>NZ_CP106795.1:0-4800000 GCF_025642175.1 Streptomyces albidicamelliae | reverse complement strand
GCAGGCGCCGCCGGGAAGGCGGACGCGGCGGTGCGGTCCGACGCCCGCGTGGCGGCCGCCGCTCGTGTGAAGGCGGCGCACGGCGGGGCGAACACCAAGGCGGGGGCGCGCTCTGACGCCGTGCCGGAGGCGGACACCGGCTCCGGCACGAAGGCCGACGCCGCCCGGGACACCGAGGCCGCCTCGAAGACCGGTGCGGCCTCGACGGCCGCCGCCGACGCACCGGCCGGCCCGGAGCGGAAGGCCGACGGCGACGCCGGGGCCGACGCGGACGCCCCGGCGGACGCCAAGCCGAAGGCCGACGCCGACTCGAAGACCGGCACCGGCTCCGAGGCGGACGTGAAGCCGACGTCCGCATCCGGCGCGAAGAGCGAGGCCGAGCCCGAGGACGCCACCGGCGCCAAGAGCGACGCCAAGCCGAAGCCCGGAACCGGCGCGAAGAGCGACGCCACGCCGAAGCCCGGAACCGGCGCGAAGAGCGACGCCGAGCCCGAGGACGCCACCGGCGCCAAGAGCGACGCCAAGCCGAAGCCCGGAACCGGCGCGAAGAGCGACGCCGAGCCCGAGGACGCCACCGGCGCCAAGAGCGACGCGGCGCCCGTCGACGCGAAGCCCGATGCCGGGGCCGACGCCGAGGAGGACGCGAAGCCCGAGGACCGCGAGGGTGCGGACGGGCCGCGGGTCGACCAGGCCACCGCCGTCTTCAAGGCCGTACGCCCCAAGGCGCCGCAGGTCGACCAGCCGACCACCATGCTCAAGCTGGGCGGCAAGCCCCGGACGCCCGCGCCCGAGAGCGAGCGCACCAGCAAGTTCGTCGCGTTGAAGAACGATCTGGGGCCCGCGCCCGCGAAGCCCGCCACCGCCACCCCCGGCACCACCGCCCCCGGCAGCGGCAAGCCCGCCGGCGACAAGCCCGCGGCCGCCGCTCCGGCCCCGCCAAGCCGGACGTCACCACCGCCGTCCCCCAGGTCGGCCCCGAGCGCACCACCCAGCAGCCGCTGCCGCCCAAGCCCCCGCTGGACCTGCTGGCGGAGCTGACGAACACCCCGCCGCCCCCGGAGACCCCGGTCCGCACCCTGGTGCGCCGCGTCAAGATCTGGACCCCGCTGGTCCTGCTCCTGGTGATCGTCCTCGCGGTCGTGCAGAACTTCCGCCCGCTCCCCCAGCCCACCCTCGACCTCACCGCGAAGGACAGCTACACCTTCGGCGGCTCCGACGCGAAGGCCGGCATCCCGTGGCCGGCCGACGGCCAGGCCGCGCTGGACGTCCAGGGCATCGGCAGCTTCGGCTCCTCGGGCACGCAGAAGCCCGTGCCGATCGCGAGCGTCGCGAAGGTGATGACGGCGTACATCATCCTGCGCGACCACCGGCTCAAGAGCGGCGCCGACGGCCCCAAGATCAAGATCGACAAGACCGCCGAGCAGCAGTCGAACGCGGGGCAGGAGTCCACGGTCCACGTCACCGCCGGTGACTCGATCACCCAGCGCGAGGCGCTGGAGAGCATCCTGATCGCCTCCGCGAACAACGTGGCCCGTCTGCTCGCCCGCTGGGACGCCGGTTCGGAGAAGGCGTTCGTGGCGAAGATGAACGCCACCGCCAAGGACCTCGGCATGACGAACAGCACGTACACCGACCCCTCCGGTCTGACGGACTCCACCGTCAGCACGGCCGTGGACCAGGTGAAGCTGGCCAAGGCCGCCATGACCGAGCCCGCCTTCCGCGAGGTCGCGGCGATGATGTCGTACGACGACTACAAGGGCGTGAACCACTCCAACTGGAACCACCTGGTCGGCAAGAACAACGTGGTCGGCATCAAGACCGGCACCACCACTTCCGCCCTCGGCAACCTCGTCTTCGCGGCGAAGAAGGACGTCGGCGGCGAGACGCGGACCATCGTGGGTGCCGTGCTGCGCCAGCCCGCGGGCGGTCCGGAGAACACCATCCTCAGCGCCGCCCTGGACCACAGCGACAAGCTGATCCGGGCCGCGCAGGGGGCGCTGAAGTCCGCGACGATCCTGAAGAAGGGCGACGTCGTCGGCTACGTCGACGAC
Source organism: Streptomyces albidicamelliae (assembly GCF_025642175.1). NCBI lineage: Bacteria > Bacillati > Actinomycetota > Actinomycetes > Kitasatosporales > Streptomycetaceae > Streptomyces > Streptomyces albidicamelliae. Next base: position 4,797,949 of record NZ_CP106795.1, on the reverse strand, counting down.
GGCCTCGGGGGCCGTACCCCGGTCGTGGCCACGAAGGACGTCAAGGCGGCCGGCTGGTCCGGTCTCCAGGTCGAGCTGGACTTCGCCGCCGACGAGGTGCCGCACACCGCGAAGGCCGGCACCCAGGTCGGCACGCTCACGGTGGGTGACGGCTCGGCCGGTGCGGTGAAGGTCCCGGTGGCCCTGGCCGAGGATCTGACCGAGCCCGGTCTCGCGGCCAAGCTGACCCGTCTGGGCTGACCGCACCACCTCGGTCCGCCCGCGCACCCCGTCGACGGCGCCCACCCGGGAGCCGGCCGGCGGGGTGCGTGCTAGCGTCACGAATCGGGGCAGCCGGCCGGTCAGGGGGACATGGCCGGGAACTGGACGTGAAGCGGCCGGGAACACTGAGGGACACGGCCGAGAAAAGAAGACGGGAACGGGGAGCCTTCAGGTGGCCACAGCGGAGCCGACACGCGCCGACGACGCCGATCCGGGCCCAGCAGCCGGCCCGCGAATACGCGTGTCCACACCTGACCGGGACGGCGCGGGCGGCACGCACGGTCATCACGAGGACCGGGCGGCGGCGCACCGCCCCGGCGGACGCGCACGTCTTCTCGCCTCCCTGGAACCCCTTCGGCAGCGGCTGCTGCTGCACCCCGTGCTCTCGGTCACCGCTCTGGCGGGCGTGCTGCACATCGTCTGGTTCTTCACCTTCGCCAACAGCGGCGGCGACCTCGCGGCCCAGGACGCCTGGGCCGAGTTCGTCGGCCGGCACCCGGACTCGGCGTACAACCTCGCCTGGTACGGGGGCATGCACCCGGTGTCGTACAGCGTGGTCTCGCCGTACCTGATGTCCGTCCTCGGCGTCCGTACGACGATGATGCTCGCCGGGACGGTGTCGGCGGGCCTGCTGACGCTGATCCTCATACGCAGCCGGGCGGTGCGAAACCCGCTGTGGGTCTCGCTCGCCGGGGTCTTCGCGTTCCTGTGCAACGCGATATCCGGGCGGGTGACCTTCGGGCTCGGCACGATGTTCGCGCTCGGCGCGGTCGCCGCCGTGCACTGCTGGCCGTACCGGTGGCGCTACAAACGCTGGGCGAAGGCGCTGGTCGCCGCCCCGCTGGCCGGCCTCGCCACGATGGCGTCGCCGGTCGCGGGACTGTTCGTGGGGCTGGTCGCGGTCGCGCTGTTCCTGCAGAAGCGGCGGCCGGGCGCCTGGGCGCTGGGTCTCGCGCCGGCGGCCGTGGTCGGCGTCTCGGCCTGGCTGTTCCCGTTCTCCGGCACCCAGCCGATGACGATCGGCTCGGTGGTCCTGCCGCTGCTCTACGGCCTGCTCTGCCTGTTCCTCGTGCCCAAGGAGTGGCTGACCGTCCGGCTGACGGCCGCCGTCTACAGCCTCGGTGTCGTCCTGGTGTGGCTGATCAGCTCGCAGATCGGGTCGAACATCTCGCGGCTGCCGATGCTCTTCGCGGGTGCGGCACTGATCGCGGCACTGCCGTACACCGTGCCGAAGTCCCGCAAGTGGTACGTGACCGTGCTGGCGTTCCTGGGCTTCGTCGGCTGGATCGGCTTCAAGACGGTCGACGACATCATCCACACCACCCCGGCCGCCTCCTGGGCCCGCGAGCTGGCCCCGCTGGTCAACGAGCTCCAGAAGAACGGCGCCGAGAAGGGCCGCGTCGAGGTGGTCCCGGCGCGCTCGCACCGCGAGGCGTCCGCGCTCGCGCCGTACGTCAACCTGGCCCGCGGCTGGAACCGGCAGGCCGACATGGAGCGCAACCCGCTCTTCTACGACGACACCCTGAACTCGGCGAACTACCACGAGTGGCTCCAGCGCTGGGCCGTCCACTACGTGGTGCTCCCCAAGGACAACCCCGACGGCGACGGCGGTGTGCGCGAGGTGCAGCTGCTGCAGCGGGGGATGCCGTACCTGAAGCAGGTGTGGGGCGACGCCAACTGGCAGCTGTTCCAGGTGACCGACCCGGCGCCGCTCGCCGAGCCCAACGCGGTGGTCGACCGGGCGGAGCAGGGGGAGATGACGCTGGAGGTGCGCGAGGCCGGGCGGATCCTGATCCGGATCCCCTACTCGCCGTGGCTCAGCGTCGTGGACGAGCACGGCAAGAGCCTGCAGCCGCCGCAGGAGACGGAGGCGTCCAAGCACCGGGAGCAGGGCACCCCGAAGACGTACGACAACGTCAACGGGTGCCTGATGGAGACGCCGGAGGACGCCAACGGGGACAAGTGGACGGCGCTGCTCGCCCCGCGGGCCGGCACCTACCACCTGGCGGCCCCCTACCAGCTGCCCCGCGGCACCCCCTGCCCCGACGAGCTGAAGTAGCTAGTCGGTGCCGCGCAGCTCCGTCACGTAGCGGTCCGTGCCCGGCACCGTCGGGACGAAGGGGGCCACCAGCTCCACCCGCCCCAGTCCCGAGCCCGCGACGTCCGCGTCCAGGCCGGTGAAGTGGTCCGTCCAGCACTCCCTCGGGTCCGTCTCCAGGAACCACAGCAGGGTCAGCCGGGTGTCCACGCCCTCCACCTGCTTCACATAGGTCATGCGGTCGCCTGGCAGCGGTGTCGGCCGGAACACGGTGACCATGGCGGCCGGGGACCCCGCGAGCCGGCGCGGCAGGTGCCGGGAGGCCAGCCACTCCAGCAGCTCGGCCCGCTGCCCCGGGGAGTCGGCGTCGACGACCTCCAGCACCAGACCCGCGTACGGGTGGTCGAGCGCGTGGACGTCCCTGGGCCCGGCGGCACCGTCCCGGTAGACGGTCGCCGCGTGGTCCTGGAAGGCCGTGAAGACGTGGGTGCGGTCGTGGTAGACCCGGGCGTCGCGGTTGAGGCGCCGGTTGACGGCGACCGTCCACTTCATGTGGTCGGCGTACCGGCCGGCGGTGATCCAGTAGGTGGAGAGGTAGCAGCCGGCGGTGACCGGCTGGGCGACCGCGGACTTCTCCGGGTAGCGCAGCAGTTGCAGCTCCCGGGTGGCGACCCAGCGGCGGCCGGCGTACATCCACGGCATGGCCATCGCGCCGGCGTAGTAGTGGTCGTCCTCGTACCAGCGGTTGTAGGCGTACTCGTGGCCGGGATGCGGTTCGACCATGGTGATCAGGGCGTGGCCCGGGCGGACGCCGTACGGGCCCACGGAGGCCAGTTCTCCGTACAGATCGCTCCGTGTGTCCTCGTTCATGCGGTTCCCCTTCCGTCCTCCCGCGGTCGCCCATACTCTGACGCCCCGTCAGATAGAACGCCATACCCCGGGAGGCACCGATGTCCCTGCTCACCGGCAAGACCGTCGTCGTCTCGGGCGTGGGGGCCGGGCTCGGCCACCAGGTCGCCGCGGCCGTCGTACGGGACGGCGGCAACGCGGTGCTCGGGGCCCGCACCGAGGCGAACCTCGCCAAGAGCGCGGCCGACATCGATCCGGACGGCGGCCGAACGGCGTACCGGACGACCGACATCACCGACGAGAAGCAGTGCGAGGCACTTGCCGCGCTGGCCCGGGAGCGGTTCGGCTCGATCGACGCCGTGGTGCACGTGGCCGCCTGGGACTCCTACTTCGGCGGGGTCGAGGACGCGGACTTCGCGACCTGGCGGTCGGTCATCGACGTGAACCTGCTGGGGACGCTGCGGATGACGCGGGCGTGCCTGCCGGCCCTCAGGGCCGGCGGCGGCGGGTCGGTGGTGTTCATCGGGACGCAGTCGGCCGTCGCCGCGCCCTCGCAGGTGAAGCAGGCCGCGTACGCCGCCTCGAAGGGGGCGCTGACCAGCGCGATGTACTCGCTGGCACGGGAGCTGGGGCCGCAGCGGATCCGGGTCAACACGGTGCTGCCGGGGTGGATGTGGGGGCCGCCGGTGCAGGCGTACGTGCGGTTCGCCGCGCAGTCGGAGGGGGTGCCGGAGGACGAGGTGCTCGCACGGCTGACGGAGCGGATGGCGTTGCCGGAACTGGCGACGGACGGGGACGTGGCCGACGCGGCGGTGTTCCTGGCCTCGGACCGGGCGCGGTCCATCACGGGACAGTCGCTGCTGGTCAACGCGGGTGAGCTGATGCACTGAGCCGATCGGGCCAGTCGTTTCCTCGTTCATGTAGATGAACCGAGGTCATCTAGCCGAACAATTTTACGCGCTCTTGACCTTCCACTTCCTTGCCCAGTGTCCATGTTCGAAACCAGAGTTCACATGCCTGACCCTGGCTGCGAACCCTGGAAGGGGACACATGAACGGTCTCGACTGGGCCGTGCTGATCGGCTACTTCGGAGTGATGGTCGCGATCGGCGTCTGGTCGCACAAGCGCGTGGACAACGTCTCCGACTTCTTCACGGCCGGCGGCAAGATGCCCTGGTGGCTTTCCGGCATCTCGCACCACATGTCGGGCTACAGCGCGGTGATGTTCACCGGATACGCGGGCATCGCCTACACCTACGGCGTCACGTCGTTCATCACCTGGTCGTTCCCGATCGCGCTCGGCATCGCCATCGGCTCGAAGCTGTTCGCGCCGCGGATCAACCGGCTGCGTTCCCGGCTGCACGTGGCCTCGCCGCTGGAGTACCTGAAGAACCGCTACGACCTGCCCACGCAGCAGGCGCTCGCCTGGTCGGGCATGCTGTTGAAGATCGTCGACGTGGGCGCCAAGTGGGCGGCGATCGCGACCCTGCTGTCGGTGTTCACGGGGGTGTCCCTGAACCAGGGCATCGTCATCACCGGGGCGATCACCGCCGTCTACTGCACGATCGGCGGCCTGTGGGCGGACGCGCTGACCGAACTCGGCCAGTTCGTCATCCAGTTGCTGGCCGGCGTCTCCATGTTCGTCGCGGTCGTGCTGAAGCTGAGCGACCAGCACATCGGCTTCCTCGGCGCCTGGGACGAGCCCGCCCTGCACGGCCACGGCAAGCCGCTCGTCGGGCCGTACGGGACGGTGTTCCTGCTGGCGTTCCTCTTCATCAAGCTCTTCGAGTACAACGGCGGCATGCTCAACCAGGCGCAGCGCTACATGGCGACGGGCAGCGCGCACCAGGCCGAGCGCTCGGCGCGGCTGTCGGCGATCCTGTGGCTGGTCTGGCCGGTGGTCCTGTTCTTCCCCATGTGGATGTCCCCGCTCCTGGTCCACGCGCAGAAGCCGGACGGCTCGGACTCGTACGCGCTGATGACCGAGCAGTTGCTGCCGCACGGCCTGCTGGGCCTGGTCATCGTCGGATTCTTCTCGCACACCATGGCCATGTGCTCCTCCGACGCCAACGCGATCGCCGCGGTGTTCACCCGTGACGTGGCGCCGGTGCTGTCGGCACGGGCGCGTGGGTGGGGCGAGCGTTCGGGTCTGGTCGCGGCCCGGGTGACCACGGTCGTCTTCCTCGCGCTGTCCATGGCGGTGGCCACGCAGGTGAACTCGCCCGCGTTCAAGGACATCATCACGGTCGTCATCAAGTGGGTGGCCGGTCTCATGGGGCCGATCGCGATCCCGATGATGCTGGGTCTGCTCCGCGCGTTCCGCCGCTCCGGCCCCACGGCGGCGCTGACCAGCTGGGCGGCGGGTCTGCTGGCCTTCTGGCTGGTCAACTACCCGGTCAACTGGAACGTCGACGGCGGGGTGCCGCTCCAATACCAGGTCTCGGTGCCGCTCGCGGTCTCGCTGGTCCTGTACGTCCTCATCGGCTACCTCAAGCCGGAGGACACCCCGGAGCGCCTGGCCGTCATCGAGACGGTCAACACGGACGGGGGCGCTGCGCTGGCTGTGCCGGTGTCTTCGGGTGCCGGGGACGACGCGGCTGCCGCGACCTCGTCCGGGGGGAACGTGTCGTAGGACTGCTGCCGGGGGTGCGGGCGTGGGTGCGGGTACGTCGTGGCTGGTCGCGCAGTTCCCCGCGCCCCTAGGGGAATCGCCGGGGCGTCGGCCGAGGGGTGCCGGTCGTGCCTGCCGATGCATCGATCGTGCGGGTGCGTCCGGGCCGGTCGCGCAGTTCCCCGCGCCCCTCGGGGAGTCGCCGGGGCGTTGGCCGAGGGGTGCCGGTCGGACCTGCCGATGCATCGAACCGTGCGGGTGCGTCGGGGCCGGTCGCGCAGTTCCCCGCGCCCCTAGGACAGTCGCCGGGGCGTTGGCCGGGGGGTGCCGGTCGTGCCTGCCGATGCATCGATCGTGCGGGTGCGTCGGGGCCGGTCGCGCAGTTCCCCGCGCCCGTCGGGGAATCATCGGGCCCGTCGGCTGCGAGATTGTCGCCTGCGCACGCGTTCCCCGCGTCCCTGGGAGCGGGTCAGGCGCGGGGGTATCTGGTCAGCCAGGCCGGGGAGGAGCCGGCCGGGCCGTGCAGGGCGGGGCCCTGCGTCATCTCCATCGCGAAGTCGTCGGCGAGTTCCAGGACGGTCGGACGGCCCTCCAGCTCGGCCAGCCAGGCCGGCGGGAGGGCCGTCTCGCCGTGCAGGGCGCCCAGCAGGCCGCCGGTGAGGGCGCCGGCCGCGGCCGAGGGGCCACTCTGGTTCACCGCCAGGCACAGCCCGTGCCGTACGTCCTCCCCCACCAGCGCGCAGTACACGGACGCGGCCAGCAGCCCGTCCGCCGTGCCGTCCCCGGCCAGCTCCTCCACCCGGGCCGGGGTGGGCATGCCCTGCCGCACCGCGCCGAGGGCGTGCTGGAGGGCGTCGGAGACGGGCTGGTGCCCGGGGCGGACGGCGAGCAGGGCGAGCGCCCGCTGCACGGCGCCGTCCAGGCTCTCGCCGCGGGCCAGCGCGTGCACGATCACGGCGTACGCGCCCGCCGACAGGTTGGCGATGGGATGCCCGTGGGTCTGGGCCGCGCACTCCACGGCCAGCTGGACGACGAGCTGCGGCTCCCAGCCGACCAGCAGGCCGAAGGGCGCCGAGCGGGCGACCGCCTCGGGGCCGAGCTCCGTGGGGTTCTTGGGCTGCTCCAGGGTGCCCATCGTCTCGTCGCCGAGGCCGATGAGCAGCGCGCGGCTCGGCTCGCGCCGGGCGTACAGCCACTCCTCCCGCGCCAGCCAGCCGTCGTCCTTGCGGCGCTCGTCGGGTCCCCAGTCCCGCTGGGTGGCCGCCCAGCGCAGGTAGGCCCGGTGCAGATCGGTCGGCGGGTGCCAGGCGCCGGTGTCGCGGCGCACCTGGGCGCGGATCAGCCCGTCCACGGTGAACAGGGTGAGCTGGGTGTGGTGGGTGACCGTACCGCGCCGCCCGTGCCCGAAGGCGAGGTCGAGCAGGCCCTCCGGACCGTAGGCCGAGCGGATCTCCTCCAGGGACAGCGCGTCGGCGGGGCCGCCCAGCGCATCACCGACGGCGCCCCCGAGCAGCGTGCCACGCACCCTGCTGCGGAAGTCCTGCTGTTCGGCACGGCCCCAGACGGCGCCGGACGTCGCACTCACCAGATCTCCTCACGACACCGCCCGCCCGTACGACGCTAGGCACTGTAATCGACCGCGAACGGTCCGTTCAGCGGGGCGAACCGTCACCGACGGGTCATTCCCGACCGGCCGTGAGCGCTCCGGGCCCGGGCGCGACCGGGCCGGACCGGCCCGATTGTGGCTCAATGCGCGTGGGAACAGCGGGTGTTCGTCGGGGAGAATCCAGCCATGACCACCACCCCCACCACCGTCACCACCCCCACCGGCCGTACCTCCGGTACCGCCCTTCCGCTGGCCGCGGGCGTCCTCACCGGCATACTCGCCCTCTACATCGCCCTGGTCGCCCTCGGGAACATCACCGATTTCGGGACGAACCAGCAGTTCGTGCGGCACGTGCTCGCGATGGACACGACGTTCAAGGACGACGACCTGATGTGGCGGGCCGTCACGAGCACCGCTCTCCAGGACACCGCGTACGTCCTGATCATCGTGTGGGAGACCGTGGCCGCGCTGGTACTCGTCGCGGGCACCTGGTTCTGGGCGCGGCGGGACCACGACCGCGCACGGCGCCTGTCCACCTACGGTCTGCTGATGCTCGTGCTGCTGTTCGGCGCGGGGTTCATCGCCGTCGGCGGGGAGTGGTTCGCCATGTGGCAGTCGAAGACCTGGAACGGGCTGGACGCGGCGACCCGGGTGTTCCTGCTCAGCGGGGTCGCGCTGATCGTCAACCAGCTGCCGGGCGCCGTGCGCCGCGACGCTAGCTGACCACCGCGACCGTCGTCCCCTTCGCGCCGAAGTCCCACAGCGCCGACCCGTTCTGCTTGTTCAGCCGGACGGCGCCCAGCTTCTTGCCGTTCGCGGGCGGCGGCGAGGCGCCGTCGAGGGCGTTCGAGAAGGCTATGGACACGCCCGACACCTTGTTGAAGTACATGATGTGCTCCACCGCGGTGCCGTCCGAGCCCGTGAGCGACTGGGTACGCAGGGTGATCGAGTAGCTGCCGGGACGCGGGGCCACCGTGCCCGGCCACACCGGGAAGCTGCGGGCGACCTTGCCGGCCGCGTCGACCAGCCACACCCGCTTCTCGCCGAGCGAGTAGACGATCCGGCGGCCCGTGCCCGACCCGGCCGGCAGGGCGGGTACGGCCGGCGTCTTCGGCTTCGCGGACGGGTGGGCGCCCGCCGGCGCCGACGCCGTGGCGCTGGGCCTGGCCGCCGAGGAGGCCGTGGGATGCGGCCCGCGGTCCGCCTGGACGGCAAGGGCGATCACGGCCGCGGTCGCTCCCGCCGTCAGACCGGTGACCCAGGCCCACGAGGGCAGTCGGGCAGCCACGGGTACGCATCTCCTCCGCTACGGGTCCCCCCTTGGGATCGGGGGTCGGATCATCGTACTCAGTCCAGGACGGGCAGCAGATCCGGCAGGTGCCCGTCGGACGCCTCGGCCGCCCGCCGCCGCTCCTCGGGGACCTCTCCGTAGAGCGTGGTGCGCGGCCTGGCGGGGCGGCCCGCGGCCTCGGCGACCGCGACGAGCTCGCGGACCGACTTGTACGAGCCGTAGGAGGAGCCCGCCATGCGGGAGATCGTCTCCTCCATCAGGGTCCCGCCGACGTCGTTCGCGCCGGAGCGGAGCATCTCCGCCGCACCCTCCGTGCCCAGTTTCACCCAGCTCGTCTGGATGTTGGGGATCCAGGGGTGCAGCAGCAGCCGGGCCATCGCGGTCACCGCGCGGTTGTCCCGCATCGAGGGGCCGGGGCGCGCGATGCCCGCCAGGTACACCGGCGCGTTGGTGTGGATGAAGGGGAGGGTGACGAACTCCGTGAAGCCGCCCGTCCGCTGCTGGATCCCGGCGAGCGTGCGCAGGTGGCCGAGCCAGTGGCGGGGCTGGTCCACGTGGCCGTACATCATCGTCGACGACGAGCGGATGCCCAGTTCGTGCGCCGTCGTGATCACGTCGATCCAGGTGGCCGCCGGCAGCTTGCCCTTGGTCAGCACCCAGCGGACCTCGTCGTCCAGGATCTCCGCCGCGGTGCCGGGCACGGAGTCCAGACCGGCCTCCTTGGCGGCGGTCAGCCACTCGCGGACGGACAGGCCCGTCCTCGTCGCGCCGTTCACCACCTCCATCGGCGAGAAGGCGTGCACGTGCATGCCGGGGACACGCTCCTTGACCGCCCTGGCGATGTCGAAGTAGGCCGTGCCGGGCAGGTCGGGGTGGATGCCGCCCTGCATGCAGACCTCGACCGCGCCCACGTCCCACGCCTGCCGGGCGCGGTCCGCGACCTGTTCCAGCGACAGGGTGTAGGCGTCCGCGTCGGTGCGGCGCTGGGCGAAGGCGCAGAAACGGCAGCCGGTGTAGCAGACGTTGGTGAAGTTGATGTTGCGCGTGACGATGTACGTCACGTCGTCGCCGACCGCCGTCCTGCGCACGTCGTCCGCCACCCGGCACAGCGCGTCCAGCGCCGGGCCGTCCGCGTGCAGCAGGGCCAGGGCCTCGGCGTCGGTCAGCCGCGTCGGGTCGTCGGCCGCCGTGCGCAGCGCCTGCCGTACGTCCGTGTCGATGCGCTCCGGTGCCATGCCGGGGGCCGCCGCCTCGCGCAGGGCCTCCCAGTCGCCGTAGACCTCGTCGAAGTCGTCGCGCCGGTCGCGGGTGCGGCCCTCGGTGTCGATGGTGCGGTGCAGGTCCGTGCGGCCGGACGGCACGAAGGCCTCCTCCGGCTCCTGCCACGGCAGACCCCGCGGGAGGGCGCCGGGCAGCGCCAGACCGGTCTCCGGGTCGGCGAGGGCGGCCACGTGCGGGCGTACCCGCGGGTCCAGCCAGGGCTCGCCGCGGCGGACGAACTCCGGGTACACGCACAGGCGTTCGCGCAGCTCGAAACCGGCGGCCGCCGACCTCGCGGCCAGTTCCTCGATCTGCGGCCAGGGGCGCTCGGGGTTGACGTGGTCGATGGTGAGCGGGGAGACCCCGCCCCAGTCGTCGATGCCGGCGCCGATCAGGCGCTCGTACTCGCCGGCCACGAGGTTCGGCGGGGCCTGGAGGCAGGCGCCCGGGCCCATGATGTGCCGGGCGACGGCCACCGTGGCCACCAGGTCGTCGAGTTCGGCGTCCGGCATGCCGCGCATCGCCGTGTCCGGCTTGGCGCGGAAGTTCTGGATGATCAGTTCCTGGATGCCGTGGTGGGCCCGCGCCACCTTGCGCAGCGCGAACACGGACTCCGCGCGCTCCTCGTAGGTCTCCCCGATGCCGATGAGGAGACCGGAGGTGAAGGGGACGGAGGAGCGGCCGGCGTCCTCCAGCACCCGCAGGCGCACGGCCGGTTCCTTGTCCGGGGAGCCGTGGTGCGGGCCGCCGGGCTCGGACCAGAGCCGGGTCGCGGTCGTCTCCAGCATCATGCCCATCGAGGGGGCCACCGGCTTCAGGCGCTGGAAGTCCGTCCACGTCAGCACGCCCGGGTTGAGGTGGGGCAGCAGACCCGTCTCCTCCAGGACGCGGATGGAGATCGCGCGCACGTAGGCGATGGTGTCGTCGTAGCCGTGCGCGTCCAGCCACTCGCGCGCCTCGGGCCAGCGGTCCTCGGGCTTGTCGCCGAGGGTGATGAGGGCTTCCTTGCAGCCGAGCGCGGCACCCTTGCGGGCGATGTCGAGGACGTCGTCGGGGGACATGAACATCCCGTGGCCCGCCCGGCGCAGCTTGCCGGGGACGGTGACGAAGGTGCAGTAGTGGCACTTGTCGCGGCACAGCCGGGTGAGGGGGACGAAGACGCTCTTCGAGTAGGTGATGACGCCCGGCCTGCCCGCCGCGTCGAGTCCCGCGTCCCGCACCCGGGCGGCGGACGCGGCGAGATCGGTCAGGGCATCGCCGCGCGCCTGGAGCAGCACCGCGGCCTCGGCGACGTCGAGGGCGACGCCGTCCCGGGCACGTTTGAGGGCGCGACGCATGGAGTTCTCGGTCGGGCCGGTTCCGGAGGTCGCGGAAGTCGTCATCTCTCGAGCATACGTAGGGGGAAGGGCTGTTCAGCGAGGTCGGGGGTGCCGCCGGGACCGGCGGGCGCGCGCGGCACGCGCCGCGCCGTGCGCCGGCCGGCCCGGTCACAGGAAGGCCGCGTACGCGTCCAGCACCCGCAGGACCTCCGTCTCCCCAGCCGGGGGCAGTTGCAGGACGACCTCCTCGATGCCCAGCGCGGCGTAGTGCGCGAGCTTGCCCGGGGTGGGCAGGACGGCGTACGGGACGACCTGGAGGGCGGCCGGGTCGCGGCCCGCGTCGGCCCATGCGGCGCGCAGGACCGGCAGCGATTCGGACAGCCCGCGGCCGCCGATCGGCAGCCAGCCGTCGGCGTACTCGCCGATGTGCGCGAACAGGGTCGGCCCGGCGGCTCCGCCGACGAGCGTGCGGGGCCCGACGACCGGGCCGCGCGGCTTCTGCGCGGGCTTGGGGTGGGCGCTGCTGGCCCGTACGCTCGCGAACTCGCCGTCGTGGGCGACGGGTTCCTCGGACCACAGCGCGCGCATCAGCGCCATCCGGTCCCGGACCAGTTCGCGCCGGGTGCGCCAGCGCACTCCGTGGTCGGCGGCCTCCTCCACGTTCCAGCCGAATCCGAGGCCGAGGGTGAAGCGCCCGCCGGACAGATGGTCGAGGGTGGCGACCTGCTTGGCGAGGCCGATCGGGTCGTGCTGCGCGACCAGGGTGACGCCGGTGCCGAGGCAGAGACGCTCGGTGACGGCCGCAGCCTGGCCGAGGGCGACGAAGGGGTCGAGGGTACGGCCGTACTCGGGCGGCAGGTCGCCCCCGGCCGGGTAGGGGGTGGCCCGTTCGACGGGGATGTGGGTGTGCTCGGGCAGGTAGAGCCCGGCGTAACCGCGCTGTTCGAGCTCGCGGGCGAGCGCGGTGGGGGTGATGGTCTCGTCCGTGAGGAAGATCGTGACGGCGATACGCATGGGTCATCTGTACCGGGCACGGCCGGAACTGTCCATACCGACTGGTCGGCATTCGGTGTCGGCTGTCCCGTACGTCACCGGGCGCCTACCGTGGACCGGTGACCACCCTGCGCGGCACCCTCGCACCCGGCGCACCGGACTACGTCTACCTCCCCTTCGAAGTCCCGCCCGGTACGGCCGAGTTGCAGGTCTCCTACACCTACGACCGGCCCGCCGTCCCGCCGGGCACCCCCGGCAACGCGCTCGACATCGGACTCTTCGACGAACGCGGCACCGAACTGGGCGGGCGCGGCTTCCGGGGCTGGTCCGGCGGCGCCCGGACGGAGTTCCGGGTGCGGGCCGACGAGGCGACGCCCGGCTATCTGCCCGGCCCGCTGAACCCCGGCACCTGGCACATCGCCCTCGGCCCGTACACGGTCGCGCCCCAGGGGCTGCGCTACGAGGTGACGGTCACGCTCACCGGGGGCGGGCCCGGCCGGACGCCGACGCCCTCGTATCCGCCCGCCCGGGCCGCCGGCCGGGGACGCGACTGGTACCGGGGCGACTGCCACCTGCACTCCTGGCACTCCGACGGCCGGCGCACCCCGGCCGAGATCGCGGCGCTGGCCCGCGCCGCCGGTCTGGACTTCATCAACAGCTCCGACCACAACACCACGGCCGCGCACGCCCACTGGGCCGACGCGGCCGGGGACGACCTGCTGGTGCTGCTCGGCGAGGAGGTCACCACCAGGAACGGTCACGTCCTGGCCCTCGGCACCGATCCGGGCACCTTCGTCGACTGGCGCCACCGGGCCCGGGACCACCGCTGGGCCCGCTTCGCCCGGGAGATCCGCCGCGCCGGCGGGCTGGCCGTACCGGCCCATCCGCACGGCGACTGCGTCGGCTGCGCCTGGAAGTTCGGGTTCGCGGAGGCGGACGCCGTCGAGGTGTGGAACGGGCAGTGGACGCCCGACGACGAGGTGACCCTGGCCGCCTGGGACGCCCGGCTGGTCTCCTCGGCGCGCGCCGACCGGGCCTGGCTGCCCGCCATGGGGGACAGCGACGCCCATCGCGACCCGGACGTGGTCGGCCACCCCCAGACGGTGGTCCTGGCCGAGGACCTGACCCGGGAGGCGATCCTCGAGGGTCTGCGGGCCGGGCGGTCGTACGTGGCCGAGTCGCGGGCCGTCTCCCTGGCCTTCACCGTGACCGCCGAGGGGGGCCGCCGCGCGGGGATCGGCGAGCGGCTGACGGCTCCCGCCGACGCCCCCGTGACGGTACGGCTGGAGGCCCGGGGCGCCCCGCGCTGCTCCGTGCGGCTGGTGACCGACCAGGGCGTGGTGCTCACCGGGGAGCCGCTGCCCGTCGCCGGCGCCGGTGCGGTCGAGTGGCGCACCACCACGGCCCACGCCGCCTACGTGCGGGCGGAGTTGCGGCACGAGGCGGCGGCGGGTCCGCTGCCCGGGGCGATGGCGGCGTTCACCAACCCCGTGTTCCTCAAAGCGGCTTGATCTGGTCCGCCGCCCACTCGGCCCATTCGCGCCGCATCGCCTGGAAGCGCAGTCCGTACTCCAGCGCGATCCGGCCGTAGACCGAGAGGTTGTCGTCGTCCCAGTCGATGGAGTCGTGGAGCTGCCGAAGCTGCTCGTGCCCCTCCTCGGACATCGCGATCAGCTCGGTGAGGTACGCGTGTGCCTGGTCGGGCCGGAGCACGCCGAGGAAGAAGACGCGCAGCAGGATGTCGCTGCGGGTGTTGCGCTGGGGCGCGACCTCGGTGAGCCAGTGGCGCAGCTCCGCCATGCCCTCGTCGGCGATCCGGTACTCCTTGCGGCCGCGCGGGCCTTCGGCGGCCACCGTGATCAGCCCGGAGCCGGCCAGCCTGGTCAGCTCGGTGTAGATCTGGCTCTGGGTCGCCGGCCAGACGTTGGCCAGCGACGTCTCGAACGTCTTCAGCAGGTCGTAGCCGCTGGCGGGACGTTCCGAGAGCAGGCCGAGCAGTGCGTGTCTGAGGCTCATACCTCCACTTTACCTTCCACTGTTGACATGTCGAGACCCGACCTTCTACTTTTGACATGTCGAAAAAGGAATACCGTCGCACCGCAGACCGGAACACCGACCGCTTCCGACCGTCCGGGGGATCTCATGTCGTACCTGCGCACGTTCTTGCCGTGGATCGTCTTCGCCGTCGTCCCCTCGCGGGACTGGCAGTGGGGCGCCCTGGCCGCCCTGGTGGCCGCCGCCGCGCTCATCGCCCTGGAGAAGCGGTCCGGTGCGGGCTTCGACGCGCTGATCATCGAGACCGGTTCGGCCCTCTTCTTCGCCGCCCTCGCCGCCGTCGCCTTCGCCGACCCGCACTCGGGCGTGCACGGCTACTCGGCGGCCCTCTCCTCGGGTTCCCTCGCCGTCATCGCCGGCGTCTCCCTGGCCATCGGCCGGCCGTTCACCCTGGGCATCGCCAAGCGCACCACCCCGCGCGAGTACTGGGGCCTGAAGCCGTTCATCCGGACCAACGTGGTCATCACCGCCGTGTGGACCGCCGCGTTCGCCGTGACCGCCGCCGTCCTCGCCCTGCTGGCCCAGGCCGGGGACGCCCACTCCACCCCCGCCACCCTCGTGCAGATCGCCGGCTTCGCCGTCCCGATGGTGTTCACCGTCCGCTACGTCGCCCACGTCCAGGCGAAGGCCGGCGCCGCCGGGCAGGTGGCCCGGTGACCGCCGCCCCGAAGCACCTCTGCGGCAACTACGCCCCGGTCACCGAGGAACACGGCGACTGGCTGGCCGACGCGGACGCCCTAGGCGGTGCCGCCCCGGGCCGACCGGCGCAGGGCGACGATCTCGGCGACCGCCTCCAGCCAGCGGGCGGCCCGCGTCTCGGCCTCCGGGGTGGTGGCGGTCTGCGCCGCACCGCTCAGCCAGTCACGCAGCACGGCCGCCGGCTCGGGGGACGGCAGCGGCTCGGGCAGCCCGGCGGCGTACGCGAGACCGCCGGAGCGGACGATCTCCGCGACGAAGACCAGCGAGCGGGGCAGCACGCCGAGCCGGTCGAGGGTGACCGCGGCGGCGATCGCGCCGTCGCCGAACAGGGCCGTCCGGAACGCCTCCTCGGTCAGGCCGTAACGGAGCAGCAGGGTGACGTCCGTGCCGGCGAGCACCTCGTCGTCGCTGCGGCTTTCGGGAGCTGGGGACATGAGGGCCTCGGTTCCGGTCCGGGTCAGCGGACGGTGATCGTGAAGACGTAGTAGGCGGCGCGGGCGTTGGGGGTGCCGGTGGCGGTCGGGTACGGCGACGGGGACGCCGTGCCGTCGGGCGTGGGCCCCAGGGTGGACCGGTCGTGCGGGCCGGGTCCGGTGCACGTGTGCAGAGGGCAGTACAGCAGCCGTACGGTCGTCCTGCCCTCGGCGACCGCGGAGAACTCGAAGGAGCGGCTGCCGCCCGTGGCCCCGTCGGCGTCGCTGCCGTCCCCGGAGCTCCGCTCGCCCCGGAACCTCAGCACGGCCGCGTCCGGCCCGGGGTCGGCGAGGTACCAGTTCTGGCCGAGGGTCGCGGCGGACGGGACGGTGAGGGTGATCGCCTCGCCCGGCACCGCGGTGATGGTCCGGTCCCGCGGGCCGTACCGGGACGCGGGGGCGCCCTGGGAGGGGGTGCCCGTGGCCGGTGTCGTGGGGGCGGGGGTGCCGGAGGCAGGAGTGCTCGCGGCGGACGTGCCGTTCCCGCCCCCTGCGCCGCAGCCGGTGAGGGCCAGCAGGCAGACGAGGGCGGCGGAGCCGAGAAGAGTCGGGCGTGCGGTCATGGTCGATCGGTGTTCCTGGGTCTCTCGGTCCGGGTTCGTCGGTCCGGGTCTGTCAGGCCGGGTCCGTCAGTCCTGGGGCAGGTGGACGGCGTACGCGTCGGGCAGGCGGCTGTCGCTGGCCTTCGCCATGCCGCCGTTGACGAAGTCGTCCTCGCTGACCCAGGTGGTCTGGCCCCACGGGTTGTAGATCTCCAGCTTGTCGCCCTCCTGGCCGACGATCATCATGGCGTGGCCGGAGCGCTCGCCCTGGGCGTCGTAGCCCTCGACGCCGATCGGCACCGGCCTGCCCTCCGCCACCGCCTTCTCGATGTCCGGCAGGACGTTGCGCCGGGCGTCCGCGTCCCGGACCTCGTGCAGTTCGTAGGAGCTCCCGGTCTCGGGGCTGATCTCCTTGTTGACGACCTCGGTCTTGCCGTCCTGGCCCATGCCGTTGTAATTGGCGCCGCCGTGCCCCTCCTCGTGCACCCGGTGCTGCTCGTCCACCAGACGGCGCCGGAAGGCCGCCGGATCGTTCTCCTGGCCCGTCGGGCCGCCGGTGAGCGAGAGGGCGTACACCGGGTCGACCATGGCCCGGGCGGTGACGGTGGACGACGCGACACACGTGCCCTCACTGCCGTCGCCGCCCTGGGACCACTGCTGGGTGCCGAAGCTCTGCAGGTCGGTGTTGACGTTGGCGCCGTTGCCCGGGTCGGTGCCCTCGTCCTTGAGGCTGTCCCCCTTGGTGACGATCGGCGACAGGTGCTGCTGCAGCCACGCCGGGTCCTTGCCGTGGATCTTCCCGTCGAACGCCGCGACGTCGTCGACGCCGTGGCCCGCGGCGAGGGCCTTCATCAGGTACGCCTTCTCCTGCGGGGACGAGGCGTGCGCCAGCAGGGTCTCCATCCGGGTCCGGTCGGCCGCCGACAGCCTGTCCATGGCCCGGCCCGAGCGTTCCAGGTCGCCCGCGGTGAGGATCTCGTTGTAGTCGGCGGCGCCGGCCGGGCCGCTGGAGTCGGCGAGCATCAGCCGGTCCACGGCGGACAGTTCACCGGTGTGCATCTTCCCGGCCCGGGCCTCGGCCGCCCACTTGTTCAGGTCGCGGGTGGCGGCACGGACGGCGTCGTCCGCGGCGACGGCCGCCTTGTGCATCAGGTCGACCCCGGCGGCGGCCACGGAACGGGCCGACGCGAGAGCCCTCTTCTCCTCGTCCGTCTCGATCATCCGGTCGAGGAAGCCGTCCTTGCCGCCGAGCTGCTGCTTCGCCTGCCGCATCCTGGAGCGGCCCTCGGTGTCCTGCTTCCGCGCGTCCGCGAGCGCGTCGGCCAGGGCGATCAGCGCCTTGGCGCCGCCCTCGAACGCCTCGGCCATCTTCGTCGCCGCCCGGCCCGCGGCACCCACCGCGTCGGAGGCGAGGACGCCGGTGTCACCCACCCACACCTCCGGCAGCCCCTTGCGGGCCACCTTGTGCACGCGGTCGTGCACGTCCCCGGCCTTGTCCACCTGGCCCCGGTAGCGCTTGCCCAGCGATTCCAGCGTCGCGGTGTCGCCCACCGGCGCGCAGGCGAACAGCGCGCCGTCGATCTGGTCGAGCAGATCGTTCTTGGACCCGGCCTTGGGAATGCTCTCGCACAGCCCGGCCAGCCAGGAGCGGCGGCCGGCGGGGGTGTCCGTGGGCAGCGGGGGCAGCCCGAAGAATCCGGTCATCGATCCGTCCTCAGTACCGCGACAGGGCCGACGGCCGGCCGGCGTGCGCCGGCATCGTGGTGACGTCGTTCCCGGCGGGCGCCGGCATCGTCGTGAGTCCGTCGGCGCCCACCCGTACCGCCTCGGCCCGGGTGCCGACGGCGTGGTCGCCGCCCGTGTACGCGCCCTTGGCGAGGCGCACCTTGCCCGCGAGTTCGTGCAGCGCCGACTCCAGCGTGGCCGCGTCGGTCTCCCAGGCCGCGGCGAAGGCGTTGAACGCCGCCGCCGACTCGGAGCCGCCCAGCGCGTCCTCGGTGTAGCACATGGCGGGGCTGACCGCCGCGCGGATGTGTCCCGCGTCGTCCCCGGCCCCGTCCAGTTCCTTCGCCTGCCCGGACATGCCGGACCTGACCGTGTAGCCGTCCGAAGACGCGCCCATCACGCTCCCCCGTTGCGATAGATCATGGCTGCGGGGGAGGCTAACACGCGTCTTTCGTACGAACGTCCACGTATCACAGGCCCCGCACCGGGCCGACACAGCATCCGCGCCCGGAGAGAGCAGGGGAGTCACCGACATGCCAGGCCGTGCCGAGCTCAAGCACCGCATCGTGACCCGTTTCCAGCGGTACCTCGCCAACCCGGTCAACCGGCGGCTGCCGTTCCAGACGCTCCTGGAGACCACCGGCCGCAGCTCCGGGCTGCCCCGGCGGACCCCGGTCGGCGGGCGCCGGGTCGGCGACTCCTTCTGGCTGGTGTCGGAGTTCGGCACCAAGTCGCAGTACGTGCGCAACATCCAGGCCGACCCGGCGGTCCGCGTCCGCATCGCCGGCCGCTGGCACCGGGGCACCGCCCGCCTCCTGCCCGAGGACGACGCCCGGGCCAGGCTGCGCGCCCTGCCCCGGTTCAACAGCGCGGCGGTGCGGGCGTTCGGCACGGACCTGCTGACGGTGCGGGTGGACCTGGCGGACTGACCGTCAGCCCGGCCAGACGAGGGCCTGCACCTCGCTGTAGGCGTGCAGGGCGTACACGCCGACGTCCCGGCCGACCCCGCTCCTCTTGAAGCCGCCGAACGGCGCCTCCATGTTGCGGCCGACCGTGTTGACGCCGACACCGCCGGCCCGCAGCCGCCGCGCCACCCGGAAGGCCCTGGCCACGTCACCGGACCAGACGTAGTCGACGAGTCCGTAGTCGGAGTCGTTGGCGAGGGCCACCCCCTCCTCCTCGTCGTCGAAGGGGATCACCACGACGACGGGCCCGAAGATCTCCTCCCGGGCCACCCGCATGTCGTTGCCGCAGTCGGCGAGGAGGGTGGGCGCGACGTAGAACCCCCGCGCCAGGGGAGGACGTTCGCCACCGGTGACGACGACCGCCCCTTCCTTGCGGCCGAGTTCCACGTACGACTCCACGCGGGACCGGTGCTCGGCGGAGATCACCGGCCCCACGACGGTGTCCGGCTCCCCGGGGTCACCGACCTTCAGCCGGGCCGCGTATCCGGCCAGTCGCTCCACCAGCCGGTCGTACACCCCACGCTGGGCCAGCACCCGGGTGGGCGCGGTGCAGATCTGCCCGCTGTAGAAGGAGAACGTGGTGCCGATACCGGCGACGGCCGAGCCGAGGTCGGCGTCGTCGAAGACGAGCGCCGCCCCCTTGCCACCCAGCTCCATCAACTGGCGTTTCATGTCCCGTCCGCACACCTCGGCGATGCGCCGGCCGACGGACGTGGAACCGGTGAAGCTGACCATGTCGACGTCGTCGCAGGCCACCGCCGCCTCGCCCACCGCCGTGTCCCGGCCGGAGACGACGTTCACCACGCCCGGCGGCACCCCGGCCGCCTCCAGCGCCTCGGCCATCCGGTAGACCGAGAGCGGGTCCTGCGGCGCGGGCTTGACCACCACCGTGTTCCCCATGGCCAGGGCCGGGGCGACCTTGCCCGCCGGGTTGGCCCACGGGTTGTTGTACGAGGTGACGCAGGTGACCACGCCGACGGGCTGCCGTACCGCCAGGGCGCCCATCACAGCGGCCCCGCCCATCGGCCCCGCCTCGTTGATCTGCGGGAGGACGGCCCACTCGGCGGGCTCCACCGCGGCGTACCGGCGGAAGCGGGCCGCGGCCACCCCGACCTGCATGGCGCGGGCGGTCCCTGCCGTCGCGCCGGTCTCCGCCCGGGCGAGGTCGGCGTACGGCTCCAGGGAGTCCCGGATGACGCCGGCCGCCCGGGCGAGTACCGCCGCCCGCTCCTCCGGCCGGGTCCGCGACCACGGCCCGAACGCCTCGCGGGCCGCCGCGCAGGCCGCCCGCACCTGCTCCGGTGAGGCCTCGGGCGCCCAGCCGACGGTTCCCTCGGTGGCCGGATCGGTCACCGGGTAGTGCCCGCCGTCCGGTTCGGTCCACTCGCCGCCGACGAACAGCCGCTGTCCCTCGCTCACCGGGTGCTCACCGTCCGCGTGTCCCGTCCGGACCGCAGCACCCGGCCCGGCACGGCGCCGGTCACCACGTCGTCCCGGATCGCCTCGACGCCGTTGACCCACACCGCGCGCACCCCGATCGCCCGGGAGTCCAGCCGGGGGCTGTCACCCGGCAGGTCGTGCACCAGCCGGGCCTGCCCCGCGTCGATCCGCTCGGGGTCGAGGAGCACGAGG
Organism: Streptomyces albidicamelliae; assembly: GCF_025642175.1. Taxonomy (NCBI): domain Bacteria; kingdom Bacillati; phylum Actinomycetota; class Actinomycetes; order Kitasatosporales; family Streptomycetaceae; genus Streptomyces; species Streptomyces albidicamelliae. The sequence goes on along the minus strand of NZ_CP106795.1, from coordinate 4,777,631 downwards.
TCCGCGTGCCAGCCCTCCCGCACCCGCCCCCGCTCGCGGAGCCCGAACAGCCGCGCCGGGTCGTCGGTCAGCATCTTCACGGCCTGTTCCAGACCGGCCAGCTTCCGGCCGCGCAGACAGTCCCCGAGGAACCGGGTGGTGTACGGCGCCCCGCACATCCGGTCCAGGTGGGCGCCCGCGTCGGAGCCGCCCAGCAGCACGTCCTCGTGCTGCCAGGTCTCCGCGCGCAGCGCCCAGGAGGCGGGGTCGTTGTCGCTCGGCATCGGCCACAGCACCGTGCGCAGTCCGTCCTCGGCGCAGATCTCCACCAGGCACGCGAACGGGTCCTGCCCGCGCTCGGCGGCGATGTCCCGGACGACCCGGCCGGTCAGACCGCGGTTCGCCTCGCTGTAGGTGTCCCCGATGACGTACCGGCCGAAGTCCGCGAGTCGCCGGAAGACGCCCGCCTCCTTGGACCGGGCCCGCCGCAGCAGTTCGGCCCGGACCTTTGCGTCCCGCAGCCTCGCGATCCGTTCGGCCACGGGCAGTCCGAGGACCGGCCCCCAGCCGGGGATCAGGTTCAGGGCGCAGAAGGTGCCGAGGGACATGTTCATCGGGGTGAGGATGGGCATGGTCAGGGCGACGATGCGGCCGCCGGCCTTCCGGGCCCGTTCGCTCGCGCCGAGCTGCCGGGGCACGCGCTCCGGGACGGCCGCGTCGACGGTCAGGACGTTCCAGTTCAGGGGCCGCCCGGCGGCCGCGCTCATCTCCACGAGGAGATCGATCTCGGCATCGCTGAACTGGTCCAGGCAGCCGGCGACGATCGCCTCGATCTGCGTGCCCTCGTGCTCCCCGACGGCCCGCGCGAGCGCCAGCAGCTCGGCGGGTTCGGCGTGCCGGGAGGCCACGGGCCGCCCGTCCCCGTCCGAGTGGGTGCTGGACTGGGTGGTGGACAGTCCCCAGGCGCCGGCGTCCATGGCCTCGTGCAGCAGCGCGACCATGGCCTCCAGCTGCCGCCGGCTCGGCTGTCCCCCGACGGCGTCCGGGCCCATGACGTACCGCCGGAGCGCGCAGTGTCCCACCATGAAGCCGGCGTTGACCGCGATCCGCCCGTCGAGGGCGTCCAGGTACTCCCCGAACCCGTGCCAGCTCCACGGGGCGCCCTCCTCCAGGGCCACCAGGGACATGCCCTCCACCTTGGACATCATCCGCCGGGTGTAGTCGGCGTCCTCGGGGCGGTCGGGGTGCAGGGGCGCGAGGGTGAAGCCGCAGTTGCCGGCGGCGACGGTGGTCACGCCGTGGTTGAGGGAGGGGGTGGCGTACGGGTCCCAGAACAGCTGGGCGTCGTAGTGGGTGTGCGGGTCGACGAAGCCGGGGGTGAGGACGAGGCCGTGCGCGTCCTCGGTGGTGCGGGCCTCCCCGGTGACCCTGCCGACGGCGGCGATCCGCCCGTCGCGGATGCCGACGTCGGCGGTGCGGGCGGGGGCGCCGGTGCCGTCGACGACCGTCGCGCCCTTGATGACGTGATCGAACATGGGGCCTCCTTCCCGGCCGGGACCGGCGGCGCTCACACGGCGGCCCGGAACCGCGAGGTCCGGTGCACGGAGTCGGTGTCGATCCGGGGAATCACGTGCTCCCCGATCAGCCGGATCGTCTGCAGCGTCTCCTCCTTCGGCACCCCGACCGGCAGCCCGAAGCTCAGCTGGTCGGCGCCGGCCTGCTCCCAGCGCTTGCACTGGCGCAGCACCTCGTCCGGGTCGCCGCAGATCAGCAGCTCCTCCTCGATGAGCAGCTCCACGAACTCCGGGGTGTACGGGGGCAGCGTCTCCGGCCACACCGGGAACCCCTCGGGCCGCGGGAAGGTGTCGTGGTACCGGAAGACGAGCGAGGGCAGGTAGTGCAGCCCGCCGTTGACGGCGATCTCGATCGCCTCCGCGTGCGTCGGCGCGCAGATCGCGGTCGTCGTCACCATCACGTTGTCGTTGACGAAGTCCCCGATCGGCTCCGCGTCCACGACCGCCGTCTTGTACTGCTCCAGCACCCACTCCATGTCGGAGACCTTCTGGATGCTGAAGCCGAGCACGCCGAGCCCCTTCTTCGCGGCCATCGCGTAGGAGGGCGGCGAGCCGGCCGCGTACCACATCGCCGGGTGCGACTTCCCGTACGGCTTCGGGAGCACCTTCCTCGGCGGGAGCTGCCAGTGCTTGCCCTGGAAGCCCTCGTACTCCTCCTGGAGCCACATCTTGGGGAACTCGGCGACGGTCTCCTCCCAGATCTCCTTGGTGTGGTTCATGTCGGTGATGCCCGGCAGGAAGCCGAGGATCTCGTGGCTGCCCGCGCCCCGGCCGCTGCCGAACTCGAAGCGGCCCTCGCTGAGGTGGTCGAGCATGGCGACCTTCTCGGCGACCTTCACCGGGTGGTTGACCTGGGCGAGCGGGTTGAAGATGCCCGATCCCAGGTGGATCCGCTCGGTCGCGTGGGCGAGGTAGCCGAGGAAGACGTCGTTGGCGGACAGGTGCGAGTACTCCTCCAGGAAGTGGTGCTCGGAGGCCCAGGCGTACTTGAAGCCGGACGCGTCCGCCTGGATGACGTACTCGGTCTCCTCCATCAGCGCCTTGTGCTCGGCGAGCGGGTCGGTCTCGGCACGCTTGCCCACGTATCCCTGTACAAAGAGCCCGAATTCCACGGCGGTTCACCGTCCCAATATTTCTGACGCTCCGTCAGTTCTTGGCTGTCGGCCGACTGTCGCACCGGCCGCCGCGACCGTCAATAGCTGACGGTCAGTCAGATAACGCTGACCCCGGCGAGCCAGCCGCCGTCGATCACGAACGGCTGGCCGGTGATGTACGAGGAGTCGTCCGAGGTGAGGAAGAGGGCGAGCCGGGCCACCTCCTCCGGCTGTCCGACCCGGCCCAGCGGCACGAGCTTGCGGTACAGCTGGTCCAGGGCCCGGCTCATCTCCTCCGGGTCGGCGTCCGGGTCCAGCCGTGCCGGGTTGGACATGGCGGTGTCGATGGCACCGGGACAGATGGCGTTGACCCGGATCCTGCGCGCGGCCAGCTCCAGCGCGGCCACCCGCGTCAGCCCGAGCACCGCGTGCTTGGTCGCCGCGTACGTCCCCACCGCGGCCATGCCCGTCAGCGCCGTGTACGACGCGGTGTTCACGATCGTGCCGCCGTCGTCGAGCTCGGGGGCCACCGTCTTCATGCCCAGGAAGCAGCCGACCTGGTTGACCTGCACGACCTGCATGAACTCGTCCAGCGGGGTGTCCACGAGGGCGTTGAACCGCAGGATGCCCGCGTTGTTGACCAGCCCGTCGAGCCGCCCGTACGCCCGCTTCGCGGCCCGCACCGCGTCCCGCCAGCCCTCCTCCGTACCCACGTCCAGGTGCACGTACAGCGCGTCGATCTCCCCGGCCAGCGCCTCCCCCTGCTCGTCCAGCACGTCGGCGACGACCACCCGGGCACCCTCCGCCCGGAAGAGCCGCGCCTCCTGCTCGCCCTGCCCGCGCGCCGCCCCGGTGACGATGACGACCCGCCCGTCCAGCTTGCCCATGCCGGCTCCTCCCGCTCAGTCCAGCCGGGGCGCGACCTCGGCCCCGAACACGCCGATCTGCTCGATCAGTTCGGCCCGGCTCCGGCTGCGGAACCGCACCTGGATCTGGTCCACGCCCATCGCCCGGTACGCCCGCAGCGACTCGGCGATCTCCTCCGGGGTGCCGGTGAGGGTGCGCCTGCCGACCTCCCAGCCGGCCCGGCCCACGTACAGCGGCTCGGCGATGGCGCCCACGGCGAAGGGCCCCTCGGCGCCGTGCTCGGACCGCAGCGCCCGGATCCGCGCGATCTGCGCGGGCAGCCGCTCCCGCGGGTCCCCTGCGGCAGCCAGCCGTCGCCCTTGAGCGCCGCCCGGCGGACGGCGGCGGGCGACGAGCCGCCCACCCACACGGGCACGGACGGCTGCGCGGGGCGGGGCCGCTGGCCGAGTCCGGCGAAGTCGTGGAACGTGCCGTGGTGCTCGGGGAACTCCTCCGGGCCGAGCGCGGCGCGCAGGGCGTCGATGCTCTCGTCGAGCACGGCACCCCGCCGCGCGAAGTCCACCCCCAGCGCCTCGAACTCCTCCCGCACGTGCCCGGCCCCGACACCGAGGACCAGCCGCCCGCCGGAGAGATGGTCGAGGGTGGCGTACTGCTTGGCGGAGAGCAGCGGGTGGCGCAGTCCGACCACGGCCACATGGCTGAGCAGCCGGACGCGCGCGGTCACGGCGGCGAGATGGGCGAGGGTGGCGACCGGGTCGTACCAGACCGTGCTCATCGCCCCGGCCAGCCGGCGCGGTACGCCCACGTGGTCGCAGACGGCCAGGTAGTCGAACCCGGCGTCCTCCACCGCCCGGGCGACCGCGACCAGGTCCGCCGGTCCGGCCGCGGCCTCCCACGCCTCCGCGTACAGGGTGCTCTGCGACTGGACGGGCAGCTGGATGCCGTACGCGAGCGTCACGCCGACCCCTTCCAGAGCCCGTCCTCGCTCAGCCCCAGCAGCTCGATCGCGTTGCCCCGGACGATCCGCTCGACGACGTCGGCCGGCAGGTGGCCCATCTGCGCCTCGCCGACCTCGCGGGACTTGGGCCAGGTGGAGTCGGAGTGCGGGTAGTCGGTCTCGTACAGGACGTTCCCGACGCCGATGGAGTCCAGGTTCCTCAGCCCGAAGGCGTCGTCGAAGAAGCAGCCGTACACGTGCTCGGCGAACAGCTCCGACGGCGGCCGGCGGACCTTGTCGGCGACCCCGCCCCAGGCCCGGTTCTCCTCCCACACGACGTCGGCGCGTTCGAGGATGTACGGGATCCAGCCGATCTGGCCCTCGGCGTACATCACCCGCAGCCCCGGGAAGCGCTCGAACTTGCCGCTCATCAGCCAGTCCACCATCGAGAAGCAGCAGTTGGCGAAGGTGATGGTGGAGCCGACGGCGGGCGGGGCGTCCGCGGAGGTGGAGGGCATCCGGCTGCTGGAGCCGATGTGCATGGCGACGACCGTGCCGGTCTCGGCGCAGGCGGCGAGGAACGGGTCCCAGTCGTCGGTGTGCACCGAGGGCAGGCCGAGGTGCGGGGGTATCTCGGAGAAGGCGACGGCCCGGACACCGCGCGCGGCGTTGCGCCGCACCTCCTGGGCCGCAAGCCGGGCGTCCCACAGGGGTATGAGGGTGAGCGGCACGAGCCGCCCGCGCGCCTTCGGACCGCACCACTCCTCGACCATCCAGTCGTTGTAGGCGCGCACGCAGAGCAGGGCGAGCTCACGGTCCCGCGCCTCGGTGAAGGTCTGCCCGCAGAAGCGGGGGAAGGTCGGGAAGCACAGGGCGGACTGCACGTGGTTGACGTCCATGTCGGCGAGCCGGGCGGGCACGTCGTACGAACCCGCGCGCATCTGCTGGTAGGTGATGACCTCCAGGCGGATCTCGTCCCGGTCGTAGCCGACGGCGGTGTCGAGGCGGGTGAGCGGACGGTGCAGGTCCTCGTAGACCCACCAGTCGCCGACGGGGCCGTCGGTGCTGCCGGGTTCGCCCATGACGGGCTTGAAGCGCCCGCCCAGGAAGGTCATCTCCTTCAGCGGGGCGCGCACGATCCGGGGCCCCACGTCCAGGTACTTCTTCGGCAGCCGGTCCTGCCAGACGGTGGCGGGCTCCACGGTGTGGTCGTCGACGGAGATGATCAGCGGGAACTGTGTGGTCTCCATGCCGTTCACGGTAGCGCCGATCTGACGACCCGTCAGCTGATGACGAGCGGCCGGCGGATGCGAAGAGGGTGTGAACGCCTTGTGCACCGATGCATACCGGCCTGTGATCGGCGTCTCCCACGGCTGACGCAACTGCCCGGAACAAGGCAAACTGACGGGGTTGTTCATGATGCCGAGGGGGGCGAACGCATGGACGGTGGGCCGCGAGTACCTGAGCAGCGGCGTACCGGCTCCGTGGCCGGGGCCGAGGCCGGCACCGCCACGGAGCCGGACGCGCTGCGCTTCAGCGTGCTCGGTCCGGTGCGGGCCTGGCGCGGCGTGGAGGCGCTGAACACCGGTTCCCCCCAGCAGCGCGCCCTGCTGGCCGCCCTGCTGCTGCGCGAGGGCCGTACGGCGACGGCGGCGGAGCTGATCGACGCGCTGTGGGGCACCGAGCCGCCGTCCCAGGCGCTGGCCGCGCTCCGCACGTACGCCTCCCGGCTGCGCAAGGTGCTGGACCCCGGCGTCCTGGTCAGCGAGTCCGGCGGCTACGCGGTGCGCCGGCTGCGCGAGGGCGCTCTCGACCTGGCCGCGGCCCAGGAGCTGGCCGCGGAGGCGGAGAAGGCACGCGGCGCCGGGGACCTCCGGCACGCCCGTGCGGCCCTCGGCCGGGCCCTGGACCTGTGGGACGGCGAACCGCTCGCGGGCGTGCCCGGACCGTACGCGGAGGCGCAGCGGGCCCGGCTGGAGGAGTGGCGCCTGGGCCTGCTGGAATCCCGCCTGGACATGGACCTGGAGCAGGGCTGCCACGCGGAGGCGGTCTCGGAGCTGACGGCGCTGACCGCCGCCCACCCGCTCCGCGAGCGCCTGCGCGAACTGCTCATGCTGGCCCTGTACCGCGGCGGCCGGCAGGCGGAGGCGCTCGCCGTGTACGCCGACACCCGCCGCCTCCTCGCGGAGGAGCTGGGCGTGGACCCGCGCCCGGGTCTCAGCGAACTCCAGCAGCGCATCCTCCAGGCGGACCCGGTGCTGGCGGAGCCGTCCGCCCCGGCGTCGGAGCCCGCCGCCGCGCCGGTGCGCCCGGCGCAACTTCCTGCTTCTGTACCGGACTTCACCGGACGCGCGGCCTTCGTGACCGAGCTGAGCGAGGTGCTGTCCGCCGCCTCCGAGACCGAGGGCCGGGTGATGGCCGTCTCGGCACTGGCCGGTATCGGCGGCGTCGGCAAGACGACCCTCGCGGTGCACGTGGCCCACCGGGCCCGCGCCGCCTTCCCCGACGGCCAGCTGTACGTCGACCTCCAGGGCGCGGGCCCGCGCCCCGCCGAGCCGGAGACGGTCCTCGGCTCCTTCCTCCGCGCCCTCGGCACGGCCGACTCGGCCGTGCCGGACTCGCTGGAGGAGCGGGCGGCCCTGTACCGCTCGGTGCTGGACGGCCGCCGCGTCCTGGTCCTGCTCGACAACGCGAAGGACGCGGCCCAGGTACGGCCCCTGCTGCCCGGCACGGGGGGCTGCGCGGCCCTCGTCACCTCCCGCGTGCGGATGCTCGACCTGGCCGGCGCGCACCTGGTCGACCTGGACGTGATGTCCCCCGACGAGGCGCTCGCCCTCTTCACCAAGATCGTGGGCGAGGAACGGGTGGCGGCGGAGCGCGAGGCCGCGCTGGACGTGGTGGCGGCCTGCGGCTTCCTGCCCCTGGCGATCCGTATCGCGGCGTCGCGCCTCGCGGCCCGCCGCACCTGGACGGTCTCCGTCCTCGCGGCCAAGCTCGCGGACGAGCGGCGCCGGCTGGACGAGCTCCAGGCGGGCGACCTGGCGGTGAAGGCCACGTTCGAGCTGGGCTACGGCCAGCTGGAGCCGGCCCAGGCGCGCGCGTTCCGCCTGCTCGGCCTGGCCGACGGCCCGGACATCTCCCTGGCCGCCGCGGCCGCGGTCCTGGACCTGCCCGCGGAGGCCACGGAGGACCTGCTGGAGTCCCTGGTCGACACGTCCCTCCTGGAATCGGCGGCTCCCGGCCGCTACCGCTTCCACGACCTGGTCCGCCTCTACGCGCGAGCCTGCGCGGCCCGCGACGAACAGCCGCCGAGCGAACGGGGCGCGGCGATGTCGCGACTGCTGGACCACTACCTGGCGACGGCGGCGCAGGTCTACGCGATGGAGCGCCCCGGTGACCGTACGGTCACCCACCTCGAACACGTGCGGCGGCCGGGCAGCGCCTTCGCCGGCGCCTCGGCGGCGCTGGACTGGCTGCACACCGAGGCCGAACCGCTTCTCGCGTGCGTACAGCAGTCGCTCGAAGCGCCCACCCTGCGGCGGGCCGTCGATCTCCTGCTGACGACCATAGATCTGGCGGAGTCCGGGGCCAGTGCGCGCCGTTACGAGGCGACCGCCGTCGCCGCGCGGGACGCGGCGGCCGCGCTCGGGGACCCGCACGCCGAGACCCGGGCCCGGATCACCCTCGCCCAGGTCCTCAGCCAGTCGGGGCGGTTCGACGAGGCCCGGCTGGAGGCCGAGCACGCGGACGCGCTGAACGAGACCGCCCGGGACCCGTGGACGAGCAGCACGGCACCCAACCAGCTGGGCATCATCGCCAACTGCACGGGCCGGTTCGCGGACGCGGGGACGTATCTGCAGCGGGCCATCGAGGCGTTCCGCGCCGACGGCAACAAGCCGGGCGAGGGAAGTGCCGTGTGCAACCTGTCCCGTTCCCTCGCCTCGATGGGGCGCAGTGGGGAGGCCGTGGAGCTCGCGAAGCGCGGCGTCGACATCTACGACGAACTCGGGATGTCCGTCCGCCTGGCCAACGCGCACTACGCGCTGGGCATCGTGCTCACCCAGGCCGGGTCGCTGTCCGAGGCGTTGGTGCAACTGTCCGAGGCACTGCGGATGTTCACGGACAGCCGGCAGCGCCTGTGGGAGGGGACCACGCACTTTCGCATCGCCCAGGTTCACCTGGTGTCCGAGCGCGCCGCCCTGGCCGCCCAGCACGCCGAACAGGCCCTGGCGATCGGCTGCATCGGCGGGGACTGGATGCGGGCCAACGCCCTGACCATGCTGGGCAGGGCCCTGGAGGCACTCGGGCAGTCCGACCGGGCCCGGGTCTGCTGGCAGGAGGCGCTGTCCCTGTACGAGCAGGCGGGGTCCGTCGAGGCGGCCGAGGTCCGGAGCCTGCTCGCGCCGTTGGCGGCGGCCTGAGAGGCGGCCCCCACAGGGGCGTTCATCGAACGTTTATGACTGCCTGTCACTCTCTAGGAGTCGAGCCGCCGTTCTCGGGGGGCAGGCGGATCGACCGGGCCTCGCGGCTACTCTGAGGCCTCCTGGAACGCCCGTTCGGCGACCCTCGGGGGAGTTTCCGAACGGGCGTTCCCGTCTCTGCGCCACATATCTCTTGGAGTACCAGCCATGAGCAACGACAAGAAGATCGTCACCATGAAGGACCAGCACACGCCGGCCCCGCCCGCCCTGGACGAGCCGGTCACCACGATGGACCAGCACACCCCGGCCCCGCCCGCACTGGACGAGCCGGTCACCACGATGGACCAGCACACCCCGGCCCCGCCGGCCCTGGACCTCGATCGCAAGTAGACCACCACCCCGACGGGGATCGGCCGCGGCGGCGCGGAGGGGGAGCCGTCGCGGCCGTGGTGTGTCCGGAGGGTCCACCGCAGCGGCCTCAGCGTGCCGGTGGCCCGCTCCCCCGCAGCACCCCCTTCACCACCTTCCCGCTCGCGTTCCTCGGGAGTTCGGGGACGAACTCCACCGATCTCGGGACCTTGTAGTTCGCCATCTCCCGGCGGGACCAGGCGATCAGGTCGTCGGCGGTGAGGGAGGCGCCGGGGCTGCGGACCACGAAGGCCCTGCCGACCTCTCCGAGGCGGGCGTCCGGGACGCCGATCACCGCCACGTCGGCCACATCGGGGTGCTGGCCCAGCAGTTGCTCGATCTCGGCGGGGTAGGCGTTGAAGCCGCCGACGATGAACATGTCCTTGATGCGGTCGGTGATCCGCAGGTTGCCCCCGGCGTCGAGGACGCCGACGTCGCCCGTGCGCAGCCAGCCGTCGGCGGTGACCGCCTCCGCGGTGGCGGCCGGGTCGGCCCAGTAGCCGCGCATCACGTTGAAGCCGCGCACCAGCACCTCACCGGGCGTGCCGGGCGGCACCCGTCCGCCCGCGGCGTCGGCGACCCGAACCTCCGTGCCGGGGATCGCCCGGCCGGACGTCGAGGCGATCACCGACGGGTCGTCGCCGCGCCGGCACATCGTGACGATGCCGCTCGCCTCGGAGAGGCCGTAGGCGGTGAGGACCGTGCCGATGCCGAGTTCGCCGCGCAGGCGTTCCACCAGGCGGAGGGGGACCACGGCCGCTCCGGTGACGACCAGGCGGAGGGCCGAGAGGTCGTGGGCGTCGCGGGCCGGGTGGTCCAGGAGGGACTGGTGGAGGGTCGGCGGGCCCGGCAGGACCGATATCCGCTCCGCCGCGATGTTCGCCAGCGCCGTGTCCACGTTGAACACCGGCTGCGGGATCATCGCCGCCCCGCGCATCAGGCAGGCGATCACCCCTGCCTTGTAGCCGAAGGTGTGGAAGAAGGGGTTGACGATCAGATAGCGGTCGGTGGACCGCAGTCCGGCGAGGTCGGCCCAGATCTCGTACGCGCGCAGGGTCTGGGCGTGGGTGGTCATCGCCCCCTTGGGACGGCCCGTCGTACCGGAGGTGAAGACCATGTCGGACAGGTCCGAGCCGCTCAGCTCGGCTTCCCGCGCCCGCACTTCCGCCGCCGTCACCCCTTCACCCGCCGCCAGGAAGTCCTTCCAGGTGCGGAAGTCGGGCGGTGCGTCGTCGGAGAGGACCACCACCTGGTCGAGGTCCGGCAGGCCGGGCAGCGGGCCCCGGCCGTCGGGCACCCCCTCGCCGGCCGCCCGCCGCAGCGAGGCCACGTACGACGTGCCGAGGAACGTGCCCGTGACGAACAGCAGCCGGGTCCCGCTGCGGCGCAGGACGTCGGCGGCCTCGGCGCCCTTGAAGCGGGTGTTCAGCGGCACCAGCACCGCGCCCGCCGACACGGCGCCGAGGGCGGCGACGATCCAGTCGAGGGAGTTGGGCGCCCACACGGCCACCCGGTCGCCCCTGGCCACCCCGCAGGCCAGGCAGGCCGCCGCGGCGCGTTCGATCCGGGCGCCGAGTTCGGCGTACGTGGTCCTCGTCCGGCCCTCGACCACGGCCTCGGCGTCCGCGTACCGCTCGGCCGCGGACCGCACCAGTCGCGGGACGGTGCCCCAGTCACTCACAGCAGACCTCCCCGTGGTCGCGCACAGCTGACTGACCGTCAGATTAGCGGTAACCTGACGCACTGTCAGGAGAGGGGGCCTCGCATGGCAGGGACGGGACTCAAGGACGCCACGGCCGTCGTCGGCATAGGACAGACCGCATTCGCCAAGCACCTTCCGGAGGACGAGCGAACCCTCGCCTGCCGGGCCGTGCTCGCCGCGCTCGACGACGCCGGGATCGCACCCGGCGAGGTCGACGCCCTGGCCTCCTACACCATGGAGGAGACCGACGAGGTGGAGCTGGCGAAGGCGGTCGGCTTCGGCGATCTGACCTACTTCGGCAAGGTGGGGTACGGCGGCGGCGGCTCCTGCGCCACCGTCGCCCACCTCGCCGCCGCCATCGCCGCCGGGCAGGCCACGGTGGGCGTGGCGTGGCGGTCCCGCAAACGGGGCAGCGGACCCCGGCCCTGGACCAGTACGGCCGTCCAGCTGCCTACTCCCGGTCAGTGGACGCGGCCCTTCGGGCTGCTGCGGCCCGCGGACGAGATCGCCATGCTGGCCCGCCGGTACATGCACGAGTACGGCGCCACCCGCGACCATCTGTTCAACGTGGCCCTGGCCTGCCGCAACCGGGCCAACCAGAACCCGGCTGCCGTCATGTACGAACGGCCCCTGACCCGCGAGATGTACATGACGTCCCGGTGGATCAGCGAGCCGCTGTGCCTGTTCGACAACTGCCTGGAGACCGACGGTGCCCTCGCCTGCGTGGTGGTCTCCGCGGAGCGGGCGCGGGACTGCCGGCAGCGGCCGGTGTACGTGCACTCCGTCGCCCAGGGCCTGCCCGCCCAGCACCACGGCATGGTCAACTACTGGAACGACGACCCGCTCACCGGGCCCGCCTGGACCGCGGCCCGGCACCTGTGGAAGCAGGCGGACCTCACCCCGGACGACGTGGACGTGGCGCAGATCTACGACGCGTTCACCGCGCTGATCCCGCTCTCCCTGGAGGGCTACGGCTTCTGCGCACGCGGGGAGGGGGGCGCCTTCACCGAGCAGGGCGCCCTGGAGATCGGCGGGCGGCTGCCCGTGAACACCGGGGGCGGCGGGCTCAGCGAGGCCTACGTGCACGGCTTCAACCTCATCAACGAAGGGGTGAAGCAGCTGCGCGGCACCAGCACCGCGCAGGTCCCCGGCGCCGCCACCTGCCTGGTCACGGCGGGCGAGGGCGTCCCCACCTCCGCGCTTCTGCTGAGGAGTTGACCCGTCATGCTGAGTCCGGTCACCGACACCGACGGCGCCCCCTTCTGGGAGTACGCGGCCCGGGGCGAACTGCGCGTCCAGGCCTGCGCCGACTGCGGCGAGCTCCGGTTCCCGCCCCGGCCCTGCTGCCCCCACTGCCAGTCCTTCGCGAGCCAGTGGCGGCCGGTGTCGGGGCGCGGGCGGGTGTGGTCGTACGTCGTGCCGCACCCGCCGCTGCTGCCCGACTACGCGGCGCAGGCGCCGTACAACGTGGTCCTCGTGGAGCTGGAGGAGGCCCCGCGGATCCGGCTGGCCGGCAACCTGGTCACCGGGCCGGGGGCGCCGCTCGGCTCCCTCGACCCGGGCCGGATCCGGATCGGCGCCCGGGTGCAGGTGGTGTTCTCCGGCGGGCTGCCGCAGTGGGTGCTCGCGTGAACACCGTGCGCCTCGACGTCGACGAGGACACCGCGGTCGCCGTCGTCACCCTGGACCGGCCGGCGCGGCTGAACGCCGTCGACCTGGAGATGGTGGCGGAACTGGCCGGTGTGTGGCGGGCGTTGCGGTTCGACGACTCGGTGCGGGCGGTGGTGCTGACCGGGGCCGGGGAGCGGGCGTTCTGCACGGGCATCGACCGGGACGCGGTGGTGCCGCAGCCGTCGTCGCCGTACATGCAGGACGATCCGCTGCTGGGGCTGGGGCCGAAGGCGAACGGCCTGTGGAAGCCGGTCGTGGCCGCCGTGCGCGGGATGGCGTGCGGCGGCGCGTTCTACCTCCTCGGCGAGAGCGAGTTCGTCGTCGCCGACACCACGGCCACCTTCTTCGACCCGCACACGACGTACGGGATGGTCAGCGCCTACGAGTCGGTGCTCATGGCGCAGCGGATGCCGTACGGGGAGGTCGCGCGGATGGCGCTGATGGGGACGGCCGAGCGGATCTCCGCGCGGCGGGCCCACGAGATCGGGCTGGTCTCGCGGCTCACCGCGGAGGGCGAGGCCCTGGCCGAGGCGGTGCGCTGCGCCGCCGTCATCGCCTCCCACCCGCCCGAGGGGGTGCAGGGGACCGTGCGGGCGCTGTGGGCGGCCGGGGAGGCGGCGCGTGCGCAGGCGTTCGCGCAGGCGCCGCATCTCATCGCGCTGGGCAACCTGCCGGCCGAGCGGCAGGCCGAGCTGTTCGCCGCCCGCCGGCCCGGGTTCGAGGTGCGTTAGGAGCTGACGTCCGCCTCCGGTTCGGCCTCGCAGTGGTCGACCTTCAGCCGGAGGCGGTCGCCCACCGGCACCCGGGTGGTCGCCGTGCCCCTCGCGGGCACCTTGACCGTGTAGGAGGAGTTGTCGAGGATCTGGGTGCCCTGGTCGTCGTAGAAGAGGACGTGGGCCTGGAACTCGGCCGCGCGGCCGTTCGGGTTCGCGATCTCGACCGTCGCGTACGGCTTCTTCGCGGTCGCGCAGGCGACCAGCTTCGCCGTCCCGTCCTTCAGCGCCCGGCCGCTCGTCGCGGAGGAGGTGGCGGTGGCCCGGTGGGTGGGTCGCCGGTGGTAGGTCCTCCCGCCGGTGCTCCCGGTCGTCCCGGAGCCGCCCGTCGCGCTGCTGCCGCCGGTCGTACCGACGCCGCCGGTGCCGTAGCTGTCGTCGTCCGAGTCGTCGTACGTCCCGCCGCCCGAGGTGGACGAGGACGAGCTGTCGTGGTCCTGGTGGGAGCTGCTGCAACCGCCCCCACCGCTTCCGTGGCGGCCGTGGTGGCCCCGCGAGAATCCGCTGAGGCTGAGGACCAAGAGGGTCAGTACGGCCGTGTACCTGAGCGCGCGCGTCCGTGTTTGCAGGTGCATGCCAACACCATAGCCAGCGGCGGCCCGCCGTGTACCGCCTGGCGGGGAACGGTCACCCCAGGTAGCGTCGGCCCTGGGACGGCCGCCGTCCGGAGCCCTTCCGTGCGACCGGTACGGCGGCCGTCGCGCTCACCTCAGCCGGTCCGTGCCGTGCCCGTGCCCTTCTCCGCGTCCAGCGCGTAGACGCACCGGTCCTTGCTGCACGCGTACACCACACCGTCCTTGACCACCGGGGAGCCGGTGATCTCGCCGCCCGTCGCCAGCTTCCAGCGCAGCCGGCCGTCGTCGGCCTTCAGGGTGTACAGCAGGTGGTCGGTGGAGCCGAAGTGGATGCGGCCCTCGGCCACCGCCGGTGCGCCCACGACGTCGCCGCCGGCCTGGAAGCGCCACTTGGGCGTGCCGGTGACCGCGTCCAGGGTGTAGAGACCCTTGCCGCTGCCGACGTGCACGTGCCCGCCGGCGACCAGGACCGGTTCGACGGAGGAGCGGGACTCGGTGGCGATGCGCCAGCGGTCGCGGCCGTCGGTGGCGTCCAGGGCGTAGACCGTGCCGAGGTAGTCGGCGAGGTAGACCCCGCCGCCGGTGACGGCCGGGCCGGGGGCGAAGGCCGGCGGGCTGAGGAAGACCGCGGGGGCCTCGAAGTGCCAGCGCACCATGCCGCCGGCCGCCTCGATGGCGAGGACGCGGGTGCCGGCGGAGATGTAGACGTAACCGTCGTCGGCCGGGTTCAGGCGCACCGGGACCCCGCCGCAGGAGGCGGCGTCACCGATGGGGTACGACCAGCGCTCCTCGCCGGTGCGGGCCTCCAGGGCGCGCAGCCGGGCGTCCTGCCAGACGTAGACCGTGCCGTCGTGGACGAGCGGGCCGGCCTCGGGCGACTCGAAGTCGGTCTGGCAGCCGCTGATCTCCCACAGCTTCTGCCCGCCCGTGGCCTCCCAGGCCTGGACGCCGCCGCCGCGGGTGCCGGTGACGACCGTGCCGCGGTCCGCCGTCAGGGAGTACACCCAGGCGTCCGTGGACAGCCGCCACAGGTCGGTGCCCTCGCGGGCGTCCAGGGCGAACAGGGTGGGGCCGTCGGAGGCGTGGATACGGCCGTCCGCCACCGCCATCGACCAGGCCACGTCCCGCGTCTTGAAGCGGCGGCGGCCGGTGCCCACGTCCAGGGCGTGCACCTCGAAGGAGGTGACGTAGACGAGGTCGCCGTCGACCGCGGGGGTGCCCCAGACGTCGTTGGACATGCGGAACCGCCAGGGCCGCCAGCCGCTCGCCGTCTCCGGAGGCATGGGCGGGGCGGGCGGTACGGCGGGGTCGGCGCCGGCCACGCCGGGGCGCGGACGGGACCAGCTGGCGACCAGGCCGGCCTCGGGCGGGGGCGCCTTGACGGCGGCTGCGCGGGCGTCGGCGACCCGGGGGCCGGGGCCGATGGGCACCTTGGCGCCGGCCAGTTGCACCGGGCCGGTGCCGGGGGCGCCGACCGGCACGGGGGCCGGGCCCGGGGGTCGTACGGGGGCGGCGGGGGCACGGCCGCGCGGCCGCCGCTGCGGGGGCCGGGCGCGGTGGCCGGGGCGGGCTTGATCGCCGGGCGGCCGCCGCGGCGGGACTCGATGAGGCCGACGGCCTTCTCGGGCAGCCAGGCGGAAGCGGTGCCGCTGTCGTCGGAGCCGGAGCCGAAGAGGTGCGGGGCGAGCTGGGCCTGGAGGTCGGCGGGGTTGGGCCGGCCGGTGGCCTCCATCTGCATGCAGGACTCGATCAGGGGGCGCAGCTCGTCCGGCAGACCGGTGAGGTCCGGGCCCTCGCGGAGCAGCATGAAGACGGTCTCGACCGGATTGGCGCCGTGGAAGGGCGGGTGGCCGGTGGCGGCGAAGACCAGCATCGAGCCCAGCGAGAAGACGTCGCTGGCGCCGGTGACGCTGCGGGAGTCCTTGGCCTGCTCGGGGGACATGTAGGCGGGGGTGCCGACGGCGACGTTCGTCATGGTCAGACGGGTGTTGGAGACCCCGGAGGCGATGCCGAAGTCGATCACCCGGGGGCCGTCCTCGACGACGAGCACGTTGGACGGCTTGAGGTCGCGGTGCACCAGTCCGGCGCCGTGGATGGACTGCAGGGCCTCCGCGACGCCCGCCGCGAGCCAGCGCACGGCCTGGGCCGGGAGGGGCCCGCACTCGTTCACTATCTCCTCGAGCGAGGGCGCGGGCACGTAGGCGGTGGCCAGCCAGGGCACGGCGGCGCGCGGGTCGGCGTCCACGACGGCCGCCGTGTAGAACCCGGAGACCGCGCGGGCCGCCTCCACCTCACGGGTGAAGCGCACCCGGAACAGCTGGTCCTCGGCCAGTTCGGTGCGCACCGTCTTGATCGCCACGCGCCGGCCGGACGCCGAGCGCGCGAGATAGACCAGCCCCATGCCGCCGGCACCCAGCCGGCCCAGCACCTCGAACGGCCCGATCCGCCGCGGATCGTGCTGTGTCAGCTGATCCACCACTTGCCTGCCACCTCCCCGTACGAGCCGCGCCACCCACATATGTACGCGACCGAAGTGCAGCGTCTCACCACCGCACCGCCTCGGCGGCACGCACCCCGATTCTTCCTGTCCGGGCCCCTGGTTGCGAACCCGGTGACAATTCGGGGTGTCTTCCGTCAAAGCGGGCGTTTCACCGCTGGAGCAGCGCGAAGGACGCTCCCTGATTGTCGGTGACGACGGCCACACGTCCGTACGACGTCTCGAAGGGTGGCGCCTGCACCCGCCCGCCCAGCCGTACGACCGTCCCGAGCGCGCCGTCCAGGTCCGTGACCCGGAAGTGGGTGACGAAGTGCGGGGGCATCTCGGCGGCGAAGACCTCGGTGACGTCGGCGCGGCCGAAGTCGGGCTGGGCGCCACCGCCGAACAGGGCCTCGTGGAAGAGGTCGCCGTAGAAGGTGTTGGCGGCGGCGGTGTCGCGGGTGTAGAGCTCGGCCCAGACGAACGTGCCGGGCTCGCGCCGCCGGCCGAAGCCGGGGTGGGTGCCGGGCTGCCAGAGTCCGAAGATCGCGCCCTCCGGGTCGGCGGCGAGCGCGGCGACGCCGAGGTCGCCCACCGGGAACGGCGCCATGACCACCTGCCCGCCGGCCGCCGTGATCCTGCGGCCGAGGGCCGTCGCGTCCGAGGTCGCGAAGGAGACCGTCCAGACGGTGGGCATACGGCCGTCCCGCTTGGGGGCCAGCGAGGCGACGAGGTCGCCGGCCAGCCGGGCCCACACGGAGGAGCCGTACGCCTCCTCGAAGGACCACCCGAAGAGCTCACCGTAGAAGCGCTTGCCCGCCTCCACGTCGGGCAGCTCGGCGTTCACCCAGCAGGGGACGCCCTCGGGGTACGCCTCTTCGTGCACGGATGCCCTGTTTTCGGCCATGCCGTCAAAGTAACCGGGTCGCGCGCACCGCGCAGACCAGGCACACCACCCCCAGAGCACCCGTGCACCCCATTTGCAGTCGGCCGAATCGCGCTCCGATCACCCCTCGGTAAGCTGACGGCATGACAGGACAAGTGCGTACCGTCGACGGCCGCGTGGCCGGCCGGCGTGGGCAGGCGACCCGGCAGAAGCTGCTCGACTGCCTCAGCGAGATGCTCAGCTCCTCCCCCTACCGGGATGTCAAGGTCATCGATGTCGCCCGGAAGGCGGGGACTTCGCCCGCGACCTTCTACCAGTACTTCCCGGACGTCGAAGGCGCCGTCCTGGAGATCGCCGAGCAAATGGCGGCCGAGGGCGCCGGGTTGACCGAACTGCTCGAAGGGCGCACCTGGGCCGGCAAGGCGGGGTGGGCGACCGCGCAGGAACTCGTCGACGGCTTCCTGGAGTTCTGGCGCAAGAACGACGCGATCCTGCGCGTGGTCGACCTCGGCGCGGCCGAGGGGGACAAACGGTTCTACAAGCTCCGTATGAAGATCCTGAACTCGGTCAACAACTCCCTCGCGGACTCCATCACGGAGCTGCAGGCCAAGGGCAGGGTCGACAAGGACGTGAACCCGGCGGCGGTGGCCGGTTCGCTGGTCGCGATGCTCGCGGCGGTGGCCTCCCACCAGAAGGGCTTCTCGTCCTGGGGCGTGAAGCAGGCCGAACTCAAGCCGAACCTGGCGCTGTTGGTGCACCTGGGCGTGACGGGCAAGAAGCCCACGCGGTAGCGCACCCCTTTCCTTTTTCCGGCGCCGAGTCCTGTCTCGCGGGCGGTGGTCCACATGACGTGGGCCGCCGCCCGCCGTGCTGCCGGGGTCAGGCCGGCAGCGGCCGGTCCTGGACCACGTGCTTCATCACCAGGGTCGACGTCAGGCGCTGCACCCCCGGCAGGGTCGCGAGCCGCTCGTCGTACAGCCGCTGGAAGGCCGCGAGGTCGGCGGTGGCCACCCGGAGCAGGTAGTCGGGTTCGCCGAACAGCCGCTGGGCGTCCAGCACATGATCCAGTTCGCTGACGGCCCGCTCGAACTCGGCGACCGTGTCCCGGTCCTCCTGCCGCATGGACACGAAGACCAGCGCCTCGAAGGTCAGCCCGAGCGCCGCCGCGTCCACGACCGCCCGGTAGCCCTGGATGGCGCCGGAGCGCTCCAGCTCGCGCAGCCGCCGGTGGCAGGGCGAGACGCTCAGGCGCACGCGGGCGGCCAGCTCGGTCACGGTCAGCCGCCCGTCCTGCTGCAGCTCGGCAAGGATTTTGCGGTCTACGTCGTCCATGAGACAGATATTTGCCCAGATTCCGCGATCATGGGCAAACTTCAGGAACACTTTCGGGCCAATCGCGCCTAATGTCCCCGGCATGGACTCGGGACTGCTCTTCTCCTTCCTCGCCGTCGACCTGCTGCTGGTGTGCGTGCCGGGCGCCGACTGGGCGTACGTCATCGCGACCGCCCTGCGCGGCAGCTCGGTGGTGCGCGCGGTGGCGGGCCTGGTCTGCGGGTACGCCCTGCACACCGTCCTGGCGACGGCGGGCCTGGCGGTGCTGGTGGCGGGCTCGCCGCGGCTGCTGACGGCCCTGACGGTGGCGGGGGCGGGGTACCTGCTGTGGCTGGGCTGGTCGGTGCTGCGCCGGCCGGCCGTCCCCGGGGCGGCGGAGGCGCCCGCGCCCGCCGGCCGGCTCTTCCTCCGCGGCGCGACGATCAGCGGGGCGAACCCCAAGGGCCTGCTGCTCTACCTCTCCGTGCTCCCCCAGTTCCTCACCGTCGACGGCACGCATCTGCCCGTGGCCGCGCAGACCGCGGCGCTGGGCCTGCTGCACATGGCGTGCTGCGCGGCCGTCTACCTCGCCGTCGGCGTCCTCGCCCGCGCCCTGCTGGCCGCCCGTCCGGCGGCGGCCCGCGCGGTGACCCGCACCTCG
Organism: Streptomyces albidicamelliae; assembly: GCF_025642175.1. Classification (NCBI taxonomy): domain Bacteria; kingdom Bacillati; phylum Actinomycetota; class Actinomycetes; order Kitasatosporales; family Streptomycetaceae; genus Streptomyces; species Streptomyces albidicamelliae. The sequence continues at coordinate 4,758,296 of NZ_CP106795.1, read as the reverse complement.
GGCGCGGCGATGCTGGGCATCGGCGCGTTCCTGCTGGTGGAGCGGCTGGCGACGCTCTAGCCGTACGGCCCGCCGGGAGCGCCGGCCCGCCCTTCAGGGCGCCGCGGTGAGCCGGAAGAGCCGGATCTCCCTGGTCACCCGGGCCTGGTAGGTGGCGTACGGCGGCCAGAACGCCAGCAGGGACCGCCAGGCCGCCGCGCGCTCCTCCCCGGTGAGCAGCCGGGCGGTGACCGGGACGTCCCGGCCCTCGACGTTGATCGAGGCGTCCGGGTGCGCGAGGAGGTTGTGGGTCCAGGCGGGGTGGCCGGTCCGGCCGAAGTTGGAGCCCACGAGGAGCCAGCCGCGGCCGTCCTCCTGCGGCATGCACGCGAGCGGGGTCCGGCGGGGCAGCCCGCTGCGGGCGCCGGTGGAGGTCAGGATCACGCCGGGCAGCAGCTGGGCGCTGAGCAGCACCCGCCCCCGGGTGAGCCGGTGCACCCCGCGGTCAAGGGCCGGGATCACATGGGGTGCGACCCTGGCGAACAGGCGGGTCGACGACACCTTCTGCACGAGCCGGACACCGGCGGCGCGGACCATCAGACCGCCACCTCCCCGCGCGCGAAGAGCCCGGCGGTCTCGGCGGCCCGGTCGCGCAGCCGGTGCACGGGCCCGAAGAGCAGCTCGTCGCCGGCCGCCCGTTTGAAGTACAGGTGGGCGTCGTGCTCCCACGTGAAACCGATCCCGCCATGCAGCTGGATGCCCTCGGCGGCGGCCGCCCGCAGTGCCTCCAGCGCCTGGGCGAGCGCGAGCCGGCCCGCCTCCTCGCCGTGGGCGGCGGCCCAGGCGGCGTAGCAGGCGGCGGACCGCGCGGCCTGCACCGCCACGTACACGTCCGCCAGCCGGTGCTTGACAGCCTGGAAGGAGCCGACGGGCCGCCCGAACTGCACCCGCTGCCCGACGTACTCGACCGTACGCTCCAGAGCCCGGCCGGCCGCCCCGGCGGCCTCGGCGGCGAGCACGGCGGCGACCGCGTCCCCGAGCGCGGCGAGCGCCGGCAGGACGTCGGCGTCGTCGTCGCCCAGCAACTCGGCGGGCACATCGCGCAGTTGCACCTGCCCCTGCGGCCGGGTGGCGTCCAGGGCGGTCTGCCGGGTCCGTACGAGTCCCGCGGCGTCCCCGGCCACCAGGAACAGCCGCGTCCGGGACCGGGCGAAGCCGCCGGTGTGCGCGGCGACCAGCAGCAGTCCGGCGCTGTGCCCGTCCAGCACCTGGTCGGCCTGTCCGTACAGGGCCCACCCGTCGGGGGTCCGCCGGGCCTGCACCCCGCCGGCCCGTCCCCGCCCGCGCGGTAGCCGTCGTTCCGGCCGGTCAGGGCGAGGGCGGCGGCGAGGTCCGGCCCGGGGACGGCGAGGGCGGCGGTGAGGCCGCCCGCGGCCAGCCGGGGCAGCAGGCCGGCCCGCTGGTCCTCCGTGCCCAGGGCGAGGATCAGCGGGGCGGCGAGGACGGACGTGGCGAGCAGCGGCGAGGGGGCGAGGGCGCGTCCCGTCTCCTCGCAGGCGAGGACCAGTTCGGTGACCGAGCAGCCGACGCCGCCGTACCGATCGGGCAGGGCGAGGCCCGGCAGTCCGAGCCGGTCGGCGAGGGCCGACCACAGGAGGGGGTCGTACCCGGCCGGGGTGTCCACGGCCGCCCGGAGCTCCCGCGGGCCGCAGCGTCGGTGCAGCAGTTCGCGCAGGGTTCGGCGGATCTCGTCCTGCTCTGCGGTGAGGCGCGTGTCCATGGCTGATCCCTCCGGACCGTATCTGACGGTGCGTCATGTTAGGTCGCCACCGCGGGGATGCCCAGAGACGCGACCCTGCCGCCCGCACCGGTATCTGATGTACCGTCAGATTCATGACGCCAGGGACCAGGAAAGTCGCCGTGGTGGGTGCGGCCCTCGCCGACTGCGGCCGCGTGGACGACGCGACCCCGTACACCCTGCACGCCCAGGCGGCCCGCCGCGCCCTCGCGGACGCCGGTCTGGACCGCGCCCGGGTGGACGGCTTCGCCTCGGCGGGACTGGGCACGCTGGCCCCGGTGGAGGTCGCCGAGTACCTGGGCCTGCGGCCGACCTGGGTGGACTCCACCTCCGTCGGCGGCTCGACCTGGGAGGTCATGGCGGCCCACGCGGCGGACGCGATAGCGGTGGGCCACGCGAACGCCGTCCTGCTGGTCTACGGCTCGACGGCGCGCGCGGACATCAGGGCGGGCCGCAGAACCGGCGACCTGTCCTTCGGTGCCCGCGGCCCGCTGCAGTTCGAGGTGCCCTACGGCCACACCCTGATCGCCAAGTACGCGATGGCGGCCCGGCGCCACATGATCGAGTACGGCACGACGATCGAGCAGCTGGCGCAGGTCGCGGTGCAGGCACGGGCGAACGCCGCCCTCAACCCGGAGGCGATGTTCCGGGACCCGGTCACCGTCGACGAGGTGGCGGCCGGCCCGCTGATCGCGGACCCCTTCACCAAGCTGCACTGCTGTCTGCGCTCGGACGGCGGCGCGGCGGTGCTGCTGGCGGCCGAGGAGTACGTACGGGACTGCCGTACGGCCCCCGTCTGGGTCCTCGGCACCGGTGAGCACGTCTCCCACGCCACCATGTCCGAGTGGCCGGACTTCACCGTCTCCCCGGCCGCGGTGAGCGGCGCCCTGGCCTTCGAGCGCGCCGGTGTCCGCCCGTCCGAGATCGACTTCGCCGAGATCTACGACGCCTTCACCTACATGACCCTGGTGACCCTGGAGGACCTGGGCTTCTGCGCCAAGGGCGAGGGCGGCGCGTTCGTGGAGAAGGGCCGCCTGCTGGTGCGGGGCGGGGACCTGCCGGTGAACACGGACGGGGGCGGCCTCTCGGCCCAGCACCCCGGTATGCGGGGGCTGTTCCTGCTGGTGGAGGCGGTACGGCAGCTGCGCGGGGAAGCCGGGGAGCGGCAGGTGCGGACGCGGGACGGGCTGCCGCCGCGGCTCGGGGTGGCGTCGGGGACCGGAGGCTGGTTCTGCTCCTCGGGGACGGTGGTGCTGGGCCGGGAGTGAGCGCCGGCCCGCACCGACATGTCCCGCACCGGCCCGCCGAGCGGCCTGAGCCGTGCGCGCCCCGGCCGAGCGCGACCGCCCCGCCGGGCGATACTCGCCCCATGGCACACGAGGATCTCCACGAACTGCTCCGGACGCAGCGGGTCTGGGCCCCCGGGACGACGCAGCTGCGGCCCTTCGACCCGGCCACCGCTCCTCCCACACCGCTGACGTTGTTCACGCACTGGTTCGCGGAGGCGGTCGCGGCGGGGCAGCCCGAGCCGCACACGATGTCGCTGGCCACGGTGGACGAGGACGGGAAACCGGACGTCCGGATCGTGATGCTGCACGGCGCGGACGTCGACGGCTGGTCCTTCGCCACGCACGCCACCAGCCGGAAGGGCCGGGCCCTGCGCGCCCACCCGGACGCCGCCCTGGCCTTCTACTGGCCGGTGCTCGGGCGCCAGGTGCGGGTGCGCGGGGCGGTCACCCAGGCGCCGTCCGAGGAGAGCCAGGCCGACCTGCACGCACGGACCACCGGGGCGCTGGCCGCCGCGCTCACCGGCCGGCAGAGCGAGGAGCTGGACTCGCTGGAGGAGCTCGGCCGGGCGTCGGAGGCGGCCTGGGAGAAGGCCCGCGAGAACCCGTCGGAGCCCTCCCCGACCTGGACCCTGTACCGGCTGCGCCCCGAGACGGTGGAGTTCTTCCAGGGCGACGCGGACAGGCGGCACGTACGGCTGGAGTACCGGAGCACCGGGTTCGGCTGGAGCAGGGTGCTGCTGTGGCCGTGAGCCGGCCGACGCGGGCGGGTCCCGGCCGGCTCCAGGGCCCGTCCGGCACCAGGGCGCGCAGGACGGCCGTCAGCCGGGGCGGCTCGACGGGGTCCGGCGGCCGGCCCGGCTCGGACCACGCGGCCCACGCGCGGGTGTCCGGGTTCGCCCGCTCGTCGGGGAGCTGGCAGGTCCGCACCACCGGTGGCCGTACGGTGCCGAACCGCGCGAGGAAGAACCGCTCCGTCCCGACGTGCCGTCCGCCGTTCCCCCACAGGTCCCGGTCGACCGGCACCGAGTGGTCGAGGACCGCGGCCGGGTCGAGTCCGGTCTCCTCGGCCGGCTCGCCCCGCGCCGTCTCCAGCGGTGTCTCGCCGGGCTCGATGCCGTCGCCGGGCGGCTCCCGGAGCCACGATCCGTCGAACGGGTCGCGCCGGCGCAGGAGCAGCAGGCGGACGGCGGGGTCCAGGCAGACGACCCGTGCGGCGGGCTGGTGTGAGGTCTCCACCGGCCCGACGCCATGCGCTCCGCGGCCCGCTGCCGAGACCGTCCGCGTGAACCCGGCGCGAGGCCGCCTCCGCCGGCGGCGTCAGCCGCCGAACCGCCACACCGCGAAGTCCGCGACCGGCCGGTACCCGATCCGCTGGTAGAGGGCGTTGCTCGTCGGGTTTGCCAGGTCCGTGTAGAGGAGGATCTCCGGTACGCCGGAGTCCCGCGCGGCCCGGCTCACCTCCGCCGTGGCCGCGCCCGCGTAGCCGCGTCCGCGCAGGGCGGCCGGGGTGTAGACGGGGGCGATCCGGACCTGCCCGGCGATCTCCGGGGTCGCTCCGGCCAGCGAGACCGGGGTGCCGTCCGGTGTCTCCCACAGGGTGGCCCCACCGCCGGCGACACGGGCGTCGGCCCACTCGGCGGGGTCCTGCGGCTCCGCTCCCACCGCGTCCGTGAACTCCCCGTACCAGCGGATCAGCAGGTCGCGGTCCGCCGGGCCCGCGATCCGCGCCCGGCCTTCCGGCGCCGGGGTGGGAACGGTCAACTCGTCCAGCCGGTACAGCCGTTGCCGCTGGTGGACGACGGCCTCGGCGCCGGTGCGCCGCTGCCAGGCCGCCGCGAGGGCCGCCGCCGTGTCCCGTTCGCCGGAGACCCCCGGCACCGGGTGCCCGGCGTCCGCCAGCCGGGCCGCCAGGGCGCCCGCCCCGTCCGGGGTGAGCGGGGTGACGTGGAGGGGGAAGGGCGGTGTGTGCAGCAGCACGGCCCTTACCCCGTCCGCCGTCTCCAGCACGCCGAACAGGGGCGGTTCGCCGCCGTAGACGTGCGGGCCGCGGCGGCGGAGCGCGTCCGTCACCGTCAGCGGAACCGTGTGCAGGGCCGGCTCGGAGCGCAGGAAGTCGCCCGCCCGGTCGAGGAGTTCGTCCAGGTCTTCGGTCAGGTGCCAGTCGTCGGGGTGCATCCGGTCATGATCGGCTCTCACCCTCCGGTCCGAACACCGGATTTCCCTCGCGGAACGTCACGCGCAGCGGCATTCCGGCCGCCAGTTCCGCCTCGGCGCACTCCACCAGCTGCGTCATCATCCTCGGCCCCTCCGCCAGGTCGACCACGGCCGCCGTGTACGGGGTGCGTTCGCCGAAGGGAGGCAGGTCGTTGCGGTGGACCGTGGACCAGGTGTAGAGGGTGGCCCGGCCGCTCGCCTCCTCCCACCCGACCCGCTCGCTCCAGCAGTACGGGCAGAACTCGCGGGGGTAGTGGTGGGCCCGGCCGCAGTCCGCGCAGCGCCGGATCAGCAGCCGGCCCTCGGCCGCCGCCGCCCAGTAGAGGCGCGTGAAGGCGTCGGGCTCGGGAAGGTCGTAGCGCGCCGCGCCCATCAGAACCAGCCCAGCCAGGCGTCCACCGACCAGGTCTGCCAGGCCATCCCGAAGAAGCCGGCCAGTGAGATCAGCGCCATCATCGAGTTCTGGCCCTGCTCCGCCCAGTCGTGGATCATGAGGACGAAGTAGATCGCGTTCAGCAGGAGGCCGCCGAGCAGGGCGACGGGGGTCAGGAATCCGGCGATCAGGCCGAGGCCGAGGGACAGTTCGGCGTAGGCCACGACGTACGCCATGAGTTTCGGGTGCGGTTTGACCACCGTGTCGAAGCCCGCCCGGACCAGGGCCCAGCGGTGCTTCGCCGCCACGTCCGCCGCCCACGCGATGCCGCTCCCACGCTCGAACCAGGCCCTCTTGTCCTTGTGCCGCCAGCTCTCCAGCCACCACAGGCCGAGGCCGATACGCAGCACCGCCAGCCACTGAGCGCCGTCCAGCCATATCGAGTCCATGGATCTGACGGTACGTCAGATAGGGCACCTTGCCGAGCCCTCCGCCGGGGGTTCGTGTGGGCTGCGTCACGAGCGGCGGTCACATCTCCACACACGTGATCAATCCGCAACCAATTCCGGTCTTGACCGAGACCCATCAAGCGGACGTGTGATTACGCTCCCGCTCATGGCAGCCTCCCGTCCCGCTCCCGCACACCTCTCCCCGACCCCGGCGGACCGCCCGGTCTACGTCATAGGCGCCGGTCCGGGCGGCCTGGCCGCCGCGTACGCGCTGCGGGCCCGGGGCATACGGGCGGTGGTGCTGGAGAAGGCCGACCGGGTGGGCGCCTCCTGGCGCGGGCACTACGACCGGCTGCATCTGCACACCACCCGCCGGCTGTCCGGACTGCCGGGCCTGGCGATGCCCCGCCGGTTCGGGCGCTGGGTCTCCCGCGACAACGTGGTGCGGTACCTGGAGAAGTACGCCGAGCACCATGAGCTGGAGATCGTCACCGGCGTCGAGGTGCACCGCGTGGAGCGGAGCGGGGACGGCACGGGCTGGCTGCTGCACGCCTCCGGCGGACGGGAACTGACCGGCAGCGCCGTCGTCGTCGCCACCGGCTTCAACCACACCCCGCGCATCCCGGACTGGCCCGGGCGGGAGGGGTACGACGGCGACTTCCGGCACGCCGGCGAGTACCGCGACGCCGAGCCGTACGCCGGCCGTGACGTGCTCGTCGTCGGTGTCGGCAACACCGGCGCCGAGATCGCCGTGGACCTGGCGGAGGGCGGGGCCGCCCGGGTGCGGCTGGCGGTGCGCACCGCTCCGCACATCCTGCGCCGGTCGACCCTCGGGTGGGCCGCCCAGTACACCGGTGTGCTGGTGCGGCGGCTGCCGGTGGGGCTCGTCGACCGGCTCGCGGGCCCGGTGGGCCGCATGAGCACCCCCGACCTGTCCGCGCAGGGGCTGCCCCGCCCGGACACCGGTCTCTACACCCGGGTGAAGCAGGGTGCCATCCCGGTGCAGGACGTCGGCCTGATCGACGCCGTGCGCCGGGGGAAGGTGGAGGTGGTGGCCGCCGTCGAGGCCTTCGAGGACGGCAAGGTGGTCCTCGCCGACGGCAGCCGCCTCTCGCCGGACGCGGTGATCGCGGCCACCGGGTACACGCGGGCCCTGGACGGGCTCGTCGGGCACCTGGGCGTACTGGACGAGCGCGGCAGGCCGGTGGTGCACGGCGGGCGCACACCGGAACAGGCCGCCGGGCTGTATTTCACCGGTTTCACCAACCCCATCAGCGGAATGTTCCGGGAGATGGCCCTCGACGCCGGACGGATCGCCAAGTCGGTGGCGAAGTCGCTGAGGTAGCCGCCGGGCAACTTTGCCGTGCCGACCCGTTCCTGACGAGTCGTCAGTTCAGTAATCTGACAATGCGTCAGTTTTGTTGGCTGTCTCACAGGAGCGGGCGGAACGATGCTTGGATCAACCCACGGCACCCTCACCACCGACTCCCGCCGGGCCCGGGTCATCGCCTGCGGTGAGCAGCGGCCCGGCCCGGCCGTCCACGGCCGTACCGACGATCCGGCCGATCTCGACGTCAGCGGACGTCCGCTGTACGCGGACGTGCCCGACCTCGCGCGGTTCTTCCGGCCCGAGTCCGTCGCCGTGGTCGGCGCCTCGGACGCCGAGGGCCGGCCGAACACCGGGATCACCCGGCAGCTGCTGGCCTGGGCCGAGCGGGTCGGAGCCCGGGTGCATCCGGTGCATCCGAGCAGGGCCGCCGTGTTCGGCGTCCCGTGCGTGGCCTCGGTCGCCGAGCTGCCCGAACAGGTCGACCTGGCGGTCCTGCTGGTCGCCGACCCGCTCCCCCTGGTCGAGGAACTGGCCGAGGCCAAGGTGCGGTTCGCGGTCGCCTTCGCCTCCGGATTCGCGGAGACCGGCGAGGCGGGCGCCGAGGCCCAGCGGCACCTCGCGGACGCCGTGCGCCGCTCGGGACTGCGGCTGCTCGGCCCGAACACCAACCTCAACGCCTTCGAGCGCTTCCGGGAGGACCTGCCGGGCCCCGCCATCGCGCTGATCACCCAGTCCGGCCACCAGGGCCGGCCCGTCTTCGCCCTCCAGGAACTCGGCGTCCGCCTCTCGCACTGGGCGCCGACCGGCAACGAGGCCGACCTGGAGACCGCGGACTTCGTCTCCTGGTTCGCCGAGCAGCCCGAGGTCGGCGTCATCGCCGCCTACGTGGAGGGGCTGAAGGACGGCCGCGCCTTCCTGCTGGCGGCGGACCGCGCCGCCCGCCGCAAGGTGCCCGTGGTCGCCGTGAAGGTGGGCCGGACCGAGACCGGGGCCCGTACGGCCGCCTCCCACACCGGCAAGCTGACCGGCGCCGACGACGTGGTGGACGCGGCGATGCGGCAGTACGGCGTGATCCGCGTCGACGGCCTGGACGAACTCCAGGACACCGCCGCCCTGCTGGCCCGGGCCCGCACGCCCCGGGCCGACGGGGTCGCCGTCTGCTCCATCTCCGGCGGCACCGGCGCCCACGTGGCCGACCTCGCCACCGCGGCCGGCCTGCGCCTGCCCCGGCTGTCCGAGGCCAAGCAGGCCGAACTGCACCAGTGGATACCCGAGTACCTGAGCGTGGCCAACCCGGTGGACAACGGCGGTCACCCGGTCGGCGACGAGCGCGGCCGGAAGATCATCGACGCGATCCTCGCCGATCCCGCGGTCGGGGTGCTGATCTGCCCCGTCACCGGCCCCTTCCCGCCGCTCAGCGACCGGCTCGTCCGGGACCTGGTCGACGCCGCCGAGGAGACCGACAAGCTGGTGTGCGTGGTGTGGGGCTCACCGGTCGGCACCGAGCCCGCGTACCGCGAGGTCCTGCTCGGCTCCTCCCGCGTGGCCACCTTCCGGACCGTGGGCAACTGCCTGTCCGCCGTCCGTGCGTGGCTGGATCACCACCGCTTCGTGAGCGGCTACCGCTCCCCCTTCGACGACGCCCCGCGCACCCTGTCGCCCTCCTTCCGCAAGGCCGAGGCCCTGATGCAGCCGGGCCGGCAGCTCAGCGAGCACGCGGCCAAGCAGCTGCTGCGCGCCTACGGCATCCGGGTGCCGCGGGAGCAGCTGGTGACCAGTGCGGCGGCCGCCGTCCGCGCCGCCGGGCAGGTCGGCTACCCCGTGGTGATGAAGGCCTCCGGCGCCCAGATCGCCCACAAGACCGAGCTCGGGCTGGTGAAGATCGCACTGACCTCGGCGAGCCAGGTCCGGGACGCCTACCGCGAGCTGACCGACATCGCCCGCTACGAGGGCGTCGCGCTGGACGGCGTGCTGGTGTGCCAGATGGTCGAGCAGGGCGTGGAGATGGTCGTCGGGGTCACGCACGACGAGCTGTTCGGGCCGACGGTGACCGTGGGGCTCGGCGGCGTGCTGGTGGAGGTGCTGCGCGACGCGGCGGTCGGGGTCCCGCCGTTCGGTGAGGAGCAGGCCCGGGACATGCTCGCCGGGCTGCGGGGCCGGGCGCTGCTCGACGGGGTCCGGGGCCGGCCTCCGGCGGACCGGGAGGCGTTGGTGGAAGTGGTCCTGCGGGTGCAGCGCATGGCCCTGGAACTCGGTGACCACATCGCCGAGCTGGACATCAACCCGCTGCTGGTGCTGCCCCGGGGGCAGGGCGCGGTGGCGCTGGACGCGCTGGTGGTGTGCCGGTGACCGGGGTCGCCCACGAGGTCCGCGAGCAGGTCTCCCACATCACGCTGACCCGCCCCGAGGCCCTGAACGCGCTCACGCCCGCGATGCGGGACCGGCTCGTCGACCTGCTGACGGCGGCCTCCGCGGACCCGGACGTCCGGGCGGTGGTCCTCACCGGCACCGGACGCGGCTTCTGCGCGGGCGCGGACCTGCGCGTCGGTGGGTCCCCCGCCGGCGAACGGATCACCGGGGACGTGTCCCGCACCCTGCGCCTGGGCGCGCAGCGCCTGATCGCCTCGGTGCTGGACTGCGAGAAGCCGGTGCTGGCCGCGGTGAACGGCACGGCGGCCGGGCTCGGCGCGCACCTGGCCCTCGCCTGCGACCTGGTCCTGGCGGCGGAGTCGGCCCGTTTCATCGAGGTGTTCGTCCGCCGCGGCCTGGTCCCGGACGGCGGCGGCGCCTATCTCCTCCCCCGGCTGATCGGCCCGCGGCGGGCGAAGGAGCTGATGTTCCTCGGCGACGCGGTCCCGGCCGCGGAGGCGGAGCGGCTCGGCCTCGTCAACCGGGTCGTCCCGGACGGCGACCTGGAGAAGACGGCACGCGAGTGGGCGGCCCGCCTGGCCGCGGGTCCCACCCGGACCCTGGCCCTGACCAAGGCCCTGGTGAACGCGTCCCTCGACACCGACCGCACCACCGCCTTCGCCGCGGAGGCCACCGCCCAGGAACTCAACCTGACCACCCGGGACGCCGTCGAGGGCCTCGAGGCCTTCGCGGAACGCCGGGCAGCGAAGTTCCGGGGGCGCTGACCCCCCGCCCCGGCCCGCTCCCGGCCTTCCTTTCTGACGTTCCGTCAGCTTCAATGGAGGGATGATGGGACACGCAGGGGCGGCGGCCGCCGCCGTCCGGTATCTGGGGCCCAGGTCCGTAGAGGCGCTGCCGCGGCCGGAGTTGCGGTGTGTGCGGGAGGACGAGCGGGCGCCCGTGGATCCGGGCGAGTTCCGGCGGGTGCTGGGGGCCTTCGCGTCCGGCGTCACGGTGATCACCGCGCCGGCCGGGGACGGCTCCGGGGGCCCCGCCGGGTTCGCCTGCCAGTCCTTCTCCTCCCTCTCCCTCGAACCGCCCCTCGTCTGCTTCATGGTGGGCCGTTCGTCCACGACCTGGCCGCGCATCGCCCGCGCCGGCGTCTTCTGCGTCAACGTGCTCGGCGCCGGCCAGGAGGAGCTGTGCCGCGGCTTCGCGGTGAGCGGCGCGGACAAGTTCGCGGGGGTGGCGTACGACACCGCGCCCGTCTCCGGCGCCCCCCGGCTCGCCGGCGTGGCCGCCTGGATCGACTGCACCGTGCACGCCGTGCACACCGGGGGCGACCACCTGATCGTCGTGGGCCGGGTGGACGCCCTCGGGGCAAAGGGGCCGGGCGATCCGCTGCTCTTCCACCGGGGCCGGTTCGCCCGGCTGGACGGCGGCTGAGGCACCGGCCTCCGTCAGACCGCGGCGGGCAGCCGCGGCGCCGGGGTGCGGCGGATCACCAGGGACATCAGGGCCGCCGCCGCGCACAGGGTGCCGGAGGCGTACCAGACCAGGTCGTAGGAGCCGAAGACGTCACGGGCGACGCCGCCGAGGAAGGCGACGAGCGCCGCTCCCACCTGGTGGGAGGCGAGGACCCAGCCGAAGACGATGGCGCTGTCCTCGCCGAACCGCTCACGGCACAGGGCGAGGGTGGGCGGCACGGTGGCCACCCAGTCGAGGCCGTAGAAGACGATGAAGAAGAGCATCGGCGGATGCACGGCCGGGCCCAGCAGCATCGGCAGGAACACCAGGGAGAGGCCGCGCAGGGCGTAGTAGACGGCGAGCAGCCGGCGCGCTTCGTAGCGGTCGGTGAACCAGCCGGAGGCGATCGTGCCGACCACGTCGAACACCCCGATGACCGCGAGCAGCGAGGCCGCCGTCGTGATGGGCATGCCGTGGTCGTGTTCCGCGGGCACGAAGTGGGTCTGCACCAGGCCGTTGGTGGACGCCCCGCAGATCGCGAACGTGCCGGCGAGCAGCCAGAAGGTGCCGGTGCGCATGGCGCCGGACAGGACCGAGACCGTACGGCGGGCCGCCCCGGTGACCGGAGCCGGCTTGGGCACGAACTCCGCGGCGCCGTACGGCTTCAGGCCGACGTCGGCCGGATGGTCGCGCAGCAGCAGCCAGACGAAGGGGACGACGGCGAGCGCGGCCAGGGCGACCGTGACGGACGCGGGGCGCCAGCCGTGGCGGTCGACGATCCAGGACAGCAGCGGCAGGAAGATCAGCTGCCCGGAGGCGGAGGCGGCGGTGAGGATGCCGCTGACCAGTCCGCGCCGCTCGGTGAACCAGCGGTTGGTGACGGTCGCCGCGAAGGCGAGGGCCATCGCGCCGGTGCCGAGTCCGACCATCAGGCCCCAGCACAGCAGCAGCTGCCAGGCCGCCGTCATCCACACGGTCAGGCCCGAGCCGGCCGCGATCACGCACAGCGCGACGGCGACGACCCGGCGGATGCCGAAGCGGTCCATCAGCGCGGCGGCGAAGGGGGCGCTGAGGCCGTACAGCGCGAGGTTGACGGAGACGGCCGCGCCGATCGTGCCGCGCGACCAGCCGAAATCCTCGTTCAGCGGGTCGATGAGCAGACCGGGCAGGGAGCGGAAGGCGGCCGCGCCGATGATCGTGACGAAGGTGACGGCGGCGACGGTCCAGGCGCGGTGCACGCGGCTGGGCCGCCCGGCGGGCGGGACCTCGACGGGGGCTGCGGCTGGGCTTGTCTGAGTCACGTCATAGAGCTTCCGGTCCGCGGCCCCGCGCAACGAGTGGCCCGAAGGACAGTGTTCGCTAGGATCGGGCCATGACTGCCGACGAGGAGTTCCGTCCGCACCGGGTCGCCGTCCTCGCCCTGGACGGGCTGCTGCCCTTCGAGCTGGGCATCCCGCACCGCATCTTCGGCCGTCCCACGGACGGCCGGGGGCGGCTCCTGTACGACGTCGTGACGTGCTCGGTACGGCCGCCCGGCCCGGTGGAGACCGACGCCGACTTCGCCGTGCACGTCCCCCACGGCCCCGAGGCCCTGGCGAGCGCCGACACGGTGATCGTCCCGGCCTCCTACGAACTGGGCCCGGTCTTCGAGGAGGGCCGGCTGACCGACGAGCTGGCCGCGGCCCTGGCCCGCATCCGTCCCGGCACCCGGCTCGCCTCCATCTGCACCGGCGGGTACGTCCTCGCGGCCGCCGGCCACCTCGACGGCCGCCCGGCGACCACGCACTGGGCCGACGCCGAGCGCTTCCAGCGGCTGTTCCCGAAGGTCAGGGTCGACGCCGACGTGCTGTTCGTCGACGACGGGGACGTGCTGACCTCGGCCGGGGTGGCCGCCGGCATCGACCTGTGCCTGCACATGGTGCGCCGCGACTTCGGCACGGCCGTCGCCAACGACGTGGCCCGCCGCACGGTCGTACCGCCGCACCGCGACGGCGGCCAGGCGCAGTACATCGAGCGCCCGGTGCCCGACCCGGGGCTGTCGACCACGACCGCGGCCCGCGCCTGGGCGCTGGGCCGCCTCCACGAGCCGATCCAGCTGCGCGACATGGCCGGGCAGGAGTCGATGTCGGTCCGCACCTTCACCCGCCGGTTCCGCGAGGAGGTGGGCGTCAGCCCCGGCCAGTGGCTCACCCGGCAGCGGGTGGAGCGCGCCCGCCATCTGCTGGAGTCCACCGAGCTGTCCATGGACCAGGTGGCCCGCGAGGCCGGGTTCGGCACGGCCCAGTCGATGCGCCAGCACCTCCAGCAGGCCCTGGGGGTGACCCCGACGGCCTACCGGCGCACGTTCCGGACGGCGGTGCACGCGGTCTAGGACGTGACCGGCCGGGCGCCCGGGGCGGGCCGGGAAACGGCCTGGAACGTGAGCACCGCCCGTGCCACCCGCCCCGCCTCCGCGTCGGCGCGGGCCTTCTCGAAATCCTCCACCGGGTAGGTCGCCGTCACCAGTTCGTCGAGCAGCAGGCGGCCCTCGCGGTACAGATCGGCGTAGAGGGCGATGTCCCGCTGGGGACGCGAGGAGCCGTAGCGGCAGCCCAGCACGGACTTGTCCAGGTAGAGCGAGGACACGAGGAAGGACGCCTCGGCCGTCGCCGGCGGCACACCGAGGAGGACCGCCTGGCCGTGCCGGTCGAGGAGGTCGATGGCGGCGCGGATCAGCTCCACCCGGCCGACGCACTCGAAGGCGTGGTCGGCACCCGTCGGCAGGAGGTCGCGGACCCCCGCCACGGACGTCAGGAAGTCGGTCGCGCCGAACCGCCGGGCCGCCTCCTCCTTGGCCGGGTTGGCGTCCACGGCCACGATCCGCAGGGCGCCCGCCAGCCGCGCGCCCTGCAGCACGTTGAGCCCGATCCCCCCCGTGCCGATGACCACGACGCTGTCCCCCCGGTCCACCCGGGCCCGGTTCAGCACCGCGCCCACCCCCGTGAGCACCCCGCACCCGATCAGCGCGGCCGAAGCGAGCGGGATGTCCTTCGGGATCCGCACCGCCTGCACGGCCTTGACGACCGTGCGCTCGGCGAAGGCCGAGTTGGACGCGAACTGGTACACCGGGTCCGCGCCCCGGGAGAACGGCCTTCCCGGGCGCCCGATCGCCTGCCGGCACATCGTCGGCCGGCCCCGGTCGCACTCCGCGCACGTCCCGCAGTTGGCGAGCGTGGACAGCGCCACGTGGTCACCGGGCACGACGTGCGTGACCCCGGCACCGACCGCCTCGACCACCCCCGCGCCCTCGTGGCCCAGCACCACGGGCACCGGGAAGGGGATGGTGCCGTCCACCACGGACAGGTCGCTGTGGCACAGCCCCGCCGCCGAGACCGCCACCAGCACCTCACCGGGCCCCGGCTCGCGCACCGCCAGGTCGTCGACCACGCGGACCCCACTGCCGTCGAACACCACACCACGCATCACACGGCCCCCTTGGGCTCTCTGGGCAGACCGAGCACCCGCTCGGCGATGATCGTGCGCTGGACCTGGTCCGAGCCGCCGTAGATGGTGTCGGCCCGGGAGAAGAGGAACAGGTGCTGGGCCGCGTCGAGTTCGTACGGCGCGGCCGGCGACCACGCGGTGGGGCCCGCCGCCGCCGTCGCCCCCCTGACCCCTACGGCCAGCTCCCCGAGCCGCTGGTGCCAGGTGGCCCACAGCAGCTTGGCGACGCTGGGCGCGCCCGGATCGCCGGAGCCGCCGAGGGTGCGCAGCGCGTTCCAGCGCATGGTGCGCAGCTCGGCCCACTGCCGTACGAGCCGCTCGCGCAGGACGGGGTCGTCGAGGCCCCCGGTCTCGGCGGCGGTGGCCACGACCTTCGCCAGCTCCTCGGCGAAGCCGATCTGCTGGGCCAGGGTGGACACCCCGCGTTCGAAGCCGAGGAGGCTCATCGCGACCTGCCAGCCCCGCCCCTCCGCCCCGACGACGTGCTCCGCGCGCGCGTGCGCGCCGTCGAAGAAGACCTCGTTGAACTCGCTGGTGCCGGTCATCTGGCGGATGGGCCGCACCTCGACACGGCCCGGCTGGTCCATCGGCACGAGCAGGAAGCTCAGTCCGTGATGGCGGCGGGAGCCGGGGTCGGTGCGGGCGAGCACGAAGCACCACTCGGCCTCGTGGGCGAGGGAGGTCCAGATCTTCTGGCCGGTGATCCGGTAGTGCGGCCCCTCCCGTACGGCAGCGGTACGGACGCCGGCCAGGTCGGAACCGGCGCCGGGTTCGCTGTAGCCCTGGCACCACAGTTCCTCGCCCGCGGCGACCGGGGGCAGGAACCGGGCCTTCTGCTCGTCGGTGCCGTGCACGAGGAGGGTGGGGGCGAGCAGGTTCTCCCCGATGTGCCCGGAGCGCGGCGGCGCGCCCGACCGGGCGTACTCCTCGGCCCAGGCGACCTGCTGGGTGAGCGTGGCGGCACGGTTGCCGTACCCCTGCTCGGGCCAGCCGAGCCCGATCCAGCCGGCCTTGCCGAGCGTCCGCTCCCAGGTCCGCCGGTCCGTGCCGGCGCCGGCGTGGGCGGCGAGCCAGTCCCGGACCTCGGCGCGGAACGTCTCGTCTTCCTGACTGAACCCGAAATCCATCTGGACCGCCTTGAGTCGAGTGTCCGGAGCTGGATGGCCGCGAGCGCGCCGGGCGCTAGGCGTTCGGCCGGGTACCGCTGCGCGCCGCCTGCTCCATCGCGGCCACCCGCGCGAGCATCGGCATCGGGTCCACGCCCACGGAGCCGGGCAGGAACTGCGCGATCCGCTCGGGCGTCCATCCGCCGGAGGCGAACGCGGCCCGCAGCTCGCGCGGCTGGGCCCACACCGCGATCTTCGGTCCGGCGATCGTGTACACCTGCCCGGTGACGCCCTGCTCCTTCGCGCCGTCGGACAGCAGGTAGACCACGAGCGCGGCGACGTCCTCCGGCTCGCCGATCTCCGCCAGCTCCGTCGGCACGTTCGCCGACATCCTCGTACGCGCCACCGGGGCCACCGCGTTGGCGGTCACCCCGTACTTGTGCAGGCCCAGCGCGGCGCTGCGGACCAGCGAGATGATCCCGCCCTTGGCCGCGCTGTAGTTGGCCTGGGAGACCGAGCCCTGGTGGTTCCCGCTGGTGAAACCGATGAGCGTGCCGGACTTCTGGGCGCGCATCACGGCGGAGGCGGCCCGGAAGACGGTGAACGTGCCCTTGAGGTGGGTGGCGACGACGGGGTCCCACTCCTCCTCGGTCATGTTGAACAGCATCCGCTCGCGCAGGATGCCGGCCACGCAGACGACCCCGTCGAGACGGCCGTAGGAGGCCAGGGCCGTGTCCACGACCCGCTGCCCGCCGGCCATGGTGGCGATGTCGTCGGCGACCGCGACCGCCGCGCCGCCCGCCGCCTCGATCTCCTTGACGACGGCCGCGGCGACCTCGCTCGCCGGTGCGGTGCCGTCGGCGGCGACCCCGTAGTCGTTGACGACGACCTTCGCGCCCTCGGCCGCGGCGGCCAGGGCGACGGCACGCCCGATCCCGCGTCCGGCGCCGGTCACGGCGACCACCTTGCCTGCCAAGAAGTTCCCCACGTCCGGCCCCTTCCCGCGGTTTCTGACGGTCCGTTAGATTTTATGGCGCGTCGGACGCGCGGACACAAGCCCCGGGGAGGCACCGGATGGCACTGCCGGAGGAGTTCCACGAGATCGCCGAGCGGGTGAACAACTGGGGGCGCTGGGGCGCCGGCGACGAGATCGGCACGCTGAACCTCATCACCGACGAGGTGGTGCGGCAGGCCGCCGCCGGAGTGCGCAGCGGCCGTCGCGTCCCGCTCGCGCTGCCGCTGCGGCAGGACGGCGTGCAGACCGGGATGATCCCGGGCCGGGTCAATCCGCTGCACGCCATGGTGCAGACGAACCAGGAGCTGTTCGGGCCGGGGACGGTGGCGTGCAGCGACGACGTCGTGACCATGGGGCTGCAGGCGGGCACCCACTGGGACGCGCTCCCGCACGTCTCGCACTCCGGGCGGATCTACAACGGCCGTCCGGCGCACACGGTCAGCGCGCACGCCGGTGCCGAGTTCGGCGGCATCGACAAGGCGCGGCACGTCGTCTCGCGCGGGGTGCTGCTGGACGTGGCCCGCGCGCGGGGCGTGGACCGGCTGGCGGGGGATCACGCGGTCACGCCGGAGGACCTGGCGGCGGCGGAGGAGTTCGGCGCCGTCCGCGTCCGGGCCGGTGACATCGTGCTCGTCCGCACCGGACAGGTGCAGGTGTACCTGGCCGGGGACAAGCACGGATACGGCTATCCGTCGCCGGGTCTTTCGGTGCGCTGCCCGGAGTGGTTCCACGCGCGCGACGTGGCGGCCGTCGCGAACGACACGCTCACTTTTGAAATCTTTCCTCCCGAGATCGACAATCTCTGGTTGCCGGTGCACGCCCTGGACCTGGTGGAGATGGGGATGCTCCAGGGACAGAACTGGAATCTCGAAGAGTTGTCCACAGCCTGTGGAGAAGAGCGGCGGTACGCGTTCCTGCTGTCGGCGATGCCCGAGCCGTTCGTGGGCGCGACGGGGACCCCGGTGGCCCCGGTGGCGATCCTCTGAGCGTGAGAGTGCGAGTGCGGGTGAGGGTGCGGGGCTCGGCGCCGGGACACCGGCGTCCGCGGACGTCCCGCGACCGGCCCGGCCGGCGGCGTGTCTCCCCGGAGTCGCGCGCACGCCGCCGGCCGGTGCGACCCACACTCGGCGAGGACCACCCTGCTGCGGCCCTCGCCGTCCCCTCGCGGCGAATCGACGCCCACCAGCGTGATCAGTCGGCCAGGGGCAGTCAACGCCGGAACGGCGATTTGCCGCCTACGCCCGGTTCACGAGACCCGCGCACGGGTGCACCCCCGGCGCATCCCGGCGCCGGAGGGCTACACGGCTTCGAAGGCGAGGTCCTCGTAGGCGGCCAGGCCGCCCCCGTACGCCATCGCCGCGCTCCGCCGAGGGCCCGAACAGCGGTCCAGTTCGCACCAGATGCTCTTGCCGGCACCGTCCGGGTTCCAGCCCCAGCGGTCGGCCAGGCAGTCCACGAGCGCCAGGCCCCGGCCGCCGGTCGCGTCGTCGGCGGCGCACCGCGGCACGGGGGCGCGGGAGCTGCTGTCGGCCACCTCCACCCGGACCGTGGCCGAGGGCGCCGCCTCCGCCACGGGGACCGGCAGGCAGAGGCGCAGCACGGCCGGACGGCCGGTGTGCACCACGGCGTTGGTCACCAGCTCGGAGACGAGCAGGATCAGGGTCTCGGCCAACGGCTCGTCGACCCCTATGCCCGACCCGGCGAGTCGCGAGCGGGCCCACCTCCTGGCCCGTCCCACCTCCGCGGGGTCGGGCCGGATCTCCAGCTGCACTTCAAGCACCTGCACCGCTCACACCATCCGAACCGGCGGACACATGAACCGACGCCGGCCGGACGCCGCGGTGCGAACCGCGGCGATCGGCACGACGAGGGCCACGATCGTAGCCATTTTCTGCATGGCCAGGACAACGGGCCAGAGCAAGGGTCACGGACCGTGATTCCCTTACAAGACAGCATGGTTGACGTACAGTCACCCCAACAAGCGCTTCGGGCATATTCCAGCGCGAAGGAGTACGCGTAGGGCATACTGTGCGACGCTCGTGCCGGGGAGTCGAACAGGCGGGGACCGGCACTCCGACCGCCCCGTGAACAGCGGCGCGCACCGCGCTGACCGGCACCACCCCAGGGGCACCGCCGGCACGGCTCGTGCTCGCAGCCACTCGCATCCCACACAAGGTACCCGAGCGGACAGCCGACTCCGGGACGTGACGAGTCCCGGGAAGGACACAACCCGGTATCGACGCTCAGTGATTCCACGGCGCCACGATCCGCGACATCTTGGGCCAAGGCTTCGTCAGGTGGGGCGGCCCGGGGCGCCGTCGCCCGCTCAGGTCCCGAGCCGCGCCGCGAGGAGTTCCTCGCTCCAGGTGCTCCCGCCGCAGCGACGGGCCCGCACCCAGGCCCGCTTCAGGTGCAGGTGGACGTCCGCCTCCCAGGTGAACCCCATGCCGCCGTGCACCTGGAGACAGTCCCGGGCCCCGCGGACGGCGGCCTCGTCGGCGAGCAGCCGGGCGGCGGCGATGTCGGCGGGATCGGCGGTCACCGCGGCCGCGTAGACGGCCGCACGCGCGGTCTCGGCCCGCACCAGGAGGTCCGCGCACAGGTGCTGGACGGCCTGGAAGGCCCCGACCGGCCGTCCGAACTGCTCTCGCGTCCGGGCGTGTTGCACCGCCAGCTCGCACACCTGTGTGGCGGTGCCCAGTTGCTCGGCCGCGGTGAGGAGGGCGGCCAGCGGATCCGGGGCCCCGGCGGCGGGCGCGCTGCCGCCGTCCGCGGGCAGCCGGTGCAGCGGGGTGAGCGGGTCGACCGAGCGCATCGGGACGGCACCGGCGACCTCCCCCCGTACGACGTCGGCCGCCTCCAGCCACTCCACCAGCACCCCGTCCACGGCGGCCACGACCGTCTCCCCGGTGGCCGCGCCGGGCACCGTGCCGGCCGCGAGGTGCGTGGCCACGAGCGGCCCGGGCAGCAGGGCGCGCCCCGCCTCCTCGAAGGCCAGCACCGCCTCGGGCAGGCCCGCCCCGGCCCCGCCGTCCGCCTCCGGCAGCCGCAGCGCGAAGAAGCCCGCCCGCCCCAGTGCCCGCCACAGCCCCCGGTCGACGCGGCCCGGCGCGTCGACGGCCGCGCGCAGTTCGTCCCGCCCGAAGTGCCGTCCCAGCATCTCCCGTACGCCCGTCCGCAGCGCGCGCTGGTCGTCGGTGAGTCGGAAGCGCACGCTCATCTCCCCCTGGGCAGGCCGAGGATGCGCTCGGCGACGATGTTGCGCTGGATCTGCGAGGTGCCGGCGGCGATGGTGTACGACAGCGCGGAGAGCCGGTCGAGGACCCACGGCCGGTCCAGGTCGAGGCAGCCCGGGCCGAGCACGTCGGCGGCGGTGTCGTACAGGTCCTGCCGGGCGTGCGAGTACCGGAGCTTGAAGACCGAGCCGCCGACGCCCGGCACCCCGCCGCCGGCCTCCGCCTCGCTCACGTTCCACTGGGTCAGCCGCCACAGCGCCCGGAACTCCGCGTCGAGCCGTCCGAGCCGCCGGCGCAGCGCCGGGTCGTCCCACGTGCCGTTGCGCCGGGCCTCGCGGGCGAGTCCGCCGAGGACACGGCGGCAGGCGACGACCTCCCCGACGAAGGCGGTGCCGCGCTCGAAGGAGAGGGTCACCATGGTCACGCGCCAGCCGTCGTTCTCGGCGCCCACCCGGTGGGCGGCGGGCACCCGCACCTCGTCGAGGAACACCTCGGCGAACTCCGCCGACCCGGCGAGCGTGCGCAGCGGCCGCACGGTGACGCCCTCGGCGTCCATGGGCAGGGCGAGCCAGGTGATGCCCCGGTGGCGGGGCGCGTCCGGGTCGGTGCGCACCAGCAGTTCGCACCAGTCGGCGACCTCGGCGTGCGAGGTCCAGATCTTGGACCCGGTCACCACGTAGTGGTCGCCATCGCGCCGTGCCCGGGTGCGCAGCGCGGCGAGGTCGGACCCGGCGCCCGGTTCGCTGAACCCCTGGCACCACACCTCCTCCCCGCGCAGGATCGGCGGCAGCCAGCGCTCCCGTTGCGCGGGTGTGCCCTCGGCGGCGATGGTCGGGCCCGCGTGCAGCAGTCCGACGAACCCGGCGCCGACGTAGGGGGCGCCGGCCCGCTCGGTCTCCTCCAGGAAGATCAGCCGGGTGGTCGGGGAGGCGTCCCAGTGGACGTCGGCGTACCCGGCGTCGTACAGCATCCGCTGCCAGCCGAGGTCGTAGGCGCGGCGGCCGGGCCAGTCGTCGGGCGGGGGCGCGGCCGGCAGGGTGGGCAGCACCTTGGTGAGCCATTGCCGCAGCCGGGCCCGGAACTCCTCCTCCTCGGGCGTGCAGGAGAGGTCCATCAGCGGTCGAGGTCCAGGCCGAGCATGCGGATGGCGTTGCCCCGCATCAGCTTGTGGACGGTCTCGTCGTCGAGGCCCTTCACATGGTCGAGGGCGACCTCCTTGGTGTGCGGGAAGGTCGAGTCGACGTGCGGGTAGTCGGTCTCGAAGGTGGCGTTGTCCCGGCCGACGGCGTCGATCGAGGCGACGCCGTGCTTGTCGCGGAAGAAGCAGCAGTAGATCTGCCGGTAGTAGTACGTCGACGGCGGCTCGGGGACCAGATCGCGCACCCCGCCCCAGGCGCGGTGCTCCTCCCACACGTCGTCGGCGCGCTCCAGGGCGTACGGGACCCAGCCCATCTGCCCTTCCGAGTAGGCGAGGGTGAGCCGCGGGAACTTCACCAGGACCCCGCTGAAGAGGTAGTCCATCATCGAGGCCATCGCGTTGTTGAAGCTGAGCGAGGCCTGCACGGCGGGCGGCGCGTCCGGGGAGGCGGCGGGCATCTGCGAGCTGCTGCCGATGTGCATGTTGACGACCGTGCCGGTGTCCTGGCAGACGGCGAAGAAGGGGTCCCAGTACCCGGAGTGGATGGACGGCAGTCCGAGGTGGGTGGGGATCTCGGAGAAGGTGACGGCCCGCACCCCGCGCGCGGCGTTGCGCCGGATCTCGGCGACGGCCAGGTCCACGTCCCACAGCGGGATCAGGCACAGCGGGATGAGCCGGCCGCCGCTGTCCCCGCACCACTCCTCCACCATCCAGTCGTTGTAGGCGCGGACGCAGGCGAGGGCGACCTCCTTGTCGTGCGCCTCGGCGAAGGTCTGGCCGCAGAAGCGCGGGAAGGTCGGGAAGCAGAGGCTGGCCTCGACGTGGTTGAGGTCCATGTCCGCGAGGCGCGCCTTCGGGTCCCAGCAGCCGCGCCGCATCTGCTCGCGGGTGATGCCCTCCAGGGTCATCTCGTCGCGGTCGAAGCCGACGGCGGCGATGTTGCGCTTGTACGGGAACTTCAGGTCCTCGTAGATCCACCAGTCCGTCTGCTGGCCCTCGGGGTCCATGGTGATCCGGTACTTCCCGCCGACGTAGGCCAGCTCCCCGATCCCGGCGGTCAGCGGCCTGGGGCCGCGGTCGCGGTACCGGGCGGGCAGCCAGGTCTCGAAGAGGTGGGCGGGCTCGATCACGTGGTCGTCGACGCTGATGATGCGGGGCAGTTCGGTCGCCATGGGTCCCCTCCGCCGGACGGTACTTATCTGATGGTCCGTCAGATAGCATGGTACCTGACGAGTCGTCAGCCAAGGAGGGGGCAGACGTGAACGAGACCCCGCACTCCCTGAGTTCCGCCCGCACGCTGTGGGACCTGGTCGTCCGCCGTGCCGTCCTCACCCCCGGCCTCCCCGTTCTCCTCCAGGGCGAGCGCCGGCTGACCTTCGGCGAGCTGCGCAGGCGCGCCGAGCGCGTCGCGGCGGGCCTGTACGGGATGGGCGTGCGGCCCGGCACGGTGGTCGCCTGGCAGCTGCCCACCCGGATCGAGACCGCCCTGCTCTCCTTCGCGCTGGCCCGGCTCGGCGCGGTGCAGTCCCCCGTCATCCCCTTCTACCGGGACCGCGAGGTCGCCTTCGCGCTGCGCGCGTCACGGGCGGAGTTCTTCGCGGTCCCCGGCGTGTGGCGGGGCCACGACCACACGGAGATGGCCCGGCGGCTGGGCGCCGAGGGGGTCTTCGAGGCGTACGACGACCTGCCCGACGGCGACCCGTCCGTCCTCCCGGCCCCGCCGGCCGACGGCACCTCGGTCCGCTGGATCTACTGGACCTCGGGCACCACCTCCGACCCCAAGGGCGTGCTGCACACCGACCGCTCCCTGATCGCGGGCGGCTCCTGCCTCGCCCACGCGCTGCGGCTGACCGGGGCGGACGTCGGCTCGATGGCCTTCCCCTACGCCCACATAGCCGGCCCCGACTACACGGTGATGCTGCTGCTGTACGGCTTCCCGGCGGTGATGTTCGAGCACTTCGCGCTGCCGGAGGCGCTGGCGGAGTACCGGCGGCACGGTGTGACGGTGGCCGGCGGCTCCACCGCCTTCTACTCCCTGTTCCTCGCCGAGCAGCGCAAGCGGCCGGGCGCGAAGGTGATCCCGTCGCTGCGGCTCCTTGCGGGCGGCGGCGCCCCCAAGCCGCCCGAGCTGTACCACTCGGTGGTCCGCGAGATGGACGTCCAGCTCACCCACGGCTACGGCATGACCGAGGTGCCGATGATCACCATGGGCGACCCGGAGGACACCCCCGAGAACCTCGCCACGACCGAGGGCCGGCCGCCCGCGGGCATGGAGATCCGGATCGTCGACGGCGAGGTGCGGCTGCGCGGCGAGGCCGTCTGCCGGGGCTACCTGGACCCCGCTCAGACCGCGGAGGCCTTCGACGAGGAGGGCTTCCTGCGCACCGGCGACCTGGGGCGGCTGACCGGCTCGGGGCATCTCGTCCTCACCGGCCGGCTGAAGGACGTGATCATCCGCAAGGGCGAGAACATCTCCGCCAAGGAGATCGAGGACCTGCTGGCCGCGCATCCGTCGGTGGGGGACGCGGCGGTGGTCGGCCTGCCGGACGCGGAGCGCGGGGAACTGGTGTGCGCCGTGGTGGAACTCCGCTCCGGCGCGGCCGGGTTGACGCTGCCGGACGTCGTCTCCCATCTGCGGGAGCGGGGCCTGTCCGTGCACAAGCTGCCGGAGCGGCTGGAGGTGGTGGCCGCCCTGCCGCGCAACGACACCCTGCGCAAGGTGCTCAAGTACCGGCTTCGGGAGCGCTACTCGGGCACCGTGAAGTAGCGGGCGAACGCCGGGATGACGTCCGGCTCGCCGACGCTGCCGTCGCCGTCGGCGTCGAGTCCGGCGGCGGTGGCCCCGGCGACGTCCTCCGGCACACGCAGCACGCGCAGGACGCGCGCGGTGTCCGCGACGGACAGGCGGCCGTCGCCGTCCGTGTCCGCGACCGCGAGCGCGGCGTGCAGGAAGGGGCGGGCGATCTCGCCGAAGCGCTCGGGGTTGTCACGCAGCCGCTTGACCGCGCCCGTGACGAACTCCTCACGGGTGATCCGCTGGTCGCCGTCCCGGTCCGCGATGCCGGCCATGCCCTGCCAGAAGGCCTCCGCACCGGCGTACAGCGCCTGCCCCTTGTCGGAGCGGGCCGTCACGCCGAACTCGGTGAGCAGGGCCTTGGCCGCCGCGCTGAAGTCCTCGCGGTCGATGGTGCCGTTGCCGTCCTGGTCGAAAGTGGCGAACCGGGCGGCGATCCTGCGCTCGTACTCGGTGCTGACCATGTCTGTTCGATCCGCCTTACCTGTCCGTGGGGTGATCTGGCAGGGAGCGTACGACGCGGGGGGCCGTCGGGCGGCGGGAAACCGACGGTTGTGCCAAGACCGGGGGAATTCTGCGACACCAGTGTGGCCTTGTCGGGAAGGCGCCGGTATGTCTCGGGCCGGCCCGCCCCGGGCGGGCGCGGGTCAGGCCGAGAGGGGGCCGGCCTCGTCCGTGGTCGCGGAGTCGAGGTCGGGGTGGACGTCGAAGAGCCGGCGGACGCCGAGCGCGCCGAGGACCCGGTTGACGTGCGAACCGTCGTCGGCGCCCCGGTCCGGCAGGATCAGCCGCAGCCGGCCCTGGCAGGAGCGGAGCAGCCGGCGGGCGGCGACGAGCACGCCGACCCCGCTGGAGTCGCAGAAGAACACGTCGGAGAGGTCCACGACGAGGTCGTGGCTGCCCTCCGCCACGACGTCGTGCACGTGTTGCCGCAGTACCGGCGAGGTCATCAGGTCCAGTTCCCCGGACACCCGGAGCACGGCCCACTCGCCCTGTTCGACGCCGGTCACCTTGAATGTCACGGCAATGCCCCTCCGCTCGCCGGATCTCCCGGAACCGCCCGGAAACGGAAGCAGTTCCTACGCTTCATTTCGCGCAGCTGCCCAGCGGCCGTTCCCTGAAACGCGGAGCGACAAACCGGCAGAGGTCGACAAGGGACTTGTTTCGGTCACTATCGATCCTGTTCGATCGGAGATGCGCACGCTTTGCGTGAAGGTTGTGTGAAGAGGGCACTATCACCTGCGGTGCTTCGGGGGGCGCACATTGACACAAAGGGGCGTGCGTTGTCGGACGTGCCGACTACATTCGAGAGGGCAGCGCAGACACGCTGGACGGGCCGGGACACGGACGACCGGGACACGGACGAGGGGAGGGGACCGCATGGCCGGGAAGGACGCACCACCCCGCTGGGACCGCAAGATGCAGCAGCGGCTCGCCCGCGGTGAGGCGGCGGCCCTCGGCGAGCTGTACGACCGGTTCGCCTCGCTCGTGCACAACCTCGCCCACCGCGTCCTCGGCGGCGAGAACGCCGCCGACACCGTCACCCGCGAGGTCTTCGCCCACGTCTGGGAGCACCCGGAGACCTACGACCCCAAGCAGGGCCCACTGCGCTCCTGGATCGCCGCCGTGACCCACCGGCTCGCGGTGCAGCGGCTGCGCGACAGCGAGACCGCCGCGCTCCCCCGCCAGGGCGGGGGCTCCCCGGAGGAACTGGAACTCAAGGTGCGCCGCGCCTCCGTCGCCGCCCGCGCCGACTACATCGTCCACTCCATGCCCGCCCCGCTGCGCGCGGCCCTGGAACTGGCCTACTTCCAGCGGCGCGACTACCGCCAGACCGCCACCGACCTCGGCGTCACCGAGGACGAGGCCCGCCGCCGGCTCCGCCTCGGCCTGCAACTGCTCTCCACCGCGCACGACGCCGGGAAGCCCCCGGGATACGGGGGTGCGGTGTGAGCGGGACGGGACGGTTCGAGGCCCAGGACGAACCCGGCGGGCACGACCGCCGCGACGACCACGACCACTACGAAGGCCGTGACGGCCGCGACGGCTTCGGAGAGGCGGGCCGGCGCGGGGAGCACGAGGGGTTCGAGGCCGCGGGCGGCCGGGGTGAGCGG
The DNA here is from genome assembly GCF_025642175.1 of Streptomyces albidicamelliae. Lineage (NCBI taxonomy): Bacteria > Bacillati > Actinomycetota > Actinomycetes > Kitasatosporales > Streptomycetaceae > Streptomyces > Streptomyces albidicamelliae. Next base: position 4,732,162 of record NZ_CP106795.1, on the reverse strand, counting down.
GAACACACCGGCGACGGCGCGGGCTCCGGCTCGGGCGAGGTGCCGTCCGGACCCGGCGGGCCCGATCCCGCACGGCCCCCGCGCATCCCGATGCCCCGCGCCTCCGTCGAGGACGGCGGGCGCCCGCTGCCCGACCTCGCCGACCTGGGGGACCTCCTGCCCGTGCCGCTCGACCTCTCCCACGACGTCCTGAAATCGCTCCTCGGCGCCTGGGCGCTGGCCGCCTGCTCGGCCGCCGAGACGGCCGCCGTCGAGGTGCACCTGGGCGACTGCGGAAGCTGCGCCGACGAGGCCCGCCGGCTGCGCGAGGCGGTCGGACTGCTGCACCAGCCGGAGAGCCTCGACCTCGATCCGACGCTGCGCACCCGCGTCCTGGAGACCTGCCTCGACCGCCGGCCGCCGCGCATCCCGCTGCCCGAGTGGGCGGCGCCCTACGACGCGGAGACCGCCCGACTGGACGCACTGCTCCAGGACTTCGGGGACGCGGAGTGGCACGCGCCGGTGCGGCTGCGGTGGTTCGAGGCCGACGGCGCCACCAGCCGCCGTACGACCGTCGCCGGCGTGATCGCGCACCTGCTGTCGGTGGACGGGCTGATCGCGGCCGCGATCGGCCTGGAGGACCCACTGGCCGGCATCCCGGCACCGGCTCAGGGCGGCCAGGCCGGCCCGGCCGGGCGGACGGAGGCGTTCTGGCAGGCCTCGCACTTCCCGCCGACCCGCTCCGTGCGGGCGCCCTGGCGGGAGCAGAGCCACGGCCTGGTGCGGACGGTGGCCTTCACCGGCAGCCACGCGGGCGGGCTCGCGGTGTCGTACGGCGACTTCGCACTGCCGCTGCACGACGCGATGCTGGACCGCGCCTTCGAGTGCTGGGTGCACGCGGAGGACATCGCGGAGGCGGTGGACTACCCCTACGAGCCGCCCGCGCCGCGGCACTTGAACAGGATGATCGACCTGGCGGCACGGATGCTGCCGGTCGCGCTCGCGGAGCGGCGGCGGACGGGGCTCTCCACGCCGGGTCCCACCGCCCACCTCGTCCCCGCGGGAACACCGGGGCGCACGCTGCGGCTGGAGATCGAGGGCACCGCGGGCGGCGAGTGGCTGATCCCCCTGGACTCACCGGCCGCGGTGGGCTCGGCGGACCGCGAGGTCGCCCATGTCGCCCTGGACGGCGTCGAGTTCTGCAAGCTGGCGGCCGGCCACCTGTCACCGGAGGAAGCCGCGGCCGGCCAGGACGGCGACCGCCAGGCGATCAGGGACGTGCTGTACGCGGCCGCCGGGCTCAGCAGGATGTAGGGCCGGCCACGGCCCTCTTCCCGGCCACGCGCCCTCTCCCCCGCGTCAGCGGCCGGGGAGGCGTTCGGTGATCTCCTGGAGTGTCCAGGCGTTGCCGTCCGGGTCGGTGAACGACGCGAACGAGCCGTAGCTGGTCCGGTCGGGGTCCGGGCCGGGCACCTGGTGCTTGGTGCCCGCGTGGTGGAAGACTCCGCCCGCGTCGTGGAACACCTCGCTCACGTCGACGCCCTTGCCGGCCAGCTCCGCACGCGCCGCCTCGACGTCCGCGACGACGAGGTGGAGACCCTCGACGGACCCCGGCGCGGCCGCGCTCACCTCGCTGCCGAAGATCACCGAGCACCCGGACCCCGGCGGTGTCACCTGCACCACCCGGAAGCCGCCGTCACCGGAGACGTCGGCGTCCAGCCGCCATCCCAGGCCCGCGTAGAAGTCCTTGGACCGGTCGACGTCGGCGACGGGGATCACTACGACTTCGAGTTTCATGTCCACGGTGGAGTCCTCCTGCCCGTACGGCAGCTCTGCACGTCACCGGTCGCCACGTGTCCCGCGCTCAGGCGGCGTCGGACCGGCCTGCCATGCGGTGGGCGAGGGAAAAAGACCCCTTCACGATACTGCGCCACCGCGACGGCGCCACTTCGGACGCCGTGCGGTGCGGGCCCGGGGGACGGCCCGGAACCCGGGCCCCCGAACTCCCCGGTGTGTCAGGCGAAGACGACCGTACGGCGGCCGTTGAGCAGGATGCGGCGCTCCGCGTGCCACTTCACCGCCCGCGCCAGCGCCTGGCATTCCACGTCGCGGCCGATGGCCACCAGCTGGTCCGGAGTCACGTCGTGGGCGACGCGCTCCACCTCCTGCTCGATGATCGGGCCCTCGTCGAGGTCGGCCGTGACGTAGTGCGCCGTCGCGCCGATCAGTTTCACGCCCCGCGTGTGGGCCTGGTGGTACGGCTTCGCGCCCTTGAAGCTCGGCAGGAAAGAGTGGTGGATGTTGATGATCCGGCCGCTGAGCTTCTTGCACAGGTCGTCCGAGAGGACCTGCATGTAGCGGGCGAGGACGACCAGTTCGACCTTCTCCTCGCGCACGATCTCCAGCAGCCGCGTCTCGGACTCCGCCTTGGTGTCCTTGGTCACCGGGATGTGGTGGAAGGGGATGTTGTAGGAGCCCACCAGCTCCTCGAAGTCCGTGTGGTTGGAGACCACGCCCACGATCTCCACGGGCAGCGCGCCGATCCGGGCCCGGAACAGCAGGTCGTTCAGGCAGTGCCCGAACTTGCTGACCATCAGGACGATGCGCATCTTCGCGTCGGCCCGGTTGATCTGCCAGTCCATGTGGAAGGAGTCACCGATCGCGGCGAAGCTCGCCCGCAGCTTGTCCACCGTCACGGGCGCGTCGGCCGAGAAGTGCACGCGCATGAAGAACAGACCCGTGTCGTGGTCGCCGAACTGCTGGCTGTCCTCGATGTTGCAGCCGGTCATGAAGAGATAGCTGGACACGGCGTGCACGATGCCCTGCTTGTCCGGGCAGGACAGCGTGAGGACGTACTGATCGGCCGGGGCGGCGCTCGCGGACTGCTCGTTCATGCACTACAGGGTCCCACACCGGCCCCGTACCGGCCGCCGCCGTCCGCCACCCGGACCGCCCGTCCGCTACGCGGACCGGGTGAGGATCCGCAGCACTTCCAGCGTCTTCGGCGCCGTGTCCGGATCGTCGCCGTCGCTCGCCGCCATCCGCACGTGCGCGTCCCGCGCCGCCCGCACGGCCTCCGGCCAGCCGGGGTGCTCCAGGTACGTGGCGACGGGGGCGTCCGGCCCGGCCTGGTGCATGATCCGCAGGACCCGCAGCACGGCGGTGTCGACGAGCGCCGCCTCCTGCGAGTCGCGGAATATGGTGCCGACGTATTTCTCCGCCGACCAGTTGTCCAGCCAGGTGTCCTCCACCAGCCGGTACACGGCGTCGGTGACGTCGCCGTACCCGTCCACACCGGCCAGCCAGACGTCCCGCTGGAACACCGGGTCGGAAAGCATGTGCAGCGCCGAGCGCACGTTGCTGCGCCAGCGCCACCACGGCATGTCGTTCAGGGGCATGCCGCCCATGGTGGGGGAGCGACGGCCGCGACGGGAAGAGTTCTCCGAACCTTGCACGGTCATCGATCGTACGTTCCTCGCCACAGCAGTCCCACCGGCCCCTGCAATTCACCTCGATGTCACTTTTCGTTGACTGAGGGTCACTCTCGGGTTAGTGATGTGAGGGAATCGTGCGTGTCCATGACCGGCAGGCGACGCACTCCTAGTACTTTCCTCCACTCCTTTTCCCGCCCCGGCAGAGCCGGCGCCCTGTACCTGGGCGCGATGGCCCTCTGTGCGTCGTTCACCGCCGGATGCGGGGTCATCCCCGGTGCCACGGGGGGCTCCGGGGATGATCCGGTCAAGGTGATGACCTGGGCGCCGCAGGACACCGACGCCACGAACAAGCCCGGCATGCCCGCCATGGCCCGCGCCTACGCCAAGTGGATCAACGCCCAGGGCGGCCTCAACGGCCGTGAGCTCGAGGTCCTGACCTGCAACGACCACAACGACAGCGTGGGCGCCGCGAAGTGCGCCCGCCGCGCGGCGAAGGAGGACGTCGTCGCGGTCGTCGGGTCCTACAGCCAGTTCGGCGACTCCTACCTCGCCCCGCTGGAGGGCGCCGGCATCCCCTACATAGGCGGCTACGGCGTCACCAACGACGAGTTCACCGGCCCCATGTCGTACCCGGTCAACGGCGGTCAGCCGGCCCTGCTGGCCGGTCTCGGCCGGGCCCTCGCCGGGACGTGCGGCAACGTCTCGCTGGTCCGCCCCGACAGCATCGCGGGCGACGAGCTGCCCACGATGCTCGACTCCGGACTGAAGGCGGGCGGGCACGCGAACGCGGACGACCAGCTGGCCGCCGAGGACGCCACCGAGTACGGCGGCCAGGCCGACCGGGCGCTGCGCGACGCCACGGAGAACGTGCTGAAGAAGGGCTGTGTGGTGCCCGCGCTCGGGGACCGCACCGACACCTTCATGGACTCCTTCCGGCGGGCCCGGGAGGACTTCCCCGACGTGCGCATGGCGACCGTGCTCGGCAGTGTCGACCAGACGGTGATCAACGCCACGGGCGGCGCGTCCAGTCCGTACGAGGGCGCCTACATCACCGGCTGGTACCCGCCCGCGTCGGACGCGCGGTGGGCCCAGATGAAGAACGTGATCAACAAGGAGGCCTTCGGCGACAACCGCATCGACCCCGCGGACGCCGGAGTGCAGACCACCTGGATCGCCTACACGGTGCTCAAGGCCGTCCTGGAGAAGATCGGCGAGGGCGAGGTCAGCGCCGACACGGTGCGCCGCACCCTCAACGACGATCTGCGGGTCTCCACCGGGGGCCTCACCCCGACGCTGCACTGGCCCTATGAGAGCAAGCTCGCCGGGGTCGGCTTCCCCCGGCTGGTCAACGCGAACGTGACCCTTCAGGTGGTCCAGGGCGGCAGGCTGGTCGCGGCCCGCAAGGGCATCGGCGGCAGCAACGGCATCGCCGACATGACGAAGACGCTGGAGAGCGCGGACGTGCAGTGAGGCCCGGCCGGGGCGGGTACGCCCGCCCCGGCCGGGCTCACGGCGCGGGCCTCACAGCTGGGTGGGCTGGCGCTGGGTCAGGCCGTACTTCTGCGCGATGGCGTTCCACAGCGCGGCCGCCTTGGTCTTCTGCGCGCTGGCGGTGCCGCTCTCCCGGTTGCCGGCCGCGGTCTCGCCGGTGGTGCGGGCGTGGCCCTTGTGGCAGCCCTTGTGGCCGCCCTTGACCTGGCCGGCCCAGGCCGCGTAGTGGTTGTCGGCCGCGGCGGACGCCTGCCAGGCCCTGGTCAGGGCCGCGGTCAGCTCGCCGTTGGCGGGCAGCTTGTCCACGGACAGCTTGCCGAGCCGGGTGACCAGGGCGTTGCGCTGCCTGGCCGCGTCGCGCAGGTTGGTGGCGGACTGGTCGAGGTTGGCGCACTGCCGGACGTCGCCCACCGCCTTGATCACCGAGGCGCGGCTGCTGCCGCTGTCGGCGAGCAGCTTGTCCAGCGCGACGGCCTGCTGCCGGGCGGGGTCGGCCGTGGGCGAGGCGGAGCCCCGGGTGGCCGGGGACGCGGCGGCGACCGGCTTGTCGTCGCTGCCCTGGTCCTTGCCGCCCCCGCTGCTGAGCAGCGCGCCGGCGCCCACACCGACGAGGACGATGCCGAGCCCGACGGCGGCGATCAGCGGCGCCCGTGACCGGCCGCTGCGCCGGCCGTCGTCGCCGTCGTCGTGCATCGCCCCGTAGGAGTCCCGTGGCGGGCCGTACGACGACTGCGCCGGGCCCGGGTAGGCGTCCGGCTGCTGGACGCGCGGGAGCTGCTGGGTGGATCCGGCCGGGGCGTCCCCGTGCGCGGGGCCGCCGCGGAAGAGGTTCTCGAACTCGGCGGGCGGCTGCCGGTCGCCGCCCTGCGCCTGGCCGGTGTACGGCGGGATGAACTGCGTGGCGTCCGCGTCGGAGTGCGCGGGCGCCGCCTGCTGCTGCGCGCGGCCCAGATAGCGCGTCTCCTCACCGGCGGACTCCGGCGGCAGCGCCCCCGGCGTCACGGGCGGGATGTACTGGGTCGCCCCGTCGGCCGCGGCGGCCTGCACGGGCGGGATGTACTGCGTCGCCCCGTCGGCGGCGGCCGCCTGCACGGGCGGTAGGTACTGGGTCGCGCCGTCCGCCGCCGGGACCGGCGGGATGTACTGCGTGGCGCCGTCGGCCGTGGGCGGCAGCGGGCCCGCGGCCGGGTACGCCCCGGCGCGGCGGGCGGCAGTGGCGCGGGCGGGGCCTGGTACTGCTGCTGGGGCTGCTGGTACTGCTGCTGGTACGGGTCGGGCGCGCCGTACCCGGGCTGCTGACCGCCGCCGTACTGCGCCTGCCCGTCACCGGCGCCGTGCGCGGGCGCCTGGCCGCCGTACCGCGGCTCCTGGCCGCCGGCGCCGTAGGACGGTGTCCGACCGTCGTAGGGCGCGGCCGGAGCGCCCTCGGGGGCAGCGGACCGGGGCCCGCGGCGGCCGGCGGGTGCGCGCCGGAGGCGTCCCACTGCGGGGCACCCGCCGGGGACCAGCCCTCACCCGGCTGGGGGTCCTGCTGCCCGGGGCCCCAGGAACCGCCCCACGCCTGCCCGCCCGCCGGGGCGGCCGGGCCCGGCGTTCCCGCCGCGCCCGGCAGCAGGGGCTCGCCTCCGTCGGAGGGCAGCACGATGCCTTCGCGCGCGGGCTGCGCCGAGGGCTCCTCGCCCTGTCCACTCTGCGTCACCGGGACTCCTACTAATGGGGGACCTTGTGAATCGTCGGCTCACGCTACCGGGTCCCCCGAGCCGGGTGCCACGCAGCTCAGGACGCGATCTTCTTCCCTGTGACGGCAGTAACAGAACAGGCCCGCGAAGCGCTGGTCAACGGCACCCGGCGCACACCCGGGTGCCGTTTCCCTCACGTTCACGCGATGGCGGACCCGGCGTTCAGGCGGCCTGCTGGAGGTCGAGGCGGGCCCCGAACTCGCGTACCACCGCCTCGTCCCGGAAGGGCTCCAGCCGTTGCTGAAGGTCCTCCAGGTACTCGGCGCCCCGGTTGGAGCGGAGCGTCTCCAGCAGTTCGACGGCCTTCAGGCCGGTGCTGCAGGCCTGTTCGATCTCGCGCTGCTGCACCTGGGCCGTGGCGAGCAGCACGTACCCGATGGCGCGCCGGCGGGCCCGGGACTCGGGATGCCCCGCCAGCGACTGCTCCGCGTACCGGGCCGCCGCCTCGGGCTGTCCCAGGTCGCGGTGGCAGTGCGCCAACTCGTCGGCGAGGTAGGCCTCGTCGAAGTGGGCGATCCACACCGGGTCGTCGCCGCGGGACGCGTCCGCGCCCTCCATCGCGGTCACCGCACGCCCGCCGGCCGCCTGTGCCGCGCGCACGTCGCCGAGGAGGGCGTGCCCCGCGCCTCCGCCGCGTGGAACATCGCCTCCACGCGCGGCGACACGTGCCCGCGCGCGCCCTCCTGCGCCGCCCGCGCCAACTGGGCGATCTCCCGCGGGTTCCCGAGCTGCGCGGCGAGGTGGCTCATGGACGCGGCGAGGACGTAGCCCCCGTAGCCGCGGTCCCCGGCCGCCTGCGCGAGCCGCAGCGACTGGATGTAGTACCGCTGGGCCAGGCCCGGTTGCCCGGTGTCCACGGCCATGTACCCGGCGAGCTCGGTCAACCGGGCGACGGAGGCGAAGAGTTCACGCCCCACCGCCTCCCGGTACGACCCGGCGAGCAGCCCGGAGACGACGCTGTTGAGGTAGTGCACGACGACCGGGCGGACGTGCCCGCTGCCGTACTGGTGGTCGAGGTCGACCAGTGCCTGGGTCATCGACCGGACGGCCGCCACGTCGGCCTGGCCCACCCGCGGGCCCGCCTGCCGGGCCACCTGGGCGTCCGGCGACGAGATCAGCCAGTCGCGGCTGGGCTCGACCAGCGCGGAGGCGGCGACGGACGAGCCGGACAGGAAGTCCCGGCGCCCCACGTCGCTGCGCCACAGCTCGCAGACCTGCTCGATGGCCCCCAGTACCGTCGGCGAGAACTGGAGACCGACCCCCGAGGCGAGGTTCTTGCCGTTGGCCATGCCGATCTCGTCGATCGTGACCGTACGGCCGAGCTTGCGCCCGAGCGCCTCGGCGATGATCGCCGGGGCCCGGCCCCGCGGCTGCTGGCCGCGCAGCCAGCGGGCCACGGACGTCTTGTCGTAGCGCAGGTCGAGACCGTGCTCGGCACCGCACATGTTGACCCGCCGGGCGAGCCCGGCGTTGGAGCACCCCGCTTCCTGGATGAGTGCCTGCAGCCGTTCGTTCGGCTGCCGTGCCACGAGAGGCCTTGCGGCCATGTGCTACCCCCTGCGAACCCCTGGAGCGTGACCGTTCGGGACGATCACTGCCCAGCTGACATACCGTCAATGCGTGACATGTGCGGTTTGCCGGGGTAACGGCGGATGCCACCCCCACCTCTGGCTACCCTTCGCCCGCCCTGCTTCCTCCCGCGCGCCCCCACCCGTGCACCCGTGCGCCCCGGCTGCCGGGCCGGTGCTCCTCCCCCGCGCGCGCTCCAGCCGTAACTCCAGGTGGGTGCGGGAGTTGAGTGGAGCGTGGAAGAGACGATCGCGGGCGCCCAGAACACTCAGTTGACCGGTCACATTCCGCAGCAGCGCGGGGAATCGCTGCTGGAGACCGCCGTACGCTACGCCGAGGAACGGCACTGGGACGTGTTCCCGGGCACCTGGCTGGAATCCGTCGACGGGACGCAGCGCTGCTCGTGCGGTGAGGCCGCCTGCCCCGCGCCGGGTGCGCACCCCGCGCGCCCCGACTGGGCGACCCTGGCGACCGGCAGTGCGACCGTCGCCCGCCGGATGTGGCAGAAGCAGCCCACGGCGTCGATCCTGCTGCCGACGGGACGGACCTTCGACGCGCTGTCCGTCCCGGAGAGCGCCGGCTTCCTCGCGCTGGCCCGGATGGAACGCATGGAGCTGACGCTGGGCCCGGTCACCCTCTCCCCCGACCGCCGGATGCACTTCTTCGTGCTGCCGGGCGCGTCCGCGAAGGTGCCGGACCTGGTGCGGACACTGGGCTGGTCGCTCACGTCCCTGGACCTGGTCGCGCTGGGCGAGGGGGCGTACGTGGCCGCTCCGCCCACCCGGTTCGGGTCCCGCGGCGCGGTGCAGTGGGCGTGCCGGCCCACGCCCGCGAACCGATGGCTGCCCGACGCCGAGGAGTTGATCTCCCCGCTGGCCTACGCGTGCGGACGGGACCGCTGACGGGCACCGTTCCCCGCACCCCCGCACCCGGCACGGCCGCCCTGGCTAGCCTTCATGCATGACCGAAGCTGCAGTACGTGTGCGGGGGCTCTGGAAGCGGTTCGGGCAGCAGGTGGCTGTCGGGGGAATCGATCTGGAGCTGCCGGCCGGGAAGTTCGTCGGGCTGGTCGGGCCGAACGGCGCCGGGAAGACCACCACCCTCTCCATGGTCACCGGGCTGCTGCGGCCCGACGACGGAACCGTGGAGATCGTCGGCCACGACGTGTGGCGCGACCCGGTGGCCGTCAAGGCACGGATCGGCGTGCTGCCCGAGGGACTGCGGCTGTTCGAGCGGCTCTCCGGACGGGAACTCCTCGCCTACTCGGGGCGGCTGCGCGGACTGCCCGGCGACGAGGTCGACAAGCGGGCCACACAACTGCTGGACGTCCTCGACCTGGCGGGCTCCCAGCACAAACTGGTCGTCGACTACTCCACCGGCATGCGCAAGAAGATCGGGCTCGCCGCCGCCCTCCTCCACAACCCCGAAGTGCTCTTCCTGGACGAGCCGTTCGAGGGAGTCGACCCGGTGTCCGCGCAGATCATCCGCGGCGTGCTGGAGCGCTACACCGCCTCCGGGGCCACCGTGGTGTTCTCCTCGCACGTGATGGAGCTGGTCGAGTCGCTGTGCGACTGGGTGGCCGTCATGGCCGCCGGACGCATCCGCGCCACGGGCCCCCTGCCCGAGGTGCGCGGCACGCACCCCACCCTCCAGGGGGCGTTCCTCGAGCTGGTCGGGGCGAGCGGCCGGCACACCGGTTCCGACCTGGACTGGCTGGGCGGCGGTGCGGCCCGATGACGAGCCCGACCGCCACCGTCGTACGACTGAAACTCGCCCTGCTGCGCAACGGACTGCGGCAGTCCGGCGGCCGGCGGGCCGCGTTCGCCGCCTCCGCCGTCGTCGCCCTCCTGTTCGCGCTGTCCCAGCTCGCCGGGCTGATCCTGCTGCGCGGGCGACCGCACGCCGATGTCGTCGCCGTGATCGGCACGGCCGTCCTGGCACTCGGCTGGGCGGTGCTGCCGCTGTTCTTCCCGACCGGCGACGAGACCCTCGACCCGACCCGGCTGGTCCTGCTGCCGCTGCACCCCCGGCCGCTGGTACGCGCCCTGCTCGCGGCCTCGCTGGTCGGGATCGGCCCCCTGTTCACGCTGCTGGTCCTCACCGGCTGCGCGCTCGCCCTCGCCCACGGCCCCGCCGGGTACGCCGTCGCGGTCGCCGCCGTCGCGCTCGCCCTGCTGGTCTGCGTGGCCCTCGCACGGGCCGTCGCCGCCGCCAACGTACGGCTGCTGACCAGCAGGCGGGGCCGCGACCTCGCCGTGCTGAGCGGACTGGTGATCGCGATCGGCGCCCAGCTCGTCAACTTCGGTGCACAGCGCCTCGGTTCGGCCGGACTGGAACCGCTACGGCCGGCCGCGGACGTCCTGACCTGGGTCCCGCCGGCCTCGGCGATCGGGGCGGTACGCTCCGCGAGCGAGGGCGCGTACGGCGTCGCGGCCGGCCAACTGGCCGTCTCGCTCGCCGGTCTGGCGCTGCTGCTGGCTGCCTGGGCGCGCAGCCTGACCCGGCTGATGACCGCGCCCGACGGGTCCACCCTCCAGCCCCTCGACGCCCCGGGCCGAGACCGCTCCGGCACCGCCGGACCGGCCCGGCTGCTGCCGGGCGGACGCACGGGCACGGTCATGGAACGCAGCCTGCGCTACATCTGGCGCGACCCGAAGACCAAGGCCGCGTGGGTGACCTCGCTGGCGATCGGACTCATCGTGCCGGTGTTCAACGCCGTGCAGGGCACCGGGTCGATCTACTTCGCCTGCTTCGCCGCCGGGATGCTCGGCATCCAGATGTACAACCAGTTCGGGCAGGACACCTCCGCGTTCTGGATGGTCGCCATGACCGTGTCCTCCGCCCGGGACGCCTACGCCGAGCTGCGTGGCCGGGCGCTGGCCCTGCTGCTGGTCACCCTCCCGTACGCCGTCCTCGTGACCGTGCTGACGACCTCGCTGCTGGACGCCTGGGCCCGGCTCCCGGAGGCCCTGGGACTGTCGTTCGCGCTGCTCGGCGCGATGCTGGCGACCGGCGCGTGGACCTCGGCCCGCTTCCCGTACTCCATCCCTCAGGAGGGCCACAAGAACGTCGCCCCCGGCCAGGCGGGCCTCGCCTGGATCGCGATCTTCGGCGGCATGGTCGCGGCGGCCCTCCTCTGCTCCCCCGTCATCGCCCTCACCATCTGGCTCCACGTGACCGCCGACGGCGCCGCCCGGGCCTGGCTGCTGCTGCCGGCCGGCACGGGCTACGGAGCGGCCCTCACGCTCCTCGGCCTGCGCCTGGCGGCCCCCCGCACGGCGGCCCGCCTCCCGGAGATCCTCACGGCGGTGAGCAAGGGCTAGCCGAACCTCCGGGCATCGGGCACGGCAGCTCCCCGAGGGTCGCGGGGGCACTGTGCGAACGACCATGGCGTACCCGCGGCCACCGCACCACGGACGACCCGGGACGATCAGATGCTCAGTCCTCGGCCAGCGCGTCGAGGAACGGCTCGACGACCGACCGCCACCCCTCCGGATGGTCGTAGTGCGCGAGGTGGCCCGCGTCCACCTCCGCGTACTCACCGCGCGGCAGCACCCGCACCATCTCCTGCGCCTCCGCGCGCCCCAGCTCGCCGTCGAGAGCACGGACGACGAGTGCGGGGCACCGCACCTGCGCCAGCTCCTCCCAGTGCGCGTCGTAGACCCACGTCTCCCGGGACCGCAGCATCCGCTCCGGGTCGAAGACGGGGCGCCAGCCGTCCTCGCACTCCTGCATGACCTCGGCGTAGAAGGCGCCGCGGGCCGGATGGGGGCGCTCCACCCAGGGGTCGTCCTCGCCGAACCACTTGCGGACGTCGGCGAGGGTGGCGAAGGGGACGGGCCAGGCCCGGAACCAGTCGGCCCAGTCGCGCTGCGAGGCCGCGCCGAGCGCGGAGGCCCGCATGTCGAAGATGATCACACCGCGCACGAGGTCGGGGCGCTTGGCGGCGAGCTGCCAGGCGGTCAGCGCGCCCATGGCGTGGCCGATGAGGACGGCGGGGGCGAGGCCCAGCTGCTCCACGGCGGCCTCCGCGTCCTCGACGTAGGCCTCGCGGGTGTAGTCGGCCTGCGGGGGCTTCTCGCTCCGGCCGTGGCCGCGCTGGTCGAGAGCGACCGCGCGATGGCGTCCGGCGAGCCTGCGGGCGACCTCCGCCCAGTGGGAGGCGCGGCCCATCAGGCCGTGGAGTAACAGGACACCCGGGGTGCCCTGCCCGTGCCCGGCCGGATCCCGTCCCGCCTCGTGCGGCTCCGCCTTGGGCGGTTCGGCGAAATCCCAGGCGGCCAGCCGCACACCGCCCGCTCCCGTCACGTCGATACGCCGTGCCATGGGCCTGGTACCCCCCAGCTCGCCTGCCTCGCACCGGTGTTCTGCCGTCGTACTGCCGCCGCAGACTATCGAATGCCCATTCGAAGATTCTGTCTGCGCGGACAACACCCCTCATTCGAGTGACACCCCTCAAGGAATGATCGCCGCCGCCGAGGGGATCTTTCAGGCGGGAGGCGGACCACTCGGGGAAAAGCGGTCCGAGGGGACGACCCTGAGAGCTCGGGGCTCCGGGTCGGAACAGGGGAGGACAGGCCCCGGCGCCACACGGCGCCGGGGCCCTCCCTTGCTCAGCGCTTGGCGACGAACACGTGCGAGGCGACGTCCGCCTCCAGCTCGGCCGCCTCACCGCCGCTGCCCACCAGCACCCCGCCGGCCGACTCCGTCACGCTCACCACCGAACCGGGCTGCACACCCGCCCGCCGCAGCGTGTACATCAGCTGCGCGTCCGTCTGGATCGGCTCGCCGATACGCCGGACCACGACCGTCTTCCCGTCCGTGCCCGGATCCAGGTCCGCCAACGAGACCATGCCCTCGTCCAGGAACGGATCGGCGCCGTCCTTCTCGCCCAGCTCCTCCAGACCCGGGATCGGGTTGCCGTACGGAGACTCGGTCGGATGCCGCAGCAGCTCCAGCACACGCCGCTCCACGGCCTCGCTCATCACGTGCTCCCAGCGGCACGCCTCCGCGTGCACCTGCTCCCACTCCAGGCCGATCACGTCGACCAGCAGACACTCCGCCAGCCGGTGCTTGCGCATCACGCGCGTCGCCAGCCGGCGGCCCTCGTCCGTGAACTCCAGATGACGGTCGCTCGCGACGGCCACCAGGCCGTCGCGCTCCATCCGCGCCACCGTCTGGCTCACGGTCGGCCCACTCTGGTCGAGCCGCTCCGCGATGCGGGCGCGCATGGGAACGACGCCTTCCTCTTCGAGCTCGAGGATGGTGCGGAGGTACATCTCCGTGGTGTCGATCAGTCCGGACATACGTGCCCCTCGATAACCTCTGCCGGCAGCCCGGCCGCGTGCGCTGGCCCTGCCACCAATTCTGCCGGATCCCACTGACAAGCGGGGGGGACCGGCGAAACGAGGGCCGGGAGGCCGCCCCGCCGGCACCGGCCCGTGAGCCCGACCGTACGGCCCCCGCACCCCTGACCGGCACCCGCACCGGGCGCCACCGGGGCATCCTCACACGAGAACCCCGGCCGTATTGACACCACACTGGTCCAGACCTCACGGTGATCCACGACACAGACGCTGCGAAGGGGCACCGCATGAGCGACGGCACGCCTGCCGACCTGTTCTTCGACGCTGCCATCACCCTGCTGCAACGGGTCCGCGAGGAGGAGGCCGCGGCGATCACCACCGCCGGCACCCTGCTCGCCGACACCGTCGCCGCCGGCGGCCGCCTGTTCGCCTTCGGCGCCGGACACTCCTCACTCGCCGCCCAGGACGTCGTCTACCGCGCCGGCGGCCTCGCCCTGATGAACCTGCTCGCCGTACCCGGTGTCGTCGGCGTCGACGTCACCCCGGCCACCCTCGGCTCCGCCCTCGAACGCGTCGACGGCCTCGCGAGCGCCGTCCTCGACACCTCACCGGTCCGCGCCGGCGACGCCCTGCTGATCATCTCCCTCTCCGGCCGCAACGCCCTCCCCGTCGAGATGGCCATGAGCGCCCGCGCCCGGGGCGTGCGGGTCATCGGCGTCACCTCCGTCGCCTACGCCTCACAGACCAGCTCCCGGCACGCCTCCGGCACCTTCCTCAAGGACCACTGCGACGTCGTCCTCGACTCGAAGATCGCGGTCGGCGACGCGGAACTGACCCTCGACACCATCCCGGCGCCCTTCGCCCCCGCCTCCACCGTCGTCACCGCGGCCCTCATGCAGGCCGTCATGGCCACCGCCGCCGCCACCCTGGCCGACCGCGGCATCGAACCCCCGCTCCTGCGCTCCGGCAACGTCGACGGCGGCCACGAATGGAACGGCCGCGTCATGCGCGAGTACGGCGACCGGATCTTCTACCGCCACTGATCACCGGCACCGACCGCGGCGCCCCCTGGGGGGACCGGGACCGCCCTACTCCCCCGCCGCACCCCGCCGGACCGCCTCCGCCAGGTCCAGCGCCACCGCGATGCGCCCCGCCACGTCCTCCGCGTAGGCCGTGTCCGACCGCTCGAACCGGCTGCGGCCCGCCCCGCGCAGGAACGTCACCACACCCAGCGTCCGCCCCCGGCTCCGCAGCACCGCGCACAACCCGTGCACCGCGTCCCCGGGCCACTGCCGCTCCAGCGCCCACGCCCGCGCCCGCTCCGCCGGGACCGACCCCGCGTCCGCACGCACCGTCCCGGCCCGCTCCACGCAGCTCAGCGCCGGATGCCCCGCCTCGTACCGCACGGGCAACCCGGCCGCACCGGTCGGCACACTCGGGCCCGGCGCCCCCGCGGGCGTGGCGGCGAGCCGCACCAGCCGCACCGGAGCCGCGTCCTCACCACCCGCCGGCGGCGCACCCGCCAGCCGGTCGACCAGCGCGTGATCGGCGAAACCGGCGAGAGCGAAGTCCAGGTGGACCGTCACCGCCTCCACCGGGTCCTCGCACTCGGCCGCCGCACGGGCCGCGCGATGCGACTGGTTCGTACGGAACCGCAGCAGAGCCGCCTCCTGCTCGGCCTGCTTGGCCTCCGTCACGTCCAGGAACAGCCAGCCGACCCCCAGCGGCACCGGCTCCTCCGCCAGCGGCGACGCCAGCCGCAGGAACCCGCTCCGCCAGCACCGCCGCTTCTCACCCTCCGGAGTGCGCACCGCCACCCACATCTCGGCCGGCGCGGGCGGCGCACCCTCGGCCAGCACATGCGTGAGCGCGGCCTCCAGCTCCTCCACACCCTGCGCGAGCAGCTCACCGAGCGGCCGGCCCAGCGCGGACGTACGCCCGATGCCCAGCGAGCGCGCCGCGTGCGCGTTCACCACGGCCGGCCGCAGATCGGCGTCCACCAGGACCACACCCCACGCCGCGTCCTCGAACAGCGCCTCGCTCAACGCGATCGACCGCTCCAGATCGATCTGCGCGTGCACCTCGCTGAACGCGCAGTACACACCCGCCGGCTTGCCCTCCGGCCCGCGCACCGCGGCGGACTGCGTCCGCACGAGCACCCGGCCGCCGTCCTTCGTGACCAGCGCGAACTCGTGCACCTGCCGCCCCGGCGCGTGCATGGCCGACATCAGCCGGGCCTGCACCTCCTCGGCGTCCGCGCTGCGCACCGCCCACCCGGCGAACCCGTGCCGCCCGACGGCCTCGGCGGCGGTCCACCCGAGGATCCGCTCCGCCTCCCGGTTCCAGTGGGTCACGACCCCGTCGGCGTCGAACGCGCACAGCGCCGCGTCCATGCCGTCCAGCAGCGCGGCGAGCAGGTCGGACCCGCCGGGCTCGCCGGGCTCGTCCGGCCCCAGCTCGTCCGTGGTCCCACTCCGCCGGGAAGCACTCACCTGGACCCCCTGGAGGCTGCGTCGGCGCACGTCGGCGCTCGGTTCGCTCACTGGCCTTCATTCAACTCGAACGTGACACAGCCCACATCCTGTTCCCGCAAGATTGCCGAATCAATGCCGGTCGACTTCCGGAGCGAGCCGCAGGTCCACCCACTCGTCCCGCTCCCCGTCCAGTACATAGCGTTCGATCTCCACGAACCCGCGCCGCACCGCGAACCGCAGCCCCTCCTCGTTCGCCGCCAGCACACACGTCTCGATCACCCCGGCACCCAGCCCACGCGCACGCGCCAGCCCGTTCTCGTAAAGCGCCGTACCGAACCCCTGCCCCCGGTGCCCCGGGAGCACACGTGCGATCACGGTGGCCACCCCCTCCACCGGCGGCCGCACGGTGGAGCACCCGACGAGCACGTCCCCCACGTAGGCGTTCTCCAGCCGGTACCGCCCCACCCGCTCCCGGGCGTCCGCCACCGACATGGCGGCGACCGGCACCACGACGTTGTGCACGTGCCGCCACTGTTCGAGCATGAGGTCGCCTTCAACGGTGGCGAGCCGGAGTCCGGTCATGTGCGGGACCGTACCGAAAAACAGTTGAGACCCTCCTCCCGGTTTCCTAGGGTGTGACGTACACAGAAGGGAGGTGGTTCGGCAGATGTATGAGAACCGGACGCGTGAGGTGGCTGCGGGCTAGCGGTCCGCCACCACATCCAGTGCGGTGCCGGACCAGCACGTGACAGAGACGTGCAGCCGGCCCAATCCCAAGCAGTCACCCGACCCGCGAGCTCGCCGGTACGTCCGGCCGGCTCCTCCGCCGTCAGACGGAGGACCAGAGCCCGCGGGTCGTCTGCGTTCTCAGGGGCTCAGGCGTTCCGTCTGCCAGGTTCCGGACGGGGTGGCGGTGTAGCGCAGGCGGTCGTGGAGGCGGTTCTCGCGGCCCTGCCAGAACTCGATCGTCTCCGGGGTGATGCGGTAGCCGCCCCAGTGCGGGGGGACCGGGACCTGTTCGCCCTCGGGGTAGCGGGACGCGAGGTCGTCGTAGGCGGCCTGGAGTTCCGCGCGGGAGGCGATGGCCGTGGACTGGGCGCTGGCCCAGGCGCCCAGCTGGGAGCCGTGCGGGCGGGTGCGGAAGTAGGCGGCGGTCTCGTCGCGGCCGGTGCGCTGCGCGGTCCCGGTGACGATGACCTGGCGGGCCAGCGGGTGCCAGGGGAAGAGCAGCGAGATGTGCGGGTTCTCCGCGAGGTCGCGGGCCTTCCGGGAGTTGTAGTTGGTGTAGAAGACGAAGCCGTCGGTGTCGAACTGCTTCATCAGGACCGTGCGTGAGCTGGGGCGGCCGGCGGCGTCCGCGGTGGAGACGATCATCGCGTTGGGTTCGTAGACCGTGCCGTGGAGGGCCGCGCGGGCGGCGTCCTCGAACCAGCGGGCGAACTGGTCCATGGGGTGCGTGGCCAAGTCCTGTTCGGCGAGGCCCTCTGCCCGGTACTGCTTGCGCATGGCGGCGGGGTCGAGGACGGGGTCCAGGAGGGGTTCGCGGTCGGTCACGCGGTCATCCTGCCGTATCGGACGGTCGTGGCACCGGGTGTCGAGTGGTCTCCCCAAGTGCGGCACCGGGAGTTATCGTGCTGGTTCCCTTGCGGTATGGGTGACCACGGGTGACCACCGGCCGATCGGGGCATCACCGGGGTGACCGCCGCCGACACATCACGAGGAGCCGCCTGATGTCCGATTTCGTACCCGGGCTCGAAGGAGTCGTCGCGTTCGAGACGGAGATCGCCGAACCCGACAAGGAGGGCGGTGCCCTGCGCTACCGGGGCGTCGACATCGAGGATCTGGTCGGGCACGTCTCCTTCGGCAACGTGTGGGGACTGCTGGTCGACGGGGCCTTCAATCCCGGTCTGCCGCCCGCGGAGCCGTTCCCGATCCCGGTGCATTCCGGTGACATCCGGGTGGACGTGCAGTCCGCGCTGGCCATGCTCGCGCCGGTGTGGGGTCTGAAGCCGCTGCTGGACATCGACGCGGAGCAGGCGCGCGCGGATCTGGCCCGGGCCGCGGTGATGGCGCTGTCGTACGTCGCCCAGTCCGCGCGGGGGCAGGGTCTGCCGATGGTGCCGCAGCGGGAGATCGACAAGGCGGGCTCGGTCGTGGAGCGGTTCATGATCCGCTGGCGGGGTGAGCCGGACCCGAAGCACGTGGCCGCCGTGGACGCGTACTGGACGTCGGCCGCGGAGCACGGGATGAACGCGTCGACGTTCACGGCGCGGGTCATCGCCTCCACCGGTGCGGACGTGGCCGCCGCCCTGTCGGGCGCGGTCGGTGCGATGTCGGGTCCGCTGCACGGCGGGGCGCCGTCGCGGGTGCTGGGGATGATCGAGGAGATCGAGCGGACCGGGGACGCGGAGGCCTACGTCAAACAGGCTCTGGACCGGGGTGAGCGGCTGATGGGGTTCGGGCACCGGGTGTACCGGGCGGAGGATCCGCGGGCGCGGGTGCTGCGGCGCACGGCGCGGGAGCTGGGGGCGCCGAGGTTCGAGATCGCGGAGGCGCTGGAGAAGGCCGCGCTGGAGGAGTTGCACAATCGCCGGCCGGACCGGGTGCTGGCGACGAACGTGGAGTTCTGGGCGGCGATCATGCTGGACTTCGCGGAGGTGCCGGCGCACATGTTCACGTCGATGTTCACGTGTGCGCGGACCGCGGGGTGGTCGGCGCACATCCTGGAGCAGAAGCGGACGGGCCGGCTGGTGCGGCCGTCGGCCCGGTACGTGGGGCCGGGGGCGCGGCGGCCGGAGGACGTCTCGGGGTACGCGGACATCGCCCACTAGGGGAGGCGGCGGGGGCGCGGGGCGGCTGCCGCCCGCGCCCCCTCTCGCTCGTCGCTCATGCCGGGGTGAGAAGGCCCGTGTGGTGCCTCTCGGCCACCAGCGGGTGCGCCCTCAGCTTGCCCTTGAGTTCGTTGTAGCCGTATTCGGCGTACAGGGGGTTGGTGGGGTCGTCGGTGATGCCGGGGGCGGTGGACGCGTGCGGGAAGGGCAGGGGTTCGATCCGGGCGTCCAGGCGGGGGTTGTAGAAGAACGGCACGGAGAAGCGTTCGGTGGCGCCGGGCGGGCTGACCACTCGGTGGTTGGTGGCCAGCAGGTAGCCGTCGGTGGCGACTTCGAGGAGTTCGCCGAGGTTGACGACGAAGGCGTTCTCGATGGGCGGGACTTCGTGGAAGCGGCCGTCCTCGCGCTGGACCTGGAGGCCGCCGACGGTGTCCTGGAGGAGCAGGGTGAGGAAGCCGTAGTCCTTGTGGGCGCCGACGCCCTGGTCGGTGCCGTCCCCGGCGCTGCCGGGGTAGCGGACGAGCTTGAGGTGCGGGTGGGCGTGCTCGCCGAAGATCGGGTCGTAGAAGCCGGCGGGGGCACCGATGGCGGTGAGCAGTTCGTGCAGGAGGCGCTGGGCGACGGCGCTGAGCCTGTCGATCCAGGCGAGGGCGGCGGTGCGCAGTTGGGGGAGGGCGGCGGGCCACTGGTTGGGGCCCTGGAGCCACCAGTAGGAGGGTTCGCCGGGGCCGGGTTCGCGGGCGGGGCGTTCGGCGCCTATGTCGAGCTGGTCGCGCCAGTCGCGGGCGCCGGCGGTGCGTTCGTCGCCGGTGCGGGTGTAGCCGCGGAAGTGGGGGGAGTTGACGTTGTCGATGGCGAGCCGGTCGGCTTCGGGGAGGGTGAAGAAGGCGCGCATCGCGGTGAGCAGGGCGTCGGTCTCGGCGCGGGTCACGCCGTGTCCGACGAGCTGGAAGAAACCGACGTCGTGGGCGGCGCTGTGCAGCTGGGCGTGGAGCAGGGCGCGGGCCCGGGGGTCGCGGTCGGCGGCCGACAGGTCGATGATCGGGAGCTGGTCGTACGACGGGGTCGTCGCGGTGTGCTGGGTCATGATGCGTCCGCAGGGTGTACGGGGCACGGGTGGCCGCGGGGGTGTGGCGGCCCCGGGTGCCGGAAGTAAGGGAGAAAGAGAAGAAGGCAGGGGGCTGTGTCAGGCGGAGAAGCGCCGACAGCCCATGCTCGTGACGCGCACGTAGTCCACGTGGCGGCGTCGGACGAGCATCGGAAGCATGGGCCAAGGGTACTGCGTGCCGTCGGATACGCCTGTGGCGCGGCTCACTGGGGGCCGCCGGGGGTGCCGGTGATCAGTGGCCGGTGGCGGGTGGCTCAGGCGAGTGCCTGCTCCAGGAGGGCGGCCCACTGGGCGACGACGCGCCGGCGGCGGGTGGTGTCGTCGGTGAGGAGGTTGGCGAGGCCGAGGCCGCGGGCCATGTCGAGGAAGCCCTGGACGGTTTCGCGGACACCGGGGCGGGATTCGTCGGCGTCGAGGAGGTCGACGGCGATGCGGTGGGTCTCGCGGCCGACGCGGGCCTCGAGTTCGGTGACGCGGGCGCGCAGCTGGTCCTCGTTGGAGGCGGCGACCCACAGGTGGAGGGCGGCGCGGAAGAGGGGGCCGGTGTAGAGGTCGACGACGGCGGTGACGACGGCGCGGGTGTCTCCGGTGGTGCCGTGCGGGAAGAGCGCGCGCAGGGCGGTGGAGCGTTCTTCGGCGACGTATTCGACGGCCGCGGTGAAGAGGTCCTCGCGGGTGGGGAAGTGGTGCTGGGCGGCGCCCCGGGAGACGCCGGCGCGTTCGGCGACGACGGACACCGTGGAGCCTGCCCAGCCGTGTTCGGCGAGGCAGGCGACGGCGGCTTCGAGGAGTCGTTGCCGGGTGGCGCGGCTGCGGTCCTGTTTGGGGCTGCGGTCGGGTTTGGGGTGGGATCCGGGCGGGCGTCCGTGTTCCGCCGTCGTGCTCACGTGTTCACACCACCCATGCCGCGTCCCGTCGTTCGAGGAAGGCCGTCATCCCCTCCCGGGCCTGGTCGGAGGAGAACAGCCGGGCCGAGAGTGCGGTGAGGTCGGCCGCGTCCCGGTCGAATGTCTCCAGCACCCTAGCCGTGAGCAGCCGTTTCGTCTCCGCGAGGGCCTGGGGCGAGGAGCGGCGCAGGCCGTCGAGGAGGGGGGCGAGGGCTTCGTCGGCGTCGTCGGCGGTGGCTGAGAGCAGGCCGAGGCGGAGGGCTTCCGGTGGGCCGAAGCGTTCGCCGGTGAGGTAGTAGCGGGCGAGGGTGCGGGGGTCGGCGCGGGGCAGCAGGGGCAGGGAGATCACCGCGGGGGCGACGCCGATGCGGACCTCGGTGAAGGCGAAGGTGGCGGTGTGGGCGGCGGCGGCCAGGTCGCAGGCGGCGAGCAGGCCGAGGCCGCCGGCGCGGACGTGTCCGGTGATCCGGGCGGCGACGGGTTTGGGCAGGGCGACGATCTGCCGGAGCAGGCCGACGAGGGCGTCGGGGTGGGGCGGGTCGCGGAGGTCGGCGCCGGCGCAGAAGGTGTTGCCGGTGTGGGTGAGGACGACGGCGCGTACGTCGTCGTCGGCGGCGCAGTCGGTCAGGGCGGCGGCGAGGGCGTCGACGAGGGGCGCGGAGAGTGCGTTGCGGGTGTCGACGGCGTCGAGGCTGAGGGTTTCGACGGCGCGGTCGCGGGTGCGGCCGACGGGCGGGGTCATGCGTGCTCCCTGAGTTGCCGGCGCAGGATCTTTCCGGAGGCGGCGCGGGGTACGGCGTCGAGGAAGGTGACCTGCCGGACCCGTTTGTAGGGGGCGACGTGTTCGGCGACGTACAGCATGACCTCGTTCTCGTTCAGGCCGTCGGCGGTGGGCTGGCGGACGACGAAGGCGTGCGGGACTTCCGTGCCGTCCTCGTTGTAGGCGCCGATGACGGCGGCGTCGGCGATGCCGGGGTGGGTGAGCAGCAGGGCTTCCAGTTCGGCGGGGGCCACCTGGAAGCCCTTGTACTTGATGAGTTCCTTGACGCGGTCGACGACGAAGAGCCAGCCGTCGGTGTCGACGTGGCCGACGTCGCCGGTGTGCAGCCAGCCGTCGGTGTCGATCATGGCGTCGGTGGCGTCGGGGCGGCCGAGGTAGCCCTTCATGACCTGGGGGCCGCGGATGAGGATCTCGCCGGGTTCGCCGGTGCCGAGGTCCTTGCCGGGGTCGTCGAGGGAGACGATGCGCATCTCGGTGCCGGCGATGAGCCGGCCGACGGTGCCGGCGGGGGCCTGGTGGAGGCGGTCGAGGGGGACGACGTGGGTGCCGGGGGACAGCTCGGTCATGCCGTAGGCCTGGCCGATCGGGGGCAGGCCGAGGCGTTCGGCACAGGCGCGGGCGAGCTGGGCGTCGAGGGGGGCGGCGGCGCTGATGACGTACTGCAGCGAGGACAGGTCGTAGTGGGTGACCGCGGGGTGTTTGGCGAGGGCGAGGACGATGGGCGGGGCGACGTAGAGGCCGGTGATGCGGTGGGTCTGGATCGCGGCGAGGAAGGTTTCGAGGTCGAAGCGGGGCAGGACGACGACGGTGGCGCCGTGGCGCAGGGGCGCGTTCATGAGGGCGGTCAGGCCGTAGATGTGGAAGAACGGCAGGACGGCGAGGATGCGGTCGCCGGGGCCCGCGGGGACGGCGGGTTCGAGCTGGGCGAGGTTGGTGGCGATCTGCCGGTGGGTGAGCATCACGCCCTTGGGGATGCCGGTGGTGCCGGAGGAGTACGGCAGTGCGGCGACGTCCTCGGCCGGGTCGATGTCGATCCGTGGTTCGGGCGCGGTGGTGGCGAGCAGGTCGATGAGGGAGCGGTGTCCGGGTGCCTGGTCGCACACGAATATCTCCCTTATGCCGCCCGCGAGTTCGGCGGCGCGGCGGGCGGCGGCCAGCAGCGGGGAGACGGTGATGATCCAGTGGGCGCGGCTGTCGGCGAGCTGTTTGGCGAACTCCTCGGGTGTGGCGAGGGGGTGCACGGTGGTGACGGAGGCGCCCGCGCGGGTGGCCGCGTAGAACGCGGTCGGGAAGGCGATGGTGTTGGGGCTGTGCAGGGCGAGGACGTCGCCCTTGCGGACGCCGGCGTCGGCGAGGGCGGCGGCGAGGCGCCGGTGGAACCGGTCCACCTGCTCGTACGTGAGGGTGGTGCCGTCCGTGCCGTCGACGAGGGCGGGCCGGTCGCCGAATGCGGCGGCCCCGCCGAGGACGGCTTCGTGGATGGGGAGTTCTACGGGCGGAACGTCTGCGTACTCGCTGCGGAACACGGTTCCTCCTCGCGCTCAGGTCGGTCAGTACGACTTGGGCAGACCCAGGGTCTGGTGGGAGACGTAGTTGAGAATCATCTCCCGGCTCACCGGAGCAATACGAGCCACGCGTGCGGCGGTTATCAATGAGGCGAGGCCGAATTCGCGGGTGAGTCCGTTGCCGCCGAGGGTGTGCACGGACTGGTCGACGGCCTTCACGCAGGCTTCTCCGGCCGCGTACTTGGCCATGTTGGCGGCCTCGCCCGCGCCGATGTCGTCGCCGGCGTCGTAGAGGTGGGCCGCCTTCTGCGTCATCAGCCGGGCGAGTTCCAGGTCGATGTGGGCCTGGGCGAGGGGGTGGGCGATGGCCTGGTGGGCGCCGATGGGGGCTTTCCAGACGGTGCGGTCGCGGGCGTACTCGACGGCCTTGCCGAGGGCGTGGCGGCCCATGCCGATCGCGAACGCGGCGGTCATGATCCGTTCGGGGTTGAGTCCGGCGAACAGTTGCAGCAGTCCGGCGTCCTCGTCGCCCACGAGGGCGTCGGCGGGCAGCCGTACGTCGTCGAGGACGAGCTCGAACTGCTTCTCGGCCGCTTTGAGTTCCATGTCGATGGGGTTCTTGTGGAAGCCCTCGGCGTCGGTGGGGACGATGAACAGGCAGGGCTTGAGGCGTCCGGTGCGGGCGTCCTCGGTGCGGCCGACGATCAGGACGGCGTCGGCCATGTCGACGCCGGAGATGAAGACCTTGCGGCCGGTGAGGAGCCAGTCCGCGCCGTCCTTGCGGGCGGTGGTGGTGATGCGGTGGCTGTTGGAGCCGGCGTCGGGTTCGGTGATGCCGAAGGCCATGAGTCGGGTGCCGTCGGCGAGTCCGGGGAGCCAGGTGCGCTTCTGCTCCTCGGTGCCGAAGCGGGAGATCACGGTGCCGCAGATGGCCGGGGACACGACGAGCATGAGGAGCGGGGAGCCGGCGGCGCCCAGTTCTTCGAGGACGATGGACAGGTCGGTGATGCCGCCGCCGCCTCCGCCGTACTCCTCGGGGAGGTTGACGCCGAGGTAGCCCAGCTTGCCCGCCTCGGACCAGAGTTCGGTGAGGTGCTTGCCCTCGGCGATGGTGCGGGTGAGGTAGTCGCGGCCGTAGCGCTTGCCGAGGGCGGCGACGGCGGATCGGAGGGCCTTGTGCTCTTCGGACTCGATGACGGCGGTCATGGGGCTCCTAGGACGAGGTTTCCTGTACGACGGCGAGCAGCGTGCCCGGCTCGACCTGCTGGCCGGCCTTGGCGTGCAGGGCGCTGAGCGTGCCGGTGACCGGCGCGGTGATCCGGTGCTGCATCTTCATCGCCTCCAGCCAGATCAGGGGCTGGCCGGCCTGCACGGTCGCGCCTTCCCGCAGGTCTTCGGCGATGCGGACGACCGTGCCCGGCATCGGTGCGAGCAGGGAGCCGGGGGTGAGCTGGGCGGTGGGGTCGGGGAAGCGGGGCAGGGCGGTGAGGCGGGTGGTGTTGACGTACACCTGGTCGCCGTAGCGGGCGATCTCGAACCGGTGCCGGACGCCGTCGGCTTCGAGGACGGCCGTGTGCGCGTCGGCGTGGACGACGCGGACGCCGTCGGCGGCGAGTCCGTGACGGGTGTGCCGGTAGCTGACCTCGATCTCCTCGCCCGCCAGCTCGTAGCGTTTGGTCTGTGGCTGGGCGGGGACGTTGCGCCAGCCGCCGAAGCGGGAGCGGCCGTGGGCGTCGGCGAGGGCGGCGGCCAGCGGGGCGAGGGGGTCGGGGGCGGACCCGGTGAGTTCGGCGAGGTGGCGGTCGTAGAAGCCGGTGTCCATGCGGGCGGTGGTGAACTCGTCGTGCCGCAGGGAGCGGACGAGCAGGTCGCGGTTGGTGACCGGGCCGTGCAGGGCGGTGCGTTCGAGGGCCCCGGCCAGTTTGCGGATGGCTTCCGCGCGGGTGGAGGCGTGGGCGACGATCTTGGCGAGCATCGGGTCGTAGTGGACGCCGATCTCGTCGCCGTCGGTGTAGCCGGTGTCCAGGCGGACGCCCGCCGGTACGGCGAGGTGGTGCAGGGTGCCGGTCTGGGGGGCCCAGTCGCGGGCGGGGTCCTCGGCGTACAGGCGGCCCTCGACGGCGTGGCCGTGCGCGGCGGGCGGGTCGGCGGGCAGGGGGTGGCCCTCGGCGACGCGGATCTGTTCCGCGACCAGGTCGATGCCGAACACCGCCTCGGTGACGGGGTGTTCGACCTGGAGGCGGGTGTTCATCTCCAGGAAGTGCGCGCGGCCGTCGGCGACCAGGAACTCGACCGTGCCGGCACCGACGTAGGAGACGGCGCGTGCGGCGCGTACGGCGAGTGCGTACAGCTCCTCGGTGAGCGCGTCGGGCAGTCCGGGGGCCGGGGCCTCCTCGACGACCTTCTGGTGGCGGCGCTGGAGGGAGCAGTCGCGGGTGCCGAGGGGCCGGACGGTGCCGTGGGTGTCGGCGAGGATCTGCACCTCGACGTGCCGGCCGTGCTCGATGTACGGCTCCACGAAGACCTCGCCGTCGCCGAAGGCGCTCGCGGCCTCGGTGCGGGCGCCGTCCAGTGCGTCGGGCAGTTCGTCGAGGCGGCGCACGATGCGCATGCCGCGGCCACCGCCGCCCGCGGCGGCCTTCACCAGCAGCGGCAGGTCGTCCTCGGTGACGTCGGCCGCCGCGAGGGGGGCGAGGCCCATGAGTTCCTTGGCGCGGGTCTTGGACGCCATGGCCTCGATGGCCCGTGGCGGCGGGCCGATCCAGGTCAGGCCGGCGTCGGTGACGGCGCGGGCGAAGTCGGCGTTCTCGGAGAGGAAGCCGTAGCCGGGGTGGACGGCGTCCGCGCCGGCGGCCAGGGCGGCCTTCACGACGAGGTCGCCGCGCAGGTAGGTGTCCGCGGGGGCGGCGCCGGGCAGCCGTACCGCCGTGTCGGCCGTGCGGGTGTGCAGCGCGTCGGCGTCGGCGTCGGAGTGCACGGCGACGGTGCGGATGCCGAGTTCCGCGCAGGTGCGGAAGATGCGGCAGGCGATCTCGCCGCGGTTGGCGACGAGGACAGAAGTGATCACTGGGTTCCTCACATCCGGAAGACGCCGAAGCCGCCGCGCGCGCCCTCGTAGGGGGCGGTGTGGAGGGCGGACAGGCACAGGCCGAGGACGGTGCGGGTGTCGCGCGGGTCGATGACGCCGTCGTCGTAGAGCCGCCCGGACAGGAACATGGGCAGCGACTCGGACTCGATCTGCTGCTCCACCATCGCGCGCAGGGCGGCGTCCGCGTCGTCGTCGTAGGGCTGTCCCTTGGCCGCCGCCGACTGCCGGGCGACGATCGAGAGGACGCCCGCGAGCTGCTGCGGGCCCATGACGGCGGACTTGGCGCTGGGCCAGGCGAACAGGAAGCGGGGGTCGTAGGCGCGGCCGCACATGCCGTAGTGCCCGGCGCCGTAGGAGGCGCCCATGAGCACGGACAGGTGGGGGACCCGGCTGTTGCTCACCGCGTTGATCATCATCGCCCCGTGCTTGATGATGCCGCCCTGCTCGTACTCCTTGCCGACCATGTAGCCGGTGGTGTTGTGCAGGAAGAGCAGCGGGATGTCGCGCTGGTTGGCGAGCTGGATGAACTGGGCGGCCTTCTGGGACTCCTCGCTGAACAGGACGCCCTGGGCGTTGGCGAGGATGCCGACGGGGTAGCCGTGCAGGCTCGCCCAGCCGGTGGCGAGGCTCGTGCCGTACAGCGGCTTGAACTCGTCGAAGTCGGAGGCGTCGACGATCCGGGCGATGACCTCGCGCGGGTCGAAGGGGGTCTTCAGGTCGCCGGGGACGATGCCGAGGAGTTCCTCCGGGTCGTACTTCGGCGGTGCGGCCGGGCCGGGGTCCGGGTGCGCCTTGCGGTGGTTGAGGCGGGCGACGACGCGGCGGGCCTGCCGCAGGGCGTCGGGCTCGTCCACGGCGAAGTAGTCGGCGAGGCCGGAGACGCGCGCGTGCATCTCGGCGCCGCCGAGGGACTCGTCGTCGCTCTCCTCGCCGGTGGCCATCTTCACCAGCGGCGGCCCGCCCAGGAACACCTTGGCGCGTTCCTTGACCATGATCACGTGGTCGGACATGCCGGGGACGTAGGCGCCCCCGGCGGTGGAGTTGCCGAAGACGACGGCGACGGTCGGGATGCCGGCGGCGGAGAGCCGGGTGAGGTCGCGGAAGATGGCCCCGCCCGGGATGAAGATCTCCTTCTGCGAGGGCAGGTCGGCGCCGCCGGACTCCACGAGGCTGATGCAGGGCAGCCGGTTGGCGAGGGCGATGTCATTGGCGCGCAGGGCCTTCTTCAGGCTCCAGGGGTTGCTGGCGCCGCCGCGCACGGTCGGGTCGTTGGCCGTGATCAGGCACTCCACGCCCTCGACCACGCCGATGCCGGTGACCAGGGAGGCGCCGACGGTGTAGTCGCTGCCCCAGGCGGCGAGCGGGGACAGCTCCAGGAAGGGGGTGTCGGGGTCGAGGAGCAGTTCGATGCGTTCGCGGGCGAGCAGCTTGCCGCGCGCCCGGTGCCGGGCGACGTACTTGTCGCCGCCGCCCGCGAGCGCCTTGGCGTGCTCGGTCTCCAGGTCGGCGAGCTTGGCGAGCATGGTCTCGCGGGCCGCCCGGTGGTCGGCGCCCGCGGGGTCCAGGGAGGTGCTGAGAACCGTCACAGGAGGGTCTCCGGGATGTCCAGGTGGCGGGAGCGCAGCCATTCGCCGAGGGCCTTGGCCTGCGGGTCGAAGCGGTGCTGGGCGGCGACGCCCGCGCCGAGGATGCCTTCGACGACGAAGTTGAGGGCGCGCAGGTTGGGGAGCACGTGCCGGGTGACGCGCAGGCCGTCGCTCTCGGGGATCAGCTGGCGGAAGCGGTCGGTGGTGAGTTCGTGGGCGAGCCAGCGCCAGGCCGCGTCCGACCGTGCCCACACGCCGACGTTGGCGTCGCCGCCCTTGTCGCCGCTGCGGGCTCCGGCGACCAGGCCGAGGGGGCGCGCCGGGTCGGTCCGGGCGGCGGGGGCCCGGGCGGCGGCGGTGGCGGTACGTCGTCCAGGGCGCGTGTCTCGCGGGGCGGCGGGACGGGGACCCGGCGTCCGTCGGGCAGGACCGCCTCGTGGCCGACGGCGTCCTGGGGGACGTACACGTCCTCGAAGACCCCGTAGGGTGCGCCCTTCCCGGGTGGGGCGAGCACGTGGAAGCCCGGGTAGCCGGCCAGCGCCAGTTCGACGGCGGCCCCGCTCAGCGCCCGTCCGACGGCCTGCTGGTCCGGGTCCCGTACGACGAGCCGCAGCAGGGCGCTCGCGGTCTCCTCGGTGTCGGCGTCGGCCCGGTCGGTGCGGACCAGCTCCCAGCGGGTCTCGGCGGGCGGCGACTTGGCGAGTGCGTCGGACAGCTGCTCGCGGACCAGGTCCGCCTTGGCCTCGATGTCGAGCCCGGTGAGGACGAAGACGACCTCGTTGCGGAAGCCGCCCAGCCGGTTGCGCCCCACCTTGAGCGTCGGCGGTGGCGCCTCTCCGCGCACTCCCTCGATCCGCACCCGGTCCGGTCCGTCCTGGCTCAGCCGTACGGTGTCCAGCCGGGCGGTGACGTCGGGTCCCGCGTACCGGCCGCCCCCGGTCTCGTACAGCAGCTGGGCGGTGACCGTGCCGACGTCGACGAAGCCGCCGGTGCCGGGGTGCTTGGAGACGACGCTGCTGCCGTCGGCGTGGATCTCGGCGAGCGGGAAGCCGGGACGGCGTACGTCGCCCTCCCGGAAGAAGGCGTAGTTGCCGCCGGTGGCCTGCGTGCCGCACTCCAGGACGTGCCCGGCGACGACCGCGCCGGCGAGGCGGTCGTGGTCCCCCGGCCGCCAGCCGAAGTGGGCGGCGGCGGGACCGGTGACCAGGGCCGCGTCGGTGACCCGGCCGGTGACCACCACGTCCGCGCCGGCCCGCAGGCACTCGGTGATGCCGAACCCGCCGAGGTAGGCGTGGGCGGCGAGGGTGCCGGGGTGCGCGGCGGTGAGGTCGTCGCCCTCGACGTGCGCGACCTTCGCCGGGATGCCGAGCCGGCCCGCCAGCTGCCGGACGGCGTCGGCGAGTCCGGCCGGGTTGAGGCCACCCGCGTTGGTGACGATCCGCACGCCGCGTTCGTGGGCGAGGCCGAGGCAGTCCTCCAGTTGGCGCAGGAAGGTGCGGGCGTACCCGGCGGAGGGGTCCTTCAGCCGGTCGCGGGCGAGGATCAGCATGGTCAGCTCGGCGAGGTAGTCGCCGGTGAGGACGTCGAGTTCGCCACCGGTGAGCATCTCGCGCAGGGCGTCGGCGCGGTCGCCGTAGAAGCCGGAGAAGTTGCCGATGCGCAGCGGGTTCACTCGGTGCCCTCCTTGGGCGGGCGGCCGGTGCCGGGCGGGCCCGCGAAGGCCTGGGCGATGTCGAGCCAGCGGTCGGCGCCGGGGCCCTCGGCACTCAGCGCGAGGTCGCCGCGGTGGGCGCGCTGGGTGACCAGGAGGCAGAAGTCGAGGGCGGGGCCGGTGACGCGCTGCGGGGCGTCCTCGGGGCCGTACGCCCACGTCCCGCCGTCGGGTGCGGTCAGTTCCACCCGGAACTCCTCCGCGGGCGGGGTGAGTCCGTGCACGCCGAAGGCGAAGTCGCGGGTCCGCACCCCGAGCCGCGCCACGTGCCGGAGCCGCCCGGTGGGCGGGCGCACCACGCCCAGGGCGTCGGCGACGTCCAGCGCGTGGGCCCAGGTCTCCATCAGCCGGGCGGTGGCCATGGACGCGGCGGACATGGGTGGGCCGTACCAGGGGAAGCGGCCGCCCGGTGGTGCCTCGCGCAGGGCCGCGTCCAGCGCGGTGCGTCCGGCGCGCCACGATGCCAGCAGCTCCGCGACCGGGAGCCGGGCGCCGTCCTCCGCGCCCTCGTCGACGAACGAGCCGGGGCGGGTGAGGGCCTTCTCGACCAGCGTGTGGAAGGCGTCGGCGTCGGTGACGGCCAGCAGCGCCGAGTGGTCGGTCCAGGCGAGGTGCGCGATCTGGTGGGCGACGGTCCAGCCGGGCGCGGGAGTCGGAAGCGTCCACTGCTCGGAGCTCAACTGTGCGACGAGCAGGTCGAGTTCGTCGCTCTCGGCACGCAGGTCGTCGATGACGGGCGTCGGGTCGGCCATGGGAGGGAGCATGGCAGCGGGCCCAGAAACAATCAAGCGTGCTTGCATGAATTCATCGGGCGGGCCACAGGAGGCCCGCCGGCTTCGAGCGGTCTCGGGGTACGGCCGGTCCGCCGTCGGTCAGACGGCCTCCACCGGCGGGTACACCGGCTCCCAGCGCGCCGCGCGCACGGCCGCCTCGACGTCGTCCGGGACGGTCCGGGCGACGCCTTCCTCGACGGCCGTCCGGGCCACGGCCACGGCGACCGCCTCGGAGGTGCCGCGCAGTTCCCGGATCGGCGGCAGGAGCGGCGCGTTCAGCAGCGCGACGTCCGCGTCACCGGTCCGGCGGGCCACCGCGTCCGCCGCCGCACGGAGCATGCGGTCGGTGATCCGGGAGGCCCGCACGGCGATCGCCCCGAGGCCCAGGCCGGGGAAGACCAGGGCGTTGTTGGCCTGCCCGATCTCGTACGTCGTCCCGTCCCGCTCCACCGGGGCGAAGGGGCTGCCCGTGGCGACCAGCGCCTTGCCGTCGGTCCAGTCGAGCAGGTCGGCGGGGGTGGCCTCGGCCAGTTCGGTGGGGTTGGACATGGCCAGGATGATCGGCCGCCCGGTGTGGGCGGCCATCTCGCGGACGATGTCCTCGGTGAAGGCACCCGCCTGGCCGGAGGTGCCGATGAGGACGGTCGGGCGGACCCGGCGGACCACCTCGCCGAGCGGGATCCCGGGCAGGTTCTCGTCGCGCCGCCAGCCGTCGGTCCCGTCCACCGGGCGTGCGTACAGCAGTTGGAAGTCGCGCAGCGCCTCACCCTGGTCGGCGGTGAGCAGGCCGTAGCGGTCGACGCACCAGAAGCGGTCGGTGGCCTGCTCGACGGACAGGCCCTCCCCGACGAGGGCGTCCCGCAACTGGTCGGCGACCCCGATACCGGCGGTGCCCGCGCCGAAGACCACGATCCGGTGCTCGGGCAGCGGCACACCGGTGGCGCGGACACCGGAGAGGACGGCGGCCAGGTTGACCGCGCCGGTGCCCTGGATGTCGTCGTTGAAGGTGCAGACCCGGTCGCGGTAGCGGTCGAGGACGCGGCGGGCGTTGGCGGGGCCGAAGTCCTCCCAGTGCAGCAGGGCGTTCGGGAAGAGCTTGGCCGCGGTGGTGACGTAGGCGTCGATGAAGGCGTCGTAGGTGTCCCGGTCGGCGCGCGGGTGCCGGTTGCCCAGGTAGAGGGGGTTGTCGAGGAGTTCGGGGCGGTTGGTCCCGACGTCGAGCATGACGGGCAGGGTGCGGCGCGGGTCGATGCCGGCGGCGGCCGTGTAGACGGCCAGCTTGCCGACCGCGATGTCGATGCCGCCGACACCCCAGTCGCCGATGCCGAGGATGCCCTCGCCGTCCGTGGCCACGATCAGGTCGACGTCGTCGGCGCCGAGGCCGCTCGCGCGCAGGGACCGTTCGACGTCCTCGGGGGCGTCCACGGAGAGGTAGACGCCGCGGGGGCGGCGGTACTCGGTGCTGTAGCGGCGGATCGCCGTGCCGACCGTCGGGGTGTAGACGATGGGCAGCATCTCTTCCAGGTGGTCGCCGACGAGCCGGTAGAACAGCACCTCGTTGCGGTCGTGCAGGGCGGTCAGGTACACGCTCTTCGCGAGGTCGCCGGCCTGGTCCCGGAACTGCCCGTAGGCGCGGTCGGCCTGCTCGTCCTGGGTGAGCACGCGCGGGGGGACCAGCCCGACCAGGTCCAGCGCCCGGCGCTGCTCGCCGGTGAACGCCGTACCGCGGTTGATCCGGGGATCGGCGAGGACGGCCCGGCCGCGGGCGGTGATCCTGAGGGGTCGGGGGGAGCCGCTGTTCCCGGTCACTGGATCACCTCTCCGGTTCCGATTCTCCTTTCCAGGGTGACGGAGGGAGGGAGGATCCGCAGGGTGACGTTCACCCGTTGCCGACTCCCCGGCGCATGCCGCTCGCTACTCTCGGTGAGGGGAGGTGGTGGGTGTGCGCAGCCGCGAACTGGACCCGAGCGCGTCGCCGCTGGACTACTACGGCTACGAGCTGCGGCGGGCGAGAGAGTCGGCCGGGCTGACGCTGGCGCAGCTCGGTGCGGTCGTCTTCTGCACGGGGTCGCTGATCGGCCAGATCGAAACGGCGGCGAGGGTGCCGCAACGGGACTTCTCCGAGCGGTTGGACGCTGCGCTGGGGACGGGTGGGTTGTTCTCGCGCCTGGTGGGGATGGTGCTGCGGAGCCAGTTGCCGAGCTGGTTTCAGCAGTACGCCGACATGGAGGCCAAGGCGACGTACATCTCGACCTACCAGTGCCAGCTCGTGTACGGCCTTCTGCAGACTGAGTCGTATGCACGGGCAGTTCTCGGTGTAGACCAGTCGGACCGGCTCGACGCGATGGTGGCAGCACGACTGGACCGCCAGCGGCTCCTCAGCCAGGAGCAGCCACCTGTGTTGTGGGTGGTCCTCGACGAGGCGGTGCTGTACCGGGAGGTCGGCGGCCGAGAGGTCATGCGCGAGCAACTCGTCCATCTGGCAGGGCTCTACGGCAGACCGTGGATGGAACTCCAGGTTCTGCCGTTCTCGGTGGGCCAGAACACCGGATTGATGGGCTCGTTCAACCTCCTGCGGTTCGAAGGGCACCCCGACCTCTACTACAGCGAGAACTACGACTCGGGGCACATGACGGCCAATCCGCAAGTGATCAGGGAGCGTTCCCTCGGCTACGCTCGCCTCCAGGCGGAAGCCCTCTCCCCAAGGGAGTCGGCGGCCCTGATTGGCCGGGTGCTGGAGGAGCGCTATGGACACGAGCCGGGACTTGACGGGCACGATATGGCGAAAGTCGTCCTACAGCGGCAGCAACGGCGGTGATTGCGTCGAGGTAGCCCACCTCGCCCCCCTCACCGCCGTCCGCGACT
This sequence comes from Streptomyces albidicamelliae, assembly GCF_025642175.1. Lineage (NCBI taxonomy): Bacteria > Bacillati > Actinomycetota > Actinomycetes > Kitasatosporales > Streptomycetaceae > Streptomyces > Streptomyces albidicamelliae. The sequence continues at coordinate 4,699,035 of NZ_CP106795.1, read as the reverse complement.
CCAAGGCCCCCGCCCCCACCCTCCTGTTCCCGCCCACGGCCTGGTCGGCCTTCGTGGAGTCGGTGAAAGGCTGAGCCGCCGCCCGCGGCCGGAGATAACGTCCCACCCGTGACACGAGACGACGGTTACTTCGGGGAAGCGGTCGCGGCGCGGTACGACGAGTCGTCCGCGGAGATGTTCGCGGACGACGTCGTGGAGCCGGTCGCCGGGTTTCTCGCGGGGCTCGCCGGGGACGGTGGGCGGGCGCTGGAGTTCGGGGTCGGGACCGGGCGGATCGCGCTGCCGTTGGCGCGGCGCGGGGTCGAGGTGCACGGGATCGAGCTGTCCCGGGCGATGCTGCGGCGGCTGCGGGACAAGCCGGGCGGTGACGCGATCGGCGTGACGGTCGGGGACTTCGCGTCGGCGAAGGTGGACGGCGTCTTCTCCGTCGCCTACCTCGTCTACAACACGATCATGAACCTGACCTCCCAGGACGCCCAGGTCGACTGCTTCCGCAACGCGGCGGAGCATCTCGCGCCCGGCGGCTGCTTCGTCGTCGAGGTCGGGGTGCCGGATCTGCGCCGGCTGCCGCCCGGGCAGGACGCGGTGCCGTTCCGGGTGGACGGCGGGCGGCTCGGCTTCGACCTGTACGACGTGGCGACGCAGTCGATGAGTTCGCACCACGTGGAGGTCGTGGACGGGCGCGGCCGGTACCTGGAGATCCCGTTCCGCTACGTGTGGCCCGCCGAGCTGGACCTGATGGCCCGGATCGCGGGGCTGCGCCTGCGCGAGCGGTGGGACGGCTGGACCCGGGAGCCCTTCACCGGTGACAGCCGGCAGCACGTGTCGGTGTGGGAGAAACCCGCCGCCTGAAAGCTCCGGCAGCGGGACGCGTCACGCCTCCGGGACCTTCGGCAGCGGCTTCCCCCGGCCCACCTGGGTCCGTACCGCGCCGATGCTCGCCGCGATGACCAGGGCGATCGCCGCCGCCTCCATGGCGGACAGGGCCTGGTCGAGGATCAGGAAGCCCGCCGTCGCCGCGAGGGCCGGCTCCAGGCTCATGAGGATCGCGAACGTGGAGGCGGGCAGGCGGCGCAGGGCGAGGAGTTCGAGGGTGTAGGGCAGGACCGAGGAGAGCAGGGCGACCGCCGAGCCCAGGGCGACGGTGGTCGGGTTCAGCAGGCGGCCGCCCGACTCGGCGATGCCGAGGGGCAGGAAGAGCAGGGCCGCGACCGCCATGGCGAGGGCGAGACCGTCCGCCTGCGGGAAGCGGCGGCCCGTGCGCGCGCTGAAGACGATGTACGCCGCCCACATGGCGCCGGCCCCGAGGGCGAGGCCGACACCGACGGGATCGAGCCCGCCGAAGCCTCCGCCGCCCAGCAGGAAGACGCCCGCGAGCGCGAGGCCGGCCCAGATCGCGTTCACCGCCCGGCGGGAGGCCAGCACGGACAGGGCCAGCGGGCCGAGGACCTCCAGGGTGACCGCCGGGCCGAGCGGAATGCGGGCGACCGCCGAGTAGAAGAGGCCGTTCATCGCGCCCATGGCGATGCCGAACACGATCACCGTGCCCCAGTCGGTGCGGGAGTGCCCGCGCAGCCGGGGCCGGCACACGACGAGCAGGACCACGGCCGCGACGAGCAGCCGCAGGGTCACCACCCCGAGCGCGCCCGCCCGGGGCATCAGCGTCACCGCGAGGGCGCCGCCGAACTGCACCGAGACGCCGCCCGCCAGCACGAGTCCGACCGGGCCGAGGGAGCCGAGACGGCCCGGGGTGCCACCGCCCGGGGATGCGGGTGCGTGGTGCGTCGGTGGCGCGGTGGCGCTGCGGGTGCTCACGTGGCGGTCCTGGCTGGCTCGGAAGCGGATCTGTTCACCTTGATGTACTGCCGAGTCCAGGGTAGTAGACCCTTGTCAGGAGTGTGAAGCGCTTATGTCACTGTCCTGGATGCTGAGACGGCCGCCTCTCGGATGCCGAACCGGACCGTTCTCAGCGGCGGGTCATGTAGACGTCGAGCGCCTTGTGCAGCAGGCGGTTCAGCGGGAGGTCCCACTCCCCCACGTACTCCACGGCCTCGCCGCCCGCGCCCACTTTGAAGCGGAGCAGACCGAGCAGGTGGTTCGACTCCTCCAGGGTGTCGGTGATCCCCCGGAAGTCGTAGACGTGCGCCCCCAGCTCATGGGCGTCGCACATCATGCGCCACTGCATCGCGTTGTTGGGCTGCACCTCGCGCCTGCGGCTGGTGGAGGCGCCGTAGGAATACCAGACGTGCCCGCCGACGACCAGCATCGTGGCCGCGGCGAGCACCTCGCCCTCGTGGTGGGCGAGGTACAGCCGCATCCGGTCGGGGTGTTCGGCGGTGAGCGCGGTCCACATCCGCTGGAAGTACGGCAGCGGGCGGGGGATGAACCGGTCCCGTTCGGCGGTCTCGGTGTAGAGGTCGTAGAAGACCGGCAGGTCGTCGTGGCCCCCGCGGACGACCTTCACGCCCGCCTTCTCGGCCTTGCGGACGTTGCGCCGCCACTGCTGGTTCAGCCCCCGCTGGACGTCGTCGAGGGACCGCCCGGCGAACGGCACCTGGCACACGTACCGCGGCTGCCCGGCGGCGAAGCCCTCCTCCCCGCCCGCCTCGCTCCGCCGCCAGCCCATCCGGCGCAGCCGGGCGGCCAGGTCGACGGCGCCCTGTTCGTACGACGTGGGCGGCACGTCCGCCAGCCGGTGCGCGGCCGGGTCCGCGATCGCGGCCTTGACCGCCTCCGGGCTCCAGCGCCGCGCCACCACGGGCGGCCCCATCTTCACCGAGAAGGCGCCCCTGCCCTTGAGGTACGCCACCATCGGCTCCAGCCGGCGCTCCAGATCGGGCGCGGCCCAGTCGATGACCGGCCCCTCGGGCAGATAGGCCAGATAGCGCCTCACCTTGGGCAGGGGGCGCAGCAGCACCAGCCCCACCCCGGAGAGCCGGCCGTCCGGCTCGAACCAGCCCAGGCTCTCCGCCTCCCAGTCGGCCTTCACATCGCCCCACGACGGCACCTGCATGTGGCTGGCCGAGGGACGCGCCTCCACGAAGGCCAGATGCTCGGCGCGGCTGATCGGCCGGACGGTGGGACTCATGCGCGGGGCTCCTTGGAATTCAGGGATCACCCTTCAGGGATCACCCTTCAGAGATCACCGGGAAGATCGCGGTCGTCCCACCCTACGAATCACCCCTGCCGTCCCTCGGCCCCCACGCGTCCAGCACCTCCGTGTCGGTCGCGCGGGCGTGCAGGAAGTAGCCGGCCCACTCGGCGATGTCCGGGTAGGCGCACTCCCGGACCAGCCGGGCCACGGCCGCCGGTACGTCGTACGGCGTGACGCGCAGGTCGGTGCCGGGTCCGAGGAGGCACCAGTGGGCGCCCGGCCGGCCGTAGGGCATGCCGACGCTGCCGGGGTTGACCACCAGGCGGCCGTGGGCGAGGCGGACGTAGGGCATGTGGGTGTGGCCGCAGACCACCGTGCCGATTCCCGCGTCGAGGCCGGTGAGGACCTCGGCCCAGCGCGCGGGGCGGGAGTCGACGAGCACGACCTCCTCGTCGTCGCGGGGGGTGGCGTGGCAGAACAGGACGGTGCCGAGACCGCGGACGCGCAGGGTGAGCGTGCGGGGCAGGGCCGCGAGGAAGTCCACCTGTTCCCCGGTGAGTTCGCGTGCGGCGAAGGGGCCGATGGGGTCGGGGATCTCCGTCCGCTCGCCCCGCCGGTACTCCACCAGCTCCCGGTCCGCGTTCCCGCCGATCCACAGCACCCGCTCGCCCTGCGCCCGCAGCAGGTCCAGCACGGCGCCCGGCTGCGGGCCCGCCGTGATGTCCCCAGTGAGGACGATCCGGTCGGCGGCGGCCACCTCGGGCTCCGCCAGCACGGCTTCCAGGGCGGGCAGCACACCGTGGACGTCGGACAGGACGGCCAGCCGGACGTACTCCTCCATCAGCCGGCTCCTCCCCCCTGGGCCTCACGGTCCGGCACGTCCGCCGGCTCCTCGTCCAGCGCCGCCGCCAGCACTTCCGCCAAGTGCCGGCCGCGCACGCCCGCGAGCTGCTCCAGCTGGGTGCGGCAGGAGAAGCCGTCCGCGAGGATCACCGTGTCCGCCGGTGCCGCGTGCACCGCCGGCAGGAGCTGCTCCTCCGCGCAGGCCCGGGACACCTCGAAGTGGCCCTTCTCGAAGCCGAAGTTGCCCGCGAGGCCGCAGCAGCCTCCGCTCAGCTCGCCGGTGAGGCCCGCGGACTCGCGCAGCCCGCGGTCGGGCTCGTCACCGAGGACCGCGTGCTGGTGGCAGTGGGTCTGCCCGGCGGCAGGGCGGTCGACGGCGGGCGGTGTCCAGTCGGGGGCGTACCGCCGCAGCACCTGCGCGAAGGTGACGACGGACGCGGCCAGCCGGGCGGCGCGCGGGTCGTCGGGCAGCAGCTCGGGCAGGTCGGTGCGCAGGGCCGCCGCGCAGCTCGGTTCCAGGACGACGACGGGGACGCCGGCCCGCAGCACCGGTTCCATCAGGTCCAGCGTGCGGCGCATGACCGTGCGGGCGCGGTCGAGTTGGCCGGTGGAGACATAGGTGAGGCCGCAGCAGACCCGGCCCCGGCGGGCGGCGAGCAGCGCGGTCGCCGCCCTGGTCCTGCCGTCCCCGATGGCACCCCGGCGCGGGACGAGCGTCGGCGGCAGCGCCACCCGCAGCCCGGCGGCCTCCAGCACCCTGACGGCGGCCCGGCCGACGGACGGTGACAGATGCTCGGTGAACGTGTCCGGCCAGAGCACGACCAGTGTGCCGCAGTCGCTCCGGACGGGTTTCCTCCGGCGCCACCATCCGGTGAACGTCCGCGTCGCCAGGCGGGGCAGCCGCCGTTCGGGAGCGATACCGCCCAGGTGCTTGGCGAGCCGCGCCGACGGGCCGCCCGCGGCGAGCGCGTTGAGCAGCGGGGCCGTCCGCGTGGCGGCGGCCAGGCGCAGCCATTCCGGCAGCCTGCCCATGCTGTGGTGGGCGGCGGGGCGGCGGCGGCCCGCGTAGTGATGGTGCAGGAACTCCGCCTTGTAGGTGGCCATGTCGACGCCCACGGGGCAGTCGGAGCGGCAGCCCTTGCAGGACAGGCACAGGTCCAGGGCGTCCCGCACCTCCGTGGACCGCCAGCCGTCGGTGACCAGTTCACCCGCGAGCATCTCGTGCAGCAGCCGGGCCCGGCCGCGGGTGGAGTGCTCCTCCGCACCGGTCGCCCGGAAGGAGGGGCACATCACGGCGGGGCCGCCCGCCGTGGCCGTACGGCACTTGGCGACGCCCACGCAGCGGCGGACGGCCGCGCCGAAGTCGCCACCGTCCGCCGGGTACCCGAACTCCACGTCGACCGGGCGGCCCGGAAGGACGGAGAAACGCAGGTGGGAGTCGAGGGGGGCGGGGCGGACCAGTATGCCGGGGTTGAGCAGGTCGTCCGGGTCCCACAGGGCCTTGGCCCGCTCGAACAGGCGGACCGTCTGCGCGCCGTACATCCGGGGCAGCAGCTCCGCGCGGGCCTGCCCGTCGCCGTGCTCCCCGGACAGGGAGCCGCCGTGGGCCACCACCAGGTCGGCCAGGTCCTCGGAGAAGCCGCGGAAACGGCCGACGCCCGCCTCGGTGAGCAGGTCGAAGTCGATGCGGACGTGGATGCAGCCGTCGCCGAAGTGGCCGTACGGCGTGCCGCGCAGGCCGTGGTGCGCCAGCAGTGCGCGGAAGTCGCGCAGATAGGCGCCGAGCCGCGCGGGCGGCACCGCGCAGTCCTCCCAGCCGGGCCAGGCCTCGCTGCCGTCCGGCATCCGGGTGGCCGTGCCGCTGGCGTCCTCGCGGATGCGCCACAGCACCCGCTGGGCGGCCGGGTCGGTGACGACCAGCGCGTCCGCGGTGCCGGCCGCCCGCACGATCTCCTCGGCACGCGCGCGTGCCCCCGCCGCCGACTCCCCGCCGGTCTCGACGAACAGCCAGGCGCCGCCCCGGGGCAGCCCCGCCGGTTCGCGCACCAGGTCGGCCGCCATGCCCTCGACGGTCAGCGGCCCGTGGGGCAGCAGTCCCGCCGCGGCCTCGGCGGCGGCGCTCTCGTCGCCGTACCCCAGCACGGCCAGGGCACGGGCGCGAGGGGCCTCCACCAGGTCCACGACGGCCTCGGTGAGGATGCCGAGGGTGCCCTCGGAGCCGCAGAAGGAGCGGGCGACGTCGGCGCCCTTCTCGGGCAGCAGCGCGTCCAGCGCGTACCCGGAGATGCGGCGGGGCAGGTCCGGGAATCCCGTGCGCAGGCGGGCCAGGTCGCCCTCCACCAGCTCTCGCAGGCCGTCCGGTGCCCCGGCCCAGTCCCGGCCGAGCCGCAGCCGCCGGCCGCGCGCGGTGACGACGGACAGCTCGCGGACACTGTCCGCGGTGGTGCCCCAGGCGACCGAGTGGGAGCCGCACGAGTTGTTGCCGATCATCCCGCCGAGCGTGCACCGGCTGTGCGTGGAGGGGTCCGGGCCGAACCGCAGCCCGTGCGGGGCGGCGGCCTCCTGGAGCCGGTCCAGGACCAGTCCGGGCTGCACGACGGCCGTGCGGCTGCCCGGGTCCAGCTCCAGCAGGCCGGTCATGTGCCGGGTGAAGTCCAGCACCACACCCGTGCCCGTCGCCTGCCCGGCGATCGACGTGCCACCGCCGCGCGCCACCACCGGCACTCCCCGCGCCCGGCACACCTCCAGCGCGGCTTCCACGTCGTCGGCGTCTCTCGGCGCGACCACACCCAGCGGAACACGCCGGTAGTTGGACGCGTCCATGGTGACCAGCGCCCGGGCGGTGACGTCGAAGCCGACCTCACCCCGGACGGCCCTGCGCAGCGCGGTCGCGAGATCTGTCATGCGTCCAGCATGCATCCGGACACGGACGGTCACCGCGAGTTGTCCACAGCCCCGCCGTAATTGTCGTACGACATCACAAGTCCACGTCCCGGTGATCTCGTCTCATCGGACGGACACGTCTCCACCCGGCGATCCACCAGCGGTTAACCTCCTTGCGTGGCCGACATCCAGATCCCCTCTGACATCAAGCCCGCCGACGGACGCTTCGGCGCGGGTCCCTCCAAGGTGCGCACCGAGGCGCTGGACGCCCTCGCCGCCACCGGTACCTCCCTCCTCGGCACCTCCCACCGCCAGGCGCCCGTGAAGAACCTGGTCGGCAAGGTCCGCGAGGGCATCTCCGAGCTGTTCTCCCTGCCCGAGGGCTACGAGGTGGTCCTCGGCAACGGCGGCTCCACCGCCTTCTGGGACATCGCCACCCACGGTCTGATCGAGTCCAAGTCCCAGCACCTCACGTTCGGCGAGTTCTCCTCGAAGTTCGCCAAGGCCGCCAAGCTCGCCCCCTGGCTGGCCGAGCCCACCGTCGTCTCCGCCGACCCGGGCACCCACCCGGAGGCGCGCGCGGAGGCGGGCGTCGACGTGTACGCCTTCACGCACAACGAGACCTCCACCGGTGTGGCCATGCCGATCAAGCGCGTGGCCGGCGCCGACGAGGGCGCGCTCGTGCTGGTGGACGCCACCTCCGGCGCGGGCGGCCTCCCGGTCGACATCGCCGAGACCGACGTCTACTACTTCGCCCCGCAGAAGTCCTTCGCCTCCGACGGCGGCCTGTGGATCGGCGTCTTCTCCCCGGCCGCGATCGAGCGCGCCGAGCGGGTGCACGCGTCCGGCCGGCACGTGCCGGAGTTCTTCTCGCTGCCCACGGCGATCGACAACTCCCGCAAGAACCAGACCTACAACACCCCGGCCCTCGCCACCCTCTTCCTGCTGAACGAGCAGCTGGAGTGGCTCAACGGCCAGGGCGGTCTCGCCTGGTCCACGGCCCGCACCAAGGACTCCTCGACCCGCCTGTACTCCTGGGCGGAGGAGTCCAAGTACGCGACCCCGTTCGTGGCGGACCCGGCCAAGCGCTCGCAGGTCATCGGCACCATCGACTTCTCCGACGAGATCGACGCGGCCGCCGTCGCCAAGGTGCTGCGCGCCAACGGCGTCGTGGACACCGAGCCGTACCGCAAGCTGGGCCGCAACCAGCTGCGCGTCGCGATGTTCCCGGCGATCGACCCGGCGGACGTCGAGGCGCTGACGAAGTGCGTCGACCACGTGATCGAGAAGCTGTAGCCGGTACCGGTCGTACGACGACGAGAGGCGCCCGGCGGACAACCGGACGCCTCTTCTCGTCGCGGTCGCGCGGACCGGGAACCGGCGTCAGGGCGCGGGCGGTCGAGCCACCGCGGCGCTGATGCCCGTGATCTCGCCGGTCCCCGAGAGGGTGACGGCGACACGGACGGGCTGGACCGGATTGGGGGGCACGATCGGGCTCGGCGGGACGATCCGCAAAAACCTGGGGAAGACGACCAGCGGGGAGACGGGGTCCGGCGGCCAGAAGACGGAGTTCTCGTCGGCGCCGACGAACTGGTAGGTGCGGCCGGTCGTCCGGCCGACGCCGGTGGTGTTCTGCAGACGGCTGACGATCCGGGCGACTCCACCGCCGCCCGTGTCGGTGCGGGTGACCACCGCGACCGCGACGCGGCCTGTGACGTCGATCGTCTCCGGGCCGCCGGTCAGTGGTCCGTTCAGCGTCAGCGTGGCCGATCGCGCGTGGACGGCGACGGCCTCGGCCCCGGCGGGCGCCGCCTGCCGCGGGGCGGCTTCGGCGGAGGCGGTGGCCGCGGGGACGGCCAAGCCCAGGGCGGCGGCGATCAGGCCGGTCCGTCTGGCGGCCCGCATGACATGACCCTGCATCAGGGCTCCCGTTCGGTGGGGCCGGACCACATCCGGCCCCCCTGTCCCGCGAAACGCCTTCAGCCTGCCCGATCCGGCGCGCCGCCGCCCGGCCGGTGCGGCCGGACAAGTGGGGGTCAGTCGCGGCGGCGCAGCCGGCGCAGGCCGAGGAGGGCCGCCACGCCGACGGCGGCCACGACGGCCCCGACCTGGAGGCCCGTGCTGCCGGCCTTGCCCTCCCCGGATCCGGAACTTCCGTTCACCGAGGGCGACTTGCCGTCCGCGCGCGCGGGGGCGTCCTTGGCCTGGACGGCGCTCTGTGCGCCCTCGCTGCCGTACATCAGCTTCGTCCCGTCGGCGGAGTAGGTGAGGGACTCGCCCTGCCCCTGCCACGGCACCTCCAGGCGGCCCTCGCGCCTGATCCGGCCGCCGTCGAAGCCGTAGAGGATCCCGCCGAAGTAGCCGCGCACGGCGAGCTGTCCGCCGTCCGGGGAGAACGCGGCGTCCGTGGCCCACAGGTCGACCGGGGCGACCGGCCGGAAGACGTTCGCGCCGGAGGTGGAGAGGGTGGCCGGGCCCTCGTACAGGTGCCCCCCGTCCTCCTTCTTGTCGATGATGTACACCCGCCCGGTCCTCGGGTGGACGAGCAGCGACTCGGCGTCGCGCGGCCCGTTCTCGTACTTCACGACGTACTGCGTGGCGGTGACCGTCTCGTCCTTGAGCACCTTGGGCTCGGGCAGCCGGTAGATCCACACGTACGGCCACTTGCCGCCGAGGTTGTCGCCGATGTCGCCGACGTAGATCTCGTCGTGCGGTCCGATGGAGATCGCCTCGACGTCGCGCGGGGCGCCGATGCCGCGCAGGGTCAGCCGGGCCACGGTCCGCCCGGTCCGGCTGTCCACGGCGTACAGGTACGGCCCGTCGTCGCTGTCGTTGTGCGTCCAGTAGATCCCGGGGTGCAGCCGGGAGGCGGCCAGCCCGCTGGACTCGGTGATCCTGGGGTCCTTGAGGGTGAACCCCTGGTCGCCTCCGCCGCCGGCGGCGGAGGCGGGCAGCGCGCAGGCACCGGTGAGCAGCACCCCGGCGAGGACGGCGAAGGATCGACGCATGCCCCCAAGCCTGCCATCACCGCGGGTGGTTCGCGGGACGTGGTGGGCCTCACACCCCACGCGCGGCCGGGACCGTCCATCATGAGCGGATGCTCAGGATCATGCCCGTAGGCGACTCGATGACGATCGGGAGCGCGGGCGAACACACGTGGCGGCACCGGCTGTGGCGGCACCTGTGCACGACGTACGGCGGCCCGTTCACCCTCGTCGGCCCGCGCGAGGAGCTGTACGACAAGGACGCCGACGCCCCGACGTCCCTCGCCTACGCCGATCCCGGCTTCCCGCGCGCCCACCTCGCGGGCTGGGGCGAGGGCTGGCTCCACATGGCCCCGCTGATCGGCGACGCGGTCCGCGCGCACCGCCCCGACATCCTGCTGGTCTCCCTGGGCCTGATCGACCTGGGCTTCTACACGAACGCCGAGCAGACGGCCGAGAACGTCCGGGCGTTCATCGCCGAGGCCCGCGCGGTCCGCCCGCGCATCCGCATGGTGCTGCTCCCCGTGATCCCGAACATCCGGGCCGACGCGGACGAATCCTTCGCCACCGAGGTGGACGCCTTCAACGTGCTGCTCGCCAAGACGGTGGCCGACGTGGACGAGCCCCGCGCACCCGTCCTGCTGGCCTCGGCACCCGAGCCGTGGGACATCCACACCGACACCTACGACGGCACCCACCCGAACGCGAACGGCGAGCACCGCATCGCGGAGGCGTTCGCCACGGCGATGCGGGAGGCGTGGGACATCGGCAAGCCCTACGCCCGGCCCGGACCGACCCCGGCCCCGGCACGGCGGCCCCTTGCCTAGAGCGCACTCCACGCCGTTGGCTGGGGAACCATGAAGTACACGCAGCTTGGACGCACGGGACTCAAGGTAAGCCGACTCGTCCTCGGGACGATGAACTTCGGGCCGCAGACCGACGAGGCCGACAGCCACGCCATCATGGACGCGGCGCTCGACGCCGGCATCAACTTCTTCGACACCGCCAACGTGTACGGCTGGGGCGAGAACAAGGGACGCACCGAGTCCATCATCGGGAACTGGTTCGCGGGCGGCGGCGAGCGCCGCGACAAGGTCGTCCTCGCCACCAAGGTCTACGGCAACATGGGCACGGACGGCGAGGCCTGGCCGAACCACGACAAGCTCTCCGCGCTCAACATCCGGCGGGCCGTGGACGCCAGCCTGAAGCGGCTGCGGACCGACCACATCGACCTGTACCAGTTCCACCACGTCGACCGGAACACGCCCTTCGACGAGATCTGGCAGGCCGTCGACACCCTCGTCCAGCAGGGCAAGATCCTGTACGTCGGGTCGTCGAACTTCCCCGGCTACAAGATCGCCCAGGCCAACGAGGCCGCGGCCCGCCGCGCCGGCACGATCGGGCTCGTCAGCGAGCAGTGCCTGTACAACCTCGCCGAGCGCCGCGCCGAGATGGAGGTGATCCCGGCCGCGCAGGAGTACGGCCTCGGCGTCATCCCATGGTCGCCGCTGCACGGAGGTGTCCTCGGCGGTGTGATCAAGAAGCAGGTGGAGGGCGGCCGCCGGGCCTCGGGACGGTCCGCCGACGCCCTCGCCGACTCCGCCACCCGGGCACGGATCCAGTCCTACGAGGACCTGCTCGACAAGCACGGTCTGGAGCCCGGTGAGGTGGCCCTGGCCTGGCTGCTGACCCGACCCGGGGTCACCGGCCCCATCGTCGGCCCGCGCACCGGCGAGCAGCTGGAGTCGGCCCTCAGGGCCGTCGAGCTGGAGCTCGGCGAGGAGCTGCTGGCCGGCCTGGACGAGATCTTCCCGGGTCCGGGTCCGTCGCCGGAGGCGTTCGCCTGGTAGCGGGCCCCGAGGGCACGCGGGGAGCTGCGGCGCGGGCCACCGGCCGGCCGCGGTTCCCCGGGCCGGGAGCTACCTGACGGCCGCCGCGACGGCGACCACAACGAACATCAGCACAAGCACACCGGCCATGATCCGGTTCCGCGTCTTCGGGTCCACGCCCACGAGCCTAACCAACCCCGCCGAGTGGCCGGCGGGCAACCGCCTCGTACCGCGGCTGCTCCCCCGGCACTCCGGACCGCGGCAGATTGCTGCGCACCAGCACCAGCTCGTCCACCGTCCAGGGCCGGCCGGCGAAGCCGTGCAGCAGCTCGGTGTACGGCCGCACGTCGAGGGAGTCCCGGCCGCGCGCCACCGTCAGGTGGGCCTTGTACCGCCGGTGCTCGCCCATCGGCACACCCGCCTTCCGGGCCGCCGCCTCCGCCCGGTCGGCCAGCAGCCGCAGTGCCTCCACGTCCCCCGCTGCCCCCGTCCACAGGGCCCTGCCGTGACCGAACTGGCCGCCGCCGGACAGGGCCAGCTCGAACGGCGCCGTGCGGCGGGCCGCGCCCGCGAGGCGCTCCGACAGCTCCGGTACGAGATCGTCGGCGACCTCGCCGTAGAAGGCGAGGGTGAAGTGCCAGCCCGGGCGGTGGGTCCAGCGCAGCCGCTCCGCGCCGGGAAGCCGCCGCAACTCGGCGACCTCGGCGGCGAGTTCCTGGACGACGTGCTCCGGCGGGAGCACCGCCGCGAAGAGTCTCATGCCTTCACCTTCCCAGACCGGCGTGGGCATGATGGGCCGATGACGATCATCATCCGCGAAGGCGGCCCCGACGACGCTCCCCTGATCCTCGCCATGCTGGACAGCTCGGTGGAGTGGCTGGTCTCACAGGGCCGGACCGGGCAGTGGGGGACCAAGCCCTGGTCGGACGACCCCCGGGCGGTGGACCTGGTGCGCCGGTACGCCACCACGGGCACGCCGTACTTCGCCGAGGTGGACGGCGTCCCGGCGGCCACGCTGACCCTCAGCGAGGGCCCGGGCCCCTATCTGGAGCCCGCCGACGAGCCCGAGCGCTACATCCATCTGCTCGCCTCCGACCGCCGGTTCAAGGGGCGGGGCGCCGGTGCCGCGCTGCTCACCCACGCGGCCGAGGTGACCCGGCGGGCGGGGATATCCCTGCTGCGGGTGGACTGCTACGCGGGCGACGACGGCAAGCTGGTCGCCTACTACGAGGGCAACGGATTCATCCGGACCGAGCCCTTCACCCACGGGGAGAACGCCTGGCCGGGCCAGGTGCTGGCCCGGAGGGTCCTGTAGCGGACCCTCCGGCGCGGGCGCGGCGGGCTCAGGCCGCCGTAGTCAGCTGTTCCCGCTCGCGTGGGACGAAGCGGACCCGCGGATGGCCCCGGTGCCAGCCCACCGCGAGGCGCAGGCCCCCGATGCGGGTGAGGACCAGTCCGACGCCGGCCGCGGCGACGGCGGAGACCACGCCGCCGAGGGCGAAGCCGACCCGGGCGCCGTAGGTGTCGGTGATCCAGCCGACCACGGGTGCGCCCAGCGGCGTCCCGCCCATGAACACCATCATGAACAGGGCCATCACCCGGCCGCGCATGGCCGGGTCGGTGGCCATCTGCACGGCGGTGTTCGCGGTGACGTTCACCGTGAGCCCGAAGATCCCGATGGGCACCATGAGCAGCGCGAACAGCCAGTACGACGGCGCGACGGCGGCCAGCGTCTCCAGGGTGCCGAAGGCCACTGCGGCGGCGATCAGGACCCGCAGCCGGGCCGTGCCGCGCCGGGCGGCGAGCAGGGCGCCGATCAGGGAGCCGACGGCCATCAGGGTGTTGAAGAGGCTGTAGGAGCCGGCGCCCGAGCGGAACACGTCGTCCGCGTAGGCCGACAGCCACACCGGGAAGTTGAAGCCGAAGGTGCCGATGAAGCCGACCAGGACGATCGGCCAGATGAGCTCCGGCCGCTTGGCGACGTAGTCCAGACCCTCCCGCAGCTGGCCCTTGCCGCGGGGCGCGCGCTCGACCACGTGCAGGTCGCGGGCGCGCATCAGCAGCAGGCCGGCGATGGGCGCGGCGAAGGACAGGCCGTTGGCGAGGAACGCCCAGCCGGTGCCCACGCCGGTGATCATCAGGCCGGCGGCGGCGGGGCCGACCAGGCGGGCCGACTGGAAGTTCGCGGAGTTCAGGCTGACCGCGTTCTGCAGCTGCTCGGGGCCGACCATCTCGGAGACGAACGACTGCCGGGCCGGGTTGTCGAGCACGGTGGCGAGGCCGACGGCGAAGGCGGCGACGTACACGTGCCACACCTGGACGTGGCCCGACAGGGTCAGGAAGGCGAGCGCGAGGCCCGTGACGGCCATCGAAGCCTGGGTGACCAGCAGTGTCGGCCGCTTGGGCAGGCGGTCCACGAGGACGCCGCCGTAGAGGCCGAAGAGCAGCATCGGCAGGAACTGCAGGGCCGTGGTGATGCCCACGGCCGCCGAGGAGCCGGTGAGGCTGAGGACGAGCCAGTCCTGTGCGATGCGCTGCATCCAGGTGCCGGTGTTCGAGACGACCTGGCCGAGGAAGAAGAGGCGGTAGTTCCGGATCTTCAGCGAGCTGAACATCGAGGACTTGCGGGGAACGGGGGTGGTAGGGGTGCTCGGTGCGGGGGCGGAAGGTGCTCCGGATCCCGAACTCAAAGGGGTCGCCTCCTCGAATGGCGTGCTTAAAGGTGTGCGAGCTTCTCCAGCACGGGGGCGGCGGCGCGCAGTTTGGCCCACTCGTCCTCGTCGAGGCCCTCGACGAGGCCCGCCAGGAACGCGTTGCGCTTGCGGCGGCTCTCCTCGAGCATGGTCTCGGCCTGCTCGGTCTGGGTGACGACCTTCTGGCGCCGGTCCTCCGGATGCGGCTCCAGCCGGACCAGGCCCTTGCCCTCGAGCAGCGCGACGATGCGGGTCATCGAGGGCGGCTGGACGTGCTCCTTGCGGGCGAGCTCGCCCGGGGTGGCACTGCCGCAGCGCGCGAGGGTGCCGAGCACCGACATCTCGGTCGGGCTCAGCGACTCGTCGACCCGCTGGTGCTTGAGCCGACGGGACAGCCGCATCACGGCGGAGCGGAGGGCGTTCACGGCGGCAGCGTCGTCGCCATGGGTAAGGTCCGGCATGTTCTTTAGCGTAACTCATTACTCTCGCTAAAGACCACTCGACACGCACGCGATGCCCGTGACCCTGGCCACTGAACCCTCCGATCACCCGTATGGGTGAGTCGATATCGGAAAGTGACGCATGGGGTGGCCGGATGTGGCGACCCTCGTAGCCATGGGGACCACTGTGCTCAGCCTGCGGATGGACGGGGAGCTGCTCGAAAGGCTCCGGCACCACGCGGCGAAAAGGGGGATGAGCGTGCAGGACTATGTGGTCCGCACGCTCATCCGGGACGACTTCGACGAACGCTTCCAGTCCGCCGTCGAGGAGACGGAGAGGTTCTACGGCGTCACGTGACGCCGCAGATCCCCCGTCAGGTGAGGCCGAGGGCCGGCATCAGGTAGTAGAAGGCGAACACCGCCGAGACGACGTACATCGCGGCCGGGATCTCCCGGGCCCGGCCGGCGGCCAGACGCAGCACGGTGAAGGTGATGAAGCCCATCCCGATGCCGTTGGTGATCGAGTAGGTGAACGGCATCATCAGCATCGTGATGAAGGCCGGGATGGCGATGGTGTAGTCCGCCCAGTCGATCTCCTTGACGGAGTTCGACAGGATCAGGAAACCGACCGCGATCAGCGCCGGGGTGGCCGCCTGGGACGGCACCATCGTGGCGACCGGCGTGAGGAACAGCGCGACCGCGAAGAGACCGCCGGTGACGACGTTGGCGAGGCCCGTGCGGGCACCCTCGCCGACCCCGGCCGTGGACTCCACGAACGCGGTGGTGGCCGAGGAGGAGCTGGCACCGCCCGCCGCGACCGCGAGGCCGTCGACGAACAGGACCTTGTTGATGCCGGGCATGTAGCCCTGGGCGTCGGTCAGCTTGGCCTCGTCGCTGACGCCCATGATCGTGCCCATGGCGTCGAAGAAGCACGACAGCAGGACCGTGAAGACGAAGAGGACGCCGGTCAGCACGCCGACCTTGGAGAAGCCGCCGAACAGGCTGACCTGGCCGATCAGGCCGAAGTCGGGGGTGGCGACCGGGTTGCCGGGCCACTTCGGGACGGTCAGGCCCCAGGACGGGATGGTGGCGACCGCGTTGATGATCACCGCGAGGACGGTCATGCCGACGATCGAGATCAGGATCGCGCCCGGCACCTTGCGGACGATCAGCGAGAAGGTGAGCAGCGCGCCCAGGATGAAGATCAGCACCGGCCAGCCGGTGAGGTGACCGCCGACGCCGAGCTGGAGCGGGACCGTGGTCTGGGCGGCGTCCGGCATCCGGGTGACGAACCCGGCGTCGACGAGGCCGATCAGCATGATGAACAGGCCGATACCGATGGAGATGGCCTTGCGCAGGCCGAACGGCACGGCGTTCATCACCCGCTCGCGCAGGCCCGTGGCGACCAGCAGCATCACCACGAAGCCGGCCAGCACGACCATGCCCATGGCGTCCGGCCAGCTCATACGGGGCGCGAGCTGGAGCGCGACGACCGAGTTGACGCCGAGGCCGGCGGCGAGCGCGATCGGCACGTTGCCGATGACGCCCATGAGCAGCGTGGTGAACGCCGCCGTCACCGCCGTCGCCGTCACCAGCTGGGCGTTGTCCAGGTGGTGCCCGTACATGTCCTTCGCGCTGCTCAGGATGATCGGGTTCAGCACGATGATGTACGCCATCGCGAAGAAGGTGGCGAGACCGCCGCGGATCTCCCGGGCGACGGAGCTGCCGCGCTCGGAGATCTTGAAGAAGCGGTCGAGGGCGCCGAAGCCCGGCGTACCGCCCGGCTTCTCGGGGGTGGGGACCTTGGCAGGTGCCGAGGTGGACATGCGAGACCTCATCACCAACGGGGTTCCCCCGAGCCTCGTTGGACTTTCGTACGAACAGAAGTGGTCAAAGACAAACGGTTTCAGTATGAACGTATGAGTCCCAGATCGCTATCTCCGCGCGTAGACCACGGCGGCCCTTAAGCTGTGCCCATGGCTAAGTGGACCCCCAAGCACGAGGCGCCGGAGCCCCTGGAGGGGCCCGTGGTCGCCACCATCACCGGCGGCACGATCGTGTGGTTCGTCCTCTTCCTGGTGCAGCTGCCCTTCTACGGCTGGTTCGACGACCACGGGCACCTGTGGTGGCTGTGGACCTGCCTGGCCGGTGGCGGCCTCGGGCTGATCGGCATCTGGTACGTCCGCAGGAGGGACGCGGCGATCAAGCGGTCCGCCGAGCCGACGGCGGTCCCGGCGAAGTAGCCCCCCGCTCGGCAGGTGGCCGGGCAGATCCGCACGTACCGTCGAGAACATGACCCACATAGACGCGGGCGCGGAGCTCGACCCCGTGCACCCGGTGGCCCTGCCCGAGAGCCGGCCGGAGGGGCTGACCGCGTCGGAGGTGGCTCAGCGGCGCTCGCGGGGGCAGGTCAACGACGTACCGGTGCGCAGCAGCCGGTCACTGGGCGAGATCGTCCGCGCCAACGTCTTCACCCGATTCAACGCGATCATCGGCGTGCTCTGGCTGATCACGCTGTTCGTCGCCCCGATCCAGGACAGCCTCTTCGGCTTCGTGATCATCGCCAACACCGGCATCGGCATCGTCCAGGAGTGGCGGGCCAAGCAGACCCTCGACTCCCTGGCCGTGATCGGGGAGGCCCGGCCGACGGTACGGCGGGACGGGACCGCCACCGAGATCCCCACCGCCGAGATCGTGCTCGACGACCTCATCGAGATCGGCCCCGGGGACAAGGTCGTCGTCGACGGGGTGTGCGCGGAGGCCGACGGGCTGGAGATCGACGAGTCGCTGCTCACCGGCGAGGCCGACCCCGTCGTCAAGCGTCCCGGCGACCCGGTCATGTCGGGCAGTTTCGTGGTCGCGGGCGGCGGCGCCTTCACGGCCACCAAGGTCGGCCGCGAGGCCTACGCGGCCCAGCTGGCCGAGGAGGCCTCCCGGTTCACCCTCGTCCACTCCGAACTGCGCACCGGCATCTCCACGATCCTCAAGTACGTCACCTGGATGATGGTCCCGGCCGCGATCGGCCTGGTCGTCACGCAGCTCGTGGTCAAGGACAACGAGCTCAAGGACGCCGTCGCCCGCACCATCGGCGGGATCGTCCCGATGGTCCCCGAGGGGCTGGTGCTCCTCACCTCCGTCGCCTTCGCCATCGGCGTCATCCGGCTGGGCCGAAAACAGTGCCTGGTGCAGGAGCTGCCGGCGATCGAGGGGCTCGCCCGGATCGACACCGTCTGCCTGGACAAGACCGGCACGCTCACCGAGGGCGGCATGGACGTCACCGGCCTCAGGCCGCTGGACGGGGCGGACGAGACGTACGTACGGCGGGTGCTGGGCGCCCTGGGCGAGTCCGACCCCCGGCCCAACGCCTCCCTCCAGGCGATCATCGACGCCTATCCGGACAGCGAGGACTGGCGGTGCGTGGAGTCGCTGCCCTTCTCCTCCGCCCGCAAGTACAGCGGGGCCGCGTTCAGCGAGGGCGACGGGGAGACCAGCACCTGGCTGCTGGGCGCCCCCGACGTCCTCCTCGCCCCCGAGGACCCGGCCCTGTCCGAGACCGAGCGCCTCAACGAGCAGGGTCTGCGGGTCCTGCTGCTGGCCCGCGCGCGCCGCGACCTGGACGACCCCGAGCCAGCCCGGGGCGCCCGCCCCACCGCCCTCGTCGTCCTGGAGCAGCGGCTGCGGCCCGACGCCTCCGAGACCCTGCGCTACTTCGCGGACCAGAGCGTCCGGGCGAAGGTGATCTCCGGGGACAACGCGGTGTCGGTGGGCGCGGTCGCCGCCAAGCTGGGTCTGGACGGCACGGCGGTGGACGCGCGGCGGATGCCCGGCGACCGGGCCGGGATGGCGCGGGCGCTGGACGCGGGCACCGTGTTCGGGCGGGTCACCCCGCAGCAGAAGCGGGACATGGTCGGCGCGCTCCAGTCGAACGGCCACACCGTCGCGATGACCGGCGACGGGGTGAACGACGTGCTCGCGCTCAAGGACGCCGACATCGGGGTGGCCATGGGCTCGGGCTCGGAGGCGACCCGCGCGGTGGCGCAGATCGTCCTGCTCGACAACAGCTTCGCGAGCCTGCCGTCGGTGGTGGGCGAGGGCCGCCGGGTGATCGGCAACATCACGCGCGTGGCGACCCTGTTCCTGGTGAAGACCGTCTACTCGGTGCTGCTGGCGCTGCTGGTGGTGTGCTGGCAGGTGGAGTACCCGTTCCTGCCCCGGCACCTGACCCTGCTGTCCACCCTCACCATCGGCGTCCCGGCGTTCTTCCTGGCCCTCGCCCCCAACAAGGAGCGGGCCAGACCCCACTTCGTGCGCCGGGTGATGCGGTACGCGGTCCCCGGCGGGGTGGTGGCCGGGGCGGCGACCTTCCTGACGTACCTGCTCGCCCGCCACCACTACACCGGGCCGGGCGCCCTGGAGGCGGAGACCAGCGCGGCCACCCTGACCCTGTTCCTGATCTCCATGTGGGTCCTGGCGATCATCGCCCGCCCCTACACCTGGTGGCGGGTGGCCCTGGTGGCCGCGATGGGCGCCGCGTTCCTGCTCGTGCTCGTCGTGCCGGCCCTGCAGAGCTTCTTCGCGCTCGACCTGATCGGCGTGCGGATGCCGTGGACCGCGGTGGGGGTAGCGGTGGTGGCGGCGGCCGCCCTGGAGTTCCTGTGGAAGTGGGTGGACCGCCGCGCGCTGCGCTGAGCCTCAGCCGTCGGGATGCGGGGTGGCCCGGGCCGCGGGGAGCTGCGGGCCGGCTGTGGCCGGTCGCGCAGTTCCCCGCGCCCCTGGAGGTCGCTGTCGCCGCCGGACGGCTACTGCACGTCGACGTAGTCGCCCGTGGCGCTGACGGACGACGTGGTGGAGGTGCCGGCGAAGCTGTAGCGGTAGTAGCCGTCGGAGCCGGCCGTGACCGTGGTCTTCAGGGCGCCCGTGGAGGACGTCGTGACGGTCTTGACGGTGGTGTAGGTGGTGGTGCCGGCCTTGCGGAACTGGAGCTTGACGGACTGGCCGCCGAAGCCGGCGTAGGTGCCGTGCTGCCAGTCGGCGCGGGTCAGCCTGCCGGTGACGGTGAGGGTCCCGCCCTTCTTCACGGGCTCGGGCGTGGCGTCGGCGGTGAGCTTGGCGGTGCGGCGGACGGGGAGGGTGCCGAGGTCGTTCTGCCACTTGGTGGCGTCGGTCTTGGCGTCGACCGCGAGACCGCCCTCCTTCCACGTCCCGGCGTCCGAGTTGTACAGCTCCTTCGCCGGGAGGGTGATCGTGGCGGTGCAGTTCAGGGTGGTGGAGTCCACCTTGGTGCAGGTGCCCGGGTCGTCGCTGACGACCTGGGTGTCCGCGTCCTTGGCCGAGGTGCCGCGGTAGAGCACTGGGCCGGTCAGGATGTTCGTCATGGAGACGGTCGAGGGATGCGTCACGGTGTAGGTCGCCTTGACCTTGACCGTGGAGGTCGCCCCGATCGTGATCGCCTTGCCGCTGTTCACCTTCATCTTCGAGAAGGTGACGTTCGGCGCCGCGGTGGCCGCGTGGGCGGCGGGCACGGCGAAGGCGGAGAGGGCCAGGGCGCCGGAGACGGCGGCCACGGTGGCACGTATGCGCATTTTGCGTTCCCTTGGAGGGAGAAGTGATCGTGGAGTCGGTCGACTCACGCGATCAGATCCGCGGCACCCGGCAGTGGTTGTACGTCAAGAGCCGTTCCCGGCCAGATTTTGTCGGCGGATTGCCCTTCCATTGCGCGGTCAGGGAGAGCCCGTGGCACAACTGATAGGAAACGTTCCGGCCCGGAAGCGGGGGGTGCTTCCGGGGCCGGCGAACCGGGCGGGAGATCCGGTTCTCAGTCGAACCATCGGTCCCGGGCGAGTTCCTCGGTGCGGGAGGGGTCCTCCAGCAGGGCGGCGACCTCGAAGCGGCGGGGCCACTGGCCCGCCGCCCAGGCGAGGCCCGCGGCGACGCCCTCCAGTGTGGCCGCGTGCAGCACCCCGTCGTCGGTCAGCCGCCAGTCGATCTCGACGCCGTCCACGACCAGTTCCTCGTGCTCGACGTACGTCCCGGGGGTGCGCGGACCGAGCAGCACCCGTACCGGATCCGGTACGTCGTGCTCCGTGCCCTCCGACGTCACCTCGCCGGTGACGGACTCGCTCAGCCGCCGCACCTGGAACAGCTCGGCCAGCTCGGCGGCGCGCGCCGGGCGGACCGGCAGCAGCGGCACCCCGGCGGTGAAGGGCAGCAGATCGGGCGAGTCGACCACGACGGCGTCGGCCGCGTCCACGACCTCCACCCGGCCGTCCAGCACGGCTCGCAGCTCGTCCGGCAGCGTGACCTGGTCGGGGTCCAGCTCGGCCAGGGCGCCGTACAGACCGTGCAGCTGGCCGGGGCCGACCGGCCGGTCCGGATCGGCGAGCCGCTCCAGCAGTTCGGCGGCGCCGCCGGGCTCGTCCAGCAGCGAGCCCACGGAGGTCCGCACCCCGAGCGCCCGCAGCACCTGCTCGTCCTCGAAACCGGTGGCGTCGGCCTCGTCGTACAGCCCGCGCAGCAGCGGGTCCCCGCCGGCGGCGAGCAGACCGGCCGGGCGCCGGCCGTCCAGCACCGGGTGCCCGCGCAGCCACCACGCGGTGTACGGGCGCACGGTGTCGTGGGTGCCGTCGTGCAGCAGGATGCGCACCGGCTGGGTGAGGGCGTCGCGCAGCGGCGGCCGGGCGAGCAGCGACAGGGCCTCGGGCCAGTGGTCGTCGTCCACCAGGTCCAGGTCGCGGACCGCGACGAGTTCCGTGGCGACCGGGGGCACCGGGCTCTCCGGGAACCGGTCCAGGACGTCCTCGCACCACACGTCCACGGCGTCCAGCAGGCCCGCGTCGTCCGGCTCGGCGAAGTCGCCCTCGCGCGGCTCCAGTTCGTCCGGGTCGAGGACGACGTCGGTGGCCCGCACGAGGGCGAAGTCGGCGAGCACCCCGCACGCCGTCAGCGGCTGCTCGCCCCACTTCTCGGCCAGTTCGGCGTCCACCGCGGCCAGTTCGCCCTCGCGGATCACCCGGGCGAAGGGGCTGCCGGGGAAGACCAGTTCACCGGCGGGGGCGAGTTCACCGTCCTCGTCGGGCAGGGCCAGGGCGCCCAGCCAGGGCTCCTCACCGGGTTCGAGCGCCGCGTCCCGCACCAGCCCGAGGACGGTGTCGGCCAGCTCCTCGGCGTCCGGCGCGTCCTCCTCCCAGGCGATGCCGCCCTCGTCGTCCAGGGAGGCGGCGACGGCGGCCCGCACCTGCGGGGTGGTCAGCACCGCGCGCGGCGTCGCGGGCAGCGCGCCCAGCTTCTCCAGCAGCGGGTGCGCGGCGTCCGGGTGGGCGACCTTCAGCCCGAGCCGCCCGAGGACGTCCGGGTCGACGCGGGCGCCGTCCGGGGTGGGCAGCAGCACCTGCCGGGGCCCGATCGTGGTGCGGCCGTCGGCGAGGGGCACCGGAAGACCGGACAGCCGGTCGGGGTCGACCCCGGCGAGGCTGTCGTAGAGGCGCCACCACCAGTCGGGGTCCTTCTCCAGACCGGCGAGCCGGTCGACGGCGTCCGCGAGCGGCAGCCGGGCGACCCCGAGGGTGCGCAGTTCCACCCGCCGCTCCAGACCGGCGGGCAGCAGCGTGGGCAGCACCTCGGCGAGCACCCGTACGGTGGCCGCCCCGGCACCCTCCACGACCTCGGCGTCCCTCGGCCGCAGCGCCTCCGGCAGTTCCTCGTCGTCCTTCGCCCCGACGGCGGGCGGCAGGAAGGCGGTGCGCGGCAGCCGCTCCAGGACCGCCTGCCGCAGCGCCCCGTCCAGCTCACCCTTGCCGAGCGGTCCGGGCACCAGGTCGACGGCTCCGTCCGTCACCGGCCGCCAGCCGGCGAGCAGTTCGGCGTAGGTGTCGGCCGCGCGCTGCACCAGGAAGTCGGTGAGCGGGCCGGGCGCCGCGTGCCGGCGGGTGGTGTCGAGGGGGAAGGACGCGATGAGCAGGGCGGGGACGCCGAGGGGCTCGTCGCTGGGCGTGGGCGCGTGCACCACGGGGGTGGTACGCGGCCGCACCGGCCGCCCGGCCTCGTCCTCCGGTACGGCCCAGGTCACCGACCAGTGCGGGCGCAGGCGTTCCTCCACCGGCCGGTCGGCGAGCAGGTCCGCGGTGAGCGGGCCGTGCGCGAGGGCCGTACGCCACCGGGTGGTGCCGTCCCGTGAGTCCGCCACGACGGTGACGGCGCCCTCGGTGTGCCGCCGGAGGGTGCGCGGGGCGGTGTCGCCGACCTCGACGACGACCTCCGTCAGGCCGGGCAGGGCGAGGAGCAGGGCGTCGTCGACGGTGTCGAGCAGCCGCTCGGCGAGGTCGGCGGCGGCCGTGTCCCGCAGGGGCAGGATGACGGCGGTGTCGTACGGCTCCGGGGCCGAGCCCTCGGCCGGGAAGGGCAGGCGCAGCAGCGGGACATGGCCGTCCCGGCGGCGGATCTCGTCGCCGAGGCCGGGGCTGTGCCGGGCGGTTCCGGCGGCCAGCTCCCGCCCCTCGGCCAGGGACCAGCGGACCCCGCCGTGGCGGCCGACGATCGCGGGTTCGTCGGTGACGGAGAGTACGGCGGCGAAGCCGACACCGAACCGGCCGACGGTGCCCTGGGTGGTCTCGGCGTCCCGCTTGGCGGAGGCGCGCAGCGTGGACAGCGACTCGACACCGGTCGCGTCCAGCGGGGCACCGGTGTTCGCCGCGACCAGCACCCCGTCACGGAGGGTGAGCCGCAGCCGTCCCGGCACCTTGGCGCGCGCGGCGGCGTCGGCGGCGTTCTGGGCCAGCTCCACCACGAGGCGGTCCCGGTAGCCGCCGAGGACCAGGTCCTCCTCGGCGTTGGCGTCCTCACGGAACCGGGCGGGGCTGGTGACCCAGGCGTCGAGGACACCGCGGCGCAGACGGGCGGTGCCGAAGGGGTCGGCGCCCTCGGCCGCCGGCCGCACGAACTTGCTGCTCACGTTCACTCTCCTCATCGACGTGAGGAGAAGGTACCGCCCGGCCGGGGAGGAGGCCGACGGGCGTCAACCGCGGGAGGCGTGACCGACGAAGGCGGACCAGGCGTCCGGGGCGACGGCGAGGCGCGGACCGTCGGTCTGCTTGGAGTCGCGGACGTGGACGGTGGCGGGGGCGGCGGCGTCCCAGTCGAGGGCCACCTCGACGCACGAGTCGCCTTCGGGGCCGTCGCTGTGGCTGCTCTTGAACCAGCGGATCATGTCTCTCCCAGCAGGTGCTCGATGAAGGCCAGCGACTCCTTGGGGGAGAGCGCCTGCGCCCGGATGGTGCTGTACCGAAGCTCAAGGATGCGGAGCTGTTTCGGATCGGAGACCGGGCGGCCGTTGTACGCCCCGTCGGAGCGTCCCACCACCGTTCCGTCGCCGAACTTCAGCACCTCGATCTTGCCGCTCAGTCCGGGATGGGCGCCCGAGTCGGTCGGCATCACCTGCACGGTGACATTGCGCAATTGCGCGACACCAAGCAGGTGTTCGAGTTGCTGACGCCACACCATTGTGCCTCCGACCTTTCGGCGCAGCGTCACCTCTTCCTGCACGAAGCTGAGCGCCGGAGCCGGAGTTCGCTCGAAGATGGCCTTGCGTGCCATGCGTGCGGCCACCAGCCGCTCCAACTCCGCCTCCGCGTAAGCGGACTGCGAGACCTCGAAGAGTGCTCGCGCATGTTCGGGCGTCTGGAGCAGACCGTGAATGCTGAGGCCGACGTACACCCCGTACTCGACGGCCTTGGCCTCCAGCTCGGCCAGTTCCCGGACCTTCTTCGGATAGCGGACCTTCTCCACGTCCTCCTTCATCGCGGCCAGCAGCCCGCCCGCGTCGAGCACCCTGTCCGCCTTGTCCAGGTACTCGGGCCGCGGGATCCGCCTGCCGGACTCCACCTTGTAGACCATGTCCTCGCCGTAGCCCACGGCCCTGCCGAAGTCGGCCGCGCGCATCCCGGACGCCTCACGGCGCAGCCTCAGCTGGCGCCCCACCGTTGCGACGACGGCCACGCCCCAGTCGTCGTCCGGGTCGACCTCCCAGCCCGGCTCCTCTTCCCCGTCCACACCGCACCCCCTGCCGACAGCCCGGACACAGCCGGACAAGCCCCGGACAGTCACCGTACGCAACCGTCATGTCACTGGTCACGGTAGGCAGCCACGGCCACGCTGAGTGATGTGAATCAGGAAATCTCCACCCGCGTACCGAACTTCACGGTGCGGCTGTCCCCCACGCCCCTCGGCGCGCGTCTCGCCCGGCTGCTGGCCACAGAGCGACTGCGGAGCTGGGGGCTGACGCCGGACCCGGCGGCACTCGTCGTGGCCGAGCTGGCCGCCAACGCGGCCGTGCACGGCCGGGTCGCGGGCCGGGACTTCCGCCTGACGCTCTACGCCGTCGCCGGCACCCTCCGCATCGAGGTGACCGACACCCGCGGTGACCGGCTGCCCCGCCCGGCGCTCCCCGCGCCGGACGCCGAGGGCGGCCGGGGTCTGCTGCTCGTCGAGGCACTCGCCGACCGCTGGGGGACCGCGCCGGGGCCGCCGCCGCGCAAGACGGTGTGGGCGGAGGTGAGCTGCGCCCCGGCGCCCCGGGAACCCGGGCCCCGGGACGAGGCCCCTCGGTGAGGGGACGGGGCCAGGGCCTGTCGTTCGGATCAGGCCGGCCTTGCTCACGGTGCCTTGTCTGCCGACCCGAGCGCCCCGCGACGCGGGCATGATCCAAACGGCAGGCCCTAGGAGTGGCCGAGCTCCGCCGTCTCCTCGTCGCCGGCCTCGGGGACGGATCCCGAGTCGCGCGCGGGGCGGAGGGGGAAGGGGTCGACCCTGGTCTCGTCGATGACCGGCGCGGCCGGCTGCGGCGGCTTGGGCATGACGGCCGCCTCGGAGTGGGCGCCGCAGCCGTAGGCCAGGGAGACCACCCGGCCGTCGGCCGGGGAGAACTCGTTCGCGCAGACACCGAAGGCCTGGCCCAGGGTGCCGCCGATCGGGGTGAGGAAGCCACAGCTCACACAGGTGGCCGGGGCCGCCTGCGCCATCGGGGTCTGCGCACCGAAGGACTCGTCCCAGCGGTCCGCGGCGGTGTGCAGGCCGTAGCGGGACAGGACCCGGGCGCGGCGCATGCCGAGTTCCTCGGCCACCGAGGCGATCGAGCCACGGGTGGGCGTCGTGGGCTGGACGGCGGGGGTGCCCGGCGTGACGTCGGCGTCCTCCGCCTCGGCCAGCTCCGCCATCTCCTCGGACACCGCAGCGTTCACCTGCGGCTCGTCCTCGCCCGTGTAGCCCGGCTCCAGGCGCAGGTCGTCCTGGTCGGTCGGGAGCAGGTCGCCGGGGCCGAGGTCGCCGGGGCGCAGCCGCTCGCTCCACGGCACCCATTCGGGGGCGAGGAGCGCGTCGGGGCCGGGCAGCAGGACGACCTCGTCGAGCGTGACGATCTTCGCGCGGGAGGCGCGGGCGACCGTCACCGCCCAGCGCCAGCCCCGGTACCCCATCTCCTTGCACTCGAAGAAGTGCGTGACAACACGGTCACCCTCCGACACCAGTCCGGAGTGCTCGCCGACCACGCCGGGTGCGGCGGCCTCCTCGGCGGCGGCGCGTGCGAGGTCGACGGCCTCGGCGCACAGGCGGTCGGGGGTGCGGCTTCGCGTTGTCGCTGCGCTCACAGGTATCGCTTCTCTCCTACGCCGTCTCATCGAGTGCGGCCGCCTCCGGCGGGTTGGCCGACGGAGCGGACCTGGGGACCGCATCGACGTCTGCTTCCGCGCACTCGGGCGCACCTCTGCCACCCATTCTGCGTTATGGCTGAGATACGCACGCTACACCGAACGAGATTCGTTACCGCCACGCGGCAGGTTTTCGGACCGATCGGCCGCCGGCCCGGCCGACGCGCGCGGCCGCGCGGCGCCCGCCCGGGGCGGCCCGGCGGGCCCGGAACAGGCCGGATCATGGGCCCGGTTCGCCGCCACGCCTGACGTAACGGCACTATCCGCCGCATTCTCGGGGCACTATGAACGTCGTGGCAGCCGCGGACAAGGCGAGTGATCGTGGCGGCGGTGCGGGCCGGGTGGGTGGTGCCGTCCGCTCGGTCGGCCGTGCCCTGCACCTTCCCGTCACCGGTGCCGCCCGGGGCATCCGCAAGGCCACCCACGCCCACGGCGCCGGCGAGTCGGGGCTGGGCAAGCTGATCGAGTTGCACGCGGTGAACGGCGCGGGGGACGTGATGGTCACCGTGGCGCTCGCGTCCACGGTGTTCTTCTCCGTGCCGACCGACGAGGCCCGCGGGCGCGTCGCGCTCTATCTGGCCATCACGATGGCCCCCTTCACCGTCCTCGCCCCCGTCATCGGCCCCCTCCTGGACCGGCTGCCGCACGGGCGGCGCGCCGCCATGGCCGGGGCGATGCTGGCCCGGGCGCTGCTCGCGCTGATCATCTCGGGGGCCGTGGCCACCGGGAGCCTGGAGCTGTACCCCGCCGCGCTGGGCGTGCTCGTGGCGTCCAAGGCCTACGGGGTGGTCCGCAGCGCCGTGGTGCCGCGGCTGCTGCCGCCCGCGTTCTCGCTGGTGAAGGCGAACTCCCGGGTGACCCTGGCCGGGCTGCTGGCCACCGGCGCCGCCGCGCCGATCGCGGCGGGGCTGCACGCCCTCGGCGATCCCTGGCCGCTGTACGGCGCCTTCGTGATCTTCGCCGCCGGCACGTTCCTGTCGTTCACCCTGCCGCCCAAGGTGGACTCGGCCAAGGGCGAGGACGTGGCGCTGCTCGCGGCCGACGAGGGGCATCTGCACGGGCCCGACCGCCGGCGGGCCAAGCGCCCGGGGCTGCGGACCGTGGGGCCGGCGGTCACCCACGCGCTCGGCGCCAACGCGTCCCTGCGCTGTCTGTCCGGCTTCCTGATCTTCTTCCTCGCCTTCCTGCTGCGGGAGCACCCGCTGACCGGGGAGAGCGCGGCGGTCTCGCTGGGGATAGTCGGCGTCTCGGCCGGTGCGGGGAACGCGCTGGGCACGGCGGTGGGCGCGTGGCTGCGGTCGCGGGCCCCGGAGGTCATCATCGTGACGGTCGTCGCGGTGGTGCTGGGAACGGCGGTCGTGGCCGCCCTGTTCTTCGGGGCGCTGCTGGTGGCCTGCCTCGCGGCGGTCGCCGGGTTCGCGCAGGCGCTGGCCAAGCTGGCGCTGGACGCGCTGATCCAGCGGGACGTGCCGGAACTGGTACGCACCTCGGCGTTCGCCCGCTCGGAGACGCTGCTCCAGATGGCCTGGGTGTTCGGCGGGGCGGTCGGCATCGTGATGCCGCTCAACGGCACCGTCGGGCTGCTGACCGGGGCCGCGTTCGTGGCCGTCGGCTGGCTGACCACCCTGAAGGGGCTGCTCGCCTCGGCCCGGCACGGCGGCCGGGCACGGGCCCGGGTGGCGTAACGAACCGGCTGTGTGCCACCCGTTGCGGGCACGCCTGGCGTAACGAACCGGGCACGCCGCACCCCACGTGGGCGGTCGGCTGTGGGCGCCCGATAGCCTTCCGCCATGACCACGCTGCAATCCGCCCTGCGACGCCGCCGCGCCGTCGCCGCCGCCGGCGCCGTTTCCGCCGGACTGCTCGTTCTGTCGGCCTGCGACAAGCCGACGCCCGTCGCGACGGTCACCGTCGGGCGGAGTTCGGTCAGCTCGGAGGCCCTCTGCTACAACGACGGCAAGAAGCTGGACGCCAAGTCGCTGGCGGAGTGCGCCAAGAAGGCCGGCGACGTCGAGACGATCAAGGTGGACACCGACGACACGGTCCGCTTCGGGGTCGACCCGAAGATCGCGGACGGTGGCTGGACGATCCTGGTGAACGGCCGCCAGTTCACCGACACCAGCAAGAAGACCTACCGCACCATCCCGGGCAGCGCGTTCTTCAACGCGCAGTACGGCACCCAGGGCACCACCAACACCGTCTCGATCCAGCAGGGCGAGAAGGGGCTGTGGTCCTTCAAGCTGAAGAAGGCCTGATCCCCACGTCCGTACGCATGCTCGTGGCCACCGCGGTTCCCGCCGAACGGGACGCGGTGGCACGGGCGTTCTCCGGGCCGGCCGAGGACGTGCGGCTGCCGGGCGCCCTGCTCCGCCGCACGGGCGCGGGCAGCGACCTGCTCGCCGCCGGCGTCGGACCGGCCCTCGCCGCCGCCTCCACCGCCGGCGCCCTCACCGCCGCCGCACTGGACGGCAGACCGTACGGCCTGGTCGTCTCGGCCGGGATCGGCGGCGGTTTCCCGCCCGCTGCGCCCCTCGGCTCGCTCGTCGTCGCCGACGCGATCACCGCGGCCGACCTGGGCGCCGAGACCGCCGACGGCTTCCTCCCGGTCACCGAGCTGGGCTTCGGGACCGTGACCCACCGGCCGCCGGAATCACTCGTACGAGTCGTGTCCGGGGCGCTCGGCGCCCCGGCCGGGACCGTCCTGACCGTCTCCACCGTCACCGGCACCGCTGCCCGCGGCGCCGAACTGCGGGCCCGGCACCCCCGGGCGCTCGCCGAGGGCATGGAGGGCTTCGGCGTGGCGGAGGCCGCCGCCGCGCACGGGGTGCCCGTGCTGGAGATCCGCGCGGTCTCCAATCCGGTCGGCCCGCGCGACCGCGCCGCCTGGCGCATCGGCGACGCCCTCGCCGCCCTCACCGAGGCCTTCGGGAAGCTCGCCCCCGTGTTCGAGAGTTGGAACCCGCATGACGACCAGTGAGCAGCAGCCGCTGCAGATCGCGTACTCCCCCTGCCCGAACGACACCTTCGTCTTCGACGCCCTCGCCCACGGCCGGGTCGACGGCGGCCCGGCGCTGGACGTGACGTTCGCCGACATCGACATCACCAACGGCATGGCCGAGCGCGGCGAGTTCGACGTGCTGAAGGTGTCGTACGCCGTCCTGCCGTACGTCCTCGACGAGTACGCGCTGCTGCCGTGCGGCGGGGCGCTGGGCCGCGGCTGCGGGCCGCTGGTGCTCACCCGGGAACCGGCCGCGGACCTCACCGGGTGCCGGGTCGCCGTGCCGAGCGAGAAGTCGACCGCCTATCTGCTGTTCCGCCTCTGGGCCGCGGACACGCTGCCGGGCGGGGTCGGCGAGATCGTCGTCATGCCGTTCCACGAGATCATGCCGGCCGTGCGGGACGGCAAGGTGGACGCCGGACTGGTCATCCACGAGGCCCGGTTCACCTACCAGAACTACGGGCTGCACAAGCTCGCGGACATGGGCGAGCACTGGGAGCTCACCACCGGGCTGCCGATCCCGCTGGGCGCGATCATCGCCAAGCGGTCGCTGGGCGCGGACGCGCTGCGCCGGCTCGCCGAATCCGTCCGCACCTCCGTGCGGGCCGCCTGGGACGACCCCGAGGCGTCCCGGCCGTACGTCATGGCGCACGCGCAGGAGATGGACCCGGCCGTCGCCGACCAGCACATCGGCCTGTACGTCAACGAGTTCACCGCCGCCCTCGGCGAGGACGGCTACGCGGCGATCCGCGGCCTGCTCACCCGCGCGGCGGCCGAGGGGCTCGTCCCGGCGCTCGGCCCGCGGGCGCTCGCCTTCCCCTGAGAGGGGTCCGGACAGACGTCGGCCGAGGGGCTCCCACCGCCCCTCGGCCCATTGCTTTCGCCGATTCCCGATGCGGGCTCAGACGTCCAACTGGTCGGCGACCGCGCGGAGCAGGCCGGCGATCTTCTTGCCCGAGGTCTTCTCCGGGTAGCGGCCCTTCTCCAGCATCGGCGTGATGTTCTCGAGAAGGGTCGTCAGGTCCTGCACGATCGAGGCCAGCTCGTCCGGCTTCTTGCGCTGGGCGGCGGCCACCGAGGGCGTCGGGTCGAGCACGGTCACCGAGAGCGCCTGGTCGCCGCGCTGACCGGCGACGACGCCGAACTCCACGCGCTGTCCCGGCTTGAGCGCATCGACGCCGGCGGGGAGAACCGAGGAATGGACGAAGACGTCACCGCCGTCGTCGCGGGAGAGAAAGCCGAAGCCCTTCTCACTGTTGAACCATTTGACCTTGCCGGTAGGCACGTCTGTCCTCGTCCTCGTACTCGTCGGGAAAACTACTTCGGAAACGGCTCTGACAGCACTGGGGCGGGTCCACCATGACCCGCCGAAACCAAGCGCTACCAAGGCTAATGGTCTTCGGGCGGGTGACAAGACGTCCCCCGGTTGTTCTCTCGCGCAGGGAACTACCCTGGTCGGGTGCGTGACAAAACCCCAACGAATTCCGCCGCGCCCGGAGACGGACTGATCCGTGCCGGCGCCGTCGTCTTCTTCCTCGGAGCCCTGGCCACCCTCGTCACGGTGGCCCCGCTGTTCTTCGGGTCGAAGCCTTTTCCGACCTACATGTTCGGTTTGAGCATGCTCATGGCCGTCGGTTTTCTCGTCGCCGGCGCGGGCGTCCTGCGGTCGATCGCCGCGGGCAGGCGTCAGGCCCGGGGCGCGTCCCGGTAACCGGCCAGCCAGGCCGGGAAGGCGGCGAGGTCGTCCAGCACGACGTCCGCGCCGGCCGCGCGCAGTTCGTCGGCGGGGCAGGGGCCGGTCGCCACGGCCACCGACAGGGCTCCCGCCGTGCGGGCTCCGCGCACGTCACCGGTGTGGTCGCCGACGTAGACGCTCGCGCCGTACTCGCGCAGTGCCTGCGCCTTCCGTTCCGCCCACAGGTCGCCGACGACCACGTCCGGCTCGATGCCCAGATGGGCCAGGTGCAGCTTGGCGTTCGGCTCGTACTTCGCGGTGACCACCATGGTGCGGCCGCCGGCCGCCCGGACCGCGTCCATCGCCTCCCGGGCACCGGCCATCGCGGGGCTCGCGGCGACGGCGATCGAGGGGTACATCTCCCGGTACAGGTCGGCCATGGCGGGCACCTGCTCGGCCGGGAACCAGTTGACGAGCTCCTCCGCGAGCGGCGGCCCGAGCCGGGTCACCGCGAGATCGGCGTCGATGTACGCGCCCGTCCGCTCCGACAGCGCCAGATAGCAGGCACGGATTCCCGGCCGGGAGTCTATGAGGGTCATGTCGAGGTCGAAGCCGATGGTGAGAGCCATGGGCGCCATTGTGCCGGGTGGCTCCGCCGGTTCAGCGGGGTAGGGCGGGTGCGGTGCGCTTTCGGGTGCGGGTGCGTCGGGGCCGGGCGCGCAGTTCCCCGCGCCCCTGGGTGGTTCGGCCTGCGGTGCGCTTTCGGTGCGGGTCCGCTGTGGCCGGGCGCGCAGTTCCCCGCGCCTCTGGGTGGGGACGGCTGGGGTCTGCCTGGGGGGTGCCGGGTGTGCAGTTGCCCGCGTCCCTGGGGGCGGTCACCTTGGGCGTTGGGAGCGCCAGGCCAGGTAGAGGGCTGAGGTGAGGGCTGCTCCTCGGACCACCCAGGGCCAGGTGCCGGCGACGGCGTCGGCCATGTGGTGCTGGGCGATCGGCTCGCCCCAGCGGCCGTTCTGCCTGCCCCACAGCCACACCAGCCCGGCCGCGACGGCGGTGCCGGGGATGACCATCACGGCCGTCTTCGTCTCGCCCGCGCTCAGCCTCCGCGAGCCGTACGCGATCACCCAGCCGAGCAGCAGGGCGAACCAGTTCCCGAGCACCGCCCCGGCGACCAGCGCGGCCGCGGCCAGCAGCAGGAGGGGGTTGGACCAGCCGGCGGCCGGGCCGGGCAGGAGCCGGCGGGCGGGAGCCTCCGGGTCCGGGGCCCGGCGGGCGAGCAGACGGCGGCGCGGCGCGGGCACGGCGACGGCGTCCGCCTCCGGCGCGGCCTCCGTCTCCTTCGGCGGCTCCGTCTCCTTCGGCGGCCGTTTCAGCAGTTCGGGGATCTCCACGCCGCCGACGAACCCCGGTACCGCGTCCGCCTCCGCGAGCGGACCGCCGGCGGGGCCGCCGAAGGGCCCGGATCCCACGCGCCACCAGTCCGGCGGTGCCACGCCGTCCCCCAGTTCGTGCGCGGCGGCGAGGTGCGGCGGGGACACGGCCTCGCGCGGGACGGCGGGGGTCTCGGGCACGGCGGGACGCGGCCGCGGCACCACCCGGCGCAGCCCCTTCGGCCGCTCCTTCCCCGCCCCCTCGGGCCCCTGCGGGCCCCGGTCCCCCGGCGCCGGCTGAACGGGCACGGCGGCGGGCGGCCGCGCGGACCCGGAGGGTGCCGTACCGCCCGCGGCCTCGACGACGTCGACCGGACTGCCCAGGTGGTCCAGGATGCGTCGGACGGCGGCCGGCGAGTCCACGGCCGCCCGGGCCCGGCGCCGGTCGATCTCGTCGCGCAGCTCCGACACGAGCCGCATGCGCGTGGCCGACGGAAGCTGCCGCTGGTGGGCGACGTCCCCGACACGGCTCAGATACTCGTAGACGACCTGGTCGCTCTCGATCCCCACGGAACCCCTCCGGGGTGCGCCGACTGGTAACCCCGGTGAGGACCGTACCGCTTGTCCCCCGGCGCCCGGCATTCGTACGACCGGCCCCGCCCCCCGCTTCCGGGGTCCGGCCCCGCCGGGTTGTCCGCTACCGTTGGCCGGATGAGCCCCGAGGCGTCCTCAGCCCCTCGCTCCCTCGCGGAAGCGCTCCGTGCCAGGGACGATGCCTCCCTGGGCGCCCTGCTGCGCAGCAGGCCGGATCTCATCACCCCCGTACCGACCGATCTCACCCAGCTGGCCACCCGGGCCGGTACCCGCGCCTCGGTACTGCGCGCCCTGGAACGGCTGGACCGGTTCGCGCTCCAGACCGCCGAGGCGCTGGCCGTGGCCCCGGACCCGGCGTCGTACGACGCCCTGCTCGGGCTGATGGCCGGGGACGCCGGGGACGAGGCCGTCGCCGGTGCGCTGCCGCACGCCGTCGCCACCCTGCGCGAGCAGGCGCTGGTGTGGGGCGACGACCGGCGGCTGCGGCTCGTCCGCACCGCGCGGGAACTGCTCGCGCCGTCCCCGCAGCACCCCTCCCCGACGGGCCTCGGGCCGTCCGTGCAGGAGGCCACCTCGGGCATGTCGCCGGGCCGGATCCAGGAGATCGTGACGACGGCCGGACTGCCCTCCACCCATGACTCGGTGTCGGCCGTCGCCGCGCTGACCGGGCTGTTCACCCACCGCAGGAAGATGGCGCGGCTGCTCGCCGGGGCGCCCGAGGGCGGCCTGGAGGTGCTGTCCCGGCTGGTGTGGGGCCCGCCGTACGGGCAGGTCACCCCCGAACCGGCCGCGCATCTGCGCTGGCTGCTCGACCGGGGCCTGCTGCTGCCGACCGCGCCCGGCACGGTCGTGCTGCCCCGGGAGGTCGCCCTGCATCTGCGCGCGGGCCGGGCGCACCGGGAGCCCGAGCCGCTGCCGCCCGTCGTGGAGCCGGCCGCGACACACGGTCCGCAGGTGGTGGACGCGACGGCGGCCGGGCAGGCGTACACCGCGCTCGCCACCGTCGAGGAGCTGCTGAAGGACTGGGACGAGGGCGGTCCGGCCGTGCTGCGCGCCGGAGGCCTGAGCGTGCGGGACCTCAAGCGGACCGCCGTCGCCCTGGACGTCTCCGAACCGGTCGCCGCCTTCTGGGTCGAACTGGCCTACGCCGCCGGTCTGCTCGCCTCCGACGGCGAGGCCGACGAGCGGTACGCGGCCACCCCCGCCTACGACGAGTGGCTGGAGCGGCCCCCCGCCGAGCGCTGGTCCCGGCTGGCGGTGGCCTGGCTGTCGGCCACCCGGACGCCGGGGCTGGTCGGCGGCCGGGACGCGAAGGACCGCACGCTCTCCGCGCTCGGCCCGGGTCTCGACCGCTCGGCCGCCGTCGAGGTACGGCACCGGGTGCTGAGCCTGCTGGCCGCGCTGCCGCGGCGGCGCCCCGGACGCCGGTTCGGTGCTGGCCCGGCTGCGCTGGGAGCGGCCGCTGCGGGGCCCGCAGCGGGACGGCGGCGAGGACGACCTGCGCACCCGGCTGGCGCGCTGGACCCTCGCGGAGGCCGAGCAGCTGGGCGTGACCGGCCGCGGCGCGCTGTCCGCGCACGGCCGTGCCCTGCTCGGCGGGCCGGCCGCGGCCGACGCGCCCGCCCCGGTCCCCGCCGAGGCCCCGGTCTCCTCGGGCCCCGGTGACAAGCTCCCGGTGCACCACCACCGGCCGCCGGCGGACCGTGCGCCGCTCTCCCCCGCCGAGCAGGCCCTCGCCACGACGGCCGCCGCCCGTCTGCTCGCCCCGCTCCTCCCCGAGCCCCTGGACCACGTGCTGCTCCAGGCCGACCTGACGGCGGTGGCCCCGGGCCCGCTCCAGCGCCCGCTCGCCGACATGCTGGGCGTGCTCGCCGAGGTGGAGTCCAAGGGCGGGGCCACGGTCTACCGGTTCACCCCGGCCTCGGTCCGCCGCGCCCTGGACGCCGGCCGGGCCGCCGCCGACCTGCACGCCTTCCTCGGCCGGCACTCCCGTACGCCGGTCCCGCAGCCGCTCGCGTACCTGATCGACGACGTGGCCCGCAAGCACGGCCATCTGCGGGTGGGCGCGGCCTCGGCGTACGTGCGCTGCGACGACGACACGCTGCTCGGCGAGATCCTCGCCGACCGGCGCGGCGCCGCCCTGCGCCTGCGCCGGCTCGCCCCGACCGTGCTGGCCTCCCAGTCCGACCCGGCGGCACTGCTGGAGGGCCTGCGCGCGATGGGGTACGCACCGGCCGCGGAGTCCGCCGAGGGCGACGTCGTGATCACCCGCGCCCACGCCCACCGGACGCCGCCGCGCACCGCGCCCGAGCCGGTGCCGGACGGGCCGCCGCCGCCCGACGGCACGCTGCTGACGGCGGCGATCCGCGCGATCCGGGCGGGCGACATGGCCGCGACCACCCCGCGCAAGACCACCGGCACGCCCCTGACCGGCGGCGAGCTGCCCCGCACGTCCTCCGCCGAGACCCTCGCCACCGTCCAGGCGGCCGTCCTCACCGGCGAGTCCCTGTGGATCGGGTACGTCAACGCCGAGGGCACCGCCAGCCAGCGCGTCATCGCCCCCGTCCGGGTCGAGGGCGGCTTCGTGACGGCGTACGACCACACGGCGGACGAGGTCCGGACGTATCCGCTGCACCGGATCACCGGCGTCGCCGAGCTGGCGGACGACTGAGCCCGTCTCAGCAGTCCCCGACCGGCGCGTCGGCGGGCAGCCCGAAGTGTGTGCGCGCGGCGGCCTCCAGGGCGGCGGACGGCGGCGGCTCGTCCGGGTCCGGCTCGGCCGGCGGACCGAAGTGGTCCGCCACCCACCGCCCGTACCCCTCGCCGTCCGGCGGCTCCTCCCGCGTCACCACGCGGTAGGCGCCGCGCGCGTCCCGTTCCAGCCGCACCACCTGCGGACCGGCGGCGCCGCCGCACTCCTCCAGCGTGCCCGCGCGCACCCCGTACTCCACGCACAGCGTGGTCACGCCCGCCCGTACGACACCCTCGTGCTCGTCGAGGTCCCGTGCGTCGGCGCGGCAGAACCACCGCGCGTGCAGCGCCGGCTCCGCCTCGCCGTAGCCGCTGCCCCGCGAGTCGGCCACCAGCCGCGCCTCGATCACCGGCCGGACCCGGCCCCACAGGTGCGCGTCGACGCCCCCCGGCCCCGCCGCCCACACCCCCGTCGCGACCAGCACCACCGTCGCGGCCAGCCCTGTCCCCCACCTGCCTGCCGACATGGTCCCCGCCTCCTGCCCCCGAGGCGCGCCACCGCGCGCTTTCGCAGGTCAAGACCCAGGTGGGCGGCACAAGGTTGCAGCGGCCCCGCCGTGATCGTCCGCCGGTAGGGCACACTGGACGTTTGGCCGTTGTGGAAAGGGTGTGCCGCGCGTGAATGGTCCACTGATCGTCCAGTCGGACAAGACGCTGCTCCTGGAGGTCGACCACGAGCGCGCCGACGACTGCCGCCGGGCGATCGCGCCCTTCGCCGAACTGGAGCGGGCACCCGAGCACATCCACACCTACCGGGTCACTCCGCTCGGCCTGTGGAACGCGCGCGCCGCCGGGCACGACGCCGAGCAGGTCGTCGACGCCCTCGTGCAGTACAGCCGCTACCCGGTGCCGCACGCGCTGCTCGTCGACATCGCCGAGACGATGGACCGCTACGGCCGCCTCACCCTGTCCAAGCACCCCGCGCACGGGCTCGTGCTCACCAGCACCGACCGGCCGGTGCTGGAGGAGGTGCTGAAGTCCAAGCGGATCGCCCCGCTGGTCGGCGCCCGCCTCGACGCGGACACCGTCGTGGTGCACCCCTCCGAGCGCGGCCAGATCAAGCAGGTGCTGCTGAAGCTGGGCTGGCCCGCCGAGGACCTCGCCGGGTACGTGGACGGCGAGGCGCACCCGATCGAGCTGCTGGAGGACGGCTGGAACCTGCGGCCGTACCAGAAGCAGGCCGTGGAGAACTTCTGGCACGGCGGCAGCGGTGTCGTGGTGCTGCCCTGCGGCGCGGGCAAGACGCTGGTCGGCGCCGGGTCCATGGCGCAGGCGAAGTCGACCACGCTGATCCTCGTCACCAACACCGTCTCCGCCCGGCAGTGGAAGCACGAGCTGGTGAAGCGGACCTCGCTCACCGAGGACGAGATCGGTGAGTACAGCGGGACGCGGAAGGAGATCCGGCCCGTCACCATCGCCACCTACCAGGTGCTGACCACCCGGCGGAAGGGCGTCTACCCGCACCTGG
Organism: Streptomyces albidicamelliae; assembly: GCF_025642175.1. Taxonomy (NCBI): domain Bacteria; kingdom Bacillati; phylum Actinomycetota; class Actinomycetes; order Kitasatosporales; family Streptomycetaceae; genus Streptomyces; species Streptomyces albidicamelliae. The sequence continues at coordinate 4,661,720 of NZ_CP106795.1, read as the reverse complement.
AGCTGTTCGACTCCCGCGACTGGGGCCTGATCGTCTACGACGAGGTGCACCTGCTGCCGGCCCCGGTCTTCAAGTTCACCGCCGACCTCCAGGCGCGGCGGCGGCTCGGCCTGACCGCGACCCTGGTGCGCGAGGACGGCCGCGAGTCGGACGTGTTCTCGCTGATCGGGCCGAAGCGGTTCGACGCGCCCTGGAAGGAGATCGAGGCGCAGGGCTACATCGCGCCCGCCGACTGCGTCGAGGTCCGCGTCAACCTCACCGACTCCGAGCGGCTGGCGTACGCCACCGCCGAGACGGAGGAGAAGTACCGGTTCTGCGCGACCACCGCAACCAAGCGGAAGGTCACGGAGGCCATCGTCCGCCGGTTCGCCGGGCAGCAGATCCTCGTCATCGGCCAGTACATCGACCAGCTGGACGAGCTGGGCGAGCACCTGAACGCCCCGGTGATCAAGGGCGAGACGTCCAACGCCCAGCGCGAGAAGCTCTTCGACGCGTTCCGCGAGGGCGAGATCAGCGTGCTGGTGGTCTCGAAGGTCGCCAACTTCTCCATCGACCTGCCCGAGGCCACCGTCGCCATCCAGGTGTCCGGCACCTTCGGTTCCCGGCAGGAGGAGGCCCAGCGGCTGGGGCGCGTGCTGCGGCCCAAGGCCGACGGCCACCAGGCCCACTTCTACTCGGTCGTCGCCCGCGACACCATCGACCAGGACTTCGCCGCCCACCGCCAGCGCTTCCTGGCGGAGCAGGGGTACGCGTACCGGATCGTGGACGCGGACGAGATCCTGGCGGAGGGCTAGGGCCTGTCGTTCGGATCAGGCCGGCCCTAGGCGGGCGAGGGCGGGCCGGTCGCTGTCCGGCCCGCCGGTCGGGCGCCGTCCGGCCTAGAAGAACGCGTGGGTGTCCATCCAGCCCTTGGTCTTCCCGGACTTGCCGTAGTACCAGGTGGTGCCCTTCTTGTACGCGGTGCAGTACACGCGCACGTCGCTGCCCGCGAACACGGACTTCTTGACCTTGTACGAGTAGCCCGGCCCGGTGTGCATGTCGGCGTGGTCCCACTGCACGACCTGGAGGGTCTGGTCCTTGATGTTCTTGGTGCAGCCGGAGGAGTCCACGGCCGAGGCGCTGGGAGCGGCCAGGACGGTGGCGCCGAGGGCGAGGGCGGTGGCGGCGGTCAGACCGCTCACCGCCTTGCGGATCCGAAGGGTCGAGAAGGACATGCGGTGTTCCCCGTTTGCTCGGTCGAAAGGGTCGGACGACGGTTGATCATGCTGTCATACGCGACGCTCAGCCCGAGCACCAGGGCGGGGTAGGCGGCCGCCAACGGCTGCTGCCAGTACGGCAGTTCCAGGTCGAGGTCGCCCTGGTGGGGCACCAGCCACATGGTGCGGGCGGTGAAGACGAGGGCCACCAGCGCGGCCGTCCGGGTGTGGCCCTCCGCCCACAGCACGGCCAGCAACGGGACGCACCACACCCAGTGGTGGGTCCAGCTGATCGGGCAGATCAGCAGGGCCGTGAACGCGGTCAGCAGGACGGCGTGGCTCTCCCGGCGGGCCCGGGCGGCCAGTGCCAGGCCCGCCACCGCCACCAGTGCGGCCGGGACCACCCAGGCGGGGCCCGGCGCCGGGTCGTGCAGCACCCGCGCGACCAGTCCCTGCAGTGACTGGTTGTCCACGATCCAGCCCTTGCCCACCCGGCCGGTCTCGTACAGGCGCCGGGTCCAGAAGTCGGCGCTCGCCACGGGGAGCAGCAGGAAGCCCGCGAGGACCGTGCAGGCGAAGGCCGCCGCCGCCGTGGCCGCCTCCCGTCTGCGGCCGCGCAGGAACAGGTGCACCACGAAGACGGCCGGGGTGAGCTTGATGCCGGCCGCGACACCGAGGGCCAGGCCCCGGGCACGGGCGCCGGGCGGCCGGGTGAGGTCCCACAGGGCCAGGCAGGCGACCGCCAGGTTGATCTGGCCGAACAGCAGGGTCTGGAAGACCGGCTCCAGCCAGAGCGCGGCGGCCGTGGCCGCGCAGAGCGCCGCCGGGGCCGGGGAGCGGGACGCCAGGCGGGCGGAGAGGGCGACGAGTCCGGCGAGCAGGAGCACGTTGCCGGCCAGGAAGACCGCCTTCAGGACGGGCAGGGGGAGCCCGACCGCCGGGACGAAGAGGATCGCCGCGAAGGGCGGATAGGTCGCGGGAAGCCCCCACCGGGTGACCGTGAAGCCGTAGAGATCGGTGCCGTGGACGACGGCCGCGCCCTCGGCCCGGTAGACGAGGAGGTCGGCCATGGGTGCGCCGCGCAGGGCGCACAGGGTGGTGAAGGAGGCGAGGGAGAGGGCGAGGAGGAATAAGGCCGTCCGTTTTCGCACGGATGCGACCCTATGCCGTCACCTGCGGCGTACGCCCGCTTCCTCGCCGTACTCGCCGAGGACGGCGACCCGGAACGCGGCGGACACGTACACCCGGACCGCGCGCAGGGCATCGCCCAGGCGGTGGTGGTGGGTGCCCGCCACGGCCGTGGCACCGGCCGGCGGCCGGACGGGGGCTGGGGAGACGGTTGCTGCGCTCATGTCTCCATGGTGGAACTTCGGCCGTAAGTCCGGCGTCGGTCTCGGGACCGAATTCCGGCGATCTCCGCGTACGTCCCCGGAGGGACCGCGGCCCCCGCCTCAGGGCGGGCGGACCCCTAGGGGGAAGGAAAATCCATTGGCCTCCGCCCGCACCCGTAGCCTAAAATCTCCGCTCTTGCCCGCCTCCTCTCACGGAGTGCCGCCGCCCGGACGGAAACCGGACGGCCCCCTCATGCCCCAGCCACAGGCCAGGAAGAGCAGATCCGGAGGCACTCCCTTGTCCACGCCCGTCCACGACCCGCTCGACGGCCCAGGCAGCCGGGCCGACGACCCGCTGGCCCGCGAACGCTCCCACCTCACCCGCTCCCGCTCCGCCCTGCGCGCCATGCGCGAGGACGTGGAGGCGCTGGACATCCGGGACGTCACCGCGAACTGGGTGAACGCGGAGGTGCTCGCCCGGCAGATCGACGAGCGCATCAAGGCGCTCGCCGACCTCAGCGACACCCCGCTGTTCTTCGGCCGGCTCGACTACCTGCACGCCCCGGGCGCGGACCGGGCGGAGGGCGCCGAGGGGGAGCGGTTCTACATCGGGCGGCGGCACGTGCACGACGCCGACGGCGACCCCATGGTCATCGACTGGCGTGCCCCGGTCTCGCAGCCGTTCTACCGGGCGTCCAAGAAGGACCCCCTGGACGTCGGGCTGCGCCGCCGCTTCGGCTACACCGGCGGCGAGCTGACCGCCTACGAGGACGAGCACCTGTCCGACCCGCAGGAGACGGCCACCACCAGCAAGCTGCTCCAGCAGGAGATCGAGCGGCCGCGCGTCGGCCCGATGCGGGACATCGTCGCCACCATCCAGCCCGAGCAGGACGAGATCGTCCGCAGCGGGCTCGGCGGCACCGTCTGCGTCCAGGGCGGCCCCGGCACCGGGAAGACGGCCGTGGGTCTGCACCGGGTCGCCTATCTGCTCTACGCCCACCGGGAGCGGCTCGCCCGCACCGGCACCCTCGTCATCGGGCCGAACAAGTCCTTCCTGCACTACATCGAGCAGGTCCTGCCGGCCCTCGGCGAGCTGAGCGTGCAGCAGGCCACCGTCGACGACCTGGTGGCGCACGTCGAGGTGCGCGGCACGGACGAGGCGGCCGCGGCCGTCGTCAAGGGCGACGCCCGGATGGCCGAGGTGCTGCGCCGGGCCCTGTACGCGCATGTGAGCATGCCCACCGAGCCGGTGGTCGTGGTGCGCGGCTCGCGGCGCTGGCGTGTACCGGCGTACGAACTGGAAGAGCTGGTGCGGGAGCTGCTGGAGCGGGACATCCGCTACGGGGCCGCGCGCGAGGCCCTGCCGCAGCGGATCGCGCACGCGGTGCTGGTGCAGATGGAGCGGTCCGGGGAGGCTCCGGACGACCGGGTCCAGGACGCCGTCGCCCGCAACAGCGCGGTGAAGGCGGCCGTGAAGGAGGCCTGGCCCGCCGTCGACCCGGCGAAGCTGGTGCTGCGGCTGCTGACCGACGCCGACTTCCTGGCCCGGCACGCCGAGGGGCTCCTGGACGAGGACGAGCAGAAGACGATCCTGTGGGCGAAGCCCGTGCGCAGCGTGAAGTCGGCCCGGTGGTCGGCGGCGGACGCGGTGCTGATCGACGAGACGGCCGACCTGATCCAGCGCACCCACTCGCTCGGCCACGTGGTCCTGGACGAGGCGCAGGACCTGTCCCCGATGCAGTACCGCGCGGTCGGCCGCCGGTGCACCACGGGCAGCGCGACCGTCCTCGGCGACCTGGCGCAGGGCACGACCCCGTGGGCGACCCGGAGCTGGGACCAGGCCCTCGCCCACCTCGGCAAGCGGGAGGGGCACATCGAGGAGCTGACCGCGGGCTTCCGCGTCCCGACGGACGTCATCGCCTACGCCTCCCGTCTGCTCCCGCACATCGCGCCCGGCCTCACCCCGGTCGCCTCGGTCCGGGAGAACCCGGGCTTCTTCGAGGTCCGCCCGGCCGCGGGGGCGGGCGAGGTCGTCGCCGCGTGCGAGGAGCTGCTGCGCAACGAGGGGTCGACGGGCCTGATCGCCGCGGACGCCCGCGTGCCCGCGCTCGCCGAGGCGCTGACGGCGGCCGGGATCACGTATCTGGCGCCCGGTGAGGAGACCACCCGCGAGACCCGCCTCACCCTCGTGCCGGCCTCCCTCGCCAAGGGTCTGGAGTACGACTACGTCGTCCTGGACGAACCGGGTGCCGTGGTGGACGGGGAGCCGGACGAGCGGACGGGGCTGCGCCGGCTGTACGTGGCGCTGACCCGGGCGGTGTCCGGCCTGGTCGTGGCCCACTCGGCGCCGCTCCCGGCACAGCTGGCCTGAGGCGGCCGGGCGCGACGCGGGACCGGCGGCTAGCCCTCGCCGGTTCCGCCGTCCAGGACGGCCCGCCACCGGGCCACCGCGTCGGCGCAGACCGGCCCCGCCCAGCCGCCGGGCCGGGCCGCGCCGCCGATGTGGAAGGCGTCGATCCCGCCGGTCCGCAGCCGCGGCACGTGGTCGAGGCGCAGTCCGCCGCCCACCAGGATCCGCTGCTCGTACCCGGGCTCACCGCCGTGCGCCGCCTCCGCGAGCAGCGTCGGCAGCCCGGCGTCCACGCCCGTGGCGGAGCCCGCCGTGAGGTAGGTGTCCAGACCGGGCAGGTCGGCGAGCTGCTTGCGCAGGGCGTCGCGGTCGGCGGCCCGGTCGATCGCCCGGTGGAAGGTCCAGCGGCAGCCGTCCAGCGCCGCGACGACCCGCTCCACGGTGTCGAGGTCGACCGCGCCGCCGGCGTCGAGGAACCCGAGCACGAACTGGTCCGCGCCGGCCCCGCGGAGCTCGTCCGCCGCCCGGACCAGGCCCTCCGCGTCGCCGGCGGCGAAGCCGTCCGTCAGCCGGAGCATCACGCGCAGGTCGATGTCGACGGCGGCGCGGATCGCGGCCACGGTGGCCGGGGACGGGGTGAGTCCGTCGGCCGCCATCTCCGTGACCAGCTCCAGCCGGTCCGCGCCTCCTGCCTGGGCGGCGACCGCGTCCTCGACGTCGAGGGCGATCACCTCCAGGACCGCACGCTTGCTCATGGCACCCCATTCATCGGATTCATCGGGCGACTACAGGTCTAGTCCAATTCAAGGGTACGCCCGCACCCGGGCGCCGTTCACCCGAAGCCGCTCGGCCCCCTCCCGCGTACCCGCCGGCCCGTCCCCCGCCCCGTCCACGGGAAACCGGGATCGCCACGGGCCGCGCGGGGGCGGAAGAATGACGGGCATGGCCGATCCCGACGCCCTGCGCCCCCGATTCGTCCGCGCGCTCGAAGCAGCCCGCGCTCCCGGCGGCGGCCCCGACCCCGTGCCGTACGCCGACAACCTGCTCGCCCGCTGGCAGGAGCCGCAGCGCCACTACCACACGCTCGCCCACCTCGGCGCGATGCTCGACCACATCGACCTGCTGGCCGCGTACGCGGCCGACCCGGACGCGGTACGGCTGGCCGCCTGGTTCCACGACGCCGTCTACCTCCCCGACCGGTCCGAGAACGAGGAGCGCTCCGCCCGGCTCGCCGAGCGGGCCCTCGCGGAGGCGGGCGTGCCGCGGGCGCGGACCGCCGAGGTGGCCCGGCTGGTCCGGCTCACCGTCACGCACGACCCGGCCGACGACGACCGCGACGGCCGGGTGCTGTGCGACGCGGACCTCGCGATCCTCGCCGCCCACCCGTCGGCGTACGCCGCCTACACCGCGGAGGTCCGCGCGGAGTACCACTTCGTGCCGAACGACGCCTTCCGGGCCGGACGGGCCGCCGTACTGCGCCAACTCCTCGGCCTGCCCAGCCTGTTCCGCACGCCGTACGGGCAGGAGCACTGGGAGGCGACCGCGCGCCACAACCTCGCCTCGGAGCTGGAATTGCTGTCGACCTGAACGGCCGGCCCGCCTAGGGTGCGCCCATGCGACCGATGAGCGGGGATGACGTGAGCAGGGCCGTGGCGGGCTGCCTGGCGACGCTGCGGACGGTGGTGGACCGCGACTGGTCGGGCACCCGCGCCGGCCGGCTGGAGTGGGACTGCCGGCGCACGGCGGAGCACGTCGCGAGCGACCTCCTCGCCTACGCGGGGCAGTTGGCGGTCCGCGCCCAGGAGCGCTACGTCCCCTTCGGCATCACCCTGGACGCGGGCACCGACAACGCGGGCCTGCTGCACGTGATCGACACGACCGGCGTGCTGCTCGCCACCACCGTCGCCACCACCCCGCCCGAGGTCCGCGCCTTCCACCCGCACCCGTTCGGCAGCGCGGACCGCGAGGGCTTCGCCGCGATGGGCATCGCCGAGGTACTGCTGCACACCCACGACATCGCCGAGGGCCTGGGCATCGCGTACGAGCCGGCCGAGGACCTGGCGGAGTCCGTCCTGGCCCGGCTCTTCCCGCACGTCCAGCCCGGCACCGCGCCCTGGCCGACGCTGCTGTGGGCCACCGGCCGCGGCGAACTGCCCGGCCGCGCACCGGTCACCGAGTGGCGCTGGCGCAACAACCTCGTCCTGCCCACCGAGCGCCTCACCCTGACGGGCATCCGCCCGGCCGCCGCCCGCGATCTGCGCCTCGGCGGCGACGGCGGCCTCGCCTGGGCCGACGGCGGGCCGTACGAGGGCACCCGGGAGGCCGCCGGCTTCCTGGTGAAGGCCTACGAAGCGGGCGTGCACCGGCCGGAGTTCGGCGTCTTCGCCCTCGTACGCCGGGAGGACGGCCTGGCGGTAGGCGGGATCGGCTTCCACGGCGCCCCGGACGAGGAGGGCACGGTCGAGATCGGCTACGACCTCGTCGAGGGAGCGCGCGGCCGGGGCTACGCCACCGAGGCCGTGGACGCGCTGGCCGCGTGGGCGCTGGCCCGTCCGGACGTCGCATCGGTCATCGCGACCATCGAGGCGGACAACGTGCCCTCCCAGCACGTGGTCACCCGGGCTGGGTTCACCCGGGCCACCCTGGAGGAGGAGCGCACGGCCCGCGAGGAGCACGGCATGGACGGCGCCCTCCTGCTCTACGTCCGCCGGGCCTGACCGCGTCTACGTCCGCCGGGCCCGGCCGCGCTTGCGCCGGCGCAGACCCGACGCGTGCAGCAGCCGCACCACCTCGCGGCTGCTGACCTCCACCGCACCCGCGGCCACCACGTCCGCGTACCGGTGCGAGGGGACGTCGTAGTGGTCGCGCTCGAAGGCCCGCCGGGGCACGCCCAAGCGCTCGGCGAAGGAGTGCAGTTCGTCGTACGACACGTCGCTCACCAGGTGCGACCACATGCGGCCGTGGCCGGGCCAGGCCGGCGGGTCGACATAGACGGTCACGGGCGCCTCACGAGGACACCGCCCCGCCCGCCGCCGAGCCCAGCGAGCCGACCGCCGCGACCTTCACCCCGGCCTTGTGGCACACCCAGTGCGGGTCCGGGCCCAGTTCCGGCTCCACGTCCAGCGCGTGCGGATCGCCCGAGCCGCACACCGGGCACAGCGGCCAGCGGCCGTACCGCTCCAGCAGCGCGTCCTGCACGTCCTGGGCGATCAGACCGGCGACGAACGGCGCGCCCTGCGGCCACTGCTCCACCCACCAGCGGCGCTGTGCGACGGAGTCCTCGACCAGCGAGACCACGTCCGCCTCGGCGACCTCACGCGCGACCAGATCGGCGAGCACCAGGGCGCGCGCGGCATGCAGGGCCTGCTCAAGGGGAGTGACGGGTTCCATGGAACCCATTGTGCGCACTCTTGACCACCGGACCGAACCGAAAATATCTTTCACCTGTGACCCAGGAAGTGAAGGAAATTTTCGGGCAGCCGGGCGGATCGCTCGCCGCCAAGGTGCGCACCCTCGCCCCCTCCATGACCCGGTCCATGCACCGCGTCGCCGAGGCCGTGGCGGGCGATCCGGCCGGCTGCGCCGCCCTCACGGTCACCGGCCTCGCCGAACTCACCGGCACCAGCGAGGCGACGGTCGTCCGCACCGCCCGCCTCCTCGGTTACCCCGGCTACCGCGACCTGCGCCTCGCCCTCGCCGGGCTGGCCGCGCAGCAGCAGTCCGGCCGGGCGCCCGCCATCACCACCGACATCGCGGTGGACGACCCCCTCGCCGACGTCGTCACGAAACTGGCCTACGAGGAGCAGCAGACCCTCGCCGACACCGCCGCCGGCCTGGACACCGTCCAGCTCGGCGCGGCCGTCGCCGCGCTCGCCGGGGCACGCCGGACCGACGTGTACGGCATCGGCGCGTCCGGGCTCGTCGCCCAGGACCTCACGCAGAAGCTGCTGCGGATAGGGCTCATAGCCCATGCGCACAGCGACCCGCACCTCGCGGTGACCAACGCGGTGCAGCTCCGCTCCGGCGACGTGGCGATCGCGATCACGCACTCCGGCTCGACCGGGGACGTCATCGAGCCGCTGCGGGTCGCCTTCGAACGCGGGGCGGCCACCGTCGCCATCACCGGGCGGCCGGACTCACCGGTGACGCAGTACGCCGACCACGTGCTGACCACCTCCACGTCCCGGGAGACCGAGCTGCGGCCGGCGGCGATGTCCTCACGGACCAGCCAACTGCTCGTGGTGGACTGCCTGTTCGTCGGAGTGGCGCAGCGGACGTACGAGACGGCCGCGCCCGCCCTGGCCGCGTCGTACGAGGCGCTGGCCCACCGTCACCGGGCCTCCTCGCGCTAGACCGCAGCACCGCGCACAGGACCGACCGTGGGAGGGACCGGCGGGTCCGACGTGGCTGGTCGCGCCGTTCCCCGCGCCCCCAGGTAGGTTCACCACCCCCCCGACGGAAAGTGACCGGAGAGAGCCGCCCCGATGACCTCCCCCGACCTGCGCAGCCAGTTGGCCTCCCTGACCACCGAGGCGTTCCGGCCCGAGCTCGCCGAGATCGACCGGCTGCCCACCCTCGACATCGCCCGCCTGATGAACGGCGAGGACGCCGGTGTGGCCGCCGCCGTCGCCGCCGAGCTGCCGCGGATCGCCGCCGCCGTGGACGCCGTCGCCGAACGGATGGCCCGCGGCGGACGCCTGGTCTACGCCGGCGCCGGTACCGCCGGCCGGCTCGGCGTGCTGGACGCCTCCGAGTGCCCGCCCACCTTCAACACCGGTCCCGGGCAGGTCGTCGGCCTGATCGCGGGCGGCCCCGAGGCCATGGTCAGCTCCGTCGAGGGCGCCGAGGACTCCCCGGAGCTGGCCCGCAAGGACCTCGACTCGCTCGGACTCACCGCCGACGACGCGGTGGTCGGCGTCTCCGCCTCCGGCCGCACCCCCTACGCCGTGGGCGCCGTCGAGCACGCCCGCGGCCTGGGAGCCCTGACCGTCGGCCTGTCCTGCAACGCGCACAGCGCGCTCGCGGCGGCCGCCGAGCACGGCATCGAGGTCGTCGTGGGCCCGGAACTGCTCACCGGCTCCACCCGGCTGAAGGCGGGCACGGCCCAGAAACTGGTCCTGAACATGCTCTCGACCATCACGATGATCCGGCTCGGCAAGACCTACGGGAACCTGATGGTCGACGTGCGCGCGTCCAACGACAAGCTCCGGGCCCGGTCCCGCCGGATCGTGTCGCTGGCCACCGGCGCGGCCGACGAGGAGATCGAGCGGGCCCTGACCGAGTCCGGCGGCGAGGTGAAGACCGCCATCCTCACCCTTCTCGCCGACGTCGACGGCCCTACGGCCGCCCGCCTTCTGGAGGAGTCCGGCGGCCATCTGCGCGCCGCGCTGGCGCACGCGGCGGGCTGACCCGCACGCTCGGGGCGTGCGCAACGACCCCGTCTCCGCCGCGGCCGCCGTCCTCATCCGGGTCGGCGGCCCGGCCAACGTCACCTCCGTCGCCCACTGCATGACCCGGCTCCGGCTGGGGCTCGCCGATCCGTCGGCGGTGGACGAGGAAGCCCTGCGGTCCCTGCCCGGTGTCCTCGGGGTGGTGGACGGCGGGGACGTCTGGCAGATCGTGCTCGGTCCCGGTGTCGTCGAGGCGGTCACCGCTGCGGTGGAGGACCTGGTGGCGCGGGCGCCGGGCAGCACCGCCGCGGAGCCGTCCGGCGCCGGGGACCTCGCCGCCGAGGGCGCCCGGATCAAGGAGGGCCTGCGGCGGCGCAACGCCACGCCCCTCAAGAACGGCCTGCGGCGCGTCGCGGGCGTCTTCGTCCCGCTGATCCCCGCCCTGATCGGCTGCGGCATCCTGGCCGGGCTGAACGGGCTGCTGACCAACGCCCACCTGCTGCCCTGGCTCACCCCCGCCCTGTCCGCCGTCGCCTCCGCCTTCATGGCGCTGATCGCGGTGTTCGTCGGGATCAACACCGCGAAGGAGTTCGGCGGCACACCCGTCCTGGGCGGCGCGGTGGCGGCCGTCGTCGTGTACCCGGGCGTGGCGAAGGTGACCGCGTTCGGGGTGCACCTGTCTCCCGGGCAGGGCGGGGTGCTCGGCGCGCTCCTGGCGGCACTGCTGGCGACCCGGGTGGAGAAGTGGTGCCGCGGCCGGGTGCCGGGCGCACTGGACGTCCTGCTCACCCCCACGGTCACCGTGCTCGTCTCCGGGCTCGTCACGCTGTACGGCCTGATGTACGCGGCCGGCGCGGTGGCCTCCGCGGTCGGCACGGCCGCCGACCGGCTCCTCGCGACCGCGGGCGCCCTGGCCGGGCTGGTGCTGGGCGGGCTCTTCCTGCCGCTGGTCATGCTGGGCCTGCACCAAGCCCTGATCCCCATCCACACCACGCTCATCGAGCAGCAGGGCTACACCGTCCTGCTCCCGCTGCTGGCCATGGCGGGCGCGGGCCAGGTCGGCGCGGCCCTCGCGGTGTACGTCCGCCTGCGCCACGACGTCTCCCTGCGCACGACGATCCGCTCCGCCCTGCCGGCCGGTCTGCTCGGTGTCGGCGAACCCCTCATCTACGGCGTCTCCCTGCCGCTCGGCCGGCCGTTCCTGACCGCCTGTGCGGGCGGCGCGGCGGGCGGGGGGTTCGTCGGCTTCTTCGCCATGTCCGGCACCAAGGTGGGCGCCACGGCCATCGGCCCGTCGGGCTGGGCCCTCTTCCCGCTGCTGGCCGGGAACCGCAGCCCGGCGATGACGGCGGCGGTCTACGCGGGCGGTCTGCTCACCGGGTACCTCGTCGGCTTCCTCGCGACCTGGGCGACCTTCCGGCCCCCCGTCGCCGAGAGCGGGGAGAAGGCCGGCGGCCGGGCCGGGAGGGGGGTGGTCACGGCCCCGGTGCACCATGGAGGCGAGGAGGCGACCGACTGACATGAATCATGCCCAGCTCACCGCCCTGGGGCGGGCGCTCCGGCTGCTCGGGGAACACGGCGAGGCCCTCGGGGCCGACACGCCCGACGCACGGCTGCACGAGATCAAGGACGATCTGCGCCGGGCGCTCGACCTCGCCGAGGAGAGCGTCACCGGCGCAGCACCGAGCACCCGCTGCCAGGAGCATCCGCAGGGACCCGTCGACGAGAGCGCACCCGACCTCTGCCTGCTCTGCGAGACCCGGCGGCGGGCCGCCCGGCGCTCGGAGTACCAGGGCAGGCCCCGCCCGGAGGAGCCGGCCGCCCAGGCACCCTCCCGCTACGGCGTGCGCGGCGAGCGTCCACAGCCCCAGCAGCGTTGGCTGCCGGAGCTGTGGAACGGCCAGGAGTGGCAGCTGTGCGGGACGCCCAGGCGGGACCGGCGCGAGGCCGAGGCCTATCTCGCCGCCCAGCGGCGCGGGTCCCGGCCCGCCATGGCGTACCGGCTCGTGCACGAGTTCACCGACTACGAGGTGCTGCGGGTGTGGGGGACGCCGGTGCGCGTCGACATCGAACCCATGGGCAACCTGTAGCCGGCGGTCCCGCGGGTCCCGCGGGGACGGTCAGCTGAGGGTCTTCAGCGCCGCCGCGTCGTACGGCTTGAGGTCGTCGAACCGGTCGGAGAGCACCTTGGCGGCCCACTCCGGGTCCTGGAGCAGGGCCCGGCCGACGGCGACCATGTCGAACTCGTCGGCCTCCAGGCGGTCCAGGAGGTTGTCGATCCCCTTGACCGGGGAGCCCTCGCCCTGGAAGGCGTTGATGAAGTCGCCGTCGAGACCGACCGAGCCGACGGTGATGACCGGCTTGCCGGTGAGCTTCTTCGTCCAGCCGGCCAGGTTGAGGTCCGAGCCCTCGAACTCCGGCAGCCAGTAGCGGCGCGTGGACGCGTGGAAGGCGTCGACGCCGGCCGCGGCCAGCGGGGCGAGGATCGCGTCCAGCTCCTCCGGGGTCTCGGCGAGGCGGGCGGTGTAGTCCTGCTGCTTCCACTGCGAGAAGCGGAAGATGACCGGGAACTCGGCGGACACCCGCTCGCGGACCGCGGCGACGATCTCCGCGCCGAACCTGGTGCGGGCCACCGGGTCGCCGCCGTACGCGTCCGTGCGGCGGTTGGTGCCCGCCCACAGGAACTGGTCGACGAGGTAGCCGTGGGCGCCGTGGATCTCCACACCGTCGAAGCCGATGCGCTCGGCGTCCGCGGCGGCCTGCGCGAACGCGGCGACGACGTCGTCCAGGTCCTTGCGGGTCATCGCCCTGCCGGTGACCTCGGCGCCCTCGGTGACGAGACCGGACGGGCCGACGGCCGGGGCGTCCGCGAAGGGCGGCTCGCCCTGCTTGCGGACCATGCCGATGTGCCACAGCTGCGGGACGATCGTGCCGCCCGCCGCGTGCACGTCCTCGGCGACCCGGGCCCAGCCGGCGAGCTGCTCCTCGCCGTGGAACCGCGGTACGCGGTCGCTCTGGCCGGCCGAGTCGTGGCCGACGTAGGTGCCCTCGGTGACGATCAGGCCGACACCGGCCCCGGCACGGCGCGCGTAGTAGGAGCGCACGTCCTCACCGGGGACACCCCCCGGGGAGAACATGCGGGTCATCGGGGCCATCACGATCCGGTTCGGGACGGTGAGGCCGTTCAGCGCGATCGGGCGGGAGAGGATCTGGGCCGCGCGGGAGGCGGGCGTCGTGACGGTCACGTGGGGGGCTCCTCGGGAAGTGCGGTGTTAACCGAACGGTATGTGCGCGCGCATTGTTGCAGCTTCTTAAGCAAACGTCTGTGCGCGCCCCCACATTCCCCGCCGCCCCGGACCCGCCCACGTGATCCGGAACACGCCCGAGGGCGGTGCCCCCTGCCAGTGGCAGGGGGCACCGCCCTCGTACGAAAGGACTGGTACCGATCCCGGAGGGATCAGAAGTCCATGTCACCGCCCGGCATGCCGCCACCGGCCGGCGCGGCGGCCTTCTCCGGCTTGTCGGCGATGACGGCCTCGGTGGTGAGGAACAGCGCGGCGATGGAGGCGGCGTTCTGCAGGGCAGAGCGGGTCACCTTCGCCGGGTCGATGATGCCCTCGGCGACCAGGTCGACGTACTCGCCGGTCGCGGCGTTCAGGCCGTGGCCCGGGGTCAGGTTGCGCACCTTCTCCACCACGACACCGCCCTCGAGGCCGGCGTTGACGGCGATCTGCTTGAGCGGGGCCTCCAGGGCGATGCGCACGGCGTTGGCGCCGGTCGCCTCGTCACCCTCGAGCTCCAGCTTCTCGAAGACCTGGGAGGCCTGCAGCAGGGCCACGCCACCACCGGCGACGATGCCCTCCTCGACGGCGGCCTTCGCGTTGCGGACGGCGTCCTCGATGCGGTGCTTGCGCTCCTTGAGCTCCACCTCGGTGGCGGCACCGGCCTTGATGACCGCGACACCGCCGGCGAGCTTCGCCAGGCGCTCCTGCAGCTTCTCGCGGTCGTAGTCCGAGTCGCTGTTCTCGATCTCGGCGCGGATCTGGTTCACGCGGCCCTGCACCTGCTCCGAGGAGCCGGCACCGTCGACGATGGTGGTCTCGTCCTTGGTGATGACGACCTTGCGGGCGCGGCCCAGGAGGTCCAGGGTCGCGTTCTCCAGCTTGAGGCCGACCTCCTCGGAGATGACCTCGCCGCCCGTGAGGATGGCGATGTCGCCGAGCATGGCCTTGCGGCGGTCGCCGAAGCCCGGGGCCTTGACGGCGACGGACTTGAAGGTGCCGCGGATCTTGTTGACGACCAGGGTCGACAGGGCCTCGCCCTCGACGTCCTCGGCGATGATCAGCAGCGGCTTGCCCGACTGCATGACCTTCTCCAGCAGCGGGAGCAGGTCCTTGACCGAGGCGATCTTGGAGTTGGCGATGAGGATGTACGGGTCCTCGAGCGACGCCTCCATGCGCTCCATGTCGGTCGCGAAGTAGGCGGAGATGTAGCCCTTGTCGAAGCGCATGCCCTCGGTGAGCTCCAGCTCCAGACCGAAGGTGTTGCTCTCCTCGACGGTGATGACGCCTTCCTTGCCGACCTTGTCCATGGCCTCGGCGATGAGCTCGCCGATCTGGGTGTCGGCGGCGGAGATGGACGCGGTGGAGGCGATCTGCTCCTTGGTCTCCACGTCCTTCGCCTGCTCCAGCAGGGCGGCGGAGACGGCCTCGACGGCCTTCTCGATACCGCGCTTCAGAGCCATCGGGTTGGCGCCGGCGGCGACGTTGCGCAGGCCTTCCTTGACCAGGGCCTGGGCGAGCACGGTCGCGGTGGTCGTACCGTCACCGGCGACGTCGTCCGTCTTCTTGGCGACTTCCTTGACCAGCTCGGCGCCGATCTTCTCGTACGGGTCCTCGAGCTCGATCTCCTTGGCGATGGAGACACCATCGTTGGTGATCGTGGGGGCGCCCCACTTCTTCTCGAGGACGACGTTGCGGCCCTTGGGGCCGAGCGTCACCTTGACGGCGTCCGCGAGCTGGTTCATGCCGCGCTCGAGGCCGCGCCGCGCCTCCTCGTCGAACGCGATGATCTTGGCCATGTGAAGTGGTCCCTCCAGGACTGGGGGTGATTCCTTCGGACCGCGCCCGCGCCCGCGACGGACGGCTCGCCGGCCGCGTGGTTCCTTGCCCCACTTGGCCTGCGGGCCTCACCGACCCGGTCCTTCGTTGTCACTCTCACCTTCAGAGTGCTAACGCAATGATTAGCACTCGGCATGGTCGAGTGCAAGCGCCTTCGGGGGTGGGACCCGCCCCGTCGGCCACCCGCGGACGGCGGGGCCGGGGCATGACGAAGGGCCCGCACCCTGTGCGAGGTGCGGGCCCTTCGTGCAAGAAACGTTCAGGCGCTGAGGCGAACCATGTCGGCCTGCGGGCCTTTCTGGCCCTGCGAGATCTCGAACTCCACCCGCTGGCCCTCTTCCAGGGTGCGGTAGCCGTCCATCTGAATGGCGCTGTAATGGACGAATACGTCCGCACCACCGTCGACCGCGATGAAGCCGTACCCCTTCTCCGCGTTGAACCACTTGACGGTGCCCTGAGCCATGCCTAACTCCCCTATTACTGGCCCTTGCACAGATCCGCACTTCGCGGACCCGGGTCAGACCTCGCCCCCCATTGGCCGGGGGCGTGCGCCGGAACGCGTCGACCGCGGCTGAATGTATCTGTCCAACTGCCGTCTGCAACAGGTCAATCGGACGAGAATTCTGGACGGGGGCGGTCCGGAATCTGCCGAGAATTCGTCCGAATTCAGGGCAAGTCGGGCCCCATAAAAGGAGCAAAAGCCGCATAAAGCCCGCATAGTTTGGCTACTTCTTGTCGGGCCTGCGGCATGAATGCAGGGCCCGTGACCCGAAGGCCACGGCCGTGTTCCCCAACTCTACCGCGCTCAATCACGCAGAATTGCCCCCTCCGCTTCTCTCACGGAGGGGGCAATCCGATGAACCATGCGTAACCGCTGTTACCGAAGGTAATGATCGGTCATCCGGTCAGCAGCCGCCGGCCACCGCGGGAATGATCGAAACACCCGCGCCGTCGGGCGTGGCCGTCTGCAGGCCCTGCTCGAAACGCACGTCGTCGTCGTTGACGTAGACGTTCACGAAACGGCGCAGCTTGCCCTGGTCGTCCAGCACCCGGGCGGCGATCCCGGTGTGGTTCTTCTCCAGGCTCTCGATGACCTCGGCGAGGTTCGCGCCCTCGGCGCTGACCTCGGCCTGGCCGCCGGTGTAGGTGCGCAGGATGGTCGGGATGCGAACGGTCACGCTCATGCGAGGCCAGCCTCTCGGAAGGAGTCCAGGGTCGGGCGGATGGTGGCGGTCAGGCCGGTGCCGGCCACCGCGTCGAGGGTCTTCAGGCCGTCGCCGGTGTTGAGGACGACCGTCGTCTTGGCCGGGTCCAGCACGCCGTCCTTGAGCAGCTTCCGGGTGACGCCGACGGTCACGCCGCCCGCCGTCTCCGCGAAGATGCCCTCGGTGCGCGCCAGCAGCTTGATGGCGTCGACGACCTCGGCGTCCGTCACGTCCTCCACGGCGCCGCCGGTGCGGCGCGCGATGTCGAGGACGTAGGGGCCGTCGGCCGGGTTGCCGATGGCCAGCGACTTGGCGATGGTGTTCGGCTTCTGCGGGCGGACCACGTCGTGGCCGGCCTTGAAGGCGGTGGACACCGGCGAGCAGCCCTCGGCCTGCGCGCCGAAGATCTTGTACGGCCGGTCCTCGACCAGACCGAGCTTGATCAGCTCCTGGAGACCCTTGTCGATCTTCGTGAGCTGGGAGCCCGACGCGATCGGGACCACGATCTGGTCCGGGAGGCGCCAGCCGAGCTGCTCGCAGATCTCGTAGGCGAGGGTCTTGGAGCCCTCCGCGTAGTACGGCCGCAGGTTGACGTTGACGAAGCCCCAGCCCTCGCCGGCCGGGTCGCCGATCAGCTCGGAGCAGAAGCGGTTCACGTCGTCGTAGTTGCCCTCGATGCCGACGAGCTCACCGCCGTACACCGCGGCCATGACGATCTTGCCCTGCTCCAGGTCGTGCGGGATGAACACGCAGGAGCGGAAGCCGGCCCGGGCGGCGGCGGCGCCGACGGCACCGGCCAGGTTGCCCGTGGAGGAGCAGGAGAGCGTGGTGAAGCCGAACGCGCGGGCGGCCTCCAGGGCCTGGGCGACGACCCGGTCCTTGAAGGAGTGCGTCGGGTTGCCGGAGTCGTCCTTCACGAACAGGCCGCCGGTGACGCCGAGCTCGCGGGCGAGGTTGTCGGCCTTGACGAGCTTCGTCCAGCCCGGGTTGAGATTGGGCTTGTCGGCCACGTCGGCGGGGACGGGCAGCAGCGGCGCGTACCGCCAGATGTTCGCGGGACCGGCCTCGATGCGCCGGCGTAGTTCCTCGGTGTCGTACGCGGAGAAGTCGTAGGCGATCTCCAGCGGCCCGAAACACTCCTCGCAGGCGAAGACCGGTCCGAGGGGTACCCGGTGTCCGCATTCGCGACAGCTCAGGGCAGCGGCGGGACCGAGGTCGACGGCGGGATCACTGGTGCTTGCGACAGTCTGCACAGCCATGGAGGCGAGGCCCTTTCTCCTCATCTTCCTCACGACGCACTTCGCCGTGAGACGGATTTGGCACCTTCCCTAGCCGGGAGCCTCGCGGAGACGATCAGAACTGATCTACGAGTACCGACTGGAGGGTTGCCGGGGCTTCATCGGGCCGTTTCCCTCTGCCCCTCTGGATGAGCGGTATGTGGTTGTCGACGCCGGTGACCTCCGACATGCGATGGTCATCGGCGTTGTTCAAGACTGTAACCGAAGGCCAGGACAGTTGAGATAGTCGTCCGAACCGCGAGACAACGTGAGGAGCAGCAGACCGTGCTGGAAGAAGTCGAGCGCTGGCTGGCCACCCGCTCCTGGTCCGTGACCGATCGCCCGCTCCACCGGATCCTGGCCGCCAAGCAGCGGACGGGTCAGACGGTCAGCGTCGTGCTGCCCGCACTCGACGAGGAGGCGACGGTCGGCGACATCGTCGCGGTGATCCGCCACGACCTCGTCGAGCAGGTACCGCTGGTCGACGAGATCGTCGTGGTCGACTCCGGCTCCACCGACCGCACCTCCGAGGTCGCCGCCGCCGCGGGCGCCCGGGTCGTCCACCGCGACGACATCCTGCCCCGCCTCCCGGCCGTCCCCGGCAAGGGCGAGGTGCTGTGGCGCTCGCTCCTGGTGACCGGCGGGGACATCGTCTGCTTCATCGACGCGGACCTGCGCGAGTTCTCCTCCGACTTCGTCTCCGGGATCGTCGGCCCGCTGCTCACCGACCCCGGGGTCGACCTCGTCAAGGGCATGTACGACCGCCCGCTCGGCGGCGCGGCCGGGCAGGGCGGCCGGGTCACCGAGCTGATGGCCCGCCCGCTGCTGAACATGCACTGGCCGCAGCTCGCGGGTTTCGTGCAGCCGCTGGGCGGCGAGTACGCGGCCCGCCGCTCGCTGCTGGAGCGGCTGCCGTTCCCCGTCGGCTACGGCGTGGAGCTGGGGATGCTGGTGGACGCCCTGCACCTGGTGGGACTCGACGCGCTGGCCCAGGTGGACGTCGGGGTGCGCAAGCACCGCCACCAGGACGGCCAGGCGCTGGGCCGCATGGCCGCCGCCATCTACCGCACCGCCCAGCTGCGGCTGGCCCGGGGACACCTGGTGCGGCCGTCCCTGACCCAGTTCGAGCGGGGCGAGGACGGTTTCCGGCCGCGCACCTATTCGGTGGACACCGAGGAACGGCCCCCCATGGTGGAGGTCGCGGAATACGCGGCACGCCGGGTGGCCTGAGCGGGGCCGGCCGTGCGGGCACGCCGGAAGAACGGCTGTATACAGCCCCCTTCCGGGGCGGAGCGTACGTTTGAGCGTTTCCGGGCCGGGCTAGGTTGAGGCGTATGGCTTCCACGCACGGCGCTGAGGTGCTGGTCGCGTCCAATCGCGGCCCGGTTTCGTACACGGTGGACGACGACTCGGGCGGCGCGCTGCGCGCCCGGCGCGGCGGCGGCGGGCTGGTCTCCGGCCTGTCGGCGATCGGGCCGGACACGAACGCGGTGTGGGTGTGCGCCGCGCTCGGCGACGGCGACCGGGAGGCCGTGCGCCGCGCGGACGGCGGACTCCTGCCCACCGAGGACACCGGCGGCCAGCGGGTGCGGATGCTCGACATCGACGCCGAGGTGCACGCGGACGCCTACAACGGCATCGCCAACTCGGTGCTCTGGTTCGTCCACCACATGCTGTACCAGACCCCGCTGGAGCCGGTCTTCGACGCCGGTTTCCGGCGGCAGTGGGCGGCCTACGAGGCGTACAACCGGGCGTTCGCCGAGGCGCTGGCCGAGGAGGCGGCCGAGGGCGCGGCGGTGCTGATCCAGGACTACCACCTGGCCCTCGCCCCCCGGATGCTCCGCCGGCTCCGCCCCGACCTGCGCATCGGGCACTTCTCACACACCCCGTGGGCCCCGCCGGACTACTTCCGCCTGCTGCCCGACGACATCGCGGCCGAGCTGCTGAGCGGCATCCTCGGCGCGGACCGGGCGGCGTTCCTCACGCAGCGCTGGGCCGACGCGTTCAAGGACTGCTGTCACGCGGTGCTCGGGCCCGGCATCCCCTCGGGCACGCGGATCGGCGTGCACGGGCTCGGCGCGGACGGCGACTTCCTGCGCAAGCGGGCCCACGAGCCGGACGTGGACGAGCGGATGGCGGCGCTGCGCCAGGAGATCGGCGAGGGACGCCGGACCATCGTGCGGGTGGACCGCACCGAGCTGTCCAAGAACATCGTGCGCGGCCTGCTGGCGTACCGGCAGCTGCTCGACGACCACCCCGAGTGGCGCGAGAAGGTCGTCCACGTGGCGTTCGCCTACCCCTCCCGGCAGGACCTCGCCGTGTACCGGGAGTACACGGCCGAGGTCCAGCGGGTGGCCGAGGAGATCAACGCGCGCTACGGCACGCCCGGCTGGACCCCGGTCGAGCTGCACGTGAAGGACGACTTCGCGCGCTCGCTGGCCGCCTACCGGCTCGCCGACGTGGCGCTGGTCAACCCCATCCGCGACGGCATGAACCTGGTCGCCAAGGAGATCCCGCTGCTGTCCGACGAGGGCTGCGCGCTGGTGCTCTCACGCGAGGCGGGGGCGTACGAGGAGCTGGGCGCGGACGCGATCGTGGTGAACCCGTACGACGTCACGGGCACGGCGGACGCGCTGCACGAGGCGCTGAGCCTGCCGCGCGAGGAGCGGGCGGAGCGGTCGAAGCGGCTGGCGGCCGCCGCGACCGCGCTTCCGCCGGCGCGGTGGTTCCTGGACCAGTTGCACGCCCTGGACGATCAGTCCAGCTGAGCGGCGATCGCCCGCAGCAGTGCCACGACGCCCTCCGGGCCGTCCACCACCAGGTCGGCCCGTTCGGCGAGTTCCGTGACCTCGGTGCTGCCGCTGCACACCAGCAGGCCGGGGACGCCGTCGGAGCGGAGCTTGTCCACGGCCGCGTAGGCGGGCAGGTCGCCGAGGTCGTCGCCGGCGTAGACGACCGTCCGGGCGCCGGTCGCCCGGACGTGCTCGGCGAGCGCGACGCCCTTGTCCATGCCGGGCGGGCGCAGCTCCAGCACCATCCGGCCGGGTTCGACGATCAGGCCGTGCCGGGTGGCGAGGTCGGTGAGCGGCTCCCGCAGGGCCTCGAAGGCGGCCTGCGGATCCTGGGCGCGGCGGGTGTGGACCGCGACGGCCCGGCCCTTCTCCTCGATCCAGGTGCCCTGCCAGGCGCCGACCTGTTCCAGCACGCCGGGCAGCTCCGCGCGGACCGCCGCCACCCCCGGGTGCGGGGCGGGTGCGGTGACCGTGCCGGTGACCGCGTCCCAGCGTTCGGCGCCGTAGTGGCCGAGCACGGTGAGGTGCTCCAGGCCGGGCACGCCGGCGAAGCCGCCGTAGCGGACGGCGACCCCGGCGGGGCGGCCGGTGATGACGGCCACGGACGCCACCTTGGGGGCGAGGGCGGCGATCGCGGACACCGCCTCGGGATGGGCGCGGGCCTGCTCGGGATCGGCGACGATCGGGGCCAGGGTGCCGTCGAAGTCGAGTCCGATCACCGCGGTGCGGGGATCGGCCAGGAGGGCCGCCAGGCCGTCCCGGCCGGCCTGGGTGGCCGGGACCGGCAGGGGGCCCGTGCCGTGGGTCGGGTCGGGTGAGTCCGTCGTATGGATGCCCATACGGCGACACTATCCGCGCGACGCCGGGTCCACTCCTCAGCGCTCGGAGCGGCGGGCCTCCCGCACCCGGCGCAGCCGGTTGACCGTCACCGGGTCGTGGGCCAGGGCCCGCTCGTCGTCGAGCAGGGCGTTGAGCAGCTGGTAGTAGCGCACGGGCGACAGGTCCAGCTCCTCGCGTATCGCCCGTTCCTTCGCGCCGGGGCCGGTGAACCCGCGGCGCTCCAGCGCGAGGATGGCTTGTTCGCGGTGGCCCAGTTCCATGCCGGCCACGGTAGCGCCGGGCACCGACAGCGGGCTCAGCCGGCGTCGCTGCTGTCGGCCGACGAGGCCGCCGTCTGGAGGCGGGTGAGGACGCCGGAGGGGCTGCCGCCGGGGGCGACCGCCCGGCCGATGTCCTTCTTCACGGAGGCGCTGACCGCCGCCCAGGACGTCTTGCCGACGGGATACAGCTCGGAGGTGGGCAGCTGGGCGAGGAAGGGGCGCAGCGCCTTGTCGGTGGCCTTGTCCGACGCGCTCATGGTGTCGGAGGCGGAGCTCGTGACCGGCAGCAGCCCGTACTCGCGGGAGAAGGCGAGGACGTTCTTCTCGCTGTAGACGAAGTCGAGGAAGTCGCCGATCCGGTCGGCGTGGCCGTTCTGCTTGAAGGCCATCATCCAGTCGGCCACGCCCATCGACGCCCTGGCCTTGCCGGTGCGGCCGGGCATGGGCACCATGCCGAACTTCACCCCCTTCCTGGCCGCCTGCTGCATCAGCGTGGGGTGGCCGTTGAGCATGCCGACCTGGCCGTCGGCGAAGGCGGCGAAGGCGGTCGCGCGGTTGAGCCTGCCCGGGGCGACGGGTCCGGTCAGGCCCTTGCCGACCAGTTCGTCCTTGAGCCAGGTGAAGGTGCCGACGTTCTGCGTGGAGTCGATCGTGTAGGTGCCGATGTCGTCGGTGTAGCCGCTGCCGCCGTTGTCGCCGCTGAGCAGCCACTGCATGGTCTCGGCCTGGGCCTCCTCGGGGCCGAGGGGCAGGGCGTAGGGGTACTTCACCCCCTTGCTCTTGAGCGCCTCGGCGTCGGCGGCCAGTTCGTCCCAGGTGGTCGGCGGGGTGATGCCGGCCTTGGCGAAGAGGGTCTTGTTGTAGAAGAGGACGCGGGTGGAGGCGGCGAAGGGTATGCCGTACTGGGTGTGCTTCACCTGGCCCGCGTCGGAGAGCTGCGACAGCAGGTCGGCCTGGGTGCGGATGGAGAGGACGTCGGAGGCCGGGTAGAGCTTGCCGGCTGCCGCGTAGTCGGCGTAGGCGCCGATCTGCGCCAGGTCGGGCGCGTGTCCGGCGTCGACCATCTCCTTGACCTTGGCGTCGACGTCGTTCCAGGAGTAGACGCTGACCTCGATCTGCACGCCGGGGTGCGCCGACTCGTACGTCTCGGCCAGGGCCTTCCAGTACTTCTCGGAGCTGTTGGCGGCCGAGTCGCCGTAGTCGGCGGCGACCAGTCTGAGCGTCACGTCGGAGGAGCCGGTGCTCCCGCAGCCGCCGAGAACCGCCGTCATGCCCAGAGCGGACACCACCGCGATCGTTCCTGCCGTAAGCCGACGCACCCTCAAAGCCCCAACCCTGCTGTCTGACCGTTCAATATGTGGACGCATAAGGTCTACACCACGCGAGTGGACTAGACCTCTCCCGGGTGCGGGGGCCACACTAGGCCCCGTGGTGAGACATGTCATCGCCCTGGACGTGGGCGGTACCGGGATGAAGGCCGCACTCGTCGGCGACGACGGCGCGCTGCTGCACCGCGCCCGCCGCGCCACCGGACGCGAGCGCGGCCCCGACGCGGTGGTCGCCGAGATCCTCGACTTCGCCGCGGGGCTGCGCGCGTACGGGGTGGAGCGCTACGGCGAGGCCGCCGCCGCGGCCGGCATCGCGGTCCCCGGGATCGTCGACGAGGAGCGGGGCGTCGCCGCCTACGCGGCCAACCTCGGCTGGCGGGACGTCCCGCTGCGCGCCCTGCTCGCCGAACGGCTCGGCATGCCGGTCGCCCTCGGCCACGACGTGCGCACCGGTGGGCTCGCCGAGGGCCGCATCGGCGCGGGCCGGGGCGCCGACCGGTTCCTGTTCGTGCCGCTGGGCACCGGCATCGCCGGCGCCATCGGCCTGGACGGCCGGGTCGAGGCCGGCGCGCACGGCTTCGCCGGCGAGATCGGCCACATCGTCGTCCGGCCCGGCGGCACACCCTGCCCGTGCGGGCAGCACGGCTGTCTGGAGCGGTACGCCTCCGCGTCCGCCGTCAGCGAGGCGTGGGCGGACGCCGCCGGGGACCCGGAAGCGGACGCGGCCGACTGTGCCGAGGCCGTCGCGTCCGGTGACCCGAACGCCGTCCGGGTCTGGCAGGACGCGGTGGACGCGCTCGCCGACGGGCTGGTCACCGCGCTCACCCTGCTGGACCCGCGGACGCTGATCATCGGTGGCGGCCTGGCCGAGGCGGGGGAAGTGTTGTTCCAGCCGCTGCGGACCGCCGTCCGCGAGCGGGTCACCTTCCAGAAACTGCCGGCCATCGTTCCCGCGGCGCTGGGGGACACGGCGGGCTGCCTGGGCGCGGGACTGCTCGCCCGGGATCTCCTCAACCACACCGACCGTACGGAGGTAACCCCCTGATGGCAGCCGACCCAGGGGCGCGGGACGCCTCGACACGCGGCTCCGCCGCGTGGGCGCGACCGGCCACGCCCCACCCGCAGCCCGCCGCGGCCGCGACCCCCCTCGTACTGTCCGGCGCCAACGTGGTCCTCCCCACCGGAACCGTCGAAGAGGGCCGGGTGATCGTCGACGGCACCCGCATCACCGGCACGGCCCCCGAGAACGCCCGGGTCGTCGACGTACGGAACCACTGGCTGGTGCCCGGCTTCGTCGACATCCACAACCACGGCGGCGGCGGCGCCTCCTTCGCCGGCACCCCCGAGCAGATCCTCACCGCGATCCGCACGCACCGCCTGCACGGCACCACCACCCTGGTCGCCTCCACCGTCACCGACGAGATGGACCTGCTGGTGCGGCAGGCCGGGCTGCTGAGCGAACTCGCGGAGCAGGGGGAGATCGCCGGCATCCACTTCGAGGGGCCGTTCATCGCGCCGTGCCGCAAGGGCGCGCACTCGGAGGCGCTGCTGCGCGACCCGGATCCGGCCGAGGTGCGCAAGCTGATCGACGCGGCGCGCGGCAAGGCGAAGATGGTCACGCTCGCCACCGAGCTGCCCGGCGGCGTCGACTCCGTGCGGCTGCTCGCCGAGCACGGGGTGATCGCGGCGATCGGTCACACGGACGCCAGCTACGAGCAGACGGTCGAGGCCATCGACGCCGGCGCCACGGTCGCCACCCACCTCTTCAACGCCATGCCGGGTCTCGGCCACCGCGCACCCGGCCCGATCGCGGCCCTGCTGGAGGACGAGCGGGTCACGGTCGAGCTGATCAACGACGGGACGCATCTGCATCCGGCCGCGCTGGAGCTGGCCTTCCGTCACGCCGGCGCGGACCGGGTCGCGTTCATCACCGACGCGATGGACGCGGCCGGCATCGGTGACGGCCGCTACATGCTCGGCCCGCTGGAGGTCGAGGTCAGCGAGGGGGTGGCCCGGCTGGTGGAGGGCGGCTCGATCGCGGGCTCCACGCTCACGCTGGACCGGGCGTTCAAGCGGGCGGTGACCGTCGACGGGCTGTCGGTGGAGGACACCGTGACGGCGCTGTCGGCCAACCCGGCCCGGCTGCTCGGCCTGTCCGACCGCGTCGGGTCCCTGGAGCCCGGCAAGGACGCCGACCTCGTGCTGCTCGACGCGGACTTCGGCATCAAGGGCGTGATGCGCCGGGGCGAGTGGGTGGTCGCTCCCCGACTGGCCTGATCCGTCCCTCTTCTCCCGCGACGGCGGCCGACCCGTGACTGGGCCGGCCGCCGTCTCTTTGGCATGATCGTGGCCCCGGAAACCGATGACAGGCACAGGGACTTCGAGGGAGGTCGGCCCGGGTGATCCTCACGGTCACACTGAACACCGCTCTCGACATCACCTACCGGGTGCGGTCGCTGCGGCCCCACACCTCGCACCGGGTCACGGACGTCGGGGAACGGCCGGGCGGCAAGGGCGTGAACGTCGCGCGGGTGCTGGCGGCACTGGGCCACGAGGCGACGGTCGCCGGATTCGCGGGAGGCGCGACCGGCGACGTGCTGCGCGAGCGGCTGTCCGCCGTGGCCGGGGTGACGGACGCCCTGGTGCCGGTCGGCGGACCGACCCGGCGCACGATCGCCGTGGTGGACGAACTCACGGGCGACACGACCCAGTTGAACGAGCCGGGCCCGCACATCACACCCGCCGAGTGGGGCGTCTTCCTGGACCGTTACGACGAACTCCTGCCCCGCGCCTCGGCGGTGGCGCTGTGCGGCAGCCTGCCGCCGGGGGTGCCGGTGGGGGCGTACGCGGGCCTGATACGCGCGGCCCGGACGGCCGGCGTGCCCGTACTGCTGGACACCAGCGGGGAACCGCTGCGTCGCGGGGTGGCGGCCCGCCCCGACATCATCAAGCCGAACGCCGACGAACTGGCGGAACTCACCGGCTCCCACGAGCCGTTGCGCGCCACCCAGGACGCCCGCCGCCGCGGCGCCCACACGGTGGTCGCCTCACTGGGCGCCGAGGGCCTCCTGGCCCACACCCCGGAGGGCCGCTGGCGCGCGGTGCCGCCCGCCCCCGAGCTCGGCAACCCCACCGGCGCGGGCGACTCGGCCGTCGCCGGTCTGCTGTCGGGCCTGCTGGACCGGCTCCCCTGGCCGGACCGCCTCGCCCGCACGGTCGCCCTGTCGACGGCCACCGTACGCTCACCGACGGCGGGCGACTTCGACCGCGCGGCCTACGAGAAACTCCTGGAGCGGGTGACGGTCACAGCGGCGTGAACGCCCTTGGCCGAGAATCGCCCCTCCCTCCGATGTCGCACTGATAATCGAGCGATCACCTATTCGCTGCCTCGACCAGCAGCGAACGACACAGGGGGAACCTCATATGAGCATGCTCAAGAAGAGCCTGACGACGGTGGCGGTGACCGGCGCACTCCTGGGCGGCGCCTTCGCCACCCCGGCCGCGGCGGCCGATTCCAAGACCTGCCCGAGCGGCAAGGTCTGCGGTTGGTCGGGGACGAACAGGACGGGCCACAGGACCGTTCTCTCCGTGACGCCCGGCTGCGAGACCTTCACCGGCGCCCGATCCGTCTCGAACCAGACGTCCTATCGCATCGAGTTCTGGCACATCACCCCCGGCACCGGCTGCGGCGTCGGCTCCCGGCTGGTCACTCTGCAGCCACACACCTACTCGGACAACGTCCACGGCACCGCCACGGGGATCGCAGTCTGGGGGAAGTAGTACCGCCGCCTCATGACGGTCCGCCAGTTCACCGGCGGACCGTTCCTCTGTCTGAGCCCTACTGCACCCACAGCTGGTCGATGAGGGCGTTGCACTGGTTCCCCTGACCACAGGAGATCGTCAGCGTGTTGACGCCCTTGGTCAGCGTCACGGGAGCCCAGGTGGTCTGCCAGCCCTTCTCGAAGTCACCCTTCGGTGAGCCGATGAAGTTCTTCATGCCCAGCGGCTGCTGGTTGGGTTTGCCGTTGACCGACAGCGTCGCGTCCGCGTCCTCACCGGGGATGCCATAACGCACGTACAGCCGGTACGAGCCGGCCTTCTGGATGTCCTTGACGGTCCACGTGATGGAGGCACCGGCAGTGTTGAGCCCTGCCACATAGGCCCCGCCGTCCGCTTTCGCCCCCTTGACGTCCGACGCCCGGGCGGCGCCACCGGCCAGCTGAACGGAGCCGTCCGTCGCGGCGTCCGCCTTCGGCAGTTCGCCGGCGGGGGCCGGCTTGGTGCCCGTCGGGCTCGGCTCGTGGCTCTGGGAGTGGGTCGGGGTGGGGCCCGCCTCGTCGCCGGACTTGTCGTCGTCCGCGTTGCCGTTGATCATCGCCACGCCGATGCCGATGACGACGGCCGCGACCACCGCGATCGCGCCGATCAGCAGGCCCTTGGTGTTGGGACCGCGACGGCCGCCGCCACCGCCGGACAGGGCCGGCTGCCGGCTCGTCGTGGCGCCGCCGGGCAGCGTCTCCGGGGCCTGGTAGTGGGCGTTCGGCTGGCCGTAGGCACCCTGCTGCGGCGGGACGGTCGACTGCTGACCGTACTGGCGCTCACCGACGGCCCGCACCCTGCTGACCGAGTTCGGATAGCCGTAACCGCCGGACGGCGGCTGCGCTCCCCGGGCCTGGCCGTCTGCGTACAGATAGCCGAACGGGTCGTCGTCCTCGGGCGTGCTCGCGCCGTTGTCGCCGGGCGTCATCCCTTGGTACTCCTCAGCGGGTGCGGGTGGATGCGGTACAGGTCTGGAATGGCGAGCCTACCCGCTCCGGCTGGCCCAAACGGGTGACTCAGACCGCATCAGCCCACTGACCTGCGGCTCACCCGGCGCGTCGGTGCTGTTTGGGACGAGATCGTTTCTCTACGTACATCCGCTCGTCGGCGGACTTCAACACTTCGTCCGCGGTCATGCCGCAGTGCGCCCATCCGATGCCGAAGCTCGCGCCCACCCGGACGGCCCGCCCCTCGGCCCTGATCGGCTGGATGATCTCGCCTCGCAGCCGTACGGCGAGGTCCTGGGCGTCGGCCCGGCCGAGGCCGTCGGCGAGGATCACGAACTCGTCGCCGCCGAGCCGGGCCACCGTGTCGCCGTCCCGGACCTGGCGGGACAGCCTGCGGGCCACCTCGATGAGAACCGCGTCACCCGCGTTGTGCCCGAAACGGTCGTTGATCGACTTGAAGCCGTCGAGGTCGCAGAAGAGCACCGCGAGCCCCTTGGCCCCGTCGTCCCGGTCGTCCTCGGGAGCCACCGTGTGCACATGGTGGTCGAAGGCGTCGAACGCCTGCGCGCCCGGCGTGAAGTCGAAGCCGTGCCCGGCGGGCATGTCGAAGGCGGGGTGGCCGTAGGCCGCGTCCAGGGACTCCACCACACCGGTGTGCGCGGGTCGCTGGCAGAGCCGGGCCGCCAGCCGGGAGCGCAGCTCGGCGGAGTTCGGCAGACCGGTCAGCGAGTCGTGGGAGGCGCGGTGGGCGAGCTGGAGCTCGCGGCGCTTGCGCTCCTCTATGTCCTCGACGTGCGTGAGCAGGAAGCGCGGGCCGTCGGCGGCGTCCGCGACCACGCTGTTGCGCAGGGACACCCAGACGTAGCTGCCGTCCCTGCGGCCCAGCCGCAGCTCGGCCCGGCCGCCCTCCGCCGAGGTGCGCAGCAGGGTGCCGATGTCCTCGGGGTGGACGAGGTCGGAGAAGGAGTAGCGGCGCATCGCGGAGGCGGGCCGGCCCAGCAGCCGGCACAGGGCGTCGTTGGTGCGCAGTATGCGGCCGTGCTGGTCGCCGCCCATCTCGGCGATGGCCATGCCGGAGGGGGCGTACTCGAAGGCCTGCCGGAAGGATTCCTCGCTGGCGCGCAGAGCCTGCTGCTCGCGCTCAAGACGGACCAGCGCGCGCTGCATGTTCGCACGTAGACGCGCGTTGCTGATCGCGATGGCGGCCTGGAAGGCGTACATCTGGAGGGCCTCGCGGCCCCAGGCGCCGGGGCGCCGGCCGTTGCGCGGACGGTCGACGGATATGACGCCGAGCAGTTCGCCGGAGGAGCCGCCCTGCATGCCGGGGGTGAACATCGGCGCGAAGAGGCGGTCGGAGGGGTGCCACTCGTCCTCGAAGCGCGGCGCGGGCCCGTCGGTGTACCACTGCGGGACGTCGTCGTCGTCGAGGACCCAGCCCTCGGTGTGCGGTATGAAGACGAGGTCGCCCCAGCGCTCGCCCATGTTCAGCCGGCGGTCCCAGGACTCGCGGGAGCCGGCCCGGCCGGTGATGAGGGCCTCGGCGGCGGAGTTCCCGGAGAACGCGGCGACCACGAGGTCGCCGTCGCCGTCGGGGCGCACCAGGTTCACGCACGCCATCTCGTACCCGAGGGCGTGGACGGCGCCGTCGGCGACGGTCTGCAGTGTGTCCGCCAGGCTGCGTGCCGTGTTCATGTCGGCCATGACCTGGTGCAGCTGTCGCAGGGACGCAAGGCGGACATACGGCTCCGACTCGGTCTCCATGCTCGCCCTCCCCCCGAGACCTCGCAGCGAATCAAGGGTTGTCGTCGGCGCTTCTTAGGCGTGGCTCTTCCGGTGCTCTTCGCGGCTTCCCCGCCACTGAATCACAGCGCGCTCCGCACTCGGTACACAGGGTCAACAATTCCTGCCCCTTGTGACTCAAGTCACAGGAGAACCTGAACAATTGAGTGGAGTTTATGCGTTTGGTCTGTGTGATTCCTGACCGTAATCCATGCGGATGTGCGCACATGCTGCCCACACGGGTCGTCCCCTGGTCCTAGGACCAGCCTCGGCCGGAGGCCCGATGCGGCCCCCGGGGAGCGGAGACTAGCGTTTCCGGCGTGCTGAAGACTCCCTCATCCACCGCCCTCGCCGCTTCCGGGCATGCTGAGGGGGTGAGCAACGACGAGTTCCGGGCCGCGATGTCCCGGCTGGCCGCGGGTGTGGTGCTGGTGACCGCGCAGGAACCGCCGCTGGACCCGGACGACCCCGGGGCGCCGGCCGTCGAGAGCGTCGGCATGACCGCCACCGCGTTCATGTCGGTCTCCCTGGACCCGCCGCTGGTGCTGGTCAGCCTGCGCGAGGGCTCCCGCATGGACGACCTGCTCGACGAACAGCCGCTGTGGGCGGTGTCGGTCCTCGCCGAGAGCCAGCGGCACATCGCGGGCCGCTTCGCCATGAAGGGCCGCATCAGCGACCGGCTGCTCTTCGAGGACATCGCCTGCACCCGCGGCGAGGCCACCGGCGCCCCGCTGGTGGGCGGCGCGCTGGCCACCCTGGAGTGCCGCACCGAGCAGCGGGTGGCCGCGGGCGACCACACCCTGGTCATCGGCCGCGTCCTGACCGCGCGGGTACCGAGCGCGGAGGGCGGCGCGCTGCTCTACTTCCGCGGCAGGTACCGCCAGTTGGGCTGAGCCGGAATTTCCATGGCCGGGCGGTGACCGTCCGGCCTAGGGTGCGCGGATGACGCTCCACCTGCAGGAAATAACCCCCGGCAACCTCGAGGCCGCCCTCGCCGTCCGTGTGCACCCCCGTCAGGAGCACGCGGTCGCCCCGGTGGTGAAGTCCCTCGCCGAGGCCTACGTGCATCCCGCCGGTGTCGCCTGGCCCCGGCTCGTCGTGGACGGCGACCGCCCGGTCGGCTTCCTGATGGCCGCGCTCGACATCGACTGGTACGAGGACGGCACCGTGCGCCGCTCCGCGCTGTGGCGGCTCAACATCGCCGCCGGGGAACAGGGCAGGGGTTACGGCCGCTTCGCCGTCGACTCCGTGGCCGCCGAGGTGCGCCGCCGGGGCGGCACAGAGCTGTACGTCACCTGGCACCCCGGCCCGGACGGCCCCGAAGAGTTCTACCTCCGCCTGGGCTTCCGCAAGAACGGCGAGAAGAGCGGGGAGCAAACGGTCGGCGTACTGGCGCTGGAACGTCCCATCTGAGCCCGGCGGGCCTTCGTCCGGCAGGCCGGAGTCCGATCCAGCGTGCCCGGCCCGGCGGACCTGAGCCCGGCACCTCTGGGTCCAGCCGTCCCGAGTCCGGCCTGCCAGTCCGCGCCGGGCCCTGTCCTGCCCGGGGCCGCCCCGACGGCCGGCTCGGGCTCGGACCGCCCCGACGGGCCGCTCCCGCCCAGGCCGCTTCCCGGTCCACTCGAACCGGCCGCTTCAACGGGCCGCTCGGGCACCGACCGCGCCGACGGTCCGCTCAAGCACAGAACCGTCCCGACGGACCGCCCCCACTCGGACCGACCGCCCCGCCGAACCGCTCCCGCGCCAGCCGCTTCAACGGGCCGCTCGGGCACCGACCGCGCCGACGGTCCGCTCAGGCACAGAACCGCCCCGACCGACCGCCCCCACTCGGACCGACCGACCCACCGAACCGCTCCCGCGCCAGCCGCTTCAACGGGCCGCTCGGGCACCGACCGCGCCGACGGTCCGCTCAGGCACAGAACCGCCCCGACCGACCACTCCCGCTCGAACCGCCCGACAAGCCGCCCCCGCTCAGACCGCGTCGGCGATCCGCTTCCGCTCACGTCGTCTCGATCGTCAGGTCCGCGAGGCGATCCGGGGCGGTCACGATGTCGACGACCGTGATGCGGTCGGCCGCGAAGGCGAAGGTCAGCACGCGTTCCGGGCGGCCGTCGACGATGACGACCAGTCCGGTCGCGCCGTCCACCAGCGCCGGACGCGCGATCCGCGCCAGCCGGGCGAAGCCCGCCGCACCGGCGGCGACCGCCGCCGCGCCACTGGTCACACCGGCCTCGCTGCGGGCCACCACGTCCGGGTCGAGCACCGCGAGCAGCCCGTCGAAGTCCCCGTCCCGGGCGGCGGCCAGGAAGGCGTCGACCACCTCCCGCTGCCGGGCCAGGTCCGTCTCCGGCGCGTCGGCGCCCCGCACCCGGCGCCGTGCCCGGCTCGCGAGCTGACGCGCCGCCGCCGGGCTGCGCCCGAGGATGCCGCCGATCTCCTCGAAGGGCACCCCGAACAGATCGTGCAGCACGAACGCCAGCCGCTCGGCAGGCGACAGCGTGTCGAGGACGACCAGGAGCGCCACCCCGACCGAGTCGGCGAGCACGGCGTCCTGCGCGGGGTCCGGCTCGGCGGAGGGTGCCGGACGCCAGGTGTCCAGGGGCTCCTCGCCCCGGGTGCGCCGCGAACGCAGCATGTCGAGGCAGACCCGGCCCACGACGGTCGTCAGCCAGCCCCCGAGGTTCTCCACCTCACGCGTGTCGGACCGGTGCAGCCGGAACCACGCCTCCTGGACCGCGTCCTCGGCCTCCGCCGCCGAACCCAGCATCCGGTAGGCCACGGACCGCAGATGCCCCCGGTACCCCTCGAACCGGTCGGCGAGGAAGTCGCGGTCGGCGCGCCGGTCCCCGTCGTCGTGCCGTTCGCCGTACTGGTCGCTGCCCTGGTCGCTCATCGGCTGGTCCCGGCCTCTCCGTCGCGTTCCATGCTCCTCACTCGCATGACGCGCCGCAGCCCGGGAATGTGACGGCGCACCCGGGCGGGGCCGGCCGGACCGGTCAGCCCCAGTCCTGCCCGGAGCGCCCCCGCTTCGTCTGCGCCCGCTGCTTCTTCTCCCGCAGTCGGCGTTCGTTGATGCCGCGCGGGATGCGGGTGGGCTTGCGGGGCTTGGGCGGCGGCGCGGTGGCCTCCGCGAGCAGGGAGGCGAGGCGTACGGCCGCGGTCTCGCGGTTGCGCCACTGGGAGCGGTGCTCGGAGGCCCGTACGGACACGACGCCGTCGACGAGGCGGGCTGCCAGCCGCTGGAGCGCCCGCTCCTTCCACACCTCGGGGAGCGCCTCGGTGCGCGCGAGGTCGAAACGGAGCTCCACCTGGGAGTCACTGGTGTTGACGTGCTGCCCGCCGGGCCCGGACGACCGCGAGAAACGCCAGATCAGCTCGGCCTCGGGAAGCGAGACCGAGCCGCGGATGAGATAGGGCCCGGACATGTGTCCCATGTTCCCGGGCCCGCCCGCCCCACGTCACCCGGTTTTCGCCGGTGCGGGTAAAAAAGGTAAAGGGACCCGGAACCACGGGTACCCCCCTCGACGTTGTTCCCGGTGACGGTAGCTTCGTCGGCACACATGTGCAGGGACATCTAAGGAAGGGACTCCCAACATGGCTGTAAGCCTGTCCAAGGGTGGCAACGTCTCGCTCACCAAGGAGGCTCCGGGCCTGACCGCCGTCACCGTGGGCCTCGGCTGGGACGTCCGCACCACCACCGGCACGGACTTCGACCTGGACGCGTCCGCCATCGCGGTCAACACGCAGGGCAAGGTCTACTCGGACGCGCACTTCGTCTTCTTCAACAACAAGCAGACCCCGGACAACTCCATCGTCCACACCGGTGACAACCGCACGGGTGAGGGCGCGGGCGACGACGAGGCGATCAACGTCAACCTGGCCGCGCTCCCGGCCGACATCGACAAGATCGTCTTCCCGGTCTCCATCTACGACGCGGAGAACCGCGGCCAGAACTTCGGCCAGGTCCGCAACGCCTACATCCGCATCGTCAACCAGGCCGGCGGCGCCGAGATCGCGCGGTACGACCTCTCCGAGGACGCCGCGACCGAGACGGCCATGGTCTTCGGCGAGCTGTACCGCAACGGCGCGGAGTGGAAGTTCCGCGCGGTGGGCCAGGGCTACGCCTCGGGCCTGGTCGGCATCGCCCAGGACTTCGGCGTGAACGTCTGAGCCCCACCCGGCTCTACGCCGAGGGGGACACCCCGGCACCGACGGAAGCCCCGGCCACACGTTCCACGGCCGGGGCTCCCGGCGTTCCCTCACGGGTGGGCCGGCTTGCCGTCCCCGTACAGCCAGTCCCGCCAGATCCCGCGGAAGTCGTGGCCCGGCGCCCGCTTCTCCACGTACGCGGTGAAGTCGGCGGTGCTGACGCTGCCGTGGCGGTGGGCGGCCGCCCAGCCCTTGAGGAGGTCCCAGAACGCGTCGTCGCCGATCTCCTGCCGGATCTTCTGCAGGACCATGGCCCCGCGCTGGTAGACGGGGCTGTCGGAGATGTGCGCGGCGCTGGACGGCTTCGCCGGCGGGAAGGCCCAGACTTCCTCGTGGTCACCCTCGTAGTACTCGTCGAAGGTCTCCTGGACGCTCTTGCCGCCGAAGTCCTCCCGGTACAGCCACTCCGCGTAGGTCGCGAAGCCCTCGTTGAGCCACATGTCCCGCCAGCTCCTCGGGGTGACCGAGTCGCCGTACCACTGGTGGGCGAGTTCGTGTACGAGGGTGGAGGTGTCGGGGGCGCCCGGGAAGACCGGACGGGTCTGGGTCTCCAGGGCGTACTGCGCGTCCTCCGGGCGGTCGACGACGGCACCGGTGGAGGAGAACGGGTACGGCCCGAAGTTGTACTCCTCCCACTTGATGATCGCGGGGATCTTCGCGAGCACCTTCTCGCTCGCCTTCGCCTGGGTCGGGTCCACGGCCGTGAGGACCGGCAGCCCGTGCGGGCCCTCGGTCCTGGTCATCGTGAAGTGCCCGACGGCGACGGTCGCGAGATAGCTCGCCATCGGCTGCGCCATGTGCCAGGCGTACGTCGTGCGGCCCCCCTTGGTGCTCCGGCTCGTCAACTCCCCGTTGGACACCGCCTGGAGGCCCTTCGGGACGGTGACCGTGATGTCGTAGGCCGCCTTGTCGGACGGATGGTGGTCACCGGGGAACCAGGTCATGGAGCCGACGGGTTCACCGAGGCCGAGGGCGCCGTCGGCGGTGGGCAGCCAGCCCTCCGCGGAGCCGTCGGGGTCGGTGAGGGTGCGCGGGGTGCCCGAGTAGCGCACGGTCGTGCGGAACGTCTCGCCCTCGCTCAGGTCGTCGCGGGGCCGGACGGTGAGTTCCTGCCCGGCGCGGCTGAAGCGGGCCTTCCTGCCCTCGACGGTGACCGACTCGACGCGCAGCCCGACGAGATCGAGGTCGAAGGCGGACAGGTCCTCGGTGGCGCGGGCGGTGATGACGGCCGTACCGGTGAGGTGCCGGCTCGCGGGGGTGTAGTCCAGAGTGAGGGCGTAGTGGCCGACGTCGTAACCGCCGTTGCCCGCCTTCGGGAAGTACGGATCGCGTACGCCGGAACCGCCCGGGGTGCCGTGCACACCGCCGTCGCACGCCGTGCCGGTGAGGGCGAGGGCCAGCAGTGCCGAGACGGCCGGGACCAGCCGTAAGGATCTGGACATGTCAGAGATCCTATAGATCCGCGGGCACCGGACCGGGGCCGCGGTGGCGGCCGTGACACCATTCCTGTCGTGCTCGACATCGGCTACGCCCTCTCCAACCGATTCCCCGACCCGCCGCAGACCGACTACCGCCGCGCGGACGTCCACGCGCTGCGGCACGACCTGTTCTGCGGAGACGTCTACCTCGCGGACACCACAACCGACCGGGAGCTGTCCACAGCCTGGGGATGGGTGCCGGTGCTCGACTTCGCGTGGGCGCTGTGCGACATCGCGGAGCGGCTGGACCGGGACCCGATGGGCTCCCGCGCCGCCCGCCCGCAGCGGGCGGAGCTGGACTTCACCGAGTCCTCCGACCGCATGCTCTTCGAGCGCCGCTTCGGCTGGGTCGACATCACCTCCGACTGGAGTCCGGCCGAGGAGTCCCCGCTGTCCTTCTCCCACGCCGAACTCCGCCGTGAGGCGCGCGACTTCCTTCAGGACCTCGTCGCGGACCTCACCGACCTCCACGACGACCTCGCGGAGAACCCGGCGATCTGGACCCTCCAGGCCCGCTTCCCCCGGGTGAAGTGAGCGCGGCACGTCCCTCACTCCACCCGGATCCCCAGCTCGGCCGCCAGGAACGGGGCCAGGTCGAGCAGCTGCCCGGTACTGATCACCGCCCCGGACAGCCGGTCGAGACCGCGCACGATCTCCAGCGGGACGGCCCCGCGCAGATCCACGTCCGTCAGCGCCGCGCCGCCGAAGTCGGCCCCCTTCAGGGCGCAGTCGACGAACTCCACCCGCTCCAGACTCGCGCCCGCGAAGTCCGGCTCGACCAGCACGCAGGAGTCGAAGACGACGTCCCGCAGACGGGCCTCGCGCAGGTTGAGGTAGTCCAGCTTGCCGCCCCGGACCACGACCCGCTCCAGCACCGCCCCGTGCAACTGCGTCCCGCCGAGGCGGGCGTCGACCAGCTCGACGTCCCGGAACGTGGACTCGGCGAGATGCGTACCGACCCCCCGCAGCCCGGTCAGCACCGAGTCCAGTACCCGGGCCCGGCCCAGCGCCGTCTCGTCCACCACGCACCCGGTCAGCGCGCAGTCCATGAACCGGGCGCCCACCCCGTCGTGCCCGGCCAGGTCCGCCTCACGGAACTCCAGCCCGTCGTAGTCGCCGTCGGGCTCCAGCCCACCCCCGGCCCAGGGCCGAAGGGGCGGCAGCCTCAGCTCCGGCCGTCGCGCACCCTTCACCCCTGCACGGGCCGCCGGCCCGCCGCTCGTCGCTCTCCTCGCCATGCCCTCATGCTGCACCCCGCCACCGACAACGCCCGGGCCCGCCCTTGACCTCAAGTGCGCTCGAGGTCGGAGGGTGGCCGGTGGAAACGCAGCCACCTCACCGGGGGGTCCCATGCACGCCGTCCGTCTCCACGCCTTCGGCCCGGCCGAGAACCTGATCCACGAAGAGGTCGCGGACCCCGTCCCCGGCCCCGGGCAGGTGCGCGTCGCGGTCGCCGCGGCCGGGGTGCACCTGCTGGACGCGGCCCTGCGGGAGGGCCACCCGGGTCCGCTGCCCGCGCCGCCGGTCCTGCCGACCGTGCCCGGCCGCGAGATCGCGGGCACCGTGGACGCCCTCGGCGACGGCACCGACGCCGGCTGGCTGGGCCGGCGGGTGGTGGCCCACCTGGGCACCGTCCCCGGGGGCTACGCCGAGCTCGCCGTCACCGCGGCCGACCGCCTCCACGAGATCCCGGAGGGCCTGGACCCCGCCGCCGCCGTGGCCATGATCGGCACCGGGCGCACGGCCCTGGGGATCACGGGGTTCGCGGAACCGGGACCGGACGACGTGGTGGTCGTACCGGCCGCGGCGGGCGGCATCGGCACGCTGCTGGTGCAGTACGCCAAGAACGCCGGGGCGACGGTCGTCGGGCTCGCGGGCGGAGCGGACAAGACCGCCCGCGTCCACGCGAACGGCGCCGACCTCGCCGTGGACTACACCGCCCCCGGCTGGCCCGCCGAGGTCCGCGCCCGCCTCGCCGGACGGCCGGCCACCCTCGTCTACGACGGCGTCGGCGGCACGGTCGCCGAAGAGGCGGTCGCCCTGCTCGGCCCCGGCGGCCGGCACCTCCTCTTCGGCTGGTCCGCGGAAGGCGTCGGTACCGGCCGGGGCCATGTCGTCGACGGCCTGACCGAGAGCGTCCTCGGCCCCCGCATGCTCCGGCGGGCGGGCGGCCTGCGCGCGCTCGAACGGCGCGCCCTCGACGAGGCCGCCCGCGGCCGGCTCCGCCCGGCCGTCACCCGCTTCCCGCTCGCCGAGGCCGCCGCCGCGCACCGGGCGCTGGAGAACCGCCGTACGACGGGAAAGGTGGTGCTGGAGCCATGAGGCACCGGCCCCCGCCCGGCACCCCCGCGCACCACGTCCTCCACCCGGATGCGACACGCCCCGATCCGTGGTCTTCTGGCCGGATGAGTACCGGCCGAACGGGTGAGACCGGAGACCCCTCCGCGACCACGGCGAGCGGCACCGATCCGCACCGGTGGTGGGGCCTCGTGGTCATCGCCCTCGCCCAGCTGATGGTGGTCCTCGACGCGACGATCGTGAACATCGCGCTCCCCTCCGCCCAGCACGCCCTGCACATGTCCGACGGCAACCGGCAGTGGGTCATCACCGCCTACACCCTGGCCTTCGGCGGCCTGCTCCTCCTCGGCGGCCGCATCGCCGACCTCGCCGGACGCAAACGCACCTTCGTCGTCGGGCTCATCGGCTTCGCCGCCGCCTCCGCACTCGGCGGCGCCGCCACCGGCTCCGGCATGCTCTTCGGCGCCCGCGCCCTCCAGGGCGCCTTCGCCGCCGTCCTCGCCCCCTCCGCGCTCAGCCTGCTGACCACGACCTTCACCGACCCCCGCGAACGCGGCAAGGCCTTCGGCATCTACGGCGCCCTCGCCGGCAGCGGCTCCGCGATCGGCTTCATCGTCGGCGGCCTGCTCACCGAATACCTCAACTGGCGCTGGTGCCTCTACGTCAACGTGCCCATCGCCGTCGCCGCCGTCCTCGGCGCCTCCGCCCTGCTCCACGACCGCCCCGGCCACACCGGCGCCCGCCTCGACATACCCGGCGCGGTCCTCGGCTGCGGCGGCCTCGTCGCCATCGTCTACGGCTTCAGCGAGGCCGAACCGCGCGGCTGGACCGACCCGCTCGTCCTCACCCTGTTCGCGTCCGGCGCCGTCCTGCTGACCGCGTTCACCTGGTGGCAGAGCCGGGCCCCCCATCCCCTCCTGCCGCTGCACATCGTCCGCGACCGCAACCGCGCCGGCTGCTTCCTGACGATGATGCTCGCCGTCATCGGGATGTTCGGGCTGTTCCTGTTCATGACCTACTACCTGCAGGTCATCCTCGGCTACTCCCCCGTCAAGGCCGGCCTGGCGTTCCTGCCGCTCACCGCCGCCATCATCACCGGGTCCACCCAGATCTCCGCACGCCTGCTCGGTCACGTGGCCCCGCGCGTGCTGATGGTCCCCGGCCAGCTCCTCGCCGCCTCCGGCCTGCTGCTGCTGACCCGGATGACCGTCCACTCGTCCTACGCCGGCGAGATCCTGCCCGCGCTCGTCCTGCTCGGCCTCGGCATGGGCCTGACCTTCATGCCGGTCTTCGCCACGGCCACCGCCGGCGTCGCCCCGCGCGACGCCGGAGTCACCTCCGCGACCGTCAACACCTCCCAGCAGGTCGGCGGCTCCATCGGCACCGCCCTGCTGAACACCGTCGCCACCACCAGCAGCGCCGCCTACCTCACCGCCCATCTGCACGACCCTGCCCGCAGGGCCGCCGTGGTCCCCGAGGGCGTGGTGCACGGCTACACCGTCGCCATCTGGTGGGCGGCCGGCGTGATGCTCCTCGCCGGACTGGTCGCCGGCCTGATGGTCACCGCCAGGGCCCCCGGGCACGGCGCGCCGGCCGAGGCGCCCCTCCCCGAATCGGTGACCTGAGAATCGGTGCCTGACCCGCCGTCCGCCCCGGAACGCCTTCCCGGGGGGCGCCGTCAGCCGCGGCCCGCCACCCGGTCCGCGAACCTCGCGAGCCGGGACGACTCCACCGCCGGACGCAGCCGCTCCCGCCGGTCGGCGGTGCGGTAGGTGGCGTACATGCCGTGCACCCCGAGCCAGCGGAACGGCTCCGGCTCCCACCGGCGCACCTTGTGGTTCACCCACGGCAGCTCCGTCAGCTCCGTGCGGCCGCCCTGCCCGGAGTCCTGCTGCACCAGGTCGCGCAGGGTGCGGGCCGCCAGGTTCGCGGTGGCGACGCCCGAACCGACGTAGCCGCCCGCCCAGCCCAGACCCGTCGAGCGGTCCAGGGTCACCGTGGCGCACCAGTCCCGCGGCACCCCCAGCACCCCCGACCAGGCGTGCTCGACCCGCGCCCCCACCAGCGACGGGAAGAAGCGGGTCAGGATCTCCCGCAGCGCCTCGACCGTCGCCGCCTGCGTACGCCCGTCGTTGTCCGTCCGCGAACCGAAGCGGTACGGCACCCCGCGCCCACCGAGCGCGATCCGCCCGTCGGCCGTGCGCTGGGCGTACATGTAGGCGTGCGCCATGTCCCCCAGCGTCTCCCGCCCGTCCCAGCCGATCGCCGCCCACTGCTCCTCGGTCAGGGGCTCGGTCGCGATCATCGACGAGTTCATCGGCAGCCACGTCCGCCGCTGTCCCTTCAGCGACGCGGTGAAGCCCTCCGTGCAGCGCAGCACGTACGCGGCCCGCACCGTGCCGTACGGGGTGACGGCGTGCCGGGGGCGGATCTCGGTCACCGGCGTCGACTCGTGGATCGTCACCCCGAGCCCCTCCACGACGGACGCGAGCCCCTTCACCAGCTTCACCGGATGCAGCCGCGCACCGTGCGGCGTCCACGACGAGCCGACCGCGTCCGCCACCCTGATCCGCGCCGCCGTCTCCCGCGCGCCGAACAGCTCCCGGTCCTTCTCGCCGTACGACAGCTCGTGCTCGTGGAACTCCCTCAGCCGCGCCAGCTGGGCCGGCGTCGTGGCCACCTCGAGCACACCGCCCCGGTGCACGTCCGCCTCGACGCCCTCCGCGGCGGCGACCGCGATCACCTCGCCGACGGTGTCGTTCATCGCCCTCTGCAGCCGCACGGCCGCGTCCCGGCCGTGCAGGCGCGCGTACCGGTCACGGCCGGCGATGCCGTTGTACAGCCAGCCGCCGTTACGGCCCGAGGCGCCGTACCCGCAGAACTTCTGCTCCAGCACCGTGATCCGCAGGAAGGGGGCCGCCTTCTTCAGGTAGTACGCGGTCCACAGACCCGTGTATCCGCCGCCCACGACGACCACGTCCGCCGACGCGTCCCCGGACAGCGGCTCCCGCACCGCCGGAAGACCGTCGTCCGCGTACCAGAAGGAGACCCCGCCGTTGACGACACCGCTTGCCGAGCTGCTCATGCCCGGGACGCTAACCCGTCGGACCGACCGGTGTCTCCTTCGGATTCCGTGCTTTTCCGCCGCCCCCGGACCAGCGGAAAGCAGCCCAGCCCGATCAGCACCGCGACGAAATGACCGAAGTCCGTGAAACTCGGCTCCGCGGCCAGCGGCAGCCCGAAGAACACCAGGACCGCCGCCAGGTACGCGTACCGCCAGGGCGCGGGAATCCGGTACGTGAGCACCGCGATCACCCCCGCCAGCGCGTAACTCACCCCGATGTCCAGGGTGTTGACCGCCGAGCGCGGAGCCACGCCGTCCCGGATCGCCATCAGCAGCACCCCCTCGCTGATCAGCGTCGCGAGCACGTGCGACAGCGCGCACACCGCCAGCCACCGGGGCGTGCCCAGCCAGCGCTCGGCCGGCGCGTGGAACACCGAGTACAGCACCGCGTACGGGATCCAGTGCCCGCTGTCGATCCACATCGCGCTCGCCACCAGCACCCGCACCGGGGTGCGCGACAGTTCGTGGATGTTGGTCGAGCGCTGCCGCAGGAAGTGCTCCTCGAACTCCGGCGACATGTGGTGCAGCGCGACCGTCGTGAGGAACAGGATCCCCAGCCACACGTACGTGCCGGGAGCACCGCGGACGTAGGCCCACACCCTGCTCATACGCCGGTGAATTCGCATGAGCCGATTCACGCACGCCGGTGTCGCCCGGCTCGTCATTGACATCCCCGGCACCCCGCCCGAGCGCACCGGCCACAAAAAAGCCCAGGTGAGAAGGCATCCCACCTGGACCACTCGAGCCCCCTGTCGGATTCGAACCGACGACCTTCGCTTTACAAGAGCGGCGCTCTGACCAGCTGAGCTAAGGAGGCCTGCACGGGCCTGAGCGGCCGTGCCTGTGCAGTCTACCCACGTCCCGCTGCGGCCCCGTCGGAAAATCTCGGTGAACTTCACAGGGGTGCGGGTGCTGACAGACCTGGTGGGCGGCAGGTACCGTCCTGACCCAGTTCACGCGTGTGGACTACACCAACCACCTTCCTACAACGGATCGTCCGGCACGTTCCTGCCGGTAGAAGGGGGCCCATTCACCATGGCCACTGTCACGTTCGACAAGGCGACCCGGATCTACCCGGGTTCCACCAAGCCCGCCGTCGACGGTCTCGACATCGCGATCGAGGACGGCGAGTTCCTCGTCCTGGTCGGCCCGTCGGGCTGCGGCAAGTCCACCTCGCTCCGGATGCTCGCGGGGCTCGAGGACGTCAACGGCGGAGCCATCCGCATCGGTGACCGCGACGTCACGCACCTGCCGCCCAAGGACCGGGACATCGCCATGGTGTTCCAGAACTACGCGCTCTACCCGCACATGTCGGTCGCGGACAACATGGGCTTCGCGCTGAAGATCGCCGGTGTCAACAAGGCGGAGATCCGGCAGAAGGTCGAGGAGGCCGCGAAGATCCTCGACCTCACCGAGTACCTGGACCGCAAGCCGAAGGCGCTCTCCGGCGGTCAGCGCCAGCGTGTCGCGATGGGCCGCGCGATCGTCCGCGAGCCGCAGGTCTTCCTCATGGACGAGCCGCTGTCCAACCTGGACGCCAAGCTCCGTGTCTCCACCCGCACGCAGATCGCGTCGCTCCAGCGCCGGCTCGGCATCACCACCGTCTACGTCACCCACGACCAGGTCGAGGCCATGACGATGGGCGACCGCGTGGCGGTCCTCAAGGACGGTCTGCTCCAGCAGGTCGACTCGCCGCGCAACATGTACGACAGGCCCGCGAACCTGTTCGTCGCCGGCTTCATCGGCTCCCCGGCCATGAACCTGGTCGAGGTCCCGATCACCGACGGCGGCGTGAAGTTCGGCAACAGCGTGGTCCCGGTGAACCGCGAGGCGCTGACGGCCGCCGCCGACAAGGGCGACCGCACGGTCACCGTCGGCGTCCGCCCCGAGCACTTCGACGTGGTCGAGCTGGGCGGCGGGGTCGCGGCCACCCTCTCCAAGGACGCCGCGGACGCCCCGGCGGGTCTCGCGGTCTCCGTGAACGTCGTCGAGGAGCTGGGCGCCGACGGCTACGTCTACGGCACCGCCGAGGTCGGCGGCGAGGTCAAGGACCTCGTCGTCCGCGTCAACGGCCGTCAGGTGCCGGAGAAGGGCTCCACGCTGCACGTCGTGCCGCGGCCGGGCGAGATCCACGTGTTCTCCACGTCCACGGGCGAGCGACTCTCCGACTGACCTTCCGGGCGGCGCGTCGGCGCCGGCACCGGCCGAAGGGGCCCCGCGGATCACCGCGGGGCCCCTTCGCGGTCGCGACATACCCCGGCGCAGCGATCATTTCGGACGGGCCGCGTCAACCCCTTACCCGGAAAGAAGCGCCTTCTCATCCCCCGAAGGGGTGACTAAATGTCGCCAAATCATTACCCCGCGCTACCCTCACACGCGTGAAGCACTCCACCACCCCTCAGACGCGACGCGGCCACCGGGGCGGCCCTGCCCGCCGGATCGGCCGCACTCTCGCCCTCGTCCTGCCCGTCGTCATGGTGCTCTCCGGAACCCTCGCGGTCACCCGGGTCAACTGGTCGGGGAGCCCCTCCAGCTCGGTGCTGGCCGCCTCGGACGTCTCCGCGGCGGCGCCCGTCAAGGCCGTCTCCCACGCCCCCCAGGACGTGCTCCGCGACCGGCTGATGTCCGAACTCCAGGACAAGAACCCGGGGGTGGTCCTCACCCACCTCCAGCAGGCGGTCAACGGACACCCCTCCCTCGCCCGGCACTGCTCCTCCATCGCCCGCGCGCTGGGCCAGGCCGCGGTGCGCATCTACGGCGCCTCGCGCGCCCAGTCGTACGCCCGCCCGGTGTGCGACACGGCCTTCGCCTCGGGTGTGCTGACCGCGCACAGCTGAGCCCCGGCTCCCCGGGGAGCGGGTCACCACCGGCGTACGGCGGTGGGGCGCCACGTACAGTGCGGTCATGACCCATCCGAACGCCGCGTCGCGCCCCACTCAAGCCGTGGTCCTGGCCGGTGGCCAGGGCTCCCGGCTGCGTCCGTACACCGACGACCGGCCCAAGCCGATGGTCGAGATCCCCGGTACGGGGACTCCGATCATCGGCCATCAGCTGTCCTGGCTCGCCGAGGAAGGCGTGACGGACGTGGTGGTCTCCTGCGGCCACCTCGCCGAGGTCCTGCAGAAGTGGCTGGACTCGGCCGACCTGCCGGTCTCCGTCACCACCGTCGTGGAGAGCGAGCCCCTCGGCCGCGGCGGCGGCCTCAAGTACGCCGCCGCACACCTCCCCCACCCGGACCGGCCCTGGTACGCCACCAACGGCGACATCTGGACCCGCTTCTCCCTGCGGGACATGGCCGACTTCCACACCGAGCGGGACGCCGTCGCCACCCTGGCGCTGGCTCGTCCGCGCCTGCCCTGGGGCGCGGTGAAGACCGACGGCTTCGGGCACATCACCGACTTC
Source organism: Streptomyces albidicamelliae (assembly GCF_025642175.1). Lineage (NCBI taxonomy): Bacteria > Bacillati > Actinomycetota > Actinomycetes > Kitasatosporales > Streptomycetaceae > Streptomyces > Streptomyces albidicamelliae. Next base: position 4,617,575 of record NZ_CP106795.1, on the reverse strand, counting down.
ATCGAGGCACCGCCGTCGACGTTCGAGATCAACGCCGGCGTCTACGTGTTCTCCCCCGAGTTCGCCTCCCTGCTCCCGGAGCGGGGCGATCACGAGCGGACGACGTTCCCCCGGCTGGCCCGGGAGCAGCGGCTGGCCGGGTTCCCCCTTCCCCAGGGTGCCTACTGGCGGGCCATCGACACGGCGAAGGATCTGACGGAGGCGGCCAAGGAGCTGGCGGCGCTGGGACGCTGAGAGCGGTCGAGCCGAGAGCGATCGCGCCGGGAGCGGTCGCAGAGGGCCCCGTACCTGTCCGGTACGGGGCCCTTCGCGGTGTTCCGGTGCTGTCAGCCCAGCAGGCCGCCCACCAGGCCCGGCTGGCCCGTGGAGGAGCTGCCGCCGGAGGTGCCGGTACCGCCGGTCGAGGAGGTACCGCCGGAGGTGCTGGTGCCGCCGGTGCTGGTCGGGCCGGCCGTGGTGCTCGGGACGCCGCCCGTGGGGGAGGTCGGGCGCGGCGGGGTCTGGCCCGTGGTGCCCTGGGTCTGGCTCGGGGCGGCCGTCGTACCGCCCGCGGTCCGGGTGGCGCCCGGGGTCGTCGCCGCGCCCGAGGGGCTGGCACCGGCCGTCGCGCCGCCGGTGGGCGAGCTGGACGCGGACGGCGCCTTGCTGTGCCCCTTGCCGGGTTCCTCCGGGAGCGTGGCGCCGGGCAGGTTGTTGCGCGGGGCCTCGCCGGGGCCGGGGACGACGACCCGGCTGGAGTCCCGGACCGCGCCGCCGAGCAGGGAGCCGAGGAGCAGGGTGAGTCCGACGGTGACGGCAGTGATCAGCGCGCCGCGCCGCAGGACGAAGCGGCGCAGGTCCCAGATGTCGGCGCGGGGCCCGAGGCGTCGCCAGGCGCTGCCCGCCAGGCGGCCGTCCACGGAGTAGACGGGGGCGCCGGCGATGATCAGCGGCGACCAGGCGGCGAGGTAGATGATGTCGGGGGCGTCGTACGCGGGGACCGTCTTCCAGCTGACGGTGACGATCAGGGCGGCGGAGAGCAGGACGCCGAGCACCGCGGCCACGCGCTGCCAGCAGCCGAGGATGGTGAGGACGCCGACCACGACCTGCAGGAAGGCGATCACCAGCCCGGAGCCGACCGGGTGGTGCAGGGCGAACTGGCGCAGCGGCTCGGCGACGTCCCAGGGGTGCAGGGTGTTGAGCCAGGTGACCATGGAGCCGCGCTTGCCGCCGTCGAAGTAGACGGGGTCGCACAGCTTGCCCATGCCGGCGTAGATGGAGATGAAGCCGAGGAAGATGCGCAGCGGGAGCAGGACGACGCCGAGGTTGAGGCGGCGGCCGGGGTAGTAGGCGTGCCGGGCCGGGTCGTCCCCGTGGCGCCTGGTGGTGGCCGGGGCGTCGGTGTCGGTGTCGGTGTCGGAGTGGCCGGTACCGTCGTCGTACCCCTCGTAGCCCTCGTACCCGTCGTAGCCGCCGTGGTCGCCGTAACCCTCGTAGCCGTCGTAGGGCCCGAAGTCGTCGGCCGCGTGGGGAGGTTGGTCGTAGGCGCCGCCGACGGTGCGCATGTGCGGCAGGAGGCGGGTGCCGTCGGCGTCGGGGGCCGTGCGCTGATGGCCGACGACGGGGGTCTCGACGGTCTGGTCGAGGGTGTCGTAGGCGTCGGCGTAGCCGGTTCCGAGGCGCGGGATGACCTGGGTGGCGCCGGCTTCCGGTTCCTCGGCGTGGCGGACGCTGCTGCCTCGCACGGCCTGGAGGAGCCGGTGGGCGCCGGTGTCGTCGGGGGCGGACTTGCCGCTCCACACGACGGGACGGCGGCGGCCGGCGGCTGCGCCCGGCCGGGCCGCCGCGCCCATGGCGGGCATCCGGGCGGAGTCCTGGGTGGCGCTCAGCTGCCGGGCGATCCGCGGGGATTGGCTGCGCCTCGCCGATGCGCCCAGCTGCACGCGGAAGCTGGCGTGATTGACGATGACCTGCGCCGGATCGCTCGGCACCTTCACCATGCTCAGCGCGGGAGCGTCGTCGAATCCCGACGAGCGGTCCCCCGTGGGTGTGCGGGGTGTTCTGGTGTCCACACTCATCTAACCGAGTGACGTGGAGATAGGACACTGCTTTGACCGCCCGGATGTGTCCGGACCCCGTCAAAGCCGTCCCGAACACCACAGGGACACCGTAATTACCCCGCACAGGTGAACTTCCGGACGGGTGTTCAGCTCCGCCTGCGCGCCGCCTCGTACAGCACGATGCCCGCGGCCACACCGGCGTTGAGCGACTCGGCGCCGCCCGGCATCGCGATGCGCACCCGGTGGTCACAGGTCTCGCCGACCAGCCGGGACAGGCCCTTGCCCTCGCTGCCGACGACGATGACGACGGGACCGTCCAGGGCCTGGAGGTCGCCGAGTTCGACCTCGCCGTCCGCGGCCAGGCCGACCACGGTGATGCCGGCCTTCTTGTACGCCTCCAGGGCGCGGGTCAGGTTGGTGGCGCGGGCGACCGGCGTACGGGCGGCCGTACCCGCGGAGGTCTTCCAGGCTCCGGCGGTCATGCCGGCCGAGCGGCGCTCGGGCACGACGACGCCGTGGCCGCCGAAGGCGGAGACGGACCGGACGACGGCGCCGAGGTTGCGCGGGTCGGTCACGCCGTCGAGGGCGACGACGAGCGGGTCGGCGCCCTCGTCGTAGGCGGCCGCCACGAGGTCCTCGGGGTGCGCGTACTCGTACGGCGGGACCTGCAGGACCAGGCCCTGGTGGTTCAGGTTGTTCGTCATGCGGTCCAGCTCGGGGCGCGGGGCCTCCATGAGGTTGATGCCGCCGCGCTCGGCGGCGAGCTGGAGGGCCTCGCGGACACGCTCGTCGTTGTCGATGAACTGCTGGACGTAGAGCGTCGACGCGGGCACGCCCTCGCGCAGCGCCTCGACCACCGGGTTGCGGCCGACGACCAGCTCGGAGGCGGACCTGCCGCCCCGGCCGCGCACCACGGGGCGGCGCGTGGTCTGCTTCGCCTTGGCGTTGGCGATGCGGTTCTTCTTGTGTCCCTTGCGCATCTCGGCGGGCGGGGTGGGGCCCTTGCCCTCCAGGCCCTTGCGCCGCTGGCCGCCACTGCCGACCTGCGCGCCCTTCTTGCCGGACATGCGACGGTTGTTCGCGGCCATGATCTACCTGTCTCTGTGGTGCGTGCGGATGTCTACGTCTATGCAGTGTGCCGCCCGGAGGTCCGGGCGGCACAATCGATCACCGGATCGACGACGGTCTCAGCGCGGCCCGAGGGTCCAGCGCGGGCCCTGCGGGCCGTCCTCGATGACCACTCCGGACTGGTTGAGCTGGTCGCGGATGGCGTCGGCGGTGGCCCAGTCCTTGCGGGCGCGGGCGGACTCGCGCTGGTCGAGGACGAGGCGTACGAGGCTGTCGACCACGCCGTGCAGGTCCTCGCCCCGGTCGGCCTCGCCGGCCCAGTGCGGGTCGAGCGGGTCGAGTCCGAGGACGCCGAGCATGGCCCGCACCTCGGCGAGCCGGGCCACGGCGGCGTCCTTGTCGTCCGCGGCCAGCGCGCTGTTACCCTGCCGGACGGTGGTGTGCACGACGGCGAGCGCCTGCGGGACGCCCAGGTCGTCGTCCATCGCCTCCGCGAAGGCGGGCGGGACCTCGGCGGCGGGCTCGACGACGCCGCCGGCCTTCTCCATCACACGCTGCACGAAGCCCTCGATGCGCGCGAACGCCGACTCGGCCTCGCGCAGCGACTCCTCGCTGTACTCGATCATCGAGCGGTAGTGCGGGGTGCCGAGGTAGTAGCGCAGCACGATGGGACGCCACTGCTTGACCATCTCGCTGACGAGCACGCTGTTGCCGAGCGACTTGGACATCTTGTCGCCGGCCATGGTGACCCACGCGTTGTGCACCCAGTACCGGGCGAACTCGTCGCCGTAGGCCTTGGCCTGGGCGATCTCGTTCTCGTGGTGCGGGAAGATCAGGTCGAGGCCGCCGCCGTGGATGTCGAAGGCGCTGCCCAGGTACTTGTGCGCCATCGCCGAGCACTCCAGGTGCCAGCCGGGGCGGCCGGGACCCCACGGGGTCGGCCAGGTCGGCTCACCGGGCTTGGCGGACTTCCACATGGCGAAGTCGCGCGGGTCGCGCTTGCCGGTCTCGCCCTCGCCGGAGGGCTGGAGCAGGTTGTCCAGCTCCTGCCGGGACAGCTCCAGGTACTGCGGGAAGGAGCGCACGTCGAAGTAGACGTTGCCGTCCGCCGCGTAGGCGTGGCCGCGCTCGATGAGGCCCTGCATCATCTCGGTCATCTCGGTGATGTGGCCGGTCGCGCGGGGCTCGTAGGTGGGCGGGAGGCAGCCGAGGGCGGAGTAGCCGTCGTTGAAGGCGCGTTCGTTCTCGTAGCCGATCGACCACCAGGGCCGGTTCTGCTCCTGGGCCTTCTTGATGATCTTGTCGTCGATGTCGGTGACGTTGCGGACGAACGTCACGTCGTAGCCGCGGTGGGCGAACCAGCGGCGCATGATGTCGAAGTTGAGGCCCGAGCGGATGTGCCCGATGTGAGGTGCCGCCTGCACGGTGGCACCACAGAGGTAGATCGAGACACAACCCGGCTTGATCGGGGTGAAGTCACGGATCTGCCGGGCGTTGGTGTCGTACAGGCGAATGGTCACCACTCCAGGGTAGTGGGCGCGGGGCCGTGCCATGTGCCCACTACCGCGGAATGCCGCGCCTCACATCATGCCGACGACCTTGCGCGGGGTGATGCGGACGACCACGCGCTCGGCGTCGTCGGCCGACGCCGGATTGAAGTCCGCGTACTTCTGGCCCGTGTACTTCTGGCTCAGCTCGTCGATGAGCGCCTGGCCGCCCTCGGTCGTCATCTCGGCCGTGCCCCGGATCTCGGCGTACTCGTAGGGCTGCTCGGGGTTCATGACGACGACCGTCACCCGGGGGTCGCGGTCGAGGTTCTTCTTCTTGCGGCGGTCGGCCGTGGTGGAGAACAGGAGGGCGTCACCGTCGCGCTTGACCCAGACCGGGGACATCTGCGGGCTGCCGTCGGGCTGGATGGTGCCGACGACGATGAACACCTTTTCGTCGAGCAGGGACTTGAGCCGGTCGGAGAGGGCGGCGGACATGGGTACCTCCGGTAAGCCTCGGGTCATCGGTGACTCGTCGGTGACTCTCCGGGTACCCTCGCACGCTCCCGGCTCACCCGCACCACAGACACCGGGCCGGCCGCCCCTCCCGACGCCGTCAGCCGGTGCGGACCACCAGTGCGGTCGCCACCGCCATCAGGCCCTCGTCGCGGCCGGGGAAGCCGAGGCCGTCCGTGGTGGCGCCGGACACCGACACCGGGGCGCCCGCCGCCTCGGAAAGGATCTTCTGGGCCTCGTCGCGCCGCTTGCCGATCTTCGGGCGGGGTCCGACGACCTGGACGGCGACGTTGCCGATGGTGTAGCCCGCCGCGCGGACGATCCGGGCCGCCTCGGTGAGCAGGGTGGTCCCCGGCGCGCCGGACCACTCGGGGCGGCCGGTGCCGAAGTGCTGTCCCAGGTCGCCGAGCCCGGCGGCGGAGAAGAGGGCGTTGCAGGCGGCGTGGGCGACGACGTCCGCGTCGGAGTGGCCGGCCAGCCCCGGTCCCTCGCCCTCCCACTTCAGGCCCGCGCACCACAGCTCGCGGCCCTCCTCGAAGGCGTGGATGTCGGTGCCGATGCCGACCTGCGGCAGGAGCGGCCGGTCAGAAGCCATCGTTGAGCCTCCTGCGGGCGAGGACCGCCTCGGCGAGGACCAGGTCGAGCGGGCGGGTGACCTTGAAGGCCTCCTCGTGGCCGGGGACGGCCACGACCGTCAGCCCGAGCTGCTCCACCATGCTCGCGTCGTCGGTGACGTCCTCGGTGACGGTCTCGTGGGCGCGCAGCAGCGTCGCCCGGTCGAAGCCCTGGGGCGTCTGCACCGCGCGCAGCCGGGCCCGCTCGGGGGTCGCGACCACGGGTTCCGGGTCGCCGGCCGTGGCCGCGGGCGCGACCTCCTTGACGGTGTCGGCGAGCGGCAGCGCGGGGACCACGGCGGGAGCGCCGGCGCGGACGGCCTCGACGACCGCGTCGACGGTGTCGACGGGGACGAGCGGGCGGGCCGCGTCGTGGACGAGGACGACGCCGTACTCGGGCGGCAGGGCGTCCAGGCCCAGCCGGACCGACTCCTGGCGGGACTCCCCGCCGGGGACGACCAGGAAGTCCGTCCGCTCGGGCAGGGCGTGCGCGTCGAGCAGGGACTTGACCTCGGCGGCGCCGTCCGGCGGGGCGACGACGATCACCAGGGAGACGTGGCGGGACGCGGCGAGCGCGCGGACCGCGTGGATGAGCATGGGCGTGCCGTTGAGGGCACGCAGCGCCTTGGGGGCGCCCGGGCCGAGGCGTACGCCCCGCCCCGCGGCGGGAATCACGGCGGCGACGGCGGTCTGCGCGGGCGAAGGGCGCGATTCGTCAGACATCGGTTCCTGTCAGGTTTGTGTGCTCGACCCAGGTGGGTATGGCCTGGAGGAGTGCCGGGCGCCAGGCCTTGACCGGACCCTTTCCGTGACTCTGGTCGAGCCGTCCGCCCGGGCCCGGCACGTCAAGTATCGGGGGACTTCCCCCGAGGTGTACGGCGGCTCGGTGCACGGATGTGCGGCGTGCCCGGCCGGACCCGGCGAGAAGGCCGTGCGCCGGGTACGAACATGCCGCAGCGCCCGGCGACATTTCCGTGTCATCGGGCACCGCGGCATTTCACTGTGCTGAGCGTGCTGCCGGCGACGGGTCGCCGACGCCGCGCGTCAGGAGGCGAGCACCTCGTCGAGCAGGGCCTCGGCCTTGTCCTCGTTGGTGTTCTCCGCGAGGGCCAGCTCGCTCACCAGGATCTGGCGGGCCTTGGCGAGCATGCGCTTCTCACCGGCGGAGAGTCCGCGCTCGCGCTCGCGACGCCACAGGTCACGCACGACTTCCGCGACCTTGATGACATCGCCGGAGGCGAGCTTCTCCAGGTTTGCCTTGTAGCGACGGGACCAGTTCGTGGGCTCCTCGGCGTACGGCGCGCGCAGCACCTCGAAGACCCGGTCCAGCCCGTCCTGACCGACCACATCACGCACGCCGACGAACTCCGCATTGTCCGCTGGCACACGTACCGTCAGGTCACCCTGGGCGACCTTCAGCACCAAGTAGGTCTTGTCCACGCCTTTGATCTGGCGAGTTTCGATAGCCTCGATCAGCGCGGCCCCGTGATGGGGATAGACCACGGTGTCGCCAACCTTGAACGTCATGTGACAGGTACCCCTTCCGTGGCTATCCAGGGTAACACGGATACGGCGTCTTCTGAATGGCGTTTTCGCAGGTCAGGGCATATCTCGGGGCTTGACAACAACAACCGGAACGTGCTGCGAGGGGCTTGCGGAAGCGGGTATTCGCAGGTCGGAGGGGCTCTCCGGGCGGGGTGAAACGCGTACGTTACACACGTCGGGAGCCGGCCCCAAGTGGCTGAACATCCCGTTTTGTCCGGTTCCACACGTGCGACTTCCGCTACTCCGTTCGGTGACGGGAGGTGGATGTGAGACGAATCCAGAATTGATCAACGGCTGCCGGCCGGGTGGCGCGTGATCGATATCGGGGCGGTCGCGCATTCCTTCACCGGCGGTTTTTGCGCGCCGGATCGGAAGCCGACTCGCGGGGCCTTTGTGAGAGATCGCCGTCGCGTTATGTGAATGAAGGACGAGCGGCCCGCAATGTGACTGGAGAGTCACTTGAGGCCCGTGGGGTACCCCCACCCGGAGGGAAGCCCCGTGCTTGGGGGAGGGTCGGGTGCCGTCGCCCCGGAACGGCTCGGTAACCTAAGGCCCGCTGACAGACACTTAGGGTGGCTTTATCAGGAAGCCGCCCGCGCGTTCAAGGAGTTGCCGCCGCCGTGAGCAGCAGCCTTCGACGCGGCGCCCTCGCCGCCTCCGCCATCGTCTTCTCGATCGCCTCGCTCGCCGCCTGCGGTGCCGGCAACGACGCCCAGACCCTGGAGATCAAGCCGGACAACGCGGCGACCAGCGTCGGCGACATCAAGATCCAGAACGCCACGATCATCACGCAGCCCGATCTGAAGTCGACGGGTCCGGCCGTGATCTCGGCGACCGTGTTCAACTCGGGCACCACCAGCCAGACCCTCGAGTCGATCGCGATCCCCGGCTCCGGCGAGACCGTGAAGCTCACCCCGGCCAAGGGGCAGAGCCTGACCGTCCCGGCCGGCGGCTCGCTGGTCCTCGGCGGCAAGGACAACGCCTCCGCGGTGATCCCCAGCGGCCGTGAGGCCGTGCAGGACGGCAACGCCCAGAAGGTGACCTTCACCCTCAGCAAGACCGGCGAGGTCGGCCTGGAGGCCTTCGTGGTCCCGGCCACCAGCTACTTCGACAAGTGGGGCCCGAGCGAGATCCCGTCCGCCTCGGCGACCGCCGGCGCCCCGGGCGCGACCGCGTCCGGCAGCGCCAAGCCCGGCAAGGGCGGCAAGACGACCCCGTCGTCCTCCGCCACCGGCACCGCCGTGACCCCGAGCGACTCGGCGTCCCAGTCGTCCGCCGGCAACTGAGCGGCCGTACCCGTACGACGGAGGCGGCACCCCGACCGGGGTGCCGCCCTCCGTCGTACGACCGTGCGCGCGGGCTCGGGAGCGCCGGCGCCCGCCCGCGGCCTACGGCTCGAACTTGTAGCCCAGGCCGCGGACCGTGACCAGGTAGCGCGGGGCGCCCGGGTCCGGCTCGATCTTGGCCCGCAGACGCTTGACGTGGACGTCGAGGGTCTTGGTGTCGCCCACGTAGTCGGCGCCCCAGACCCGGTCGATGAGCTGCATGCGGGTGAGGACGCGGCCCGCGTTGCGCAGCAGCATCTCCAGCAGGTCGAACTCCTTGAGGGGCAGGTCGACCTTGGAGCCGGCGACCGTCACCACGTGCCGGTCGACGTCCATGCGGACCGGGCCGGCCTCCAGGGCGGCCGGGGTGACCTCCTCCGGCTCGCCCCGGCGGCGCAGCACCGCGCGGATGCGGGCGACCAGCTCGCGGGAGGAGAAGGGCTTGGTGACGTAGTCGTCGGCTCCTATTTCGAGACCGACCACCTTGTCGATCTCGCTGTCCTTCGCGGTCACCATGATCACGGGGACGTTGGAGCGGCCGCGCAGCTGACGGCACACCTCGGTGCCGGGCAGCCCCGGCAGCATCAGGTCGAGGAGGACGAGGTCGGCGCCGTTGCGCTCGAACTCGTCGAGTCCGTCGGGGCCCGTGGCCGCGACGGCGACCTCGAAGCCCTCCTTGCGGAGCATGTACGACAGGGCGTCGGAGAAGGACTCCTCGTCCTCGACGACGAGCACTCGGGTCACGGAAGGACCTCCGGGGCGGGAAGCGGTTCGTACGGGGATGACTCGGTGGTGCCGGCCTCGTCGTCGAGGTCCGGATGCTGCTGGGCACGGTCGCGGGCGGCACCCGCCTCCGGCAGCTTGAGGGTGAAGGTGGAACCCTGGCCCTCGGCGCTCCAGACCGTGACCTCCCCGCCGTGCGAGGCGACCACGTGCTTGACGATCGCGAGACCCAGACCGGTGCCGCCGGTGGCGCGGGAGCGGGCCGGGTCCACGCGGTAGAAGCGCTCGAAGACGCGCTCCTTGTCCTTCTCGGAGATGCCGATGCCCTGGTCGGTGACCGCGAGCTCGATCATGTCGCCGCCGCGAGCGGTGACCCGGCGGGCCGCTATGCCGACCCGGGTGCGGGCCGGGGAGTAGTTCACGGCGTTCTCGACCAGATTGCCGAGGGCCGCGGCCAGCTGGCCCCGGTTCCCCCAGACATGCAGGTCGGCCGTGCCCCCGGCGGCCATGGTGATCTGCTTGGTGCCCGCCTGGTGGCGGCAGCGGTCCATGGCCTCGGCGACCAGTTCGTCCACGCGGACGGGTTCGGCGTCCTCCAGGGGGTCGTCGTTCTGGACCCGCGACAGATCGATGAGCTCCTGGACCAGGTTGGTCAGCCGGGTCGCCTCGATCTGCATCCGGCCCGCGAAGCGCTGCACGGCCTCGGGGTCGTCGGAGGCGTCCATGACGGCCTCGGAGAGCAGGGAGAGCGCGCCGACCGGGGTCTTGAGCTCGTGGCTGACGTTCGCGACGAAGTCGCGTCGTACCGCCTCGATGCGGCGGGCCTCCGTCAGGTCCTCGACCAGCAGCAGGACCAGGCGGGAGCCGAGCGGGGCCACGCGGGCGGAGACGGCGAGGGCATCGCCGCGTCCGGTGCCCCGGCGGGGCAGGTCCAGCTCGACCTGGCGTATCTCACCGTCCCGCCTGGTGTCCCGGGCCATCTGGAGCATGGGCTCCACGGCGAGCTTGCCGCCGCGGACCAGCCCGAGGGCGTAGGCGGCGGAGCTGGCTTTGACTACGGCGTCGGCCTCGTCGAGGACGACGGCAGAGGAGCGGAGCACGGACAGTACGGTGTCCACGCCGGGCGGGAGTACGGGATCGGTGTGCAAGGAAGTCCTGGTGGGTCGCTTCTGGTCGCGTTCGCTCCAGCGGAACGCCAGCACGGCGATGACACCGGTGAGCACCCCGGCGATCGCTGCCGCTGCGGCGACCGCCGCGTTCACGTCCATGCCTCAAGGTTAGGCATGCCGTACGACCTGGCCACAGCCATGGGAGTGCGACCTCGAACACTCGTCGCCCAGAGTTCACCTTGGAGCCAGTACCGGTTCATTTGCGGTGGCAGAAACGGACGCGTCCGGGGCAGAACGTGGGAGCGTGGGGATCGTGGGGGTTCGCACCGCCGGTCTCAGCACGGGCGCGCGAGGTGCCACGGCCCCGGCACCCCGGAACACACGTAGGAGAGGGAACCCTGATGCGGGACGCGTACCACGAGGAACTGGACTCGATCGGCGACGGACTGGTGGAGATGGCCCGGCTGGTCGGGTCGGCGATCGGGCGCGCCACGACCGCCATCCTCGACGCCGACCTCAAGCTCGCCGAGAGCGTCATCGAGGCGGACCAGAAGGTCGACGAACTCCACCACGACCTGGAGGCGCGGGCGATAGCCCTGCTCGCACGCCAGCAGCCGGTGGCGACGGACCTCCGTATCGTCGTCACGTCGCTGCGCATGTCCGCCGACCTGGAGCGCTCCGGCGACCTCGCCCAGCACGTGGCGAAGCTGGCCCGGCTGCGCTTCCCCGCCCGGGCCGTGCCGCAGGACCTGCACGCCACCATCCTGGAGATGGGCCAGCTCGCGCAGCGTCTGATGGCCAAGGCCGCCGAGGTGATCATCACGAAGGACGTCGATCTCGCGCTCCAGCTGGAGCAGGACGACGACGAGATGGACCTCCTGCACCGCACCCTCTTCCAGCACCTGATCGACGACCGCTGGAAGCACGGCATCGAGACGGCCGTGGACGTCACCCTGCTCGGCCGCTACTACGAGCGGTACGCCGACCACGCCGTGGCCGTCGCCAAGCGCGTCGTCTACCTGGTCACGGGCGAGCACGCGGACGAGCTCCAGGCGGACATCAAGCCGGCCACGGGCGTCGAGGGCGCCTAACCCTCCGGGGGCCGGGGCGGGTCTCCTCCCGTGCGGGGCACGACGAAGGGCCGGTGCGAAGCGTGTTCGCACCGGCCCTCGCGGACGGTCGTACCGGTCGTTCGGTCAGCCGCACTGGCACGGGTTGCCGGACTGGCACCCGCAGCCGCAACCCGAGCCGCAGCCGCACGCGCCGAACAGCGGCAGGCTCTTGATCTCGGCGGGCTGCTGGGTCTCGCGCTCCTGCGTGGGGTCCGGGTTGGTGCTGGGGGATTCGGCCATGGGTCCCTCCTGGACGCTGGGGCAGGGATGCCCTCGCTCATTCCATGCCCGCTCCCCTGGGCGCATCAACGGCGCACAGAGGCGCCCACGCCTCTCCCCTTCGAGCCCCCACCGCCGAAAGCTCCGGCTCCCGGTGGCGCCGAAGGCGCGGTGGCGCGGTGGCGCGGTCAGGCCGGCGGCGACTGCGCACGCCGGTGCAGATCCTCCAGCGCGTCCTCCAGCCTGCTCCCGCGGTACCAGTCCAGCCACTCCCCCGCCTCCCGCGCGACTCCGTCCAGCGCGTCGAGTTCCCCCGGGGTGTAGGTGTGGCCCGGGCGGGTGTGGTGGGTGGACACCATGCCTTGCGGACCGCCGGCGACACCCGGGATGGGCGTGCACTGCACGGAACGGATGTGCACGGCGAGCACCGCGGCCCGGGAGGGTTCGTCGAAGACCGAGGCGGTCGCCACGTCGTCCACCACCACGCGCGCGCTCTTGCGGGCCGCCTGACCGCAGGCGGTGGTGGTGTCGTCGACCACCGCGAAGAAGCGCACGAACTCGGCGGGGTATCCGCAGTGCGACTCCATCCGCAGGGTGTGGTCGTCGGCGTCGATCAACTGCACGTTGGCCATGTCGGTGTGCGTGATCCCGCAGACCGCGTCCCGCAGCGCGTCGAGGAAGGCGGACAGCGACAGCGTCCGGTCCCGCGGCCCGCTGACGAAGCGGACTGCGGGCGGGGCGGCGGGGCCGTCGCCGGGGAACCACTTCTCGCCGGGTCGCGGCGGTGGCGTGTGCGCGACGGCGGCCGCGAGCTCGACGGTGCCAGCCCGTGCTCCCGGGCGACGGACCGCAGCAGCCCGCGGGCACGGGTCGGGCCGCGCAGGCCGTAACGCTCCGTCAGCACGCCCTCGGCCCGGGCGTCCAGGGCCCGGCCGTGTACGGCGTGCCGCAGCCGCAGGGCGTCGGCGCGCAGGTACCGGTCGGTGAGGTCCGGGTCGGTCCCGGCGGGCGCGGCGACCGCGGCGGCGATCACCGCGGCGAGTGCGGCGGCCACCGACGCGTACTGCTCCGGCGCCGCCCGGTCCTCGGCGGCGCGGGCGAGTACGGCGGCGGCCTGCGCCGGACACCCGGCGAGGCGCAGGGCGCGGCCGTGCGCGGCGCCCGTCCGCGCGGCACCGCACAGGACCTCGGCACCGGCGGACGACAGCAGGCGCAGTCCGCTGAGGTCGACGACGAGCTGCGCGGGGCCCGCGGCGGCGAGCGCGGCGGCGAGTCCGTCACGGGAGGCGGCGTCCACGACACCGCTGAGCGCCAGGACCGTCAGCCGGCCACCGGCGAGTCCGGGAACGGCGAGGTCGGCCACGGTGTCACAGGTGAAATGCTGCATGACCGCGCTCCCCGCGTCGGGAGGCCGCGTGATCCGGCGGATCTCGGTGGACCGGGCACATCGTCCCGGCCCTTCTCAGCGTAGTACCGGTGGGCGGGTTCGGAACGGGCCGTCCGGCCCACAAGCGGCTGGGCGGACGGGGACCGGGCAGGCGCCGTCCCTCCTCGCGGACGCGCTGTCACCTCGCGCGGGCGGGCCGTCACTTCCTGCGGGCGGGCCGTCACTTCATCGCGGGCGTGCCGTCACCTCGCGGGGGCGTGCCGTCACCTCGCGCGGGCGGGGCGTCACTTCTCGCGTGCGAAGGTCAGGATGTCCGCGGCGGGGAGTGCGCGCCGGACCACGGAGTGCGCGGCGTCGACGAGGCGCCGGTGGTAGCGGTCGGCGTAGCGGCGCAGCGCGGCACGCGCCTCGGCCATGGAGAGGTCACCGGATTCGGCGAGCATGCCGGTGGCCATGTCGACGGCCGCCTTCGCGGCGAGAGCGCCCTGGACGCGGTTGCTGACGTCGGAGGGCCGCAGCCGCTCCGCGCTCCAGTTGACCAGGGCGAAGGCCGTGACGTCGGCGAGCGCCTGGGCCACCTTCAGGTCGGTCCCGGGCAGCCCGCCGGGCCGGCGCAGCAGGAGGTTGACGGCGCCGACGGTCTGCCGGTGGACGCGCAGGGGCAGCCCGTGCACGGACCGGTAACCCTGCCGGACGGCGTACGGGGCGACCTGCGGCCACCGGTCGTGGCTGTCCTCCAGGTCCGGGACGTCGATGCGGCGGCCCTCGCGGAAGGCGTCCACGCACGGGCCCTCGTCGGCCTGGAGCTGGAAGAACTCCAGGAAGGCGGCCTGGTCCTCGGTGACGGCCAGCGGTCGCAGGTCGCCGCGTGCGGAGACCACCATGACGCCGGCCGCGTCCGCGCCGGTGAGACCGACGCAGCTCCCTGCGAGGCGCTCGACGAGCACCACCGGGTCGATGTCGTCGGCGAGGGTGTCGGCCAGCCCGACGAGCGCCTCGGCGAGCTGTTGTTCACGGCCCATCACCGTTCACCGTCCCTTCCCTCGTCCTCGCCGTCACGCCCGCTCCCACCGCCGTGCTGCCCGCCCCCGCCGGTGTCCCGGCCTTCGTCACCGGCGTACGGTCCGCCGTCGCCGGCCACGCGCCATTCGTCACCGGCGTACGGCTCACCGGCGTACGACCGGCCGTCACCGGCTGCCCGTCCGTGGCCGCCGGCGCCGTCCCCGCTCGGACCCGGGCCGTCCGGCTCCGGACGGAAGCGGAGCTTGCGGGCGAGGACTTCACGGGCCAGCTGGCTGACCGTACGTCCCTCGGCGAAGGCACGGGCCCGCAGGCGGTCCAGCGCCTGCTCGGGGTCCACGTCGAGCTGCACCATCACCATGCCGACCGCCTGGTAGACCTCGGTGTGGTCGGCCTCGGAGGCCGCCACCCAGGACGCTACCTCGTCCTCCGCCTCGTCCTCGGCGTCGGCGTGCGTCGCTGCCTGCAGGCTCATCAGCGCGTAGGTGACCGCGTCCCGCACCCACAGCGCGGTCCGCAGATCCTGCTCCAGCAGTCCGCCCACGCGGTCGCTGTACAGGTCGAGCGTGCCGACGGCGGCGCCGCTCACGCCGAGCGGCAGGGAGAACACGGCGCGGACGCCGAGGCCCACGGCCTCGTGCGCGAAGATCGGCCAGCGGCGGGCGTCGGGGCCCTGGGTGAGGTCGGCAGCGACGACCGGGGCGCCCTGTTCGAGGGCGGTCTGGCAGGGGCCGTCGCCCACGGTGTACTGGAGCTCGGCCAGCCGGGCGGCCACCCGGTCACTGGCGCACCAGGTGATGCGTACGCCCTTGCCGCCGGAGATCGACACCGACGAACCGGTGATCGGCAGCAGCCGGACGCACGCCTGGCACAGGGCGCCCGGCACCCGTCCGGGGTCGTCCGCGCCGCGGGCGGCGGCGCCCAGCGTCTCGCTGACCCGGAGCCAGGCCTCCGTCTCGGGCGGCAGACCACCCCCGGCCGGGAAGGAGGACTCCTCGGGCGGCATGGTCATCACCCCCCTCGCGGCTCACGATCAGCAGACATGATCCACCAGTATCCCGTCCGGCCCGCCGGTTCCGGGGCCATCCGCACACCGAGTTCCCAGCCCACGGGAATTAACAGTGCGGTTCCACCGTCGCGCACGTTCGAGGCGGCCCCTAGGATCTGCTCGATTCCGGCTCCGGGGAAAGGCGGGCACATCGTGCGTGGTGGGGGACGAACCGCCTGGCGGGCCTGCCGGGTGCCGGCACTCGCCGTGTCGCTGGCCCTGCTGGCCGGCTGCGGCGACGGCCGGGGCGATCCGCCCGCGCGCCCGGACGCCGGGCACCAGACGGGGAGCTGCGTGACCGCGACCGGGGTCCTGGTGGCCGACCTGGACGGTGACGGCACCACCGACCGCGTCTCTTCCTCTTATACCGGCGCGGACCTGACCGTCACCTTCGGCGCCGGGGGCGGCCGGGGCACCGAGGTGGGGCCGCGGGACCTGGTCGGGGACCGCGGCGAGGACGCGGAGGACGTGGTGGCGGTCGTGGCCGACTTCGACCGGGACGGCTGGAACGACCTCTTCATCGCCGCCACGGACGCCTTCAGCGGCGACAGCCCGATCGAGCCCGCCGTCTCGGAGGTGCGGCTCGGACCGTTCTCGGCACGCGGCAGGGGACAGAGCGATCACCACGTCGACCTGACCGAGCCGCGCGCGGCCGCCGTCGCCGACTACGACCACGACCGCTACCCGGACCTCGCGGCCTACGGCCACGCGGGCGACGGCGTCTACGCGACGACGGCCCGCCTGGGTGGCGCGCAGGGGCTCGACCGGACGTCGGACGACACCAACGGGAAGTACCTGAAGGAAGCCGAACAGACCGACCGGCAGACCCCCGCCTACATGCCCAAGGCCGACCTGAAGACCTTCTACCCGACCTGCACGGGCACGACCGGCGAGGACTGACCGGCCCGCGCCCGGCGGCACTGCCGCCCGAATGGCGCGTGCCACCCATCTGGGTGAAGATCAAGGTGACCAGTGCCCGATCGAGGCAATCCGCGAAAGGGGAACCACATGGGCATTCGACGAATCCTCGCAGCCGTCTTCGCCACGGCAGCCCTCGCCGGACTCGGCCTCACCGGCGCCGCCACCGCAACCGCAGCCACCGCGCAGGGCGCCCCGTCCTACGTCACCCCTTCCCAGTGCCGGGACGGCGGCGGAACACCCGCGATCAACGAGATGGGCAACTACTGCAAGGGCGGAACACACAACGGGGAGCAGGTCGACTGAACCACCGAGGCGCCCCGCGACCCACGTCGCGGGGCGCCACCACGCGAGGCCGGGGAATCCCCGCCCGGGCGCTCCACGCGGAGGACGCAGACCAGGGTCATGATCGCGCAGGCTACTTCTCCTTGCCCTGGGTCTTGTCGGGGATCTTGACGACCTGCGTTTTCGCTGCTCAGAAGCGGTGGGCACGTGCGCCTGATGGTCGTCGTTGGTCGTCGTTGGCCACTGCCGAGCGGCCTCGGACGGCCCAGGGACGGCCCAGCTCCTCGGGCTGTGTGGGCGGCCCGCCGGCCTCAGCGTGAGGGGCGCCTCTTCGGGGGAACCGGGCCCGGGATCACATCCTTGCCAAGGTGTTCCTTGATTAGGTACTTGAGTTCCGGTCCTTCGATGAGCTGGAGCCGGCCATGTTGGCGGGCAAAGTCGTGGCTGGCCCTTCCGAACCACGATGTGGTGATCAGGACCCCCTTGGCGGCCCGTTTGTGCTCGACCACTCCGGCGAGCGCCTGGACGGACTCCACGCCCACGAGCTTGCTGTAGCGCTTCGCCTGAATGATGCACTCACCGTTGAAGACGGGGTCT
Organism: Streptomyces albidicamelliae; assembly: GCF_025642175.1. NCBI lineage: Bacteria > Bacillati > Actinomycetota > Actinomycetes > Kitasatosporales > Streptomycetaceae > Streptomyces > Streptomyces albidicamelliae. Next base: position 4,600,563 of record NZ_CP106795.1, on the reverse strand, counting down.
TTGCTGACGGCCACCGCGTCAACGCCCTCGTCTTTGGACGCCTGGGTGTTCCAGGCCTCCATGCCGATCGCCTCGAACAGTTGGCGAATCAGGTGCTCGAACTCGGTGGGCGCCAGCTTCACCAGCACGGGCCTGCTGTCCAAGCCAGCGACTACGTCCATGCTGTCCATGAGCCGGTACTTCGACAGGTCGAACTCGACGATGGGGCGAATCGGTTCGAGATCGTAAGGGTTGGGAGACACCAAAGCGTTGAGTCCCCTGAGGCACTGCGCTGGATCAACCTGACTGAGGCGGAGCTTCCCGAACTGCTCCCTGCTGGCGCTGAGCGTCACTAGACAGGGTGAGACCTCCTGACCGGTGGCCCGGTCGATGGTTCTCACATGGCCGTTCAGGATCACGCCATTGATGATCCGGTCTGGATCGCTCGTCAGGACCTCGTGAACTGTCCTCAGGGCGACTTGGGCTAGGACGGAGGCGTAGATCTCCTTGCGCTCCTTCTCCGGACGAGGCAGCACGGTCGTCTCGTCTCGATTCTTCACGTACCGGTAGCCCCGCGCCGTAGGAACGATTTCCTCAGGGGGCAAGTGGATCTCAACGAGTACGTCACCGGTGGCTGGCCGGAAGGCGATCCGATGCTCGTGGGGGAAGCCCACTGGATACTCCGACGCATCCAGAACCGCCCCCAGATGAGCCTCGACCGCCGCGGGCTCCCCGAGCCTGTACGCCTCGCGCTCCTCGTCCAGCTTCGAGTTGAAGGCCGCCACCTCGTCAAGGGCCTGCGCTTCGGCCTGGCGATGCTCGGCACGCTTCCGCTCCAGCGTTGCCAGCCGCTTCTGCTCGGCTCGCCTGTGGCGATCTTGTGCCTCGGTGAACCGCACACGCGCCTCGGCAACCTCAGCTTCGTAGCGCTTCCTGCCAAGACCTAGGACAGCGGCCAGACCGCCAGGCTCCGGTGGTGCGAACTCCTCCCAGCGCGGTGAGGGCTCCGGACGAGACCACGGACGCTCGTCTAACTTCTTCGGCGTGTAGGTCCTCCGCCGGCGCTCAAAGGTCGTTGGCGGATCACCCACCAACGCGTCGCGGAGCAACTGCCCGAGCTGCTCGACCTCGTGCTCGACTCCGATTGTGCGCACCTGCGCCTGCTCGGCCTGCTGCTCCTGATACGCGGCCTTCCGCTCGCGTTCCTGCCGCTTGCTGGCCGTTTCAGCGGCCTTCCGTTGCCGCTCCACTCGCCGGGCCTTTTGCTCCTGGGCACGTCGTAACGCTTGCTGCTGCCGCTGATAGTCGGTGCCTCGGCCGCTACCCCGTTGCGCCACCTGCTTACCCCTCCCCTGGCCCTACTCCGCCACAGGGCTGCATTCCCCTTCCACATCGCAGAATCACGCAGGGCAAGGGCGTCACCTCAGACCGACCGCTCGGTGCATCGCTGACTCAGGTCGTCTGTAACTCGACCGACGACGGTCAGCCACGATGGCGAGTCTGCCGACCGACCGGGCGCGCGTGTGCCTCGCTGCACCCCCACCGGCCTCAGCCACGCTATTGGTGCCGTCGACCACAGCAATCCGCGACGGCGGCGGCCTGGTGATGAGACCTTGGGACCGTGACTTCTTCGTCCCGAAGCAACTTGGGCTACGCCTTTGCCTGGGCCTGGTGCAGCTCTCACCTGCGCTGATGGTCCGCTGACGTCCGCGCTCGTCCGCCGTTGTTCGCTGGCGTTGTCACGCAGTTAGACACTCACCTTGGACGTGACTTGGCTGCGGCATGGCCATACTCGTCAGCTCTGCAAGTGGCTGGCCCACAGCGCCTTAATCTGCTCTCCCTGCTCGGCAGTGATGATGCCGTCGTCCATCGCCACGGCCACGAGATCGGTGCCAGCCGCCAGCTTGAGGGAGGTGAAGGCATCGTTCATGCGGTCGGAGTTCCGGGGTGTCCCGACATGCCCAAGGTCCAGGTCACCGGGGAGAAAGTTCGCCACCTCTCCGTCGTGGCCCTCGAAGGCGGCCCTGTCCATCCTCACGTGGACCCGTTTGGTGCCTATGGTGACGACGGTCCCGTGTGACCCATGGTGGTACAAGGGCCTGTCGCTTGGCACTCTCACCGTGACCTTGTCTCCGACCTTGAAGCTGCTCAAGGTCTTACCACTGGTGAACATGAACGTCCCCCCTAGGACAAGTGAATCAAGGGGCACTTCATACCGCTCCTCTGCCCTACTTGTACACCTCGGTCTCCTGCCCCCCTACCAGCCCGCCGTTTTCCGCCCCATGCCATGAACGACGGCGGAAGCACCGCTTTAGGAGAGAGGCAGGGTGATCTCGGGCCTGAGCTGCGGCTTCGTCGGCCGAGAAACTCGGCGGCTACTCGACCGCGGGGCACCGGTGTTGACCGTGGCTGACCCTTGCATCTGGCACGGCTGTGGCACGAGGGCTGCTCTGCGCCAAGCTGCGTGCAGCCCTTTAACTGAGGGCTTGCCCTGGACCGTCGTTGACTCAGCACGGTCCTTCGCCCCCTCCACTGATAACCCTACGCATGCGCTGTGTTGCGGTACGCTAGAGCTGCATCGGCTCGCCGCCAAGGGACCGATGTGGTTGGAAAGTGAAGTAGGAAACCCGTCCCGGCAGGCGATGGCTGCCGTCAGTAGGACGGGTCCGAGCGGGCGTCTGGCAGCGCTACCCCGTTCGATAAGTGCGTCTCTGTGCACGCACAGGCTGCCGCTGGTGCCATCTTGAGTTCTGCCACCATCGGGCAGTCTCAACCGAAGCAACCCGTACAAGTTGTGGGGTAGCTCGGTTGAGAGCTGCCACACAGACCTCTCGGCTGACTCCCCATCCTCGGATGAAGGGGCAGAAGCCGTCGTGGAGAACAGGACCAGCCCTCGCGAGAAGATTCGGACGATAGTCACGGTCCTAATGGCAGCAGTGATCGGGGCCTTTCTCGCCGGCCTGTTGGGACACTGGCTTCGTCGAGATGCTGTCGGGTGGGGCGCTTGGACGTTTACAACCTTCGCCACCCTCGGTGTCGCGATCTGCGGTGTTCTTTGGGCTACTGAGACACCCTGAGCCGATGTCTTGTGACCTGAGCGACAAGGTGGTCGACAGGAGGACTGTGGCTTCGCTTGCTGAGCGGCCACTCGCGGTAATCTGCCGTTCCATCCGATGGGGGGAGGAGCCCGGACGCGAGGTTCGGGCTGCCTCTCCTTGCCCTGGGTCCTTGTCGGGGATCTTGGTGAACTGCGCTTTTACTGTTCGGGGGCGGTGGACACGTGCGCCTGGTCGTCGCCGTTGGTCGTCATTGGCCACTGTTGAGCGACCTCGGACGGCCCAGCTTCGCGCGCTCGACTGACGGCCGACCCTTCGACGCGACCCGTCTGAGCCTCAGCCGACGACAGTCAGCCACGACGGCGGGCGCGCCAGGCGGCCAGGCGCGCGTGTGCCTCGATGCACCCCCACTGGCCTCAGCCACGCTGCTGATGCCGTCGATCAGAGCAAGCTGCGCCGGAAGGACCGGGCACCACATGGCGGCCACTCACGCGTACTGGTTTCCCGTAATTCCTGCCCCAAGGAAACGGTGGCAGATTTAACTTTCAAGCGGCTTGGGCCGCTCGCGTTTATAGGCTCCGTTCTCCGCTGCGGCTGAAACAGTATTGCGAACGAATTCTAGGATCATCAAGACTTCTTGGTGCAATTCTTCATATGCTACTGCGTCGACGCTCAGGTATTGGCCGTGGGCGATCTCATTCCTGACTCTCAGCAATTCATAGTCGATGAGTCTAGCCTTCAGTTGAATCGGAGACGAATCGAGACCGACCAATGCGAACAAATCAAAACAGCGTTCACTGTTCAAATTGGACTGAGTGTCTACCCCCTTCCTCCAGGGGATGGGGGCTCGCTCACCATGCTTGGCCAACAACGCCTGTGCGCGCCAGATCATTTTTCGAGTAGCCGACATTCCCGATTGGGAGTCAACCTCAGCTTCCAGCCCGATCGCAACAAATCCCGGGTGCAACTCACCGTAGGTAAGACGCCGGCGCCCTACGAATTGAATATAAGCGGAAAGGCAGTGCTTCGCATACCCTTCCCAGTGCGCGTAGAGCAACGGTACTCCGGCGCGACAAAGAGAGCGTTGTGCCGTGCTGTCCTGGTTAGATCGGCGCACACTTCCTAGGTAGCTATGGAGCTCACTGCGGCGCCAGGCAAGGTCTGCATCTAGAGAATCCTGGAGCTCGCTTATCGTCCTCATCTACTCCCCTAGAGAGAAGATTCTGCGGCCGACTTCGACCATGTAGGGAATCCGGAGACTTGCGGGCTTTCCGGCACCCGTACGAGCTTGGAATACAGGATCCTGCCAGACGGATTTAACGCGCTCGGCGATGAGGACACTTCTTTCGCTCGATTGCAATGCGCTCCAATCTGAATAGTGCAGACCGAGACCGGTCGTGATGGCTTCGAAGGCCGACACGGTGAACCTGCCGCCGAAGGATCCCTTGTAGACATCGAAGCGCTTAAAAGCGGCATCGCCAAGCGCTTCGTTAAGCCATGCGAAGACATTTTCGAATCGCTCCTTTTCAAAGGAGCGGTCGTATGTATCCGATGCGATAAAAGCGCGCATCCTCGTAGTGAGGAACTCGCCTACGTCCTTCAATCCGGTAAGATCGGACGGTTGGGCGGTGACCATCCCGAGGTAGCGCAATGCAATCTCGGTGCCGTACGCTTCCTCTTCCTGACGTTCACTAATATTCGTGGACTGGGCGAAGTTGCTGTTCGCGGTCAGAGATTGCAGCCACCTGTAGAACGTGGGATCAAGCATAACCGCAAGGCAATTTCTTGCCTCTTGCTCGGATAGGTGAGTTCCGCTGTTCAATCTTTGAAAGAGGTCAAACTTGGACTGGCTATCACTGGTATGCTCGACGATCTGAAAATCGAGGCGAGCGCGCTTGAAGAAGCGCTTCTGTGCATCCGACAATTCAACACTAAAGGTGGCACCTGGGGCGACCTTGGCTTCATCCCACACGACTCCCTCAAGACTTTTCAGGTAATCACCTTGAGTGAGTGGCTCTGGCAAGTCTAGAGCCCCATCTTCCTTCTTCAGGGCTGCCATGAAACGAAATAGTGTCGAAAGTCGTTGGACACCGTCAACAACATCCCAGACTCCGTCTTCGCGCGCTGCAACAAAGATTGGAGGAATCGGGATTCCGAGAAAAACACTTTCAATAAGGCGGGACTGCTGTTGCATTCTCCATCGGAAGATCCTTTGGAACTCTGGGTGAATCTCAAGATCTCCATTTTCATACATGGAGAGGGCTTCGTTAATCGCCATACTGTAGCGGTCCGTGTGAATCTCGCGTGACCGTTGCACAATTTCTTCTTGCAGGCCCACTGGCTTCTCCTCGTGCGGTGCTGTGCCCGTCACGCTACCCCCACCTGCTTCGCCGCGATCGTGTCCCACGGCCATTATGGGCTTCGTGTGTGGCTGCGTCCGCTGGTTCCGTGAAGTCGACTGCAGGTCAGGTACGGTTATGGAGTTGATCGGCCACAGCCTCCGACTCACTGCCTCTCAAGCTCAGGGAGGGGATTATGCGCGCGCGGCACGGGCGCCGGCCGGGCTGGAGCGGGGCGGAGACATGAGCGCAGGCCCGGCCGGGGGCCGGGCCGCGCGCGGGGAGCGGAGCGAGCCGCCCTTGAACCAGTAGAGAAAGTTGTAACTCAGTCGGTCGCGTGGGCCTTGAAACGGTATGTGCACGCCGGTAGTTCGGCGTCCTGGCGGTGGGCCAGCGGCAGGAAGAGCACCGGTCGGATCGTCCACGTGATCCGGGTCCTGGCGTGGGTGACAGACACCGTGCACGGCTCCGCCCGCAACAGGGCTCGTCGGGTCTCGATGCGGCCCTCGTACAGCCACTCCCACGCCGCATCCGATGCGTCCGCGTCAAGTGCCGGTGAGATCGTGCGGAGTACGACCGCTACCCAACGGTCCGCCTGCGGCGCGGAGTAGGCGTCGAAGGATGCCAGCAGTGCCGGCGGCCACTCCTCGGTCAGGTCCTCGGTCCAGCACTCGCACCAGTAGCCCCGCTGTGGTGGATTCATCAGCACAGGTGGTCTCCCCGCCGTGGGTCCGCGTACAGCTCCGCGGTGACCGTGTGGCCCTGGTCGCTGTCGTGGACGACGACCCGGTGAGCGATGACGCTCACCATGCCCAGGCCCCGGCCGTGCTCGGCGTTCTGGTCCTGGTGCTCGGCCTTCGGGGCCGTCCCCGTACCGCCGTCGTCTGTGACCGAGACCGCCACCACCTGGGCGGAGACCGCGACGGCCAAGTGGAAGCTGCCGTGCTCCCGGCCGCTCGCCGTGTGAAGGATCGCGTTCGCACTCAGCTCGCTCACGATCAGTTCGGCGTCGTCGGCTAAAGGGGAGCCGCGCAGGATGTCACGGGTCCATCGGCGGGCCCGGCTCACCTCTTCCGGGAATCCTGGGCAACTCAGCCCCCAGACCCGAGCTGTACTCGTATACTCGTGCATACAAGTTCCTTTACGCTGGTAGGCCGCCATGTGCAGCGGGTTCGGGCTAGACGAGTTTCACGCCGTCGTGGGCGCGGATGGCCGGCGGGGTCGTCGCGTCGAGTGCGTCCAGGACGCGGATCGAGTACGCCTCGTCGGCAAGCTCGGTGACCTCTTCGCGGGTGGCCCAGCGCAGCGCGCGGGTCTCGTCACCGGTGGTGGGCACACCGTCGGCGGCTTCACAGCGGAAAACCAGCGAGACGATCAAGCCCGTCATGTTCTTGTAGACGCCGGTCAGAGTCGCGGGAAGCGCGATCTTGATGCCGGTCTCTTCGAGGACTTCGCGCTGAAGAGCCTCCGGGATGGTCTCCTCGCGTTCGAGGATGCCGCCCGGCGGCTCCCAGTGGCCGTTGTCCCGGCGCTGGATCAGGAGGGCCCGGCCCTGGTCGTCCACGACGACCCCGGCGACGCTCACGGAGTGCGGGCGTTCAGTGCTCACGTTCCTCGGCCCTCTCGGCTGGCTAGGCTCTCCACCGTAGCAACAGAACTCGCCCACTCGTCTAGATACCTAAAGGAGTACTCACGTGAGCCCTCTTCCTTCGGGCCTCCTCGGTGATCTCGACCCCACGAGCGATCGTGCGGTCTTCCGGCAGATCGCCGACCAGCTGCGCGAAGCCATCGACCGTGGGCGATTCCGAGAGGGCGAGAAGCTGCCCTCCGAAGCCGAGCTGGTCGAGCACTACGGCGTCTCCCGGATGACCGTCCGGAACTCCTTCTCCGTCCTCACGGGTGAGGGCCTGGTGCACGCCGAGCACGGCAAGGGTGTCTTCGTCCGGCCGCGTCCCCCGGTGCGCCGGCTCGCCTCCGACCGGTTCGCCCGGCGCCACCGCGAGCAGGGCAAGTCCGCCTTCATCGTGGAGGCCGACGCTGCAGGGAGCCATCCGACGGTCGACAGCCTGGAGGTCAAGGAGGAGAAGCCCAGTCAGGACATCTCCACCCGGCTCGGGTCGGTGCGGCGCGTCCTCGCTCGTCGGCGTCGGTATCTCCTCGACGGGCGGCCGGTCGAGTTTGCGACCTCTTACCTCCCGCTCGACATCGCCCGCGGCACTCCTATCGCCGAGCCCAACCCCGGCCCTGGCGGCATCTACGCCCGTCTCGAAGAGCTGGGTCACCACCTCGACCACTTCGAGGAAGAGATTCGCGCCCGCATGCCCTCGCCCGCAGAGGTGAAGCTCCTGCACCTGGCGGCCGGCGTGCCTGTCATCCACCTGATCCGGACCGCCTTCGACACCGAAGGACGTGCCGTCGAGGTCTGCGACACGGTCATGGCGGCGGACGCGTACGTCCTGTCGTACCAGCTCCCGGCGACCTGATCCCGGGAGCGGCGGTAGTGGGCGGGGACGCTTCCCCGAACTCGTACACACCGACACGCTTACACGTATAGACGAGTAGGCGAGCTGTGTCCCAAGGAGATCTACGTGATCCCGGAGATCGGGCTCGCAGAGCGACTCTTGTATAGACCTCCGCCGCGACGATCCTCCTCACGGAGGCTCCCGAGCCAAGGTCCGTGACCGGCAGACTGGCGAGATCGCCAAGGTCGCGACCAGCGGCGAGGCGCTGATGACCATCGGCGTCGTCTACATCCAGGACGGTGAGTCCTCGCTCAATAAGGTCGCCGTTCCCGAGGGTGGCGCCTCCGAGGGCCTGATCCTCGGTTCACCGGTGTCCCTGCCCGGCCTCATCGCCCGGCCGTGGGAGTCCGTCTTCAGCGGCCAGAAACACCACGGCATCGCCTACCGGGCCGCCGCCGTGACCCCGGCCGCCTTCCCGGCCGCCACCGGGGCCGCCGCCTGATGTCCGACCTGACGACGCTCCTCGAAGTAGGTGGTCCGGTCGCCGCACTCGGCGGCGGGGCCGCCTACGCCCGAGCCAAACACCCGGCGGCGTACTGGTCCACGGTCGGCCTCCCGGCCTCCACGGTCCGGCTGCTCAGCTCATACGGCTCGGTCATGGATGCATGCGGCCTGACCGTGGCGCCCTCCCGGCTGCGAGTCCTCGCCGTCAAGGCCATGACTCAGCGCGAAGTGCGGCCTGTACCGCCGCGCCGGGGCATCATCAGACCCACCACGACCGGACTGTGGGTCCGTCTCCGCCTGGCGCCGGGCCAGGGCCCGCGGACTTCGCGGCTTCTGCCGAGCGACTGCGGCACGCCTGGGGCGTTCACGCCGTCTACGTCACCACCGTGAAGGCTGGGGTCGTCGACCTGCGGCTTGTCGGCTACGACAGCAATACATGCGCCGGGGTCACAGGCCGGTATTGCTTCAGCCGCACGGACATTGCGGTGGAGAGGTTCGCTGACAAAGCAAGCGAGCAAAGTTCGCGGACAACGCGCACAAAGTTGATTCGTGATTTCACGCGTGAGAGATTGGAGCGTAGAAGGACTGCGGACCTGGATCCGGTTGCCGCCGGACCCAGGCCCTGATGCAGTCAACGAGCCCGGTCGCCTACGAGCAGACCGGGCTCGCTGCATGTACAGCTCCCGGTCGCGACCGTCCTCGCGCGTGACTCGCTCATCGAGCGAGCTGCATCACGCTGATAGCGGTGGTCACCAGCAGGCTGACTCCCGCAAGCCAGACCTGCCACTTCTCAGCGCCGGTCCACCTACGAGGCCTGTCCTTCTCAAGGCTCACCTCTACCGCCTCCCTTCTCCTCCAGCCGGCCCGCTTCTCAGGCCGGGGCCTTGGAACTCACGTGCGTCTAGACGGAGTTCAGGGGAGGTTCAGATGAGGCGCGACCAGCATACCGGGCACATCGCTTTTCACCGAGGCACACGGGAACGCTTGACAGCGGCCCCGGATCCCGTTCACGGCCCAGCGACGGCCCCAGTACAGAAACAAGCCCCCTACTCGCGATAAAACCGCAGGTAGGGGGCTTGATCGTGCGGGCTTACTTCTTCTTGCCCTGGTTCTTGACCGCCTCGATCGCTGCCGCGGCCGCCTGCGGGTCGAGGTACTTGCCGCCCGGGGTGACCGGGCGGAAGTCGGCGTCGAGGTCGTAGGCGAGGGGGATGCCCGTCGGGATGTTCAGGCCCGCGATGTCGGCGTCGGAGATGCCGTCGAGGTGCTTGACCAGCGCGCGCAGGCTGTTGCCGTGGGCCGCGACCAGGACCGTGCGGCCGGTCAGCAGGTCGGGGACGATCGAGTCGTACCAGTACGGGAGCATCCGGATGACGACGTCCTTGAGGCACTCCGTCCGCGGGCGCAGCTCCGGCGGGAGCGTGGCGTAGCGCGCGTCGTCGAACTGGGAGAACTCGGAGTCGTCCGGCAGCGGCGGGGGCGGGGTGTCGTACGAGCGGCGCCAGAGCATGAACTGCTCCTCGCCGAACTCGGCCAGCGTCGCCGCCTTGTCCTTGCCCTGGAGGGCGCCGTAGTGGCGCTCGTTCAGGCGCCAGCTGCGGTGGACCGGGATCCAGTGGCGGTCGGCGGCCTCCAGCGCGAGCTGGGCGGTGCGGATCGCGCGCTTCTGGAGGGACGTGTGGACCACGTCGGGGAGCAGGCCGGCGTCCTTGAGCAGCTCACCGCCGCGGACCGCCTCCTTCTCGCCCTTCTCGTTCAGGTTGACGTCCACCCAGCCGGTGAACAGGTTCTTCGCGTTCCACTCGCTCTCGCCGTGGCGGAGGAGGATCAGCTTGTACGGTGCGTCGGCCATGCCGTCGAGCCTACCCAAGGTGTTTCGGGGCCGTGGTTCGCCGTCACTCCGTGGACAACGGGCACGGCGGGGACTGTGTCGCGCCTCACTTTCCAAAGGCCGGGTTAACTGTCGTACAACCTTTCGCCACAACCATCTGTCTGCATATCGCCAGGTTGGTTGAGGGGTTCAGGAAGAGGAGCACAGAGCGTGACCGTGCGTTCTTTTGCCCGCCGCATGCGGCCGAGGGTAGAGCGGAAGGCCGCCGAGCGGGTCTGGCAGCTGCGCACCATGCGCCGCCGTCGCCGGGCCGCGGTCACGGATCCGGTGCTGCGCCCGGTGCGGGTGCGCGGCCAGGAGCTGTACGGGCGGGTCGTGGACCGGTTCAGCGCCGCGGAAGCGGCCGCCGCCAACCTCGACCTGGTCGTGGCCGCGCTGGAGCAGGAGGGCGTGCCGTACTTCGTCGTCGCGTCCCGCACCCGCCACGTCCTCGGCGTGAACGTCGTCGACCGGGAGCGCTTCCTCGACGCCCTGGAGGCGCGGAACGCGGGGAAGGCGGTGTTCATCGGCAGGCCGCTGCCCGGCGGACAGCTCAAGCACCCGGCGATGTTCCTGGACGGCGTGCTGCCGGCCCCGCTGCGCACCGCCCCCGTGCTGCGGATCGGCGAGAACCACCTCGGACCGGCCGGCCAGCTGCTCGCCGGGCCGGAGCTCGCCTGCGACGTGGAGTTCTGGGAGGACGGCGGGCAGCTGCTGGAGTCCGCCGACGGCCCGCGGCGCCTGGCCAAGGTGCAGCCGCAGGCGTCCGCCGACGTCTTCGCCGAGTCCCTGATCGCCCCGCGCAACAACGGTGTCACGGACGTGCTGCCCGCGGCCGAGCAGAAGCCGGTGACCGTGCGGGTGGGCGAGCGGGAGCTGCCGGCCTTCGCCCCGCTCACCCTGCCGACGGTGAACCAGGTGACGTTCCCCGTGGACGTCGTCTACACCTGGGTGGACGGCGAGGAGCCCGCGATGCGGGCCAAGCGGGCCCGGTACCAGGAGCGCGGCACGGCCGAGATCCTGGACAAGGAGACCAACGCCTCCCGCTACACCAGCCACGACGAGCTGAAGTACTCCCTGCGCTCGCTGGCCATGTACGCCGACTTCGTCCGGCACATCTACATCGTGACCGACGGCCAGAAGCCGCACTGGCTCGACGACACCGCCCCCGGGATCACGGTCGTCGACCACCGCGACATCTTCCCGGCGGACGTGCTGCCGGTGTTCAACTCGCACGCGATCGAGACCCGGCTGCACCACATCCCGGGTCTGTCGGACCACTACCTGTACTTCAACGACGACGTGTTCGTCGGCCGCCGCATCACCCCGGAGCACTTCTTCCACGGCAGCGGCCTGATGAAGATCCCGGTGTCCCCGCTGAAGATCGGCGTCGGCAAGCCGCACGCCGAGGAGACGGCCACCAACTCCGCCAGCAAGAACGTACGGCGGCTGCTGCTGGAGAAGTTCGGGCGGATGACGACGAACAACTTCATGCACACCCCGCTGCCGCAGCAGCGCGAGACGCTGCGCACGCTGGAGGAGCTGTTCGCCGAGGAGATCGGCCGGACCACGGCGTCCCGGTTCCGCTCGCCGTCGGACATCGCCATGACGGCCCCGCTGCTGTACCAGTACGCGCTGATGACCGGCAGCGGTGTGGCGGGCCGGTTCAGCTTCCGCTACGTCAACATCAGCCGCCCCGACGCCGACCGGCGGCTGACCGACCTGCGCCGCAACCGCCGTTTCGACTTCTTCTGCCTCAACGACGTCGACGTGCCGCCGGAGGAGCGCGAGCAGGTCAGCGTCCGGATGCACGAGTTCCTGGAGGACTACTTCCCGTTCCCGAGCCCCTACGAGAAGCCCGCGCCGTCCGCGAACCCCGCCGAGAAGCAGAGCTGACGGGGCCGCGGCCATGGACCTCCGTCACCGCTTCGCGCCGGCCCCGGGCATCCGGGCCGTACGGGACCTGATGGTGCGCCTGCGGCTCTGGCTGTCGGCCCGGCTGTGGGCCCTGCGGGCCGCCCCCGCCCGGCGGCGGCTGAGAGCCGCCGTCCCCGGGGTGCGCCGGATCTCCGCCGGGCCGCTGCGGCTGTACGGCCGTACGGTCGCCTGGTACACCGCGGCGGGCGCGGGCGCCGCGGACCTGGAGCTGATGTGCTCCCTGCTGCAGACGGCGGGCGTGCCGTACTTCCTGGTCCCCGCCGAGCAGGGGTCCACCGCGCCGCGGCAGGTGATCGGGGTCGAGGCGACGTACCGCGAGGTGGTGCTCGCCCGGGCCGCGCAGCGGTTCGCCCGCACCGCCCGGTACGTCGGCGCGGTGGGCGCGGACGGCTCGGTGACCCACGCGGCGCTGTGGGCCGACGGCCGGCTGCCGCGGGCGCTGCGGCAGGCCGACGTGCTGCGCACCGGCGTGGTGCGGCTCGGCCCGTCGGGGCAGGTGCTCGGCGGTCTGGAGGCGGGCTGCGACATCGAGTTCTGGCACCGCGGCCGGGACCTCGGCACCGCGGGCCCGGACCCGTCCTGGCTGACCGTGCCCGGCAACCGGCTGCCGGACGTCTTCCCCGCGGCGCTCGTCGCCCCGCGCGGCAACCCGGTGGCGGAGGTGCTGCCGGTGTCGGCGCGGCAGCCGGCGACGGCGGCGGGCAGCGGCCGGAAGGTGCCGACGTTCGCCCCGTTCGCCGCGGCCGGCATCGACGAGGTGCTGTTCCCCGTCGACGCCGTGTACACCTGGGTCGACGGTGACGACCCGGCGCTGGCCGCGAAGCGCCGCGCCCACCAGGAGCGTTCGGCGGGCGCCATCGCCCCGCGCGAGACCGGCGCCTCCCGCTACACCAGTCATGACGAACTGCGGTACGCGCTGCGGTCGCTGGAGATGTACGCCGGGTTCGTCCGGCACGTCTACCTGGTGACCGACTCGCAGGTCCCGTCCTGGCTGGACCCGGAGGCGGAGGGCCTGACCGTGGTGGACCACCGGGACATCCTCCCGGCCGACGCGCTGCCCGTGTTCAACTCGCACGCCATAGAGAGCCGGCTGCACCACATCCCGGGGCTGTCGGAGCACTACCTCTACTTCAACGACGACGTGTTCATCAACCGCCCGGTGCGGGCCGAGCACTTCTTCCACGGCAACGGCATCGCCCGGATCCCGCTGTCCCCGCTGAAGCTGGGCGTCGGGGATCCGCACCCGCTGGAGCCGGCGCCGAACTCCGCGGGCAAGAACACCCGCGAGGTGATCCGGCGCTTCCACGGCCGGCAGATCACCCACAAGTCGCTGCACACCCCGCACCCCCAACTGCTTTCGGTGATGCGGGAGATGGAGCGACTGGAGATCGAGGAGCTGGAGCGGACGTCGTACTCGCGCTTCCGCTCGACCTCGGACGTCGCCCCCGCCTCCACCCTCCACCACCACTGGGCGATCGCGACGGGCCGGGGCGTCCCGGCGGACTACCTCTTCCGTTACGTGCAGCTGGGCACCCCGGACATGCGGCGGCGGCTGGCGCGCCTCGCGGCCGGTGAGGACGTGGACTTCTTCTGCCTCAACGACGTGGACACCGCCCCGGCGGACCGGGCCGCGGCGCAGGCCGCCCTCCGAGGTTTCCTGGAGCGCAAGTTCCCCTTCCCCAGCCGCTTCGAGCGGGTGCCCGGCGCCGCGTCGCACCTGGTCGCCGCGCACACGGGCCTGCGCGTCCCGGCCGGGCGGGGGCTGCCGCGGCGCGCCGTACGGCCGCGGCGGCCGGCGGCGCTGGAGGACGCCCGGCGCGTCGATTGACGCTTCCCGCTAATCGAGTGGTGCTCCGGCGGCCTCCGTCGGTAACTTGTGCCTGCCGCCGGAGCCACTTACCACCCCTGGGGGGAAACGATGTCGCCAGCCACCCTGAGACGCGCCGCCCGGGAGACCGTCTCCGGGCTGCCCCGCGAGTTCTGGTGGCTGTGGACCAGCACTCTCGTCAACCGGCTCGGCGCGTTCGTGGCCACCTTCATGGCCCTCTATCTCACCCTCGACCGCGGGTACTCGGCGTCGTACGCCGGTCTCGTCGCCTCGCTGCACGGTCTCGGCGGTGTCGTCTCGGCGCTCGGCGGCGGGGTCATGGCGGACCGGCTGGGCCGCCGGCCGACCCTCCTCGTCGCGCAGACCGCCACGGCCGCCTCGGTCGCGCTGCTCGGGTTCATGACCGACCCTGCCGCCATCGCCGCGGTCGCCTTCCTCGTCGGCATGGCCTCCAACGCCTCCCGGCCGGCGGTGCAGGCGATGATGGCCGACATCGTCCGCCCGGAGGACCGCGTCCGCGCCTTCTCCCTGAACTACTGGGCCATCAACCTCGGCTTCGCCGTCTCCTCCGCGGCCGCCGGGTTCATCGCCGAGTTCAGCTACCTCGCCGGGTTCCTGATCGAGGCCGGCATGACCCTGGCCTGTGCGCTCGTCGTCTTCCTCAAGGTGCCCGAGTCCCGGCCGGCGGTCGTGGGCGCCAAGGGGGCGGCGGACAGCGTCCGGCTCGGCACCGTGCTGCGGGACGGCCGGTACATGGCCGTCGTCGGCCTGTCCTTCCTCGTCGCCCTGGTCTTCCAGCAGGGCTCGGTGGGCCTGCCGGTGGCCATGGGCCGGGCCGGCTTCTCGCCCGCCGACTACGGCCTCGCCATCGCCGTCAACGGTGTCCTGATCGTCGCCCTGCAGATCCCGGTCACCCGGCTCATCGAGCACCGCGACCCGCGCACCCTGCTGATCGTCTCCTCCGTCCTGGCGGGCTACGGCTTCGGGCTGACCGCCTTCGCCGGGTCGGTCGGCGTCTTCATGCTCACGGTGTGCGTGTGGACCCTCGCCGAGATCGTCAACGCCCCGACCCAGACCGGGCTGGTCGTCCGGCTGTCCCCGGTGCACGGCCGCGGCCGCTACCAGGGCATGTACACCCTGTCCTGGTCCGTGGCGGCGCTGGTGGCGCCGCTGATGTCCGGCGCGGTCATCGACCGGTTCGGCGCCGAGTGGCTGTGGGCGATGTGCGCCGCGGTGGGCACGGCGGCCGGCGTCGGGTACGGCATGCTGATGCGCCGCCTGCCCCCGGAACGGCCGGTGCCGGCCGTGGTCCCGGCGGAGGCGGTGGCCGAGGCGCCCGCCGTGTGACGTGCCTCACGGCCGGGCCTGTCACATCCCGGTGCGCCGCCGCGTCAGAGAGGTGCAAGCAGCGGCAACCACAACGGGAGCAGACCATGGACGCTCGACTGAACCTTCTCACCGACCCGCTGGCCGGCAAGGTCTTCAAGCACTTCAACGCGGCGGGCCGGGCGGTCGCCGACTCGTCCCTGCCGGCGGCCGTGCAGGAGCTGGTGAAGATCCGCGCCAGCCAGATCAACGGGTGTGCGTTCTGCACCGACATGCACACCAAGGACGCCACCGCGGCCGGGGAGACGGCCACGCGCCTGCACCTGGTCGCCGCCTGGCGGGAGGCCACGGTGTTCACCGAGGCCGAGCGGGCCGCGCTGGAGCTGACCGAGCAGGGCACCCGGATCGCCGACGCGGCGGGCGGGGTCACGGACGAGGCCTGGGCGAACGCCGCCCTGCACTACGACGAGGAGCAGCTGGCCGCCCTGGTGGCGCTCATCGCCGTGATCAACGCCTACAACCGGGCGAACGTCATCGTCCGGCAGCCCGCCGGCGACTACGTGCCGGGCATGTTCGGCTGAGCGGCGCCCGGTGGGCCGAGGGGGGCGTCAGGGATGCATCCGCGCCCCCTTCAGCACCTTGTCCACGCCGTTGCGCGGGCCGTACACGGCGAGCCCGACCACGTCGAGTCCGGCGGTGGTGACGGCACGGACCGCCGCGCGGTTGTCGCGGTCGTTGCCCGTGGCGAACAGGTCGGCGGTGAAGACGGCGCGGGGCAGGGCCCGGCTCAGTGCCCGCTCGTGCGCCGCCTTCAGGACCTCCTTGGTGCCCTCGAAGACCAGCACCGGCTGCCGGAACATCGGCAGGTAGGCCACCCCGTCCGCGTCCTCGTACGGCTCCCCGACCACCTCGGGGATCGTCGCGCCCAGGCCGCTGACCAGGAACGCGGTCACGTTCAGGCGCTGCCAGGGCTCCAGGTCCTCGCGCAGCAGCACGGCGATCTTCGTGTCGAATCGGATGGGTTCAGTGCTCATGGAATGAGACTGCCGATCGCCGTACGCCCCGGTCTTGTACGTTCTTTGCATGGCCGCCCGGCAGGAAGTCACCGCGTGGCGCCCCCGTGTACCGGGTGTCACGGAGGTCTTCCACGCCCGCTTCACCGAGTACGCCTATCCGATGCACGTCCATGACGCCTGGACGCTGCTCATCGTCGACGACGGCGCCGTCCGCTACGACCTCGACCGGCACGAGCACGGCACCCCGCTCGACACCGTGACGCTGCTGCCGCCGCACGTGCCGCACAACGGCGCCCCCGCCACCCCGGACGGCTTCCGCAAGCGCGTGGTGTACCTGGACAGCAGCCGGCTGGGCGAGGAACTGATCGGTGCGGCGGTGGACGGGCCCGACCTGCGGGACCCGCTGCTGCGGCGGCGCGTGGGCCAGTTGCACGCGGCGCTCGCCCGCCCCGGCGACGAGCTGGAGGCGGAGAGCCGGCTGACCCTCGTCGGCGAGCGGCTGCGTGACCATCTGCGGCGCCGGCCGGAGCGGGCGCCGGCGCCTACGGACCCGGCCCTGGCCCGTGGGCTGCGGGAGCTGCTCGACGCACGCGTCGTCGAGGGCGTCGCGCTGGCGGAGGCGGCGCGGCTGCTGCACGCCCACCCCGCCCATCTGGTACGGGCGTTCAGCGCCGCGTACGGCATCGCCCCGCACCGGTACCTGATGTCCCGCCGGATCGGCCGGGCCCGGCGGCTGCTGCTGGACGGGCTGCCGCCGGGCGAGGTGGCGCCGGCGGCCGGCTTCTACGACCAGGCGCACCTCACCCGGCACTTCAGGAAGCTGGTCGGGGTGACGCCGGGGCGCTACCGCAGCGTGCGCTGAGCCTCGTACAGGTTGCGCGGGCGGACGGCGTCCGTGGTGCCGTACAGCTCCAGGCGGGAGTGGAGATCGCCGGTGAAGTCGGGGACGTCGGTCTGGTCGAACTCGGTGACCTCGTTGATGCCGACCGTCGCCGAGTACGGTGCCAGGCCGTCGATCCTCATCAGGCCCGCGCGGCCGTTGGTGACCCGGATGTTCCAGTGGGTGAAGCGGGCGCCGAAGAGCGGTCCGGCACTGGCGTCCCCGCCGTGGCGGCCGTCGTTGTCCACGGTGATGTCGGTGCGGACGTTCGCGAAGGGCAGTCCGCGGTGGCTGTCGAAGGTGCCCATCCGCATGTCGCCGCGCGACCAGACGTTGTGGGAGGACAGGCCCTCCACGTTGATGCCGTGCAGCTGGGTGCCCGCGGGCGCGGGGACGGTGCGCTCCTCGACGGTGAAGTCCTCGACCAGGTTGTCGTGGGAGCCCTCGCGGCAGAAGTAGGGGTGGTGCGAGCCGCGTCCGGCGACCCGGGTGCGGCGCAGGGTGCAGGCGGAGGCGGCGACGAGGCCGAACCCGTTGTCGACGTCCCGCACGGTGACGTCGTCCACCCAGCAGTCGTAGGCGCACTGCAGGACGACACCGTTGTAGCCCTTGTCGAGGAGGTGCGGGGACTGCGGGGTCCGGACCGCACGAAGGGTGAGGCCCTCGACGCCGGAGCCGGTCAGCTCGGTCACGTGCGTGGTCAGCCGGGGGTCCCACTCCGGGCGCACGTCGAGCGGGAGCGGGCGTTCGAGGGTGACGCGGCGGCCGTGGACGCGGGTGACGCGCACGGGCCACTCGTAGGGGACGTAGGAGGTCAGTTTCGTCTTGTCGGCCCAGGAGTAGGCGGCCGGGCCGGGGCCGCCGCCGGCCATGTGCTGGAGCAGGGTGTGGCCGGGGTCGTCGGCGAGGCGGAGCAGGACGAGCCGGCCGGGGCGCAGCCGGGCCGGGTCGGCGACCGTGATCGTCCACTCGCCCCGCCGGGCCGGTTCGACGGCGGTGAGGGTGGTCCACTCGTCCCGCCGGTTGCCGGTCCAGCCCTCGAAGGGCCAGGCGCGGGACCTGATGGCGGCGACGAGCGAGTCCCAACGGGCGCTCGGGGCGAGCCAGATGAGGCCCCCGGCCCAGGACCAGGAGGATTTGTCACCGCCGTAGCGGGAGCCGTAGGCGCCGATCAGCTCGGTGAGGTTCTTCGTGGCGTACAGGGTCGTACGGCCGCTGCCGGCGCCGCGCAGGACGACGTTCGAGGCGCCGACGCGGATGACGTCGTCGATGCGGAAGGTGCCGGGCGGGATGGTGACCGTGCCCCCGCCGGCCCTTCCGGCGGCGGCGAGGGCACGGTTGATCGCGGGGGCGCAGTCGGTGCTGCCGTCGGCGACGGCGCCGAAGTCGGTGACGTCCGCGACGACGCGGGGGCGGGGGAAGCGGCGGGCCCCGGCGCGGCACCCGGCCCGGCCCACGTAGGGGATCTGCGGGTGGGTGAACGGGGTGCGCCGGAACTCCCTCCAGATCGAGGGCACTTCGGCCGCCCGGGCGGTTCCGGTCGCGGCGCCGAGGGCCACCGCCGTCGCGCCCGCGAGGAGAGTCCGTCTGGTGAGGTGCGCGTTGCTCATGTCCACCCGCCCCTTCTCATTCATCCTTGTGAACGATGTTCAGGAATGCGTCGGCGGTGAGCATGCCATCGGACCCGCCGGGCGGGAAAGGGGGCGTACGCAACAAAGAGCGTGAGAGAAAGGGAAAAGGGAGGAGAGGGCCCGTCAGTCCGTCGAGCGCTCGATCAGATGCTTGAACGCGTCCAGGTTCCGGGTCGATTCCCCGCGGGAGACGCGCCAGGCGTACTCCTTGCGGATGGAGGAGGCGAAGCCCATCTCCAGCAGGGTGTTGAAGGCGCCGTCGGCGGCCTCCAGGATCTGGCCGAGGAGGCGGTCGATCTCGTCGGGGGTGACCGAGGCGAGCGGGAGGCGGGCGGTGACGTAGACGTCGCCAAGCCGGTCGACGGCGTAACTCACCCCGTACAGCTTGAGGTTGCGCTCCAGGAGCCAGCGGTGGACGCCGGCCTCGTTCTCGTCGGGGTGGCGGACGACGAAGGCGTTGAGGGAGAGGGAGTGCCTGCCGACGAGGAGGGAGACCGTGGTGGAGAGCTTGCGCGTGCCGGGCAGTTTGACCACGTAATTGCCGGACTCGGGGCTCTCCCACTCCAGTTCGGCGTCCTTCAGGAACGCCTCCAGGACCTGTCCGGTCTTCTCGACATCACCCATGGTGGGAGCGTACGCGACGGCGGTGGGACTGGGTCGCGGCCGTGTAGACGTCGGCGGTGGCGGCGGCCGCCGTGTCCCAGCCGAAGGACTCGGCGTGCCGGGCGGCGGCCTCGCCCATGGTGGTGCAGAGCGAGGGCTGGTCGGCGAAACGGCGCAGCACGCGGGCGTACTCGGCCGGGTCGTGGCCGCCCACGAGGAAGCCGGTGCCGCCGTCGCGCACGGCCACCGGCAGACCGCCGACCGCCGCCGCGAGGACCGGGGTGCCGGCCGCCTGCGCCTCTATCGCCACCAGGCCGAAGGACTCGCTGTAGGAGGGCATGACGAGCAGCGACGCCGCCCGGAACCAGTCGGCGAGCTGCTCCTGGCCGACCGGCGGCTGGAACCGTACGACGTCCGCGATGCCGAGCCGCGCGGCGAGCTTCTGCAGCCCCTCCGGCTTCGCGAGCCCGCTGCCGCTGGGACCGCCGACGACCGGGACGACGATGCGGGAGCGCAGCTCCGGACGCTCGTCGAGCAGCACGGCCACCGCCCGCAGCAGCACGTCCGGCGCCTTCAGCGGCTGTATGCGGCCCGCGAACAGCGGGATCAGGGCGTCCTGCGGGAGGCCGAGGCGGGCGCGGGCCGCGGCGCGGCCGTCGGCGGGGCGGAAGCGGTCGAGGTTCACCCCGGGGTGGACGACGGCGACCTTGGCGGGGTCGGCCCCGTAGTGCCGGACCAGTTCGCCGGCCTCCTCCGTGGTGTTGGCGATGAGCCGGTCGGAGGCGGCCACGATCTGCGTCTCGCCGATGACCCGGGCGGCGGGCTCGGGGGTGTCGCCGTCGGCCAGGTTGGCGTTCTTGACCTTGGCCATGGTGTGCATGGCGTGCACCAGGGGAACCCCCCAGCGCTGTGCGGCGAGCCAGCCGACGTGGCCGGAGAGCCAGTAGTGGGAGTGCACGAGGTCGTAGTGGCCGGGGCGGTGGCCGGCCCAGGCCTGCATCACCCCGTGGGTGAAGGCGCACAGCTGGGCCGGCAGGTCCTCCTTGGCCAGACCCTCGTAGGGGCCCGCGTCCACGTGCCGGACGAGGACCCCGGGCGCCAGCTCGACCGTGGGGTCGAGGCCGCCGGCCGTGGCCCGGGTGAAGATCTCGACCTCGATGTTGATCGCGGCCAGCCGCTGGGCCAGCTCCACGATGTAGACGTTCATGCCGCCGGCGTCGCCGGTGCCGGGCTGGTGGAGCGGGGAGGTGTGCACCGAGAGCATGGCGACCCGGCGCGGCCGGCGGTACAGCCGGAGCCGGGAGGCGGCGGCCGGGGAGCGTCGCCCGAGCCTGCTGACGTACTGGCTCACGTGGCGTTCCTCCTCGCTGTGGGCATGCCGGGCACCGGGGCGGACCCCGCCCTCCGACTGGGTCCAACAGCCGACGGGTGCCCTGCCATTTCCCGATCACCTGGCTTTGCCCAATCATTACCCTCACTCGCTCAACCGTTCGAACGACGGCGACGTCTCGCGCGGGCCGCGGCACGGCACCGGGCCCCGCCGCGCCCACTTACCCTGTGGGATATGACAGCCCGCGCAGCCACCCACTCCCGCTCCCGGCTCCGCCCGGGCGCGGGCGGAGCCGTCGTGGGAACGGTGACGCGCGGGACGACCAACCCCAACCGGCTGCGCCGCATGGACCGCTGGATAGCGGCCGTGCACGGCGCGGAACTGCGCCGGGCGAGCGCCCCGGTCGCCGTCGACCTCGGCTACGGAGCCGCGCCCTGGACCGCCGTGGAACTGCTGGCCCGGCTCCGGGCGGCGGCGCCCCGCACCCGGGTGGTCGGCGTCGAGATCGAACCGGACCGGGTGGCGGCGGCCCGGCCGTACGAGCGGGAGGGCCTGGCCTTCCGGCACGGCGGCTTCGAGGTGCCGGTGCCCGGGCGGCCGGCCCTGATCCGCGCCGCCAACGTGCTGCGGCAGTACGACGAGGCCCAGGTCGCCGCCGTGTGGGAGCGGCTGTGCGCCCGGCTCGCCCCGGCCGGCGACGGCTCGCGCGGCGGACTGCTCGTGGAGGGGACGTGCGACGAGATCGGCCGGCGGCACGTCTGGGTGGCGCTCGGCCCGGAGGGCCCCCGCACGGTCACCTTCGCCACCCGGCTGGGCTCCCTGGAGCGCCCCTCCGACCTCGCCGAGCGGCTGCCCAAGGCACTGATCCACCGCAATGTCCCCGGTGAGCCCGTGCACGCCTTCCTCCGCGACTTCGACCGCGCCTGGGCCGCCGCCGCGCCCTACGCCTCCTACGGCGCCCGCCAGCGCTGGCTGCGCGCGGTGGGGGACCTGACGGCCGACTGGCCGGTGACGGACCGGCCCGCCCGCTGGCGCCAGGGCGAAGTGACGGTGGCCTGGGAGGCGTTGGCCCCGCGGGGCTGACAACAGCCCGTCGGCGGACGCCTGCACACCGGACATACCGGGCCCCTGGCGTCACGGGAACCCATCCCACGCGTCGTACGTCACACCGGCGGGGAGATCGCCGTACGCGGCGGCCGACGGGGGAAATCCGACGTCCGACGACCTCTGTCGCTTTGCGCGCGGCCGTGGCACGATCCCTCAGGCGACCGTAAGTTACTGACGGTAAATCAGTTTGGGGGAACAGGTATGGGTCCGGGCAAGCGCGGCCTGCTCACGGCCGCCCTGACCGTGGTCTGCACGGTGACCGTCCTCGCGGCACCCGGAACGGCCTTCGCGGCTCCCACCCCGACACCCGCGCCCACCCCCAAGGCGAGCGGTACCCCCACCGCCCCGACTCCGCCGCCCGACAAGGACCTCGAGCGGGTCCGCCAGAAGCTCGACGGGCTCTACCACGACGCGGCCGTCGCCACCGACGCCTACAACGCGGCCGAGGAGAAGGCGGAGAAGCAGTCCGCCGAGATCGTCGCGCTGGCCAAGAAGATCGTCGAGGGGCAGCAGCGGCTGAAGAGACTCAAGAACCAGGCGGGCGCCGCCGCCCGCTCCCAGTACCGCACCGGCGGCCTGCCCCCCACCGCCCAGTTCCTGCTCAGCGACGACCCGGGACAGTTCCTGGACGGCGCCGGACTGGTCCTGCAGGGACAGTCGGCGACGAAGAAGCTGCTCGGCGAAGTCACCCGCACCCAGAAGGAGTTGCGGGAGTACGCCGACGACGCCTCCGCGCAGTGGAAGAAGCTGGAGGCGGGCCGCAAGGCCAAGGCCGCCGCGAAGAAGAGGATCGAGCGGCAGATCGACGCCGCCGAGAAGCTCGAGTCGCAGCTGGAGAAGAAGGAGAAGGAGCGGCTCGCCAAGCTGGAGGAGGCGGCCGCCCTCAAGGCCCAGACCGCCTGGCTGGACACCGGCGTCCTCAAGGACGTCGACGGCAAGGCCTCCGCGCGGGGCAAGAAGGCCGTCGCGTTCGCCACCGCCCAGCTCGGCAAGCCGTACGTGTGGGGCGCCGAGGGACCGGACTCCTTCGACTGCTCGGGCCTGACCTCCCAGGCCTGGGCGGCGGCCGGCCACCCCGTCCCGCGCACCTCGCAGGAGCAGTGGAAGCAGCTGCGGCACGTCGACGTCAAGGACATGCGCCCCGGCGACCTCGTCATCTACTTCGGTGACGCCAGCCACGTCGCGATGTACATCGGCGACGGCGCGATCATCCACGCCCCGCGCCCGGGGCGCTCGGTGACGGTCGCGGGCGCCGGCTCGATGCCCATCCTGGGCGTCGTACGCCCCGACGCGTGAGGCGCACCACGGGCCGCACGGGCCCGCCGTCATCTCCCCGGTGACGCACGTCATGTGACCCACCGCACGGCCAGCCTCCGCCCGAACCGGGCCCGGGAGTGAGCTTCGTCATCCCCGCCCGGGTGGCGGCCTGTCCAACTGCGGTACGGAACGCGGCATATGACAGCGGCCTGCACGGGAGCGACCCGGCTCACACCATTCCATCGGGGTGGGCAATGCCGCTAGGGTCACCCGTCGGTGGGCCGAGACCCCTCGGCGCCACCGTGCCCTCGGGGGGAGGGAAGGAACCCAGACGATGCCCGTACCCGTACCGCGGCAGAGAGCGATCCCGGCCGTGGAGAGTGGTCAGGCGCCGGCCGCCTCCGCAATCGGCGGCCCCCTCAAGGAAGAGGCCCACCGCGACGCCACGCCCGTGCCCAGCAACGGCGCCACTCTCACCCTGCTGCTGATCGAGGACGACCCGGCGGGTTCGCCGATCGTGCCCGATCTGCTGGACCCGGCCGGAAAGCCGATGCGCGTCCGCACCGCCCGCAACCTCACCGAGGCCGAGCGGCTGCTCACCGACGACGTCCACTGCATCCTGCTGGACCTGGCGCTCCCGGCCCCCGGAGGCTCCGGCGCGGACGACGAGCTGGCCGTGCTCAAGCACGTCCTCCAGCTCGCGCCCCGGCACGCCGTGCTCGCGCTGACCGCCTCCGGCGACGCCGAGCGCGGCACGGAGGCCGTGCGCGTGGGCGCCCAGGACTACCTCTTCCGGGACGAGCTGGACGGGCGTCTGCTCAGCCGTGCCATCCGGTACGCGGTGGAGCGCAAGCGGTCCGACACCGCCGAGCGCCGGCTCGCCGAGGGCAGGCTGCGCGCGCAGGAGAACCGCCGCCTGGAGCGCGGCCTGCTCCCCACCCCGCTGCTGGAGGGCTCCTCGCTGCGGTTCGCCGCCCGCTACCGCCCCGGCCGGTCCCGGGCCCTGCTCGGCGGTGACTTCTACGACGCCGTGCGCACCCCCGACGGCACGGTGCACGCCATGATCGGCGACGTCTGCGGCCACGGCCCGGACGAGGCCGCGCTCGGTGTGGAGCTGCGCATCGCCTGGCGGGCGCTGACCCTGGCCGGGCTGTGCGGGGACGAGCTGCTGGGCACGCTCCAGGAGGTGCTGGAGCACGAGCGCGCGGACGAGGAGATCTTCGCGACGCTGTGCACGGTGGACATCGCCCCCGACGGGCGCCGGGCCGGTCTGTGCCTGGCCGGCCACCCGGCACCGCTGATCGCCCGCCCCGGCCGGCCCGCGCGCCTGTTGCCGTACGACAACAACGGCCCCGCCCTCGGTCTGCTGCCGGGCGCCCGCTGGCCGCGCATGCAGGTGGAGCTGGGCGCCGAGTGGAGCCTGATGCTCTACACCGACGGCCTGATCGAGGGCCGGGTCGGCGCGGACGGGGACCGGCTCGGCCAGGACGGCATGGTGGCGATGATCCGCCGCCAGCTCTCCGAGGGGCTGCGCGGCGAGGAGCTGCTGCGGGCCGCGGTGAGCGAGGTGCGCGACATGAACGGCGGTGAGCTGACGGACGACGTCGCCGTGGTGCTGCTCGACCGGGCGCCGTAGGCGTCGCCCGTCGGCGCGGGTGCCGGCGGACCGTGGCCGCACGCACGGATCCCCGCACCCTTTGGGCGCGGGGATCCGGGGGACGCCGCTAGCGGCCGCCGTTGTACGGCCCGTACGGACCGTCGCTGCTGCTGCCCCCGCGGCGGCGGCCGAAGCCCCGGCCGCCGGAGACCTGCACGAGGGCCGGGCGGACGTCCACGAAGAAGACGATCGTCGCCACCAGGCCCGCGAGCTGCAGGAACAGCATCGGGACGAAGAGGTTCACCGCGACCGCGACGCCCAGGATGATCAGCCAGAAGCCCTTGTTCTGCTTGTCCGCCGCGCGATAGGCGTCGTCCCGGAACAGCGCGGCCATCACCAGGGCCACCACCGCCATCGCCAGCATGGCGGTGAAGAGCAGCCACATGAAGCCGCCGAATGCCGTCATCAGCACAGAGCCCACCACCCCGGTCGAGTCGTCAGTACAGCCACCGTACCCATACAACGGGCCGGACACCGCGAAGGTGCCCGGCCCGAGCCCGTCCCGGCCGTCGTGTCACTTGGCCGGCGGGGGCGTCTTCTTCGTGGCGGCCGGGGTGCTCTTGCGCGGGGCCGGGGCCTTCTTCGCCACGGGCTTCCTCTCCGCGGCGGCACCGGCCGGCGCCTCGGCGGGCTTCGGCTCGTCCTTGACCTCGACCGGCTCGGCCTTGCCCTCGACGGCGATGGCCAGGTCCTCGATCTCCTCCGCGGCCTCGCCGCGCCAGGTCTTCACGGTCGCCTCGCCGTGCTCGGCCACCTTCTCGTAGGCCTCACGGGCCTTGACCGCGTACTCGGCGGCGACACCGACACCGCGCAGGGCGAGGTCCTGAGCGGTCTCGCCGAGCTTCTTCAGGTCGACGTCGATGGTGCCCAGCAGCTCGTTGACCCTGGTCTGCAGGGTCTCCTGCGCCTCCTTGGCCCGGGCGGCCGCCTTCTCCTGCACGGCCTTCGGGTCGGTGTTGCGCACGGCCTCGATGCGGGCCGGGGCCTCGGCGCGCAGCTGCTCGACCAGGCCGGGCACCTTCTTGGCCTGCTGGAGCGCCAGGTCGGCGGTGCCGGCGGCGAAGTAGAGCGGCTTCGGGTCGCTGAGGGTCTTGCGCAGGTCGTCGCTGATCGCCATGGTGAGGGTCCTCCCGGATTCGCGTTCGGCTGAGGTTGGTGTGGTCCGCGGTGGGGGGCCGGTGCCCTGGTCCGGTTACCCGGCCGTCCGCCGCGGGCCCGCATCGTCTGCGCCGGCCGTGCGGGTGCCGCGCACGGCGGTGTCGCCGGTGTCCTGGTCCGTGAACCCCGCGCCGTCCTCGTCGTCCTCGACCACCGCGGGCTCGCCGATCCCGAATCCGTTCTCCTTGCGGAAGGACTCGTAGATCTGGAGCAGCACCTGCTTCTGCCGCTCGTTGAGCGAGGGATCGGCGAGGATGACGGCGCGCGTCTCCACCTCGTCCCGGTCCCTCTCCGCGTCGAGGATCCCGGCGCGGACGTACAGCGTCTCGGCGGAGATCCGCAGGGCCTTGGCGACCTGCTGGAGCACCTCCGCGCTGGGCTTGCGCAGCCCGCGCTCGATCTGGCTCAGGTACGGATTGGACACCCCGGCGGCATCGGCGAGCTGCCGCAGCGACAGCTGGGCGTTGCGCCGCTGCTCGCGCAGGTAGTCACCGAGATTGCCGACGTTGAGCGATGCCATGCCTCCACCTTGCCCCACTGTCGCTAACAATTGCAAGCACCCGCTTGCAAAAGTGCGCCCGCGCGTCGCGCCCCGGCGCCATCGGTCAGGAATCGAGAAGCCGGGACGGCCGGGCCGCGGTTAGTGTCGGCTGCGGCCCCGACGGACGGAGACACGATGACCACGCCCCCGATGACGGACGCGGCGGACGCGGCGGCGTCCGCGCCGCACCTCGCCGACAGTCACGATCTGATCCGGGTGCACGGCGCGCGGGAGAACAACCTCAAGGACGTCAGCGTCGAGATCCCCAAGCGCCGGCTGACCGTGTTCACCGGTGTCTCCGGCTCGGGCAAGAGCTCGCTCGTGTTCGACACCGTCGCCGCCGAGTCGCAGCGGCTGATCAACGAGACCTACAGCGCCTTCGTGCAGGGCTTCATGCCGACGCTGGCGCGTCCCGACGTCGACGTCCTGGACGGGCTGACCACCGCGATCATCGTCGACCAGCAGCGGATGGGCGCCGACCCCCGCTCCACCGTCGGCACCGCCACCGACGCCAACGCGATGCTGCGCATCCTCTTCAGCCGGCTCGGCGAGCCGCACATCGGCTCGCCCAAGGCGTACTCCTTCAACGTGGCCTCGATCAGCGGGGCCGGCGCGGTCACCGTGCAGCGCGCCGGGCAGACGGTGAAGGAGCGGCGCGAGTTCAGCATCACGGGCGGCATGTGCCCGCGCTGCGAGGGCCGGGGCTCGGTCACCGACATCGACCTCACTCAGCTCTTCGACGAGTCCAAGTCCCTATCCGAGGGCGCGCTCACGGTCCCCGGGTACAAGGCCGGCGGCTGGAACCACCGCCTCTACACCGAGTCCGGCCTGTACGACCCGGACACCCCGATCCGCGCGTTCACCAAGAGGCAGCTGCAGGACTTCCTGTACCGCGAGCCCACCAGGATGAAGATCGCGGGCATCAACATGACGTACGAAGGCCTCGTCCCGCGGATCCAGAAGTCGATGCTCGCCAAGGACCGGGAGGCGATGCAGCCGCACATCCGGGAGTTCGTGGACCGGGCGGTCACCTTCACCACCTGTCCCGACTGCGCGGGCACCCGGCTGAGCGAGGCGGCCCGGTCCTCGAAGATCGGGGGGATCAGCATCGCCGACGCCTGCGCGATGCAGATCAGCGACCTCGCCGAGTGGGTGCGGGGGCTGGCCGAACCGTCGGTGGGGCCGCTGCTCACCGCGCTGGGCGACACCCTCGACTCGTTCGTGGAGATCGGCCTCGGCTACCTCTCGCTCGACCGGCCGGCGGGCACGCTGTCGGGCGGCGAGGCGCAGCGCGTGAAGATGATCCGCCACCTCGGCTCCTCCCTCACCGACGTCACCTACGTCTTCGACGAGCCCACCATCGGCCTGCACCCGCACGACATCCGGCGGATGAACGACCTGCTGCTGCGCCTGCGCGACAAGGGCAACACCGTGCTGGTCGTGGAGCACAAGCCGGAGGCGATCGCGATCGCCGACCACGTGGTCGACCTCGGCCCCGGCGCCGGCACGGCGGGCGGGACGGTCTGCTTCGAGGGCACCGTCGAGCAGCTACGGGCGAGCGGCACCCTCACCGGCCGGCACCTGGACGACCGGGCCCGGCTCAAGGAGACGGTGCGCAAGCCGGCCGGCGCCCTGGAGATCCGCGGCGCCTCGACGCACAACCTGCGGGACGTCGACGTGGACATCCCGCTCGGGGTGCTGACCGTCGTCACCGGAGTCGCCGGCTCCGGCAAGAGCTCCCTCGTGCACGGCTCGATCCCGGCCGGCGAGAACGTGGTCTCCGTCGACCAGAGCCCGATCCGCGGCTCGCGCCGCAGCAACCCGGCGACGTACACCGGGCTGCTGGAGCCGATCCGCAAGGCGTTCGCCAAGGCCAACGGCGTGAAGCCGGCGTTGTTCAGCGCCAACTCCGAGGGCGCCTGCCCGAACTGCAACGGCGCGGGCGTCGTCTACACCGACCTCGCGATGATGGCCGGCGTCGCCACCACCTGCGAGGAGTGCGAGGGCAAGCGGTTCGACGCGTCGGTGCTGGAGTACCACCTCGGCGGCCGGGACATCAGCGAGGTGCTGGCGATGTCGGTGACCGAGGCCGGGGAGTTCTTCGGCGCCGGTGAGGCCCGCACCCCCGCCGCGCACCGGATCCTCACGCACATGGCCGACGTGGGCCTCGGCTACCTCACCCTCGGCCAGCCGCTCACCACGCTGTCCGGCGGCGAGCGGCAGCGGCTGAAGCTGGCCACGCACATGTCCGACAAGGGCGGGATCTACGTCCTGGACGAGCCGACGACCGGTCTCCACCTCGCCGACGTGGAGCAGCTGCTCGGCCTGCTGGACCGGCTGGTGGAGGCGGGCAAGTCGGTGATCGTCATCGAGCACCACCAGGCGGTCATGGCCCACGCCGACTGGATCATCGACCTGGGTCCCGGCGCCGGCCACGACGGCGGCCGTGTCGTCTTCGAGGGCACCCCCGCCGACCTGGTCGCCGCGCGGTCCACCCTGACGGGCGAACACCTCGCGGACTACGTCGGCACCTGACCCGCCGCGCCGGCCGTTCCCCGGCTCAGCGGGGCACGGCCGCCAGCCACTCCTCCAGCGCGGTGAAATCCGCGTCCGTGAGGCCGTGCCGGTGGTCGATCCGGTGGAGGAGGGCCGGGCCGGGGTGGTGGACGGCGGTCCAGGCGCGATCGGCCTCGGTGATCTCGTCGTCCACCCAGACGAAGGGTCGGCCCGCCGCCCAGGCGACCAGCGGCCGGGTCTTCCAGTGCAGGGGGCCGGGCGGCTCGTCCTCGTCCGGCCACCGCACGACCGGCAGCGCGGGCAGGCCCAGCCGGGGCGCGAGGCCGGTGTTGGCGTCGTCCAGCCAGGTGGTGGCCCACACCAGGACGCAGCCCAGCGCGAGAAGCCGGGGTCCGAGGGCCGGGTCGACGCGGGTGAGCAGCGGGTGCTCCGGGCCGGGCACCCGCGGACCCGGGTACACCGGGTACGGGCGGTCCGCCGCCCCGAAGGGGATGAGCGGGCCGTCGACGTCGAGGAAGAGCAGGGTCACGGTCCAAGGATGGCCCCCGGCGGCCCGGCCCGGCCCCGGCTCAGAACGGCAGGGGCCGGGCGTGCACCACGTCCAGCCGGGAGACCGCCCGGGTCAGCACGACGTACAGCCGGTGCGCGCCGCGCTCCTCCGCCTCGGCGACGGCGGCCGGCTCCACCGCGACGACGTGGTCGTACTCCAGTCCCTTGACCAGGCTCGCCGGTACGAGGGTCACGCGGGCGCCGAGTGTCTCGGGCCCGGCCGCCGTGATCCCCGCGGCGGCGAGCGCCTCCCGTACGGCGGCCACGTCCGCGTCCGCCGCGACGACCCCGACCGAGCCCTCCCGCGCGAGTGCCTCCCGTACGGCGGTCACGGTCGTGCCGGGGACGTCGTCGGTCGGGCGGACGGTCAGCTCGCCGTCGGCCCGCAGGGACCGGGCGGCGGGGACGGCCACGTCGAGCCGGCCGAGCAGCCGGTTGGCCAGCTCGACGACCGCGGCGGGCACCCGGAACCCGATGGTGAGCGGCACCACGGCGGCGCCCGGCCGGCCGAGGTGGCGCAGCTGCGCGGACCAGTCGCGGGCGGCCCACGGCGTGGTGCCCTGGGCGAGGTCGCCGAGGACGGTGAGCGAGCCGAAGACGGCCCGGCGGGCGATCGCCCGGCACTCCATGGGCGACAGGTCCTGCGCCTCGTCGACGACGAGGTGGCCGTAGCCCTCGGGGTGTTCGGCGAGTCCGGACAGCTCGTCGAGGAGGACGAGGTCGGCGGCCGACCAGCGGGCGGACTTGAAGGAGCGCGGCGGGCGCGGCCACAGCAGCGCCGCCCGCTCGTCGGGGTCCAGCAGCCCGTCGGCCGCGCGGGCCAGCACCGCGCCGTCGGTGAGGAGGGCGGTGAGGACCTCCTCGGGGCGGACGCGGGGCCAGACGGCGTCGAGGTGGGCGGTGAGCGGCCGGGACCGCTCGATCCGGCGGACCCAGGAGGCGGGCAGCACCCCGGAGCGCCGCTCGGCCTGCTCCCGCAGCCGCCGGACCAGCCGGGTGCGCACCCGTTCCCGGCCGACGGAGTACGGCGGCTCCTCGGCCCTCACCTGCTCGACCACGGCGGCCAGTTCGGCGGCGGGCACCCGCCAGCGGTGCGAGCCGTCCGGTACGGCGAGGTCGGTGACCCCCTCCGCGCTCACATGCGCCCAGAGCGCCCGGCGCAGCACCTCGGCCATGCGGGGATCGTGCTTGACGGTGGCCGTCGCGACGGGGTCGGTGCCGGAGACGGGGTGGCGGGCGATCTCCTCCAGGAGGGTGGACTGGCGTACGCCCGTCTCGCCGAGGGCGGGCAGCACCTCCGCGATGTAGCCGAGGAAGGTGCGGTTCGGGCCGAGGATGAGCAGGCCGGAGCGCCGGAGCCGCTTGGGGTGGGTGTAGAGCAGATAGGCGGCGCGGTGCAGTCCGACGGCGGTCTTGCCGGTGCCGGGGGCGCCCTGCACGCACACGGAGTCGGCGAGGGCGGCCCGTACGAGGTCGTCCTGTTCGGGCTGGATGGTGGCCGCGATGTCCCGCATGGGACCGACGCGGGGCCGCGCGATCTCGCGGGCGAGGATGTCGCCGGCCCGCGACTCGCCCCGGCCCAGGCGCTCGTCCTCCAGCCCGGTGAGGTCGGCGGAGTCGCCCCGGCTGCCGGGTGCCCAGCCGAACCGGCGCCGGGTGCCGACGCCCTGCGGATCGCGGGCGCTCGCCTGGTAGAAGGCGCGGGAGACGGGGGCCCGCCAGTCCACCACCAGGGGCGGGGCGGCCGGGTCCTCGGTGATCCGGAGCCGGCCGAGGTGGTAGCTCTGCCCGCCGTGCCCGGGGGCGTCGTCGGCGAAGTCCAGGCGGCCGAAGAACAGCGGGCCGGGCGGGAGTGCGCGCATCTCCGCGGCCCGGCTGCGCAGGCGGTACCCGAGGACTTCGGCGTCGGCGCCGGAGGCGGAGACGTCCTCGCCCACGACGACCTGCTCGGCCGCGCCCTCGACCATCGCGGCGAGGGCCTCCCGGCAGGTGTCGTGGTAGGCGCGCTCGGCATTGAGGGAGTCGGCGAGGGCGGGGTGGAGTGACGTCATGACGCCACCGTACGGGAAAAATGTAACCGAGTTAAGTTTTTAACCTGGTCTCAGAACGTTGACCCGGCGGAGGTCAGCCCGGACACCCCCGGCAGCCCGGCCGCCAGCCGCCCGAAGGCCCGCTCGGCGGCCCGCACCGCCTCCGGCGCCACCCGCTCGACGCTCTCCCCCGCCGCGATCCGCCGCCAGTTGTCCTGCGCGAGGATCCGCTGGACGGCGATGATCTGTCCCGCCGCCAGCCGGGCGTCCAGCCCGCCGCCCAGGGCCGCGGCGAGCGCCGCCTCCGACCGCTCCAGATGCCCGTGCGCCCGCGCCACCAGGGACGGCGTGCCGTACAGCAGCGTGTGGAAGGCGAGCACCTGCGGATGGTCGTTCAGCCCCGTGACCGGGTCGCGCCGCTCCAGCCCGGCGAGGAAGTTCCGGCGCAGCGCGTCCACCGGATCGGCCGACCCGGCGACCACCCGCGCCGCCTCCGTCTCATGGTCCGCGATCCGGTGCAGGACCAGGTCCTCCTTGGCCGGGAAGTACCGGAAGAGGGTCGGCTTGGAGATCCCGGCCGCGGCGGCGACCTCCGCGACCGACACCGCGTCGAAGCCCCGCTCCAGGAACAGCCGTACGGCGATGTCCGACACGTCCTGGTACATCCGCTGCTTCTTGCGCTCGCGCAGGCCCATCTCTTCCATGAGGGGGAGCCTACGCAGCGCCGCCCGGACCGGTCGGCCAGGCCAGACCCGGAGTGAGCCGGGGGACGCGGCGCGGGCGCGCCGACAGGCCAAGCGAGGCCGTGGCCGCGGCGAGGGTCATGGCGTACGACTCCAGCGCCCGGCGGACGTTGGGGGCGTCCAGGCTCGTGCCGGTGACCAGACGGTCGAGGTCGACGTAGGCGGAACGGACGATCTCGATCCAGCGGTAGACCCGCCAGTCCTCCTGCCAGCCCTCGGTGAACCGCGCGGCGAGCCGGGCGTCCCAGCGGCGGAACATGCGGTCGCGGATCTCCGGCCGGGTCGGGGTGAGGTGCATGTGCCGGACCAGTTCGTACAGCGGGTCCCCGACCAGGGCCATCTCCCAGTCGATGAGGGTGAGCGCGGGGCGGTCCTCGCGGCGCACCAGGTTCCAGGGGTTCAGATCGCCGTGCAGCAGCGCGTTGTCACGCGCGGTGACACGGTGCCGGGCGAGGATCTCGCGCAGCCGGGGGGCGTCGGGCAGGCCGAGGAGGCGGGCCACCTGCCGGGACTTGCGGGGCAGTCCGGCGACCAGCGCCACGAGCTGGTCGCTGAGCCAGTCGTAGAAGCGCGGCCGGCCGGCGAGCGGGTCGATCGGGGCGCAGTCGACCTCGGTCAGCGCGGCGAGCTGGTCGACCAGGCAGTCGGCCTCGTGCGGGCGCAGCCCGTGCACCGGGTGCTCCGGGCTCCGGCCGAGGTCGCCGGCGCCTTCGTAGGTGTGGACGGCGAAGCGGTCCCCGGCGTAGCGGTGCTCGGGGTCCGTGGCGTGGCTCGTGCCCAGTGCCAGCACCCGGGGCGCGGCCACGGGCACCCCGGAGCGGGCAATGGCGCCGAGCACGGCGTGCTCGCTGAGGAAGCTGCGTTCGCGCCGCAGCACGACGGCCGCCACCCGGCGGACGACCACGGGGAAGCCGGTACCGGGCACCCGGAGCACCGTGTTCAGGTGCGCGGCGCCCTTGAAGACCCGGTCGGCCGGGGCCGCGCCCTCCAGGAACAGCGCATCGGCGACCGCGGAGTGCGGGAAGCCGGGGTGCTCGGGGACGCGGCGGTCCGGCGTCCAGCCGATGCCCCGGACGCGCGGCCGCGCGCCACCGGCGGACGCGCCGCGGCGGAAGAGGACCCGCTCGATCTCGCTCTCCCGCGGCACCCGGCCGAGCCGCAGCGGTTCGGCGGCGGCCGCCAGCGCGCCGTGCACGACGGCCGTGGCCTCCTCCAGCCGCCGCGGGCCGAAGGAGTCCTCCAGCGACCGCGCGGCCCGCACGACGTCGGCGTACAGCGACTGGGCCCGCTCGAAGGCGACGTAGTGGGGCAGGTCCCGGGCCAGGCCGGCCACCGCGGCGGGCCGCACCCGGTGCACGGCCCCGGCCCAGGCGTCGACGGCCTCCTGCCACTGGTGGTCCGGGTAGCGCATCCGCACCAGGTGCACGGCGAGATCGTGCAACGGGTCGCCGTAGCCCGCCAGTTCCCAGTCCAGGCAATGCAGCGGCGGGTCACCCGCGGACGGCAGCACCAGATTGCCGCGGTGCAGGTCGCCGTGGAGCAGGCCGTAGGGGCGCCGGGTCAGCGCCGGCACCCGGTCGGCGAACCGGAGCAGGGCGTCCTCGGGCACGCCGAGGGCGACGAACAGCCCGCCGTACCGACGCCAGTTGGGCCGCCGGATCTGGCGGTCGGCGAGCTGGGCCAGGGTGCGCAGGAACCCCTGGGAGTCGGTGTGGTTGCGGGGCCGGTCGGCCGGCAGCGGCGGCAGGGCCGGACCGCGCACCTGGACGATCGCGGCGAACAGCTCCGCGAGGTCCGTCAGCAGCGGCCCCGACACCGGTTTGCCCGGGCCGCAGACGTCCGCGAGGACGTCCCCGGCCACATAGCTGTGGACGGCGTACCCCTCCCCCGACGCCAGGCATCGCGGGACGGGCAGCACACCGCTGAGGGCGTGCAGGATCTCCGGCTCGTTCGGCCAGGTGCGCACGACCACGGGCACCACGTCCGGCCGCGGCACCCGGACGGTCACCGGTGTACCGGGGGCCAGGCCCAGCAGTCCGGCGAGGGGGCCGGTGAGCGGCAGGACGTGGTTGCGGTGGTGGTAGCCGTCCGTCGCCGGCCCGGCCGCGACCGCACGGGCGACGAAGGCTCGGACGACGGCGTCCCGGCGGATTCTGCCGGCGTGCCCCCCGGCCGCGGCTCGGGGAACAGGCGGTGCGCCCACGGGCCGCTCCGGGTAGATCGCGCCAAAAGGAAGGGGCGGAACAGCGTCGGCGGACACGGCCGGGAGAACACTGTTCCCAGGTGGTGGCCGTCACGGCTCCCGGCCCAGTCGAGCAGCCCGACGGGTGGTCCGCCACTCACCGTGCCGGGCCGACGGCCGAGGACCGGCTCGTTGCCCTTCCCCACGCACACGTCCGGGCGGTGGCCCGGATTGGCGCATGCTAGCGCACGGCGTGCCCGCTCCGGAGCAGACGCAGCAACGGTTCGAGCGACCGTACGACGTGTCCGGCGCCCGCCGCCCGCAGGCGTTTCTCCTTGTCCTCGCCGCCCGCGTAGCCGAGGAACGGCACCCCGGCCTCGCGGGCCGCGTCCAGGTCGGAGGCGGAGTCGCCGATCATCAGCGCGTCCGCGGGGGCGGCGCCCATCGCGCTCAGGGCGCGGTTGAGGCAGTGCGGATGCGGCTTGAGATGCTGGAGCGCCTGCGTGCGGCCGTACAGGTGAGGCGTGAAGCAGCCGGTGAGGCCGCGGCTCTCGAGATAGGTGCGGGCCGCCCGGGGCGAGTTGTTGGTGGTGACGGCGAGCCGGGCGCCGACGGCGGTCCAGGTGCGGATCAGCGGGTCGGCGTACGCGGTCGGCAGCGCGGAGCCGGCGGCCCGCTCCTCCTCCTGGGTGAGCCGCTCCTCCAGGGCGGCGACGAGATCGCTGCCCGGGTGCCGGCGGCCCACGGCGCGCAGCACCACCTGCGGGTCCAGCGTCTCCCGTTCGGTGTCCGTGAGCAGGCCGTGCAGGCCCTGCAGCGCCAGCCACTCCACCAGGTCCGCGGCCACCCGTTCCGCCTTGTGCCCGGCGAAGAGGCGGCAGATGGGCCCGTCGAAGTCCCACAGCACGACCCGGGCGGATGTGATCAGTTCCCGTAGCTTCCCGATCTCATTCGCACCAGACGTGGCATCAGAAGTCGCATCAGAAGTCACTAGGAGAGTGTCAGGTCCGTGGTGATGGTTTCCCAGAGGGCGTCGAACCACTTCTGCGATTGCTCCACGAACGCCGCGTCCCGCTGCCCCGACCGCTGCTCGAAGGAGAACAGGAGGGATTCGGAGCCGAGGGTGTCGTACATCTCCAGCATCCCGCTCTCGGTGGGCTCCGCGCGGCGCGTGACCATGTAGTACGCGTAGAGCGCCTCCACCCCGTTGAGCAGGTACAGCTTCGCCGGCGGGGTGAACGGCAGCGCGCGGAAGGTGACGTGGACGTCGATGTCGTGGGTGCCGCGCAGGGCCTGGAGGTTGTACTGGAGCACCTGCCCCTGGGCGTTGCGCATCGCCAGCCAGCGCCGGTGGACGGCGTCGTCGTCGCGGCCGGCCTCGACCGAGACCGGGAAGGCGAGGTCGATGTGCCGGGACGGGAGCAG
Organism: Streptomyces albidicamelliae; assembly: GCF_025642175.1. Classification (NCBI taxonomy): domain Bacteria; kingdom Bacillati; phylum Actinomycetota; class Actinomycetes; order Kitasatosporales; family Streptomycetaceae; genus Streptomyces; species Streptomyces albidicamelliae. The sequence goes on along the minus strand of NZ_CP106795.1, from coordinate 4,564,635 downwards.
GACGCGCGCGTCGATCCGCTCGGGGCGGATACGGCCCTCGTGGATCAGGCGCAGCGGCTCGCCGAGGGCCGGGATCAGGCTCTGCGCGGTCAGGCAGACCGCGTCGATGCGCACGTGCGGTGCCTCGAAGGCCGCCGTCAGCCGGGGAGCGAGGGCCACCATGGTCGGCTGGGGCTCCTCGCGGGCAGGCGGCGGCTCGGCGACCCTCGGCGGGCTGCCCTTGCTGACGTTGCTGAGCAGCCCGGCCAGTTGCAGTGTCCGCAGGGCCTGGCGCACGGCACCGCGCTCCACCCCGAACTCCTCGGCGAGTTCGGCCTGCGTGGGCAGTCGCTCGCCCGACCGGAGGACACCGCTGCGGATGCGTTCGCGCAGGGTGTCGGCGATCTCCTGGGGCGTGAGCCTTCTGCTGCCGTTCACTGCCACGTTCTCCTGGGTCACGACCAAACGCTACAACTCTGATCCATCTAAGGGGAGTTGCCGGAAAGTTGTTTATGAACACCGACCAAGTGGGGACAACTTAAGTGAAGTTGGTTGCCAACTTTTCCAAGTTGGCGGAGCTTTTGCTTCCCGTACGTCCCACCGGCAGCCCGAAGGGGGAATCACCGTGCCTGCCCTCGCCTTCTTCTCCGCCCTGTTCATCGTCGGCTTCGAACAGCTCGTCCAGTGGAAGTACGGTGCCGCCGGCATCGTCGGCATGCTGTTGCTCTCCGTCGGCATCAAGGCCAAGAGCCCCGCGGTCAGCTCCGCCGGCGCGGTACTGCTCGCGCTGCTGCTCGCCGGCCCCGCGCTATGACGCCAGCACCAGGTCCGAACTGATCGTCTCCCACAGCGCGTCGAACCATTTCTGCGACTGCTCCACGAACGCCGCGTCCCGCTGCCCGGCCCGCCGCTCGAAGGCGAACAGCATCGACCGGGTGCCGTCGGCGTCGTACAGCTCCACGTGCTCGTGCTCGATCTCCCGCTCACGGCGCCCCAGCGTGTAGTACGCGAAGAGCGCCTCGGCGCCGTTGAGCAGATACAGCTTGACCGGCGGGGTGAACGGCAGGGCGCGGAAGCAGACCTCCACGTCGATGCCGTGGGTGGTGCGCAGGGCCAGCAGGTTCTGCCGCAGCACCATGCCCTGGGCGTTGCGCTGGGCCAGCCAGCGCCGGTGCAGCAGACCGCCGTCGGATGCGTCCACCGGCGCCGGGAAGGCCAGCTCGATGTCCCGGCTCGGCAGCAGCACCCGGACGTCGATCTTGGCCGGTTTCGCATGGCCGGCGTGGATCTGCCGCAGCGGCTCACCGATGGCCAGAGTCAGCGAGACGGAGGTCAGGCACAGCGCGTCGATCCGCACGTGCGGCGCGGCGAAGGCCGCCGCCACGCGCGGGACGAGCCCCACCATCGTCGGCTGCGGCGGCGCCCCGGGACCCGCAGGGTGCCGGACCGTACCCGGCACCGCGGCCACCGTGGCCGGTCTGCCCTTGGAGACGTTGGTCAGCAGCTGCTCCGCCTCCAGGACGCGCAGCGCCTGCCGCACGACCCCGCGCTCGACACCGAACTCGTCGGCCAGCCTCGCCTGGGTGGGCATGCGCTCGCCCGGCCGCAGCTCGCCGGACCTGATCCGGCCGCGCAGCTCGTCGGCGATCTCGCGGTGTGACGGGTGGGGCCGCTGTGACCTCGTCCGTCCACTGGCGGAGACGTGCTCCGGGTCCACGAACAAACACTACAACTTCTTGCCATCTTGGGGCAGTTCGTCGGCTGCTGGTTATGAGACGGTTCTCAGCGGAGATAAGTACAGTGAAGTTGGCAGCCAACTCGCCCAACATGGTCGAGCTTCCCAGTGGTTGGCCGAACGGGCTCCCTTCCGGAGGGGAGCCGGGAGCCCGGGCAGGGGGCGGCCACCGGAGCGCGCGCCACAGCGCACGACCCGCACAGCCACAACTGAAGATCCCGCACAGTCACAACTGAACGCGCAGCCACAACCGAACATCGTCAGCACACAGTCACCACCGAACAGCTCGCTACGGATGAACAGTCGGTGTGTCGCCGGGAGAAGGGAGCCTCAGAAGAGGTCCGGGCACCAGGGGCGCCCGGGCGAGCGGAACAGGGCGTCGGCCTTCCGGGCGGCGCCCTCTCGTTCTTCCTGGACCAGGCCGAGGGCGGCGAGCCGCAGCGCCGACTCGTCACCGAGCCACAGCCGCGCCAACTCCCCTATCTCCAGCGTCAGATCGGCTCCCTCCGCGGCCGCGGGGGTGCACGACGCCCCCTCGGGAGAGGCCGTCAGCCGGAACCGGCCCCCGCCGAACCCGCCCTCGTCGACGACCTCCAGCACCAGCGTGCCCTCACGGTCGTACGTCCGCGCCTCCAGGGCCCGTACGACGTCCAGGATCCGCACCCACAGCCAGTCCGCGTGCTCGGTGACCCGGGCGGCCCGCGGATCGGGCAGGTGGAGGGGCAGCAGGTCGTCGGGCCCGCGCCAGCCGGACCTGACCTTCGTGATCCAGTCGATCGAGCACAGATACCGCCACAGGGCGCGCCCGGCCGCCGGGGTCGTGGTGAGCAGCCAGTTGACGTCGGCGGTGTTCTGCGGCTGCTTGCCGTGCCACTTGTCGTCGGACTCGTAGCTCACCAGGCCCTCGACCTCGCCGGCGGCCGACCGGTAGACGGCGAAGAACGGCTCGGTCCAGGCGCCGCCGAGGCGCAGGGCACCGGTGTTCGTCTGCCACCACAGCTCGTGCCGGCTGACCGCGCCCGGCTGGGCCCGGCGGAACCGCTCGTGCAGTTCGGGACCGAGCTTGCGCACGTCCTCGGCGTCCACCAGGTCGATCCGGCCGCCGTCGGCCGGCCCGGACCAGCGCGGGTCGAGGCCGGCCCGGGGCACGTCGACGGTCCACTCGGTCGTCGAGGTCGCGGGCCCGAAGCCGTACCGGCCGTAGATCGGGTACTCGGCGGCGATCAGGGTGGCCACGACGTCGCCGCGGTCCCGCGCCGCCGCGAGGTCCGCGCGCATCATCCGGGACAGCAGGCCCCGGCGCCGGTGCGTCGGGCTGACGGTGACGTTGGAGATCGCGTCCGCGGGCACGGGTGCGCCGCCGACCGCGGTCAGTTCCTGGTCGAAGGAGCGGAAGGTGGCCACGCACCGGTCGCCGTCGAAGGCGCCGAGCCTGCGGCCCGGCAGCAGGCGCCGGGCCGCCAGCTGCTCCGGGGTCATGACCGGCGGCCTCAGGAAACCCGTGTTCAGGGCGCGCTGCCAGTCCTCGAATGCGGCGTCGGTGACGGTGCGGACGTCGGTCATGGGGCCCACGGTAGGCGGCCGTTCCCGGGGTGTCGCCCGCTTTTTCCGGGCCCCGCGCCCCGCTCGGGTCAGGACGGGTCAGGTCAGGACGGGTCAGGACAGCTCGGGTCGGGTCGGGTCAGCAGGTCGTCCACCTGCGCCTCGCCCATCCGGTACCGGCGCGCGATCTCCCCACTGCAGTCGTCGGCCGTGCGCTGGAGCCGCTGGCGGCGCCGGGACACCTCCTGCTCGTAACGGACCAGCCGGCCCATGGCGCTGGTCAGCTCCAGGTCCGTGCGCGCGCCGAGGTCGGACAGCTCCACCTCGCCGAGCATCTCGGCCGCCAGCTGCCGGTACTCCTCGTTGTGCGGGGTGCCCAGCGTCACGTGGCGGGCGGAGGAACGGTGCCGGGCGGGGGCGTCCTTGAGGATCTCCGGGAGCCGGTCGACCACGGAGCCGTCCGCGGGCGCCGGCACGGAGGCCCGGCCGCGCCGGCACAGCTCCGCGCGCAGGATGTCGATCCGGCCCTGCAACAGCCGCCGCACATAGCTGAGGTCCGCCTCGTCGCGCTGGGCGTCCCGGCGCAGGGCGCGCAGTTCGGGCAGTGTCAGCAGGGCCAGATCGGGCTCGGGCGGTTCGGCGGGCAGGGACGGGCCCGTGGTGCCGTCGCCGCGCTGTGCGGGCGGCCGGTACGTCCCCTGCGTTCCCAGCCGCCCACTGGTGCTCGGTGTGCTCATGTGCGTCTGACCGTCCCCTCGACCGGCGTGTGGAAGCATGGTGCCACCCCAAGTGGCCACAATGTGACCGAGTGCCCCCGAAACAGCCCCAGATGGGCGGTAAGAGATCCATAATGGGCCCCCCGCGGCGCCTGGCGGGAGACCCGGCATGATGGTCCGCATGCGTGCGGTGGTGCAGAGGGTGGACGGCGCGAGCGTCGTCGTGGACGGCGAGACGGTGGGCGCGATCGAGGGCGAGGGGCTGTGCGTCCTCGTCGGGGTGACCCATGAGGACACCAGGGAGAAGGCCGCCCAGCTGGCCCGCAAGCTGTGGTCGATCCGGATGCTCCAGGACGAGAAGTCCTGCAGCGACCTCGCCGCACCGCTGCTCGTGATCAGCCAGTTCACGCTCTACGGCGACGCCCGCAAGGGCCGCCGGCCCACCTGGAACGCGGCGGCCCCGGGCGAGGTCGCCGAGCCGCTGGTGGACGAGGTGGTGGCCCAGCTGCGGGGGCTGGGCGCGACGGTGGCGACCGGCCGGTTCGGCGCGCAGATGCGGGTGTCGCTGACGAACGACGGCCCGTTCACGGTGCTGCTGGAGATCTAGGGTCTGTCGTTTGGATCAGGCCGCCCTGGCCCACGGTGCCTTGTCGGCCGACCCGAGCGGGGCGTGGTGCGTGCAGCTGCAAGGCGGAGGAGGGCGGCGACGCGGAGCGTCGACAACCGACGACAACGCCGCAGATGCGCGTGCCACGCCCCGCGACGCCGGCATGATCCAAACGACAGGCCCTAGCCGCGGGCGGGGCCCGCGGCCCGGGCCGGCTACGGCTCGACCACGGTCTCCTGCGCGGCCGCCGTGTCGCCGGCCAGGAGCCGCGCGTCGACGGGCACGTTCCGCTTCACCAGGGCCAGGGCCACCGGGCCCAGCTCGAAGTGGCGCGCCGAGGTCGTCACGAAACCGATCTTGCGGCCGTCGGGGCCCTCGTCCGCGAGGCGGAGCTCGGTACCGGCCGCCGGCAGGTGGACGTCGCTGCCGTCCAGGTGCAGGAAGACCAGCCGGCGGGGCGGCTTGCCCAGGTTCTGCACACGGGCGACCGTCTCCTGGCCCCGGTAGCAGCCCTTCTGCAGGTGCACCGCCGTGCCGATCCAGCCCAGCTCGTGCGGGATCGTGCGGTGGTCGGTCTCGAAGCCGAGGCGCGGCCGGTGGTGCTCGACGCGCAGGGCCTCGTACGCGAGGAGCCCGGCGGCCGGGCCGTACGCGGCGGCGAACTCCTCCAGCCCGGCACGCGGCAGGAAGAGGTCGCGTCCGTAGGCCGTCTCACGGACGACGACGTCCTCGGGGACCTCCGCGATGGATCCGGCCGGCAGGTGGACGACCGCGAAGTCCCCGGTGCGGTCGGCGACCTCCACCCGGTAGAAGAACTTCATCGACTCCAGGTACGCGATCAGCGCCTCCTGGGTGCCGGGCTCCACGTGCGCCCAGACCGTCGTGCCGTCGTCCACCAGGTACAGCGCGTGCTCGATGTGGCCGTGCGCGGAGAGGATCAGCGCCTCGGTCGCCTCGCCCGCCGGCAGCTCGCTGACGTGCTGGGTGAGCAGCAGGTGCAGCCAGCTCAGCCGGTCCTCGCCGGTGACGGCGACGACACCGCGGTGCGAGAGGTCGACGAATCCGGTGCCGTCGGCCAGGGCGCGCTGCTCGCGGAACAGGTCGCCGTAGTGGGCGGCGACGCCTTCGTCGGCTCCTTCGGCGGGGACGGCGCCGGGCAGGGACAGCAGAGGGCTCTTCATACGGCAAGCCTACGATGTGGTAGTTGAACTCTTCAGCGAACAGTCCCGGCAGCGGCCGAAGATCGCGAAGTGCTTCATGTCCGTGTCGAAGCCGAACTGCGCGCGCAGCTTGGCCGTGAAGTCGGCCGCCACCTCGACGTCCGCCTCGATGACGTTCTCGCAGTCCCGGCACACCAGGTGCAGATGGTGGTGGCGGTCGGCGAGGTGGTAGGTGGGCGCGCCGTGCCCGAGGTGGGCGTGGCTGACCAGACCCAGCTCCTCCAGCAGCTCCAGCGTCCGGTAGACGGTGGAAATGTTGACCCCCGACGCCGTCTTCCTCACTTCCACGAGGATGGCGTCGGGGGTCGCGTGCTCAAGGGTGTCCACGGCTTCGAGGACAAGCTGGCGCTGCGGCGTCAGCCGGTAGCCGCGCTGCCTGAGGTCGCTCTTCCAGTCGGTGCTCACCACACCGAAAGTGTAGGACTACTTGAAAAAGGCGATGCCGTCGTCGGGCATGTCGTCCGGCAGGGCCTTCGCCCAGCGCTCGACGTCCTCGGGGGTGACGACCTTCTTCAGGTGCGCCGACATGTAGGGGCGCAGCTCGACCTCGGGGGTCTGCTTCTCACCGACCCACATCAGGTCGCTCTTGACGTAGCCGTACAGCCGCTTGCCGCCGGAGTAGGGCTGGGCGGCGGCGGTGCGCGCGACGGCATCCGTGACCAGGTCGATCTGCGGCTTCTTGTCGGCCATCTCGCCGTACCAGATCTCCACCGTGCCGTCGTCGCGGGTCATGGTGACCTCGACCTTGCGGCTCGCGTCGATCCGCCAGTAGCCGGACTCCGACTCCAGGGGACGGACCTTGTTGCCGTCGTTGTCCAGGACCCAGGTGTGGGAGTGGTACTCCAGGAAGTCCCGGCCGTCGTGGGTGAAGCTGACCTCCTGCCCGAAGTTGCACTTCTCCGAGCCGGGGAAGTCGTGCACGCCCGCGCCGGCCCAGTTGCCGAGCAGGAAGGCGAGCGGGACCAGGTCCTTGTGGAGGTCGGACGGGATCTCGATCATGAGGATGCTTTCCTAGGGGTGGATCAGCGCTGGCCCTGGTACAGCTTCTTCACGGTCAGACCGGCGAAGGCGAGAACGCCGACGCAGACCAGGACCAGCAGGGTTTCGAAGAAGATCTCCACGGGTGCTCCTTGAGCGAGGGTGGGCGTACGACAGAGCCGGGGCCCAGCTTACGCGGCCGGGCTCCGGCCCTCCTGACGAGGTGCGCGGCTCGCTGCCGCGTGCGCCGCGAGGACCGGCGTGCGCGGGTCGCCGCGGGCGGCCGAACTACGATGCGGGCATGGCGAAGAAGCTTGTGATCAAGGTGACGGCCGGGGCCGACGCTCCCGAGCGCTGCTCGCAGGCCTTCACGGTGGCGGCGGTGGCCGTGGCCAGTGGGGTCGACGTCTCGCTGTGGCTGACCGGGGAGTCGTCCTGGTTCGCGCTGCCGGGCCGGGCCGCCGAGTTCGAGCTGCCGCACGCCGCTCCGCTGCCCGACCTGATCGACTCGATCCTCGCGGCCGGCCGGGTGACGCTGTGCACGCAGTGCGCCGCCCGCCGGGAGATCACCGAGAAGGACGTCCTCGACGGGGTCCGGATCGCGGGCGCGCAGGTCTTCGTGCAGGAGGCCCTGGCGGACGGCACCCAGGCGCTCGTGTACTGACGCCGCCCACCGCGCCTCAGGGGCGCGGGCGCTTCTTGCCGTCCAGTTCGTCCCACCACTCGTCGGACTTGGGGTCGCCGGACGGGTCGTCCCACCAGCGGTCGTCGGGACCCCGGCGGTTGGCGATCATCGCGGCGACCGGCGGGATGACCATGGCCACGACGCACATGCCCACGGCCGCGGGCACCGACCAGATGCGCACGACTCCCCAGGCCAGGACGAAGAGCCCGATGCACGTCCCCATCATGGCGAAGTAGATGTGGCGCCGGCGCGCGTACATGGTTCCAGAGTAGGTCCGACCGCCCGCTGTCACAGGTGATCGACGATCGGGGCCCGGTGCCCGCGGGCGGGGTTACGGTGGCGTGGTCGTACCGGATTCCGCACCCTGTCACCGACCCGGGGGGACACCACATGCGCGGCCTGCGAATACTGCTGATCCTCGTCGTGGTCCTGGGCGTGCTCTTCGTGGTCGTGGACCGGGTCGCCGCGTACTTCGCCGAGGGCGAGGCGGCGGACCGGATCAGGGCGACGGAGAACCTGGCCGCCACCCCGGACGTGGACATCAGGGGCTTCCCCTTCCTCACCCAGCTCGCGGGCGGCTCCCTGGACGACGTCCGGGTCGGCATCGACGACTACGAGGCGGACACCGGCGAGTCCGGCCGGACCCTCCGCATCGACCGGCTGACGGCCGACATGAAGGGCGTCGAGTTCTCCGGCGACTACAGCTCCGCCACGGCGGACAGCGCCACCGGCACCGCCACGATCGCCTACGACGAACTGCTGAGGGCCGCCAAGGCCGCGCCGAGCGACGTCGGTCTCGGCGTCAAGGCCCAGCTCGTGGGCCTCTCCGACGGCGGCGACGGCAAGATCAAGGTCGCCGTCCGGATCCAGGGCGCGATCGCGGGGGCCGTCCACATCGACAAGACCGTCTCGGTGCGCAGCTCGGTGACCGTCGAGCACAACCGGGTGCAGGTCCACGCGGACTCCCTGCCCGTGATCGGCGGACTGGCGCTCGCCGAGAACCGCGTCCGCTCGATCACCGACTTCCGGCAGGCCGTGGACCGGCTGCCCGGCGGCATCGAGCTGGACAAGGTGCAGGCCGCGCCGGACGGGGTGGAGATCACCGTCAAGGGTTCGGACGTCAGGCTGGCGGGGTAGGAACTCCGCCGGTGGACAGCGGACGTCCGACTGGCGAGACGGCCGCGTCCGTACCGTAGATGCGTGACGCCCCGGAGCGCCCGGACGCCGTCCGCCGTACGCCCGGACAGCTCCACCTTCTCACCATGCGGACGATCGCGTCTCGGGATATGACACGCCGGTGACATGCCCGCCCGGACGTCCCTACGATCGACCGCATGAAGCGACAGGCGGACCTCACGAAGCGGCGGGCAGTCGACCTGTGCCGCGTTGCCGCCATGCTCTGTCGCCCCTTCTGAGCGAAAGTCCCCGACTTCCGCATCTCACCCTCGCCCTGCTGGTAGGGCACCCGTGCGCCGCCCGCATGCCGGCGCGCCCCCTCGCACTCGCACGCCTCGCCGTAACTGCCCCGGAGGAGAAAGAGCATGAGCCGCAGCGACGTCCTCGTCGACGCCGACTGGGTCCAGGACCACCTGGACGACGCCGACATCGCGATCGTCGAGGTGGACGAGGACACGTCCGCCTACGAGAAGAACCACATCAAGAACGCGATCCGCATCGACTGGACCAAGGACCTGCAGGACCCGGTCCGTCGTGACTTCATCGACCAGGAGGGCTTCGAGAAGCTCCTGTCGAAGAAGGGCATCGCGAACGACACCCTCGTGATCCTCTACGGCGGCAACAACAACTGGTTCGCGTCCTACGCGTACTGGTACTTCAAGCTGTACGGCCACGAGAACGTCAAGCTCCTCGACGGCGGCCGCAAGAAGTGGGAGCTGGACGCCCGCGAGCTGGTCGACGGCTCCGAGGTGCCCGAGCGCGCCACGACGGACTACAAGGCCAAGCCGCAGGACACCTCGATCCGCGCCTTCCGCGACGACGTGGTCGCCGCGATCGGCGCGCAGAACCTGGTCGACGTCCGCTCGCCCGACGAGTTCTCCGGCAAGCTGCTCGCGCCGGCGCACCTGCCGCAGGAGCAGTCGCAGCGCCCGGGCCACGTCCCGAGCGCCCGGAACATCCCGTGGTCGAAGAACGCCAACGACGACGGCACCTTCAAGTCGGACGACGAGCTGAAGGAGCTCTACGCCGCGGAGAGCGTCGACCTCGCCAAGGACACGATCGCCTACTGCCGCATCGGTGAGCGCTCGGCCCTGACCTGGTTCGTCCTGCACGAGCTGCTCGGCGTGCAGAACGTCAAGAACTACGACGGTTCCTGGACCGAGTACGGCTCCCTCGTCGGCGTGCCGATCGAGCTCGGCGCCAACAAGTAAGCCCTCACCAACCCACCCGACCGACCTCCCGGTCAGACCCCTCTGGAGAAACAGCATGTGTGGAGCGAAGGCCGGCGGCCCGGACGCCTCGACGATCAAGCCCGGTGAGACCACGATCCAGGGTCAGGTGACCCGCGACGGCGAGCCGGTGACGGGCTACGTCCGTCTGCTGGACTCGACCGGCGAGTTCACCGCCGAGGTGCCCACCTCCGCCACGGGTCAGTTCCGTTTCTACGCGGCCGAGGGCACGTGGACGGTGCGCGCGCTGGTGCCGGGCGGCACGGCCGACCGCACGGTGGTGGCTCAGCACGGCGGTCTGGCCGAGGTGGCCATCGCGGTCTGATCGGGTTCCGTGACGGACCGAAGGGCCGTACTCCCTGGGTTGGACGCCAGTGGGAGTACGGCCCTTCGGTGCGCCGTGGCGTGGATGCCTAGCCCAGCGTGCGGCCCAGGATCCAGACGACGGGAGCCGCCGCCGACAGCGGCAGCGCCACGCCCGCCGTGAAGTGCACGAACCGCGACGGGTAGTCGTAGGCGGCGACCCGGTGGCCGATCAGCGCGCAGACGCCCGCCGCGGCCCCGAGGACGGCGCCCTTCGCGCCGAGACCGGTCATGCCGCCCACGGCGATGCCGGCGCCCGCGGCGGCCAGCAGCGCGACCACGACCGACGCCGGGGTCGGCAGGGGCAGCGCGCGGGCGAGGACGGCCACGGCGACCGCCGCGGCGCCCACGGACACCGCGTCCGGGTCGGCGCCCAGGTAGCCGGTGGCGAGGATGGCCAGGGCCGCCGAGGCGACCGTCGCCATCAGGCCGTACATGCGCTCGTCCGGCGAGGCGTGCGAGCGCAGCTGCATGACCAGCGAGAGCAGGACCCAGATGCCGAGCGGGCCGAGGATCGCCGCCGGGGCGTGCTCGCGGCCCGCGACCAGGACCGCCGCGTCGGCCGCGAGGCCGCCCGCGAAGGCCAGGGCGATGCCCTGGCGGGCCGGCCACATGCCGTTCAGCCGGAACCAGCCCGCCGCCGTGACGGCCTGGAGCAGCACCAGCGGAACGAGCAGGGCCCAGGACCCGACGGGCGCCGCGACCGCCAGCAGCAGGCCGAGCAGCGCGGTGAGCGCCGCCGGCTGCATGCCCGGGTCGATGATCGGGGAGCGGCCCTCCAGGCGCGCCCGCTGGGCGTCCGTGATCTGGGCGTTCCCGCCGAGCGTGGCGGGCCCGTAGGCCGGCCCGGAGACCTCCGATGGCTCCGGTGCCGCCGCCTCGGGTGCCGGCGCGGGCCGCGGAGCGGTGGGGGCGGCAGGGGTGTAGTGCTGCTGCGCCTGCGGCCCGTGGGACTGCGCGTACGGCTCGGCGTACGGCTGCGCCTGCTGGGGCTGCTGGTACTGCTGGTAGGGCTGCTGCTGTTCCTGGAGCGGCGGCAGGTACGCCGTCTCCGCCGCCTGCACCGGCGCGTGGGTCTGCGTCTCCCAGGTCTGCCCCTGCCACTGCTGCGTCGACTGGGGGTCGTACCCGGCCTGCCGGCCGTACTGCTCGTGACCGGGCCACGCCTGCGGGGCGGGCTGCTGCTGCTCGGGATGCTGCTGGTAGGGGTCGTGTCCCTCGTAGGGGCCGCCCTGGTACGGCTGGTCGCTCATCGCCTCACCCTCCTGCGAACGGCGGGAGCACCTCGACCGTGCCGCCGTCGGCCAGCCGTACCGTCTCATGCGCGCGGGTCCCGACGGGGTCGCCGTCGACGAGGAAGGAGCACCGCAGCAGCACGCGCGTGAGTTCGCCGGGGTGCCGCTCGCGCACGCCGGACAGCGCTTCGGCGAGCGTGTCCGCGTCGTACGGCTCCTCGGCGACCCCGGCCGCGGCCTTGGCGGCGGCCCAGTAGCGGACCGTGACCTTGGGCATCTGATTCCTTTGTCGACGGCAGGAAAAGATTCGAAGACAGATGGTCTCAGGCTAGCCCGCCGCGGTCGCGGCCCAGTCCCCGATCCGCGCCAGCAGGGCGTCGTCCGCCGCGTTCTCGGCGTGGCCCATGCCCGGCTCGATCCAGAGTTCTCCGTGCTCACCGGCCGCTCCGGCCAGCATGCGGGGGTGGTCGAGGGGGAAGTAGCCGTCGCGGTCGCCGTGCACGATCAGCAGCGGGGCCGGGGCGATCCCCGGGACGGCCTCGGCCGGGGAGAGCGGCACCGGGTCCCACGCGCGGTGGTGGATGCGGGTGCGCAGGCCGTAGCGGCCGACCAGGCGGCCCGCCGGGCGGGTGACCAGCCAGTGCAGGCGGCGCATGGGAGCCGTGCCCCGGTAGTACCAGCGGGCCGGCGCACTGACCGAGACCACCGCGTCCACCGTCCCCGGGTACAGGGCCGCGTGCCGCAGGACGACCGAGCCGCCCATGGAGAAACCGACGGTCACCACGCGCGCGTGGCCGAACCCGCGGGCCCACGCCACGGCGGCGGCGAGGTCCAGCACCTCCTTGTCGCCGACCGTGGACCGCCCGCCGGAGCGGCCGTGGCCGCGGAAGGAGAAGGTGACGACCGCGCCGCGGCGGCGCAGCACGCGCGCCACCCTTCGTACATGTGGCCGGTCGGCCTCGCCGGTGAATCCGTGGGCGATCACGAACACGAGGTCGCGTGCGGCCGTCCGCACGGTGTCCGGAAGGGATTCGTATACGACGGCGCCCGGATCGTATACGGAATCGATCGGAATTCCGTCCGCGCTGTGCAGAAACGTCCGGATAGGGGCGCGTCTGCTTGTCTCGGAATTCGGACGAACGGTGGAACGTGCCACATGACCTGCCGGACCGTTGCTCATGTGGGCTATTCTGCTGGGCAGAGGACTCGGGCAGCGTAGCCCCCGGGTCCTTTTGTGCTTTCGGAAGCGTTGTATACGCAGCGGGAATCCCAAGGTGACCGCAGGTGTACGGGGCCTTCGGGATCGCAGAGCATGGCCCGTCCGCACAGTCCTCGCAGGGACCGAGGAGGAACCAGACGTATGAGTTCTCTGCTGCTCCTGACCAACGCCCTCCAGCCGTCGACGGAGGTGCTGCCCGCCCTCGGCCTGCTGCTGCACAACGTGCGGGTGGCCCCGGCCGAGGGGCCCGCCCTCGTCGACACCCCCGGCGCCGACGTCATCCTCGTCGACGGCCGCCGCGACCTGCCGCAGGTGCGCAGCCTGTGCCAGCTGCTGCGCTCCACCGGCCCCGGCTGTCCCCTCCTCCTCGTCGTCACCGAGGGCGGCCTCGCCGCCGTGACCGCCGACTGGGGCATCGACGACGTCCTGCTGGACACCGCCGGTCCCGCTGAGGTCGAGGCGCGGCTGCGGCTCGCCATGGGCCGCCAGCAGATCGTGAACGACGACTCCCCGATGGAGATCCGCAACGGCGATCTCTCGGTGGACGAGGCCACGTACAGCGCGAAGCTCAAGGGGCGGGTCCTCGACCTCACCTTCAAGGAGTTCGAGCTGCTCAAGTACCTCGCCCAGCACCCGGGCCGGGTCTTCACCCGCGCGCAGCTGCTGCAGGAGGTGTGGGGCTACGACTACTTCGGCGGCACCCGCACCGTGGACGTGCACGTACGGCGGCTGCGCGCCAAGCTCGGCCCCGAGCACGAGTCGCTGATCGGAACCGTCCGGAACGTCGGTTATCGATTCGTTACGCCCGAGAAGGGCGACCGGGCCGCCGAGGAGGCCAAGACCAAGGCGGCCCGGGCGAAAGCGGACGAGACGGACACCTCTGCCGCCCTGGACGCGGCCGAACTCCACGCGGACGCGTAGATCGTCCGGCGCGGGCGTGACGGACGCTCGCGCCGGCCGTTGCGCGCGCCCATCCAAGCGGTGATACGCCCTGCCCGGAGCGGGTCAATCCGCGTAGACTCCGCGCGTGGCCAAGGTGACTCGGGATGATGTGGCACGGCTGGCTGGGACCTCCACCGCCGTCGTCAGTTATGTCATCAACAACGGACCCCGGCCGGTCGCCCCGGCCACGCGCGAGCGTGTCCTCGCCGCGATCAAGGAACTGGGGTACCGCCCGGACCGGGTCGCCCAGGCCATGGCGTCCCGCCGCACCGACCTGATAGGGCTGATCATCCCGGACGCCCGCCAGCCCTTCTTCGGGGAGATGGCGCACGCGGTCGAGCAGGCCGCCTCCGAGCGGGGAAAGATGGTCCTCGTCGGCAACACCGACTACATCGGCGAACGCGAGGTCCACTACCTGCGCGCCTTCCTCGGCATGCGGGTCTCCGGACTGATCCTGGTCAGCCACGCCCTCAACGACCTCGCCGCCGCCGAGATCGACGCCTGGGACGCCCGGGTGGTGCTGCTGCACGAGCGCCCCGAGGCCATCGACGACGTCGCCGTGGTCACGGACGACCTCGGCGGTGCCCAGCTCGCCGTGCGCCACCTGCTGGAGCACGGCTACGAGTACGTCGCCTGCATGGGCGGCACGGCGGACACCCCGGCCGTCGGCGACCCGGTCTCCGACCACGTGGAGGGCTGGAAGCGGGCCATGGCCGAGGCGGGCCTGTCCACCGAGGGCCGGCTCTTCGAGGCGCCGTACAACCGCTACGACGCCTACCGCGTGGCCCTGGAGGTGCTCGCCGGCCCGAACCGGCCGCCCGCGGTCTTCTGCTCCACCGACGACCAGGCGATCGGCCTGCTGCGGGCCGCCCGGGAACTGCGCATCGACGTGCCCGGACAGCTGGCGGTGGCCGGTTTCGACGACATCAAGGAAGCCGCGCTCGCCGACCCGCCGCTGACCACGGTCGCCTCCGACCGCTCGGCGATGGCCCGGGCGGCGGTGGACCTCGTCCTGGACGACGGGCTGCGGATCGCCGGGTCCCGGCGGGAGCGGCTGAAGACGTTCCCGTCCCGGCTGGTGGTCCGCGCCTCCTGCGGCTGCCTGGACTGACCGCCCGGACCGGCTCCCCCGCCTTCCCGTCCCGGGTCCTTATATCGGGCGAACGAGGTTCTGCCGGGCTTCTCAGGGAGCACTCAGGAAGCTCTCATCGACGCGGGGGACTCTTTCGTCATGACCGAGAGCATCCGCCGCAGCGGCGAAAGCGAGTACGGAACCCCGCAGGACGACGCCCACCCGGCCCCCTACGCACAGCAGGACGCGTACGGCAGGCCGCACCCCTACTCCGCTCCCGTGAACCCCGAGTGGCCGCCCCCGCCGCCGTACGAGCCCCCGACGGCGCCGGTCACCGCGGCGGCCCCCGAGGCCGTGATCCCCGCACCGCGCAGGAAGCGCACCCGGGGCCCGGTCCCGCTCCTCGCCGCGGTGGCGATCGTCGCGGCGGCGGTCGGCGGCGGCACGGCCTACGGCTTCCAGGCACTCACCGGCGAGGACACGGCCGCCTCCGCGGGCACGACCACCAACGTGGTGCCCACGGGCAAGAAGGGCGACGTCGCCGCGATCGCCGCCGCGGTCAGCCCGAGCGTGGTCGAGGTGAACGCCACCCTGGACAACGGCTCCTCCACCGGCTCCGGCGTGATCGTCACCTCCGGCGGCGAGATCGTCACCAACAACCACGTCGTCTCCGGCGCCACCTCGGTCAAGGTGCGCACCAGCGACGGCAAGAGCTACTCCGCCGAGGTCGTCGGCACCGACAGCTCCAAGGACCTCGCGCTGCTCAAGGCCGAGGGCGCCTCGGGCCTGAAGGCGGCGGGCCTCGGCGACTCCGACGGCGTCCAGGTCGGTGACACGGTCGTCGCGATCGGCTCCCCCGAGGGGCTGACCGGCACGGTCACCAGCGGCATCGTCTCCGCCCTCGACCGGGACGTCACCGTCCCCACCGAGGAGAGCCAGGGACAGGGCCAGGGCGGCGACGGACAGTGGCCGTTCCAGTTCGGCGGCCGCGAGTTCAACGGCGACACCGGTTCGTCGACCACCACGTACAAGGCGATACAGACGGACGCGTCCCTCAACCCCGGCAACTCCGGCGGCGCGCTCATCGACGCCGGCGGCAACGTCATCGGGATCAACTCCGCGATGTACTCGTCGAGTTCGCAGGCCTCCTCGTCCTCGGACGCGGGCAGCGTCGGCCTCGGCTTCGCCATCCCCGTCAACACCGTCAAGTCCGACCTGGCCAAGCTCCGGGCGGGCTCGAACAGCTAGCAGCAGGGAGCACGTCATGATCAAGATGGTTTCCCACCGCAACGCCGAGCGGGGACCCGCCGGCCTCACCCTCGCCCTCGCGGTCGCCCACGAGCTGCACGCGTCCGCCCCCACCACGACACCCCGCGCGCCTGAGGTGGCCCCGACCCCGGTCCCCGAGATGATGGGCCTGCGCACCTCCGCCGCCCGGCCGCACCGCCGGAAGGTGCCGCTGAACCGCTTGAGCACCATGCGCAGCCTGACCGCCCTCGGGGTCTGACTCACCGCCTCCCCGCCTCCCGGCCCGGGAACGTGCGAGGCTGAAGAGGACCCCGACCACACGACCCCGCACCCCGAGGAACCGCGAGCGATGAGCCCCGCCGAAGGCGACCGTGACCCCCAGCGCATCCTGATCGTCGACGACGAGCCGGCCGTACGCGAGGCCCTGCAGCGCAGCCTCGCCTTCGAGGGGTACGACACGGAGGTGGCCGTCGACGGGGCGGACGCCCTGGACAAGGCGACGGCCTACCGGCCGGACCTGGTCGTCCTGGACATCCAGATGCCCCGCATGGACGGCCTGACGGCGGCCCGGCGCATCCGCGGTGCGGGCGAGACGACCCCCATCCTGATGCTGACGGCCCGGGACACGGTCGGGGACCGGGTGACCGGGCTGGACGCCGGCGCCGACGACTACCTGGTCAAGCCCTTCGAGCTGGACGAGCTGTTCGCCCGTATCCGCGCGCTGCTGCGGCGCAGTTCGTACGCGGTCGCCGTGTCGGCCGAGGCCCAGGAGGACGAGGCGCTGACCTTCGGGGACCTGCGCATGGACCTCGCCACCAGGGAGGTCACCCGCGCCGGCCGCCAGGTCGAACTGACCCGCACGGAGTTCACCCTGCTGGAGATGTTCATGGCCCACCCGCGTCAGGTGCTCACCCGGGAGCAGATCCTCAAGGCGGTGTGGGGCTTCGACTTCGAGCCCTCGTCCAACTCCCTCGACGTCTACGTCATGTACCTGCGCCGCAAGACCGAGGCCGGCGGCGAGCCGCGCCTCGTCCACACGGTGCGGGGCGTGGGGTACGTCCTGCGGCAGGGCGGCGCCGAGTGAGGAAGCTGGCACGCCGGTACCGGGCACTGCCGATCCGGGCCCGCCTCGCCATGCTGGTGGCGGCGGCGGTGGCCTTCGCGGTCGCGGCGGTCTCGGTGACGTGCTGGTTCATCGTCCAGCAGCGGCTCTACTCGCAGGTGGACGAGGACCTGAAGAAGGCCCTGCGCGGCTCCGCGCAGATGGACATGATCAACACCGCCCTGCACACGTGCTCCGAGACACCGCAGCGCGAGGGCCTCTTCCGCAACTACTCCCAGGTGGTCACGGAGAGCGGCAAGACCTGCGTCTTCGACAACTCGGTGGGCACCGTCAAGGTCACCTCGGCCGACAAGGACGAGATCAAGGACGCCGACCTGCAGAAGATCTACTTCCGCAACGGCACCGACAACGAGGGCAACGAGGTGCGTGTCCTGACGCGTCCCCTCGGCGCGACGACCACCGACGCCGGACAGCCCGGGCCGAACGTCGGGCTGATCGTGGCCGTCCCCCTGAGGAGCACCGAGAACATCCTCGACCAGCTCGCCCTCATCCTCCTGCTGGTCTCCGGCGTCGGAGTCGTCGGAGCGGGCGCCGCGGGCCTCGCGGTGGCCCGCGCGGGCCTGCGTCCCGTCGACAAGCTCACCGACGCCGTGGAGCACGTGGCCCGCACCGAGGACCTGACCATCCGCATCCCGGTGGAGGACGACAGCGACGACGAGGTGGCCCGCCTCTCCCGCTCCTTCAACTCGATGACGGCCTCCCTGGCCAGCTCCCGCGACCTCCAGCAGCAGCTGATCGCGGACGCCGGCCACGAGCTGCGCACGCCCCTCACCTCCCTGCGGACGAACATCGAACTGCTCACCCGCAGCGAGGAGACGGGCCGCCCGATCCCCCCGGAGGACCGCAAGGCGCTGCTCGCCTCCGTGAAGGCGCAGATGACCGAACTCGCCTCCCTGATCGGCGACCTCCAGGAGCTGTCGCGTTCGGAGGGGCAGCGCGGCGAGCGCGTCCAGGTCGTCTCGCTGCAGGACACGGTCGAGGCGGCCCTGGACCGGGCCCGGCTGCGCGGGCCGGAGCTGACCGTGACGGCGGACGTGGAGCCCTGGTTCGTCCGGGCGGAACCCTCCGCCCTGGAACGGGCGATCGTCAACGTCCTGGACAACGCGGTGAAGTTCAGCCCGGAGGGCGGCACCGTGGAGGTCCGGCTGACCGGCGGCGTGCTGACGGTGCGGGACCACGGCCCCGGCATTGCCGAGGACGAACTCCCGCACGTCTTCGACCGCTTCTGGCGCTCCCCGAGCGCCCGTGCGCTGCCCGGTTCGGGCCTCGGCCTGTCCATCGTGGCGCGAACGGTCCAGCAGGCGGGCGGCGAGGTGTCCCTGGCCCCGGCCGAGGGCGGCGGCACGGTGGCGACCGTACGGCTGCCGGGTGCGCCGACGCCTCCGCCGGACGCGACCGACACGCCCGGCGCTCCGGGGGCACCCGAGACGCCGGGGGCGCCGGGGTCGCCCGGGTCGCCCGGGTCGCCCGGGTCGCCCGGGTCGCCCGGGTCGCCCGGGTCGCCCGGGTCGCCCGGGTCGCCCGGGTCGCCGGAGGACCGGGAGTCCGAGTCCGCGCCGACGGCGGCAGGCTGACCGGGTTCAGTCCGGCTTGCGCAGGGAGCGCAGGCGCTCGATCTGGCTGTGGCTGAGCTCGTTGCCCCGGCGCATGTGCCGGATGATCGCCTCCAGCTCGTCCTCGCTGTGGTCGTCGAGGATCGTCCGCCAGGTCCGGCCGAGGTCGTCCCAGAGCGCGGTGACGCGGGCGACGCGCTCCGGGACGGGGGTGACCAGCACCCGGCGGCGGTCCGTCGGGTCGGGCGTGCGGGCCACGTAGCCGCCCCGTTCGAGCCGGTCCACCAGCCGGGTGGCCGAGCCGGTGGTGAGCCCCGTCATGTCGGCAATCTGCCGGACGGTGAGCGGGTCCGGCTCGGCGGTCAGCAGGCTCAGGCACTGCACATCGGTCGGGTGCAGGCCCAGGTGGTCGGCGACCGCCTGGTTGAAGAGGACGTACGCCGCCAGGTAGCGGCGGGACTCCGCCGACAGCTCCTCGTACAGCCGGGCACGGCGCGGGTCGGTCACGTGACTCCCCTCAGAATTCACTGCGCGGCGCAGCGATAAGCGCTATTCTCCTGCGTGGCGCAGCCATTGCGTCACACAGCAATGCTACCGACCGGGGGAGAACCATGCTCACCGTCGCCGTCACCGGCGCCACCGGCGCCCAGGGCGGAGCCACCGCCCGTGCCCTGCTCGCCGCGGGCCACCGCGTCCGCGCCCTGACCCGCCGTCCCGACGCACCGCCCGCCCGCACCCTGCTGGACCTCGGCGCCGAGGTCCGGTACGCCGACTTCGACGACCGCACCTCCCTGGACGCCGCCCTCGCCGGCGCCGACGCGCTCTTCGCCGTCACCACCCCGTTCGAGACCGACACCGGCACGGAGACCCGGCAGGGCACGGCCCTCGTGGACGCGGCGGCGGCCGCCCGGCTCGGCCACGTCGTGCTCACCTCCGCCGCCCACGCCGACCGCGGCACCGCGGTCCCGCACTACGAGAGCAAGCACGCGGTCGAGCGGCACCTGCGCGCGTCCGGCCTCACCTGGACGGTGATCGCCCCGGCGGCCTTCATGGAGAACTACACCTCCGGCTGGACCCTGGAGGGACTGCGCGACGGCGCCTTCGCCTGGCCCATGCCGGCCGACCGGCCCCTCACCCTCGTCCCGGCCGCCGACATCGGCGCGTTCGCCGCGCTCACACTGGAGCGCCGCGCGGAGTTCGCCGGCCGCCGCGTCGACATC
This sequence comes from Streptomyces albidicamelliae, assembly GCF_025642175.1. Taxonomy (NCBI): domain Bacteria; kingdom Bacillati; phylum Actinomycetota; class Actinomycetes; order Kitasatosporales; family Streptomycetaceae; genus Streptomyces; species Streptomyces albidicamelliae. The sequence continues at coordinate 4,544,793 of NZ_CP106795.1, read as the reverse complement.
GCCTCCGACGCGTGCACACCTGCGCACATGGCGGCCGTCCTCGCCTCGGCCACCGGCCGCCCGGTCACCCATCACGAGGTGCCGCTCGACCAGGTGCGCGCCCGGTCCGCCGACCTCGCGGCCATGTTCGCGTACTTCGCCACCACCGGCCTCGACGTCGACGTCGCGGGACTGCGCCGCGCGTACCCCGAGGTCGGCTGGCACACCTTCACCGACTGGGCCGCCGCCCAGGACTGGGGGTCCCTGCTGGGCACCGCCTGAGGACCGGCGGGGCCCGGGGCACCCGGGACGCGCCAGCCCGACTTGCACCATTCATCACATATTCGGGTTGCTGTTCGCCCACAGCGGAATCATCCGGCACCGGCCCCCGGGCCGCCCCGGACAGGCCGCCACTGCGCCGGTCCCACCGGCGATTTGGACCTCCGGGCGGCCACCGTCCACGCCCCGCGCGGTGCTCCGGACGCGACCGGGTGGCCCCCGATTGGACCCCTGCCGCTTACCTCCGGACACCTGTGCGGCATCCTTGTGACAGATCACACTGTTTGGACCGTCCGGCAAAATGGGGAACACGGTCCCCTGGCACGTGGGGCAAGATCCCCTGAGCAGGTCGACAAGGAGAGAACTCGTGGACGACGTTCTGCGGCGCAACCCGCTCTTCGCGGCTCTCGACGACGAGCAGGCCGCGGAGCTTCGCGCCTCCATGAGTGAGGTGACCCTCGCACGCGGCGACTCACTCTTCCATGAGGGCGACCCCGGCGACCGGCTGTACGTCGTCACCGAGGGCAAGGTCAAGCTGCACCGCACCTCCCCCGACGGCCGCGAGAACATGCTCGCCGTCGTGGGACCCGGCGAGCTGATCGGCGAGCTGTCGCTGTTCGACCCGGGCCCGCGTACGGCGACCGCCAGCGCGCTGACCGAGGTGAAGATGCTCGGCCTGGGCCACGGCGACCTCCAGCCCTGGCTGAACGTGCGGCCCGAGGTGGCCGGCGCCCTGCTGCGCGCCGTCGCCCGTCGGCTGCGCAAGACCAACGACGCCATGTCCGACCTGGTCTTCTCGGACGTACCCGGCCGTGTGGCGCGCGCACTCCTGGACCTCTCCCGCCGCTTCGGCGTGCAGTCCGAGGAGGGCATCCACGTCGTCCACGACCTCACCCAGGAGGAGCTGGCCCAGCTGGTCGGTGCCTCCCGCGAGACCGTGAACAAGGCCCTCGCGGACTTCGCCCAGCGCGGCTGGCTGCGCCTGGAGGCGCGGGCCGTGATCCTGCTGGACGTCGAGCGCCTGGCCAAGCGGTCCCGCTGACGCTCTTTCGCCCGTACGGCCGTGGGCCCGGTTTCCTTCCCGGAAGCCGGGCCCCACGGCCGTACCCGGGCCCGGACCCGCTCCGGTGGCCGGCGCCGCGTCCCCGAGCGCCGTACGGGCTGTTCTCGCCGCCTCGCGCCGGAAATCGGGTGCCGCGGGGACGGACGCACGGCACAGTGGCCCCATGGCCGAACCACCCGCCCCCCACGGTCTCGACGCCCTGGGGTGCATCGCCCGCGAAGGCTCCCTCGCGCGCGTGCCCGACGCGTTCCGCCCGGTCGTGGCCTCGGCCCGCGACCGGCTCCTGGACGCCTTCGGCGCCCGCCTGCACAGCGCCTACCTCTACGGATCGGTACCGCGCGGCACCGCGCGCGTGGGCCGCAGCGACCTGGACCTGCTCGTGGCCCTCACCGCGACGCCGGGAGAGGCCGACCACGAGACGGCCCGCGTTCTCGGCGAGGCGGTCGACAAGGAGTTCGACCAGATCGACGGCGTCGGCACGCTGCTGTACGGCCGGGACCGGCTGCTGAGCGACCCGGAACGGTACGACCTGGGCTGGTTCGTCGCCTGCCTGTGCACCCCGCTGCTCGGTGACGACCTCGCCGAGTACCTGCCCCGCTACCGCCCCGACTCCCTGCTCGCCCGCGAGACCAACGGGGACCTCGCCGTGCTGCTGCCGCGCTGGCGGGAGCGGATCGGGGCCGCGGCGGACACCGAGGAGGCCCGGCGGCCGCTCGTGCGCTTCATGTCCCGGCATCTGGTCCGCACCGGCTTCACGCTCGTCATGCCGCGCTGGCGGGGCTGGACGAGCGACCTGCGGGAGATGGCCGAGGTGTTCGCCGCGTACCACCCCGAGCGGGCCGGAGAGATGCGTACGGCGGCGGAACACGGTCTCGAACCGGTCGGCGACCCGCGCGTCCTGCGGGCGTACACCGAGGACCTCGGCCCCTGGCTCGCCGACGAGTACGCGCGCGTGCACGGCGTGAAGGCTCCCCGCCCCGACTAGCGCAGGGTTCGGGCGTCGGGCACCGGGTTCGGGCGCTTGGCGGGGGCGTCGGGCGCGGGCGTCGGGGCTAGATCAGGCCATGCCCGGTCAGGTACTCCATCTGGGCGCGCACCGAGAGCTCCGCCGCCGGCCACAGCGACTGGTCCACGTCGGCGTACACATGGGCGACGACCTCGGCCGGGGTGCGGAACCCGTCCTCGACCGCCGTCTCCACCTGGGCCAGCCGGTGGGCGCGGTGGGCCAGGTAGAACTCGACGACGCCCTGGGCGTCCTCCAGGACCGGCCCGTGGCCCGGCAGGACGGTGTGCACGCCGTCGTCCACCGTGAGGGACCGCAGCCGCCGCAGCGAGTCCAGGTAGTCGCCGAGACGCCCGTCGGGGTGCGCCACGACCGTCGTGCCCCGCCCGAGGACGGTGTCACCGGTCAGCACCGCCCGGTCGGCCGGCAGATGGAAGCACAGCGAGTCCGCGGTGTGCCCGGGCGTCGGCACGACCCTCAGCTCCAAGCCGCCGACGGTGATCACGTCCCCGGCGGCCAGGCCCTCCTCACCGAGGCGCAGCGCCGGATCGAGGGCACGCACGCGCGTACCGGTCAGCTCGGCGAACCGGCCGGCGCCCTCGGCGTGGTCGGGATGGCCGTGGGTCAGCAGGGTCAGGGCTATGCGCTTGCCGGCCTTCTCGGCGGTGTCCACGACGGTGCGCAGATGGCCGTCGTCGAGCGGGCCCGGGTCGATCACCACGGCCAGGTCCGAGTCGGGCTCGGCGACGATCCAGGTGTTGGTGCCGTCCAGGGTCATCGCGGAGGCGTTCGGCGCGAGGACGTTGACGGCACGGTCGGTGGCCGGTCCCGAGAGGACTCCGCCCCGGGGCCGGCCCGGCAGGGCTGCTGGGTCGGTCATGCGGAGCCTCCTCCGGCGCTCGGGGCGGACGTCGGCCGTGCCGTACCGGGTGCCCCGGCGGCGGGGATCCCGGACGTCGGGACGTGCTTGGTGAACTCGTCGTGTCCCGGCCAGGACAGGACGATCTCCCCGTCCCTGAGGCGGGCGCTCGCCAGTATCGGCGTCATGTCCCGCGCGGGGGCGGCCGTCAGCGCCTCGGCGGCGGTCGCGTACGGGAGCAGCTGGCGCAGGGTGGCGATGGTGGGCGGCATCATCAGCAGCTCGCCCCTGTCGTAGCCGGCGGCGGCCTCCCCGGGGCGGATCCACACCGTGCGGTCGGCCTCCGTGGAGGCGTTCCGGGTGCGCTGCCCGGCCGGGAGGGCGGCCACGAAGAACCAGGTGTCGTAGCGGCGCGCCTCGAACTCGGGGGTGATCCAGCGGGTCCAGGCGCCCAGCAGGTCCGAGCGCAGCACCAGGCCGCGCCGGTCGAGGAACTCGGCGAAGGACAGCTCGCGCGCGACGAGGGCGGCCCGGTCGGCCTCCCAGTCGTCGCCGGTGGTGTCGCCGACCACGGACTCCGCGTCGGGCCCGGCGAGCAGCACGCCCGCCTCCTCGTACGTCTCCCGTACGGCCGCGCAGACGATCGCCTGGGCACCGCTCTCGTCCGTCCCCAGCCGCTCGGCCCACCACGCGCGCGTGGGGCCCGCCCAGCGGACGTGACGGTCGTCGTCCCGGGGGTCGACGCCGCCGCCGGGATACGCGTACGCGCCTCCGGCGAAGGCCATGGAGGCGCGTCTGCGCAGCATGTGGACGGCCGGGCCGTCCGGGGTGTCCTTCAGCAGCAGCACCGTCGCCGCGCGCCTGGGGGTCACCGGGGTGAGGGTGCCGTCCGCGAGCGCGCGGATCCGGTCGGGCCACTCCGGGGGGTACCACTGACCGTTCGCCATGGCCGGAGGCTATCCCGTATAGGGCGAATGTTCGAGAGGTGCCCGAGGTCAGCGGGGTGGGAGGGGCTACGGGACGAGCTCGACCTGGATCTCCACCTCGACCGGCGCGTCCAGCGGCAGCACCGCGACACCGACGGCGCTGCGGGCGTGCACGCCCTTGTCGCCGAGGACCTCGCCGAGCAGTTCGCTGGCGCCGTTGAGGACACCGGGCTGCCCGGTGAAGTCGGGCGCCGAGGCGACGAAGCCGACCACCTTCACCACGCGCGCGACGCGGTCCAGGTCGCCCGCGACGGACTTCACGGCGGCCAGCGCGTTCAGCGCGCAGGTGCGGGCCAGCTCCTTGGCCTCCTCCGGCGTGACCTCGGCACCCACCTTGCCGGTGACCGGCAGCTTGCCCTCGACCATCGGCAGCTGGCCGGCGGTGTAGACGTACACGCCGGACCGCACGGCCGGCTGGTACGCGGCCAGCGGCGGTACGACCGCCGGCAGGGTCAGACCCAGTTCGGCCAGCTTGGCCTCGACCGCGCTCACGCCTGCTTCTCCCGCTTCAGGTAGGCCACGAGCTGTTCGGGGTTGGGCCCGGGCACGACCTGGACGAGCTCCCAGCCGTCCTCGCCCCAGGTGTCCAGAATCTGCTTCGTGGCATGGACGAGCAGCGGCACGGTTGCGTATTCCCACTTGGTCATGGGCCGACTGTAGCCGCTGTGACCGCGACGGCCCGCGGCCGACCGCCCGCCCTGCCGCGGACCGCCCGCCTCCCGCCCCCGGACCGCCCGTGTCCCGGCCGCGACCGCTTCCGGCGCCGGCCCCCGCAGCCCCGCCCGGACCGGACCCCGGCCCCCGCGCGGACCTTCCGGTGGCCGAACGACCGGCCGACTGTGACCACCGTTATCCACAGCCTCACGCGTGACCGTCGGCCGGACTGGTTAGGCTCGAAGACGTGAGCAGGCTCCAGGTCGTCAGCGGCAAGGGCGGGACCGGAAAGACGACGGTCGCCGCCGCCCTCGCGCTGGCCCTCGCCACCGAGGGGAAGCGGACGCTTCTCGTGGAGGTCGAGGGCCGGCAGGGCATCGCACAGCTCTTCGAGACGGACGCGTTGCCGTACGAGGAGCGCAAAATCGCGGTGGCACCGGGCGGCGGGGAGGTGTACGCCCTGGCCATAGACGCCGAACTGGCCCTTCTGGACTACCTCCAGATGTTCTACAAGCTGGGCGGGGCCGGCCGGGCCCTGAAAAAGCTCGGGGCCATCGACTTCGCCACCACCATCGCCCCCGGCATCCGGGACGTCCTGCTGACCGGCAAGGCGTGCGAGGCGGTGCGGCGCAAGGACAAGCGCGGACGGTTCGTGTACGACTACGTCGTCATGGACGCCCCGCCGACGGGCCGCATCACCCGCTTCCTGAACGTCAACGACGAGGTGGCGGGCCTCGCGAAGATCGGCCCGATACACAATCAGGCGCAGGCGGTGATGCGGGTGCTGAAGTCGCCGGAGACGGCGGTGCACCTGGTCACGCTGCTGGAGGAGATGCCCGTCCAGGAGACCGCCGACGGCATCGCCGAACTCCGCGCGGCCGGTCTGCCGGTGGGCCGGGTCATCGTGAACATGGTCCGCCCGCAGGTGTTGGACGCGGAGGACCTGGAACTCGTACGGACCGTGGAGCGTTCCTCAGTGGCACAGGCGCTCTCGTCCGCGGGGCTCGGCGGGGCCCGGCGGGGCGGGAACGCCGAGAAGCTGGTGGACCCGCTGCTGGGCCAGGCGTCCGAGTACGCCGAGCGGTACGCGCTGGAGGAGGACCAGCGCGCGGTCCTCGGCGAGCTGGACCTGCCGTTGCACGAACTGCCGCTGCTCGTCGAGGGCATGGACCTCGCGGGCCTGTACGAACTCGCCACCGAGCTGCGAAAGCAGGAGTTGTCATGAGTCCGGACCCGGCCGAGGCGAAGAAGGCCGCCGCGGGGCGGAGGACGGCCGAGGCGCAGGAGAGCGCCCGGCGTCTGTCCCCCACGCGCGCGCTCGACGTCGACCGGCTGCTGGACGACCCCGGGACCAGGATCGTGGTCTGCTGCGGCTCGGGCGGCGTCGGCAAGACGACGACCGCGGCCGCCCTCGGACTCCGGGCGGCCGAGCGGGGCCGCAAGGTGGTCGTGCTCACCATCGACCCGGCCAGGCGGCTCGCCCAGTCGATGGGCATCGACTCCCTGGACAACGTGCCGCGCCGGGTGAAGGGCACCGACGGCGACGGCGAGCTGCACGCCATGATGCTGGACATGAAGCGCACCTTCGACGAGGTCGTGGAGGCGCACGCGGACCCCGACCGGGCGGCCGTGATCCTGTCGAACCCCTTCTACCAGTCGCTCTCCGCGGGCTTCGCCGGCACGCAGGAGTACATGGCGATGGAGAAGCTGGGCCAACTGCGGGCGAAGGACGAGTGGGACCTGATCGTCGTCGACACGCCGCCGTCCCGGTCCGCGCTGGACTTCCTGGACGCGCCCAAGCGGCTCGGCTCCTTCCTGGACGGCCGGCTGATCCGCCTGCTGACCGCGCCCGCCAAACTGGGCGGCCGGGCCGGGATGGCCTTCCTCAACGTCGGCATGTCGATGATGACCGGCACGCTGGGCAAGCTGCTGGGCGGTCAGCTGCTGAAGGACGTCCAGACGTTCGTGGCCGCGATGGACACCACCTTCGGCGGTTTCCGCACGCGCGCGGACGCCACGTACAAGCTGCTCCAGGCGCCCGGTACGGCCTTCCTGGTGGTGGCGGCCCCGGAGCGGGACGCGCTGCGCGAGGCCGCGTACTTCGTGCAGCGGCTGGCCGCGGAGGACATGCCGCTGGTCGGGCTGGTGCTGAACCGCGTCCATGGCAGCGACGCCGTCCGGCTGTCGGCCGAGCGGGCGCTGGCCGCCGCGGAAAATCTTGAGGAGCCCCGCATTGTCGATCAGGGGGACGGGAAAGCTGGACTTCGTAACTCTCCCGACCCGTACGGCAGTTCACACACTTCCGCATCCGGGACCGCAGCCGGTGACACCGCTTCCGAGGAAGGCTCCCCCGCCGAAACGGAGCGCCCCGTCGACCGGCTCACCGCGGGCCTGCTGAGGCTGCACGCCGAGCGCATGCAGCTGCTCTCGCGCGAGCAGCGCACGCGCGACCGGTTCACCGCGCGCCACCCGGAGGTGGCGGTGGTCGACGTGCCCGCACTGCCCGGCGACGTCCACGACCTCACGGGACTGCGGGAGATCGGCACCAGGCTGGCCACGGGCACGGAAGAACAGACGCAGCCGTCGTAGCACCCGCCCACGCACCTGTGCGAACCCGCGCAGGCGTCGGCGGGCACAGGGCGCCTGCCGACGCGGCCGGTCCCGACCGTCTCCGGCCGGGCACAGGCAGGATCGGCGGTCTCCGCGCGCACGGCGTCGCCGCGCGCGGGCGTCCACGGCAGGACGGGCGTCCGCGGCGCACAGGGCACGCGTCCGTCGTGCCTGCGCTTCGGCCGTGTCCCGCCCGAGCCGTTCGCCCCGCCCCTGGCGCTTCCCAGGCCCGGTGGCAGGTGCCGGCGCTCCCTGTGGGCGTACCCGGCCGATGACGTGCGGCCGGCGGGTGACTCCTAGAACGTGCGCCGTCCGGCGTCTCCCCGCGCGGGTGCTCGGCCCGTACGTCCCCGGCGTACGCCTGATGCCGTTTCACGTGGCGTACGCGGGTCGGAGCGCATGCCCCGGGGATGTGCCGGAGGGGGCTGCCCTCAGCTCACCGCCGCGTAGTTCTCGTACACCTCGTCGTTGTCGAGGGGCACGATGCCCATGCCGCGCTCGTACTCCGAGCGGGCCGTCTCCAGCAGCCTGCGCCAAGAGGTCACGGTGGGCCGGCGGCGCAGCAGTGCGCGGCGCTCCCTCTCCGTCATTCCTCCCCACACGCCGAATTCGACGCGGTTGTCCAGCGCGTCGGCCAGGCACTCGGTGCGTACCGGGCATCCGGTGCACACCGCCTTGGCCCTGTTCTGCGCTGCTCCCTGAACGAACAGTTCATCCGGATCGGTAGTGCGGCAGGCGGCCTGCGCACTCCAGTCGGTAACCCAGCCCATACCGGCGCCGTCCTCTCCCGAATCGAGGCTCCCCCACGGCGGCAGCGGCATATTCACCGCCGCCAGTTGAGGACGTTACGGAAGGTGGGCACAGCGCAACACCCCCTTCGGGCCCAATCTTGAATGGCCCGAACGGACTATGGGTAAGCGGCAGATCACCCGCGGGAGTGAGCTGGCGACATGCGCGACCATCCCGGCAAACCGGGACAGCTGTGGTGCGTCACACCGGGCGCCAGGTGACACACGAGGCGGATTCGGACACGTTCCCCTCAGAAATTCGGGGCACGTCCGCAACGATTCGGGGTCGCCGGACGTATTGATACGTGGCCGCGGTGCTGTGACAGTTGAGAGCAGCTTAGGCCAAGGCCTGCGCGCGTGTCCGGGAAATGAGAAGGTAGGCGCCCGGCTTTGCCGTGCCGTGCCGTGACGCGGGCCACTGCCGCCAGGCCGCTCGGCGCCGGAACGTCACGATCCGGCACCCGAACATCCCGACGGGGAGCCGGTCCCTCGGAACGCTCAGAGGTGGGGATTAGGCTGCCCCCATGCCAAAGAAGCGCTCGGGCGGTGGTCTGTCGGCGACGCAGCAGGCCGCGAAGTTCCTCGGTGTCAGTGTGCTCGCGGGAGCCGTCATGGCGGGCATCGCGCTGCCCGCGGCCGGCGCGCTGGGCCTCGCGGCCAAGGGCTCGGTCAAGAGCTTCGACGAGATCCCGGACAACCTCAAGAGTCCCCAGCTGAGTCAGCGCACGACGATCCTGGACAACCAGGGCCACCAGATCGCCGCCGTGTACTCGCGCGACCGCACGGTGGTCGACCTGAAGGACATCTCGCCGTACATGCAGAAGTCGATCGTCGCGATCGAGGACTCGCGCTTCTACAAGCACGGCGCCATCGACCTCAAGGGCGTGCTGCGCGCGCTGAACAAGAACGCGCAGGAAGGCGGTGTCGCCCAGGGCGCCTCCACGCTCACCCAGCAGCTGGTGAAGAACTACTTCATCGAGGAGGCCGGCGACGACCCGACGAAGGTCGCCCAGGCCACCCAGCAGACCCTCGGCCGCAAGATCCGTGAGCTGAAGTACGCGATCCAGATCGAGGACAAGCTCGGCAAGAAGAAGATCCTCGAGAACTACCTCAACATCACCTTCTTCGGTGAGCAGGCCTACGGGGTCGAGGCCGCCGCCCAGCGCTACTTCTCCAAGCACGCCAAGAACCTGAACGTGCAGGAGTCCGCGCTGCTGGCCGGCATCGTGCAGTCCCCGAGCCGCTACGACCCCGTCAACGACGAGGCCGAGGCCACCAAGCGGCGCAACATCGTGCTCCAGCGCATGGCCGAACTGGGCGACATCTCCCAGAAGGAGGCCGACGAGGCCAAGGAGAAGCCGCTCGGGCTCCACCCGAGCCAGCCCAAGAACGGCTGCATCACCGCCGTTCAGGGCGCCGGCTTCTTCTGCGACTACGTGCGCGAGGTCTTCCTGACCGACCCGGCCTTCGGCAGGACCAAGGAGGTCCGGTCGAAGCTGTGGAACCAGGGCGGTCTGACGATCCGTACGACCCTCGACCCGCAGTCGCAGCAGTCCATGCAGAAGTCCATCAAGGAGCACGTCTACAAGAGCGACGGTGTCGCGACGGCCGCGAGCATCGTCGAGCCCGGCACCGGCAGGATCCTGGCCATGGGCCAGTCCCGCCCGTACGGCTTCGGCAAGAACGAGACGCAGATCAACCTGTCCGTCAACCAGGGCATGGGCGGCGGCGCGGGCTACCAGCCCGGTTCGACGTTCAAGCCGATCGTGGCCGCGGCCGCCATCGAGGGCGGCAAGTCCGCGACGCAGGAGTACTCGTCGCCGTACCAGATGCCGTACCCGACCTCGGTGTCCGCGTGCGACGGCAAGACCTGGCGCAACGACCCCCGCAAGCCGGCCAAGCTGCAGAACGAGAACGAGTCGGAACACGGCCCGTACGGCATGAAGGAAGCGACCGCCAAGTCGGTCAACACCTACTACGTGCAGCTGATCAGCGACATCGGCATCTGCCCGGTCGTCGACATGGCCAAGAAGATGGGCGTGGCGCGCGCCGACGGCCGCAAGATCGACCAGGCCCCGTCCATCGCGCTCGGCACCCAGGAGATGTCGCCGCTGACGATGGCGAGCGCGTACGCCACCTTCGCCTCGCGCGGCATGTACTGCACGCCGGTCGCGATCGAGTCGATCACCCGGAAGATCGGCAGCGAGCAGAAGTCCATGAGCGTGCCGAAGTCGACCTGCTCGCGCGCGATGTCGGAGAAGACCGCCGACACCGTGAGCACCCTGCTGAAGGGCGTGGTCGAGGACGGTACCGGCCAGGAGGCCGGTCTGGGCGACCGCGCGAGCGCCGGCAAGACCGGTACGACGGACGAGCGCTTCGCCGCCTGGTTCGTCGGCTACACCCCGAACATGGCGGGCGCGGTCTGGGTCGGCGACCCGACCCATAAGCGGCGCATGATCAACATCACCATCGGCGGCATCCCGCACGACAAGGTCTTCGGTGGTGAGGTCCCCGGCCCGATCTGGCGCGACATGATGGCCGGCGCCCTCGAGGGCAAGCCCGCTCCCGACTTCAACCTGGTGGACATCCCCGATGACACCGACGAGGACGGCCAGGGAAAAGGCGACAGGGGGGAGAACGGGGGAAACAACGGGAACAACACGGCGGGACAGGTGATCGGCGGACTGATCGGCGGCCTGACGGGCGGGGGCGCCACTGACGGCGGCACCACCGGCGGCGACGCCGACGCCGGCACGACCGGCGGGCCGCTCCCGAAGCCGACGTTCTCCTTCCCGGACAACTTCATCGAGGGCCAGACCAACGGGGGCGCCCGTGGGAACGGCAACGGCGGCCGGCGCGGGTAGCTCCGCGGGACACGCCGGGTGAGTCCGTGCGTACGGCGGCGGGGCCGCACCCTTCGACCAGGGGTGCGGCCCCGCCGCCGTTCAGCTCTGCCTCTGCCTTTGCCGTCGGCGATCCGAGCCGACTGTGGCCGGCCGGGGCGGCTTCACCGCCGGGATGGTCCCGGACGCCGTGTGATCCCGGACGCCGTGTGATCCCGGACGCTGTGCTGATCCCGGACGCCTGCCGCGGGCGGCCGTCGGTCAGCCCTGCAGGAGCTTCTTCACCGCGGCGGCGACGCGGCCGCCCTCGGCCTGCCCGGCCACCTTCGGGTTCACGATCTTCATGACGGCACCCATGGCCCGCGGACCCTCGGCGCCGCCCGCCTTCGCCTCTTCCACGGCCTGGGCGACGATCGCGTGCAGCTCGTCGTCGGACATCTGCTTGGGCAGGTACTCGGCGAGCACCTCGCCCTCCGCCTTCTCCCGCTCGGCCGACTCGGCACGGCCACCCTGCGCGAAGGCGTCCGCGGCCTCCCGGCGCTTCTTCGCCTCGCGGGTGATCACCTTGAGGACCTCGTCGTCGGAGAGCTCCCGCTTCTCCTTGCCCGCGACCTCCTCCTTGGTGATCGCGGCGAGGGTCAGCCGGAGCGTGGAGGAGCGGAGCTCGTCGCGCTCCTTGATCGCGGCGTTGAGGTCGTCGTGCAGCTTCGACTTGAGCGTGGTGGTCATGCGGTCGATTGTCGCAGGTGCACCACCGCCAACGCCCGCCCATTTAAGGGGCAGCCGGTCTTGGCGGCCCGCCGGTGTCTGACACGATGGACGTATGCGCGCGCGATACGGAGTACCCCTGGGAATCATGGCGGCAGGCGCCGCCGGACTGGCGTACGCGGCGGGCTTCGAGGCCCGCTCCTTCCGCCTGCGGCGGGTGACGGTCCCGGTCCTTCCGCCCGGCATGCGCCCGCTGCGCATGCTTCAGGTCTCCGACATCCACATGGTGAGCGGCCAGCGCAAGAAGCAGCGCTGGCTCCAGTCGCTGGCGGGCCTGCGCCCCGACTTCGTGATCAACACCGGGGACAACCTGTCGGACCCCGAGGGCGTGCCGGAGGTGCTGGACGCGCTCGGTCCCCTGATGGACTTCCCCGGCGCGTACGTCTTCGGCTCGAACGACTACTACGGTCCCCGGCTCCGCAACCCCGCCCGCTACCTGTTGGAGAAGGCCAGCGGCCGGCACGGCCTGAACGGCAACCCGCCGGCCGTGGGCGTGATCCACAACCCGTGGGAGGAGCTGCGGGACGGATTCGACGCGGCGGGCTGGCTGAACCTGACGAACACGCGGGGCGTGCTCAAGGTCGAGGGCGTGTCGATCGAGCTGACCGGCGTGGACGACCCGCACATCAAGCGTGACCGCTACGCCCAGGTGGCGGGCGGCCCGTCGGGGACGTACGACTTCTCCCTCGGCGTGGCCCACGCGCCGTACCTGCGCACCCTGGACGCCTTCACGGCGGACGGCTATCCGCTGATCCTGGCCGGCCACACCCACGGCGGCCAGCTGTGCATCCCCTTCTACGGCGCCCTGGTCACCAACTGCGACCTGGACACGGACCGGGTGAAGGGCCTGTCCCGGCACACGGCCGAGGGCCACACGTCCTACCTCCACGTCTCGGCGGGCTGCGGCACCAACCGCTACACCCCGGTCCGCTTCGCCTGCCCACCGGAGGCGACGCTGCTGACGCTGGTGGGACGGGAGTAGGCCCGGCGGGCGCCGGTGTCACCGGGGGCGGGGTCCTCGGAGGCGGCCGGGGGGAGGCGGCCCGGCGGAGGCCGCCCGGGAAGGGCGACTCGGGGAGGACGACCTGGGGAAGGCCAGCCGGGGAAGGCGAGCCGGGATGGACGACCCGGGACTGATGGCCGATGGGCGGTAACCCACTCGGCCCAATCCACATGGCCGGCCCCCTCGCCCACTCCTAGCGTGAGGGCATGACCGCCCCGATACCCAGGGACATCCCGGACCTGCCCGCGATCCCGGGCCCGCCCCTGCTGGTGCCCGCCCCGGTGCCGGCCACGGCGGTGGTGGCCCCGGTCCGCCGCCCCATGGCAGCGCTGTTCCGCCTGCTGATCGCCGCCGCGGCGGCCGCCGGTGTCGCCCTGGAACTCCTCATCGGCACCCCGGCACGCACCCTGAGCTACTTCAGCGTCCAGGCCAACATCCTGCTGGCCCTGGTCATGCTCCTGTCGGCGGCCAGGGCCTCCCGGGCCCGGCGCCCGCTCCCGTCCGGCCTGACGGGGGCCACGCTCCTCTACGTCGTGACCGGCGCGCTGGTCTACCACCTGCTGCTGGCCCGCACGACGCCCCCGTTCTCCATGACCGGCGGCACGGCGGTGCCGGAGCGCTGGCACGCCCAGTGGGCGGTCCTCCAGTTCCTCCACGTGCTGGTGCCGGCGGCGGCCGTGTGCGACTGGCTGTTCCTCACCCCCGCGGGCCGCCTGCACCTGCGCCAGACCGCGACCTGGCTCCTCTACCCCCTGGCCTACCTGGCCTTCTCCTTCACCCGGGCCGCCTTCCTCCCGCCCGGCGACCCGGCCCGCTACCTCTACCCCTTCCTGGACGTCACCGCCCACGGCTACCGCAGCACCCTGGCCAACGCCCTCCTCCTGGGCCTCGCGATGTACGCCCTGGCAGTCGTCCTGGTGGCCCTGGACCACACCCGCCCGACCCCGGTACGCCACCGGTGCTAAACCGGATTTCGTCTACGGCCACCGGTGGGCTAAAGTAAACGTCGTCGCCGCGAGAGCAGTGACATCGGGGTGTAGCGCAGCTTGGCAGCGCGCTTCGTTCGGGACGAAGAGGTCGTGGGTTCAAATCCCGCCACCCCGACAGCTGAAACACCAGTTCAGGGCCGGTCTTCCTTCACAGGAAACCGGCCCTGACTCGTTCCCTGGGGCTTCTGGGGAGTGAACGGGGAGTGGATCAAGGAATCCACTCCCCGAGCGTCCCTCCTGGCGGGCTCTCAGCAAGGCATCGAGCGCCGGCACAGGGGACCGAGGATGCATGGCCAACCGGGCCTCCGACGACTCCTCCCACTGCTCGGTCAGTTCGCCCATGAGTCGGTTTCTCATCCGTGTGGTGATGTGCGAGTACAGCCCCTGAGGGATACCTGCACCTCGGGTGATCGGGCCGCTCTCTGTCACAGCACGGCCTGAAAAGCGGAAGGTCGCCGGTTCGCCCCCGGCCCCAGCCATCGCAGCCCTGAACAGGGCTTGAGCCCCTCTCCGGAGTCACCGGAGAGGGGCGCTTTCGTGTCCCTACGCCAACCATTACGCCGACGCCACCCACATGGGTCGGCCCCGCGCGACCGCCCGGGGCGGCGACCTGCCGCACCCGGCTCTGACCTGATGTACCGCTGGCTGCGTTGGTCTTGGTGGTGGTCAGGGCCCAACGTTTCCCAGGGTGCCGCCTTGGCCGTTGCTGTGGTAGCCCGCGCCTCCCTCGTTGTTCCCGTCGTGGCTGGTGGAGTATGCGGCCGCTTGGTGCTGCACCATGGGTGCGGCTTCGGCGCTGGCCACGCCGATCGTTCCGGCGGCGAGGGCGGCGATGCAGGAGATCCCGGCGATGCGGGCCATGTGACGTCGAGTGTTGATCATGAGAGAACCTCGTGCTTTCCAGGTTTCGGGGTGGATGCAGTTCCCCTCCGGCGACTGCGGGTTTTCAGTGCAGCTTTCGGGGTGGCTGGGGTGTGTCCGCTGGTCGGTGGACCGGCCGGTTGACGCCGGCTGTCGGCCGCCTGTCCGGGCGCACCGTCATCCGTGGCCTGGGTGCCTCGAAGGTCGAGGCGAGTGACCCCACCGATCGGCGGTGGCAGAGCGACGCGAGCATCCCGCTCCCCTTGGCCGCACACTGTGGAACGTCGAGGATGACGTCTGAATCGCCTCTCAGCCCCCCGCATGACGACGGCCCCGCCGGCACGGATCCGGAGCGGGGCCGCGTTGAGTCTGGCGCGTTATCCCATCTTCGTGACGTCGGTGATCTTGATGGTGACCTCCGTCCCAGACGAGACAGTCTGGATCAGCGACGGCGTGTAGTTCAGACTCGTCTGATCCGACAGCTCAGCCGTATCGATGACCGGCCCCGACTCGTCACCCTTGATCTCGTAAGTGATCTCGTACGTCGCGTCCGGATCAACGCTCGAACTGTCGACCATCAACGTCAGGTCCGGCTCGACCGTCACGTTGCAGCCCGCCGACCCAAAGCACTGCCGCGACTTCGTCTTCAGGTCAATCGAGAAGCTGTCGGCATCCAGGTCGGCGTACGTCGCCGCCGAGTCCTCAGTGGTCTCGGACACGGTCTCGGCAGTCGAGGCGCTCGCCTTAGGAGTTGCGGCCGGCTTGCTGTCGCCGTTGCTGGACTGCACGACCACAATGCCCGTTCCGACGACCGCGGCGATGACGGCTGCTGCGGCGCCGACGATGACGAGGTTGGTCCGGCTCTTCTTGGCCGGGGCGGGCTGCTCGGGTGGGAGCGGCGGCGAGGCGGGCGGTGGTGGCGTGTCGGTGCTCATGGTCCCCCCATGACTGGTGGCTAGTGCACGCATGATGCGCCCGTGTGGAGATGGTGTGGAGAGCAAGTCACCGATCCGTGACCCGAAATGGGGACGGCCTGTCACGACGAGGAGGTACGCCTGCGCGGTCGCGACGGCATGCCACCCACTGCCGCATCAGCCCAGGACGGAGCTTGAGAGTTGCCACATGTGGGGGCCAAACAGGGGGCCACACGCGGCAGCCCCGTCAGGACCGTCCCAGACGGTAATGGACGGAGACGCAGCCGAACGAGCAAGTCACTGACCGCGCGGCAGGGTCATCAGGGGGTCCGAGTCGCGTTCGGGACGAAGAGGTCGTGGGTTCAAATCCCGCCACCCCGACAGTGAAACACCAGGCCAGGCCTGACCTCTCTATTTGAGAGGCCCTCTGGAGAAATCCTGGAGAAGATCTTGGTAATCGTCTCCAGACCAGCGCCCTACCGCCACGCCCTCAGCAACGCGTCCGAGACAGCCACGAACGGGCCGGGGCCGATCGTCCGGCCTGCGTAACGCCTCCTCTCCCTCCCGGTGAGTGGCATCCTTATGCGGTGTCAGCCCTGGAGGGTTAGCGCTCCGGTCGCCGTATCCATGGCTTTCCGGCCGCTGCTACGCAGGATCACACCCCACCACGCCGGGCGGTGCAGGCAGGCGTGCTGGATCTCGCCGACCCTCCCGGATGGGAGACGGGCGGAAATCACCCTGCAGCGGTACCTCTTCGGCTGCCCAGGCGTCGCATCCCTGCGGACACGGCTGTTCGGGGCGAACGGCTACAACCACACCCACACGGCCAACAGCCATCAGGCAGATGATGCCCACTCGAGGCGAAGCACCTCTCGGAGATCCCGGCCTCGAATACGTGCGGCTACTCCCCGGATGATTCTGACTGCGAACCACCCTCATGGCCTCCGGAATCCCCTCCCCGACCAGAACCCTGCTCAGCTTCCTGCCGTCCAGTCCCTTGGCTCTGAGTGTGACCTTCTTGCTGTCCAGTGCCCTCACCCTGAGTGTGGCCTTCCCGCTGACCCGTGCCCTGGTGCTGTGGATTCACCTGCTGACCAGGATCCTGCCGTTCGGTGGTACCTTCGCGGTGGCCAGTGCCTTGGCCCTGAGGAGTCCTATTCTCATCAGTTTGATGCCCAGGATCCTGCCGCTGCTCTATGTAACGGCCCCTTTCGCCACATTTGGCGTCCGCTTTGCCTTGGCCATATCCGGCGCTCCAATTTCTATTGTATCTGGCCAGTGCATCCCCCTTCAGGCCGGGCGGGGTTTTGTGGAATGCATCGCTGCATCGCGCGCCCTCGGTATAGCCGTCGGTATAGCCGTAACCACGGTTGTCGTCCGGCGACGGGGCCGCCACCGCTACCTGCGCCGGGGCTGGGACGGCCGCGGCCTGCATGGCCAGGCCCGACGTGAGTGCCAGAGAAGCCAAGAGCCCCGGGCCGAGCAGGATGATTGGTCGCTTGACGCTCACGACAACCTCCCATTCGTGCATCATCGAAGGCAGTGCGTTGAGCAAAACACAAGTGTTGGGATCTCGCTTAGGGTGTCCCCATGTGGCTTGTGTGGCGAATAGAGAGCGAGCGACTTCTTATTTGACAGCCACAACACCAGATCCCGCACTGCCGAGCCGCTACTCGCCCTCACCAGCCGCCCGGTTACATATCCTGCCATCCACCCTTGCGCGCGACAGCCCGAGATGCAAGACCGAATCGCCTGCGCCCGTCGGTGACTCCTCGGGGCGAGCGCCCTAAGGAATGGCGGATGGGAGCCGGCAAAGAAGGCAAAGAGCGAGCCAGCTCGCCGACCTCGAACGCGCCCGTCCTGAATCGTTCACCGCGGCTGTGTTGTGATCGCCTGGGTCCCCGGTTCCGGACGGCTATGTGTACACCGCCGTCAACAAGGGCGGCTGCGGCTCGTTAGTCAAACCGCATCAACAAGGCTGCCAACGGTGTGTGGGCCTGCCTGGGCTCACCGATTCCGGCCGGTTACGTCTTCACCGGCATCAACAAGCGCGGCTGCGGCTCGCTGTCCAACCCGCATCGAGATAGCCAGGGCTGGCCTGTGGGTCTGCCTCGGCTCCCCGCTTCCACCGGCCGGGTTCGTCCTACTCGCACGAACCCCGACGGCTGCGGTTGGGGCTCGCCGGCAAGCCCGCTCGGAAAAGGCGTGAAGCTTTAGGGAGCCAAACGGGGGCCAGGCGAAGCAGCCAAGGCAGGACGCTGCCGGACAGTTGCGGACTGCACGAGTGGCGGGCGAGCTGATCAGGCGCCGCCAAGCCGAGTCTGCAGCGGACTAAAACGCGTTCGGGACGAAGAGGTCGTGGGTTCAAATCCCGCCACCCCGACAGAGAAACACCAGGTCAGGCCCGGTGCTGAGAGATCAGCACCGGGCCTGATTTGCTCTGCTGGGAGACCCTCTGGAGCTGCGGTGGTCCGGTCTGTCATGGGGTCGATGCGTCTGGGCGCCTGGAAGTACGCGCCACGCACCGCTCCAGACCGGTCGCCGCAGCGGCTGCACACTGCAACTGAGCACCACGGGTGGCCGTCAGTTTGCGTCGCCTCCAGAGTTGTTCTGGTGCTGCGAGTCAGACTCATGCCCTCCAGAGTTACTCTGCTGCTGCGAGTCAGACTCATGCCCTCCAGAGTTACTCTGCTGCTGCGAGTGAGACTCATGGCCCTCAGCCGGCAACTCGGGCTGCTCCTTATGCAGCGGCCCGATCCGGACTCCTTCGGATTCCCGTTCGTCCGCTTGCCGCTGCCCCTGCCGTCCAATTTCCTGGATTGTGGTCCTTACCGCGTCGGGTCCAGTTGATTCATTTGTCGCCGCACTGTTCCACCCCTCTCGCCACCCCTGGTAATACCGGAGAGCCGCCGTGGAGTGGCCTTGGGCAGAGGGCACCGGAGCGGCACTGGGGGGCTTGCCGGCATGGAATGCCGCACGCCCCTCGGAAAAACCGTCGTACCAGGCGCTGAGCAGCCGGTCATCGTCATAGGGGTTGGGAGGTGGTGGCTTGGTGGGGACAGAGATGCTTTGGGTTGCTGCCGGTGCCGGGGCGGCGGAGGCCGCTCCGGCCAAGCCGGGCGAGAGCACCAGCGGGGCTATGAGACCGGGGCCCAGCAGCAAGAACGCGCGCTTGGCATGCACGATGGTTCCCCTTCCCACGGACGTACGTCCGTCGGGACGGCATGCGCGGCCAAACCCCAGCGTTGCCAGTGTCACAGCTGAATACCTTGCGGTCTACATGCATGGTGAAAAGTGCGGCTTTCAAATAAACTAGCCGTAACCTGCAATAACGCGCCGCGCATCTATTAAGTCGCTGCTCAGTCTCACCAGACATTGTTTTAATCGTGAGGAAGATGTACTTCACAGTCTTGCACGTGACAGCGTGCTGGACAAGATATTCATCCGGGGCCAGCGCGGCACGGGAAGAACGGACGCTGGAGGCTCTCCCGAAAGCTCCGGAAGCCCGGATTTCCGCCGTGGCGGCTGTCGTGGTGCTCTATGCCTGGCGGGTGTCCTGGCCATCACGACCGAACGGCCGGCCCGTGCCACGGCAGCGGGGGGTACCCTCTGCCTCCGCCGCTGTGGGGCTCCGGAGCCCGGCACGGAATAGCACTGGCCCGTTTCGGCGGCACGGTGCGTGACCTCACCACCTCCGAGAGATGCGGCCCGGACGATGCCTCACAC
Source organism: Streptomyces albidicamelliae (assembly GCF_025642175.1). Classification (NCBI taxonomy): domain Bacteria; kingdom Bacillati; phylum Actinomycetota; class Actinomycetes; order Kitasatosporales; family Streptomycetaceae; genus Streptomyces; species Streptomyces albidicamelliae. Next base: position 4,525,468 of record NZ_CP106795.1, on the reverse strand, counting down.
TCTGCGGTCGCTGGAGCTGACCGACGAGATCACCGCCGAGCTCACGGTGCTGACCGGCTTCGACCAAGACCTCGCGGCCGAGGCGACCCGCACCAGCAACCGGATCCGCGGCCTGCTCACCCAGTTCCACCCCTCGCTGGAACGCGTACTCGGACCGCGACTGGACCACTCGGCGGTCACCTGGCTCCTCGAGCGATACGGCTCCCCGGCCGCTCTGCGGAAAGCTGGCCGCCGCAGACTGGTCGAGGTGATCCGCCCCAAGGCCCCCCGCATGGCCGCCCGGCTGATCGACGACGTCTTCGACGCCCTCGACGAGCAGACTGTCGTGGTCCCGGGCACGGGCACTCTCGACGTGGTCATCCCGTCGCTGGCCCGCTCGCTCGCCGCGGTCCACGAACAGCGCCGGGCCCTGGAAGCCCAGATCAGCACCCTGCTGGAGCGACCCTCTTCACCCGGTCCTGACCTCGATGCCGGGAGTCGGAGTCAGGACCGCAGCCGTCCTGCTGGTCACCGTCGGCGACGGCACCGGCTTCCCCAGCGCCGCCCACCTCGCCGCCTACGCCGGCCTCGCCCCCACGACCAGGTCGTCCGGGACCTCCATCCACGGCGAACACGCACCACGGGGCGGAAACCGGCAACTCAAACGCGCGATGTTCCTCTCCGCCTTCGCCTGCATGAACGCCGACCCCGCCTCACGCACCTACTACGACCGGCAAAGAGCCCGAGGCAAAACCCACACCCAAGCCCTCCTCCGCCTCGCCCGCCAACGCATCAGCGTCCTGTTCGCCATGCTCCGCGACGGCACCTTCTACGAATCCCGGACCCCCTGCGTCACCCTCGCCGCATGACCATCCCGAACAGCCTCAGACCCGACGCCACGTCCTTGACCAAGGACATAGAGACCCCCCGCATGACGACGGCCCCGCCCGCACGGATCCGGAGCGGGGCCGCGGTGAGTCTGGCGTGCTATCCCATCTTCGTGACGTCGGTGATCTTGATGGTGACCTTCGTCCCAGATGAGACAGTCTGGATCACGACGGTGTGTAGTTCAGACTCGTCTGATCCGACAGCTCAGCCGTGTCGATGACCGGCCCCGACTCGTCGCCCTTGATCTCGTAAGTGATCTCGTACGTCGCGTCCGGATCAACGCTCGAACTGTCGACGTCTTCAGGTCAATCGAGAAGCTGTCGGCATCCAGGTCGGCGTACGTCGCCGCCGAGTCCTCGGTGGTCTCGGATACGGGCTCGGCAGTCGAGGCGCTCGCCTTAGGGGTTGGGGCCGGCTTGCTGTCGTCGTTGCTGGACTGCACGACCGCGACGCCCGTTCCGACGACCGCGGCGATGACGGCTGCTGCGGCGCCGATGACGACGAGGTTGGTCCGGCTCTTCCTGGCCGGGGCGGGGGTCCGAGGGGGAGCACGACATGCGTGCGCTGAGCGTGCTGTTGGAGTCCCGGCCCATCCCGCCGCAGGCGCTCGCCAAGCTGTACCGCGCGCTGGCCGCGGTCCCCGGCGCCGAGGTCACCGACCATCTCGTACGGGACCTCGCGGGCCGGGACGCCCTCGCCGTCGGGCACGACGAGAAGGGCCGGAAGGTCCGCCGCGAGATCCTGATCGACCCGCACACGTACCAGTACCTCGGCGACCGATGGATCATCGTCAAGGACTACAAGGAATCGTTCCCGGGCGTCGGCGACACCCCTGACCGGCCCTGGAAGGCGGGCGACCTCATGTTCCAGAACGCGCTCCCGGCCACGGGGGTCGTCGACCACGAGGGCGACCGCCCCTGACATCCGACGGGGGCGACGACAAGCAAGCCGAAGCAAGGCGACCGAGGAGAAATCCAGGGCCTGGTGTGCATGGTGCACACCAGGCCCTCTGTCATGCCCAGGAGGCCGAAGCGGGAGAGCGGGTGGACCTCCGCCTGCCGTGGCCGGGGCGGCACGGGGTCGTTCTCAGCTCGCGTCCCCCCACACCGCTTGCAGGTCCTCGCACTGGACGATGACCGTCGCGTCGGTGAGCGCGATCTCGTGCCGGCAGCCGCCGTTGTCCGTGGGAAGGATCTCGTCGAGGAGCACGGTGTCGACGCTCATCCAGTCGATCGAGTGTTCGTAGTCGATGGAAAAGTGCGTCACGCCCGAGTAGCTGATGCGCAGACCGGCATCGTGCTTGAACCGGTTGGGCGCGAAGTCCAGGAGCAGCCCGCCGCTCTTGTCGGTGGCGAGATGGACTCCGGCCAGTTCCAGGTCCTTCACGCAGCGGGTGGCGCCCGCGAAGTCGTAGTGGCCGGGGTCGGTGGCGAAGGACGCGGCGCCCGGAGGCAGGTCGGCGCGCAGACGCGGCAGCTCGGCCAGATAGGCACTCGGGTCCACGTCGAACCCGCCGTCGTCCCAGACCGCCGTGACGTACTTCATTTGCAACCTTCCGCGGCGAGAGGCGGACGCCTCCATTTTTCCCCTGTGATGTCCTCGGTCCCCTTGGGCTTGATGCGGCCCACCTTGCGCAGCTCGTGGATCATCCGGCCCTTGATCGCGTTCTCCACGCCCGGCGGCACCGAGACGTCCGAGGCTTTGATGCCGTGCTTATTGAACCAGCCCTGGCTGTTGTACAGCCCGACCTCGCGTCCGGCCTTGTCGTAGACGTGGATCTCCACGTCCCTTCCCTTGTTGCCCACGGGGAAGATGTCGCGCCGGCCCGTGTAACCCTGGCCGAAGTCCAGGGGGTTCTTCGGTCCCGAGGGCCCCTTTCCGGCGAGACCGAGCGGGTCGCTCCAGGTCAGCGGGTTCGGAACGTAGGCGTGGTGGTCGGGAGCGGGGACGAGACCCAGTGGATCGGCGCTGATGTACCGCGAAGTCTCCGGGTCGTAGTACCGGTGCAGGTTGTAGTGCAGGCCCGACTCCGGGTCGGCGTACTGGCCCGGAAAACGCAGCGGACAGTCCACCGGCGACGAGGTTCCCTCCGGCGCGGGGAAGCCGGTGCCCCACAGGCTGGTACGGCGCTGCCAGACCAGTTCTCCCGTCGTGGTGACCAGTTCCGTGGGCGTGCCCACCGCGTCGGTGACGATTGCGTGGAACCGGGCCTCGTGCTCCGGGTCCGACTCCTCCGCCAGCTGCGCCAGGAACGACGTACGGGCGGCGGCCGTGGACGGTCTGTGGTTCGTCTGGGCGACCGGGCGGGCACCGTCCGGCGCGTAGTCCCAGGTGGTGACCCAGCCGTCGGACGTGGTCCGCTCGGCCAGGCTCAGGTCGTCCCAGGCGTAGTCCGTACGGCCGGTCACCGTGCCGTCGTCGGCCACGCGTTGCTTGGAGAGCCGTCGGCCGAGCGGATCGTACGTGTATCGCCAGTGGTCGCCGTCCGGGGCGATCACATCCGTGAGACGGTCCTCGGCGTTCCACGCGTAAGTCCACACGCGTGTCTGGCCGTTCAGGAGCCTGCGGGTCCTGCGGGTCAGGCGGCCTTCCGCGTCGTACTCGTACGAGGTGCGGCCCGCCGTGCGGACGAGCGTGCCGTCGAACCGGCGTGCACCGCCCGCCTCATGGTTCGGCGAGGTGGCGTGCACGAGGTTGCCCGCCGGATCGTACGCGTAGGTCTCGCTCCAGCCATGGGCGCGGACGCCGGTGACCCGGCCCGTGCCGTCCAGGTCGAAGCGGCGGGTGCCGGACGTCAGCTCCCGGATCTCGGTCACCTGACCGTCGGCCCGGTGGGCGTACGTCCGGTGCTGCAGGAGCCTGTCCTGGGTGGCTGTCAGGCTCTGCCCGGTCAGCAGCCCCGTCGCGCTCCAGCGCTGTGCCAGCGACACCTCCGCACCGAGGCCTCGCCGGGTCTCGCGACCGGCCGCGTCGTGGGCGAAGTCCAGCGCACCCGCGGGCGACCGCAGGGCCAGCGGGCGCCCTGCCGGATCGTAGGTCCACTCCGAGGCCAACCCGGACGGGGTCACCCGTCGGATGCGGCGGCCGGCGGCATCGTGGGCATAGGTGGTCCTGCCGCCGTTGACGGTCTCCGACAGGACCCTGCCGAGCGCGTCCCGCTCGTAGACGACTTCGGCGTCCGCGTTCGCCGCACGGCACAGTTCGCCGTCGGCGCCGTAGGCGAACATCGTCACGGCGCCCGTCTCCGAGCGCTGCTCCACGACCCGCCCGAGCTGGTCCCTGGTGAAGCGCAGCGCTTCCCCGGCACCGTTGGTGCGGCCGGCCAGTCGCCCCTCGGCGTCGTGCGTGTAGGTGAGCGTGCGGCCGTTGAAGTCCGTCTCGCTGGTCGGCCGACCTGCTTCGTCGTAGGTGTACGACCAGGTCAGGCCCTGCGGGTTCGTGACAGCCGTCAGACGCAACTCGGTGTCGTGGACGAACTCGTACCGCGCTCCGTCCGGGTCCGTGCGGGTGACCGGCACCCCGAAGTGGCCCGTCGTGTGGTGGGTGGTGTTGCCGGCGGGATCCGTGTGGGTGAGCAGGCCGCCCTCGGGATCCCAGGTCCAGGACTCCCTGCTGCTGTCGGGGTGTTCGCGCCAGGCGGGCTTGCCCTCCGTCGTCCAGCCCAGCCGGGTGGTGTGGCCGAGGGGGTCGGTCACCTCGACGACCCGGCCGAAGGCGTCGCGGCGGACCGTGGTCGTGTGCCCCAGTTCGTCCGTCAGGGAGAGGGGCAGACCCGTCGCGTCGTACGTCGCCGTGCGGGTGTGGCCGAGGGCGTCGGTGATCGTCGTGGGCCTGCCGGCGTCGTCGTACGCGTAGCGGTTCTCGGCGCCGAGCGGGTCGACGGTCGTCAGCAGGTTGCCTCGCTCGTCGTACGTGTGCCGCCAGAGAGCTCCGCCCGGTTCGACGACCTCGGTCGGCAGACCGAGAGCGTTGTACACCGCCCGTGCCTCCGACCCGTCCGGCAGGGTGAGCTCGGTGACGTTGCCGGTGTCGTCGTAGGCGTACCGGGTGGTGTGGCCCGTCGGACCGGTGATCGCCACGGGCTGGAAGCCGTACTCGTCCCACTCGGTGCGGGTGACGTGACCGAGCGGGTCCGCCTCCTCCACCACCAGGCCCTCGGCGTTGTACCGGTGGACCGAGGTGCGGCCCTGGGAGTCGGTGTACGTCGTCGTACGTGCCGCCTCGTCGTACGTGAGCGTCCCGGAAAGGACACCGTCGACGCCTTCGGTGCGGACGACTCGGCCGCTGTCGTCGTAGACGTAGGAGAACCAGGTGCCGTTGCGGTCCGTCCAGCGGGTGACGCGGCCCTCCGTGTCGTAGGCGAAGCGCAGCGGCTCACCGCTGGAGTTGATGACCTCCGTGAGGTTGCCGGAAGCGTCGTAGCCGTAGCGCATGACGACGGTGCCCTCGTCGGGCCCGGTGTCCGGGCGGTAGCGGGAGGGCGGCTCGTCCAGGAGGCGCAGGGCCGTGACGCGCGGGCCCCGGGTGTCGACGGCGACGTAGTACCCGCCGGAGTGGCGGATGCCGAACGGGACGCCGTCGTCGTCGCGTTCGACGTCGACGCGGTTGCCGTTGCGGTCGGTCCAGGAGTCGAGGGCCAGGTGGAACACGCCGAAGGTGGGGGACGGGACCGGGGCGGCGAAGGTGCGGACCACGCCCGTCGCCGGGTCCGTGACCGTCATCGCGCTGTCCGGCTTGCCGTCCCATTCCAACGGCCACCGGGCGCCCTTCACCGGCATCACGGGTACGCCCGGCTCCGGCACCGGGTACACCAGGCGCATACCGTCCGCCGCGGCGAAGACGACGCCTTCGCCGTCGATCTGGAGGCACTCGTCCAGGGGGGACGTCCAGGTCGGGCCGAAGCTCACGCCTCCGCGGTACGAGGAGAGGTGGGTGCGGGTGAATTCCAGGGGCAGGCTGCCCGGCAGGGACAGGTCCGTCTGGGTCATCAGCATCGCGCCGGTAGCCACGTCGATCGGCTCGCCCACGCAAGGGGTGCGCTCGGCGTTGCGCGCCGCCGGGCCCAGCTCCACCAGGTCGGGGCGGAGCGTCGGCGGACGCAGCAGCAGCGGGGTGGTGTTGCTGAGCCCACCCTCCATGCTCGCCTTCAGCAGGCCGCCGCCCGCTCCGAGCGCGCCGCCGAAGATCATGCCGTCCTTGGCGGCCTGGTTCACCTCGTCCAGACTGAAGCCGTGCTGCAGGCCGGTCGCCATCTTCAGCGGCTGGGCCACGGCGAGGTCGACAGCGACCGATTCGACCCCGCCGAACGCGGCGGCGACGAGGGTGCCCGCGGCGATCTCGGCCACCGTCGTGGTGACGGCGACGCCCATGGTGGCGCCGAACTCGATCACCGCGTCCGCCGCTGCCACGGCGGCCCCGGAGGCGAGGCCCGCGGTGAAGAAGGCCAGGGTCACCCCACCGGCGATCACCGCGGCGTCGATGCCGATCTGCGTCCAGAGTCTGTTGATGGCGTCGTCGATGGCGTCGGCGAACTTGTCGAGCGCGTTGGCCATCTCCCGTGAGGACTTGGCGAGGTCGCTCAGCCAGCCGCCGTCCTGGTCCTTGGCGTAGCGGCCCCAGAACTTGTCGAACGCCTCGATCGCCTCACCGGTGTTGTGGTGGATGATCGAGGAGGCGCTGCGGTGCACGGGGGAACGGACGTCGTCCACCGAATCGGCGAAGGCGTTCCAGGCCTTCGCCGCCGCGCGCAGTTTGCCGGAGTCGGCCTCGGGCCACCACATGCCCAGCTTCAAGAGAATGTGGCGGGCTGTGTCCTCAATGCTCACCGGTACCGTCGCTCTGCTTGTCGATCTTCACTTCGGTGAACATGCCGGCGATGAGCTGGTCGTTGTCCACGGTTCCGTCCGCCATGTCGACCATGGCCTCGTGAATGCTCGTCAGCCCGAGCACCAGGATGCCCGCCGCACTCTCGATCTTCTTCTGCTGCGGTTTGTAGGCGTTGCCGAACTTGTCGCCCTGCTCGTCATGGCCCCAGGGCTCACCCAGGCCGTCCAGAGTCTGGATGAGCGTGGTCAGCGCCTTGCTCAGATCGATGGCTCCCTGATGGAAGGCCGGTGCCGCCGCCTTGATGTCCGCGGTCTTGATGTCCAGCACCTTGCCGGGGACCTTGCCGTCACCCATCGCTGTCGTCTCCCCCGTTCGCAACTGCGGCTTCCGACCCTAGGGGAGACGGATCAAGGAGAGGTCATGGAGAAGACATGCGCAGGTAATGCGCCGACGCGGAGGGGGGCGCTTCGATGCCGGCGCGGACCAGAGTGCCGCACAACCCTCCATGGCCCCCGGATGTCCCACAGGTGAACTCGTCGGTTTGGACATCTCGAGCACCTTGGAGCCCCCGTGCGCAGACGGATACGGATGTACGCCACAGCCGCCGGCGTCGTCGCTGTGGTCATCGGGGGGCCGGCCCTTCCGGCCTCGGCCGCCGGTCCCGCGCCGACCGCCGGGGACTTCAACGGTGACGGGTACGCGGACCTCGCCGTCGGGGTGCCCGACGGTGCCGTCGGCGGCAAGGCGAAGGCCGGCTACGTCAACATCGTCTGGGGCGGGCCGAAGGGGATCGGCGCCTACGGCAGCATCCGTGTCAGCCAGTCCACCCCCGAGGTGCCCGGCAGCCCGGAGGCGGGCGACCGCTTCGGCGCGTCCGTCGCCCTGGTGGACCTGAACGGCAACGGCAGCGCGGAGCTCCTGGTCGGCGTCCCGGGCGAGGACATCACCGGCCTCGGCAAGGACGTGGGCATGGTCCTCGCGGTGGGCGGTGGCCGGAGCGCCCCGGGCTCGGGGTCCGTCGTCCTCGACGGACGGTCGGCGTCGGCGGCGTACGGGCTGTCGGTCACCGCGGCCGATCTCACCGGCGACGGCAACAAGGAGATCGTGATCGGCGGCAAGGACAAGGTCGTCGCCCGGGTCGCGCAGGGCGAGGACAGTATGGTCGCCACCGTCGTCGCCGCCCCCATGGGCGGTCACGCCCCCGTCCTCGCCACCGGCGACTTCACCGGGGACGGCGCCGCGGACCTCGCGGTCGGGTACTGGACGAGGACCCCGTTCACCCAGTCGCACGTACGCCTGTGGGCCTGGGACGCGGCCGAGCAGGCCATGGCGAACACCTGGAACACCGACAACGCCGGCGTCTCCGCCCTCGCCGCGGGCGACTTCGACGGCGACGGCCATGACGACCTGGCCCTCGGCGAGTGCCGGGAGATCGCCGACGAGAACATCGACGACCCGTGCGGCCCGGAGGAACTGGCCAAGGGCGGCGGCATCCACGTCCACTACGGCGACGCCGCGCCCGGCGGCTTCGGACACCGTCAGCAGACCCTCAACCAGGACACGACCGGCGTGGCGGGCATCGCCGAGTCCGGTGACCACTTCGGCGCCGCCCTCGCCGTCGCCGACGTCGACCGCGACGGCCGTGACGACCTCATCGCCGGCGCGCCAGGCGAGGCGATCCGCACCCGGGCTGGCGCGGGCGCCGCGACGCTCCTGTTCGGCGGTCCGGCCGGCCTCCTCGACGCCTCGGGCGAAGGCCGCTCCATCGGGTTCCAGCAGGACACCCCGCACGTGCCGGGGATCGCGGAGGCCGGCGACGCCTTCGGTACGGCCCTCGCCACCGGCGACTACGACCACGACGGCAGGCCGGACCTGGCGGTCGGCTCCCCGGGCGAGAACGCCGGTTCCGGCGGCGTGTGGCTGCTGCCCCGGGCGGGCGCCGCCGGCGCCTCCGCCTTCACGCCCGCCAAGCTGCGCCTGCCCTCCCCGAAGAGCGCGCTCGCGTACGGCGGACACCTCGGCGGCCGGTAACGGCCACACCGCCCGAAGGGCCCGGTGCGCACGTCGGCACCGGGCCCTTCGCCGTGTCCGCGCTGGTCACCCGCCGGAACGGACTAGTCCGTTCCGGCGGGTGGGCCGCTGTTACCCACTTTCAGGTGACGCCTGCCGGGGGGGCGGGGCCGCCGGTAGGTGCCGCACACCGTGCGAGCCAGTGACGGCGCGGAAATTTTCCTGACAAAGGTTCATTTTCTCCTGTTGCACTCATACATGGACGTTGCAGCGGACAGTCACAGAAATATGTTGAAGCCGTAATGGCGTGCGCATCTCCTCCACAATCCGGGCGCCCGCCTTGCAGAGTGTGAGTGCGCGGCCAGCCGGCCGCCGATCGCACCACGCACCACCGCCGACCTGCGGCGTTCCTACGTCCGCGGGTTCGCAAGGGGGGTGCCTTGGACTCCTGTAGGGGGATCCTCGTGACCGTTTCCGCATCCGTGCGTCGTATGACCGCCGTGGCGGCCGTGGCAGCCGCCGCCGTCGGTGCCGTGGCCCTGCCGGCCTCGGCCGCCGACCACCACCCGGGCCGCCCGCACCACAACGAGGTCTACATCAGCGGCGTGCAGTACGACTCGCCGGGACGCGACCGCAACCTGAACAGGGAGTGGGTGGACATCAGCAACAACTCGCGCCGCGCGGTCAACCTCGACGGCTGGACCCTGGCCGACGAGGACGGGCACACGTACACCTTCGACCACTACCGGCTGGCCGGCCGCTCCACCGTCCGCGTCCACACCGGCTTCGGCCGCGACAACCGCACCGACGTGTTCCAGGACCGCCGCAAGTCCGTCTGGGACCGCTCCGACACGGCGACCCTGCGCAACGACCGCGGCCGCTTCGTCGACGACGCCTCCTGGGGCCGCCACCACCGGGGTCACCACTGACCGTCCCCTGTCCCCCCACCGGTGAACGCTGAGACGCGTTCCCGGTGAACGGCGGGGCGTGGCACTCTCCCGGGCGAGTGCCCCGCCCCGCCGCACGCGTGTGCCCGGCAGCCGACCCCGCAGGGCGAGAGCCGTGGCCCATTGCGGTGAACCATGTCGGCGCATTCGGATGACGCGGGGCGTGAAACGGCGAAAGACGTTGCGCCATCGGGAATCGGAGTCGCTGTGCGGGGACCTTCCCGCACCGTCCGAAGGAGCACACGATGCAGCGTCGCGTCCTGATGTACCTCTCCCCCGCCATATCCGTCGTCGTCGCCGGCACCGCGCTGGCCACCGCGTCGCCCGCCTCCGCGCAGACCACGGTGCCGTGCAGTGCCACGGCACTGGTCGCCGCCGTCGCCGATCCCGGCGCCGGTCCCGTCCTGGAGCTGACACCGGGGTGCCGGTACGTCCTGATCTCGTCGCTCCAGGTCAACCGGCCGCTGACCATCCACGGCAACAACGCGCGGCTCACGCGCGACAACGGCTCGGGGCCGTTCGGCATCGTGAAGGTCCACGCGGACCTGACCATGGACCGGATCACGATCACCAATGGCGACGCGACCACGTCGGGCCCCGACTTCGGCGGCGGGATCGGCGTCGAGAGCGGCACCCTCACCCTGGACCGCAGCACCGTCCGGGACAACCAGGGCAACTACTCCGGCGGCCTCGGCGGCCTCACCGGCACCACGATTCACCTCACGCAGACCATGGTCAGCGACAACCACGCCTTCAACAACGGCGGTGGAGTGGTCACCGACGGCACGCTCACGCTGTGGCGCAGCCGCGTGGTGAACAACAGTGCCGACGGCAAGGGCGGTGGCATCGCCAGCGACGGCAACGTCAGCGTGGACGACAGCAACATCAACGCCAACAGCGCCGGCGTGGGCGGCGGATTCGCCAACATCGGCCCGGGCACCGCGACGCTGACCGACACCAACGTCAACGACAACCGCGCCACCAACGCTCCCGGCGGCATCGACAACGAGGGCGGGAGCACGAGCGTCACTCTGACCAGGAGCCGGGTGAACGGCAACACGCCCACCAACTGCGCCCCGACCGTGGTCGTCGGCTGCCGCAACTGACCGCCCGCGCGCGCGTTCGTCCCGCGCCGCTCGAGGCGACACGGGCCCACGGCATCCGAACCGGTGTGAGCCGTGGGCCCGTTCGTCCCGGTCGCTGCGGCTCAGACGGTGGCCTCCGGCCGGACCCCGTCCAGGTGGCGCACGGTGGTCCGGGCGGCGTGCGGGGCCAGGAGGCTCTGGAGTTCGTCCGCCGCGAGCGAGACGAGGTCGCCGTCCCGGCCGGCGTGGAGGGTCTCGAGGACGAAGGTGACGTGCGCGGAGTCCTCCGTGACGCGGGTGCGGTGGGCGTCGCGGTGATTCCAGTGGCGGGTGAGGACGCCGGTGGTGTCGGCGTAGACGACCTCGCCCGGCCTGGGCGTCTCCACGGTGCCGGGCTCGCCGAGCGGGGTGAAGGACTCGGTCCCGTCCGCGTACCGGATCTCGACGTCACCGGTGACCCGGTCGAGATCGAAGGCGCCGGCGGGCAGGCCGTGGCGTACGGAGACGGTGTTGTAGGAGTCGACGGCCGGGTTGATGCGCGGCATCGCGCCCTTCTTGGTGAGGCGGCGGCCGAGCGCGTCCACGCTGGGGCGGACGCGTCGGGGGTTGGTCCCGAAGGAGCGGTAGGCGGTGTGCCAGGCCTCGATGCGCGGGTCGGTCTCGTCGGCCGGCTGCCAGGAGCCGTCGGCGAGCCGCTGCTCCAGTTCGTCCAGGGCGGTGGCGGTGTGCGGCCAGGGCTCGTGGCCGCGCAGGCCGGTGGCCGTGACGAGGGCGATGAGCGTGTCGGGGAAGGCCGCCGCGACGGCGGGGGCGATGCGGAAGGCGGGCATGGGCGGGATTCCGTTTCCTGCGTCGGGAGGGGTGACCGGGCGGCCGTGAAGGGGCGGGCCCGGCGCGAGTCCGAGGGTCAGGGCCGCCACGGGCCCACGCGGGCCAGGCGGTCGCGCTGGTGGCCGGCCGTGGCCGTGTCCAGGCCCTCGGCCCGGGCGGTGAGACGGTCGGCGACCGCCGTGCGGTGTTCCACCGGCTTGTGGTCGTCGTACTTGAACTTGGCCCGCACCTCGGTGACTTCCAGGCGCAGGCCGCGGATGCCGGACAGCATCCGGCCGTACGGGGGCCGGTCCACGGCGACGGGGGCGTGGTCGCCGTCCGGCTGGAAGTGGGCGAGCTGGCGGCGCAGCAACTCGGCCTTGGCCTCGGGGGCGTCGACGACGGCGGCGCGGCAGACGAACTGGACGGCCGTGTAGTAGCTGGTGGGGACGCCCTCGTGGGGCGGCGTGCCGGCCGGGGCGCGCCAGGTGCCGGGGACGAAGGCGTAGTCGCCGGTCACGCTGAGGACGACGTTCGGGTCGTGCTCGATCGCGTCCCAGACGGGGTTGGGCCGGGCGAGGTGGACCAGGAGGTCGCGTCCGTCGCGCGCGAAGTGGGTGGGGACGGCGGCGGGCGGCTGTCCGGGCAGGCCGTTGACGACGAGCAGTCCGAAGTCGTGGCCCTCGGCGATCCAGCTCTGCCACTCGGCGTCGTCGAGGGCGGCATCCCAGGGGTGGATCAGCATGCCGTGCTCCTTCATGGTGGTCAGGTCAGGGCGAGCAGGCCGACGGCGACGGCGGCGGTGCCGAGTCCGGCGAGCTGGCCGCGGTGGATGCGCTCGGCGAGCACGCCGCGGGCGAGGAGGACCGTGCCCGCCGGGTACAGGGCGGTGATCACGGCGACGACGGTGAGGTCCCCGCTGCGGGCGGCGAGCAGGAACAGCAGGTTGGCGACGGAGTCCAGGGCACCGGCCGCCGCCGACATCGCGTAGGCGGGCCGCTCGGGGCCCAGTCTGCGGTGCATGAGCCCCGCCGCGGCCAGGGTGACGGCCGAGGAGACCGCCCGGCCGACGATCAGGGGGGCCACCCCGCTGCCGGACGGCGCCTGGTGCAGGAAGACCAGCTGGAGGGCGATGGCGGCGCCCGCGCCGAGGGCCAGCAGCAGCGCCGTACGGGACGGGCGGGCCGAGCCCGCGCCGTGTCCGGCGCTGACCAGCACCACCGCCACTAGGGCGAGCGGCAGGCCCACCAGCCCGGCGGCCGTCAGGTGCTCGCCCTGCAGCAGGCCGACGGCCACGGGCAGCGCGGCGGACACCAGGGCGGTGACGGGCGACAGCACGTTCATCGGGCCGATGGCCAGAGTGCGGTAGAGCATGGCGAACGCGGCGGCCGAGGCGAGTCCGGAGGCGGCGCCCCAGCCGAGGGACGCGACGTCGAAGGAGGCGCCGAGCACCGGCCACAGCAGGAGTTCGACGGCGAGGCTGGCCGGTGCCGCCACCAGCACGGTCCGGAGCACATGGGCCCTGCGGGCGCCGAGACCGCCGAGGAAGTCGGCGCATCCGTAGGCGAGTGAGCTGCCCAGGGCCAGCAGCAGAGCGAGCACGGTACTTTCCCTTACTATCATTGGAACGACCACACCGTACACCGAAACGACCGCCTGCTGTCAATGAAACGACCGCGCGGTGCAGTGAAGTGTTCGACACCGAGGACGGAGAACTCATGGCCGAGACGGCCGCGGCCCTGCGCACGGTCGCGCACAACGTCCGGGCCGCCCGCCTGCGCGCGGGCCTGTCCCTGGAGGAGCTGAGCCGGCGTGCGCAGGTCAGCAAGGGCGCCCTGGTGGGGCTGGAGAAGGCGCAGGGCAATCCCAACCTGGCCACCCTGGTCCGGCTGGCCGACACCCTCGGCATCTCGGTGTCGGCGCTGATGCAGGGCACCACCGAGGCCCGGGTCCGTGTGGTGACGGAGGACGCGGTCGCGCCCCTGTGGACCGGGGAGCGGGGCAGCGAGGCCCGGCTCATGCTGACGACCTCGGGGCCGGCCCCCGTCGAGGTCTGGCGCTGGCGGCTGGCACCGGGCGAGGAGTACCCCAGCCACCCCCACCAGGCGGGCGTAGTCGAGACCGTCAGCGTCACCGCGGGACGGATGACCCTGGTCGTCGACGGCACGGAACACCCCCTGGCGGCCGGGCAGACCGCCACCTTCGACGGCGACGCCCCCCACACCTACCGCGGCGAGGGCACCGAGCCCTGTCGCCTGATCATGACCGTTCACCTGCCGCCCGGGCCCGCGTCCGCGAACTGAGGCTCGGCGCCGCACAGTCGGGCCGAGCGGCCGGGGGGATGCGCCACGCCCCCGGCCAGGGCCGCCGGAGCGCACGGACCTCCCTCGTGTCATGTTCCGGCTAGATCAGCACGACCAGTCGTTTACCTCTCCTTTGTCAACGCATGGTGATCTGACCGACGTTGAACGCCGCATCCGCACGTCGGACGCCTCAAGGAGACGTATCCATGCCCAGACCCACCCGCCGTCACCTCACGGTCGCCACCGCCCTCGTCGCCGCGACCACGGCCGCCGTGGCCGTCACGTCCGCCGCCGGTGCGTTCGACAACGCGCAGCAGGCGAAGGCCGCGATCAAGGACGGCAAGGCGAAGAACGTCATCCTGCTCATCGGTGACGGCATGGGCGACTCGGAGATCACCCTCGCCCGCGACTACACGGTCGGCGCCAACGGCCGCCTGAACATGGACAAGTTCCCGCTCACCGGCGCCTACACCACCTACGCGGTGCACGCCGACGGCACTCCGGACTACGTCACCGACTCCGCCGCCAGCGGCACCGGCTGGGCCACCGGCGTGAAGACGGTCAACGGCCGCATCTCCAAGACGCCCGGCACCGACAAGGCCGTGCCGACCCTGCTGGAGCTGGCCCAGAAGAAGGGCTACGCCACCGGCAGCGTCACCACCGCCGAGCTCACCGACGCCACCCCGGCCGTGCTCGCCTCGCACGCCACCGACCGCTCCTGCCAGGGTCCGGCCGACATGGCCAAGTGCCCCACCGACACGATCGCGGCGGGCGGCCCCGGCTCCATCGCCGAGCAGTCCGTCAAGCACAAGGTCGACGTCCTCATCGGCGGCGGCAAGCAGCGCTTCGACCAGAAGGTCACCGACGGCAAGTACAAGGGCCTCACGGTCACCGAGCAGGCGAAGAAGCTCGGCTACCAGGTCGTCACCGACAAGGCGGGCCTGAAGGGCGTGAAGAACGGCAAGCCGGTGCTCGGCCTGCTCGCCTCCGGCAACGTCCCGGTGGAGTGGACCGGCAAGGCGGCGGCCGTCGGCGGCACGGACCCGCAGCGGTGCGTGACCTCCAACCCGAACCGCCCCGCGGCGACGCCGAGCCTCGCGGACTCCGCCACCAAGGCGATCCGGCTGCTGGAGGCCAAGCAGCGGCAGAAGCACTCCAAGCAGGGCTTCTTCCTGCAGATCGAGGGCGCCTCGATCGACAAGCAGGACCACGCCGCCGACCCGTGCGGCCAGATCGGCGAGACCGCGGCCTTCGACCGCGCGGTGAAGGTCGCCCGCGCCTACGCGGCCAAGCACCCCGACACCCTGGTCGTCACCACCGCCGACCACGCCCACACCAGCCAGATCGTCCCGCTGGAGGCCACCCCGCCCGGCCTGTCCTCCACGCTCGTCACCGACGAGGGTCAGCAGCTGAAGGTCAACTACTCGACCAATACCCCGGGTCAGTCCCAGGAGCACACCGGAACCCAGGTCCGCATCGCCGCCCAGGGCCCGCAGGCGTACCGCGTCCTCGGTGTCACCAACCAGACCGACCTCTTCGCCACGATCCGCGAGGCGCTGCGCCTGCGCTGATCCCGCGAGCGGGCGGCGGAACGGCCGCCACCGTTCCCCACCCGCTCCCCTCGCACATCGCACATCGCACAGTGCGGACGAGCGTGTCGCCCGGCGGCGGCACGCTCTTTCGCGTGCCCGGCCCGCCGGCGCTCTCACGGCCTCCGGCCCCTGCCGCGCCCGGCCGCCCGGACCAGGGCGCACACGACCGCGGTCACGGCGAGGCTGCCCAGCATGACCAGTCCGACGCCGATCACGAACAGGCCGCTGGCGTCGTCCGACCAGTCGTAGTAGGCGGCGCCGGTCAGTCCGGCCGTGGTGCCGAGCACGGCGCCCGCCGCGCCGTGCCGGGAAGCCGCCCAGTACACGGCCGGCAGCAGGGTCAGCAGCAGCCCGATCACCTGCCACGCCGCGTACGGGCCGCTCTCCGTGCCGTCGGGCCGTACGTCGCGGTGTTGGTCCCAGCCCAGCCAGGCCGCCCACATCGCGAGCGCGGCGGCGGCCGGTACGAGGAACGACAGCAGTCGGATCAGGGATCCGCGGGGTCCTTGAGTCATGGCTCCAGGCTCCCGGCGCCCGCCGTCGGCGGGCAGAGTGCGGATACTCAGTCGTATCCGAGTATCCGCACTAGGCCGGCGGTGTGGCCGTCGGGGACACCGGGCGTTCGAAGAAGGTGTCCAGGACCACCGTCACCCGGGTCGCGCCGACGCCGTCGATGGCGTAGACGCGGCGCAGGACGTCCTGGAGGTGACCGGTGCTCGCCGCCCGCACCTTGAGCAGCACGGCCGCGCTGCCCGCGACGACGTGCGCCTCCAGGATCTCGGGGAGTGCGGCGAAGCTCTCACCGGAGTCGCCCAGCCAGGCCGTCGAGTCGACCGTGACGTAGGCCAGGACCCCGGCCCCGACCGCCGCCGGCTCCACCTCGGCCGCCGTACGCCGGATCGCTCCGCGCTCCCGCAGTTTGCGCACCCGCTCGTGGGCGGCGCCGGCGGAGAGACCGACGGCCTGCCCCAGGGCCGCGTAGGACTGGGTGGCGTCCTGCTGGAGACGGGCCAGCAGAGCGCGGTCGATGTGATCCATCGCACCCCATTCGGCAGAATCCTGCGATAACCGTACCCAGTCTAGGGATCTAGGCTTTCTCCCGTAGGTGATTCGATTCGTCTGTGCGGTTGGTGGAGTCGCTGAGTCATGGTGGAGTCATGAGCGAAGTCCCGTTGAACTTCTGGTCGATCTATCAGCACGGCTTCGCGCGCGTCGCCGCGTGCACGGGCCACACCGTCATCGCCGACCCGCACGCCAACGCCGAGGCGGTCCTGCGCCAGGCGCGCGAGTGCGCGCAGGACGGCGTCGCGGTCGCCGTCTTCCCCGAGCTGGGCCTGTGCGGCTACTCCATCGAGGACCTGCTGCTCCAGGACGCGCTGCTGGACGGGGTCGAGCAGGCGGTCGCGGCCGTGGTCGAGGGCTCGGCGGAGCTGCTTCCGGTGCTGGTCGTCGGCGCCCCGCTGCGCCACCGCAACCGGATCTACAACTGCGCGCTCGTCGTGCACCGCGGCCGGGTCCTCGGCGTCGTACCGAAGTCCTACCCGCCCAACTACCGCGAGTTCTACGAGCGCCGGCAGATCGCCGGGGGCGACGACGAGCGCGGCGGGACGATCCGCGTCGCCGGCGAGGCCGTCCCGTTCGGCGTGGACCTGCTCTTCGAGGCCGCGGACGTCCCCGGTCTCGTGCTGCACGCCGAGGTCTGCGAGGACATGTGGGTCCCGGTGCCGCCGAGCGCCGAGGCCGCCCTGGCGGGGGCGACCGTCCTCGCCAACCTCTCCGGCAGCCCGATCACCGTGGGCCGGGCCGAGGACCGCAAGCTGCTGTGCCGTTCGGCGTCCTCGCGCTGCCTGGCCGCGTACGTGTACGCGGCGGCCGGGCTGGGCGAGTCGACCACCGACCTGTCGTGGGACGGGCAGACCCTGATCTACGAGAACGGGATGCTGCTGGACGAGTCCGAACGCTTCGCGGTGGGCGACCAGTACGCGGTGGCCGACGTGGACCTCGACCTGCTGCGGCAGGAGCGGATGCGGATGGGCACCTTCGACGACAACCGCCGTACCCACGGCGCGCGGACCGCGGACTTCCGCCGGGTGTCGTTCGAACTCGCCCCGCCCACCGCCGACCTGGGCCTGCGCCGTCGCGTCGAGCGGTTCCCGTTCGTGCCCGCCGACCCCGACCGGCTCGCCCTGGACTGCTACGAGGCCTACAACATCCAGGTCGCCGGACTCCAGCAGCGGCTGGCCGCGATCGGCGGCCCGAAGGTGGTCATCGGGGTGTCCGGCGGCCTCGACTCCACGCACGCGCTGATCGTCGCCGCCCGGGCGATGGACCGCGCGGGCCGCCCCCGCAGCGACATCCTCGCCTTCACCCTGCCCGGCTTCGCCACCAGCGACCACACCAAGGACAACGCGCACCGGCTGATGCGGGCGCTCGGCGTCACCGCGGCCGAACTCGACATCACGCCGACCGCGCGGCTGATGCTGCAGGAGATGGGCCACCCGTTCGCCTCCGGCGAGCCGGTGTACGACGTCACGTTCGAGAACGTGCAGGCCGGCCTGCGCACCGACTACCTGTTCCGGCTGGCCAACCAGCGCGGTGGCATCGTGCTCGGCACCGGCGACCTGTCGGAGCTGGCGCTCGGCTGGTCGACGTACGGCGTCGGCGACCAGATGAGCCACTACAACGTCAACTCCGGTGTGCCGAAGACGCTCATCCAGCACCTGATCCGCTGGGTCATCAGCAGCGCCCAGTTCGACGAGGAGACCGGCGCGGTCCTCGCCGCGATCCTGGACACGGAGATCAGCCCCGAGCTGGTGCCCGGCGAGGAGATGCAGTCCACCGAGTCGAAGATCGGCCCGTACGCGCTGCACGACTTCACCCTCTTCCAGGTGCTCCGCTACGGCTTCCGGCCCTCGAAGATCGCCTTCCTGGCCTGGCACGCCTGGCACGACCCGGCGAGCGGCGCCTGGCCGCCCGGCTTCCCCGAGGCCAAGCGGGTCGCGTACGACCTGGCGGAGATCCGGCGCTGGCTGGAGGTCTTCTGCCGCCGCTTCTTCGCGTTCGCCCAGTTCAAGCGCTCGGCCATGCCGAACGGCCCGAAGGT
Source organism: Streptomyces albidicamelliae (assembly GCF_025642175.1). NCBI lineage: Bacteria > Bacillati > Actinomycetota > Actinomycetes > Kitasatosporales > Streptomycetaceae > Streptomyces > Streptomyces albidicamelliae. The sequence goes on along the minus strand of NZ_CP106795.1, from coordinate 4,506,925 downwards.
CTCGGCGGGCGGTTCCCTCTCGCCGCGCGGCGACTGGCGGGCCCCGTCCGACGGCAACGCCCGTGCCTGGCTGCGCGACCTCGAACGCTTCGACTTCGAGAGCGCGGCAGCCGGACGCTAGCCGGGGGCCGGGTCCGCGCGCTCCGTGCGGACCCGGCGGCCCCGAGCGCGGCCGCCCGGGGCTCAGTTGTTCCAGGTCTCGTCGTACGGGTCGGGCGGCACCGGCACCGGTTTCGCCGACGTGACCAACAGATACGGGACGGGACCGTTGTTGACCGGGTCCCGGGCCAGCCGGGGGGTGTAGGTACCCGTGACCTCCAGCCAGGCGTCCGGGCGGAGCACCGGTGGCAGGGCGCCGGTCAGCGCGATCTTCACCGGCTGGGCGTCCGCCGCGCAGCAGTTGAGGGCCATGCGGACCAGATAGGGCGCGCCCGAGCCGTCCAGGGCGAGGAAGCCGGTGACCCGGACCGGACGGCCGTGCAGGGAGCGGCCGTGGTCGTAGGCCGCCCGGGAGGCGTAGTCGACCACGGAGAGCGGGGCCGGGTCGGCGGCGGGCAGCCGGCCGTAGGCGTACGGCTTCTGCAGCGCCGTACCGGAGCGCAGGGCGCTGTAGGAGCCGAGGGCCGGCGGGGCGACCATGATCAGTGCGAGCAGGGGCAGCAACAGCAGCCACGCGACCCGCGGTTCGGGGTGGGCGTGCGCGGCGGACGGCTGCGCACCGGCCCGCCTGCCGCGTCTGCGCTCGTACAGGGCCGTCGCCAGCGCCGCCACGATCAGGACCGCCCCCGAGGCCAGCAGCATCGGGCGCAGACCGGCCTTCACGTAGCGCAGGTACAGGTCGGTGGTACCGGCGTGCAGCAGGGCCGCGCCGAGCAGGAACAGCACGGCCGCCTGGGACTGGCGGTTCACAGCAGCACCGCCCCGGTCACCACGGCACCCACGACGGCCAGCGCGAACGTGGCGGGGGCGAAGCGCAGCGCGAACCCCCGGCCGAAGGTGCCGGCCTGCATCGCGAACAGCTTCAGGTCGATCATCGGACCCACCACCAGGAACACCAGCTTGGCCGTCGGGGAGAACTGGGTGAGGGAGGCGGCGACGAACGCGTCAGCCTCCGAGCAGATGGAGAGCAGCACCGCCAGCACGGCCAGGGCCAGCACCGAGACCAGGGGGTCGCCGGCCGCCGTCCGCAGCCAGGTCGCCGGGACCACCGCCTTCAGCGTGGCCGCGGCCGTCGCGCCCAGCACCAGGAAGCCGCCGGCGTGCATGATGTCGTGCCGGACCGAGTTCCAGAACGTCTCGCCCCTGGTCGCGCCCTCGTGCGCGCCGTGGGCCGGCGGACGCAGCCAGTCCGTGCGGCCCAGCCGCTGCCACAGCCAGCCCATCACGCACGCCACCAGCAGGCTCGCCAGGAACCGTGCCAGCACCATCTGCGGGTTCCGGGGGAAGGCGACGGCCGTGGCGGTCAGCACGATCGGGTTGATCGCGGGCGCCGAGAGCAGGAAGGCGAGGGCGGCGGCGGGGGTCACGCCCCGGCGCACCAGGGCGCCCGCCACCGGCACCGACGCGCACTCGCAGCCCGGCAGCACCGCCCCGGCGACCCCGGCCACCGGAACCGCCAGGGCGGGCCGGCGCGGAAGGGCGCGCGCGAAGAAGGACGGGGGGACGAACACCGCGATCGCCGCCGAGAGCAGGACGCCGAGGACCAGGAAGGGCAGCGCCTGGACGGTGACCGCCACGAACACCGTCATCCAGCTCTGCATCAACGGGGTGCCGAGCAGACCCCGGATCGGGGACTGCGCGAGCACCGCGAGGACCAGCGTCAGGGTCAGCACCAGCGGCGAGTCGAGCCGCCGCCCCCGGTCCGGCCGGTCGCCGGAAGGGTGCGCCGGGTGCCGTGCGTCGGCGCCGGGCGGGGCGTCTTCGGTGATGGCCACGGGCGGTTCCCTCCGGCTGGTGCTCTCCCTCCCCTTCGGTACGCGGGGTCCGGCACGGGTGTTCACACCGTTGCTGGAACCACGCTTCTCCTTGGGGCACTCTTTTCCGTTGTGGCGAGCGTTCCGTATCAAGGGGGGCCGGGGGCCCCGCCGGCACACATGGTGGTGTGCGGCGACGACGGGCTCGCGCACCGGCTGGCGGCCGAGTTGCGCGGAGTCTACGGCGAGCAGGTCACCCTCGTGGTACCTCCGAACGAGCGGACGGTCAGACCCCCCGTCGTCGGCCGGGCCCGGGCCGCTTCCACGACGCTGCTCGACCGGGTGGTCAGCGCGGCGGTCGGCTCCGTCGGCCGCGTCGGCAACGGGAACTCCACGGCCGCGGGCGGCCCTTCGGGCGGGCGCCCGGACGGCGACCGGCTCCTGGAGGCGTTCGAGGCCGACGAGGCGGTCCTCGCCGAGGCCGGGGTGGAACGCGCGGCCGCCCTGGCCCTCGTGTACGACGACGACGAGACCAACATCCGGGCCGCGCTGACCGCCCGCCGGCTCAATCCCCGGCTCCGGCTGGTCCTGCGGCTCTACAACCGGCGGCTCGGCCAGCACATCGAGGAACTCCTCGACCAGGCGGCAGCGTTGGCCTGCGACGGCGATCCGGAGGCGAGCGCGGACGCCGCCACGACCGTGCTGTCCGACGCGGACACCGCCGCGCCCGCGCTGGCCGCCACCGCGGTCGTCGGCACCAGCAAGGTCGTACAGACCGAAGGACTGCTGCTGCGGGCCGTGGAACGGGTGCCGCCCGACGGCGGGACGGTCGCCGGTGCCGGGCTGTGCACCCTCGCGCTGCTCTCCACACCCGGCACGGACCCGGCCGCGGACGGCCCCGCGGGCAACGGCCCCCAGGGCAACGGCGACCAGGCACCCAGGCTGCTGCCCGGCGACGAGGAGGTACGGCAGGCCATCGGGCGTGCCGCCGTGGTGCTGGAGCAACTGTCCTCCGCGGGCGGCCAGGAGGCGGCCGCACCCGGCCGCGGCGCGGGCGGCGTACTCCCGCTCGCCTCGCTGTTCTCCCGCCGGCTGCGCTGGTCACTGGCCGGCATGGTGGCGTGCGTGGTGGCGCTCGCCGTCGCCCTCTCCCTGGTGACGGGGATCCACCCGCTGCGGGCGTTCTACCTGACGCTGCTCGACATGTTCGCGATCGACGACCCGGCCCTCGGGCAGTCCCTCGGCCGACAGGTCCTCCAACTCCTCTCCGGGCTGATCGGGTTGCTGCTGCTGCCGGTGCTGCTGGCGGCCGTCCTGGAGGCGCTGGGCACCTTCCGCACCGCCTCCGCGCTGCGCCGCCCTCCCCGCGGCCTGGGCGGGCACGTGGTGCTGCTCGGGCTGGGGAAGATCGGCACCCGGGTGCTGACCCGGCTGCGCGAACTCGGCGTCCCCGTGGTCTGCGTGGAGGCCGACCCGGACGCGCGCGGCCTCGCCACCGCCCGCCGGCTGCGGGTGCCGGTGGTCCTCGGGGACGTCACCCAGGAGGGGGTGCTGGAGTCCGCGAAGATCCACCGGGCGCACGCCCTGCTCGCGGTGACCAGTGCCGACACCACCAACCTGGAGGCCGTCCTCGCCGCCCGGACCGTCCGGCCCGACCTGCGGGTGGTGCTGCGGCTGTACGACGACGACTTCGCCACCGCCGTCTACCGGACCCTGCGCGCCGCCTATCCGCAGGCGCTGACCCGGAGCCGGAGCGTCACCCATCTCGCCGCGCCCGCGTTCGCCGGTGCGATGCTCGGGCGGCAGGTGCTGGGGGCGATCCCCGTCGAGCGGCGGGTGCTGCTGTTCGCCGCCGTCGACGTGGACGGGCACCCGCGGTTGGAGGGGCGTACCGTGCGGGACGCCTTCCACGCGGGGTCCTGGCGGGTGCTCGCCCTGTCGGGCCGTACCGACACGGCGCCCGACCACGTGCTGGCGAAGGGCGACCGGGTGGTCGTCGCCGCCACGCGCCGCGGGCTGGCGGAACTGCGGTGACCGTCCGGGGGGGGGCGCCCCCGGACCGTCGGCCCCCGGCCGCCCGGCGGCCCGCGACCGCCGGGCCGAAGGGCGCGCTACGCGGGCAGGTGTCTCGCCGCGTACTCCATCTCCAGTCTGACCTGCTTGATCCGCTCCTCCACCACCAGCGAGCCGTGCCCCGCGTCGTAGCGGTACACCTCGTGCGGTGCGCCGCGCGACTCCAGGCGCTTGACGTAGTTGTCGATCTGGCGGATCGGGCAGCGGGGGTCGTTGACCCCGGCCGAGATGTAGACCGGGGCCTTGACCTGGTCGACGTAGGTCAGCGGGGACGACGCCGCGAACCGCCCGGGTACCTCCTCCGGGGTGCCGCCCAGCAGGGTGCGGTCCATGGCCTTCAGGGACTCCATCTCGTCGTGGTACGCCGTGACGTAGTCCGCGACCGGGACGACCGCGATGCCCACCGACCACGCCTCCGGCTGGGTGCCGAGGCCGAGCAGGGTGAGGTAGCCGCCCCAGGAGGCGCCGGTGAGGACGAGGCGCTCGGGGTCGGCGAGTCCGGAGGAGACCGCCCACTCGCGCACCGCGGCCACGTCCTCCAGCTCGATCAGGCCGACCCGGTGCTTGAGGGCGTCCGTCCAGGCGCGGCCGTAGCCCGTGGAACCGCGGTAGTTGATGCGGACCACCGCGTAGCCCTGGTCGACCCAGGCGGCCGGGCCCGCGGCGAAGGAGTCGCTGTCGTGCCAGGTGGGGCCGCCGTGCAGGTCGAACACCGTGGGCAGCGGGCCGGTGGCGCCGGCCGGCTTCTGCACCAGGGCGTGGATACGGCCGCCCGGGCCCTCCACCCACGCGTCCTCCACCGGCACCGACGGCGGGCAGGTCATGCCGGGCGGGTCCAGCACGACGCGGCCGGTCGTCGAGCGCACCGCCGGCGGCTCGGCGGCCGACGACCACAGGTACTCCACACTGCCGTCGGGGCGGGCCGTCGCCCCGGAGACCGTGCCGGGCGGGGTGGGGACACGGGTGAGCTCCCCGGCCGTGAGGTCGTACCGGAACAGCTCGCTGCGGGCCTCGAAGCTGTGCGCGATGAGGAGGGCGGAGCCGTCCGGGCACCATTCGGCGCTCACGTCACCGGGCAGGTCCAGCGCGAGGTCCGTCTCCAGACCGGTCGCCACGTCCCACACCAGCGGCTCCCAGCGGCCCCGGCGCTGATGGCCGATGAGCAGCCGGCTGTCGCCGTCCACGGGGGCGAAGCCCAGCACCTCAAGTCCCAGCTCCTCGGTGCCGCCCTTGGTGTCGTCGAGCTCGGCGACCGCCGAGCCGTCCGGGCGCAGGACGCGCAGCGCCGCGTGCATGGCGTCGCCGTGCTCGGTGTGCTCGATGGCGATCAGGGAGCCGTCGTGGGAGAGGTCGCCGACGCCCGCGGACTCGCGGTGCCGGTAGATCTCGACCGTGTCCTCGCCCTCCCGGGCGATGTGGATGGTCGTCCCCTCCTCGTCCGTGGAACGGCCGACGACCGCCGTGCGGCCGTCGCGGGCCAGGGCGAGACCGGCCGGGTAGGAGGCGTCGAGGCCGGGGACCCCGGGCTCGTCCGGCCCGCCGGCGAAGGGCTGGCGGCGCCAGACACCGAACTCGTCGCCGTCCTTGTCGTCGAACCACCAGATCCAGGCGCCGTCCGGGGAGAGCACGCCGTCCGTCGTGCCGTTCGGCCGGTCCGTCGCCTGCCGCTGCTCGCCCGTGGCGCGGTCCCAGGCGTACAGCTCGTACGTCCCCGTCGCGTTCGACACGAACAAGGAGCGGTCGGGCGCGTCCTCCGCCCAGTCGGGCAGGGAGACCCGCGGCGCGCGGAAGCGCCTCTCCCAGTCCGGCATGTCCGGTGCGTCCGGCGTCCTGCTCTCACTCATGGCCCCAGTCATGCGCCCATAGTGCCTGCTCGCGCCGACAATTGGGTGGTGGGTGTGCGCAGCCTGTGGATAACTTTCCGACCATGAGCGCACAGACCGCCTCCGCTCCCCTTCCCGAGGGCTGGCGCGAGGACAACCGGGCCATGTGGGACGAGCGGGTGCCCGTCCACGTCGCCGGGAAGTACTACGACCTCGCCGGCTTCCGGGCCCGCCCGGACGTCCTGCGGGACTTCGAGACCGCCGAGGTCGGGGACGTCACCGGAAAGACCCTCCTGCACCTGCAGTGCCACATCGGCACCGACACCCTCTCCTGGGCGCACCGGGGCGCCGCCCGGGTCGTCGGCCTGGACTTCTCCGCCCCGGCCGTCGAGGCGGCCCGCGCCCTCGCCGCCGGTCTCGGCCACGGCCCGGAGCGCGCCGCCTTCGTCACCGGCGACGTGTACGACGCCGCCGCCGCGGTCCCCGAGCCGTCGTACGACATCGTCTACACGGGACTCGGCGCGCTGTGTTGGCTGCCCGACCTGAGGCGCTGGGCCGAGACCGCGGCCGCGCTCGTGGCACCCGGCGGCTTCCTCTACCTCGCCGAGTTCCACCCGGTCACCGAGATGCTGGACGACACGACCGGCACCCGGATCGTGCGCGACTACTTCTCCCGGGACGCCCAGGTGTACGACCTGCCCGGCACCTACGCCGACCCGGACGCCGTCACCGTCCACAACCGCAGCGTCGAGTGGCAGCACACCCTCGGCGACGTCGTCTCGGCGCTCGCCGCGACCGGGCTGCGCATCGAGTTCCTGCACGAGCACGACGTCTCGCTCTTCCCGCGCTTCGAGAACTTCGAGATCCGCGACGGCTACCACCGCTTTCCGGCGGACCACCCGCGCGTCCCGCTCATCTACTCGCTGAAGGCCACGAAGGGCTGACCCGCGGGCGGGACACCGGTGCGGGCGCCGTACCGTGGAGGGCGTGTACCGGTTTCTGCTGACACCCCGCTGGTGGGGCATCAACGTCTTCGTGCTGCTCGCCATCCCGTTCTGCGTCTTCATGGGGTCCTGGCAGCTGAGCCGGTTCGAGGGGCGGGTGCACGACCACCGCACGGCGACCGAGCAGGCCACCGCCGGCGGGCACACGGCCGCACGGCCGCTGACCCGGCTGCTGCCCGTCGACCAGAGCACCTCGGGGCAGCGGGTCACCGCGAGCGGCCGGTACGGCGAGCAGCTCCTCGTGCCCGGCCGGGAGCTGGACGGCAAGCGCGGCTTCTACGTCCTCACCCTGCTGCGCACCGACTCGGGCAAGGCGCTGCCGGTGGTGCGCGGCTGGCTGCCCGGCACGGCGGACGCGGCGAAGGCACCCGCCCCGCCCACGGGCGAGGTCACGGTCACCGGGTCGCTGCAGGCCTCCGAGACGCCGGGGGACAACGGGGTCAGCGCCGAGGGCGGACTGCCCGCCGGGCAGACGGCGGCGATCAGCTCCGCGTCCCTGGTGAACCTGGTGCCGTACCGGCTGTACGACGCCTGGGTCACCCTGGAGCGGGGCGACTCGGGGATGAAGGCCGTGCCCGCGAGCGCGCCCGCCGGGACCGGGCTGGACCTGAAGGCGTTCCAGAACCTCGGCTACACCGGGGAGTGGTTCGTCTTCGCCGGATTCGTGGTGTTCATGTGGTTCCGGCTGCTGCGGCGGGAGATCGAGTTCCAGCGGGACGCCGCGCTGGGCCTGGTTCCGGAGGAGCCGGAGCGGGCGGCCGTAGCCGGCGGCTGAGCGGTGCCCGCCGCCGGCCGGGGGTTCACCGGTCGCCCCGCCGTCCCGGTGGAGCCCTACGCCCCTGCCAGCACCCCCGTGTAGATCACCGTGCCGGCACACGCGTTGGGGATGACCGTGGACGCCGCGGGGGAGCCGCCCTGGGCCGTGTGCGTGAGCAGGATGCTGCCGTCGGCCGTGCCGCCGTCCTCGGTGAACAGCTGGGTGGTCGTACCCGACGACGTGCTGCCGGTGTCCGTGCCGCCGGAGGCGCTCGTCTCGCCGGTGGGCGTCGGGTCGGGCGAGGGGCCGCCGCTGTCCGAGCCGCCGGTGCTGCCGCCGGTGGTGGGGCAGGTCTCCGAGGGCACGAAGGCGAACTTCTCCTCGTACGCCGAACCCGGCTGCAGCACCAGTGCCGGGACCTCCAGGGAGGGGTCGGGCAGGCTGGTCGCCGCGTCCCCGGCCACATGCCGGGCCGCGCTGATCTTCGCCGGGTCCGCGGCGTTCTGGGCCGACGGGGAGATGCTGCCCGCGCCACTGACGGTGCAGGCCGTGGCGGAGACGTTGGTGACCCGGAAGGTGCCGTAGACGATGCCCGCGGAGTCCGGCGCGGCGGCCGACCCGGTGGCGGAGCCCAGCTGGGAGGCCGTGCACAGCGGGGTGCCCGTGGAGAGGGTCGCGGAGGGGTTGACGTCGCCGGTGGAACCGCCGGTGCCGCCGCCCTTGTCGTCCTTCCTGCCGGGCTTGCCGCTCTCCTCGGGCTTGACGCTGGCGCTGCCCGCGTCGTGCTTCCCGGGCGTGTGGCCGCCCTTGGTCTTGCCCTGCCCGGTGCCGCCCTGGGCCTGGGAACTCTGCCCGGCCATGGCGGTGTTCGGGTCGGAGCCACCGGCGTGGGAGACGTGCACGAGCGCGGGGATCGCGGTGCCGAAGAACAGGGCGGCCGCGGCCATGCCGACGGCGGCCTGCCGCTTGCGGGCACGCCGGGCCGGCACCGCCCGGCGCAGATGCTCCAGGGTGCCGTTGCCCGGCTCGATGTCGCCGACCGCGGAGTGCAGCATCCGGCGCAGGGCCAGCTCGTCCTGATCGAGCCCGTCGAGGTCCGGGTCGAGCCCGTCGAGGTCCGGTCCGGGTCCCTCGGGGCCCTTCGCGTCGGGGCCGTGGTTCACAGTTCCGTTCCCAGCGTGCGATTGCTTGTGACGTTCGTGCGGGTGCGGTGTCCCGGCATCGCCCTGCGGGCGCCCCCGCTCATGCCGGTGTCTCCATGGCCACCCGCAGCGCGGCGATGCCCCGCGACCCGTAGGCCTTCACCGACCCCAGGGAGATGCCGAGGCTCTCGGCGACCTGGGCCTCGGTCATGTCCGCGAAGTAGCGCAGCACGAGGACCTCGCGCTGGCGGCGCTGGAGCCCCTTCATCGCCTTGATGAGGTCCCGCCGCTCCAGCTGGTCGTAGGCCCCCTCCTCGGCGCTCGCCATGTCCGGCATCGGCTTGGAGAGGAGCTTGAGGCCGAGTATGCGGCGGCGCAGCGTCGACCGGGAGAGGTTGACGACCGTCTGCCGGAGGTAGGCGAGGGTCTTCTCGGGGTCACGGACACGCTTGCGCGCCGAGTGGACCCGGATGAAGGCCTCCTGGACGACGTCCTCGCAGGAGGCGGTGTCGTCGAGGAGGAGGGCGGCGAGGCCCAGCAGCGAGCGGTAGTGGGCCCGGTACGTCTCCGTGAGGTGGTCGACGGTCGTGCCGGCGGCCTCGGCCGCCTCGGCCGCCGGGGAGTCCTCGGCGCCGTCACGCTGACTGGGTATGCGGGCGGGCCGCGCTGCGGGCATGGGCGCGATCACCGGCATGCCGCCGGGCGTGCGGGGCCGGAGCGCCGCACGGGGCGGCCGCAGTGCTGTGCCGCGGGCCGCTGGGAGTTCGAGTACCTCTGCCACGCCAGTTGGACACGTTTCCCCCCGAGAGGGTTGTACGTGCCGGACGTCACATGTGCGACAACCGGCGATGCCTCAAGTGCCGTCATGCGTCCCGCTCTCCCGCTGTATCCCATGTTGAACGGGCGTCCCCACGCCCCGATCGCAGCGTCCCCGCGCCTGGATCGTCACCGTCCTCAGGTCCCGCAAGGGTGACCGGAAAGACGCTCCCCGCCCTGCACGCGGTTGCGTGGGGCGGGGAGGAAATCCTCTGTCGTCGCACGGCCCGGTTCAAGTGGTCCGGACCATACTCCTGCACACACCTCTTCCGGAGATCCTATAAATGGACCCGCTCCCAGCCGACTTCTTTACGGCCCCGGGTGCGTTCGGCGGGCACCACGGCGTTCTCAGGAGAGCTCCGACGCCACCAGTTCCGCGATCTGAGCGGTGTTCAGGGCGGCGCCCTTGCGCAGGTTGTCGCCGCACACGAAGAGTTCGAGCGCGGTCGGGTCGTCCAAAGCCCGCCGTACCCGCCCCACCCAGGTGGGGTCGGTGCCCACCACGTCGGCGGGCGTGGGGAACTCGCCGGCGGCGGGGTCGTCGCACAGCACCACACCGGGCGCCGTGGCGATGATCTCGCGGGCGCCGTCGACGGTGACCTCGCCCTGGAAGCGGGCGTGCACCGTCAGGGAGTGCGTGGTGATCACCGGCACGCGGACACAGGTCACCGCGACCGGCAGCTTCGGCAGCCCGAGGATCTTGCGGGACTCGTCCCGCACCTTCATCTCCTCCGACGACCAGCCGTCCTCCCGCAGCGACCCGGCCCACGGGACGACGTTCAGCACGACCGGCTCCGGGAACGGCCCGGTGTCGTCCCCGACGGCCCGCCGCACGTCCCCGGGCTTGGTGCCCAGCTCGGTGCCGGCCACCAGGGACAGCTGGGACCTGAGCGTCTCCACGCCGGCCCGCCCGGCCCCGCTCACCGCCTGGTACGACGACACCACCAGCTCGCGCAGCCCGAACTCGGCGTGCAGCGCGCCCAGGGCGACGATCATCGTCAGGGTCGTGCAGTTGGGGTTCGCGACGATCCCGCGCGGGCGGGTCCGCACCGCGTGCGGGTTGACCTCGGGCACCACCAGGGGCACGTCGGGGTCCATCCGGAACGCGGCCGAGTTGTCGACCACGACCGCACCGCGCGCGGCGGCGACCGGCGCCCACTCGGCGGCGACCTCGTCGGGGACGTCGAACAGGGCGATGTCGACCCCGGCGAAGGCGTCCTCCGTGAGGGCCACCACCTCGACCTCCTCGCCGCGCACGGCCAGCTTGCGGCCGGCCGAGCGCGGGGAGGCGATCAGACGGATCTCACCCCAGATGTCCGCCCGCTGGGACAGGATCTGGAGCATGACCGCGCCGACGGCCCCGGTCGCACCCACGACCGCGAGCGTCGGCTTCCCGGTCGGCGCCATCAGCGGCCCGTGCCTCCGTACACGACGGCCTCGTCGGTGTCGGAGTCGAGACCGAAGGCGCTGTGCACGGCGCGCACGGCCTCCGGCACGTCGTCGGCCCGCGTGACGACCGAGATGCGGATCTCGGAGGTGGAGATCAGCTCGATGTTGACCCCGGCGTCGCTGAGCGCCTCGAAGAACGCGGCCGTGACGCCCGGGTTGGTCTTCATACCGGCGCCGACCAGCGAGATCTTGCCGATCTGGTCGTCGTAGCGCAGCGAGTCGAAGCCGATGCCGGACCGGTTCTTCTCCAGCGCGTCGATGGCCTTGCGGCCCTCGGTCTTGGGCAGCGTGAAGGAGATGTCCGTCAGACCGGTGGACGCGGCCGACACGTTCTGCACGACCATGTCGATGTTGATCTCGGCATCGGCGATGGTGCGGAAGATCGCGGCCGCCTCACCCGGCTTGTCCGGCACGCCGACGACCGTGATCTTGGCCTCGGAGGTGTCGTGCGCGACACCGGAGATGATGGCCTGCTCCACCTTCTGGTCCCCAATCGGCTCACTGCTGACCCACGTGCCCTGAAGTCCGCTGAAGCTGGACCGGACGTGGATCGGGATGTTGTAGCGGCGGGCGTACTCCACACAGCGGTGGAGCAGCACCTTGGAGCCGGAGGCCGCGAGCTCCAGCATGTCCTCGAAGGAGATCCAGTCGATCTTCTTCGCCTTCTTCACCACGCGCGGGTCGGCGGTGAACACGCCGTCGACGTCGGTGTAGATCTCGCAGACCTCGGCGTCGAGGGCGGCGGCGAGCGCCACGGCCGTGGTGTCGGAACCACCGCGCCCCAGCGTGGTGATGTCCTTCTTGTCCTGGCTGACGCCCTGGAAACCGGCGACGATCGCGATGTTGCCCCGGTCCAGGGACTCGCGGATCCGGCCCGGCGTGACGTCGATGATCCGGGCCTTGTTGTGGACCGAGTCGGTGATGACGCCGGCCTGGCTGCCGGTGAAGGACTGGGCCTCGTGGCCCAGGTTTTTGATCGCCATGGCCAGCAGGGCCATGGAGATACGCTCTCCGGCGGTCAGCAGCATGTCGAATTCGCGCCCGGCAGGCATCGGAGAGACCTGCTCGGCGAGATCGATCAACTCGTCCGTCGTGTCGCCCATCGCGGAAACGACGACGACAACCTGGTTGCCGTTCTTCTTCGCTTCCACGATCCGCTTGGCGACGCGCTTGATGCCCTCGGCATCGGCTACGGAGGAGCCTCCGTACTTCTGCACGACAAGGCCCACGTGCGCTCCTCGCTCGGTTCGTTTGTGTCGGCTCAGTCTATCGAGCGTCCGAATTCCACCACCCTGCTCCCGCATGGTGAGACATCGGTGAAGCGCCGCGATGTGCGACGCCCGCTCGATTGCGGAACCTGCCCACCCCGGGCCGCTCCACGCGGAACGTGCCCCGGCTCACAGTGACCGGTGCGGCGCTACTTCCCGGGCCGGATCCCCAGGGGGGCGCCGATCTCCTCCGCCATGACCCGGCCGGCCTCGAACTCCAGGGTCTCGTCGCCGACGCTCGCCTGGTCGGTGTCGAGGCCGTCGAGCTCTTCCAGCGGCTGGTTGAGGCGGACGTGGATGAGGACCGACTGCAGGGCGCGCAGCATCGCGGAGGCCGTGGGACCCCAGTTGGAGAAGTACGAGAACTGCCACCACCACAGGGCCTCCGTGGTGCGGCCCGCGCGGTAGTGGGCCATGCCGTGGCGGAGGTCGGTGATGATGTCGGCGAGGTCGTCGGAGAGCCGGGCCGGCACCGGGGCCTTGCGGGGCTCGTAGGGGTCGAAGACCTCGGAGTAGACGTCGATCGGGTCCAGCAGGCGCGCGAAGTTCTCGCGGAGTTCGTCGACGTCCGGCTCCGGGCCCATGTCGGGCTCGTAGCGCTCGTCCGGGACGATGTCCTCGTGCGCGCCGAGGCGGCCGCCGGCCAGCAGGAGCTGGGAGACCTCCAGGAGCAGGAAGGGGACGGCCGATTCGGGCTCGTCGCCCTTCGACACCTCCGTGACGGCCACCAGGAAACTCTCCACCTGGTCCGCGATCTGGACCACGAAGTCGTCCGGGTTCTGCGTCGTCTCGTGCAGCGTGGCGTCAGACATCTAGGAGTCGTCTCCCCTCGAAGGCGCGGCCGAGAGTGACCTCGTCCGCGTATTCCAGGTCGCCACCCACCGGGAGGCCGCTGGCCAGGCGGGTGACCTTCAGGCCCATGGGCTTGATCATGCGGGCGAGGTACGTCGCCGTCGCCTCGCCCTCGAGGTTGGGGTCCGTGGCCAGGATCAGCTCCGTGACCGTGCCGTCGGCCAGCCTCGCGAGGAGTTCCCTGATCCGCAGGTCGTCGGGGCCGACGCCCTCGATCGGGCTGATCGCGCCCCCGAGGACGTGGTAGCGGCCGCGGAACTCGCGGGTGCGCTCGATGGCGACGACGTCCTTGGGCTCCTCGACCACGCAGATGACCGAGGGGTCGCGGCGGGCGTCGCGGCAGATGTTGCACAGCTCCTCCTGTGCCACGTTGCCGCAGGTCGCGCAGAAGCGGACCTTCGCCTTCACCTCCAGGAGGGCCTGCGCGAGCCGCTTCACGTCCGTCGGCTCGGCCTGCAGGATGTGGAAGGCGATCCGCTGCGCGCTCTTGGGACCGACGCCGGGCAGCCGCCCCAGCTCGTCGATGAGGTCCTGAACCACGCCTTCGTACAACGGACTGCCCTTCCTGAAGACCTTTCGGTACGTACGGTAGTTGGCTGCCGCCTGTCCTTGGAAGGCGGTGGGGGTGTCGCACCGATGGCGAACACCAGAACGATCGACGCGCCGGGACTCAGAAGGGCAGGCCGGGGATGCCGCTGCCGCCGCCGAGGCCCTGGGCGAGCGGGCCCAGCTTCTGCTGCTGGAGGCTCTGCGCGTTCTCGTTGGCCGCCTGGACGGCCGCCACGACGAGGTCGGCGAGGGTCTCGGTGTCCTCCGGGTCCACCGCCTTCGGGTCGATCGCCAGCGCGCGCAGCTCACCGGCGCCGGTCACGGTGGCCCTCACCAGGCCGCCGCCCGCCTGACCCTCGACCTCCGTGTTCGCCAGTTCCTCCTGCGCCCGCTGCAGGTCCTCCTGCATCTTCTGGGCCTGCTGGAGCAACTGCTGCATGTTGGGCTGGCCGCCACCGGGGATCACGATCGGCTCCTCGCTGTCTTCGCTGTCTCACCGTTGCTTCTCCGCTTTCCACGAGCCTACGTGGTCCACGCGACCATCGCCCCGCCACTCTTTCGAGTGAGAAAGTCGGACGCCCTATACCTGATCAAGGCCCTCTTCCGAGCGGAAAAGCCGGGAAAGCTCCCTCTTCGCCACCCATTGGGCGGTAGGAAGGGTGCCGCGCGTCGTCATGAAATGTCACGCAAAGTGACTGGTCGGGATCAATAGGGAGTGCCGGGTGGGTCAGCCGGAGATGCAGCCCGAGGGACCGCCTCAGGACGGGCGGGGCGAGGGCGCGGCCGAGCTGCGGCCGGGCGACCTGACCGGGCGGGCCTTCCCGCTCGGCGACTGGGGGGAGCCCGCCGAACGGCTGGACGAGCTGTACCGGTGGGTGGAGCGCGGCGCACTGCGGACGACGGACTGGTACCTGCGGGACCGGGTGTGGAAGCGGCGCGGTGCGCGGGTGCTGCGGGCCGGCGCCGCGGCGGGCGCGGTGGCGGGCGCGGCGCTGCCCCTGCTGGACCTCACGGGTGTGGCCGGCGGGGTGGCTCCCTGGGGCTGTCTTGCGCTGCTGCTCGGGGTCGCCTGTGTCGGCATCGACCGGTTCTTCGGCGTCACGTCCGGGTGGATGCGGGACGTGGCCACCGCGCAGGCGGTGCAGCGCAGGCTCCAGGCGCTGCAGTTCGACTGGGCCTCGGAGAGCGTGCGGGAGGTGCTGGGCCCGGCGGAGGGCACGGCGAGCGAGGCGGCCGAGCGGTGCCTGGTCGTCCTGCGGCGGTTCTCGGAGGACGTCACGGAGCTGGTGCGCACCGAGACGACCGACTGGATGGTGGAGTTCCGGACCGGGTCGGCGCCGCTGGGCATCCAGACGGCGGTGGCGTCCGTACCCCGGCAGGAGCACGGGGTCCCCGGCGGCCGGTTCCCCCTCCCCCCGACGAACGGCTCCCGCCCGAACATGCCCCGACAACGCCCCCCGGAGCCACGCTAGCCGTCGGAGCCGCGCGGGCCGCCGAAGCCGCCCTAGCCGTCGGAGCCGCGACAGCCCGCCAGAGCCACGCGGGCCGCCGGAGCCACGCAGGCCGCCGG
The DNA here is from genome assembly GCF_025642175.1 of Streptomyces albidicamelliae. NCBI lineage: Bacteria > Bacillati > Actinomycetota > Actinomycetes > Kitasatosporales > Streptomycetaceae > Streptomyces > Streptomyces albidicamelliae. Next base: position 4,491,709 of record NZ_CP106795.1, on the reverse strand, counting down.
AGCCACGCAGGCCGCCGGAGCCACGCGGGCCGCCGGAGCCACGAACCGCCGCAGTCACGCGGGGCGCCGGAGCCGGACGGGCCGCCGGAGCCACGCGGGCGCACCGGGACCACGCCTGCCACCGCAGCCACGCCAGCCACCGGGATTGCGCCGACCACCGGAACCACGCAGCCGCCAAAACCCCGCCGCCAGCGAAACCCCGCCGGCCACCGGGGCCACGACGACCACCGGAGTCACACGGGCCGCCGGAGCCGGTCGGGCCGCCGGAGCCACGCGGGCCCACCGGGACCACGCCTGCCACCCCAGCCACGCCAGCCACCGCGATTGCGCCGACCACCGGAACCACGCAGCCGCCAAAACCCCGCCGCCAGCGAAACCCCGTCGGCCGCCGGAGTCACGACGACCACCGAAGCCACGACGGGCCGCCGGAGCCGGTCGGGCCGCCGGGACCATGCCAGCCGCCAGAGCCACGCGGGCCGCTGGAGCCACGACGACCGCCGGAGTCACGCGGGCCGCGGAGCGGGTCGGGCCGCCGGGACCATGCCAGCCACCGGAGCCACGCTAACCGCCGAGGCCACGCTAACCGTCGGAGCCGCGATAGCCCGCCGGAGCCACGCAGCCGCAGGCCGTCAGACCCGGCCGCCGAAGCCACGCTAACCGTCGGAGCCGCGATAGCCCCCCGGAGCCGCTCTGCCCGCCAGAGCCACGCAGCCGCAGGCCGCCGCAAGGGCCGCCGGAGCCACGCGGGCCCACCGGGACCACGCCTGCCACCGCAGCCACGCATTGCGCCGACCACCGGAACCACGCAGCCGCCGAAACCCCGCCGGCCACCGGGGCCGCGCCAACCGCCACCACCACACCGACCGCCAGAGGCACGCCGACCACCGAGCCACGCGAGTCGCCGGAACCACGCCGACCACCGGGATCGCGCCGACCACCGGAACCGGCAGCCGCCGAAACCCCGCCGCCAGCGAAACCCCCTCGGCCACCGGGGCCGCGCCAACCGCCATCACCACACCGACCGCCAGAGCCACGCGGGCCCACCGGGACCACGCCGGCCACCGCGGCCACGCCAGCCACCAGGCTCCCACCGGCCGCCGGGGGCGCCGGTCGCTTTCGCCTACTGGCGGGTGTAGGTCAGGCTTTCTCCGCCGCTGCGCTTCGTCCGCTTCAGTTTTCCGTCCGGCAGCAGGGTGACCTCGGTGGCCTCGCCCGGGGAGCAGGAGGAGGCCGGTTCGCCGGTGGTGACGGTGGACGGACCGATCTCCAACGGCCCGCCGCCGGGCTTCTCGGACAGCGAGGCCTCGAAGACGCAGTGGTAGCTGCCGCCGCCCTCGGCAGGGCCGTCCGCAACCAGCGTCAGTACGGTGTCACCGACCTCGCCCTGCCGGATGGTCAGCTCGCGGGTGTTGGTGCCGTTGGCGTTCTCGATCGTGGTCTCCCAGGTGCCCAGGTACCCGGCCGGGATCGTGCCGTCCGCGGACGAGGATGCGGACGCGGAGTCGGAGGGCGTCGGACCGGGAGTCCCGGAGCTTCCCCCCGTCGTCGCCGGCGCGGAGCTGCCGGTCGGCGCGGGGCTGACGGTGTCGCCGCCCTTGTCGTCGGTGCCGCTGCCGTTGCGCATCAGCGCGTACACCGTGCCGCCCGCGCCGAGCGCCACGACGAGGGCGATCACCACGAGCAGCGCGGTGGAGCGCCGGCCCGGCCGCTCCGGATCCCGCGTCGGCCCGACGGGCGGCGGCCCGTACGGCGGGGTGGCACCCAGGCCGCCGGCGTAGGGGTTGTACTGCGGCTGCGCCCCGCCCCACCCCCGGGGCCGGGCTGCTGCGGATAGCCGTAGGGAGTGGCGGGCTGCGGGTGCTGCTGCGGATAGCCGTACGCCCCGGGCGCCGCCCCGAACCCGGGCGCCGCCGGCGGCGCGCCGGGCGGCGGGGTCTGCCCGGCGACGACGGTCGGAAGGTGGTTCACGGCGCCGGCGGCCGGGGCGCCCGGCGCGGGCGGCACCACGCCCCCGTCGGAGACGGCGGCGTGCTCGCCGCCTCCCGCGGCCGCGGGCGAAGCCCCGGAGGCACCACCGGCACCAGCGGCACCGGCCGCGCCGGCAGGAGCCGCCCCCACGGCCCCCGCGGCGCCGATCCCCGCTCCCGCGGACTCCGGCGGCGCCTGTCCCTCACCGGGCCCCGGCCGCGCGGGCGGTGCGGGCGGGAACGCGGCCCCGGCCGCACCCGCGGACGCACCGGCGCCGCCGCCGGCACCCGCCGCCCCGCCCGGCCCCGTCCCGTCCCCCTCGGGGTCCTCGGCCTCCAGCAGCCGCACCGCGTGCCGTCCCAGCTGGGCCACCAGCGAACCCGGCAGCCAGGGGTCCCGGGACCGGCCGCCGGCGACCGTGTCCTCCGCGCCCGTCCGCTCCAGGATCGCGTCCAGCGTCGGCCGGGCCCCGGGGTCCTTGCGCAGGCAGTCCCGCACCAGGTCGGCGATGCCCTCCGGCACCCCGTCGAGGTCCGGCTCCTCCTGGGCGATCCGGAACATCAGCGCGTGCACCCCGCTGTTGGCGGTCCCGAAGGGCAGCGTCCCGGTCGCCGCGTAGGCGAGCACGGAGCCGAGGCAGAACACGTCGCACGCCGGGGTGATCCGGTCCCCCCGCACCTGCTCGGGCGCCATGAACCCGGGCGACCCGACCAGGGAGCCGGTCCGGGTCAGTCCTTCCCCGCCGGCCGTGGTCGTCTCCAGCGCCCGCGCGATGCCGAAGTCGATCACGCGCGGTCCGTCGATGGTGACCAGCACGTTGGACGGCTTGAGGTCGCGGTGCACGATCCCCGCCGCGTGGATGTCCTTGAGGGCGTGCGCGAGTCCGGCGGCGAGGATCCGTACCGACCGCTCGGGCAGCGCCCCGTGGTCGTGCCCCACCACCTGCTGCAGGCTGGGCCCGGCGACGTAGCCCGTAGCCACCCACGGCACGGCCGCCTCGGTGTCCGCGTCCAGCACCGGCGCGGTCCAGTACCCGCCGACCCGCCGGGCGGCCTGCACCTCCTGCCGGAACCGCGCGCGGAACTCCTCCTGCTCGGCCAGCTCCTCCCGGACCAGCTTCACGGCGACGGTGCGTCCCCGGTCCGAGCGGGCCAGGTACACGTTCCCCATGCCGCCCGCGCCCAGCCGCGCCAGCAGCCGGTAGGCCCCGATGCGCTGCGGATCCCCCGGTCCGAGCTTCTCCATGGCTGCCCCGCCTTCCCCCCGCGCACACGGCCCCTGCGTGTGCAACAGACCGAGAATAGTGCGGTCGCCCAGGGCGGGGCGCGGGCCTGCGTCTACGGTTCCGTAACAGCGCGCGCGTCGACAACCTGTCGCGGAAATCCCCCGCGCAGGGAACAGGACGCCGATGTCGCTTCCGCATCGCGGACATTTACGCTCGCGGGCATGACCCCTCAGCCCAACCCCTCCGCCGGCGCCGCAGTGAAGGCCGCGGACCGCGCGCACGTCTTCCACTCCTGGTCCGCCCAGGACCTCATCGACCCGCTCGCCGTCGCAGGCGCCGAAGGGTCCTACTTCTGGGACTACGACGGCAAGCGGTACCTGGACTTCACCAGCGGGCTCGTCTACACCAACATCGGCTACCAGCACCCCAAGGTCGTCGCGGCCATCCAGGAGCAGGCCGCGAGGATGACGACCTTCGCGCCCGCCTTCGCCGTCGAGGCCCGCTCGGAGGCGGCCCGGCTGATCGCCGAGCGGACCCCGGGCGACCTGGACAAGATCTTCTTCACCAACGGCGGCGCGGACGCCGTCGAGCACGCGGTGCGCATGGCCCGGCTGCACACGGGCCGCCCGAAGGTGCTCTCGGCGTACCGCTCGTACCACGGCGGCACCCAGCAGGCCGTGAACCTGACCGGCGACCCGCGCCGCTGGGCCTCCGACAGCGGCAGCGCCGGGGTCGTCCACTTCTGGGCGCCGTTCCTCTACCGCTCGCGTTTCTACGCCGAGACCGAGGAGCAGGAGACCGCGCGGGCCCTGGAGCACCTGGAGACGACGATCGCCTTCGAGGGCCCGGAGACGATAGCCGCGATCATCCTGGAGACCATCCCCGGCACCGCCGGGATCATGGTCCCGCCGCCCGGCTACCTGGCCGGGGTGCGCGAGCTGTGCGACCGGCACGGCATCGTCTTCGTCCTGGACGAGGTCATGGCCGGGTTCGGCCGGACCGGTGAGTGGTTCGCGGCCGACCTGTCCGGTGTGGTGCCCGACCTGATGACCTTCGCCAAGGGCGTGAACTCCGGCTACGTGCCCCTCGGCGGTGTCGCCATCTCGCAGAGGGTCGCGGAGACCTTCGGCAAGCGCCCGTACCCCGGCGGTCTCACCTACTCCGGTCACCCGCTGGCCTGCGCCGCCGCCGTCGCCACGATCGAGGTGATGGCGCAGGAGGGTGTGGTCGAGAACGCCAAGCGGCTCGGCGAGACGGTCGTCGGACCCGCCCTCGCCGAACTGGCCGAGCGGCACCCGAGCGTCGGCGAGGTGCGCGGCGTCGGCATGTTCTGGGCGCTGGACCTGGTGAAGGACCGCGAGACCCGCGAGCCGCTGGTGCCGTACAACGCGGCCGGCGAGGCGAACGCGCCGATGGCCGCCTTCGCCGCCGCCGCCAAGCAGCACGGTCTGTGGCCCTTCGTGAACATGAACCGCACCCATGTCGTCCCGCCGTGCAACGTCTCCGAGGCGGAGCTGAAGGAGGGTCTGGCCGCGCTCGACGCCGCGCTGACCGTGGCCGACGAGTACACGGTGTAACCACCGGGTCACGGTCACACCAGTCACCGGCCGTGACCGGGCCGAGGCTGCCGCCGGGCCGATCCGAACGCGTAAGGTGACGTGCTCGTAAGAACCAGGTGAGTACGTCACCCCCGCGTGAGGAGAGGCCCGGACCATGCCCGGCAACGGCGCCGTGACGCGCAGCACCCTGCGCCAGCAGATCGCGGACGCGCTGCGGGACGAGGTGCTGGCCGGGCGGCTGCGACCGGGCCGGGCGTTCACGGTGAAGGAGATCGCCGACCAGTACGGCGTCTCGGCCACCCCCGTCCGCGAGGCGCTGGTCGACCTGTCCGCGCAGGGCATCCTGGAGGCCGACCAGCATCGCGGTTTCCGCGTGCCCGAGTACTCCCTCACCGACTACCGGAACATGATCGAGGCCCGCAGCCTGGTCACCGACGGCATGTTCCAGGCCCTCGTCTCGGGGCATCCCGCCTTCCTGACCCCGCCGGACGATCCGCGCACGGCCACCGCGCTGGCCACCGTGCGCCGCCGCGGCGAGGAGGCGCAGCGCGCCGCCGCGGCCGGCGACCTGATCATCCTCATCGGCTACGACCTGCGCTTCTGGCGCGAGTTGAGCGCCCTGTTCGGCAATCCCTATCTGGCCGACTTCCTGGACCGGCTGCGCGTGCAGTCCTGGGTCTGCGCCGTGCAGCACCTGCTGCGGCTGCCCGATCTGCGGGGCCGCCTGTGGTCCGGGCACACGGAACTGGTCGACGCACTGGCCCGCCGCGAGGCCGACGCCGCCCGGTCGGTCGTCGCCGCCGCGAACGCGCACTCGCTGGCGCTGCTGGAACACCTGGCAGGCGGGTAAGTGACCGGTACGGCCCGCACGGGGGAGCCGCCCGGGGGCCGCAGCGACTACCCTGCCCTGACCAAGTGGCGCCGTGCGTGACCGGGCGCCTGCCGATGCGAGGAGCCCTCTTTGGCCTGTGACCTGTGGCTGGTACCGCTCGTCGACGTGTTGTGCCACACCCCGGACAACCCGTTCGCCGAGGAACTCGCGCAATACAACAAGGCGCTGGCCGAGGCCGGGCTGCCGGCGGTGCCGGTGTACCAGTACATGCCGGGCCTGTCGGGTGACGTGGCCCCGGTGGCCGGCTTCGACTACGACGCGCTGCACTTCCTGCGCCGGGCCTATCTGCTCCAGGTCTGCGGCCTGCCGGTGACCCCGGTCGACGAACTGGGCGGCGACTACGAGCAGTTGCTGGAGATGTTCGAGTCCACGGCCCAGCAGTCCCACCTGGTCTGGCACTACGACCACGCGGGCGCGTACGTCCCCGTCGAGTTCCCGCATCCGCTGTCCAACGAGGAACTCCTCGCGGGCGGCGGCCCCTTGGGCTCCGCCCAGACCCTGCTGCGCGAGCTCCAGTACGTCGCCCCGACGATCGGCATCGACCCGGCCAACCCCCCGGCCGCGCCCGAGCCCCCCGCCGCCCCGACGGAGCTGGAGGAACCGGCCGTCCCGGCGCCGTACGACCCCAGCCCCTTCGCCCGCGAACGCCACGTATGGCTGGGCCTCCACGCGGCGGCCACCCGCTCCCTGGCCCAGGGCTCCATGATCGTCTTCAGCTGACCGCGGGCCGACGCCCGCGGGCTCCCGGGTGGTCAGGGGCGCAGGCCCGGGGCGCGGCCGATGAGGTGGATCTGCGGGGGCCAGAGGACGCCGGCGGCCAGCAGGAGGGACGGGCCCAGGTGGACCGGGCAGACCGGCAGGGGCGGGCGGTGGTGCCGGGCGACCTCGAAGACGGCGGGGTCGGAGCAGTCCGTGCCGTCCGCCTGGTGGCCCTCACCGCCGTACGGCCCCCGGCATCGCGCGCTCCGGTGGACGCCCATACCCCGATTGTGCAGCGCACACGGAACGGGAGCACCCGCCGGCCGCCCGGGGCGGAACGGCGGGTGCTCCCGCGAGGTGCCTACAGGAACGAGTTGATCTCGATCGTCTCGTCCCGGCCCGGGCCCACGCCGATCGCGGAGATCGGGGCGCCGGACATCTCCTCCAGCGCCTTGACGTAGTTCTGGGCGTTCTTCGGCAGGTCGGAGAAGGACTTCGCCTTGGTGATGTCCTCCGACCAGCCCGGCAGCGTCTCGTAGACCGGCTTCGCGTGGTGGAAGTCCGTCTGCGAGTACGGCAGCTCCTCGACGCGCCTGCCGTCGATCTCGTACGCCACGCAGACCGGGATCTCCTCCCAGCCGGTCAGCACGTCCAGCTTGGTGAGGAAGAAGTCGGTCAGGCCGTTCACCCGGGTCGCGTACCGGGCGATGACCGCGTCGAACCAGCCGCAGCGGCGGTCGCGGCCGGTGGTCACGCCCCGCTCGCCGCCGATCCGCCGCAGCGCCTCGCCGTCGGCGTCGAACAGCTCCGTCGGGAACGGGCCGGCGCCGACCCGGGTCGTGTAGGCCTTGAGGATGCCGATGACGCGGCTGATCTTCGTCGGGCCCACGCCGGCGCCGGTGCAGGCACCGCCGGCGGTCGGGTTCGAGGAGGTGACGAAGGGATACGTGCCGTGGTCGATGTCCAGGAGGGTGCCCTGGCCGCCCTCGAAGAGCACGACCTTGTCCTGCTCCAGCGCCTCGTTGAGGATCAGGACCGTGTCGGCGACGTACGGCTTGATCTGCTCGGCGTAGCCCAGCAGCTCCTCGACCACCTGGTCGGCGGTGATGGCCCGCCGGTTGTAGAGCTTGGTGAGGACCTGGTTCTTGACGTCGAGGGCCGCCTCCACCTTCTGGTGCAGGATCGACTCGTCGTACAGGTCCTGGACCCGGATGCCGACGCGGTTGATCTTGTCCGCGTAGGTCGGGCCGATGCCGCGGCCGGTCGTACCGATCTTGCGCTTGCCGAGGAAGCGTTCCGTCACCTTGTCGACGGTCACGTTGTACGGCGTGATGATGTGCGCGTTACCGCTGATCAGGAGCTTGGACGTGTCGACGCCACGCTCGTTCAGACCGCTCAGCTCGGAGAGCAGGACCGACGGGTCGACGACGACTCCGTTGCCGATGACCGGCGTACAACCGGGCGAGAGGATTCCGGAAGGGAGCAGGTGGAGTGCATACTTCTGGTCGCCCACGACGACCGTGTGGCCGGCGTTGTTGCCGCCCTGGTATCGCACTACATAGTCCACCGAGCCACCGAGCAGGTCGGTCGCCTTTCCCTTGCCTTCGTCACCCCACTGAGCACCGAGCAGCACAAGTGCGGGCACGCGCGTACACCCCTTCCGGGCGGGGCATGTCCATGGTCGGGGGCGTGGGCGTAAGGTTCACCGCCGCGTGCCACAGCGACCGCCGTTGGTCGCACAACCGTCGGACCGGATGCCCCGGAATAGACGAAGCCCCTGGCGCAATAGCGCAAGGGGCTCTTGCACAAAGATGCTACCCGAGGAAGCGAGGCAGGACCGAGGTGGCGACCTTCGCGACGTCCGATCAGCTGCTGGTGATCATCGATCCGGCGGCACGGCAGGCGGACGGGGAGTCCGTACGGATCGCGAAAGACGTGCTCAGCGCGGGTGCGACGGCCAAGGTGTGCCTGCCGGAGGGACCCGAGGAATTCGCCCGCGCGCTCGGCCGCAGAGGGTCCCGGCGGCCGGTCGTGATCGGCGACGACCGGGCCCTGGTGCGCGCGGTGACCCTGTTGCACCGCCGGCGGGAGCTGGCCGGATGCGCGCTGGCGATGGTCCCGGTGGGTGACACCGCCCTCGCGCAGTCCCTCGGAGTGCCCGGCGGGACCGTGGCGGCGGCGCGTGCCGTGCTGGACGGGGCCGAGCGCCGCCTGGACCTGCTGGTCGACGACAGCGACGGGGTGGTGCTGGGCGCGCTGGGCATTCCGCCCGCGCCGGTGCGGGGGGTTGCCGCCGAGCCGGTGGCCGTCCCCGCGGGCCGCCCCTGGCTGCGGACGACGTACCGCTCCCTGGTCCGCACCCTGGCCCCCCGCCCCACCCGGCTGTCGGCCGTGCCCTCGCCCGGGCCGGCCCGGCTGCGGGTGGAGGTCGACGGCGAGACGGTCGTGGACCTCGACCAGCCGGTCGAGGCGGTGTCGGTGACACCCCGCACGGGCGGGGTGGCCTCGGTGGAGGTACGCCCCCTGTCGGTGGGCGCGGAGGCGACCCCCGTACTGGCCTCCGGGCGTACGGTGACGGTCGTGGGCGCCGACTTCCGCTACCGGGCGGACGCGGCGGTCTCCGGACCCGTACGACGGCGGACCTGGACCGTGCGGGAGGGCGCCTGGTCGCTCACCCTGCCCGCCGGCCGGTGAGCCGCCGAGGGGGCGCTCAGCGCACCACCACGGGCAGCCCCTCCAGCCCCCGGATCACGAAGTTCGGCTTGCGCCGCGGGTCCTCGGCGAGAGCCAGGGTGGGGGCCCGCTCCAGGAGGGCCGTCATCGACGCGGCCAGCTCGATGCGGGCCAGCGGGGCGCCGATGCAGTAGTGGATGCCCGCGCTGAAGGAGATGTGCGGGTTGTCCGCGCGGGTCAGGTCCAGTCGGCCGGGATCGGCGAAGACGGCCGGGTCGTGGTTGGCGGAGCCGAAGAGCATGGCGATCTCCGCGCCGCGGGGGATCACCGTGCCGTCGATCTCGATGTCGTCCAGCACCCAGCGTTCGAAGAGCTGGAGCGGGGTGTCGTAGCGCATCAGCTCCTCGATCGCGGACGGGACCAGGGAGTGGTCGGCGCGCAGGGCCGCCAGCTGGCCGGGGTTGCGGAACAGCGCCCACCAGCCGTTCACCGTGGCGTTGACCGTCGCCTCGTGGCCGGCGTTCAGGAGCAGCACCGCCGTGGAGATCATCTCCTGCTCGGTGAGGCGGTCGCCCTCGTCGTGGGCCGCGATCAGACCCGAGATCAGGTCCTCCCCCGGCTTCTCCCGGCGGGCCGCGATCAGCTCCCGCAGGTAGTCGGAGAACTCCGCCGACGCCCGCACCGCCCGCGCCGCCGTGTCCTCCGGCGGGTTCAGCTCGTACATCCCGCAGATGGCCGCCGACCAGGGGCGCAGCTGCGCCCGGTCCGCCTCCGGTATCCCCAGCATCTCGGCGATCACGGCCACCGGCAGCGGCTCCGCCACGTCCGTCAGCAGGTCACCGCCGCCGTCCGCGACGAGGGCGGCGACCAGCTCGTTCGCCAGCCCGTGCACGTACGGCCGCAGCCGGTCCACCGTGCGCGGGGTGAACGCCTTCGACACCAGGCGCCGGATCCGGGTGTGGTCCGGCGGCTCCAGGTCGAGCATCCCGTGGTCGTTGAGGGTGTGGAACGGCTCGTGCGCCGGCGGGGGCGCGGTCCGGCCGAAGTCCTCGTGCGAGAAACGGTGCTGGTACGTCCGCCCGAGCCGGCGGTCCCGCAGCAGGGCCGAGACGTCCGCGTGGTGCGGGACCAGCCACTGGTCGGTCGGCTCGTAGCGGATCACCCGGCCGTGCGCCCGCAGTTCGGCGTAGGCCGGATACGGGTCGGCGAGGAACGCGGGGTCCCAGGGGTCGAAAGCGAGGTCGAGGGGGCCTGCCATGCGGGGACGCTAACGCGTGCGCCCGCGTCTGACCAGGGGTGCCCTCGTTCCGCGCGCGGTGCGGCCGGCCGGAACGGTGCCGTCAGCCCGGCGTCACCAGGCGGGCCTCGTAGGCGAAGACCGCCGCCTGGGTGCGGTCGCGGAGACCGAGCTTGACCAGGATGCGGCTGACGTGGGTCTTGATCGTCGACTCCGCCACCACCAGGCGCCCGGCGATCTCCGCGTTGGACAGGCCCTGGGCGATCAGCACCAGCACCTCCGTCTCCCGCTCGGTCAGTTCGCCGTAGGCCGCCTGCGCCCCCGCCGGGAGCAGGCGCGGCGCCTCGGACAGCCGCGAGAACTCGGAGATCAGCCGTTTGGTGACCGACGGCGCGAGGAGGGCCTCCCCCGAGGCCACCACCCGGACGCCGTCGGCGAGTTGGCGGGCGGAGGCGTCCTTCAGCAGGAAGCCGGAGGCACCCGCCCGCAGCGCCTGGTACACGTACTCGTCCAGGTCGAAGGTGGTCAGCACGAGCACCTTCGCCGCCGCGTCCGCCGCGACGATCTCCCGGGTCGCCTCGATGCCGTTCAGCTCGGGCATGCGGATGTCCATCAGGACGACGTCCGGGGCCAGTTCGCGGACCCGGTCCACCGCCTCCCGGCCGTTGACGGCCTCACCGGCGACCTCGATGTCCGGCATCGCGTTCAGCAGCACCGAGAACCCCTCGCGGACCATCATCTGGTCGTCGGCGATCAGTACGCGGATCGTCATGCCCGGTCCTCGATCGCGGCGGCCGCCACCGGCAGGAAGACCGTCACCTCGTAGCCTCCGTCGGCGGTCGGGCCCGCCGTCATCTCGCCGTTCAGCATCGTGACGCGCTCCCGCATGCCCGTGATGCCGTGCCCGGCCCCCGGCGAGGGCCCCAGCAGGGCCTCCGCGGGCGGCGGGCCGTTGACCACCCGCAGTCCCAGACCGCCGAGCACGTAGGCGATCTCCACCCGGGCGCCCGCGCCGGGAGCGTGGCGCAGGGTGTTGCTCAGCGCCTCCTGCACGATCCGGTACGCCGACAGCTCCACGCCCTGCGGCAGCTCGCGCACCGCGCCGGTCACCGCCTTCTCCGCCGCCAGCCCGGCCTCCCGCACGTTGGCGAGCAGCCCGTCCAGGTCGGCCAGGGTGGGCTGGGGTGCGTCCGGGGCCTCGTAGTCCTCGGCGCGGACGACCCCGAGGACCCGCCGCAGCTCGGCGAGGGCCGCCACCGCGTTCTCCCGGATGGTCGCGAACGCCTTCTCCAGCTCCGGCGGCGGGTTCTCCACCCGGTAGGGCGCGGCCTCCGCCTGGATGGCGACCACCGACATGTGGTGGGCGACGACGTCGTGCAGCTCGCGGGCGATCGTGGTGCGCTCCTCCAGCAGCGTGCGGCGCGAACGCTCCGCCGCGGTCACCGTCTGCTGCGCGCTGACCTCCTGCTGGGCCTCGCGGCGGATGTGCCGGACGGTGACGGCCAGCAGGATCATCGCGGAGAGGATCAGCATCGGGCCGACGTCGGTGTCGAAGTGGCCCCAGCCGAAGCCGGTCTCGGCGACGAAGCCGTAGGCCGCGGTGAGCACCCACATCCAGGCCGCCGTGCGCGGCCGGGTCCGTATTGCCACGACCGTGAGGACCACCAGGTGCGAGACGAAGCTGCCCGGCGACCACGGCCAGTCGAAGCCGGTCGCCCCGCTCATGACGGAGGTGACCATGGTCGCGGCCAGCGAGAACCAGAACGCGCCCACGGGACGCGCCAGGGTCAGCAGCACCGGACCCAGCGCCAGCAGCGCGCACAGCAGGGACGGCAGCCCGGAGTCGCTCGTGGAGGCCAGCGCCACCAGCATCGCCAGCGCGCCGAGGCCGGTCACCAGCACGTGCGGGGTCCAGGCCGCGTACTCGCGGACGCGGCCGGAGCGGCCGGCGAGCCCGCCGCGGGCCCGGACCCGGGGCAGCGGTCGGTAGGCGAACGCGTCGTGGAACAGGTCCTGCCGCAGGCCGCGCAGGGCGTCCGCGGCGAGCCGGAACTCGGGGCTGCGCGGTCGCTCGGCCCCGCCCGCCGGTGTCGTCTGCGTGTGCGTCGTCTCGGTCACGGAAGAAACGGTAGGCCGGACGCGGGCCGCGGTCGTCACCTCGCAGAAGGGTCCTCGGGCGTCCCCCTCAAGTACTACGGGCGGATCCCGCGGCACGGGACGGCCGGCCGGTGCGCGCGGACCTCAGTATCCGGACGGCCGCACCAGCCCCGACTCGTACGCGAAGACCGCCGCCTGGGTACGGTCCCGCAGCCCGAGTTTCACCAGAATCCGGCCCACGTGCGTCTTCACGGTCTGCTCGGCGACGACCAGCCGCCCGGCTATCTCCGCGTTCGACAGGCCCTGCGCGATCAGCGCCAGCACCTCCGTCTCGCGTTCCGTCAGGTCGCCCACGCGCTGCTTGAGCGGGGCGCGCGGGGTGCCGTTCAGCCGGGAGAACTCGGCGATGAGCCGGCGGGTGATGCCGGGGGCGAGCAGCGCGTCCCCGGCCGCCACGACCCGGACCGCCTCGGCGAGCTGGTCGGCGGAGGCGTCCTTCAGCAGGAACCCGGCGGCGCCCGCCCGCAGCGCCTCGTAGACGTACTCGTCGAGGTCGAAGGTGGTCAGCACCAGCACCCGGACGCCCGGGTGGTCGACGGTGACGCGGCGGGTCGCCTCGATGCCGCCGAGCTCGGGCATCCGGATGTCCATCAGGACCACGTCCGGGGTCAGTTCGCCGACCTTGGCGATGGCGTCCCGGCCGTCCACGGCCTGGCCGATCACCTCGATGTCCGGTTTGGTGTTGAGCAGCACGGTGAAGCCCTGCCGGACCATCTGCTGGTCGTCGGCGATGAGTACGCGGATGGGGCCGCTCGTCATGGGGTCGGATCTCCTGTCGGGGCCGGGTCGGGCGGGAGCGCGGCCGGGGTGCCGTCGCGGGGGAGGAAGGCCGAGACGGTGAAGCCGCCGGCCGGGGTGCGGGCCGCGGTGACGGTGCCGCCGAGCATGGCCGCGCGTTCCCGCATGCCGAGCAGGCCGTGCCCGGCGCCCGCGGACGGCGGGACGGGGCGGTCCGGGCGGGAGTTGGTGACCGCCAGCCGGAGCCCTGCCGGTTGGTGCGCGACCTCGACGCGCACCTCGGAACCCGGCGCGTGCCGCAGCGCGTTGCTCAGCGCCTCCTGCACGATCCGGTACGCCGACAGTTCCACGCCCGGCGGGTAGGGGCGCGCCCGGCCCTTGACGCCGGCCGTCACGTCCAGGCCCGCCGCCCGGGTGTTCTCGATCAGCGCGTCCAGCCGGTCGAGCGTGGGCTGCGGGGCGTCCGGTGCCGCTCCGGTGCCGGGGTTCCCGAGGCCGTAGGGGTCCTCGGGGTTCTCCGAGCGCAGCACGCCGAGGACCCGGCGCAGCTCGGTCAGCGCCTCCAGCGCGTTGTGCCGGATGCCCTCCAGGTTCTCGACCAGCTCCGGCGACGGCCGCTCGACGAGGTGCGGGGCCACCTGGGCCTGGATGGAGATGACCGACATGTGGTGCGCGACGACGTCGTGCAGTTCCCTGGCGATGCGGCTGCGCTCCTCCAGCAGGGTGCGGCGGGCCCGCTCCTCGGCCGTCAGGGTGGTCTGCTCGACGAGTTCGGCGCGGGCCTCCCGGCGGCCGCGCAGTGCGGTGCCGAGGACCACCACGACCGTGGAGAGGATGAGCGTGAGCACCCCGGTGGGCGTGTAGTCCGCCGCGCCCCACAGCCCCTGGACGGCGTAGGTGAGCAGCGCGGTCAGGGCCAGGGCCTCGGCGGACACCCGGGTGGGCACCCGCAGGGCGAGCAGCAGCAGCACGGCCAGGAGACCGACGATCCCGGCCGACGACCAGGGCCAGGTGAAGGCGTGGGCGCCGCCCGCCAGCAGCCGGCGCCGTACCTCCACGGCGCCCACCAGCATGGCCGCCATGGACAGCCACCACGCCGGCACCGGCCGCCACAGCGCGAGCAGCACGGCGCCGCCCTGCGCGAGCCCGATCAGCAGGGAGAGCTGTGCGCCCACGCCGCCGTCGGAGCCGAGCTGCGCGACCGCGCCGAAGGACACCCCGAACGCCACCAGGCACAGCAGGCCGTGCGGGAACCAGCGCAGCCACAGCGAGGGGGGCAGGGGGTCCGCGCGGAGGGTCCACAGGTCCGCGCGCAGCACCCCGAGCCAGCGCCGGGCCAGGTCCGCCGTCGCCGCGAGCACCCGGCGGCCCCCCGATTCCGTCACGCGGACCACCCTAGACAACACGGCGGACCCCCGCCCGGCCTCGGGGTCCGCGCCGCGGTGCACCCGGACCACCCGGGACCGTCCCGGGCGGGAGCCGGGGCCGTGGCGGCGCGGCCCCTGCTCGCGGAAGCGGAACGCCGTCCAGCACACGGCCAGGACCAGGGCGAACACCGGGAGCCAGGCGAGCCGGGCCGCGACCCAGCCGAGGCCGTCGGGGAGGGTGTGCAGCCCGGGGAGGCGGCCGGCCGGGAGGGCGGCGGCCGTCGTGGCCATCAGGGCCGTCTGGTGCCACAGGAAGATCGTCATCGCGGAGAGGTTGACCAGTGCCACGGCCGCCCAGGCGAGGGGGCGGCGCATCGCCGCGCGCAGCCGGTCGCGCAGCAGCAGGGCCAGACCGCACTGGGCCAGGCCGAAGGTCACCGCCGCCAGGGTCGGCGGGTTGAGGTTGGAGATCGCGGCACCCGGGACGCCGACCATGGAGGCGGGGTAGCCCGCCCACAGCACGAGCGCGACCGTGGCCGCCGTCCCGCCGCACAAGAGCGTCCGGGCCGCGCGGCGGGTGCGGAACTCCCCGCGGGCCCAGGCCGCGCCCAGGGTGTAGGGCACCAGCCAGCCGGCCGGCAGGTTCACCCAGCCCAGCCAGTCCGGGCCGGTGTGCAGGCCGAAGCGGAGGACGTCCACGTGCAGGACGACGGCCAGCGGCCAGAGCGGGTTGAGCCGGGCGACGAGCGGGGTGGCCGCCGTCAGCGCGGCGAAGACCAGCAGGAACCACAGCGGGGACAGGGCCAGCTTCAGCAGCGTGTGCAGGGTGTTCAGAGGGGTGCCGGTGAGCAGCAGGGCGGTCGCCGCCACCGTCCACAGGGCGAGGAGGGCGCCGACCGGGCGGAGCAGCCGGTCCAGCCGGCCGCGCAGCCAGGCGCGGTACGGCACCCCGCGCGCGGCGGCCGAGGCGTGGCCGCGCGTCGCCACGTGGCCGCCGACCAGGAAGAACACGGCGAGGGTCTGGCAGACCCAGGAGACCGGGGCCAGCCACGGCAGCCGCTGCAGGGGGCTCGCCGTGCGCAGCGTGCCGTCCTCCGCCACCAGGGCGGTGACCAGCCAGTGGCCGAGGACGACCCCGAGGACGGCGAGGGCGCGCAAGGCGTCGACGGCGCGGTCCTGGGACGCGGGGGTGAGGATGTCCAGGTGCCGGGCGCGCCGGCGCAGGGCGGTCTCGGTCGGTTCAGGCACGGGTGACCTCCGCGGTCGCGCCGAGGGTGATCCGGGCCAGGTTGGCGAGGGAGGCCGAGCCCGGGGTGAAGTAGCCGCTGTGCCCGGCGCCGGCCGCGTCGAAGACCCGGGCGCCGAAGGCGCGGGAGACCGGGTCGGTGCCGAAGCCGACGGTGGTGCCGAAGAGCCGGGCGCGGACGTGCGGGACGTTCCCGACCCAGTCCTCGCTGCCGCGGGCCGCCCAGATCCGGGCGCGGGCGTGCAGGCCCGCGGCCGTGTCGGCGCCGGTGCCGGGGCTGCCGACCAGGGCGATGTCGGCCACGTCGAGGCCGGGGCGGCCCGGCCGCAGACCACCGAGCCGTAGGAGTGGCAGAGGAGCGAGATCCGCGTCCCGGCCGGGGTGAGGGCGTGCAACTGCCGTACGAGGGCGCGCAGTCGGGGGACCGCGTGGCCGGCGCGGGCCGGGGTGGCGACGGTGGCGCCGACCGTCGCCGGGGTCTCGTAGCCGAGCCAGGCGACGACGGCGACGCGGTGGCCGGCGGGGGCGCGGCGCAGGAGCTCCGCGTGCACGGCGGCCGCGGCCCGGTGGAAGCGGGCGTAGGTGTCCAGCGTGGTGTCGGAGCCGGGGACGAGCACCGCCACGTGGTCGGCACGGGGCAGGTCGCCGAGGACCTCGGTGGCCAGCCCGGTGCCCCGGCCGTCGAAGGAGAGCAGGTGCCGGGCGGGGGCGGCCAGGGCGCGGTCCGCGGCGGCGCGGTGTGCGTCGCCGTGACCGGCGGCCATGCGGGCCGCCTCGGCGGCGTCGGCCCGGTTGGCGCCGTACGCGGTGCGCAGGTCCCGCGGGGTGAGGGGGGCGGCCAGGGCGGCGGGGGCGGCGCGGGGATGCCGGGGCGGGCGGCGCCCGCGAGGGGGGCGACGATGGCGGCGGTGAGGAGGGCCGCGAGCACCGCCCGGAGCCGGCGGGCCCGTCGTCCCCACCGTGTCACCGGCTCGGCTTCCGGCGCGGGCGGGCGGCGCCCGGCGAGCGGCTCCGCCGTCGGCGGGCGGGGGTCTCTGGCGGGCGGTGCGGCGTGCCCCATGGTGCGCTTCCCTCCGGAGTGCCCGGCCATCGGGCTTGTCCACCAGGGAAGTTAGGGATCGGCACCGGTCGTCGGCGTCCCGCCGGAGAGCTGTCCCACGGGGTAGCTCTCAGGTACTACGGGTATCACCGGGGTCCGCGACCGTAGGCGGACCGGGCTCGGGCTCCGGGTTCCGTCCGGAACCCGGTTGTTCCGCACAGAACCCGGCTGTCCCGTCCGGAACCCGGTGGTTCACCAGGCCAGTTGGGCGATCTCCTCCGCCGCGACCGCGCACGCGTCCGCGGCCGGGTCGATCAGCGGGAAGTGGCCCACGTCCGCCAGCAGGGTCAGGCCCACCATCTCGCCGGCCTTCGCCGCGGCGTCCGCATAGGCCTCGGCCACCGCCTGCGGTACGTCCAGGTCGGCACGGCCCTGCACCACGGTCGTCGCGATGCCGGTGGGCAGCAGGAGGGCGGGGTCCGCGTACGGGCGCCGCTCCTCGAAGTGGTCCGGCCCGCCGAGGAGTTGGAGGGACGCGTTGCCGCACACGTCCAGCTTCCCGGCCACCGAGAAGTCCGCGATCGGGGCGAGGGCGACGACCCCGCGGAGAAGGGCGGGGTGCTCGGTGCGCCACGGGGCGTCCGGGGGCAGCACATGGCGGGCCGCCGCCCACAGCGCCAGGTGGCCGCCCGCCGAGTGCCCGGTGAGGACCGTGCGGCGGGCGTCGGCCCGCGGGAGCGCCGCGCGGACCAGGGCGGGCAGCGCGTCCAGGGCGGCCGCGACGTCGTCGAAGGTGTCGGGCCAGCGGCCGGCGAGGGGGGCCGCGGCACCGGTCCCGGTGTTCTGCGCGGGGATCTGGGGCTCACCGCCCCGCCGGTACTCGACGTTGGCCACGGCGAAGCCCCTGCGGGCCAGGAAGTCGGCGAAGGGGGTGATGTGGTGGCGGTCGTAGGGGGCGCGCCAGGCGCCGCCGTGCAGGACGACGACCAGCGGGGCGAGGGGCGCGTCGGTGCGCGGGGCGTAGAAGTCGATCACCTGGTCGGGGTGGTCGCCGTAGGCGGCGGTCGCGTCGGGGGCGACCGGGGGGTGCGAGAAGGCCGACTCCTCCTCGGCGGCGGCGCGGGCTGCTGCGGAGTCGTCCGGCATGCTCCAACCTCTCGGCGAGGGAACGGGTGCGTGAAGTGACGGACCAGGTGGGGGTCGTTCGCCGGCCGTTGGACGGGGACGGTATCAGGCGGGTGACGTGCGCGGACACGGGGATGTGACGGAGGGTGAGGGACGGAACGGGGCCGAGGGGGCGGAGCCGCCGGACGCGGGTCTCCGCCCCCCGGCGGACTACGCCAGAACCTCTCCGAGCACCCGGGCGGCCCGCTCCACGTCGCGGAAACTCACGTACAGCGGGGTGAAGCCGAAGCGCAGGACGTCGGGATGGCGGAAGTCGCCCACCACGCCTCGGGCGATCAGCCGCTTCATCACCTCGCCTGCGTCCGCACAGCGCAGGGCGATCTGGCTGCCCCGCTCCTCGTGCCGCTCCGGCGTCACCGGTTCGACCCGGCCCGGCTCGGTGCGGGCCGCGACGCACTTCAGGAAGAAGTCCGTCAGGGCCAGGGACTTGGCACGGACCGCGCTGACGGAGACGCCGTCCCAGACCTCCAGAGCCGCCTCCAGCGCCAGCATGGAGAGGATGTCCGGCGTGCCCACCCGGCCCCGCGGGGCGCCCGCCGCCGGGGCGTAGGACGGGCTCATGCCGAACGGGTCGGCGTGCGAGTTCCAGCCGGGCAGCGGGGAGTCGAAGCGGGGCTGCAGTTCCCGGCGGACGTACAGGTACGCCGGTGAACCCGGGCCGCCGTTCAGGTACTTGTAGGTGCAGCCGACCGCCAGGTCGACCCCGTGCTCGTCCAGGCCGACCGGCAGCGCGCCCGCGCTGTGGCACAGGTCCCAGACCGCGAGGGCGCCGGCCGCGTGGACCGCCGCCGTCAGCGCGGGCAGGTCGTGCAGGCGGCCGGTGCGGTAGTCGACGTGGTTGAGGAGGACCGCGGCGGTCCGGCCGGACAGCGCCGAGGGCACCTCCGCCGGGGTCACCGCGCGCAGGGTGCGGCCGGTCAGGCGGGCCGCCGACTCGGCGATGTACCCGTCCGTGGGGAACGTGCTCGCGTCCACCAGGATCTCGTCGCGCCCCTCGCCGGCCATCCGGACCGCCGCCACCAGCGCCTTGAAGACGTTGACGCTCGTGGAGTCGCCCACGACGATCTGGCCGGGCGCCGCGCCGACCAGCGGGGCGATGCGGTCGCCGATCCGCTCGGGCGCGGTCCACCAGCCGCTCTCCTCCCAGGAGCGGATCCGCAGCTCGCCCCACTGGCGGCGGACCACGTCCGCCACCCGGTCGGGGACCACGGCCGGCAGCGCGCCGAGGGAGTTTCCGTCCAGGTACACGACGTCGTCGAGGACGAACCGGGAGCGCACCGGTGCCAGTTCGTCCGCCGCGTCGGCCTTCTCCGCCAGCAGTGCGAGCTCAGACATGGGACCTCGCCGTCCACAGCTCGGGGAAGACGTTCTTGCGGGCGCGCTTCTCCAGCCAGGCCACACCGGCGGAGCCGCCCGTGCCGGCCTTGGCGCCCATCGCGCGGCGGGTGGCGACCAGGTGGTCGTTGCGCCAGCGCCACACCAGTTCGGCGACGTCGGTCAGCGCCTCGCCGAGGCGGGCGAGCTCGGCGTCCTGGTCACCGGAGTAGATCGCCGCCCAGGCCCGCTCGACCTCGTCGGAGGGCTCGTAGCGCCGGGAGACGTCCCGCTGGAGGACCGCCTCGGGGATCGCGTGGCCGCGGCGGGCCAGCAGGCGCAGCACCTCGTCGTACAGGCTCGGCTCGTGCAGCGCCTTCTCCAGTTCCGCGTGGGCGCGGGGGGCGCCGCGGTGCGGTACGAGCATGGACGCGGACTTCTCACCGAGCAGGAACTCCAGGCGCCGGTACATCGCCGACTGGAAACCGGAGCCCTCGCCGAGGGCGCTGCGGTAGGAGTTGAACTGCGCCGGGGTGAGCTGGCCGAGCGGCGTCCAGGAGGCGTTCAGCGCCTCCAGCTCGCGCACCGAGCGCTTCAGCGCGGCGACGGCGGTGGGGACGTCGTCCGAGCGGAGCGCCCGCGCGGCGGTCTCCCACTCGTGCACGATCACCGTGAACCACAGCTCCATGACCTGGGTGGTCACCAGGAAGACCATCTCGCCGGGGTCGTCGGAGAGGGTGTGCTGGAGGTGGGTGAGCACGTCCGCCTTGACGTAGTCCTCGTACGGCGTCGTGCCCGCGAAGTCGAGATGCGGGGTCTCGGGCTCAGCGGCCTCGGAAGGGAGGTGAGCCATGTGGGACATCGCTGTCTCCTGTTGTCGATCCGGGTAGCGGTCCGCCCCTGCCGATGCCGGCACGGGGGCCCCGGTCCCCAAACGGAATCCTCCGCAATCCCCCCGGATACGGCAAGGCCCGTCTGCTGCCAGACGGGCCACACCGGTCACTCCCGTCCAGGTCAGCCCAGGGTCTGGGCCGCCGTCGCGGAGGAGTCCTTCAGGAACTGCGAGCAGCGCTCGTACTCCTCCTGCTCGCCGATGGCCTGGGCGGCGCGGGCCAGCCCGTGCAGCGCGCGCAGGAAGCCGCGGTTCGGCTCGTGCTCCCACGGGACGGGGCCGTGGCCCTTCCAGCCGTTGCGGCGCAGGGCGTCCAGGCCGCGGTGGTAGCCGGTACGGGCGTAGGCGTACGACTCCACGACCGAGCCGCGCTCGAACGCCTCGTCGGCCAGCTGGGCCCAGGCGAGGGAGGAGGTCGGGTACTTGGCGGCGACGTCCGCGGGGGCGGTGCCCTGGGCGAGGAGCTCACGGGGCTCCGGGTCGTCGGGGAGATGGGTCGGGGGCGGGCCGCCGAGGAGGTTCTCGTGAATCGTCATGGGTTCAGTTTCCCGCACCCGGGGCCGCGGGGCGCGAGTGCCCGGGGCAACCGACGAACGGGCAGTGCCGGGAGATCGCCCGACGGGCCACGAGGCACCCGCGGCCTGCGGCCGACTCACCGCCACGCGTGGCCCCCACCGTGCGCACCGCACCGGGCCGTCAGCGGCCCGGAGCGACACGGGACGCACCCCCGCGGGCGCCCCAAACCGGGTGGCCGCCCCCGCCAGCGGCGAACCCGGCACCCCGCCACGCGCACCGCACCAGGCCGCCAGCGCCCCAGAGCGATAGACGGCGCACCCTCACGCACGCCCTTGGCAAGGTGGCCGCTCACCCTTCACCGGCGAACCCGTCACGTCGCCGTGCGCACCGCACCGGCCGTCAGTGGGCCAGAGCGACACAGGGCCGCGGCACACCGCACGCACGTCCCTGACCGGGTGGCCGCCCCCGGCGAAACCCGATACGCCGCTGTGCGCGCACCGCACCAGGCCGCCAGCGGCCCGGAGCGACACCGGACGCACCCGCACGCCCGCCCCTGGCCAGGTGGCCGCTCCCTCTCCACCGGCGAACCCGACACGTCGCCGTGCGCACCGCACAGGGGCGTCAGCGGCCCGGAGCGACACGGGCGCACCCGCGCGGGCGCCCCAAACCGGGTGGCCGCCCCCAGCCAGCGGCGAACCCGTCACCCCGCCGTGCGCACCGCACCAGGCCGCCAGTGGCCCGGAGCGACAGGCGGCGCACCCGCACGCGCGCCCCTAGCCAGGTGGCCGATCCCCCTCCAGCGGCGAACCCGACACGTCGCCGTGCGCACCGCACAGGGGCGTCAGCGGTCCGGAGCGACACGGGCGCACCCGCGCGGGCGCCCTAGACCGGGTGGCCGCCCCCGGCCAGCGGCGAACCCGTCACCCCGCCGTGCGCACCGCACCAGGCCGCCGGCGGCCCGGAGCGACAGGCGGCGCAGCCGCACGCCCGCCCCTAGCCAGGGGGCCGATCCCCCTCCAGTGGGGGTGCCGTCACGTTGCCGTGGGTACGGCACTCGGGCCGGCGGCAGCCCGGGGCGGGCCGGCGCACCAGGGCGAAGGCCAGTGCCGCACCGGCGACGAGCACGGCGGAGCAGATCGGCATCGCCCGGTCGAACGCCGCGTCGAACGCCGGGGCCGACCGGTAGGCCTCCGGACCCATCCCCGCGAGCAGCGGCAGCGCGGCCACCGCCAGCAGACCCGCCGCCCGGGCCGCCGCGTTGTTGATGCCGCTGGCCAGGCCCGCCCGGGAGGTGTCGACGGAGGCGAGGACGGTGGCCGTCAGCGGGGCGACCAGGGTGACCATGCCGGCGCCCATCACCAGGACGGCGGGCAGGACGTCAGTGAGGTAGTCCGCGCCCTCCCCCACCCGCAGCATCAGCAGCATCGCCACCGCGCACAGCAGCGGGCCGACGGTGAGCGGCAGCCGCGGCCCCGTGCGGTCCGCCAGCGCACCCGAACGGGACGAGAACAGCAGCATCAGGACGGTGGTCGGCAGCAGCGCCGTACCGGCCGCGAGCGGCGAGTAGCCCGCCACCACCTGCAACTGCAGGGCGGTCAGGAAGAAGAACCCGCCGAAGGCCGCGTACACGCACAGGGTGACCAGGTTGACCGCCGTGAACTGGCGGGAGGCGAAGATGCCCGGCGGGAGCATCGGCTCGGCGCGGTGCCTCTCGACGTGCACGAAGGCCACCGCCGCCACGACGCCCAGCACCGCGGTCACCGGCACCGCCACCGAGCCGCCCCGCGCCTCGATCAGCGCGTAGGTCAGCAGGGCGAGGGCCAGGGCCCCCAGCACCGCGCCGAGGACGTCGAAGCGGCCGTGGGCCTTCTCGTCGGACGACTCGGGAACGTGGCGCAGGGCGACGGGGACGCACAGCAGCGCGAGGGGCACGTTGAGCAGGAACACCCAGCGCCAGCCGGGCCCGGTCACCAGCCAGCCGCCCAGGAACGGGCCGATCGCGGCACCGATCCCGCCGAAGCCGGACCACACACCGACCGCCCGGCTGCGGTCGTCGGGGTGGAAGGACGCCTGGATGAGCGCCAGCGAGCCCGGGGTGAGCAGCGCGCCGCCAACGCCCTGCAGCGCACGCGCGGCGATCAGCACGACCGGGCTCGGGGCGAAACCGCACAACAGGGAGGCGGCGGCGAACCACACCACCCCCACCACGAACACCTTCCGGCGGCCGTAGCGGTCGCCCAGCGAACCGCCGAGCAGGATCAGGCCCGCCAGCGTCACCATGTACGCGTTGACCGTCCACTGCAGGGCGGCGAGGCTCGCGTCCAGGTCACGGCCGATGCTCGGCAGCGCCACGTTGACGACGGTGGAGTCCAGCATGGCCATGCTGGAGCCGAGCACCGTGGTCAGCAGGATCCACTTGCCCTGGGGGGAGGCCAGCCGGACGTCGGGCATGTCCCCAGGTATACAGCGGGCCCGGCGGCACAGACAGCCGCCGGGCCCACCGAGGAGCACCGCTTACTTGATCTTGTTGCCCGCCGAGCGCAGGTTCTGCGCGGCCTCGACGACGCGCGCGGCCATGGACTTCTCGGCCAGCTTGCCCCAGGTGCGCGGGTCGTAGGTCTTCTTGTCGCCGACCTCGCCGTCGACCTTCAGGACGCCGTCGTAGTTCTTGAACATGTGGTCGGCCACCGGACGGGTGAAGGCGTACTGGGTGTCCGTGTCGAGGTTCATCTTCACGACGCCGTTCTCCAGCGCGGTCAGGATCTCCTGCTCGGTGGAGCCGGAGCCGCCGTGGAAGACGAAGTCGAACGGCGACTGCTTGCCGAACTTGGCGGCGACGCCGTCGTTCAGCTCCTTCAGCAGGTCGGGGCGGAGCACGACGTTGCCCGGCTTGTACACGCCGTGCACGTTACCGAAGGAGGCGGCCAGCAGGTAGCGGCCCTTCTCGCCGAGGCCCAGGGCCTCGGCGGTGCGGATCGCGTCCTCGACCGTGGTGTAGAGGGAGTCGTTGATCTCGTGCGAGACACCGTCCTCCTCGCCGCCGGTCGGGGTGATCTCGACCTCGAGGATGATCTTCGCGGCGCGGGCCTGCTCCAGCAGCTCCTGCGCGATCTCCAGGTTGTCGGCGAGGGTCTCGGCGGAGCCGTCCCACATGTGGGACTGGAACAGCGGGTCGAGACCGGCCTCGACGCGCTTCTTGGAGAGCGCGAGCAGCGGACGCACGTACCCGTCGAGCTTGTCCTTCGGGCAGTGGTCGGTGTGCAGCGCGATGTTGACCGGGTACTTCTCGGCGACGATGTGCGCGAACTCGGCGAGCGCGACCGCGCCGGTCACCATGTCCTTGCTGTACTGGCCGCCGAGGAACTCGGCGCCACCGGTCGAGATCTGGACGATGCCGTCGCTCTCCGCCTCCGCGAAACCGCGCAGGGCCGCGTTCAGGGTCTGGCTCGAGGTGACGTTGATGGCCGGGTAGGCGAACTTGCCTGCCTTCGCCCGGTCGAGCATCTCGTTGTAGACCTCGGGGGTTGCGATGGGCATGTGTCCGCTCCTTGAGTGTGCGGGTTGACGTGCTGCGTTACGGCCCTGACCTAGACCTTGGGGGTGACGTCATCGTCGCCCCCATCTTTCCAGACACGGGGCGCTGGTCCATGCCCCCGACAAGTCCAGGTCAAAGGGGCGTGTCAGTCCAGCCCCAGTTCATCCTTCGAGAAGGCGAAGACGTACGGCACTCCGGCCTGCTCGGCGATCGCCTCGGCCGCGCCCGTGTCCCGGTCCACGATCGTGGCGACGGCGACGACCTCGGCGCCGGCCTCGCGCAGCGCCTCCACGGCCGTCAGCACGGAACCGCCGGTGGTGGAAGTGTCCTCGACCGCCAGCACCCGGCGGCCCTCGACCTCGGCGCCCTCGATCCGGCGCTGCAGGCCGTGCGCCTTGCCCGCCTTGCGCACCACGAACGCGTCCAGCGTCTTCCCGCGCGCGTGGGAGGCGTGCAGCATGGCCGTGGCCACCGGGTCGGCGCCGAGGGTGAGGCCGCCGACGGCCTCGAAGTCCAGCTCGGCGGTGAGGTCGAGCATGACCTCACCCACCAGCGGCGCGGCCTCGCCGTCCAGCGTGATCCGACGAAGGTCGATGTAGTAGTCGGCTTCCTTGCCCGACGACAGGGTCACCTTGCCGTGCACCACGGCCTTGTCCTTGATCTGCTGCAGCAGAGCGCCACGTACGTCCGTCATGGCGAACAGCTTAGAGCCGGCGCCAGCTCCAGGTCGTCGTCGCCTCCAGCGGCTCCAGGGGCGTGACCAGCCGCGGGTGGGTGTTGAGGCCGTTGGGCGGTCCGGTCTGCGGTTCGACGCACACGGCCTCGGCCTGCTCGTCGTAGACCACCACCCATTCCTCCCGGCTGGTCACCTTCAGCTCCAGCTGCCCGGGCCAGGTGAGGGTGACGTCGACACCGCCGGGCATGCCGAAGCAGTCGTCCCAGGGGCCGGGCTCGACGTCGATGCGGTTGCCGGTGGGCAGGTGGTCGGCGCCGCGCTCCTCCTGCCAGGCGGGCGCGAAGTCCAGCCGGACGTCGTCGCCGCCGAGGCTGCGGTGGAACCACGGGTGCCAGCCGATCTGGGCCGGGAAGGAGTCGTCGTACGTCTCCACGGACATCGTCAGCGTCAGGCTGTCCTCGGCGAGCGCGACGATCTGGGTGACGCGGCCGGGGTGCGGCCAGGGGTCGACCAGCTCGTACGTGATCACCGCCTCGTCCCGCGACACGCGCGCGGTGCGCCAGGCGCCGTCGC
This sequence comes from Streptomyces albidicamelliae, assembly GCF_025642175.1. Classification (NCBI taxonomy): domain Bacteria; kingdom Bacillati; phylum Actinomycetota; class Actinomycetes; order Kitasatosporales; family Streptomycetaceae; genus Streptomyces; species Streptomyces albidicamelliae. Next base: position 4,466,218 of record NZ_CP106795.1, on the reverse strand, counting down.
GGACGGTGCCGTGGATGGCGTGCGGCGGGGAGTTGAGCGGCATCTGGCGGACGGCGGCGCCGTCCAGGAAGCGGCCCTCGCGGATCCGGCCGCACCACGGCACCATCGGGAAGCAACCGAAGCGCTCACCCTGCCGCAGCAGTTCCGTGCCGCCGATCCGCAGCCCACCGATGCGGCCGCCGTTGCCCGGCAGCACGCTCACCTCCGCGTCGCCCGCGGTCAGCGTGATGTCGTCGTTGCTCACGTCTCGACCCTACTGGGGAGATCAAGAGGACGTCCGCCGGACGCGGACGGCACGCGAACGCCAGGGTGGGGGGCATGAAGTATCAACGCCGAACTGGCCGGCACCGCAGAGATGCTGAACGGCGCGGGTCCCGGCCACCCGGCGGACACGGCCACCCTGCGGCGGCAGCCGGACGGGCCGGTCGCGGTGGCCGACGGGCCGCTCGTGCCCGCGGAACTGCACCCCACCGCCTACTACGTCGTCGCGTGCGCGAGCGCGGAGCGGGCCCGCGAGATCGCCGAACGCGTCCTGGACTTCCCTGTGGTGGCCGTCGAGGTGCGGCCGGTGCACGACTCGTTCGGGACGGGTCAGGGCCTACCGACGGCGGCGCAGGGCGCGTCCGACGACGATCGCCGAGGCCAGTGCCACGGCGGCGGCCGGTGCCGCCCAGCGCAGGACCGTGCTCCCGCCGACGGTCTGGGGGCCGGCACGGGGCGTAGCGCCCGCGCGGCGGCGCGTGGTCGACCTCCTCGGCGCTGCGGCCGATCATCGTCCGGCGCGCGTGCGCGGCCTCGGCGGGCGGCTCGCCCGTGTCGGCGAAGTCCTCGGCGAGACGGTCGGCCGCGTCCTCGCCGTCCGTGGCTTCGGGGCCGAGGGAGGGCGGGGGCACTTCGGTGTCGAAGACGGACGGGGCGGGCGGCTCCTGCGCGGCCGGCGACCGGGGTTCCGGATCCGCCTCCTCCTTCGGGGACCCGGCGGCCGCCTCCGTCTCCGGGGCCCGCGGCGCGTCCGCGTCGGCGAGGGCTTCGACGAAGCGGTTCAGCAGCCGGGTCACCGCCGAAGCCACCGCGTCCGCGGGCAGTTCGGCGATGCGCCCGTCGGCGTCGGCCGTGCCCTCGACGGTGACGGTGGTGCCGCCGTCGGTGTCCGCGAGGCGCAGGGTGAGCGCGAGTTTCACGGTGCCGGCGCCGCGGGCCTCGGTGGCCTCGCCCTCGGCGGCGTACGTGCCGTCCTCGCGGGGGCTGACGCGCACCGCGCCGCGGTAGGTGACGGAGTGTCCGCCGACCCGCACCTTCAGCCGTCCGGCGACCGGTTCGGCCCCGGCGTCCTGCTGGAGTCCGGGAACTGCCCGTGCCACCCGCGCGGGGTCGGCGAGGGCCGCTCTGAGCCGGTCGGCCGGTACCGGGACGAAGACCTGGTGCTCCATGTCGGCTGAGCCTACCCAGGTGCGGCCGGAACGTACCCTCCGCGTACCGGGCGCACCGTCCGCACCGCAGTGCGCCGATCGGCGGCAGCCGGGGGCCGACGGGTCCGGGCGGCACACGGCGGGGGCATGCATGGGGTCGGAGGTGGTGCGGCCGTGGTCGGCGACGACGTGCTCATGCGTCTTGACGAGGGCGGGCGGGTGCTCGAGTGGCAGCGCGCGGCCGAGGAGATGTTCGGCTGGTCGGCCGAGGACACCGTCGGCCAGTCCGTCGCGGCGCTGGTGCGCGGGGCCGCGACGGACGGACCGGTGGGCCGCAGCCGGCTCGACGAGACGCACGCCGTGCTGGTCAGGCCGCTGCTCACGGGTGAGCGGCTGGTGTGGGACGTGCGCAGGGCGGCGGACGCCGCCTCCGGCGAGGACATGGCGATCCTGCGGGCGATGTTCACCCAGTCCCCGGTGGGCCTGCACGTGCTCGACGAACACCTGCGCATCGTCCGCATGAACACGGCCACGCGCGCACTGCGCGGCACCGCCGTGGGCCGGCTGCGGGGCAGGCTCTTCACCGAGGCGTACGGCATCGCCGCCCCCGAGGCCGAGGAGGCGGCGGCGCGCCGGGTGCTCGACAGCGGACGGCCCGAGCTGAACCGGCTCGTACGGGGGACCCGCGCGACGCCGGGCCGGGGCCGCGGCATCTACTCCGTCTCCTACGTGCGCCTGGAGAACGTCCGCGGGGACACCCTCGGCCTGGTCGTCTCCGCGGTCGACGTGACCGAGCGCGAACGCGCGCTGCAGCGGCTGTCGGTGCTGGGCGAGGTGCGCCGCCGGGTGGGCGAGCGGCTGGACGTGATCGCCGCCTGCCAGGAGTTCGTGGACGCCGTGGTGCCCGCGTTCGCCGGCATCGCCGTGGTGGAGGTGGTCGACGACGTGGTGCGCGGCGAGGCCCCGCCCCTGGTCCCGGTCGACCGTGACGTGCCGCTGCGGCGGGCCGCGTTCAGCGGGCGGATGTCGGCCTATCCGCTGGGGGACGTGCGCCACCTGCCCTACGGCACGCCCTTCTCGCGGGTGCTGAGCGACCTGCGGCCGCGGCTGGTGTCGGTGGAAGAGGACAGCCTGTGGCTCACGGCCGATCCGGCGCGGGCGGACGCCATCAAGCAGTCCGCCGCCCACTCGCTGATCGTCGCCCCGCTGGAGCTGCGCGGCGAGGCGTTCGGCGTGGTCAGCTTCTACCGGCACGAGGACGAGGACCCCTTCGAGCAGGACGACGTCGCCCTCGCCGCCGACCTGTGCGGGCACGCCGCCCTGTGCATCGACAACGCCCGGCGCTACGCCCGGGAGCGGGCCATCGCCGCGACCGTGCAGCGCAGGCTGCTGCCCCAGCGGCCGGCCGTGCCGTCCACGGTCGAGCTGGGGCACCTGCATCTGCCCGCCCCCGAGGGCGGCGGCGTGTGGTTCGACGTGATCGGCCTGGCGGGCGCCCGGTCCGCGCTGATCGTCGGCGAGGTGGCGGGCCGGGGCATGGCCGCCGCCACCACGATGGGGCAGCTGCGAACCGTCATCCACTCGCTGGCCGCGCTGGACGTGGCGCCGGACGAGCTGATGGCCCGGCTGAACGACACGGCCACCCGGCTCGCCGACGAACGCGCCGCGCTGCCCACGGGGGACCCGCTGCACCGCGAGCCGCTGACCGCGAGCTGCCTGATCGCCGTGTACGACCCGATCGACCTCACCTGCACCTTCGTACGGGCGGGCCTGTCGGACCCGCTCGTCGTCCCGCCCGACGGCGAACCGGCCACCGTGCCCGTCCCGGCGGGCCCGCTGCTCGCCGGGCCCGGCAACGCCCCGTTCCCGGCGACCACGGTCCCCCTGCCCGCGGGGAGCACCCTCGCGATCGGCACCAGCCTGCTGGCGCGGGAGGTCCTCGCGCCGTCCGCGCCGCTGCGCCCGCTGTTCGACGGCAGTGCCGGCCGGCCGCTGAACGAGCTGTGCGACGCCGTGGCCTACGCCGTCGACCACGGCCGCCCGGCCGGGGACGCGCTGCTGCTGTTCGCCCGCACGACGGCGCTCCCCGCCGGGCAGGTCTTCACCCGTCCGCTGCCGGCGGAGGCCGAGGCCGCTCCCTTCGCCCGCGCGGCGGTGCGCCGCCGGCTGCGGGAGTGGGGCGTCGACCAGGAGACCTCCTTCGTCACGGAGCTGATCGTCAGCGAACTGGTCGGCAACGCGGTGCGGTACGGCGCTCCGCCCTTCCGTCTGCGGCTGATCCTGAACGGCGTGCTGACCTGCGAGGTCACCGACGCCGCCGCGGCCGCTCCGCACATCAGGCACGCCCGTGCCAGCGACGAGACCGGGCGCGGGCTGTTCATCGTCGCCACCCTGGCCGACGCCTGGGGCATGCGGTATCTGCCGGTCGGCAAGACCGTCTGGGCGCAGCAGTCCGTCGGGGACGGCACCGGAGGGACGGACGGCACCGGGGGGAAGGGCGACGCGGCCGCTCAGTAGCGCGGATGCACCAGGGTGGACGGCGGCAGTCCCCCGATCCGGGTGCGGGCGGCGGCCCGCGCGTCGGCCGTCAGCTCGTCCTGGGTCAGCGTCCGCGGCCGCGGGCCGCGCGGGTCGAGGCGCAGCGGGGGTGCCGAGCCGCCGGGGGCCGCGAGCAGGAAGCCCCAGTCGTGGGGGCCCGGGACGCTCCCGAGGAGCGGTCGGGGCCGGCCGCGAATCCGGAGTCCTGGCCGAGGACCCGGTAGGGGCCGGCGGTGAAGCCGGCCGCGCGGAGGGTCGCGGCGACCGTCCAGAAGACCCGGGGGCGGGCGGTGACGGGCCCGGCGTGCACCACCAGGCGGCCCTGCGGGGCCAGCACACGGCGGGCCAGGCCGTAGAACTCCTGCGAGTACAGCTTGGTGCTGGCGGTGATGCCGGGATCGGGCAGGTCGGCGATCACGACGTCGTACGCCCGGCCGTGGGCGCCGCGCAGCCAGCCGAGGGCGTCCGCGGTGGTCACGTGGACGCGGGGGTCGGCGTAGGCGCGGCCGTTGGCGGCGGACAGACCGGGGTCGCTGCGGGCCAGCCGGATCAGGCCGGGGTCGAGTTCGACGATGTCGAGGCGGCGCACCCCGCGGTGGCGCAGCACCTCCCGGGCGGCCAGCCCGTCGCCGCCGCCGAGGACGAGCACGCGCCTCTCGGGGCCGGCGGAGAGGGCCGGGTGGACCAGGGCCTCGTGGTAGCGGCGCTCGTCGCGGCCGCCGACCCGGAGGCGGCCGTCGAGGTACAGGTCGAGGGGCCTGCCGTGGGTGCCGCCGGCCAGGACGACCTCCTGCACGCCGGTCTGGACGGCCACCCGGACGTCGTTGCCGTAGACGGCGTGCCGGGCGGCCCGTTCGAAGTCGTCGGCGAGAGCGGCGGCGGAGCCGAGGACGCCCAGGACGCCGAGGCCGACGAGGAACAGGGTCCAGCGGGCCCGGCGGGTCAGGTCGCGGCGGAAGAGGCCGAGCACGAGGGCGCCGCCCGCGACGACGTTGACGGCGCCGGTGAGCAGGGCGCCGGTCAGCTGGCCGAGGAAGGGCAGCAGGAGGAAGGGGAAGGCGAGGCCGCCGACGAGGGCACCCACGTAGTCGGCGGCGAACAGGTCGGCCACCGCCCCGCCCGCGTCCTGGCGGCGGATCCGCTGGATCAGCTCCATCAGCAGCGGGACCTCGGCGCCGATGAGCAGGCCGATGGCGAGGGAGAAGGCGACCAGAAGACAGCGCGGGCCCTGCGCCCACACCCCGCCCCAGCCGCCGGTCCAGGCGAACACGGCGTACAGCGCCATGGCGCTGCATCCGCCGACGAGCGCCAGGGCCGACTCGACCGCGCCGAACCCGGCGGCGGCGTGCCAGCGCAGCCGTTTGGCGCCGAGGGAGCCGATGCCCATCGCGAACACCATGACGGACAGCACGACGGACGCCTGGGTGACCGAGTCGCCGATCAAGTACGAGGCGAACGCGACGAGTTCGAGCTCGTACACCAGGCCGCAGGCCGCGCAGACGAAGACGCACACGAGGACCAGGAACCGCCCGGTGCCGGGCCGGACGGGCAGCCGTGCCGGGCCGGTCCAGGACGGCGGGGCACCCGGCGGCGCGGGGGCGTGCGGATCGATCACTCTGCGACGTTACGTCACACACTCGGCACGCTTCGTCACCCACACGTGTGGAAGTGGGGGCAGTTGACGTATTCCGGGTTTATGTCGGCCGGGCACGCTCCGCGCGGCTTCGTTCCGGATCAGTCGGGTTGCGGCACGGTGACCCGCGCCCCGACCCGGGTCCGCGTCGCCACCAACTGCCCGTCCTGCGGGTAGGCGTGCCAGGTGCGCCAGTGCACCTGGCCGTCGTGCCGCTGGGCCAGCATCGCGGTGAACGCGTGCGGGCTGCCGGGGAAGACGCCGGCGAGGCCGTGGGGATGGTCGGAGACCAGGGCCAGCAACTCCTGGGCGCGGCCGGCGAACGAGCCGGGGGTGAGCACCTCGACGCGCGCGGCGAACTCGTACTCCCAGTCGCCCACCCGCTTGGCGACACCCAGCGGGAGCGGGGTGCTGGAGCCGGGGATGCAGGCGACCGTCTCCGAGCAGTTGCCGCGCGCCTCCTCGAGGAGCACCTGGTGGGACGCGCCGAGCAGCCGCAACTGCATCTTCGCGCCCATGAGTTCGAGGTCGAGGGTGGCCAGCGCAGGCAGCGGCTCGCGTCCCAGTGCCCAGGCGAGGTCCGCGGCACGCGTATCGGTGTAGGAGGTGTTCAGGGTCGTGAGCATGGATCGGCTCCGCTAACACGCAATGAGGGGGAGATCGGCCATGTCAGCCCAGCCGGTCCGGCCGGGAGGGGAGTCTGATGGGACGTCCGAGGGGCTGCGTTGGCGATTTAGAGGGAATCATGAACAGAGGCGACGCCACAGCGTTTTTACCCAACTTCGTGGGGTTTCCATCCCTCAGAGGGCTCCACAGCTCAACTGTTCAACAACGGCGTGCGCCGGGCGCGCCACCCGAACGGGTGAGCGCCCGCCGGACGTCCTTCTCCGGCGGGCGCGCGGTGAGCTCAGCTGCCCCGTGTCAGCTGCCTCCCCCGCATCCGCCGCCCCCGCCGCACGACGAACCGCCGCCGCAGGACGAACCGCCCCCGCACGAGTGGCCGCCACCGCAGGAGTGGTGACCGCCGCCGTGCCCCCCGTGACCGCCGTGGCCCCCCGACGACGACCCGAAATCGGTCGCGCCGCCCCAGGCCCACCAGCTGTTCCCGCTGTCGTGCGACGACGATGACGAGGAGCGGCTGCGCCCGCCCCGGCCGTTCTTGCCGAGCGAGACCTTGGCGTACCGGTTGCGACGGGACCGGCCCGCCACCGCCGCGACGACCAGCACCGCGATCACCGCCAGGATGATGCCGAACTCCATGGCGCCACCCTCCTTCCGTTCCCCCGAAGCGGCCCCCCGTGGGCGCCTCGCCCGCTGCCGTGTCCGCCGCGGTGACCGGGGGATGCCCGGCCGCCCGAGGGCTCAAAGCAGAGTTGAGGAACTCCAGAGCTTGGACGCAGGATGGCCGGCATGACCTCCACCGCGCGTCCCTATCTGAACCGCCGTCTCGCCGAGTTCGGGACGACGATCTTCGCCGAGATGTCGGCCCTCGCCGTGGCCACCGGGTCGATCAACCTGGGGCAGGGCTTCCCGGACACCGACGGGCCCGAGGAGGTCCGGGAGGCCGCCGTGCGGGCGCTGCGCGACGGACGAGGCAACCAGTACCCGCCGGGGCCCGGCATCCCCGAGCTGCGCTCCGCGATCGCCGCGCACCAGCTGCGCCGCTACGGGCTGGCGTACGACCCCGACACCGAGGTGCTGGTCACGGCGGGCGCCACGGAGGCCATCGCGGCCGCGCTGCTGGCGCTGCTCGAACCGGGCGACGAGGTCGTGGCACTGGAGCCGTACTACGACTCCTACGCGGCGAGCATCGCGATGGCGGGCGGCACCCGGGTCCCGGTCACCCTGCGGCCGCACGACGGCGCTTTCCGCCTGGACCTGGACGAGCTGCGCGCGGCGGTCACCGGCCGCACCCGGCTGCTGCTGATCAACACCCCGCACAACCCGACCGGCACGGTCCTCACCCGCGAGGAGCTGACCGCGATCGCCGAGCTGGCGGTGGAGCGCGACCTGCTCGTGGTGACCGACGAGGTGTACGAGCACCTGGTCTTCGACGACGCCGGGCACCTGCCGCTCGCCACGTTCCCCGGGATGCGCGAGCGCACCGTGAGCATCGGCTCGGCCGGCAAGACCTTCTCCTTCACCGGCTGGAAGGTCGGCTGGGTGACGGCGGCTCCGGAGCTGGTCACGGCGGTCCGCTCGGCGAAGCAGTTCCTGACCTACGTCTCCTCGGGGCCCTTCCAGTACGCGGTCGCCGAGGCCCTGACCCTGCCCGACTCCTACTTCGAGGACTTCCGCCGGTCCATGCGGGAACGCCGGGACATCCTCGCGGAGGGGCTGACGGCGGCGGGCTTCGAGGTCTTCCGGCCGGCCGGCACCTACTTCGTCACCACCGACATCCGCCCCCTCGGCGAGAAGGACGGCTTCGCCTTCTGCCGGGCCCTGCCCGAGCGCGCGGGCGTGGTCGCGATCCCCAACGCGGTCTTCTACGACGACCGGGAGGCGGGGGCGCCGTTCGTGCGGTTCGCCTTCTGCAAGCGGGAGGAAGTGCTGCGGGAGGCGGCACGGCGACTGCGGGCCATGTGAGCGGGTCCTGTACGCGACACAGGTGAACCGATGACGCACTCGGCCGTCCGGTGTTCGCATCGGCGGCCGGGCCCTTGCAAGGTGCGGTGGTGTGACGCACGCCAGCACCGTCCTCGCCCCGCCCGCCGCTCCGCCCGTCGTCGCACCCGCGCCCGCGCCCCCGAAGCGCGGCGGGCCGTCCTTCCGCCGGGCGGCCGCCGTCGCGGTGGGCCTGTTCCTCGGGGTGCGGCTCGTCGGCACCCTGGTGCTCGCGCTCGTCGGGCATGCGGGCGGCAGACACCCCCTGACGCTGCTCGGCCGGTCCTGGGACTCGGTCTGGTACCTGGGGATCGCCGTGCACGGCTACGGCCGCCTGCTGCACCTGCGCGCCACGGTCGTCAGCGACCTGGCCTTCTTCCCGCTGTACCCGGCACTGGTGCGGGCGGTGACCGCGCTGACCCCGCTCGGCGGGATCGGCGCGGGACTGCTGGTGTCGTGGACGGCGGCCGCGGTGGCCGCCGCCGGGATCTACGCCGTCGGCGCCCGGCTGCACGGCCGGGCCGTCGGCACCGTGCTGGTGCTGCTGTGGGGGCTGCTGCCGCACTCGGTGGTGCTGTCGATGGCGTACACCGAGCCGGTGCTGACCGCGTTCGCGGCCTGGTCGCTGTACGCGGTGCTGACCGGGAACTGGGTCTGGGCGGGCACGCTGGCGGCCTGCGCGGGCCTCGCCCGGCCGAACGGGTTCGCGGTGGCCGCCGCGGTGCTGGCCGCCGCCGGCGCCACGGTGTGGCGGCGCCGCGGCCGGGTTTCCCACAGGCTGTGGACGGGCGCGGCGCTCGCCCCGCTCGGCTGGACCGCGTACGTCCTCTGGGTGGGCCTGCGCTCCGGGGACCCGCTGGGCGGCTACTTCGAGGTGCAGCGGCGCTGGGGTTCGCGGTTCGACCTCGGTGAGGGCTCGCTGGACATGGTGCGCCGCTCGCTGCTGCACGCCACCAAGTTCGCCTTCCCGGTGACGCTGGTCATCGTGGCCGTCGCGGTGGTGCTGTACGCGCTCGTGCTGCTGGAGCGGGTGCCGCTGCCCCTGTCGGTGTACAGCGGGGTGCTGCTGCTCGTCGTGATCGGCGGCTCGGGGTTCTTCGAGTCCAAACCGCGGTTCCTGCTGCCGGCGTTCCCGCTGCTGCTGCCGCTCGCCCGGGCGCTGGTACGGACGGCGAGAGCCCGGCCCTGGCACGCGACCGTGGTGGTCGCGGCCCTGGCCGGGCTCGGCTACGTCTACGGCGCGTACCTGGTGGTGTTCGGGCGCGCGCCTCTGTGACGTCCGGCGGAGTTACTCTCCGTCGTCCTGCTGCTCGTCGGCCTCGTCGACCTCCTGCTCGATGCCGAGCTGCTCGACGAGCCACTTGTCGAACTCGATCGCGGCCCGCACCCAGCTGACCGTGGACGAGACGAAGTGGTTGATGTCGACGCCCGTGCCGATCAGCATCTGGGCCTCGCCGATCAGCCGGACCGTGCCGTCGTCGTGGGTGTGGGTGTAGACCTTGGGCCACAGGGTGCGGCGGTTCCAGTCGTCGACGGACTCCAGCAGCTGGGGCTTCTCGTCGATCTTGTGGGGGCGGTCGTAGAAGGTCCGCACCGAGAAGACCGCCTGCTCGGCCTCTCCACGGAACATGAAGTACGTGCGGAACTGCTCCCACGGAGCCGCGAGGTCGCCCTCCTCGTCCACGACGTACTTCAGCTCCATCTGGTCGAGGAGCTGCTTCACGAGGTCCTGATCCGGGACGACGGGGCCCGCAGGCCCTTGGGGCTGCGGCTCTGGCTGGCCCCCGAAGTTCGGAATCGAGGACGGGTCGATGCTCACCGTGTTTTTCCCTTCATGCGGATTCCGTCATCCTCCCCCATGCGGGGAGGGGGGTGGCAAGCCCCGGCCGCCCCGTGTCAGCCCAGGGCTTACACGGGGCGCACGCGCACCGGGGCGCCCCGCGTCCGCGTACCCCCGGCTACAGGGTCTTCCCGGTGTCCGGGCCGACCAGCAGGCCGTCACCGAAGCGGTCCACGCGGACCGTGTCGCCGTCCTTGATCTCGCCGGAGAGGATCTCCTTGGCGAGCCGGTCGCCGATGGCGGTCTGGACGAGGCGGCGCAGCGGCCGGGCGCCGTACGCCGGGTCCATGCCCTCCTCCGCGAGCCAGGCCAGCGCCTCGGGGGTGACGTCCAGGGTGAGCCGGCGCTCGGCCAGCCGCCGGCCGAGCCGGTCGAGCTGGAGGGCGGCGATCCGCTCCAGCTCGGGCTTGGTCAGCGCCGAGAAGACCACCAGGTCGTCGAGCCGGTTGAGGAACTCCGGCTTGAAGGAGGTCCGGACCACCTCCAGCACCTGCTCCTTCTTCTCCGCCTCGCCGGTGAGCGGGTCGACCAGGAACTGGCTGCCCAGGTTGGAGGTGAGCACCAGGATGGTGTTACGGAAGTCGACCGTACGGCCCTGTCCGTCCGTCAGGCGGCCGTCGTCCAGCACCTGGAGCAGGACGTCGAAGACCTCGGGGTGGGCCTTCTCCACCTCGTCCAGCAGCACCACGCTGTACGGGCGGCGGCGGACGGCCTCGGTGAGCTGGCCGCCCTCCTCGTAGCCGACGTAGCCGGGAGGCGCGCCGACCAGCCGGGCCACGCTGTGCTTCTCGCCGTACTCCGACATGTCGATGCGGACCATGGCCCGCTCGTCGTCGAAGAGGAAGTCCGCGAGCGCCTTCGCGAGTTCGGTCTTGCCGACACCGGTCGGGCCGAGGAAGAGGAACGAGCCGGTGGGCCGGTCGGGGTCGGCGATGCCGGCCCGGGAGCGCCGTACGGCGTCGCTGACGGCGCGTACGGCCTCGGTCTGGCCGATGAGCCGCTTGCCCAGCTCGTCCTCCATGCGCAGGAGCTTCTGCGTCTCGCCCTCCAGCAGGCGGCCGGCCGGGATGCCGGTCCAGGCGGCGACGACGTCGGCGATGTCGTCGGAGCCGACCTCCTCCTTGACCATGGTGTCCTTGGCGGCCTCCTCCTCGGCCCGAGAGGCGGCCTCCAGCTCCTTCTCCAGCTCCGGGATCTCGCCGTAGAGCAGCTTGGCCGCGGTGTCGAAGTCGCCGTCGCGCTGGGCGCGTTCGGCCTGGCCGCGCAGGTCGTCCAGCCTCTCCTTCAGCTCACCGACCCGGTTGAGGGACTGCTTCTCCTTCTCCCAGCGGGCGGTCAGGCCGCGCAGCTCCTCCTCCTTGTCGGCGAGGTCGCGGCGCAGCTTCTCCAGGCGTTCGCGGGAGGCCGGGTCGGTCTCCTTGCCGATCGCCAGCTCCTCCATCTTCAGCCGGTCGACGGCGCGCTGGAGTTCGTCGATCTCGACGGGCGAGGAGTCGATCTCCATGCGCAGCCGGGAGGCGGACTCGTCCACCAGGTCGATGGCCTTGTCCGGCAGGAAGCGGGAGGTGATGTAGCGGTCGGAGAGGGTGGCCGCGGCGACCAGCGCGCTGTCCGCGATCTGCACCTTGTGGTGGGCCTCGTAGCGGCCCTTGAGGCCGCGCAGGATCGCGATGGTGTCCTCGACGGTCGGCTCGGCGACCAGCACCTGCTGGAAGCGGCGCTCCAGCGCCGGGTCCTTCTCGATCCGCTCCCGGTACTCGTCCAGCGTGGTCGCGCCGACCATCCGCAGCTCACCGCGGGCCAGCATGGGCTTGAGCATGTTGCCCGCGTCCATGGCCGAGTCCCCGCCGGCGCCGGCGCCGACCACCGTGTGCAGCTCGTCGATGAAGGTGATGATCTGGCCGTCGGAGTCCTTGATCTCGGCGAGGACGGCCTTCAGCCGCTCCTCGAACTCGCCGCGGTACTTGGCGCCCGCCACCATCGCGCCGAGGTCCAGCGCGACGAGCCGCTTGTCCTTCAGCGACTCGGGCACGTCACCCTTCACGATCCGCTGGGCGAGCCCCTCGACGACGGCGGTCTTGCCGACGCCCGGCTCGCCGATGAGCACGGGGTTGTTCTTCGTACGGCGGCTCAGCACCTGCACCACCCGGCGGATCTCCTGGTCCCGGCCGATGACCGGATCCAGCCGGCCCTCGCGCGCGGCGGCGGTGAAGTCGGTGCCGAACTTCTCCAGGGCCTTGTACTGGCCCTCGGGATCGGCGGTGGTCACGCGGCGTCCTCCCCTGGCCTTCCGGAAGGCCTCCAGCAGCTTCTTCGCATCTGCGCCCTGCCCCGCGAGCATCTCGCCGGCCGCGCCGCCCTTCGCCGCGATGCCGATCAGCAGGTGTTCCGTGGACAGGTAGTCGTCACCGAGGTCCTTCGCGCGCTCGCCGGCGTCGGCGATCACGGCCAACAGGTCGCGGTTGGGCTGCGGCGGCGCGACCGTGGAACCGGTGACGCTGGGCAGCCCGGCCAGGATCCGCTCCGTGCCGGAGCGTACGGCGGCCTGGTCGGCGTCGACGGCGGCCAGCAGATCGGTGATGTTCTCGTTGTCCTGCCCCTGGAGCAGAGCCAGCAGCAGGTGGGCGGGGGTGAGGTCCGGGTGTCCCTCGGTCACGGCGCGGTTGCTCGCCGCGTTGATCGCGTCCCGGCTCCTGTTGGTCAGCTCGGCGTCCACGTGTCCGTACTCCTCCTCGGCCTCTCTCCACTGCTGACTACACCAGCGTACACAAAGTTGAGTCGAATCCACTCAAGGTGCGGTGGGGTTAGCTTTCGGGCATGACGACCCACTCCGTAGACCCGACTGCCCCGGACGAGCCGTACCTCGCCTTCTGGCGCGAACGGCATCTGTGCACGCTCACCACGCTCCGGCGCGACGGCAGCCCGCACGTGGTGCCGGTCGGGGTGACCTACGACCCGGATGCGGGGCTGGCCCGGGTGATCGCCAACGGGTCGAGCGCCAAGGTCGCGCACGTGCTGGCGGCCGGGGCGGAGGGCGCCCGGGTGGCGGTGTGCCAGGTGGACGGCCGGCGCTGGGCGACGCTGGAGGGACGCGCGCACGTCCACACCGCGCGGGAGCGGGTGGCGGAGGCGGAGCGGCGGTACGCCGAGCGGTACGAGCGGGTGCCGTCGCCGAATCCGGCGCGGGTCGTGATCGAGATCGCGGTGCGGAGGATGCTGGGGCACGGGTGACGGGAGTGCACCCGCGTCCGGCCGCGACAGGGCCGGCCACCGTCGGCGGACGGCTGATTTCGGCCAGGGTGGAGACCCGTCGATAGCGTGAAATGTCCCCGCAGAACTGCAGCGGCGTCACCGTGTTCAGGTCACGGTGACGCCGCTGCGGGGGGAAGCGCCTGAGCGATCTTTTACGACGGGGGAATCGCGTCAGGCACTGCGGGGGGTGGCCGAGATGGTCCTCAGGTCGGAGTCCTCCGGCTCGGTCAGCCGGTGGTCCCGCTGGTCCAGGTTCACAAAGATCATTCCGTACCGGATCGCGCAGCGCACCGGCTGGGGCGCACCGCGCGGCTTGCGCAGGCACCGGAACGCCCGCACATCGCCGTCCTCGTCGCGGGTGACGACGACCGGCTCACCGAAGACGGGCACCATCAGCGAGTCACCACTGTGGGGGATGGCGGTGACCAGGTCGATGAAGTGCCAGCCGGATCGGTAGGCGGTGGCCATTTCGCGCCGGAAGGAGCGGTCGTCGGGTGGAGTAGTCATAGTCAGTCCCAGACGCTGTCGTCCGTGCTGACCGGAGTCTCGACGCCGACAGCGACCGTCCCCGTTGTCCGAGCACCACTCGCCCCGTGACCGTCCCCCTGCACGCCGGAGAGGCCGGCCAACGTTCCGAAGGCCGCAACGGCGGAGAAGGCGGCGACAAGCACCGAGCGAAGCATTCTCTTACGCATAGTCGGCTTCGTCCTCACTTGAAGGTCCCCTCTTCCCCCGTCGAGTAAGACGATGGCTCATTCGGGCACGTCATGACCACACGATCGGTGCATCATGTTCCTGCATGTTCAGGACCCTGGGGGGTGGAGATTTGGCAACAAATGGGACTAAGGCGACACATCCCCACGCGGTTACCGACTTGTGTGAGGAAGGAAACCGTCTCTATGCGACGGCGCTGCGCACCGGACGTATCGCCCGAGCCGATGTCGAGACCGCCCCTTGCCTGATGGAGTTCGCCCTCCTTCACCCCGATCCGGACGACGCCGACTGGCTGCGCCCGGTTCCCCCGACCCTGGCCCTCGCACAGCGCCTCCACCCCCTGGAGCAGGAGATCACCGAACGGCGGCGGCTGTCCGTCGCCCTCGCCGATGTCTTCGAGCCATTCATGGCCCTCAGCACCACCCAGGAGAGCACGCCGACCCACTCCATCACGGTCCTGGAGGGACTCGACCGGATCAACGCGGCGCTCGATCTGGCCACGTCCCACTGCCGGACCGAGATGCTCACCGTGCAGCCCAGCGGCCGGCGCCGCCCCGAACAGCGGCTCATCGAGGGGCTGGAGCGCGACAAACCGCTGATCGAGCGCGGGGTGCGGATCCGCACGCTCTACCAGCACACGGCCCGGTACAGTCCCGACCGGCTGGCCTACGTCGACCACTTCGCCAACGGCAAGGTGGAGTACCGCACCATCGACGAACTCGTGGACCGGCTCATCGTCTGCGACGAGACCGTCGCGTTCATCCCCATCCAGGACGACCGCCAGGTGGCGCTGGAACTGCGCCACCCCGGCCTGGTCCGCTACCTGATCAAGGTGTTCGAGTTCATGTGGGACCGGGCGGTGCCGCTCAGCGCCGGAGCGCCCTACGAGACCGCGCCCGACGGCATCACCGACATCCAGCACTCCATCGCCAAGCTCCTCGTCGAGGGCCACGTCGACGAGGCCATCGCCCGCCGTCTCGGCATGAACGTGCGCACCTGCCGGGCCCACATCGCCAAGCTCGCCCAGGCCCTCGGCAGCGGCAGCCGCGCCCAACTCGGCTATCTCATCGCCCAGTCCGGCATGCTCGACCGGGACCACTGACGCGATGACCGGGCCGGGGGCGAGAGGCACGGAGACACACCACACCGAGCACGACGCCGACGACCTGTGCGCGGCGGGCACCGCGGTCTACGAACGCGCCCTACGCGAGGGGCACGTGGGCACCGGGGAGGCCGGGCACGCGCCCTGTCTGCTCGGCCTCGGGCTGCTGCGGCCCACGGCGGACGACCCCCGGCGCCTGGAGCCCGCCCCGCCGGCGGTGGTGCTGCACCGGCTGCTGCGCGCGTCGGCCGACCGGATCGCCGACGAACGCCGCCGCGAGGTCCTGCTGGCCGAGGCGTTCGAACCGCTCATGCGGATCGACGGCCGGCGGACCGAGGACGCCGCGGACACCCCGACCCTCCGGGTCCTCAGCGGCACCGCCCGGATCAACGAGGCCATCACGGAGGCCATGGGCGCGGCACGCCGGGAAGTGCTGTGCGTCCAGCCCCACCACGAGCTGAACACCGCGCGCGGCCACGCCTCCCGGCGCACCGCCGTTCCGCGCGACCAGGCCCTGCTGGACCGCGGCGGCCGGATGCGCACGCTGTACCAGCACACCCTGCGCCATCTGCCGGCCGTCGCCTCCTACTACGAGCAGCTCACCGGGGACGCCGAGGCGCGCAGCCTGGACGAGGTCACCGAGCGGCTGATCGTCATCGACGGCGCGGTCGCCTTCCTCCCGGCGAACGCCGACGGCACCCTCGCCCTGGAGGCCCGGCACCCCGCGCTCATCACGTACTTCGTGACCGTCTTCGACCGGCTGTGGCGGCTGGCCACCCCCATGTACCCGCAGGCCGTCCGGCGGCCCTCCGTGGGCGGTGTGACCGCCCGCCAGCGGTCCATCGCCGCGCTCCTCGTCGAGGGCCACACGGACGCGGTCATCGCCGAACGGCTGGGGATGAACGTCCGGACCGCCCGCGTCCACATCGCCCGGCTCGCCGCCACCCTCGGCAGCGAGAGCCGCGCCCAGCTCGGCTACCTCATAGGGCGGTCCGGGATCCTCGACCGGCAGGAGGAGACGGCCCGGTGAACCACCGCGAGCACGGCGTCGAGGAGCTGTGCGCCGCCGGCGAGAAGCTCTACGAGCGTGCCCTGCGGGACGGCCACCTGCCCGCCGCCGAGGCCGCCGAGGCGCCCTGTCTGACCGGCCTCGGCCTGCTGCACCCGGCCGTCGACGACCTCGCCCGGCTGGAACCCGTCGCCCCGGCCGCCGTACTGAACCGCTTCCTGCGCACCTCCCGCGCCCGGATCACCGAGGAACGGCGCCGCGAGGACCGGCTGCTGCAGCTCTTCGCGCCCCTCCTGCACACCGGCAGGCGGGACGCGCCCGCCGACACGCCCACCCTGCGCCTGCTCAGCGGCACCGAGGCCATCAACCGCGCGATCGGCGACGCCATGGCGGAGGCCGCCAGCGAGGTGTGCTGCGTGCAGCCCAACACCCACTACCACGACGAGCGCGGGCGGATCGCCCAGTCCCGGTCCCTGGAGCGGGACCAGGCGCTGCTCGACCGGGGCGGCCGGCTGCGCACCCTCTACCAGCACACGCAGCGCCATCTGCCGCTCATCCGCGCCCGCTACGAGTCGCTGCGCGGCCGGGCCGAGGCGCGCACGCTCGACGAGCTGCCGGACCGGCAGATCATCATCGACCGCGCGGTGGCCTTCCTCCCGGCCGACGACGACCAGCGGCTCGCCCTGGAGGTGCGCCACCCGGCCCTGCTGGGCTTCTTCTCCACCGCCTTCGACCGGCTGTGGCACCTGGCCACCCCGATGTACCCGCAGGCCGTCCAGCCGCCCTCGCTGGGCGGCGTCACGCCCCGCCAGCGGGCCATCGCCGCACTCCTCGTGGAGGGCCACACCGACGCGGTCGTCGCGGAGCGGCTCGGCATGAACGTGCGCACCGCGCGGCTGCACATCGCCAAGCTCGCCGCCGCCCTCGGCAGCGAGAGCCGCGCCCAGCTCGGCTACCTCATCGGACGGTCGGGGATTCTCGATCAGGAGCGGTGAAGGCGCCGGCCGCCCGCCCGGGGCGGTGCCCGTCCAGCCCCACCTGGGCGATGCGGACGCCGAGTTGGGTCCGGCTGGCCGCGCCGAGCGTCTCCGACAGCCGGGCGATGTGGGCCCGGCAGGTGCGCACGCTGATACCGAGCCGCTCGGCGATCACCGCGTCCTGGTGGCCCTCGGCCAGCAGCGCGGCGATGGACTGCTCGCGGTGCGAGATGCCCTCGATGCCGGTGTCGGGCAGCGCCGCGGTGAGCGGGATCGCCAGGCGCCACAGCCGCTCGAAGACCGTCACCAGGTACTCCACGAGGGCGGGATGACGCAGTTCCAGGGCCATCGTGCGGTCGGTGTTGGCCGGGATGAAGGCCACGGTCCGGTCGAAGAGGATCAGCCGGTCGATGACCTCGTCCAGGGTGCGCGCCTCGACCGTGTCACCCATCAGCTCCAGGTAGTTGAGCAGTCCCTGGCCGTGCCGGGCCACATGGGTGTACAGGTCGCGCATCCGCACGCCCCGGCCGCGCAGGGCCAGCGCCCGGTGCAGCCCCTCGGTCAGCTCGGCCTCCCGCCGGATGCCGCCGGGCTGCACGGTGAGCACCTCGGTCGTGCACGCCTCGGTCGCCTCGTCCATCGCGGCCTGGATGCGGGAGAGCCCGTCCAGCACCCGGATGGCACTGCCCTCGGCCGGTGCCGCCAGCGCGTTCAGCTGCCGTCCCAGGCCCGCGTACCACTCGAAGGCGGCCACCGCCGAGCCCACCCGCCGCTGGCTGGCGCTGACCTCGTCGTAGACACCGCGCAGCAGCCTGGTCATGACCTCCTGCGGGGAGGTCGGCACCAGCCAGTCCATGTCGTCGGGATCCGGGTGCAGCAGGGCCAGTTCCAGCAGACAGGGCACCTGATCGGCGTCCGTGCGCCGCACCCGTCCCCGGCGTACGGCGCGCGAGTACACCCGGTCCCCGGCCCCGCACAGCCGGTCGGCACCGTGAGGATGCTCCTCCGCCCCGCGCCCGGCCATCGCCCATTCCACCCCCGGTTGCTGCCACTTCCGCAGCGCAACTATGCGCGGCGTCGACCGGGTCCGCAACACGGCTCCCCCCACGAGGGCCGCCGTAAACCGACGTTATGCCCACGTTTCGTCCAGGCTCCGCACCTCGCATTGCAACAAGATGATGGTGGTGGTCCGGCCATCACCGGGGCATCGTTGTTCCCGCTTCCCCCGGGTGCCACGGGCATCCGGAGCGGCCCCGGCCCGGGCACCCCCCGCCCCCGCCGGGGCCGCCGCATCGCTCCCACGGGGGTGGTGCGATGCGGGGAGGGCCGCAGGGGCCGGTGCCCGCCCCACGGCTTCGAGCCGTACGACACGGGGTCGTACGGCTCGAGGTCGAGCGGCCGCCGGGCGGCCGGGTGTTACTTCAGGCCGATCGCCGAGCAGGCCGCCTTGTACTTGGCGGTGCAGATGTCGCCGACGCTGTAGATGCCGTCCGCGACGACGGTGTCCTTGATGTTGTCCTGCGTCAGCGCGCTCACCTGGACCAGCTTGGACGGGATGTCCTTGGCGGTGGGGCTGTCGACCTTGTCCTGGGTGAGGGCGTCGAACTGGATGTCCTTGCCCTGGACCTTGGTGACGGCCATCTGCGCGGCGGCCTCGGCCTCGTCCGGGTAGGACTTGTAGACGCTCATGTACTGCTCGCCGGCCACCACCCGCTGCACCGCGTCGAGTTCCGCGTCCTGGCCGGTGATCGGGGGCAGGTCGGTGACGCCGGCGTTCTTGAGGGCCTTGATGACACCGCCCGCCATGCCGTCGTTGGCGGCGTAGACGGCGGCGATGTTGTTCTTGCCGATCTTGGCGATCGCCCCGGCCATCTCGGACTCGGCGTTCTCCGGCTTCCAGCCCGGGGTGTCGAAGGAGTCCGCGATCGTCACCTTGCCGGTCAGCTCCGACAGCGCGCCCTGCTTGAACTGCTTGGCGTTGGGGTCGGTGGGCGAGCCGTTCACCATGACGATCTTGTCGGAGGTGTCGACGCCCGATCCCAGCGCCCCCAGCAGGGTGCGGGCCTGCACCTCGCCGACGAGCTCGTTGTCGAAGGAGATGTAGGCGTCGATCGGGCCCTCGGCGAGACGGTCGTAGGCGATGACCGGGATGCCCGCGTCCTTGGCCTTCTTCACCCCGTCGGCGACCGCGTGGGAGTCGACGGCGTCGAGCAGGATGACGTCGACCTTGCTGTCGATCATCTGCTGGAGCTGGTCGGCCTGGCGGGTCGCGCTGGCGTCGGCGTTGGCGTACTCCACCTTGCCGTGCTTCCTGGTGAGCTCGGCCACCTTGTTCTTGATGATGGGGTAGTCGAACTTGTCGTAACGGCTGTTGGCCTTCTCCGGCAGGAGCAGACCCACGACCACGTCGTCGCCCTTCGTGGGGCTCGCGCTGGCTCCGTCTCCCGTCGCGTCGAGTACGCCGCAGCCGGCGACCGAGAGGATCAGCGTGGACGAAGCCACGGATATGGCGATACGACGCATTCGAGGGCTCACTTCAGGTGTGTTCCGGACGTGGGCGCTGCTATACGACCCAGGTGTCTGAAAAGACAACTTCGAGCCGCCCACCGGCGTCAAGCGGAATCACTTAACGAGTCCGCAACACCACGCTCCGCTGCTCCTGTGAAGGGTCAGCGGAATCACCTCCAAACTCTCTTTACGGACCCTCCATCCAAGCGGAGTTCACGGGAAGGCAAAGACCCGGACAACCGGGGCGGTACGCCCGGGGCCCCGATCCGAAGTCGCACGTACCGCTTCCCCCGATTCGAGCAGAAGACCGAACGAACCCGGCCACATCCGCGGCCGGAGCCCGGCACGACGAGAGGGGCCCGGACGTCCGGGCCCCTCTCGTCGTGCGTGTCGTACCGCGCGGGTCAGTCCGCCTGCTGCTGTCTCTTGGGCCGCCACACCACCAGCGCGCTGGTCTGCTGGACCTCCTGGTACGGGACCAGGTCGCGACGGTAGGAGGCGTGGACGGCGGCCTCGCGCTGCCGCATCGCGGCCGCCGCGCCGTCCAGGGCCGCCTCCATCTCCGCGACGCGGGACTGGAGCGCGGCGACCTGGTTCTCCAGCTCGATGATCCGCTTGATGCCGGCCAGGTTGATGCCCTCGTCCTGCGACAACTGCTGCACCTGCCGGAGCAGTTCGATGTCACGGGCCGAGTAGCGCCGGCCCCGGCCCGCGGTGCGGTCCGGGGAGACCAGCCCCAGGCGGTCGTACTGGCGCAGCGTCTGCGGGTGGAGTCCGGAGAGCTGGGCCGCCACCGAGATGACGTAGACCGGGGTCTCCTCGGTCAGTTCGTACGGATTACGCCGACGGCCGTCCATCACTCTCAAGCTCCCTTCGCGGCCTCGAACAGCTCCGCCCGCGGGTCCTCGCCCGCGGTCGCCTCGCGATACGCCTCCAGTGCGTCACGAGCCTTCCCCGACAGGTCCTGGGGAACACTCACCTCGACCGTGACCAGGAGGTCGCCGCGGGTGCCGTCCTTACGGACCGCGCCCTTGCCCCGCGCCCGCATCGTGCGGCCGTTCGGAGTGCCGGGCGGCAGTTTCAGGGTGACGGCGGGGCCGCCGAGGGTGGGAACCCGCACCTCGCCGCCGAGAGCCGCCTCGGCGAACGTGACCGGCACGGTGACGGTGAGGTTGTCGTCCTTGCGCCCGAACACCGGGTGCTCGCCGACGTGCACGGTGACGTACAGGTCGCCCGCCGGGCCGCCCCGCTCGCCGGGCGCCCCCTTGCCGCGCAGCCGGATGCGCTGCCCGTCGGTGACGCCCGCCGGGATGCGGACCTGCATCGTGCGCGACGACTTGGCGCGCCCGCTGCCCTTGCACTCCAGGCAGGGGTGCTCGGCGATCAGGCCGCGGCCCTTGCAGTCGGGGCAGGGGTCGGTGAGCGAGAAGCCACCGCCAGAGCCCCGGGCGACCTGCCCGGTGCCGACACAGGTCGGGCACACCCGCGGGGTGCCGTTCTTGTCGCCGGTGCCGGAGCAGGCCTTGCAGGGCTGCTGGGACGTCATCCGCAGCGGGACCGTCGCGCCCTCGATCGCCTCGGTGAAGCTGAGGGTGACCTCGGTGTCGATGTCCTGGCCGCGCCGCGGCTGGGTACGGGTCGTGCCCGTGCCGCCCCGGTTGAACAGGCCCCCGAAGACGTCTCCGATGCCGCCGCCGAAGCCTCCGCCGCTCTGGGCGTTGCCTCCGAAGAGGTCACCCAGGTCGAAGTTGAAGGAGCCGCCGCCGGCACCCGGCCCGGGGCGGAAGCCGCCGTTGCCGAACAGGGTGCGCGCCTCGTCGTACTCCTTGCGCTTCTTGGGGTCGCCGAGCACGTCGTTCGCCTCGGAGATCTCCTTGAAGCGCTCCTCGGCCTTGGCGTTGCCCTTGTTGGCGTCCGGGTGGAACTCGCGGGCGAGCTTCCGGTACGCCTTCTTGATCTCGGCCTCGGTGGCGTCCTTGGGGACGCCGAGGACCTTGTAGAAGTCCTTCTCGATGAAGTCCTTGGTGCTCATCCTCGACGTCCCTCCTCTCCTGCGTCGTCGGTGATTACGTCAGCCCTCGTCCGGGCCACCGTTCTCCTTGTCGTCGCCGCTCGCCGCGGTGTTCTCCTCGGCGTCCTCGGCCTTGACGGTCTGCGCGCCGGGCTGCGGTTCGGCGACGGCCACCCGCGCGGGGCGGATGGTGCGCTCGCCGATGCGGTACCCGGGCTGCAGGATCGCCACGCAGGTCGTCTCGGTGACGTCCGGCGCGTACGAGTGCATCAGGGCCTCGTGGATCGTCGGGTCGAAGGGCTCGCCCTCCTTGCCGAACTGCTGCAGACCCATCTTCGCCGCGACGGTCTCCGTCGACTCGGCGACGGACTTGAAGCCGCCCACCAGTTCGCCGTGTTCCCGCGCGCGGCCGATGTCGTCGAGCACGGGCAGGAGCTCGGTCAGGAGGTTCGCGATGGCGATCTCCTTGACCGCGATCCGGTCGCGCTCGACCCGGCGGCGGTAGTTCTGGTACTCGGCCTGGAGGCGCTGGAGATCCGCCGTGCGCTCGTTCAGCGCCGTGCGGACCTGGTCCAGCTGGGCGACCAGACCGGCGTCTGCGGTCGCGTCCCCGGCCGGGGCCGCCCCCTCCTCGGGGGCGGCCTTCGGCTCGGCGTCGTCAGCGGTGGCGCCGGAGGGGACGTCGGGCTTCTCCTCGAAGCCCGGGGTCTCCTCCGTCACGCGGCACCGTCCTTGCGCTCGTCGTCGACGATCTCGGCGTCGACGACGTCGTCGTCGGCCTTGGCCTCGTCGGCACCGGCGGACGCGCCGCCCGCGGCCTGCGCGCCCTGGGCGTCGGCGTACATGGCCTGGCCCAGCTTCTGCGAGACGGCCGCGACCTTCTCGGTGGCGGTGCGGATCTCGGCGGTGTCCTCGCCCTTGAGGGCTTCCTTCAGCTCGCCGACCGCGGCCTCGACCTCGGTCTTGATCTCACCGGGGACCTTGTCCTCGTTGTCCTTGAGGAACTTCTCGGTCTGGTAGACCAGCTGCTCGCCCTGGTTGCGGGTCTCGGCGGCCTCGCGGCGGGCGTGGTCCTCCTCCGCGTACTTCTCGGCCTCCTGGCGCATCCGGTCGACCTCGTCCTTCGGCAGCGAGGAGCCGCCGGTGACGGTCATCTTCTGCTCCTTGCCCGTGCCCAGGTCCTTCGCGGTCACGTGCATGATGCCGTTGGCGTCGATGTCGAAGGCGACCTCGATCTGCGGGACGCCACGCGGCGCCGGCGGCAGACCGGTCAGCTCGAACATGCCGAGCTTCTTGTTGTACGCCGCGATCTCGCGCTCGCCCTGGTAGACCTGGATCTGCACGGACGGCTGGTTGTCCTCGGCCGTCGTGAAGATCTCGGACCGCTTGGTCGGGATCGTGGTGTTGCGCTCGATCAGCTTGGTCATGATGCCGCCCTTGGTCTCGATACCGAGGGACAGCGGGGTGACGTCGAGGAGCAGGACGTCCTTGACCTCGCCCTTGAGGACACCGGCCTGGAGGGCGGCGCCGATGGCGACGACCTCGTCCGGGTTCACACCCTTGTTGGCCTCGTTGCCACCGGTCAGCTCCTTGACGAGCTCGGCGACGGCGGGCATACGGGTGGAGCCACCCACGAGAACGACGTGGTCGATCTCGGAGAGGTTGATGCCGGCGTCCTTGATGACGTTGTGGAACGGCGTCTTGCAGCGCTCCAGCAGGTCGGCCGTCAGCTGCTGGAACTGGGCCCGGGTGAGCTTCTCGTCCAGGTGCAGCGGGCCCTCGGCGGACGCCGTGATGTAGGGCAGGTTGATCGAGGTCTCGGTGGACGAGGACAGCTCGATCTTGGCCTTCTCGGCGGCCTCGCGCAGACGCTGCAGGGCCATCTTGTCCTTGGACAGGTCCACGCCGTGGCCGGACTGGAACTGCTTGACCAGGTAGTCGACGACGCGCTGGTCCCAGTCGTCACCACCGAGGTGGTTGTCACCGTTGGTGGCCTTCACCTCGACGACGCCGTCGCCGATCTCCAGCAGCGAGACGTCGAAGGTGCCGCCGCCGAGGTCGAAGACGAGGATCGTCTGGTCGTCCTTGTCGAGGCCGTAGGCCAGGGCGGCCGCGGTGGGCTCGTTGACGATGCGCAGGACGTTCAGGCCGGCGATCTCGCCGGCCTCCTTCGTGGCCTGGCGCTCGGAGTCGTTGAAGTACGCCGGGACGGTGATGACCGCGTCGGTCACCTTCTCGCCCAGGTAGGACTCGGCGTCCCGCTTCAGCTTCTGCAGGATGAACGCGGAGATCTGCT
Source organism: Streptomyces albidicamelliae (assembly GCF_025642175.1). NCBI lineage: Bacteria > Bacillati > Actinomycetota > Actinomycetes > Kitasatosporales > Streptomycetaceae > Streptomyces > Streptomyces albidicamelliae. Next base: position 4,442,325 of record NZ_CP106795.1, on the reverse strand, counting down.
GCGGGTTGAAGTCCTTGCCGTCGAGCTGGATCTTCCAGTCGGTGCCCATGTGGCGCTTCACCGAGCGGATGGTCCGGTCCACGTTCGTGACCGCCTGGCGCTTGGCGACCTCGCCGACGAGCACCTCACCGTTCTTCGCGAAGGCGACGACGGACGGCGTGGTCCTGGCACCCTCGGCGTTGGTGATGACGGTGGGCTCGCCGCCCTCCAGAACGCTGACGACGGAGTTAGTCGTGCCCAGGTCGATGCCGACCGCACGTGCCATGGTTGATTCCTCCAGCTGACTTGAGTGGAACAGGCTCAAGTGTGCACGAGGAGATTCTCTGGGTCAACAGACCTGAGCCGTACGGACTCAAGTCTTATCCGTTCCTTACACGCAACGGGCCTGTGACCTGCGTCGACGGCGCACGCCTGGGTGGTCGGACAGGGATCCGAAGGAGTACCAGGACCGCCAGCAGCGCCCCTCCCGCCACCCACAGCGCGGCCCCTTCGCCGGTCCACCCGGTGTGCACGAGCACCCCGACGAGCACCGCCGAGAAGGAGCAGGCGCCCAGCAGCACGACACTCCCCTGCGGGGTGAGCCCGAGCCCCCGCAGCCGGTGCGCGAGGTGGTCCGGGCGCTGCCGCAGCAGCGGACGCCGGGCCACCGCCCGGGTGAGGACCACGAGCACGGCGTCCGCTGCGGCGACCGCGCCGAGGCAGCAGACCACGGCCGCGCTCGGCCCGATCGCGTACCCCGCGCGCGTGAAGACAACCGAGGACGACAGCAGGAATCCGGTGAACAGCGACCCGCAGGCCCCCATGCCGACCCGCGCGGGATGCCAGTTGTGCATCAGGAACCCCGTGAGGGCGGCGGCGAACACGCTGAGCAGCACGGCGAGCCCGTCCATCACCTCGGCGGCGGCACAGGCCCCCGCGCCGAAGGCGGTGACCACCCCGACCGTGCCGGCCAGCCCGTCGGCGTGGTCGAGCCCCCGGAAGGCGAGGGAGGCGACCACGATCCAGACCACGGCCAGCATCCCGCCCGGCACCCCGGTCTCGTCGTACGGCACCACGCAGACCGCCGCCACGGCCGTACCGGCGACGAGCACCCGCGCGCGCAGCCGCCAGACGTCGGCGACCAGGCCCAGTACGGCGACCCCGGCGGCGGCGAACAGCAGCCTCCCGACGCCGTCTCCGAGCGGAGCCACGCGGGTCCACTCGCCCGTCCAGGCGACGAGACAGGTGACGATCACGACGGCGAGCCCGCCGAGCACCGGGAGGGGCCGCTGCCGGCGGCGGTCGAGGACGCCCAGCCGCAGCGCGGGAGCCCGCAGCAGCGCCGCGAGCACGGCGGCGAGGAGCAGGGCGGCGGTTGCGGCGGCGATCCCGTAGAGCACGGCTCTAAGGTAGGGGCGAATGTAGCAATTCGGGATGAATAACACGATCGGATTGCCTGCAGAAGGAGCAGGCAGGTCACCCTCAGCGACTCAGATCACCCCGCGCTCTGCTGCATCCCGGCGGAAGATGGGGGTAGTCTCAGACGGACTGCATAAGTTACCGCTTAGTAATGTCGCTCGGTTAAATTCGAGGCCGCTTCAGGAGCCCCCAATGCAACTCGCCGCGATCATCGTGTCGCTGGTCCTGATCGTGGTCGGCGTGGCACTGTTCGGCCGCGCCCTCCTGCAGATCTACAACTTCATGCGGCTGGGCCAGCCCGTGCCGGCCGGCACGCGGACCAACGATCCCACACAGCGCACCATCACCGTGGTCAAGGAGTTCCTCGGCCACACCCGGATGAACCGCTGGGGCATCGTCGGCGTGGCGCACTGGTTCGTGGCGGTCGGCTTCTTCACCCTGCTGCTCACGATCGTCAACGCGATCGGGCAGCTGTTCCAGGCGGACTGGATCCTGCCGATCATCGGCGAGTGGGCGCCGTACAACGTCTACGTCGAGTTCATCGGCACCATGACGATCGTCGGCATCCTCGTCCTGATCGCGATCCGCCAGCTGAGCCACCCGCGCAACCCGGGCCGCAAGTCCCGCTTCGCCGGCTCCAACTTCGGCCAGGCGTACTTCGTCGAGGCCGTCATCCTCATCGTCGGCGTCTGCATCTTCATGCTGCACGCCCTCGAAGGCGCCCAGCACCACGTGGACGGCTACGAGAGCTCGTTCTTCCTCTCCTACCCGGTGGTGAACTGGCTCGAGGGCATGGACGTCTCCACGCTCCAGAACCTCACCTACTTCTTCGCCGGCCTGAAGATCGCGACCTCGTTCATCTGGATGATCACGGTCGCCCTGAAGACCGACATGGGTGTGGCCTGGCACCGCTTCCTGGCCTTCCCCAACATCTGGTTCAAGCGCAACGCCACCGGTGAGACCTCCCTGGGCGCCCTGCTGCCGATGACCTCCGGCGGCAAGCCGATCGACTTCACCGACCCCGGTGACGACGACGTCTTCGGCGTCTCCCAGGTCGAGCAGTTCTCCTGGAAGGGCCTGCTGGACTTCTCCACCTGCACCGAGTGCGGCCGCTGCCAGTCGCAGTGCCCCGCCTGGAACACCGGCAAGCCGCTGTCGCCGAAGCTGCTGATCATGTCGCTGCGCGACAACGCCCACGCCAAGGCGCCCTACCTGCTCGCGGGCGGCGGCAAGACCGTGGAGGGCGACGAGAAGGCGTCCGAGGAGCAGCTGGCCGGCGTGCCGGCCGCCGCCCTCGCCGAGGCCGAGCGCCCGCTGATCGGCACCGCCGAAGAGAACGGCGTCATCGACCCGGACGTCCTGTGGTCCTGCACCACCTGCGGCGCCTGCGTCGAGCAGTGCCCGGTGGACATCGAGCACGTCGACCACATCGTCGACATGCGCCGCTACCAGGTGATGATCGAGTCCGCGTTCCCGTCCGAGGCGGGCACGATGCTCAAGAACCTGGAGAAGAAGGGCAACCCCTGGGGCCTGGCGAAGAAGCAGCGCCTGGAGTGGACCAAGGAGGTCGACTTCGAGGTCCCGGTCGTCGGCAAGGACATCGAGGACCTCACCGAGGTCGAGTACCTCTACTGGGTCGGCTGCGCCGGCGCCCTGGAGGACCGCGCCAAGAAGACCACCAAGGCCTTCGCCGAGCTGCTGCACATCGCGGGCGTCAAGTTCGCGATCATGGGCGGCGACGAGAAGTGCACCGGCGACTCCGCCCGCCGGCTGGGCAACGAGCCCCTGTTCCAGGAGCTCGGCATGGAGAACGTCGCCGCGCTGAACATGGCCTTCGGTGAGGACGACGAGGACGAGTCGACCAGGAAGCCGAAGGCGGCGAAGAAGATCGTCGCCACCTGCCCGCACTGCCTCAACACCCTCGGCAACGAGTACCCGCAGCTCGGCGGCGACTACGAGGTCATCCACCACACCCAGCTGCTCCAGCACCTGGTGGACGAGGGCAAGCTGATCCCGGTCACCCCGGTCGAGGGCATCATCACCTACCACGACCCGTGCTACCTGGGCCGCCACAACAAGATCTACACGCCCCCGCGCGAGATCATCGGCAAGGTCCCGGGCCTGCGCAACGAGGAGATGCACCGCCACAAGGAGCGCGGCTTCTGCTGCGGCGCCGGCGGCGCCCGGATGTGGATGGAAGAGCGCATCGGCAAGCGCATCAACAACGAGCGCGTCGACGAGGCCCTCGCCCTCAACCCGGACATCGTCTCCACCGCCTGCCCGTTCTGCCTCGTCATGCTGACCGACTCGGTCAACGGCAAGAAGAACGACGGCAAGGCCAAGGAGTCCATCCAGGTCGTGGACGTGGCCCAGCTCCTGCTGGACTCCGTCAGGACCCCGGTCACCGACGACGAGCCCCCTGCGGGCACCGCCGACTCGGAGAGCGCCCCGGAACCGGAGCCGGTCAAGTAACCGCCCCGAGACCCGACAGCGCCCCCTGACCCGCACAGGCAGGGGGCGCTGTCGTGCGCGCCGCGGGACCGTCCGGCGCTACGCGCTCTTCGGGCCCGCCTGCTGGACCACGTCGAAGGACCACAGCGTGGAGCCGGACGCGGCCGGCCGGGGCCGCTCGGCGCCCTCGCCGCCGCCTTCGCCGCCGCCCTGGTGCGCGGTCTTCATCGGACCCTCCATCCACGCCTGGAACGACTCCTCGTCCCGCCAGCGCGTGTACACGAGGTACTGGTCGGTGCCCTCCACGGGCCGCAGCAGCTCGAACCACTCGAAGCCGTCGGAGTTCTCCACGGCGTGGGCCCGCGACGCGAACCGCTTCTCCAGGACCTCCCGCTGCTCGGCGGGAACGGTCAGCACGTTGATCTTCACTACGCTCATGCACCCATCCTGGCCCACCCGGCCGCCGTTCCCGCAGGAGCGTCGCCGCCCGCCGGCCTCCGGGGGCAGGGGTGTCGCCCGTTCTCGAACACGTGCATCATTGCGGGGGCGTGGTGACGGGGCGGGCGAGGTGGACGGTGCGGATGCGGAGCGGCAGAGCGGGTGCGGCGGTCGCCGTCGGCTGTGTGATCGCGCTCGGCGCGTGCGGTCCGGGCGACGACGGCGGGACCGCCCGGCCCGCGGGGACGCGCATCGCCGACGCCCCCGCCCGGCTGCCCGTCCCGCACGGCAGGGGCAGCAGGGTCCGGGACGACTTCAACGGCGACGGCCACCGCGACCTCGTCCTCGACGACCTGGTCAAGGCGCAGAGCCACGCCGACGACCCCGGCATCGGGATCGTGTACGGCGGCCCGCGCGGACTCGTCCCCGGGGCACGGCAGTTGCTGAGCCCCGGCAGGTACGCCGCCCCCACCGAGGGCAGGCTGCCCGCCGCCTTCGACGCCGAGGAGACCTGCGACCTCGACGGCGACGGCTTCACCGACCTCGTCGTGTCGACCGACCCGCCGTACGACGGCCAGGGACGGCCGCCGGTGCCGCTGCAGATCCTGTTCGGCTCCCCGTCCGGGCTCACCGGGCGCGGGGTGAAGCTCGCCGTCCCGGCCCGCGCCCGCTTCGGCAACGACTGGCCCGACCAGCCGGTGTGCGGCGACTTCGACGGCGACGGCGCCATGGACCTGGTGCTGCACGCGTCCGGGGGACGGCTGTCGTACCTGCGCGGGCCGTTCAGCCACAAGGGCGCCCCGCACGCGGCCGGCGCACCCCTGCCCGCCCCCGGCGAGGTGCCGGCCGGACCCGCCGCCGACGTCGACCGGGACGGGTACGACGACCTCGTCGTCCGCACCGCCGAGGGCCCCGGCACCGCCGCCGTGGTCCTCGGCGGGCCCACCGGACCGGCCCGCACCGGCACCGTCCTGCCCGCGGGCGTCGACGTCGCCCTCGGCCGCTTCGGACGCGGCAGAGCGCTGGACGCGGCGGTCGGCGGCATGGCGACGACGTCCCTGCGCTACGACCTCCCGCGCTCCGCCGCCCACGCCTCGCTCCCCTTCCCCGGCTCGGTGCTCGACGCCGCCGACTTCGACGGCGACGGCCGCGACGAACTCCTCACCAGCGGCTCCCGGCTGCGCGTCCTGCGCGCCGGTGCGGCGGGCCTGTCGGCACGGGACGCGGTCACCGTCCGGCCGGCCGCCGCCGGGACGACCCGCGTGCTCGCGGCCGGCGACTTCGACGGCGACGGGAAGGCCGACCTGGCGGTGCGGACGTACCGGAACGAGACGAAGGACACGATTGCCGTGTACCGGGGGTCGGCGAAGGGACTGCTCGAAGCCCGGCCCGCGGTGCGCTTCTCGACCTCGGAGTTCCTGGCGCGCTAGCGGCTCCCCGCCTCCCGCCGGGGCGATCCGGAACTTCCCCGGACTCGCGTACAACCCTGACGCCCCGGCGCGGGTCTCTTGATCGCCGAACGCTCCGTGAACCGTGGGACAACCCACGACGAACCGGGAGCGTCCGCACCCCATCGACTGTGGATGCCCGCCAGGCATTCCCCGCATGCCGCAGGAGACAACCCGCATGCACGAACCTCTGCGACTCGCCCTCGCGACGGCCACCGCCGCCGCTCTGACGGGCGGTCTGCTCACCTTCTCCGCCGTCACCGCCACCGCCGCCGACTCCTTCGCCGTCGCCAAGGCCGACTTCAACGGCGACGGCATCGGCGACATCGCCACCTCGGCGCCCACCGCCTACGTCAGCGGCCACCAGAGCGCCGGCCAGGTCGTCGCCCTGTACGGCACGTCCACCGGCGTCACCGGCGCCGCGCACACCACCCTCAGCCAGAACTCCGCGGGCGTCCCCGGCACCGCCGAGGCCGGCGACGTGTTCGGCGGCGACCTGGCGTACGCCGACTTCAACGGCGACGGTTACGACGACCTCGCGGTCGGCAGCCCCGGCGAGAAGGTCGGCACCGACACCAACGGCGGCACCCTCGCCATCCTCTGGGGCTCCAAGGAGGGCCTGACCGGCAAGGGCGTCACCGTGGCCGACCCGGCCGCCTCCTCCCACGACTTCTGGGGCCAGACCCTGGCCGCCGGCGACTTCGACGGCGACGGCAGGGCCGACCTGGCCGTCGGCAGCTCCAGCAGCACCCTGTACCTGTACAAGGGCGGCTTCACCACCACCGGCGGCTACGGCAGCCGGACCACCGTCAAGCCGCCGATCGAGTCGGGCACCAACGACTACCCGTACGGCCCGCTCAACCTCACCGCCGGTGACGTCAACGGCGACGGCCGCACCGACCTCGTGGTCGACGGCTACGAGACGAAGACCCAGTACGGCTGGAACACCAACTACTGGCTGCCGGGCACCTCCAGCGGCCTGAGCGGCGCCTCCGCCAAGACGCTCAAGCCCGGCATCATCACCGCCATCGGCGACGTCAACGGCGACGGCTTCGGCGACATCGTCAGCGGCGCCGACTGGGACGCCAGGACCAGCGACGGCACCGCCATCCCGTACGCCTCCGACGGCGGCAAGGTGAACGTCACCTACGGCTCCGCGTCCGGCCCGGCCGCCACCACCGCCATCACCCAGAACACCGGCAGCGTGCCCGGCACCTCCGAGAAGGGCGACGCCTTCGGCTACGAGCTGGACCTCGGCGACGTCAACGGCGACGGCTACCAGGACCTCGTCGTCAGCAGCCCCCAGGAGAACGTCGGCACCGTGGTCGACGCCGGCAGCGTCACCGTCCTGTACGGCTCCGCGTCCGGCGTGAACACCGCCTCCGGCATGCAGTCCTTCGGCCAGAGCACCGCGGGCGTCCCCGGCACCGACGAGAAGTCCGACCGGTTCGGCGCCGAGGTCAAGCTCGACGACATCACCGGCGACGGCAAGGCCGACCTGGTGATCGGCTCGTACGAGAACAGCGGCGACGGCTCGCTCACCTACCTGCCCTCCACCGGAACGAAGATCACCACGACGGGCGCGCGCGCCATCGCCCCGTCCGCCCTGGGCGTCTCGACCACCGGCACCCCGCAGTTCGGCGTCGTCATGGCCGACTGAGCCGCCGGCGCCGTCCCGCCCTACGCGGACGGCCCCGGGGACCCCTCCCGGAAAACCCTGACGAACCCCGAGGGACCTGCGGCCGTAGCGCTGACGGTCCCTTAGGGGATGTCACAGGTCGGCCGCAAAGCCGGGCCCGGACACCCGGGTCCGGCACGTCGGTCTCCGGGACCAGGTACGTTCGAAGACGTGGCTGGATTCAGGATCGGACGCGGGGGGCGGGACAACCGCACCCCCCAAGGACAGCAGGCGCCGCAGGGACCGTCGTACGGACAGGGGCGGCCCGGCGGCCCGTCGCACGGGCGGCAGGGACCGTCGTACGGTCAGCCCGCGGGCCCCTCGTACGGCTACCCGTCGGCACCGCAGCCGCCGTACCCGCAGCAGGGGCAGTCGTACGGGTACCCGGGGCCGGCCGACGACGGCCCGGAGTACTTCGGCGACGGCGGCCACCCGGGCGCGGGACCCGGCGGGCACGACCCCTACGCGGCGAACCAGCCGGGCCACACCCAGGCGTTCTCGGTCGACGAGGCCGCCGGCTACACGCAGGGCTCGACCTACCACGCGGGCTCCGCCGCCCCCGCGGCACCGCTGGGCCCGCCGCTGCACTGGAAGCAACTGCTGAAGGGGATCGTCTTCTCCCCCGGCCCGACCTTCCTGCGCATGCGGGACTACACGATGTGGGCCCCCGCCCTCGTCGTCACCTTCCTGTACGGCCTGCTCGCCGTCTTCGGCTTCGACGGCGCCCGCAAGGAGGCGATCGACGCGACGCTGTCCAACGCGGTGCCGATCGTCCTCGTCACCGCGGTCGTGATGGTGCTCGGCCTGTTCGTCCTCGGTGTGGTCACCCACACCCTGGCCCGCCAGCTCGGCGGTGACGGCGCCTGGCAGCCGACCGTGGGCCTGTCCATGCTGATCACGGCGCTCACGGACGCGCCCCGCCTGGTCATCGCCATGTTCTTCGGCGGCGACGCGAGCTTCGTCCAGCTGCTCGGCTGGGCCACCTGGATCGGTGCGGGCGCCCTGCTGACCCTGATGGTCTCCCGCTCCCACGACCTGCCCTGGCCCAAGGCGCTGGGCGCGTCCGCGATCCAGCTGATCGCCCTGCTGTCGATCGTGAAGCTCGGCACCTTCTAGGGCGGCTCGGCGGTCGCGGTGGCGGTTCGGTACGAGGAGTACCGGCCGCAGGGCACCTGACACGCAGGGCACGTGACAAGGCCCCCGGCACCACAGCCGGGGGCCTTCGGCATGGGCGGGGGGATCCGGAGCGGGCTACAGCTCCGTGTCCCCGCGGTCCATGTCCACCGCGGCGAGGGCCGATCGGCCGACGGAACGGAGGCCGGGGCCGGACTACGTTCGGATCAGTGCACCGCCCGCCCCACCGACCGTTCCCGCCCCCGAGCCCGCCAGGAAGACCCCATGCCGTCTGCGCTCTCCACCTACCGGCGAATCTTCGACGCCCCCGGGAGCCTGGCCTTCTCCACCGCCGGGTTCCTCGCACGCCTGCCGAAGTCCATGCAGAGCGTCGGCGTCGTCGCCATGCTGTCCGCGGCCCACGGCCACTACGCCCTCGCCGGCGCGGTGGCGGCCACCATCGCGCTGTCGACCTCGGTCATCGGACCGCAGGTGAGCCGGCTCGTGGACCGGTTCGGACAGCGCCGGGTGATGCTGACGGCGTCCGGGATCACCGTCGTCGCGATGACCACGCTGGTGCTCTGCGTCCACCTGGACGCCCCGGCCTGGACACTGTTCCCCAGCGCCGCCGTCGCCGGGTGCATGCCCAGCATGAGCTCGCTGGTCCGCGCCCGCTGGGCCCACATCTACGCGGGCTCACCGATGCTGCACCCCGCCTACTCGTTCGAGTCGGTGCTGACCCAGATCAGCTTCATCGTCGGACCGCCGCTCGCCGCGGCCCTGTCCACGACCCTCTTCCCGGAGGCCGGGCCGGCCCTGACCACGCTGCTCCTCGCCGTCGGGACCGTCCTGCTCGCGGCGCAGCGCCGTACCGAGCCGCCGCTGCGCGCACCCCGGCAGCGCAGGGAAGCCACGGGTTCCGTGCTGCGCTCCCGCGGACTGGGGATCCTGGTCCTCACCTATGTGGGCGTGGGCGCGATCCTCGGCTCGCTCGAGGTGGTCACCGTGGCCTTCGCCGACCATCTGCACCACAAGGCACTGTCCGGCGTCGTGCTGGGCGTGTACGCGCTCGGTTCGTGCATCGCCGGACTCGTCTTCGGCACGCTCACCCTGCGCGGCCCCCTGTCCCGGCGCTACCTCGCCGGAGTGGTGGTCATGGCGCTGAGCATGCTGCCGCTGCTGTTCGTGACGAACCTCGTGTTCCTGGCGGCGGCCCTGTTCGTCGCCGGCATGCTGCTCTCGCCGACCATGATCACCACGACGCTGCTGGTGCAGCGGATCGTCCCCGCCACCCGGCTGACGGAGGGGATGACCTGGACCGTCACCGGACTCGCCGTCGGCGCGGCCTGCGGCTCCGCGATCGCCAGCGCCGTGGTGGAACGCTCCGGCGCCGCGGCCGGATACGAGGTGACCGTCATCGCGGCACTGCTCGCCGCGGCCACGGCCCTGAGCGGGGCCCGCAGGCTCGGCCGGGCACTCACGCAGGCACGGACGGCACCCGCGGACCCGACCCGGCCGGCACCCCTGCCGTCCCCGGCGCTCCGCCCGCAGGCGAACCGCGCCATGACGCCGGCGCGGTCGCGGGGGTGAGCGTCGCGCGGATGGGCATCGCGCGGGTGAGCGTCGCGCGGGTGAGCGTCGCGCGGGTGAGCGTCGCGCGGGTGACCAGGATCAGGCGTCGAGCACCTGTCCGGCACGCTTCACCACGGGAGGCAGGACACTCCACGGGAAGTTGATCCACTCATCGGTGCGCTTCCAGACGTACTCGCACTTCACGAGGGAGTGGGACTTCTCGTAGATCACCGCGGAGCGGACCTCGGCGACGGTGTCGAGGCAGAAGTCGCGCACGAGCTTGAGCGTCTTGCCGGTGTCGGCGACGTCGTCGGTGATCAGCACCTTCTTGTCGGAGAAGTCGATCACGTTCGGGACCGGCGCCAGCATGACCGGCATCTCCAGCGTGGTGCCCACACCGGTGTAGAACTCCACGTTCACGAGGTGGATGTTCTTGCAGTCCAGGGCGTACGCGAGCCCGCCCGCGACGAACACCCCGCCACGGGCGATGCTGAGCACGATGTCCGGCTCGTACCCGTCGTCGGCGATGGTCTGCGCCAGCTCGCGCACGGCGGTGCCGAACCGCTCGTACGTCAGGTTCTCCCGTATGTCACTCATGGCGTCGTCGCCCTCACACCTGGGTCCGATGGAAGTTCATGAAGGACCGCGAGGCGGTCGGCCCGCGCTGCCCCTGGTACCGCGAGCCGTAGCGCTCGCTGCCGTACGGGAACTCGGCGGGCGAGGTCAGCCGGAACAGGCACAGCTGCCCGATCTTCATCCCCGGCCACAGCTTGATGGGGAGGGTGGCGAGGTTGGACAGCTCCAGCGTCACGTGCCCGCTGAAGCCCGGGTCGATGAACCCCGCGGTCGAGTGCGTGACGAGGCCCAGCCGGCCGAGCGAGCTCTTGCCCTCGAGGCGCGAGGCGAGATCGTCGGGAAGCGAGATCACTTCGTACGTGGAGGCGAGCACGAACTCACCGGGGTGCAGGATGAACGGCTCGTCGCCCTCGGGCTCGACGAGCCGGGTGAGGTCCGCCTGCTCGACCGAGGGGTCGATGTGCGGGTACCGGTGGTTCTCGAACACCCGGAAGAAGCGGTCCAGCCGTACATCGACGCTCGACGGCTGCACCATGGATTCGTCAAAGGGATCGATCCGCACCCGCCCGGCGTCGATCTCGGCCCGGATGTCCTTGTCTGAGAGAAGCACGTAGCGAGGATACGCAAGGCGCGCGGGGCCCCGACAATCGTGAGAACCCGCGCGCCAGGTGTTACTGCACGGCGTTGCCGCGCCACTACGGTCCGTGCGGCTACCGCTTCTCCAGGGTGACCGGCACGACGCTGCGCAGCCGGGCACACCGTGGACACCTCAGCAGCCGGCCGGGGCCGAGCCGCTCGGCCTGCTGCATCGGGAACGAAGCGGTGCTGAAGACGTGCCCGTCCGCGCAGCGGACGACGGTGCGTTCCATCAAGTCCCTTATGTCCCTTCCCCAAGACCCTCGCCGGACTTGCTCAACTGTCCGACGGCAAAAGCCACATTACGGGATCAAAGAGACGACTCTCCAGGCGGCACTCCGACCTCACCCGGACCCTCTCCCACCCCTCCACGGTACGCCCCAACTCCGGGCGCCCGCAGCCGGTTACCCCTTCCGCGACGACTCACTCCCTCGGGGACCGGGCACCGCGGGTCCGTGATGATGTACAGTGAGCGAGCGTCCGGACATCGGGTCCCTCGGGACATGTCCGACTTACGCGGGTGTAGTTTAATGGTAGAACATCAGCTTCCCAAGCTGAGAGCGCGAGTTCGATTCTCGTCACCCGCTCCATGAGAAACCCCCAGGCCAGAGGCCCGGGGGTTCTTTGTTGTCTGGACCGGTGGGCGGGATGCGCACCACAACCGCACCAATGGCTGCCGGTGGTCTCCCCGTTGGGGTGCGCGGTCCATCGGGACCATCCTCAGGGTGCTTCGCACGCTCTGCACGGGGTGCTGCGTCAGAGCGGCAGGTCGTCGGGGAGTACCCGGAACGCCTTGTGACGGCCCAGCGGGTGTACGGCCCGGAAGTCTCGTCGGTCGAGGGTGAGAATCGCGTCCGTGTCGTAGTCGGCGGCAAGCGCCACGTTCACCGCGTCGGCGAGGTCGAGATCCAGCGCGCGGTGGCGGACACGGACGGACTGGGCGGCGCCCAGGTGGCCCTCTGTGATCTCCGGCAGGACGACACGACCCCGGCTCATCCAGCGCCGCAGGTCGTCGACCGCACTGACGGCGGCCTCCCTTCCGAGCTCACGCGTCGCCACATGATCCAGTTCGGTCAGCAGGAGCGGGGGCATGACCAGCAGGCCCGCCGCCATGATGGCCTCGTTCGCCGCCCGGTGTTCCGGGTGAGCCGAATCCAGCGCTGCCAGAAGGCCGGACGTATCGGCGATGACAATGATCACGCGGCGGATCCGGAGCCCGAGCCGGTCTCCCGCCGGACCGCATCGGCGACCGTGTCGCGGACCTCCGGCCGGACTAGTCCATGTACCGGATTGATGTATGCGCGCGCCTACCTCATGTCCGGTTGCCGAGGACCGACCGAGCCGACCTCCCAGGCGCCGTCCGGGTGCCGGACTGATCCTGGGGCGAGGGTGTGTCATGGGGTTCGGTTTCCGTGTCGGCGTACCAGGGATGAGTGTGGGTCTCGACTCGTGGAGTGCGCACCTCGGTCGGCGGCAGGATGTCGACCGGGTTCGGCCCCTTCTACGCGTCGAGTTCCCTCGGCGGCAATCGACGGCGCACCAGTACACGGCGTACGACACACTCTCGTGCGGTCGCCCCCTCAGCCGCGCAACTGGACCGGGCGCGCCGCCAGGTGGAGCGGGCTCAGCAGGAGGCGGAGCGCGATGCCGCCATCACTCAGTTGCGCGAGCTGAGGCGGCAGATGACCAGCGTTCACCTGCAGTCCTTCCCCGCGAAGGGGGCTTCTGCGGGTGGCGTGGCTCGGCCGGGGATGGACGGGCGACGCTCCGCGCACATGCTGCCGATCGTCGGCGTCACGGACGTTTGCGCAGAAGAGAACGAGACGATGCCATCCCGCCCGCTCTCGCGTTCCTGCACCTCGCCGACGGACTAGGGAGGAAGGACTTTCCCGTCGCGCACGACACGTACGACGGTGGGACGCTCCTCATGGACGAGGCCGGACGGGGTGCGGGGGCCGTCAGTCGTCCAGGCGGACCGGCATCAGTAGCGAGAAGGTGGTCTCGTCGTCGGGGCGGCGGATCGCGATCGGGGCTGTGGGGGTGGCGAGTTCGAGGATCAGGTGGTCCCGGGAGCCGGCGGACAGCGCGTCCAGCAGGAACCGACGGTTGACGGCGACGCGGTTCGGGTCCGCGTCGCCGTCCGTGCACACGGCCGCCGTGCCGCCGTCCTCCACCCTGAGCACGCTGAGGTCGGGCGCTTCGGTCCCCTCGGAGCGGACCGGACCGGTCTCCAGGGCCTCGCGGAAGGCCGCCACCTCGACGACGGCGCGGCGGCCCGCGGCCCGGGGGAGGAGACGGCGGTAGTCGGGGAAGTCGTGGGCGAGGCACTGTCCCGCCGCCTGCCTGTCCCCCGCCTCCAGCGTCACGCGGTCACCGTCGACGGACAGCCGCACGGGTCCCTCGCCGCCCAGCAGCGCCCGCATCGCGTCGGCGAGCGGGGTGGGCACGACGACCTGCACGCGGCTCCCGTCGTGCCCGGCGACACCGGCCCGTGCGACAGCCATGCGGTACCGGTCGGTCGCCACGACGTGCAGTCCGTCGCCCTCGATGTCGAACAGGACCCCGCCGAGCATGGGCAGTTCAGGATCGGCACTCGCCGCGAAACGGACCGCGTCCAGCGCGGCCGCCAGCTCGGGTGCGGCACTGGACAGGCGGGCGGTGGCGATGCGGACCGACGTCATGGCATTCTCCCGGTGATCGAGTAGGGCTCGGAGCGCGGAGAACTCGCCGCGGGCATCGGACAGTCCCTCTTCAAGACGGGACAGGTGCGCCTGGAGCAGTGTGCGGACCAGCTCGGTGTCCGCGCCGGACCAGCCGGCCAGCACCAGCCTGATGTCCGGCAGTGGCATGCCGGCACGGCGCAAGCGGGCCAGCACCCGGGCCTCTTCCAACTGCTCGGGTGCGTACCAGCGGTATCCGCTCACGGGATCCACCCAGGCTGGGACCAGCACACCGGCACGGTCGTAGAAGCGCAGGGCGCTCACCCCCAGACCGCTGTCGCGGGCCATCCCGCCGATGCTGTGCATGTCGTTCTCCACACCCGGCACTCTGGGCCCTGTACAAGGTCGAGGGTCAACCCAGAACCGTGACAGGGGAGGGCTTCGCGCTTCATGGCGGAACCCCCGGGTCCGGGGCCCGGGGGTTCCTCTTGGTGGGGGTGGTCGCCGCGCCGGCTACCGCACGTCCACGAAGTCCCCCTTCGCCTTGACGGCCGGGGTGGTGGAGGTGCCCGCGAAGTTCCAGCGCCAGTAGCCGTCCTCGGACGCGGGGAGCGTGGTGGTCAGGGTGCCGGTACTGGAGGTGTACACGGTCTTGACGGTCGTGTAGGCCGTGGTGCCGGCCTTGCGGAACTGGAGCTTGACCGGCTGCTTGGTGTAGCCGAAGTACTCGAGGTTGTTCCAGTCGGCCCGGGTGAGCCTGCCGGTGACGGTGAGGGTCTTGCCCTTGGCGACCGGCTCGGGTCCCGCGTTCACGGTGAGTTCGGAGGCCCGCTGCAGACGGGTCGTGGTGTAGCTCGCCGACTGCGTCCAGCTGTCGTCGTTGGCCACCCCCTGCACGCTGACCTTCCAGGTGCCGGCGTGGGCGTTGGTGAGCGCGGTGCCGCTGTACCTCCAGTCCGGTTCCAGGGAGAACGTCTGCGAGCAGGTCGAGGTGGTGGCACTCGAGGCGACGCAGTCCGCGTGGGAGTGGTACTCGTTCGACACGATGCGGTCGTCGTAGATCTCGTACGGGTTCGCACCGTCCGGTCCACGCCACAGGACGAAGTCCGCGTCCTGGATGCCCGACGGGTGGGTGAAGGTCCCGGAGACCGTGATCGTCCTGGACTCGAGACCGACCACGATGTTCTTGCCGCCGTCGAAGGTGACGTCGCTGATCCGGACGTCGGTCTGGGGCTCGTCACCGTAGGCGCCGGGGGTGGCGAAGCCGGCCAGGGCGGCGACGGTACCGAACAGGGCGAAGACAGCGCGTTTGCGCATGTGGCTCCTTCACAGAGGGGAGAGGGGGACGGTGGGCGTGACGTGGGCACGGTCGTCACACAGGCCGCCCTCACACCCAGCGCATCTGCGTGCTCGGACGTCACACACGACGGCGGCCGGAGGCCGGTCGAAGGAGACGGGCGGGGCCGCGTGCTCCGATAATCCGGTGGCCCAGCGGCTTGCTGCGTAACTACCGTGCTGCCGACCGACGTTGTCCAGGCGAGGACGTGCCGTTGTACACCCTGTGAGAACCCCCGAGCGCTGATCTGTCGCGCGTCGCACCTGTGCGCCGCGCTGCTTCCTGCTGCGGACTTCTCACTGGAAACGGTGTACCTCTGTGCTCAGTACCTGGGTGGTCATGCCCACCTGCCTGCCTCTCGTCCTCCGCCGCTGCCACACGTGCGCGTCGGACCGCTTCCGGGCGAACGGCAAGTTCCGTGTCAACGCGCACCACAAACTCGTCGACGTCTGGCTCCTCGTGCTCTGCTCCCTGTGCGGGGAGACCGCGAAGCTGACGGTCCTGGAGCGGACGAACGTGCGCTCCCTGCGGCCCGAGCTGCTCGACCGGTTCCACGACAACGACCCCGCCCTGGCGGCCGAACTGCTCCGGGACCCGGTGGTCCGGCGCCGCAATCGTGTCGCCCTCGACTGGGACGGCGCCTGGCGCCTCGACACCGGCGGATCGCAGCACCTGGGCCACGAGGTGATCGACGTCTCGGTCCGCTTCGCGGCGCGGATCCCCGTCCGGCCGGTACGGCTGATCGCCGAGGGGTACGGTCTGGCGCGGTCGGAGGTGGCGAGGCTGGCCGAGGAGGGGAAACTCGTCTCGGCCGCCCGGCTGAGCGGGCGGACCTCCGGCGACTTCGACTTCACGCTGACGCGCTGACGCGCTGACCCACGGCACCATCGCCTCCCGGAGGGCTCAGCCCCGAAGCGCTGCGCCCTCCGGGTCGCCCGAACCGGCCTCGCCCGGGATCCACTTGACCACCGCGTCGCCGCTGTCGGCCGTCCGGATGTAGAAGGCCCTCAGCTCCCGGTGCGCGGAGGCGAAGGCACCCCATGTCTCGGACTCCGCGCTCACGCCGCCGTAGCGCGGGAGGAGTTCTCCGCGGGCGAAGTCCCAGAGGGCGTCGAAGTCGGCCGTCGCCAGGAACTCGGCGACCCGGCGGGCCTGCGCCGCGGTCAGCACCCGCAGGGGAGAGCGGTGGCGGCCGGGCCGGAACACGGGGCGGCCGCCGAGCACCACCTGGGTCTGGGGCCGGTTCTCGGCGCGGTACGGGGGAGCGCCCGCGTAGATGCGCTCCTGGTCCAGGTAGCGCCGGCCGGGTGTCTCCCCGCGCGGACGGCCGGCCCGGTGCCGGACCGTCCCCGCGTCGGTCTCGAAAAGCCGTTCCAGCCAGGTCGCGCTGTTGCGCAGGGCCGGGGGCGGCACCGCTCGCAGACGGAGGTACGCACTCATGCCCCCTGGAGCGCGCGGGGGCCCCGAAGTATCACCCCGGTGCGGGTCCCGGCGGGTCAGGCCGTCGCCTCCGCCGTCGCCTCCCCCGTCGCCTCGACCGCGGTGACCGTCTCCTGCGGCCGCCGTACGACATGGCGGCGGCGGACCGGGAGCGGGTGGGCCACGGCCCAGGCGGCGCCCTTGCAGACCAGTTCCTTGTAGAGGGCGGCGGTCCGGCCGGTGAGGGCCGCCCGGACGGCGCGGTCGTCGGCGGTGACGTACTGGATCAGGCCCTCCTTGCGGCCCAGCGAGATGCACTGGTTGAAGTAGCGCAGCGGCACGTTCGGGAGCTTTCCGCCGGTCAGGCGGGCCGCGATGGCGTCGGCGGCCTGCCATGCCATGGGCGTGCCCGACGCGCAGGACATGCGCAGCGGCTTGTCGCCGGGGCCCATCGCCAGGGCGGCGTCACCGACGGCGTACACGTCGGGGTGCGAGACCGAGCGCATGGTCCCGTCGACCACGATCTGCCCGGTGTCGGTGACCTCCAGGGTCGTGGCCCCGGCGATCGGGTGGACGGCGAAACCGGTGGTCCACACGGTGACCGCGGCCGGGATCGTCCCGCCCTCCGCGGTGGTGACGCGGTCCGCCTCCACGGCGGTGACGGCGGCGTGCTCGTGCGCGGTGATGCCGAGCCTGCCGAAGACCTTCCGCAGGTGGCGGCGGCCCTTGGGCGAGAGCCAGTCGCCGAGGGCACCGCGGGCGGCGAGCGCGACGTCGAGGTCAGGACGGGCCTCGGCGATCTCGGTCGCGGCCTCCAGGCCGGTGAGACCGCCGCCCACGACGACCACGGGCTGCCCGGCGGCCAGGCCGGCCAGGCGCTCGCGCAGCCGGAGCGCTCCGGGGCGGCCGGCGATCTCGTGGGCGTGCTCCGCGGCGCCGGGGACACCCTGGTCGCGCCAGCCGCTGCCGAGGGCGTAGACGAGGGTGTCGTACGCCAACTCCGTCCCGGAGCCGGTGCCGTGGGTGTTCTGGAGGGTGACGGTCCTGCGGTCGGCGTCGACGGCGGTCACCTTCGCGAGCCGCAGTTCGACGCCGGTGCCCGCGAACATCTCGCCGAACGGCCGGGGCCTAAGCTCCTGGCCGGTCGCGAGCTGGTGCATCCGGACGCGCTCGACGAAGTCGGGTTCGGCGTTGACGAGCGTGATGGCGACGTCCTCGCGGTGCAGCCGCTTGGCGAGGCGCCCGGCGGCGATGGCTCCGGCGTATCCGGCCCCGAGGACGACGATGCGGTGCTGCATGTCCCTGCTCCTGTCTTCAGCGGATTCCCCCCTTGAACCGGGCGGCCCGCCGATTCCTGACAGGTGCGGGATGTGAAGCAGGTCACATGGCGGTCAGAAGGCCTTGAACAGGGGTTCTCCGTGTTCGGTGGCCGCCCAGCGGCGCGTCGCGCGGGCGAGCTTGTCGGGGTTGACCTGGTTGCGGAACGCGGCGATGCCCTCGGGGGTGATCTCCAGGCACATGACGCCGACGACGCGGCCGTCGAGGACCGCCACGACGGCGGGTTCGCCGTTGGCGGTCGTGACGTGGACGTCGGGCGAGCCGCCGGTCAGGGCGCGCTTGGCCGCGCTGGGCTTGAACAGGCCCCGCATGAACTTCGCCACCGCGAGGGCGCCCTCGAACGCCTTGGTGCGGGCCGGGATCTTGCCGCCGCCGTCGCCGATCGCGACGGCGTCCTGCGTGAGCAGCCGTACGAGCGGTTCGGTCCTGCCGCTGGTGGCGGCCGCGAGGAACTCGTCGATGATCCGCCGGGCGGCGGCCTCGTCGATCTCGGTGCGGGCCTTGCCGGCCGCCACGTGCTTCTTGGCCCGGTGGAAGATCTGCTGGCTGCCCGCCTCGGTGATGTCCAGGATCTCGGCGATCTCCCGGTGCGGGTAGTCGAAGGCCTCCCGCAGGACGTACACCGCCCGCTCGTTGGGGGACAGCCGTTCCAGTACGGCCATGACGGCGTACGACACCGATTCGCGCTGTTCGGCGGTGTCGGCCGGACCGAGCATCGGGTCCCCGGCGAGCAGCGGCTCGGGAAGCCACTGGCCCACGTAGGTCTCGCGCCGCGCACGGGCCGAAGTGAGCTGGTTGAGGCAGAGGTTGGTGAGCACCTTGGTCAGCCAGGCCTCGGGCACCTCGATGCGGTCGGTGTCGGCGGCCTGCCAGCGCAGGAACGTCTCCTGCGCCGCGTCCTCGGCCTCGCTCGCGGAGCCGAGGAGACGGTAGGCGATGGCCTCCAGGCGGGGCCTGGCGGTCTCGAACCGGTCCACGTCCTTCATGGTCAGCGCCATGGCCCGGATCCTAACCCCGGCCGTGGACACCGGTGCGTGCGCCGCCGGCGGAAGGTGGGGCGTCCGACGGGTGAATACCGCCGCTTCCCCGGCACCGGCCGGCCCGGCTGCGGGAAGGCCACTTCGCGTACCGGTCCCGACGGGCAGGAAGCGTTCCCATGCCGAAGTTCCTCATCCAGGCCAGTTACACACCCGAGGGCATCCGGGGTCTGCTCCGGGAGGGCGCGAGCGGCCGACGCGCGGCCGTCGACCGGGTCGTCACGGGCCTCGGCGGACGGGTCGAGTCCATGTACTTCGCCTTCGGTGCGGACGACGTGATCCTCGTCGTCGACTTCCCCGATCCGGTGTCCATGGCCGCGGTCAGCCTCGCCGTGAAGGCGAGCGGCGGGCTCAGCACCCGGGCCACCCCCCTGCTCACGCTCGACGAGATCGACGAGGCCGCCCGCAGACAGGTCGACTTCCGCCCGCCGGGCGGCTGACCCCGAAGGCTCCGGGAGGGGGCTGCCCGTCCGACGCGTCGGCGTCGGGCCCGTCGCCGCCGTCCGCTCGCGCGCCTCGGGACGGTTCGGTCAGGTGTCCGGGGCCCGCCCCGTCACGTCTCCCCCGGGGTCGTCCGCCAGCATCACCGACACCGTGGTCCGTTTGCCGACGGGCTCCCTGTGCACGTCGAAGCCCTGGCACACGGCCATCACGATCTCCAGGCCGTGCTGCCCCACCCGGCCGGGGTCGCCCGTCGTGGCCACCGGCAGGACGGGAACGCTGTCCCAGACCGTGATGTCGACGGCGCTTCCGGAGATCTCCAGATCGACCAGGCAGGGGCCGGGCGCGTGCTTGCAGGCGTTGGTCACCAGTTCGCTCACCACGAGCAGGGTCACGCCCATCGCCCGCTCCGAGACCGGGATGCCGTGTTCGGCCTGCACGCGGGTCAGGAAGGCCCGAGCCAGGTCGCGGGCCCGGGCTATGTCCGTGGAGACGCCCTCGTAGACCGCCGACGACATCAGGAAGTCGGCAGACTCGAGCCCTGTACGGGCGAACTCGTCCATGCCAACCGCCCTCTGCCTGAGCGCCTGATCCCGTTCTGGTCGTCTACCCGTCCCATCCGGTTGATACCGGATGGGACGTGACAGTTTTTCCGCTCCGGGGCGTGTGGGGCGGAAGCGGCGGGAGGGATGGGCGTCCCGTACCGGCGGGAGACCGCGGGGCACCGGGCGCGGCTCCGCCGGCTGCCGTCCGGCTACCTGCTACCTGCTACCTGCCGGGCAGGTGCGGATGGCGGGCCCGGTGGGCGGTGGATGCGCGGCACAGGGCGATGACCGCCGCGTCGTCGTCCAGGCGGCCGCCCACGTGGGCGAGGAGATCCCGCCGGACGCAGTGGAGCAGCTTCTCGGGACCGCTGCCGGCCCACTGGACGATGCGTTCCGCGAGCGGATAGAAGGCGCCGGCGGCGTTCCGGGCCTCGATGACGCCGTCGGTGTAGAGCAGCAGGGTGTCGCCGGGCTGGAAGGAGAAGACGTCGACGGCGAACTCCGCGGGCCCCGGCCCCCTGACGCCGAGCGGCGGCGCGGGGTGCACGGGGACCGTGACGGCGCTGCCGTGGCCGAGCAGCAGCGGCGGCGGGTGCCCGCAGCTGATGACCCGCGTGACGTGGTCCGCCTCGGGGACCTCGACCAGCAGCGCGGTGGCGAACCGTTCGCCCGCCTCCTCCGCGGGCTCCAGGCCGGCGAGGTTGCGGGTCATGCTCTGTTCCAGGGCCATGGCGAGTTTCTGCAGGTCGTCGTGGTGATGGGCGGCCTCGCGGAACGCTCCGATCAGCAGGGCGGCCTCCCCGATGGCGGTCAGGCCCTTGCCCCGTACGTCGCCGATCATGACGCGCACGCCGTTGTCGGTGGACGTGGCGGCGTAGAGGTCGCCGCCGATCTGCGCCTCGTCCTCGGCCGCCAGGTACAGGCAGGCGATCCGCAGAGGGCCGATCTGCTCCGGCAGCGGCCACAGCAGCACGTGCTGGGTGGCCTCGGCGACGGAGCGCACCCGGGCCAGCTGGTGGCGGTGGCGTTCGCGCATCACGCAGAAGAAGACGATGAGGGCCGACAGCACCGCCAGGGCGAGGATCTGCACCAGCACGTTGCGCGTGAACAGCACGTCGAAGTGCCAGCCGATGTACGCCTGCGCCCCCACCGCCAGGAAGCCGACCAGCCCGGTCAGCCAGGGTCCGGCGAAGGAGGCGGTGATGGCGGGGGCGATCACCAGCAGCGGGCCCAGGTGGATGTCCGCCGGGACCAGCTGGTCCACCGCGGTGATCAGGACGATGAGCACGATCGGGATCACCAGCAGCGCGTGTCTCCGCTGCCACTGCGGCTCCATACGGTCCCGTATTCGCCGAATGTCCACGTATCCCACCCTGCACCGTCTTGGACGGTGTCTCTACCGGTGTCCGGCGTGCGCACCCGCCCGGCGGACCCGGCCGGCAGGAAACGAGGTGGCCGTGTGATCAAGGTCATGTCCGTGTAGCGCGCATTCAAGACAACCATTCTCGGACTTCACCCGTCACCTGTGCGTCCGAATCCCCACGCCCTCCCCCGCTCGCAAGGACCCCGATGCGTCTCTCCTCCCCCGCCCTCAAGGTGCTCGCCGTCGCCACGCTTCCGCTGGCCCTGGCCGCCTGCTCCTCCGGTTCCGGCACGTCCTCCTCCGACGGCGCCCCGTCCGCGGGTCCGTCCGCGAAGTCGGCCGCGCCCGAGTCCCCGGCCGCCGTGCTGCCGACGGGTACCGAACTGAAGAAGGCCCTGGCGCCCGCGTCGTACTTCCCGTCCGGTTTCGCCGTGGACGCCGACTACAGCCGGGACACCGGGGACGACTTCCAGCCGCAGAGCACCAAGAGCGCCGCCAAGCCGCACTGCGCCGACCTCGGCGCCACCGGCTGGATCGGGCTGACCGGCATCGACGGGGTGTCGTTCGCGCAGAGTTCGTACGTCGACGACGCCAAAACCACCGAACTCGACCAGGAGATCGACGCCTACCGCGGCTCGGCCGCAGCGGACGTGATGAAGGGCCTGGCGAAGGTCGTCACCGCCTGCCCCGACTACCCGGACTCCGACACCGGCGGCAAGGTGAAGGTCACCGGTGCCCCGACGGCCGGCCTGGGCGACGAGGCGTACACCATCACGCTCACCAACCCGGCCTGGGAGAACGGCACCACGCTGGTCGCCGCCCGCGTGGGCACCGCCGTCGTGAGCGTGCTCTCCACGGAGGGCGACGACAACGGCGCCGCGAGCGGCAAGAAGCTGACCGCCCACATCGTGGCGTCCCTCGGGAAGCTGAGCAAGCAGCAGGGCTGACGGGACGCCGGCGGCGCGGCGGGACCGGCGGGGCTCAGGCCGCCTGGCGGGGATCCGGCCTGAGCACGGCGAACACCGCGCCGGCCGGATCGGTCAGCCAGGCGATCCTGCCGACGTCCGGGACGGTCGCCGCCGGCATGAGTACCGTCCCGCCGTTGCCCTCCACGGCGGCCACGAGGGCGTCCACGTCGGCGACCGCGAAGTACGGCACCCAGCGCGCGTCCTCCTGGCCGGCCTGGAGCGGGGCCACGCCCCCGAAGGCGCCCTCCTGCCGGTCGCCCTCCCCGATGCTGAGCACCTGGTACGTCATCCCCGGCGCCCGCATCTCCTCGGCCCGCCAGCCGAACAGGCCGCGGTAGAAGGCGATCGCCGCCGCCGGGTCGCCCACGTGCAGCTCGACCCAGACCAGCGTGTCGTCCTCGGAGGCCTTCTCCAGGCCCTGCCGGGAGTGCAGTACGGCGAACTGCGCGCCCTGCGGGTCGGTGAACTGGGCCATGGACGCCTCGCCCATGTTCACCGGGTCGGCACGGACGATGCCGCCGCCGGACGCCACGTCACGCGCGGTCGCCGCGGTGTCCTCGGTGCTGAAGTACGTCATCCACGCGGACCGGGCGCCCTCCTCGGTCAGCGGTCCGAGGCCGGCCACCGTCCCGCCGTCCTTCTGGAAGAAGCCGTAACCGCCGCCCTCCGGGCCGGCCGAGGCGAACCGCCAGCCGAAGACGGCGCCGTAGAAGGCGGCGGCCGCGTCCGGGTCCGGGCTGCCCAGGTCGATCCAGATGGGCGAGCCGGTGCGGAATTCTGTGCCGAGCATGCGTTTCCTCCTGCCGGTCCGGTGCGGAGCCGCCCGCCACTATGCCGACCGGCGGGGCGCGGTGCGGTGCGTCGGCCCGTACGACCCGGCGGGTTCACCCGGCCGGGGAAGGCGGCGCGGGCCCGGCCGGCCGGACACGGGAGCCCGGAGAATCTGCGCAGGAGTGGCACACGGGCTGCACACAGACTTTCGAAAGGATCGTTAGCGTGACTGGTCGCTCGATCTCCTGACGAGCGTGACCAGGCCGTGGCCCCGGACGGGGCCGACGGCGCAGTCCACCCAGGAAGACCGCGCATGGACTACTGCTCCTCGTGCCGCCGGCACCTCAACGGCGCCCTGGTGTGTCCCGGTTGCGGCGCGTACGCCCCCGACATCGCGCCGCCCCTCACCGACCGGGCCGTCCACACCGGCGGCCTCGCCGGTGCGGCCCGGCACGCGGGCGGCTTCGAGGCGCGGTACGCCGGCCCGCCGGCCGAGGACACGGCGCTCCGTGACGTCTTCGGCGCACCGGTCTTCGAGCCGTCGCCGGACACCGGCGCGGCATCGGTGGCCGGTCCCGCGTCCGGAGCCGGTGCCGCGTCCGGGTACGGGGCCGATGTCGACGACGCGCCCGCCGCACCGGCCACGCCGAACGGACGGGCGTCCCGGCGACGGCAGTTGGCCCGCTGGAAGAAGAGCAAGCGCCGGGCGGCGGTGGCGACGGCGTTCGCGATCGTCGGCGGCGGTCTGACGCTCGCCACGATGGACCGGAACTCCGGCGACCGGGCGCAGGCCGCCACCGCGCCGGACCACCGGAGCATGGGTGTGGCCGACGAGCAGTCGGTCGAGCCGACCCGCTCGGCGTCCACGGCCCCCGCCCCGCACCGGCCGGACCGTACCGCCACCCCCACCGCGCACACGCCGGCCACCAACGCGCCGCGCCGGCAGACCCTGTCGGCCGCGCCCCGTACCGCTGTGCGGGACAGCCGGCCGCAGGCCGCCGAGGCACCGCGGGCGGTCGTGCACGACGCCTCGCAGCCGCGGTCCACGCCGCGGTCCGACACCGACGCGGCCTCCGGCGGCACCGCCGCGGCACCGGCGCCGGCCTCCACCCCCGCCACCTCCACCGGCGGCTCCACGGGCGGCTCCACGGGCGGCTCCACCGGCGGCACGGACTCCGGCACCCCCGCGACGGCCCCGGCACCGGCCTCGACCTCGCCCACGCAGCTCTGCCTCGTCCTGCTCTGCATCGGCTGACCGGCCGCGGCGCCCGGCCGGGCGCCGTCGCTAGGAGGTCCGGGTCAGCGTCTTCGGCGATCCCTCGGCCTGCGCGCCCTCGGCGTCCAGGGCGAGGGTGCCGGGGCCGGTCATCCGCAGGGTGTAGACGTTCCCGCGGCCGCACAGCACGCCGGACGACGGATCCGTCGGTTTGCCCGTGGCGGCCTCGAACACCATGGAGTCGCGGTGGACCTCCCGCAGGAGCAGTGTCTCGGTGCAGCCGACCTCCCGGCCGGTACCGGCCTCGCCGATCCTGCTGACCTGCCGCCCGACGAGCTCGCCCCGCTCCGCCGCGTGCAGGGTCAGGGTGACGGAGACACCGCTGGTCGCCGAGTGCAGGACGCCGTCGGCCGCCTCGCTGCCGGGCCCCCGGCCCTTGAAGGTGCCGTACCAGGAGGCGGGCAGGGCGGCGACGGAACGGGAGGCCCCGGGAGTGGACGCGGGCCGCTCCGCGCCGTCCCCGCCCGAGCCGCCGCCCGTGTGCGTGAGAACGGCGGCGACGACGGCCACGACCGCGACCGCGGAGACGCCGGCCACGGCGGCACGCGCCCGCGCCCGGCGGACGGGAGCGGTGCCGGGGTACGGATACCCGGCCGGAGCCGGCACCGGCACGGGCGGCCCGAAGCCGGCCGGCGCGGAAGTGGCCGGTGTCCCGCCCACGGCTGCCGGCACGCCTCCCGCGACCGGGGGACGCACGGGCTCACGCTCCAGCGCCTGGCGCAACTCCGCTTCCCGGCGCTCCAGTTCGGGCTCCAGGCCGGCCGGCGGGGCGTCCGTCCAGCGGGTGCCGCCGAGCCGGTCGAGGAGCTCCCCGGCGGTGGGCCGCTCGGTGGGCGACTTGTGCAAACAGGCGGTCAGCAGCCCGGCCAGGGCGGGCGGTACGGCGGACAGGTCGGGGTGCTCGTGCACGATCCGGTACAGCAGCCCGGCCGCCGAGGGGTCCTCACCGGGGTGCAGGAAGGGCCCCGAGCCGGTCGCCGCGTACACCAGCACCCCGCCGAGCGCGAAGACGTCACCGGGCTCGGCGGAGACGCCACCGGTGATCTGCTCCGGCGCGATGTAACCGGGCGAGCCGATGACTCCGCCGGTGCGGGTGTGCCGTGTGTCGTCGACCGCGCGGGCGATGCCGAAGTCGATGAGCCGCGGATGGTGCCGGTCGAGCAGCACGTTGGACGGCTTGACGTCCCGGTGGACGAGTCCGGCCCGGTGCACCGCCCGCAACGCGTCGGCGAGTTCGGCACCGAGCGCCCGCAGCGCGGACTCGGGCAGCGGCCCGTGGCGCCGCACCCACTCGGCGAGGGAGGGAGCGGCGACGTACTCGGTGGCCAGCCACTGGGGCCGCTGTCCGGGCGGGCTGAAGTCCACGACGGAGACGGTCCACGGCGAGCGCACGCGGTCGCTGCTGGCGATCTCCCGGGCGAAGCGCTGCGCGAAGCCGGGGTCGTCGCCGAGCTCGGCGCGCACCGTCTTGAGCGCCAGCGGCCGGCCGGACGGGGTGCGGGAGAGGAAGACCTGCCCCATGCCCCCGGCCCCGAGCCGCGCGAGCAGCGGATACCCCCCTACAGCCGGCGGATCGCCGGGCTCCGGGCTTCTCATCGTCGTCTCCGAACGGCCCCCGCCGCCGACGTTCGCATGGGCTCACCCTACCCACGGCCCGTGCGCCCCGGTCGGTCAGCGGAAGAGCGGGGGCACCGGTGCCGGGGCGGCGCCGGTGCCCCCGGAAGCGTTGCCCGGCGACACCTTCGGCCCGGGCGCCGCGGCCGCGCGGTACTCCCCGTCGGCGCCCCGGGACCGGACGGGTTCAGAACTCCTCGTCCTCGTCGACCGACTTCACCGGGCGGGAGCGGCCCGGCTCGGGGAGGCGGGCCATCTCGTCGCGGACGACCAGCACGTCACCGATGAACAGGTCGTAGACCAGGATGCCGATGACACCGCCGATCAGTGGCCCGACGATCGGGATCCACCAGTAGGCGCTGAACGCGCCGGAGACGCTCCCCGGGAACGCCAGGCTGTCCCAGCCCGCCGCGTAGGTGAACAGACGCGGCCCCAGGTCACGGGCGGGGTTGATGGCGTAGCCCGCGTTCGCGCCGTACGACATGCCGATCGCGGCGACGATGAAGCCCACGATGAGCGGCGCGAGGTTGGCCTTCACGGCCTGGTTGCGGATGTCGAGGACGGCGGCGATCCCCATCAGCAGGAAGGCCGTGCCGGCGATCTGGTCGATCAGCGGCCCCCAGACGCCGCCGTGGAAGTAGGGGGCCGGGAAGGTCGCGAAAATGGAGAACGTGGCGTTCGTGTGCCCGTTCACCTTCGGTCCCTGGACGGTGGCGTCGAAGGCGTCGATCGCGTTGTGGTAGACGAGGTAGACCAGTGCCGCGCCGGTGAACGCGCCGATGACCTGCGAGAGGATGAACGGCACGACCTTGGCCCAGGAGAAGCCGCGGCGCACGGCCATGGCGAGGGTCACCGCCGGATTAAGGTGGGCGCCGCTGACGCCGCCGGCGACGTACACGCCGAGCATGACGGCCAGGGCCCAGCCCCAGGTGATCAGCAGCCAGTCACCGGCCGCCAGGAAGATCGTGGTCGTGGTCGCGGCACGGCCGGAGCCCGGCAGCGCGGCGACCGCCATGGCGACCACGCCACAGCCGAAGGAGATGAGGACGAAGGTCCCGAGGAACTCCGCGAGGCACTCGCCCAGCAGCCCACCCCGGCTTCTGAGCCGGGACGGCTTGATGAGCGAGGGGATTTCGACAGCCATTGAGGCCCCCTTGAAGAGAGCAATGCGGCCAATATGGACCATATTGGCTCACAAACTCACTTCACGCAGGATGACAGGGCTGCGTCAGCTGTCGAGATCGTCCGCGTAGTGCCGGAAGCCGTGCCGGTCCTGGTGCATGCCCCACAGGGTCTCCGCGAGCACCACGGGGTCCTTGCGGGCGTGACCGGCCACGATGGCGCCGGGGATCACCAGCTGGGCGACGTGGATGCCCTCGCCCGCCAGCCGGTCGTGGAGCAGATGCCCGTAGGCGCTCTCCGCGGCGAAGGCGATCGAGGTGCCGGCCCGCTCGGGGTGCGGCACGGCGGCGCTGCCCCCGTTGACGAACAGGATGGTGCCGCGCCCGAGCCGGCGCATTCCGGGGAGCACCTGCTGCACGGCGGCGACGGGCCCGTACACGGAGAACTCGATCGGCCCCACGAGGTCCCGGTGTCCCGTGTCCAGCACGGGCCGCATGAAGTCGCGGTGCGGGACGGGGCTGTACTGCAGCACCTCCACGGTGCCGAGCGCGCGGCCGGCGGCGTCCAGGGCCGCGACCAGTTCCTCCGGTCTGCGCACGTCGGCCGGGAATCCGTGCGCGGTGACGCCCTCGGCCGCGAGGGCGCCGACGAGTTCGTCCAGCCGCCGCGGGTCCCGGGCGACGAGGGCGATGTCGTACCCCTCGCGCCCGAACCGGCGTGCGACGGCGGCCCCCAGTCCGGGCCCGGCCCCCACGATGGCGATGCTGCTCATGCCCAGCATCCGTACCGCACCGGACCCGGCCGCACACCCGTCGGGCCGGTGCCTTGCGGCTACGCCGGGGCCGGGGTGCCGACGGCCCCGGCCGACGGGACCGCCCGGGCGGCTCGTATGCGGGCCTCCTGGGAACGGCTGACGGCGAGGACCGCGAACACGCCCGCGACGGCGGCGCCGATCACGGCCGCGTCACTCGCGAGCAGGGGCCACACCTCGGTGTAGGCGCGGGCGATGAGCTCGTCGGTGGTGTCGCGGGCCACGATGCCGACCCCGCTGACCATGCCGATCAGCCACAGGCCCCACCACACCTCGACGGAGAGGGGCACCTTACGGCCGGGCTCGCCGGCCCGGAACGCGTCGACGACGATGCCCCGCGGGAACCAGAAGCTGACGATCGGGAAGAACCATCCGAGGATCACCCAGATCCCGAGGTAGCGGGGCGGCTGCCCCGACAGGGCGCGCGCGTTGTCCCGCAGCAGCCACAGCCAGGAGACGAAGAGCAGCCCGCAGACGACGACGGCACCACCGGCGAGCGAGCTGACGGCGTGGTACGAGTTCTCCAGCGCGTTGAGCGGCCGGTGCACGCCCTCGCCCTGGTCCGGCGGTCCGGAGGCCGGCTCCCCGGCCAGAAAGAGCCGGAACTCCCATGCCGCCCGCACCCCCCAGGCGGCCCCGGCGAGCAGCAGTCCCCCGACCGCCAGCCGCGCCGACGGCCGGACGGGCCTGAAGGCGGGGAGCTGAGCGGCCTGCTTGTTCATGTGTTCGGTCACCGGGTCATCCTCGCCCGCCCATGGCCCGGGCCACCAGGGTGAGCCTCCCCACCCGCCTCAGCGCAGGGCGGTGCGGCCCCTGCCCACGGCACGCAGGGCGCGCTCCACCGTCTCGTCGTTCTCGCCGACGGGGGCCACGTAGTCCAGGACGTCCCGCGCGGCGTCCGTGCCGAGCGTCCGGTCGATCACCCAGGCGGCGAGGTACTGCGACGCCAGGCAGCCGCCCGCGGTGGCGATGTTCCCCTCGGCGTGGAACGGCGCGTCCAGCACGGTGACGCCCCGGGCCTCGACGAAGGGCCGGCTCGTCCGGTCCGTGCAGGCGGGCATGCCGTTCAGCAGCCCCAGCCGGGCGAGCACGAGCGCGCCGGAGCACTGGGCGCCGGGGTGCCGTGCCGGGTCGCGGGCCGATCGGCGGGCGGTGGCCCGCGGCCGGGCGTGCGTCCCCGGTCAGGCCATCCAGAAGAAGACCGCCGTCATGCGCTTCTCCTCCAGCGTCCGGCCGAAGTAGCCGGTCGCGCTGTGCACGAGGTTGGCGTTGTAGAGCAGCAGGCGGTTGTACCGGTGCGGGACACGGACGTCCTCCTCGAAGGCGTCCGGGGCGACGAAGCGGGTGCCGAGCGCCTCGACGAGGTTGGTGTGGGGGGCCTGGACGACGTTGCCGCCGAGCCGCCCGCCGGGCAGGTGCTGGCGGTAGAAGCTGGTGCCGCAGTCCTTGGGCACGCCCGGGTTGAGGTAGAGCACGGCCGCGTACCGGCACAGCGCCCGCGAATCGGTGTGCGGGCGGGGCCGGCTCTCGCCCTCGCCGACCACCTGCACGCAGTTGTGGTTGAGGGTGCCGCCGCCGGGCGCCCGCTGCACCCACAGCTCGCCGGCGCCGGTGGCCGCCTTCACCAGCTGCTCCACCCGGGCGAGTTCGGCCGGCTCCAGGCCCGGCATGGCCCGCAGGCCCGGCCAGGTCTCGGAGGTGTACGGGTGGCCCTTCACCCAGTCGTCCTTGGCCAGGCACCGCTCCCGTACGGCGTCGACGCCGGGCAGGACGTCGTCCAGCACCCAGTAGTCGCGTCCCTTGGTGGGCTTGCGGTAGGGCAGCACGGGCAGCGCTGCCGGCATCCGGGGAGGTGGCTGCGGGGGCATGCGGCGAATCTAGGCGCCCGTCCGGCCCGGCTCTCCTGGGCAGAGGTCAACATTCCCTCAACCGTTCGCCATCTACACCAACAACGGGCAAGCCCGCTCCGCCGAAGCGGACTTCGGCAGTTTTTACCCGCGGGACAGAGAAATATCGCGTCGGCGTCCGTACTGCTGTGCGTCCCACCCGCCCACGCCGTTGTCGTGGGCCGGATCCACGACCGGGCAGGAGGCACGGTGCGCTTTTCGCGGAATGCGACGGGAACTCTCTTCGTGGGCGGTGCGATGGCCCTCACCCTCGCGGCACTCGCCTACCCGGGCATGCTCGGTCTGAGCACGACGGCCACCGCACAGGACCGCATCATCGCCAACACCCAGTGGGGACCGCTCACCGAGCAGGACCGGGACTTCGTGGTGAAGGTGCGGGCGGCCGGGCTGTGGGAGTACCCGCTCGGGCAGATCGGCCTGCAGAAGGGCGCCTCCAAGGGGGTCAAGACGGCCAGCGAGCACCTGGTCGACGGGCACGCGGCACTCGACGCCTCCTGCCGCAAGATCGCGCCCATGCTCAACATCACGCTGCCCAACGTGGCGAGTCCGCAGCAGGAGGGCTTCGTCACCCAGCTGAAGGCCGAGACGGGCAAGCAGTTCGACACCGACTTCGCCAACATCCTGCGCATGACGCACGGTTCGATCTTCAACGCCATCGCGAAGATCCGCTCCACGACCAAGAACTCGCTGGTCCGTGCGCTCGCCGACCAGGCGAACGACACGGTGCTGGACCACATGACGGTCATGGAGAAGACCGGTCTGGTCGACTTCGACCAGACCCTCTTCAACCAGACCACGCCGCCGAAGCTGCCCTCCTCCGACCTCACTCCGCCGGCACCGCCCGCGGGCCAGCCGGAGATCGTGCTCACGCCGCCGCCGACCGCCACGTCCACCCCGCTGGACCTGAGCGGCGCCATGGGCGGCGGAGCGAACCCCGGCACCACCCCGGCACCCGACCCCAGCCCGACGGTGGGCTAGAGCCCGACGGTGGGCTAGAGCCTGATCCGAACGACAGGCTCTAGGCGAGCCATACCGTGGTGTCCGGTGGCAGGATTCCGCTGCCGGGCAGTGGCGCGCTGCTCAGCAGGACCTCGCCCGCCGGCAGCGGCACCGGGGCGGTGGTCGTGTTGGTGACACAGCGCCAGGCCTCGGTGCGGGTGAAGTCGAGGACCCCGTCGGGGGCGTCGGCCGTCCAGGTCAGCGTCTCCCCCTCCAGCAGCTTGCGGCGCATGCGCAGGGCGGTGCGGTACAGCTCCAGGGTGGAGCCCTCCGTGCCGGCCTGCGCGTCGACGGCGTACGACGCGAAGGACGGCGGCTGCGGCAGCCAGGCACCGCCGGTCCCGAAGCCGTACGACGGTCCGTCCGTCGTCCACGGCAGCGGCACCCGGCAGCCGTCGCGGCCCTTGCGGACATGCCCGGTCTGCTCCCAGATCGGGTCCTGCAGGACCTCGGTGGGCAGATCGGCGACCTCGGGCAGGCCCAGCTCCTCGCCCTGGTAGAGGTACGACGATCCGGGCAGCGCCAGCATCAGCAGCGTCGCGGCCCGGGCCCGGCGCAGCCCGGACTCCGTGTCGACCGCGGGCGCGCTGCCGCCCGACAGCAGCCAGGCGCCCGGGTCGGTACCGGGCGGCAGCATCAGCCGGGACGCGTGGCGGACGACGTCGTGGTTGGAGAGCACCCAGGTCGCGGAGGCGCCGACGGCACGGGCCTCGGCCAGCGACTCCTCGACGACCCGCCGCAGCTCCCCGGCGTCCCAGCCGGTCTCCAGGTACTCGAAGTTGAAGGCCTGGTCGAGTTCGCCGGGGCGGGCGTACAGGGCGCGGCGGCCGCCCGGTACCCAGGCCTCGGCGACGGCGGTGCGCGGCGGGGTGTACGCGTCGAGGACCGTGCGCCAGTCGCGGTAGATCTCGTGCACCTCGTCGCGGTCCCAGTACGGGTGGCTGCCCGGGGCGACACGCAGCAGGGCCTCCTCGCCGGTGGCGCCGATGCCGCCGATGTCCCGCAGCGGTTCGGTGAGGTCCTTGGCCAGGCCGTGGGCGACGTCGACGCGGAAGCCGTCGACGCCCCGCTCGGACCAGAAGCGCAGGGTGGCCCGGAAGTCGGCGCGTACCTCCTCGTTGCCCCAGTCGAGGTCGGGCTGCTCCGGGGCGAAGAGGTGCAGGTACCACTCGCCGTCCGGGGTGCGCCGCCAGGCGGTGCCACCGAAGACGGACTGCCAGTCGGTGGGCGGGTGTTCGCCGTGCGGGCCGCGGCCGGGGCGGAAGACGTAGCGGGCCCGGGCCGGGGAGCCGGGGGCGGACCGCAGGGCCTCCTGGAACCAGGGGTGCAGATGGGAGGTGTGGTTGGGGACGAGGTCGACGACGACCTTCAGGCCGAGCCGGTGGGCCTCGCCGGCCAGCGCGTCGAAGTCGTCCAGGGTGCCGAGGCGCGGGTCGACGTCCCGGTGATCGGCGACGTCGTAGCCGCCGTCGGCCAGTTCGGAGGGGTAGAAGGGGCTCAGCCACAGGGCGTCGACGCCGAGCGTGGCGAGGTGGTTCAGGCGACGGGTGACGCCCCGGAGGTCGCCGAGGCCGTCGCCGTCGGCGTCGGCGAAGCTGCGCGGATAGACCTGGTAGACGACGGCCTGGCGCCACCAGTCGGGGTTCCTGGACGAGAGGTCTGCCATACGGGATCCCTTCGGGAAGGACGACACCAGGGAATCTGTCCTCATTGCCCGGAAAGGGAACATTCGGGTTCGGTTCGCCGGACCGGCGCGCTTGGCGCGCCGCGACGCCGGCATGATCCAAACGGCAGGCCCTAGGGGCGTTCCACCGTCTCCAGGTACAGCTTCACCCAGCGCTCCACGTCCACCTCCAACGCCACGTCCACCAGCGCCTGTTCACGCCGGCCCTCGTGGATCTCGGACTCTCCGGGGCGCGGCCGGCGGTCCACGATCGTCTGGCCGCGGGACGGGCCCGGGGCGAGGGAGACCTCGACCGGGAGTAGACGTGTGGTGAGGCCCTGCGGGTCGGCCACCGCGCACACCGCGCCCGCGTCGCCGAGGCCGCCCGCCTCCTCCGCCTCCGGCTCCTCGCCCTGGGTGGTGGGCCGGTGCGCGAGCAGGTCGCCGGCCAGGCGGGTGCCGGGCTCGGTGCTCGCGCGCAGCCGGTGCACGTCGCCGGCGGGGACGACGACCCGCATGAAGACGTCCAGGCCGTACATCGTGATCGGCACCCCGGCGGTGAGCAGGACCGCCGCGGCCTCCGGGTCGTGCCAGACGTTGAACTCGGCGACCGGTGTGGCGTTGCCGGTGGCCACCGCACCGCCCATGAACACGATCCGCTCGATGTTGCGGGTCACCTCGGGGTGCGCAGCAGCAGGGCGATGTTGGTCAGGGGCGCGGTCGGGATCAGGGTGACGGGGCGCGGGGAGGTGAGGATCTCGCGGCGCAGCAGGGTCACGGCGTCCTCGGCGGCCGGCGCCCGGGTGGGTGCGGGCAGGCCGAGGTCGCCCATGCCGTCGCTGCCGTGCACATGGCGGGCGGAGCGGGCCGGTTCGAGCAGCGGGCGTTCGGCGCCCCGGCCCACCGGGATGTCGGGTGCGCCCGCCCGCTCCAGCACGGTCAGGGTGTTGCGGACCACCCCGTCGACGTCCGTGTTCCCGGCCACGCAGGTCACCGCCCGGAGGTCCAGGCCCGGGTGGCGTACGGCGAACAGCAGGGCCAGGGCGTCGTCGACGCCGGTGTCGCAGTCGATGATCACGGGGATGGGCTGACCGGTCACGGCGGACTCCTTCCGTCGTGCCGACCTTAAGGCAGGCCGGCGGGGCGTGACCGGTACCGCTCGGCCACCGGACGGCCGTCACTCCCACAGCAGGGTGCCGCGGGCGGCGACCCGGCCGGCGATCCGGCCGAGCAGGTCCGCCACGGGCAGCGCGCCGATGCGGCGGCCGTCCCGCAGACGCACGGCGGCCAGGCCGCTCCCGGCCTCCCGGGCGCCGATCACCGCCTGGTACGGCACCAGGCGGGCCGCGCGGACGCGGGCGGCCAGGGTGCCGTGTCCGGGCCGGCGAGTTCGGCGCGCAGGCCCCGCGCGACGGCCTGCCGGACCAGGGCCGCCGCCTGCTCCGCCTGCTCCTCCGCGACCGGCAGCACGACCAGCTGGACGGGCGCCAGCCAGGCCGGGAAGGCGCCGCGGTGCACCTCGATCAGATGGGCCACCGCCCGTTCGACGCTGCCGATGACGCTGCGGTGGACCATCACCGGGCGGTGCCGGGCGCCGTCGGCGCCGGTGTAGCGCAGGTCGAAGCGGGCCGGCTGGTGGAAGTCGATCTGCACGGTGGACAGGGTGGACTCGCGGCCCGCCGGGTCCGCGATCTGCACGTCGATCTTGGGTCCGTAGAAGGCGGCCTCGCCCTCCGCCTCCTCGTACGCCACCCCGGCCTCGGCGAGGACCTCTCTGAGCAGCCCGGTCGCCCGGCTCCACAGCCCGGGACCGGCGACGTACTTGCCGCCCCCGCCGGGCAGCGACAGCCGGTGGCGCACGGCCTCGATGCCCAGGTCGGCGTAGGCGCGGGCGATCAGCTCCAGGGCGGCGCGGGCCTCGTGGACGACCTGGTCGGGGGTGCAGAAGACGTGCGCGTCGTTGAGCTGGATCGCGCGGACCCGGGTGAGGCCGCCGAGGACGCCGGACAGCTCGGCGCGGTACATGGTGCCCAGCTCTGCGATGCGCAGCGGCAGTTCGTGGTGGCTGTGCGGGCGGGAGCGGTAGATCAGGGCGTGGTGGGGGCACAGGCTCGGGCGCAGGACGGCCTCCTCCGCGCCGAGCCTCATCGGCGGGAACATGTCGTCGCTGTAGTGGTCCCAGTGCCCGGAGAGTTCGTACAGCTCCCGTTTGCCGAGCACGGGCGAGTACACGTGCCGGTAGCCGGCGGCGCGTTCCGCCTCCCGGACGTACTCCTCCAGGGTGTGCCGGACGACCGCCCCGTCGGGCAGCCAGTAGGGCAGGCCGGCGCCCATCAGCGGGTCGGTGCCGAAGAGGCCGAGTTCGCGGCCGAGGCGGCGGTGGTCGGGCAGCGCTTCGTTCATGGCGGGGCTCCTCGTCGGACGGGGGCGAGGGACCGGGCCGCGGACACGCCGAAGCCCCGGGGCGCTCGCCCCGGGGCTTCGATGCTGGTCAGGTGTCAGCGCGCCGGGACGGTCTCCGGCGTCGTCGTGCTCGACGGGCACTGCGGGGCGCGCTGCATGCGACGGACGGTAGCAGCGGCCCCCGAAGCGGGGCGACGGGTTTTCGGCCCGGTGCGCCCCGAGCGCCGGGTTTTCGGCCCGGCGTGCCACGAGCGCCGGTTTCTCGACCCCGTGCGCCACGAACGCCGGGTTCCCGGCCCCGTGCACCACGAGCGACGGGTTCTCGACCCGGTGTGGCACGGGCGCCGGGTTCTCGACCCCGTGCACCACGAGCGACGGGTTCTCGACCCGGTGCGGCACGGGCGACGGGTTTTCGGCCCGGTGCGCCCCGAGCGCCGGGTTTTCGGCCCGGCGTGCCACGAGCGCCGGGTTTTCGGCCCGGCGTGCCACGAGCGCCGGTTTCTCGACCCCGTGCGCCACGAACGCCGGGCTCTCAACCCCGTGCACCACGAGCGCCGGGTTCTCGACCCGGTGTGGCACGGGCGCCGCGTCCGCGTGGGCCCGGCCGCCGTGGCGGCTCACCCGTACGGCCCCGGAGCGCTGGTGGGGCGGTCGGGGCGGTGGTGCCGTGAGAGCAGGCACCCCCCCACCGGCATCCCGTCGGCCCCGACCGGCACACAGCCCAGGAGACACCCGATGACCGCCGAGATACGCCCCCGTGGCCTCCTCCTCGCCCTGACCGCCGCCGGACTGCTCGCGGTCGGCGGCTGCGCGGCCCTCGGCCTGCGGCACCCGGCGGCCGCGCCGCACCCCTTCCCGACGATCGACGCGCCGGTCCAGGCGCCCAAGGCGTCCTCCAAGGCCGGGGGTTCCGCGCTCAGCGACCAGCAGGCGCAGGCCGCGCTCATCACCCAGTCGGACCTCGGCGCCCCCTGGACCCCCACCCGCGGCGCGGCCACCTGGCGGGACGGTCTGCTGAAGGCGACCACCGGCGCCGGGGAGTGCCAGCGGCTGCTGGACGCCCTGTACAGCGACGAACTCCTCGGCGCCCCCGCCCGCCTGGCCGTGGGCCTGGACGACGCCGACACCGACGCCC
The DNA here is from genome assembly GCF_025642175.1 of Streptomyces albidicamelliae. Classification (NCBI taxonomy): domain Bacteria; kingdom Bacillati; phylum Actinomycetota; class Actinomycetes; order Kitasatosporales; family Streptomycetaceae; genus Streptomyces; species Streptomyces albidicamelliae. The sequence goes on along the minus strand of NZ_CP106795.1, from coordinate 4,406,207 downwards.
AGCTGCGCTACCAGATCGGCGCGCGCCGGCCGGCGGACGTCGACGCCGCGCTCGCCTGGCTGCGGACGATGCCCGCCAAGTGCGCCGACTTCATGGCCACCTCCGAGACCGGGCTCACGGAGGAGGTGCAGGTCATGGAGGCCCCGCTGCCCGAGGTCGGGGACGCCCGCCAGGGCCTGCGCATCCTCGTCGGCGCCACGTCGCGGGACGAGGAGGAGCGGTACGTGCTCACGATCGACCTGGCCGCCGTCCGGGTCGGCGAGGACTCCTTCGCCCTCACCAACGCGGGCCTCGGCGACGTACCGAACGACGCCACCCAGGCCGCCGTCCAGATGGGTGCGCTGCGCCTGGCGGACGTCCACCGGCAGGGCCGCGCCCAGGTCTGACGCGGGCGACCGCCGTCCGGCACCGGCGGCCCGTCCGGCTCACAGCGGTGGCTGGGCCGGTGCCGGACCGAGGGTGGTGGTGCCGGGGGCCGTGCGGTGGCCGAGGCCGGTGCGGTAGGCGTCCAGCGCCGCCTCGACGCGGCCCGTGCGGCGCAGCAGGTCGCCCAGCAGACGGCACAGGTCGGCCAGGTCGCCCGCGGCACCCGCGCGTTCGAGGAGGCTGAGGGCGCGCACGTAGTGCTCCTCGGCCGCCTCGGTGTCCCGGGTGTCCTCGGCGATGATGCCGAGGAGGCGGTGGGCGCCGGCGGCGTGCACGGCGCCGCGCTCGGAGGAGAAGTCGCCGAGGACGCCCTCCAGCAGTCCGGCGGCCTCGGCGGACTTGCCGCGGCGGTGCAGCACGTCGGCCAGTTCGACCGCGGCCTGGCTGCGGTAGAGGGCCGCCCGGGTCTCCGAGAGCATGGCGAGCGCCTGGCGCAGCTCCTCCTCGGCCCGTTCCAGCTCGCCGTCCTGGGCGTAGACGTACCCGCGCATCCAGTGGCAGTTGGCCAGTTCGGTGCGCAGCTGGAGCTGGCGGTAGAGCTCGGCCGCCTTGGCGAGGGAGGCGTCGGCCTCGGCGACCCGGCCCTCGGCGAGCAGGGTGCGGGCGACCGAGCGGTGCATCCGGGCGATCAGCGCGGGGTCGGCGGCCCGCGGGGCGAGCGCGAGGGCGAACTCGGCGGCCTGGGCGGCGCGGGCGTGGGCGCCCATGTCCATGTAGGGGCCGATGACGCTGGCGTAGAGCAGCAGGAGAGCGTCGGGGTCGTGCAGCCCGCCCCGGTTCAGTTCGTCGAGGGTGGACTCCAGCAGGTAGACGGCGTACCGGAGTTCACCCGCGAGGTAGTGGGAGACGGCCCGGCCGCGCACCGCGGGGACCCGCACCGGCAGCGACTCCCCGGCCAGGCGTTCCTCGGCCCGCTCGAAGCACTCGCGGGCGCTGCCCAGCTCGCCCGTCTCCAGCGCGCACTCGCCGAGGCCGAGCAGCGCGGTGGCCTGTTCGCAGGCGAGGCCGTGCGACTCGGCCTCCGCGAGCAGGGCCGCGTACTGCGCGGCCGCGTCCTCCGCCCGGCCGTCGGCGAGCAGGCGCTGCGCCTCGGTGAGCCGCAGCCGCAGATCGGTGGCGAGGTGGGCGGGCCGGCCCACGGCCAGCTCCTCGAAGGCCACGCCGAGCCGGCCGGCGATGTGCCGGAGCGCCTCGTCGGAGGCCCGGACCCGGCCCGCCTCCAGGGTGGAGATGTAGGCCGGTGTGTAGGCCGGCTCCGCCAGCTGCCGCTGCGTCAGGCCCCGCTCGGCGCGCAAGTGCTGCACGCGCCGCCCGATGACCTGCGGATCGTCCCGTTCGCGCATCCCCCGACTCCCAACTGGCTTGGTGCCTCTTGCCGTTCGGCTCCCGCAGCCCCTAGGTTAAACGGCGGATTAAGCCCGCTTAATACATCGCTGTCGTGTTGCGAGGTCGCCGTGCCCGGACGTACATCCGCACCCTACGGACGCCCCACCCCCGAACTGACCCCCGCACGGCTGCGGATGAACGGCGGCACTCCCGCCGCCCGGGCGGTCGCGGCGGCCGTGATCGCCGCGGCGGCCCTCATCCTCGCGGCGAACGCCGGGCCGGCCCGCGCGACGGACACCGCCCCCGCACCGGCGCCCGCGGCCGTCCAGCACGTCCATCCCTGAGCCCTCCCCGCGGCGGGCCGGACGCCCCTAGGCTGCTGCCGTGACCTCGACCGCGGCCCGCGCCGCCCTCGATCTGACGGCCGGCCTCCCGGTGGCGGACCTGGAGGACCTCTACCGCGATCTGCACCGCCACCCCGAGCTGTCCCTGCACGAGCACCGCACCGCCCGGAAACTGGCCGGACGGCTGCGCGGCGCCGGGTTCGAGACCGCCGAGGGCGTCGGCGGCACCGGGGTCGTGGGCCGACTGCGCAACGGGGACGGCCCGACGGTGCTGCTGCGGGCGGACATGGACGCGCTGCCGGTGCAGGAGGCCACCGGGCTGCCGTACGCCTCCACCGCGCCCGGGGTGATGCACGCCTGCGGTCACGACCTGCACGTCACCTGGCTCACCGGGGCCGCCGAGGCGCTGGCCGCCGGGCGGGACGCCTGGCACGGCACCCTGCTGGTCGTCGGTCAGCCCGCGGAGGAGACCGGGCAGGGAGCGGCCCGGATGGTCGCCGACGGGCTGTACGAGCGGTTCGGCCGCCCGGACACGCTGCTCGGCCAGCACGCGGCACCGGGGCCGGCCGGCCTGTACCCGCACGTGCCGGGGCTGATCATGTCGGCCTCCACGGACGTGGACATCGTGGTGCACGGCCGCGGCGGCCACGGCTCCCGGCCGGAGGCGACCGTGGACCCGGTGGTGACCGCCGCGCACCTGGTCACCCGGCTCCAGACGGTGGTCTCCCGGGAGATCGCCGCCGGGGAGTCCGCCGTGCTGACCGTGGGCCGCATCGAGGCGGGCAGCCGGCACAACATCATTCCCGCCGAGGCGCGCATCGCGCTGAACCTGCGCACCCAGTCCGAGCCGGTCCGGCAGCGGATGCTGGCCGCCGTCCGGCGCATCGCGCTCGGCGAGTGCCTGGCCTCGGGCTGCCCGCGCGAACCCGAGGTGACCGTCGGCAGCACCTTCCCGATGACCGTCAACGACGCCGGCGCGGATGCCGCGGTGGCCGCCGTGCACGGCGAGGTGTTCGGCGCGGGCACGGTGTTCGACCCGGGCCCGGCGATGGGCAGCGAGGACTTCCCGCAGCTGGCGCTCGGCGCGATCCCGTACGCGTACTGGTTCGTGACGACCACCCCGGCCGAGGTGTGGGAGCAGGCGCCCGGCGGGACGCTGCCGGAGAAGCTGGCGGCGGTGCCGAGCAACCACAGCCCGCACTTCGCGCCCGACCTGTCCACGGTCGCCCCCGGGGTCCGGACGCTGGTGTCGGGGGCGCTCGCCTTTTTGTCAGTGGCATGACCTAGAGTTCGCGGCCTAGTCTTCACCCATCCGCCACACGGCTCACCGGGGACTCGCACAACAGCCGTGCTCAGGCGCCCTTTCACCATTCGTTCCGGGGGGTTCGAATCAGCGTGCGTATGCGCACCCTCACCGCCGCCACCACCCTGGCGGTCCTCTTCAGCTCGGCGGCCCTGACCGCCACTCCGGCCTTCGCCGACACCAGCAAGGTCCTGCCGGTCAAATCGGCGGGCGACATCGTCGTGGACGGGGTCCACCAGCGGGTCTTCGTCAGCGACCCGTACCAGGGCAAGGTCGTGGCCACCGACTACAGCGGTTCGGTCGTCGGCACGGTGGCCTCCCTGCCCGGCGTCACCGGCCTGCAGCTGTCCGCCGACTCGGGCACCGTCTACGCGGCCTCACCGGGCGCGAACGCGATCGTGGCCATCGACACCGCGACGGTGACGGAGTCGACGCGGTACGCGACCGGCGACGGCACCGGCCCGGCCCATCTCGCCCTGGCCGGCGGAAAGCTGTGGTTCGGCTACGGCACCACCGAGCACGGCCACATCGGTTCCCTCGACCTCTCGGGCGCCGAGCCCGTGCAGGCGCTGGACCAGGATCCCGGCACCGACTATCCCGGTGCGCCGCTGCTCGCCGCCACGCCCGGCGCCCCGAACGTCCTGGCCGCCGCCGCCCCGGAGTACTACAACTCCTGGCTCGGCGTGTACGACGTCTCCGGCGGCACCGCCACCCGCACCGCTCGCCACGGCGACCTGGGCTCCACCTCCGACCTCGCCCTCACTCCCGACGGCAGCCGCCTGATCACGGCCAACCCGGGCAACGAGCACCACGTGTGGCAGACCTCGGACCTCACCCAGCTCAGCGGCTACACCACCGAGTACCACCCGAGCGCGGTGGCGATCGCCGCCGACGGCACCGTCGCCGCGGGCACCGACACCCCGTACGACCCGTCGCTGTACATCTTCCGTCCGGGCGCCAAGTCCACCGTCCGCGAGTACACCTGGCCGGACACGGACCGCATCAGCGGCTACGACGAGCTGGGCGGCGCCGACCTGGCCTGGGAGCCCGGCGCAGGCGCGGGCCGGCTGTTCGCCGTGACGCACAACTCCGACAGCGTGTACACGCTGCGCGTCCTGCAGGGCTCCACCAAGGCCACCACCACCGTCTCGGTCGACGCCCCCGCCACGGCCACCCGCACCAAGAAGCTCACCGTGAAGGGCAAGGTCACCTCCAAGCTGGCCTTCCCCGCCGGGGTGAAGCTGACCGTCACCCGTACCGACCTGGACTCCCCGAAGGGCAAGACGCTTCCCTCGGTCACCGCCAAGGCGGACGGCACCTTCTCCTTCACCGACACCCCGCCGGCCGGCGGCAAGGTGAAGTACGCGGTGGCCTTCGCGGGCGACGCCGACCACGCGGCGGGCGCCGGCTCCGACTCCGTGGACGTCTCCCGCGCCCGGCCGGTCCTCACCGTGAACAACAACGGCAAGGTCTACTCGTACGGCAAGGACGTGAAGTTCACGGCCCACCTCGGGAAGACCTGGAAGAACCGCACGGTGGAGATCTGGGCCGACCCGTTCGGCGGCGACAAGCCGAACAAGCGGGTGAAGTCCGGCAAGGTCGACTCGCACGGCAACCTGTCGGTCACCCTGGACCTGAAGCGGGACACCAAGGTCACCGCGAAGTTCGCCGGCGACTCCCGGTACAAGGCCGCCACGGCGGCCAGCACGGTCGGGGCCAGGGTGAGCGTGTCCACCTCGGTGAGCAACCACTACCGGGCGAAGTACACGTGGAACCACACGTACTACTTCTTCCACAAGTCCAAGAACCCGCTGATCACGACGAAGATGTCGTACTACGAGGGCCGCAAGCAGAAGTTCGAGTTCGAGGTCCACTACCAGGGCAAGTGGTACCCGGGCGACCCGGACTACTTCGCGCTGGGCGCCGACGGGGTCTCCCGGGTGCAGATCACCGGCAACCACGGCCAGGACGTCGGCTGGCGCTTCCGGGTGCGCTCGTCGTACATCAACGGCTCCTCCGGTGACACCGTGAACTCCACGACGCACGGCGCCTGGAAGTACTTCACCTTCACCGGCTGAGGCCTACTGGGCCTGGAGCTGCCGCAGCTGCCGCTGGACGTTCTCCAGCGCGCCGCTGCGGCGCCCCGGCACCCGCCGTCTCAACTCCGCGAGCGCGGGCCCGAGTTCACGGGCCCGCGCCGTTTCGCCGATACGGGTCCACTGGTGGTGCGCGCGGTCCACGGCCGCCTCCACCGCGCCGCCGTCCGCGGCCTGCCCGGCGGCCAGCCGCACCTCGGCGACCGACAGCCAGGCCCGGCAGCTGCGGGCCGCGTCCCCGGCGAACATCGCGAGGTCCGCCCGGACCTCCATCCAGTGCAGGGCGTCCTCGGAGGCCGTCCCCCGCGCCCGTACGGCCGCCTGCTCGTGGTGCGCGGCGAGCGCGTCGGCCTCGATGTGCCGCCCGGCCTGCACGGCGGCGCTGATGGCGGCGTGCGGATCCACCGCCTGCTGGGCGGGGACACCGCCGGGCACGGCGGGACGGGGGCGCTCGGACCGGTACGGGGTACGGCGGCCGGCCCCCGGGGCTCGCCAGGACCAGGTCCCGGCCCGCGCTCGACTCGGCGATCCGCGCCATCGCCCGCTCGTGCAGCTCGGGCAGCGGCGGCCGGTGCCCGCTGCGCAGCAGCGTCGCGACCGCCTTCATGTACGACGGCTCGGCCGGACCCCGGCGGCCGGACGCCCGGGCCGGGGCGATGCGACCGTGGACGGCGGTGGCCGGACCCGAGTCCAGTCCCCGCTCGGCGACGTACCGCCACGCCTCGGCGTCCGCGTGCAGATCGAGGACGAGCGCGGTCTGCGCCGCCGAACGCAGCCGCAGCTCCTCGCGGATCCAGTGCCAGGGCAGCGCGGTGTAGCGGACGGTGGCCGGCGTGGTGCGGGCGAGCGCCAGATGCGGCAGCCGCTGCCGCTTGTCCAGCTGGAGCTGGCCGGTGAGGTACACGGTGAGCGGGCCGGGGGCGGCCGCGGCGGCCCGCAGCCGGGTGAGCACGGCCTGCGGCTCCAGCGGGTCGGCGAGTTCCACCACGTTGGCGGTGTCGGTGCCCGACAGCACCGACGGGGCGACGGCGGCCAGCACCGGCAGCACGGCGGCCGCGTCCACCAGCCGGCCCCGGCCCAGTGGTGAGGCCGCGAGCAGCAGCACGGTTCCGGGCATCGGCCCTCCCCCTGTAGACCTGTGATCCGCGGACCCCGTGGATCCTTGGATGCGCTCTCCAGCCAGCACCGTAGCCGTTGCTGCCGCACACGTGCGCCTCAGGTCGGTGAACGTCCCCGTTCGGGGGCTTCGCCCACCGGTTCCGGCAGCCGCCGCACCGCGAAGACCGTGGTGTCGTCCGCCAGCCGGCCGTGGCTGTGCCGCAGCACCCCGTCACGGACCCGGCGGACCAGGCGCCCGGGTTCGGCGCGGCGCGGGTCGGCGGTCACCGCGCGGTCGACCTCGCGGGCCAGCGGATAGAAGAGGCCCGGTTCGTCGCGGGCCTCGGTCACCCCGTCGGTGACCAGCAGCAGGGTCTCGTCGGCGGCGAGCGGCACCCGGTGCAGCGGCGGCAGCCCGCCCGTGAGGTCGCCGAGGCCGAGCGGGACCCCGTCACCGCTGGGCAGCTCGCGCACCCCGCGCGGCCCGACGGCGAGCGGGGGTTCGTGGCCGAAGTTGACGACCTCGACCGCGTCCCGCACGTCGTCGTGGAAGCCGATCAGCACGGCCGTGGCGAACCGGTCGCGGTCGCCGCGACCGAGCGCGGCGGTGTGGGAGCGGTGCCGGAGCATCCGGTTCTCCAGCCGGGCGGCGACGACCGTGAGGTCCTGCTCGTAGTAGCCGGCCTCGCGGAAGGTGCCGAGCAGCGCGGCGGCGGTCTCCACCGCGCCGAGACCCTTGCCCTGCACGTCGCCGACGAGGACCCGGGTGCCGTGCGGGCCGGGCTGGATGTCGTAGAAGTCGCCGCCGACCCGGGCGTCGACGTCGGCGGCCAGGTAGACGCCCGCGTGCTCCAGGCCCGCCCAGTGCGACGGCAGCGGGCGCAGCACGGTACGGCGGGTGGTCTCGGCGATGTCCTGGATGTGCAGGATCTGCTTCTCGCGGCGCACCCGCACGGCGCTGGCGAGCGTGGCCAGCACGCCGCCGAGGGCGACCAGCACGAAGTCGGCGAGACCGGCCTTGTACTGCTCGGGCCAGGCGTCGTCGACGCCGACGTACGTCACGACCGACACCAGGCTGAAGGCGGCCGTCGTCCACACCCCGCAGATCGCGGCGGCGATGCCGGGGACCAGGACGATCCAGGAGATGATCCGGAACTGTTCGACCGTGTTGAAGTCGAGCAGCACGATGCCGACGAGCAGCAGCAGCGGCACCACCCAGGCGATGCTCCGGCCGCGTACGCGCAGCAACTGGCGCCGCCGCCGGCCGTACTCCATCCGCGTCACGGCGGGCAGCTCTCCATGTCCTTCAGACAAACACGGGAGACATCCGGTCGCATCCGGGCACCCGTCACCCGCCCGGCCGACTTGCCAGGCCGTGCCCCCAGGTGTGCATTGGAGACCGGGGGCGAGGAGAGAGGAGTGCTCTCATGGCTCATGCGGCACCCGCGCCCGGCGGGCAGGCCCCGGCCCTCGGGTACCGGCCACCCAATGTGTTCGACGAGCGTACGCACGCCATGGCGAGGTGGCTGCTGCCCGCGGTGCTCGGCCTGATCTACGGCTACTGGGCCGCGGCCAACGTCCGCTACGGCGGCCCCATCACCGGCATGAACGTGCTGTTCGGCGTCGTGACCGGCTTCGTGTTCTTCGCCGTCTTCCGGGCCCTGGAGACGTTCGCGCCCCGCATGCGGCGCGAGGTGCACGCGTTCCTGTGGGCGGCCTTCACCGGGATCGCGGTCGGCTTCCTGTACAGCCTGAGCAACCGCGGCCACTCCATCCTGGGGTCGGCGGGTCTCGGCCTCGCGGTCGCCGTGCCCACGTTCGTGGTCATGTTCTACCGCTACTACACGCGCGAGGACGCGGCGGGCCACCGCGTCCGCTGAACCCGACGCACGCGCGTGGGCCCCGGCCGGAAAACCGGCCGGGGCCCACGCACTCCCCTGTATCACCACCCGTCCCACCAGCACCAGGAAACACCCGTTCGGGGGAACCCTCCACCGGAGAGCGCGAGCCCCCGGGCGGTCGTCGCGGGAAACCCCGGACGAAACCCGAGGACACCCGTTCGCCGTCCAGGTCCGCCCGAATGCAGTCCTCCCGCTCGCGGGCGGACCTCCCGGGCCCTTGCCTGGACGTGTGCCCCCACGCCTCCGGAGCGCCCTGTCGGCCGTACTGATCACCCTGTCCTGCCTTCTCGTGCCGTTCGGCGCGCTGGCGGCATGGGCGTCGTACGCGCTCGCCGACACGGGCCGGTACGTCACCGCGATGGCCCCGCTCGCCGCCGACCCGGACGTGCGGGAGGCCGTCGCGGACACGGTCGGGGACGGCATCCTGCGCGCGGTGGACGAGCACCTGGACGTCCGCCCGGTGCGCGGCTCGGTCCGCCCGTTCGTACGCGACGCGGTGCGCTCCTTCACCCAGACGCAGGCGTTCCGGCTCGCCTGGGACACCGGCAACCGGGTCACCCATGACGCGGTGCTGCGCGCCCTGCGCGAGGGCGACGAACGCGATGTCACCGTCGACCTCGCACCCGTCACCGCCCAGGTGAAGCAACAGCTCACCGAGGACCATGTACCGCTCGCCCAGCGCATCCCGGTGGAGCACACCGCGGTCGCCGTGCTGCCCGCGGGCGAACTGTCCACGCTGCGAAAGGGGTTCCACGTGCTCGAAGTCGCCGGTTTCTGGCTGCCGGTGGCGGCCGTGGCGTTCGCCGTGTGCGGCATCGGCCTGGCCGTCCACCGCCGCCGGGCCGTCGCCGCGACCGCGCTGGGCACGGCCCTGGGCGGTGGCCTGCTCGCCGCGGCCCTCGCCGTCGGCCGCAGCCTGACCCTCGCGGACCTGCCGCCCGACGTGCCGCATCCGGCCGTCGGCGCGGTCTACGACGCCCTCACCGGCACCCTGCGCACGGTCGCCTGGCTGCTGCTCGGCCTCGGCCTGGCGGTGGCTCTCACCGCCTGGCTCACCCGGTACCTCCCTCCGGCCCGCGCCGCGCGACGCCGGCCAGAGTCGCCAGCGCCCGCGTCAGCTCCGGCTCGGACGCCGACGCGAGCCCGAGCCTGACCGCGTCCGGCGTACGGCCGGGGCCGACCGAGAACGCCGTACCGGGCGTGACGGCGATCCCGTGGGCCAACGCGGCGGCCGTGAACGTGTCCGCCCGCCACGGGGCGGGCAGCTCCCACCAGGCGAAATAGGCCGCCGGGTCGGACCGGACGGCGAACCCGGCCAGCTCCCGGGCGACCAGCCGCTGCCGGCGCCGGGCGTCCTGCCGCCTGGCCGCCACCAGCCGGTCCACGGTCCCGTCCGCGATCCACCGCACGGCCGCCTCCAGCGCGAACCCGCCCGCGCTCCACCCGCCGGACCGCACGGCGCGCGCCACCGCCCCGGCACGCCCCTCGGGTACGACGACGAAGCCGACGGTCAGCCCCGGTGCGACCCGCTTGGACAGCCCGTCGACGAGATGGACGAGATCCGGCGCGAGCGCGGCGAGCGGGGTCGCGCCGCCCGGGTGCAGGAAGGACCAGATCCGGTCCTCGACCACCGGTACCCCCAACCTGTTGACCATCTCGGCGAGTTGGACGAGCCGGCCGGGACTCGTGGTCAGCGAGGTCGGGTTGTGCAGGGTCGGCTGGAGGTAGAGCGCGGACAGCGGGGCGCCGCGGTGGGCCGTCTCGACGGACTCGGGCAGCGGTCCCTCCGCGTCCGTGGCGAGCGGCACGAGAGTGATGCCCAGCCGCCCCGCGATCTCCTTGACCAGCGGATACGTCAGCGCCTCCACCCCCACCCGGCCGCCCGGCCGCACCAGCGAGGCGAGGGTCGCGGCGATCGCCTGCCGGGCGTTGCCGGTGAACACGATCCGCGCGGCGGCCGACCGGAGACCCGCCTGGGCGAGCAGGGAGGCCACCGCCTCGCGGGCCGCCGGGGTGCCCGCGGCGGCGGCCGGCCGCAGCGCCTGCCCCAGCGCGTCCGGCCGCAGCAACGGCGCGAGGGCCGCGGCCAGCAGCTCCGCCTGGCCCTCGGCGCCCGGGTAGTTGAGCTCCAGGTTCACGGGCGCGGCACCGGCCACCTCGGCCAGGGCACGTCCCGGCTGGCCGTCCGGCTCGGTGGCCCGCACGAACGTGCCCCGGCCCACCTCGCCCACCACAAGGCCCCGGCGGACGAGTTCGGCGTACACCCGCCCCGCCGTGGAGGGCGCCATCCCGTGCCGGCGGGCGAACGCGCGCTGCGGCGGCAGCCGTTGGCCGGGCCGCAGCCGTCCACCGGTGATGTCCTCGGCGATCCGGTCGGCGATGCGCCGGTAGTCGTCCACACGTCCCCCTGTCCGTACCGGTGCCGACGATTGCACCGAGAGCAAAGATCTTATTGCACCGAGCAGTTGGGGCACCTAGGGTCGATCACATGCCTCCCTTCCTCGCGTACGAGGACAAAGACCCCGGCGCGACCGGCCGGGTACCCCTCGTCCTCGTCCACGGTCACCCCTTCGACCGCACGATGTGGCACCCGCAACTCGCCGCACTCGCCGCCGGCCGCCGGGTGATCGCCCCCGACCTGCGCGGCTACGGCGCCTCCCCGGTGACCCCCGGCACGGTCCCGCTCTCCCGCCACGCCGAGGACCTCGCCGACCTCCTGGACCTGCTGGGCGTGGACACCTTCGTCCTCGCCGGGCTGTCCATGGGCGGCCAGATCGCCATGGAGTGCCACGCCCGCTTCGGTGACCGGATCCGCGGCCTGGTCCTCGCCGACACCTTCCCCGACGCGGAGACCCCCGAGGGCAGGCGAGACCGCGCGGCGACGGCCGAGCGGCTGCTGACCGAGGGCATGCGCGGCTACGCCGACGAGGTCCTGGAGAAGATGGTCGCGCCCTACGCGGACCCCGACGTCAAGGCCCATGTGCACCGCATGATGACGGCCGCCCCGCCCGAGGGCGCGGCGGCCGCCCTGCGCGGCCGCGCCGAACGCCCCGACTACCGGGCCCTGCTGACCGGGGTGCGCGTACCCGCGCTGGTCGTGGTCGGCGCCGACGACACCTACACCCCCGTCTCCGACGCCGAGACCATGCACGCCGCCCTGCCCGACTCCGTCCTGCACGTCGTCGAGGGCGCCGCCCACCTGCCCAACCTGGAGCGGCCCGAGGAGTTCAACCGGGTCCTCGGGGACTTCCTGGCGCGCCTGGACGGGTGATCGTAGGCTCACCGTCGTGACGCAACGCCCCGGACGCAGGCCCGGCGCCTGGTGCGCCGGACTGCTGCTGGCCGGCGTGAGCGCCGTCGTCGGCTGCCGCGTGGCCGACACGGACGGCGTCACGCCCGTGCCCCAGCTCCTCGCCTTCCTGCCCTGGCTGCTGCTGCCCACCGGCTTCGCCCTGCTCTGCGCGCTGCTCGCGCGCTGGTGGACGGGCCTGGTCTGGGGAGTCGCCGTCCTCGGCCTGCTCGCCTGGTACCTGGAGCCGTACGGCCGCACCACCCAACCCGCCGGGCCGCCCCTCGCCGCGTTCCGTGTGCTCACCTCGAACGTCGAACTCGATCGCGGCACCCCCGCGCTCGTCCCGGTCATCCGCGACCGGCGTCCGGACGTGGTGTTCGTGCAGGAGTGCGCGTACCGGTGCCAGGCCGCACTGGAGGCCGCGTTCACGGACACCTACCCGCACCGGCGGGCGGTGCGCGCGGCCGGCTCCCGCGGCTCGCTGATCCTCAGCCGCTTCCCGCTCACCCCGGCCGCCGGCGTCGAGGGCACCCTCGGCATGCCCGGCGCCGTCGCCGACGTGCGCGGTCACGCCGTACGCCTCCAGCTCGCCCACCCCGCGCCCCCGCTGCCGCGCCGGCTCGGCCGGTGGCGCGGCGAACTCGGCGGGCTCCGCGCCTACGCGGCCGCGGGCGGGGACACCCCCACCGTCCTCGCCGGCGACTTCAACGCCTCCCAGGACCACGCGGCCTTCCGCCGCATCCTCGACACCGGCCTGGGCGACGCCGCCCGCCTCGACGGCCACGACCGCACCCCCAGCTGGCCCTCGCGCACCGCCTCCGTCATCGGCACCCAGATCGACCACGTCCTGGTCTCCCCGGACTTCGCCGCGACCGGCGCCCGCTTCCTGCGGGTCACCGGCACCGACCACCGCGCCCTCGTCGTCGATCTCACACTCCACCAGCGCCGATGAGCCGCGGCGCGCCCCGCCCGCCGGGACGCGGTCGCCATAATGTGCGCATGTCCCGAGAGTTCCCCGTCGGCCTCACCCCTCCCGACTGGCTGGTCCGGAACCTCCAACCCCAGCAGGCCCCCGTCAACCGCGCCGCCGTCGCCCGTGCCGCCCTCGCCATGGCCCTCCCCCTGGCGGCCGGCCTCGCCGCCGGCCGCCCGGAGTACGGCGCCCTCGCCTCCATGGGCGCCCTGTCCGGCGTCATCGGCGACACCGCCGACGCCTACCGCATGCGCATCCTCAACATCGCCGTACCGCAGCTCTTCGGCGCGGTGGGCGTCACCCTGGGCACGCTGGTGTACGGGCACGGCTGGTACGCGGTGGCCGTCGTCACCGCGGTCGCGCTGGTGTCCGGCATGATCTCGACGATCGGCGCGGTCGCCTCGGTCTCCGGCCTGCTGCTCCTGCTGAACTGCGTGGTGGGCGCCGGCCTCCCGCTGCCCTCCCCCTGGTGGCTGGCCCCGCTCCTGATGACCGGCGGCGGCCTGCTGGTCCTGCTGCTCGCCCTGCTGGCCTGGCCGTTGCGCTCGGGCGTGCCCGAACGGGCGGCGGTCGCCGACACCTACCGCACGGCCGCCGCCCTCCTCGCCGTCTCCGGCACGGACCGCACCGAGGAGTACGACGAGGCCCGCCGCGCCGTCACCCAGTCCCTCAACCGGTCCTACGACCTGATCCTGGCCCGGCGCGCCCGCCATCACGGCCGCAGCCCCGAACTGACCCGGATGCTGGCCCGGTTGAACGCGATCACCCCGGTGGTCGAGGCGGCGCCCGCCGCCCACCTGGCGGGCCGCCCCCTCCCCCCGGGGACCGCGCGGGCACTGCACCACCTGGCCCACGCCGTGGAGACGGGCTACACCGGCCCGATAGCCCTCGACCTCCCGGTCCCGACCACCGAGACCGGCCGGGCGGTGGACCACGCCCTGCGCCACGCGGCCGACGTCGTGGCCGCCCCCGACGTCGACCCCCGCGGCATCGACGACCGCCTCGGCCGCCCCGCGGCCCTCGGCATCCGCACGGCCCGCGCCGCCCGCAACGTCGTCCTGTCGGCGAACTCCTGGCGCTACGGCCTGCGCCTCGCGCTGTGCATCGGCATCGCGCAGGCCCTCGTCTCCCTCGTGCCCGTCGCCCGCTCCTACTGGGTCGCCCTCACCATCACCTTCGTCCTCAAGCCGGACTTCGGCTCGGTCTTCTCCCGCGCCCTGCTGCGCGCCCTCGGCACGGTGGTCGGCCTGGTCGTCGCGGCGGTCGTCCTGTCGGCGGTGCCCGAGGGCTGGGGAGACGTCGCGGTCATGCTCGTCCTGGCGCCGCTGATCCCGGCGCTGACCCCGCGGGGCTACGGCTACCAGACGGCGGCCATCACCCCGGCGATCCTGCTGCTCTCCGACATCCTCAACCACCAGGGAACGGCCCTGCTGATCCCGCGGCTCGCCGACTCGCTCCTCGGCTGCGCGATCGCCCTCGTCGCCGGCTACCTCCTGTGGCCGGAGAGCTGGCACACCCGCGTCGGCGACCGGCTCGCGGACGCGGTCGCGGACACGGCGGCCTACGTGGAGGGGGCGTTCGGCACGGACACCGAGCCCGCCGCCCGCGCCCGGATGCGCCGCCGCCTCTACCGCGACCTGTCCGTCGTCCGCACCGAGTTCCAGCGGGCCCTGACCGAGCCCCCGCCGACCGGACGGCGCGCCGCCGCCTGGTGGCCCCTGGTCGTCGCCGTCGAACGGATCGTGGACGCGACGACCGCGGCCCGCGTCCGCGTCCGGCACGGTGCGGCGGCACCTTCCACGGTCGAGATCGCCCAGGTCACCCTGCAATTGCGGGAGCTGTCGGAGGGCGTGCGCAACGCGGAGACACTGGTCGCCGTCCGCACGGATCTCACCGGCCCGGCCGGCAGTGTCCTGGAGCCTCTGCGGCAGGAGGTGGCGGCGGCAAGGTCGATCGCGTCCCCCCGCTGAGCGCTTCGCTAACCTTACGTGTCCGTCCTGGCCAGCGATCGACGGTTCAACTCACGCGAAGGGTTGCGAACATGGGCATTCTCACTCTCCTGCGGAACGCATTCGGCCGCTCACGCAAGGCACGAGCCACCGAGGCGGAGGGTGCGGAGCGACTTCCCACGCAGCCCCCGGCCACGGAGAGCCCGGCCGCGGAGCACACCGAGTCCGCCGCACCCGAGGCCGAGGCGACGGCCCCGGCACCGACCCCCGAGCCCTCGGAGACCCCCGAGATTCCGGAGCCCCGCCAGGCCACGGACAGCGAGCACGATCTCGTGACGGCGGCCTTCAACAACATCAAGGTCCCCCGTCCGTCGGACCCGACGGACGCGGAGACGGCTGCGCCGGAGGCGGACACAGAGGCCAAGGCTGCGGCTGCGGCTGCGGCTGACGCGAAGTCCAAGGCCGAGGCCGAGGCGGAAGCCCAGGCGAAGGCGGAAGCGGAAGCCGCGGCCAAGGCTGAGGCAAAGGCCAAGGCCGCGGCTGAGGCGAAGGCCGCCGAGGAGAAGGCAGCAGCCAAGGCCGAAGCGGACGCGAAGGCCGCCGAGGCGGCCAAGGCCAAGGCCGAAGCAGAGGTGAAGGCCGCTCAGGCGGCGGCGGAAGCGAAGGCCAAGGCGGAAGCCAAGGCCGCGGCCGAGGCGAAGGCCGCCGAGGAGAAGGCAGCAGCCAAGGCCGAAGCGGACGCGAAGGCCGCCGAGGCAGCCAAGGCCAAGGCCGAGGCGAAGGCCGCTCAGGCGGCGGCGGAAGCGAAGGCCAAGGCGGAAGCCAAGGCCGCGACCGAGGCGAAGGCCGCCGAGGAGAAGGCGGCAGCCAAGGCCGAAGCGGACGCGAAGGCCGCCGAGGCAGCCAAGGCCGAGGCCGAGGCGAAGGCCGCCGAGGAGAAGGCAGCGGCCGAGGCGGAGCCGAAGGCGAACGCCGGCGAGGAGACCCCGGAGCCGGCGGCCGCCGACGGCGGGGTCGCCCCGCAGGAGGCACCCGCGGCCGACGACGAGACCCGCACGGGTGGTGCGGGTGGGAACACGGACGCCGAAGGCGAAGCCGAGGCGAACCCGGCACCGGCACCCGCCAAGGCGCCGCAGGCACCCGCACCGCAGGTGACCGCCACCCCCCTCGCCAAGGTCAGGTCCACCGCTCCCGCCCTGGCCGCCGCCTACAAGGCCGCCACCGCCACCCTCAAGAAGACCGACCTCACCGGCACCCGAGCCAAGCTCTACCTCGTGCTGGACCGCTCGGCGAGCATGCGCCCGTACTACAAGGACGGCTCCGCCCAGGCCCTCGCCGACCAGACCCTCGCCCTCGCCGCCCACCTGGACCCCGCGTCCACGGTCCACGTCGTCTTCTTCTCCACGGAGGTGGACGGCACCACCGACCTCACCCTCACCCCGGGCCACGAGACGAAGATCGACGACACCCACGCCGGCCTCGGCCGCATGGGCCGTACCAGCTACCACGCCGCCGTCGAGGCCGTACTCACCCACTACGAGAAGAACGAGACCCCCGGCACCCCGGCCCTCGTCGTCTTCCAGACCGACGGCGCCCCGGACGCCAAGACCCCGGCCACCCAGTCCCTCACCGAGGCCGCGGAGAAGCACCCCACCGTGTTCTTCTCCTTCGTCGCCTTCGGTGAGCACGACAACAAGGCCTTCGACTACCTCCGCAGGCTGAAGACCGGCAACACGTCCTTCTTCCACGCCGGCCCCACCCCCCGCGAGCTCACCGACGGGGAGCTCTACGAGGGCGTACTCGCCGACTGGCGTCCGTGACGCACGGCCGCTCCGGCCGACAGCCACCGGGCCGCCCCTTCCCACCCTGCAAAACGGGAAGCGGGCGGCCCACCCGTCTCGGCTACCATTTCAAGGTTCGTAAAACAACCCGACCTGGGAGCAGCCCGCGATGGCTCGACACCTCATCACCAGCGCCCTTCCGTACATCAACGGGATCAAGCACCTGGGCAACATGGTGGGGTCCATGCTCCCGGCGGACGTGTACTCCCGCTACCTGCGCCAGCGCGGCCACGACGTGCTGTACATCTGCGCCACCGACGAGCACGGCACCCCGGCCGAGCTGGCCGCCAAGGAGCGGGGCCTGCCGGTCGACGAGTTCTGCGCCCAGGCGCACGACGCGCAGAAGGCGGTCTACGACGGCTTCGCGCTGGCCTTCGACTACTTCGGCCGCAGCTCCTCCGCGGAGAACCGGGACATCACCCAGCACTTCGCCCGCCGCCTCAACGAGAACGGCTTCATCGAGGAGCGGGCGATCCGCCAGGTGTACAGCCCGGCCGACGGCCGCTTCCTGCCGGACCGCTACGTCGAGGGCACCTGCCCGCACTGCGGCTACGACAAGGCCCGCGGCGACCAGTGCGAGAACTGCACCCGCGTCCTGGACCCCACCGACCTGATCGACCCGCGCTCGGCGATCTCCGGCTCCACCGACCTGGAGGTCCGCGAGACCAAGCACCTCTTCCTGCTCCAGTCGAAGCTGCAGCACGAGGTCGAGGAGTGGGTGGCCCGGCACGAGGACGACTGGCCGCAGCTCGCCTCCTCCATCGCCCGCAAGTGGCTGACCGAGGGCCTGCACGACCGGGCGATCACCCGTGACCTCGACTGGGGCGTTCCCGTCCCCGCGGACACCTGGCCGGAGCTGGCCGCCGAGGGCAAGGTCTTCTACGTCTGGTTCGACGCCCCGATCGAGTACATCGGCGCGACCAAGGAGTGGGCGGACCAGGACCCGGAGAACCGCGACTGGAAGTCGTGGTGGTACGACGTCGACACCGACGTCCGCTACACGGAGTTCATGGCCAAGGACAACGTCCCCTTCCACACCGTGATGTTCCCGGCCACCGAGCTGGGCGTGCGCGAGCCGTGGAAGAAGGTCGACTACGTCAAGGCCTTCAACTGGCTGACGTACTACGGCGGCAAGTTCTCCACCTCGCAGAAGCGGGGCGTCTTCACCGACCAGGCCCTGGACATCCTGCCCGCGGACTACTGGCGGTACTTCCTGATCGCCAACGCCCCGGAGTCGGACGACTCGTCCTTCACCTGGGAGCACTTCACCGCCACGGTGAACAAGGACCTGGCCGACACCCTCGGCAACTTCGTCAACCGGGTGCTGTCCTTCTCCCGCAAGCGCTTCGGCGACGACGTCCCGGCGGGCGGCGCACCGGGCGAGGCCGAGGCGAAGCTGGGCGAGGAGATCGCGAAGCTCCTCGGCGAGTACGAGTCGCACATGGAGACCCTCCAGTTCCGCAAGGCGGCCGCCGCCCTGCGTGCCCTGTGGTCGGCCGGCAACTCCTACCTGGAGGAGAAGGCCCCCTGGCTGGAGATCAAGACCGACAAGGACGGCGCGGCCCTCACCCTGCGCACCGCCATGAACCTGATCCACCTCTACGCGGTGGTCTCCGAGCCGTTCATCCCGGCCACCTCGGCGGCGATGCGCGGCGCCTTCGCGCTGACGGACGACACCGCGACCTGGGTCACCGCCGACGAGGCGAAGTCCCTGGCCGCGGTCCCGGCCGGCACCCCGTTCACGGTGCCGCCGGTGCTGTTCGCCAAGCTCACCGAGGAGGACCTGGCGACGTACAAGGAGCGCTTCGGCGGCGAGGAGGGCTGACCCCCGACCACGTGACGTGCCCGCCGGCCGATGCCGGCGCGGCGGGCACGCGCGTTCCGCGGCCGGCCCGTTCAGGCCGCGTGCCCGAGCACGAGCGCCCCGACCACCGGTGCGGCGTAGACCAGCGGGAACGGGATGTGCGCGTACCACCGCGCCCGCGCCACGGTGATCGCCGCCCCGGCGAAGTAGGCCACCAGGCAGATCCCGGCCAGGACGCCGACGACCGGGACGAACAGCCCGGCCACCAGGCCCACGGCGCCGGCGGCCTTGGCCAGCCCCAGCCAGGTCCACCACGACTCCGGCACCCGGTAGTCCTCGAGCGCCTTCACGATCCACTGGGCCCGCATCAGCAGCACGGTCCCGGAGAAACCCGCCATGAGGGCGGCTACCAGGGTCACGACGACGGCGGCGACATGCATGAGAGGCTCCTGTGGCGATGGGGTTCCGATGTGCGAACACCCCTCTGACACCGCCGACGGGACCGGTGTGACAGCGAGCGGAGAATTTTTTCTGGCAGAGTACGCATGCCGTGACCCTCTCCGAACCTCATCGTCGGCTCCTCGCGGACGTCGTCACTGCGGGCGGCCCGTACGGGCTGGTGCTCGCCGGTGGACACGCCCTCCAGGCGCACGGTCTGATCCAGCGCCCGCACGCCAACCTCGACTTCGCCACGGAGAGTTCCGAGGCACTGGACCGGATCGCCGCTGCCGTCGGCGCGGCGCTGGAGGCCAGGGGCCGGCAGGTACGCCCCGGACCGGCAGGCGTGCGCACCGCCCAGCTGACCGTCACCGACCCGCCCACCGGCGAACCCTGTGCTCTTACGCTGCACAAGGAGGCCTTCTGGCATCCGCCGGAGCTCACCGGCCACGGCCCGGCCCTCTCCGTCGAGGACGCCGTGGGCACGAAGATCCGCGCGCTGTACGACCGGGGCGCCGCCGTCGACCTCATCGACGCCCGTGCCGCCGCCGCCCGCTTCTCCCTGATCGACCTGGAGGAGCTGGGCCGCCGGCACGCCCACGACCCCTTCGACCTGCCCACCCTGCAGTCCCGGCTGACCGGCACGGACTTCTACGCGGACCGGGAGTTCCTGCGGTACGGCCTGGCGGAACCGGACATCGCGGACCTGCGTGCCTGGGCCCAGCACTGGTCTGACGACATCGCCGAGCGGCTGCTGGAGGACGGTGCGAGCCCGGACGAGGAGCCCGAACCCGGCACCGGCGACTGAGGGCCCGCGCCCGCGTCCCTCCCGGGCTCCCCTGCCGGCTCAAGAGCGTTCAAAGGACTGGTAAAGTCCGCTCACTTGGCGAGGGCGGGGGCCCTCGCGGGGAGGGAATCGCACGTGGGCAGACACGCCCCGAGACGGCGCGGCATCGCTGCGGCCGTCTCCTCGTTCGCGGTCGCCGTGGCGGCCGTATCCGTCGCCGTTCTACCGGAGAGCGGCGCCTCGGCCGATCCGGCCGCCCCGGCGGCCGGCACCACCGAGATCACGCTGACCGACCCCGCCTCCACGCAGCCGCGCAGCGACCAGCCGCTGGTCGCGGGGCCGAGCGGCTTCCTGCACCGGCAGAGCGGGATCCCCGGGTTCCTGTGGACGGACTACAGCGACGGCACCACCGTGACCGTCCGCACCGCCGACGGGGTGTACACACCCGCGGCCGGCGGCAGCTGCGCGACTCTGGGCTCGAGCCTGTGCCCGACGGCCTGGTACGGCACCGACGCCGACCTGGTCGCCCTGCCGTCGGCCGGATCCGTGACCCTGTGGGACCCGGCGACCCGGACCACGTCGGAGTTCACCTCCGACGAGCCCTACCGGGGGCTCGCCGGGCGGACCGTGGTCACCGAGAAGGCGCTGTACGACCGGGTGGACGGCGCCTGGCGGTCCCGGGCCGTCACCCCGGCCGGCACACGGGTCACCTCGGGCATGATCACCGCGGCGGACGCGCACGGCGTGCTGTTCCGGGTCGCCACGGACCTGTACTACCTCGATCTCGACACGGCCGTCGCCACCAAGGCGTTCTCCGGTTCGGGCTCCCGTCCGGTCACCGTGCTGGGCGACGACCGGTTCGGCTGGTACGAGCCCGGCTCCGGCGACCTGCACCTCAAGCCGCGCACCGACCCGGGCGCGGACGAGCAGGTGATCGACCTGCCGTCGCCCGGTACCGTGCTCGACGGCGCCCCGGTCCTCGTCGGCGACCGGCTGCTGCTGCCGCGGCACACCGGTACCGGCACCAGTGAGCTGACCGCCGTCTCCCTGCAGGACGGCACCACGCAGACCCTGCTGGCCAAGGCGGGCAAGTACGCGGTCCGCGCGGCCGGCGGCTCCGCCCTCGTCACCGGCGGCACCGAGGCCGGCGACTGGTGGGTCCGGCGGGCCACCCGGGCCGCGGACGGCACGGTCGCCCTGGAGAAGCTGGCGCAGGTCCCGGCCGTGGAGAACGCCAAGACGGGTCTCGCGCTCAGCCGGGGCGGTCTGCGCATCGCCGAGGACGACCCGAAGAGCACCATGGACACCACCTCGCTGCGCACGCTCGTCACGAACGGCGGTACGCAGCTGTCCGCCTCCGCGCCGCAGGCCGGCGACCGGATCGCGCCGGTCTGCCCGTACGCGGGCGCCGACTGCTCGGTGCTCTGGGGCAACACCGGCGAGGAGCCACGCGACGTGCACCTCACCACGTTCTACGACGGTGGCGACGGCGGCACCGGCCTCGGTGACGCGGACCGGCTGGTCGCGATGAACGACGGCTCCTCCGACAGCACCCTGGAGTTCCGCACCGAGGGCGGCACGATCGTCGACGTCTCCGACGACTACGCGGTCTACGACTCCGGCGGCGCCTCCCCGGCGCAGTACGTCGGCGAGTTCGGGCAGGGGCAGAAGCTGAAGCGGTCGGTGCGCGCCGCCGCGCTGAACGGCTCGACCCTGTGGAGCGCCGCCGGCACCGGCAGGCTCTCCTCGTACAGCCTGACCGAGAACCGCGCCCTGGCCACGGTCACCGTGCCCGGTCTCGGCTGTGTGCCGAGCGAGCTGCAGGCGGCGGGCCGCTGGGTGTACTGGGCGTGCGGCGACGGCACGGCCGGCGTGTACGACACCAGGGCCGCCACCTCCCGCGCCGTGGCCGGTGGTGACGTGCTGCTCGGTGACGGCTTCACCGTCCGCCACGACCCCACCGCCGGCACCCTGGTGCTGACGGACGCGGCCACCGGCGCCGTCCGGGTCCTCACCGGTGAGGTCGCCGACACCGGTCTCGCCAAGGACCGCCGCTTCAAGTGGACCGTGGACGAGTACACGGGCCTGGTCGCCTGGACCGACCCGTACGAGCGGACGCACCTCGCCACCACCGGGATCGCGCCGTCGGCCGTGACGTCCTTCGAGACCCAGACGGACAGCTACGTGCAGCCGGGTTCGACGCCGTACTGGACGCAGGTCCTGCTGTCCCGTCCGGTCACGTCCTGGTCCCTGACCTTCACCTCGGTGCAGAGCGGCCCGGCCGGCAAGGCCACCCGCACCTTCACCGGCGGGGCGACCCGGGCCCAGGTGTCGGTGAGCTGGAACGGCAAGGCGGCGGACGGCACCCCGTTCCCGAACGGCGCGTACACCTGGTCCCTCAGGGCGACCGGAATCGGCACGGGCGGACCGGCGACGGCCGCCTCCGGCACGGGCTTCCTCGGCCGCGGGTCGGCCGTGCGCCACGATCTCGGCAGCCCGGACGGCCCGGACGGCCGGGGCGATCTGCTCACGCTGAACTCCTCCGGCGGCCTCACCTTCCAGTTCGGCACCGGCACCGGGAAGTTCGGCAGCAAGATCAGCGGCAGCGGCTGGGCCACGAGCGTCCGGGCGATCCCGTTCGGCGACCTCAGCGGCGACCGCTGCAACGACGTCCTCGTCCGGCTGAGCAGCGGCGCCCTGCGCCTGTACAAGCCGGGCTGCGGCAGGGCGGTCACCCCGAAGACGTCGTACACGCCCCTCGCGAGCAGCGGCTGGACCCAGTACGACCTGCTGACCTCGCCCGGTGACGTGACCGGCGACGGGCGCCCGGACCTGGTCACCCGCACCGCCTCCACCGGCACCGTCCACCTCCACAAGGGCACGAGCACCGGCAAGCTCGCGGCCCGCGTGAAGCTGTACGACAACTGGAAGGGCTACAAGAAGGTCATCGGCGCCGGCGACCTGAACGGCGACGGCATCGGCGACCTCCTCGCCCAGGACAAGGCGAACACCCTCTACCGGTACGACGGCAGGGGCAACGGCACCTTCGCGGCCCGCGTGAAGCTGTTCACCGCGTGGGGCGGCTCGTACGACGCGGTCGTCGGCGTCGGCGACATCACCGACGACGGGAAGGCGGACCTGGTCTCCCGCGACACGAGCGGGAACCTGTACCGCAACAGCGGCGACGGCAAGGGCTCCTTCGGCGCCCGCACGAAGATCGCGACGGGCTGGGGCGGCTACAAGTCCCTGTCCTGAGCCCGGACACGACGGGAAGGGCCCGGAACCGATCCCGGTTCCGGGCCCTTCCCGTTCTGCTCGGCGTCCGCCGGCCGGCCGGCTACTTCGGCTGCGGCTTGCGGATGCTCAGGTGCAGCTCGCGCAGGCGGGACTCGTCCAGCTCGGTCGGCGCGCCCATCATCAGGTCCTGGGCGTTGCCGTTGAGCGGGAAGGAGATCGTCTCGCGGATGTTGGGCTCGTCCGCGAGGAGCATGACGATGCGGTCCACGCCCGGGGCGATGCCGCCGTGCGGCGGGGCGCCGAAGCGGAACGCGCGGAGCATGCCCGCGAACTTCTCCTCGACGGTCTCACGGTCGTAGCCCGCGATCTCGAACGCCTTGAGCATGATGTCCGGCTCGTGGTTCCGGATCGCGCCGGAGGACAGCTCGACGCCGTTGCAGACGATGTCGTACTGCCAGCCGAGGATGTCCAGCGGGTCCTGGGTCTCCAGGGCCTCCAGACCGCCCTGCGGCATCGAGAACGGGTTGTGCGAGAAGTCGATCCCGCCGGTCTCCTCGTCCTTCTCGTACATCGGGAAGTCGACGATCCAGCAGAAGCGGAAGACGCCCTCCTCGAAGTGGCCCGCGCGCTTGGCGGCCTCCACCCGGACGGCGCCCATGATCTTGGAGACCTCGTCGTACTCGCCCGCGCCGAAGAAGACGGCGTGGCCGGGGGCCAGGGAGAGACGCTTGGTCAGCTCGGCGACGTTCGCCTCGGTGAGGAACTTCGCGATCGGGCCGGACAGCGTGCCGTCCTCGGCCACCCGCACCCAGGCCAGGCCCTTGGCGCCCTGCTCGACGGCGAAGTCGCCGAGCTGGTCGAAGAACTTGCGGGGCTGCGCGGAGACGTCCGGCACCGGCAGGGCGCGCACGTGCTTGCCCGCGAACGCCTTGAACTCCGAGCCCTCGAAGACATCGGTGATGTCCACCAGCTCCAGCTTGGCGCGCAGGTCCGGCTTGTCGGAGCCGTACTTCGCCATCGCCTCGCGGAACGGGATGCGCGGGAAGGGGGAGGTGACGTGGCGGCCGCCGCCGAACTCCTCGAACAGCTCGGTCATGAGCTTCTCGATGGGCTGGAAGACGTCCTCCTGCTCGACGAAGGACATCTCCACGTCGAGCTGGTAGAACTCGCCCGGCGAGCGGTCGGCGCGGGCGTCCTCGTCGCGGAAGCAGGGCGCGATCTGGAAGTAGCGGTCGAAGCCGGAGATCATCAGCAGCTGCTTGAACTGCTGCGGGGCCTGCGGCAGCGCGTAGAACTTGCCCGGGTGCACTCGGGAGGGCACCACGTAGTCGCGGGCGCCCTCGGGCGAGGTGGCGGACAGGATCGGCGTCGCCATCTCGTTGAAGCCCATCGCCACCATCTTGTGGCGGATCGCGGAGATCACGGCCGTCCGCAGCATGATGTTGCGGTGCATGCGCTCGCGGCGCAGGTCCAGGAAGCGGTACTCCAGGCGCCGCTCCTCGTTGACCCCGTCCTCGGCGTTGATCGTGAAGGGCAGCGGGGCGGCCGCGCCGAGCAGCTCGACCTCGGCGACCTCGACCTCGATCTCACCGGTGGGCAGGTCGGAGTTCACGTTCTCGGTTCCACGTGAAACAACCTGGCCGTCGACGCGGACCGTGGACTCCTTGGACATCTTGTCCAGGGCCTCGTACGCCGGGGTGCCGGGGCGGGCGACCAGCTGGGTGATGCCGTAGTGGTCGCGCAGATCGATGAAGAGGATGCCGCCCAGGTCGCGCCGATTGTGCAGCCAGCCACTCAGCCGGACGTCGGTGCCGACGTCAGAGGCGCGGAGCTGGCCGCAGGTGTGGGACCTGTACCGATGCATCGTCGTTCATCGTCCTTCGTGGTGGGGTTCTCTCCTGCCGGCCTCGCGGACCGGCGGGATCGGGCACGGGGCCCGGACCCGTCAAGGGTACCGGGCAGCCCAAGATCGGCTCCCCACCATTACGGCCCACGGGTCCGCGGCAGCGCGGCCGGTGCCGGCCCCGCCGGGGCGGGCAGCGGCGGCCCACAGTGGCACCTATCGATCGGATCTTCTTAAAGTGGGTCAATGCGCACTGGCGAGCCCCTGCCGTCCGTAGGCGACGTCCTCGCCGCCCTCGCGACCGGTCTGTGGCACTGGGACACCGCCACCGGGCTGGTCGGCGTGGACGCGGAGGCGGCGCGGCTGCTCGGGCTGCCCGCCGAGTCCGCCACCCTCACCGAGGCCCAGACCCGGGCCCGGCTGCACCCGGTCGACTGGAACGAGATCACCGGTGTGGTCCAGCTCGCGGCGGCCGAGGGCACCCTCGCCGAGGTGCGCATCCGGATCATGGACCCGCAGGGGAACGTCCTGCGGGTCGTCCGCAGCCGCTCCAAGCCGTCCTTCGACCCCGAGCGGCGGGCGTACGAGCTCATCGGCACCCTCCAGGAGGTGACCGAGCCGACCCCCGGCACGGCGGCGGGGCGCAGCACGGTCACCGGGGACTGGCGGCGCTCGCGGGAGGCGTTTCTGCTGGACGCCGGCCGGGCGCTGGCGGAGGCCCGCTCCACGGCGGAGGTGCTGCGGGTGGCGGGCGCCCTGTCGATGCCGGGGTTCTCCCCGGACGGGCTCGTGGTGTTCGGGGTGGAGGGCGACCGGCTGACGATCATCGGTCACCACGGGCACCAGCCGGGCGACATCCGGCCCTTCTCCGACATGCCGCTCGCCGCCGACTACCCGGCGGCCGAGGTGGTGCGCTCCGGGCGCGCGGTGTACGTGGCCTCGCCGGAGCAGTACGAGAGCCGCTACCCGGCGATGTGGCCCTACGTCGAGCGTTTCGGCCGCCACTCCTGGGCGTTCCTGCCGCTGACGGTGGCCGGACGCACGATGGGCGCCTGGATGGCGGCCTTCACCTATCCGGTGGCCTTCACCCCGGACGAGCGCGCCGTGCTGACGACGGTGGCGCGGATGCTCGCGCAGGCGCTGTCCCGGGCCGGCGCCGCGGAGTCCGAACGCGAGCTGACCGAGGGCCTGCAGCGCTCCATGCTGCCGTCGCTGGGCCCGGAGATCCCCGGGATGCGGGTGGCCGCCCGCTACATCCCGACCGGCGGCGGACTGCAGGTCGGCGGCGACTGGTACGACATGATCCCGCTGCCCTCCGGCCGTTTCGCACTGGTCATCGGGGATGTGCAGGGGCACGACGTGCGGGCGGCGGGACTGATGGGCCAGCTGCGGATCGCGCTGCGCGCCTACGCCTCGGAGGGGCACCGTCCGGACGCCGTCCTCTCCCGCGCCTCCCGTTTCCTGCACGGCGTCACGCACGACTCCCGGGACGAGAACCTGGCCGACCTCCGCTTCGCGACCTGCGTCTACGTGGAGGCCGACCCGGCGACCGGGATGCTGGAGATCGCCCGCGCCGGGCACCCGGACCCGGCGATCCGGATGGCCGACGGCACGGTGATGATGCGGCCGACGGCGGGCGGGCTGCCGCTGGGCATCGATCCGGACGCGGACTACCCGACGACCCGGTTCTCGCTGGAGCCCGGCGAGACGATGATGCTCTGCACCGACGGCCTGATCGAGACCGGCGGCCACGACATGGCGAGCGGCTGGCGACGCCTCCGGGCGGTCCTGGAGGACCACGACGGCGACGCGGAGACGCTGGCCGACGCGCTCGTGCAGGCGGTGCACGGGCCGTCGTCGCACCACACCACCGGGCCCCTTGCGGACCGCCGCGAGGACGACATCGCCCTGGTGCTGCTGTGCCGGGCCGGGGAGGGTCACGACCGCGTCGGCACCGAGGCGGCGCGGCCCGCGGTGCGGCGCACCCTGCTGTCGGTGGCGCAGGACGAACCCGAACGGATCGCCGAGGCCCGCCAGCACCTGCGGGAGCTGCTGCACGACTGGTCCTCGGCGGAGCAGGTCGATTCGGCGGTCCTGCTGGTCTCCGAGATGGTCACGAACGTCCTCGTCCACACCGACGCCGACGCGCTGCTGCTCGCCGAGGTGGCCGGTGCGGACGGCCGGCGGCTGCGGGTGGAGGTCACCGACGCGGGCGACGACCTCCCCCACCGGCGCCGCCCCGGTGAACTGGCCTCCTCGGGCCGCGGTCTGATGCTCATCGAACTCCTCGCCGACACCTGGGGAGTCGACCCCCGGGGCCGGGGCAAGAGCATCTGGTTCGAGCTGCACGAATCCGCCGGAACGGGGGGCTGCGGCCCCGCCGCACCGGTCGCGCCGGTCGAGTCCGCGGCGCCCGGCCGGGTGGACGACCACGACGACTAAGCCCGCCAGGGGCCCGGGGAACCGGGGCGATCCCGGCCGGACGGAAGGATTCGGGGCGGACCGGTGCCGGAGCCGGCCGCCGGGGAGGCGGCCCCGAGCGTGGGTCTAGGACGACGGACCGTCCGGCGGGGTGCTCGGGGACGGACCGGACGGGGGGACCGACGGGGTGCCGGAGGGTTCCACCGGACGGCCCGCGCCGGCGGCGGCCGCGCCCTGCGGGCCCTGGCCGCCGTAGCGGTCCCGCAGCTCCTGGGCGACCGAGAAGGCCGCGGCGGTCAGCGGGACCGAGAGCAGCATGCCGAGGATGCCCGCGAAGGAGGCGCCGGCGGTGATGGCCAGCAGCACCACCGCCGGGTGCATCTGCACGGTCCGGCTCTGGATGACCGGCTGGAGCACGTGCCCCTCCAGCACCTGCACCGCCAGCACCACCCCGAGCGCCCACAGCGCGATGACGAATCCCCGGTCGGCCAGGGCGACCAGCACGGCCACCGCGCCGGAGATGAAGGCGCCGAGGTAGGGGATGTAGGCGCCGACGAAGACGAGCGCGCCGAGTCCGACCGCGCCGGGCACCTGGAGGATCAGCAGGCCGACGGTGATGCAGACGGCGTCGATGAGGGCGATGAGCGTGGTCCCGCGCATGAACCCCTCGACCGCGCGGAAGGCCCGCCGGGCCATGGCCTCCACGGTGCCGGAGGCGCCGTCGGGCACCACGGAGCGCAGGGCGTTCAGGGCCCGGTCGGCGTCGCGCAGGAAGAAGAAGACGAGCAGCAGCGCGAGCACCGCCATGGCCATGCTCTCGCCGACCACGCTGACCCCGCTGATCACGCCGGAAGCGGCCGTCCCGCCGAACTTGCCGAGCAGTTCGCGCGAGTTGGCGGCGAGGTCGTCGAGCCCGGTGCCGGCGGCGCCGAAGTGCCGGGCGACGGACCTGGCGGCCTGCCGGAGCGAGACGATGATCTGGTCGCCGCTGTCGATGAGCGCGGCGACGACGATGTACACGGCACCGCCGACGACGGCGACGACCGCGACGCACGTGAGTCCGGCCGCCAGCGACCGCTGCACCCCGGTCCGCACGAGCCGCCGGTACAGCGGCCTCAGCAGCGCGGTGCCGAGCAGCGCGAGCAGCACCGGCGTGACGGCCGTACGGAACTCGCCGCACAGCCGTACCGCCACCCAGCCCACCCCGGCGGCGAGCAGCAGCACGGCGCACCAGGCGGCGAACCGGCGGACGGGGTCGGGCAGCAGCGACACACCCCCAGCGGATCATGGCCGCCGGTGGCTGTCCTGCCGCGCGGGGCCGGGCGGGTGAGCGCGCGCGGCCCCGCACGTGCGGGTGGCCGCGCGGGTCTCCGTCAGACCCGCGCGGCCACCGTCCCCCGGGCCCGGGGGCCGCTCAGCGCCGGGCCCGGGGGGAGCTTCCGTCAGGCCTGCGGGCCGCTCTCCGTCATGCCGTGCACGGCGGGGACCGTGCCCAGACGGCCCTTCTGGAAGTCCTCGAAGGCCTGCATCAGCTCGTCCTTGGTGTTCATGACGAACGGGCCGTAGTGGGCCATCGGCTCGCGGATCGGCTGTCCGCCCAGCAGCACGACCTCCAGGTCCGGCGTGTGGGAGTCCTGCTTCTCGTCCGCGCGGACGGTCAGCGAGGAGCCCGCGCCGAAGACGGCGGTCTGGCCCAGGTGGATCGGCCTGCGCTCGGCGCCGACGCTGCCGCGGCCCGCCATGACGTACGCCAGGCCGTTGAAGTCCTCGCGCCAGGGCAGGGTGATCTCGGCACCCGGCGCCAGGGTCGCGTGGATCATCGTGATCGGCGTGTGCGTGATGCCCGGGCCCTCGTGGCCGTCCAGCTCACCGGCGATGACGCGGAGCAGCGCGCCGCCGTCGGGCGAGGTGAGCAGCTGGACGTTGCGGCCGCGGATGTCCTGGTAGCGCGGGGCCATCATCTTGTCCCTGGCCGGGAGGTTCACCCACAGCTGGAGGCCGTGGAAGAGGCCGCCGGACACGACGAGGGCCTCCGGCGGGGCCTCGATGTGCAGCAGGCCCGAGCCGGCGGTCATCCACTGGGTGTCGCCGTTGGTGATGGTGCCGCCACCGCCCTGCGAGTCCTGGTGGTCGAAGACGCCGTCGATGATGTAGGTGACGGTCTCGAAGCCGCGGTGCGGGTGCCAGGGGGTGCCCTTGGGCTCGCCCGGCGCGTACTCCACCTCGCCCATCTGGTCCATCATGATGAACGGGTCGAGGTGGCGGTAGTTGATCCCGGCGAACGCGCGGCGCACCGGGAAGCCCTCACCCTCGAATCCGCTCGGAGCGGTCGTGACGGTGAGCACGGGGCGTGCCACGGCGTCGGCTGCTGCGGTCACGCGGGGCAGCGTCAACGGGTTCTCGACGGTCACTGCAGGCATGGTGGGACCTCCTTGGTACGCCCACTTTAGTTGAGCGTTGAACTTCTTGTCACCCCCAACAGAGCGGGCCCGGAGGGAATTCCCTCCGGGCCCGCCACGGGGTCTGAACGGTTCAGACGCCGCCGTACATGCGGCGCATGGCGAATTCGACCATCTGCTCGACCGCCTTGGCGTCGAACACCATGCGGTGCTCGCCCTCCATGTCCAGAACGAACCCGTAGCCGGTGGGCAGCAGATCGATCACCTCGGCGCCGGTGATCACGAAGTACTTGGACTCCTTGCCCGCGTATCGCCGCAGCTCCTTGAGGGAGGTGAACATCGGGATCACCGGCTGCTGGGTGTTGTGCAGGGCCAGGAAACCGGGGGTGTCACCGCGCGGGCAGTACACCTTCGACGTGGCGAAGATCTGCTGGAAGTCCTCGGCGGCCATCGAGCCCGTGGTGAACGCGCGCACCGCGTCCGCGAGCGAGGGCGGGGACGGCTCGGGATAGAGCGGCGGCTGCTGGCCGTACCCCCCGACACCGCCCGGCATCTGCTGCTGCGGCGGCACGTACCCCTGCTGCGCGGCGCCACCGTCCATGGGCTGGCCGTATCCGTACATGCGCGCAAGAGTACCGAGCGCGCGCGGCGCCGGCCGCCCCCTTCCCCCCACCGGAGAAAACCGGCCGGTCACCCGCCTTCCGCCGGAATACCGTAGCGGCCGCGGGGGCTGCACCTGAGGAGGGTGGAGTAGACCCTTCTCACACTTGGCAGGGCAGGGGTTGCTTCTTATTACCGACGGGTAGCATCATCGTAGCTACTTGTTGGTACGTGAACCAGATGCGAGGAGTCAGTGCCTCGCCGATCCCTCAACGGAGCAGTCGCCATGGGGCACTACAAGTCGAATCTCCGCGACATCGAGTTCAACCTCTTCGAAGTACTGGGGCGCGACAAGGTGTACGGCACCGGCCCGTTCGAGGAGATGGACGTCGAGACCGCCAAGAGCGTCCTGGAGGAGCTGACCCGCCTCTCCGAGAACGAGCTGGCCGAGTCCTTCGCCGACGCCGACCGCAACCCGCCGGTCTTCGACCCGGAGACCAACACCGCGCCGGTCCCGGCGTCCTTCAAGAAGAGCTACAAGGCCTTCATGGACTCCGAGTACTGGCGGCTCGGCCTGCCCGAGGAGATCGGCGGCACCACCTCGCCCCGCTCCCTGATCTGGGCCTACGCCGAGCTGATCCTGGGCGCCAACCCGGCCGTGTGGATGTACTCCTCGGGCCCCGCGTTCGCCGGCATCCTCTTCGAGGAGGGCAACGAGGTCCAGAAGCACATCGCCAAGGTCGCCGTGGAGAAGCAGTGGGGCTCCACGATGGTGCTCACCGAGCCCGACGCGGGCTCCGACGTGGGCGCCGGCCGCACCAGGGCGATCCAGCAGGAGGACGGCTCCTGGCACATCGAGGGCGTGAAGCGCTTCATCACCTCCGGTGAGCACGACATGGAGGAGAACATCCTCCACTACGTCCTCGCCCGCCCCGAGGGCGCCGGCCCCGGCACCAAGGGCCTGTCCCTCTTCCTCGTCCCGAAGTACCTCTTCGACTTCGAGACCGGCGAGCTGGGCGAGCGCAACGGCGCCTACGCCACCAACGTCGAGCACAAGATGGGCCTCAAGGCCTCCAACACGTGCGAGATGACCTTCGGCGACAAGCACCCCGCCAAGGGCTGGCTGATCGGCGACAAGCACGACGGCATCCGCCAGATGTTCCGCATCATCGAGTTCGCCCGCATGATGGTCGGCACGAAGGCGATCTCCACGCTCTCCACCGGCTACCTCAACGCGCTGGAGTACGCCAAGGAGCGCGTCCAGGGCCCGGACCTGGCCAACTTCATGGACAAGACCGCGCCCAAGGTCACCATCACCCACCACCCCGACGTGCGCCGCTCGCTGATGACGCAGAAGGCGTACGCGGAGGGCATGCGCGCCCTCGTGCTCCACACCGCCTCCATCCAGGACGCCATCCAGCTCAAGGAGGCGAACGGCGAGGACGCCTCGGCCGAGGAGGCGCTGAACGACCTGCTCCTGCCCATCGTCAAGGGCTACGGCTCCGAGAAGGGCTACGAGCAGCTCGCCCAGTCGCTGCAGACCTTCGGCGGCTCCGGCTTCCTCCAGGAGTACCCGATCGAGCAGTACATCCGGGACTCCAAGATCGACACCCTCTACGAGGGCACCACGGCGATCCAGGGCCAGGACTTCTTCTTCCGGAAGATCGTCCGCAACCAGGGCGCCGCGCTGAACTCCCTCGCCGAGGACATCAAGAAGTTCCTGGCGCTCGGCACCGGTGGCGAGGAGCTGTCCGGCGCCCGCGAGCACCTCGCCAAGGCGGCCGTGGAGCTGGAGGCGATCGTCGGCCTCATGCTGACCGACCTCGCCGCCACCGAGCAGGACACCAAGAACATCTACAAGGTGGGCCTGAACACCACCCGCCTGCTCATGGCCTCCGGTGACGTCGTCGTCGGCTACCTGCTGCTCAGGGGCGCCGCGATCGCCGCCGAGAAGCTGGCCACCGCCTCGGCGAAGGACAAGGCGTTCTACACCGGCAAGATCGCCGCGGCGAAGTTCTTCGCGGCGAACGTCCTGCCGGGCGTCACCCTCGCCCGCAAGATCGCCGCCGGTGTCGAGCTGGACCTCATGGAGCTGGACGAGGCCGCCTTCTAGTCCCGGCGAGGCCGCGTCCACCGGCCGGCGACGCCGCGCCGCGGACCGGTCGGGACCCGCTCCCGACCGGCCGGGGCCGCGTTACCGACGTTCCGGACGTCCCCGTCGATACCCCGCACGGGCCCGCTCCCCATTCCAGGGAGCGGGCCCGTGCACGTCGTTAAGGTGAACCCATGAGCGCACCAGCCCGCTTCGACCGCGGCCACACCGACGACCTGATGTCCTTCCTGGCGGCAAGCCCCTCGCCGTACCACGCCGTGGCGAACACCGCCGAGCGGCTGGAGAAGGCGGGCTTTCGTCAGGTCGCCGAGACGGACGCCTGGGACGGGACGAGCGGCGGCAAGTACCTGCTGCGCGGCGGCGCGATCGTGGCCTGGTTCGTGCCCGAGGACGCCGCGCCGCACACCCCCTTCCACATCATCGGCGCCCACACCGACTCCCCGAACCTGCGGATCAAGCCGCGCCCGGACAGTGGGGCGCACGGCTGGCGCCAGGTGGCCGTGGAGATCTACGGCGGCCCGCTGCTGAACTCCTGGCTGGACCGGGACCTCGGCCTGGCCGGCCGGCTCACCCTGCGCGACGGCTCCACCGTGCTGGCCGACGTCGACCGGCCGCTGCTGCGGGTCCCCCAGCTCGCCATCCACCTGGACCGCACGGTCGGCACCGACGGGCTCAAGCTCGACAAGCAGCGGCACCTCCAGCCGGTCTGGGGCCTCGGCGACGACGTCCTGGACGGCGACCTGATCGCCTTCCTGGAGCAGGAGGCCGGACTGGAGACCGGCTCGGTGACCGGCTGGGACCTGATGACGTACCCGGTGGAGCCGCCCGCCTACCTGGGCCGCGACCGGGAACTGGTGGCCGGCCCGCGCATGGACAACCTGCTGTCCGTGCACGCCGGCGTCGCCGCCCTGGTGGCCGCCGCGACCTCCGGGGCCGAGCTCACCCGCATCCCCGTGCTGGCCGCCTTCGACCACGAGGAGAACGGCTCCCAGTCCGACACCGGCGCGGACGGCCCGCTGCTGGGCACGGCCCTGGAGCGCTCGGTGTTCGCGCGCGGCGGGTCGTACGAGGACCGGGCGCGCGCCTTCGCCGGCACGGTCTGCCTGTCCTCCGACACCGGGCACGCCGTCCACCCCAACTACGCGGAGCGGCACGACCCGACGCACCACCCGCGGGTCAACGGCGGCCCCATCCTCAAGGTCAACGTCAACAACCGCTACGCCACGGACGGTTCGGGCCGCGCGGTGTTCGCCGCCGCCTGCGAGCGGGCGGACGTCCCGTTCCAGTCCTTCGTCTCCAACAACTCCATGCCGTGCGGCACCACCATCGGACCCATCACCGCGGCCCGGCACGGGATCCGCACGGTCGACATCGGCGTGGCGATCCTCTCCATGCACAGCGTCCGCGAACTCTGCGGCGCCGACGACCCGTTCCACCTGGCGAACGCCCTGACCGCGTTCCTGGAGGGCTGACCGCCGCCCCGCCTCAGGGCCCCTCGGCACGCCTGAGTTGTCGTCACCGTCCGTCGTGGGCATGCCCCAAGCCGCGCCGGGTACCCGGTTGCCACCGGAGATTCCGGAACCGAAAAGGGGAGGCGACTTCTCATGGGGCTCGGAGGATGCATCATCCTCATCGCCGTGGGGGCCATCCTCACGTTCGCGACCGACTGGCAGATGCACGGCGTCAACCTCACCATCGTCGGCGTGATCCTGATGGCCGTCGGCCTGATCGGCGTCGCCACGTTCAGCGGAATCGCCCGGCGCCGCAGGGTGGTCGTGCCCCCGACGACGCCGGTGGTGGAGGAGGAACCCCTGCACCACCGCCGCGCCGACGGGTACACCGAGGGCTACCGCGACGGGTACGGCGTATAAGTCACGCCGTCGTCGTCCACCCGCGGGTGATGTCCCACCCGCGGGTGAGAGGCACGGTCAGGGACAACTGACCCGGGTGTCACCGGAGTCGGTGGTGCAGGAGTCGAGACCCGTGCCGCCGTTCGCCGTGTCGTTGCCGGCCACCCCGTCCGTGGTGATCAGACGGTCGTTGCCGGACGAGCCGGTCAGGGTGTCGTCGCCCGGACCGCCGTACAGCGTGTCGTCGCCGAGGCCGCCGTCGGCGTAGTCGTCGCCGAAGTCGCCGTGGACGGTGTCCCGGCCGCCGCCCGCGCGGACGGAGACGATCCTGCCGTCGGACTGCAGCGCCACGTCGTTGGCCTGGTCGAGGCCGGTGAGGACCAGGCCGTCACCGCTGGAGGAGGGGTCCAGGTCCCCCGGTGCCGCGACCGCTCGCACACAGGTCCGGCCGCCACGAGCCGGGTCGCGCCCATCGGACGCGGAGATCCATCCCGGCGGGTGAGCCGGCCCGCACGCGGCCGGCTCCCGGACCGGGCCACCAGGGGGTTTCGTCTGGATCAGGTCGGATCAGGCCGCGGCGTCCGGCGCGGTGCGTCGCAAGGCGGAGGATCACCCGCGTACTGGACGTACTCGGGTGGTCCGACAACGCGGCGAGGTGCCGTGCCGGGCGTCACGGACCCGGGCTGATCCAGACGAAGCCCCCTAGCCCGCGTCCATCCCCTCCAGCACCAGGGGCAGCCGGTCCGCGGCGCCCTCGGCGAGGCGGACCGGGACGCCCCAGTCCCGCTGGTGGACGTGGCACGCGGGGTATGCGGCGGCGGAGTCGTCGTCGCAGCTCGCCGCCATGGCCGAGACGTGCAGGACGCCCTCCCCGACGGCCGGGTTCAGCTCCAGCTCGCGGGAGAGGTCCGTGTCCGCCCCCTCGCCCCTGAGCAGCAGCTCGGGCGGGGTCGAGGAGACCAGCAGCCGGGTCGGGGGACCGTGGCGGGTGTCCAGCTTCCGGCCCGCGGGCGCCTCGAAGATCACGTCGAGGCGGAGCGCGCCCGGAGCGACCGCGGTCGCCGCACGCCGCGTGCCGTGGGCGACAGCGTCGGCCCTGACCGCCTCCTCGGGCAGCCGCAGCCGGGTGAGCCGGTGCCGGGCCGACTCGACCACCACGAGGTCCGATCCGACGAGTACGGCGTCGCTGGGCTCGCGCAGATCGGTGGCGAGCGTGGTGACCTCACCGGTGGCCGGGTCGTAGCGGCGCAGGGCGTGGTTGTAGGTGTCGGCGACGGCGACCGAGCCGTCCGGCAGGGCGGTGACGCCCAGCGGGTGCTGCAGCAGCGCCTCGGCCGCCGGGCCGTCCCGGTGACCGAAGTCGAACAGACCGGTGCCCACCGCCGTCCGTACGTGCCCGTCCCGGTCCACCCAGCGCAGCGCGGAGGTCTCGGAGTCGGCGACCCACAGCCGCTCGGCGGTGGCCGCGAGACCGGAGGGCTGCGCGAACCAGGCTTCGGCGCCCGGCCCGTCGACCAGGCCCCCGTCGGTGGTGCCGGCCGCCGCGGCGACCGTCCCGGTCTCCGGGTCGTACGTCCACAGCTGGTGCACCCCCGCCATGGCGATCCACACCCTGCCGCCGAACACGGCCACGTCCCACGGCGACGACAGGTCCGTCCCG
Organism: Streptomyces albidicamelliae; assembly: GCF_025642175.1. Classification (NCBI taxonomy): domain Bacteria; kingdom Bacillati; phylum Actinomycetota; class Actinomycetes; order Kitasatosporales; family Streptomycetaceae; genus Streptomyces; species Streptomyces albidicamelliae. Next base: position 4,370,506 of record NZ_CP106795.1, on the reverse strand, counting down.
CGGGCCGGGCCGGAGGTCGCCGAACCCCGCCACCACTGGCGGCCGGTACCGGCCAGGGTGGTCACGGCCCCCGTGGCCAGGTCGAGCCGGCGCAGGGCGTGGTTGACGGTGTCGGCGACGACGACCGCGCCGTCGCCGAGGAGCGCGAGGCCCTGCGGCTCGTTGAAGGCGGCCTCGCCCGGGCCGCCGTCGGCGAAGCCGCGCGCACCGGAGCCGATGCGCCGCACGACGGTCTCGGCGTCCTCCGCCAGCTCCACCAGCTGGTGCCGTGTGGTGTCGCTGACCAGGAGGTTCCCGGACGGCAGGAGCAGCAATTTGCCCGGGAAACGCAGGGTGGTCGGCTCGGGCTCCGGCGGCACGTACGGGCTGTCACCGCGGCGCAGGGTGCCCTTCGCCTCGTGCTCGGCCTCCAGCTCCTCGACCAGCCGCTCGATGGCGTGCACGTGCCCCTCGCCGGCGTGCTGGGCGACGACGTACCCCTCGGGGTCGATCACGACGAGCGTCGGCCAGGCGCGGACCGCGTACTGCTTCCAGGTGGCGAGGTCGGGATCGTCCAGCACCGGGTGCTCCACGCCGTAGCGCTCGACGGCGTCCACGACCGCTCGGTGCTCGGCCTCGTGCGCGAACTTCGGCGAGTGCACCCCGACGACCACCACCGTGTCCCGGTGCCTCTCCTCCAACTCCCGGAGTTCGTCGAGGACGTGCAGGCAGTTGATGCAGCAGAAGGTCCAGAAGTCCAGGATCAGTACGCGCCCCCGGAAGTCGGCGAGCCTCAGCTCCTCCCCACCGGTGTTGATCCAGCCGCCGCCACCGGTCAGCTCGGGGGAACGGACACGTACGCGCTTCGCCATGCTTCCCCCAACCACGGCACCGGCCTGCGCTATTTCCGCCCGGCGGCTGGCCCGCTCACGGGTATTTCGCCCACTTCTCCCGGCACCGTGACGATCACGCGCCGCCGGGGAACGGTTACGGCATGAGATTCCTCGTACGCGACCGCATCCTCGGCATCGGCGACGACTGGTGGATCGAGGACGAGCACGGCCGGAAGGTGTTCCTCGTCGACGGCAAGGCGATGCGGCTGCGCGACACCTTCGAGCTGAAGGACACCCAGGGGCGGGTCCTGATCGACATCCACCAGAAGATGTTCGCCCTGCGCGACACCATGGTGATCGAACGGGACGGCGAAGGGCTGGCCCGGATCAAGCGCAAGCGGCTGTCGCTGCTGCGCAACCACTACCGGGTCTCCCTGGTGGACGGCACCGAGCTGGACGTCAGCGGCAAGATCCTGGACCGCGAGTTCGCCGTCGAGTACGAGGGCGAACTCCTCGCGGTGATCTCCCGGCGCTGGCTCTCCCTCCGCGACACCTACGGAGTCGACGTCGTACGCGACGACGCCGACCCGGCCCTGCTCATCGCCGTGGCGGTATGCGTGATCCACCTGGCGGAGAAGGAGGGGGAGGGGGAGGAACGGGACTGAGCGCGAGCAGGGGGCAGGGGGGCCGAGGGCTGCCCCGTGGGCTAGGTGCGGCTGGGGGCGGGGGCTGCCCCATGGGCTCCGCGCCGCCTCCTCCGGCGGGTACCGGCGTGCACCCGCTCGACGATCTGCCCTGCCCAGGGCTCTCCCCGCGCCTGGCTCCGAGCCCGCGGCGCTCCCAGCGCCGAGTCCCGGGGGGCGTCGGGACAGGGCCGCTTCCCGCCCCGAGCCCACGAGCAGCCCCCGGCCGCGCATGGCCCACGGGCAGTCCCGGCGGCGCGTCCCTGCGAGGGCCGCTCGGGAGAGCCGACTCCCACCATCGGTGGCGGCGTCGAAAGGCCGGTCCCCCGCCGGCGGAGGACCGGTCCCGTCGGCGAGGGCCGCTCGGCAAGGCCGGGGCACCGGCGGGGGGTCGGCCGGGCCCGACGGTGGTCAGTCGTGGTGGTGGGGTGGTGCCAGGCCGAGGACGCGGTCCTTCAGGGCCGGGAACTGGTCGCGGGTGGTCGCCACCTTCGCCGGGTCGAACTCCACCGTGAGGACCTCCTCGCCCGCTCCGGCCTGCGCGAGCACCTCGCCCCAGGGATCCACCACGATCGAGTGACCCGCCTGCGGAACTCCCGCATGCGTCCCGGCCGTTCCACAGGCGAGCACGAACGCCTGGTTCTCCACCGCCCGCGCCTGAGCCAGCAGCGTCCAGTGCGCACGCCGCCGCTCGGGCCAGCCCGCCGGGATCACCAGCACCTCGGCGCCGGCGTCGGCCAGTCCGCGGAAGAGTTCGGGGAAACGGAGGTCGTAGCAGGTGGCCACGCCGAGCGTGGTCCCCGGCAGCCGGACCGTCACCAGCTCCCGCCCCGCGCCCATCAGCACGGCCTCGCCCTTGTCGAAGCCGAAGCGGTGGATCTTGCGGTAGGCCGCGGCCAGCTCACCGGAGGGGGAGAAGACGAGGGAGGTGTTGTAGAGGGGACCCTCGGGATCCCGCTCGGGAATGGACCCGGCGTGCAGCCACACGCCCGCGTCGCTCGCCGCCTTGGCCATGACGTCGTACGTCGGCCCCTCGAGCGGCTCGGCCTCCCGGCCGAACTCCTCGTAGGCGAAGGCGCCGGTGGTCCACAGCTCGGGCAGAACCACGAGGTCGGCACCGGCCTGCTCGCGCACGAGCGCGGCGGCACGCTGCCGCCGGGCCTCGACCGATTCGTCCTCGTCCACGGCGATCTGGATCAGCGAGGCGCGCACACTACCACCGTCCTGGCATTGGAGTCGTCCAACAGGCCTACGATCGTCACACGAAAGCACTGCCGGGGTGCCTCACAGCAGCGTAACTTGGGGTCCCCTCGGGTTCGAGCACGGCCGAGAACCCGGGGGAGTCCCAGAACACCGCCGAGAGCAGCCACCGCCCACTGGCAACGCCGCCACAACCTGCCCGTGTACCAAACGCCGAGGGGTCCCGTTTCCGTGAGTCTGCATCCCACCCTCCAGCCCTACGCCGACGCCTGGACCCACTCCATCGACGCGATATCCGAGATGGTGCAGTCGCTCCCGGACGGAGAGTGGAACCGGCGCACCCCCTGCCCCGGCTGGTCGGTGCGGGACATCGTGTCCCATGTGATCGGCATGGACTGCGAGATGCTCGGCGACCCCCGGCCCATCCACTCCCTGCCCCGCGACCTCTTCCACGTCACGACCGAGCACCAGCGCTACACGGAGATACAGGTCGACGTCCGCCGCCACCACACGGCGCCCGAGATGACGGCCGAGCTGGAGTACACGGTCATCCGCCGCAACCGCCAGCTGCGCAACGAGTCCCGGGACCCCGGCACCATGGTGCGCGGCCCGCTGGGCACGGAGGTCACCCTCGAACAGGCCTACCGCATGCGGGCCTTCGATGTGTGGGTGCACGAGCAGGACCTGCGCGCCGCCCTCGGCCGGCCCGGCGGCCTCGACTCGCCGGGCGCCCATGTCGCACGGGACCTGCTGCTGGAAGCGCTGCCCAAGGTGGTCGCCAAGGACGCGGACGCACCGCGCAGTTCGGCCGTCGTGATCGACGTACACGGCCCGGTGGAGTTCCTGCGCACCGTCCGCGTCGACATCCAGGGCCGCGGCACCCTGGAGACCGCCCCGGCGCTCGGCCCCGCGGTCGCCCTCACCCTCGACTGGGAGACGTACGTCCGCCTCGCCTGCGGCCGGATCTCCCCGGAGTCGGCCGCGGACCGGGTGAAGACGGAGGGGGACCCGGATCTGGCGGCGGCGATCCTGCGCCACTTCGCGGTGACCCCGTAGGCGGGCCGGGCGCCCGCGCGGAAGGGCCCCTCCGGCCGCTTCCGCCTTCCGTCCGGCCGGAATCCGGTGGTGTGCCGGTACGGAGATCGCCTAGCGTCCCGGCATGACCGACACCCCGCCCCGTCTGGGCCGCCTCACCTTCCACAGCCCCCTGTCCGAGGCCCGCGCGGCCGGGATCGTCCAGCGGCTCGCGGCGAACCGGCCCCGGACCGTGCTGGACATCGGCTGCGGCTGGGCGGAGCTGCTGCTCCGGGTGCTGGCCGCCGTACCGGACGCGAAGGGCACCGGTGTCGACATCAACGGCACCGACCTGGAGCGGGCGCGGCGGAACGCCGAGGCACGCGGGCTAGCGGACCGGACGGAGTTCGTCGAGGAGTCCGCGCTGGGGACCCGGCGCGGGCCCGCCGACGTGGTGCTGTGCGTCGGCTCGGGCCAGGCGCTGAGCACGGCCGAGCCGGGCACCGCGGAGGTGCTGCGCGAGCTGCGCCGGCTGGTGACCGACGGCGGGCGGGTGCTGCTCGGCGAGGGGTTCTGGCAGCGCCCGCCCACCCTGACCGAGCTGTCCGGCATGTGGCCGGGCGCGCGCGCCGACGACCACCACGACCTCGCGACCGTCCTCGACCTGGCCGTCCAGGCCGGCTTCCGGCCGGAGTGGACCGAGACGGCCGGGGCCGGGGAGTGGGAGGAGTTCGAGTCGGCCTACCAGGCGGACACGGAGGTCTGGCTGGCCGCCCACCCGGACCATCCGCTGGCCGCCGAGACCCGGGAGCGCCTGGACCGCCACCGCGGACAGTGGATGCACTACCGCGGTGTCCTCGGCCTCGCCTATCTCACCCTCGTCCCGGTCGTGCGCTGACGCCCGCGCGGGGGCGTCCGGTTCAGGCGGCGGGGACGTGCACCGTCTCGACCCGGCTCGCCACCAGCCGCTCCCGCTCCCGGCGGGCCGCCCGCCCCCGCAGCCGGAGGATCTGGGTGATGCCCAGTGCCTGCAGCACGAAGACCGCGGAGAAGGCCACGGTGTAGTCGTCACCGGTGGCGTCCAGCAGGACGCCGATCGCGAACAGCGTCGTCATGGAGGCGACGAAGCCACCCATGTTGGTGATGCCGGACGCGGTGCCCTGCCGCTCGGGCGGATTGGCGGGCCGGGCGAAGTCGAAGCCGAGCATCGAGGCGGGGCCGCAGGCGCCGAGCACCGTGCAGAGGACCAGCAGCAGCCACATCGGCGCGTGGTCCCCGGGGTACGCCAGCGTCGCCGCCCACACCAGCGCGGTCGCCCCCACCGTGCAGAGCGCGAGCGGCAGCCGCGCCGCGTGGTGCCGGGCGACGATCTGGCCGTAGACCAGGCCGACCACCATGTTGGACAGGACGACCAGGGTGAGCAGTTCGCCGGCCGTGGCCCGGCTGAGGCCCTGCGCCTGCACCAGGAACGGCAGGCCCCACAGCAGCAGGAACACCATCGCCGGGAACTGCGTGGTGAAGTGCACCCACAGGCCGAGCCGGGTGCCGGGCTCGCGCCAGGACGCGGCGATCTGCCGGCGGACGTAGGCGGCGCCCTGGTGCGGGAAGGGCTCGGGCTCGTGCCCCTCCGGGTGGTCCTTGAGGAAGAACAGTGTCAGGACCAGGACGATCACCCCGGCGAGCGCGCTGCCCGCGAACGCCGGGGTCCAGCCGATGCCGTGCAGCAGCCGGGCGAGCACCAGGGTGGAGACCAGGTTGCCCGCCATGCCGACCAGGCCGGCGAGCTGGGCGACCAGGGGCCCGCGGCGGGCCGGGAACCAGCGGGTGCCCAGCCGCAGCACGCTGATGAAGGTCATCGCGTCTCCGCAGCCCAGCAGCGCGCGGGAGGCGAGCGCGGTGCCGTAGGAAGGGGAGAAGGCGAAGCCCAGCTGCCCCGCCGTGAACAGCACGGCGCCGATGCTCAGCACCTTCTTCGTACCGAGGCGGTCGACCAGCAGGCCCACGGGTATCTGCATGCCGGCGTAGACCAGCAGCTGGAGGATGGAGAACGTCGACAGCGCGGAGGCGTTGACGTGGAAACGGTCGGCGGCGTCCAGTCCCGCCACACCCAGCGAGGTGCGGAAGATGACGGCCACGAAGTAGACGGCCACGCCTATGGACCACACGGCGATCGCCCGGCGACCGCCCGGCGGATCACCCGGAAGGGTGGCGTTCGTCACCGGACCTCCCCTCGTGCGAGGTGCGAGAACCAGCCCACGTGCCGGTGCACGACGCCGACGGCCGCCTCCGCGTCCCCGGCGCGCAGCGCCTCGAGGATCTCCTCGTGCTCGGCGAGCGTCTTGGCGATCCGGTCGGGGTGCGAGTGCATGACGGCGACGCCCATCCGCAGCTGACGGTCGCGGAGCTGGTCGTACAGCCGGGAGAGGATCTCGTTGCCGCCGCTGCGCACGATCTCGGCGTGGAAGCACCGGTCGGTGACGGCGGCGGCGGCGAAGTCACCGGCGGCCGCCTGCGTCTTCTGCCGCTCCAGCAGCTCCGTGAGCCGCTCCAGCAGGGCCGGCGGGGCGGGTACGGCCTTGCGGGCCGCGTGCTCCTCCACCAGCAGCCGGGTCTCCACCACGTCGGCGATCTCCTGCGCCGAGACGGGCAGCACCAGGGCGCCCTTCTTCGGGTAGAGCCGGATCAGACCCTCGACCTCCAGGCGCAGCAGGGCCTCCCGGACGGGCGTGCGCGAGACGCCGACGGCCTCGGCGAGCTCGCCCTCGGTGAGGAGGGTGCCGCCCTCGTAGCGGCGGTCGAGGACGCCCTGCTTGACGTGGGCGTAGACGCGGTCGGCGGCGGGTGGCTGTTTGAGGGACCGGGGGGCGGTCTGCTGGACGGCCGTGTTCATGCCGACAGGATAGATACAACACGCACTCATGCGGGCGCGGCGTCCATCATGCGGACGTGATGAAAATCCCCCGCAGCGACCGCACAACCTTCTGTGCTACTTACGTGTCACACACGTGCGGCACCACTCTCGTGCCACCTCAACTCGGCCGCACCACAGGGGCATTCAAGACAATCGGGGTATTTCGCTTTGATTACCGGCATTAAGGGCACCCGCATCCGCAAAGCCGCTGCCGTCGCCGTCTCCTCCGGCGCGCTGCTCGCCACCGGCGCCCTCACGGCGGCACCCGCGCAGGCCGTCACCGTCCCGTCGATCGTGGCCAAGGGCGGCTACGCGATGAACAACGCGAACGGTGCGTCGCTGTACACCAAGAAGGCGGACACGCAGCTGTCCACCGGCTCCACCACCAAGATCATGACCGCCAAGGTCGTGCTCGCCCAGTCGAACCTCAACCTCGACTCCAAGGTGACGATCCAGAAGGCGTACAGCGACTACGTCGTCAAGAACAACGCCTCCCAGGCGCATCTGATCGTCGGCGACAAGGTCACCGTCCGCCAGCTGCTGTACGGCCTGATGCTGCCGTCCGGCTGCGACGCCGCCTACGCGCTCGCCGACAAGTACGGCTCCGGCTCCACCCGTGCCGCGCGCGTGAGCAACTTCATCGGCAAGATGAACACCGCCGCCAAGAACCTGGGTCTGAAGAACACCCACTTCGACTCCTTCGACGGCATCGGCAACGGCAACAACTACTCGACGCCGCGCGACCTGACGAAGATCGCCAGCAGCGCGATGAAGAGCGCCACGTTCCGCACGGTCGTCAAGACCAAGGCGTACACCGCCAAGACGCAGACCAAGTCCGGTGGCACCCGCACCATGGCCACCTGGAAGAACACCAACGGTCTGCTCAGCAGCTACAGCGGCACCATCGGCGTGAAGACGGGCTCCGGCCCCGAGGCCAAGTACTGCCTGGTCTTCGCCGCCACCCGCAACGGCAAGACGGTCATCGGCACGGTCCTCGCCTCCTCCTCCATCCCGCAGCGCGAGGCGGACGCGAAGAAGCTCCTCACCTACGGCTTCGCCAAGCTGGGCTGATCCCGCTCTCCTCACCCGGGCCCGTCGCGGAATGCGGCGGGCCCGTTGTGCTCCACGCGCCTGCGCGGGGCCCCCTCAGGGCCTCGCCGTCAGCCGGTCGTAAGTCCGGAAGGTGTAGGAGGCGTCGTACGACATCAGGTTCCCCTCGGCCGCGGGCAGGCCGAGGCGGCGGTTCAGGGCACCGGTCAGCGGCCCGCAGTGCTCGGCCGCGGGGGCGGAGAAGGTGTCGTCGTACGCCGAGAACTCGATGACCGGCGGATCCTGGGAGACCCACGTGGAGGGGCCCGAGCGCTTCAGCCGGAAGTCGACCGGCTCATCCGCCCCCACGGTGCAGCCCTTCTTCAGCAGCGGACCCAGAAGCCGGAAACGCAGGCTGAACTCCCCCGTGTAGAAGTCGGACCGGCCTCCGTACTCCGGGCGTATCGCCAGGCCCCGGACGCCGGGCACCGCGGTCGGCGCGCCGTGCATCGCGCCCCACACCTGCCCGTTGCCGCCGTCCGGCAGGGGGCCCTCGGCGTGGGTCATGGTGATCGGCGCGAGCGTCACCGTGACCTCGCCCATCGTCAGACGGGGAGCGGCGGTGTGCACTTCGCACTTCCAGTGGGCCGGGTCGACCCCGTCGGGCAGTGCGGGGCAGTCGCTGAAGTCGGTCGCGGGCGTGGCGGCGGCAACGGACGCGGCGTGGGCGACACCGGGCGCGCCCACCGCCACGGCCGCCAGGGCGGCGACGCCGGCGGCGGTGGCGGCAGCGGTGGCACGTCGCAGGAGCGGGGAACCGGGGCGAGTCGCAGTGGTCTTCGGCATGTGACCAGAGTGCCGCGAGCGGCATGCCGGTCACTATCGGTGATCACCCTGGCACGACCCCCAGTCGACCCTGATTGCACGTCAGGGATAAGTATTCATAAGCACGTTGGGGTGAGAAGATCGCAAACTTCACTCTGAATCGTGAATATCACCTTTGCAGCTGGCATATTCGCTTTTCCCCGCTCTACGTTCCGCGGCGGAGGTGGTTCACATGCACGAACCCAGTAAGCGATCCCGTCCGGCCGATCGGCACGAGGCGATCGACATCAGTGACTTTGTGTACGCGGCGACCGGAGCCCGCGTCCGCCGGCTGACCATGCCGGACGGAAAGCACTGGTTCCCGGCGGTGGACGTCTGCAGGAAACTCGGACACAGCAACACGCAGAAGGCGCTCTCCGACCATGTGCCCGACGACCATCGAGAGACGCTCGAGACCCTAACTGGAGGTTACGGTCTCAGCATTCCCGCAGGTAGGGAGTGGCGCCGAGACCTGAACATCATCTCTCTGCAAGGTCTCGTCCTGCTCGTCAACGCCTGCACCAAGGCCGCCTGCGCCCCGTTCAAGCAGTGGGTCGCCGAGGTGATCGAAACCGTCCAGCGGGAGGGCTCCTACACCCTTCAGGAGGCGGAGGTGCAGCCCACCGAGCCGGGTGCCCCCATCGCCTACGCCATGCCGGAGCAGGTCGCCGAGGCCATCGTCCGGCTGGAGTCCCACAACCTCCAGGTGGACGAGGAGCTTGCGGTCGCACAGCGCGAATCCCTCGCCGTGCAGAAGGAGATGCTCGCCGCCCAGCAGGCCGCGCTCGCCGTTCAGGAGGCCATGGCCCGGGCGATGGAGCGGATCGCCGACCGGCTCGACACGCTGGTCCTCGGGGGCCTGCCGGGCGCCCGTGCCGGGGCCCACCCCACCACGGAGTCCGTACTGGCCGACTGGCGGCAGCGGCTGTCCGTGACGGAGGACGTGTGGACGGTCGCCGTGGTGATCGCGCCGGTGCTCGTCGAGAAGGGGGAACTCCGGGAGCCCTTGGAGTCCATCGCGGCCCGCACGGGCCTTTCGGTACGGCGCGTGAACGAATGCCTTCGTCTGCTGCGCCGGCACGCCTGCATCCGCTCGCAGGGCGGGGCGGAGAACGGAGCGCCGGTGTACATCCTGAACCGGCGCTGAGAGGTCCCCGGCACAGACGAAGGGGGCGGCCGCAAGACGAAGTTGCGGCCGCCCCCTTCGGGGTCGGACTCTACCCGGCCTGTGCCGTCACGCCCAGGTGATCAGCCGCTTCGGCTGCTCCAGGATCGCCGCCACGTCCGCCAGGACCTTCGAACCCAGCTCGCCGTCGACGAGGCGGTGGTCGAAGCTCAGGGCCAGGGTGGTGACCTGACGGGGCTTGACCTTGCCCTTGTGGACCCACGGCTGCAGCTTGATCGCGCCGATCGCGAGGATCGCCGATTCGCCGGGGTTGAGGATCGGCGTGCCGGTGTCGACGCCGAAGACGCCGACGTTGGTGATGGTCACCGTGCCGCCCTGCATCGCGCCCGGGGACGTCTTGCCCTCGCGGGCGGTCGACACCAGTTCGCCCAGCGCCTCGGCGAGCTGCGGGAGGGTCTTGTCGTGGGCGTCCTTGATGTTCGGCACGATCAGACCGCGCGGGGTGGCCGCGGCGATGCCCAGGTTGACGTAGTGCTTGAGCACGATCTCCTGGTTCGCCTCGTCCCAGGACGCGTTGACGTCCGGGTTGCGCTTGATGGCGACCAGCAGGGCCTTGGCGATCAGCAGCAGCGGGTTGACCCGCAGGCCCTGCATCTCCTTGTCCTGCTTGAGCTCCTCGACCAGCTTCATGGTCCGGGTCACGTCCACCGTCACGAACTCCGTGACGTGCGGCGCGGTGAACGCGGAGCCGACCATCGCCGCCGCCGTCGCCTTGCGGACGCCCTTGACCGGGACACGCGTCTCGCGCGCGCCGTCGTGGGCCGCCACGGGGGCGGGGGCCGGGCGGGTGGCCGCGGGGGCCTGTGCCACCGTCTCGGGGGCGGTCACGGTCGTGGCCGCCGCGTGGACGTCCTCGCGCGTGATGACACCGTCCGGGCCGGACGGGGTGATCGCGGCGAGGTCGACGCCGAGGTCCTTGGCCAGCTTGCGCACCGGCGGCTTGGCCAGCGGGCGGGGCCGGTCCGCGGCCGGGGCGTGGCCGTTCAGCTCCGCCTGGATCGCCCGGGCCGGCGCCGGGACGGCGACCTCGGGTCCCTTGCGGGGACGGCGCTTGGTGGAGGACGTGGACACGCCGTAGCCGACGAGAACCGGCTGGCGGCCCTCCGGCTTCGGCTCATCGGCCGGCTCGGCGGCAACCTGCGGCTGCGCGGCGGCTGCCTGGGGCTGCTCGGCCGGCGCCTGGGCGGCGCCGCCCCCGACCTCCACCGCGATGATGGACGTCCCCACGTCCACCGTGGTGCCCTCGGGGAACCGCAGTTCGCGGACCACACCGTCGTAGGGGATGGGCAGTTCGACGGCCGCCTTCGCGGTCTCGACCTCGCACACCACCTGTCCGTCGGTGACCGTGTCACCGGGCTGCACGTACCACTTGAGGATCTCGGCCTCGGTGAGTCCCTCGCCGACGTCCGGCATCTTGAACTCGCGTACGGACGCTTCCGTCATCGTCGTCACGACCCTCTCCTCAGTACGCCAGCGAGCGGTCGACGGCGTCGAGCACGCGGTCCAGGTCCGGGAGGTACTCCTCCTCCAGACGGGCCGGCGGGTACGGCGCGTGGTAACCGCCGACGCGGAGCACCGGGGCTTCCAGGTGGTAGAAGCAGCGCTCGGTGATCCGGGCGGCGATCTCCGCGCCGGAACCGAAGAACACCGGCGCCTCGTGGACCACGACCAGACGGCGGGTCTTCTCCACCGAGGCCTGGACGGCGTCGAAGTCGAGGGGGCTGACCGAGCGCAGGTCGAGGACCTCCAGGGACTTGCCCTCCTCGGCCGCGGCGGCCGCCGCCTCCTGGCAGAGCTTCACCATCGGGCCGTAGGCGGCCAGGGTGAGGTCGGTGCCCTCGCGGACGACCTGGGCCTTGTGCAGCGGGGCGGGGATGGTCTCGAAGTCGACCTCGCCCTTGTCCCAGTAGCGCCGCTTGGGCTCGAAGTAGATCACCGGGTCGTCGCTCTGGATGGCCTGCTGCATCATCCAGTACGCGTCGGAGGCGTTGGAGGGGCTGACCACCTTCAGGCCCGCCACGTGCGCGAACAGCGCCTCGGGGGACTCGGAGTGGTGCTCGACCGCGCCGATGCCGCCGCCGTAGGGGATGCGGATCACGACCGGCATCTTCACCGTGCCCAGCGAGCGGGCGTGCATCTTCGCCAGCTGGGTGACGATCTGGTCGTAGGCGGGGAAGACGAAGCCGTCGAACTGGATCTCCACCACCGGGCGGTAGCCGCGCAGGGCGAGACCGATCGCGGTGCCGACGATGCCGGACTCCGCGAGGGGGGTGTCGATGACCCGGCTCTCGCCGAAGTCCTTCTGCAGACCGTCCGTCACACGGAAGACACCGCCGAGCTTGCCGACGTCCTCACCCATGACGAGGACCTTGGGGTCGGCGTCCAGGGCACGGCGCAGCGACTCGTTGATGGCCTTGGCCATCGCCATCTTCTCGGCCATGTCAGTGACCCCCTTCATCCGCGAACGACGCCTGGTAGGCGGCGAACTGGGCTCGCTCCTCGTCGACGAGCGCGTGCCCGTCCGCGTACGCGTTCTCGAAGATGGCGAACCGGTCCGGGTCGGGCATGGCGCGGACCGCTTCGCGTACCCGCTTGCCCAACGCCTCGGACTCCGTCTCGAGTTCCGCGAAGAACGTGTCGTCCGCGTGCCCGGCGGTCTCCAGGAACCGGCGCAGGCGCAGGATCGGGTCCTTCGCCTCCCAGGCGAGCCGCTCGTCGTCGCCCCGGTAGCGGGTGGGGTCGTCGGAGGTGGTGTGGGCGCCCATGCGGTAGGTGAACGCCTCGATCAGGGTCGGGCCCTCGCCGCTGCGGGCACGCTCCAGCGCCCACTTGGTGACCGCGAGGCAGGCCAGTACGTCGTTGCCGTCGACGCGGACGCCCGGGAAGCCGAAGCCCTGGGCGCGCTGGTAGAGCGGCACGCGGCTCTGCTTCTCGGTGGGCTCGGAGATCGCCCACTGGTTGTTCTGGCAGAAGAACACCACGGGGGCGTTGTAGACCGCGGAGAAGGTGAACGCCTCGGCCACGTCGCCCTGGCTGGAGGCGCCGTCGCCGAAGTAGGCGATGACCGCCGAGTCCGCGCCGTCCTTGGCGATGCCCATGGCGTAGCCGGTGGCGTGCAGCGTCTGGGAGCCGATGACGATCGTGTAGAGGTGGAAGTTGTTGCCGTTCGGGTCCCAGCCGCCGTTGTTCACGCCGCGGAACATCCCGAGCAGGTTGGTCGGGTCGACCCCGCGGCACCAGGCGACGCCGTGCTCGCGGTAGGTCGGGAAGACGTAGTCATCCTCGCGGGTGGCCCGGCCGGAGCCGATCTGGGCGGCCTCCTGGCCCAGCAGCGAGGCCCACAGGCCCAGCTCGCCCTGGCGCTGCAGGGCGGTGGCCTCGGCGTCGAAGCGGCGGGTGAGCACCATGTCGCGGTACAGGCCGCGGAGCTCGTCCGGGGTGATGCCGGCGACGTACGCGTCGTACTCGGCGTTCTTGACCCGCTTGCCCTCCGGGGTCAGAAGCTGCACGAGCTCGGGCTCGGCGCTCTTCTTCGCGGTGCTGCGGGTGGTGCGCTTGGTGCCGGTGGCTCCGGTCGCTTCGCCGGCCGTGCCGGTCCCGCTGCCGGTGGTGCCGGCCTTGCCTGCGGCGCTGCGTCGCGGCTTGCGCGCGGCACTGCTCTCCACGCTCACGTGTGCTCCTCCGTCGTTCCGGCCCCCGGGGTTGCCGGTAGGCCAGTGCGGCTCACCTGTTTCGACCACCGGGGCACGGGGTGGGTGCCACTCGGCCGGGAACAGGCGTGACAGGTGCCCCGGCGAGCGCCCTGCAACCATCACGTTACCCAGTGCTCCACATTTCTGTGAAACCTCACCTGACCTGCGATTTTGCTTGGATTTCCAAGTAAATCGAGGTGGTGGGAAAGCATGCTGGTCACAGCCTTGCCTCAGGCCGGAGCTACCGCACGTTATCCCGCGCACCCAGGTCACGGGAAGACTTGCATGTGAGACCGGACTCGTGCATGAAGGCGCAAAAGTCAGAGTATTTCCGCGCGCCGATCACGGAAGTGTGCGGAAGGATCACGGAAGGCGTTCGGGCTTCCGTGAATTCTGCGCGGCCCTCGAATTCGCCGCATCTCCGAATCGGCCGAACGGATCATGGAGCGGCACTCCCGGGGTCCGGCCCGATGCCGCCTGTGACCGAAAGCGATCGACGGCGACTGCCTGTGACAAGCCCCAGCTCACGGCCGCTTTTCGTGCCCTAGCATCTGGCGCGTGCCGTGCTCTTGTGTACCACCCCCAGTGCCCCAAGCGCCCCCTCTGGGCACCTTGTTACGCCTGTACGCCGCCGGTAGCGCTCTCACGTGCGAGCCGGTCGACCAGGGTTTGCTCAACCGCGGCTACCGCGTCCGCACGACACAGGGCCGCTACTTCCTCAAGCACCACTTCGATCCGGACACGGCGGACCCGGCCGCGATCGAACGCCGGCACCGGGCCACCCAGCGCCTCGCCGACCTCGGCGTCCCGGTCGCCCAGCCGCTCGCGCACCGCGAGGGCCGCACGGTCGCCGTCGTCGGCGGCCACGCGTACGCCCTGCACCCCTGGATCGACGGCAGGCACCGTCACGGCGGCCAGCTCACCCGCGGCGAGAGCGCCCGTCTGGGGGCGCTCCTGGGGGCCGTACACGCCTGTCTGGAGCGGGTGATGCCCCCCAAGGGCCGGACCCGTCCGGCGACCAGCCCCCATCCCGTGGAGAGCGCCGACCCCGTCGACACCTTCGCCCTGATCGACGACCTGCTCGCCCACGTCCGCCGGCACCGCCCCGCCGACGCCTTCGACGAGCTGGCCCGGCACCGGCTCCTGGAACGCCGTGCGCTCCTGGAGCAGCACGCCGGGCGGCGCCCCCCGCCCGGCGGCCCGGTGGGCTGGGTGCACGGCGACTTCCACCCGTTCAACCTGCTCTACAAGGGCGACGCCCCGGCGGCCATCGTCGACTGGGACCGGCTCGGTGTGCAGCCCCGCGCCGAGGAGGCGGTCCGGGCCGCGGTGATCTTCTTCGTACGGCCCGTGGGGGCGCTGGACCTGCCGAAGGTGCGGGCGTACGCGCGCGCCTACCGGCGGGCGGCCGGCGCGACGCCCTCGGAGCTGGCGGCGGCCGTGCACCGGGTGTGGTGGGAGCGGCTGAACGACTTCTGGATGCTGCGCTGGCACTACGAGCGCGGCGACACCCGCGCGGACTGCCAGTTCCCGGCCGCCTCGGCCCTCGCGGTGTGGTGGACGCGCGAGTACGAGGCGGTGTGCGACGCGTTCGTGCGCTGAGACGGCACGCGCCGTCGCCGGCGGCGCGGGATCAGGGCGTCAGGGGGACGCCGTCCCGGCCGCCGGGGGTGAGCTTCAACCGCCGGTGACGCCCGTGCCGCCGTCCGCCGTGGTGCCGGCGGTGGCGCCCGCGTCCGTGCCGCCCGCGTCCGTGCCGCCGTCCGCGGTACCGGCGTCGGTGCCGCCGTCAGCGGTCCCCGCGTCCGTGCCGCCGTCCGCCGGGTCCGAGGGCTGCGACTCGGAGGTCTGCGGCTCGGACGGCTCGTCCGTGGGCTCGGTGGGAGCCGACTTCGAGGGCGTGTACGACGGCGTGTACGACGGGGGCCAGTCGGAGCCGGTGCCGCCGGTGCTGGTGCCGGTGTCGGTGGAGGGGGCCGAGGGCCGGCCGGTGTCGTCGTCGGACGGGGTCGCGGAGTCCCGGTCGTCCTTCGTGCTCTTGGAGTGCGTCTTCGTCGGCTTCAGGTCCGTACCGCCGCCACCGCCGCCACCGGCGCCCTTCAGCGCCAGGGCGACACCCGCCGTGATCGCGATGACCGCGAGGACGGCGAGGATCCACAGCTTGCCGCGGCCGCTGCCCTTGTTTCCGTGCCCCTCGAAGCCGCCGTCGTCGCCGTTGCCGTAACCGCCCGGCAGGATCGGCTGCGGGATCTGCGCGGTGCCCGCGCCGAAGTCGCCGGGGTGCTGCATGGCGGTCGTGCCCGCGAAGCCGCCCGCCGGGGTGTGCCGGCCGTCGTGCGCCGCCACCGGGCCGGTGTTCCAGGTGCCGGTGTGGCCGCCGGCCTCGTACAGCATCTGCAGGCCGTACTGGACCAGGCCGCGCATCTCCTCGGCGGTCTGGAACCGGTCGTCGGGCTCCTTGGCGAGGGACCGCATGACCAGGCCGTCCAGCTCCGGCGGGCAGCCGTCGGAGGTCTCCGAGGGCGGGACCGGGATGTCCTGGACGTGCTGGTAGACCACCGACAGCGGGGTCTCGCCGGTGAACGGCGGACGCAGCGCGAGGAGTTCGTAGAGCAGGCAGCCGACCGCGTACAGGTCGGAGCGGTGGTCGACGGCCTTGCCGAGCGCCTGCTCCGGGGAGAGGTACTGCGGGGTGCCCATGACCATGCCGGTCTGCGTCATCGTGGTGGACGCGCCGTGCAGGGCCCGGGCGATGCCGAAGTCCATCACCTTGACCGCGCCGCTGTGGGTGATGATGACGTTCGCCGGCTTGATGTCGCGGTGCACGATGCCGTGCTGGTGCGAGTAGGCGAGTGCCTCCAGGACCCCGGAGACGATGATCAGGGCCTGCTCGGGGCCGGGTGCCTCGGCGTTCAGCAGCAGGTCGCGGATGGTGCGGCCCTCGACCAGCTCCATGACGATGTACGGCACGGACTGACCGCCGACGAAGTCCTCGCCGGAGTCGTACACGGCGACGATCGCGTGGTGGTTGAGGCCGGCGACCGACTGGGCCTCGCGGGTGAAGCGGGCCTTCGAGGTCGGGTCCTCGGCCAGGTCGGCGCGGAGCAGCTTGACGGCGACCGTACGGCCGAGACGCACGTCCTCGGCCGCGAACACCTCGGCCATGCCACCGCGGCCGAGCCGGTGCGTGAGCCGGTACCGGCCGTCGCCGACGAGCCCTCCGTTGCCCCACATCTCCGGCGTTTCTGACATGCCGCCGCCAGACGCCTCGGGGTCGGACGGGCCCTGGGCGCTGTGCGTCTGTGCCATCGGTCCTCGCCGTCGTTTCTGCCCGCGGTGCGCGCGGTGTTGTCACGGTCTCCGTCGGCCACGCTACAGCCTTCGTGGTGGCCGCCGGTTCGGATCCGGTACCGGGACCGGCCCCGAGACGGACCGGTCATGAAACCTCTAGCACGCGCTCTCGTGCAAATTGTGTGTACCGCCCGTACGCCCGGCGTAACGCTTCCGCGACGCTTCTTTCGCGTACGGTCACGGAACGGGCACCGAGCTTGACGTGTCCGTGCCCTGGGGCAGACTTGGCCGGGAATGACACATTCGATCAAGGCCTGTTCGCCGGACGACGGCGCCGGACGGCCACTGGGGGACGCGGAGAGATGAGCCAGGACGGCGGCGCACACGGCCGGTACGCGGGGCAGGCGCTCGCCGGAGGCCGCTACCAGCTGCGCGACTTGCTCGGCGAGGGCGGCATGGCCTCGGTGCATCTGGCGTACGACGCCGTACTCGACCGCCAGGTCGCGATCAAGACGCTCCACAGCGAGCTGGGCCGGGAGCAGGCCTTCCGCGAGCGCTTCCGCCGCGAGGCCCAGGCCGTGGCCAAGCTCACGCACACCAACATCGTCTCCGTCTTCGACACGGGCGAGGACGACCTCGCCGGCATGGCGACGCCCTACATCGTCATGGAGTACGTCGAGGGCCGCCCGCTGGGCTCGGTCCTGGACGAGGACATCCGGCAGTACGGCGCGATGCCCGCCGACAAGGCGCTGAAGATCACCGCGGACGTGCTGGCGGCGCTGGAGATCAGCCACGAGATGGGGCTGGTCCACCGCGACATCAAGCCCGGCAACGTGATGATGACCAAGCGCGCCGTCGTGAAGGTCATGGACTTCGGCATCGCCCGCGCCATGCAGTCCGGTGTCACCTCGATGACCCAGACCGGCATGGTCGTCGGCACCCCGCAGTACCTCTCGCCGGAGCAGGCCCTCGGCCGCGGCGTGGACGCCCGCTCCGATCTGTACTCGGTCGGGATCATGCTGTTCCAGCTGGTCACCGGGCGGCTGCCGTTCGACGCCGACTCCCCGCTGGCGATCGCCTACGCGCACGTGCAGGAGGAGCCGGTGGCTCCCTCCTCCATCAACCGCGCGCTGCCGCCCGCGGTGGACGCGCTGGTGGCCCGCGCGCTGAAGAAGAACCCGAACGAGCGTTTCCCGACCGCGGAGGCCATGCGCACCGAGTGCCTGCGCGTCGCCGCCTCCCTCCAGCCGGCCGCGCCGAGCATCGTGCCGGGCGCCGGGCCGGGGCAGAGCGGCTCAGGCGTCGGCTCCGCGGTCTTCCCGCCGGTCGGACCGGCGACCCCGGCGCCCACCGGCCCGGTGCAGACGCCGTACCAGCCGAACCCGTACGGCGGCCCGGCGACGCCCGCGCCCACCCCGGGCCCGGCCCCGGCGTACGGCTACCCGCAGCAGGGCGGTTACCAGACTCCGCCGGTGGGCTACGGCCTGCAGGGCGCCTCGACCCCGCCGCCGTACACGATCGCGCAGCAGGGGAGCGGGCAGCCCGGGCGCGGCGGCAAGGGCAACAAGTCGGTGGTCATCGGCTCGGTCGCGGTGGCCGTCGTCGTGGTCGTCGGGCTGATCGTGGCGGTCACGCTGCACAACGGCAACAGCGACGACGAGGGCGGCAAGGGACGGACGACCGCCTCGACGTCCACCCGTCAGGAAGCGGGCTACCGCGGCCCCGACCGCACCCGGCGGATCGAGAAGGAGAAGTGCACGGAGCCGGAGGAGTCGTACGACGACCCGGACAAGATCCAGCTGCCCGACTTCCGCTACAAGGACATCAACTCCGTCAAGCAGTGCCTCCAGGCCGCGGGCTGGGACTGGACGATCAAGCACGTGGACGAGAACACCTGGGGCGAGGACACCGTCATCGACCAGTTCCCCTCCGAGGGCACGGACGTGGCCTCCAAGGAGCTCGGCAAGAACGAGAAGATCGAGCTGAGCGTCTCCACGGGCAATCCGCAGTAGGGGCAGCCGTTCTCATGGGCGAGGGCCCGGCGGTCGTCCGCCGGGCCCTCGCTCGGGTAGTGGTTCAGTCGGGTCGATGACTCACGGACGCCGTTCCGCTCAGAGGTAAGGGCCGCCCGAGCGGCCGACGGTGCGGGGGTCGTCGCCGCCCTCGTGTCCGCCCACGCCCGGCGGGAGCGCGCGGCGCATCTGCTCCAACTGGGCCCGCGCCGCCATCTGCTGGGCGAACAGCGTGGTCTGGATCCCGTGGAAGAGACCTTCCAGCCAGCCCACCAACTGTGCCTGGGCGATCCGCAGTTCCGCGTCACTCGGCGTCGCCTCGTCGGTGAACGGCAGCGACAGCCGCTCCAGCTCCTCGACCAGCTCCGGGGCGAGGCCGTCCTCCAGCTCCTTCACCGAGCTGGCGTGGATCTCCTTCAGCCGTACCCGGCTGGCCTCGTCCAGGGGAGCGACCCGCACCTCCTCCAGGAGCTGCTTGATCATGCTGCCGATCCGCATGACCTTGGCCGGCTGCTCCACCTGCTCCGTCACCGGAATCTCGCGGGAGTCATCGTCGCCACCGCCGAGTGTCATCCCGTCCTGACCCACGACGAGGATCTGGGGATTCTCCGGCGACCGTTCGTTCCTCGGCATCTCCATGCAGCCATTCTCTCGCACCCGTACACCTCATCACCGTGGTGCCCCCTCATGGGGTTGATCCACCGTTTAGACCTGATGGCCCAACCCGAAATGCTCCTGTCGTCATGGAATGTGAGGCTTGTCTGCGTCGGTTTTCCATCGGTCACGGCACCTGGGTTCCGGGAGGTCACCAACGTGACTCCATGGTTGCGCCTCATGCTTCGCCGCGTACGGCTGCTGCTCGTCATAACGGCCGCCCTGCCACTCTTCGGCACGGCCACCGCCTACGCGGCCACGCTCGCGCAGACGACGGGAACCGCTCCCGCCCACGGACGCCCCGGCGGCCCCGGCCGGGACGGCTCGTACGGCCCGAGCCACGGGATCCCGGACCACCCCGGCCGTCCGCAGCCGGACCGTGCGGGCCGCGGCCTGCCCGCGCGCGGCTCCCCCGCCGCCGGCCCGTGGGCACCGGCCACGCCCTCCGGCCCGGCCTCCCCGTCCGCTCCGGACGCCGCCCCGGTCTCCCGCTTCTCCCCGTCGTCGCACGCCGCCGAGCCCTCGCGGGCCGGAAGCCGGGCCGGCGAGGGACGGATGCGGCCGGGCCGGCCGGACGGGCCAGCGGCCGAGGTGGAGGGCGACGACACCATGCCCTCCCGGGCCGCGGAGACCGCCGCCGACCAGCCGGAGGAGCCGGAGACCGCCGATGTGCCGGGCGTGCCGCCGGGTGCCTCCCCGCCTCCCGAGGAAGCCGGTCTCCAGCCCGCACAGCCTCCCCGGCAGCCCGCCGGCCGGCAGGCCGCCTCGGAGGGCGAGGGCACGACCGAACCGGTCCTGCAGATCCTTCCGCTGGGCAGCGGACTGGTCCTCATCGGCCTGGGCCTCGGCCTGGCACTCCTGGGACTCAGGCTCCGCAGGCCCTGACGGCGTGGCGCAAGCCGCTACTGCGTGACCAGCAGCACCTTGCCGATGTGACCGCTCGCCTCCAGCACCCGGTGCGCCTCGGCAGCCTGCGCCATCGGCAGCTCGCGGTCCACCACCGGACGCACGTGCCCGGCGGCCAGCAGCGGCCAGACATGCTCGCGTACGGCCGCCACGATGGCCGCCTTCTCCTCCAGGGGCCGGGCCCGCAGGGAGGTGGCGGTGATCGCGGCCCGCTTGCTGAGCAGCGTGCCGATGTTCAGCTCGCCCTTGACGCCGCCCTGCATGCCGATGATCGCCAGCCGTCCGTTGACCGCGAGGGCCTGGACATTGCGGTCGAGGTATTTGGCGCCCATGTTGTCGAGGATGACGTCGGCGCCCTTGCCGTCGGTGGCTGCCAGGATCTCGGCGACGAAGTCCTGCTCGCGGTAGTTGATCAGCACGTCCGCGCCCAGCTCGGCGCACTGGTCGAGCTTCTCCTTGGTCCCGGCCGTCACCGCGACCTTGGCGCCGACGGCCTTGGCGAGCTGGATCGCCATGGTGCCGATGCCGCTGGAGCCACCGTGCGCCAGCAGCGTCTCACCGGGCCGCAGGTGGGCGATCATGAACACGTTGGACCAGACGGTGCTGACCACCTCGGGCAGCGCGGCCGCCCGCTTCAGGTCGACGCCCTCGGGCACGGGCAGCAGCTGTCCGGCCGGTACGGCGACCTTCTCCGCGTAGCCGCCGCCCGAGAGCAGCGCGCACACCTCGTCGCCCACGGCCCAGCCGGAGACTCCCGGGCCGAGCGCGGCGATCCTGCCCGAGCACTCCAGGCCGGGGTAGGGGGAGGCGCCGGGCGGCGGGTTGTAGAAGCCCTGCCGCTGCAGGACGTCGGCGCGGTTGACGGCGCTGGCCACCACCTCGACCAGCACCTCGCCCTCGCCGGGCACGGGGTCGGGGACCTCCGCCCAGACCAGCGCCTCGGGACCACCAGGTTCGGGAATCGTGATCGCATGCATGACGGCGACGCTACTCCCCGGAGGCGGCGTCACCGGGGCAGCCCCGCCCGCTCCCTGATGTCGCGGCCGGTCCCGTCAGTCGCGGGGCATGCGCCAGGTGTCCGGGGTGATGTGGGCGCCGGGGGTGGCGCGGGCGATGGTGATCAGGCGGTCCGTCAGCTGGAGGGTGCCGACGGAGGGGTCGTCGTAGCCGAGCACCCGGTGTCCGCGGAGGACGCTGACGACGAGGTCGTCCGTCTCACGGGGCTTCTTGCCGACCTCGGCGCGGACGACCGGTCGTTCGACGATGTCCAGGCCGCTGCCCTGCTGGATCAGGTCCTCCATGACCATGCCCGCGGCCGGGCTGAGGACCGAGAGACCGAGGAGCCGGCCGGCCGCGCCGGAGCTGGTGATCACCGCGTCGGCGCCGGACTGCTTGAGCAGCGGGGCGTTCTCCTCCTCCCGCACGGCGGCCACGATCTTCGCCGCCCGGTTGAGCTGCCGCGCGGTCAGGGTGACGAGGACGGCGGTGTCGTCGCGCTGCGGGGCGACGATGATCTGCCGGGCCTTGTGCACCTCGGCCCGTTTGAGCACCTCGCTGCGGGTGGCGTCGCCTATGACGCCCGCGAAGCCCTCCGCGGTCGCCGCGTCGACCACCTTGGAACTGGGGTCCACCACGACCACCTGCTCCTTCTTCAGCCCGGTCGCGCAGACGGTCTGGACGGCCGACCGCCCCTTGGTGCCGAAGCCGATGACGACGGTGTGGTCGCGCAAGGTGGACCTCCAGCGGTTCAGGCGCCATTCCTCCCGGGTCCGTTCGGTGAGGACCTCCAGCGTGGTGCCGACCAGGATGATCAGGAACAGCACGCGCAGGGGGGTGATGACGAAGATGTTCATGAGCCGGGCACTGTCGCTGACCGGGGTGATGTCGCCGTATCCGGTCGTGGAGAGCGTGACGGTCGCGTAGTAGAACGCGTCGAGGAAGTCGACCGACCCGTCGGAGTTGTCGCTGTAGCCGTCGCGGTCGGCGTAGACGATCAGGGCGGTGGCGACCAGCACGCCGAGGGCCATCAGCAGCCGTTTGGAGACCTGGCGGATCGGGCGCTCCACCACTTTCCTCGGGAGTTTCACCCGATGGGTCACCAGATGCTCGTCCGCCTGGCGGGCGATGGCGTCGTGGCCCGGAAGTTTCACGTGAAACACACCCCGATTCCCGCTGCCGCCCAGGGCAGGTCCAGCAGCTCCGTCTCCGCGCCCTGTCCGGCGCCGCCCGGCGGTACGACGGCCAGCGCGTCGGCGGCGGCGATACCGCGGAGCATGGCCGGGCCGTTGTAGTGCAGCGGTACGGCACGGTCCCCGCGCAGCACCACAGGGATGAGCCGGGTGTCGTGCGGGTGGCCCTGCACCGCTTCCCTGAGCGGCAGCGTGTACGGCTCCGGCGCGGGACGGGCGGCGAGGGTCCGCAGCAGGGGCTCGGCGAGCGTGAGCAGGCCGGAGACGGCCGCGAGCGGGTTGCCGGGCAGGCCGACGAGGTGCCGGCCCTCGTCCAGGCGGGCGAGCAGCATGGGGTGGCCGGGGCGGACCTTGACGCCGTCGACGAGGAGTTCCGCGCCGATGCGCTCCAGGGTGGGGTGGACATGGTCGACGGGTCCGGCCGCGGTGCCGCCCGTGGTGACGACCAGGTCGGCGGCGGAGCCCGTGACGGCCTTGCGCAGGGCACGGGCGTCGTCGCCGATACGGCGTACCGCGACGACGTCGGCGCCCAGTGCGCGCAGCCAGGGCGGCAGCATGGGGCCGAGCGCGTCCCGAACCAGTCCGTCGTGCGGAAGGCCCTCGCCGAGCAACTCGTCGCCGAGCACGAGCACTTCGACGCGGGGTCGGGGAACGGCGGTGACGGTGTCGTATCCGGCCGCCGCGGCGAGCCCGAGGACGGCGGGCGTCACCAGGGTGCCGACGGGCAGCAACTGGTCGCCGCTGCGGCACTCCTGGCCGCGCGGGCGGATGTCCTGGCCGTGCGCGGCCTCCCGCGTGGCGTGGAGCCGGCCCTGGGCGTCCGTACGGCCGTGCTCACTGCGCAGGACGGCGGTGGTGTCGGCGGGGATGCGGGCACCGGTGGCGATGCGGACCGCCTCGCCGTCGGTGAGCGGATCGGGCTGGGCGTGCCCGGCGAGCACTCCGGCTTCACGCACCTCCCAGGGTCCGGGTCCGGCGACCGCCCAGCCGTCCATCGCCGAGGTGTCGAAGGAGGGCAGGTCGGTGAGCGCGTCGAGGGGAGCGGCCAGCACCAGGCCGAGCGCGTCACCGAGACGCACCGAGACGGGTTCGCGGCGTGCGCCGGACCGCGCGGCGCGGGCGGCGATCTCACGGGCCCGTCCCCAGGGGGTCGCCCGGTGCCGTTCGTGCCTGCCGGGGTCCGCCGCCCCCGCCGGTGGTTCGTGGCTGGGACCGGGGGCGGAACTGTCGTCCTTGGACTCCCTCACCAGGGCCAGAGCCTCCTCGACATCGAGGTCGTCGGTGTCCTCGGCGGGGGCCGGCGCTCCGACTCGGGTTCCGGGGGCGGTCATCCGGCGTCCGGGGCGCTCGTGCCCCCGCCCTTCCCCCGGTTCCCGGCGGACCCCTCGGCACCCTTGTTCTCGGCTTCCCACCGCAGGGCCAGTGCGGCGGCCTTCCGGGAGGCCTCGGCGACGGCCTCGGGGCCGCCCTTGCCCTGGGCCGCGGCGTAGCCGACGAGGAAGGTGGTCAGCGGGGCGGCGGGCCGGGCCACGCCGTGTGCGGCGTCCCTGGCCAGGTCGAGGAGGAGGCCGGTGTCGACGTCCAGGTCGATGCCCAGCTCGTCCTTGACTGCGGAGATCCATTCATCCAACACGTGCCCATGCTCCCTGATGCGTGCTCTGGCGTCGGCGATGTCGTCCCAGGTGTCGCAGTCGAAGGACGCGAGGGGGTCCGGGAGACGGGTGAGGTGAAGGGCACCGGTCAGTCGGCGCAGGGGCAGCCCGGTCAGGCTGCCGTGCTCGGCGGCGAGGGCGGCCAGCTCGCGGCGCAGCGGGGCGGTGCGGTAGGCGGCCACGAGGGGCTGGTCGCGGCCCGCCGCGTCGGTGAGCAGCGTGCCGTCGGCGCCGCTGTCCCGCAGCGCGACCAACAGGCGCTGCACAGCGCTCTGTTCGAGGAAGGGGAGATCGGCGGAGAGGACGACGGCGTACTCGGCCGTCGTGAGCCGCAGTCCCGCCTCCAGGGCGGCGACCGGCCCGCCACCGGCGGGCTCCTCGCGGGCCCAGCGCACCGGCCGGGCGGTGGGCCGGGGCGCGGCCACCACGATCGTCGTGCGGGCGCCCGCGCAGGCCGCGAGCACCCGGTCCAGCAGTGCGCGGCCGCCGACCCGGACGCCCGGCTTGTCGGCGCCGCCGAGCCGGCGCGCGGCACCGCCGGCCAGCACGACGGCGTCGTACGGCGCGGCGGTCCCGGTGGTCGCGAGGGTCACGGGGGCGTTGTCGCTCACCCCCCGAGTATGTCCTGCCGCCCCCTTTTCGCGGCTCCTCGTCCTACAGCGTGCGCAGGAGCACCGCCGGCTGTTCCACGCAGTCGGCCACATACCTGAGGAAACCGCCCGCCGTGCCGCCGTCGCAGACCCGGTGGTCGAAGGTGAGCGAGAGCTGGACGACCTGGCGGACCGCCAGTTCGCCCTCGTGCACCCACGGTTTGGCGATGATGCGGCCGACGCCGAGCATGGCGGCCTCGGGGTGGTTGATGATCGGTGTCGAGCCGTCGACGCCGAAGACGCCGTAGTTGTTCAACGTGAAGGTTCCGCCGGTGAGTTCGCCGGGGGTGAGCGTCCCGGTGCGGGCGGCCTCGGTGAGCCGGGCGAACTCGCCGGTCAGCGACTCGGCGTCGCGTGCGTGGGCGTCCCGGACGACCGGCACGACCAGTCCGCGCTCGGTCTGCGCCGCGAACCCGAGGTGGACGTGGCCGAGCCGGACGACCTCGCGGGCCTCGGTGTCGACGTAGGAGTTCAGCTCGGGGAACCGGGCGAGGGCGGCCGTGCAGACGCGGGCCAGCAGCGCGAGGAGGGAGATCTTGGATCCCCCGGCCGCGTTCATGGCGGCCCGGGCGCGCATCAGCTCGGTCGCGTCGGCGTCGACCCAGCAGGTCGCGTCCGGGATCTCCCGCCGGCTGCGGGAGAGCTTGTCGGCGACGGCCCCGCGGATGCCCTTGAGGGGGATGCGGACCTCGCCGGCCGGGGCGCCCGTGGCGACGGGGGTCCGTCCGGCGGGTGCCGCGACCGGCGCGGTCCGCTCGGCCGGTGCCGCGGTGACGGCGGCCCGCGCGGAGTTGGCCCGCAGCACGTCCTCGACGTCGGCCCGCAGGATGAGGCCGTCAGGGCCGGATCCGGCGAGCTGTCGCAGGTCCACGCCGTTGTCGCGGGCGAGCCTGCGCACCAGCGGGGAGATCACGGGGACGGGGCCGTCGGCGACGGCGGGCGCGGCGGGTGCGGAGGCGGTCACCTGTGTGCGGGGCGGTGCGGCGTCTTCCGGCCGGGCCGTCCCGTTGCGGGCCGCCGTGGCCGGAGCCCCGGCGCGCACCCGGCGTCGGCGGGCCGCCGGGGCCTGCGTGCCGTATCCGACCAGCACGTTGCCGGAGCCCTCCGGCTCCTGCGCCGACGGTTCGCCCACCGCCACCGTGAGCAGGGGTGCGCCGACGGGCAGTTCGGTGCCCTCCTCGCCGAAGCGGGCGGTGACCACTCCGCCGTAGGGGCAGGGCACCTCGACCATCGCCTTGGCCGTCTCGACCTCGACGACCGGCTGGTCGATGGCGACGACATCGCCGACCTGCACCAGCCAGCGCACGATCTCCGCCTCGGTGAGTCCCTCGCCGAGGTCGGGGAGCTTGAACTCCAGCACCTGTGCCATCAGTCCTCGGCCTCCCACTGCAGCCGCGCCACGGCGTCCAGGATCCGGTCGACGCCCGGCAGGTGGTGCCGCTCCAGCATGGGCGGCGGGTAGGGCAGGTCGAAGCCGGCCACGCGCAGCACCGGGGCCTCCAGGTGGTGGAAGCACCGCTCAGTGATGCGGGCGGCGATCTCGCCGCCGGGGCCGCCGAATCCGGTGGACTCGTGCACGACAACGGCCCGCCCGGTGCGCCGGACGGCCGCGCAGACCGTCTCGTCGTCGAACGGCACCAGGGAGCGCAGGTCGACGACCTCCAGGTCCCAGCCCTCCGCCTGCGCCGCCTCGGCGGCCTCCAGGCAGACCGGCAGGGACGGGCCGTAGGTGATGAGCGTGGCGCTGCGGCCGGGGCGCCGGACGACGGCGCGGCCGATCGGCTCGACCTCGGTCGGCCGCTCCGGGTTCCAGGAGTCCTTCGACCAGTACAGGCGCTTGGGTTCGAGGAAGACGACCGGGTCGTCGGAGGCGATGGACCGGCGCAGCAGCCCGTAGGCGTCCTCGACGGTCGCCGGGGTGACGACGTGCAGGCCCGGGGTGGCCATGTAGTAGGCCTCGGAGGAGTCGCTGTGGTGCTCCACGCCGCCGATGCCGCCGCCGTAGGGGATGCGGACGGTGATCGGCAGCGGCATCTTGCCGCGCGTCCGGTTGCGCATCCGGGAGACATGGCTGATCAGCTGCTCGAACGCCGGGTACGCGAAGGCGTCGAACTGCATCTCCACCACCGGGCGCAGGCCGTACATGGCCATGCCCACGGCGGTGCCGAGGATGCCGGCCTCGGCGAGCGGGGTGTCCGTGCAGCGGTCCTCGCCGAACTCCTTGGCGAGACCGTCGGTGACCCGGAAGACACCGCCGAGGGTGCCGACGTCCTCACCGAGGACGTGCACGGTCGGGTCGGCGGCCATCGCGTCGCGCATCGCGCGCGTGAGGGCCTGCGCCATGGTGGCGGGCTTGACGGCGACGGTGGTCATCGGGCGCCGCCTTCCTGCTCATCGTGCTGCTCCTGCTCGGCCTCCAGCTCGGCGCGCAGCAGGGCGCGCTGCTCGCGCAGCTGGGAGGTGCTCTCGGCGTACACGTGGTCGAAGAGGTCCATGGGGTTCAGTTCGGGGTCCCGGTTCATGCGTTCCCGCAGGTCCGCGGCCATCGCCTCGGCGTCCTCGCGGACGGTCCCGATGCCGGCCTCGTCGATCAGTCCGCGCGCCGTGAGCTCCTGCTCCAGCAGCCGGACCGGGTCGTGCGCGCGCCAGGCCTCGACCTCGGCGTCGCCCCGGTAGCGGGTGGCGTCGTCGGCGTTGGTGTGGGCGTCGATGCGGTAGGTCACCGCTTCGATCAGGGTGGGGCCGCCGCCCGAGCGGGCCTGCCGCACGGCGTCCGTGAGCACCTCGTGCATGGCCGCCGCGTCGTTGCCGTCGACCAGCCGGCCCGGCATGCCGTACCCGACGGCCTTGTGGGCCAGGGAGGGGGCGGCGGTCTGCTTGGCGAGCGGAACGGAGATGGCGAAGCCGTTGTTCTGCACGAGGAAGACGACCGGGGCCTGCCAGACGGCCGCGAAGTTCATGGCCTCGTGGAAGTCGCCCTCGCTGGTGCCGCCGTCGCCGATCATGGCGAGCGCGACCACGTCGTCGCCCTTGAGGCGGGCCGCGTGGGCGAGTCCGACGGCGTGCGGGAGCTGCGTGGCCAGCGGGGTGCTGAGCGGGGCGACGCGGTGCTCGTAGGGGTCGTAGCCGGTGTGCCAGTCGCCGCGCAGCAGGGTGAGGGCCTCGACGGGGTCGACGCCCCGGGCGACCACGGCGAGGGTGTCGCGGTAGCTGGGGAAGAGCCAGTCGCGCTCTTCGAGGGCCAGCGCGGCGGCGACCTCGCAGGCCTCCTGGCCGGTGCTGGAGGGGTAGACGGCGAGACGGCCCTGCTTGGTGAGCGCGGTGGCCTGCGTGTTGTAGCGGCGGCCGCGCACCAGCTGGGCGTAGAGCCGGCGCAGCAGGTCGGGGTCGGCCTTGGCGGCCGCCTCCGTGCCGAGGACGCGGTACGGCTCGGCGTCGGGCAGCAGCGGCGCGGGGTCCATACGGGGCTGCCAGGCGGGCGGCGGCGAAGGCCGGTACGCGCCCCGCTGCTCCAGAACCGTCATGACGGCACCTCCTCGTGGGAGCGGCTACGGGAGACGTGTCGGCTGTGACCCGCCTCACCTACCGATTGTTCGGTCGTCGGCACATTTTGGCTACAGCCCCCTCCAGGCTGTGGACAAACGGTTCTGCGCGACCTGGAATGAACGCAGGACGTCCACGGAGACCGAGCGGGGGGACATGGCAGCTGAACAAATGGCCGACGGACCGCAGGACGGCACGGCCCCGCCGCCGCGTCCGCTGGACGCCATCGATCAGGACATCCTCAAGATCCTCCAGGCCGACGGCCGCGCCTCGATACGGTCCGTGGCCGAGCGGGTGCACGTCTCGCGCGCCAACGCCTACGCGCGCATCAACCGGCTCGTCGAGGACGGGGTGATCCGCGGGTTCAGCGCGCGCGTGGACCACGAGCGCGCGGGGCACGGCACCTCCGCGTACATCACCCTGAAGATCGTGCAGAACACCTGGCGCACCGTCCGGGAGCATCTGCGCCGGCTGCCCGGCGCCTCCCACATCGCCCTCGTGGGCGGTGACTTCGACGTGCTGCTGCTGGTCCACACCCCGGACAACCGGGCACTGCGCGAACTGGTGCTGACCCGGCTCCAGGCGATCCCCGAGGTGCTCAGCACCCGCACGCTGCTCGTCTTCGAGGAGGAGGACCTGGAGCCGGACGGCTGAGACGCCGCCGAGGGCGCGCAGGCGCCCCGGGGCCGGACGGTCAGGCCTGGCGGAGACCGGCGAAGACCAGCCTGGCCACCGCGTCGGCCACTTCGGGGCCACTGGCGCCGCGTGACTCCGGCCGGTACCACTCCACGATGGAGTTGATCATTCCGAAGACCAGCCGGGTGGCCAGCCGGACCTCCACGTCCCCGCGCACGTCGCCGTCTGCCGCGGCGGCCTTCAGCAGCCCGGCGACCCGGTGGTCGAAGTCGCGGCGCCGCTCCAGCGCCCACCGTTCGGTGGCGGTGTTGCCGCGGACCCGCAGCAGCAGGGTCACGTACGGCAGCTCGGCTATGAGCACCTCGACCATGCGCCGCACGACGTGCTCCAGCCGGTCCACGGCCCGGCCCGCGCACGCGCCCTCCTCGTCCAGGATGGCGAACAGGCCGTCCAGGGCGCGGCTGACGGCCCGCCGCAGCAGCTCCTCCTTGCCGCTGACGTGGTGGTAGATCGACGACTTGGAGATGCCGGCCGCCTTGGACAGGTGCTCCATGGAGGTGCCGTCGTAACCGCGGTCGTTGAAGACCTGCACGGCCACGGAGAGCAGCGTCTCCGGGGTGTACGTGTCGCGCTTGGCGGTGGTCATGCGGTGCCCTCCCGCTGATCGGTGGCGAACGAGTGCCGGTAGAGCGCGAGGGAGGGGGCGTACCGGCCGGAGGGGTCGCGCTCGTGCAGTTCCTCCAGCAGGTCGTAGGCCCAGCCGCGGGGGAGCCTGCGGCACCACTCGAAGGGACCGAGCGGATAGTTGACCCCGAGGCGCATCGCGGTGTCGATGTCCTCCTCGGTGGCCACGCCCTTGGCCACGGCGTCGTGCGCGAGGTCGATGATCCGGGCGACCGTGCGCGCGACGATCATGCCGGGGACGTCGCCGATGACGCTGACGTCCTTACCGAGCGCCTGGAAGAGACCGACGGCCTCGGCGAGGGTCCGCGGCGCGGTGTCCTTCGACGCCGACAGGGCGACGCGGGTGGCCTTCCGGTAGTCGAGGGCCAGGTCGAAGTAGACGACGTCGCTGAACTCCACCGAGGTCTGGCCGTCGGCGAGGGCCAGCTGGCCGCCGCCGGGCAGCACCAGGCGCGTGCCCTCGTTCTCGTCCTCGACGCGGACCTCGATGCCCGCCTCGCGGATCAGGGCGAGGAGCTCGGCGGCGGGGCCCAGGTCGCCCTCGACGACGACATGGGCGGGCGGCCGCTCCCGGTCGGCGGTGTGCGGCTCGGGGCGCTCGGCGTCGTCGGCGTGGTCGTACCAGCCGTGCCCCGTCTTGCGGCCGAGCCGCCCGGACTCGACCAGCCGGCGCTGGGCGAGGGAGGGCGTGAACCGCACGTCCTGGAAGAAGGACTGCCACACCGAGTGGGTGACGGACTCGTTGACGTCCTGGCCGATCAGGTCGGTCAGTTCGAAGGCGCCCATCCTGAAGCCGCCCGACTCCCGCAGCACCGCGTCGACGGTGGCCGGTTCGGCGGCCTGCGCCTCGTACACGGCGAACGCCTCGGCGTAGAAGGGCCGGGCGATGCGGTTCACGATGAAGCCGGGGGTGTCCGCGCAGGCCACGGGCGTCTTGCCCCAGGCGCGGGCGGTTTCGTACGCGCGCGTGGCCGACGTGAAGTCGGTCGCGAACCCGGAGACCACCTCGACCAGCGGCAGCAGCGGGGCCGGGTTGAAGAAGTGCAGGCCCACGAAGCGGCCGGGGTGGCGCAGGGCCCCGCCGATGGCCGTCACCGACAGCGAGGAGGTGTTGGTGGCGAGCAGGCAGTCCTCGGAGACGATCTCCTCCAGCTCGCCGAAGAGCCGCTGCTTGACGTCGAGCCGCTCCGCGACGGCCTCGACGACCAGCCCGCAGTCGGCGAGATCGGCCAGGCTGTCGGCCGGCGTGAGCCGGCCCCGGGCCGCGTCCCGGTCGGCGGCGCCCAGCCGGCCCTTGGTCACCAGCCGGTCCAGGCGGCCGCCGATCACCGCGGCCGCCTCCTGGGCGCGTCCGGGTACGGCGTCGTACAACCGCACCGGGTGGCCGGCGACCAGCGCGACCTGGGCGATGCCCTGGCCCATGGTGCCGGTGCCGACGACGGCCACGGGGCTGCTGAGGTCGAGTCCTGTCATGTGCGCGATCCTCCCGCACGGGGTTTTCCACAGATGCGGCAGGCCCCCTTGTCCCGACCGATCGTTCGGTTACTCTAGCTCTGTCCGTCTGTTCCTGCCTCTGTTTCCGCCCAGGTCATGAACTCGGCCGACGAGTTCTTGAGACGAGGAGTTGGTCCCGCATGGCCGCCGAACTGACCACGCACGACCTGATCGCCAGGCACCGGCCCACGCTCGACCAGGCCCTGGAAGCGATCCGCACGCGTGCGTACTGGTCCCCGCACCCCGAGCACCCCAAGGCCTACGGCGAGCACGGCAGCCTGGACGCGGCGGCGGGCAAGGCCGCCTTCGACGCCCTGCTGGGCACCCGCCTCGACCTCGGCCAGCCCGGCACCGACGGCTGGGTCGACGGCGAGGTCTCGCCGTACGGCATCGAGCTGGGTGTGAGCTACCCGCACGCGGACATCGACGTGCTGCTGCCGGCGATGAAGGCGGGCCAGCGGGCCTGGCGCGACGCGGGCGCCGAGACCCGTGCCGTGGTCTGCCTGGAGATCCTCAAGCGGATCAGCGACCGGACGCACGAGTTCGCCCACGCGGTCATGCACACCAGCGGCCAGGCCTTCATGATGGCGCTCCAGGCCGGCGGCCCGCACGCGCAGGACCGCGGCCTGGAGGCGGTGGCCTACGCGTACGTGGAGCAGGTCCGCACGCCCGACACGGCGGAGTGGACCAAGCCACAGGGCAAGCGGGACCCCCTCGCCCTCACCAAGCAGTTCACGCCGGTCCCCCGCGGCATCGGCCTGGTCATCGGCTGCAACACCTTCCCGACGTGGAACGGCTACCCGGGCCTGTTCGCCTCCCTGGCCACCGGCAACGCGGTCCTGGTCAAGCCGCACCCGCGCGCCGTGCTGCCGCTCGCGCTGACCGTGCGGATCGCCAGGGACGTGCTCGCCGAGGCGGGCTACGACCCCAACCTGGTCGCGCTGGCCGCCGAGCGCCCCGGCGAGGGCGTCGCCAAGACCCTCGCGACCCACCCGGAGATCCGCATCATCGACTACACCGGGTCGACGTCCTTCGGCGACTGGCTCGAGGCCAACGCCCGTCAGGCGCAGGTGTACACCGAGAAGGCCGGCGTCAACACGGTGATCGTGGAGTCGACCGACGACTACAAGGGCATGCTGTCCAACCTGGCGTTCTCGCTGTCCCTGTACAGCGGCCAGATGTGCACCACCCCGCAGAACCTGCTCATCCCCCGCGAGGGCATCCGCACCGACGAGGGCCCCAAGACCTTCGACGAGGTCACCGCCGACCTCGCCCGCGCGGTCGACGGCCTCCTCGGCGACGACGCGCGGGCGAACGCCCTGCTCGGCGCCATCGTCAACCCGGACGTGAAGGCCCGTCTGGAGGCCGCGGCCGGACTCGGCGAAGTCGCCCTCGCCTCCCGTGAGATCAGCAACCCGGAGTTCCCGGGCGCGGTCGTGCGCACGCCGGTCATGGTCAAGCTGGACGGTGCCAAGCCGGACGACGAGGCCGCCTACATGAGCGAGTGCTTCGGCCCCGTCTCCTTCGCCGTCGCGGTCGACTCCGTGGCCGCCGCGCTGGAGCTGCTGCGCCGCACGGTCCGCGAGAAGGGCGCGATGACGGTCGGCGCCTACACCTCCGACGCCGAGGTGGAGCGGGCCGTCGAGGAGGTCTGCCTGGAGGAGGCCGCCCAGCTGTCGCTCAACCTGACCGGCGGGGTGTACGTGAACCAGACGGCCGCCTTCTCCGACTTCCACGGCTCCGGCGGCAACCCGGCGGCGAACGCCGCCCTGACCGACGGCGCGTTCGTCGCCAACCGGTTCCGTGTGGTGGAGGTGCGCCGGCAGGCGTGACCCCGGCCGGCGGGCAACCGCCGCGGCAGCGCCCCCGCCTCACCGGGCGGGAGGCGCC
The DNA here is from genome assembly GCF_025642175.1 of Streptomyces albidicamelliae. Taxonomy (NCBI): domain Bacteria; kingdom Bacillati; phylum Actinomycetota; class Actinomycetes; order Kitasatosporales; family Streptomycetaceae; genus Streptomyces; species Streptomyces albidicamelliae. The sequence continues at coordinate 4,337,514 of NZ_CP106795.1, read as the reverse complement.
GCCTGACCCGCGCTCCAGTGGTAGAGCGTCATCGCCACGCTGGTGGCCAGGTTGTAGCTGGAGACCTGGGGACGCATCGGCAGCGCCAGCAGGTGGTCGGCACGCGCGCGCAGCCCGGCCGACAGCCCGGTGCGCTCCGAGCCGAAGGCGAGGACGGCGTCGTCGGGCAGCTTCGTGCCCCGGATGTCCTCGCCCTCCGGGTCGAGGGCGAACAGCGGGCCGGCGGGCAGCTCGTCGACGCCGAGGCGCTCCACGGCCGTCGCGAAGTGCAGTCCGGCGCCGCCGCGCACCACCGTCGGGTGCCAGGGGTCGAGCGTCCCCGTGGTGACCACCCCGGCCGCCCCGAAGCCCGCGGCCAGCCGGATCACCGCCCCGGCGTTGCCCAGGTTCCGCGGGTTGTCGAGGACCACGACCGGAGCGGTGCGCGGGGTGCCGCCCAGCGCCCGCAGATTGGCCTCGCGGGAGGGCCGTACGGCGAGCGCGGCCACCCCCGTCGGGTGGGGCCGCGGGACGAGCGAGGCGTACACCGCCCCCGGCACCTCCGTCAGCAGGGCGTCCAGGGCGTCCCGTACGTCACCGGCCAGCTCCTCGGCGAGGGCGAGCGCGGCCCGCCGGTCGGTGGTGACCGCCACCGGCACCTCGGCCCCGAACCGCAGCGCGTGCTTGAGGGCGTGGAAGCCGTCGAGCAGGACGGCGGCACCGGCGAGCTCGCGCCAGCGGGTCAGCGGGTCGGTCATGCGGTGCACCCTACGCGGCCCCCACCCGGCCCGGAGTGCTGTCCTGCGCCGAGCGCGGAGCGGGCACCGCGGGGCCGCCGCGCCGGGCGAACCGTCCCCGCGCGCGAGCCGCCGCACCGCCCACCCGCCGCAGGAAGGACGTCGGCAGGAACACCGCGTCCGCGGCGATCATCGCCAGCGAGAAGAACGGCAGGCCGAGGACGACCGCGATCACCGCGTGCTCGGTCATCATCAGCACCAGCAGGACGTTCTTGACCCGCCGGTTGAACAGGGTGAACGGGAAGGCGACCTGCACCATGACCGTCCCGTACGTCACGAGCATCATGATCGTGCCGCTGGCGGTCAGCAGGTCCCCGAGTCCGGGCCAGGGCGAGAAGTACTGCAGGTGCAGCGGGTAGTAGACGGCGGTGCCGTCCTGCCAGCGCGAGCCCTGGATCTTGTACCAGCCGGCCGTCGCGTAGATCAGGCAGGCCTCCGCCATGATCACGAACAGGGCGCCGTTGTGCAGGACGTTGGCGACCACGTCCAGCAGGACCCGCGGCTCGGACGCGGCCGCCCGGCGCTCGAGCAGACCCCACAGGCCGAGGACCGCCCACACCGTCCACAGCAGCGCGGGGATCAGCCAGCCGTTGTCGAAGCGGCCGGTCAGCGTCACCGTGGCGAGGCCGAGACCGAGGACCGCCCACAGCACCGGGCCCACCCGGTCGGCGGGGACCCGCTCCCCGCGCGCGCGTGCCGCCTCGTTGCGCGCCGCCCGCCGCGCGTCGAGGGACCACACCTGCCCGCAGCGCGTGAACAGCAGGTAGAAGGACATCAGGTGCAGGACGTTGTCGCCGCCGTCGCCCATGAAGACACTGCGGTTCTGCAGCGACAGCACGCCCACCATGAAGAGCACGGACGCGGTGCGGGTGCGCCAGCCGGCCAGCAGCGCCGCGCTGGCCAGGATCGCCAGCACGTAGAAGCCCTCGAACCAGGGCCGCCCGTCCGACCACAGCAGCGCGCTGAAGGCGTGGTTGTCGGCGGTCAGCTGCTTGGCGAGCTGCCAGCCCCAGGGGCCCGAGGGGCCGTACAGCTCCCGGCGGTGCGGGAACTCGCGGAGCAGGAAGAGCAGCCAGGTCGCGGCGAAGCCGATACGGATCACGGCGCTCTGGTACGGGCCGAGGGCCGCACCGGTGACGCGGGCGATGCCGCGCGAGAGGGTCAGCGAGAGCGGGTTCACCGGACGCCTCCAGCGGCCTCTTCGGCTGTCACGGACCACCAGGGGAGCTGACGGTACACGGGCTTGTCGGACACCCGCTCACGGCTCCACTCGGGTGGCTGCACGTTGGTGGTGGCCGAGCGGACCTGCACGCGCTGGATGACGCCCCCCTCGGCGGCCGGAGTGTCCCGGTACAGCCGCATCACGACGATCCGGCGCAGATACTGCTCGGACAGGGCGCCGCGCAGGGCCACGGGCCGGTTGTCACCGGTGTGCGTGGCGACGAAGAAGTCCCAGGCCCGGCGCAGCTCGTTCTGCTGGGTGTGGCTGGGCACCGGATTGCCCTTGATGGCGGCGCCGTCCTGGGCGGACAGGTCGGTCCAGCCGGTGGTGCGCACCCCACCGTCTTTGGTCCGCAGCTCGGCGCGCACCTGGACGCCGACGTTCTGCTGGAGCGGGTTCGGGGCGAAAAGCTTCCAGTTCTGCTCGAACTCGGGGTACACCCAGTCCTCGACCGCCTTGCCGTGCTGCTTCGTCACGGTGTTCGCCGGGGCGAGGCTGAGGAACACCATCAGCAGGTGCACGCAGGCGGCGACGGCGACCACGGCGAGCGCCACCGCGGCGCCCACCTGGTAGCGGGGGGAGAGGGCGGCGACGCCGACACGGGGGCGGCGAGCGCCCGGCCGCCGTCGGACGCCTCACCGCAAACACCGGCCCCGTCCGGCTCTGCCGGCGCGCCGGGTTCGGGCAGCGCGTGCGCCCCGCTCGGCCCGGCCCCTCCGGGGTGTACGGCCGCTCGCCCGGACGGGACTGCTCGGACGCCCCGGGCTGCCGGGGCAGCAGGGGCGGCTCGGGCAGCCGGGGCTTCTCGGGCGGCCGGGAATGCTCGGGGGGCCCGGGCTGCTCAGGGGGCTTCGAGGGCTCGAAGGCACCCGTGCCCCGCCGGGCCCCCGAGTCCTCGTCGTTCGCGTCCATTGCGCCCCGTCCCCCGTTTCGGCTCATTCGTTCCGCTGGTCGCCGCGGCTGAACGCGTCAGCCCGGTGCGCGGCGACCGCCACAGGCGCCGCGCGGATTCACGGGCGCCACACCGGCACCCGCACGGAACGGTACTCAGCCGGAGCCACCGGGCGCAGCCCCGGGTGCGGGCCCGTGACCGTGGTCCTCACCACGCGCGGGCCCGGCACCGGTGCGGCAGGGGGCGAACCGGACACCGACCGCCACGCACCGTTCCCTTCTTCTAGAACCTGTTCTATCTTGACGGCCCGTCAGGCGAGCTGCCGGACCAACCGTCATGGAACCCCATCCGCCGGGAGGACAGGCCGTGGACTTCACCTTCACCGAGGAGCAGCTGGCGGCGGCCGAGGCGGCGCGCGGAGTGTTCGCCGGCGTCGCACCGGACGCGGTGCCCAGCCCGGCGCTGACCACCGGCGCCGTGGCCGAGGGCCTGGACCGGGAGCTGTGGTCCCGGCTCGCCGCCGCCGACCTGCTGAGCCTGCTCCTCGACGAGGCGCACGGCGGGGCCGGCCTCGACGCGATCGCGCTGTGCCTGGTGCTCCGCGAGTCCGCCGGGGTGCTCGCGCGGGTTCCGCTGCTTGAGCACAGCGCCGCCGCCGCGGCCGTGCAGACCCACGGCGGTATGGAGCTCGCCGGGCGCCTGCTGGGGCGGGCGGGCCGCGGCGAACTGGTACTGACCGTGGCGGCGAACGGACGTACCGGCCACGATCCGGCCGAGTCCGCCGTCACCGCCCGGCGGGAGGGCCCGGCGTGGGTGCTGGACGGGGTCCAGACGGCGGTGCCGTGGGCGTACGACGCGGATCTCGTCGTCGTGCCGGCACACGTGGAGGGCACGGCCGCCGACCGGACGGTGCTCGCGCTCGTACCGCGTGACCGGAACGGCGTGGAACTGGCCGAGCAGGTGTCGACCAGCGGGGAGCGGCTGGCGGAGCTGCGGCTGGCGTCCGCGCGGATCGACGCCGTGGACGTCATCGAGGCCGACGGGGCCTGGGAGTGGCTGCACGCGCTGCTCACCACTGGCACCTGTGCGCTCGCGCTGGGACTCGGCGAGCGGGTGCTGCGGATGACCAGCGAGTACACCGGCAGGCGCGAGCAGTTCGGGTATCCGATCGCGACCTTCCAGGCGGTGGCCGTGCAGACCGCCGACCGCTACATCGACCTGCGCGCCATGGAGGCCACCCTGTGGCAGGCCGCGTGGCGGATCTCCTCGGGGGCACCGGGGGCGCTGCCCCTGGCCGGGGACGTCGCGGTGGCGAAGATCTGGGCGGCGGAGGGGGTGCGCCGGGTCGTGCAGACGGCGCAGCATCTGCACGGCGGCTTCGGCGCCGACACCGACTACTCGCTGCACCGGTACCACGCCTGGGCCAAGCACCTGGAGCTGGCGCTCGGCCCGGCGGCGGCGTACGAGGAGCGGCTCGGGGACCTGCTGGCGGTCCATCCGCTGGGCTGACCGCACCCGCGAGCGCCGGCCGCCTCCCGGCCCTGACCGCGGGGAACCGGCCCGAGCGCGGGAAGCCGTCCCGCGGGGAGCCGTCCCGGGAGCGGGGAACCGCCCCGACGAGAGCTACAGAACGAAGCCCGGCTTGCCGTCGTCCGTGATCACCGGGCGGCCCGCGGCCTGCCAGACCTGCATGCCGCCGTCGACGTTCACGGCGTCGATGCCCTGCTGGGCCAGGTACATGGTGACCTGGGCCGAGCGGCCGCCGGAGCGGCAGATGACGTGGACGCGGCCGTCCTGCGGGGCGGCCTCGGTCAGCTCGCCGTAGCGGGCGACGAAGTCGCTGATGGGGATGTGCAGTGCTCCCGCGGCGTGGCCCGCCTGCCACTCGTCGTCCTCGCGGACGTCCAGCAGGAAGTCGCCGTCCTTGAGGTCCGAGACCTCGACCGTGGGCACACCAGCTCCGAAATTCATGTCCCCGACGCTACCCGAAGCGGACCGGGCTCAGTCCTGCTCCCGCAGGCCGGCCAGCTCCGTCTCCCGCTCGGCGATGTCGGCACGCAGCCGTGCGCCGATCTCGTCGAGCAGACCGTCGGGGTCGTCCGGCGCGAGGCGGAGCATCCCGGCGATGGCGCCGTCCTCCAGCTCGCGGGCGACGAGCGTGAGCAGCTCCTTGCGCTGGGAGAGCCATTCGAGGCGGGCGTACAGCTCCTCGGCGGGGCTCGGCAGGCGCTCGGGCGGCACCGGGCCCGCCGCCCACTCCTCGGCGAGCTCCTTCAGAAGCGTCTCGTCGCCGCGGGCGTAGGCGGCGTTCACACGGGTGATGAACTCCTCACGCCGCTGCCGCTCCTCTTCCTCCTGCGCCAGGTCGGGGTGGGCCTTGCGGGCCAGCTCGCGGTAGAGCTTGCGGGCCTCCTCGCCGGGCCGGACCCGCTGCGGGGGCCGCACCGCCTGGTCGGTGAGCATGGCGGCGGCCTCCGGGAACAGCCCGCCGCCGTCCATCCAGCCGTGCATCAGTTCTTCGACGCCGGGGATCGGCAGCACCCGGCCGCGGGCCTCCTCGGCCAGGCGGATGTCCTCGGGATCACCGGTGCGTGCGGCCTTCGCCTCGGCGATCTCGGCGTCCAGTTCCTCGATGCGGAGGTAGAGCGGGCCGAGGCGCTGCTCGTGCAGCCGGGAGAAGTTCTCCACCTCGACGCGGAAGGTCTCCACCGCGATCTCGTACTCGATCAAGGCCTGCTCGGCGGCCCGGACGGCCCGCTCGAGCCGTTCCTCGGGACGTGGTGCCTGGGGCTCATCGGCTTCCGGGGTCGTCACCCGCCCAGCGTAGCGCTGCGCCCGGCCGGGGCCGGGATCCACGGTTCCGGTCGCGCCGGGGGCCGGCACCCGGCGCACCGTCCCACGACCGCGGACCGTGAACCGCGGACCCGGCCCCTGCCGCAGTGCGCCTACGGACCTGCCGCACAGGTACTCGCGCCCACCGGCGAACCCCATCCCCCGGCTCCAGGGACCTCGGCGGACGGCATCCCACGGCTCCAGGGACCTCAGCGAACCGCATCCCACGGCACCCGGGACCTCAGCGAACCGCATCCCACGGCACCCCGGACCTCAGCGGACGGCATCCCACGGCTCCGGGCACCCGGGCCGAACCGCATCCCGGCCCTCGACCCCGGTGCCGCCGACCCCGGCGGAGCCCCCGTCACACCCCAAGCTCGGCCTCGATCCGGCCCGCCCGGACGCCCTCGACCAGCTGGCCGTGGTCCGCCTCGGTGCGGTCGGCGTAGGCGACCGCGAAGTCGGCCACCGCCTCGTCCAGTTCCTCGTTCTTGCCGCAGTACCCGGCGATCAGCCGCGGGTCGGCGCTGTGGGAGTGGGCGCGGGCCAGGAGCGCTCCGGTCATGCGGCCGTAGTCGTCGAACTGGTCGGCGGCCAGCGCGGCGGGGTCGACACTGCCCTTGCGGTTGCGGAACTGGCGCACCTGGTAGGGGCGCCCCTCGACGGTGGTCCAGCCCAGGAGGATGTCGCTGACCACCTGCATCCGCTTCTGCCCGAGGACGACTCGCCGGCCCTCGTGACCGGCCCGCGGTGCGTCGAAGCCGGCGGTGAGCAGATGCGGCACGAGCGCGGAGGGCCGCGCCTCCTTCACCTGGAGGACCAGCGGCTGCTCACGGTGGTCGAGGAGCAGCACGACGTAGGAACGGGTGCCGACGCTGCCGGTGCCGACGACCCGGAAAGCCACGTCGTGCACCGCGTGCCGGGCGAGCAGCGGGTGCCGGTCCTCGCCGAGGGTGTCCACGTACGACTCCAGGGACGCGGCGACCGCGGCGGCGTCCGCGTCCGGTATCCGGCTCAGCACCGGCGGTGCGTCCACGAAGCGGCGGCCGCCGTCCTCCGCCGTCTCGGTCGACTTGGCCGCGAACCGGCCGCTGGTGTTGGCCCGGGCCTGCTCCGAGACGCGCTGGAGGGTGCCGAGCAGGTCGTGGGCGTCGGTGTGGGAGACCAGCTCCTCGTCGGCGATCGCGTTCCAGGCGTCCAGGACGGGCAGCTTGGCCAGCAGCCGCATGGTGCGGCGGTAGGCACCCGCCGCGTCTTGGGCGGCCGCCCGGCAGGTGTCCTCGTCGGCGCCGGCCTCCCGCCCGGCGAGCACGAGCGAGGCCGCCAGCCGCTTGAGGTCCCACTCCCAGGGGCCGTGCACCGTCTCGTCGAAGTCGTTGAGGTCGATGACCAGGTCACCGCGGGCGTCGCCGTACAGCCCGAAGTTGGCCGCGTGCGCGTCGCCGCAGATCTGCGTGCCGATCCTGGTCGTCGGGGTGCGGGCCAGGTCGTACGCCATGAGACCGGCGGAGCCGCGCAGGAAGGCGAAGGGGGTGGCCGCCATCCGGCCCACCCGTATCGGCGTCAGCTCGGGGATGCGGCCGGCGTTGGACTGCGCGACCGCGCTCACCGCGTCGGGACGGCCGGCGTCCAGTTCGAGGAGCCGATGCGCGGCGCGCGGCACGCTCTGCCTGAGCGCCTTGCCCTCGTGCTTGGGGGTGCCCTGCGGGGGCCAGGCGGCGAAACCGCGCATCCGGGGCAGCCGGGGCGGGGCCGCCGGTTCCGTCCCGTCCGCTTCCACTCCCACAACGGCTCCGGTCATCGCGACCGCCTCCCCCGACACGTGCTTCTCCGCAGATCAGCTCAGCCATCAGCTCAGCCATCAGCCAGGACATCAACTCGTGCAGACCGTACCGCCGGTGGCCGAAACGCGTCAGACCCTGTGGACAACTCGGCGGCTGTGGACCGCCGATGGCGCCGAGCGCCGGCATCCGTACGGCGCCTGCGGCGCCGAGCGCGAGCCGTGAGATAGCTCACCGGCGGCGACGGGCCCGGTCCGGGTGAGCGGCTGTGCGATCCCTCACAACCGTGGACACAACGCGAAACGGGCCCCTGCCGTGACTTCCGTCACCGGCAGAGACCCGTTTCGTCTCTGTGCGCGAGGGGGGAGTTGAACCCCCACGCCCTTGCGGGCACTGGAACCTGAATCCAGCGCGTCTGCCTATTCCGCCACCCGCGCATTGGGTGTGTCTTCCGGCTCCGTTCCTTTCGGCCCGGCCCCTTCCGACACCCAGAACATTAGCACGTCGTACGGGGTGGGTTCACCTCCCTTACGGCCCGCCCGGGGCCCCCGACGGGCCCGCCCGCGACCGCGTATCAGGGAGAGCCTGTTCACGTATCAACCTCGTACCGGTCCCGGCCATCTGTACAGGAGGCGGGCCGGGCGCACAGCCGGGTGCGGGACACTGGTCTTCGACCCCCTCTACGATCCATGCCGGAAGCAGGTCCCGGCAGGAGTCCCGGAGCGAGTTCCGGGGAGGAGTTCGAAGGGGAGCCGCTGGGGGAACCGGCTGATTGCCGGGCGCGTAGATACGATCAGTGAGCAGTACCCGGCAAAGCAGCGTCAGACAGCAGGGCAAGGCAACGGCAGGGACGGAGGAGGTGCCCCATGGGAGTCCTGAAGAAGTTCGAGCAGCGTCTCGAAGGTCTGGTGAACGGCACCTTCGCCAAGGTTTTCAAGTCCGAGGTCCAGCCCGTGGAGATCGCCGGCGCGCTCCAGCGGGAGTGCGACAACAACGCGACCATCTGGAACCGTGACCGCACGGTCGTACCCAACGACTTCATCGTGGAGCTGAGCGCGCCGGACTTCGAGCGCCTCAGCCCCTACTCCGGACAGCTCGGCGACGAGCTGGCCGGCATGGTGCGCGACTACGCCAAGCAGCAGCGCTACACCTTCATGGGCCCGATCAAGGTCAACCTGGAGAAGGCCGAGGACCTCGACACCGGGCTGTACCGGGTGCGCTCGCGCACCCTGGCCTCGTCCAGCAGCCAGCAGGCACCGCAGGGCCCGGCGGGCCCGTCCGCCGGCCGTCCCGGGCAGAACGCCCCCGGCGGCTACGGCTACCCGCCGGCCGCCCCGGCGGGCGCGCCCCGATGCCGTCCGCGCCGCCACCCGGCGCACGGCCCGGCGGCTACGGCTACCCGCAGCCCGCCACCCAGCGCCCCGCCGCCGCCCCGATGAGCGGCGGGCGCACCCGCTACTGGATCGAGATCAACGGCACCCGCCACCAGATCTCCCGCGCGACGCTGGTGCTGGGCCGCAGCACCGAGGCCGACGTGCGGATCGACGACCCCGGCGTCTCCCGCAAGCACTGCGAGATCCGGACCGGAACGCCCTCGACGATCCAGGATCTCGGCTCCACCAACGGCATCGTGGTGGACGGGCAGCACACCACCCGCGCTACGCTCCGCGACGGCTCGCGGATCGTCGTGGGCAGCACAACCATCATTTACCGGCAAGCCGAAGGGTGAAGCGGGGGCAATGTCAGAGCTGACCCTCACGGTCATGCGGCTGGGTTTCCTGGCCGTACTGTGGCTGTTCGTGATCGTGGCCGTGCAGGTCATCCGGAGCGACCTGTTCGGTACGCGTGTCACCCAGCGCGGATCGCGTAGGGAGGCCGGGCGCCAGCAGCAGCCGGGCCGGCAGCAGGCGCCGCGGCAGCAGGCCGCGCCCCGCAGCAGCGCGGCCAGCAGGGCGGCCGCCAGCGGCGCAACGCCCCTTCCAAGCTCGTGGTGACCGAAGGCACACTGACCGGCACGACGGTCGCGCTCCAGGGCCAGACGGTCACGCTGGGCCGGGCGCACGACTCCACGATCGTGCTGGACGACGACTACGCCTCCAGCCGCCATGCCAGGATCTACCCCGACCGCGACGGCCAGTGGATCGTCGAGGATCTCGGCTCCACCAACGGCACGTACCTGGACCGGTCCCGGCTGACGACTCCTACGCCGATCCCGCTGGGCGCGCCGATCCGCATCGGCAAGACCGTCATCGAGCTGCGGAAGTAGTACGACAATGAGCGAGCGGAGCGAGCACGCAGCGGCAGGCCGCCACCCGGTCTCCGGCGCGCTCCCGACCGGAGGGTGGGCAGTGTGGCTCGACACGACCGGCTGTACCCGGAGCCGACGGGCGAGGTGCGCATGAGTCTGTCACTGCGCTTTGCCGCCGGATCGCACAAGGGCATGATCCGCGAGGGCAACGAGGACTCCGGTTACGCCGGTCCCCGTCTGCTCGCGATCGCCGACGGCATGGGCGGCCAGGCGGCCGGCGAGGTCGCCTCCTCCGAGGTGATCTCCACCCTGGTCACGCTCGACGACGACGTGCCCGGCTCCGACATCCTCACCTCGCTCGGCTCCGCCGTGCAGCGCGCCAACGACCAGCTCCGCTCGATGGTCGACGAGGACCCGCAGCTCGAGGGCATGGGCACCACGCTCACCGCCCTGCTGTGGACCGGGCAGCGGCTCGGGCTCGTGCACGTCGGCGACTCGCGCGCCTACCTGCTCCGGGACGGCGTGCTCACGCAGATCACCCAGGACCACACCTGGGTGCAGCGGCTCGTCGACGAGGGCCGGATCACCGAGGAAGAGGCCACCACCCACCCGCAGCGCTCCCTGCTGATGCGCGCCCTCGGCAGCGGCGACCACGTCGAGCCCGACCTCTCCATCCGCGAGGTCCGGGCCGGCGACCGTTATCTCATTTGCTCCGACGGACTGTCCGGCGTCGTCTCCCACCAGACCATGGAGGAGACGCTCGCCAGCTACCAGGGCCCGCAGGAGACCGTGCAGGAGCTGATCCAGCTCGCGCTGCGCGGCGGCGGCCCCGACAACATCACCGTCATCGTCGCCGACGTCCTCGACCTGGACACCGGTGACACCCTCGCCGGCCAGCTGTCGGACCAGCCGGTGGTGGTCGGCGCCGTCGCCGAGAACCAGCACCACCTGCACGACAACGGCATCATGCAGACCCCGGCCGGCCGCGCCTCCCACCTGGGCCGCCAGGGCCACGGCGGCGGCGAGTTCGGCCCGCCCGGCTCCGGCGACACCACCGGCTACGTCCCGGCCGCCGGCAGCTTCGGCGACTACACCGACGACGACTTCGCCAAGCCGCGCAAGCGGCGGTGGGTGAAGAGATCCCTCTACGGCGCCCTCGCCCTCGCCGTCATCGGCGGCGGTCTGTACGGCGGCTACCGCTGGACGCAGACCCAGTACTACGTCGGCGCCCAGGGCGAGCACGTGGCGCTGTACCGCGGGATCAGCCAGGACCTGGCGTGGGTCTCGCTGTCGAAGGTGGAGAAGGACCACCCCGAGATCGAACTCAAGTACCTGCCGCCCTACCAGCAGAAGCAGGTCAAGAGCACGATCGCGGCGGGCGGCCTCCAGCAGGCCGAGACGAAGATCGAGGCGCTGAACGTGCAGGCCTCCGCGTGCCGCAAGCAGGCGGAGCGCACGGCCGCCGAGAGCGAGAAGAACGCCAAGACGGGCCAGGGCGAGGCGGGAGGAACCACGGGAACCACCCGTACCTCCTTCACGTCCAAGGCATCACCGACGCCGAACCCGTCGAAGTCGGGAACGGCGACGCCGAACGCGCCCTCCAAGTCCCCGAAACCGTCCACGAGCGCCACTCCCCACCCCGGCCCGAGCCTCTCCGAGGATGAGCAGAAGGTCGTCGATCAGTGCGGCAAGCAGTAGAGCCGTGAGAGGCACCGTCACACGATGAGCAGTACGAACAACGCAGCGACGCACCACACGTCCACGATCGGCGCGATCGGCGCACCGAGCCGCCGCAACACCGAGCTGGCCCTGCTGATCTTCGCCGTGGTCATCCCGGTGTTCGCCTACGCCAACGTCGGCCTGGCCATCAGCGACGAGGTGCCCGCCGGCCTGCTGAGCTACGGCCTCGGTCTCGGCCTGCTGGCCGGGGTCGCCCACCTCGGTGTGCGGAAGTTCGCCCCGTACGCCGATCCCCTGCTGCTGCCGCTGGCCACCCTGCTGAACGGGCTGGGTCTGGTGTGCATCTGGCGGCTGGACCAGTCGAAACTGCTCCAGTCACTGCCGAACTTCGTCACGGCCGCGCCCCGCCAGCTGCTGTACACGGCACTGGGCATCGCCCTGTTCGTCGCGGTGCTGGTCTTCCTGAAGGACCACCGCGTCCTGCAGCGCTACACCTACATCTCGATGTTCGGCGCCCTCGTGCTGCTCATCCTGCCGCTGGTGCCGGGCCTCGGCGCCAACATCTACGGCGCCAAGATCTGGATCCGGGTGCCCGGCCTCGGCTCGCTCCAGCCCGGTGAGTTCGCCAAGATCGTCCTCGCGATCTTCTTCGCCGGCTACCTGATGGTGAAGCGGGACGCGCTGGCCCTCGCCAGCCGCCGCTTCATGGGCCTGTACCTGCCCCGCGGGCGCGACCTCGGACCGATCCTGGTCGTCTGGGCGATCTCGATCCTCATCCTGGTGTTCGAGACCGACCTCGGTACGTCGCTGCTGTTCTTCGGGATGTTCATCATCATGCTGTACGTCGCCACCGAGCGGACCAGCTGGATCGTCTTCGGTCTGCTGATGTCCGCGGCGGGCGCCGTCGGCGTGGCGAGCTTCGAGCCGCACATCCAGACCCGAGTGCAGGCCTGGCTCGACCCCATGGGCGAGTTCGCCGCCAGCCGGGCCGGCGTCCAGGACGGGCGGCTCCACTCGGAGCAGGCCATGCAGGCCCTGTGGGCCTTCGGCTCCGGCGGCACCCTCGGCACCGGCTGGGGCCAGGGCCACTCGGACCTGATCCGGTTCGCCGCCAACTCGGACTTCATCCTCGCCACCTTCGGCGAGGAGCTGGGACTCGCCGGCATCATGGCGATCCTGCTGGTCTACGGCCTGATCGTGGAGCGCGGCGTGCGCACCGCCCTCGCCGCCCGCGACCCGTTCGGCAAGCTGCTCGCCGTCGGTCTGTCCGGCGCCTTCGCCCTCCAGGTGTTCGTGGTGGCCGGCGGTGTGATGGGTCTCATCCCGCTGACCGGTATGACCATGCCGTTCATGGCCTACGGCGGTTCCTCCGTGCTGGCGAACTGGGCGCTGATCGGCATCCTGATCCGGATCAGCGACACGGCCCGCCGCCCGGCGCCCACACCCGCGGGCAACCCGGACGCGGAGATGACGCAGGTGGTCCGCCCCGGCGCGAGCGGCCCAGCTGATCAGTGATCCGCCTCACGGACGGCTTTCGGACCCGGCCCCCGCCGGTACCGGAGGCCGTCCGGCGGTTTCCGGAACCCGTCGTGCCGCCGGCGCGTCTAAGGATCAGCCGCTGCGACGGGCCCGCCCGGGGAACACAGCCGCTGCCCCTAGACTGTGGGCGGCCAAGGATGAGCGCCAGCACCATCGGCACCGAGAGATTGAAGCAACAGGCGCCCCTGTTAGCTTGTGGAAAGGCCGGACGTGAACAAGCCCCTGCGCCGAATCGCGATCTTCTGCGGACTACTCGTCCTGGCGCTGCTGATCCGTGACAACTGGCTTCAGTACGTCCAGGCCGACAAGCTGCGGACCGACCCCGACAACCGCCGGGTGACCATCGAGCGGTACGCCAACCCGCGGGGCGACATCATCGTCGACGGCGACCCCATAACCGGCTCGGTCGAGAGCAAGCACGGCGACTTCAAGTACAAGCGCACCTACAAGAACGGGCCCATGTGGGCCCCGGTCACCGGTTACTCCTCGCAGGCGTTCGACAGCAGCTTCCTGGAGAAGATCGAGGACGGCATCCTCACCGGCAACGACGACCGGCTGTTCTTCCGCAAGACCCTGGACATGATCACCGGCAAGGAGCAGCAGGGCGGGAACGTCGTCACCACGCTCAACGCCCGCGCGCAGAAGGCCGCGTACGACGGGCTGAAGGCCCGGGGCGGCAAGGGCGCCGTCGTCGCCCTGGAGCCGTCCACCGGCAAGATCCTGGCCCTGGCCTCGTACCCGTCGTACGACCCCTCCTCGTTCGCGGGCAACTCCACCGACGTCGACGCCAAGAACTGGACCAAGCTCCAGAAGAAGAACAACCCCGCCGACCCGATGCTGAACCGGGCGCTGCGCGAGACCTATCCGCCGGGCTCCACGTTCAAGGTGGTCACCGCGGCGGCCGCGCTGGAGAACGGCAAGTACACCTCGGCCGACGAGAAGACCGATTCGCCGCTGCCGTGGGTCATGCCGGGCACCTCCACGCAGCTGAAGAACGAGGGCAACATCCCCTGCAAGAACGCGACGATGCGGGTCGCCCTCCAGTACTCCTGCAACACGGTCTTCGGCAAGATCGGCGCCGATCTGGGCAACGACAAGATGCTGGCCGAGGCGAAGAAGTTCGGGTTCGACTCCGAGCAGTTCACCCCGAGCCGCTCCAACGCGTCGGTCTTCTCCGACGACATGAACCCCTCGCAGACCGCGCTGTCCTCCATCGGCCAGTTCAACACCGCCGCCACCCCGCTGCAGATGGCCATGGTCGCCTCCGCGGTCGCCAACGACGGCAAGCTCATGAAGCCGTACATGGTCGACGAGCTGCAGTCCTCCAACGTCGACCCGGTCGCCAAGACCGAGCCGGAGGAGATGAGCCGGCCGCTGTCGCCGAAGAACGCGCAGATCCTGCAGTCGATGATGGAGACGGTCGTCAAGGAGGGCACCGGCAAGAACGCGCAGATCTCCGGCGTCACCGTCGGTGGCAAGACCGGTACCGCTCAGCACGGTGTGGCGAACAGCGCAAACCCCTACGCATGGTTCATCTCGTATGCCAGGCTCGGTGACGGCAGCTCGCCGGTCGCCGTGGCCACGGTGATCGAGGACGAGAACGCCAACCGCGACGACATCTCCGGCGGCGGCCTGGCCGCGCCGATCGCGAGGAGCGTCATGGAGGCGGTCATCAAGTCCAAGCAGTGAGACCCCTCACATCCCCTTCACATCGATGCACGTTGCGGTACCGGTCCTGTATCGGGTTACGGGCTTGGCCAGGTCACACAAAGCGAGCCGGGTACGGTAGGCCCGGACGGCAGCCTCGGGCGCTCACGGACGTGACGGCCGAGACCGACGGAGAGGGCTGGTAGGTAGCTATGGAAGAGCCGCGTCGCCTCGGCGGCCGGTACGAGCTGGGTCACGTGCTCGGCCGTGGTGGCATGGCGGAGGTCTACCTCGCGCATGACACCCGCCTCGGCCGCACCGTGGCGGTGAAGACGCTGCGCGCGGACCTCGCGCGTGATCCGTCCTTCCAGGCCCGGTTCCGCCGGGAGGCCCAGTCGGCCGCCTCGCTCAACCATCCCGCCATCGTCGCGGTCTACGACACGGGCGAGGACTACATCGACGGGGTCTCCATCCCGTACATCGTGATGGAGTACGTCGACGGTTCCACGCTGCGTGAGCTGCTGCACTCCGGCCGCAAGCTGCTGCCCGAGCGCGCGATGGAGATGACCATCGGCATCCTCCAGGGCCTGGAGTACGCGCACCGCAACGGCATCGTCCACCGCGACATCAAGCCCGCCAACGTCATGCTGACCCGCAACGGTCAGGTCAAGGTCATGGACTTCGGCATCGCCCGCGCCATGGGCGACTCCGGCATGACCATGACACAAACGGCGGCGGTCATCGGCACCGCGCAGTACCTCTCGCCGGAGCAGGCGAAGGGCGAGCAGGTCGACGCCCGCTCGGACCTGTATTCGGCCGGTTGCCTCCTCTACGAGCTGCTGACGGTGCGCCCGCCGTTCGTGGGCGACTCCCCGGTGGCCGTGGCGTACCAGCACGTCCGCGAGGAGCCGCAGGCCCCCTCGGTCTTCGACCCCGAGATCACGCCGGAGATGGACGCCATCGTCCTGAAGGCGCTGGTCAAGGACCCGAACTACCGCTACCAGTCGGCCGACGAGATGCGCGCCGACATCGAGGCATGCCTGGACGGCCAGCCCGTCGCGGCCACCGCCGCGCTGGGCGCGGTGGGCTACGGCGGCTACCCCGACGACCAGGCGACGACCGCGCTGCGTCAGGAGGCGGGCGCCGGGGCGACCACCATGCTCCCGCCCATGAACCCCGACGACGGCGGCTACGGCTACGACGACCGCCCGGACCGCCGGCGCCAGCAGAAGAAGTCCAACACCTCCACGATCCTCCTGGTGGTCGCGGGTCTCCTCGTGCTGGTCGGCGCGATTCTGATCGGCAAGTGGGCGTTCAGCGGCGGCAACACGGACGACACCTTCAAGGCGCCGAACTTCGTCGGTCACACCTACTCCGACGCCAAGAAGATGGCGGTCAACTCCGACCTGAAGCTGGCTCCGCCCACCCGGAAGGCCTGCGAGGACCAGCCGCGGAACAGCGTCTGCGACCAGGACCCCGAGGCGGGCACGGACGTCAAGAAGGGCGACACGATCACCCTGACGGTGTCCACGGGCGCCCCCAAGGTCGCCGTGCCGGACGTCCGCGGCATCCAGTTCGACCAGGCCGAGTCGCAGCTGGAGGAGAAGGGCTTCAAGGTCGAGAAGAAGACCGAGGTGTCCACCCAGACTCCGGGCGTCGTCACCAAGCAGGACCCGCAGGGCGGTGTCTCGAAGCAGAAGGGCACCACCATCACCCTCACCGTCGCCAAGGCGGAGGAGAAGGTGTCGGTGGAGGACGTCACCGGGCTGTCCTGTGACGAGGCGACCGCCAAGCTGAAGGCCCAGGGCCTGGTGCCCCAGGCCTGCACGGACACGCCGACCGACAACCCCGACGACGACGGCAAGGTCCTGTCGACCGACCCGAAGGCGGGCGCCGCGGTCTCCAAGAACACGCCGGTCACGATCAACGTCGGCAAGGTCCAGCAGCCGACGCAGACGGACGTGCCGAACGTCCAGGGCCAGACGCTGAAGAAGGCCCGGGAGATCCTCCAGGCCAAGGGCTTCACGCAGATCCAGGTCAACGGCGCCAGCGACGACAACGCCCGGGTCATCCAGCAGAACCCGCCGCAGGGCACCCAGGGTGATCCGAGCACCACGCAGATCGTCCTGACCACCGTGGACTTCGGCGGCGGCGGAAACAACGGCAACAACGACAACGGCGGCCAGCTGTTCGGCGGCGTCACCGGCTGACGTCCCCCGCGCACACGAGTGGGCCCCCACCGGGAAGCACCGGCGGGGGCCCACTCGCAGGTTCAGCGCAGTTCCGCCGGCGGAGTCCGCTTGCTGTCGACCTTCTGCACCCGGACGAGTTCGCCCCAGACGACGTAGCGGTAGCGACTCGTGTACACCGGCGTGCAGGTCGTCAGGGTGATGAAGTGGCCCGCCTTCTTCCGGCCGGCCTCCTCGGGGATCTGCGAGAGCACGTCCACGTTGTACTTGGACGTCTCGGGAAGGACCGAGAAGACCTTGTAGACGTACCAGTCGTCCTTGGTCTCGAAGACGATCGGGTCGCCCTCGCTCAGCTTGTCGATGTTGTGGAACTTCGCCCCGTGGCCGTCGCGGTGGGCGGCGAGGGTGAAGTTGCCCTTCTTGCCGGAGGTCGGGAGCGTGGCCTTGACCGGCTCCGTGTAGTAGCCGGCCACGCCGTCGTTGAGGACGTCCGGATCGGTGCCCTTCTCGACGAGGACCTCGCCGTTGTCCATGGCGGGCACGTGCAGGAAGCCGATGCCGTCCTTGGTGTCCAGCGCGCCGGGCCCCGAGTCCGCGGCCTGCGCCCACCCGTCACGCACCTTGTCGGCCTCCCGGCCGGCCTTGCGGTCCGCTATCACGTTCGTCCACCACAGCGAGTACACGACGAAGAGGGCGAGCAACACCCCCACCGTGATGAGGAGTTCACCGAAGACACTGACCGCCAGGGCGATCCGGCCGGGACGCCGGCGCGGGCCTGGCTCCGGGTCGGACGCGTCCGTGTGTTCTTCGGTCTCGTCGGCCGTCGCTGCCACAGTTCCTCTGCCCCTACTCCATGAGCCCTATTCGATGAGCGCGTCCGGCTTTCCCTTGCTGCGCGGGCGTTCCTCGACCATCTTGCCCCAGACGATCAGCCGGTACTTGCTGGTGAACTCCGGCGTACAGGTGGTGAGGGTGATGTAGCGGCCGGGCTTGGTGAAACCCGAGCCCTTGGGGACGGGGTCCAGCACGCTCGTGTTGGACGGCGGGGTCACCGGAAGCATCGAGGCCACCTTGTAGACGAAATACTCGTCCTGCGTCTCGACCACGACCTCGTCGCCTGACTGGAGCCGGTTGATGTACCGGAACGGTTCGCCGTGGGTGTTGCGGTGCGCCGCCAGGCCGAAGTTGCCGGTCCGGGCGCCGGGCATCGCGGTCTTCAGCGCGCCCTCGCCGTAGTGCCCGACCATGCCCTTGTCGAGCACCGCCTTGTTGCTGACGCCCTCCGCGATCGGCGCGACCACGTCCAGCCTGGGGATGTGCAGGATGGCGAAGCCCTGGCCCGGGGCGAACACCCCGGGGTTCCGCTTGCCGTTCGCCCAGTCGTCCTGCAACTGGTGCGTCTCGCTGCCCGCCTGGGCGTGCGCGCGGACGTTGGTCCACCACAGCTGGTAGGTGACGAACAGCAGCATCAGCACGCCGGTGGTGATGAAGACCTCGCCGATCGCCCGGCTCGCGATCACGGACGGGCTCGGTTTCCGTGCCCGTGCCTGCCGCCGGGCCTCCACCCGGGACAGCGGCCGGCCCGACGCCGGGGCCGACGCGGGCGCCGCCTCCCGGGCCCCGCCACGGCGGCCCCCACGGCGCTTGGCGGCCTTCCTGCGCTCCGCACGGCCGCCCGGCGTGACTCCCGTGGCCGAAGGGGCGGAAGGGGCTCCAGAGGGCCCCAGAGGGCCGTTGCCCGGACCCGGGCCGGAGGGGCCGGGGATCCGCAGTGCCATCGTCTCGTCGTCCGCGGGGGGCCCGTGGGCCGCGGACGGCCGTGGGACGTGCGGGACCGAGGGGTCGACGGCGGCCATCGGAGCCGTCATCTCCTCGTGGAGGGGCCGCGTCGGCGTCCCCGGCCGGTCGGTGATCGCCGGCATCGCCGCCGTGGGCGGATCCGCTCGGCGACCGGCATGACGGCCGCCGCGGCGACCGGCGTCAGGCGCACCGCCGTAGGACTCGTACGGGCTCTCCCCGTACAAGTCCTCGCGCTCGGGGCGCAGCGCGGTCACGCCGTGGCCCTGCCCACCACCGGGGCGAGCCCCGCCGACCTCGCCACGGCACCCTGGTCGCCGCACTCCACCAGCCAGTTCGCCAGCATCCGGTGCCCGTGCTCGGTCAGGACCGACTCGGGGTGGAACTGCACTCCCTCGACCGGCAGTTCACGATGGCGCAGACCCATGATGATGCCGTCGTGGGTGCGGGCGGTCACTTCCAGTTCGGCCGGTACCGTGGCCGGCTCGGCGGCCAGGGAGTGGTAGCGGGTCGCCGTGAAGGGGGAGGGCAGGCCCGCGAAGACGCCCTTGCCCGCGTGCTCGACCGGCGAGGTCTTGCCGTGCAGCAGCTCGGGCGCCCGGTCGACCACACCGCCGTAGGCCACCTGCATCGACTGCATGCCGAGGCACACCCCGAAGACCGGGACCCCGGTCGCGGCGCAGTGGCGGACCATGTCCACGCACACGCCGGCCTGCTCCGGCGTCCCCGGTCCGGGGGAGAGCAGGACGCCGTCGAAGCCGTCCTGGGCGTGCGCCGTCGACACCTCGTCGTTGCGCAGCACCTCGCACTCGGCACCCAGCTGGTACAGGTACTGGACCAGGTTGAAGACGAAGCTGTCGTAGTTGTCGACGACGAGAATCCGCGCACTCACTGGTTGTCCACCGTCACATCGTTGAAGGGCAGCAGCGGTTCGGCCCAGGGGAAGACGTACTGGAACAGGACGTAGATCACGGCCAGGGCCAGTACGAACGAGATGAGCGCCTTCACCAACGCGTTTCCCGGCAGATGCCGCCAGATCCAGCCGTACATGCCGTCCCTTGCCGTCCCTTCCGTGTCCCCTACGGCACCAGACCCACGCCGTACGCAACCAGACTAACGGCGCAGAGCCCTCGGTTCGCCTGCCTCCACAGGCTGTGTGGAGTCCAGATGCGCCCAGACGATCAGCCGGTGGCTGTGACCCCATTCCGGATCGCACGTGGTCAGCGTCAGGTACCGGCCCGGACCCGTGTACCCGGACTTACGTGGCACAGGGTCGATCACCTCAACGTCGGTCGGAACCGTTTTGTAGGGCCCTTTGTCGATCCGATACGTGAACCAGGTCGAGCCGTCCGTGAGCACCACCGCGTCCCCCGGCCGCAGCCGCGGGAAGTCCTTGAACGGGTCGCCGTAGGTGCGCCGGTGCCCGGCCACCGCGAAGTTGCCCCGGCCGCCGAGCCGGGCGGTCCGCTCGTAGTGGGCAAGGCCCTCGGCCAGCACGTCCCGGCCGGTGCCCTGCAGCACGGGCTTGTTCCACGTGAAACCGAGCCGGGGTATGTACATGATCGCGAAGGCCCTGCCGTAGCGGTACGGCCGCGGCCTGCCCTGCCGCTCCGACGCCGGCGTCTGCTTACCGCGCGGGGGTCCCGGCCGGACGGCGCCCGTGGCCCACTGCCGCTGCAGCCGGTCGATCTGGTCGCTCATGGCGCTGTCGGCCCGCACGCCCGTCCAGAAGAGCACGTACACGACGAAGAGCACGATCAGGGCGCCGACGGTGATGCACAGCTCGCTGACGGTCCGGACGATCACGCGCACCGGCGGCTCCTGACAGGGGACCTGGCTACTCCACTGGCTTCGCGTAGTGCAGATCCACTGTGCCCGAGTAGCCGGGAAGAGTCACCGTCCCGTCCTCGGTGACTTTCCAGCCGAGGCCGTAGACGTTGACGTACACCATGTAGGTCTGGATCGCCTTGCTCGCCGCGAGCGCCTGCTGCAGCCTGCCGGGGTCCCCGATAGCCGTGATCTTGTACGGCGGTGAGTAGACGCGGCCCTGGAGGATCAGCGTGTTGCCGACGCAGCGCACCGCGCTGGTGGAGATCAGCCGCTGGTCCATGACCTTGATGCCCTTGGCGCCGCCCTCCCACAGGGCGTTCACCACGGCTTGGAGGTCCTGCTGGTGGATGACCAGGTAGTCGGGCTGCGGCTCGGGATAGCCGGGGAGCTTGGCGGTCGCGTTCGGCGGGGCGTCGTTCAGCGTGACGGTGAGCGCCTTGCCGGTCAGCCGCTGGGTGCCCGCGCTCCTCTCCAGCCCGCTGATCTTCTCGTCCTGGGCCCTGGTGCTGCCGTCGTCGCTCTCGGCCAGCGAATCCACGGTGCCGCGCAGCGTGGCGTTGGACTCGTCCAGCTCCTTGTTCTTGCGGCTGCGCTGCTGGATCAGGTCGGACAGCTTCAGCAGGGAGCCGTCCTGCCGGATGTCGGTGCCCTTGGCCGTGTTGAAGCTGGTGAAGAAGATGAGCCCGGCGAGGGCGAAGACGGCGGCCGTGAGCACCCGCACCGGTCGGACACGCGGACGACGGCCGGGGCCGGAACCCATTGCTCCCGTCCCCTGGGAGTCGGCAGAATTGCTCAACGTACCCTTATCTCCTTCGGCGCCGCGGAAGCACTACGCTAACGGACGCCCGGGGGAGCACACAGAGTCGTCATGTTGGCCCCTTGTACGCTGCCCCGAGCCCGACCCAGTTACCTGCGCGGCCACGCAGCGCATCGACAGGAGAGACCCTCGTGCCGAAGTCACGTATCCGCAAGAAGGCCGACTACACGCCGCCGCCGGCCAAGCAGGCGCAGGCGATCAAGCTGAACAGCCGCGCCTGGGTCGCTCCGGTCATGCTGGCCATGTTCCTCATCGGCCTGGCCTGGATCGTCGTCTTCTACGTGACGGACGGTTCCCTGCCGATCGACGCGCTGGACAACTGGAACATCGTGGTCGGGTTCGGCTTCATCGCCGCCGGCTTCGGCGTCTCCACCCAGTGGAAGTAGCCCTCACCAGCATGGACGTGGCAGCTCTCCCCAGGGCTGTTCACTGAGTTATCCACAGGCCCGCGTAGCTATCCACATGGTCCTGGGGAAAAGACTACGATCTGTGGATAACTCATCGAGGGTTGACGCCGGTGTGACTGCCCTACCGGACCTCGTACACCCTTTCGCCCCCTGCCTGACCTGTGGAAACACATTCGAGCGGCAGGGGGCACGCTTGTGCCCGCACCGTATGCACAAGATCCGGCACTCGCTGTGGACAAACGGCGGCCGTCAGGTGAGCTGAGCGGTTCTGACCAGGGCGAGGGCCACCGACACGAGCAGGACCAGTGCGCAGGTGCCGTACTGGATCAGCGCCCGCCGCTCGCGCGGCGCGTGCACCATGGCGTATCCGGTGACGACGCCGGCGACCAGTCCGCCGATGTGCGCCTGCCACGCGATGTTGCTGAACCCGAAGGTGAAGATCAGGTTGATCACCAGCAGCGCGATGACCGGCCGCATGTCGTAGTTCAGGCGCCGCATCAGCACCGCGGTGGCCCCGAACAGGCCGAAGATCGCCCCGGAGGCGCCGAGCGAGGGCTGCGCCGGGGAGGCGAGCAGATAGGTGAGCGCGCCGCCAGCCAGCCCCGAGACGAAGTAGACCGCCAGGTAGCGGGCCCGGCCGAGGGCCGCTTCGAGGGGACCGCCGATCCACCACAGGCTCAGCATGTTGAAGCCGATGTGCCAGTACTCCTGGTGCGCGAACATCGACGTCACGAAGCGGTACCACTCGCCGCCGGCGACACCGGAGGTCGGCGCGAACGGCTTCGGCGGCCAGGAGCCGTAGAGGACCACCTGCTCCAGCAGCGACTTGTCGGCCTGGATGGCGATGAACACCGCGAGGTTGATCCCGATGAGGATCTTGGTGACCAGCCGGGGATCCGAGGCCACCGAGCCGCCGGCGACCGTACGCGGACGGTTCGCGGCCGGTGCGTGACCCGTGCCGGAGCCGCTGCGGACGCACTCGGGGCACTGGAAACCCACCGAGGCGCTGACCATGCACTCGGGGCAGATGGGGCGTTCGCAGCGGGTGCAGCGCACGCCGGTCTCACGGTCCGGGTGCCGGTAGCACACGGGCACGCTCCGGGCGCTCCGCGCGCTGTCTGCGGCCTGGTCCTCCATCGGTTCCCCTTGTTTCGTCGTGGGACTACCCCGGCAAATACCCCGCCCCGCACATCCTTACGGACGAGCGGGGCGATTGGTTCCCTGCGGGCGGTCCGACGGGCGGCGGGCTCGGCCCTAGCGCTTCTCGACCACGACCGACTCGATCACGACGTCCTCGGCGGGACGGTCGTTGCGGCCGGTGGGCAGGCCGGCGATGGCGTCGACGACCTTCTGGCTCGCCGGGTCGGCGACCTCGCCGAAGATGGTGTGCTTGCGGTTCAGCCACGTGGTCGGGGCGACCGTGATGAAGAACTGCGAGCCGTTGGTGCCCGGGCCGGCGTTGGCCATGGCCAGCAGGTACGGCTTGTTGAAGGACAGGTCGGGGTGGAACTCGTCCTCGAACTTGTAGCCCGGACCGCCGATGCCGCTGCCCAGCGGGTCGCCGCCCTGGATCATGAAGCCACTGATGACGCGGTGGAAGGTCGTCCCGTCGTAGAGCGGCTTCGTGGTCTTCTCACCCGTGCCCGGGTGCGTCCACTCCCGCTCCCCCTGGGCCAGCTCGACGAAGTTCCTGACCGTGACAGGCGTGTGGTTCGGGAACAGCCGCACCACGATGTCGCCGTGGTTGGTCTTCAAGGTGGCGTAAAGCTGCTCGGCCACGATTTGCCTTCCGTTGTCTTCGTGTGACTCCTCGATCCTCGCACGGAAGGGTCCGGGCGAATCCCGACGGCCATGAGTTGCGCGCTGGAGGCAGCGCTCGGCCGCGATTCGTGGCAGGGTCGAGCAGGAAGCTCCTGTTGCCCGGATTCGAGCCCAAGAGAGCGATCAGCACCCATATGCCCGCCCTCGCATGCCGCGAGGGCCATCGACAGGCATGATCCTTAAAAGGGTGGAAAGTCGAATTACCGTACGCCACCGAGGAGGAGGAACCCGTGACCCGCATCGACAGCGTGCGCGCCGCGACCGGCTCGGCGAAGGACAGCGTGCTGCACGCCGCGGAAGTGGTGGCGCCCTACGCCGACACGGCCAAGGAGCGTGCCGCGTACTACGCGCAGGAGGCACGCGTACGGCTGGCACCCGTGGTGTCGCAGGCCGCCGAACAGGCCCGCGAACAGTACGACGCCCGGCTCGCCCCTCGCCTGGAACAGGCCCGTGCGCATGTACCGCCGAAGGTCGACCTCGCCGCCCACGAGGCCGCCCTGCGCACCCGTAAGGCTGCCCTACAGGCCGCCGAGTACTCCCGACCGAAAATCGAACAGGCCGTGGCCGCGGCCGCGCCGGTGGCCGACGAGGTCGCCGCGCGCAGTGCCGCCGCCCTGGCCGCCCTGCGCGGCAACGTCTCGGCCAAGGAGATCCAGAAGATCGCACGGAAGAACGAGCGGCGCTCCAAGTCCGGCCGCGCCGTGAAGCTGCTGGCGCTGCTGACCCTCGTGGCCGGTGGCGCCGTCGTGGCCTGGAAGTGGTGGGACAAGCAGGCCAACCCCGACTGGCTGGTCGAGCCGCCCGCCGCGACCGAGGTGCCCGAGACCGGGCGCCTGAGCTCGGTGGACGGCACCGGTCCCGCGGTGCTGGACCCCGAGGTACAGGCCAAGCAGGCGGAGGACGACGCGGCGGACCGCGACGACCAGGGCTGATCCGGTCGGCCGCACACACAGAGAACGGGCCGTGGGCCCGGCGAGCGTCAACTCGCCGGGCCCACGGCCCGTTTCACGTGAAACCGTGCCCGCGAGACCATGTGAAAAATGCCCTCCAGCACCCGCTTTCGCAGGTCGGAGGGCATTCACCGGGTGGAGCCTAGGGGAGTCGAACCCCTGACATCCGCCATGCAAAGACGGCGCTCTACCAACTGAGCTAAGGCCCCGGGAAGCAGCGACCGGCCGGAGGAATCCCGTTCCGGCGG
The DNA here is from genome assembly GCF_025642175.1 of Streptomyces albidicamelliae. Classification (NCBI taxonomy): domain Bacteria; kingdom Bacillati; phylum Actinomycetota; class Actinomycetes; order Kitasatosporales; family Streptomycetaceae; genus Streptomyces; species Streptomyces albidicamelliae. The sequence continues at coordinate 4,312,838 of NZ_CP106795.1, read as the reverse complement.
TTGCCGGAGACCAGAGTACCGGGTCACCCCCCGTATCCCGCAAAAAGATTGGGGGTCCCCGTGGATGACCACTCTCCGTAAGATGCTCGGCGTGGTTCGCTACAGCGAACCGCGGTTTTTCAGGGGAAGCGATGGGGAGACGCAATGGACGCCGCACAGCAGGAAGCCACCGCGAGAGCGCGGGAGCTGCAGCGGAACTGGTACGGGGAGCCGCTGGGGGCGCTCTTCCGTAAGCTCATCGAGGATCTCGGGCTCAACCAGGCCCGGCTCGCGGCGGTCCTGGGACTGTCCGCTCCGATGCTCTCGCAGCTGATGAGCGGCCAGCGCGCGAAGATCGGCAATCCTGCCGTGGTCCAGCGGGTGCAGCTGTTGCAGGAGCTGGCGGCCCAGGCAGCGGACGGCAGCGTCAGCGCCGCCGAGGCGACCGAGCGCATGGACGAGATCAAGAAGTCCCAGGGGGGCTCGGTGCTCAGCAACACCACGCAGACCACCAGTGGCTCGGGGGCGCCCACCGTCAAGCGGGTGGTCCGCGAGATCCAGTCGCTCCTGCGCTCGGTGGCCGCCGCGGGCGACATAATCGACGCCGCCGACGCGCTCTCCCCCTCGCACCCCGAGCTGGCGGAGTTCCTCCGGGTCTACGGTGCCGGCCGCACCTCCGACGCGGTCTCGCACTACCAGTCCCACCAGAACTGATCCCGGGGCCCGGCTTCCCGGAGGGGGTCCGGGGCCGGGCCGAGGGCGAGGTTCGACGGCGGAACGGGCGCCGGGCGGGTCACTCGTCCCGGCGCGAGGCGCATCGCAGGGGAACGACGGGCCAGGGGGAGGAGCGGCGGACTGTCATGGGTGAGGTCTTCGCCGGCCGGTACGAGCTGGCCGATCCGATCGGACGCGGCGGTGTGGGCGCCGTGTGGCGTGCCTGGGACCATCGCCGACGGCGCTATGTGGCCGCCAAGGTGCTGCAACAGCGCGACGCGCACTCCCTGCTGCGCTTCGTCCGGGAGCAGGCGCTGCGGATCGACCATCCCCATGTCCTCGCTCCGGCCAGCTGGGCCGCGGACGACGACCAGGTCCTGTTCACCATGGACCTGGTGGCCGGCGGCTCCCTGGTCCACCTCGTCGGCGACTACGGCCCCCTCCCTCCCGCGTTCGTCTGCACCCTGACCGACCAGCTCCTGTCCGGTCTCGCCGCCGTCCACGCGGAAGGCGTCGTCCACCGGGACATCAAGCCCGCCAACCTGCTGCTGGAAGCCACCGGCACGGGCCGGCCGCGGCTGCGGCTGTCCGACTTCGGCATCGCCATGCGGCTCGGCGAGCCGCGGCTGACCGAGACCAACCTCGTCGTCGGCACGCCCGGCTATCTCGCCCCCGAGCAGCTGCTCGGCTCCGAACCCGACTTCCCCGCCGACCTGTTCGCGGTGGGCCTGGTCGCGCTGTATCTCCTCGAAGGCGCGAAGCCCGACGCGAAGGCGCTCATGCAGTACTTCGTGGAGCACGGCACGCCCGGTGCGCCCAAGGGCATACCCGAGCCGTTGTGGCAGGTGGTCGCCACGCTGCTCCAGCCCGACCCGGAAGCCCGGTTCCGCACGGCCACGGGTGCCCGCAAGGCGCTCGCCTCCGCTGCGGAACTCCTGCCGGAACCCGGGCCCGACGACGAGCTGATCGAGATCTTCGACCAACTCGGCCCGCTGCCACCCGGATTCGGACCCGACGGCCCCTTCAAGCGTGCCTCGGGTGTACGGACAGGTCCGGCAACGGACGCCGGAACGGCCGACGATGCCGGGAGCCGGGCGGACGCCGAGGACGCGCACTCCGGTCTCGGGGGCCCCGGCGAGGACGGAAGCGGGTCTGCCGCCGGCTCCATGACGCCGGACCCCGGCTCCTCTCCCGGCACGCACACCGGCTCCATGTCGGAAACGGGCAGCTTCCGGCTCCCCCCGCCGCTGGACCCGTCACACTCCGGCTTCCGGCCCCGCCCCGCGCCCGAGCAGGCCGAGGACCACGGCGGGCACGGCCCGGAGCACCAGCCCCGGATCCCGCAGCACTCGTCCCCCGTCCCGCAGCACTCGCTCCAGCTCCCCCGGCGTCCCGCCCATGATCCGACGCCCCCGACGCATCCCCTCACGCCCTCCCCGCAGTCGTACGCCCAGCCCTACGACCAGCCCTCCGCGTGGCACGCCGAACCGCACGGGTCAGCGGCGCCGGAGCAGCGTGCCGACACCTCCACCGCCTCGTACACCGCGCAGAGTCCGCGGGTTCCCGTCCCCGAGGCGCCGCTTTCCGGGCTTCCGCATCCCGCCGCCCGCGTGCGGGGCCGTCGCGCGCGCAGGGCGCACGGCCGCCGAACCGGTCCCCCGGCCGGTGTCGCGATCCCGATGCTGCTGCTGGCGCTGGCCTGCTACGCGGTGGGCTTCTGGGCGCTGACCCGCGTCTGAGTCCGCCGGCCGGCCAGCGTCCATCCACCGAGCACCAGCAGCAGCGCGGTGCCCAGGCCGATACCGCCGGCCGCGAGCAGTCTCATCGCCGGGTCGCCCCCGCCCCCGGGGCTCCCGGGGCTCCCGGCCAGGGCCTGCTCCCGGTCCTGTGCCGTGACGGTGAAGACGTCCTCCGGCATGGGCTCGCCCGCGTAGTCCGGCCCTGCGTGCGCCCGGCCGTCCACCCGCACCCGCAGCGTCACGTCGAACGGCCCGCCCCCGTAGAGCCCGGTCATCTGCTCACTGAGGTGCAGGACCAGGTAGTAGTCGCCGGCGAACCGGACGGAGGTGACCCCGGTGGGGACGGCGTAACGGTTGGCGTACTCGACCGGTGGCACGGGGGCCAGGGCGACGGATTTGCGTGCTCCGGTGTAGCCGAGGGAGGCGTCGTCGACGGAGCCGCGCACCGGGTTGTGCAGGGCGAGGTCCAGCGCGCCGCCAACATAGCCGTGCCCGGGTGAGCCGCTCAGTTCGGCGGAGGCGTGCAGCCGGCGGCCCCAGTCGAGCGGCACCTTGTAGAACAGGGTCTCGCCGGGCACGAGCGTGGTGTGCCAGACCCCCTGCCCCACCGGCACGGCGGTCGCGAATCCGGCGCCCCCCGACCGGTCCCGGGCCTCGCCGCCGAGCGGTTCGGGGGTGGCGGAGTCCCAGGTCCGCGGTGCGGTGGTGGGGCCCGCCCGCTCCGGTCCGGGCTCCGTGACGGGTGCGATCTCCAGGTCCCAGCGCCGGGCCGGGGCCGTCCCGCCGGGCCCGTCGGCGTCGACGCGTTCGACGAGCAGGTAGTACGTCCCCGCGCCCCGGCACAGCGCCTTGCCGGTCTCCCGCTGCACCAGCGCGGTGACCGGACGCGGGCTGAGCCCGGCACCGAAGTGCGCGGAGGCGTAGGAACAGGGCACGCCGGCGGAGTCGCGCACGGACACACGGATGCCGTCGGTGGCGGCGACGGTGGCGTGCGCGGGCGGTACGGCGGTGACGGGGACGTACGCCGTGCCGGTGGCGGTGAGACGCAGGCGGTAGTAGAGCTTGCCGTTCCTCGGGAGGGAGCTGCGGTAGGTACGGCCGGCTTCCAGTACCTCGGCATCGGCGGTGCCCGTGGCGCCCGCGACGGTCCGGGCACCGGGGGAGAAGGCGTACCCGCCCGGCCCCGCCGCCCTGGCGACGGACACGCCCGGCACGGTGACCAGGCCGTACACCCCCAGCAGGACGACGACGGCGCGCAGGATCGCCGGCCGGCCGCGCCGCCACCACGCCGTACGTCCTCGCCGCCGTCTCACGTGCCGCCCCCTGTTCGTTCCACAACCGCATTCCCCGACCGCTCCGCACGGCCGGACCGCACCCGAAGTGATCGGACCGGACCGGATCGGACCGGATCGGTTAGGACCGGAAGGGAACACGTCGGACCGGCCCGGACGACCGGCCGAGGCCCATCCTGCCCCCGGCACCCCTGCGCCATCCGGGCAATGCGTTCGGCCGTCCGAAATTGCCGGCCCGCACGGCGCAGCCGGCCGGGGCCCCAGGACGGCGTCCCGCAACGCGTACCCCACCCGTCACGGGACCGCAACACGAGACGACGGGCACGAGGCAACACAAAACCCCGACCGCGGAGGCGGCCGGGGTTCGGTTCAGATGTGGGTGTCGGGACTCACGAACCCGTGGGCACGGAGTCAGTCGCCTCCGTCCACAGGTCCTGCTCGGCGCGATCCGCCTGGATCTGGCGGTACACGAGGAGCCCGCCGATGGCGGCCAGTGCGACCAGGAGCAGCTTCTTCACCGCGCGACCTCGTCTTTCCTTGACGTAGGGGACCTCTGGCGCCCGACTATACACACCGACCGATATCGATCGGTGACCTGCGCCGGGCCTCAACTCCCGCCTGCGGCAGCGCTGTAGCCGGGTCCGGAACCGATCCGATCTGAGGGTGATCGGACCCGCACACTCCGTGACTTTGATCCCTCTTCAGTCGCTATGGATGCCATTTCTGACTCTTTGAGCCCTCATACGTCCATCCGAGTGGTGTTCATCGGAACATCGCCGCGCCACGGGCGGAGGTCCACCACTTCGCGATCCACATACACATCATGAGGAAAGTACGCAAATCGCCCGACCCGAAAGTGAGGGGCCATGACCCAGAACAAGGTCATGAAGCTGTGGACCGTCATCGTCACCGCCTTCGTCGCGCTGTTCACGGCGCTCGGAATCGTCGCCCCGGCCGCCGCCGCGACGACCGCCCCCAAGACGGAGAGCCCCAGCACCGGCGCGACGCACCGCACGACCCCCACGATTCCGGCCGCCTACCAATGGGTCTGGTCCCATGCCAGCGCCCTGCCCCCCACGATGAAGCAGCGGATCGGGGCCGAGGCCCACGGGAAGTCCCCGAGCTGCCGGCACCGGCCCGGCAGCGAGGAGATGCAGACGGAGAACGCGACCGAGCAGGACCCGGCAGCACTCGACTGCTGATCCCCCCGGATCCGCCGCTCCACCGGACAGCTCGGAAGAACGCCCAGCACGCGAAGCACACGCGACACCCGCACTCCACGGCGCACGCGGACAGCACGAAGAACGCGAGGCGCGGAACGCAGGGCGGCGCGTAGCCGCGGCGAGCCCGGCGAACACGGCAGGAACGGCACACAGAACCGCAGACGTCTCGACATGAAGGCGACTTGCGTACGCAGCAGTCGATACGGATGGACCCCCGGCCGGGCTAGGCCGGGGGTCTTGCGCTGTTTCCCCGTGCGTCATCCTCGTACGGCAACACCCCACGCCCTACCGAGAGGTGGTGAGTGCTGCCGTGAGCCGGCGCGTCACCGTTGTCACCGCTGTCCACGGCCCGTCCGCCCGGTTCCTGCCGGAGGCCTACGCCTCACTGCGCGAGCAGCGGCTCCCCGACGGCTGGGAGTGGGCATGGGTGATCCAGGAGGACGGCAGGACGGACGAGGTCCGCCCCCACGTCCCGGACGACAGCCGGGTGACCTTCCGCCAGGGCCGTCCCGGTGGACCCGGTGTCGCCCGCACGATCGCCCTGGCGCACGCGGAGGGCCCGTACGTGAAGGTCCTCGACGCCGACGACCGGCTCACCCCGGGTGCGCTGGCCCGCGACCTGGCCGTGCTGGAGGCGCACGGCACCGTCGGCTGGACGACCTCCCGCGTGCTCGACCTGCTGCCCGACGGCACCACGGCCGGTTTCCCCGGCGACCCCGACGAGGGCCCGGTCGAACGCGGTGCCGTGCTCGAGCACTGGAAGCGCCACGACTTCCGGGCACCGGTGCACCCGGCGACACTCTGCGTCCGGCGGGACCTGCTCCTGGCGCTCGGCGGCTGGATGGCCCTGCCGGCCTCGGAGGACACGGGGCTGCTGCTGGCGCTGAACGCGGTCAGCCGGGGCTGGTTCTCGGACCGGGTGGGCCTGCTGTACCGCAAGTGGGAGGGTCAGGCCACGGGCCAGGCGGCCCACGTCGACCCCGCCGAGCGCGCGGCCCGCATGGCCGTCGCGGAGGCCAGGGCCCGCGTGCTGGCGGAGTACGGATGGGCCCGACCGGACCGTCCGGCCGACCGCTGAGCCCTACCGGCACCGTCCCTCATCGCCGCCGACGCGTCACTCCGTGAGCCCGATCGCCTGCGAGGGGCACTTCTCGGCCGCCTCCCTGACCTGCGGATCCTCGGTGGTCTCCGCACGTCCGGGCCGTACGACGCCGTACCCGTCCTCGAAGGCGAACACCTCCGGCGCCCGGTGCGCGCACTCGGCGGAGCCGTAGCACAGGCTGCGGTCGACGGAGACCTTCATACGTCCTCCAGACGTCGGCGCCCCCGGCCGCTGTGGGCCGTCCGGGGCGGCTCGGTGGCTTCAAGGACGTCACTGCCCGGCGGGGCGTGCGCCGAACCGGCCGGGCGGACAGTTGTGCGGCCCGGCGTGCGGCCGCGCGCTACTGCTGCCCGCCCGCCACCGACAGCCAGTGCGCCACCCTGCGGACCGTGGGCTCGTCGAGCCGGTCGGCCAGCACGCGGACCGCCTCACCGTCCTCGGGACCCAGGTCGTACAGGCCCGCCTTGCTCAGACCGGCCATCAGCACCTGGTGCCGACGGTCCGTCATGCGCTCGGCCAGCACGGCCGGTCCGGCGGGGCCGTCCGCGGCGGCTTCGTCCGCGGCCGCCGCGGACGAGGCGGCGGGCGCGGGTGACGGGGCGGCGGCCGGCGCGTCGTGAAGGTGCCAGGCGTCGCCCTTCGGGCCCCACAGGGCGATCGTCGCCTCCTCCCCGCGGGCCCGCACGGTCTGGGTCATGTCCCCGACGGCGTACAGCACGGGTTCCCGGTGGGGGGACTCGGCGGCCACCGTCCAGGAGTTCCGGGAGGGCTGGTGGAACATCGCGACCCAGCGCGGAACGCCGGGCGGTCGCGGGCACCGGGGACGCTTCTCCATGGCACTCACCCCTTCGAGAACGGCCTTAAGCGCGACCGTAGCTGACACTCCGTCAGATTTCCAGGAGAGGCCCCTGCGGGTGCGGCCCGATCCGGCGCCCCACGACCACCCCGTGCCCGCGTGCTTCTGGTCTCTTCGCGGCCGCCGTGGCACCCTGCCCGCGCCCGGCCCGCAGCCGGACGAAGGAGGCCGAGGATGAGCGGACGGAACGAGACGGCGACCGGATCCGGAGCAGCGGAGGAGTCCCTGCGCACCGTGCACGGCACCCGCGCGCACAGCGCCTACGAGCGTGCGGTGGCCGCCTGCCGGTACGCCGGTGTCACTCCCGACGCGGCCGAGATCGTGCCGAAGGACCCCGTCGGCAGGGCCGCCAACGCGCTGCGGCTGTCGGCCCGGTCGCTCGCCGCACTCGACGCGAGCGCTCCGGACCCGGCGGCGGACGCCCGCTGTGCCCGCAACACCGCCGCCACCGCGGCCCTGGCCGCCCAGGTGGCCGCGGCCCGGCAGTCCTCCGAGGCCGCCGACGCGGCCCTGCGCGCGGCCCTCGCGGCCTCCGGGGCGGCAGCGGCGGCGGCCGGCGGCACCGCACCGGGACGGGACGCCTCCCTGAACGCCGCCGCCGGAGAGGCGGAGCGGCGCGCGGTCGCGGCGGCCCGTGCGGCGGGCTGGTCCGAAGCTGACGCGGTGACCGTCTGAGGCACTCCCGGCACACCGGGACGGGACAGGGACCCTGCCCGTCCGGCACCGGTCCCTCCCCTCGTGGGGACCGGTGCCGAACGGTGCAGGGAGTGCCGGCCCGTGCCATGACGGCGTGGTGGCGCGGGCCGAAGAAGGAAGCCGTTCCCCGCGGTGCTCGTGGGGTCAGCCGAGGTCGTCATCGCCGATCGCCGCGCCCGGTGGGACACACCGGCGTCGACGCGGGGGAAGTTGACCGAGAACGTTCGCTGCCATGGGCTGTCTCTCCGAGCACCGAGCCGGTGGCCTGTCCGGACGGTACGTGACGGGTCCGCTACCGGGTTCGGATCCTGCCATCTGTCGCGCCCCGCGAGGAGGTTCCGGTGTCCGGCCCAGGCCTTAGCCGCAGGTCAGCCGTATAAGGTGAGTTTTCCGGTCCGGACGTCCGAACGTGGGGGGAGAGCAGAGGGGTGGGACCTTGAGTTCCGACTCAGGGGCACGAACGGCCTTCGCGGAGCGCCTCGCGCTGCTGTACAAGGAGGCTGGGAACCCTCCCCTCAAGAGCGTCGCCGAGGCGGTCGTACGGCTCCAGCGGGTCGACGAACGCGGCCGGCCGGTGCGGGTGTCCGCGCAGCGGATCAGCGACTGGCGGCGGGCCCGGAACGTGCCGGCCCAGTTCCCCGCCCTCGCCGCCGTCCTGCACATCCTGATCCCGGAGGCGCGCCGGCAAAGGCCCGCCCCCGTCTCCGGCGGCCTGTACGACCTCGCGCAGTGGCAGCGCCTGTGGGAGCGCGCGCTGGCCGACCCGGTGGGCGACCGGCCCGCGCCGCCAGCCGAGGAGAACCTGCGGCCCCCGCCCGAGGCCCCGTCCGTCGCCGGTGGCGTCTGCCCCTACCGGGGACTGGCCCCGTACCGGCGGGAGGACGCGCGGTGGTTCTTCGGCCGAGAGCGCAGCACGAACTCCCTGGTGGCCCAGTTGCGCGCCGCGCGGCGGACGGGCGGGCTGGTGATGCTGGTGGGCGCCTCGGGGGCCGGGAAGTCGTCCCTGCTGAACGCCGGCCTGGTGCCCGCCCTGCACGGCGGCGCCCTGGGCGCCCCCTCGGCAGACGCGGCGACCGACACGGCCCGCGGCCTCGTGTCCACGCCGGCCGGCGCCCTGCCCGAGGACCACTCCGCCGACGCGGCCGCCGCCCCCGCGGGCCCGTGCTGCAGCTCGTCCCCGGCGCCCATCCCCTCGGCGAGCTGGTCCGGCGCATCCCGGACCTCGCCCCCGTGGCCGCCGACGCGCGCAAGGCCGAACAGGAGGCCACGGAGAACCCCGCGGCACCCGGCTCCGACGCCCCGCGCCTCGCCCTCGCGGCCCGCGAGGCCGTCTCGGCGTGGGCGCGCCGCGAGGCCGCGCCGGACACCCTGCCGGTCGTCATCGTGGACCAGTTCGAGGAGGCGTTCACCCTCTGCGCGGACGAGGCGGACCGGCGCACCTTCATCCAGCTCCTCGCCGCCGCCTGCACCCCGCCCGCCGGCTCCCCCGGACCCGCCCCCGCACTGGTCGTCCTCGGTATCCGCGCCGACTTCTACGAGCAGTGCCTCGCCTACCGCGAGCTCGCCGACGCGCTCCAGCACCGCCACATGGTGCTCGGCCCGCTGACCAGCGGCGAACTGCGCGAGGCCGTGAACGGCCCGGCCAAGGCGGTCGGTCTCGAACTGGAACCGGGACTCGCCGAGCTGATCGTGCGCGAGGTGAGCGCCGACGGCCCGCGCGGCACGCACGACGCGGGCGTGCTCCCACTGCTGTCCCACGCCCTGCTCGCCACCTGGCAGCGCCGGAAGGCGGGCCGACTGACCCTCGCCGGCTACCGCGCCGCGGGAGGCATCCAGGGAGCGGTGGCCGCGACCGCCGAGCGCGCCTGGACCGGCCTCGACCCCGCCGCCCGGACGGCCGCCCGGGGGCTGCTGCTGCGGCTGGTCCGCCTGGGCGAGGACACCCAGGCCACCCGGCGGCGGGGCACCCGGCGGCAGCTGGCGGAGGAGTCGACGGACCCCGGCAAGACGGAGGAGTCCCTGGAGGCGCTGGTCCGGGCCCGGCTGGTGACCCTGGACGCGGAGACCGTGGAGATCACCCACGAGGCGCTGCTGCACGCCTGGCCCCGGCTGCGGCACTGGATAGACGACGACCGCAACGACCACCTGCTGCGGCAGCGGCTGGAGGAGGACGGCCGGGCCTGGGAGGAGTCCGACCGGGACAGCGCGCTGCTCTACCGGGGCTCCCGGCTGGAGCAGGCCGGCAGCTGGGCGCGGTCGGCCGGGGACACCTACCTGACCCGCGGCGCGATGGAGTTCCTCGCCGCCTCGGTCAGGCTGCGCAGGCGCTCGGTGTGGCTGCGCCGGGCGGCGGTGGCGACGCTGGTCGTCCTCGCGCTGCTCGCCGGCGGTTCGGCGGTGATCGCCTGGCAGCAGCGCGACGACGCCGTGTTCGCGCAGGTCCTCGCCGAGGCCGACCGGGTGCAGCGCTCGGATCCGTCCCTGGCCGCGCAGCTCGACCTGGTCGCCCATGATCTGCGCCGGGACGACGAGGGCACGTACAGCCGGCTGATCTCGATCGTGAACGCACCCCTGGCCACACCGCTGTCCGGCCACACGGGCGCCGTGTACCTCACCTCCTTCAGCCCCGACGGCCAGACGCTGGCCACGGCCAGCTACGACCGCACGGTCCGGCTGTGGAACGTGGCCGACCCGCACCGGCCGAAACCCCTCGGCGCCCCGCTCACCGGCCACACCAGCTGGGTGAGCAGCGCCGTCTTCAGCCCGGACGGGCACACCCTCGCCAGCGCCGGCGACGACGGCACCGTCCGGCTGTGGGACGTGACCGACCCCGCCCACCCGGTGGCGCTCGGCCGGCCGCTGACCGGTCACACGGGCACGATCTACCTGGTCGCCTTCAGCCCCGACGGACGCACCCTGGCCTCGGCCGGCGAGGACCACACCGTGCGGCTGTGGGACGTGGCCGACCCGCACCGGCCGAAGGCCCTCGGCGTGCTGCGCGGGCACACCGCCGCGGTGCGCTCCGTGGCGTTCAGCCCGGACGGGCGGACGCTGGCCGCGGGCGGCGACGACGCCCGGATCCTGCTGTGGAACACCACCGACCGGCACCGGCCGGAGCGGATCCGCGCGGTGCTCGAAGGCCATCAGGACATCGTCCACTCCGTGGCGTTCAGCCCGGACGGGCACACGCTGGCCAGCGGCAGCGCGGACGACACGGTCCGGCTGTGGAACCTCACCGACCCCCGCCGTCCGGCCGCGCTCGGCTCACCCCTGACCGGCCACACCGGTCCCGTCTGGTCGGTGGCGTTCAGCCCGGACGGCGGAAGGCTGGCCGCCGCGAGCGCGGACTCCACCGCGAGCCTGTGGAACGTCGCCGACCCGGCGTCCCCGTCGCAGGTCGGGGAGTCGCTGGCAGGAAGCAGCGGGGAGATGTACGCCCTCGGGTTCAGCCCCGACGGCCGGACCCTCGCCACCGGCAGCGGGGACGGCAAGGTGCGTCTGTGGTCGGTTCCGGCCACCGACATGGTCGGCCGGAACGGCGCGTTCCGGCCGGACGGCCGGGTGCTGGCCACGGCCGCGCGGGACGGCAGGCTGCGCCTGTGGAACGTGTCCCGTCCGGGTCGGCCGGTGCCGCTGGGCAAGCCGTTCATGCGGGCCGACGGCGACCAGCGGTCTTTGGTGTTCTCTCCCGACGGCCGCACCCTCGCCGTGCTCACGGGCAAGAAGACCGTCCACCTGTGGAACGTCTCCGCCCCCTCCCGCCCCGTGCCCGCCGGGCCGCCCCTTGCGCTGCGTACCCGCTTCATGGGCCCGCACGCGCTGGCGTACAGCCCCGACGGGCGCACGCTGGCCACCGCCTACGACGACCGCACCATCCGCCTGTGGAACGTCTCCGACCCCGCCCACCCCGTCCCGCTCGGCGCACCGCTCACCGGCCACCGCGGCTACGTCAACGCGCTGGCCTTCAGCCCGGACGGGCACACCCTGGCCGGCGGCAGCGCGGACAGCACGATCCGGCTGTGGGACGTCACCGACCCGGCCCGGCCGGCCCGGACCGGCGCCCCGCTCGACAAGCACACCGGGCCCGTCAACGCGCTCGCCTTCAGCCCGGACGGGCACACCCTGGCCAGCGGCAGCGACGACGACACGGTCCGGCTGTGGAACGTCACCGACCCGGCCGCCGCGAGCACGCTGGGCGCACCGCTGACCGGCCACACCGAGGCGGTGACGTCCCTGACGTTCGGCTCGCGCGGCCGCACCCTGGCCAGCGGCGGCAACGACAACACCGTCCGGCTGTGGAACGTCACCGACCCGGCCGCCGCGACCCCCATCGGCCAGTCGATGAGCCCCAACGCCAAGACGGGCAACTTCCTGTCCTTCAGCCCGAACAGCCATGTGCTCGGCGTCTCCAGCGGCGCCGACACGGTCCGCCTGTGGAGCCTGGACGCGGACGCGGCCATCCGCCACATCTGCGCGGTCACCAGGGGCGTGCTGACCCCGGAGAAGTGGCACGAGTACCTTCCCCGCCTCTCCTACGACCCCCCGTGCGGACGATGATCGGCCAACCTCGCTGATTCCCCGCCGACTTGCCCCCACGAACGGCCCAACCTTGTTACCCTTGGCCATGGCCCGATCGCTGGTGCATCCCCCGTCGCCAGCGGTCGGGTCTTTTTTCATGTCCTGAGGCGCGTTTCCTGTCCTGGGGCGCGTTTCCCGTCCTGGGGCGCAGACCGCCCGCGGGGGTCTTTCAGCGGCGGAAGGTGCCCAGTCCGTTCGCGTTCAGGTGCTCGACGGTGACGCTCGTGGCGCGGCCGGAGTCCAGGTGGAAGGTGACGCCGGACAGCCCGGCGGCGTTCTCGCCCCGGGTCCGGTAGCTGAAGGTGTCGCCCGTGTAGTGCGTCAGGGGGAACATCATCTTCTGCGGGCCCAGGGTCATGCTCAGCCGGCCGGCGCTGTCGGCGGTGACGGTGACCGGCCCGAAGTACGGGTTGCCGTAGGTGCCCATGTAGGCGCTGGCGGCCTTGGCCGGTGCCGCGTCGGCGGGCGGCTGGGCGTAGTTCGTGAGGGAGGCGCCCGTGTAGGCGGCGGCTTCGACCAGTTTCTTGTAGAAGGCCGCCCAGTCGACCGTCTGCCTGCCGTGGCGGGCGATGTCGAGGAACGCGGCGGACACCGACTCCGGCACGCCGATGGGCTGTCCGTTGGTGAGCACCACGATGCCGAGCCGTTCGCCGGGCAGCAGGGTCACCTCGGTGGCGGCCCCCAGGTCGAAGGCGCCGGAATGGTTCAGACGCAGCGCTCCGCCGTCGTCGTAGCCGACGTTCCAGCCGAGTCCGTACAGGCCCGGTTCGCCCGCCGGGGCGAGCGGGGCCATGGAGACGGCGTGGGGGACACGGGTCTCGTCCAGGGCCGCCGGGTCGATCAGTCGCTTGCCGCCGAACGCGCCGTTGTCCAGCTGCAGGCGCATCCACTTGGTGAGGTCGTCGACAGTCGAACTCGCACCGCCTGCGGGCGCCTGACTGTCGGCGTTCTCGGTGGTGGAGGGCTTCCAGCGGCCGTCGACCCGGACGTGGGCCGAGGCCTTGTCGGCGGCCTTGTCGTAGTCGGCGCGCCGGTAGCTGGAGTGGTTCATCCCGAGCGGCGCGAACAGCGTGTCGGCCGCCAGCCGCGGCCAGTCCGTCCTCGCCGCGTCGGCGACCGCCTCCCCCGCCTCGGTGAAGCCGTAGTTGGTGTAGGCGTAACTCGCCCGGAACGGGGACAACGGCTCCAGCCGCGGGTGCTGGAGGATGTAGTCGCGCTGGTACCCCAGGTCCTCCAGCAGGTCACCGGCGTGGTCGGGCAGTCCGCTGCGGTGCGAGAACAGGTCGGCGACCGTCACGTGCGCGCTCACGTACGGATCCTTCAGCGCGAAGCCCGGATCGTGGCGGACCACGGGGTCGTCCCAGCCGACGGTCCTGCGTCCGACGACGCCGGCGACGACGGTGGACGACAGCGGCTTGGACACCGACGCCAGCTGGAAGACGGTCCCGGTGCCGACCTTGGCGCTCCGGCCGACCTCACGGACGCCGAAGCCCTTGGCGTACACGACCTCGCCCCGGTGGACGACGCCCACGGCGATCCCCGGCACCCCGGTCCGGCGCATGGCGTCCGCCACCAGCCCGTCGATCCGGCCGACGGCCGCGTCCACCTGGGCCGGCGTCAGCTGCGGCGGCGGCTGCTTCGGCGGCGTGGGGGCGAGGGACGTGGCAGGCGGGCTGCCGGTGGCGGCGCTCAGGCCGGCACACCCCGACAGGACGGCCCCGAGCACCCCCAGGCATCCCAGGGCCGCACCCGTACGGGCACGTCGGCGGGGCCGTCTCCCCCGACTGTGCATGGCCATGCTCCGCTCCCCTCGTACACGAGGCCCTTGGAGGGCCCCGGGGGTACGCCGGCCGTCCGTCCGTTCCATACTCGCCGCGACCGCGGACCACGGCACTCGGACATCGCCGCGCGGGTGAGGGAGGCCGGGGATGCCGTGGGACGCCGTGGGACGCCGTGAGGGACGCAAAAGACCCCCGGTCCATGAGGACCGGGGGTCTCTTCGCTGGTGGGGCTAACAGGATTTGAACCTGTGGCCTCATCCTTATCAGGGATGCGCTCTAACCAACTGAGCTATAGCCCCGCCGCGCTCTGCGGTGTGTGTCCCGCGCGCTGACTCCTGAAGATTAGCGCACGACCACGTCAGTCCCAAAATCGGTTGTCGGGGGACCGTCAGGCCAGGATTCCGCAGGCGGTCACTCGTCCTCGGCCAGGGTCAGCTCGATGCCGCCCACGAAGCCCGCGGACAGGTTGTAGATGAACGCGCCGAGCGTCGCGAGCGCCGTGGCCAGCACCACGTCGATGACCGAGATGATCGTCGCGAACATCAGGACGTGGGGGAGCGACAGGAACGCCTGGAGGTCGAAGCCGTTCGCCTCGTTGGACCCGGTCGCCTCCGAGATCGTGCCGCCGACCGTCGAGAAGACGCCCATCGCGTCCATGACCATCCACAGCACCGCCGAGGCGACGATCGTGCAGATGCCGAGGGCGATGGAGAGCAGGAAGCTGACCTTCATCACCGACCACGGGTCGGCCTTGGCGACGCGCAGCCGGGCCTTGCGGGTGCGCGGCGCCGTCTTGGCGCCGGTGCGCGGCCGGCGCACGGCGCCGGCCGGGGCCTGCGCCGGGTAGGCCTGGGGCGGGTGGTACGGCCCGGCGGCCTGCTCGGGCCGGCGCTCCCCGGGGAGCGGGGACGCCTGCTGGCCCTCGGCCGGGCCGGGCTGGGTCTGCGGGCCGCGGGTGTCCGTCACAGTTCCCCCCTGGGGTCCAGGCGTGTCGGGTGAGGTCGAGTCGGCCGCGCCCGCGTCGATCTTGCGCAGCTGGGTCGTGTGCGGGTCCGCCGCGCGCGCGGCGGAGCCACGGCCGTCGCCGTCCGTCTCCGTACCCGTGGAGGTACCGGCCGATCCGGCGCCCGTGGCTCCGCTCACGATGACTCTCTCCTCGTGCTACTCGGCCGAGGGCGCCTCACCCTCGTCCGTGCCGGTGGTCGCGGCATCCTCGGCGGTCTCGTCGACGTCGCCGTCGACCTCCTCCGCCTCGCGCCCCGCCTCGGCGTTACGTGCGATACCGACCACGGCATCGCGCTTGCCCAGGTTGATCAGTTGGACGCCCATGGTGTCACGGCCCGTCTCCCTGACCTCGTTGACTCGCGTACGAATCACACCGCCGGACAGGGTGATGGCGAGGATTTCGTCAAGCTCCTCGACCACCAGCGCGCCGACGAGCGAACCGCGGTCCTCCACGATCTTGGCGGCCTTGATGCCGAGGCCGCCGCGACCCTGGACGCGGTACTCGTCGACGGCGGTCCGCTTCGCGTACCCGCCGTCCGTAGCAGTGAACACGAACGTACCGGGTCGAACGACATTCATCGAGAGAAGCTCGTCGCCCTCGCGGAAACTCATCCCCTTGACGCCCGAGGTGGCACGGCCCATCGGTCGCAGGGTGTCGTCCGAGGCGGTGAACCTGATCGACTGGGCCTTCCTGCTGATCAGAAGCAGATCGTCGTCGGCCGAGACGAGTTCGGCACCGATCAGTTCGTCGTCGGTTCCGTCCTCGCGCTCCCGGAGGTTGATCGCGATCACACCGCCGGAACGGGGCGAATCGTAATCCTTCAGAGGCGTCTTCTTGACCAGGCCGGACTTGGTGGCCAGGACCAGGTAGGGCACCGCCTCGTAGTCGCGGATCGCGAGGATCTCGGCGATCGCCTCGTCGGGCTGGAAGGCGAGCAGATTGGCCACGTGCTGGCCGCGCGCCTCGCGGCCGGCCTCGGGCAGCTCGTACGCCTTCGCCCGGTACACCCGGCCCTTGTTCGTGAAGAACAGCAGCCAGTGGTGCGTGGTGGAGACGAAGAAGTGGTCGACGATGTCGTCTTCCTTCAGCTTCGTGCCGCGCACGCCCTTGCCGCCGCGCTTCTGCGCCCGGTAGTCGTCCGTCTTCGTCCGCTTGACGTAACCGCCGCGCGAGACGGTGACGACGATGTCCTCCTCGGCGATCAGGTCCTCGATGGACATGTCGCCCTCGTACGGGATGAGCTTGGTCTTGCGGTCGTCGCCGTACTTCTCGACGATCGCGGCCAGCTCCTCGCTGACGATCCCGCGCTGGCGCACCGGGGAGGCCAGGATCTGGTTGTACTCGTTGATCTTCGCCTGGAGCTCGTCGTGCTCCTGGACGATCTTCTGCCGCTCCAGGGCGGCCAGCCGGCGCAGCTGCATCTCGAGGATCGCGTTCGCCTGGATCTCGTCGATCTCCAGCAGGCCCATCAGGCCGTTGCGCGCGATCTCGACGGTCTCGCTGCGCCGGATCAGCGCGATGACCTCGTCGATGGCGTCCAGGGCCTTGAGCAGACCGCGCAGGATGTGCGCGCGCTCCTCGGCCTTGCGCAGCCGGAACCGGGTCCGGCGCACGATGACCTCGATCTGGTGCGTCACCCAGTGCCGGATGAACGCGTCCAGCGACAGGGTGCGCGGCACGCCGTCGACCAGCGCCAGCATGTTGGCGCCGAAGTTGGTCTGCAGGTCGGTGTGCTTGTACAGGTTGTTCAGGACGACCTTGGCGACCGCGTCCCGCTTGAGGACGATCACCAGGCGCTGACCGGTGCGGGACGACGTCTCGTCGCGGACGTCGGCGATGCCGCCGATCTTGCCGTCCTTGACCAGGTCGGCGATCTTCTGCGCCAGGTTGTCGGGGTTCACCTGGTACGGCAGCTCGGTGACGACCAGGCACTGGCGGCCCTGGATCTCCTCGACCTCGACCACCGCGCGCATCGTGATCGAACCACGGCCCGTGCGGTAGGCCTCCTCGATGCCCTTGCGGCCCACGACGAGCGCGCCGGTCGGGAAGTCCGGGCCCTTGATGCGCTCCAGGAGCGCGTCCAGCAGCTCCTCGTGCGAGGCCTCGGGGTTCTCCAGGTACCACTGGGCACCGGCCGCGACCTCGCGCAGGTTGTGCGGCGGGATGTTGGTCGCCATACCGACCGCGATACCGGCCGAACCGTTGATCAGCAGGTTCGGGAAGCGGGCCGGCAGGACGGTCGGCTCCTGGGAGCGGCCGTCGTAGTTGTCCGTGAAGTCGACGGTCTCCTCGTCGATGTCGCGGACCATCTCCATCGACAGCGGCGCGAGCTTGCACTCGGTGTACCGCATGGCCGCCGCCGGGTCGTTGCCCGGGGAGCCGAAGTTGCCGTTGGAGTCGACCAGCGGCATCCGCATCGACCACGGCTGGGCGAGGCGCACCAGGGCGTCGTAGATCGAGGAGTCGCCGTGCGGGTGGTAGTTGCCCATGACGTCGCCGACGACGCGGGCGCACTTGTAGAAGCCGCGCTCCGGGCGGTAGCCGCCGTCGTACATCGCGTACAGCACGCGGCGGTGGACGGGCTTGAGACCGTCACGGACGTCGGGCAGCGCACGGGACACGATGACGGACATCGCGTAGTCCAGGTACGAGCGCTGCATCTCCGTCTCGAGCCCGACGGGCTCGACACGCATCACGAGTTCGCCGCCCTCTTCGGGGGTGACAGGGGTGTTCTCGTCGGCCATTGCTGGTGAAGATCCTTCCTGGTGCGGTCAGCTGAGACCGACTCAGATGTCGAGGAAGCGGACGTCCTTGGCGTTGCGCTGGATGAACGCGCGTCGGGCCTCGACGTCCTCGCCCATCAGGACCGAGAACAGGTCGTCGGCCTGGGCGGCGTCGTCGAGCGTGACCTGGCCGAGGACGCGGTGCTCCTGGTCCATGGTGGTCACCCGCAGCTCCTCGGCGTTCATCTCGCCGAGACCCTTGAAGCGCTGGATCGAGTCCTCGCGGACGCGCTTGCCGCGCTGCCGCCCCATCTCGATCAGCGCGTCGCGCTCGCGGTCCGAGTACGCGTACTCCGTGTCGTCCCGGCCCCACTTGATCTTGTAGAGCGGCGGGCGGGAGAGGTACACGTGCCCGGCCTCGACCAGCGGCCGCATGAAGCGGAACAGGAAGGTCAGCAGCAGGGTGCTGATGTGCTGCCCGTCGACGTCGGCGTCCGCCATCAGGATGATCTTGTGATAGCGGAGCTTTTCGATGTCGAAGTCCTCGTGCACGCCGGTGCCGAAGGCGGAGATCAGCGCCTGGATCTCCTGGTTCTGCAGGATCTTGTCGATCCGGGCCTTCTCGACGTTGAGGATCTTGCCGCGGATCGGGAGGATCGCCTGGTACTGCGGGTTGCGGCCGGACTTGGCCGAGCCGCCGGCGGAGTCACCCTCGACGATGAAGATCTCGCACTTGGTGGGGTCGTTCGACTGGCAGTCGGACAGCTTGCCGGGCAGGGACGCCGACTCCAGCAGGCCCTTGCGGCGGGTCAGGTCGCGGGCCTTGCGGGCCGCCACGCGCGCGGTGGCCGCCTGGATGCCCTTGCGGATGATGTCGGCCGCCTCGACCGGGTTGCGGTCCAGCCAGTCGTTGAGGTGCTCGTAGACCGCGCGCTGCACGAAGGTCTTGGCCTCCGTGTTGCCCAGCTTGGTCTTGGTCTGCCCCTCGAACTGCGGCTCGCTCAGCTTGACCGAGATGATCGCGGTCAGACCCTCGCGAATGTCGTCACCCGTGAGGTTGTCGTCCTTCTCGCGCAGCAGCTTCTTGTCGCGCGCGTACTTGTTGATCAGCGACGTCAGCGCGGCGCGGAAACCCTCTTCGTGGGTACCGCCCTCGTGCGTGTGGATGATGTTGGCGAACGAGTACACGCCCTCGCTGTAGCCGCTGTTCCACTGCATCGCGACCTCGAGGGACAGGCTCTTGTCCTTGTCCTCCGCCTCCAGGTCGATGACGGTGGGGTGGACCGCCTCCCCCTTGCGGGAGTTGAGGTACTTCACGAAGTCGACGATGCCGCCCTCGTAGTGGTACGTGACGGTCTTGACCTCGTCCTTCTCGTCCGCACCCGCCTCGTCCGCCCCGGCGGTGGCCTTCGCCGACTCGCGCTCGTCGGTGAGCTTGATCGTCAGGCCCTTGTTGAGGAACGCCATCTCCTGGAAACGCCGCGACAGCGTCTCGAAGGAGTACTCGGTGGTCTCGAAGATCTCCGGGTCGGCCCAGAAGGTGACCGAGGTTCCCGTCTGCTCGATCGCCTCGTGCTTGGCCAGCGGCGCCGTGGGGACGCCCATCTTGTAGTCCTGGGTCCAGCGGTGGCCGTCGGTCCTGACCTCGACGGAGACCTTGGACGACAGGGCGTTCACGACGGACACGCCCACACCGTGCAGACCACCGGAGACCGCGTACCCGCCGCCGCCGAACTTGCCGCCCGCGTGCAGCACGGTGAGCACGACCTCGAGGGCCGGCTTGCCCTCCGAGGGCACGATGCCCACGGGGATGCCACGGCCGTTGTCGACGACGCGCACTCCGCCGTCGGCGAGGATCGTCACGTCGATGGTGTCCGCGTAACCGGCCAGCGCCTCGTCGACCGAGTTGTCGACGACCTCGTACACCAGGTGGTGCAGGCCGCGCTCGCCCGTGGAGCCGATGTACATGCCGGGCCGCTTGCGGACCGCGTCCAGCCCTTCGAGCACGGTGATGGCGCTGGCGTCGTAGGAGGCGGAGGCCGGGACCTCGCCGTTCACGCCGGCGTCGGTGGACGGGATGTTCTCGTTGGGGTTGCCGGAATCGGCCACGAAGCGCCCTTTCTGGCACAGCACGAGCCGGGCTCGTCGGCAGGTTGCCGGAGCGGCTGCGGCATGTTGCGTTGGTAAGCCTTGATCAGCGTTGCTCAGCTTTTCCCGGGCGGTCCCCACGTTGGGGCGGGATTGTCTTCCAGTCTACCGGTAGCGCTGACATCGATGGGGGTTTGCCGGTACCTGAGTCCCCATGTGCCGCCCTCAACCGGTCTCCACCGGGTCCCGATATGTGGATGGGGGCTCCAAGGGGCTCACAGCGGCTTTCAGCGCTTCGAGCCGTCAACCCTTGGCTACTGGCGGGTCAGATGGCCGTCACGGCGCGAACGGGTGGTGATCCACACCCGTGTACGCAGGTACGACGGCACACCCGCGGGACCGCTGGACGTGAGGTACGTCACCCGTACGTATCGCCCGGCCCGGTGCTCCCCGGCGCCCGCAGGGGGCCGTACCGGCGGGCCGGGCCGCCCGGATTGAGCACCTTGATCATCCGTACCGTGCCGTGCCCGAGGTCCTCGTTGAGCCGGGCCACCAGCGTGGGCGCGAGCACCCGCAGCTGGGTCGCCCAGGCCGTCGAGTCGCACTGCACCGTCAGCACGCGCTCGTCCTCGTCGTAGCGCTGCGGCACGCAGTGGTTCGCCAGGTCGGCGCCGACGATCTGCGGCCAGCGGCCCATCACCCCGCCGACCGCCGCCGGCGTCTCCCAGCCGCGCTCGGTCAGCAGCCGGTTGATCGCCGCGCCCAGCGCCATCGGGTCGCGGCCGTCGGCACGCGCCCCGGAGCGCAGGCCGCCGCCGCGCCGCGCCTGCTTCTTCTGCCGCGCCGCGTCCCCACGCGCGCGTGCCTGCTCCTTCGCGGCGCGCAACGCCACGCGCGCGAGGTCGACACCGGAGGGCTCGGTGCCGCCCGGCTGCTTCCCGCCGGAGCGGTCCTCGCCCGCGGCGGGCCCGGGTTCGCCGGTGCTCATACGCGTTCCACCGCCCCGTCGGCCACCGCGTACCGCGCCCCGGCCAGCACGTGCGGCACGTCGTCGTCCACCGCGGCGGTGACCAGCACCTGCTCGCCGGGCGCGACCAGTTCGGCCAGCCGCTCGCGTCGGCGGGCGTCCAGCTCGGCGAAGACGTCGTCGAGGATCAGCACCGGCTCGTTGCCCTCGGCACGCAACAGGTCGTACGAGGCGAGGCGCAGCGCCAGGGCGTAGGACCAGGACTCGCCGTGCGAGGCGTACCCCTTGGCGGGCAGCTGCCCGAGCTTGAGGAGCAGATCGTCGCGATGCGGGCCGACGAGGGTGACGCCCCGCTCGATCTCCTGCTTCCGTGCCTCCGCGAGGGCCTCCGTCAGCTGCGCGTACAGGTCCTCGCGCGTGTGCGCGTCGCCGGGCGCGGACGGCTTGTACTCCAGCGCGACCGGCCCGCCGCCGGGCGCCAGCTGCTCGTACGCCTTGTCGGCCAGCGGCTGCAGCGCGGCGATCAGGTCCAACCGCTGGGCGAGCAGCTCGGCACCCGCGCGCGCGAGGTGCTGGTCCCACACGTCGAGGGTGGACAGGTCCATGGAGCGGCCGCCGTGCCTGCGGGCCAGGGCCGCGGACTTCAGGAGCGTGTTGCGCTGCTTGAGCACCCGCTCATAGTCGGAGCGCACGCCCGCCATCCGGGGGGAGCGCGCGGTGATCAGCTCGTCGAGGAACCGCCGCCGCTCCCCGGGGTCCCCCTTGACCAGCGCGAGGTCCTCGGGGGCGAACAGCACGGTCCGGACGATGCCCAGCACGTCCCTCGGCCTGACCTGCGAAGACCGGTTGATGCGGGCGCGGTTGGCGCGGCCGGGGTTCAGTTCCAGCTCGACCAGCTGTTGCCGCTCGCCCTGCCGGACCTGCGCCCGGACGACCGCCCGCTCGGCGCCCATGCGCACCAGCGGCGCGTCGGAGGCGACCCGGTGGCTGCCCAGGGTCGCCAGATAGCCGACGGCCTCGACCAGGTTGGTCTTGCCCTGTCCGTTGGGGCCGACGAACGCGGTGACGCCCGGGTCGAGCGGGACCTCGGCCCGGACGTACGAGCGGAAGTCGGCCAGCGAAAGATGCGTGACGTGCATGGTCGTTCCGCCGGCCTTCCTCGGTGCGCTGTCGGACTGTGGATCACCGGGCTCGCGCGGGCGGCCCTGTGGATCTCCGGGTATCCCTGTGGACTACTTCTTCTCTACGGCGTGGCCGCCGAACTGGTTGCGCAGCGCGGCGATCATCTTCATCTGCGGCGAGTCCTCCTGACGCGAGGCGAACCGCGCGAACAGCGACGCGGTGATCGCCGGCAGCGGAACCGCGTTGTCGATCGCGGCTTCCACAGTCCAGCGTCCCTCACCCGAGTCCTGTGCATAACCGCGCAGGCCGTTCAGGTGCTCGTCCTCGTCGAGCGCGTTCACCGCGAGGTCGAGCAGCCAGGAGCGGATCACCGTGCCCTCCTGCCAGGAGCGGAAGACCTCGCGGACGTTCTCCACGGAGTCGACCTTCTCCAGCAGCTCCCAGCCCTCGGCGTAGGCCTGCATCATCGCGTACTCGATGCCGTTGTGGACCATCTTCGCGAAGTGGCCCGCGCCGACCTTGCCGGCGTGCACCGCGCCGAAGTCGCCCTCCGGCTTGAGCGCGTCGAAGACCGGCTGCACCTTGGCGACGTGCTCGGCGTCGCCGCCGTACATCAGCGCGTACCCGTTCTCCAGGCCCCAGACGCCGCCGGAGACGCCGCAGTCGACGAAACCTATGCCCTTGGCGGCCAGCTGCTCGGCGTGCCTCTCGTCGTCCGTCCAGCGGGAGTTGCCGCCGTCCACGACCACGTCGCCGGGCTCCAGCAGCTCGGCCAGCCGGTCGACCGTCGCCTGGGTCGGCTCGCCGGCCGGGACCATCACCCAGACCACGCGCGGGCCGCTGAGCTTGCCCACAAGCTCTTCCAGGCTGTGGACATCGGCGAGATCCGCGTTGCGGTCGTATCCGACGACGGTGTGGCCCGCGCGGCGGATCCGCTCGCGCATGTTGCCGCCCATCTTGCCGAGGCCGACGAGACCGAGCTCCATCAGTTGTGTTCCTTAGGTCGCTGTGTGGCGTACAGGCACCTGCGTGCCGAGCCGAGCCTAAACCCGGACGGTCACGCACAGTTGTGGGCGTACGCGCTCATGCGAGGACCACCTGACCTGGGGCTTTTCCACAGTCGGTGAACAACCCGCCTCGGCCCGGCCGCAGCGCCGGTCACCCACAGGGGGAGCCCGGCGCTGTGCACAGCTGTGGACGGACGATCAGCCGCTGAGCCGCACCGGCATGATCAGGTACTTGTACGCGTCGTCCGCCTCGGCGTCGAGCGCCGGCTTCCCGCTGAGCAGCGCGGGCTTGGTAGACGTCGTGAACGACAGCTGGGCCACCGGGGAGTCGATCGCGCTCAGACCGTCCAGCAGGAACGTCGGGTTGAAGGCGATCGAGATGTCGTCGCCCTCCAGCTGGGCGTCCACCCTTTCCACAGCCTGTGCGTCGTCGCTGGAGCCGGCCTCCAGGATCAGCACGCCCTGCTCGAAGCTCAGCCGCACCGGGGTGTTGCGCTCGGCGACCAGGGCCACACGCTTGACGGCCTCCACGAAGGGGGCGGTCTCGATCACGGCGACGGAGTTGAACTCGGTCGGGAACAGCGTGCGGTACTTCGGCAGGTCGCCTTCGAGCAGCCGCGTCGTCGTACGGCGGCCCGCGCCCTCGAAACCGATCAGGCCCTCGCCCGCGCCGGACCCGGACAGCGCCAGGATGACGCTGTCGCCGCTGGTCAGGGCCTTGGCGGTGTCCTGCAGCGTCTTGGCGGGCACCAGAGCGACCGCGGAGACGTCCGGGTTCTCCGGCTTCCACAGGAACTCGCGGACCGCGAAGCGGTAGCGGTCGGTGGAGGCCAGGGTGACCGTGTCGCCCTCGATCTCGATGCGCACACCGGTCAGCACCGGGAGCGTGTCGTCACGGCCGGCCGCGATGGCCACCTGGGACACGGCGGCGGCGAAGACCTCGCCCGGGACGGTGCCCGTCGCGTTCGGCATCTGCGGCAGCGCCGGGTACTCCTCCACAGGCAGGGTGTGGAGGGTGAAGCGCGAGGAGCCGCAGACCACGGTCGCCCGTACACCGTCTGTGGAGATCTCCACCGGGCGGTTGGGGAGGGCGCGGGAGATGTCGGCGAGCAGGCGGCCGGAGACCAGGACCGTGCCGTCCTCCTCGACCTCGGCCTCGACGCTCACCTTCGCGGAGACCTCGTAGTCGAAGCTCGACAGGCTCAGCTGGCCGTCCTCGGCCTTCAGCAGCAGGCCGGCGAGGACAGGCGCCGGCGGACGGGCCGGGAGGCTGCGTGCTGCCCACGCCACTGCCTCCGCGAGTACGTCGCGTTCCACCCGGATCTTCACCGTAAGCCGCCTCCTGCTGTTGCTACTGAGTCCTCCGACTCGGTGTCACCGCCCACTGCGGAGGGAAGGACACCGGGGACCAGTCTGACGCACCGCACTGACAGTAGGTGCCTGTCGGGGTCAAGTCGCTCCGAGGGGCAGCCGGGCTCGAGACGGCGAGTTGTGCACAGGCCCCGCTTCGAAACGGTTTCCCAGCTATCTCTAGTCGGGAGTAGTAGTAGGGCCTGTGGATACCGTGGATAACCCCGTTTTCCCAGCTCAGGGCCCAAATTTTGTCCACTGCCCCTGTGGGCGGAGCCGGTGGACAACCCGGGGTCTCTGTGGAGAACAGGAAGTTCTGCACACACCGCCCACAGATCGAGGGCAGTTCTCCCCAGCTGCGTCCCCAGGTTTACCCACGTTTCCCACACCCCAACCCGGCACCTTCGTGTGACGCCTTTCACTCGACGTGGTGAGAGGGGGCGGCGGGTTGCCGAACAGTGGACAGCCATGTGGAGAAGCCGCCCTTCGCTGGGGACAACCGCCCCCAGCCTGTGGGTTGCCCGTGGACAACTTCATGCACAGCCTGTGGATCCCCGCTTCGTCCACAGGTTGTGGAGATCGTTCGTCCACGATTCCACAGGCACCTGAGCTGGGCGGACGCCCGGTGGACAGGCTCCCTGTGGACGCAGTTCGGGACAACTCCGCAGTCCCCAGTATGTGGACGGAAGAAAGTCGCCCAATCTGTGGAGGGTGGCCGTAACCAGGCAGTTAATCGAACACCGGGTTGCGGTCCGGGGACGCCCCGCGGCCCACGAGATGCCCTTCCTCGGCCGCCTGGCACCGGTCGAGGGCGGTCGGATCGTGACGGTGCGTGGTCGTCGCCGCGGCTCCGGGCGGGCGGCTCGGCGCCGTGTGGACACAGGAGGACACCGGGGGGCGCCGCTGGGCGCGGGAGGTCGGCGGCTTCGCATGGGCCGGCTGTGCTGCGTGTGCGGCCCTGTGCGGCTGTAAGACTCTGCGCCTGGGCGGCACAGGGGGCGGGCAGGCGCGGGGCCGCCGGCTCCCACCGGGCCGCGGCGACCGGAGACGGCCCCCGGTGCGGCCCGCTCACGCGGAAGGGCGCCCCGGGACGTGTGTCCGCGGAGCGCCCTCGCTGTTCGTCAATGTCGTCGGCGTAGGTGTCGTCGCCCGGCCGGTGCGGGCTGCCGCCCGTGCGGCCGTCAGCCGTTCTTGATGCGGTTCGTCAGCTCGGTGACCTGGTTGTAGATGGAGCGCCGCTCGGCCATCAGCGCGCGGATCTTGCGATCGGCGTGCATGACGGTCGTGTGGTCGCGGCCGCCGAACTGCGCGCCGATCTTCGGCAGCGACAGATCGGTCAGCTCACGGCACAGGTACATGGCGATCTGCCGGGCGGTGACCAGCGCGCGCCCGCGCGAGGTGCCGCACAGGTCCTCCACCGTCAGCCCGAAGTAGTCGGCGGTGGCCGCCATGATGGCCGGGGCCGTGATCTCCGGCGCGCTGTCCTCACCGCCGGGGATGAGGTCCTTGAGCACGATCTCGGTCAGGCCCAGGTCCACCGGCTGCCGGTTGAGCGACGCGAACGCCGTCACCCGGATCAGCGCGCCCTCCAGCTCGCGGATGTTTCGCGAGATCCGGGAGGCGATGAACTCCAGCACCTCCGGCGGGGCGTTGAGCTGCTCCTGCACCGCCTTCTTCCGGAGGATCGCGATGCGCGTCTCCAGTTCGGGCGGCTGCACATCGGTGATCAGGCCCCACTCGAAACGGTTTCGCAGCCGGTCCTCCAGCGTGACCAGCTGCTTGGGCGGCCGGTCGGAGGACAGCACGATCTGCTTGTTGGCGTTGTGGAGCGTGTTGAAGGTGTGGAAGAACTCCTCCTGCGTCGACTCCTTGTCCGCGAGGAACTGGATGTCGTCGACGAGCAGGATGTCCATCTCGCGGTAGCGCTTGCGGAAGCTGTCGCCCTTGCCGTCGCGGATGGAGTTGATGAACTCGTTGGTGAACTCCTCCGAGCTGACGTAGCGCACCCGCGTGCCCGGGTAGAGGCTGCGCGCGTAGTGCCCGATGGCGTGCAGCAGGTGCGTCTTGCCGAGCCCCGACTCCCCGTAGATGAACAGGGGGTTGTAGGCCTTCGCGGGCGCCTCGGCCACCGCGACCGCCGCCGCGTGCGCGAACCGGTTGGACGCGCCGATGACGAACGTGTCGAACAGGTACTTCGGGTTCAGCCGCGCGGTCGGCTCACCCGGGCCGCTCGCCGGCGCGGGCTGCGCCCCCAGTGGGCCGGGAGCACCGGTCGCGCTCCCGTCCGTCCGGCCGTGGCCCCCGCGGTGCGCGGGGCCGCCGCCCGACTGCTGGTCGGGCAGCTCCCGGCGGACGGGGTCGCGCTGGTCGTACTCGGCCCGGGGCGGCTCGTACTCGGGTCGCCCCGAGTCGTAGTCCGGGCGGGAAGGCTCGTACTCCGCGCGCGGGTTGTCGTAGTCGCGAGGACCGTCGTACTCACCACGGGGTTTGTCGTAGTCGCCGCGCGACTGCTGCTCGTACGAGGGGCGGTCCGGGCCCTTCGGGCGGTAGTCCTGGGACGGCGAGCCGTAGGAGTCGGACCTGGAGCCGTAGGAGTCGTGGCCGGAGCCGTAGGAGTCCTGGGAGGACGGCGAGGCGTACGGGTCGCGCTCGGGGAAACCGAGTCGCGGCTGCTGCCAGCCGTACTCGTCCTGACCGGGCCGCGGCCAGGCGCCGGGCTCGGGGCGCTGGTACTCGGAAGGGTAGGCGGGCCGGGCCGTCGGGAGCTGGTCGCGGTCGCCGCGGGGCGGCGGCTCGCCGCCCGGCATCTTGTCGCCGGCGCGGTGGCGGCCGTAGCCCTCGTACGGTCCGGACGGCAGCTCCGGCTCCTCGTAGCGCGGCTTCGGCGCCTGCTGCACGGGGGGCGCGGCCGGAGCCGGAGGCTCGCCCGCGGAGTCGTCCACGGTGATGGCGATACGGATGGGGCGGCCGCACTCGCGGCTCAGGGTCTCGCTGACGATCGGTGCGAGACGGCCCTCCAGTACGTTCTTCGCGAATTCGTTCGGTACGGCGAGCAGGGCGGTGTCCGCGACCAGCGCCAGCGGCTGGCAGCGGCGGATCCAGTGCTCGTCCTTCACCTCGACGCCCTGCCCCCGGCCCTCGCCCAGGAGCTGCTCGAGTACTCGTGGCCACACTGCGGCAAGATCGGCAGGTACGTCAGCCACAGGGCACGCTCTCTCACAGGTCCCACGAACGTGTGGTTCGCGGACGGGTCGGGATGGAATCCGGGTGGACGGGCGGGGGCAATACCGCTCGGGCGGGGATAAGGGAACGAATCGGAGTTCAGCCACGGTAGTCAGCGCGGCGGGTAGGGTTCAAGTTGTTGTCCCCAGCCTGTGGACAGTGTCTCCCGGTGACCCCTGGTTTGACCGGATGGCGTAGCCGCGCGTACCGTAACCAGGTCGAGTTGTCGATGGCTGCTGCCGCCTGCCTCCGATGGGCACAGATCGCTACCAGGTGATCGGGAAGCGGTGCACTCGGGCGTGACGCGAGCTACTCGTGGGCGCACGGTGACAGCCAGGACGGCACCCCGCCACTACCGATTCTTTTCTGGAGCCCCCGAGTGAGCAAGCGCACCTTCCAGCCGAACAACCGTCGTCGCGCGAAGACCCACGGCTTCCGGCTGCGTATGCGCACCCGTGCCGGCCGCGCGATTCTCGCGTCCCGCCGTAGCAAGGGTCGCGCCCGCCTGTCCGCCTGATTCCGATCAGGTCATGACGTCGTGCTGCCCACCGAGAACCGGCTGAGGCGGCGCGAGGACTTCGCGACCGCGGTACGACGAGGTCGCCGGGCTGGTCGCCCGACCCTCGTCGTCCACCTTCGTAGCGGTGCCACGGACCCGCACGCGCCTGGGGAGAGCGCTCCCCCGACGCGTGCGGGTTTCGTCGTGAGCAAGGCCGTGGGTGGAGCGGTCGTGCGCAACAAAGTGAAGCGCAGACTGCGCCATCTGATGCGTGACCGAGTCGCCCTGTTTGCCCCCGGTAGCCTGGTAGTCGTACGAGCGCTGCCCGGAGCGGGTGACGCAGACCACGCACAGCTGGCCCGAGACCTGGACGCCGCCGTCGAGCGGCTACTGGGAGGGGGCGCGCGATGAAGTACCCACTACTGGCCCTGATCAAGCTGTACCAGTGGACGATCAGTCCACTGCTCGGGCCGGTGTGCAAGTACTACCCGTCGTGCTCCCACTACGGCTTTACGGCCATCGACCGGCACGGTGCGATCAAGGGAACGGCACTCACCGCCTGGCGCATCCTCCGGTGCAATCCGTGGTCGCTCGGCGGTGTGGACCATGTCCCCCCGCGCAAGCGTCCCCGGTGGCACGAAATGCTGCGCAACGCTTGGCGCGCACGCACGGGCGGGCCCTCCGCCGCCGAGCCGGCCACCGAAGAGAAGCTCTCCCCCGAGCTTCCTCCGGGCCCGGCCGCAGAGACCTCGTCCCATGCCCAAGGAGCATGATTAGTGGACACGATTGCCAGCCTGTTCAGCTTCATCACGACACCTGTCTCATGGGTCATCGTCCAGTTCCACGCGGTGTACGGCGCCATCTTCGGCCCCGACACCGGGTGGGCCTGGGGCCTGTCGATCGTGTCCCTGGTGATCCTGATCCGCATCTGCCTGATCCCGCTCTTCGTGAAGCAGATCAAGGCGACCCGGGCCATGCAGACGCTCCAGCCCGAGATGAAGAAGATCCAGGAGCGCTACAAGAACGACAAGCAGCGTCAGTCCGAAGAGATGATGAAGCTGTACAAGGAGTCGGGTACCAACCCGCTCTCCTCGTGCCTTCCCATCCTGGCGCAGTCGCCGTTCTTCTTCGCCCTGTACCACGTGCTCAACGGCATCGCGTCGGGCCAGACCATCGGCGTCATCAACGAGTCGCTGCTGGAGAGTGCCCGTAAGGCGCACATCTTCGGCGCCCCGCTCGCGGCGAAGTTCAAGGACAGCGCCGATACGATCCACGCCCTCGGCGCCTCGGTCACCGACGTGCGCGTCGTGACCGTGATCATGATCGTCCTGATGTCGGCGTCGCAGTTCTACACGCAGCGCCAGCTGATGACGAAGAACGTCGACACGACGGTGAAGACGCCGTTCATGCAGCAGCAGAAGATGCTGATGTACGTCTTCCCCATCATGTTCGCCGTCTTCGGTATCAACTTCCCGGTCGGTGTCCTCGTCTACTGGCTGACCACCAACGTGTGGACCATGGGCCAGCAGATGTACGTCATCCACAACAACCCCACCCCGGGTTCCAAGGCTCAGGCCGCCTACCTGGAGCGTCTGACCAAGCACGTCACGCACCACGGCAAGGTCAGCCGCCGCAGCGAGAAGACCATCGTCAAGGCGATCGTCGCCAAGGGCCGCGACCGCAACGAGGCCGAGCGCAAGTTCATCAACTCGCTGACCAAGGCCGGGCTCGCCGCCCAGCCCGACGGCAGCGTGGAGAAGAGCTCGGCCCAGGCCGCGATGGAGACCGAGGACGGTACGGCCACCACGACGGCCACCGCCGCACGGCGCCAGCAGCCCAAGCGCCAGTCCAAGTCCCAGCGCCAGGCCGGTACGGCCAAGCAGGCCGACGACGCCCTCTCGCTGGAGAAGTCCGACGCGCCACAGGACGCCAAGCCCGCCGCTGCCCAGCAGTCGCAGAAGCCCGGCTCCGGCACCCGCAGCAAGGCCCAGTCCGGCCAGCGCAAGGGTGGCCCGCAGCGGCCCAAGTCCCCGTCCAAGAAGTAAGAAGGAGCCCATCCCGTGACGGAAGGCACCACCTCCGCCGCTGCCGAGGGTGCAGACACCCTCTCCCGCCTGGAGCAGGAGGGTGAGATCGCGGCGGACTACCTGGAGGGTCTGCTGGACATCGCCGACCTCGACGGCGACATCGACATGGACGTCGAGGCCGATCGCGCCTCCGTGTCGATCATCAGCGACAGTGGCAGCCGCGACCTGCAGAAGCTGGTCGGCCGGGACGGTGAGGTGCTGGAGGCCCTGCAGGAGCTGACACGCCTGGCCGTGCACCGGGAGACCGGCGACCGCAGCCGGCTCATGCTGGACGTCGCGGGCTACCGGGCCAAGAAGCGCACCGAGCTCTCCGAGCTCGGCGCCAAGGCCGCCGCCGATGTGAAGAACACCGGCGAGCCGGTGAAGCTCGAGCCGATGACCCCGTTCGAGCGCAAGGTCGTGCACGACGCGGTCAAGGCGGCGGGTCTGCGCAGCGAGTCGGAGGGCGAGGAGCCGCAGCGCTTCGTCGTCGTGCTTCCCGCCTGATCGGCACCCCACGTTCCACCGGCCCCGTCTGTTGAGCAGACGGGGCCGAACTTTGTCAGCCTGGTAGTTCTGGTGGCCGGTGCGTGAAGCACCGGCGCTGTACGGAAGGACGGTCCCCGTGACGGAGGCAGCGGAGCTTCCCCCCGTGCCCGAAGAGGCGCGGGAAGTGTTCGGTGAGCGCTTCGCCGACGCGGTCCGCTACGCGGAACTGCTCGCCGAGGCGGGCGTGCAGCGTGGCCTGATCGGTCCGCGGGAGGTGCCCCGCCTCTGGGAGCGACACCTGCTCAACTGCGCGGTGCTCTCCGAGGCGGTTCCGGAGGGAGTGACGGTCTGCGACGTCGGATCCGGCGCCGGGCTGCCGGGCATCCCGCTGGCCCTGGTCCGGGACGACCTGAACATCACCCTGCTGGAGCCCCTGCTGCGGCGCACCAACTTCCTCACCGAGGTCGTCGAACTGCTGGGCCTGGACCATGTCACGGTGGTCCGCGGCCGTGCCGAGGAGGTCCTCGGAAAGCTGCCGCCGGTCCATGTGGTGACCGCTCGGGCCGTCGCCCCGCTGGATCGCCTGGCCACCTGGGGCATCCCGCTGCTGCGCCCGTACGGCGAGATGCTCGCGCTGAAGGGCGACACCGCCGAGGAGGAGCTGAAGGCCGCGGCCACGGCGCTCAGCAAGCTCGGCGCGGTGGAGACCTCCATCCTGCACGTGGGCGAGGGAGTGGTGGACCCGCTGTCCACCGTCGTGCGCGTCGAGGTCGGGGAGAGCCCCGGTGGTGTGCGGTTCGCGGCGAAGCGGGCGAAGGCGGCCAGGACGGGCCGGGCGCGCAGGCGCCGCTGAGCAAGGCCGTTTGTGTCCGGTACGTGGCGACCCTCACGTACCGGGCGTACTAATGAGCCGTGTTGATGCGTCCTGGGAACGAGACGTACTCCACACAAGCTGCCGAACCTACGCAGGACGGAGTGTCGCGAGGGTCCGGTCGCGGGGGCTGTGCATCGTGTTTCACGTGAAACGTCGCTCACTGTTGCACGGCATCATCAGCCGCGGTCGGGCTGCGGCCGAACCGCGTGACCGCAAGCCTCTCGGTTCTTTGGGAGAAGACACCCCCGCCGCAGGCGATCCTTCCCCCTCACGGGGGGCGGAGCTGTCCACAGAGGTGGATTTCTCCACAGAAGACCAGGCCTCACTGGTTCACGACCCCGAAGACATGGGAGGCTCTGTTCATTGCGAGCCTGAAGTCGAGGAGAGTGAATCCTTGCGGTCCGACGCCAACATCGCGGGACCGATGACCGATCCGGTCCCCGGTCCCCGTACCGAGTCGATGGGAGCGGATGTTTCACGTGAAACACCGCCCCCGATGGACGACACTCCCATCGGTCGTGCTGCCCAACTGGCGGTAGAGGCTCTTGGCCGCGCGGGCGAAGGCCTGCCGCGACCGGAGCAGACCCGAGTCATCGTGGTCGCCAACCAGAAGGGCGGCGTGGGCAAGACGACGACGACCGTCAACCTTGCCGCTTCGCTGGCTCTGCATGGCGGCCGTGTCCTGGTGATCGACCTCGATCCGCAGGGCAACGCCTCCACGGCCCTCGGGATCGACCACCACGCCGAAGTTCCCTCGATCTACGACGTCTTGGTGGACAGCAGGCCGCTCGCCGAGGTCGTCCAGCCGGTCCCGGACGTGGAAGGCCTCTTCTGCGCCCCCGCCACCATCGATCTCGCGGGTGCGGAGATCGAGTTGGTGTCGCTGGTGGCCCGGGAAAGCCGGCTGGAGCGCGCGATCCAGGCGTACGAGCAGCCGTTGGACTACATCCTGATCGACTGCCCGCCCT
This sequence comes from Streptomyces albidicamelliae, assembly GCF_025642175.1. Lineage (NCBI taxonomy): Bacteria > Bacillati > Actinomycetota > Actinomycetes > Kitasatosporales > Streptomycetaceae > Streptomyces > Streptomyces albidicamelliae. The sequence goes on along the minus strand of NZ_CP106795.1, from coordinate 4,280,497 downwards.
CGCTGGGTCTGCTGACGGTCAACGCGTTGGTCGCCGGGCAGGAAGTCCTCATCCCGATCCAGTGCGAGTACTACGCGCTGGAGGGTCTCGGCCAGCTGCTGCGCAATGTCGACCTGGTGCGAGGTCACCTCAACCCCACCTTGCATGTGTCGACCATCCTGCTCACCATGTACGACGGCCGGACGCGACTCGCCTCACAGGTCGCGGACGAGGTGCGTACCCACTTCGGTGACGAGGTGTTGCGGACGAGCATCCCCCGCTCGGTCCGGATCTCCGAGGCGCCGAGCTACGGGCAGACGGTGCTGACCTACGATCCTGGATCGAGTGGTGCGCTGTCCTATCTTGAGGCGGCCCGAGAAATTGCGCTGAAGGGCGTCGGTGTCAGCTATGACGCTGGCCAGGCCCACATCGGCGCTCAGAACGACCCGAGCATGGTGGAGGGGATCCAGTGAGCGATCGACGGAGGGGGCTGGGCCGTGGACTCGGCGCACTGATCCCCGCTGCCCCGACTGAGAAGACGCCGCCCCCGGCCGCCATGGGGGGTGGAGCATCCTCTTCTCCCGCATCCGTGCCGGTACTGACGACCGACCGCGGTGTGGCCGCGGCGAAGGTGGCCACGCTGCCGCCGGTCGTCCAGGAGGCCGAGGAGTTCCCGGCGAGCCCGGTGGCGGAGACACCCGAGCCGCCGGTCGGTGCGCACTTCGCGGAGATCCCGCTCGACGCCATCACGCCGAACCCGCGTCAGCCGCGTGAGGTCTTCGACGAGGACGCTCTGCACGAGCTGGTGACCTCCATCCAGGAGGTCGGTCTCCTGCAGCCCGTCGTCGTACGGCAGCTCGGTCCCGCCCGCTATGAGCTGATCATGGGCGAGCGGCGCTGGAGGGCCTGCCGTGAGGCCGGCCTGGAGGCCATCCCGGCCATCGTCCGGGCCACGGACGACGAGAAGCTCCTCCTGGACGCGCTGCTGGAGAACCTGCACCGCGCGCAGCTGAACCCGATCGAAGAGGCGGCTGCCTACGATCAGCTGCTGAAGGACTTCAACTGCACGCACGACCAGCTGGCCGACCGGATCGGACGGTCCCGTCCTCAGGTCTCCAACACCCTGCGTCTGCTCAAGCTCTCTCCGACCGTCCAGCGGAGGGTGGCCGCGGGCGTCCTCTCGGCCGGCCACGCCCGGGCACTGCTGTCCGTCGAGGACTCGGAGGAGCAGGACCGCCTGGCGAACCGCATCGTGGCCGAGGGGCTGTCCGTGCGGTCCGTGGAAGAGATCGTGACGCTGATGGGCTCGCGGCCCCAGCGAGCCACGCGTGCCAAGGGCCCCCGGGCCGGCTCCGTCCCTTCCCCGGCGCTGAACGAGCTGGCCACCCGCCTCTCCGACCGGTTCGAGACGCGGGTGAAGGTCGAGCTGGGCCAGAAGAAGGGCAAGATCACCGTGGAGTTCGCCTCCCCGGACGACCTTGAGCGGATCCTCAGCACGCTCGCCCCCGGCGAGCGGCTGGCCCTCCAGAAGAGCCTCCGGGAGGACGCGCCCGAGGAGACAGAGGACTGATTCCTCGGGCGATCCGCCTGACAGCGCACAAGGGAGCGGGCCGTGTCCGGTGTGTACCGGAACACGGCCCGCTCTTTGCTTTGAGGCGGTATCGAGCGAATCGCATCGTGGATACGATGCGAACGGGTATGGCGCATCCACCGGACAGCAACTGCACCTCGGAGTGGGGAGTCGGGGGCCATGCGATCGATGTACCGCACCGGACTGGTGAGCGCGGGTCTGAGCCTGGGAGCGGTCGGCGGGTTCGTCGGCAGCCTGCTCAGGGAACGGAGCGCTCTGACAGCCGCTCTCGATGCGGCGGGTGAGGAAAGTGAGGAACAGCCTTCATGGGGCGTCGGCTCGTGCCGCTCACGCTGGACAACCTTCAGGACCTTCCCCAGCGCTGTCGCTCGTGCGTCTTCTGGGAGCTGGACCCTGTCAGCGGCGAGGCGGCGCTGAAGGCGGGAACCTCCGCATCCGAGAAGGAAGCCTGGATCTCCGCGGTCCTGCTGGAGTGGGGCTCATGCGGTCGCGTGGCCTACGTCGATGACGTCCCGGTGGGCTTCGTGCTCTACGCTCCGCCGGCCTATGTCCCGCGCTCGTCGGCCTTCCCCACGAGCCCGGTCTCGCCGGACGCCGTCCAACTGATGACGGCCTTCATCATGCCCGGCTATCAGGGCCAGGGGCTCGGCCGTGTGCTCGTGCAGACGGTCGCCAAAGATCTGCTGCGCCGGGGCTTCAAGGCCATCGAGGCTTTCGGGGACTCGCGCTGGAAGGAGCCGGCCTGCATGCTGCCGGCCGACCATCTTCTGGCCGTGGGCTTCAAGACCGTCCGCCAGCATCCGACGCATCCTCGGCTGAGGCTGGAGCTGCGGTCGACCCTCTCCTGGAAGGAAGACGTGGAGATGGCCCTCGACCGGCTCCTGGGCGCGGTGCAGAAGGAGCCGGCGCTGCGGCCGCTGTAGCCGGGCGGCTGGAGCGGCTGACGGCTGCGCAGGGCTTCCATGCGAATGGGCCAACCCTTCAGGGGTTGGCCCATTCGTGTTTCACGTGAAACATCTGCCGCCGGCCGGCGACGGCAGCGCTCCCGTCATCGACCTACTTGGTGATGAACTCTTCCAGGTCGCGGACGATCGCGGCCTTGGGCTTGGCGCCGACGATGGTCTTGGCGACCTCGCCACCCTGGTAGACGTTCAGAGTCGGGATGGACATGACGCCGTACTTGGCGGCCGTACCCGGGTTCTCGTCGATGTTGAGCTTGACGATCTCGATCTTGTCGCCGTACTCGGCCGCGATCGCCTCGAGGGACGGGGCGATCTGGCGGCACGGACCGCACCAGGCAGCCCAGAAGTCCACCAGGACGGGCTTCTCGTTCTTGAGGACGTCCTGCTCGAAGGAATCGTCGGTCACGTTCTTCAGAGTGCCGGCCACGGCGGGCTCCTTAGCTTGTTCGTGCGGTGAAGCGGGGGAAGAGGAAGGTCAGACTGCGGCGGTCTTCTCGGGCTCCGCCTTGTCCTCGTCCGCGAGGGCGGCGAGGAAGCGCTCGGCGTCCAGAGCGGCGGAGCAGCCGGTGCCGGCCGCGGTGATCGCCTGGCGGTACGTGTGGTCGACCACGTCACCGGCGCCGAAGACGCCGGCCAGGTTGGTGCGGGTGGAGGGGGAGGCGACCTTCAGGTAGCCCTCCTCATCCAGGTCCAGCTGCCCCTTGAAGAGCTCCGTGCGCGGGTCGTGGCCGATCGCGATGAACAGGCCGGTCACCGGCAGGTCGGACAGCTCGCCGGTCTTGACGTTGCGCAGCTTCAGGCCGGAGAGCTTCTGGTCGCCCTGGACCTCGGCGATCTCGCTGTCCCACACAAACTTGATCTTCGGGTCGGCGAAGGCGCGCTCCTGCATCGCCTTGGAGGCGCGCAGCGTGTCCCGGCGGTGGACGATCGTCACGGACTTGGCGAACCGCGAGAGGAAGGTGGCCTCCTCCATCGCGGTGTCGCCACCGCCGATCACGGCGATGTCCTGGTCCTTGAAGAAGAAGCCGTCGCAGGTGGCACACCAGGAGACACCGCGACCGGAGAGGGCGTCCTCGTTGGGGAGGCCGAGCTTGCGGTGCTGCGAGCCGGTGGTGACGATGACGGCCTTCGCCCGGTGGACCGTCCCAGCGGTGTCGGTCACGGTCTTGATCTCGCCCGTCAGGTCGACGGAGACGATGTCGTCCGGAATCAGCTCGGCGCCGAACCGCTCGGCCTGGGCGCGCATGTTGTCCATGAGGTCGGGGCCCATGATCCCCTCGCGGAAGCCCGGGAAGTTCTCGACCTCGGTGGTGTTCATCAGCGCGCCACCGGCGGTGACGGCACCCTCGAACACCAGGGGCTTCAGCGACGCGCGCGCGGTGTAGAGCGCCGCCGTGTAGCCGGCGGGCCCGGAGCCGATGATGATCACGTTACGGACGTCGCTCACGGCTTGATTCCTCGTCTCTGGTCTGCGTCAGTCGACCGGTGGGAGCCCCTTTCGGGACTCTCACACCACCCAACGGATCCTACGGGGCCCGCATTCCCGGTGTGTCCGGGCACACGCACCTCCCAGAGACTGACGAAACGCTCCGCCAGTTCACGACCCGGGGAAGGACTGCTTGAGGAGAACCTTGCCGACGGAGGCGGGCTGTTGACCGGCGCAGGCCGCGTCGACGACATAGGCCATGACACGCGCGCTGTCCTCGGCGTCACGGACCACGACCAGGTACGCGGCCTTCCCGTCGTACGTTCCCGTCTTGGCGCCCAGAACGGTGTCGCTCCGCCGGAGCGCCTGCCGTACGCAGTCGGGGACGGGGGCGTTGCTCTGGATCAGGGTGTTGGCGCTCTCGGTCGACCCCGGCGTGTTCTGCTTGGTGCCGAGGCTGCCGTCCGGGCTCTGGGTGCCGGTCCCCTGCCGCGTCTTCTTCCCGGCGAGGAGATCGGCGACCTGGCTCTGGACGCTGTTGCCGGAGAACGGCTCGGCGGAAGCGGTTGGGTGCCCGTGGGCCGTGTTGTCGGAGGAGTGGTCCTGGAAGGACTGCAGGACCAGTGAGCCGGCCCCCAGCACTGCCGCGGTGAGGACGGCACCCAGGGCTACGCGCCGGCGCCGCCGTCCGCGCTCACGGCCCTTGCGGCCCGGACCGGTCGCCGCCTGGGGGTGCCCTGCCGGGCGACCCGACGGGGCCGTTGTTTCACGTGAAACATGTCCCTCGTCCTCCGTGTGAGCCTCCGGGGCGGCACCGAAGAGCTCGGCGTCGCCCGTATCCGGGGTGGTGGCGCTGAGCAGTGCCTCGGCAGCGAGGGCGGCATCGATGCGCCCGGCGACATCGTCCGGCATGCGCTCGGCCCCGGCCGCGGAGCCCAGGAGCCCCCTGATCTCTTCCAACGACGCGTGGACGTCCGCACAGAGCTCGCACGAATCCAGGTGCCGTCGTATGTCCGAGCTGCGGTCCGGTGGAAGAAGACCTTCGGTGAGGTCGGAGATCTCCGCGACGTCCGGGTGCCCGGCCGTGTCTGTCGAGGAATTCACGCTCGCCCACCTCCGCCCTTCACTACGGCTGAATCGCTCGTGCCCTTATCCCCGGGGCCTCCGTTCGGATCCCCTGCTGCCGGTGGGACGGATGCCCCCGTCGCACGGTTCCGCCCCGGGCCGGATTCTTTTGCGCCCCCGGTGCCCTCGGGCCGTAGGTGGGTGAGCAGGGGGAGCAGCTTGGCCCTGCCTCGGGCGCAGCGGCTCTTCACGGTGCCCGTCGGCACATCGAGGATCCGGGCAGCCTCCGCCACGGGGTAGCCCTGCATGTCCACGAGCACCAGGGCGGCCCGCTGCTCATAGGGCAGGGTGCCGAGCGCTTCCACCAGCTGCCGCTGGACGTCGTTCCGCTCCGCCGGCGCCGAGGCCGACTCGTGCGGCTCCAGCAACTGTTCCAGCCGCTCGGTGTCGTCGACGGGAGCGGTCTTCCGGGTGGCGGCCTTACGGGCCCGGTCCAGGCAGGCGTTCACCGTGATCCGGTGCAGCCACGTCGTGACGGCCGACTGCCCCCGGAAGGTGTGAGCGGCCCGGTAGGCGGACACGAGGGCGTCCTGGACCGCGTCAGCGGCCTCCTCGCGGTCTCCCAGCGTCCTCAGGGCAACGGCCCAGAGCCGATCCCGATGCCGCCGCACGATCTCCCCGAAGGCATCGTGATCGCCCTCGACATGACGAGCGAGCAACTCCTCGTCCCGCACGCCGCCGTACCCGACACCTTCAGCCATGGGCCCCTCCCTGGGGGGAACCTAGCTGGTCACCTTGATATCGGCCACTCTGCCGCGCCAATTCCCGTCGTCCGCCTGCAGGGGCAGCTTGGTCAGCCACACCAGCAGGTAGCGGGACTTGAGGGACTTGCCGGGCTTGAGTTGCACGGTCGATCCCGACCCCTCGGCGACCTTGGAGTATTGGTTGAACGACGTCGGTTCGGATCCGGCGTCCGCACTCGCGCTGCGGAGTTCGACCGAGGTGTCGCCCACGAAGCTGACGGTCACCTTTCCGACCTCCTGGACCTTGCCGAGGTCGAGGATGACGCCCACGCCCGACTTCAGATTGCCGAACGCCGGGCTCAGGTAGAAGTCCGTCTGCCAGTACGTGGCCGTGCTGCCGTCGTAGACCTTCCCTATGTCACCCGGCTTCTCGGACTGGTCCTTGCCGAACGGGTCGAAGTCACGAGCGCTCTCGATGGCGATCGGCTTGCCGGACGTCGGCTTCTTCGCGCCCTTGTCGCCGCCGTCCTCGGTCTGGGTGTTGTTCGTGTCGGTCGGCTTGTCGCCGTGGTCCATCAGGGCGTCCGCCAGCTGCCAGCTGCCCAGGCCGAGGGCGGCGATGAGGAGGGCGGAGACCGCCCACTTCAGTGCCTTGCCGGTGCGGCTCTGCAGGGGAGGCGGCGGGGTCGTGAGGGGCTGGGTGGCCCCGGGGTGCGGCGCGGGGCGGCCGTAGGTGCCCTGCTGGTAGGTCGTGCGCTGGTACTCCGGCGGTGCGCTGAACGTCGGCTCCGGCGGGCGGATGCGGGGCATCTCGCCGATCGCCTTGACCAGCTCCTCCGGCGTGGTGCACGCGGCCTCGTGACGCGAGGCGGTGGCACCGTCGTTCACCAGAGCACGCATGGCCAGCTCGGACAGACCGCGGTGGACGCCGGCGCGCACCTGGTCGGGTGCGATGAGCCCGATGTCCTTGGGGAGGCCGGACATGCCGTAGGCGTCGTTCTCGTACGGCCAGCGCTGGGTGAGCGCCGCGTACAGCAGGGCGCCGATCGCCTCGGTGTCGGCCCGCTGCGGGGTTTCGGAGCTGATGCCGCGCAGCGCGGCGTTCACCGCGAGGCCGCGGATGCGCCACTGGCCGCTGGAGGTGCGCAGCACGGCGTTCGGGTTGAGCCGCAGATGGGCCAGGCCCTCACGGTGGGCGGCAGCCATCGCCGAGGCGATCTGACTGACCATCTGGTAGGCGTCGTGCGGCTCCAGCGGGCCGGCCGCCAGGAGCGGGGTCAGCTCGGTGGCGTCGGGCAGCCACTCGTGCACGACGTAGACGAGGTCGTTCTCCTCGACCGCGTCGAGGACCTGGACGAAGCGGGGATCACCCAGCAGCGCCGAGGAACGGGCCGCGGCGAGGACCGAGCGGGCCCGCACATGATCCGCCGGAAGGATGTGGACGCCGACGGCACGACGGAGCTTCTCGTCGACCGCGCGCCAACTGCTGAATCCGTCCAGTCGGGTGACGCACTCCTCCAGCCGGTACCGTCTGGCGAGTTTGTGACCGCTGTGCAGTTCGGGCGGGGACGTCTTCTGCCCGGGACCCTCGATACCGCCGCTCCCCTGCGCCTCGTCGCCGTCCTTGTCCCGCTCCGGGTTCTTGGCCACCCCGTCGGCCGTGGACTGCTCCGCCTTGGCGGTCAGCGGCTGATCACCGCTGTTGTCTGCCACGTCGACGGCAGCCGTGCTCCGTTCCGCCACCGTCGTCCCTGCCTCCCCATCCGTTGCACGCTGTCCGACGCCGAACCCAATTGTGCCCACAGTCCGCCGCTATGCACGACACACGGCGGCGGACGATGGTTGTGCGCCTACCCCCGCCTCAGCGCCCCAGACGCCCGCGAACCATACCCACGAGCGAGTTGAGCTCCTCGATGCGCATACGCCGGGCGGCGACGAAGAAGACGCCGAGCAGCACGGCGCCGCCCACGACCAGGGCGGCGAAGGAACCCACCACGCCGTGACCCAGTGTGTTCCCGATGCCGTAGCAGGTCGCGCCGCTGAGCAGGGCCGCGGGCACCGAGGCGATGCCCAGCCGCGCGTACGTGCGCAGCACCCGGGCCCCGTCCAGGTCGCCGCCCAGCCGCTTGCGCAGCCGCCGCCAGGCGATGCCCACACCGATCGCGTAGGCCAGGCCGTACGCGGCGGCCATTCCGGCGACCGCCCAGCGGGCCGGCAGCAGGAAGTAGCAGAGCGCGGAGGCGCCCGCGTTGACCGCCGCCACGATCACGGTGTTGTAGAACGGCGTGCGGGTGTCTTCGTAGGCGTAGAAGGCGCGCAGGACGACGTACTGGACCGAATAGGGGATCAGGCCGAGGGCGAAGGCCATCAGCATGTACCCCATGTTGACGGCCGAGCTCGTACCCGCCGAGCCGAAGATCAGCGTGCACATCGGGATGCCGAGCGCGAGGAAGCCGAAGGCGATGGGCACGATGGCGACCGCGGTGGTGCGCAGGCCCTGGGAGATGTCGTCGCGGACCGCACCGGCGTCGTCCTCGGCGGCCGAACGGGAGATCCGCGGCAGGAGGGCGGCCATCAGGGACACCGTGATGATGGCCTGCGGCAGGCCCCAGATCAGCTGGGCGTTGGCGTAGGCGGCGAAGCCGGTGCCCTTGACGCCCGAGTCCTTGCCGGCGGCCGTGGACAGCTGGGTGACGACCATGGCGCCCGCCTGGTTGGCGAGGACGAACAGGATGGTCCACTTGGCGAGCATCGCGGCCTTGCCGAGGCCGTGGCCCTTCCAGTCGAACCGCAGCCGGATCCGGAAGCCGGTCTCGCGCAGGTAGGGGATCATCGCCAGGGCCTGCACGACCAGACCGAGCAGCACGCCGACACCGAGCAGTCGCTGCCCCTCCGGCGGGATGCTGGTGACGTCCATGTGGGAGTTGGCGGCACTGCCGTAGACCCAGATGAACGCGCCCAGCGAGATGATGATGACGATGTTGTTGAGGACCGGAGTCCACATCATCGCGCCGAACTTCCCGCGCGCGTTGAGGATCTGACCCATCACCACATGGATGCCCATGAAGAAGATCGAGGGCAGGAAGTAGCGGGTGAAGGTGACCGCCACGTCGTTGGCGGCCGTGTTGTTCGCGATGGGTTGCGACAGCAGTCGCACGAGGAGCGGTGCGGCAAACATCGCGAGGCCGGTGAGCGCGGCCAGGGCCACCATGACGAGGGTCAGCAGACGGTTGGCGAACGCCTCGCCGCCGTCCTCGTCCTCCTTCATGGACCGCACGAGCTGCGGCACGAAGACGGAGTTCAGACCGCCGCCCACGGTGAGGATGTAGATCATCGTGGGCAGCTGGTAGGCCACCTGGAAGGAGTCGGCGAGGAAGCCGAGTCCCAGGGCCGCGGCGATCAGCGCGGAGCGGATGAAGCCGGTGAGGCGGGAGACCATCGTGCCCGCCGCCATCACGGCACTGGACTTCAGCAGCCCGGCGGCCTTGCCGCCCTTCTTGGCGGGAGCGGCCGGGGCCGCGGGAGCCGCCGGCGCCTCGGCCACGACCGCGCCGGCCGGATCCGGGGCCGCGCTGGGCGCGGGCACCGGCGGCTGCGGCGCATTCCCGGCGAACGGCGCCGCCGGGTACGAGGCCCCGGTGTACGAGCCGCCCGGCTGCTGGCCCTGCCCGTACGGAGAGGGGTACGGTCCCGCGCCCCCCTGGGCGTAGCCCGGCGCCGGGGCAGGCCCCGGGACGCCCGGCTGGTCCATGGGCGGGTGTCCGCCGCCCTGCTGCTGGTCCTTGAAGAGATGCGCGAAGGCGTCCGGCTCGTGGTACTCCTCGCCGGAGTGCGACACCAGGTCGTCCACGCCCACGAACTGCGTCGTGCGCGGGTCGTCACCGAAGGGCATGGTGTTCGCGCCCTCCGGCTCGGGTGCCGGTGTCTGAGCCCACACACGGGGGTCGGGGGCGTACGGCGTCTGGGCGGGCGGGGCGTACAGCGGCTGCTGCTGCTCGTAGCTGCCCGGGGGCGGCGGCGGGTGCGCGGCGCGGTCGTAGAGCGCCTCGGCGACCGGGTCCTGCGCGGTCAGGTCGTGCGCCCGGTAGGGATCCTGGTCGTAGGTGTCCTGGAGATACATGTCCCCCGCGTGCTGCGGCGGCACCTGGCCGGGCTCTGGCGGCGTCTCGGGGTAGCCCGAGCCGGCCGCGCCCTGGCCGCGTTCACCGTCGTACGGCGCGTTCATGCTTACCCCACCTCATCGTCCCGGGCCCACCGGCCACGACATCGCTCAACGGTCCACTCTCTCACCCGTCCCGGACGGGTCGGTGCTTTCCGGTGCGGTGTCCGGCGCAGGGTCACTCGGCTGCTCCGGGTCGCCTGCCCCGGTGGCGGAGTCGGACTCCTCGGGGAGACGGTCGCCGGGTGCTCCGGGGTTCCCGGGCTCGTCGGTGGCCTCGGCCGTCCCGTCGGGGCCGTCCTCCTCGGCCTGGCGGGCGGCCGCGCGCTTGCGCTGGGTGTACATCCGGAAACCGGCGAGGACGAGCAGCAGCACGCCGCCGCCGATGACCAGCATCACCGTGGGGGTGACCTCGGTGACCTTCACGTCGAAGCTGACCGCGTCGCCGTACTCCTGGCCGTCCTCCGTGTACAGCTGGGCGGTCACCGTGACACGGCCGTTGGCGCCCGCCGCCGTGGCGAACTTCACGGACTGGCTGTGCCCGCCGGAGACCTCCACGGGCTCCTCGTAGTAGGCCTTGCCGTGGATCTTCAGACGGGTCGGCATGGTCGAGGTCAGGCGCAGGACCAGATGCCCGACGGGCTGGACCAGGTTGTTCTGGACGGTGACGGGGATGGTGGCGCTGCGGCCGGAGAGCTTGGTCTCCGACTTGTCGATCAGCTTCACCTGGTCGGCGAGCTCGTCGAGCCATGCCTCCACGCCGCCCCGGTAGCTGTCCGCCTCCTCGCTCCGGCCGCGCCACGACGTGGACATCTCACGGTTTATGGCCCGCCCGAAGGGGGTGACCACCCGGGACCGGTCGGTGAGGATCACCTGGAAGTTGTCGAGCTTGTCCTGGGTGAGCGCGATCTGCTGGAAGGCCGTCCGCGGCAGCTCCTGCCGGCGCAGCGAGGACGGGTAGGCGGAGGTCGACGGGATGCGCGTGGTGGCTTGGGCGTCGGGCTTGTCCTTGGCGGCCGCGGTGAGGTCCTGGGACTCGGACCAGGTGCTGTCCTGGAGAGCCTTCAGGGCGGTGGCCATCGCCTGGGCCTGGCTCGCGGTGGGGGTGCGCTGGGGCGCGACGACGATGCTGCGCTGCTCGCCGGTCTGGGCGTTCAGTTCGAGGGTCTGGGCCAGGAACCGCTGTACAGCGAGCGTGGACGAGCCGGCGTCCGTCAGATCGCGCTCGAAGGCGGTGGACAGCCGGCCGTCGGCCACCACGGCCGTGGTGCCTCCGCCGACCGGGCGGGCGGCGGAGGGGGTGTACGACAACCCGGCCGTCTCCTGAAGGCTGTCGCTGCGGGCGATCACCCGGTCGGCTCCGGCGGACGTCGCGACCTTCATGATCGACGGGTCCACGGCCCCGTTCACGGGCCAGGCGAAGTCGGTGCTCGGTGTGACGTGAAGCACGGTCTTGACCGTGGTGGCGGCGACGTCGGTGGCGCCCTTGAGGTAGCTCAGGGAGCCGGTGACGCTGGTGCCGTTGTGCGCGAGGGACGCCAGGTCGGGGTCGCCGAAGGGGAGCGCGACGACCTCCTTGCCCGCCACCGCCTTCTGCAGGTTCGCCAGCCACTGCTTGGCGAGCGCCTGGTGCTCGCGGGAACCGGGCGTGGTGTTGTCGCCGTCGCCCTGGATCCGGTAGTTGCCCAGCGCCATCGCGTCCACCGAGGCCAGCAGGTCCGGGTCGATCACCCAGGTGACGTCCAGGTCCTTGCCCAGCTCCACCATCTGCGCCAGCCGCCCGCCCGGCGCGAGCTCCTCGGCCAGGTCGTCGTCGCGGAACACCGGTGTCTGCTGCTCGCCCGCGCCCGTCTTGGCCGTCATGTGGACCGTGGACAGCAGCGGCCACAGGAAGGTGGTCTTCGTCCTGGTGTCGGCCTCGGAGGGCTGCCACGGCAGGAACGTCCGCTGGATGCCGAGAATCTGGTCCCAGGGCTGGGCGGAGGTCTGGCCGGACAGGGCGACGCCGAACTCGTAGACGCCGTCCTGGCCGAGGTTCAGCTTGTCGACGGGCACGGAGATGCTGAAGTGCTCGGAGACGCCCGGGGCCAGCTTGGCGAACTTCTCCTCGTACTTGCCGTCGACCTCGGTGCCGGTACCGCCCTGCAGGTCGTCGGCGTGCCGGGCGACCCCGTCGACGGCCGAGCGGGTGTTGAGCATCGGGCCCACCCGCAGGCCTACGTGGGCGCCGGTGACGGTCTGCTTGCCCTTGTTGGTCACCGTGCCGGAGACGGTCAGCGTGTCCCCGTCACCGGGGGCATTGGGGCTCAGCGAATCCAGGGAGACGGCGACCGTGTCCGAGGCGGCGGCCTGGGCGGGCGCCGCGGCGGGCAGCTGGAGCAGCCCGGCGAGCAAGGGCGCACCCGCGAGCAGCGCGCCGGTGCGCCTCAGCCACCGGCGGGCAGGTGAGGCACTGGTCCCCTGGAAGTGAGCCGCCTCGGCCACGCGCTCGTCCGTCCCTCGTCGTCGTCAGTGGTCGTCGGAATGTGCGTCCACGCATGGTAACGAGGCCCGCTGAGGGGAAGTGCCGCGGTCTGCCACACAAGATCGCATGGCTGAGGGCACCCCGTCCTCTCTGTCCAGTATTGAGGGGACCACATGCGTACGCGGTAAGAGCTGCGTTTGCGCGGGTATGGCGGGAGCTGCTACCGCCGCCTTATGAGGGAGCCTGCGGAGGCGCGAGGCACGTACCCTCTTCTGTTGTGCCGAACGCCAACGAAGACACTCCCTCCGCCCTGAGCAAGGCGCAGCAGCGCGCGGTCGCCGAGCTGCTGCGGGTGGCCCCTGTCGCTGATGATCTCGCCCGCCGATTCCACGAGGCCGGGTTCTCCCTCGCCCTGGTGGGTGGATCGGTACGCGACGCATTGCTGGGCCGGCTGGGGAACGACCTGGACTTCACCACCGACGCCCGCCCCGAGGACGTACTGAAGATTGTCCGGCCCTGGGCCGACGCCGTCTGGGACGTGGGAATCGCTTTCGGCACCGTCGGCGCGCACAAGGGCGGCTACCAGATCGAGATCACGACCTACCGCTCGGAGGCCTACGACCGCACCTCCCGCAAGCCCGAGGTGTCGTACGGCGACTCCATCGAGGAGGACCTGGTTCGCCGCGACTTCACGGTCAACGCGATGGCCGTGGCGCTGCCGGAGAAGGAGTTCGTCGATCCCCACGGCGGCCTGGAGGACCTCGCGGCGCGCGTGCTGCGTACGCCGGGCACGCCCGAGGCGTCGTTCTCGGACGACCCCCTGCGGATGATGCGGGCTGCCCGCTTTGCCGCCCAGCTGGACTTCGAGGTGGCCCCCGAGGTCGTCACCGCCATGACGGAGATGTCCGGACGAATCGAGATCGTCTCGGCGGAGCGGGTCCGGGACGAGCTCAACAAGCTGATCCTCTCCGACCACCCGCGCAAGGGCCTGTCCCTGCTGGTCGACACCGGGCTAGCCGACCATGTGCTGCCCGAGCTTCCGGCACTGCGCCTGGAAAGTGACGAGCACCACCGGCACAAGGACGTCTACGACCACACACTCATCGTCCTGGAGCAGGCGATGGCGCTGGAGACCGACGGCCCCGACCTCACGCTCCGGCTGGCCGCCCTGCTGCACGACATCGGCAAGCCGCGCACCCGCCGCTTCGAGAAGGACGGCCGGGTCTCGTTCCATCACCACGAGGTGGTCGGCGCCAAGATGACCAAGAAGCGCATGACCGCCTTGAAATACTCCAACGAGCTGGTGAAGGACGTCTCACGGCTGGTGGAACTGCATCTGCGCTTCCACGGCTACGGCACGGGCGAGTGGACGGACTCGGCGGTCCGTCGATACGTCCGCGACGGGGGCCCGCTGCTGGACCGCCTGCACAAGCTGACCCGATCCGACTGCACCACCCGCAACAAGCGGAAGGCCGCGACCCTGTCCCGGGCGTACGACGGCCTGGAAGAGCGGATCGCTCAGTTGCAGGAGCGGGAGGAGCTGGATTCGATCCGTCCGGACCTCGACGGCAACCAGATCATGGAGATTCTGGGCGTGGGTCCCGGGCCGGTCATTGGCAAGGCGTACAAGCACATGCTGGAGCTGCGCCTGGAGAACGGGCCCATGGAGCACGATGCCGCGGTGGCCGCACTCAAGGAGTGGTGGGCCGCGCAGAGCTGAGCCGGGGGCGGTGCGGTGTTTCACGTGAAACATCCACCGGCTCTGGCGAAGACGAGGGGCGATGTTTCACGTGAAACATCGCCCCTGTTTGTCTTCTCACTCTCTGCCCCACCGTCGCTCGAAGCGACCCAGCGTCACGGCGACCGTCCCGTAGACCAGGGCGACGAGTACGACCAGGACGGCCGAGCGGCCGCTCGGTGGCAGCATCAGAGCCGCCACGCCCGCCGCGCCGACGAACGCCACATTGAACAGGACGTCGTACACGGAGAAGACCCGGCCGCGGAAGCCGTCATCGACGGACGACTGGACGATCGTGTCCGTGGCGATCTTGGCGCCCTGGGTGGTCAGACCCAGCAGGAAGGCGGCGACCAGCAGCGGACCGGTGGCGAACGACAGGCCCAGGGCCGGTACGAGCACCGCGGCCGTACCGGAGCACACCACGATCCACCGGCCGGGGCCGAGACGCGCGGCCGTCCACGGGGTCACCGCGGCCGCGGCGAAGAAGCCGGCGCCGGACAGGGCCAACATCAGTCCCAGCAGACGGAGGCCGTCGTCCATGCTGGCGGAGAGGGAATAGCGGCACAGCATGAGGAGCAGGACCAGGAGCGCGCCGTAGCAGAAGCGCATCGATGTCATCGCGGCCAGAGACCAGGCCGCCTCCCTGCGCCGGGGCTGTCCCAGGTGGCGCACGGCCGCCATCAGATCGCGTGCGTCGTCGGCGAGCGCGGTGCCCAGACGTGACCGTGCCGGCTGCCGGTCCGGGCCGAGGAGGGTGGGGGCCATGCTCAGGGACGCGAGGCCCGCGCAGAGGTAGAGGAAGGCGCCGAGGAGCACCACCGCGGCGTCCGAGCCCGATGCCCCCAGCCGCACGGCGAACGCCAGACCGCCGCCGGCGGTCGCCGCAAGGGTCCCGGCCGTCGGGGACAGGGAGTTGGCCAGCACCAGACGCTCGGTGTCGGCCACACGGGGCAGCGCGGCGGACAGCCCGGCGAGGACGAAGCGGTTGACGGCCGTCACGCAGAGCGCGGACACGTAGAAGAGCCAGTCCGGGACGTCGCTGATCATCAGGACGGCGGTGACACCGGCCAGCCCTGCACGCAGCACATTGCCGTACAGGAAGACCTGCCGACGGCGCCAGCGGTCCAGCAGAACGCCCGCGAACGGGCCGACCAGTGAATAGGGGAGCAGCAGGACCGCCATCGCCGAGGCGATCGCGGCGGCCGAGGTCTGCTTCTCCGGGGAGAAGACGACATAGGCGGCGAGCGCGACCTGGTAGACCCCGTCGGCGCCCTGGGACAGCAGACGGACGTACAGCAGGCGCCGGAAGTTCCGTAGACGCAACAGGACGCGCAGGTCACGGACGACGGGCATGGATCACACCCTCACACATGCGGAGGGTCCCCGGGTCGACAACCCGGGGACCCTCCGCAGCCCTGGCAGGAGCGTTCGCGTGCGAGCGGCCGTTCTTAGCGCTCGACCTCGCCGCTGATGAACTTCTCGACGTTGGTGCGGGCCTCGTCGTCGAAGTACTGGACCGGCGGGGACTTCATGAAGTACGAGGACGCGGAGAGGATCGGACCGCCGATGCCGCGGTCCTTGGCGATCTTCGCGGCACGCAGCGCGTCGATGATGACACCCGCGGAATTCGGGGAGTCCCAGACCTCGAGCTTGTACTCCAGGTTCAGCGGGACGTCACCGAAGGCGCGGCCCTCGAGGCGGACGTAGGCCCACTTGCGGTCGTCCAGCCAGGCCACGTAGTCGGACGGGCCGATGTGCACGTTCTTCTCGCCGAGGTCCCGGTCGGGGATCTGCGAGGTCACGGCCTGCGTCTTGGAGATCTTCTTGGACTCCAGGCGCTCGCGCTCGAGCATGTTCTTGAAGTCCATGTTGCCGCCGACGTTCAGCTGCATCGTGCGGTCGAGGATGACACCGCGGTCCTCGAACAGCTTCGCCATGACGCGGTGCGTGATGGTGGCGCCGACCTGCGACTTGATGTCGTCACCGACGATCGGGACACCGGCCTCGGTGAACTTGTCCGCCCACTCCTTGGTGCCGGCGATGAAGACCGGGAGGGCGTTGACGAAGGCGACCTTGGCGTCGATGGCGCACTGGGCGTAGAACTTCGCCGCGTCCTCGGAACCGACGGGGAGGTAGCAGACCAGGACGTCGACCTGCTTGTCCTTCAGGATCTGGACGACGTCGACCGGCTCGGCGTCGGACTCCTCGATGGTGGCCCGGTAGTACTTGCCGAGACCGTCGAGGGTGTGACCGCGCTGGACCGTGACACCGGTGTTGGGCACGTCGCAGATCTTGATGGTGTTGTTCTCCGAGGCACCGATCGCGTCCGCGAGGTCGAGACCGACCTTCTTGGCGTCGACGTCGAAGGCGGCGACGAACTCGACGTCGCGCACGTGGTAGTCGCCGAACTGCACGTGCATCAGGCCGGGGACCTTCGACGCCGGGTCGGCGTCCTTGTAGTACTCGACGCCCTGCACCAGCGACGCGGCGCAGTTGCCCACGCCGACGATGGCTACGCGAACCGAACCCATTCCGGTTGCTCCCTGTGTGTACGAGTGAGGCCCTGAGTGGGTCTCACGTGGCGGTGTCGTCGGGCGTATCCGTCCGGGGGGTTTCCCCGGCACGGGGCAGGCCGCCCGTCGATCCAGTGGTGGTGTCCTGCTGAGCGGGCCCCCCGGACGCGGAACCCTTGAGGTCCCGTCCGGCCCGCTCGCTCTCGATGAGCTCGTTCAGCCAGCGCACTTCGCGCTCCACGGACTCCATTCCGTGGCGCTGGAGCTCAAGTGTGTAGTCGTCGAGGCGCTCCCGCGTGCGCGTCAGGGAGGTGCGCATCTTTTCCAGGCGCTCCTCCAGGCGGCTGCGCCGGCCTTCCAGCACACGCATGCGCACATCGCGCGAGGTCTGTCCGAAGAAGGCGAACCGGGCCGCGAAGTGCTCGTCCTCGTAGGCGTCGGGGCCGGTCTGCGAGAGCAGCTCCTCGAAGTGCTCCTTGCCCTCGGCCGTCAACCGGTAGACGATCTTGGCGCGTCGTCCGGTGAGGGGGGCGGTGAGGGCGTCCTCGTGGGTGCTGCCGGGTTCCTCGATCAACCAGCCGTTGGTGACCAGTGTCTTGAGGCAGGGGTACAGGGTTCCGTAGCTGAAGGCACGGAACACACCCAGTGAAGTATTGAGTCGCTTGCGCAGCTCGTAGCCGTGCATGGGGGACTCGCGGAGCAGGCCGAGCACGGCGAACTCGAGGATGCCGGAGCGCCGGCTCATCGTCGCCTCCTCTCGTCCCGCAGGTGGTCCCGCAGGTCTCGCAGTGCCTCTCAGCATCTTTATCTCGCGCTGATGTATCGACTCGATACATCCAGACGATAGAACGGCCTTGCCTGTGCGACAAGGGGGAGGGCGGTGAACGGGATCACATCACCGATTCGTAGGAGGTGAGTTGCCTGATTTGGGGTGAACTTCCAGCCTCGGCCGGTTTTGGCGGTGCGTAGTCTGTGCGGCATGCATACCGCCGGGAACCAAGTGACGTTTGGGGAGCGTCCTTGTCCCCGGTGCAGTACGGGTGAATGCAGAACCGACCACATCCGTACTTCGGGGGGACCGGAAATCAGCCGCCTTTCCAGGCGCGCAGGGGTGCGCCTGCCCGAGGAGTAATCGTTCGATGAGCGAGCACCGTCGCAAACCGCCGCAGCCGCAGGGAGGCGGACGTGCCGCGGCCCGACGCGGCCAGCCCGATGCGTCCTCCGGCCGCCGTGCGGCACCGCGAGGCGCCACCGGGTCTCCTGCCGACTTCTATGGCTCGGGAGGTGAGGAGCACTCCTACGGCGGACGCGCAGAGGCCCGCCGGGCGGCACAGAAGGGCGGCAGGCGCCGAGCGCCCGAGACCACGGGCCCGGGCGGCCGCCGTGGCGGTCCAGGAGGTCCGGCCGGCCCCGGGCGCGGCAGAGGCCGCGCGACCCCGCCTCCCGGCAAGAAGCGTTTCATCGACTACCCCAGGTCCGACAAGTTCGGCTGGCAGCGCTGGATGCCGTCCTGGAAGCTCGTGACCGGCCTGTTCATCGGCTTCATGGGAAGCCTGGTGGCGGTGGCGGGTATCGGTTACGCGATGGTGGACATTCCCATCGTGGCGAAGACCGCCAAGGCGCAGAACAACGTCTACTACTGGTCCGACGGATCGGTGATGGTCGCCACCGGCGGTGAGATCAACCGCCAGATCATCAACTACGCGGACATCCCCAAGGAGATGCGCTACGCCGTCATCTCGCAGGAGAACAAGACCTTCGAGACCGACAGCGGCATCGACCCCAAGGGCATCGCGCGCGCGGTCTTCAACATGGCCAAGGGCGGTCAGACGCAGGGTGGATCGACGATCACCCAGCAGTACGTGAAGAACGCCATGCTGGACGACCAGTCGCAGACGCTCTCCCGCAAGTTCAAGGAGATCTTCGTCTCGATCAAGGTGGGCGCCGAGGTTCCGAAGACGCAGATCATGGCCGGCTACCTGAACTCGGCCTACTTCGGCCGTGGCGCCTACGGCCTCGAGGCGGCTTCCCGTGCCTACTTCAACAAGGACGCCGATCAACTGAACCCGGGTGAGTGCGCCTTCCTGTCGGCCATGCTCAAGGGCGCCACCTATTACGACCCGGCCGGCGCCACCTCGCTGGACCCGACCGGCGCCACCCCCGAGGCGAACAAGAAGCGTGCCCTCTCGCAGATGCAGGACACCCTCGACAAGATGGTCGAGTACGGCCACCTGAGCCCCACCGAGCGGGCCAAGTACCGGACTCTCCCGAAGTGGCAGAACCCGCGGTCGAACAGCCGGCTCGGCGGTCAGATCGGCTATCTGGTCGACCTCGCCAAGTCCTACCTGATCAACAACAGCGAGAAGACCAAGGTCACCGAGGAAAAGCTGCAGAAGGGCGGGTACCGGATCTACACGACCTTCGACAAGACGAAGGTCAAGGAGCTGGAGTCCGCGGTCAAGAAGGTCCAGAAGGGCAACATCAAGCCGAAGCAGCGGCCGGAGACCGACACCCACGTCCAGTTCGGTGGAGCCTCGGTGGACCCGGCGACGGGTGCCATCAAGGCGATCTACGGCGGTGAGGACGCGACCAAGCACTTCACCAACAACGCCGACTCCACCGGCGCCCAGGTCGGCTCGACGTTCAAGCCGTTCGTGCTGGCGGCGGCGATGAAGTGGGGCGTGAAGAACCCGGACCTCGGGGACGACCAGGCGCAGGACGAACGCACGCAGGTCTCCCCCAAGAGCCTGTACAGCGGCAAGAACAAGCTCAAGATCAAGAACTACGACGGGTCGGTCTGGACGGACAAGGACGGCAAGGAGTGGCTCCAGACCAACGACGGCAACGAGTCCGTCAATCCGCCCACGTACAAGATCGACCTGCGTGAGGCGATGCGGCTCTCGGTGAACTCCGCCTATGTTCAGCTCGGCATGGACGTCGGTCTGGACAAGGTCAAGGAGACGGCACTGGACGCGGGCGTGCTGAAGGGCAGTCTCGCCAGCGCGAACTATCCGTCGTTCTCGATCGGTACGTCCGACCCCAGTGCGATCCGCATGGCGGGCGCCTATGCCACGTTCGCCGCGAGCGGCGAGCAGAACCCCCCGTACTCGGTCTCCAAGGTCGAGGACAAGGACGGACAGGTCTACAAGCACCGGGCGGAGACCCACGAGGCCTTCACCTCGGCGGTGGCGGACAACGTCACCGACGTCCTGAAGACGGTGGTCGACAAGGGCACCGGTACCAGCGCCCAGCTCCCCGGCCGTCCGGTTGCCGGCAAGACCGGTACCACGGACGGCAACAAGTCCGCCTGGTTCGTGGGCTACACCCCCCAGCTGTCCACCGCGATCAGCATGTTCCGCCTGGACGACAACGCGAACAACAAAAAGCGCACGTTCCTGGAGATGTACGGAACCGGTGGCCAGGAGAAGATCCACGGTGCCTCGTTCCCGGCCGAGATCTGGCACGACTACATGGCGCAGGCGCTGAAGAACGCGCCGGTGAAGCCGTTCCCGACGCCCGTGCCCATCGGCAAGGTGATCAACGCCGAGCCGAGCCCCACCCCGACTCCATCGGTCACCGAGACCGAGGAGACGAGTCCGACACCGACTCCGACGCCGACCCAGAGCTCGCCCTCGCCGACCCCCTCGGCCAGCGACACCTGCGGCTTCTTCGGCTGCAACAACAACGGTGGCAACGGCAACGGTGGCAACGGCAACGGTGGTGCGGACGGTGGCACCGACGGTGGCACGACGCCGACACCGACCATCACCGAGTCCACCGGAACCGGCAATACCCGGGGCAACAGCAACGGCGGCTTCTTCGGAGGCCAGAACGGTTAGCGCCGCTTTCTGCCCGGTTGGCGGCCATACCGTCCGCCATGGGTGTTTCACGTGAAACATGGGCCGCCGCACCGAAGAGGTGCGGCGGCCCACGGCGTTTTCATGGACAGGTACGGCAGGATGTGCCCCATGCCCAGTGCAGAGATGACGCCCGCGAGCACGCACGAGCCCGAGCCCGTGCGGCGCACCACGGCAGAACCGGTGCAGCCGACCCGGGAGGACGAGGTCGCCGCGGCCGGCAGTGAGCTGATCGGCGGTCCCCTCGGGCGGCGTGCCCTGCTCGGGACCTCCTGGTGGACCCCGGTGCGGGTCGTCGCGCTCGTGGCGATCGGCATGTTCGCCCTCGGCCTGGTCCAGAAAGCGCCCTGCTACGACGGTGCCTGGTTCTTCGGCGCGAGCAGCCAGTACACCCATGCCTGCTACTCGGACATCCCGCACCTCTACCAGGGCCGCGGGTTCGCCGACCACCTCGTGCCCTACTTCGACAGGCTCTCGGGGGACATGGACTACCTCGAATACCCGGTGCTGACCGGAGTGTTCATGGAGGTGGCCTCCTGGCTGACCCCCCACAGCGGCAGCATCCAGCACCAGGAGCAGTGGTACTGGTTCGTCAACGCCGGCCTGCTCATGGTGTGTGCTGCCGTGATCGCGGTGTGCGTGGCGCGTACCCAGCGTCGCCGCCCCTGGGACGGCCTGCTGGTGGCTCTGGCGCCCGCCTTCGCTCTCACCGCGACCATCAACTGGGACCTGCTGGCCGTGGCGCTGACGGCCGCGGCGATGCTCATGTGGTCCCGGAGCCGGCCCGCCGCCTTCGGCGTCCTCCTGGGGCTCGCCACGGCCGCCAAGCTGTACCCCCTGTTCCTGCTCGCGCCGCTGCTGGTGCTGTGCTGGCGGGCGGGCAAGTGGCGGGAGTTCTTCCAGGCCGTGGGCGGCGCACTGGGCGCCTGGCTCGTGGTGAACCTGCCGGTGATGCTGTTCGCGTTCGACGGCTGGTCGAAGTTCTACCGGTTCAGCCACGACCGAGGCGTCGACTTCGGTTCCTTCTGGCTGATCTGGGCGCAGAACTCCAGCCACCCGCCCACCACCGACTTCGTGAACACCGTGGCCTCGGTGCTGGTGGTGCTCTGCTTCCTCGGGATCGGCGCTCTGACGTTCACCGCCCCGCGGCGGCCGCGCTTCGCCCAGCTGGCCTTCCTGATGATCGCGGCCTTCGTGCTCACCAACAAGGTCTACTCACCGCAGTACGTGCTGTGGCTGGTGCCGCTGGCGGTCCTCGCCCGGCCGAAGTGGCGGGACTTCCTGATCTGGCAGGCGTGCGAGGTGGCCTACTTCCTGGGCATCTGGCTCTACCTCGCCTACACGACCAGCGGAGACGCCCACAAGGGTCTGCCGACGCACGGCTACCACTGGGCGATCGTGCTGCACCTGCTGGGCACGCTCTACCTGTGCGCCGTCGTCGTACGGGACATCCTCATGCCGGAGCGGGACGTGGTTCGCAGGTCGGGCGACGACGACCCCTCGGGCGGGGTGCTCGACGGCGCGGAGGACGTCTTCGTGCTGGGCGCGGCGGCCCACCCGCCTCGTCACGCGGCGCACCCCGACGGTCCCCCCGTGGACTGGGGGCGGCCCGAGCACGTGACCCCCGAGGGGCGTTCGCTCTGAGCGAAATTCCTTCAGCGAAGTCATGAAGAAGGCCGTACACGCGAGACGTGTACGGCCTTCCTGCTGGTCCGGGAGGGGGTCTTTTCCCCGAGCGGACCGGGTCTAGCGGTCCACGATCCGGTCGAACTGCGTGGTGGTGTGCCGCAGATGGGCCACGAGTTCGTCGCCGACCTTCGGCTCCGGGGCGTCCGACGGGACGAAGAGGATGGAGACCTGCATGTGCGGCGGCTCGGCGAACCAGCGCTGCTTGCCGCCCCAGACGAACGGAGAAAGGTTCCGGTTGACCGTGGCGAGGCCGGCCCGGGCGACGCCCTTGGCGCGCGGCATGACGCCGTGCAGGGCCTTCGGGGCCTCCAGGCCCACCCCGTGCGACGTACCGCCCGCCACGACGACCAGGAAGCCGTCCGAGGCCGCCTTCTGCTGCCGGTAGCCGAAACGGTCACCCTTGGCGAC
Organism: Streptomyces albidicamelliae; assembly: GCF_025642175.1. NCBI lineage: Bacteria > Bacillati > Actinomycetota > Actinomycetes > Kitasatosporales > Streptomycetaceae > Streptomyces > Streptomyces albidicamelliae. Next base: position 4,257,903 of record NZ_CP106795.1, on the reverse strand, counting down.
ACGCGTGACGTCCAGGACGGCACCGTGGTACTCGGTGGCGTCGTGGTCGCCCAGCCACAGGCGGGTGCCGATGCGGGCGCGGAATCGCGTCTGCGGGAACTGCTGCTGGAGCCGGGCGAGTTCGTCGGCCTTGAGGTGGCTGACGAACATCGTGTGCAGCGGCAGCCGGGCCGCGCGCAGCCGGTCCATCCAGCCGATGACCTCCTCGACGGCGTCCGAGCCGTCGGTGCGGTCCAGCGGCAGGTGGATGGCGAAGCCCTCCAGCCGGACGTTCTCAATGGCCTGGTGCAGCTGTGGCAGGTCCTGCTCGCTGATGCCGTGGCGCTTCATCGAGGACATCACCTCGATGACGACGCGCGCGCCCACGAGGCCGTACACGCCGTCGATCGACGACACCGAGCGCACCACCCGGTCCGGCAGCGGCACGGGCTCCTCGCCGCGCCGGTACGGCGTCAGCACCAGCAGGTCCCCGCCGAAGTAGTCCTTGATGCGCGCGGCCTCGTACGTCGTGCCGACGGCGAGCAGGTCCGCGCCGAGACGCGTGGCCTCCTCCGCCAGGCGCTCGTGCCCGAAGCCGTAGCCGTTGCCCTTGCAGACCGGGACGAGCCCCGGGAACTGCTCCTGCACGTGCTTGTGGTGCGCCCGCCAGCGCGCGGTGTCGACGTAGAGCGTGAGCGCCATGGCCGGACCCGGGACCTTTCTAGTGGCTGCGGTGTGTCAGAGGTGTGGAAGCTGTGGTGCCTATGGAACCAAACGACCGCGGCTCAGCGGCGCGACATGTAGATGTCGAGCGCCTTGTGGAGCAGCTTGTTCAGCGGGAAGTCCCACTCGCCGAGGTACTCGGCGGCCTGTCCGCCCGTGCCGACCTTGAACTGGATCAGGCCGAACAGGTGGTCCGTCTCGTCCAGCGAGTCGGAGATGCCGCGCAGGTCGTAGACGGTGCCGCCGAGCGCGTAGGCGTCGCGCAGCATCCGCCACTGCATCGCGTTCGAGGGCCGGACCTCGCGGCCGATGTTGTCGGAGGCGCCGTAGGAGTACCAGACGTGCCCGCCGACGATCAGCATCGTCGCCGCGGAGAGGTTCACCCCGTTGTGGCGGGCGAAGTACAGCCGCATGCGGTTGGGGTCCTCGGAGTTGAGGGCCGTCCACATGCGCTGGAAGTACGACAGCGGGCGCGGCCGGAAGTGGTCGCGCACGGCCGTGATCTCGTACAGCCGCTGCCACTCGGCGAGGTCCTGGTAGCCGCCCTGGACGACCTCGACGCCGGCCTTCTCCGCCTTCTTGATGTTGCGGCGCCACAGCTGGTTGAAGTTCTTGTGGACCTCTTCCAGCGAACGGTTGGCCAGCGGCACCTGGAAGACGTAGCGGGGCTGCACGTCACCGAAGCCGGCGCCGCCGTCCTCACCCTGCTGCCAGCCCATGCGCCGCAGCTTGTCGGCCACCTCGAAGGCGCGCGGCTCGATGAAGTCGGCCTCCAGGTCGCGCAGGCGCTTGACGTCCGGGTCCTGGATGCCCTTCTTGATGGTCTCGGCGTTCCAGCGCCGGATGATCACCGGGGGGCCCATCTTCACGGAGAAGGCGCCCTGCTGCTTCAGGTGCGCCAGCATCGGCTGGATCCAGTCGTCCAGGTTCGGCGCGTACCAGTTGATGACCGGGCCCTCGGGGAGGTAGGCGAGGTAGCGCTTGATCTTGGGCAGCTGGCGGTAGAGGACCATGCCCGCGCCGACCATCTCACCGGTGCGGTCGTCGAACCAGCCGAGGCTCTCCGAGCGCCACTCAGCCTTCACATCGGCCCATGCCGGGACCTGCATGTGGCTTGCCGCCGGCAGGCTCTGGATGTAGGCCAGATGCTGCTCGCGACTGATGGTCCTCAGGGTCAGGCTCATTCGGGGCGCTCCTCGGGCTGGGGTGTCCCCATGGGGTCAGGGGCTCCGGCTCTCGCGCCGAAGCCTACTGCGCCTTTCGAGCACCCCGACTGGGGTGCACGGGCTTCCGGTGCGCGGACATGACTCGTCGGGGCACCTCCACAGGGCTCGGAGGTGCCCCACGGGCGGTCGCCCGATCAGCCGATGAGGCCGCCGAACAGTCCGCCGTTCGCCATGCCGAGCATGAAACCGACGCCGGAGGCGCCGAGGCCAAGGATCAGACCGAAGCGTTCACGGGTGGTCACCGAGATCCACTGCCCGTACGCCCCGACGACGAGACCCACCAGGCCGGCCCAGGAGGCGAGCAGGTGGAGGCCGGCGAAGAAGCCTGTGATGAACGCCAGCACGCCCAGGACCAGAGTCACGGCCATCAGGGTGTCCTGGAGCGGATGGGGCTTGCCGTCCGTGGCGAAGAGGGATCCGGCGGTGTTGGGTTGCAATGCCTGCTGTGCCATGAGGCACCTCCTGCGGATCGCGGCGCACTGTAGCGCCATACACACCCGATGTGTACAGACTGACGGCCCCCGCCGCCTGATTTCAACCGGAAGCAGGTGTGCGGGTAGTCTGTACCGTCTGCACCGGTGTCTGCCCAGAGCTGGCCAGGTCACACTGGGGCCACGCTGCGGGATCCCCTTCGGGACCCCGCATTGTCAGTGGCGGCCGATACCGTTGCGTACGCATCACGACCCTCCTGCCACGGAACGACCGTGGCCGCTGAGTCCAAAGGAGGTGGGTTCCACATGCGTCACTACGAGGTGATGGTCATCCTCGACCCCGATCTCGAGGAGCGTTCGGTCTCCCCGCTGATCGAGAACTTCCTGTCTGTCGTCCGTGACGGCGGCGGCAAGGTTGAGAAGGTCGACACCTGGGGCCGTCGTCGTCTCGCCTACGAGATCAAGAAGAAGCCCGAGGGCATCTACTCGGTCATCGACCTGCAGGCCGAGCCTGCGGTCGTCAAGGAGCTCGACCGCCAGATGAACCTGAACGAGTCGGTCCTCCGGACCAAGGTCCTCCGTCCCGAGACCCACTGAGCTCTCCAGCTCAGCTGATCCCGGGATTCGAGTAGCAACCAAGCAGCCAGAGCAAACCCGCCGAGAGGTTCCCCCATGGCAGGCGAGACCGTCATCACGGTCATCGGCAATCTTGTCGACGACCCCGAGCTGCGCTTCACCCCGTCCGGTGCGGCGGTCGCGAAGTTCCGCGTCGCGTCCACTCCCCGCACCTTCGACCGCCAGACGAACGAGTGGAAGGACGGCGAGAGCCTGTTCCTGACCTGCTCGGTCTGGCGTCAGGCGGCGGAGAACGTCGCCGAGTCGCTGCAGCGAGGCATGCGCGTCATCGTGCAGGGCCGGCTGAAGCAGCGGTCCTACGAGGACCGCGAGGGCGTCAAGCGCACGGTCTACGAGCTGGACGTCGACGAGGTCGGCCCCAGCCTGCGCAACGCCACCGCCAAGGTCACCAAGACCGCCGGTGGCGGTGGCCGCGGTGGCCAGGGTGGTTACGGCGGCGGTGGCGGCGGCGGCCAGCAGGGCGGCGGCTGGGGCGGTGGCTCCGGCGGCGGCCAGCAGGGCGGCGGCGGTGCTCCGGCCGACGACCCCTGGGCGACCGGCGCTCCCGCCGGTGGCAACCAGGGCGGCGGCGGCTGGGGCGGCGGCTCCGGCGGCGGTGGCGGCTACTCGGACGAGCCCCCCTTCTAGGTCTTCGGACCGAGGGCGGGTCGTACCCAAACTTCTTGATCACACAGGAGAAACACCATGGCGAAGCCGCCTGTGCGCAAGCCTAAGAAGAAGGTCTGCGCTTTCTGCAAGGACAAGGTCACGTACGTGGACTACAAGGACACGAACATGCTGCGGAAGTTCATTTCCGACCGCGGCAAGATCCGTGCCCGCCGCGTGACCGGCAACTGCACGCAGCACCAGCGTGACGTCGCCACGGCCGTCAAGAACAGCCGTGAGATGGCGCTGCTGCCCTACACGTCCACCGCGCGCTAAGGGAAGGGTGACCGAAACATGAAGATCATCCTCACCCACGAGGTGTCCGGTCTCGGTGCCGCCGGCGACGTCGTCGACGTCAAGGACGGTTACGCTCGCAACTACCTGATCCCGCGGAACTTCGCTATCCGCTGGACCAAGGGTGGCGAGAAGGACGTGGAGCAGATCCGCCGCGCCCGCAAGATCCACGAGATCCAGACCATCGAGCAGGCCAACCAGATCAAGGGCCAGCTCGAGGGCGTCAAGGTCCGTCTGGCCGTCCGCTCCGGCGACTCCGGCCGTCTCTTCGGTTCCGTCACCCCGGCCGACATCGCTTCCGCGATCAAGGCTTCCGGTGGCCCCGAGGTGGACAAGCGCCGCATCGAGCTGACCGCTCCGATCAAGACCCTGGGCGCCCACGAGACGTCCGTGCGTCTGCACCCCGAGGTTGCCGCCAAGGTCAACATCGAGGTCGTCGCGGGCTGATCGCGAGCTTTCTCGAGCAGTCCTGAAAGGGGCCGCACCCTTCGCGGGTGCGGCCCCTTTTCGGTGGCTCGGTGTCCGACCCACCCGGGAGATACAGAGCCGGCTGCTGCGGGGTGGGGGTGTTTCACGTGAAACACCCCAGCCCTCCGCGCCATGTGGAACGGTCAGCGGGTCGCGCCCGTCACGATCCAGCGGCCGGAACGCATGCGCAGCCAGAGCGTCAGCATGCGGACCGTCATCATCAGCGTCATCGCAGCCCAGAGGGCGGTGAGACCGCCACCGATGGTGGGGACGAGCAGCGCCACGGGAGCGAACACCGCCAGCGTGACGACCATGGCCCAGGCCAGGTACGGGCCGTCGCCCGCACCCATCAGGACGCCGTCCAGGACGAAGACGATCCCGCAGATCGGCTGCGAGAGCGCCACCATCAGAAGTGCGGGCAGCGCCGCGTTCCTGACCAGCGAGTCATCGGTGAAGAGCGGCAAAAAGAGTGGCCGGGCGGCGACCACGAGCAGGCCGAGGACGAGGCCGGTCGCGATGCCCCACTGGACCATCCGGCGGCAGGCCTCGCGTGCGCCCTGGGCGTCGTCCGCGCCGAGGTAGCGGCCGATGATCGCCTGCCCGGCGATCGCGATCGCGTCGAGAGCGAAGGCCAGCAGGCTCCACAGGGACAGGATGATCTGATGGGCGGCTATGTCCGCGTCACCGAGGTGGGCCGCGACCACCGTGGCGATCATCAGGACCGCCCGCAGGGACAGCGTGCGGACCAGGAGAGGGACGCCTGCCTGTGCCGAGGCTCGGATACCGGCCGCGTTGGGGCGAAGGGAGGCTCCGTGACGGCGGGCTCCGCGCACGACGACGGCAAGGTAGACGGCGGCCATGCCGCACTGCGCGATGACCGTGCCCCAGGCCGAACCGGCGATACCGAGTCCGGCGCCGTAGACGAGGGCCGCGTTGAGCGCACCGTTGGCGATGAAGCCGGCGATGGCGACGTAGAGAGGGGTGCGGGTGTTCTGCAGTCCACGCAGAACTCCTGTCGCGGCCAGGACGATGAGCATCGCCGGGATGCCCAGTGCGGAGATGCGCAGATACGTCGTGGCGTAGGGGGCCGCCGTCGAGGAGGCTCCGAAGAGCCCCACGATGCCGGGGGCCAGCGGGAGGACGAGGGCGATGACGGCACTGCCCAACAGCAGAGCCAGCCAGATGCCGTCCATGCCCTGCCGGATGGCGGCCGGCAGGTCTCCGGCGCCAACGCGGCGGGCGACGGCGGCCGTGGTGGCGTAGGCGAGGAAGACGAAGACGCTCACGGCGGTGGTTAGGAGCGCCGAGGCGACCCCCAGGCCGGCGAGTTGTGCGGTCCCGAGATGGCCGACGATCGCGCTGTCCGCCATGACGAAGAGGGGCTCCGCGACCAGAGCGCCGAAGGCCGGGACGGCCAGCGCGACGATCTCTCGGTCGTGCCGCCGACGGGTGACCTCGGGTCTAGCGGGAGCCTGTGTCATGAGCACTAATCTAATCGTCCACAGGTAAGAGATGCAAATGGGTAGTGACCCTTACTCCACTCTGCGGGCCACACCCTTTCGGGCGCCGTTCGAGGCGATCTTGGTCCGACTGGGAAAGTTTTTCTTCTGCACAGGCGGTGGACGGCAAAGCTGCAGGTCAAGCGGATGACCAAGAAAGCAGCGAGGGCTTGTTCACAGGGCTGTCCACCGGGTCGTGCACAGGTTTCGCCGAGTTCTCCACAGCATCGGAGCGGTCGTCCACATGGCCTGTGGATAACCAGATTGGCTGACGGTGCCGACAGGCCTACCGTGGTCCGGCGCCTGCTCCTTTCCCCGGCCCGGGAGGTGCGTCCTTCGCGGCCCTGGAACCGTCATAAATCCGACGCGCCAGAACCGGAGTTGGGTCTCTTAGTTGTCAGTGTCGTGCCGTACAAAAGAGGTCACGGCGAGGTCCGCCGCGCGGACGGGAGGAGGTGGCTCGGTGAGCATTTCCGAGCCCTTGGACGATCCGTGGGCCGACGCCGGACCCAGTGATCGTCTGCCCGCCTCCCGTCGGCGGAGCGACAGCGGCCGGGGCCGCGACGAACAGCACGACCGCGGCAGGGAGAACGGCGGCTGGGACGGCGGAGGTTCGTCCTTCGAGCGGGTCCCCCCGCAGGACCTGGATGCCGAGCAGTCGGTGCTGGGCGGCATGCTGCTGTCCAAGGACGCCATCGCCGACGTCGTCGAGATCCTCAAGGGCCACGACTTCTACAAGCCCGCGCACGAGACGATCTACCAGGCGATCCTCGACGTCTACGCCAAGGGCGAGCCGGCCGACCCGATCACCATCGCGGCCGAACTCACCAAGCGCGGTGAGATCAACAAGGTCGGCGGCGCCGCGTATCTGCACACGCTCGTCCAGACGGTGCCGACGGCCGCCAACGCCGAGTACTACGCGGAGATCGTCCACGAGCGGGCCGTGCTGCGCCGCCTGGTGGAAGCCGGAACGCGCATCACCCAGATGGGATACGCGGCCGACGGCGACGTGGACGAGATCGTCAACAGCGCCCAGGCCGAGATCTACGCCGTCACCGAGCAGCGCACCAGCGAGGACTACCTGCCGCTGGGCGACATCATGGAGGGCGCCCTCGACGAGATCGAGGCGATCGGCTCGCGCAGTGGTGAGATGACCGGTGTGCCGACCGGCTTCACCGACTTCGACTCGCTGACGAACGGTCTGCACCCCGGTCAGATGATCGTCATCGCCGCCCGTCCCGCCATGGGTAAGTCGACCCTCGCGCTGGACTTCGCGCGGGCCGCCTCGATCAAGAACAACCTGCCGAGTGTGATCTTCTCGCTCGAGATGGGCCGCAACGAGATCGCCATGCGTCTGCTGTCCGCCGAGGCCAGGGTCGCTCTGCACCACATGCGCTCCGGCACGATGACCGACGAGGACTGGACGCGGCTCGCCCGCCGCATGCCCGACGTCTCGGCCGCGCCGCTCTACATCGACGACTCCCCGAACCTGTCGATGATGGAGATCCGCGCCAAGTGCCGGCGGCTCAAGCAGCGCAACGACCTGAAGCTGGTCGTCATCGACTACCTCCAGCTGATGCAGTCCGGCGGCTCCAAGCGCGCCGAGAGCCGGCAGCAGGAGGTCTCGGACATGTCCCGTAACCTCAAGCTGCTCGCCAAGGAGCTGGAGGTCCCGGTCATCGCGCTCTCCCAGCTCAACCGTGGTCCGGAGCAGCGCACCGACAAGAAGCCGATGGTCTCCGACCTGCGTGAGTCCGGCTCCATCGAGCAGGACGCCGACATGGTCATCCTGCTGCACCGCGAGGACGCCTACGAGAAGGAGTCCCCGCGCGCGGGTGAGGCCGACCTGATCGTGGCCAAGCACCGAAACGGCCCGACCGCGACGATCACGGTCGCGTTCCAGGGTCACTACTCCCGCTTCGTGGACATGGCCCAGACCTGATCCCGTCCGCACCGCTCAGCCGGCGCGCCCGCTGAGCGGTGAAATGGATTCGACGTCCGGCGCGGCAGCCGGTGGACTGGGCCCATGACGACACCTCACGAAGCACTGCTGCCCGCGACCCGGCGCGCCCTGCTGCACCGGATCGCCGTCGCGCAGACCGAAGGGCGGGCGCCGTCGTTGGTGGCCGCCGTCGTACGGGGCGGACAGGCGGTGTGGCACGGGGCGCGGACCTCGGTGGACGGGCACGGGCCCGACGAGAACGTGCAGTACCGGATCGGGTCCATCACGAAGACCTTCACCGCCGTGCTGGTGATGCGGCTGCGGGACGAAGGACTCCTCGACCTCGGGGACCCACTGGAGAAGCATCTGCCGGGTACCGGCGCGGGGGAGGCGACGATCGCCCAACTGCTCGCGCACACCGCCGGTCTGGCCGCCGAGTCACCCGCGCCCTGGTGGGAGAGGACCCCCGGGTCGCTGCGGCCCGAGCTGGGCGACGTGCTCGGTGAACAGCCCCTCCTGCATCCCGTCGGCCGGCGGCACCACTACTCCAACCCCGGTTACACGGTGCTGGGTGCGCTGGTGGAGGAACTTCGCGGGGCTCCCTGGGAGGAGGTGCTGCGCGCCGAGATCCTGGAGCCGCTCGGTCTGCGGCGCACGAGCGCGCAGCCCGAGCCGCCGAGCGCGGGAGGATGGGCCGTGCACCCCTGGGCCGACGCCCTCCTGCCCGAGCCGCTGGAGGACCTGGGCCGGATGGCGCCGGCCGGGCAGCTGTGGTCGACCACCGGAGACCTCGCCCGGTTCGCCGCTTTCCTGGCCCGCGGTGACGACCGGGTGCTGAGCGCGGAGTCGGTGCTGGAGATCCGGACTCCGGCGGCGCCCGCCGAGGCCGCCGATGTGCTGGAGGGGACCGGTTACGGCCTGGGCATGCAGATCCAGCGCCGCGACGGCAGGCTGCTCGTCGGGCACTCCGGTTCGCTGCCCGGCTTCCTGGCGAACCTCACCATCGGTGTGGAGGACGACGTCGCCGCCGTGGTGCTCGCCAACTGCACCAGTGGACCGCTGCTGGGTGCGGTGGGCGCCGACCTGGTACGGATCGTCGCCGAGGCGGAGCCCCGGATCCCCGAGCCCTGGCGGCCGCTGCGGGAGGTCGAGCCGGCGGCCTTGGAGCTGGCGGGGCAGTGGTACTGGGGGACGCACGCGTTCGGTCTGCGAGTGACCGCAGACGGCCTGATCGCCCTGGGGCCACTGACCGGTGGCGGCCGCCGTGCCCGCTTCCGTTCGCTCGGGGACGGCACCTGGATGGGCCTGGAGGGCTATTACGCCGGAGAGTTGCTGCGGCCCGTGCGGAGGCCGGACGGGTCGCTGAGTCACCTCGACCTCGGCTCGTTCGTCTTCACCCGGCAGCCCTACGACACCGAGGCGCCGGTACCGGGCGGTGTGGACCCCGAAGGCTGGCGGGGCCTTTAGTAGCGGTCAGCGCGAGGGGGGCGTTTCACGTGAAACGCCCCCCTCCGCGCAGCTGTTGCGGTTCGGTCAGAGCCGCATCTTGAAACCCTCGTGCGAGGCCGTGAAGCCCAGCCGCTCGTAGAAGCGGTGAGCGTCGGTACGCGACTTGTCGGAGGTCAGCTGCACCATGACGGAGTCGAGCTGCCGGGACCGGTCCACCGCCCATTCGATGAGGCGGCTGCCCAGTCCGCTGCCCCGCTCGTCCGAGTGGATCCGTACGGCCTCGATGAGCGCGCGGGTCGCCCCTTGGTGGGAGAGCCCGGGAATGATCGTGAGCTGGAGGGTGCCGATCACCCGCCCCGCGCGCTCGGCGACGACGAGATGCTGGTTCGGATCGGCATCCAGGCGCTTCAGCGCGGCCAGGTACGGGCTCAGGTCGTGAGGTGACTCGCGCTGGGCGCCGAGAGGGTCGTCGGCGAGCATGGCGACGATCGCCGGCAGGTCACCGGGCGTCGCGTCCCGTATTTCAAGATCTTCCATGTCCGCACCCTATGCGGGCACGTTCAGGGACTCCACGACCCTTACGAGCGGCGCCAGTTCAGGGTTGCGGGAGGCGTCGTCCAGAGCCTCGCGCAGAGCGGCGTCATTGGTCGGCCGCGCCTCCTCCAGCAGTCGCAACCCCGCCTCGGTGACGTTGGTGTAGATGCCGCGCCGGTCCGTGGGGCACAGGTAGCGCTCCAGCAGGCCGCGGTCCTCCAGCCGGGTCACCAGGCGCGTGGTGGCGCTCTGGCTGAGCACGACCGCGTCGGCGACCTGCTTCATCTGCAGATGTCCGCCGTCGCCGTCGTGCTGTCGGCTGAGTACATCGAGCAGGGAGTACTCGCGCACGCTGAGGTCGTGCTTCGCCTGCAGGGCGCGCTCGATGTGCGCCTCGATCCTCCCGTGCAGCGCAGAGAGGGCGCACCAGCCCTGCGCGAGAGCGGTGAGCGCGGGGTCCGTCGCTGTCATGGGGTTCTCCTCCGTCCCGGAGCGGCTGCGTCAAGGGTAGAACACGTCCGCAATATCCTGCGGTTGCATGTAGCCCGCGTCTGCAACTATTGTGAACGCACGCAACGCGCTCCTGCAATCTTCCCGGAAGGTGTACCCCCACATGCCTCTCGCGCTTCTCGCCCTCGCGATCGGGGCCTTCGGCATCGGAACGACCGAGTTCGTCATCATGGGCTTGCTTCCCGAGGTCGCGGGCGATTTCGGGGTCTCCATCCCCACGGCGGGCCTGCTCGTGACCGGCTACGCCTTGGGCGTGGTCATCGGAGCCCCGCTGATGACCGTGCTCGGCACCAAGGTCCCGCGCAAGCGGATGCTGATGCTGCTGATGGGCCTCTTCATCGCCGGGAACCTGCTCTCCGCGGTGGCCCCCGCATTCGGCGTCATGCTGATCGGACGGGTGGTCGCCTCACTCGCCCACGGAGCCTTCTTCGGCATCGGCTCGGTCGTCGCGGCCGAACTCGTGGCACCCGACAAAAAGGCCGGCGCCATCGCCATGATGTTCACCGGTCTGACCGTCGCCAATGTCGTCGGCGTCCCGCTGGGCACGCTCGTCGGGCAGACCGTCGGCTGGCGGGTCACCTTCGCGGTCGTCGCCGCCCTCGGAGTCCTCGGTCTCGTCGGCATCGCCAAGCTGGTGCCCGAGCTGCCGCGGCCCAAGGGCGTGCAGCTACGACACGAACTGGCCGCCTTCAAGAACGCCCAGGTCCTGCTCGCCATGGCGATGACCGTCCTCGGCTTCGGCGGTGTCTTCGCGGCCATCACCTACATCGCACCGATGATGACCCACATCGCCGGCTTCGCCGACGGCTCGGTCACCTGGCTGCTGGTCCTCTTCGGCCTCGGCATGGTCGGCGGCAACCTGGTCGGCGGCAAGTTCGCCGACCGCGCCCTGATGCCCATGCTCTACGTCTCCCTCGGCGCCCTCGCGGTCGTCCTGGCGCTCTTCACGCTGACCGCCCACAACAAGATCGCGGCCGCCGTGACCATCGCCCTGATCGGCGCGCTGGGCTTCGCGACCGTTCCGCCGCTGCAGAAGCGCGTCCTCGACCAGGCGCACGGCGCGCCGACACTGGCCTCGGCCGTGAACATCGGCGCCTTCAACCTGGGCAACGCCCTCTCCGCCTGGCTCGGCGGCATCGTGATCGCGGCGGGCTTCGGATACACCGCGCCCAACTGGGTCGGCGCTGCCCTCGCCGCGGCCGCCCTGGTCCTCGCCGTCCTCTCCGCGGCCCTGGAGCGCAGGGACGCAGGCCACGGCACCGTGACCGCGTCCGGTGCCCACGCCGAACAGCGGACGCCCATCCACCACTGAGCCGCCTCGGCTTCCCCGTACGCCCGTACCGGGTGCGTCCCGGTTCGGCAGACATCCACCCCCGGCACCACCAAGGAGAAAGCTCCATGAGCACCACCGTCGTCGCCCCGCTCACCATCGAGGACGCCGAGCTGCTCGTCGCCACGGCCCGTCGCGCGGCAGAGGACGCCGGAGTCACCGTCAGCGTCACCGTCCTGGACGCCGGCGGCCACCTGCTGGCCTTCCGCCGGGACGACCGGGCGGTGCTGATCTCCGGCGAGACCAGCACCCGCAAGGCCTACACGGCGCTGCAGCTGAACGCTCCCACCGCAGACCTGGTCGACGCCGTGCAGCCCGGCGGTCTCTTCCATACCCTGCCCACGGCCCTCGACCGCCCCCTGCTCTTCATCGCGGGCGGCCTGCCCGTGCACCGGGACGGCCGGCTGATCGGCGCGATCGGCGTCGGCGGTGGCGCACCGGACCAGGATCACGGCTTCGCCACCGCGGCCGTGCAGGCGCTCGTCTGATCACCGGGTCCGGACGGACGACGCCGGCCCTCCACCGCATCGGGCGGTGGAGGGCCGGCGTTCGCCGTACTCCGCTCAGCCCGCGGCCACCGTCAGCGGGGCGAACCGCCGTGTCCAGTCCCCCGGGAGGTCCGTGATCCCGTAGGTCATCACGGCGTTGAACGCCACCGAGGCCAGCCCACGGGCCTTCGCCCACGCCAGCAGCTCCTCATGGCGTACGTCGATGTCGGTGCGCAGCGGGCGGTCCGTGAGAGCGGCCAGGGACGCGATGAGGGCCTTGGCGGTCTCGGTGTCCCGGGCGATCAGCGGGCCGACCACATGGGTGTCCATGTTGGGCCATGCGCCCGCGTAGCCGATGACCCGGCCGTCCTCCTCCGCGACCCGCAGCTGGTCGGCGAAGGCAGGCAGCCGGGCGATGAGGGGCGTGCGATCGGCACCGAACACCTCCTCGTCGAGACGCAGGATCGCGGGAAGGTCCTCGGCGGTGGCGGCCCGTGTCGACACCCCCGGCTCCGCGCCACCGGGAGTGAAGTGACCCTTCAGCATCTCCGCCCGGCCCGTCGTCTTGAAGCCCAGCTCCTCGTACAGGGGCCGTCCGTAGGGTGTGGCGTGCAGAGTCAGCGGGGTGGTCCCCATGGCCGCCACGACGTGCCGCATCAGGCGGCGCCCGACGCCCTTCCGCGCATGACGGTCGGCCACCAGCACCATGCCGATGGCGCCCAGTTCCGGCCGGTCCCAGGCCCCGTACTCGGTGACGACGCACGCGGCGAGAAGACCGCCTTCGGGATCGTCGATGCCGAAGCCCTTTCCGGCCGTCAGGAGGAAGCCCCACTTGTGTTCTTCACGTGGCCACCCCCGGTCCTCGGACAAGTCCGCGCAGGAAGCCAGATCGCGGAGGGTCAGACGGCGGATGGGCAGAGAAGCGAGGGAAGGAGTCGGCACGCAGGTCAGGCTGTCCGACCGGCACCCCCGGCGTCCACCCGTTTCGACGGACACGCACGTGCTTTTGGCCATGCCGTAGCCCTCTGCATAGCTCCCGGACAGCTGCCGGTGTTTCACGTGAAACAACGGCAGCCCGGTTAGCCTTCTGGGCCATGGCGAGACTTCATCTCTTCGATCTCGACGGCACACTGCTGCACGGCACCACGGCCCCGGTGGAGATCTCCCGCCAGCTCGGGCTGGAGGCGGAGACGGTCGCACTGGACCGCGCGATAGGGGCAGGGCTGATCGGGCCGCCGGAATATGCGGCTCAGGTGTACGACCTCTGGGCGGGCCTGACCGAGGCGCATGTGACCGCCGCATTCGAGGCGGCTCCCTGGCTCACCCGGATCCGCGAGGTGTGGGCGGAGATCCGCAGCGCGGGCGAGTACTGCGCCGTGGTGTCGCTGTCCCCTTCCTTCTTCGTGGAGCGTCTGCTGGAGTGGGGCGCTCACGCGACCCACGGCTCCCGATTCCCGGCCGTGCCGTTCACCGAGCCCGTCGACCCCGCCGGGGCGCTCAGTGCCGCGGCCAAGGTGACCATCGCGGACCGGCTCTGTGCCGAGTTCGGCGTGGCGCGGGCGGACTGCGTGGCGTACGGGGACTCCTCGTCGGACAAGGAGCTGTTTGCGGTTGTACCGGTTTCCGTTGCGGTCAACGCGGACGGTCACCTGGCCGGCCTCGCGACCCATTCCTACACCGGGCGCGACCTGTGGGATGCCTATGAACTCGTAGCCGGACTCAGCTAGTTGAGGTAGGCCGAGGGCGCTCTGCCTCTGCTCGGCAGGCGCCGCGGACCGGGGGACTTGTGTGCGCGCCGATGGCCGGTAGGGTCGACTCCGGTTCACGTCCGGGATCGAGTGCACGTTCTGTGTGGGCCGAGAGCAGGGCAGCAGCGTAACGGGACGGAGAGATCGAAGGCCCGCGTTTACGCGTACACAACCGCGGCATCCGATCCGGGTGGGAGGCTGCGGAGCGAGTGCTACGGGCCGGCCGCCCGCCGGGGGAAGCAGGCACCTTCCGAGGCGGAGGTGCGCAGACCGACCGAGAGATGTTCGAGGCGAGGGCACCATGGACGCTCCGACCACCACGTCGGGGGAGTACGACACGTCGGACGGAGGCGGCTGGTTCGCGTCGCACCCGTCGTCATCCCCTCCGCCGCGCGGTGGTGATCAGGAGACGCATGCCGGCGCCCCGGCCCCGCCACATGTGCCGGAGCGGCGGACGATGCCGGCCCCGGGGGCGGCGTCCGCGGACGCGGCGCGCATCCGCCGGACGATGGCCGAGATCGGACCCGTCGCCGACAAGGTCACCTCGTACTTCTACGCCCTGCTCTTCGTCCGTCACCCCGAGCTGCGGCCGCTGTTCCCCGCCGCGATGGACGTGCAGCGGGACCGCTTGCTGAAGGCCCTCCTCATAGCGGCCGAGCATCTGGACAACACCGCCGTCCTCGTCGACTACCTGAAGAACCTGGGCCGCGGACACCGCAAGTACGGGACGCACGCCGCGCACTATCCGGCGGTCGGCGAGTGCCTGATCGGTGCGCTGAGCCAGTACGCCGCCGACTGGAACCGGGAGACCGAGGCCGCCTGGGTCCGGGCGTACACGACGATCTCCCAGGTCATGATCGACGCGGCGGCGGCCGACGAACTGCGGGCGCCCGCCTGGTGGCAGGCCGAGGTCGTCACCCACGACCTCAGGACCCCTGATGTCGCGGTCGTCACCGTCCGCCCGGACCAGCCCTATCCGTTCCTCGCCGGTCAGTACACGAGTGTCGAGACGCCGTGGTGGCCACGGGTGTGGCGGCACTACTCCTTCGCCTCCGCACCCCGCGCGGACGGCCTGCTGACCTTTCATGTGAAGGCCGTGACGGCAGGATGGGTCTCGCGTGCGCTGGTGCACCGAGCCCGACCCGGAGACGTCATACGCCTCGGCCCGCCGACCGGGTCGATGACCGTCGACCACACCACCGACAGCGGGATGCTGTGCCTCGGCGGCGGGACGGGCATAGCGCCCATCAAGGCACTGGTCGAGGATGTCGCCGAGCGCGGTGCCCGCCGGCAGGTCGAGGTGTTCTACGGCGCGCGTACCGACCATGACCTCTACGACATCGACACCCTGCTCGGTCTCCAGCAGGGCAACCCCTGGCTCTCGGTCCGGGCCGTGACCGACCAGCAGGCCCGCCTGCGGCTTCCCGACGCCATCCGTGTCTACGGCCCCTGGAAGGAGTTCGACGCCTATCTGTCGGGCCCGCCCGGGATGATCCGCAGCGGTGTCCACGCGCTCCGGGACATCGGCATCCCGCCGGGCCGCATACGGCACGACTCGGTGGAGGAGCTTCTCCTCGCGGGGGACTGACCGCGCTAACCGAGGTCGGGAGCGTGCATGGCACGCACCCCTTCGATGTTGCCGTCGAGGTAATGGCGCAGCGACAGCGGGACGAGGTGCACGGAGGCGATGCCGACGCGGGTGAACGGGATCCGGACGATCTCGTACTCCCCGGCCGGCTCGTCCACTTCGGGGCCATGACGCAGGGACGGGTCCATGGACTCGAGCCGGCAGACGAAGAAGTGCTGCACCTTTACGCCGGTGGCGCCGCCGTCCTCGCCGATGTGCTCGACGGTGTCCACGAAACAGGGGACCACATCGGTGATCTTGGCGCCGAGTTCTTCGTACACCTCACGGTGCAGGGCGTCCACAACGGTCGGGTCGCCGGGCTCGACCCCCCCACCGGGGGTCACCCAGTACGGATCGACACCAGGCTTGGTGCGCTTGATCAGGATCAGGTCGCCACCGTCCAGCAGAACGGCACGGGCGGTGCGCTTGACCACGGGTCGGACGGTCATGGGAGAAATGTGGCCCGGCTGGTTCCACGTGAAACATCGCGAAGCGTCGGCGGACGACCGCAGCGCGTGCACTCCCCTGTCCGGGCCCTCACAACCAGGTCGTGGCCGCCCGTCGCAGCCACTCGTGGGCCCGGGCGATATGCGGCAGGGCCAGGGTGCCGGTGCGCACGACCAGGAAGTAGGTGCGCAGCGGCGGCACGGCCGGCTCGTGCAGGGTCACGATCGTGCCCTGATCGAAAGCGGGTGCGCACAGGTAGCGGGGCAGCACGGCCAGCCCCGCGCCCGCGATCGCGCAGGAGAGCACGGCCCGTAGGTCGGGGACGACGACCGCGCCCGAAGCGGCGGGCCGGGAGTCGAAGACGGAGGCCCAGTAGCGCGCGACGAGCGGCAGCGACTCGTGCACCTCGACGACGGGCAGGTTCTCCAGAGCGGGCGCGCCCTTCAGGCGCAGCGTGTCCGGGCCGATCCGTTCCGCCCAGCGGGGCGCGGCGACCAGCACGTGCTCCTCGTCGCAGAGCGGAGTCGCGGTGAGCAGGGCCCCGCGCGGCCGGGCCGTGCTGATGGCCAGATCATGGTGCCCGGCCGCGAGCCCGTCCAGCGCCTCCTCGGCGGTCCCGAAGGAGGCGCGCAGCGTGAATCCCTGGCCGTCGTCGCCGGTCAGCTCCGTGAGGGCGGGCAGAGCGCGCTCGGCGGTGAACTCCGGCGGACCGGCGAGGTGCAGCGTCCGCAGCGACGAGTCGTCGTCCAGACCGCTCTCCGCTATCTCCACCAGGGCGTCGAGATGGGGTGCGGCTTTGTGGGCGAGTTCGTCGCCGGTGGTCGTCGGGGTCACGCCCCTGGCCCGGCGGAGGAAGAGGGGCCTGCCCAGTTGCCGCTCCAGCGTGCGGATCTGCGAGGTGACCGCCGGCTGGGAGAGCCCGAGCAGAGCTGCGGCGCGGGTGAAGGAACCGGCCCGGTGCACGGTGACGAAGGTCCGCAGCAAGGCCAGATCCATGGCGTGCCCTCCCTTGTCCCTGCTTCCGCCGGCCCCCGGGCAGACACCAACTATAAATATGTCGATAGGTCTCTGTCTCTAGCGTGATTGGACACTGACACAGAGTCAACTAGCCTTGAGCGCGCGGTTCTTCGCGCGCGGAACCGGGACGGTCCGAGCCACGAGGGGGGAGGCTCGGACCGTCCGCAGACATCAGCGGACGGAGCCGTTCCCGGTCACTCGGCGGACGCGTCCAGGGCGCGGAGCAGGTCGGCCACCAGGTCCTCGGGGTCCTCGGCGCCGACGGACAGACGGATGAAGCCCTCCGGGACCGCGTCCCCGCCCCAGCGGCGCCGGCGCTCGGCCGTCGAGCGCACCCCGCCGAAGCTCGTCGCGTCCTCCACCAACCGCAGGGCCTCCAGGAAACGCTCCGCACGCGCGCGCGTGGGCAGCGTGAACGAGACGACGCAGCCGTAGCGTCGCATCTGCTGCGAGGCGATCTTGTGCGAGGGGTCGTCGGGCAGTCCGGGGTAGCGCAGGTCGGCCACCTCGGGCCGCTGCCGCAGGGCCTCGGCGACGGTGAGGGCCGTCGCGTTCTGCCGGTCCACGCGCAGCTGGAGCGTGGCGATGGAGCGGTGCGCGAGCCAGGCCTCCATGGGCCCGGAAATCGCGCCGACGATCTTCCGCCAGCGCCGTACGGCGGCCATCGCCTCGGCGTCGCGGCCGGCCACATAGCCCAGCAGGACGTCTCCGTGCCCGGTCAGCTGCTTGGTACCGCTGGCCACGGAGAAGTCGGCGCCCAGCTCCAGCGGGCGCTGACCGAGCGGCGTGGCGAGCGTGTTGTCGACGGCCACCAGGGCGCCGCGCGCGTGTGCCGCCTCCACCAGCCGCCGGATGTCGCAGACGTCGAGCCCGGGGTTCGACGGGGTCTCGATCCACAGCAGCTTGGCGCCGTCGAGGACCTCCAGCTGGGCGTCGCCGCCGGTGGGCGCGGTGCGCACCTCCACGCCGTACGCCTCCAGCTGGGCGCGGACCATCGGCAGCACCTGATAGCCGTCGGAGGGCAGTACGACGGCGTCCCCGGCACGCAGCTGGGAGAAGAGCGCCGCGGAGATCGCCGCCATGCCGGAGGCGAACACCAGCGTCTCGACGTCCTCCCGGCCGGGCGCCTCCAGCTCACCGATGGCGCGCTCCAGCAGCGTCCAGGTCGGGTTGTCGTCACGGCCGTACGAGTACGGTCCCGTCACCTCGCCGGGCAGGTGGAAGTGGGCCGCGAACACCGGGCCCGGCAGGGTCGGCTCGTGCTTGACCGGCTCGGGCAGCCCCGCCCGTACCGCGCGCGTGCCGTCGCCGGTGCGCCCCTCGTTGCTGGTCGCGTCGCTCATGCGGCCCGTCCTTCCAGTCGTTCCCTCACCTCGGCGAGCAGACCGGTGCTCGCAGCTTCAACCATCTCAAGACACTCCTCGAAGCCGTCCGGCCCCCCGTAGTACGGGTCGGGCACGTCGAGGTCGTCGGCGGCGGAAGGGTCGTACGAGCGCAGCAGACGAACCTTGCGGGCGTCCTCCTCGGTGGGCGCGAGCCGGCGCAGGGCCGTGAGGTGGCTGAGGTCGAGGGCGATCACCAGGTCCAGCCGGGCGAACCACGACGGCTGGAACCGGCGGGCGACGTGCTCGGCGTCGTACCCGTGCTCCTCCAGGATCCGGACGGTGCGCGGGTCGGCGGCCTCACCCTCGTGCCAGCCGCCGGTGCCCGCGCTGTCGGCCTCCACCCGGTCCCCGAGGCCGGCCTCCGCCAGGCGCGCGCGGAACACGGATTCGGCCATCGGGGAGCGGCAGATGTTCCCGGTGCACACGAAGCAGACGCGGTAGGTCATGGCGCGCTCAGTCCTCGTCGGGCAGGACGACGTGCAGGGCCCAGGAGACGATGGAGATGATCAGACCGCCGAGTACGGCCGTCCAGAAGCCCTCCACATGGAAGCTCAGGTCGAGCTTGCCGCACACCCAGGACGTCAACAGCAGCATCAGCGCGTTGACGACCAGGGTGATCAACCCCAGGGTCAGGATGAACAGGGGGAACGTGAGCACCTTGAGTATCGGCTTTACCAGCCAGTTCACCAAGCCGAAGATCAGCGCCACGACGATCAGCGTGCCGGCCTTCTTGGCCGTGCTGTCACCGGTCAGGGTGATCTTGTCGAGCAGCCACACAGCGACCGCCAGGGCGCCCGCGTTGGCGATCGTCTTGACTACGAAATTCTTCATGTGTCTGATCGTGGCAGACCTGATCGGCAGTGGGCAGTGAGACGAGGGCGGCAACGGCGATGAAGGCATTCCGGCTGGACGAACTGGAGGCGGAGCGTGCCGCCAACGAGGGTGCCTACCTGCAATTCCTGCGCGAGCGGAACATGTCGGTCGGCCTCTACGCCCTCGACGCGGGCGAGCACGACCCGCAGCAGCCGCACCACCAGGACGAGGTGTACTTCGTCGTCAGCGGTCGCGCGTCGATCACGGTCGGTCTGGAGACGACCGAGGTGGCCCGGGGCAGCGTCGTGTACGTGCCCGCTGGTGTCGCTCACAAGTTCCACCACATCAGCGAGGACCTGAGGGTTCTGGTCGTCTTCTCTCCGCCCGAGGCGTGAGCCCGGACCTCGGGGTTCCCTAGGGGACGGGTCAGGGGACGACAAGGGGTGCGGATGCTCCGTCGGGCCCCTGCCCGGCCCTAGCATCGAGTGCAGAACAACGACAACGCACGAGACGCAAAGGACGAGGGCGATGCGAGAGATCTTCGCGGGACTGCCGTGGTGGGTGAAGTGGGTCGCGGTGCCGGTCATCGCGCTGGTCGTGTTCGGCGGTCTGATAGCGACCGTCGTCGGGTTCGTGATCGGCCTGCTCTTCAAGGCGCTGGTCTTCGTCGCCCTGGTCGGCGGGCTGATCTACATCGTGCGCAAGTTCATGTCGAACTCCTCCTCGCGCAGCGACTGGTGAGGCACCCGGGGACCGGTGACCCATGACGGGAACCGGTTCCCTCGGGCGGGGGAAGTTTCCCGATGAGGCCGACTGCGCGCGGTGGCGGGCCGTTAGAGTCCAAAACTCCCCGCGGGGCCCGGCCCCGTGGGCGGCGCAGACCCCACCCGTGCACCTCCTGCGCACGGGCTGACCCCCCTCGCGCTTCGGGAGAGACCCTTGGCCACGGTTGACACCGCACCGGCGGAAGCCCACGCACCCCCCACCCCACCGCGCTCCTGCGCACCCCCTGCTCCACCCCGTACGTGCCCACCCCCCGTCCACCGCCCGGCCCCCGTGACCGTCCCGGGCCAGCACGTGACCGTTCCCGGGCAGCCGCACGCCACCGACCACCCGGAGCAACTCCCGACGACTGGGCCGGCCGACAGGCGGGTCTCCGCGGGTGTCTCGGAGCCCCAGGGCGCCGTCACCCTCATCGGCTCCGTCCAGCGCGCCATGCGCCTGCTGGAGGCCGTCGCCACCCATGGCTACGGCGCCCCCGCCAAGCAACTCGCCCGCGAGACCGGTCTCGCCCTGCCCACGACGTACCACCTGCTGCGCACGCTGGTGCACGAGGGCTATCTGCACCGGGAGAAGGGGCTGTTCTTCCTCGGCGACGCGGCGGAACGGCTGAGCAGCAGCGGGGCGCAGCAGAAACGTCGCAGCACGGTGGCGGACACGCTGGCGCACTGGCGCGATTCCATCGGTGTCCCGGTGTACTACGCCATGTACCGCAACGGCGAGATCGACGTCATGTGCGTCTCCGACTCCCCCGAAGCGCCCGCGGTCGAGGAGTGGGCCGACTTCCGCGAGACCGGTCACGCGCACGCCATCGGACAGTGCCTGCTCTCCCAGCTCGACGAGGACACCCGGCGCGACCATCTCGCCCGGTACCCCGCGCAGGCCATCACGCCGTACACCGTGCGGGACAACGACGCCCTGCTCCGACGGCTCGGCCGGACACGGCGCATGGAGGCCGTGGTGGAGCGGCAGGAGTACGCGCTCGGCACCGTCTGTGCGGCCGTCCCGATCACGGTGGGCACCACCGCGGCCACCATGGCCATCTCCCTGCCCGCCCGTCATGCCGACCGGCTGCTGCCCGCGGCCGAGCGCCTGCAGGCGGAGATCGGGCGGCATCTGGGGTCTCTCACGCTCTCTATCAGTATCTGAAAACTTACTCCTTGTGATCTGCTGTGTACTTTCAGCAAGATTTGACCACGGTCAGAGGGATCAATCCCGGCCAGTCGATGTCATATGACGGGATAGGCGATGCGCGAGTCCGTACAGGCAGAGGTCATGATGAGCTTTCTCGTGTCCGAGGAGCTCTCCTTCCGCATTCCGGTGGAGTTGCGCTACGAGACCGGTGATCCCTATGCGGTGCGCCTCACCTTTCATCTGCCGGGTGACGCACCGGTGACCTGGGCCTTCGGTCGCGAGCTGCTGATCGACGGCGTGGGCCGGCCGTGCGGGGAAGGGGATGTGCACATCGCCCCGGCGGACGCCGAGGTGCTCGGTGAGGTCCTGATCCGGCTTCAGGTCGGTTGCGACCAGGCTCTGTTCCGGTCGTCGGCCCCGCCGCTCGTGGCCTTCCTCGACCGGACGGACAAGCTCGTGCCGTTGGGGCAGGAGGGTGCGCTGGCCGACTTCGACGCTCATCTCGACGAGGCGCTGGACCGCATCCTCGCCGAGGAGCAGAGCGCCGGCTGAGGTGTAGCGACCGCGGCACCGGACGCCCCGCCCTCCTTCGCGGAACTGTGCAGGAACGCTTCTGCACAGGGCGGGGCGGTCTCACCGGGCCGATCGGCTACCGCTTCCGGCGGCGCCCACGCCCGGCGCGGGCCGGAGCGGGCTGGGCCGCACCGGCCGGAGCGTGCGGGCCGGAGCGGTCGGCCGACACCACCAGCGCGGCGAGCGCGGTCGTGACGGGCACCGAGGCGACCAGGCCGATCGACCCCACCAGGGTGCGCACGATCTCCTCGGCCACCAGTTCGCTGTTGGCCACGGCACCGACGCTGCTCTGCGCGATGGAGAACAGCAGCAGCAGTGGCAGCGCGGCACCGGCGTAGGCGAGGACCAGGGTGTTGACGACGGAGGCGATGTGGTCGCGGCCGATGCGGATGCCGGCCCGGTACAGCCCGCGCCAGCCCATCGCCGGATTGGCCTCGTGCAGCTCCCAGACGGCCGACGTCTGCGTCACGGTGACGTCGTCCAGCACGCCTAGCGAGCCGATGATGACACCGGCCAGCAGCAGACCGCTCATGTCGATCGACGGGTAGAGCCCGTGGATCAGACCGGTGTTGTCGTCCGTGTTGCCGGTCAGGGCGGCCCAGTCGATGAACTCCGAGCCCAGGACGCCGATCAGCAGGAGGGAGACCAGGGTGCCGAGCACCGCGACCGACGTACGGGCCGACAGCCCGTGGCACATGTAGAGCGCGATGAGCATGATCGCGCTCGACCCGACGACGGCCACCAGCAGGGGATTGGAGCCCTGCAGGATCGCGGGCAGGATGAAGAAGGTGAGCACCATGAAGCTCACGGCCAGCGCGACCAGCGCCATGACCCCGCGCAGCCGGCCCACCACGACGACCGCGATGGCGAAGATCCCGGCGAGCAGCGCCATCGGGAACTTCCGGTTGACGTCCGCCACGGAGTACTGCAAATTCTTGGGCGCGGCGGGCTCGTAGGCGACCACGACCTTCTCGCCCTGGTGCAACTGCCGCGACTGGTCGGGCTGCACGATCTCGGTGAACGTACGGCCCTCGTCCTTCCCGGTGTCGACATGGATGGTCGCCTTCTTGCAGGTGCCGCCCGTCGCCGCCCCGGCGCCGCCCTCGCCGGCCGAGGGGTCGCCGGCCGGGGTGCCACCGGAGGCGTTCACCGACTGGCAGCTCACCTCGACGACCCGGGTCACCGTGGCCTGCTGGGTCTGCCGGTCGAAGCCGACGCCGGTGCGCTTGTGCGACGGCGCTCCCCCGGGCCACAGCACCACCAGGCCGACCAGGACCGCCGCGGTGAACGGGATCAGGATCGCCGCGATGACCTTGCGCAGATGCCGGGAGACGGGTGCGGCGGGCCCATGGCTGTGGCTGTGACCGTGACCGTG
The DNA here is from genome assembly GCF_025642175.1 of Streptomyces albidicamelliae. Lineage (NCBI taxonomy): Bacteria > Bacillati > Actinomycetota > Actinomycetes > Kitasatosporales > Streptomycetaceae > Streptomyces > Streptomyces albidicamelliae. Next base: position 4,234,850 of record NZ_CP106795.1, on the reverse strand, counting down.
CGTCTGAGGGCGGGTGTGCGCCTCGCCGTGCCCGGGGTGAGGGTGCCCGTGCCCGTCACCCTCACCCTGCCCGCGGGCGCGCTCGTCCCCCTGTCGGCTGCCCGCTGCCGGGCTGTCCGGGCTGTCCGGGCGGCGCGGTTCGGGCGGCTGGTAGGGGTACTGCTCCATGCTGGTCACCGCCAGATCATCGCAAGAACGGCCGGGGCCCACTGTTCACCGCGCCACAGATGACGCTAGCGTGGAGGCACCTTTGCACACGCGGGAGCTCGGAGCACCGGGCTGAGAGGGCGCTGACCTCCGTATTCGCGATGTTTCACGTGGAACGACGTCTCACGGGAAACATCGGCCGACGGAAGCCGCTGCGTCGACCGCCGAACCTGTTACCGGGTAATGCCGGCGTAGGGAGTAGGTCTCATGACCAACAAGGACGCACGCACGCCTGCCTCCGTTCAGGGTGAGAAGACCCAGGAGGCCGGGAAGTCCATCGGCTGGCACAAGGGGTACGTCGAGGGTTCGCGCCCCGACATGCGTGTGCCGGTCCGTCAGGTGCACCTCACCAACGGGCAGTCGGTCACGCTGTACGACACATCCGGCCCGTACACGGATCCGCTCGTCGAGACCGACGTCCGCAGGGGGCTGGCGCCGCTGCGGGAGAACTGGATCATCGGCCGCGGCGACACCGAGGAGTACGCGGGCCGTCCCGTCCGTCCCGAGGACGACGGCATCAAGCACACCTCGCCGCGCGGCGGGCTGCGGAACCTGGACGCGGTCTTCCCCGGCCGCCCGCGTCAGCCGCGCCGCGGCCGTGGCGGTGAGGCGGTGACCCAGCTCGCGTACGCGCGCCGGGGGGAGATCACGCCGGAGATGGAGTACGTGGCCATCCGGGAGAACGTGTCCCCGGAGGTCGTCCGCGAGGAGATCGCGGCCGGCCGCGCCGTGCTGCCCGCCAACGTCAACCACCCGGAGATCGAGCCGATGATCATCGGCAAGCGGTTCCTGGTGAAGGTGAACGCCAACATCGGCAACTCGGCCGTGACGTCCTCCATCGAGGAGGAGGTCGAGAAGATGACCTGGGCGACCCGCTGGGGCGCCGACACGGTCATGGACCTCTCCACCGGGCGCAACATCCACACCACCCGCGAGTGGGTGCTGCGCAACTCCCCCGTGCCCATCGGCACCGTGCCGCTGTACCAGGCGCTCGAGAAGGTCGACGGCAGGGCCGAGGAACTGACCTGGGAGATCTACAAGGACACCGTCATCGAGCAGGCCGAGCAGGGCGTGGACTACATGACCGTCCACGCCGGGGTGCGGCTGGCGCACGTACCGCTGACGGCGAACCGCAAGACCGGCATCGTCTCCCGCGGCGGTTCGATCATGGCCGCGTGGTGCCTGGCGCACCACAAGGAGTCGTTCCTGTACGAGAACTTCGAGGAACTGTGCGAGATCCTCGCCGCCTACGACGTCACGTACTCGCTGGGCGACGGCCTGCGGCCCGGCTCCATCGCGGACGCCAACGACGAGGCACAGTTCGCGGAGCTGCGCACGCTCGGGGAACTCAACCGCATCGCCAGGCGTTTCGACGTACAGACGATGATCGAGGGCCCGGGACACGTCCCGATGCACAAGATCAAGGAGAACATCGACCTTCAGCAGGAGATCTGCGATGAAGCTCCGTTCTATACGCTCGGCCCGCTGACGACGGACGTGGCGCCGGCGTACGACCACATCACCTCCGGCATCGGCGCCGCGATGATCGCCTGGTGGGGCACGGCGATGCTCTGCTACGTCACGCCCAAGGAGCACCTGGGCCTGCCCAACCGGGACGACGTCAAGACCGGCGTCATCACCTACAAGATCGCCGCCCATGCGGCCGACCTCGCCAAGGGACACCCAGGCGCGCAGGAGTGGGACGACGCGCTGTCCGACGCACGCTTCGAGTTCCGGTGGGAGGACCAGTTCAACCTCGCCCTGGACCCCGATACGGCACGGGAGTTCCACGACGAGACCCTCCCGGCGGAGCCCGCCAAGACGGCCCACTTCTGCTCCATGTGCGGCCCCAAGTTCTGCAGCATGAAGATCTCGCAGGACATCCGCCGCGAACACGGCGGCAGCAAGTCCGAGATCGAGGAGGGCATGGCGCAGAAGTCGAAGGAGTTCGCGGCCTCGGGCAACCGGGTGTACCTGCCGATCGCCGACTGAGCGGTGCGGGGAGCGACGGCCCGGGTATGGCCGGGCCGTCGCTGCCCGCGGTGCCGGTGAGGTACCCCTGGGCCCGCGCGCACCGCAGACTGGCGGCATGACAGCGAGATCAATGAGCAAGGGCGCGAACCTTCCCATCGATTCCGCGGCGGTGCGCGCCGAGTTCGCCTGGTCCGAAGGGCCGGGCGTGCCCGACGCCGATGCCTCGGCGCTGTTGCTCACGGGGGCGGGGCGCGTGCGCGACGACGGTGATTTCGTGTTCTACAACCAGCCGCGGCACGGGTCCGGAGCCGTCAGGCACCTCGGAAAGCAGCCGGGAGGGCCGGGGCGGGGCGTCACGACGGACACGGTCGAGGTGGATCTGCGGGCGCTGGAGCCGGCCGTCGAACGCGTGGTGCTGTGCGCGTCGGCGGACGGGGGGACGTTCGGTCAGATGCGCCAACTGACTCTGGGGATCCTCGACTCGGGGACGGGGGAAGAGCTGGCCCGCTTCGACATGGAGGCCACGACGGAGACGGCGTTCATCGGAGGCGAGCTGTATCGGCGCGAGGGGCGGTGGAAGTTCCGTGCGGTCGGTCAGGGATACGACTCCGGGCTCGCCGGTCTGGCCACCGATTTCGGCATCACCGTGGACGACGCCCCGACGGCCCCGACGGCCCCGGTGGCCGTGACCGCCCCCGCCGCGCCGCCGCCGGTGACAGGACCGCCCGCCCCGTCCGTGCCGCCGGGGGGCCCGAGCCTCGGCAAGCCGGAGGACCGGCTGCCCGTGGACATGCGCAAGCGGCTGTCGCTGCGCAAGGAACAGGTGGCGGTCAGCCTGACCAAGCACGGTGCCGCCGGGGTCACCGCGCGGGTCGTTCTGGTGCTCGACGCCTCCGGCTCCATGGCGCCCCTGTACACGAAGGGTGTGGTGGCCGACGTGGTGGAGCGCATGGCCGCGGTCGCCGCACAGCTCGACGACGACGGGCAGATGCAGGCCTGGACCTTCGCCTCGCATCCGGCCCGGCTGCCCGACCTGCACATCGGTGAGCTTCCCGACTGGCTGCGGCTCCATGTCCGCGTCGGTGAGCTGAGCGTCTTCCGCCGGAGCAGGAAACCCAAGAAGGGCCTGGAACCGGGGCAGGTGGACATGCGGGCGGTCGGTATCCAGAACGAGGAACAGAAGGTGATCGCCCAGGTTCGGCAGTACGTCCGGGAGAACCCGGCCGCCGTCCCCACCCTCGTGCTGTTCTTCTCCGACGGCGGTGTCTACCGCAACGCCGAGATCGAGCGGGAGCTGCGGGAAGCGGTGGAGGAACCGGTCTTCTGGCAGTTCGTGGGCCTGGGACGGTCCCACTACGGCGTGCTGGAGCGGTTCGACACCATGCCGGGCCGCCGGGTCGACAACGTCGGGTTCTTCGCCGTGGACGACATCGCGAAGGTCCCCGACCCGGAACTGTACGACCGGCTGCTGTCCGAGTTCCCCTCCTGGATCAAGGCCGCCCGGCAGGCCGGCATCCTCTGAGCCGCCGCCGGCGGACCGGCCGGTGTCGCCGGAGTCAGGAGCGGGCTCGGCCGCGCCGTGCACGGCCGGGTCCCGGTGGGCTCCCGGCCGGGGGCGGGCGTCGTCACTCCGGCTGGTGCTCGGGTCCGCCGAAGTCCGGGCTCGTGTAGTCGGGGCTGGTGAAGCTCGGGCGGCCGGAGGCGGTGCCGTCGTCGGGGCTGGTGAAGCCGGGACGGTCGTAGCCCAGGCGCGGCATGCGTCCGGTCGGGGTGGGCGGGGTCGTGCGGTGCAGCGCCGCCGCGCCGGGCTCGGCGAGCGCCTCGCGCAGGAACGGCAGGATGCCCCGCTCCAGCAGGGCGTCCCGCCAGGCCTCTCTGGCCCTGGCCAGTTCCTCGTGCGCGGCGTCCCGTGCCTGTGCCTCCGCGGAGGTGCCGTTGCGCAGGGCGGTGAGCAGCAGGCCGACGGCGGCGACGAGGATCGCGGCCGCGGTGACGGCGCCGAACACCCAGCCCGCGGTGAGCATGGTCCGGGCGAAGGACTGCCGGGGGTCCAGCATCTTCAGGATGTAGCCGACGAGCAGGAAGATCACCGCGGCGGTCCCGGACAGGACCGGAGCCAGTACGGCGATGACCGCGACGGCGCCCGCGCCGGTGGTCTCGGCCGCCTCCCCGAGGGCCGCGGCGAGACTCGCCGTGTCCGGTGCGGGGTCCGTGGCGGTGGAGTCGTCGCCGGCCGCCGGGGAGGCGGGGGCGGACAGCGCCGGGTGGCGCAGTTCCTCGCGGGTCCTCACGTAGTGCTGGTACTCGGCCGCCGCGGCTTCGGTGATCAGGGCGGTGGCGTTGAGGGCCATGGTGCGCAGTTGTTCGGGGTTGAGCCGCTGTCCGACAGCGGCCAGTTCCGGTCGGGACGGTGCGGAGCGCAGCGCCTCGTCGAGGAGCCGCTCGAATTCCTGGCGGTCCTCGCTCTGCAGGTGCTGCGGAACGCTGTTCATGTGCATCCCCCGATGCTCCGTAGGGCTTGGGGCTCGCACGCCAGCGAGCCGTCGGGCAGAAACGGAGGGGAGCCTGCTACGGGTAAGCCGATGGTAGAGCCGTGGCGGTACACGGTGACAGGGGGTTGACGGAAATTCGGTCGCCTGCTCCGCGCGGACCCTACCGGCGTCCGCGCGCGAGGGGAACGGTCAGGCGTCCAGGGGCAGTTGCCGGACCAGCAGCTTCCCGGCCATGGTGACGCCGCCGTCCATGGCGATGGCGAGCCCGTCGGCGTAGATGTGCGGTCCCTCGACGACGGGGTCGGAGCTCTCCTCGCCGTCCTCCTCGGAGCCGACCTCGCCGAGGAGGTACGGGATGGGGCTGTGGCCGTGAACGACCCGGGTGCCACCGTACGTACCGAGGAGGGAGCGGACGGCGTCGGCGCCGCCCTCGTCGCGGAAGGAGAAGCGCTTGGTGAACTTGCGGAACAGGTCCCAGACCTCGTCGGCGTCGTTGCGGGTCAGGGCCTCGCGGACGGTGTCGTTGACCGCCTCGATGGAGTCGCCGTAGTCGAGGTAGGCGGTCGTGTCGGAGTGGATGAGCAGATAGCCGTCCACCTCCTCGACGGCGTCGAGGCGGGCCATCCACTGCAGGTGGTGGTCCTGGAGGCGGTCCATGTCGGTCTTCTGGCCGCCGTTGAGCAGCCAGGCCGCCTGGAAAGTGGCCGTGCCGGCGCCGGAGTTGACGGGGGTGTCGCCGAACCGCTTGGCGCCGAGCAGCAGCAGCTCGTGATTGCCCATGAGGGCCTTGCAGTAGCCGCCGGCCGCCGCGGCCTCGGCGGACAGCCGCATCACGAGGTCGATGACGCCGATGCCGTCCGGGCCGCGGTCGGTGAAGTCTCCGAGGAACCAGAGCCGGGCGGTGCCGGCGCACCACTGGCCCGCGTCGTCCACCAGCCCCTGCTCCCGCAGGGCGGCCATCAGTTCGTCGAGGTATCCGTGGACGTCACCGACGACGAACAGCGGTCCGGGCCCGGTCGTCGGCTGCGGTGCCGCGGCGGGCGCCGGTTCGACGGCCACCTGGACGGTGTCGCCGCGGTTGATGACCGGCAGGTCGCGCTGGGTGGGCGTGTAGCCCTCGGGGTACGCCTCGTCGAGGGGCGGGGCGGTGTCGCCCGGGTGGACGTCGTGGACGTCGTGGACGAACGGACCGGTCTCATGGACGTACGCCGGTACCCGGAAGTCGCGCAGCGTTGCCGTCCGCTCCACCTCGGGTCCCTGACCGGCCCCCTGAGTCATCAGACCCCTCCACCATCGCGCCGCATCTGCACCGCTTCGGACTGCCTGGTCGCAGCGGTCCACGGTGTCGTGCGCCCATCATAGGAATGCGCGGCGCAACGTGTGATGACCCAGGGGTGGTGAATCGGAACAAGACTCCGGTTCACTGCGGCATTCGCCCCGTTTGGGCAGGTGTTCGGACGGTCACCAGTCGTCTGCCGACGGTCCCGCCCGCCCGCGGGCGCACGGGACGGGAGCACGCCGACGGCCGCGCGCCCCGACCGTGCACCACGACACGCCCCCGGCCGCGGACCCGTTGCGGCTCCGGGCGCGCCCGGACTACTTGTCGTCCGGCGTGCGTGGCGGGCTGACCGTCGTGCGCGGGGGACGCCGCTGGGAGGACGTGCGCACGATCAGCTCCGTCGGTATCACCTGCTCGACCGGCTGGTCCGACTCCACGCCCTCGATGGCGTCGATGAGCAGCTGGACGACGGCGGTGCCGATACGGCGTGGCTTCAGGGACAGGGTTGTGATCGGCGGCTCGGTGCTGGCGTACACCGTGGACTCGCTGCAGCACACCAGCAGCAGGTCGTCGGGAACGCGGAGCCCGTAGCGGCGGGCGGCGGCGAGCAGGTCCGTGCCGTTGGGGTCGAACAGCCCGTAGACGGCGTCCGGCCGGTCGGGGCGGGCGAGCAGCCGGTCGGCGGCGACCGCCCCGGCGCACGGGTCGTGGGCCGGGTAGGCCTCGTAGACGGGGTCCTGGCCGACCCGCTCGCACCAGTGCAGGTAGGCGGTGGTCGACAGATGGGTGTACGTGTCCGTCGACGTGCCTGTGAGCAGGCCGATGCGGCGGGCGCCGGCGGCGGCGAGGTGGTCGAGGATGCCGAGGACGGCGGCCTCGTGGTCGTTGTCGACCCAGGCGGTGACCGGGAGGGAGCCGGCCGGACGGCCGTCCGAGACGACCGGCAGTCCCTGGCGGACGAGCTCGCTGACGACCGGGTCCTGGTCGGAGGGGTCGATGACGACCGTGCCGTCCAGGGCGACGTTGGACCACACGTCGTGGCGGGAGGTGGCGGGCAGGATGACGAGCGCGTAGCCGCGGGCCAGCGCGGCCGAGGTGGCGGCGCGCGCCATCTCGGCGAAGTACGCGAACTCCGTGAAGGTGAAAGGTTCATCCCCGTACGTGGTCACGGTCAGGCCGATCAGCCCCGACTTGCCGGTACGGAGGGTGCGGGCGGCGGCCGAGGGTCGGTACCCCAGCCGGTCGGCGACCTCGCGGACATGGCGCCGGGTGGCATCCGGGAGCCGGCCCTTGCCGTTGAGGGCGTCGGAGACGGTCGTGATGGAGACCCCCGCGGCGGCGGCCACGTCTCTGATGCCGGCCCGACCGGGCCGGCTGCCTCGACGTGAGGTTTCCGCGCGGCTCACCTGGTGCTTCCCTGCTGCTGTCATGGCGAGCCGATAGTAGGGCTCATGCGGTGGGGTAGTGCGGACGCATATGCACGCGTTGACAGGCACGTTTCTGCATGGTCATTAGGCGTCAACTCCCATGGAAAACAAGGAAGTTACCCGCTCCCATGCTGAGACGTGACTTGTGGACGCGCATGAGCCTGCCAAGTGCCCGATGTCTCGAAGAGGTCTCAACTCACCTTCACGGGTGATGCGCGCCACGGCGCAAGCCACCGGCGCATAGATATATGTGCGGCGCGCCCCCGAAACATGCGCCTTCGTACGGTGATGCCCCTGATGCCGGTGGGACGGACGAGCCTCACCCCGTACCCTCCCGCCCCGGAGCGCGTCGCCGTCCCGCAGCCGTACGCATTGCCGTCCCGCACCTGTTCGCAGCGGCGCCGAATCCTCATAAGGTGAGGAGTATTGGAAGCCGGCGGTGTCGACGGGCCGCCGGTGATCGCGAGGAGGACTGCGGTGAGCGAGATGAGCCCCAAGCTGCGCGCCGAGCTGGAGGGTGTCCCCACCTACAAGCCGGGCAAGCCCGCGGCGGCCGGAGGGCCGGTCGCCTACAAGCTGTCCTCCAACGAGAACCCGTATCCGCCGCTGCCCGGTGTGCTGGAGAGCGTGACCACGGCCGCGTGCGACTTCAACCGGTACCCCGACATGGCGTGCACCGGGCTGATGAACGAGTTGTCGGAGCGCTTCGGTGTGCCGCTCTCCCACCTGGCCACCGGCACCGGCTCGGTGGGCGTCGCCCAGCAGCTGATCCAGGCCACCAGCGGACCCGGCGACGAGGTCATCTACGCCTGGCGGTCCTTCGAGGCCTACCCGATCATCACGCAGATCAGCGGCGCGCGGTCGGTGCAGGTCCCGCTCACGGCGGGCGATGTGCACGACCTGGACGCGATGGCGGACGCGATCACCGACCGGACGCGTCTGATCTTCGTCTGCAACCCCAACAACCCGACCGGCACGGTGGTGCGGCGGGCGGAGCTGGAGCGGTTCCTCGACCGGGTGCCCTCCGATGTGCTGGTGGTGCTGGACGAGGCCTACCGGGAGTTCATCCGTGACGCCGAGGTGCCCGACGGTGTCGAGCTGTACCGGACGCGGCCCAACGTCTGCGTCCTGCGGACGTTCTCCAAGGCGTACGGGCTGGCGGGGCTGCGCGTCGGTTTCGCGATCGCCCACGAGCCGGTGGCGGCGGCGCTGCGCAAGACGGCGGTGCCGTTCGGTGTGAGCCAGCTCGCGCAGGAGGCCGCCATCGCCTCGCTGCGGGCCGAGGACGAGCTGCTGGGCCGAGTCGGCTCACTGGTGTGCGAGCGTACGCGCGTAGTCGACGCGCTGCGCGCTCAGGGCTGGACGGTGCCGGAGACGCATGCCAACTTCGTCTGGCTGCGGCTGGGGGAGCGCACGGTCCCGTTCGCTCAGGCCTGCGAGAACCACGGAGTGGTGGTCCGGCCGTTCCCCGGTGAGGGTGTGCGGGTGACGATCGGCGAGGCCGAGGCGAACGACATCTTCATGAAGGTGGCGGAGGCGTTCCGCAAGGAGCTGTAGGCGGCGCCTGCTCTACTCGTCGATCAGTTCCACCCGGATGGGGTCGCCGTCGCGCACGGTCGCCAGGACGCCGGCGTCCCCGTCCACGCTTCCCAGGACATTGCACGGGCTCGCGAGGCGGCACTCGGTCCCTCGCGAGATCGGCGTGGGCCCGTAGGGGAGAGCGAGCGCGTCGCCGTCCGTCCAGAAGGCCACCGTGCCTGGGTCCACCACCTCCCGGGCGTCCGTTTCACGTGAAACGGAAACTCCTGTGTCGAAATACACCTCCTTGCCCCATGTGTGCGCGGTCGAGGTGAGCGGCAGTGCCTTGGTGAGGGCCCGAGCGGTCGGGGTGTCTTCGGCGACGGTCGCGGTGAGGTTCCCCGCGGGCCAGGAGATCCGTAGCTGCATGGCGCGCAATTCAACAAGATGTTGAAGTCCCTGCCAAGGCCTTGACACGAAGGCGAAGGTCCGACCCCCCTTCTCTTGTCGAAAATCAGTGCGTCATAATAGCTTGTGAATGTGAACGCGTTCACAAGCGCGTCCCGTTTGCTCCGTATGCGTGAAGCAAAAGGGGCATACCGCCGCTGTACCACGGCGTAGTTAGGAGAGTGACGACGTGGACCTGGCTCTGGCGCCGGAGACACTGGCGCGCTGGCAGTTCGGCATCACCACCGTCTACCACTTCCTGTTCGTCCCGCTGACCATCTCCCTGGCCGCTCTCACGGCCGGGCTGCAGACGGCCTGGGTGCGCACGGAGAAGGAGAAGTACCTCAGGGCGACCAAGTTCTGGGGCAAGCTCTTCCTGATCAACATCGCGATGGGCGTCGTCACCGGCATCGTGCAGGAGTTCCAGTTCGGCATGAACTGGTCCGACTACTCGCGCTTCGTCGGTGACATCTTCGGTGCCCCGCTCGCCTTCGAGGCCCTGATCGCGTTCTTCTTCGAGTCCACCTTCATCGGTCTGTGGATCTTCGGCTGGGACAAGCTGCCCAAGAAGATCCACCTGGCCTGCATCTGGATGGTCTCGATCGGCACCATCCTCTCCGCGTACTTCATCCTCGCGGCGAACTCGTGGATGCAGCACCCCGTCGGCTACCGGATCAACAAGGCGAAGGGGCGGGCCGAGCTGACCGACTTCTGGGCCGTGCTGACCCAGAACACCGCCCTCAGCCAGGCGTTCCACACCCTGTCCGCGGCCTTCCTCACCGGCGGCGCCTTCATGGTCGGCATCGCCGCCTACCACCTGGCCCGCAGGAAGCACGTCCGCGAGATGAAGACCTCGCTGCGGCTCGGACTGATCACGGTGGTCATCGCCGGTCTGCTCACCGCGGTCAGCGGCGACACCCTCGGCAAGGTCATGTTCAAGCAGCAGCCGATGAAGATGGCCGCCGCCGAGGCACTGTGGGACGGGCAGAAGCCGGCACCGTTCTCGATCTTCGCCTACGGCGATGTCGAGAAGGGCCACAACAGCGTGGCCGTCGAGATCCCGGGCCTGCTGTCCTTCCTCGCCGACGACAACTTCACCTCGTACGTCCCCGGCATCAACGACGTCAACAAGGCCGAGCAGCAGAAGTTCGGTCCGGGCGACTACCGGCCCAACATCCCGGTCGCCTTCTGGGGCTTCCGCTGGATGATCGGCTTCGGCATGGCCTCCTTCGCCATCGGCCTGGCAGGCCTCTGGCTGACCCGCAAGAAGTTCCTGCTGCCGCAGGCCCTCAGGGTCGGCGACGACGAGGTGCCGCACCTCGTGCTGTTCAGGAACAAGGCGCTCAGCCCGCAGCTCAGCCCCTGGTTCTGGCGCATCGCGACCTGGACCATGGCCTTCCCGCTGATCGCCAACTCCTGGGGCTGGATCTTCACCGAGATGGGCCGCCAGCCATGGGTCGTCTACGGCGTCCTGCAGACCCGGGACGCGGTCTCCCCCGGCGTCTCCCAGGGCGAGGTCCTCACCTCGATGCTCGTCTTCACCGCGCTCTACGCGATCCTCGCCGTCGTCGAGGTCAAGCTGCTCACCAAGTACGTCAAGGCCGGCCCGCCCGAGCTGACCGAGGCCGACCTCAACCCGCCCACGAAGATCGGCGGCGACACCCGTGACGCCGACAAGCCGATGGCCTTTTCGTACTAGGCCGAGGGAACAGTCATGGAACTTCACGACGTCTGGTTCGTCCTCATCGCCGTCCTGTGGACCGGCTACTTCTTCCTGGAGGGCTTCGACTTCGGGGTCGGCATCCTCACCAAGCTGCTGGCGCGTGACCGGCCCGAGCGCCGGGTGCTGATCAACACCATCGGACCCGTCTGGGACGGCAACGAGGTGTGGCTGCTCACGGCGGGCGGCGCGACCTTCGCCGCCTTCCCGGAGTGGTACGCCACGCTCTTCTCGGGCTTCTACCTCCCGTTGCTGCTCATCCTGGTCTGCCTGATCGTCCGCGGTGTCGCCTTCGAGTACCGGGCGAAGCGACCCGAGGAGAACTGGCAGCGCAACTGGGAGACGGCGATCTTCTGGACCTCGCTGCTCCCGGCGTTCCTATGGGGTGTGGCGTTCGCGAACATCGTGCGAGGCGTGAAGATCGACCGGCACTTCGAGTACGTCGGCGGTGTCGGGGACCTGCTCAATCCCTACGCTCTGCTCGGCGGTCTGGTGACGCTCACCCTGTTCACCTTCCACGGAACGGTGTTCACCGCCCTCAAGACCGTCGGGGACATCCGGGTACGGGCACGGAAGCTGGCGCTGTGGACCGGTCTCGTCACGGCCGTCGTGGCGCTCGCCTTCCTGCTGTGGACGCAGGCCCACAGCGGTGACGCCAAGAGCCTGGTCGCGCTGGTCGTCGCGGTCGCCGCTCTGGCGGCGGCACTCGTGGCCAACCAACTCGGGCGCGAGGGATGGGCGTTCGCCCTGTCGGGCGTCACCATCGTGGCGTCCGTGGCGATGCTCTTCCTCTCGCTCTTCCCGAACGTCATGCCGTCCACGCTCAACGGTGACTGGAGCCTGACGGTCACCAACGCCTCGTCGAGCCCGTACACCCTGAAGATCATGACCTGGCTGGCGGTGATCGCCACACCGATCGTCCTGCTCTACCAGGGCTGGACCTACTGGGTGTTCCGCAAGCGGATCGGCACGCAGCACCTCGCCGAACCCGCACACTGAGTCCGCCGAGGGTGTGTTTCACGTGAAACACACCCTCTGGGCCGAAGGGGCATGTTTCACGTGAAACCCATCGATCCACGCCTTCTGCGCTATGCGCGTGCCACCCGCCTCTTCCTCGCGGCGGTCGTCGCTCTGGGTGCCGTCGGCGCGGGGCTGGTCATCGCGCAGGCGATGCTCATCGCCGACATCGTCGTCGGGGCGTTCCAGCACACGCAGTCCGTCGTCGAACTGCGCACTCCCCTGCTGCTGTTGGCGGCCGTGGCCGTGGGGCGATCGGTCGTCGCATGGCTCACCGAACTCGCGGCCCACCGGGCCGCCGCGGCGGTGAAGTCGGAACTGCGGGGCCGCCTTCTCGACCGTGCGGCCGTGCTGGGCCCCGGATGGCTGAGCGGACAGCGGACCGGTTCTCTGGTCACCCTTGCCACGCGGGGCGTGGACGCCCTGGACGACTACTTCTCCCGCTATCTCCCGCAGCTGGGGCTCGCGGTGGTCGTGCCGGTGGCGGTGCTGGCGCGGATCGTCACCGAGGACTGGGTGTCGGCGGCGATCATCATCGGCACGCTGCCGTTGATCCCGCTCTTCATGATGCTGATCGGCTGGGCGACCCAGTCCCGAATGGACCGGCAGTGGCGGCTGCTCTCCCGGTTGTCCGGGCACTTCCTGGACGTCGTCGCCGGCCTGCCCACGCTGAAGGTGTTCGGCCGGGCCAAGGCGCAGGCCGAGTCCATCCGCCGGATCACCGGCGAGTACCGCCAGGCCACCCTGCGCACCCTGCGGATCGCCTTCCTGTCCTCCTTCGCGCTGGAACTGCTCGCCACGCTGTCCGTCGCCCTGGTCGCCGTGACGATCGGTATGCGTCTCGTCCACGGCGACATGGACCTCTACGTCGGCCTGGTCATCCTGGTGCTGGCGCCCGAGGCCTATCTGCCGCTGCGGCAGGTGGGCGCGCAGTACCACGCGGCGGCCGAGGGTCTCGCGGCCGCGGAGGAGATCTTCACCGTGCTGGAGACTCCGCTGCCGGTGTCCGGCTCCGGCGCGGTGCCGTCAGCGGGCGAGGTGACGTTCGACGGGGTCACCGTGCGCTACCCCGGCCGGTCGGGTGACGCGGTGAACGGAGTGTCCTTCCATGTCGCGCCCGGCGAGACCGTCGCCCTGGTCGGGCCGAGCGGCGTGGGCAAGTCGACGCTGCTGGACGTCCTGCTCGGATTCGTACGGCCCACCGACGGCCGGGTGCGCATCGGGGGAGCCGAGCTCGACGCCCTCGACCTGGAGCAGTGGCGGTCGCGGATCGCCTGGGTGCCGCAGCGCCCGCACCTGTACGCGGGGACGATCGCGGAGAACGTGCGGCTGGCCCGGCCGGACGCGGACGATGCGGCCGTACGGCAGGCCCTGCGGGACGCGGGCGCGCTGGAGTTCGTGGACGCGCTGCCCGAGGGTGCCGGCACGGTGCTCGGGGAGGACGGCTCCGGCCTGTCGGCGGGGCAGCGGCAGCGACTCGCCCTCGCCCGGGCCTTCCTCGCGGACCGACCCGTGCTGCTGCTGGACGAGCCGACGGCCGCGCTGGACGGGGCGACGGAGGCGGAGGTCGTGGCGGCGGTGCGCAGGCTCGCGGTGGGCCGCACGGTACTGCTCGTCGTGCACCGGCCCGCGCTGCTGGAGGTGGCCGACCGGGTGGTGCGGCTGCGGGAGGCTCCGGAGGGCCGTGGGGAGGCCGGGCCCGCCGAAGGGCACCGCTCCCCGGACCCCGTATCCCGTCCGCTCGCCGATCGGCTCGGCGTGCTGGCGGCCCAGGCGCCGGGGGAACCGTCCGGTCCGATCGCCGGTGGGTCCGGGCAGGGGGCGCTCGCCAGGGTGCGGGGGCTCGCCGGGGCCCGGCGCGGCCGGCTGGCGCTCGCCCTTCTGCTCGGCAGCCTCGCGCTCGGCAGTGCCGTGGGGCTGATGGCGACCTCCGGCTGGCTCATCTCGCGGGCCTCACAGCAACCGCCGGTGCTCTATCTGATGGTGGCGGTGACCGCGACCCGGGCCTTCGGGATCGGGCGGGCCGTGTTCCGGTACGCCGAGCGGCTGGTGTCGCACGACGCCGTCCTGCGCATGCTGGCCGACACCCGGGTCGCGGTCTACCGCCGCCTGGAGCGCCTGGCCCCCGCCGGACTGCGGACCGCCCGCCGCGGCGATCTGCTCACCCGGCTCGTCACCGATGTGGACGCGCTGCAGGACTACTGGCTGCGCTGGCTGCTGCCCGCAGGTGTGGCCGTGGCCGTCTCCGCGGTCTCCGTCGGCTTCACGGCGTGGCTGCTGCCCGAGGCCGGGGCCGCCCTCGCGGTGGGGCTGCTGGCGGCCGGTGCCGGTGTCCCGCTGGTGACCGCCGGGGCGGCCCGGCGGACGGAGCGGCGTCTCGCACCTGCCCGGGGCGTGCTCGCGACCCGGGTGACCGATCTCCTCACCGGCACGGCCGAGCTGACCGTCGCCGGCGCGCTGCCCGCCCGTGTGGCCGCCGCTCGCGGGGCCGACGGCGTCCTCACCCGGATCGCCTCGCGCGCCGCCGCCGTCACCGGGCTCGGCGACGGACTCACCGCGCTGGTCTCCGGTCTGACCGTCACGGCCACGGCGCTGCTCGGCGCCCAGGCGGTGGCGGCGGGCCGGCTCGACGGGGTGACGATGGCGGTCGTCGTCCTCACCCCGCTGGCCGCCTTCGAGGCCGTCCTCGGACTGCCGCTCGCCGTGCGGTACCGGCAACGGGTGCGGCGGAGCGCGGAACGGGTCCACGAGGTTCTGGACGCGCCGGAGCCCGTGCGCGAGCCCGAGCGGCCCCGGCAGGCGCCCGCCTCGCCGTTCCCGCTGGTGATCAAGGACCTGGCGGCAGGGCATCCGGGGCAGCGCGGCGACGCGCTGGCCGGCCTCGGCCTGCGGCTGGAGCAGGGGCGGCGGATCGCCGTGGTCGGGGCGTCCGGCGCCGGCAAGACGACCCTCGCCCAGGTGCTGCTGCGCTTCCTCGACCCGCGGGCGGGCTCGTACACGCTCGCCGGGGTGGACGCGACCGCGCTGGCCGGTGACGACGTACGCCGGCTCGTCGGGCTGTGCGCGCAGGACGCGCACCTCTTCGACAGCTCGGTGCGCGAGAACCTGCTGCTGGCCCGGAAGGACGCCACGGAGGCCGAGCTGCGCGGGGTGCTCGCCCGGGCCCGGCTGCTGGACTGGGTGGACGGGCTGCCCGACGGCCTGGACACCTTCGTCGGTGAGCACGGCGCCCTGCTGTCCGGCGGCCAGCGGCAGCGGCTGGCGCTGGCCCGCGCGCTGCTGGCCGACTTCCCCGTCCTGATCCTCGACGAGCCCGCCGAGCATCTGGACCTGGCGACGGCCGACGCGCTGACGGCGGATCTGCTGGCCGCCACCGAGGGCCGTACGACGCTGCTCATCACGCACCGGCTGGCGGGACTGGAGGCGGTCGACGAGGTCGTCGTGCTCGACGGCGGCCGGGTGGCGCAGCGGGGCTCGTACGCGGAGCTGGCCGGGGCGGACGGTCCGTTGCGCGCAATGGCGCGGCGGGAGGCGGCGGCGGAGGTGCTCGCGGACGCGCGGTGAGGCTGCGCGCGGTGAGTCGGTGCGCGGCACCGGAAGGCGACGGCCTGCCGGTGCCGCGGGCGCACCGAGGATCAGGGAGCCGTGCGGCCCGCGAGGAGCCGCTCGATCACGACCGCCACGCCGTCGTCGTTGTTGGCGACCGTGCGGCCCGACGCGGCGGCGATGACGTCCGGATGGGCGTTGCCCATCGCGTACGACCGGCCGGCCCAGGTCAGCATCTCCACGTCGTTGGGCATGTCCCCGAAGGCGACGACCTCCTCGTGCGAGATGCCCCGCTCGGCGCAGCACAGGGCGAGGGTGCTGGCCTTGGAGACGCCCGGTCCGCTGAGCTCCAGCAGGGCGCTGGGGCTGGAGCGGGTGACGTTGGCCTGGTCGCCGACGGCCAGGCGGGCGAGGGTGAGGAAGGCGTCGGGGTCGAGGGTGGCGTGGTAGGCGAGGATCTTCAGCACGGGCTGGTCGGCGTCGGGGCCGTCCGGGGCGAGCAGTTCCTCGGCGGGCAGGAGGTTGTCCGGTATCTCCATGTGCAGCTTGGGATAGTCCGGCTCCTGGTGGAAGCCGTAGGTCTGCTCGATCGCGAAAACCGTGCCGGGTGCCGCCTCGCGCAGCAGCAGCGCGGAGTTCAGGGCGTTCTCCCGGGCCAGCTCGCGCACCTTCACGAAGCGGTGGGCGCCGGGGCCGCCGTGCAGGTCGACGACGGCGGCGCCGTTTCCGCAGATGGCCAGGCCGTGGCCGTGGACGTGATCGCTGACGACGTCCATCCAGCGGGCCGGGCGGCCGGTCACGAAGAAGACCTCGATGCCCGCCTCCTCGGCCGCGGCCAGCGCGGCGACCGTGCGGGGGGAGACCGACTTGTCGTCGCGCAGCAGGGTGCCGTCGAGGTCGGTGGCGATCAGCCGCGGGGGTACGGCGGCGGCGGGGGTCCCGTGCTGTCTGGTCGCTGAGGTCACCGGATCATTCTCGCGCATATGCCCGCACGCCCGTGCGGGGCTCCGCACGGGCGTGGAGGGCGGGTCTTCGGGGGCGTCAGCGCAGCTGGGCGAGGGCTTCCATGGCGATCCGCTCGAAGACCTTCTGGTCCGCGGCGAAGTCGGAGTCCGGGATCGGCCAGTGGATCACGATCTCGGTGAAGCCGAGCTCCCGGTGCCGGCCGGCGAAGTCCACGAAGGCGTCCAGCGACTCGAGGGGCCGGCCGCGGTCCGGGGTGAAGCCGGTCAGCAGGATCTTGTCGAGGTCCGCCACGTCCCGCCCGGTGGCGTCGCAGGCCTCGGTCAGCTTGGCGATCTGGCCGCGCAGCGCCTCCACGGACTGCTCGGGCGTACCGGTCTCGTACAGCTTCGGGTCGCCGGTGGTCACCCATGCCTGGCCGTGGCGCGCGGCGAGCTTGAGTCCGCGCGGGCCGGTGGCCGCGATCGCGAACGGCAGCCGGGGCCGCTGCACACAGCCGGGGATGTTCCGCGCCTCGTCGGCCGAGTAGAACCGGCCCTCGTGCGACACGGCGTCCTCGATGAGCAGCCGGTCGAGCAGCGGCACGAACTCGGCGAGCCGGTCGGCGCGCTCGCGCGGGCTCCAGGGCTCCTGGCCGAGGGCGGTGGCGTCGAAGCCGGTGCCGCCGGCGCCGATGCCCAGGGTGATCCGGCCGCCGGAGATGTCGTCGAGGGAGATCAGTTCCTTGGCGAGCGTCACCGGGTGCCGGAAGTTCGGGGAGGTGACCAGCGTGCCCAGGCGCAGCCGCTCGGTGGCGGCCGCGGCGGCGGTCAGGGTCGGGATCGCACCGAACCAGGGGCCGTCCCGGAAGCTGCGCCAGGACAGGTGGTCGTAGGTGTACGCCGTGTGGAAACCGAGTTGCTCGGCCCGCGTCCAGGCCGAACGACCGCCTTCGTTCCAGCGGCGGTAGGGCAGGATCACGGTGCTCAGACGCAGACTCATGGATCCGAGGGTAAGCGGGCCCCCGGGCAACCCGGGAAACGGTCACCGTATGCGTCGGCTCAGCCACGGACCGAGCAGGAACGCCGGTATGTGCTCGTGGTGGGCGCGGTCGCCGGGCAGCGGGACGACCAGGCGGTGGCCGGGCGGGAAGCGGCGGGCCCGGACGTGCGCGAGGCCGCCGAAGACGGAGCGGAGGAACGCAGGGACGTCGTCGCGGGCGATGTCGGGGCATTCGACGCCCTCGACGGTGATCAGCGCGTCGTCCTCCGGGTAGAGGCGCACGCTCACCCGGGGCAGACCGCCGAACTCGACCTGCGCCTCGTGCGGCAGTGAGCCGTCGGGGTCCGTGGTGACGCCGACGCCCGCGGCGCTGCGACGGGAGGTCCTGTCCGCGCCGATGTCGTGGATCACCTCGATCTCGCGTCCGTGACGGGCCGCGAGGGCGCGCAGTGCGGTGACGGCGGCCTCGGTGGTGGGGAGGTGTTCGGGCGAGTGCTCCATGGCGCCGATCCTCCGCCACCGGTCGGCGCGGTGACGTCAGCGGGGTCCGGGCAGCCGCAGATAGGCCGGTGGCACGGCCTTCGTCAGCCAGACGCCGTTGGCGCTGACGTGGAACACATGGCCGTCGCGGTGCATGGCGCCGGCGTCCACGGTGAGCACCACCGGGCGGCCTCGGCGGGCGCCCACGCGGGTGGCGGTCTCCCGGTCGGCGGAGAGGTGCACGTCGTGCCGGTTCATCGGCCGCAGGCCCTCGGCCCGGATGGCGTCCAGGTTGCGGGCGACGGTGCCGTGGTAGAGGTACGGCGGCGGGGTCGCCGGGGGGAGTCCGAGGTCGACCTCCACGCTGTGGCCCTGGCTGGCCCGGATCCTGCCGCCCTCGATCACGAAGCGCCGCTTGTCGTTGGTGGCCACCACGTGGTCCAGTTCCTCACGGGTGAACCGGAACCCGTGGGCGGCGGCCGCGGTGATCAGCGTGTCGATCTCCACCCAGCCGCCCGAGTCCAGTACGAGTCCGATGCGCTCGGGCTGATGGCGCAGGTGCTTGGAGAGGTACTTCGACACCTTGACGGTGCGTCTTTCGTCCATGGGTCCAGCGTGCGGGAGAGACGCGGATCACGCAGTCGGTTTTTCGCCCGTAGGTTTGGTCCACAACCAAGTCGGTTTATCCACAGGTGAATTGACGAAACTGTGGACAACTGGCGTCGATGTCATGCCGGTTCGTCAAGTCCGCGGCTCGCTCCTGTGGTTGTCGCAAGATCATCCAATGCTCTGGCGCCCACTTCCCGTTCGGCCGCCAGGGCGATGAACGCGGCGACGCTCTCGGCGCCAACCAGCCTTTCCACGGCCTCGATCGTCCCGGCCGGCAGCACGACCGTCCGCGTATCCGCCCGGGGTTCCGCAGGGCCGCCGGTACCGAGGTGCGAGCGGAGGTGGCGGGTGGCGAAGGCCCGCATGGCTCGCGCGAGTTCGGCGTCCACGGTCTGCTGTGCCAGGGGGCGTAGCCGGCGGACGAGCGAGGCCGCTTCCGTCGCGTGTGCGTCGGTGCGGTGCTCCGGATCGTCCAGGTAGCGCGCGAAGACGTACTCGGTGGTGAACTCCAGGAAGCGGGCGGCGATGTGCTCCACCTGGACCCTCAACTCCCGCAGGTGGCCGGCGATCGCGGACAGCGGCACACCCGCCCCATGCAACTCGGCTGCGGCTGCCAGCTCTTGGGGGCTCGGTACCAGGAACGTGTCCGTGTCGCCGTCGATCCGCTCCAGCACGCCGAGCTCGACCGCCTCGGCCACGGCGTCGTCGTCGGGCTCCCCGAAGCGGGCGTCCAGCTCGGCACGGGTGATGCGGTCGGGTTGCTCGTCCGTCCAGGGGCCCTCGACCTCCGCGACCAGGCCGAGGACACCGCCCAGGCCGCGTCCGGTGTCCCAGGCCTCCAGGAGTTCCCTGATCGAGGCGAGGGTGTAGCCGCGGTCCAGGAGGTGGGCGATCTGGTGGAGCCGGGTGACGTGGGCGTCGGAGTAGAGGTTGGCCCGGCCGTGGCGCTCCGCGCGGGGCAGGAGACCGCGGTCCTGGTAGGCGCGGATGGTCCGCACGCTGGTGCCGGTCCGGTGGGCCAAGTCCTCGATGCGGTAGGTGTGCTGGGACGGGGGTCCGGTCATGCTCCGCCTCCTCGGCCGGTGCCGTGCGCCGCGGCCGGCCGGGGCCGGACCGCCCGCCGCCGGCTCACAGCTTGGGTTCGACCCGGGCGATCCGCCGCAACACCCCCGGCAGGAAACGGGACATGAGATAGGCACCGCGGGCCTCGGGCGTGACCGGGACCACCGCCCTGTTGCCCGCCACCGCGTCCAGGATCGCCTCGGCGACCTTCTCCGGCGGGTAGTTGCGCAGCCCGTACAGCCGGGCCGATTTCTTCTGGCGGCGTCGCTCCTCCGCCTCGTCGACACCGGCGAAGCGGGCCGTGGAGGTGATGTTGGTGTTGACGATGCCGGGGCATATCGCGCTCACCCCGATGCCCTGGCCCGCGAGTTCGGCGCGCAGGCACTCCGAGAGCATCAGCACGGCCGCCTTCGAGGTGCTGTAGGCGGGCAGGGCGCGTGAGGGCTGGAACGCCGCCGCGGACACGACGTTGACGATGTGGCCGCCCTGCCCGCGCCCGGCCATGCGCGCCCCGAAGAGCCGGCAGCCGTGGATCACGCCCCAGAGATTGACGTCCAGCACCTTGCGCCAGTCCTCCGTCGTCGTGGCGAAGAAGGAGCCCGACAGCCCGATGCCGGCGTTGTTGACCAGCACGTCCAGTACGCCGTACTCCCGGTGCACCTTCTCCGCGACCTTCTCCATGGCCTGCTCGTCGGAGACGTCGGCGGTCTCGGCCCAGGCCTCGGGCGCGCCGACCAGCCGGGACAGCTCGGCGGTGCGGGCCGCGGACTCCGTGTCACGGTCGACGGCCACCACGCGGGCGCCGGCCTCCGCGAACGCGAACGCCGTCGCCCGGCCGATGCCGCTGCCCGCGCCGGTGACGAGGACCAGCTGCCCGCCGAAGCGCTGGGCATGGCGCCCGGTGGCCTTCGGTGCGGGACGCCCGCCCTCCACGGAGGTGACGAACTCCTCGATCCACGCGGTCACCTGGTCGGGGCGGGTGCGCGGGATCCAGTGCTTGGCCGGCAGGGTGCGCCGGGTCAGCCGGGGCGCCCACTGCTCCAGGTCGTCGTACAGCCGCTCCGAGAGGAACGCGTCCCCCTGGGGCGTGATGAGCTGCACGGGGGCGTGCGCGTACGCGTCGGGGCGCGGCCTGCGCAGCCGGGCGCGGACGTTGTCCCGGTAGAGCCAGGCGCCGTTCGCCGCGTCGGACGGCAGGGACGCGGTCGGGTAGTCCCCGCCGGGGACCCGCTCGACGCGCTCCAGGATCTTCGGCCAGCGTCTGCCGAGCGGGCCGCGCCAGGCCAGCTCCGGCAGGACGGGGGTATGCAGCAGGTACACGTACCAGGACTTGGCGCCCTGGCCGAGGAGCTGCCCCACCCGGCGGGGCGTCGGACGCTTCACGCGCGCGTTGATCCAGTGTCCGAAGTGGTCCAGGGACGGCCCGGACATCGAGGTGAAGGAGGCGATGCGGCCCTCCGTGCGGCCCACCGTGACGAACTCCCACGCCTGCACCGAGCCCCAGTCGTGTCCGACCAGGTGCACCGGCCGGTCCGGGCTGACCTCGTCCACGACGGCCAGGAAGTCGTCCGTGAGCTTGGCGAGGGTGTAGCCGCCGCGCAGGGGCTTCGGCGCGGTGGAGCGGCCGTGGCCCCGGACGTCGTAGAGGACCACGTGGAAGCGGTCCGCCAGCCGCGCGGCGACCTCCGACCACACCTCCTTGCTGTCCGGGTAGCCGTGCACCAGCACCACGGTCGGCTGCTCCGGGTCGCCCAGCTCGGCGACGCACAGCTCGACCCCGCCGGTCCGCACCCAGCGCTCCCGCGCACCTGTCAGCGTCACTTCTCCTCCGCCCAGCGCCGCACGTGCGGCAGATCGTCGTCCAGCCAGAACGCGCTCTCCTCCGGGTCCCAGGAATCCGTCACCACCAGGATCTCCTCGAACTTCGCGCCCGTACCCCGGAAACCGAGGTGTGGTTCGACCGCCCACAGGCCCGGCCGCGGCGGGTGGTCGGAGAAGCGGTACGGCGACCACAACGGCGACCAGCCCTCGCGGTGGCCGTGCAGCGCGTCCGCGGCCAGGCCCTTCAGGGACTGCGTGCCGAACCCGAAGAGGCGGGGCGACCAGCGGCGCTGTGTCACCCGGTCCACCTTGTGGGCGATCACCCCGAACGGGTAGGCCCGGTGCCGGTTGGCGTAGCCCTGGCGGACCATGAGCCGGTCCACGTCCTCGTAGATCTCCCGCAGCGGGCGCTTCTCGCGCACCTCGCGCAGGATCAGCTCCCGGTGCGCCTCCAGGTCGGCCATCAGCCGGTCCTGCACCGGGTTCACCCCGAGCGAGCCCGAGTAGCCGATGTCCGCCGTGTATCCCTCGTACACCGGCGCCATGTCCAGGATGAACGGCATCCCGGGCTCCAGCGCGCGGTCGGTCGGGAAGAACTGCAGCGGGATGCGGAAGTTCGCGAACGCCGTGCGGTCGCCGAACCAGGCGAACGGGAGGTGGAACCAGTCCCGCACCCCCCGCTCGCGCAGCCAGGCACGCTGCATCCGCGCCGCCTCGCGCTCGGTCACGCCGGGCTCCAGCCGCGCCGCGACCGCCTCCGCGCACTCGTAGGCGAGGCGCTGCACCCGCCTGAACCCCCGCAACTCCGCGGAGAGTCCGCTGCTCACTGCCGTCGTCATGCCGCCCCGTCCCGTCGACTGCGGTACGCGTCCGTAACTTGACACTGGTGAATGTGACAGTTGTTAGAGGTGGCGTCAATAGGCGGGGCGCGGCTGTGGACGACCGCGGGGCCGGCCGTGGCCGCGCCCTCCCGCAGGGGGACCCCTAGGGCCCCGTACTACCTGGGTCTGACGCCGAGACGGCTCTGAGGTCTGACGACCGCGGTGGTCCGGGTCACTACCTTCGAGGGGTGACTGTGATCGCGACCGAAAGCCTGAGCAAGCGGTTCCCCCGGGTGACCGCGCTCGACCGGCTGTCCGTGGACATCGGAGCCGGTGTGACCGGACTCGTCGGGGCCAACGGCGCCGGCAAGTCCACCCTGATCAAGATCCTGCTGGGTCTGTCCCCCGCCACGGAGGGCCGCGCCGAGGTGCTCGGCCTCGACGTCGCCACCAAGGGCGCCGCTATTCGCGAGCGGGTCGGCTACATGCCGGAGCACGACTGCCTGCCGCCCGACGTCTCGGCCACCGAGTTCGTCGTCCACATGGCCCGCATGTCCGGTCTGCCGCCCACCGCCGCGCGCGAGCGCACCGCGGACACCCTGCGCCACGTCGGCCTGTACGAGGAGCGCTACCGCCCCATCGGCGGCTACTCGACCGGCATGAAGCAGCGGGTGAAGCTGGCCCAGGCGCTGGTGCACGACCCGCAGCTGGTCTTCCTGGACGAGCCGACCAACGGCCTCGACCCCGTCGGCCGCGACGAGATGCTGGGCCTGATCCGGCGCGTCCACACCGACTTCGGCATCTCGGTCCTGGTCACCTCCCACCTGCTCGGCGAGCTGGAACGCACCTGCGACCACGTCGTCGTCATCGACGGCGGCAAGCTGCTGCGCTCCAGCTCCACCACCGACTTCACCCAGACCACGACCACCCTCGCGATCGAGGTCACCGACAGCGACGGCCACCCCGACGGCACCCGCGCGGTCCGCGAGGAGCTCCACGCGCGCGGGGTCGACACGCACGCCGAGGCGGGCGGACTGCCCGGCGCCGGGCACATCCTGCTGCTGACCGCCGAGGGCGACGCGACGTACGACCTCGTCCGGGACGTGGTGGCCGACCTCGGCCTCGGCCTGGTGCGCATGGAGCAGCGCCGGCACCACATCTCCGAGGTGTTCAGCAGTGACGAGCAGCGGAAGGAGGCCGTCGGCCATGGCGGTTGAGCATCCCCTGGCGACGCCTTCCGGCGACCAGACCCGTATCCACGACATCGGCTACCGCGGCTACGACGGCCCGCGCCTCGGCCGCTCCTACGCCCGCCGGTCCCTGTACTCGCAGTCCCTGCGCGGCGCCTACGGCCTCGGCCGCTCGGCCAAGTCCAAGGTGCTGCCGATGCTGCTGTTCGCGGTGATGTGCGTGCCCGCGGCCATCATGGTGGCCGTCGCGGTGGCCACCAAGGCGCACGAACTGCCGCTGGCCCACGCCTACACCCGCTACGCCCTCGTCATGCAGGCGGTGATCAGCCTGTACGTCGCCGCGCAGGCCCCCCAGTCGGTCTCGCGCGACCTGCGCTTCAAGACCGTCCCGCTGTACTTCTCCCGGCCCATCGAGACCGCCGACTACGTCGTGGCGAAGTTCGCGGCGCTCGCCTCGGCGCTGTTCGTCCTCACCGGTGCCCCGCTGCTGGTGCTGTACGTGGGCTCGCTGCTCGCCAAGATGGGATTCGCCCACCAGTCCGGGGAATTCGCCCAGGGACTGGTCTCCGTGGCCCTGCTCTCGCTGCTCTTCGCCGGCATCGGCCTGGTCATCGCCGCCGTCACCCCGCGCCGCGGCTTCGGCATCGCCGCCGTGATCGCCGTGATGACCATCTCCTACGGCGCGGTCTCCACCCTCCAGGCCATCGCCGACGTCCAGGGCAGCAGCGGTGCCGTCCCCTGGCTCGGCCTGTTCTCACCGGTCACGCTGATCGACGGCGTGCAGTCCGCCTTCCTCGGCGGCAGCTCCGGCTTCCCCGGCGGCACCGGCCCGTCCGGCGGCCAGGGCATCGCGTACGCCCTGGTCCTCCTCGGCCTGATCGCCGCGAGCTACGGCCTCCTGCTGCGCCGCTACAAGAAGGTGGGACTGTGACCACGCCCGTCCCGTCGCCCGCCACCACCCTCCCGAGGAACGGGCTGCGCCCATGACCACTCTCACCATCGACCACGTGTCCCGCTGGTTCGGCAACGTGGTGGCCGTCAACGACGTCACCATGACCATCGGACCCGGCGTCACCGGCCTGCTCGGCCCGAACGGCGCCGGCAAGTCCACCCTGATCAACATGATGGGCGGCTTCCTCGCCCCGTCCACCGGTTCGGTGACCCTGGACGGGCAGCCGGTCTGGCGCAACGAGTCCGTCTACCGGCAGATCGGCATCGTCCCCGAGCGGGAGGCGATGTACGACTTCCTCACCGGACGGGAGTTCGTCGTCGCCAACGCCGAGCTGCACGGACTCGGCGCCAAGGCCGCCGGGCGGGCGCTCGCCACCGTCGAGATGGAGTACGCCCAGGACCGGAAGATCTCCACGTACTCCAAGGGCATGCGCCAGCGCGTGAAGATGGCTTCCGCGCTGGTCCACGACCCCTCGCTGCTCCTGCTGGACGAGCCGTTCAACGGCATGGACCCGCGCCAGCGCATGCAACTGATGGACCTGCTGCGGAAGATGGGCGACGAGGGCCGCACGGTGCTGTTCTCCTCGCACATCCTCGAGGAGGTCGAGCAGCTCGCCCGGCACATCGAGGTGGTCGTCGCCGGACGGCACGCGGCCAGCGGCGACTTCCGCCGGATCCGCCGCCTGATGACCGACCGCCCGCACCGCTACCTGGTGCGCTCCAGTGACGACCGCGCCCTCGCGGCCGCGCTGATCGCCGACCCGTCGACGGCCGGCATCGAGGTCGACACCGCCGAGGGCGCGCTGCGCATCCAGGCCGTCGACTTCGGCCGCTTCACCGCCCTGCTGCCGAAGGTCGCCAGGGACCACGGCATCCGGCTGCTCACGGTCTCGCCGTCCGACGAGTCCCTCGAGTCCGTGTTCTCGTACCTGGTCGCGGCGTAGGAGGCCGAAGATGTACGACCCCACCGTCGCCCGGCTCACCTACCGGGCCCTGCTGGGCCGCCGCCGGGCCCTCATCCTCGGCGCGCTGCCCCTGCTGCTCATCGTGATCGCGGTCGCCGTACGGGCGTTGACCGGCGCCGACGACCAGACGGCCTCCGACGTGCTCGGCGGCTTCGCCCTCGCCACCATGGTGCCGATCATCGGCGTCATCGCGGGCACGGGCGCGATCGGCCCGGAGATCGACGACGGCTCCGTCGTCTACCTGCTGTCCAAACCGCTCAAGCGGCCCACGATCATCTTCACCAAGCTCATCGTGGCCATCGCCGTGACCATGGTGTTCTCGGCCGTGCCGACCCTGATCGCGGGGCTGATCCTGAACGGCAACGGCCAGCAGATCGCCGTCGCCTACACGGTCGCCGCGCTGGTCTCCTCCATCGCCTACTCGGCGCTGTTCCTGCTGCTCGGCACGGTCTCCCGGCACGCCGTGGTGTTCGGGCTGGTCTACGCCCTCGTCTGGGAGGCGCTGTTCGGCTCCCTGGTGCCGGGCGCGCGCACGCTGAGCGTCCAGCAGTGGTCGCTGGCCGTCGCCCACAAGGTGGCCGGCGGGGACATGGTGACCTCCGAGGTCGGACTGACGACGGCCACCGTGCTGCTGGTGGCGGTCACCGTCCTCGCGACCTGGTACGCCGGCCAGAAGCTGCGGTCGCTGAAGCTCGCGGGCGAGGAGTAGGCCGCGGCGGCCTGACGGGGACTTCACGCCGGCCCGGGCACACTGGGCACATCGGACACATGGCTGGGAGGCCGCAGATGGGTGAGGAGATACCGCAGCCCGAAGGGCGGGAGCGGGCCGGGGAGGCCGCCTGGGACGACATCGTCCTGGACGAGGCCTTCGTTCGCGCCGCGGAGTCCTCCGAGCCGTCCGCCCGGGCCCGGATGCTCGCCGCACGCTGGCGGGCCGAGGGACCGCAGCCGCAGCCCTGGCGCTCCGACGAGCCGCCGGCCGGCTGGTTCTTCAGCAAGGCGCGCCGGCGCGGACGGCGCCGTCGCTGACGCCGCTCCGGCGGCCCCCGGCTAATTCGGTGGCGCCCGACTCGGCGGCGGGGCAGAGTGGTTGTGCCCCGTCCGCCGGGATCGTCCCGGCGCCACGCACTGGGAGAGGAGGTGGGCGATGTCCATGCACGGCAGTACGCCCAGCTCCCCGCAGGGCAGCCCGAGGCCGGCTCCGGAGTGATCGCCACTCCTCCGTGACGCCCGTGGGAGCTGCCCGGGGCGGCCGCTTCGAGCACGCGATGTCCACATTCGCGTGGGCCGCCCACCCGGAGGATTGGCCGAGTGGTAAGGCACTGGCTTGCTAAGCCATGGTCGGGTCCGAGAGGCCCGCGCACGTTCGATCCGTGCATCCTCCGCAAGACGCTGTCACCGTGCCCCGGCCGGCACGCCGGCCGGGGCCCTCAGGCCAGCAACCGCTCCAGCACCACCGCGATACCGTCGTCCTCGTTGGAGGACGTCACCTCGTCCGACACCGCCTTGAGCTCCGCGTGGGCGTTGGCCATGGCCACGCCACGGGCCGCCCAGGCGAACATCGGGATGTCGTTGGGCATGTCGCCGAAGGCGATCGTGTCGGCGGCCTTCAGACCGAGGCGGCGGGCGGCGAGCGACAGACCGGTGGCCTTGGACAGGCCGAGCGGCAGCAGCTCCACGATCCCCTCGCCGGCCAGGGCCACCGTGACGAACCCGCCGGCCGTCTGCCGGGCGACGGCCGCCAGCTCGTCGTCACCCAGCGTCGGATGCTGGATGTAGATCTTGTTCAGGGGCGCGGTCCAGAGATCGGACGCGTCCGTGAACGGCGTCGCCGGGAGCCGCCCGGTGACCGCGTACCCCGGTCCCACCAGCACCTCGCCGTCGAGGCCGTCACGGCTGGCCGCCAGATACAGCGGGCCCACCTCGGCCTCGATCTTGGCGAGGGCCACCCCCGCCAGCTGCCGGTCCAGGGTGACCGAGGTCAGCAGGCGGTGCGCCCCGGCGTCGTAGACCTGCGCGCCCTGGCCGCAGACGGCGAGGCCGTCGTAGCCGAGGTCGTCCAGGATGTGCCGGGTCCAGGGGACGGCCCGGCCGGTGACGACGATGTGCGCCGCGCCCGCCGCGGTGGCCGCGGCGAGCGCGTCACGGGTGCGCTGAGAGATCGACTCGTCGGAGCGCAGGAGCGTTCCGTCGAGGTCGGTGGCGACGAGCCCGTAGGGGAAGCTCACCGGGTCACCGGCGCCAGGACCTCCCGGCCGCCCAGGTACGGGCGCAGGACCTCGGGAACCCGGACCGAGCCGTCGGCCTGCTGGTGGTTCTCCAGGATGGCCACGATGGTGCGCGGTACGGCGCACAGGGTGCCGTTGAGCGTGGCGAGCGGCTTGACCTGCTTGCCGTCGCGGACCCGGATGGACAGGCGGCGGGACTGGAACTCGGTGCAGTCCGAGGTCGAGGTCAGCTCGCGGTACTTGCCCTGGGTCGGGATCCAGGCCTCGCAGTCGAACTTGCGGGCGGCCGAGGCGCCGAGGTCGCCGGTCGCGACGTCGATGACGCGGAACGGCAGCTCCAGCGAGGTCAGCCACTGCTTCTCCCACTCCAGCAGGCGCTGGTGCTCCGCCTGGGAGTCCTCGGGAGCGACGTACGAGAACATCTCGACCTTGTCGAACTGGTGCACGCGGAAGATGCCCCGCGTGTCCTTGCCGTGCGAGCCGGCCTCGCGGCGGAAGCAGGGCGAGAAGCCCGCGTACCGCAGCGGCAGCCGGTCGGCGTCGATGATCTCGTCCATGTGGTAGGCCGCCAGCGGCACCTCGGACGTGCCGACCAGGTAGAGGTCGTCCTTGTCGAGGTGGTAGACGTCCTGGGACGCCTGGCCGAGGAAGCCGGTTCCCGCCATGGACTGCGGGCGGACCAGCGCCGGGGTGAGCATCGGTGTGAAGCCGGCCGCGGTGGCCTGTGCGATGGCCGCGTTCACCAGGGCCAGCTCCAGCAGGGCGCCGACGCCGGTGAGGAAGTAGAAGCGGGAGCCGGAGACCTTGGCGCCGCGCTCGACGTCGATCGCGCCGAGGATCTGGCCGAGCTCCAGGTGGTCCCGGGGCTCGAAGCCCTCGGCGGAGAAGTCACGGATGGTGCCGTGCGTCTCCAGCGTGGCGAAGTCCTCCTCGCCGCCGACGGGCACGTCGGGGTGGACGAGGTTGCCGAGCCGGAGCAGCAGCTCCTGGGTCTCGGCGTCGGCCGCGTCACGCTCGGCGTCGGCGGCCTTGACGTCGGCCTTCAGCTGCTCGGCGCGCTTGAGCAGCTCGGCCTTCTCGTCGGCGGAGGCCTTGGGGATCAGCTTGCCGAGCTGCTTCTGCTCGGCGCGCAGTTCGTCGAAGCGGACGCCGGAGGACCTGCGCCGCTCGTCGGCAGACAGGAGGGAGTCGACGAGCGCGACGTCCTCTCCACGGGCGCGCTGGGACGCGCGCACACGGTCGGGGTCCTCACGGAGCAGGCGAAGGTCAATCACGGGGCCCAGGCTACCGGTGCGGGGTTGCCGCTCACGAATCCCTATTCCGGAGAGTTCAGATACGCGGCTTACGTTCCGTTATGCGCTAATTGCCGAGGGTGTCAAGGAAAAGTGTCTCACTTCCTGGGACGGGGCACGCCTCGGGCGCCCGGTTGACCGGATTTCCTTGTGGGGAACGGGACTTGGGATATGCGTTGTCCACAGGAATCCACACACCGGGAAGAGTTATCCACAGGCTGTGTGGAAGGTCTGTGGACGCCGGAATTGATCACTCCGGAAGCGTCGAACGGACGGAAGAATTCCCGGGTCAAACCCCGCCCACACCCACTTTCGGGTGGAAAACGGTCGCCCCAAAAGATGAACCATGGGAAACGGGTGGACGAAGGGTGACTCATGCGCTGGTGACCCCTCCTGGGGGCCGTAGGGCGATTTGTCGACCGAACGGCACTTCCTTGTCGACTTGTCCCCAGGTCGAGAAGGGCACCTGTGGATAACTCCTGTGGATAACGATGATCCGCAGGTACGACTGGCTAGAAGCGGCCGTCCTGGCAGCGCGCCACCCAGTCTGCCGCCGCCGTGAACTCCTCGTCCGAGGTCCCCGGAAGCGTCGGCCGGGCCTCGGCCGGGGTGATGTCGGCTCGCGGATAGGAACCGAGGAAACGCACCTGGAGACAGATCCGCTTCAGACCTCTGAGCGCCTCCGCCATCCGCCGGTCGGAGATGTGGCCCTCGGCGTCGATGCAGAAGCAGTAATTGCCGATACCGGCACCGGTGGGCCGGGACTGCAGCAGCATGAGGTTGATGCCGCGCGAGGCGAATTCACCGAGCAGGTCGCGCAGGGCTCCGGGATGGTCGTCGCGCTGCCACAGCACCACGGAGGTCTTGTCGGCGCCGGTCGGCGCGGCGGGCCGGGAGGGGCGGCCGACCAGCACGAACCGGGTCTGGGCGTTCTCCGCGTCGTGGATCCCCGTCTCCAGGGCGCGCAGCCCGTACCGGGCGGCGGCGAACTCGCCCGCGAAGGCGGCGTCGTAGCGGCCCTCCTGGACCAGGCGGGCGGCGTCCGCGTTGGAGGCGGCCGACTCCCAGGTCGCGTCCGGCAGATGGGTGCGCAGCCAGTTGCGCACCTGCGGCTGGGCCGCCGGGTGGGCGGAGACGGTCTTGATGTCCGTGAGCTCGGTGCCCGGCCGTACCAGCAGCGCGAAGGTGATCGACAGCAGCACCTCGCGGTAGATCGTCAGCGGTGCGCCGGCGACGAGTTCGTCCAGGGTGGTGGTGATGCCGCCCTCGACGGAGTTCTCGATCGGCACGAACGCCGCCTCGGCCTCACCGGCGCGGACGGCGTCCAGCGCGGACTGCACCGACACGTACGGGATCAGCTCCCGGGTGGCCGCCTCCGGGAGCGTCCGCAGGGCGACTTCGGTGAAGGTGCCCTCGGGGCCCAGATACGCATAGCTCGCTGGCATGTCCTCACCCTAACGGCGGCACGGCGGCCCGTCGCCTCCGTCTCACGACGGCCACCCGACCGGGTGGTTTGAACGCGGAACGGCCCCGGACGCGCCGCTGTCTCGCGTATCGGCACGCACGCCGGCCCGTCGCGGACGCGGGTGCCGGCTCACCCTTCCAGCAGCCGCTGCCCCACGTACTCGCCCTCCGCCGCCCCGCCCGGCACGGCGAACAGCCCGCTCGCCTCGTGCCGGATGTACTGCGAGAGCGCGTCGCCCCGGTCGAGCTTGCGCTGCACCGGGACGAAGCCGCGCAGCGGGTCGGCCTGCCAGCAGACGAACAGCAGACCGGCGTCGGGCGTGCCGTCCGCGTCGATGCCGTCGTGGTAGGAGAACGGGCGCCGCAGCATGGCCGCGCCCCCGTTCCGGTCGGGCCGGGTGATCCGTGCGTGCGCGTTGACGGGGACGAGGTACTCGCCCTTGGCGTCCGTCTTCTCCAGGTCCATCTCGGTCGTCTCGTCGCCCCCGGACAGCGGTGCCCCGTCGGCCTTGCGGCGCCCGATGACCTGCTCCTGGGCGGTGCGCGACAGCGCCTCCCAGTCGTCCAGCAGCATGCGGATGCGGCGTACCACGGCGTAGGAGCCGTTCGCCATCCACGCGGGCCCGGTGGCGGACGACACGAAGATCCGCCGGTCGAAGTCGGCGTCGGCCGGCCGGGGGTTGCGGGTGCCGTCGAGCTGGCCCATGAGGTTGCGGGCCGTCATGGGGTGGGCGGTGGCGCCCGGGGAGCGGTTGAAGCCGTTCATCTGCCAGCGCACCCGTGCGGCCGACCCGGCGTCCTTCTGGATCGCCCGCAGGGCGTGGAAGGCGACCAGGGCGTCGTCCGCGCCGATCTGCACCCACAGGTCGCCGTCGCTGCGGGTTCTGTCGAGGTGGTCGGAGGAGAAGGCCGGCAGCGGGTCCAGCGCGGCAGGCCGCTGCTTCTCCAGGCCCGTCCTGCCGAAGAAGCCGTATCCGAATCCGAAGGTGACCGTCAGCGAGGAGGGTCCCGCGTCACGGGCCACGTCGGTGTCGTCGTGCGGAGCGGCCTCGCCCGCCATCAGCCGCTCGGCCGTCGCCGACCAGCGGCGCAGCAGGGCCGCCGCCTCCTTGCGGCCCGCACCCGGTGCCAGGTCGAAGGCGACGAGATGGCCGCGCGCCTGGAGCCCCTCGGTGATACCGGGCTGATGTTTCCCGTGAAACACCGCCCGGCCGGTGCCCACCGAGGTCAGCGGAGTGGCCCGGGCGGGCGCGGCGGCGTAGCCCACCGCGCCGCCGGTCGCGCCGAGCACGAGCCCAGTGGCACCGGCGGTGCCGAGCAGGGCACGCCGGGAGACGCCCCGGCCGGTGCCGGGGTCGACTGCGGGCTCGCGCACGGCGGACTCGGGCGTCCGGGCCTCGGGGAGGGACTGGTCGGGCATGGTGCGTTCAGCCGATCTGCGCGTTCTTGGAGACGGTCGCCTGGTCGATGTCGGAGGTCCGCACGGTCACCGCGATCTTCCAGTCGCCGGCCATGGGGATCTGCACTCCGCTCGCCGACCAGTGGCCGGTGGTGATGTGGTCGGGGTTCACGGGGAGCGGGCCGATCTTCTTCGCCTCCAGGGTGAAGGAGACCTTCACCTCGGGGACGTCGAAGGCCCGGCCGTTGGGACGCTGGACGTAAACGTGCATCTCGTTGCCGCCCACGCGCGCGGGATCGAGGTCGATGCGCGCGACGCCCTTGCCGTCCGTGCCGCCGGTGTCGAAGGGCATGTCCAGGGTGAGCGCACCGGACGCGGGGGAGGACGGCGACGACGAGCGGGCCGACGCGGCCGTGGCGGCCTCGGCCTGCTGCTCGGTGCGGCCCGGTTCGGTCTGCGTCAGCACGGTGGTGACGGCGAGCAGGACGACCGCGACGCCGGCCTCCGCGAGCACCGAGCGGCGCAGCCCGAACCGGTTCGGGTCGGCGTCCCGCAGGCGCTTGCGCCGGGCGGCGTCGGCCGCGGCCCGCTGCCGGGCCAGCTGTGCGGCGCGCCGGGAGTCACCGGTGTCGTCGCCCTTGCCGGTCTCGGCGCCCTTGGTTCCCGCGGCCTCGCCGGCTTTCACGGACGCCCTGGCCGAGGCCTTGGCGGTCGGTCCGGCCGCCGCGGAGGCGACCCGTTCCTGCCGCGGCCGGTCGGCCGGCGCGCCCGCGCCCGTGTCGGCGAGCCGCGCGGTCCACCGCCGCGAGACCGCCGCGACGCCGACGAGCAGCGCCACCAGACCGATCTTGACCAGCAGCAGCTGCCCGTACCGGGTCTCGGTGAACGCCGACCAGGAGCCGAGCTGCCGCCAGGACTGGTAGACGCCGGTGACGACCAGGGCGAGGACCGAGCCGAAGGCCAGCCGGGAGAAGCGGTGCACGGCGGCGGACTCGACCGGCGTCTCGGCGGGCGCGCGGTACAGGGCGACCAGGAGCGCGGTGAGACCGCCCAGCCAGGTGGCGACGGCGAGCAGGTGGACGACGTCGACCGGCATGGCGATGCCCGGCTGGAGCCCGACCGAGGCGTGCTCGGCCATGGCCCAGCTGGAGGCGAGGCCGGCCGCGACCACCGTGCCGCCGACCGCGAGCCCGAAGGTCAGGTCGCGCTTCTCCTCGCCCTCCTCCCGCCGGGTGTACGCGCCGAAGAGGACGGCGACGAACAGCGCGGCGGCGGCGAGCAGCAGCAGCCGGGAGACCAGCGCGGCACCGGTCTTGGTCTGGAGCACCTGGCCGAGCAGATCGAGGTCGAGGACGTCGGCGAGCTTCCCCGAGGTGGTGTACGCGCCGCGCAGGAGCAGCAGCCACAGGGTGGCCGAGGTCAGTGCCAGCCAGCCGCCGACGACCAGCCGCTGCAGGGCCCGTACGCCCGCGCCGCGCCGCCAGCAGGCGAGCACGAAGGCCGCGCCGCCCGCGAGCACGACGAAGCCGGCGTAGGACACGTACCGTCCGAAGCCGTAGAGCACCCCGACGGTCCCGCCGCCCGCGGCCGGTCCCGTACCGGAGACCACGGTCGGCGAGGGCGCCCCGACGGAGAAGGTGTAAGCACCGGCGACGGGGTGGCTGTCGGCCGAGACGACCTGGTAGGCGACCGTGTAGGTGCCCTCGGCCAGGCCGCTCTTGAGCCGCACGGCGTAGGTCGTCCCGCTCACGTTGGCGGGTGTGCCCGTCTGGACCGGCCGGCCCTTGGGGTCGAGGACCCGCACGGAGTCCCCGGTCATCGCGACCGTCTCGGAGAAGGTGAGCGACACCTGGCTGGGCGCCTTCTTGACCACCACCCCCTGCGCGGGGTCACTGCCGGTCAGCGCCGCGTGCGCGGAGGCAGGTCCGGCGCCCGCCAGCAGCGCCCCGGTGACGGCGAGCAGCAGCAGTACCAGGGTCCGCAGGCGGGGGGTGATGGTCCGCGTCAAGGTGGTCCCTCCCTCAGTGGCCGGTCGACGGGTTGTACGTGGCGGACTTCACCGGCATCTCGACGGAGAGGGGCCCGGACTCCGCGAAAGTGAGCTTCACGGTGACGGTCTGGCCCTGCCGGGGCTTGCGCCGCAGCTCCTCGAACATCAGATGGTTGCCGCCGCTCCTGAACACGAGCCGTCCGTGGGCCGGTATGGCGAAGGAGGACTTCTCGGCCATCGCCCCGCCGACGGTGCTGTGCATGGTGACCCGGCCGGCGACGTCGCTGCTGACCGAGGTCAGCTCGTCCTCGGCCGTGCCCTCGTTGGTGATCGTCAGGAACCCGGCGGCCATGTCGGCGGAGACCGGCTGGGGCATGTAGGGGGAGCTGACCGACAGGCCGGCCTTCCCGGAGTCCGCTCCGGAGCCGGAGCAGCCGGTGAGGGCGAGGGCCCCGGCGAGGGCGGCCGCGGCCGGGACGGCATGCCTCACGGCTTGGCTCCCTCGACGAGCTTGGGCAGGTCCTTGGTGTAGTCGTCGACCGTGGCGCCCTCGCCGTAGAGGACGTAGCCGCCGTCGGTCTTCGGCGAGAACGCGATGACCTGGGTGCCGTGCACGGAGACGACCTTGCCGTTCTTGTCCTTCGTCGTCGGCTCGATGGAGATGCCGACGGACCGGGCCCCGGCCTGCACGGTGGAGAAGTCCCCGGTCAGACCGACGAACGCCGGGTCGATGCCCTTGAGCCACTTGCCCAGCTCGGCAGGGGTGTCCCGGTCGGGGTCGGTGGTGACGAAGACGACCCGGAGATCGTTCTGCTCGGCCTTGGGCAGCGCCTTCTTGGCGACGGCGATGTTGCTCATCGTCGTGGGGCAGATGTCCGGGCAGTGCGTGTAGCCGAAGTAGAGCAGGGTCGGGTGGCCCTTGGTCTCGGCCCGCAGGTCGTACTTCTCGCCGTGCGTGTCGGTGAGGACCAGGTCGGGCTTGTCGAAGGGCTGGTCGAGCACGGTGGCGGCCTTGCCCGAGTCGGACTCCTCGGAGACCACGGAGACCGATGACCCGCCGTCGTTCCCGCTGCCGCAGGCGGAGAGGGTCAGGGTGGCGGCGGCGAGCAGCGCGGCCGCGGCGAACGTCTTGTTGCGCATAGAAAAATGTCCCAGATGTGAGAACTCCGGCGCGCACCGGGGTCGTACGACAGCGTCGCACGGCCCCGGCGCGCGGACGGAACCTTGGCTCAGGCTGCGGTCCGGCGGCGGCCGGCGAGGACGCCGTAGGCGACGCCCGCGATGCCGACGACGATGCCGACCACGCCGAGCACGCGTGCGGTGGTGTCACTGCCGCCGTCGGAGCCGGAGTCCGCGGCGGCGGCCGTCTTCCCCGTCTCGGCGGCGGTGTCCTCGGCGGCCGCCGTGCCGTGGTGGTCGCCGGTCGCGGCGGACAGCTCCAGCACGGGGGCCGGGTTCTCCGGCTCGTCCTCACCCTCCTTGGGCACCTCGATCCAGCGCACGACCTCCTTGTTGGAGTACGTCTGGACGGCCTTGAAGACGAGCTGGTCGGCGTCCTCCGGCAGGGCGCCGACGGAGAGCGGGAACTTCTGGAAGTAACCGGCCTCGATCCCCTTGCCGTCGGCGGTCCAGGTGACCTTGGAGACGGCCTCGTCGATCTTCTCGCCGTGCATGGTCAGCGGCTTGTCGAGCTTGGACTTGGTGACCTGGATCTTCCAGCCCGGGATCGGCTGCGGCATCACCGAGGCGATCGGGTGGTCGCCCGGGAGGTTGACCTCGACCTTGGTGGTCGAGGCGTCGTCGCGCTCGTTGGGGACCTTGAAGTCGACGACCGCGTAGCCGCCCTTGGCCGCGGTGCCCTCGGGCTGGACGGTGACGTGCGCGAAGGCCGGGGCCGACAGGGTCAGCACGGCCGTGCCGGCGACGGCAGCGGCGGCGGCGAGACGGGAGACGGTACGGCGAGAGGCGACACGAGAAGCCTGCATGGCAGGGGCACTCCACTCTGAGTGAGGTCCGGTGGTGGTCACGGGTGCTGAGAGATACGCGTGCGTGCGCAGTGCCACTCGCTGGGGTCGCGGTGGCCGGGCTTGCGCACGGGCGCGGCCGCGCGGACGCGGCCCTCTCCCACCGGCGGTGTGGAGTGGTGCGGTCGCGTCAGGCGGCGAGGGCGTACCCGGTGGCGGGCGGGCCGCGCCGGATCACCGTGTGCTGGAGCGCGGTGGTGCGCGGGGCGGGTTCCTCGTCCCGGGCGGCGCGGCGAGCGCACGGGGGCGGCTCGACGGCGGGCAGCAGCCCGGCGCACAGGGCGTGCACCAGCGCCAGTGCCCCGCGCAGGGATCGTACGAGCGCCGCTTCGGCGACTCCGTGCGCCGACAGCTCGATCAGCCGCAGCACGGCCAGGTCGCCCCGGCGCAGCAGCCAGCCCGCGGCCACGGCCGCGAGGACGTGGGCGAGCAGCATCGGCGTCGAGGGCAGCAGCGAGGCGGTGGAGGCGGCGGGATCGGCCATGTGGTGCATGGCCGGCATGGTGCCCACGGCCCGGCGCGAGGGGTCGATCAGATGCGCGTCGAGCAGCAGGCGGTAGGCGTGTCCGGGGGTGAGTACCGACGGCCCGGACCCGCACACGAGCCGCGCCGCCCGCTCGACGAGCTCGGTGTTGCTCAGCGAACCGTCCGGCGCCGCCATCGGCATGGCGCCCGGGGCCATCGCGGTGCCCCCGTGCCGGCCCAGCCCGAACAGCGTGTGCAGGGCGGTCTGGCCGAGTGCGAGGAGCGTGGCGATGGCCGGCATCGAGCGGGCCCGCCCGGCGAGCGGGGCCACGAGCAGCAGGGAGCCGGCGAAGCCCGCGCCGAGCGTCCACAGCGGAACGGTCGCGCAGGCCGCCAGACTGTGCCCGGCCGCGGCCAGCACGACGCAGACCGCGGCGAACACCGCGGCCCGCAGGATCCGGAGCCCGGCTCCGGGACGCGCCGTGCGCGGGTGGGGGGCAGTCATGGCGGGCTCATCATCGCACTGCCCGCCCCGCCGGCGTCCGCCAGGTGGCCGGACGCGTCCCTCATACACCGATTCCTCCCCCGGCACATCGACCGTATGGGCGGAGTCACGTCGACGCAGTGCTTACGGCCGCCTACGCGCGGCAATACGTAACGGTATGTCGAGCCGCGGCCTGGAGGCTGGAGCATGAGCATCTGGTGGTCACTCCATCTGCGCCGCGAGGCCGCGAGCGTGCCCCTGGCCCGGCGGCTGCTGATCGGCACGATGGAGACGGCGGGCGTCGACCCGGAGATCTCCTTCGACCTGTCCGTCGCGCTCAGCGAGGCCTGCGCCAACGCCGTGGAGCACGGCGGGGCCGGGATGCCGGGCGGCGCCTCGGAGGCGTACCGGGTGACCGCCTACCTCGACGGCGAGAAGTGCCGCATCGAAGTGGCGGACTCCGGACCGGGGTTCACGCGCACCACCGACATCCGGCCCGTCCGGGCGGACTCGGAGCACGGCCGCGGACTCTGCCTCATCCGGGAACTCGCCGACCACGTCCACATCGGTGCCGGTCACGGCCGGGGCGGGACGGTGGTCAGCTTCGACAAGATGCTCAAGTGGCGCGGTGGCGCGCCGTCCGTGGCGGTGTGAGACCTCCTGCTCCGTCTCCGCCGGGGCGGTCCGCCCGTGGCCCGGCGCCCCCTAGGGTGCGCGCATGCGTATCGAGACCGAGGAGCTGGCCGGCGGCGTGACGCTGCGGCTGCTCGCGCGCGGTGACGTGGACGCGATGTGCGCGGCCTACGTCGCGAACCGCCGGCACCTCCAGCCGTGGGAGCCGGTCAGGCCCGAGTCGTTCTTCACCGCGGCCGGTCAGTCCCAGCGGGTGCACGGACTGCTGCGGCAGTTCGCCGAGGGCACCGCGCTGCCCCTGGTGCTCGTCGCGGAGGACGGCCGGATCGCCGGGGCCGCCACCCTGTCGGGGATCTCCCGGGGCCCCTTCCTGAGCGCCCACCTCGGGTACTGGATCGCCGCCGACCGGCAGAACCGCGGACTGGCCAGTGCCGCCGTCGAGCGGATGTGCCGGCTCGCACGGGACACGGTGGGACTGCACAGGATCGAGGCGTCCACGCTCGTGCACAACACCGGATCGCAGCGGGTGCTGGCGAAGTGCGGGTTCGAGCCGATCGGCCTGGCCCCGAGCTACCTGCACATCGACGGCGCCTGGCGGGACTGCCGGCTCTTCCAGCGGATCCTGCACGATCGCGCCCCCGCGCTCTGACGCACCGCTGGTCCACCGGCCGCCGCGGGTCAGCCCACGAGCGCCGGTTCCCCGGCCGCGCGGGGTGCCCGGCGCCGCGCCGCCCGGCGCGCGGCCGGGCCCATCGCGCACGACGCCACCGGCATCAGCGAGCCCAGGAGCAGCCAGCCGGGCGTGCCCCAGCCCAGCAGCAGCCAGGTCACCACCAGCGGGCCGAGCGTGCGGGCGACGGTCACGCCGGTGCCGAAGAGGCCCTGGTACTCGCCGATCCGGTCGGCCGGGGCCAGGTCGAAGGACAGCTGCCAGGAGCCCGCCGACTGCTGCATCTCCGCCACCACCTGGAGCACCGCACCGGCGATCAGGGCCGCCGCGGCGGGCCAGGCGGACCGTCCCGCCGACAGGGCGAACACCGCGCAGGAGGCGAGCATGACCAGCCCGGACCGGCGCAGCACCCGCACCGCGCTGCCGATCCCGGTGACGGCCCTCGCCGCCCGCACCTGGAACAGCGTCACCGCCAGGGTGTTGAGCACGAACAGCCCGGATGCCAGCCAGGCCGGGGCCCCGGTCCGCTCGGTGATCCACAGCGGCAGCGCGAGGCTCAGCAGCGGCAGGCGCAGCAGCAGTACGGCGTTGAGCAGCGCCACCACGGCGTACGGCCGGTCCCGCAGCACCGCGAGCCGCCCGGTGCCGGCGCCGGGGCCCACCGGCCGTACGGCGGGCAGCCGCAGCAGGATCAGCGCGCACACCAGGAAGCACACCGCGTCCAGCGCGAGCACGCCCCGGTACGCGGTCGCCGCCCGGGCGCCCAGCGCGAGCCCGCCGAGTGCCGCCCCGACCGCGAGCCCGCCGTTCAGCGTCGACTGCAGCCGGGCCAGCAGGCCGGTCCGCTCGCCGGCCGGGACCAGCCCGGCGAGCAGCGCCTGCCGGGCCGCGGCCAGACCCGACTGCGCGGAGGCGTACACGCAGGCGGCGACGACGAACGGCAGGAAGCCCCGCACCAGCAGGAACGAGGCGACCGCGGCCGAGGTCCCGAGGGCGAGCAGCACCGACGTGCCGCGTGGGCCGCGCCGGTCGGCGAGCCGCCCGAGCGGCACCCCGACCAGCGAACCGACCGCCCAGCCGAGGGTCAGCCCGAGCCCCACGCGCGCCGGGGCGATCCCGGCGACCTGGGTGAAGTACAGCGCCGAGGTCGTGTAGTAGGCGCCGTCGCCCACGGAGTTGGCGAGCTGGGCCAGGGCGAGGAGCCGTTGCGGTCGGTTCGTCATACCGATCACGCTAGGAGCCCGGTGGACCCCCGGGCAGACCCAATCGACTGCCTTCGCAGTGGTCCACTTCTCGTGGCGGGGTCAGCCGTCCAGCACCTTCGCGAGCACTTCCAGGGCCTCCGGATAGGCACGCTCCCGGGGGGTGCCGTACCCGACGACCAGGCCCTGCGGCCGCCCGGGGCCCGGGGAGTGCCAGTGGTCGCCGAGGGCGCCGAGCGCGAGGCCCTCGGCCTCCGCGCGGGCCAGCGCGTCGGCCTCGTCGGGCACGTCGATCAGCGCGTGCAGGCCGCCGCGATCCCGCGCACGCTCCGGCTCGGGCCCAGCCGGTCCAGGAGCTGGTCGCGGCGGCGCCGGTAGCGCAGCCGGCACGCGCGCACATGCCGGTCGTAGGCGTGGCTGTCGATGAGTTCGGCGAGCGCCAGCTGGCCGATGGTCTCGGTGTGGTGGTCGCTGTGCAGCTTGGCGTCGGCGACCGCGTCGACCAGGTGCGGCGGCAGCACCATCCAGCCCAGGCGGAGCGCGGGGCCGAGCGTCTTGGAGGCGGTGCCCAGGTAGACGACCTGGCCGGGTGCCATGCCCTGCAGCGCGCCCACGGGCTGCCGGTCGTAGCGGAACTCGCCGTCGTAGTCGTCCTCGACGATCAGCCCGCCCCGGGAGCGGGCCCAGTCGGTGAGCGCGCGCCGCCGCTCGGGGTGCAGGGTGACCCCGGTCGGGTACTGGTGGGCGGGAGTCACCACCACGGCGGCCGCCTCGCCGAGTTCGTCCGGGCGTATCCCGCGCGCGTCGACGGACACCGGCCGCACGGTGCCGCCGTTGTGCCGCACCACCTCGCGGTGGAAGGGCAGTCCGGGGTCCTCCATGGCGACGGCCGAGCCGTCGAGCACCCGGGTCAGGAGCGCGAGGCCCTGGACGTACCCGGAGGTGATGACGATCCGCTCCGGGGGCGCGAGCACCCCGCGCGCCCGCCCCAGATAGCCGGAGAGCGCGGTGCGCAGTTCGATCCGGCCGCGCGGGTCGCCGTAGTCGTACGCCAGTGAGGGCGCGGTCGCTATGGCGCGGCGCAGCGCCCGCAGCCAGGCCGCCGCGGGGAACGCGCCCACGTCGGGGCTGCCCGGGCGCAGGTCGAGACGCGGGGCACGCGCGTGCGCGTGCGGCCGCGGCGCCTCGGAGTCGACGGAGGGCAGGGAGGCGACCCGGGTGCCCGAGCCCTGCCGTGCCGTCAGATAGCCCTCGGCGACGAGCTGGTCGTAGGCCGCCTTGGCGGTGCCCCGGGAGATGCCGAGCTCGGCCGCGAGGCGCCGGGTCGCGGGCAGCCGGGTGCCGGGTCCGAGCCGTCCGTCGCGCACGGCGTCCCGCAGGGCCCGCTCCAGCCCGACCCGGCGTCCGTCCGCCGCGTCGGGTTCGAGATGCAGGTCCACCCCCACACCGGACCAGAAGTCGTCCACGAAC
This sequence comes from Streptomyces albidicamelliae, assembly GCF_025642175.1. Lineage (NCBI taxonomy): Bacteria > Bacillati > Actinomycetota > Actinomycetes > Kitasatosporales > Streptomycetaceae > Streptomyces > Streptomyces albidicamelliae. The sequence goes on along the minus strand of NZ_CP106795.1, from coordinate 4,194,059 downwards.
ACCCTCCCCCTAGGCACGTGTGACCTTCGCACGTGTACGGACACGCCGATGGCCGGGCACCGCACGGGTGCCCGGCCATGCAGTGTCTTATCAGCCCTTGAGGGCCGACATCCACGCCTCGACCTCGTCGGAGCGGCGCGGCAGGCCCGCGGAGAGGTTCCGGTTGCCGTCCCGCGTGACGAGGATGTCGTCCTCGATCCGCACGCCGATGCCCCGGTACTCCTGCGGCACCGTCAGGTCGTCGGCCTGGAAGTACAGGCCCGGCTCGACGGTGAGCACCATGCCCGGCTCCAGCGTGCCCTCGACGTAGGTCTCGGTGCGCGCGGCCGCGCAGTCGTGGACGTCCATGCCGAGCATGTGGCCGGTGCCGTGCAGGGTCCAGCGGCGCTGCAGGCCCAGCTCCAGGACGCGCTCGACGGGGCCCTCGACCAGGCCCCACTCGACGAGCCGCTCGGCGAGCACGCGCTGGGCGGCGTCGTGGAAGTCCCGGTACTTGGCGCCCGGCTGCACGGCCGCGATACCGGCCTCCTGGGCGTCGTACACGGCGTCGTAGATCTTCTTCTGGAGCTCGCTGTACGTGCCGTTGATCGGCAGCGTGCGCGTGACGTCGGCCGTGTACAGCGTGTGCGTCTCCACGCCCGCGTCCAGCAGGAGCAGGTCGCCGGAGCGGACCGGGCCGTCGTTGCGGACCCAGTGCAGGGTGCAGGCGTGCGGGCCGGCCGCGCAGATGGAGCCGTAGCCGACGTCGTTGCCCTCGACGCGCGCGCGGAGGAAGAACGTGCCCTCGATGTAGCGCTCGCTGGTCGCCTCGGCCTTGTCCAGGACCTTCACGACGTCCTCGAAGCCGCGGACCGTGGAGTCGACGGCCTTCTGCAGCTCGCCGATCTCGAACTCGTCCTTGACCAGGCGGGCCTCGGAGAGGAAGACGCGCAGCTCCTCGTCGCGCTCGGCGGTGACCTTGTCGGTCAGGGCCGCCTCGATGCCGGCGTCGTGGCCGCGCACGACCCGCACCGGGCCGGTGGCCTCGCGCAGCGCGTCGGCCAGCTCGCGCACGTCGGCGGCGGGGATGCCGTACAGCGCCTCGGACTCGGCGAGGGAGTGGCGGCGGCCGACCCACAGCTCGCCCTGGCCGGAGAGCCAGAACTCGCCGTTCTCGCGGTCGGAGCGCGGCAGCAGGTAGATCGTCGCCTCGTGGCCCTCGCCGGCGGGCTCCAGCACCAGGACGCCGTCCTCGGTCTGGTTGCCGGTGAGGTAGGCGTACTCGACGGAGGCGCGGAAGGCGTACTCGGTGTCGTTCGAGCGGGTCTTCAGGTTGCCCGCCGGGATCACCAGGCGCTCGCCCGGGAAGCGGGCGGAGAGCGCGGCACGGCGGCGCGCGGTGTGCGCGGCCTGCTCGATCGGCTCCAGGTCACGCAGCTCCGTGTCGGCCCAGCCGGACTGCATGCTCTCGGCCAGCTCGTCGGAGACGCCCGGGTACAGGCCGTTCTTCCGCTGCTTGACGGTCTCCTCGGACTCGGTCTCGGGGCCCTCCGCGGTAACGGAATCGGGCACAGCCGGGTTGAGCTCGTCGGACACGTGATCCTCCTCGATACGCCATTGATCTCCCCCGGAAGCCCGCGGCGCTCCTGCTTGTGGCCGAGCGGGGGCCTCCATCATCGTACGGTCGTACCGGGAGCGGGCGGGGGCCGGATGACCTGTTATGCCCGGTCATGCCAGCCACGGCCGGCCGTCAGTCGAAGCGCGCCGCCAGCAGGACCACGTCCTCCTCGCTGTCGGCCGTGTCCAGGCCGTCCGGCAGGACCGTGCGCAGGACGTGGTCGGCGACCGCGCCGGGGTCGTGGCGCAGTGCCCGCGGGATGCCGGCCGCGGCCGCGTGCAGCCGGGTGAAGGCGCGGTCCATCGGGTCGCCGGTGCGGTGCAGCAGCCCGTCGGTGTAGAGCAGGACCGTGTCGCCCGCCTCCGCCTGCACCTCGACGCTGGGGGCCTCCCAGCAGGCCAGCATGCCGAGCGGCGCGGAGACGGAGGTCTCGGCGAACTCGGTGCGCCGTTCGCCGATCAGCAGCGGCGGGCTGTGCCCGGCACCGGCCAGGGTGACCTTGCGCAGCGCCGGCTCGCAGTAGGCGAACAGGGCGGTGGCCGAGCGGGCCGGCTCGGTCAGCCGCAGCAGCAGCTCCAGGTCGGACAGGACGGCGACGGGGTCCTCGCCCTCCATCACCGCGTAGGCCCGCAGGGAGGCGCGCAGCCGGCCCATGGCGGCCACGGCGCTGGGTCCGGAGCCGGTGACCGAGCCGACGGACAGGCCGAGCGCGGCGTCCGGCAGCGGCAGCGCGTCGTACCAGTCGCCGCCGCCGCGCGGTCCGCTGCGGTGCCGGGCGGCGAGCTGGACACCGGCCACCCGGGGCAGCCGGGACGGCAGCAGTTCCTCGGTGAGGGTCGCCATGCGCGCGCGGGTGCGGTCCACCTCCAGCAGCCGGGCGAGGTGCTCGGTGGCGTGCCGGAGGTAGAGGCCGGCGAGGTGGCGCTGCCGCTCGTGGGGTTCGGCCGGCTCGTCGTAGAGCCAGACGGCGGCGCCGAGGCGCCCGGCGCAGTCGGAGGCGAGGGGCAGGGCGTAGCTGGCGGCGTAGCCGAGACGGGCGGCGACCTCGCGGTGGCGGGGGTCGAGGCCGTCCTCGGCGAGCAGATCGGGATGGACGACCTCGGCGCCCTGGCCGGTGTCGTACGGCAGTGAGCCCTGCGGGACGGTCTCGATGTGCCCGAGGTCCGCCCGGCCGAGACCGAGGCCGAGGGTGGTGCGGGGGCCGAGCCCGTCGCCGGGCTCCAGGACGACGAGGCCGCGGCGGGCGCCGACGAGGGCGGCTCCGGCGCGCAGCAGTTCCTGGAGGGCGGGCTCCAGCGCGTTCGTGCGGGAGAGCCGCTCGGTCAGTTCGTGGAGCGTGGTGAGGTCGGAGACCCAGCCGGCCAGCCGGTCCTGGAGGACGGTGCCGGGGGCGGGGGCGTGCGGGGCGGGGGCGTTGCGGACGGCCGGATGGGGGTCCGGGGAGGGCTCCGTGCCCGGCGCGGGGGGAGTGGGCGCGGCAGTGTGTGGGGCCGTGGGAACCGCTGAATCGATTCCGGCCACTTTCGGAGGATGCGGGGCGCTCATGGCGTCCGGCTTTCAGACCGGTGCGTTTTGCTCAAAAGCATCGCAAACCCCCATGTGATTCTGCGCCGCTAGCGGTGTCTCCACATGTACACGCACTCGTGAGGGGATGTCCAGCATTGTCCTGCCGGGATTCCTGGTGTCCATGGGGTGGACCCGGGTTTCCCGCTAACCCCTTGCCTTACTGCCAAGTTGGCTGAAAACTGCCTCAGGTATCGGTCCATTGCGGTCGACTGGCCCTGCTCCACGGAGCGTCACAGCGGTCGTGATGGGTACGTACTCGGAGAAGGCCAGGGGTGGCTGGGGGCCACCCGGAACCTGGCGACGGACCCGGGCGTCATAGCCACCGACGGCCGAGCCCCATCCTCCCGTGGCGGAGGCGGAGAGAAATACGCGCGACGGCAAACGCCATGCTTCGCCACCCCCACGCCGCAGCCGTGCTCGTACCGGACGCACCAGGAACGCGGGCGCGGCCGATGCTCGACCCCACGGGGTTCCCCCTGTCGTGCGCAGGGGTGTGATGCGCCAACAGGTACGCACAGTGAAGTGATCGACTCATGTTGTGATGTGGACCACGGTGTTGCCAGCGGTGCAACGGAAAGGAACGAGCGCTCATGCGCGAGATCCTCGGAAGGCGACGCAGGCTCCTGTCCAGGCGGAACGGCGGGAGGCCCGAGCTGCTCAGCGCGGCCCTGAACTACGCGGAATGGCAGTGGCCCGTGCTCCCGGGCGTGGCCCCGGATCCGCGGGCGCGGTCGCGCTGCGCCTGCCCCGACCCGGACTGCACGGTGCCGGGGGCGCACCCCTTCGACCCGGGTCTGCTCGCGGCCACCACCGACCCGCGCATGGTGCGCTGGTGGTGGACCAACCGGCCGGCCGCGCCGATCGTCCTGGCCACCGGCGGCAAGGCGCCCTGCGCGGTCAGCCTGCCGGCGCTCGCCGCCTCCCGCGCCCTCGCCCTGCTCGACCGGCGGGGCATGCGCCTCGGCCCGGTCGTCGCCTCGCCCACCCGCTGGGCGCTGCTGGTGAAGCCGTACTCCATGGAACAGCTGGGCGAGCTGCTGTACGCCAAGGACTTCGTGCCCGGCTCCCTGCGTTTCCACGGCGAGGGCGGCTACCTGGCCCTGCCCCCGTCCGAGACCGGACAGGGCGGCGTCCGCTGGGAGCGTGCCCCGCTGCCCGGGTCGGCCTCGCCCTGGGTGCCCGACGTGGAGGCCGTCGTGGACGCGGTCGTCGACGCCCTCACTCGTACGGGTGTGAGCGCGCCCGAGTTGTAGGGGGTGTCCGGCGCGGACGGGGCGGACGGGGCCCGGCGCTCGTTATCTTCCGCACATGCAGCGTCATTCCGGGGGCCACCGCGTCCCAGAGCCGCTTCCGGGCGGGCCGGACTCCCGAAGGCTTCGTCTGCTCGCCCTCCTGGCCGTCGTGGCGGCCGTGGCCGCGCTGCCGCTGACCGTGGCCTCCGGCGGGCAGGTGGGCGACGCGGGACCGGCGGCCGTCCGGACCCCGCCGCGCGGCACCGGCGAGCGGGCCGGTGACACCGCGGCGGGCGGCGGGGGCGCCGCGGCACACGACAGGGACGGCGGCGGCCGTGACGCGGACGCCGCGGCGCACGGTGGGGACGCGAAGATTCCCTCCGCCGCCCCGAGCCGCTCTCCCCTGCTCCTCGGGATCGGTCTCGCGACCGCCGCCCGCTGCGGGCCGGAACTCTCCTCGCCCGAGGGCATCGAGGCGCAGACCTGTGTGCTGATCCAGGGCGCGGACACCTGGGCGCGCACCTACTACCGCAACGCCACCGGCGAGTCGCTGGACTCCGTGCTGAGCCTGCTGGGGCCGGGCGGCCGGACCGTGCAGATGCACTGCGTGACCGGTACCGACGACGAGCCCGCCACCTGCGAGACGCCCCGTGAGCACAGCCGGGGCGGACCGGACGCCTACACGGCCGTCACCGAGTTCGCCGGACGCGGGCCGGACGGCGGGCTGCTGCTGCGCTCGGGCAGCAACTCCTGAGCCCTGAAAGGGAGTTGACGTCCGGCTGCCCGGCGTACACCGGATGCAGACATGGAAAGGCCCGGTTGCTGGCGACGGGGGATGCACCAGCAACCGGGCTACTCGAACGGTAACAAGAGATCTGCGGTTCGCAAATTCCGTCCGGGGCATTCGGCCATCGATTTCCCTGTCGGGGCAGGGAGTTGTGACAGGAGTCACCTGTTGCCCCGACGGTCGTCACGGCTGACCGGCCGTTCAGCCGTGACGCACCCGTGCGGGGCCTCAGCTGAGCGTGACCTGCCGGTTGGTCAGCCCGCCGCGGGCCCGGCGCTCGTCCGCCGTGAGCGGCTCCCCGGCCGCGAGCGCGGCGGCGAGGCGCTCGGCGAACTCGGCGGCCGGCTTCTCCACGTCCTCGGCCGTGACCCCGCTCGGCAGGTCCCAGACCGGCACGATGAGGCCGTGAGCACGGAAGGAGCCCACGAGCCGGGTGCCCTCGCCGAGGCTGGAGCGGCCCGCCGCGTGCAGCCGCGCCAGAGCGTCCAGAAGCTGCTCCTCCGGATGCGGCATGACCCAGCGCAGGTGGTTCTTCTCCGGGGTCTCACACCAGTACGCGGCGTCCACGCCGGCCAGCTTCACCGTCGGGATGGCGGCGGCGTTGGCCCGCTCCAGGGAGGCGGTCACCTCGGGGGTGGCGTTCTCCGCGTCCGGCACCCAGAACTCGAAGCCGTCGTGCACGACCGGCTCGAAGGGGGCCTGGGCGTCGAGCAGGTCCTGCAGGCGCGGACCGTCGGAGGGGGCGCGGCGGCCCTGCACCGGGGTGCCGGGCTCCGCCACCAGCGCGCGCTGGAGCGTGTCGGCGAGGTCGCGGCTGATGTCGCCGGACGACGTGTCGTTCTGCAGGCCGATCATGACCGAGCCGTCGTCGCGGCGCAGCGCGGGCCAGGCCATCGGCAGCACGGTGGCGAGGGTGACCGACGGGACGCCCTCGGGCAGGCCGCCCGCGAGGGTCAGCTCGGCCGTCGCGGCCGGGACCAGCTCGCGCAGGGCCACCAGATCGCACTCGCCGGACAGTCCCTCGAAGGGGCGCTGCACCAGCTCGGTCACGGCGTGCGAGGCCGCCCGGCCGTGACACGCCTTGTAGCGCCGGCCGCTGCCGCAGGGGCAGGGTTCGCGGGCGCCGACGACCGGAATCTCGCCATCAGCGCCTACGGCGGGGGCCCCGTCGCTGAGCTGGGGCCGCTTGGCCTTCGTCTGGGGTCGCTTCTTGGCCATCGTGGGGTCTCCCGGTTACGGCTCTTCTGGTACGGCGGGAGCCTAGCCGTTCAGGCCCTGAGCGACGGGAACCTGTGGACAACGCACGCGCGCTCGACTCCACTGGTGTGAACCGGTGGGCGGCCGCGGCGTCCCCACGCGCCGGAACGGGGCCGTGCGCGGCCCGGGCGGACCGGCGCTCCCCGGCGTGTCAGGCGTGCGGCCGGTCCAGGTCCTCGAAGGCGTCCGCGAAGTCCAGGCCGGCCATGCCGGGGATCGAGGGCGCGGTGACGCGCGTAGCGAATCCGTTCACCCGGCATCCGGCGTCGGGATCGAGGACGTCCTCGTGGACCACCACCCAGACCGTCACCTCGCCCCGGACGTCGTCCCGGACCCCCCAGTCGTCGGCCAGGGCCGTGATGATGTTCAGCCCCCGGCCGCCGTGCGCCGTGACCGACGGGGTGGCCGGTGCCGGGCGGGTCGGGCCGCCGCCGTCCGTGACCTCGACGATGAGCCGCCCGTGCGGGTCGACCCGCCACGCGGCCAGGACGTCGCCGTCACCGGCCGGGGCGTCGCCCAGGGGCCGCCCGTGTTTGCAGGCGTTGCTCAAAAGTTCGGAAAGGATCAGTACGGCATCGTCGATGACCGATTCCGCCACGCCCCCGCTGCGCAGTTGCGCGCGCATCCGGTGCCGCGCCTTCCCCACGCCCGCAGGGCCATGGGGTACGGCCATGCTCGACGACGTGGGCACCTCCTGTGCCACCACCAACGCCACCCCCGAGACCTCCTTCGCCCCACGCCACGGTGTGGATGCCCCATTGGCCTGTACCGGAAACCGGCCAGTCCCCTTCCGCTGACGCATTCGAAACGGTCGTACCCGAAGCGAACGCGCCGGAGCACTCCCCGTGACGATCCGGCCCCCCACGGTGACCGCGAGGTCGTCGTGTGGCTGGATTTCAGTGGTGTGGCCGAGACGGGAGGATCCAGCAGTCCCACGGCCGGGTCAAGGGCCGTGCACCGTTCCTTAACCGCCTCTTGGCACAACCGCCTCCCGGACCGCCGCCCCGGCCCCCGGGGATCAGCGGCCGAGCCGGTGCAGCACCGCGCCCGGGCGGTTGGTGATGATCGCGTCGACGCCGAGCCGGACGCACAGGTCGACGTCCTCGGGCTCGTTCACGGTCCACACGTGGACCTGATGACCGGCTTCCTTCAGCCGCTCCACGAGGACCGGGTGGTTGCGCACGATGCGGATCGAGGGCCCGGCGATCCGGACACCGGCGGGCAGCCGCCCGTCGCGCAGCCTGGGGGAGACGAACTGCATCAGGCAGACCGTCGGCAGGGTCGGCGCGGCCGCGCGCACGCGGTGCAGCGAGCGCGCCGAGAAGCTCATGATCCGCACCGGGGACTCGGCGGCGGTGGCCGGCGCGTCCAGGCCGAACCGCTTGAGCAGCATCAGCAGCCGCTCCTCGACCTGGCCGGCCCAGCGGGTGGGGTGCTTGGTCTCGATGGCCAGCTCCACCCGCCGCCCCGCGTCCGAGACCAGTTCCAGCAGTCGCTCCAGCGTGAGGACGGAGGTGTCCGCCGGGTCCTCCGGCCGGTGCTCCCAGTCGGGTTCCTCGTCGCGGCCGCGCCAGGCCTCGCGGGTCTTCCAGGAGCCGAAGTCGAGGGCGGCGAGATCGGCCAGCTCCAGCGCGGAGACGGCGCCCCGGCCGTTGGAGGTACGGTTCACCCGCCGGTCGTGGACGCAGACGAGGTGGCCGTCCGCGGTCAGCCGTACGTCGCACTCGAGGGCGTCCGCGCCGTCCTCGATCGCCTTCCGGTAGGCGGCGAGGGTGTGCTCGGGCGCGTCCTCGGAGGCGCCCCGGTGGGCGACGACCTGGATGGAGTGCTGTGGTGCGTGGGTCACCGCGTCATGGTGCCACCGTCGCCGGGTGGACGGGGCGGCGCGGAGGAATCCGTGTGACGAACGGGGGCGGAGGCCCTCGAACTTTATGTAACTTTTGCGTTGAAGATCCTATATAAAGAAGAGTCCCGGACCCACAGCCACCGCTTATGGTGCTCTGACGGCCCGTGGGAAAAGCTGACTGCAGACAAGTGCGACCGACGAACACAGGCGTGGATCGAGGAGAAGAGCTGTGAGCACCGAGAACGAGGGCAACGCGGTACCCCCGGCCCCGTCCGCACCTCCCGTGCCGGTGGCCTCTCCCGCCGCTTCCCCGCAGGGCCCCGCGCCCGACGGGAACGCGCCGACGGCCCCGCTGCCGCCGGTGCCCCAGGACACCCGGGCGGCCGCCCACGAGCAGGATCCGGCCTTCGCCGGCCAGGCCGCCGCGCACCAGGCGGGCCCGGCCCCCGACGGCTCCTGGCCGCCCCCGCCGCCGTCCACCCCGACCTACGGCGACGGCGGTGCCGGAGGCTACGGCGGCGCTGGTGGCGGCGGCGTCGGCTGGGGTGCCTCGTACCAGCAGCCCGCCCCGAAGCCCCGCAGCGGGCGCGGCGGTCTGGTCGCCGCGGTCCTGGTGGCCGCGCTGGTCGCGGGCGGTCTGGGCGGCGGCCTCGGCTACACCCTGGCCCGGGACAACGACAGCGGCGGCTCCACCACCGTCTCGGCCTCCGACAGCGGCGCCGCGCAGGTCAAGCGCGCCCCCGGCACGATCGCCAACGTGGCCGCCAGGGCCCTGCCCAGCACGGTCACCATCGAGGCCGAGAGCAGCAACGGCGAGGGCGGCACGGGCACCGGCTTCGTCTTCGACAAGCAGGGCCATATCGTCACCAACAACCACGTGGTCGCCGACGCGGTGGACGGCGGCAAGCTCACGGCCACCTTCCCCGACGGCAAGAAGTACGACGCCGAGATCGTCGGCCACGCGCAGGGCTACGACGTCGCCGTCATCAAGCTCAAGAACGCGCCGTCCGACCTGAACCCGCTCGCCCTCGGCAACTCCGACAAGGTGGCCGTCGGCGACGAGACGATCGCCATCGGCGCCCCCTTCGGTCTGTCCAACACCGTGACGACCGGCATCATCAGCGCCAAGGACCGCCCCGTCGCCTCCAGCGACGGCAGCTCCAGCAGCAAGGCGTCGTACATGAGCGCCCTGCAGACCGACGCGTCCATCAACCCGGGCAACTCGGGCGGCCCGCTGCTGGACGCCTCCGGCGCGGTCATCGGCATCAACTCCGCGATCCAGTCCAGCAGCAGCGGCGGCTTCGGCTCCGGCCAGTCCGGCTCGATCGGCCTGGGCTTCGCGATCCCGATCAACCAGGCGAAGTACGTCGCCCAGCAGCTGATCAAGACCGGCAAGCCGGTGTACGCGAAGATCGGCGCGTCCGTCTCCCTGGAGGACTCCACCGACGGCGCGAAGATCACCGACCAGGGCGCGGCGGGCGCCGCGGCGGTCGAGACGGGCGGACCGGCCGACAAGGCCGGCCTCAAGCCCGGTGACGTCATCACCAAGCTCGACGACCACGTCATCGACAGCGGCCCGACCCTGATCGGCGAGATCTGGACGCACAAGCCGGGCGACAAGGTCAAGATCACCTACAAGCGGGGCGGCCAGGAGCACACGGTGGACCTGGCGCTGGGCTCGCGCGACGGCGACAGCTGACACCGGCGGGCGGTACGCGCGCACAGGGGTGCCTCTCCACGGGGGCACCCCTTTCGCGTGCCCACGGCGCCCACCACCAACTCACGGCCCGTTTGGGCGCCTTGGCCACGCCCCGTCCGTCACCACGGAAAACGACTTGTCCGGGCGGCCGTGCCGCCCGCACGATCTCCCCATGACCTCCCTCACCGCACTCCTGTCGCTGCCCGCCGCCGTCCGATCGGCGCGCGCCCAGCAGCAGACCGGCCGACCGTGGAGACCGACGCCCGTCTCCGCATGAGCGCGGCCCTCGTCGCGGGGCTCCTCGCCGGCTATGGCATCGCCATGCCCGTGGGAGCGGTCGCGGCGTACCTCGTGGCGCTGACCGCCCGGACCTCCTTGCGGATCGGCGCCTGTGCCGCCCTCGGTGTGGCGACGGCCGACGGCCTGTACGCGGCGATCGCCGTGATCGGCGGCTCCGCGCTGACGCGCGTCGTCGAACCGGTCGCGCCCCAGTTGCGCTGGGGCGCGGCCCTGGTCCTCCTCGCGCTGGCGGCGCACAGCGCGGCGACGGCGATCGCCCGTCACCGCGCCCCGGGGACGGCGGCCCGCACCGACGACGCGCCCCCGGGGCCCGCGCGGGCCTATCTGGGGCTGTGGGGCATCACGATGGCGAACCCGCTCACCGTGATCTACTTCGCGGCCCTCGTGCTCGGCAGCCAGACCGGTGCGGTGGCCGACGCCCCGGAGCGGACCGTGTTCGTGCTCGCCGCCTTCGCGGCCTCCACCAGCTGGCAGCTGCTGCTCGCCGGCGGGGGAGCACTGCTCGGCCGGCTGCTGACCGGCAGCCGTGGGCGGCTCCTCACCGCCCTGGCCTCCAGCGTCGTGATCACGTCACTCGCCGTCCGCATGCTCCTCGTACCGCCGTGACGGGCGCGGGCGGACGGAGCGGGCGGCCGCATGTGGACCACGCCGCCCGCCGGGCGCCCGCTCCCGGTACGCTGTACCCGCTCCGTCCCAGGTGGCGCGGGGACGAGGTGGGTTGCCCGAGCGGCCTAAGGGAACGGTCTTGAAAACCGTCGTGGCGCGAGTCACCGTGGGTTCAAATCCCACACCCACCGCCAGGTGAATGGGCCCCCGACCAGGTAACGGATACCGGGTCGGGGGCCCTTTCGCGTGCCGGGGCCGTGCGGTCGCCGACGCGGTCCCGAGGGCAGAGGATGGAACCGACGGAGCCGGCAGGCGGACCCGGCCGTGCCGAACGCCGGGACGCGGCGGCCGGAAGGAGGTGCTCCTCATGCCCCAGTTCATGGATGTCCACCACGGGATGCAGGGCATCACGGCGGACCAGCTGATGGAGGCCCACCGGGCCGACCTCGCCATCGAGCACGACGAGGGCGTCCACTTCGAACGGGCCTGGGCGGACCCGGAGTCCGGCACGGTCTACTGCCTGTCCGCGGCACCCTCGGCGGACGCCGTCCAGCGCATCCACGAACGGACCGGGCACCCGGCCGACGAGATCCACCCGGTCCCCGTGAGCATCTGACCACCGGCCGGGGGCGCGCGCACCGGCGCCGGCCGCCGGCCGCCGAGCGGCTTCCGGCGCCGGGCGGGCGAGGCGGCGGTGGGAGCGGTGTGCCGCGCCCGTCACAGGATCCGCGCGTGGTGACGGCGGTGTCCCGAGTCCGTCACACGGGCCGACGGGGTGCTGCGGTCGCGAACGGGCCGGGAGTACGGTCCGGTTCGGAGCGGCCGGCCGGGCTGCCCGTGACCAGGGGGGAAGTTCCACATGCAGGCCCATCGCCGCAGACCCGTCGCCGTCGCCCTCGCCGCCGTCGCGCTGGCCGCCGTACTCACCGGATGCCAGGGGGACGACAAGGCGGCGGCCCGGACGGCACCCCGGGCGCGGGTGCCACGGCCGCCTCGGCGCCCGGCAAGGCGGGCACCGGCAAGGGGGTACCGGCAAGGGGGGCACCGGCAAGGGGGCGAGGGCGCGGGCAAGGGCGGCGGCACGGCGGGCACGGGCGGCGGGACGGCCGCCACGCCGGCCGGCAAGGGCACCGAAACGGCGGGGCCCGGCAAGAGCGCGGCGCCGTCGACCGGCTGTGTCACCAAGGCGCCGGACCCGGACCACGTCGACCCCGACGAGTTCGCGCTCTACCGCGTCGAGGAACTCCCCGCCTCCACCGGCAAGGTGAACCTCGTCATCCAGCACGGCGCCTGGGGGTGCGCGGGCGGTGACGGCGACGGCGCGCCGTTCGTCGTCACCGGCGAGGACAGCCGCTGGGCCCTGGACCAGGCCGCGTACGTCACCGCCACCAACCCCGTCACCGACGGCAGCGCGAACCGGCGCATCGGCGTGCAGGAGCTGATCGACTGGGTCGAGGCGCACCCGGACTCCGGGCTGGTGTTCAAGTACGAGACCGGCGAGGACGGTTCCATCGACCGCCTGGAGCAGGTCTACGCCCCGTAGCGGCCGAGGTCCCGCGCGCGGGAAGGGGTGCCCCTCGACGGGGCACCCCTTCCGTGCGTGCGGTGGTCAGCCGCCGCTCCCCCGGCTTCTCAGGGCTGGTGCCCGGTCATCCGGGCCGCCGAGGCGATCGTCGCGCGGGCCTCGCGTTCGGACAGGCCGGTGTGGCGGGCCGCCTCGGTCAGCGGGTCGGCCAGGGCGGGGCCGATGCCGTTCTCGTAGGCGCGGCAGGCGGCCCAGAACAGACGGGTGTTGCGCTGGCCCTCGTGGGCGCAGAGGACGAAGTGCACCAGCCCGCGGCCATGGTCGCCGGGTGCGGGCGGGGCCGGGTGGCTCGCCCGGGGCGGTGGCAGGAGCAGACGGAGCAGGGACGGCGGGCAGGCGGCGGGGGCCAGGTGCGAGGTGCCGGGGGCGGTGGCGTAGACGCCGTGGTCGGTGCGGGAGCCGGGGCCCACGAGGTAGCCGCCGGCGCCCCGGATGTCGATGCCGGGGGCGAGGCGCCCGGCGGAGTTCGGCACGACGGCGTCCGGCGGGCCGGTCAGCCACAGGTGCCGGCCGCCGCTCGGGGTGAGGACGACGACCGTCTCCGGGATCGTGAACAGATGGCGCAGGGCCAGCTCACGCAGGGCGACCGAGGAGTCCGTGTCGGACTTGGTGTCCAGGTCGACACCGATCAGGTGGTACGGCGGCAGGCCGCAGGCGATGCCGTAACCGGTGGCCCAGGGGGCCGCGGCGAACAGCTCCCGGATGCGGACGGGGTCGGTGGAGGCGTCGTACACGCCGTGCCCGAAGCGGCCGCACTCGCCGTGGCAGCGCGGCCCCGCCGGGTCGGGTCCGGCCCGGTGCGGCGAGCGCAGCGCGGGGAGCTTCGTCCGGGACAGGGGAATGACGGCGAGACCGCGCTCGGCGGCCGACAGGGCGTGTGCGAGGGCCAGCGTCGTGGTCTGCCGGTCGATGGTGGCCATGCCTCTATGTTCGTACGCATGTTCGAAAAAGGGAAGAGGGGGCGGTCGCGGCGCGCCGGAGTGATGACGGATTGGAGCGAAATGTGCCGTAACGATTCCCCTCCTGTGTCGCTTCACTGCTGAACATCCGTTCTCGCCCCGGATCGGGACGGGAGGTGCGGAAAAGTGGTGATGGGGGTTTATCGACTTGTCATCACGCTTGCGTGCGAATCGGGGCTTAGGGAGTGGTTCGCCGGGGATTCGGTGGGCAACTCTGGTTGCGCGACGTCGTCCACGACAGTCGGGGCGGTCGGCCAACTGCCCTGACGTAAGCCGTAGTTCACGTACTTCCGGCCCTAGGGCCGCTCAGTGCTTGGTTCTGGAGGAACAACATGGCAAGCATCCGTACCGCCCGCGTTCTCGCCGCCGTCGCCGCGCTCCCCCTCGCAGCCGCCCTTTTCACCGGCGTCGCGACCGCGGACAACGGCGGCTTCGCGGACGACGGATCGAACGCGGGAGTGGCCTCCGTCGTCGGCAGCGGGGTCGGCCACGACAACAACGGCAACTCGTCCACCGCACAGCAGAGCGCGGTCGGCTCCGGAGCCTCGAACCAGAGCAACACCGCGCAGGTGAACGGCTCCGCGTTCACGGCCATCCAGCAGGGCAACGAGAACGTCGCCGTCCGCTTCACCCGCCTCTGGTGAGCGCGGTGCGAGGTTCCTCCACGGGAGGGCCTCGCGGGGTGCTTCGGGGTCGTCACACGTCCGCGCGGCGGTACTTCGGTACCGCCGCGCAGGCGTTCGCCGGGCGGGCCGGCCGCGGAGCCGACCTTGACACCACCCTCGATCTGACGGACAGTCAGAAACTGTTCCCGTCAGCCGAGTGTGGCCGGGAGGTCCGCCGTGCACCTCGCCCCCACCGAGCGGCAGCAGCGCCTGCGCGCCGAACTCCGCGCCTACTTCCGCGACCTCATGCCGGAGGGCGGCGAGCCCGCCGATCCGCGCGCCCTGCTGCGCCGCATCGGCGCCGACGGCTGGCTGGGCCTCGGCTGGCCCGCCGCGTACGGGGGCCGCGGCCGGGGCGCGGACGAGCAGTTCGTGTTCTTCGACGAGGCGTACCGGGCCGGCGCGCCCGTCTCCATGGTCACGCTGAACACGGTCGGCCCCACCCTCATGAAGTACGGCAGCGAGGCCCAGAAGGCCCGCTTCCTGCCCGGGATCCTCAGCGGTGAGCTGGTCTTCGCCATCGGCTACACCGAACCCTCCGCCGGCACCGACCTCGCCTCCCTGCGCACCCGGGCCGTGCGCGACGGCGACGGCTGGCGGATCGACGGCCAGAAGGTCTTCACCTCCGGCGCCCAGCACGCCGACTGGATCTGGCTCGCCTGCCGCACCGACCCGGACGCCCCCGGCCACCGGGGCATCTCCGTCCTCCTCGTCCCGACCGACGCACCGGGGTTCTCCTGGACGCCGATCGAGACCGTGGGCGGGCAGACGACGACGGCCACCTACTACGACGGCGTCCGGGTGCCCGCAGGGAACCTCGTCGGCACCGAGAACCAGGGCTGGTCGCTGATCACCGGCCAGCTCAACCACGAACGCGTCGCGCTGGCGGCGGTCGGGATGCAGGCCGAGGACTTCCTCGCGGCGGTGCTGGACGCCGTCCGTACCCCGGATCCGGTGACCGGGCGGCGCCGGGTGGACGAGCCGTGGGTGCGGGCGCAGCTGGCCGAGGCGCACGCCCGGCTGGCCGCGACCCGCCTGCTCAACTGGCGTCTCGTCGCCGACCTGGCGAGCGGCGGGCCCGCCCCCGGCGACGCGAGCGGCGTGAAGTTCGCGGGGACCGAATCGGCGGTCGCGGTGTACCGGATGTGCCAGCACGTACTGGGGGCCGGCGAGTCGGCGGGGCTGGTCCGTTCCGGATCGCCCGGCGCGTTCGGCGACGGCGAGCTGGAGCGGCTGAACAGGGCGGCACAGATCAACACGTTCGGGGGCGGGGTGAGCGAGGTGCAGCGGGAGATCGTCGCGACGATGCGGCTCGGGATGACGAGGGGGCGGAGGTGAGCGGAGCGGGCGGGGAGCGAGGCGGCGAGCCCGGAAGCGGCGGGGCGTACGGCGGCGGGGCGGCGGACGCGGGCCCGGTGGGCCGGGTGCCGGCGGCCGGGCCGCCGCGGGACGGGGACCGGGCGCCGTCGGTGGCGCGGCTCAAGGCGTACGAGGGCCGCCCGGCAGCCGTCGGGGGCGTGGGCAAGGACCCGGTGAACGCGCCGATGATCCGGCACTGGTGCGAGGCGATGGGCGACACCCACCCGGCCTACTCCGGCCCCGACGCCGTCGCCCCGCCCACCATGCTCCAGGCCTGGACGATGGGCGGCCTCTCCAGGCACGAGGGCCGCACGGGCGCCTACGACGAACTGCTCGCCCTGCTCGACGCGGCGGGCTGCACGGCGGTGGTGGCCACCGACTGCGAGCAGGAGTACCTGCGGCCCCTGCGCCCCGGCGACGAGGTCGCGTTCGACTCGGTGATCGAGTCGGTCTCCGACCGCAAGACGACGAGACTGGGCACGGGACACTTCGTCACGACCCGCACGGACGTCCGTGTCGGCGGCGACCTGGTCGGCACCCACCGCTTCCGCATCCTCAAGTACGCGCCCGCGCGCACCCGGCCCCGGGCGCGGCGCCCCCACCCGGTGGTCAACCGGGACAACGAGGGCTTCTGGCGGGGCGTGGCCGAGCACCGGCTGCTCATCCAGCGCTGCACCGGCTGCGGCACCCTGCGCCACCCCTGGCTGCCGGGCTGCAACACCTGCGGCGGCCCGGACTGGGACACGGTCGAGGCGGGCGGCGCGGGCACGGTCCACTCCTACGTGGTGATGCACCACCCGCCCTTCCCGGCCTTCACGGACACCGACGAGGGCTCCGGCGCGGCGGGGCCGTACGCCGTCGGCCTGATCGAACTCGCCGAGGGCGTGCGGATGGTGAGCAACGTGGTGGGGGTGCCGTACGACAAGGTGCGCATCGGGCTGCCGGTGCGGCTGGAGTTCCGGCGGTACGCGGTGGAGGGCGCCGCCGACGGCACGCTGGACCTGCCCGTCTTCCGGGTCGTCGAAGGCGAGGGCTGAGGTGGACTTCACCCCCACCGAGGCCCAGGCCGGGGCCCGGGACCTCGCCGCGCGGATCTTCGGCGACCTGGCCGGCCACGAGCGCCTGACGGCCGTGGGCACCGGCAGCGACCCGGAGCTGTGGAAGGCCCTGAGCACGGCCGGCCTGATCGGCGCGGTCGGGGAGCTGGGGCTGCTCGGGCTGGTGCTGCTGCTGGAGGAACAGGGCCGCACCACGGCCCAGGTGCCGTACGCGGCGGCGTGCGTCTACGGCCGGCTGGCGGTCCTGGCGCACGGCGGCCCCGAGCAGCGCGAGCGGCTGCTGCCCGGCATCGACGACGGCTCCCTGGTGGTCACCGGGGCCTTCCCGGCGCAGCAGGGCGTACGGGCCTCGGCGGCGGGTGAGCTGACCGGCACCGTCCCCGTCGTGCCCTGGCTGCGGGACGCCACCCACGTCCTGATCGCCGACGCCGGCCGGCGGCTGTGGCTGGCCCCGCTCGGCGAGGGCACGGCGACCGCGCCCGTGGAGCTGACGGCCCCCTGGTCGGCGGCCCGGCTCACCCTGGACCGGGCGCCGGCCGAACCCCTGGGCGGCCCCGGCGCCTACGCCGACGTCCTCGCCACCGCCCGTACGGCCTTCGCCGGACTCCAGGCCGGGGTGTGCGCGGGATCGTTGGCACGGGCGGTGGCGCACACGAACACCCGGGAGCAGTTCGGGCGACCGCTCGCCACCCGGCAGGCCGTCCAGCTGCGTGCCGCCGACGCCCACCTG
This sequence comes from Streptomyces albidicamelliae, assembly GCF_025642175.1. NCBI lineage: Bacteria > Bacillati > Actinomycetota > Actinomycetes > Kitasatosporales > Streptomycetaceae > Streptomyces > Streptomyces albidicamelliae. Next base: position 4,176,813 of record NZ_CP106795.1, on the reverse strand, counting down.
GACACCGAGGCGATACGGGTCACGGCCTACGAGGCGGCCTGGCGCCGGGACGCGGGACTGCCGTACGCCACGCACGCGCTGACCGCCGCCTGGTGGGCGTCCGAGGCGGGAGCGCGGGTCGTGCACACCGGTCAGCATCTGCACGGCGGGGCCGGGGCCGACGTCGGCCATCCGGTGCACCGGCACTTCCTGTGGGGCCGGCAGCTGGACGCCCACCTGGGCTGCGGCCCCGAACTGCTCCAGGAACTGGGGGAGTCGATCGCACATGGGGAGTGAGGGATGACGACGGCACCGACAGCACCGACGGTGGGCGCCGAGCTGCCCGCGCTGGAGATCCCGGTCACGCGCACCCTGATCGTGGCGGGCGCGATCGCGTCCCGGGACTACCAGGACGTGCACCACGACGCCGAACTGGCCCGGCGGAAGGGCTCGCCGGACGTCTTCATGAACATCCTGACGACCAACGGCCTGGTCGGCCGGTACATCACGGACCACTTCGGTCCCTCCGCGGTGCTCCGCGGGGTCGCCATCAGGCTCGGCGCGCCCAACCATCCGGGCGACACGATGGTGCTGACGGGCCGGGTCGAGGCGGTCGACGGGGACACCGTCACGGTGCGGGTCGTCGGCGCCAACGGCATCGGCACCCACGTCACCGGCACGGTGACGGTCACCGTCCCCGCCGCCGGCGGACCGGGCCCCTCGGTGCCGGGGGCCGGCTCATGAGCCTCCACCGGCGGGACGGCCTCGGCGGCCGGGCCGCGATCGCCGGCATCGGGGCCACCGAGTTCTCCAAGGACTCCGGGCGCAGCGAGCTGCGGCTCGCGGTGGAGGCGGTGCGCGCGGCGCTCGACGACGCGGGTCTCACGGCGGCCGACGTGGACGGCCTGGTGACCTTCACGATGGACACCAGCCCGGAGATCACGGTGGCCCAGGCCTGCGGGATGGGCGAGCTGTCCTTCTTCTCCCGCGTCCACTACGGCGGCGGGGCGGCCTGCGCGACCGTCCAGCAGGCCGCGCTCGCGGTGGCGACGGGACTGGCGGAGGTGGTGGTCTGCTACCGGGCCTTCAACGAGCGCTCGGGCCGCAGGTTCGGCGCGGGCGTGCGGCACCGGGAGCCGTCGGCGGAGGGTGCGGCGCTGGGCTGGACCCTGCCGTTCGGTCTGCTCACCCCGGCCTCCTGGGTGGCGATGGCGGCACAGCGGTATCTGCACGCCCATGCGCTGACGCCGGAGGCGTTCGGGCACGTGGCGGTGGTGGACCGCAAGTACGCGGCGACCAATCCCGCGGCCTGGTTCCACGGCCGCCCGATCACGCTCGCGGAGCATGCCGCGTCCCGCTGGATCGTGGAGCCGCTGCGGCTGCTGGACTGCTGCCAGGAGACCGACGGCGGGCAGGCGGTCGTCGTCACCTCGCTGGAGCGGGCCCGCGACCTGCCGCGCCCGCCCGCCGTGATCGTGGCGGCCGCCCAGGGCGCCGGCCGGGCGCAGGAGCAGATGACCGGCTTCTACCGCGACGACCTGACCGGTCTGCCGGAGATGGGCGTGGTGGCCCGCCAGTTGTGGCGGACGTCCGGGTTCGGTCCGTCCGACATCGACGTGGGGATCCTCTACGACCACTTCACCCCGTTCGTGCTGATGCAGCTGGAGGAGTTCGGGTTCTGCGGCCGGGGCGAGGCGGCGGACTTCGTGGCCGCGGAACGGCTCCCGCTCAACACCCACGGGGGGCAGCTCGGGGAGGCGTATCTGCATGGGATGAACGGCATCGCCGAAGCGGTGCGCCAGGTGCGCGGCACGGCGGTGAACCAGATACCGGGAGCGGCCCGGACCCTGGTGACGGCCGGTACCGGCGTGCCGACGTCGGGGCTGGTCCTCGCGGCCGACGGCTGAGCCGGTGGCCTCCCGCCCGGGACCGGAGTCAGGGTCGGACCCGCAGACGGGGTGGATCCGCCGTCCACCTTCAGGAGGTGGGGACGGCCCCACCCCTACAACCTGAGGGGGACGCCGCTTCGGGACCTGCGGCCGATCCGCCGGACCGGGCACGCTCCTAGCGTGGGAGCCATGACCACACCCGTCTGCACCAGCGCCTCGGCCGCCGCCGCACCAGGGCGGCAGACCGCGTACCCGTCCTTCGCGTCGTACGTGAGGGCCCGCCAGCCGGTCCTGCTGCGCACCGCGCGTTCGCTGACCGCCAACCCCAGCGACGCCGAGGACCTGCTGCAGACCGCGCTCGCCAAGACCTACGTGGCGTGGGAGCGGATCGAGGACCACCGGGCGCTGGACGGCTACGTGCGCCGTGCGCTGCTGAACACGCGGACCTCGCAGTGGCGCAAGCGCAGGGTGGACGAGTTCTCCTGCGAGGAACTCCCCGAGCCGGAGCCGCTGCCCGGCGGCGACGACCCGGCCGAACGGCAGGCACTCCACGACGCCATGTGGCGGGCGATCCTGAGACTGCCGGCCCGGCAGCGGGCGATGGTCGTCCTGCGCTACTACGAGGACCTCAGCGAGGCCCAGACCGCCGAGGTGCTCGGCGTGTCGGTCGGCACGGTGAAGTCGGCGGTCTCCCGGGCCCTGGGCAAACTGCGCGAGGACCCCGAGCTGGTACTGGCCCGCTGAGGGACGCCGAGGGACACCCCGCGGACACAATTTTCCTTCCGCTAGTGACATACCGCGCGGTATGTGCGCAGAATCAGCGCAGCCCTCTACCACCGCGTAGGCAATGTCGCCCGGGAGGACGCCGTGCTGAGCACCATGCAGGACGTACCGCTGACCGTCACCCGCATCCTCACGCACGGGGTGCTGGTGCACGGACGGTCCCAGATCACCACCTGGACCGGGGAGGACGAGCCGCAGCGGCGCAGCTTCGCCGAGGCCGGGGCGCGTGCGGTGCAGCTGGCCAACGCCCTGCGGGACGAGCTCGGCGTCAGCGGGGACGACCGGGTCGCCACGCTGATGTGGAACAACGCCGAGCACGTCGAGGCCTACTTCGCGATCCCCTCCATGGGCGCGGTCCTGCACACCCTGAACCTGCGGCTGCCGGCCGAGCAGCTGGTGTGGATCGTCAACCACGCCGCGGACCGGGTCGTCATCGTCAACGGCTCGCTGATCCCGCTGCTCGCCCCGCTGCTGTCGAAGCTCCCGACCGTCGAGCACGTCGTCGTCTCGGGGCCCGGTGACCGCGCCCCGCTGGACGGCACGCACGTCCGGGTCCACGAGTACGAGGAACTGATCGCCGGCCGGCCCACCAGCTACGACTGGCCGGAGCTGGACGAACGCCAGGCCGCCGCCATGTGCTACACCTCCGGCACCACCGGCGATCCCAAGGGCGTGGTCTACAGCCACCGTTCGATCTACCTGCACTCCATGCAGGTCAACATGACCCAGTCGATGGGGCTGACCGACCAGGACACCTCGCTGGTCGTGGTGCCGCAGTTCCACGTCAACGCCTGGGGCCTGCCGCACGCCACGTTCATGACCGGTGTCAACATGCTGATGCCCGACCGTTTCCTGCAGCCCGCGCCGCTCGCCGAGATGATCGAGCGGGAGAGGCCGACCCACGCGGCGGCCGTCCCGACCATCTGGCAGGGCCTGCTCGCCGAGCTGCACGCGAAGCCGCGCGACGTCTCCTCCCTCACCCAGGTCACCATCGGCGGCTCGGCCTGCCCGCCCTCCCTCATGGAGGCCTTCGACGCGCTCGGCATGCGGGTCTGTCACGCCTGGGGCATGACGGAGACCTCCCCGCTCGGCACGGTGGCCCGGCCCCCGGCCCACGCGGTCGGCACGGACGAGGAGCTCTCCTACCGCCTCACCCAGGGCCGCTTCCCGGCCGGTGTCGAGGCCCGCCTCACCGGTCCCGGCGGCGAGCGCCTGCCCTGGGACGGCGAGTCGGCCGGCGAACTCGAGGTCCGCGGGCCGTGGATCGCGGGCGCCTACTACAACGGCCCCGACGCCGAACCGCTGCGCCCCGCCGACAAGTTCAGTGAGGACGGCTGGCTGAAGACCGGTGACGTCGGCACCATCTCCGCCGACGGCTTCCTCACCCTCACCGACCGCGCCAAGGACGTCATCAAGTCCGGCGGCGAGTGGATCTCCTCGGTCGAGCTGGAGAACGCGCTGATGTCCCACCCGGACGTGGCCGAGGCCGCCGTGGTCGCCGTGCCCGACGACAAGTGGGGCGAGCGTCCGCTGGCCACGGTCGTCCTCAGGGAGGGCGCCACGGCCGACTTCCGGAGCCTGCGCGTCTTCCTCGCCGAGGAGGCCCGCATCGCCAAGTGGCAGCTGCCCGAGCGCTGGACGCTGGTCCAGGCGGTGCCGAAGACGAGCGTCGGGAAGTTCGACAAGAAGGTGCTCCGCCGCCAGTACGCGGACGGCCAGCTGGACGTCACCAACCTCTGATCACACCCCGAGCCACCGGGCGGCACCCGCTGCCCGGTGGCTCGCGGCGATCTGCACACGGCCACCCGCCAGGACGCTCCCGGGGCGGCGGCCCGCTGCCCCGCGCCGCCCCCGAGGGCATCCGCGGCATCCGCACGGCTCCCGCCGCTGCCCCGAAAGCCCTGCGACTGCGGGAGGCGCCCGCCCCGCCCGACCGTCGTGCCGGATGCCCGGCACGCGGTCCGGCCCGGAGCCCGCACGGCTCACTCACCGCTTGATCGGCCAGCGCGCGGCCGATCGCCCGTCCCGGCCCGCCGTCTTGGCGGGCGCCCCGGACGATGCGGCGGTCCAGCCGACGGCCCGAACGCCGCATCCCGCCGACCGATCGCCGGGACTGCCCCCGCCGGCTCAGATCGCGCCGACGGCTCATCACGAGGCCGGACGTCCGCCCCCGGTCACCGCGGGGCCGGGTGTTCGCCCCCGGTCAGCGCGAAGCCGGGCGGCGGCCGCTCCCCAGGGCCGTGCTCGCCCAGTCCAGGGTCAGTCATGCTCCTGCCACGGCGCAGACTCCTGTCCAGCCCCAGTGGCCGAAGGCCGGGGCGCCGCCGGCGAAACCGGCGACAACGTAGGCGAACAGGGCCACCAGGACGTGTCCGCCGAGCCGGAACAGCGGTACGGCGACGGCCGCGCCGACCCGGCCGCCGGCCCGCACCGGCGCCCGGGAGGCGGCTAGTTGGTCCCGATCCGTGCGAGCAGGTCGACGATCCGGTCCTGCACCTCGGCGCTGGTGGACCGCTCCGCGAGGAACAGCACCGTCTCGCCCGAGGCCAGCCGGGGCAGGTCGGCCTGGTCGACGGCGGCGGTGTAGACGACCAGCGGCGTGCGGTTGAGTTGGCCGTTCGCACGCAGCCAGTCGATGATCCCGGTGGCGCCGGTCTGCCGCCGCTGCACCTGCATCAGGTCCATCACCACGAGGTTCGGCCGGAACTGCCCCGCCAGCGTCACCGCGTCGTTGTCGTTCGCGGCCCGCGCCACCTGCATCCCGCGCCGCTCCAGCGTCGAGGTCAGCGCCAGCGCGATCTCCGCGTGCTCCTCGATGAGCAGCACCCGCGGCGGATGCTGCTCGGAGTCCCGCGGCGCGAGCGCCTTCAGCAGCACGGCCGGGTCGGCGCCGTACGCCGCCTCCCGGGTCGCCTGCCCGAGCCCGGCCGTGACCAGCACCGGCACCTCGGCCGCCACGGCGGCCTGGCGCAGCGACTGGAGTGCCGTGCGCGTGATCGGCCCGGTCAGCGGGTCCACGAACAGCGCGGCGGGGAAGGCCGCGATCTGCGCGTCGACCTCCTCGCGGGAGTGCACGATGACGGGCCGGTAGCCGCGGTCGCTCAGCGCCTGCTGGGTCGTCACGTCCGGCGCGGGCCACACCAGCAGCCGCCGCGGGTTGTCCAGCGGCTCGGGGGGCAGCTCGTCGTCGAGCGGCTGCGGCCGCGGGGTGTCCGCCACCTCGACGGCACCGCCGGGACCGTCCAGCGGCTCGGGCCCCTCGGCCGAGTTCGGCTCGGGTGCGCCTATGGCGTACGACCGTCCGGCGCCCTCCGTGCCCGGGACGAGCCGGGACTGCCCGGCGAGCGACGGCGGGGAGACGGGCGCCTGGCCGCCGAGCGAGGGCTGCGGCACGGGCACCTGCCCGCCGAGCGAGGGCTGTTCGGCGGCCGGGTGCGGCCGGGCGCCCTGCTCCGGCTGCGGCTCCGGCCGGGTGGCCGGGTCCGGCGGTGTGCCCAGCTTGCGGCGCCGGCCCGAACCGCCCGGGGTGTGCGGGGGCGGGGTGGCCGTGGGCTGCTGCACCTGCGCGGCCTGCCGCGCGAACGGCACGCCCTGTCCCAGCGTGCGGACGCTGATCGCCCTGCCCTGGGTCGAGTTGGGGTCCGCCGAGGCCTCGGCGGGGAGCGGTTGCGCGGCCCGCTGCGGCGGGGTGCCGGTGTGCTCGGCGGGCAGCGCGGTGCCCGCGGCGGGGGTGCCGGCCGGGTTCACCCGCGATACGGGCGTACCCGCGCCGGAGGTGTCACCGGAACCGGGCCACTGCTGGGGCACGGTGGCCGCGGGCGTCCGGCCGGTGGCCGACTCGGCGGGCAGCGGCTGTGCGGCCGGCGGAGCCACCGGGGTACCGGCCGGCGGGGTGCCGGGCTGTGCCGCGGGGGCCTGCTGCGCCTGGGCCGGGGGGCCGGCACGGACTGGCCGGCGGTGCCCTGCGCGGGAACAGAGGGCTCGGCGACGGCCACCTGCCGGCCGGGCACGTCGGCAGCGGGCTGGGCGGTGGGCCCGGTGCCGGGCATCGGCTGCGCGGCGACCGGGGCCGGTGCGGGCGTCCGGCCGGCGGGTGCGACCGGGCCCGCCTGGCCGGGGACTGCCGGCGCGACCTGGGCGGGAGCCGCCGGAACGCCCTGGCCGGGGGCGGCCTGGGCGGGCACGACCGGGACGGCCTGGGGCGCGGTGCCCTGGACCGCGGCCGCAGCGGGAGCGACCTGTCCCGGCACGCCCTGTTCGGGCGCGGGCGCCACCGGCTGGGCGTCCTCGGCGGGCTGGGCCACGGCCCGGCGGCGCCGGCCCGTGGGGGCAGTGGTGGGATGCGGCTGCGGCGGGGTGTGGTCCTCGTCCTGGCCGAGCGGTACGGCGTCGTGGCGGCCGTCGTCCCCGGCCGGTGCCCCGACGGACACCGGCGGCTGCGCGGGCACCTGCGCCGGTCCGGGCATTACCCCCGCCACCGGAGCGGGAGCGGCACCGGGCTCCACGGGCACACCGGCGCCGGGACCGTTCACGACGGCGGCACCCGGACCCACCGGCGCCCCGGTGCTCGGGCCGACCGGCACACCGGCACCTGTGCGGTCGGCCGGCACACCGGGACCCACGGGCGTACCCGGAGCCGCGGCGGCCGGGTTCGGCGTCGCACCCCGTCGGGCACGGCGACCGTGCCGACGGACTCCGGTGAGCGGTCCGCGTCGGCCGGGGGCAGCGCGAAGACCGTACGGGCGCCGGCCGCCTCCGCTTCCTGGGCCGCGGCACGCTCGGCCGCGGCGGCCAGCGCGCGCCGGCGCCGTCCGGTCGGCTGCGCGTCCTCGGTCGTGCCGGCCTCCGCGGGCACCGGCTCCGCACCGGCCGCGGGCAGGGCGGGCGGCAGGGCCGCCTGCGGTGCGTCGGCGTCGGGGAGGGCACGGTGGCCCGTCGTGGGCACGGGGACGCCCTGCGGCGGTACGGCACCGCCCAGTCCCGTGTGGGAGGCGGCGGCCCCGGCGGCGTGCTCGGCCGCGGTCACCACGGCACCCTCGGTCACACCCTGGCCGTCACCGGTGCCGCCGGCGATCTCGGCGGGACGCCCGCGACGGCGCCCGGTGCCACCGGACGCGCTCTCCGGGCTCTCGGCGGGAACCGCCACGACCTCGTCGGCGGGCGCACCGGCGCGCCGGCGGCGCCGGCCCGTCGGCGTGGGCGCCTCGGTGTCACCGGCCGCCTCACCGGCGCCCGGCATCTCGCTCTCCAGGAAGGCGTCCGTCGAGGACCGCCTGGCCCGCCGCCTGCCGCCGGCCGAACCGCCCGGCTCGACCGGCGAGGACTCCTGCGGCGCCCGCTCGAGCGCGGCCGGAAGCTGCGCGGCGACCGCACCGGCGCCACCGCCGAGCGGCACCTCCAGCACGTACGCGCTGCCGCTCATGCCCGGCACGTCGTGCGTCTGGAGCACGCCGCCGTGGGCGCGCACGATGCCGCGCACGATCGGCTCGTGCACCGGGTCTCCCCCGGCGTACGGCCCGCGCACCTCGATCCGCGCCACCTCGCCGCGCTGGGCGGCGGCGACCACGACGGTGTTGTCGAGGTAACCGCCCGCCGACAAGGGCGTGTTGCCGGTCGCGTCGACACCCGCCACGTCCGCCACCAGGTGGGCGAGCGCGGTGGCGAGACGCTGCGGGTCGACCTCGGCCTCGATGGGCGGCGCGTGCACCGCGAACTGCACCCGGCCGGGACCGATCAGCTCCACCGCCCCGTCCACACCGGCGGCGACGACCGCGTCCAGCATCACCTTCGTCCGGGTGACGTCGTCGGCGCCCGCGTCCAGCCGCTGGTACCCGAGGACGTTGTCGATCAGGGTCGTGATCCGCGAGTAGCCGGCCGAGAGGTGGTGCAGGACCTGGTTGGCCTCGGGCCACAGCTGTCCGGCGTCGTCGGCGGCCAGGGCGGACAGCTCGCGGCGCAGCTGGTCCAGCGGCCCGCGCAGCGAGTGCCCGAGCAGGGTGAGCAGCTGTTCGTGCCGTCCGGCCAGGGCGTCGAACCGGTCCTTCTCCCGCTCGGCGAGCGCGGCGTACCGCTCCTCGCCCGCCGCCAGCGCCTCCGCGTGCTTCTCGTCGAGTTCCTCCAGCTCGCTGACGTGCTGCTGGCGCAGCGCGGTCAGGTCGGAGGCGTGCTCCTCGGACAGCCGCTCCAGCTCGTCGGCGTGCGCCTTCTCCAGCGCGTCCTTCTCCTCGACGAGGGTGTCGTACGGCCGCCGGTCGGTGAAGGTCATGACGGCGCCGACGAGCTGGTCGCCGTCGCGCACCGGCGCGGTGGTCAGGTCGACCGAGACCTGCTCGTCGCCCTTGGACCACAGCACCTGCCCGCGCACCCGGTGCTTGCGCCCGGAGCGCAGGGTGTCGGCGAGCGGCGACTCGTCGTACGGGAAGGGGGACCCGTCGGCGCGGGAGTGCAGCACGAGGGTGTGCAGCTCCTTGCCGCCCAGTTCGCCCGCCCGGTATCCCAGTATCTGCGCGGCGGCCGGGTTGACGAGCACGATCCGCCCGTCGGTGTCGGTGCCGACGACGCCCTCCGCCGCCGCGCGCAGGATCATCTCGGTCTGCCGCTGGGAGCGGGCCAGCTCCGCCTCGGTGTCGACGGTCCCGGACAGGTCCCGTACGACGAGCATCAGCAGCTCGTCGCCGGTGTAGCCGTAACCGTCGTACGCCTGCTGCCCGTTCTCCAGGTTCGCGCTCGTGACCTCGACCGGGAACTCGCTCCCGTCGGTGCGCCGGGCGATCATCCGCGTCGGCTTGGTCCGTCCGCGCGGGTCCATGTGATCGGGCCGCCGCATCGATCCGGGGATGAGCCTGGAGTCGAACTGCGGGAGCAGATCGAGCAGCCCGCGCCCCACGAGCGCGGTCCCCGGTGCCTCGAACGCCTCCAGCGCGATGGTGTTGGCGTTGACGACGGTGCCGTTGGCGTTGACCAGGACCAACGCGTCCGGCAGCGCGTCGAGTATGGCTGCGAGGCGAGCAGCGCCTCGGGATGGCCTGCTGCTCACGAGACGCTTCCTCCCTGTTACCGCACCTTGCCGACCGCTCGGGCCATCTTGCCAACCGGCCCGCGACGTGTCACGCGAGGGAGTCTAAGCGCACGGGTTGCGGTTGCGACGCCGGATGAGAGGGAGGTCCCACGAGGAAGTGACGGCGAACGCGTGACCGCCCCCTTTGACTTCGCCGTACCTTCGCGGGACCTTTACGTCCCCGTTGATCCCGCGAGGAGCACGCCGTGGCTGGCCACGGCGCCGGTGGAGGGGTCCCCGGGTGCCGTGGACGTCCCCCGCCGGACCTGCGGGCGTGGCCGGGGGGCCTACGCGGAGGGTTGCGCGCCGAGGCGTGGCAGCAGCGGCACCATCCGGTCCCACCGCCCGATCTCGCACCCGTTGCTGCGGTCGTACGAGGCGTCGACCGGGTGTCCGGCCCAGGTGCCGGTGACATGGGCGGTGGCCGGCCCGCCGTAGACCATGGTGCAGGCGCTGCCGGGGTCCACCGGGGCGAACGGGTCCCGGCCCCACCGGGTGTGGGTGTCGAGCACCTGGCAGGCTCCGGCCACGTCCGGGTGACGGCCGGCCCCGGGGTGACAGGACACGTCGTAGGTGCCGTCCCGTCCGGTGCCGGCGTGGCGGACGACGACGGTGAGGTGATCACCGCCGTGGCGGGCGGTCTGCGGGGCCCGGTCCTCGGGCCGGACGGGCGGCGGCGCGGCACCGGCCGCCAGGGCGGGTACGGCGGTGAGCGGGACGAGGGAGGCGGCGGCGGCGAGGGACGACACGAGGACGCGGCGCCCGGCGACCTGCAGAACGGAAACCATGCCCTCTCCAACGCCCCGGCCCGCCGGACGTTGCGCCACTGCCCGGGGGCTCCCGCACCCGGCGGCACCGCCGTGCCCCGCCACCAGGCACGCCCGACGGGGAAGCCCTTTGCCCTGCGGCCCGACTGCCTAGTACCGTGGGGGGCGATTGGTGACACCGCACCCGACTGTGTCATCATCTGCACGCACCGATCGCGCGCTCGCGTGAGCGGTTGTGCTGGAGGCGTCGCCTAGTCCGGTCTATGGCGCCGCACTGCTAATGCGGTTTGGGCCTTAAAGCCCATCGAGGGTTCAAATCCCTCCGCCTCCGCACCGATCCCGAAGCCCCGGTCCTGTGGACCGGGGCTTCGGCGTTCTCGGCCCGCACCCCCCACTGGGCGTTTTCGCAGGTCACAAGGGGTGTGCGGATCGGATTTCACATGACGGCGGCAGTCATGTAATGTTCTTCCTGTCGCCGAGAGCGGGCCGGAAGGGCCGGGAGCGGAGACGGAAAACAGAATAAACAAGCACTCGTAGCTTAACGGATAGAGCATCTGACTACGGATCAGAAGGTTGCAGGTTCGAATCCTGCCGAGTGCACATAGGACCAGAGGCCCCGCGGATCACTCCGCGGGGCCTCTGGCTTTTGCCGTTCGGTCAGCCGGTGTGGCCTTCGTTGCGGCCGGCGCACCCGAAGGCGTCGAGCTCGCTGTGCTCCCGTGTTGAGGGCCAAAGGCGGGGGAGCGGCTCAGCACTCCTCCTCGGGATCGTTCCGGTTCAGCTTCTCCAGGTACTCGTGGGCCAGGGCGGTGGCCCGGGTGAACCAGTCCGTGATGATCGCCAGTTCGTCCGCGGAGTAGTCGGCGAACAGCACCGTCAGGCGCTCGTAGTGGCCCGCGTACACCGCCTCGACGCGGGCGACGGCGGCCGGTACGGCGGCCACGCGCACCCGGCGGCGGTCCGCGGGGTCGGGGCGGCGGGTGACGTATCCGGCGCGTTCCAGGCGGTTCAGGATGCCCGTCACCGCGCCGGTGGTGACGTGGGCGCGGGCCGCGAGATCACCGGCGGTGAGCAGGTTCTCCCCGGCCTCCAGGACGAAGGCGAAGCACGTGAGGTCCGTGACGTTCAGGCCCAGCCGCCGGGCCAGCTCCTGCTGGCCGATCAGGTGGGCGGCGATGAGGTGGTCCATCGCCGACAGCGCCTGGGCCGGGGTGGCGGGCGGTCGGGGCGTGCCGTGCATCTTTCGGAATCCCTTAGTTCGTGAGATATTCGGAGAGCCAAACTTCTTAGTGCGTGAGGGAATCTCTTCCCTGGAGGCGGCTCCATGAGTCTGTACGACGAGGGTCACACGATCGCCGGCTGGACCGGTGTCGGTATCGCCACACTCGGAAGCGCTGTGGCGGGGTGGGGGGTCTGCGCCGCCTCGGTGCCGCTGATCGGTGCGGGGCTGGCGGTGGTGGCGGTGAGCGCCCTGGTGACGTGGTTCCTCCACCTCACCGGCTGGGGCAAGCCGCCGGGCGTACGGCCCCGCGGCGAGTGGGGCATGCGGACCCGCGACACGGAGGCCCGCGCGGGCCACCCGGGCTGCGTGGGCTGCCGCCTCGCGGGCCGCGGACGCCGATCACTGGCCGTGACACCCGCCGCCGCCCCGGCGCCGATCCGCGCCGAATCGGTCCCGCTGTCACCCGTCGAGTGACGGCACCGTCCACGGGGTCGCGGCTCCGGGCCCCGGCCACCCGTAGCCCCGGCGGCCGCTCCCGTCCCGTTGTCAGTACCCGGTCCTACCCTCGTGGGTGATGGCGCGGATGTGGAAGTGCTCGGGGCTGCGGTGGGACGTGGACGGCCCCGTGCTCGTGTGGGACGGCGGGCGGCGCAGTGCGCTGCCCCGGGGGAAGCGGGTCGCCTTCGCGGTGCCGGAGGCGGGCGGGCGGACGTGCACGGGGGCGCGGGGGCACGCCTGTCCGGTGCGGGCCGCCGTGCCGGGGCGGAGTACGGGGGCCCGCTGCGAGGAGTGCGCGCGGCTGGACCGGGCGCACTCCGTGGCCGCCGACACCCTGGCCGACGACCCCCGCCCGTACCGCGTCTACCTGGCCTGGTTCGGTCCCGGCATGGTCAAGGTCGGCATCACCGCCGTCGAGCGCGGCCCGGCCCGGCTGCTGGAGCAGGGTGCCGTCTGTTTCAGCTGGCTCGGCTCCGGCCCGCTGATGGCCGCCCGGCGCACCGAGGAGCTGCTGCGGGCCGCGTTGCGGGTGCCCGACCGGATCCCGTACGCCGAGAAGCGGGCGGTGCGGTCGGCGCTGCCGGTGGCGGAGGCGGACCGCGCCGCCGAGGTGCGGGAGCTGCACGCGCGGGCCACCGCGCTCGCCGGGTGGCCCGAGTCGCTGCGTCCGGCGCCGTGCGAAGTCGTCGATCACGTCCGGGTCTTCGGGCTGGACGGCGTCCCGGCGGCGCTCGGTGAGGTCGTGGAACTGGTGCCGGGCGGGGCGTTGAGCGGTGAGCTGGTCGCCGCCGCCGGTCCCGATCTGCATCTCGCCGTCGGCGCGCGGGGTGTCGTCGTCCTCGATACCCGTCTGATGGCCGGCTGGGAGCTGACGCCCACGGCCGGCCCGGTCGACGGACTCACCCTGCCCGCAAGGGAGTTCAGGCGGAAGCGGGAGCAGGAGGGGCTTTTCTGACGGGCTGCCAGGAGGATCCCGGAGAGACGCCTGGGGTTTCTCAGAAAAATCACAGACGGGGGAAAGCCTCCTCTCAGAGGGCCCCGACATGGTGTGCACCATGACCACGACCTCGCCCCAGGGGCGCACCGAACTGCTGAGGCCGGACGGGAGCCCCGTCCGCGTGCTTGTGGTGGACGACGAGCTGTCGATCACCGAACTGCTGAGCATGGCTCTTCGTTACGAGGGCTGGCAGATCAGGAGCGCGGGGGACGGGCAGGGGGCCGTCCGGACGGCCCGCGAGTTCCGGCCCGACGCCGTGGTGCTCGACATGATGCTGCCGGACATGGACGGACTCGCCGTCCTCGGGCGGCTGCGCCGCGAACTGCCGGACGTACCGGTGCTGTTCCTGACCGCCAAGGACGCGGTGGAGGACCGTATCGCGGGGCTCACCGCCGGCGGCGACGACTACGTCACCAAGCCGTTCAGCCTGGAGGAGGTCGTCGCCCGGCTGCGCGGACTCATCCGCAGGTCCGGCGCCGCCGACCGGCGCTCGGAGTCCGTCCTCGTCGTCGGGGACCTCACCCTCGACGAGGACAGCCACGAGGTCTCGCGGGCCGGCGAGTCCATCCACCTCACCGCCACCGAGTTCGAGCTGCTCCGCTTCCTCATGCGCAACCCGCGGCGCGTGCTCAGCAAGGCGCAGATCCTGGACCGGGTCTGGAGCTACGACTTCGGCGGGCAGGCCAACGTGGTCGAGCTGTACATCTCGTACCTGCGCCGGAAGATCGACGCCGGCCGGGAGCCGATGATCCACACCCGGCGCGGGGCCGGCTACCTGATCAAGTCCGCCGTGTCATGAGCGGGCGACGGCGGACGCGTCCGCGGAAGCGCCGGGCCGGACAGCCGCGCACCCTGCGGACACGGCTCGTCGTCGCCTCCGTCGTGCTGATCGCGGTGGTGTGCGCGGTGATCGGCACGGTGACCACGCTGGCCCTGCGCAGCCATCTGAACGAGCAGCTCAACGGGCAGCTGAACGAGGTGGCCTCGCGCGCCTCGGGCTCCTTCGGGCCCCCGGGGCAGCGGCCGCGCGGCGGTGCCGTACCGGGCGGGCAGTCGTTCGGGAAGCACCCCACCGAGCTCGCCGCGTTCGTCACCGTGGGTCCGCAGCCCCAGGGCACCATCGCGGCCAAGGTCGAGAACGGTGTCATCACCGACGCCAAGCGCGGTGAGAAGTCCGCCAGCGACCTCCAGATGAGCGCCAGGGCGCTGACCGGCGAGCAGCTCGCCGCCCTCCGGTCCGTCCCGCGGGTGGACGGTCAGCAGCACACCGTCGACATTCCCGGGGAGGGCCGGTACCGGGTCGAGTACCGCACGGGCGACAACGGCTCCTTCTACGTCGCCATACCGACGTCCGGCGTCGACAACACCATCGACACCCTGATCCTCGTCGAGGTCAGCGTCACCGCCGCCGGTCTGGTCGCCGCCGGCATCGCCGGGTACGTGCTGGTCGGCGTCGCCACCCGCCCCCTGCGCAGGGTCGCCCACACCGCCACCCGGGTCGCCGAACTCCGCCTGCACACCGGCGAGGTGAACCTCAGCGAGCGCGTCCCCGACTCGGAGTGCGACCCGCACTCCGAGGTCGGCCAGGTCGGCGCCGCGCTGAACCGCATGCTGGACCACGTCCACGGCGCCCTGCACGCCCGCCAGCAGAGCGAGACGCGGGTACGGCAGTTCGTGGCCGACGCCAGCCACGAGCTCAGGACCCCGCTCGCCTCCATCCGCGGCTACGCCGAACTCACCCGGCGCGGACGCGAGCGCGTCGGCCCCGACACCCGGCACGCCCTCGGCCGGATCGAGTCCGAGGCCGGCCGGATGACCCTGCTCGTCGAGGACCTGCTGCTGCTCGCCCGGCTCGACGCCGGCCGGCCGCTCCAGTTCGAGCAGACCGATCTGATCCCGCTGGTCGTCGACACCGTCAGCGACACCCGCGCGGCCGGCATGGACCACAGCTGGCGCCTCGACCTGCCCGACGAGCCGGCCCTGGTCTCGGCGGACGCGGCCCGGGTCCAGCAGGTGCTGGTCAATCTGCTGGGCAACGCCCGCAAGCACACCCCGCCCGGCACCACCGTGATCGCGCGCGTCCAGCGACGCGGCACGTGGATGTGCGTCGACGTCGAGGACAACGGACCGGGGATCCCGGACGAGCTGCTGCCGCACGTCTTCGAGCGGTTCGCGCGGGGCGACTCCGCGCGCTCCAGGGCCACCGGGTCCACCGGGCTCGGACTCGCGATCGTGCAGGCCGTCGCGGCCGCGCACGGCGGTGCCGTGACCGTGGACAGCGTCCCGGGACGCACGGTCTTCACCGTGCACCTGCCCGCGCTCGGCCCCGCCGGGCCCCGGCCGGTGCCCGTGGCGAGGACGACGGACGACCGGGCCCCGCACTCACAGGCACAGCACAGTCCCACCACATGGGCGCGACAGGGCACTTGACGAAAGTCGGTCCCATGCGAACCGACTCTTCTCCCGGCACCCTGCCGGCGCGGGAGCACCTCCCGGCCGCAGACGCCGGAACGCCTGTCCTGGACGTAGTGATCCCCGTCTACAACGAGGAGAAGGACCTCCGGCCGTGCGTCCGCAGACTGCACGAGCACCTCACGCGGACCTTCCCGTACGCCTTCCGCATCACCGTCGCGGACAACGCGTCCACGGACGGCACCCCCCTGGTGGCGGCACGGCTGGCGGCGGAGATCCCGGAGGTCGCCACCTTCCGGCTGGAGCAGAAGGGCCGCGGCCGCGCCCTGAGGACCGTGTGGTCCGCGTCCGAGGCGCCGATCCTCGCCTACATGGACGTCGACCTGTCCACCGACCTCAACGCCCTGCTGCCGCTGGTGGCTCCCCTCATCTCCGGCCACTCGGACCTCGCCATCGGCTCCCGGCTCGCCCGTAGCTCCCGGGTCGTGCGCGGCCCCAAGCGGGAGTTCATCAGCAGGGCCTACAACCTGATCCTGCGCGGCTCCCTCCAGGCCCGTTTCTCCGACGCGCAGTGCGGCTTCAAGGCGATCCGGCGGGACGTGGCGCAGGCGCTGCTGCCGCTGGTGGAGGACACCGGCTGGTTCTTCGACACCGAGATGCTCGTCCTCGCCGAGCGGGCCGGGCTGCGCATCCACGAGGTGCCGGTCGACTGGGTCGACGACCCCGACTCCACCGTGCGCATCGTGCGGACCGCCACCGACGACCTCAAGGGCGTCTGGCGGGTCGGCAAGGCGCTGACCACCGGTTCGCTGTCGCTGGACCGGCTGGCCCGGCCCTTCGGCGACGACCCCAGGGACCGCGAACTGCCCGACGTGCCGCGGGGACTGGCCCGTCAGCTCGTCGGGTTCTGCGTGGTCGGCGGTCTGTCGACGCTGTTCTACCTGGCGCTCTACAGCGTCTTCCGGCAGTTCTCCGGCTCCCAGGTCGCCAACGCGCTCGCCCTGCTGGTCTCGGCGGTGGCCAACACCGCCGCGAACCGACGGCTCACCTTCGGGGTGCGCGGGCGCGGCGGGGCCGTACGGCACCAGGCGCAGGGCCTGGTCGTCTTCGGCATCGGGCTCGCCCTGACCAGCGGCTCCCTGGCCGCCCTCGGCGCGGCCACCGACAGCCCGGCGCACTCCACCGAACTGGCGGTGCTCATCGCCGCCAACCTCGCGGCGACCGTGCTGCGCTTCCTGCTCTTCCGCGCCTGGGTCTTCCCGGACCGGACCGAGTCCGACGGCCCCTCGCCGGTGGTCGCCACCCCGACCGTGGTCGCCGCCTCGCCGGCGGGGGCCGCCTCGCCGGTGGTCGCCGGCCACATCCCTTCCGTACCGGGCCCCGTGCCGGCCGCGCCGCTCCCGCACCGCCCGGTGCCCCACCTGTCGTACGACCCCTACCCGACCACCCAGGTCCGCGCCGGTGAGGCCGCGGACGGCAACCGGAGGGACGCCACGTTGCGGCTGCAGCCGGTGCGCCCCCACGACACAGAGCCGGGGGACCCCCGATGACCACCCACTACGACCAGCCGGCCGGCGAGCAGGCCGGCGCCACCGCCTGGGGCCCGCCCCCGGCCGCTCCCCCGCGTGCTCCGGAGGCCGGCGAGCCCGGACGGCCCTTCGCCCGCCGGCTGTGGCGCGGCCGGCCCGAGGACCCGCGCTGGGCGCGCCCCGCCTTCCTCGGGCTGCTGGCCACCACCCTCCTGCTGTACCTGTACGACCTGAGCGCCTCCGGTTACGCCAACTCCTTCTACTCGGCGGCCGTGCAGGCGGGCAGCAGGTCCTGGAAGGCGTTCTTCTTCGGCTCGCTGGACGCGGGCAACGCCATCACCGTCGACAAGCCCCCGGCCTCGCTGTGGCCGATGGAGCTGTCGGTGCGGGTCTTCGGCCTGCACTCGTGGGCGATCCTCGCGCCCGAGGTGCTGATGGGGGTGGCGACGGTCGCCGTCGTGTACGGCGGGGTGCGCCGCCGCTTCGGCCCGGTGCCCGGTCTGATCGCGGGCGCGGTACTCGCGCTCACCCCGGTGGCGGCGCTGATGTTCCGGTTCAACAACCCGGACGCCATGCTGGCGCTGCTGATGGCCGTGGCCTGCTACCTGGTGGTGCGGGCGGTCGAGGACGGCCGGACGAAGTGGCTGGTGTGGGCGGGTGCCGCGATCGGTTTCGCGTTCCTCGCCAAGACGCTCCAGGCGTTCCTGATCCTGCCGCCGCTCGCGCTCGTGTACGCGGTCTGCGCGCCGGTGCCGCTGAAGAGGCGTTTCGGGCAGCTGGCCGCCGCGACGCTCGCGCTGGTCGTGTCCGGCGGCTGGTGGGTCGCGGTCGTGGAGCTGTGGCCGGCCTCCTCCCGCCCGTACGTCGGCGGTTCCCAGAACAACAGCTTCCTGGAGCTGACCTTCGGTTACAACGGACTCGGCCGGCTGAACGGCGAGGAGACCGGCAGCGTCGGCGGCGGTGGCGGCACCGGCATGTGGGGCGAGACCGGCTGGGACCGCATGTTCGGCTCCGAGGTCGGCGGCCAGATCTCCTGGCTGCTGCCTGCCGCGCTGATCCTGCTGGCCGCGGGTCTCGTGGCCACCGGGAAGCGGAAGCGGACGTCGGTCACCCGTGCCTCGTTCCTCGTCTGGGGCGGCTCCCTGCTGATGACCACGGCCGTCTTCAGCTACATGGCGGGCATCTTCCACCAGTACTACACCGTGGCCCTCGCCCCCTACCTCGCGGCCGTGACCGGCATGGGTGCCGGGCTGCTGTGGGAGAAGCGGCGGGAGACGTGGGCGTCGATCACCCTCGCCGCCTCCGTGGTCGCGGCGGCGGCCTGGGGATACGTGCTGCTCGACCGCACCTCCGACTACCTGCCCTGGCTGAAGTGGCTGGTGCTGGTCGGCGGTCTGGCCGCCGCGCTCGGTCTGATCTTCGCCGGCCGTATCCCGCGGCGGCTCGCCCTCGGGGCGGCGGCGGTGGGCCTCGTGGCCGCGCTGGCCGGGCCGACGGCGTACACGCTCAGCACGCTCCAGCAGGGCCACAGCGGCTCGATCGTCACGGCCGGTCCGGCCGGCGCCAGCACGATGGGCGGCCGGGGCGGGGGTCCTGGTGGTGGCGGTATGCGCGGCGGGTTCCCCGGCGGCATGCCGGGCCAGAACCAGCAGAACGGCAACGGCAACGCCAACGGCGGTACGCAGGGCCAGAACCCGCAGGGCCAGAACCCGCAGGGCCAGAACCCGCAGGGCAACGGCTTCCCGGGCGGCGGCATGCCGGGGCAGCAGGGTCAGCCGGGCCAGAACGCCAACGGCTTCCCGGGCGGCGGCGTTCCCGGCGCCGGCCGGACGGGCGAGGGCGGCATGGGCGGCGGCGGTGGCGCCGGCGGCCTGCTGAACGGCGCGAGCGTGTCCGCCGCGGCCAAGAAGCTGCTGGAGACGAACGCGTCCGACTACACCTGGGTGGCCGCGTCCGTCGGCTCGCAGAACGCGGCGAGCTACCAGCTCGCCACCGGGGACCCGGTGATGGCCATCGGCGGCTTCAACGGCACCGACCCGTCGCCGACCCTGGCCCAGTTCAAGAAGTACGTGGCGGACGGGCGGATCCACTACTTCATCGCCGGCGGCGGCATGGGCGGCGGCGGGAACAGCGGCACGTCCTCGCAGATCAGCTCCTGGGTGCAGAGCAACTTCAAGAAGGTGACGGCGGGTTCGGCGACCTTCTACGACCTCACGCGCGCGACGACGTCCGGCTGACCGGAAACTACGTTGTACACCGTATAGCGCTCGCTATACGGTGTACAACATGTCCGCTCCCCAAGGCCGCCCCGGCCCGACCGTCCCAACGGGCCCAGCCGGCCCGCCCGGTCATCCCCAGCGCTGGCTGATCCTCGGCGTCATCTGCCTCGCGCAGCTCACCGTGCTGCTCGACAACACCGTCCTGAACGTCGCCATCCCGTCGCTGACCCGCGAACTGCACGCGGCGACCTCCGACATCCAGTGGATGATCAACGCCTACTCGCTGGTCCAGTCCGGGCTGCTGCTCACCGCGGGCAGCGCGGCCGACCGCTACGGCCGCAAGAAGATGCTGATCGCCGGGCTCGCCCTGTTCGGGATCGGTTCCCTGGTGGCGGGCCTGGCCGACTCGACGCCCCAGCTGATCGCCGCCCGGGCCGGCATGGGCGTCGGCGGCGCGCTGCTGCTGACCACCACCCTGGCCGTGGCCATGCAGATCTTCGCGCCCGAGGAGCAGCCGAAGGCGATCGGCATCTGGAGCGCCGTCAACGCCCTGGGCTTCGCGGGCGGCCCGCTGATCGGCGGCTTCGTGCTCGACCACTTCTGGTGGGGCGCGATCTTCCTGATCAACCTCCCGGTGGCGGGGCTCGCTCTGGTGGCGGTGGTGGCCCTCGTCCCCGAGTCGAAGGCACCCCGCGGCGACCGCCCGGACCTGCTCGGGGCGCTGCTGTCCACCATCGGCATGGCCGCGCTCGTGTACGCGATCATCTCCGGGCCCGGTCACGGCTGGACCTCGGCACGCGTGCTCGGCGCCGCGACCGTCGCCGTGCCGGCGCTGGGTGCCTTCGCCTGGTGGGAGAACAGGACCGACGAGCCCATGCTCGACCTCCGCTTCTTCGCCGACCGGCGGTTCACGGGCGCGGTGGCCGGGGCCGTGCTCATCACCTTCGGCATGGGCGGCGCGCTCTTCCTGCTGACCCAGCACCTGCAGTCGGTGCTGGGGTACGGGCCGTTGGAGGCCGGTCTGCGGACGGCTCCGCTGGCGCTGACGGTGGTGGCGCTCAACTTCACCGGCATCGCCGCGAAGTGGTCGGCCCGGCTGGGCACGCCGGGGTCGATCGCGCTCGGCATGGTGCTGATGTCGGCGGGTCTGGTGGCCATCGCCGAGATCGACACCGGCGGCTACGCCGGCACGCTGGCCGGACTGCTGCTGATCGGCGCGGGGTGCGCGGTCGCCAACCCGGCCATGGCGCACGCCATCATGAGCGCGATACCCCCGGAGCGGGCCGGGGTGGGGGCGGGCATCAACGGGACGCTCGCCGAGTTCGGCAACGGCCTCGGTGTGGCCGTGCTCGGTGCCGTGCTCAGTTCGTCCGTGGCCTCGGGGGAGTCCCTCTCGGAGGGTCTCGGGGCCGGGCAGCTGGTCGGCGCCGTCGCCGTCCTGGCCGGCGGTTTCGTGGCGGCGGGACTGTTGCGGCGGGCGGAGCGGGTGTCCGCCTGACGGCTGCGGGGGACAGGTAGGGGTGCGGCCCCGCGCGCCTAGGGTGGGGACGGTCGTCGGAATCGAGGAAGGTGCGCCGGTGGCGAAAGCAGCAGGTCGGTCGGCGCGGGCCAGTGTCTGGCTGGAGGGCGGGACCCGCCGGGGCGGGCGCAGCGGGCAGCCCTCGGGACTGGACCGGGAGCGGATCACCGAGGCGTCCGTACGGCTGCTGGACGCCGAGGGGCTGGCCAAGTTCTCCATGCGCCGCCTGGCCGCCGAGCTGAACGTCACCGCGATGTCCCTGTACTGGTACGTCGACACCAAGGACGACCTGCTCGAACTGGCCCTGGACGCGACCTACGGCGAGCTGCGGCTGCCCGACCCCGAGGACACGGAGCAGGACTGGCGGCAGCAGCTGCGGGAGCTGGCCACCGCCTACCGGGGGTTGCTGGTCCGCCACCCCTGGCTGTCCCCGCTGGCCGGGCGTTACCTCAACATCGGTCCGCGGTCGCTCGCGTTCGCCCACGTGATCCAGCGGGTCGTCCGCCGGACCGGGCTGCCCGCGCACGGCGTGACGGGGGCGATCGCGGCCGTCTTCCAGTTCGTCTACGGCTACGGCACGATCGAGAGCCACTTCTCCGCCCGGATCGCGGACACCGGGCTGACCCCCGACGAGTACTTCCGGCAGGCCATGACCGCCGTGTCCGAGGTCCCGGGGACCGCCGCGGTCGTCAAGGAGTCCGCGGACCTCATGGCGGCCCGCGGCGGCGACACCGTCGCCGAGATGCTGGAACGCGACTTCACCTTCGCCCTGGACCTCCTGATCGCGGGCATCGAGGCGATGGTCGCCCGCGGCTGACCACGCCGCCGTCCACCGGCCGCACCGCCGTCCGCCACCGCCCGAGTCGCGAAGGCGCTCACGGCCGACTGCCCGTCACCCCTGGGGCCACGCCGGCGTTGCGGCGCGCCGCTGAGCCGGACGCCCGGTGGGCGGGGCGCCGTCACCGGTCCGTCGCCGGTCGCGCCGGGATGCCGCCCGCGGCCGACTGCCCGCGTCCACCGGCTCGGTGCCTGCCGGCCGCCCGCGGCCGACTGCCTGCGCCGACCGGCCCGTGGCCTGCGAGCCGCCCGTCCCAGGACAGGGCGCGGCAGTGGCGATCACCTGGACCGGGCGCCGGCCCGTGTAGCCACGTGTGCCCGACCGGGGGCCGGGGCCGGTCGTCGGCCCTCCTCCGCCTCGCCGTCCGGGCGGCCGACCGCCTGCGCCGACCGGCCCGTGGCCTGCGAGCCGCCCGTCCCAGGACAGGGCGCGGCAGTGGCGATCACCCGGACCGGGCGCCGGCCCGTGTAGCCACATGAGCCCGACCGGGCGGCCGGGGCCGGGGCCGGTCGTCAGCCCTCCTCCGCCTCGCCGTCCGGGCGGCCGACCGCCTGAGCCCACCGGCCGGGGCCCGGCCCGCCGGCCGCCCTCGGCCGACTGCCCGTCGCCCGCCATCGGACCGCGCCGGGATTCCGCGCCGGAAGCCGAACCAGCCGGCTACGCGTCGTCTCCCGTCAGGCGTGCCGGGAAGCCGCCCGTGGCGATGGGGCCCCAGCGGTCGGGGGTCACCCGGATGATCGACTTGCCCTGCTTGAGCATCGCCCGCCGGTACTCGTCCCAGTCGGGGTGCTCGCCGGCGATGTTGCGGTAGTACTCGACCAGCGGCTCCACCGAGTCCGGGGCGTCGATGACCTCGGCGGTGCCGTCGACCTGAACCCAGGGGCCGTTCCACTCGTCGCTGAGGACGACCAGGGCAACCCGCGAGTCCCGCTTGGCGTTACGGGTCTTGGCGCGCTCGGGGTAGGTCGAGACCACGATCCGGCCCGAGTCGTCGACGCCGCAGGTCAACGGGGAGGCCTGCGGGCCCCCGTCGGCCCGACGGGTGATCAGGAGGGCCCGGTGGCGGGGGCGTACGAAGTCCAGCAGCTCGTCCAGCGATACACGGGTGTTCGTCGCGATGTTCGGTGCCATGGGCGCAGCCTAGGGGCAGCGCCGCGGGTTCGGCCCGACCCTGCTGGGCACAGGTTCACCGCGTCGGTGGATCTCCCGCACCACCGCGTCGGGCGAAGGTCACTTCACCGCAATGGAGCAGCTAAAGTGCTGATGTCCTGTGCTCGCAGTCGGGAATGTGCTGCGGAGCTCTCCTGCGCACGGCCGTACGGCCGTGTCATTCGAGAGGTTCGTGGTGGCTGCGTCCGACTTTTCCGATCTGACCGGATTTCCGGTCGGCCTCGAGCTGGCCGAAGCGCTCACCGCGGCGGCCCATGAGCTGCACGGGACGACCACTCCCGACGCCACCCTGACCACCGCGGTCCGGCTCGCGGTGCACCTGCTGCCCGGCGCCGAGCACGCCGGGGTCTTCGAGATCGAGCGCGGGGACACCCTGCGCACGGTCGCCTGGTCCGACGACGTCGTGCGGGACGCGGGCCACCCGGACCCGCCGTACTGGGAGCGGCTGTGGACCTCGCCGGTGGTGCGCATGGCCGACAGCGGCGGCCCGGACGGTGACCGGCCGGGACTGCGCTCGGTGCTCTCCATGCGGCTGCGGGCCGACAAGCGCCGGATGACCGTGCTGACCGCCTACGCCCGCGAGCCGCACGCCTTCGACGAGCGGACCGCCCGCCTCGGCCGGCTGTTCACCACCCATGTGAGCCTCGCCCTGAACTCGGCTACGGTCCGCGAGCAGTTGACGGAGGCCATGCACACCCGGGACCTGATCGGACAGGCCACGGGCATCCTGATGGAACGCCTCGACATCGACGCGGCGGCGGCCTTCGAGAGCCTGGTCCGTGCCTCCCAGCGGGAGAACGTCAAGCTGCGCGACCTGGCCCGCCGCATCGTGGGGTCGAGCGAGAACTAGGCGGTGGGCAGGAACTCGCCCTGGACCGCCTGGATGTCCAGCTCGATCCGCAGCGTGGTGCCGATGGCGGCGATGCCGGCCTGGAGGACCTGGTTGTAGTTCATCGCGAAGTCCTCGCGGCGCAGTTCGGCCGTGGCGCGGAAGGCGGCCCGGGTGCCGCCCCACGGGTCGGCGCCGGTGCCGAGGTAGGCCAGGTCCAGGTCGACCGGGCGGACCACGCCGTGCATGGACAGCTCGCCGTGCACGGTCCAGCGGTCCGGGCCGGCCGCGGTCACGCCGGTCGAGCGGTAGGTGATCTCCGGGTGCCGCTCCACGTCGAGGAAGTCCGCGGACCTCAGGTGCGTGTCGCGCATGCCGTTGCCCGTGTCGACCGAGGCCGCGCGGATCACCGCCGCCACCCGGGACCTGGTGACGTCGTCCGGCGCGATCTCGATGGTGCCGCCGAACTCGGTGAACCGGCCGTGCACGCTGGAGATCCCCAGGTGCTGGGCGACCGCGGCGACGGAGGAGTGCACCGGGTCGATCGTCCAGGGGCCGGGCGGCGGCAGTTCCGTGCCGCCCTGCCGGGCCAGCGTGACCGTGCCGACCTCGGCCCGGCCGCTCGCGGTGACGATCGCACTGGACGCGGCGGGCGCGTAGCCGACGGCCGTCACGATCACGGTGTACGCCCCCGGTGCCAGCTCGGTCGTGTCCCGTACGGCGCCCTCGGCGTCCGTCTCGGCCCGCAGCACCTGCGTGCCGGTCATGTCGGTCACCGTGACGACCCCGTGCGACACGGCCCACCCGTCCCGCGTACGGATCTTCGCGGTCAGTCCCATCCCGTTTTCTCCCTGCAAAGCATTACAAAATGGTCGTATGAAATCGGCCCGTGGCACACGCCGCAGCTTTCAGGAGCGGCGCGTGCCACGGGCCGTGGCCGAACTACTCGCCGGGGTGGGCGAGTTCGATGTCGTGGCCGTCGACTCCGGGGCCGGCGACGGTCAGGGCCGTGGCCACCGGCGGGTAGCCCGTCGCGATGACCGTGTACTCGCCGCCGTTGAGGTCGGTGAAGGCGTACGCACCGTCGGAACCGGTGGTGGCCGTGCCGACCACGTTGCCCGCCTGGTCGACCAGGGTCACCCGCGCGTCGGCCAGCGGACCGTGCGGGGCCCGCACGACACCCTGCAGCCGGGCACCGGCGTCCAGGTCCACCTCGATCCGGGTGACGCCGGTGGCGCCGACCTCGACCGGCAGCGCACGCGGGCGGAAGCCGCTCGCGTTGACGGCGACGGTCATCGTGCCGGGCACCAGGTCGGTGAGGGCGAACTCGCCCTGTTCCCCGGTGGCGGCGGTGGCCAGCAGGTCACCGCGCACGTCGGTGACGATCACCATGGCGTCCTTGACCGGCAGCGCGCTGCCCGCGGCCCGGACCACACCGGTCAGCCCGCTGGTGCCGCTGAGCAGGATGTCGTACGCCAGCGGCTCCTCGCCCACCACGATGGTGGAGGCCTGCGGCTGGTAGCCGTCGGCGGAGGCGATCAGGACGTAGCTGCCCGTGCCCGGGGCGGGCACCGCGTAGGAACCGTCGGCCTGGGCGACCGAGCGGCCCAGCTGCCGGCCGGACAGCGAGATCAGCGTGACCGCGGCCTGCGGGACCGGGGCGCTCTCGGCGCCGCGGACGAAGCCGTGCACCGGGGTGCCGCCGGCACCGCCGGGCTCGGCGGCCGTGGCGACGGCCGACAGCTGCCGGGTGGCCGTGGCGACGGCCGTGCCGTCGGTGCCCTCGGACAGCGGGGCTGCGGCCACGGCGACCGGGATCCGCTCGGTGGCCTGGGCCTCGGCGACGACCGGAGCGGCGGCCGGGTCGGCCACCACGGGGGCCTCGCCGTCGGCGGCCTGGGCGAGCCCGCCCAGGGTCCGCAGCGGGACCTCCTTGATGAACAGCGTGATCAGGAAGGCGAGCGCGGCGAGGGCGGCCGCGATCAGGAAGACGTCGGCGATGCCGTGGCCGTAGGCGCTCTCCAGCAGCGTCCGGATGGGCTTCGGCAGCGCGTCCATGTCCGGGATGCTGTCCGTGGAGCCCGAACCGCCGGCCAGGGCCTTCTGGTACTTGGGGCTCAGCGCGGAGACGCCGTCCTGGACGTAGTGCGTGATCCGGCGGGACATCACCGCGCCGAGGGCGGAGACGCCGACCGCACCGCCGAGGGAGCGGAAGAAGGTCACCGTGGAGCTGGCCGCGCCGAGGTCGGACGGCGCCACCTGGTTCTGCGTGGCGAGGACCAGGTTCTGCATCATCATGCCGATGCCGAGACCCAGCAGGGCCATGAAGATGGCCATCTTCCAGTAGTCCGTGTCGTACCGGATGCCGCCGAGCAGCGCCAGACCGGCCGTCACCAGCACGCCACCGCTGACCAGCCAGGCCTTCCAGCGGCCGGTGCGGGTGATGAACTGACCCGAGACGGTGGAGGAGACGAACAGACCGCCGATCATCGGGATGGTCAGGACGCCGGACATCGTCGGGGACTTGTCGCGGGCCAGCTGGAAGTACTGGCTGAAGAACACCGTGCCGGTGAACATCGCGACACCGACGAACAGCGAGGCCAGCGAGGCCAGCGTGATGGTGCGGTTGCGGAACAGGCGCAGCGGGATGATCGGCTCGCTGGCCTTCGCCTCGATGAGGACGAAGATCGCGCCGAGCACGACCGAACCGCCGACCATCGCGTACGTCTGCCAGGACACCCAGTCGTACTTGTCACCGGCGAAGGTGACCCAGACGAGGAGCAGGGAGACGGCGGCGGAGATGAAGGTCGCGCCGGCCCAGTCGACCTTGACCTCGCGCTTGACCACGGGCAGGTGCAGGGTCTTCTGCAGGACGATCAGCGCGATGACCGCGAAGGGGACACCGACGTAGAAGCACCAGCGCCAGCCCAGCCAGGAGGTGTCGGTGATGACACCGCCGAGCAGCGGGCCGCCGACGGTGGCGACGGCGAACGTGGCGCCCAGGTAGCCGGAGTAACGGCCGCGCTCACGCGGGGAGATCATCGCCGCCATGACGATCTGGGCGAGGGCCGACAGACCGCCCACGCCGATGCCCTGCACCACACGGCAGGCGATCAGCATGCCGGGGTTCTGGGACAGGCCGGCCGCCATCGAGGCGACCACGTAGATGACGAGGGCTATCTGGACGAGAGCCTTCTTGCTGTACAGGTCGGCGAGCTTGCCCCACAGGGGAGTGGCCGCGGTCATCGAGAGCAGGGCGGCGGTGACGACCCAGGTGTAGGCGGACTGGCCGCCGCCGAGGTCTCCGATGATGTGCGGCAGCGCGTTGGAGACGATCGTGGACGACAGGATCGCCACGAACATGCCGAGCAGCAGCCCGGACAGTGCCTCCATGATCTGCCGGTGGGTCATCGGGGCGTGACCCGAGCCTCCCCCGTGCTTGGCGTGGGCCCGCACACCGGCTGGTGTGGTCGTTGCCATGGGCTTCCTTCTCTTACGTGCTTGCGGGTGTACGGGTGGTCTCTTCGAATGCGGGGGCCGTGGCGGACGTGTGCCGCAGCGGGACGGACCGGCAGTCGCCGAAGGACGCGCGCAGGCGCGTCATCAGCCGGATCAGCTGGCCGACCTCCTCGTCGGTCCAGTCCGCCAGCCGTTCGGCGAGCAGGTGCGTGGTCCGCCGGGACAGCTCGTCCAGCTGCTCGACGCCCTCGGGCGTCAGGTGCAGGATGCGCGAGCGCTTGTCCGCGGGGTCCGGGTGCCGCTCGATCCAGCCGCGTGCGGCGACGTGCGCCACATGCCGGCTGGTGACCGACATGTCCACCGCGAGCAGCTCCGCGAGCTTGCTCATGCGCATGTCGCCATGGCGGCCGAGCAGGGTCAGCACGGCGGCCGAGCCGGTCGGGCAGTCGGGCGGCAGGATCCGCCCCATGTCCCTCTTCACGGCTCCGACGGCGCTGAGCTGACGCGCCAGCTCTTCGAACTGCGCCGGCTCGGCCATCACACCTCCCGTATTCGTTGCTTGGGGCAACCATAGACGTGTTTGGTTGCTGCAGGCAAACAAGTGGGGATGGGGCGGCGCAAAAACTTGGCAAAGGCAAGTATTGCGAGTGTAAATATGCAGGTGATGGCGGGTGGGGTGCCCCCCTCTGTCCCGGTGGCCCCGCACTTGGGTCGCTCAGCCGAATTCGCTAGTGTCTCGGGCCATGGCTAACACCCAGGGCCCTCAGGGCAATTACGACCCCGCCGGCAGCACCCAGATGTTCCGCGCGTTCGTCGACGAGACTCCCCAGGGCCGGCAGCAGCAGGCGGCTCCCTCGGGCCCCCGCGTCGGCCTGATCATCGGCATCGTGGTGGCGCTCGTCGTGGTGGCGGGCGTCGCCTGGCTGGCGTTCAAGTAGGACCCGCGGTCGCTACCGCCACCGGACGGTGACGTCCCGCGTCTCGATGTGCATGCCGAGCGGCACGCGCCAGGCGTCGACGCACACCGTCCAGGTGTGGTCCGTGCGCGCCCCCGGCCCGATCGGCGCCGGCAGGTCCTCGGTCGACTCGACCGTCCCCCAGTCGATGCCGAGTCCGCCGATGATGTGCGTCCCGAACGTCACCGAGCCGGAACGCACCGCCGTGCCGCCAGAGTTGTGGAAGCCGACGGTCACCTTCTGGCACCAGCGCTGGTCCGCGTCCGCCGTCGCGGGGTCGCCCCAGGAGAGGTCGGCCGGGGACGGCCGCGGGGCGGAGGTACGGCTCGGGGACGGGTCCGGGGCGTGAGTCGTCGGGCCGGGTGCCGGTGTCGCCCGGCCGGTCCCGTCGCCCGTGTGACCGGTCCGGCCGGTGTCGTCGGCCGGGTGTGAGGCGTCGGCGTCGCTTCCGGACCCCGGTGTGCCGTCCCGGGCGGGCTCCTGGGGGCCACCCGTCGTGCCCCGGTCGCCTGCCGGACCCGAACCGGCCGTGCGCGGGACCCTGCCGTCCCCGGCGCCCTTGCCGCCCTCGTCCCTCCCGTCGCCCTGCCGGCCGCCCGTGCCCTCGCCGTTCTCCCCGTCGAGGGGGACCAGCGTCACCGACCCGGTCGGGGTGCCGGTGCCCGGACCGGTGCCGTCGCCCGCGCCGACCGCGGCATAGCCGCCGCCCGGACCGCCGCCCGCGCACGAGGCCAGGACCCCGCCCAGACAGAGGGCGGCCGCCGAAGCCGCCGTAACGGCGCCCCGGCGGCCACGGTTCCCTCTCGGACACGCCCTGTCCGTGGCCCTGCCCGACCCTGTCGCTCGCAGCATCGAGCCAGTGTGGCTGACGGACCGTCAGAACAGAACCCTCAGTCGGAGATCAGTCCTTCGCGCAGCTGGGACAGGGTCCGGGTGAGGAGCCGGGAGACGTGCATCTGGGAGATGCCGACCTCCTCGCCGATCTGCGACTGGGTCATGTTGGCGAAGAAGCGCAGCATGATGATCCGGCGCTCCCGGGGCGGCAGCTTGGCCAGCAGCGGCTTGAGGGACTCGCGGTACTCCACGCCCTCCAGCGCGGTGTCCTCGTAGCCGAGCCGGTCGGCCAGGGAGCCCTCGCCGCCGTCGTCCTCGGGGGCCGGGGAGTCCAGGGAGGAGGCGGTGTAGGCGTTGCCGACCGCGAGGCCGTCGACCACGTCCTCCTCGGAGACGCCGAGCACCGCGGCCAGCTCGGTCACCGTCGGGGACCGGTCCAGCTTCTGCGACAGCTCGTCGCTCGCCTTGGTGAGGGCGAGGCGCAGCTCCTGGAGCCGGCGCGGGACCCGCACCGACCACGAGGTGTCGCGGAAGAAGCGCTTGATCTCGCCGACCACCGTCGGCATCGCGAACGTCGGGAACTCCACGCCCCGTTCGCAGTCGAAGCGGTCGATCGCCTTGATCAGGCCGATGGTGCCGACCTGGACGATGTCCTCCATCGGCTCGTTGCGGGAGCGGAAGCGCGCGGCCGCGTAGCGGACCAGCGGCAGGTTCAGCTCGATCAGGGTGTCCCGGACGTAGGCCCGTTCCGGGCTGTCCTCGTCCAGGGCGGCGAGCCGCAGGAACAGGGAGCGGGACAGGGTGCGGGTGTCGATGTCCCCCGAGGCCGGCAGGGCCGGGGCGGTCTCCTCGGGAGCGGCGGAGGGAACGGCCGTGGCCGGCGCGGCGTCGAGAGCCGGTACGCCTCCGAGGCCGTCGAGGACGTCGAGAGTGTCGAGCTCCTTGGGCGCTGCCTCACTCGTCGTCGGCGTAAGCACCTTCGAGCTGCCCTTGTCTGCGGACATGCCACCCCCTTTGGGTCGCGGGACGGTCGCGGCGGTGCTGCCTTTCGAGCAACGCAGCCTTCACCTGAATACCGGAGCCGGAGCCCCGGCAAACGCTCTTCCCGCAGAATGTCACATGTCGGCAACGCGCTGTAGTGACATGTCGACACCTGAGTGACGAATCGGCCCTGGAAAGAAGGGGTCTGACGGCTTTTCGGGACACAACTGTCGGCAACAGCCCTGGTGAGCGATTCGCTCGTGCCGGTTACCACTCGCTCGGGTTTGCGATGCAGTGCTGTTCGGGCCGTGCTCCCGTGCGCCCCGCCATGCACCGGCCGAACACCCGCCGTGCATCGGTCCGACGGCGACGGACTCCGCGGCCTATGCGTCGATGCGATTCGCCGAGCGGAGGCGCTGGAAGCTGCGGGCGAGCAACCGCGAGACGTGCATCTGGGAGACGCCGAGTTCCGCGCTGATCTGCGACTGGGTGAGATTGCTGTAGTAGCGCAGCAGAAGGATGCGCTGTTCCCGTTCGGGGAGTTGGACCAGGAGATGCCGGACCAGATCGCGGTGCTCCACGCCGTCCAGGGCGGGGTCCTCGTAGCCGATGCGGTCCAGCAGTCCGGGCAGTCCGTCACCCTCCTGCGCGGCCTCCAGGGAGGTGGCGTGGTACGAGCGTCCCGCCTCGATGCAGGACAGCACCTCCTCCTCGCTGATGCGGAGCCGCTCGGCGATCTCGGCGGTCGACGGCGAGCGCCCGAAGGCCGTGGTGAGGTCCTCGGTGGCGCTGTTGACCTGTACCCACAGCTCGTGCAGCCGGCGCGGGACGTGGACGGTGCGGACGTTGTCGCGGAAGTACCGCTTGATCTCGCCGACGACGGTCGGCATGGCGAAGGTCGGGAACTGCACGCCCCGGTCCGGGTCGAAGCGGTCGATGGCGTTGATCAGGCCGATGGTGCCGACCTGGACGACGTCCTCCATCGGCTCGTTGCGGGAGCGGAAGCGGGCGGCCGCGTAGCGCACGAGCGGGAGGTTCGCCTCGATCAGCGCCCCCCGTACCCGGTCGTGCTCCGGCGTGCCCGGCTCCAGTTCCTTCAGCTCGCCGAAGAGCACCTGGGTGAGGGCACGGGTGTCGGCGCCACGGCGCTTCTCGGGAGCCGGAGGCGCCTCAGCGGGCGCCTCCTCCTGGGGCGGCGCAGTACTGGCCGACACGGTCAACGCCACCTCTTCATCGGTCAATCATCCGTCAAAAGCGGTCATAGCATCACAAGACATGTGCACTGTGTGCAAGCACCGCATAACGCCGTGTTGTGGGTAAACTCCGACAAGTTGAGGGGCTGGACACGCGAAAGCCCCCCGCCGGTACGGCGGGGGGCTGCTGCTTGGAAGAGGTCAGAATTCGTAGTCGGCCATCACCCACGTGGCGAACTCGCGCCACAGCGCGACGCCCGCCTGGTGGGCCGGGTGCTCCAGGTACCGCTTGAGGGCGTCCGGGTCCTCGACGGCCGAGTTGATCGCGAAGTCGTAGGCGATCGGCCGGTCGCTGATGTTCCAGCCGCACTCCCAGAAGCGCAGCTCCTCGATCTGCCCGCCGAGGGCCCGGAAGGCCTCCACGCCCGCGACGACCCGCGGATCGTCGCGCTCGACGCCCTCGTTGAGCCTGAAGAGGACCAGGTGGCGGATCATGGGGATTACCTCAGCTCTTTCCTCCGTTGGCGACCCACGTCATGAAGTCGCCGATGGCCTTCGCCGCGTCCGAAATACCCTCGAAGCCTATCTGGACGTAGTCGGCCGCCTTGGCCGGGTCCGTGATGATCAAGTACAGCGCGAAGACCACGAGCACGTACACGGCGATCTTCTTGGCGTTCACCGCCACCGCGGCCTCCCCTGTCCCTCTGTCCCGTAGGCCCTGCTGCCGGCGGCGAGTGTAACCTTCACGCCTTTTCCGGGGGCCAACCGCCCGCCGTCCCGGGCTTCTTGTCCGCCCGGAACGCGGAAAGGGCCCCGTCTCGCGACGGGGCCCTTTTTCCAGCGGTAGCGGAGGGATTTGAACCCTCGGTGACTTGCGCCACACTCGCTTTCGAGGCGAGCTCCTTCGGCCGCTCGGACACGCTACCGAGGGAGACCCTACAGCACGGTGGGGCGTGGTCAGAAATCGGTATTCAGCGGTCCCGGAAAAACTCGGTGAGGAGCCGGGAGCAGTCGGCCGCGAGAACGCCTTCGACGACCTCCGGCCGGTGATTGAGCCGACGGTCGCGGATCACGTCCCACAGGGAGCCGGCCGCGCCCGCCTTCTCGTCCCGGGCGCCGTAGACGACCCGGTCCACCCGGGACTGGACGAGCGCGCCCGCGCACATCGTGCACGGCTCCAGGGTGACCACCAGCGTGCAACCGGTCAGCCGCCACTCCCCGAGCCGGGCGGCGGCCCGCCGGATCGCGAGGACCTCCGCGTGGGCCGTGGGATCGCCGGTGGCCTCGCGCTCGTTGTGCCCGGCACCCAGCACCGTCCCGCCGTCCGGGGACAGCAGAACGGCGCCCACGGGCACGTCCCCGCCCCGGACGGCCCGTTCGGCCTCGTCCAGGGCGAGTCGCATCGCGGGGTGCCAGGGGTCGCGCACGGGGTCCGGTGGGCCGGTCGTGACGTGGGCGTCCCGGCCGGTCAGCGGACGGTCTCCAGCACCTCCGAGGCGCCCAGCGCCTCGGCGATGGTGCTCAGCGCGTCCTCGGCGTCCAGGATGCGCAGCTCCTTCTCGCCGATCCCGAGATCGTCGAGGATCTGGCTGTCGCCCACGGGGCTGTGCGGCACCGCGTCGCCGCCGCCGCCCTCCTCCTCCTCGTCGTCGTCGTTCTCCTCGGACTCGCCGTCCTCGGTGCCGTCGAGGTCCAGGGCGTCCAGGTCCGGGCCGTCGTCGGCGCCGGGCTCCCGGCCCAGCAGTTCGTCGGTGAGCAGCAGCTCACCGTACGCGCTGCGCTGGGCGGCGGCGGCGTCCGAGACGTAGATGCGAGGGTCGTCCTCGCCGTCCACGCGGACGACGCCGAACCAGGCGTCCTCCTGCTCGATCAGGACGAGCACCGTGTCCTCGTCGGGAGAGGCTTCCCGGGCCAGGTCGGCCAGATCCGACAGGGTCTCCACATCGTCGAGCTCTGTGTCGCTCGCTTCCCACCCGTCTTCGGTGCGCGCGAGCAGTGCGGCGAAGTACACCGTGACTCTCCCACTGGTCATAGGCGTGCCGGTTGGGGGTCCCCCCGGCGGAGGTACGTGGGTGGAGAGAGCCTGGGCTCCGAGCCCCACCCACTCGGAATCGTGGCAGAAACAAGGCGTTCAGGGGACGTCTTCGGCTCCCTGTGTCTGGCTGTTTCGATCGTGGATCGGTCATCGACTCAGCAGCGCGCTCGTTGCCGCCACCTGCGGATCGTACGCGGCTTTGCGAAGCGCTCACGCACGCCCCGCCTCGGAAACGTCGGCGCGGGCCGGGATCTTCCGCGGCGCCAACTCCCTTACCGGGTCCAGCTCACGGCTTTCCTCCCTACCAGCGGAACGTCCGCATGCGCATCGCGTGGCGCAGGCGCGCGGCCTTGGCGCGTCGCGGCTGGACCCGGGCGCGCAGCTCACGGGCCTCGGCGAGATCACGGAGGAACTGGGCGCGCCGGCGCCGGCGCTCGGCGTCCGTCTCGGGTGCCGTGCGATCGCGGACCCGGGCGCCGGGTGTCGCGGGCGCGGCCGAGTCCGTGGTGTTCCCGGGCGCGTCCTCGGGAAGATCAGGCAGATCAGGCACGTCACACCACCCCAGTCCGTCCCTCCCACTTTCCCCCTTACGGGCGGTTTGACGCCAGCACGATGGAGCGCGGGGCGCAGGTACCGTTATGGGCATGCGTCTCCACGTCGTCGACCACCCCCTGGTCGCCCACAAGCTCACCACGCTGCGCGACCAGCGCACGGACTCTCCCACCTTCCGCAGGCTGGCCGACGAACTCGTCACCCTGCTCGCCTACGAGGCCACGCGGGACGTGCGCACCGAGGCGGTCGACATCGAGACCCCCGTGGCCAGGACCACCGGGGTCAAGCTCGCCCGGCCGCGTCCGCTGGTCGTGCCGATCCTGCGGGCCGGTCTCGGCATGCTGGACGGCATGGTGCGGCTGCTGCCGACGGCCGAGGTGGGCTTCCTGGGCATGATCCGCAACGAGGAGACCCTGGAGGCCTCCACGTACGCGACGCGCATGCCCGAGGACCTCTCCGGCCGCCAGGTGTACGTCCTTGACCCGATGCTGGCCACCGGCGGCACGCTGGTCGCGGCGATCCGGGAGCTGATCAAGCGCGGTGCCGACGACGTGACGGCCGTGGTCCTGCTCGCCGCCCCCGAGGGCGTCGAGGTCATGGAGCGCGAGCTGGCGGGCACCCCGGTGACGGTCGTGACGGCGGCGGTGGACGACCACCTCAACGAGCACGGCTACATCATCCCGGGCCTCGGCGACGCAGGCGACCGCCTGTACGGCGCAGCCGAGTAACGACCGGCGCCCCGCAAGGGGCGCGTGTCCCGTCCCGTATCAAAAGAACGACGCCCAGGGCGCCCCGTCAGGGGCGCGGGGAACTGCGCGAACAGCCACGACGGACCGGCGGCGGAAGTACGACGCCCAGGGGCGCCTCGTAAGGGGCGCGGGGAACTGCGCGAACAGCCACAACGGGCCGGCACTCAAGTGAAGACGGCTCCCCCGGCCAGGGGCCCCGCAGGGAGCCGCGGGGAACTGCGCGCCCAGCCCGACGGACCGGCACTCGATGAAACGGCGCGCGGCTCCCCGTCCAAGCCCCGCAGGGCTCAGCAGGCCTTCTTCGGCCGATCCGCCGAAGCCGCGGGAGCGGTCAGCGCCGTCAGCGCCTGCTGCGCCGCCGCCGGCTTGGCCAGCCCCTTGAACGCGTCCCCGATGATCAGGTCGAGGACGGCACCCTTGCGCCCCGCGTCCGTGCGGCGCTCGGCGTCGGCGAGCTGCGTGGCGAGCACCGGCAGCGAGGTGCTCTGCGCGGTGATGGGGCCGAGGAGCATCCCCGTGCCCTTGATCTTCTTGTCGAACTCCTTCGCCGCGTTGCCCACGTCACCGATCTTGAAGCCGCGCTTCTTCAGCTCGTCCGCGGTCTTCTTGGCGAGCCCGCCGCGGGTGGTGGCGTTGTAGACGTTCACGGTGATCGCGCCCGGGGCGGGCACGTCCTTCACCCGGGCCTCCGCGGCGGCCTTGGTCCGGCACTCCGTCTTCGCACCGGACGCCGCGGCCTTCTTGCCGCCGCCGGTGAAGACGTCGATGAGCTGCAGGGTGCCCCAGCCGACCAGGCCGAGCACCGCGACGGACGCCACCACGGCGGCCACGAGCCTGGCCCGGCGCCGGGGAGGGCGCATCCGAGGGTATTTGTCCCCCGTGATCCGGTACTTGCCGCCCATGCCGGGGGGCGTCAGCATGCTCATGGGCGCAGCGTAGTGCGCCCGAGCGGCGATGCCTATTAGATGATCAGTCGATGCCGCTCAGCGGAACCCGAAAGGGCCAACGGCCGTGTCGCGCCGCGTCAGTCGAGTTCGAGCACGCGCGCGTGCAGCACCTGGCGTTGCTGGAGGGCCGCACGGACCGCGCGGTGCAGGCCGTCCTCCAGGTACAGGTCGCCCTGCCACTTGACGACGTGCGCGAAGAGGTCGCCGTAGAACGTCGAGTCCTCCGCCAGCAGTGTCTCCAGGTCGAGCTGCTGCTTGGTGGTCACGAGCTGATCGAGGCGGACCGGGCGCGGCGCGACGTCCGCCCACTGCCGGGTGCTTTCCCGGCCGTGGTCGGGGTACGGCCGGCCGTTTCCGATGCGCTTGAAGATCACACGGAAAGCCTACCGGTCAAGACGTTCCGGGCGCAGCCATGGCGGCGGAGTGCGACGCTTGAAAAGGTGCCGCAAAACGGCCAAACGGGCTACTACCGGGAACTGGGGCCTGCGATGAGTGACAGCGAGACCGCTCCGCCCGCCGCCCCCGAGGGGGCCGACGCCCTCCCCGAGGAGGCGCGGAAGATCGCCTCCGGCTACGCGTTCACCGGCCCCGCCCTCGACCTGGGCGCCCTGTTGTGGGACGGGCGGTGCCACCCCGGCGCGCCGGTCCGCATCCCGCTGCCCATGCTCAACCGGCACGGTCTGGTCGCGGGCGCCACCGGCACCGGCAAGACCAAGACCCTCCAGCTGATCGCGGAGCAGCTGTCGGCGCAGGGCGTGCCGGTGTTCCTCGCGGACATCAAGGGGGACCTGTCCGGCATCGCGCGGCCGGGGCAGGACGGCGACCGGGTCCACAAGCGGTCCGGCGAGGTCGGCCAGGAGTGGGCCCCGGCCGCCTTCCCGGCGGAGTTCCTCGCGCTCGGCGGCCTCGGTCACGGCATCCCGGTGCGCGCCACGGTCACCAGCTTCGGCCCGGTGCTGCTGGCCAAGGTGCTGCGCCTCAACCAGACCCAGGAGCAGTCCCTCGGCCTGATCTTCCACTACGCCGACACCAAGGGCCTGGAGCTGGTCGACCTCAAGGACCTGCGGGCGGTCGTCGCCTTCCTCACCTCCGACGAGGGCCGGGCCGAGCTGAAGGACATCGGCGGTCTGTCGAAGGCGACGGCCGGGGTGATCCTGCGTTCCCTGACCGCGTTCGAGACGCAGGGCATGGCGGACTTCTTCGGTGAGCCGGAGTTCGACACGGCCGGCTTCCTGCGTACGGCCGAGGACGGCCGGGGTGTCGTCTCCGTCCTCGAACTCGCGGCCGTGCAGGACAGGCCGCAGCTGTTCTCGACGTTCCTGATGTGGCTGCTGGCCGACCTCTTCCACGACCTGCCCGAGATCGGCGACACCGACAGACCGCGGCTGGTCTTCTTCTTCGACGAGGCGCATCTGCTGTTCGACGACGCCTCCAGGGCGTTCCTGGACTCGATCACCCAGACCGTGCGGCTGATCCGTTCCAAGGGCGTCGGCGTCTTCTTCGTCACCCAGACCCCGAAGGACGTGCCCGCCGACGTCCTCGGCCAGCTCGGCAACCGCGTCCAGCACGCCCTGCGCGCCTTCACGCCCGATGACCAGAAGGCGCTGAAGGCCACCGTGCAGACCTTCCCCAGGTCGGCGTACGACCTGGAGGAGCTGCTCACCGGTCTGGGCACCGGCGAGGCCGTGGTGACGGTCCTCAGCGAGAACGGCGCCCCCACCCCGGTCGCCGCCACCCGGCTGCGCGCCCCGGAGTCCCTGATGGGACCGGTGGACACCGACGAACTGGACCGGGCGGTCCGCGCGTCCTCGCTCCACGGCCGTTATGCACAGGCTGTGGACCGGGAGTCGGCGTTCGAGCGGCTGAGCGCACGGCCGGCGCCGGCCGAGGCCGCGGCGTCCACGCCCGCACCTGCGAAAGCTCCGAAGGCCCCGAAGGAGGAGCCGTCGCTGGTCGAGCAGGTGGTGGGCAGCGGGATGTTCAAGTCCCTGGCCCGTTCCGTCGGCACGCAGATCGGCCGTGAGATCACCCGCTCCCTGTTCGGCACGGCCCGGCGGAGGCGGTAGCCCGCCCCCGCCGGGCGCGGTTTCAGCGGTCCCGCTGCTCGCGTGGCCGCTGGGCCTCCGGCCGCCGCTGGTCCGGCTTGGCCGTGGCGGTGCGCCTGGCCTCGGCGCGCAGCAGGGCGCGCAGGACGGCGTAGGGATCCATGGGCATGACGGTGCTGCTCCTTGCGTCGAGCCGACTGACCTGTGCGGGGG
Source organism: Streptomyces albidicamelliae (assembly GCF_025642175.1). Classification (NCBI taxonomy): domain Bacteria; kingdom Bacillati; phylum Actinomycetota; class Actinomycetes; order Kitasatosporales; family Streptomycetaceae; genus Streptomyces; species Streptomyces albidicamelliae. Next base: position 4,139,141 of record NZ_CP106795.1, on the reverse strand, counting down.
CGCGGGTCTGTCAGCAGCGCAGGACCACCGTGCGCAGCAGGCACGGGGCGTACGGCGTCCCCGGCGCCGGGTGGCGCACGGGTGCGGCGGGCCGGGCGGGCGCCGGGTCGGGCAGGGGCGCGGGACGTTCGGGCACGTCGGCCCGGTGGACGGCGCGGGCCGGCGGCCGCAGCGCCGTGTCGAGGACCTCGTGCTCGGCGGTCTCGGCGGCCGCGGTGAACGACGGCGCCGCCAGGGCCTGCACATGGGCGCCGGGCACCCACAGGGCGAGAAGCAGCACGAGCACCCGCAGCCGGGCACGGCCTCCGGGGGTGTTCGCGGTCCTGCTCACACCGGGTGTCTCCCCGGTACGGAGGGGGAGCGCAGCACCTCGTGCGCCGGATTCGCTGGCTCGGCGTACCGGCGGGGCGCCCGGTTGACGCGGGCGGAGGGCGTGGGACCGGCCGGTCACACGTTCTGCGGCACCTGCCGGGCGACCGAGCGGATGCGGAACGCCGTGACGATCTCGACGAGGCCCACCGCGATCAGCCAGATGCCGCCGACGAGGGTGAGCACGGCGACGGACTCGAAGGGCGAGACGATGAGCACGACGCCCGCGAGGAAGGTGACGATCCCGAGGAAGATCTGCCAGCCGCGGGCCGGCATCCGGGAGTCGTGGGCGGCGGCCAGGGTCTGGGTGATGCCGCGGATGAGCCAGCCGATGCCGATCCACAGGGCGAGCAGCAGGATCGACTCCATGGGGCCGCGGAAGCAGAACAGGCCGAGCAGGATCGACAGGGCACCGCTGACGAAGGCCAGCACGCGCAGGGACGTCGTCCGGTGTGTGCCGAAGGCGGCCGCCAGCTGGAAGACTCCGCTGATCAGCAGGTAGAGGCCGAAGAGGACACCGGCCGCTAGCAGGGAGGGTCCGGGCCAGATCAGCACCAGGATCCCGAGGATCAGGGAGACGATGCCGGTCAGCAGGACGACCTGCCAGGCGGCCTGCGACAGGGCGTGGAGGGGGCCCTCGAACGCCGGCTCGGGCTCATGGCGGGCGCCGGGCGGGTGGGCCGCGTGGACGTGCCGGTCGTCGTACTCGCGACCCCATCCGGGGCCGCTGTTGGGTGCCTCGGTCATGGTCCATGCTGCGAACGCGTGACGGCGTTCCGCCACTCGGACGGGCCACTCGGCTTACCCGGCCGCTCAGCCGCCCGCGGCCTTGGCGGCCTTCGCCGCCGCCTTCATCTCCTGCTTGTGGGCGCGCACCTTGGCCAGTGACTCGGGCCCGGTGATGTCGGCGACGGACCGGAAGGACTTCGCCTCGCCGTACGCGCCCGCGGCCTCCCGCCAGCCCTTGGGCGCGACCCCGAGCTGCTTGCCGAGCAGCGCGAGGAAGATCTGCGCCTTCTGCCGGCCGAACCCCGGCAGGTCCTCCAGCCGCTTCAGCAGCTCGGCCCCGCTCGCGACGCCCCGCCAGACGGCCTCGGGGTCGCCGTCGTAGTGCTCGGTCAGGTACTGGCACAGCTGCTGGACGCGCTTGGCCATCGAGCCGGGGTAGCGGTGGACGGCGGGCTTCTCGGAGAGCAGCGTGGCGAAGGCCTCGGGGTCCATCGCCGCGATCTCGTGCGCGTCCAGGTCCGCGGTGCCGAGCCGGTCGGCGATGGTCCGGGGGCCCTTGAACGCCCACTCCATCGGCACCTGCTGGTCGAGCAGCATCCCCACCAGCGCGGCGAGCGGCGATCGCCCGAGCAGCGCGTCGGCCTCGGGATCCTGGGCGAGATGCACGGTGACGTCCATGGGTCGATGATCCCCCGCCCCGGTCCGGCCCGCGCGCCCGGCCCCGCCCGGACGCACGCCGCCCTCCGGTACGCCCACGGCGGCCGCTTCCCGGTCCGCGTGGCGGGCGTGCCCCAGGGCCGTCGGTCAGGGCCCGGTCCGCGTGCGTGCCCGCGTGCCGGGCGCGCGCTCCCAGTCCGCGGTTCGGCGCGTCCCAGGGCCCCAGGTCCGGTGCCGTGCGCCTGACCGGCCGGGCGTCCACCCCTTCGCGGTGCCGTCGGCCCGGGGCTTGTGGCCGGCGGGCGTGCCCGACCCCTGGGGCCGGGCTGTCCGTCGCTCCGGTCGTCCGGTCGTCCGGTCCGCCGGGGCTCCGGTCAGTCCGCGCGCCAGTAGCCCAGGGCGTGCAGCCGCTGCTTCGGGACGCCCAGTTCCCTGCGGACGTACGACGCCAGCGTGCGGGTCGTGGCGGTGTCGCAGGCGATCCAGACGTACGGGTCCGGGGTGGCGGCGAGTACGGCGGGCAGTTCGGCGCGGACCCGTTCGACCAGGTGGGCGCCCGCGTCCCGGCGCGGGACCTCGCGTATCTCGTGGCGGTGCGGGTCGGCGTGGGAGGGGAGACCGTCCAGGCCGCCCTCGAACCAGAGCGTCGCCGGTGCCGAACCCAGCGCGCCGAGCAGGGAGTTGACGGCGGGCAGGGAGGCCGGGTCGCCGATCGCGACGAGGTGCGAGGGCGCGGGGTCGGGCCGCTGGAAGCCGGTGCCCTGCACGGTGGCCTCGATGGTGTCGCCGGGCCGTGCCGCCCGTGCCCAGTCGGAGGCGACGCCCTCGTGCAGGGCGAACTCCAGGGCGAAGGTGCCGGCCGCCGGGTCCGGGTCGACCAGGGTGTAGGCCCGCTGGTGCGGCCGGCCGTCGGCGGTGAACCACAGCCGCACCCACATCGTCGGGTGCACCCCGGTCGCGGCGAGCAGCCCACCGTCGCTCAGCAGCAGCCGCCGGTAGTCCGCGGTGACGTCCTCCGCCTCCGTGACCGTGAGCACGAAGTCCTTGGCGCGCAGCAGTTTGAGTACCGCGCCCTCCCAGCCCCGCCCCTGCCCCATGACCCCTCCACGGTTCGCGTACGATTCCCCACCAATACTTAGGCAAGGCTAACCTAAAGTAAGAGAGGGGCTCCCCGGTGACCACCGAGACCTACCGCGACGCCTGGGGCATTCCCCATCTGCGTGCGTCCGGCGCCCGTGAACTCGCCCGCGCCCAGGGCCGGGTGACGGCCCGTGACCGGGCCTGGCAGCTGGAGGTCGAACGCCACCGGGCCCGGGGCACGTCGGCCTCCTTCCTCGGCGTCGGCGCCCTCTCCTGGGACGTCCTCGCCCGCCGGGCCCGCCTCGACGACACCGCCCGCCGCTGCTTCGCCGCGCTGGAACACCGGGACCCCGAGACGGCCGACTGGGTCCGCGCGTACACCGACGGGGTCAACGAGGGCCTGGCCGCCGGCGCCCGCCGCGACCCCGCGTTCGCCCGCACCGGCCTCACCCCCGGCCACTGGCGGCCCTGGACCCCGCTGGGTGTCTGGCTCGCCACGCACATCCTGTTCGCCGGTTTCCCCGCCAAGCTCTGGCGCGAGCAGGCGATCCGCCACCTCGGCCCCGCCGCCGTCGGCCTGTTCGCCACCGACGGCCCCGGCACCGCGGGCAGCAACGGCTGGCTGGTCTCCGGCGAGCGCACCGCCACGGGCCACGCCCTCATCGCCGGCGACCCCCACCGCTTCATCGAGGACCCGGGCGTCTACCAGCAGATCCGCCTCGCCTGCCCCGAGTTCGACGTCGTCGGCCTCGCCGTGCCCGGCGTCCCCGGCATCGCCCACTTCGGCCACACCGGCACCGTCGCCTGGGCCATCACCAACGCCATGGCCGACTACCAGGACCTGTACCGCGAGCGGCTGCGCCGTACCGGGGCCGGGGTCGAGGCGCTCGGACCGGACGGGACCTGGCACCGGGCCGCACGGCACACGGAGACCGTGGAGATCGCGGGCGAGTCCCCGGTCGAGATCGAGGTGATCGAGACGGACCGGGGCCCGGTGATCGCGGGCGGCCCGGAGGGCCTGGACGCCGGTGTCCCCGCGTACGGCGGCACCGCTACCGCGGCCGGCGCGACGGACCCCGACGGGGGCGAGGCCCGGGCGCTCGCCCTCCGCTACCCGCCCCGCGTCACCGGGGACCTCGGCTTCGGCGCCCTGCTCCCCCTGCTGCGCGCCCGCACGGTCGGCGACGTCGACCGCGCCCTGGACGCCTGGACCGAGCCCGTCAACGTGGTCCAGGCCGCCGACACCGCCGGGGGCACCCTGCACCGGGTCGCCGGCCGCGTCCCCGACCGCGCGGCGGCCAACCGCCTCCACCCCGTCCCCGCCTGGCGGCCCGGCCACGCATGGCACGGCACGCACGAGACGCCGTACGCCGGACTGACCGACGGCGTCGCGGTGATGGCCAACCAGCGCGGCCCCGCCACCCCCCTCGGCGTGGAGTTCGCCCCGCCGCACCGCGCCGACCGCATCCACGCCCTCCTCGACGCGCGCCGCACCTGGACCGCCGACGGCATGGCGGAGATCCACACCGACACCCTCCTCGGCTCCGCCGGGGCCCTTCTGGACCACCTCGCCGCCCTCGACGGCCTCACCCCGGCAGCGGCCCGCCTGCGCGACCGCCTGCTCGCCTGGGACCGCCGGATGGACGCCGGCAGCACCGACGCTGCGGCCTACGCGGCCGTGCGCGGCGCGGTCGTACGGAACCTCGCCGCGGACCCGGTGTTCGCCCCGCTCACCGAGCCCCCGGCCTACCCGGAGGTCCTGCTCCCGTGGCTGGCCCTCGTCCCGCGCATCGGCTTCGCCCTCGAACACCTGCTGCGCGCGGAGGAGTTGTACGGCGTCGACCGTCCCGCCGCCGTGCGCGCGGCGCTGGAGGAGGTGGCCGCCGGGCCGCCCGCCGGCACCTGGTCCGACACCCACCGCCTGGCCCCCTGGCGGGCCCTGCCGTACGAACCGGGCCAGGCGGCGGGGCCGTACGAGCCGGGGGAGCCGTACGCCGAACCCGGACTGGGCGGCGACCACGACTGCGTGCTGTGCACCTCGGCCGTCCCCGGCCTCACCGACCGCGCGGCCCGCGGCCCGGCCGCCCGCTACGTCTGGGACCTGTCCGACCGCGCCCTGAGCCGCTGGGTGGTCCCCTTCGGCGCGGACGGCGTCCCCGGCGCCGCGCACCACCACGACCAGCTCCCCCTGTGGCTCGGGGGCGAACTCGCCCCCGTCGTCACCGACTGGGCCCTTCTGGAACGCACCGAGGAGACCGATGACTGACCTCCACGAACAGCACATCGACGGCTACGGAACCGTCGGCGTCCGCCCCCTCGACCCGCAGGCGGACGCGGACGTGGTCCACGCCTGGGTGAGCGAGGAACGTGCCTCCTTCTGGGGCATGAACGGCCTCACCAGGTCCCAGGTCGCCGAGATCTACGCCCACATGGCCGGCCTCGACACCCACCACGCCCATCTGGTCACCAAGGACGGCGCACCGGCCGCCCTGCTCCAGACCTACGAGCCGGCCGCCGACCGGGTGGGGGAGTGCTACGACGTACGACCCGGCGACCTCGGCGTGCACCTCCTGCTCGCCCCCGCCGGCGCCGACGGCGCGCACCCCGGCTGGACCGCGGCCCTGCTGTCCGCGATCGCGTCGTACGTCCTGCTGACCCTGGACCGGCGGCGGATCGTGGTCGACCCCGACGTCCGCAACACCAAGGCGATCGCCCGCTTCGAACGCCAGGGCTTCGCCCGCGGACCGGTGGTCGTCCTGCCCGAGGTGGACATCCCCGACGTGTACCTGCCGGAGAAGCACGCCCAACTCGCCTTCCTGGAACGGGAGGCGGCCTTCCCCGCCTGACGAGGGCCGAGGGCCCGACGCACCGGCGGTGGAGGGCCGGGTGACCACCCGGCCCGTCCGGTGAGCATCCCGGCCGGTCCTTGCGTACCTACAGGGAGGCCCGTCGGCCGATGCCGCTAGCGGGGCGGCGGGCGAAAGGCACGCGGGCGGTCGGGAGGGGCGACGTGCGCGACGGAATCCGGTGGCTGCGGCGGCTGACGCTGCTGGGGGCGGGCCTGCTGCTGGTGCTGCTCGGCGCGGCGGCTCCCGCCACGGCCCACGCGGCCCTGCGCGAGAGCGACCCCGGCGACGGCACCGTCCTCAGGACGGCACCCCGGCACGTGACGCTCACCTTCACCGAGTCGGTCGGCCTGCTCACCGACTCCTTCCGCGTCTACGACCCCGAGAACCACCGCCTGCGCACCGGCACCGCCGACCACGCCCCCGGCCGCTCCGACACGGCCCGCGTCCCCCTTCCCGCCAAACTGGCCACCGGCACCTACACGGTCGCCTGGCGGGTCGTCTCGGCCGACAGCCACCCGGTGTCCGGCGCCCTCACCTTCTCGGTCGGCAAACGCACGGCGACGGCGGCGAGCCCGGTACCGGACGAAACGGAGAACCCCGCCACGACGGCCCTGTACAACATGGCCCGTTACCTCGCCTACCTCGCCGTGGCCCTCCTGCTGGGCATCGCCGCCTTCGTGGCGTACTGCCGGCCGCCCACGGCCGCGCCGCTGCGCACCCCGGCCCTCGCCGCCGCCTGGACCCTCCTCGCCGCCACCGCCGCCCTGCTCCTGCTGCGGTCGCCGTACGAGCAGGGCACCTCCCCGGCGGACGCCCTCTCCGTCTCCTCCCTCACCCACACGGCGACGAGCCGCCCCGGCGCGCTGCTCCTCGCCCGGCTGGCCCTCCTGCTGCTGGGCGGAGCCGTCGTGGCGCTCCTCAGGGCCCGCCGCAGAAGGCTGCCCCGCCGCTTCACCCTGGCGGCGACCGCGCTCTTCTCCACCGCCCTGGCCGCCACCTGGTCGGCGGCCGAGCACGCCTCGGCGGGCCTCCAGGTCCCGCTGGCGATCACCTCGGCCACCCTGCACCTGCTGGCCATGGCCGCCTGGCTCGGCGGTCTGGTCGCCCTCCTGCGCACCCTGCGCCGGCTCGAGTCCGCCGCCGTCCCCGTGCTCACCCGCTTCTCCCGGATGGCCCTCGCCTCCGTGACGGTCCTTGTCCTGACCGGCGTCTACCAGTCCTGGCGCGGCCTCGGCTCCTGGCAGGCGCTCACGGACACGACGTACGGCCGCACCCTGCTGGCCAAGCTGGCCGCCGTGACCGCCCTGCTGCTGGCGGCGGCCTGCTCCCGGACCTGGACGAACCGCCTGACCGGGGCGGCCCGGGCAGCGCGCGCGGACACCGGGCGGGCCGCGGTGCCGGCCCGCACGCCGGAGGTGGCGACGGTGCCGGCCCGGGGCCCGGAGCCCGCGCCGGCGAGTGCGGCGGTGCCGGCCGACCCCCGAACCGGCGACGGCCGGGGCCTCGCTACCGCCGACTCCCCCGCCCCCCGCCGCCACCTTCCACCTGCTGCGCCGCTCGGTGCTGGCCGAGGCCGCCGTGGGCGTGCTCGTCCTGGTCCTGACGACGCTCCTGACCAGCACCCTGCCCGGCCGTGCGGCCACCGAGGCGGCGCAGACCGACACCGTGACGACCGGCATCCCGACGGCCTCGGTCACCACGGTCCCGTTCGACACCGGCGCCGCCGGCGGGACCGGCAAGGTGCAGATCACCCTCGACCCGGGCCGGGTCGGCCGGAACTCCGTCCAGGCGGTGGTCTACGGCCCGGACGGCGGCCTGGCCGCCGTGCCCGAGCTCCGTGTCTCCTTCACCCTGCCCGCCCAGCGGGTCGGCCCCCTGGACACGAAGGTCACCGACCGCGGCGGCTACTGGGTGGCCGACTCCTTCGCCCTGCCCATCCCGGGCACCTGGACCCTGAAGGTGACCGTCCGGATCTCGGACCTCGACCAGGTGACGGTGACGGCCCCGGTGCGGGTGACGAAATAGGAACCACGAACCACTCGCCGGCGGCCGACGAAGCAAAAGAAATCAGGGAGGGTGTGCTCGGTCACACCGCCGTGTTCTCTCCCCCCCCCCCCGAAGTCGGGCCGCCGGACGGCACCCGGCGCACGAAACGCCAGAGGGCCGGGCCGCTTTCACGGTCCGGCCCTCTGGGCTGGCGGAGGATACGAGATTCGAACTCGTGAGGGGTTGCCCCCAACACGCTTTCCAAGTCTGTTGGCGGTTGTTGGAGCTGTGTCCTGGGGCGTTCACCTGCGTTCAGGCGTGTCCGGTGCTTTGGCGCGGAAGGTCGTCCGGTCCCGGCTGAACGCCGATGGCCGCTGATGAATGAGACGGAAAGGAAACTGAGACGGACCGGCGCCGACGCCTTTTGCGGTTGGCTGGTGGCCGCCTGGTACCGGTGCGACCGTAACCGCATGGGCCTGTGGATGTCGTGGACGCTGGAGGGCGCGGGGAGTGCTGGTCAGACAGTGCTCGATGTCTCGGCGGCTGTCAGGGCCCTGTATGGCTCCGTCGAACGGTCACGTCGGGCTTTCGGCTCCAACGAGCAGGAGTGGCAGGAGCTGAGGAACGCGGCAGATCAGGTGGGCGCGCGAGTACTCGCTGAGGGCCTCACGGTCCTCAAGCGGGGCCAGCCATGGTCGCTATCCCTCGGCGGCGTGTCTGTCCTACTTATCCCCCGGTGAACGTGTATCGGCGGAGCCCTAAGAACCTCAGACCTCGTTTGCCTCCTGATTCGGGCGAGCGGTGCCGAGGTCAACCGGCTCGGCGGTGATCACGGCAAGGGCGTCCGGGAGTCGGCGGACGGCATCCTCCGCCTCCTTGTATTCCTCAGGACTGGGGAGGACAGTGCCGAAGCTGCCGCCGCGGTCGGCTGGCATGGCGCGCCAGCGCAAAACTGGGTCAAGCGCATTGAGAGCGCCAGAGACAAACCAGGCCAGACGACCGTGAGTACGCGCGAGGGAAATGGCCAGGACGGCGAGGGTTTCGCGCAGGTGTTCGAGCCGCTTGATCTGCGACGAATCCTCTTGCTGATCATTCCAAAAGAACGGGCTTGATGCATGGGCCTCGGCCGACCCAAGGACGGCCCGGAAACAACGCGGGATGGCCCTCGCACAGTGGGTTACGGGATTGCCAGGGTGAGCCACCTCGGGGCGTGCTGAGTGCCACCCGCCCGGTGGGACCAGTAGACCGACCGCCCCAGCGGTGTAGGGCTCATGACCTCAGGCCCAGCGCGGCCGCGATCTCCTGCGGAGACAAGTCCTGCTCGATCAGGGTGATCACGAGGCCTCCGTAGACGTCGACGTAGTTGAGGCACTGGTCGTGATCCATGGGAACGACCTCGCACACCTGCTGCATGGCCTCGGTGATTTCTTGGGCGGACACTGCCGGAGCCGGCTCTGGCCCTTCGTCGGCCATCGCCGGGGCGGCCAAACCGCCGGCCATCACGGCCCCGGCAAGTGCTGCAGCGATCATCGTGTACTTCATGTCAGGGAACCTCTCCGAAGCAGTGCTCGTCACGGTCATGCGGCCTGAGCGCTTGCCGCCCGGAACAGCACTGTTCCCTGTCTAACTAGGTCCCTGCCTGCGAAGATTTGAAGGATCACCCATATTTCGCATCAGGTTGACCCTCCCAGTTCTCGGGGTGCGGCATCCCTTCGAGCAGGCGCTGCCCCTTGTCGAGCGCTACCTCGACCTGACCGCGGTCCCCGATCCCGCGCCCACGCCGGGAAGGGTGCACGGTTAGGTCATCTGGGTGTATTCGCCGGTTCCGCTTCAGTGGGGTCATCGCTGTCCGTTACGGTGATCATGATTTTCGTCACCGTTTTGGGGAGCGATTCGTGACCCGTGCCGCCGTACGCCAGCGACTCACAGCCGCTGTGACCGCAGGCGTGGCCATCCTGGCCGTTCCGCTCGCTGCCAGTCCCGCGCAGGCTGCCCCCGTCACTGTGAACGTGACGTACGTCCACCGGCACTACGACGTCCAGTTCAAAGGCACCGTCAGCCCCGACGGTCCGACGGGATACACCATCAAGGGCACGTTCAATGCCCGCTGCGCTGCCGGTGCGCTGACCACCCAGTACGTGACCTTCGGCTACGGCCCGGCCAGTAAGGGCTGGTTCTGGAAGACCCTGTCCTGCGACAGCGATGACCTCCCCGCCCACATGGAAATCCGCGGCAACCGCCCCGCTGGCGACAAGATCGACCTGCAGGTCGGCGCTACCAGCGGCGTGGGCAACATCTACCAGTACGGGGACAAGGTCGTTGCCGACATCGGGAACTGACCTCTCCCCCGGGAGCTCCGCCGGCACAGCCCACCACGTCCACCGGACGATCCGGGTCGCCTCGGTGAGGCGGTGCGGCGCGGGCACGTCGCCACCAACGTGGCTGAGATCGCCAAGGCTCCTCGCCTCGAGGAGGAGGACATCGAGCCGTACACGATCGAAGAGGTTCAAAGCCTCCTCGTGGAGGCGGCCAAGCTCCGCAACAGCGCGCGCTGGGTCGTCGCCCTGGCCCTCGGTCTCCGCCAAGGGGAAGCGCTCGGGCTGCACTGGGAGGACGTCGACCTGGTCGCAGGGTATGTCCGTATCCGCAAGAACCGGTTGCGGCCCAAGTACGCGCACGGCTGTGGTGCGGATCCGTGTGGCAGGAAGGCGGGCTACTGCCCCAAGCGGTCGCAGATCCGATGCGAGCACAAGTCGACCAAGTCGCGCGCGGGGCGGCGCACCATCGGGCTGCCTGACCCATTGATCAAGATTCTCCGCCAGCACCAAGAGGCACAGGACCGGGAGCGGATCGCGGCCGGGACGGACTGGGAGGGCAAGGGCCCCGGTCGGCGGGCCGCTGAGCCCGAACACGGACTTCCACGTCTGGAAGCGGCTTCTCCGGGACGCGGGCGTGCGAGACGGCCGTCTCCACGACGCTCGCCACACCGCCGCGACCGTGCTCCTGATCCTCGGTGTCCCGGACGTCGTGATCGACGCGATCATGGGCTGGGAGCCTGGGGGAGCGGCGAGAATGCGCGCCCGCTACATGCATGTGACGGGAGTCATGCTCCGGAAAGTCGCTCAGCAAGTTGGAGACGCACTCTGGGCGCTGCCTGGCACCGAGGAAAAATCCGACTGAGACGGAAACTGAGACGGACAACGTCGAAGGGCCCCACTGCGAACAGTGGGGCCCTTCGACATCGTGCCCGGTGAGGCACTGGCGGAGGATACGAGATTCGAACTCGTGAGGGGTTGCCCCCAACACGCTTTCCAAGCGTGCGCCCTAGGCCTCTAGGCGAATCCTCCGCCGGAAACATTACATGACCGAGGAGGGTGCTCGCGAACCCGTTCCCGCAGGCCGTCATCGGGTACTGACCGTCGGCCGCAATCGGGTACTGTGGGCGCAGCCCCTCACGCGGCGCTATCTGACTGAACTCCCCCAGGGCCGGAAGGCAGCAAGGGTAGGTCGGCTCTGGCGGGTGCGTGGGGGGCCCTTGCGTTTCCGGGCCCGTCCCCCGGGTCCCGCGGGCGGGACCCGTTGTCGGTGGACGCCATTAACCTCGTATGCGTGTCGTCTCTCGCGCTGTATCGCCGCTATCGCCCGGAGACCTTTGCCGAGGTCATCGGGCAGGAGCATGTCACCGACCCGCTGCAGCAGGCGCTGCGGAACAACCGGGTCAATCACGCGTACCTGTTCAGCGGGCCGCGTGGGTGCGGGAAGACCACCAGCGCGCGCATCCTGGCCCGCTGTCTGAACTGCGAGCAGGGGCCCACCCCGACGCCGTGCGGAGAGTGCCAGTCCTGCCAGGACCTGGCGCGCAACGGCCCGGGCTCGATCGACGTCATCGAGATCGACGCCGCTTCCCACGGTGGTGTGGACGACGCCCGTGAGCTGCGCGAGAAGGCCTTCTTCGGGCCCGCCGCCAGCCGGTACAAGATCTACATCATCGACGAGGCCCACATGGTCACGTCGGCCGGCTTCAACGCGCTGCTGAAGGTCGTCGAGGAGCCGCCGGAGCACCTCAAGTTCATCTTCGCGACCACCGAGCCCGAGAAGGTCATCGGGACCATCCGCTCGCGTACCCATCACTACCCGTTCCGGCTGGTCCCGCCGGGGACCCTGCGGGACTACCTGGGCGAGGTGTGCGGGCGGGAGGACATCCCCGTCGAGGAGGGCGTGCTCCCGCTCGTCGTCCGCGCGGGCGCCGGATCCGTGCGTGACTCCATGTCCGTCATGGACCAGCTCCTCGCCGGCGCCGCGGCCGAGGGTGTGACGTATGCCATGGCCACCTCTCTCCTCGGCTACACCGACGGCTCCCTCCTCGACTCCGTCGTCGAGGCCTTCGCCACCGGGGACGGCGCCGCCGCCTTCGAGGTCGTCGACCGTGTCATCGAGGGCGGCAACGACCCCCGCCGGTTCGTCGCCGACCTGCTGGAGCGGCTGCGCGACCTGGTGATCCTCGCCGCCGTGCCGGACGCCGTCGAGAAGGGCCTCATCGACGCCCCCGCCGACGTCCTGGAGCGCATGCAGGCCCAGGCCTCGACCTTCGGCGCCGCCGAACTGAGCCGGGCCGCCGACCTCGTCAACGAGGGCCTGACCGAGATGCGCGGCGCCACCTCGCCCCGCCTCCAGCTCGAACTCATCTGCGCCCGCGTCCTGCTCCCCGCCGCCTACGGCGACGAGCGGTCGCTGATGGCCCGCCTCGACCGTCTGGAGCGCGGCGTCGCCTTCTCCGGCGGCGCCGGCGCGCCCGCCATGGGCTACGTGCCCGGCCCGGAGGCCCACGGCGGCGGCGCGCCCGTACCGTCCGGTGGCGCGCCCGTACCCCCGGCGGCGGCCCGGCCGCGGCACGCGCGGCGGTCCGGGGCACCGGCGGCCCCGGGGACGGCCCCGCCGCCCCTGCTCCGGCAGCCCCCGCGGCTCCGGCCCCCGCACCTGCCGCCCCCGCCCCCGTCCCGGCCCCTGCCGCGACCCCGTCCGCGGACCCCGAGACTCCCGCGCCCGCCGCCCCGGCCCCGGCACCGGCCGTGTCCGCCGCCCCCGCGGCGGCCGCCGCACCGGGCGCCTGGCCCACCGCCGCCTCCGCCGGCGGCGGGCGGCGCCCCGGCGGCTGGCCCACGGCGGCCGCGGCGGGCGGCGACCGGCAGGACCAGGCTCCCGCCCGGCCCGAGGCGCAGGCCCAGCCGCGGCACCAGCCGGCCCCCGCGCCGACGGCACCGGCGACCCCGGCGCCCGCCGCCCCGGCGGCCCCGTCCGGCGGTGTCGACCCCGGGCCCTCTGGCCGAACATCCTGGAGGCCGTCAAGAACCGCCGCCGCTTCACCTGGATCCTGCTCAGCCAGAACGCCCAGGTCACCGGCTTCGACGGCACCACCCTCCAGGTCGGCTTCGTCAACGCCGGCGCCCGCGACAACTTCGCGAGCAGCGGCAGCGAGGACGTGCTGCGCCAGGCGCTGAGCGAGCAGTTCGGCGTGCAGTGGAAGATCGAGGCGGTCGTCGACCCGTCCGGCGGCGGCTCCGCCCCGGCGCCCGGCGGTCCGTCGGGCTTCGGCGGAGGCGGTGGCTACGGCGGCGCCCCCACCGGAGGCGGTGGCTACGGCGCCCCGGCCGCCCCCGCCCCGCGGCTCCCCAGCCGTCGGCCCCGCAGCCGTCGGCGACCCCGCAGTCCGGCCCGTCCGGCACCGCGGCGGCGTCCAGACCCTCGCCCCGCCCCGCCGCCGCGCCCGAACCGCCCCCGGTGTCCCTCGAGGACGACATCCCCGAGGACGACGACCCGGACCTGGACGAGTCGGCCCTGTCGGGCCACGAACTGATCGTGCGGGAACTGGGGGCGACGGTGATGGAGGAGTTCTCCAACGAGTAGCCGGCGGGGACCGGCGAGGGGTCCGCGCGGCGGCCGGGCACGGTGCCCGGCGCACCCGCACCCCGCCCCTTGGTAGGAACGTACGGATCGACCGGCCCCCGGCCTTCGGCGACCTTGCCAGTAGGCTGACCCCCGTGAAGGTCCTCGTCATCGGCAGCGGCGCCCGCGAACACGCCCTGTGCCGCTCCCTGTCCCTCGACCCCGACGTCACCGCGCTGCACTGCGCCCCCGGCAACGCCGGCATCGCCGAGGTCGCCGAGCTGCACCAGGTCGACGCGCTCGACGGCGCCGCGGTGGCCGCCCTGGCCACCGGCCTCGGTGCCGACCTGGTCGTCGTCGGCCCGGAGGCCCCGCTGGTCGCCGGTGTGGCCGACGCCGTCCGCACCGCCGGCATCCCCGTCTTCGGCCCGTCCGGGGAGGCCGCGCAGCTCGAGGGCTCCAAGGCCTTCGCCAAGGACGTCATGGCCGGTGCCGGCGTGCCGACCGCCCGCTCCTACGTCTGCACCACCGCCGAGGAGGCCGCCGAGGCCCTCGACGCCTTCGGCGCGCCCTACGTCGTCAAGGACGACGGGCTCGCCGCCGGCAAGGGTGTCGTCGTGACCTCGGACGTCGAGGCCGCGAAGGCGCACGCGGCCGCCTGCGAGCGCGTCGTCATCGAGGAGTTCCTCGACGGCCCCGAGGTGTCGCTGTTCGCCGTCACCGACGGCGAGACCGTCGTCCCGCTCCAGCCGGCCCAGGACTTCAAGCGCGCCCTGGACGGCGACGAGGGCCCGAACACCGGCGGCATGGGCGCGTACTCGCCGCTGCCCTGGGCCGACCCCAAGCTGGTCGACGAGGTGCTGCAGACCGTGCTGCAGCCGACCGTGGACGAGATGCGCCGCCGCGGCACGCCGTTCTCCGGACTGCTCTACGCCGGCCTCGCGATCACGTCGCGCGGTGTCCGGGTCATCGAGTTCAACGCCCGTTTCGGCGACCCCGAGACCCAGGTCGTGCTGGCCCGCCTGAGCACCCCGCTGGCCGGCGTCCTGATGGCCGCCGCCACCGGCAACCTCGCCGATCTGGCGCCCCTGCGCTGGAGCGAGGACGCGGCCGTCACCGTCGTCGTGGCCTCGCACAACTACCCCGGCACCCCCCGCACCGGCGACCCCATCACCGGACTGGACGAGGTGGCCGCCGAGGACGCCCCGCACGCGTACGTGCTGCACGCCGGGACCAGGCGGGACGGCGACGCGGTCGTCAGCGCCGGCGGACGCGTGCTGTCCGTCACGGCCACTGGCACGGACCTCACCGAGGCGCGCGAGCGGGCGTACCGGGCGGTGGGCCGGATTGGGCTGGACGGTTCGCAGTACCGCACCGACATCGCGGCGAAGGCGGCCCAGGAGTAGGGCGTCTCCCGGGGCGCCCCCCCGAACGCGCCGGTCGCGCGCACTCTCGACCTCGTCGGGCCCCGGAAGCGGAATCCGGGGCCCGATCTTTGCTTTCTGTCATGCAGCTCTGACCAAAGCCATTCCATCGAGTGAGCAATCCCCCATCCGGCTGACGGGGGCCGAGGCCCCAACTAGGGTGCCGCGCAAGCGTTCCGGCACTTGGCCCACCGACATTGCGATGTCGGTGGCGGGTGCCACAGTGGGGGAGTGAGCAAGTCCAGGACAGCACGGCATCGACGGGGAGGGGGTGAGGTCGGCACGTGACCGGAATCGGTGTGGAGATGGGCGCGCAGGCCGCGCGCTCCCGGGCCCTGGCCGTGCTGCGGGTCCGCGGCCGGGCGCTGGGCGTGGCCCTGCTGCCCGCGGCCGCCGCGGTGATCCTGCTGGCCGGCGGCGCGACGGACCATCTCGTCGGCGAGGGCTGGGACACCGCCCGCTGGGTCGTGGGCGTACTCGCCGTGGTGGTGCTGCTGGCCGCCGTCGGCATCGGCCTGGTCGTCGCCCGCGCCCGCCCGGCGACGAGCCCCACCGTGCCGATCGCGGAGGAGTCCGCCCCCGATCTCTACCGGATGGTGCGCGACCTCGCCGACCGC
Organism: Streptomyces albidicamelliae; assembly: GCF_025642175.1. Taxonomy (NCBI): domain Bacteria; kingdom Bacillati; phylum Actinomycetota; class Actinomycetes; order Kitasatosporales; family Streptomycetaceae; genus Streptomyces; species Streptomyces albidicamelliae. The sequence continues at coordinate 4,123,547 of NZ_CP106795.1, read as the reverse complement.
CTGGACGTTCCGGCCCCCTCGTCCATAGCGCTGACCCCGGACTGCGACAGCTGGCTGGAGGACCGCGCCCATGCGGCGCACGGTCCGCCGTCGCGCCCGGCGCCGGACGAGATAGCGGGCCCCGCCCGGCGTTCCCACCGCCGCACCCCGGTGGCCCCGGTCCTCGTCATCGGCTCTCCGTTCCTGTGGTGGATGCGGGTCGGTGAGCTGCGCGCGGTCCTCGCCCCGGTCATCGCCGGCACGGGCCCGTCCGCCCAGCCGGACATAGCGGCCGCCCGCCGCTTCGTACGCGGGCTGGACGCGGCGGTCGCCGTCGCCTCGACATCGGGCCGCTGCCCGCTCACCCGCGGGATCTGCGCGACGCTCGGCTGGGTGGCGCGGCTGCTGCTGCGCGGCTGCCGGGAGCACGCGACGCAGATGGAGCGGGGCGTGGCCGCCGCCGCTGCCGAGCGGGCCCAGGCCGTCGACTACGGCCTGCGGATCGTCGCCCAGGAGCAGGTGGGCCTCGCCTACGCCGGCTGGGACCGGCTGCTGACCCGGGTCGCCCTGCCCGCCTGGCGGATGGGCCGCTGGCCGGCCCGGCTGGACGCGGGCGTGGTGGCGGCCCTCACCGAACTGTCCCGACGCGACCGTCTCGCGGAGGGCTTCGCCTCCCGGCTCGGCGAGCGCCCGGCGTGCGACCTGCTGGAGGAGCCCGGCACGATCGACGAGGCCGCCTCGCTGCTCGCCGCGCGCCTCTTCCACGGCGGCCCGGCCGAGGCGGGCCCGGACTGGGCCCCGGTGGACTGGCAGGCCTATCCGGAAGAGGTCGTGGACCGCACCTGGCGCGCCGACGCGGCCCGCCTGCACCGCGTCCTGGACACCCTGGGCGTCCGCCCCGCCCCCGGCCCCCACACCCCCGAACCGGGCGGCCCCACCCTGGCCCGGGTCCTCGACCACCTCGCCGAACCGGCCGCCCCCGACGGCACGGCCACGGACACCGCCGGTCCGGCGGCTCAGGGGAGCGGCACCCGCGGCGGCACGCGCGCGGACTCCGCGAGCCCCACGGACGAGCCCGTCGCGCCCGGCACGCGCGAAGCCCCCGGAGCCCGCGGTGCCCAGGACGCCCCCGAGGCCGCAGGCATCGCCGACCTCGCCGATACCGCCGACACCCTCGGCCCGCCGGAGCCGTACCTCGGATTCGGCGACGAGGACGACGCCGTTCCCGGTACCGAGCGCAGCGCCGCCCTCGCCGCCGGGATCAGTGCCGAGCTGGCCCGCGAGGAGGCCCTCGTGCCGAAGGGGGCCACCGCCGCCGGGCAGAGCCCCGAGAGCGCCCTGTGGGACGACGGCGGGCTGCCGTTGTTCCCCCTGCAACCCCCGCGCACCGGCCGTGAGCTGCTCGCCGACCACGTGACGGCGATGGTGTGCTGCGCGGCCGTCGACACCGCGGGCGCGGTTCCGGCCCTGGACTGGCTCGACGGCCCGTCCCTGCTGCTCGGCGGGGAGCGGGCGGCCGACCTCGGACCGAAGGTGCTCAGCCTGATCGAGGAGGGCGACCCGGGCCCACTGCGGGCCTGGCTGACCGCGTCCGGGATACGCCCGGAGAAGCCCGTACGGCTCGTCTGACCCGCACGGCCTCCCGCGTCGCACCGCCGTCGGCCGTCGCCGCGCCGCGCACCGGACCGGAGACGCGACTTCCACTTCAGGTCAATTCGCAACGACTAGTGACCGGGCCCGTGCGTTATGTGATGTGCTGGGACAGACCACGCCTTTGGCAAAGGCTTGCGACATACGACAGACCGACCGCACACGGCACGGCCGGAAGCAGCACGGCCGGGCCCGGTACGACCGGCACAGCGCGCACCACCGGGACAGGACACGGGGGCACGAGGGAGGGGAGCGACCATGGCCTCGGAGCACATCCGCCGCTGGGAGTCCGGAGCGCTCGCGCACGCCGTCACGGACCCCTTCGGTCAGGGCCCGGTGCCCTGGCTGCGTGGCAGTGAGACCTACTTCGACGACACGGGGCACGTCGTGCCCTGGTACGTCGATCCGAGCCCGCAGCAGGCCACCGGCGCCGGGGGCAGGGGCCGTGTGCCCGCGCCGCGTTCGGCCTACTCGGGCCCCCGCTCCGCGGACGACGTGCACCGCCAGATCAAGGGCTTCACCTCCACCGGCGCGGTCACGCCCGGCCAGGCGATCGACTTCCACATCACGGTCGACCCGCCGCAGGAGTTCAGTGTCGACATCTACCGGATCGGTCACTACGGCGGCGACGGCGCGGCCAAGATCACCACGAGCCCCCGGCTGTCCGGCATCGTCCAGTCCCCGCCGCTGGCCGCCGACCGCACGGTCTCCTGCCACCACTGGTGGCTGTCCTGGCGCCTGCAGGTGCCCTCGCACTGGAGCATCGGCGCCTACGTGGCGGTCCTGACCACCGCCGACGGCTACCGCTCCCACGTGCCGTTCACGGTCCGCGACGACCACCCCGCCGACCTTCTCCTGCTGCTGCCGGACATCACGTGGCAGGCGTACAACCTCTACCCGGAGGACGGCCGTACCGGCGCCAGCCTCTACCACGCCTGGGACGAGCAGGGCCGGCTGCTCGGCGAGGCCGACGCGGCCACCACCGTCTCCTTCGACCGCCCGTACGCGGGCGCCGGCCTCCCCCTGCACGTCGGCCACGCCTACGACTTCATCCGCTGGGCCGAGCGCTACGGCTACGACCTCGCCTACGCGGACGCCCGCGACCTGCACGCCGGCCGTGTCGACCCCGCCCGCTACCGGGGCCTGGTCTTCCCCGGGCACGACGAGTACTGGTCGGTGCCGATGCGCCGTGCCGTCGAGGACGCCCGCGACCGGGGCACCTCACTGGTCTTCCTCTCCGCCAACACCATGTACTGGCAGGTGGAGTTGGGGCCGTCACCGTCGGGTGTCCCGGACCGGCTGCTGACCTGCCGCAAGCGCAAGGGCCCCGGGAAGCCGGTGCTGTGGCGCGAGATCGACCGACCCGAGCAGCAGGTGGTCGGCATCCAGTACGCGGGCCGGGTGCCCGAGCCGCACCCGCTGATCGTCCGCAACGCCGACCACTGGCTGTGGGAGGCGACCGGCGCCCACGAGGGCGACGGCATCGAGGGACTGGTCGCCGGCGAGGCCGACCGGTACTTCCCGCGCACCCCGCTGCCCGAGCACGAGGAGCGCGTCCTGCTCGCCCACTCCCCCTACACCGACGGCGACGGCGCCCAGCGCCACCAGGAGACCTCGCTCTACCGCGCCCCCTCCGGCGCCTGGGTGTTCGCCTCCGGCACCTTCGCCTGGTCGCCGGCCCTGGACCGTCCCGGCCACGTAGACCCCCGTGTCCAGCGCGCCACGGCGAACCTGCTGGACCGTATCTGCAAACGCGACTGAGCACCCGCGGAACCCTGCCCACCCCCTGTCCGAAACCGATCGCCCCGATAAGGGAGAATCGAGGCACTTGGACAGAACCACGGGGAGGAACCGTGTCCGGATTCGTAGAAAAGCCCGAGCCGCCACAGGTGCCGGGCCTGGTGCACCTGCACACCGGCAAGGTGCGCGAGCTGTACCGGAACGAGGCGGGCGACCTCGTGATGGTCGCCAGCGACCGCATGTCCGCCTACGACTGGGTGCTGCCCACCGAGATCCCCGACAAGGGCCGCGTCCTCACGCAGCTCTCCCTGTGGTGGTTCGACCAGCTGCGCGACCTGGCCCCCAACCATGTGATCAGCACGGAGCTGCCGGCCGGCGCCCCCGCCGACTGGGCGGGCCGCACCCTGATCTGCAAGTCGCTGAAGATGGTCCCGGTGGAGTGCGTGGCCCGCGGCTACCTCACCGGCTCCGGACTGCTGGAGTACGACGCCTCCCGCACGGTCTGCGGTCTCGCCCTGCCCGAGGGCCTGGTCGACGGCTCCGAGCTGCCCGCCCCGATCTTCACCCCGGCCACCAAGGCCGAGGTCGGCGAGCACGACGAGAACGTCTCCTACGAGGAGGTCGCCCGCCAGGTCGGCGCCGAGACGGCCGCCCAGCTGCGCCAGGCCACCCTGGCCGTGTACGCGCGCGCCCGGGACATCGCCCGTGAACGGGGCGTCATCCTGGCGGACACCAAGTTCGAGTTCGGCTTCGACGGCGACACCCTGGTCCTCGCCGACGAGGTCCTCACCCCGGACTCCTCCCGCTTCTGGCCGGCCGACCAGTGGCAGCCGGGCCGCGCGCAGCCGTCGTACGACAAGCAGTTCGTCCGGGACTGGCTGACCTCGGCCGAGTCCGGCTGGGACCGCAGGAGCGAGCAGCCCCCGCCGGCGCTGCCGCGGCAGGTCGTGGACGCCACCCGCGCCAAGTACGTGGAGGCCTACGAGCGGCTGACGGGCACCGCCTGGGCGTAGCGGAAGGGCCCCGGCGCGAGCCGGGGTACACGCGAGAAGCCCCCGGCCGGAACCGGGGGCTTCTAAATGGAGCGGACGACGAGGCTCGAACTCGCGACCTCAACCTTGGCAAGGTTGCGCTCTACCAACTGAGCTACGTCCGCACTGCGCCGTGGCGCGAGAGCAACTATACCCAACCTCGCTCCCGTGCGAGACGCACTGCCGTATGACGGTTCTCCGCGCCGAGCTTCGTGACGGCGGAGGAGAGGTAGTTCCGCACGGTCCCCGGCGACAGCGCGGCCCGCTCGGCGATCTCCGCGACCGGCGCCCCGTCGGCGGCCAGCTCCAGCACCTCGGCCTCCCGCGCGGTCAGCGGGGAGTCCCCGGCGGAGATCGCGTCGGCGGCCAACTCCGGGTCGACGTAGCGGTTCCCGGCGTGCACGGTCCGGATGATCTCGGCGAGCCGCTGGGCGCTGACCGTCTTCGGGACGAACCCGCGCACACCGGCCGCGAGCGCCCGTTTCAGGTGTCCGGGCCGCCCGTGACCGGTGACGATCAGCACCTGGCAGCCCGGCAGTTCGGCACGCAGGGATGTGGCGACCTTCACACCGTCGGCGCCGGGCATCTGCAGATCGAGCACGGCCACGTCGGGCTCGTGCGCCCGGGCCATCGCCAGCGCCTCGGGTCCGCTCGCCGCCTCCGCGACGACGAGCAGATCGGCCTCCAGGGACAGCAGGGCGGCCAGCGCGCCCCGGATCAGATGCTCGTCGTCGGCGAGCAACAGCCGTACCGGACCGCTCATGACGTCACTTCACTCACTCTCTTCCCCAGCGCCGCGCCGTCCCCCAGCGGCACCTCGGCCACCACCCGGAACCGGTCCGCGTCGACCACCCCGGCCTCCAGCGTCCCGGCCACGGCGGCCAGCCGCTCCCGCAGCCCGGTGAGCCCGGAACCACCGCCGCTGGGGGCGGAGGCGCGGGCCGCCACCCCGTCGTTCTCCACCGTCAGCACCACATGCCCCTCCCGCACCCGCAGACCCACCGTGCAGCGGCCCGCGTCACCGTGCCGCAGCACGTTGGTGGTCGCCTCGCGCACCACCCAGCCCAGCGCCGACTGCACCTCGGCCGGCAGCTCCGCGGACTCCGCGCGCACCTCGCAGTCGATCCCCGCCGCCGTCAACACGCCTTGCGCTCCGGCGAGTTCCACGCCGAGGTCGGCTTCGCGGTAGCCGCGTACGACGTCCCGCACCTCCCGCTGCGACTCCTGCGCGATGCGCTGCACCTCGATCATCTGCTCCACGGCCTCCGGCCGTCCCCGCCGGGCGAGTTGCACGGCCAGCTCGCTCTTGAGGGAGATCACGGACAGGTTCCGCCCCAGCACGTCGTGCAGGTCCCGGCCGAACCGCAGCCGCTCCTCGGCGACGGCCAGCCGGGCCTCGACCTCACGGGCCCGTTCCGCCTCCCAGAGGACGGACAGCGTCCAGGCGCCGCAGCGGCAGGCGAGCAGCGAGAAGAGGGTGTGGAAGGCGGTCATCAGCCCGGTCGCGAGGATGCCGGCGGCGCTGCGGTCGGTGAGCCCGATGAGGCCCATGAGCACCCCCGCGAGCACCGCCGACCGGCGCAGGAACACCCGGACGGGAACCGTCAGTCCGTAGAGCAGCCCGAACGGCAGCAGACAGGCGCCGATCGCCAGCCGGACGGTCATCGGGTCGGCCGCGTGCAGCGCGGAGAGGGTGACGGTCAGCCCCAGGGCGAGGCCCAGCAGGACGCCCGGGGCGCGGTGGGCACCGGCCGGCAGTTCGGCGCGCCCGAGGTAGTGGTCGAGCACGGGCCGGGTGAGCCGGTTGCAGACCGCGCACTGAAGGACCGCCACGACGACGAGCAGCGCACCGAGGACGGCCGCCACGGGCCGGTGGCCGAGCCCGCCGAGCAGCGGCAGGAGCAGCCAGCAGAGCGAGAAGAACCAGGTGGTGACGTACCAGGTGACGACCGTGTACAGCTCGACCCGCTCGGCCTTGCTCCGCTCCCGCCAGTGCCGCTGCTGCCACCGCCGCATCCGCCTCAGCATCCGCGCGTCCCCCCCCGTTCCTCAGCGCCTCGGCTCCCAGCGGAACCACCGCCGTACAGCAAACACCGCCACGATCGTCCAGGCCAGCGCGGTCGCGAGGGCGCCCAGCGTCTCGTACGCGGTCAACTGGCCCGTCCAGCCGCCGCGGACCAGGCGGATCGCCGGGGACAGCGGCAGGAGTTCGCAGAGGGAGGCGAGCCGGTCGGGCAGGAACTCCGTGGGGACGGTGATCCCCGAGCCCAGCATGGACACGAACACCAGCGGCAGCGCGGTCACCTGGGCACTCTCGGCGGTCCGGGTGAAGGACGCGGTGAGCGCGGCGAGCGCGGCGCTGACCACCAGTCCGGCCAGCACCCCGGGCAGGAGCAGGTACGGCGCCTTCGGTGCCCCGGTGTGCAGCAGCACGGCGCAGCCGACGCTCAGTACGAGGGCCTGGGCGAGGCCGAGGGCGGTCGCGGGCAGGGCGGTGCCGACGAGGATCTCGGTGTCGGACGGTTCGCCGGTGCGCAGCCGTTTGAGGACGAGCTCCTCGCGGCGGGCGACGTAGGCGCCGACCAGGGAGGTGTAGACGGCGAAGAGGAAGGCGAAGCCGATGGCGGCGGTCAGCAGGACCGTGCCGATGCTCAGGCCCTCCTTCTCCAGGTCCAGCTGGTCGAGTGCCGGCCGCACGGTGAACGGCAGGGCGAGCGGCACGGCCAGCGCGGTGAACACCGCGCCCCGGTTGCGGCCGAGGAGCGTGAGTTCGGCCCGGCCCAGCGCCCGCAGCCGCCGCGCCGACGGCTTGAGCGCGCCGAGGGCCCCGCGGTCCGCCGCTCCGGCTCCGCCCGCCGCTTGCGTGCGGACCCCGCGCACGCGGTCGCCGCCCGTCTCGGTTCCGGTCCCGTTCATGCCGCCGCCTCCCGCTCCCCGGCGATCCCGAGGAACGCCTCCTCCAGTGAGGCCGACCGCACGTCCAGCGCGCCCAGCTCGACCCCGGCCCGCTCGGCCCACGTCAGCACCCCGGTGGCGGTCCGCTGCAACCGTGTCGTGCGCAGCCGTACGACCCTGCCGTCGCACTCGTGCCCGCAGACGCCGAGGTCGGCCAGGGGCGGCAGGTCGCCGAGGAAGTAGCCGTCCGGCAGCTCGAAGGACATCCGGGCGGGGCGCCCCGCGGTGACCTCGGCGGGCGTCCCCGAGACGGCGATACGGCCCTCGTGCAGGATGGCGAGCCGGTCGGCGAGCCCCTCGGCCTCCTCCAGGTAGTGCGTGGTGAGCAGCACGGTCGTGCCCGCGGCGCGCAGGGTGCGCACCAGTTCCCAGGTGGCCCGGCGGCCCTCCGCGTCGAGGCCGGTGGTCGGCTCGTCCAGGAAGAGCACCTCGGGGTCGCCGAGCAGGGCGAGCGCCAGGTCCAGCCGGCGGCGCTCACCGCCGGAGAGCTGCTTGACGCGCACCGACCGCCGGCCCGCCAGCCCGACCAGGTCCAGCGCCTCCGCCTCCGGACGGGCCCCGCTGGTGCAGCCCGCCCACATGCGGGCGGTCTCCGCGACGGTCAGCTCGGAGGGGAAGCCGCCCTCCTGGAGCATCACGCCGGTGCGGGGGCGTACGGCGGCCCGCTCGCGGAACGGATCACGGCCGAGGACCCGGACCCGGCCGCCGGCCGGCGCTGCGAGTCCCTCCAGCAGTTCGACCGTGGAGGTCTTGCCGGCCCCGTTGGTGCCCAGCAGGGCGAAGATCTCCCCGCGTGCCACGGAGAAGGTGATTCCGCGTACGGCCTCGAACCCGCCCCCGTAGACGCGCCTGAGGCCGGTGACCTCGATCACGTGCTCGCGTTCGTCTGTGTCCATGACCCCAGCGTCCCGGCGCCGCGAGCGGTCCGGCAGTGCGCGGTGTCATCGCCCGGCATGACAAATGTCAGAGGTGCGGCGGACACCTGCCGGGGACACGAAAAGACCCCGGTCCGATGGACCGGGGTCTTTTTCCCGAGCGGACGACGAGGCTCGAACTCGCGACCTCAACCTTGGCAAGGTTGCGCTCTACCAACTGAGCTACGTCCGCACTGCTCCCGACCGGCTCCCACCGATCGGTGCGAGCACCAGCCTACCTGATCCACAAGCGTGGTCGGCACGGCCGGTGCCAGAGCGGGTGACAGGGATCGCACACTGCGCCTTCCCCCTGGAAGGGGGATGTTCTACTACTGAACTACACCCGCATGTCCTCGGGATCCGGCCTTTCGGCCTCGCCCCTCGGCGTGTCCCAGACATTAGCTGATCAGCAGGGGGGTAGCGCAAGTCGGTTCCCCCGACGGCCCCGCCCGCCCGTCAAGTGCACGGCCCCCAGGGCCCGCTGACGGACCCTGAGGGCTGCCCCTTCGCGGGCTTCACTGCGCGGCGCTGAACGCCTCGTAGACCTTCTTGGGGATGCGGCCCCGGGCCGGGACGTCCATCTTGTTGGCCTGGGCCCAGGCACGGACGGCCGCCGGGTCGGGGGCGACCTCCGTCTGCTTGTACGCCTTGCCGGACCGGGACCGCTTGCGGCCGGCCTCGACGTAGGGCGCGAGCGCCTTGCGCAGTTTCTTGGCGTTGGTTTCGTTCAGGTCGATCTCGTACGACTTGCCGTCGAGTCCGAAGGCGATCGTTTCCGCCGCTTCCGAGCCGTCGATGTCGTCAAAGAGAGTGACCACGACCTTTTGCGCCACGAATATCGGTCCCTTCGTGCGGCACGTCGATACAGCTCACCGGCGTTGACGTGCCGAGTATCGGCTATTGCCAATTCATTTGTACAGTGCCCGGCAATGCAAAGTGAAGCCCGACTAAATCCGTCCGCGTGTCCGAGCACAATAGGCGCCGCGGATGGTCTCCCGAACTTTCCCAGAACTTTTCTCGGGTGCCGCGCTCCGACACCCGATCGTGATGCGGCTCACGTAGTTTCCTACAACTCTACTCGCGTAGAAATTTTGTGCGGGTAGTCTGAAGGAACCTGCTCAGCACCACACACCGGGAGTGCCAGTGGCACGCGTCGTAGTCGACGTCATGCTCAAGCCGGAGATCCTCGACCCCCAGGGCCAGGCGGTCCAGCGTGCGCTGCCGCGCCTGGGTTTCGAGGGGATCTCGGACGTACGTCAGGGAAAGCGTTTCGAACTGGAAGTTGACGGGCCGGTCGACGAGGCCGCGCTCGCCCGCATCCACGATCTTGCGGAATCCTTCCTCGCCAACACCGTGATCGAGGACTTCATCGTCAAGGTGGAAGACACGGTGGAAGTCGCGGAGGCCGCGAAGTGACCGCTCGTATTGGCGTCGTCACTTTCCCGGGCAGTCTCGACGACCGGGACACCCAGCGCGCGATCCGTGTCGCGGGCGCCGAACCGGTCGCCCTCTGGCACAAGGACAAGGACCTCAAGCAGGTCGACGCCGTCGTCCTTCCCGGCGGATTCTCCTACGGCGACTATCTGCGCGCCGGAGCCATCTCCCGGTTCTCGCCGGTGATGGAGTCCGTCATCGAGCAGGCGAAGGCCGGCCTGCCGGTCCTCGGCATCTGCAACGGCTTCCAGATCCTCACCGAGGCCCACCTCCTCCCGGGCGGCATGCTCGGCAACGACCACCTCCACTTCATCTGCCGCGACCAGAAGCTGCGGGTGGAGAACGCGGAGACCTCGTGGACCGGCGACTACCGCCAGGGCCAGGAGATCCACATCCCGCTGAAGAACATGGACGGCCGGTACGTCGCCGACGAGTACACGCTGGACAAGCTGGAGGCGGAGGGCCGGGTCGTCTTCCGCTACCTGGACTTCAACCCCAACGGCTCGCTGCGGGACATCGCCGGCATCACCAACGAGGCCGGGAACGTCGTCGGCCTCATGCCGCACCCCGAGCACGCCGTCGAGCCGCTGATCGGTACGGGCCGTACCGACGGCCTGCCGTTCTTCACCTCGATCCTCAAGAAGCTGGTCAACGCATGAGCCGGACGCCTCTGGACACGGTCGAGCACGCGGCCGCGACCCCCGACGTCGAGCTGCCCTGGGCCGAACTCGGCCTGAAGAAGGACGAGTACGAGCGGGTGGTGGAGATCCTCGGCCGCCGCCCGACCGGCGCCGAGCTCGCCATGTACTCGGTCATGTGGTCCGAGCACTGCTCGTACAAGTCCTCCAAGGTCCACCTGCGCCAGTTCGGCGAGAAGGCGCCCGAGTCGGACGCGCTGCTCGTCGGCATGGGCGAGAACGCCGGCGTGGTGGACGTCGGCCAGGGCTACGCGGTCACCTTCAAGGTCGAGTCGCACAACCACCCCTCGTACGTGGAGCCCTACCAGGGCGCGGCCACGGGTGTCGGCGGCATCGTCCGCGACATCATCGCGATGGGCGCCCGCCCGGTGGCCGTGGTGGACCCGCTGCGCTTCGGCGCGGCCGACCACCCCGACACCAAGCGCGTCCTGCCGGGCGTCGTCGCCGGCATCGGCGGCTACGGCAACTGCCTGGGTCTGCCGAACATCGGCGGCGAGGTCGTCTTCGACGCCTGCTACCAGGGCAACCCGCTGGTCAACGCCGGTGCCATCGGTGTGATGCGGCACGAGGACATCCACCTCGCGAAGGCCTCCGGCGCGGGCAACAAGGTCATCCTGTACGGCGCCCGCACCGGCGGCGACGGCATCGGCGGCGCCTCGATCCTCGCCTCCGAGACCTTCGACGACGCCAAGCCCTCCAAGCGCCCGGCCGTCCAGGTCGGCGACCCCTTCCAGGAGAAGCTCCTCATCGAGTGCACCCTGGAGGCCTTCCGGGAGAAGCTGGTCGTCGGCATCCAGGACCTCGGTGCCGCCGGTCTCTCCTGCGCCACCTCCGAGCTGGCCTCCAACGGCTCCGGCGGCATGCGCGTGACCCTGGACGACGTCCCGCTGCGCGACTCGACGCTCTCGCCCGAGGAAATCCTCATGAGCGAGTCGCAGGAACGCATGTGCGCCGTCGTCGAGCCGGAGAAGGTCGACCGTTTCCTGGAGATCTGCGAGAAGTGGGACGTCATCGCCACCGTCATCGGTGAGGTGACCGACGGCGACCGCCTGGAGATCTTCTGGCACGGCGGCAAGATCGTCGACGTCGACCCGCGCACGGTCGCCCATGACGGCCCGGTCTACGAGCGCCCCTACGCCCGTCCCGAGTGGCAGGACGCCCTCCAGGCCGACGACGCGAACAAGCTGCCCCGGCCCGCGACTTCGGCCGAGCTGGAGGAGCAGGTCCGCAAGCTCGTGGCCTCGCCGAACCAGGCCTCGAAGAAGTGGATCACCTCGCAGTACGACCACTTCGTGCAGGGCAACACGGTCCTCGCCCAGCCCGAGGACTCCGGCATGATCCGGATCGACGAGGAGAGCGGCCTCGGTGTCGCCATCGCGACCGACGGCAACGGCCGGTACGCCAAGCTCGACCCGTACCACGGCGCCCAGCTGGCCCTCGCCGAGGCGTACCGCAACGTCGCCACGACCGGTGCCAAGCCGCTCGCCGTCTCCGACTGCCTGAACTTCGGCTCGCCCGAGGACCCGGCCGTCATGTGGCAGTTCGCGGAGGCCGTCCGCGGTCTCGCCGACGCCTGTCAGCAGCTGGGCACCCCGGTGACCGGCGGCAACGTCTCGCTCTACAACCAGACGGGCGAGGCGGCCATCCACCCCACCCCGGTGGTCGCCGTCCTCGGCGTGATCGACGACGTCGCCCGCCGCACGCCGGTCGCCTTCCAGGAGGACGGGCAGCTGCTCTACCTCCTCGGCGACACCCGTGAGGAGTTCGGCGGCTCGGCCTGGTCCCAGGTCGTCCACGACCACCTCGGCGGTCTGCCCCCGCAGGTCGACCTGGAGCGTGAGCGCCTGCTGGCCGAGATCCTGATCTCCGCCTCCCGCGACGGCATGATCGACTCCGCGCACGACCTGTCCGACGGCGGCCTGGTCCAGGCGGTCGTGGAGTCCGCGCTGCTCGGCGGCAAGGGCGCGCGGCTGATCGTCCCGGACGGCCTGGACGCCTTCACGTTCCTGTTCTCCGAGTCGGCGGGGCGCGCCGTCGTCGCCGTGCCGCGCTCGGAGGAGGTCCGCTTCAACGACATGTGCGGTGCGCGCGGCCTGCCGGCCACCCGCATCGGTGTCGTGGACGGTGACGCGGTGGAGGTCCAGGGCGAGTTCGCCCTCTCCCTCGCCGAGCTGCGCGAGGCCCACGAGGGGACGATCCCGGCGCTGCTGGCGTAACTCCCGCCCGCTGCACGAAGGCCCTGTCCACCACACCGGACAGGGCCTTCACCAACCCCCCGAAGCCCGCACCCGCCCCAAGTCCCGCCCTCGGCCCGGCCCGGCCTGGTCGTGCCCTGCCAGGTCAGGTCCGGTGGTGTGGCCTGACGCGCCCCTGCGCCCAGCCCAACCTGGCTGACCTCGGCCCTACTCGATCCGGCCTGGCCTTGCCCTGCCCGACCTGGCCTGCCCTGGCCCGTCTGGCCCAGGCCCGGCCAAGCCCTGCCCTGCCCTGCCAGGTCCGGTGGTCCTATCCGGCCTGGCCGGGCTCGACCTTGCTGGTGCTGCCCGGTCCGGTGGTGCTGCCCGGCCCACCGGGCCCGGTCCCATCCGGCCCGCCCGATCCGGCCAGGGCGCGGCCCACTCCGGCCCGGCCCGGCGTTGTCCCAGCCGGTCTGGCCCGACCCTGCCCGGCCTGGCCCGGCCTCATCCGGCCCGGACTCGGCCTGCTCGGCCATGCTGGTCCGGTCCGGTCCGGTCCGGTCCGGTCCGGTGGTCCGGTCCGACCTGACCCGACTCGGCCCGGCCCAACCCGTCCCCCCGGCCCGCGCAGTCGTATTCGCTCGCGGTGTGGGCGGGGGCCTGCATAGGGTCGGCGGCATGCCACCGGCCAAGAAGCGTGCCCGTAGGTACGACCCCGTCCGGACCCGTGCCGCGGTCCTCGCCCAGTTCGCGAACGTCCGGGAGGCCGTCGGCGGTCTCGGGCCCGACCAGCTCGCGCTGCCGACCCGGCTCGGCGACTGGACCGTACGGGACCTCGTCGCGCACATCGGCATGGCGCTCACCGCCGTGCACCGCGCGCTCGACCTGCCCGCGCCGCCCCGCCAGAACGTCACGGTGGTCGAGTGGCCCTTCGCCACCGCCGCCAACTCCACGGCCATCGACGAGTTCACCCGCCGCCTCGCCGCCGGCCACCCCGACCTCGACGCCTACCTCGCCGACGTCGACCGCAGCCTGCGGGCCCTCCTCGACGAGCACCCCGGCGGCCGGCTGCTGGAGACCAGCGCCGGCGCGATGCCGCTCGACGACTACCTCGTCACCCGCGCCGTGGAAATCGTCGTCCACACCGACGACCTCACCGCCGCCGTCGCCGGACTCGACGTGCCCCACGACCGCCAGGCCCTGGCCGCCACGACCCGGCTGCTCGCCGACGCCCTCGCGGTGAAGGCGCCCGGCGGCTCGACGGAGGTGCGCGTGCCGCCGTACGCGGTCGTGCAGTGCGTCGAGGGGCCCCGGCACACCCGCGGCACCCCGCCCAACGTCGTGGAGACCGACCCGCTGACCTGGATCCGGCTCGCCACCGGGCGGCTGGCCTGGAAGGACGCCCTCGCCGAGGCGAAGGTCAGCGCGAGCGGGGAGCGGGCGGACCTCGGGGATCTGCTGCCGCTGCTGGCGTAGCGGAACCGGTCGTACCGCCGATCCGTCGAACCCGTATGAACCGGTACAAGCAGCGCATGACCCTGACGGCGGCCGCCGCGCTCGTCCCGCTCGTGGTGGCCTGTGGGACCGGGAAGGCGGAGAGTGGAGCGGTGAGCGTCCAGCAGCCGGTGACCGGGATCGACTGGCGGGTCGACAGCCTGACCGTCGGCGACACGACCCGGCACGCGCCCGCCTCCGCCCGCCTGCGCGTGGAGGACGACGGGAAGGCGGCCGGCAATCTCGGCTGCAACCAGTTCAGCGCCCGCGCCACCGTGCACGGCGACCGGATCACCTTCGGCGACCTGCGCACGACGCGGATGGCCTGCAGCCCGGAGCGGATGGCCTTCGAACGCGCCCTCGCCCGGACCCTCACCACCGGCACGCTCACCGCGCGGACCGAGGACAGGAAGCTGACGCTCACCGACGGCGACGGCGACCGTGTCCACCTCAGCCGCAGCGCACCCGAATGATGTGCGACACCTCACTCACAAACGAGTCGAAGGGGACCCGGGCCGCCCCGCGGGAGGCGTCCCACGCCCCGTCGATTCCCGGCGAAATCGCCCTGACCTGGGGAAACGTAGAATCCGCCAAGGTGATCGACTGATCCCGGAGCGGCAGGGCCGCGCATCCCCAATTCGGACCAGTGGTCGACCTCGCCTACACTCGGTGGCGTGCCACGTGGTGACGGTCGACTCAATCACGATCTGCTTCCCGGCGAAAAGGGCCCCCAGGACGCTTGCGGCGTCTTCGGCGTCTGGGCTCCGGGTGAAGAGGTCGCAAAGCTCACGTACTTCGGGCTCTACGCCCTCCAGCACCGGGGTCAGGAATCCGCGGGAATCGCGGTCAGCAACGGCTCCCAGATCCTCGTCTTCAAGGACATGGGCCTTGTCTCCCAGGTCTTCGACGAGACCTCTCTCGGTTCGCTCCAGGGTCATATCGCGGTCGGACACGCCCGCTACTCGACCACCGGGGCCTCCGTGTGGGAGAACGCCCAGCCGACGTTCCGTGCCACCGCGCACGGCTCGATCGCGCTCGGCCACAACGGCAACCTGGTCAACACGGCGCAGCTCGCCGAGATGGTCGCCGCACTCCCCAACGACAACAACAGCCGCTCCACCCGGGTCGCGGCCACCAACGACACCGATCTGCTGACGGCCCTGCTGGCCGCCCAGGTCGACGAGGACGGCAAGCCGCTGACCATCGAGGAGGCCGCGCACGCGGTGCTCCCGAAGGTGAAGGGCGCGTTCTCCCTCGTCTTCATGGACGAGCAGACCCTGTACGCCGGCCGTGACCCGCAGGGCATCCGCCCGCTGGTCCTCGGCCGCCTCGAGCGCGGCTGGGTGGTCGCCTCCGAGTCCGCGGCCCTCGACATCTGCGGCGCGAGCTTCGTGCGGGAGATCGAGCCGGGCGAGTTCGTCGCCATCGACGAGAACGGCCTGCGCAGCTCCCGATTCGCGGAAGCGAAGCCCAAGGGCTGTGTCTTCGAGTACGTGTACCTGGCCCGTCCGGACACCGACATCGCCGGCCGGAACGTGTACCTCTCCCGGGTGGAGATGGGCCGCCGCCTCGCCAAGGAGGCACCGGTCGAGGCCGACCTGGTCATAGCGACCCCGGAATCCGGCACCCCCGCCGCCATCGGCTACGCGGAGGCGTCCGGCATCCCCTTCGGCGCGGGCCTGGTGAAGAACGCCTACGTCGGCCGGACCTTCATCCAGCCCTCGCAGACCATTCGCCAGCTGGGCATCCGCCTGAAGCTGAACCCGCTGAAGGAAGTCATCAAGGGCAAGCGTCTGGTCGTCGTCGACGACTCGATCGTCCGCGGCAACACGCAGCGGGCCCTGGTCCGCATGCTCCGCGAGGCCGGCGCCGCCGAGGTCCACATCCGGATCTCCTCCCCGCCCGTGAAGTGGCCCTGTTTCTTCGGCATCGACTTCGCCACGCGCGCGGAGCTGATCGCCAACGGCATGACCATCGAGGAGATCGGCACCAGCCTCGGTGCCGACTCCCTGGCCTACATCTCCATCGACGGCATGATCGACGCGACGACGATCGCCAAGCCGAACCTGTGCCGCGCCTGCTTCGACGGCGAGTACCCGATGGAGCTGCCGGACCCGGAGCTGCTCGGCAAGCAGCTGCTGGAGACGGAGCTGGCGGCCGGTCCCGCCGCCACGGCCGCGGCCGACGCGATCCGTCGCCCGTAACACCCCTGCAGTACGACACGAAAGCTCTCACAGTCATGTCTGAGACAACTGGTGCCAGCTACGCAGCGGCGGGCGTCGACATCGAGGCGGGCGACCGCGCCGTCGAGCTGATGAAGGAGTGGGTGAAGAAGACCCAGCGCCCCGAGGTCCTCGGCGGCCTCGGCGGTTTCGCCGGACTCTTCGACGCCTCCGCCCTCAAGCGCTACGAGCGCCCGCTGCTCGCCTCCGCCACGGACGGCGTCGGCACGAAGGTCGACGTCGCGCGCCGGATGGGCGTCTACGACACCATCGGGCACGACCTGGTCGCCATGGTCATGGACGACATCGTGGTGTGCGGCGCCGAGCCGCTCTTCATGACCGACTACATCTGCGTCGGCAAGGTCCACCCCGAGCGCGTCGCGGCCATCGTGAAGGGCATCGCGGAGGGCTGTGTGCTGGCCGGCTGCGCCCTGGTGGGCGGCGAGACCGCCGAGCACCCGGGCCTGCTGGGCGCGGACGACTTCGACGTCGCCGGCGCCGGCACGGGCGTGGTGGAGGCCGACCGGCTGCTCGGCGCGGATCGTATCCGCACGGGTGACGCGGTGATCGCCATGGCGTCCTCCGGGCTTCACTCGAACGGGTACTCCCTGGTCCGCCACGTCCTGCTGGACCGCGCGGGCCTCGCCCTGGAGGCGGAGGTCGCCGAGCTCGGCCGCACCCTCGGTGAGGAGCTGCTGGAGCCCACGAAGATCTACTCCCTGGACTGCCTGGCCCTGACCCGCACCGCCGAGGTGCACGCCTTCAGTCACATTACCGGTGGCGGACTCGCGGCCAACCTGGCCCGGGTGATCCCGGACGGGCTGCACGCGACCGTCGACCGCTCCACCTGGACGCCGGGCGCGATCTTCGACCTGGTCGGCCGGACCGGGAACGTCGAGCGCCTGGAGCTGGAGAAGACCCTGAACATGGGCGTCGGCATGATGGCGATCGTCCCGCAGGAGTCCGTCGAGGTGTCCCTGACGGCCCTGGCCGACCGGGGTGTCGACGCGTGGGTCGCCGGTGAGATCACCGACCGCGGCGACCGGGAGACGGGCGCCGAGCTGGTCGGGGACTACGCCGGCTGAACCTGCGGGCAGCACAGAACCCGGTCGGTGGCAGTGCCACCGACCGGGCAGGTGCAGTACTGGGTCAAGCGCCGCGACGGTGCTGTGAGGGACCTTCGTCCTCGTCCTCGTCGTCGTCCTCATAGAGGTCGGCGTACCGAGAATAGAGATCGTCTTCGTCGTCCTCATCGTCCTCGAACGGCTCGCCGTTCGGCGGCTGGCTCGAAGTCGATGCGCCCAGTTCACTGGCCAGACGTGACAGGTCAGTCCCACCGCTGTTGTACTTCAGCTGGCGGGCGACCTTTGTCTGCTTGGCCTTGGCCCGGCCGCGCCCCATGGCTCGACCCCCTCGGTGACGGGGCTCGACGGCCCCAGAGTCTGACACGCGTTCATGATCCGAAACGGACCCTCCGCAGAGAGGCCGGTCCGTAGGGCTTCCACGGTACCTGAGCCCGCGCCCATACGGTACGTCGCCCGCAGCAAGCGCGTGTGCCCCGGACCTTCGAGGCGCCCTGTCCTCGCTGGTCAGTGGCGATTTTAACCACTTATCGGGGAGCGACCCGCCGACGGAAGTGAGAGTTCTCTCCAACTTCCCGCCGACGGGTACCGCTCACCTGTGCGATCGGACACCCGTCCGGGGTCGCCGCACGGCCCGGCTCAGCGCGCCGTGCGGGCCTCGGCCATCCGCTGCTCGGCGATCCGGTCGGCCGCGGCGGCCGGCGGGATCCCGTCCTCCTTCGCACGTGCGAAGATGGCCAGCGTGGTGTCGAAGATCTTCGCCGCCTTCGCCTTGCACCGGTCGAAGTCGAACCCGTGCAGCTCGTCGGCCACCTGGATCACCCCGCCCGCGTTGACCACGTAGTCCGGCGCGTAGAGGATCCCGCGGTCCGCGAGGTCCTTCTCCACCCCCGGGTGGGCGAGCTGGTTGTTGGCCGCGCCGCACACCACCCGGGCGGTGAGCACCGGCACGGAGAGGTCGTTCAGGGCGCCGCCCAGGGCGCAGGGGGCGTAGATGTCCAGCCCCTCGACCCGGATCAGCTCCTCGGTGTCCGCGACGGCCGTCACGCCCTCGGGGTGCTGGTCGAGGATCCGCCGCACGGCCTCGGCACGCACGTCGGTGATCACGACCTCGGCGCCCTCGTCGAGCAGGTGCCGCACCAGGTGGTGGCCGACCTTGCCGACGCCCGCGACACCGACCTTGCGGCCGCGCAGCGACGGGTCGCCCCACAGGTGCTGGGCCGAGGCGCGCATGCCCTGGTAGACACCGAAGGCGGTGAGCACGGAGGAGTCGCCGGCGCCGCCGTTCTCGGGGGAGCGGCCGGTGGTCCAGCGGCACTCGCGGGCCACGACGTCCATGTCGGCGACGTAGGTGCCGACGTCGCAGGCGGTGACGTAGCGTCCGCCGAGCGAGGCGACCATGCGGCCGTAGGCGAGGAGGAGCTCCTCGGTCTTGTCGCGCTCCGGATCGCCGATGATCACGGCCTTGCCGCCGCCGTGGTCGAGACCGGCCATGGCGTTCTTGTACGACATCCCGCGCGCCAGGTTGAGGGCGTCGGCGACGGCCTCCGCCTCGGTCGCGTACGGGTAGAAGCGGGTGCCGCCGAGGGCCGGGCCCAGGGCGGTGGAGTGGATGGCGATCACGGCTCTGAGGCCGGACGCACGGTCCTGGCAGAGCACTACCTGCTCGTGGCCTCCCTGGTCCGAGTGGAACAGGGTGTGCAGGACATCAGCAGGTGCGCCGGTTACGTCGGTCACTGTGGTGACTCCTGTGTAAGTAGCGGCGGGTGGGGCGTAGCCCCCGTGCGGGTGGCGGGGTGCTGGCATGAGAGTAGAGCCTCGGCACGACCACCATCCGCGCAGTGTTCAGGATCACTCTTCCGTACGGTGTGCGCACGCATGGCCGTGGCACGATTCGCCTGGGTTTCGAGCCGGGTCCGATGGGGAGGGAGCAGGCGTGCCCAAGGTGTCCTCCGTGGTCGTCCCCTACGCCGCGTACCTGCGCGTGTACGAGCCGCTGGGCGCCTTCCCGGAGCCGGAACGCGGCCACTGGGAGCGCTACGCCCGCCGCGCCGACCGCCCGTCCTACCAGGACGAACTGCGGCGCTCCCTCGCGGACTTGCTGCCCACCCCGCCGATCGCGGTACCGGTGCACGAGAGCGCCGACGCCTTCGTGGCGGAGGTCGACGGGGTGACCTGTGTGTGCCCCTGGCGGACCCGGCTGCGCGGCTGGCTGGCCCTGGACGAGCTCGGCGAGGAGCTGCCGCCGCCGGTGCTGGACGCGGTGCTGCCGCCCGTGGTGCGCCGGCAGGCCGCCCAGGACTACGAGCGCTGGCTCGCCCGCAACCCCGACGCCCGCCCGTGGATCCGCACGGCGACCTGGCAGATCCCGCTGAACTGGTTCGTCCTGGTCGGGGACGAGGAGCGGCGGTACGACAAGGGGACCGCCGAGGTGCCCCCGATGCTGCGCTACCGCACGCCCATGGTGCAGGCCCGCCGCCGGGTGGCGCGGGCCCTGCGCACACTGAAGGAGACCGTCGAGGAAGGCCCGCTGATCGACGGGCTGCTGGACGTCGGCCGCTGGCTGGAGGAGTTCCACCCGCGCTCGCTGGTGGAGCTGGACTACGGCGGGCTGGTGCACGTGCTCCCGGCGGGCGAGCTGGAGGACGACCACTCGGCGGCGGACGTGGCCGACGGCGTCGAGGCGCTGCGGCGGGGCGACGGGGTGGCGGCCGGAGCGGCCTACGGGCGGCTCGTGGAGCGGTGGCGGACGGTACGGGACCGGCGTTCCGCGAACTGAGTGACGTACGTCACGGCTCGAACGCCGTCGAACGACGTACGGTCTACGACACATGACCATCTGACGGGATGTTGGTCCCGATCTGGACTTTTGCCCCAAGGGTGATGGACGGCACTTACGCGGCCCTTGCGTCTCTTGCCGCCCCTCATGCCAAAATAGGACAAGGAGTCCGGGGAGGGCTCTGTCCGTCCAACTATGCTCCATCATGGGCGGATTCTCAGCATTGCACGCTTTGGGGGGTCTTGTGACTCCTGATCGCCCTGTGACTGATCGTCACAGTGGCGTGACTGTCCGCTATGGCATGGTCCATCGGCTTCCGTCGCTGATGAACACCTGGGAGGGCAATTCCATCGGTTTGGCCGACGCGGCTGGACAGATGGTGTAGTTGTAGTGCCGAGGACAAGCCGTTCGTCCTATAACCGACTCGACTCGCGTCCGCCATTTCGGGCAACGCGGGTCAAGGTGCAGAATTTAGAGGAAAGAACCGAGAAGGTTCGGTTCTCCCGAGGAGGCCGCTCATGACCGCTCGCACCCCTGATGCCGAGCCGCTGCTGACCCCGGCTGAGGTCGCCACCATGTTCCGTGTCGACCCCAAGACGGTCACGCGGTGGGCGAAGGCCGGCAAGCTCACTTCCATCCGTACGCTCGGCGGGCACCGCCGCTACCGCGAGGCCGAGGTCCGCGCACTGCTCGCGGGTATCCCGCAGCAGCGCAGCGAGGCCTGAACAACTGAATAACCGGGCAAAACGGCTGGTCCCCCAACTGGTCGTGGCGTCCGAACCCTAGCTCCGAGCGACGCGGGACCTGCCCCAACAGGACCCACGCCCAAGCCGAACAGAACGTTGTAGGCAGCGACACAGGGTGCGTCGTAGATCGCGCTGGACTCCGCCGGGTCCAGCGCGATCTTTTTTGTGCGCTGTTCGCGGGCCGTCCGGGCACTCGGTGAGCGGCCTTGTCGGAGTCTGGGGAGGGGTGTCGGAAGCGCTGTGCGGGACTCCTGGGGCCGGTGCAATTGCACATATTAAATTGACCAGTTGTATGAAGGGGGTAAGTACCGCCCTTTCAAAAACTCATGCGGTGACTCCCGTCACACGCGGGTCCGCTTGTCGCCC
The DNA here is from genome assembly GCF_025642175.1 of Streptomyces albidicamelliae. Lineage (NCBI taxonomy): Bacteria > Bacillati > Actinomycetota > Actinomycetes > Kitasatosporales > Streptomycetaceae > Streptomyces > Streptomyces albidicamelliae. The sequence goes on along the minus strand of NZ_CP106795.1, from coordinate 4,102,280 downwards.
GTGGCGCGGGTGGGTTAGAGGAGGCGGACCTCAGGCGCTGCGGGGGCTCTCGTCCTCCGCCGGCTCGTCGTCCACGTCCTGGGGGCAGGGGCCGGCGTCCATCGCCAGGCGCAGTAGGCGATGACAGATGGCGCAGTGACGGGTGAAGTGCCGGTAGGACGAGGCGGCCGACAGATGCGCCCTCAGAAGCGCCCCTGTCTCGTGCCTGGCCGATGCCGCCATACGCCACCTCCAGGGGCCGCACAGGAAGAACGGGCCCTGCTCCCTGGGTACCGAGCGAATGTGACGCCGTCAAGGCCGCGAGCGCCTGCGCCGGTTGACGGACGGCATGCGAGAGGGCCCCCATCCGACTGACGGATGAGGGCCCTCTTCTTGCGGTCCTGACGGGATTTGAACCCGCGGCCTCCACCTTGACAGGGTGGCGAGCACTCCAAACTGCTCCACAGGACCAGGTTTCGCTGCGCTTGACTTGCCGTCCTGCGCTGCGAAACAGACTGTACAGGAGGTGGGCCCGCCTGGTCGAACTCACCCCCTGTGAGCGCTCGGCTACGGTACGGCCGCGTCGATCGCCTTCACGATCCGCTTGTCGGAGACGGGGTACGCCGTGCCCAGGGCGTGGGCGAAGTAGCTGACCCGCAGCTCCTCGATCATCCAGCGGATGTCCAGGACCTGCCGCGGCACCGGCCGGCCCTTGGGCAGCTGCTCCAGCAGCCAGGCGTACTCGTCCTGCATCTCGCGGACCTTCTCCATACGGGTCGTGTCCCGCTGGACGCCGGTCGGCATCTGCTGGAGGCGCCGGTCTGCGGCCACCAGGTAGCGCAGGAGATCCGGCAGCCGCCGTATCCCCGCCCAGGTCACGAAACCGGGCTTCACGAGGGCGTCCAGCTGCTTGCGCACGTCCGTGAGGTTCGCGAGCAGCGCCGGGCTGCCGACGGCCTTCAGGCGCCGCTCACAGGCCTGCCAGGCGGCGAGGACCTGCTGCACCTGGCCGACCGCGCGGACCGTCGTGTCCACGATCTCGGCGCGCACCTTGTCGAACAGCTTCCGGTACGACTCCTCGTCCCACGCCGGTCCGCCGAAGTCGCCGATCAGCTTGTCCGCCGCGGCCATCGCGCAGTCGTCGAACAGCGCCTGGACGGACCCGTGCGGGTTGGCCGACAGACCGAGCTTCTGCTGGTTGGTCAGCTTGTCCGAGGCGAACTTCGCCGGGTTCACCGGGATGTTGCGCAGGACCAGCCGGCGGGTGCCCTTCCACATGGCCTCCGCCTGCTCGGCCTCGGTGTCGAAGAGCCGGACGGAGACCGTGTCGCCGTCGTCCACCAGTGCCGGGTACGCCTTGACGGGCTGGCCGGCCCTGCGGGTCTCGAAGACCCGGCTGAGCGTGCCGATCGTCCAGTCGGTCAGGCCCGTGCGCTCCAGCGACTCGCCGCCCTCCCGGGACGCGGTCGCGGCCGCGGCCTGGGAGAGGGCCTTGCGGGCCTTCGGCTTCAGCGAGAGCTTCAGTGCCTCCAGGTCCTTGTCCTCGGCCAGTTTGCGGCGCCGCTCGTCGACGATCCTGAAGGTGATCCGCAGGTGGTCGGGGACCCGCGCCCAGTCGAAGTCCTCCGCCTCGAAGGGCACGCCGACCATCCGCTTGAGCTCGCGGGCCATCGTCACGGTCAGCGGCTCCTGCAGGGGCACCGCCCGCTCCAGGAACGCCTTCGCGTAGTTCGGCGCGGGCACGTAGTTGCGGCGCACGGGCTTGGGCAGGGAGCGGATCAGCTCCGTGACCACCTCCTCGCGCAGGCCCGGGATCTGCCAGTCGAAGCCCTCGTCCGTGACCTGGTTGAGGACCTGGAGCGGGATGTGCACGGTGACACCGTCGGCGTCCGCGCCCGGCTCGAACTGGTACGTCACCCGGAACTTGAGCTGCCCCTGCCGCCAGGAGTCCGGATAGTCGGCCTTGGTGACGGCCTCCGCCGACTCCCGGATGAGCATCTCCCGCTCGAAGTCCAGGAAGTCGGGCTGCTCGTGCCGCTTGTGCTTCCACCACGAGTCGAAGTGGGCCCCGGACACCACGTGCTCGGGCACCCGCTGGTCGTAGAAGTCGAAGAGCGTGTCGTCGTCGACCACGATGTCCCGGCGCCGCGCCCGGTGCTCGAGTTCCTCGACCTCGCTGAGGAGCCTGCGGTTGTCGGCGAAGAACTTGTGGTGCGTGCGCCAGTCGCCCTCGACCAGGGCGTTGCGGATGAACAGTTCGCGGCTGACCTCGGCGTCGATCCGGCCGTAGTTCACCTTCCGCTGGGCGACGATCGGGACGCCGTACAGCGTCACCTTCTCGTACGCCATCACGGCCGCCTGGTCCTTCTCCCAGTGCGGTTCGCTGTACGTCCGCTTCAGGAGGTGGCCGGCGAGCGGTTCGACCCACTCGGGCTCGATCTTCGCGTTGACCCGTGCCCACAGCCGGCTCGTCTCGACCAGCTCGGCCGACATCACGAACTTCGGCTGCTTCCTGAAGAGCGCCGAGCCCGGGAAGAGGGCGAACTTGGCGCTGCGGGCGCCCAAGTACTCGTTCTTGTTGCCGTCCTTCACGTCCTTCATCCCGATGTGGGACAGGAGGCCGGCGAGGAGGGAGACGTGGACGCGGTCGGCGGGGGCCTCGGCACCCGCCGGGTGCTCCTCCAGGTGCATGCCCATCTGCTTGGCGACCGTGCGCAGCTGGGTGTAGATGTCCTGCCACTCGCGGATGCGCAGGAAGTTCAGGTACTCCTGCTTGCACATCCGGCGGAAGGAGCTGGAGCCCCGCTCCTTCTGCTGCTCGCGGACGTACCGCCACAGGTTCAGGTAGGCGAGGAAGTCGCTCGTCTCGTCCTTGAAGCGGGCGTGCTGCTGGTCGGCCTGCGCCTGCTTGTCGGCCGGGCGTTCGCGCGGGTCCTGGATGGACAGCGCGGCCGCGATGACCATGACCTCGCGGACACAGCCGTTCTTGTCCGCCTCCAGCACCATGCGGGCGAGCCGCGGGTCGACGGGCAGCTGGGCCAGCTTGCGGCCGGTGTCGGTGAGCCGCTTGCGGACGTCCTTCTGGGCCGGGTCCAGCGCGCCGAGCTCCTGCAGCAGCTGCACGCCGTCGCGGATGTTGCGGTGGTCCGGCGGGTCGATGAAGGGGAACTTCTCGATGTCGCCGAGGCCCGCGGCGGTCATCTGGAGGATGACGGAGGCCAGGTTCGTACGGAGGATCTCGGCGTCCGTGAACTCCGGGCGGGCGACGAAGTCGTCCTCGGAGTACAGGCGGATGCAGATGCCGTCGCTGGTGCGGCCGCAACGGCCCTTGCGCTGGTTGGCGCTGGCCTGCGACACCGGCTCGATGGGCAGCCGCTGGACCTTGGTGCGGTGGCTGTAGCGGCTGATACGGGCGAAACCGGGGTCGATGACGTACTTGATCCCGGGGACGGTGAGGGAGGTCTCGGCGACGTTGGTCGCCAGAACGATCCTGCGTCCGGTGTGCGGCTGGAACACCCGGTGCTGCTCGGCGTGGGACAGCCGGGCGTACAGGGGGAGTACCTCGGTGAACCGGTACTTCTTCTTCTCCAGGGCGTCCGCCGTGTCCCGGATCTCCCGCTCGCCCGAGAGGAAGACGAGGATGTCCCCCCGGCCCTCCCCCATCAGTTCCTCGACGGCGTCGGTGATGGCGGTGATCTGGTCCCGGTCGGAGTCGTCCGAGTCCTCTTCGAGCAGCGGCCGGTAGCGCACCTCCACCGGGTAGGTGCGGCCGCTGACCTCGATGATCGGGGCGTCGCCGAAGTGCCGCGAGAAACGCTCGGGGTCGATGGTCGCCGAGGTGATGACGACCTTGAGGTCCGGCCGCTTCGGGAGCAGCTGGGCGAGGTAGCCCAGCAGGAAGTCGATGTTGAGGGACCGCTCGTGGGCCTCGTCGATGATGATCGTGTCGTAGGCGCGCAGCTCGCGGTCGGTCTGGATCTCGGCGAGCAGGATGCCGTCCGTCATCAGTTTGATGAAGGTGGCGTCCGGGTTCACCTGGTCGGTGAAGCGGACCTTCCAGCCGACGGCCTCGCCGAGCGGGGTCCGCAGCTCGTCCGCGACCCGCTCGGCGACGGTACGGGCGGCGATCCGGCGCGGCTGGGTGTGGCCGATCATGCCGCGGACGCCACGGCCGAGCTCCACGCAGATCTTCGGGATCTGCGTGGTCTTACCGGACCCGGTCTCACCGGCGACGATGACGACCTGGTGATCGCGGATGGCGGCCGCGATCTCGTCCTTCTTCTGGCTGACGGGCAGCTGTTCCGGATACGTGACCGCGGGCACGCGCGAGCGGCGCTCGGCCATCCGGGCCTCGGCCTTGCCGATCTCGCCTTCGATCTCGGCGATGACGGTGGCGCGGGCCTCCGGCTTACGGATCTTGCGCGCGCCCTCGAGCCGCCGCCCGAGCCGGTGCGCGTCGCGCAGCGAGAGCTCGGTCAGACGGGGGGCGAGGGGGCCGAGGGCGGGGGCGGGATGCGTAGACATACGCGGTCCAGGATCTCACCTCGGCCAAAAGAGAGGCGAACGATTTGACCGTGGGTGCCGCCACCGGCGGGGGAGAGCGGTGAACGGGCCGGCCGGACGGGGGCGGCCCGCACCCGGCGAGCACCGCACAACGATGGGAAAGTATCCGGTATGCCCGATTCGCCGCATGGAGAGCACGGTCGGCCGCCCACCGGCGCGGAGCGCTTCGCCCGGTTCCGCACGTCCCCCTTCCTCCCGGCGACGGTCCTGCTGCTGCTCATCGCCGCCGCGGCCGGCCTCTTCGCCGGTTCCTACACGTACGCCATGGCCAATCCGACCCCGCACAGGATTCCCACGGCGGTGATCGGCCCCTACGGCGATCCGGCGGCCCGGCGGTTCGTCGAGGGCATGGAGCGGGCCCTGGACACCTCCCTCGAGCTGCGCGAGTACGGCGACAGGACGGACGCGGTGCGCGCGGTGGACGAGCAGGAGGTGTTCGCGGTGTTCGAGGCGCCCGTCGGCCGGGCGATCACCCTGGACGTGTCCTCGGCGTCCGGGGCGTCGGTCGCCCAGGTGCTCGGCGAGGCGGCACTGAAGGTGGGCACGGCCACCGGCACGCCCGTGGTGGTGCACGATCTCAAGCCGTTGCAGAAGGGCGATCCCAGAGGGCTGGCGATCTTCTACATCTCCCTCGCGGCCGTCATCATCGGCTTCGTCGGCGCGATCCAGCTCAGCGTGCACGCACGGGCGCTGAACCCCGTCGAACGCATCGGGTTCACCGCCGCCTACGCCGTGCTCGGCGGGTTCGTGATCGCCGCCGTGGTGGACTGGCTGCTGGGGGCGCTCGACCTGCCGTTCGTGGAGTCGTGGGCGATCCTCAGCCTGACGATGTTCGCGTCCGGCATGGTGTTCACGATGTTCAACACCCTCGTCGGGCGCTGGGCCATGCTGCCGACCTGGGGCCTGATGGTGCTGCTGGGCAACCCGTCGTCCGGTGGTGCGGTCTCCTGGCCGCTGCTGCCGTCCCCGCTCGGCCTCGTCGGACGCTGGCTGCCGCCCGGCGCGTCGGTGAACGCCCAGCACACGGCGGTGTACTTCCGCGGGCACCAGCACGCCTTCCCGTTCCTGGTGCTGGCCGGCTGGGCGGTCGTCTCCTGCGCGGTCTTCCTGATCTGGCGGCACCGGCATCCGGGTGGCCGGCCGAGCGGCCCCGCGCACGCGGCCTAGGGGTGCGCGGTGCTTAGGGGGCGCGCGGGGCGGGTGGTGCCGCCGGGACGGCTTCCGCGTGCCGGCGGGCCGCCGCGTCACCGAGGGCGATCGACTTCGCGGTGTTGGAGATCGCCTTGATCCCCAGATAGGCCGTGGTCATGCTGCTGACCGCGGTGAACGCGGCGGTCAGCACACCGACGATCACGGCCTTGTCGCCGTCCAGCCGCCATACGCCGAAGATCGCGACCCCGGCGATCGCGAGATTGCTGACGAGGATCGCGAGCAGCCCGTAGCGCGCCCGGTCCTTCTCCAGTTCGGTCTCCCGAATGGCTCTTGCCTCGTCGTCCCGGCTCATCTCTTCCCCCCGGCAGCCGCCCGCGGACCCACCGGTCCGATCAGCCTGAACGTAGCGCTGTCCCGGAGACGACGAAACCCCTTCCGGTAACCCGGAAGGGGGTTTCGCTGCGGTGGCTGGGGCCGGGGTCGAACCGGCGACCTTCCGCTTTTCAGGCGGACGCTCGTACCAACTGAGCTACCCAGCCACGAGGTTTCACGTGAAACCTCAGCGGTCCTGACGGGATTTGAACCCGCGGCCTCCACCTTGACAGGGTGGCGAGCACTCCAAACTGCTCCACAGGACCAAGCGTGTGTGCAACAGTGTCGCACACGATCTTGCGTGCCCCCAACGGGATTCGAACCCGTGCTACCGCCTTGAAAGGGCGGCGTCCTAGGCCGCTAGACGATGAGGGCTATCGGCCCGCCTGGGCGCTTCTCAGCGCGTCGGGGACGTGAGAAGCATATGGGATGGCGGGGAGGATCGCCAAAACGGTTTACGGGGCCCGACGGGACGCCGGACCGGAGGGCGTGCCCGAGCGCGTGCCCGAGGGCGTGCCGGACAGGGTCCCGGACGGTGTGGGGCCCTGGGACGCCCCGATCCCGTTCTCGTCCGCGAGGTGGCGGCTGACCTCGGCCGTCGTCAGCCCCAGACCGCCCAGCTTGATCGCGTCCCAGGCCTGCAGGCGCTTGCTGTCGCGGTCGAAGTAGAGGATCGAGGCCTCGATGGGCGCGGGGTACTGCCGCTCGACCGCGCGCAGTCCGCTGCCGCCGGTCGAGCCCTCCATGCGCAGCCGGGTGCCGTACTTCAGCATCTCGGTGCCCTGGTGGTGCAGGTGCCCGCAGAGCACCAGCGGCACCTCGCCGTCGGTCTCGCGGGCCGCGGCCGGCTCGTGGGCGATCGCCACGTCCGCCGGGGTGCCGGCCGCGCGCTGGTCCCGCAGGGCGCTGGCCAGCCGGTCGCCCGCCAGCTCCTCCGCCTTGTCCCCGCCGGGCACGGCCGAGCGGTCGGGGGTGAACTGCGGATCGCCCATGCCCGCGAAGCGCAGCCCGCCGACGGTCTCCGCCCGGCCGTCGTCCAGGACGTGCACGTTCTTGATGCGCTCCAGGTAGCGCTGGGTGGTGCGCGAGTCGTGGTTGCCCCGCACCCAGACGTACGGCGCCCCCAGGTCGCCGATCGGGTCGAGGAAGCCGTTCTCCGCCGCCGCGCCGTGGTCCATGGTGTCGCCGGAGTCGACGATCACGTTCACCCGGTACTGCTTCACCAGCGAGGCGATGATCTTCCAGCTCGCCGGGTTCAGATGGATGTCCGACACGTGCAGGACCCGGATCGTGGAGGGGTCGGGCTGGTAGGCCGGGAGCGTGGACGTGACGTCGTAGAGCTTGGTCACGTTCGTCACCAGGCGGGCCAACTCCTTCTGGTAGACGTCGAATTCCGTGACGATGCTGCGTGCGTTGCCGACCACGGACGGGGCCGAGCTCAGCAGTCCGGAGAACTTCGGCTCCAGGACCGACTTCGGGTTCCAGGTGGCGTACGCCGACGCGCCCGAGGCGGCCAGCAGCGCCAGGGCCAGCCCGCCCGCCGCGAGGGCGCGGCGCGGACGGCGGTAGACGGCGAGGCCGAGGGCGGTCGCGCCGGTGACGACGGCGACGCACGAGCGCACGGCCAGGTCGAGCGTGCCGTGCTCGACGTCGTCGGTGACCTCGTCCTGGAGGCCGGACAGCCGCTCGGGATGGTCCACCAGGGCCTGCGAGCGCAGCGGGTCCAGCTGGTCGACGTTCACGTCCAGGCGGACGGGGGCCACATGGCTGTCGAGCGTCAGCGCGCCCAGCGGGGAGATGTTGATCTTCGTGCCGCCGGTGAGGGACGGGCGCAGCGCCATCGTGGTGTTCATCGGGCCGACCGGGGCCCGGACGTTGCCGACGATCAGCAGGCCCAGCCAGGCGCCGATCAGCACCACCGTCGTCAGGCCGAGGGCACTGAGCCAGGGCCGGGGGCGGACGGCGAGTTCGAGGGCGGGCGGTTTACCGCCGCGGCGGCGGTTGCGGTTCGGGGTGCGGTTCAGCATGCGGTCCAGGGCTGCGACGGGGACGCGGGCCATTGGACCCGTATGCCCATGTCCCCACGGCGGTATGCGGCACCCCGGCAGGCGCCGGCGACTTCCCGCGCGCGTGCGCGGGCCCCGCGATCCAGCCTTCCGTACCGGACAATGACCGTGTGCTGGAGATGACGCGCGAGGAGTTCGAGGAACTGGTCGCCGAGGCGCTGGACCGGATCCCGCCGGAGCTGACGCGGCTCATGGACAACGTGGCGGTGTTCGTCGAGGACGAGCCGCCCGCCGACGACCCCGAGCTGCTCGGGCTGTACGAGGGGACCCCGCTGACCGACCGGGGCGAGTGGTACGCGGGCGTGCTGCCCGACCGGATCACCGTCTACCGGGGTCCGACGCTCAGGATGTGCGCGTCCCGCGAGGACGTCGTCGCGGAGACCGAGGTGACCGTGGTCCACGAGATCGCCCATCACTTCGGCATCGACGACGCGCGGCTGCACGCGCTGGGCTACGGGTGAGCCACGGCTGAGCGCCGATTCGAACGCGGCGCGTGTCCTCTTGCGGGCGGCGGGAGTTGGGGAGGTTGACTCCTTTTCCCGCCCCCGGAGGTGGCCGCCGTGCGCCCCTTGTCCGTACCCGCCCGTCTGGCCGCCGCGGTGCTGACCGTCGCCGCCGCCGCCGGCTGTGTCAGCGTGGGCGACGACGCGGGGCCCGCCCGGCCCTCCCACTCCGCCGGGCAGCACGGGGGCGGAGCCCCGAACGGCGGTCCGGGCGGCGGCCCCGGCGGGTTCGGGTACGGCGGCGGGGCGGGTGACGGCAAGCACGGGCACGGCGGCAAGGCGAAGCACGGGAAGTCGGCGTCGGCCTCGGCCACGCCGTCCGGGACGGCCGGTACGACCACCGCGCCCGCGAAGCCGGGGAAGACGGTCAAGCCCGGCGACCCCGCGCCCACCGGCGCGGAGCCGACGCCCCCGCCCACCTCCGCCCCGCCCGAGCCGCCGCCCGCCTCCACCCCGCCGCCGCCCGCCTCGGAGCCGCCGTCGGCCCGAGCCGTCCTCCTCGGCGCACGAGGAGACGGGGCCGCAGCTGGTCCAGCGGGAGCCGGCGCCCGCGGCGGGCGCCGCCGCGTGAGGGTCCCGTGCGGCCGACGGGTGAGGAGGCGGTGTGGCGGGCGTCTCCTGCGATCGGTTTGCCTTCGGGGGTGGGGGGTGCGTATGGTGGTAGATCGTTTGATCCCATTTGCCCGGCGCCACCACAGAGCGCGCCGTGTGGCGCGTACTCTCCCTTGCCGTGGCGGACCGCATTGAGGCGGTCGTGAGCGAATCACGGAGTTGACGGGCGCGTGCCGAAGAGACTCCGGAAGGTTTCGCATTCGCATGTCCGTGTCCAGTACTGATCAGTTCGTCGTGTCCGAGAACGAGAACGAGCTCGTTGACGTGACGTCCGAGGTCACCGAGGCCCCCGAGGCCCCTGACACCACCCCCCAGACCACCTTCGCCGACCTCGGCCTCCCCGAGGGCGTGGTGCGCAAGCTCGCGCAGAACGGCGTCACCACCCCCTTCCCGATCCAGGCCGCGACCATCCCGGACGCCCTGACCGGCAAGGACATCCTCGGCCGGGGCCGCACCGGCTCCGGCAAGACCCTCTCCTTCGGTCTGCCGACCCTGGCCATCCTGGCCGGCGGCCGCACCGAGAAGAAGCGGCCGCGTGCCGTCATCCTCACCCCCACCCGTGAGCTGGCCATGCAGGTCGCCGACGCCCTGCAGCCCTACGGCGACGTCCTCGGCCTGAAGATGAAGGTCGTCTGCGGCGGTACGTCCATGGGCAACCAGATCTACGCCCTGGAGCGCGGCGTCGACATCCTCGTCGCCACCCCGGGCCGCCTGCGCGACATCATCAACCGCGGCGCCTGCTCCCTGGAGGACGTCCAGATCACCGTCCTCGACGAGGCCGACCAGATGTCCGACCTGGGCTTCCTGCCCGAGGTCACCGAGCTGCTCGACCAGGTCCCGGCCGGCGGCCAGCGGATGCTGTTCTCCGCGACCATGGAGAACGAGATCCAGACCCTCGTCGACCGCTACCTGAACAACCCCGTCTCCCACGAGGTGGACGCGGCCCAGGGCGCGGTGACGACCATGTCGCACCACATCCTCATCGTGAAGCCCAAGGACAAGGCGCCGGTCACGGCCGCGATCGCCTCCCGCAAGGGCCGCACGATCATCTTCGTCCGCACCCAGCTGGGCGCCGACCGCGTCGCCGAGCAGCTGCGCGAGTCCGGCGTGAAGGCCGACGCGCTGCACGGCGGCATGACCCAGGGCGCCCGTACCCGCACCCTGGCCGACTTCAAGGACGGTTACGTCAACGTCCTGGTCGCCACCGACGTCGCCGCCCGCGGTATCCACGTCGACGGCATCGACCTGGTCCTGAACGTGGACCCGGCCGGTGACCACAAGGACTACCTGCACCGTGCGGGCCGTACCGCGCGTGCCGGCCGCACCGGCACCGTGGTCTCCCTCTCGCTGCCGCACCAGCGTCGCCAGATCTTCCGTCTCATGGAGGACGCCGGCGTCGACGCGGGCCGCCACATCATCCAGGGCGGTGCCGCCTTCGAGCCGGAGGTCGCCGAGATCACCGGCGCCCGCTCTATGACCGAGGTCCAGGCCGAGTCCGCCGGCAACGCCGCCCAGCAGGCCGAGCGGGACGTCGCCCAGCTCAGCAAGCAGCTGGAGCGCGCCCAGCGCCGTGCGACCGAACTGCGCGAGGAGGCCGACCGTCTGGTCGCCCGGGTCGCCCGTGAGCGCGGCGAGGACCCCGAGACCGCGGTGGCCGAGGCCCAGGCGGCCGCGGCGGAGGCCGTGGTCGAGGCGGCCGCCGCCGTCGAGCAGGCGGCCGAGCGCGAGGCTCAGCGCGAGGAGCGTCCGGCTTCGGCGCCCTACGAGCGCAAGGAGCGGCGTGGCTTCGACCGCCGGGACGACCGCGGTGACCGTGGTGGCCGTTCCTTCGAGCGTCGTGACGACCGTGGTGGCCGTTCCTTCGAGCGTCGTGACGACCGCGGTGACCGTGGTGGCCGTTCCTTCGAGCGTCGTGACGACCGTCGTCCGTTCGACCGCGACCGTGACCGTGGGTTCGAGCGTCGTGACGACCGCGGCGACCGCGGTGGCCGTTCCTTCGAGCGTCGTGACGACCGCGGCGACCGGGGCGACCGGGGTGACCGTGGCGGCCGTGGCTTCGAGCGCCGCGAGGAGCGCCGTCCGTTCGACCGTGACCGTGGTGGCCGTTCCTTCGAGCGCCGTGACGACCGCGGCGGCTTCCGCCGGGACGAGCGCGGTGGGCACCGGGGCAGCGACCGTCCGTTCAACCGCGACCGCCGCGACGACCGCCCGGGCTTCCGCTCCGGTGGTCACGACCGCCCCTTCGGCCGTCGTGACGACCACCGCGGCACCGGCTCCTTCGGCCGCCGCGACGACAAGCCGCGCTGGAAGCGCAACGGCTGACGCCGAGTGACCTGAGGGAAGGGCCCGTACGACTCCGGTCGTGCGGGCCCTTCCGCGTGTCCGGGCACCGGTCTCCGGCGGCCGGCGGGGCCGCACGGGCCTCCTGGGGTCACACCGGTACCAGCAGTGGCGCATGTCACGCCCCCGGCGAGGGAATTGCTGGGGGCATGACAGATGACGCGAGCGCGAGCGGGCCGTCGGACGAGGAACGACTGGCCCAACTCGGCTACACCCAGGTCCTCGCCCGCCGGATGTCGGCGTTCTCGAACTACGCAGTCTCCTTCACCATCATCTCGGTGCTGTCCGGCTGCCTCACCCTGTACCTCTTCGGCATGATCACCGGCGGCCCCGCGGTGATCACCTGGGGCTGGGTCGCGGTCGGTCTGATGACCCTCCTCGTGGGCATGTCGATGGCCGAGATCTGCTCCGCCTACCCGACCTCGGCCGGCCTGTACTTCTGGGCGCACCGCCTCGCGCCCCCGCGCTCGGCGGCGGCCTGGGCGTGGTTCACCGGCTGGTTCAACGTCCTGGGCCAGGTCGCGGTGACCGCGGGCATCGACTTCGGCGCGGCCTCCTTCCTCGGCGCCTACCTGAACCTCCAGTTCGGCTTCGAGGTGACGCCCGGCCGCACGGTCCTGCTGTTCGCGGCGATCCTGGTGCTGCACGGCCTGCTGAACACCTTCGGCGTCCGCATCGTCGCCTTCCTGAACAGCGTGAGCGTGTGGTGGCACGTCCTCGGGGTCGCCGTCATCGTCGGCGCGCTGGCGTTCGTGCCCGACCACCACCGGTCGGCGTCGTTCGTCTTCACGCACTTCGTCAACGAGACCGGCTGGGGCAGTGGCCTCTACGTCGTCCTGCTCGGCCTGCTGATGGCCCAGTACACCTTCACCGGCTACGACGCCTCGGCCCACATGACGGAGGAGACCCACGACGCCTCCACGGCGGGGCCCAAGGGCATCGTCCGTTCCATCTGGACGTCCTGGATCGCGGGCTTCGTCCTGCTGCTGGGTTTCACCTTCGCGATCCAGTCCTACGACCGCGAACTCGCCTCGCCCACCGGCGCACCGCCCGCCCAGATCCTGCTCGACGCCCTCGGCGCCACCACCGGCAAGCTCCTGCTGCTGGTGGTGATCGGCGCCCAGCTCTTCTGCGGCATGGCCTCCGTCACCGCCAACAGCCGGATGATCTACGCCTTCTCGCGGGACGGCGCGCTGCCCTTCTCGCACGTCTGGCACACCGTCAGCCCGCGCACCCGCACCCCCGTGGCGGCGGTCTGGCTGGCCGCGCTGGGCGCGCTCGCCCTGGGCCTGCCCTACCTCATCAACTCGACGGCCTACGCGGCGGTGACCTCGATCGCGGTCATCGGCCTCTACATCGCGTACGTCATCCCGACCTTCCTGCGGGTGCGCAAGGGCGACGCCTTCGAACGCGGGCCCTGGCACCTGGGCCGCTGGTCGAAGCCGATCGGGGTCGTCTCGGTGGTCTGGGTCGCCGCGATCACGATCCTGTTCATGCTCCCCCAGGTCGCCCCGGTCACCGGGAAGACCTTCAACTACGCCCCGGTCGCCGTCCTCGTCGTCCTCGGCTTCGCCGCCACCTGGTGGCTGGCCTCGGCACGCCACTGGTTCCTCAACCGGACCCCGGCCCCCACCCTGGAGCCGGTCGAAAAGTGACCAACCTGCCGCTCCGTCCCCGTCCGACGCGGCCGGGTCGCCGATACCCGATCGGAGACCCGGCCTCGTCCGGCTATGCTCGGACGAGCAACATCGCCAGGGCCCTTAGCTCAATTGGCAGAGCAGTGGACTTTTAATCCATTGGTTGTGGGTTCGAGTCCCACAGGGCCTACGGTCCGCAGGCGGGCTTCATGCCCTCTGGCCTGCGACGCGGCGCCCGGTTCGGCTTCGGCCGTCCGGGCGCCGCGTTGTGTTCCGGGCGCGGGCGAGGCCGCGTCAGGGCGCCGTACTCCGGACGATCCGCTCGACCGCCGCCGCCACCAGTTCCTCCCGCTCCGCCTCGGTGAGGACGTCGGGCAGGGTGAGCTGCTCGACGATCAGCCAGTTCAGGGCGAGATAGAGCAGTTTGACGGCCGTCGCGTCGCCGGGCAGGCCGGAGGCCTCGTGGTACGCGACATTGGCGTCGAGGTCCGCGCGGACGCGCTCGGTGAGGACCGCGCGCAGTTCCGGGCGCCGGGTGGCCTCCAGGCGGAGCTCCAGTAGCGCGAGGTAGCCGGTGCGGAAGGAGGCGACCCGGCCGACGAGTTCGCGCATCAGCCGCGTGTACGTCGCCCGGTCGCGGCCGGCGTCGCGCTGGCGGGCGAGGGTCGCCTCGTCGGGCTGGAGCCGCTCGTAGACGCGGGCGCCGGCCTGGGTGAGCAGGTCGTCCCGGCTGGAGAAGTAGTTGGACGCCGTACCGACGGGCACGGCGGCCGCGGCGTCCACGGCGCGGAAGGTCAGCCCACGGGCGCCGTCCCGGGCCAGTACCTCGATCGCCGCGTCCACGAGCGCGGCGCGCCGCTGGTCGTTCCGTCTCACCACGGGTCACGGCTCCCTGCAGTACGCGCTGACACCACTGCGGGCAGAGTACTGCACCTGCAGTTGTCCGTGGCTTCTCGGGCCCGTCCGGCCCGGCTCATCCCGCCGGGCTCAGCTCGTTCCGCTCGTTCCGCTCGTTCCGCTCGTGCAGTTCGGCCAGGGGCAGCGTGTGCTGGGTCTGCAGGACCTTGGCGCGGAGGTAGCGGACGTTGTGGGCCGTGGTGAAGACACCCGTCGGCACCCGGTCGCGGACGACGGCGCCGAGGGCGCGCAACTGCCCGGCCTTGTCGGGGTTGTTGGACAGCAGGTCCAGTTCCCCGATGCCGAGGGCGGCGAGCATCTGCGCGGCGGCCGTGTAGTCGCGGGCGTCCTCCGGGAGGCCGAGGGCGGCGTTCGCCTCGTAGGTGTCGAGGCCCTGGTCCTGGAGGGCGTAGGCGTCGAGCTTGTTGTAGAGGCCGATGCCGCGTCCCTCCTGGCGGAGGTAGAGCAGGACGCCGCCGCGCTCGGCGATGCGCTCGACGGCCTCGCGCAGCTGGGGGCCGCAGTCGCAGCGGGACGAACCGAAGACGTCGCCGGTCAGGCACTCGGAGTGCAGGCGCACCAGCGGGACCGGGCCGGGGTCGCCGAGGACGACGGCGACGTGCTCCTGGCCGTCGGTGAGCCCGTGGAAGGTGACGAGCTCCGCGTCGGTGCTGTAGCCGTCGGGGAAGCGCAGCGGCACCCGGACGCGGGCGCGCGGGGTGGCGGCGGGGGTGTCGGGCATACGGGCCTCCGGTGTCGTCCCGTCTGTTTCAGATTTGAAGCAGACGCTCGGCCGGGACCCTATCGCATGCTTCAAAGTTAAATCAACGACCTTCGGGGGCGCGTCCCGCCGGCGGCTCCGGCTGGGCTCCCGAGCAGGGCGAGGACCGCCGACGCCACGGCACGTCCTCGGTGGTCGGCCGCTCGTCGTCCGCCCCCTGGAGCCCGCGCGCGATCCCCGTGCAGATCTCCTCCAGCTGCCCCACCTGCTCCGGCGTGAGCCGGTCGAAGAGGGTGGCGCGCACCGTGTCGACGTGCCCCGGTGCCGTACGCTCCAGCACGGCCGTCCCCGCGTCGGTCAGCACCGCGAGACTGCTGCGCTTGTCCCAGGGGCAGTCCTCCCGGCGCACCAGTCCGTCCCGCTCCAGCCGCGTCACCACGTACGTCAGCCTGCTGCGGGTGATCTTCAGCGTCTCGGCGAGGTCGGTCATGCGCAGCCGCCGCTCGGGCGCCTCGGAGAGGTTGGCCAGCACCGAGTAGAACAGGTGGGGCATGCCGCCCTCCTGCTGGAGCTGACGGTCGATCGCGTCCTCCAGGAGGCGGGAGGCGGCCATGTAGGCGCGCCAGGCGCGCTGCTCCTCGGGGGTGAGCCAGCGGGTCGTCATGCTGTCAGTGTAAGTTTGTTTCAAAGTTGAACCAAGATCCGGTGAGGTGCGCCGGGTCACCGTGAGGGAGTACGCCGATGCCCCTGCCGTACGTACTGCTGTCCGCCGCCGTCTCCCTCGACGGCTACCTGGACGACACCGGCCCCGATCGGCTGCTGCTCTCCAGCCCGGCCGACTTCGACCGGGTCGACGCGGTGCGGGCCTCCGTCGACGCCATCCTGATCGGCGCCGGCACCATTCGCGCCGACAACCCGCGGCTGCTGGTCAACTCCGCCGAGCGCCGCGCCGCCCGGGTGGCGTCCGGCCGGCCCGCCTACCCCCTGAAGGTGACGGTCACCGCCACCGGCGACCTCGACCCCGGGGCCCACTTCTGGCACACCGGCGGCGAGAAGCTGGTCTGCACGACCGACAAGGGCGCCGAAGTGGCCTCCCGCCTCCTCGGGGACACCGCGGACGTCGTCGCGCTCGGCGCCGACCTCGACTGGCGGGCCCTGCTGGAGCACCTGCACGACGTGCGCGGGGTCGAACGCCTCATGGTCGAGGGCGGCGGCCGGGTGCACACCCAGCTCCTGACGCAGGGCCTCGCCGACGAACTCCAGCTGGTCCTCGCCCCGCTCCTGGTCGGCGACCCGGCGGCCCCGCGGCTGTTCGGCCCCGGGGAGTACCAGGGCGGACGGCTCCGTCTGGTCGAGACCCGCCGGATCGAGGACGTCGTCCTCATGCGGTACGAGCCCACCGCCCCCGGCGCCGGCCCGGTCCCCACCGCCGCCGACCGCCGCTGGCTGCGCACCGCCTGTGAGCTCGCCGCCCAGTGCCCGCCCTCGGAGACGGCGTTCAGCGTCGGCGCGGTCGTGGTCGCCGCCGACGGCACCGAGCTCGCCCGCGGTCACTCCCGGGAGGGCGGCGACCCCGTGGTCCACGCGGAGGAGGCGGCCCTGGCCAGGATCGACCCGGCCGACCCGGCACTGCCCGGCGCCACCGTCTACAGCAGCCTGGAACCCTGCGCCCGCCGCGCCTCCCGCCCCGCCCCCTGTGCCGAGCTGATCCTGCGGTCCGGGGCGCGCCGGGTGGTCACCGCCTGGCGGGAGCCGGACACCTTCGTGGCCGGGGCCGACGGCACGGGCGTCCTGCGCGACGGCGGGGCCGAGGTCGTCGTGCTCCCGGAGTTCGAGGCGCTCGCCAAGGCCCCGAACGCCCACCTGACGGCCTGACCGGCCCCGCCCCGCGGCACGCCGGAAAGGGGCCCCGGGAAACCGATTGGCTCATGGTCCCGTGCATGACGTATGCTGAAGACACAACGACGCGGGGTGGAGCAGCTCGGTAGCTCGCTGGGCTCATAACCCAGAGGTCGCAGGTTCAAATCCTGTCCCCGCTACTGAAGGCTCAGGGCCGGGATCCAGTTCATGGATTCCGGCCCTGAGTGTTTCCCGGGCCCGGTCCGGGCACCGTTCACCGACAGTGATCGGACGAGCGCCGAGCGCAGGGCATCTGAGTCACCATCAAAACTTCTGTGACTCCTGAATCGCGGCCAACTCGCCCGGTTTGCAAGGATGGCAGCGCTTAAGTCCACGGCGGAAAAGGTTAATGATCAAGCCGAACGGCTTGGAAAGTGCCCCGCGGGTCTATTAACGTTCGATAACGCAGCGCGGTCGTCCCAGCCGTCACCCGCGACGGCTCCGTGCGCACGCGCCGAATCCCGTAAGGGAACCGGGGAACCACCACCCTGGGGTGAATCACGCGGCTGCCTGGGTGAACTCCCTTGAGTCCACGCCGGGTATACGCGCGTAGGAGACCTTCCTGCTCCGAACCCGTCAGCTAACCCGGTAGGCGGAGGAAGGAAAGGAGCGCGCCCGCGTGGCGTCCAACCGGCCTGCCCCAGAAGTCCCGTTCATACCGGCTCAAGCCGAGAGCGAGACCTTCGGTTACGCCTCCTACCGTGCCGAGGAGGGCCCCTGGGAGGAGTGGAACCCCACCGAGGAGTCCCTCACCCCGGTCCGCGGGCGGCACCGCGTGGCCAAGCAGCGCGGCGGGTTCGCCCGCAGCTCCACCGTCCTCGGCGTCGGCGTGATCGCTGCGGTCGGCGCGGGCGGGATGGCCAGCGCCAACACCGGCAAGCCGCCGGTCTCCATCTCCCTGCCGGACCTGCCGAACGTCGGCTCCCTCTTCGACGACGGTTCCGCCAAGACCTCCGAGGCCACCGGGCTCAGCGACGTCGGGGTGACCTCCGCCGGCAGCGAGCAGGACACCGACGCGGGCGAGGCCCTGCGCAGCCGGATCATGGCCCAGGCCGAGCAGCAGAAGGGCCAGGCCGAGAGCAAGGCCACCGCCGCCAGGCTCGCCACCGCCGAGAAGCTGACCGCCGACGCGGCCGCGAAGGCGGAGAAGGAAGCCGCCGCCAAGGCCGCCGCCGCGAAGGAGAAGGCCGAGGCCGCGGCCGCCAAGGCGCAGGCCGAGGCCAAGAAGGCGGCCGAGGAGAAGCGGCTGGCCGAACTGGCCAAGCAGTACACCCTGCCGACGTCCTCGTACACGATCACCTCGACGTTCGGCCAGGCCGGCTCGATGTGGTCCTCCGGGTACCACACCGGCCTCGACTTCGCGGCCCCCACGGGCACCCTCATCAAGGCCATCCACAGCGGCACGATCACGCAGGCGGGCTGGGCCGGCTCCTACGGCTACCGCACGGTCCTGACCCTGGACGACGGCACCGAGCTGTGGTTCTGCCACCAGTCCTCGATCAGCGTCTCCGTCGGCCAGAAGGTCTCCACCGGCGAGCTCATCGGCCGGGTCGGCGCGACCGGCAACGTCACCGGCCCGCACCTCCACCTGGAGGTCCACCCGGGCGGCGACGCCACGGGCATCGACCCCATGGCCTGGCTGCGGGGCAAGGGCCTCACCCCCTGACACCCTTTCGCGGGAACCCGGCGCCGACGGCGGAAGAGATCATTCGCCGTCGGCGTTGACTTGGACCATGACTTCTCTGCGCACACTCGGTTCCTCCGACCTCGAGGTCTTCCCCCTCTCCCTCGGCGGCAACGTCTTCGGCTGGACCGCCGACGAGCAGACCTCCTTCGCCGTGCTCGACGCCTACGCCGCCGCGGGCGGCAACTTCGTCGACACCGCCGACAGCTACAGCGCCTGGGTGGAGGGCAACTCCGGCGGCGAGTCCGAGACGATCATCGGTAAGTGGGTCAAGGCCCGCGGCAACCGCGACGACGTCGTCATCGCCACCAAGGTCAGCCAGCACCCCGAGTACCAGGGCCTGTCCGCGGCCACCATCAAGGCCGCCGCCGACGCCTCCCTGCGCCGTCTCGGCACCGACCGCATCGACCTCTACTACACGCACTTCGACAAGCCCGAGGTGCCGGTCGAGGAGATCATCGGCGCGCTGGACGAGCTGGTGAGGGCGGGCAAGGTCCGGCACATCGCCGCCTCCAACATCAGCCCCGAGCGGCTGCGGGCCTCCCTGGACTTCTCCGACCGCGAGGGCCTGGCCCGCTACGTCGCCCTCCAGCCGCACTACAACCTGGTCTCCCGCGACACCTACGAGGGCCCGCTGCAGGACCTGGCCGCCCGCGAGGGCCTGGCCGCGGTGCCCTACTACTCCCTCGCGGCGGGCTTCCTCACCGGCAAGTACCGCCCCGGTACGACCGTCGACAGTCCCCGCGCCGGCACGGGCGCGAAGTACGCCCGGTCCGAGCGCGGCGGGCGGGTCCTGGCCGCCCTGGACGAGATCGCCGCCGCCCACGGGGCCCCGGTCGCCACGGTCGCCCTGGCCTGGCTCGCCGCCCAGCCGACGATCACGGCCCCCATCGCCTCGGCCCGCACGGTCGAACAGCTCCCGGACCTCCTGGGCGTGGCCGGCCTGACCCTGACGGACGACGACCTGAAGAAACTGACGGACGCGTCGGCCTGACACCGCGCCCACCGCCGGCCCCGCCGGACCGGCCTCCCGGCCGGCGGGCGCCCGGGCCGGCCGGGCCCGCGCTCAGGTGCGGTACGGGTTGTACGCCGAGTAGGGGCCCGCCGGGTACCCGGCGTACCAGTGGGGTGCCGGGGCGCCGTACGGCGGGCGGGCCGGCGCCAGCGTCCGCGCCGCGTACTCCAGGGCGGGGCGTGCCAGCTCCCGGCGCCGCCACAGCTCCGTCAGCAACTCCCGCTCGCGCACGACGAAGTCGGCCCGGGCCCGTCCCTGCCGGCCGCGGTGCCGCAGGAACGCGAGCGAGGTCGCGTACGCCTCGTAGCGGGCCACCGTCCGTGCCGCGGGCCGCCCCCCGAAGTGGTGCCGGGCGTAGTCGCGGGCCATCCGCCGCGCCCGCATCGACCCCAGCGCGTACGGCTCGGCCGGTCCCAGCCACCCGGCCAGCACGTACGCCGGCAGCTCCTCCCGCACGGTCCGCAGCTCCCGCTGCCGCGTCCAGATCACGAGCCAGGTCAGCAGGGCGAACGCGGGCACCATGAACCCGCCGTAGACGGCGAAGAACCCGAGCGGGCCGAAGGTGGAGGACCCGTTCCAGAACGCGTGCATGCTCATCGCGAGCAGCAGCCCGCAGACCGGCAGCAGCACCCGCCTCAGGTGCTGGCGCTCCCCGGACAGCGCGGCGATGCCGAAGCCGATGCCGGTGAACACGGTGAACAGGGGGTGCGCGAACGGGGACATCACGATGCGCACGAAGAAGGTGGCGGCGGTGACGGACGCGATACCGCGGCCGCCGGTCAGCTGGTCCGCCCCGAAGGCCGTACCCAGGTAGAGGATGTTCTCGGTGAACGCGAACCCGGTGGCGGTGATCCCGGCTATCACCACGCCGTCCACCAGCCCGGTGAAGTCCCGTCTGCGGAAGAGGAAGACCAGCAGCACGGCGGCGGCCTTCGCGGACTCCTCCACGATCGGCGCTATCACCGTGGCCCCGAGCGTGTCGGCGCCAGCCGGATCCGCGGTGGAGGTCGCTATCCACTTGGTCGCGAAGCTGTTGGCGACGATGGCTATGAGCGCCGCCGCGCACGCCCCCCAGGCGAAGGCGAAGACCAGGTTCCGCCAGGGACCCGGTTCCACCCGGTCCAGCCACCGGAAGGCGGCCGTCAGCCAGGGCACCGGGAGCACGGCCAGCCCGAGGCCCACCAGGAACCCCTCCGTGCCGGTCTGCCGCCGCACGAGCGCGAGGATCACCAGCCCGGACAGCGCCAGCAGCGTGATCAGCGCCCCGTACCGCACCCATCCGCGCTGCCACCAGTGCGGGTGGCGGAGCCCCCCGGAGACGGGGCCCGCGGGAGGAGTGGGGTACGGAGGACTGGTGGCCACGGCATCGACCCTAACGGTCACGGAACGACAGGCTGGAGCGGATTACCGGACCGGGGGCCGCCCCGGCCGCCTGGGCCGTCGGCCCCGCCCCGCGCTGTCGTCGACGGCGACTATCGATCCCGGTGCGGTACGCGCCGGAAGAGCAGATCGTTCACGACATGTCCCTTGTCCAGTCCCTGCCCCTCGAAACGGGTCAGCGGCCGGAACTCGGGACGTGGCGCGAAACCGCCCTCTGCCTGCGTGTTCTCGAAGTCGGGATGCGCACTGAGCACCTCGAGCATCTGTTCGGCGTACGGCTCCCAGTCGGTCGCGCAGTGCACGACGGCGCCGGGCCTGAGCCGGGTCGCCGCGAGCGTCAGGAACTCGGGCTGGATGAGCCGCCGCTTGTGGTGCCGCTTCTTGGGCCAGGGGTCCGGGAAGTAGACGCGCAGCCCGTCCAGCGAGTCGGGCCGGAGCATCTCCCGCAGCAGGATGATGGCGTCGCCGTTGCCCACCCGGACGTTGGCGAGACCGTTGTGGTCGGCGAGGTTGAGCAGGTTCCCCTGCCCCGGGGTGTGCACGTCGACGGCGAGGATGTTGGTGTCCGGGTCGGCGGCGGCCATCTGCGCGGTGGCCTCGCCCATCCCGAAGCCGATCTCCAGCACGACGGGGTTGGCGTTCCCGAACAGCTCGGCCGGGTCGACGACCCGCTGCCCGTCGATGTCCAGTCCCCACTTGGGCCACAGCCGCTGCAGCGCGTCGGCCTGCCCGGACGTCACCCGGCTGCGCCGCGGCTGGAAGCTGCGGATCCGCCGCTCGAAGTGCGACCCGGCCGGATCGGCCTTGGGCCCGTCGGGGAACCGCGGTTCCCCCTTGGCCCGGGTGTGCCGAACGGACACACCGGGCGCGTGCGCGGCCGGCGAGGGGGCTTCGGGAGCGTTGAGGAAGTCAGACACAGTGAGACAGATTTTACGGGGCCCCGCGGGCGCGCCCGCTCACAGCGAACCGAGCAGGTCCAGCACCCGCCGCCCCACCTCCCGGCCGATCGGGAGCGAGGCGGTCGCCGCGGGGGACGGCGCGTTGAGCACGTGCACGGCCCGCGTCCCCTCGCGGATCAGGAAGTCGTCCACCAGCGTCCCGTCCCGCAGCACCGCCTGCGCGCGCACCCCGGCGGGCGCCCGCACCAGGTCACCGGCCTCCGCGGCGGGCAGCAGCCGGCGCACCGCCTTCAGGAACGCCTCCTTCGACAGCGAGCGGCGCAGCTCCCCCGCGCCGTACCGCCAGTGCTGCCGGGCGATCGACCAGGACCCCGGCCAGGCGACGGTGCCGGCCAGCTCCCGGGGCCGGACGACGCCCCAGTCGTACCCCTCCCTGGCCAGGGCCGGGACCGCGTTCGGCCCGATGTGCACGCCTCCGTCGATGCCCCGGGTCAGGTGCACCCCGAGGAACGGGAACGCCGGGTCCGGCACCGGGTACACCAGCCCGCGCACCAGCTCCGGCCGCGCCAGCTCGTAGTACTCCCCGCGGAACGGCACGATCCGCACCCCGGGTTCGTCGCCGGTCAGGCGCGCCACCTCGTCGCAGTACAGCCCCGCGCAGTTCACCAGCACGCGCGCGCGGACGATCTCCCCGC
This sequence comes from Streptomyces albidicamelliae, assembly GCF_025642175.1. Classification (NCBI taxonomy): domain Bacteria; kingdom Bacillati; phylum Actinomycetota; class Actinomycetes; order Kitasatosporales; family Streptomycetaceae; genus Streptomyces; species Streptomyces albidicamelliae. Next base: position 4,079,866 of record NZ_CP106795.1, on the reverse strand, counting down.
TCGCGGTGAGCACGGCCACGCCCCGCTCCGGCCGCCGGTCCACCCGGACGACCCGCGCGCCGTACCGGATCTCCGCGCCGGACGCGTGGGCCAGCTGCCGCGCGACCCCGACGTAGTCGCACACGCCGGTCGAGCCCACGTGTATCGCGGCGAGGCCGCGCACCTCCGGTTCGTACTCCGCGATCTGGGTGGGGCCCAGCTCGCGCACCGGGATGCCGTTCTCCCGGCCGCGCTGCACGAGCGCGTGCAGCCGCGGCAGCTCCTCGCGCTCGGTGGCGACGATCAGCTTGCCGGTGACGGCGTGCGCGATGCCGTACTCGGCGCAGAACTTCACCATCTCGGCGGCGCCCCGCACCGCGTACCGCGCCTTGAGCGAGCCCGGGCGGTAGTAGATCCCGCTGTGGATGACCCCGCTGTTGCGCCCCGTCTGGTGGCGGGCCGGCCCCGGCTCCTTCTCCAGCACGGTCACGCGCGTACCCGGCGCCGCCCGGGTGATCGCGTACGCCGTGGACAGCCCGACGATGCCCCCGCCGATCACCAGCACGTCGCAGTCGTACGCGCCCTGCCGCACCTGCACCACCTCCCACCTCGATAGTGCACTGCGCCACTGACAACGCGTTCAAACGCCCCAGGCGTCGGCTACGCCGGTGCCATCAGAAGCGGCCGGGCCCGCTCGCGCAGCTCCACCACCCGTGGCTCGTCCCCGTACGGCTCCAGCCGGTGCAGGAGGTCCTTCACGTACTCCGTGGTCCGCGCCGAGGAGATCCGCCCGGCCACCTCCACGGCCCGCACCCCCTGCTCGCAGGCGGCGTCCAGGTTCCCCGACTCCAGCTCGGCGACGGCCGAGACCACCAGGCGCAGCCCGTGCGACCGCACGAACTCCTCCGTCGGCTTCGACAGCGCCTGCTCGGTGAAGCGGCGCACCTGCCGGGGTGCCTTCAGGTCCCGGTAGCACTCGGCGGCGTCCGCGGCGAACCGGTCGTAGCCGTAGAAGCCGAGCCAGGAGGGGTCGTTGTCGCCCTCCCGGGACCGCTCCAGCCAGCCCTCGGCGGCCTTCAGCGCCGTGCCCGCGGCCTGCGCGTCCCCCGCGCGCGCGTGCGCCCGGGCCTCCACCAGCCGGAAGAAGCTCATCGTGCGCGCGGTCGCCAGTCCCCGGTTCCGCTCCAGCGCGGCCTGCGCCAGGTCGACGCCCTCGTCGCCGAAGCCCCGGTACGTCGCCTGGAGCGACATGGAGGCCAGCACATAGCCCCCCAGCGGGACGTCGGCCGCCGCGCGCGCGAGCCGCAGTGCCTGGATGTAGTACCGCTGCGCGGCCTCCTGCTGCCCGGTGTCGAAGGCCATCCACCCGGCGAGCCGGGTGAGTTCCGCGGAGGCGCCGAACAGGGCGCGGCCGACCTCGTCGGAGTAGGAGCCGAGCAGCAGCGGCGCCGCCTCCACCCGCAGGCACTCCGGCACCATCGACGAACGCCAGTCCCCGCCCCCGTACTTGGAGTCCCACCGCCTGGCGTCCTCGGCGGCCTCCCGCAGCTTCTGCACATCGCTGTGGCCGACTTTGATCGGTGCGCCGGAGCCCTCGGTGGTGTCCGTGTCCCGCGCGACCGAGCTGTCGGCGGGGGTTATCAGCCATCGTGAGGCGGGCGTCGCGTACGCACTCACCGCGAACGATCCGGCGAGCGACTGCCAGATGCCGCCCGCGCCGGCGCGGCGCCCGGCGAAGTCGAGCCGGTACAGCTCCGTCGCCGATCTCACCGCCTGTGCCACGTCCCGGGGGAAGGCGAGGCCCACCTCGGGTGCGGGGTCCGCGTCCGCCAGGCCGATCTCGTGGAGCGGCACCGGGCGGCCCAGCTTCTGTCCGATGGCGGCCGCGATGAGGTGGGGCGCGGCACCCTGCGGCACCATGCCCTTCGACACCCAGCGCGCCACGGAGGTCTTGTCGTAGCGAAGAGTCAACCCGCGTTGAGCGCCAAGGTCGTTGACGCGTCGCGCGAGTCCTGCGTTGCTGATTCCCGCGAGGGCGAGAACGGCGCCGAGCTTTTCGTTCGGCCCGCGTTGCTCCCTGGACATGCGCCACCCCTCGACACAGACGGCTGCCGTGCTGGCATAACCACGCGGCATTCGTAAACCCAGCGTAGTTCGCCGGATCCCAAGCGTTAAGGGGCTTTGTTCCGGATGGCGGGATTGTGGTCGGTACGGAGCCGCGGGCATGTACGCACCGTGCACGGTGTGTCGCCGCGTGCCCCCGCGCGTGTGGCCGTGCGCCCGCCCGTGCGCTCTTCTCCGGCCATCCGGGGAGCGGTTCCATGGGTCCTGCGTGGGTCGGCCCGCTGTACTGGATCCAGTGGGCTGGGGGACACCGCCACCTACATCCCCGCGGGTGGCGGACCGGTCCGGGAGGCGATGCCCGCCTCCCGGACTGTGCGCGTGCACGCTCCGCCGCGCGCTCCGCAGGCCTGTACGGAGCGTGCTCAAATCCGATGATGCTTTCGTGATTTGGCCGAAAATCGATCCCGCCCGTCACGGTTGATTCCGGCTCCCACCATGCAACTTGAGGGCGTGAAGGGCGTTTTGGGGGAGCGTACCGGGGGCGCATTCAAGTCGCGATGATCAGGTCGCCACGCGCCCCGGCCGGGCCCGCGCCCGCCAACTCCCCACCCGGTGACCATGACTCCCGCCCGGCGCCGCTCGCCGTCTCCCGCGGATTTTCCCTCGATCGAAGGCGGCGCCACCGCCCCTCCACAGCGCGTTCTTCATGGCAGCATGGGGACCCGGTTCGTACGGTGCACTGGTGGTCCACAGCCTGTGGAGGCGTCGATGCGGTGGTTGGTGGGGTGGAGCAGCACCGCCGCGGGCACCTCCGGGCTCGGCACCGCCGGCGCCCTCGGCCACGACGGCGAGACCCTGCACCCGGTCGGCTCCCAACTGCTGTGGGGCGACCCCGACCCGTTGTGGGCCGTCGGCGACTGGCGCCCCGACGAGGTGCGCGTGGTGCACGCCGACGGACAGAACCGGATCGCCGTCCTCGGCATCTGCGGCGCCACCGACGAGGAACTGCGCCGCGCCCTGGTCACCGCGCGCGGGGGCGCACTGCGCCATCTGACGACCTGGTCCGGCAGCTACACGGCCGTCGTCCAGGTGGGCCGCCGGATCACCGTCTGCGGCGACCTCGCGGGCGTGCGGCCGGTGTTCCACACCCCCTGGGCGGGCGGCACGGCCTACGCCACCGCCGCGCTGCCCCTCGCCGACCTCATCGAGGCCAACCTCGACTTCGGCCACCTGGCCGCCCTGCTCGCCGCCCCGGACGTACCGGCCGCGCTGCGCGACACCACGCCGTACGACGGCGTGCGGCGCATCCCGCCGGGGCACGCGCTGGTGCTGCGCGCCGGAGTGCGCGAGGTCACCGGGTACGAGCCGGTCGCCTCCTCGCCGTGGCCGCGCCCCCGGCCGACCCCGACCGCGCGGTCGACGCCGTACGGGACGCCCTCGTGGAGGCGGTGCGCACCCGGCTCTCGGCGCCACGGCACGTGCCCGACCTCGATCCCGGACCGGTGCCCGGCATGGGGCCCGCCGAGCGGCGGGCCGCGCGCGGCATGCCGGTACCCGGCATCGGCGCCGACCTGTCCGGCGGACCGGCCTCCGGCACCCTCGCGCTGCTGGCCGCCGGACTGCCCGGCAGACCGGGCACACTCCTCGGCCACGGTACCGGCGCGGGCGAACGGCTCGTCGCCGTCACCTTCAACGACCTGGCCGTGGCCGGCCGTGAGGCCGAGGTCGAACGCGCCGGCACGCTCGCCGCCAATCCCCGGCTGCACCACGTCGTGGTCACCGGCGGCGAGGAGACCCTGCCGTACGCCGAACTCGACGGTCCCCTCACCGACGAGCCCGGACCTTCGCTGGTCTCGGCGTTCCGGCACCGCGCCCGGCTCGCCGCCGGCAGCGCCGACCACTTCACCGGCCACGGCGCCCGCCAGGTCCTGGACGCGCACCCCGCCCGCCTCGCCGACCTCCTCATGGACCGAAGACGGCGCCATCTGGTCCGGCCGGTCGCCGCCCTCGCCCGGGCCGACGGTTCGGTGCTGGTCCCCGCGCGCGTGTACGGCGCGGCCCGGCGTCTCGCCCGCACCCCTACCGGGCCGGCCTGGACGAGCTGGCGGAGCGGCTGATGCGGCGCCGCTTCGACGAGCCCGAGGGGGCGGTCGGCGCGTCCCTCGCCGCGCTGACCTGGGCCGGACCCGGGCCGGCCGCCCGGTGGCTGACGGGTGAGGCACTGGCTGAAGTATCGGTTCTGCTGCAGAGCGCGGCGGAACGCTCGGCATCCGGACCCGACCGCCGCCCCGGAGAGCACCGCGCGCGTGCCGCCCTCGCCCGGTACGCCGCCGATCTGCGCGTCCTCGAACAGGCCGCCGAGATCCGCTCCCAGCGCCTGCACGCGCCCTTCCTCGACAACCAGGTCGTCCGCGCCTGCCGTGCCCTGCCGGAGGCCCTGCGCGTCCAGCCGGGCGCCCGGGCCGCCATCCTCCGCACGGTCCTGGAGGGCGCCGGGGTCACCGACCTCCCGCCCGGCTGGGGCGCGCCCTCCCACGCCTCGTCCGCGGCCGCCGCGCGCGTGGGCCTGCGCGTCGAGGCCGACCCGCTGCTGGACCTCTTCTCCACCCCGCTGCTGGCCGACGCCGGCCTGGTGGAGGCCCGCGTCGTCCGCAAGGCGCTGCGCGCTGCGGCGGCGGGCGAAGCCCTGCCCCTGGACGGCCTCGCCGACCTGGTCTCCCTCGAACTCTGGCTGCGCCGCCTCCTGTCCCGCCGCGGCACCTGCTGGACCGGCACCCCGGCCCGCGCCCGCGCGGTGCCCTCCGGGATCCAGCCGCGAAGAGGAGCCCTGGCACCGGGCGCGTGACCCGTTCGGCTCCGCCCGGCCTTCACCTCCCCGGGTTCCGCTCTGCCGCGGGCTTCATCTCCGCAGGGTCCGCTGCGGGTGCCCGCCCGGGTCGCGCCCGGAAGCGCGGTCACCGCGCCCCGCACGGGCACCGCCGGTAAGTCGTCCGGCCCGCCCGGTCTTTGCCCCCCCCGGCGGGGGTCCGCGGGTCTGCTGCGGGTGCCCGCCCGGGCTTGCCCCCGTGCGGCCGCGGGTTCCCCGCGGGTGCCCGTCCGGGTCGCGCCCGGAAGCGCGGTCACCGCGCCCCGTACGGGCACCGCCGGTGAGTCGCCCGGCCCGCCCGCCCTTCGCCCCCGGCTGGGGTCCGCGGGTGTGCTGCGGGTGCCCGCCCGGGTCATGCCGCGGGAGCGAGGCCACGGCGCCCCGCGCGGGCACCGCCGACGAGGCATCCGGCCCGCCCGCCTTTCACCCCCGCGTGGTTCGCGTGTCCGCTGCGGGTGCCCGCCCGGGCTTGCCCCCGTGCGGCCGCGGGTTCCCCGCGGGTGCCCGTCCGGGTCGCGCCCGGAAGCGCGGTCACCGCGCCCCGTACGGGCACCGCCGGTGAGTCGTCCGGCCCGCCCGCCCTTCGCCCCTGGCTGGGGTCCGCGGGTGTGCTGCGGGTGCCCGTCCGGGTCGCGCCCGGGAGCGCGGTCACCGCGCCCCGTACGGGCACCGCCGGTAAGTCGTCCGGCCCGCCCGGTCTTTGCCCCCGCGGGTCGGCCGCGGCCGCCCGTCCGGCCTGGACCCCCGCAGCGGCCGCGGGTCCCCGTGGCCGCCCGTCCGGGGCGCCTCGGAAGCGGGGCCACCGCACGCCGCGCGGGCATCGTCGGCGAATCTCTCGTGCTCCTCCCCCCACCGCACCGCCACAATGACCGGGTGCGGTACAGAATCCTCGGCCCGACGCAGGCGATCGACGACCGGGGCATCCCCCTGCCGGTCGGCGGCCGGCGTCTCCGCACGCTCCTCGCGGTCCTCGCCCTCCGCGCCGGCCGCACCTCCACCCCCGACACCCTCATCGATGAGATCTGGGCGGACGACCCGCCCCAGGACGCCCCCGCCGCACTTCAAGCCCTGGTCGGCCGGCTCCGCCGCACCCTCGGCCGGCAGGCGATCGCCTCCGCCCCCGGCGGCTACCGGCTGGAGGCGACCGAGGAGGACGTGGACCTGCACGTCTTCGAACGGCTCGCCCACACCGGCACCAAGGCCCTCACCGACGGCGACCCCGCCACCGCGCACCGCACCCTCACCCGTGCCCTCGCGCTCTGGCACGGCCCCGCCCTCGCCGACCTCCCCGACCGCACCGCCGCCACCCGCCCCGAGGCCCTGCGCCTGGAGGCGACCCGCGCCCGCGCCGCCGCGGCCCTCGACCTCGGCCGCGCCCAGGACGCCATACCGGAACTGCGGGAACTGACCACGGCGCACCCGTACGACGAACCGCTGCACGCCCTCCTCATTCGCGCCCTGCGCGACACGGGGCGAGGGGCCGACGCCCTCACGGCCTACGAGTCCGCCCGCCGGACCCTCGCCGAGGCCCTCGGTACCGATCCCGGCCCGGAACTCACGGCGCTGCACGCCTCGCTGCTGGACCAGCCGGGCCCGCGACCAGGACACCGGCCGCCGAAGCCGGCCGCGGCGCCCCCGCCCGCCCAGCCCCCGGAGCGCACCGGCAACCTCCGCCCCCGTCTGACCTCCTTCGTCGGCCGGGAACCGGAACTGAAGGCCATCCGTTCCGACTTGCACAGGGCCCGCCTGGTCACGCTCACCGGACCGGGCGGCTCGGGCAAGACCCGCCTCGCCGAGGAGGCCGCCGCGGGGCTCTCCCAGGCATGGCTGGTCGAGCTGGCCCCGCTCGACCACCCGGAGGCGGTGCCCGGCGCGGTGGTCAGCGCCCTCGGCCTGCGCGAGACCGTGCTGCTCGCCAACGACCTGGCGACCGGACCCGCCGACCCCACGGCCCAGCTGATCGAGTACTGCGCCCCGCGCAGCCGGCTCCTGATCCTCGACAACTGCGAGCACGTCGTCGACGCGGCCGCCGCCCTCGCCGAGACCCTCCTCACCCACTGCCCGGAGCTCACGATCCTCGCCACCAGCCGCGAACCCCTGGGCGTCCCCGGCGAGTCGGTGCGCCCGGTCGAACCCCTCGTCCCGGAGCAGGCACACCGCCTGTTCACCGAGCGCGCGCAGGCCGTCCGTCCCGACGCCGGCGCGGTGCTCGCCGACACCGATGCCGTGGGAGAGATCTGCCGCCGTCTCGACGGGCTGCCGCTCGCCATCGAGCTGGCCGCCGCCCGGCTCCGGCTGCTGACCCCGCGGCAGATCGCCGACCGGCTCGACGACCGCTTCCGTCTGCTCACCACCGGAAGCCGCACGGTCCTGCCCCGCCAGCAGACCCTGCGCGCGGTCGTCGACTGGTCCTGGGAGCTGCTGGACGAGCGGGAGCGCACCGTGCTGCGCGAGGTGTCGGTGTTCGCCGGCGGCTGGGACCTCGCCGCCGCCGAGGCGGTGTGCACCGGCCCGGCGGCGGACCTGATCGGCGCGCTCGTGGACAAGTCCCTGGTCGTGGCCGCCCCGCACGGCCCGGCGGCGGACGGCGGCCTGGGGACCGGCATGCGCTACCGCATGCTGGAGACCATCCACGAGTACGCCACCGAGCGCGCGGCCGAGGTCCCCGGTCTGCGGGCCGCGGCCGAGCGCCGGCACCGCGCGTGGGTGCGGGCGCTGGTGCGGGAGGCCGAGCCCCTGCTGCGGTCCGCCGAGCAGCTGCCGTGGATCTCCCGCCTGGAGACCGAACTCGACAACATCCGGGCGGCCCTGGACCGCGCCGTGCGGGCCGGCGACGAGGCGGAGGCCGGTGCGATCTGCCTGTCCATGGGCTGGTTCTGGTGGCTGCGCAACTACCGCCAGGAGGCCGTCGCCCGGGTCCGCGGGGTGCTCCGCCTGGGGGTGGCCCTCGACGGCGCCCCCGCGTCGGCGTCCGGGAGCGAGCTGACGGCACGGGCGGAGTCCGCCGACCCGGTCGGCGCCTTCCTCGCCGCCCCCGAGGGCGAGTCCGGTCATCCCCTGCGGGAGCTGCGCATGGACCTGCGCATGCTCGACCTGTTCCTGACGTCGGAGTCGAGCGCGGACAACCTCGCGACCGACGAGCGGGCCGCTGAGTACATCGCGCGCGTACGCGCGGCCTACGAGCACGGCGGTCCGCAGTCCGCCCGGCTCCCGGGCATCGTCTGGCCGCTGACCGCCTACTACCTGGGCGGTCCCGCGGACGTGGGTCCCGACATGACCGCCTCCGTCGCCAACTGCCGGACGTACGGCGGCGACTGGGAGATCGGTGTCGCTCTCATGTACCGCGCCCACGTGGCCGTCGACTCCCCGGGCAACCTGCGCGGCGTCGACGAGGACCTGGCCGAGCTGCGCGTCCTCAGCCGGCGCGTCGGCGACCGCTGGATGCGGGCCCAGGTGTGCAGCGCGGCGGGCGAGGCGGCCATGGCGCGCGGCCGGTTCGACGAGGCGGGCACCGAGTACGAGGAGGCGCTGCGGCTCGCCTACGAGGTGGGCGCCTACGCCGAGTCGCCGTTCCTGATGGCGCGGCTCGCCGAGATCGCCTACCGCTCCGGCGACCGGGACACCGCGCTGGCCACCCTGGAGGAGGCCGGTGCGGCGGCCGACCGGTACGCGGTGCCGGAGTCCCGCGCCTTCGCGCTGCTGCTGCGGGCCCACATCGCGCTGCACGACGGTCTGCCCGGCCAGGCCCGCGAACTGTACGAGGCGACCCTCGCGGTGATCCGCGGAGGCACTCCGCCACCGCAGTTCGTGGCCGCCCTGCGAACCGTCGACGCGCTTGTCACGGCCGCCGAGTCGGGCCCGGAACAGGGGCTGCCGGTCGTCGCCGGCGCCCTTCGCGAGGCCGTGGCCCAGCGCTGCGCCGAGTCGATCACCGCAGGTCTGGTGGACATCGGTGCCGGTCTGCTGGCCCGGCTCGGTGATCTGCCGGGCGCGCTCCGGCTGTTCGCGGCCGCCGACCACTGGCGCGACGGCCTGCCACGGCCCGAGCCCGAGCGCGGGGAGGCCGCCCGGGTGCACGCCGATGCCCGCGCGGTCCTGCCCGCCGAGCGGTTCGCCGCCGAGTGCGCCCGCGGCGCGGCCATGGACGTCGCGGACGTGCTGCGCGAACTGGACGAGAGGGCGGCGGCGGTCGCCCCGGACCGGCGGTGACGGCTACCGGCAGGTGAACCGGGACTGCGCCCAGTCCGCCAGCGCGGCCTTGTCGAAGACGTCGCGGTGCGGCTCCACGACGAGCCGGACGGTCCTGCGCCCGGTCAGGTCCACATGGACCGGGACGGCCCGGTCGCGGCCCGCGACCGTCCCCGACCGCCACAGCCGGACCCCGTCGGCGTACACCGAGAACGACACCTTGCCGAGGCCCAGCGTCAGGTCGTCCACACCGGCCAGCGCGTCGTAGGCGGTGCACCGGCGGTTGAGGGCGACGGTGACGGAGGACCGGCCGTGCACGGTCGCCCCGCGCGCGTACCGCTCGCCGCCGATCCCCATGCCGTGGCGCTGCCACACCCAGCTGCTCCCGCGCAGCACGATCTCCGGGCGGCTGCCGTCCCCGAGGAGGTCGTACCGCAGATCGCTCAACGCGTAGACGGTGGGCGCCGGCGGGGGAGCGGGTGTCGGGGGAGGCGGCGTGGGAGTGGGTCTCGGCGTCGGGGTGGGCGGCGGCGGTGTCGGCGTCGGCGTGGGAGTCGGCCGGGGCGCCGGCTCGTGCGCCTGCGCGTGGGTGGGCGCCGGGGTCGGGGCCGGTACGGGGGCGAGCACCGCGGGCACCGGCGCCGGGTGCCGCCGCGGGGGCTTCGGCGCGCGGGTGGGCGTGGGCGCCGGTGCCGCGGACCCGATCGCGGGCGGGGACGGTGACGGCTCGGCCACCTCCTTCGCCGGACGGCCGTCGTTCACCAGGGCCAGCGCCACCGCCGTGGCGGCCACCGCGACCACACCGGCCGCGATGCCCGCCTTCACCGGCGCACCGAGGCCCTCGGAAGCCACCGCTCCGGCCCCCGCGCCGCCCGCTCCGCCGGACGCCCCGGCGGCCGCCGCGGCTCCGACGCCCGCGCCGCCGGCCACGATCCCGAGGGCCTTGGCGTACCCGGCGGCACCGAACCAGCCGATGACCGCGACCGGGACGACACCGGGGATACCGCTCGCGACCTCCTCGATCTGCGCGGCCGCCAGCCGGCACCGGGCACACTCCTCCAGGTGCTTGCGCAGACCCCGCTCGGCACGGATGCGCAGCTTCCGGCGGGCGTACGTGCCGAGCTGGTCGGCGTAGCGGGCGCACTCCTCGTCGTCTGAGAGGGTGGTGCTGACGTGGGCCTGGAGATAGGCCTGCTTCAGGCCCTCCCGGGCCCGGCTGGCCAGCACCCGGGTGCCGTTGGCGTCCAGCCCGAACAGGACGGCCACCTCGCTCGGCGACTCGTCCTCGACCTCCGTGTGCCACAGCACGGCCTGCCAGCGCTCGGGCAGCGAGCGGAAGGCCCGCATCGCCAGGGACTGCTCGGCGTCGTGCATCGCGCGGACGTCGGCGCCCAGGGAACCGAGGGACGCGGAGCCGCCCGGCACCTCGGGGACCTGGGTGGCCTGCTGGGCGAAGAGGGCGAAGTCGTCGACGAGTTGCTCGCGCCGTGCGGACCTGGTCCAGTGCGCGGCGACCCGGCGTACGGAGGTCAGCAGATAGGCGCGGACGGCGTGTTCGGGTCCCGAACCGCCCCGCACGGCCTGCAGCATCCGGGCGAACACCTCGGCCGTGAGGTCGTCGGCGGTGTGCCCGTCCCGGCAGCAGGTCCGCGCGTACCTGCGCACGGCGTCCGCGTGCCGGCGGTACAGCTCCTCGTACGCGGAGTCGTCACCGTCGCGCATCCGCGCGATCAGCTCACCGTCGGCGGGCGGTGCCTCCCGGGGCGGCGGCAGGACGCTCCCCCCGCGCTGGGCAGGCACGCTCCGGTCGTCCGGCACGCTCCGGTCGTCCGGCGCACTTCTGTCGTCCGGCACACCGGAGTTCGCGGCACGGCCGCCCTGACTCGGCACCTGGGGCGAGGTCAGCCCGGCCGTCTCCGCGTCACCGTCACCGCGGGACTCGTCCCACCCGTCAACGCTCATCGCGGAAAGCCCCCGACACCGGCCCAGCCCATCCCGTCACCGGCTCAGAGTGACACACGGCACCGCACCCGAGGGCCGTCGTCGCACGCCATCCACTCGTCCGAGCGGACTTGTCAGCAGCTCCTGCAGAATCCCACCCGAACGAGCTACCCATCCTCGCGAAACCCGTTCCGCCGCCCGCACCGACCGCGAAGGCTGCGGAAGGTGCGGACGGCGGACGGTGTCCCCGGCGCCGGTGCCAACGGCGCGTGCGACGTGGGACGTGCGACATGGGGCGCGCGACCAGGGCATGCGCCCCGGGCGCGCGCCCGGTGACTCACGCCGGCCGGGACCGCAGTCCCTCCAGCAGGATGTCCAGCAGCCGCGCGGACGCCGCCGCCTGCTGCGCGGCGTCCGGCAGGGACGGCGCCGCCGTGGCGATCACGAGCAGCACGTCGGACACGGACACGTCCGTCCGCAGTTCACCCGCCGCCCGCGCCCGCTCCACCAACTGCCCGACGACCTCGAGCAGCGCCCCGACCCCGGTGTCGTCGGCGGCCACCGTGGCCTCGTCGGTCACCAGCCGCAGTTCACCGCCCCCGGGCTGGATCCGCTGCTGCGGCACCCGCGCCGCGTCGACGGAGCCCGCCGGGCCGGCCGGCACCTCCGGCAGACCGGAGTCGGCCGGACCGGTGGAGCCGACACGCAGCACCTGCGGCGGCAGCAGCCGCCCCGCCCCCGACGCCACCGACGTCCGCAGGAACCGGGACAGCGCCGACCACGGCTCGTCCTCCTGTCCGAGCGCGGTCCGCGCCTGCTCGGTCAGCCGTGCCGTCTCCTCCTCGGCTATCCGCCGGACCAGCACGTCCTTGCTCGGGAAGCGCCGGTACACCGTGCCGACACCGACCCGCGCGCGCCGCGCCACGTCCTCCATCGGCGCGCCGTAGCCCAGCTCGCCGAACACCTCACGCGCCGCACGCAGCACGTGTTCCAGATTGCGCTGTGCGTCCACGCGCAGCGGCGCCGTACGCGACCCGTCCGCGCGTCCGCTGCCCGCCGCGCTCATCGCGCCGCCATGAGGCGCGACAGCGGTTGCAGATGACCAATGCGTGTCCTGAACATGCATGTGTTCCCCCGGTAATGACGTCTCCCCCCGGAGACTCCCCGCCTGAATGCCGGAGCGCGCGGAACCGGCGTCGGTCCCGACCGGACCCGCCCGTCGCGGACCCGTTCGACCACATTCCCTACACTCCGTCGACACACGAACATAGTTGAGAGGGAGTCAATTCAGAAGGGGCAGGTTCCGCACAGTGCGCCCCCCGATCGGAGTACGGGTCATGTACGTCCCGATTCCGCACCTTCGCTCCCCGTCGTCCGTCCCCGCTGACCTGGTCCCTTTCGTCCCGCCCCAACGGCGCCGCCGGCTCCGCCCCCGCCCGGCCGCCGGTCACACAATTTGCCGGGGCTGTGGACAAACCACAGCGCCGGGTGCGTCATGGGACGGTGAAGGAACGTGCGCGCATTCTGGTTGTCGGCGGCGGCTACGTCGGGATGTACACCGCCCTGCGCCTCCAGCGGAAGCTGAAGTCCGAGCTCAGGCGGGGCGAGGTCGACATCACCGTCGTCACTCCCGATCCCTACATGACGTACCAGCCGTTCCTTCCCGAAGCGGCCGCCGGTTCGATTTCTCCTCGTCATGTCGTCGTACCGCTGCGCCGCGTTCTGGACCAGTGCCATGTGGTCGTCGGCGAAGTCACCTCCATCGACCACCGGATGCGCACCGCGGCCGTCACCACGCTCGCCACCGCGGAGGAGGGCAGGGCCGCCGAACTCCTCGGCTACGACGAGCTCGTGCTCGCCCCCGGATCGATCGCCCGCACCCTGCCCGTCCCGGGCCTCGCCGAGTACGGCATCGGCTTCAAGACCGTCGAAGAGGCCATCGGGCTGCGCAACCACGTCATCGAGCAGATGGACATCGCCTCCTCCACCCGTGACCCCTCGATCCGCGACGCCGCCCTGACGTTCGTCTTCGTCGGCGGGGGCTACGCGGGCGTGGAGGCGCTCGGCGAGCTGGAGGACATGGCCCGCTACACCGCGCGCTACTACCACAACGTCCGTCCCGAGGACATGAAGTGGATCCTCGTGGAGGCCACCGACCGGATCCTCCCCGAGGTCGGCGCCGAGCTGGGTCGCTACACCGTCACCGAGCTGCGCCGCCGCAACATCCAGGTGCTGCTGGAGACCCGCCTGGAGTCCTGCGCCGACCGCGTCGCCGTGCTCAGCGACGGCCAGCGCTTCCCGACCCGCACGGTCGTGTGGACCGCCGGCGTCAGGCCGCACCCGCTGCTCGCCGCCACCGACCTGCCCCTCACCGCGCGCGGCCGCCTCCGGTGCACCGCCCAGCTGACCGTCGACGGCACCGAGCACGCCTGGGCGGCGGGCGACGCGGCGGCCGTCCCCGACGTCACCGCGGCCGAACCCGGCGCCGAGACCGCCCCCAACGCCCAGCACGCCGTCCGCCAGGCCAAGGTCCTCGGCGACAACATCGCTCACGCGCTGCGCGGTGAACCCCTGGAGACGTACGCGCACGCGTACGTCGGCTCCGTCGCGTCCCTCGGCCTGCACAAGGGGGTCGCCCAGGTCTACGGGCGCAGGCTCAAGGGCTACCCTGCCTGGTTCATGCACCGCGTCTACCACCTCAGCAGGGTGCCCACCTTCAACCGCAAGGCCCGCGTCCTGGCCGAATGGACGCTCGCCGGGCTCTTCAAACGGGAGATCGTCTCGCTCGGATCCCTCGAACATCCGCGAGCGGAGTTCGAACTCGCGGCCGGTGGAAAGCCTCCTCACAGTCCCTCCGGCGACCCGAAGGGGTCGTCCTGACCGGACCCAGGAACTCCACGGCCCGCCCCGGCGTCTGACGGATGTCGCTCGCCGCGGCCCGCTCCCTGCCAGACTGCCCTACGACGTCGGACGGGCCACCCGCCCGCCTTAGCACCCACGAGGCCTTCCCCACAGTGAACTTCACGCGCTGGAGCGCCCGGCTCCCCGGAACGCAGCGCCGCGCCGCAGCGCGGACCGAGACCGCGGTCTCCCCGGACCGGCGGGGTGAAGGCTCGGTGCCCGCGGCCCGCGCCGAACAGCCGGCCGAGGACACCCCCGCCGTACCGGCCGTCGACGAACTGCCCGCACGCGACGTCCTCGACCGCGTCCCGGCCCTCGTCGCCCTGCTCCACGGCCCCGACCACCGCCTCGCCTACGTCAACGACGCCTACGCGACCGCCTTCGGCACCCGGACCACCGGCGCGCCCGCCCGCGAGGCGCTGCCCGAACTGGCCGAACTGGGCCTGCTCCCGCTCCTCGACCAGGTGCTGCGCAGCGGCAAGCCCCGCACCCTGAAGTCCCGCAAGGCGGTGGACGGCCGCTCGTACACGTTCACCTGCACCCCCGTCACCGAGGGCGGCGACCGCGACGGCGGGGTCCTGGTCTTCGCCACCGACGTCACCGACCACGCCGAGGCGGCCGAACGGCTGCGCGCCAGCGAGCGCCGCCAGCGGGAGACCGCCGTCACCCTCCAGCGCTCCCTGCTCCCGCAGGAACTGGAGCAGCCCGACGACCTGCGCATCGCCGCCACGTACCAGCCGGGCGGCACCGAGGCCGCGGTCGGCGGCGACTGGTACGACGTGATCACCCTCGGCGGCGGCCGCACCGCCCTGGTCATCGGCGACGTCATGGGCCGCGGGGTGCGCGCGGCGGCGGTCATGGGCCAGCTCCGCACCGCCGTGCGCGCCTACGCCCGCCTCGACCTCCCGCCGCACGAGGTCCTCCAGCTCCTCGACGGTCTCGCCACCGAGATCGACGCCAACCAGATCGCCACCTGCGTCTACGCCGTCCACGACCCCAACGAGGGCCGGCTGGTGTACGCCTCCGCCGGCCACCTGCCGATCCTCGTCCGCGACGAGAGCGGCTCGGTCTCCCGCGCCGACGAGCCCACCGGCCCGCCGCTCGGCACGGGCGGCTGGATGCACGCCTCCGGCTCCATCGCCCTCGGCCCCGGTGCCACGGCCGTTCTCTACACGGACGGCCTCGTCGAGCGCCGTGACGAGGACCTGGACGAGGGCATCGCCGCCCTGGAAAGAGCTCTGTCCGGCGCGACCGGCACCCCGCAGGTCGTCTGCGACCGGCTGGTCCGCTCGGCGGGCGTCACCGCCGACCACGACGACGACGTGGCCGTCCTCGTCCTCCAGCACCCGGCGCGTACGGGCCACGAGAGCGACCTCTTCCGCAACGCGGCCCTGGAGCTCCTCGGCGGCGTCGAGGCGGCCCCCCGCGCGCGTGCCTTCGCCTCCGGCGTGCTGACGAGCTGGCGCTTCCCGGTCGAGCTCCACGACCTCGGGGTCCTCGCCACCAGCGAGCTGGTCGCCAACAGCCTCCAGCACGGCACCCCGCCCATGCGGCTCCGGCTCCGCCGCACCGACCGCCGCCTGATCGTCGAGGTCACCGACGGCGACGACCACCTGCCGAGGCGCCGCCGGGCGGAACCGGGCGACGAGTCCGGCCGGGGCATCGCCATCGTGGCCACGATCGCGTCCGGCTGGGGGTCCAGACGGACCCCGGGCGGGGGCAAGGCGGTCTGGTGCGAGTTCGTCCTGCCCAAGGGCTAGGGCCTGTCGTTCGGATCATGCCCGAAGGGGCGCGAACCGATCCCGGTCCGCGCCCCTCTGTACGACCTGCGTCCAGCCCGCCTACGGCCCGCACCGCCTAAGCGGCCAGGGACTCCGCGGGTGCCTCGCCCCGGGCGACGACCCGGCTGGTGCGCAGCCACGGCTGGTCCTGCACCTCCGTGAGCCGCCGTCCCAGCCGCAGCGCCAGCGCGGTGATCCCCAGCGAGAACAGCAGGAAGGTCACGATGTACGGCGCGTGCAGCGAGGCGCCCATGGGGCCGCCCACCGCCGGCCCGACCGCCAGCGCCAGCTGCTTGACCAGGGCGAACGCCGAGTTGTACTGACCGGCCATGCCCTCCGGCGCCAGATCGGCGACCAGCGGCGCGACTGTCGGCGACAGCATCGCCTCACCCAGTCCGAACAGCGCGTACGTCGACACGAACGCGGCCGTGGCCATCTCCTGGCTGCCGTGGCCCAGCCCCGCGTACCCGGCAGCGACCCAGGCCACGGCCCAGATCAGCCCGACCGCGGCGATCACCCGGGACCGGCGGCGCCGCTCCACGAACTTCAGCACGGCGAACTGCGCGACCACGATCATCAGCGTGTTCGCGGCCAGCGCCGTACCCAGCGCGGACGTCGAGATCCCGGCGGCCTCCACCCCGAAGGCGCTCAGCCCCGACTCGAACTGGCCGTAGCAGGCGAAGAACAGCACGAAGCCCAGGACGGACAGCTGCACCATCGCGCGGTTGCCGAGCAGCTGCTTCCACCCGCCCCTCGCCGACGGCGCGGGCGCGTCCTCCATGCGCGGGGAGTGCGGCATCCGCACCGTCGCCATCACCGCGACGAGGACGAGGAACATCGCCGCCTCGATCGCGAACAGCAGCGTGAACGAGGACACGCGCGTGGTGTCGACCAGGTGACCGCCGATGAGCCCACCGACGCCGAGCCCGAGATTCTGCAGGAAGAACTGCGTGGCGAACGCGCGCGAGCGGGTGTCCGCCGTGGAGCAGTCCACGATCATCGTCGCCAGCGCCGGCTGCATCACGGCCTGACCGGCACCGAGCGCCGCGGCGGCCAGCAGTACGGCGGTGGCGTTGCCCGCGAGGCCGAGGCTCAGCGATCCCAGAGCGGCGGAGACCAGGGCGGCGAGCAGGACCGGGAGCGGGCCGCGCCGCACGATCGCCCGGCCGGCGAACGGCAGCACGATCAGCGCGGCCACGGCGAAGACGGCGAGCACGAGTCCCGCCGTCATCGACCCCAGGCCCCGCACCTGCGCCACGTAGACGTACAGGTAGGGGACCGTGAAGCCGAGCCCGAATGCGCTGAGTGCGTTGCCCACGTGGATCCGGCGCATCGCTGCGCCCATCGCCCTGGTCACGTTCACCTCTCTCACTAGTTAAGCCTGAAGACTTCAAAGCTAAAGTTCGAAGCTAAAGAGTACACAGTGAAGGACTTCAAGGCAAAGGAGCTGCGTGTCATACTGCGGCCATGGCCGAGACCCCCGGCATCCCTGAGCCGACACTCGAAGAACAGATCGCCGCCTACCAGCGCGAGTTCCAGGACCTCGACCCCCAGGTCGAGAAGATCGTGTCGGCGCTGTCCAGGCTCAACCGCCGGATGAACGTCGCCTACGGCCGCCAGACCTCCGCCCTCGGCATCAGCAACGCCGAGTGGGAGGTCCTCAAGGCACTGGTCCTCTCCGGTGCCCCGTACCGACTGGGTCCCAGCGACCTCGCCAAGCGGCTCGGCCTCACCCCGGCCGCGATGACCCACCGGATCGACCGCATGGTCACCGAGGGTCTGGTCACCCGGGAGAGGGACGAGTCCAACCGGGTCCGGGTCATTGTCGAGCTGACGCCCGAGGGCCGGGAGAAGTGGCTGGAGGCCATGCGCCTGGCGACGGTCTTCGAGGAGGACCTGCTCCAGGACCTCACTCCGTCGGAGCGGGCGGTCCTCGGCGAAGTGCTCACGACGCTCCTGCGCCGGGTCGAGCACGCCCAGCCGGACGCCGGCGGCCGGCTCAGTGACCTGGACTGATGCCCGCCCCGCGGCCGGGTAGAAAAGATCTTGACAGAAGGGGGTTGACACGCCCCCAGGCGATCCGTAGAGTTCTTCGGGTTGTCAGCGAGCCGTAACGGTTCACCGGCAGCACTCCGCCACCTCGAGCGGCACTCACACCACAGCAAGATCCTCTGACGAGATTGATTTCGGCGTGCCCGAATTCAATTCGAATGCAGGGCCGGTCGCCCGATTGGGAATCGCCGGCCGGATCCGCTAAGGTTTGAGACGTCGGAACGGCCCAAGGGCCGGGAAGACAAGCCCCGCTGACTGGGGGTCAGACGCCGAAAGGATCTGATAGAGTCGGAGTCGCCGGAAAGGGAAACGCGAAAGCGAGAACCTGGAAAGCACCGAGGAAATCGGATCGGAAAGATCTGATAGAGTCGGAAACACCGAAGGGAAGCCCGGAGGAAAGCCCGAGAGGGTGAGTACAAAGGAAGCGACCGTTCCTTGAGAACTCAACAGCGTGCCAAAAATCAACGCCAGATTAGTTGATACCCCGTCTCCGGTCTTCACGATCGGGACGAGGTTCCTTTGAAATAACACAGCGAGGACGCTGTGAACCATCGGATTATTCCTCCGGTGGTTCCGCTCTCGTGTGTGTGCGCCGGATTACCGGTAAACATTCACGGAGAGTTTGATCCTGGCTCAGGACGAACGCTGGCGGCGTGCTTAACACATGCAAGTCGAACGATGAACCACTTCGGTGGGGATTAGTGGCGAACGGGTGAGTAACACGTGGGCAATCTGCCCTTCACTCTGGGACAAGCCCTGGAAACGGGGTCTAATACCGGATATCACTCCTGCAGGCATCTGCGGGGGTCGAAAGCTCCGGCGGTGAAGGATGAGCCCGCGGCCTATCAGCTTGTTGGTGAGGTAATGGCTCACCAAGGCGACGACGGGTAGCCGGCCTGAGAGGGCGACCGGCCACACTGGGACTGAGACACGGCCCAGACTCCTACGGGAGGCAGCAGTGGGGAATATTGCACAATGGGCGAAAGCCTGATGCAGCGACGCCGCGTGAGGGATGACGGCCTTCGGGTTGTAAACCTCTTTCAGCAGGGAAGAAGCGAAAGTGACGGTACCTGCAGAAGAAGCGCCGGCTAACTACGTGCCAGCAGCCGCGGTAATACGTAGGGCGCAAGCGTTGTCCGGAATTATTGGGCGTAAAGAGCTCGTAGGCGGCTTGTCACGTCGGGTGTGAAAGCCCGGGGCTTAACCCCGGGTCTGCATTCGATACGGGCAGGCTAGAGTGTGGTAGGGGAGATCGGAATTCCTGGTGTAGCGGTGAAATGCGCAGATATCAGGAGGAACACCGGTGGCGAAGGCGGATCTCTGGGCCATTACTGACGCTGAGGAGCGAAAGCGTGGGGAGCGAACAGGATTAGATACCCTGGTAGTCCACGCCGTAAACGGTGGGAACTAGGTGTTGGCGACATTCCACGTCGTCGGTGCCGCAGCTAACGCATTAAGTTCCCCGCCTGGGGAGTACGGCCGCAAGGCTAAAACTCAAAGGAATTGACGGGGGCCCGCACAAGCAGCGGAGCATGTGGCTTAATTCGACGCAACGCGAAGAACCTTACCAAGGCTTGACATACACCGGAAACGTCTGGAGACAGGCGCCCCCTTGTGGTCGGTGTACAGGTGGTGCATGGCTGTCGTCAGCTCGTGTCGTGAGATGTTGGGTTAAGTCCCGCAACGAGCGCAACCCTTGTCCTGTGTTGCCAGCATGCCCTTCGGGGTGATGGGGACTCACAGGAGACCGCCGGGGTCAACTCGGAGGAAGGTGGGGACGACGTCAAGTCATCATGCCCCTTATGTCTTGGGCTGCACACGTGCTACAATGGCCGGTACAATGAGCTGCGATACCGTGAGGTGGAGCGAATCTCAAAAAGCCGGTCTCAGTTCGGATTGGGGTCTGCAACTCGACCCCATGAAGTCGGAGTTGCTAGTAATCGCAGATCAGCATTGCTGCGGTGAATACGTTCCCGGGCCTTGTACACACCGCCCGTCACGTCACGAAAGTTGGTAACACCCGAAGCCGGTGGCCCAACCCCTTGTGGGAGGGAGCTGTCGAAGGTGGGACTAGCGATTGGGACGAAGTCGTAACAAGGTAGCCGTACCGGAAGGTGCGGCTGGATCACCTCCTTTCTAAGGAGCACTTCTCACCAGCTTCGGTTGGTCAGAGGCCAGTACATCGGCGAATGTTCGATGCTGGTTGCTCATGGGTGGAACGTTGATTATTCGGCCGGATGTCACGGGTCGGAGGCTGCAAGTACTGCTCGCAAGAGCGTGGAAAGCATGATCTTCGGACGGGATCCGGTCGGGCACGCTGTTGGGTGTCTGAGGGAATGATCTTCCTTCAGTCGCCGGCCCCAGTAAACTCACTGGTTTCCAGTGGGGTGATGGGTGGCTGGTCGTTGTTTGAGAACTGCACAGTGAACGCGAGCATCTGTGGCCAAGTTTTTAAGGGCGCACGGTGGATGCCTTGGCACCAGGAACCGATGAAGGACGTGGGAGGCCACGATAGTCCCCGGGGAGTCGTCAACCAGGCTTTGATCCGGGGTTTCCGAATGGGGAAACCCGGCAGTCGTCATGGGCTGTCACCCGCTGCTGAACACATAGGCAGTGTGGAGGGAACGAGGGGAAGTGAAACATCTCAGTACCCTCAGGAAGAGAAAACAACCGTGATTCCGGGAGTAGTGGCGAGCGAAACCGGATGAGGCCAAACCGTATGCGTGTGAGACCCGGCAGGGGTTGCGCATGCGGGGTTGTGGGATCTCTCTTCTGCGGTCTGCCGGCCGTAGGACGAGTCAGAAACCGTTGATGTAGGCGAAGGACATGCGAAAGGTCCGGCGTAGAGGGTAAGACCCCCGTAGTCGAAACGTCAGCGGCTCGTTTGAGAGACACCCAAGTAGCACGGGGCCCGAGAAATCCCGTGTGAATCTGGCGGGACCACCCGCTAAGCCTAAATATTCCCTGGTGACCGATAGCGGATAGTACCGTGAGGGAATGGTGAAAAGTACCGCGGGAGCGGAGTGAAATAGTACCTGAAACCGTGTGCCTACAAGCCGTGGGAGCGTCGGATACGTGCTTGCACGTGTCTCGTGACTGCGTGCCTTTTGAAGAATGAGCCTGCGAGTTTGCGGTGTGTTGCGAGGTTAACCCGGGTGGGGAAGCCGTAGCGAAAGCGAGTCCGAATAGGGCGTTTCAGTAGCACGCTCAAGACCCGAAGCGGAGTGATCTAGCCATGGGCAGGTTGAAGCGGAGGTAAGACTTCGTGGAGGACCGAACCCACCAGGGTTGAAAACCTGGGGGATGACCTGTGGTTAGGGGTGAAAGGCCAATCAAACTCCGTGATAGCTGGTTCTCCCCGAAATGCATTTAGGTGCAGCGTCGTGTGTTTCTTGCCGGAGGTAGAGCACTGGATAGGCGATGGGCCCTACCGGGTTACTGACCTTAGCCAAACTCCGAATGCCGGTAAGTGAGAGCGCGGCAGTGAGACTGTGGGGGATAAGCTCCATGGTCGAGAGGGAAACAGCCCAGAGCATCGACTAAGGCCCCTAAGCGTACGCTAAGTGGGAAAGGATGTGGAGTCGCACAGACAACCAGGAGGTTGGCTTAGAAGCAGCCACCCTTGAAAGAGTGCGTAATAGCTCACTGGTCTAGTGATTCCGCGCCGACAATGTAGCGGGGCTCAAGCGTACCGCCGAAGTCGTGTCATTGCAGCATATAGCCCCAACGGGTGCTGTGATGGGTAGGGGAGCGTCGTCTGCCGGGTGAAGCAGCACCGGAAGGTAGTTGTGGACGGTTGACGAGTGAGAATGCAGGCATGAGTAGCGATACAAACGTGAGAAACGTTTGCGCCGATTGACTAAGGGTTCCTGGGTCAAGCTGATCTGCCCAGGGTAAGTCGGGACCTAAGGCGAGGCCGACAGGCGTAGTCGATGGATAACCGGTTGATATTCCGGTACCCGCTGTGAAGCGTCAAACATCGAGCATCGTGATGCTAAGGCCGTGAAGCCGCCCTGATCTCTTCGGAGTTGAGGGGAGTGGTGGAGCCGCCGAACCAAGCGGTTAGTAGGTGAGTGATGGGGTGACGCAGGAAGGTAGTCCATCCCGGGCGGTGGTTGTCCCGGGGTAAGGGTGTAGGACGCAAGGTAGGCAAATCCGCCTTGCACATAGTCTGAGACCTGATGCCGAGCCGATTGTGGTGAAGTGGATGATCCTATGCTGTCGAGAAAAGCCTCTAGCGAGTTTCATGGCGGCCCGTACCCTAAACCGACTCAGGTGGTCAGGTAGAGAATACCGAGGCGTTCGGGTGAACTATGGTTAAGGAACTCGGCAAAATGCCCCCGTAACTTCGGGAGAAGGGGGGCCACACTCGGTGATCCGATTTACTCGGTGAGCTGGGGGTGGCCGCAGAGACCAGCGAGAAGCGACTGTTTACTAAAAACACAGGTCCGTGCGAAGCCGTAAGGCGATGTATACGGACTGACGCCTGCCCGGTGCTGGAACGTTAAGGGGACCGGTTAGCTCCATTTCGGTGGGGCGAAGCTGAGAACTTAAGCGCCAGTAAACGGCGGTGGTAACTATAACCATCCTAAGGTAGCGAAATTCCTTGTCGGGTAAGTTCCGACCTGCACGAATGGCGTAACGACTTCTCGACTGTCTCAACCATAGGCCCGGTGAAATTGCACTACGAGTAAAGATGCTCGTTTCGCGCAGCAGGACGGAAAGACCCCGGGACCTTTACTACAGTTTGATATTGGTGTTCGGTTCGGCTTGTGTAGGATAGCTGGGAGACTTTGAAGCAGCCACGCCAGTGGTTGTGGAGTCGTCGTTGAAATACCAGTCTGGTCGTGCTGGATGTCTAACCTGGGTCCGTGATCCGGATCAGGGACAGTGTCTGATGGGTAGTTTAACTGGGGCGGTTGCCTCCCAAAGGGTAACGGAGGCGCCCAAAGGTTCCCTCAGCCTGGTTGGTAATCAGGTGTTGAGTGTAAGTGCACAAGGGAGCTTGACTGTGAGACCGACGGGTCGAGCAGGGACGAAAGTCGGGACTAGTGATCCGGCGGTGGCTTGTGGAAGCGCCGTCGCTCAACGGATAAAAGGTACCCCGGGGATAACAGGCTGATCTTCCCCAAGAGTCCATATCGACGGGATGGTTTGGCACCTCGATGTCGGCTCGTCGCATCCTGGGGCTGGAGTCGGTCCCAAGGGTTGGGCTGTTCGCCCATTAAAGCGGTACGCGAGCTGGGTTTAGAACGTCGTGAGACAGTTCGGTCCCTATCCGCTGTGCGCGTAGGAATATTGAGAAGGGCTGTCCCTAGTACGAGAGGACCGGGACGGACGAACCTCTGGTGTGCCAGTTGTTCTGCCAAGGGCATGGCTGGTTGGCTACGTTCGGGAGGGATAACCGCTGAAAGCATCTAAGCGGGAAGCCTGCTTCGAGATGAGTATTCCCACCTCCTTGAGAGGGTAAGGCTCCCAGTAGACGACTGGGTTGATAGGCCAGATATGGAAGCCGGGTAACCGGTGGAGTTGACTGGTACTAATAGGCCGAGGGCTTGTCCATTGATGCTCGCGTTCACTGTGTTGGTTCTGAAACCACGACCAGGTCGCCGCCGTGTGGTGGCGTTTCGGTTGAGAGTTTCATAGTGTTTCGGTGGTCATAGCGTGAGGGAAACGCCCGGTTACATTCCGAACCCGGAAGCTAAGCCTCACAGCGCCGATGGTACTGCAGGGGGGACCCTGTGGGAGAGTAGGACGCCGCCGAACAATTCTTGGGAAAACCCCCGCATCCACGGATGCGGGGGTTTTCTGCGTTGTTCGCGTTGTTCGCTTGGTTCAGAAACTTACTTCCGACGTTTCCACCGTTCCACCCTGCCGGCCGGGGGCACTCTGCCACTGCCAGTAGAGGTTGGTGTGGGCGATCACCTGCTCCGGTGCCGGAGCGCCGAACTTCGTCAGGTCCTCCGTGGTGTGGGCGTCGGAGACCAGCGTCGCGTCGTACCCGCGCACGATCGCGCCGTGCAGCGTCGAGCGGATGCAGGCGTCCGTCTGGGCGCCCGAGACGAGAAGCCGGCCCACCTGGTGCTCGGCCAGCACGGCCTCCAGGTCGGTGTCCTCGAAGGAGTCCCCGTACTTCTTGTGGACGAGCGGCTCCGCGTCGCGGCGGGTCAGCTCGGGCACGAACCGCCAGCTCTCGCTGCCATGTTCGAGCTCGTCGCTCGAGTGCTGCACCCAGACGACCGGTACACCCGCCGTGCGGGCCTTGTCGATCAGGGTGTTGATGTTCGCGATGACGCCGTCGCGGTCGTGGGCGTCCGCCACCACGCCGTTCTGGACGTCGATGACGAGGACGGCGGTGTTCGGCCGATCGGGAAGTGTGGTCATGCGCCCACCCTAGGAGCGTGCACTGACAGTGGGCACCGGTATATGGGGTGAGAGAAGCCCCGGGGCGTGGCTACCGTGGCTGCATGAACACCCCCACCAGCGACTACACCGTCCGCGCGATACGACCTGACGACTGGGCGGCCGTGCGGCAGCTGCGCCTCGACGCGCTGCGGGACCCGGTCGCCCACCTCGCCTTCCTGGAGACCTACGACGAGGCCGCCGCCAAGACGGACGCCTTCTGGCAGGACCGGGCGATCGGCTCCGGAGAGGGTTCGTCCACCGCCCGGCAGATCATCGCCGAGGCCCCGGACGGCACCTGGGCCGGCACCGTCACCGTGCTCGTCGAGGAGGCCGGCACGGAGGACTGGGCCGGACACCCGGTCGAGCGGCGGCAGGGACACGTGGTCGGTGTCTTCGTGCGCCCCGAGCACCGCGGGAACGGGCTCATCAAGGCGCTGTTCGACGCCGGTGTGGAATGGGCGTGGCAGCGCGGCGCAGAGCGGGTACGCCTGTTCGTCCACGCCGACAACGCGCGGGCACAGGGCGCCTACCGCAAGGTGGGCTTCGTACCGAGCGGGCTGGTCGTGGCGTTCACCAAGGACGAAGGGGAGACCGAGAGGGAGTTCGTCCTGGAGCGACGGCCCTAGGCCACCCCCGGACGGCCCCCGGACCGCTCCTGGGCCATGAGCTCCTGCTGCGGCCAGCGGGAGCGGGCCTGTTCCCGGGAGCGGAGCAGGGCCAGCGTCGGCAGCCCCTGGCCCGGGCCGGCGGCGAGCAGCGCCGGCAGCTCGGGGAAGGGCGCGACGGCGGCGATGTCGTCCAGGACCACCGTGAGTGGTGGGTCGAGCCGACCGGAGGATGACCGTTCGGCCATGCGCCGGCCGCGCTCGACCACGCTGGAGACGAGGGCCGTCAGGAGCGGCATCGCGCCGGGGTTGCTCCGTGGGTCCTCGATGGATTCACCGACCACATAAAGCGTGCCCCCTTCGTGGACGAAGGAATCCAAGGCGAGCGCATCAGTTCGGTTGGGAGTGCATGCCTCGCGGACGTTGACCGTGAAGAGGGCGGACAGGGCCCGGCTGGTCAACTCCTGGGCGATGTCCCGGCGTTCCGGATGCGCGGTCAGGGCCGCCTCCAGTTCCCCGGCGGCGCCCGGCGCGGCCTTGGGATGGGTGCGCAGGGTGCGTACGGCGTCCTGCACCTGGGTGCCCTGGGACCAGCGGTGGACATGACGGACGGTGCGGTTCTCCAGGGCGGCGGCGTGGAGGTAGCTGCGCAGGAGGGTTATCGCCGTGTCGGCCACCGCCTGGTCGATCCTCGCCGTGGGCCGCACGGGACCGAGGAGGGCGGTGGCCCTGTTCACCGCCGTCTGGCGGTCCTCGCAGCCGGCGGTGGGCGACCAGTGGAGGCGGGCCGGGGTGTCGCAGAGGTGCGTGGGGTCGTAGAGGAGCGTGGGGCCGAGTTTGGCCCTGGCGTCCTTGGTGTCCTGCCACAGCGCCGGGTTCGAGGTGACGACGAGGGCCGGCCCCTCCGCGTCCCGTACGGCTCGGGCCGCGGCCGGCCGACGGGTCTCCCGGGAGCCGTAGCGCACCGGGCCCTCGTCGCGGGCCGCTTCCGGTCCTTCCGACCCGCCCGCACGCCCCGCGTCCAGGGCGACGGCGTCCAGGGCGACGGCGTCGAGGCCGGCCGGCGCGGGCGCCCGTCGCGGTGCCTCTGCCGATGCCGCGTTCACCGCGCCCACAGCCTCCACCGCCTCCACCGCGGGAGTTGGCACCGCCTCCGTCGGCCGCGCCTCCGGGACCGGCTCCGGGCGGGGCTCGGGGACCTCATGGGGCCGCTCGGGGACCTCTGCGGGCCGCTGGGCCCCCGCGGGCGTCGGAGCGGCCGTGTGCGTCCTGTCCGTGGCCCGCCGCGTCTTCCCCGCGCGCCAGCGTGTCACCACGCCCAGCGCGAAGACGGTGAGGACGAGCAGGATCATCAGCTGGCCGATGAACAGGCCCCAGAACAGGCCCCAGCCGGACAGCTGGGCGGCCGGGGTGTCCGGCCAGGCACCGGGGACGTCGTGCGGACGGCCGATGAGATGCCGCATGGCGAGCGGGGTGCGGGTGAACGTGACGCCGTCGGGCCAGGCGCCCTGGGCGAAGAGGGCCGCCAGTCCGGTGGCCGTCCAGACGAGCACGGTCATGCCGAGGAGGAACGCGAGTATGCCGACCAGCAGGCCGTCGGGGATGCCGCCCTGGCCGTCGCGGCGGTCGTCCGGTCTCACCCTGTTCTCTCCCTACGCCACCGTCGATTCCGAGTCGCCGAGGTGCTGCTCCACGAAGGCCGCCGCCCGCTGCTCGGCCTCCAGCTCGGCCGCGTGCAGGGCGTCGTCGTCCGTGAGGTCGCTGGCGGACTCGGTCATCGCGCGGTCGGTGAAGACCAGTGGCCGTTCCGTCTCCGTGACCAGGTGCTTGACCACCTGGACGTTTCCGTTGACGTCCCACACGGCGATGCCGGGCGTCAGCGTCGGAATGATTTCCACCGCCCATCTGGGCAAACCCAGCACCCGGCCGGTGGCCCGTGCCTCGTCCGCCTTCTGGGCGTAGATCGTCCTGGTCGACGCCATCTTCAGGATCGCCGCGGCCTCCTTCGCCGCGGCCCCGTCGACCACGTCGGACAGGTGGTGGACGACCGCCACGAAGGACAGGCCGAGCCGGCGGCCGAACTTCAGCAGGCGCTGGAACAGCTGGGCCACGAAGGGGCTGTTGATGATGTGCCAGGCCTCCTCGACCAGGAAGATGCGCTTCTTCCGGTCGGGGCGGATCCAGGTGTGTTCCAGCCACACGCCGACGATCGCCATGAGGATGGGCATGGCGATGGAGTTGCGGTCGATGTGGGAGAGGTCGAAGACGATCAGCGGCGCGTCCAGGTCGATGCCGACCGTGGTCGGGCCGTCGAACATGCCCCGCAGGTCACCGTCGACCAACCGGTCCAGCACCAGGGCGACGTCGAGCCCCCAGGCCCGTACGTCGTCTATGGCGACGTTCATCGCCTCCGCCGACTCCGGCTCGGGGTGCCGCAGCTGCTCGACGATGTCGGTCAGGACGGGCTGGCGGTCGAGGATGGTCTCGTTGACGTAGCTGTGGGCGACCTTGAGGGCGAAGCCGGAGCGTTCGTCCAGGCCGTGGCCCATCGCCACCTCGATGATCGTCCGGAGCAGCGCGAGCTGGCCGGTGGTGGTGATCGAGGGGTCCAGGGGGTTGAGCCGGATCCCGTGGTTCAGGGCGGCCGTCGGGTCGAGCCGGATGGGGGTTATCCCCAGCTCCTGCGCGATGAGGTTCCACTCGCCGACCCCGTCCTCGCCCTGCGCGTCCAGGACGACGACCTGGCGGTCCCTGAAGCGCAGCTGGCGCAGCACGTACGTCTTCTCCAGCGCCGACTTGCCGTTGCCGGACTCGCCGAGGACGAGCCAGTGCGGGGCCGGCAGCTGCTGGCCGTAGAGCTGGAAGGGGTCGTAGATGTAGCCCTTTCCGGAGTAGACCTCGCGGCCGATGATGACGCCGGAGTCGCCGAGGCCGGGCGCGGCGGTGGGCAGATAGACCGCCTGGGCCTGGCCCGTGGAGGTGCGCACCGGCAGCCTGGTCGTCTCCACCTTCCCGAAGAGGAAGGAGGTGAAGGCCTCGGTGAGGACGGACAGCGGATCCCGCATCGGCGAATCAGCCCCTACCTTCGGATGCCGGTGGCGAAGGGAAGTGTGTTCACGAACGCGCGGTGGTGCTCACGGTCGCACCACTCCAGCTTGAGGTACGACTTGCCCGCGGAGGCTCTTATCGTGCGCTTGTCGCGGGCCAGGGAGTCGGGGGTGCGGGAGGAGACGGTGATGTAGCCGACGAGGTTGACGCCCGCGGCGCCGCTGGCGAGGTCCTCGCCCCGCTGGTCGAGGCGGTTGTGCGCGGCGATGTCCCGGGGGTCCACGGTCCGGTTCATCTTGGCGGCGCGGGAGGCCTCGGCCTCGTCGTTGGTCTTCTCGGTCAGCATGCGTTCGATGGCTACCTCGGTGGGCTCGAGATCCATCGTCACGGCGACCGTTCGGATGACGTCCGGGGTGTGGACGAGGAGCGGGGCGAGGAAGTTGACGCCGACGGGGGTCATCGGCCACTCCTTCACCCAGGCGGTGGCGTGGCACCAGGGGGCGCGGGTGCTGGACTCCCGGGTCTTGGCCTGGAGGTAGGTGGGCTCCATGGCGTCGAGCTCGGCCGGCCAGGCGTTGCGCCGGGTCATCGCCTGGATGTGGTCGATGGGGTGGTCCGGGTCGTACATGGAGTGGATCAGCGAGGCGAGCCGGCCCTGGCCGAGCGGCTGCCGGACGCGGATGTCGGCCTCCTGGAGCCGTGAGCAGATGTCGGTCAGCTCGCGGGCCATGACCACGGCGAGCCCGGCGTCCCGGTCGACCTTGGCGCCGTGCGCGCGGACGGCGCGGGCCATCGCGTTGGCCTCGGCGGCCAGATCGCGGTTGAAGTGCATGCAGGCGACGAGGTAGGCGCGGTGCTGCTCGCTGCTGGTGGACACCATGGACTGGAGCTGTTCGTACGACCCCTGCAGCCAGTCGGGGGAGCGGCCGTCGCCGCGCAGGGCCACGTCCTTGGCGTGCGCGTCCGGGTCGGCGGGCAGCGTGCGGGCGAGCATCTGGAGCCGGGTGACGAAGCCGTCCCCGTTGGCCACGTGCTTGAGCAGCGTGCCGAAGCGGTCGACCAGGGCCTCCTGGTCCTCGGAGTCGCGCAGGCCCACGCCGGGGCCCTCGATCTCGATGGCGGCCGTGACGGTCTTCCGGTCGGCGTGCAGCAGTACGGCGATCTCGTCCGGTCCGAAGGGGGCGGCGAGCCAGGTGATGCGGCCGATGCCGGGCGGTGGGCCGATCTCCACCTCCCGTCCGTCGATCCGGGTGCCGGCGTCCATGGCGCCGGAGCGGTAGGTGGCGCCGCGCTTGACGGTGCGCTTGTAGCTGCGGTTGATCTCGAACCACCGGTAGAAGGTACGGCGCTTGTACGGCACGTAGACCGCGGCGAGCGCGAGCAGCGGGAAGCCGGTCAGCAGCACGATCCGCAGGGACAGGACCGGGACGAGGAGTCCGCACATCATGCCGAGGAACGCGCCGGCGATGATCAGCGCGATCTCGCCGGACTCGCGGTTCCGGCCGACGATCGCGTTCGGCCGGGCGCGGCCGATCAGATACGTACGGCGGGGCGTGACCGGATGGGACAGGTGGGACTCGGTCGTCAACGCCCTTCACCTCCCGAGCGGTTGTTGCGGGTGTTGCTTGCGTGCGGGGTGTTCACCGGGCTGGGCGCGCGGGGCGCGGGCGCGGCGGAGGGGACGGCTCCGCCGTTGCCCCCGGCGGGGGTACGGCTGCTGTGGGCGGCGACACCGCCGCTGGCGGGGTTGGCCGGGCGTGGGGTGCCGGATCCGCCTGCTCCCGCGTTGCTGTCGGCGCGGGTGCTGTGGGTCTTGATGCCCTGGGCGACCAGGGTGGCGGGGGAGCTGATGACGGCCGCGGCCTTGCCCTCGGCGCCCTGCATGATGCGGTTGTTGCGGGAGCCGGCGAGTTCGTCGCCGAAGCCGGGGACGAAGCGGTAGATCATCGCGCTGGCGAAGATGGCGAGCAGGATGATGGCGAGGCCGGAGACGACGGCGGAGAAGGCGTCGGGGCCGTTGTCGCCGGAGAGGGCGCCGGCCAGTCCGAGCACGATCACGATGACCGGTTTGACGAGGATGACGGCGATCATGACGCCGGCCCAGCGGCGGACGTGTCCCCACAGGTTCTTGTCGACCAGGCCCGCGTAGACGACGGTGCCGAGGAGGGCGCCGACGTAGAGGAGGGCGGCGCGGATGACCAGCTCCAGCCAGAGGATGCCGGCGGCGAGGATGCTGACGAGGGAGACGACGATCAGCATGATCGGTCCGCCGCCGATGTCGTTGCCCTTGCCGAGGGCGCCGGAGAAGGTGCCGAAGAACGTGTCGGTCTGGTCGCCGGTGGCTTTCGCGAGGACGTCCGTGACGCCGTCGGTGGCCGAGACGACGGTGTAGAGGATCAGGGGGGTGAAGGCGGAGGCGAGCACGGTGAGCCACAGGAAGCCGACGGCTTCGGAGATGGCGGTGGTGAGGGGGACGCCGCGGACGGCTCGCTTGGCGACGGCCAGCAGCCACAGCAGGAGCGTGAGGATCGTGGACGCGGCGAACACGACGGCGTACTGCTGAAGGAACTTGGTATTGGTGAAGTCGACGTTGGCGGTCTCCTTCACGGCGTCACTGAGCTTCCCGATGGTCCAGGAAGCGGCGTCGGCACACCCCTTGGCGAGCGAGGAGAGGGGGTCGAGGGTGTCGGTGAGGGGGTTGCCGGGGGTGACGCCTTTGCTTGCGCCGCCGCCGCGGTCCTTTTCGCAGTACTGCTTGGCCGGGCCGACGATGAGATCGCATTTGTCGGATGAAGGGCGGGGCGAGGGAGCGGCGACGGCCCGTGCGGCCAGCAGGAAGAGGGCTCCCTGGACAGCACTGGTGGCGGCGGCGACCTTGAGCGCACGGCGCGGGCTACCGGGCATAAGTGAAGCCTCCGTACTCCTCGACGGCCTTGGCCATTTCGTCGGCGTTCGATGCTTTGTCGTCACCAGGAACGGGCGCGGGGCCGTCCTTCTGGGAGAAGCTGTCGACCTTCCAGTCACCGTCCGACCAGCGCAGCTGAAGCGTCATGGTGAACCAGTCGCTGGTGACCGGGTTCGTCGAATTGGCCCCGGCGGTACCGAACACCCCCGTGCACCAGACCTCGACAGTCGCAGCCGCGTCCGCGTAGCTGGTGGTCCTGGTGCCGAGCGGCGCGGTACGTGAGACGTAGGTATGCCCGGCGGCCGCATTGCCGTTCGCGTCCAGGCCGAGGTTGCTCAGGAACTGTTTGCTGTACGCCTTGTTGAACTTGTCCGTCAGAGAGGCCTGCCGGTCTGCTGCGAACACCTGGGTGACGATCTCGCCCCGTCTAACGGACTTGAGAATGTCGGCCGAGACCAGCACGACGGAGTAATTCGCCGCCGCGCTCTCCGCCCCCTGCTGGGTGTGGGGGAAGCCCGAGGGGATCGTGCCGGTCTGGGTTTGTACCGGCTTTGTTCCGGTCGCGGCCGTCGGGGCCGCTTTGGCTTGGGGTTGTTTGTTCGTCGGGGTGTCGGACGACGCGTCGTCGCCGCGGTTCGCGAAGGCGATCGCCGCGATGAGGAGGACGACCACGCCGACCACCGTGACCAGGCTCCGGGAGGAGGAGCGGCGGCCGCCGCGGCGTGGAGCGCCGCCGTAGGGGTCGCCCTCGGGCAGCCGGGTACGGGTGTGACCCGTGTCGCCGTAGTCGGTGTAGCCCTGCTCGTCTCCGAGACTCATGCCGCCTGCGCCCCCTCACCCTCGTAGACGTACGACGGTAGCCGTGCTGGTTCCCGCGCGGGCGCGGTGTGGTGACTCGACATCAGGGAAACGCAACCTCAGCCGGTGGGCACGACGGGTGGGTGGGGTGGAGGGGACGGCCGGTTGCCGCGGATGAGCGGGCGTCAGACCGCCATGCCGTACACGATGGTGAACAGTGTGCCGAGGGAACCGATGATGAAGACACCGGTGAGACCGGCGATGATGAGGCCCTTGCCCTGTTCCGCGCTGAACGTGTCGCGCAGGGCCGTCGCTCCGATCCGCTGCTTGGCGGCACCCCATACCGCGATGCCGAGGCAGAGGAGGATGGCCACGGCCATGACCACCTCGATCATCACCTTGGCCTCGTTGCCCAGGCTGCCGAAGGGGCCCCAGTCCGGAGCGATCCCGCCGATGATGGTGTTGATGTCTCCCTTGTCGGCCGCAAAGAGCATGTAAGTCACCGCCCCTGGTGGGTAGTTCCGCGAGCGCCCCTGCGGTGTGCAGAGGACAGGCCTCATTGTCGCCGACAACTCCGCCAAGGTATGTCGACTTGACGTCATTGACTGGCGGGTTTCGTACGAATGGCGCGTACGGTCACTCTGTGTATCACGGCAGGTCACCGCGGGCAACGAGGTCCGACCGGAACCTGTCGTGTGGTTCTGTCGTTGACCCCCTCTACGGCCTTGTCCGTTTTCTGACGGCTGGTCGGGTGAGGCGTCGAGACGATGTTCTCACGGCCCGTCAGCGGGGCTTGAGGCCGTGCAGGAGCAGGTGGACGTGGGCGTCCAGGCCGGCCAGGGTCTCGTCCGCGTCCAGCGCGCAGCCGGCGATGAGCGCGGCCAGCCCGTGCAGGCTCGCCGCGGCGACGGTGGTGATGCGCTCGGGGTCGCCCTGGACGATCTCGCCCCGCTCCTGGGCGTCCGCGATCATCCGCGTGAAGGAGCCGAGGGACTGGTCCACGGCGGCGGCGAGCTGGGCGGAGCTGTCCGGGTCGTGCTTGCGCGCGAACATCAGCTCCAGGAGCTCGGGGTTCTCGACGGCGAACCCCAGGTAGGCCCGGGCGAGCGCGGTCATCCGCTCCTCGAAGGACTGGTCCGGGCGGTCGGCGGCGCTGCTCAGGGCCTCGTTCAGGCGCTCGTACCCGTCGAGGGCGAGGGCGTCGACCAGGGCCTGCTTGTCCTTGAAGTGCCGGCCCGGGGCCGCGTGGCTCACGCCGATGTCGCGTGCCATCTCGCGCAGCGAGAGCGCGCCCGCGCCCTTCTCGCGCAGCGTGCGCTCGGCGCTTTCGAGCAGGGCGGCGCGCAGGTCTCCGTGGTGGTAGGGGCGGTTCGCGGGTGACGGGGACATGCGGGACATGCGCGCCATCGTATCCCGATGTAGTCGGCGCCAATATAGTTGGCACTGCCATCATTGTTGTCATTGACAGCATTGTTGCCGCTGCCTACATTGGCGTCATGACCGACACGAGCGCGGCGCGCGGCAGGCGCGCCAAATGGAACGCGACCGACCTCCCCGACCTGAGCGGCCGTACGGCCGTGATCACCGGCGCCAACAGCGGTATCGGCCTCACCGCCGCCCAGGCGCTGGCCCGGGCCGGTGCCCATGTGGTGCTGGCCGTACGGGACCTCGGGCGGGGCGGGGCCGCGGCGGCCAAGGTGGACGGCAGCACCGAGGTGCGCCGGCTGGACCTGGCCGACCTGGACTCGGTGCGCGAGTTCGCCGCCGGCTGGGACCGCCCGCTGGACGTGCTGATCAACAACGCGGGTGTGATGCTGCTGCCGGAGCAGCGGACGAAGCAGGGCTTCGAGATGCAGTTCGGCACCAACCACCTCGGCCACTTCGCGCTGACCAACCTGCTGCTGCCCCACGTGACCGACCGCGTGGTGACCGTGGCGTCCGCCGCGCACCGCATGGGCGACGGGCGGATCTCCTTCGAGGACGTCAACCTGACGCGCGGCTACGGCCCGCAGCGCGCCTACTCCCAGTCCAAGCTGGCGAACCTCCTGTTCACCCTGGAGCTGCAGCGGCGCCTCACCGAGGCCGGGTCCGGGGTGCGCGCCCTGGCGGCCCACCCCGGCTGGTCCGCGACCAACCTGCAGAACCACGCCGCCAACCCGGTCGTCCGGGCGCTGATGCGGACCGGCAACAAGTTCCTCGCCCAGGACGACAGGGCCGGCGCCCTGCCCACCCTCTACGCGGCGAGCCAGGACCTGCCCGGAGCGGCCTACGTCGGCCCCGACGGCCTGGGCGAGATGCGCGGCGCCCCCACCCTGGTCGGCCGTAGCGCCGCGGCGAGCGACCCGGAGGCGGCCCGCAGGCTGTGGACCCTGTCGGAGGAACTGACGGGCGTGAGGTGGGGGCTGCCCACGACCGTCCGATGACCGGCCCCGCCCCGGCCGCACGCGAGTGCCGGGGCTGCGGGCCGGCCTGCCGGCCCCGCTCCCGCACCGGTACGACCGCCGGTCCGGCGATGCCGCTCCGCCCGCGGCCGGCCTCCCGCGCATGAGCATCGGCGGTGGCGGGCAGACGGGGGTTTCACAGGAAAATCTCAGTGAAGCCGGAGCGGGAATCTCACCTTCGTGGGACAGAGTGGGGCCTGATGAAGCGCATCTCACGCAGCTCGGTCACCTCGCGTCCCGCGCTGCTCGGTGCCGTGGTGCTGCTCGCCCTGACCTCGGCCTCCGTGGCCGCCGCCGACGACGGACCGGGGCCCCTCGGGGTCACCGCGGACGCCGCCGTGACCCGGCAGAGCGTCCGGGTGGGCGCGCTCTTCGCCGCGGACCGGGCGGACCGGCTCGCCGGGGGCCACTTCTGTACCGCGTCGGTGGTGCACGGCTCACGCGGCGACCTGATCGTCACCGCCGCCCACTGCGTGGACGGACCCGACACCGACCTGGTGTTCGTGCCGGGCTACGGGACGGGCGGGCGCCGTACGGGGTGTGGCGGGTGACGCGCCGCTTCCTGCCCGACGGCTGGACCGGGGGCCGGGACGAGGACAGCGACCTCGCCTTCGCCACCGTCGCCGGACCGGACGGCCGGCACGTGGAGGACGTGGTCGGCGCCTACCGCTTCGCGACCGGGACGGCCACCGGCGCCACCGCCGTGACCGTCACCGGCTACCCGGACTCCCGGGAGGTGCCGGTGCGGTGCACCAACAAGCCCGCCCCGCACAGCCGTACGCAGCAGCGCATCGACTGCCCCGACCTCACCGGAGGCACCAGCGGCAGCCCCTGGGTCAACGGCGACAGCCAGGTCGTCGGGGTCCTCGGCGGCCACGAGAAGGGCGGCGCCACGGCGGACGTCTCCTACAGCGTGGTCCTCGGCGGCGAGGCGGCGGAGCTGTACCGGGACGCGTCGAACGCCTCCTGAGCCGGGCGGCCGCCCGCCGCAGCCGACTGAGGGGGCGTCACTCCCAGCCGCTCACCTGTGAAATGGCGCCACTTCGCGTCCAAATGGCGGTGAACCGCGCGCGCATGGGGGAAAGTTGAACCGTGCGGAAGGTATGGGTGATCGGTGGGGCGGCCGTCGGGCTCGGCATGGGGTTCGTCATGCTGCTCGTCGTCGGGGTGTACATCGTCGCCGGGAACCTCGTCAACGGGGTGACCTCCGGGGGGCGGGGGCTGGCCAAGGGAGCCGTACCGGCCGCCTACAAGCAGCTCGTGCAGCAGTGGGGCAACCTGTGCCCGGCGCTCAGCCCGGCGCTGCTCGCCGCCCAGCTGTACCAGGAGAGTGGCTGGAACCCGACGGTCGTCAGCCCGGCAGACGCGCGCGGCATCGCCCAGTTCATCCCGAGCACCTGGGCGACGCACGGCATCGACGGCAACGGCGACGGCAAGCGCGACATCTGGGACCCGGACGACGCGATCCCGTCGGCCGCCTCGTACGACTGCGAGCTCGCCAAGTACGTGAAGGACGTGCCCGGGAACACCTCCGACAACATGCTCGCCGCCTACAACGCGGGGGCCTACCGCGTCATAAGGGCGGGCGGGGTGCCGGCCATCAGCGAGACGCGGAACTACGTCCAGCGGATCCGCAGCCTGGAGAAGAGCTTCGCCGCCCCGGTCACCCGGCTCGACCCGACCCGGCAGGCCGCCGGCGCCATCGCCTTCGCCCAGGGCAAGCTCGGCACGCCCTATCTGTGGGGCGGCAACGGCACCGCCGACCAGGGCGGACGCTTCGACTGCTCGGGCCTGACCAAGGCCGCCTACGACAAGGTCGGCATCGCCCTGCCCCGGGTGGCCAACGACCAGTACAACGCGGGCGCGCACCCCTCACGGGACCAACTGCTCCCCGGCGACCTGGTGTTCTTCTCGGACGACCTCACCGACTCCCGGGCCATCCGGCACGTGGGCATCTACGTCGGCGGCGGGTACATGATCGACGCACCCAGGTCGGGGGCCGTGATCCGGTTCGACCCGATCGACACCCCCGACTACTTCGGCGCCACACGGGTCACCGAGGATGGCGCGAAAGCGCTCCCCACGGCGGTGTGAACCGAGCGTGAACCCACCCCCTGAGCTGCGGAGATGAGTCTCTCTTCGATAACGTCTGAGTGATCATTCAGTGGAGAGTGGAACGTATTGATGGTGGCTGTGCGTTCCTGTTGACGTAGCCGAGCGGACGTCAGTACGGCAGTGCAGCCGAAGCGGGTCTACGAACCACGGGGGGCAGGACCGACGCACGCCCGGTGCGTCCGGAATGACGACGAAGGGGCCGCAGCACCATGGCTGTACTCGCCGAATCCGGATCGAACCCCGACGTCGACCTGCTCTACGACATCAATGGCCTGGCCAAGGATGCCCCGCACTGGTTCGACCGGATCATGGAGTTCGTGGGCGAGTACGGCCTGCTGCTCGCGATGGTGCTGCTGATCCTGTGGTGCTGGTGGTCCGTGCGGCGCCGCGGCGGCGAGGAGGCGGCGCCCTCGGTGGCCGCGCTCGTGTGGGCCCCGCTCGCGGCAGGCCTCGCGGTCCTGGTGAACGTGCCGATCCGCGGCTTCGTCGAGCGCCCCCGCCCCTTCGTCGACCACCAGGGCCTGGACGTCCTCGTCTCCGGCAAGACCGACTTCTCCTTCGTCAGCGACCACGCCACGATCACCATGGCCCTCGGCGTCGGTCTCTTCGTCGCCAACCGCAGGTTCGGCCTCGCCGGCATCGGACTGGCCCTGCTGGAGGGCTTCTGCCGGGTCTACATGGGCGTGCACTACCCGACGGACGTCATCGGCGGCTTCGCCCTCGGCACGGCGGTCGTCCTGCTGCTGTCGCCGCTCGCCTCGGCACTGCTCACCCCGCTGATGCGGGCCGTGGAGCGCTCGCCGCGCGCCGGCTGGATCGTGCGCCGGCGCCCGGCGGAGCGGGCGCACCGGGACGCCCTGCTGCCCGGCACCCGCAAGCCCCTGGAATCGGAGGAGCGCGACCTCGCGGCGTAGCCGGACGCTCCCGCGCAGGACTCCGAACGACGCCAATGCCCCCCTGCCCCGCCCCGGCGGGGCAGAGGCGCTACAGCCCCTGCGCGTAGGAGAAGAAGCGCTGCGGATCGTAGCTCTTCTTCACCTTCGCCAGCCGGGCCGCCGCGTCGCCGTAGTACGCCTTGCGCCAGTCCTTGAGCGTCGGGTCCGTGTAGTTCTGGTACGCCGCACCGGACGCGTACGGCTTCATCGCACCGTGCGCCGCGGTCAGCCAGGACTGGGCGGTGGCGCCGGAGGCGCCCGCGCCCCAGGAGGCGATGTACTGGGCCAGCATCCGGGAGCGGCGGTGGACGAAGGCCGTCGCGGTGGGGGAGACCCGGTTGACCGCTCCGCCGAGGGCCGTGAACGCGATGCTCCCCGCCCCGCCCCGCACCGAGGCGATCTGCTTCAGCACCGTCTGGATGCCCGCGGCGGACAGCGAGCGGTCGAAGAAGTCGGAGCGGGCGGCGTAGGTCTCGCGGCCCAGCTTGCCTTGCGGGGAACGGCCCGGGGTGGAGCCGGGCAGATGGCACTGGGCGTCGGTGGAGAAGGAGGAGCAGCCGGCGTAGATCTCCATCGCCTCCTCGTAGCCGCGGCGGCGCAGCGAGACGGAGGAGGCGTTCGCCCCGGCCTTGTGGGCCAGGCGGTCCACGGCGTTCTGCAGCTCGCCGTAGGTGCCGAGGGAGAAGCAGGCCACGGAGACGGTCGGGGTCCTGCCCGGGGAGCAGGCCAGGTGCAGGGAGGACCAGATCTCGTCGGGCTGGGTCGGGCCCCACTCCTGCCAGGCCTTGAGCACCGCGGCCGCCTTCGACCACGGCCACGTCATGTACGCGGTGACCGCCTGCGGCGCCGCGTGGGTCTTGAAGTGCAGCTCGGTGACGACGCCGAAGTTGCCGTTGCCCGCGCCGCGCAGCGCCCAGAAGAGATCGGAGTGCTGGGTGGCGTCGGCGGTGACCTGGGTGCCGTCGGCCGTGATCAGTGTGGCCTGGGTGAGGCTGTCGCAGGTCAGGCCGTAGGCGCGAGAGGCGACACCGTGGCCGCCGCCGAGCACCAGGCCGGAGACACCGACGGTGGGGCAGGAGCCCGCGGGTATGGTCACGCCCTTGGCGGCCAGCGCGCGGTAGACGTCGATCAGCTTCGAGCCGGCGCCCACGACCGCCTGCCCGCCGCTGACCCGGATCCGGTTCAGCTTGGAGACGTCGAGGATCAGACGGTTGTCGCCGGAGGAGTAGCCCGCGTAGGAGTGCCCGCCGTTGCGTATGGACACCCGGATGTCGTGCGCGCGGGCGTAGCTCAGGGTCGTACGGATGTCGGCGGCGTGCGCGACGTAGGCGACCGCGGCGGGCTTCAGGCCGTCGAAGCGGGTGTTGTACAGCTGGTGCGCCGTCTTCCAGGTGGCGTCGCCGGGCCGCAGCAGCTGGCCGTCGAGATCACGGGCGAGGGCCGCCCAGTTCGCGGCGGCGCCTGCGCTGGTGGTCTTCAGGGAGGTAAGAGACGATGAGCCGGGCGACGGCGTGCGGCTGTGCGCCGTCGCGGAGGCGGAGTCGCCCCCGCCCGCACCGCACGCGCTCAGTGCGGTCGTCGCCAGGGCGGCCGCGCCGCCCGAAATGAACGTACGCCGTTCCATGTCCGTCGCCTTTCCTCGGCTCTCCTGGAACGAGACGACGGCGCGTGCGGCAGGGTTCCCCCGAACGAGCTAAGAGCGTCGAATATGTGTGCGTGCAACCCCAAGGTTGGAACCTCCACGTGCCCTCCCCGTAAGCATTCCGTGACCTCACCGGGCCGACGGCAGGGGTTCACCCGCCGTTCACTTCCGGCCATCGGCGGCTTCACCTGTTCTGCCTAATTTCGGCCGTGCACGGTGCGGAGGGGCGGCAAGACATGCGCCCATCCCGCCTCACGACCTCGCACGCCGCCGACAGCGGCGGCTTCAGGAAGGAACACCCGAAAGTGAAGCTTCAGCGCAAGAACCGGCTGCGCGCCCTCTCCCTCGGTGCTGTCGCCGTCTCCGGCGCCCTGGCCCTCACGGCGTGCGGCTCGGACGACAACGGTGACGGTGGCAAGGCGACGGGCAGCTCGAGCGCGGCCGCGAACGCCGGCTCGATCAAGTGCGACGACGCCAAGGGTCAGCTGCTCGCCGACGGCTCCTCCGCGCAGAAGAACGCGATCGACGCCTGGGTCAAGGAGTTCTCCAAGGCCTGTGGCGTCCAGATCAACTACAAGGGTGGCGGCTCCGGCGCCGGTGTGACCGCGTTCACGCAGGGCCAGGTCGCCTTCGCCGGTTCCGACTCCGCGCTGAAGCCGGAAGAGGTCACCGCCTCCAAGAAGGTCTGCAACGGCGGCCAGGGCATCGACCTCCCGATGGTCGGCGGCCCGATCGCCCTCGGTTACAACGTCCCGGGTGTCGACAACCTGGTCCTGGACGCCCCGACCCTTGCGAAGATCTTCGACAGCAAGATCACCAAGTGGAACGACCCGGCGATCGCCAAGCTGAACAAGGGCGTCAAGCTGCCCGACCTCAAGATCCAGGCGTTCCACCGCTCG
Source organism: Streptomyces albidicamelliae (assembly GCF_025642175.1). Lineage (NCBI taxonomy): Bacteria > Bacillati > Actinomycetota > Actinomycetes > Kitasatosporales > Streptomycetaceae > Streptomyces > Streptomyces albidicamelliae. The sequence continues at coordinate 4,040,301 of NZ_CP106795.1, read as the reverse complement.
GACGAGTCCGGCACCACGGACAACTTCACCAAGTACCTGATCGCCACCACCCCGGGCAACTGGAAGTACTCCGGCGGCAAGGCCTGGCAGGCCAAGGGCGGCCAGTCCGCTCCGCAGTCCGCGGGTGTGGCCCAGCAGGTCAAGCAGACCTCCGGTGCCATCGGTTACTTCGAGCTGTCCTACGTCAAGGACGGCATCAAGGCCGTCTCCATCGACACCGGTGCCAGCAAGCCGGTCGCGCCGAGCACCGACAGCGCCACCGCCGACATCGCGGCCGCCAAGGTCGTCGGCACCGGCAAGGACCTGACGCTGCAGCTCGACTACAAGACCAAGGCCGAGGGCGCCTACCCGATCACCCTGGTCACGTACGAGATCGTCTGCGACAAGGGCAACAAGGCGGACACCCTGCCCGCCACCAAGGCCTTCCTCCGCTACATCGCGAGCGAGGACGGTCAGAAGGTCCTCTCGGGCATCGACTACGCGCCCGTCCCCAACGAGATCATCGCCAAGGTCCGCACCACCATCGAGGGCCTGAGCTGACCTGATCCGAGAGTGCGACCCGGTCCACACGGCCTCCCCGAGGACCGGGTCGCACCGTCCGGTGCACCGCCGCCAAGAGTCGTCACCCCTCGTGGGCGCACGGCTCAGCAGACCGGAGAACCCGATGGACATATCGACGAAGACGACAGACGCCTCTCCCCCCACCCCTCAGCCTTCCGTGGTCGAGCTGAAGCGCGCCGCCCGCGGCGCCACCCGGCCCGGTGACCGGATCTTCCTCGGCCTCACCCGCGGCTCGGGCATCCTGCTGCTGGTGATCATGGCCGCGATCGCGGTCTTCCTCACCTACCGTGCCTCCCTCGCGATCAGCAAGGACCACGGCAACTTCCTGACCACCTTCGAGTGGAACACCAACCTCATCCCGCCGACCTTCGGCATCGCGGTCCTGGCGTTCGGCACGATCGTCTCCTCGATCGTCGCCATGCTGCTCGCGGTCCCGGTCGCGGTCGCCATCGCGCTGTTCATCACGCACTACGCGCCACGCCGGCTCGCCGGTCCGGTCGCCTACGTGATCGACCTGCTCGCCGCCGTGCCGTCCATCGTGTACGGCCTGTGGGGCGCGCTGGTGCTCGTCCCGCACATGAACGGCCTCTTCGGCTGGCTCAACGACTTCTTCGGCTGGACCGGCCTGTTCTCCTGGGACGAGGGCGCCCCGCGCTCGATGCTCACGGTGGGCATCCTGCTCGCGATCATGATCCTGCCGATCATCACCAACGTGAGCCGCGAGGTCTTCCGCCAGGTCCCGCAGATGCACGAGGAGGCGGCCCTGGCCCTCGGCGCCACGCGCTGGGAGGTCGTCCGCATGTCCGTGCTGCCCTTCGGGCGCTCCGGCGTGATCTCGGCCTCGATGCTGGGCCTCGGCCGTGCGCTGGGCGAGACGATGGCCGTGGCCACCGTGCTCTCCCCCTCCTTCGACATCCAGGCCAGCCTGCTCAACCCGGGCGGCGGCACCTTCGCGCAGAACATCGCCAGCAAGTTCAGTGAGGCGACGGAGTTCGGCCGGGACGCGCTCATCGCGTCCGGTCTGGTCCTGTTCGTCATCACCCTGCTGGTCAACGGCGCGGCCCGGCTGATCATCGCCCGCCGTGCGGAGTACTCGGGGGCCAACGCATGAGCACCGCAGCCGTCAGCCACAAGCGTCACAGCACCCTGCGCGGCGCCAGCCTGCCCAAGTGGTCGCCCTGGGCGATCGCCGCCGGCTCCGTCGCCCTCGGCATCGGCATCTCGCTGGCCGCCGGACTGCACAGCAGCATCCAGTGGGGCCTGATCGCCGCCGTCCTGTTCGTCCTCGGCACGTACGGGATCGCCGCGCGCGTCGAGGGCCGCCGGCAGGCCAAGGACCGCATCGCGACCAGCCTCGTCTGGGTCGCCTTCGTGGTCGCCGTGGTGCCGCTGGTCTCCCTGATCTGGGTGACCGTCGCCCGCGGTGTGAAGGTCCTCGACGTCTACTTCCTGACCCACTCGATGGGTGTCGTCGCCGACACCGAGCCCGGTGGCGGCATCTACCACGCCATCATCGGCAGCCTGGAGCAGGTCGGCCTCGCCACCCTGATCGGCGCCCCGATCGGCGTGCTCACCGCGATCTACCTGGTGGAGTACGGGCGGGGCAGGCTCGCCAAGGCGGTCACCTTCTTCGTCGACGTCATGACGGGCATCCCGTCGATCGTCGCGGGTCTGTTCATCCTCAGCCTGATGCTCATCTTCAAGATGCAGCCGTTCGGCTTCGCCGGTTCGCTGGCCCTGGCCATCCTGATGATGCCGGTCGTCGTCCGCTCCACCGAGGAGATGCTGAAGCTCGTCCCGAACGAGCTGCGCGAGGCCTCCCTGGCCCTCGGTGTGCCGAAGTGGCGCACGATCCTGAAGGTGGTCCTGCCGACCTCGATCGGCGGCATCACCACCGGCATCATGCTGGCGGTCGCCCGTATCGCCGGTGAGACCGCGCCGGTGCTGCTGCTGGTCTTCGGCAACCCGTTCATCAACAACAACCCCTTCGAGGGTGCGCAGGCGTCGCTGCCGCTGTACATCTACCAGCAGTTCGCGAACAGTGCTGGTAGCGGTGCGGCGTACGACCGTGCGTGGGCGGCGTCGCTCGCGCTGATCGCCTTCGTGATGATCCTCAACCTGGTGGCCCGCGGAATCGCCCGCTGGAAGGCCCCGAAGACCGGTCGCTGACGCGGCCACACAGCGACCGAGCCTGAATTTCTGGAAGTGAAGTAGACATGGCCAAGCGAATCGACGTAAGCGGACTCACCGCCTACTACGGATCCCACAAGGCGATCGAAGACATCTCGATGACCGTCGAGCCGCGCTCGGTGACGGCGTTCATCGGCCCCTCCGGCTGCGGCAAGTCGACGTTCCTGCGCACGCTGAACCGCATGCACGAGGTCACCCCGGGCGGCCGCGTCGAGGGCAAGGTGCTCCTGGACGACGAGGACCTGTACGGCGCGGGCATAGACCCGGTGTCGGTGCGCCGTGAGGTCGGCATGGTCTTCCAGCGCCCGAACCCCTTCCCCACGATGTCGATCTTCGACAACGTGGCGGCGGGTCTGCGCCTGAACGGCAACTACAAGAAGAGCGAGCTCAGCGACGTCGTCGAGAAGTCGCTCAAGGGCGCGAACCTCTGGAACGAGGTCAAGGACCGCCTGAACAAGCCGGGCTCCGGGCTCTCCGGTGGCCAGCAGCAGCGTCTGTGCATCGCGCGGGCGATCGCGGTCGAGCCGAAGGTGCTGCTCATGGACGAGCCGTGCTCCGCGCTGGACCCGATCTCCACCCTCGCCATCGAGGACCTGATCGGTGAGCTGAAGGAGCGCTTCACGATCGTCATCGTGACGCACAACATGCAGCAGGCGGCGCGTGTCTCGGACCGTACGGCGTTCTTCAACCTGGCCGCCGTCGGGCAGCCGGGCCGGCTGATCGAGATCGACGACACCGAGCGGATCTTCTCCAACCCCTCCGTGCAGGCCACGGAGGACTACATCTCCGGCCGCTTCGGCTGACGGACACCGCGGTCCCGGCCGGTCCGAGGACACGCGGACGAACCCCTCGCGGTGCTGCATGGCGGTGCCACCGCGAGGACGCAAAAGGGCCCGCCCCCGGTCTACGGGGGCGGGCCCCTGCGTTTCCCCTCCGGCGGGATGACGATCGGCGTGCCGGGCGGTGCCTCGGCTCCGCGGCCGAAGCGGTACGGCCCGGAAGCCGAGCGCCCACCCCCTGTCCCGGTCGCGGCCGGGGACGGAGGTGGGCGGGGGCCTCGCGGAGAGGGGGAGGCGCTACAGGACCGTCAGGTTGATCAGGCCGAAGGCCGCCGCGGCCACCAGGGCCGCCGCCGGCATCGTGATGAACCAGCCGAGGACGATGTTCTTGGCCACGCCCCAGCGGACCGCGTTGACCCGCTTCGTCGCGCCGACGCCCATGATCGCCGAAGTGATGACGTGGGTCGTCGAGATCGGCGCCTTGAAGATGAACGCCGTGGTGAACATGATCGACGCACCGGTCGTCTCGGCGGCGAAACCCTGCGGCGGGTCGAGCTCGATGATCTTGCGGCCGAGGGTGCGCATGATGCGCCAGCCGCCCGCGTACGTGCCCAGCGACAGCATGATCGCGCAGACGATCTTCACCCACACCGGGATCGGGTCGCCGTACGTCTCGTGGCCGGAGATCACCAGCGCCATCACCACGACACCCATCGTCTTCTGGGCGTCCTGGAGACCGTGGCCGAGTGCCATGCCGGCGGCCGACACGGTCTGCGCGATGCGGAAGCCCCGCTTCGCCTTGTGCGGGTTGGACCGGCGGAACAGCCACATGATCGCCGTCATCACCAGGTAGCCGACGATCAGACCGACGACCGGCGACAGGAACATCGGGATGATGACCTTGTCGACGACGCCGTTCCACAGCACCTCCGTGCCGCCCGCGAGGGCCGCGCCCACCAGGCCGCCGAACAGGGCGTGGGAGGACGAGGAGGGCAGGCCGAAGTACCAGGTGACCAGGTTCCAGACGATCGCGCCGACCAGGGCCGCGAAGAGGATGCCCATCCCCGTGGAGCCCTTGGGGGTCTCGATCAGGCCCTCGCTGACGGTCTTGGCGACCCCGGAGCCCAGGAAGGCACCGGCGAGGTTCATGACGGCGGCCATGGCGAGAGCCGCCCGCGGGGTCAGCGCCCGCGTCGACACCGAGGTCGCGATCGCGTTCGCGGAGTCGTGGAAGCCGTTCGTGTACGTGAAGAAGAGCGCGACCGCGATGGTCACGATCAGGGCGAAGGTGTCCATCGACGCCTCAGGACTCCTTGACGGCGATGGTCTCCACCGTGTTCGCCACGTGCTCGAACGCGTCCGCCGCCTCTTCCAGGACGTCCACGATCTGCTTGAGTTTGAGCACCTCGATCGCGTCGTACTTGCCGTTGAAGAGGTGGGCGAGCAGCTTGCGGTGGATCTGGTCCGCCTGGTTCTCCAGCCGGTTGACCTCGATCCAGTACTCGGTGAGGTTGTCCATCGTGCGGAGGTTCGGCATGGCCTCCGCCGTCAGCTCGGCCGCTCGGGCCAGCACCTCGATCTGCTGCTCGACGCCCTTCGGCAGCTCCTCCACGTTGTAGAGGACGACCAGGTCGACGGCCTCCTCCATGAAGTCCATGATGTCGTCGAGCGACCCGGCGAGGGCGTAGATGTCCTCCCGGTCGAACGGCGTGATGAAGGAGGAGTTCAGCTGGTGGAAGATCGCGTGCGTGGCGTCGTCACCTGCGTGTTCCGCTGCCCGCATACGCTCCGCGATCTCGGCCCGGGCGGAGGAGTCCGCCCCGAGCAGTTCCATCAGGAGCTTCGAGCCGGTGACGATGTTGTCCGCGGATGCGGCGAACATGTCGTAGAAGCTCGTCTCCCTGGGGGTCAGACGAAAGCGCACGTGGGGTCCTCGGGGTGCTTCGGTTTCGGTCAGGCTGATGCTAGGCGCATCATCCGGCCACGGCTATCGGGCCGCATCCCAGTGTCGCCCATCGGGCAGAGTGATCAGCACGGGGGCGTACCAAGGGCTCTGTACCCCGCAAAATTGGTTACCATATACCCACCAGGGGTATGTATCCCGGATTGTGTCCACACCTCGTCCCGAGACGGAGGCCCGCGATGACGACGACCGAGGCCGGCGCCACGCACGGCTACCACAAGCAGAAGGACGAGCACCTCAAGCGGCTGCGCCGGATCGAGGGGCAGATCCGCGGGCTGCAGCGGATGGTCGAGGAGGACACGTACTGCATCGACATACTCACGCAGGTCTCCGCCTCCACCAAGGCCCTGCAGTCCTTCGCGCTGCAACTGCTGGAGGAGCACCTGCGGCACTGCGTGGCCGACGCGGCCCTCAAGGGCGGTGACGAGATCGACGCGAAGGTCGACGAGGCGACCAAGGCGATCGGCCGTCTCCTGCGCACCTGAGCCGGGCGCCCGGGGGCCGGCGTCCGGAGGGCGGATCCGTTCCGGCGGCTCAGCCCTGCCGCTCCTCGGCCACCCGCAGCACCTCGTCGATGCTCTCCAGGCTGAGCCGGTCCTCGGCCGCCGAGGCCGCGATGATCAGCTCTCCGCACAGCTCGATCTCGGCGAGGGCCACGTGGTCCTGTACCGCCGTACCGCCGACCGGGGCCACCCGCCTCACCTCTCCTCCGCCGTCACCGACTTCCTAGAGTAGGCAGGGCTCCACACACCGCGCATGGCACGGACGGGCTACTTACGGGGTGGTGTCCCGGACTAGTGCGCCGGTTCGCCGCCGGCCGTCGCGTCCCCCGCGATCCGGCCGGCGTAGATGTCCGACCCGCGTGGCAGGCGTACGTCCGCGGGGGCGCCGAAGGCGTAGAGCAGCGTCGTCGAGGCGACCGCCACCGCGTTCTTCTCCCGGCCGTTGACGAAGCTGAAGCGCTGCCGGAGCTTGCGGATGCGGCCCTGGTCGTCCAGGTAGGCGTCGAACGGCACCCGGGCGCTGGCGAACCCTGTCGCCGCCGCCGCGAGGGCCGCCCGGCCCTCGGCGGAGGCGTAGCGCGCCGCCACCCCCAGGTCGGCCGTCCCCCGGTAGTGCCGCACCGGCGTGCCGGCGACCTCGGTCCGGCCCAGGTAGGCCGCCGTACGCGTGCCGCGCAGCACCTCGGCCGCCGCGTACGGGTCGGTCGCGCCGCCGGTGACCAGGTTGCCGTCGGACAGGGTCGCCGTCTCCACCCGCACCCATTTGTCGGCCGGTACTCCGGCGCCCCGGTTCTTCATGAACAGGGCGCCGGGGGCCAGGAGCTCGGTGATGGGCCGGTGCTCCGAGGTACCGGTGGGGTCCTCCGGGAGCACGACGGTGAGCCGGCCGAGCCGGCGCCGGTAGTCGTAGACCCCTCTGCCGCGGATGGTGACGCGGGTGCCGCCGGTCGCCATCTCCATCGAGGTGGTGGCCTTGGAACTGCCCGCGCCGCGCAGGGTGTCGGCCGCCCGGTGCAGCACGGCCACCGGGTCGCCGCCGCCCTTGACGTCCTCGGCGGCGGCTCCGCTGGGGGAGCAGCCCGTGGCGACCGTGCCCAGGCCGAGCATGATGCCCACCGCGACGACCGTCCTGCCCGCGTGCCTGTGCTGCCGCCGATCCATGGCCTGCCTACCCCCAGCCGGTACGTCCGTCACGGGCACCCTGTCGACCGGTTAACGACCGGTAGGGGGCGCCGTCACGCACGGCGGGGGGCGCGGGGGAAGGCGTGGGGAGCCCGGGGTGGCGCGAGAGGGCGGGCGGGGAACGGGGGAAGACCGTGTGCCTCCCCGGCCGCGGCCTCGGTAACGTTGTCGCCGTGGCAGTCGAAGCGGCACAGCAGGACGGGCCGGAGCCTGCCCGCTCCGGGGGGCAGCACCTCACCACGACGTCGGAGCAGGGCCGCTTCTGTGTCGCCAGATGCAGCTGCGGCTGGCGCGGTCCCGCCCGCCGGGCCCGGAGCCAGGCCCGCACGGACGCCGAGGGGCACGCGGCGGCGCCGTGACGGGGCTCAGCCGCCCCGTCCCAGGTGTTCGGACGGCCGGAGCAGGGCGTCCACCAGGTCCCGGTCGCGGGGCTGGGTGAGCCGGCCGCGGGCCGCCGCGGGGGAGAGCCACAGGATCCGGTCCACCTCGTCGTTCGGGGTGAAGTGGCCGGAAACCGCCTCCGCCGCCCAGTACCGCACCTGTTTCGGGCGGCCGCTCGCCAGGTAGTGCATGGTCGGCAGCTCGCCGCCGGGCTCCGCCGTGTACCCGGTCTCCTCCGCGACCTCGCGCAGGGCGCCCGCGAGCGGATCCTCACCCCGTTTGAGCTTGCCCTTGGGGTGGGACCAGTCGTCGTACTTCGGCCGGTGGACCAGGCAGATCTCCAGGTCGCCGGCGACCGGGGAGCGGCGCCACAGCACGCAGCCCGCGGCCCGGACCGGGGTCTCCTCCACACCGCCTCCTCGGGGGATCAGGGCACCTTGGCGGTCTGCTTCTGCCAGGCCTGCTGGAAGGCGAACCGGGCCGCCTCCACCTCGTGCCGCTGGTCGGCGTGGAGCACCCCGAGCGCGTAGGCCGTCGCGGGCGCGATGCGGGGGTGCGGGCCGCCTGCGCGGCCGCCGCGGCCGCCTCCGAGGCGTCCCGGTGCCGGTTCAGGGCCTGGCCCGCCGTCAGCAGCCGCATCTCGACCGGGAGTTTGCCGCCGTGCAGCACCTCGCGGGCGTACCGGTGCAGGCGCAGCAACAGGCGGACCTGGTGCCAGGGGCCGTCCTGGGGGTGCGGTGCCGGGTCCGGGGACAGTCCGTGGACCAGGGCCTCCGCGTTGTAGGGGTGGCCCGCGGTGACCAGCGGGAGGGCGGTGACGGCGTCCGTGAGGCGTTCCTCCGCGGCGGCGGCCGGCGGCCGCAGGTCCGCGGTGGCCGCGGCCGGGGTGAGGGGCACCTCGCTGGCGAGTACGGCGACCCTGTCGGCGACGGCGTGGAAACGGCTCGAACCGAGCGCCTGGAGGGCGGTGGAGTGGGCCCGGGTCCGGGCGAGGGTCAGCTGGCGTTCGAGCAGCGCGCCCGCTTTCGCCGCGCCCACCGTGAGGTTGCCGCGCTCCTGGGCCGCCGCCGGATGGGCCGGGCCGGCGGAGTTCGCCGGCGCCGACGTGGTGGCGACGGCCTGCGCGGGGAACACCGCGGCCCCCGACAGGCGGTGCAGCGCCAGCAGCAGCCGCTCCAGCCGGCCCTCGTAGGCGTGCTCCAGTCCCAGCGTGCCGGACAGCCAGGCCAGTTCGGGCCGCATCTCCTCGGACCAGTCGGGGTCGAGGAGGGGGCGGAAGGTGTGCAGGCTGCCGCTGATGCGGCGGGCCGAGCGGCGCAGGGCGCGCGCCGCGTCCACGGACCCCCGGCGCCGGCCGCGGAGCCGCCGCCGGTCTCCCGGTGCAGGCGCAGCGCGCGGAGGAACTCCGTGGCCTGGGCGCGCAGGTAGCCCGCCAGGGACTCTCCCGTCACCACCCCGGCCGCGGGGTCCGTCGGGTCAAGGTGTTGCTGTGCCACGCCGGCGCCTCCGGGCGTCTATGAGCATCTCCTGGATGTTGCGCAGGGGTTGGCCGTCCGCGTCGGTCGCGTGTCGCGTCCACTCGCCGTCCGGGCCGAGGTGCCAGGAGGCGGTGCCGTCGGACATGCCGGTGTCCAGCAGCCGGTTGAGGGCTGCGCGGTGGCCGGGGTCGACGACCCGGACCAGGGCCTCTATCCGGCGGTCGAGGTTGCGGTGCATCATGTCGGCGCTGCCGATCCACACCTCCGGCTCACCGCCGTTGCCGAAGGCGAAGACCCGGGAGTGCTCCAGGAAGCGGCCGAGGATCGAGCGGACCCGGATGTTCTCCGACAGGCCGGCGACTCCGGGGCGGACGGCGCAGATGCCGCGCACCCAGACGTCGACCGGGACGCCGGCCTGGGACGCGCGGTAGCAGGCGTCGATGACCGCCTCGTCGACCATCGAGTTGACCTTGATGCGGACGAAGGCCGGGCGGCCCGCACGGTGGTGCTGGACCTCCTTGTCGATCCGCGTGACCAGTCCGTCCCGCAGGGACTTGGGGGCCACCAGGAGCCGGCGGTACGTCTCGCGGCGCGAGTAGCCGGACAGGCGGTTGAAGAGGTCGGACAGGTCCGCGCCGACCTGGGGGTCGGCGGTCAGCAGGCCGAGGTCCTCGTACAGGCGGGCCGTCTTCGGGTGGTAGTTGCCCGTGCCGACGTGGCTGTAGCGGCGCAGGGTCTCGCCCTCCTGGCGGACCACCAGGGAGAGCTTGCAGTGCGTCTTCAGGCCGACCAGGCCGTAGACGACGTGGCAGCCGGCCTCCTCCAGCTTGCGGGCCCACTTGATGTTGGCGTGCTCGTCGAACCGGGCCTTGATCTCGACCAGGACCAGGACCTGCTTGCCGGATTCGGCGGCGTCGATGAGCGCGTCGACTATCGGGGAGTCGCCGGAGGTGCGGTACAGGGTCTGCTTGATCGCGAGGACGTCCGGGTCGGCCGCCGCCTGCTCCAGGAAGGCCTGCACGGAGGTGGAGAAGCTGTCGTACGGGTGGTGCAGCAGCACGTCACGCGCGCGCAGGGCGGCGAAGATGTCCGGCGCGGACGCCGACTCGACCTCGGCGAGGTCGCGGTGGGTGCCGGCGATGAACTTCGGGTACTTCAGCTCCTGCCGGTCGAGGCTGTGGATGCGGAAGAGGCCGGTGAGGTCCAGCGGGCCGGGCAGCGGGTAGACCTCCGCCTCGGAGACCTTCAGCTCGCGGACCAGCAGGTCCAGCACCTCGCGGTCGATGGACTCCTCGACCTCCAGGCGCACCGGCGGGCCGAAGCGGCGCCGCATGAGCTCCTTCTCCAGGGCCTGCAGGAGGTTCTCGGCGTCGTCCTCCTCGACCTCGAGGTCCTCGTTGCGGGTGAGGCGGAAGGCGTGGTGCTCCAGCACCTCCATGCCCGGGAACAGCTCTTCCAGGTGCGCGGCGATGACGTCCTCGATGGGGACGTAGCGGCCGGGGCTGCTCTCCAGGAAGCGGGACAGCAGCGGCGGCACCTTCACGCGCGCGAAGTGCTTGTGGCCGCTGACCGGGTTGCGTACGACGACGGCCAGGTTCAGCGACAGGCCGGAGATGTACGGGAACGGGTGCGCCGGGTCCACCGCCAGCGGGGTGAGAACCGGGAAGATCTGGTGCCGGAAGAGCGTGAAGAGCCGTGCCTGCTCCTTCTCGGTCAGCTCGCTCCAGCGGACCAGGTGGATGCCCTCCTCCGCGAGTGCGGGGGCGACGTCCTCGTGGTAGCAGGCGGCGTGCCGGGCCATCAGCTCGCGGGAGCGGGCCCAGATCATCTCCAGCACCTCGCGCGGCTGGAGGCCGGAGGCGGAGCGGGTGGCGACCCCCGTGGCGATCCGGCGCTTCAGACCGGCCACCCGGACCATGAAGAACTCGTCCAGGTTGCTGGCGAAGATCGCGAGGAAGTTGGCGCGTTCCAGCAGGGGGGTGTTGGGGTCCTCGGCCAGTTCCAGGACGCGCTCGTTGAAGGCGAGCCAGCTGCGCTCCCGGTCGAGGAAGCGCCCCTGCGGCAGGGGCGTGCCGTCGGCCCGCGACTCCTCGTAGGCGTCGAGGTCGGCGTCGAGGTCGGGCTCGAGGTCGGAGACCGCCGCGGACACCGCGTGCTGGCGGTGCGCGGCGATGGAGCCCACGGAGGGCTGCGGGTGCTGAACCTCTGCCTGGGTGTCTTGCTGACTCATGAACCCATTCTTCCGCGCGAGGGGCGTCACAGGCGCGTCGGAACGTGCGGGCGGGAGCGTCACGGCCCCGTTCGGCGCGGACCCCTCGGGGGGCGGCGAAGGCTCTGGCACGGCGGGCTTCATTGGCCGAGCGTCGCAAGCCTGGCTGAATCGATGGTTACGGAGACATGACGTGCGGGATAGCGCGGGGCGGCTCCCGGGGGTCTTCGTCGCGAAAGCGACGGATTTCGCACCGGAAACGACGATCCCGTGCGTCCCTCCCCCCGCGGAGGGACGCACGGGCCCGGGGCGCGGCCGTCTCAGACGGCCCGGCGGCGCAGTACGGCGTAGGCCGCGGCGGTCGCGAGCAGGGTCAGGACGAGGACCATGCCGGTGGCCGCGAGGTTCAGGGAACGGAATCCGTGCAGCGTGCCGCGCAGCGGCTGCCAGAGGTCGCGCAGGGAGGACCGCAGGAGCAGGGTGGCGGCCAGGGCGACGCCCAGGGCGGGCAGCGTGCGGCCCAGGGCCAGCCCGGCGAGGACACCGGCGGCGAGGGCGAACAGCACCAGCGCGGGCAGCAGCGGGCCGCGCGGGACGAAGACGCGGTCCCAGCTCCAGTTGGTGACCAGGACGTCCCGGTCGGCGCTCCACACCCGGTCGAAGACCACGGCGAGGACGGCGCCGCCGGTCAGCAGCGGTACGGCGGCCACGGTGAGCTTCGCGGTGAGCCAGCGGGCGGGGGAGGCCGCCTGGGTCCAGGCCAGCTTCGCGGTGCCGGACTCCAGCTCGCGGCCGACGAGGGCGCCGCCCGCCCAGGCGGCGACCGCGCACGGGGCGTAGGTGAGGACGGTCCCGACCAGGTTCATGACGTTGTTGACGTCGGTGAGGGCGGTGTAGCTGCACCAGCCGCCCGGCCGCCGGCAGGCCCGGTCCCGGGGCGCCCCGGAGAGGTGCACCCAGAGCAGTTCCCCGACGACGAGGACGACGAAGGCGGCCCAGACGAGCAGGGCGGGGCGGTGCAGTCGCAGCAGGGTGCGGCGGACGGCCGGGCGGGTGGGGGCGAGGGCGGTCACGCGGCGGCTCCTGCGAGGGTGTCGGTCGACGGGGTCCCGGCGGCCGCCCCGGCGGTCCGCAGGGGGCCGGTCAGCCGGCGCAGCGCCAGGAAGGAGCCGGCCGCCAGCAGCCCGGTGACGGCCAGCAGCAGCGCGGTGGTGGTGAGCTGGAGCGGCCAGTAGTGGGAGACGGGATGGTAGGTGGTGAAGTAGCCCACCGCCCGGTCGTAGGCGGCGCTGCACCCGGCGCCGGTGTCGCAGTCGGGGATCGGCAGACGGGCGCCCGTGGCGGACACCAGGCCCTGGTCGACGACGAGGCCGTCCACGTTCGGGTAGTCCTCGTCCAGAGCGCTGGTCAGGGTGACCGCCGGCCACAGGCGGGGCATGAGCAGCGCGGCCGCCCCGGCGATGCCCAGGGTGGCCACCGCGCCGGCGATCAGCGCGGGCAGCGTACGGCGCAGCAGCAGCGCCGCCAGGGTGCCGGCCGCGAGTCCGGCGAGGGCCAGGGCGGCGACGGTGGGGCCGCCGGCGTTGAAGGTGAGGAGGTCGTACCAGCGCTTGGCGGTGTCGATGCGGCCGTCGCCCGCGGCCCAGGCGAGGCGGTGCAACCGGCACAGCAGGCCGGTGCCGACGGTGACGGCGGCCGCGGGCAGTGCCAGCCGGAGCGTCAGCCAGCGGGCCGGTGAGGTGCTCTGCGTCCAGGCCAGCCGGGCCGTGCCGGACTCCAGCTCGCGCCCGATCAGGGCGGCGCCCGCCCAGGCGGCGACCAGGACGGGCAGCGCGTTCAGGGCGAGGTTGGCGTAGCCGGCGAAGTCCTTGTAGCGCAGGATCGCGTCCTGGTCGTAGGTGCACCGGCCGCGGCCCTGGCAGGCGTTGTACTGCCGCCAGCCCTCGGCGGCGGCGTCGGTGAGCGGGCCGCGCAGGGCGAGCAGCAGGGCGGCCAGCGCGACCACCAGGCACGCCCAGACGATCAGCGCGGGGCGGTGCAGGCGCAGCAGCCAGCGGGCCGTGCGGGGCCGGCCGGCGGGGGCGGCCGTCACGCGGCACTCTCCTCGGCCGGGGCGGTGGCCGCGGTCAGCGCGGGGGCCTGGGGGTTGCGCAGGTGGGCGAGGACCAGCTCCTCCAGGGACGGTGTGGAGCGGAGCCAGTCGGCGGGGAGCGGTCCGGCGGGGCGGACCAGCGCGGTGAGCTGGCGGCCGGTCACCCGGGACTCGACCACGGTGTGGGGGTCGAGGCCGGCGGAGTCGGCGGCGCCGCTCACCCGCACATGGGCGGCGAGCAGGTCGTCGATCTCCCCGGACAGCCGTATCCGGCCGCCGCCGACCAGCAGCAGGTGGTCGCAGGAGTCCTCCAGCTCGGCGACGACGTGCGAGGACATCACGATCGTGGTCCCGTGCCGGGCGGCCTCGGCCATCAGCGTCCCCATCAGCTCGTGCCGGGCCAGCGGGTCGAGGTCGGCCATCGGCTCGTCCAGGAGCAGCAGTTCGGGCCGCTTGCCGAGGGCCAGGGCGAGGGCGACCCGGGTGCGCTGGCCGCCGGAGAGGGTGCGGACGCGGGACCCGGGGTCCAGGTCACCGCCCGCGACGACCTGCTCCGCGAGGGCCGCGTCCCAGCGGCCGGGGTTGAGGTCGGCGCCCATGCGCAGCGTCTCGGCGATGGTGAGCTGCGGGTACAGCGGCTTGTCCTGGGCGATGAAGCCGACCCGGGGGCGGGCCTCGGCCGGGCCGGTGCCGAGCACCCGTACGCGGCCCTCCGTGGGGGGCAGCAGTCCGGCGGTGAGGGCGAGCAGCGTCGACTTGCCGGCGCCGTTGGGCCCGACGACGGCACACACCCGGCCCGTGGGCAGCCGGAAGGCGCAGTCGCGCAGCGCCCAGCCGCCCCGGCGCCCGAAGCGCCTGCCGAGGCCGATGGCCTCGATCGCCGTGTCGCTCATGAAGGTTCTCCCTGGAAGTGCTGTTCGGGTGCCTGACGGAGGGGCGCCGGCGGATGCGGGGCGGGCGCCGCGAAGTGCTGGTCGAGTACGGCGGTGAAGAGCGCGGCCACGTCGTCCCGGTCCAGGCCGGCCGTGGCGGCCCGCGCCGCCCATTCCTCCAGCTCCGCGCGGAGGGGGGAGTCGGCCGGAGCGGCGCCCAGTGAGCGCCGGACGAAGGTGCCGAGTCCGCGCCGCGCCTCCACCAGGCCCTCGCGTTCGAGTTCGCGGTAGGCCTTGAGGACGGTGTTGGGGTTGATCGCGGTGGCCTCGACCACCTCGCGGGCCGTCGGCAGCTTGTCGCCCGGCCGCAGCAGGCCGAGGCGGAGCGCCTGTTTGGTCTGCTGGACGATCTGGACGTACGTGGCGACCCCGCTGTGCCGGTCGATGCGGTACTCGACCACCCGGTGCACCACCCTTTCACTAATTGAGTAGTGAAAGGGTGGTGCAAAAGAGGGGCGGCCGTCAAGCCGGCCGCCCCTGGCCCTCCGGAAGAGGGGTGTCCGTCAGGTCTCGGTGCGGTACATCAGGTCGGTCTCGTGCACCGTGAACCCCAGCCGCTCGTACACCGACACCGCCGCCGTGTTGTCGGCGTCGACGTAGAGCATCGCGGTCGGCAGCTGCTGGGCCGCCAGATGGCGCAGGCCGATGGTGGTGAGGGCCTTGCCGAGGCCGCCGCCCTGCTCACCGGGCCGCACCCCGAGGACGTACACCTCGCCCAGCCCCTCCTCGGCGTGCACCTTGGTCCAGTGGTAGCCGATCAGCTCCCCGCGCCGCTCGGCGAGGAAGAACCCGGACGGGTCGAACCACGCCTGGCCCTTGCGGTCGTCGAGGTCCCGCTGGGTCAGTGAGCCCTGCTCGGGATGGTGGGCGAAGGCGGCCGCGTTGACCGCCAGCCACCCCGCGTCGTCCTTGCCGGGCACGAAGGCGCGCACGGTCACGCCCTCGGGGAGCACCGGGTCGGGCAGCGCGAGGCCGGTCAACGGGCGCCTCATCTGCCGCAGTTCACGGAACAGGGTCAGGCCCAGCACCTGGGCGAGGTGCCGGGCGGCCGCGTGCCCGCCGTGCGCCCACACCCGCAGCCGCTTGCCGGAGGCCGCGAGCAGTGCCGCGCCGAGCGCCCGCCCGTGCCCGTGACCCCGGTGGGCGGGGTGCACGACCAGTTCGGCGGCGGGTGCCTCCACCGGGTCGGTGTCCTCCAGCTGCGCGTAGCCGACGAGTTCGCCGTCCACGTCCAGCAGTAGATGCGTGACGCCCTCGCGGGCGCCGCCGCGCAGCTGGAGCCGGCCCTGCTCGGACACCGGCTGCTGGCCGTCGACCCGGGCGGCCTCGGCGAGCAGGTCGAGCACGGCCTCGGCCCGGTCGGGTGCGAGTGCGTCGTAGGTCTCGATGGAGCGGGAGGGGAAGGCCCGTACGGTGTCGTCGCTGCTCATGCGTACGAGGGTACGGCGCGGCCGGGGCGAAGTCCCGGTACCGCAGCCGGTACGGGAACGGCAAAGAATCCGGCAAAGGGAAACCAGGATGTAACCACGAACCCCCTGTCGCGCTACGCGCGTTGACCTTAGGCTGCGCTGCCGGTCCACTCATCACCGCGACCCACAGGGGGGTCCCATGCCAGCCGCACTCCGGCGCAGACGCCGTACCTCGGCGCTCCTCGCGACGACCGCCGCACTCGCCACGGCCGCAGCCCTGGCCGCCGCGCTGCCCGCGCAGGCGCACACCGACAAGGGCGGCCACGGCCGTCCGAGCCGCTACCAGGACGTGCAGCTGCTGTCCTTCAACGACCTGCACGGCAACCTCGAGCCCCCGTCGGGCTCCTCCGGCCGGGTCACCGAACTCCAGCCGGACGGCACCACGAAGACCGTCGACGCCGGTGGTGCCGAGTACCTCGCGACGCATCTGCGCACGGCCCGGCAGGGTCACCCGTACTCGATCACCGCGGCCGGCGGCGACATGGTCGGCGCCTCCCCTCTGCTGTCGGGCCTGTTCCACGACGAGCCCACCGTCGAGGCGCTCAACAAGCTGAAGCTGGACGTCACCTCGGTCGGCAACCACGAGTTCGACGAGGGCGCCCGGGAACTGGCCCGCCTCCAGAACGGCGGCTGCCACCCGACGGACGGCTGCTACACCGACAAGCGGTTCGAGGGCGCCGACTACCCGTACCTGGCGGCGAACGTCCTCGACGAGAAGACGAAGCGGCCGATCCTGAAGCCGTACTGGGTCTGGAAGAAGAAGGACGTCAAGATCGGCTTCATCGGCGTCACCCTCGAGGGCACGCCGAACATCGTCTCCGCCGACGGCGTCAAGGGCCTCGCCTTCAAGGACGAGGTCGAGACGATCGACAAGTACGCCAAGGTGCTCCAGCGCCAGGGCGTGCAGTCGATCGTGGCCCTGATCCACGAGGGCGGCTTCCCGGCCTCCGGCGCCTACAACTACGACTGCGACGCCGCGGGCGCGGGCTCCGGCATCTCCGGTCCGATCGTGGACATCGCGAAGAACGTCACGCCGGCCGTCGACGCCCTCGTCACCGGCCACACCCACAACGCGTACGTCTGTGACATCCCGGACCCGTCCGGCCGTCCCCGCATGGTCACGTCGGCCGCCTCCTTCGGCCGCCTGTACACGGACACCACGCTGACCTACGACCGCCGCACCGGGGACATCGCCCGCACGGCCGTGAAGTCCGCGAACCGCGTGGTCACCCGGGACGTCCCCAAGGCGCAGGACATGACGGACCTGATCGCCCGCTGGAACACCCTGGCCGCCCCGATCGGCAACCGCCCCATCGGCTGGATCTCCGGCGACATCGGCAACACCGGCACCGAGTCGCCGATGGGCGACCTGATCGCCGACGCGCAGCTCGCCCACGGCAAGGAGCTGGACCCGAAGACCAGCCTCGCGCTGATGAACCCGGGCGGCGTGCGGGCCGGGCTGACCTACGCGGCCAAGGGCGCCGAGGGCGACGGGGTCGTCACCTACGCCGAGGGCTTCACCGTGCAGCCGTTCGCCAACACCGTGAACCTCCAGGACTTCACCGGCGCGCAGCTCGTCCAGGTCCTCAAGGAGCAGGTGAGCGGGCCCAACGCGGCCGCGCCGAAGATCCTGCAGCCGTCCGCCGGACTCACCTACACCCTGGACATGACCAGGTCCGGCGCCGACCGCGTGGTCACCGACTCCATCCGTCTGAACGGTGCCGCGATCGACCCCGCGGCCACCTACCGCGTCGCCACCAACAGCTTCCTCGCGGGCGGCGGCGACGGCTTCCCGACGCTGGGCCAGGGCACGAACGACGTGGTCGGCTCCGACGACCTGGCGGCGCTGGAGAAGTACCTGACGGCGAACTCCTCGGCCGGCAGCCCGATCGCTCCTCCCGCCACCGACCGGATCACCGTCGTGCAGTAGGAATCACCCGGTGAAACCTGTGTGAACACCTCCACGGTTCCGAAATACCCCTGAGAATTCCTCTCAGGGGTATTTCATTGAGGTCTCAGCGGATTCGGCCTCTCGCGGCTTTCTGGTGTCGCCCCGATCGCCCCCGGCACCGCCGCCCTCTCCGGCGGCCAGCTCCAGCGCATCGCCATCGCCCGCGCGATGCTCCGCGGCGCCCCGGTCCTCGTCCTGGACGAGCCCACGGCCGGGCTGGACGCGGTGGCCGCCCGCCAGGTGGTCCGGCCGCTGCGCCGCCTGACGGCGGGCCGTACGACGATCATGATCACGCACGATCCGAGCCTCGCCCCCGACGCCGACCGCGTCCTGGTCGTCGAGTACGGCCGGCTCGTGGAGAGCGGCTCCCACGAGGAGCTGCTCGCACGGGGCGGCGCCTACGCGCGGCCGGCATCCCCGCTGCCGCGGGCCGCCGCCGCACCGCCCGCCCCCACGGCCCCGACGCTGCCGGTGACCCCGACGCTCCCGGTGTCCCGTCCCAGGCGTCCCCGGTGTCCCCCGTGCCTCCGGCGCACGAGGACACGGTGATCCCCCGGTGGTGACCCGGGCGGCCACCGGCGATCTCCGGCCGTCCGGCCCGCCCTCGCGGTGATCCACCACCGGTGCCCCCGACGTCGGCGTAGCCTTCGTGCATGGCAGTGAGCAAGGTGCGCAAGGCGGCCGCGTCGGTGACCGAGGCCGTGAAACCGTGGAAGCCGGAATCGCGGACGGCCCTCGTACGGCGGGCACGCAAGATCAACCGCGAACTCGCCGAGGTCTACCCCTACGCCCACCCCGAGCTGGACTTCACGAACCCCTTCCAGCTGCTGGTCGCCACCGTGCTGTCGGCGCAGACCACCGACCTGCGGGTCAACCAGACCACCCCGGCGCTGTTCGCGAAGTACCCGACCCCCGAGGACCTGGCCGCCGCGAACCCCGAGGAGGTCGAGGAGATCCTGCGCCCGTGTGGCTTCTTCCGCGCCAAGACCCGATCGGTCATAGGGCTGTCCAAGGCGCTCACCGAGGACTTCGGCGGCGAGGTGCCCGGAAAGCTGGAGGACCTCGTCAAGCTGCCCGGCGTGGGCCGCAAGACCGCCTTCGTCGTGCTCGGCAACGCCTTCGGACGGCCCGGGATCACCGTGGACACCCACTTCCAGCGGCTGGTACGGCGCTGGCGGTGGACCGAGGAGACCGACCCGGACCGGATCGAGACGGCCGTCGGCGCGCTGTTCCCGAAGAGCGACTGGACCGACCTGTCCCACCACGTGATCTGGCACGGCCGCCGTATCTGCCACGCCCGCAAGCCCGCCTGCGGTGCCTGCCCCATCGCCCCGCTCTGCCCCGCCTACGGCGAGGGCGAGACCGACCCGGAGAAGGCGAAGAAGCTCCTGAAGTACGAGAAGGGCGGCTTCCCCGGCCAGCGGCTCAACCCCCCGCAGGCCTACCTCGACGCGGGCGGCAGGCCGGCCCCGCCACTGGGGGCCGCGTGACGGAACGAACCCGGGACCCTCGGGCGTTGGACAGGCGAAGCGACGGGGGTGGCGATGACGAGGGCCAGTGAGACACGGGGCGACGCGGTGACGCTCAGCAAGGAGGGGCTGCCGGACTGGCTCGACCCGGTCGCGCGGGCCGCCGAGACCGTCGAGCCGCTCCAGCTCAGCCGCTTCCTGCCGCCGGAGAACGGCTCGGGCCGCCAGTCCGCGGTGCTCATCCTGTTCGGCGAGGGCGAGCGGGGCCCCGAGCTGCTGCTCATGGAGCGTGCCGGCTCCCTGCGCTCGCACGCCGGGCAGCCGTCCTTCCCGGGCGGTGCGCTCGACCCGGAGGACGGCGACCCGCACGGCGACGGCCCGCTGCGTGCCGCGCTGCGCGAGGCCGAGGAGGAGACCGGCCTCGATCCCTCCGGGGTGCAGCTCTTCGGCGTCCTGCCCCGGCTGTACATCCCGGTCAGCAGATTCGTCGTGACGTCCGTGCTCGGCTGGTGGCGCGAGCCGAGCCCGGTCGGCGTCGTCGACCCGAACGAGACCGCGCGGGTGTTCACGGTCCCCGTGGCGGATCTCACGGACCCCGCCAACCGCGCCACCACCGTCCACCCCAGCGGACACCGAGGTCCGGCATTCCTGGTCGAATCCGCCCTGGTCTGGGGCTTCACGGCCGGAGTGATCGACCGGCTGCTGCACTACGCGGGCTGGGAGCGCCCCTGGGACCGGGAGAAGCAGGTCCCACTCGACTGGCGCTCATGACAGGGTGTCGTTTGTGAACGTGCTGGACATCCTGTTGCTGGTCGCGGCCGTGTGGTTCGCGGTCGTGGGCTACCGCCAGGGCTTCGTCGTCGGCATCCTGTCGGTGATCGGGTTCCTGGGCGGTGGTCTCGTCGCCGTGTACACGCTGCCGGTCGTCTGGGACGCCATGACCGAGAACTCGGAGGTCGGCACCACCGCGGCCGTCGTCGCCGTGATCGTCGTCATCGTCTGCGCCTCGGTCGGCCAGGCCCTGACCACCCACCTCGGCAACAAGCTCCGCCGGCACATCACCTGGTCCCCGGCCCGCGCCCTCGACGCCACGGGCGGCGCGCTGGTCAACGTCGTCGCGATGCTGCTGGTCGCCTGGCTGATCGGTTCCGCCCTCGCCGGTACGACGCTGCCGACGCTCGGCAAGGAGGTCCGCGGCTCCAAGGTGCTCCTCGGTGTCTCCCGGGCGCTGCCCGCGCAGGCCGACACCTGGTTCGCGGACTTCTCCTCGGTCCTCGCGCAGAACGGCTTCCCGCAGGTCTTCAGCCCGTTCTCCAACGAGCCCATCAAGGACGTCCAGCCGCCCGACCCGGCCCTCGCGCACAGCGCCGTCCCCACGCGCGCCCAGCGGTCCATCGTCAAGGTCACCGGCACCGCGCAGAGCTGCGGGAAGGTCCTGGAGGGCACCGGGTTCGTCTTCGCCGACCGCCGGGTCATGACCAACGCGCACGTGGTGGGCGGGGTCGACGAGCCGACCGTGCAGATAGGCGGCCAGGGCCGCAAGTACGACGCCAAGGTCGTGCTGTACGACTGGAAGCGCGACATCGCCGTCCTCGACGTACCGGACCTGAAGGCGACCGCCCTGAAGTTCACCGGCCGGGACGCGACCGGCGGTGACGGCGCGATCGTCGCCGGCTTCCCGGAGAACGGCTCCTACGACGTCCGCGCCGCCCGCGTACGCGGACGCATCACGGCCAACGGCCCGGACATCTACCACCGCGGCACCGTGCGCCGTGACGTCTACTCGCTGTACACGACCGTCCGTCAGGGCAACTCCGGCGGACCGCTGCTCACGCCCGACGGCAAGGTCTACGGCGTGGTGTTCGCCAAGTCCCTGGACGACGCGGACACCGGGTACGCCCTCACCGCGGACGAGATCCGGGCCGACGCCGACCGGGGAAGGACGGCGAACGAGCAGGTGGGTACGGACAGCTGCGCCCTGTGAACGCCCGCCGCATCAGGGGCGGGAGCGCAGCCGGGTGTTCAGCCCCGGGGGTGCCGCAGACGCATCGACACCCACCGGGCCCGGCGGCGCAGGATACGCGGGATCCCCACCCGGAGGTCCGCTTCCGCGAGTTGCGGGGTGCCTCGCTGAGGCGTGCTCAGCCCGCCGGCCGAGCGGCGGTTGCGGGGTGCGTCACTGTAGTCGTGCGTCCAGCCCATACCCCGACGTGTGCCCCCGCCCGAAGGTCGATAACCGCCTCGGCGGCCCCCAATTGGCCTATGCGGCAGGCATGTGGCCGTTCGAGGGACAAGTGTTCAGCAACCGGATACTCCGCGCATCGATACCGTCACGGAACGGTCATCCGGGCGGGCCGTCCCGTCACCGGTCCGGTTCGGGATCCTTCAGCCAGTTGACCAGTTCCGTGGAGAACGCCGACGGGTCCTCCTCGTGCGGGAAGTGCCCGAGACCGTCGAACAGCCGCCAGCGGTACGGCGCTTCGACGTACTCGCCCGAGCCGGCCGCGCTGCGCACCCGGCTGACGGGGTCCAGGGAGCCGTGCAGATGCAGCGTGGGCACCCGCACCGGCCGCTTCATCCTGCGGTAGAACTGGACGCCGTCCGGACGCGCCAGGGAGCGCACCAGCCAGCGGTACGGCTCGATCGAGCAATGCGCCGTGGACGGGATGCACATGGCCCGCCGGTACGTCTCCACCGCCTCGTCCTCCGGCGGCCGCGGCCCGGACCACTCCCGGATCAGACGTCCCACCAGCGCCCCGTCGTCCGCGGTGAGTTGACGCTCCGGCAGCCACGGCCGCTGGAAACCCCAGATGTAGGAGTTGGCGGCCGTCTGCCGGGCGTCCCGCAGCATCGCCGCGCGCCAGCGCCGCGGATGCGGCATCGACACCACGGCGAGGCGGCGGACCAGCTTGGGCCGCATCGCGGCCGCCGTCCACGCCAGATATCCGCCGAGGTCGTGCCCGACCAGCGCGGCGTCCGGCTCGCCGAGCGAGCGGATCACCCCGGTGACGTCGAGGGCGAGGTTCGCCGGGTCGTACCCGCGGGGCGTGCGGTCGCTGCCGCCGACGCCCCGCAGGTCCATCGCCACCGCCCGGTACCCGGCGTCAGCGAGCGCGACGAGCTGGTGCCGCCAGGTCCACCAGAACTGCGGGAAGCCGTGCAGCAGCAGCACCAGCGGGCCGTCGCCGAGTTCGGCGATGTGGAATCGGGCGCCGTTGGCGGCGACGTCCCGGTGGGTGACCTGCCGGCCGTGGGGCAGATCGATCCGGACGGCCGAGGGGGCGGGTTCGGTCATGACGACGAGCGTGCCACAGCCTCGATGGCGGCGGGGGTCCGCTCCTCGGGCAGCTCAGGGCGCGGGTGCGGCTTGGCGTTCTGCAGGACGCTCGCCGACTCCTTCATCGAGGACGCCACCTTCTGCGGGCCCTGCTCCTTCTTCGCCTTCTTCGCGAACACCACGCCGATGAGCGCGAGCAGGCCGGCGACCAGCACATTGGCCGCGAACGACAGCAGGAAGCAGACGGCCAGGTTCCAGCCGCTCCAGGTACGGATGCCGTACGCCAGCGCGAAGTTGAGCATCGGCAGGGAGAACACCAGCACGGCGCCCGCCAGCGAGAAGGCCCCGCCGCTCGTCGCGCCGCGCTTCACGTCGCGCTTGAGCTGGGCCTTGGCCAGCGCGATCTCGTCGTGCACCAGCGCCGACAATTCGGTCGTCGCCGAGGCGAACAGCTGGCCGATGCTGCGTTCGGCGCCGACCGGGCTGCCGTCGGGTGCGCTCATCGCGTACTCCCTCTGAGGTCTCTCGTGCCGTCTGGTTTTGTACCGTCTCGTCAGATCATGCCGGACGGTCGCCCTCCTCGCCTGCCCCGCCCGCCACTTCCTGAAGCCCGTGGCGGGCCGCGGCGGCCCTCTCGGCGGCGATCCGCCGGTGCTCGGCGGCCTTGTTCTCGTGGATCTCGGCCATGCGCAGGTGGTACGCCGGGTCGTCCTGCTCGTAGACGTCGGGGACGCCGTCGTGGTCGTCGTCGCGCTCCTCCTCCGCGCACAGCCGGCGGTACCGGGCGTTGCGGATCTTCAGCAGCGCCGTCGCGCACACCGCCGCGATCAGCGATCCGCAGAGGACCGCAGCCTTCACCTCGTCGGTGAGGACGGCGTTCGGGGCGAAGGCCAGCTCGCCGATGAGCAGCGAGACGGTGAAGCCGATCCCGGCGAGGGAGGCCACCGCGAACACGTCCGCCCACGCGAGGTCCTCGCTGAGGGAGGCACGGGTGAACCGGGCGGTGAGCCAGGTGCCGCCGAAGATGCCGAGGGTCTTGCCGACGACCAGGCCGAGGACCACGCCCAGCGTCTCCGGCTGGGTGAACACGTCCCGCAGCGCCCCGCCCGAGACCACCACGCCGGCGCTGAACAGCGCGAACAGCGGCACACAGAGGCCGGCCGACAGCGGCCGCACCAGGTGCTCGATGTGCTCGCCGGGCGCGTGCTCCTCGCCGTCCCGGGTGGTGCACCGGAGCATCAGGCCCATCGCCACGCCGGCGATGGTCGCGTGCACGCCGCTGTTGTACATCAGCGCCCAGATCACCACGGCGAGCGGGACGTACACCCACCAGCCGCGTACGCCCTTGCGCAGCAGCAGCCAGAAGACCAGCAGGCCGGCGGCGGCCCCGCCGAGCGCGGCGAAGTTCAGCCGGTCGGTGAAGAAGACGGCGATGATCAGGATCGCGAAGAGGTCGTCGACCACCGCGAGGGTGAGCAGGAAGGCGCGCAGGGCGCTGGGCAGCGAGGTGCCGATGACCGCGAGGACGGCGAGCGCGAAGGCGATGTCGGTGGCGGTGGGCACGGCCCAGCCCTGGGTGGAGCCGTGCCCGGCGAGGTTGGTGAGGGTGTAGACGAGCGCGGGTACGGCCATGCCGCACAGTGCGGCCACCACGGGCAGCACCGCCGCCTTCGGGTCGCGCAGGTCCCCGGCGACCAGTTCCCGCTTGAGTTCGATGCCGGCGACGAAGAAGAACACGGCGAGGAGGCCGTCGGCGGCCCAGTGGGCGACGGAGAGGTGCAGGCCGAGCGCGGCGGGGCCGAAGTGGAAGTGACCGACCGCCTCGTAGCTGTGCCGCAGGGCGGGGACGTTCGCCCAGACCAGCGCGGCGACCGCGGCGAGCAGCAGCAGGACGCCGCCGACGGTCTCGGTGCGCAGGGCGTCCGCGACGAAGGTCCGCTCGGGCAGCGACAGGCGCCCGAGGACCTTGCGGGGGGAAGCGGGGCTGCGGGGCGCGGTCACGGCGGGACCTCCGGTGGGTGGCAGGACGGCTCACATGCCGACCAGACTTCCCGGCGCACCCATGACTCTTCTCGGACCTTTGACGCTTTCCTTACTTTACCCAACGTCCGGGCGGGCCGCCGTGCCGGTGATCCGCCCCCGGACGCCGAGGGGGGGCACCCGGCGCCATCGCGTCCGGGTGCCCCCTCGGGTCCTCCTGTGCCGGTCAGTCCTCGCTGGACGCCGCCGGCAGCTTGGTCTGGATGAGGTCCATGACCGTGGAGTCGGTCAGCGTGGTGACGTCACCGAGCTGCCGGTTCTCGGCCACGTCGCGCAGCAGACGGCGCATGATCTTGCCGGAGCGGGTCTTCGGCAGCTCCGCCACCGGAAGGATCCGCTTGGGCTTGGCGATCGGCCCGAGCGTGGCGCCCACGTGGTCGCGCAGCTCACCGACGAGCGCCTCGGTCTCCGCGGCCGTGCCCCGCAGGATCACGAAGGCGACGATCGCCTGGCCGGTGGTGTCGTCCGCGGCGCCGACGACGGCGGCCTCGGCGACCGACGGGTGCGAGACGAGCGCCGACTCCACCTCGGTGGTGGAGATGTTGTGCCCGGAGACGAGCATGACGTCGTCGACCCGGCCCAGCAGCCAGATGTCCCCGTCGTCGTCCTTCTTCGCACCGTCACCGGCGAAGTACTTGCCCTCGAAGCGGGACCAGTAGGTGTCGAGGAAACGCTGGTCGTCGCCCCAGATGGTGCGCAGCATCGACGGCCACGGCTCGGTCAGCACCAGGTAGCCACCGCCGCCGTCGGGCACCTCGCGCGCCTCGTCGTCGACCACCGTCGCGCTGATGCCGGGCAGCGGGCGCTGCGCCGAACCGGGCTTGGCCTCGGTGACGCCGGGCAGCGGCGAGATCATCATCGCGCCGGTCTCGGTCTGCCACCAGGTGTCCACGACGGGCGTCCGGTCGGCGCCGATGTGCTTGCGGTACCAGATCCACGCCTCGGGGTTGATGGGCTCGCCCACCGATCCGAGCACCCGCAGGCTGCTGAGGTCGAACTTGGCGGGGATGTCGTCGCCCCACTTCATGAACGTCCGGATCGCGGTGGGTGCGGTGTACAGGATCGTCACGCCGTACTTCTGCACGATCTCCCAGAACCGGCCCTGGTGCGGGGTGTCCGGCGTGCCCTCGTACATCACCTGCGTCGCGCCGTTGGCCAGCGGGCCGTAGACGATGTAGGAGTGCCCGGTCACCCAGCCGACGTCGGCCGTGCACCAGTACACGTCCGTCTCCGGCTTGAGGTCGAAGACCGCCCAGTGGGTGTACGCCGTCTGGGTGAGGTAGCCGCCGGAGGTGTGCAGGATGCCCTTGGGCTTCCCGGTGGTGCCGGAGGTGTAGAGGATGAACAGCGGGTGCTCCGCCTCGAACGCCTCCGGGGTGTGCTCGGCGGACTGCCGCTCGACGAGCTCGTGCCACCAGGTGTCGCGCTCGCCGTTCCAGGCCACGTCCTGCCCCGTACGGCGCACCACGAGGACGTGCTCGACGTTGCCCGCCTTGGCGACCGCCTCGTCGACGGCCGGCTTCAGCGCGGACGGCTTGCCGCGCCGGTAGCCGCCGTCGGACGTGATGACGACCTTGGCGTCCGCGTCCTGGATGCGGGTCGCGAGCGCGTCCGCGGAGAAGCCGCCGAAGACGACCGAGTGCGCGGCGCCGATGCGGGCCGAGGCCAGCATCGCGATCGCCGTCTCCGGGATCATCGGCATGTAGATGGCGACCCGGTCGCCCTTGCGGACGCCCAGCTCCAGAAGGGCGTTGGCGGCCTTGGAGACCTCGTCCTTCAGCTCCGCGTAGGTGATCGCGCGGCTGTCGCCGGGCTCACCCTCGAAGTGGATGGCGACGCGGTCCCCGTGCCCGGCCTCCACGTGCCGGTCCACGCAGTTGTACGCGACGTTCAGCTCGCCGTCCTTGAACCACTTGGCGAACGGCGGGTTCGACCAGTCCAGGGTCTCGGTCGGCTCCTTGGCCCAGGTCAGCCGGCGGGCCTGCTCGGCCCAGAAGCCGAGCCTGTCAGCCTTGGCCTGTTCGTACGCCTCCGCGGTGACATTGGCGTGCGCGGCCAGGTCGGCGGGCGGCGCGAACCTGCGTTCTTCCTTGAGCAGGTTGGCCAGGCTCTCGTTGCTCACGACATCTCCCTTTCCAAGGGTGTCCGTTGTGTCCCAGGCCACAGCTCATCAGACGCGGGGGTGCGATGACAAGGGTCGACGGAAAAATTGGTTTAGACCTGTCCGGCGGTCCGCCGCTCACGCCGGACTGCGTACCTCCTCCTCCTGCTCGGCGGCGCCTTCCACGTTCCCCTCCACGCCGTGTTCGAAGCCCGCGGCCGGTCCTGGGGCGACCTCCGCCGGATGGTCCTCCATGACGCCCTCGAACACCCCGCCCCCTTCCGTTCCCGTCAGCAGATACGCCTGCGCCTCGCCCACGTGGAAGTACATCCCGTGCAGCTCGAGAGCGCCGCCGGCCAGCGCCCGGGCGACCGGGGGGTGCGCCCGGAGATGATCCAGCTGCTGGACGACATTGGTCAGGCACAGCTCCTCCACCGCGTCCGCGGGCGCCCGCCCGGCCAGCCGGGGCCGGGTGTGGCGGTCACCGGCCATCCGCGCGAGGCTCGGCAGCCCGTGCCGCAGCCAGCGCCGCAGCGGGGTGTCACCAGCGGCGGCGCCCCCGCCCGGGCCGACGCCGTCCGGGCTGACACCGTCCGGGCTGACACCGTCCGAGCCGACACCGCGGCCCGTGCTCGCGTGGCCGGCGTCCGTACCGCCGGCGCCGGCGGTGTCCGCGTCCGTGGTGTCGCCGTCCGTGTCCCCGCCCCTCGTCTCCGCGGCCAGCAGCGCGTGCACGGCCCCGCAACCGGAGTGCCCGCACACGGTGATGGAGCGCACCCCCAGCACGTCCACCGCGTACTCGATGGCCGCCGCGACCGAGTCGTCGCCGTGCTCCTCACCCGGCGGCGGCACCAGATTGCCGACGTTGCGGACGACGAACAGGTCGCCGGGACCACTGGCGGTGATCATCGACGTGACGAGCCGGGAGTCGGCGCAGGTGAGGAAGAGCTGCGAGGGCTGCTGGCCCTCCCGGGCGAGCCGCGCCAGCTCCTTGCGCACCAGCGGCGCGGTGTTCCGCTGGAAGGAACTGATGCCGCGCGCCAGCTCCCCTCTCGGCGCACGCCCTTCCGGCGCGCGGGCGCTCTCGCCCGCCGCGACGCAGGACTGATGGTTGCGCCAGGGCGTCCAGGGGCCGCACCGGCAGCCGGCGTGCGTGGCCGGCTCGGCGGTCCGGATCCCCCCGCGCCGGCCCGACAGCTCGGCCGTACCGCCCCGTGCGGTGTGGGTGTTGCGCCAGTCCTGCAGTGACTCGTACGCCGCGTGGTCCATGAACGACCCGCTCAGTTCCACGACGGCGTGGGCGCCCTGGGGCACGAGATGCAGGGCTCTGCTGAGCCGGGGAACGGCGAGGAACGTCAACTGGCCCCGGACGCGTACGTGATGGACTCCCTTCATCTCTTCGTGGGTGATGCGGGTGCGGGTGAGGCGGTGCAGGGCGACGGCGACCGCCACGGCGACCCCGAGGAGCACGCCCTCCAGGACGCCGAAGGACACCACGCCGAGGGTGGTCACGACGTAGACCGGCACTTCGCGGTGGCGCGTCACCGTGCGGATGTGGTGCAGGGACACCATCTGGATGCCGACGGCCATCACCAGGGCGGCGAGGGAGGCGAGCGGGATCGCCTCCAGGAGCGGGACCATCAGCAGCGCGGCCGCCACTACGAGAACGCCGTGCAGCATCGTGGAGTTCCGGCTGACGGCACCCGCGTTGACATTCGCCGTGCTGCGCACGGCGACCCCCGCGACCGGCAGTCCGCCGAGCGCCCCCGAGAGGATGTTGGCGGCACCCTGGCCCAGCAGTTCCCGGTCCAGGTCGGACCGGCCGACGCGGGACTGGGCGCCGGGCCGCGCCGCGACCAGCTTGTCCACGGCCACCGCCCCGAGCAGCGACTGCACGCTGCACACCAGGGTGGTGGTGAGCACGGCGGCCACCACGCCGAGCACCGGGCCGTCGGGCAGCCCGGCCAGCGCGTGGCTGCTCCAGGACGGCAGGCCGACCCGGGGCAGGGACAGCCCGGTCAGGGCGGCGGTCACGGTGGCCCCGGCGACCGCGACGAGCGCGGCCGGCACCTTGCGCAGCCCCCGTCCGACGCGGCCGGGCAGCCGAGGCCAGGCCAGCAGCAGGGCCAGCGTCAGCACGCTCACGAACACGGCGGCCGGCTGGACGCGGACCAACTGGGCGGGCAGGGCGCGCAGGTTGGCGAGGACGGAGCTGTCCGGGCTGCCGCCGAGGACGATGTGCAGCTGGGCCACGGCGATGGTGATGCCGATGCCCGCGAGCATGCCGTGCACCACGGCCGGGCTGACGGCGAGCGCGCCGCGTGCCACGCGCAGGCAGCCGAGGCCGAGCTGGGCGAGACCGGCGAGGACGGTGATGCCGCAGGTGGCCCGCCAGCCGTACTGGTGGATCAGGTCGGCGGTGACGACGGTGAGTCCGGCGGCGGGCCCGCTGACCTGAAGCGGGCAGCCGCCGAGCCGGCCGGCGACGATTCCGCCCACGGCGGCGGCGACCAGTCCGGCCTGGAGCGGGGCGCCGGTGGCCAGGGCGATGCCGAGGGACAGCGGCAGGGCGATCAGGAAGACCGCGACGGCCGCGGACACGTCGGCGCCCTCGACCGGGAGGCGGCGGCGCCCCGGCGCGGGGCTGGGCGATGGCGGGGAGTGCTCGGTGTGCGGGGGTGCGCAGGCTGATGGCATGTTCCCGTCTCCTCCGGGGCGGCGCGGTCGCGGACTGGATGGGGCCCCCGTCCAGGGGCGGGGGTCGGTCGCGGCCGTGGGTCACGGCGTGCAGCGGCGGGATGGAGCAACGCTCGGTAAATGAACCGTAATGCCACGTAAAGACAATGCATAACTTTTCGGGGCAAATGGCGCATCCGTTCACCCTGCCGAGCGAAGTAATCATTTGATCGGCTTGTCGTACTAATTCCTTCTCGGTCCCGTGCGACCTTGGCGGCGCTGTCGGTGCAAGCCCGGCACATGCGCAGAAATGACCCACGGTCAGCGTGTGCCTGAGAGAAGGAAGAAGGTGGGCGGAACATGGCCGCCACCCAGAGGATCGCCGTCGGCGCCACGGTCGCCGCGGCCTGTGCCGCGTCGCTCGCCGGTTGCGCGAACGGCTCCCACGCGTCGAAGGAAGGGGTGTCCGGCCCGAAGGGGGCGCCCGCACCCCAGAGTGTGGTCCGGCTGATCGGCGACGGATCCACCGCGTACACCGGTACCCAGCCGCACCTGCCCCGCCCCGAACGGCTGAAGCCCGGTCAGAAGCCGCCCCAGTTCGTCGTGTTCTCCTGGGACGGCGCCGGTGAGGACAGCCAGAAGCTGTTCTCGCACTTCCGCAAGGTCGCCAAGGAGAACCACGCGACCATGACGTACTTCCTCAGCGGTGTGTACCTGCTCCCCAAGGAGAAGCGGAACCTGTACAAGCCGCCGCAGCACTCACCGGGCAGCTCCGACATCGGCTTCAACGACGCGCAGGGCATCGCCGACACCCTCAAGCAGGTACGACTGGCCTGGCTGGAGGGCAACGAGATCGGCACCCACTTCAACGGCCACTTCTGCGGGCCCGAGGGCGGCGTCGGCACCTGGTCGGTGGACGAGTGGAAGAGCGAGATCGCCCAGGCCAAGCAGTTCGTGAAGAACTGGAAGACCAACACCGGCATGACGCAGGCGGCGGCCCTGCCCTTCGACTACGACAAGGAGCTGATCGGCGCCCGCACCCCCTGCCTCGAAGGGAAGAAGAACTTCACCGAGGCGGCCCGCCGGCTCGGCTTCCGCTACGACTCCAGCGGTGTCGACGACCAGCTCTGGCCCAAGAAGAAGGCGGGCCTGTGGGACCTGTCCATGCAGCTGGTGCCCTTCCCCGGCCACACCTTCGAGCAGCTGACCATGGACTACAACTTCATGGCCAGCCAGTCCGGCACCGAGACCCAGGGCGACCCGGACATGTACGACTACTGGGGCGACCAGATGCGCGACGGCCTGATCAAGGGCTTCTACCGGGCCTATGACGGCAACCGCGCGCCCCTGATCATCGGCAACCACTTCGAGTCCTGGAACGGCGGCACCTACATGCGCGCCGTCGAGGAGGTCGTACGGGAGGTGTGCAACAAGCCCGAGGTGCGCTGCGTGTCCTTCCACCAGCTGGCCGACTGGCTGGACGCCCAGGACCCGGGGACGCTGCAGAAGATGCGCACCCTCAAGGTGGGCGAGGCACCCCGGCAGGGCTGGGCGTCCTTCCTCTCCGGCCGCCCGGCACCGGCGCCCAAGGGCGTCCCCGGGGCGCCGGCCGTCAGGCAGTAGGCGTCAGACCGCGGCCGCCACGCCCTCGCGGAGCACGAACCCGGGGTCGACCTGCGCCGCCAGGTCGGCCCCGGTGCGCTCGTTGCCCCACGCCTCGGCGTTGCGCAGGTGGAAGTGCACCATCTGACGGGTGTACCGCTCCCAGTCGCGCAGCCCGTACGTGGCGTCGGCGGTGGCGCGCAGGGTCTGCAGGGCGCCGGCGTTGGCCTCCTCCAGCAGATCGAACCGGGGCGGGCGGCCCTTCTCCATGGCGCGCACCCAGTCCGAGCGCCCGACCGTCACCAGCAAATCCTCCCCGACCTCCGCGCGCAGGAAGTCGACGTCGTCCTGCTCCTGGATCTTGTTGCCGACGACCTTCAGCGAGACGCCGAAGTCGCGGGCGTACTCCTTGTACTGGCGGTAGACGGAGACCCCCTTCCGCGTCGGCTCGGCGACGAGGAACGTCATGTCGAACCGGGTGAACATCCCCGAGGCGAAGGAGTCCGAGCCCGCGGTCATGTCGACCACCACGTACTCGTCGGGGCCGTCGACGAGGTGGTTCAGGAACAGCTCCACCGCTCCCGTCTTGGAGTGGTAGCAGGCGACCCCCAGGTCGGCTTCGGTGAAGGGGCCGGTGACCATCAGCCGGACGGCGCCGCCGTCGAGCTCCACGGGGCGCGCGCAGGCGTCGTAGATCGGGTTGGGCTCGCGCACCCGGACGAGCCGCGAGCCCTCGCCGGGCGGGGTGGTCTTGATCATCGTCGCGGACGAGGTGATCCGCTGGTTGCTGCCGCGCAGATGCTCCTTGATCTCGGGCAGCCGTTCGCCCATCGCGGGCAGCGCGGCCGCCTCCGCCTCGTCGAGGCCGAGGGCGGGTCCGAGGTGCTGGTTGATGTCCGCGTCGATCGCGAGGACCGGGGCGCCGGCGGCCACGAGATGCCGGATGAAGAGGGAGGAGAGCGTGGTCTTGCCGCTGCCGCCCTTCCCGACGAAAGCAATTTTCATGTTCACCAAGGGTAGTCGGGTGATAGCTCTGCGTGGCAGGGGGAGTGAAGAAGACCACTCCATCGTGGGGCGGCCCGCCGGGGTGCGTAGTGTCGTACTCATGAGTACGACAGGCGCGACCGCCGATCCGCTCGCGGCCCTGGGCTCGCTGCCCGGCGTGCCCGAATCCGTGGAGTCCGTGCGCAAGGCCGTGGACCGGGTCTACGGGCACCGGATCATGCGGCGCCGCAGCAACGCGATCACCTCCGAGGCCGCCCTGCGCGGGGCCCGCGGTTCGGCCGCCCTGTCCGGCGCCGACTGGGCCCTGGAGGAGGTGCGGCGGCGCACCGACTTCGGTGCCGACGACGAGGCCCGTGTGGTCGGCGCGGCCCTGCGCCTGGGTGCCGAGGCCGGCCAGCTGCTCTCCATCTGGCGGCAGTCCCCGCTGCGGGTCCTGGCCCGGCTGCACCTGGTGGCAGCGGCGGACGGCGACGAGCGGGTGGGCCGGCCCCGCCAGGCCGGTGAGGCCGTGGACGAGCCGCTGGTCGAGCTGCCGCTCCCGGACGCCGCCGAGGTCTCCGGCCGCCTCGAGGGGCTCGCGGACCTGATCATCGCCGGCACGTCCGCGCCCGCCCTGGTCACGGCCGCCGTCGTGCACGGCGAACTGCTCGCCCTGCGCCCCTTCACGTCCCGCAACGGCCTGGTGGCGCGCGCGGCCGAGCGGATCGTGCTGATCGGCAGCGGTCTCGACCCGAAGGCCGTCTGCCCGGCCGAGGTGGGGCACGCCGAACTGGGCCGCGCCTCCTACCTGGCCGCACTGGACGGTTACGTCTCCGGCACCCCGGAGGGTATGGCGGCCTGGATCGCCCACTGCGGCAGGGCCGTGGAGCTGGGCGTGCGCGAGTCGACCGCGGTGTGCGAGGCGCTGCAGCGCGGCGCGGCCTGAGAGAACTCCCGGAAAAGGGTTGCGGCGGTACGAGTTCCTCGTACCGCCGCTGGCATGTTCACCGGGTTACCAAGCGTCCTCGATATGTGCCCATCAGGCCGGGGTGCTTTGCCCGTCACCTGGTGCGGCTGGCCCGTAATCGACGGGTCGACGTCGCGTGGGTGCCCGATGTCCATGCGGGGTCCGTGGGGCCAAGTGCGTAGTGGTAGGTGATCCTCGCGGATGTCCTTTGGTCTCGCGGGCCTAGGTTCTTTGTACCGCGACCCCCGAGTAAGCGGAACCCCTGCCCGCACATCTTTACTTTCAGGTTCAAACAGGGGTGAAGCGGACGCCCGTCACAGGTACCCGGGCGGCCGCCGCCAGGCCGTATGCCGGAGGCCCGGGCGCGTGTGCGGGAGGCGCGAGGGTCAGGCGGTGCTGCGCCGCCTGCTGGCGTACCAGACGAGGCCCGCGGTGGCGGCCGCCGCTCCCACGGCCGCCATGGCGACGAGCGCCGGGCGGGGCGGGACCGAGAACCCGGGCAGCCGCTTCTTGAGCGGCACCGGGCGCCGGAACTCCAGCACCGGCCACCCGCGCGCGGTCGCCTCGCGGCGCAGTGACCGGTCCGGGTTCACGGCGTGCGGGTGCCCGACCGCCTGGAGCATCGGCAGGTCGGTCGCGGAGTCGCTGTAGGCGTAGCAGCGGTCCAGGTCGTAGCCCTCCGAGGCGGCCAGCTCCCGGATCGCCTCCGCCTTGGTCGGGCCGTAGGCGTAGTACTCCACCTCGCCGGTGAAGCAGCCGTCCTCGCCGACGACCATGCGGGTGGCGACCACCCGGTCCGCGCCCAGCAGCTCCCCGATCGGCTCGACCACCTCGGCGCCCGAGGTGGACACGATGACCACGTCCCGTCCGGCCATGTGGTGCTCTTCGATGAGGGAGGCGGCCTCGTCGTAGATGATCGGGTCGATCAGGTCGTGCAGCGTCTCGGCGACGATCTCCCGCACCTGCTGGACGTTCCAGCCGCGGCACAGGGTGGACAGGTACTCACGCATACGCTCCATCCCGTCGTGGTCCAGGCCGCCGGCCAGGAAGACGAACTGGGCATATGCGGTACGCAGTGCGGCCCTGCGGTTGATCAGCCCTCCTTGGTAGAAGGACTTGCTGAAGGTGAGCGTGCTCGACTTCGCAATGACCGTCTTGTCCAGGTCAAAGAAGGCTGCGGCGCGGGGCAAGGAGTGGTTTTCCACGCCCCTGAGCATAGGCGCCCACCATTCGGCGTAAGGTGGGGCGCGTGGGTTTGCCTGAGAAGGCTCTCGGGTACACCATGGAAGTCACGGATCGTTCGCGACCGTGCTAACCCGGTCCGGCTCCTCCCCCCCCGAGTCGGCCGTGGGGACGACCCCCGCTCTCCCCCCCGGCGGGGGTCGTCGCATGTCCGGGTGGGTTTTCTCGCTCCTCTCCGCTCCCCGCAGGGCTCCGCGACCGATGCTGTGGCGTACCGGCCGCGGCTTCCGTGCGCCCGCGTTTCGTTACTCACGGTAATCATTGCGCTGCGCTGAGGAACTCGCACGGCAACCGCACAGGGCTCACCGGTATGGGTGACGGCGATATTCACAGCCCCCTGGTTGTCCACCGTTTTGGACCAAGATCCCCACGATTTCGCGGATCGCTGCACCGTGATTCCCGCGCACCCCGGCCGTGGCGAGTTCATGGCCGGTTCCGATTGCCGGAGTGCGTTTGGCCGGTTCCTATCGGCCGCTCATATGGAGGCCGCTTGCCGGTTCTTCACATCGTCGGGATTCCCGTGGCCGCAGGGGCCGCGTGGAGCACGCAGCGAAGGGGGAACACACGTGACCGGAATCGTCACCCACGACCCGCCGCCCACCGGCGCGGGCCGGCCGGGGCGTCCGCTCATCGTCACCGAGGACGCCGAGCTGCTGGACGATCTGCTGCGCCTGTGCGCGGCGGCCGGCGCCACGCCCGAGGTCCACCACGGTGTTCCGGAACACGGCGACGGCTGGGAGGCGGCCCCGCTGGTCCTGGTCGGCGACGACGCCGCCCGTCGCATCCGCGGGGCCGCGCGGCGGCGCGGAGTGGTGCTGGTCGGCCGCGACCAGGACGACTCGGAGGTGTGGAAGCGCGCCGTGGGAATCGGCGCCGACCACGTCCTGATGCTTCCCGACGGCGAGCAATGGCTGGTCGACCGCATCGCGGACGTCGCCGAGGGGGTCGGCCGCCCCGCCCTCACCGTCGGGGTGATCGGCGGCCGGGGCGGGGCCGGCGCGTCCACGCTGGCCTGCGCCCTCGCGGTCACCTCGGCGCGGGAGGGACTGCGCACCCTGCTCGTGGACGCCGATCCGCTCGGCGGCGGACTCGATGTACTCCTCGGCGGCGAGAGCGCCGACGGGCTGCGGTGGCCCGCCTTCGCCGCCTCCCGGGGCCGGCTCGGCGGCGGCGCCCTGGAGGAGTCGCTGCCGGAACTGCACGCCCTGCGTGTCCTCAGCTGGGACCGCGGCGACTGCGTCGCCGTTCCGTCCCAGGCGGTGCGCGCGGTCCTCGCCGCCGCCCGGCGGCGCGGCGGAACCGTCGTGGTCGACCTGCCCCGCCGCCTCGACGACGGGGTCGCCGAAGCACTCGCGCAGCTCGACCTGGCCCTGCTCGTCGTCCCCGCCGAACTGCGGGGGATCGCGGCCGCCGGGCGGGTCGCGTCCGCCGTCGCCATGGTCGTCCGCGATGTGCGGGTGGCGGTCCGCGGACCGTACGCGCCCGGTCTGGACGACCACGGGGTGGCCCGGCTGCTCGATCTGCCCCTGGCCGGCGAGATCCCGGTCGAACCGGCCCTGTCGCGCCCCGAGGGCGGCGCGAAACCACCCGGTGCCACCGGACGGGGCCCGCTCGCCCGTTTCTGCCTGAACTTCTGGGAGCGGGCCCTGGCCGAGGCGGGAGGGGTCCGATGACGCTCCCAGGCCTCGACCGGGCCGACGGCGCGGCCCTGCTCGACGGTGTCCGGCGCCGGCTGGCCGAGAGCGGTGCCGAACCCACCCCCGCGCGGGTGGCGCAGGCCCTCCGCGAGCAGGGCCGGGTGCTGGGCGACGCCGAGGTCCTCGGGGCGGCACGGCAGCTGAGGAGCGAGCTGGTCGGCGCGGGCCCGCTCGAACCGCTGCTCGCCGACCCGCGCGTCACCGACGTCCTGGTGTCCGCGCCGGACCGGGTGTGGGTCGACCGAGGGGGCGGCCTGGAGCTGACCCCGGTGACCTTCCCCGACGCGGCGGCCGTACGGCGCCTCGCGCAGCGGCTGGCCGCCGTGGCGGGACGCCGGCTGGACGACGCCCGGCCGTGGGCGGACGCCCGGCTTCCCGACGGGACCCGGCTGCACGCGGTGCTGCCGCCGGTCGCCGTCGGCTGCACCTGTCTGTCCCTGCGGGTGGTACGGCCCCGGGCGTTCACCCTGGCGGAGCTGGTGGAGGCGGGCACCGTGCCGCCGGGCGGCGAGGTGGTCCTGCGGGCACTGCTGGACGCCCGGCTCTCCTTCCTCGTCAGCGGCGGCACCGGAAGCGGCAAGACGACGCTGCTCAGCGCCCTGCTGGGGCTGGTCGGCCCGGGCGAACGGCTCGTGCTCGCCGAGGACTCCGCCGAACTGCGGCCGGACCATCGCCACGTCGTACGGCTGGAGACCCGCCCCGCGAACCAGGAGGGCGCCGGCCTGGTCACCCTGGAGGACCTCGTCAGGCAGGCACTGCGGATGCGGCCCGACCGGCTGGTCGTCGGAGAGGTGCGCGGCCCGGAGGTCGTGCACCTGCTCGCGGCGCTCAACACCGGCCATGAGGGCGGTTGCTGCACGGTCCACGCCAACGCCGCCGGGGACGTACCGGCCCGCCTGGAAGCGCTGGCCACGGCCGCCGGACTGGACCGGGCCGCACTGCACAGCCAGTTGGCGGCCGCCCTCTCCGTGGTGCTGCACCTCGTCCGGGACCGGTGCGGCCGGCGCCGGATCGCCGAGGTGCACGTGCTGGAGCGTGAGGCCGCGGGGCTGGTGCGGACGGTGCCGGCACTGCGCTGGGGCGAGCGGGCCTTCGCCCGGGAGCGCGGCTGGGAGCGACTGGAGCACCTGCTGGGCCTGTCGGGCGGGCTCACGAGCGAATGGGGACGGTGACGGAAGTGACCGGTGAGATGTCGCTGGCGGCGGCGCTGATCTGCCTGGGGACGCTGGCCTGGCTGCTGGGCGAACGACACTACGGGATGCGGCGCGCGCGGCTGCTGCTCGCCGGCGGGGGCACGGTGGCCGCCGGGCCGCCCTCCTGGAAGCGGGCTCTCGGTGAACTGCGGCGGCTGGCCGGCCGCTTCGGACCCGAGTGGTGGGCGCTCGCGGCCGGGCTGCTGCTCGCCCTGCTGGGTGCCTCGGTGATTCCGGTCGTCGCGGGGGCGGCTGGGGTGCCGGTGCTGCGCCGCGTGCGGCTGGCCCACCAGGAAGGGTGCGCCCGGGAGCGCCGGGCGGACGCGGTGATCGCCCTGTGCGGGGCCCTCGCCGGGGAGGTGCGGGCGGGACGGCAGCCCGGGGAGGCGCTGCTGCGGTCCGCGCGGGACTCCGGCGGGCTCGGCGAGGCGCGGTCGGCCGTGGTCGCGGCCGCCCGGTTCGGTGGGGATGTGCCCGGATCCCTGGCCGCGGCGGCCCGGCAGCCGGGCGCCGAGGGGCTTCGCGGGCTCGCCGCGTGCTGGCGGGTGGCCGTGGACCAGGGCGCGGGACTGGCGGCCGGCCTGGACCGGCTGGACGCGGCCCTGCGGGCCGAGCGGGACCAGCGTGCCGACCTGCGCGCGCAGTTGTCCGGCGCCCGTGCGACCGCGGTGCTGCTGGCCGCCCTCCCCGTGCTGGGGCTGCTACTCGGCGCGGCCATGGGCGCCGACCCGCTGCACGTCCTCCTGCACACCGGCGCCGGCCTCGGCTGCCTGGTGACCGGCGCGGTGCTGGAGGCGGCCGGGACGTGGTGGGCGACGCGGATCGTGCGAGGAGCGGAAGCGGTGTGAGGGCTGCCCGGGTGGCGCGGCGGGGACGGCCGGGTCTTCGCGGGGTGGATGCGGCC
This sequence comes from Streptomyces albidicamelliae, assembly GCF_025642175.1. Taxonomy (NCBI): domain Bacteria; kingdom Bacillati; phylum Actinomycetota; class Actinomycetes; order Kitasatosporales; family Streptomycetaceae; genus Streptomyces; species Streptomyces albidicamelliae. The sequence goes on along the minus strand of NZ_CP106795.1, from coordinate 4,002,459 downwards.
GAAAGGTCGGGAATCGGGCGGGTCGTACGGAACGGGAGGGTGGAATGAGCGGGGAAATCGTCCACAGGCTGGGGATGGCCGGGGCCGTGGTGCCGGCTGTCGGCTGGGGTCTGCGGCGCCTGGAGATCGCGCGACGGCGACGGCGGGTACGGCGCCGGATGGCCGACCTGCTGGGCCTCGAAGCGCCGTCACACGCAACGGCGTTCGCGGTGCCGGACGGGCTGCGAAGGTGCCTGCCCCTCGTCGGCGCGGCGGGCGGTGTCTGGGTGCTGGTCGGTGGGGTCACCGGGGCGCTGTCGGCGCTGGTGGTGGGTGTGGTGCTGTGGCGGTGGCGCGAGCGCAGAGCGTCGGCCGGGCGGGCCCAGGAGATCGACACCGCCGGGTCCGCGCGCCAACTTCCGCTCGCGGCGGACCTGCTGGCCGCCTGCATCGCGGCCGGTGCCGGTCCGGTGGTCGCCGCCCAGGCGGTGGGGAGGCCCTCGGCGGTCCGGTCGGCGAAGCACTGGCACGGGGCGCGGCGGAGGTACGGCTGGGCGGCGAACCGGGCGACTCCTGGAAGCGGTTGGCCGCGCTGCCCGGAGCCAGGCCCTTGGCCCGGCTGCTGGAGCGGGCCGACGAGACCGGACTGCCGGCGGCCGGCCCGGTCGCCCGTCTCGCCTCGGACGCACGCGCGGACTGGGCCCGCGCCGCGACGGTCCGGGCGCGCAGGGCGGCCGTACTGATCTCCGCGCCGGTCGGGCTGTGCTTCCTGCCGGCCTTCATCGCGATCGGCGTCGTGCCCGTCGTGATCGGCCTGGCCGGCGGGGTGATGGGAGGGAAGTAGGCGCACGACGACGACCGGACGCACACCCACGGATCACTACAGGAAGGACAAAAGCAATGCGCCTCAGGGGAGTTGGCATGATGACGATCACCGGCAGGGAGTTCGGGCGAGCGGTCGCGCGGCTGCGCGGAGCGGGCGGCCGGTGCCGGCGGGACGCCGGGATGGTCACGTCCGAGTACGCGATGGGGATCATCGCGGCCGTCGGATTCGCGTTGCTGCTCTACGAGGTCGTCACCAGCGGCCAGGTCAGGGCGGAGCTGCAGGCCATCGTGAAGAAGGCTCTCAGTGCGCGGATGTGAGCGGGGGAGGGACCGCGGGTTCGTGACCGCGGAGGCTGCCGTGGTGCTGTCCGTGCTGGTGGTGTTCACGATGGCGCTGGTCTGGGGGCTGCTCGTGGTGGCGGCGCGGATCCAGTGCGTGGACGCGGCCCGCGTCGGCGCCCGGGCCGCCGCCCGTCAGGATCCGGTCGACGCGGTGGTCACGGTGACCCGGGAAGCGGCACCGGACGGGGCGCGGGTCACGGTCGGCCGGGAGGGCGACCGGGTCCGGGTGACGGTGGTGGCAAGACCGCCGATGTTCGGCGGACTGCCTGTCGAGTTGCGCGAGGAAGCCGTGGCACTGGCGGAGGAGACGGTGGGAGCGGCGGGGGAGGGGGAGCGGTGAGAGTTCCTGCGGGGGGTGAGGGCTGCCGGGTCCGCGAGGGCTGCAGGGCCGTGGGGGACCGGGTCCGTGAGGGTTGCCGGGTGCGGGAGGGTTGCTTGCGCGAGGCTCATGTGGCGTGGCGACCCGGACTCCGGCTCTCCGGACTCCGGCTCTGCGGGCCCCGGCTCTCCGGGCTCCGGCTCTGCGGGCCCCGGCCTCCGAAACGTCGGCCCTCGGGGCACCTGCCCTCTGGGGCTCCGTCCTCCAGGTATCTGCCCTTCGGGCATCTGTCCTCGGGCCGTGCGCCTTCCAGCCGGCAGCCCGCTCAGCGGCGGCCCGCCGGTCCGAGGCCCGCCGCCGGGGCGAGCGCCGACCGAGGTTCCGCGACCGTCTGGAGCCTCGGCGCCATCGCCGTGCTGTGCCTGGTGTTCGGAGCGGTGCTGGCCCTGGGGCAGGCCGTCGTCGTCCGGCACCGGGCGGCCGGCGGTGCGGATCTGGCGGCGCTCGCGGCGGCGGACCACTGGGCCGAGGGCGGCGCGGAGGCCTGTGCCCGGGCCGAACGGCTGGCGGTGGCCCAGCGGGTGCGGCTGCTGCGGTGCGCGATCGTGGGCGAGACCTCGGACGTGACGGCGGCCTCCGGAGGGGGACCGTTCGCGGCGGAGGTACGGGCGAGAGCGGGCCCGGCGGGGCCCGTACCGGCAGCACCCGTACCGCCCGCGCTCAGTGGTGCGGCACCTGCCGCGGGTTCGGAACGTCCTGAGATGCAGGACCCCGGAGGTCGGTCTCCCGGCCCTCGGCACCCTCGCTCCAAGCACCCTCTTGGCCCACCCGGCCCGCCCCGCCCTCCTGGGCGTCCTCAGCATCCTGGGCAGCGTCCTGGGCCTCCTGCGTCTCCTGGTCCTCCTGCTCCTCGGGCGCCCCGCGGAGCAGCACCGTGAGGAGTCGGACCGCGCCCCTCTTGTGCAGCGGATCGTTGCCGTTGCCGCACTTGGGGGACTGGATGCAGGACGGGCAGCCGGCCTCGCACTCGCAGGACGCGATGGCCTCCCGTGTGGCGGTGAGCCAGGCACGGGCGGTGTGGAAGGCGCGCTCCGCGAAGCCCGCGCCGCCGGGATGGCCGTCGTAGACGAAGACGGTGGGCAGCAGGGTGTCCGGGTGGAGCGGCACCGAGACGCCGCCGATGTCCCAGCGGTCGCAGGTCGCGAAGAGGGGCAGCATGCCGATCGAGGCGTGCTCGGCGGCGTGCAGGGAGCCGCCGAGGATCTCCGGGATGATCCGGGCCTCGTCCAGCTGGTCCTCGGTGACCGTCCACCACACCGCGCGGGTGCGCAGCGTGCGGGGAGGCAGGTCGAGTTTGGTCTCGCCCAGCACTTCACCGGTGATGAGCCGCCTGCGCAGGTAGGAGACGACCTGGTTGGTGACCTCGACGGACCCGAAGCACAGGCGGCCGGAGCCCCAGGGGATCTCGGTGTCCGTCTCCAGGATGGAGATCGCGGTGGTGTCGCGGGCGACCGTCGAGTACGGCGGGTCGGCCTGCTCGACGAGGGCCACCGAGTCCTCCAGGTCCAGGGCGCGCACCAGATAGGTGCGGCCCTGGTGCAGGTGGACCGCGCCCTCGTGGACCGTGGAGTGCGCGGCGGCCGCGTCGACGGTGCCGAGCAGCCGGCCGGTGCCGGTCTCGACGACCTGCACCGGGCGGCCGCCCGCGCCGCGGATGTCGGTGAGGTCGGCGGCCCGCTCCCGGCGCGTCCAGTGCCAGGCCCTGGTCCGCCGGCGCAGCAGCTTCGCGGCCTCCAGCTGCGGCAGCACGTCCGCGCAGGCGGGGCCGAAGAGATCCAGGTCCGCCTCGGTCAGCGGGATCTCGGCGGCGGCCGCGCACAGGTGCGGGGCGAGGACGTAGGGGTTGTCGGGGTCGAGGACGGTGGATTCGACGGGCCGGTCGAACAACGCCTCGGGATGGTGGACCAGGAACGTGTCCAGCGGGTCGTCGCGGGCCACCATGACGGCCAGGGCGCCCTGGCCGGAGCGGCCCGCGCGGCCCGCCTGCTGCCACAGGGAGGCGCGGGTGCCGGGATAACCGGCGATCACCACCGCGTCCAGGCCGGAGACGTCCACGCCGAGCTCCAGGGCGGTGGTGGCCGCGAGACCGAGGAGCTCCCCGGAGTGCAGGGCGCGTTCCAGGGCCCGGCGCTCCTCGGGCAGGTAGCCGCCCCGGTAGGCCGCGACACGCCGGACCAGGGAGCGGTCGACCTCGGCCAGTTTCTCCTGGGCGATCACCGAGATCAGCTCGGCGCCGCGCCGGGAGCGGACGAAGGCGACCGAGCGCACGCCCTGCACGGTCAGATCGGTCAGGAGGTCCGCGGTCTCGGCGGTGGCGGTCCGCCGTACGGGCGCGCCCTTCTCGCCGTGCAGCTCGGTGAGCGGGGGCTCCCAGAGGGCGAAGACGAGCTCGCCGCGCGGGGACGCGTCGTCGGCGACCTCGACCACCGGAAGGCCGGTCAGCCGGCGGGCGGCGACGGCGGGCTCGGCGGCGGTCGCCGAGGCCAGCAGGAAGACCGGCGAGGAGCCGTAGCGGGCGCACAGGCGGCGCAGCCGGCGCAGCACCTGGGCGACGTGCGAGCCGAAGACGCCCCGGTAGGTGTGGCACTCGTCGATGACGACGTACCGCAGCGACTTCAGGAAGGAGGACCAGCGCGGATGGGACGGGAGTATCCCGCGGTGGAGCATGTCGGGGTTGGTGAGGACGTAGTTGGCGTACTGGCGGACCCACTCGCGTTCCTCGAACGGAGTGTCGCCGTCGTACACGGCTGGGCGAACGGCATTGCCCAAAGGTTGTGAAAGTTCCTTCACCGACCGGCACTGGTCCGCGGCGAGCGCCTTGGTGGGGGACAGGTACAGGGCCGTGGCGCCGCGTCCGTTCGGCGCCTCGGAACCGTCCAGAAGGGTGGAAAGGACGGGTACGAGGTAGGCGAGGGACTTGCCGGAGGCCGTGCCGGTGGCGACGACCACCGATTCGCCGTCCAGCGCGTGCTCGGCGGCCCGGGCCTGATGGGCCCACGGGTGCTCGATGCCGCACGCCTGCACGGCCGCGATCACTTCTGAGCGAATACGGTCTGGCCAGACGGCATGGCGGCCCGCGCGCGGGGGCAAGTGCTCCGTATGAGTGATGCGCGCAGACCGGCTCGGCCCGGAGGCGAGGCGGTCCAGGACCGTGCCCGGAGAGGGGCGGGACGCCGGGTCCGCCGGGGTTCGATCGGATCGGTGATTCTTGGCCATCGGCACCGAGTGTGTCACTGACGTGACGGACAATGGAGTCAAGGCGTCGTGCACGCCTGCCGGTAAGTGATTGAATGCCATCGCGGCTGGCGTTGCGTCCCGGGGGCCGCAGCCGAGGTGCCCGAGGGGCGACCGCTCGATAGCAAGGTGCTGGAGGATCCGTGGACCTGTCCCTGTCGACCCGTACCGTCGGCGATCGTACGGTCGTCGAGGTCGGTGGCGAAATCGATGTATACACCGCGCCCAAGCTGCGCGAGCAGCTGGTCGAGCTGGTGAACGACGGCAATTTCCACCTTGTCGTCGACATGGAGGGCGTGGACTTCCTCGACTCCACCGGTCTCGGCGTGCTGGTCGGCGGCCTGAAGCGAGTGCGTGCCCACGAGGGCTCGCTGCGCCTGGTCTGCAACCAGGAGCGCATTCTCAAGATCTTCCGTATCACCGGCCTCACCAAGGTGTTCCCGATCCACACCTCGGTCGAGGAAGCGGTGGCGGCCACCGACTGACCCTGGGCCGTTCGCCGGCGTCGGGCTCCGTGAGGGGCCCCGGCGCCGGCCGGTCCCGTCCTGGGCCACGCACGATCTGGCGGCCCGGACCCAGACGTACACAGGGGGTGCGGGTCCTCGGCGACCCCGCCCCCGACCGCACGCCCGTAGCCGCGAGGGGGATGCATGGCCACCGTCGAACTCCGCTTCAGCGCGCTGCCCGAGCACGTCAGGACCGCCCGTCTGGTGGCGGCGGCGGTGGCGCGCAGGGCCGGGGTGGACGAGGCCGTCCTGGACGAGGTCCGGCTCGCCGTCGGCGAGGCCTGCTCCCGTGCCGTGGGACTGCACCAGAGCCACGAGATCACGTCTCCGGTGAAGGTGGCGCTGATCGAGGAGGAGAAACAGTTCTCCATCGAGGTCGGCGACGAGGCCCCGCACGCCTCCGCGGGTGGCGACACGCCCGGGGCCGCCCAGGAGAGTGACGTGGATGCCGAGGAGGACGAGATGGGCCTCGCGGTCATCAGCGGCCTCGTCGACGACGTCGAGGTGACCACCGGGCGCAACGGCGGACTGATCCGTATGACCTGGCCGGCCACCCCGCCGGCCACGGCCGCTCTCTGACCGGCACGCACCTCACGACCCCCAGGGCCCTGCTGAGCAGGGCCCTTCGGTGTTTTCCGACGACACCCGGGAATTCGTGAAGGAATTCACGATCGATACCCCGATTATTGGATCAAGCGCCAATGCGGTCGTCAATGCTTTTGGGGCATTACCGCTTTCGGGTTCCCCGGCGTGACCTCGATCGTTTACTGAAGAGCACGAGAAGGCCGATTCCGTTTACCGTCCCCTGTTTAGATCACTCGCGGGTACCTAGAATCCGTCCACATCTTGAGCTCAGCCCAAGCGTCAAGGAGGACGAATGGCGGGGCTTTCTACCCCTCATCAGTCGGGTCACCCGACGAATCTCGCTGCCGCGGTCCTGACCGACGACAACAGGATCATGGTGGCCGTCATCGCGGCGGTCGCCCTGGCCGCGCTCGTGGTCGCGGGGATCCTGGTGCGCCAGGTGCTGGCCGCCGGCGAGGGCACCGACAGCATGAAGCGGATCGCGGAGGCGGTCCAGGAAGGTGCCAAGGCGTACCTCGCCCGGCAGCTGCGCACGCTCGGCGTATTCGCCGTCGTCGTCTTCTTCCTGCTCCTGCTGCTGCCCGCGGACGACTGGAATCAGCGTGCCGGACGGTCGGTGTTCTTCCTGATCGGAGCCGTTTTCTCGGCGGCCACCGGTTATATCGGCATGTGGCTGGCCGTGCGCAGCAATGTGCGTGTCGCCGCCGCGGCCCGGGAAGCCACTCCGGCGCCGGGCGAACCCCAAAAAGATCTCACCACCGTCTCGCACACCGCGATGAAGATCGCATTTCGCACGGGCGGCGTCGTCGGCATGTTCACGGTGGGCCTCGGCCTGCTGGGCGCCTCCTGCGTGGTGCTGGTGTACGCGGCCGACGCGCCGAAGGTGCTGGAGGGCTTCGGCCTCGGTGCCGCCCTGATCGCGATGTTCATGCGCGTGGGCGGCGGCATCTTCACCAAGGCCGCCGACGTCGGCGCCGACCTGGTCGGCAAGGTCGAGCAGGGCATTCCGGAGGACGACCCGCGCAATGCCGCGACCATCGCCGACAACGTGGGCGACAACGTCGGCGACTGCGCGGGCATGGCGGCCGACCTGTTCGAGTCGTACGCCGTCACCCTGGTGGCCGCACTCATCCTCGGCAAGGCCGCCTTCGGCGACTCCGGGCTGGCCTTCCCGCTGCTGGTGCCCGCCATCGGCGTGATCACGGCGATGATCGGCATCTTCGCGGTGGCGCCCCGGCGCTCCGACCGCAGCGGCATGACCGCGATCAACCGCGGCTTCTTCATCTCCGCGGTGATCTCCCTCGTGCTGGTGGCGGTCGCGGTCTTCGTCTACCTGCCGTCGTCCTACGCGGACCTCGGCGGCGTCACCGACGCCGCCATCAAGGCCAAGGACGGCGACCCGCGGATCCTCGCGCTGGTCGCGGTGGCCATCGGCATCCTGCTGGCCGCCGTCATCCAGCAGCTGACCGGCTACTTCACCGAGACCAACCGCCGCCCGGTCCGGGACATCGGCAAGACGTCCCTCACCGGCCCGGCCACCGTCGTCCTCTCCGGGATCTCGCTCGGCCTGGAGTCGGCCGTCTACACCGCCCTGCTGATCGGGCTCGGGGTGTACGGCGCGTTCCTGCTCGGCGGTACGTCGATCATGCTGGCGCTGTTCGCGGTCGCCCTGGCCGGCACCGGCCTGCTCACCACGGTCGGCGTGATCGTCGCCATGGACACCTTCGGGCCGGTGTCCGACAACGCCCAGGGCATCGCCGAGATGTCCGGTGACGTCGAGGGCGCGGGCGCGCAGGTGCTCACCAACCTGGACGCGGTCGGCAACACGACCAAGGCCATCACCAAGGGCATCGCCATCGCCACCGCCGTACTCGCCGCGGCGGCGCTGTTCGGGTCGTACCGCGACGCGATCACCACCAACGTGCAGGACGTCGGGGCGAAACTGAGCGGGCCGGGGGCGCCGTTGAGCCTGTCGCTGGACATCTCGCAGCCCAACAACCTCGTCGGCCTCATCGCGGGCGCCGCGGTCGTCTTCCTCTTCTCCGGACTGGCCATCAACGCCGTGTCCCGCTCCGCGGGTTCGGTGGTCTTCGAGGTGCGGCGGCAGTTCCGTGAGAAGCCCGGGATCATGGACTACAGCGAGACGCCCGAGTACGGCAAGGTCGTCGACATCTGCACCAAGGACGCCCTGCGGGAGCTGGCCACGCCGGGTCTGCTCGCCGTCATGGCACCGATCTTCGTCGGGTTCACGCTCGGCGTCGGCTCGCTGGGCTCCTACCTGGCCGGCGCGATCGGCGCGGGCACGCTGATGGCGGTGTTCCTCGCCAACTCCGGTGGCGCCTGGGACAACGCCAAGAAACTGGTCGAGGACGGCCACCACGGCGGCAAGGGCAGCGAGGCCCACGCCGCCACGGTGATCGGCGACACGGTCGGTGACCCCTTCAAGGACACCGCGGGACCGGCGATCAACCCGCTGTTGAAGGTCATGAACCTGGTGTCGCTGCTCATCGCGCCCGCGGTGATCAAGTTCTCGTACGGCGACGACAAGAGCATCGGCGTACGGATCGGCATCGCGATCCTCGCGCTCCTGGTGATCGTGGTCTCCGTGTACATCTCCAAGCGGCGCGGCATCGCCGTCGGCGACGACGAGAGCGCCGAGCGGGTCGCCAACACGCCCGATACGGCGGTGGTTTCGTAGGCCGCGAGGACACGGCCTGATCAACGGGTGGGCGGGCGGCGCTTACGGACGCGCCGCCCGCCCGTCTCCTTTGTGCGGCTCGTCCGTGGGCCCGCCCACTGGTGAGCCTTCTCTCCCATGGTGCGAAGAGTCACAAAAGCTGACTTTTACTCCGTCCGGTGGGTGGAGGGTGTCGGTCTGCCGTGTAGATTCCGGGGGCCGAGAGCCATGGAAGGGACCGATCCGGTGAACAAGAAGCTCGCGGCCGCGCTGTCCGGCGGTGCGGTACTCGTGGTGGCGCTGTCGGGATGCACCAGCAGCGAAGACAAGGGGCCCGACCCCAAGCTCGTGGCCTGGGCCAAGACGGTGTGCGACCCGCTGCCCGCGCAGCAGTCGAAGATCTCGGAGGCCTTCGACGCGCTCGCGGCGGTGGCCAAGGACGGCCCGCCGAAGGAGGTCCAGAAGACCGACTCGAAGGCCTTCCAGGAACTTGCCGACGGCTTCAAGGCCCGTGCCGCCACCCTCACCGACGCCGGGGCGCCCCCCGGTGTCGAGGACGGCAAGCGGAAGCAGCAGGACGCGGTCAAGAGGCTCACCGCCCTGTCGGGTGCCTACACCGACCTGAAGGATCAGGTCGACGGGCTCGACACCAAGAACCAGACGAAGTTCGCCTCCGGTCTGAGCAAGCTCTCGGAGCGGATGAAGGCGGTGTCGGCGCAGTACGACGGCGCGATCACCGCCCTGCAGAACCTGGAGAAGGGCGATGTCAACGAGGCGGTGACCCAGCAGCGGGGCTGCACGAAGACCTCCGCGTCGCCGTCGGCCGCCAAGGGCTGACCCGGCCGCCACGGGACACAATGGGGGCGTGACTGACTCCGGACTCGCCCCCCTGCCCGCTTCCGACCGGCCCGGGGCCGCCGCGCGCCTGCGGGACGCGCTGCTGGCCGCCTCCTTCACCGCCGACGGGCTGCTGGACCTGCTCGGCGCCCCCGCCTACGCGGCGCTGGCCCGCAGCGAGACCGTGCCCGCCCTGCGGGCCACCCGCGGCGACACCCCGCTGGAGACCCTCGTCCGGCTGTTCCTCCTCCAGCAGCCGGTGCCGCACACGCGCGTGGCGGCCGTACTGCCCGTCGAGGAGGCCCTGGAGGCCGGCTGGCTGCGCCGCGTGGGCGGCGACGAACTGGCCGCCACCGTGGACGTACGGCCGTACGGCGGTCCCGGCGGCGAGGACTGGTTCATCGTCTCCGACCTCGGCTGCGCGGTCGGCGGCGCCGGCGGCATCGGACAGCGCGACGAGGGTGTCGTCCTGGGCGTCGGCGGCGCCTCCACGACCCTCGCCGGCATCACGGTCCGTACGCCCGTCGGCTCCGCCCTCGACCTCGGCACCGGCTCCGGCATCCAGGCGCTGCACGCCGCCCAGCACGCCACGCGCGTGACGGCGACCGACCTCAACCCGCGCGCCCTGCACATGACCGCGCTCACGCTCGCGCTCTCCGGCGCCCCCGCCGCCGAGCTGCGCGAGGGCTCCCTCTTCGAGCCCGTCGCCGACGACGAGATGTTCGACCTCATCGTCTCCAACCCGCCCTTCGTCATCTCCCCGGGCGCCCGCCTGACCTATCGGGACGGGGGCATGGGCGGGGACGATCTGTGCCGCTCGCTCGTCCAGCAGGCGGGGGAACGGCTGAACGAGGGCGGGTTCGCGCAGTTCCTCGCCAACTGGCAGCACGTGGCGGGGGAGGACTGGCAGGACCGGCTCAGGTCGTGGGTGCCGCGCGGGTGCGACGCCTGGATCGTGCAGCGCGAGGTGCAGGACGTCACGCAGTACGCCGAACTGTGGCTGCGGGACGCCGGTGACCACCGCGGCGACCCGGCGGAGTACCAGGCGCGCTACGACGCCTGGCTCGACGAGTTCGAGGCGCGCAAGGTCAAGGCGGTCGGCTTCGGCTGGATCACCCTGCGCAGGACCGGGGCCGCCGAACCGAGCGTCACGGTGGAGGAGTGGCCGCACCCGGTCGAGCAGCCCCTCGGGGACGCCATCCGGGCGCACTTCGACCGGCTCGACTACCTCCGGGAGCACGACGACGCGGCGCTGCTGGCGAGCCACTTCAGCCTCACCGCCGAAGTGGTCCAGGAGCAGGTCGGCCTGCCCGGCGCCGAGGACCCGGAGCACGTGGTGCTGCGGCAGCACCGGGGCATGCGCCGGGCCACCAAGGTGGACACGGTCGGCGCCGGGTTCGCGGGCGTCTGCGACGGCTCGCTGAGCGCGGGCCGGATCCTCGACGCCATCGCCCAGCTCATGGGCGAGGACCCGGTGGTGCTCCGCGACCAGACGCCCGCGCAGATCCGCCTGCTGGTGGAGCAGGGCTTCCTGGAGCCCGTCCGCTGACACCGGGCGCCCGCCGGCGGCCCCGCCCGGATCATCGTCGTATGCCGGTGGCACGGGCCGGGGCGCGCGCCCGCCTCCGAGCCCTTACGGGCGGGTGGCGGGAAAAAGGCCGGAAAAATATGTCCGGCGGTCCGGCCCCTCCACTGCGACCGGCTCTCGTGCGCCGGGTCGATCTTCCGTTCACCTCGATGTCGCCCGCCGGTCTCCCGGGCGTGGCACCCTCCCCGCGCTGGGCAGAGGCGAACCGGACGGAAGAGGTGGGCGGGGGATGGAGAGCGCACCGGCGATCTTCGCGGGACTGGTGTTCGCCCTGTTCGGAGGGGCTCTGCTGGCGTGGACCGGGGTTCGTCTCCGCCGCGGCGAGCCGGTGGCCCACGGTGTGAGCCGAGTCGCATCGGCGACCCTCGCGAGCCTGGCCGGCACGGTCGCGCTGGCCCTCGGTGTGTACTGCCTGACCCGCCTCTGACGTCGGCGGGCGCGCGGCCGCCGCGATGCCGCGAGAGTAAAGGGAGCATCACGCTCCGGACAGGCGCCGGCGGGGTACCCGGCAGTCCGGGCGGCAGGAATGCCGGTAGTCGGGTTACCGTTCGAGTGGCCGTTGTGGGCTTTTCCCGTTTGACACGGGAGCGGGATGTACCGTCACACTCCGCAGCGTCACACGAGCCAGAAGCACGCCGCGACCCCGGGACGAACGCCTGGGGAGGGCAAAGCGTCGACCGGAGAGAAGAGCCAAGTTGTCCCCGACCAGCGAGACCGCACAGGGCGGCCGCCGACTCGTCATCGTCGAGTCGCCTGCCAAGGCGAAGACGATCAAGGGCTACCTCGGCCCCGGCTACATCGTCGAGGCGAGCGTCGGGCACATCAGGGACCTTCCGAACGGCGCCGCGGAGGTGCCGGAGAAGTACACCGGCGAGGTCCGCCGCCTCGGTGTGGACGTCGACCACGACTTCCAGCCGATCTATGTGGTCAACGCCGACAAGAAGGCCCAGGTCAAGAAGCTCAAGGACCTGCTGAAGGAGTCCGACGAGCTCTTCCTCGCCACCGATGAGGACCGGGAGGGCGAGGCGATCGCCTGGCACCTCCAGGAGGTCCTCAAGCCGAAGATCCCCGTCAAGCGGATGGTCTTCCACGAGATCACCAAGGACGCGATCCGCGAGGCCGTCGCCAATCCGCGCCAGCTCAACCAGAAGCTGGTCGACGCCCAGGAGACCCGCCGCATCCTCGACCGCCTCTACGGCTACGAGGTCTCGCCGGTCCTGTGGAAGAAGGTCATGCCGCGCCTGTCGGCCGGCCGCGTCCAGTCCGTCGCGACCCGGCTCGTCGTCGAGCGGGAGCGCGAGCGCATCGCCTTCCGCTCCGCCGAGTACTGGGACCTGACGGGCACCTTCGCGACCGGCCGCGCGGGCGATTCGTCCGACCCGTCGTCGCTGGTGGCCCGGCTGCAGACCGTCGACGGCCGGCGGGTCGCGCAGGGCCGCGACTTCGACTCCCTCGGGCAGATCAAGAGCGCGAACACCCTCCACCTCGACGAGGCGAACGCCCGCGCCCTCGCCGCCGCGCTGGAGGACACCCGCTTCTCCGTGCGCTCGGTCGAGTCCAAGCCGTACCGCCGCTCGCCGTACGCCCCGTTCCGTACGACGACGCTGCAGCAGGAGGCGAGCCGCAAGCTCGGCTTCGGCGCGAAGGCGACCATGCAGGTCGCCCAGAAGCTGTACGAGAACGGCTACATCACGTACATGCGTACGGACTCCACGACGCTGAGCGACACCGCCGTGTCGGCCGCCCGTGCCCAGGTCACCCAGCTGTACGGCGCCGACTACCTGCCCCCGCAGCCGCGCACCTACGCCGGGAAGGTCAAGAACGCCCAGGAGGCGCACGAGGCGATCCGCCCCTCGGGTGATCGTTTCCGCACGCCCGCCGAGACCGGTCTGACCGGCGACCAGTTCAAGCTGTACGAGCTGATCTGGAAGCGGACCGTCGCCTCCCAGATGAAGGACGCGACCGGCAACAGCGTGACCGTGAAGATCGGCGGCACCGCCGCCGACGGCCGGGACGTGGAGTTCAGCGCCTCCGGCAAGACGATCACCTTCCACGGCTTCCTCAAGGCCTACGTCGAGGGCGCCGACGACCCGAACGCCGAGCTGGACGACCGCGAGCGCCGGCTGCCGCAGGTCTCCGAGGGCGACGCGCTGTCCGCCGAGCAGATCACGGTCGACGGCCACGCCACCAAGCCCCCGGCCCGCTACACCGAGGCCTCCCTGGTCAAGGAGCTGGAAGAGCGCGAGATCGGCCGCCCCTCGACGTACGCGTCGATCATCGGCACGATCCTCGACCGCGGCTACGTGTTCAAGAAGGGCACGGCCCTCGTGCCGTCCTTCCTGTCCTTCGCCGTCGTCAACCTCCTGGAGAAGCACTTCGGGCGGCTCGTCGACTACGACTTCACCGCCAAGATGGAGGACGACCTCGACCGCATCGCCCGCGGCGAGGCCCAGGCCGTGCCGTGGCTGAGGCGTTTCTACTTCGGCGAGGGCATGGGCGGCGTGGGCAGCGCCGCCGAGGCCGGCAACGGCGACGGGGACCACCTCGGTGGCCTCAAGGAGCTGGTGACCGACCTGGGCGCGATCGACGCGCGCGAGGTGTCGTCGTTCCCGGTGGGCAACGACATCGTGCTCCGCGTCGGCCGCTACGGCCCCTACATCGAGCGCGGCGAGAAGGACAGCGAGCAGCACCAGCGCGCCGACATCCCGGACGACCTGGCGCCCGACGAGCTGAGCGTCGAGCTGGCCGAGGAACTGCTGGCCAAGCCCAGCGGCGACTTCGAGCTGGGCACCGACCCGGCCAGCGGTCACACGATCGTCGCCAAGGACGGCCGTTACGGCCCGTACGTCACCGAGGTGCTCCCCGAGGGCACCCCGAAGACCGGCAAGAACGCGGTCAAGCCGCGCACGGCCTCCCTCTTCAAGTCCATGTCGCTGGACACGGTCACCCTGGAGGACGCGCTCAGGCTGATGTCGCTGCCGCGGGTCGTGGGCACGGACGCCGACGGGGTGGAGATCACCGCGCAGAACGGCCGCTACGGCCCGTACCTGAAGAAGGGCACGGACTCGCGCTCGCTGCAGACCGAGGACCAGCTCTTCACGATCACGCTGGAGGAGGCGCAGGCGATCTACGCCCAGCCGAAGCAGCGTGGCCGCGCGGCCGCCAAGCCGCCGCTGAAGGAGCTGGGCGAGGACCCGGTCTCCGGAAAGCCGGTCGTGGTGAAGGACGGCCGCTTCGGCCCGTACGTCACCGACGGCGAGACCAACGCGACCCTGCGCTCCGGCGACAGCGTCGAGGAGATCACCCCGGAGCGCGGCTTCGAGCTGCTCGCCGAGAAGCGTGCCAAGGGTCCCGCCAAGAAGACCGCGAAGAAGGCGGCGGCCAAGAAGACCGCCCCGGCGAAGAAGACCGCGGCCAAGAAGACGGCGGCGAAGAAGACGACGACCGCCGCGAAGAAGACGACCGCCAAGAAGACCACCGCGAAGGCGACGGCCTCGAAGGCGACCGCTTCCGGCGCGGAGGACTGACACTCCGTCGGCACCTCCCACGGACCCGGCGGACCCCCTCCGCCGCTTCGCGAATCGCACGCCCCGGCATCACTTTGGTGTCGGGGCGTGCGCATGCCAGGAGAGGCGAGGTGTGGTGTCCGTGGCTGCGGATAGGCTGAACGCATGACGCGAGCCGAGCAGCCAACGGCCCCCACCACAGCACCGGACGACGCCCTCGTCGCGGACTCCCGCGAGCGTGCCGTACGTTCCCTGCTGCGACGACCGCAGTTGAGGCGCTTGTGGAGCGCGCAGCTGGTGAGTGGTGTCGGTGACACCCTCGCCCTCCTCGTGCTGGTCCTCCTCGCCCTCCAGGCGGCGATCGTCGAAGGCACCTTCGGCGGCGGCTACCGGGGCGTGGCGTTCGCAGTGGCGACGGTCTTCGGGGCGCGGGTCCTCGCCACGCTGCTCTTCGGCGCGGTCCTCCTCGGGCCCCTGACCTCGCTCACCGCGCAGGACGGCCCGCTCGACCGGCGCTGGACCATGGTCGGCGCCGACGGCGTGCGCGCCGCGCTGCTGATCGTGGCGCCCCTGTGGATCGACTGGACCCCGGACAACGCGCTCGCGGTCCTGCTGGTCACCGCCTTCGTCGCCGGCATCGCCGAGCGGCTGTGGACGGTGTGCCGGGAGAGCGCGGCCCCCGCGCTGCTGCCCGCCCCGCCCCGGAGGGCGCCACCGTCCGGCCGCTGCCCGACCACCTGGACGCCCTGCGCCGCCTCGCGCTGCGCACCAGCTTCCTCGCGGTCCCGCTGGCCGCCGCCGCCCTGGTCGCCGCCGCCCTGCTGAACAACCTGCTGGGCACCGGCCTCGCCTGGTTCGACCAGCACCAGGCGGCCCTCGGCGCCTATGTGGCGGCCGGCCTGTTCGCCGCGTCCCTGTCCCTGCTGACCTTCCTGGAACTGCCCGGCACGCGCACCCCGCGCCCGCGCTCCCCACTGGAGGGCCTGCGCCGCCCGCGCACCGGCACCGGCGTCGACAAGGGCCGCACGGGCGCCATCCCGCTGCTCGTCCCGGCCTGCGCCGCGGTCGCCGGAGCCATCGCCGCCGCCGTCGCGGTGTGCGTCCTGCACACCAAGGACCTGGGCGGCGGCCCCGTCCTCTACGGCCTGCTGGTGCTGGGCCTGACCGGGGGTGTCGCCGTCGGCATCCGCACGGCCCCCGCTCTGCTGCCCTCGCTCTCGCGCCGCCGGCTGCTGGCCCTCGCGATCGCCTTCACCGGCATCGCGCTGCTCGCCGCCGGGCTGGTCCCGGACGTCACCACCGTGCTGCTGATCGTCACGCTGGCCGGCGTCGCCGCGGGCGTGGCCGCCAACACCGGGCACGCCCTGCTCGACCAGGAGACCGAGGAGTACCGCCGGGCGCGCACCACCGAGCACCTGCACGCGGTGGTCCGCGTCTTCATAGCGCTCGGCGTCATCGTCGCGCCCCTGGTCGCGGCGCTGATCGGCCCGCACCGGCTGGAGAACGGCAAGTTCGTCTTCGCCCACGGCGGCGCGGCCTTCACACTGATGCTGGTCGGCGCGCTGCTGCTGCCGGTGGCCGCGCTGGTGCTCGCCAAGGTCGACGACCGCTCCGGCGTACCGCTGCGCCAGGACCTCAGGGACGCGCTGCTCGGCGGCGACGACCCGGACCAGACACCGGCGACCAGCGGCTTCTTCATCGCCCTCGAGGGTGGCGACGGCGCCGGCAAGTCCACCCAGGCCGAGGCGCTCGCCGAGTGGATCCGGGCCAAGGGCCACGAGGTCGTGCTCACACGCGAGCCCGGCGCCACGCCGGTCGGCAAGCGGCTGCGCTCCATCCTGCTCGACGTGTCCTCGGCCGGCCTGTCGCACCGCGCGGAGGCGCTGCTGTACGCGGCGGACCGCGCCGAGCACGTCGACACCGTCGTACGGCCCGCCCTGGAGCGCGGCGCGGTGGTCATCTCCGACCGCTACATCGACTCCTCCGTCGCCTACCAGGGCGCCGGCCGCGATCTGTCGCCGACCGAGATCGCCCGCATCAACCGCTGGGCGACCAACGGGCTCGTCCCGCACCTGACCGTCCTGCTCGACGTCTCCCCGGAGACTGCCCGCGAGCGGTTCACCGAGGCGCCGGACCGGCTGGAGTCGGAGCCCGCGGAGTTCCACGCGCGCGTACGGGCCGGTTTCCTCACGCTGGCCGCCTCGGACCCCGGCCGCTACCTCGTCGTGGACGCGGGCCAGGAACCCGAGTCCGTCACCACGGTGATCCGGCACCGCCTCGACACCGTCCTGCCCCTGTCCGAGGCCGAGATCCAGGCCCGGGAGGAAGCCCGCAGGAAGGCCGAGGAGGAGGCCCGCCGCAAGGCCGAGGAGGAGGCCGCCCGCAAGGCCGAGGAGGAGCGGCTGGAGCGCGAGCGCCAGGAGCAGCTCGCCAAGCTGCGTGCCGAGGAGGAGGAGCGCAAGCGGCGCGAGCTGGAGGAGGCGCAGCGCCGCGAGGCCGAACGGCAGGCGGAGGAGGCCCGGCAGCGGGCCGAGGAAGCACACCGGCGGGCGGAGGAGGAGCGGCAGCGGCTCCTCGCCGAGGAGAAGGCCCGCGCCGAGGAGGAGGCCCGCCGCAAGGCGGAGGAGGAGCGCCGGCGCCGGCAGGCCGAGGAAGAGGCCCGGCTGCGCGCCGAGGAGGAGGCCCGGCAGGCCCGGGTGCGCGCCGAGGAGGACGCCCGGCGTCTGGAGGCGCAGCGCAAGGCCGAGGAGGCACTGCTGCGCGCCGAGGAGGCCCGGCGGCAGGCGGCCGAGGCCGCGGCGGCCGCCGACGTGGCGGCCCGCAGGCCCAGCACCCCCGGCCGTCCGCGCCGGGCGTGGCCGCGGACGCGGCGACGGTCGCGACGCCGGTGGTGTCGCCGGGCGGGCGCGACGGGAGCGGACCGGACGGGACGGAGCGCGCCGCCGACGAGACCGCGGTGCTGCGCCCGGTGCGCGAGGAGCGCGGCGGCGCCGCCGGCCGTGCCCGGGGTGCGCAGTCCGACGCCGAGGTGACCACCGAGCTGCCGCAGCCGGCGGACGCCCCCGGCGCCGCGGACGAGACGGCGGTCCTGCCGCCGGTACCCCCGTGGGCGCCGCGGACGAGACGGCGGTCCTGCCGCCGGTACCCCCTGCGGGCGCCGCCGACGAGACGGCCGTGCTGCCGCCCGTCCGGGACGACCGCCCGGGGGCCGGGTGCCGCCCGGCTACTTCCGGGACGAGCGCTCCGGCGCGGGCCCCAACGGTCCCGAGGACCGCACGCGCGAGATGCCGCAGATCGACGCCGACGGCACGCCCCGCCGCCGGCCGCGTTCGGACTGGGCCGAGGAGACCCCGCTGGACGACCTGCCCTCGCTGGCGGACGAACTGCTTGGCTCGTACGACGAAGGGGAGTACGGGGACACCGGCGACGAGCAGGGCCGCAAGGGCGGTGGCCGGGGCCGCCGAGGCTGACCGTCGCCGCCGCCGGGCTTGCGCGCCGGGGTGTGAGCGCCGAGCGGCGCCCGTCGCAGCGGCGACGGGCGCCGCTCGTTCCGCTTCGGGGCCCGGCCGCCGCGCCGCGCTGTCGGTGCCGACCCGCACAATGGAGTGCGGAACGCGCAGTGCGACGGAAGGACGGCGTGACCCATGACCGTGTGGGACGACCTCGTCGGGCAGGAGAAGGTGAGCGCGGTGCTCGGTGCCGCCGCGCGGGACGCCGACGCCCTCGTCACGGCCGCCGCGGCCGACGAGCCGCTGCCCGAGGCGTCCGCGATGACGCACGCATGGCTGTTCACGGGCCCGCCCGGCGCGGGCCGCAACCAGGCGGCCCGGGCGTTCGCCGCCGCCCTGCAGTGCGTGAGTCCCGACCGCGCCCTGGGCGGGGTCCCCGGCTGCGGCTTCTGCGACGGCTGCCACACCGCCCTGCTCGGCACCCACGCCGACGTCAACCCGGTCGCGGCGGTCGGCGCCGAGATCCTGGTCAAGGACATGCGGGACACGGTCCGCAAGTCGTTCACCGCCCCGGCGAACGGCCGCTGGCAGATCATCCTCGTCGAGGACGCCGAGCGGCTGAACGAGAAGTCGGCCAACGCGGTCCTCAAGGCCGTGGAGGAGCCCGCCCCCCGCACGGTGTGGCTGCTGTGCGCGCCCTCCGTCGAGGACGTCCTGCCGACCATCCGCTCCCGCTGCCGGCACCTGAACCTGCGGACGCCCTCGGTGGACGCGATCGCCGACATGCTCGTCCGCCGCGACGGCGTCGAGCCGGCGGTCGCCGCGGCCGCCGCGCGCGCCACCCAGGGCCACGCCGACCGGGCCCGCCGGCTGGCCACCGACCCGGCGGCCCGCGAGCGCCGGGCCGCCGTGCTGAAGCTGCCGCTGCGCCTGGACGAGGTGGGCGCCTGCCTGAGGGCCGCGCAGGAGCTGGTCGACGCGGCCGCCGAGGACGCCAAGCAGCTCGCCGAGGAGATGGACGGCAAGGAGTCCGAGGAGCTGAAGGCCGCGCTGGGCGCCGCGCAGGGCGGGCGGCTGCCGCGCGGGACGGCGGGCGTGATGAAGGACCTGGAGGACATGCAGAAGCGCCGCCGGACCCGTACGCAGCGCGACAGCCTCGACGTCGCCCTCGGCGATCTCACCGCCTTCTACCGCGACGTCCTCGCCCTCCAGCTCGGCTCCCGTGTGGCCATCGCCAACGCCGACGCCGAGGACGCCCTGGAGCGGCTGGCCCAGGGCAGCACGCCGGAGTCCACCCTCCGCCGTATCGAGGCGATCGCCGGCTGCCGGGACGCCCTCGACCGCAACGTGGCTCCGCTGCTGGCGGTGGAGGCGATGACGATGGCCCTGCGTGCGGGCTGAGCGGTCCGGATGCGCGGGCGGGCGGACCGGGGAGCGGGGTCACCCGAGGGTGCCGGAGCTCCGGCCGCGCCCCCGGTGCCGTCCCCCGTACGAGCCACAAAGCGCACGTACCGCACTCGTTCCGTCGCGCAGCGTTACGCTCGCCTGATGCACACCTGGCCTTCCGCCCACCGCCGACCACCCCGCCGTACCCGGGGCACCCGCACCCGGACGACGGCCCGTCTCACCGCCTCGCTCCTCACCGCGGCCGCCCTGCTGATCTCCGCCTGCTCCGCCGGCGGTTCGACCACGTCGGCGGGCGGGACGGTGGAGGCGGCGCTGGCCGCGCTGCCGCGTTCGACGCCCTCGGCGCTGGCGCCGTACTACGCGCAGACCCTGAAGTGGCGCGACTGCGGCGCACCGGGGTTCCAGTGCGCGACCCTCAAGGCCCCGCTGGACTACGACAAGCCCGGCGCGGGCGACGTCCGGCTCGCTGTCGCCCGCAAGAAGGCCACCGGAAAGGCGAGGCCGATCGGCTCGCTGCTGGTCAACCCGGGCGGCCCGGGCGGCTCGGCCGTCGACTACCTCCAGCAGTACGCGGGCGTCGGCTACCCGGCGGACGTCCGCGCCCGCTACGACATCGTCGCGATGGATCCGCGGGGTGTCGCCCGCAGCGAGCCCGTCAAGTGCCTCGGCGGACGCCAGATGGACGCGTACACGCAGACGGACACGACACCCGACGACCAGAAGGAGCGGGACGCCCTCGTCACGGCGGACAAGAAGTTCGCGGAAAGCTGCGGCGCGCACTCGGCGCGACTGCTGCGGCACGTCTCCACCGTCGAGGCGGCACGGGACATGGACATCCTACGGGCGGTGCTGGGCGACCCGAAGCTGAACTACGTCGGGGCGTCGTACGGCACCTTCCTCGGGGCGACCTACGCCGGTCTGTTCCCGGAGCGGGTCGGCCGGGTGGTCCTGGACGGCGCGATGGATCCCAGCGTCGACGCCCGCAGGCTCAACCTGGACCAGACGGCGGGCTTCGAGACGGCGTTCCAGGCGTTCGCGAAGGACTGCGTCAAGCACACCGACTGCCCGCTCGGCGGCAAGGGCACGACGCCCGCGCAGGTCGGCGAGCACCTCAAGGCGTTCTTCCGCAAGCTGGACGCCCACCCCATCCCGGCGGGCGACAAGGACGGCCGCAAGCTCGGTGAGTCGCTGGCCACCACCGGTGTGATCGCGGCGATGTACGACCAGGGGACCTGGGAGCAGTTGCGTGAGGCGCTGGGGCAGGCGATGAGGGACAACGACGGCTCGGGTCTGCTCGCGCTCTCCGACAGCTACTACGAGCGGGACGGGAACGGCGGTTACAGCAACCTGATGATGGCCAACGCGGCCGTGAACTGCCTCGACCTGCCGCCGGCCTTCACCGGCCCCGATCAGGTGAGGAAGGCGCTGCCTGCGTTCGACAAGGCGTCCCCGGTCTTCGGTGACGGCCTGGCCTGGGCCTCGCTGAACTGCGCGTACTGGCCGGTGAAGGCCACGGGCGAACCGCACCGGATCGAGGCGAAGGGTGCGGCGCCGATCGTCGTGGTCGGCACCACCCGGGACCCCGCGACCCCCTACCGCTGGGCGCAGTCCCTGGCCCGCCAGCTCTCCTCGGGCCGCCTGCTGACCTACGTCGGGGACGGCCACACCGCCTACGGCCGGGGCAGCTCCTGCATCGACGACGCGATCGACACCTACCTGCTGCGCGGCACCCCGCCGGCCAAGGGAAAGCGCTGCTCGTAGCCCTGTCACCCGCCCCCGGGCCCCTGGCCCGGGGGCGGGTACGAAGCACCCCGGGAAACTGTGTAGACTTACCGACGTTGCTGATCGCACCATGGTGCGGACAGCGCGCCGCTTTAGCTCAGATGGCCAGAGCAACGCACTCGTAATGCGTAGGTCTCGGGTTCGAATCCCGAAAGCGGCTCCACTGGAACCCCAGGTCAGGCACCAACTGACCTGGGGTTCTGTCGTTCGGTCCTGTAAGGCTTCGCGGGCGTGCGCGGCGCGCGGGAATACGACGGACAAAACCGGAGCAAAGCCACCGCAAAGTGAATCGGTATCAGCTGAACCCGCGGACCTGAGGCAACATCTTGGTGAACGGCGGGCGCCGCGCGGTCAGGTGCGGTGCCGCCGTCGGCCGGATGGGATGAGGGACGTGGTGGAGCCGAGGATCGCCGTCGCCGTGGTGACCATGGGCAACCGGCCCGCCGAGGTCGACGCCCTCCTGGAGTCCGTCGCCAAGCAGGATCTCCCCCCGGCCCGGATCGTGATCGTCGGCAACGGCTGCCGGCTGCCCGAGTTCGCCCGGCGGCTCGGTCTGCCCGGCGAGGTCACCACCGTCGACGTGGACGAGAACCTCGGCTGCCCGGGCGGGCGGAACGTCGCCCTCGCCCGGCTGCGGGAGTACGGGGACGTCGACGTCGTCGTGGAACTGGACGACGACGGGCTGCTCGTCGACCCCGACGTGCTGCGCCGCGTGGCCGAGCTGTACGCCGCCGACCCCCGCCTCGGCGTCGTCGGCTTCCGTATCGCGGACGAGCACGGCGAGACGCAGCAGCGGCACGTGCCCCGGGTGGGGAAGTCCGACCCGCTGCGCGGCGGCCCGGTCACCGGGTTCCTCGGCGGCGGGCACGGCCTGCGCATGACGATGCTGGCCGAGACCGGGGACTGGCCCGCCGAGTTCTTCTTCGCGCACGAGGAGACGGACCTCGCCTGGCGGGCCGCCGACGCCGGCTGGACCATCCTCTACGCACCCGAGCTGCTGCTCCAGCACCCCAAGACGTCTCCGGCCCGGCACGCCATCTACTACCGGGTCAACGCCCGCAACCGCGTCTGGCTCGCCCGGCGCCGGCTGCCCCTGCCGCTCGTCCCCGTGCACCTGGGCGTGTGGACGCTGCTCACCCTCGCCCGCACCCGTTCCGCGGCGGGACTGAAGGCGTGGTTCGGCGGGTTCGTGGAGGGTCTGCGGGAGCCGGCCGGCGAGCGGCGGCCGATGCGCTGGCGTACGGTCTGGCGGCTGACCCGGCTCGGACGCCCGCCGGTGATCTGAGGCACGCGAGTCCGACCGGCGTACGGGAACGGGACGGAGCCCCGGTCGTTCACCTCCGCCGACCGGGGCCCCTCTGTGCCCCCGGATCCGGCCTGCGGCGACACTCCCCCGAGCTACGCGATCACGCGCGCGCCGTCGGGCCGGTTCCGATGGACATGATCACATCAGGGAGCACCAACGGATCGCTAACATGTGGCCAACGGTTCGACAGCAGGTCGCGGGTCGGTTGGCCGGAAGTCGTCGGGCGGCAGCGGGAACGGGCCGCCGGACGGGCGTTCCGGAGACCGGGCCGGCGATCGACGGTGGCGGAAAACCGTGGTGGGCAGGCGGAATTCCGCCAGGAACGGTGGGCGGAGGGCCGCCCCGGAGCGTGGCCGGTGCGGGCCGTGCGGGAAGGCAGTGGAGCGGCGTGATGCGGCGGTACGAGCTGCGGTTCGGACTGCTGGGACCCCCGGTCCTCTACGACCGACCGCCGTACGAGATCTCGTACGACCCCTCCTCCGACGTCACGGCGGCCGCCGACACCCGCGACGACGGTGTCCGTGCCATCGGCAGCCCCAAGGTGCGCGCCCTCCTCGCTGCCCTGCTGCTGGAGCCGGGCCGGGTGGTGTCGGTCGAGTCCCTGAAGGACGCCCTGTGGGGCGGGGCGCCACCCGCCTCCGCGCAGGCGTCCCTGCACAACCACGTCGCCCGGCTGCGCCGGCTCCTGGACGACCCCGACCGGCTCAGGGCCGTACCGCCGGGGTACCTGCTGCGCATCGACCACGGTGAGTTGGACGTGCACGTGTTCGACGGCCAGGTCGCCGAGGCGCGTGCCGCACACGCGAGGCGGGAGTGGCCGGGCGTGGTCCGGGCCTGCACGGCGGCACTCGCGCTCTGGCGCGGCACCCCGCTCGGCGGCCTCCCCGCCGACTTCGGCGGCTACGCCCTCGTGGAGCGACTGGAAGAGGCGCGACGGCTCCTGCTGGAGTGGCGCTACGACGCCGAAGTGGCCCTCGGCGGCGCCCGGATGGTCGCACTAGTGCCCGAGCTGACGGCCCTCGTCGCCGAGTACCCGCTGCGCGAGGCGTACCACCGGCAGTTGATGCTCGCCCTGCACCGCACCGGCCGTCAGGCCGAGGCCCTGGCCGTCCACCGCGACCTGCGCGCCCGGCTGGTCGAGGAGCTCGGCGTCGAGCCCGGTCCCGCGGTCCGGGCGGCGCACGCCGAGGTGCTGCGGGAAAGCGGTGAGGAACCGCGGCCGGGGGAGGAGCACGGCGACACCCCGGAGCGTGACCTCGGCACGGCGCCGCAGCGGCCGCCCGCCGCGGGCCGCCCGGACGGCGGCGCCACGACGGCGTCCGCCGCGACCACGCATCCGGACGGCACGGCGCGGCAGACCCCGCGGCCCGCCCAACTGCCCCTCCGCCGGCGCACTTCACGGGCCGCGCGGACGTGCGCGGAAAGCTGCGCCAGGCGCTGACCGAACCGCCCGCACCGGCCCCCGCCGTCGCGGTGATCAGTGGCATGGCGGGCGTCGGCAAGAGCGCGCTGGCCCTGCACGTCGCCCATGAACTGCGGGAACGCTTCACCGACGGCCAGCTCTACGTCAATCTGCACGGCGCCACGCCCGGCATGGCCCCCCTCACCGCCGCGCAGGCCCTCGCCGCCCTGCTGCGGGACATGGGGACGGAACCCCGGAACATCCCCGAACACCCGGACGCGGCCGCCGCGTTGCTCCGCTCGCTGCTGGCGCCGGCCAGCGTCCTGCTGGTGCTGGACGACGCGGCCAGCGCGGCCCAGGTACGGCCCCTGCTGCCGGCCGGGCCCGGCTGCGCGGTGATCGTCACCAGCCGTTCGCCGCTGACCGCGCTCGACGGCGCCCGGCGCTTCCCGCTCGGCCCGCTCACCGGCGAGGACAGCGCGGCCCTGCTGCGCGCGGTCAGCGGACGCGCCGGGCTGGACGCCGGTCACGCCCTCGTCGAGCTGACCGGCCGACTCCCGCTGGCGCTGCGGGTGGTCGCCGCCCGCCTCGCCGCCCGCCGCGCCCTCACCCCGGACACCCTGGCCGGCCAACTGGCCGCCACCGGAGGGCGGCTGCACCACCTGGAGTACGACGACCTGAGCGTCCGGCGCTCCCTGGCCGTCGCCCATGACGCGCTCGCCGCCGCCGAGCGCGAGGCGGACCGGGACGCGGCCCTCACCCTGCGGCACATCGGCGCGCTCGACCTGCCGGCGTACGGCGCCCCGCTGATCGCCCGGCTCACCGGCACGGACGAGCGCCGCGCCGAAGCCGCCCTGGACCGCCTGGTCGACGTCGCCCTGCTGGAGGAGACGGCGTACGGCCGCTACGCGCCCCACGACCTGGTCCGCGACTTCGCCCGTGAACTGGCCGACGGGGGAGCACGGTCCGCCCCCGGGCCTCCTCCGCCCCGGCATCCCCGGGCGGCCGCCGGACCGTCGGCGCGGTCGGCGGCACGCCCACCCCCGCAGGTTCCGGACCGGACCCCGCCACGGCGCCCGTGCCCCCGATCTGGCCGCCCTGCGCTGGTACGCCGCCGTTGCCGAGCGGGTGCTGACGGCGGTCGTGGAGCCGGGGCTCGACCAGGACGACCGGCGCCGGCCGACCTTCGCGCCGGCGGCCGGGCACGCCGAGGACCTGGCCGCCGTACCGCCCTTCGAGTCGGCCGAACACGCCCTGGCCTGGGGCGAGGTGGAGCTGGAGAACATCGTCGCCCTGGTGGCGCGGAACGCGGACACGACCGACGTGCACCGGGCCGCCCAGCTGTCGGCGCTCGTACGGCTGATCCATCCGTACGTGCAGCGCAGCGGGCGGGTCGCCGAGCTGGAGGTGCTGGGGCGGGCCGCGCTCGGGACGGCGCGGCGGCTCGGTGACGCGGCCGCCGAGGCGTACGCGCTCGGCGACCTGGCGGGCCTGCACTTCCTGGCCGGCCGGCAGAACGACGCGCTCGCCCTCACCGACCGGGCCCTGGAGATCTGGCGGCGGCTGGGCATGGCGTCCAGGATCCGGCGCTGTCTGAACAACCGCGGGCTGCTGCTGGAGAGCCTGGGGCGGTTCGCGGAGTCCGAGGAGGCGCTGCGACAGAGCCTCGCGTACTCGCGGCAGCTGAACGACGCCTACGGCGAGGCCGTCACCCACAGCCATCTCGGCAACCTCCACGAGCACACCGATCCGCGCGCCGCCATCGAGCAGCACCGGCGCTCGCTGGCGATCGGGGACGCGATCGGCGCGGTCGTCGTGCAGCACTCGGCACACTGCAACATCGGTTTCGCCCATCTCAGGCTCGGTGAACCGGCCGCCGCCGCCCGGCACTTCGAGGAGAGCCTGCGCATCCTCGGCGGCAACGGCGACTGGCACGGCGAGTCACAGACCCGGCTCGGCCTGGTCCGCGCGCTGCGCGGGCTCGGAGACACGGGCCGGGCGGGCCGCGAGTGCGCCGAGCTGCTGCACCGGGCCGACGCCCGCGCCGACCGCTACGTCGGCGGTCTCGCCCGGCACCAGCACGGGCTGCTGCTGCGCGAGCGGGGCGGCGGGCCGAGGCGCACGACGTCTGGCGCGCGGCGCTCGCGGCGCTGGACGGCACGGACGAGGAGACGGTGTCGGCGGAACTGCGCACCCTGCTCGCCGAGGAGCCGGCGGAGGGCGACGGGCCGGCGAAGGGCGACGGGCCGGCGAAGGGCGGCGGGCCGACGTAGGCCGACCGGCCGGAGGGCCGCCGTACCGTGCTCACTTGGCGTCGGCGTAGCACTCCACCACCGCCGTGGTGAACGGGAACCGCACCGGTGTCTCGCCGAAGGTCAGCCGTCCGGCGAGGTCGGCGGACTCGCGGATGGCCCGGACGACGGCGTCGGCCTCCTCGGCGGGGCAGTGCACGATCACCTCGTCGTGCTGGAAGAAGACCAGTTCGGCCTTGAGGCCGGCGCAGGCCCGGCGCAGCGCGGCGAGCAGTAGCAGGGCCCAGTCGGCGGCGCTGCCCTGCACGACGAAGTTCCGCGCGAAGCGGCCCCGCGCTCGGGAGTTCGCGGAGGCGTAGCCGGGGACCCAGCCCTGGCTCTCGGCCTGCGTCTCGGTGTCGTCCTCGCCGACGGGGATGCCGGCCTCCTCCGCCGCGTCCCCGCCCGCGCCGGCGGCGGGCGGACAGGTCCGGCCGAGCCAGGTGCGCACCAGGCGGCCCTCCTCACCCGCGCGTGCCGCGTCGTCGACGTAGGCGACGGCTCTCGGGAAGCGGCGGCGCAGCGCGGCCAGGTTCTTCAGGCCGTCTCCGGAGGTCTGGCCGTAGACCGCGCCGAGGACGGCGAGCTTGGCCTGGTTCCGGTCGCCGGAGAAGGCGCGGTCGGAGACGGACTGGTACAGGTCGCTCTCGCGGCCGGCCACCTCCATCAGACCGGGGTCGCGGGAGATGGCGGCCAGGACCCGCGGCTCCATCTGGTCGGCGTCGGCCACCACGAGCCGCCAGCCGGGGTCGGCGACCACGGCCCGGCGGATCACCTTGGGGATCTGCAGGGCGCCGCCCCCGTTGGTCACCCAGCGCCCGGTGACGGTCCCGCCGGCGTGGAACTCGGGCCGGAAGCGGCCGTCGCGGACCCAGTCCTGCAGCCAGGACCAGCCGTGCGCCACCCAGATGCGGTACAGCTTCTTGTACTCCAGCAGGGGTTCGACGGCCGGGTGGTCGACGGACTCGAGCTCCCAGCGGCGGGTGGATCTCACCTTGATCCCGGCCTGCGCGAAGGCCTTCGTCACGTCGGCCGGCAGGTCCGGCCGCACTCGGCGGCCGAAGGCGGCGGACACCTCGTCCGCCAGCTCGGCCAGGCGGCGCGGTTCGCCCCCGCCCGTGTACCGGTCGCCGAGCAGGCCGTGGAGCAGCTCGCGGTGGACCGGCGCGCTCCAGGGCAGCCCCGTGTGGTTCAGCTCGGCGGCCACCAGCATCCCGGCGGACTCGGCGGCCGTCAGCAGGCGCATCCGGTCGGGGTGGGCGGCCTGCCCGTGCCGCCGCTGCTGTTCGGCGTAGACGGCGAGGAGGTCGGTCAGGGGCAGACGGGTGCCGGTGGGTTCGAACAGCGGGGGCTGGGCGCCGGGTTCGGCCGCGCGCTGCGGCGGGTCGGGTGGTACGGGGCCGCCGCGGAGGCGGGCCAGGGCGGCGGCGGCAGAGCGTGGCTCGCCGTACCTGCCCTCGTGGCCCAGCAGCAGGGTCTCGGCGTCCTCGACGTCGTAGCACCGCTCCACTCGCACCCCCGTGGCGAGCAGACGCGGGTAGACCTCGGGGGTGGACCGCCACACCCAGCGCGTCACCTCCGGGCGGC
Source organism: Streptomyces albidicamelliae (assembly GCF_025642175.1). NCBI lineage: Bacteria > Bacillati > Actinomycetota > Actinomycetes > Kitasatosporales > Streptomycetaceae > Streptomyces > Streptomyces albidicamelliae. Next base: position 3,974,777 of record NZ_CP106795.1, on the reverse strand, counting down.
TCCGCACCGCCCCGGCGAGATCGCTCTCCCGCCGCACCGGCCCGGCGGGCAGCCCGTCCGGGCCGAGGGGGGCGACGTCCACGCCACCGTCCTCGGCCGGTGCGAGCGCCCACCGGTCGGTCATGACGCGAGTGTGGCACGCAGCTCTGACAATGGGTCTGACCTGCGGTTTCAGTCCTCCGTGGACTCCGTGTCGGCGGTCGCCGAACCGGCCGCCTCCGCCGCCTCCGCCGCCTTGGCCGCCTCCGCCTTCTGCTCCAGCAGCAGGGCCAGCACCTTGCCGACGTACTCCTCGGTCGCCGCCTTGGTGATGCCGAGGCCGCTGAGGACTCCCTCGCCGTTCTCGTGCTCCAGGAGGGCCAGCAGGATGTGCTCGGTGCCGATGTAGTTGTGGCCCAGCCGCAGGGCCTCGCGGAAGGTGAGTTCCAGGACCTTCTTGGCGTCGGGGCCGTAGGGGATCAGGTCCGGGACGTCGTCCGCGGCCGGCGGGAGCGCGGCGCCGGCGGCCTGCCGTACGGCGTCCAGGAGGACGCCCTGGGCGGTGATCGCCTTCGCGGCGAGGCCGTCCGGCTCGGCCAGCAGCCCGAGGGCCAGGTGCTCCGGCCGGCCTTCCGGGGTACGGGCGGCGACGGCCTCGCTGTGCGCGGCCATGACCACGTTCCGCGCGCGTGGGGTGTAGCGGCTGAAGCCCTGGCTGAGGTCGAGGTCGGCGGACTCCTTCGGCACGAACCGCTTCTGTGCCGCCTGCCGGGTCACGCCCATGCTCCTGCCGATGTCGGTCCAGGACGCGCCGGAGCGGCGGGCCTGGTCGACGAAGTGGCCGATGAGGTGGTCGGCCACGTCTCCGAGGTGATCGGCGGCGATCACCGCGTCCTGGAGCTGTTCGAGGGGCTCGGTGTGGGCCTTCTTGATGGCCTCGATCAGGTCGTCGAGGCGCACGGTCGCCGTGGTGTTCCGGTTGGTCGCCATGTGTCAACCGTAGGTTGCGCCTGTGGGGCTGTCAACCGATGGTTGACAGCTATTTGGGGTGCCCGCGCGTGCCCGTGCCTGCCCGTCGGTAGGGGTGTCCGGCCGCCGGAGCTCCGGGGGCGCGGCCTCATATCCGGGCCAGGATCCGCCCTCCGCACTCCCCGCACCGAGAAGTTGTCCACAGGCTGTGGACGGACTCCGCGCACTGTCGGCGGGCCATGGCACGATCGACGGCGTGACCAGCACTGCCAGCACCGTCGAGCGCGCCTTCCGGGCCGCCCTGTACGACGACACCGACACCGGCCTCGACACCGGCGCCTCCCTGCTCGCCGCCGACCCCGCGGCGGACGCCGAACTCGCGCGGCGGGGCGAGGAGTTCACGGCCGCCGCCTGGCAGCGCGGCTGGCAGCCCGCCGACGTGGTCCGGCTGGTGCGGCGCGAGCTGGACGAGACGCACGTCGGCCTGGCCGCCGCGCTGATCCGGGCGCAGGCCGGCCGTGACCGCCCGCGCGGACGCCGCTGGGCCGCCCAGCTGGAGGCGCTGCCCGAAGGCCGCGCGCGCGGGGCGGACCGCTTCTCGCACGCCACGGCCGTCCTGGAGCTGTACCGCCTGCTGCTGCGCCTGCCCGCCCTGGAGCCGCTGGACGACGAGTCCCGCCGCGCACCCGGCCCCGGCGCCTCCCGCATGCTCACCCGTATCCGCGCGCTGCTCGCCAAGGCCGAGGCGACCGGCTACCCGGAGGAGGCCGAGGCGCTCAGCGCCAAGGCGCAGGAACTGATGGCCCGGCACAGCGTCGACGAGGCCCTGCTCGCCGCGGGGGCGCCCGAGCCGGACACGCCCGGTGCCTGCCGGATCGGTGTCGAGCCGCCCTACGAGCAGGCCAAGGCGGTCCTGCTGGACGCCGTGGCCACCGCCAACCACTGCCGCGCGGTGTGGAACGAACCGCTCGGCTTCTCCACGGTCGTCGGGTTCGAGGCCGACCTGGAGGCGGTCGAGCTGCTCCACACCTCGCTGCTGGTGCAGGCCACGCACGCGATGGCCAGGGCGGAGGCGACCCAGAGAGCCGGCGGACGGAAGCGGACCAAGACTTTCAGGCAGTCCTTCCTGGCCGCTTACGCCCACCGCGTCGGCGACCGGCTCGCTGCCGTCGCCGAGACCCAGGTGACCCGGGATCTGCTGCCGGTGCTGGCCACGCGCGAGGTGGCCGTCACCGGCCGCCTGGAGCGCATGTTCCCCGAGACCACCACGACACGGATGCGGGGCGTGAGCGACGCGGCGGGCTGGACGGAGGGCACGGCCGCGGCCGACCGGGCCCAGGTCGAGCGCCGCCACCGGCTGCCCTGAGGCCTGCGCCCGCCTCAGTCCCCGACCTGCTGGAAGGCGCTGACGGAGGCGTCCGGCCCGCTGCCCTTGAGGGCGACGGGGCCGTAGGACCAGGGGAAGCTCCGGGTCGTCGCGGAGCCGGGCAGGGCGATCGTCACCGTCTTGGCCGCCACCGCGTTCGCGTCGCCCTCCTTGCCGCGGACGTAGGCGATGGTGAAGGACGCCGAGTCGCCCTTGGCGAGCTTCAGCTTCTGCGCCTTGGCACCCGCGAGCACGGGCAGCTTCTCCTTGGCGGTGCCGGCTTCCAGCACCGCGCCCGGGAAGTCGTCCAGGGTGCAGGGGGTGCTCTGGTTGGTGATGCTGACCGGCACCTCACCGGCGTCACCGGCGGCCGGTGCGACGCTCGCCGACCCGATCTGCACCGAGACCCCGCCGATCTCGCAGGCGGAGCTGTTCTTGTCGGTGCTCTTGCCGCCGCCGTCGTCGCAGGCGGTGAGCAGCAGGGCGGCGGCGAGGGCGGTGACGGTGAGCGGAAATGCGCGCATGAGCGGTCCTCAACGAGATCGTGACGGTGCCACAAGCATCATGGCGCCTGCGCTCGGGCTCCGATCGCGCGCCCCTCCCGGATCACCGCTTCCGGTGCCCCGCCGGAGCGCCGCCGCAGGGCGTCCACCCGGTCAGCGGATCACCTTTTCGGGTGCACCGCCATTCGGTGCACCGCCGAGGGTGCCGTACGTCACTGCGTGAACGCGGTCGGCAGTCCCGACGGCAGCTTGCCGCCCTCGGCCTTGCTGTACGTCTCCTGGCCGAGCTTGCCCGACCAGGTGACCTTCATGGTCTTGGCGCCGACCTGGTCGACCATGCCGGTGACCCGGTCCTTGCTGCCGTCGGCGCAGGTCAGGTGGATCATCCGCATGCCCGCCTCGCTGCCCGCGGTACCGCTGCACACGGTCCCGCCGGTCGCGAAGACGCCGGCCTGCTTCCCGGTGATCACCAGGGCCACGACCTTGCCGCCCGTCGTGGTGATCCAGCTGCCCTGCAGTTCGTCGGAGGCGCCGGTCACGGCGGAGGAGCCCGACGAAGGAGCCTTGGAGGCGTCCGACGGGGAGGGGGACGGTGAGCCGTTCCCCGAGTCGCCGCCGCTGCACGCCGTCAGTGTCAGCGCGCCCGCCACCGCCGCGGCCAGGGCCGCGCTCCGCACTCGCGCACTCGCAGAAGTCACCGGAAAGCTCCCATGCTGTAGCGGGCGGACGCCCTCGGCCGGACGGCCCGCAGCAAGCTACCAGCAGGAGCCCGCAGCCCTCGGAGGAGGCGGCTGCCGGACCCGTTCCCTCCCGGGCAGCGGCCTGCATCCCCCCGGCGGTCCCGGCCTCGGCTCGCAGCCCGTTCGCGATGGGTAGGGATTCTCCTACGCTTGACTAGTAGGAGAAAGCCTACCTATCGTGTGTCCCATGCACATCACCCACGCCTCCTTCGTCACCCTTCCCGTCGCCGACCAGGACCGAGCCTCCGCTTCTACCGGGACGTCCTCGGCTTCGAGGTCACCGCCGACCTTCCGATGCCGCCCGGGCGGTGGCTTCAGGTCGCGCCCCGGGGCGCGCGGACCGTCTTCACGCTCTCGGGGCCGGGCATGGGGGATTTCGAGCCCGGCTCGGCCCGGGGGATCATGTTGGTGACGACCGATGTCGACGCCGACTGCGCCAGGCTCACCGAGGCGGGTGCAGAGGTGAGGGGTCCGGACGACCACCCCTGGGGGCGGATGGCCTCCTTCCGGGACCCGGACGGCAACGGTCTGATGCTGCTCACGGAGGCCCACCAGTAGAAAGGCCGGACATGCCCGTAGCCGGGGTCCGAGAGGCCGCCGCGCAGGACCGTGTCTTCGCCGCGCTCGCGAACGCCACCCGCCGCGAGGTCCTGCGCCTGCTGCGCGAACGCGGACCGCAGCCCGTGCAGGCGCTGGCCGACCACTTCGACATGCGCCGCCCCAGCCTCTCGGAACACCTCAAGGTGCTCCGGGAGGCCGGCCTCGTCTCCGAGCAGCGCTCGGGACGGCAGCGGATCTACCGCCTGGAGGCGGCCCCGCTCGCCGAGGTGCAGGACTGGCTCCATCCGTACGAGCGGTTCTGGCGGGAGCGGTTGAAGGGCCTCGGCGATCTGCTGGACCGCATGCCCGACGATGACCAGCCATGAGCACACCGTTCGAGGGTGACGGGGACGACCCGGGCGACCTCACCACGATCCACGTCGACCAGTTCTTCCCGCACCCGCCCGCCAAGGTCTGGCGCGCCCTCACCGATCCCGCACTGCTCGCCCGCTGGCAGATGCCGGGCGCCGAGGGCTTCCGGCTCGAGGTGGGCCACGAGTACCGGATGACCTCCGTCCCGCGTCCCAACTCCCGCTTCTCCGGCGTCGTCCGGGTGCGGGTACTCGCCTACGACACCGAGCGGATGCTGTCCCTCCGGTGGACCGACGCCGATCCGGCCAATCCCGCGGACTGGACCATTACCTGGACCCTGGAACAGGAAGGGCGCGGTACGCGTCTCTTCCTAGTGCACGAGGGGTTCGATCCGGACGATCCGGCGCAGACGATGGCGCGGAAGATCATGGACGGGGGCTGGAGAGGGCATGTCATGCCTGCTCTCGGGCAGGTGCTGGGACGGCTCGGGTAAAGCGCTCGTCAAAGCTGTAACCGCGGCACCACTACGCGTGCACGTGCATCTGCTCATGCAACTGCACGTGAACGGGGCTATGATCCGCATCAGTTGACTACAGCATCTATGGCCACATCAGCCAACGCACCACCGGGGAGCGACCTGTGGACCGCGACGTTGACGGCGTTTACGGGGGGTACGACGTGCACAACGGCATGGCTGCCACGCAGCTGGACGGAGTGGCCTGGCAGAAGAGCAGGCACAGCAACTCGCAAGGGTCCTGTGTGGAGTTCGCGCGGTTGCCGGGTGGTGAGGTCGCCGTACGCAACTCGCGATTCCCGGACGGACCGGCGCTCGTCTACACGCGCGCGGAGATCGAGGCCATGCTCCTCGGCGTCAAGGACGGCGAGTTCGACCATCTGATCGCGAGCTGACCGGCCGGTGCGCGGCGCTCCCCGGTGGCAACGATGTCGGTGCCGCCGGGACCGGGGTGACGCGCGTAGAACCGGTACGTCGGAACGTGCGGCGTGCTGTCAGCCGGCCGGCAGGAGCCGGAACATCGCCCAGACGACCTTGCCCTGGAGCGTGCCCGCGAGCGGGTGCCAGCCCCAGCCGTCGGCGAAGGAGTCGACCAGGAACAGGCCCCGCCCCGACTCGGCCGAGAAGTCGTCCGAGTCGCGCGGCACCGGCGTGTCGTGGCTCGGGTCGCGCACCGCGCACACCAGCCGCTCGGTCCAGCGCAGCAGATGCAGCCGCACGGACGGGTTGCGCTCGTCCCCGCTGTCCTGCTCGGCCGGCGTCGCGTGGCGCAGCGCGTTGGTGACGAGTTCGGAGACGACGAGGCATATGTCGTCGAAGCGGTCGCCGACGTCCCACTGGTCGAGGGTGCCCCGGGTGAAGCGCCGGGCCTCGCGCACCGCCTCGTAACGGGCGGGCAGGGCGCAGGAGGCGGCATCGGACACGGCCGTGGGGTCCAGAGGCGGAAGGCCCTGCCGTAACGGCTTGAGCATGGTCGATCCATTCGTTCCCATGCGAGGCACTCCCGGGAATTCGCGGTCGTTGCGAGGCAGCGGTGGCGCGGCACCATGGTTTCGGAAGCGCAGAGCAGATGCAAGGGCAGATGCACGTGCACGCGACCGAAATGGTCATGCCCGTACCGCTTCTTGGCCATTTTTTCTGCCATCTTCCCGCAGACCTCCGCCAGTGGTCCGGACCTCTTCCCGGCACGGAGGGGCAGAAACGGCCGCACTCTTTCCGTTTCCGTAACCGGACGAGTACTGCTCGAAGTGTTTTAGTGGCAGACTGCGGCCCTTGAAGACGGTTGGGGAGGCTGGCGAACGTGAGCGCGGGAGAGCCCGGATCGGTGGTGCGGCGGATGCTGCTCGGCTCGCAACTCAGGCGACTGCGTGAGGCACGGGGGATCACGCGTGAGGCCGCGGGTTACTCGATCCGCGCGTCCGAGTCGAAGATCAGCCGGATGGAGCTGGGCCGGGTGAGCTTCAAGACCAGAGACGTGGAAGACCTGCTGACGCTGTACGGCATCACCGACGAGGCCGAGCGCGAGTCGCTGCTCTCCCTCGCCCGGGAGGCCAACGTGGCCGGGTGGTGGCACAGTTACACCGACGTCCTGCCCACCTGGTTCCCCACCTACGTGGGCCTGGAGGGCGCCGCCTCCCTGCTCCGCGCCTACGAGGTGCAGTTCGTCCACGGCCTGCTGCAGACCGAGGAGTACGCCCGCGCCGTGGTCCGGCGCGGCATGAAGGGCGCGAGCGCCGCCGACGTGGAGCGGCGGGTCGCGCTGCGCCTGGAGCGGCAGAAGCACCTGCTCGCCGACAACGCCCCCGAGTTCCACGTCGTCCTCGACGAGGCCGCCCTGCGCCGCCCCTACGGCGACCGCGAGGTGATGCGGGGCCAGCTCCAGCACCTGATCGACCTGTCCGAGCGGCCCAACGTGCGGCTGCAGGTCATGCCGTTCGGCTTCGGCGGGCACTCCGGCGAGAGCGGCGCCTTCACCATCCTCAGCTTCCCCGACGCCGACCTGTCCGACGTGGTCTACCTGGAGCAGCTGACCAGCGCCCTCTACCTGGACAAGCGCGAGGACGTCGCCCAGTACGAGCAGGCGCTCAAGGAGCTGCAGCAGGACAGCCCGGGCCCGGACGAGAGCCGGGACCTGCTCCGGGGCCTGCGGCAGTTGTCCTGAGAGACCGCTCGTCTTGAGAGGACACTCTCAACTCCCTTTGATCACAAGTAGGATGACGTGCGATCAGACATGGCGTAGATCTGGTGTCCGCTAGCGATTGAGGGATCACATGTCGTCCTACTTCACCGACCTGGCCCGGCAGTACATCGACGGCGAGTGGCGTCCGGGCAGCGGGTCCTGGGACGTGATCGACTTCAACCCGTACGACGACGAGAAGCTGGCCTCGATCACGGTGGCCACCGTCGACGAGGTGGACCAGGCCTACCGGGCCGCCGCCCGCGCCCAGAAGCAGTGGGCCGCGACCAACCCCTACACCCGGCGCGCGGTCTTCGAGCGGGCGCTCAGGCTGATCGAGGACCGCGAGCAGGAGATAGCCGACCTGATCATCGCGGAACTGGGCGGCACGCGCGTGAAGGCCGGCTTCGAACTCCATCTCGCGAAGGAGTTCCTGCGCGAGTCGATCCACCTCGCGCTGCGCCCCGAGGGCAGGCTCCTGCCCTCCCCGACGGACGGCAAGGAGAACCGCGTCTACCGGGTGCCGGTCGGCGTGGTGGGCGTGATCAGCCCCTTCAACTTCCCCTTCCTGCTGTCGCTGAAGTCGGTCGCCCCGGCCCTCGCGCTCGGCAACGGCGTGGTCCTCAAGCCGCACCAGAACACCCCGATCGCCGGCGGCACCCTGCTCGCGAAGATCTTCGAGGAGGCCGGGCTGCCGGGCGGCCTGCTCAACGTCGTCGTCACCGACATAGCCGAGATCGGCGACGCGTTCATCGAGCATCCCGTCCCGAAGGTCATCTCCTTCACCGGCTCCGACAAGACCGGCCGGCACGTGGCCACCGTCTGCGCCCAAAACTTCAAGCGCGCGGTACTCGAACTCGGCGGGAACAGCGCCCTGGTGGTGCTGGACGACGCCGACATCGACTACGCGGTGGACGCGGCGGTCTTCAGCCGGTTCGTGCACCAGGGCCAGGTCTGCATGGCCGCCAACCGGGTCCTCGTGGACGCCTCCGTGGCCGACGAGTTCACCGAGAAGTTCGTCGCCAAGGTCAGGACGCTCAAGGTCGGCGACCCGCGCGACCCGGAGACCGTCATCGGCCCGGTGATCAACTCGGCGCAGGCGAACGCCGTCTCGGGCACGGTCCGGCAGGCGATCGCCGAGGGCGCCACGGCCCTCGTGCACGGCTCCACGACCGACAACCTGGTCGAGCCCAGTGTGCTCACCGGTCTGCCCGCCGACTCCGCGCTGCTGCGGCAGGAGGTCTTCGGACCGGTCGTCTTCCTCGTCCCGTTCGACGGCGAGGAGGAGGCGGTCCGGATCGTCAACGACACCCCGTACGGCCTCAGCGGCGCCGTCCACACGGGCGACATCGAACGCGGTGTCGCCTTCGCCAAGCAGATCGACACCGGCATGTTCCACGTGAACGACGGCACGGTCCACGACGAACCGCTCGTCCCCTTCGGCGGGGAGAAGCAGTCCGGCATCGGCCGCCTCAACGGCGAGACGACGCTGGAGGCCTTCACCACCGTCAAGTGGATCTCCGTCCAGCACGGCCGCAGCGGCTTCCCGTTCTGACCCGCGACTCCCGGCCCGGCCCTTTTTCGCGGACCCGGGCCATTGAGGACAGCCGCTGACCGCAATGGCCCGTAGCGTCGTCGGTGTCGGGGAGAACGGCCCCGGCGCACCGATTCCACGAAAGGCGGCGGGTCATGGTCACTCACGTGCCGGCGGAGGCGCAGGGCGACGAGCGGGGAGCGCTGCTCGCGTTCATCGAGGAACAGCGCGGCGGGATCCGCCGGGCCCTGCTCGGGCTGACGGACGAGCAGGCCCGCACCCGTCCCAGCGCCAGCGAGCTCTCGCTCGGCGGCCTGCTCAAGCACGTCGCCGAGGTGGAGCAGAGCTGGCTCGCCCGGGCCAGGCAGGAGCCGCCCGCGGTGCGCCGTGACGAGACGAACTGGCACGAGACGTTCCAGCTGGTCGGCGACGAGACGGTGGCCTCGCAGCTGGCGTACTGGGAGCAGGTGGCCGCCGACACGGAGAAGTACATCCGCTCCGCGCCGAGCCTCGACGACACCTTCCCGCTGCCGCCGGACCCCTGGTTCCCGCCGGAGGGCCGTGTCTCGCTCCGGTGGCTCTGCCTGCACCTGATCCGCGAGACGGCCCGGCACGCCGGTCACGCCGACATCATCCGCGAGTCCCTGGACGGCAAGACCGCGTTCGAGCTGGTGGCCCTGGAGCAGGCCGGCTAGCCCCGCGGCCATAACCTGGACGGCATGTCAGCGATCCGTCTCCTCGTGCTCGGCGCGGTCCGCCAGCACGGCCGGGCCCACGGCTACCAGGTGCGGGGCGACCTGGAGTACTGGGGCGCGCACGAGTGGTCCCAGGCCAAACCGGGCTCGATCTACCACGCGCTCAAGCAGCTGGCCAAACAGGGACTGCTGCACGCGCACGAGATCGCGCCGTCCACCGCCGGAGGGCCGCCGCGCACGGAGTACGAGCTGACGGAGCGGGGCACCGAGGAGTACTTCGCCCTGCTGCGCGAGGCGCTCGTCTCCTACGACCAGCGCGGTGACGTCAAGACGGCGGCCCTCGGCTTCATGGTGGACCTGCCGAGGGCCGAGGCGGTGGCGCTGCTGAAGGAGCGCACCCGCCGGATCGAGGCGTGGCGCTCCTCGGTCACCGAGCACTACGTGCCCGCCGAAGGACCCGAACGGCTCGGCCACATCGGCGAGATCATGAGCATGTGGGTCCACACGGCCGACTCCGAGGCCGAGTGGACCCGCGGCCTCGTCGAGCGCCTGGAGAACGGTGCCCACACGTTCGCGGGCGAGGGCGAACCGTTCGTCGGCGTGCTCGCCGAGGGCCAGGAGAACCCGTACGCGACGGGCGAGCGGCACCCGGAGGACGACCGCTGACCGGACGCGGCCGCCGGCTGTCAGTGGTGGAAGCTCGTGGCCGCCCCCTTGTCCCGGGTCTGCGGGTGCGACTGCCGGCGCAGCTCCGGCAGCAGCCGGCTCAGGTCGTCCAGGAACAGGTCGGCCAGGTCGTGGGAGAAACCGTTGCGGCACACGATCCGCAGCACGGACAGGTCCTCGCGGTTCGCCGGGAAGGTGTACGCGGGCACCAGCCAGCCGCTCTCGCGCACACGCCGGGACACGTCGAAGACGTCGTACGCCGTGACGTCGTCGGCCGTGGTGAGCGCGAACACCGGCAGCTCGTCGCCGCGGGTGAGGAGCCGGAAGTCGCCGAGCGCCGCGATCCGGTCGGCCAGTGAGGTCGCCACGTCCCGCGTCGACTGCTGCACGGCCCGGTAGCCCTCGCGCCCCAGCCGCAGGAACGTGTAGTACTGCGCCACCACCTGGGCGCCGGGCCGGGAGAAGTTCAGCGCGAAGGTCGGCATGTCCCCGCCCAGGTAGTTGACCCGGAAGACCAGCTCTTCGGGGAGCGCCTCCTTGTCCCGCCACAGCGCCCAGCCGACACCCGGGTACACCAGCCCGTACTTGTGCCCGGAGGTGTTGATCGACGCCACCCGCGGCAGGCGGAAGTCCCAGACCAGGCCCTCGTCGAGGAAGGGGGCCACCATGGCGCCCGAGGCCCCGTCGACGTGCACGGGGACGTCCAGGCCGGTGCGCTCCTGCAGGGCGTCCAGAGCCGCGCACAGCTCGGCGATCGGCTCGTAGGAGCCGTCGAAGGTCGAGCCGAGGACGCCCACGACCCCGATGGTGTTCTCGTCGCACAGCTCGGCGGCGGCCTGCGGGTCGAGGTGGTAGCGGTCGCCGTCCATCGGGACCAGCCGGGCCTCCACCTCCCAGAAGTTGCAGAACTTCTCCCAGCACACCTGGACGTTGATCCCCATGATCAGATTGGGCCGCGCACCGGGGTACCGGTCGGCGTTCCGCTTCGCCCAGCGCCGCTTGAGGGCCATCCCCGCGAGCATGCACGCCTCGCTCGAACCGGTCGTGGAACAGCCCACCGCCGCCGACGGGTCCGGCGCGTTCCACAGGTCGGCGAGCATCGCCACGCAGCGCCGCTCCAGTTCGGCCGTGCGCGGGTACTCGTCCTTGTCGATCATGTTCTTGTCCCGGCACTCCGCCATCAGCACCCCGGCCTGCGGCTCCATCCAGGTGGTGACGAAGGTGGCCAGGTTCAGCCGGGAGTTGCCGTCCAGCATCAGCTCGTCGTGCACCAGCTGGTAGGCGGTCGACGGGGGGAGCGGGCCGTCCGGCAGCCGGTGCGTGGGCGGGGCCTCGGTCATGCCGGCGACGGGGTTGGCCTCCCCGAAGAACGGGTTGACCGACACCGTCCGCTGCTCGTGCTTCTCGGGACCTTTGTGCAGGGCCATGGACGTGCCTCCAGGGGGAGAGGGGGTCAGCGGATCGAGGTGCCGTCCGCCCGCAGCTGCATCTGCGGGCGCCCCGTCACCAGCAGCCAGGCCGGCAGCGAGGCGATGCACAGCAGGGCGATGATGGCGGGCGAGGCGACCAGGACGGCCGCGGTGAACAGGCTCACCCAGCCCTGCCGGGTGATCGCCAGGAGGATGCCCAGGACGCCCGTCGCCACGCCCAGCGAGGGATGTACGGCGGGAACGAGCGCGTGGGCGCACAGGCCCAGGGCGGTGCCGATGAAGACGGCCGGGAAGATCCGGCCGCCGCGGAAGCCGCAGGACGCGGCGACCAGCAGCGCGGCCAGCTTCACCACCGTCATGGTGGCGAACTGGCCCGCCGACCAGCCGTCCGGGTTCGCCGCGAGCACCCCGACCTCCGACAGCCCCTTGAACAGGGTCAGATGGCCGCCCACGGCCGCCAGGGCGCCGAGGACCACTCCGCCCGCCGGGAGCATCAGCATCGGATGCCGCAACCGCTGGAAGGCCGCGTGGACGTACGGGAACGCGCGGACGGCGCACATGCCGAGCAGCGCGGCCACCGGGGCGATCACCAGCGCGGCCAGCACGTCCCTGCCGTTCGGGTGGCCCAGGGGCGGCAGCCCGAGGTCGAAGGTCGGATGGGCCACCAGGGTGGTCGTGATCGCCCCGAACGCGCCCGCCGTCAGCGGCGCGAACAGGTTGTCCCACAGCAGACCGGGCATCGGCTTCCCGGCCAGCGCCTCGGAGATCACCAGCGCCGCCGCCACCGGCGTGCCGAACAGCGCCCCGATGGTCGCGGCCTCGGCGAGCACCGGCCACAGGGCGCCCGGTCTCCGTGGCAGGAAGCGCGTCCCGAGCCAGGCCACGAGTCCCACGTTGACGGCGATGATGGGGTTCTCCGGGCCCAGGCTCGGCCCGCCGGCCAGCATCAGCCCGGCCGCCAGCACCAGGCCCGGCAGCACGTACAGCGGCAGGACCGGGGCGTTCAGACCGGTCGTGGCCGGGTCCGGCCCGGCGTGCCCGGGCACCTTCCAGACCACCAGACCGACGGCGGCGCCGGTCGCCACCAGCATGACGAACATCCACAGCACCGAGTACGGCCCCACGCCCAGCGCCTTCGGCAGCGGCCCCCACAGCACGCGCTGCAACTGCTCGGCGGCCGAGCTGACGCCGACGAAGGTGAGACTCGCGAGCACGCCGACGGCGGCGGCGGGCAGGATGGACGGCAGCAGCGCCCGCGCCGGGGCCGCCGGCCGGGTCGAGGGAGCCTGCTTCTCGGTCTCCTGGGCCACGGGCTCACCATAAGCGGACATAACGCACCCAACATCCCGAGTGGAATCCGGCTTGCACCTCACGTGACGTCAGGCCTCAACGTGAAGGCGTACCGACGACAAGGAGCGGAAAGTGAGCTACTCCGTGGGACAGGTCGCGGGGTTCGCCGGGATCACGGTGCGCACCCTGCACCACTACGACGAGATCGGTCTGCTCGTGCCCAGCGAGCGCACGTACGCCGGCCACCGGCGCTACAACGACGCCGACCTCGACCGGCTCCAGCAGATCCTGTTCTTCCGGGAACTCGGCTTCCCGCTCGACGAGGTCGCGGCCCTGCTCGACGACCCGGACGCGGACCCGCGCGCGCATCTGCGCCGCCGGCACGAACTGCTGACCGTCCGGATCGAGAAGCTGCAGAAGATGGCCGCGGCCGTGGAGCACGCCATGGAGGCACGCACGATGGGCATCAACCTCACCCCCGAGGAGCGGTTCGAGGTCTTCGGCGACTTCGACCCCGACGAGCACGCCGCCGAGGCCGAGGAACGCTGGGGCGGCACCGAGGCCTACCGGCAGTCGCGGCGCCGGACCGCCTCGTACACCAAGGAGGACTGGAAGCGGATCAACGAGGAGATGGGCGCGATCCACGGCCGCATGGCGGACCTGCTCGCCGAGGGCATGCCCGCCGGCTCCGCGGCGGCCATGGACGTCGCCGAGGAGCACCGCCGGTTCATCACGCGCGCGTACTACGACTGCCCGCACGAGATGCACGCGTGCCTGGGGGAGATGTACGTGGCCGACGAGCGGTTCACCGCGACGTACGAGGCCGTCCGCAGCGGTCTCGCCGGGTACCTGAGGGACGCGATCGTGGCGAACACCGCGCGGCACACGGCCTCCTGAGGTCCTGGCCCGGGGTCACTCCCGGGCCAGGACCACCGCCGTGCCGTAGGCGCACACCTCCGTGCCGACGTCCGCGGCCTCCGTCACGTCGAACCGGAACATCAGCACCCCGTTGGCGCCACGCGCGCGTGCCTGCTCCACCAGCCGTTCCATGGCCTGGTTGCGGGTCTGCACGAGCGTCTTGGTGAGGCCCTTCAGCTCGCCGCCGATCATCGACTTCAGCCCGGCGCCGATCTGGCTCCCGAGGTGCCGGGAGCGCACGGTGAGGCCGAAGACCTCGCCGAGCACCTGCTGCACCCGGTACCCGGGCACGTCGTTCGTCGTCACGACCAGCACGTCCGGCTGGGGCCCCTGGCCGCCGCCGTAGTCATCGAGTCCCATGGCTCACAGCTTTGTGCCAGTCCGCCCACAGTGCATCCTGGAGACACCGGTGGAACCTGGGTCGGACACATCGCGTTGATAGCTTTGTGCGGCCCACATGGATGCCGCAGCCGCCTCACCCCCTCAGGAGCCCGGACCCGTGATGACACTCGCCCTAGGCCCGAGCTGGCTGGATCCCAACTATCTCCTCGACACCTACAGCATCTGGGGCCTGCTGCTCATCGTCTTCGCCGAGTCCGGACTGCTCATCGGGTTCTTCCTGCCGGGTGACTCGCTGCTGTTCACCTGCGGTCTGCTGATCACCTCGGACCAGCTGGACTTCCCGCTGTGGGGGGCGATCGCCCTGATCTGCCTCGCCGCGGTCCTGGGCGACCAGGCGGGCTACATGTTCGGCAAGAAGGTCGGCCCGTCCCTGTTCAACCGGCCCGACTCCCGCCTGTTCAAGCAGGAGAACGTCACCAAGGCGCACGAGTTCTTCGAGAAGTACGGCCCGAAGTCCCTGATTTTGGCCCGCTTCGTGCCGATCGTGCGGACGTTCACGCCGATCATCGCCGGCGTCAGCGGCATGAAGTACCGCTCGTTCCTGACCTTCAACGTCATCGGCGGCGTCCTGTGGGGCGCGGGCGTCACCCTCCTCGGCTCCTGGCTGGGCAACATCCCCTTCGTCAACAAGAACATCGAGGCGATCCTCATCCTGATCGTCCTCGTCTCCGTCGTCCCGATCGCGATCGAGTTCCTGCGCGCACGCGGCAAGAACAAGAAGGCCGAGCAGGCGGAGCCGGCCGCGGCGCAGGCCCCGTACCGGCCGCAGCAGCCCGCGTACCAGCGGCCCGCCGCGCACCAGCAGGCCCCCGCCATGGACGACGCCACGACGCAGCTGCGCCGCGTCGAGCCGGAACAGCCGTACCAGCAGCCGTACCAGCAGGACCCGCACCCGCAGCAGCACTGGAACCAGGGCTACGGCGACCAGGGCTACGGCGATCAGGGCCACCCCGATCAGGGCTACGGCGACCAGGGCTACTCCGGCCAGGGCTACGGCGACCAGTACTACGACCCGCAGCAGTACCCCCAGCAGCCCTACCCGCAGCAGCAGCACCCCGAGCAGCAGTACCCGCAGCACCCGCGGCAGGGGAACGGCCAGAGCCCGTACCCGTACGACCACCGCAACCACTGACGGGGGCCGGGCAGCGCCCTAGAAACCCCTCGTCCGCTTCGCGGCCCGGCGCTTCCCGGCGGAGCCGACCCGCAGGAACAGCCGCGAGATCTCCGACCCCAGATTGACCCCGATGGCGATGGCCATGGCCAGTGACGCGGCCTTGGCCAGCGACACCAGCCCCTTGTCCACGTCGTTCTGCGCGATGGACAGCAGCCCGAAGTAGGTCGCCGAACCGGGCAGCAGGGGGCCGATCGCCGCCGTCGTGTACGGCAGCGCGGACGCGAACCGGTACCGCGACAGCAGCTGCCCGAACAGACCCACCAGCCCCGCCGCCACGGCCGTGGACGCCACCGGTGAGATGTCGCTGACGACGTGCATGGCGCCGTACACCGACCACGCCACCCCGCCGCTGAGGGTCACCCACAGCACGGTGGACCGCTCCTGCTGAAGCAGCACCGCGAAGGTCAGCGACAGGACCATCGACGCCGCGATCTGCACCAGCGGCCGGTCGGAGCTGCCGAGCGCCGCGTCCGGGTTCAGCTGGCCGCCGACCTTCACCCCGAAGTACAGGACCACCAGCACCCCGGCGACGATGCCGACGAAGAAGTACATGACCTCCAGCAGACGCGCGGACGCGGTGATGTAGAAGCCCGTCAGGCCGTCCTGCACGCCCGCCACCAGCGCCCGCCCCGGCAGCAGCGCGAACAGCCCACCGGTGACCACCGCGGACGCCTTCAGGTCCACGTCGGCCAGCGCGAACGCCACACCGATCGCCGCGGGCGGCATCGCGGCCACCGTGAACTGGTAGAACTCCGGCAGCCCGCGCCCCGCGCACAGCCACGCGAGCCGGTCGCCGAGCATCGCGCCCAGCGCCGCCGCCACGAAGACGATCAGGTCACCGCCGACCAGCACGGAGGCCGCGCCGGCCAGCAGCCCGGAGGCCAGCGTCAGCGCCCAGCCGGGGTAGGGGTGCCGGTTACGGCGGATCTCCGCCAGGCGCCGGTAGGCCTCCTCCAGCGAGACATGGGTCTCCGGGTCGGTCAGATCGTCCACCAGCCGGAACACCGCCGCCAGCCGCGTGTAGTCGGTGCCCCGGCGCCGCACCGTGCGGGACGCCGTCACCGGGTCCTCCACCAGGGACGGCTGGTGCGAGATCGACAGCAGCGTGAAGGTCACGTTCGGCTCGCAGCGGTCGAGGCCGTAGGACCGGCACACCGCGAACATCGCGGCCTCCACGTCCTCGGCGCCCTCGCCGCCCGCCAGCAGCAGCTCCCCGATACGCAGCGTCAGGTCGAGCACGCGCGGGACGGCCGGACCGCCCTCCTCCACGCGCTGCACGTGTTCCGGCGCCGGGCGCTCGGTCACCGGCATGCGCAGCATCGTGCGCATCCGGTCCTGCCACGGCGCGTCCTTGATCAGGCTGACCATCGGCACGCCGGTGGCCGGCGTGAACGCGACCGGGGCCCCGCTGGCGCTGTACGTGCGCGGCGTGCTGAACGCCGACCCCTCCGGTTCCGCGCTCGGGGGCTGCGGCGTCTCCAGCCCCCGGGGCACGGTGAACTCGGAGGTCGTCTCCGGCTCACCACCCGTCCTCGGTACGTCGAGCCCCACCGGAATGGCGAACTCGGACGTGATCTCCGGGTCGTACCGCGCCTCGTCGGACCGGGGCTTGCGGTCCTCCGCCTCCATCACCTCGCACCGCTCCCTGAACGACACCTTCCGTAGGCCTCAGTATGCGCATGAGCACGCAGACGGGCCGCGTCACCCCACCCAGGGTGCCGCGGCCCGTCGGAGACAAACCGGCCGGTCAGTGGCCGCCCTGCTCCTTGAAGCGCTTGTACGACCGCTCGATCTCCACCTCGGCGTCCGTACGGCCCACCCAGTTGGCGCCCTCGACGGACTTGCCGGGCTCCAGGTCCTTGTACACCTCGAAGAAGTGCTGGATCTCCAGGCGGTCGAACTCCGACACGTGGTGGATGTCGCGCAGGTGCTCGACCCGCGGGTCGGTCGAGGGCACGCACAGCAGCTTGTCGTCGCCGCCCGCCTCGTCCGTCATCCGGAACATGCCGATCGCACGGCACTTGATGAGGCAGCCCGGGAAGGTCGGCTCATCCAGGATGACCAGCGCGTCCAGCGGGTCGCCGTCCTCGCCGAGGGTGTTCTCGACGAAGCCGTAGTCGGCCGGGTAGGCGGTCGAGGTGAAGAGACGGCGGTCCAGGCGGATCCGACCGGTCTCGTGGTCCACCTCGTACTTGTTGCGCGAACCCTTCGGGATCTCGATCGTGACGTCGAACTCCACCGGTGGCTCCTCCATGATCAACACATAGTTCTGGTGATTAAGTGTCCCTCACGCAGGTGTGTGATCGCGAAAGGGGCTGGTGGTCGTGCCAGAGCTGAGGCCTTGGCGAGCCGCGGGACCGCAGGTGAGGCGGATCGCGAGCGCCGTACGACCGCGTCTGGCAAGGGCCGCGGCCGCCGCCGGGCCGCGGGTCGCGCGGCTGGCGAAGGCCGTCCGTCCGCGGTCGGCGCCCCGCCCGAAAACGGCCCGGACCTGGCAGTACACCGCGGGCGCCGCCACCGCCGGCCTGGCACTGGCCGCCGGCGTGGTGACCGTGGCAGGCCCCTGGGACGCCAACGGTCAGCGTACGGCCGAGCGGGAACGGGCCGCCGCCCTCGAGCGGTCGGGTGGCACAGATCACGCAGGCTCCGGCACCGCGGCGGGCGCACCCCGCCCGGCCCCGAGCGCCGCACCCGTCCTGACCGGCCTGGGCGGTGCCGACGGCGCCGTCGGCACCACGAACGACGCCTCCGGCGCGAAACCCTTCGCCGACGTCCTCGGGCCCCTCCTAAACGCCCCCGCCCTCGGCGGCACCCGCACGGCCGCCGTCGTCGACGTGACCACCGGCAAGCGCCTCTACGCCACCGATCCCGGCAAGGCCCTCACCCCCGCCTCCACCACCAAGATCGCCACCGCCGTCGCCGCCCTGTCCGCCCTCGGCCCCGACCACCGCCTCACCACCCGCGCCGCACTCGAACCCGACACCGGCGAACTCGTCCTGGTCGGCGGCGGCGACCCCACCCTGACCGCCCGCGCGAAGTCCGACGGCTGGGCGAGCCTGCGCACCCTGGCCGCCGGCACCGCGAAGGCACTCCACGCGCGCGGCATCGGCGAGGTCACCCTGTCGTACGACACGACGCTGTACTCCGGGCCCGCCCAGCACCCCATCGGCGTCAACGAGAACCTCGCCCCCGTCAGCGCCCTCATCGCCGACGAGGGCCGCACCGACGCCTCCGTCAGCGGACCGGCGACGCGCGTGAGCGACCCCGCGAAGGACGCGGCGGGCAAGTTCGCCGGCTTCCTCGCCGACGCCGGAATCAAGACCACGCCCCCCGGCACCTCCAAGGCCACCACCCGCGCCCAGACCCTCGCCACCGTCTCCTCGCCCCCGCTGGCCGCCCTGGTCGAACGCATGCTGACCAACAGCGACAACGACATCGCCGAGGCGCTCGCCCGCCAGACCGCGCTCACCAGCGGCGAGCCCGCCAGCTTCGCCGGCGGCGCCAGGGCGGTCTCCGCCCGGCTGACCAAACTGGGCCTGCCGCTGTCCGGGGCCGCCTTCCACGACGGCAGCGGACTCGACCGCGACGACAAGCTCACCGCCGACCTGCTCACCGCCCTGCTGGTCGAGGCCGGCAACCCCGAGCGCCCCGGCCTGCGCCCGGTCCTCACCGGCCTCCCCGTGGCGGGCTTCACCGGCACCCTGGCCCGCCGCTACACCGACGGCGCGTCCGGCGTCGTACGCGCCAAGACCGGCACCCTGACCGGCGTGAACACCCTCGCGGGCACCGTCGTCGACACCGACGGCCACCTCCTCGCCTTCGCCTTCCTGACCTCCGGCACGGCGAACCCCCCGGAGGCCCAGGCGGCCCTCGACACGGCGGCCACGGCCCTGGCGGCCTGCGGCTGCCGATGACGGCGGCCGGCCCCGTGCCACCGCCCGGCGACCGGGCCGCCCACCCCCGGCGGCCCGCACGGTCTGCCCCAAGCCGGGACGCTCACGTACGGTTGACGGCATGACTGGCTTCGGCGGCACCGCATCTTCCGGGATGGTCGACTGGAACCTCGCGGTGGCAACCGCGACACGGCTCGTACGACCGGGCCCCGACGTCAGCCGTGACGAGGCGAGGGCCGTCGTCGCGGAGCTGCGCCGGCACGCGAAGGCCTCGGAGGAGCACGTCCGCGGCTTCACCCGGATGACCACCGAGGAGACCCACGACACCCCCGTCCTCGTCGTCGACCGGCCCGGCTGGGTCCGCGCCAACGTCGCCGGCTTCCGCGAGATCCTCAAACCCCTCCTGGAGAAGATGCAGGAGCGGCGCGCGGGCAGCCCCGGCAGCGCGGTGCTCGGCGCCGTCGGCGGCAAGGTCACCGGCGTCGAACTCGGCATGCTGCTGTCGTTCCTGTCCTCCCGGGTCCTCGGCCAGTACGAGACCTTCGCCCCCGCCGGCCGCGACCTGCCCGCCGGTGAGAACGGCGGCGGCCGGCTCCTCCTCGTCGCCCCCAACATCGTCCACGTCGAACGCGAACTCGACGTGGAGCCGCACGACTTCCGGCTGTGGGTGTGCCTGCACGAGGAGACCCACCGCACCCAGTTCACCGCCGTGCCCTGGCTGCGCGACCACCTCGAGGGCGAAATCCAGTCGTTTCTCGCGGAGACCGACGTCGACCCGATGACCTTCCTGGAGCGCATCCGGGAGGCCGCCCAGTCCCTCGTCGGCGGCCGCCCCGAGGGCGAGGAGGAGGACGGCGGACGTTCCTTCGTGGAACTGGTGCAGACCCCCGCCCAGCGCGAGATCCTCGGCCGTCTCACCGCCGTGATGTCCCTGCTGGAGGGGCACGCCGACTACGTCATGGACGGCGTCGGACCCAGCGTCGTACCGACCGTCGCGGAGATCCGCGAGAAGTTCCAGCAGCGCCGCGCCAAGGGCGCCTCCCGCCTCGACCAGGCCCTGCGCAAACTGCTCGGCCTGGACGCCAAGCTCAAGCAGTACCGGGACGGCGAGCGCTTCGTCCGCGCGGTCGTCGGGGACGTCGGCATCGACGGGTTCAACCGCGTGTGGACCTCCCCGAACACCCTGCCCACCAAGGCGGAGATCGCCAAACCGGCGGACTGGATCGCGCGGGTGCACCGCAGGACCGAGCCGTGAACGCCGCGGGGAGTCGTGGGAGGAATCCGGCCGACGGCAGACGGACGCCCCTTCAATCACCCGTCCGAGGGACCGTGGGCCATGCGTAGGCGTGCAATGCTCGGGGAACGGCCCGGTTCTGTCACCATCTACACACTCTGAGTGACCGAGCTCGGACTCGCCCCCCGAAAACTTCATGAAGGGAACCGGACATGGGTCCCCATCCTGCGGTCGCGGCGATACGCCTGGCGGTTCGCCGCGTACTCCACGACCTCCTCAACGACCAGCAGAACCCCGGCGCGCACCCGGATCGGCCGGCCGAGCGGCCCCCCTCCCCGCTCGTGCTCGTCGCGTGCTCCGGCGGCGCCGACTCCATGGCGCTCGCCTCCGCCCTCGCCTTCGAGGCTCCGAGACTCGGCATCCGAGCGGGCGGTGTCACCGTCGACCACGGCCTCCAGCCCGGCTCCGACCTCCGCGCCGACGAAGTGGTCCTGCGCCTTCGCCAACTCGGTCTCGACCCCGTCGAGTCCGTCGCCGTGACCGTCGGCCGCGAAGGAGGGCCCGAGGCCGCCGCCCGCGACGCCCGCTACGCCGCCCTGGACGCGCTGGCCGAACGCCACGGCGCCGCCGCCGTCCTGCTCGGCCACACCCGTGACGACCAGGCCGAGACCGTCCTGCTGGGCCTCGCCCGCGGCTCCGGCATCCGCTCCCTGTCCGGCATGGCCGCGGTCTCGGGGGCCGGCGGCCGTTACCGGCGGCCCTTCCTGCACGTCGACCGCCAGACCGCCCGCAAGGCCTGCATGGTCCAGTCCCTGCCCGTCTGGGACGACCCGCACAACGCCGACCCGGCCTACACCCGCTCCCGGCTCCGGCACGAAGGCCTGCCCGCCCTGGAGAAAGCTCTCGGCAAGGGTGTCGTCGAGGCGCTCGCCCGCACCGCCCAGCTCTCCCGCGACGACGCCGACGCCCTCGACAGCTGGGCCAGGCAGGCCGAGTCCTCCGTACGGGACGCCGGCGGGCTGCTGGAGTGCGCGAAGCTCTACGCCCTGCCGCCCGCCGTCCGCCGCCGCATCCTGCGCCGGGCCGCGATCGAGGCCGGTGCGCCGGCCGGTTCGCTGTTCGCCCGGCACATCGAGGAAGTCGACCGTCTGATCACCGGCTGGCGCGGCCAGGGAGCCATCAATCTCCCGGGCAAAGTCGTGGTCCAGCGGCAGGGTGGCAGACTGGTGATTCGGCAGGGCTGAATCCCGACCTCCCGGAGCGATCCTCCGGCGGCCGGTCCGGGCAGCCGGAGGCCGTAAGTGCGGGACGACCGAAAGTGATGCGGGTGGACGCGAAAGACATGGGTGCCGACCTCCAGCAGGTGCTCATCACCAAGGAAGAGATCGACGCGAAGCTGGCCGAGCTGGCCGCGAAGATCGACGCGGAGTACGCGGGCAAGGATCTGCTCATCGTCGGCGTCCTCAAGGGCGCGGTGATGGTCATGGCCGACCTCGCCCGAGCGCTGTCCACCCCCGTCACGATGGACTGGATGGCCGTGTCCTCCTACGGCGCGGGCACCCAGTCCTCCGGTGTGGTCCGCATCCTCAAGGACCTCGACACCGACATCAAGGGCAGGCACGTCCTGATCGTCGAGGACATCATCGACTCGGGCCTGACCCTGTCCTGGCTGCTCAACAACCTCGGCTCCCGCGAGCCCGCCTCCCTGAAGGTGTGCACGCTGCTCCGCAAGCCGGACGCCGCCAAGGTCGCCATCGACGTGGAGTGGGTCGGCTTCGACATCCCCAACGAGTTCGTCGTCGGCTACGGCCTGGACTACGCCGAGAAGTACCGCAACCTGCCGTTCGTCGGTACGCTCGCGCCGCACGTCTACGGCGGCTGACCCCGGAGCGGACCCCCGGGCTGCGCCAGTCGGCCCAAGCCCGGTGGGACGATCGGGAACCCCGGCGGGGCCCGCGCCGTTGAAGCATGCAGAGACGGGTTTCCCGGCCCTCGAAACGGCTTCGTGCGGCTTCGGGCAACAATGCTGGGGTACCGTCAGAAGAACTGTCTTATCAAACTCACTATGGCAGGAGGGACGGGGCGACACCGCTCCGTATGGATGGACGTGAAGCGATACTTCCGTGGGCCGGTCATGTGGATCGTGCTGGCCGTCCTTGCCGTGGTCGTGTTGATGCAGGTCGTCGGCTCGTCCGGCGGCTACAAGACGGTGGACACCGGTCAGGTCGTCGCGGCGATCAATGACAACAGGGTCCAGTCGGCGAAGCTGACCACAGGCGACGAACAGACCATCAAGGTCAATCTCAAGGACGGCCAGAAGGTCGACGGCAGCTCGAAGATCCAGGCGAGCTACATCGGCGACCAGGGCGTGACCATCGCCAGCCAGCTGCAGACCAAGTACCAGGACAAGCAGATCCCGGACGGCTACACCGTCTCGCCGTCGAAGCAGAACCCGTTCGTCGGCGTCCTGCTCTCCCTGCTGCCCTTCGTCCTGATCGTCGTCGTCTTCCTGTTCCTGATGAACCAGATGCAGGGCGGCGGCTCCCGGGTCATGAACTTCGGGAAGTCCAAGGCCAAGCTCATCACCAAGGACACCCCCAAGACGACCTTCTCCGACGTCGCCGGCTGCGACGAGGCCGTCGAGGAGCTCCAGGAGATCAAGGAGTTCCTCCAGGAGCCGGCCAAGTTCCAGGCCGTCGGCGCCAAGATCCCCAAGGGCGTGCTCCTCTACGGCCGCCCGGGTACCGGCAAGACGCTCCTCGCGCGCGCCGTCGCCGGCGAGGCCGGCGTCCCCTTCTACTCGATCTCCGGTTCCGACTTCGTCGAGATGTTCGTCGGTGTCGGTGCCTCCCGGGTCCGTGACCTGTTCGAGCAGGCCAAGGCGAACGCCCCGGCCATCGTCTTCGTCGACGAGATCGACGCGGTCGGCCGCCACCGCGGCGCCGGCCTCGGCGGTGGTCACGACGAGCGCGAGCAGACGCTGAACCAGCTGCT
Organism: Streptomyces albidicamelliae; assembly: GCF_025642175.1. Taxonomy (NCBI): domain Bacteria; kingdom Bacillati; phylum Actinomycetota; class Actinomycetes; order Kitasatosporales; family Streptomycetaceae; genus Streptomyces; species Streptomyces albidicamelliae. The sequence continues at coordinate 3,951,388 of NZ_CP106795.1, read as the reverse complement.
CGTCGAGATGGACGGCTTCGACGTCAAGGGCGGCGTCATCCTCATCGCCGCCACCAACCGCCCGGACATCCTCGACCCGGCGCTGCTGCGCCCCGGCCGCTTCGACCGCCAGATCGCGGTCGACCCGCCGGACCTGCAGGGCCGCCTGGAGATCCTCAAGGTCCACCAGAAGGGCAAGCCGGTCGCGTCCGACGTCGACCTGGCCGCCGTCGCCCGCCGTACTCCCGGCATGACCGGCGCCGACCTGGCCAACGTCCTCAACGAGGCCGCCCTGCTCACCGCCCGCGGTGACCAGAAGCTGGTCGACAACAAGGCGCTGGACGAGGCGATCGACCGTGTGGTCGCGGGCCCGCAGAAGCGGACCCGGATCATGTCGGACAAGGAGAAGAAGATCACCGCGTACCACGAGGGCGGTCACGCCCTGGTCGCGGCGGCCTCGCCGAACTCCGACCCGGTCCACAAGATCACGATCCTGTCCCGCGGCCGTGCCCTCGGGTACACGATGGTCCTGCCGGACGAGGACAAGTACTCGACCACCCGCAACGAGATGCTCGACCAGCTCGCCTACATGCTGGGCGGCCGGGCGGCCGAGGAACTGGTCTTCCACGACCCGACCACCGGCGCCGCCAACGACATCGAGAAGGCCACCAACCTGGCCCGCGCGATGGTCACGCAGTACGGCATGACCGAGCGGCTCGGCGCGATCAAGTTCGGCGGCGACAACAGCGAGCCCTTCCTCGGCCGTGAGATGGCTCACCAGCGCGACTACTCCGAGGAAGTCGCCGCGCTGGTCGACGAAGAGGTCAAGAAGCTCATCGAGACCGCGCACAACGAGGCCTGGGAGATCCTGGTCGAGAACCGCGACGTGCTCGACCAGCTCGTCCTTCACCTGCTGGAGAAGGAGACCCTGGGCAAGGAGGAGATCGCCGAGATCTTCGCCCCGATCCACAAGCGCCCGCCGCGGCCCGCGTGGACCGGGTCCTCCCGCCGCACCCCGTCCACCCGCCCGCCGGTGCTCTCCCCCAAGGAGCTGGCACTGACCAACGGTGCGAACGGCGCGACGGCCTCGATCAGCACGGCCAAGTCCACCGCCTCGGAGTCCGCCCCGGTGACGGAGCAGACCCCGGAGGACCGCCCCGAGAGCTGAGGCACCCGGCCGACAGGCCCGGAATGAATGCCGCGCCCCCCAGGTTTTAGCCTGGGGGGCGCGGCATTCGTATGTCCGCGGCAAGACGTACAGGAACGAGGCATCAGATGACCGACCCCGTGACGCTGGCCGGCGACGGCTTCATCGGCGAGTTCGACGAGAAGCGGGCCGAGAACGCCGTACGCGAACTCCTCATCGCGGTGGGTGAGGACCCCGACCGCGAGGGCCTGAAGGAGACGCCGGCACGGGTGGCGCGCGCGTACCGGGAACTGCTGGCGGGACTGTGGCAGGAGCCCGAGGACGTTCTGACGACGACCTTCGATCTGGGGCACGACGAGATGGTCCTGGTGAAGGACATCGAGATCGTCTCCCTCTGCGAGCACCACCTGCTGCCGTTCCACGGCGTGGCGCACGTCGGGTACATCCCGGCCGAGACGGGCAAGATCACCGGACTGTCCAAGCTGGCCCGGCTGGTCGAGGTGTTCGCCCGCCGCCCGCAGGTGCAGGAACGACTCACCACCCAGATCGCGGACTCGCTCGTGCGGATCCTGGAGGCGCGCGGCGCGATCGTCGTCATCGAGGCCGAGCACATGTGCATGTCGGTGCGCGGCATCCGCAAGCCCGGCGCCAAGACCACCACGTCGGCGGTGCGCGGCCAGCTGCGGGACGCCACCACCCGCGCCGAGGCGATGAGCCTGATACTGGCGTGAGCCCCGTGACCGGGGGCGGCGGTCAGGCCACCGGCTCCGCGCCCGGGTGGTTCTGGTCGTCGTCCTCCGGGAGCTTGCAGACCCGCTCCAGGAACAGGGCCGCCACTATCACGCCGAGCGCGGACACCACCGAGAAGCCGGCGTAGATGGCCTGGTCGCGGCGGGCGGGGATGTCGAGAAGTTCCAGGAGGAACACGCCCGTCCCGGCGTACATGCCGGCGACGAGGGCGGCGACCAGGGCGCTGGCCTGGCCGAAGACGACCGCGCGGGCGGCCATCAGGGGGTCGACGCCCTTCGCCCCGGGACGGCGCTCGCGCTGGGCCCGCAGACGGGCGCGCAGCGAGAGCGCGGTCGCGAGCAGGACGACGGCGATCAGCGCCAGGACGATCGGCGCGGCCAGGGGGACGCTGGGGAGTGTCCCGATCGAGTTCCAGAGGCGGGCGCCCGCCCAGGACAGGATGCCGGCCACGAAAAACACACCGACCAGCACCCTGATGCGCAGCTCTCTCACGGTGTCCCTTCAGCTCCCCCCGGACCGTCCCGGATCGTTGGTCGTCTTGACCTTAACGACTACTCGGGCAGTCGGAGTTCCAGGTCCGCGCGTGCCTCCACGCCTTCGCGGGTCACGGACGCGAGAAGGGTGGCCACGGTGCCGCGGCCGGGCAGCTGCGCCTGCGGGTCCACGTCGTGCCACGGCGCGAGGACGAAGGCCCGCTCGTGGGCGCGCGGGTGGGGCAGGGTGAGGTGCGGGTCGTCCGAGGTGACGTCGGCGTAGGAAACGATGTCGACGTCCAGGGTGCGCGGGCCCCAGCGTTCGTCGCGGACGCGGTTGAAGGCCTCCTCGACGGCGTGCGCCCGCTCCAGCAGGGAGGCGGGGGGCAGGGTGGTCTTGAGGACCACGACCGCGTTGAAGTACGACGGCTGGCTGCCGGGCTCGACGCCCCACGGCTCGGTCTCGTAGACCGGGGAGACGGCCTTCACCCGGACGCCGGGGGTGTCCTCCAGGGCGTCGACGGCGCCCTGGAGGGTCTCCAGGCGGTTGCCGAGGTTGGAGCCGATGGAGATCACGGCCCATTTCGGGTTCTGCAGGGTCGTGTCGGCGGCGTCCACCCTCTCGACGACCGAGGCGGGCACCGGCTGGACGGTCGGGTCGCTGTGACCCTGGAGGAAGGATCGGGTCATACTCGGCTCCGGGTGATGGTGACGGTCACGTCGTCGAAGGGGACGGTGATCGGCGCGTCCGGCTTGTGGACGCAGACCTCGATCTCGTGGACCCCTTCGTGCTTCAGGCAGGTCTGGGCGATCCGCTCGGCGAGCGTCTCGATGAGGTTCACGGGCTCGCCCTCGACCACGGCCACGACCTCCTCGGCCACGATGCCGTAGTGCACGGTCTTCGCCAGGTCGTCGTCGGCCGCGGCCGGCCGGGTGTCCAGGCCGAGGACGAGGTCGACGATGAAGGTCTGGCCCTCCTCGCGCTCCTTGGGGAACACACCGTGGTGCCCGCGGGCCTTGAGGCCGCGCAGCGCGACACGATCCACGCGAATCACTCCTGCAATCGTCGGGAACGACCGGGTCGTACCGCGTGCGGGCGGCACACCGGTCACAGACGAATCTACCTGCGGGCGCCGACAGAGCCGGGCCACCGGGGCGTGGGCTCGGGCCGGGACCGCAGGGTTCACCCCGTGTTTCCCCCGGGGAACCCGGACGCGTCATGGGGTGGTAGCCGCTCATACCCGGGGGTAGGTGATTCCAACCACTTCTTGGTCCCTGCGGGCCCTTCCGGTGCCCTCGCCGGGTGCGCCGGCGTGTTCAGGCGAGGGTGCCGTCGTCCGGGTCGGTGCCGTTCACGCCGCCCTCCGAGTCGTCCGAGTCGTCGGTCTCGGCGAGCACGGGGGAGGCGTGGTGCGACCAGAGTTTCCAGCCGGAGGGCGTGCGCCGGAACACGTTGGTGGCGACGACGAGCTGGCCGACCAGGGGTCCCAGTTCGGCCCCCTCCTCGGGGGCGGGGCCGCCGCTGAGGATGTTCTCGGTGCAGGTCACGAGGGCGGTGTCGCCGGTCACGGAGACGTGCACGTCGGTGAGGAAGAACTGGATGTAGTCGGTGTTGGCCATGATCAGGGCGTACGACCTGAGGACCTCGCCGCGACCGGTGAGCACCGGCCAGCCCGGGTGGACGCAGGAGATCACGCCGGTGTCCGCGGGGTCGTGGTACTCCTCGTCGACGCCCAGGTCGGCGGGGGTGAGCCAGAGCGAGGAGACCTCCTCGAAATCGCCGCGTTCGAGCGCCTCGTAGAAGGCGGTGTTGGCGGCCTCGACCTGCTCGACGTCGGTATGGGGGGCGCTCACCGGCTTCCTTCCGCCCCGCGCTCGCCGTTCGCGCTCCGCGCCGGTTCCCCGGTGCGCGCCCCCTCGACGGCCCGTGCGACCCGTACCGCGTCCGCGGTGGCGCGCACCTCGTGGACGCGCACCGCCCACGCGCCGGCCTGCGCCGCGAGCGCGGAGACGGCGGCCGTGGCGGCGTCGCGCTCCCGGGCGGGCGGGGGCGCGCCCTCCGGGCCGGCGAGGACCCGGCCGAGGAACCGCTTGCGGGAGGCGGCGACCAGCAGGGGATGTCCGAGGGTGTGCAGACGGTCGAGGTGGGCGAGGAGGGTGAGGTCGTGGTCGGCCTCCTTGGAGAAGCCGAGGCCCGGGTCGACGACGATGCGGTCGGGGCTGATGCCGCCCGCCAGGACGGCGTCCACGCGCGCGTGCAGCTCGTCCACGACCTCGGCGACGACGTCCTCGTAGGTGCCCTTGACGTTGCCGCCCTCGAGGAAGCCGCGCCAGTGCATGACGACGAACGGGGCGCCCGCGTCGGCGACCACCGGGATCATCGCGGGGTCGGCGAGGCCGCCGCTGACGTCGTTGACGAGGGCGGCGCCGGCCTTGAGGGACTGCTCGGCGACGGTGGCGCGCATCGTGTCGACGGAGACGGCCACGCCCTCGGAGGCGAGGCCGCGCACGACGGGGATGACACGGCGCAGCTCCTCGGCCTCGTCCACGCGCGTGGCGCCGGGGCGGGTGGACTCGCCGCCCACGTCCACCAGGTCCGCGCCCTCGGCGACCAGTTCGAGGCCGTGCTTGACCGCGGCGGTCGTGTCGAACCAGCGGCCGCCGTCGGAGAAGGAATCGGGGGTCACGTTCACGACTCCCATGACCGCGCACCGGTCCCATGCCGGAAGACCCGTCACTCGTCCGCGCCCGCTGAGGTTGTTCATACGTTCAGCGTAGGCCCAGGAGGATGCCGGTAACGCGCGGCGGCCCGGGTGGAAGCCCCGGTGCTGGAGGGGGTGGGGCTTCCACCCGGGCCGGTCTCGGGGCCGTGCCGCCGGTCCGGGGTCAGGCGGCCCGGACGTCACGCTCGGGCACGGCGTGCGCACGGGGGCGCCGGCCGGCCGCCCGGCGCCGGCGCAGGAAACGCGGCACCGGCAGGGCGAGGTCGACGAAGCCCTCCGCCTGCATCGCGGCGAAGCCGATGCGCGGCAGGTCGCCGGAGGCGCGGTAGACCACGAAGCGGGGCTCCCAGCGCGGCTGGAACTTGGCGTTGAACTTGTAGAGCGACTCGATCTGGAACCAGCGCGAGAGGAACACCAGCAGTCCGCGCCAGGCCCGCAGCACCGGACCGGCGCCGATCTTCTCCCCGCGCGCGAGGGCGGAGCGGAACATCGCGAAGTTCAGCGAGACACGGGTGATGCCGAACCTGGGGGCGGCCTGCAGCGCGGCGACGATGAGCAGTTCGTTCATGCCGGGGTCGGCGGCGCGGTCGCGGCGCATGAGGTCCAGGGAGGCGCCGTCCTTGCCCCAGGGGACGAAGTGCAGGACGGCCTTCAGGTCGCCGTACTCGCCGGGCTCGTCGTCCTGCTTGTGGGCGGTGGCGATCAGGCAGTCGCCGTCGGCCGCGTCCCCGATGCGGCCGAGCGCCATGGAGAAGCCGCGTTCGGTGTCGGTGCCGCGCCAGTCCTCCGCCGCCCGGCGGATGCGGTCCAGTTCGGCCTCGCCGAGGTCACGGATGCGCCGTACCCGGGTTTCGTAGCCGGCCCGCTCGATGCGCTTGACCATCTGGCGCACGTTGCGCATCGCGCGTCCGGCGAGCGAGAAATCCGCGACGTCGACCACCGCCTCGTCGCCCAGTTCGAGCGCGTCCAGACCGGTCTCACGGGTCCACACCTCGCCGCCCGTCTCCGAGCAGCCCATGACCGCGGGGGTCCAGGAGTGGGCCTTGGCCTCGTCCATGAAGCGTTCGATGGCGCCCGGCCAGGCCTCGACGTCGCCGATGGGGTCGCCGCTGGCGAGCATCACCCCGGAGACGACGCGGTAGGTGACGGCGGCCTTGCCGCTGGGGGAGAAGACGACGGCCTTGTCGCGGCGCAGCGCGAAGTGGCCGAGGGAGTCGCGTCCGCCGTGCTTGACCAGCAGGGCCCGCAGCTTCTCCTCGTCCTCCTCGGTGAGCCGCGCGGCCGGGTGCTCGGGGCGGAAGGCCAGGTAGATGGTGGTGACCGCGGTGATCCAGCCGAGGGCGCCGAGGGAGAAGGCCACGGTCCAGGAGGTGTTGCCCTGGTAGTCGACCGGGCCCTCGAAGCCGAACAGGCCGTAGACGACGTGCGTCAGCCGGTCGGCGAGGCTCGGGTCGCCGATCGTCCGGTGCGGGTGGACGTTGACGATGACCAGGCCGAGCAGCAGGGAACCGGCGCTCATCAGGACGAAGTTGGCGAGCGCCCGCCAGCGGCTGCGGGGGTCGGGCAGGGCCGCGAACTCGTTCCGGTGGCGCAGCAGCGGCACCAGCAGGGCGACCGCTATGAGCACGCCGACGAGCGAGTGCCGGTAGGCGAACTGGGCCGCCGCTCCGGCCGGCAGCAGCGCCACCGCGGCGCGCCACGCCCGGCGCTTGCGCCGCTTGAGGCCGTGCGCCAGCAGCAGCAACAGCACGCCCGCGCTCAGCGAGAGCGCGGCGGCGAAGGGGCCGAAGGAACCCGGCAGCACTTCGGCGAGGGCGTGCATACGGCTGTGCCGGAAGCGCGGGAACACGCCCGCCGCGATGTCCAGGGCGCCCACGATCGCGGCCGCCCTGGCGACCAGTGCGGGGACGGCCTCGGGGCGCGGGCCGCGCAGCACGCGCCGCGCCCGGCTTGATCGGCCCGGAACCCCGCCCGACATTTCCCCATCTATCCTGACAGACATCGCATCCCGTAGTTCTGCGAGAGACCTTGAACCCGGGCCCGATCGGGCATCCGGCGACATTGCGCCCTCTAGGACGGTGTCTTGGGGAGAGAGGTTCACTCCCCACCGGAAAGTCGGGTCAAAGGGCAAGGAAAGCCCCGGGCAAGTCCACGCGACGATGTGTGGGCGCGGCACGGGCGGAAAGCGCAGGCAGGAAACAGCCCATGGGTCTCACGAGCAACAAAGTGCTGGTGCTGGCGATGTTCTTCGCCGCCGTGCTGTTCGTCGGCACAGTGTGGCTGTGGCCGCGCCTGGCCCGGCAGAACTGGCGTACCGTCAGCGGTCGGGTCGGCCTGCTGCTGGCCACCCAGCTGGCGCTGTTCGCGTGTGTCGGCCTCGCGGCCAACCAGGCCTTCGGCTTCTACGCCAGCTGGGCCGACCTGTTCGGCAAGGAGACCGAGCAGGGGATCGTCGTCGACCACACGGCGCACGGCAGCACCGGCGGTCCGCTGCAGGTGGTCTCCACGTCCGACGTGCCGGGCGGGCGCGGTTCGCGGCCGGAGACGGCCGGGCAGATCCAGAAGGTCGACATCGTCGGCCGGGCGAGCCGCATCGCCGCTCCGGCGTACGTGTACCTGCCGCCGGAGTACTTCCAGCCGCAGTACCGCACGCGTACGTTCCCCGTGGGCGTCGTCCTGACCGGTTACCCCGGTACGGCGGAGTCGCTGGTCGACAAACTGAACTACCCGCGTACGGCACAGCAGCTGGCCAAGGACGGGCGGATGCAGCCGATGATCCTGGTGATGATGCGGCCGTCCGTGGCGCCCCCGCGGGACACCGAGTGCGTGGACGTGCCGGGCGGCCCGCAGGTGGAGACGTTCTTCGCCAAGGATCTGCCGGAGGCCGTGCTCGCGCACTACCGGGTCGGGAAGCGGCCGGGCGGCTGGGGGGTCATCGGGGACTCCACGGGCGGATACTGCGCGCTGAAGTTCGCCATGCACCACCCCCGGGTGTACGCGGCCGGCGCGGGCCTGTCCCCGTACTACAAGGCGCTGATCGACCCCACGACCGGCGACCTCTTCCACGGTGACCGGAATCTGGAGAACCATGCCGACCTGTGGTGGTTCATCAAGCACCGCCCGGCGCCGGACACCTCGCTGCTCGTCACCAGCAGCAAGGTCGGTGAGCGCAACTACCGGTCCACGCTCACGTTCATACAGGGTGTGCAGGCCACGAACCTGACCCGGATCTCGTCGATCATCCTGGACAGCGGCGGGCACAACTTCAACACCTGGAAGCGCGAGATCCCCCCGGCGCTCCAGTGGCTGAGCGGCCGGCTCACCGACCATTGACCCGCCGGACCCCTGACTCCCCGTGAGTCACGGGAAGTGGCCGGCTTTTTGCGGGGCGGGGGTCCGCGAATCGCCTACGCGCGGTAAGTTTCTGGCCATGCCACGTGGACGCCACCGCCATTCCCCCCCTCTGCACCGGCTGTTGCCTCCGTCGGCGATCGCCGGTGTGTCCGTCGTCTGCGCGCTGGGTCCCTGGGTGTTCTCCGAGGCCACGGTGCTGCGCGCGCTGGCCGCCGCCGCCGCGGTGACCGCTGTCGTCGGCGCGGTCGTGATGCGCCGCTGGGACGCGCAGGCGGGCCGGCAGGTCGCCGACCTCACGCGCGCGCGTGCCGGTGACGAGTGGCGGTTCGAGGAACGGGTCGCCGAACTGGAGACCGACCTGGAGGAGTCCCGCGAGCTGCGGACCAAGCTGGAGCAGCGGCTGCGCGCCAAGCGGGCCGAACTGGCGGGCCTGCGCAACGAGCACGCCTCCCTGCTGCGCCGGTACGCCACGGCGGAGACCGAGCGTGCGAGCGCCCTGGAGGGCCGCCGGCTGCTGGAGATAGAGGCTGCCGAGCCCTCGGCCTCGCCCGCCCTGCCGCCCGCGCGCAGCGCCGGGCGCGGGGCGCTGGAGGCGGCCCCGAAGACCGTGAAGGACGGCGGGAGCGCCGAGAACACCGAGGGCGTCGAGAACACCGAGGGCGTCGAGAACGCCGGGGACACCGAGGCCGGGGGCGCGAGCTCCGCGGAGGCCGAGGGATCCCGGGCGTCCGGGGACGCGCCGAAGGCGAACGCGGTGTTCTCGCCCGAGGGTTCCTGGCTGTACCAGCGGGCCCTGCTGGCGCTGGCCGGCTTCGACGGCGACGCCCCGGCCGACGACTCCGAGGCGGAGGCCGCGGTTGCCGAGGAGGAGGCCGCCGACGACGGTGAGCCCGAGCCCGAGCCCGAGCGCGCCGCCGCCGCCGACGTCCGGGGCGGACCCGTCCGGGCCCGAGGCCCCGAAGGGCGGGACGGCCGAGGCCGGGCCCGTCGCCAAAGGAGCCACTGACGGAGCCACTGACGGAGCCACTGAAGGCGCCACCGAAGGGGCAGCCGCGGGAGAAGGCGCCGCGGACGGCGTGACGGACCACTCCGCTGCGCACCGGAGCGAGGACGACGCGCCGGCGGCGCACGAGGACGGGGAGCGGGCGCAGCACGAGGTGGCCGACGGTCACGCGCGCGCGGTCGCCGTCCCGTCGGCTCAGGCGGCCCTGCCCGCCCAGTCCGCCGGACAGCCGCAGTCCGGGCACTTCACGGTGCCGACGGCGGTGGCCGTCGTACCGGCCCCGCCCGCGCGCCGCCAAGCGGTCCAGGGCGGATTCGACTTCTTCGGCACGCAGAAGGGCGAGCCGAAGGCCGCGCTGGACTCCGTGCAGAACGAGGACCTCGCCGATGTCGTCGGGCAGGAGGCCCTCGCCGTGCACAAGGCCGAGGAGGAGGCCGAGTTCAAGCCCGCCGGCCCGCACTCCCTCGGGGTCGGGCAGATCATCGACCTGACGGCGCACGACGAGACCGAGCAGATCGACGTCCAGACACTGCGCAGCGCGGCTTCCTGAGCCCCGCGGAACCGTACGGACCGAAGACAGGGCCCGGCTCCCCCAGAAAGGGGGGCCGGGCCTTCGTCACGGCCGGGCCGTTCCCTCAGCCGGTCATCCAGCGGTCGGGGAGCGCGTCCCGCCGTCCGGTGCGGGACCGCTCCGCCTGCTCGTGCAGCAGCCGCCGGGCCTCCCCGGCGTCCCGCAGCCGCGCCGTCACGGTCTTGCCGGCCCCGGTGTCCACGTGCACGTCGGCGAGCCGCCACAGGCGCTCCCAGGGCCCCTGGGTGAGCCGTACGCTCTGCACCTTGGCGTGCGGGACCAGCGACAGCCGGCGGCACAGCAGGCCGCTCCGGGTCGCGAACACGGCGCCGGTCACGGCGAGGTGGTGTCCGCGCCACCACACCGGCACGGTCCAGCGGGCCCGCCGGGGCGAGCGGGACAGCTCGCCGGGCACGGCCGCGCCGGGCAGCACGCGCGCGACGACCGACTCGGCGACCGCGCGCGGGACGACGGGCAGCAGGACCGAGTTCGAGGACCCCGCCACGTCCAGCTCGACCCGGACCCGGTCGATGCGCCGCCACAGCAGGGGCTCCACGATCCGCACGGTCTGCACCCGGCCGGGCGGCACCGTCTCGTGCGCGCGGTCGAGCAGCCCGTGGTCGATGCGCAGCCCGTCCGGGGACTCGCTCACCGTCCAGTCGAACTCGGTGACGAACCGCCCCACGCTGCTCGCGCCGGCCGCGCCGAGCAGGGGCAGAGCACTGGCGAGCACGCTCCACGGGTTGTGCGTGGTGAACCACAGCACGGCCGGCACCACGAGCGCGGCGCACAGCGAGCCCCAGGTGGCGCCGGTCAGCAGCAGGGCGCGCACCAGCTCGCGAGGAGGCACGTGCACCAGCGCGCGGGCCGGTGCCTCACCGACCTCGGCGGCGCTCTCGGGCGCGAAACCGGCCGCGCGCGCGAGCAGTTCCGCGCGCAGGGCGCGCGCGTCCCGCTCGCCCAGGAAAGCGAGCTCGTCCTTGTCGTCGGTGCCGACGACGTCGATCCGCAGCTTCGCGACGCCCGCCACGCGCGCGAGGAGGGGGCGGGAGACGTCCACGGCCTGGATGCGTTCCAGCCGGATGTGCGCGGTGCGCCGGAACAGCAGCCCGGTGCGGATGCGCAGTTCGGTGCCGGTCACGGCGTAGTGCGTGAACCACCAGGACAAAAAGCCGTACAGGCCGGCCACCGGCACCAGTACGGCCAGGCCCACCAGGAGCATGGTGGAGGTCAGCCGCGCCAGCTGCTCCTGGGTGCCGTTCGGGTCGTGCACCACCCAGCCGGCCAGGACGGTGACCGGCGCCCACGCCCGGCGGAAGGGCGTGACCGGGTGCAGCCGGTGCTCGGTGACGGCCGGGTGCTCCGGTATGCCGCCGGCGCCGTCCGGGGAGCTCACAGCCCCGCCGATCGGGCCTCGCCCAGCTCGGTGAGCCGGTCGCGCAGCCGCTCCGCCTCGGCCGGGTCGAGACCGGGGATGGTCGCGTCGGTCGCGGCCGCCGCCGTGTGCAGCTGCACGGTGGCCAGCCCGAAGCGCCGTTCCAGGGGCCCAGAGGTCACCTCCACCAGCTGCATCCGCCCGTACGGCACGACCGTCTCCTCGTGCCACAGCACACCGCGGCTGATCAGCAGGTCGTCGGCGCGCTCGGCGTACCGCCAGGAGCGCCAGTTGCGCTCCACCAGCCGCCAGCACCAGGCGCCGAGGGCCAGTGGCAGCAGGGCGAGGGACGCCCACGCGGGGCCCGCGAACAGGTTCAGCAGTACCGCCGTCGCGAGCGCGAGCACCCCCGCCCACAGCGCCAGCAGCAGCCGGCGCACCCGCACCAGGGCGGGCCGCAGCCCCCGCCACACCAACTCGTCCCCCGGTATTCCGGTCCCGTCAGGGCTCCCCGTCTCCATGGGGCCAGCGTACGTAGGGGAAACTGGGGCCATGACTCCTACGACGGAGACCACGGTCGGGATCGGCGGCGCCGCGGAGAGCACCGACATGGTGCTGAACATCGGGCCCCAGCACCCGTCCACGCACGGCGTGCTGCGGCTCAGGCTCGTGCTGGACGGGGAGCGCATCGTGCACGCGGAGCCGGTGATCGGCTACATGCACCGCGGTGCCGAGAAGCTCTTCGAGGCGCGCGACTACCGGCAGATCATCATGCTGGCCAACCGCCACGACTGGCTGTCGGCGTTCTCGAACGAGCTGGGCGTGGTCCTCGCCGTGGAGCGCATGCTCGGCATGGAGGTCCCAGAGCGCGCGGTGTGGACGCGCACCCTGCTCGCCGAGCTGAACCGGGTGCTGAACCATCTGATGTTCCTCGGTTCCTACCCGCTGGAGCTGGGCGGGATCACGCCGGTGTTCTACGCGTTCCGGGAGCGCGAGGTGCTCCAGAACGTCATGGAGGAGGTCTCCGGCGGGCGCATGCACTACATGTTCAACCGCGTCGGCGGCCTCAAGGAGGATCTGCCGGCCGGATGGACGGCACGCGCGCGTGAGGCCGTCGCCGCCGTCCGGTCCCGCATGGACGTCTTCGACGACCTGGTGCTCGGCAACGAGATCTTCCGGGGCCGCACGCGCGGGGTGGGGGTGCTCTCGCCCGAGGCCGTGCACGCCTACGGCGTGAGCGGGCCCATCGCGCGCGGCTCGGGCGTCGACTTCGACCTGCGCCGCGACGAGCCGTACCTGGCCTACGGCGACCTCCAGGACACCCTGAAGGTCGTCACCCGGAGCGAGGGCGACTGCCTCGCGCGGTTCGAGGTGCTGCTGGAGCAGACCCACAACGCGCTGGACCTCGCCGACGCCTGCCTGGACCGGTTCGCGCAGCTCCCGCCGGGTCCGATCAACCAGCGGCTGCCGAAGGTGCTGAAGGCGCCCGAGGGGCACACGTACGCGTGGACCGAGAATCCGCTCGGGATCAACGGCTACTACCTGGTCAGCAAGGGCGAGAAGACGCCGTACCGGCTGAAGCTGCGCTCGGCGTCGTACAACAACATCCAGGCGCTGACCGAGCTGCTGCCGGGGACGCTGGTGGCGGACATGGTGGCGATTCTGGGCTCGATGTTCTTCGTGGTCGGGGACATCGACAAGTGATCGACACGTGGGCGACGGCGGCGGGCGCGCCGGCCGGCCTCAGGCGAGCGGATCGGGGACGCCGACCGGCTGGAGCAGCCAGCCGAAGTCGCCGAGGCCGCCCGGGGCGGTGAGCTCGGCGGCCTCGCCGGCACCGGCCAGCGCGCGCACGTAGGCGGCCGGGTCCGTCGAGGCCAGCGCCAGCGGGGGCGTGCGCCGGTGATCTCCAGCGCGCGCAGGGCGTCGCGTTGCGTGAGAAGGCGCGCGGCGGGCAGCCCGCGCGCCGCTTCCGTGTCGCTCCGCGGCTCTCGCGGACTCTGCGGCCCGCCAGGGCCGGCTCGGCGAGGCCGTGCGACGCGCCGGCCGCCGCGCACGCGTCCAGGGCCACGTGCGCGGTGATGTCGCAGGAGCCGTCCGGCACGGGCGCCGTCTCGCGGCCCTCCCGGAAGCCGGTGAGCGTGCCGAACGGGGGGCGCGTGTCCAGGGTGTGCGCGTAGTCCACGGCCACCGCGAGCCCGCGCGCCACCGTGGCGACGGCGTCCGCCCAGGCCCGGTCCCGGGGCAGTCCGATCTCCGCCCGCAGCCCCTCCTCGGCCGGCAGCGGCCACCACCGCGCCAGCCAGTCCGCGTCCGCGCCGTCCACGGGCGCCCCGAGGCGTTCGGAGCCGTCGTCCGCGACCAGCACCAGCCGGGGCACGCCCGCGGAGTCCACCTCGGCGACGTCCACGGGGACGTTGTCCAGCCACTCGTTGGCGAACAGCAGCCCGGTGACGCTCTCCGGGGGCTCGCTCAGCCAGGTGATCCGTCCGTCCGGGCGGGCCGGACGGTGGGCGATCTCGACGGCGTACCCGCGCGCGCGGGCGGCCACCTCGGCGGGCAGGGCGGCCAGCACCCCGGCGACCAGCTCCCCCGCCCGGCCCCCATGTCGACGAAGTCCAGCACCGGGGGCCGGCCCAGCGCCTCGTCGACCCGGCACAGCAGCCGGGCCACGGCACCCGCGAACAGCGGGGAGGCGTGCACGGACGTACGGAAGTGCCCGGCCGGGCCCTCCGGGCGCCGGTAGAAGCCGCCGGGCCCGTACAGCGCCGTACCGGCAGCCGCCCGCCAGCCGCGCGGGCCGTCGCCCGCGCGGGGGCCCTGCGCTCCCGCGGTCGTCCCATCCGTCACCGGAACAGACTAGGCGCACAGATGATCACGTCCTCCACCTTGCGGAGTACACGTGCGGGGTACGGATCGGTCCTCCGGTTGACCCCTGCACACATCTGGTTTCCCTACTCTGGGTTACGTGCAGCGCCTCTACGACTTCCTCCGCCGCCACCCGACCTGGGTCGACACCTTCTGGGCCGTCGTCCTGCTCGGGCTGTCCGGCCTGAGCGTGGTCAATCAGCACGGGGTGGCCGGCCGGCACGGCACGATCGCCGAGGGGATGGCCGTGTCGGCAGTCCTGTGCGTCGTCGTCGCGCTGCGCCGCCGCCACCCCGAGCCGATGCTGCTGCTCGCCCTCGCGACCGGACTGGCCCAGCTGGTCCTGGACGTCGAGACGACCGCCGCGGACTTCGCGATGCTGGTGATCACCTACACGGTCGCGGCGATCGGGGCCCGCTGGGCCTCCCGGCTCGCCCTGGCCGCCGGTCTCTGCGCGGCGGTCCTCGCGCAGATCCGCTGGCCGGACGAGCACAGCAGTTTCGCCGGGCAGATCGCGATAGCCGTCTTCCAGACGGTGCCGTTCGCCCTGGCCTGGGTGCTCGGCGACTCCATGCGCACCAGGCGGGCCTATTTCGCCCAGCTGGAGGAGCGCGCGGCCCGGCTGGAGAAGGAGCGCGAGGCGCAGTCGAAGGTGGCGGTCGCCGCCGAACGTGCCCGCATCGCGCGCGAGCTGCACGACGTCGTCGCACACAACGTGTCGGTGATGGTCGTGCAGGCCGACGGCGCCGCCTACGTCCTCGACGCCGCCCCCGACCAGGCCAGGAAGGCCTTGGAGACGATCTCCTCCACCGGCCGCCAGGCCCTCGCCGAGATGCGCCGCCTGCTGGGCGTGCTGCGCACCGGGGAGCACCAGGAGAGCGGGGAGTACGTCCCGCAGCCCGACGTCGAGCAGATCGACGACCTCGTCGACCAGTGCCGCACCTCCGGCCTGCCCGTCGACTTCAAGGTCGAGGGCACCCCGCGTCCGCTGCCCAGCGGCGTGGAGCTGACCGCCTACCGGATCGTGCAGGAGGCGCTCACCAACACCCGCAAGCACGGCGGCCCCAACGCCGGCGCGAGCGTCCGGCTGGTCTACTTCGACGACGGGCTCGGCCTCCTCGTGGAGGACGACGGCAAGGGCGCCCCGCACGAGCTGTACGAGGAGGGCGGCGCGGACGGCCAGGGGCACGGCCTGATCGGCATGCGCGAGCGGGTCGGGATGGTCGGCGGCACCCTGGACGCCGGCCCGCGCCCGGGCGGAGGATTCCGCATCAGCGTCCTGCTGCCGCTCAAACCCGCCTCCTGACGCGCTCGCGCCGCCGAACGAACGCCCGCCCCGAACGAAAGAGACCCGATGACGATCCGCGTGATGCTCGTCGACGACCAGGTGCTGCTGCGCACCGGGTTCCGGATGGTGCTCGCCGCCCAGCCGGACATGGAGGTCGTCGCGGAGGCGGGCGACGGCGTCGAGGCCCTCCAGGTGCTGCGTGCCGCCGCCGGCGCCGTCGACGTCGTCCTGATGGACGTCCGCATGCCGAAGCTCGACGGCGTGGAGACCACCCGGCGCATCTGCGTCGAGCCCGACCCGCCCAAGGTGCTCATCCTGACCACCTTCGACCTGGACGAGTACGCCTTCTCCGGGCTCAAGGCGGGCGCCTCCGGGTTCATGCTCAAGGACGTGCCGCCCGGCGAGCTGCTGGCCGCCATCCGCGCCGTGCACAGCGGTGACGCGGTGGTGGCGCCCTCCACCACCAGGCGCCTGCTCGACCGCTTCGCGCCGATGCTGCCCTCCAGCGGAAAGCAGCCCCAGCACAAGGAGCTGGAGCGGCTCACCGACCGGGAGCGCGAGGTGATGGTGCTGGTGGCGCAGGGCCTGTCCAACGGCGAGATCGCGGCCCGGCTGGTGCTGAGCGAGGCGACGGTGAAGACCCATGTGGGCCGCATCCTGACCAAGCTCGGTCTGCGCGACCGGGTCCAGGTCGTGGTGCTGGCGTACGAGACGGGTCTGGTGCGCGCGGGCGGCCACGGCTGACGGCCGCCGCCGGCGACCACGCGCGTGGGGGCGTCCGTCAGCGCAGGACGCCCTCGATGAAGTCGCTGCCCAGCCGGGCCACCGCGGACAGGTCCAGCTGGTGCTGCACGTACCGGCCCTGGCGGCAGTCGGTGATCAGGCCCGCCTTCTTCAGCACCGCGAGGTGCCGGGAGATCTCCGGGGCCGACATGCCGTGCGCGTCGGCCAGTTCGCCCGTGGTGTGCGGCCCGCGCGCGAGGTGCCGGCACAGCCGTATCCGCACCGGGTGGGCCAGCGCCTCCAGACGGCGCGTCAGCTGTTCCACGGACGGCGCCTGCGGGCGGACGCCGTGCACCGGATAGGTGATCGAGGGCTGCCAGCCGTAGCGGTGCAGGACCAGCAGGTGCGGGCGCCCGAGGCTGGTGGGCACCAGGACCAGGCCGCCGTCGCCGGTGGCCGTGCGGCCCGCCAGGAGCTTGTCCACCGTGACGAGGCCGGCCTCCTCGTCCACCGAGACGGCCGCCGAAAGCGAGGTCAGCGCCTCGCCGAGGCCCTTGCGGCGGAGCAGTTCGGTCCGGTGCCGGGCGTCCGCGGCGAGCTGCGGCTGGATCCGTGCCCAGGTGTCGGCGAAGAACGCCTCGTCGCAGTCGAGCATCAGCTGCCGGAACCAGGCGCGGACGGCCGGCGGGTCCTCCAGCAGGCGGCGGGTGAACCGCTCCTGCACGGCGCCCCGCGCGGCGGCCAGTTCCAGGGAGCGTCTGCGCAGCCCGGGGTCCTCCAGCGGGCCGTCCGCCCGGAGGTGGTACCGGGGGTGGCAGGTGAACTCCAGTGCCGCGGCGACGAACTGGCCGTCGGTCAGCTTGTCCAGCTGGTCGAGTTCCTCGGCGAGCGTGGCACCCGGGATCTCGCGGCCGCCGGGGATGCCGGCGAATGGGGCGAACACGTCCGAGAACGTCGTACGCCACAGGAAGTCCGCCTCGCACAGCCGGTCGGCCAGGCAGGGTCCCAGCCGCGACGAGACGGCCGTCGCCCAGCCCTGCAGCTCGGGGTGGTGGCCGGGCTCGCTGAGCGCGTGCAGGGCCATCCCGAGCTCCGCGAGCGGGGAGGGCACGACGGACACCCGCCGCCACCTCTCGGCCGTGCTCCCGCCGGCCGCGCCCGTGTCGGCGGCCAGCCCGGTGATGTCGATGGTCACGCTCATGCCCCCATCGTGCACCGGCCCACCGACACCGCCCGCACGGATTGACGGCAGCCGTCAATCCACGGGACATCCGCCCGGTGCGGGAGCAGGCTGATCCGCCATGAGCATCACCCAGCAATACCTCCTCGACACCCACCGCGCCCGTCTGCACGGCGAGCCGGAACCGCCCGCGCCGGGCCGTCACGACCTCGACGTGCTGCGCGCCCTGCGCGACCGCCGCCGCTTCCGCGCGGTGATCGCCGGACGCCCCGCGGGCAAGCGCGTGCGGTACGCGCTGCGTCGTCTGCTGCGTCCGCGCACGCCATAGCGGCGCACGCGGGACCGGTTCGGCGCGCCGCGCGCGGACTACGTGCCGGGCAGCCGGCGCGCGAAGTCGGCGACGGCCGCCCGCACGTCCTCGGCACTCCACTCCAGGCCCTCGGCGCGCACGGACACCTCCGTGCGGGACAGCCCCGGCCCGCTCCGCTCCCAGTGGCCGCCGAAGAGGTACGTCCCCGTCTCCTCGGCCTGGCACAGCGCCGCCTCCGTCAGGACCTCGGAGTCGTACGGCAGCCACACCTGGAACTCGTGCGTGTGCGGCTCCCCGGGGTGCACACGCGCCCACGGCACGCCCGCTGCGGCGAAGCCGTCCCGCAGCGCGCCGGCGACCACGCGCGCGTGCCGGACGTAGTCCGGCAGCCGGGGCAGCTCGCGCTCCAGGCCGATGAGCGCCGACAGCACGGTGGGGAACTGCTGGAAGACCATGCCGCCGTAGCGGTGCCGCCAGGTCTTCGCCTCTTCCACCAGGCTCGCCGGGCCGGCCAGCGCGGCGCCGCCGAAGCCGTCGAGCGACTTGTAGAACGACACGTAGACGCTGTCCGCCAGTGCGGCGATCTCTGCCAGCGGGCGCCCGAAGTGGACCGTGGTCTCCCACAGGCGCGCGCCGTCGAAGTGCACCACCGCGTCGCGCTCCCGCGCGGCCTCGACGGCACCGGTCAGCTCGTCCCAGGTGGGCAGCACGTAGCCGGCGTCCCGGAGCGGCAGCTCCAGCATCAGCGTCCCGAAGGGCTCCTCGAAGTCCCGGATCTCGGCGGCCGTGGGGAGCCGGGGTTCGCTCGTCAACCGGACCGGGTGCAGCCCGCTGACCCGGCTGAAGGCCTGCCGTTCGTGCACCTCGGGGTGGGCGAGGGCGTGCAGGGCGACGGTGTGGTTGCCGGTGCGGTCCGCCCAGCAGCGCAGCGCCACCTGCTGGGCCATGGTGCCGGTCGGGAAGAACGCGGCGGCCTCGGCGCCGAGCAGGGCCGCGACCCGCTCCTCCAGGTCGGCCACGATCCGGTTGCCGTACACGTCCACGAGCCGGTCCGTGTCGTACACCTCACCGGCCGTCTGCTGGAGGTGCGTCAGACGCTCGCCGACCGTGCGGTAGGCACCGGGGCGCGCCAGCACGCGCTCCGCCTTCGCGATCGCGGTGAGGCGCCGCTCCCGCCTGTGCTCCTGCCCGGCCTGCCCGGTCCGCTGTTCCCCGCCCTGTGCCGCCGTATCAGTCATGTACGGATCATGCCTTCGCCGGTGCCCGGCGCACAGCCGGATTTCCCGTGGCGAGCGGCGCCGCGCGCGTGGGGGAGCGGTGCCGTACGCGTGTGCAGAAACCCACAGCCTGTGGACAACCGGCCGCCGTCCGACCCGATAGCGTTAACATGACGAGAAATCGTTCGGTACATCGTCCGGTACCCGAAGCGGACTGGAACGGGAAGGCCGCCGTCGCGTGAGTACAGTCCACCAGCAAGACCTCAAGGACCGCCCCGCTCGGCTCAGCGTAGGCGTCGTGGGCGCCGGACGCGTGGGCCCCGCGCTGGCCGCGTCCCTCCAGCTCGCCGGGCACCGCCCGGTGGCCGTCTCCGGGGTCTCCGACGCCTCCCGCAGGCGTGCCGAGACGATGCTCCCGGGCGTGCCCCTGGTGCCGCCCGCCGAGGTGCTCGTACGCGCCGACCTGGTACTGCTCACCGTCCCCGACGACGCCCTGCCCGGCCTGGTCGCCGGGCTCGCCGACACCGGCGCCGTACGGCCGGGACAGCTGCTGGTGCACACCTCCGGCCGGTACGGCGCGCGGGTCCTCGACCCCGCCCTGCGCGCGGGCGCGCTGCCGCTGGCCCTGCACCCGGCTATGACCTTCACCGGCACCCCCGTCGACGTGCAGCGCCTGGCCGGCTGCTCCTTCGGCGTCACCGCGCCCGAGGAACTGCGCCTGGCCGCCGAGGCCCTGGTCATCGAGATGGGCGGCGAACCGGAGTGGATCAGCGAGGAGAACCGCCCGCTGTACCACGCGGCCCTCGCCCTCGGCGCCAACCACCTGATCACCCTGGTCGCCCAGTCCATGGAGCTGCTGCGCACGGCCGGGGTGGAGGCACCCGACCGGATGCTCGGCCCGCTGCTCGGCGCCGCCCTGGACAACGCCCTGCGCTCGGGGGACGCGGCTCTCACCGGGCCGGTCGCGCGCGGGGACGCCGGCACGGTCGCCGCGCACGTCACGGAGCTGCGCAAACACGCCCCGCAGGCCGTGGCGGGCTATCTGGCGATGGCCCGCGCGACCGCCGACCGCGCGCTCGCGCACGGGCTGCTGAAGCCGGAGCTCGCCGAGGACCTGCTCGGGGTGCTCGCCCACGGCGGCGGCACGAACGGCCCCAGCGGCACGAACGGCACCGACGGCACCGACGGCACCGAGGGGAACGACCGATGACCACCGTCCTGCTCAGCACCGCCGACGAACTGCACGCGCGCGTGCGCCGCGGGCGCCGGGCCGTCGTGATGACCATGGGCGCCCTCCACGAGGGCCACGCCACCCTGATCCGCACCGCGCGGGAGATCGCCGGGCCGGACGGCGAGGTCGTCGTCACGGTGTTCGTCAATCCGCTGCAGTTCGGCGCGGGCGAGGACCTGGACCGCTACCCGCGCACCCTCGACGCCGACCTGAAGCTCGCCGAGCAGGCGGGCGCCGACGCCGTGTTCGCGCCGTCCGTGGACGAGGTCTACCCGGGCGGCGAACCCCAGGTGCGCGTCTCCGCCGGCCCCATGGGCGAACGTCTGGAGGGCGCCTCGCGGCCCGGCCACTTCGACGGCGTGCTCACCGTCGTCGCCAAGCTGCTGCACCTCACCCGCCCCGACGTCGCCCTCTACGGGCAGAAGGACGCCCAGCAGCTGGCCCTGATCCGGCGCATGGCGCGGGACCTGAACTTCGGCGTGGAGATCCTCGGCGTGCCCACCGTGCGCGAGGAGGACGGGCTCGCCCTGTCCAGCCGCAACCGCTACCTCTCGCCCGACGAGCGCCTCACCGCGCTCGCGCTGTCCCGCGCGCTCTTCGCGGGCCGCGACCGGCACGCCGCCCAGGAGGCCCTGCGCGCGCGTGCCAGGGAAGTGCCCTCCACGCACGCGCGTGCCGAGGCGCTCAGCGCCATAGGGGAGTCCCGGGCGGCCGCCGACGCGCACGCGGTGGCCACCGCCGCGCCCGGCGGCCCGGCGGCCGTCCGCGCCGCCGCCCGCCAGGTCCTGGACGAGGCCGTGCGCTTCGACCCGCCGCTCAAGCTGGACTACCTCGCCCTGGTCGACCCCTCCGACTTCACCGACATCGACGACGGCTTCACCGGCGAGGCCGTGCTCGCCGTCGCCGCCCGGGTCGGCTCGACCCGGCTGATCGACAACCTCCCCCTCACCTTCGGATCCCTCGGAGCCGCCTCGTGACCAGCACAGGCATACGACTGCACGCGCCCGCACCCGGGTGGGCCATCTCCGCGGACGTGGTCGTCGTCGGCTCCGGGGTGGCCGGCCTGACCGCGGCGCTGCGCTGCGAGGCCGCCGGACTCACCACGGTCGTGGTGACCAAGGCCCGCCTGGACGACGGCTCCACACGCTGGGCGCAGGGCGGCATCGCCGCCGCCCTCGGCGAGGGCGACACCCCCGAACAGCACCTGGAGGACACCCTCGTGGCGGGTGCGGGCCTGTGCGACGAGGAGGCCGTGCGGATCCTCGTCACCGAGGGCCCCGACGCGGTACGGCGGCTCATCGACACCGGCGCCCACTTCGACGAGTCCTCCGAGGGCCGGCTCGAACTCACCCGTGAGGGCGGCCACCACCGCCGCCGGATCGCGCACGCGGGCGGCGACGCGACCGGCGCCGAGATCTCCCGCGCGCTCGTCGAGGCCGTACGCGCGCGGGGACTGCGCACCGTCGAGAACGCGCTCGTGCTCGACCTCCTCACCGACGCCGAGGGCCGCACGGCCGGTGTCACGCTGCACGTGATGGGCGAGGGCCAGCACGACGGCGTGGGCGCCGTGCACGCCCCCGCGGTGGTTCTCGCCACCGGCGGCATGGGCCAGGTGTTCTCCGCCACCACCAACCCGTCCGTGTCGACCGGCGACGGCGTGGCGCTGGCGCTGCGCGCCGGCGCGGAGGTCAGCGACCTGGAGTTCGTGCAGTTCCACCCGACCGTGCTGTTCCTCGGCACGGACGCCGAGGGACAGCAGCCGCTGGTCTCCGAGGCGGTGCGCGGCGAGGGCGCCCACCTGGTCGACGGCGACGGGGTGCGCTTCATGACCGGACAGCACGAGCTGGCCGAGCTGGCGCCCCGGGACATCGTCGCCAAGGGCATCATGCGGCGCATGCAGGAGCAGGACGCCGAGCACATGTTCCTCGACGCCCGGCACTTCGGCGCCGACATGTGGGAGCACCGCTTCCCGACCATCCTGGCCGCCTGCCGCGCCAACGGCATCGACCCGGTCACCGAGCCCATCCCGATCGCCCCGGCCGCCCACTACGCCTCCGGAGGCGTGCGCACCGACGCGCGGGGCCGTACGACCGTCCCCGGGCTGTACGCGTGCGGGGAGGTCGCGTGCACCGGCGTGCACGGGGCGAACCGGCTCGCCTCCAACTCGCTCCTCGAAGGGCTCGTCTACGCCGAGCGCATCGCCGCGGACATCGCCGCCTCCCACGCGGGGAACGGCCTCCACGCGCGCGTGCCGGAGCCCGTACCGGACCCGGAGCGGCCCGCGCACCCGCTGCTCGCCCCCGAGGCCCGGTTCGCCATCCAGCGGATCATGACCGAGGGCGCCGGCGTGCTGCGCTCCGAGGAGTCACTGGCAAGGGCCGCGGACCAGCTCCAGCGGCTGCACAGCGAGGCCCGCGACGCGCTCGACGAGAACGGCAAGACCGCCGAGCCCGGAGTCGACACCTGGGAGGCCACCAACCTCCTGTGCGTGGGCCGGGTCCTGGTCGCCGCCGCCCGGCTGCGCGAGGAGACCCGCGGCTGCCACTGGCGCGAGGACCGCGCCGGGCGCGACGACACCCGCTGGCGCCGCCACATCGTCGTACGGCTCAACCCGGACCGCTCGTTGGCCGTAGGCACCACCGACACCGCAGACTTCCCCCCTACCCGGACCGACCAGCGCCCCCAGGAGCAGTGACAGACGTGAGCACCGACGACCTTCCCCTCGCCCCGACCGGCGGCTGCGGCGACGGCTGCGCCTGCGGGGCGGAGGGTGACGAGGAGTACCTGGAGTGCGGGCTCGACCCCGCGCTCGCCGAGCTGCTGGCCGCTGCCGGACTCGACCCGATCGAGGTCGAGGACGTCGCCAACGTCGCCATCCAGGAGGACCTGGCCGGCGGCGTCGACGTGACGACCGTGTCGACCATCCCCGAGGACGCGGTGGCCACCGCCGACTTCACCGCGCGCGAGGCGGGCGTCGTGGCCGGCCTGCGGGTCGCCGAGGCCGTGCTCTCCGTGGTGTGCACGGACGAGTTCGAGGTCGAGCGGCACGTCGAGGACGGCGACCGGATCGAGGCCGGGCAGAAGCTGCTGTCGGTCACCACGCGGACGCGCGACCTGCTCACCGCCGAGCGCAGCGCCCTGAACCTCCTGTGCCGCCTGTCCGGCATCGCGACCGCCACGCGCGCGTGGGCGGACGCGCTGGAGGGCACCGGGACGCGGGTGCGGGACACCCGGAAGACGACGCCCGGCCTGCGCTCGCTGGAGAAGTTCGCGGTGCGCTGCGGCGGCGGCGTCAACCACCGCATGTCGCTCTCCGACGCCGCGCTGGTGAAGGACAACCACGTGGTCGCGGCCGGCGGCGTCGCGCAGGCCTTCAAGGCCGTACGGGAGGCCTTCCCCGAGGTCCCGATCGAGGTCGAGGTCGACACCCTGCACCAGCTGCGCGAGGTCGTGGAGGCCGGCGCCGACCTGATCCTGCTCGACAACTTCACGCCCGTCGAGTGCGCGGAGGCCGTCGGCATCGTCGACGGCCGGGCACTGCTGGAGGCGTCCGGACGGCTCACGCTCGCCACCGCGCGCGCGTACGCCGACACCGGTGTGGACTTCCTGGCCGTAGGCGCCCTCACCCACTCCTCGCCGATCCTGGACATCGGCCTGGACCTGCGCGAGGCGGAGTAACGGCCATGCTGCTCACGATCGACGTCGGCAACACCCACACCGTCCTCGGTCTGTTCGACGGCGAGGACATCGTCGAGCACTGGCGCATCTCCACGGACGCCCGTCGCACCGCCGACGAACTGGCGGTCCTCCTCCAGGGCCTCATGGGCATGCACCCGCTGCTCGGCGACGAGCTGGGCGACGGCATCGACGGCATCGCGATCTGCGCGACCGTCCCGTCGGTGCTGCACGAGTTGCGCGAGGTCACCCGGCGCTACTACGGCGACGTGCCCGCCGTCCTCGTGGAGCCGGGGGTGAAGACGGGCGTGCCGATCCTCACCGACAACCCCAAGGAGGTCGGCGCCGACCGGATCATCAACGCGGTCGCGGCCGTCGAGCTGTACGGCGGCCCGGCGATCGTCGTCGACTTCGGTACGGCGACCACGTTCGACGCGGTCTCCGCGCGCGGGGAGTACGTCGGCGGCGTCATCGCGCCCGGCATCGAGATCTCCGTGGAGGCGCTCGGCGTCAAGGGCGCGCAGCTGCGGAAGATCGAGGTGGCCCGGCCGCGCAGCGTGATCGGCAAGAACACCGTCGAGGCCATGCAGGCGGGCATCGTGTACGGGTTCGCCGGACAGGTCGACGGGGTCGTCAGCCGGATGGCGCGCGAGCTGGCCGACGACCCGGACGACGTCACCGTGATCGCCACGGGCGGTCTTGCGCCGATGGTGCTGGGCGAGTCCTCCGTGATCGACGAGCACCAGCCCTGGCTGACGCTGATCGGCCTGCGCCTGGTGTACGAGCGGAACGTCTCGCGGCTGTGACGTGACCGGCGCCCCCTCGGGGGCGCCGGTGCGCCGGGTGGCCCCGGCCGAGGGAAAGCGCGGGCGACACGCCTCGACACAACATCCCGATCCGTAACTTTTGTCCGATTAGCGATAGCGTCGCCGCATGCCCACGCCATACGGATCCCGCGGCGGCATGGCGTTCGGCGTGGAGGAGCTGCGTGTGCTCCGCCGCGCCCTCGCCCTCGCCCTTCACCCCGGCCAGGCGTCCGCCGAGGACGTCCAGGACTGCTTCCGACTCGCCGAGTCCCTCGACGAGGCGACGCGCGAGGGCGTCAGACTGCGCGCCTTCCTGGTGGCCGACCTCGACCGGTACCGCGCCGCCCTGCCGGGCGCGGTCTCCGGCTATCTCGCCCTCCTGGAGGAGGTGCTGGGCACCGGGCACCGGCCGACACCGGACGACCTCGCCGCGCTGCGGGCGCTGCGCGGGAATCCCGCGGCGGCCGCCCTGCTGGACCGCTGCCGCGCGCTGGCCGAGCGGGACGTACGGGCCAGGTTCGCCCAGGGCCCGCGCAAGGTCCCCGCACCGGCCGTACCGGCCGCACGCACCCGTCTGCTGGCCCTCGCGGGCGGTGGAGGAGAGTGCGGGGCCCCTGGGGTCTCCGTCGTCCGGCAGGGCGAGGAACGGCCCGCGGAGCCCCCTCAGGAACCGAAGCCCGCGCCCAAGCCGGCCCCTGCCCCCCGGGAGCGGCCCGCCGGGGAACCGGCCGCCCCGAAGCGCCCCATCCCGACCCCGGGCGAGGTCTTCCCGCGCCGCAAGCCGAACCCCCGTCGGGCGCGACCGCCACCGACCACCTGGCAGCCGG
The DNA here is from genome assembly GCF_025642175.1 of Streptomyces albidicamelliae. Taxonomy (NCBI): domain Bacteria; kingdom Bacillati; phylum Actinomycetota; class Actinomycetes; order Kitasatosporales; family Streptomycetaceae; genus Streptomyces; species Streptomyces albidicamelliae. Next base: position 3,925,888 of record NZ_CP106795.1, on the reverse strand, counting down.
CTGACCCCCTGCGGTCCCGGCCACCGGCCACCTGCCCCGGCGGCCGGGGCGCGCCGAGGGGTGGTTCGGCGTACCCCGCCCCTTTCGTGCCGCCCCGCGTGGCTACCCTGGTCGCATGGACTACGTCTCCGCGCTCGTGCCCCCCATCGTCATGGCCGCCTTCTTCATCGGTGTGGTCAGGGTGATCGTGAAGACCCAGGGCGGGGCCGCCAAGGCCAAGGAGGACGCCGCCGTCGACGCCGCGCTCGCGCGCGCGGAGGGTGCGCGCCAGACACCCGCGGGCAGCGGCGGGGCCTGAGCCCGCGGCGCCCGCGGGCGCCCCTCACCGGCGTACGACTCCGTGCCGCCGTGCCCTCGGCACCTCCGGCACCCTTCGAGTCGTGCGCCCTTTTTGTTCGCATTCGCCGGATTGGTGCACGTCCGGCACGCCATTGCCCGGATCTCCCACTATTGTTCTGAGCGTGCCTCGCCCATTGGGAGAACTCGAAGACGCGGTCATGACGCGGGTGTGGAAGTGGAACCGCCCGGTGACCGTTCGAGAAGTCCTTGAAGACCTCCAGCAGGAACGGTCCATCGCGTACACCACCGTCATGACCGTTTTGGACAATCTCCATCAGAAGGGCTGGGTGCGCCGCGAGGCCGAAGGACGGGCCTATCGATATGAGGCCGTCTCCACACGGGCCGCGTACGCCGCCGCCCTGATGAACGACGCGTGGTCGCAGAGCGACAACCCGGCGGCCGCTCTCGTCGCCTTCTTCGGGATGATGAGCGAGGAACAGCGCCAGGCCCTCCGGGACGCCGTACGGATCGTCCAGGGACCGGAAGAAACCCAGGAAGCGCCCGAAGTCCGGCAAGAGGAGAACCCCGGCTCGGCCGAGGACGGCACCGGGCGATAGCGTCCGCTCATGTCCGCAGAGCGTCCCGAAGTCTCCGCAAATGCCATCACCGTCCGGCGGGCCAGGACCAGCGATGTCCCGGCCGTACGCGACCTCCTCGACGCCTACGTCCGCGGCCGCATCCTGCTCGACAAAGCCACGGTCACCCTTTACGAGGACATCCAGGAGTTCTGGGTCGCGGAACGCGACGACAACGCCGAGGTGGTCGGCTGCGGAGCCCTGCACGTCATGTGGGAGGACCTGGCGGAAGTCCGCACTCTGGCCGTGAAGCCAGGGCTCAAGGGCGCCGGCGTCGGCCACCGCGTGCTGCAGAAGTTGCTCGAGACCGCACGCTGGCTCGGCGTTCGCCGGGTTTTCTGCCTGACCTTCGAAGTCGACTTCTTCGGGAAGCACGGCTTCGTCGAGATCGGCGAGACACCGGTCGACACCGACGTGTACGCCGAGCTGTTGCGTTCCTATGACGAGGGCGTCGCGGAGTTCCTCGGTCTCGAACGAGTGAAACCGAACACCTTGGGCAACAGCCGGATGCTTCTGCATCTGTGATCGTCATTGCCCCGGTGGCCTATGTCCGAAACGCGCATGTTTCCGGACGTCGGCAGTCCGCCGGTCCTCTCCCAGGGGTTTGTGTTTTTCCGGCAAAAGCGGTTTGCTTTCCGACGTACTGCAGTACTGCATATAACAGGGGTGGCGAAACGGCGGACGCTGCACAACCCCCTGACCCTGAACGTTATCGATGAAAGGAAATCCGGTGGCACAGAAGGTTCAGGTCCTTCTTGTCGACGACCTCGACGGCGGCGAGGCGGACGAGACCGTGACGTTCGCGCTGGACGGCAAGACCTACGAGATCGACCTCACGACCGCCAATGCGGACAAGCTGCGCGGCCTTCTCGACCCGTATGTGAAGGGTGGCCGGCGTACCGGTGGCCGTGCTTCCGGAGGCCGTGGAAAGGCCCGTGCCGCTTCCGGTGGCAACCAGGACACCGCGGCGATCCGCGCCTGGGCCAAGGAGAACGGTTTCGAGGTCAACGACCGGGGCCGTGTTCCCGCGTCGATCCGCGAGGCCTACGAGAAGGCCAACGGCTGATTCCGCGGGACCCGTGGGAACGCCTAGGGCCGGCCTCGCCGGCGAGCGGGCGGTACGGCGCACGCGCGCCGCAGCCGGATCCGGTGACATCGCGCTGCCACCGTGTCCACCAGTCGTACGAGATCGGGGGCGCTCCCCTCGCGCCCCACGGCCGACAGAGCCGGCAGCGGGGCCTCGACCCCGCACCCCGGCTTGGGGGGCCGCAGCCACACGGCGGCCCCCTGCACGGAACCACCCCGCTGGGCGGTCATGAGCGCGGTCGGCGCCAGAGGGGCGGCCATCGAGCCGCCCGCCCCCAGGGCCCGCAGGTCGAGAGCTACGGCGCTCCACTCCAGCCAGTCCAGCAGTCCCGGCAGTTCCTCGGAGCTGCCCGCGGCCACCAGCAGCCGCATCCGGTCCCCCCACAGGGCCACCGGTGAGTCCGGAGCGAGATGCCGGAGCGCGCCCGCGCCCGCCTCGGCCGGAACGTCCAGCACGTCGAACCGCACCCCCGTGCGCAGCCGCAGCGGCCGCCCGGGCACTGTCGGCCACCCCAGATCGTTCTCGTACCAGAGCCGGGCCCGGGTGTCCGGATCGGCCGGCTCGGACACCCGGGCCGGGACCGGTTCCGGCCCCGCGTCGAGGGGCCGCCGGGGAAAGGGGAGCGTATGGATCGTGCGGGCCGAGCCAGCCATGCCCCATGCAACCTCGGAAAGGGGCCCCGGGTTACGCTGAGTGCCCTTCCGGGCGCGAGGAGTGCCGACCGAGGGGGCGCGTGGGGCACGGGGGAGGCGCAAGGTTGTTCGCCCATAGCGGAGCGAACCGGTGCGCGCGGCATGGAGTGTCCGTCCCAGCGGGTAAGACATGCCTAGTGGGAGGGGGCGACACGCAGGCCGGGGCGTCTCACGTTCGCCATCGGCGTACTGGCGACTGGGGTAACTGCCTGGCCTGCGGGAACATCGTCTCGCACCATCGGGTTGGAGCAGATGTCGGCGTTCGGGGTCAGGAGGCCATCGACGGTGTCGGCAGTTGGAATGAGCGGTCCCCGCTTGCGGGACTAAGCTGCGGAAGGACAGGGAGGGGAAGTTCCCCCCACTGCCTGACCGCTCTGAGGAGCGATTAACGATGTTCGAGAGGTTCACCGACCGCGCGCGGCGGGTTGTCGTCCTGGCTCAGGAAGAAGCCCGGATGCTCAACCACAACTACATCGGCACCGAGCACATCCTCCTGGGTCTCATCCACGAGGGCGAAGGTGTCGCCGCTAAGGCCCTGGAGAGCCTCGGCATTTCGCTTGAGGCGGTCCGCCAGCAGGTGGAGGAGATCATCGGCCAGGGCCAGCAGGCCCCGTCCGGGCACATCCCCTTCACCCCCCGTGCCAAGAAGGTCCTGGAGCTGTCGCTCCGCGAGGCTCTTCAGCTGGGCCACAACTACATCGGCACGGAGCACATCCTGCTCGGCCTGATCCGTGAGGGCGAGGGCGTCGCCGCCCAGGTCCTGGTCAAGCTCGGCGCAGACCTCAACCGGGTGCGGCAGCAGGTCATCCAGCTGCTCTCCGGTTACCAGGGCAAGGAGACGGCCACCGCCGGCGGCCCGGCCGAGGGCACCCCCTCGACCTCCCTCGTCCTGGACCAGTTCGGCCGGAACCTCACCCAGGCCGCTCGTGAGTCCAAGCTCGACCCGGTCATCGGGCGCGAGAAGGAGATCGAGCGGGTCATGCAGGTGCTGTCCCGCCGTACCAAGAACAACCCGGTGCTGATCGGTGAGCCCGGCGTCGGCAAGACCGCCGTCGTCGAGGGCCTCGCCCAGGCCATCGTCAAGGGCGAGGTGCCCGAGACGCTCAAGGACAAGCACCTCTACACGCTGGACCTTGGCGCCCTGGTCGCCGGCTCCCGCTACCGCGGTGACTTCGAGGAGCGCCTGAAGAAGGTCCTCAAGGAGATCCGCACCCGCGGCGACATCATCCTGTTCATCGACGAGCTGCACACGCTGGTCGGTGCGGGCGCCGCCGAGGGCGCCATCGACGCGGCCTCCATCCTGAAGCCGATGCTGGCCCGCGGTGAGCTGCAGACCATCGGTGCGACCACGCTGGACGAGTACCGCAAGCACCTGGAGAAGGACGCGGCCCTCGAGCGCCGCTTCCAGCCCATCCAGGTCGCCGAGCCGTCCCTGCCGCACACGATCGAGATCCTCAAGGGTCTGCGCGACCGGTACGAGGCGCACCACCGCGTCTCCATCACGGACGAGGCGCTGGTCCAGGCCGCCACCCTGGCCGACCGGTACATCTCGGACCGCTTCCTGCCGGACAAGGCGATCGACCTGATCGACGAGGCCGGTTCCCGGATGCGCATCCGCCGGATGACCGCGCCGCCGGACCTGCGCGAGTTCGACGAGAAGATCGCCGCCGTCCGCCGGGACAAGGAGTCCGCGATCGACTCGCAGGACTTCGAGAAGGCCGCCTCCCTGCGCGACAAGGAGAAGCAGCTCCTGGCCGCCAAGGCCAAGCGGGAGAAGGAGTGGAAGGCCGGCGACATGGACGTCGTCGCCGAGGTCGACGGCGAGCTGATCGCCGAGGTCCTCGCCACGGCCACGGGCATCCCGGTCTTCAAGCTGACCGAGGAGGAGTCCTCCCGCCTGCTGCGCATGGAGGACGAGCTCCACAAGCGGGTCATCGGCCAGGTCGACGCCGTCAAGGCGCTGTCGAAGGCGATCCGCCGTACGCGTGCCGGTCTGAAGGACCCGAAGCGTCCCGGTGGCTCGTTCATCTTCGCCGGCCCGTCCGGTGTCGGTAAGACCGAGCTGTCCAAGGCGCTCGCCGAGTTCCTCTTCGGTGACGAGGACGCGCTGATCTCCCTCGACATGTCGGAGTTCAGCGAGAAGCACACGGTGTCGCGTCTCTTCGGTTCGCCCCCCGGATACGTGGGCTACGAAGAGGGCGGCCAGCTGACCGAGAAGGTCCGCCGCAAGCCGTTCTCCGTCGTCCTCTTCGACGAGGTCGAGAAGGCCCACCCGGACATCTTCAACTCGCTGCTGCAGATCCTGGAGGACGGTCGCCTGACCGACTCCCAGGGCCGGGTCGTGGACTTCAAGAACACGGTCATCATCATGACGACCAACCTCGGCACCCGGGACATCTCCAAGGGCTTCAACCTCGGCTTCGCCGCCGCGGGTGACACGAAGACCAACTACGAGCGCATGAAGAACAAGGTGTCGGACGAGCTCAAGCAGCACTTCCGCCCCGAGTTCCTCAACCGCGTCGACGACGTGGTCGTCTTCCCGCAGCTGACGCAGGAGGACATCCTGCGGATCGTCGACCTGATGATCAGCAAGGTGGACGAGCGCCTGAAGGACCGGGACATGGGCATCGAGCTCTCCCAGTCCGCCAAGGAGCTGCTGGCCAAGAAGGGCTACGACCCGGTGCTGGGCGCGCGTCCGCTGCGCCGCACGATCCAGCGCGAGGTCGAGGACACGCTCTCCGAGAAGATCCTCTTCGGCGAGCTGCGTCCCGGTCACATCGTGGTCGTGGACACCGAGGGCGAGGGCGACGCCCGGACCTTCACGTTCCGCGGTGAGGAGAAGTCGGCGCTGCCCGACGTCCCGCCGATCGAGCAGGCGGCCGGCGGTGCCGGTCCGAACCTGAGCAAGGACGCCTAGGCGTCCGGGCGATGCCCCAAGGGGCCGGTGCTCTCGCACCGGCCCCTTTCGCATGCCCGGGTGATACGCCGCCCTGCGGCTGCCTCAGATGTGTGGCTCTACGACAACTGGCCGTTGTAGTCGGGCAGTTTGTACGTCTTCTCGGCGTGGCCGCCCGAGAGGTCGGTGGCGCTGTTGCCGATGTTCGCGATGATCGTGTAGCCCTGGTTCTCGATGCCGACGCGCTGGGCGGTCTTGTAGGAGGCGACGTCCTTGAAGAGGTCGAGGAGACCGCGCACGTAGAGCCCGGAGACGTCGTAGCCGTCGTGTTCGAGGTTGTACTCGGTGGGCCAGTAGACGATGCCCGGCCGGGCGGTCACGAAGAACAGCTTGACGCCGTGCTCCTGGGCGTAGCGGGCGACGTTCAGCACCGGCTTGTTGGCCGGCTGCGGGAAGCTGAAGCCGAAGTCGGTCTCCAGCGTGGTGTTGTCGATGTCGAAGACGATCGCCTGCTTCTCGCCGGGCTTCGCGGCGGCGATGCGCTGCTTCAGATAGGGCAGGGCGTCGCTCATGACGGTCTGGCAGTCCTGCTGCCAGGTCGCGTAGTCGACCTTCGCGGCAGCGCCGGCGGTGCTGCTCGTGGTCGCTGCCTCGGCCGGGGCGGCCATCGCGGCCAGGGCGGCCACGGAGACGGTGGTCACGGATATGCGGCGCGCCCGGGGGCGTCTGGTCATCGGTGGGGGTCCTCTCACGTCCGTACACGTGCCTGAATGTCAGGGGCATGATCTGAGGTGAGGATGGCGCGAGAGGAACCGTAGGGTTACCGATGGGTAGGCGCCTAGGGGTCTGCGGCACTTTTCTCCGGGCGAATCGCGGAGACCTGGGTCACCTTTCCCACGCATTTACGCGACCTGGGTCACGTTTGCCCGGATGCATTCGCGAGGCCCAGGTCACATTCTCCGGCCGGACACGGAGAGGTCCAGGTCACATTCCCCGCCTCTGCGCCCGGCTGGCCGGTGACATGGCGCACAGGACAAATGCCCCGTACTAAGCCGGATAGTGTCATACATAATCGGGCAAAACGGACAGGATAAAGAGGTCGGAGGGGAAACAGCCTGTTCACCCGGGTGGCGGAACGTGTCGGGTATGTCAAGAAGTGGGCGAATTAGCCGACATCTACTACAGACTGCCGTAGAACAGGCCTTTGTGGCGGGATGGGAAGTCGGGTTACCAATGAATGGCCCCACCGGCGAAAGTCAGTACGCCGGATGGCCGTTCCGTCCCCGAGCCCACGAGGTTTCGTATGTTCCAGCGCGTCACGTCCCGTTCTTCCCGTACGTCCTCGCTCCGCAACCGCGTGGCCGTCGTGGCTGCCGGCATCGGCGCCACGGCCGTCCTGGGGGCCGGGGTCGCGAGCGCCGCCGCGCCGTCCGCCGCCTGGGTGGACCCGGTGAAGAAGTACACGCTCTCGGCCAGCTTCATGCAGGCGGGCAGCCACTGGGTCGCCAAGCACAGCGGCCAGGACTTCGCGGTTCCGACCGGCACCGAGGTCATCGCCGCGCACGGCGGCACCGTCGTCAAGGCCGGCCCCAACGGCGCCGGTGACGGTCCCGCGTACGGCAACGCCGTCGTGATCAAGCACGGCAACGGCACGTTCTCGCAGTACGCCCACCTGTCGCGCATCGACGTCAAGGTCGGCCAGATCGTGAAGACCGGCCAGCACATCGCCCTGTCCGGCTCCACCGGCAACTCGACCGGGCCGCACCTGCACTTCGAGATCCGCAAGACCCCGAACTACGGCTCGGCCGTCGACCCGGTCTCCTTCCTGCGCGCCCAGGGCGTGAAGGTCTGATCTAACCCTTGCCGTGGGCGCGCTCGTGCGCCTGCGTGACGAGGTCCAGGGCGACTTCGAGAACGGCCTCGCGCTTCTTCTCGGAGTCGCCTTCGAGGTCCTGCATCACGAACATCCCGGCGTGCAGCGTGAACATCGCGCTGATGGACCGCACCTGGTCCACGAGTTCGGCCTCGGGGTCGATCAGGATGTCCCGCAGGCCGCGCATCCGGTCCTTGAAGGTGTCGCCGATGCGCAGTTCCCGTACCGTCGCCTGGTTCTCCTGCATGAAGCGGAAGAGCGGTTCCGCTCCCGCGAGCGCCTGGCTGTAGCGGCGGACGATCTCCTGCTTGGTCTCCAGCGTGTGCGGCTGCTGTCTGCCCCATTCGATCAGGTCGAGGATCGGCTTCGTCAGGTCCTCGAAGAGGCTGACGATGATCTCTTCCTTGGTCTTGAAGTGGTAGTACAGAGCCGCCTTCGTGACGTCGAGGCGCTCGGCGATCTCGCGCAGGGAGGTCTTCTCGTACCCCTGCTCGGCGAAGAGCTCGAGTGCGACGTCCTGGATGCGCTGGCGGGTGTTTCCGCGGCGCTGCTGCTTGGTGCCGTCCATGGTGCCGCCCATCCTCGTACTCCTCGCGCTCCCAGGAAAACTTACTTGACGCCCGGCTAGTTACAGGTCTACCTTCCCAGTGTAGTGAACTAGCCGGGCGGCAAGTAAGTGCGCGCCGCAGGGGGAGTGGGAAGAGATGGCTGACACGGTGGAGAGTGTCGAGGGCAAAAAGCCCAGGAGCGTGCGGGTCGTCCTGCTCGCGCTCATGATCGCGATGATGCTCGCGATGCTGGACAACATGATCGTGGGTACGGCGATGCCCACGATCGTCGGTGAGCTGGGCGGCCTGGAGCACCTGTCGTGGGTGGTCACCGGTTACACCCTGGCCACCGCGGCCTCGACCCCGATCTGGGGCAAGGTCGGCGACATGTACGGGCGCAAGGGCGCCTTCCTCAGCTCGATCGTGATCTTCCTGATCGGCTCCGCGCTGAGCGGCATGGCCCAGAACATGGGCGAGCTCATCGGCTTCCGGGCCGTGCAGGGTCTCGGCGCGGGCGGCCTGATGGTCGGCGTCATGGCGATCATCGGTGACCTCATCCCGCCGCGCGAGCGCGGCAAGTACACGGGCATGATGGCCGGCGTCATGGCGCTGGCGATGATCGGCGGCCCCCTCGTCGGCGGCACCATCACCGACAACTGGGGCTGGCGCTGGTCCTTCTACATCAACCTGCCTCTCGGCGCGGTCGCCCTCGTCCTGGTCAGCGCCGTGCTGCACCTGCCGAAGAAGCGGGCCAAGGCGCGCATCGACTTCCTCGGCGTGGCACTGCTGACCGTCGGCATCACCTCGATCGTGCTGGTCACCACCTGGGGCGGCACCGAGTACGCGTGGACCTCCGCGCGGATCATGGAGCTGACCGGCATCGGCGTGGCCAGCCTGGTCGGGTTCGTGTTCTGGCAGACCAGGGCCGCCGAACCGGTGGTGCCCCTGCACATGTTCCGCAGCCGCAACTTCACCCTGATGTCGGTCATCGGCTTCATCACCGGCTTCGTGATGTTCGGCGCCACGCTGTTCCTGCCGCTGTACCAGCAGGCGGTGCAGGGCGCCTCCGCGACCAACTCGGGTCTGCTGCTCCTGCCCATGCTCGGCGCGATGCTCGTGACGTCGATGGTCGCCGGCCGGGTCACCACCAACAGCGGCCGCTACAAGATCTTCCCGATCGCCGGCGGCGCCCTGATGATCGTCGGTCTGTACCTGCTCTCGCTGATGGACACCGACACCACCCGGTTCACCTCCGGTGTCTACATGGCCGTGCTGGGCCTCGGCATGGGCTGCCTGATGCAGACCACCATGCTGGTGGCGCAGAACAGCGTGGAGATGAAGGACATGGGCGTCGCGTCCTCGTCCACCACCCTGGTCCGTACGCTCGGCTCCTCCTTCGGTGTCGCCATCATGGGCGCGCTGTTCAACCACCGGGTCCAGGACGTCATGTCCGAGCGGGCCGGCACCCTGGGCTCGAAGATCACCGAGCAGTCGGCGCAGCTGGACGCGGCGAGCCTCGCCAAGCTGCCGGCGGTGGCGCGGGAGGCGTACCAGCACGCGGTCTCCGCGGGCACGCACTCGGCGTTCGTGCTGGGCGCGGCCGTCGCGATCCCCGTGCTGATCGCCGCGTTCTTCGTGAAGGAAGTGCCGCTGCGCAGCGGTCCGCAGAAGCCGGCTCCCGCCGAGGGCGGCGAGGACGTCGCCCCGGCCGCGGTGATCGAGACCGTCTGAACAACCCCCCGGTGATCGAGCGCGTCCGACGATCGCCGACGAAGGCCCCCGGCTGGTGTCCGCCCCGGGGGCCTTCGCCATGCGGTGCGGACGGGCGCCACCCCGGCCACCGGTGTCCCGGCCGGCCTTCGACGCCATGGATCGGATCCGCCGGGTGAGCAGGGCCATGGACGTGACGGACCGGGATCGAGCCTGATGTGGCCGGTGACGTGACGAACCGGGATCGGCTCCGCCGGTGCGCGGGGCCGGGGTCGCGACGGACCCGGACCGGGTCTCATGTGGCTGGGGACGCGGCGGGCCGGATCGGGTGCGTGGGGCCGAGGGTGCGACGGGCCGGGACCGGGTCTCATGTGGCCGAGCACGCGACGGACCAGGACCGGGTCCTATGTGGCTGGGGACGGGACGGGACGGGCCGGGATCGGGTCCGTCGGGTGTGTCGGGCGGGGACGCTACGGAGCTGGACCGGGTCTCATGCGGCTGGGGACGCGGCGGGCCGGAGCGGGTCCGCCGGGTGCGCCGGGCCGAGGTCGCGACGGACTACGACCGGGTCTCATGCGGCCAAGGACGCGTCGGACTTCGACGGGGTCCTATGTGGCCGGGGACGTGGCTAACCTGGACGGGGTCCTATGTGGCCGACGATGCGACGGACCGGAACGGGGCCTGCGTTGCCCGGGACGCTCGCGTCGGGGTGGCGTACCCCGGGTCGTGCCCGGGCGGTCGCGTCACCCGCCTCCCGACGGCGGCATCACCGGGTAGCTGCCCGTGTTCGTCGGGGCGTGCTCCGGGAGCCACAGCACGGCCACCGCGCCCTCCGCGGGGATGTGCGCGGGGACCCCGGCGGGCCGTACGTTCCGGAACGTCAGGCGGGCGCCGAGCACCCGTGCCTGGCCGGCCGCGATGGTCAGGCCGAGCCCGTGTCCGGTGCCGGCGCGGTCCATGCTGCCGGTGCGGAACCGGCTCGGGCCCTCGGCGAGCAGTGCCTCGGGGAAGCCGGGGCCGTGGTCGCGAACCCGGATGACCCGGCCCTCCACGGTCACCTCGATCGGCGGCCGGCCGTGCCGGGCCGCGTTGGCCAGCAGGTTGAACAGGACCCGCTCCAGGCGTCGCGGGTCGGTGGTGACCTCCGACTCGTGCACCACCCGTACGACGATGTCCGGGTCCTTGGCCGCCACCCGGCGGGCCACGAACTCGCCGAGCATGAGGTCCTGCAACTCCGCCCTTTCCGAGGCCCCGTCCAGCCGGGCCACCTCCAGGACGTCCTCGACCAGGGTCCGCATGGCCTTGGCGCGGTCCAGGACCAGCTCGGTAGGCCGGCCCGGGGGGAGCAGTTCGGCCGCGGTCAGCAGACCGGTCACCGGGGTGCGCAGCTCGTGCGCGATGTCGGCCGTGACCCGCCGCTCGGCCTCGATCCGCTGCTGGAGCGCGTCCGCCATGGCGTCCACCGCCCGCGCGAGATCGTCCGTCTCGTCGCGTACGACCCCGCCGATGGCCTTGCGCACCCGGACCTCGGCCTCGCCCTTGGCGACCTGGTTCGCGGCGGCCGCCGCCTTGCGCAGCCGCCGGGAGAGCTGACCGCCGATCAGCACGCCCAGCGCGCTGCCGCCCAGCACGACCGCCACGGATCCGATCACCAGGGCCTGGTCCAGGTCCTTCATCATGTCGGTGCTGCGGTCCGGCATGTGGAGGTGCACGGACAGCACATGACCGCCCTTGACGGGTACGGCCGCCCAGATGTCCGGCACCCCGTCGTGCTCGGCCACGTCACTGGCCCGGCGGCCCTCTTCGACCTTCTCGCGCAGGGTGGCCGGCAGTCCGGCGTCGTCGATCTTGATGTAGGGGAAAGTCGGTCCCCGGTTCAGCTCGTAGTTGCGCTGGGCCAGCAGCAGGCGTTCGTTGGCCAGTTCGCGCGCGTTGTCCAGCATCGAGACACGGGCCGCGTTGTGCACGACCAGGCTCAGCACGATCGCCACCAGACCGGCCACCAGCGCGATCGCCGCGCTGAGCTTCCATCTGAGTCCGGTGCGCAGACCGGCCCGCTCCATGTGCCGGACCGGGTGCCGAAGGATCCCCCGCATCATGCCGCTCCGCTCAGGCCTTCAGCTTGTAACCGAAGCCGCGGACCGTCTCGATCCGGTCCTGGCCGATCTTCTGCCGCAGCCGCTGCACATGCACGTCGACGACCCGGGTGTCCCCGCCCCAGCCGTAGTCCCACACCCGCTCCAGCAGCTTGTCGCGGGAGAGCACGGAGCCGGGCGCGGAGGAGAACTCCAGCAGCAGCCGCATCTCGGTCGGGGTCAGCGCCACCGGCCGGCCGGCCCGGCGCACCTCCATGCCGTCGGTGTCGACCTCCAGGTCGCCGAAGGCGAGCGTGCCGCCGTTCACCGGGTCGGAGGACTCCCCGGCCTGCGCGGCCCCGCCGGCGTGCCCGAAGCGCCGCAGCACCGCGCGGATCCGCGCGACCAGCACGGCACCGTCGAACGGCTTGGTCACGTAGTCGTCCGCACCCGCCTCCAGGCCGAGGACCACGTCGATGGAGTCGGCGCGCGCGGACAGCATGATCACCGGCACGGTCGACTCGTCCCGGATGCGGCGGCACAGGCTCACGCCGTCCAGGCCCGGCACCATGACGTCCAGCAGCGCGATGTCGGGACGGTCCGCCCGGAACGCCTCCAGTCCCGACAGGCCGTCGGGCATCGCGGTGACCGCGAAGCCGTCCCGCTCCAGCGCGAGTTGGGTGGCCTCGCGGATGACGTCGTCGTCCTCGACGAACAGGACGTGGGTCTGGTCTGCCATCCCGGTGCTCTCAGTCCTCGTGATCGTGTGGGGGGTCAGTCGTCCGCCGCGCCGGAGTCGGCGCCGGTCTTGCTGTAGTCGGTCTCGTGGATCTGCGTCTGGACGAAGCGTCCGGACCGCCAGCCGTACGTGATCACGGTCTCCCTCGACGGGTTCGACACCGGATTGTCGGTGTCGTAGACCTGCTTGGTCACGGTCAGGTCGGCGCCGTCGATCTCCGCGTAGACCGGCGACTCCTCGTTCTTGAAGACGTTCGTGAACGTGCCGTTCTCCTCGCGGTACACGTACGCGGCGATGCCCACGTAGTCACCGCAGGTCGTCACGTTGACCAGGACGTCGTTGACGGATCCGCCGGTCAGGTCGCCGTAGGTGACGTCCACCGGGTAGTCGTCTCCGCTGCACGGCTTCAGCTCGCGCTTCACCGTCCCGGACACCGCCGGATCCTTCTTGATCAGGTCGACCGCGTCCACCCGCCGGTACTTCTTGGACGGGCTCGGCGAGGGGGAGGCGACGGCGCCCGCCACCGCGGACGCGTGCGCCGGGCCCTCGTCCCGGGGCCCCGTCCCCCCGGCGCCGCAGGCGGCGACGAAAAGGGCGAGGGCGGCGATCGAGGCCACCGCCGCGATCACCGCCAATGAACTCCCTCGGGCCCGGTCGGGCCCGGCCCCGGTCAGGCCGCGCAACGCTCCTGCTCCTCACGCTCCAGCGCGCGTGCGTCCAGATCGCGGGCCTCCAGCTCCTCGCGGAGCCGGGCGAGCGCCCGGTGCAGCGTGCTCTTGACCGTACCGGCCGACATGCCGAGGGCGGCGGCCGTCTCCTCCGTGGACATCTGCTCCCAGTGTCGCAGCACCACGACACTGCGCTGCTTCGGTGCCAGTACCTTCATGATGTCCATCAGCAGGGCCCGGTCGGCGTGCTGCTCGGTGGAGTCGTCCACGGACGCGTCCGGCAGCTGCTCGGTCGGGACCTCTTCCAGCTTGCGCGCACGCCACCACTCGGTCCGCGTGTTGATCATGACCCGGCGCAGGTAGGCGTCGGCGAGCCGCTTGTCGGCGATGCCGTCCCAGCGGCCGTACGTCCGCACCAGCGCGGTCTGGAGCAGGTCCTGGGCGTCGACCGGGTCCGGCACCAGTCGGCGGGCGCTGCGCAGCAGCGCGTCCTGCCGGGTGCGGACGTACTCCTCGAATTCGAGCACCTCGCCCTGCGCCATGATCAACCGCCTCCGTTCCCCGTTCACCCCGGATCGCGTCCGGAGTCCTTCAGTCCCCGTGTCCCGTGGTCTGCCGGGCACGGAGAAGAAGCTACGGAGCGGTTGTCACGGGGCTGTGCGGACCAGCCTTCGGCTAGCAATCGGCTGTCCGTCGGTTGTGTAACGGAAGGAGGAAACGGGTAAAGCGAGTGACCTGTATGTCCCTTTATGTAGCGCTTTGTCGGGCTGAGGGCTTCGTAACGAACCCCTCTCGGCCGTGACTTGGCCGCCCGTCAGGTCGACGGCAGCCGGTACAGACCGCCCGCCAACGGCTCCACCAGACCGTCGGTGACAAGCCCGTCGAGCGCGCGGGCGCGCTGCACCGGCTCGTGCCACACCCGGTCCAGCAGCGCCTGCGGCACCGGCGCGTGCGCCTCCCGCAGTACGGCGAGCAGCTTGCCGCGCACCTGCCGGTCGGTACCCGCGTACGTCTGCCCGCGGCGCGGCGGCCCGGCGTGCTCGGGCTTGCCGGCGAGCCGCCAGGCGCACTGCGCGGCGATCGGGCACCGGGCGCAGCCCTCGTTCCGCGCCGTGCACACCAGCGCGCCCAGCTCCATGGAGGCGGCGGCCCAGCGGGCTGCGGTCCCGTCCTCCTCCGGGAGCAGTTCCCGGGCCAGGCGCCGTTCGGCCGCCGTGGTCGCGTTCGGCGGGTACTGCACCCCGGTCACCGCCCGGGCGAGGACCCGGCGCACATTGGTGTCCAGCACCGGGTGCCGCTGCCCGTAGGCGAACGAGGCGACGGCGGCGGCCGTGTACTCGCCGATGCCGGGCAGGGCCAGCAGCTGCGCGTGGTCCGTCGGTACGTCGCCGCCGTGCCGTTCCGTTATGGCGACCGCGGCTCCGTGCAGCCGCAGGGCCCGGCGGGGATAGCCGAGCCGGCCCCAGGCGCGCACCGCCTCGCCGGGGGCCTCCTTCGCGAGGTCGGCGGGGCGGGGCCAGCGGGCCAGCCACTGCTCGTAGACGGGCAGCACCCGGCTGACGGGGGTCTGCTGGAGCATGAACTCGCTGACCATCACACCCCACGGCCCCGCCTCCGGGCGGCGCCAGGGGAGGTCGCGGGCGTGGGCGTCGAACCAGGCGATCACGGGGACGTGAAGCTTCTCAGTCATGGCCTTCCGATCCTGCCACGGCTCGGCGGGTGCCGGGTGTGACGGCGCGGTGACCGAACGTCGCGAAAGGTGAAGAAGCCCGCCGCCGACGGCAGTTGCCGGGATGATGATCCGGAAAAGTTGGTGCGGGCGCGGCGGGTGGCGCCGGTAAGCGTCACGATCTCTCGTAAAGTTTGCGCCGTGGGATCTCTGCGCAATCCGGTCGGGCCGCTTCCCTCCACCATCTACTGGCGTCGGAGGGCCGTACTGCTGTCCGTGGTCGCCCTGTTGGCGCTGCTGGTCACGTGGATCGTGACCTTCGGCGGCGGTGGCGGCAAGAAGGGAGCCGACGGGTCCGACGGCAAGAATCCCCAGCACACCATCACGCCGGGCCCCACCCCCTCGGGGTCCGCGATCAGCCAACACCCGGGCGGGCGCGACGAGTCGGGCGGCGGGGACTCCGCCGGGAGTGGGTCCGGCACCGGTGGCGACGGCGGCGGTGGCACGGACGCCGGGTCGTCGGGCTCCGCAGGTTCCGCCGGGTCCGGGGGTTCCGGCGACGGCTCGGGGTCCGGCTCCGGTTCAGGCTCCGGTTCCGGTTCCGGGAACGTCGGCACGGGCGACGCCATCCCGGCGTCCTCCTCGCTGCGCAACTGCTCGGCCGGATCGCTGGTGTTGAGCCTGCGCAGCCTGCACAACTCCTACTCGCCGGACCAGACGCCGACCTTCGAACTCACCGCGAAGAACAGCTCGCCCGAGGACTGCAAGGTCGATCTCGGCCCGAAGAACGCGGTGTTGACTATCACCCCGGCGGACGGGGACGACGCGTACTGGGCGTCGGACGACTGCCCCAAGGGCGCCGGGAGCCTGCTGTTCCGGGTGACCGCGGGCAAGAGCATCACGTACACCGTGACGTGGGACCGCAAGCCGAGCGCCGCCCACTGTGCGACACCCCCCGCGGGCTCGGCGAAGGCGGGCACCTACCTGCTGGAGGCCAAGGCGCCGGGCTTCACCAAGACCCAGGCGTCCTTCGTCCTGTCCGCGGACTAGGGCCTGTCGTTTGGATCTTGCCGACAAGGCACCGTGGGCCAGGCCGGCCTGATCCAAACGACAGGCCCCAGCCGCCACCGCGGCGCCCCGCAGGGGCGCGGGGAACCGTGCGACAGGCCACGACGCCCCCGCGGCCGCGGGGGCGGCAAGGTACCCGGAGCCCGGTGGGCGCCCCGGACGGGCCTCAGACGTACCGCTCGAGGATGGACGACTCCGCCAGCCGCGACAGGCCCTCGCGCACGCTCCGCGCCCGGGCCTCGCCCACCCCGTCCACGGTCTGCAGGTCGTCGACGCTCGCGGCGAGCAGCTTCTGCAGACCGCCGAAGTGCTCCACCAGGCGGTCGATGATCGCGCCCGGCAGCCTCGGCACCTTGGCCAGCAGCCGGAAGCCGCGCGGGGACACCGCGGAGTCGAGCGTCTCGGGCGAGCCGGTGTAGCCCAGCGCCCGCGCCACCGTGCCGAGTTCGAGCAGCTCCGCGTGGGTCAGGGCGTCCAGCTCGGCGAGCGCCTCGTCGACCGTGCGGGAGCGCTTCGCCGTCGGCTCGGGGACGTAGTCCCGGACGACCAGCTCGCGGTCGGGCTCCACCCCCGCGATCAACTCCTCCAGCTGCAGTGCGAGGAGACGTCCGTCCGTGCCCAGTTCGACCACGTATTCGGCGATTTCGGTGGCGATGCGCCGGACCATCTCCAGTCGCTGGGCGACCGCCGACACGTCCCGGACCGTCACCAGGTCCTCGATCTCCAGCGCCGACAGCGTGCCCGCGACCTCGTCCAGGCGGAGCTTGTACCGCTCCAGCGTGGCGAGCGCCTGGTTCGCGCGGGACAGGATCGCCGCGGAGTCCTCCAGTACCCGGCGCTGACCGTCCACGTACAGGGCGATCAGCCGCATCGACTGGGAGACGGACACCACCGGGAAACCGACCTGCTTGCTCACCCGGTCCGCCGTGCGGTGCCGCGTGCCCGTCTCCTCCGTGGGGATCGTCGGGTCCGGCACCAGCTGGACGCCCGCGCGCAGGATCTTTGACAGGTCGGAGGACAGCACGATGCCGCCGTCCAGCTTGCACAGCTCCCGCAGCCGGGTCGCGGCGAACTCGACGTCCAGCACGAAACCGCCCGTGCACATCGCCTCGACCGTCTTGTCCGAGCCGAGCACGATGAGACCGCCGGTGTTGCCGCGCAGCACCCGCTCCAGGCCGTCACGCAGGGCCGTACCCGGAGCCACGGCACTCAGCGAGGCGCGCATCAGGCGATCGGAACCGGCACTCCCACCGGACTTTCCGGGAGCTGCTGCCCGGTCATTGGCTGCCACTGCACTCCTCCGGTCGCAGGTTCTGGGCGCTGCCGTCGTGCGCACTCTGTTCGTACGGACGGGCGAGACCTGGGCAAAGTCTACCGGCGCTCCTCCGACTCCCGTGGGGCCTCTCGGCGACGGGAGCGCGGCAGCACCCGGAGCGCCTCTCCCATGTCGGCGACTTCCAGCACCTTCATACCGGCCGGCACCTTGCCCGGATCGGTCGGTACGAGCGCGTGCGTGAAGCCCAGCCGGTGCGCCTCGGCGAGCCTGCGCTGCACCCCCGTGACCCGTCTGACCTCCCCGGCGAGCCCCACCTCGCCGATGGCCACCAGGTTCTTCGGCAGCGGGGTGTCGCTGGCGGCGGATGCGAGCGCGAGCGCGACGGCGAGGTCCGCGGCCGGCTCCGACAGCTTCACCCCGCCGACCGTCGCGGAGTAGATGTCGCGCTTGCCCAGCGCGCTGATCCGGCCGCGCTGCTCCAGCACGGCGAGCATCATCGACACCCGGGAGGTCTCCAGGCCCGACGTCGTACGGCGCGGGGAGGGGATCTGTGAGTCGACGGTCAGCGCCTGCACCTCGGCCACCAGCGGGCGGCGGCCCTCCAGGGTGACCGTCAGGCAGGTGCCGGGGACCGGTTCGGCGCGGCGGGTGAGGAAGAGACCGCTCGGGTCGGCGAGACCCGTGATGCCCTCGTCGTGCAGCTCGAAGCAGCCGACCTCGTCCGTCGCCCCGTAGCGGTTCTTCACGCCGCGCACCAGGCGCAGCCGGGCGTGCCGGTCGCCCTCGAAGTGCAGGACGACATCGACCAGGTGCTCCAGCAGGCGGGGGCCGGCGATCGCGCCGTCCTTGGTGACGTGGCCCACCAGGAGCGTGGACATGCCGCGTTCCTTGGAGGCGCGGATGAGGGCGCCCGCGACCTCCCGGACCTGGGCCATGCCGCCGGGCGCGCCCTCGATCTCCGGGGAGGCCACCGTCTGCACCGAGTCGAGGATCAGCAGCGACGGCTTCACCTCGTCCAAGTGGCCGAGGACGGCGGACAGATCGGTCTCGGCCGCCAGATAGAGGTGGTCGTCGAGGGCGCCGATGCGGTCGGCGCGCAGCCGCACCTGGCTCGCGGACTCCTCACCGGTGACGTAGAGGGTGGGGTGCTCGGCGCTCGCGGACTTGGCGGCCACGTCCAGCAGGAGGGTGGACTTGCCGACGCCGGGCTCGCCCGCGAGGAGCACCACCGCGCCGGGCACGAGGCCGCCGCCGAGCACCCGGTCCAGCTCGGGCACGCCGGTGGAGCGGGCGGTGGCCCGGCGGCCGTCGACCTGGCCGATGGGCAGCGCGGAGCTGGTCACCCGGCCCGGCGCCGTCGTGCGGACCGCGGGCGCGCCGTACTCCTCGACCGTGCCCCAGGCCTGGCACTCGGGACAGCGGCCGAGCCACTTGGCCGTCTGCCAGCCGCACTCGGTGCAGCGGTAGGACGGGCGGTCCTTGGTGGTCTTGGTACGGGCAGCCATGCGGAAACCGTAGCCGGGAGCACTGACAACGGGACCGGGGGCCGCGTGTGAGTGGTCGGGTATCGGCCACCGTCCGCCGGGATCCGGCCGCGGAATAAAGGGTTCCTGTCCCCTTATGAGGGATCGTTTCACCCGTACGGATTAAAAGTGCTCAAGGTTCCAGAAGGGGCACTCCGCCGCCGCCTACGGTCGCACGGGTGATGAGCAGCAGTCCGCAGACGACGACCCGCACGACCGGCGCGCACCGGGCGCACCGCGAGGCGCGCGACCGCGCCGCCGCGCGCACCCTGGCCCAGCGGCCGCCGGCGCGCTACGAGCCGTACCTGGACGGTCTGTTCACCTACTGTCTGTCGGTGCTGTGCGACCACGACACGGCCACCGCCGCCCTCGGTGACGTGCTCGCCCTGGCCGAACGCCGCGGGACCCGCGTCCCGGAGGCCGCGGGAGACCGCAGGGCCTGGCTGTACGCGCTGGCCCGCTGGGCGTGCCTGCGCAAGCTGGCCGAGGCCAAGCAGAAACGTCAGGCCTCCCACGCGGCGGGCCGGACGCCGGCCGGGAAGACGGTGCCGGAACCGCCCGTCGCCGCGGAGGTCCAGGAGCAGCGGCGCCGCGAACTGGGGCTGCTGGCCTGGCCGGAGGCGGCGGGGACCACCCCGGAGCAGCGCGAGGCCCTGGAGCTCGCCGTCCGCCATCGTCTCGCCGCCCACGAGGTCGCCGCCGTCCTCGGCATGGAACCCGCGGCCGCGCGCGAACTGCTCGCCACGGCCGCCTGCGAGGTGGAGCGCACCCGGGCCGCCCTCGCCGTCGTCGAGACCGGCGGCTGCCCGAGCGTGGCCCACCTCACCGGGGACAGCCGGCTCGTCCTCAGCACCGCGCTGCGCCGGGAGCTGGTGCGGCACGTCGACGACTGCCCGCGCTGTCGCCGCACGGCCGAGCGCGCCGTACCCGGCCGCTGGCCCGGTGCCACGGTCACCCCGGCGGAGCTGCCCGTCCTGGAGGCCCCCCGCGCCGCCCTGCACATGGCCCTCGCGCACCACTCACGCGCGCGCGGTGCCGACGTGCCGCGTTTCGACCGGCGCGGCTTCCCGATGGACCCCAAGGACCGCGCGGCCCGCCGCGACCGCATCCGCGCGCGTGCCGTCACCACGACCGTCGTCGCCACGGTCGTCGCTGCACCCGTGCTGGCCCTCTGGGCGGCCTACCGGGGCGCCCCGGTAGGTGACGAGGAGGGCCCGTCCGCCACCGCGCCGGAGGCGCAGGGCCCCGACGTCCTCGGCGGCGACACGGCAGGCGGCTACGAGAACGCGGGCAACGCGCGCGTGAAGCCCGGCGCCCGCGCCGGCAAGGACGGCAAGCCGGACGTCTCCGTGGAGGTCGTGAGCGTCTCCGACGACGGCAAGGGCGCGGCGCGGCTCACGGTCAGCGCGGCGAACGCCGGCGACACCACTCTGATCACTCTGACCGCGTCCGGTTCCGGGAAGGTGCGCTGGTCCGCGGCCACCTCGGCGGCCTGGCTCTACTTCAGCCGGTCCGCGGGGACCCTCGCCCCCGGCGAGACGGCGACGATCAAGGTGTACGTGGACCATCTGCGGGAGCCCTCCGGGCACTGGCGCGCGCGGGTGGCGATCTCCCCGGCCGGTGCCGTGGTCACGATCGACGGTTACGGGACCGCGCCGAGCCGTCCCACGCCCCCGCAGTCGTCCGCGAGCCCCGGTCCGACGCCGTCCGGCACGCCCCCCACCGACCCGCCCACCAGCGAGTCCCCCGCACCGTCCGCCCCGCCCACGACTCCCAGCGACCCACCGCCGTCCGGCTCCCCGACCCCGACGCCCCCGCCGAGCGACAGTGAGCCGCCGAGCCCGTCGGACGGCTAGCGGTGGACGGCTAGCGGTGGACAGCCAGTGGTGGACGCGACGGGCCGGCCGGGGCCGCCGGAACGCCCTCCGCCCGACCGGGACGGCCGGGCGGCAAGCCGCGCGGCCGGCCGAGCGGGAGGGCCGGCTCCGCCGTTACGGCGCCGGGTCGGCCGGGTGCGGTGCGACCAAGGGCAGCTGCGACGCCAGCCGCTGCTCGCACAGCTCGACGAGGCGGTCGTAGCCGGCCTTGCCCATCAGCTCGGTCAGCTCGGCCCGGTAGGAGACGTACACGGGATCGCCCGCGCCGTGCGCCGAGGTCGCCGAGGTGCACCACCAGTGCAGGTCGTGGCCGCCCGGGCCCCAGCCCCGGCGGTCGTACTCCCCGATGGAGACCTGCAGCACGCGCGTGTCGTCCGGCCGATCGATCCAGTCGTACGTCCGCCGGATCGGCAGCTGCCAGCACACGTCCGGCTTGGTCTCCAGCGGCTCCCGGCCCTCCTTCAGGGCGAGGATGTGCAGCGAGCAGCCCATGCCGCCCGCGAACCCGGGACGGTTCTGGAAGATGCAGGACCCCTGGAAGGGACGCGTCTGCCGGGACCCCTCCTCGTCCTCGGAGATCCAGCCGCCGCGTACGCCCTCGTCGTGGTGCTGCCAGATGTCCGGGGTGAGCCTCGCCACGTGCTCGGCCACCCGCTTCTCGTCGTCCTCGTCGGAGAAGTGGGCGCCCAGCGAGCAGCACCCGTCGTCCGCGCGGCCTGCCTGGATGCCCTGGCAGCCGCTGCCGAAGATGCAGTTCCAGCGGGAGGTCAGCCATGTCAGATCGCAGCGGAAGACCTGCTCGTCGTCCGCCGGATCAGGGAACTCCACCCAGGCGCGTGCGAAGTCGAGCCCCTTCTCGTCGCTCACCTTCGGCCCCTTGGACTTGCCGCCCTTGCGGACCTTGTCCGCCTTTTCCGCTTTGTCGGAGTTCGCCTTTTTCGTCTTTGGCACCCGTCCAGGGTAAGTGGCCGGAGCCCGCTCCGGGGACCGAGCAGCGGCGTTCTGGCAGTAGCGTTCCGTATATGAGACTCGGTGTCCTGGACGTGGGTTCGAACACGGTGCATCTGCTGGTGGTGGACGCCCACCCCGGCGCGTGCCCGTTGCCCGCGCATTCGCACAAGGCCGAACTTCGGCTCGCCCAACTCCTCGACGACAGCGGTGCCATCGGCGAGGCAGGCATAGAGAAGCTGATCGCCGTCGTGCGGGACGCGCTCCAGGCCGCGGAGGACAAGGGCGTCGAGGACCTGCTGCCGTTCGCCACCTCCGCCGTGCGCGAGGCGGAGAACGCCGACGACGTCCTCGCGCGCGTGGAGGCCGAGACCGGCGTGCGCCTCCAGGTGCTCAGTGGCGAGGAGGAGGCCCGGCTCACCTTCCTCGCGGTCCGCCGCTGGTTCGGCTGGTCCGCCGGAAAACTGCTGGTCCTGGACATCGGCGGCGGCTCTCTGGAGATCGCCTACGGCATGGACGAGGAACCGGACACCGCAGTCTCCCTCCCGCTCGGTGCCGGCCGGCTCACCGCCGGCTGGCTGCCCGAGGACCCGCCCAGCCCGGACGACGTCCGCGCCCTGCGCCGCCACGTCCGCGCGGAGATCGCCCGCACGGTCGGTGAGTTCAGCCGCTCCGGTACTCCCGACCACGTCGTCGCCACCTCCAAGACCTTCAAGCAGCTGGCCCGCATCGCAGGCGCCGCCCGCAGCGCCGAGGGCCCCTACGTCCAGCGCGAGCTCAAGCGCGAGTCCCTGGAGGCCTGGGTCCCGCGCCTGGCCGGCATGACCACGGACCAGCGCGCCGAACTCCCCGGTGTCTCGGAGGGCAGGGCCAACCAGCTCCTCGCCGGCGCCCTGGTGGCCGAGGGCGCGATGGACCTGTTCGGGGTGGAGAACCTGGAGATCTGTCCATGGGCGCTGCGCGAGGGCGTGATCCTGCGGCGTCTCGACCACATGGGCTCCGCGTAGCGTCCCGGGAGGGGCACGGGGGGCCGCGCGGGAACCCGCGGCCGCCCGCATGGCAAACCTCACAACGGCGAACAGGCACCGAACATGGGCCCCACCCGACGCCGTATGGTGACGGACGTGGCTGAAGCAAAGGACGTGCGCGTCGCCCTGTCGACGGCCTCCGTGTATCCGGAGTCGACGGCGACGGCCTTCGAGATCGCCGCGCGCCTCGGCTACGACGGCGTCGAGGTCATGGTGTGGACCGATCCGGTCAGTCAGGACATCGAGGCGCTGCGCCGCCTGTCGGACTACCACGCCGTCCCGATCCTGGCCGTCCACGCCCCCTGTCTGCTGATCACCCAGCGGGTCTGGTCCACCGACCCCTGGGTCAAGCTCCAGCGGGCCCGGTCGGCCGCGGAGAAGCTCGGCGCCTCCACCGTCGTCGTCCACCCGCCCTTCCGCTGGCAGCGGCAGTACGCCCGGGACTTCGTCGACGGGATCTGGCGGATGGCGAACGAGACGGACGTACGGTTCGCCGTCGAGAACATGTACCCGTGGCGCTACCGCGACCGCGAGATGCTCGCCTACGCCCCCGACTGGGACGTCACCCAGCACGACTACCGGCACTTCACGATCGACCTCAGCCACACGGCGACGGCCCGCACCGACGCCCTGGACATGATCGACCGCATGGGCGACCGCCTCGGGCACATCCACCTCGCCGACGGCCGCGGCTCCGCCAAGGACGAGCACCTCGTGCCCGGCCGCGGCACGCAGCCCTGCGCCGAGCTGCTGGAGCGCCTCGCGTTCACCGGGTTCGACGGCCACGTCGTGATCGAAGTCAACACCCGGCGGGCGATGTCCAGCGCCGAGCGCGAGGCCGATCTCGCCGAGGCCCTGGAGTTCACGCGCAAGCACCTCGCCTCGGCGGCGGTGCGGGTGCCCCGGCGATGAACGGCACCACGCGACCGCCGGCGGACGGCGGCACGCCCCCCGCGGGGAACGGCACCACGGCACGCCGCCGGGGCCGCCCCCGCGCGCCGAGTCCGCCGACACCCGCGACCGCATCCTCGCCGCGGCCCGTGCGGAGTTCTCCGAGCGCGGATACGAGAAGACGTCCGTACGCGGCATCGCCAAGGCCGCCGGGGTGGACTCGGCGCTCGTCCACCACTATTTCGGTACCAAGGACCAGATCTTCGAGGCGGCCATCGAGGTCGCCTTCGCGCCCGCGCTGAACGCGCCGAACGCGCTGGCCGACGGACCGCTGGACGGCGTGGGGGAGCGGCTGACCCGCTTCATCTTCGGTGTCTGGGACAATCCCACGACCCGTACCCCGCTCCTCGCGATCGTGCGGTCCGCCGTGAACAACGAGACCGCCGCCGCGGTCTTCCGCCGCCTCGTCGCCGCCCAGCTGCTGCGCCGCGTCGCCGCCCAGGTGGACCTGCCGGACGCGGAGCTGCGGGCCGAGCTGGCCGCCGCGCAGCTGGTCGGGGCGGCGATGATGCGCTACGTGATCAAGCTGGAGCCGCTGGCCTCCGCGGACCTGGAGCAGATCATCGCCCGGGTCGCTCCCGTCGTGCAGGGGCATCTGACCAACCCCTGAGCGGTGCTGCCGCCGCTCCCCGGCACCGGCCGCACCCGCGGTCCATGGGACACGTGTCCCGCATTCCGGACAAGCGTGTCCAGTCCTTGGAGGCGCGGCGTACGCTCGTAGACAGTCAGAACTCACTGGCAGTAGGTCTTCGAAGGAGCGAGCGACGATGCCCGAGCTGAGGTCCCGCACAGTCACCCACGGCCGCAACATGGCGGGCGCCCGCGCCCTTATGCGCGCCTCCGGTGTACCCGGTGCGGACATCGGCCGGAAGCCCGTCATCGCCGTCGCGAACTCCTTCACCGAGTTCGTGCCGGGCCACACCCACCTCCAGCCCGTCGGCCGGATCGTCAGCGAGGCGATCAAGGAGGCGGGCGGCATCCCCCGCGAGTTCAACACGATCGCCGTCGACGACGGCATCGCCATGGGCCACGGCGGCATGCTCTACTCGCTGCCCTCTCGCGACCTGATCGCGGACTCGGTGGAGTACATGGTCGAGGCCCACTGCGCCGACGCCCTGGTCTGCATCTCCAACTGCGACAAGATCACCCCGGGCATGCTGATGGCCGCCCTGCGCCTGAACATCCCCACGGTCTTCGTCTCCGGCGGCCCCATGGAGTCCGGCCGGGCCACGCTGGTCGACGGCACGGTCCGCACCCTCGACCTGGTCGACGCGATCTCCGACGCCGTCAACGACAAGATCTCCGACGAGGACATCCTGCGCATCGAGGAGAACGCCTGCCCCACCTGCGGCAGCTGTTCCGGCATGTTCACCGCCAACTCGATGAACTGCCTGACCGAGGCCATCGGCCTCTCCCTGCCCGGCAACGGCTCGGTCCTCGCCACCCACACCGCCCGCCGCGCCCTGTACGAGAACGCGGCCCGCACGGTCATGGACCTCACCCGCCGCTACTACGAGCAGGACGACGACACCGTCCTGCCGCTCAACATCGCCACCTTCCAGGCCTTCGAGAACGCCATGGCCCTGGACATCGCGATGGGCGGCTCCACGAACACGATCCTGCACCTGCTGGCCGCCGCCCAGGAGGCCGGCGTCCCCTTCGGCCTGGAGCAGATCGACGCCGTCTCCCGCCGGGTGCCCTGCCTGGCCAAGGTGGCGCCCAACGTCGCGAAGAACCGCACGTACTACATGGAGGACGTGCACCGCGCCGGCGGCATCCCGGCCCTCCTCGGCGAACTGCACCGCGCGGGCCTGCTGAACGAGGACGTCCACGCCGTCCACAGCCCCTCCCTGTCGGACTGGATGAAGACCTGGGACGTCCGCGGCGGCTCCCCCTCGCCCGAGGCGGTGGAACTCTGGCACGCGGCCCCCGGCTGCGTCCGCTCCGCCGAGGCCTTCTCCCAGTCCGAGCGCTGGGACTCCCTCGACGACGACGCGGAGAACGGCTGCATCCGCTCCGCCGAGCACGCCTACTCCAAGGACGGCGGTCTGGCGGTCCTCAGGGGCAACCTGGCGGTCGACGGCTGCGTCGTGAAGACCGCCGGCGTCGACGAGTCCATCTGGACATTCGAGGGACCGGCCGTGGTCTGCGAGTCCCAGGAGGAGGCCGTCCAGCGCATCCTCACCCAGGAGGTCAAGGACGGCGACGTCGTCGTCATCCGCTACGAGGGCCCCAAGGGCGGCCCCGGCATGCAGGAGATGCTGTACCCGACCTCGTACCTGAAGGGCCGCGGCCTCGGCAAGAGCTGCGCGCTGATCACCGACGGCCGCTTCTCCGGCGGCACCTCCGGGCTCTCCATCGGCCACGCCTCCCCGGAGGCGGCCTCCGGCGGCACGATCGCCCTCGTCCGGGACGGCGACCGAATCCGCATCGACATCCCGAACCGCACGATCGAGCTGCTGGTCGACGAGGCCGAACTGGCCCGACGCGAGCAGGCCCTCGACGGCGTGTACGCCCCGAAGGCCCGCGACCGCAAGGTCTCCGTCGCCCTGCGCGCCTACGCCGCCATGGCGACCAGCGCGGACAAGGGCGCCGTCCGTGACGTGAGCAAGCTCGGCTGACCCGGACTCCCGCGCGGGGGCCGCTCCCACCGGGGGCGGCCCCGCGCCGTCTCACCAGGTGGCGGGGGTACGGCCGTCCACGGCGAAGACGCTGCCGTCGGGCGCCGTGGCGTACACCTGGGCGCCCTCGGCCAGCGGAGCCGGCAGGGTGCCGGCGACCTGGCCCGAGCCCGCCCCGAGCCGCGGCGGTGTCTGCCCGAGCAGGCGTCCGTCCCGGGCGGCCACGGCGAGCAGGCGGCCGTCGGGGGCGCTGAAGTAGACGTGATCGGCGGTGGCGACCGGCGCCGAGCCCCGGCTCACCGCCGTCTCCAGGTGCCAGAGCCGCTTGCCGGTGCGCAGGTCGACGGCCTCCAGCGAGCCGCCGGCCGCCAGCAGGTGGAGCACCCGGCCGTGCACGGCCGCCTGCGGAGCCGTGAGCGGCACGGTCAGCTTCGTCCGCCGGGTCGTGCCCGAGGCCGGCGAGTAGCGGACCACCGCGTCCGTGACCGCCGCCGCGTTGTCGTCGGACAGCAGGACCAGCGCACCGCCGTCACTGCCGACCGGCCGCAGCGCACCCCGCAGCCGCGCCGTCCAGCGCGTGCCACCGGTTCCCGCGTCGAACTCGGTGACCTGCGTGGACGCCCCGTCCGGCGAGGTGGTGGCCGCGTGCACCAGGGTGCCGCCGGCGTCGGCGGTCAGGGCCGGGGTGCCGCGGCCGGGCAGCCTGCGGTGCCAGGTCTCGCGCCCCGACGCTCCGTCCACGCCCGTCACCGCGCCGTCCGCGCCGGTGACGAGGAGCATGTCGCCCGCGATCCGCGTCTCCGTGCCGGCGGGCTGCTCCCGCTGCCAGCGGGTCCGGCCGGAGGCCGGATCCAGGCCGACCAGCCGCCGGCCCCCGTCCGTCGGCAGCACCAGCACCCCGCCGGCCAGCGCGGGCGCGCCGTTCGCGTCCGGACCGCCGACCGCGCGCCGCCACAGCCGCGTGCCGTCCGCCGCGTCGAGCGCGTACGCCGACCCGGACCGGAAGCACAGCAGCCGCCGGCCACCCTCCGTGCACCGCGGTATCCCGGACCCCGGCCCACCGGCTTCGCCCGCCACGCCGCGGCCCCCGGCACACCGGCCCGGGCACCGGTCTCCTTGACCTCCGGGCCGTCCGCGCCGCGCGGCCACAGCAGCGCCGTGCACACCCCGCCCACGACCAGGACGACGGCCACGGCCGCGACGAGACCCCGCCGTACGACCGGACGGGCGGGAAGCAGCCGCCGGGCCCAGCGGCCGGGGAGCGACCGCCGGGACGGTCGCCCGCCGCCCTCCGGCGCGTCGGCACCGGCCGAGGACCGCAGCCGCTCCCCGTCGGCGCCGTCCCGCCGTCCGGCCCGGGCACCCGCCGGGGGACCCGCGGTGCCACCGGCCCGCGGCTCCCGGTCGTTCCCGGCCCGCGGCTCCCCGTCGTTCCCGACCCCCGGCTCCCCGTCGCTCCCGGCCCGCCGCCCCGCGGCGTCACCGGTCCGCTGCGCCGGTATGAAGGCCTGGGTGTCGTACGAGGCCGCCACCGAGCGCAGCTCCCGCATCAGCTCGTCGGGCGTCGGCCGCTCGTCGGGCTCCTTGGCGAGACAGCGCGCCACCAGTGGCGCGAGGCTCTCCGGCACACCCGTCAGATCGGGCTCGTCGTGCACCACCTGGTACGCCACCACGTACGGGCTGTCGGAGTCGAACGGCCCCCGCCCGGTGGCCGCGTGGACCATGACGGAGCCGAGCGCGAAGATGTCCGCCGCGGGCCCCACCTCCCGCGGCCGCCGGAACTGCTCGGGCGCCATGAAGGGCGGAGTGCCGATCAGCTTCCCGGTCTCGGTGCGCAGTTCACTGTCCTTCGGACGGGAGATCCCGAAGTCGATGACCTTCGGTCCGTCGTCCGCGAGCAGGACGTTGCTCGGCTTGAGGTCCCGGTGCACCACACCGACCCGGTGGATGTCGCGCAGCGCCTCCGCGAGCCCCGCCATCAGCCGCCGCAACTGCTCCGGTGCCAGCGGCCCATGACGCTTCACCTGGTCGGAGAGGGTCGGACCGGGAATGAACAGCGTGGCCATCCAGGGCCGTTCGGCCTCCGGATCGGCGTCGACGACGGGCGCGGTGAACGCACCGCTGACCCGCCGGGCGGCGGCCACCTCCTGCCGGAAGCGGCCCCTGAACTCGGGATCCCGCGCGAACTCGGCGTGCACGACCTTCACCGCGAGCCGCATCCCCGAGGTGCTGCGGGCGAGATGGACGACCCCCATGCCGCCGGAACCCAGGCATGACTGAAGGCGGTAGTGGCCGGCGTACTCGGGAAGTTCCGCTTCCGCGCCCGTTCCGCTGCTGCGCTGTGGCGCCATGGACCGCCCCCCGTGCTCGTCGTCCGCGCGCGACGCACGGAGCCTAGTCGATGACTCGTGCGAGACAGAGGCGGCTTGCTAGCCTCCGCGTGCGAGTCGCGCACAACTGTTCAGCGACTCGTTTCTGTCGCCCCGGTCACCGTGACCGGGGGAAC
This sequence comes from Streptomyces albidicamelliae, assembly GCF_025642175.1. Taxonomy (NCBI): domain Bacteria; kingdom Bacillati; phylum Actinomycetota; class Actinomycetes; order Kitasatosporales; family Streptomycetaceae; genus Streptomyces; species Streptomyces albidicamelliae. The sequence continues at coordinate 3,897,219 of NZ_CP106795.1, read as the reverse complement.
GACGGTCCCCATGACAGCCGTGGGGGCCGAGGGGGGAAGTCTCATGTCCGTCGACTCCGTCGACCACCCGGAAGCGGTCCAGGGCCCCGGCGAGCGGGAAGCCCTGACGGCGGAGGCCGCCGTGCGCACCTTCGCGGTCGCCCCGGGCGTCAGCCTGAACGTCCGCAGCGGACCCGGCACCGAGTACGGCATCGTCCGCGTACTCCCCGAGGGCTCACGCGTGGCGATCTTCTGCCAGGCGCCCGGCACCACGGTCACCGGCCCGTACGGCACCACCAAGATCTGGGACAACATCGACAACGGCCAGTACGTGTCCGACGCCTACGTCCACACGGGCAGCGACGGCTACGTCGCCTCGCGCTGCGCGCTCTGACGCCACCCGCGACGGCCGACCCGGCCGGGAGCCCGCCGGGGCCCGGCGCCATAATCGTCCCGTGAGCGACGAAACCGGCACCCCGGACACCCCGGCGGGCTCCGCGGGCGAGACGGCCCCGACCAGCGGCGCCCGCCCGGAACCGCTGCGCTTCTTCGGCACCTCCTGGGTGAACCACGACGCCGGCTACGCGGCCCGCCGCGCCGGCGTCGCCGCCGGCTCCCTGGTCGCGGCCGCCGCCTCCTGCCTGGTGCTGCGCTTCGCCTACGAGGGCATCGCGATCGCCGACACCGGCTCCTTCGTGACCGTGCTGATCATCGCCATGTTCGCGATCTGCAGCGCGCTCGCCTTCCGCAACACCTGGGAGGGCTTCGGCAGCCGGCACGACCCCGGGCGCCAGGCCTCCCTGCGCGGCCTGCTCGCCATCGGCTTCGTCGGCTCCCTCCTCGCCTACTTCTTCCGCTCCCTCACCGAGGCCCCGGGCGAGAGGCTGCACCGCGAGGAGTACGAGAAGGCCCGCGAGGAGTACGACCGCCGCACCACCCGCCGCACCGGCAACCCGGCGAAGCGGAAACGGCACCGCTGACCGGCGGCTGCCACCGGTACCGGCTCCCCGGCCCGCCCACTGCCGCCCGCCTCCGCGCCGGGCCCGCACCCCGCCGCGTACGCCTCGGCGTCCGGCACGGTGATCCGCCCCGCCCCCGGCAGGCGCGTCGACCGGGCGCGGCCGCCGGTCGGGATCACCGCGCCGGCCGCGCCCCGTCGCACGCGGCGCCGGCCCACGCCGGGCACCGGTCCGGTCGCCCGGGCGCGGTCACCCGGCCGCCGTCGCGCCTGATCACCGCACCGACCGCGCCCCGTCGCGCGCGTCGCCGGCCCACGCCGGGCACCCGGTCCGGTCGCCCGGGCGCGGTCACGGAAATGCGGTGCCACCGGACGCCGCGCTCACCGAGCATGGTCGTATGACCACGACGCAGCCGCCCTCGCACGCCGCCCGCGCCCACTCCTTCAACGCCGCGGCGGCCCAGTACGCCGCGAACCGCCCCTCCTACCCGCCCGCGCTGTTCGACACCGTCGAGGAACTGGCCGGCCGCTCCCTGTCAGGCGCCCGGGTCGTGGACGTCGGCGCCGGTACCGGGATCGCCACCGCCCTCCTGCACGGCCGCGGCGCCGACGTCCTCGCCGTCGAACCCGGCGCGGGCATGGCCGCCGAGTTCCGCCGCGCTCTGCCGCACATCCCGATCGTCCGGGGCAACGGCAACGCCCTCCCCGTCGCCGGCGCCCACGCCGACTTCGTCACCTACGCCCAGGCCTGGCACTGGACCGACCCGGCCCGCGCGGTGCCGGAGGCGTTGCGGGTGCTGCGGCCGGGCGGCTCGCTCGCGCTGTGGTGGAACGGCGACGCCCTGGACGTGCCCTGGCTCGTCGAGGCCGCGGGCCGTATCGGCCGCTTCCTCGGTACGGACATCGTCGCCCAGCAGCGGGACGGCACCCGCCCGGAACTGGCCGACCCGAGCGGCCGCCTGGGCTTCAGCCGGCGGGTGGTCCGCTGGAGCCGCCGCGTCCCGGTCGACACCCACCTCGCGAACATCGGCAGCCACTCGGCGTTCCTCCTCACCCCCGAGGACTCCCGGAACGCCTTCCTCCAGGAGGAGCGCGGCCACCTGCTGGAGGTCTTCCCCGACGGCGTGGTCGAGGAGGTCTACGACGTGCTCCTGCTCCTCGCCACCAAGTCCTGACACCCGGGCTCCCACAGCCGGGGGAGCGGCGGCCGGGTCCATCCGGCCGCCGCTTTCGCATGTCCGGTGCACTCAGGCGCCGATCTCCGGTACGCCCAGAAGCCCCCGCCGACCCGCACCGAGAACCGTCGAGGCCCCGCCCGCACCGAGAACCGTCGAGGCCCCCCTTGACGACCCTCGTCCGCGGCGCAATTATTCATCACATGATGAATTACGTGCCGGACCCACCACACCCGGCCCCGACCCCCGCCGTCCACGCCGAGGACCTCACCGTCCGGCGCGGCCCCCGCACGGTTCTGCACCAGCTCCGGTTCACCGTCCCCCGCGGTCAGATCACCGGCCTGCTCGGCCCCTCCGGCTGCGGCAAGTCCACCCTCATGCGCTCCGTCGTCGGCACCCAGGCCAAGGTCACCGGCACCCTCGACGTCCTCGGCCGGCCCGCCGGCCACCCCGGCCTGCGCAACCGCATCGGGTACGTCACCCAGGCGCCCTCCGTCTACGACGACCTGACCGTCCGCCAGAACCTCGAGTACTTCGCCGCGATCCTCGACCCCGGCCGCACCGCCGACGAACGCCGCCAGGAGCACGTCACCCGGGCCATCGCCGACGTCGACCTCACCAGCCACGCCGACGCCCTCGCCGGCAACCTCTCCGGCGGCCAGCGAAACCGCGTCTCCCTGGCCGTCGCCCTCCTCGGGACCCCCGAACTCCTCGTCCTCGACGAGCCGACCGTCGGCCTCGACCCCGTCCTGCGCCGCGACCTCTGGCAGCTCTTCCACGAACTCGCCGGCCGGGGCGCCACCCTCCTCGTCTCCTCCCACGTCATGGACGAGGCCGAGCGCTGCCACCGCCTCCTCCTCATGCGCGAGGGCGAGATCCTCGCCGACGACACCCCGGACGCCCTGCGCACCCGTACCGGCACCGACACGGTCGAGGCCGCCTTCCTTCACCTCGTCGACCAGGCCGTCACCGCGGGCCGCAGCAAGGAGAGCACCCGATGAGCACGACCGGCCCCGCGCACAGCACCGCACCCACCAGCGTCTTCAGCGCCGCCCGCAGCGGCGCCACCGCGGCCCGGGTACTGCGCCAGCTCCGCCACGACCCGCGCACCATCGCGCTGATGGTCCTCATCCCGTGCCTGATGCTGATCCTGCTGCGCTACGTCTTCGACGCCAGCCCCCGCACCTTCGACGACATCGGCGCCTCCCTGCTCGGGATCTTCCCGCTGATCACGATGTTCCTGGTCACCTCGATCGCGACCCTGCGCGAACGCACCTCCGGCACCCTCGAACGCCTCCTCGCCATGCCCCTCGGCAAGGCGGACGTCATCGCCGGCTACGCCCTCGCCTTCGGCGCCCTCGCCATCGTCCAGTCGGCCCTCGCCACCGGCCTCTCCGTGTGGCTGCTCGGCCTCGACGTCACCGGCTCGCCCTGGCTGCTCCTCCTCGTCGCCCTCCTCGACGCCCTCCTCGGCACAGCCCTCGGTCTGTTCGTCTCGGCCTTCGCGGCCTCGGAATTCCAGGCGGTCCAGTTCATGCCGGCGGTGATCTTCCCCCAGCTCCTCCTCTGCGGCCTGTTCACTCCCCGCTCCGCCATGCACCCCGCCCTGGAGGCCGTCTCCGACGTCCTGCCGATGTCGTACGCCGTGGACGGCATGAACCAGGTCCTGCACCACACCGACATGACCGCGACCTTCGTGCGCGACGTGCTGATCGTGGCCGGCTGCGCCCTGCTCGTCCTGGGACTGGGCGCGGCGACCCTCAGGCGCCGCACGGCGTAGGCACCGCGGCGGTGTTCCGCCTGCCGGACAACCCCGCCCACCGTCCGGAGCCGGTGCGAGGATGACTCCATGAGCCAGAAAGTCGCAGTCCTCGGCACCGGCAAGATCGGCGAAGCCCTGCTCAGCGGAATGATCCGGGGCGGCTGGGCCCCGGCCGACCTCCTGGTCACCGCACGCCGACCCGAACGCGCCGAGGAACTCCGCACCCGGTACGGAGTCACCCCGGTCGCCAACGCCGAGGCCGCCAAGACCGCCGACACCCTGATCCTCACGGTCAAGCCGCAGGACATGGGCACCCTCCTGGACGAGCTCGCCCCGCACATCCCCGCCGACCGCCTGGTCATCAGCGGCGCGGCCGGCATCCCCACCTCGTTCTTCGAGGAGCGCCTGGCCGCCGGCACCCCGGTCGTCCGCGTCATGACCAACACCCCGGCCCTCGTCGACGAGGCCATGTCCGTCATCTCCGCCGGCACCCATGCCACCGGCGCGCACCTGGCCACCGCCGAGGAGATCTTCGGGGCCGTCGGCAAGACCCTGCGCGTGCCGGAGTCCCAGCAGGACGCCTGCACCGCCCTGTCCGGCTCCGGCCCGGCGTACTTCTTCTACCTGGTCGAGGCCATGACCGACGCCGGCATCCTGCTCGGTCTGCCCCGCGACAAGGCCCACGACCTCATCGTCCAGTCCGCGATCGGCGCCGCCGTGATGCTCCGCGACAGCGGCGAGCACCCCGTCAGGCTCCGCGAGAACGTCACCTCGCCGGCCGGTACGACGATCAACGCCATCCGTGAACTGGAGAACCACGGCGTACGCGCCGCCCTGATCGCCGCCCTCGAAGCCGCCCGCGACCGCAGCCGCGAACTCGCCTCCGGCAAGAAGGACTGAGCAGAGCCCCACCCGACCGACGGGACCGAGCCGGTGCCGCACGGGGTCTCCCCGCCCGGCACCGGCCGACCGCTCCCGGGCCCCCGGGCCGCCCGACGGCCTACGCGGTCAGGGCCGTCTCGAACACCGGAGGCAGCAGCCCGATCGCCCGGTACGCGGCATCGACGGTCGGTCGCGCCATCTCCCGTGCCCTCCGAGCTCCGTCCCGGAGCACCCCCTCCACGTGAGCGGGGTCCGCGCACAGCTCCCGGTGCTTGGCCCGCACGGGCCGGAGGACCTCCACCACGGCCTCCGCGGTGTCCTTCTTCAAGGCGCCGTACGACGCGTACGCGCCGGCCAGCGCCTCGGGGTCCCCGTCCGTGCACGCGGCGAGGATCTCCAGCAGATTCGCCACGCCCGGCCGGCTCTCCCGGTCGTACACGACGTCCCGCCCGCTGTCGGTGACGGCCCGCATCACCTTCTTGCGCACCACGTCGGGCTCGTCGAGCAGATAGACGATCCCCGGCCCCGAGTCCTCCGATTTCCCCATCTTCGACGTCGGGTCCTGCAGGTTCATCACCCGCGCCGCCACGCCCGGCCGGGTCGCGCGCGGCACCACGAACGTGTGGCCGTACCGCTGGTTGAACCGCACCGCCACGTCCCGCGCCAGCTCCACGTGCTGCACCTGGTCGTCGCCGACCGGCACCTCGTCCGTGCCGAACGCCAGGATGTCCGCCGCCATCAGCACCGGGTACGTCAGCAGCGACAGCCGGACGCTGCCACCCCGCTCACGCTCGCGCGCGGCCTTCTCCTTGTACTGGACCATCCGCCGCATCTCGCCGTCGGTCGCCACGCACTCCAGCAGATAGGACAGCCGGGTGTGCTCGTCGACATGGCTCTGCAGGTAGACCGTGCAGACCTCCGGGTCGAGCCCGGTCGCCAGCAGCAGCGTCGCCGCCTGCCTGCTGAGTCTGCGTACCCGCGCCGGATCGTGGTCCACGGTCAGCGCGTGCAGATCCACGATGCAGAACAGCGAGTCCGCCCGGTGCTGGTCCACCTGGGCCCACCGCCGCATGGCGCCCAGGTAGTTCCCGAGGGTCACGTGTCCGGTCGGCTTGATCCCGCTGAAGACCCGCGTCATCTCCACTCCACCTCCTGATCGGGACCGCCGCTCCTGCGGCCGGCCCCCGGAGTCCCGGAGGAGATACGCAAACGGCCGCCGAAGCGGCGGCCGTTGAGTGCATACGTGTGTGCGGCCGCCGTCAGGCGGCCCACCAGAGCTGGGTACACGTACGCGTAGACATGCCGACCAGCGTACGCCGCCGGAGCGCCGTGCGGGCGGGGGTTGACACTCCCCAGGCCGATGCGTAGTGTTCTCCGAGTTGTCCGACGTGAGCACCGACTCCGGTCGGTCCCCGGACAGCCATTCCACAGGTACCAACCACACTCTCGTCGCTTCGGCGTCGAATGTTTTGGCGTGCGTATTTGCGAAATGAGGAATCCGCGTTCGAAAGGGCGCCGCCCCCCGATTAGCTCGGGGGCGAGGAATCCGCTAAAGTCTCACTCGTCGGAACGGCCCAAGGCCGGGAAGACAAACCCCGCCGACCGGGGATCGGACGCCGAAAGGATCTGATAGAGTCGGAACCGCCGGAAAGGGAAACGCGAAAGCGAGAACCTGGAAAGCACCGAGGAAATCGGATCGGAAAGATCTGATAGAGTCGGAAACACCGAAGGGAAGCCCGGAGGAAAGCCCGAGAGGGTGAGTACAAAGGAAGCGACCGTTCCTTGAGAACTCAACAGCGTGCCAAAAATCAACGCCAGATTAGTTGATACCCCGTCTCCGGTCGCATGATCGGGACGAGGTTCCTTTGAAAAAACACAGCGAGGACGCTGTGAACCATCGGACTATTCCTCCGGTGGTTCCGCTCTCGTGTGTGTGCACCGGATTACCGGTAAACATTCACGGAGAGTTTGATCCTGGCTCAGGACGAACGCTGGCGGCGTGCTTAACACATGCAAGTCGAACGATGAACCACTTCGGTGGGGATTAGTGGCGAACGGGTGAGTAACACGTGGGCAATCTGCCCTTCACTCTGGGACAAGCCCTGGAAACGGGGTCTAATACCGGATATCACTCCTGCAGGCATCTGCGGGGGTCGAAAGCTCCGGCGGTGAAGGATGAGCCCGCGGCCTATCAGCTTGTTGGTGAGGTAATGGCTCACCAAGGCGACGACGGGTAGCCGGCCTGAGAGGGCGACCGGCCACACTGGGACTGAGACACGGCCCAGACTCCTACGGGAGGCAGCAGTGGGGAATATTGCACAATGGGCGAAAGCCTGATGCAGCGACGCCGCGTGAGGGATGACGGCCTTCGGGTTGTAAACCTCTTTCAGCAGGGAAGAAGCGAAAGTGACGGTACCTGCAGAAGAAGCGCCGGCTAACTACGTGCCAGCAGCCGCGGTAATACGTAGGGCGCAAGCGTTGTCCGGAATTATTGGGCGTAAAGAGCTCGTAGGCGGCTTGTCACGTCGGGTGTGAAAGCCCGGGGCTTAACCCCGGGTCTGCATTCGATACGGGCAGGCTAGAGTGTGGTAGGGGAGATCGGAATTCCTGGTGTAGCGGTGAAATGCGCAGATATCAGGAGGAACACCGGTGGCGAAGGCGGATCTCTGGGCCATTACTGACGCTGAGGAGCGAAAGCGTGGGGAGCGAACAGGATTAGATACCCTGGTAGTCCACGCCGTAAACGGTGGGAACTAGGTGTTGGCGACATTCCACGTCGTCGGTGCCGCAGCTAACGCATTAAGTTCCCCGCCTGGGGAGTACGGCCGCAAGGCTAAAACTCAAAGGAATTGACGGGGGCCCGCACAAGCAGCGGAGCATGTGGCTTAATTCGACGCAACGCGAAGAACCTTACCAAGGCTTGACATACACCGGAAACGTCTGGAGACAGGCGCCCCCTTGTGGTCGGTGTACAGGTGGTGCATGGCTGTCGTCAGCTCGTGTCGTGAGATGTTGGGTTAAGTCCCGCAACGAGCGCAACCCTTGTCCTGTGTTGCCAGCATGCCCTTCGGGGTGATGGGGACTCACAGGAGACCGCCGGGGTCAACTCGGAGGAAGGTGGGGACGACGTCAAGTCATCATGCCCCTTATGTCTTGGGCTGCACACGTGCTACAATGGCCGGTACAATGAGCTGCGATACCGTGAGGTGGAGCGAATCTCAAAAAGCCGGTCTCAGTTCGGATTGGGGTCTGCAACTCGACCCCATGAAGTCGGAGTTGCTAGTAATCGCAGATCAGCATTGCTGCGGTGAATACGTTCCCGGGCCTTGTACACACCGCCCGTCACGTCACGAAAGTTGGTAACACCCGAAGCCGGTGGCCCAACCCCTTGTGGGAGGGAGCTGTCGAAGGTGGGACTAGCGATTGGGACGAAGTCGTAACAAGGTAGCCGTACCGGAAGGTGCGGCTGGATCACCTCCTTTCTAAGGAGCACTTCTCACCAGCTTCGGTTGGTCAGAGGCCAGTACATCGGCGAATGTTCGATGCTGGTTGCTCATGGGTGGAACGTTGATTATTCGGCCGGATGTCACGGGTCGGAGGCTGCAAGTACTGCTCGCAAGAGCGTGGAAAGCATGATCTCCGGACGGGATCCGGTCGGGCACGCTGTTGGGTGTCTGAGGGAATGAGTTTCCTTCAGTCGCCGGCCCCGGTAAAGCATCGCGTAAGTGGTGTGTGACGGGTGGCTGGTCGTTGTTTGAGAACTGCACAGTGAACGCGAGCATCTGTGGCCAAGTTTTTAAGGGCGCACGGTGGATGCCTTGGCACCAGGAACCGATGAAGGACGTGGGAGGCCACGATAGTCCCCGGGGAGTCGTCAACCAGGCTTTGATCCGGGGGTTTCCGAATGGGGAAACCCGGCAGTCGTCATGGGCTGTCACCCGCTGCTGAACACATAGGCAGTGTGGAGGGAACGAGGGGAAGTGAAACATCTCAGTACCCTCAGGAAGAGAAAACAACCGTGATTCCGGGAGTAGTGGCGAGCGAAACCGGATGAGGCCAAACCGTATGCGTGTGAGACCCGGCAGGGGTTGCGCATGCGGGGTTGTGGGATCTCTCTTCTGCGGTCTGCCGGCCGTAGGACGAGTCAGAAACCGTTGATGTAGGCGAAGGACATGCGAAAGGTCCGGCGTAGAGGGTAAGACCCCCGTAGTCGAAACGTCAGCGGCTCGTTTGAGAGACACCCAAGTAGCACGGGGCCCGAGAAATCCCGTGTGAATCTGGCGGGACCACCCGCTAAGCCTAAATATTCCCTGGTGACCGATAGCGGATAGTACCGTGAGGGAATGGTGAAAAGTACCGCGGGAGCGGAGTGAAATAGTACCTGAAACCGTGTGCCTACAAGCCGTGGGAGCGTCGGGATCTTCGGATCCTCGTGACTGCGTGCCTTTTGAAGAATGAGCCTGCGAGTTTGCGGTGTGTTGCGAGGTTAACCCGGGTGGGGAAGCCGTAGCGAAAGCGAGTCCGAATAGGGCGTTTCAGTAGCACGCTCAAGACCCGAAGCGGAGTGATCTAGCCATGGGCAGGTTGAAGCGGAGGTAAGACTTCGTGGAGGACCGAACCCACCAGGGTTGAAAACCTGGGGGATGACCTGTGGTTAGGGGTGAAAGGCCAATCAAACTCCGTGATAGCTGGTTCTCCCCGAAATGCATTTAGGTGCAGCGTCGTGTGTTTCTTGCCGGAGGTAGAGCACTGGATAGGCGATGGGCCCTACCGGGTTACTGACCTTAGCCAAACTCCGAATGCCGGTAAGTGAGAGCGCGGCAGTGAGACTGTGGGGGATAAGCTCCATGGTCGAGAGGGAAACAGCCCAGAGCATCGACTAAGGCCCCTAAGCGTACGCTAAGTGGGAAAGGATGTGGAGTCGCACAGACAACCAGGAGGTTGGCTTAGAAGCAGCCACCCTTGAAAGAGTGCGTAATAGCTCACTGGTCTAGTGATTCCGCGCCGACAATGTAGCGGGGCTCAAGCGTACCGCCGAAGTCGTGTCATTCATACAGATAGCCCCAACGGGTGTATGGATGGGTAGGGGAGCGTCGTCTGCCGGGTGAAGCAGCACCGGAAGGTAGTTGTGGACGGTTGACGAGTGAGAATGCAGGCATGAGTAGCGATACAAACGTGAGAAACGTTTGCGCCGATTGACTAAGGGTTCCTGGGTCAAGCTGATCTGCCCAGGGTAAGTCGGGACCTAAGGCGAGGCCGACAGGCGTAGTCGATGGATAACCGGTTGATATTCCGGTACCCGCTGTGAAGCGTCAAACATCGAGCATCGTGATGCTAAGGCCGTGAAGCCGCCCTGATCTCTTCGGAGTTGAGGGGAGTGGTGGAGCCGCCGAACCAAGCGGTTAGTAGGTGAGTGATGGGGTGACGCAGGAAGGTAGTCCATCCCGGGCGGTGGTTGTCCCGGGGTAAGGGTGTAGGACGCAAGGTAGGCAAATCCGCCTTGCACATAGTCTGAGACCTGATGCCGAGCCGATTGTGGTGAAGTGGATGATCCTATGCTGTCGAGAAAAGCCTCTAGCGAGTTTCATGGCGGCCCGTACCCTAAACCGACTCAGGTGGTCAGGTAGAGAATACCGAGGCGTTCGGGTGAACTATGGTTAAGGAACTCGGCAAAATGCCCCCGTAACTTCGGGAGAAGGGGGGCCACACTCGGTGATCCGATTTACTCGGTGAGCTGGGGGTGGCCGCAGAGACCAGCGAGAAGCGACTGTTTACTAAAAACACAGGTCCGTGCGAAGCCGTAAGGCGATGTATACGGACTGACGCCTGCCCGGTGCTGGAACGTTAAGGGGACCGGTTAGCTCCATTTCGGTGGGGCGAAGCTGAGAACTTAAGCGCCAGTAAACGGCGGTGGTAACTATAACCATCCTAAGGTAGCGAAATTCCTTGTCGGGTAAGTTCCGACCTGCACGAATGGCGTAACGACTTCTCGACTGTCTCAACCATAGGCCCGGTGAAATTGCACTACGAGTAAAGATGCTCGTTTCGCGCAGCAGGACGGAAAGACCCCGGGACCTTTACTACAGTTTGATATTGGTGTTCGGTTCGGCTTGTGTAGGATAGCTGGGAGACTTTGAAGCAGCCACGCCAGTGGTTGTGGAGTCGTCGTTGAAATACCAGTCTGGTCGTGCTGGATGTCTAACCTGGGTCCGTGATCCGGATCAGGGACAGTGTCTGATGGGTAGTTTAACTGGGGCGGTTGCCTCCCAAAGGGTAACGGAGGCGCCCAAAGGTTCCCTCAGCCTGGTTGGTAATCAGGTGTTGAGTGTAAGTGCACAAGGGAGCTTGACTGTGAGACCGACGGGTCGAGCAGGGACGAAAGTCGGGACTAGTGATCCGGCGGTGGCTTGTGGAAGCGCCGTCGCTCAACGGATAAAAGGTACCCCGGGGATAACAGGCTGATCTTCCCCAAGAGTCCATATCGACGGGATGGTTTGGCACCTCGATGTCGGCTCGTCGCATCCTGGGGCTGGAGTCGGTCCCAAGGGTTGGGCTGTTCGCCCATTAAAGCGGTACGCGAGCTGGGTTTAGAACGTCGTGAGACAGTTCGGTCCCTATCCGCTGTGCGCGTAGGAATATTGAGAAGGGCTGTCCCTAGTACGAGAGGACCGGGACGGACGAACCTCTGGTGTGCCAGTTGTTCTGCCAAGGGCATGGCTGGTTGGCTACGTTCGGGAGGGATAACCGCTGAAAGCATCTAAGCGGGAAGCCTGCTTCGAGATGAGTATTCCCACCTCCTTGAGAGGGTAAGGCTCCCAGTAGACGACTGGGTTGATAGGCCAGATATGGAAGCCGGGTAACCGGTGGAGTTGACTGGTACTAATAGGCCGAGGGCTTGTCCATTGATGCTCGCGTTCACTGTGTTGGTTCTGAAACCACGACCAGGTCGCCGCCGTGTGGTGGCGTTTCGGTTGAGAGTTTCATAGTGTTTCGGTGGTCATAGCGTGAGGGAAACGCCCGGTTACATTCCGAACCCGGAAGCTAAGCCTCACAGCGCCGATGGTACTGCAGGGGGGACCCTGTGGGAGAGTAGGACGCCGCCGAACAATTCTTGGGAAAACCCCCGCATCCACGGATGCGGGGGTTTTCTGCGTTTAGGGTCGACGTATGCGCTACGACCTCATCATCTTCGACAACGACGGAGTCCTCGTCGACAGCGAGCCGATCTCCAATCGACTGCTCGCCACCTATCTGACCGAGCTGGGGCACCCGACGTCGTACGAGGAGTCGATACGGGATTACATGGGGTCGGCGATGCACCGGATCCACGAACTCGTCCTGGAGCGGACCGGGCGGCGGCTGCCGGACGACTTCGACGACGTCTTCCACGCGCGCGTCTTCGCGGCCTTCGAGCGGGAGTTGCAGCCCGTGGCCGGCGTCGGAGGCGTGCTGGAGAAACTGGCCGCCGACGGGGTGCCGTACTGCGTAGGCTCCTCCGGGAGCCACGAACGGATCAGGGTGGGGCATCGGACCACCGGACTCGACCGGTGGTTCACCGAGGACCGCGTCTTCAGCTCGCAGGACGTCGGGCGGGGCAAACCGGAGCCCGACCTCTTCCTGTACGCGGCCCGGCGCATGGGAGTCGCACCCGAGAGGTGCCTGGTGGTGGAGGACTCCCCCCTCGGCGTCCAGGCCGCCGTGTCGGCCGGGATGGACGTGTACGGCTTCACCGCGATGACGCCGGCGAGCAGGCTGGCGCAGGCCGACCAACTCTTCGCCGACATGGGAGAATTGGCTGACCTGCTGGTATGACGCGGGCCACCGGTCCGCTCCTGACATTTGTCATGCGGACCTCCGGACGATCGTTTCTACAGCCGACCCCCCTTTGTCGGCGAAGCTGAACGCATGACGAAGAACACGGGGGCCCAGGGCCGGAGCGAACAGCACAAGCGCCACCCGAGCGTGCTCGACAACTTCAAGCCGCTGCTCCTCGACGTGGCGGTGCCGCTCGGCTCGTACTACCTCCTCAAGGAGGCCTTCGGGATGAGCGTCTTCGCGGCGCTCGCCTGGAGCAGCGTGGTGCCGGCGCTGCGGACCGTGTGGAGCCTGGTGCGGGAGCGCAGGACCAACGGGCTCGCGGGCCTCATCCTCGTCGTGAACGTCGTCTCGCTGCTGCTGAGCTTCGTCTCCGGCGACCCCCGGCTGATGCTCGCCAAGGACAGCGGCATCAGCAGCACGGTCGCCATCGGCATCCTGGTCTCCGTACGGCTCGGGAAGCCGATGATGACCGCCGGTATGAAGCCCTTCCTCATCAAGGGCGACGCGGCCAAGGAGGCCGCCTGGGAGCGCCTGATGACCGGGGAGGCGGCCGCCTCCGCGGCCTTCCGGCGGAAGGAGAAGGTGTTCTCCGTCGTCTGGGGCGTGGCGCTGTTCGCCGAGTGCGTGGCGCGGGTCGTGGGCGCGTACACCGTCCCGGTGGACACCATGGTGTGGCTCGGGACGGTCGTCATGATCGGTACGGTCGCGGTCGCCATGGTCGTCAGCGGCGGCCTGGCCGTCGCGCCGATGGAGGGGATGCTGGCCGCAGAGGTGGAGGCCGGCGCCGACCGGGCGCAGCCCGAGGTCGCCGTCGCGGCCTGACACCGCGCTGGTAAAGCTGAAGGAAATTCATCTTTGGCTGGATCTACCCACAGGTAGTCCGGGGCCCTACGCTCGCCGCCATGACTGATGTGCTGCGGCGCGGTAGGGCCTCGCTGGCGTTCAGCTTCTTCGCCCAGGGCGCCGCCTTCGCCCTGCTCGTGACCCGCATCCCGGCCGTCCAGGACCGGTACGGCGTCTCCGACGCGCTGCTCCCGGCCTTCCTGGCCGCCGTACCGGTCCTCGCCGGTGTCGGCAGTGTGACCACCGAGCAGCTGGTGAAGCGGGTCCGGCCAAGCCGGCTGCTGCGCTGGTCGCAGCCGGTGGTGCTGCTGGCGCTGCTCGGGGTGGGGGCCGGCGGGCAGGGGCAGGTGGCCGCGCTGGCGGTGGCGCTCGGCGTCTTCGGGCTCGCGGTGGGCGCGCTGGACGCGTCCATGAACATGCTCGGCGTCAGTCTGCAGCGGACGTACGGGCGCAGCATCATGCTCGGCTTCCACGCCGCCTACAGTCTGGGCGGGATCGTGGGTGCCTCGCTGGCCTGGGCCGGGGCGCACTGGCACCTGGCGCTCTGGGTGTCGTACCTGCCGGTGGTGGCGGTACTGCTGCCGGCGGCGCTGGTGGGGAGCAGGTGGTACGTCGACGGCGAGCCGGCGCCCGCGGCGGACGACCGGGGGGGCGGCACCGGCGTGGTGTTCAAGCTGCTGCTTCCGCTGTGCCTGGTGATGACCTTCGCGTACATCGGGGACTCGACGGTCTCCAACTGGAGCGCGAAGTACCTGAAGGACGTGCTGGGCAGCTCGGAGCAGCTGGCGACGGTGCCGTACAACGTCTACATGGTCACCACGCTGGTGGGCCGGGCGGTCGGGGACCACGGGGTGCGGCGGCTCGGGGCCGTGACCGTCGTGCGGCTGGGCACGCTGGTGGCGGCCGGCGGGTTCGCGGTGGTGGCCGTGGCGCCCGGGGCGTGGATCGGGATGCTCGGTTTCACCCTGCTGGGTCTGGGGCTGTGTGTGCTCGTGCCGCAGACGTTCGCGGCGGCGGGGCGGATGTTCCCGGGGGCCTCGGACACGGCGATCGCCCGGCTGAACATCTTCAACTACGTCGGTTTCCTGATCGGTTCGCCGTTGGTCGGGGCCCTCGGCGACACCTGGAGCTATCGCGGGGCCATGCTGGTGCCGATGGTGTTGGTGCTGGTGACGTTGGTGTACGCCAGGTCGTTCGCCGCTCAACCGGACCGATACGGTGGCGGTCATGAGCGGCCGCGCACAGCTGATGTGGGACGAGGCAGTAACGGGCTATGACTTCGGCAGGGACCATCCGATGGACCCGGTCCGGCTGGAGCTGACCCGGAAACTGGTGGGTGCCTTCGGGCTCGACCGGCAGATGGAGGTCGTGGCGGCCAAGCCGGCCGGGGAGTCGACGCTGCGGCTGGTCCACCGGGAGGACTACATCGACGCGGTGAAGGCCGCGTCCGCCGATCCCGAGGCGGCCGACGGGGCGTACGGGCTCGGCACGGTCGACGACCCCGCGTTCGCCGGGATGCACGAGGTGTCCGCGCTGATCGCCGGCCAGTCGGTGGGGGCCGCGGAGGCGGTGTGGCGCGGGGACGCCGACCACGCCGTGAACTTCGCGGGCGGGCTGCACCACGCGATGCCCGGGGGCGCGTCGGGCTTCTGCGTCTACAACGACGCCTCGCTGGCGATCGCCCGGCTGCTGGAGCTGGGCGCCGAGCGCGTCGCCTACGTGGACGTCGACGTGCATCACGGGGACGGGGTGCAGGCGGCGTTCTGGGAGGACCCGCGCGTGCTGACGATCTCGCTGCACGAGCATCCCCGCACGTTGTTCCCGCAGACCGGGTGGCCGCAGGAGACCGGCGCCGGGGACGGGGAGGGTGCCGCGGTGAACGTGGCGCTGCCGGCGGGCACCGGGGACGCGGGGTGGCTGCGGGCGTTCCACGCGGTGGTGCCCGAGCTGCTGGCGGAGTTCCGGCCGCAGGTGCTGGTCTCGCAGCACGGGGCCGACACGCACTTCGAGGACCCGCTGGCGCATCTCGCGGTGTCGCTGGACGCGCAGCGGGCGGTGCAGGTGGCCTGTCACGAGCTGGCGCACGAGCACGCCGGGGGCAAGTGGGTGGCGCTCGGCGGCGGCGGTTACGCGGTGGTCGAGGTCGTGCCGCGGTCCTGGACGCATCTCGTGGCGATCGCCGCGGGACGGCCCGTCGCGCCGGAGACGATGATTCCCGACGAGTGGCGGCAGCAGGTCTACGCCCGGACCCGGCAGCCGGGACCGTACCGGATGACCGACGGCCGGTGGCCGGTGAGTTGGGCCTCCTGGGACGAGGGGTACGACCCCGCGGACCGCGTGGACCAGGCCGTGCTGGCGACGCGGCGGGCGGCGTTCCCGCTGCGGGGGCTGCTGCCCTAGCGCGGGCCGGCGCTCCGTGGGAGCGGTGGCGCGGGAGGCGTTAGGCCGATGGTGCGGTCTTCCGGCCGTTCCGCTGCCCGCCGCCGGGCCGATGGGCCACCATCGCATCCGTGTCGCCCCCTCCCGACCTCCGCGCGCACCTGCTGGCCGCCGGGCTGGCCGGGGTCGTGGGGACCTCGCGTGAGGACAGCCTGCGCAGTTACCGGCTGTTCGCGGCCCGGGATCCGCGGTTGTTGATCGGAATCGACCCGGAATGGCCATGGGAACAGCCGGACTTGCTCGCGTTGATGGCGGAGAAGTGCGGGGTTTCGGCCGACCCCCGGCACACGGCCGGCCCCGACGTGATCGATCCGGAGCGCACCCTGGCCGCGCTGGACGCCTTCGCGGAGCGGATCGGCGAGGTCGCCCGGCGGGGCGCTCCCGTGCTGTTCGGCACCGGGCACCCGCAGCGGCTGCTCGGTTTCTACGCCGGCCTTGCGGACGCGCTCTCGGCGGCGGGATGTGAGGTGCTCACCCCCGCGCAGGGTCGCTGTGTCGACATATTGACCCGGTTCGGTCTACGCACGTACCGCGTCGACTACCTACGTGGTGTTGCCCTGGTGCGGGAGCCGGAGGCCGAGCGCCCCGGTGGTGAGCCGGGCGTCCACAGCCATTCGCCGCTCCCGGTTCGGGTCGTGCTGGGTGCCGCGGCGGAGTGCGGGGGACCACTGCCCGAGCTCGTGGTGGGGGATCACGGGTGGCTCTGCGGTGCAGGTCAGCTGGGGTTCGAGGCGATCGGGCCGGCCGACACCGATGATCCGGCGCCGTTCGTGGGAGAGGCCGAGGGATCCGTGTCGGTCGTCGTTCCGGTTGACGACGGCGTGCGCTCGGAGCACTACCTCCCGCTCACCCGCTACGTACTCAAACGAGCGTGTCTGTCACAGTAGGGCGGCGATGGGTGCACCTCTTCCCCACTCGCATCACCCGCCCCTACATTGGGGAGTGAGCACGCAACGACGAAGAGTCACCGGAAGGGGAAGCCGGTGGCCGTCGAGTGCGGAAGGTTCAGGTGTGTCATGGCTGCAGCTGGCGAGAGGCCTCTGAACGAGGTTCAGTTCCTGACCGTGGCGGAGGTCGCCACGGTGATGCGAGTGTCGAAGATGACCGTGTACCGGTTGGTGCACAGCGGTCATCTGCCCGCGATCCGGGTCGGGCGGTCGTTCCGTGTCCCGGAGCAAGCGGTACACGAGTACCTCCGCGACAGCTACGTGGGGGTGGAAACGGCCTGACGGTGTCCCCGGGAGACCGGAACACCCCTCGATTACGACCTCAGCGCTCGGTTGGGTAGGCTAGGCCCTCGTAGGTCGTGTGGGCCCATGGCGCCCAAACAACCGAGTGATGAGAAGTGAGCGAGGGTAGTCGTGGGCTCTGTTATCAAGAAGCGGCGCAAGCGGATGGCCAAGAAGAAGCACCGCAAGCTGCTCAAGCGCACGCGCGTTCAGCGTCGCAACAAGAAGTAGGCGACGCCGCGAGGGCGTACACCTGTGGCCTCCCACCAGTGCTGGTGGGAGGCCACAGTCATGTCCGCGGCCCGGCGCGAAGTCCCCGGCATGTTCCGATGGGGGGAGATTCGGTCACCTCATGCATCGGGGGGTCATCACAGCGCAACATCGACCCGCTAAGTTGGCCGCACACGGGGAACGCGGAACTGGGGCAACGCGGAGAAGGAAGGCGCTGATCTTGGCGAAGGTCGTGCTCGTCACCGGAGTGGCCCGGCAGCTGGGCGGCCGGTTCGTGCGGCGGATCCAGCGGGACCCGGAGGTCGACCGGGTGATCGCCGTGGACGCGGTGCCGCCGGCGCACCATCTGGGCGGGGCCGACTTCGTCCAGGCCGACATCCGCAAGCCCACCATCGCCCGGGTGCTCGCCGAGACCGGCGCCGACACGGTCGTGCACATGGACGTCACGGGCACGGCCCTGGGCGGGGGCAACCGGGCCACGGTCAAGGAGACCAACGTCATCGGCACCATGCAGCTGCTCGGCGCCTGCCAGAAGTCGCCGACCGTGAAGCGCCTGGTGGTGAAGTCCAGTACGAACGTCTACGGGTCGGCGCCGCGCGACCCCGCCGTGTTCACGGAGACGACCCCGCCCAAGTCGCTGCCCAGCGGCGGCTTCGCCAAGGACGCCGTCGAGGTCGAGGGGTACGTGCGCGGGTTCGCGCGGCGGCGGCCGGACGTGGCCGTGTGCGTGCTGCGGTTCGCGAACATCCTCGGCCCGGCCGCGGACACCCCGCTCGCCTCGTACTTCGCGCTGCCGGTCCTGCCGACCGTGCTCGGCTACGATCCGCGGCTGCAGTTCGTGCACGAGGACGACGTCATCGAGGTGCTGCGGATCGCCTCGCACGAGCCGCGCCGGGGCACCCTCAACAGCGGCACCTTCAACATCGCCGGGGACGGCGTGCTGCTGCTCTCGCAGTGCTCCCGGCGGCTGGGCCGCCCCACCGTGCCGCTGCTGCTGCCCGCGGTCACCTGGGCCGGCTCCCTGGTCCGTACGCTGGGTATGACGGACTTCTCACCCGAGCAGATCCGGCTGCTCACCCACGGGCGGGTGGTGGACACGGTGCAGATGCGCGAGACGCTGGGTTTCACGCCCAGGTACACGACGGCGGAGACGTTCGCGGAGTTCGCACGGAGCCAGGGCCCCGGGCTGCTGCCGCCGGAGGCCCTCGCGGGGGCCGTCGACCGGATCGCCGCGCTGGCCGCCCAGACCGGCGGCCGGCCCACGACGCACAGCGCCAACTGAGGAGCGCAGCAACGATGGCGGACGCCAAGGTCATTCCGTTCGACGACGACCGGTCCCGCGGGAGCGCCGCGCAGCGGCCGGCGCGGCGCCGGAACACGGGAAGCCGGCGCAAGGGCGAGAGCGCCGTGGTGCGCGGGGTGGGGGAGGCCGGGGAGCTCGGTGAGGTCCAGCCCCTGCCCGGCCGGGCGCAGACCCGGGAGGACGGCGCTGTGCGCCCCGAGGAGGAGTCGCCGGAACTCGCGGAGGCCGAGGGGCGCGACGGTGGGCTGGAGCGGCGTGTGGCGGCCGGACTGGCCTTCCTGCGGCGCCGGCTGACCGGGGAGTACGAGGTCGACGACTTCGGGTACGACGAGGAGCTGACCGACCAGGTCCTGATGTCGCTGCTGCGGCCGGTGTACGAGAAGTACTTCCGGGTCGAGGTGAAGGGCGTCGAGAACATCCCGGCGGAGGGCGGGGCGCTGATCGTCGCCAACCACTCGGGGACGCTGCCGCTGGACGGCCTGATGATGCAGGTCGCCGTGCACGACCACCACCCGGCCGGCCGGCATCTGCGGCTCCTCGCGGCCGACCTGGTCTTCGTGCTGCCGGTGGTCAACGAGCTGGCCCGCAAGCTGGGGCACACGCTGGCCTGTTCGGAGGACGCCGAGCGGCTGCTGGAGCAGGGCGAGTTGGTCGGGGTGATGCCGGAGGGCTTCAAGGGCATCGGGAAGCCGTTCAGCGAGCGGTACAAGCTGCAGCGGTTCGGCCGGGGCGGATTCGTCTCCACGGCGCTGCGGCAGGGGGCGCCGATCATCCCCTGCTCGATCGTCGGGGCGGAGGAGATCTACCCGATGATCGGCAACGCGAAGACGCTCGCCCGGCTGCTGGGCTTCCCCTACTTCCCGCTGACGCCGACCTTCCCGTGGCTGGGCCCGCTGGGCGCGATCCCGCTGCCCACCAAGTGGACGATCCAGTTCGGCGAACCGATCCCGACGGACGGCTATCCGCCGGAGGCCGCCGAGGATCCGATGCTGATGTTCAACCTGACCGACCAGGTACGCGAGCAGAT
The DNA here is from genome assembly GCF_025642175.1 of Streptomyces albidicamelliae. Taxonomy (NCBI): domain Bacteria; kingdom Bacillati; phylum Actinomycetota; class Actinomycetes; order Kitasatosporales; family Streptomycetaceae; genus Streptomyces; species Streptomyces albidicamelliae. Next base: position 3,877,573 of record NZ_CP106795.1, on the reverse strand, counting down.
CCAGCACACGCTGTACAAGCTGCTGGTGCAGCGCAGGTCGGTCTTCTTCTGACCCGTACGACGGCAGGCTGGTACTGCGGCAGACCCGTACGACGGCGGGTACGTACGACGACGGGGGCGCCCCGCTCGGGTGGGGCGCCCCCGTCGCTGCGGCCGCGCCGGCTAGTCCGCGTCCTCGCTGTCGATCCCGAGGCCGGGGAGCAGATCCGGGAAGAGCGGCGGGATGGTGATGTCCGGCTGACCCGACGGGGTCTTGCCGGCGGACGGGGAGCTGGTGTCGCCGCCGATCTTCGGCGGGTCGAGCAGACCGCCCGTGTCGCCCCCGATCAGACCGTCACCACTGCTGCCCGTGGCCGAGCCGCTCGGGCTGCCCGGGCTCGCGTGCCTGCCCGGGGACGGGGTGTCGCCCGAGGAACTGGGCGCGGTCGACCGGTGAGTGCCGGAGGAGCCGGTGGACGCCGGGCCGGAGCCCCCCTGCCGCTTGCCGTCCCCGGGTTGGGCCGGCTGCTGGGGCAGCAGGGACTGCAGCGGGGCGACCTCTTCGTCTATGGCGTCGAAGACCGATGACACCTGCTGTTTGACGTCCCCGAGCTGCATGGGCAGCTTGTCGCTGAGCGTGCTCCACGCCTCGCGGTGGGACCGCGAGAAGGTGGAGAGCGCCTGGATGGGGCCCAGCGAGTCGGGGTCGGCCTGGTAGGCGGCGTGCAGCAGGCGGTGGCCCTCGGCCACGTCGTGCTGCATGCCGGACAGGGTGCGGCGGATCTCCCCGATGGACTCGTGGTCGAGGTGACCGCCACGGCCGCGGTCCAGCAGCCGGCGGGCCTCATTGAGCCGGGTGGAGGCCTGGTCGAGGTAGGTCTGGCCGCGCTGGTCGTCACCGTCGGTCAGATAGTTGAGCTTGAAGTCCTCGATCCCGCGTTTCAGGCCGTACAGCGAGTCGCCGGGCAGGGCGTCGGAGCTGGCGGCGGCGACCCCGCCGAAAGCCCCGGCGGCCACACCGACGCTGAGCCCGCCCGCGGCGAGCCCCTTGGTCAGCCTGGAACGCGGGCGGAGTTTGCCCAGCGGACTCGCCCGGTGTGCGCCCCGGGCCCGGTGCGAGCGCTGTTCCGGTACCGACGCATCCGCCGCCCCGGTTCCCTCCTGGAGCATGGCCTCCATCGCGGCCACCAGTTGGGCGCGCTGGACGACCTTGACCTCGGGGTCGAGCTGCGGCCTGGGCAGCGCGCCGAGACCCGCCGCCAGGGCCAGCAATGTGCCCTGTTCGGCCGGTTCCCCGGCGGTCGGCGGGGAACCCGCCGGTGCTGCGGACTGCTCGGCCGCCGTGTCCCGGTCGGACTGCTCCTCCAGGGCCTGGGCGAAGGCGTTCGCCCGCCGGTGCGCCGATACGTTCGCGATCACTGGCGGCACCTCCTCTCGTCATGACGGTCGACTCCCCAGGGGGTCCTGAGGGTTGCACGCCCACGACCACTTCACACGATCGAGCGATCAGGGTCGGCCAGGACGTGACCACAGGGAGCCTGTATCCCGCACAACGACTGGCGCGGCACTTGGGTTACGGACGCCGGATGATCGGCTCGGAAAGGCAACGGGCTCTCACGGAAAGTGAGTTGCCCGTCGCCCTGAGTGGTGCGGGCGTGGGCTTCAGCGTGCGTCGTCCGGCAGGAGCCGGGCGAGCGTCCGTACGGCGCGGTACTGGAGGGTCTTGATGGCGCCCTCGTTCTTGCCCATGACCCGGGCCGTCTCGGCGACGGAGAGGCCCTGGAGGAACCGCAGCGTCACGCACTCCTGCTGCTGCGGGTTCAGCCGGCGCACGGCTTCCAGCAGGGCGGCGTTCGACAGGGACTCCAGGACCGAGTCCTCCGGCGAGCGCTCCACCTCGTTGGCGTCCAGCATCTCGCCGGTCGTCACCTCGAGGCGGAACCGGCTGGACTTGAAGTGGTCGGCGACGAGGTTGCGCGCGATCGTCACCAGCCACGCCCCGAAGTCCCGGCCCTGCCAGGTGAAGGTGCCGATCCTTCTGAGCGCCCGCAGAAAGGTCTCGCTCGTGAGGTCCTCGGCGGTCGCCCGCCCGCCCACGCGGTAGTAGATGTACCGGTACACCGTGTCGCTGTACTGGTCGTACAGCCGGCCGAAGGCCTCGGCCTCGCCCGCCTGGGCGCGCTCGACGAGGTCCATCATCCGGGCGCTGTCACTGTCCGCCGCCGGGCGGCGGGCGGTGGCGGCGCCGCTGGGGCGCCCTCGTCTGCCGACCGCGGCGCTGCTCTCGGCCAGTGCGTAGCACGGGCCGGCGGGCGCGGCGGTGGCGAAGGCGGGGACGGCGTACGCGGTCGGGACAAAGCCGCGCATCGTCTCTTTGACCATTGCGACTGTTGCGCGCAGCGTAGCCAGGCCCGAGGCGTCAACCCCGACGTGTGGGTACACGGGACTCCCAGAGGCAGAGCTTCCATCACGTGCAGTGCGGGACCGTTCACCCGTCGTAGCGACGGGAGGGGTCTCGTTTGCGTCTGAGGAGAATAACGCTTCGTGCAGGCACTGCTACACCGAGTTGCTCAAATCATCGATTGCGTCGCTTCTGTTACCGATTGACGCCCCATCAAGGACCACAGAGTGATCGATTTTTGAACGGAAGGGGGCGGGTTTCGGCGAAGTACAGGGCGTCTTGAAATGGCCGCGGCATAATTCGGGCGCGCGGCACGGGAACTGAGGGAGTGTGGGGCGGGAGCGGGGGACGGGCGGCCGTGCGGCCGCTACCGGCGCCGCCGGCTCAGGGCGATCGCCGCCGCCGTGCCGCCCGCGACCGCGCCGACGCCGGCCGCCGCGGGGATGCCGACCTTGGCCGCCTTGCGGCCCGTCCGGTAGTCCCGCAGGCGCCAGTCCTGTTCGCGCGCGTGCCGGCGCAGCTTGGCGTCCGGGTTGATCGCGTAGGGGTGGCCGACCAGGCACAGCATGGGGATGTCGTTGTGGCTGTCGCTGTAGGCGGCGCAGCGGGAGAGGTCGAGCCCCTCCGCCGAGGCCAGCGCGCGGACCGCCTCGGCCTTCGCCGGACCGTGCAGCGGCTCGCCGACCAGCTTGCCGGTGTAGACGCCGTCGACGGACTCCGCGACCGTGCCGAGCGCGCCGGTCAGACCGAGGCGGCGGGCGATGACCTGGGCGATCTCCACCGGGGCCGCCGTGACGAGCCACACCTTCTGGCCCGCGTCCAGGTGGGCCTGGGCGAGGGCCCGGGTGCCCGGCCAGATGCGGTCGGCCATGTACTCGTCGTAGATCTCCTCGCCGATCGTCTGGAGCTCGGCGACGCGGTGGCCCTTGACGATGGACAGCGCCGAGTCGCGGGCGTCCTGCATGTGCTCCGGGTCCTCGACTCCGGCGAGCCGGAACCAGGCCTGCTGCCAGGCGAACCGGGCGAGGTCGCGCGTCTCGAAGAACTTCCGCTTGTACAGGCCGCGGCCGAAGTGGAACAGCGCGGCGCCCTGCATGACGGTGTTGTCGAGGTCGAAGAAGGCGGCCGCCCGGTCGTCGCCGATCACCGGGAACTCGGGTTCCAATTCGGCGGCCTGCGGGGTCGGCGGCGCCTCCTGCGAGGACTTGCGGGCAGCCTCCGCCGAGGCCTCGCCTGCCAACACGCTCCGCGCCGTGGCGGAGCGCCTACGGGGAGTGAGCCATCCGAGAGCGGCCATGGCGTGAGCATAGCCAGTCCGTTCGGTGCTTCCGGAGTCGAGAGGTTGGAAGGGTGTGAACTCTCCGCGACCGATCCGTTAAAGAACTGCACGAAGACGACCGGTACGGCGGTGTCGGGCGCGAGAGAATGGCCGGTATGAGTCCCCTCTTCCGACGTAAGGCCGAGCCCCGTGCGCGGCTGGTCACCCTCGTCCGCAAGCCCGGCTGCCACCTGTGCGACGACGCCGAACTCGTGGTCGACAAGGTCTGCGGAGAACTCGGTGTGTCCTGGGAGCGGCGGGACATCACCGAGGACCGGGAGCTGCACGACCGGTACTGGGAGCAGATTCCGGTCGTACTGATCGATGGTGAACAGCACACCTTCTGGCGCGTGAGCGAGGAGCGACTGCGCCGGGCACTGACCGACTAGTACAAATCCCCGAAAAGTCGCTTAGGATCGATGGCGGTTAGGTCTCGGGGGCGGGATTCGTGAGGAGAGTGTCCGGTTTTGCCCCCAGTAACGAAGGAACCTCGGTGCGTAGACGCCGGTTCCCGCCAAGGGTGCGGAAGCCGCGTGACCCCGGTCACTTCTGCCGGGCAAATCGGACACCATCTTTGTGCACGCGTTCACAAAGACATAGCCTGCTGTCGACGGGGCGGTCCGGGGACGTATGACCGCCCAGAGCCCCGCTCTACCCGCAGGAGCACCGTGGCAACTGGCCGAACACACCGACCGGCGACCCGTAGCCGAGGGATTCCCGAGGCCACCGTCGCCAGGCTTCCGCTGTACCTCCGAGCCCTGACGGCCCTGTCCGAGCGCTCGGTACCCACGGTCTCCTCCGAGGAGCTGGCCGCGGCGGCGGGGGTCAATTCCGCCAAGCTGCGCAAGGACTTCTCCTACCTGGGTTCCTACGGAACGCGCGGTGTCGGCTACGACGTGGAGTACCTCGTCTACCAGATCTCCCGCGAGCTCGGCCTGACCCAGGACTGGCCCGTCGTGATCGTCGGTATCGGTAACCTCGGCGCCGCTCTGGCCAATTACGGCGGGTTCGCCTCCCGCGGCTTCCGGGTGGCCGCGCTGATCGACGCCGACCCGGCCATGGCCGGGAAGCCCGTCGCCGGCATCCCCGTCCAGCACACGGACGAGCTCGAAAAGATCATCAAGGACAACGGGGTGTCCATCGGCGTCATCGCCACCCCCGCCGGTGCCGCCCAGCCCGTCTGCGACCGGCTCGTGGCCGCCGGGGTCACCTCCATCCTGAACTTCGCGCCGACCGTGCTGTCCGTCCCGGACGGGGTCGACGTGCGCAAGGTCGACCTCTCCATCGAGCTGCAGATCCTCGCGTTCCACGAGCAGCGCAAGGCCGGCGAGGAGACCGCGGCCGGTACCGGCGCCCTGCCCGCCGCCGCTCCCCGCGGCACGGCCGCCGCCGACGACTCCACCGACCAGGGACCCGACGGGGACGTACCCGCCGTGATGCCGGCATGAGCCTTCTCGTCGTCGGACTCAGCCACCGCAGTGCCCCGGTCAGCGTGCTGGAGCGGGCCGCGCTGGCCGCGGACGCCCAGACGAAGCTGCTGCAGGACACGGTCGCCGCCGAGCCCGCCACCGAGGCCGCGGTGCTCGCCACCTGCAACCGCATCGAGCTCTACGCCGACGTGGACAAGTTCCACGCCGGTGTCGCCGAGCTGTCCACCCTGCTCGCGCAGCACAGCGGCGTCGGCCTGGAGGAGCTCACCCCCTACCTCTACGTCCACTACGAGGACCGGGCCGCCCACCACCTGTTCTCGGTGGCCTGCGGGCTGGACTCGATGGTCGTCGGCGAGGGGCAGATCCTCGGCCAGATCAAGGACTCCCTGGCCCGGGCGCAGGACCTGCACACCGCCGGACGGCTGCTGAACGACCTGTTCCAGCAGGGCCTGCGGGTCGGCAAGCGCGCCCACTCCGAGACCGGGATCGACCGCGCCGGGCAGTCCCTGGTCACCTTCGGTCTGGAGCAGCTGGCCGTCGGCACGGACGTCGGCGTCTGGGCCCAGGGCAAGAAGGCGCTGGTCATCGGGGCCGGCTCGATGTCGTCGCTGGCCGCCGCCACGCTCGCGCGGGCCGGGGTCGCCGAGATCGTCGTCGCCAACCGCACGGTCGAGCGCGCCGAGCGGCTCGCCCAGATCCTCACCGAGGGCGACGACACCGCCGTGGCCGCCCGTGCGGTGCCCATGGACGCGGTGCCGGGTGAGCTGACACGTGCCGACGTGGTCGTCTCCTGTACCGGGGCGACGGGCCTGGTGCTCACGGCGGAGGCGGTCGCCCAGGCGGTCGAGGGCCGCACCGGGCAGCCCGCCGCCGAGCTCGCCGACACCGCCCCCGCGACCCCGCACGGCAAGGCCCTGCCTGCCGCCGGCGCCGACGAGAACTGCCCGCTGGACCTGGCCGCCGCGCAGCCCGGCTTCTCCGTCATGGGCGAGGCGGCCGTGGCCGGCCTGGACGCGGCCACCCTGGAGCAGCACGCGGCCTGGGTCGCCGGCGCCACCGTGGACCGCCGGGAACGCCGTACGCCCGAGGCGGACGCCGAACTGATCACCGCGCTCGCCGCGACCGCCGCCACCGTCGGCCGCATCCCCGAGCGCCGCAGGCCCGAACCGGCCGCGGGGATCCCGCGTCCGGCGCCCTCCTTCTTCCTCCTCGACCTGGCCATGCCCCGCGACATCGACGCGGCCGTGCACCGGCTGGCCGGGGTGCGCCTGGTGGACATCGAGTCGCTGGCCGAGGCGTCGGCGGACGCGCCGATGGCGACCGACGTGGACCTGGTCCGGCGTATCGTCTCCGACGAGGTCGCGGCCTTCGGGGCGGCCCAGCGGGCGGCGCACATCACGCCGACCGTGGTCGCGCTGCGCACCATGGCCGCCGACGTCGTCGCCGGTGAGATCGCACGGCTCGACGGCCGCCTGCCCGACCTGGACGAACGCCAGCGCGGGGAGATCCGGCAGGCCGTGCACCGCGTCGTCGACAAACTGCTGCACGCGCCGACCGTACGGATCAAGCAGCTCGCGGCCGAGCCCGGCGGCGCCGGGTACGCGGACGCGCTGCGCACCTTGTTCGACCTCGACCCCGAGACGGTCGCCTCCGTCTCCCGGGCCGTGGACAGCACAGACAAGAAGGACCGACCGGCATGACTGACAAGGCACTGAGACTGGGGACGAGGCGCAGCAAGCTCGCCATGGCCCAGTCCGGGCAGGTGGCGGAGGCCGTCCGCCGGGTGACCGGCCGGCCCGTCGAGCTGGTCGAGATCACCACCTACGGCGATGTCTCCCGCGAGGCGCTGGCGCAGATCGGCGGCACGGGCGTCTTCGTCACGGCGCTGCGCGACGCGCTGGTCAGGGGCGAGGTCGACTTCGCGGTTCATTCGCTCAAGGACCTCCCGACCGCCCAGCCCGCGGAACTCGCCCTGGCCGCCGTGCCGGTGCGCGAGGACCCGCGGGACGTGATCGTCGCCCGGGACGCGCTCAAGTTCACCGACCTGCCGCGGGGCGCCCGCATCGGCACGGGTTCACCGCGCCGGATGGCGCAGCTGAACGCGTACGCCCGCGCGCACGCGCTGGACATCGAGACGGTCGCGATCCGCGGCAACGTGGACACCCGCATCCGGTACGTCCGCGACGGCGAACTGGACGCGGTCGTGCTGGCCGCCGCCGGACTGAACCGGATAGGCCGGATCGACGAGGTGACCGACTTCCTGTCGGTCGACACGGTTTTGCCCGCCCCCGGCCAGGGGGCACTGGCGATCGAGTGTGCCGCGGACAACGCGGACCTGATCGCGGCGCTCGGCGAGCTCGACGACCCGTTCACCCGGGTCGCCGTGACCGCCGAACGGTCCCTGCTCGCCGCCCTCGAGGCCGGCTGCAGCGCCCCTGTGGGCGCGCTGGCCGACCTTCTGACCGACGGGCAGATTGTCAAGGAAATGCGCCTGCGCGGCGCCGTCGGCACGACCGACGGCACCCGCACGGTGCAGCTGTCCACCACCGGTTCCGTGCCCCAGACGCATGAGCAGGCGATGGCACTCGGTCGCGAACTCGCCACCGAGATGCTCGCCCAGGGCGCGGCCGGTCTGATGGGGGAGCGAGCACAGTGAGCCCCACCACCCTTCCCGCCGGCCTCGAACACGGGCACGTCACCTTCCTCGGTGCCGGACCCGGGGATCCGGGACTGCTGACTCTGCGCGCCGTGGAGGCGCTGTCGAACGCGGACGTCCTGGTCGCCGAGCACGAGGTGCTCGACGTCATCCGGACGCACGCCCGGCAGGGCGTCTCCGTCGTGACGACGGACGCCGACCCCTCCTCGGTCTCGCCGCCGGGCACGGGCACGCCGCAGCTCACGGTCGTTGACGGCACGTCAACCACCGCCGCTGCCCCGGCCCCTGCCCGGGATGCCGCTCATCTTGTCATGGAGGCCGCGCGGGGCGGCAGGCGGGTCGTCCGTGCGGTGTCCGGGGACCCGGGTCTTGATACGTACGCGGCCGAGGAAATGCTCGCCTGCGTCGCCGCCGGTGTGCCCTTCGAGGTCGTGCCCGGTGTGGCCGCCGCGGTCGGCGTGCCCGCGTACGCCGGTGTGCCGCTGCGCGACGCGCAGGGTGCGGACGTCCGGTTCGTGGACGCCCGTACCGCCTCCGACCGCTGCTGGACGGAGGTGGGCGCCTCGGACGGCACGGTGGTCGTCTCGACGACGCTGGACTCCGTGGCCGCCGCGGCCGGCGAGCTGGTCTCGGCGGGCCGCAAGCCGGACACCCCGCTGACGGTCACGGTCGCCGGTACGACGACCCGCCAGCGCACCTGGACGGCGACGCTCGGCACGATCGCGCAGACGCTGAAGCAGGCGAAGGTGCTGCCGTCGCCGGACGGCGGCCGGCCGGTGATAGCCGTGGTCGGCGAGCGTTCCGCCGCCGCCCAGCGCGACCAGCTGTCGTGGTTCGAGTCCAAGCCGCTGTTCGGCTGGAAGGTGCTCGTGCCGCGCACGAAGGAGCAGGCGGCGTCGCTCTCCGACCAGCTGCGGTCCTACGGCGCCGTGCCGCACGAGGTCCCGACGATCGCGGTGGAGCCGCCGCGCACCCCCCAGCAGATGGAGCGGGCGGTCAAGGGCCTGGTCACGGGGCGCTACGAGTGGATCGCCTTCACGTCGGTCAACGCGGTGAAGGCGGTCCGGGAGAAGTTCGAGGAGTACGGCCTTGACGCTCGGGCTTTTGCGGGTATCAAGGTGGCTGCGGTCGGTGAGCAGACGGCCAAGGCGCTGATCGCCTTCGGCGTGAAGCCGGACCTGGTGCCGAGCGGGGAGCAGTCCGCCGCGGGTCTGCTGGAGGACTGGCCGCCGTACGACCCGGTCTTCGACCCGATCGACCGTGTCTTCCTGCCGCGTGCCGACATCGCCACCGAGACCCTGGTGGCCGGCCTGATCGAGCTGGGCTGGGAGGTCGACGACGTGACCGCCTACCGGACGGTCCGCGCGTCGCCGCCCCCGGCGGACACCCGCGAGGCGATCAAGGGCGGCGGCTTCGACGCGGTCCTCTTCACGTCCTCGTCCACGGTCCGGAACCTGGTCGGCATCGCGGGCAAGCCGCACAACGTGACGGTGATCGCCTGCATCGGCCCGGCCACCGCCAAGACCGCCGAGGAGCACGGCCTGCGGGTGGACGTGATGGCCCCCGAGCCGTCCGTGCACAAGCTGGCGGAGGCGCTGGCCGACTTCGGCAGGAAGCGCCGTGCTGCCGCACTGGAGGCGGGCGACCCGGTGACCCGGCCCAGCGAGCGCCGGCCGGGAGCGCGCAGGCGGCGGTCGACGACGTGAGCGCCGGGCGGCCGTGAGGCCCTGAGGCGATGAGGAGGCGGGACGTGTCGTGCAGGCGCGTCCCGCCTTTCGCCGTCCGCCCCCGGCGCCTCCCGGGGCGGGTTGTGTGCATGCCATGATCGGGCGCATGAGCGAGTACGCCGGGTACGCGGAGATCGTCTACTGGCGGCGGAGCCTGTGGAACGGGGCGCGTTGCGTGCCCGTGGTGCTGAGCCTGTTCCCCGGTGAGCTGCGGGCCGAGGACCGGGACGGGCAGGTCGTCGTCCAGGGCGATCCCCGGGAGGTCGAGGGCCGGCTCACCCGGCTCGGGACCCTGCTGATCACCGTCCGCGGGAAGCGGTACGCCCTGGTCGGGCGGGGCGGTGGCATGTCTCCGGTGCCGAGTCCCGAGCAGCGGGCCGCGGTGAGCGCCTTCGGGGCCTCGTCGCCCGCGGCCGGGGGAGCGGTCGACCAGGTCCTCAACGCCGGTGCCGGGGCGCGGATGCGCGCCTGGCACGCCCGGCTCGGCGGGGCCGGCGCCCGGCTGTGGTGAGCCGCCCCGCGGCGGCCGTGCGCCGACGCCGCGTCGGCAAAGGCGCACCCCGCGCGGGCGTAGCGTAGAGGGCATGACGAAGTACGGATCCTTCCCCGGTACGCGACCCCGGCGGCTGCGGACCTCGCCCGTCATGCGGCGGATGGTCGCCGAGACACGGCTGCACCCCGCCGACTTCATCCTTCCGGCGTTCGTCCGGGAGGGCGTCTCCGAGCCGGTGCCGATCTCGGCGATGCCCGGTGTCGTGCAGCACACCCGGGACAGCCTGAAGAAGGCCGCGCTGGAGGCCGTGGAGGCCGGGGTCTCCGGGATCATGCTGTTCGGTGTGCCGGAGGAGTCGAAGAAGGACGCCCAGGGCACCGTCGGTACCGACCCGGACGGGATCCTCCAGGTGGCGCTGCGCGACGTGCGGGCCGAGGTCGGCGACGACCTGCTCGTCATGTCGGACCTGTGCCTCGACGAGTTCACCGACCACGGGCACTGCGGGGTGCTGGACGCCGAGGGCCGCGTCGACAACGACGCCACCCTGGAGCGGTACGCCGAGATGGCCCAGGTGCAGGCCGACGCCGGAGCCCATGTCGTGGGCCCCAGCGGGATGATGGACGGTCAGATCGGCGTCGTCCGCGACGCGCTCGACCAGATCGGCCGCGAGGACGTGGCGATCCTCGCCTACACCGCGAAGTACTCCTCCGCCTTCTACGGCCCCTTCCGCGAGGCCGTCGGGTCCTCGCTCCAGGGCGACCGCAAGACCTACCAGCAGGACCCGGCGAACTGGCGCGAGTCGCTGCGGGAGCTGGAGCTGGACCTCGTCGAGGGCGCCGACATGGTCATGGTCAAGCCGGCCGGACCGTACCTGGACATCCTCGCCCGGGTCGCGGACGCCGTGGACGTGCCGGTCGCCGCCTACCAGATCTCCGGCGAGTACTCGATGATCGAGGCCGCCGCCGAGAAGGGCTGGCTGGAACGGGACCGGGCCATCTTCGAGACCCTGACCGGCATCAAGCGGGCCGGGGCGCGGAACATCCTCACCTACTGGGCCACCGAGGCGGCCCAGAAGCTGCGCACTTTCACCGGCTGAGGGCGTCCTCCCTGTTCTGCTGCCAGTAGGTCACCTGCGGCGAGCTGTCGCAGTGGACGCCCTTCGCGGGCAGGGACGGCGTCGCCGCGGGACCGCCGTCGCTGTCCGGGGTGCGGCCCTGGAAGGCCACGCCGCCGGCTTCCCCTCTTGGTACGGCGCGTACGCATGCCGGTTCCTCTTCCAGGCAGTTGGGGGCACGCGGGCCGCTCGACCGGTCGCCGGGATCGGGTTGGGGCGAGGAGGGGACGACCGAGCACTGAGCGGCCGTACGGCGGTGTCCGGATCCCGGAATTATCGGTGTATTCGACATGCAACTCCCTATGCTCCGGACGGAGACGATCCACCGAGCCGAGGAGAGCCGCGCCATGACCGTCACCGAGCCGGCACCGCCCACCGCGCCCGTCCCGCCGCTCGCCGAGCGCGCCCGCAGTGTGGGCGGCTCGCCCGTGCGGGACATCCTCGCGGTCACCGCGCGCCCCGAGGTCATCAACTTCGCCGGCGGCCTCCCGGCACCGGAACTCTTCGACCGGGAGGGCATAGCCGCCGCGTTCCGGGACGTGCTGGCCGAGACCCCGGCCCGGGCGCTGCAGTACTCCACCACCGAGGGCGAGCCGGCGCTCCGGGCCGCGCTGGCCTCCCGGATCACCGCCCAGGGACTGCCGACCGCGGCCGACGACCTGCTGATCACCACCGGGTCCCAGCAGGCCCTGTCCCTGCTGGCGACCGCGTTGCTCGAACCCGGCGACACCGTCCTGGTCGAAGACCCCTGCTATCTCGCGGCACTTCAGGTCTTCGGGCTGGCCGGAGCCCGGGTCGTGGCCGTGCCCGGCGACGAGGACGGGGTGGATCCCGAGGCCCTGGCGCGGGCCGTCCGCCGCGAGCGCCCGAAGCTCCTCTACCTCGTGCCCACCTTCCAGAACCCCACCGGCCGGACGATGCCTGCGCGGCGCCGCGAGGCGATCGCCGCCGTGGCCGCCCGGCAGGGCGTGTGGATCGTCGAGGACGACCCCTACGGCGAACTCCGCTACGACGGCGAGCGCGTCCCCTGGATCGCGTCGTTCCCCGGCGCCGGTGACCGGAGCGTCCTGCTCGGTTCGTTCTCCAAGGTGATGGCCCCCGGCCTGCGCCTGGGCTGGCTGCGCGCGCCCGCCGTGCTGCGCCGGGCGTGCGCGGTCGCCAAGCAGGCGGCCGACCTGCACACACCCACCCTCAACCAGCTCGCCGCCGCCCGCTACCTGGGTGTGCTCGACGCCCATGTGGAGCGGGTGCGGGCCGCGTACGGAGCCCGCCGGGACGCCATGCTGACGGGTCTTCCCGGCGCCCTGCCGACCGGCTCGCGCTGGAGCCGGCCCGAGGGCGGCATGTTCCTCTGGGCACGCCTGCCGGAGGCCTACGACACGGTCGACCTGCTGCCGCGGGTGGTGGAGCAGAACGTCGCCTACGTCCCAGGCGCGCCCTTCTACGCCGGGGAACCCGACCGCTCCACGCTCCGGCTCTGCTTCGTCACCCAGACGCCGGAGGAGATAGCGGAGGGGCTGCGCAGGCTGGGCCGGGGTCTCAGCGGCTGAGCGCGCGGGCGGGCGTCAGTCCCACCAGAAGGTCCAGGTGTGGCTGCCGACGAGGTCCTTGGCGTAGGCGCGCAGCGGAGCCGGCCCGTCCTCCGGAGCGGTGTCCGGGCAGAACGCGAAGTGCTCCGCCGCCACGGCCTCGGCGGCCTCCTGGGTGGTCGGCGGAGCGGCGACCGAGACGATCAGGGTGTCCGGACCGAGGGCCACGACCCGTATGCCGAACCGGTCCTCCCAGGAACGCAGCACCGCGCAGAGACGGGCCACGTCCGCCTCGTAGTTCACCGGGCCGGTCCAGCCGACGGCCGCCGGGATGTCGGCGGACCGGCGCGCGGGGACCAGGGCGAGGTGCGCCTCCTCGATCTCGGCGTCCCGGCCGCTCTTCAGTGCGTCGGCGACCTGCGCGGCGCGGGTGTCAGGGTCGGCGGAGAGGGCGCCGGCCGGTGCCAGACCGGGCCACTGCCGCCCGAAGGGGGCGAGGTCCTCGGCGGCTTCGTCGTAGGCCGCCTCCTCCTCCCAGTACTCCGCGAGGACGTCCTCGGCGTCGTGGTCGCCCGGGTAGGACGTCTCGCCGGGCAGGAACACCCAGTCCTGGAGGCTGCCGGACGAATCGCTCAGGTCCACCAGCACCGGCAGCAGGCCGATGCGGGACGCCGGGGCGCCGAGGGCCTTCCAGGTCCCCGGCGCGGCCGGCTTCTCCGCATACCACAGCAGCGGTTCGTGCCACGGCCCGTCGTGGGCCAGGTCGAACAGCCTGCCGGGCGGCAGTTGCAGCCCCAGGGAACGCCCGCTGGGGTCGGTGGCCAGCCGGGGCAGCGGGTTGGGAAGAGTCGCCATGCCGCTGACTGTAAACGCCCCCACTGACAACGCCGTTGGCGCCCACCGGGACAGCCCCCCGGGATGCCGTGGCGGTGTGCTCCACGGCCCCCGGAAGGCCCGCGCGTCAGAGCTTCTCGGGGGTCCTGATGCCCAGCAGGGCCATGCCCCGGTGCAGGGTGCGGGCGGTGAGGTCGACCAGGAAGAGGCGGTTCTCCACCTGCTCCGCGGTGTCGGCCTTCAGGACCGGGCACTGGTCGTAGAAGGTCGTGAGCAGCGACGCCAGCTGGTACAGGTACGCGGCCAGCTTGTGCGGCTCGTAGTCCGCCGCGACCTCCAGGACCGTCTCCGCGAACTGGTCCAGGTGCAGGCCGAGCGCGCGCTCCGCTGGGGCCAGTTCCAGCTCCGGGTGGGCGGCCGGACGTGCCTCGCCCGCCTTGCGCAGGATGGACTGGACCCGGGCGTACGCGTACTGGAGGTAGACGGACGTGTCGCCGTTCAGCGAGACCATCTGGTCCAGGTCGAACTTGTAGTCCCGGACCGCGGAGGTCGACAGGTCCGCGTACTTCACCGCGCCGATACCGACGTAGCGGCCGTTCTCGGTGATCTCCTGCTCCGTCAGACCGACTTTCTCGGCCTTCTCGCGGACGACGGCGGTGGCCCGCTCGACGGCCTCGTCCAGCAGGTCCTGGAGCTTGACCGTCTCACCGGCGCGCGTCTTGAACGGCTTGCCGTCCTTGCCGAGGACCGTGCCGAAGGCCAGCTGGTGCGCCTTGACGTCGTCGTTCAGCCAGCCGGCCCGGCGGGCGGTCTCGAAGACCATCTTGAAGTGCAGGGCCTGGCGGGCGTCCACCACGTACAGCAGCGTGCTCGCCTTCAGGTTGAAGACGCGGTCGCGGATCGCGGACAGGTCCGTGGCCGCGTAGCCGTAGCCGCCGTCCGACTTCTGCACGATCAGCGGCACCGGCTTGCCGTCGGGGCCCTTGACGTCCTCGAAGAACACGCACAGCGCGCCCTCGGAGCGGACGGCGACACCCGACTCCTCCAGCATCCGGCAGGTGTCGGCCAGCATGTCGTTGTAACCGGACTCGCCGACGATGTCGGGGTCCTGGATCTCCATGTCCAGCTTCTCGAAGACGGAGAAGAAGTAGATCTTCGACTCGTCCACGAACTTCTGCCACATGGCGAGCGTCTGCGGGTCGCCGGCCTGGAGGTCCACCACCCGGCGGCGGGCGCGCGTCTTGAACTCCTCGTCGGAGTCGAACTTCCCCCGCGCGGCCTTGTAGAGGCGGTCGAGGTTCGACATCGCCTCCTCGCCGGTCACCTGGGCGTCCTTGTGGTCCAGCTCGTGCGGGTGCTCGTCCAGGTACTGGATGAGCATGCCGAACTGGGTGCCCCAGTCGCCGATGTGGTGGCGGCGCACCACGTTCTCGCCGGTGAACTCCAGCAGCTGCACCACCGCGTCGCCGATCACCGCCGACCGCAGGTGGCCGACGTGCATCTCCTTGGCCACGTTCGGCTGCGCGTAGTCGATCACCGTCGTGCCGGGGTGCCCGGCGTACGGCACCCCGAGGCGGCCGGTCTCGTCCGCGTACCGCGCGGCGAGGTTCTCGGTGATCGCCCTGTCCGCGATCGTGATGTTCAGGAAGCCGGGGCCGGAGACCTCGACGTCCTTGATCACGTCACCCGCCACCACCTGGGAGACGACCTGGGTCGCCAGCTCCCTGGGGTTGGCCTTCGCCTTCTTGGCCAGCGCCAGGATGCCGTTGGCCTGGAAGTCGGCCCGGTCGCTTCGTCGCAGCAGCGGGTCCGCGCCGGCGGCCTCCGGCAGGGTGGCCGAGAGGGCGGACGCGAGGTGCTGCTGGACGGAATCGCTGAGGGACGTGACCGAGGCCATAGGAATGGGTGCCGTTCTCCTCGTGGGGTGGATAGACCCGGTCAGTATCCCACGGCGGGTAAAGCCGTTTTCGCTGGCGCAAGCCGGTCTGTGAGAATGGAGTGTCACCCCGTTCAGAAAGAAGGACGTGCCGATCGTGGCTCAGAGCACCGAGACCACCGACTGGGTCTCCCGTTTCGCGGATGAGGTCATCGAGGAGTCGGAGCGTCGGGCCCCGGGCAAACCGGTCGTCGTCGCGTCCGGCCTCTCCCCGTCCGGGCCCATCCACCTCGGCAACCTGCGCGAGGTCATGACCCCGCACCTGGTCGCCGACGAGATCCGCCGCCGCGGCCACCAGGTCCGGCACCTCATCTCCTGGGACGACTACGACCGGTACCGCAAGGTCCCGGCCGGTGTCGCGGGCATCGACGACTCCTGGGCCGAGCACATCGGCAAGCCGCTGACCTCGGTGCCGGCGCCCGAGGGCTCCGCGTACCCGAACTGGGCCGAGCACTTCAAGGCCGTGATGGTGCGGGCGCTCGCCGAGCTGGGCGTCGAGTTCGACGGGATCAGCCAGACCGAGCAGTACACCTCGGGCGTCTACCGCGAGCAGGTCCTGCACGCCATGCGGCACCGCGGCGACATCGACGCGATCCTCGCGCAGTACCGCACGAAGAAGGCCCCGAAGAAGCAGCAGCAGAAGGCCGTGGACGAGGCCGAGCTGGAGGCCGAGGAGGGCTCGGGCGCCGCGGCCGAGGACGACGGCAGCTCCGGCTCCGCCGGGTACTTCCCGTACAAGCCGTACTGCGGCGGCTGCGGCAAGGACCTGACCACGGTCACCTCGTACGACGACGAGACCACCGAGCTGGCGTACACCTGCTCCGCGTGCGGCTTCGCGGAGACCGTCCGGCTCAGCGAGTTCAACCGCGGCAAGCTGGTCTGGAAGGTCGACTGGCCGATGCGGTGGGCGTACGAGGGCGTGATCTTCGAGCCGAGCGGGGTCGACCACTCCTCGCCCGGTTCCTCGTTCCAGGTCGGCGGCCAGATCGTCGGCATCTTCGGCGGCAAGCAGCCGATCGGCCCGATGTACGCCTTCGTCGGCATCTCCGGCATGGCGAAGATGTCGTCCTCGCGCGGTGGCGTGCCCACCCCGGCGGACGCGCTCACGATCATGGAGCCGCAGATCCTGCGGTGGCTGTACGCGCGCCGGCGGCCCAACCAGTCCTTCAAGATCGCCTTCGACCAGGAGATCCAGCGGCTCTACGACGAGTGGGACAAGCTCGCGGCCAAGGTCGCCGACGGTTCCGCCCTGCCGGGTGACGTGGCCGCGTACACCCGCGCCGTCGGCACCGCCGCCGGTGAGCTGCCGAAGACGTCGCGTCCGCTGCCGTACCGCACGCTCGCGTCCGTCGCCGACATCACCGCCGGGCACGAGGACCAGGCCCTGCGCATCCTCTCCGAGCTGGACCCGGAGCAGCCGCTCGGCTCCCTGGACGAGGCACGGCCGCGCTACGACCGCGCCGAGGCCTGGATCAACACGCACGTCCCCGCCGACCAGCGGACCATCGTGCGCGACGAGCCCGACGCCGAGCTGCTGAAGTCCCTCGACGAGGCGTCCCAGCAGTCCCTGCGGCTGCTGCTCGACGGGCTCGCCGAGCACTGGTCGCTGGACGGGCTCACCCACCTGGTCTACGGCGTGCCGAAGGTGCAGGCCGGCTTCCCGGCCGACGCCACGCCCAAGGAGCTGCCGCCGGAGATCAAGACGGCCCAGCGGACCTTCTTCGCCCTGCTCTACCACCTGCTGGTGGGACGGGACACCGGGCCGCGGCTGCCCACGCTGCTGCTGGCGGTCGGGCAGGACCGGGTGCGCAAGCTGCTGGGGCAGTAGGCGCACGGCAGACGGCAGACAGAAGGGGCCCTCCACCACGGAGGGCCCCTTCCGTCCGTCCTTCTGTCTGTCGCGTCGCCCGTGTCCTGCCTCCCCGTCCGGAAGCACGGCCTCAGGCGATGTGGTCCTCCTGGAGTTCCGCGGTGTGGCGGTTGGTGAAGCGGTTGACCATCCGTTCGGCCTCGCCCTTCGGCAGCACCCCGCCGAAGGTCGCCTCGACGTCGTCCTTGAACTGGGCGGCGGTCGGATAGCTGCCGTCGATCGACTTGCGGAAGACCAGGTAGAAGTCCTCCTCGGTCGGCTCCGGCTCCGGCGTGCCGCCGCCCTCGCCGAGCTCCCGGGTGCGGTGGGCGGTCACCGGGATCGGGAAGCTGCCGGTCTCCTCCGGGGAGGGCTGCTGGAACCGCTCCGGAACCTGCTCCTCGTACCAGTCCTCGTACTGCTCCTCGGGCTCGTACATCGCCTCGGGGGGCGGTTCGTAGGCGGGGTCGTAGCCGCCGTGGTACTCGATCTCGCGCTGGGACTGGAACCACGGGCTCTGCTCGTCCACCGGCGGCTCGGGGCGCTGCTGACCGGGAGCCCCCGCCTGCCGCGGGATCGGCACGCCCGCGCCGGCACGGGCGCCCGCGCCCGTGGGGCCGTCCACGGCCGCCGAGGCCGCGTCGGACGCCACGAGCTGCGGCTGCCGCGTGACCACCGGCAGCACCGCCGGTTCGATGCCCGCCGCCGCCAGGCCGCCGGGGCCGTCTCCGCCAGCGGGACGCCGTAGCGGGCCAGGCGCAGCGGCATCAGCGACTCCACCGGAGCCTTGCGGCGCCAGGCGCGGCCGAAGCGGGAGCGCAGCCGCGCCTGGTAGACGAGACGCTCCTGCTCCAGCTTGATCACCTGGTCGTAGGAGCGCAGCTCCCACAGCTTCATGCGGCGCCACAGGAGGAAGGTGGGGACCGGCGAGAGCAGCCAGCGGGTGATGCGGACGCCCTCCATGTGCTTGTCGGCCGTGATGTCCGCGATCCGGCCGATGGCGTGGCGGGCCGCCTCGACGGCGACCACGAAGAGCACCGGGATCACCGCGTGCATGCCCACGCCCAGCGGGTCCGGCCAGGCGGCGGCTCCGTTGAAGGCGATCGTCGCCGCCGTCAGGAGCCAGGCCGTCTGGCGCAGGAGCGGGAACGGGATGCGGATCCAGGTCAGGAGCAGGTCGAGGGCGAGGAGGACGCAGATGCCCGCGTCGATGCCGATCGGGAACACATACGAGAAGTTCCCGAAGCCCTTCTTGATGGCCAGCTCACGGACGGCCGCGTACGAACCGGCGAAGCCGATACCGGCGATGATCAACGCACCGGACACGACAACGCCGATGAGAACGCGGTGCATCCGAGTCAGCTGTGGCGCTGCCACTCGTACTCCCCTCCCATTGCGTGTTGTTGCGCGCAACAGAGTGGCACACGTGTGCGGCGAACGTGGTGCCGGTCAGCCCTTACGGGCCCTCCGCTCAGTTCTTCGCGGCGGACGACTTGGACGGGGACGCGCCGCCGGACGGCGCCTTGGACGCGGACTTCGACGGCGACGCCGACGCGGACCCGGACGCCGCCTTGGAGGGGGACGCCGAGCCCTTCGAGTCCGAACTCTGCCCGGAACCTTCACCGTTGGCCTTCGAGACGGACGCGACCGCCTCCCGGAGCGCCTTCTCCGCGGCCTTCGTCAGGTCACCGGCGTCCGGGGTCTTCTCGCCGGCGAGACCGGCGCCGTTGTAGTCCAGGGTGACGACGACGTTCTCGACCCGGGCCACGACCGTCTGCTGCTTGAAGAGGCCTTCCTTCTTCTTCAGGTCGTAGCGCACCGTCGTCGCCTCCGCGCCCGTGCCGGACAGGGGGGTGGCCTTGGCGTTCTTCGCGCCGTCCACGTCCTGGGCGTCCCGGAGCTGCCGGGTGTAGTACGTGTGCGCCTGCGCGTCGCCGGAGCCCCGGGCGGTGTCGGAGTCGAAGCGGAGCAGGGAGACGTTCAGCCAGCGGAACTGGGAGCCCTTGACGCCGTTGTTGTCCAGGCTGCTCCAGGCGCAGGAGGCGCGGGCCGACGGATCGTCCGTATTGCCCTTCTTGGCCGAGTCCGAGCCTTTCGGTACCAGATCGCCCAGGGTCTTCTTCGTCAGCACCGCGCACGCGTCCGGCAGCTTCTTGTAGGCCGCGGCCTCGACCGTCGGGGAGGCGCTGGCGGACGGCTTCGCGGAGCCGCCCGCGGACTGCTGGGCGGACGCCTCGTCGCCCTTGGCCTTGGAGTCGCCCGAGTCCGAGGAGCAGGCGGCGGTGATCAGGACCGCGGGGACGGCTGCCGCGCAGACAAGAGCACGGCGAAGGCGCTTGGCTCGCTGGTCAGTCTGGACACGGACGTCTCGCTGGGCTGCTCGCTGCATGGTTCCTTCACTCGTGACGCTCGGTGTTCGTGCGGGTTCCTGCGGGGCCCCACGGTACGCGGTGAAGGAGCTGTGCGGTGGGCGTCCGACTGCCGCGCAGGCGGGCCGGGGTGGGTCCGCGAAGGCCGTCAACCGCCCAGTTCGTCGTCCAGTTGGGAGGCCAGCTCAAGGGCTCTGTCCTGCATTTCCTTGCTCTCGGGGACCGTTCCGGTGGCGGTCGGCTGCTCCTCGTACTGGATGGTGACGACGACGTTGGACGTGCGGAACACCACAGTCACCGTCCGCTGTCCGGCCGTCGAGCCGGACGGCTTGAGCCGGTCGTCGAGGTACCCCTGGTCGCCGAGATCGGTCAGGACGCGCGGCTGCAGGTCGTCCGGGGTGGCGCCGGCGGCGGACCCGGAGGCCCCGGACGCCGGGGCGGAGGGGGACCCGACGACGGGCTCGCCCCGCCGCTCCGGGAGGCCGTGGGCGTCGGGGTGCCGGCCGGGGACTGCGTCGTCGCCGAGCCGCTGCTCTGCTCGGGCAGGTCGGCGGCCGTCTCCTTCTCCTGGTACAGCGTCTTCGCCTGATCCGCGTCGCTGACCGAGTTGTCGTACGACACCACCCGCTCGAAGTCGACCGACAGGTGGTCGGTGGCGTCGGCCGACTCCACCTTCCAGCCGCACCCGACCTTGCGGTTGGTGTCGTAGGTGAGCGTGGCCTGGCCCTGGTAGGCCTTGTCGCGCTGGGAGGGGTCGGTGATCTGCTTGATGCCGGGCAGCAGCGCGTCGAGCCCGTCGTGGTCGATCGAGCCGCAGGGCTCGGGCAGACTGCGGTACTTGCCCGGCTGGGCCGTTACCGTCGCCGTGCCGGCGTCGCCCGGGTTGGCGTCGTCCGTGGGGCTCTCGTCCCCGGAGCCGCTCGTGCAGCCGGCCAGCAGCACCGCGAGAAGAGCGGCGGTGCCGGGTAGGTACGCCTTGCGCTGCACGGTCGGGCTCCTCTCGACGGTGTGCGACACGGCGGCGGCCGGTCGCTCGGTGCTCAGTGTCCCCGCTGGTTATTCGCTTGCCGCGGCGGGGCGCCCCCTGGAGACAATGTGTATCGCACGCACCGCAGTGGACGCCGGTCTCCTGTCCCTTTCCTGGACCTTGGCGCCGCTTTTGCGTTTTGTTGCTTCTAAGCCTTTTGTTGTCTTTGCCGGGGGAATGAGGAACGTATGTCGTACGTGGAGATGCCGGGCGCGAAGGTCCCGATCCGGATGTGGACGGACCCCGCGACGGTCGAGGACGTGGCCCTGCGCCAGCTCCAGAACGTGGCGACCCTGCCGTGGATCAAGGGTCTGGCCGTGATGCCGGACGTCCACTACGGCAAGGGCGCGACGGTCGGGTCGGTCATCGCGATGCAGGGCGCCGTGTGCCCGGCCGCGGTGGGCGTGGACATCGGCTGCGGGATGTCGGCGGTGCGCACGTCGCTGACGGCGAACGACCTTCCGGGCGACCTGTCCCGGCTGCGGTCGAAGATCGAGCAGGCGATCCCGGTGGGGCGGGGGATGCATGAGGATCCCACCGACCCCGGGCAGTTCCACGGGCTGGCGACCGCCGGGTGGGACGACTTCTGGAAGCGGTTCGACGGGATCGCCGATGCGGTCAAGTTCCGTCAGGAACGTGCCACGAAGCAGATGGGAACGCTCGGATCGGGCAACCACTTCGTCGAGGTGTGCACCGACACGGACGGCGCCGTGTGGCTGATGCTCCACTCCGGCTCCCGCAACATCGGCAAGGAACTCGCCGAGCACCACATCGGCGTGGCCCAGAAGCTCCCGCACAACCAGGGCCTGGTCGACCGCGACCTCGCCGTCTTCGTCGCGGACACCCCGCAGATGGCGGCCTACCGCAACGACCTGTTCTGGGCGCAGGAGTACGCCAAGTACAACCGCACGCTCATGATGGCGCTCCTGAAGGACGTCGTCCGCAAGGAGTTCAAGAAGGCGAAGCCCACCTTCGAGCCGGAGATCTCCTGCCACCACAACTACGTGGCGGAGGAGCGGTACGAGGGCATGGACCTGCTCGTGACCCGCAAGGGCGCGATCCGGGCCGGCTCCGGGGACTACGGGATCATCCCGGGCTCCATGGGCACGGGTTCGTACATCGTGAAGGGCCTCGGTAACGAGCGGTCCTTCAACTCGGCCTCGCACGGCGCCGGTCGGCGGATGAGCCGCAACGCGGCCAAGCGGCGCTTCTCGACGAAGGACCTGGAGGACCAGACCCGGGGCGTGGAGTGCCGCAAGGACTCCGGCGTCGTGGACGAGATCCCGGGCGCGTACAAGTCCATCGACCAGGTCATCGACCAGCAGCGGGACCTGGTCGAGGTGGTGGCCAAGCTGAAGCAGGTCGTCTGCGTCAAGGGCTGACGAAGTTGCCCACCAGGAAGGCCCCCGGCCGGTGCCGGGGGCCTTTCCCGTGCGGCTCTGGGCTCACTTCGCGTGGCGCACGGCGTAGATCATGACGAAGGCCACGAAGTGGATGCCGAACAGGAAGTAGGCGAGGAAGTACCAGACCTGGCGTTCGTCCTTCGTCTCCTGGGCCAGGCGGCGCTTCTCGAAGGAGTCCTCGTCCACCGTCACCGCTCCCGGTGGACCTTGGTGTTGGAGGCCTGGGCGCGCGGGCGCAGGACCAGGAGGTCGACGTTGACGTGGCTGGGACGGGTGACCGCCCAGGTGATCGTCTCGGCGACGTCGTCCGCGGTGAGGGGCTCGGCGACGCCCTCGTAGACCTTCGCCGCCCTCTCCTCGTCGCCGCCGAAGCGGGTGAGGGCGAACTCGTCCGTCCTGACCATGCCGGGGGCGATCTCGACGACCCGGACCGGGCGGCCGACGATCTCCAGGCGGAGGGTCTCGGCGAGGACGTGCGCCCCGTGCTTGGCGGCCACGTAGCCGCCGCCGCCCTCGTAGGTGCCGTGGCCGGCGGTGGAGGAGACCACGACGACGACGCCGTCGCCGCTCGCGTCCAGCTTGGGGAGCAGGGCCTGGGTGAGGTTCAGGGTGCCGAGGACGTTCGTCTCGTACATCGTGCGCCAGTCGGCCGGGTCGCCGGTGGCCACCGGGTCCGCGCCGAGCGCGCCGCCCGCGTTGTTGACCAGGACACCGATCGTCTTGAAGGCGCCGGCGAACTCGTCCACGGCCGCGCGGTCCGTGACGTCCAGCTGGTAGGCGACCGCCGAGTGCCCGGCCCGGGTCAGCTCCTCGGCCAGGGCTTCGATGCGGTCCTTGCGGCGCGCGGTGAGCACGACGCGGTAGCCGGCCTCGGCGAGCTGCCGGGCCGTGGCGGCACCGATGCCGCTGCTCGCACCGGTGACGACGGCGATGCGGGAGGCGGCGGACGGGGCGGCGGTGGCCATGAGCTGCTCCTGGGAGAGGGGAATCGTCGGTGGTCGGCGCTTTCGTCCAGCCTAGGCGAGCCTCAGCCGCCGTTCCTCGGCGCCCACATGATCACGGCCATGCCGGCGAGGCAGATCAGCGCACCGGTGATGTCCCAGCGGTCGGGGCGGAAGCCGTCGGCGATCACGCCCCACAGGATCGAGCCCGCCACGAAGATCCCGCCGTAAGCGGCGAGGATCCGGCCGAAGTGGGCGTCCGGCTGGAAGGTGGCGACGAAGCCGTACGCGCCGAGGGACAGCACGCCCCCGGCGATCCACAGCCAGCCGCGGTGCTCGCGGACGCCCTGCCAGACCAGCCAGGCGCCGCCGATCTCGAACAGCGCGGCGACGACGAACAGGGCGGCGGAGCGGAGGATCGGCATGGCGGCAGCTTCGCACGCGGGGAGCGTGTCACCTGTTGGAGGGCGCCTGGTGTGCCGCCCGCGTGGCATACATCCGTACGGCGGCCGGAGCGGCGGCCCGCGGTGGTGAGGAGTGGTGAGGCATGCGGATGCGGACGTGGGTGGCGGCCGGGGTGTGCGCGGGCGCCGTCCTGACCCAGGGGAGCGCGGTGGCCGCTCCCGTGCCGGAGGCCGACCTGTCCTTCCACGGGACGGTGGTGATGAACGGGGATCAGGTGGAGGTGCGGCTGACCCCGCGCAACGACGGGCCCGGGGCGATCACGGACGCCACGGTGCGGCTGCGCTGGTCGGTGCCGCTGGTGGACCCGCAGTCGCTGCCCGCCCGGTGCCTGCGGGAGGACGAGCGGACGGTGCTGTGCGCGACCGGGGCGCTGGCCGCCGAGGCGACCGGGGACCAGCTGCGCGTGCCGGTACGGCTGCGTGAGCTGCCGCCGGAGGTGGAGGTGCGGCTGGAGACCGCGTGGAGCGGGGACGTGGTGGACAAGGACCGGTCGAACGACAGCCTGACGGTGCTCGTGCTGGCCACGGGGGACACGTACGCGTTCTGAGCCCGCGGGTCAGGCGGGGTTCTGCTCGTCGTAGCGTTCGCGGGCCGTGCGGACCTCGTCGAAGTGGGTCTCGGCCCATTCCTTCACGGCGCTCAGCAGGGCGGCCAGGCCGGCGCCGAGCGGGGTCAGCTCGTAGTCGACGCGGACCGGCACGGACGGGGTGACCGTGCGGGTGATGATGCCGTCCCGCTCGAGGGCGCGCAGGGTCTGCGTGGGCATCTTGGGGCTGACGCCGGCGATCCGGCGGCCGAGGTCGCTGTAGCGCATGGGGCCGGGGGCCAGGGCGGCGACCACGAGGCCGACCCACTTGTCGCTGAGCCGGCCGAGCAGCTGGTTGGTGGGGCAGTCGCGCAGGAAGGCGTCGTAGTCGGCGCGGGCCTGCTCACGCCGCTGGGCGGCGGTCATGGTCGCCATGGGGCTCTCCTCCGGGTCACCAACGCACTCTCAGGTAACTACTTACCCATGGATAGTAGCTCTCCTACGGTTGGTGCTGCGGCCGGGAAACCGGCCGTGGTTCGGACAACCGGCTTCTTCCTGAGGAGAGTTGACATGCGTGCTGCTGTGGTGAGGACGTTCGGCGGCCCGGAGGCGGCGGAGATCGTCGAGGTCGCGACGCCGGAGCCGGCGGCGGGCCAGGTGCGGATCAAGGTGGCGGCCGGTGCGGTGAACCCGGTGGACCTGGCGGTGCGCGCCGGTCTGTTCGGTGGCCCGGAAGCGGCGATAGGGCTCGGCTGGGACGTCGCCGGGACGGTGGACGCGGTGGGTGACGGCGCGGCCTGGCGGGTCGGCGACGAGGTGGTCGCGCTGGTGCCGGGAGTGGCCGATCCGCTCGGTGCGCACGCCGAGTACGCGGTGGTGGCCGCGGACGCGGTGGCCGGGGCCCCGGCCTCGGTGGACGCGGTGCACGCGGGCACCCTGCCGCTGAACGCGCTGACCGCGGCGCAGGCCCTGGAC
Source organism: Streptomyces albidicamelliae (assembly GCF_025642175.1). NCBI lineage: Bacteria > Bacillati > Actinomycetota > Actinomycetes > Kitasatosporales > Streptomycetaceae > Streptomyces > Streptomyces albidicamelliae. Next base: position 3,852,601 of record NZ_CP106795.1, on the reverse strand, counting down.
CTGCTGGATCTCGCGCCGGGGGCGAAGCTGCTGGTGACCGGTGCCGCGGGTGCGGTGGGCGGGTTCGCGGTGCAGCTCGCCGCGCGCCGGGGGATCGAGGTGACCGGGCACGCCCGGCCGCGTGACGAGGAGCTGGTGCGCTCGTTCGGTGCCGCGCACTTCACCTCCGGTGGTGTCGAGCCTGGTGGCGCGGACGCGGTGCTGGACGCGGCGGTGCTCGGCGCGGCGGCGCTGGAGTACGTGCGGGACGGGGGCGTGTACGTCGGCGTCCGCCCCGGCACCCAGCCCGCTCCGGTGCGCGGGGTGCGGACCGACGCCGTCCAGGTGCGCGCGGACGGCGCCCGGCTCGCGGAACTGGTCCGGCTGGTGGACGAGGGGGTGCTGACCCTGCGGGTGGCGGAGACCTACGCCCTGGCCGACACGGCCAAGGCCCACGCCCGCCTGGCCGAGGGCGGTCTGCGCGGCCGGGTGGTGCTGCTGCCCTGAGCCGACGGCGGCTCGGTCGGAAACCGTCCGGTTCGAGGCGGGGCCCGGGGGCGGTGACCGGCGAGACGGAGAGCGGCCGCGCGGGCCCGGCCGGTACGTGAAGGCGCTTTAGGGCGCTGCCGGGCCGACGCGGTGGCGGCGGCGGGTGCCTGCCGCGGCGGCTCGGTGCAGCGGGGCGAGGGGCCGGCCGCCCGAGGGGCCGGGCGCGCCGGGTCCTGCGGGGTGCGGACGGGCCGGCGTCTGGAGCGGCGGGCCCGCTGTGAGTGGAGCGGGCGGGTGGCGCGGCGGTGGCGGGGGAGCGGCCGGCTGCCTGAGGGGGGCGGGGTGCGGCCACCCCTGCGAGGTATGGGGCCGCCAGGGAGACGGGGTCCGGCGTCCGGGAGGGGCGGGAGTGGCCGCGTGCGGGATGAGCGGTTCCCGGTGGGGTGCCGGGGTCGAGGGGTCGGAATATCCGGGAGCGGGTGGTCGTTGGGCGGGATATAGTTGAACTGTAAACAACTTGGAGGGTGAGCGACCATGCAGTTCGGGATCTTCACGGTCGGCGACGTCACGCCGGATCCGACCACCGGGCGTACGCCGACCGAGCGCGAGCGGATCAAGGCCATGGTCGCCATCGCGCTCAAGGCCGAGGAGGTCGGCCTGGACGTCTTCGCGACCGGTGAGCACCACAACCCGCCGTTCGTGCCGTCCTCGCCGACCACGATGCTCGGCTACATAGCGGCGCGGACGGAGCGGCTGATCCTGTCCACGTCCACCACGCTGATCACCACCAACGACCCGGTGAAGATCGCGGAGGACTACGCGATGCTCCAGCACCTGGCCGACGGGCGCGTCGACCTGATGATGGGCCGCGGCAACACCGGGCCGGTCTACCCCTGGTTCGGCAAGGACATCCGGGACGGCATCAACCTCGCCGTCGAGAACTACGCCCTGCTGCGCCGCCTCTGGAACGAGGACGTCGTGGACTGGGAGGGCAAGTTCCGCACGCCGCTCCAGGGCTTCACCTCGACGCCCCGCCCGATGGACGACGTGGCGCCGTTCGTCTGGCACGGCTCCATCCGGTCCCCGGAGATCGCCGAGCAGGCCGCGTACTACGGCGACGGCTTCTTCCACAACAACATCTTCTGGCCCGCCGACCACACCAAGCGGATGGTCGAGTTCTACCGCAAGCGGTACGCCCACTACGGGCACGGAACGCCCGAGCAGGCGATCGTCGGCCTCGGCGGTCAGGTGTTCATGCGCAGGAATTCCCAGGACGCCGTGCGCGAGTTCCGCCCGTACTTCGACAACGCGCCGGTGTACGGCCACGGACCCTCGCTGGAGGACTTCACCGAGCAGACCCCGCTGACCGTCGGTTCGCCGCAGCAGGTGATCGAGCGGACCCTGTCGTTCCGCGAGTATGCCGGCGACTACCAGCGCCAGCTGTTCCTGATGGACCACGCGGGACTGCCGCTGAAGACCGTGCTGGAGCAGCTCGACATGCTCGGCGAGGAGGTCGTGCCCGTGCTGCGCGAGGAGTTCGCCAAGGGGCGCCCGGCCGACGTGCCCGAGGCGCCGACCCACCAGTCCCTGCTCGCCGCGAAGGAGGCGACCGCCGTATGAAGCTCGTAGTCGTCTCGGCGGGACTGAGCGTCCCGTCCTCCACCCGGCTGCTGGCCGACCGGCTGGCCGCCGCGGTGGACCGGCGGACACCGGTGGAGACCGAGGTGGTCGAGCTGCGTGACCTCGCCGTCGAGATCGCGCACAACTTCACCAACGGGTTCGCCGGGAAGGCCCTCGCCGCAGCCCAGGACGCGGTGGCGGGCGCCGACGGGCTGATCGTCGTCACACCGGTGTTCAGCGCGTCGTACAGCGGGTTGTTCAAGTCGTTCTTCGACGTGCTGGACAAGGACGCGCTGGCCGGCAAGCCGGTGCTGATCGCCGCCACCGGCGGTACGGGCCGGCACTCGCTGGTGCTGGAGCACGCGCTGCGGCCGCTGTTCGCGTACCTGCGGGCCGTGGTCGTGCCGACCGGGGTCTACGCGGCCTCCGAGGACTGGGGTGCGGAGGGGCTGGCCGAGCGGATCGAGCGGGCGGCGGACGAGCTGGCCGCCCTGCTGCCGCTGTCCGCGGCCCGGAGCGAGCCCGAGGTCGTGCCCTTCGCCGAGCAGCTCGCCGCGCTGGAGCGCTGATCACCCCCGCCCACCCGTGGTGGCCGCCACGGGTGGGGAGGAGGACGGCAGGCGCGCGCTGCGGGGCGGGGCCGTGACGGTGAGAGGGCGGTAAAAAGGGTGATCGTAGGCCCGCTCGCCCCGGCCGGAGCACCGCCGCCTTGGCAGACTGGACGAGTGCCCCAGACTGTGCTGCTCGCCGAAGACGACCGCGCCATCCGCCATGCCCTGGAGCGGGCCCTGACGCTGGAGGGCTACGCGGTGACGGCCGTCGCCGACGGGGTGGAGGCGCTGGCGCAGACCCACCGGACGCCGCCGGACGTGCTGGTCCTCGACGTGATGATGCCGGGCATCGACGGGCTCCAGGTCTGCCGGGTGCTGCGGGCCGAGGGCGACCGGACGCCGATCCTCATGCTCACCGCCCTCGTGGAGACCGCCGACCGGATCGCGGGCCTCGATGCGGGCGCCGACGACTACGTCGTGAAGCCGTTCGACGTGGAGGAGGTCTTCGCCCGGCTGCGCGCCCTGCTGCGCCGCACCAGCGCGGTACCGGCCGGCGGCGGCCCCGGCCCGGACGCCGGCACCACCCGGGACGCTCAGCTCCCCGACCGTCAGCTGGAGGCCGCCGGCATCCGGATGGACCTCCAGGCCCGCCGTACCTGGCGGGGGCGGCGCGAGCTGGAGCTGACCCGCACCGAGTTCGAGCTGCTGGAGCTGCTGGTGCGCAACGCGGGCATCGTGCTCGACCACTCCACCATCTACGACCGGATCTGGGGCTACGACTTCGGGCCCGGCTCCAAGAACCTCGCCGTGTACGTCGGCTACCTGCGTCGCAAGCTGGACGAGCCCGGCGCACCGCAGCTGATCCACACGGTGCGGGGCGTGGGTTACGTGCTGCGGGAGGACTGAGTGGGCCGCCCGGGGCGGCCGCCGGCCCCGCGCCGGTCCAAGCTCGTCTCCCTGCGCACCACGTTCGCCGTGTCCTTCGCGGCCGTCACCGCCGCCGTCACGATCCTCGTCGGCATCCTGTCCTACAGCTCCGCGGCCCGTCTGGTCCGCGTCGACCAGCAGTCGGTGTTCACCGAGGTCGTGCAGGACGTCCAGGACGAGGTGCGGCAGCACCGGATGGTCCCGGAGGACTTCTCCTCCTCCCGCCCCGGGCACGACCTGGTCCGGCCCGCCCGCACCGATGTGCAGGTGCTGGGCACCCGGGGCGAGATCGTCGACCACGGCAGTCCCGTGCTGCCCGTGACCTCCCGCGACAAGGCCATGGCGACCGCGCGGTCGGCCGGGAGGGTGGTCCAGCACAAGGACGTACGGGTCGACGAGGACCTGTTCCGCATCGCCACCGTCTCGCTCGGCGACGGGCGGGGCGCGGTCCAGGTGGCGCAGGAGTTCAGCGACACCGAGGACCTGCTGCGCACGCTCCAGCAGCGCACCCTCTACCTGATGGCGGCCGTCGTGGTCGCCGCCGGTCTGTTCGGATGGTGGCTCGCCCGGCGCATCACGCGCCGGCTGGTGATCCTGACGTCCGCCGCCGAGGACGTGGCACGCACCCGGCAGCTGGGCATCGAGGTGCCCGTCGCGGGGCTGGACGAGGTCGGGCGGCTCGGGCGGGCCTTCGACCGCATGCTGGGCCGGCTCGCCCAGTCCGAGGAGGACCAGCGGCGGCTCGTCCAGGACGCGGGGCACGAACTCCGTACGCCGCTGACCTCCCTGCGGACGAACATCTCGCTGCTGCGCCGGATCGACGAGCTCCCGCCGGGCACGCGCGAGGAGCTGGTCGCGGACCTCGGGCAGGAGGCCCGGGAGCTGACCGACCTGGTCAACGAGCTGGTGGACCTCGCCGCCGGGCAGTCCGACGCGGAGCCCCCGCAGCGGGTGGACCTCGCCGACCTCGCCGAGGAGGTCGTGGGCGTGGCCAGGCGGCGCACCGGACGGCAGGTCGTGCTGCGCACGAGCGGTGACACGACGACCGACGGGCGGCCCGGGATGCTGCAACGGGCGATCTCCAACCTGGTCGAGAACGCGGCCAAGTTCGACCGGGGCGGCGAGGCGCCGATCGAGGTGTCGGTCACCGGACCGGCCCGGCCGGGCACCGTGCGCGTGGAGGTGGCGGACCGGGGACCCGGTATCGCCGACGGCGACCTCATCCGTCTGTTCGACCGCTTCTACCGTGCCGCCGACGCGCGGTCCCTGCCCGGGTCGGGGCTCGGTCTGTCCATCGTGCGCGAGGTCGCCATGGCACACGGCGGGGCACCGTTCGCCTACCGGCGGGAGGGCGGCGGAGCGGTCATCGGGTTCACCGTCGGCGGCGGCATCGTCAGGGGCGGGGGCGCGCAGGGCGGCGGCTGACCCGCCCCCCCCCCCGACCTGCCGCGGCTCCCGGGGGCGGGCCCCCCTACGACCGGCCTCCCGTTCCCGGGAAGGTGAGGAACCCCTCCGCGCGGGCGCTGGCCAGGCCGATCCGGGGGATGTCGCTGCTCTTGGCGAAGAGCAGGAAGCGGGGCTCCCAGACCGGGCGGTACTTGGCGTTGGCGCGGTAGAGGGACTCGATCTGCCACCAGCGGGAGAAGAAGGTGAGGGTCGAACGCCACAGCCGCAGGACCGGGCCCGCGCCGAGGCGGGAGCCGCGTTCGAAGACCGAGCGGAACATGGCGAAGTTGAGGGAGACCCGGTCGATGCCCGACTCCCGGGCCCGCAGCAGCAGTTCCACCACCATGTACTCCATCAGGCCGTTCTCGCAGTCGCGGTCACGGCGCATCAGGTCCAGGGAGAGGCCGTGCTCCCCCCAGGGCACGAAGCTGAGCAGGGCGCGCGGTTCACCGTTCGCGTCGCGGCACTCCAGCATCACGCAGCGGCCGTCGGCCGGGTCGCCGAGGCGGCCGAGGGCCATGGAGAAACCGCGCTCGGTGGCACCGTCGCGCCAGTGGTCCGCGCGGTCGACGAGCAACGCCAGCTCGTCGTCGGGGATGTCCTGGTGGCGGCGGATGCGGACCGAGTAGCCGGCCCGCCGGACCCGGTTGTGGGCCTGCCGGACCACGCGCATGGCACGGCCTTCGAGGGTGAAGTCGGCGAGGTCGACGATCGCCTCGTCGCCCAGTTCCAGGGCGTCGAGACCGTGCCGGGCGTAGACGGTGCCCGCCTCCTCGCTCGCGCCCATCACCGCGGGTGCCCAGGCGTGCCGGCGGGCCTCGGCGAGCCAGGCGTCGATGGCCCCGGGCCAGGCCTCGGGGTCCCCGATCGGATCGCCGGAGGCGAGGCTCACCCCGCCGACGACGCGGTAGGTGACGGCGGCCTTGCCGCTGGGGGAGAAGACGACCGCCTTGTCCCGGCGCAGCGCGAAGTAGCCGAGGGAGTCCCGCTCGCCGTGCCGGTCCAGCAGTGCCCGCAGCCGCTGCTCGTCCTGCTCCGCGAGCAGGCAGGCGCCGCGCGGTGCGCGGAAGCAGGCGTAGAGGACCAGCAGGAAGACCACGGCGATCAGGACGTTGACGGTCACGTCGGCCCAGCGCGGGGCGTGCACCGCGGGCACCCGGTCGGCGAGGGGGCCGACGCTGATCCCGCGCAGCAGCGTGTAGGCGATCTCGTCCTTGAGAGTGGCGCCGGGCAGCTGGTTGGTCGCGCGGACCAGCAGGGTGCCCACGGTGCCGCCGACGAGGGTGCCGCCCACGCCGACGGCGAGGGCCAGGCGCGGGTTGGAGCGGTCGCCGATGGCGGAGAACTCGCGCCGGCCGAGCAGCAGGGCGGCGACGAAGAGGCCGGTGAGGGCGGCGGAGAGCCAGTTGAACAGGTGCTCCTGGTACGCGTCGCGGGTGAGCGCGAGGACGTAGAGGCAGAACAGGAAGCCGGACAGGAGCAGGTTGAAGACCCAGGCGGCGCGCTTGCGGCGGCGCATCACCACCGCCAGGAACAGGGCCAGCGCCGCCGAGACGAGGCCGGCGGTGGCGAGGTACGGGGTGAAGAACTCGCCCGCGTTGTGCTCGTGCACCTCCTCGCGGAAGGGCAGCGACATGACCCCGGCGATGTTCAGGACGGCCAGGACGCGCAGGTACCAGACGGTGGCCGCGGCGGCGCGGGCGCGCACCCGGCTGTCGGGTGCCGGGCGGAAGCGGATCGGCGGGAAGCGGTTCGGCAGGAGCCGGACGCGGCGGGGACCGCGTGGAGCGGGGGCCTGCGGGGAGGTCGGGGTCGGCTGTCGAGCGGGCATGGTGCCGGTCGCCTTGGGGGACGGGGACGGGACACCGCAGACCCTACAGCGTGTCGGGTGGCGTGGGTGCGGGGATGCCCGCGGCCGTGGGACAGGGTCCCACCCGTCAGCCGCCGGTGCCGCGCCGGGCCGCCGCCAGCAGCCAGGCCAGATTGCCCACCGCCGCCCCGGCGGCCACCACGGCGACGATCACCCCGCCGGTCGCGAGGCCGTCACTGAACAGGTGCGGGCGCCGGTCGAGGCTGTGCAGCCCGAAGCCGCACAGCTCGTACACGCCGACGGCGGCGATCACCAGGCTGACGAACAACAGGGCGAGTGTCGGCGCGAGGCTGCGGACACAGACGGCCCCGGTTTCCGTTTCCGTGTCCTGCATGGCTCCCCCGATGAAACAGACGCGTTACCGCTGGCGGTTCGGAACCTACATTACGTAGGGTCGCTCGCGGGCGACGGCGTGCGGATCCGACCCGATGTGGACACCTGGCCGAAGCGGCCCACCGCGACAGCGGGGCCCCCTTCACGGAGTCCCGGGAGGACGTCGTCCGGGCGTTCCGGAAGGCGGGCCTTGCGGACCGTCTCCGGCCCGCCTGACCCCGAGGACGTCCAGCATCGCCCGGGTGGCCGGCCCGGGGTTGAAGCGGCTCCAGGCCAGGTACTCCACGCGGTGCGGCCCGTCGACCACCGGGACCAGGGCCAGTGCGGGGTTCTCGGCGGCCAGCGGGCCGATGTACGCCGAGGGCAGCAGCGCGACACCGAGTCCGCGTTCGAGCAGCCGGATGATCAGCTCGACCACGCCCGCCTCGTACGCCACGTCACGGACCAGCCCCGCGGCGGTGAACGCCCGGTCGGACTGGGCCCGTGCGGGCGTACCGGCGACGAAGTCCACGAAAGTCTCCTCGGCGATCTCCCCGAGCGTGACCCGGGAGGCGCCCGCCAGCCGGTGGCCGGCCGGGACCACGAGCACGTGCTCGTCGTGGTCCAGCACCACGGTCTCCACACCGGACGGCCGTTCGCCCTCCGGCAGACCGAGGAAGGCGATGTCGAGGTCGCCCTCCCGGAGGGCGGTCACCAGATCGTCGCTGCGGCCCGAACGCAGGACGACGCGCACGTCCGGGTGCCGGGCGCGGTACCGCTGGAGCAGCTCGGGCACGTCCACGGCGGCGGTGGTCACGATCACGCCGACGGCGAGGCGGCCGCGCACCACGCCCGTGGCGGCCGCCGCGTCGGCCGCGGCGCGCTCGGCGGCGGCCAGGCACTCGCGCGCGGCGGCGACGAACGCCTCGCCCGCGCCGGTCGGTTCCACCCGCCGGCTGGAGCGCGCGAACAGCCGTACCCCCAGTTCCCGTTCCAGGGCGGCGATCCGGTGACTGAGCGAGGACTGCACGACACCGCAGCGTTCGGCGGCGCGCGTGAAGTTGCGGGTTTCGGCGACGGCGACCACATAGCGCATCTGCTGGAGATCCACAGCGGCAATCGTCATGGTTCATGACTGCGATGACAACCATGCTTTGGAGTCATGGCGGGTGCCCGCGGAGACTTCCCGCATGGATTCCTCGACCGGGCGGTCCTTCGGCCCGCCGCGCAGCCCGTCCGCGCAGCGGGCGGCCACCGTCGTACTGACCGCGCTCGCCCCCGCCTCCTGGGGCACCACGTACGTCGTGACCACGGAGCTCCTGCCGCCGGGGCACCCGCTGTTCGCCGGGCTGATGCGCGCCCTGCCGGCCGGACTCGCCGGACTCGCGATCACCCGGGTCCTCCCGCGCGGGGACTGGTGGTGGAAGGCCGCCGTCCTCGGCGTGCTCAACATAGGCGCGTTCTTCCCCCTGCTGTTCCTCGCGGCCGAACGCCTCCCCGGCGGGGTCGCCGCCACCCTGGGCGCCGCACAGCCTCTGCTGGTCGCCGGGCTGGCCACCCTGGTGCTCCGCGACCGGCCGACCACCTGGCGGCTGACCTGGGGGGTGCTCGGTGCGCTCGGTGTCGCCCTGGTGGTGCTCGGGCCGCAGGCGCGGCTGGACGCCACCGGTGTCGCCGCGGGTCTCGCCGGTACGGCCGCCATGGCCGGCGGTGTCGTCCTCACCAAGCGCTGGGGCCGTCCCGCCGGGGTCGGCCCGCTGGCCCTGGCCGGCTGGCAGCTGACCGTCGGCGGACTGCTGCTGCTCCCGCTCACCCTGGTGATCGAGGGGACACCGGACGGGATCGACGCCGCGGCCGTCGGCGGCTACCTGTGGCTGGGCAGCATGGGCGGGCTGATCGCGTACACGCTGTGGTTCCGCGGGATCGGCCGCCTGCCGGTCGGCGCGTCCGCACCGCTCGTGCTGCTGTCACCGCTGGTGGCGACGGCCATCGGCATCGCACGGGGAGAGTCGCTGAGCCTCCCGCAGACCCTGGGCTTCCTCCTGGCGCTGGCCGCCATGCTGGCCACCCAGCTCGATCCCCCGCGTCCCGGCCGGCGGGTGCGGCGCGGGACACCGGATCCCGGCGGGCGTGCGGCGGGCTCCGGTGAGCCGGGCATGACGGTCGCCGTACTGGGTGCCACCGGGATGGTCGGCAGCCGGGTGACGGCCGAGGCCGCCCGCCGCGGACACCGGGTGCTGGCCCTGTCCAGGAAGCCCGCGGCGCACGACCCGGCCGCGGACCCGGCCGTGACACCGGTCGCCGTCGACGTGCGGGACGCGCACGCCGTGCACCGGGCGCTGGCGGGCTCCCCGACCACGGCGCCGCCGACGCCGTGGTGCTGGCCGTGCGGACCGAGCCGGCCGACGAGGAGTTCCTGGTCGGCGCGACCCGTACGGTCCTGGACGCCGCGGCGCGGCTGGGCATCCGTGTCCTCGTGGTGGGCGGCGCCGGGGCGCTGCGCAGTCCGGACGATCCCGGGCTGCTCGTCGCGCACAACCCCGCGTACGTGCCCGCCGAGGTGCGGGCCGTGGCCGCCGCCGGTCTGGCCCAGTGGGAGACGTGCCGGGCCCGCACCGGTGCCGACTGGGTCTACCTCAGCCCGCCCGCCCTGCTCGAACCCGGTGCGCGGACGGGCCGGCACCGGCGCGGCACCGACACCCTGCTCACCGCCGCCGACGGCCGCTCGTGGATCAGTGCGGAGGATCTGGCCGTCGCGGTGCTCGACGAACTGCGGACGCCGGGCACCGAGCGGCACATCACGGTCGTCCACCAGGACGCGGCCCCGCCCGCCGGTTCCTACGCGGCCCGCGTGTCGTAGGAGAAGTCGTAGCCGGTGAAGTCGGCGACGGGGAGGTACCCGAGGCGCCGGTAGAGGGCGTTGCTGGTGGGGTTGGCCGGGTTCGTGTACAGGACGACGTGCTTCGCGCCCGCCGCCAGCGCGGCCCGGCTGACCTCGGCCGTCACCGCACCGGCGTAGCCGCGGCCCCGGAGGTGGGCCGGGGTGTACACGGGGTCCACCCGGACCATGCCGCCGACCATCGCGGTCGAGCCCGCCAGGGATACCGGGGTGCCGTCCGGGGTCTCCCAGAACGTGAACCGCTTGTCGGCGAAGCGTGAGGCGGCCCAGGAGCCGGGGTCCGTGGCGAGGGCCTCTCCGACGTCGGCGCAGAACGCGCCGCACCAGCGGACGACCCGCTCGTGGTCGTGCGCGCCCGCGGCCCGGCCCGCGCCCGCCGGGACCGGCTCCTGCGGGGTGAGCGTGCCGAGCCGGTGGAGCCGGCCCCACCAGGAGGCCTTCGGCTCCGCGCCGGTGTGCCGCCGCCAGGCCTCGGCGAACACCGTCGCGCTGTCGTGGTCCGCGAGCACGCCCGGGAGGGGGCGGCCGAGACCGGCCAGGCGCACGGCGAGGGTGTCGGCCTGCTCGGGGGAGAGGGCGGTGACGGTCAGGCGGCGGGAGGGAAGGCGGTAGCAGACGGCGTGGACCTCGCCGCCCGTCTCCAGCCGGCCGAAGACGGTGGCCTCGCCGTCCGGTGCGCCGGACCCGCGGGTGCGCAGCCTCTCCACCGTGGTCAGCGGTGTGTTGTGCAGGGCCGGGCGCGAGCGCAGGAAGTCTCCGGCCCGGGCGAGGAAGTCGTCGACGTCGTCGGTGAGGTGCCAGTCATCGGGGCGCATGCCTCATGCTCCCGGATCCGCGCGGCCCGCGGGCGTGAACGCCCGGAGCGCAGACGGGCCGACGGCCGGCCGGGCGACTGCGCGCGAGGGGCCGCCCCACGGGTGCGGCGGCCCGGCTCAGGGCCAGACGAGGCAGTACGGCTGGTGCCCGGCCTCGTGCAGCCGGTGCGAGAAGTCCTGCCACTCGTGCAGCAGCTGGTACACGTTGAACGCGTCGCGCGGGCCGCCCCGGTCCGGGACCGTCGACCAGATGAAGGCCGCGGCGCCGACCGCCTCCTCGCCGATGTCGCGCAGGGGGTCGACGACCGTCATGGGGAGTTTGACGACCGCGTAGTCGGGGTGCAGCACGACCAGTTCGAGGGGCGGGACCTTGTGCAGGGGCACGCCCTCGATGCCGGTCAGCACCATCGCGGCCATCGTCTCCGGCTTGATCTTGGTGAACATGCCGTTCATGCCCAGCTCGTCGCCGCCGAGTTCCTCGGGACGCATCGAGATGGGGACGCGGGCCGCGGTCGCGCCGTCCGGCGCGCCGAAGTATTTGTACGTCACCCCCACCCGACCACCATTCCTGCTCCCCGCCCGCAGGCGGTCGGCCCGGTGATCGAGCCGGCGGTCGACCGGCCGCTCCGGCTGAAGGTCGGTCTGCCGGTCGGGCTGCTGGTCGATCTGCCGGTCGTACCGCTCGGGCTCACTCGGTACACCCTGTGTCTGGCGTGCTTCGGTCGCTTCCTCCGCCTCGCGCCGGTGCCTTCCCCGCCGGGCACGTCGAGGACCCAGGTCATCAGTCCCCTCGCCCAGTCCGCCACCGCGATGCATATCTCCACCCGACTGCTTTTCTAGGACGCGTGGCCCCCGCCGCGCAACCCGATCATCGTGTCAGTGACCTCCCCCACGGCCGCCCGCCGAAACGTGCGGTGGAACAACAGTCCACGCGGGGAACTTCCCGGCCCCTGATCATTACGTGCGTATGAGCTGTGTGTATCAGGTGTCAGTCTCGCAGATGAGGGATGGAGCCGCTTTGATCTTGAACGGCGCAGCTCCGATCCCGAGGCGGACCGCGGTCCGGCGGGGGCGCGGCCTACCCTGAGGGGGTCACCACGCAACCGGAGTCCGAGAAGCCGGAGATCTCGCACGTCATGAGTGCCCTGAGCGAAACGCCCTATCCGTACGAAGCGCCCGCCTCGCAGGCGCTCTTCGACCGTGCCTCCGCCGTCACGCCGGGGGGCGTGAACTCCCCTGTGCGCGCCTTCCGTGCCGTCGGCGGCACCCCGCGCTTCATGGTGTCGGGGAAGGGGGCCTACCTCACCGACGCCGACGGGCGTGAGTACGTCGACCTCGTGTGCTCCTGGGGACCGATGATCCTCGGGCACTCGCACCCCGAGGTCATCGCCGCCGTCCAGGAGGCCGTCGCCCGCGGCACGTCCTTCGGCACACCCGGCGAGGGCGAGGTCGCCCTCGCCGAGGAGATCGTCGCCCGGGTGGCGCCCGTCGAGGAGGTCCGGCTCGTCAGCAGCGGCACCGAGGCGACCATGTCGGCCATCCGTCTCGCCCGGGGCTTCACCCGGCGCTCGAAGGTGATCAAGTTCGCCGGCTGCTACCACGGGCACGTGGACTCGCTGCTCGCCGCGGCCGGCAGCGGTGTCGCGACCTTCGCGCTGCCGGACACCCCCGGTGTCACCGGCGCCCAGGCCGGCGACACGATCGTGCTGCCGTACAACGACCTGGAGGCCGTGCAGGAGGCCTTCCACCGGCACCCGGGCGAGATCGCCTGCGTGATCACCGAGGCCTCGCCCGGCAACATGGGCGTCGTGCCGCCGGACCCCGGGTTCAACCAGGGTCTGCGCGACGCCTGCCACAAGAACGGCGCCCTCTACATCTCCGACGAGGTGATGACGGGCTTCCGGACCAGCAGGAGCGGCTGGTTCGGCGTCGACGGGGTCGCACCCGACCTCATGACCTTCGGCAAGGTCATGGGCGGCGGCTTCCCGGCCGCCGCGTTCGGCGGGCGTGCCGACGTCATGGCGCACCTCGCCCCGGCCGGGCCCGTCTACCAGGCCGGCACCCTCTCCGGGAACCCGGTCGCCACCGCCGCCGGTCTCGCGCAGCTGCGGCTCCTCGACGACGCGGCCTACGAGACCGTGGACGCCGTCTCCGCGCAGATCCAGTCGCTGGTCACGGAGGCGCTGAGCAAGGAGGGCGTCGCGCACCGGCTGCAGACCGCCTCCAACATGTTCTCCGTCTTCTTCACCGACCGGCGGGTGCGCACCTACGAGGACGCCAAGCGGCAGGAGTCGTACCGCTTCACCGCGTTCTTCCACTCGCTGCTGTCGAACGGCGTCTACCTGCCGCCGTCGTCCTTCGAGTCCTGGTTCGTGTCCACGGCCCACGACGAGCGGGCCATCCAGAAGATCGCCGACGCCCTCCCGGCGGCGGCCCGGGCGGCTGCGGAGGCCACCGCGTGAGCAACAGCACCGGCAACACCGGCGACAAGGACATCACCGTCGTCCACCTCATGCGGCACGGCGAGGTCGAGAACCCGAGCGGGGTCCTCTACGGACGGCTGCCCGGCTACCACCTGTCCGAGCTCGGCCGGCAGATGGCCGACCGGGTCGCCGAGCACCTCGCCTCACGTGACGTCACCCACGTGTGCGCCTCGCCGCTGGAGCGCGCGCAGGAGACGGCCACCCCGATCGCCAAGGCGCACGGCCTCGTGCTGGACACCGACGAGCGGCTCATCGAGGCCGAGAACGTCTTCCAGGGCAAGACGTTCGGGGTCGGTGACGGCGCGCTGCGCAAGCCGGACAACTGGAAGCACCTCGTCAACCCGTTCCGTCCGTCCTGGGGCGAGCCGTACATCGACCAGGTCGTGCGGATGACGGGCGCGCTGAACGCGGCCAGGGACCGGGCCCGCGGGCACGAGGCGGTGCTGGTCAGCCATCAGCTGCCGATCTGGATCGTCCGTTCGTACGTCGAGCGGCGGCGGCTGTGGCACGACCCGCGCAAGCGGCAGTGCACCCTCGCCTCCCTGACGACCTTCACGTACCAGGGCGACAAGATCGTGTCGGTCGGCTACAGCGAGCCCGCCATCGATCTCGTCCCGGTCCACCTGCGCGCCGGTGCCAAGCCCCAGAAGGGCAAGGGCACGGCCCAGGGGAAGGCCTTCGGCGCCTGACGGACCGTCGTTTCCCGCGGTCCCTTTGAAGTGCTTGGTGTGCTTTTGCGGGAATCGTTACGAAAAGCGCACAAATTGGCGGAACCTCCCCGATCGTCACGCCCTCTGACTGGGTGACCATCCAGCAGGCGCGACGAATCGGGGATCTCCATGCGCACCATCTCCCGGACCCTCTCCCGGCGTGGGGCACTCGGCCTCGGCGCGGGCGCGGCGGCCGCAGCCGGTCTCGCCGGCTGCGGGAGTCTCAAGTCCTCGGACGGCGCGGGGCACCGGGACGGTTCCGGCACGGGCGGCGGGCACGGCGGCAAGGACCAGGGCCGGCCCGGCGCCCGTCCGGCGCGGCCCATCGGCGACGGCTCCACCTCCTTCACCGGCAGGCAGCCGCACCAGCCGGCCAGGCCCGAGCCGCTCGAGCCGGGCCAGACCCCGCCGCAGTTCGTGATCTTCTCCTGGGACGGCGCCGGCGAGGTCGGCAACGGACTCTTCCCGCGCTTCCTCGACCTCGCCAAGGAGCACGGCGCGAGCATGACCTTCTTCCTCTCGGGGCTGTATCTGCTGCCCGAGTCGAAGAAGCGGCTGTACGAGCCCCCGAACAACCCGCGCGGCGCCTCGGACATCGGCTACCTCACCGACGCGCACGTCAAGGCCACGCTCACCAACGTGCGCCGTGCCTGGCTCGAGGGTCACGAGATCGGCACCCACTTCAACGGGCACTTCTGCGCCGGCGGCGGCACGGTCGCCAACTGGACCCCGCAGCAGTGGCACAGCGAGATCCGGCAGGCGAAGGCGTTCGTCAAGGAGTGGCGGACCAACACCGGCTGGACGGACCTGCCCTCGCTGCCCTTCGACTACGACAAGGAGCTGGTCGGCGGCCGCACGCCGTGTCTGCTCGGCCAGAACAACCTGCTGCCCACCGCCCGCGAGCTGGGCTGGCGCTACGACGCCTCCTCGCCGGGCGGCCGTCAGACGTGGCCGGTGAAGCGCCAGGGGATATGGGACCTGCCCCTGCAGCAGATACCTTTCCCCGGACGTTCCTTCGAGGTCCTCTCCATGGACTACAACATGCTGGCCAACCAGTCCGTGAACTCCACCAAGGCGCCCGCGTACAACTACCCGGGCTGGCGCAAGCAGTCCGCGCAGGCGTACATCCAGGGATTCCAGCGGGCGTACGAGACGAACCGGGCGCCGTTCTTCGTCGGCAACCACTTCGAGCAGTGGAACGGCGGCATCTACATGGACTCCGTCGAGGAGGCCTTCCGGCACATCGCGCGCGAGAAGGAGAAGGGCGCGGACGTGCGGCTGGTCTCCTTCCGGCAGTTCGCGGACTGGATGGACGCGCAGAAGCCCGAGGTGCTCGCGAAGCTGCGGACGCTGGAGGTCGGGCAGCGGCCCGCCGGCGGCTGGAAGGAGTTCCTGCGGGACACCAGGTCGGCCTCCTCGGACGCCACCTGAGCCCCACGGGGTGCATAGTCCGAAATGTCCCGTGTAAATACGCCCTGAAATGCGGTTCTCTGTCCGGCAGGGGGGCGCGCAAGATCCCCGGAACAGCCATGCGAAACTTTTCACATGAGTACCCGAAGCCGCGCCGTCCTGCTCAGTGCCGTGGCCGCCGTGGCGGCCCTGTCCCTGTCCGCGTGCGGTAAGGGCGGCACCTCCGGCGGAGGTGGCAACACCAACTTCGTCACCGGTCACAACGGCATCGACACCGCGCCGCAGGGCGAGCGGGCCGCGGCCCCCGACCTGTCCGGCAAGACCATCGACGGCAGGACCGTGGACGTCGCCGACTACAAGGGCAAGGTCGTCGTGCTCAACGTCTGGGGCTCCTGGTGCGGCCCCTGCCGCGAGGAGGCGAAGTACTTCGCCAAGGTGTCGAAGGACTACTCCGGCAAGGGCGTGCAGTTCGTCGGCATCAACACCCGGGACACCAGCACCACCCCGGCGGTCGCCTTCGAGAAGGAGCACGGCATCGGGTACCCGAGCCTGTACGACCCCACGGGCCGGCTCATGCTCCGCTTCAAGAAGGGCACCCTCAACCCGCAGCTGATCCCGTCCACGCTCATCCTCGACAGGGACGGGAAGATCGCCGCGCGGGCCCTGGAGCCGCTCGACGACGCCGGCCTGCTGAAGATGGTCAAGCCGGTCCTGGCGGAGAAGTGACGTGAGCGCCACCCTGACGCTGGCCGCGGTGGGCCAGAACCAGACCGTGCTCCACGGCGCCCTGCTGGTCTCCGCACCCCTGGCGCTGCTCGGCGGGCTGGTCTCCTTCTTCTCGCCCTGCGTCCTGCCGCTGGTCCCCGGCTACCTCTCCTACGTCACCGGGGTCGCCGGCACCGACCTGGCCGAGGCCCGGCGCGGCCGGATGGTCGCCGGCGCCTCCCTGTTCGTCGTCGGCTTCAGCGCCGTCTTCGTCTCCGGCGGCGCGCTGTTCGGCTACTTCGGCTCGACCCTCCAGGACTACCGGGACCCGCTGAGCAAGGCGCTCGGCGTGCTCATGATCCTCATGGGCGTGTTCTTCATGGGGCTGATGCCCTGGTTCACCCAGCGCGAGTTCCGCTTCCACAAGCGGCCGTCGAACGGTCTGGTGGGCGCCCCGTTCCTCGGAGCCCTGTTCGGCATCGGCTGGACGCCCTGCATGGGCCCGACCCTCTCCTCGGTGAACGCCCTCTCGTGGAACGAGGCGAGCGCCGGACGCGGTGCCCTGCTGACAGTGATCTACTGCGTGGGTCTCGGCGTCCCCTTCGTCCTCACCGCGATCGCCTTCCGCAAGGCGCTGGGCGCCTTCGCCTGGGTCAAGCGCCACTATGTCTGGGTGATGCGCATCGGCGGCACGATGATGATCGTGACCGGTGTGCTGCTGCTGACCGGTGCCTGGGACGCCCTGGTGCAGCAGATGCAGACCTGGTCCAACGGCTTCAGTGTGGGGATCTGATCGATGAGCGACACCACTACCGACAACTCCCCGGACGAAGCCGGGAGCACCGAGAGCCAGGAGGACCTGAGGGCGGCGGGCTCCCAGCTGTCCACCGCACCGCGGGAGGAACTCGCGAGCGTGCCGGGCCTCGGCGTCATCGGCTGGGTCCGCTGGTTCTGGCGGCAGCTGACCTCCATGCGGGTCGCGCTGCTGCTGCTCCTGCTGCTCTCGCTCGGCGCGATCCCCGGCTCGCTGATCCCGCAGACCGGCGCGGACGCGAGCAAGGTCGAGGAGTTCCGCACCGCCCACCGGACACTGGCGCCGGTCTACGACAAGCTCGGCCTGTTCCACGTCTACAGCTCGGTGTGGTTCTCCGCGATCTACATCCTGCTGTTCGTCTCCCTGATCGGCTGCATCGTCCCGCGCACCTGGCAGTTCGTCGGCCAGCTGCGCGGCCGTCCGCCGGGCGCGCCGAAGCGGCTGAACCGGCTGCCCGCGTACACGACGTGGCGGACCGAGGCCGACCCCGAGCAGGTCCGCGAGGCCGCGCTCGCCCTGCTGAAGAAGCGCCGCTTCCGCGCCCACACCGCCGGTGACGCCGTCGCCGCCGAGAAGGGCTACCTGCGCGAGGTCGGCAACCTGGTCTTCCACATCGCGCTGATCGTGCTGCTGGTCGCCTTCGCCTCCGGCCAGCTGTACAAGTCGGACGGCACCAAGCTGATGGTGGAGGGCGACGGCTTCGCGAACGCGCTGCCCATGTACGACGACTTCAAGTCGGGCAGCCTGTTCGAGAACGACGACCTGGTGCCGTTCAGCTTCGACCTCAAGGACTTCACGGGGACCTACGAGACCAGCGGCCCCAACAAGGGCACCCCGCGCACCTTCGAGGCGAAGATCGCCTACGGCGTGGGCGCGTACGGCAAGCAGCGGACGACCAGCGTCAAGGTCAACCAGCCGCTGAAGATCGACGACGCCAAGGTCTACCTCGTCAGCCACGGCTACGCGCCCGTCGTGACCGTCCGCGACGGCAAGGGCAAGGTCGTCTACCACGACGCCGTACCGCTGCTGCCGCTCGACGGCAACGTCACCTCCAACGGCGTGGTGAAGGTGATGGACGGCTACCGCGACGCCCGGGGCAAGAAGGACCAGCTCGGCTTCCAGGCCTTCTTCGTGCCGACCTTCGACCCGAAGAGCGGCACGATGCTCTCGCAGTTCCCGGCGCTGGTGAACCCGCTGCTCGCGGTGAACGCGTACCACGGCGACCTGGGCGTCGACACGGGCACCCAGAACGTCTACCAGCTCGACAAGACCCACATGAAGGCGTTCAAGGACGCCAAGGGCCAGCTGCTGAAGAAGCTGCTCCAGCCGGGCGACACCATGAAGCTGCCCGACGGCGCCGGTTCCATCACGTTCGACAAGGACGTCAAGGAATGGGCCGGCTTCGAGATCGTCCAGGAGCCGGGTGGCGGCTGGGCGCTCGGCGGTGCCGTCGCGGCGATCCTCGGCCTCGCCGGCTCGCTGTTCATCCAGCGCCGCCGCGTCTGGGTGCGGGCGGTCCGCGGCGCCGACGGCGTCACGGTCGTCGAGATGGCCGGCCTCGGCCGCAGCGAGTCCGCCAAGGTGCCCGAGGAGCTGGGCGTGCTCGCCGGAACCCTCTACGACCGGGCGCCCGGGGCCCCCGAACCCGACGACGCCAACGAATCCACCGTCGTACCTGCCGAAGGGGCTGAGAAGTGACTCTCGCCGCCGCGACCAACGAACACCTGGCGAGCATCAGCAACACGCTGATCTACTCGTCGATGGCCGTCTACACCCTGGCCTTCTTCGCGTACATCGCCGAATGGCTCTTCGGCAGCCGCAGCAAGGTCGGCCGTACGGCCGCCGCGCTGACCGCGGACGGCGCACGGCAGGGCGGCGCCCCCGCCGTCACCGTGCGCAAGGCCGGCGGTACGGCCGTCCTGGAGCGGCCCAAGGTCGTCGTCCGCTCGGCGTCCGGCGCGCGGGACGTGCCGGACGGGCCGGGCGCGCACGGCGGTGACGTGCAGGGCGACCTCTACGGACGGATCGCCGTCTCGCTCACCGTGCTCGCGTTCCTCGTGGAGCTGGGCGGGGTGGTCACCCGCGCGGCCTCCGTGGAGCGGGCGCCGTGGGGCAACATGTACGAGTTCAACATCACCTTCTCCACGGTCGCCGTCGGCGTCTACCTCGGGCTGCTGGCGCTGAAGAAGAACGTGCGCTGGCTCGGCCTGTTCCTGATCACCACGGTCCTGCTGGACCTCGGTCTCGCCGTCACCGTCCTGTACACCGCGAGCGACCAGCTGGTGCCCGCGCTGCACTCGTACTGGCTGTACATCCACGTCTCCACCGCGATCTTCTGCGGCGCGGTGTTCTACGTCGGCGCGGTCGCCACGATCCTGTACCTGTTCAAGGACTCCTACGAGAACAAGCTCCAGACCGGCGGCAAGCCGGGCGCGTTCGCGAGCTCGGTGCTGGAGCGCCTGCCCGCCTCCGCGTCCCTGGACAAGTTCGCCTACCGGGTCAACGCGGCCGTGTTCCCGCTGTGGACGTTCACGATCATCGCGGGCGCCATCTGGGCGGGCGACGCCTGGGGCCGCTACTGGAACTGGGACCCGAAGGAGACCTGGTCCTTCATCACCTGGATCGCCTACGCCTGCTACCTGCACGCCCGTGCCACGGCCGGCTGGAAGGGCCGCAAGGCCGCCTACCTGGCGATGATCGCCTTCGGCTGCTGGCTGTTCAACTACTACGGCGTCAACATCTTCGTCACCGGCAAGCACTCCTACGCGGGCGTGTGACCATCCCGTCGGTGACACTGGTGTCATGAGCGGTTCCATCGAACAGGGCATGAGCCAGACGCACGGGAACACGCACATACTCCACTTCCTGGTGCGGATCCCGCTGCGCATGGAGGACGTCTGGCCGGCGGTGGCCACCCCCGAGGGCCTCGGGGCCTGGTGCACCGCCGTCGACGTGCTCGAACCCCGGCTCGACGGCATGGTCGCCCTGCGTGACCTGGGCACCGGGCAGGTCACTGCGTGGGACGTGGACCGGGTCGCCGAGTACACCGTCGGCGGCGGCGGCCGCATCCGTTTCCACCTGGAGCGGGAGGGGGCGGCGGAGAGCGCGCTGCGCTTCACCCACGAGTTCCAGGGCGAGGGGGAGTCGGAGGCCGGCTGGCGGGCCCGATTCGAACGGCTGATCGCCCATCTGGGGGGTCCGCAGGGCCCCTCCGGGCCGGAGCCGGAGCCGTCGGAGCCCCTCCCCGGCCAGTTCACCTAGGACGCCGGCGGCCGGTCTCAGGAGGCCGCCGGGAGGCTCCCGTGGGCCACCGACGCGATGTGGTCCCGCAGCCGCTCCACATAGAGCCGCAGGTTCTTCGCCGCCACGTCGGTGTCCGGGTAGCGGCTCGCCAGCCACAGCCCCTCGTGCAGCCGGTTCACCCACACGCACACCTGGTCGCCGTACGAGACCCGGAGCAGGCCGTGCGCCTTCAGCTCCGCCCACCGCTCGGCGCCGGGGATGTCCCGGGCGTCGACGTAGGAGACGATCGAGTACAGGTCCGGCGAGGTCGGCCGGAAGTCCGCGCCGAGCAGGCTCAGCACCCGGGCCAGCGGCATCCGGGACAGCGGCCGGTTCGCCTGGAGCTCGGCCCGCACCGCCCGCAGGGTGTCCCGGAAACCGGGGCCGGGGCCCACGGGCACCTCGATCGGGGCGCCGCCCACGTACCAGCCCACCGAGTCGTTCCACCGCGACTTCACCCGGGTGTGGAACGGCACCACCGTCCGGTACACCGACTGCCCGCCCAGTTCGTGGACGATGAGCGCGGTCGCGGCCAGCAGACCGACCAGGCTGCCGCCGTAGGGCCGGCAGTACGCCTCGAACGCCGCCGCCTCGTCCGCGTCCGCCAGCGGCTCGCACAGCATCCGCTGCGGGGGCAGCGGGCCGCCCGGCTCCAGGCCGAGGTCGACCGGGAAGCCCGGCAGCGTCCCGTCGCAGCGGTGGATGAACTCGCGCCAGCGCTCCACGACGGCGTGCCGCCCGTCGATGCCGTCGGCGTCCGCCCGCTCGATCTCGCAGAAGTCCACGTAGCTCGCGGCCGGGGCGGGGTGGTCCGCGGCGACTTCGGCCGGGCCCGCTTCATACAGCTCGTGGATCTCGGCGGCGATCCGGTGCAGGGAGTAGGCGTCGACGTTGCTGTGGTCGAAGGCCATGTACACGCTGACGCCGTCGTCCCGCACGACCGCCGTGTAGATCAGGTTCGGCCAGCGCAGCGCGTCCGCGACGGTGTCGAAACGGTCCTGGAGGTGCCGGACGAGATCGTCGGCGTCGGGGAAGTCGCCCACGTCCTCGCGGCTCAGGGTCACGTCGGCGGCGTCGAGGGTGAACCGGCGCAGTTCCTCGCCCGCCCAGCGGAAGCCGCTGCGCAGTGTCTCGTGCCGTACGGTCCAGGCGCGCAGCGCCTCCTGCAGTCCGTCGAGGTCGACCGGGCCGGGGATGTCGAAGGCGGTACCGAGCCAGGTCGGCACGAACAGCCCGTCCTCCCGGACGCTCCGGGCCGTCCTGATGTGCGACTCCTGGATGTAGGCCGGTCGCCGGGAGTCCTCCGGCAGTGCGGTCGCCACCGCGACGGTCGCCGGGCTCAGCGTCCACTCGACGAGCCGGCCCGGCCGGACCTCGCAGCGCTGGATGTCAGTGATTCGCACGCGTCTCCCATCACACGAGGGGGCCCCTGGTTGCGGGCCCCCCTCAAGGCAATGCCGTGGGACGCGGCCGGGACATGCCCGTCGGGTTCATTTCAACGGAACGGGTGGCAGGCCGAACGCGGAAGTGATTAACCGACGGTGCGGTTCGGGGCTCAGCCGACGCTGATCGAGTCGAGCTTCGCGCGCAGGTACACATGGGAGTCGACCGGCGGGTACGCGACCCGGCCCACCGGCGCCGGCACGGACTTCACGAGGGTGCCCGGCGTGCACTCGCCGAAGTGGACGAGCGACATCAGCTCCTCGGCGGGCGCGTCCACGGGCGGGGGCAGTACCCGGTGCCGCCCCGACCGCCACCGGTCACCGGTCCAGCGGGCGAGCAGGTCACCGATGTTGACGGTCAGGGCCGCCGGGTCCCAGGGCGCGTCCTGCCAGCCGGCGCCGCCGTCCGCGGGGTCGGTGTACACCTGGAGACCGCCCCGGCCCGACTGCCGGTCGAGGATGGTGACGGTGCCGAAGTCGGTGTGCGGACCGATCCGGAACTGCCCCGGCCGCGGCTGTCCCACCACCTCGGTACCCGGGTACCAGTTGATGTTGAAGCCGTACGTCGGACGGTCCATGTGCCGGGAGAAGATGTCCGGTTCCAGCCCGAGCGCGTGGCCCAGCAGGGACAGCAGCTCCCGCTCCAGCCCGGCCATCCGCGCCAGGTACTCCTGGACCAGCGGACGCAGCCCGGGGACCTCGGCGGGCCACACGTTGGGCGCGTACCACTCGGCGTCGACGGCCGGATCGCCGAAGGGCTCGTCCGTGGCGAAGGTCAGCGACTCCTTCAGGTCGGGCGGTGTCTCGGTGCCCTCCGCGTACCCGTTGGCCTCGGCGCCCGGGCCGAGCCAGCCGCGTCCGCCGACCCGGGCCGCGTACCGCCGCTTGACCTCGGGCGGGAGCAGGAAGAACCGCCGGGCCGTGGACCGGATCCCGGAACGCAGGCGCGGATCCACACCGTGCCCGGTGATCAGCAGGAACCCGGCGGCCTGCAGGGCCCGGTCGACGGTCCGGGCGAGGCGCGCCCGGGCCCCGGCGTCCCCCTCGCGCCACGGACGCAGGTCGACGGCCGGGATCGGGGCGGGTGTCTCAGTCACCGATGTCCTCGTTCCACAGGTCCGGCTGGTCCTCGACGAAGGAGCGCATCATCGCCGCGCACTCCGCGTCGTCCACGACCAGGATCTCCACTCCGTGCGCGGCCAGCCAGTCGTGCCCGCCGTGGAACGTCCGGGCCTCGCCGACCACGACCCGGGAGATGCCGAACTGGCGGACCAGGCCGCTGCAGTACCAGCAGGGGGACAGGGTGGTGACCATGGTCGTGCCGCGGTACGTGCGCTGCCGGCCCGCCGCGCGGAAGGCCGCCGTCTCCGCGTGCGCCGAGGGATCGCCGTCCTGGACCCGGCGGTTGTGCCCGCGGCCGAGGAGCGCGCCGTCCGGGCCGTACAGCGCGGCGCCGATCGGGATGCCCCCCTCGGCGAGGCCGGCCCGGGCCTCCTCGACGGCGGTGGCGAGCCAGGCGAGGGCCTGTCGTTCGTCCATGACCTCACTCTGCCTCCGGGAAGGACCGGCGTCACGCACCGGCGGGGTGAGGCGGACCTTTCACAAATGCCTGACGGCCTTTCACATCACCGTGGGGAAACCTTGGTTGGCAAGGAGCTGCCCGAGGGCCAGTTCCAGGCGCACTGCCCGGGCAAGGGGACCAGCTGGGATCCCCGGGCCCCGCGCCGGGCAGGCCGTCACTCCGACCCGGGCTCGGGCTCGTCCTTCCGGAGGGACTTGAGGAACTCGGGGTTGTCGTCGGGGGCGACCCAGCCGGCACCCGCGGTGCCGTGCCCGCCCGGCGAGGCGGAGCCGTACGCCCCGGCGCCCCGCGCCCTGCCGGTGATCAGCCAGGCGACCGGTCCGACCAGGACCTCGCCGAACAGCAGGATGACGATCACCCACACCACCTTCGGCAGGTGGCGCACCTCTTCCTCGGGGGTGTTCAGACAGTCCACGAACGCGTAGATCCACAGCGCCAGGACCAGCAGGAACGGCAGATACCTGAGCATGGTCGTGCGCTCTCCCGACGATGTGAGACGGCCCCGGTGACCGGGCCAGGGTAGCGGGTGGCCATGATGGTTGTTCCTTGATCGCCGATGACCGACGGCGGAGCGAAGGGAACGGGGGAAGGCGTGAGGGGAGTGCGTGCACGCAGGCGCCGGGCGGCGGCCGGGGTCGCCGCCGGCGGGCTGCTCGTCGCCGGGCTGCTGGTGGCGCGGGAGCTGTCCTCGCCGGTGTTCGGCCTGCGGCAGGGGCCGTTGGCGAAGGACGCGGCGTGCGCGCGGATCGCGGACCGCTACCCGGACCGGCTGGACGGCGACCGCCGCGACCGGGTCACCTTCGAGGGGCTCGCGGTGTGGGGCCACGGGGCGGTGCGGCTGCGCTGCGGCCTGATACCGCCGGTGCCCACGAAGGACCCGTGCTTCGCCGTGAACGGCGTGGACTGGGTACTGAGGGAGGCCGCGTCCCGGGACGGGCGCAGACTCGTCGTCACCTACGGCAGGCGCCCCGCCGTGGAGCTGTCGATCGCGGACTCGGTACGGCAGCCCGACGCCGTACTGACGGAGGTGAGCCGGCTGGTCGCGCCGATACGGCAGAACGATCGGTGTCTGAGCGCGGGTTGACCGGTCAGCGGGCCCGCTCGCGCAGCAGCGGGCGGGTGAGGCCCCTGACCTCCGCCTCCGTGAGGGGGCTGACCCACAGGCCCGCCAGCCTCCCGTTCCGGTCGACGAGCAGGGTGTACGGCAGCGACTGGGGCCGGAACCGCCGGGGCAGCCGGGTGAGCAGCCGGCCGCCGGGGTCGTGCAGGCTCGGGTAGGCCAGCGCGTGGTCGCGCTGGAACGCCAGGCCCGCCCCGCGCTCCGCGTCCGTCTCCAGACCCAGCACCTGCACGCCCTTCGCCTTCAGATGCTGCTGCGCGCGGGAGAGTTCGGGAGCCTCGGCACGGCAGGGGCCGCACCAGGGCGCCCACACGTTGAGGACGACGACCTTCCCGCGGTAGTCGGAGAGGCGCACGGACCGGCCGTCGAGGGTGCGGCCGGCGAGGTCCGGCGCGGCACCGCGGTCGGCCGCCGGGACGCTCCGGAGCGGCGGCCCGGACGCGCCGCCCGGCTCCGTCGCGGGCGCGCATCCGGCCAGGGCGAGCAGCAGGGCGAGAAGCGGCAGCGGACGGTGACGTCTCATGATCGACGAGTATTCCAGCCGCGCCACCGGCGAACGGGCGGGGGTGGCGCCGGGACAAAGCGGTCCGTCGGCGATACTTGGCCCCATGGCTTACGACGATCTTCGCTCCCTGCTGCGGGCGCTGGAGCGCGAGGGCGACCTCAAGCGCATCAAGGCCGAGGTCGACCCCTACCTGGAAGTCGGGGAGATCGTCGACCGGGTACAGAAGTCCGGGGGCCCGGCGTTGCTCTTCGAGAACGTCAAGGGCTCCGCGATGCCCCTCGCGATGAACGTCTTCGGCACCGACCGGCGGCTGCTGAAGGCGCTGGGCCTGAAGTCGTACGGCGAGATCTCCGAGAAGATCGGCGGGCTGCTGCGGCCGGAGCTGCCGCACGGCTTCGTCGGCGTGCGCGAGGCCTTCGGGAAGCTCGGCGCCATGACGCACGTGCCGCCGAAGAAGGTGAAGTCCGCGGCCGCGCCGGTGCAGGAGGTCGTCCTGCACGGCGACGAGGTCGACCTGGACCGGCTGCCGGCGCTCTTCACCTGGCCCCAGGACGGCGGTTCCTTCTTCAACCTGGGCCTGACCCACACCAAGGACCCCGAGACCGGCATCCGCAACCTCGGCCTGTACCGCCTCCAGCGCCACGACAGGCGCACCATCGGCATGCACTGGCAGATCCACAAGGACAGCCGGAACCACTACCAGGTCGCCGCGCGCCGGGGCGAGCGGCTGCCGGTCGCGATCGCCTTCGGCTGCCCGCCCGCGGTGACGTACGCCTCCACCGCCCCGCTGCCCGGGGACATCGACGAGTACCTCTTCGCCGGATTCGTCTCCGGCCGGCGTATCGAGATGGTGGACTGCAAGACGGTCCCGCTCCAGGTCCCGGCGAACGCCGAGGTCGTCCTGGAGGGCTGGCTGGAGCCGGGCGAGATGCTGCCCGAGGGGCCGTTCGGCGACCACACGGGTTTCTACACGCCGCAGGAGCCCTTCCCCGCGCTGAAGATCGACTGCGTGACGATGCGGAAGCGGCCGCTGCTCCAGTCGATCGTGGTCGGCCGCCCGCCCACGGAGGACGGCCCGCTCGGCCGCGCCACGGAACGCTTCTTCCTCCCCCTGCTGAAGATCATCGTCCCGGACATCGTGGACTACCACCTGCCCGAGGCCGGCGGCTTCCACAACTGCGCGATCGTCTCGATCGACAAGAAGTACCCGAAGCACGCGCAGAAGGTGATGCACGCGATCTGGGGGGCGCACATGATGTCGCTGACCAAGCTGATCGTCGTCGTGGACGCCGACTGCGACGTGCACGACCTGCACGAGGTCGCCTGGCGCGCCCTCGGCAACACCGACTACGCCCGTGACCTCACGGTCGTCGAAGGCCCCGTCGACCATCTCGACCACGCCTCCTACCAGCAGTTCTGGGGCGGCAAGGCGGGCATCGACGCGACGAAGAAGCTGCCCGAGGAGGGCTACACGCGCGACGGCGGGTGGCCGGACATGGTCCTGTCCGACCCGGATACGGCGGCCCTGGTGGACCGCCGCTGGAAGGAGTACGGCCTGTGAGCAGCGCGTCCGCCGCGATCCCCCGGCCGGGGCGCACCAAGGCGTTCCTGCGGCTGGTGATGATCGAGCACTCGGTCTTCGCCCTGCCCTTCGCGTACATCGCCGCCCTCACGGCGATGTACCGGTGGGACGAGAACATCCACTGGGCCCGGCTGCTGCTGGTCACCGTCTGCATGGTCGGCCTGCGCACGTTCGCGATGGCCGTCAACCGGATCATCGACCGCGAGATCGACGCCCGTAACCCGCGCACGGCCCACCGCGAACTGGTGACGGGCGCGATGTCCGTGCGCCACGCCTGGACCGGCGCCCTCGTCGCCCTGGTGGTCTTCCTCGGGTCGGCCGCCCTGCTGAACCCGCTGTGCCTGGCCCTCGCCCCGGTCGCGGTGATCCCGATGGTGGTCTACCCCTACGGGAAGCGGTTCACCGACTTCCCGCAGGCCATCCTCGGTCTCGCCCAGGCCAT
Organism: Streptomyces albidicamelliae; assembly: GCF_025642175.1. Taxonomy (NCBI): domain Bacteria; kingdom Bacillati; phylum Actinomycetota; class Actinomycetes; order Kitasatosporales; family Streptomycetaceae; genus Streptomyces; species Streptomyces albidicamelliae. The sequence goes on along the minus strand of NZ_CP106795.1, from coordinate 3,825,616 downwards.
GGGACCCATCGGCGGCTGGCTGGCCGTCTCCGGCTCCTGGTCGTGGGACTCGGTGATCCTCGGCCTCGCCGTGGGCATCTGGATCGGCGGCTTCGACCTGATCTACGCCTGCCAGGACGTCGAGACCGACCGTGAGATCGGCGTCAGGTCGGTGCCGGCCCGCTTCGGCATCCCGGCGGCGATCTGGGGCGCGCGCGCCTGCCACACCGTCACCACGGCGCTCTTCGTCTGGTACGCCCTGGCCACCCACGCCGGCGCGTTCTTCTGGCTGGGCCTCGCGATCGTGGCGGGTGCCTTCGTCTACGAGCACCGCATCGTCCGCCCGCACGACCTGTCCCGTCTCGACCGGGCGTTCTTCTCGGTCAACGGCTTCATCGGCATCGCCCTGTTCGTGTGCGCGCTGCTGGACCTCCTGGTGCGCGGTCTGACCGTCTGACCGGGCCGCCCCGACACCCGGATCCCGCGCGGTGGGCGACCCGGCCTGAGGGCTGGGCGACCCGCCGGTACGCTCAAGGTGTGAACGCAGGAGAATCGCGGCGCGAGCCTTGGATCGTGGGGGTGTCCGGAGCTTCCGGTACGCCGTATGCGGCTGCCGTGCTGCGGGCGCTGCTGGGGGCGGGGGAAGCGGTCGACCTGGTGGTCAGCCGGGCCTCGCGGCTGACGCTGCTGGACGAGACGGGGATCTCGTTCCGTGACGCCCACTGGCAGGACGACCTGCGGGAATGGCTGGCCCGGGGCGCCGACGGCAAGCCCGGCACCTTCGACGTGGACGTCAGCCGGGTGCGGTACTGGGGCGCGGGCGACCTCGCCGCCGGGCCGTCCTCGGGGTCGTACCCGGCGAAGGGGATGCTCATCGTGCCGGCCTCCACGGCCTGTGTGGCCGGCGTGGCGCTCGGCCTGTCCAAGGACCTGCTCCAGCGGGCGGCGAGCGTCACACTGAAGGAGCGCCGCACCCTGGTCGTCGCCGTGCGGGAGACCCCCCTGAACGGACAGACACTGCGGCACCTCGTCGCGCTGGACGACGCCGGAGCCTCGGTCGTGCCGGCCTCGCCCGCCTTCTACGCGGGCGCCACCCACATCCAGGACCTGGTGGACTTCGTCGCCGGCCGGGTGCTGGACGCGGCGGGCGTCGGACACGGCCTGTACCGGCGCTGGCGGGGCGAGCTGGGCGGCGGCACAGCCGGCCGGTAGCGCCCGCCGGGAGCAAGGCGCAGTACCTCTCATCACTCTTCGGAACTCTTCAGCGGAAGGCTTCGATCGCATGGACGCGGTGGACAGGCAGCTCATCCAGGCCCTGAGGGAGAACGGCCGGGCCTCCTACGCGGAGCTTGGGCGCCTCGTCGGCCTGTCGGGACCCAGCGTCACCGACCGCATCAACCGGCTGGAGGCGGCGGGGGTCATCACCGGCTACCGCGCCACGGTGAACGCGGCCTCCCTCGGCCTCGGCGTCATCGCGCTGATCGGCATCTCGCTCTCCGACGCCGCCGACCACGAGGACGTGGCCCAGCGGCTGCGGGACCTGCCGGAGATCGAGGACTGCTGGTTCATCGCCGGTGACGACTCCTTCATGCTGAAGGTGCGCTCGACGGACGTGGACGGCCTGGAGAAGACGATCAGGCGGCTCAGCGGCACCAAGGGTGTCTCCCGCACCCGTACCACGATCGTGCTGTCCACGAAGTGGGAGAACCGGGTCGGGGAGCTCCCCGAAGAGGTCTAGGGATACCGTTGGTCGGGTGTCGGAGAAAGGTGTTGGCATGGACGTCGGGCTCAAGCGCGAGCTGGAGGAGAAGGTCCGCTCCGGTGAGCGGCTGTCCCGCGAGGACGGCATCGCGCTGTACGAGTCGGACGATTTGGCATGGCTCGGCGGTCTCGCGCACGAGGTGCGGACCCGCAAGAACGGTGACGTCGTCCACTTCAACGTCAACCGGCACCTGAACATGACCAACGTGTGCACGGCCTCCTGCGCCTACTGCTCGTTCCAGCGCAAGCCGGGCGAGAAGGACGCGTACACGATGCGCATCGAGGAGGCCGTCAAGCTCGCCAAGGCGATGGAGTCGGACAACCTCACCGAGCTGCACATCGTCAACGGCCTGCACCCGAACCTGCCGTGGCGGTACTACCCCCGGTCGCTGCGCGAGCTGAAGGCCGCCCTGCCGAACGTCTCGCTGAAGGCGTTCACGGCGACGGAGATCCACCACTTCGAGACGATCTCCGGTCTGTCGGCCTCCGAGATCCTGGACGAGCTGATCGACGCCGGTCTGGAGTCGCTGACCGGCGGCGGCGCCGAGATCTTCGACTGGGAGGTCCGGCAGCACATCGTGGACCACCGGACCCACTGGGAGGACTGGTCGCGCATCCACCGGCTGGCGCACGAGAAGGGTCTGAAGACTCCGTGCACCATGCTGTACGGACACATCGAGGAGCCGAGGCACCGGGTCGACCACGTGCTGCGTCTTCGTGAACTGCAGGACGAGACGAACGGCTTCCAGGTCTTCATCCCGCTGCGCTACCAGCACGACTTCGTGGACATGAAGGACGGCAAGATCCGCAACCGCCTTCAGGCCCGCACCCAGATGGCGACCGGCGCGGAGGCGCTGAAGACCTTCGCGGTCTCCCGTCTGCTCTTCGACAACGTCCCGCACGTGAAGGTCTTCTGGGTGATGCACGGCGTGCAGACCGCCCAGCTGGCCCTCCAGCACGGCGCCGACGACATGGACGGCTCGGTCGTCGAGTACAAGATCACGCATGACGCGGACAACTACGGCACGCCGAACAAGCTGACCCGCGAGGACCTGCTCGACCTGATCCGCGACGCGGGCTTCCGCCCGGTGGAGCGCAACACCCGCTACGAGATCATCCGCGAGTACGACGGCCCCGACCCGTCCCGCCGCGACTCCCCCCAGCCGATGCGCGTCTGACCCCCGCCCGACGCCCCGCGTCCCGACCCCAGGGGCGCGGGGAACTGCGCGCCCAGCCACGACGCACCCGCGGACGACGACGCGGCCGGGGCCCGCTGGCGGGCGGTGACTCCTCGGCCGACACCCCGTGTTCCGACCCCAGGGGCGCGGGGAACTGCGCGCCCAGCCACGACGCACCCGCGGACGACCGACGGCCCGGGGCCGGCTGGCGGGCGGTGCCTTCCCGGCCGACACCCGGTGTCCCGACCCCAGGGGCGCGGGGAACTGCGCGCCCAGCCACCACGCACCCGCGGACGACGACGCGGCCGGGGCCGGCTGGCGGGCGGTGACTTCCCGGCCGACACCCGGTGTCCCGACCCCAGGGGCGCGGGGAACTGCGCGCCCAGCCACCACGCACCCGCGGACGACGACGCGGCCGGGAGCCCCGATGTCGGGTACTCGGGCCGCATGGCCACCACAACCCCCGAGGACGCGTACACGGCGGAGCCCTTCCTCCCCGCCCGCAAAGGACTCGCCGCCCTGCGCCGCGCCGCCGCCGACTGCCGCGGCTGCCCCCTGCACCGGGACGCCACCCAGACCGTCTTCGGAGCCGGCAAGGCCTCCGCCCGCGTGATGCTCGTCGGCGAGCAACCCGGCGACCAGGAGGACCGCCAGGGCAGGCCCTTCGTCGGCCCCGCCGGCAGACTCCTAGATCGCGCCCTCGAAGAGGCCGGCCTGAACCCGGCGGACGCCTACGTCACCAACGCCGTCAAGCACTTCAAGTTCACCCGGGCCGAGCCCGGCAAGCGCCGCATCCACAAACCGCCGACCCTGCGGGAGGCAACCGCGTGCGCCCCCTGGCTCGCGGCCGAGCTGGCCGTCGTGGAGCCGGAGCTGATCGTGATCCTGGGGGCCACGGCCGGAAAGGCGCTGCTCGGCTCCTCGTTCCGGGTGGGCCCGGTGCGTGGGACCGTGCTGGAGGAGGAGATCCACGGGCGCCCGGAGCGGCTGGTGCCGACCGTGCACCCCTCGGCCGTGCTGCGCGCGGACGACCGGGAGGGCGCCTACCAGGGCCTGGTGGCCGATCTGAAAGTGGCTGTGCAGACCCTCAGGTAATAGATACACTCCCGGCATGCCCCTTACTTACACCGTGAACCCGGCCCTCACCCCTGCCCTGCGCGACGGCGTCCTCGACCTGTGGACGGACGTCTCCAACGCGGGCGGAGCCGTCGGCTTCGTGCCCCCGGTGACCCGCGAGCAGGTGCGGCCGGAACTGGTGCGGCATCTCGCCCAGATGGCCGAGGGGCGTACCCGGCTCGTCGTCGGCCACGACGAGGCCGGCGAGGTGGCCGCGACCGCCTTCCTCACCCACAACACGCACCGGCTGATGACCCACTGGCTGTGGCTGTACACGGTGATGGTCCACCCGAGGCACCAGGGCAAGGGGTACGGCCGCGACCTGCTGGCCGCCGCCGCCGACGCGGCCCGCGGCCTCGACGGCATCGAGGCGATACGGCTGACCTGCCGGGGCGGGCTCGGCCTGGAGCGCTTCTACGGCTCCTGCGGCTACAAGGAGGTCGGCCGGGTGCCCGCCGCCATCCGCGTCGCCCCGGACGACGACCGCGACGACGTCACCATGCTGCTGCCCCTCGGCTGACCCCGCTGAATGATCGCCCGCCGGCCGTGCTTCACTGGACGATGACCCTTTTTGGAATCGGAAGACTGGATTGAGATGCTCCGCTACACGCTGATGCGCTTCGGCATCTTCGCCGGCTGCCTCGTCGTCGTCTGGGGAGCCGTCTACTCCGGCCTCTTCCCGCGGGGCTACGGCAACGCCAACTTCTTCTGGGTTCTGCTGCTCTCCCTGGTCCTCTCCGCGCCGATCAGCTGGGTGGTCCTGCGCAAGGAGCGCGAGCGGGCCTCGGTGCACGTCGCCGGCCGGGTCGACCGGATCAAGGCCAACCTGGACGCCAACCGCAACCAGGAGGACGGCGTCGAGGACCCGGCCGCCGCGCAGGGCCGCGCCTCCTGACCGAGTACCCGGCTCCCGGTGCCCCGGACCCCAACTAGGCTTGTCCCATGGGTGCCGTGAAGACCAAGCGGATGCCGCGTGCGGTGCGGGAGCAGCAGATGCTGGACGCCGCCGTACGGATTTTCGGCCGACGCGGGTACATGGCGGCGTCGATGGACGAGATCGCCGAACTGGCGGGCGTGTCGAAGCCGTTGGTGTACCTGTACCTGAACTCCAAGGAAGACCTGTTCACCGCGTGCATCCGCCGGGAGGCCGCCGCGCTGACCGATGCGGTGCGCACCGGCGTACGGCCGGACCTGCCCGCCGACCGGCAACTCTGGGACGGGCTCCAGGCGTTCTTCGCGCACACCTCGGAGCATCCCGACGCCTGGTCCGTGCTGCATCTGCAGGCCCGTACCCACGGTGAGCGGTTCGCGGCGGAGGTCGCCTCGATGCGCGAGGAGATCGTGGCGTTCGTGACCCGGCTGATCGCGGTCGCGGCGCGGGACGCCCACGGGGATCCGCACCTGCCCGAGCGTGAGGTCGCCGGGCTCGCCGAGGCGCTGGTCGGCGCGGCCGAGTCCCTCGCCGCGTGGGCCAACACCACCCCCGGCGTCACGGCCCGCCAGGCGGCGGCCACGCTGATGAACTTCGCCTGGGCGGGCCTCGGCGCGCTGCTGGACGGCCAGGTGTGGACCCCGCCCACGACCCCGCCCGCGACCGAGGCCTAGAGGGCTTCGTCCCGGACGCCGCCGGACAGCGGGACCACCTCGCCGGTGAGGTGGAGCCTGCCGTCCGGACCCCGCAGGGAGAAGCGGCCGGCGCCGTCCGCCCCGTACGTCACCGCCCCCGGCAGCAGCACCGGCGCCCGGAACTCGGCCCGCACCGCGGCGGAGCCCGCCGTGCCGTGGGCCGCCAGGCAGCGGGCCACGGTCCACATGCCGTGCGCGATGGCCCGCGGGAAGCCGAAGAGGCGGGCGGTGAACGGGTGCAGGTGGATGGGGTTCCGGTCGCCGGAGGCGGCTCCGTACCGGCGTCCCACGTCCCCGGCCAGCCGCCACTCGGCGACGGCGGGCAGCGCGGTGTCGTCGCGCCGCGCCCCGGTGGCCGTACCGCCCTCGGTGCGGTGCCGGGCCAGATAGGTGCTGCGGGACTCCCAGACGAGGTCGCCGCCGGACCGCAGTCCGGTCACCACCGTGGCCTCGGTCCCGCGCCGGTGCGGGGCGAGTCCGTCGACGTGCACGGCGAGTTCGTACTCCCCGGTGGCGGGCAGGTCGGCGTGGCGGACGATCTCGACGGACGTGTGGACGAGGCCCAGCAGTGGCAGCGGGAAGTCCCGGGCGCTCATCAGGCGCATGGCGAGCGGGAATCCGAGGACGTGCGGATAGGTGACGGGCAGCGCGTCGGCGCCGGTGGCGAAGCCGCACACCCGCTCGTACGCGGCCAGTCTCGCGAGGTCGACACGGAGGCCGGGGAGCAGGAGCCGGGTGCCCGGGTGAGAGGCGCCCCGTGACGGGCGCTTGAACGGGGAGCGCAGGGCGCCCCGGGCCAGCAGCGGGGCCAGCGCCGGGGGCGCGCTCAGGGTGACGGTGCTCATCTGCGGCTCAGCTCCCGCGCGGTTCGGTTCCGAAGGGCTGACAAATCCTTACTCCGGAGTAAGGTTACCGGAGGTAAGTCAAAAGTGAGCCCCCCTCACATAACCCGTGAGGCTGCACATCCCTGGCCCCGGACCCTTCCCGAACCCGCACAACCCCCTCACAGCGGACCCGTACGATCACCTGCCTAACCGTCGGTAACCCTCACTTCCGGGGCCACCGGCGGTGTACGCACGCCTGAGGAGCCGCCCCGTGTCCACCCCGTACCAGAACGCCCCCGTCTCCTCCGGCGCCCCGGTCTCCGCCACCGACTACGACGGCCGCCCGGTTCTCGTGGAACCCGAGGTCCGGCGCCTCGACGGGGCCGTGCGGGAGGCGTCCGTACCGCCGTTCGCGCCACCGGTCACCCATGGCTCGCTGGCCGACCTGCCGTTCGAGAACGCCGAGGCGGCCCCCGGGGCCGTAGCGCTCAGCCGCCGGCTGCCCGACGGCAGTTGGGCGGACGTCACCGCCGCGCGGTTCGCCGAGCAGGTGCTCGCGGTGGCCAAGGGGCTGATCGCCGAAGGGCTGCAGCCGGGCGACCGGATCGCCGTGATGGCCCGCACCCGGTACGAGTGGACCCTGCTCGACTTCGCCGCGTGGGCCGCGGGCCTCGTCACCGTCCCCGTCTACCCCACCTCGTCCGTCTTCCAGACCCGCTGGATCCTGCACGACTCCGGCGCGGTCGCCCTGGTCACCGAGACCGCCGCGCAGGCCGCCGCCATCGGACCCGAGCTCCAGCACCTGCCCGACCTCGCACATCTGTGGGTGATGGACAAGGACCACGTGGAACGGCTCGCGGAGGCGGGCGCGCAGGTGCCGGACGGTGAAGTGGCCGTACGCCGGGGCATGCTCGGCCCCGACACCCTCGCCACGCTCATCTACACCTCGGGCACCACCGGCCGCCCCAAGGGCTGCGCCCTCTCGCACGGCAACTTCTTCGCCGAGGTCGACAACGCCGTCGAACTGCTCCACCCGGTCTTCAAGGCGCGGGACGAGGAGCCGTCGGTCCTCCTTTTCCTGCCCATGTCCCACGTCTTCGGCCGGATGGTGGCCATCGCCTGCGTCCGCGCACGCGTCCGCCTCGGCCACGCGCCCAGCCTGGCTGCGGACGACCTGCTGCCGGATCTGGCCGCCTTCCGGCCGACCGCGCTGCTGACCATCCCGTACATGCTGGAGAAGATCTTCAACTCGGCCCGGGCCAAGGCGGAGGCGGGCGGCCGGACGGCCGTCTTCGACCGGGCGGTCGCCGTCGCCCGCCGCTACGGCGAGGCCCTGGAAGCCCGCCAGACCGGCACCGGCAGCGGCCCGAACCGTGCCCTGAAGACCCAGCGCAGCCTGTACGACCCGCTCGTCTACCGCCGTCTGCGGGCCGCCATGGGCGGCCGCGTCCGGTACGCGATCTGCGGCGGCTCCCCCCTCGGCCGGCGCCTCGCCGCCTTCTACGCCGGGGCCGGCATCGAGATCTTCGAGGGGTACGGCCTCACGGAGACCACCGGCGCCTCGACGGTCACCCCGCCGCTCAAACCCCGCCTCGGCACGGTCGGCTGGCCGATGCCCGGCACCCGGGTCCGGATCGCCGCCGACGGCGAGATCCTGCTCGCCGGCGACCACGTGCTGCGCGGCTACTGGGACCCGCAGGCGGGCGGGGTCGTCCCCGCGACCCGGGACGGCTGGCTGGCCACCGGCGACCTCGGCGAACTGGACGACGAGGGCTATCTGACCATCACCGGCCGCAAGAAGGAGCTGCTGATCACCGCGGGCGGCAAGTCGGTGGCCCCGGCACCGCTGGAGAACTGGCTGCGTCAGCACCCGCTGATCTCCCAGGTGATGCTGGTCGGCGACGGCCGCCCGTACGTCGGCGCGCTGATCACCCTCGACCCCGACGGCATCACCCACTGGCGCCAGATGATCGGCAAGCATCCGGTGCCGCCGGAACTCCTCACCGGCGACCCGGAGCTGACGGCCGTCCTGCAGCGCGCGGTGGACGAGGCGAACAAGCTGGTCTCCCGGCCGGAGTCCATCCGCCGGTTCGCCGTGCTGCCCGTGGACTTCACCGAGTGGTCCGGCCATCTCACCCCGTCGATGAAGCTCCGCCGGGCCCAGGTCATGCGGGACTTCGCCAAGGACGTGGAGAGCCTGTACGAACGCCGCTGACCGACGGTCGGCACCCGCTCCTCGCCGGTCCCGTCTCGTCCGGACTCGACGGGGCGCGGAGCGGGTTGCCGCCTGGGTCGGTCGCGGCCCGCACACGATCCTCGTACGCCCCCAACGCCCAGTCAATCCTTGGGTTTTCTCGCCAAACCCAAGTGTTAGCTTGGGTGTTGTGACCCTGGACGATCTCCGTGTGTTCGTGGCCGTGTGCCGCGCGGGCAGCCTGAGTTCGGTCGCCCGCGACCTCGGCTGCACCCAGTCGGCCGTCAGCCAGCACGTCAAACGGCTGGAGCGGGAGACCGGGGTGGCGCTGCTGGAGCGCCGGCCGCGCGGGGTCGTCCCGACCGGGGCCGGCCGGCTGCTGGAGGCCGCCGCTGCCGAGGGCATCTCCGGTCTCGACCTCGCCGTACGACAGCTGCGCGACCTGGTCGACGGCCACGGCGGCCACGTCCGCGTGGCCACCGGCGCGACCACCGTCCGGCACTTCATGTCCGACGCGGTCGTCATGTTCCGCCACCGCCACCCCCGGGTCAACCTGGAGTTCCGCACGGTCAGTTCGGGCCGGGGCACCTTCGACGCCCTCGCTGACGGCACGCTGGACCTGGCCTGGATCACCATCGGCCCGCCGGTGCGGGGCATCGAGCAGCGGACCGTCGCGGAACTGCCGTGGCTGCTCGCGGTCCGCGCGGACGACCCGCTCGCCGGCCGCCCGCGCCTGGACCCCGCCGAACTCGCCGACGTCCGCCTCATCCGGCTGCCGCCCAACTCCACGTCCGCCGCCCACCTCGAAGCGGCGTGCGCGGAGCGGGACGTACGGTTCACCTACGAGCCCAGCGTGGCCGACTGGGACACGGCACTGCTCCTCGCCGAGCTGGGCGTGGGCCGGGCGGTCGTCCCCGCCGTACCCGGCCTGCCCGTCCCCGGCGAGGGCCCGTTGCGGCTGGTCCCGCTGCCCGGCCTGCGTCCGCTGCCCGTCGGCTGGGCCGTCCGCCGCTGGGACGCGCTCAGCCCTCCGGCGCGGGCCTTCGCGGACACGGTCGCCGCCTCGCGCTGAGCGGCAGCTCCGCCCAGACGGTCTTGCCGACGTCCCGCGTGGTGACGCCCCACAGGGCGGACAGGACCTGGACGACGACGAGTCCGCGGCCGTGCTCGTCCAGCAGACCGCCGTCCAGGAAGCGCAAGGGCCGGTCGCTCCGGGTGTCGCTCACCTCGATGCGCAGCGTGTTCCTGCCGGGCAGGAGTGCCAGGCGCAGCTCGAAGTCCCGGCCAGGGACGCGACCGTGGGTGACGGCGTTGGCGGCGAGTTCCGCGACGAGGAGCTGGGCGGTGCGGCTGAGGTCGCCGTCGTGCGGGAACCCCCAGGTGGCGAGCGCCCCGCCGGTCAGCCGACGGGCCAGCCGGGCACCGCGGGGCGTGGCGCTGAGCCGCTGCACGAGTTCGGTCCGGGGGGTGGAGATTTCTACGTTCACCTCACCGAGCGTGGCCGGTTCTCCCTACGCTGACCAGGGATGACCCGGCGACTGTGCGTAGCCGTACGGGTGCGGTGGGTCCGGTGTACGGCTTGTCGGAGGGTGGCGTGGCGGAGGAGCGGAGGCCGGAGACACCGGCGGAGGCGAACGGGGCGGCGGCGGTCTTCGTCGTCCTGGGCAAGCAGCTGAAGCTGATGCGGGAGCGGGCGGGCCTGAACCAGCGGGAGTTCGGCCATCTGGTGGGGTACGGCCCCGACCAGATCTCGGCGGTGGAGCGGGGGGTACGGACACCGAGGCCGGAGTTCCTCCAGCGGGCGGACGAAGTCCTGCGGGCGGAGGGCCTGTTCACGGAGGTCATCCCGCAGGTGGAGGAGGCGATGACGAAGGCGCGGACCCGGCATCCGGAGTGGTATCGGAGCTATGCCGAGTTGGAAGCGGTCTCCGTCGAGCTGCACTTCTACGCCAACCAGGGCGTGCCAGGCCTGTTGCAGACCGAGGACTACGCGCGGGCCGTGTTCTCCCGTCGCCGTCCCCTGCTCGCCGAGGACACCATCGAGAAGCGCGTCGCCGACCGACTGGCGCGCCAACAGGTCTTGGAGCAGTGGCCTCTCCCCATGTGCAGCTACGTCTTGGAAGAGGCCGTGCTGCACAGGCCCATCGGCGGTACGAAGGTCTACAAGGACCAGCTTCGCCGATTGCTGCGCATCGGCAGCATGCGCAACGTGGAGGTCCAGGTGATGCCCTCCGCCCAGACGGAACACCCCAACATGGACGGCCCGTTCAATCTGCTGACGCCCAGCAGGCGCGCCCAGGTCGCCTACGTTGAGGTGCAGGGGTATCCCCGCCTGGTCACCGACCCGGAAGAGGTCCGTAAGATCGCCGACCGCTATGGGGTCATGCGCGCGATGGCACTTACTCCGACGGCATCCCTGGCCCTGATCGAGAAGCTGCTGGGAGAGAGATGAACACCGAGGAACTCGCCTGGTTCAAGTCCAGCTACAGCGGCGGCGAAGGAGGCGAGTGCGTCGAGGTCGCCCCAGAGGCCACCGCCATCCACATCCGCGACTCGAAACGGCAGCCCACCGCCCCCCATCTCACCGTGACGCCCACCGCGTGGTCACTCTTTCTTCTGGGCGAGAAGGAACGCCTGCGGGACTGACTCGCCCCACGCCTCCACGGGCTCCCGGACGGTGACGGCGCGCAGGGCGAACCCGGCGCCGGACAGCAGCTCCGCCATCCGCTCGGGGCGGCGCCGGTGGAAGTCGAGGACCACGGGCCGGCCCCAGGGTCGTTCCAGGCGGAGCGGTACGTCACCGGACTGGAAGGCGAGCAGTGCGAGCCCGCCGGGAGCCAGTACACGGGCGAACTGGGCCAGGAGCGCGGGGAGTCGTTCCGCCGGCGTGTGGATGCTGGAGTACCAGGAGACGATCCCGGCCAGCGAACCGGCGGCGAGGGGAAGCTCCAGCATGGAACCCTGCTGGAACCGCAGCGCGGGGTTGTCCCGGCGGGCGATGGCGACCATGGACGCGGACAGGTCGAGGCCGAACACGGACAGACCCAGCGCGGCCAGGTGTCCGGTGACCGCCCCGGGACCGCAGCCTAGGTCGGCGACCGTGCCGCCGGGCTCCACCTGCTCCGCGAACGCGCCGAGCAGCGCCCGCTCCAGCGGCCTGTCGTCGAGCGGGTTCCGGAAGTGTCCGGCGTAGTCCTCGGCGACGGTGTCGTAGAAGGAGCGGGTGGCGGTCAGGAAGTCCTCGGTCTCGGTCATGGGGAGGGACCGTAGCGAGCGGTACTGACACTCCCTCTAGGCTGCTGCCGTTGGCCGATGCATCTAACGGGGGGTTGTGGGCCGATGGACCAGGCGACGGAGGTCTTCCAGCCGCTTCAGGCGGACGACCCGCCCGTGGTGGCGGGGTACCGGCTCGCCGCCCGGCTGGGGGCCGGCGGCATGGGCCGGGTCTACCTCGCGCACACCCGGGGCGGCCGGCCGGTCGCCGTCAAGGTGGTGCGGCCGGAGCTGGCGGACGACCCGGACTTCCGGCGCAGGTTCGGCCGGGAGATCAAGGCGGCCCGGCGGGTGCGGGGCGCGTACACCGCCGAACTGATCGACGCGGACGCGGACGCCGTACCGCCGTGGCTGGCCACCCTGTACGTCCCCGGGCCCTCGCTGACCGAGGCCGTGGCGCGGCGCGGGCCGCTGCCGGTGACGGCGGTGCTGTGGCTGATGGCGGGGGTCGCCGAGGCCCTTCAGGCCATCCACGCCGAGGGCGTCGTGCACCGGGACCTGAAGCCGTCGAACGTGCTGCTGGCGGCCGACGGGCCGCGGGTGATCGACTTCGGTATCGCGCTCGCGGCCGACGGGACCTCGTACACGGCGACGGGCGGCACGATCGGCACGCCGTCGTTCATGGCGCCGGAGCAGGCCTCCGGAGGTGACGTCACGGCGGCGACCGACGTCTTCGCGCTCGGGCAGACCGCGGCGTTCGCGGCGCTGGGCCGACCGCTCTACGGCGAGGGCGCGGCCCTCAACGTGCTGTACCGGATCGTGCACTCCGCGCCCGACCTCGCCGCGCTGCCCGAGCCGCTGCGCCCGCTGTTCGCCCGGTGCCTGGCCGCCGACCCGGCGGAGCGGGCCACCCCGGCGGAGATCGTCCAGTGGTGCCGGCAGCGGCTCGGGGCGGACGCCGACGCGGGCGGGGGACCGGCCGTGTGGCGGGAGATCACCGGGCCGGAGGTCACGGTCCCGGCGCCGGTGCCCGACCCCACGCCCGCCGTCCCGCAGCCGCTGATCGCGTACCCGCAGCCGCCGACGGTGCCGCAGGGCGGCGCCCGCAGGCGCCGCGCGCTGATCACCGGCGCGGGGGTGGCGGGCGGCGCACTGCTGGCGGTCGCCCTGGCCTGGTCGCTGATGGACGCCGGGTCTCCGGCGGGCGGCAAGGACGCGGACCGCGCCCGCACGTCCGCGACGGGACCGGCGGCGCGGTCCTCGTCCTCATCCTCCCCGGCGCCCGCGAAGGGCTCCGCCGACCCGGCGGCCGGCCGGACCGGTGACGGGAAGGCCGGGACCTCGCCGTCCCCCGCGGCCTCGCCCCCGCGGCCGCGGGCCGACGTGTACGCCCCGCTGACGGTGGACGCCCAGCACCCGCTGAACCTCGACGACCCGGACGGCGGCGCGAAGGACGGCAAGGACGCCGTCCGCTTCGACTGCCGGGAGCCCAGCTGTGAACTGACGAGCGGCACGGCCTCGTTCGTCCAGATCGTCGGTGGTCACGGCACGACGCTCGACATGTGCCGCCTCATGCTCAGGAGCGGCAGGTACCACGACTGGACGCTGGCCTCGGTGGCCGCCGGCAGCGAGATCTGCATGAAGGACACCAAGGGGAACGTCGCCCTGTTCGTGGTTCAGACGAAGTCGACCGCGATCGCGGACCTCGCCTTCCTCCAGGGCGACCTGACCGTCTGGCGGAAGGCCGCCTAGCCCACCCCCGCCAGCCGCAGCAGCGCGGTCGTCCCCGCCGCGGCCAGGACCACGAGCACGAAGGGCGCCCGGCGCCAGGCCAGCACGGCCCCGACCAGGACCCCGGCGGGCCGGGCCCAGCCCGCGAAGCCGCCGCCCTCGGTCAGCGCGCCCGTGGCCAGCAGGGCGACGAGCAGCACCACCGCGCCGGCCGAGGCGAGTTCCTGCACCCGGGGCGGGACGGTGACCCGCCCGTGCAGCACCGGCCCGACGAGCCGGAAGGCGTACGTGCCCACGGCCAGGGCGAGGATCACGGCGAGCGTCGCGTTCATGCCGCGGCCCCCGTCCCGGCCGGCCGGCGGTGGAGGACGAGTCCGCCGAGCGCGAGCAGCACCGGCACCCCGGCCGGGACGGCGGGCGTGACCGCCAGCGCGACCGCCGCGCCGAGCAGGGCGCACCGCCGTACCGCCGTGTCCGCGCGCAGGGCGGGCAGGACCAGTGCGACCAGGACGGCCGGGAAGGCGGCGTCCAGTCCGTAGCGGGCGGTGTCGCCGAGCGCGCTCCCGGCCGTCGCGCCCGCGAGCACGCCCACGTTCCACACGGCGAACAGGCCGAGCCCGGAGATCCAGAACGCCCTGCGGCGCCGCACCGGATCGGACTGGGCGAGGGCGAAGGCGACCGTCTCGTCGGTGACCAGGTGGGCGCCGAGGAGACGGGTGGCGCGGCCGGAGCCGATGATCTCCGCGACGGCCAGGCCGAAGGCCGCGGTCCGTGCGTTCAGGAGCAGCCCGGTGACCGCGGCCGCGACCGGCCCGCCCCCGGCGAGCAGTACCCCCACCGCGCTGAACTGGGCCGATCCCGCGTACACGAGCACGGACATGAGCACGGGCGCCCACACCGGCAGCCCGCCGGCGACGGAGACGGCACCGAAGGACACGCCGACGATGCCGCCGGCCAGCCAGACCAGGGAACTGTCCCGGACGAGGGAGCCGTCGCCGGACTCCACGGGTGTTCGTTGCAGCGAACGCATGTTCTCTGCAATGAACAGCAGGCGGCCGGTCCGTCAAGGCGAACGAACGTACCGATGGAGCGAACGACATGTCCGAGGTCCCCGCCCGGCTCCCGATGGAGTGGATCGCCGGATCCCTCAAGCGCGAGCGCGCCCGTGCCGGGCTGTCCCTGTCCGAGCTGGCCAAACGCGCCGGCATCGCGAAGTCGACGCTCTCCCAGCTGGAGGCGGCGGGCGGCAACCCGAGCATGGAGACGATCTGGGCGCTCGCGGTGGCACTCGGCGTGCCCTTCAGTGCGCTGGTGGAACCGCCCGCTCCGGCGGTCCGGGTGATCCGCGCCGGCCAGGGGCCCACGGTCCACTCCGAGCAGTCGAGCTACCTCGCCTCACTGCTCTCCGCCTGCCCGCCCGGCGCGCGCAGGGACATCTATTACGTCTGGCTGGAGCCGGGCTCCGTCAGGGATTCCGCACCGCACATTCCCGGTACCACCGAGC
Organism: Streptomyces albidicamelliae; assembly: GCF_025642175.1. Lineage (NCBI taxonomy): Bacteria > Bacillati > Actinomycetota > Actinomycetes > Kitasatosporales > Streptomycetaceae > Streptomyces > Streptomyces albidicamelliae. Next base: position 3,810,490 of record NZ_CP106795.1, on the reverse strand, counting down.
ACATCGTGGTCGCCGAGGGCGGCGTGAAGGCGGGGCCGCGAGGGCAGGAGGTCGAACTGGGACCCGGTGATTACCTGTCCTACCGCGGGGACGTGCCGCACGCTTACGAGGCGCTCGCCGGCGGAACGAAGTTCGTCCTGATCATGCAGCACAGGTAAACCGGAAAGGAACGGGAAAAGGCAGGAGCCCCGTCGCCGAACGGCGCGGGGCTCCTTGGGTACTGCACTCAGGTTCTGCGATCAGGCAGTGATCAGACGGGGGTGACGTTCTCCGCCTGCGGACCCTTCGGGCCCTGCGTCACGTCGAAGCTCACCTGCTGGTTCTCCTCGAGGGAGCGGAAGCCGGAGGCGTTGATCGCGGAGTAGTGAACGAAGACGTCGGGGCCGCCGCCTTCCTGGGCGATGAAGCCAAAGCCCTTTTCGGCGTTGAACCACTTCACGGTTCCGGTAGCCATAAGCCCTCCTTGGGCCCAAAAGGGTTGCCCTGCTCCAGAACCTGCACGTGCGAAACGGTGCTGCACAACTGCATTCGTCTGAAAACGACGAGAGCCCGCGGTCACATGCTCCGCAGGCTCTGTACTGCAAGGGAAACCAAACTGCAACTTGCGGCGAGCCTAGCATGTGGGCAGCCGAATGCAATAGGGATCAAGATCACGTCACCCGGATGTTTGAACCATCGCTAGCCCGTTTGGCGGTGGGGTCGGTCCCGGCACCGTACCGCACGGGGTCTAGTCTCGCGATGTGGACAATGCTCGCACCCGGCCGCGCGTCGGCCACATCCAGTTCCTGAACTGCCTCCCCCTCTACTGGGGCCTCGCGAGAACCGGCACGCTCCTCGACTTCGATCTCACCAAGGACACCCCCGAGAAGCTCAGCGAGCAGCTCGTGCGCGGCGACCTCGACATCGGACCCGTCACCCTGGTCGAGTTCCTGCGCAACGCCGACGACCTCGTCGCCTTCCCGGACATCGCCGTCGGCTGCGACGGGCCGGTGATGTCCTGCGTGATCGTCTCGCAGGTCCCCCTCGACCGGCTGGACGGGGCCCGGGTCGCCCTCGGCTCGACCTCCCGCACCTCGGTCCGCCTCGCGCAGCTCCTGCTCGCCGAGCGGTACGGGGTCCAGCCCGACTACTACACCTGCCCGCCCGACCTCAGCCTGATGATGCAGGAGGCGGACGCCGCCGTCCTCATCGGCGACGCCGCCCTGCGCGCCAACCTCCTCGACGGGCCGCGCTTCGGCCTGGAGGTGCACGACCTCGGCGCCCTCTGGAAGGAGTGGACCGGCCTGCCGTTCGTCTTCGCGGTCTGGGCGGCCCGCCGGGACTACGCGGCACGCGAGCCGTCCATCACCCGCCAGGTCCACGAGGCCTTCCTCGCCTCCCGCAACCTCTCCCTGGAGGAGGTCGGCAAGGTCGCCGAACAGGCCGCCCGCTGGGAGGCCTTCGACGAGGTCACCCTGGAGCAGTACTTCACCACCCTCGACTTCAGCTTCGGCGCGCCGCAGCTGGCGGCCGTCGCCGAGTTCGCCCGCCGGGTGGGCCCGACGACGGGCTTCCCCGCCGATGTGAGGGTGGACCTGCTGCGGTCGTAGCCGCGCGTCACTACGCTGCTGCCCACGAGGCGTTGGGGGGAGCGTGCGCCATGCAGCCGCTGGAAGTCGATGAGCCGGCCGTCGTCGGGCCCTACCGGCTGCTCGGCCGGCTCGGTGCCGGCGGCATGGGCCGGGTCTACCTGGGCCGCAGCGCGGGCGGCCGTACGGTCGCGGTGAAGATCGTGCACCCGCACTTCGCGCTGGACGAGGAGTTCCGCGCCCGGTTCCGGCGCGAGGTGGAGGCCGCCCGGCGGGTCGGCGGCGCCTGGACCGCGCCCGTCCTGGACGCGGACCCGGACGCCCGGGTGCCCTGGGTCGCCACCGCGTACGCGGCCGGGCCGTCCTCGCGGCGGCCGTCACCGACGGCGGCCCGCTGCCCGCGCAGACCGTGCGCGCCCTCGGCGCGGGCCTCGCCGAGGCGCTGGCGGCGGTGCACGAACTCGGCCTCGTCCACCGGGACGTGAAGCCGTCCAACGTGCTGCTGACCCTGGACGGCCCCCTCCTCATCGACTTCGGCATCGCCCGCGCCATGGACGGCACGGCGTCCCTGACCTCCTCCGGGGTGTCCATCGGCTCCCCGGGCTACATGTCGCCCGAACAGATCCTCGGCAAGGGCGTCACCTGCGCCGCCGACGTCTTCTCCCTCGGCGCCGTCCTCGTCCACGCGGCCACCGGTGAACCGCCCTTCCGCGGCGACTCCTCGGCCGCCCTGCTCTACAAGGTCGTCCACGAGGAGCCCGAACTGGGCCCGCTCACCGGTGAACTGCGGGACCTCGCCGCGGACTGCCTGGCCAAGGACCCGGCGGCCCGGCCCGGCCCCGCCGAGGTGGCCCGGCGGCTCGCCCCCGAGGGAGCCTCCCGCCTGATCGCGGGCGGCTGGCTGCCGGGCCCGCTGGTCGAACAGGTCAGCCGCAGCGCCGTACGCCTGCTCAACCTGGACACGGGGGAGACGGCCGGGGCACCGCACTCGGGCCCGGTGCCCTTCAGCAGCCCTTCGGTGGGCGGACCCGCCGTCGCGACCGGGACGAACCCCGGTACCGGCGCCGGGGTGTTCGGGCCCGCGCCCCTGATGGACCAGGGGGTGGCGGCCGGCGCCGGTACGGCCCCGGGACCCGGCGGGGCGCCCACCGGTGCGGCCGGGGGAACGTTCGGGGCGTCGACCGGTACCGCCGGGGGCCGTTCGGAGCGCCGGCCGGTACCGCCGGGGGAGCGTTCGGGGCGTCGACGCCCGCGGACGGGGTGCCCTCCGGTGCGCCGACCGTCGTGCCCGCGCCGCGGGACGCCCCGCCGCCCGGCCGGGTGTCCGTCAGGGTCGCGGCGGACTCCGCCCCGACGGACAGCGGCCGTGGACGCAGACTGAGCTGCACGGTCGTCCTGGCCGTCGCCGGCGCACTGGCCGCGGCGACCCTGGGCGCCGGTGCCCTGCTCAAGCCCTGGTCCCACGAGAGCGACGGCGACTCGAACGCCGGCAGCGGCAGCGCCCAGTCCCCGGCGCCGAGCGCGGCGTCGAGCGGCACCGCCGCGAGCGGCGCGCCCGGCACGGTCCCGGCCCGCTACCTCGGCACCTGGGAGGGCCCCGCCACCGGACTCGGCGGCAGCCTGCCCATGGGCACCTTCCGGGTCACCGTCCACCAGGCCGCCGTAGGACAGGAGTTGGGGCGGATGCGGCAGACCGACCCGATCGGCGCCGTCTGCACCGACGTCCTCACCCTGAAGAAGGTGACGAAGACCCGGGTCCTCGCCACCTCGAAGGGCGCCGAGAGCAACCACGCCGGCTGCAACCCCACCCCCCACCAGGTGGAGCTGACACCGGCCGGCGACGACCTGAAGTACACCTCGGACAGCTCGGCCGAGGGCAACCCGGTGGCCCGCATGACGAAGGTCCGCTGACCGCCGTACGGACCGGGCACGACACAGCACGGGGGATTCGCGGATGCCGACGGGAAGCGGGACCGGATGAGCGCGGGCGGGATCACCACGGGCGTACTGGCGCTCGCGGCCGGGGCGTGGGGCGCGCTCGCGGGCACGCTGCTGCCCCGCGCCGCGCACCGGTTCGCCGTGCCGACCGGGGAGCCCTGGCGGGACCGTTGCCCCGGCGGCCACCGGATCCGGGGATGGCTGGGCGGCGCGGGCTGCGGCGCGTGCGCGGACGACGGGGCACCCGCGGGCCCCGGTCCCGGCGGGAGCACCCCTCCGCCGTGCGTCTCGCCACGGCGACCGTCCTCGTCTGCGCGGCGCTCGCCGCCGCCACCGGCACCCGGCCCGAACTGGCCGTCTGGCTGCTGCTCGCCCCCGTCGGGGTACTGCTCGCCGCCGTCGACTTCCGGGTGCAGCGGCTGCCCGACCCGCTCACACTCCCGCTCGCCGCCGCGGCCCTCGCCCTGCTGGGCCTCGCCGCCGTGCTGCCCGAGCACGCCGGCCACTGGCTCACCGCGCTCTACGGCGCCCTCGCGCTCGGCGGCGGCTACTACCTGCTGTACCGGATCAACCCGGCCGGCATGGGCTTCGGCGACGTGAAGCTGGCCGTCGGCATGGGCGCCGTACTCGGCTGGTACGGCTGGCCCACCGTGCTGCTCGGCACGTTCGCCGGGTTCCTGCTCGGCGCCCTCTACGGCGGCGCGCTCGTCGTGGCCCGGCGGGCCGGGCGCAAGTCGGCGATCCCGTTCGGCCCGTTCCTCATGGCGGGGGCCCTCGCCGGACTGCTGATCGGCGCGTACACGGCCTGACGTCCTCGGGGGAAACACGCTGGCGTAGGCTGGTTCGGTCCGTCCAACCCCTTGACGAAAGGGACGCCCCGGTGACCGAGAAGGCCGACCTCACTTCTTCTGATGTCACAGCCGTCCTCGACCGTGCCGCAGCCGGTGGGCGGATCACCCCGGAGGAAGCGCTCGCCCTCTACCGCGACGCCCCGCTGCACGCCCTGGGCGCAGCCGCCGACGCCGTACGCCGCCGCAAGTACGCCGGCACCGAGCACATCGCGACGTACATCATCGAGCGCAACATCAACTACACGAACGTGTGCGTCACCGCGTGCAAGTTCTGCGCGTTCTACGCGGCCCCCAAGGACACCGCGAAGGGCTGGACCCGCGACCTCGACGACATCCTGCGCCGCTGCGCGGAGACCGTCGAGCTGGGCGGCACCCAGATCATGTTCCAGGGCGGTCACCACCCGGACTACGGCGTCGAGTACTACGAGAAGCACTTCAAGGCCATCAAGGACGCCTTCCCGCAGCTGGTGATCCACTCGCTGGGCGCGTCCGAGGTCGAGCACATGGCCCGGATCTCCGGCGTCTCGGTGGAAGAGGCCATCACCCGTATCCACGAGGCCGGCCTGGACTCGTTCGCGGGCGCCGGCGCCGAACTCCTCCCCGAGCGGCCGCGCAAGGCCATCGCCCCGCTGAAGGAGAGCGGCGAGCGATGGCTGGAGATCATGGAGACCGCGCACCGGCTCGGTGTCGAGTCGACCTCCACCATGCTCATGGGCACCGGTGAGACGAACGCCGAACGCATCGAGCACCTGCGGATGATCCGGGACGTACAGGACCGCACGGGCGGCTTCCGCGCGTTCATCCCGTACACCTACCAGCCGGAGAACAACCACCTGAAGGGCCGCACCCAGGCGACCCTCTTCGAGTACCTGCGGATGATCGCGATCGCCCGGCTGTTCATGGACAACATCCAGCACATCCAGGGCTCCTGGCTCACCACCGGCAAGGAGGTCGGCCAGCTCTCGCTGCACTACGGCGCGGACGACCTCGGCTCGATCATGCTGGAGGAGAACGTGGTCTCCTCGGCCGGTGCCAAGCACCGCTCCAACCGCCTGGAGATCATCGACCTGATCCGCAAGGCGGGCCGCGTCCCGGCGCAGCGCGCGACGACGTACGAGCACCTCGTCGTCCACGACGACCCGGCGAACGACCCCGTCGACGACCGCGTGGTCTCCCACATCTCCTCCACGGCGATCGAGGGCGGCACGGCCCACCCCGAGCTGAAGCTGCTGGCGTCCAACTAGGACCGCCGGGCGTCCCGTGCTGACACTTCACGTTGCCGAACAGTCGCCCGAGACGGCGGTGCTGGTCGACGGGGCGTCCGTCGCCGCCGTCGGCCGGTACGAGGAACTGGCCGACGCCGACCCGCGGGCGCGGGTGCGGCGCTGGCCCGGCATCCTGACGCCCGGACTGCTGAACCCTTACGGTCCGGAGCTGCTGGAGGCCACCTACCACCCCGACCCGCGCGAGGCCGGCACCCTCGGTACCGAGCCCATCGGCGGGGAACGGGCGGGGGCGATCTTCCGCGCCGATCCCGCCCGGCTGGGCGCGAGCGCGCGCCGCGGGGTGCAGCGGATGCTGGCGCACGGCACGGTGGCGGTGGCCGGCGAGCTGCGGTCCAGGGTCGTCGTCGACGCCGTGCGCAGGGCCGGACTGGCGGTGGGACAGCGGCCGGACCGTCTGCCGGGCCCGGCGGCGCTGTCCCCGACCCCGCTGATCCTGCTGCCGAGGGTGGTGCCGGGCGGTCCCGCCCGGTTCGCCGTGTTCGACGTCGCGGACCGCGCCGAACTGGTCCGGCGCGGAGCCGGGACCTGCGTGGCGACCGTGATCGGCGGGCGGCTGGTGTACCGCGGCCGCTGACGCCCGGCCCGGCCCGGCCCGGCTGGGCCGGGCCGCCGGCTCAGCCCGCGAAGACCTTCGCGAACGCCCCCGCGTCCTGCTCCACCCCGCTGCGGTCGGTGGCCGCGTCGCCCTGCCCGGACTCGGGCTCCCCGTCCTCGCACGGACGGTCGCGGAAGGTCGCCCGGCTGACCGACCGGTTCTGGCAGGTGCCCGCCTTCGCGGCGTACCTGCCGCTGGACAGCCAGGTTCCTGTTCGGCGTCGGCCGGCTGCTGATCGCCGTCCTGGTCCTGCTGTGCGGGTGGGTGGAGGACGTCGCGGCACGCGGGAAGCCCAGGATCCTGCCGTGGGACCGGGCTGCAACAATGGGCGGGTGACCCGCGCTTCCCTGAACAAGCAGCCGCACGAAGTCGCCTCGATGTTCGACGACGTGGCGGAACGGTACGACCTGACGAACGACGTGCTGTCGCTCGGCCAGGACCGGCGCTGGCGCAAGGAGGTGGCGAAGGCGGTCGACGCGCGCCCCGCGCAGAAGGTCCTCGACCTCGCGGCGGGCACGGCCACCTCCTCGCTGCCCTTCGCGCGGACCGGCGCGTACGTCGTCCCCTGCGACTTCTCCCTCGGGATGCTCCAGGTAGGCAAGAGGAAGCACACCTGGCTGCCGTTCACGGCGGGCGACGCGACGAGACTGCCGTTCAAGGACGACACCTTCGACGCCGTCTCGATCTCCTTCGGCCTGCGCAACGTGCAGGACACGGACGCGGCCCTGCGGGAGATGCACCGGGTGACCCGGCCCGGCGGACGTGTGGTGATCTGCGAGTTCTCGCACCCGACGTGGGCGCCCTTCCGGACCGTCTACACCGAGTACCTGATGCGGGCGCTGCCGCCGGTCGCCCGCAAGGTGTCCTCGAACCCGGACGCCTACGTCTACCTCGCCGAGTCCATCCGCGCCTGGCCCGATCAGCCCGCCCTCGCCGAGAAGCTGCGCAAGGCGGGCTGGTCGAAGGTGGCGTGGCGCAACCTCACCGGCGGAGTGGTCACGCTGCACCGGGGCTTCAAGGAGGCCTGAGCGCGACGGGGGCCCGGGCGGTGCCGACCGGGTCCCGCATGCCGGTCACCTGTTGATCATCTCGAAGGCGTCGCCGGGTTCGCCGAGCTCGCGCTCCATCCCGCCCGTGGGCGGCCGTGGCACGCGTGGCTCGCGCACGCCTCCGCCGCCCTCGCCCTCGCCGAAGTCGAACCACACGTACACCATCGAGTCCGGCGGCACCTCGGCACCGGGCTGCGGATACTGGCGTACGACGTACTCGACGACCGTGCGGTGGAAGTCCGGGCGGTCCGGCGCGTTGAGGAACAGGCCTCTCGCCCGGGCCGTTTCGCGCGCGTCCATGGCCATCAGACCGACCAGACGCGGAACGCGCACTTCGGGTGTTTGCGGTGGTATGCGCACAGATGTCACCCCCAGCGGTACTGGCAGGGTAACTCCCGGGCGCCCCACCCGGAAGGCGCCGGTGTCTTTCTGTAACAGACGACTACTGTGCGTGACCCAGGGGGAGTCGGAAGCAGAGCGCGGGCTCGTTCAGCGTGGGGTGCTCATAGGTCTCCGCGGGCTCCATGCCGAGCCGGCGGGTCACCGCGATCGACCGCTCGTTGCCCGTCCGCACCATGGCCACCACCCCGGGCACCCCGGCCGCCCGCACCCGCGCGAGGGTCTCCCGCGCCGCCGCGGTGACGTATCCCCGGCCCCAGTACGCGCGGCCGAGCCGCCAGCCGATCTCCGTCTCGCCGACCGGGCCCCAGTCGGGCCGCCACGGCTGGGCTCCGGTGAAGCCGATGACGTCCCCGGACTCGTCCAGCAGCGTCCACAGGCAGAAGCCGAGCTCCGCGTCGTGCCGCCGCTGGCGCGCGGTGAGTTCCTCGTAGACCGAGAGCGCCGCGGGCCTGCCGCCGTAGAACTCCATGACCTCGGGGTCGGCGAAGATCCGGTGCCAGGCGACCGCGTCCTCGTGCGTGGGGACGCGCAGCCGTACCGCGGGGAGAGGTCGGTTCACAGGGCAGCCCTTCAGCCGGGTGATCAATTCTGCTGAATAGACTGCCCATGTCCAGTGCCGGTCGGCACACAGATTTCAGAACCTTGGGGAGATCCCGCCGTGACCGAGCCCCTCTCCGAAAACACCGCCGATGTGATCGTCGTGGGCGCGGGGCCAGCCGGCTCCACGACCGCGTACCACCTCGCCAAGGCCGGTCTCGACGTACTGCTCCTGGAGAAGACCGAGTTCCCGCGCGAGAAGGTCTGCGGCGACGGCCTCACCCCGCGCGCGGTCAAGCAGCTCGTCGCCATGGGCATCGACATCTCCGAGGAGGCCGGCTGGCTGCGCAACAAGGGCCTGCGCATCATCGGCGGCGGCAGCCGCCTCCAGCTGGACTGGCCGGATCTCGCCTCCTTCCCGAACTACGGCCTCGTCCGCAAGCGCGACGACTTCGACGAGCAGCTCGCCCGCAACGCCCAGAAGGCCGGCGCCCGCCTCTACGAGCGCTGCAACGTCTCCGGGCCCGTCGTCGACGACCGCACCGGCCGCATCACCGGTGTGACCGCCAAACTCGGCGAGGAGAAGCGCGAGGTCACCTTCCGCGCGCCGCTCGTCGTAGCCGCCGACGGCAACTCCACCCGCCTGTCCCTCGCCATGGGCCTGCACCGCCGCGAGGACCGCCCCATGGGCGTCGCGGTGCGCACGTACTTCACCTCGCCCCGCCACGACGACGACTACCTGGAGTCCTGGCTGGAGCTGTGGGACCGGCGCGGCGCCCAGGACCGCCTGCTGCCCGGCTACGGCTGGATCTTCGGCATGGGCGACGGCACCTCCAACGTCGGCCTCGGCGTCCTCAACACGTCCGCATCCTTCAAGGAGCTGGACTGGCGCGAGATCCTCAAGGCCTGGTGCGCCTCCATGCCGGAGGACTGGGGCTACACCCCGGAGAACATGACCGGCCCCATCCGCGGCGCCGCCCTCCCCATGGCCTTCAACCGCAAGCCGCACTACACCAAGGGCCTGCTCCTCGTCGGTGACGCCGGCGGCCTGGTGAACCCCTTCAACGGCGAGGGCATCGCCTATGCCATGGAGTCCGGCCAGCTCGCCGCCGACGTCATCGTGCAGGCCCACGCGCGGGCCACGCCCGCCCAGCGCGAGATCGCCCTCCAGCGCTACCCGCGCGTCCTCAGCGACACCTACGGCGGCTACTACAACCTGGGCCGCGCCTTCGTGAAGCTCATCGGCAACCCGAAGGTCATGCAGATCGCCACCCAGCGCGGCCTGACCCACCCGGTGCTGATGAAGTTCACCCTGAAGCTGCTCGCCAACCTCACCGACCCCACGGGCGGCGACGCGATGGACCGCATCATCAACGGCCTGAGCAAGGTGGCCCCGAAGGCCTGAGAGGGCGCCCTGCGGGGCGCCGAGAGGCGCCCGGCGGGCACGGGTGAAGCGCCGAGGGAAAGCGCGTAGAGAAAGAGCTGAGAGAAGCCGCGTCGGCGGCCCGGCGGGACGAGGTGTCCGCCGGGCCGCCGTTTGCGGTGATGCGCCCTATTTCCGCCGGACCGCTCGCCTGTCGGCGGGTCAGGTCTCACCCGCCCGGCCGGCCGGACCGGTTGACGAGGTGTCCGACATGCCGGACACCGCCTCCGTCACGGCAGTCGTCCCTGTACGGGACGCTGGTGCGAGCGCCGTGGGAACGACGCAAGGGCCGCTGCCCCCGAGCGGCTGCGGCCCTGTGCGCGTGAGAGGCGCCTGGTGCGGTCAGAGCACCCGCACGGCCCCGGTGGGCGGGTCGTACGACAGCGGCTTCTCCGCGACGCCGGTGGAGGGGTTCTGCGCGCCGACGAACATGCCGTCGCCGACGTACACCGCCACGTGGTACGCGCTGCCCGCGCTGCCCCAGTAGAGGATGTCACCCGGCTGCAGGTTGCTCAGCGAGACCTGGGTGCCGGCCGTCGACTGGTCCTGCGAGACACGCGGCAGGCTGATGCCGACCTGCTTGAAGGCCGTCTGCACCAGGCCGGAGCAGTCGTAGGCGGAGGGACCGGTGGCACCGGACACGTACGCCTTGCCGACCTGCGCCTTGACGAAGCTGATGACCGCGGCGGCCGAACCGGTGGCCGTGGACGTGCCGGTGGACGTGGACGTGGAGGTCGAGCCGGCGTCCGCCGTGGTGGAGAGCGTGGTGCGCTCGGCGTTGCGGGAGGCGCGGGCGGCGGCCTCCTTGCGAGCGGCCTCCTCGGCCTTCTTCTTGGCCGCGGCCGCCTTCTGCTTGGCCTCGGCGAGGTCCGACTTGGCCTGCTTGGCGGCCTTTGCGGCGGCCGCGTCGCGCTCGGCCTGCAGCTGGTAGTTAGCGGCGGCCTGCTGGGTCGCGTCCGCGGACTGCGCGGCCTGGGCGGCCAGGTCCGCCGTCAGGGTGGGCAGTTCGAGGGTCTGCGTCACCGGCTCGGCTGCGTTCGCCGAACCGGCTGCCCCGGCGACTGCCAGGGTGCCGAGGACGCCACCGGCAACTCCGGCCCGCATCGCGAGGGTGGACGCGCTGCGGCGGGGCTTCCGGTGGCTGCGTATGTGAGCGGTGTGGGACATGGGAACAACCGGTACCAGGGGCTCCTTCATATCTTCAAGAAACGTGTGGTGCGCCACAATTGCTCAACGGAAGCCCCGAATCCCGGGCGTGTCGCTCTTTATTGACGCCGTAACGGACATTGCGGACGCCTGTGATCAAGCCCTTGATCACGGTCTTTGATCATTAAGTCCGAATTGCCCCGCGCCTACCACCGGTTGGAGTGGTTGGCCAAGCCCGGTTCTCAGGGATCTCTCATCGATGTGGCGGAGGTCACGGAACGGCCACCGGAAGGGCTGCGTCCGCCGCGCGTGGAGCTCGTGAACGCATGCACGCGCCGAGACGGTGTGGCGGCAGCGTCCACATCGCACCCCCGGCCTCCCTCTGATGTGTGAACGCGATCCACTATCAGGCCCTCCCCTCCAGCACCAATTTGCATGCAGCGGAAGTCTCTTGATATGGAGACGCCCCCTCCGGCCTGCGACGACGCACAAAAATGTCACTTCTGGTGATCAACTGAACGCTTCGCGTATGAAGATCACTCATCATCCGACTTCATGATCCTTCGTCAGGTGGTGGAGATCACAAAGCTTGTGGAATACCCCGTGTCGCAGATCACAGAGCGGCGGGCATAAGATGCGAGGCAGTTGGGCTTGTGACCTGCTTCACATGTTCTCGATCTTCGCCGGGACGAGCGGGGTTCGTGGGACCGGTGAGGCGGAAGTGAGCCCAGTGCAACCGCCAGCAGTCAGCGCCGACTGAGAGGAGCGAGGAGCGGTGAACGCGTATGCGCCCATCCTCGTACTGGGAGCCCTCGGGGCAGGCTTTGCGATCTTCTCCGTGGTCATGGCCACGCTGATCGGTCCGAAGCGGTACAACCGCGCCAAGCTCGAGGCCTACGAGTGCGGTATCGAGCCGACCCCCACGCCGGCCGGCGGCGGGCGCTTCCCCATCAAGTACTACCTGACGGCGATGCTCTTCATCGTCTTCGACATCGAGATCGTCTTCCTCTACCCCTGGGCCGTCACCTTCGACGCCCTGGGGATCTTCGGGCTCGTGGAGATGCTGCTCTTCGTGCTCACCGTCTTCGTGGCGTACGCGTACGTATGGCGGCGCGGCGGCCTGGAATGGGACTGAGGGGCCTTTTGACATGGGACTCGAAGAAAAACTGCCGAGCGGATTCCTGCTGACCACCGTCGAGCAGGCCGCGGGCTGGGTGCGCAAGGCGTCCGTCTTCCCGGCGACCTTCGGCCTCGCCTGCTGTGCCATCGAGATGATGACCACGGGCGCCGGCCGATACGACCTGGCCCGCTTCGGCATGGAGGTCTTCCGCGGCTCGCCGCGCCAGGCCGACCTGATGATCGTGGCCGGCCGGGTCAGCCAGAAGATGGCGCCGGTCCTGAGGCAGGTCTACGACCAGATGCCCAGCCCGAAGTGGGTGATCTCCATGGGCGTCTGCGCCTCCTCGGGCGGCATGTTCAACAACTACGCGATCGTCCAGGGCGTCGACCACATCGTCCCGGTCGACATCTACCTGCCCGGCTGCCCGCCGCGCCCCGAGATGCTGATGGACGCGATCCTCAAGCTCCACCAGAAGATCCAGTCCTCCAAGCTCGGCGTCAACGCCGAGGAAGCGGCCCGCGAGGCGGAGGAGGCGGCGCTCAAGGCCCTGCCCACGATCGAGATGAAGGGGCTGCTGCGGTGAGCGACGCGAACGGCACCAACGGCGCGAACGGGGTGAACCCCGAGAAGGACCTCGCCGCCTCCAACCTCCCCGGCCAGCGCGGCCAGGGCGGCGAGGAGATCCGCGTCCAGCGCGGCATGTTCGGCGCCAACAACGGCGGCGACACCTCCGGCTACGGCGGCCTGGTGCGCTCGGTCCGGCTCCCCGGACCGGCGAGCCGCCCCTACGGCGGCTGGTTCGACGAGGTCGCCGACGAACTCGAGGGCGCCCTGGAGGAGCAGGGACTCCTCCCCGGCAACGCCATCGAGAAGACGGTCGTCGACCGGGACGAGCTGACCTTCCACATCGAGCGTGAGCACCTGGTCCGCGTCGCTCACACCCTGCGCGACGACCCGGCCCTGCGCTTCGAGCTGTGCACCGGGGTCAGCGGCGTCCACTACCCCGAGGACAAGGGCCGCGAGCTGCACGCCGTCTACCACCTGCGCTCGATCACCCACAACCGGCTCGTCCGCCTGGAAGTCAGCGCCCCCGACAGCGACCCGCGCATCCCGTCCCTGGTCTCCGTCTACCCGACCAACGACTGGCACGAGCGCGAGACCTACGACTTCTTCGGAATCGTCTTCGACGGCCACCCGGCCCTGACGCGGATCATGATGCCGGACGACTGGCAGGGCCACCCGCAGCGCAAGGACTACCCCCTCGGCGGCATCCCCGTCGAGTACAAGGGCGCCCAGATCCCGGCTCCGGACCAGCGGAGGTCGTACTCGTGAGCACGCAGTCAGCATCCGGCGCTTCGGCCGCCGAGGCGCGCGAGACCACCGAGGGCACCGTATATACGGTCACCGGTGGCGACTGGGACGAGGTCGTCCAGTCCGCGGCGCGCGCCGACGACGAACGCATCGTCGTCAACATGGGTCCCCAGCACCCGTCCACCCATGGGGTGCTCCGCCTGATCCTTGAGATCGAGGGCGAGACCGTCACCGAGGCCCGCTGCGGCATCGGCTACCTCCACACCGGCATCGAGAAGAACCTCGAGTTCCGCACGTGGACGCAGGGCACCACCTTCGTCACGCGCATGGACTACCTGACGTCCTTCTTCAACGAGACCGCCTACTGCCTCGCCGTCGAGAAGCTCCTCGGCATCGAGGACCAGGTCACCGACCGCGCCACGCTCATCCGGGTGCTCCTGATGGAGCTGAACCGGATGTCCTCCCACCTGGTGTGCATCGCCACCGGCGGCATGGAACTGGGCGCCACCACGATCATGATCTACGGCTTCCGCGATCGTGAAATGATTCTCGACCTCTACGAGCTCATCACGGGCCTGCGGATGAACCACGCGTACATCCGCCCCGGCGGACTCGCCCAGGACCTGCCGCCCGGCGCGGTGGACCAGATCCGCGAGTTCGTGAAGAAGATGAAGAAGAACCTCCCGGAGTACGACAAGCTCGCCACCGGGAACCCCATCTTCAAGGCCCGCATGCAGGACGTCGGCCACCTCGACCTGGCCGGCTGCATGGCCCTCGGCGCGACGGGCCCGATCCTGCGCTCCACCGGCCTGCCGCACGACCTGCGCAAGGCCCAGCCGTACTGCGGCTACGAGACGTACGACTTCGACGTCCCGACCGCCGACAGCTGCGACTCCTACGGCCGCTTCCTGATCCGCCTGGAGGAGATGCGCCAGTCGCTGCGGATCATCGAGCAGTGCCTGGACCGGCTCCAGCCCGGACCGGTCATGGTCGCCGACAAGAAGATCGCCTGGCCCGCCCAGCTCGCCCTGGGACCCGACGGGCTCGGCAACTCCCTCGACCACATCAAGAAGATCATGGGCACCTCCATGGAGGCCCTGATCCACCACTTCAAGCTGGTCACCGAGGGCTTCCGCGTGCCGCCGGGACAGGCGTACGCGGCCGTCGAGTCGCCCAAGGGCGAGCTCGGGGTGCACGCCGTCTCCGACGGAGGCACCCGCCCCTACCGGGTCCACTTCCGTGACCCGTCCTTCACCAACCTGCAGGCCATGGCGGCGATGTGCGAGGGCGGCCAGGTCGCCGACGTCATCGTCGCCGTCGCGTCCATCGACCCCGTGATGGGAGGCGTCGACCGGTGACCACCTCTTCTTCGGAGCGGGGCGTCAGCCTGGGCATGCCCCAACTGCCCGCCCCCGCGTACCCGGACGACGTCCGGGCCCAGCTGGAGACGGACGCACGCGACGTGATCGCGCGCTACCCCGACTCCCGGTCCGCCCTGCTGCCGCTGCTCCACCTCGTGCAGTCCGAGGAGGGCCACGTCACGCGCACCGGAATGCAGTTCTGCGCGGACATGCTGGACCTGACCACGGCCGAGGTCACCGCCGTCGCCACCTTCTACACCATGTACCGGCGCAAGCCCTCCGGTGACTACCAGGTCGGCGTCTGCACCAACACGCTGTGCGCGGTGATGGGCGGCGACGCGATCTTCGAGACCCTGCAGGAGCACCTGGGCGTCGGCAACGGCGAGACCACCGACGACGGCAAGGTCACCCTGGAGCACATCGAGTGCAACGCGGCCTGCGACTTCGCACCGGTCGTGATGGTCAACTGGGAGTTCTTCGACAACCAGACGCCGGGCAGCGCCAAGCACCTGGTCGACGACCTGCGGGCGGGCCGCCCCGTGCAGCCCACGCGCGGGGCGCGGCTGTGCACCTTCAAGGAGACCGCGCGAATCCTGGCCGGCTTCCCCGACGAGCGGCCCGGGGCCGTCGAGGAGGGCGGCAGTGCGGGACCCGCTTCGCTGGTGGGCCTTCGCCTGGCAAGGGGAGAGGCCGCACCCGCGCGCGTGGTCCATCCGCGCGGAGGTCCGCATGGGGATCCGCAGGACAGGGTGCACCAGCCGTCGCCGGCCGAGCACCTCAGCTCCCATGACGCGCCGCAGGACACATCGGCCTCCGACCCCGCCCACCCGGCAGGGCCTACCGCCGAGGAGGGGGAGTGATGACCGTGGTACCCGAGGTCAAGGACACGAGCCCGGAGAAGCTGCTCGCACCCGTGCTGTCGGCCTTCTGGGACGAGGACCGGGCCTGGAGCCTGGACGTCTACCGGAGGCACGAGGGGTACGAGGGGCTCCGCAAGGCACTCGCCATGTCACCGGACGACCTGATCGCGTACGTCAAGGACTCCGGGCTGCGAGGCCGCGGCGGCGCGGGATTCCCGACCGGAATGAAATGGCAGTTCATTCCGCAGGGTGATGGAAAACCGCACTATCTAGTTGTCAACGCCGACGAATCGGAACCCGGGACGTGCAAGGACATCCCGCTCCTCTTCGCGAACCCGCACAGCCTCATCGAGGGCATCGTGATCGCGTGTTACGCCATCAGGTCGTCGCATGCCTTCATCTATCTGCGTGGTGAAGTCGTCCCCGTTCTGCGGCGGTTGCACGAGGCCGTGCGCGAGGCCTACGCGGCCGGCTACCTCGGCGAGAACATCCTGGGCAGCGGACTCGACCTCGAACTCACCGTGCACGCGGGCGCGGGCGCGTACATCTGCGGTGAGGAGACCGCACTGCTCGACTCGCTCGAAGGCCGCCGTGGTCAACCGCGGCTCCGTCCCCCCTTCCCAGCCGTCGAAGGGCTCTATGCCTGCCCGACTGTTGTGAACAACGTCGAGTCGATCGCGTCGGTTCCCGCCATCCTGAAAAACGGGAAAGACTGGTTCAGGTCGATGGGCAGCGAGAAGTCCCCCGGCTTCACCCTCTACTCGCTCAGCGGCCACGTCGCGAGCCCCGGCCAGTACGAGGCCCCGCTCGGCATCACGCTCCGCCAGCTCCTCGACATGAGCGGCGGCATGCGGTCCGGGCACCGCCTCAAGTTCTGGACGCCCGGCGGTTCCTCGACGCCGATGTTCACCGACGAGCACCTCGACGTCCCCCTCGACTACGAAGGCGTCGGCGCCGCCGGATCCATGCTCGGCACCAAGGCCCTGCAGTGCTTCGACGAGACGACCTGCGTGGTGCGGGCGGTGACCCGCTGGACCGAGTTCTACGCCCACGAGTCCTGCGGCAAGTGCACCCCCTGCCGTGAGGGCACGTACTGGCTGGTGCAGCTGCTGCGGGACATCGAGGCCGGCAAGGGCGTCATGTCCGACCTCGACAAGCTGAACGACATCGCCGACAACATCAACGGCAAGTCCTTCTGCGCGCTCGGCGACGGCGCGGCCTCACCCATCTTCTCCTCGCTGAAGTACTTCCGCGAGGAGTACGAGCAGCACATCACGGGCCGGGGCTGCCCCTTCGACCCGGCCAAGTCGACGGCCTGGGCGGACCGCCCGGAGGTGAACGCATGACCGTGACCACCAGTGCTCCCTCCGGAGGGGGAGAGGCGGCGGTCCCGCCGGAGGACCTCGTCACGCTGACGATCGACGGCGCCGAGATCAGCGTGCCCAAGGGCACCCTGGTCATCCGGGCCGCCGAGCAGCTCGGCATCGAGATCCCGCGGTTCTGCGACCACCCCCTGCTGGACCCGGCCGGCGCCTGCCGCCAGTGCATCGTCGAGGTCGAGGGGCAGCGCAAGCCCATGGCGTCCTGCACGATCACGTGCACCGACGGCATGGTCGTCAAGACCCACCTCACCTCGCCGGTCGCCGAGAAGGCCCAGCACGGGGTGATGGAACTGCTCCTCATCAACCACCCGCTGGACTGCCCGGTCTGCGACAAGGGCGGCGAGTGCCCCCTGCAGAACCAGGCCATGTCCCACGGCAACGCCGAGTCCCGCTTCGAGGGCAAGAAGCGCACCTACGAGAAGCCCGTACCGATCTCCACCCAGGTGCTCCTCGACCGCGAGCGGTGCGTGCTGTGCGCCCGCTGCACCCGCTTCTCCAGCCAGGTCGCCGGCGACCCGATGATCGAACTGGTCGAGCGGGGCGCGCTCCAGCAGGTCGGCACCGGCGAGGGCGACCCGTTCGAGTCGTACTTCTCCGGCAACACCATCCAGATCTGCCCGGTCGGCGCCCTGACCTCGGCGGCCTACCGGTTCCGCTCCCGCCCCTTCGACCTCATCTCCTCGCCGTCGGTCTGCGAACACTGCTCGGGCGGCTGCGCCACCCGCACCGACCACCGGCGCGGCAAGGTCATGCGACGGCTCGCGGCCAACGACCCCGAGGTCAACGAGGAGTGGATCTGCGACAAGGGACGCTTCGCGTTCCGGTACGCGCAGCAGAGGGACCGCCTCGACACCCCACTGGTCCGCAACGCCGACGGCGTCCTGGAGCCCGCCTCCTGGCCCGAGGCGCTGGAGGCGGCCGCACGCGGACTGACCGCCGCCCGCTCCCGGGCCGGCGTCCTCACCGGCGGCCGGCTGACCGTCGAGGACGCCTACGCCTACAGCAAGTTCGCGCGCGTGGCACTCGACACGAACGACATCGACTTCCGCGCGCGCGTGCACAGCGGCGAGGAGGCCGACTTCCTCGCGGCCCACGTGGCGGGCCGCGGCCGCGACCTCGACGGCAGCGGCGTCACGTACACCGCCCTGGAGAAGGCGCCCGCCGTCCTCCTCGTCGGCTTCGAGTCGGAGGAGGAGGCACCCGGCGTCTTCCTGCGGCTGCGCAAGGCCTGGCGCAAGCACAAGCAGCAAGTGTTCTCGCTGGCCACCCACGCGACCCGGGGTCTGCAGAAGACCGGCGGCACCCTGCTGCCGGCCGCGCCGGGCACCGAGACCGAATGGCTGGACGCCCTCGCGAGCGGCGTCGGCCTGGAGGAGCCCGGCACCATGGCCGCCGAGGCGCTGCGCGCCGAGGGCGCGGTCATCGTCGTCGGCGAACGGCTCTCCTCCGTCGCGGGCGGCCTCACCGCCGCCGTACGCGCGGCCACCGCGACCGGCGCCCAGCTGGTGTGGATCCCGCGCCGGGCCGGAGAACGCGGCGCCGTCGAGGTGGGCGCGCTGCCGTCGCTGCTGCCGGGCGGCCGCCCGGCCACCGACCCGCGCGCGCGGGACGAGGTCGCCGCGGTCTGGGGGCTAGCCGAACTCCCGCACCGCTACGGCCGCGACACCCACCAGATCGTCGAGGCCGCCGCGAACGGCGAACTCTCGGCACTCGTGGTCGCCGGCGTCGAGGTCACCGACCTGCCCGACCCGGCACGCGCGCGTGCCGCGCTCGCGGACGTCGGCTTCCTGGTGTCGCTGGAGCTGCGGCCCAGCGAGGTCACCGAACACGCCGACGTCGTCCTGCCGGTCGCGGCGGTCGCCGAGAAGGCCGGCACCTTCCTCAACTGGGAGGGCAGGGTGCGCTTCTTCGAGGCCGCGCTCAAGCCCGACCAGATGACCCGCCGCCTCGCGCCGACCGACGCGCGCGTGCTGCAGATGCTGGCCGACGCCATGGACGTCCACCTGGGCCTGCCCGATCTGCGCACCACGCGCGCGGAGATCGACCGGCTCGGCTCCTGGGGCGGCCCGCGCGCCACCGCGCCCTTCGAGACCGCGGGCGTCCTGCCCCGCCCCGCCGCGGGCGAGGCGGTCCTCGCCGGACACCGGCTGCTGCTCGACCACGGTGTCCTGCAGGAGGGCGACGAGGCACTCGCCGGAACCCGGCACGCCGCACGCGCGCGCGTGTCGGCCGCGACGGCCGCCGAGGCGGGCGTCGCGGAGGGCGAGGCCCTCACCGTCACCGGTCCCGAAGGCACGGTCCGACTCCCGGTGCAGATCACCGAGATGCCCGACCGGGTGGT
The DNA here is from genome assembly GCF_025642175.1 of Streptomyces albidicamelliae. NCBI lineage: Bacteria > Bacillati > Actinomycetota > Actinomycetes > Kitasatosporales > Streptomycetaceae > Streptomyces > Streptomyces albidicamelliae. The sequence continues at coordinate 3,791,320 of NZ_CP106795.1, read as the reverse complement.
GTGGCTCCCGCTGAACTCCGTCGACGCGGGCGTCGCGTCCGGCACCGGCGCACAACCCGGATCCCTCGTCCGCATCGGCCCGGCGGCTGTCGCCGAAGAGGCCCCCAAGGAGGTGGAGGCATGAGCCCGTACCTCGCCGCTGAAGACCTCTCGATGTTCGGCCGCGACCCCTGGTGGCTGGTCCTCGTCAAGGCGGTCTTCTGCTTCGCCTTCCAGATGGTGACCGTGCTGTTCTCCATCGTCTGGGAACGCAAGGTCGTCGCCTGGATGCAGCTGCGCATCGGCCCCAACCGGCACGGCCCCTGGGGCATGCTCCAGTCGCTCGCCGACGGTGTGAAGCTGATGCTCAAGGAAGACATCATCGTCAAGCGCGCGGACAAGGTCGTCTACGTCCTCGCACCGATCGTCGCGGCCATCCCGGCCTTCATGGCGATCGCGGTGATCCCCTTCGGGCCGGCCGACAACGAGATCTCGATCTTCGGCACACGCACCACGATGCAGCTCACCGACCTGCCGATCGCGATGCTCTACATCCTCGCGGTCGCCTCCGTCGGCATCTACGGCATCGTGCTGGCGGGTTGGAGTTCCGGATCCACCTACCCGCTCCTCGGCGGCCTGCGCTCCTGCGCGCAGATGATCTCGTACGAGATCGCCATGGGCGCCGCGTTCGCCTCCGTGTTCCTGTACTCGGGGTCGATGTCGACGTCCACGATCGTCGAGCAGCAGCACGACCGCTGGTACATCCTGCTGCTGCCGGTCTCCTTCATCCTCTACGTCGTCACGATGGTCGGCGAGACCAACCGCGCCCCCTTCGACATGCCGGAGTCCGAGGGCGACCTCGTCGGCGGCTTCAACACCGAGTACTCGTCGATCAAGTTCGCGATGTTCATGCTCGCCGAGTACGTGAACATGGTGACGGTCTCGGCCGTCTCGACCACCCTCTTCCTCGGCGGCTGGCGCGCCCCCTGGCCGATCAGCAGCTTCTGGGAGGGCGCGAACCACGGCTGGTGGCCGCTGCTCTGGTTCGTCGTCAAGGTCCAGCTGCTGCTGTTCTTCTTCATCTGGCTGCGCGGCACCCTGCCCCGCGTCCGCTACGACCAGCTGATGAAGCTCGGCTGGAAGGTGCTCATCCCGGTCTCGGTGACCTGGCTGATGCTGGTCGCGACCGTGCGCGCGCTGCGCAACGAGAACTACGACTTCGCCGACATCGCCCTCTACGTCGGCGGCGGTGTCCTCGCCCTGCTGCTGATCTCCTTCGTCGCCGACATGTTCCGCGACAAGGGCAGGGCGGCCGAGGAGGCCGCCACCCAGCAGGCCGGCTTCGACCCGATGGCGGGCGGATTCCCCGTCCCGCCGCTGCCCGGACAGGAGCTGCCGCCGGTGCCCAGGCGCCGCTCGCACCGTGACCGCGAGCTGATTGTCAGTGGCGGGCCGGACACTGTCAGTGACGGACCTACGGATGGAAAGGAGGCGTCCGATGGCTGAGGAACCCAAGGAGACCAAGCCCGGTTTCCAGAACCCCGTCGCCGGCTTCGGCGTGACCTTCAAGGCCATGTTCAAGAAGCGGCTGACCGAGCAGTACCCGGAGCAGAAGAAGACCACGGCTCCGCGGTTCCACGGACGGCACCAGCTCAACCGCCATCCGGACGGACTGGAGAAGTGCGTCGGCTGCGAGCTGTGCGCCTGGGCCTGCCCCGCCGACGCCATCTACGTGGAGGGCGCGGACAACACCGACGAGGAGCGCTACTCGCCGGGCGAGCGGTACGGCCGCGTCTACCAGATCAACTACGCCCGCTGCATCCTGTGCGGGCTGTGCATCGAGGCGTGCCCCACGCGCGCGCTGACGATGACCAACGAGTTCGAGCTGGCCGACTCCAGCCGCGCGAACCTCATCTACACCAAGGAGCAGCTGCTCGCCGGCCTCGAGGAGGGCATGGTCGACACGCCCCACTCGATCTTCCCGGGGACGGACGAACAGGACTACTACCGGGGCCTGGTGACGCAGGCCGCGCCCGGTACGGTCCGGCAGGTCGCCCTCTCCAAGGGAGAGGTCCCGCAGGAGGCCGCGTCCACCTTCGGCGAGGACGAGCCGGCCTCCGGGAAGGTGATCGGCCGATGAACGCGACGCAGCTCGCCGCCTACACCACCTCCACCGGTGAGGCATTCCAGTTCTGGGTCCTCGGCACCGTCGCGGTGATCGGCGCCCTGTGCACCGTCTTCATGAAGAAGGCCGTGCACAGCGCGCTCTGCCTGGCCGGCACCATGATCGTCCTGGCGGTGTTCTACCTCGCCAACGGCGCCTACTTCCTGGGGATCGTGCAGATCGTCGTCTACACCGGCGCGATCATGATGCTGTTCCTGTTCGTGGTGATGCTCGTCGGCGTCACGGCCGCGGACTCCCTCAAGGAGACCATCAAGGGCCAGCGCTGGCTGGCCCTTCTCTGCGGGGTCGGCTTCGGCGTCCTGCTGTTCGCCGGCATCGCGAACGCCTCCCTGAAGGACTTCGACGGCATCGGCGGGGCGAACGCCAACGGCAACGTGGAAGGCCTCGCGGCCCTCATCTTCACCAAATACGTGTTCGCCTTCGAAATCACCGGCGCCCTGCTGATCACGGCCGCCGTCGGCGCCATGGTGCTCACCCACCGCGAACGCACCGAGCGCGCCAAGACCCAGCGCGAGCTGGCCGAACAGCGCATCCGCGAGGGCGTGCACATCCCGCCGCTGCCCGCCCCCGGTGTCTACGCCCGGCACAACGCCGTGGACATCGCGGGCCTGCTGCCCGACGGCACCACGTCCGAGCTGACCGTCAGCAAGACGCTGCGCGAGCGCGGCCAGATCCGTGACGTGTCCACCGAGGCGCTCAACGACCTGAAGGCGCTGGAGCAGCGCGCGGAGGAGCGCCTGGAGCGCCGGGCGGTCGAACCGGCCACGTTCAAGAGGTCCGAGGAGGCGTCGAAGTGAACCCGGTCAACTACCTCTACCTCGCCGCCCTGCTGTTCACGATCGGCGCGACGGGCGTACTGATCCGGCGCAACGCCATCGTGGTCTTCATGTGCATCGAGCTGATGCTGAACGCCTGCAACCTCGCGTTCGTCGTCTTCTCCCGGATGCACGGCAACCTCGACGGCCAGATCATCGCGTTCTTCACGATGGTCGTCGCCGCCGCGGAGGTCGTGGTGGGCCTCGCGATCATCGTGTCGCTGTTCCGCACCCGCCACTCGGCCTCGGTCGACGACGCCAGCCTGATGAAGCTGTAAGGGGTCGGAAGAATCGTGGAGAACCTGATCGCGCTGCTCATCGCGGCGCCCCTGCTCGGAGCGGCCGTCCTCCTGGTCGGCGGCCGGCGACTCGACCGCGTCGGCCACTGGCTCGGCACCGTCATGTCGACCGCCTCCTTCGTGGTCGGCCTGATCCTCTTCGCCGACCTGCTCGGCAAGGACGCCGAGCAGCGCACACTGACCCAGCACCTGTGGACGTGGATCTCGGTCGGCAGCTTCCAGGCGGACGTCACCTTCCGCCTCGACCAGCTGTCGATGACCTTCGTCCTGCTGATCACCGGCGTCGGCTCGCTCATCCACCTGTACTCGGTCGGGTACATGGAGCACGACGAGCGCCGCCGCCGCTTCTTCGGCTACCTCAACCTGTTCCTCGCGGCGATGCTGCTGCTCGTCCTCGCCGACAACTACCTGCTGCTGTACGTCGGCTGGGAGGGCGTCGGTCTCGCCTCGTACCTGCTGATCGGCTTCTGGCAGCACAAGCCCAGCGCGTCCACGGCGGCCAAGAAGGCCTTCCTGGTCAACCGGGTCGGCGACATGGGCCTGTCGATCGCGATCATGCTGATGTTCACGACGTTCGGCAGCTTCGCCTTCGGCCCGGTCCTCAGCCACACCGGCGACACCTCCGAGGGCAGGCTCACCGCCATCGGCCTGATGCTGCTGCTCGCCGCCTGCGGCAAGTCGGCCCAGGTGCCGCTGCAGTCCTGGCTCGGGGACGCCATGGAGGGCCCGACCCCGGTCTCGGCCCTCATCCACGCCGCGACGATGGTGACGGCGGGCGTGTACCTGATCGTCCGCTCCGGAGCCATCTTCAACGCCGCACCCGACGCGCAGCTGACCGTCACCGTGGTCGGCGCGGTCACGCTCCTCTTCGGTGCGATCGTCGGTTGCGCCAAGGACGACATCAAGAAGGCGCTGGCCGGCTCGACCATGTCGCAGATCGGCTACATGGTGCTGGCCGCGGGCCTCGGCCCCATCGGCTACGTCTTCGCGATCATGCACCTGGTGACGCACGGCTTCTTCAAGGCCGGGCTCTTCCTCGGCGCCGGCTCCGTCATGCACGGCATGAACGACGAGGTCGACATGCGCAGGTACGGCGGCCTGCGCAAGTACATGCCGATCACCTTCATCACCTTCGGCCTCGGCTACCTGGCCATCATCGGCTTCCCGTTCCTGTCCGGGTTCTACTCCAAGGACGCGATCATCGAGGCCGCCTTCGCCAAGGGCGGCACGCAGGGGTGGATCCTCGGCGGTGTGGCCCTGCTGGGCGCCGCCATCACCGCCTTCTACATGACGCGCGTGATGCTGATGACGTTCTTCGGCGAGGAACGCTGGCGCAACCGGCCCACCCGCTCCCCGGAGGCCCCGAGCGCCGAGCCCGCGGCCGAGCACCACGGCGAGCACGCCGAGCCGCACCCGCACGAGTCGCCCAAGGTCATGACGATCCCCATGATCGTGCTGGCCGTCGGATCGGTCTTCGCAGGCTTCTTCTTCCACCTCGGCGACCGCTTCGTGAACTGGCTGGAGCCCGTCACCGGCCACAGCGAGGGCGACTCGCCGCTCAGCGCGACCACCGTCACCGGCGCGACCATCGTCTGCCTGGTCGTCGGCGTCGGCATCGCCTACGCCCAGTACGGCCGCAGGCCCGTCCCGGTCGTCGCCCCGCGCGGTTCGCTGCTCACCCGCGCGGCCCGCCGCGACCTGCTCCAGGACGACTTCAACCACGTCGTCCTGGTGCGCGGCGGCGAGCACCTCACGCGCTCCCTGGTCTACGTCGACCACACCCTGGTCGACGGCGTCGTCAACGGCACGGCGGCCGGCTTCGGCGGCCTGTCCGGACGGCTGCGCCGGCTCCAGAACGGCTTCGCCCGCTCCTACGCGGTCTCGATGTTCGGCGGTGCGGCACTCCTGGTCGCCGCGACCCTGCTGATGAGGGCGGTCTGATACCGATGTCCTTTCCTCTGCTGACAGCGACGGCGGCGCTCCCGGCGCTCGGGGCCGTCGCCACGGCCGCCGTACCGGCCGCACAACGCACCGCCGCCAAATGGCTGGCGCTGGTCGTCTCGCTCGCGACGCTCGCCCTGGCGGCCGTAGTCCTGGTCCGCTTCGACCCCGACGGCGCCCGCTACCAGCTCACCGAGTCCCACCCCTGGATCGCGGACTTCGGGGTGCGTTACGAAGTGGGCGTGGACGGCATCGCGGTGGCGCTGATCGCGCTGACCGCCCTGCTCATCCCGTTCATCGTCCTGGCCGGCTGGCACGACGCCGACCCGCTGGAGACCGGCAGCCGCCGGTGGCGCCCCACCCAGGGATTCTTCGCGCTGATCCTCGCCGTCGAGGCGATGGTGATCATCTCCTTCGCGGCCACCGACGTCTTCGTCTTCTACATCTTCTTCGAAGCCATGCTCATCCCGATGTACTTCCTCATCGGCGGCTTCGGGGACCGTGCCCACGAGCACGGCGAGGAGACGGCGGCCACCCAGCGTTCGTACGCGGCGGTCAAGTTCCTGCTCTACAACCTCGTCGGCGGCCTGATCATGCTGGCCGCGGTGATCGGCCTGTACGTGGTCGCCGGGAACTTCTCCCTCCAGGAGATCGCCGAGGCCCGCGCCAACGGTTCGCTGCACATGGCGACGAGCACCGAACGCTGGCTGTTCCTCGGCTTCTTCTTCGCCTTCGCGGTGAAGGCGCCGCTGTGGCCGCTGCACACCTGGCTGCCCAACGCCATGCAGGAGTCCACCGCCCCGGTCGCCGTCCTCATCACCGCGGTCGTCGACAAGGTGGGCACCTTCGCGATGCTCCGCTTCTGCCTCCAGCTCTTCCCGGAGGCCAGCAAGTGGGCGACGCCCGTGATCCTCGTCCTCGCGCTCATCAGCATCGTCTACGGCGCACTGCTCGCCGTCGGCCAGCGGGACATCAAGCGGCTGGTGGCGTACGCGTCGATCTCGCACTTCGGCTTCATCGTCCTGGGCATCTTCGCGATGACCAGCCAGGGCCAGTCCGGGGCCACCCTCTACATGGTCAACCACGGCATCTCCACGGCCGCGTTGATGCTGGTCGCCGGCTTCCTGATCTCCCGGCGCGGCTCGCGGCTCATCGCCGACTACGGCGGTGTGCAGAAGGTCGCCCCGGTGCTCGCCGGCACCTTCCTGATCGGTGGTCTCGCCACCCTCTCCCTGCCGGGCCTCGCACCGTTCGTGAGCGAGTTCCTCGTCCTGGTCGGCACGTTCACGCGCTACCCGGCCGTCGGCATCATCGCCACCTTCGGCATCGTGCTCGCCGCGCTCTACACCCTCGTCCTCTACCAGCGGACGATGACCGGCCCGGTGAAGCCCGAGGTCTCGGCGATGCCCGACCTCCGCGCGCGTGAGCTCGTGGTCGTCGCCCCGCTGATCGTTATGTTGATCTTCCTGGGCGTCTACCCGAAGCCCGTCACGGACATCGTCAATCCGGCGGTCAAACAGACCATGTCCGACGTCCAGAAGAAGGACCCCAAGCCCGAGGTGGAGGCGGCCAAGTGAGCGCAGCAGCCGTCCACAGCCTGTGGACAACCGCGGCCGACCCGATCTCGAAGATCGACGCGCCGAAGATCGAATACGGACAGCTGTCGCCGACCCTGATCGTCGTCGGCGCCGCGCTGGTCGGCGTGCTCGTCGAGGCGTTCGTCCCGCGCAAGTCCCGCTACTACGCGCAGGTGTTCTTGTCCGTCGTCGCCCTGTGCGCCGCGTTCGCCGCGGTCGTGGCACTCGCGGCCGACGGATACGGCACCACCAAGGCGCACATCGCGGCCATGGGCGCGATCGCGGTCGACGGACCGTCCCTGTTCCTGCAGGGCACGATCCTGCTGGCCGGCCTGGTCGGCCTGTTCACGTTCGCCGAACGCCGCCTCGACCCGGCCGCCCACGGCAACCGGGTCGACTCCTTCGCCGCGCAGGCCGCGTCCGTGCCCGGCAGCGACAGCGAGAAGGCCGCCGTCAAGGCCGGGTTCACCACCACCGAGGTCTTCCCGCTGCTGCTCTTCGCGATCGCGGGCATGCTGGTGTTCCCCTCGGCCAACGACCTGCTGACGCTGTTCGTGGCCCTGGAGGTCTTCTCCCTGCCGCTGTACCTCCTGTGCGCGGTCGCCCGCCGCAAGCGGCTCATGTCGCAGGAGGCCGCGGTCAAGTACTTCCTGCTCGGCGCGTTCGCCTCCGCGTTCACGCTGTTCGGCATCGCCATGCTGTACGGCTACGCGGGCTCCGTGTCGTACGCGCGCATCGCGCAGGTCGTCGACGGCACCGCCGCCGACGTCGACCCGGCGCTCGCCGGCACCATGGGCAACGACGTACTGCTGCTCATCGGCACCGCCCTGGTCGTGATGGGCCTGCTCTTCAAGGTCGGCGCGGTGCCGTTCCACATGTGGACGCCCGACGTCTACCAGGGCGCCCCCACCCCGGTCACCGGCTTCATGGCGGCGGCCACCAAGGTCGCCGCGTTCGGCGCGCTGCTGCGCCTGCTGTACGTCGTCCTGCCCGGCCTGCGCTGGGACTGGCGGCCGGTCATGTGGGCGGTGGCGGTCATCACCATGCTGGGCGGTGCGATCGTCGCCATCACGCAGACCGACATCAAGCGGCTGCTGGCGTACTCGTCCATCGCGCACGCCGGATTCATCCTCGCGGGCGTCATCGCCACGTCGAAGGACGGCGTCTCCTCCGTCCTCTTCTACCTGGCCGCGTACTCCTTCGTGACGATCGGCGCGTTCGCCGTGGTCACGCTGGTGCGCGACGCGGGCGGAGAGGCGACCCACCTGTCGAAGTGGGCGGGACTCGGACGCCGGTCGCCGCTGGTGGCGGCCGTGTTCGCGGTGTTCCTGCTGGCCTTCGCCGGTATCCCGCTGACCTCCGGCTTCGCCGGGAAGTTCGCCGTGTTCAAGGCGGCGGCGGAGGGCGGCGCGGCCCCGCTGGTCGTCATCGGTGTGATCTCCTCGGCGATCGCCGCGTTCTTCTACATCCGTGTGATCGTGCTCATGTTCTTCAGCGAGCCCAGGCCGGAGGGCCCGACCGTGGCCGTCCCCTCACCGCTGACCATGGCCGCGATCGGCGTGGGCGTGGCGGTGACGCTGGTGCTCGGCGTCGCGCCGCAGTACTTCCTGAACCTGGCGAGCCAGGCGGGAGTCTTCGTGCGCTGACGCGCACGGCAGGTCGTACGGCCCCGGTTCCCGCTCGGGAGGGGAACCGGGGCCGTCGCACGTCAGCCGCGTTCCGCCGGACGACCGTCCCCCCGGTGCGGTACGACAAGCACACCAGGCCTGTGGACAACCGTCCGGCACTGTCGGCGCAGGCGCCTATGGTGGACGCAGTGGTCGACGGACGGCACACACGGGGGACCGGCGGGGGACAGGACGATGGGCGCGACGGGCGGAATCAGCGAGATGCCAAGGGTGACCGAAGGGCCGGGCGCGGCCGACAGCGAGGCGCTGGCCACACTGCACCGCGTCTTCGGATACGAGGCCTTCCGGGGCGAGCAGCAGGGGATCATCGAGCACGTGGTGGCGGGCGGCGACGCCGTCGTCCTCATGCCCACCGGCGGCGGGAAGTCCCTCTGCTACCAGATCCCCGCCCTGGTCCGGCCCGGCACCGGCGTGGTGGTCTCACCGCTGATCGCCCTGATGCAGGACCAGGTCGACGCCCTGCGCGCCCTCGGCGTGCGGGCCGGCTTCGTGAACTCCACCCAGGACTTCGACGAGCGGCGCATGGTCGAGGCCGAGTTCCTGGCCGGCGAGCTGGACCTGCTGTATCTGGCGCCGGAGCGGCTGCGCCTGGACACCACGCTCGACCTGCTGTCCCGCGGCAAGATCTCGGTCTTCGCGATCGACGAGGCGCACTGCGTGTCCCAGTGGGGCCACGACTTCCGCCCCGACTACCTCACCCTGTCCCTCCTCGGCGAGCGCTGGCCGGACGTTCCGCGGATCGCGCTGACCGCCACGGCCACGCACGCCACCCACGAGGAGATCACCCAGCGGCTGCACCTGCCGGCGGCCCGCCACTTCGTCGCCAGCTTCGACCGGCCCAACATCCAGTACCGGATCGTGCCCAAGGCCGACCCGAGGAAGCAGTTGCTCGCCTTCCTCCGCGAGGAGCACCCGGGCGACGCCGGCATCGTCTACTGCCTCTCCCGCAATTCGGTGGAGCGCACGGCGGAGTTCCTGACCGCCAACGGCATCGACGCGGTGCCGTACCACGCGGGCCTGGACGCGGCCACGCGCGCCGAGCACCAGTCCCGGTTCCTGCGCGAGGACGGCCTGGTCGTCGTCGCGACCATCGCCTTCGGCATGGGCATCGACAAGCCGGACGTCCGCTTCGTCGCCCACCTGGACCTGCCCAAGTCCATCGAGGGCTACTACCAGGAGACCGGCCGTGCGGGGCGTGACGGTCTGCCGTCCACGGCCTGGATGGCGTACGGCCTGAACGACGTCATCCAGCAGCGCAAGCTGATCCAGTCCGGCGAGGGCGACGAGGCGTTCCGCCGCCGGGCCGCCTCCCACCTCGACGCCATGCTCGCGCTGTGCGAGACGGCCCGGTGCCGTCGCGGCCAGCTGCTCGCCTACTTCGGCCAGGACCCGGACGGGCCGGCCTGCGGCAACTGCGACACCTGCATCACCCCGCCCCAGACCTGGGACGGCACGGTCGCCGCGCAGAAAGTGCTGTCGACGGTGGTACGGCTGCAGCGCGAGCGCGGGCAGAAGTTCGGCGCGATGCAGATCGTCGACATCCTGCTCGGCAAGCGCACGGCCAAGGTGATCCAGTTCGACCACGACCAGCTGTCCGTCTTCGGCATCGGGCAGGACCTCGCCGAGGGCGAGTGGCGGGGCGTCGTCCGCCAGCTGCTCGCCCAGGGCCTGCTCGCGGTCGAGGGGGAGTACGGCACGCTGGTGCTCACTGAGAACAGCGGCTCGGTGCTGCGGCGGGAGCGGGAGGTGCCGCTGCGCAAGGAGCCCGAGAAGCCGGCCGGATCGCGGTCCCGGTCGGGCGGCGGCTCCGGCGGCGACCGCAAGGCCAAGGCCGTCGCCGAGCTGCCCGAGGAGCTCCTCCCCGCCTTCGAGGCCCTGCGTGCCTGGCGGGCCGAGCAGGCGCGGGAGCAGGGCGTCCCGGCGTACGTCATCTTCCACGACGCCACCCTGCGCGAGATCGTCTCCCGCAGGCCCGGCTCGGTGCGCGAGCTGGGCACGGTGAACGGCGTCGGCGAGAAGAAGCTCGCCACCTACGGGGAGGGTGTCCTCGAGGTGCTGGCCTCCCTGAACGGTGCGGCCCCGGCCACCGGACCGGCCCTCTCGGGCGCCGGGGACCCGGAGGACCACTGGCCCGAGCCGGCGGACGAGCCCGAGCCCGACGACTGGATATAGCCCGTCCGTGCGGGCCGCGGTGCGGGTTGCCGCACCCCGTGGGCGAGGTCACAGCCCCCGTGCCGCGTAGGCCCTGACGTCCGCGTCCGAGTCCGCCGTGGCCGTGGCGAGGGCTGCCCGGGCCTGCTCGGTGGACCGGTGCCGGGTCAGTGCCAGCACCGCTGCCTTGCGGACGTCGGCATTAGGGTCGGCGAGCGCCTTCGCGAGGGCGGGAACCGCGGTGCCGGCGGGCGCGGCCGACAGCGCGGTCGCGGCCCCGGACCGCACCTGCCACGCCGGGTCGGACAGGGCGGACACGGCACGGGCGGCAAGCGGCGCCGGGCAGCCGGTGGTGGCCAGCGAGCCGAGCGCGGCGCCGCGCACCAGCGGATCGGCGTCCTCGGTGAGCCGGTCCAGGGTGCCGGTGAGCAGCCCCTGGTCGGACGCGGTGAGGGACTCCGGGCCGACGGCGGCCAGGGCCTTCGCCACGGTGACCCGGACCTCCCGGGAGGGATCGTCCGCGGCGCCCGCAAGCGGCGCGACCGCGTCCACGGAGACGAGTGCCCGCACGGCCTCGGTGCGGACCGTGATGTCGGGATCGTCCAGCGCGGCCGCGAACACCCCGGCGTCACCGAGCCGCAGAGCACGCAGCACATCGAGGGCGGCGGCACGGACCAGCGGGTCGGTCTGGGCGAGCGCGGCCGTGAGGGCGGTGCCCAGGGCGGGCTCGGGCGGCAGGGCCTCGACGAGCTCCCGCAGTGAGGCGGCGGCAGCGGCGCGGACGCCGCCGTCGGAGTCCAGCAGGGCACCGGCGAGCGCCCGACCGGTACCGGGCGGCACGGTCTCGGTCAGCACCGAGACCGCCGTACGGCGGACATCGGCCTCAGTGTCCGCCAAGTAGGACCGCAGTTCCGACAGTTCGGGCTGGGCCTCCGCGAGCTCCAGCAGTTCCAGGAGCCGCGGGGAGGCGGCGGTGTCCCGGGCGCGGGCCGGGTCGGCGGGATCGGCGGCACGAGCGGAGGCCGGCCCGGCGGCGACCGGTGCCACCTCGCGCGGGCCGGCCGTGGCCACGTGCTCCGGAAGAACCTCGCCCACATGCCGGGAGGGGCCGCCGACAGGCGTGAACCCCTCCACCGGCACCAGATAGGGAGCCACGGGACGGGCCGTGAACTCCATCGCACCAGAGGGGGACTTGTGCAGATCGAGATGGTGGAACCAGGAGGCGTCGTCGCGCTCGGGATGGTCGAGACGTTCGTGGTAGAGGCCCCAGCGCGACTCGGTACGGGCCAGCGAGGCGCGGGCGGCCATCTCCGCGCAGTCGCGTATGAAGGAGACCTCCACGCAGCGCATCAGCTCGTGCGGGGTCTGGGCGCCCATCGCGGCGATGTCGACGCGCATCCGCTCGAAGGACTCCAGGGCGAGGGACAGCCGGGCGCCCGACTTGGGCGGCGAGACGTAGTCGTTCACGAAGCGGCGCAGTTTGTACTCGACCTGGGTCTGCGGCGGGCCGTCCGGATGACGCAGCGGACGGTAGATCAACTCGTGCGCCTCGCAGACCTGGTCTCCGGGAAGCTCACCGTCGTAGGCCGTGTACTGCGCGGCGTCCGCGCCCGCGAGGTCACCGAAGACGAAGGCGCCGATCATGTAGTTGTGCGGGACGCAGGCGAGGTCGCCGGCGGCGTACAGACGGGGGACGGTCGTCCGGGCATGGTCGTCGACGCGGACCCCGGAGGCGGAGTGCCCGCCGCACAGCCCGATCTCGGAGATGTGCATCTCGACGTCGTGGGTGCGGTAGTCGTGCCCGCGGCCCGAGTGGAAGGTGCCGCGGGTCGGCCGCTCGGTGGAGTGCAGGATCGACTCCAGCGCGGAGATCGACTCCTCGGGGAGGTGGCTGAGCTTCAGGTAGACCGGGCCCCGGTCGCCCGCGACCTCCGCGGCGAACTCGGCCATCATCTGCCCGGACCAGTAGTCGGAGTCGACGAACCGCTCGCCGTGCCGGTTGACCTGGTACCCGCCGAACGGGTTCGCGACGTAGGCGCAGGCCGGGCCGTTGTAGTCCTTGATCAGCGGGTTGATCTGGAAGCACTCGATGCCGGTCAGCTCGGCGCCGGCGTGGTAGGCCATGGCGTACCCGTCACCGGCGTTGGTCGGGTTCTCGTAGGTGCCGTAGAGGTAGCCGGAGGCGGGCAGGCCGAGCCTGCCGCAGGCGCCGGTCGCGAGGATCACCGCGCCCGCGCGGACGGTGACGAAGGCACCGGTACGGGTGTTGAAGCCGACGGCGCCCACGGCCCGGCCCTCGGCGGTGAGCACCCGGACGGGCATCACCCGGTTCTCGATCCGGATCCGCTCCCGCATCTCGCGCCGCCGCAACTGCCGGTACAGGACCTTTTTGACGTCCTTGCCCTCTGGCATCGGCAGTACGTACGAGCCGGAGCGGTGGACCTGGCGGACCGCGTACTCGCCGTGCTCGTCCTTCTCGAACTTGACCCCGTACGACTCCAGCCGCTGCACCATCGCGAAACCGCGAGTGGCGGTCTGACGGACGGTGGACTGGTCGACGATGCCGTCATTGGCGCGGGTGATCTCCGCGACGTAGTCGTCGGGCTCGGCGCGGCCGGGGATGACCGCGTTGTTGACGCCGTCCATGCCCATGGCGAGCGCACCGGAGTGCCGGACGTGGGCCTTCTCCAGCAGCAGGACGTCCGCGCCCCGCTCGGCGGCGGTCAGCGCCGCCATGGTGCCGGCGGTACCGCCGCCGATGACGAGGACGTCGCAGGTCAGTTCCTCGGCGTCGGCGACGGCGGGAATCTCCGAGGAGGTGGGCGCGGGGGTGGTCACCGGGGTGCCTTTCACGATCCGAGCGAGGTGAGGATGTCGCGGCGCAGCGCCACGCGGGCCGGGGCGTCGAACGCCGCACGGTCCCGCGGGCGCGGCACGTCCCGTACGGCGGCCACCCGGCCGGAGCCGAGCAGCGCCACACGGTCGCCGAGGAAGAGGGCCTCGTCCACGTCGTGCGTGACGAAGACGACGGTCGCGCCGGTGCCCCGCAACACCTCGACCAGCAGGTCCTGCATGCCGGAACGGGTCTGCGCGTCGAGGGCGCCGAAGGGCTCGTCCATGAGGACCGCACGCGGGCTGTCGGCCAGGGCACGGGCCAACTGGGCGCGCTGGCGCTGCCCGCCCGACACACGGTGCGGCAACTGTCCGGCCTGCGCGCTGAGGCCGACCCGCTCCAGCCAGGCCTCGGCCCGGGAACGGCGCTCGCCGCGCGGGACGCCCCTGATGGCGAGCGGGAGTTCGACGTTCCCGCGCAGCGTGCGCCAGGGCAGCAGCGCGTCCTCCTGGAACACCAGCGCGCGGTCGGCCGACGGTCCCGTCAGCAGGTTGCCGTCCGCCTCGGCCCTGCCGCCGAGCGGGGCGAGCAACCCGGCGAGTGTGCGCAGCAGCGTGGACTTGCCGCAGCCGGAGGGGCCGACGACGGTGAGGATCTCCCCGGGGGCGACCTCCAGGTCCACGTCGGTGAGGACCGCAGCGTCCGGGCGGCCGAGGACGGCGCCGCGGAAGGCGAGCCGAGTGCCGCGTTCTCTCTCCGGCGCCGGTGCGACTGGCGCGCTGACGGTCTCAGACGAGGTGCTCATCGCGGGCCTCCTCGGTGTCGTCCTTGCCCTGCTGCTCGGACTGGGGCTGGTGCTCGGCGTCGTCATCGGCGTGAGCGGGGGCGGGGAGCGGACGGGCCGCGCGGGTGCGGCCGCTGGGGACGTACGAGGTGCGGGGCAGCCAGCGGGTCAGTCGCCGGCCGAGGAGTTCCACGGCCGTGGAGGTGAGCCAGCCGAGCACACCGATCGTGACCATGCCGACGAAGACACCCGGGTAGTTGACGATCGTGTAGTCCTGCCAGGTGCGGTAACCGACGCCGTACTGGCCGGAGATCATCTCGGCGGAGATCACGCAGATCCACGACACGCCGATGCCGACCGACAGCCCGCCGAAGATGCCGGGCAGCGCCCCGGGCAGCACGACCGACCCCAGGATCCGCAGCCGGCCGCCACCCATGGTGCGCACCGCCTCCTCCCACACCGGGGTCAGCGCACGGACCGCGTGCCGGGTCGAGACCAGCACGGGGAAATAGGCGGCGGTGCACGTGATGAAGACGATGCCCTGCTCGTTGGAGGGGAACAGGAGGATCGCGACCGGCACGAGGGCGATGGCCGGGATCGGCCGGATCACCTCCAGCACAGGGCCGAGCAGATCTTCGGCGAGGCGCGAGCGGGCGACGAGCACACCGGTGGCCACGCCCAGGACGGCCGCGAGCGCGAAGCCGGTGAGTATGCGGGTGAGGCTGTCGGTCAGATCGGTCCAGTAGTCGGCGCCGGAGACCCGGTCGGCGAAGGCGTGGGCGACATCGGTGACCGTCGGGAACTGCGAGAAACGCAGCCAGAGGTCGACGTCAAGGCTGGTCAGCAGCTGCCACAGGCCCAGGGCGACGGCGAGGGACGCCGTCCGCAGCAGATACCGGGCCAGGGGCCGCCGGGTCATGAGGCCTGCTCCAGGGCCGCACGGTAGGAGACCGTGCGGGCGCCGCCGTGGGCGGAGACGTACTCCTGCGCGGTGTCCGGGGCGACGAACGGCAGCACCTGTCCGCCGTCGGCGACCCAGACCGCCTTGTCGGCGAACCACAGCGTGCCGGTGGTGGTGTCGGGCACGTAGGCGGCGCGGACGGCGTCGCGGTGCCCGGCCACGTAGGCCAGAAGCTTCTTCGGGGTCTTGAAGGAGACCGTCTTCTCACTGCCCTTCACCCACACCTCGCTCGCGGCCGGCGGGGGCGACGCGGCGAGCCGCTTGGCGTACGACGTGCCGAGGGCCTTCTTCACGTACTGGTCGTCCACGAAGGAGTCGACGTCGACGTCCCCGGTGAGTTCGGCGGCCTTCAGCACGGACACGTCCTGCTTCAGCGCGGAGACCAGTTGCGGCTTGACGGCGGGGTCGAAGGTGGCGATGCCGTGCGCGCCGTTGTACAGGTAGACGACCTCGGCGGGCAGTCCGGTGGCCTCGGCGACCTTCTCGGCGGCGGCGACGGGCCGGCCGTTGAGGTAGTCCGTCGCCTGCGCCTGCGCCTTGAGGAAGGCCGTCATGACCGCCGGGTGCTGTTCGGCGAAGTCCTCGCGCGCGGTGACCCCGTGAAAGGTGGGCAGGTTCAGCCGGGCACCGTCGTACAGGGCCTTCGCCTTGCCCTGGTAGGCGAGCAGGCCGGGCCAGGCGACGAACTGGGACAGCGCGTCCACGCTGCCGGCGGAGAGCGCGGAAGCACCCACCGCGGGCTGCTGGTTGAGCTTGGAGATCCCCTTGTTCGGGTCGATGCCGGCGCGCTGCAGGGCCCGTACGAGAGTGCCGTCCGCGGCGGAGCCGATGCTCGTGGAGACCTTCTTGCCTTCGAGGTCCTTCAGCGAGGTGAATTGGGAGTGCGGTGCCGTGACCACGGTGTTGAGGCCGCCGCGCAGGTTGTAGCCGGTGACCGACACCAGGTGGGTGGGGCGGCCGAGCTGTTTGCCGCGGGCCGCGTTGAGCAGCAGCGGGAAGTCACCCATCGAACCGATGTCGATCTTCCCGGCGGTCATCTGGGCGGTGATCGGTGCGCCGGTGGCGTAGTCCTGCCAGTCGACCTTGTAGGTGTGGCCGTCGTGCAGGGAGTTGAGCTGCTTTTCGAAGTACCCGAGGGAACGCAGCAAGGTGCCCGCGGTGACGGTGTTGATCGTCTTGGACTGGTAGCCGACGGTCACGGTGACCGTGGAGCCGCTGCCCGCCTCGGCACTGCCGCCGCAGGCGGACAGGGGCAGGAGGAGAGCGGCGGCGGACAGGGAAACTGCCGTGCGTTTCATGGTGGTCGGGCCTCTCACCGGAGCGGTTCGGAAGGTCAGCGGAGCAGGTAGGGCATGTTGACCGTTACGGCTCCGGTGGGGCAGCGGGCCGCGCACGGGCCGCAGTACCAGCACTCGTCGACGTGCATGTACGCCTTGCCGCTGCTGGTGTCGATGGCCAGGGAGTCCAGCGGGCACATGTCCACGCAGAGGGTGCAGCCGTCGATGCACTTCGACTCGTCGATGGTCACGGGCACGTCGGCCCGCTGGGGCACCAAGGGCATGGCTGTCTCCAGGAAACGTGCAGGCAGGGTCGCGTGCGGGCGGGAATGCGCACACGCGTGGAAGGCGTACGGGCGGCTCGTTACGACCGGTGGAGCAGGCCGCTCATGGTGATGCGGTCGCCGCGGAAGCGGATGAACTCCAGGTCCACGGGCCGGCCGTCGTCGAGATGTGTGAGGCGTTCCAGCATCAGCACGGCGGTGCCGCGCGGGGCCTCGAGCACGGCCGCGGAGTGGGCGTCCGAGTTCACGGCCTCCAGAGTGATCTCGGCGTGGCCCAGAGGCCGGCCGGTGATCGTCTCCAGCAGCCGGAAGACGTCGGTGTTCTCCAGGTCGGCGTCGAGCAGGGCGGTGCCGATGTCGAGCGGGATGTAGGTCAGGTCGAGGGAGAGCGGCAGGCCGTTGAGGCGGCGCAGACGTTCGATGCACAGGACGTCGGCGCCGGCCGCGACGTGGAGACGCTCGGCGACCGGGGCGGGTGCGGGGGAGGGGCCCATGGTGCGGACCTCGTTGGTGACGCGGCCGTGTTCGCGGAGGGTTTCCGCGAGGCCCATCAGACGGTCGAGCCCGTGCGGGTATTTACGGGCGACGACCACGGTGCCGACCCCGGGCAACCGGTCCACCAGACCCTCCGCCCGCAGCAGGTCCAGGGCCTGGCGGACGGTGTTGCGGGTCGCGCGGTAGTCGGTGGCGAGGGTCGACTCGTGGGGGAGGGTGCCGTCCTTGTAGGCGCCGGTGAGGAGTTGCCGGCGCAGCAGGTCGGCGAGCTGCCGGGCCCGGTCCGCACGCAGCCGGCGACGCGTGCGGTGGGCGGCGACGGTGGTCGCTGCGCCCTGACCGGCATGGTCGCGGGGGCGGTCGGTGGGTGGCATGGCTGGAACCATACCGAGAAGGTGGGGAAAGGGGTGTTGCTGAAGTGTTGCGCCAGGTGAGGGGGTGTGGAAAACGCTTCTGACCTGCGCTTTCAGGTGATCCGCGAGGTAGATCTGCCACCGACTCACAACCCGGCGCCGGCTCCGGCCACCCCCCGGTCGCCGGCTCCCACCCCCGCGGCGCCGGTTCCGACAGTGGGCCGGCCGCGACGGCGCCACCGTAACCACCCGCGGATCATGACAGTGCCGTGAGCCCCGGCGCGAAGGTGATGAGCAGGGGCAGCAGGGGCACCAGCGCGGCCACCGTCGTCGTCAGGGCCCGGTGCCGGCGCAGCAGTCGCGGCGGGGGCTCCAGCAGGCGGTCCACGCGCTCGCCGAGGAGGCGGTGGCTGGAGGCGCAGGAGAGGACACCTCGGTGCTGGTTCAGCTCGATCAGGGCGAGGGCCGTGGTGAGGTGCCCGCAGCGCCGGGACGCGGTGTCGTCCGCGGCCAGTTCGACCAGGCGGTGTGTCTGGTCGCAGAAGTGGGCGAAGAGCGGGACGCGCGGGAAGCCCGTGGCGAGTGCGGTGGACAGGTGCAGCAGCCAGTCGTGGTGGGCGCGCGCGTGGCCGCGTTCGTGGGTGAGGACGGCGTCCAACTGGTGGTGCGTGAGCCGGTGCAGGGCCCCCGTGGTGACGACCAGTTGCGGTGGGTGCCCCGGCATCCACCAGGCGTCCGGGTACTCGTCCTCCAGCACCAGCATCGGCCCGCGTGCCGCGGGCAGTCCGGCGGGCAGGTCGGGGGCGCGTTCGCGCAGGTGCGCCCGGGCCTGGCCGCGGCTGCGGCGGGCCTCGACGAGTTCCCGGGCCAGCATCGCCGTCGTCCAGGCGGCCCCGCACGCCAGCAGCAGAGTGAGCACGGCCGCCCACACCGGTGCGGCGGAGAGGTCGTACGCGGCGGTGACGGCGGGAGGGGCGGGGGCGAACACGTGGTCGCGCACGGTGTGGAAGACGGCTGCCGCTCCCAGCACCAGAGCGGTCAGGCAGCACAGCAGGACGGTGGCGACGAGACACTGCCACACCCACAGCGCGACCACGGGATCCCGCTCGGTCCAGGCTGCCCGCGTCAGCGCGCGCGGGATGGGCACGGCGGCCGTCAGAGCGACGACGCTCAGCAGGAGCAGGCAGACGGTCATGCCGGGGCTCCGGTTCCTGGTCGGAGAGGGGTGCGGGTCTCGGTGGTACGGAGAGCGCGGCGCGCGGCGGCGCGCCGCCTGTGGTGCGTGTCCCCGTCAGTATGACGAAGAAGGGCGGCAGGAGTCAGGCCCTCGGACAGCCTGCCGCACCTCTTCCGCAGCGGGCCCGGGCGTCCGCGCCCGGGCCGCGAAGTCCCGCGTTCCCCGGCATGCCGGGCACGGGCTCAGGTGGTGGCTCAGCCCGACACGACGCGCCCGCTGACCTCGCCCAGGGCGACGCGCCGACCGTCGGGACCCGGGGCCCACGCCGACATCGTCACCACGTCGCCGTCCTCCAGGAAGGCCCTCTTGCCGTCGGGGAGCTCCAGCGGGTCGCGGCCGTTCCACGTCAGCTCCAGCAGCGAACCCCGCTGGGCCTCCTCGGGACCGCTGACCGTGCCGGAGCCGTACAGGTCGCCGGTGCGCAGCGAGGCGCCGTTCACCGTCATGTGGGCGAGCTGCTGCGCGGCGGTCCAGTACATGGTCGAGAAGGGCGGCTCCGACACCACGTGGCCGTTGATGGCGACGGAGATCCGCAGGTCGTAGCCGCCGGGCTCGATGTCCGGCGCCGAGTCGTCCAGGTACGGCAGCAGCGGGTACGTGCG
Source organism: Streptomyces albidicamelliae (assembly GCF_025642175.1). Lineage (NCBI taxonomy): Bacteria > Bacillati > Actinomycetota > Actinomycetes > Kitasatosporales > Streptomycetaceae > Streptomyces > Streptomyces albidicamelliae. The sequence goes on along the minus strand of NZ_CP106795.1, from coordinate 3,771,859 downwards.
CTCCGGGGGCGCCACGCGCGCGTGGTCCAGCGCTTCCAGCGGCGTGATCCAGGCCGACACCGAGGTGGCGAAGGACTTGCCGAGGAACGGGCCGAGGGGGACGTACTCCCAGGCCTGGATGTCGCGCGCGGACCAGTCGTTCAGCAGGCACAGCCCGAAGACGTGCTCGCGGAAGTCGCCGAGCGCGACCGGCCGGCCCAGTTCGGAGGGCGCGCCCACGACGAAGCCGACCTCCGCCTCGATGTCCAGCCGGATCGACGGGCCGAAGACGGGGGCGGGGTCACCGGGGCCCTTGCGCTGGCCGGACGGCCGGATGACGTCGGTGCCCGAGACGACGACCGTGCCGGAGCGGCCGTGGTAGCCGATCGGCAGGTGCTTCCAGTTGGGGGTGATGGAGTCCTCGGCGTCCGGACGGAAGATGTGGCCGACGTTCCGGGCGTGGTTCTCCGAGGCGTAGAAGTCGACGTAGTCGGCCACCTGGAAGGGCAGGTGGAGGGTGACCGTCGACAGGGGGTGGAACAGCGGCTCGATCGTCGGCCGGTGCGCGGACGACGTCACCCACTCCGTCAGGGCGCGCCGCACGTCGGACCAGGTCGCGCGCCCGGCGGCGAGCAGCGCGTCGAGGGTGGGCTGCGCCAGCAGCGAGTGGTGCGGCGAGCCGAGCGCGGCGGCCGCGGCGCCCGCGTCGAGCACGTGGTCCCCGAGCCGGACGCCGACCCTGCGCTCCGTGCTGCCGGAGGGCGAGAACACGCCGTAGGGAAGGTTGTGCGGGCCGAAGGGGTCGCCCTCGGGGACGTCGAAGGGGGGCATGGGGGTACTGCCTCACTCTCATCCGAGCCATGCATGGCGATGCGTTCCATGTGGTCGCGCCACACGTTACGGCTGAGATGCGTGTCTTGGGCAGTGCCTCTCGCAGCTCTTGGGACTGTGCCTCCCGCAGCTCCGGTCGCGCTGAGGCGCCGCACGCCCAGGCTCGGCCCCGGCTGTGTCTTCTCGGTGCCCGGCCCGGACCTCACCGGGGCTTCCGGCGGCGTCCTCGTACGGCGGTCCGGTGATGCGCTTCGCGCGCGGCACGGAGATCGCCTGCCCGCGCCTGGCGGAGCACCCGGCGCGCGGCACGGCTGAGGTGTGCCTCGGCCATCGATGGTGCGGGGTACGCCACTTGGGGCCGAGCAGCACGTAAGTACGTGGCGAGAGAGGTGAGTCGGCGGGGCGCGGTGTCCGTATTCTCTGATCATGGCACCCACCCCGGCATATGCACTGATCGCCACCGACCTGGACGGGACGTTGTTGCGCGGCGACGACACCGTCTCCGACCGGTCGCTCGCCGCGCTCGCGCGGGTGGCGCGAGCGGGCGCCCGGCATCTGGTGGTGACGGGCCGGCCGGCTCCGCGGGTACGACCGCTGCTGGCGAACCTCGGCTGCACCGGGCTCGCGGTGTGCGGACAGGGTGCTCAGGTCTACGACGCCGCGGCGGACCGCCTGCTGTGGTCGGTCCGGCTGGACCGGGAGCTGGCCGAGACCGCGCTCGGCAAGATCGAGGCGGAGGTGGGCCCGGTGTTCGCGGCCGTCGACCAGGACGGGGTGGACGGGCTCACCCTCATCGAGCCCGGCTATCTGATGCCGCATCCCACGCTGCCCGCCCTCCGGGTGGGCCGGCGCGACGACCTGTGGTGCGAGCCCATCAGCAAGGTCCTGCTGCGCCACGCCACCCTGTGCGACGACGAGTTGGCGGCGGTCGCGCGCGCGGCGGTCGGCTCGCTGGCGACCGTCACCATGTCCGGGCCGGGCACCGTGGAGCTCCAGCCGCGCGGGGTGACCAAGGCGTCCGGGCTCGCGCTGGCCGCCGAGCGGCTCGGCGTGGGCCCGGAACGCGCGCTGGCCTTCGGGGACATGCCCAATGACATCCCGATGTTCGACTGGGCCGCGCGGGGCGTGGCCATGGCCAACGCGCACCCCGAACTCAAGGCGGTGGCCGACGAGGTCACCGAGTCGAACGAGGACGACGGCGTGGCCGTCGTCCTCGAAGGACTCTTCCCGGCCGGGTGACCGGCCCTTCGGCACCGCTCCGTTCGGCCGGAGGCCGGTGCGCGCCGGTCCGTCAGGTGCCGGTGCGCTCCGGTCCGCCGGGCGTCGGGTGCGGATGCCGGACGGGTTCCGGTCCGCCGCCGGTGCGCGCCGGGCACGTCCGCCGGAACGTGCCCGGTGCGTCCGCCGGTACGGGCCGGACCCGTCCGTCAGTACGCGCCGAAGACGTTGTCGATCGAGCCGTACCGCGCGGCCGCGTAGTTGCAGGCGGCGGTGATGTTCGCGACCGGGTCGTAGGGGTCGAAGGAGGTGCCGACGACGTGGTAGGTCGCGAAGGTCGGGTCGATGACCTGGAGGAGGCCCTTGGACGGGGTGCCCTTGACGGCGTTCGAGTCCCAGAGGTTGATGGCGTTGGGGTTGCCGGAGGACTCCCGCATGACGTTGCGGTAGATGCCGTTGTAGGTGCCCGGGATCTTCTTCTCGGCCATGATCGCGAGGGATTCGCGGATCCAGCCGTCGAGGTTGTTCGGGTACCCGGCGGGGGTGGTGGAGACCGTCGTGGCGGTGGTGGGGGCCGCGGCGGCGCTCGTGGCGCCGACGAGCGGCAGGGCGAGGACGGCGGCGCCGGTCCCGAGGACGGCCAGGGTGCGGACGAGGCGGTTGTTCCGGGTGCGGCGGGGCTGAGCGGCAGCAGGCATGGGGAAGTTCCTCTCCGTCGCCTGCGAGGTGAGCTGTCGGGTTCGGGCGGGGAGGTGCCCGGCCGTGCCCTGGGGAGGCACGGCTTCACCCCAGCCGTTCCGGTGCGACGTGTGCCGACCGGTACGGCGATGACTTACCTGGGTCCCCCGCTCCTGCCGTACGAAATGAGTTCGTCGATGGGTTACGCGGGCGGCGGCAGGATTAGGCGTCCGCCCGACGGCCCGGAACGTATGCGAGAGCACATGTCGGGAACAAGTACCGGATTCACACAACACCCTATTTGACCTTGGTCTGTGGCTTTTGAGACGCTTGATCCTTTGCGGTTGCCAACTCTCAACTCGCCAGTAGGGCAAGGGGAGAAGGGGGTGTCGGTGGGTGAGGGTGGTTCCTCCGCCCGAGTGAGCCAACTCACGAAATAGCAAAATAATGCAAATCAGACATGAGGGATTCAGGTGATTTACGGCTGAGGCGGCATTTGGCGGAACCCGTGACGTGGCGCCGGTCGTTGTGGTGGTGGCCGCGGCACGTGAAGAGGCGAAGTGCGGCGACGAGGGGAAGGGGGTGCCCGGATGGACGACGGGGGTCGTTGCCCGCCCGATGTGCCCGTTGTGTCCGTTGCGTCCGAGTGGGTTGCCGCTCCCGGCGCGCCCCCGGCGTACTCCAGGGGTGGTCGCGTGGCACTCGAAGGTGCTCGCGGGGTGGCGTCGGTATTACTCCGCTCACGTCGCGGTTCGCGACAAAGTGCACGGATTCCTGTTAAGTCGATAAATATCCGTTCTTACCAACCGATCAAAACCATACCGGTCATGATCCGATACCGCCCAGGCTGGACCGGTGGGCGCTATCGGTGATCGAAAGAGGACCGGATACGCTGACTTGAGTGATGGCAGCGACCTATCGACAAACCGCGTAAGCGCCAGCAGACACCAGCAGACAGGAGACCCCTCGTGACCGTCGTCGGGCCGTTCGGGCTGAGCGTGCGGGACCAGGCTCTGGAAGCCGATGTCCAGGCCGGATTGACGGCTGTCGAGGAAGGCTTGCTCGAGGCCACCAAGAGCGAGGTCCCGTTCATCACGGAGGCCGCGCAGCACCTCGTACGAGCCGGTGGGAAGCGGTTCCGTCCGCTGCTCGTGATGCTCGCGTCCCAGTTCGGCGACCCCTACGCACCGGGGATCGTGCCCTCGGCCGTCGTCGTGGAGCTGACCCACCTCGCCACGCTGTACCACGACGACGTGATGGACGAGGCGGCCGTGCGCCGTGGCGTGGACAGCGCCAATACCCGCTGGGGCAACTCCGTCGCGGTCCTGACCGGCGACTTCCTGTTCGCCCGGGCCTCCCAGATCCTCGCCGACCTCGGCCCCGAGGCGGTCCGGGTGCAGGCCCTCGCGTTCGAGCGGCTGGTCACGGGCCAGATCCTGGAGACGGCCGGTCCCACGGACGGCCGCGACCCGGTCGATCACTACCTGGACGTACTCGGCGGCAAGACGGGCTCGCTGGTCGCGGTCTCCTGCCGGTTCGGCGCGATGATGTCCGGCGCCGACGAGACGATCGTCGACGTGCTCACCCAGTACGGCGAGCGGCTCGGGGTCGCCTTCCAGCTCGCGGACGACGTCCTGGACATCGCCTCCGACTCCCACGAGTCCGGCAAGACCCCGGGCACCGACCTGCGCGAAGGCATCGCGACGCTGCCCGTGCTCCGGCTGCGCGAGCGGGCCGCCCGGCTCGGACTGGCCGAGGACATCGCGCTGTGCGAGCTGCTGGACTCCGACCTCAGCGACGACGCCCGGCACGCCGAGGCGCTGGCCGCGCTGCGTGCCCACCCCGCGCTGGAGCAGGCCCGCCAGGACACGATCCGCTACGCGAAGGAGGCGCGGGCCGCGCTGGCGCCGCTGCGCGAGTGCGATGCCAAGGCGGCGCTGATCGAGCTGTGCGACGCGGTGGTGCACCGCGCCGGCTAGTCCGGCCGGGCATGGGGAACGGCGCCTGCGGAGCGGCCGCCGGCCCCGCGGAACGGCGCCCTCGGAAGGGCGTCCATAGAACGGCGCCCACGGAAGGGTGCCGACAGAGCGGCGCCCTCGGAGCGGCACCCTGGACGGTCCCTCCCCCAGGGAAAGCGGTGCCGACCCCTACGGGTAGGGGGAGACGCCGCCCCCACGTGTCATACCGCAGGCGTACACCGAGTTGCTGCCGCAGTCTGACGCTTCCTCACGGCCGATTTGGTCAGATGGACACCACGGAAATCACCACTCCTCACCGATTCGGGTGAGAATGGCGGCTCAGGTGGACCAGCGTGAGGACAGCCGCCGCCGACGACGGAGGTAACGCACACATGGCACCGTACGAATCCGACGACGCAGCGGGCGCGGCGCGGGACGAGGACGCGCGTTCCGGCCGGCGCAAGGCCGCGCGGTACGCCGTACCGGTCGCGGTGGTGGGGGTGGCGGCGGCCACGATCGGGCTGGTCCCGGCACTCGCCGACTCAGGCGACCCCGACCTGCCCAGGATCAGCGCACAGCAGCTCATCGAGAAGATGGCCAAGTCGGACACGCAGCAGCTGTCCGGCACCGTGAAGATCAACACCGATCTGGGCCTGCCGGACCTCGGCGGCCTGGAGAACAGCCTCGCCTCGGGGGCGGCCCCGGGCTCCGGCGACGGCTCCTCCGCCGACCCGCAGTCCAAGCTCACCGAGCTGGTCAGCGGCAGCCACACCCTGCGCGTGGCGGCCGACGGCCCGGACCGGCAGAAGCTTTCCCTGCTGGAGCGGGGTGCCGAGTACAGCCTCATCCACGACGGCAAGGACGTCTGGGGCTACGACAGCAAGAGCAACGAGGTCTACCACTCCACGGCGGCCGACTCGGGCCAGGCCCACCGGGCCAAGCCGCCCGCCACGCCCGAGGACTTCGCCGGTGAGGCGCTGAAGTCGGTGGACGACACCACGTCCGTCACCGTCGACGGCACCATGCGGGTCGCCGGCCGCGACGCCTACAAGCTGCTGATCAAGCCCAAGCAGTCCGGCAGCACGGTCGGTGCGATCAGCATCGCGGTGGACGCGAAGACGGGTACGCCGCTGAAGTTCACGCTGACGCCGAGGAGCGGCGGGGCCGCCGTCCTCGACGCGGGCTTCACCCAGGTCTCCTTCGCCGAGCCGACGGCCTCGACCTTCGACTTCACCCCGCCCAAGGGTGCAAAGGTCACCGAGGACCAGGACGGCCCCAAGGGGCGGGAGCACGCCCACCGGGGCGGCGACGACTTCGGCAAGGGCGGGGAGGACTTCGGCAAGGGCCTGGACGGAGCCACCGTCATCGGCAAGGGCTGGACGTCCGTCGCCACCTTCGACACCGGCGCCGGCGGCGGCCTGCCCACCGGCTCCCAGGGCGGTGACCTGGGCGGCTTCCTGGGCTCGCTCGGCGAGCAGGTCTCCGGCAAGTTCGGCAAGGGCACGGTGTTCTCCACCCGCCTGGTCAACGCCCTGATCACCGACGACGGCAAGGTCTACGCCGGCGCGGTGACCAAGGAGGCCCTGGTGAAGGCGGCGGACACGGGGAAGTAACCCTTCCCGGGCACGAGGATTCGAGGGGGGAGCCGATGGACGCACCGTCCGCCACGCAACGGGAGGGGCACGACCCCGAGGGCGCGCGGGAGCACGACCCGGCGGAGGCGCCCGAGGGCGTCATCGCCACGCGCGGACTCACCAAGCGCTACCGCGGCGGACAGCTCGCCGTGGACGGTCTCGACCTGACCGTCCCGGCCGGCAGCGTCTTCGGCTTCCTCGGCCCGAACGGCTCCGGCAAGACCACCACCATCCGCATGCTGATGGGCCTGATCGAGCCGACCTCGGGCACGGCCCGGGTGCTGGGCCGCCCCATGCCACGGGCGGCCCGTGCGGTCCTGCCGCAGGTCGGCGCGCTCATCGAGGGCCCCGCCCTGTACGGCTTCCTGTCCGGCCGGGACAACCTGCTGCGCTATGACGCCGCCGACCCGACCGCCGACCCGCGCACCCGGCGCGTCCGCGTCGCCGCCGCCCTGGACCGGGTGGGCCTCGCGGCCGCCACGGGCAAGAAGGCGAAGGCGTACTCGCTCGGCATGAAGCAGCGCCTCGGGCTGGCCGCGGCGCTGCTCCAGCCGCGCAGACTGCTCGTCCTGGACGAACCGACCAACGGCCTCGACCCGCAGGGCATGCGGGAGATCCGCACGCTGATCCGGGAACTGGCCGCCGACGGCACGACCGTCTTCCTCTCCTCGCACCTCCTCGACGAGATCGAGCAGGTCTGCACGCACGCGGCGGTGATGACGCGGGGCCGGCTCGTCACCCAGGGCGCGGTCGCCGACCTGGCGGCCGGCGCGCGCGGCCGGCTGGTCGTGCTCACCCCGGACGCGGCCGACGCGGCCCGGGTGCTCAAGGAGCAGGGCGTCGGGGACGTCACCGCGGACGGCGACCGGGTCACCGGCGAGCCGCCCGCGCGGGACCTCGCCGAGGTGACCGCGGCCCTGGTCGGCGCGGGCGTGCGCGTCCGCGGGCTCACACTCGAACGGGCCTCGCTGGAGGACGCGTTCGTGGCACTGACGGGGAGGGTTTCGATGTCGCGGGCTGAGAAGGCCCCGGGCCCGGCCGGCGGGGCCGGCGCGCCGGTTCCCGCGCCGCCCGGGGAGGCGGCCGTACGGCGGCCGCGTCCGCTGTGGACCTTCGGGCTGCTGCGCAGCGAGATCGTCACCACGGTCCGCCGCTGGCGCACGCTCGCCCTGCTCGGCGTGCTGGCGGCGGTTCCGGTGCTGGTGGGGATCGCGGTGAAGATCGAGACCAGGGGCGGCTCGTCGGCGGGCGGGGGCGGCGGTCCGGCGTTCATCTCGCAGATCACCAACAACGGCCTGTTCCTGGTGTTCACGGCACTGGCGGCGACGCTGCCGTTCTTCCTGCCGATGGCCGTCGGCGTCGTCGCGGGCGACGCGATCGCGGGGGAGGCGGGCGCGGGGACCCTCCGCTACCTGCTGGTCGCCCCGGCCGGCCGCACCCGCCTGCTGCTGACCAAGTACACGACCGTGATGGTGTTCTGCCTGCTGGCGACGCTGGTCGTCGCCGTCTCGGCGCTGATCGTCGGCGCCCTGCTCTTCCCGCTCGGCGATCTGACGACGATCTCCGGCACCCGGATCGGCTTCGCCGAAGGCCTGGGCCGGGCGTTGCTGATCGCCCTGGCCGTCGCCGCGTCCCTGATCGGGGTGGCCGCGCTCGGCCTGTTCGTGTCGACCCTCACCGGCAGCGGCATCGCGGCGATGGCGACCACCGTGGGCCTGCTGATCACCGTGCAGATCCTCGACCAGATCCCCCAGTTGCACGCGCTGCAGCCGTACCTCTTCCCGCACTACTGGCTGTCCTTCGCCGATCTGATGCGCGACCCCGTCTACTGGGACGACCTGACGAAGAACCTCGAACTCCAGGCCCTGTACGCGGCCGTGTTCGGCTCGGCGGCCTGGGCGCGGTTCGCGGCGAAGGACATCAGCGCGTAGCCCCCGGTGACGGTCCCGGGGGCGGCGCGGCCCTACGCGGTCCGGTGCGGGAAGCGGGCGAGCGGCGCGTCCTGCGCGAAGAACGTCTTCGCGCGGGTCAGTGCCCCGGTGTCCGTCAGGACGTCGCCGGGCTTGCTGCCGTTGCCGAGCAGGACCCCGCCGAAGCGCATCTTCAGGTAGGCGGCCGAGTTGTTGAGCGTGCCCACGTACGGGTCGGCGACGGACGGCTCCTCGTCCGCGAGTGCGGCGACGCCCCAGAGGGTGCGTCCGGCCATCGCCGCCCTGAAGTCGGCGCCCGGGGTGCGCAGCCAGCCGGACCAGTGGTCCAGGTAGGTCTTGGTGAGGCTGGACACCGAGTACCAGTAAAGGGGCGAGGCGATCACGATGTCCGTGGCCGCGAGGGTGGCGTCCAGCAGCCGGCCGGTCGCGGTGTCCGACGGCGGACGGACGTACTCGCTGTCGTGCCGCAGGTCCACGAAGTCCGGCAGCGGCTGCTCGGCGAGGTGGATCCAGCGCTGTTCGACGTCAGCGGGCAGCTGTTCGGCGGCCCGGCGGGCCAGCAGTTCGGTGTTGCCCTCGGCGCGGGCACTGCCCAGGACGAAGAGGAAGCGGCGGCTCATGGGTCCCCCAGACGAGCGATGTCGGCACAGAAATAAAGACGCACGCATTATATGCACATGCAAGCAACTTTCTCCAGGGTGGCTGGTGCGAGGCTGTGACGTCACGGTGACGCACAGGGCGTGGGGGAAGTCCACACTGGACGACAGGGACGCGTACGACCGGATCGTGACGCCGGGGGAGTGAGGGAAACCGATGTCTCGACTCAGCTTCGAGAAGAAGCGGGTGCAGCAGCCCGCGGCGCACCCGGCGGTGGTGGCCGTGCGGGTGTTCGGCGCGGGAAGCGCCTCGGTGGGCGGCGCGTCCGTCGTGGCGGCACCGGGCGAGCAGATCCAGCAGGCCGTCCTGAACCACCTGCAGCGCCTGGCCATCAGCCTCGGCACGCCCATACGCGCCAGCGTGCACGACGACAGCGCGGGCTGCGTGGTGCCCCTGGAGGTCTCGGCGGACGGCTCCAGCCGGGTCGCCGGGGAGCCGGTCCGGCTGGCCCGCCGCAAGGAGCCGGCGGCCTCGGAGCGGACTCCGGACCGGCAGCCGCTGCCGCCGGGGACCGTCCTGGCGCCGACCGGGCAGTTCGGCCCCGCGCCCGTCATGGACGCGGCCCCGCCCGTCCTCGACGAGGCCCCGCCGGTCGTGGACGCCGTCCCGCTCGCCGTGGCCGCGGCCCCGGTCGCGGAGGTGGTCCCGCCGGTGCCGGACCTGCCCACGCCCGTCCTGGACCTGCCCACGCCCGTCATGGACGTGTCGGCGGTCCTCGCCGGCGAGCCGGTGGCGCGCACCGACATGCCCCGGACCCGTGCCGCCGAGCGCGAGCCCGAGATCCCCTCCGCCCCCACCCACACCCCGCCCCGCGGGTTCGACGCCGTCGCCGAGGAGGTGCTCGGGGACGGTCCCCTGACCGAGACCGCGGAGGGGGCCGAGCTGCTCACCGAGCCGATGACCCGCATCAACGAGGCCGTACGGGCGGGCGACATCGACACGGCGGCGGAACTCGCCGACCGCACGGTCACCGAGGCGTCCACCGTGCTGGGCCCGCACCACACCGAGGTCCTGCACCTGCGCGAACTGAACGCCTACATCGCCTACCTGGCGGGCGACCCGGTCCGCGCCTTCAGCCAGTCCCTCGACCTCGCCCGGCTCCGCCGTGACGCGGGGGACGCCGAGGCGGCCTACGGCAACGTGCAGAGCGCGGCGACCGCCTGGCGCGCGGTGCGCGATCCCGAGGAGGGCCTGCGGCTGGGGCGCGACCTGATCGAGCTGTGGACGGGCCTCGGCGCCGAGCCCGGCCCCGCGGCCGACGACCCGCGCCCCCTGGACTCCGCCCGCGCCCGAATGGTCCGCCTGACCGACCGGGCGGCCCGCGCCGCACAGGCGTAACGGCGTACGGGTACGGGCGTCCGCGCGCCCGTACCGCAGGGCCCGCCCACCGCCGTACGGGCGGCGGCGGGCCTAGGGCCTGTTGTTTGGATCATGCCCGCGTCGCGGGTCGGCAGACAAGGCACCGTGAGCCAGGCCGCCCTGATCCGAACGACAGGCCCTAGTGCACGCAGAACTCGTTGCCCTCGGGGTCGGCCATGACCACCCACTCGCCGGAGGGCTCCTTCACCTCGTGCAGCACGTGCGCGCCCAGTGCCGCCAGCCGCGCCACCTCCGCCGGGCGCTCGCCCCGGCCGGTGTGCAGGTCGAGGTGGAGCCGGTTCTTCGCCGTCTTCGTCTCCGGCACGCGCTGGAACAGCAGCCGCCGCCCGAGCCCGGTGCCGGTCCGCGGGTCGTACGGGTCGTCGGGATGCCGTACGGCGATCAGGTCACGGAAGGCGGGCCGGCCGTGGTACTCCACGGTGGCCGCACCGGGCAGCGCGCCGGCGGACAGCAGCTGTTCGATCAGGGCGCTGTTGTCCTCGGCCGTGTAGTGCAGTGCGGCGGCCCAGAAGTCGGCCTGGGTGTGCGGGTCGCCCGCGTCGACGACGAGCTTCCAGTGCAGCGGGGCGGGCGTGGGGGCGGGTGCCTGGGTCATGGTGACCACTTATAGCCGCGACCGCCCGCCGGACGAACGTGTTCCGTGCCGTTCCGCCCGGCCCAATCCACCGTCGCCCCCGCGTGCCCGGAGTCACGGTGTCGCGACCTCGGGGTCCGGGCCGGGCGCGGAGGCCAGGCTCTCCGCTTCCGGCCCGGCGGCCACCGCGCCGGTCGCGAGAGCGGCACCCGCCGCGACGGCGGTCCCGGTCACCGCGGTGGCACCGGCCGCGACCGGGCTGCCGGACACCGCGGCCGGCACGCCACCGCTCTCCTTGAGCGCCCGGGCCCCGCGGCGGGCGGAGCGCAGCGCGTCGCCCGTGAGCAGGACCAGCGCCAGCCAGACCAGACCGAATCCGGCCCAGCGCTCGGGCGGCATGGCCTCGTGGAAGTAGAAGATGCCGAGCAGGAACTGGAAGACGGGCGCCAGGTACTGCAGCAGGCCGAGCGTGGACAGGGGCACGCGGATCGCCGCCGCGCCGAAGCAGACCAGCGGCAGCGCGGTGACGAGGCCGGTGGAGGCGAGCAGGGTCGCGTGCCCGGGGCCGTCGTCGACGAAGCTGCTGCCGCCGTGCGCGACGAGCCACAGCAGGTAGCCGAGCGCGGGCAGGAACTGCATCGCGGTCTCGGCGGCCAGCGACTCGACGCCGCCGAGGGCGACCTTCTTCTTCACCAGGCCGTAGGTGGCGAACGAGAAGGCCAGGCAGAGCGAGATCCACGGCGGCCGGCCGTAGCCGACCGTCAGGACCACCACGGCGGCGAAGCCGGTCGCGACCGCAGCCCACTGCACGGGCCGCAGCCGCTCCTTCAGCAGGAGCACACCCATCGCGATGGTGACGAGCGGGTTGATGAAGTAGCCGAGGGACGCCTCGACGACGTGGCCGGAGTTCACGGCCCAGATGTAGACGCCCCAGTTCACGGTGATGACGGCCGCCGCCACCGCGACGAGTCCGAGCCGGCGCGGCTGGCGCAGCAGCTGCCCGGCCCAGGCCCAGCGGCGCACGAAGAGCAGGGCGGCGGCGACGAAGACCGCGGACCACACCATGCGGTGGGCGAGGATCTCGACCGCTCCGGCGGGCTTGAGCAGCGGCCAGAACAGGGGGACCAGACCCCACATGCCGTACGCGGCGAAGCCGTTCAGCAGGCCTGTTCGGTGTTCGCCCTTGGATGTCCCGGCCACGGGCCCCTCCCTCTCATGTCAGGCACGCGAGAACGAAGGTAACGCCGAGCACCCCCGGCTGTCATGCCCGTATCGCCATACGGTCATGACAGCCGGGGGCCGGGTGTGCCGGAAGGGGCTGACCTGGGAGATTCCGTCCGCCGGCGTCCCCCCTCCGGGCGCCGTAGGGGGTCAGTCCTTGAGGGCCGCGGCGACGGCGTCCGCCAACGGGGTGGTGGGCCGGCCAGTCAACCGGGACAGGTCGCCGGAGGAGACGGCCAGTTCGCCCTTCTCGATGGAGGCGTCCACGCCGGCCAGGATCGCGGCCAGCGGCGCGGGCAGCCCGGCGCCGGTCAGGATGCCGGTGAGGGCCTCCACGGAGACCGGGTTGTAGACGATCTCCCTGCCGGTCTGCCGGCTCAGCTCGGCGGCGTACTCGGCGAAGCCCCACGCCACGTCACCGCCCAGCTCGTACGTCGTGTTCTCGTGCCCCTCGCCGGTGAGCACCGCGACCGCGGCGGCCGCGTAGTCGGCGCGGGAGGCCGAGGAGATCCGGCCGTCGCCGGCGGCCTGGACGACCGCGCCGTGCTCCAGCACCGGTGCCAGGTTCTCGGTGTAGTTCTCGTGGTACCAGCCGTTGCGCAGCAGGCTGTACGGCAGGCCGGAGGCGAGCAGCACCTCCTCGGTGGCGCGGTGGTCGTCGGCGAGCGCGGCCCGCAGGCTGCCCGGGGCGCTGGTGTACGCGAGCAGGGCCACGCCCGCGGCCCGCGCCGCGTCGATGACGACCTCGTGCTGCCGCACCCGGCCCTTGTCGAACTCGTTGCCCGAGATCAGCAGGACCCGGTCCCCGGCCGAGAACAGGCCGTCGAAGGTCTCGGGGGCGTTGTAGTCGGCGACGGCGAGACGCACTCCCCGTGCCGCGAGGCCGACGGCCTTCTCCTTGTCGCGCACGACCGCGGTGATCCGCTCCGCCGGGACCTTCTCCAGCAGCTGCTCCGCGACCTGCCGGCCGAGGTGTCCGGTGGCTCCGGTGACGACGATGCTCATGGTGGGGGACTCCTTGGGTGCCGGGGTTCGGTGGGCCGTATGCCACTCACCTTAGGGACTGCGCTAACCAAACGAAAGTACCCACTTTGAAGTAAGGTACTGGCATGTCGGTAAGCAAGCAGACGGCGGATGCCGAGGCGCTGTGCCCCCACCGCCTCGTCCTGGAGCACGTCACCAGCCGCTGGGGTGTCCTCGTCCTGATCGAGCTGCTGGAGCGGCCGTACCGGTTCAGCGAGCTGCGCCGGGCGGTCGGCCGGTCCGGCGGCCGTACCGTCAGCGAGAAGATGCTCACCCAGACCCTCCAGACCCTGGAGCGCGACGGCCTGGTCCACCGGGACGCCAAGCCGGTCATCCCGCCGCGGGTCGACTACTCGCTCACCGGCCTCGGCCGGGAGGCGGCGGAGCAGGTGCGCGCCCTGGCGCGGTGGACCGACGCACGCATGGCCGAGGTGGAGAAGGCCCGCCGGGCGTACGACGAAGCCCGGGAACTCAGGTCCCGGGCTTCGTAGAACGGCGGCGGACTCAGCCGACGACCGTCCAGGTGTCGCCACCGGCGAGCAGGGCGGCCAGGTCGCCCTTGCCCTTCTGCTCGACGGCGGTGTCGAGCTGGTCGGCCATCGCCGTGTCGTAGACCGGACGCTCCACCGAGCGGAAGACGCCGATCGGGGTGTGGTGCAGGGTGTCCGGGTCGGCGAGCCGGGAGAGCGCGAAGGCGGTGGTGGGGGACGCGGAGTGGGCGTCGTGCACGAGGACGTCCGCCTCGTTCTCCGCGGTCACCGTGACGGCCTTCAGGTCACCGGTCCGCTGGTCCCGTACGACCCCGCGGGAGCCGTCGGCGCCGAAGCGGATCGGCTGTCCGTGCTCCAGCCGGATCAGTGCCTCCTCGGCCTGCTGCTTGTCCTTCAGGGCGTCGAAGGCGCCGTCGTTGAAGATGTTGCAGTTCTGGTAGATCTCGATGAGGGCGGTGCCCGGGTGGCCGGCGGCGGCGCGGAGCACCTCGGTGAGGTGTTTGCGGTCGGAGTCGATGGTGCGGGCGACGAAGGACGCCTCCGCGCCGATGGCGAGGGACACCGGGTTGAACGGGGCGTCCAGTGATCCCATCGGCGTCGACTTGGTGATCTTGCCGACCTCGGAGGTGGGGGAGTACTGGCCCTTGGTGAGTCCGTAGATCCGGTTGTTGAACAGCAGGATCTTCAGGTTGACGTTGCGTCGCAGGGCGTGGATGAGGTGGTTGCCGCCGATGGACAGGGCGTCGCCGTCGCCGGTGACCACCCATACGCTCAGGTCCTGCCGGGAGGAGGCGAGTCCGGTGGCGATGGCGGGGGCGCGGCCGTGGATGGAGTGCATCCCGTAGGTGTTCATGTAGTACGGGAAGCGGGACGAGCAGCCGATGCCGGAGACGAAGACGATGTTCTCCCTCGCCAGGCCAAGCTCGGGCATGAAGCCCTGCACGGCGGCGAGGATCGCGTAGTCACCGCAGCCCGGGCACCAGCGCACCTCCTGGTCCGACTTGAAGTCCTTCATCGACTGCTTCGCCTCGGCCTTGGGCACCAGCTGCAGCAGCCCGTTGGTGGCGTCAGTCATCGATGGCCTCCTTCAGCGCCGCGGCGAGCTGTTCCGCCTTGAACGGCATGCCGTTGACCTGGTTGTAGGAGTGGGCGTCGACCAGGTACTTCGCGCGGATCAGGGTGGCCAGCTGCCCCAGGTTCATCTCGGGGACGACCACCTTGTCGTACTGCTCGAGCACGTGTCCGAGGTTGCGCGGGAAGGGGTTGAGGTGGCGCAGGTGCGCCTGCGCCACCGAGTCGCCGGCCGCCCGCAGCCGCCGTACCGCCGCGGTGATCGGCCCGTAGGTGGACCCCCAGCCCAGGACCAGCGTTTTCGCGCCGTGCGGGTCGTCGACCTCCAGGTCCGGGACCTCGATGCCGTCGATCTTCGCCTGGCGGGTGCGGACCATGAAGTCGTGGTTGGCGGGGTCGTAGGAGATGTTGCCCGTGCCGTCCTGCTTCTCGATGCCGCCGATGCGGTGCTCCAGCCCGGGCGTGCCCGGGACCGCCCACGGTCTGGCGAGGGTCTGCGGATCCCGCTTGTAGGGCCAGAAGACCTCCGTGCCGTCCTCCAGCGTGTGGTTCGGACCGGACGCGAACCGCACCCGCAGGTCCGGCAGCTCCTCCAGGTCCGGGATCCGCCACGGCTCGGAGCCGTTGGCCAGGTAGCCGTCGGACAGCAGCATCACCGGCGTGCGGTAGGCAAGCGCGATCCGGGCCGCCTCCAGCGCCGCGTCGAAGCAGTCCGCCGGGGTCATCGGCGCCACGATCGGCACCGGGGCCTCGCCGTTGCGGCCGAACATCGCCTGCAGCAGGTCCGCCTGCTCCGTCTTGGTCGGCAGACCCGTCGACGGACCGCCGCGCTGGATGTCCACGACCAGCAGCGGCAGCTCCAGGGAGACGGCCAGGCCGATCGTCTCCGACTTCAGCGCCACACCCGGCCCGGACGTCGTCGTCACCGCGAGGGAACCGCCGAACGCCGCGCCGAGCGCCGCGCCGATGCCCGCGATCTCGTCCTCCGCCTGGAAGGTCCGCACACCGAAGTTCTTGTGCTTGGAAAGCTCGTGCAGGATGTCCGAGGCCGGGGTGATCGGGTACGAGCCCAGGAACAGCGGCAGGTCCGCCTGCCGGGACGCGGCCACCAGACCGTAGGCCAGGGCCAGGTTCCCGGAGATGTTGCGGTACGTGCCCGTCGGGAACGCCCGGGTGGCCGGGGCGACCTCGTAGGAGACCGCGAAGTCCTCCGTCGTCTCGCCGAAGTTCCAGCCCGCCCGGAACGCGGCGATGTTCGCCTCGGCGATGTCCGGCTTCTTCGCGAACTTCGACTTCAGGAACTTCTCGGTGCCCTCGGTCGGCCGGTGGTACATCCACGACAGCAGGCCCAGCGCGAACATGTTCTTGCTGCGCTCGGCCTCCTTGCGGGACAGGCTGAACTCCTTCAGCGCCTCCACCGTGAGCGTCGTCAGCGGCACCGGGTGGAGCTGGTAGCCGTCGAGCGAGCCGTCCTCCAGCGGCGAGTCCTCGTACCCCACCTTCTGCAGGGCCCGCTTGCTGAATTCGTCCGTGTTCACGATGATCTCGGCGCCGCGCGGCAGGTCGCCGATGTTCGCCTTCAGGGCGGCCGGGTTCATCGCGACCAGCACGTTCGGCGCGTCACCCGGGGTCAGGATGTCGTGGTCGGCGAAGTGGAGCTGGAACGAGGAGACGCCCGGCAGGGTGCCGGCGGGGGCGCGGATCTCGGCCGGGAAGTTCGGGAGGGTGGAGAGGTCGTTCCCGAAGGACGCCGTCTCCGAGGTGAAACGGTCCCCGGTGAGCTGCATACCGTCACCCGAGTCCCCGGCGAACCGGATGATCACCCGGTCCAGGCGCCGCACGTCCTTGGCTCCGCCCGGTTTGCGCTGCTCTCCCACGACGGTTCCGTCGGTCTGCTCCGCTGGGCTGCTGACCTGGCTGGTCACTGAACTGGACCTCCTTCGAGGCGGCTGTCCGGGGTGTGGTCGTCCCACGGACCATCCCAGGATCAACCCTACGTCGGTCAGGGTCGCCTTCCCGGTGGCATCCGTGGAACGGATCACATTTCGAGACGGCCGGTCGCACCGGGTCCCCATGATGTCCCGCGCAGTCCGGGCACCGGCCGAGGCGCTCCCCGCGGGTCCCGCGGGTCCCTCCTTCCGCTCCCGTCCGGGTACCCCGTTCGCCGGGGTACCTCGAGGGGCGGCCGGCGCGCCGCGGGCCCGTCCGTCACGAGTTCAGATAGGTGAGAACGGCCAGAACCCGACGGTGGTCGCCGTCGCTCGGGGCGAGGCCGAGCTTCAGGAAGATGTTGCTGACGTGCTTCTCCACGGCGCCGTCGCTGACCACCAGCTGCCGGGCGATCGCCGAGTTCGTGCGCCCCTCGGCCATCAGCCCGAGCACCTCGCGCTCGCGCGGGGTCAGTCCGGCCAGCACGTCCTGCTTGCGGCTGCGGCCGAGCAGCTGCGCGACCACCTCCGGGTCCAGGGCAGTACCCCCCTGCGCGACCCGCACCACCGCGTCGACGAACTCCCGCACCTCGGCGACCCGGTCCTTGAGCAGATAGCCCACACCGCGGCTGGATCCGGCCAGCAGTTCGGTGGCGTAACGCTCCTCCACGTACTGCGACAGCACCAGCACCCCGAGCCCCGGGTGCGCCTTGCGCAGCGCCACGGCCGCCCGCACACCCTCGTCGGTATGGGTCGGCGGCATCCGCACGTCCGCCACCACCACGTCGGGCAGCTCCCCCTGCGCGTCCAGGTCGGCGATGGTCTTCACCAGCGCGTCCGCGTCCCCGACACCGGCGACCACGTCGTGCCCGCGGTCGGTCAGCAGCCGGGTCAGCCCCTCCCTGAGCAGCACCGAGTCCTCGGCGATGACCACCCGCACCCTGTCCTCCATGATCTTCCGGCCCCCCGAGCCCGATCCCGTGACGACGTCCGTGCCGGACGCGCGTCCGTACGAAGGCCCAGCATTCCAGCATTCGGGCCGCACCGCCGCCGCGCCCGGGCGGCGCGGGCGGGGAGGAAGGCGGTGCGGGTCTCGCGGCTCGCGGCTCGCGGCTCGGGGCCTGGGGCCTGGGACGCGGAGGCCTGCGGGGCCCGAGGGCCCGGGGACGCGGAGGCCTGGGGGCCTCGGGACTCGGGAGCTTCGGGGGCTTCGGTGCTTCGCGGGGGTACGAGACGTCAGGCGGTCGTCCGCCAGGGCAGTTCGGCGATCACACGGGTCGGGCCGCCGGCCGGCGAGTCGACCACGAGGACGCCGTCCACCGCGTCCAGCCGGCCGGCGAGCCCGGCCAGACCCGAGCCGCGGGAGACGTCCGCGCCGCCCACGCCGTCATCGATCACCTGGAGCATCAGCCGGTCCTCCGCGCGCCACACGTCCACCGACGCGGACCGGGCCCGGCTGTGCTTGCTGATGTTCTGCAGCAGCTCGGAGACCGTGAAGTAGGCGATGCCCTCGATGGCCGGGACCGGCCGGGCGGGCAGGTCGACCTCGACCCGCACCGGCACCGTGCAGCGGGAGGCGACCGCGGACAGGGCCGCGTCCAGGCCGCGGTCGGTCAGCACGGCGGGATGGATGCCCCGGGCGAGATCACGCAGCTCCTGCAGGGCCGTCTTCACCTCGCCGTGCGCCTCGTCCACCATGCGCGCCGCCGCCTGCGGGTCCTCCCGGAGCTTCTCCTTCGCCAGCCCCAGATCCATGGCCAGCCCGACCAGCCGCGCCTGCGCCCCGTCGTGCAGGTCCCGCTCGATGCGCCGCAGGTCGGCGGCGGCCGCGTCGACCACGACCCCGCGGTCCGACTCCAGCTCCACCACCCGCGCCGACAGCCGCGACGGCCCGAGCAGCCCCCGGACGAGCAGCCCGTCCACGGTCGTCAGCGCCCGTACGAGCCAGGGCGTGGCCAGCGTGAAGAGCAGCCCGACCAGACAGGTCACGGCGATCTCGAAGGGGTTGTCGAGATAGACGCTGTGGTGCGCGTCGCCGTAGAGCTGCACCCCGCCGGTACCGGCGTACGCCGGGAACACCCAGAACCACAGCGGGTAGCTCAGCAGCGACCAGCCGACCGTCCAGAAGCTCACCGCCACCGAGAACGCGAACACCGCCCACGGGAACTGCACCACCGCGTACAGCAGGTGCCGCCAGGAGCTGCCGCTCTTGAGGACCGCGCCCATCCAGGCCAGGGCACCCGGCTTGGCCGTCCGCAGCGGTTCCGGGTCGGCCACGTCCACGCCCAGCAGCGCGCGTGCCCGCGCCCGCTCCAGGACGCCGAAGCCCCGGCAGCCGGCGAGCGCGACCGCCAGCACCGGGATGCCGAGGAAGGTCACCAGCAGCCCCGCCCCCAGCGGCACCATCGCCACCGCCCAGGTGAACAGGACGATGGAGACCGGCAGGCTCAGCAGGACATGGCCGAACTCGCGCAGGGTGCGTGCCTCGAACGGCGCCCGCAGCGCCGCGGGCAGCCGGTGACCGGTGCCGGCGGGCCGGTCGTGCCCTCGCCCGTACCGCTGTCCGTACTCCGTGGCCATCGAATGTCGTTCCGTTCTCCTCGTCCGGGCGGCCGCTCCGGCCGTGTCTCCAGGGTCGTGCGCGCCGCCGCGCGGAGCCATGAAGGCCGTCGGCGTCTTGGGCCGGGGGTTTTCCCCACCCCCGGCGCGCGACGCGGTCGGAGCGGGCCCGACGCGGTCGGAGCGGGCCGCGCCGGGAGACGACGGCGGGGCCGTACGGCTGATCCGTACGGCCCCGGCCCGGCGTGCGCGCGGACCGCGCGCGGGAGGCGCGGCTACGCCTTCCGGTCCCGCCACGGCAGCTCCGCGGTGACCACCGTCGGGCCGCCGTCCGGCGAGTCGACGACGAACAGGCCGTCCACCGCGCCCAGCCGCTCCGCCAGCCCCCGCATACCGCTGCCGCCGTCGAGCCGCGCACCGCCCCGGCCGTCGTCCTGGACCTGGATGAGCAGCCGGTCCGCCGACCGCCACACGTCGACCGAGGCGGAACGCGCCCCGCTGTGCTTGCTGACGTTCTGCAGCAGCTCGGAGACCGTGAAGTAGGCGATGCCCTCGATGGCCTCGGCGGGACGTGCGGGCAGGTCCGCGGTCACCTTCACCGGCACGGTGCAGCGGGAGGCGACCGACGACAGGGCCGCGTCCAGGCCCCGGTCCGTGAGCACCGCCGGATGGATCCCCCGGGCCAGGTCGCGCAGCTCCTGGAGGGCCAGCTTCACCTCGCCGTGCGCCTCGTCCACCATCGCCGCGGCGGCGTCGGGGTCCTCCAGCAGCTTCTCCTTGGCCAGCCCGAGCCCCATGGCCAGGTTGACCAGCCGGGCCTGCGCGCCGTCGTGCAGGTCCCGTTCGATCCGGCGCAGATCCGCCGCCGCCGTGTCGACCACGACCCCGCGGTCGGTCTCCAGTTCGGCGATACGGCGTTCCAGCTCGTCCGAGGGCGACAGCAGCCCCCGCACCATCGCCCGGTCGACGTTGGTCAGCCCCCGCGCCAGGTACGGCAGCACCGGCCACAGCACGAACAGCGACACCAGCACGGTGCAGAAGGTGAGGATGCCCCAGGGCAGCCTGACGGCGTCGTACAGCAGCGTCCGCCAGCCCACCGGGTCCTTCAGCGCCATCCACAGCCGTGGCACGGGGCCCCCGCTCCGGGCGAGCGGCAGCGGCGTCGGCTCCTCCACCCGCATCCCGAGCAGTTTCCGGGCCCGGGCCCGCTCCAGCTTGCCCAGCTGCCGGGCGCCCAGCAGGGCGAGCGCGAGCAGCGGCAGTCCGATCACCGTCAGGGTGAGCGCGCCCCCGGTGGCCAGCGCCGTCACGGCGTAGACGAAGCCGAACACCGCCACCGGCAGGTTCAGCAGGAGATGCGCGATCTCCTTCCAGGTGTACGGGTCGTAGGCCGGCCCGAGCGGACGAGGACGGTCGGCGCCGTCGGTCCGGTCGGCGCCGTCGGTCCGGTCGGGGCCGTCGGTCCGGCCGATGCCGCCGAAGCGGCCGGCGGCGGAGCTGGGAGCGGTCATACCGGTCAGCCTGCCGTGCCCGGCACCCCTCGCGCCATGCGGTACGCCGCCCTCCGCCGCCTGGGGAAAACCCCACCCCGGTCCCGGCCGGGGCGCCCGCGCACGTCTCACGCCGTGACGGGCTGCTTACCGGTTCTTTATCAGGGCCTAGACTCCCGTGCGTACAGATCCTCGAATGATGTCGCATCACAGAGTTCACGAAGGTCACGAGGTCAGGGAGCGAGGGGCGGACCGTGCGGGAGACGTTGGGGGACTCGACGATCGCCACGGCGAACGTCGTCGCGGCCGGCTACTTCCGGTCCTATGCGGTGGTGGGACTGCTCGCCGTCGTCGGTGTGCTGTTCGTCGCGGTCGCCTTCGGTGCCGGCCGCCTGCTGCGCCCGGTCGTGCCGACCCCCGAGAAACTCCTGACCTACGAGTGCGGCGTCGACCCCGTCGGCGAGGGCTGGGCGCACACCCAGGTCCGCTACTACGTCTACGCGTTCCTGTACGTGATCTTCGCGGTCGACTCGATCTTCCTGTTCCCCTGGGCGACGGTCTTCGCCGCCCCCGGTTACGGCGCGACGACCCTCGTGGAGATGTTCATCTTCCTCGGCTTCCTCGCCGTGGGCCTGCTGTACGCATACAAGAAGGGCGTCCTGGCATGGACGTGAACCCCTCGGCCGCATCCGTTCCCCCGGGGCCCGAGCCCGTCGCGCTGCCCGAGCCTGTCGCGCTGCCCGAGCCCAAGCGGCTCGGCACTCTGGCACGCCTCGCACCCGAGCCGATGAAGGTGGTCCTGAACTGGGGCCGCCGCTACTCGCTCTGGGTCTTCAACTTCGGGCTCGCCTGCTGCGCGATCGAGTTCATCGCCGCGTCCATGGCCCGGCACGACTTCATCCGGCTCGGCGTCATCCCCTTCGCCCCGGGGCCCCGCCAGGCCGACCTGATGATCGTCTCCGGCACGGTCACCGACAAGATGGCCCCGGCCGTCAAGCGCCTGTACGAGCAGATGCCCGAGCCGAAGTACGTCATCTCCTTCGGCGCCTGCTCCAACTGCGGCGGCCCCTACTGGGACTCCTACTCCGTCACCAAGGGCGTCGACCAGATCATCCCGGTGGACGTCTACGTCCCCGGCTGCCCGCCGCGCCCCGAGGCGCTGCTCCAGGGCATCCTCAAGCTCCAGGAGAAGATCGCCCGCGAGTCGCTGGGTGAGCGGTACGGCACCGGGTCCGACCGGCCGTCCGCGGCCGCCCTGCAGAGTGGCCTGGTGAAGCCCCCGGCCCCGGCCGCCGAGGGGGACGCCCGATGAGCACCGTCGGCTGGCTGCCCGCCCCCGCGGAGGAACTCTTCGGCCCGGACGCCACGGCCGAGGAGTCGTACGGCGTCCTCACCGTGGACGTACCGCCGTCCTCCTGGCTCACCGCCCTGGACACGGCCCGTACGACCCTGTCCTGCACCTACTTCGACTGGCTGAGCGCGGTCGACGAGCCCGGCACCGGATTCCGCGTCTCCGCCCACGTCGTCGCGCTGGACCCGGTCCGCCGGCTCCTGGTCCGCACGACCGTGCCGCACGAGGCACCGGCGCTGCCCTCGGCCGTCGGCGTCTACGCGGGCGCCGCCTGGCACGAGCGCGAGACCCACGAGATGTTCGGCGTCGACTTCGCCGACCACCCGGGCCTGGAGCACCTGCTGCTCCCCGAGAACTTCGAGGGCCACCCGCTCCGCAAGGACTTCGTCCTCGCCGCCCGTGTCGCCAAGGCCTGGCCCGGGGCGAAGGAGCCGGGCGAGTCCGACCACGGCGGCCCCAAGCGGCGTCAGATGCTGCCCCCGGGCGTTCCCGACCCGAACGAGTGGGGCCCGCTCAAGGGCCAGCTGCCCCCGGCCCCCGCCCGCCCGGCCCGGGGAGCGGCGGGCGCGGCGGGCGCGGCGGGCGCGGCGGGCGAGCGCCCGGCCCGCGCGGCGGCCGGCGACCGTCCGGTACGGCGCGCCCGCACGGCGGCGCAGGGATCCGCGAGCCAGACCGAGGAGACCGGGGCGGTGGCCGGCGCGGCCGAAGCCCCGGGAACCACCGAGCCCGGGACCCCTCGGGCCTCCGGTGCCGCCGGAGCGGCGCGAGCCGGTGGAGCCGCCGCCCGACCGCGCCGGACGCGGAGTGCGAGCGAGGGCTCGGCGAGCCAGTCGGCCACGCCGGCCGAGAGCGCGGTGCCGGGCGGAGACACGGCGCCGACCGGGGCGCGGCACCTGCCGGGGATGCCGTATCCGCATCCGCTGAGGACGCGGCGACGCGGAAGGAGGCCGCGGCCGAGGGCGACGCCACCCAGGCGGCGGCGTCCGGACCGGCCGCGGAGGCCTCGGTGGCGCACGAGCCGGGCACGCCTTTGGCACCGTCCCGCCCGCGCCGCGCCCGCAGCGCCTCGGAGGGCTCGACGTCCCAGCGCACCGAAGCCGGGCCCGCCGCGCCGACGGAGAAGACGGCGAAGACGGAGCAGACGGAGCAGACGGAGCAGACGGGGCCGACCGGGCCCGCGGAGCCGGGTACCCCCGCGGCTCCCGCCCGCAGGGCCGCCGCGCCGCGCAGCGCGGACGCCCCCTGGCACCACGCCCGCCCGGCGTTCGACGAACCGGCGCCCGAGCCGCAGCCGGGGGAGAAGAAGGCGGAGCGCGCCGAAACCCCGGCGCCCGAAGCCCCGGCTTCCGGGAGCCCGGCACCGGAGGCGCCCGCTTCAGGGAGCCCGGTCTCCGAAAGCCCGGTCTCCGAAAGCCCGGCCCCCGAAAGCCCCGAGCCCGGCAAGCGCACCCCCGAGGACTCCGGGCCGCGGGACCCCCACGACCCCGACCCGCAGGACCCCGACCCGCAGGACCCCGCTCCAGAAGACCGCACCCCTGACGACCCCACAGGAGGCCCGCAGTGAACGACGTGCTGGACGTCGCCCTGCGACTCCTGACCGTGTTCGTCGTCTTCCTCACCTTCCCGCTGATCGTCGGCCAGACCGAGCACAAGGTGATGGCGCACATGCAGGGCCGGCTCGGCCCGATGTACGCGGGCGGCTTCCACGGCTGGGCCCAGCTCATCGCCGACGGCGTGAAGTTCGCGCAGAAGGAGGACGTGGTACCGGCCGGCGCCGACCGCCGCGTCTTCCAGCTCGCGCCCGCCGTCGCCCTGCTGCCCTACCTCCTCGTCCTGCTCGCCATCCCGATCGGCCCGAGCGAGGGCGCCGTCGGCCAGGTCCTCGACGCGGGCGTGTTCTTCGTGCTCGCGGTGATGGGCGTCGGCGTGCTCGGCTCGCTCATGGCCGGCTGGGCCAGCGCGAACAAGTTCTCCCTGCTCGGCGGCCTGCGCACGGCCGCCCAGCTGCTCGCCTACGAACTCCCGATGCTGCTGGCGGCGGCCTCCGTCGCCATGGCCGCGGGCACCGTCTCGCTCCCCGGCATCCTGCACGGCTTCCACTGGTGGTGGGTGCCCTGGCAGCTCGTCGGCGCGGTCGTCTTCTTCGTCGCCGGACTCGCCGAACTCCAGCGCCCGCCCTTCGACATGCCCGTCGCCGACTCGGAGATCATCTTCGGCGCGTACACCGAGTACACCGGTCTGCGCTTCGCCCTGTTCCTGCTCGCCGAGTACGCGGGCATCGTCGTCCTGTGCGGCCTGACCACCGTCCTCTTCCTGGGCGGCTGGCACGGCCCGTGGGGCACCGACGGCCTGGGCTGGGTGTGGACCCTGCTGAAGACCGCGACCCTCGCGTTCGTCGTCATCTGGCTCCGCGTCACCTACCCCCGGCTGCGCGAGGACCAGCTCCAGAAGCTCTCCTGGACCCTCCTCGTCCCCCTCTCCCTCGCCCAGATCGCCCTCACCGGCATCGTCAAGGTGGTGATCTCCTAGATGGCCCCGATCCCCGGCTCCGGCCTCGCCAAGGGCCTGGCCGTCACCCTCCGCACGATGACCAGGAAGACGGTCACCGAGCAGTACCCGGACGTCCAGCCCGAACTCCCGCCCCGCACCCGCGGGGTGATCGGCCTGTTCGAGGAGAACTGCACGGTCTGCATGCTCTGCGCCCGTGAGTGCCCCGACTGGTGCATCTACATCGACTCCCACAAGGAGACGGTCCCGCCCGCCGCCCCCGGCGGCCGTGAGCGCAGCCGGAACGTCCTCGACCGGTTCGCCATCGACTTCTCCCTGTGCATGTACTGCGGTATCTGCATCGAGGTGTGTCCTTTCGACGCGCTGTTCTGGTCCCCGGAGTTCGAGTACGCCGAGACCGACATCCGCGAACTCACCCACGAGCGGGACAAGCTGCGCGAGTGGATGTGGACCGTCCCGGCTCCGCCCGCCCTGGACCCCGGCGCGGAGGAGCCCAAGGAGATCGCCGCCGCCCGCAAGACCGCCGAGAAGCTGGCCGCCGCGCAGGCCGAACCGGGGGAGGGCGCGTCATGAACCACGCAGCAGCCGTGAGCCTCGCGGCGGCCCCGCCCGGCTTCCTGTCCCCGACCGGCGTCGAGATCGCCTTCCTCCTCGTCGGCCTCGTCACCCTCGGCGCCGCACTGATCACCGTCACCACCCGGCAGCTGGTCCACGCGGCCCTGTGGCTCGTGGTCGCACTCGGCGGCCTCGCCGTGGAGTACCTGCTGCTCACGGCCGAGTTCATCGCCTGGGTGCAGGTCCTGATCTACGTCGGTTCCGTCGTCGTGCTCCTCCTGTTCGGCCTGATGCTCACCCGGGCCCCCATCGGCCGCTCGCCGGACGCCGACTCCGGCAACCGGTGGGCCGCCCTGGCCGTCGCGACCGCCGCCGCGGCAGCCCTGGTGTGGGTGGTCGTCGACGCCTTCCGCGCCACCTGGATCGACCTGGACGGACCGCCCGCCGGCACCACCCGCGTCACCGGCCAGAGCCTCTTCCAGAACTGGGTCCTGCCCTTCGAGGCCCTCTCCGTCCTGCTGCTCGCGGCCCTGGTCGGCGCGATCGTCCTGTCCCGCAAGGCGAAGGCGGACGCGAGCGCCGCACCCGGGGCCACCGCGGACACCCCGGCCGAGAAGGAAGGCGCCCGCTGATGCACCTCGCCTATCCCGCCGTACTCTCCGCCCTCCTCTTCTGCACCGGCCTCTACGGCGTCCTCGCCCGCCGCAACGCGATCCTGGTCCTGATGTCGGTCGAGCTGATGCTCAACGCCGTCAACCTCAACCTGGTCGCCTTCGACGTCTGGCTCAGCCGCGTCGCCAAGGAGACCCTGCACTCCGGCCAGGCGCTGACCCTGTTCACGATCGCCATCGCCGCCGCCGAGATCGGCATCGGCCTGGCGATCGTGCTCGCCGTCCACCGCAACCGCGGCACCGCCGACATCGACAAGCTCCGCGACACCGCCGAGGGCCCCGAGACCGGCGGCCCCGACATCGCGGGCCCCGGCTCCTCCGCGGCCGAGAAGGCTGAGGCCACCGCGTGACCACGACCACCCTCGCCGTCCTCGTCCCCCTCCTGCCGTTCCTCGGCGCCGCGGCCGGCCTGCTGCTGGGCCGCACCGCACCCGGCTTCGTCCGCCCGCTCGCCGTGCTGCCGCCCCTCGGGGCGCTCGCGCTGGCCGCGCTGGTCGCCGCCCGGCAGGCCGGCGGTCCCGCCATCGAGGCCCACACCGAGCTGACCCCCACCGGCTCCGTGCCGATCGACCTGGCCCTCGACATCGACGGCTTCGCCGCGCTCGTCGCCGTCCTGGTCGCCTTCGTCGCGACCTGCGTGCAGATCTACTCGACGGGCTACCTGCGCGACGACCCG
Organism: Streptomyces albidicamelliae; assembly: GCF_025642175.1. NCBI lineage: Bacteria > Bacillati > Actinomycetota > Actinomycetes > Kitasatosporales > Streptomycetaceae > Streptomyces > Streptomyces albidicamelliae. The sequence continues at coordinate 3,745,475 of NZ_CP106795.1, read as the reverse complement.
CGCTACCCCTCGTACGCGGCCCTCGTCTCCCTGTTCACCTCCGCGATGCTGCTGGTCGTCTACTCCGGTGACCTGATCGTGCTGCTGGTCGGCTGGGAAGTCATGGGCATCTGCTCCTACTTCCTCGTCGGCCACTACTGGGAGACCCCCGAGGCCCGCGCCGCCTCCCTGAAGGCCTTCCTCGTCACCAAGCTCGGTGACGTGCCGTTCCTCATCGGTCTGTTCGCCCTCGGCACCGACGCCGGGTCCTTCCGCATCACCCGGGTCCTCGGCACCGTCGCGAGCGGCGGCCTCGACCACCCGACCGTGATCGCGCTGCTGCTCCTCGCGGGCGTGGCGGGCAAGTCGGCGCAGTTCCCGCTGCACACCTGGCTGCCGGACGCGATGGCCGGTCCGACCCCCGTCTCGGCGCTCATCCACGCCGCCACGATGGTCGCCGCCGGTGTCTACTTCGTCGCCCGTCTCCTCCCCGTCTTCGAGGCCTCCTCGGCCGCGATGGTGGTCCTCGCCGTCATGGCCGCCGTCACGATGGCCGGGTCCGGTCTCGCCGCGCTCGCCCAGGACGACATCAAGCGCGTCCTCGCCTACTCGACGATCGGCCAGCTCGGCTACATGACCGGCGCCCTCGCCGTCGGCGACCGCGGCGCCGCCGTCTTCCACCTCCTGTCCCACGGCGCCTTCAAGGCCCTGCTGTTCCTCGCGGCCGGCGTGATCATCCACGCCGCCGGCACCAACTCGCTGGCCGCCATGTCCCGCATGCACGGCCTGCGCGACCGCGTCCCGGACGCCTTCTGGACGATGACCGTGGCGCTGCTCGCGCTCGCCGCGATCCCGCCGTTCAGCGGCTTCTTCTCCAAGGAGTCCGTCCTCGGCGCCGCGGAGCACGCCGCCGGCGGCCACGCCGCGCGCGTGCCCGGTGCCGCCGGCTGGATCGTCCTCGTCGCCGGCCTGGTGGCCGCCCTGCTCACCGCCGCCTACGCCACCCGGCTGTGGCTGCTGGCGTTCCGCGGCAAGGGCGCCGAGGCACCCGACCACGGCCGTCAGCCGCTGACGATGACCGTCGTGCTCTGGGTCCTCACCGTCCCCTCCCTGGCCTTCGGCGGGCTCGCCTACCGCTCGCTGCCCGGCTGGTTCGACGGCCGCGACCTGACCCCGACCCTCCTCACCTCGATCTTCGGCACGGGCCTCGCCGTCGTCGGCGGACTGCTCACCTACGGCGCCTGGCAGCGGACCACCGCGCTCGCCGCCCGCGCCCCGCTCGGCGCGGTCGCCGCCCACCCCGAGGCCGACGCCGGACTGGTCGAGGCCGAGGCCATCGCCACCCACGAACCGGCCTACGGCGACATCGCCTACGCACCCGACCTGGCGGACCCGGCACGACTGCTGCTCGGCCCGCTGCGCCGGCCAGCGGCCGCCGGCTTCCACCTGGACGCGGTGTACTCGGCACTGTTCGTCCGCCCGGTCCAGGCCGGTGCGAGTCTCGTCCGGTTCCTCGACCGCGAGGTCGTCGACACCTACGTACGCGCCGCGGCCGCCCTGCCCCGGCTGCTCGGGGCCGCCGTACGGCGTGCGCAGACCGGCAATGTGCAGACCTATGTGAGCGCGCTGCTCGCCGGCACCGTCGTCCTGGCGGTGGCCGTCGTCCTCGTCGCCACGGGAGCGTGAGCAGGCGTGATCGATATCAACGAGTCCGTGATGCAGTTCCTTCTGGCGTTCGTCGTCGTCGGCCCGCTCCTCGGCGCCGTCGCCGCCCTCCTGCCGGCCCCGCCCGGGCTGAAGGGGAAGTCGCCCGAGCAGGCCGTGCTGCGGCACGGCGTCACCGTGACCGGCGTGATCCTCGTCGCCGCGATCGTCCTCGCGCTCGGCTTCGACCACGACCAGCCGTCGAAGATGCAGGCCACGACCGACATCAGCTGGATCCCCGCACTCGACGTGCGCATCCACCTCGGCATCGACGGCATCTCCCTCCCCCTTGTGGTGCTGACCGCGCTGCTGACCTTCCTCTGCGCGCTCTACTCGTACTTCAAGCCGCCGTCGGGCCCGTCCCCGAAGGCGTTCGTCGCACTGCTGCTCCTTCTCGAGTCCGGCACCCTCGCGACCTTCGCCGTCCTCGACCTGCTGCTGTTCTTCCTGGCGTTCGAGACGGTGCTCATCCCGATGTACTTCCTCATCGCCCGCTGGGGCGGCGAGGGCCGGACCCGGGCCGCGTGGAAGTTCATCCTGTTCACGCTGCTCGGCTCCGTCGTCATGCTGCTCGGCCTGCTCCTGATCGGGATCAAGGCGGGCACATTCGACATGGTGGCACTCGCCACTGACAACGGCCGGTCGCTGACCGCCTCCGTGCAGGTCGTCGCGGTTCTGGCGATCGGCATCGGGCTCGCGGTCAAGACCCCGATGTGGCCGTTGCACAGCTGGCTGCCCGACGCGCACACCGCCGCCCCGACCGTCGGCTCGGTCCTGCTGGCCGGTGTCCTGCTCAAGATGGGCACGTACGGGTTCGTCCGCATCCTGCTGCCGGTGGCGCCGCACGGCTTCCACACCTTCGCGCCCTATCTCGCCGCGTTCGCCGTCGTCGGGATCATCTACGGGTCCCTGGCCTGCCTGGCCCTGGCCAAACAGGGCGCCAAGGGCGACCTCAAGCGGCTGATCGCCTACTCCTCCGTCGGCCACATGGGCTTCGTCCTGCTGGGCATCGCGACCATGACCCCGACCGGCGTGAACGGCGCCCTGTTCGCCAACATCGCGCACGGCCTGATCACCGGCCTGCTCTTCTTCCTGGTCGGCGCCCTCAAGGACCGCACCGGCAGCACCGACCTCGACACCCTGGCCGAACAGACGGGTGCCGCGCTCTACGGCAGGGCCCCGCGCCTCGGCGGGCTGCTCGCGTTCGCCGCGGTCGCCTCGCTCGGGCTGCCCGGGCTCGCCGGCTTCTGGGGCGAGATGCTGTCGCTGTTCGGCGCGTTCGAACCCGGCGCCGGTCTCAGCCGGCCCGCGTTCCTCACCTTCATGGCGATCGGGGCGTTCGGCACCCTGCTGACGGCCGCGTACATGCTGATCGTGGTCCGCCGCGTGTGCATGGGCGGAGCCGAGCGGGAGGTCCCGAGACTCGCCGACGTGCACGGGTACGAGTTCGCCGCCTGGACCCCGCTCGTCGCCCTCACCGTCCTCGCCGGACTGTGGCCGAAGGCCCTGCTCGGCCTGACCGACCCGGCCGTGCAGCAGCTCCTCGCAGGAGGCACCCGATGAGCGCCCAGCCGCTTGCCGAGTCGACGGTCCAGTCCGTCGACTGGCTGGCGATCGCCCCGCCGACGATCACCGCCGTCGTGGCGCTCGTCGTCCTCGTCGCCGACCTGTTCCTGCCCGAGCCCCGCAAGGCCGTCCTCGGCTGGGTCTCGGTCGCCGGGCTGGCCGCGGCCGCCCTGATGCTCCTGCCCCTCCTGGACGGAGACCGCAGCACCTTCTGCGTGGCCGGCCGGGCGGGCGCGTGCAGCTACACCGCGGACGGCTTCACCCTCGCCATCCAGTTCCTGGTCCTCGGCGGCGCGCTGCTCGCCGCCCTGCTGTCCGTCACCAACCTCGACGACGACCGGCGGCGCGTCCCGCCCGGCGAGTTCTGGTTCCTGCTGCTGTCCTCCGCCGCCGGCGCCGCGCTGCTGCCCGCCTCCCGGGACCTCGCCACGCTGGTCGTCGCCCTGGAGGTCGCCTCCCTGCCGGCCTTCGCCCTGGTCGGCATCCGGCACGGCGACAAACGGTCCTCCGAGGCCGCCCTGAAGTTCTTCCTGTCCTCGGTCACCGCCACCGCGGTCAGCCTGATGGGCATCAGCTTCGTCTACGGCGCCACCGGCACCCTCTACCTCACCCAGGTCGCCGAGCGCCTGCCACACGTCGACGGGCAGCTGCACGTCCTCACCCAGACCGGTGTCGTCCTCACCCTCATCGGCTTCGCCTTCAAGACGGCCGCCGTCCCCTTCCACTTCTGGGTGCCCGACACCTATGTCGGCGCCCCGCTGCCCGTGGCCGCCTACCTGTCGGTCGTCGGCAAGGCCGTCGGCTTCTCCGGCCTGATCCTGGTCACCGTGATCGCGTTCCCGTCGTACGCCGACGTCTGGGGGCCCGCGCTCGCCGTCCTGGCCGCCCTCACCATGACCGTCGGCAACGTCGGCGCCCTGCGGCAGCAGGCCACGCGCGCGTACAGCGCCGTACGGCTGCTCGCCTGGTCCTCCGTCGGCCAGGCCGGGTACCTGCTGGTGCCGATCGCCGCCGCCGGGTACGCCGATGACCCCCGGCGGGCGATCGGCTCGACGGTGGCGTACGCCCTGATGTACGCGGCCGTGAACCTCGGTGCCTTCGCCGTCGCCGCGCTGGTGGGCCGCGGCCGCCCCCTGAACCGGATCGCGGACTACCGCGGCCTGTACGCCGCCAACCCGCTCACCGCGCTGCTGCTGGCCTTCTTCCTGCTGTGCCTGGCCGGGCTGCCGCCGGGCGTCATCGGCCTGTTCGCCAAGGTCACGGTGTTCTCGTCGGCCGTCGACGCGGGCCTCGGCTGGCTCGCCGTCGTCATGGCCGTCAACGTGGTCATCGCGCTCTTCTACTACCTCCAGTGGACCGCCCTGCTGTTCCGGGCACCCGAGGGCGAGACCGCCCGGCACCGCGTCCCCGCCCCCCTGACGGCCGCTCTCGCCCTCACCGGAGTGCTCGGCGTCGCCCTGTCCGGAGCGCCCCAGCTGGTCCTCCGGTTCGCGGCCACCGGCCTGTTCTGAGGAGTCGCCACGCGCGCGTGGGGCACCCGTGCCCCCACGCGCGCGTGAGGCCGAACCCGCACGTCACCCGTACGGCCGAACCGTGCCGCCGCACACACCGGGGAACTCGTGCCCGTCGCCTGGCGTTGTCACAGACGGGAGGGTCCACTGGACCCAAAGTGTTCCCCAGCTGCACGACTTGGAGGGCGCACCGTGCACCGCCGGCACAACGGGCTCAGGACCGCCGTACTCCTCGGCGGACTGTCCGCACTCATCATCGTCATCGGCAGCTTCTTCGGCCGTGCCGGACTGATCGTCGCGGTCCTCGTCGCCCTGGGCACGAACGCGTACGCGTACTGGAACAGCGACAAGCTGGCGCTGCGCGCGATGCGCGCCCGCCCGGTCAGCGAGTTCGAGGCGCCGGCGCTGTACCGCATGGTGCGCGAGCTCTCCACCCAGGCACGCCAGCCCATGCCGCGCCTCTACATCTCCCCGACCGAGGCCCCCAACGCCTTCGCGACCGGCCGCAACCCGCGCAACGCGGCCGTGTGCTGCACGGAGGGCATCCTGCGCCTCCTGGACGAGCGTGAGCTGCGCGGCGTCATCGGCCACGAGCTGAGCCACGTCTACAACCGCGACATCCTCATCTCCTCGGTCGCCGGCGCCCTGGCCTCGGTGATCATGTTCCTGGTGAACTTCGCCTGGCTCATCCCGGTGGGCCGCTCGGACGACGACGACGGCCCCGGCCTGCTCGGCACGCTGCTGATCATGATCCTCGGCCCGCTCGCCGCCAGCCTCATCCAGCTGGCCATCAGCCGCTCCCGGGAGTACGAGGCGGACGCCTCGGGTGCCCAGCTCACCGGCGACCCGCTCGCCCTCGCCGGCGCGCTGCGCAAGCTGGAGGCCGGCACCCAGGCCCTCCCGCTGCCGCCCGAGCCCAAGATCGAGACCGCGAGCCACATGATGATCGCGAACCCCTTCCGTCCCGGTCAGGGACTGTCCAAGATGTTCTCCACCCACCCGCCGATGGCGGAGCGCATCGCCCGGCTCGAGAAGATGGCAGGTCGCTCGTGAAGATCATCCTGAACGTCATCTGGCTCGTCCTGAGCGGCTTCTGGCTGTTCCTCGGCTATCTGCTGGCCGGCCTGCTGCTGTGCATCACGATCATCGGCATCCCGTTCGGCATCGCCGCCTTCCGCATCGGCGTCTACGCCCTGTGGCCCTTCGGGTACACCACGGTGGAGCGCCACGACGCGGGCGCCCCGTCGTGCCTCGGCAACGTCCTGTGGCTGATCCTGGCCGGCTGGTGGCTGGCGCTCGCCCACATCGTCACCGGTATCGCCCTGTGCGTGACGATCATCGGCATCCCGTTCGGCATCGCCAACTTCAAGCTGATCCCCGTGTCCCTGCTGCCGCTCGGCCGCGAGATCGTCCCCACGGACCAGCCGTTCGCGGGCCGCTGAGACGGGCCTGGGCGACGCCCCCCGTCACCCTGACGGCGCCCCCGTCGTCCTGACGGCGCGTCACGCGGGGCGCCGGCCCGCCCACCACCGTCGTACGCCGTAGGCCACCGCGCCCACGGCGAGCACGCCCGCCCCCACGGCCACCGGGACGACGGGCAGCGCGAACGCCAGAGCGGCGCAGCCCAGCAGGCCGACCACCGGCACCACACGGGACAGCGGCGCCGGACTCAGCGTCCAGGCCGAGGCGTTGGCGACGGCGTAGTAGGCCAGCACGCCGAAGGAGGAGAACCCGATCGCGCCGCGCACGTCCACCGTGGCGGCCAGCACGGCGACCACCGCGCCCACCGCCAGCTCCGCCCGGTGGGGCACCCCGAACCGGGGGTGCACGGCGGCCAGCGCGCCCGGCAGATGCCCGTCCCGGGCCATGGCGAGCGTCGTCCGGGACACCCCGAGGATCAGCGCGAGCAGCGAGCCCAGCGCGGCCACCGCCGCCCCCGCCCGCACCACGGGCACGAGGCCGGGCGCCCCGGCCGCCCGCACCGCCTCGGCCAGCGGCGCCTCCGCCCGTCCGAGCGGGCCGGCGCCGAGGACCCCGAGCACCGCGACGGCCACGCACGCGTACACGACGAGGGCGATCCCCAGGGCCAGCGGGATCGCGCGCGGGATGGTGCGCGCCGGATCGCGGACCTCCTCGCCGAGGGTCGCGATCCGCGCGTACCCGGCGAACGCGAAGAACAGCAGCCCGGCCGCCTGGAGGACCCCGCCGGCCCCGGACGACAGGCCGACGCCGAGGTGCCCGGCCACGGCCCGCCCGGAGGACAGGCAGGCGACGACCACGGCCGCGAGTACGGCCAGGACGACGGCCACGATCACCCGCGTGAGCCACGCGGACTTCTGGATGCCGCCGTAGTTCACGGCGGTCAGGGCCACCACGGCGGCGACCGCCACCGCATGCGCCTGCCCCGGCCAGGCGTACGTGCCCACCGTGAGCGCCATGGCCGCGCAGGACGCCGTCTTGCCGACCACGAACGCCCAGCCGGCGAGGTACCCCCAGAAGGCCCCGAGCCGCTCCCGCCCGTAGACGTACGTGCCGCCGGATGCCGGATACCGGGCCGCGAGACGCGCCGAGGACATGGCGTTGCAGTAGGCCACCACCGCGGCGAGGGCCAGCCCCACGAGCAGCCCGGAACCGGCCGCGCGCGCGGCCGGCCCGAGGGCCGAGAAGACACCGGCCCCGATCATCGAGCCGAGGCCGACGACCACGGCGTCCCGCAGCCCCAGGGTGCGCCGCAGAGCGGTGCCGGAGGGTGTCATGCGCCGCACCCTACTGAGCGGCGCAACCGGTCGGTGACCTCATGACGTCCTCTACACCGACGCGGCACGAACACACGCGCGACGGACAGCGGGTCCTCATCGGAACTTCAGGCCCCGCACGGTGCGGACACAGCGCGGAAGGGCAGGTTCACGGCATGAGCATCATCGGTTGGATCATTCTGGGACTGCTGGCCGGAGCCATCGCCAAGCTCCTGCTGCCGGGCCGCGACCCCGGCGGCTTCATCGGCACGACACTCATCGGCGTCGCGGGCGCGTTCATAGGCGGCTGGATCTCGGCCCGCTGGCTGGACCACCCGGTCACGAAGAACTTCTACGACGGCGCCACCTGGGCGGCGGCCATCGGCGGCTCCCTGGTGCTGCTGATCGTCTACCGCATCCTGTTCGGCAACTCACGCGACTGAACGCGCCGCGCGTGCGGCGGCGCTCACAGGGAGCGGCGAGCAGAAGGGTGGGCACCAACCGGCGCCCACCCTTTCCTGTGCTTCCCGCCGCGTCCTACCGGTAGTTCACGAACTGCAGCGCGAAGTCGAAGTCCTTGCCCTTGAGCAGGGAGATCACGGTCTGGAGGTCGTCGCGGCTCTTGGAGCTGACCCGCAGCTCCTCGCCCTGGACCTGGGCCTTCACGCCCTTGGGGCCCTCGTCGCGAATGATCTTCGCCACCTTCTTCGCGTTCTCCTGGGAGATGCCCTCCTCGATCGACGCGAAGATCTTGTACTCCTTGCCGGAGAGCTGCGGCTCGCCCGCGTCCAGCGCCTTCAGCGAGATACCCCGCTTGATCAGCTTGGACTGGAAGACGTCGAGGACAGCGTTCACCCGGTCCTCGGAGTTCGCCTCCATGAGGATCTTGTCACCGGACCACGAGATCGAGGCACCCACGCCCTTGAAGTCGTAGCGCTGCGAGATCTCCTTGGCGGCCTGGTTGAGGGCGTTGTCGACCTCCTGCCGCTCGACCTTCGAGACGATGTCGAAACTGGAGTCGGCCATGTCCTGTGGCTCCTTGTATCGGGGTGCTGATGGGGTGCGTGCCGGCGGGCACGGCGGCGACCGCCGGGCCCGGCTCCGTGCCGGGCCGCATCCGCACCAGCCTAGCCACCCCGCGACCCCGGGGGTGGAGATCAATGGGGTGGCGGAGCACCCCTCGGTATCGGGTATTGTTTACGTCGTTGCCACGGAGCACCGCCGAAAGCGGGTTCGGTTGGCAGCACAACCCCGGCGGTGTGCCCGAGCGGCCAAAGGGAGCAGACTGTAAATCTGCCGGCTCAGCCTTCCCAGGTTCGAATCCTGGCGCCGCCACACGACCGAAAGGGTCCGTGAACAGCAGCAATGCTGATCACGGACCCTTTCGTCGTTTCCGCGTTCCACCGTGCCCAACCATCCGGGCCGGGGAGCGGCCGGCCCGGTCGTCCGGGCCGGGGCGCAACCTCGTGTCTACGGGCAGAGGTTCACGTGCCGGACGGCCAGGACGTGCCCCGCCGCGTCGATGAGGCGGCTGCGGGAGAGGCGTCCGCCGGCCACCGCGTCGGTGACCGCCTTGGCGATCGAGGACGTCTGGGAGCCGACGTTGCCGCCCAGGTCGAACAAGACCATGTCGGCACCGGACCGCAGGGCCTGGACGGCCGCACCGGGAACGCTGAAGCCGGCGGCGGAGATCGCCTTGGCGCTGAGCGAGTCGGTGACCACCAGCCCCTTGAAGCCCAGCTTGCCGCGCAGCTCGGTACCGATGACGGTGGGGGACAGGCTCGCCGGACTGGTGCTCAGGCCCGGAACTATGTTGTTGGAGATCATGATGGCCGGGGCGCCGGCCTTGATGGCCGCTGTGAACGGAGGGATGGCCACCTTCTGCAGGGTGGACCAGGGCAGGGTGCGGGCGGGGCCGAAGTCGGAGTTGTAGGTCGAGCCGCCCAGACCCGGGAAGTGCTTCACGACGGGTATCACGCCTCCGGCGCGCAGCCCTTTCATGTACGCCACACCGTCCTTGGAGACCACCGCGGTGTTCCCGCTGAAGGACCGCCAGCCGTCGGGATTGGTCTTGCTGGGCGCCACGTTCCTGCCGTCCACGTCGACCACCGGCGCGAGGTCCATGTTCACCTGGGCGGCCGCCATCTTCTTCGCGACCTTCGCGACGTTCTGCTGGATCTGGGCCGGGGTCCAGTGCGAGCCCATGTACGCGGCCCAGGGCAGGGATCCGACGAGGTTCGCCATGCGCTGGATGCCGCCGCCCTCCTCGTCCGTCATCACCAACAGGCCGAGGCGGCCCGGCACATGGGACTTCAAGGTGGACAGCCGGGAACCGAGGTCGGCCGGCGCCTTGTTGCCGAACAGCAGCACTCCGCCCGCGCCCGCGCTCACCTCCGAGGTGGCGTCGGACACCGAGGTCTCCGGCACGGGGACGGCGATGGTTAGCATGGCCAGCCGGCGGTTCGACCACCCGGCCAGCTTCGTGCTGTTGGTGCACGCGGCGGCTGCGGACGTCGTGGCGGGGGCGGGAGCGCTGGCGGAGGTGGCGAGGTCCGGGGCGAGGGACGAACGCGGGTGGGAGGTCGTGGCGGGCGGGGTGTGGGACAGGCCGGGGCCGCTGGAGCGCGGGGCGGCATCGGGGGTGCCCGCGGCACAGCCCGCGAGGAGCATCGCCGCCACGGCGGTGGTGCTCAGTCTCCGTACGTTCCCGGCGCGGCCGGGGAGCCGCGGCGGTGAGGTCGCGCCTGTGCGGTCACGGTACGACGGACGGTTCATCGCTCGGCCTCCTTCGCGAGACGCGACGGCCGCCGGCGCGTCTCTGGGCCGCAGCCCAGGTGGTGTGCCTTACGGGGAGTGGGAGCCGGCCCGGCTTCGCTCGCTCGCCCATGGTCGGAGTTCCAGGATCTCGCGCATCGGAGCCGGACGACAATCCAGCCCGGGGAACTCGCTGCCGGAACAGCGTTGTGCCGCACGGAAGTCCCTTAGAATCGAACATGTGAACGATAATGGCTCTTCCAGGTGTCCCGCTGTGCCGCGCTCCGCGCGCCGCGTCCCCGCCGGGCGCGGCCCGCACGACCGGCTGCCCTTCCGCACCACGCTGCCGGGGGCTGTCCGATGACCGGCCCGGGTGCGGGTCCCGCCGGCCCGGACGATGCTGGAGCCATGGCCGGGAAGCGCCCCATCATCGTGCACCTGCCGTCCCCGACCGGCGGACGCCGGGTCCGGGTCGACGGCGAGATCCTGGGCCTCGCGCACAACGTGGGGGACCTGGTGGAGTTCCTGCGCCGGGCCGGGCTGGAGATCGAGCCGGAAGAGGTGGCCGACTCGCCGCTGATCGACTGGCGCGGCGTGGGCCCCGACCGGTGGGAGGCCGAGACGCGGACCTGACGGCGCTGTCACCGCGGCCCCGCCCCGGGCACACTGGCGGCATGTCCTCCCGACGCAGAACCTGTCCCGTGTGCCGCCGTGAAATCGCCGTCGTCGCGGGCCGCTTCGCGCGCCACGACCCGCCCGGAGCGCGCGGGAACGGAGACCTCGTCTCCTGCACCGGGTCCCGGCGGCAGGCGCAACTCGACGGGGTGCAGCCGTCGTTGGACGGGTACGTCGTGCCGGACTTCCCCGGGCAGCTGCCGCTGTTCTGACGCCCCGGTGGCGTCCTGTCGGTCCTGCTGGACCCGCTGGTCATGCTGAACCTGCTGAACCTGCTGAACCTGCTGGTCCGAAGTCCGGGCGGCCGCCCCTCGTTCCGCCCGGCGGAAGACGGTCCGTGACGGTGCGTGAACCACGCCGGCAGTCAGTTTCCGGCCACCGACTTCACCGCGACCGACACCGGCGTCGAGCCGCCGATCAGCTCCAGCGTCAGACCGGCCGTCGCCGACGTGTCCACCAGCTCCGCGAGGACGGCCGCAACGTCGTCCCGCGGAACCGGACCGCGTCCGGTGTGCGCCTCCAGCCGGACCAGCCCGGTGCCCGCGTCGTTCGTCAGCGCGCCGGGACGCAGGATCGTCCAGTCCAGCCCCTCCTGCCGGCGGGCGTACGCGTCGGCCTCACCCTTGGCGCGCAGGTACACGTCGAATACCTCGTCGCCCTGGTGCGCCGGATCGGCACCCATCGACGACACCACCACGAAGCGGCGCACGCGCGCGCGGACGGCCGCGTCCGCGAACAGCATCGCCGCGCCCTTGTCCACCGTCTCCTTGCGCTCCGTGCCGCTGCCCGGCCCCGCGCCGGCCGCGAACACCGCCGCGTCCGCGCCCTGGAGGTGCGCCGCGACCTCCTCCACCGAGGCGGACTCCAGGTCGAGCAGCACCGGTTCGGCACCGGCCTCCCGCAGGGCGTCGCCCTGCTCGGCCCTGCGGATGATGCCCGCCACCTCGTCCCCGCGCGCGGAGAGCAGACGCTCCAGCCGCAGCGCGATCTGACCATGACCACCAGCGATGACAATGCGCATGAATCCGACCGTACGCCCGAAGGGCCGCATGCGCCGCACGGGTTGACCGCCGCCCGCTCACGACCGCCCAGCTCACAGGCGCTCCCGGGACCCCCCGCCGACCGCGACCGCCGACGCGTGTCCCGCGCCGCCCGCCACCTCGCGCCCCGCGCGCGTGGCCGCGTCCCCGGGGCACGGCGACCACCGCGCGCCCCTGCGACGGCTCTCCGCGGCCCTACGGCAGCTCTCCGCGCCCCCCCGCGACGGCTCTCCCCGCCCCCGCGACGGCTCTCCCCGCCCCCGCGGCGGCTCTCTCCGCCCGGCGACAGCTCTCCCCGCCCCTACGACAGCTCTCCGCGCCCCTGGCGGGGGAGCCCCAGCTCCGCTGCCGCCGCCGAGTTGCAGTACTCGCGGACCGCGCTGGTGCGTGCCACCACGCGGCCCCGGTGCACCACGATCCGGCTGTACGCCAGTGAGAGCGCCCCGGCCAGGTGATCACCGCGTACGGCCAGGAGCTCGGCCGGGAAGCCCGCCTCCACGCGCACGTCCGGCAGGCCCATGGCGGCGCGGGCGCAGGCGCTCACGGCGCCGTAGGCGTCCTCCGGGCGCAGGTCGTGGGCGGAGGCGAGGAGGTAGGCCGCCTCCAGCGGATCACCGCGGCCGACGGGGTTGGAGACGTCGCGCAGGGCGCCGCTCCCGGCCGCCACGCGCACCCCGGCCGCGCGCAGCAGCCGTACCGGGGCCGTGCCCTCCCGTCCGGCGCCGCCGCAGCCGCCCTGCGGCAGGCACACCACCGTCACCCCGGCCGCGGCGAGCTGGTCCGCGACACGGGAGGCCATGTCGGACGGCAGGCGCGCGAGACCGGCGCACGGTCCGATCGTCACGCCGGGGCGCAGGCCGCCCGCCATGACCGCGAGCCGGGACAGCCGGGCGGCGTCGGCGGCGTCCGTGTGCAGGTCGACCGGGCAGCCGTGTTCGGACGCCACCTCCAGGACGGCCTCCACGTAGCCCGTGGGGTCCGGGTCCAGGTCCGGGCAGCCGCCCACCACGGAGGCGCCCATCTTCACCGCGTCCCGCAGCATCGCGAGCCCGTCGGCCCCCGCCACCCCGGTCAGCAGCCGGGGCATCGCCACCGTGGTCAGTTCGCCCAGCCCGCGCAGCGACCGCCGGGCCTGCAGGACGGCCCCGAGCGCGCCGAGCCCCTGGACGTCGCCCACGCGCACGTGCGCGCGTACCGCCGTCGCGCCGTGCCCGAGCTGGAGCAGGGCCGACTCCGTGGCCCGGCGCTGGACGTCCTCCGGGGCGTACGACACCGGTCCCGGGTGCTCCGCGGTCAGGGCGGTGTCGCTGTGGGCGTGCGGTTCGGCCGGTGCCGGCAGGAGCAGGTAACCGCTCAGGTCCACGCGTGTGGCGAGCTTCCGGGCCGGCCCCGGCGCCAGACTGCCGGCCGTGCCCACCGCCTCGATGCGCCCGTCGCACAGCCGTACGTCCACGGTCCTGCCGTCGGTGAGCCGCGCCCCGCACAGCAGCAGGACGGCCGGGTCGGACGGCCCCGAGGACCCCGACGGGTTCGGCGGCTGGTGGGGCTGCGGCTGACTGTCGGGCATCGCGCTCCACAGGGTCGGGGCCGGGGGCTCGGGGCGGGCCGGCGTGACGGACGTCGAAGCAGGGACGCGCGGGGACGGCCCAAGATCACGCAGAGTGAGTCGAGCCTAGGGTGGCGAGCCGCGCGGGTCGCGCAGGAGCGCAATAGTCGTACCGGCGTGGTCCACCCATGGAAGTACATGTGTCGCCCACGCGCGTGGCCCGCACCGTTCGCGGCCCGCGGCGACCGCGAGGGCGTACCGGGCGACCGGCTCGGAGGCCCGGCTCCGGGCCCCGTACGCACGCGTGCGGGGCACGGCCTGATCCACGCGCGCGGTGCGCCTGTCCGACCGTCAGCAGCCCCGCGCCGGTGCCGTTCCTGGGGCTCAGGAGCCTGCGGAGGGGGCCGGGGAGGGCGTTGCGGAGGGCGGCCGGATACGGATTTGGGTGAACGGCGGCGGACCGTGTAATGTCTTCATCGCTCGCCCCAATAGCTCAGTCGGCAGAGCGTCTCCATGGTAAGGAGAAGGTCAACGGTTCGATTCCGTTTTGGGGCTCTGGTGTGAGAGGTTCCCGTCGAGAGGCGGGGTCCGATCGCATCGCAGCGGTGTAGCTCAGTCGGTAGAGCAAGCGGCTCATAATCGCTGTGTCACCGGTTCAAGTCCGGTCACCGCTACTGACAGTAGCCGATTGCGGGGTCGGTCCTTCGATCGGCTACTCTTTCTTGCGTTGAATTAGTCCATCCGTTCGTCTTAGGAGCACTCACGTGGCTGCCACCGACGTCCGCCCGAAGATCACGCTGGCCTGCGTGGAGTGCAAGGAGCGGAACTACATCACCAAGAAGAACCGGCGTAACAACCCGGATCGTCTTGAGATGAAGAAGCACTGCCCGCGTTGCAATGCGCACACCGCGCATCGCGAAACGCGATAAATAGGCTCGTCCGTGAGGCCGTCCCCTTCCGAGGGGGCGGCCTCACGGCGTTTTCGCGTGCCGGTGATGTTCCTGCTCGGCCGGTCACCGGTCACGCGGTCCACCGCGCCGCCGGGCCACGCGCCCGTCGGTCCGGTGATCATCCGCCCCCGTCGCCCCGCCTACGTTCCGTGACCGGTCTCCGGTTAATTTGGGGCCACCACAGCAGACATCAGGAGGTACCGGGCCATGGCGCTCGACCAGTCCTTCGTGGGACGGACCTACCCGCCCACCGCGCCCTACGAGGTGGGCCGGGAGAAGATCCGCGAGTTCGCCGAGGCGGTCGCGGAGACCAACCCGGTGTACACGGACCCGGAGGCCGCCAAGGCGTTCGGTCATCCCGATGTGATCGCCCCGCCGACCTTCGTGTTCTCCATCACCTTCCGCGCCGCCGGACAGGTCGTCGAGGACCCGCAGCTCGGGCTCGACTACAGCCGCGTGGTGCACGGGGACCAGAAGTTCGCCTACCGCCGCCCGGTCCGGGCCGGCGACCGGCTCACGGTCACCTCCACCATCGAGGCGATCAAGTCGCTCGCGGGCAACGACATCCTGGACATCCGCGGCGAGGTGCACGACGAGGCGGGCGAGCACGTCGTGACCGCCTGGACCAAGCTCGTGGCCCGCGCGGCCGAGGAGGCGTGAGTACCTGATGACGGCGAAGATCGCTTACGGCGACGTCGAGGTCGGCACCGAGCTGCCGGCGCAGACCTTCCCCGTGACCCGCGCCGCCCTGGTGCAGTACGCGGGCGCCTCCGGGGACTTCAACCCCATCCACTGGAACGAGAAGTTCGCCAAGGAGGTCGGCCTCCCGGACGTCATCGCGCACGGCATGTTCACCATGGCCGAGGCGATCCGGGTGGTCACCGACTGGATCGGCGATCCCGGCGCGGTCGTGGAGTACGGCGTCCGCTTCACCAAGCCGGTCGTCGTGCCGAACGACGACCAGGGCGCGCTGATCGAGGTCAGCGGCAAGGTCGCGGCCAAGCTGGACGACAACACCGTACGGGTGGACCTGACGGCCATGAGCGCCGGCCAGAAGGTCCTGGGCATGTCCCGGGCGGTCGTACGACTGGCTTGACGGCCCCGTACGCATGGGTGAGGCAGCGAGTGAGGGGCGTCCTCCCTGGTGGGGCGCCCCTTGCGCGTACCCGGCGGGCGCTCCCTTGCCAAGTTAGTAATTGGGCACTAACTTACTGGCATGCCCAGGATGAGCGCAGAGGAGCGACGCGAGAGCGTCATCAATGCCGCGACCGCCGAGTTCGCGCGCGGCGGCTACCACGGCACCTCCACCGAGGCGATCGCCCGGCGGGTGGGAGTCTCGCAGCCGTACCTCTTCCGCCTCTTCCCCGGCAAGAAGGCGATCTTCCTCGCCGCGGCGGAGCGCTGCGTGGAGGACACCATCCGGACCTTCGAGGAGGCGTCGGAGGGGCTGCGGGGCGAGGATGCGCTGCACGCCATGGCGAACGCGTACACCGAGGTCATCGCCGAGCGGCCCGAGCGGCTGATGATGCAGATGCAGATGTACGTCGCCGTGGCGGCCGCGGAGCAGGAAGGCGACCGCGAGTTCGGTGAGAGCGTGCGGAACGGCTGGATGCGACTGTGGGACACCGTGCATCTGGCGCTCGGCGCGGACATCGACGAGACGACCGACTTCCTCGCGTACGGCATGCTCATCAACTGTCTGGTGGGCATGGGCTTCCCGCCCGAGCACCGGGTGTGGGAGGGGCTCTACCCGTCGGCCCACGACAAGGGCCGCCTGGAGAAGTGACGCAGGCGGGCGGAGGGGGCGGGGTCGTCTCTTCATGGCCGCGAAAGTTAGTCATCAATAACTAACCAAGCCCTCTGGGGGAGAGATGTCAGAGCAGAACACGCCGGCCGGCGCTCGGCGCGGGGGCGCCGTGTGGGCCCTCGTCATCACCAGCGTCGCCGGGTTCATGGCAGCCCTCGACAACCTCGTCGTCACCACCGCACTTCCCTCCATCCGCGAGGACCTCGGCGGCGCGCTGGACGACCTCGAATGGACCGTGAGCGCCTACACGCTCACCTTCGCCGTGCTGCTGATGTTCGGCGCCGCGCTCGGCGACCGCTTCGGACGCCGGCGGATGTTCATCGCCGGACTCGCCGTCTTCACCGGGGCCTCCGCCGCCGCGGCCATGGCCCCCGGCATCGGCTCCCTGATCGCCGCCCGCGCGGTCCAGGGTGTGGGCGCCGCCGTCATGATGCCGCTCACACTGACCCTGCTGACCGCGGCCGTGCCCGCCGCCAGGCGCGGAACCGCCTACGGCATCTGGGGAGCCGTCAACGGGCTCGCCGTCGCCTCGGGGCCGCTCATCGGCGGCACCCTCACCGAACACGTCTCCTGGCACTGGGTCTTCTGGCTGAACGTGCCGCTCGGCCTGGCCGCGCTGCCGCTCGCCCGGCTGCGGCTCGCCGAGTCCCACGGCGCGGGCGCCCCGCTCGACGTCCCCGGCACGCTCCTCGCCAGCGGCGGACTCGTCGGGATCGTGTACGGCCTGGTCCGCGGCCCCGCCGACGGCTGGACCGACCCGGTGGTGCTGACCGCGCTGTTCGCGGGCGGAGCACTGCTGGTGGGCTTCGTCCTCTACAGCTCGCGCGCGGCGAACCCGATGCTGCCGATGCGACTGTTCCGCTCCCGGGCGTTCTCCGGGATCAACGCGGCGAGCCTGCTGATGTTCGTCGGGATGTTCGGCTCGATCTTCCTGCTCAGCCAGTACATGCAGGGCGTCCTCGGCTCCTCGCCCACCGAGGCAGGCCTGCGGATGCTGCCGTGGACGGGCATGCCGATGCTCGGCGCGCCGGTCGCCGGGATCATGTCGGACCGCATCGGCGGCCGGCCGGTCGTCGCCGCGGGCCTGTTCCTGCAGGCCGCCGGGCTCGGCTGGATGGCGTGCGTGGCCACCGCCGACGCCTCCTACGCCGCCCAGCTGCCCGCGTTGATCATGAGTGGTGTCGGCATGGCCCTGTACTTCGCGCCGGCCGCCAACCTCGTGATGTCCAGCGTCCGGCCGCAGGAGCAGGGCATCGCCTCCGGCGCGAACAACGCGCTGCGCGAGGTGGGCGGCGCGCTCGGCATCGCGGTCATGTCGTCGATCTTCTCGGCGCAGGGCGGTTACGAGTCCGCGCAGAGCTTCGTGGACGGAATGCGGCCCGCCCTGGTCACCGGAGCCACCGTGGTCGCCCTCGCCGGGGTCGCCGCGCTGATGATCCCGGGCCGCCGGAAGACCGGACCGGTGGCCGCGCCTCCGGCCGGGCAGGCGCCCGCACCGGTCCTCGAGTCCACCGCCCGCTGAACCGGAACCCTCCCCGCAAGGAGCCCGCGATGCCCACGCTTCCCTGGACCGTGCCGAACACCCCGCCGCACGACGCCGAGGTGCACGTCTTCGCCTCGCGCTTCGAGACCCGCACCCTGCGGGGCGCCCTCCGCTTCCTCGCCGGCACCCCGGCCGTGTGGCGGCAGATATCCCGCGCACCCGGCGCCCACGGTGCCTCGCTCAGGGCGCAGCCCCTGCGGAAGGTCTTCTGGACGGTGTCCGCCTGGGAGTCGGAGGGCGCGCTGAAGACCTTCGCCCGCTCAGGCGCCCACCGCCCCATCTCCCAAGGCCTGTCCTCGCAGATGAGCGACGTCGCCTTCGCCACCTGGCAGACCTCCGCCGACCGGCTGCCGATCGGCTGGGAGGAGGTGGCCCGGAGGCTGCAGAGGTGACACCGGCCCGCCCCGGCTCCTGGGCGGAAACACCCCGCACGCGCGCGTGGCCCCCTGCAAGGCGGCCACGCGCGCGTGCGGCCATGTGTGGGGGCGGGGCCGGGAGCCACCGCCGAGCCGCGCGCGCCTCGGGCACGGGCGCTCCAGCACAGGCTCCCCGGCACGGGCGCACCGGGACGCCGGCTCCGGGCGGGGCGTCTCGTAGTCTTGGGGCCGTGCAGGTACTCCACGACGCCCCCCTCGCCCCGCTGACCACCTTCCGGCTGGGCGGCCCCGCCACACGGCTGGTCACCGCCGGCACCGACGCCGAGGTGATCGCCGCCGTCCGCGAGGCCGACGACAGCGGCACCCCGCTGCTGATCGTCGGCGGCGGATCGAACCTGGTCATCGGCGACAAGGGCTTCGACGGCACCGCCCTGCGCATCGCCACGCGCGGTGTCGAACTGCGCGGCACCACGCTGGAACTGGCGGCGGGCGAGGTGTGGACGGACGCCGTCGCCCGCACGGTCGAGGCCGGCCTCGCCGGCATCGAGTGCCTCGCCGGCATCCCGGGTTCCGCGGGCGCCACGCCGATCCAGAACGTCGGCGCGTACGGCCAGGAGGTCTCCGCGACCATCACCGAGGTGATCGCCTACGACCGGCGGGCCGGCGAGACCGTGACCCTGACGAACGAGGAGTGCGTCTTCTCGTACCGGCACAGCCGTTTCAAGGCCGACCCCGAGCGTTACGTCGTCCTGCGCGTCCGCTTCGAGCTGGAGGACGCGGGCGGTCTCTCGGCACCCGTCAAGTACGCGGAGGCGGCCCGTGCGCTCGGGGTGGAGCCCGGTGACCGGGTGCCGCTGGCCGACGCCCGGGAGACCGTCCTGAAGCTGCGCGCCGGCAAGGGGATGGTCCTCGACCCCGAGGACAACGACACCTGGTCGGCCGGGTCCTTCTTCACCAACCCGATCCTCACCGACGAGCAGTTCGCCGCGTTCCACGCGCGCGTGCGCGAGCGCATGGGCGACGGCGTCGAACCGCCCGCCTACCCCGCGGGGGAGGGCCGCACCAAGACCTCCGCGGCCTGGCTGATCGACAAGGCCGGCTTCCCCAAGGGCTACGGCACCGGCCGTGCCCGTATCTCCACCAAGCACACCCTCGCCCTCACCAACCGGGGCGGCGCCACCACCGAGGACCTGCTGGTCCTGGCGCGCGAGGTGGTCGCCGGGGTCCGCGAGGCCTTCGGCGTCACCCTCGTCAACGAGCCGGTGACGGTCGGCGTGAGCCTCTAGCCGTACCGGCCGGGGCTCAGTGGGCCACACCCACGCCCCACTTCAGGCGGCCGGGCGCGCCAGCCAGTCGTCCACGCCGGCCAGCAGCCGCGCCCTGACGTCCGCCGGGGCCGCCGAAGCCCGCACCGACTGCCGTGCCAGCTCCGCGAGCTCGGCGTCCGAGAAACCGTGGGAGTGGCGGGCGATCTCGTACTGCGCGGCCAGCCGGGAGCCGAACAGCAGCGGATCGTCGGCGCCCAGGGCCATCGGCACGCCCGCCTCGAAGAGGGTGCGCAGCGGGACGTCCTCCGGCTTCTCGTACACCCCGAGCGCCACGTTCGAGGCCGGGCACACCTCGCAGGTCACGCCACGGTCGGCCAGCCGCTTCAGCAGCCGCGGGTCCTCCGCCGCGCGCACACCGTGCCCGATCCGGGAGGCGTGCAGGTCGTCCAGGCAGTCCCGGACCGAGGCCGGGCCGGTCAGCTCGCCGCCGTGCGGGGCCGACAGCAGACCGCCCTCGCGCGCGATGTGGAAGGCCCGGTCGAAGTCCCGGGCCATGCCGCGCCGCTCGTCGTTGGAGAGCCCGAAGCCGACCACACCGCGGTCCGCGTAGCGCACCGCGAGCCGGGCCAGGGTGCGGGCGTCCAGCGGGTGCTTCATACGGTTCGCGGCCACCAGGACGCGCATCCCGAGGCCGGTCTCCCGGGACGTCGTCTCCACCGCGTCCAGGATGATCTCCAGGGCCGGGATCAGCCCGCCCAGCCGCGGCGCGTACGACGTCGGGTCCACCTGGATCTCCAGCCAGCCCGAGCCGTCCCGCACGTCCTCCTCGGCGGCCTCCCGCACCAGCCGCCGGATGTCCTCCGGCTCGCGCAGGCAGGAGCGTGCCGCGTCGTACAGCCGCTGGAAGCGGAACCAGCCCCGCTCGTCCGTGGCCCGCAGCTTCGGCGGTTCGCCGCTGGTCAGTGCTTCCGTCAGGGCGTCGGGCAGGCGGACGCCGTACTTGTCGGCGAGTTCCAGGACGGTCGCCGGCCGCATCGAGCCGGTGAAGTGCAGGTGCAGATGGGCCTTCGGCAGCTCAGAGAGATCACGTACACGCTCCATCCAAGGATCCTGCCGTACGCACCCGCCACACCGGTAGCCGTTTCCCCGTACGTGGTCTTGCTCGCACACAGGAGCGGGCCGCTCCCCCGGGGGGAACGGCCCGCACGCGCGCGTGGTGCCGGGGAACTAGTCCCGCGCCTCCGCCAGCAGCTTCTGCATCCGGCTCACGCCCTCGACGAGGTCCTCGTCACCGAGCGCGTACGACAGCCGCAGGTAGCCCGGCGTGCCGAAGGCCTCGCCCGGGACGACCGCGACCTCGGCCTCCTCCAGGATCAGCGCGGCCAGCTCGACCGTGTCCTGCGGGCGCTTGCCGCGGATCTCCTTGCCGAGCAGGCCCTTCACCGACGGGTAGGCGTAGAAGGCGCCCTCGGGCTCCGGGCAGAGCACGCCGTCGATCTCGTTGAGCATCCGGACGATCGTCCTGCGGCGCCGGTCGAAGGCCTCGCGCATCTCGGCCACGGCCGTCAGGTCGCCGGAGACGGCGGCCACGGCGGCCACCTGGGCCACGTTGGAGACGTTCGAGGTGGCGTGGGACTGGAGGTTGGTCGCGGCCTTGACCACGTCCTTGGGGCCGATGACCCAGCCCACGCGCCAGCCGGTCATGGCGTAGGTCTTCGCCACGCCGTTGACCACGATGCACTTGTCGCGCAGCTCGGGCAGCAGCGCCGGCAGGGACACGGAGACCGCGTCGCCGTAGACCAGGTGCTCGTAGATCTCGTCGGTCAGGACCCACAGACCGTGCTCGAGGGCCCAGCGGCCGATCGCCTCGGTCTCGGCCTCGGAGTACACCGCGCCGGTCGGGTTGGACGGGGACACGAAGAGCACGACCTTCGTCTTCTCCGTGCGCGCCGCCTCCAGCTGCTCGACGGAGACGCGGTAGCCGGTCGTCTCGTCGGCGACGACCTCGACCGGGACACCGCCGGCGAGACGGATCGACTCCGGGTACGTCGTCCAGTACGGCGCCGGGACGATGACCTCGTCGCCCGGGTCGAGGATCGCGGCGAACGCCTCGTAGATGGCCTGCTTGCCGCCGTTGGTGACCAGGATCTGGGAGACGTCCGGCTCCCAGCCCGAGTCGCGCAGCGTCTTGGCGGCGATCGCGGACTTCAGCTCGGGCAGACCGCCGGCCGGGGTGTAGCGGTGGTACTTGGGGTTCTTGCAGGCCTCGACGGCCGCCTCGACGATGTAGTCCGGGGTCGGGAAGTCGGGCTCGCCGGCGCCGAAGCCGATCACCGGACGCCCGGCGGCCTTGAGGGCCTTGGCCTTGGCGTCCACGGCGAGGGTGGCGGACTCGGAGATCGCGCCGACTCGGGCGGAGACCCGGCGCTCGGTGGGAGGGGTTGCAGCGCTCATGGGGCCCATCGTTCCAGACCGGAAATGCCCCCGGCACACGGGTTTCACAGACTGAACAGCAAGGGGTCGAGGCGTGAACAGGGATTCGAATCCGGCCCCGGGCCTGGACGATCTTCGGCCAGGGGCCCCCGGACGGGCGCTTTCTGTTCGACGCCGGGCCGCGGACCACGTACACTCACACCTCGTTGGCCTTCAGCAGCCACCGCCGAAATGGGTGCACACCGAGCACTCGGTCGGATGCGGTACGTTGGGGGACACACAAAGGGTCGTAGCTCAATTGGTAGAGCACCGGTCTCCAAAACCGGCGGTTGGGGGTTCAAGTCCCTCCGGCCCTGCTACACACACCGCCAGGATGTGTGCGCATGTACGTACAGCAATGCACCGCCGTGCGGCTCAGAAACCGGGCGCGGCACGGCCACGACCCGGGATCAGGTGAGGACTATGACGGACGCCGTGGGCTCCATCGACACGCCTGATGCTCAGGACGAATTGCCCGAGGCCAAGAAGAAGGCCCGTAAGGGCGGCAAGCGCGCCAAGAAGGGCCCGCTGAAGCGTCTGGCCACCTTCTACCGCCAGGTCATCGCGGAACTCCGCAAGGTCGTCTGGCCGACGCGCAACCAGCTGACGTCGTACACCACCGTGGTGATCTTCTTCGTCGCCATCATGATCGCCCTGGTGACCGTGATTGACTATGGGCTCAACCACGCGGCCAAGTACGTCTTCGGCTGAGCCAAGAGCGAAGGGCGCCGTGGTACCGGCGCCCGTTTTCGCATGTTCCACCCCTATGTATCCAGGAAGAAGCAGCCATCGTGTCTGACCCGAACCTGAACGACGACGCCACCGAGCCCGGCGGGCCGGCTGCCGAGACGGTCGACGACGAGCTCGACATCGTCGAGGGCGCGGACGAGCAGGACGAGTTCGAGGCTGCCGAGGCCGAAGCGGGCGAGCCGGCCGAAGAGGCCGCCCTGCACGTCGAGGACGAGGACGGCGAAGCCGCCGAGGACGACGAGGAAGCCCTCGTCGCCGAGGCCGCCGAGGAGGAGCCGGCCGAGCCGGTCGAGCCCGCCGAGCCGGTCGACCCCATCGCGGCCCTGCGCGAGGAACTGCGCACCCTGCCCGGCGAGTGGTACGTCATCCACACCTACGCCGGCTACGAGAACCGCGTGAAGACCAACCTCGAGCAGCGCGCCGTCTCGCTGAACGTCGAGGACTACATCTTCCAGGCCGAGGTGCCGCAGGAAGAGGTCGTCCAGATCAAGAACGGCGACCGCAAGACGATCAAGCAGAACAAGCTGCCGGGTTACGTCCTGGTCCGCATGGACCTCACCAACGAGTCCTGGGGCGTCGTCCGCAACACCCCGGGTGTCACCGGCTTCGTCGGCAACGCCTACGACCCGTACCCGCTGACCCTGGACGAGATCGTCAAGATGCTCGCCCCGGAGGCCGAGGAGAAGGCCGCCCGCGAGGCCGCCGAGGCCGAGGGCAAGCCCGCTCCGCAGCGCAAGGTCGAGGTCCAGGTGCTGGACTTCGAGGTCGGCGACTCGGTCACCGTCACCGACGGCCCGTTCGCCACGCTCCAGGCGACCATCAACGAGATCAACCCCGACTCGAAGAAGGTCAAGGGCCTGGTGGAGATCTTCGGCCGCGAGACGCCGGTCGAGCTCTCCTTCGACCAGATCCAGAAGAACTAGTTCTTTCTGGACCTCTTGCTTCCGTGCAGGTCAGGTGGGCTGCTTCAGCCTGTCTGACCTGCACGGTTTTTGGCCGCGCATCTATACCCGTTATCGTTGTGCGGTATGCCTGCGTCCGGGTGGTCCCCGGATGTCGGCAGGACCCGAATCGAAAGGACCCGGAGAGCTATGCCTCCCAAGAAGAAGAAGGTCACGGGGCTCATCAAGCTCCAGATCAACGCCGGTGCGGCGAACCCCGCCCCGCCGGTCGGCCCCGCGCTCGGTCAGCACGGCGTCAACATCATGGAGTTCTGCAAGGCCTACAACGCCGCGACCGAGTCGCAGCGTGGCTGGGTCATCCCGGTGGAGATCACGGTCTACGAGGACCGCTCCTTCACCTTCGTCACCAAGACGCCGCCGGCCGCCAAGATGATCCTCAAGGCCGCGGGTGTCGAGAAGGGCTCCGGCGAGCCGCACAAGACCAAGGTCGCCAAGATCACCGAGGCGCAGGTCCGCGAGATCGCCACGACCAAGATGCCCGACCTCAACGCGAACGACCTGGACGCCGCGTCGAAGATCATCGCCGGCACCGCCCGCTCCATGGGCATCACGGTCGAGGGCTGACCCCACCCCCAGTAGTCCATGCGGCCGTAGCCGGTCGCACGTGGCAGGGCCTGCTCGGCCCGGAGACCACGACTCCTTTCAGAACACACAGGAGCAAGTTGTGAGCAAGCGCAGCAAGGCTCTCCGCGCTGCGGACGCCAAGATCGACCGGGAGAAGCTCTACGCCCCGCTCGAGGCCGTCCGTCTCGCCAAGGAGACCTCCACGACCAAGTTCGACGGCACCGTCGAGGTCGCCTTCCGCCTGGGTGTCGACCCGCGCAAGGCCGACCAGATGGTCCGTGGCACCGTGAACCTGCCGCACGGCACCGGCAAGACTGCCCGGGTCCTGGTCTTCGCGACCGGTGACCGTGCTGCGGCCGCGGAGGCCGCGGGCGCCGACATCGTCGGCTCCGACGAACTCATCGACGAGGTGGCGAAGGGCCGTCTGGACTTCGACGCCGTCGTCGCCACCCCGGACCTCATGGGCAAGGTCGGCCGCCTCGGCCGCGTCCTCGGCCCGCGTGGTCTGATGCCGAACCCGAAGACCGGCACCGTCACCCCCGACGTGGCCAAGGCCGTCACGGAGATCAAGGGCGGCAAGATCGAGTTCCGCGTCGACAAGCACTCGAACCTGCACTTCATCATCGGCAAGGCGTCCTTCGACGACGACAAGCTGGTGGAGAACTACGGCGCCGCGCTGGAGGAGATCCTCCGTCTGAAGCCGTCCGCCGCCAAGGGTCGCTACATCAAGAAGGCCGCCATCACCACCACGATGGGCCCCGGCATCCCGGTCGACCCGAACCGCACCCGCAACCTCCTCGTCGAGGAGGACCCGGCCGCCGTCTGAGCCCTCGGCTCACACCGGTAGCCGCGTCGGGTACGCGCGCATCGAGGACGGGCCCCGCTCCCTGGAACCTTCCAGGGGCGGGGCCCGTCCCTTCTTTGTGCGACCTTTCGCACGACTGTCAGTGGCCTGGGTTACGGTGCAGGCACGGGACTCGCATTAGGGGTGGGAGCAGATGAAGAGCACGACCGCGCGCCGGATGGGCCTCTCGATCGCGGTGGTCGCCGCGCTGACGGGCGTGGCCGCCTGCGGCTCCTCGGGCGCCGACAAGGCGGCAGGCGGAGGCGCGATACACGTCAGCCCCGTCGCCGCGCTGCGCTCCGTCGAGAAGTCCACCGACAAGGCCGACTCGGCCAAGGTGCGCTCGACCACGTCCATGGGCGACGTCATGTCGATGACGGCCAACGGCGCCCTCACCTGGGGCGACGGCCTCAAGGGCAACCTCACCATCACCTACACCGGCGGTCAGCTGGCCGAGATGATGAAGAAGGCCGGCTCCGCGTCGATGGAGGCCCGCTACCTGCCGGACGCCTACTACGCGCACATGAGCGACACCTACGCCCAGCAGGCGGGCGGCGGCAAGCACTGGCTGAAGTACTCCTACGACGACCTCGCCAAGCTCGGCGGCGCCTCCGGGTCGTACATGAAGGACCAGATCCAGACCGCCACGCCGAACCAGTCGGTGAAGATGCTGCTGGCCTCCGGTGACGTGAAGAAGGTCGGCGAGGAGAAGGTCGACGGCGCCCACACCGTGCACTACTCGGGCACGGTCGACGTCGCCGACCTCGCGGACCGCACCAGCAACCTGGACGCGGACCAGCTGGCGGCCCTGAAGAAGCAGCTCAGCACGGCGGGCGTCACCACCGACACGGTCGACATCTGGATCAACGACCAGAACCTGCTGGTCAAGAAGACCGAGAAGGCCGCCATGGCCAACGGCACCATGACCAACACCACCTTCTACACCGACTACGGCGTGAAGGTCACCGCGGAGGCGCCCCCGGCCGGCGACACCCGGGACTTCAAGGACATGCTCAAGTCCGGCGGCACCGTCTCGGGCAGCACCGGCAGCGGCACCCTCTCCTGATTCCGGCGCCGGCGACGGCGCGACCGAAGGACCGGGGTGGCCCGCAGGGCCCGATTTGCTCGACGGCGCCCCGGTCCTTTACTCTCTTCCAGAAGCCAAAGACCGCTGGTCGTTGCCGCGCTCTCGAACGAAGGTGCGGTGGCCGAAGGATCCGCTGAAAAGTGGGCGACCCGCGCAGGTGATTGTGGAAGTACTCCCGGGGCACGCGTTCTCACGTGTGCGGCCGGTCGAGTCCGCCCCGAGCGCCTGCGCCGGGGCGTTTGTTTTGCCCAGTCCTCCTTCGGGTCCGCGCGGTCCGAATCACCCGGAAGGAGGCCGAGGCTCTATGGCGAGGCCCGACAAGGCTGCCGCGGTTGCGGAGCTGACGGACAAGTTCCGCAGCTCCAGCGCCGCCGTGCTGACCGAGTACCGCGGTCTCACCGTGGCGCAGCTCAAGACGCTGCGCCGGTCGCTCGGTGAGAACGCCCAGTACGCCGTGGTGAAGAACACGCTGACCAAGATTGCGGCCAACGAGGCCGGGATCACGCTGGACGACCAGCTCTTCGCTGGTCCGACGGCCGTCGCCTTCGTCACCGGTGACCCGGTGGAGTCGGCGAAGGGTCTCCGTGACTTCGCCAAGGACAACCCGAATCTCATCATCAAGGGCGGTGTCCTTGACGGCAAGGCGCTGTCCGCCGATGAGATCAAGAAGCTTGCGGACCTCGAGTCCCGCGAGGTTCTGCTCTCCAAGCTGGCTGGTGCCTTCAAGGGCAAGCAGACTCAGGCTGCTCAGGTCTTCCAGGCGCTCCCGTCGAAGCTCGTCCGCACCGTGGACGCGCTTCGTGCCAAGCAGGACGAGCAGGGCGGTGCCGAGTAACTCGGCTCGCTTTCTGATCCTGGCCGCCTGACGCGGCGAGGGTCTCAGCGGGCCGACGTACGCCCGCCACACCCAGTACATCCGGCACCCGCCGATTTAGTGGAAGGACCGCCATCATGGCGAAGCTCAGCCAGGAAGACCTGCTCGCTCAGTTCGAGGAGATGACCCTCATCGAGCTCTCCGAGTTCGTGAAGGCCTTCGAGGAGAAGTTCGACGTCACCGCCGCCGCCGCGGTCGCCGTTGCCGGCCCCGCCGTCCCCGGCGCCCCGGCCGAGGCCGCTGAGGAGAAGGACGAGTTCGACGTCATCCTCACCGGCGCCGGCGACAAGAAGATCCAGGTCATCAAGGTCGTGCGTGAGCTGACCTCCCTGGGTCTGAAGGAGGCCAAGGACCTCGTCGACGGCACCCCGAAGCCGGTCCTCGAGAAGGTCAACAAGGAGGCCGCGGAGAAGGCCGCCGAGTCCCTCAAGGGCGCCGGTGCCTCCGTCGAGGTCAAGTAAGACCTTCCGGGTCCTCCAGGACTCGAACGCGCGCTGAAATCGGTCCCCTGGGGCTGTAACGCGAACGCACCGAAGAGCGATCATCCATCCGGGTGGTCGCTCTTCGGCGTATCCGAGGGCCGGCCACGGTTGCCTTGCGCTCGTGACGGCGAGGGGTATGGTGATCTTCGTCGTGTCTCCGGACGGCGCCGTTCCGGCTGGGGGCTCTTGACGAACCGCACGCAGCGCGCAATTCTCAGGACGCGTCGTCACAAGGATCCGAATCCGAGGCATGGATCGACGGCGAAGAGGGCAGTATCAACGTGCGTTGAGGGCAGCATGCCGAGGGCGTTGACAAGAGCGGTGAGCACAACGAGGGTCTCGAAAAACCCGCGCTGGACATCAGTGTGCCAAGTGGCTACACTGACCCTTTGCGCTGCCTGTTAGCTGTCCCCTGCCCGTCACCAGGGGTCTGCCCTCACTCGAGCACAGTCGACCGAAGCACCCTTGACCTGGGGTTTCCATCGCTGTGTGTGGGAGAGGGACCGGTACGCGCGTAGTGAGTCCGAGCCCTCGGAAGGACCCCCTCTTGGCCGCCTCGCGCACTGCCTCGACCGCGAATACGAACAACGGCGCCAGCACCGCCCCGCTGCGCATCTCCTTTGCAAAGATCAAGGAGCCTCTCGAGGTTCCGAACCTGCTCGCGCTGCAGACCGAGAGCTTCGACTGGCTGCTCGGCAACACCGCCTGGCAGAGTCGGGTCGAGGAGGCTCTGGAGAACGGTCAGGACGTCCCCACCAAGTCCGGTCTGGAGGAGATCTTCGAAGAGATCTCCCCGATCGAGGACTTCTCCGGGTCGATGTCGCTGACGTTCCGGGACCACCGCTTCGAGCCGCCGAAGAACTCGATCGACGAGTGCAAGGAGCGCGACTTCACGTACGCCGCCCCGCTCTTCGTCACCGCCGAGTTCACCAACAACGAGACCGGTGAGATCAAGTCCCAGACGGTCTTCATGGGCGACTTCCCGCTCATGACGAACAAGGGCACTTTCGTCATCAACGGCACCGAGCGTGTCGTGGTGTCGCAGCTGGTCCGTTCCCCCGGTGTCTACTTCGATTCCTCTATCGACAAGACGTCCGACAAGGACATCTTCTCCGCCAAGATCATCCCGTCCCGGGGTGCCTGGCTGGAGATGGAGATCGACAAGCGCGACATGGTCGGTGTCCGTATCGACCGCAAGCGCAAGCAGTCGGTCACCGTCCTCCTGAAGGCGCTCGGCTGGACGACCGAGCAGATCCTCGAGGAGTTCGGCGAGTACGAGTCCATGCGCGCCACCCTGGAGAAGGACCACACCCAGGGCCAGGACGACGCGCTGCTCGACATCTACCGCAAGCTGCGTCCGGGCGAGCCCCCCACGCGTGAGGCCGCGCAGACGCTGCTCGAGAACCTCTACTTCAACCCCAAGCGCTACGACCTCGCCAAGGTCGGCCGCTACAAGGTCAACAAGAAGCTGGGTGCGGACGCTCCGCTCGACGCGGGCATCCTGACCGTCGAGGACGTCATCTCGACGATCAAGTACCTGGTGAAGCTGCACG
Organism: Streptomyces albidicamelliae; assembly: GCF_025642175.1. Classification (NCBI taxonomy): domain Bacteria; kingdom Bacillati; phylum Actinomycetota; class Actinomycetes; order Kitasatosporales; family Streptomycetaceae; genus Streptomyces; species Streptomyces albidicamelliae. The sequence goes on along the minus strand of NZ_CP106795.1, from coordinate 3,716,432 downwards.
CCGGCGAGACCGAGACGACGGGTGACAGCGGCGAGTCGATCGTCGTCGAGACCGACGACATCGACCACTTCGGCAACCGCCGCCTGCGCAGCGTCGGCGAGCTCATCCAGAACCAGGTCCGCACGGGTCTGGCCCGTATGGAGCGCGTCGTGCGCGAGCGCATGACCACGCAGGACGTCGAGGCGATCACGCCGCAGACCCTGATCAACATCCGGCCGGTCGTCGCCTCCATCAAGGAGTTCTTCGGCACCAGCCAGCTGTCGCAGTTCATGGACCAGAACAACCCGCTGTCGGGTCTCACCCACAAGCGCCGTCTGTCGGCTCTTGGCCCGGGTGGTCTCTCCCGTGAGCGGGCCGGCTTCGAGGTCCGTGACGTGCACCCCTCGCACTACGGCCGCATGTGCCCGATCGAGACGCCCGAAGGCCCGAACATCGGTCTGATCGGCTCGCTCGCCTCCTACGGCCGGGTCAACGCGTTCGGTTTCGTCGAGACCCCGTACCGCAAGGTCATCGACGGCCAGGTCACCGACGAGGTCGACTACCTGACCGCCGACGAGGAGGACCGCTTCGTCATCGCCCAGGCCAACGCCGGCCTGAACGACGACATGCGCTTCTCCGAGAACCGCGTCCTGGTCCGCCGCCGTGGCGGCGAGGTCGACTACGTCGCCGGTGACGACGTGGACTACATGGACGTCTCGCCGCGCCAGATGGTGTCGGTCGCGACCGCCATGATCCCCTTCCTCGAGCACGACGACGCCAACCGTGCCCTCATGGGCGCGAACATGATGCGTCAGGCCGTGCCGCTGATTAAGTCCGAGTCCCCGCTCGTCGGCACCGGCATGGAGTACCGCTCCGCCGTCGACGCCGGCGACGTGGTCAAGGCCGAGAAGGCGGGTGTGGTCCAGGAGGTCTCCGCGGACTACATCACCACCGCCAACGACGACGGCACGTACATCACGTACCGCCTGGCCAAGTTCGCCCGCTCCAACCAGGGCACCTCGGTCAACCAGAAGGTCATCGTCAACGAGGGCGACCGGATCATCGAGGGCCAGGTCCTGGCCGACGGCCCGGCCACCCAGAACGGCGAGATGGCGCTGGGCAAGAACCTGCTCGTGGCGTTCATGCCGTGGGAGGGTCACAACTACGAGGACGCGATCATCCTGTCGCAGCGCCTCGTGCAGGACGACGTCCTCTCCTCGATCCACATCGAGGAGCACGAGGTCGACGCCCGTGACACCAAGCTCGGCCCCGAGGAGATCACCCGGGACATCCCGAACGTCTCCGAGGAGGTCCTCGCCGACCTCGACGAGCGCGGCATCATCCGTATCGGTGCCGAGGTCATCGCCGGCGACATCCTCGTCGGCAAGGTGACCCCGAAGGGTGAGACCGAGCTGACCCCCGAGGAGCGCCTGCTGCGCGCGATCTTCGGTGAGAAGGCCCGTGAGGTCCGTGACACCTCGCTGAAGGTGCCGCACGGCGAGACCGGCAAGGTCATCGGTGTGCGCGTCTTCGACCGCGAGGAGGGCGACGAGCTTCCCCCCGGTGTGAACCAGCTGGTGCGCGTGTACGTCGCGCAGAAGCGCAAGATCACCGACGGTGACAAGCTCGCCGGCCGTCACGGCAACAAGGGTGTCATCTCCAAGATCCTGCCGATCGAGGACATGCCGTTCCTGGAGGACGGCACCCCGGTCGACATCATCCTCAACCCGCTGGGTGTGCCGTCCCGAATGAACCCGGGACAGGTCCTGGAGATCCACCTCGGCTGGCTCGCCAGCCGCGGCTGGGACGTCTCCGGCCTCGCGGACGAGTGGGCCCAGCGCCTGCAGGTCATCGGCGCCGACAACGTCCAGCCCGGCACCAACGTCGCCACCCCGGTGTTCGACGGTGCGCGCGAGGACGAGCTGGCGGGTCTGCTGCAGCACACCATCCCGAACCGCGACGGCGAGCGCATGGTGCTCCCGTCCGGCAAGGCGCGGCTGTTCGACGGCCGCAGCGGTGAGCCGTTCCCGGACCCGATCTCGGTCGGCTACATGTACATCCTGAAGCTGCACCACCTGGTCGACGACAAGCTCCACGCCCGTTCGACCGGTCCGTACTCCATGATCACCCAGCAGCCGCTGGGTGGTAAGGCCCAGTTCGGTGGCCAGCGGTTCGGCGAGATGGAGGTGTGGGCCCTCGAGGCCTACGGTGCCGCCTACGCCCTCCAGGAGCTGCTGACCATCAAGTCCGACGACGTCACCGGCCGCGTGAAGGTCTACGAGGCCATCGTCAAGGGCGAGAACATCCCCGAGCCCGGCATCCCCGAGTCCTTCAAGGTGCTCATCAAGGAGATGCAGTCGCTCTGCCTGAACGTGGAGGTGCTGTCCAGCGACGGTATGTCCATCGAGATGCGTGACACCGACGAGGACGTCTTCCGCGCTGCGGAGGAGCTCGGCATCGACCTGTCCCGGCGCGAGCCGAGCAGCGTCGAAGAGGTCTGACGGGAGTCCGGCGGGGCCCTCACCCTTGAGGGCCCCCGCCGACCCCCAGGCCCCCGTTTCAGACCAAAGACTTTCGACCCTGAGAGGGATTGACGCATAGTGCTCGACGTCAACTTCTTCGACGAGCTCCGGATCGGCCTGGCCACCGCTGACGACATCCGTCAGTGGAGCCACGGTGAGGTCAAGAAGCCCGAGACCATCAACTACCGCACCCTCAAGCCCGAGAAGGACGGACTCTTCTGCGAGAAGATCTTCGGTCCGACCCGGGACTGGGAGTGCTACTGCGGCAAGTACAAGCGCGTCCGCTTCAAGGGCATCATCTGTGAGCGCTGTGGCGTCGAGGTCACGCGCGCCAAGGTGCGCCGTGAGCGGATGGGCCACATCGAGCTGGCCGCGCCCGTCACGCACATCTGGTACTTCAAGGGTGTCCCGAGCCGGCTGGGCTACCTGCTCGACCTGGCTCCCAAGGACCTCGAGAAGGTCATCTACTTCGCGGCGTACATGATCACGTACGTCGACGAGGAGCGCCGTACGCGTGACCTGCCCTCCCTGGAGGCGCACGTCTCCGTGGAGCGCCAGCAGATCGAGAACCGCCGCGACTCCGACCTCGAGGCCCGCGCCAAGAAGCTCGAGACCGACCTGGCCGAGCTGGAGGCCGAGGGCGCCAAGGCCGACGTGCGCCGCAAGGTGCGCGAGGGTGCCGAGCGCGAGATGAAGCAGCTGCGCGACCGCGCGCAGCGCGAGATCGACCGTCTCGACGAGGTGTGGAACCGCTTCAAGAACCTCAAGGTCCAGGACCTCGAGGGCGACGAGCTGCTCTACCGCGAGCTGCGTGACCGCTTCGGCACGTACTTCGACGGCTCGATGGGTGCCGCGGCGCTGCAGAAGCGCCTGGAGTCCTTCGACCTCGACGAGGAGGCCGAGCGTCTCCGCGAGATCATCCGCACCGGCAAGGGCCAGAAGAAGACCCGCGCCCTGAAGCGGCTGAAGGTCGTCTCCGCGTTCCTGCAGACGTCCAACAGCCCCAAGGGCATGGTCCTGGACTGCGTCCCGGTCATCCCGCCGGACCTGCGTCCGATGGTGCAGCTGGACGGTGGCCGCTTCGCGACCTCCGACCTGAACGACCTGTACCGCCGTGTGATCAACCGCAACAACCGTCTGAAGCGTCTGCTCGACCTCGGTGCCCCCGAGATCATCGTGAACAACGAGAAGCGGATGCTCCAGGAGGCGGTCGACGCCCTCTTCGACAACGGCCGTCGCGGCCGCCCGGTGACGGGCCCCGGCAACCGTCCGCTGAAGTCCCTCAGCGACATGCTGAAGGGTAAGCAGGGTCGATTCCGTCAGAACCTGCTCGGTAAGCGAGTCGACTACTCGGCGCGTTCCGTCATCGTCGTCGGCCCGCAGCTGAAGCTGCACCAGTGCGGTCTGCCCAAGGCCATGGCGCTGGAGCTCTTCAAGCCGTTCGTGATGAAGCGCCTGGTCGACCTGAACCACGCGCAGAACATCAAGAGCGCCAAGCGCATGGTGGAGCGCGGCCGCACGGTCGTGTACGACGTCCTCGAAGAGGTCATCGCCGAGCACCCGGTTCTGCTGAACCGTGCTCCCACCCTGCACCGCCTCGGCATCCAGGCTTTCGAGCCGCAGCTGGTCGAGGGCAAGGCCATCCAGATCCACCCGCTCGTCTGCACCGCGTTCAACGCGGACTTCGACGGTGACCAGATGGCCGTGCACCTGCCGCTGTCCGCGGAGGCGCAGGCCGAGGCCCGCATCCTGATGCTGTCCTCGAACAACATCCTCAAGCCGGCCGACGGCCGTCCGGTGACGATGCCGACCCAGGACATGGTCCTCGGTCTGTTCTTCCTCACCACCGACGGCGAGCTGCGTGACACCAAGGGCGAGGGCCGCGCGTTCGGCTCCACGGCCGAGGCGATCATGGCGTTCGACGCCGGTGAGCTCGCGCTGCAGTCGCAGATCGACATCCGCTTCCCGGTGGGCACCATCCCGCCGCGCGGCTGGATGCCGCCGGCGCGCGAGGAGGGCGAGCCCGAGTGGCAGCAGGGTGACTCGTTCCGCCTGCGCACCACGCTGGGCCGCGCGCTCTTCAACGAGCTGCTGCCCGAGGACTACCCGTTCGTCGACTACTCGGTGGGCAAGAAGCAGCTCTCCGAGATCGTCAACGACCTCGCCGAGCGCTACCCCAAGGTCATCGTGGCGGCGACGCTCGACAACCTGAAGGCGGCCGGCTTCTACTGGGCGACCCGTTCCGGTGTCACCGTCGCCATCTCCGACGTCGTCGTTCCCGAGGCGAAGAAGGAGATCGTCCGCGGCTACGAGGCGCAGGACGAGAAGGTCCAGAAGCAGTACGAGCGCGGTCTGATCACCAAGGAAGAGCGCACTCAGGAGCTCATCGCGATCTGGACCAAGGCGACCAACGAGGTCGCCGAGGCGATGAACGAGAACTTCCCCAAGACGAACCCCATCTTCATGATGGTTGACTCGGGTGCCCGAGGAAACATGATGCAGATGCGGCAGATCGCCGGTATGCGTGGTCTGGTGTCGAACGCGAAGAACGAGACCATCCCGCGTCCGATCAAGGCGTCCTTCCGTGAGGGCCTGTCCGTGCTGGAGTACTTCATCTCCACGCACGGTGCCCGTAAGGGTCTGGCGGACACCGCCCTGCGTACCGCCGACTCGGGTTACCTGACCCGTCGTCTGGTGGACGTCTCGCAGGACGTCATCATCCGCGAGGAGGACTGCGGCACCGAGCGCGGTCTGAAGCTGCGGATCGCCAACCGCGGCGCCGACGGTGTGCTGCGCAAGGCGGACGACGTCGAGACCAGCGTCTACGCCCGCATGCTCGCCGAGGACGTAGTCATCGACGGCAAGGTGATCGCGCCGGCCAACGTGGACCTGGGCGACGTGCTCATCGACCAGCTGGTGCACCACGGCATCGAGGAGGTCAAGACCCGCTCGATCCTGACCTGCGAGTCGCACGTCGGCACCTGCGCGATGTGCTACGGCCGTTCGCTCGCCACCGGCAAGCTGGTCGACATCGGTGAGGCGGTCGGCATCATCGCCGCCCAGTCCATCGGTGAGCCCGGTACCCAGCTGACGATGCGTACCTTCCACACCGGTGGTGTGGCCGGTGACGACATCACCCAGGGTCTGCCCCGTGTCGTCGAGCTCTTCGAGGCCCGTACCCCGAAGGGTGTCGCCCCGATCTCCGAGGCCAACGGCCGCGTGCGGATCGAGGAGACCGAGAAGACCAAGAAGATCGTCGTCACCCCGGACGACGGCAGCGACGAGACGGCGTTCCCGATCTCGAAGCGTGCCAAGGTCCTGGTCCGCGAGGGCGACCACGTCGAGGTGGGCCAGCAGCTCACCGTGGGTGCCACCAACCCGCACGACGTGCTGCGCATCCTGGGTCAGCGTGCCGTCCAGGTCCACCTGGTCGGCGAGGTCCAGAAGGTCTACAACTCGCAGGGTGTGTCGATCCACGACAAGCACATCGAGATCATCATCCGGCAGATGCTCCGCCGCGTGACGATCATCGAGTCCGGCGACGCCGAGCTGCTGCCCGGTGAGCTGGTCGAGCGCTCGAAGTTCGAGACCGAGAACCGTCGTGTGGTCCAGGAGGGCGGTCACCCGGCCTCCGGTCGTCCGCAGCTGATGGGTATCACCAAGGCCTCGCTGGCGACGGAGTCCTGGCTGTCGGCCGCCTCCTTCCAGGAGACGACCCGAGTCCTGACGGATGCGGCGATCAACGCCAAGTCCGACAGCCTCATCGGCCTCAAGGAGAACGTCATCATCGGTAAGCTCATCCCGGCCGGTACGGGTCTGTCCCGCTACCGCAACATCCGGGTCGAGCCGACCGAGGAGGCCAAGGCCGCGATGTACTCGGCCGTCGGCTACGACGACATCGACTACTCGCCGTTCGGCACGGGCTCCGGCCAGGCCGTTCCGCTGGAGGACTACGACTACGGTCCGTACAACCAGTAAGCGAGTCGCTCGAACCGAAGGGCGGTCACCCCGTGGGGTGGCCGCCCTTCGGCGTGTCCGGGCATGGTCAGCGGTGCAGCCCCAGGTAGGGCTGGAGGGCGTCCAGCCGGGTGTGGTGGTCCGGGTGGGAGGACAGGAGCCGGTCCAGGGTGCCGGGCTCCTTCAGCTGCTCGCCCCGCGCCGCGAGGGCTGCCTTGGCGGTGTCCTCCTCGGTCTGGAAGTGGTACAGGACCTCGGCCAGCTGCCGGGCGAAGCCGAGCTCGGCGGCCTGCTGGTCGGCGCGCAGCTCGCCGCGCCGGCCCGCGTAGGCCAGCAGGTACGGGGCGAGCACGAGCGGGACGGCGATGTACCAGGCGGCGAGGAACGCGGCGACCGCCGCCAGCGCCATGAACAGGATCAGGAACCCGGTCGCCGCCATGGAGAAGACGCCGGCGACCGCGATCGCGAACCGGGCCAGTCCGCGGGTCACCGCCCAGGCGATCCGGCCGGGCAGCGAGTACCAGTAGCCGAGCAGACCCGCCCAGGCGTGGCCGCCGGTGTGGTGGCCGAGTTCGTGGGCGAGCACGGCGGCCAGGTTGCTGCTGGGGATCTTGTCGAGGCTGTACGTGGTGACGCCGACGACGTGTCCGGCCACCGCGACGGCGTTCAGCTCGTCGCTGTTCTCCACCATCAGCTCGTACGTGCCCGGCTCGATGCCCGCGCGGGCGGTCACCTCGTGCCAGATCGGCTCCAGGCGGGCCCGCTCCTGCTGAGTGGGCAGCCGGAGCTTGAGGACGTACCGGGCGAAGGCGAGTTCGGTCGGCCGGTGGAAGACGAGCAGCCCGGAGGCGACCCACGCCAGCACCGCCAGCGTCCCGACGACGTTCCCCAGCATGCCGAGCGCGATGGAGCCGACCAGGGCGAGGCTCACCAGGGCCCCCGGCAGCTGCACCGCCAGCCGCCCGACGGCGGTCGCGTCGGCCCCGCGCTGGTGCTCCGACACGTGCAGACGGGCACCGCGGTGGCGGTAGTCGAGGTCGTCCGGCGCGGGCTCGGAAGCCGGTACGGCGGTGTCCGGAGCGTGTGCCTCGGGCGGCACCGCGGGCCCCGGCTGCCCGGTTTCGTGTCCCGGACCGGGATAGGGGGGTGGGGCCGCGTGGGTGTGCGGACCCGGCTGGGCGTGCGCTCCGCCCGGGTACGGGGGCGCGCTGGTGGTGGGGTGGGCGGGGCCCTGCTGCGGGGACGCGGCGGCGGTGGGGTAGGCGGGGCCGGGGTGTGCGGCGGTGGTCGGGTACGCCGGGACGGGGTGTGCTGTGGTGGTGGGGTAGGCGGGGCCCGGCTGTGGGGACGCGGGGGCGGTGGGGTAAGCGGGGCCGGGGCCTGCGGCGGTGGTGGGGTACGCCGGGCCCGGCTGCGGGGATGTGGTGGCGGTGGGGTAGGCGGGGCCGGCACCTGTGGCGGCGCTCGGGTACGCCGGACCCGGTGACGCGGGGTACTGCGGCCCCAGGGAGGCGGGACCGCCCGGGTAGGGCGGCGGGGCGGCGGCCGCGGGGCCCGGGTACGCGGGGGCGCCGGGGTCACGGCGTCGGGGTGGGACGGCTCGGGGTACCGGGGCGGGACCGACGGGTCCGACGGCTGGGACATGGGCGGGGCTCCTTCGAGTACGGGGACGTCAGCCGACGAGCGCGGCGGTGGGCAGCAGCAGGGCACCGGCGCAGAAGGCGATCAGACCGGTGCGGATCCACCGGTGCTTGGAGGCGGCGATCCGGCTGTTCTCGGCGAGTGCCGCCAGCAGCCCGGCGGTGGGGTCGCGCTCGGTGTCGGCGAGCGCCTGGGCCAGCCGGCCCTCCCGTACCGCCTGGTGGATGTCGCCGAAGTAGCACAGCGGGCGTCCCTCGGCCCAGGACCCGCTGCGGTAGCGGGGCAGCACGGCGAGCAGCAGCGCGAGCAGCGACAGGGCCAGCCCCGCCGCACCGGCCCACCACAGGCCGGTCCCGGACGCGGACAGCCGGCTCGGCGACCAGTCGCGCCCGGCGACCAGACCGGAGAACAGCCCGGCCGTCATGCCCAGCGCCGCCACCAGGACTGAGGCCTTGGCGTCGGCCCGCGCGATCTCGTCGCGCAGCTCGCCGAGCAGCCGTTCCGCGGTGCGCCGGCCCTCGGCGGTGGGAGCGCCCGGCGGCGCTGTGGTGCCGGGCGCGGTCACGCCGACCCCGCCTCGGGACGCTCCCTCGGCGTGGTGCCGGGCGCGGGCGGCACGACCGGTGCGGGCCCGTCGGACACGAGTGTCAGCGGCGGCGCGGGCGCCGTCGCCGGCGGGCCGGGCGGCGGGGGAGCGGCGGGGGCGGTGTGCGACGCCGCCGGATCGTACGGCGGCTGCCCGTAGGACGCCTGGCCGGGTGCCGGCGGGACGTGTCCGGGCTGTCCCTGCGCGGTCCCGCCGTACGGGTCCTGCCCGTACGGGGGTTGGCCGTACGACCCGGCGGTCCCCTGCGCGGCCGGGTCGTACGGTGTCGGGGCGCCGGGCGCCGGGTACGGCGCCGACGGCTGGGCGGGCGGCGGGCCGGGCGCGTAGGGCTGCGGCGGCGGGGCGTACGGCGCCTGCGGGGGCACGCCCGGCGGCAGGGCCTGGGGCGGCGCCGCCTGCTCGGTCATGAGGTCGTCGACGGAGCGCAGCACCGCCCGGGCCGACTCCGCCTTCTGGTAGTCCTCCAGGCTGTCCCCGGCGATGACCGCCAGCTCCTTGCGGATCGCCCCGAGCTGGTCCCGCTGAAGGGTGCCGATGACCATCTTGGTGTCGCCGGGGTGGGCCGCGAGGTGCAGGGCCCACGCGGCGACCCCGCCGTGCTGGAGCCAGTACTGGTAGAAGGCGATCTTCTGGGCGACGAGTTCCTGCGACTGCTGTTCGCGCAGCACCTCCAGCTGGTGCTCCAGCTGTGCCTGCCGCATCCGGTACTCGTGCTCGGGGTCGAGCATCTCCGACTCGTAGCGCAGGGTCCGCTTGCGCCGCCGGTGGGCGATCGCGTCCTCGTCCAGCCGCAGCCGCACCACGCAGGTCACCTGCAGGCCGGTCCCGGCGGCGAAGGTGCCGTCCTCCTCGACCGCCCGCTGCACCGCGCGTTCCGCTGCCGGACTGTCCTCGATGGCGAAGCGCCGGGTCACCGGCCGCGCCACCTGCTGGAGTTCGCGGGTGAGCCGGGTCGGCACGTCCCGCTCGCCACTCGCCACGAACGCCTTCGGGTCGGCCACCCGCCAGGTGAGGTCGGCGGTGGCGCCGAAGGAGAACGCGTCGTCGTCGCTGGGCAGTTCGAGCTCCAGCTGGACCGGGTGGCTGCCCATGTCCACCTCGTAGACGGAGGTGTAGCGACGGGTCGCGGCCTCCGTACGGCTCGGGCGGTGCGGCGGCATGAAGACGTCGTACGAGCCGCCCACGGTGACGAACACCAGGGCGTGGTCGATCGCGCCGACCGTGCGGCGTGCGGTGTAGTCGAACCGCGAGATCGGACGGACGGTCAGCACGGGGTCGATCAGTGCGGTGTGCCGGTCGGCGTGCTGGGTCCACTCCGGCGGGCGGCGGAAGTCCGCCATGGGGCAACTCCTCGTTCTACCTGAGGTGGTTCAGGTGTTCGTGGCCGAATGCAGCAGGGTGAGGAAGTGGTCGGCCGTGCGCGGGCCGTCGTTCTCGGCGCGCAGCACGCGCAGTTCGTGGGCGAGGCGTTTGCGGTCGTCCGCGGTGACGACCAGCGCGGGGAGCAGGAACTCCAGGGCCAGGGCGGCGTCCGTCCGCCGCTCGGCGACGTGCAACCAGGTGCGCAGGGCGTTCAGCGCGGGCCGGGTGTGCGTGCGGTCGTTGAGCGCGGTGCGCCACAGGGTGGCCATGTCCCGGGCGGTGTCCGCCTCGTACATGCCGGTTTCCGCGTACCAGCCGACCAGCGCTCCGTCCTCGTCGTTGGCACAGGCGCGGACGAAGGCGGCCAGGGCGAGGTCGCGGACGGCCGGTGAGTCCTGGTACAGCAGCCGTACGAACTCGGCGAGCACCTCTCCGCCGCTGTGCCCGGCGGACAGCAGCAGCGCGGCGGACTCGGTGAGGTTGTCGCGCTCCACTTCACTGCTTGCGTCGACCCCTGCGCGCGTGGCCAGGGCGCCGAGTGCCGGTCCGGCCAGGTCGGGACGGAGCGGAGCGAGCTGGCCGAGAGCGCGAATGGCCGTCCAGCGACGGGCGGCACGGGGGTCGGAGCACCACTGGGTGAGCAACCGCATCAGGGCGGGTGCACCGAGGACCTGAGCCAGGGTGAGGGTGTTCGCCGCGACGATGCGCGGACCGAACGAACGGGAGGTGGCCCAGCTGTCGACCAGCAGGGCCATGGTCGAGGGCAGGTCGGCGTCGGCGAGCAGCGCGGTCGCCGCCGCGGCACGCGTCCGCACCAGCGGGCGGCCGTCGCGGGCGAGCTGTTTCAGCCATTCGACCAGCGCCGGACGCGCCGACGGATGGCCGGTCCAGACCTCGGTCAGCAGAACCCGAGGGGTTCTCTCGTCGAGGAATCCGGCTACGAACTGCGGGATCGGTCCCCAGTCGGTCGACTCCTGCCGTACCTCTCCGACGGCCCGTGCGAGCGTCAGCCGGTCTTCGGCGGCCGGTCCGAACACCGGGATCTCCGGGGAAAGTTCGGGGTGCTGCAGTCGCTGGAAGTGCACGAACAGCTTGTCGGCCAGCTCGGCGGCGAGGACATAGGGGGCCTGGTCGAAGACGGCGAGCGAGATGAGGAACGCCTTGTCCCGCAGTCCGGTCGCCGGGTCGCCGAGCCAGTCGCGGCACTGCTTCTCGACCGCCGCCTGCCCGAAGTCCGCGAGTCGGGCGAGCGCCTCCCGGCTGCCGTCGTAGGTGGCCAGCGTCTCGGCGAAGGCCGCGGCCTCGGCCGGCCGGCGGTCGGTGGCCGCCAGGAAGTCGCCGACCGGATCCAGGGCGAGCAGGGCGTCGACGTCGTCCGGTCTGCGTCGGCCGAGGAGTGCCCGCACGATCTCCGGCGCGGTCGGCGGGGTCCAGCGGCAGGGCGTGACACCGGGCAGGTGCGGCGAGCTCTCGACGGTGACGACGAGGTAGCCGTCCACCTTGACGAGCTGGTCGCGGGCGGCGAACAGGTGCGTGTCGCGTAACGGCCGGTTGCGGCTGAGGGGCAGATCGCGGAGGACGTGTCCGCCGGGGCGGGTGAGCTGCGTGCTCAGGGCCGCGGGGGGTGTCTCCGGGCTCAGGGCGTGCAGGCCCGGGGTACCGCCCAGGCGGTGCAACAGCATCAGGGCGGCGGCGTAACGGCCGGTGGCGTGCGCGCCGGACAGGATCAGCACGCGCTCCTCGCGCAGCCGCTCGAGCGCGGAGGGGAAAGCGGGGCCGTCGGCGAAGACCTCGGCGAGTTCCCTCAGCCTGTCGGGCGGTATCTCACCGGAGGCGTTCGGGGTGGCTCCCGGTGCGCCGTGGTAGTGGTGTTCGGTACGGCCCCCCAGGTAGACGTCGCCGTCGACGCGGCCGCCGGACACTCCGTGCTGGGCGCCGCCGACCAGGCTGCCGCCGAAGCGGCTGTCGCCACCGAGGAAGAACCCGGGCGTGTGCGCGAACAGTTCACGCTGCGCGGCCCGGGCCTCCTGGGAGTGATCCGCTTCCGGTTCCAGGTCCGTGTCGGTGGACAGCCCCTCCGGAGCGTCGGGAGCCTCCGGGGCCGCCTGGTCGGGTGCCGCGTTCGGGGACGTCGTCACGACTCCCCGCCCGTCGTGCCGCCGAGGTGCACGTCCCCGGTGACCCGGCCGCCGGAGACGCCGTGCTGGTCCCCGCCGACGAGACTGCCGCCGAAGCGGGGGGAGCCGCTGCCGAAGTGGAAGACGGCGCCCCCGGAGGGCGCGGGGGCTGCGTCCCGGGTGACTGCGGTGCCGGTGCGCCGGGCGCGGGCGCCTCCCGCGCCGGCGGCCGGGCGGCCGACGCCCCCGGTGCCGGGACGTCCCCCGGCGTGCCCGGCACCGGGGCTTCCCCCGTGCCACCGCGGTCCTCGCCGGTGTCCGGCACCGGCCCGTGCAGCCAGGCGCGCAGCGGCCCGTTCTTGCTTGTCACGGTCACCGGGTGGAAGTCGGCGGCGCGGACGCCGTGGTGGTCGTGGCGCACGATCCCCGCGTGCACGCCCTCCGACACGCACAGCGCGAAGCCGTTGTCCCGTTCCCGCAGCGCGGCGCGCAGCAGCGGGGCGTCGAGCAGCCGGCAGGCGTGGTTGAGGTCGGAGCCGACCCACCCCCCGTGCTCGTCCACGGCCACGTACCCGTCGGCGACCACGCCCCGCAGCCGGATCTGCGCCGAGCTGGACGCGCGCCGGTTGTAGCCGTGCAGCTGGGCGGGCACCTCGGTGAGCAGCGTCCGCAGCAGCGCCGGCACGGACGCGCCCGCGTCGATCAGCTCCATGACCGAGTCGCCGCGGTCGGCCCGCCGCCGCAGGGTCTCGTCGACACCGGCGCTCTCCAGGGCCCGGTCGGCGATGTCGTAGAGCACCCGCCGCAGATACGCCTGCTCCACGTCGTCCCGGTCGCTGTACTTCTCGATGTCGAGCAGGAGCATCGTCCGGCTCACGGGGTCGTTCATGGTCGCCTCTCGGTCGTGCCGTGGTGGTCGGGCCGCGCCGTCAGCAGCGTGGCGCGCGGGGCTGTGGGGGCGTGAGGACGGATGACCCACTCGGACTGTGACCGTGTGCACAGACGGCGCCCGGGCCCGTGGCCGGCGCCGTGCGCGGGCCGCTCACTCCGGCGCCTCCGCCCGCGCGATCCGGCGCAGCACGTCCGGGCGTACGATCACCAGCGCCCGGCGGCCGGTGCGGACCACCTCGCGTTCCCGCAGGTCCTTCAGGAGCCGCTGCACCGCCTCGCGCGACGCGCCCACCGACCCGGCCAGCTCCTGCTTGCTCAGCGGTACGGCCAGCTCGACCCCGTCACCGGTGCGGCGGCCGTGGGTGCGGGCGAGGTCGAGCAGCAGGGTCGCGAACCGTTCGCGGACGGACAGGGAGGCGAACTCCAGCCGGCGCCGGTCGGCGGCGCGGGTGCGGTCCGAGGTGAGCCCGAGCAGGGCGAACGAGACGGCGGGGGAGTCCGCCAGGAACCGCGTGAAACGCTCGCGCTGGACGGCGACGGCCCGGACCCGCTCCAGCGCCGTCACGGTGGCCGAGCGGGTCCGGCCGGTCAGCGCGGCCGACTCGCCGATGACGTCACCCGGTCCGCGCAGCGCGAGCAGGGCTTCGTAGCCGTTCGCGGCCGCCGCGGTGACCTTCGTCCAGCCGTCCACGACGAACAGCACGTGCGCGGACGGCTCCCGCTGGCGCAGGAGCACGGCCCGGGGCGCGAAGTCCAGCCCGTGGCCGAGCGCGAGCAGCGCGGCCCGGTCCGCCCTCTCCAGCCGGGCCAGGAACGGCACCCGGTCGTCGAGTCCGTCGTCCCCCGGTGTGTCCTCCGGTGCCCCGTCCGGCGTCCGCCGCGGTAACGCGTGCGGTATGTCCCCCGTCATCCAACCTCGCCCCCAAGCGGAACAGCGACCGCTCAACGTACAGAGGCGACGGGCCCCGCGGGACGGGAACGGGCGGGATTCACGCGGAAGGGCCATCGGCCCTCCGCGGGGAAGCGGGACATGTCCGGCGTGTCGGGGCGCACTCCATTTGTTTTGACCGAAGTCCGTGAGGTAGGTACGCTCAGACCTTGTGCCTGGGGTGTGCCCTGGCTCTCGTGCGTGCCTTCAAACCGCATGGCGAGCTGTGAACGGCCACCGCAATCCGCGCCCCTTTCGCCTCACGGCGGGAGCGGGAGTCTGCGGGATTCGACACACCCGACCGCGTGGGTCGGAGAAGTTCCAGGTTAGCTGTACCTATCGGCACACAGAAACCGGAGAAGTAGTGCCTACGATCCAGCAGCTGGTCCGTAAGGGCCGGCAGGACAAGGTCGAGAAGAACAAGACGCCCGCACTCGAGGGTTCCCCTCAGCGTCGTGGCGTCTGCACGCGTGTGTTCACGACCACCCCGAAGAAGCCGAACTCGGCCCTCCGTAAGGTCGCGCGTGTGCGTCTGACCAGCGGCATCGAGGTCACGGCCTACATTCCGGGTGAGGGACACAACCTGCAGGAGCACTCCATCGTGCTCGTGCGCGGCGGCCGTGTGAAGGACCTGCCGGGTGTTCGCTACAAGATCATCCGTGGCTCCCTCGACACCCAGGGTGTCAAGAACCGCAAGCAGGCCCGTTCCCGCTACGGCGCCAAGAAGGAGAAGTAGAAATGCCTCGTAAGGGCCCCGCCCCGAAGCGCCCGGTCATCATCGACCCGGTCTACGGTTCTCCTCTGGTGACGTCGCTCATCAACAAGGTGCTGCTGAACGGCAAGCGTTCCACCGCCGAGCGCATCGTCTACGGCGCCATGGAAGGTCTGCGTGAGAAGACGGGCAACGACCCGATCATCACGCTGAAGCGCGCGCTGGAGAACATCAAGCCGACCCTCGAGGTCAAGTCCCGCCGTGTCGGTGGTGCGACGTACCAGGTTCCGATCGAGGTCAAGCCCGGTCGTGCCAACACGCTCGCGCTGCGCTGGCTGGTCGGTTACTCCCGCGCCCGTCGCGAGAAGACCATGACCGAGCGTCTGCTCAACGAGCTTCTCGACGCCTCCAACGGCCTGGGTGCCGCTGTGAAGAAGCGCGAGGACACGCACAAGATGGCCGAGTCCAACAAGGCCTTCGCGCACTACCGCTGGTAGTCGCTACCCACATCGAGACCGAGAGAAGACTGAAGCCTTATGGCTACCACTTCACTTGACCTGGCCAAGGTCCGCAACATCGGGATCATGGCCCACATCGACGCGGGCAAGACGACCACCACCGAGCGGATCCTGTTCTACACCGGTGTGTCCTACAAGATCGGTGAGGTCCACGACGGCGCTGCCACCATGGACTGGATGGAGCAGGAGCAGGAGCGTGGCATCACGATCACCTCTGCTGCCACCACCTGTCACTGGCCGCTCGAAGACGTCGATCACACCATCAACATCATCGACACCCCGGGTCACGTCGACTTCACCGTCGAGGTGGAGCGCTCCCTGCGTGTGCTCGACGGTGCCGTGACGGTGTTCGACGGCGTCGCCGGTGTCGAGCCCCAGTCCGAGACGGTGTGGCGTCAGGCGGACCGCTACGGCGTCCCGCGCATCTGCTTCGTCAACAAGCTCGACCGGACCGGTGCCGAGTTCCACCGCTGCGTCGACATGATCAGTGACCGCCTGGGCGCTCAGCCGATCGTGATGCAGCTGCCGATCGGTGCCGAGGCCGACTTCAAGGGCGTCATCGACCTCGTGACGATGAAGGCCCTGGTCTGGTCCGCCGAGGCCACCAAGGGCGAGATGTACGACACCGTCGACATCCCGGACACGCACACCGAGGCTGCCGAGGAGTACCGCGGCAAGCTGCTCGAGGCCGTGGCCGAGAACGACGAAGAGATCATGGAGCTGTACCTGGAGGGCGAGGAGCCTTCCGTGGAGCAGCTGTACGCCGCGATCCGTCGTATCACCATCGCGTCCGGCAAGGGCACCGGCACCACCGTGACTCCGGTGTTCTGCGGCACCGCGTTCAAGAACAAGGGCGTCCAGCCCCTGCTCGACGCGGTCGTGCGCTACCTGCCGTCCCCGGTCGACATCGAGGCCATCGAGGGCCACGACGTCAAGGACCCCGAGGTCGTCGTCAAGCGCAAGCCGTCCGACGAGGAGCCCCTCTCGGCGCTGGCGTTCAAGATCATGAGCGACCCGCACCTCGGCAAGCTCACCTTCGTCCGGGTCTACTCGGGCCGCCTGGAGTCCGGCACCTCGGTGCTGAACTCCGTCAAGGGCAAGAAGGAGCGCATCGGCAAGATCTACCGCATGCACGCCAACAAGCGTGAGGAGATCGAGTCGGTGGGCGCCGGCGACATCGTCGCCGTCATGGGCCTGAAGCAGACCACCACCGGTGAGACGCTGTCCGACGACAAGAACCCGGTGATCCTGGAGTCCATGGACTTCCCGGCCCCGGTCATCCAGGTCGCCATCGAGCCCAAGTCGAAGGGCGACCAGGAGAAGCTCGGCGTCGCGATCCAGCGCCTGGCCGAGGAGGACCCGTCGTTCCAGGTCCACTCGGACGAGGAGACCGGCCAGACCATCATCGGTGGTATGGGCGAGCTGCACCTCGAGGTGCTGGTCGACCGTATGCGCCGTGAGTTCAAGGTCGAGGCCAACGTCGGCAAGCCGCAGGTGGCGTACCGCGAGACGATCCGCAAGGCCGTCGAGCGCGTCGACTACACCCACAAGAAGCAGACCGGTGGTACCGGTCAGTTCGCGAAGGTGCAGATCGGCATCGAGCCGCTCGAGGGTGGCGACACCTCGTACGAGTTCGTGAACAAGGTGACCGGTGGTCGTATCCCGAAGGAGTACATCCCTTCGGTCGACGCCGGTGCGCAGGAGGCCATGCAGTTCGGCATCCTCGCCGGCTACGAGATGACCGGTGTCCGTGTCATCCTCCACGACGGCGCCTACCACGAGGTCGACTCCTCCGAGCTCGCCTTCAAGATCGCCGGTTCGCAGGCCTTCAAGGAGGCCGCGCGCAAGGCCAGCCCCGTGCTGCTCGAGCCGATGATGGCCGTCGAGGTCACCACGCCCGAGGACTACATGGGCGAGGTCATCGGTGACATCAACTCCCGCCGTGGTCAGATCCAGGCCATGGAGGAGCGGGCTGGTGCCCGCGTCGTGAAGGGCCTCGTGCCCCTGTCGGAGATGTTCGGCTACGTCGGCGACCTCCGCAGCAAGACGTCGGGTCGCGCAAGCTACTCGATGCAGTTCGACTCCTACGCCGAGGTTCCGCGGAACGTCGCCGAGGAGATCATCGCGAAGGCCAAGGGCGAGTAACGCACCGCGTTAACACGCCGTAGGCTTGACTCCGGAGCCTCAAGGGGCATTCCACCGCCAACATGGAGGAATGCCCCGGGTTCCGGGCCTTTACAGCAAAGATCACCTGGCGCCGATGAAGTAAGGCGTACAGAACCACTCCACAGGAGGACCCCAGTGGCGAAGGCGAAGTTCGAGCGGACTAAGCCGCACGTCAACATCGGCACCATCGGTCACATCGACCACGGTAAGACGACCCTCACGGCCGCCATTACCAAGGTGCTGCACGACGCGTACCCGGACCTGAACGAGGCCACCCCGTTCGACAACATCGACAAGGCGCCCGAGGAGCGCCAGCGCGGTATCACCATCTCCATCGCGCACGTCGAGTACCAGACCGAGGCGCGTCACTACGCCCACGTCGACTGCCCGGGTCACGCGGACTACATCAAGAACATGATCACCGGTGCCGCGCAGATGGACGGCGCGATCCTGGTGGTCGCCGCCACCGACGGCCCGATGCCGCAGACCAAGGAGCACGTGCTCCTGGCCCGCCAGGTCGGCGTTCCGTACATCGTCGTCGCCCTGAACAAGGCCGACATGGTGGACGACGAGGAGATCCTGGAGCTCGTCGAGCTCGAGGTCCGTGAGCTCCTCACCGAGTACGAGTTCCCCGGCGACGACGTTCCGGTCGTCCAGGTCTCCGCGCTCAAGGCCCTCGAGGGCGAGCAGCAGTGGGTGGACTCGGTCCTCAACCTGATGAAGGCCGTCGACGAGTCGATCCCGCAGCCGGAGCGCGACGTCGACAAGCCGTTCCTCATGCCGATCGAGGACGTCTTCACGATCACCGGTCGTGGCACCGTCGTCACCGGTCGTATCGAGCGCGGTATCCTCAAGGTCAACGAGACCGTCGACATCATCGGCATCAAGACCGAGAAGACCACCACCACGGTCACCGGCATCGAGATGTTCCGCAAGCTGCTCGACGAGGGCCAGGCCGGTGAGAACGTCGGTCTGCTCCTCCGTGGCATCAAGCGCGAGGACGTCGAGCGCGGCCAGGTCATCATCAAGCCGGGCTCGGTCACCCCGCACACCGAGTTCGAGGCGCAGGCCTACATCCTGTCCAAGGACGAGGGTGGCCGCCACACGCCGTTCTTCAACAACTACCGTCCGCAGTTCTACTTCCGTACGACGGACGTGACCGGCGTCGTGACCCTCCCCGAGGGCACCGAGATGGTCATGCCGGGTGACAACACCGAGATGACGGTGTCGCTCATCCAGCCCGTCGCCATGGAAGAGGGCCTCAAGTTCGCCATCCGTGAGGGTGGTCGCACCGTGGGCGCCGGCCAGGTCACCAAGATCGTCAAGTAAGTTCGCTTGCTTGCGGGTCACCAGCTGACCTGAAGGTCTCCGACCTGGGAGAGGCCCGTACGACTTCGGTCGTACGGGCCTCTTCGTGTTTCCCGGACCCTGCGCGGGCGGTGCGTCAACGCACGTCGGCGAAATCCCACCGTGACGAAGATCCACGCGCGCGTGTTGAACCCGCCGGATGGTGAATCCGACGGCGGGCCGCCCCGGAGCGGGCGGCCGCAGAACCGCGAGGGGTGAGCGATGGGCGGACCGTCCGCCGGCCACGGGCCGCAGAACCTGGTCTCCACGCCGGCCGAGAAGCGTGCGGCGGCGAAGGCCGTGGAGGATTGCATCGAACCGGACACCGGCCGGGCCGGGCGGTGGGCGGACGACGAGACCGGGGCCGCGGTGAAGGCGTTCGGCGCACGGGACGGGGACGGCTGGCTGACGGCCGGAGCACTGCGCGCCGCCCACGAGACCTGGTCCGGGCAGGTGCGGAACCTGCTGGACCGGCTGGGCGCGGAGAAGGACGCGCTGCGGGCCACGAACACCGTGCTGACGAGCGCGGACATCGGCACCGGCGGCGCGCTGCGGCAGCTGTCCGCGCTGGACCGGTACTGACGGGGGCGGCCGCGGATGCCGACGTACCACGAGATCATGAGCGCCGACCTCGGCACCCTGACCGCCGCCGCCGAGCGCTGGGACGGCATGGCGGGGGAGTTCGCCAAGCAGGAGCGCGCCTACCGGACCGGCGTGTACGGCGTCTGCGTCGGCCCCGCGGCCTGGGCGGGCATGAGCGCGGAGGCGGCGCACGGGCGTTTCGCCGTCACGCTGGAGGAGTTCGCCTGCGCGCAGACGGAGGCGAGGGCCGTCGCCTCCCTCCTGCGGGACGCCCACGCCCAGTTCGTGGATCTGAAGGGCCGGCTGACGGCCGTGCGGAGGGAGGCGGCCGCGGCGGGCCTGCGTGTCTCGGAGCGCGGCCTGGTGTCCGCCGATCCCGGGGGCGGACACGCGTCCGGATCCGGGGGAGGGCACGAGCCGGACGTCCACTCCTGGCAGGCCCGCATCGACAAGGCGGTCCGTGACGTCACCGACGCCGACACGGGCGTGCGGACCGCGCTCACGGCGGTGGTCGTCGACTCCGGCCCGTCGGCCGGGGGCCGGGGCTTCAACGGCGGGGCGCTGGGGGACGTCGAGAAGTACGAGGCGGTGGAGGCCGACCGGCTCCTGGCCCGCCTGAGCCGGGGCGCGCACCTCTCGGACCGCGAACTCGCCGAACTGGAACGCACGTTCCGCGACAACGCGGCCGACGTGGAGTTCTCCCGGACGCTCCTGGACGGCCTGGGAGCCGACGGCACCATCCGGCTGACGAACCAGCTGAACGACCTCCTCCAGGTGCGGGGCGGGCCGGGCGGCACGTCCCCGCGGGCCTGCTCCGCGATCGAGTCCGGCCTGGCGGACTCCCTGGCCACGGCGACGCGGGACACGCACTCGGACTGGTACCGGCGGTGGCGGGCGGAGATGCGGGAGGCGGGGACCGAGCGCGCCGCCACGGACGCGCAGGGCGCCCGCCTGGACCGGGCGGTGGGCTACCAGTCCCTGGTGACGCTGATGCGGCACGGGCACGGGCACGGGCACGGCTACGCGCCGGGCATGCTGGAGGACCTCACCGACGACATGATCGCCGCGGAACGCCGGGAGCCCGGGATCTGGCGGCTGAAGGGCACCTACGCCGGCCGGCACGACGGCTGGTTCGCCAACGACCCGGTGGACGGCGCGCTCGGGCTCATGAGCCGGGACCCGGGGACGGCGGCGCACTACCTGTCCGACGAGGGCCGCATGACGTACCTGATGAAGGACCGGGACTGGGAAGTCACGCTGCACGTACGGGAGGGTCCGACGGCCACCCGGTACGTGGCCGGGCCCGACGCGGACGACCGGGCGGGCCTCGGGGCGGCGCTCCAGGCCGCGGCCACGGGGATCGACCCGTCGGACAGGCACGCGCACTACGTCTCCCACGGCGCGCCGAACGAGGCGGTGTTCCGGTCCGCGCTCCGCCAACTCGCCGACCGCGGCGACGAGTTCCCCGCGTCCCTGCGGCGTCCGATGGCGAACATCCTGGTCAACCACGGCGCGACGGTCCACGCGTCGATGAGCGAGATCGACATCGCCCGCTCTCCGCTGGACCAGGGCGAACTCTTCGAGGTGACGAAACAGGTGTCCAAGGACGAGGGGGCGTACGGGGCGCTGAACGGGGGGCTGAACCAGGCGATGGTCTCCACCATCCACGCGGACCACGGCCACTCCGCGGACTCGCTGACGCGGGCCGGCCGCACGGTGGGATTCCTGGAGGAGGCCCGCCTCCAGGCGCAGGGGGACCCCAAGACCGCCGAGTTCGAGGCGAAGCCGCTCTTCGACAAGGCGATCAGCTACATCCCGGTCGCGAGCGACGACGTCCAGGCGGGCTTCGACTACGTCACCGACAAGTGGCTGGAGGACGAGCAGGAGAGGTTGGACGAGAAACAGGCGGACGCCAACTTCCAGGCCTACTCCGCGAGGAACGGTCAGCTGATGGCCCTCGCGGCGGAGTGGCAGAAGACGCACCACGTGACCGATCCCGCGTACTTCAACCCCAGAGAAGAGATCAGCGACTCGGCCGATGCCGGGATCGGCCACGCACGCGGCGTATCAGGGGAGCGGCCGCGATGAAGAAGAGCTTCCGCGCGTTCCTCGGCTGGTCGGTGCTGGTGCAGTGTGCCGTCAGCTCCTGTGCCGCTCCCGCCGACCAAGCCGTTCCGGAGCAGATCTGTGGTGTCTCCGTTTCCAGTCGGCTCACTCGCTCCCTACTGACGTCCAAGGACGATCTACGGGAGTTCAGCCGGGTCGACCGGGCCGAGGCGGTCACCGCGCCGTGCATGCTGCAATCCGGCGAGCACGCTGTGCTCGGTCTGCGCTTCGCGTGGGACGACGCTCCCACGGACCTGATGTACCTGGCCGGGAGCCGTGTGTCCCGCATCGCCGAACCGCATGCCGTTCCGTTCCCGTTCAAAACGATCGTCGGCAACGACGGCGCCATCTCCCAGACCCCCTGCAAAACCAGAGGTGGACGTTACTTCACCCTCACTCTGCAGCTGCCACAGGTCCGGCTCGGGGATCGTGGTCGGCGGGCGGACATCGAGGCGTTCATGCGGGCCTACTTCCCCGCCACCGTCGCCACGCTCGGCTGCGGGACGTAGCGGTGCGCCAGGGTTTGACGTGCGTCACGCTCGGGGTAATCTCTTCGGCTCGATTGGCCAGCGACCCGCCCCATATGGCAGACTGTACGGGTTGCTCGGTCGAGTGTTGATGCTGCACGCCTCCCGCCGGGAGGACCGGAAGCGAGTCCCACAGTACTCGTCGCCCTAACTGCCACCACGGCAGCACTGGGGCGGACGTACGGGAATCTTCCGGGAAGTGTGGGCGCATCACCGGCCAGGCACCCGGTGGGCCCGAGGCCTCCGGTCCGCGGTTCCGGAAGGGCCGTCGCATTCCCCGCAGGGATGTTCGAACAAGGGACATCTGTGTCAGCGGGGGCGCGACACACCCGACCGCGTGGGTCGGAGGAACGACGGCAGCAAAAGGAATCCACCGGGTTCCAGAGCGTGAAAGAGACAGGACTACTGAGTAGCCATGGCGGGACAGAAGATCCGCATCCGGCTCAAGGCCTACGACCACGAGGTCATCGACTCCTCGGCGAAGAAGATCGTCGAGACGGTGACCCGCACTGGTGCGTCGGTCGCGGGCCCGGTGCCGCTGCCCACTGAGAAGAACGTGTACTGCGTCATCAAGTCGCCGCACAAGTACAAGGACTCGCGCGAGCACTTCGAGATGCGCACGCACAAGCGCCTGATCGACATCCTCGACCCCACCCCCAAGACCGTTGACTCTCTGATGCGACTCGACCTCCCGGCCGGTGTCGACATCGAGATCAAGCTCTGAGGGTCGGTGAGCTGAGAATGGCTAAGCAGATCAAGGGCATCCTGGGCGAGAAGCTCGGCATGACGCAGGTGTGGGACGAGAACAACCGTGTTGTTCCGGTCACCGTCGTCAAGGCCGGCCCCAACGTCGTCACCCAGGTCCGTACGAACGATGTCGACGGCTACGAGTCCGTCCAGATCGCTTTCGGCGAGATCGACCCGCGCAAGGTGAACAAGCCCCTCAAGGGCCACTTCGCCAAGGCCGACGTCACTCCCCGCCGCCACCTCGTCGAGATCCGTACCGCTGACGCCAGCGAGTACACCCTCGGCCAGGAGATCACCGCCGAGGTGTTCGAGGCCGGCATCAAGGTCGACGTGACCGGCAAGAGCAAGGGCAAGGGCTTCGCCGGTGTCATGAAGCGTCACAACTTCAAGGGCCTCGGCGCCGGACACGGCACCCAGCGCAAGCACCGCTCGCCCGGTTCCATCGGTGGCTGCGCCACCCCGGGCCGCGTGTTCAAGGGCCTCCGCATGGCGGGTCGCATGGGCAACGAGCGGGTCACCACCCAGAACCTGACCGTCCACGCCGTTGACGCGGAGAAGGGTCTGCTGCTCATCAAGGGCGCGGTTCCCGGTCCGAACGGCGGCCTCGTCCTGGTCCGCACCGCGGCCAAGGGGGCCTGAGGTAACCGATGAGCACTGTTGACATCCTTTCGCCTGCCGGCGAGAAGGCCGGTTCCGTCGAGCTCCCCGCGGAGATCTTCGACGTGGAGAAGATCAGCATCCCGCTGATCCACCAGGTCGTCGTCGCGCAGCTGGCCGCGGCCCGTCAGGGCACGCACAAGACCAAGACCCGTGGCGAAGTCCGTGGTGGTGGCAAGAAGCCGTACCGCCAGAAGGGCACCGGCCGCGCCCGTCAGGGCTCGACCCGCGCGCCGCAGTTCGCCGGTGGTGGCGTCGTGCACGGTCCCGTGCCGCGTGACTACTCGCAGCGCACCCCGAAGAAGATGAAGGCCGCGGCCCTGCGCCACGCCCTCACCGACCGGGCGCGTCACAACCGCATCCACGTCGTCTCCGGCGTGGTCGAGGGCGCGAACCCCAGCACCAAGGCCGCCAAGAGCCTGTTCGGCAAGATCAGCGAGCGCAAGAACCTGCTCCTGGTCGTCGACCGTGCCGACGAGGCCGCGTGGCTGTCCGCCCGCAACCTGCCCCAGGTCCACATCCTGGAGCCGGGCCAGCTGAACACGTACGACGTTCTCGTCTCGGACGACGTGGTCTTCACCCAGGCCGCTTTCGAGTCCTTCGTGTCTGGCCCCAAGGCCGCTGACACCGAAGGGAGCGAGGCCTGATGGCTACGCGTCACCCGAGCATTGCCTCGAAGGCGGCCAAGGCCGCCAAGGCCGCGCGCGTCGCCAAGGCGCGTCGCCACGCCACCGAGGGCAAGAACACCGTCGAGACCCCGCTGAGCAAGTCGTACACGGACCCCCGTGACGTCCTGCTGAAGCCGGTCGTCTCCGAGAAGAGCTACGCGCTCATCGACGAGAACAAGTACACGTTCATCGTCGACCCGAACGCGAACAAGACCCAGATCAAGCAGGCCGTCCAGGCGGTCTTCGACGTCAAGGTCACCGGGGTCAACACGATCAACCGCCAGGGCAAGCGCAAGCGCACGAAGACCGGCTTCGGTCAGCGTGCCGCCACCAAGCGCGCGATCGTGACCCTCGCCGAGGGCGACCGTATCGACATCTTCGGCGGTCCGACCGCGTAAGCGGGTCGGATCGTCCGATATCGGACGAGGACTGAGAAATGGGAATCCGCAAGTACAAGCCGACTACGCCGGGCCGTCGTGGCGCCAGCGTCGCCGACTTCGTCGAGGTCACGCGGTCCACGCCGGAGAAGTCGCTGGTCCGCCCCCTGCACAGCAAGGGCGGCCGTAACAACGCCGGTCGTGTGACCGTTCGCCACCAGGGTGGCGGACACAAGCGCGCCTACCGCGTGATCGACTTCCGTCGTCACGACAAGGACGGCGTGCCGGCGAAGGTCGCGCACATCGAGTACGACCCCAACCGCACCGCGCGCATCGCGCTGCTGCACTACGCCGACGGCGAGAAGCGCTACATCCTCGCCCCGCGCAACCTGCAGCAGGGTGACCGCGTCGAGAACGGTCCCGGGGCCGACATCAAGCCGGGCAACAACCTGGCCCTCCGCAACATCCCGGTCGGTACCACGATCCACGCGATCGAGCTCCGTCCCGGTGGCGGTGCCAAGTTCGCCCGCTCCGCGGGTGCCTCCGTGCAGCTGCTCGCGAAGGAGGGCTCGATGGCCCACCTCCGCATGCCGTCCGGTGAGATCCGCCTGGTCGACGTCCGCTGCCGCGCCACCATCGGCGAGGTCGGCAACGCCGAGCAGAGCAACATCAACTGGGGTAAGGCCGGCCGTAAGCGGTGGCTGGGCGTTCGCCCGACCGTCCGTGGTGTCGTGATGAACCCGGTTGACCACCCGCACGGTGGTGGTGAGGGCCGGACCTCCGGTGGTCGCCACCCTGTGTCCCCGTGGGGCAAGAAGGAAGGCCGTACTCGTTCGCCCAAGAAGGCGTCGAACAAGTACATCGTCCGCCGCCGCAAGACGAACAAGAAGCGCTAAGGACGGGTTGAGATGCCTCGTAGCCTGAAGAAGGGGCCCTTCGTCGACGACCACCTGATCAAGAAGGTGGACGCCCAGAACGAAGCCGGCACCAAGAACGTCATCAAGACCTGGTCCCGCCGCTCCATGATCGTCCCGGCCATGCTCGGCCACACGCTCGCGGTGCACAACGGCAAGACCCACATCCCGGTGTTCGTCACCGAGTCGATGGTCGGTCACAAGCTCGGCGAGTTCTCGCCGACGCGCACCTTCCGGGGTCACGTCAAGGACGACCGGAAGTCGAAGCGCCGCTAACCGCGGATCGCATTCAGACACGTAAGTAACTGAGAGGGACAACCATGGAAGCCAGGGCCCAGGCGCGGTACATCCGCGTTACGCCCATGAAGGCCCGCCGCGTGGTGGACCTTATCCGTGGCATGGATGCCACGGAGGCTCAGGCGGTCCTGCGATTCGCTCCGCAGGCCGCCTCCGTGCCCGTCGGCAAGGTGCTCGACAGCGCCATCGCCAACGCCGCGCACAACTACGACCACACCGACGCCGACAGCCTCTTCATCTCCGAGGCGTACGTCGACGAGGGCCCGACCCTGAAGCGGTTCCGACCGCGTGCCCAGGGCCGTGCCTACCGGATCCGCAAGCGGACCAGCCACATCACCGTGGTCGTCAGCAGCAAGGAAGGAACCCGGTAATGGGCCAGAAGGTTAACCCGCATGGGTTCCGGCTCGGTGTCACCACGGACTTCAAGTCCCGGTGGTACGCCGACAAGCTGTACAAGGACTACGTCAAGGAAGACGTCGCCATCCGTCGGATGATGACGTCCGGCATGGAGCGCGCCGGTATCTCGAAGGTGGAGATCGAGCGCACCCGTGACCGCGTGCGGGTGGACATCCACACCGCTCGTCCGGGCATCGTCATCGGCCGCCGTGGCGCCGAGGCCGACCGCATCCGCGGTGACCTCGAGAAGCTCACGGGCAAGCAGGTCCAGCTGAACATCCTCGAGGTCAAGAACCCCGAGACCGACGCTCAGCTGGTTGCTCAGGCCGTTGCCGAGCAGCTCTCCTCCCGCGTCTCCTTCCGCCGCGCCATGCGTAAGAGCATGCAGTCGGCGATGAAGGCCGGCGCCAAGGGCATCAAGATCCAGTGCGGCGGCCGCCTCGGTGGCGCCGAGATGTCCCGCTCGGAGTTCTACCGCGAGGGCCGTGTGCCCCTGCACACGCTCCGTGCGAACGTGGACTACGGCTTCTTCGAGGCCAAGACGACCTTCGGCCGCATCGGTGTGAAGGTCTGGATCTACAAGGGCGACGTGAAGAACATCGCCGAGGTCCGCGCCGAGAACGCTGCGGCCCGTGCGGGTAACCGCCCGGCCCGTGGCGGTGCAGACCGCCCGGCCCGTGGTGGCCGTGGTGGCGAGCGGCGCGGTCGCAAGCCGCAGCAGGCTGCCGGCGCCGAGGCCCCCAAGGCCGAGGCTCCCGCGTCCGCTCCGGCTGAGAGCACCGGAACGGAGGCCTGACCGAAATGCTGATCCCCCGTAGGGTCAAGCACCGCAAGCAGCACCACCCGAAGCGCAGCGGTATGTCCAAGGGTGGAACGCAGGTTGCGTTCGGCGAGTACGGCATCCAGGCGCTGACCCCGGCGTATGTGACGAACCGTCAGATCGAGGCCGCTCGTATCGCCATGACGCGTCACATCAAGCGTGGTGGCAAGGTCTGGATCAACATCTACCCGGACCGTCCCCTCACCAAGAAGCCTGCCGAGACCCGCATGGGTTCCGGTAAGGGTTCGCCGGAGTGGTGGATCGCCAACGTGAAGCCCGGACGCGTGATGTTCGAGCTGTCGTACCCCAACGAGAAGATCGCCCGTGAGGCGCTCCTTCGCGCGGCCCACAAGCTGCCGATGAAGTGCCGGATCGTCAAGCGCGAGGCAGGTGAAGCGTGATGTCGGCCGGTACCAAGGCGTCCGAGCTGCGCGAGCTGGGCAACGAGGAGCTTCTGGGCAAGCTCCGCGAGGCCAAGGAAGAGCTGTTCAACCTCCGCTTCCAGGCGGCGACCGGTCAGCTCGAGAACCACGGTCGGCTGAAGGCCGTCCGTAAGGACATCGCGCGGATCTACACCCTGATGCGTGAGCGCGAGCTGGGCATCGAGACGGTGGAGAGCGCCTGATGAGCGAGAGCAACGTGACTGAGAACACTGAGGCCCGTGGCTTCCGTAAGACCCGTGAGGGTCTGGTCGTCAGCGACAAGATGGACAAGACCGTCGTCGTCGCCGTCGAGGACCGTGTGAAGCACGCGCTGTACGGCAAGGTCATCCGCCGTACCAACAAGCTCAAGGCACACGACGAGCAGAACGCCGCGGGTGTCGGCGACCGCGTCCTCCTCATGGAGACCCGGCCGCTGTCCGCGACGAAGCGCTGGCGCGTCGTCGAGATCCTCGAGAAGGCCAAGTAATTCCTGCGGGCAAACCCGCAGGTCAGTTCCGCCAGGCTCGGCAGGGGTCCTCGATCTGAGGCCCCTGCCGGGAACCGGCAGACGATCAGGAGATAGACGTGATCCAGCAGGAGTCGCGACTGCGCGTCGCCGACAACACTGGTGCGAAGGAGATCCTTTGCATCCGTGTGCTCGGTGGCTCCGGTCGCCGCTACGCGGGCATCGGTGACGTCATCGTCGCCACCGTCAAGGACGCGATCCCCGGCGGCAACGTGAAGAAGGGTGACGTCGTCAAGGCGGTCATCGTTCGCACCGTCAAGGAGCGCCGCCGTCCGGACGGCTCGTACATCCGCTTCGACGAGAACGCCGCCGTCATTCTGAAGAACGACGGCGACCCTCGCGGCACCCGTATCTTCGGCCCGGTCGGCCGTGAGCTGCGCGAGAAGAAGTTCATGAAGATCATCTCGCTCGCG
The DNA here is from genome assembly GCF_025642175.1 of Streptomyces albidicamelliae. NCBI lineage: Bacteria > Bacillati > Actinomycetota > Actinomycetes > Kitasatosporales > Streptomycetaceae > Streptomyces > Streptomyces albidicamelliae. The sequence goes on along the minus strand of NZ_CP106795.1, from coordinate 3,688,233 downwards.
CCGGAGGTGCTGTAAGCATGAAGATCAAGAAGGGCGACCTGGTCCAGGTCATCACCGGTAAGGACAAGGGCAAGCAGGGCAAGGTCATCGCGGCCTACCCCCGCGAGGACCGCGTCCTGGTCGAGGGTGTCAACCGGGTCAAGAAGCACACCAAGGCCGGTCCGACCGCTCGCGGTTCGCAGGCCGGCGGCATCGTCACGACCGAGGCGCCGATCCACGTCTCCAACGTCCAGCTGGTCGTTGAGAAGGACGGCAACAAGGTCGTCACGCGTGTCGGTTACCGCTTCGACGACGAAGGCAACAAGATCCGCGTTGCCAAGCGGACGGGTGAGGACATCTGATGGCTACCACCACCACTCCGCGTCTGAAGCAGAAGTACCGCGAGGAGATCGCGGGCAAGCTGCGTGACGAGTTCAAGTACGAGAACGTCATGCAGATCCCCGGCCTCGTCAAGATCGTGGTCAACATGGGTGTGGGCGACGCCGCCCGCGACTCCAAGCTGATCGAGGGTGCCATCCGCGACCTCTCCACGATCACCGGCCAGAAGCCGCAGGTCACCAAGGCCCGCAAGTCCATCGCGCAGTTCAAGCTGCGTGAGGGCCAGCCGATCGGTGCCCACGTCACGCTCCGTGGCGACCGCATGTGGGAGTTCCTGGACCGCACCCTGTCGCTCGCGCTCCCGCGCATCCGCGACTTCCGCGGCCTGTCCCCCAAGCAGTTCGACGGCCGTGGCAACTACACCTTCGGTCTCACGGAGCAGGTCATGTTCCACGAGATCGACCAGGACAAGATCGACCGTACCCGGGGCATGGACATCACCGTGGTCACCACGGCGACCAACGACGCTGAGGGCCGCGCGCTCCTTCGTCACCTCGGCTTCCCGTTCAAGGAGGCGTGAGCGAGATGGCGAAGAAGGCTCTGATTGCCAAGGCTGCTCGCAAGCCCAAGTTCGGTGTGCGTGGCTACACGCGCTGCCAGCGCTGCGGCCGTCCGCACTCCGTGTACCGCAAGTTCGGCCTCTGCCGCGTGTGCCTTCGTGAGATGGCTCACCGTGGCGAGCTGCCGGGCGTGACCAAGAGCTCCTGGTAATCCCCCTAATCAGGGATTTCCGGAGCTCTCGGTAAGCATCTGGGTCGGCAGGGGCCCTTCTCCACATGCCGTAGGCTTGTGGGGTTGGGCGTCTGCCGCGCCCGTACGACTTACTACGCCGTAGGTCCACCGCGCCGCACCCGCCCCGTCTCGGATCGGGGAGAGGGATGGCGCACCAGGAAACCCCGGCGAGAGAGGCCGAAGGCCAATTCATGACCATGACTGATCCGATCGCAGACATGCTTACGCGTCTGCGGAACGCGAACTCGGCATACCACGACTCCGTGACGATGCCGGCATCGAAGATCAAGTCGCACATCGCGGAGATCCTCCAGCAGGAGGGCTTCATCACGGGCTGGAAGGTCGAGGACGCCGAGGTCGGCAAGAACCTCGTCCTCGAGCTGAAGTTCGGCCCGAACCGTGAGCGCTCCATCGCGGGCATCAAGCGGATCTCCAAGCCCGGTCTCCGGGTGTACGCGAAGTCCACCAACCTGCCGAAGGTGCTGGGCGGCCTCGGCGTGGCGATCATCTCCACGTCGCACGGGCTCCTCACCGACAAGCAGGCCGGCAAGAAGGGCGTGGGTGGGGAAGTCCTCGCCTACGTCTGGTAGCGGAAGGGAACGGAGGAAACAGCTATGTCGCGTATTGGCAAGCTCCCCATCACGGTTCCCGCCGGCGTGGACGTCACCATCGACGGCCGTACGGTCTCGGTCAAGGGCCCCAAGGGCTCGCTGACCCACACCGTCGTCGCGCCGATCGACATCGTCAAGGGTGAGGACGGCGTGCTCAACGTCACCCGTCCGAACGACGAGCGTCAGAACAAGGCCCTCCACGGCCTGTCCCGCACGCTGGTGGCGAACATGATCACCGGCGTGACCCAGGGTTACGTGAAGAAGCTCGAGATCAGCGGTGTCGGTTACCGCGTGACGGCCAAGGGCTCGAACCTCGAGTTCGCGCTCGGCTACAGCCACCCGATCGTCGTCGAGGCGCCCGAGGGCATCACCTTCAAGGTGGAGACCCCGACCCGCTTCCAGGTCGAGGGCATCGACAAGCAGAAGGTCGGCGAGGTTGCGGCCAACATCCGCAAGCTGCGCAAGCCCGACCCGTACAAGGCCAAGGGCGTCAAGTACGAGGGCGAAGTCATCCGCCGCAAGGTCGGAAAGGCGGGTAAGTAAGCCATGGCATACGGACAGAAGATCCTCAAGGGCGACGCCTACAAGCGCGCCGCGATCAAGCGCCGTCACATCCGGATTCGCAAGAACCTTTCCGGTACGGCGGAGCGTCCCCGTCTGGTCGTTACCCGCTCCAACCGCCACATCGTGGCGCAGGTGATCGACGACCTCAAGGGCCACACCCTGGCGTCCGCGTCCACTCTGGACGCGTCCGTCCGCGGTGGCGAGGGCGACAAGTCCTCGCAGGCCAAGCAGGTCGGCGCCCTGGTCGCCGAGCGTGCCAAGGCCGCCGGTGTCGAGGCTGTCGTGTTCGACCGTGGTGGCAACCAGTACGCCGGGCGCATCGCCGCCCTGGCGGACGCCGCCCGCGAAGCCGGGCTCAAGTTCTGAGCCTGCCGTAGCTAGCGGAAACAGAGAGAGGTAATTCCAATGGCTGGACCCCAGCGCCGCGGTGGCGGTGCCGGTGGCGGCGAGCGGCGGGACCGGAAGGGCCGTGACGGCGGCGCTGCTGCCGCCGAGAAGACCGCGTACGTTGAGCGCGTCGTCGCGATCAACCGCGTCGCCAAGGTTGTGAAGGGTGGTCGTCGCTTCAGCTTCACCGCGCTGGTCGTGGTGGGCGACGGTGACGGCACCGTGGGTGTCGGTTACGGCAAGGCCAAGGAGGTGCCGGCCGCCATCGCCAAGGGTGTGGAGGAGGCCAAGAAGCACTTCTTCAAGGTCCCCCGTATCCAGGGCACCATCCCGCACCCGATCACGGGTGAGAAGGCTGCCGGCGTCGTGCTGCTCAAGCCCGCGTCCCCGGGTACCGGTGTTATCGCCGGTGGTCCGGTGCGCGCCGTGCTCGAGTGCGCCGGTATCCACGACGTGCTGTCGAAGTCGCTCGGCTCGTCGAACGCGATCAACATCGTGCACGCGACCGTGGAGGCCCTGAAGGGCCTGCAGCGTCCCGAGGAGATCGCGGCCCGCCGTGGTCTGCCGCTCGAGGACGTCGCCCCCGCGGCTCTGCTGCGCGCGCGTGCCGGGGCTGGTGCTGCGTAATGGCTCAGCTCAAGATCACGCAGGTCAAGTCCTACATCGGCAGCAAGCAGAACCACCGTGACACCCTGCGCTCCCTTGGTCTCAAGGGCATCAACACGCAGGTCGTCAAGGAGGACCGCCCCGAGTTCCGCGGCATGGTGCACACCGTCCGCCACCTCGTGACGGTCGAGGAGGTCGACTGATCATGGCGGAGCAGAACCCGCTCAAGATCCACAACCTCCGTCCCGCCCCGGGCGCCAAGACCGCCAAGACCCGTGTGGGTCGTGGTGAGGCGTCGAAGGGTAAGACGGCCGGTCGTGGTACGAAGGGTACGAAGGCCCGTTACCAGGTTCCGGAGCGCTTCGAGGGTGGCCAGATGCCCCTCCACATGCGCCTTCCGAAGCTGAAGGGCTTCAAGAACCCGTTCAAGACCGAGTTCCAGGTCGTGAACCTCGACAAGCTGGCCGCGCTCTACCCCGAGGGTGGCGAGGTCACCGTCGAGGGTCTGGTGGCCAAGGGTGCCGTTCGCAAGAACAGCCTCGTCAAGGTGCTCGGCCAGGGCGAGATCTCCGTGGCGCTGCAGGTGACGGTCGACGCCGTCTCCGGCTCCGCCAAGGAGAAGATCACCGCCGCCGGCGGTACGGTCACCGAGCTGGTCTGAGTCCCTCGGACTTCTCGATGACGTGAGCGATCCCGACCGGGGATACCCCACAAATGGGGTATCCCCGGTCGGTCGTTCCTAGGGCGGTGCTCTCGCCGGTAAGGTGGCCTGCACTGCCCACTTTCGATGGGTGCCTCCGATGGGGCACCCTGAGCGGCAGTTGACCGTTATCTATTCGTCGAACTTCAAGACCGTCACCCTTGACGCAGTTGCGCGGGGGTCGCAGGAGGCACCGTGCTCACCGCGTTCGCCCGGGCGTTCAAGACGCCCGACCTGCGCAAGAAGCTGCTCTTCACGCTGGCCATCATCGTGGTCTACCGGGTCGGTACCCACATTCCGATCCCCGGCGTCAACTACAAGGCCGTCCAGCAGTGTGTGACCGAGGCGTCGGGCAACCAGGGCCTGTTCGGCCTCGTGAACATGTTCAGCGGCGGTGCGCTGCTGCAGATCACGGTCTTCGCGCTCGGCATCATGCCGTACATCACGGCCAGCATCATCCTTCAGCTGCTGACCGTGGTCATCCCGCGCCTGGAAGCCCTGAAGAAGGAGGGCCAGGCGGGTACGGCGAAGATCACGCAGTACACCCGCTACCTGACGGTGGCCCTCGCCATCCTCCAGGGCACCGGTCTGGTGGCCACCGCCCGCAGCGGCGCGCTCTTCAACGGCTGCTCGGTCGCCACGAGCATCGTCCCGGACCAGGCGATCTTCACGACGATCACCATGGTGATCTGCATGACCGCCGGTACGGCCGTCGTGATGTGGCTCGGTGAGCTGGTCACCGACCGCGGCATCGGCAACGGCATGTCGATCCTGATGTTCATCTCGATCGCCGCGACGTTCCCCTCCGCCCTGTGGGCCATCAAGAAGCAGGGCACCCTGGCCGGCGGCTGGATCGAGTTCGGCACCGTGATCCTGGTCGGCCTGGTCATGGTCGCGCTCGTCGTCTTCGTCGAGCAGGCCCAGCGCCGCATCCCGGTGCAGTACGCGAAGCGCATGATCGGCCGCCGTTCCTACGGCGGAACCTCCACGTACATCCCGCTCAAGGTGAACCAGGCGGGTGTGATTCCCGTCATCTTCGCCTCCTCGCTGCTCTACATTCCGGCACTCGTGGCGCAGTTCGCGGGAGGCAAGTCGGGCTGGAAGACCTGGGTCGAGCAGAATCTGACCAAGGGCGACCACCCGATTTACATCACTTCGTACTTCTTGCTCATCGTTTTCTTCGCGTTCTTCTATGTGGCGATCTCCTTCAACCCCGAGGAAGTCGCCGACAACATGAAGAAGTATGGTGGCTTCATCCCGGGCATCCGGGCTGGCCGACCGACCGCTGAGTACCTCAGCTACGTGCTCAACCGGATCACCTGGCCGGGTTCGCTGTATCTGGGTCTGATCGCTCTCGTACCGACAATGGCGTTGGTGGGCTTCGGGGCAAGCCAGAACTTCCCCTTCGGCGGGACCAGCATCCTGATCATCGTGGGTGTCGGCCTCGAGACGGTGAAGCAGATCGAGAGCCAGCTCCAGCAGCGCAATTACGAAGGGTTCCTCCGCTGATGCGTATCGTCCTCGTCGGGCCGCCTGGTGCCGGTAAGGGAACGCAAGCCGTCCGGCTCGCAGAGAAGCTGGGCGTCCCGCACATCTCCACCGGCGACCTTTTCCGGGCCAACATCAGCCGCCAGACCGAGCTGGGCAAGCTCGCGAAGTCCTACATGGACGCCGGCAACCTGGTGCCCGACGAGGTCACCATCGCGATGGCCAAGGACCGCATGGAGCAGCCGGACGCGGAGAACGGCTTCCTGCTGGACGGCTTCCCCCGGAACGTGTCGCAGGCCGAGGCTCTGGACCAGCTGCTGGAGTCCGAGGGCATCACGCTGGACGCGGTCCTGGACCTCGAGGTCCCCGAGGACGAGGTCGTCAAGCGGATCGCCGGCCGGCGCATCTGCCGCAACGACTCCTCGCACGTCTTCCACGTGACGTACAGCCCGCCGAAGCAGGAGGGCGTCTGCGACGTCTGCGGCGGCGAGCTGTACCAGCGCGACGACGACACCGAGGAGACGGTCCGCAAGCGGCTGGAGGTCTACCACACGCAGACCGAGCCGATCATCGACTACTACAAGGCGCAGGGCCTGGTCGTGACGATCTCCTCCCTGGGGCCCGTGGACGAGATCACGCAGCGGGCGCTGGAGGCACTCAAGCGCGAGAAGGCCGAGAACAAGTAGATCGCGGTCCTTCCGGCCGCGGTGCCCTCCCCGGGCGCCGCGGCCGTAGTGTTGTACAGGTAACCCAGTCGACCCCCAGGTGACGGAGAGCGCAGGCCCCCATGGTGCAGATCAAGACCCCCGAGCAGATCGCCAAGATGCGTGCGGCGGGCCTGGTCGTCGCCGCCATCCACGCGGCCACGCGTGAGGCCGCGGTCCCGGGCGCCAGCACCAAGGACCTGGACGAGGTCGCCCGCAAGGTGCTGGCCGAGCACGGCGCGAAGTCGAACTTCCTGGGTTACGGCGGTTTCCCGGCGACGATCTGCACCTCGGTCAACGACGTGGTCGTGCACGGCATCCCCTCCGACGACGTCGTCCTCAAGGACGGCGACATCATCTCCATCGACTGCGGCGCGATCGTCGACGGCTGGCACGGCGACGCCGCGTACACGGCGTTCGTCGGGTCCGGTCACGCCCCGGAGCTGGTCGAGCTCTCCCGGGTGACCGAGGAGTCGATGTGGGCCGGCATCGCGGCCATGAAGCAGGGCAACCGCCTGGTCGACATCTCCCGGGCGGTCGAGACGTACATCCGCCGCCAGCCGAAGCCCGGCGGCGGCCGCTACGGCATCATCGAGGACTACGGCGGCCACGGCATCGGCACCGAGATGCACATGGACCCGCACCTGCTGAACTACGTCGACCGCCGCCGGGGCAAGGGTCCCAAGCTGGTCCCCGGCTTCTGCCTGGCGATCGAGCCGATGGTGTCGCTCGGCACCCCGCGCACCGAGGTCCTCGAGGACGACTGGACCGTCATCACGACGGACGGCACCTGGTCCTCGCACTGGGAGCACTCGGTCGCCCTCACCGAAGAAGGCCCGCTGGTGCTGACCGCCCCCGACGGCGGAAAGGCCAAGCTCGCGGAGTACGGCGTGACGACCGCCGCCGACCCGCTGGCCTAGTCCGGCCGCCTCCGGGGAGCGGTGTCCCGCTTAGGGATCACCCCGATGGGGCAGACTTCCTCGATTCGCCTTTCCGGGTGCGCCGACGTAGACTGACTCGTCGGCTCTCGTGCACCCGCATGTCCGCATGCGCCCGTAAGGGAATTCCAGGGAAATGCCCGAGAGTCGATCAAGGTAGTCGATTCGAAGGGCGAAGCGTGGCCAAGAAGCAAGGTGCCATCGAGATCGAGGGCACTGTCGTCGAGTCTCTGCCGAACGCCATGTTCAAGGTCGAGCTCCAGAACGGCCACCAGGTCCTGGCACACATCAGCGGCAAGATGCGTATGCACTACATCCGCATCCTCCCTGACGACCGGGTCGTGGTGGAGCTGTCTCCTTACGACCTGACGCGTGGCCGGATCGTCTACCGGTACAAGTAGATCTTGCCCGCGCCCCGGAGTCTTCCGGTGCGGTGGCACTGACCCGGAGAACCTCACCAATGAAGGTCAAGCCGAGCGTCAAGAAGATCTGCGACAAGTGCAGGGTGATCCGCCGTCACGGTCGGGTCATGGTCATCTGCGACAACCCGCGCCACAAGCAGCGCCAGGGCTGACGCACGACCGATCCCTCTGCATCCATCGCAGAGATTCGCGCGACGCAAGCTGAATATGTTCATACGCAGAGCCCGAGCCATCGGCTCGACACCCTCGGTTCGGAGGCCGAGGACCCGGTTCGTACCTGGTACGGCGGCCGGGAGCCGGTTCTGTGGAAGACCTCCGAAGATTCACCAGGAGCCATTGAATGGCACGCGTTTCCGGTGTTGACATCCCGCGCGAAAAGCGCGTGGAGGTCGCCCTCACCTACGTGTTCGGCATCGGCCGGACCCTCTCCCAGCAGACGCTGGCCGAGACCGGTATCGACCCGAACACTCGCGTCCGTGACCTCAGCGAAGAGCAGCTGGTCGCGATCCGCGAGTACGTCGACAACAACATCAAGACCGAGGGTGACCTCCGTCGCGAGATCCAGGCCGACATCCGCCGCAAGGTCGAGATCGGTTGCTACCAGGGTCTCCGTCACCGTCGCGGTCTGCCCGTCCGCGGTCAGCGCACCAGCACCAACGCTCGTACCCGCAAGGGCCCGCGTCGCGCCATCGCCGGCAAGAAGAAGCCGGGCAAGAAGTAGTCCGCAGCGGACATCTGTCCACGGTCTTCGCTGTAGGACCGACCACCTCCCGTAGGAGTTAGTAGATGCCCCCCAAGGGACGTCAGGGCGCTGCCAAGAAGGTGCGCCGCAAGGAAAAGAAGAACGTCGCTCACGGCCACGCGCACATCAAGAGCACGTTCAACAACACGATCGTGTCGATCACGGACCCGTCCGGCAACGTGATCTCCTGGGCCTCCGCCGGCCACGTCGGCTTCAAGGGCTCCCGGAAGTCCACGCCGTTCGCCGCGCAGATGGCCGCCGAGTCGGCTGCCCGCCGCGCCCAGGAGCACGGCATGCGCAAGGTCGACGTGTTCGTCAAGGGCCCGGGCTCCGGTCGTGAGACCGCGATCCGCTCCCTGCAGGCCACGGGCCTCGAGGTCGGCTCCATCCAGGACGTCACCCCGACCCCGCACAACGGCTGCCGTCCGCCGAAGCGTCGTCGCGTCTGACGCACGGCAGGCACGGGATTCCGGGCGGTACCACCTCGCAAGAGGTCGTACCGCCCGTACCCTTGCAGTACCCGCACCTGTCATGGGTGCGGTCACCGTCGGACGTCAAATAGCGGGCGTCCACGATTGAAGGATCTGATTCACACATGCTGATCGCTCAGCGCCCCTCGTTGACCGAAGAGGTCGTCGACGAGTTCCGCTCCCGGTTCGTGATCGAGCCGCTGGAGCCGGGCTTCGGCTACACCCTCGGCAACTCGCTCCGCCGTACCCTCCTGTCGTCGATCCCGGGTGCCGCCGTCACCTCGATCCGGATCGACGGCGTGCTGCACGAGTTCACCACCGTGCCGGGCGTCAAGGAGGACGTCACCGACCTGATCCTCAACATCAAGCAGCTGGTCGTCTCCTCGGAGCACGACGAGCCGGTCGTGATGTACCTGCGCAAGCAGGGCCCGGGTCTGGTCACCGCCGCCGACATCGCGCCCCCGGCCGGTGTCGAGGTGCACAACCCCGACCTCGTCCTCGCCACGCTCAACGGCAAGGGCAAGCTGGAGATGGAGCTGACCGTCGAGCGCGGTCGCGGCTACGTCTCCGCCGTGCAGAACAAGCAGGCGGGCCAGGAGATCGGCCGTATCCCGGTCGACTCCATCTACTCGCCGGTGCTGAAGGTCACGTACAAGGTCGAGGCCACGCGTGTCGAGCAGCGGACCGACTTCGACAAGCTGATCGTCGACGTCGAGACGAAGCAGGCCATGCGTCCGCGTGACGCCATGGCGTCGGCCGGCAAGACCCTGGTCGAGCTGTTCGGTCTCGCCCGCGAGCTGAACATCGACGCCGAGGGCATCGACATGGGCCCGTCCCCCACGGACGCCGCCCTGGCCGCCGACCTGGCGCTGCCGATCGAGGAGCTGGAGCTCACCGTTCGGTCGTACAACTGCCTCAAGCGCGAGGGCATCCACTCCGTGGGTGAGCTCGTGGCTCGTTCCGAGGCCGACCTCCTGGACATCCGCAACTTCGGTGCGAAGTCCATCGACGAGGTCAAGGCGAAGCTGGCCGGCATGGGCCTGGCCCTGAAGGACAGCCCGCCCGGATTCGACCCGACCGCCGCCGCCGACGCCTTCGGCGCCGACGACGACGCGGACGCGGGTTTCGTGGAGACCGAGCAGTACTGATCCGGTACTGAGCGTGTCTCAGCTCCGGGGCTCCGAGGAGCCCCGGATCTCCGACAGACAACCGTCTGCTCGGATACTGACCCCGGTACCTGACACGGCCGGGGCAGACACACAGGAGAAGAACCATGCCGAAGCCCACCAAGGGTGCCCGTCTGGGCGGCAGCGCCGCGCACGAGAAGCTGCTCCTCGCGAACCTGGCGAAGAGCCTCTTCGAGCACGGCCGTATCACCACCACCGAGGCGAAGGCCCGCCGCCTGCGCCCGTACGCCGAGCGTCTGGTCACCAAGGCGAAGAAGGGCGACCTTCACAACCGCCGTCAGGTGCTCCAGGTCATCACGGACAAGAGCATCGTCCACACGCTCTTCACCGAGATCGGCCCGCGCTACGAGAACCGTCCCGGTGGCTACACCCGCATCACCAAGATCGGTAACCGCCGTGGCGACAACGCGCCCATGGCCGTCATCGAGCTGGTCGAGGCGCTGACGGTGCAGCAGAAGGCCGTCGGTGAGGCCGAGGCCGCCACCAAGCGTGCGGTCAAGGAGGCCGACGAGGCCAAGGTCGAGGACACCAAGGCCGAGGACGCCACCGAGGCTCCGGCCGAGGAGTCCAAGGACGCCTGAGGCTCTGCCTGACACGGGAAGCGGGTCCGCCCTTCGGGGCGGGCCCGCTTTCCCGTTCTCCGAAGGGCACGGCTTTTCGAGGGGCACGGCCCTGAGAGGATTCCCACGTGAGTGACGAAGTACAGCCCGGTCATGTCCGCGTCCGCCTCGACCTGTCCTACGACGGCGGCGACTTCCACGGCTGGGCCAAGCAGGCCGGCGGCCGGCGGACCGTGCAGGGCGAGATCGAGGACGCACTGCGCACGGTGACCCGGTCGAAGCAGACGTACGAGCTGACCGTCGCCGGGCGGACCGACGCGGGCGTCCACGCGCGCGGGCAGGTGGCACACGTCGACCTGCCGGCCGAGCTGTGGGCGGAGCACCGGGAGAAGCTGCTGAAGCGGCTCGCCGGGCGGCTGTCGAAGGATGTGCGGGTCTGGCGGCTCAGCGAGGCGCCTGCGGGCTTCAACGCCCGGTTCTCGGCGATCTGGCGGCGGTACGCGTACCGGGTGACGGACAACCCCGGGGGCGTCGACCCGCTGCTGCGCGGTCACGTCCTCTGGCACGACTGGCCGCTCGACGTGGCCGCCATGAACGAGGCGGCCCGGGCGCTCGTCGGCGAGCACGACTTCGCCGCGTACTGCAAGAAGCGGGAGGGGGCGACCACCATCCGCACCCTCCAGGAGCTGAGCCTGGTGCGCGGGGCGGACGGTGTGATCACGGCGACGGTCCGGGCGGACGCGTTCTGCCACAACATGGTGCGCTCGCTGATCGGCGCCCTGCTGTTCGTCGGGGACGGGCACCGCGGGCCGGAGTGGCCCGGGAAGGTGCTGGCCGCCGGTGTCCGGGACTCCGCCGTGCATGTCGTACGACCGCACGGGCTGACCCTGGAGGAGGTCGGCTACCCCGCCGACGAACTGCTCGCCGCGCGCAACAAGGAGGCGCGGAACAAGCGCTCGCTTCCGTCGGCGGGGTGCTGCTGAGCTACCGGTTCGCCGCCGCGGAGGCCTGGGCCTGACCGCGGCGGTGGATCTGGTTCACGGTGAACTGCGCCAGGTCGTTGCCGGTGCGGAAGACCTTGGTGTCCTTCGTGGTGACGTTCTTGCCGTTGGTGAAGCCGCTGATCGTGAAGTAGGCGTAGCGGCCGTAGGCGTTCGTGGTGGTGCGGCAGATCGCGGCGTCGCAGAAGTTCTTGACGCCCTTGCCGGACAACGCGTTGACCAGGCTCTTCTTGCCGCTCGCCTGGGCCTTGGCCTTCGTGGCCCGGGCCGCGTCGTCGAAGACGGCGACGCCGACGGTGACCGCGATGCCGTCGGTGCTGTAGGTCACACGCATCAGGCGGGTGCAGCCGTTGGCCGTCAGGACCTTCGGCAGAGTGCCGCCGGCCGCGGAGGCGCAGTTCTTGGTGTCGGCCGTGGCGCCCTTCTTGTAGACGACGTCGCCCATGGTCAGCCGGGTGCCCGGGAAGAGGGTGTCGGGGCTGAGCGGGGCGGTGTCCTTCTTGGCGCTGGATATGAAGTCCTTCGGGTCCAGCGGCGGCGGGGCGCTGGTGGGCTCGAAGGACGGGGCGGCACCGCCCGAGGAGGGCAGCGAGGCGCTGGCGGGCAGGTTGCTGGGGCCCGCGGTCGGATTGTCGTCGTTCGCGGAGACGACGGCCATCGCGACGGCGGTGCCGATCGCGACCGTGGCCAGCACGCCACCGCCGATGAACAGCACCCGGCGGCGCTTGTTGCGCGTCTCCGAGGCCTCCGCGAGTGCGGCCCAGTCAGGAGTCCCGTCGTCGCTTCCGCTGTTCCACGGCTGCTGCTGGGAATTAGGTTTCCAGGGATCCCACTGAGACTGGGGACCCCCCTGCCCGTAACTCATGGGGCGCATCTTAGACGGGGGGCGCGGGATGCAGGCGCGCGTCCGCCGGAGTGCCACCTTTGTCCCCGGACGCGGTGTCGTGGGGACTCGTTTTGACCCTTCCGGGGCTGCCCAGGTAACCTACTTCTTCGTTGTGTATTGGCTTGCTCATTCTCACGGGACGGGCCCTTACACCGGTCCACCGGGCCGATGACCAGCGATCAGCACGCGGTTGCGTCACCGCAGTGCGGTCGAGGCTGTCGTGATCGTTTCGGTGACCTGTTCAGGACCATTCACTCGAAGCGAAGGCTACGAACCGTGCGTACGTACAGCCCCAAGCCCGGCGATGTGACGCGCCAGTGGCACGTCATCGACGCTCAGGACGTCGTCCTGGGTCGTCTCGCCACCACCGCAGCGACCCTTCTCCGGGGCAAGCACAAGCCGATCTACGCCCCCCACGTCGACGCTGGTGACTTCGTCATCATCATCAACGCGGACAAGGTGCACCTGTCCGGCAACAAGCGGACCCAGAAGATGGCGTACCGCCACTCCGGCTACCCGGGTGGTCTGCGCTCCGTCCGTTACGACGAGCTCCTCGACAAGAACCCCGAGAAGGCCATCGAGAAGGCCGTCAAGGGCATGCTCCCCAAGAACACGCTGGGCCGTCAGATGCTCTCGAAGCTGAAGGTCTACAAGGGTGACCAGCACCCGCACGGCGCGCAGCAGCCGCAGCCGTTCGAGATCACCCAGGTCGCGCAGTAACACCGGCCAGACCAAACCAAGCCAAGAGAATCTGAGGAATAACCGTGGCCGAGACCACTGCCGAGCAGCCGCTCGAAGAGACCGAGCTCGTCGACATCGACAGCTACACCACTGAGTCCGAGGTCCCCGTCGAGGGCGAGTACACCTCGGAGTCCATGGCCTCCCGCTTCGGCGAGCCCCAGCCGGCCGCCGGCCTGGGTCGCCGCAAGAACGCCATCGCCCGCGTCCGGATCGTTCCGGGCACCGGCAAGTGGAAGATCAACGGTCGCACCCTCGAGGACTACTTCCCGAACAAGGTGCACCAGCAGGAAGTCAACGAGCCCTTCAAGGTGCTCGAGCTCGAGGGTCGTTACGACGTCGTCGCCCGCATCGCCGGTGGCGGTGTCTCCGGTCAGGCCGGTGCGCTCCGTCTCGGTGTCGCCCGCGCCCTGAACGAGGCCGACGTCGACAACAACCGCGGCCCGCTGAAGAAGGCCGGCTTCCTCAAGCGCGACGACCGTGCGGTCGAGCGCAAGAAGGCCGGTCTGAAGAAGGCCCGCAAGGCCCCGCAGTACAGCAAGCGCTAAACAGCAGCTGCCTGCTCGTACTCCGAACGCCCCGGCGGCACGCCACTTGTGCCGCCGGGGCGTTCGTTTATCCCCGTCAAGGGCGTATAACGACACAAGACGCTCAAAGGCTTGTGTGATCGGATCTCATGGCGTCTGCCATCATTCCGGCAGCAAGGACGCTTCCTCAGGAGGACAAGTGGGACGACTCTTCGGTACGGACGGCGTGCGCGGTGTCGCCAACGCGGATCTGACGGCCGAGATGGCGCTCGGCCTGTCCGTCGCGGCGGCGCACGTGCTGGCCGAGGCGGGTACCTTCGAGGGCCACAAGCCGACGGCGGTGGTCGGACGGGACCCGCGTGCGTCCGGGGAGTTCCTGGAGGCCGCCGTGGTCGCGGGCCTCGCCAGTGCGGGCGTGGACGTCCTCAGCGTCGGCGTGCTGCCGACGCCGGCCGTCGCCCACCTCACCGGCGCGCTCGGCGCCGACCTCGGTGTGATGCTCTCCGCCAGCCACAACGCCATGCCGGACAACGGCATCAAGTTCTTCGCCCGCGGCGGCCACAAACTCGCCGACGATCTGGAGGACCGGATCGAGGCGGTGTACGAGTCCCACCGGCACGGCGAGCCCTGGCAGCGGCCGACGGGCGCCGGGGTCGGCCGGGTGCGGACGTACGGCGAGGGCTTCGAGCAGTACGTCACGCACCTGCTGTCGGCGCTGCCCAACCGGCTCGACGGACTGAAGATCGTCCTGGACGAAGCGCACGGCGCGGCCTCGGGGGTCTCGCCGGAGGCGTTCTCCCGGGCGGGTGCCGAGGTCGTCACGATCGGCGCCGAGCCGGACGGGCTCAACATCAACGCCGGGTGCGGTTCGACCCACCTGGACAAGCTGAAGGCCGCCGTCATCGAGCACGGTGCGCACTTCGGCGTCGCGCACGACGGTGACGCGGACCGCTGCCTGGCCGTGGACCACACCGGTGAGGAGGTCGACGGCGACCAGATCCTCGCCGTGCTCGCGCTGTCGATGCGGGAGCGCTCCGCCCTGCGGGCCGACACGGTCGTCGCCACGGTGATGTCCAACCTGGGCTTCAAGCTGGCGATGGAGCGCGAGGGCATCCGGTTCGTGCAGACCGCCGTCGGCGACCGGTACGTGCTGGAGGAGATGAAGGAGCACGGCTACGCCCTGGGCGGCGAGCAGTCCGGGCACGTCATCATCCTCGACCACGCGACGACCGGTGACGGCACGCTGACCGGCCTGCTGCTGGCGGCGCGGGTCGCCGAGACCGGCCGTACGCTGCGGGACCTGGCCTCCGTGATGGAGCGGCTGCCGCAGGTGCTGATCAACGTCCCCGACGTGGACAAGTCCCGTGTGCGGACCTCCGCCGACCTCGCCGCCGCCGTCACCGAGGCGGAGCGGGAGCTGGGCGAGACCGGGCGGGTCCTGCTGCGGCCGTCGGGCACCGAGCCGCTGGTGCGGGTCATGGTCGAGGCGGCCGACATCGAGCAGGCCCGGTCGGTGGCCGGGCGGCTGGCCGACGTCGTGAAGTCGGCCCTCGGCTAGGTCCGGAGCGAAGGAGCGGGGAACCGCTGCCGGGCCGCGGTTCGTCCGCGGCCCGCGGCGGTTCCCCGTTTCCGTTCCGGATGCCGGCGGCCCGCTACAGCTTGCGCAGCCTCAGCCGCTGGACCTTGTGGTCCGCGCCCTTGCGGACGATCAGGGTGGCCCGGCCGCGGGTGGGGGCGATGTTCTCCACCAGGTTGGGCTTGTTGATCGTGCGCCAGAGCGTGCGGGCGTAGTCGAGGGCCTCCTCCTCGGAGACCTGGGTGTACTTGCGGAAGTACGAGTTGGGGTTCTGGAAGGCGGTCCGGCGCAGCTTCTTGAAGCGGCTGAGGTACCAGCTCTCGATGTCCTCGCCGCTGGCGTCGACGTACACGCTGAAGTCGAAGTAGTCGGCGAGACCGACGCGGGTGCGGCCGTCCTTGCCGGGCAGGGCGGGCTGGAGGACGTTCAGGCCCTCGACGATCAGGATGTCCGGGCGGCGCACGGTGAGCTTCTCGCCCGGCACGATGTCGTAGATCAGGTGGGAGTAGACGGGCGCGGACACCTCGCCCTTGCCGGCCTTGATGTCGGCGACGAAGCGGGTGAGGGCCCGGCGGTCGTAGGACTCGGGGAACCCCTTCCGCGACATCAGGCCGCGGGCCTCCAGCTCCTTGGTGGGCAGCAGGAAGCCGTCCGTCGTGACCAGCTCCACGCGCGGGTGCTCGGGCCAGCGGGAGAGCAGGGCCTGCAGCAGTCGCGCCACGGTGGACTTCCCCACGGCCACGGAGCCGGCGACCCCTATGACGAACGGGGTGCCGGACTGGGTGCCCTGCTCGCCGAGGAAGGTGTTGAGCGCGCCCCGCAGGCCGTCGGTGGCGCCCACGTAGAGGTTGAGGAGCCGGGAGAGCGGGAGGTAGATGTCCCGCACCTCGTCGAGGTCGATGACGTCGCCCAGACCGCGGAGCTTCTCCACCTCCTCGGCGGTGAGCGGCAGCGGTGTCTTGTCGCGCAGCGCGCTCCACTCGGCACGGGTGAGGTCGACGTAGGGAGTCGCCTCCGGCCTTTGCCGGTGGGCGCTCCGGGGCATCGAAACCGGTGAGATCACAGTCCATTGTTAACGGAGTTTGAACAGGACGGCGGGTGGGGTCCGTCACGCCGTGCGAGCCCGCCGCGGGCCCTTCGTACGACGGCGGGAATTTCCGATTTCGGGCAGGGAGGGGCCTGTTCGGAACGATCCCGGGTCGTAGGCTGCCGCACATGTGCGGAATCGTGGGATACGTAGGGTCGCAGTCGGCGCTCGATGTCGTGATGGCCGGGCTGAAGCGGCTGGAGTACCGGGGGTACGACTCGGCGGGTGTCGCCGTGCTCGCGGACGGCGGTATGGCCGCGGCGAAGAAGGCCGGGAAGCTGGTCAATCTGGAGAAGGAACTGGTCGAACGGCCGCTGCCGACCGGTTCCACGGGCCTCGGCCACACGCGCTGGGCCACGCACGGCGGCCCGACGGACGCGAACGCGCATCCGCACCTGGACAACGCGGGCCGGGTCGCCGTGGTGCACAACGGCATCATCGAGAACTTCGCGGTGCTGCGGGCGGAACTGGCCGAGCGGGGCCACGAGCTGACCTCCGAGACGGACACGGAGGTGGTCGCCCACCTGCTGGCCGAGGAGTTCTCCGGGGCCGCCGACCTGGCGGAGGCGATGCGGCTGGTGTGCCGCCGGCTGGAGGGCGCGTTCACCCTGGTCGCGGTGCACGCCGACGAACCGGACGTGGTGGTCGGCGCCCGGCGGAACTCCCCGCTCGTGGTCGGCGTCGGCGAGGGCGAGGCGTTCCTGGCGTCCGACGTCGCCGCGTTCATCGCGCACACGCGGTCCGCGATCGAGCTGGGCCAGGACCAGGTGGTGGAGCTGCGCCGCGACGGCGTGACGGTGACGGGCTTCGACGGGCGTCCGGCCGAGACCCGCTCGTACCACGTGGACTGGGACGCCTCCGCCGCGGAGAAGGGCGGCTACGACTACTTCATGCTGAAGGAGATCGCCGAGCAGCCCAAGGCGGTCGCCGACACCCTGCTCGGGCGGATCGACCCGTCCGGCTCGCTCACCCTGGACGAGGTGCGGATCAGCCCCTCCGAGCTGCGCGAGCTCGACAAGGTCGTCATCGTCGCCTGCGGTACGGCCTTCCACGCCGGCCTGATCGCCAAGTACGCCATCGAACACTGGACGCGCATCCCGTGCGAGGTGGAGCTGGCCAGCGAGTTCCGCTACCGGGACCCGATCCTGGACGGGCAGTCGCTGGTGATCGCCATCTCCCAGTCCGGCGAGACCATGGACACCCTGATGGCGCTGCGGCACGCCCGCGAGCAGGGTTCCAAGGTGCTGGCGATCTGCAACACCAACGGCTCGACGATCCCCCGCGAGTCGGACGCGGTGCTGTACACGCACGCCGGCCCGGAGGTCGCCGTCGCCTCCACCAAGGCCTTCATGACCCAGCTGGTGGCCTGCTACCTGGTCGCCCTGTACCTCGGCCAGGTGCGCGGCACCAAGTGGGGCGACGAGATCCAGGCCGTCATCCGGGACCTGTCCCGGATCTCCGAGGACGTCGAGCGGGTCCTGGAGACGATGGAGCCGGTACGGGCCCTCGCCCGCACGCTGTCCACGAAGAACACGGTGCTGTTCCTGGGCCGGCACGTGGGCTACCCGGTCGCCCTCGAAGGCGCCCTGAAACTCAAGGAACTGGCCTACATGCACGCCGAGGGCTTCGCGGCGGGCGAACTGAAGCACGGGCCGATCGCGCTGATCGAGGAGGACCTGCCGGTGGTGGTGGTCGTGCCGTCGCCGCGGGGCCGGTCCGTCCTGCACGACAAGATCGTCTCCAACATCCAGGAGATCCGGGCCCGGGGAGCGCGCACGATCGTGATCGCGGAGGAGGGCGACGAGGCGGTGGTCCCCTACGCCGACCACCTGATCCGCATCCCGGCCACGCCGACGCTACTCCAGCCGCTGGTGGCCACGGTGCCGCTGCAGGTCTTCGCGTGCGAACTGGCCACCGCCCGCGGCAACGAGGTGGACCAGCCGCGCAACCTGGCGAAGTCCGTGACGGTGGAGTGAGCCGGTACCGGGCGCCGCTCAGCGGGCGGTGCTCGACTCCCAGCTGGCCAGCAGGGTGAGGCGCTCGGCGGTCTCCGAGCCCGGCTCCGGTGTGTAGACGACGATCGTCTGCTCCGGTTCCGCGGGGACCGTCAGCGTCTCGTACGGCAGGGTCAGCAGGCCCGCGACGGGGTGCCGCACCTTCTTCACGCCGTACGCGCACTCCGCGACCTCGTGGTCCGCCCACAGCCTGCGGAAGTCCTCGCTCTTCAGCGACAGTTCGCCGACCAGCGCGCACAGCTCGGTGTCGTCGGCGTACCGGCCCGCGTTCAGCCGCAGATGGGCGACGGTCTGGGCGGCCACCGCGGCCCACTCCGGGTAGAGGTCCCGGCCCGCGGGGTCGAGGAAGACCTGGCGGGGGACGTTCGGCACGGCGGGCGCCGTACGGCTGAAGCCGCTCACCGCGTCGGCGAGCGCGTTCCACGCCAGGACGTCCATGCGGCGGCCCAGGACGAACGCCGGGCTGCGCTCCATGCCGTCCAGCAGTCTGCGGATGCCGGGCCGGACCCGGGACACGGGCGTCCGCCGCTCGCGGGGCCGGCGGGGCGGCCGGGCGACCGTCCGCAGGTAGGCGTGCTCGGTCTCGTCCAGCCGCAGGACCCGCGCGATCGCGTCCAGGACGGCGTCGCTGACGCTCTGCCCCCGGCCCTGCTCCAGCCGGATGTAGTAGTCCACGCTCACCCCGGCGAGCTGGGCCACCTCCTCGCGGCGCAGGCCCGGCACCCGGCGCCGCCCGTGCGCGGCCAGCCCCACCTCCTCGGGCTGGATCCGGGCGCGGCGCGAGCGCAGGAAGTCGCCGACCTCCCCTTCTCGCCATTCCCCGTTCATGCCCTCGATCGTAGGGCAGCGACGGCCCGCGAACCTGGTACTGGCAGACCCAGGAAAAGCGCATCCCTGGGTACGGCCGCCGGATGCGGCGAGGGTGGTGTCAGCCGCCGGGGAGACGCCCCGGCGAGGCGATCCAGGGGGAACACCCATGTCGTACGAGAACCTGTCCGGCCGTACCGCCGTCGTCACCGGGGCCGCCAGCGGCATCGGCGAGGCCGTCGCGCTCCAGCTCGCCGCCCAGGGTGCCCGGGTGGCGCTGCTGGCCCGGCGCGCCGAGCGGCTGGACGCCGTCGTGGAGAAGATCCGGGCGGACGGCGGCCGGGCGCTGGCCGTGACCGCCGACGTCACCGACGACGCGTCCGTCGCGGCCGCCCGGGAGCTGGTCCACGAGACGTTCGGGGCCGTCGACCTCGTCGTCAACAACGCCGGTGTCATGCTGCCGAACCCGGTCGGCGCGGGCCGGCTCGACGAGTGGCAGCGGATGCTCGACACCAATGTCACCGGGGTGCTGCGGATCATCCGGGCCTTCACCGCCGACCTGGTGGCGGCCGCCACCGAGGGCCGCACCGCCGACCTGGTCAACGTCTCGTCGATCGGCGCCCACGTGCCCTTCCCGGACTACGCGGTGTACGGGGCGACCAAGGCGGCCGTCACGTACCTGTCGCAGTCGCTGCGCACCGAGTTCGGACCGCGGGACGTCCGGGTCACCAACATCGAGCCGGGGCTGACGGACACCGAGCTGAAGACGCACGTCGACAGCGCGGAGCTGGCCGGGCAGCTGGACGGCATGTTCGACGCGATCGGCGGGCTCGCGGCGGCCGAGGTCGCGGACGTCGTCGCCTACGTCACCAGCCGGCCCCGGCACGTCAACCTCCGCCAGATCGTGGTGCTGCCGACCCGGCAGGCGTGAACGGCCCGGCGGAACTGCTCCGTTCAGCGGTCCTCGGCGGACCGGTCCCGGCGCCGGCCGGCGAACAGCTCCGGGTTGACCCGTACGGCCTGCACCGCGTTGACCCCGACGATGCCGATCCAGGCGACCACCATCCCGGACAGCCCGGCGAGACCGCCGGCGATCGCCGACAGCGGGATCGCCAGCACCAGCGTGATGAGGGCGAAGCCGTACCGCTCGGCCCAGGAGTCGGCCGGCCGGGGCCGCCGGGTGCCGCGCGCGGCCGCCATCTGCTGCTCGGCGAGGTGCCGCCGCGCCCGGCGGTCCACCACGTCGTCGATCCGCTGCTCGACCCGCTCCAGGAAGGAGTCCACGAGCGCGGAGTCGTAGTCGTCGCCCAGGTCCCTGCGTGCCCGCACGGTGGCGTCGAGGTCCTTCTTCAGGTCGGGGTCGTCCCTGAGGCCGACGTCCCGCGGGTCCGATGCGCTCATGGCGTCCACCCTAGGGAGCGGCCGGGGCGGCCGCACTGGGGCTAGCCCCCCGGTCCGGCCGGGGGATCCCCTTGTACCGGTTGTATAGAGTCATGCAGAGTACTTGGTAGGTGAATAGGTAGTCGTGGTCGATCCCGGGTGCGAGGGGAGGACGAGGCCGATGCCGACTCGCGTCGTGGTGCATGTGCCGCGCGGTGCTCCGAGGACTCCGTCCGCCCCCGCCGCGTACGGCCACGCTGTACTCTCCCGGGACGGCGAGAGGCGAAGCCGGTTCCGGGGCATCTGGAGGGGGAGCGCGGCATGAGCGTGGACAGCGGTACGACCGGGGCGTCCGGCATGACGTCCGGCGCGGCGGACAGCCCGGCCACCCGGCTCCAGGCGCTCTTCGAGGGGCACCGGCTCACCCCGACCCAGCGCCGCATCGCGCACAGCATGGTCCGGCGCGCCTCCGACGTGCCCTTCCTCTCCAGCGTGGAGCTGGCCGAGCTGGCGGGCGTCAGCCAGCCGTCGGTGACCCGGTTCGCGGTCGCGCTCGGCTTCGACGGCTACCCGGCGCTGCGCAAGCACCTGCGCGAGGTCGTGCCCGCCGAACCGGCCGCCGAGGCCGGCTCCTACAACGAGTACCAGCAGGCCGTCGAGGCCGAGATCGAGAACCTCAGGCACCTCGCCGACCTGCTCGCCGACCCCCGGCCGGTGCAGCGGGCCGGCCGGATCCTGGCCGCCTCCCGTCCGCTGCCGGTGCTCGGCCTGCGGGCCGCCGCCTCCCAGGCCTACGGCTTCGCCTACTTCGCCGCCAAGGTCCACCCGGACGTCCGGCTGCTCAACGAGGGCGGCACGATGATCCACGACCGGATCGACGCGGCCGTCCGCGCGGGTGCCTCGGCCCTGCTGTGCTTCGCGCTGCCCCGGCATCCGCGCGAGGTCGTCGACACCCTCGCCCATGCCAGGGACGCCGGCCTGACCGTCGTCACGGTCGCCGACTCGGCGTTCGCGCCGGTCGCCAGGCACTCCGACCTGCTGCTCCCCGCCGCCGTCGGCACCGGGCTCGCCTTCGACACGGCGTGCGCGCCGATGCTGCTCGGCCGGGTGCTGCTGGAGGCGCTCTGCGACGACCTGCCGGACGCGCAGGCACGCCTGGAGGAGTTCGACGCGAACGCGGCGGCGCGGGGCCTGTTCGTGGAGTGAACCGGCGCGCGGGTTCTCAGACTCGTCTCACGTTGGGCCGCTACCTTCCCTGCCGGTAAGGGTGACCGACACGGACGTGACACGGGAGGCAGGCGTGGCGCGCGGAGGGCAGGGGTTGGCGCGGGTGGCCGTCGTCGTGCGGGCGGGGGCCGCGCCGATGTGGTGGCTCGGGGTGTTCGCCGCGGGTGTCGGCGTACTGGTGCCCGGGGTGACGGGGCGCCGGATCGGGGTGACGGCCGGTGCCGCGCTGTTCCTGATCGGCGCCGCCGTGGTGCCGCTGGTGCGCCGGGGCCGGTACACCGCCCTCGCGCGCGGCGCGTCCCGTGCGGGCAAGCACGACGTGCTCCAGGACCGTGCGGTGACCGTGCGCAACTGGCGCCGGGGGCACCGCTGGTGGCTGCTGCTGGCCGGCGCCGTGGCGCTCGGCTGTTCCTTCGTGGTCCCCGCGGCGGGCGGCATGCTGCTGGCCGGGGTCGGCACCGGGCTGCGGCTGAAGGCGGCCTGGCTGGGCCGGCGGGAGCGGGCGGAACAGACGCTGCTGTGGGTGCGCGTCGACTGGCTGGACCGGCGGGGCGGCCGTCCGGCGGGCAGGTCCGTGAAGGGCCTGCGGGGTACCGGCATCGCGGCAGGCGACGCGGCCCCGGGTGGGGCCCGCCGCCGTACCGCGGCCCTCGTGTGAGGACCTGACCCGGGGGTTCAGACCTCCAGTTCGGCCTCGATCTTCTTCAGCTGGTGCCGGGCCATCGCCAGGTTGGCCCGGTTCGCCTCCAGGACCAGGTAGAGGAACAGGCCGTTGCCGCCCCGGCTCTTGAGCAGGCGGATCAGGTGGTACTGGTCCGAGAGGCTGATGAGGATGTCCTCGATGTCGCCCTTGAGGCCGAGCATCTCCATCGTGCGCATCTTGGCGCGGATCACGTCGGTGTTGCCGGCGGCGGCCACGTTCAGGTCGAAGGTCTTGCTGCCGCCCATGGTGCCCAGCGCCATGCCGCTGGTGTAGTCGACGAGTGCGACGCCGGTGGCGCCCTCGATGGTGGTGAGGGCTTCCTTCAGCGCGGTCTCGGTGTTGGCCATGGTGGTTCCTCTCGGAGTGTTCAACTGTCGGTTGCGGTGCGCGCGTCGGCGCTCGTGGTGCGGGGGGTTCGGTTCGGCCGGGGGCGGATCGGGGCGCGCCGCTGACGGCGCCCAGCGGACGCCCGGTCGGACGGGCGGCCCGGGCCGCGGCCTCGACGGCGTCGAGCAGCTCTCCGATGCGGGCGCCGGACCGGCGGCCCTCCAGGTGGAGCCGGCCGACGTTCACCCGGTCCTGGGCGAGCAGGGTCAGCACGGCGGTACGGCCGGCCGCGTAGGTGGCGACGTAGCCGCGTTCGCCGCGGACCAGCAGCTCCCGGAAGCCGCCGTGGCCGGTGGCGTCGGCGACGCGTACGGCGACGCCCAGCGAGGCGGCGGTCAGCGCGGACAGCCCCTCCGGGTCGACCCCGGGGGTGTCGTGGGCGACGACGAGACCGTCGACGCCGGCCGCGAGCGCGCCGGTGAGCTGGGGCACCCGGTTGCGCAGCCGGTGCAGCTCGTCCAGGACCGTCTGACGGTCCTCGTCGGACACCATCAGCTCTCTCCTCTCGGCGGGGCGGTGCCGTTCAAAGCGCCTCCAGCGCATCCCTGAGCCTCTTCAGCAGCGCGATGTCGGGGTCGGTGACCGGGGGTGGGGGCGGCAGTACGGGTTGCGGGAACACGAGCGCCTCCGGGGCGACATGGCCGGCTGACGCGAGCCGGCGCACGTCGACGAGGGTGTGGAAGGCCTGCCGGCCCAGGTTCCGGGCGATCACGACGGCCGTGCGGACGCCGTCCACGCGGTCCAGGACCGCCCGCTGCCGGGGCGTGACCGGTCTGCCGGTGGTCGGGTCCGCGCGGATCAGGGGGGCGGTGTCCGCCGCCGGGTCGGGCCACAGCCGGTGCAGCAGCAGCCGGCGGCGCAGCGTCTCGCGCTCCAGCGCGACCACCGGGACCGAGGGCAGCGGGCCGATCCGGGGTGTGTTGTCGTAGCGGAACTGGCCCGGGGTGCTGCTCGGCGCGAGGGCGAAGTATCCGGCGTCGTACACCGCGTCCAGATGGCACAGTTCCAGCGCGCCGGCGGGCAGCAGGCCCGACTCCAGGAGGAGTTCGGCGGCCTGGAGGGGGCCGGTGGACCGCTGGGCCGCCCACTGCCAGGCGGTGGTGGCGAGGGTGCCGTGGGCCGTGAGGAGCACGTCGAGACCGGGAGCGAGGGGGCTCTCGGCGTGCACGACCCGCCCCTCGGCGAGGTACAGGGTGCCGTGCTCGCGGAACAGGACGCCGGTGGCCCGTTCCTCGGCGAGCCGGGTCAGCATGGGCGACAGGGCGCGGGTGCCCGCCTTGTCCCGCACCGGCAGGGGCGGCGGAGGTGTGCGGACCATGGTCATCCCAGCACCAGCCGGGAAGCCATCTCACCGAGGCGTATGCGGGCGAGCGCGAGGTTGCCGTCCTCGCGTCCGAGCCACAGGTGGAGGAACACGCTGCTGTCGAAGGACGTGTCCACGAACCGCAGCAGGTGGTAGCTGTCGCGGTTGCTGACGATCACGTCCTCCACGGGAGGGCGGTCGCCGTCGGCCTCGCCGACGGTGAAGGCACCGTGCTCCGCGGCCATCCGGGCCAGTTCGGCGGCCTCGGCGGCGGTCGTCTCGTGGTCGCCGCCGGGGGCGTCCCCGACCGTGCCGAGAGCGAGGCCGCTCGTCCAGTCCACCAGCGCGGCTCCCCGGGCACCCGGCAACCGCATCGCTTCCAGCAGGCACTCGTCGATTCCGGGCACCGTGGCTCCCCTCCCGCCTGGGACTCCGGCTGAGTGACAGAGACACTACGCAACGTGTGTGCGGGAGGTGAGGCCTTTGGCATTTTCCAGTGGAACGTGCACCCGGCGTACTAGAGTGGTTCAACTGACGTGTGTTTCACGCCACTTGGCCCATTTGTTCGACGGCGGCCGGGGCGGGTCAACGGCGCTCGGGCGCCCCCAGGGTGGTGAGTGCCGCCGCGTGCGCCCCTCCGGACTCGGCCACGACCTCCGGCACCGTCTGCGGTTCCCGGACGGTCGCGAAGGCGACACCGCCCGATCCGTCCGGCGCGAAGCCGTAGATCCCCGGGCGGGCCAGGGAGTTGTAAGCGTAGTGGTGCGCGAAGTAGTACGCACCGGTATCGAGTGCCGCCGCGTAGTCGCCCTGTTCCAGGAGGGGCAGCGCCCGCCCCTCGGCCAGCAGGTCGCCCGAGAAGCAGGCGGGGCCGGCCACGTCCTGCACCACCTCCGGACCCGGCTTCGGGCGCCCCTTGGCGTCGTACGCGGCGATCCGCAGGGGCCAGGCCCCCGGCGCGTACACCGTCCGCGTCGCCACCTGCACGCCCGCGTGCGTCACGGCGATCCGCCGGCCTCCCGCGCTCTTGGCGTACTCGACCCGCGCCACCACCGTCCCGTGCTTGGCCAGCAGCGACCGCCCGAACTCGGTCACCAGCCCGTAGCGCCCGTCGAACAGCCCCGGCACCTCCTCCCGCAGCAGCCGCGCGAACCGCTCGTACGTCGGTGCCGCCGTCTCGGAGTCGAAGTTCACCGGCAGTCCGCCGCCGATGTCGAGCGTGTCGATCTGGTGCCGTCCCGCGCGGGCGTTGATCTCCTCCGCGAGTGCGAAGGTCTCCGCCGTGCCCCGCGCCATCAGGGCCAGCGGGATGCCCTGCGAGCCCGTGTGCGCGTGCAGCCGGGTGAGCCAGGGCCGCTCCAGGTACGCCCGGACGACCCACTCGCGCGCGCCCTCGTCGCGCAGCGCCACCCCGAACTTGGACGTCTCCGTGGCCGTGGACGTCGCCCCGATCGTGCCGCCGCCGATCTGCGGGTTGACCCGCAGGCCGAGCGGGGACCGGCTGGGCGCCGACCGCATCAGGGCGTCGATCCGCGCCAGCTCCTGCGGGTTGTCGGCGTTGACGGCGATGCCCAGCGCCAGTGCCTCGCGCAGCTCCGCCGGGGTCTTGGCGGGCGAGTCCAGCACCGTGCGCTCGGCGGGCACCCCGGCGGCCCTGGCGAGCGCCAGCTCCCCGGGGCTCGCCACCTCCGCGCCGATGCCGGCCTCGTGCAGCAGCCGCAGCACCGGCACCAGCGGGGTGGCCTTCACCGCGAAGGCGTGCAGCACGCGCGTCCCGGGCGCCGACACCGCGTCGAACGCCGCTCGCAGGGCCGCCGCCGACTCCCGGATGCCGGTGACGTCCAGCAGTCCCACCACGGCCGCGTCCGGCCCGAGCAGCCCCCGCTCGACCGCCGCCCGCACCGCTTCGTCCCGCCGGCCGGCACGCTCCCCGGCCTCGCTCTCGATCTCCCGTTCCACGGCTGCCCCGTCCTGTCTCGGATACCGGTGCTTCCAGCCAAACACTCCCCGCGGGCCGACGTGGCCGCCCCGATGTATTGACTAGTTCTATTCAGAACGTCAGGATGTGAATAGACGTAGGAACAGAGGAGGCAGACGATGTCGGGACCCCGCCCCGTTCGAGCACCGCGCGGCACGGAACTGAGCACCCTGGGATGGCAGCAGGAAGCCGCCCTGCGGATGCTGCAGAACAACCTCGACCCCGAGGTGGCCGAGCACCCCGACAAGCTCGTCGTCTACGGCGGCACCGGCAAGGCCGCCCGTGACTGGCGCTCCTTCGACGCGATGGTCCGCACCCTGCGCACCCTCAAGCAGGACGAGACCATGCTGGTCCAGTCCGGCCGCCCGGTCGGCGTGATGCAGACCCACGAGTGGGCCCCGCGCGTCCTCATCGCCAACTCCAACCTCGTCGGCGACTGGGCCAACTGGGAGGAGTTCCGCCGCCTGGAGGCCCTCGGCCTGACCATGTACGGCCAGATGACCGCCGGCTCCTGGATCTACATCGGCACCCAGGGCATCCTCCAGGGCACCTACGAGACCTTCGCCGCCGTCGCCGCGAAGAAGTTCAACGGCACCCTGGCCGGCACCATCACCCTCACCGCCGGCCTCGGCGGCATGGGCGGCGCCCAGCCCCTCGCGGTGACGATGAACGACGGCGTCGCGATCTGCGTCGACTGCGACCCGCGCGCCATCGAGCGCCGCATCGAGCACCGCTACCTGGACGTGAAGGCCGACAGCCTCGACCACGCGCTCCAGCTCGCCACCGAGGCCCGCGACCAGCGCAGGCCGCTGTCCATCGGCGTCCTCGGCAACGCCGCCGAGCTGGTCCCGCAGCTGCTCGCGATGAACGCCCCCATCGACATCGTCACCGACCAGACCTCCGCCCACGACCCGCTGGCCTACCTGCCCGTCGGCGTCGCCTTCGAGGACATGGCCGACGCCGCCGCCAAGGACCCGGCCGGCTTCACCACCCGCGCCCGCGAGTCCATGGCGAAGCACGTCGAGGCCATGGTCGGCTTCATGGACGCCGGCGCCGAGGTCTTCGACTACGGCAACTCCATCCGCGGCGAGGCCCAGCTGGCCGGATACGACCGCGCCTTCGCCTTCCCCGGCTTCGTGCCCGCGTACATCCGCCCCCTCTTCTGCGAGGGCAAGGGCCCCTTCCGCTGGGCGGCCCTGTCCGGCGACGCGTCCGACATCGCCAAGACCGACAAGGCGCTCCTGGAGCTGTTCCCCGAGAACGAGTCCCTGGCCCGCTGGATCAAGATGGCCGGCGAGCGCGTCCACTTCCAGGGCCTGCCCGCCCGTATCTGCTGGCTCGGCTACGGCGAGCGCGACAAGGCCGGCGAGCGCTTCAACGACATGGTCGCCTCCGGTGAGCTGGCGGCCCCGCTGGCCATCGGCCGCGACCACCTCGACTGCGGCTCCGTCGCCTCCCCGTACCGCGAGACCGAGGCCATGCTCGACGGCTCCGACGCGATCGCCGACTGGCCGCTGCTCAACGCCATGGTCAACGTGGCCTCCGGCGCCTCCTGGGTCTCCATCCACCACGGCGGCGGCGTCGGCATGGGCCGCTCCATCCACGCCGGCCAGGTGACGGTGGCCGACGGCACGAAGCTGGGCGGCGAGAAGATCCGGCGCGTCCTCACCAACGACCCCGGCATGGGCGTCATCCGGCACGTGGACGCCGGATACGACATCGCCGAGTCCGTCGCGGGCGAGCGGGGGGTCCGGGTGCCGATGCGTGAGGGTGACCAGGCGTGACCTTCCACAGCATGTGGGCGGAGCTGCTGCCGATCGGCCGCAGCTCCGCCTCCGGCGGCTACCGCCGCTACGCCTGGACCGGGGCGGACGCCGAGTGCCGGCTCTGGTTCAAGGAGCAGGCGGAGGCCCGCGGACTCGGCTACGAGGTCGACCGCAACGGCAACCAGTGGGCCTGGCTCGGGGACCCCTCGGCCGGGGACGCCGTCGTCACCGGGTCGCACCTGGACTCGGTGCCCGACGGGGGTGCCTTCGACGGACCGCTCGGCGTGGTGTCGTCCTTCGCCGCCCTCGACGAACTGCGCGGCAGGAACGCGC
This sequence comes from Streptomyces albidicamelliae, assembly GCF_025642175.1. Lineage (NCBI taxonomy): Bacteria > Bacillati > Actinomycetota > Actinomycetes > Kitasatosporales > Streptomycetaceae > Streptomyces > Streptomyces albidicamelliae. The sequence continues at coordinate 3,660,030 of NZ_CP106795.1, read as the reverse complement.
GGTTCACCAAGCCCCTCGCCGTCGTCAACTTCGGTGACGAGGAGGGGGCCCGCTTCGGGCTCGCCTGCGTCGGCTCCCGGCTCACCGCCGGACAGCTGACGGTCGAGGCCGCGCACCGGCTCACCGACGGCGACGGCGTGACGCTGCCGCGGGCCATGGAGGCCGCCGGATACGACCCGGAGGCCATCGGGCCCGACCCCGAGCGGCTCGGCCGGATCGGCGCCTTCGTGGAACTCCACGTCGAACAGGGCCGCGCGCTCGACCTGTCCGGCGACCGGGTGGGCATCGCCAGCGCCATCTGGCCGCACGGCCGCTGGCGGTTCGACTTCCGGGGCGAGGCCAACCACGCCGGCACCACCCGGCTCGCCGACCGCCGCGACCCGATGCTGTCCTACGCCGAGACCGTCCTCGCCGCCCGCCGGGAGGCCGAACTCGCCGGTGCCGTCGCCACCTTCGGCAAGATCGCCGTCGAACCCAACGGCGTCAACGCGATCCCCTCGCTGGTGCGCGGCTGGCTCGACTCCCGCGCCGCCGACCAGGAGACCCTGGACACGGTCGTCGGCGGGATCGAGAAGGCGGCCCGCGCGTACGCCGACACCCACGGCATCGACCTCGACGTCGTCCGGGAGTCCTTCACGCCGGTCGTCGAGTTCGACCACGCGCTGCGCGACGAACTCGGCCGCATCCTCGGCCGGGACACCGGGCTGACCGTGCCCGTCCTCGGGACCGGCGCCGGACACGACGCCGGAATCCTCTCCGGGAGCATCCCGACCGCCATGCTGTTCGTGCGCAACCCCACCGGCGTCTCGCACTCCCCGGCGGAGTCCGCGGCCGAGGACGACTGCGTGGCCGGGGTGCGCGCACTCGCCGACGTACTGGAAGGGCTGGCCTGCACGTGACGACACGGACGTACTGGCTGGAGCACGCCTGGCTCGACACCCACGTCGAGCCGGGCGTCGCGGTGGACGTCGCGGACGGCCGGATCACCGCCGTCCGGACCGGCACGCCCACCCCGCCGCCCGGAGCCGAGATCCTGCGCGGCCTGACCCTGCCCGGTCTGGCCAACGCCCACTCCCACGCATTCCACCGGGCGCTGCGCGGCACCGTCCAGGTCGGCTCGGGGACCTTCTGGACCTGGCGCGAGGTGATGTACTCCGTCGCCGACCACCTGACCCCGGAGACCTACCACGCCCTCGCCCGCGCGGTGTACGCCGAGATGGCGCTGGCCGGCATCACCTGCGTCGGCGAGTTCCACTACGTGCACCACGCGCCCGGCGGCACCCCCTACGCCGACCCCAACGCCATGGGCGAGGCGCTGATCGCGGCCGCCGCCGAGGCCGGCATCCGCATCACCCTCCTCGACACCTGCTACCTGTCCGCCGGCTTCGGCGAGCCGCCCAACGGCCACCAGCTGCGCTTCTCCGACGGCAGCGCGGAGGCCTGGGCCGAACGCTGCGCGGTGCTCCGGGAACGGGACCACGCACGGATCGGGGCGGCCGTCCACTCCGTACGGGCCGTGCCCGCCGGCCAGCTGGCGACCGTGGCCCGGTGGGCGGAGGACCGGCGGGCCCCGCTGCACGTGCACCTGTCGGAGCAGACCGCCGAGAACGACGCCTGCCGCGCCGCGCACGGCCGCACCCCCACGCAGCTGCTCGCCGACCACGGCGTCCTCGGACCGCGCACCACCGGTGTGCACAACACCCACCTCACCGACGAGGACATCGCCCTCCTCGGCGGCTCGGGCACCGGCACCTGCATGTGCCCGACGACCGAGCGCGACCTGGCCGACGGCATCGGCCCGGCCGCCGCCCTGCAGCGGGCGGGCTCCCCGCTCTCCCTCGGCTCCGACAGCCACGCCGTCATCGACCTGCTCGAAGAGGCGCGCGCGATGGAACTGAACGAGCGGCTGCGCACCCGCACCCGCGGCCACTGGACCGCCGCTGCCCTGCTCCGCGCGGCCTCGGCGGACGGTCACGCGGCCCTGGGCTGGACGGACGCGGGCATCCTGGAACCCGGGGCGCTCGCCGACTTCACCACCGTCGCCCTGGACTCCGTCCGGACGGCGGGACCGCTGCCGCGACTGGGCGCCGAGACGGCCGTGTTCGCGGCGACCGCGGCGGACGTCCGGCACACCGTCGTGGGCGGCCGCCACGTCGTACGGGACGGCGCCCACACCCTGGTGCGGGACGTACCGTCCGCACTGGCGGACGCCGTCGCGGCCCTGCGCGGCTGACCCCCGCCGACCCCCGACCGGCCACCCCCGAGGACACCATGAGCAGCAGCACCGTCATCACCAACATCGCCACGCTGGTCACCAACGACCCCGCCCTCGGTGACGGTTCCCCCCTGGGCCTGATCCAGGACGCGGCCGTCGTCGTCGAGGGCGACCGTGTCGTCTGGGCCGGTGAATCCGGCCAGGCCCCCGCCACCGACCACCGGGTCGACGCGGCCGGCCGGGCCGTGCTGCCGGGATTCGTGGACTCCCACTCGCACCTGGTCTTCGCCGGCGACCGCACCCAGGAGTTCAACGCCCGCATGTCCGGCCGCTCCTACACCGCGGGCGGCATCCGCACCACGGTCGCGGCCACCCGCGCCGCGACCGACGCGGAACTGGAGGCGAACCTCACCCACTACCTGACCGAGGCGCTCCGCCAGGGCACCACCACCTTCGAGACCAAGTCGGGCTACGGCCTCACCGTCGAGGACGAGGCCCGCGCCCTGCGCATCGCGGCACGGCACACCGACGAGGTGACCTACCTCGGCGCCCACATCGTCTCCCCGGACCACGCCGACGACCCGGCGGCCTACGTCGCCCTGGTCACCGGCGAGATGCTGGACGCCTGCGCGCCGCACGCCCGCTGGATCGACGTGTTCTGCGAGAAGGGTGCCTTCGACGGCGACCAGGCCCGCGCGATCCTCACCGCCGGCAAGGCGAAGGGCCTGCACCCGCGGGTCCACGCCAACCAGCTCTCCTACGGCCCCGGCGTGCAGCTGGCCGTCGAGCTGGACGCGGCCAGCGCCGACCACTGCACCCACCTCACGGACGCGGACGTCGACGCCCTCGCGAGCGGCCGTACGGTGGCGACCCTGCTGCCCGGCGCCGAGTTCTCCACCCGCGCCGAGTGGCCGGACGCGCGCCGCCTGCTGGACGCGGGGGTCACGGTCGCCCTGTCCACGGACTGCAACCCGGGCTCGTCCTTCACGTCCTCCGTGCCCTTCTGCATCGCGCTGGCCGTGCGCGACATGCGGATGGCCCCGGACGAGGCGGTCTGGTCGGCGACGGCGGGCGGCGCCGCCGCCCTGCGCCGCACGGACATCGGCCGCCTCACCCCCGGCGCGTACGCCGACCTGGCCTTCCTCGACGCCCCGAGCCACGTCCACCTGGCCTACCGGCCGGGCGTCCCGCTGGTCCGCGAGGTGTGGCGGCGCGGCGTCCGGGTGGCCTGAGCCGCCGGGCCGGGACCGGGTTCAGGCCGGCGCCGGCGGTCAGGCGGCCCCGGCCCGCCACCGCTGTTCCCGGCCGCCGTCCAGGGGACTCAGGGCGACCCCGTAGCGGCCGTACGGGGTCACCGCCGTCCCGAGGGCGATGGCCGGGCGGATCGTGCCGTCGCCGTCGACGGTGAAGCGCAGGTTGTCGCCGTTCCCGCCGTACACCGAGTCGCACTCCCAGATGCCGACGCCCCGCTCCACCGAGCCCCGGCTGTCCAGGCAGAAGTCGTCGTCGGCCGCCGAGCGGAGCACGCCCAGATAGGGGTCGACGCGCCAGCGCTGGGTGCGGGAGCCGGAGCAGTCGGCGGTGATCACGTCGTTGCCCTTGTAGAGGTCGCCGTCGCGGATGTCCAGGCAGCGGCCCGTGGCCAGGTCGACCACCTGGGCGGGGGAGGTGCCCGGCGGCGCGGGCGGGGGAGTCGGGCTGGGCTTCGGCCGGCGCGGCGGGGACGGGGTCGGCGTCGGGCGGTGCGTGGTCGGGCTCGGTGACGGTGACGCGGAGGTGGCCGACGGGGACGGGGACGGCGAGGCCGCCGAGCGGGTCGGGGTCACCTGGACCGTCGCGGTTACCGTGACCGGGGGCGGCGCGGGCGTCGCCGCCGCCAGCTGCCGGCCGGAGCCGTCCGCCGGGGTGAGCAGGAACACGAGCAGCGGGGTGAGGGCCACGCCGAGGGCCGCCGAGGCCAGGAGGACCCGGTTCCGGGGCGGCCAGGACTCCTTCGGACCGGCGGCGTCGCCGAGCGCCGCCGCCGGCTCCTGCGCGCGTATGTACGCCGTCCCGCGCCACGGCAGCAGCCCCTCCGCGAGCGTCTGGCGGGGGGCGTCCCGCAGGGCCCGCAGGTCCTCGTGGGCACCCGTGCAGTGCGGGCAGTGCGCCATGTGGGCGGCCAGATCGGGGCTGCGGCGCGGACCGTCCGGCCGTACCGCCTCCTCGATGAGCCGGCGGAAGTCCGGGCAGCGCGAGTCGTCGGAGGCGGCCAGGCGATGGCGCAGACAGGCCTGGGCGAGGGCCTTGAGGGCCTGCGGGGCGCTGTGGGCCACGTCGGGGCGGCTGAGCCCGAGGAGGGCCGCGGTGCGCTCCTCGCTCTCCCCCTCCAGGACGCCGTACCAGAGCAGTCCCTGGGTGCGGGACGGCAGCGACTGGAAGGCGGGCAGCAGGGGCGGGACGGGGCCCTCGGGCAGCCCGGCCGCGTTCAGCACCAGCAGCAGGCCCGGATCGACGCCCGTGGAGCGCTCGTCGCGCGCCCAGCCGGCCGCTGCCTGCGCGGTCAGCAGCAGCAGCCGGTGGCGCAGCGGGAGGGTCGGCTCGATGCCGCGGGCCACCTCGCGGGCGGCCGTGGTGAAGGCCTCCGACGCCAGCCTGCGGGCCGCCGGCTCACTCGCGGCGCACAGCCGGGCGTAGCCCAGTACCGCCGGGAGGTGCCGCCGCCGGAGCTCCTGCAGCGCGGGGTACGCCGTCGGCGTGGGGGAGCGCAGCAGTTCGGTCAGCCGTGCGTCCGGCGCGTCCTCGTGTCCCCCGCCCGCCTCGGCCCCGTCCCCCTGAGCCATCGTTTGCGCCTCCTCGCGTCACCGGGCGACCGCGCCGTTGCGGCCCCCGGCCCGGCGTACCAGCCGGTAGGGGGCCCCATAGTGGTGGAGCTGACGGACCGTGGAAAGAGGTTTCCGCCGGTAACCGCATAACGGTTGGGGCGGTGGGTACCGGCCAGCCGGAGACGTGGGCCGCCTCGCACGCCGAAGCGGCCCGGCTCGGAGAGCCGGACCGCTTCAGGGCTTCGGCGGCGGGGGGAGGGGCCCCGGGATCATTCCTCCACGGTCAGTGCCTTGCGCAGCCGCACGAGCGTGCGCGACAGCAGCCGGGAGACGTGCATCTGGGAGATGCCGAGTTCCTCGCCGATCTCGGACTGGGTCATGTTCGCCACGAACCGCAGGGAGAGGATCTTCCGGTCCCGGGAGGGGAGTTCGGCGATCAGCGGCTTGAGGGACTCGATGTACTCGATGCCCTCGAGACCGTGGTCCTCGTAGCCGATGCGGTCCGCCAGGGCGCCCTCGGTCTCGTCCTCCTCGGGCTGGGCGTCCAGCGAGGAGGCGGTGTAGGCGTTCGAGGCGGCCATGCCCTCGACGACCTGGTCGTTGGTGATGCCGAGGCGCTCGGCGAGTTCCGCGACCGTGGGGGCGCGGTCCAGCTTCTGCGCCAGCTCGTCCCCGGCCTTGGCGAGGTCGAGCCGCAGCTCCTGGAGCCGGCGCGGGACGCGCACGGACCACGAGGTGTCCCGGAAGAAGCGCTTGATCTCGCCGATGATCGTCGGCATCGCGAAGGTGGGGAACTCCACGCCGCGGGAGAGCTCGAAGCGGTCGATCGCCTTGATCAGGCCGATGGTGCCGACCTGGATGATGTCCTCCATCGGCTCGCTGCGGGAGCGGAACCGGGAGGCGGCGAACTTGACCAGCGCGAGGTTGAGCTCGACGAGGGTGTTGCGGACGTACGCGTGGTCGTGCGTCCCTTCCTCCAGCGACTCGAGGCGCTCGAAGAGGGTCTTGGAAAGGGCCCGCGCGTCGACGGGGCCGATCTCGTCGTACCGAGGGATCTCCGGGAGTCCCTCGAGGAGATCGAGAGGATCGATGGCATGATCCAGTTGTTCCGGTGGGGGTGTCGACGTCGCGAGCGGGGTATGCGATTCGTCGAGCCGGGGTGACATGGGTGTCCTCCATCGTTCTCGGCATAAGGCAGCCGAAGCCAGAACGTGCACTGCGGTGTGCGGCGCCTCCGAAGCCGGCGTGTCGGTCTAGGTGTCGTTACTAGCCCTACCCGCTTTCCCGAGGTGGTCGCAAGTGCGTTCTGTCCGTATATGTCCTTTTGTGTGCGGATGTTCGGGTGTCGGAGTGCGCATGGAAGGCGTAATGTTCGAGGGCATCAGCAGCCACGACCTCGGGAGAGAGACGGCATGGACCACGGGACGGTCGGCAGCGCACAGTCGGGCCGGCTTCTGGTGGAGGTGCGGGAAGAGGGCTCCAGCGCCGTAGTGACACCGGCCGGCGAGCTTGACCACCACACCGCCGATCTTTTGCGCGAGCCCCTCGACGACCTTCTGGCCAAGGGCTTCTCGCGGCTTGTGGTCGACTGTTCACGCCTGGAGTTCTGCGACTCCACAGGGCTGAACGTCCTGCTCGGGGCGCGCCTGAAGGCAGAAGCCGCAGGAGGTGGGGTCCACCTGGCGGGAATGCTGCCGGTGGTCGCCCGCGTGTTCGAGATCACAGGGGCCGAGGCGGTCTTCACCGTCCACGACTCCGTGGAGGCGGCCCTGGCCGACGGCGCGGACTGAGCGGGTGTCCCGGCCCCGCCGTACGGCACTCGTTCCGGACGTTGCGCCTGTCATGCCGAAGACGGGGGTGTTCCGCCGGATCCGTCGGGCAGGAGAGGGCAGGAGGAGGCAGGAGACATCCTGCCGACCGCCCGCCGCCGGACCGACCCGGTACCGGCGGACGACCTGGAAGGCGATCCCGGACGGGACATGTGTGCGACGGACGGGCCGACGAGGGACGTCGCACGGACGGTGGGCGGACGACGGATCGACCGGCCGGCACGCAGTGGTGCCGGGCTTTTGAATTGTGAACTGGTGAATCGGTGAGGTGAAGCGCTGATGAGCACCACCCGGCCTTACTCGCCGGGCGACCGCGGCCCGGAGCCGAGCGGCGCTTCCGGGGCGTCCGAGGGGGATGCGCCGGCTGTCGGCGCAGCCACGGGGGCAGCCGCGCCGTCCGTGCCGTCGGTGCCGTCCGGTGGCACCCCGGGGGCGCGGGGCCGGCAGGTCCGCAGACTCGTCCTGGAGGGGGAGAGCGGTGTCGTGCCGCTCGCCCGCGATTTCACCCGCCAGGCGCTGTACGCGTGGGGCTGGCTGCCCGCCGACACCGCCGACCAGCGGGCCGCGGCCGAGGACGTACTGCTCGTCGTCTCCGAGCTGGTGACGAACGCCTGCCTGCATGCCGAGGGCCCTGACGAGCTGTTCCTCGCCTGCGACAACAAGGTCATCCGGCTGGAGGTCTCCGACCGCGGCACCGGTCAGCCGTCGCCGCGCACCCCGCACCGCGCCGGCCGCCCCGGCGGCCACGGCATGTTCATCGTGCAGCGGCTGTGCCTGGACTGGGGCGTCGTCCGCGCCGCCGGCCGCCCCGGCAAGACGGTGTGGGCGGAGCTGGGCGCTCCGGCGTGATCACGCCCGCACCCCGCCGGGCGCGCCCCGACTGAGGCGTGGACGCGGCCGGCCCCGCCGGGTGAGCGGGCCGCCGGGTCCCCCGGATCCCGGCGCGCCCTGCACCACACCGCCTGCCCGCGTCCCCCTCGCCGGGGGATTCGGCCGCTCCCGTGGCGGGGGCGCCGGTGGGCGTGGCGTCGGCCACTCGCGTTCCGGCACGCCTCCTGGGCGACGCACCGGCCTGCCTGCGTCCCGGAGCGCCCGTCGGCCGAGGTGGCGGCCCGCTCGATCCGACGCGCCTCGTGCGGGGGTGCCATCTGTCCGTGTCCCGGGGTGCCCCCGTGGGCGAGGCGTCGGTTCATGCACGTCCCGGCGTGCCCCGCGGGCGATCCGGCGGCCTGCTCGGTCCGGCGCGCCTCGTGCGGGGGTGCCATCTGTCCGTGTCCCGGGGTGCCCCCGTGGGCGAGGCGTCGGCTCATGCACGTCCCGGCGTGCCCCGCGGGCGATCCGGCGGCCCGCTCGGTCCAGTGCGCCTCGTGCGGGGGCGCCATCTGTCCGTGTCCCGGGGTGCCCCCGTGGGCGAGGCGTTGACTCATGCACGTCCCGGCGTGCCCCGCGGGTGATCCGGTGGCCCGCTCGATCCGGCGCGCCTTGTGCGGGGGCGCCACCCGTCCGTGTCCCCCTGTGCCGACGGGCCGGCTGCTCCCGTTCCGCCGCGCCTCGCGGAGGGGGCGCCGGTGGGCGTGGCGTCGGCCACTCGCGTTCCGGCGCGCCTCCTGGGCGACGCACCGGCCTGTCCGCGCCCCGGAGCGCCGGTCGGCCGAGGTGGCGGCCCGCTCGGTCCGGCGCGCCTCGTGCGGGGGCGCCATCTGTCCGTGTCCCGGGGTGCCCCCGTGGGCGAGGCGTCGGCTCATGCACGTCCCGGCGTGCCCCGCGGACGAGGCGGCGGCCGCTCTCGTCCCGGCCCGCCTCATGAACAGGCGCAGCCCGTCCGTGTCCCGGAGTGCCCCGTGAGGGCGGACGCAGGGCGTCCCCGTCTCCACTCCGGAGCCTCTCCGTGTGCGCCGGATCGCCACAACTCCGGGCTGTGACGCGTCTTCCTTCCTCACGAGCCCGGGCGTACCTTGACGGCCGAATCTGATGTGTCGTCAGGTACCTCGTCGTGAATGAATGGGGTGGACCGATCGTGTCGTACCCGAAGCGAACCGCCGCGCTCGCGTCCGCCGCGGCCCTGGCCGGCTCGGCGGTGCTGCTGGCCGCGCCGGCCGCCCACGCCGACGTCGTCGACGTCAACTACCGCTGCCAGACGCCGATCGGCGTCAAGAGCGCCGTCTCGCCCATCGACATCAAGGGCGTCAGGAGCGGCGGCGGTTACAAGATCACCATGTCCTGGCAGAAGGGCGTCTCCTCCAGCCCGGTGGAGCTGGGCAAGGGGGCGATGACCCCGAGCGCGACCATCAGGCTGGGCGGTGCGGACAGCGGCACGCTCGCGGTCAGCGGCCCCGCCAACGCGGCCGCCATCCCCGCCAACACCCCCATCAAGATCAGCGACCTGAGCGGCACCTACACGCCGCGGAAGACCGGCAAGGTCACCTTCACGGCGGCCACGCTCACGATCAAGGCGCTCGGTACGACGACGACCTGCGCGCCGACCAACAGCCCGAAGCCGTCGCTGACCCTGGACGTCACGGCGGCCGGCGGCTCGTCCTCCGGCGGACAGCTCCCGCAGACCGGCCCCGCCGACTCGGCCGTCGCGCTCGGCACGCTGGGCGGAACGGTCCTCCTGGCCGGCGCTGCGGGCGCGCTGTGGCTCACCCGGCGCGGCCAGACGGCCGCGCGCCGCTGAATCCCCGACCGCCCGGCCCACGCCTGCCCTCGGCCCACGACCGCCGGAGCCGCCCATGCCGTCCGCCACCCGCGCCCCGCACCGCCGCCGGCGCCTGCACCGGGCCGCCGTGTCCACGGCCCTGTGCCCGGTCGCGCTGCTGGGCGCGGCGCACGAAGCCGCCGCCGGCACCTGGTCGGTGACGCCCGCGGGCGCCGGCCGGCCGTTCCTCTACGCGGAGGGCCCGCCGGGGGCCGTCCTCCAGGACACGGTGTCCGTCACCAATCCCGGGCGGACGTCCGTCGTCGTACGGCTGACCGGAACCGGTGTCCGGACCGCCTTCGCGGATGCGCGGCTGCGCGTCCCCGCCCGGACCCGCGCCGACGTGCCCTTCACGGTGACCGTCCCGGCCGGAGCCGAGCCCGGCGACCTGTCCGGCACGGTCGTCGCCCGTGACACCGGCGGCCGGACGGCGACCGTCCGGCTGAGGCTGCGCGTCGCCGGCCCCGCGCTCGCCGCACTGACCGTCGAGCACCTGTCCGTGGGGACCGACCGGATCACCTACGAACTGGTCAACCGCGGTACGACCGCCCTCGCGCCGAGACTCGCGGTGCGCGCGGACGGCGTCCTCGGCCGGGTCCTGGACCGCCCGCCGCGCGACCTGCCCGTCCGCCTGCGCCCGGGCGCGCGCCTGAAGCTCACCGAGCCCTGGCCGGACCGGCCCGCCCTCGACGCGGTCGACGTACGGCTGACGGTCACGGCCCCCGGCGGAGCGCACGACACGGCGACCGCGTCCGCCCGCTTCGTGCCGTGGACCGTACCGGCGGGGGCGGCCGCCGCGCTGGCCGCGGGCGCGGTGCTCGTCGTACGGCGGCGGGGGAGCCGTACGGCCGCCGACGGCGCTCACGGTTCCGGCGCGGACGAAGAGGGGCCCGAGGGCGTCGAGTCGACGGGAGGACCGGTGAAGTGAGCGGCACCGTACGGATGATCCGGCTGTCCGTGTGGGCGGCCGTGCTCGCGCTGCTCGTCCTGACCGCCGCCGGGCCCGTGGCCGCCGCCGACGGGCCGGCCGTGAGGCTGTCGGCGTCGCAGGCGGGCACGGGCGGCTCGGTCACCGTCACCGGCACCGGATGGCGCCCGCACACCCTGCTAATGCTGCTGGTGTGCGGGCGGGCCACACCGTCCCGGGGCGTCGTCGGCGGCACCAACTCCTGCGCCAACGGCGACGGCCGGGCCGTGACCACCGACGCGCGGGGCGCCTTCCGCCGGAAACTCCCCGTCGCCGAACCACCCGTGCCCTGCCCCTGCGTGGTCCACGTGGCCACCGTCACCGGCACGACGGCCGAGGCGGACGCGGTCCTCCGGGTCGCCGGGCACCCCGTCGCCCCGCTGCCCGCCCAGCGCTCCGGCGGCCGTCTCGCGGTGCTGTCCGACACCCGGCTGACCGGTTCCGGCTCGCTGCTGACCTGGTTCGGGGCCCCGCCGGGCCGCACCCTGGTCCTCACCGTCGGCAACACCGGCACCGGTCCGGTCCGGGACCCGGTCTTCCAGGTCGGCACCGCGCACGGGGTCTTCGCCCCGCAGTGGGACGACCAGCAGTGGCGCGGCACCCTCGGACCCGGGAAGAAGGCCCGGATCGAACTGCCGGTCGAGCTGCCCGCCGGGGCGCACGGCGACTACACGGTGACCCTGAAGTACGACGGCCGGGTCCTCGCCGAGCAGCCGTGGGGCGTGGGCCGCCCCTGGGGCGTGACGCTGTTCTGGCTGCTGCTCTGGATGGTCGTCCCGGCCGCGCTGTTCCGCGTGGGGATGGCCGTGGTGGACCGGGTACGGCCGCGCCGCCCGGGCGGTGTCCGCCACCGGCGGCTGTCCCGCCCCGCCCCGCGACCGCCGGGCACCCCGTGGTGGCCGGGCACCCCGCGACTTCCGGGCCTGGGCGGCCGGACGCGGGAGACCGCACCGCCCCCGACGACTCCGGCCCTGCCGTGGTTCGGCCCGGACTCCGTTCCGGGCGGCCCGGCCGGCCGGCTCTCCGCACCGCACGACGACAGCCCGACGAGTCCGACGACTCCCACCACGAAGGGACCCACGTGAGCATGCGAAGGAGAGGCACACCGGCCGGCGCGCGCAGGCCGGCCGCGGCGGGCGCCGCGCTGGTGCTGGGCGGTGCGGGAGTCCTGCTGGGCCTGGCGGCGGTACCCGCGCAGGCGGCGCAGGTGTCGTTCGCCACCCACTGCGTGCCGCCCGCGGGCATCGACCCCGTCGACGGCACCACCGAGGTCGAGGTCACCGCGCCCGCCACCGCGAAGGTCGGCGACACGGTGGACGTCGTCTGGAAGTTCGTCCGGGCCGCCTCGAAGAACCCCGACATCATCGACCTGCCCGCGAACTCGGTCCAGCCGTCCGGTGTGCTGAAGGCGGCCGGCGCGCAGACCGCGGACATCGCGATGCGGGGCCCGCGGGAGAACCCGGCGATCCCCAAGGGCGGCGCCATGGTGCTGTCCGACATGAAGGGCAGCCTGAAGCTGACGACGGCCGGCGAGGTGACGCTGACCCCGGACGCGTACACGGTGAACGCGATGTCCACGGACACCAGGTGCTCGCCGAAGGAGACCGTGCAGAAGGCGGCGTCGATCCAGGTCACCGGGGGTGGCGGCGGGACCTCCACGGCGACGCCCACCAAGTCGGGCACGCCGACCGGGTCGGCGACACCCACGAAGACCCCGACCGCCACGCCCACGGCGACCGGCGGCACCGGGCAGACCGACTTCACCGGCAAGGAGGTGCAGATCCCGTACGCCTGCAAGACCCCGATCGGCGACAAGAACGCGACCTCGCCGGTGCAGATCAACGCCAAAAGGAACGGCGGGAGCTACGACCTCACCGTGCAGTTCAAGAAGTCGGTCATGGACAGCCCCGCCGACATCCCCAAGGACTCCGTGAAGCCGTCCATGGAGGTCGTGCTGGGCGGGGCCGACAAGGGGACGGTCCATGTGGAGGGCCCGGCGAACGCGGCACCGATCAAGTCCGGCGACCCGATCGCGATACCCGACCTCACCGGCACCTACAAGCCGGGCGCGGACGGCACCTCGACCCTGTCCCCGGGTGTCCTCACGGTCAAGGCGCTCGGTACGACCACCACGTGCACGCCGAAGAAGACGGAGGTCTCGCTCACTTTGGACACCGCCCAGCAGCCGGGCGGCGCCGCGGGCGGTACCTCGACCTCGGGCGGCGGTGTCGCGGGCGGCGACAGCGGTGACAGCGGTTCGGGCGGTCTCGCCGAGACCGGTGCGAGCGACCACGGCGGGCTGAAGGCCCTGGGCCTGGTCGCGGGCACGGCGATCCTGCTGGGCGCAGCGGTCTTCACCTTCCTGCCCCGCCGCGGAACCCGCTAGGCCGCGGAACAGGGCGGAAGCGGGCGGGAGCCGGCGCGCCGCCGCCGCGTACGCCGAAGGGCCGCCGCATCCCCTGAGGATGCGGCGGCCCTTCGGCGATCAGGTCCGGGCGGTCAGCGCACGTCGCCCATCAGGGCGTTGACCTTCCTGCGGTACATCCAGACCGCGAAACCGGCGAGCACGGCGAGCACTGCCTCCAGGGCGACGAAGCCCATCCGGTCGAGGTTGACCCCGCCGACGGCCGGGTTCGACAGCAGCGCGGTGATCGAGTCGCCCGCGGTGACCGCGAGGAACCAGACACCCATCATCTGCGAGGCGTACTTCTTCGGCGCCATCTTCGTCGTCACCGACAGACCCACCGGCGACAGCGTCAGCTCACCGACGGTCTGCACGAAGTAGATCGCGACCAGCCACATCGCCGCGGCCTTGTGACCGCCCTCGGCGATCGACAGCGGGGCGAGGAAGAGGAAGAAGGACGCGCCGACCAGCACCAGGCCGGACGAGAACTTCACGATCGTGCTCGGCTCCTTGCCGCGGCGGTTCATCCACAGCCACAGCCAGGCGAACACCGGCGCCAGCGCCATGATCATGACGGGGTTGACCGACTGGTACCAGGAGACCGGGAACTCCCAGCCGAAGACCGAGTTCTTGGCCTTGTCCTCGGCGAACAGCGACAGGGTCGAGCCACCCTGGTCGTAGATCATCCAGAAGACGGCGGCGGCCACGAAGAACCAGACGTACGCCGACACCTTCGACTTCTCGGCGGCGTCGAGGTCCTTGTCCCGGCGGATACGGGCGATCACCAGTATCGGGACGATCAGACCGATCAGGGTGAGCGGGATCAGCGCCCAGTTCAGCGTGAAGTGACCGGAGAAGCCGACGGCGGCGTAGAAGACCGCGGCGACGCCCAGCCAGATCAGGCCCTTGCGCAGCGTGGCGGCCTTCTCCTGGGCCGACATCGGCGTCGGGACGACGCTGGACTTCTCGCTCAGGTGGCGGCCGCCGAGCAGGTACTGGGCGAGGCCCAGCGCCATGCCGAGCGCGGCCAGCGCGAAGCCGAGGTGCCAGTTGACGTTCTCACCGACGGTGCCGATGACCAGCGGAGCGGCGAAGGCGCCCAGGTTGATGCCGATGTAGAACAGCGTGAAGCCACCGTCACGGCGCGGGTCGTCGGCGCCCTTGTACAGGTGGCCGACCATCGTCGAGATGTTGGCCTTCAGCAGACCCGAACCTATGGCGACGAGACCGAGGCCCACGAAGAAGCTGGCCGAGACCGGCAGGGCCAGGCACAGGTGGCCGAGCATGATGATCAGACCGGAGACGGCCACCGTCTTGCGGGGACCGAGGACGCGGTCCGCGAACCAGCCGCCGGGAAGGGCGAGCAGGTACACGAGCGACACGTACACCGAGTAGATCGCGGTCGCCGTGCCCGCGTTCAGGTGCAGGCCGCTGGGGGCGACCAGGTACAGCGGGAGCAGGGCCCTCATGCCGTAGTAGGAGAAGCGCTCCCACATCTCGGTCATGAAGAGAGTGGCCAGTCCGCGGGGGTGGCCGAAGAAGGTCTTCTCGGAGCCGGGGGTGCCCGGGCGGACCGAGTCCTTCGTCAGGCTGGACGCCATGGTCGTTCCTTGCTGGTCGGGACGCGCGGTGGAGCGTTGCGCGCCCGGTGGGGTGTCGGCCGGCACCGGCGCGGTCGGTCGTCCACCCCCACGCCCGGGGGGAGTCCGCTGCCGGATCACGGAGCGGTGGACGGCGACCACCGGGATCCACGCCCCGGGACGCGTCGCTGCGCCCGGAGCCCGGCCAGAGGTCATTCCTGTTGAGGCTGATCTTGATCAGCCCGCACACAAAAGAGACCCTCAGCGTCAAGTGCTCGCCAAAGGTCCCCGGTGTGCTAGAGGCGTTCACGTCACTCTACGTCAGGACACTGCCGGATATGGAAGGACTTGAGACGCGGATCACAGGTGTCGGAGGAACCGTGGGTCACGTTTCGAAGGTCCCTTCTACGATCGCACCCCCAGGTCAATGGTTCGTACCAGTGGGCGGCGAAGGTAAGAATCCCGGGAAGCGATCACACCCCGGCACCGCGCGCGGGCGGTCTACCATCACCTCATGACCCGTGTACTGCTCGCCGAGGACGACGCGTCCATCTCGGAGCCGCTGGCCCGCGCCCTGCGCCGCGAAGGCTACGAGGTCGAGGTGCGCGAGGACGGCCCCACCGCACTCGACGCCGGCATGCAGGGCGGTGTCGACCTGGTCGTGCTGGACCTGGGCCTGCCCGGGATGGACGGCCTGGAGGTGGCCCGCCGACTGCGTGCCGACGGTCACACCGTGCCGATCCTCATCCTCACCGCGCGCGCCGACGAGGTGGACACCGTCGTCGGCCTGGACGCGGGCGCCGACGACTACGTCACCAAGCCCTTCCGGCTCGCCGAACTGCTCGCCCGGGTGCGGGCGCTGCTCCGGCGCGGTGCCGCCGAGCCGCAGCAGCCGCCGGCCACCCACGGCGTGCGGATCGACGTCGAGTCGCACCGGGCGTGGATGGGCGACGAGGAGCTGCAGCTCACGGCGAAGGAGTTCGACCTGCTGCGCGTGCTGGTGCGGGACGCCGGCCGGGTCGTCACGCGCGACCAGCTGATGCGCGAGGTCTGGGACACCACGTGGTGGTCGTCGACGAAGACCCTCGACATGCACATCTCCTGGCTGCGCAAGAAGCTGGGGGACGACGCGGCGAACCCCCGGTACATCGCGACCGTGCGCGGCGTCGGCTTCCGTTTCGAGAAGAGCTGAGAGAGCCGAGAGAGCCGCGCCTTCAGGGCCTGCTCGGGTAACAGGACATGCGCCGACGTCTCATCCAGTCCACCCTCGCCGTCGTTCTCGTGGTGATCGCCGTCTTCGGCGTGTCCCTGGTGATCGTCGAGACCAGGACGATCAGCAACAGCGCCCAGGAGCGAGTGGAGTCCGAGGCGCTGCGGCTGGCCAGCATCATCGACAGCCGGGTGCTGGCCGAGGAGAAGGTCAACGCGAACGTCCTGCGCAATCCGGTCGGCAAGGACCAGTACGTGCTGATCACCATGCCCGGCAGGGCGCCGATCGAGATCGGCACCAAGCCGCAGGGCGATGTCATCCACTCCACGCAGCACGGCGAGGAGGGCGAGACGGTCACCGTGCAGGAGCCGCGCTCCTCGGTGACCCGTGAGGTCGGCCGGACCCTGCTGATCATCGGGCTGGTGGCGCTGCTGGCCGTGGTCGCGGCCGTGCTGCTCGCCGTACGGCAGGCCAACCGGCTCGCCTCCCCGCTGACCGACCTCGCCGAGACCGCCGAACGCCTCGGCTCCGGCGACCCGCGCCCGCGGCACAAGCGCTACGGCGTCCCCGAGCTGGACCGGGTCGCCGATGTGCTGGACTCCTCGGCCGAGCGGATCGGGCGCATGCTGACCGCCGAGCGGCGGCTCGCCGCCGACGCCTCCCACCAGCTGCGCACGCCGCTGACCGCGCTGTCCATGCGGCTGGAGGAGATCACCCTCACCGACGACCCGGACACGGTGAAGGAGGAGGCGAACGTGGCGCTCACGCAGGTCGAGCGGCTCACGGACGTCGTGGAGCGGCTGCTCACGAACTCCCGCGATCCGCGCACCGGCTCCGCCGTCACCTTCGACCTGGACGAGGTCATCCAGCAGCAGCTCGCCGAGTGGCGGCCCGCCTACCGCTCGGTGGGCCGGGCCATCGTCAGTTCCGGCAAGCGGCACCTGCAGGCCGTCGGCACGCCGGGCGCGGTCGCCCAGGTGCTGGCCGCGCTGATCGAGAACTCGCTGATGCACGGAGGCGGCACGGTCGCCCTGCGCACCCGGGTCACCGGCAACCAGGCCGTCATCGAGATCACCGACGAGGGGCCCGGCGTGCCGGCCGACCTCGGGGCACGGATCTTCGAGCGCACGATCAGCGGCCGCAACTCCACGGGCATCGGTCTCGCCGTCGCCCGTGACCTCGCGGAGGCCGACGGCGGCCGCCTCGAACTCCTCCAGGCCCAGCCCCCGGTCTTCGGCCTCTTCCTCTCCCGGACCCCCCCGGCCCGCAAACCGGACGAGCCCCACCCGACGGTCCGCTAGGGCCTGTCGTTCGGATCATGCCCGCGTCGCGGGTCGCCAGACAAGGCACCGTGGGCCAGGCCGGCCTGATCCGAACGAGCCCCAGCCCACGGGCGTCCGGGGCGGCGGGCCCGGGGTCCGGCCGCACGCACCAGGGGGCGGCGGGCCCATCGGGCCGGGACGGCCGCCCCTCGGACCCGCGGGACGCCTGGCGAAGGGGTTTCCCAGGCCACGGTCCGCCCGCCGCCTGCCCCCGGGGCGCCTGCTCCCTTGGCGCGCCGGTCCGCTCGTCGTCGGCCCCGTGAGCCGTGGGGCCGACGGGCCTTCCGCCACCTCGGGCCGCCGTCGCCGAGTCCCGGGGCCGGTCGGCGCCCGGGTGTCGTGGGGGCCTGCGGAACCGCCGGGAGTCGTCCGGGCGGCGGGCGGTACGCCTCCGGCCGCGAGACCGCTGGGCATCGGGTTCGCCCGGCTCTCGATCCCGGCGGCTTGCCCAGGCTCGCTACAGGCGGACTGCCGACTGTCGGCTTCCGGTTCGTCGCCGGCAGGACCCGGCAGGGCCGTGGCAGGTGGCCCCGGGACACGTCCCGGCGGCCGGTGCGGCCCGCTCGGCCCCCCCCGGAGGGGCCGGCCGGTCTACGGAACGCGCTGCTTCGGGCCCTGGCGCTTCTGTGGCTGCTGCTTCTTCGGGGCCGGGTGCTTCGACTCCGCCGCCAGGATCGACTCGGCCTCGCGGGCCGGCAGGGCCCGGAAGACCCAGGTGCGGTACGACCAGAAGCGGAACAGGGTGGCGACGCCGATGCCCACGAACTTGAAGACGTTGCTCTGCAGCGGGCTGTCCCAGCCGAATCCGTAGGTCGCCAGGTAGAGCACGCCGTTCTCGATCACCAGGCCCACGGCGCTGAACAGCAGGAACAGTGTGAGTTCCTTGGTGCGCCCGCCCTTGTCGCGGTCCCGGTACGTCCAGTAACGGAAGCCGACGTAGTTGAAGGCGATCGCCACGACGGTCGCGATGACGCTGGCGCGCACCACCGGCAGGTCGGAGACGTGCCGGACCAGGTTGAACACGCCGAGATTGACGAGGACCCCGGCGCCGCCGACGGCGCCGAACTTGGCCACCTCGCGTACGAGCCGTTGCAGCCCCGAGGAACGAGGTTCCATGGCTGTGCAGCTCCCGTCCGTAGGTTTCGCCAACCTGGCCATGCTATCCAGCCGGACCCGCCGACGCCTGTGGACCCGGCGACGGCAGGGAAACGAGTGGGAAAGAGACGGGAAAGCGCTGGGTAAGAGGCTGTGCGGGGGACACGATCGGGGCACCCCCGGCGTGGCCGATACGCTAGGGGTGTGACGTTCCCGGTAGTCGGCATGGTCGGCGGGGGGCAGCTCGCGCGTATGACGCACGAAGCGGGCATCCCGTTGGGCATCAGGTTCAAGCTCCTCAGTGACACCCCTCAGGATTCCGCGGCGCAGGTCGTGAGCGAAGTCGTCATCGGCGACTATCGCGATCTCGACACGCTGCGCGAGTTCGCGCGCGGTTGCGACGTGATCACCTTCGATCACGAACATGTACCCACCGAGCACCTCAGGGCCCTGGAGGCGGACGGCATCCCCGTGCGCCCGGGGCCCGACGCGCTGGTGCACGCCCAGGACAAGGGGGTGATGCGCGCCAGGCTCGACGCGATCGGCGTCCCGTGCCCACGGCACCGGATCGTCGCCGATCCGCAGGACGTCGCCGCCTTCGCGGCGGAGGGCGACGGCTTCCCGGTCGTCCTCAAGACCGTCCGCGGCGGCTACGACGGCAAGGGCGTGTGGGTCGTCGACTCCGTCGAGGAGGCCGCCGACCCGTTCCGGGCGGGCGTCCCCGTCCTCGCCGAGGAGAAGGTCGACTACCTCCGCGAGCTCGCGGCCAACGTCGTACGGTCCCCGCACGGCCAGGCCGTCGCCTACCCGGTGGTCGAGTCGCAGCAGGTGAACGGCGTGTGCGACACGGTCGTGGCCCCCGCTCCCGATCTGGACGAGGACCTGGCCCTGCAGGCCGAGCGGATGGCGCTGAGCATCGCCAAGGAGCTCGGCGTCGTCGGGCACCTCGCCGTCGAGCTGTTCCAGACCCGCGACGGCCGCATCCTCGTCAACGAGCTGGCCATGCGCCCGCACAACTCGGGGCACTGGACCATGGACGGCGCGATCACCTCGCAGTTCGCCAACCATGTGCGCGCGGTCCTCGACCTGCCGCTCGGCGACCCGCGCCCCCGCGCCCCGTGGACGGTGATGGTCAACGTCCTCGGCGGCGACTACCCGGACATGTACTCCGCCTACTTGCACTGCATGGCACGCGACCCCAAGCTCAAGATCCACATGTACGGCAAGGACGTGAAGCCCGGCCGCAAGGTCGGCCACGTCAACACCTACGGCGACGACCTGGACGACGTGCTGGAGCGCGCCCGTCACGCAGCCGGCTACCTGAGAGGCACCATCACCGAATGAGCCCCGTTGTTGGCATCGTCATGGGGTCGGACTCCGACTGGCCCGTCATGGAGGCCGCCGCCAAGGCCCTCGACGAGTTCGAGATCGCCTACGAGGTCGACGTCGTCTCCGCGCACCGCATGCCCCGCGAGATGATCACGTACGGCGAGCAGGCCGCCGACCGCGGCCTGAAGGTGATCATCGCCGGTGCGGGCGGCGCCGCCCATCTGCCCGGAATGCTCGCCTCCGTGACGCCGCTGCCCGTCATCGGCGTCCCGGTGCCGCTGAAGTACCTCGACGGCATGGACTCCCTGCTGTCGATCGTGCAGATGCCGGCGGGTGTCCCGGTCGCCACCGTCTCCGTCGCCGGTGCCCGCAACGCCGGTCTGCTCGCGGCCCGGATGCTCGCCGCGCACGACGAGGACCTGCTGCACAAGATGCGCGACTTCCAGCAGGACCTCAACGACCAGGCCACCGAGAAGGGCAAGCGGCTGCGGTCCAAGGTCGAGGGCGCGAGCGGCTTCGGCTTCGGGAAGTGACGCGCATGACCTCCTCGGCCTCGCTGGACGCGGCCCGTGCGCTGCTGCGCGAGTTCCCGGTCGTCGACGGACACAACGACCTGCCGTGGGCGCTGCGCAAGCAGGCCGGCTACGACCTCGACGCCCTGGACATCGGCGGCGACCAGCACGACCGTCTGCACACCGACATCCCGCGGCTGCGCGAGGGCGGCGTCGGCGCGCAGTACTGGTCGGTGTACGTGCCGTGCGAGCAGCCGGAGCCGGTCGCGGCGACGCTGGAGCAGATCGACTGCGTCCGGCAGATGCTGGCCCGCTACCCGGCCGACCTGGCGCCCGCGCTGACCGCCGGGGACATGGAGGCGGCGCGCCGCGACGGCCGTATCGCCTCCCTGATGGGGGCCGAGGGCGGTCACTCCATCGCCAACTCCCTCGGCACGCTGCGCGGGCTGTACGAGCTCGGGGTGCGGTACATGACGCTCACCCACAACTTCAACGTGGACTGGGCGGACTCGGCGACCGACGAGCCGAAGGCGGGCGGTCTCACCGCGTTCGGCCGCGAGGTCGTCCGGGAGATGAACCGGCTGGGCATGCTCGTCGACCTCTCGCACGTGGCGGCGACGACCATGCGGGACGCGCTGGACGCCAGTTCCGCGCCGGTGGTCTTCTCGCACTCCTCCTCGCGCGCGGTGTGCGACCACCCGCGCAACATCCCCGACGACGTCCTGGAGCGGCTGCCGGCCAACGGCGGCGTGGCGATGGTGACGTTCGTGCCGAAGTTCGTGCTCCAGGCGGCCGTGGACTGGACCGCCGCGGCCGACGAGAACATGCGCGCGCACGGCCTGCACCACCTGGACACCAGTCCCGAGGCGATGAAGATCCACCGGGAGTTCGAGGAGCGCACCCCGCGGCCGGTCGCCACGGTGTCCACCGTCGCGGACCACCTGGACCACATGCGCGAGGTGGCCGGCATCGACCACCTGGGCATCGGCGGCGACTACGACGGCACGGCGTTCACCCCGGACGGCCTGAACGACGTCTCCGGCTACCCGAACCTGCTCGCCGAGCTGCTGGACCGCGGCTGGTCCACGGCCGATCTGGCCAAGCTGACCTGGAAGAACGCGGTGCGGGTGCTCGGCGCGGCCGAGGACGTGGCGCGCGGCCTCCAGGCGACGCGCGTGGCGTCCCACGCCACGATCGAGTCGCTCGACGGCGCCGAGGGCTGAGCGCCGGGGGCAAGGTGGCCGGGCGTGCCGGCCGCCCCGCCCCCGTGTGTGTCCGGTACGGCTGCCGGACGCTCAGGACTCTTCGATCCGGCACAGGCAGAACGGGTGCCCGGCCGGGTCCGCGTACACCTGGAAGTCCTTCTTCTCCCGGTCCTCCAGGTCCAGCGGACGGGCCCCCAGTTCCAGGACCCGCTCGTGCGCCGCGTCGACCTCCGCCCAGGTCCGCCCCGCGTCGAGGTCGAGGTGGAACTGCTGGCCGTTGCGGTCCGCCCGCGGCCACTCCGGCGGGGTGTGGCCCTCGGCCCGCTGGAAGGCCAGCCGCGGCCCGTCCGGGACCTTGAGGACCACCCAGTCGTCGTCCTCGGCCTGCGGTGTGCCGCCGGCCACCGCCGCGTAGAAGGCGGCCAGCGCGTGCGGTTCGGGACAGTCCAGCACCACGGAACGGAAGCGGGCGACGGACGCCATGGTGTCCTCCTCGGGGACGGTTGTCCGGGACGGTTCGGCGGGCGCCTCGGTCAGCGCAGGCGCACAGACAGAACGGATGCCCCGCGAGGCCGGCGCAGACACGCGTCCGGGTCTTCTGCCGTCACCTCGCCCCCCTGTGCTCTGTGCAGGTGTGCGGAGCCCGCGCCAGGATGCGTCGGTACCGGGCGAAAGAGGTGTGAACGCGGGGGAGTTCATCGGCCACGTATGTGTGCCGTGGTGCAGAATGCGGGAAGACGCCGGTTCGGCCGACTGAGCCTCGGCCGAACCGGCGTCCCCTTCACGTGTGTGTCCGGGCGCCCGTTAGGCGGTGGGACGCCCCATCGCCCGGTAGGTCCAGCCGGCCCGCCGCCACAGCTCCGGGTCGAGGGCGTTGCGCCCGTCCAGGAGCACCCGGTCCGAGGCGACCTCGCCGAGCGCCGCCGGGTCCAGCTCGCGGAACTCCCGCCACTCCGTCAGGTGCAGCACGATGTCGGCGCCGCGGACGGCCTCCAGCGCCGTCTCCGCGTAACCGAGGGTCGGGAAGACCCGGCGGGCGTTGTCCATGCCCTTCGGGTCGTACACCGTGACCTGGCCGCCCTGGAGGTGGATCTGGCCCGCCACGTTCAGCGCGGGCGAGTCGCGTACGTCGTCCGAGTCGGGCTTGAAGGTGGCGCCGAGCACCGCGACCCGCTTGCCGAGGAAGGAGCCCCCGCCGAGCGCCTCCCGGGCCATCTCGACCATCTGGCCGCGCCGGCGCATGTTGATGGAGTCGATCTCCCGCAGGAAGGTCAGCGCCTGGTCCGCCCCCAGCTCGCCCGCCCGGGCCATGAACGCCCGGATGTCCTTGGGCAGGCAGCCACCGCCGAAGCCGATCCCGGCGCGCAGGAACTTCTTCCCGATCCGGTCGTCGTACCCGATGGCCTCAGCCAGCCGCGCCACGTCACCGCCGCCGGCCTCGCAGACCTCTGCCATCGCGTTGATGAACGAGATCTTGGTCGCGAGGAACGAGTTCGCGGCGGTCTTCACCAGCTCCGCGGTCGGGAAGTCGGTCACCACGAACGGCGTGCCCTCGCCGATCGGGGTCGCGTACACCTCCCGCAGCAGCTTCTCGGCGCGCTCGCTGCGCACCCCGGCCACGATCCGGTCCGGGTGCAGCGTGTCCTGCACGGCGAAGCCCTCGCGCAGGAACTCCGGGTTCCAGGCCAGCTCGGCGTCCGCGCCGGCCGGCGCGTGCTCGGCGAGGTAGGCGGCCAGCCGGTCGGCCGAACCCACCGGCACGGTCGACTTGCCGACCACCAGGGCCGGGCCGCGCAGGTGCGGGGCGAGCGAGGCGATCGCGGAGTCGACGTACGACATGTCGCAGGCGTACTCGCCGTGCTTCTGCGGGGTGTTCACGCAGACGAAGTGCACATCGCCGAAGGCGCCGACCTCGGCCCAGTCGGTGGTGAAGCGCAGCCGCCCCGAGGCGCCCTCGAAGCCGGCCACGTGCCGGCGCAGCAGCTCCTCCAGGCCCGGCTCGAACATCGGCGTCTCGCCGCGCTCCAGCATGGCGATCTTCTCGGGTACGACATCGAGCCCCAGCACCTCGAAGCCGAGCTCGGCCATGGCCGCGGCGTGCGTGGCGCCGAGATAGCCGGTGCCGATCACGGTGATCTTCAGGCTCATGGGGGTGCGCTCCAGCCGGTGGACTCTCTCGTGCGGGCCCGAGCATAGCCGGGCCGTCCACCGGGCAATTTCCCGCTGTCGCGTAGGTCACGTAGGCGTCCCGTCGGCGGCCCTCTAAAATTTGAGTTACTTAACGGTAATTAGCGTCAGTATCACTGCGTCTTTGGAGCGTGAGAGACCGTGGCCGGATCGGCTGACTTCGACCTGTACCGCCTGTCCGAGGAGCACGACATGCTCCGGGACGCCGTCCGCTCCCTGGTCGAGGCGAAGATCGCGCCGTTCGCCGCGGCGGTGGACGAGGAGGCCCGCTTCCCGCAGGAGGCGCTGGACGCCCTCGTGGCCAACGACCTGCACGCCGTGCACGTCCCCGAGGAGTACGGCGGCGCCGGCGCCGACGCGCTCGCCACCGTCGTCGTGATCGAGGAGGTGGCCCGCGCCTGCGTGTCCTCCTCCCTCATCCCCGCGGTGAACAAGCTGGGCTCCCTGCCGGTGATCCTCTCCGGCTCCGAGGACCTGAAGAAGAAGTACCTCGCCCCGCTCGCCAAGGGCGACGGGATGTTCTCGTACTGCCTCTCCGAGCCCGAGGCGGGCTCCGACGCGGCCGGCATGAAGACCAAGGCGGTCCGCGACGGCGACCACTGGATCCTCAACGGCGTGAAGCGCTGGATCACCAACGCGGGCGTCTCCGAGTACTACACGGTCATGGCCGTCACCGACCCGTCGAAGCGCTCCAAGGGCATCTCCGCCTTCGTCGTCGAGAAGTCGGACCCGGGCGTCTCCTTCGGCGCCCCGGAGAAGAAGCTCGGCATCAAGGGCTCCCCGACCCGCGAGGTCTACTTCGACAACGTCCGCATCCCCGCCGACCGCATGATCGGCGAGGAGGGCACCGGTTTCGCCACGGCGATGAAGACCCTCGACCACACCCGCATCACCATCGCCGCCCAGGCGCTCGGTGTCGCGCAGGGCGCCCTCGACTACGCCAAGGGCTACGTCCAGGAGCGCAAGCAGTTCGGCAAGCCGATCGCCGACTTCCAGGGCATCCAGTTCATGCTGGCCGACATGGCCATGAAGATCGCCGCCGCCCGCGCCCTGACCTACCAGGCCGCGGCCGCCTCCGAGCGCGGCGACAGCGACCTCACCTTCCAGGGCGCGGCCGCCAAGTGCTTCGCCTCGGACGTGGCGATGGAGGTCACGACGGACGCCGTCCAGCTCCTCGGCGGGTACGGCTACACCCGCGACTACCCAGTCGAGCGCATGATGCGCGACGCCAAGATCACGCAGATCTACGAGGGCACCAACCAGGTCCAGCGGATCGTGATGGCCCGCAACCTGCCGTAGTGGCCCGGGACCATCGACAGCGACGAGAGGCGCCCCGCGGGGCGCCTCTCGTTCGTCCGTCGGGCCGTAGGTCGACATGCGGGGCGGCACTTCCCGACGTAGGACGGAAGCACACAGGACCCGCCCCGGGTCCCTGCCGCGAGGAGGAGCCATGACCCAGTCCCAGTCCCGTTCCGGCACGATGACCGCCCTCACCCCGCAGATGCAGGAGTGCATCGCCGCCTGCATGGACTGCCACAGCATGTGCGAGGAGACCATGAGCTCCTGCATGCAGAAGGGCGGCCAGGCGCAGATGCAGGTCATGCGCGCGCTCATGGACTGCTCCGAGACGACCCGTATGTGCGCCGACATGATGATGCGGCGCTCGCCCATGGCCGCGGAGATGTGCGCGATGTGCGCGAAGGTCTGCGACATGTGCGCCGAGGCGTGTATGTCCATGCCGGACGACGAGATGATGATGCGCTGTGCCGAGGCGTGTCGCCGCTGCGCGGAGACCTGTCGCGCGATGGCGGGCGCCGGTATGTGACCGGTCCGGACGCCGGTCGAGGGCACCCCCCGGGGTGCCCTCGATCATGTGTGCGGCACGCTGGGCCGCATGACGACCACCGACGCGACCGACGCCTTCGACGCCGCCGAGCGGGCCATGTGGGCGGGCCGGACCGAGGCGTACGCGCGCGGCTTCGGCCGGCTGTGCGCGCACCCGGTACCCGCCCTGCTGGACGCGGCCGGGGTCGCGGCCGGGACGCGGGTGCTCGACATCGGCACGGGCACCGGCGCGGCCGCGCTGGCCGCGGGGGAGCGGGCGCGCTGGTGCGGGCCGTGGACGCCGACGCCGGGATGGTGGCCGAGGCTCGCCGGCGCGGGGTCGCCGCCGAGGTCGCCGTACTGCCCGCGCTGCCCTTCGGGGACGGCGAGTTCGACGCCGTGCTCGGCAACTTCGTGCTGAACCACGTCGGCCGGCCCCGCGCCGCCCTCGCCGAGCTGCGCCGTGTGCTGCGTCCCGGCGGGCGGCTGGCCGTGACGCTGTGGGGCGCCCGGCGCGGCGCCGGGCAGGATCTGCTCGGCCGGGCCCTGGCGGCGGGCGGCGCGGTACCGCCGTCGTACCTGCCGCGGCTGGACCCCGCCGAGGACTTCGCCCGCACCCCGGACGGTCTCGCCGGCCTGCTCGCCGAGGCCGGCTTCACCGGCGCCGGGGCGGTGGAACTGGCCTGGGACCACCGGACGACCGTCGAGGAGTGGTGGGGCGGGGCGGCCGGCGGGGTCGCCACCGTGGGCCTGGTACTGACCGCGCAGGAGGCCGGCACCGTCGCGGCGGTGCGGCGGGAGTACGAGCGGCTGTGCGCGGCGTTCGTGCCCCAGGGCGCCGAGAACGCCGATGGGGAAGGGCCGCTGGCCCTTCCCCATGTGGCACTGCTCGCACACGCGGTGCGCTAGTTGCCGGTGACGGTGACCTTCTCGTCGTTGTTCAGCTGGCTCACGAGGGTCTTCACCTTCGCCTTGTCCCAGACGAGGTTGCCGCCGGAGGAGCCGGAGATCGGCATGTTCATCGACGTGCCGTCACCGCTGTTGACGCCCTTCATCGCCCAGAACATCGAGGCCAGGTCCCACAGGCCCATGTCCTTGTCGACGATCAGGGAGTCCAGGCCGGCGCCCATGGTCGGGTAGAACTTGAACGGGTTGAGCACCGTGGACGGCGTGGCCACCTGGTGGGCCAGCGCGGCGAGGAACTTCTGCTGGTTCTTGGTGCGCTGCAGGTCCGAGGCGGCGAACGCGTGCCGGGTGCGGACGAAGGCGAGGGCCTGCTGCCCGTCCAGGGTCTGCTTGCCGCTCTTGAAGTCGGCGCCGGACCATTTGTCCTTGAAGCCCTTGTCGATGTCTATGTCGACACCGCCCACCGCGTCGACGATGTTCGCGAAGCCCTGGAAGCCGATCTCCACGTAGTGGTCGATGTGCAGGCCGGTGTTGTACTCGATCGCGCGGACCAGCAGCGTCGGCCCGTCCTCGGCGTAGGCGGCGTTCAGCTTCGTGTGCCGGCCGCGCGCGGGGTAGGTCTTCCCGGACGTCGACCCCTTGTAGGAGGGGATCTCCACGTCGGAGTCGCGCGGCAGCGAGATCAGCGTGTCGCCGTTGCCGCCGACGTGCAGGATCATCATCGAGTCCGTGCGCTTGCCCTCGGCGCCGCCGGTGTGCAGCTTCTTCTCGTCCGCCTTGGACATGCCCTCACGGCTGTCCGAGCCGACGATCAGGTAGTTGGTGCCGTCGCCCGACTCAGGCCGGTCGATGACCGTCCCCAGGTCGACCTCCCGGCGCAGCTTGGAGTCGGCCCAGAAGTACGTCCCGACGGATGTGACGACCAACACGGTCGCCAGCGTGATCACCGTCCACTTGATGCGGCGCCGCCAGTTCGGGGCGGGGCGCGGAGCCCGGGTGGGCGCGCCCTGCGGCCCGCCGGGGCCGCCACCGCCGTAGACCTGGCCGGTGTTGTAGCCGCTGTCGTAGTCGTCGTGGCCGGGGCCGTCGTCGTAGCCCCGGCCGTCGACGTACGAGGGCTGCTGCGGGACGCCGTTGCCGTACGGCGGAGCCGCCGGGCCGGGGTCGCCGTAGCCGGAGCGCTGGCCGGGCGGTACCGCCTGGCCGCGCCGCACCTGACGCATCACACGGGCGCCCTCCGGCTGCGAGCCGGCACTGCCGCGTCCGTAGCGCGGGCCGCGGTTGTCGTCGGACCATCCCTGGGGCCAGTCATTCATGCGGACCAGTGTGCAGGGCGCGGGTGTGTGCCTTACAAGGCCTGTCGGAAAATCAGAGCGGCGCTGTTGCCAAGCTGACACAAATTCCGCGAATGTCGCTTCGGCATAGGGTGGAGGGCATGACAGACCTGGTCACGGACACGGAAACCGACATCCCGGGCAAGCCCACGTCCGCCTCGCGCACCACGCTCAGCCACATCATGACCCACAACGACACCAACCTGCTGGGGACGGTGCACGGCGGCGTGATCATGAAGCTCGTCGACGACGCCGCCGGCGCCGTGGCCGGCCGGCACTCCGGCGGTCCCGCCGTCACCGCGTCCATGGACGAGATGGTGTTCCTGGAGCCGGTCCGCGTCGGCGACCTGGTCCATGTGAAGGCTCAGGTGAACTGGACCGGGCGGACCTCCATGGAGGTCGGCGTCCGGGTCCTCGCGGAGCGCTGGAACGAGTCGACCCCGGCCACCCAGGTCGGCTCGGCCTACCTGGTCTTCGCGGCGGTCGACGGCGACGGCAAACCGCGCCGCGTGCCGCCGGTGGTCCCGGAGACCGAGCGGGACCGCCGCCGCTACCAGGAGGCCCAGATCCGCCGCACCCACCGCCTGGCCCGCCGCCGCGCGATCCGCGAGCTGCGCGAGAAGCGTGTCGCCGAGGGCTTCCAGGACTAGCAACTGCCCTGCTTTGCAGGGGGGTTGCGGGGAAGTGGGAAGTATCACGCCGGGCTTCCGTTTGGGACCTGTGGGGATAGTGTGAGCGATCCGGTGGGCGGCCGCGCGGGCTGCCGCCGTCCTACAGGCGGAGAGTGAGGCGGGGCACTCGTCGTGTGCCCGCGACGGGGGGCTGAGACGTGGACGCACCGTTCCGTGGCAGTGGTGACGACATCGATCCCGCGGACCAGTGGGTGCTGAACCCCCGCACGGGCGAGTACGAACTGCGGCAGCCGGACCCCGCCACCGAGCGGCCGGCCGTGCCCGGTCCCCGCACCGCGCCGGAACCCGGGGCCGCGCCCGAGCCGGCGGTGCCCGGCCGCCGCCGCACGACGGGCCGCGGCCAGCGCAAGGCGAAGAAGAAGTCCACAGGCAAAAGGATTCTGCTGTGGACGGGCGGCACCCTGGCGTTCGTCCTGGTCGCGGGCGCGGGCGCCGCCTACCTGTACCTCAAGCACCTCGACGACAACATCACCACCACCGACACCGCGGGTGCCACCAGCGACTCCTTCAGCAAGGACAAGGCGTTCAGCATCCTGGTGATCGGCACCGACAAGCGGACCGGCAAGGGCGACGCCGGATACGGCGACGCCAACAGCCTCGGCCACGCGGACACCAACATCCTGCTGCACGTGTCGAAGGACCGCTCGAACGCCACCGCGCTCAGCATCCCCAGGGACCTGGTGACCGACATACCCGACTGCCCGACCAGGCAGCAGGACGGCTCCCTCAAGACCGTCCCGGGCACGCGGAACATCCGGTTCAACGAGAGCCTCGGTCAGCTCGGCCGCGACCCCGGCTGCACGGTCCGCACCGTCAAAGCACTCGGCGGCGGGCTCGAGGTGGACCACTTCATGATGGCCGACTTCAACGCCGTGAAGACGCTGACCACGGCCGTCGGCGGTGTCGAGGTGTGCCTGGACCACGCAGTGAAGGACACGAAGTCGCACCTCGACCTGCCGGCCGGACCGTCGAAGGTCGAGGGCGAGCAGGCCCTGGCCTTCGTCCGCACCCGGCACAGCTGGGCGAACCAGAGCGACCTGGACCGCATCAAGGTCCAGCAGCAGTTCCTCGGCTCCCTGTTCCGCAAGATGAAGTCCGACGACACCCTGACCAGCCCGACCCGGCTCATGGGCCTCGCGGAGACGGCGACCAAGGCCCTCACCGTGGACAAGGGCATCGGCCACATCACCACCCTCAAGGACGTGGCGCTGGAGCTGAAGAAGGTCCCGCCGAAGAACATCACCTTCCTCACCTTGCCGGTCAAGGACAACCCCGCCGACGGCGCCTTCCACAAGACGGTGATCGTGGACCCCGTCCCCGCCGGGCAGATCTTCACCATGATCAAGGACGACGCCTCCTTCACCGAGGTGAAGAAGAAGCAGAAGGCGAAGGAGGCGGCCAGGCTGAAGGGGCCCCGCTCGGCCGCCGCGGACGTGCGGGTCGACCTGTACAACGCCGGTGCGCCCGGCGGTTCCGCCCAGACCACCCTCACCTGGCTCCAGACCGAGAAGGGCGTCGCCAAGGCGAGCCAGCTCGGCAACGCCGGCGCCGGCCAGAAGCGCACGACGCTGCGGTACGCACCCGCCCAGGCGGCGCAGGCCCGCGAACTGGCCGACCTGATGGGACTGCCGGCGTCCGCGCTGAAGCCCGGCCGGAGCGAGACCAACGCCCAGGGGCTGCCCGCGATGGTGCTCAGGCTCGGCGCCGACTTCAAGGGCGCGGGCGTACCGCTCACCGGCCCGGCGAAGGCCCCGGCCGTGCCCAAGACGACGGCGGACCAGGTGAAGTGCGCCTCGTGATCGGCCCGGCGGTGCCCGCCGCGCGGCGGACCCGCCGGGCGCCCGGCCGCGCCCCGGCCGTCAGGCCTTGCCGGAGCACACCACCTCGTTGCCCCGCACCACGTGCGTCTCCGGCTGCCCGGGGTCCTCGAACCGCACCTGGTGCACGTTCCTGAAGTCGGCCCCCACGGTGAGCTTCAGCAGCGGACCCTGACCGGGGACGGCCCGCAGCTCGCTGCCGGGCAGGGCCGCCGCCAGGGACAGGGCCGAGCGGTCCCACCGGGGGTCGTAGGAGATCACCGTGCGCGGCACGTGGGCGGGCGCGGTCACCGGCTGGTGGGTGGCGGCGAAGCCGGTCGCCGTCAGCGCGGCGTCGACCCGCTTGGCGAGCCCGACCGTGCCGGTGCCGTTCGCCACCTGGACCCGGATCTGCCGCGGGTCCACCTCCACCGGCGCCGGCGCGGGGCCGCGGTGCGGGCGGTCCACGGCGAGCGGCTTGTCGTCGCGCACCGAGCCGAAGAGCTTCTCCGCCTTGGCCGGGTCCCATTTCAGGGTCGAGCCGATGCCCTTGACCTGGTAGTTGAGCTGCCCGATGGGCACGGTGGTGAACTCCGAGGACGACGGGGAGAAGTTCCGCATCGCCCGCCCCAGGTCGAGCAGCTCGTCGGTGCCGAAGCCCTCGTCGGCACGGACCGAACCCAGCACCGCCCGGGTCACGTCACGGAACCTGATCGGGTTCAGCAGCACGCCCGACGACGTGGTCTTCTCGATCAGCGCCGCCAGGAACCGCTGCTGCCGCTTCATCCGGCCGAGGTCGCTCGCCCCGTCGACGTGCCGGGCGCGTACGTACTGCAGCGCCTGCCCGCCCATGAGGGTGTGCGTGCCGGCCGGGAGGTCGAGCCCGGTGTACGAGTCCTTCATCGGCGTCGGCGTGCACACCTTGACGCCGCCGAGGACGTCCACGGTCTTCATGAAGCTGGTGAAGTCGACCTCCAGATAGTGGTCGATCTTCACGTGTGTCATGTTCTCGACCGTGCGGATGGTCAGTTGGGGACCGCCCTCGGCGTAGGCCGCGTTCAGCTTGACCGGGTGCGGGCCGTGCCGCTTCCGGGAGTTCTGGTCGACGTGCTCGGGCGTCTCGGCGTAGGAGTCGCGCGGCAGGCTCACCACCGTCGCCCGGTCCCGGTTCTCCGAGATGTGCACGATCATCATCGTGTCGGTGCAGTGGCACGGCGCACCCCCCAGCCGGAAGGCGCGCCGGTCCCGCTCGCTGATCTTGTCGCGGCCGTCGGTGCCGACCAGCAGGACGTTCATGCCGTGACCGGCCCGGGGCCGGTTCTTCATGTCCTTGAAGGCGTCGATCCGGGCGATGCCCGCGTCCAGGCTCGTGACGACCGCGTGCCCGATCCCGGCGGAGGCGAGCACCACGACGGAGAGCGTGGTGACCGCCCGCATGGCCCAGCGCGGCCGCCGGGGCGGCCGGACGGACCGCACGGGCCGCTCGGGCGGGCGCGGCCCCCGGCGGGGTGGCTGCGGGCGGCGCTGTGGCCCGGGCACACCCCCCGCGCCTTTGGCGGTGGGGGACGGGGGCCGAGGCGGGCTGGGCAAAGGGACACCTCCGGACGAGGCCGTACGTGGGATCCGTGAGCACAGTAGGCCGATACGATCTCCAGCCCGCCGTTCCGCCCCGGCGGCGCGCACCGCTGTCCCCCGTTCGCGGTAACGTGAGCGTCCTATGAACGCCAAGTCCGACGTGCGGCTCCCCGCTGTCTCCGTGATCATGCCCGTCCTCAACGAGGAGCGGCATCTGCGCGGGGCCGTCCAAGCGATCCTCGCGCAGGAGTACGCCGGCGAGATGGAGGTCGTGATCGCCCTCGGTCCGTCCACGGACCGCACGGACGAGATCGCCGCCGAGCTCGTGGCCGACGACCCGCGTGTGCACACCGTCCCGAACCCGACCGGCCGTACGCCCGCGGCGCTGAACGCGGCGATCAAGGCCTCCCGGCACCCGATCGTCGTCCGCGTCGACGGCCACGGCATGCTCTCGCCGAACTACATCGCGACCGCGGTCCGCCTCCTCGAGGAGACCGGCGCGCAGAACGTCGGCGGCATCATGCACGCCGAGGGCGAGAACGACTGGGAGCACGCGGTCGCCGCCGCCATGACCTCGAAGATCGGCGTCGGCAACGCGGCCTTCCACACCGGTGGCCAGGCCGCCCCCGCCGAGACGGTCTACCTCGGGGTCTTCCGCCGCGAGGCCCTGGAGCAGCAGGGCGGTTACAACGAGGAGTTCATC
Source organism: Streptomyces albidicamelliae (assembly GCF_025642175.1). Lineage (NCBI taxonomy): Bacteria > Bacillati > Actinomycetota > Actinomycetes > Kitasatosporales > Streptomycetaceae > Streptomyces > Streptomyces albidicamelliae. The sequence goes on along the minus strand of NZ_CP106795.1, from coordinate 3,627,843 downwards.
CGCGCCCAGGACTGGGAGCTGAACTTCCGCATCCGTGAGGCGGGCGGCCTGATCTGGTTCTCGCCGGAGCTGAGGGTCTCGTACCGCCCCCGGCCCTCGGTGCGCGCGCTGGCCAAGCAGTACAAGGACTACGGCCGCTGGCGGCACGTCGTCGCCCGCTACCACTCGGGCTCCATCAACCTGCGCTACCTGGCCCCGCCGACCGCGGTGTGCGCGATGGCGGCGGGTCTCCTGGTGGGCGTGGCGCTGACCCCGTGGGGCTTCGTGGTCCCCGGCGGCTACCTGGCCGCGATCGTCGCGGGCTCCCTCCCGGCGGGCAGGGGCCTGCCCCCCAAGGCGCGGCTGCAGATCCCGGTGGCCCTGGCCACCATGCACATGTCGTGGGGCTGGGGCTTCCTGACCAGCCCGCGGTCCCTGGCGCGGAAGGTCATCGCCTCCCGGCGGCCGGCGGTGGCGAACGCCGCCTGAGCGCACGGCAGCTGACGACGGGGCCCCCTTCTCCCACGAGAAGGGGGCCCCGCTTATCGCCGGCCGAGCGCTCGGCTACCAGCGGTAGACGTCGTACACGTCCATGCACTTGGTGGTGTCCGAGCCGTTGACGGCGTCGCTGCCGTCGGGCAGGTCGCCGGCCTCGGGGGTGTCCTCCTTGGGGAACGCCGTGCCGGTGCGCCAGTCCGCGCCGACGACGACGGTGACCCCCGACACGTCGGTCGACTGCTTCACCGCGTCCATGGGCAGCCCGAGCGCCTTGGCCACGTACTGGGCGTCGCCCTCGAGGTCCGCGCTCGGGTACCGCACGACCGTCTTCTCCTCGGACAGCGTCCCCGAGGTGTCCGCGTTCGCCCTGCCGTAGCCCTTCGCGACGAGCGCCTGGGCGATCGCCGACGCCCGCTGGGGGACCGGCGCCTCGGTGGAGCTCCGGGTGGCGTTCTGCACGAGCACGCCGAGCCTGCCCGCGTCGAGCGAGGGCTCCTCGGTCGGCTTGTACTTCTTCGACTTCTTCTTCTTGTGCTTGCCGTTCTTGTCGAACGGCACGTCGTCCTGGAGCATCCGCCACACCTTGTCGGCGTTGGCGCCGTCCGGTACGACGTGGTTGCTGTTGCGCTGGTCCGGCACGTTGGGCATGGTCAGCGAGGTGACCCGGTCCGAGGGCACCTCCTTCATCTGCATGCCCAGGTCGTAGAGCTTCTTCACGGTGCCGATCTCCTCGGAGACCGTCAGCGACTTGGTGGCCGCCTCGGCGAGGTCCATCAGGCGCCCGGTGTCGGTGAACACGTTCTGCTGCCGCAGCGTGCGGATCATCGAGTTCAGGTACATGTGCTGGGCGCGGGCCCGCATCAGGTCGCTGCCCCAGGCGTGCCGGGTGCGCAGCCACTGCAGGGCCTTCTCGCCCTTCACCTTGTGCGTGCCGGCCTTCATCTTCAGGCCGGAGCCGCCGGGCACCGAGGCCGTCGGGCGGTCCCACACGTTCTGCTTCACACAGACGTCGACACCGCCGATGGCGTTGCCCATCCGCACCACACCCGCGAAGTCGATCGTCATCCAGTGGTCGATGTAGACCCCGGTGAGGTTCTCCCAGGTGGCCAGCGTGCAACCGGCCCCGCCCCGGGCCAGGCTGACGTTGATGATGTCGTTGGTCGCCGGATAGACCTTGCCGGTGTCCGGGTCCGTGCACTTGGGGATGTCGACCCGGGTGTCGCGCGGGATGCTGACCATGGCGGCGCTCTGGCGGTCCGCGGAGAGGTGGATGAGCATCTGGACGTCCGCGAGCGGCGGGTCGCCGCGGTGGTCCCGGCTGCCGCCGAGCTTCACGTTCTCGTCGGAGTTACGGCTGTCGGAGCCGATCAGCAGGATGTTCAGCGGTGTCTGCCCGGCCGCGTTCGGCTGGGTCCGCCGCGCCTTGGAGTCGTCGGCGCTGCTGCGTCTGCCCTTGTGGATATTGCCGTTGAGATGCTCGTAGTACAGATATCCGGCGCCCGCCGTCCCGAGTATCACCACCGCCAGCACGGTCGCCGACCAGCGCAGCGCGCGCCGTCCGCGTCGCGGCCGGCCGGCCCTCGGCCCGCCGCCCGGCCCCCGCCGGTACGACGTCCCGAGCCCGCCGATGCATCCGCCTGCGGCGCGGGCGGCTTCGCGCCGCCGACCGCAGGCGCCTCCCCGCGCACCTCGCTCTGCGCCAATCTCCCTGCCCTCCCCACCCTTGCGCCCATGCAACGGGCCCGTCACGCGCCCAGTTAGACGCACGACGGGCCCATTGGGTTACCTACGAGGCGCACCTCATCTGCAAGTCATCGCACAGGATACGCATTCCTGTGAATTCCACTCGATCTGTGAATGCGAAAAACCCGTCTCCGTTCGGTCACGCCTATTGCGCGCACTGCACCTTGTCCGCCGTGGACTTGTCGACGTCCGGTGCCTTCGTCGCGGGCGTGAGGGAGACACCCGCGCCCTTGAAGTCCTTGCCGAGGGTCAGCGTCATCGCCGGCAGGCCCTGGGAGTTGGTCACGCTCTTGCCCGGCTTCAGCGCGGAGCCGGAAAGCCCCATGACGGCGGCCAGCTTGCGGGCCTGGGCGGCCTGGTCGGGCGCGTATTCCAGCTGCGTTTTCGCCAGTGCGGCGGGCGCGTTGCCGGCGTTCTCCGACTTGGAGACGCCCTCGTCGTTCTGCAGCCAGTTGAGCGCGGCCTGGGCGCTGCCCGACGCCGCGCCGCCGTTGAGGATGCGCACCCGCACCTCGGAGGCGGGCGCCTTGGTGCCCTTCAGCCGCGCGGCCTGGGCGTCCTTCGCGGCCTTCGCCTTCTTCTTCACGTCGCTGAAGGAGACGTCGTCCTTGATCGCCTGGAAGACCGCGGGGGCCTTCGACTCGTTGAGGACGACCGTGCTCTTGACCTTCTCCGCCGGGTTGTCGACGACCGGCACCGTGGTGAACGTCAGGTTCTTCGGATTGAGCTTGCCCAGCTCCATCCCGAGGTCCTTCAGCTTCCCGATGCTGTCCAGTTTGTCGTCGACGGTCAGCGCCTTGGTGCCGGCCTCCGCCAGCTTCAGCATCTTGCCCGGGCTGGTGAGCGTGTCGTTGGAACTGAGCTTGCGCATCAGCGCGCTGAGGAACTGCTGCTGAAGGCCGATACGGCTCAGGTCGCCGCCGAAGCCCACGGAGTGCCGGGTCCGCACGAAGGCCAGCGCCTGCTCGCCCGAGATGTTGTGCGTGCCCTTCGACAGCTTCAGGTGCGAGTCGGCGTCGTCGATGTCCTTGCCCAGGCACACCTCGACGCCGCCGACCGCCGTGGTCAGCGTCTTGACCGCGTTGAAGTCGGCGACCATGAAGTCGTCCGGCTTGATGCCGGTCAGCTCGGTCACCGTGCGCATGGTGCAGCTCGGCGTGCGGTCGGACTGACCGAGGCTCGTGTTGAACCGGGCGCTCGGCGTGCCCTGGATGACCTTCTGGCTGCCGTCCTCCTGCTGCGTCGGGCAGTCCGGGATGTTGACGATGAGGTCGCGCGGGATGCTGAGCGCGGTCGCGTTGGAGCGGTCCTTGGAGACGTGCAGCAGGATGTTGGTGTCCGCGTGCCCGACGCTGCCGGCGTCGCCGTAGCCATCGTTGCCCTTGCCGGTCCGCTTGTCGGTGCCGATCAGCAGGATGTTGATCGCCTCGTCCTTGCGGAAGCCGCCCGTGCTCGCGCCGTCGTCGGAGATGGACGTGATGTTGCCGTTCAGGTGCCTGATGTAGAGGTACCCGGCGGCGCTCACGGCGACCAGCACGAACGCCATGGTCCCGCCGGTCCACAGCAGGGCCTTCTTGGCCTTCGACTTCTTCTTCACCGGTCGCCGGGCCGCGCGCCGGCCCTGCGGCGCCTCCGGCTCGGGACCCTTGCGCCGGTTGCGCGGCGGTGGCACGTCCCCCGGGCGCACCCGGCTCATCTCACGTGTGCCACCGGGTTTGGCGTCGTTGCGGCGGCGCGGTGCCCCGCCGCTGTCCCGGGCGGGTCTCCGGGGGCCGGGGACCGGCGACTGCGCTGCGGAAGGGCTCAGTCGCAGTTCGTATTCGCCGGTGTTCGGATTGAGTACCCACTGGTCTGCGGGGTCGATGTGCTCCGCCCGCCCACGGCCTTGCGCGTCCACGGTTGTCCGAATCCTCCGTCGGGGCCACGCGGCGCCTTCCCCCTTCAAGGCGCTCGGGTCTCGGTGAATCGGTGCGCGACCCCAGGACGGACCTCGCGGTCGGGTGCACCGGATCGCTCACACTATCCGCCCAGTTCAGCGTCGGGCGACGCCGGTGACAAATTCGACGTCCATACAACTGGGCAATCCACCTCATTTTCTGAACGGAAGTTCGTCGTCTTGGTGAACCCCTTACTCGCACGCGTGCTCGGCGGCGGTGTTCCCGCTGAAGGTGGGGGCGGGAGAGGCGCCGCTCGCGGTGCCGTCCGGTGCGCCCGTGCCGGGGGTGGTTTCCGGGAGATCCCGGGCCACGGCCACCGGCTGGTCGGCACGCAGCAGCGCGAACAGCTTCCCCGCCGCCGGCTCCACGAGTTGATCACGGTTGGCGTTGTGGACGTACGACTCCCTCGGCACCGTCAGGAACTGCACACGTTCGGTGGGGATGTCACGCAGCCCGCGGACCAACTGGTACAAGCCACGCAGACTGGCCAGTTCCGGGTCCGTGGTCAGCGAGGAGGTCGCCGCGTCCAGCACCGGATACAGCTTCACCGGGTTGAGCAGGACGTCGTTGCTCTGCACCTTGTCGACGAGCGCGCCGAGGAACCGCTGCTGCCGCTCCATCCGGTCGGTGTCGCTGCCGTTGCCGAGCGACTTGCGCGCCCGTACGTACCCGAGCGCCTGCTCCCCGTCGAGGGTGACCCGGCCCGCCGGCAGCTTCAGCTTGGCCGCCTTGTCGTTCATGGGCTCCTTCAGGCACACCTGCACCCCGTCGACGGCGTCCACCATCTCCTTGAACCCGCTGAAGTCCACGACCATGTGATGGTCGACGCGGATGCCCGTCAGCTTCTCGACGGTGCGGATCGTGCAGGCGGAACCGCCCACCTCGAACGCGTAGTTGAACATCGCGAACACCGGCTCGCTGCGGCTGCCGTCCGGCCGCCGGCAGCCCGGGACGTCCACCATCAGGTCCCGGGGCAGTGAGACGGCGGTGGCGCTGCGCCGGTCGGCGGCCAGGTGCAGCAGGATCGTCGTGTCCGAGCGCTCGCTGCCCAGGTCCCGGCCGTACTCGTCGTTGCCGTCCCCGGCCCGGGTGTCGGAGCCGATCAGCAGGATGTTCTGGGCGCCCCGCACCAGCGCGGTGGGCCGCTCCCGCTCGTACCGGGCGAGCTCGGCGGCGGCCGCCTCGTCGGGGGTGATGTTGGCGCTGAGCCTGGCGTAGACGACCCAGCCGGCTCCCGCGGCCGCCACGACGAGCACGGCGAGCGCGAGTGCCGAGCCCTTCAGCCAGCGCCGTCTGCGCCGCCCGAGCAGCCCGTCACCGGTGGCCGTGGACCCTGGGCCGGGACCGAGGGGCTGACCTGCGGGTTCGGTCACGACCGGGCACCCCCTCATGGCGTACGGGCGTCATGTGCTGCTCCTACGACCATGGCGGGGAGAAGGGAGCGGGAGCGCCCTTTGTTACTCCGTTCGGGGGACCACCGCCCGGCCCGGGGCACGGGGCCGCCCGGGCGAGCCCCGCTTGCGCCGCCCGGGTGAACGCCCCACCGGCCGCCGGCACCGGGCTCTGGGGTCGGTCGCGCACGCCGGGCACCTGGGCCGTTCGCGGGCCCCGGGCCCTGGGGTCGGTCGCGCACGCCGGGCACCTGGGTCGTTCGCCGGCACCGGGCACGCGGGTCGGTCGCCCGCGCCGGACACCCGGGTCGGTCGTCCGCACCGGATATCGGGTAGGTGCGCGCGTGAACGCTCGCACCGGGGCGCCCGCGGCCGTGGCCCGTACCGGACTCCCGGCTCGGTCGCCCGCGCCGGGCACGTGGGTAGGCGCCCGCGCCGGACACCCGGCTCGGTCGCGTGCGCCGGGCATCTGGGCCGTTCGCCGGTACCGGGCCCTCGGGTCGGTCGCCCGCACCGGGCCCTCGGCTACGTCGCGCGCGCCGGACTCCCGGGTCGGTCGCCCGCGCCGGACACCCGGCTCGGTCGCGCACGCCGGGCGCCTGGGTCGTTCGCCGGTACCGGACACCCGGCTCGGGCGCGTGCGCCGGGCACCTGGGCCGTTCGCCGGCGCCGGGCACCTGGGTCGGTCGCCCGCACCGGGCCCTCCGCTGCGTCGCCCGCGCCGGGCACCTGGGTCGGTCGCCCGCGCCGGGTACCGGGTAGGTGCGCGGGTGAACGCTCGCACCGGGGCGCCCGCGGCCGTGGCCCGCATCGGACTCCCGGCTCGGTCGCCCGCACCGGGCACGTGGGTAGGGCGCCCGCGCCGGACACCCGGCTCGGTCGCCCGCGCCCGGCACCCTCACCCGCGTACGGGACCGGCACCCCCCCACGCGTCCACGCCCGGTACCCTCACCCGCGTACCCAGCCCGGCGCTCCGGCGCCCCTACCAGCGGCCTGCCGGGGTCAGCGGCGTACCGCGGTCACCCGCTCGCTCTCGATCCGCTTGGCGAGGACGTCCTCGTCCAGCCGGTCGAGGTGGCGACACAGCACCACGGACCCGCCGACGGCGAGCGGCGCGTACAGCCCCGCGGCCAGTCCTTCCCACGTGTCGTACCCGAGCCCCGAGAGCAGTCGGGAACCGGGTCCCGTCAGGTCCAGCGCCGGCGCCTCCGCGGCGGCCCGCTCCACGACCTCGGCCCCGCTGAACTCCCGGCCGGCGACGATCAGCGCGGCGTCCTCCGCGTCCACCGGAGCGAACGGTGCGAACCGGTCGCCCTGGCCCGGCACTTCCACGGCGTAGTCGGCGAACCCGGCGGGCGTCCGCGGGAAACGCCCGCCCAACGGCCGTAGCGCCAGGGCCACTCGCTCACCGGAGCAGGCGAGCGCGGCGTCGAGCGAGTCGGGCCCGCTGACCACCACGTCGGCCGCCGCCGCCGGTCCCCGCCGACGTCCGCGACCGCGCCCACCGAGGAGCAGGCCAGCAGCCACACCGCCGTCTGCCAGTGCGCGGGCAGCAGCAGCGCGACCCGGTCACCGGGCCCGGCGGCCAGGTCGCCCTGGAGGAGGTTGGCGGTCTTGGCCACCCAATTGGCGAAGGTGGCCACGGACAGTTCGACGCGTTCACCCGTGGCGTCGTCGTAGAAGGTCACCAGAGGGCGGCCGGGATCCGCGGCGAGCGCGGAAGCCAGCAGGTCGGCAGGGGTGCGATCGGTGGCGTTCACCCGGGACAGGGTACGCGCGGGCCGCCGCGCCCACCGAGCGCCGGGCCACCGGTTCGGCGGAACGGCTCCCGACGGACCGTCAGTTCCCGGTTGGACACATGTGGATGGATATGTCCAGGATCATGGCCATGCGTGGATTCCTGACTTCGTCCCCCGGTCTCTCCCCGGCCGTCGCCTCGTCGATCGGTGTCGCGTGCGCGGCGGCCCTCGCGCTCCCGCTCGCCCTGCCCACGCCCGCGGCCGCCGCCGGGCGGTCCGCGCACGATTCCGCCCCCGCCCGGCCCGCCGGTACGGGCCTGCCGGCCGGGGCCGCGGTCCCGGGGAGCACCCGCTCACTGCCCCTGGTCCCGCTGACCCGCGACCGCGTCCTCGGCACGGCCCCGGAGCAGGGCCTGTACCGCGCGGGTGTCGCGCGCTTCTCGCTGGTCGGGGTCGTCTGGGACGACCCGGACGCCGAACTGCACGGCCGGGTCCAGGTGCGCACCCGGTCCACGGTGACGGGGAAGTGGTCCGGCTGGCAGGACGTCGAGACCCACAACGGCGAGCACGGCGCCGACCCGGGCACCGCCGAGCGCACGTCCCGGCATGTGCGCGGGGCGACCGCGCCGCTGTGGGTGGGCGACTCGGACGGGGTGGACCTCCGGGTCCGCGCGGACCTCGCGGGCGACGCGGGCGCCCGGACCGGCAAGGGCGGCGGACCGTGGCTCGTGCTGCCGTCGGGGCTGCGCCTGGAACTCGTCGACCCCGGACAGGAGGCACCCCCGCTCGGTCCGCCCGCCGACGCCTCCCGCACCGGGCCGGACACCGACGAGGCGATCGCCACCTCGGCCGCCAACACCGACATCACCGGGTTCGGCGCCAGGGAGATCCCCGCGCTGAGCCGGTGGGCCACCGAGCGGGAGCTCGCCCGGCTGCAGGGATCGGCGTGGGCGAAGCCGTACGTCGGTGCGCGTCCGAAGATCGTCACGCGCCGGGGCTGGGGCGCCGACGAGTCACTGCGCGAGCGCGGGTTCGTCTACACGAAGAAGGTCAAGGCGGCCTTCGTGCACCACACGGCCTCGGGCAACAAGTACACGTGCGCCCAGTCCCCCTCGGTCATCCGCGGTATCTACCGCTATCACGTCAAGAGCATGGGCTGGCGGGACATCGGCTACAACTTCCTCGTCGACAAGTGCGGAAGCATCTACGAGGGCCGGGCCGGCGGAGTGACCAAGGCGGTCCTGGGCGCGCACACCCTCGGCTTCAACAGCAACAGCATGGGCATCGCGGTGATCGGTACCTACGGCGCGAGCAAGCCGTCCGGGGCGGCGGTGACGGGGATCGCCCGGCTCACCGCCTGGAAGCTCGGACTCTTCGGGGCGGATCCGCGCGCAAAGACATATCTCACCTCGGGCGGTGGCAATCTCTACCCCAAGGGGAAGAACGTACGACTGCACGTGATCTCCGGCCATCGGGACGGCTTCGCCACCGACTGCCCGGGCAAGTCGCTCTACGCCAAACTCGGCACGGCCCGTTCCAGCGCGGCGCGCTACCAGGGGCGCTGAGGAACCGGGCGCGGCCGGGGGCCGCTCGGGGCCGGCCGGGGGAATCCGCACGCGGTTCAGCGGGGCACCGCGTGGCCACCGGGGGCGTCGTCGCACGGTCTGCATACACTGACCGGCCGATACGAGTACCAACGAGTAGTCCGGCCGGTCCCGGCAGGAAGCAGAGACGACAGGTGACAGAAGCGATCCTCCTGGTCGGCGGCAAAGGCACCCGGCTGCGCCCGCTCACGGTGCACACTCCCAAGCCCATGGTCCCGGCCGCCGGGGTGCCGTTCCTCACCCACCAGCTGGCGAGAGCCAGAGCGGCGGGCGTCGAGCACATCGTCCTCGCGACGAGCTACCTCGCCGAGGTCTTCGAGCCCTACTTCGGCGACGGCGCCGCCCTCGGGCTGCACATCGAGTACGTCACCGAGGAGGAGCCCCTCGGCACGGGCGGCGCGATCCGCAACGTGGCCTCGCGGCTGCACTCGGGCCCCGACGACCCGGTGCTGATCTTCAACGGCGACATCCTGACGGGCCTGGACATCCGGGCGCTGGTCGGCACCCACGAGTCGACGGGCGCGGACGTCTCCCTGCACCTGACGAAGGTGACCGACCCGCGCGCCTACGGGCTGGTCCCGACCGACGCCACGGGCCGGGTCCTCGCCTTCCTGGAGAAGCCGCAGACGCCCGAGGAGATCGTCACCGACCAGATCAACGCGGGGGCCTACGTCTTCCGCCGCTCGGTCATCGACACCATCCCCACGGGCCGCCCGGTCTCCGTGGAACGCGAGACGTTCCCCGAGCTCCTCGCCGCCGGCGCCCATCTGCAGGGCATGGTCGACTCCACGTACTGGCTGGACCTCGGCACCCCGGCCGCCTTCGTCCGCGGCTCGGCCGACCTGGTCCTCGGGCGCGCCCCGTCCCCGGCCGTGCCCGGCCGCTGCGGCGACCGCCTGGTGCTGCCCACGGCCACCGTCGCGCCGGACGCGAAACTCACCGGTGGCACGGTGGTCGGCGAGGGCGCGTTCGTGGCGAAGGGCGCCCGCGTCTTCGGTTCGACCATCCTGCCCGGCGCCGTCATCGAACCCGGCGCCGTCATCACCGACTCCCTCATCGGCAGCCGTGCCCGCGTCGGCGAACGCACGGTCCTCACCGGCACCGTCGTCGGCGACGGCGCGGTCGTGGGCGCCGACAACGAACTCCGCGAGGGGGTGCGGGTCTGGTGCGACGCCCGTATCCCGGCGGGCGCGGTGCGGTTCTCCTCCGACCAGTAGCGCACCGGTCTCCTCCGACCAGTAGCGCACCGGCGGCTCAGTCGGCGGCGGTCTCCGCCGCGGCGGCCCCGCGGCCGTCCGCCGGCGGCTCACGCGGTTCCCCGCGGCCCTGGGGAACCGCGGCCGACGTCCGCCGCCACGGCGCCCCGCGGCCCGTCCGCCGCGGCCCGGGGCGCCTCAGATCAGCCCGATGTCCCACCGGGGCATCTTCGGTGCCCGCCGAGCCGGGACGCGCCCGCTCAGCAGGATCAGCCGGGCCGCCCGGTGCCGCTGCCCGGCGTACGGTTCGAGCAGGCGCAGCATCTCCGCGTCGTCGGCGTCCCGGTTCCCCGCCAGCGCCCAGCCCACGATCCCGGGCAGGTGCAGATCCCCTACGGTCACCGAGTCCGGCGCGCCGTGACTGCGCTGCACGGCCTCCGCGGACGTCCACGGTCCGATCCCGGGGACGACCTCCAGCCGTGCCTGCGCCTCGGCCGCCGGCATCCCCACCGCCTGCTCCAGCCGCGCGGCGACCCGCACGGCACGCAGGATCGTCGAGGCCCGCTTGTCGTCGACGCCCGCCCGGTGCCACTCCCAGGAGGGGATCAGCGCCCAGGTGCGCGGCGCGGGCATCACCCACATCGGGCGTTCCCCCGTCCCCGCGGGCCCCGGCGCCGGCTCGCCGAACCTCCGTACGAGCAGCCGCCACGCCCGGTACGCCTCGTCGGTCGTCACCTTCTGTTCGAGGACCGAGGGGATCAGGGACTCCAGTACCAGCCCCGTCCGTGTCAGCCGCAGTCCCGGCCGCCGGTGCCGTGCCGTCGCCACCACCCGGTGCCGCGGTACGAAGGCGTCCGGATCGTCGGCCGCGCCGAGCAGGTCGGGCAGCCGGTCCAGCAGCCACTCCGCTCCGGGGCCCCACGCCTCGCCGAGCACCTCGCCGCCGTGGCCCCGCACCCGCAGGGTGCCCGGTCCGGCGGGCGTACGGGTGGCCCGCCACACGGAACCGTCCGGCAGGGCCCGGAAGGTCGGATCGGCGGGACCGCGGCGCAGCGGTCCGAGCACCAGCCCGAGATCGAGCGGCCCGTCCGGCGTCCAGCGCCGGACCCGGGGCGGCGCCGCCGCCTGCCGCGGTATCCCGGCAGCGGCTCCCGCGGGGATGCCGACGTGCCCGCCGCGCACGGTCGTACGCGTGGGACGCGGAGCGAAACGTCCTGCCACTGGTGAGGTCCTCGGGTGCCGGAGCTGTCCTACGAGACTAGGCGGTCGCCGGGGGGGCCGGACGCACGTCCGCCGGAACTCACCGCGTCTCGATGAACGCCGCCGCGTCCCGCTGCGGCCGCGGCCGCGGGTCCTCCGCCGGGTGACCGACGGCCACCGCGCCCATGGGGTCCCAGCCGGCCGGCAGTCCGAGCACCTCGCGCACCACGTCCCGGCAGAACATCGTCGACGACACCCACGCCGAACCCAGCCGCTCCCCGGCCAGCGCCACCAGGAAGTTCTGGACGCCCGCGCCCGCCGCGACGACGAACATCTCCCGCTCGGCGGCGTCCCGCCGGGCGTCCCCGTAGTGGTGCGAGCCGTCCATGACGAGGCAGGGCACGACGAGGTACGGCGCGTCGCGCAGGACGTCGCCGCGCCGGACGCGCTTGGCCACGGACTCCTCGCTCTTGCCGTCGCCGCGCAGGTCGGCGATCCAGGCGTCGCGCATCGCGTCCAGCAGCCGAGTGCGCGACTCGGCCGTCTCCAGCAGTACGAACCGCCAGGGCGTGGTGTGGTGCGGAGCGGGCGCGGTGACCGCCGCCGCCACCGCGCGCCGTACCGCGCCGGGGTCGACGGGTTCGTCGGTGAAGGCCCGTACGGTGCGCCGCCGGGTCACCGCCTCACGGACCGCCTCGGAGGTGCCGAGCCGGAACATGTCGTCCCGCGCGGAGCGCACCAGTGCCCGCGCCCCCTCGTCGTCCTGCCGGCCGGCACCGTCCGCGCCGTCCGCACCCGCCGTGCCGTCCGCGTCGTGCACGACGTGGGCCAGTCCGCGCACCACCGCGACCGGGCGCCCGGCCGCCTTGCCCTTGACCAAATCGCCGGCCGCGGCCAGTTCGTCCGCCGTGGCCACCACGGTCGCGCTCAGCGGATTGCCGTGCGCGTCCACGCCCCCGCGCAGATCGTCGAGCACGCGCACCCCGGCGGAGCCGATCGCCACGTCCGTGAGCCCCGCGCGCCATGGTCGCCCGAAGGTGTCGGTGACGAGGACCCCGACGTTGACACCGAGGGCGTCGCGCAGGCCGGCGCGGATCGCGCGCGCGGAGGCGTCCGGGTCCTCCGGCAGCAGCAGCACGGTCCCGGTGGGCGTGTTGGAGGCGTCGACCCCGGCGGCGGCCATGACCAGGCCCTGCCGGTTCTCCACGATGCGCAGCGTGCCGCGGCGGGCGACGACCCGGACGGTCTCGGCGTCGATGGCCGCCTCCCGGTCGGCCGCCCGCACGACGCGGCCCTCGGCCTTGGACACGATCTTGGAGGTGACCAGCAGCACGTCCCCGTCGGCCAGCCCCGGCGCGGCGGCGGCGATCAGCTTGGCCAGGTCGTCGCCCGGCTGCACCTCGGGGATGCCCGTCAGGGCCCGGACCGTGAATTCCGCGTGCCCCTCGCTCACGCGCCCCGCACCTCCTCGGCCAGCGCCAGCGCCTCCCGCGCCATCCGCGCGGTGGCGTCGAGGTCGGTCATCATCAGCGGTACGGCCCGGCAGCGGATGCCGTCGGCCTCGACCCGCTCGACCACGCCCGCGTCCACCGTGTCGACCAGCCAGCCGTCCAGCAGGCCCGAGCCGTAGTGCTCGGCGACCGCGGCGGCGGTCGACTCGACGCCGACCGCGGCGAGCACCTTGTCGGCCATCCCGCGCACGGGCGCGTCGCCGACGATCGGGGACAGGCCGACCACGGGCACGCCCGCGTCCGCGATGGCTTCACGGACGCCGGGCACGGCGAGGATCGTGCCGATCGAGACGACCGGGTTGGACGGCGGGAAGAGGATGACGTCGGCCTCCGCGATGGCCTCCAGCACGCCCGGTGCCGGCACGGCCCGCTCGGCGCCGACCGGCACCACGGCGTGCGCGGGCACGGAGGCGCGCAGCCGCACCCAGTACTCCTGGAAGTGGACGGCCTTGCGCTCGCCGTCGATCTCGACGGCCACATGCGTCTCGACGCGGTCGTCCGTCATCGGGATCAGCTTCACGCCCGGCTTCCAGCGGTCGCACAGCGCCTCGGTGACGGCGCTCAGCGGATAGCCGGCGCCCAGCATCTGCGTCCGCACGATGTGCGTCGCGAAGTCGCGGTCGCCCAGCCCGAACCAGTCCGGGCCGACGCCGTAGGAAGCCATTTCCTCCTTGAGGTGGAAGGTCTCGTCGGCCCGTCCCCAGCCCTGCTCCTCGTTGATGCCGCCGCCGAGCGTGTACATCACCGTGTCCAGGTCCGGGCAGACCTTCAGCCCGAAGAGGTGGATGTCGTCGCCGGTGTTGCCGATCACGGTGACGTCCGCGTCCGGCGCGGCCTGCTTCAGACCGCGCAGGAACCGGGCACCACCGATGCCGCCTGCCAGAACCACAATGCGCATGCGCCAAGTCTGGCAGGCGCTCACGACAACGTGTCAGGCAGTCACCGCACGCGCCTCGCACCGCGGCGAGGAGTGCATCGGCATCTCGGTCAGGCCCGGGTAGTACATGTGCAGGCTGACGGCGGGCTCCAGCGCGTCGTTGACGACCTCGTGGACGTAGCCCGGCGCGAACACCCGCTGCGCGCCCGCGGCCAGCGCGCGCGTGCCGCGTTCGGTGCGCTCGGTCAGGGACCCCTCCAGGACGGTGAGGACACCGGAGGAGCGGCCGTGGTCGTGCAGTCCGCTGCGCTGGCCCGGCACCCAGGACAGCAGCCACACCTCGTAGCCGGGGCCGGTGCGCAGGCGGTGGTACCAGCGGGTGGTGGCGTCGTAGCGGACGAGGTGCGCCCACTGGGAGCGGTCGGCGGCGATCGAGCGGGCGAGGCCCACGAACTCCGCCACGGTGGCGGGGTGCTCGCGCGGCGGCTGGAGCAGGTGCGGTACTTCGAGGATGTCGCCGGCGATCTGGAGGTCGTTGTGGCTGTTCATCGGGATGCGGTGGTCCTCGGCGGGAGAAGTGGGGGGCTGGAGCTGGATGGCGCGTGCGGTCCGCCCGGATCACGGGCGGGCGGGGTGCCCTGGGTGAGGGATCACGAGGGGGGAGACGCGACCGAGCCGGGATGGACTCGGGAACAGCCGGAGCGGGCGTGGCTCAACAGCTGGGACAGCAACAACAGCTACAGCGCGCGCGGGCGGCACCGTGGGACCCGGCGGTGCGGGTCGAGGTGGGCGCCAAGTTCGCGAGCATGCCCAATAGGACATCGGCTCACACGCGCACTGTCAACTCGATGCCCGGTATGTGGGACATGTTTCACCTCATCCGGTTCTTCTGTCAGGTGAAAGGTTTGTTCACCGGGATGCCGGGACACATGGGGCACATCCGAGCGCGCGAGCCCCACGGAACGCGATCGAACACGAGGGCGTCTTTCTCCGTACAGAGATCTGGACGGGGTCCGGCCGCCCCCGGGGGTCCCGTCTGCGTGTCGAGGTTTATGCCGATTTGAACACTTTCCGCATGGCCTTGGTTCCGCAGAGTGAATAACGGGCCCAATAGCAGATCTCGGCTTGACTCGCCCGGAGCAGCACACTTGTAATTTCACTCGTGTCGTTCAGCCGACATCCGTAACGGCTACGCACGGGGACGCGAAAGACAGACGAGGGGCGCACATGACCGAGCTGGTGCAGCAACTGCTGGTCGACGACGCGGACGAGGAACTCGGCTGGCAGGAGCGCGCGCTGTGCGCCCAGACCGACCCCGAGTCCTTCTTCCCCGAGAAGGGCGGCTCCACCAGAGAGGCGAAGAAGGTCTGCCTCGCCTGCGAGGTCCGCTCCGAGTGCCTCGAGTACGCCCTCGCCAACGACGAGCGCTTCGGTATCTGGGGCGGTCTGTCCGAGCGTGAACGCCGCCGGCTCAAGAAGGCCGCCATCTGAACGGACGGCCACCCGCGCCCACGCACCAAAACGTCACGAACGGCCCGTCGCCGGTGGGTTATCCACAGGCGGCGGGCCGTCGTCATGGGCAGCCGATAGTGTGGTCGCTCGTCCGAGACGCCCCGCTGTCCCCTCCGAGACCGAGGAGGCACGGGCGTCCACCGCAGTCCATCGAACCGGGGCCCGTACCTCGATGTCCGTGCACAGCCACACGGCAGCCCAACACGACGCTGCCACTGCCGGGTTTGACCCGTCCCGCCCGCCCGAGTTCCCGCGTCACGTGGTGACCGCGGTCCTCGTCTCCCACGACGGTGCCCGCTGGCTGCCCGACGCGCTCGCCGGGCTGCTCGGTCAGGAGCGCCCCGTCCAGTACGCGGTGGCCGCCGACACCGGCAGCGCGGACGACTCCGCCCCGCTGCTCACCGAGGCCCTCGGCGACGGCAACGTCCTGCACCTCGCCCGCCGCACCGGCTTCGGCCAGGCCGTCGAGGAGGCGAGCCGCACCGCCCCGCTGCTCACCCCGGACGAGCTGCCGTACCTCAAGCGCCCCAGCGGCTGGGACCCCGTCACGCGCAGCTGGCGCGACGACGCCTACGACCTGCCCGAACTGCCGTACGGCGAGCCCGTCCAGTGGCTGTGGCTGCTGCACGACGACTGCGCCCCCGAACCCGACGCCCTGGCCCAGCTGCTCCGGGTCGTCGACAACGAACTCGAACTCGGCCGCGACGACGTCGCCGTCGTCGGCCCCAAGCTGCGCGGCTGGTACGACCGCAGGCAGCTGCTGGAGGTCGGCGTCTCCATCGCCAACTCCGGCCGCCGCTGGACCGGCCTGGACCGCCGCGAGCAGGACCAGGGCCAGCACGACCACGTCCGCACCGTGCTGTCCGTCTCCACCGCCGGCATGCTCGTCCGCCGCGACGTCTTCGAGCAGCTCGGCGGCTTCGACCGCCGGCTGCCCCTGATGCGCGACGACGTCGACCTGTGCTGGCGCGCCCACGCGGCCGGCCACCGCGTCCTGGTCGCCCCCGACGCGGTCGTCCGGCACGCCGAGGCCGCCTCCCGCGAGCGCCGTACGGTCGACTGCGCGGGCCGCACCACCGCCTCCCCGCACAAGGTCGACAAGGCGGGCGCCGTCTACACCCTGCTCGCCAACACCCGCACGGCCGCCCTGCCCTGGGTGCTGCTGCGGCTCGTCCTCGGCACGCTCGTGCGGACCGTCGCCTACCTCGTCGGCAAGGTCCCCGGCCAGGCCGTCGACGAGATCCGCGGTCTGCTGAGCGCCCTGCTGCGGCCCGAGCGGATCATCGCCGCGCGCCGCCGCCGCGGCCCGTCGCAGATCGACAAGACCGAACTGCGCCGGCTCTTCCCGCCGCCCGGCGCCACCGTCCGGGCCACCGTGGAACAGATCGCGGGCAACTTCAGCAGCGGCTCCGACACCGACACCTCCTCCGCCGGCCGGCACGGCGGCGCCGTGGAGTCCGGGCCCGGCGGCGACGACGCCGAGTTCCTGCAGATCGAGCAGTTCGCCCGGCTCAAGCGGATCGCCCGCAAGCCGGGACCGGTCCTCTTCCTCGTCCTGCTGCTGGTCTCCCTGGCCGCCTGCCGCGGTCTGCTCGGCGGCGGCGCGCTCGCGGGCGGCGCCCTGCTGCCCGCCCCCGCCGACGCCGGCGACCTGTGGTCCCGCTACCTGGACGCCTGGCATCCGGTCGGCGCCGGCGGCACCCCCGCCGCGCCGCCCTACCTGGCCATCCTGGCGTCCCTCGCCTCCCTCCTCCTCGGCTCCACCGGACTCGCGGTCACCGTGCTGCTGGTCGGTTCGGTGCCGCTCGCCGGGTTCACCGCCTACTTCGCCTCCCGGCCCCTCGTCACCTCCCGGCTGCTGCGCGCCTGGGTGGCCGTCGCCTACGCCTTCCTGCCCGCCACCACCGGCGCCCTCGCCGGCGGCCGGGTCGGCACGGCCGTCCTCGCCGTCCTGCTCCCGCTGATCGCGCGCGCGGGCGTCGCCGCGAGCGGCCTCGCGAGCCGCACCGGCGCGCGCGGCAGCTGGCGCGCCACCTGGGCGTACGCCCTGCTGCTGACCATCGCCACCGCCTTCACGCCGGTCGTCTGGCCCCTCGCGCTGGTCCTCGGCCTCGGCGTGCTGGTGCTGCGCCGCGGCGACCTCGGCGCCCACGGCCTGCGTTTCCTGGCCCAGCTCGGCACCCCGCTGCTGGTCCTCGCCCCGTGGTCGCTGACCCTGCTGCCCACCGGCTTCTTCCAGGAGGCGGGCCTGGAGTACGGCCCCTCGGCCGCCTCCGCCTCCGACCTGCTCGGCTCCAGCCCCGGCGGCCCGGGCACCGTGCACGGCCTGATGCTCATCGGCATCGTGTGCGCCGCCCTTGCCGCCCTGCTGCGCTCCGAACGGCAGCGGGCCGTCCGCAGCGCCTGGGCCGTCGCCCTGCTCGGCCTGGTCCTGGCCGTCCTGTCCAACCACTCCGCGTGGGCCGGACCGGCCACGCTCGTCTACGGCATCGCCCTGCTGGCGGCCGCCGCCCTCGGCGCCGACGGCGCACGCGCCCGCGTGGCCGAGCAGAACTTCGGCTGGCGCCAGCCCGTCGCCGCCCTGATCGCCTTCGCCTCCGCCGCCGGACCGCTGCTCGTCGCCGCGGGCTGGATGATCCGCGGAGCCGACGGCCCCCTGGAGCGCCGCGACCCGGCCCAGGTGCCCGCGTTCGTCGCCGAGGACTCCACCGGCGGCGACCAGGCCCGCACCCTCGTCCTGGACAGCGACTCCACCGCGCGCGTGCGCTACACCCTGGTCCGCGGCTCCGGCGCCCGCCTGGGCGACGCCGAACTGGCGGCCGGCGACGGCCGGAACGCCCGCCTGGACAAGGTCGTCGCCAACCTGGTCGCCGGCTCCGGCGCCGACCAGACCGACGAACTGGGCGGCTTCGCCGTGCGCTACGTCCTCGTCCACAAGGGCGCGCCCCGCGAGATCACCCGCGTCCTCGACGCCACCCCCGGCCTGGGCCGGCTCAGCCAGCAGGACGGAAGCGCCCTGTGGCGGGTCGACCAGGAGGTCTCCCGCGCCACCATCGCGCCCGCCGGCGGCTCGGGCAAGGCCCAGCCGGTCACCGCGGGACCGGTGGAGATCCACACGACGATCCCGTCCGGCGCGGACGGCCGCGTCCTGCGCCTCGCCGACACCGTCTCCGACGGCTGGACGGCCACCCTCGACGGCAAGCCGCTCACCCGCACCACCGTCGACGGCTGGGCCCAGGGTTTCCGGCTGCCCGCCGCGGGCGTCAGGCTGGACGTCGTCCACGACGACCCGGTAGGCCACACCGCCTGGCTGTGGGCGCAGGGCGCCCTCGCCGTCGTCCTGATCGTCCTCGCCCTGCCCGGCCGCCGCCGCGACGTCGACGACGACCTCCCCGAGGAGCAGCCGGTGCCCGCCCAGGCGGCCGCCGGTGAGGGCCGCCGCGCCCGCCGCCTGCGCGCCCAGGCCGAGGAAGCGGCCACCGATGAGCAGCCGGACACCCCGCCGCCGCCCGCGCAGCCCCCGGCCGCCGTACCGCACCAGCAGTCGTACGACGTGGGGGCGGCCCCGGACGAGCCGGGCCAGGACTGGCACAACGACCCGTCGGCCTACGCGAACGCCGGCTACGGCGGCTACGGGACCGACCCGTACCAGGACGCCGGGCAGTACCGGTCCACCGGCTACGACCAGCAGGGTTACCCGGCCGACCCGTACCAGGCGGCGCCGTACGACCCCTACGCCTACGGCGGCCCGGCCGAGGGCACGCCCTACGACCCGACGGCCTACCAGCAGGGCTACGACCCGGCGTACGACCCCGCCCAGCAGCCTTACGACCCGGCCCAGCACCCCCACGGCACCGGCAACGAGCGCCCCGACGGGAGCCAGCAGTGAACCGCACGACCCTGTCCCTGATCGCCGGTACCACCGCGCTGGCCGCCGTCACCGCGTTCGCCGCGTTCGACAGCCCGTCCGCGTCTGGCGCGTCCGCCCCCGGGGCGGCCGCCCAACTGCCCGTCGAACGCACCAGCCTGCTGTGCCCCGCGCCGAGCAACTCCGAGATCGCGGAGACGTCGTACACGTCGTTCACGCCCGTCACCCGGGGCACCGCGAGCGGCGGCAGGGCCGAACTCGCCGCGGCCGGCGCACAGTCGGCGGACGGCTCCGCGAAGGGCGGCAAGGGCGGCGACGGCAAGAAGAAGGCGGACAAGCCGGTGCTCACGCCGAAGGCGCCCGGCACGCCGGTCACCGCAGACGGCTCCGGCTCCGACGCGCCCGCGCTGATCGGCACGGCCGAGGGGAAGTTCGCGCCCGGCTGGACCGTCCAGGAGACCACCGAGGTCGCCGCCGGCACCGGCCGCGGCCTCCAGGGGGTCAACTGCACCGCCCCGGACACCGAGTTCTGGTTCCCGGGCGCCGCCACGGCCACCGGCCGCACCGACTACGTGCACCTGACCAACCCCGACGACTCGGCGGCCGTGGTCGACATCGAGCTGTACGGCAAGAACGGCGCGATCAAGTCGCCGCTGGGGGAGAACCTCACCGTCAAGCCGCACACCAGCGAGCCGTTCCTGCTCTCCACGCTCACCGACGAGCGGCAGAGCGACCTGACCGTCCACGTCAGCGTACGCAGCGGACGGGTCGGCGCCGCCGTACAGGCACTGGACGACAAGGCGGGCGGCGACTGGCTGGCCGCGGCCGCCGACCCGGCCGGCAGCCTGGTCCTGCCCGGCATCCCCAAGGACGCCACCGACGTCCGGCTGATCGCCTTCGCCCCCGGCGACGACGACGCCGACCTGAAGATCCGCCTGACCTCGCCCGACAGCCTGATCACCCCGGCCGGGCACGAGACGGTCCACGTCAAGGCCGGCATGACCACCGGCGTCGACCTCGGCGACATCACCCGCGGCGAAGCGGGCTCCCTGGTCCTCACCCCCACCGACCGGACGGTCCCGGTCGTCGCGGCCCTGCGGGTCGTCCGCGGCAAGGCCGGCCGGCAGGAGACGGCCTACATCCCGGCCACGGCACCCGTCGGCACGCGCGCGACGTCCGCCGACAACAGCGCCAAGGGCACCACACTCGCCCTGACCGCGCCCACCGCCACCGCCAGGGTGAAGGTCACGGCCTCGGCGGGCAGCGAGGGCGGCAGCGCGGCGACGAAGACCTACACGGTCAAGGCCGGCACCACCCGGAGCATCGACGCGCCGGCCCCGTCCGGCCTGAAGGGCACCTACGCCCTGACGGTGGAGACCGTCTCCGGCGGCCCGCTCTACGCCTCGCGCACCCTCGCGGCCACGCAAGGGGGCGTCCCGGCCTTCACCGTGCAGACCCTCCCGAACGACCGGGGCATGGTGGCGGTGCCGCACACCGACGAGGACCTGTCGGTCCTCCAGAGGTGACGGCGGCCCGCGCCATGGCGGGCACGCACGCCGAGCGGGCACGCAATGCGAACGAGCACGCACCCCGGGCAGGCGACCGGAGACGGCGGCGGACCTAGTCCTCCCCGTACCGCGGGTCCACCGTCTCCGGCGTGAGCCCCAGCAGCTCCGCCACCTGCTCCACGACCACCTCGTGCACCAGCGCGGCCCGCTCGTCCCGCCCCTTGGTCCGGATCTCCACCGGCCGCCGGTACACGACCACCCGCGCCCGCCGCCCGTCACGCGCGGGGATGATTCCGCCGAGCGGCACGGCCTCGTCGCTCCACGCGGCCTGATCGCCCTTGCCGTCCAGCCGGGGCACCTCCAGCACGAGGAAGTCGATGTCCGCCAGCTGCGGCCACCGCCGCTCCAGCCGCTCCACCGAGTCCTGCACCAGATCCGCGAACACCTCGGCACGACTCGCCGCCAGCGGCACCTGAGGAGGTGCGATCGGCCCTCGCATGCCCCGCCCGTGGCGGTCACGGCGACGAGGCCCGGGGCCTGCGGCACGGGGCGGTACACGGTTGTCCATCACCGGTGAAGCCTAGTCCCCGTGCGCTGCGCCCGCCCGGCCCGACGCGGCAACCGGCCACCGGCGGCCCCCTGTCGCAGGATGACCATTCAGGCCAAGGTCTGGCTCGTTTCCGTAACCCTCCAAGACCGCCGAACTCAAGGCAATTGACGTTGTTTATGCCGACTCGTGACCGGACGCGGTAGCGCCCCGGCCCCGCCGAACCCCTGTCGGCGCAGGTCAGCGACGCGCGTCTAACACGGCGTGTGGGGTGTTTCACAGCACGACACGGTGGAGTGACCTGAGGGGGAGTCGTCGCGGCCCGCTCAAGAGTGCGGTACCGTCCAACGTCGTGAGCCCTGTACGTCGCTGTTCGCGCACCGCCTGCGGCCGACCCGCCGTCGCGACGCTGACGTACGTCTACGCCGACTCGACCGCGGTCCTCGGCCCGCTCGCCACCTACGCCGAACCCCACTGCTACGACCTGTGCGCCGAGCACTCCGAGCGCCTCACCGCACCGCGCGGCTGGGAGGTCGTCCGCCTCCTCGACGGCTCCGCCCCCGCCCGGCCCAGCGGCGACGACCTCGAAGCGCTCGCCAACGCGGTGCGCGAGGCGGCCCGCCCCCAGGAGCGCGCGGCCGGGGCCGGCGGCGGACCCCGCACGGCGGACCCCATGGAGGTCGCCCGCCGAGGGCACCTGCGGGTCCTGCGCTCCCCGGACAACTGAGCCGGCACCCCCGCCTCCGGGCCGTCCCACGGCCGCCGTCGCGCCACCGCGCGCCCCGCCGTCCGTCACGGCGCGGGAACCACCGGGTGTCCGCACGGTGTCCGCACACCCCGCTCCCACCCCGGCCGGGTAGTTTGTGGGCACCCATAGGACTTCAGGAGGGTTGGCCGTGACTGCTGATCTGTCACAGATCGTGAAGGCGTACGACGTGCGCGGAGTGGTCCCGGACCAGTGGGACGAGTCACTGGCCCGGCTCTTCGGCGCCGCCTTCGCGGAGGTGACCGGTGCGGCGGCGATCGTCGTCGGCCACG
Organism: Streptomyces albidicamelliae; assembly: GCF_025642175.1. Taxonomy (NCBI): domain Bacteria; kingdom Bacillati; phylum Actinomycetota; class Actinomycetes; order Kitasatosporales; family Streptomycetaceae; genus Streptomyces; species Streptomyces albidicamelliae. The sequence goes on along the minus strand of NZ_CP106795.1, from coordinate 3,605,695 downwards.
ACATGCGGCCCTCGTCCCCCGGCCTGTCCCGCGCGTTCGCCCACGGCGCCGCCGACCGCGGAGTGGACGTCACCGAGATCGGCCTGTGCTCCACGGACCAGCTGTACTACGCCTCCGGCGCGCTGAACCTGCCCGGCGCGATGTTCACCGCCTCGCACAACCCGGCCCAGTACAACGGGATCAAGCTGTGCCGCGCGGGCGCCGCCCCGGTCGGCCAGGACACCGGCCTCGCGCAGATCCGCGAACTGGCCGAGGGCTGGCTGGAGTCGGGCGCACCGCGGCCCGCCGCCGAGCGGGGAACCCTCACCGCCCGCGAGACGCTGGACGACTACGCGGCGTACCTGCGCTCCCTCGTCGACCTGACCTCCGTCCGCCCCCTGAAGGTCGTCGTGGACGCGGGCAACGGCATGGGCGGCCACACGGTCCCCCACGTCTTCGCAGACCTTCCCCTGACCCTCGTCCCGATGTACTTCGAACTCGACGGCACCTTCCCCAACCACGAGGCCAACCCGCTCGACCCGGCCAACCTCGTGGACCTGCAGAAGCGGGTCCCGGCGGAGGGCGCCGACCTCGGCATCGCCTTCGACGGCGACGCCGACCGCTGCTTCGTCGTGGACGAGAACGGCGACCCGGTCTCCCCGTCCGCGATCACCGCCCTGGTCGCCGCCCGCGAACTGGCCCGCAACGGCGGCACGGGCACCGTCATCCACAACCTGATCACCTCCCGCACCGTCCCCGAGGTGGTGCGGGAGAACGGCGGCACACCGGAACGCACCCGCGTCGGCCACTCCTTCATCAAGGCCGAGATGGCCCGCACCGGCGCGATCTTCGGCGGCGAGCACTCCGCCCACTACTACTTCAAGGACTTCTGGAACGCCGACACGGGCATGCTGGCCGCCCTGCACGTCCTCGCCGCCCTCGGCGGCCAGCAAGGCCCGCTGTCCTCCCTCGTCGCCCAGTACGACCGCTACACCGGCTCCGGCGAGATCAACTCCACGGTCGCCGACCAGAACGGCCGCCTCGCCGCCGTCCGCGCCGCCTACGAGGGCCGCCCCGACGTCACCCTCGACGACCTCGACGGCCTCACGGTCGCCGCGCCCGGCTGGTGGTTCAACGTCCGCCCCTCGAACACCGAGCCGCTGCTCCGGCTGAACGCGGAGGCCGAGGACGAGGCGACGATGACCCGGATCCGGGACGAGGTCCTGTCCCTCATCAGGGCCTGACCCTCCGCGGCCGGCCGCCGCCGGAAGTCGCCCGGACCCTCCGGCGCGGCCCCGTCGGCGGTACGCTGACCAGCACATCCACAGAGCCGTACCCGCCTTGGAAGGGACACCACATGCCGCTCGAAGCCGGCCTCCTGGAGATCCTCGCCTGCCCCGCGTGCCACGCCCCCCTGAAGGAGCAGGACACCGAGCTGATCTGCACGAGCCAGGACTGCGGCCTCGCCTACCCCGTCCGCGACGGCATCCCGGTCCTGCTCGTGGACGAGGCCCGCCGCCCCGAGTGACGACACCCTTCACCTCGTAGGCGACGAGGGGCCGCCGCGCACGGGTGGGGCACCGTCCCCGCGCCGGTGACCGTCCGCCCGCGGCCGACGCGGCCCCTCGCGCCCACCTCCCGCACAGGACCCCGGCGATCGGAAGAGGCTGCCGCCCATGCTGGACGAATCGCTGCTCGACACCCCGGACGGCCTCGCCGAGGCCGACCGCCGCGGCCTGCTGCGCGGCGCGGCGGAGGCCGGCGCCCGCGTCCGCACCGCCGCCCGGCACGCCGCCGAGGCCGGCATCGGCGACCTCAAGCCCGACGGCCGCCCCCGCGCGGTCCTGATCGCCGGCCCCGGAGCCGCCGCCACCCACACCGCCGACCTCCTCGGCACCCTCGCCGGCGCCGGCAGCCCCTTCGTGCGCCTCGCCCCGACCGGCGTCGCCCCCGCAGCGGGCGCCCTGCGCTGGGAACTCCCGGGCTGGGCCGGGTCGGTGGACCTGCTGCTGATCGCCACCCCCGACGGCACCGAACCGAGCCTCTCCCTCCTGGCCGACCAGGCCTACCGCCGCGGCTGCGCCGTCGTCGCTGTCGCCCCCGCGGGCACCCCGCTCGCCGAGGCGGTCGCCGGCGCCCACGGCATGTTCGTACCGATGGCGACGGCACCGTACGACCACGAGGAACCCATCGCCGCGTCCTCGCCGGGCGTCTTCTGGGCCCTGCTGACCCCGCTCCTGGCGCTCCTGGACCGCATCGGCCTGCTCGGCGCCCCGCAGGACGCCCTGGGCAGGATCGCCGACCGCCTGGACACCGTCGCGGAGCGCTGCGGACCGGCCATCGCCACCTACAGCAACCCCGCGAAGACCCTCGCCGCGGAACTCGCCGACTCGCTGCCCGTGGTGTGGACGGAAGGCAACTCGGCGGGCCCGGCCGGCCGCCGGTTCGCCGCCGCCCTGGCCGACCTCGCCGGCCGCCCCGCGGTCGTCGCCGAACTGCCCGAGGCCCTCGCCGCGCACAACGCCCTGCTGGCCGGCCCGCTCGCCGCGAGCGCCGACCCGGACGACTTCTTCCGCGACCGCGTGGAAGAAGCCCCCGCGCTGCACGCGCGCGTGGTGCTGCTGCGCGACCGCCCGATCGGCGGTCTCACCGCCGCCCCCGGCGCCCGCGACATCGCCCTGAGCCACGACACCCCGATCAGCGAACTCGAACCGGACGAGGGCGACGAACTGGAGACCCTCGCGGAACTGATCGCCGTCACGGATTTCGCCGCCGTTTACCTGGCGCTCGCTTCCAGGGCCTGATCTTGTCGCGGGCCGGCGACCCGCGCCCACCGCCGGCCGACGGTCCCGTGCCCAGAGCGGCACGCCGACCGTCACGGCGACCGGGACCGGCACCGACACCGGCCGATCAGCGTACGCACGGAGACAGAGAAGACACATGGACCGCCTCGACAACACCGTCCGCCCCTACGCCTGGGGTTCCACCACCGCCATCCCGCACCTCCTCGGCGTCGCACCGACCGGGGAACCGCAGGCGGAGATGTGGATGGGCGCGCACCCGGGCGCGCCCTCGCGCACCGGACGCGGCACCCTCGTCGAGGTCATCGACGCCGACCCCGAACAGGAACTCGGCGCGGCGGCGGTCGCGAAGTTCGGCCCGACCCTGCCGTTCCTGCTGAAGATCCTCGCCGCCGGCGCGCCCCTCTCCCTCCAGGTCCACCCCGACCTGCGGCAGGCCGGGGAGGGGTACGCCGACGAGGAGCGCCGCGGCATCCCGATCGACGCCCCGCACCGCAACTACAAGGACGCCAACCACAAGCCCGAACTCATCTGCGCGCTCACCGAGTTCGACGGCCTCTGCGGCTTCCGCGACCCCCTCGCGACCGCGGACCTGCTCGACGGCCTCGGCGTCGACTCCCTCAAGCCGTACGTCGACCTGCTGCGCGCCCACCCCGCGGAAGCGGCCCTGCGCGAGGTCCTCACCGCCGTCCTCGGCGCCGACCCCGCGGAGATGGCCCACACCGTCGCCGAGGCCACCGCCGCCTGCACCCGCCTCGGCGGCGACTACGCCCCCTACGCCGACATCGCCCACCACTACCCGGGCGACCCCGGCGTCATCGCGGCCATGCTCCTCAACCACGTCCGCCTGCAGCCCGGCGAGGCCCTGTTCCTCGGCGCCGGCATCCCGCACGCCTACCTGAACGGGCTCGGCGTCGAGATCATGGCCAACTCCGACAACGTCCTGCGCTGCGGCCTGACCCCCAAGCACGTCGACGTCCCCGAACTCCTGCGCGTCGTCCGCTTCGAGCCCAGCGACGCCGGCGTCCTCCGCCCCGAGGCCTCCCCGGACGACGAGGAGGTGTACGAGACGCCGATCGACGAGTTCCGGCTCTCCCGCTTCGTCCTGCCCGAGGGCGGCACCGCCCACGACGTCACCCGCGACACCCCGCAGATCCTGCTCTGCACCGCCGGCTCGGTCCGGGCCGGGGAGCACGAGCTGAGCCCCGGCCGGTCGGTGTTCGTACCGGCCGGCGAGAAGGCGGAGATCTCGGGCGCGGGCACCGTCTTCCGCGCCACCGTGATCGTATGACCGGGGTCGTGGACACCTGAGGAACCGGGGCCCGGCCGGGCTGCAAGAATGGCCCACCGGCAAAGGCCGGGCAAAGCCGGGTACACGTCGGGACGGCGTGGACGTACGAGGGCCACAGAGGCGAAGGGACAACGCGGACACATGAGCGCGTCAGGCGGAACCAGGGCGATCGTGGCGGCACTCGGCGCCAACCTCGCCATCGCGGCATCGAAGTTCGTGGCGTTCGCGTTCAGCGGCTCCTCCTCGATGCTCGCCGAGGGCGTCCACTCGCTCGCCGACTCCGGGAACCAGTTCCTGCTGCTCCTCGGCGGCAAGCGCGCCCAGCGCGAGGCCACCCCGCAACACCCGTTCGGGTTCGGCCGCGAGCGCTACATCTACGCGTTCCTCGTGTCGATCGTGCTCTTCTCCATCGGTGGCATGTTCGCCATCTACGAGGGCTACGAGAAGGTCGTCCACCCGCACGAGCTGGAGAACTGGTACTGGCCGGTGGGCGTCCTGGTCTTCGCGATCATCGCCGAGGGCTTCTCCTTCCGCACGGCCATCAAGGAGTCCAACGAACTGCGCGGCAAGCTCTCCTGGGCCCAGTTCATCCGCCGCGCGAAGGCCCCCGAGCTGCCCGTCGTCCTCCTGGAGGACTTCGGCGCGCTCATCGGCCTGGTCCTCGCCCTCGGCGGCGTCGGCCTCGCCCTGCTCACCGGCGACGGCGTCTGGGACGGCATCGGCACCGTCTGCATCGGTGTCCTGCTCGTCTCCATCGCCCTCGTCCTGGCCGCCGAGACCAAGTCACTGCTGCTCGGCGAGTCCGCCGGCCTGGAGGACGTCCGGAAGATCGAGGCCGCGATCGTCGACGGTGACGCGGTCACCCGCGTCATCCACATGCGCACCCTGCACCTGGGCCCCGAGGAACTGCTGATCGCCGCCAAGATCGCCGTCCGGCACGACGACACGGCCGACAAGGTCGCCGAGGCCATCAACGCCGCCGAGGCCCGCATCCGCGCCGCCGTCCCCATCGCCCGCGTCATCTACCTGGAGCCGGACATCTATAGCGAGGCCGAGGCCGCCAAGGGCCCGGACCCGGCGGCGACCCCGGGCGGCCCGAACCCGCACGCGGCCGGTCACTGAGCCCGGACGGTACGCCCCTCAGCCCTGCGCCGGCCCGACCGGCCAGGGCACCGGCGGCACCACCGGTGCCTTCCGCCGCCGTACGACCAGGGCACCGATCCCCAGGCCGACACCGGTGAGGACCAGCACCACCCCCACGAGCAGGGCCGTCCCCACCAGCGCCAGGCCCGCCCGGTCCCCGGTCAGCCGCCCCTCCACGGCACCCACCGGAAGAGTGCCGTCGTGATCCGCGACGAAGAAACGCGAGTCCATCGAGTTCGACCGGTGGTCGCCCAGCAGGAACAACCGGCCCCGCGGCACCTTCACGTCGTACGGGTGGTGCACACCGTCGGCCTCGCCCTGGAACACATACGGCTCCTCGACCGGCTTCCCGTTCACGGTGACCCGCTCCCTTCCGCCCACGCGTGTGCAGCAGGCCACCCGGTCGCCGCCCACCCCGATCACCCGCTGCACGTGAACCCCGACACCCGGATAGCGGTCCGGCGCCGAGAACGCCACGACGTCACCGCGGCGCACCTCACCGCCGTCCACCCGCTCCCACACGACCCGGTCACCCGGCTCGTACGTCGGCGTCATGTTCTCGCTCCGCACGGTCCCCAGGCCGTAGGCGCTGCGCCCGTAGGTGAACGAGCCGATCCCCAGCAGCAGCCCCAGCAGCCCCGTCACCAGCGCCGCGACCGTCAGACCCCGTCCCCGTCCCGTGCCCGCCATGTCCCGTCCTCCCGCGCGGACCATCCGCGGCGCGGAGGATATCGGCCCGCTGTGAACGCTCCGCGCGGACCCCGTGCGAAGCCTGGAAGAGGCCCCGACGGGGTCCCGCCGGGGCCGGAAACAGCCCCCCGTACGACCCGAACCGTGCGCAGACGGACTGGGGGCGACCGCCTTCAGCGGTGTAGCTTGGGACGGAGCCAGACGTCGCTGCTGATGGCGGTCGGGCGGTCCCCCCGCGGACCGGCCGAGGGAGAGAGGGCCTCCGACGGACTGCGCTGCGCGCACGCGGGCATGCCTGTGTCCTCTTCTCGGGCACTCCTGTGTCCGCCGCCGCGCAGAACAGCCCTACCCACCTCGCCCCAACCCCGAGGAGCAGCTCGCAATGACGACTGTCGACAACCGACAGGACTTCAAGGTCGCCGATCTCTCGCTGGCCGAGTTCGGCCGCAAGGAGATCACCCTCGCCGAGCACGAGATGCCCGGCCTGATGTCGATCCGCAAGGAGTACGCCGAGGCGCAGCCGCTGGCCGGTGCCCGGATCACCGGCTCGCTGCACATGACGGTGCAGACCGCGGTACTCATCGAGACGCTGGCCGCGCTGGGCGCCCAGGTCCGCTGGGCCTCCTGCAACATCTTCTCCACCCAGGACCACGCGGCCGCCGCCATCGCCGTCGGCCCGAACGGCACGCCCGACAACCCCCAGGGCATCCCGGTCTTCGCCTGGAAGGGCGAGACGCTGGAGGAGTACTGGTGGTGCACCGAGCAGGCGCTGACCTGGCCGGACAGCCCCACCGGCGGCCCGAACATGATCCTCGACGACGGTGGTGACGCCACCCTCCTCGTGCACAAGGGCGTCGAGTACGAGAAGGACGGCAAGGTCCCCTCCGTCGACACCGCCGAGTCCGACGAGCACCGCGTCATCCTCGAGCTCCTGCACCGCACCATCACTGACGGCTCGCAGAAGTGGACCCAGCTCGCCTCGGAGATCCGCGGTGTCACCGAGGAGACCACCACCGGCGTCCACCGTCTGTACGAGATGCACCGCGACGGCACCCTGCTGTTCCCGGCGATCAACGTGAACGACGCGGTGACGAAGTCGAAGTTCGACAACAAGTACGGCTGCCGGCACTCGCTGGTGGACGGCATCAACCGCGCCACCGACGTCCTCATCGGCGGCAAGACCGCCGTCGTCTGCGGCTACGGCGACGTCGGCAAGGGCTGCGCCGAGTCCCTGCGCGGCCAGGGCGCCCGGGTGATCATCACCGAGATCGACCCGATCTGCGCGCTGCAGGCGGCGATGGACGGCTACCAGGTCACGACCCTCGACGAGGTCATCGACAAGGCCGACATCTTCGTCACCACGACCGGCAACAAGGACATCATCATGGCCGCCGACATGGCCAAGATGAAGCACCAGGCCATCGTGGGCAACATCGGTCACTTCGACAACGAGATCGACATGGCCGGCCTGGCGAAGATCCCCGGCATCGTCAAGGACGAGGTCAAGCCGCAGGTCCACACCTGGACGTTCCCCGACGGCAAGGTGATCATCGTGCTGTCGGAGGGGCGCCTGCTGAACCTGGGCAACGCCACCGGTCACCCGTCGTTCGTGATGTCCAACTCCTTCGCGGACCAGACCCTGGCCCAGATCGAGCTGTTCACCAAGCCCGACGAGTACCCGACCGACGTGTACGTGCTGCCCAAGCACCTCGACGAGAAGGTCGCCCGTCTCCACCTGGACGCGCTCGGCGTGAAGCTCACGACGCTGCGTCCGGAGCAGGCGGCGTACATCGGCGTCGAGGTCGACGGCCCGTACAAGTCCGACCACTACCGCTACTGAGCAACCCGGCGCGGCCCGTGGCGAGCGCGTCGCCGGGCTGACGCGCTCCATTGCGGCAGTACCTCCGAGGCAGGCCCCCGCACCCCCGTGCCGGGGGCCTGCCCCGTTGGCCGCCGCGGTCTCACCAGCCCGCCCGCCGCGGCCACGCCGGCCCCGCCCGTCACGACCCAGGACCCCCATGCCCCGCGGCCGCTATTCGCTCCACGATCCGCACGATCACACCTCCCTCGCGGAAGAACACTTCCAGTGCGCCCCCGGCCCCTCCGGCTGGCGCTACGTCTCCCGGCTGACGACCCCCGCCGGCGACCATCTCGGCTCGGTCGACCTCGCCCTCGACGAACTCGGCCGCCCCATCCGTCTCGAACTCCACGCGGGAGGCTGGCAGGTGCGCGGTGCGGCCCTCGACGGCGTCACCTGGGTCCGGACCGACCCCACCGGCGCCGATGCCACCGAAGGCAATGTGCGCGCCCACGCCTTCACCGGCACGTCCCCCGCGTTCCTCGTCGCCACCGCCCGTCTCCTGCGCCTCACCCCCTCCGCCGCCACGACCCGCGTACGCCTGGTCGCCTTCACCGACCCGGTCCTCGCCCCCCGCACCCTGGACCAGTCCTGGGCCCTGGTGAAGAGCGAAGCACACGCCACTGACAGCGGCCCCCTGATGGTGGACGAATACCAGGTCACAGCGTTGGACACCGGTGAACAGCACGTGATCCACATCGCCGGGGACGTCGTCCTGGCCGCACCCGGGATCGAACTGGAGGACCTCCAGTCACCACCGTCGCGGTTCGACTGAGCGCCGGCACGGCTGCCCCGGGGCGCCGCCCCTAGGCCGGAGGCGCGAACCCGGTCGCCGGACGCTCGGCCGGCGACGCGTCCCGCGGCGGCGCCGGTGTCGAGGGGACCGGCGCATGCGGGGGTCCCGACGGCGTGGCGGAAGCCGCGGGCAGCGAGGACGCCTGCGGCTGCCCGGCCCACGGCTGCGCCTGCACCGGCCCGCCCACGGCCGGCGCGCCCGCCTCCACCGGAGCCCGATGAGCGGCCGGCGGGGCGAAGCGCGCGGCGGCGAACGCCTGCCGGGCCTCCCGCGACTGCCGCTCGTGCACCACGGCCGCGAGGAACGCGGCCGGCGGGATCCCCTGCGGCGCCGGAGAACCGGTGCGCGCCGCGAGATCGTCCGCGAGCCGCTGCGCCATGTGCAGGGACACCTGCGGATCGAGCTGCTGCATACGGGACAGGTACTGCCGGACGGCCAGCCACAGCCCGTCCGGTACCGCCGACAGGTCCAGCCCGCCGAACCGTCCGGCCAGCCACGGAGGGGGAGGCGGAACGAAACCACCACGTCCGGCGGGTATCCGCTCACGCACCACCAGGGTGCCCGCGAACACGTCCCCGAGCCGCCGCCCGCGCGCCGACACCAGCGAGGCGACGCAGGCCACCACCCCGAACGTCAGCAGAATCTCGACGACACCGATGGCACCCCGCACGAGCGCGTGCCGGAACCGGATCGGCCCGCCGTCGTCCCGCACCACGCGCAGCCCGAACGCCAGCTTCCCCAGCGAACGCCCGTGAGTGAGCGTCTCCACCGCGATGGGCCCGCCGATCAGCACCAGCAGGAACGTCGCGATCGCCAGCGCCGTCTGCGCCGCCTCGTCCAAGGAAGCGGTCGTCGCCACCAGCAGTACGGTCACGAGGATGTACGCGATCATGGCCGCGGCCAGATCCAGCAGTACCGCCAACGCCCTGCTCGGCAGCTTCGCAGGGCGTAGCTCCAGGGCCACCGCCTCGCCCGTCACCAGCTCAGTCACGCCCGCCGTCCTTCCCTGGTCCACCGCGTGAACCGCAAGTCTGCCAAGCTGTGAGCGCATCGCGCCCCAGTACGACAAGCTGACAGCAATCGATAGCCTCCACGACGATCAGTCGCTGAGCAGCCGAGGAGCAGGCAGACCCGATGGACCTGGACGTCTTCGTCTCCGTACACCGTGCCGAATGGGACCGCCTCGACGCTCTCCTCCGCCGCCGGCGCCGTCTCGACGGAGCCGAAGCCGACGAACTCGTCTCTCTCTATCAGCGCACAGCGACCCATCTGTCCCTCATCCAGTCAAGCGCTCCCGACCCGCAGCTGACGGGACGGCTGAGCCAGCTCGTGGCCCGCGCGCGCAGCGCCGTCACCGGAACACGCCGCGCCTCCTGGAGAGACGTCACGCGCTTCCTCGGGCAGGGCTTCCCCGCCGCCGTCTACCGCGCGCGCCACTGGTGGGTGCCCACGGCGCTTATCTCCACCACCGTCGCGATCCTCCTGGGCTGGTGGATCGGCACCCATCCCGACGTGCAGTCCTCCATAGCCGCGCCCAGCCAGCTGCGTGAGCTGACCCGGCCGGGCGGCGAGTACGAGACCTACTACTCCAGCCATCCCGCGACCTCGTTCGCCGCCCAGGTGTGGACGAACAATGCCCAGGCGGCCGCGATGTGCCTGGTCCTGGGTGTCTTCCTGGGGTTGCCGGTGCTCTTCATCCTGTTCGAGAACATGCTCAACCTGGCCGTCGGCTTCGGCCTCATGTCCTCGGCCGGCCGTCTCGACACGTTCCTGGGCCTGGTCCTCCCGCACGGTCTGCTGGAACTCACCGCGGTCTTCGTCGCCGCCGGTACGGGCCTGCGCCTGGGCTGGACGCTGATCGACCCGGGTCCGCGCACCCGCCGCACGGCTCTCGCGGAGGAGGGGCGATCGGCGATCGCCATGGCCATCGGCCTCGCCCTGGTGCTGTTCGTCTCCGGCGCCATCGAAGGCTTCGTCACCCCGTCCGGACTGCCCACCTGGGCGCGCATCGGCATCGGGGTCCTGGCCGAAGTCGCCTTCCTCTCGTACGTCTACGTCCTCGGCGGTCGAGCCGCCCGGGCCGGCGAGACGGGTGACCTCGACGCAGCGGAGCGCAGCGCGGCCGTGCCGACCGCCGCCTGATGTGCATCCGGCCTCTGTGAGCTGCTAGTCTCCTCTTCGCCCCGCAAAAGCTGTTGACACGGCAGGCGCGGGGAGGTAGATTCAAACAGTTGCCTAGAACTGGACAAGTTCGGTGGCGGCCGTTAGGCTCTATCTCGCTTCCAAGAAGTCGCTACCGACATACGAAGAAGCATCCTCCCGATTCTCAGAAATGAGCGGCTGGTCAAACCGGCCAAGAACTTCTGATAAAGTCGGAACCGCCGGAAAGGGAAACGCGAAAGCGAGAACCTGGAAAGCACCGAGGAAATCGGATCGGAAAGATCTGATAGAGTCGGAAACATCGAAGGGAAGCCCGGAGGAAAGCCCGAGAGGGTGAGTACAAAGGAAGCGACCGTTCCTTGAGAACTCAACAGCGTGCCAAAAATCAACGCCAGATTAGTTGATACCCCGTCTCCGGTCGTCACGATCGGGACGAGGTTCCTTTGAAAAAACACAGCGAGGACGCTGTGAACCATCGGACTATTCCTCCGGTGGTTCCGCTCTCGTGCGTGTGCACCGGATTACCGGTAAACATTCACGGAGAGTTTGATCCTGGCTCAGGACGAACGCTGGCGGCGTGCTTAACACATGCAAGTCGAACGATGAACCACTTCGGTGGGGATTAGTGGCGAACGGGTGAGTAACACGTGGGCAATCTGCCCTTCACTCTGGGACAAGCCCTGGAAACGGGGTCTAATACCGGATATCACTCCTGCAGGCATCTGCGGGGGTCGAAAGCTCCGGCGGTGAAGGATGAGCCCGCGGCCTATCAGCTTGTTGGTGAGGTAATGGCTCACCAAGGCGACGACGGGTAGCCGGCCTGAGAGGGCGACCGGCCACACTGGGACTGAGACACGGCCCAGACTCCTACGGGAGGCAGCAGTGGGGAATATTGCACAATGGGCGAAAGCCTGATGCAGCGACGCCGCGTGAGGGATGACGGCCTTCGGGTTGTAAACCTCTTTCAGCAGGGAAGAAGCGAAAGTGACGGTACCTGCAGAAGAAGCGCCGGCTAACTACGTGCCAGCAGCCGCGGTAATACGTAGGGCGCAAGCGTTGTCCGGAATTATTGGGCGTAAAGAGCTCGTAGGCGGCTTGTCACGTCGGGTGTGAAAGCCCGGGGCTTAACCCCGGGTCTGCATTCGATACGGGCAGGCTAGAGTGTGGTAGGGGAGATCGGAATTCCTGGTGTAGCGGTGAAATGCGCAGATATCAGGAGGAACACCGGTGGCGAAGGCGGATCTCTGGGCCATTACTGACGCTGAGGAGCGAAAGCGTGGGGAGCGAACAGGATTAGATACCCTGGTAGTCCACGCCGTAAACGGTGGGAACTAGGTGTTGGCGACATTCCACGTCGTCGGTGCCGCAGCTAACGCATTAAGTTCCCCGCCTGGGGAGTACGGCCGCAAGGCTAAAACTCAAAGGAATTGACGGGGGCCCGCACAAGCAGCGGAGCATGTGGCTTAATTCGACGCAACGCGAAGAACCTTACCAAGGCTTGACATACACCGGAAACGTCTGGAGACAGGCGCCCCCTTGTGGTCGGTGTACAGGTGGTGCATGGCTGTCGTCAGCTCGTGTCGTGAGATGTTGGGTTAAGTCCCGCAACGAGCGCAACCCTTGTCCTGTGTTGCCAGCATGCCCTTCGGGGTGATGGGGACTCACAGGAGACCGCCGGGGTCAACTCGGAGGAAGGTGGGGACGACGTCAAGTCATCATGCCCCTTATGTCTTGGGCTGCACACGTGCTACAATGGCCGGTACAATGAGCTGCGATACCGTGAGGTGGAGCGAATCTCAAAAAGCCGGTCTCAGTTCGGATTGGGGTCTGCAACTCGACCCCATGAAGTCGGAGTTGCTAGTAATCGCAGATCAGCATTGCTGCGGTGAATACGTTCCCGGGCCTTGTACACACCGCCCGTCACGTCACGAAAGTTGGTAACACCCGAAGCCGGTGGCCCAACCCCTTGTGGGAGGGAGCTGTCGAAGGTGGGACTAGCGATTGGGACGAAGTCGTAACAAGGTAGCCGTACCGGAAGGTGCGGCTGGATCACCTCCTTTCTAAGGAGCACTTCTCACCAGCTTCGGTTGGTCAGAGGCCAGTACATCGGCGAATGTTCGATGCTGGTTGCTCATGGGTGGAACGTTGATTATTCGGCACGATCCAGGATGGATCAGGCGCTAGTACTGCCCCTCGGGGCGTGGAACGCAGATCTGATCGGCTGATCGTGTCGGGCACGCTGTTGGGTGTCTGAGGGAATGATCTTCCTTCAGTCGCCGGCCCCAGTAAACTCACTGGTTTCCAGTGGGGTGATGGGTGGCTGGTCGTTGTTTGAGAACTGCACAGTGAACGCGAGCATCTGTGGCCAAGTTTTTAAGGGCGCACGGTGGATGCCTTGGCACCAGGAACCGATGAAGGACGTGGGAGGCCACGATAGTCCCCGGGGAGTCGTCAACCAGGCTTTGATCCGGGGGTTTCCGAATGGGGAAACCCGGCAGTCGTCATGGGCTGTCACCCGCTGCTGAACACATAGGCAGTGTGGAGGGAACGAGGGGAAGTGAAACATCTCAGTACCCTCAGGAAGAGAAAACAACCGTGATTCCGGGAGTAGTGGCGAGCGAAACCGGATGAGGCCAAACCGTATGCGTGTGAGACCCGGCAGGGGTTGCGCATGCGGGGTTGTGGGATCTCTCTTCTGCGGTCTGCCGGCCGTAGGACGAGTCAGAAACCGTTGATGTAGGCGAAGGACATGCGAAAGGTCCGGCGTAGAGGGTAAGACCCCCGTAGTCGAAACGTCAGCGGCTCGTTTGAGAGACACCCAAGTAGCACGGGGCCCGAGAAATCCCGTGTGAATCTGGCGGGACCACCCGCTAAGCCTAAATATTCCCTGGTGACCGATAGCGGATAGTACCGTGAGGGAATGGTGAAAAGTACCGCGGGAGCGGAGTGAAATAGTACCTGAAACCGTGTGCCTACAAGCCGTGGGAGCGTCGGGATCTTCGGATCCTCGTGACTGCGTGCCTTTTGAAGAATGAGCCTGCGAGTTTGCGGTGTGTTGCGAGGTTAACCCGGGTGGGGAAGCCGTAGCGAAAGCGAGTCCGAATAGGGCGTTTCAGTAGCACGCTCAAGACCCGAAGCGGAGTGATCTAGCCATGGGCAGGTTGAAGCGGAGGTAAGACTTCGTGGAGGACCGAACCCACCAGGGTTGAAAACCTGGGGGATGACCTGTGGTTAGGGGTGAAAGGCCAATCAAACTCCGTGATAGCTGGTTCTCCCCGAAATGCATTTAGGTGCAGCGTCGTGTGTTTCTTGCCGGAGGTAGAGCACTGGATAGGCGATGGGCCCTACCGGGTTACTGACCTTAGCCAAACTCCGAATGCCGGTAAGTGAGAGCGCGGCAGTGAGACTGTGGGGGATAAGCTCCATGGTCGAGAGGGAAACAGCCCAGAGCATCGACTAAGGCCCCTAAGCGTACGCTAAGTGGGAAAGGATGTGGAGTCGCACAGACAACCAGGAGGTTGGCTTAGAAGCAGCCACCCTTGAAAGAGTGCGTAATAGCTCACTGGTCTAGTGATTCCGCGCCGACAATGTAGCGGGGCTCAAGCGTACCGCCGAAGTCGTGTCATTGCAGCATATAGCCCCAACGGGTGCTGTGATGGGTAGGGGAGCGTCGTCTGCCGGGTGAAGCAGCACCGGAAGGTAGTTGTGGACGGTTGACGAGTGAGAATGCAGGCATGAGTAGCGATACAAACGTGAGAAACGTTTGCGCCGATTGACTAAGGGTTCCTGGGTCAAGCTGATCTGCCCAGGGTAAGTCGGGACCTAAGGCGAGGCCGACAGGCGTAGTCGATGGATAACCGGTTGATATTCCGGTACCCGCTGTGAAGCGTCAAACATCGAGCATCGTGATGCTAAGGCCGTGAAGCCGCCCTGATCTCTTCGGAGTTGAGGGGAGTGGTGGAGCCGCCGAACCAAGCGGTTAGTAGGTGAGTGATGGGGTGACGCAGGAAGGTAGTCCATCCCGGGCGGTGGTTGTCCCGGGGTAAGGGTGTAGGACGCAAGGTAGGCAAATCCGCCTTGCACATAGTCTGAGACCTGATGCCGAGCCGATTGTGGTGAAGTGGATGATCCTATGCTGTCGAGAAAAGCCTCTAGCGAGTTTCATGGCGGCCCGTACCCTAAACCGACTCAGGTGGTCAGGTAGAGAATACCGAGGCGTTCGGGTGAACTATGGTTAAGGAACTCGGCAAAATGCCCCCGTAACTTCGGGAGAAGGGGGGCCACACTCGGTGATCCGATTTACTCGGTGAGCTGGGGGTGGCCGCAGAGACCAGCGAGAAGCGACTGTTTACTAAAAACACAGGTCCGTGCGAAGCCGTAAGGCGATGTATACGGACTGACGCCTGCCCGGTGCTGGAACGTTAAGGGGACCGGTTAGCTCCATTTCGGTGGGGCGAAGCTGAGAACTTAAGCGCCAGTAAACGGCGGTGGTAACTATAACCATCCTAAGGTAGCGAAATTCCTTGTCGGGTAAGTTCCGACCTGCACGAATGGCGTAACGACTTCTCGACTGTCTCAACCATAGGCCCGGTGAAATTGCACTACGAGTAAAGATGCTCGTTTCGCGCAGCAGGACGGAAAGACCCCGGGACCTTTACTACAGTTTGATATTGGTGTTCGGTTCGGCTTGTGTAGGATAGCTGGGAGACTTTGAAGCAGCCACGCCAGTGGTTGTGGAGTCGTCGTTGAAATACCAGTCTGGTCGTGCTGGATGTCTAACCTGGGTCCGTGATCCGGATCAGGGACAGTGTCTGATGGGTAGTTTAACTGGGGCGGTTGCCTCCCAAAGGGTAACGGAGGCGCCCAAAGGTTCCCTCAGCCTGGTTGGTAATCAGGTGTTGAGTGTAAGTGCACAAGGGAGCTTGACTGTGAGACCGACGGGTCGAGCAGGGACGAAAGTCGGGACTAGTGATCCGGCGGTGGCTTGTGGAAGCGCCGTCGCTCAACGGATAAAAGGTACCCCGGGGATAACAGGCTGATCTTCCCCAAGAGTCCATATCGACGGGATGGTTTGGCACCTCGATGTCGGCTCGTCGCATCCTGGGGCTGGAGTCGGTCCCAAGGGTTGGGCTGTTCGCCCATTAAAGCGGTACGCGAGCTGGGTTTAGAACGTCGTGAGACAGTTCGGTCCCTATCCGCTGTGCGCGTAGGAATATTGAGAAGGGCTGTCCCTAGTACGAGAGGACCGGGACGGACGAACCTCTGGTGTGCCAGTTGTTCTGCCAAGGGCATGGCTGGTTGGCTACGTTCGGGAGGGATAACCGCTGAAAGCATCTAAGCGGGAAGCCTGCTTCGAGATGAGTATTCCCACCTCCTTGAGAGGGTAAGGCTCCCAGTAGACGACTGGGTTGATAGGCCAGATATGGAAGCCGGGTAACCGGTGGAGTTGACTGGTACTAATAGGCCGAGGGCTTGTCCATTGATGCTCGCGTTCACTGTGTTGGTTCTGAAACCACGACCAGGTCGCCGCCGTGTGGTGGCGTTTCGGTTGAGAGTTTCATAGTGTTTCGGTGGTCATAGCGTGAGGGAAACGCCCGGTTACATTCCGAACCCGGAAGCTAAGCCTCACAGCGCCGATGGTACTGCAGGGGGGACCCTGTGGGAGAGTAGGACGCCGCCGAACAATTCTTGGGAAAACCCCCGCATCCACGGATGCGGGGGTTTTCTGCGTTCAGGACTCTTCGAGGAATGCCGGCCCTCGAAAGGGCCGTGCCCGCGGGGATTCAGAGGCGGCCCGCCGCCTTGAGGGCCAAGTAGGCGTCCGCCAGTGCCGGCGCCAGCGTCTCCGGAGTCGCGTCCACCACCGTCACGCCGTGCCGACGGAGTTGCTCCGCCGTACGCTGACGCTCGCTCTGTGCCTGGGCCGCCGCCGCGGCCTCGTACACCGCCTCCGCGTCGCCCCTCGCCTTCTCCATGGTCGCGATGTGCGGATCGGCCACCGCGGCGACCAGGACGGTGTGCCGCTGCGTGAGTTGCGGGAGCACGGGCAGCAGACCCTGCTCGACCGGTGCCGCGTCGAGCGTCGTGAGCAGCACGATCAGCGAGCGGCGCGGTGCCGTGCGCAGGGCCATGGCGGTCAGCCCACGGGCATCGGTCTCGACAAGCTCCGGTTCGACCGTGGCCATCGCGTTGACCAGGGAAGGAAGCATGTCACCCGCCGAGCGGCCCTGTACCAGGGCACGTACCCGGCGGTCGTAGGCCAGCAGATCCACGCGGTCGCCGGCGCGCGAGGCGAGCGCGGCGAGGAGCAGGGCCGCGTCCATGGAGGCGTCCAGCCGCGGGGCGTCGCCCACGCGGCCGGCCGAGGTGCGGCCGGTGTCCAGGACCAGCAGGATGTGGCGGTCCCGTTCCGGACGCCAGGTGCGGACGGCCACGGAGGACTGCCGTGCCGTGGCCCGCCAGTCGATCGAGCGGGTGTCGTCCCCGGGGACGTACTCGCGGAGGCTGTCGAACTCCGTTCCCTCACCGCGCGTCAGCACGCTGGTGCGGCCGTCGAGTTCACGCAGCCGCGCGAGCTTCGACGGGAGATGCTTGCGGCTGGTGAACGGCGGCAGAACACGCACCGTCCAGGGCACCTGGTGGGAGCCCTGGCGGGAGAAGAGCCCGAGAGGGCCGTAGGAACGGACGGTCACGCGGTCGGCCTGGCGGTCACCGCGACGTGTGGGACGCAGGCGGGTCGTCACACGGCGGCGTTCCCCCGGAGGCACCGTCAGACGGTGGCGGGAGGATTCGACCTCGGTACCGGGTTGCCAGCTGCTGGGCGGCCAGGCGTCCCGCAGATGCGCCCGCAGGGGACGGCGGGACGGATTGGTGACCGTGAGGGTGACGTCGGCCGTTTCACCGAGACGCGCGGAAGTGTCGCCGGACCGGCTCAGGCGCAGCCTTCGCACGGGCGCGGCGAGCGCGTAGTCGCACGCGCAGGCCAGCGCCAGGGACCCGTTGACCGCGAGGATCCCCGTCCAGCCGGGCTCCAGGACGCCGACCGGGATCGAGCCGAGGGCCGCGAGGAGGGCGGCGCGTCCGGTGAGGGCCATCAGCGCGGGACCGGGACGTGGGCCAGGATGGCGTTGATGACCGAATCGGCCGTCACACCTTCCATCTCGGCCTCGGGGCGGAGCTGCACGCGGTGGCGCAGCGTGGGCAGGGCGAGGGCCTTCACATCGTCGGGGATGACGTAGTCGCGGCCCGTCAGCCAGGCCCAGGCGCGCGAGGTGGCGAGGAGGGCGGTCGCACCGCGCGGGGAGACGCCCAGGGTGAGGGACGGCGACTCGCGGGTGGCGCGGCAGATGTCCACGACGTAGGCGGTGATCTCGGGAGAGACGGTCGTCTTGGCGACGGCCGCGCGGGCCGCTTCCAGGTCGGCGGCACCCGCGACCGGACGTACGCCGGCGGCGCGCAGGTCGCGCGGGTTGAAACCGGAGGCGTGGCGGGTGAGGACGTCGATCTCGTCCTGCCGGGACGGCAGAGGGACCGTCAGCTTCACCAGGAAGCGGTCCAGTTGCGCCTCGGGCAGCGGGTAGGTGCCCTCGTACTCGACCGGGTTCTGGGTCGCGGCGACCAGGAACGGCTCAGGCAGCGGACGCGGCGTGCCGTCCACCGTGACCTGGCGTTCCTCCATGGCCTCCAGCAGGGAGGACTGGGTCTTGGGCGGGGTCCGGTTGATCTCGTCCGCGAGGAGCAGATTGGTGAAGACGGGGCCGGGCTGGAAGGAGAACTCGGCGGTCCTGGTGTCGTACACGAGGGAGCCCGTGACATCGCTCGGCATCAGGTCGGGAGTGAACTGGACCCGCTTGGTGTCGAGTTCCAGCGCGGCCGCGAGTGTGCGGACGAGCAACGTTTTGGCGACCCCGGGGACTCCTTCAAGGAGTACGTGTCCACGGCAGAGGAGGGCGACGACGAGACCGGTCACGGCGGGGTCCTGGCCGACCACGGCTTTCGCGATCTCGGCGCGCAGGGCCTCCAGGGAGGCACGGGCATCGCCCGCCTCCCCGGTCCGCCCGGCGTTGTCAGTGGTCGGATCCGTCATGAACGGCGTACCTCTCTTTCGAGGGCGTCGAGTTGGTCGGTCAGGGCGACGAGGGCCGCGTCGTCACCGGGCGGCGGCCCGAAGAGGAGCGGGTGCAGGGTCTGTCCGTCGCCGGAGAGGCGGGCGGACAGAGCGGGAAGCAGGGCCTCGGGCGCGTGCGCCTGGGTGACGGGGACGCCGACCAGGGGGGCGAGGCGGGTGCGGGTGGTGGAGCGAAGAGCGGCGGACGCGCGGTCGCGGGCGTTGGCCTTGCGGTAGAGGCGGGCGCGGCCTTCGGCGGTCTCGGAGGCGCGGATCGCCACGGGGAGCCGTTCGGGCACGAGCCGGCCGAAGCGGCGTCCGCGCCAGAACGCGGCGAGGACCGCTGCGACGAAGAGCTGCAGGGTGCCCCAGAGCCAGCCGGACGGGAGCAGGTCGAGGAAGCTCTTCTGCTCGTCGCCGCCGGTGGCGGCGGAGTCGGAGAGCGAGGGGAGGTACCAGACGAGATGGGGCCGGGAGCCGAGGAGTTGCAGGGCGAGGGAGGCGTTGCCCTGCTCGTCGAGACGTTCGTTGTAGAGGATGTCGGGGGCGCCGAGGACGACGGTGTCGCCGTGCCCGGAGGTCGCGGGGACCCGCAGCAGGGTGGCGAGGCGCTCGCTGGGGTAGCAGGAATCGGCGTCGAGGTGGGTGGTGGTGTAGCGGATGCCGCCGGTGTCGGCGCTGCCCGCGCGCCGGGCCTCGGGCAGGGTGCAGTCGGGTGCGAGGGTGGAGCGGGAGCTGTTCAGGGGGTCCGCGGTGACGCCGGGGGCGAGTCGTTCCACGGACGGGCTGCCCGGCGCGACGAGTACCGTGCGTCCGCCGGAGCTCGCGGTCGACTCGTACAGCCGGGTCTGCTGACGGCTGGTCAGCAGGTCCGGGACGGCGACGAGAACGGTGGTGTCGGGGCCGGCGGCCGCGCGTGCCTCGCCGAGTGTGGTGACCACGCGCGTGGACACGCCGCGGTCGGCGAGGAGCTGGGCGACGGCGCGGCTGCCGGAGGGGTCGGCGGAGCGCGGGTCCAGGGCGCCGTGCCGGTCGGTGGAGCGTACGGCTGCCATGGCCACGGCCGCGACGAGCAGCAGGGCGACGGCGAGGGTGATGCCCCGCGCACGGGTCCACACCTGGCGGGCGGTGGGCGCGGTGGAGGTGGTCGTCAGGGTGGCCTCGGTGGTCACTCGGCGGCCCCCGGGCGGGTGCCGCCGGTGGGGTCGGCGAGGGCGGGCCTGGTGCGTTCCAGGTCTCGGTCGAGTTCTTCAAGGCGGTGGTACGACTGCTCGCCGGCCCTGCGTCCGCCGTACGTGACGTCGTCGAACTGCCGGGCGGCGGCGCGCAGGCGGTCCGTGTGCGCGGGGAGGAAGCGGCCGGCCTCGGCGGCCGCCTCGTCGGCGGTGCGTCCGGGCCGGACGTCGAGCAGGGCCCGTTCCTCCAGGGAGCGGACGATGGCCCGCATGCGTTCCTGGACGGCCTGGTTCCAGTGGCCCTGGGCGGCGTGCGCCTCGCTCGCGGCGCGGTGCTCGGCGGCGCTGCGGGGGCTGTCGTCGAACAGGACGGCGGCGGAGGCGGTTCGGCGGCGGGGTGTGCCCAGGCGCCACCACAGGGCACCCAGTACGGCGACGACGAACAGGACGACGACGAACAGGCCGACTCCGCCGCCGGGAGTGGCCGAGGCGGCGGTGCCGAACAGCTTGCCGAGCCAGTCCCAGAAGGCGTCGAGGGCGCGCTGGATCAGGCCGGGGTCGTTCTCGTGGTACATCCGCTTGGACAGCTCGCGCCGGGCGGCCTCCCGGGCGGGGTCGCGCGAGATGGTCACGGGCGGCTCGTCCCCCGAGCCGCCGGCGGCCAGGACCACCGTGTCGGCCGCGCGCAGCAGGCCGCGCACGGCCGCCCCGGCGGTGCCGGTCGGGGCCGCCGCCGTGAGTGCTCCCCCCGTGAGGCTCACCGCATCAGCTCCCCGGGACGCGGCCGGGGACACCGGCGGCGCGGGCCAGTTCGATGTCGAGGGCCTCGCGGCGGATGCGCTGGTCGATGTAGAGGAGCACGGTGACGCCCGCGCTGATCGGGAGGGTGAGCGTGGTGCCGATCAGCGAGCCGATCCCGCGGATGATCAGGAACGTCCAGCTGACGTGTCCGCCGCCGGTGCCGAACAGGTCGCCGAGGCTGTCGCCGCTGACCGCGGCGCCGAGGATCGAGAAGGGGATCGCGACGAGCGAGGCGACGATGTTGGTGATGAGCCCGGTGAGCAGCACGATGCCGAAGACGCGCCACCAGGAGCCGCGCACCAGCTTCGCCGAGCGGCTCAGGGCCTTGGCGACGCTCTGCCGTTCCAGCATCAGGGCGGGGGTCGCCAGGTAGAAGCGGATCATCAGCCAGCCGGCGACGACGAAGGCGGCGAGGACGCCGATGGCCAGCAGCGCCGCACCGGCGCCGCTGCCGCCGTCGGCGAGCAGGACCAGGAACCCGGGCAGCATGCCGGCGACGAAGACGCCGACGAAGATCAGGCCGAGCAGCAGGAGCAGGCCGAACAGCCGGGGGATCTGCGGGCGCGCCTCTCGCCAGGCTTCGCCGGTGCTGACCGGCCTGCCGAGGACGGCACGGCTGGTGATGGTCGTCAGCAGGGCGGTCGCGACGATGATGGAGATCGTGGAGATCACGGCGACGATGCCGGTGCCGATCATCGTCTCGCGCAGGGCGCGCAGGACGTCGTGCGCCGTGGCGGTGCCGTTGTCCAGCGAGGTCTGCGCGGTGCTGCCGTTCATGACGAAGCCCTGGACGGCGACGAGCGTGGTGTCGACGAGCAGAGCGACCGCCAGCGAGATGCCGAGCACGGTGCGCCAGTAGGTGCGCATGGTGGAGACGGCGCCGTCGAGGATCTCGCCGATGCCGAGCGGGCGCAGCGGGATGACACCGGGCTTGGCCGCGGGCGGGGGGCCGCCCCAGCCGCCGCCCCAGGCCGGGTAGCCGCCGGGGCCGTAGCCGCCGGGGCCCGGGGAGGGGCGCCGTAGCCGCCGCCGTGGCCCGGGCCGCCCGGCTGGTGGCCGCCCCAGCCCTGGCCGGGTGGCGGGGGCGGCGGAGGCGGGGCCTGGTTCGGGTCGGGGGTGCCGGTGGGCGCGGACCACTGGCCGGCCGGCGGCTGCTCCTTGGACCACTTCACGCCGGAGCTCTGCGGGTCCGCGCCGGGCTGCGGTGCGGCGCCCTCGGGGCCTGGGCGGTCGGAGGGTTCGGCGGGGCCGGACGCACCGGGTTCCCGCCCCTCGGACGACGGGGCGGTTCCGGGCGAGGCCCAGCCCGGAGTGTCTGTCATCGAAGCTCCTTCTCGGTGCCCTTCCGCGGTCGCGGCGGCGAGTTGGCAGCCATCGTGCCATGTCATGGTCAACAGGGGACCGGTCGCGGTAGGGGCCGGCCACCTTCAATTGTCCGCCGGTTCCGGGGCAGACTGACCGCATGGCTGATCAGCAGGCGCAAACCGGCGGGGAGAAGCGGCCGAGCGAGATACCGGCGATCCGATGGGAGGAACCACCCGAGGGTCCCGTACTGGTCCTTCTCGATCAGACGAGAGTTCCGGCAGAAGAAGTCGAGTTGGTGTGCACGGACGCGTCGGCGCTGGTGGAGGCGATCCGTTCGCTCGCCGTGCGCGGGGCGCCGTTGCTCGGGATCGCGGGGGCGTACGGGGTGGCGCTGGCCGCCGCGCGCGGCTTCGACGTGGTCGAGGCGGCGCGGGCGCTGGAGGGTGCCCGGCCGACCGCGGTGAACCTGTCCGTAGGGGTGCGCCGGGCCGAGGCGGCGTACGGAGCCGCACTGACCAGGACCGGCGACCCGACGGCGGCGGCCGCGGCCGCGCTGGCCGCGGCGCGGGCGCTGCACCAGGAGGACGCGGAGGCCAGTGCGCGGATGGCCGTGCACGGGCTGGCGCTGCTGGACGAGTTGCTGCCGGGCGGCGGCCACCGGATCCTCACCCACTGCAACACCGGGGCGCTGGTGTCGGGCGGCGAGGGCACGGCGTTCGCGGTGGCGCTCGCCGCGCACCGCGAAGGTCGGCTGCGGCGGCTGTGGGTGGACGAGACCCGCCCGCTGCTCCAGGGCGCCCGGCTGACGGCGTACGAGGCGGCCCGCAGCGGTATGGCGTACACCTTGCTCACCGACAACGCGGCGGGGTCCCTGTTCGCGGCGGGCGAGGTGGACGCCGTGCTGATCGGGGCGGACCGGATCGCGGCCGACGGGTCGGTGGCGAACAAGGTGGGGAGCTATCCGCTCGCCGTGCTCGCGCGCTACCACCATGTGCCGTTCATCGTGGTGGCGCCGCTGACCACTCTCGATCCGGCCACCCCCGACGGCGCGTCCATCGAGGTCGAGCAGCGTCCGGGCTTCGAGGTGACGGAGATCAGCGCCCCGCAGGTGCCGTTTGCGGGACCCGGGGGCGGGGTGCAGGTGGCGCCGCTGGGCACCCAGGCGTACAACCCGGCGTTCGACGTGACCCCGCCCGAGCTGGTGACGGCCGTCGTCACCGAGGAGGGAGCCGTGTCGCCGGTGACGGCCGAGGCGCTCGCCGAGCTGTGCGCGAGGGCCCGCCGGGTTCCGGTGGACGGCTGACCGCCGCACCGGCCGACGCGGACGGCCCCTTCGCCCGCCGATGCGCGGGCGGAGGGGCCGTGGCGCGCGCGGTGGCACCGAGATCGTCCTGCGGGGGCAGACAGTGACGGCTCGGTACGACTATCGTCACGGGCCAGTGACCTCCCTCACCTGCACCTCTGTCGTCGTTACGAGAATGGGATGATGTCGTTTATGAAGGGACGAGTCCTTGTCGTCGACGACGACACCGCACTGGCCGAGATGCTCGGCATTGTGCTGCGTGGTGAAGGTTTTGAGCCGTCTTTCGTAGCCGACGGCGACAAGGCGCTTGCCGCTTTCCGTGAGGCCAAGCCCGATCTGGTGCTGCTCGACCTGATGCTGCCCGGCCGGGACGGCATCGAGGTGTGCCGCCTGATCCGGGCGGAGTCAGGTGTGCCGATCGTGATGCTCACGGCGAAGAGCGACACCGTCGATGTCGTCGTGGGCCTGGAGTCCGGCGCCGACGACTACATCGTGAAGCCGTTCAAGCCCAAGGAGCTGGTGGCCCGCATCCGCGCGCGGCTGCGCAGGTCCGAGGAGCCGGCGCCGGAGCAGCTGACCATCGGTGACCTGGTCATCGACGTGGCCGGCCATTCGGTGAAGCGGGAGGGGCAGTCCATCGCGCTGACCCCCCTGGAGTTCGATCTGCTGGTCGCGCTCGCCCGCAAGCCGTGGCAGGTGTTCACGCGTGAGGTGCTCCTCGAGCAGGTGTGGGGCTATCGCCACGCCGCCGACACGCGCCTGGTCAACGTGCACGTCCAGCGGCTGCGCTCCAAGGTCGAGAAGGACCCGGAGCGGCCGGAGATCGTGGTGACCGTCCGCGGTGTCGGTTACAAGGCAGGACCGAGCTGACATGCCCGGGGACAGCGCCGCTTCGGCTCCCGGCGGGTCCGGGGCACGCCCGGAGCGGCCTGTCGGCCGGGCGGGAGCGAACACGCGTTTCAGGCGCCTCTTCGAGGGCGGCCTGCTGCAGGGCGGTGTCCAGGGCAGCCCGGTCCTCCGGCTGTTCCTGCGCTGGGTGCGCCGGCCGCTGCTGCCGGTCATGCGGCTGTGGCGGCGCAACATCCAGCTCAGGGTCGTCGCCACGACCCTGCTGATGTCGCTGGGCGTCGTCCTGCTGCTCGGTTTCGTCGTGATCGGGCAGGTGCGCAACGGCCTGCTCGACGCCAAGGTGAGGGCCTCGCAGAGCCAGGCCACGGGCGGTTTCGCGGTCGCCAAGCAGAAGGCGGACGACGAGGTCGCGAGCGGGGCCGGTGCGGGCACCGGCTCCGGCACGGCCGACGGTGGCGCGAGCCCGGACGGACGGCAGTCGCAGAACGTCATCCAGTGGATGAGTGACCTTGTGACGTCGCTGGCCAGCGGCGGCGCGGGAGCCTTCGACGTGGTGACCCTGCCCGTGGGCGACGACAGCGGCGGCGGGCGCAGCCCGCGCGGCTCCGGGAACGTCAACCCGACCTCCAGCGTGCCCGCCGACCTGCGTGAGCGCGTCAACGGCGGTACGACGGCCGCGCAGAGCTACACGAGGATCGTCTACTCCGTCGACAAGGAGTCGCAGCCGGCGCTGGTCATAGGCAAGCAGGTCAACGACCCGAACGGGCGCCCGTACGAGCTGTACTACCTCTTCCCGCTCACGCAGGAGGAGAAGTCGCTGAGCCTGGTCAAGGGCACTCTGGCGACCGCCGGGCTGTTCGTCGTCGTCCTGCTCGGCGCCATCGCCTGGCTGGTGGTGCGGCAGGTCGTCACTCCGGTGCGGATGGCGGCCGGGATCGCGGAGCGGTTGTCCGCCGGGCGTCTGCAGGAGCGGATGAAGGTCACCGGTGAGGATGACATCGCGCGCCTCGGCGAGGCGTTCAACAAGATGGCGCAGAACCTCCAGCTGAAGATCCAGCAGCTGGAGGATCTGTCGCGGATGCAGCGCCGGTTCGTCTCCGACGTCTCGCACGAGCTGCGCACTCCGCTGACGACCGTCCGCATGGCGGCGGACGTCATCCACGAGGCGCGCGAGGACTTCGACCCGGTGACCGCGCGGTCGGCGGAACTGCTCGCCGACCAGCTGGACCGGTTCGAGTCGCTGCTGGCGGACCTGCTGGAGATCAGCCGCTTCGACGCGGGCGCGGCGGCCCTGGAGGCCGAGCCGATAGACCTCCGGGAGGTCGTCCGGCGCGTGGTCAGCGGCGCCGAGCCGCTCGCCGAGCGCAAGGGCACGCACCTACGCGTGGTCGGTGACCAGCAGCCCGTCGTCGCCGAGGCCGACGCCCGCCGTCTGGAGCGTGTGCTGCGCAATCTGGTCGTCAACGCCGTGGAACACGGTGAGGGCAAGGACGTCGTCGTCAGGCTCGCCGCGGCCGGCGGTGCGGTCGCCGTCGCGGTGCGCGACTACGGCGTCGGACTCAAGCCGGGTGAGGCGACCAGGGTCTTCAGCCGCTTCTGGCGGGCGGACCCGGCACGCGCGCGTACCACCGGCGGTACGGGCCTCGGGCTGTCGATCGCCCTGGAGGACGCACGGCTGCACGGTGGCTGGCTGCAGGCCTGGGGCGAACCGGGCGGCGGCTCGCAGTTCCGGCTGACGCTGCCCAGGACCGCCGACGAGCCGCTGCGGGGCTCGCCGATACCGCTGGAGCCGAAGGACTCGCGCCGCAACCGCGGTCTCGACGACGCCGGGCTGCCCCGCGGGGGCGAGGAGAAGCGGGCGACCGTACCTGTGCAGCAGGGCGGTGGGCAGGCGTCCGCGCTGCCGCCGCGCGGCTCGATCACGCCTCGGATGAACACGGTCGCACCCGCGGCCGACCCGACCGCGCTGCCCGGCAACGGCAACGGCGCGCGCGTGGTGCCCCGGCCCTCGGGCGGCGCACGGCGTGCGGACGACGGCGGCGCACGTGGCGCGGACGACGGCGGCGCCGCGCATCCGGCATCCGGCGCGAGCCCGGCCCGCCCGGACGCGGCCGAACAGGGGGACACCACCGAGCAGACCGAGCCAGGGGAGGCATTTCGTGGGCGCTGACCGCAGGGGGGGCGCCCACGGGCGGCCGGGTCGCGCGGTGGCTTACGCCGCAGTGGGGGTCGTTCTGCTGACCGGGTGCGCCTCGATGCCCGACAGCGGGGATCTGCGGAACGTGGAGTCCACGCCACGGCAGGACACAGGGGTACGGGTGTTCGCCATGCCGCCGGCCGACGGCGCCGGCCCGGGCGAGATCATGCAGGGCTTCCTGGAGGCGCTCACCAGCGACGACACGGAGTACGACACCGCGCGCAAGTACCTGACGGCCGACGCGGCGCGCGCCTGGCGTCCCGAGCACTCGACCACGGTGCTCACCAACGGGCCGAGCATCGAGACCGACTGCCAGGCGAGCGGGCGGGAGGAGGCGGGCAGCGTCACCTGCGTGCTGGCCGGCAGCCAGGTCGCCACGGTCGACGCGCAGCAGGCGTACAAGCCCGCCGACGGGCCGTACCGCAAGAAACTGCACCTCAGCAAGGACGGCAAGAGCGGGCAGTGGCGCATCGACGGGCTGCCCGACGGTGTCGTCATGGGCAAGTCGGACTTCCAGCGGAACTACACCTCCGTCGACAAGTACTACTTCGCCTCCAACACGGCGGTCGGGACGACCGGAGAGCCGGTGTCGGTGGCCGACCCGGTGTTCGTGCGCAGCAAGGTGGACCCGATGACCCAGATGGTCCGCTCGCTGCTGCGGGGGCCCACCAGATGGCTGGATCCGGTGGTCAGGTCCAGCTTCCCGACGGGTACGGCGCTGCGGAAGGACGCGTCCGGGCTGACACCGGACGACCAGAACAGACTGACCGTGCCGCTGAACCTCAAGGCGTCGCAGGTCGCGGCGAGCAAGTGCTCCGAGATGGCGACCCAGATGCTGTTCACCCTGCGCAACCTCGCCCCGACGCTGGAGTCCGTCGAGCTGACGGGGCTCGGTGGCGGGCGGCTGTGCGAGCTGGACCAGGAGCACGCCGAGTCCACCGCCTGGCACGGATCGGACCGGCACCCGGACTTCCTGTACTACCTCGACGGCAAGCACCGGCTGGTGCGGATGTCGACCGGCAGCCAGGGCGCGGGAGGTGTCCCGGTGCCGGGTCCGCTGGGCGAGGACAAGAAGGCACTGCAGTCGGTGGCCGTCTCGCGGGACGAGCACAGCGCGGCCGGAGTCGGTGACAACGGCAGGTTGCTGTACGTGGCGTCGCTGTCGGCGTCCGGCTCGCTCGGGGAGCCGCTGGTGACCAGCAACGGCCCGACCCCCGAGGACCGGCTCACCACGCCCAGCTGGGACGCGCGCGGGGATCTGTGGGTCGCCGACCGTGACCCGGACCACACGCGGCTGACGGTCCTGCAGCAGGGCGTCGCGGAACCGGAGGACGTCGCCGTCCCCGGGCTGCCCGGCAAGATCAAGGACGTGCGGGTGGCCGCCGACGGTGCGCGGATCGCGCTGGTCGTGGAGAAGAAGGGCGGCAGGCAGTCGCTGCTCATCGGCCGGATCCAGCGTGACAACGGCACCGGGCAGGGCATCCTGGTGGACGGCCTCAGGTCCGCGGCCCCCGATCTGGAGCAGGTCAGCGCCATCTCCTGGGCCGGGGACAGCAGGCTGCTCGCGGTCGGCCGGGAGCAGGGCGGTGTGCAGCAGATGCGGTACGTCGAGGTCGACGGCTCCACCCTGGACAGTCCGGCGCCCGGCGCGCTGCCGGGTGTGAAGGCGGTCGCGGCGTCCGAGGACGATCGGGTACCCCTGGTGGCCTATTCGGACGACGGGATCGTCCGGCTGCCCTCCGGTGCGCAGTGGCAGAAGGTGGACAAGGACGGAACGGCGCCGGTCTACCCGGGCTGACGGAACGGCGCCGGCCCACCCGGTCTACCCGGTCTGAGCGGGCTCGTCCCGAGCCGGTGCGTCGTGCGGGCCCGGCCGTGGCGTGGTGCCCGTACGCGGTGCGCCGCCCTTCCATAAGTGCCCCGTTCGTGGAGCGGCGCCCGTCCGTGGTGAGGCGCCGCGGGCCGCGTGATGTGGGCCGTCCGCGGCGGCGAAGCCGCCCGTGGAACCCTGCCGTCGAAGCTCCGTCCCGCCCTCGTGGGTTGTCCACAGGGTGTTGTCCACAGGGGTGGCCGGTCCGCTCCGGCGTTGGCACAGTGGTGGCCATGCGCGGGTGGTGGCAGGACCTCACCGACCTGGTGCTTCCGGCCGAGTGCGCGGGCTGCGGGGCGCCTCGTACCGTGCTCTGCCCAGGGTGCCGGGCCGCGCTGGGCGCAGGCCGTCCTCGGCGGGTTCGGCCGGTGCCGGAGCCGGCCGGGCTGCCGGTGGTGCATGCCGCGGCTCCCTACGCCGACCGGGTGCGGGCACTGCTCCTGGCCCACAAGGAGCGGGGCGCGCTGACCCTCGCCGGTGCGCTCGGCGCCGCCCTGGCGGGAGTCGTGCGCGAGGGGCTCGGGTGGAGCGACGCCGGGGCCGGTTCCGGTGGTGGGCCGGTGGTGCTGGTGCCCGTGCCGTCGGCCCGGTGGGCCGTGCGGGCGCGGGGACACGATCCGGTACGGCGGATGGCGCTCGCTGCGGCGGGCGAGCTGCGGCGCACCGGGACACCGGCCCGGGTGGCGGCCGTACTGCGGCAGCGGCGGGCCGTGGCGGACCAGGCCGGGCTGGACGCGCGCCGGCGCCGGGTGAACCTCGCGGGCGCGCTGGAGGTGATGCCGGGTGGCGGCCGGCTGCTCGGCGCGGGGCGGGTCGTGCTCGTCGACGACCTCGTCACCACGGGCGCCAGCCTCACGGAGGCCGCGCGTGCCCTGCGGGACTCGGCCGGATGGCAGGTCGGGATTCCGAACGGAGGGGGAAGCGGAGTGAGCAGAGTCGTGTACTCGGCCGTAAGTCGGGAAGGTAGGGAGGAACGACGAAGAGCAGTGTGGCCGGAGAGGGGGAAGTGGGTGCATGGTGCACCGGAAAAGGCGATGACGAACGTCCTCGAACCGACTCTCCGGGCAGCGGTGATCGCTGCTCCTCGGGATTCTTTCGAAATAAACAGGAACTGAGACCCGACTTGCATCGTTGCAGGTAGTGGGAGGGGCAATTCACCTGAACGGAGGTACGCCGCAGTAGAGGGTGACGACATCCGTCCGGGCGAGATATGTTCAGTTGTGAGGAAAGGCGCGGGCCGTCCCTCGCCATATCCGAATGCCTTGCCGTGGGTTTTGCGCAATCACCCGCGGCGGTGGGGTGGAGATCTCGCCCATGGGGGAGGAGGAGGTGGAAGTCACCGAGTCCGAGGCCCTGGTGACCACCGGGCCTGGTGCAAAAGGGAGATGCTCCGCCCGCGCGGCGGAGCGATCCGGGAACGGAGTTCTGCGTGGACATCGTCGTCAAAGGCCGCAAGACCGAGGTGCCCGAGCGGTTCCGCAAGCACGTGGCCGAGAAGCTGAAGCTGGAGAAGATCCAGCGGCTCGATGCCAAGGTGATCAGCCTCGACGTCGAGGTGTCCAAGGAGCCGAACCCCCGACAGGCCGACCGCTGTGACCGAGTGGAGATCACCCTCCGCTCCCGCGGTCCGGTGATCCGGGCGGAGGCAGCGGCCAGCGACCCGTACGCGGCACTCGACCTGGCGGCGGAAAAACTTGATGCCCGACTGCGCAAGCAGCACGACAAGCGGTTCTCGCGCCGGGGGGCGCGCCGGATCTCTGCGGCAGAGGTCCCCGACCACGTCCCGGGCGCAGCCACGCTCAACGGCAACGGCCTCCCCGTCCACGAGGAGGAGACGGACGGAGTGCCGACCAAGAAGATCGGTTCGCTGGAGGTGAAGGGTGAAGGCCCCCTCATCGTCCGCGAGAAGACCCACGTCGCCTCCCCGATGACCCTCGACCAGGCCCTCTACGAGATGGAACTGGTCGGCCACGACTTCTACTTGTTCGTCGACTCCGAGACGAAGGAGCCGAGTGTCGTCTACCGGCGACACGCCTACGACTACGGCGTGATCCACCTCAGTACGGACCCGATGGTCGCCGAGGGGCAGCCTCCCGCGGCCGGTGGCACGCTGGGCGGCTGACGTAACCGGCAGAGGCTGAGCAGGTGCCCCTGGAGCGCGTGTGCGCCCCCAGGGGCACCTGTGTGCGACCACTTCGCGCCCCGCAGGTCACCTCCGTGACGCCCGGACATGGAATCATGGCCGCACAGGCCCAACCGGTGGGCCGCTGCCTTGGGTTGGCGATGGCACAGGACCGCAGGCCACAGCCTTCAGGGGGAGGAACGATGGCGGACACCTTCGGACCGATGCGGGACGAGGCCGACGACGATGTCATCGGCATGAACCCGGACACGGGCTCTTCACGCGCGGAGCCGATCAGAGTCCTGGTCGTCGACGACCACGCCCTGTTCCGGCGCGGCCTGGAGATCGTGCTCGCGGCCGAGGAGGACATCCAGGTCGTCGGTGAGGCGGGCGACGGCGCCGAGGCGGTCGACAAGGCCGCCGACCTGCTGCCCGACATCGTGCTGATGGACGTCCGCATGCCCAAGCGCGGCGGGATCGAGGCCTGTACCTCCATCAAGGAGGTGGCCCCCAGCGCGAAGATCATCATGCTGACGATCAGCGACGAGGAGGCCGATCTCTACGAGGCGATCAAGGCCGGGGCGACCGGATACCTCCTCAAGGAGATCTCCACGGACGAGGTGGCCACCGCCATCCGTGCCGTAGCCGACGGGCAGTCCCAGATCAGCCCGTCCATGGCCTCGAAGCTCCTCACCGAGTTCAAGTCGATGATCCAGCGCACCGACGAGCGCCGGCTGGTGCCGGCGCCGCGGCTCACCGACCGCGAGCTGGAGGTCCTCAAGCTCGTCGCCACGGGCATGAACAACAGGGACATCGCCAAGGAGTTGTTCATCTCCGAGAACACCGTGAAGAACCACGTCCGCAACATCCTGGAGAAGCTGCAGCTGCACTCCAGGATGGAG
This sequence comes from Streptomyces albidicamelliae, assembly GCF_025642175.1. Taxonomy (NCBI): domain Bacteria; kingdom Bacillati; phylum Actinomycetota; class Actinomycetes; order Kitasatosporales; family Streptomycetaceae; genus Streptomyces; species Streptomyces albidicamelliae. The sequence goes on along the minus strand of NZ_CP106795.1, from coordinate 3,574,346 downwards.
GCCGTGGTCTACGCGATGCGGGAGAAGATCCTGGAGATCCGCTAGCGGATCCGGCGGCGCTAGGCGAGGACGCGCGCGAGCTCCCTCACCAGGGGCTCGCGCAGGCCGGGCGCCTCCACCCGCTCCACGCGGACGTCCGTGCAGTTCACCCAGGTCGCCGCCTCGATCAGGGCCTGGGCGACCGCCGGGACCGCCTTCGCGTCGTCCAGGGTGACCTGCTTGGCCACCAGCGTGGCCCCCTCGCGGGCCGGATCGACACGCCCGACCAGCCGGCCGCCCGCGAGCACCGGCATCGCGAAGTAGCCGTACACCCGTTTGGGCTTGGGGACGTACGCCTCCAGACGGTGGGTGAAGCCGAAGATCCGCTCCGTGCGCGCCCGCTCCCAGATCAGCGAGTCGAACGGCGACAGCAGCGTGGTGCGGTGCCTGCCGCGCGGCGGTGTCGCCAGGGCCACCGGGTCGGCCCAGGCGGGCTTGCCCCAGCCCTCGACCTCGACCGGGACCAGGCCCGAGTCGGCGATCACCGCGTCGACCTGCTCGCCCTTGAGCCGGTGGTAGTCGGCGATGTCGGCGCGTGTGCCGACACCGAGGGACTCGCCGGCCAGCCGGACCAGCCGGCGCAGGCACTCGGCGTCGTCCAGTTCGTCGTGCAGCAGCGCCTGCGGGACGGCGCGCTCGGCCAGGTCGTACAACCGCTTCCAGCCGCGCCGCTCGACGCAGACCACCTCGCCGTACATCAGCGCCCGCTCCACGGCGACCTTGGTGCCCGACCAGTCCCACCAGTCGCTGGTCTTCTTCGCGCCGCCGAGCTCGGTGGCGGTGAGCGGGCCCTCCGCGCGCAGCTGCTTGACGACCTGGTCGTAGGCGCCCTCGGGCAGTTCGTGGTGCCAGTGCGGACGGTTGCGGTAGGCGCGGCGGCGGAAGGCGAAGTGCGGCCACTCCTCGATGGGCAGGATGCACGCCGCGTGGGACCAGTACTCGAAGGCGTGCGCGTCCTTCCAGTACGCGGACTCGACCGTCTTGCGGGCGACCGCGCCGAGCCGGGCGTACGGCACCAGCTCGTGGGACCGGGCGAGTACCGAGATCGTGTCGAGCTGGACCGCGCCGAGGTGGCGCAGCACCCCTCTGACACCGGCCCGCCGGTCGGGGGCGCCGAGGAAACCCTGGGCGCGCAGGGCGATGCGCCGGGCGTCGTCCGCGGTGAGGCTGGTGGTGGGGCGCGGCAGGGTCGTCATGCCTCGGACGATAGAGGCTGCCTCTGACAGTCCGCGGTGAGCTGCGGTTTCACCCGGCGCCGGCCTGCGGTCGGGGAGGGGCGGGCAGGTAGGGAGCCGTCGACGGCAGGCCGAGGTCGGAGGGGAGCAGGGAGCCGACCCAGCAGTCGCGGCGCACCCCTTTGTTGTTGACGCCGGAGCGCAGGGTGCCCTCGACGGTGAAGCCCGCGCGTTCGGCCACCGCGCGGGAGGCGTGGTTGCCGACCTCCGCGCGCCACTCGACGCGGTCGACGCCGACCGCGGTGAAGATCCAGCGGCAGGCGGCGAGGGTGGCCTCGGTGACGTAGCCGCGGCCACGGTGTTCCCGGGCGGCCCAGAAGCCGACCTCGGCCGTGCCCAGCGAGTGCATGGTGAGGCCGAGCATGCCGGTCAGTTCCCCGCCGGGCAGGAAGACGCCGAAGGTGAGGACCGAGCCCTGCGACCAGCCGTCGGGGACGAACTGCCCGGTGAAACTCCGGGCGTGCTCCCGCAGGTAGGGCGAGGGGATCGTCGTCCAGCGCTGGATGTCGGGGTCCTGCGCGGCCCGGTGCACCGCCTCGGTGTCGTCCGGTCCGACGGTGCGCAGCAGGAGGCGGTCGGTGGTGAGGATGACGGGTTCCATCGGCCGATTCTGCGCGGGGTGCCCGTGCGGGACCATCGGTTTTCGCGATCGGTGAGCAGGCGATCACATTTCGTGCAATTCCTCGGACGGATGCGGCACTATCCGCCGCGCCCGCCCGTTGTCTGGGGTGTAGCAGCCGTCGGGCCGCCAGGCCTCCCGACGCAGCCGGGTCCTCGCATACGATGGCGGTTGCTCAGTACGTCAAGGAAAACCGACCGTCCCAGGCCCGACCGGCAAGGAGACCAGCCCCCGTGTCCGTCCTCTCGAAGATCATGCGTGCAGGCGAAGGCAAGATCCTGCGCAAGCTGCACCGCATCGCGGACCAGGTCAACTCCATCGAAGAGGACTTCGTAGGCCTCTCCGACGCCGAGCTGCGAGCCCTCACCGAGGAGTACAAGCAGCGGTACGCCGACGGCGAGACCCTGGACGACCTGCTCCCCGAGGCGTTCGCCACCGTCCGCGAGGCCGCCAAGCGCGTCCTCGGCCAGCGTCACTACGACGTGCAGCTGATGGGCGGCGCCGCGCTCCACCTCGGTTACGTCGCGGAGATGAAGACCGGTGAGGGCAAGACCCTCGTCGGCACGCTGCCCGCGTACCTGAACGCCCTGTCCGGAGACGGCGTCCACCTCATCACGGTCAACGACTACCTGGCCGAGCGCGACTCCGAGATGATGGGCCGGGTCCACAAGTTCCTCGGCCTCGAGGTCGGCTGCATCCTCGCGAACATGACGCCGGCTCAGCGCCGCGAGCAGTACGCGTGCGACATCACGTACGGCACGAACAACGAGTTCGGCTTCGACTACCTGCGCGACAACATGGCGTGGTCGAAGGACGAGCTGGTGCAGCGCGGCCACAACTTCGCCATCGTCGACGAGGTCGACTCCATCCTCATCGACGAGGCCCGTACGCCGCTCATCATCTCCGGCCCCGCCGACCAGGCCACCAAGTGGTACGGCGACTTCGCCAAGCTGGTCGTCCGCCTCAAGCGCGGCGAGGCGGGCAACCCCCTCAAGGGCGTCGAGGAGACCGGCGACTACGACGTCGACGAGAAGAAGCGCACGGTCGCCATCCACGAGTCCGGTGTCGGCAAGGTCGAGGACTGGCTGGGCATCGACAACCTCTACGAGTCGGTGAACACCCCGCTGGTGGGCTACCTGAACAACGCCATCAAGGCCAAGGAACTCTTCAAGAAGGACAAGGACTACGTCGTCATCGACGGCGAGGTCATGATCGTCGACGAGCACACCGGCCGTATCCTCGCCGGCCGCCGCTACAACGAGGGCATGCACCAGGCGATCGAGGCGAAGGAAGGGGTGGACATCAAGGACGAGAACCAGACGCTCGCCACGATCACCCTGCAGAACTTCTTCCGCCTCTACTCGAAGCTCTCCGGCATGACCGGTACGGCGATGACCGAGGCCGCCGAGTTCCACCAGATCTACAAGCTCGGCGTGGTCCCGATCCCGACGAACAGGCCGATGGTCCGCAAGGACCAGTCGGACCTGATCTACCGCACCGAGGTGGCCAAGTTCGAGGCGGTCGTCGACGACATCGCCGAGAAGCACGAGAAGGGCCAGCCGATCCTGGTCGGCACGACCTCCGTCGAGAAGTCGGAGTACCTCTCGCAGCAGCTCAGCAAGCGCGGCATCCAGCACGAGGTGCTCAACGCCAAGCAGCACGAGCGCGAGGCCTCGATCGTCGCCCAGGCCGGCCGCAAGGGCGCCGTGACCGTCGCCACCAACATGGCCGGCCGCGGTACGGACATCAAGCTCGGCGGCAATCCCGAGGACCTCGCCGAGGCGGAGCTGCGCCAGCGCGGCCTCGACCCCGAGGAGCACATCGAGGAGTGGGCCGCCGCGCTGCCCAGCGCGATGGACAAGGCCGAGCAGGCGGTCAAGGCCGAGAAGGACGAGGTCGAGGACCTCGGCGGGCTCTACGTGCTGGGCACCGAGCGGCACGAGTCGCGGCGCATCGACAACCAGCTGCGCGGTCGTTCCGGCCGTCAGGGCGACCCGGGCGAGTCCCGCTTCTACCTCTCCCTCGGCGACGACCTGATGCGTCTGTTCAAGGCGCAGATGGTCGAGCGCGTGATGTCGATGGCCAACGTGCCGGACGACGTGCCGATCGAGAACAAGATGGTCACCCGCGCGATCGCGTCCGCGCAGTCGCAGGTCGAGACGCAGAACTTCGAGACCCGCAAGAACGTCCTGAAGTACGACGAGGTCCTCAACCGCCAGCGTGAGGTCATCTACGGCGAGCGCCGCCGCGTCCTGGAGGGCGAGGACCTGCAGGAGCAGATCCAGCACTTCATGGACGACACGATCGACGCGTACATCGACGCGGAGACCTCCGAGGGCTTCTCCGAGGACTGGGACCTGGACCGGCTGTGGGGCGCCTTCAAGCAGCTGTACCCGGTGAAGGTCACCATCGAGGAGCTGGAGGAGGCGGCCGGTGACCGTGCCGGTCTGACCGCCGAGTTCATCTCCGAGTCCATCAAGGAAGACATCCACGAGCAGTACGAGGCCCGTGAGGGGCAGCTCGGCTCCGAGATCATGCGTGAGCTGGAGCGCCGGGTCGTGCTGTCGGTCCTGGACCGCAAGTGGCGTGAGCACCTCTACGAGATGGACTACCTCCAGGAGGGCATCGGCCTGCGCGCGATGGCGCAGAAGGACCCGCTGGTCGAGTACCAGCGCGAGGGCTTCGACATGTTCACCGCGATGATGGACGGCATCAAGGAGGAGTCCGTCGGCTACCTGTTCAACCTGGAGGTCCAGGTCGAGCAGCAGGTCGAGGAGGTCCCGGTCGAGGAGGCCCAGGCGGTCGGCGAGGGCCTTCAGGACGCGGTGCCGGCGCAGGCGGGCGCACGTCCCGAGATCCGTGCGAAGGGGCTGGACGTGCCGCAGCGGCGCGACCTGCACTTCTCGGCGCCGACGGTGGACGGCGAGGGCGGCATCGTGGAGCGTGACCTGGAGGACGACGAGCCGGTGCGGTCCGAGTCGGACGGGCTCACGCGCGCCGAGCGCCGGCGCCAGGCCAAGGGCGGCCGCCGCCGCAAGAAGTAGGGGCCGCGGAAGCAGCCGCAGCCCGCGGCGTTCCAGCTGGTGAGCAGGGCCGGGTCTCCTTCGGGGGCCCGGCCCTGCTGTTCGTCCAGCTCCCGCCGCCGGGGTCGGCTGCCCGCGGCTAGGCGGGCCTCGGGCCCGTCTCCACCGCCGTGCAGCGCCAGCGGAGGTCCTTGCCCTGTTCCAGGCGGAAGGCCAGGGCGCGCAGATGCCCGCCGGCGGCGATGCGGGCGAACGCCTCGATGGCGCCGGTGCGCGGGACGAAGTAGCCGATGTCCTGGACGACGGGCCGCCCGCCGCGGGTGCGCAGCGGGCCGAGCGCGGCGAGGCGGGCCAGGTCGTCGTAGGCGCGGCCCGCGGTGTGCCGGAGCATCCAGTGGACGGGGCGCTGACCGCTCAGGACGGCCAGCAGGCGCTCCGCGAAGAGGTCGGTGGGACGTGGCTGCCGTACGGCGGTCCCGGGCGGCGTGGGAGCCGTGTCCGGACGCGCGGCCGTACGCGTCGTGCTCCTGGCGGGCGAGCGGGGCGGGGAGCCGGCGGGACGGCGGGTGTCGTGCCGGGTCGGCGGGCGGTGACGCGGGCGGGGCCGGGCGGCGGTGCGGCTCATGACCTTGTTCATGGGGGTCCCCGTTCACGGGCCCGGATGCATACCGGGCGGTAACAAGCTGTCGGGGGATCTTGTACGGGGTGGGGGAGCGGTGGGCAAGGAGGTCGTTGTGGGGCGCCGGAGCCCGGAAGGTTCACCTATCCGAGTGGCCGGGCGGCCCGGCGAGCCCGTGTCCCGGCGGCGGCACCGGGTGAACGGGGGGCGTGGGGTGGACGCCGTGCGGGGGGTGGGGAGGGACCCGAAAGAGGACGGGCGCACGTATCCTGAAGGCCCTCCGGGAGGCGTGCCAGCCGGGCCTCCGGGGCCTCAGCGAAGCCTTCAGGAAAGAGCTGCCAGCCATGCGCGTCTACGTCCCCCTGACCCTCCCCGGTCTCGCCGAGGCGCACAGGACGGGTGAGCTGGGGAGCGGCCCCTTCGCCGCGTACGCCGTCACGCCCGCGCTGCGCGAGTGGTACTCCTCCGAGGACACCGAGGAGTTGGAGTACGCGGCGCTCGGCAGGGCGGCGCTGGCCTCGCTGCGGCTGCTCGCGGCCGAGCCGGACACGGTGCGGCGCCGGGTCGTGGTCGCGGTGGACGTGCCCGACGGCGCCGTCACCGCAGGCCCGGACCGCAGTGCCGATCCGGCCGCGCTCGGCGAGGTCACCGTGACGCCGACGGTTCCGCTCGCCAAGGCGGCCGCGGTGCACGTGGACGCGGACGACGCGGAGACGGACGTGGCCGCGGCGGCGGAGGCGCTGGAGGCGGCCGAGACCGGCGACGACGACGCGCAGTCCGCGGTGGACGACGCGGACGACCACGAGCTGCTCTGGTACGCCACGCAGGAGATCCCCAACCTGGTCCGACCTGCCTGATCACCTGTCTGACCCGGGAGGCCGCGCGGCCTGTCGGTGCGGGCGGGTACGGTCTCGGACATGGGGATGCAGGCAAGTGCGCACATCGTCTGGGACTGGAACGGCACGCTGTTCCACGACAACGACGCGATCATCGGCGCGACCAACGCGGCCTTCGCCGAGCTGGGGCTCGCGCCGATCACGCTGGAGCAGTACCGCTCGCTGTACTGCGTGCCGGTGCCGAAGTTCTACGAGCGGCTGCTCGGCCGGCTGCCGACCGACGCCGAGTGGGAGCTGATGGACGGCGTGTTCCACCGGTACTACGCCGAGCACCGGGTGCGCTGCGGGCTCACGGCGGGCGCGGCCGAGCTGCTCGCCGGGTGGCGGTCGGCGGGACGCAGCCAGTCGCTGCTGAGCATGTACGGTCACGCCGAACTGGTGCCGCTGGTGCGGGGCTTCGGGATCGAGGCGCACTTCCTGCGGGTCGACGGGCGGACGGGGCCGTCGGGCGGGAGCAAGGCCGAGCACATGGTGCGGCATCTCCAGGCGCTGACCGGTGTGGCGGACCCCGCGCGCACGGTGGTGATCGGGGACGCGGCGGACGACGCGGTCGCGGCGAAGCATGTGGGGGCGCGGGCGGTGCTGTACACCGGGGGGTCGCACAGCCGGGCGAGCCTGGAGGCGGTCGGCGTGCCGGTCGTGGACACGCTGGAGGAAGCGGTGGCGGAGGCTCAGCGGATCGCGTAGGCCTGCCGGCGCGCCGCCACTGCGGGCAGCCGCACCACTGGAGTCGGCGCTCACCCGGCCTCCGCCGCAGGCAGCCGCACCACCGAACTCGCCGCCCACCCAGCAGCCGACACGCCACCGCTGCGGGCAGTCGTGCCGCTCGGGGCGGCACGGGTGGGCGCAGCGGCACCCCGCGAGCGCGGGCAAGCGAATCGCCCCTGGCCCAGCCACAGCGCAGGCGAACCGTCCCCGGCCCACGGACAAACACAGGGCACCGAGCAGCCCCGCCCTACGACAGGCACGGCGCACCGACCGACCCCGCCCGACAGCACAAGGCCGCGAAATGACCCCCCGGTCTCCCGGTGGGCGGCGAGCCGGTGGCACGGGTGTCCGCGGCGGCGGCGCGCCGGTCGCCGAGCTCGGTTGCGACTGCCCCGCGGTCGCCGCTCGCTCAGTTTGCCGGGGCCTTCGTGCGGAGTACCGTCAGGAACTCGCGCATCCAGGCCGGGTGGTCCGGCCAGGCGCGGGCGGAGACGAGGGTGCCGTCGACGACCGCCTCGGCGTCCTGGAAGCCCGCGCCGGCCGCCTGCATGTCGAGTTCCAGGGCGGGATAGGCCGTGACCCGGCGCCCGCGCAGGCTGTCGATCGCGGCGGTGAGCAGCGGCCCGTGGCAGATCTGGGCGACCGGCTTGTCGGAGTCGAAGAACGCCTTGAGGATCTTGCGCAGCTCGGGGTCGTTGCGGAGGTACTCGGGAGCCCGGCCGCCCGGGATGACGAGCGCCGCGTACTCGCCGGGGTCGACCTCGGCGAAGGCGAGGTCGGCGGGCCAGGTGTAGCCGGGTTTCTCGGTGTAGGTGTCGAAACCGGGCTCGAAGTCGTGCACGACGAAGCGGAGGGTCTTGCGGGTGGGGGCCGCGATGTGGACCTCGTAGCCCTCCTCGCGCAGGCGCTGGTAGGGGTAGAGGACTTCCAGGGACTCCGCTGCGTCTCCGGTGACGATGAGGATCTTCGCGGGCATGTCGGCTCCTGTCGAGGCGGACTCCGGGACGGCCGCACCGTCCGCGCCGCCCTGGGCAACGTGCCTCCGCCGGGCTTGCTTGCCAAGGGGGCCCGTCGCTTTCAGGGTGCGGCCGTGGATAGCAGAACGCGAGCGGATCGGGCACCTCCGGCCGACCGGTTACGCCAAGCGAACCCGTCCCGGCGCTGTGCAGAACGTCAAAGTTCCCCCCTCGGTTTTGTACACATACGGCTCATGACGGGTCCGGGGTGAGGAGCGATAGCCTTATGGCGTGATCAGCGCGATATCTCGCGGGGACCTCCGTGTCCCTGCCCTGCGCCCGGGTTGCACGGAACACCTCCGTGACCGGGCGGCGGTCGCTGGTCTTCGCGGGCGGGACGGAGGCATGGACGCCTCCCGGAAGCCGAGGACACCCCTGGACACGGCGGCGCCACGACGGGCGTCTCAGCCGTCGGACGTGTCGAGAATGGCCGAATACCCCCCGCTCATCTCACCGCGCGGCATAGCGTCGGAACCGACCGGACACCCCGGGACGTGGCGTTGTGTCGCAGGGAAAGAGACCGTACTTCCTTCTACGTCACGCAACGGCGCGCGACAGGAGTCAGAGGACAATGCAGACCAAGCTGGACGAAGCCAAGGCCGAGCTGCTCGAGAGGGCCGCCCGGGTAGCTGAGAACAGCCCGGTCGGGGGGCACCTACCGACCGGGACGACGAACGAGGGCCCTCCCGGCACCCCGGACAGCGAGTCCGTGCTCACGTTCCTCCAGCGCTACTACCTGCACACCGCGCCGGAAGACCTCGCCGACCGCGACCCGGTCGACGCCTTCGGCGCAGCGCTCTCGCACTACCGGCTCGCCGAGAACCGCCCGCAGGGCACCGCGAACGTCCGGGTGCACACCCCGACCGTCGAGGAGAACGGGTGGACCTGCAGCCACACCGTGGTCGAGGTCGTCACCGACGACATGCCCTTCCTCGTCGACTCGGTCACCAATGAGCTGACCCGGCAGGGGCGCGGAATCCACGTCGTGATCCACCCGCAGTTCGTGGTCCGGCGCGACGTCACCGGCAAGCTGATCGAGGTCCTGCCGACCCCGGCCACCGGTGACCTCCCGCACGACGCGCACGTCGAGTCCTGGATCCACGTCGAGATCGACCGGGAGACCGACCGCGCCGACCTGAAGCAGATCTCCCTCGACCTGCTGCGCGTCCTGTCCGACGTCCGCGAGGCCGTCGAGGACTGGGAGAAGATGCGGGACACGGCGATCCGGATCGCCGACGGCCTGCAGGGCGAGCCCGCCCCCGGCGACCTGGCGAAGCCCGAGATCGAGGAAGCCCGCGAGCTGCTGCGCTGGCTGTCCGACGACCACTTCACGTTCCTCGGCTACCGCGAGTACCAGCTGCGCGACGACGACACGCTCGCCGCCGTGGCCGGCACCGGTCTCGGCATACTGCGCTCGGACCCGCACCACGCCGAGGACGAGCAGCACCCGGTCAGCCCCTCCTTCGAGCGGCTCCCCGCCGACGCCCGGGCCAAGGCCCGCGAGCACAAGCTGCTGGTGCTGACCAAGGCCAACAGCCGCGCCACCGTGCACCGGCCGTCGTACCTGGACTACATCGGCGTCAAGAAGTTCGACGCGGACGGCAACGTCGTCGGCGAGCGCCGCTTCCTCGGTCTGTTCTCCTCCGCCGCGTACACCGAGTCCGTGCGCCGGGTCCCGGTGATCCGCCGCAAGGTCGACGAGGTGCTGGCTCGCGCCGGGTTCTCGCCCAACAGCCACGACGGCCGCGACCTGCTCCAGATCCTGGAGACCTACCCGCGCGACGAGCTGTTCCAGACGCCGGCCGCGGAGCTCCAGGCCATCGCGACGAGCGTCCTCTACCTCCAGGAGCGCCGCCGGCTGCGGCTGTACCTGCGCCAGGACGAGTACGGCCGCTACTACTCGGCCCTCGTCTACCTGCCGCGCGACCGCTACACCACGGGTGTCCGCCTGCGGATCATCGACATCCTGAAGGAGGAGCTCGGCGGCATCAGCGTCGACTTCACGGCCTGGAACACCGAGTCGATCCTGTCCCGGCTGCACTTCGTCGTCCGTGTCCCGCAGGGCACCGAGCTGCCCCAGCTGTCCGACGCCGACAAGGAGCGCATCGAGGCCCGCCTGGTGGAGGCGGCCCGCTCCTGGACCGACGCGTTCGCCGAGGCGCTGACCGCCGAGTGCGGCGAGGAGCACGCGGCCGAGGTGCTGCGCCGCTACAACCACTCCTTCCCCGAGGGCTACAAGGCCGACCACTCCCCGCGCGCCGCGGTGGCCGACCTGGTCCACCTGGAGCAGCTGGGCGAGGACAAGACGTTCTCGCTGAGCCTGTACGAGCCGGTGGGTGCCGCGCCCGACGAGCGCCGCTTCAAGATCTACCAGAAGGGCGGCACGGTCTCCCTCTCCAAGGTCCTGCCGGTGCTCAGCATGCTGGGCGTCGAGGTCACCGACGAGCGGCCGTACGAGCTGCGCTGCGCGGACCGCACCACCGCCTGGATCTACGACTTCGGGCTGCGCATGCCGAAGTCGCTCGGCGGCGGCAACGGCGACTACCTCGGCGACGACGGCCGTGAGCGGTTCCAGGAGGCGTTCGCCGCGACCTGGACCGGCAAGGCGGAGAACGACGGCTTCAACGCCCTGGTGCTGAGCGCCGGGCTGACCTGGCGGCAGGCGATGGTGCTGCGCGCCTACGCCAAGTACCTGCGGCAGGCCGGTTCGACGTTCTCGCAGGACTACATGGAGGACACCCTCCGCGACAACGTCCACACCACGCGGCTCCTCGTCTCCCTGTTCGAGGCGCGGATGTCCCCGGAGCGGCAGAAGGCCGGCCTGGAGCTGATCGACGCCCTCCTCGAAGAGGTCGAAGCGGCCCTGGACCAGGTGGCGAGCCTGGACGAGGACCGCATCCTGCGGTCCTTCCTGACCGTCATCAAGGCGACCCTGCGCACGAACTTCTTCCAGGAGACGCTCGGCGCCAAGCCGCACGACTACGTCTCCATGAAGTTCGACCCGCAGGCCATCCCGGACCTGCCGGCCCCGCGCCCGGCGTACGAGATCTGGGTGTACTCGCCGCGCGTCGAAGGCGTGCACCTGCGCTTCGGCAAGGTCGCCCGAGGCGGTCTGCGCTGGTCCGACCGGCGCGAGGACTTCCGCACGGAGATCCTCGGCCTGGTCAAGGCGCAGATGGTGAAGAACACGGTCATCGTGCCGGTCGGCGCCAAGGGCGGCTTCGTCGCCAAGCAGCTGCCGGACCCGGCCGTGGACCGCGACGCCTGGCTGGCCGAGGGCATCGCCAGCTACAAGACGTTCATCTCGGCGCTGCTGGACATCACCGACAACATGGTGGCCGGCGAGGTCGTGCCGCCGCAGGACGTGGTGCGGCACGACGGCGACGACACCTACCTGGTGGTCGCCGCCGACAAGGGCACCGCGACCTTCTCGGACATCGCCAACGGCGTCGCCGAGAAGTACAACTTCTGGCTCGGCGACGCCTTCGCCTCCGGCGGCTCGGCCGGTTACGACCACAAGGGCATGGGCATCACCGCGCGCGGTGCCTGGGAGTCCGTGAAGCGGCACTTCCGCGAGCTGGGCGTGGACACGCAGAGCGAGGACTTCACGGTCGTCGGCATCGGCGACATGTCCGGTGACGTCTTCGGCAACGGCATGCTGCTCTCGGAGCACATCCGCCTGGTCGCCGCCTTCGACCACCGGCACATCTTCATCGACCCGAACCCGGACGCGGCCACCTCCTACGCCGAGCGCCGCCGCCTGTTCGAGCTGCCCCGCTCCAGCTGGGCCGACTACGACACCACGCTGCTGTCGGCGGGTGGCGGGATCTTCCCGCGCAGCGCCAAGGCGATCACGCTGAACGCGCACATCCGGGAGGCCCTCGGCATCGAGGAGAAGGTCTCCAAGATGACCCCGGCCGACCTGATGAAGACGATCCTCGAGGCGCCGGTCGACCTGCTGTGGAACGGCGGCATCGGCACGTACGTGAAGTCCTCGACGGAGTCGAACGCGGACGTCGGCGACAAGGCCAACGACGCCATCCGCGTCGACGGCGCCGACCTGCGGGTCAAGGTCGTCGGCGAGGGCGGCAACCTGGGCCTGACCCAGCTCGGCCGCATCGAGTTCGCGACGCACGGCGGGAAGATCAACACCGACGCCATCGACAACAGCGCCGGCGTGGACACCTCCGACCACGAGGTGAACATCAAGATCCTGCTGAACGGCCTGGTCACCGAGGGTGACATGACCGTGAAGCAGCGCAACAAGCTGCTCGCCGAGATGACCGACGAGGTCGGCGCGCTGGTCCTGCGCAACAACTACGCGCAGAACACCGCGCTCGCCAACGCGCTCCTGCAGGCCAAGGACATGCTCCACGCCCAGCAGCGGTTCATCCGCCACCTGGTGCGCGAGGGCCACCTGGACCGGGCGCTGGAGTTCCTGCCGAGCGACCGGCAGATCCGCGAGCGCCTCGGCCAGGGCCACGGCCTGACCGGTCCGGAGACGGCCGTCGTGCTGGCGTACACGAAGATCACGGTCGCCGAGGAGCTGCTGCACACCTCCCTGCCGGACGACCCGTACCTGCGCACCCTGCTGCACGCGTACTTCCCGACCGCGCTGCGCGAGCGGTTCGCCGAGGCCATCGACAACCACCCGCTGCGCCGTGAGATCACCACGACCGTGCTGGTCAACGACACGGTCAACACGGGCGGTACGACGTACCTGCACCGTCTGCGCGAGGAGACCGGCGCCTCGCTGGAGGAGATCGTCCGCGCCCAGACCGTGGCCCGTACGATCTTCTGCTCCGCGCCGGTGTGGGACGCGGTGGAGGCCCTGGACAACACGGTCGACGCGGCCGTCCAGACCCGCATCCGGCTGCACTCGCGCCGGCTGGTCGAGCGCGGCACCCGCTGGCTGCTCAACAACCGGCCGCAGCCGCTGCAGCTCGCCGAGACGGTCGAGTTCTTCGCGGAGCGGGTCGAGCAGGTCTGGCAGCAGCTGCCGAAGCTGCTGAAGGGCGCGGACCTGGAGTGGTACCAGCACGTGTACGACGAGCTGTCCGCGGCCGGCGTGCCGGACGAGGTGGCCACCCGGGTGGCCGGGTTCTCCTCCGCCTTCCCGGCGCTCGACATCGTCTCGGTGGCCGACCGCATGGGCAAGGAGCCGCTCGACGTCGCGGAGATCTACTACGACCTCGCCGACCGGCTGCACATCACCCAGCTGATGGACCGCATCATCGAGCTGCCCCGTGCCGACCGCTGGCAGTCCATGGCCCGCGCCTCCATCCGTGAGGACCTGTACGCGGCCCACGCGGCGCTCACCGCGGACGTCTTCGCCGTCGGCAACGGCGCGTCGTCGCCCGAGCAGCGGTTCACGGCGTGGGAGCAGAAGAACTCGGCGATCCTGAGCCGGGCGCGCACGACCCTGGACGAGATCCGCGGTTCGGACTCGTTCGACCTCGCCAACCTGTCGGTGGCGATGCGCACGATGCGGACGCTGCTGCGCACGCACTCGTAGCCGTACGGCACGCAGGCGCCCCGGGCACATCGCGGCCCGGGGCGCCTTCTTTCTTGCCCGCTCCTCGCCGGCTCCTTGCCGGGGACGGGCGGTGAATTCACCGTTTCCTGCTGGTGGGTCCGATTCGGATAGGGTCTGCGGTGTGACACCGAACCCCGTCGAGTCATGCCCGCAGGATGCGTCCCGCGCCGTCTGACCTGGAGCCGGTGAGCCGGACAGCGCCCGCGGACGGCACCGCGCGGGCCGGCCGGTCACTGCCTCGGGTCGCCGCCGCGCTCGTCCTGGTGCTGCTGCTCCTGGTGATCGCCCGCCTGCCGTGGGCGGGCGACCTCGGCATGCACGCGGCCACGGTCCAGCGGCTGCGGCACAGCCTCCTGGACCCCGGCAACCCGCTGGTCGACGCCGACACGCCGAGTCCGTACTACTCGCCGTGGACGCTGGTGCTGGGCGTGCTGGCCAGGCTCACGGGCCTGTCGGTGTTCGTCGTGCTGCGCATCGGCGCGCTCGTCGGGCTCGGGCTGCTGGTCACGGGTGTCCTGCGGTACGTCCGCACCCTGAGCTCCCACCGGGCCGCGCCCGCGTTGGCGTTGCTGTGCCTGCTCCTGTTGTGGGGCCCGCTGCTGTTCGCGTGGAGCGGCTTCCTCGGCCTGAACTCCCTGGCGCTGACGGTGTCGTACCCGAGTGTGTTCGCGCTGGGGCTCGGCTTCCACTTCTGGGCGTGGCTGACCCGTGCGGTGCGCGGGACGGCGGCGTGGGGGACCTGGGTGGCGCTCGGCGTGCTGTGGGCGCTGATCCTGCTGTGCCACCAGTTCACCGGTGTCGTGGCGTCGCTGGGCGCGGCGGCCGCGGTGCTCGCGGCGCGGCCCGCGCGGGCGGTGCTGCCCCGGCTCGGCGCCGCGCTCGCCTCGGGGCTGCTCGTGCTGTGGCTGTGGCCCTACTACGACTTCTTCGCCCTGTTCTCCGCCGGGGCGGACCTGGAGGCGATCCACCGGCCGCTGTACGAGCACCTGGCCGCGCGGTTCGGGCTGGTGCTGCTCGGTGTGGTGGCCCTGGCGTGCCGCGCGCGCCGGGACCGCCGGGATCCCCTGGTGCTGTTCTTCGTGCTCGGTGTGCTGGTGTTCGCCGCGGGCGGGCTGACCGGACACTACTCGTGGGGCCGTGCCCTGCCGGCGGCGCTGATCCCGGCCCAGCTGGCGGCCGCGCTGGAGACGGTGTCGGCCGGGCGGCGGGCGGTGCGGGCCGGGTGGGCGTGCGTGCTGGGCGCGGCGCTCGCGGTGGGGGCGTGGACGCAGGCCGGGACGCTCGGGTACGTCGTCCCGAGGGACCGGCTGCCCGCCGCGGTCGCCGCGAAGTACCGCACGCCGTGGGCGGGTTACCAGTGGATCACGCGGGCGGGGGTGCGGTACGGGGACGTGGTGATGGCGCGCACGTTCCCGGCGCGGCAGATCCCCGCGTACGGGCCGTACACGGTGGCGCCCGGCTATCCGGACGTGTTCCTCCCGGACGCGGACCGGAGGGCCGCGGCGGTCACCCGGTACTTCGGCGGGTCCGCCGCGCAACGGCGCGGGATCGTCCGGGAGTACGGGGTGCGGTGGGTGGTGGGACCGGAGAGCCTCGCCGGGCCCGGCCTGCGGAAGGTCACCGCGGGCCCGGGCGGCCAGGTCCTGTACCGCGTGGTGCCCTGAGCGGTCCCCGCACGCGGGGCTGTCCGCTCACCGGCGCCGGGCTCGGCCGCCGCCGGACCGGGCCCCTCACCGCAGCAGGCTGGACAGCAGCTTCGCCGCCTTGCGCACCTTCGGGCGGGCCAGGCGGCGGACCACCGGGCGGACCACGTGGGCCGTCACTCCGACCGGCCGCCAGCGCAGTTGCAGCCGGCCGGGGTTGCGGCCCTCCGGTTCGGCCGTGACCTCGTGCGGGATCGTGCCGGAGCGGTAGTCGACGCGGGCGGTGCGCGCGGGGAAGTCGAGGGGGGCCAGCAGCAGCCCCGTGTGGGACAGCCCCTGCTGCTGCAGGCGGACCATCGGGTGGCGCACGCCCTCGAAGCCCTGCAGCGGGATCGGGGCGGCGGCGAGGTCCAGGCGGACGGTGCCCTCGAAGACGCCGGGACGCACCGGGTCCAGCCGGAAGGGAACCGTCATCCGGCGCCCGCCGGGAGCCAGCAGCAGGCCGGCGCGCTGCGGGCCGACGGGCAGGCGGAGCCCGGGGTCGTACGTACGGACGGCGAGGGTGAGGGACGCGCCCGGGCCCGGGGTCAGCTCGGTGATCTCGTGCCGGAACTGCGCGCTGGGGAACGGGCGGGTGTCCAGCTCCAGGTCGGACAGGTCCAGCTCACGGCGGGCCTCGGCCGAGTCCGGCACCCGGTCGCCCCAGTACGGGACACCGGAGTCGTCGGAGGTGGTGCGGCGGGGCGCCACCCCGTGCCCGAGGCCCCGGGCCGCGATCCGGGCGTCGGCCGTGCGGCCGTCCCGCAGCAGTCGCAGCACCACCCGTTCCGGGCGGGGCAGCCGGGCGTACGCGCCGGGGGCCAGGGTGTCCAGGTAGGGGTTCATGATCGCGGTGAAGGAGTCCAGCCACTCCTCGTCCCGGAAGGGCAGGTCGCCCGCGTACATCCGGAAGTCGTGCTTGAGGAACTTGTAGTCCTTGTCCTCCCGCAGCCCCGCGTGCCCGCTGCCGACGAGGAAGTCGTCGATCAGGCGCTGGACGTGGACGCGGTCACGGACGTTGGAGATCTTGTGCCGCTGGTTGGAGATGGACGCGGAGTCCGCCGCCGCGAACGGTTCGATGTACCAGGTGTACACGGGGTCCGGGATGATCGTGAACGCCTCGGCCAGGCAGTACGCCTGCGCCGAGAACAACTGGTCCTCGTAATGGATGCCCTCGGGGAAGCGCAGCTCGTGGCGGTCCAGGAAGGACCGGGCGTACATCTTGCTCGTGGACAGGTGCTCGAAGAAGAGCCGCGGGTCGGCGTCGATGCCCTCCACGGTGCGGCGCTCGGCGACCACGTGCGGCATCCACGTGGAGCGGCGCCCGTTGTCCACGCGGACCCGCCGCACCGCGCCCATGGTGAAGTCCACCTCGCGCTCGCGGTGCGCGGCCAGCAGCGACTCGACCGCGCGGGGCGGGAGTTCGTCGTCGCTGTCGAGGAACATCAGGTACGGCGCCCGGGCGATCTCGATGGCCCGGTTGCGCGGGGCGCTGCAGCCGCCGCTGTTCTCCGGCAGGCGCAGGTAGCGGATGCGGTGGTCCTGCGCCGCCAGCTCCCGTGCCACGGCGGGCGTGTCGTCGGTGGAGTGGTCGTCGCTGATGACGATCTCGATGTCGGTGTGCGTCTGCGCGCGCAGGGAGGCGACCGCGCGGGGGAGACGGGCCGCGTCGTTGTAGACGATGACCGTGACGGTGACGTCGGGGCTCGTCATGCCGTGGCCTCCTCGGGCGTCGGGGCGGGCGTGCGTTCCTCCAGCGGGAGCACCGGGGGCAGCGCCTCCTCGGGTTCGCCGAGGAACACCCGCCGTACGACCCGCTCGGCGGCGCGGCCGTCGTCGTACTCGCAGAACCGCCGCCGGAACGTGGCCCGTGCCTTGGCCGCGCTGTCGTCGCGCCAGGCGCCGGAGGCGAAGATCTCCGTCAGCTCCTCCTGGCTGCGGGCCACCTGGCCGGGGTGCTCGGCCATCAGGTCGAAGTAGACGCCGCGGGTGGTGCGGTAGGTCTCCCAGTCGTCGGCGTGGATGACGATCGGGCGGTCCAGGTTGGCGTAGTCGAACATGATCGACGAGTAGTCCGTGACCAGGGCGTCGGCGGCCAGGCACAGCTCCTCGACCGGGTCGTAGGAGGAGACGTCGATGATCCGGCCGGACCGGCGCAGTCCGGTCAGCGGGGAGGCCGCGCCGCCGTAGAAGTAGTGGGCGCGGACGAGGAGGACGGTGTCCTCGCCGAGGCGGTCCGCGAGGGCGGCGAGGTCGAGGCGCGGGGTGAACCCGGCCTCGTAGTCGCGGTGGGTGGGCGCGTAGAGGACGGCCGTCCGGCCCGGCGCGATGCCGAGGCGGGCGCGGGCGGCGCGGACGTCGGCGGCCGTGGCCCGGTAGTAGACGTCGTTGCGCGGGTAACCGTGGTCGAGGGAGGTGTACCGGGCCGGGTAGGCACGCTCCCACATCCGGGTCGAGTGGCTGTTGGCGCTGACGCTGTAGTCCCACTTGTCGATGCGGCCCAGCAGCGCCGCGAAGTCCAGGCCCTTGGCGGCGGCCGGATGGTCCATCTGGTCCAGGCCCATGCGCTTGAGCGGGGTGCCGTGGTGGGTCTGGAGGTGGATCGCGTCGGGGCGTTTGACCACCGCGCCGGGGAAGTTGACGTTGTTCGTCAGGTACTTGGCGCTCGCCATGGTCTCCCAGTAGCGCCGGGTGCCCGGGACGACGTGGTCCGTGCCGGGCGGCAGCAGGGCCGCGTTGTCCTTGCTCACCACCCACACCCGGCGGATGTGCGGGGCCAGTTCGGCGAGTTCGGCGGCGATCGCGGCCGGGTTGCAGGCGACCCCGCGGTCCCAGTAGGCGGCGAACACGGCCAGTTCGGGGTCCACGGGCCGGCTCAGGGCGCGGCGGTACTGGTGGTCGCGGACCTTGGCGCCCACCTGGCGCTTGCAGGAGCGGACGGCCGTGCGGGCGGCGCGGCGGGCGCGGTTGCCGGCCTGGAACGCGCGGTACCTGGTGTAGGCGCCCTCCTCCAGCAGGGCGTGCCGTACGCCTTCGAGGCCCGGTGGGCGCTGGTGGCCCTCGGGGCGCCAGCGCACCGCGGCGAGGGAGGCGCGGCGGAAGAACTCCCGGGCCACCGGCTCGGGCAGGTCCTCGCGGGCGAAGGTGCGCACCAGGTCCCGCACCATCAGGTCGTACAGCACCGCGTGGACGGTACGGCGGTTTTCGGCGAGCGGCAGCAGGGACTCGTAGCGTTCGATGAGCGTGAGCCGGTGCGCGGGTGCCCGCGGCGGCAGGCTCTCGGGGCGCAGCACGCGGTTCTCGTACGCCACTTGGTTCAGGCAGGCGATCCGGTCGGCGAGCAGCAGGACCGTGTGGGCGGCGAGCGGTTCGTCCTCGGTGGTGAACCGCGCCTCGTGAGCCCGCCAGAAGTCGGCGCGCAGGGCACGGTTGCCGAGCAGCGGGGCGAGGCGCAGCAGGTCGGCGCGTCCGTCCAGGGTGCGGCTCTCGCGGCCGACCGCGGCGAGGTGGCGGCCGTCGCGGGAGGGCGCGGCGGTGGTCTGCCAGGTGGTGGTGACGTGGTCGAAGAGGAGCACGTCGACCGGGGCGGCGGGGGCGTCACGGGTCCCGGACGCCTCCGTGCCCGCCGCGGCGTCGAGTTCGGCGGCCCGCTCGGCGATCAGGCGGGGCGCGCCGGCCGGCAGGCCGTCCTTGGCGTGCACGAAGTGCAGCCAGCGGCCGGACGCGCGGGCCGCGCCGGCCGCCCGGGCCGCCGCGTCGCCGGTGCCCTCCGGCAGCGGCACGACGAGCGTCTCGGGGGCGTGGCGTCCGGCCGTCTCCTGTGCCCAGTCGCCGACCGCGGCGACGATCACCTCGGCGTCGGGGAGCGGGTGGGCCTCCAGCGAGTCGAGCAGTTCGGTCAGATGCCCCTGTGCGTTCGGTCCGTAGACGATCACGCTGAGACGGGGCATCACTGGGGCTCCTTCGGCTCGTCGGCTCCGGACTCCCTCCCCAACATACCGTCATTAAGCGTATGAAAGGGAAAACAAGGCCCCAAGTGTGGGCCGTGCGGGTGAACCGGACTCAGGAAGGAAGAGAGGCTTTCGGCGCGCCCGGTTGCGGTACCCCCGCCTCGGCGGTGTCCGCCTTCGGCGCGGGCTTCTTGGCGGCCGGCTTCTTCGGGGCGGGCTTCTTGTCGCCGGTGAAGGCCTCGTACTCCTTCATGACGTCCTCCGTCGGCCCGTCCATGCGCAGCTCGCCGCGCTCCAGCCACAGGACCCGCTCGCAGGTGTCACGGATCGACTTGTTGTTGTGACTGACCAGGAAGACCGTGCCCGCGTGCCGGCGCAGCTCGCGGATCCGGGCCTCGGAGCGCTTCTGGAAGGACCGGTCGCCGGTGGCGAGGGCCTCGTCGATCAGCAGGACGTCGTGGTCCTTGGCGGCGGCGATGGAGAACCGCAGCCGGGCCGCCATGCCGGAGGAGTACGTGCGCATCGGCAGGGTGATGAAGTCGCCCTTCTCGTTGATCCCGGAGAAGTCGACGATGTCCTGGTAGCGCTCCTTGATCTGCTCCCGGGACATGCCCATAGCGAGACCGCCGAGGTGGACGTTGCGCTCGCCCGTCAGGTCGTTCATCAGGGCCGCGTTGACGCCGAGCAGGGAGGGCTGGCCGTCCGTGTAGATGTGGCCGTTCTCCACCGGGAGGAGTCCGGCGACCGCCTTGAGCAGGGTGGACTTGCCGGAACCGTTGGTGCCGATGAGCCCGATGGCCTCACCCTTGTAGGCGGCGAACGACACCTTCTTCACCGCGTGCACCCGGCGGACGCCGGACGCCTTCTCGGTCTGCTTGCGCCGCAGCATGCGGTTGAGGGCGGCGGTGGCGGTGCCGCGGCCCGCGCCGGTGCCGTTGACCCGGTAGACGATGTCGACGTCGTGGGCGACGACGGTGGGGATCTTCTCGGTGTGCTCAGCCACGGCCGTACGTCTCCTCAGCCTTCCAGAAGTAGATGAAGCCGCCGACGCCCGCGAGCAGGGCCCAGCCCGTGGCCGCCGCCCACGCGTGCGGGGGCAGCTGGTGGGCGTGGAAGCTGTCGATCAGGGCGAACCGCATCAGGTCGATGTAGACGGCGGCCGGGTTGAGCTGGAGCAGGATGGTGACCACGTGCGGCAGCTTGTCGCCCTTGGTGATCTTGTCGATGCTCCACATCACCCCGGACACGTACATCCAGGTGCGCAGCACGAAGGGCATCAGCTGGGCGATGTCCGGGGTCTTGGCGCCCATGCGCGCCATGATCATGGACACGCCGGCGTTGAAGGTGAACTGCAGGACGAGCACCGGGAGCGCCAGCACCCAGGAGGCGGCGACCGGCACGCCGAAGCAGAGCAGGATGACGACCAGCGCGGCCATCGAGAACAGCAGCTGCTGGAGCTGCTGGAGCGCGAAGGAGATCGGCAGGGCGGCGCGCGGGAAGTGCAGGGCGCGCACCAGGCCGAGGTTGCCGGCGATCGCGCGGGTGCCGGCCATGATCGAGCTCTGCGTGAACGTCCAGATGAACACGCCGGTGACCAGGAACGGCACGTAGTCCGGCACGTTGTGCTTGGTGTTGAGCAGCACGCCGAAGATGAAGTAGTAGACCGCCGCGTTCAGCAGCGGGGTCATGACCTGCCAGACCTGGCCGAGCTTGGCCTGGCTGTACTGCGCGGTGAGCTTGGCGGTGGAGAACGCGGCGATGAAGTGGCGCCGGGCCCACAGCTGGCGGACGTACTCCGCCAGGGTCGGGCGGGCGCCGCTGACCGACAGTCCGTGCCGGAGCGCGAGCGCCGTGAGGTCGTCGTCGGCGGGGGCCCGGGTGGGGGGCGGTGTGTGGAGTACCTGGCTCACATCCGCTGCTTTCGCTCGGGGGGAGGGGGTGCTGCGCCCGGCCGTCGCCGGGGCCGCCGTGTCCGTGCCCGTCGTCCGGCGTTTCCTTACGGTTCTCTTCATGTTCTCTTACGTCGGGACGGGACCGTATCGTCGTGACGTGAGCGTAGGCCCAATGAACGTCGGAACGCAACCGTTTCGTCGTAACGCCCTATGCTGTTCGGTATGACGACGAACGCCGACGAGTCCGCCGACGTGCCGCCGACGCGTCCGCGCCGCCGGGCGCCCGCCGGGGCCGCCGTGCTCCGGGAGGACGTGACCGAGGCCATCCGGGCCGCCGTCTTCGAGGAACTCGCGGCCGTCGGCTACGCGCGCATGTCCATCGAGGGCATCGCCCGCCGGGCGGGCGTGGGCAAGACGGCGGTCTACCGGCGCTGGCGTTCGAAGCTGCACCTGGTGCTGGACGTCGTCTCGGCGATGGCGGTCCTGGGCTTCCCGGTCCCCGACACGGGCTCCCTGGAGGGCGATCTGCGCCTGCTCTACGAGGTCACGTCCCGTGCCCTGCGCCACCCCGTGGCCTCGCAGATCATCCCCGACCTCCAGGCCGAGGCGGCCCGCAACCCCGAGATCGCCGAGGCCTTCCAGAAGGCCCTGCGGGACGGTCAGGAGGGGGTGGCCAGCAAGATCGTGGCGGCGGCCGCGGAGCGGGGCGAGATCCGCGCGGGCGTCGACGCCGGCCTGACGCTGGACCTGATCTCCGGCCCCCTGTACTGGCGCTCGGTGGTGACCCGCTCCCCGAAGCTCCCCAAGGGGTACCTGGAGCGGCTGGCCCGGGCCACGGCGGGCGCGCTCAAGGCGCTGTGACGGCCGCGGCGCCGGGCCGCCGCCGCAGAGCGCGGACCCCGGCGCCCGGCCCGTCGCCCGGGGCGGTCCTACGAGCGCGCCGCCCGCGGGTGGTGCCGCACCCAGCCCTCCCAGGCCGACGTGATCATGTCGTGCACGTCGTACTTGGCCTGCCAGCCCAGTTCCGTGGCGATCCGGTCGGCGGAGGCGACGACGCGGGCGGGGTCGCCTGGGCGGCGCGGGGTGACGGTCGGCGGACGGTCGTAGCCCGTCACCGCGTTGATGCGGTCGATCATCTCCCGCACGGAGACGCCCTCCCCGCGGCCGATGTTCAGGGTGAGGCCGGTGCCGGGGGCGGACCCCAGCGCGCGGGCGACGGCGACATGGGCCTCCGCCAGGTCGACCACGTGGATGTAGTCGCGCACGCAGGTGCCGTCCGGCGTCGGGTAGTCGTCGCCGAAGATTCGTGGCGGCGCGCCCTCGGTGAGCTTCTCGAAGACCATCGGGATCAGGTTGAACACGCCGGTGTCGGCGAGTTCGGGCGTCGCCGCGCCCGCCACGTTGAAGTAGCGCAGCGACGCGGTGGCGAGGCCCGTCGCCCGGCCCGTGGCACGGACCAGCCATTCGCCGGCCAGCTTCGTCTCGCCGTACGGCGACATCGGGTGGCAGGGGGTCTCCTCCGTCACCAGGTCCACGTCCGGCATGCCGTAGACGGCCGCCGAGGAGGAGAAGAGGAAGGACGGCACTTCCGCCGCCGTCACCGCCTCCAGCAGCACCCGCAGGCCCTCGACGTTCTCGCGGTAGTAGTGCAGGGGGAGGTCCACCGACTCGCCGACCTGCTTCTTCGCCGCCAGGTGGACCACGCCGGTGATCCCGTGCTCGGCGAGCGTGCGGGCCACGAGCCCCGCGTCCAGGGTCGAACCCTCGACCAGGGGCACCTCGGCCGGTACGCGCCCGGCGACGCCCGTGGACAGGTCGTCGTACACGACCGTGCGCTCACCCGCCTCGGCCATCGCCCGTACGACATGCGCCCCGATGTAGCCGGCGCCGCCGGTGATCAGCCAGGTCATTGCGGCCGTCCCCTCGTCCTGGTCCCGGTCGTCCCGGTCCCGGTCGTCTCGGTCCCCGGTGTCGGACAGGCAGCCGGGCCCTCTCAGTGAAGCAGGCGGCGCAGCCGGCCGCGGACCACCGCGGCGACTCCGCGCGGTCCCGCGGCCACGCGCAGGGCCAGCGCGCCGGAGTGGGTCGCGTACGGCTGCACCAGGAGCACCCCGTGGCGGGCGTCCGGGACGGCGTGCCGGCGCAGCCGGCCGGCGCCCGCGGACGCGTGCGCCGTGACCTCCCGTCGCCCGCCGTCCGCGAACCGGAGCGTCAGCCGCAGGTCCCACACGCCCCCGCCGAGCCCGGCCAGGTCGACGGGCACCACCGCCGTCCAGGTGCCGGCACGGTCCGGCGACAGAACCGCCGTCGTCCGCCCGGCCGTCCGGTCGTCCTCCCGGGACTGCCAGCGCACGTCCACCTCCCGCGGGCCCGCCCCGGCCACCCTCCCGTACAGCTCGTGCAGCCGCAGACGCAGGAGCGTGGCACGCGCGCGCGGGCGCAGTTCCGCGTCCACCGCGAGCGGCAGCAGACGAACGGGACGGGTGAGCAGGGGGGTGAGGGTGACCTCGGGCAGGTCCGCGGACCAGACGGGGGTGCCGTCGGCGTCGCGGGCGCAGGGCGGGAGCAGCCGCGCGGGCCGGGCGGCGAGTTCGCGCAGCCGGGGCAGGTCGCGCGGCTCGGGCGACGCCAGCACGACCCGGGCCAGCAGCGGGCCGGGGGCGGCGGGGTTCCGCTCCCAGTCGTCGGCGTCGTAGCGCGCGAGGTACTCACGGGTGTGCGCCCACCACGCGCGCCGGTAGTCCGCGTCGCGCAACCCCAGTTCACGCACGTACATGCGCACGTCGTGGTCGAGGAACTTGGCCCGCGCCGCCCGTGCCAGCTCCTTCTGCCCGGCGCCCAGCAGGATGTCGTACGCCAGCGCGCACGCCTCGACGCGCGCCCTCCAGTTGTCGATGTGCTCCCGGTCCAGGGAGAGCGACAGCCGCTCGGCCGACCGGCGCACGTGCCACACGTACACCGGGTCCGGTACGAGCGCGACGCGCGGGCCGGCGGCCAGGACGCGCGCGGTGAAGACGAAGTCCTCGTAGAGGAAACGGCCCTCGGGGAAGCGGATGCCGTGCCCGCGCAGGAAATCGGTGCGGTACAGCTTGTTGACGCACAGCGTGTCGTGGACGAGGCGCGGGCGCTGGGAGGGGCGCGCGAGGACGGCGGGCGCCGTGTAGAGCGAGGGCTGCCACGGCTGCTCGCGGCCCGACGGCAGCTCCCGGCGCACGCACAGGCCGCTCGCCACCTCGGCCTTCGCCCCGGCCGCCGCGGCCAGCAGCGCGCCCACCGCGCCCGGCGGCAGGACGTCGTCGCTGTCCAGGAACATGACGTACGGCGCCGTCACCGCGTCGATCCCGGTGTTGCGGGGGCTGCCGCAGCCGCCGCTGTTCACCTCCCGGCGCACCACCCGCAGCCGGGGCTCGCCGGCGGCCAGTCGGCCGAGCAGCTCGGCGCTGCCGTCGGTGGAGCGGTCGTCCACGGCGATCACCTCGGCGACGGCGCCGCCCTGGGCGAGGGCCGAACGCACCGCGTCGCCCACGTGGGCGCGGTCGTTGTAGCCGATGACGACGACGGCGGCCTGCGGCGCCGGGTGCTGGTCTGGCGAGTCTGGATGCATGAGGTCCACGGGCCGGGAGCGTAGAAATGTTCAGTAATACCCGGTTAAGAGGCAGTTAGTGCTCGGTCCGGAAGACGGTCGGAAACGGGCCGGGGTTCCGTCCGTGGCAGGTTCTTCACGGCCGGCGGTCTCGCGGCACGCCACAGCCGCACGAAGGACAGCACCGCGGCGGCGGCCAGCAGCGCGTTGCGGGCCAGCATCAGCAGGCAGCCGGTCCAGGTGCCGTCGACCACGTCCTGGTAGCACATCGGGAACGCCACCGTGCTCAGCGCCGACGCCCCGAGGATCAGCACCGCCACCGGGCGCTGACTGGTGTGCCGCGAGGTCAGGCACACGGCCGCGAGCCCCAGCAGCCAGATCATGTACTGCGGGCTGATGACCCGGCTGGTGACGGTGAACAGCAGCACCGCGCTCAGCGCCGCGTCGAACGGTGTCGCCTCGGTCCAGCGGCGCGCCCGCACCCGCCACAGCACCAGCAGCCCGAAGGCGGTCGCCGTGAGCGCGAGGGAGGCGGCCGCGACGGCGTCCACGTGCGGGCCGATCAGCTCGATCGCGCCGTACTGGTAGCGGTGCCGGCCGGGCCAGCCGGCGTGCCGGGCGAGGTTGAGGGCGGTCCCGCCGAGCGACTCGATCTGCACCCCGCGGCCGCCCTGCTCCCGCACGAAGGAGAACGGGTCGTTGAACGACAGGGCCAGCAGTCCGAGGGCGGCGGTCCCGGCGGTCGCGGCCCAGCTCCACGCCGTGCGGGTCACCCGTCCGGGGGGCGTGCCGAGCAGCGCGAGCGCCGGCCACACCTTCACCAGCCCGCCCAGCGCCCCCAACACCCCGCCCCCGCGCGGGGAGCGCGCGACCGTCAGCAGGCAGAGTACGGCGAGGGCGGTGACCTCGATGTCGTACCGGGCGAGCGGGACGTGCAGCAGCAGCGGCAGCCCGCCCGCCCACAGGGCGGCGCCGCGCAGGCTGCGTCCGGGCCGGGTGCCCGCGCGGAGCAGCGCCGCCGCGATCAGCGCGTCCGCGGCCAGGGTCAGCGTCACGAAGGCCTGGAAGTACGTCAGTCCCGGGAGCAGGCCCGGCGCCAGCAGGACCGGTCCGGCGCCCGGCGGGTACTGCCACAGCGTGTCCTGCGCCGGGAAGGAACCGTGCGCGAGGACGCCGTACCAGTGGAAGTACAGCCGCCGCACCTCACGGGCCACCGAACCGCCGCCGAGCAGCGGGGAGCTGTCGTGGACGAGCAGCCACAGCATCAGCGCGCGGCCGGCGAGCCAGAGGGAGGTGAGGGCGAGGACCGGGCCGGGGGTGACACGGAGACGGTTCATCACATGGGAGCCTAAGCGGTACGGATGGTGTATCCATGCCGATACGCCGTCAATGCGCGGCAAAGGTTGGCTAATCGCAAAAGATCGGGCCGTGGTGAACCTCGGGCTTCCTGTGAAACAGCAGTCACGCCGGACGGCTGAAGCGACGGCTGCCGCCCTTATGGGTGCAACGACGCAGCCGCCGATCGGTGCTTCGGAGCCGGCCTCGGCGCGCGTGTCGTGCCAGGTGCCCGGCGCGCGGGCCCGCCGTGCGCTGTCCGTGGGGGTGCCCGCGCTGGTGATACTGGCGATCGCGCTGTGGGGGCTCGACCGGGGTGGCATGTGGCGTGACGAGGCGGTCACCTTCCAGGTCGGGCGCCGCACGGTGCCGCAGATCTGGCGGCTGCTGCACGACGTCGACGCGGTGCACGGCCTGTACTACCTCGTGATGCACCCCGTCCTCGCCGTCCACCCCGGGGAGGTCGTGCTGCGGCTCCCGTCGGCGTGCGCGGCGGCGGTGACGGCCGCTCTGGTGGCCGCGCTCGGCACCCACTTGGTCCGGCCGCGCGTCGGACTGTGGGCCGGACTGCTCTACGCCGTCGCCCCGATGGCCGGTCACTACGCGCAGGAGGGCCGCTCGTACGCCCTGGTCGCGGCCGGCGCCACCGGGGCGACCCTGCTCTTCGTCCGGGCCGTGCGCACGGGCTCGTGGTGGGCGTACGGCACCGTCCTCGGCGTCACCTGCTGGCTGCACGAGTTCGCGGTGCTGCTGCTGCTCGCCCACGCGGTGTCGCTGGCGCTCGCCCGGGCCGGGGGAGCGGTGTGGCGGGGCTGGGGGCGGGCAGCGGTCGCGGTCGCCCTCTCGCTGCTGCCGATGGTCCTGGTGTCCCGCGGGCAGGCGGCACAGGTCGCCTGGCTGCGCCGGCCGACCGCGGACACGGCGGAGGGGCTGCTGCGGTTGTTCCTGGGGCCGGCGGACGGGGTGTACCGGGTGTGCCTGGGGCTGGCCCTGCTCGGGCTCGCGGGGCTGGTGCGGCGGCGCGGCGAGCTCACCTGCGCGGGAGTGGCGCTGCCGTTGGCGGTGGTGCCGCCGGGGGTGCTGATGCTGCTGTCCCAGATCTCCCCGCTGTACGTCGACCGCTACGTGCTCTACGCCCTCGGCGGCGCCCCCCTGCTGGTGGCGTGCGGAGCGGAGCGGGTCGCCCGGGTCGCGGGACGGCTGTGGGCCGAGCGGCCGGCCGGGGTGGCGGTGCGGGCCCGGCGCCGCGGCCGGGCGGGTCGGCGCCCGTCGGCGCGGCCGTCCGCCGAGCCGCTGTCCGGGCTGGTGCCGCTCGGCGGTGCGGTCCCGCCGACCGGCTCGGCGGAGCGGTTCGACCTGGTGCCGCCTCCGGACCCGGCGCCGCACGGTGACCCGGTGCCGGTGTCCGGCCCGGCGGTGCCTGCGGCCCCGCGGAGGCGGGTCCCGGTGGGCGTTTTCGTCGCCGCCGGGGTGGCGGCCGTCGCCGTCGTGCTGCTCCAGCAGCTTCCCCTGCTCCAGGCCGACCGGAGCCCCGGCCGGCGGCCCGACGATCTCGCCGCCGTCTCCCGGATCGCCGCACGCGCGCTGCGGCCCGGGGATCCGGTGCTGTTCCTGCCAGTGCAGACGCGCAACGTGGCCCTCACCTACCCGGGGGCGTTCCGCGGCACGCGGGACGTGGCCCTGGTGGAGGGCGCCGCCGCGTCCGGGACCCTGTACGGCCGTGAGGCCGGACCCGATGAGCTGCGCCGCAGGCTGGCCCGGCTGGACCGGGTCAGGGTCGTCGCCGACCAGGCGCTGCTCGCCGGCGGCTGGACGCCCCGCAACGCCGCCGAACGCGCCAAACTCGCCGTGCTGCGGACGGAGTTCGTGCCCGGCGAGGAGACGGTCCGGGAAGGGGTGACCGTACGGCTCTACGTCCGCCGCGCTAGCGGACGTCCGCCGCTTCCGCCGCTTCCGCCGACGCCGCCGCGTCCAGCGCGAGGGTGAGCCGGTCGAGGCGTTCGCGCAGCTCGCCGATCTCCGCCAGGTCGAAGCCGGTCGCCGCCGCGATCCGCCGCGGCACCTCCAGGGCCCGCTCGCGCAGCGCCCCGCCCTCCTCGGTGAGCCGCACCTGCACGGACCGCTCGTCCCGGGCGCTGCGCTCGCGGCGTACGAGACCGGCCACCTCCAGCCGCTTGACCAGCGGGGAGAGCGTGCCGGAGTCGAGCCGCAGATGTTCACCGAGCTTCTTCACGGGCAGGTCGCCGTGTTCCCAGAGGACCAGCATCACGAGGTACTGGGGATAGGTGAGGCCGAGGTCCTTGAGGATCACGCGGTAGACGCCGTTGAAGGCGCGGGAGGCGGCGTGCAGGGAGAAGCAGATCTGGCGGTCCAGGCGGAGCCAGTCGCTGCCGGCGGCGGCGGAAGTCTGCGGGGTGGGCGAGGCGGTCATGCCTCCAGGGTAGCTCTTGCGAACCATAAAGTTGTGCACAACTTAATTGTGTGCTCTACTCGTACTCGCGACGGACCGCCAACGGACCCCGCGACGCACTTCACACCGAGAGGGATGGTCTTCCATGGACGCGCTCTACACCGCTGTCGCCACCGCCACCCACGGCCGCGAGGGCCGTGCCGTCTCCTCCGACGGCAAGATCGACCTCAAGCTGGCCCCGCCGGCGGAACTGGGCGGCAACGGCGAGGGCACCAACCCGGAGCAGCTCTTCGCCGCCGGCTACGCCGCCTGCTTCGGCAGCGCCCTGGGTCTCGTCGGCCGCCAGGCGAAGGTGGACGTCAGCGACGCCGCCGTGACCGCCGAGGTCGGCATCGGCAAGCAGGGCGAGGGCTTCGGACTGAAGGTGACCCTGCGCATCGAGCTGCCCGAGTCCGTGGACCAGGAGACCGGCCGCAAGCTGGTCGAGACCGCCCACCAGGTCTGCCCCTACTCCAACGCCACCCGCGGCAACATCGAGGTCGACCTCGTCATCGAGTAGGACCGCACGCCCGCTCCTCGAACGGCCACGGCCGGCCGGCGCTCCCGCCGGCCGGCCGTGGCCGTTCCCACCGGACCGTCGGGCCCGGACCGTCGAGGCCCGGCCTCGCGCTCACGCCGAGGTCAGCGCGTCCCGGCCGGTGGCCTGGCCCGGCAGCCGGAGCGGGGCCTCCGGCATGCTCTCGCCCAGCAGCAGGGTCCGTACCACCCGCTCGGCGGCCCGGCCGTCGTCGTACTCGCAGAACCGGGCCCGGAACTCCGTCCGCAGCCGCGTCGACTCCTCGTCCCGCCACGCGCCGGAGGCGAACAGCCGGACCAGCTCCCGGAAGGAGCCCGAGACATGGCCGGGCGCCTCGGCGGTGATGTCGAAGTACGCGCCCCTGCTCGCGCGGTAGGCGGGCCAGTCGTCGGCGTGCACCACGATGGGCCGGTCCAGGTGCGCGTAGTCGAACATCACGGCCGAGTAGTCGGTGACCAGCACGTCCGCCGCCGCCATCACGTCCTCGACCCGGGGCTCGTCGGTCGCGTCGATCAGGATCCCGCGCCGGGCCGGCTCCGACAGCCCCATGCCCCGCGCCGGCCCGCTCGCCAGCGACGGGTGCAGCCGGACCACGAGGGTGTACCCCTCGCCGAGTTCGGCCGCGAACCCGGCCGGGTCGAACCGGTCCACGTGCCCGCCGCGCTGGTAGTCCCGGCGGGTCGGCGCGTACAGCACGACCGTGTGGTCCGCCGGAATGCCGTACCGCTGCCGGAAGTCGCCGCTCCCCCCGTTCACCAGCACGTCGTTGCGCGGGCTGCCGGTGCGCACGGAGGTGAAGTGGCAGGGGTAGGCGCGCTCCCAGACCAGCTCGGAGTGGCGGTTGGCGACCAGGCTGTAGTCCCAGCGGTCGGCCCGCCGCAGCATCTGCGGCACGTCGAAGCCCAGCCGCGCGCCCGGCTTGTCCAGCAGGTCGGCGCCCATGTACTTGAGCGGGGTGCCCTGATGGGTGTGGATGTGCACGCTGCCGGGCCGCTTGCCCAGCGTGCCGGGCCAGTTGACGTCGTTGACGAAGAACTTCGCCCGCGCGGTGACCTCCAGATAGCGCCGGGAGCCCACGATCACGTGCTCCGTACCGGGCGGCAGCTGTGCGGCCGCGTCCGCGTCCCGCACCACCCACACCCCGCGCAGCCGTGGGGCGATCTCCCGGGCCTTGTCGTAGACGGCCGCGGGGTCGCCGAGCGCGCCCCGGTGCGAGGAGGCCGAGTAGACCACCAGGTTCTCGTCCAGCGGGCGGCGCGCGTGCAGCGACGCCCAGCCCGTGCGGGCCCGCGCGGCGGCCGCCCGGCGCACCGGAGCCGCCCGCCGTGCCGTCTCCCGCCCGGCCCGCGACGCCTGCCGCCGGAGCCGGTACGCCGTCCAGGAGCCCTCCAGCACGGCCACCTCGCCGTCCACCCGGGCGCCCTCGGGCCGGTGCGCGTGGAACATCCGCGCCGTGCGCCGGAAGAACTCGGCCTTGTCGGCGGGCGGCAGCCGGTCCGGCTTGGCCAGGATGTCCAGGCAGTGCTCGCCCATCTTGCGGTGCAGGTACGGCAGCCAGCGCGCCAGCTCCGGGCGGTCGGCGACGAAGGCGAAGACCCGCTCGTACTGGTCGTGGATGTCGAAGTGCTTGCGGCTGGTCGTGGACAGGATGTTGCCCTGCCGGCGCTGCCGGTAGTTCACGCAGATCCGGTCCAGCGCGGCGATCCGCCCGGCGCTGAGCATCACCGGGAAGGTCCAGGGGGTGTCCTCGTAGTAGCCCGGCGGGAACGCGAATCCGTTCCGCTCGACGAACTCCCGCCGGTAGACCTTGTTCCACACCACCATCAGCAGGTCGAGGACCTGCGGGTACCGCGCCACGTCGAACGTGTCCGCACCCGCCTCGGTGAGGACGTGCGCGAGCACGTTGCGCCGGGTGCCGCCCCACCAGTAGGTGCGCGCGTAGTCGAAGACGAGCACGTCCGGATCGGCGGCCTCCGCCAGCCGGTCGGCGACGGCCCGCAGCGCGCCCGGGGTGAGGGTGTCGTCGCTGTCGAGGAAGAACAGGTAGTCGCCGGTGGCGTGCGGCATGCCGGCGTTGCGGGCCCGGCCGAGGCCCACGTTCTCCGGCAGGTGCAGCACCTTCACGCGCGGGTCCCGCCCGGCGTACTCGTCGAGGATCGCGCCGCAGCCGTCGGGGGAGCAGTCGTCCACCGCGATCAGCTCGAAGTCGCCGAAGGACTGCGTCAGCACCGAGTCCAGGCACTCGGGCAGGAAGCCCTGCACCTTGAAACAGGGCACGATCAGACTGAAGCGGGGCACGGGGTCAGCTCCTCACGAGGGTCGCGGCGGCGGGCGCGGGAACGCGTTCCGCGAGCGGGATCACGGCCGGCAGCGCCTCGGGCGGCTCGCCGAGCAGCACCCGCCTGACGACGCGCTCCGCGGCGCGCCCGTCGTCGAACTCGCAGAACCGCTCCCGGAACGCGGCCCGCAGCGCCGTGGA
Organism: Streptomyces albidicamelliae; assembly: GCF_025642175.1. NCBI lineage: Bacteria > Bacillati > Actinomycetota > Actinomycetes > Kitasatosporales > Streptomycetaceae > Streptomyces > Streptomyces albidicamelliae. Next base: position 3,542,747 of record NZ_CP106795.1, on the reverse strand, counting down.
CTCCGGGCCCGCGTACGCACCGTCACGGAAGACGGCGGCCAGTTCCCCGGGGGTGCGGGCGACCGGTCCCGGCGGCTCGGCCATCAGGTCGAAGTAGACGCCCCGGGTCTCCCGGTACACGTCCCAGTCGTCGGCGTACACGACGATCGGCCGGTCCAGGTTGGCGTAGTCGAACATGATCGACGAGTAGTCGGTGACCAGCGCGTCCGCGGCCAGGCACACGTCCTCCGCGGAGCGGTGCGCGGTGACGTCGATGATCCGGTCCGAGTTCCGGGTGCGGCCGCGGTCGTAGAAGTAGTGGGCGCGCAGCAGCACCACCACGTCCTCGCCGGCCGCCTCGCAGAACGCCTCCAGGTCCAGCCCGGTCTCGAAGCCGGTGTGGTGGTCGCGGTGGGTCGGCGCGTACAGCACCGCCGTCCTGCCCTCCGGGATCCCCAGTTCCTTCCGGATCCGGATCACGTCCTCGGCGGTCGCCGTGCAGTACACGTCGTTGCGCGGGTAGCCGTACTCCAGCTGCTCGTAGCCGCCGGGGAAGGCGCGCTCCCACATCCGGGTGGAGTGCCGGTTGGACGACAGGTTGAAGTCCCAGCGGTCGACCCGGCCGAGCAGCTTGGTGAAGCTGCCGGACTGCGCGGCCACCACCGGGTACGTCGACTGGTCCACGCCCATCTTCTTCAGCGGGGTGCCGTGCTGCGTCTGCAGATGCACGCTGCCGGGCCGCTTGACGACCCCCTCGGCGAAGTTGGCGTTGTTGACGAGGTACTTCGCCCGGGCCAGCACCTCCCAGTAGCGGTGGGAGCCGATCACCGCGTACTCGACGTCCTTCGGTACGGCGTGTTCCTGGCCGGCCTCGACCAGGAACACCGAGCGGATGTGCGGGGCGAGTTCGCGGGCCTTGGCGTGGATCGCGGCCGGGTTGCAGGCGTAGCCGCGGCCCCAGTAGGCGCAGTACACGGCGAGGGCGGGGTCCAGCGGGCGGCGCAGCTCGCGGGCGTAGCGCAGCCGGGTGCGCAGCATGCGCGGACGGGGCAGGCGGCCGGCCGAACGGGCGGCCGTCCGGTTGGCGCCGCGCAGCGCGCGGAAGGCGGTGTAGGCGCCCGTCGCCAGCAGCCGGTGCTGGACGCCCAGGCTGCCGCCCGGCGCGCGGTAGCCGGCCGGCCGGTGCCGCCGGTAGAGGCGGCCCGCCCGGCGGAAGAACGCCCGGTGCCCGGAGGTCAGCCGCTCCGGACGGGACGCCGTCTTCAGCACCACCGCGAACAGCTGCTCGAACAGCGGCCCGGTCCGCTCGGCGGGCAGGGCGCGTTCGGCCGCCCGCGTCAGCACCAGGTCCACCTGGTCGAGCAGGGCGTGCTGGTGCGGTCCGGGCAGATTGAGCCGGCTGCCCTGCCGGCGCAGCCGGTGCCGTACGACGACCCGGCGCAGCACGGCGATCCGCCCGGCGGCGACCGTGGTCAGGCCGCCCCAGCCGAGATCGGTGAAGTGGCTCTCGGGGAAGACGAGTTCGTGTGCGGTGAGGAAGCCGCGGCGGTGGACGGCGCTCCACGCCGGCAGCTGGACCCCGGTCAGCGCGGGCAGCTCGGCAGGGGCGAAGGCGCCCTTCGGGGCCTTGGCGAGCAGCGGGGCGGCCGGGTTCGTCGGCTCGCCCTCCCACCAGGGGGTCCGCTCGTGCTCGACGTACAGCACGTCCACCCCGCCCGCCTCGGTCAGCCGCGCGTCGACCGCCTCCAGCGCGCCCGGCAGCAGCAGGTCGTCACCGTCGAGGAACAGCACATAGGCGCCGGTGGCCGCCCGCATCCCCGCGTTGCGCGCCCCGCTCAGGCCGGCGGACGGCGGCGAGTGCACCGGGGTCACCCGGGAGTCCCGGCCGGCGTACTCGGCGGCCACCTCCGCGGCGGGCGCGTCGGGTGCGTCGCAGACCGGGATCAGCTGGAGGTCGCCGAAGGACTGGCCGAGAACCGAGTCCAGCGCCTCGGACAGCCGGCCGGCGACCCCGTGGGACGGGACGATGATGCTGAAGCGGGGCATTCTGTTCTTTCTGTCGTCTTGCGGACGCGGCCGGGCCGTCCCGCCGGACGCCAGGTGGACGGCCGGCTCGGTCGGGGCCGTGTCGAGCCGAGGGGCATGGGAACTCCCGGAAGGACCAACGGTGTTCAGTGGCTCTCGGTGACGGGAGCGGGAGCGGAAGGTTGCGGCACGGTGGCCAGGGGGCTGCGGGCGCAGGCCGACGGCACGGGCTTCCGCTCCGCGAGCGGAATCACCGGCGGCAGCTCGGTCTCGCCCAGCACCACTCGCCGGACGACCCGCTCGGCGGCGCGTCCGTCGTCGTACGGGCAGAACCGCTCCCGGAACGCCGCCCGCAGCTGGGCCGAGCGCGAGCCGCGCCAGTGGCCGGTCGCGAAGATGTCGATCAGCTCGTCCTCGGTGCGCGCCACCGCGCCCGGCGGGCACGCCCGCAGGTCGAAGTAGGTGCCGCGGACGGCCTCGTACGCCTCCAGGTCCGCGGTGTGCACCACGATCGGCCGGTCCAGGTTGGCGTAGTCGAACATGATCGACGAGTAGTCGGTCAGCAGCGCGTCCGAGGCGAGGCACAGGGACGCCACGTCCGGGTGGCCGCCGACGTCGATGATCCGGCCGCCCGAGCCGAGGGAGCCGCCGTGCGCCGGATGGGGGCGGGCCAGGACCACGAAGCGCGGGCCCAGCCGGCGCAGGATCCGCTCCAGGTCCAGGGCCGGGCGCTGGGTGCGGTGGTGGTCGCGGAACGTCGGCGCGTACAGGATCGCGACCGCCCCCTCGGGGATGCCGAGCGAGTCGCGCAGCCGGGTCACGTCCGCCGTCGTGGCCCGCTGGAGGACGTCGTTGCGGGGGGCACCGTGCTCCAGGGTGGTGTAGCGGCCCGGGAGGACCCGCTCCCAGGTCAGGGTGGAGTGCCGGTTGCCGGACAGGACGTGGTCCCACCGGTCGACCTCCCGCAGCAGCTCCCCGAAGTCGGTGTCGCAGGCCGCCGCCGGGCGCTCCTGCAGGTCCAGGCCCGTGTGCTTGAGCGGGGTGCCCCGCCGGGTCTGGACGACGACCTGGCCGCGGCGCTTGCGCAGTCCGCGGTCGAGAACGGTGTCGTGCACCAGGTACTTGGAGCGGGCCAGCGCCGTCCAGCAGGCCGCCGAGCCGGGGCGCAGCCGGCGCGGCCCCGGCGGCACCGCCTGCTGCTGCTCCGGGTGGCCGATCCACGCCGTGCGCACGTGCGGCGCGTACGTCCGGAACGCCTCCTCCAGCGCACCGGGGTCGCCGCGCCCGAAGGCCGCGGTGAACACCGCACGGTCGGCGCGCAGCGGCAGCCGCAGCTGGACGCGGTAGTGCAGCCGCAGCGCGCGGCCGCGCAGGGCACGGGCCAGTTTCACGGCCGCCCTCCCCGCACGGCGGCGGACGGCCGCGGCCAGCCGCAGCGCGCGGAACGTGCGGTGCAGACCGTGGCGGACGAGGGTGTAACGCAGCCCGCCCCGCGGGCCCGGCACCCGGTGGCGGAGGTAGTGGGCGCGGGCCAGGCGCAGGAAGTCGCCGTGGCTGCCGCGCGGCAGCCTGCCCCGCTTGGTGAACACCACGGCGTAGTGGTCGATCATCCGGCGGAACAGCTCGGGCCGCCAGGCCGCGAGTTCGGGGTGCTCGTCGACGAACGCGAACACCCGGTCGTACTGCTCGAAGAGGTCGAAGTGCCTGCGGCTGGTGGTGCCGAGGATGTTGCCCTGTCTGCGCTGCCGGTAGTGCACGCACACCCGGTCCAGGGTGGCGATCGACTCCGCCGTCATCAGCACCGGGAAGGTCCAGGGGGTGTCCTCGTAGTAGCCCGGCGGGAACGCGAAGCCCTGCGCCTCGACGAACTCCCGCCGGTAGGCCTTGTTCCAGGCCACCATCAGCACCCGGAGCAGCCCCGGCCGGTCCGCCAGGCGGAACGGGGCCGGGCCCTCCTCGGTGAGCTGCGTGGACAGCTGGTTGCGGACCGTCCGGCCGTCCCAGTACGTGCGGGCGTAGTCGTAGACCAGGACGTCCGGTTCCCCGGAATCCTTGATCCGGTCGGCCACCGCCCGCAGCGCGTCCGGGGTGAGCGTGTCGTCGCTGTCCAGGAAGACCAGGTAGTCGCCGCTCGCCTCGGCCATGCCCGCGTTCCGGGCGCGGCCGAGGCCCTGGTTCTCGGCGAGGTGCACCGGCTTCACCCGCGTGTCCCGGGCCGCGTACTCGTCGATGATCGCGCCGCAGGCGTCGGGCGAGCAGTCGTCCACGGCGATCACTTCGAGATCCGGATACGACTGCGAGAGCACCGAGTCGAGGCACTCGGACAGGTACGCCTGGACCTTGTACGCGGGGACGATGACACTGAACCTGGGCACTGGACATCCATGGGTCGGTCGGCGCGGGCGTTCTGCCCGGGAACGGCCGATGGAGTGAATTGGTTACGGCCCGTACGGCATGTGGGCTACATCAGGTGAACGCGAAGGGGCGGGCGCCCGAAGGCCCGCCCCTTCCCGGATGGCCGTTCCGTGACCGCTCGCGCGGCCCCGGCGCGGCTACTTGACCGCGCCGGCCATCACGCCCGACACGAACTGCCGCTGGAAGGCGAAGAACACGGCCAGCGGGACGACCATCGAGATGAAGGCGCCGGGCGCCAGCACGTCGATGTTGTTGCCGAACTGCCGTACCTGCGTCTGCAGGGCGACCGTGATCGGCTGGGTGCCCGACTTGGTGAACACCAGCGCGACCAGCATGTCGTTCCACACCCACAGGAACTGGAAGATGCCGAGGCTCGCGATCGCCGGCCCGCCCAGCGGCATCACCACCCGGGCGAACAGCCGCAGTTCACCGGCGCCGTCCAGCCGGGCCGCCTCCAGCAGCTCCCGCGGGATCTCCGCGAAGAAGTTCCGCAGCAGGAACACCGCGAACGGCAGGCCGAAGCCGACGTGGAACAGGATCACCCCGAGAATCGTGCCGAACAGGCCGATCTTCCCGAACAGTTCGGCGATCGGGATCAGCGCCACCTGCACGGGCACCACCAGCAGGCTGACCACGCCGAGGAACCACCAGTCCCGGCCCGGGAACTCCATCCACGCGAACGCGTAGCCCGCGAGGGAGCCGATCACGACGACCAGGACGGTCGCCGGCACGGTGATCAGCACGGTGTTCACCAGGGAGTGGGTGATGTCGCCGTTCTCCAGCAGCTTCCGGTAGCTGTCGACGGTGAGCTGCGACGGCTCGGAGAACACCTTCCACCAGCCGCTCGCGCTCATGTCCTCCGGTGAGCGCAGCGAGGAGACCAGCAGACCGATGGTCGGCACCAGCCAGAACAGGCCCACGAGGATCAGGAACACCCGGACGACCCCGCCGCTCAGCCTCCCGGCGATCCGCGCCCCGAGCGACTGCCTGCCCCGCACCGCCGTGTCCGCCCGCGAGATCTTCCCCATGCTCCCGGCGGTAGCCGTCATCGCCTGACCTCCCGCCGCAGCCGACGAATGTTGAACAGCATCACCGGGATCACCAGTAGCAGCAGGAACACCGCGATCGCGCTCGCGATGCCCGGCTGGCCCTCCGCGAAGCCCTTGCGGTACAGCTCCAGGGCGAGCACGTTCGCGTCGTCCTGGGAGGACCCCGGCGCGATGATGTAGACGAGGTCGAACACCTTGAGCACGTTGATCATCAGCGTGACGACCACCACCGCCAGGACCGGTGCGAGCAGCGGCACGGTGACCTTGCGGAACACCTGCCACTCGTTGGCCCCGTCCACGCGCGCGGCCTCCAGCAGTTCCCGGGGCACACCGGCGAGCCCGGCCGCGATCAGCACCATCGCGAAGCCCGCCCACATCCACACGTACGACCCGATGACGGCCGGGGTGACCAGGGCAGGACCGAGCCAGTCGACACCGTTGTACGGCTCCCTGAAGTTGCTCGCCGGGAGCCTCAGCAGCGCCCCGTCGGCCTTCGCGGGCAGCGTGAACGTGCCGTCGCCGGCCGCCTCGGTGGTGGCCACGACCTCCCCGTCCTTCACGGCCTCGATCCGCATGCCGGCGTAGCCCAGCTCGGACGGGTCGGGGGCGCCGAGCTTCCCCACGCCCTTGCCGCGCGTGAAGTCCTGCCAGGTGGTCCCGGTGATCCTCGCCTGATCGGGCCGGGCGGCCACCGCCTTCTTCGCGCTGTCGGGCATCTGGTCGGGGGCGACGCCGACCAGCGGAAGCGTGACCGGCCGGCCCGTGTGCACGGGGGCCGTGGTGACGAAGCCGCCCTGGTCGGGCTTGAGGGGCGACTCGCGCCCCGGGTGCGCCCTGGGGAACGCCGACGACTGGGCGAAGGTGTCGTGGACCCCCACCCACACCGCGTTCGCGACCCCCTTGTCCGGGTCCTGGTCGTACACCAGCCGGAAGATGATCCCGGCCGCCAGCATGGAGATCGCCATCGGCATGAAGACGACCAGCTTGAACGCCGTTCCCCAGCGCACCCGTTCGGTCAGTACCGCGAAGACCAGACCGAGCGCGGTGGAGACGGCCGGCGCGAACACCACCCAGATGATGTTGTTCTTCAGCGCCGTGCGGATGCCGTCGTCCGTGAACAGCGCCTTGTAGTTGTCGACCCCGGCGAAGCCGTCGCCCGAGGCGTTGTAGAAGCTGCGGACGACCGAGTACCCGATCGGGTAGACCACGAGCGCGCCGAGCAGCACCAGGGCCGGCAGCAGGAAGAGGGCTGCCACCGTTCTGCGGGTGCCGGTCACGCTCTTGCGGCTCTTGGGTGCGGCGGGGCCCGGTGGGGCCCCGGCCGCCGCTGCCGACGTCATCGCCGGGTCAGCTCCCGTTCCCGTAGGCCGCCGCCGCGTCCTTCTCCAGCTTCGCCTGCGCGCCCGCCACGTCCTTCGGGTTCTTCAGGAAGTCCTGCAGGTCCTTCCACTCGCCCTTGCCGGGGGTGCCGCCGAACGCCTGCGGTGCCTGGTCGGACATGTCGAAGCGGAAGTCGTCGCCGGAGGCGATCAGCGCCTTGGCGATCGTCTGCTGCACCGGATTCGGGTAGGCCGAGTCCGGCACGTTCTTGTTCGGCGAGAGGTAGCCGCCCAGCTTGGCCTGGATGGTCGCCGCGTCCGGTGAGGCCAGGAAGGTGGCCAGTGCCTGCGCCGCCTTGGAGTCCTTCAGGATCACCGCCGCGTCGCCGCCGGAGACCACCGGCGCGGACGAGCCGACCGCCGGGAACGGGAACACCTTCGCGTCCGTGCCCACCTTTGCCTTGGTGTCACCGATGTTGACCTGCGCGAAGTCGCCCTCGTAGACCATCGCGGCCTTCGGCTGGTCGCCGTCGGTGAAGGTCTGCGTCACGGACGCCGGGAACTCGGTCTGGAGCGCGCCGTCGGCACCGCCCGCCACGAAGTCCTTCTTGCCCCAGATTTGGGCGAGTGTGGTCAGGGCCTGCTTCACCGAGGGATCGGTCCACTTGATCTTGTGCTGGGCGAGCTGGTCGTACTTCTCCGGCCCGGCCTGCGAGAGGTAGACGTTCTCGAACCAGTCCGTCAGCGTCCAGCCGTCGGCACCGCCCACCGAGAACGGGGTGACACCGGAGTCGTACACCGCCTGCGCGGCCGTCAGCAGGTCCTGCCAGGTCTTCGGCTCCTTGGCGCCCGCGTTGGCGAACGCCTTGGCGTTGTACCAGATCAGCGACTTGTTCGCGGCCTTGTAGTAGACGCCGTACTGCTTGCCGTCGACCTTGCCGATGTCCTGCCAGCCCGGTGAGTAGTTCTTCTGCAGCTCCTTGAGCGCCTCCGCGCCGAGGGGCTTGGCCCATTTCTTCTCCACGGCCTGCTTGATCGCGCCGGGCTGCGGGAGCATCGCCACGTCCGGCGGCTGACCGCCCGCGATCTTCGAACCGAGGAAGTTGATGATCGGGTCCTGCGCGGGCACGAACGTGACCTTCGCGCCGGTGCGTTTCTCGAACTCCGCGAGGACCTTCTTGAAGTTCGCCTGTTCGGTACCGGTCCAGACGGCGGCGACCTCAAGGTTCGCGCCGTCCAGCTTCGGCAGGGTGACGGTGGAGCCGGTGGCCCCGCCGCTCTCGCCGCCGTCGTCCTTCTTCTTGTCGTCACCGCCGGAGCAGGCGGTGAGCGCGAGCGCTCCCGCGAGCAGAGCGGCGAGCGCGGTGGCGGCCCGGTGGTTCCGGATGGTGCTGCTCTTGCTGTGCATCACTTCCCCGTTCGTCGTTCTTCGTTGAACGTCGTTCGAAGTCGCTGAACATCAGAACGCTGTCCCGTGCGCTCCGGTGTACGCCGCGCCGCTGAAGGCGGGCAAGAGCGCCTGCGGTGTGGAGCACGGCATCGTGACCGGCTCGTGACCGGGGGTGTATGCGTGCCCGGGAACGGCGCGTGTATGCGTGCCGGTTTCCGGCCTGCTCCGGCCGACACGTGAAGGGGCTACAGCAGCGAGGGCATCTCCGCCGCCGAGACCTCCCGGGCCGCGCGCTCCACCGCGCTCGCCAGCAGGGCGAGGTCGGTGGGGCCGTTGCCCAGCTCCCGCACCGGCCGGCGGGTCGGCGGGTCCCCCATGCGCTGCCAGTCCAGCGGGACGACCGTGGGCCGCTGGGTCGCCGTACGCGGGATGCGGCCCGTCACCCGGCCGCCCTGGAAGTCGGTGGACCGCCCGTCCGGGTACACCAGCCGCCCACGTCCCGGCGCCGGCTCGTCCGGCCCCGGCTGCACCGCCGCCAGCGTCACCCGCAGCGTGGCCCGGCGGGCCGGCTCCGTCTCCGCCGTGCGGCCGCCGGCCGCCGTCGCCGCGACCAGGTGCACCCCGAGCCGCTCGCCCTCACGGGCCACCGCCTCCAGCGCCCGCATCACCGAACCGGCGGCGGGCCGGCCCGGCGAGCCGAGCGGCGGGGTGACCAGCGCGTCCAGATCGTCGACGACGACCACGAGCCGGGGCAACGGCGGTGCCGCCTCCGCGCGTTGCCGTGCCGCCGCGCCCGGGCGCAGCCGCAGGGTGGAACTGGGCGGGCTCTCTATGTCACCGCCGCCGGCGGTGCGCTGGGCGACGATCCGGCCCGACACCTCACGCCCGGCGTGCCACTCCGCGAAGCCGGCCCGGCCGAGCAGTTCGGCCCGCCGCTTCAGCTCGGCGCTCAGCGATTGCGCGAACTCCCGCATCCGCACCGGGTCGTTGGCGGCGAGGTGGGTGGTGACATGCGGTATGTCGGTGCAGATCCGCAGGCCTTCGTCGCGCCCGGTGCCCGAGCCGACGCCGTCCCGGCCGTCGATCAGCACCACGCCCAGCCGGTCGGGCCGTTCGGCGGCGGCCAGCGAGGCGACCACGGTCCGCAGCAGCTCGGTGCGGCCGCTGCCGGCCGGGCCCTCGATCAGCAGATGCGGTCCGTCGGCCACCAGGTCCGCGAGGAGCGGGCCGCGCGGACCGGCGCCGAGCACCGCCCGGGCCCGTCCGCCCAGCGCGTCGGTGTCGTCCGCCGCGTCCGCCCAGCGGGCCATCAGCGAGGCCGGGGTGGCCCGGGCCAGCCCCAGTTCGTCCAGCAGCCGCGCGGACCGCGGCAGCGGCGTGGCCACACGCGCGTGGTGCCCGCCGGCCGGGCCGTCCGGGCGCAGCGGCGCGAGCGCCCGGGCGAACCGCTCCGCCCAGGCGGCGGAGACGGCGTCCACGGCACCGGCCGTGCCGGCGCCCACGGGGCCGCTCGGCGCCACCCGCATCAGATGCAGCGCGGACGCGACGTCCCCGCTGAGCAGTGCCACGGCACCGCAGTGCCGGAACGTCGGTGTCACCGCGCACGCGGCCTCGTAGGTGCTCGTCACGGGGGAGGCGGGCGAGGCCGGGGCGGTCTCGGCGAGGCACACCACGTGGATGCCGGCCCGCGGTCCGGCCACGGCCAGCCGCGCGAGATCGTCCCGCAGCGCGGAGCCGCCGGGATCGCCGTCCACCACGACGACCGTGTACGGCCCCGGGAAGCCGGCACCGCCGGCGCCGACCTCGGCGTCGTCCCTGGCCCAGGAGGGCCGCCGCCCGGCTCCGGCGGCGGGCCGCGCCGCCCGGGGCGCGAAGTCCTGTGCGGCGCCGCCGGTCGAGGGGCCGGCCGGGCCGTCCGCCGGGGCGCCGGAGGCGGAGGGGACGGCGCCGGGCGCCGGGCTCGCGGACGCCGCCGCGCCGGTGCGCGCCGGCGGAGTGCCGGTCCCGTCGGCACCGGCAGGCGACGCGGAGGCGCGGTCACCGGGACCGTCCGTGTACGTGCCGTGCGGGAAGGGGCCGGGCCCGCCGGGCGCCGGGCGGGCGTGCGCGGTCCCCGCCGGGACCTCGCCCGCGTCCGGCCGGGCCGGGCCGGGACGGGCCGCGCTCCGGCCCGTCGCCGCGTGGTCGTCGACCCGGCGCAGCAGTTCCTCCGTGCGGGCCGCCGCCTGCTCGCGGTCGTAGGCCAGCAGCAGGCGGCAGTCCTGGCCGTGGTTCGGCCGGACGTGCGGCAGCCAGCCCAGCCAGGACCACTCGGCCGTGCGCTCCTCCACGGGACGTGAGCGGTCCGCGCTGATCAGCACGATCTCCAGCAGGTCCGGGGAGTGCAGCGCGGCGATCTGGGCCAGCGCCGCGCGGGCCAGCCCGGACAGCCGGGGGCGCGGACCGGCCAGCCCCAGCGCGCCCGCTTCGCGCAGCGCCGCCGTCACCGGTACGGCGGGCAGCAGGCCGGAACCGTCCGGGGCGTTCCGGTCGGCCGTGCCGAGCCGTACGGTCAGCGTCTCCGGATGCCCCGCTCCCCGCTCCCACAGCCGGGGCCCCGGGCCCAGCGCGGTCAGCAGCAGGGCGGCCGGGTCGGGCCAGGTCTCCGGCTGCCGCGGCCCGCCGGTCGCCGGTTCGTCCCCGGCCGGGACCGCCGGACTTCCGTGCGGCTCCGGGACCGCCGGCTGCTCCGTCCGCCCGCCAGCGAGCCGCCGCGCCCACGCGCCGAGCCCGCGCCGCCGCGTTCCGTCGCCGTGTCCGGGAGGGGTGCCGACGCGCCCGGCCGGGGGCACGTCCGGCCCGGCGACGCCGGACCGCCCCGCGTGCGTGTCCCCCGCGGAATCCGTGACGGGGGTGCGCCGCTCGATGCTCGGTGCGCCCGCCTGCCCCGGCACCACCGGTGACTCCCCGCGCCGATGCTCCCGGGCTCCCGCACCGGCACCGGAGCCGTCGCGGTCCGCGGGACCGCGGGCGTGCCCGCCGGCGCCGCCGCCCGCACCCGTCGCCGGGTCCCGCGGGGGCGGCGAGCCGGCGGACCCGGCCGGCAGCCGGCCGCCCGTGGACGCGCCCGCACCGCCGGTGGACCCACGGGGACCCGTGTCGCCACCGCCCGCCGGGGAGACCCGTACGCACCCGTCGCCGTCGGCCACCGTGCCGACCCGCGCCCCCGGTCCCCCGGACGGAGTGACCCGCAGCGCGGACTCACCGATCTTCAGCAGCGCTCCGGCGGGGAACCGCACCGGCCGGCCGGTCACCCGGGTGCCGTCCAGGACCGTGCCGTTCGTGGAGTCCAGGTCGGCCACCGACACGCGGCCGTCGGCGCCGACGGTGACCGCGCAGTGCAGCCGGGAGACGTCGGGATCGTCGAGCGGGACGTCGGCCTCGGCGGAGCGGCCGACGGTGATCCGGCCGCCGTGCAGCAGATGGACCCCGCCCGCGTCCGGGCCGGCGACCACGTGCAGCTGGGTCGGCGCGTCGTCGAGCTCGGGGTGCGGCTCGGCCGCCGCGGGGCCGCCGAGGGCCAGCACGGCCCCGTCGACCAGCGGGGGCTCGCCGAGGGTGCAGCGGCGCGGGTCGAGGCGCTCGGTGCCGGCGTAGAGGACGACGGGGGAGCCGGAGGTGTCACGGCCGGTGCCGCCCTCGCCGGTGACCGCCGCGGCCAGTGCCGACGCGACCGCGGCCAGGTCCGTGCCCGTGGGCGCCGTGACCAGCACGTCGCGGCTCGCGGCGCGGCCCCGCTGCGGGGCGGGGCCCAGCGGGTCTACGACGGTCAGCCGGATCTGCATCGGCGTCAGCGGTCCCTTCTGCGCGGGTCTGCGCGGGCGCGGACTTCCCCCCACCCCACACGAGCACGTCGGCCAGTACTGGGAGGCATCCTCGCACCTGCCACCGACAGCGCGCCCGGCACCCGGTGACAAGTGATCTTGATTGGTCGGCTCTGCCCCCAAAAGTGCCTGACCAGTGACGCACGCGCGATCAGTTGAGATCGGTCACGTCACCACCCGGCAACCACGAGACCAGGAGGAGCGTCTTTCCTTCGAACATGCTCGGGAACGCATACGTAGTGCCCTGAGGTGCGGCACTACAGTGGGTCGGAACACCGGAATGCAGGAAAGCAAGCATCAGCAAGCAGCAGGGAGCGCGTGACGTGCGGCCAGTCGGCAGCAAGTACCTGCTTGAGGAGCCGCTCGGACGCGGCGCCACAGGCACCGTCTGGCGTGCCCGCCAGCGCGAGACCGCGGGCGCCGAGGCGGCCGTGGCGGGCCAGCCCGGGGAAACGGTCGCGATCAAGGTCCTCAAGGAGGAGCTGGCGAGCGACCCGGACATCGTGATGCGCTTCCTGCGCGAGCGCTCCGTCCTGCTCCGCCTCACCCACCCGAACATCGTCCGGGTCCGCGACCTGGTCGTCGAGGGTGATCTGCTGGCACTGGTCATGGACCTCGTCGACGGCCCCGACCTGCACCGCTACCTGCGCGAGAACGGCCCCTTCACGCCGGTCGCCGCCGCGCTGATGACCGCCCAGATCGCCGACGCGCTCGCCGCGAGCCACACCGACGGCGTGGTCCACCGCGACCTGAAGCCGGCCAACGTGCTGCTCCAGCAGGTGCAGGGCCAGATGCACCCGATGCTGACCGACTTCGGCATCGCCCGCCTCGCCGACTCCCCGGGCCTGACCCGCACCCACGAGTTCGTCGGCACGCCCGCGTACGTCGCCCCGGAGTCCGCCGAGGGCCGCCCGCAGACCTCCGCCGTCGACGTCTACGGCGCCGGCATCCTGCTGTACGAGCTGGTCACCGGCCGTCCGCCGTTCTCCGGCGGCAGCGCGCTCGAGGTCCTGCACCAGCACCTGAGCGCCGAGCCGCGCCGCCCGTCCACCGTCCCGGACCCGCTGTGGACGGTCATAGAGCGCTGCCTGCGCAAGAGCCCCGAGGAGCGGCCGAGCGCCGAGAACCTCGCGCGCGGCCTGCGGGTCGTCGCCGAGGGCATCGGCGTGCACGCCAACGCCGCCCAGATCGCCGCCGCCGAGGGCGTCGGCGCCCTGCTCGCCCCCGACCCGTCCCCGGCCGCCGTCCCCGGGGTGCCCGGTGCCGCCGACCCCACCCAGGTGCTGCCCACCAGCGCGCCGCAGGGGGCGTACGACCCCAACGGCGCGACCAGCGTCCTGCCGCACACCGGCGGCCCGGCCGGCGCCGCCGACCCCACCGCCGTCCTGCCGAACACCGGCGCGGCGGACCCGACGGCCGTCCTGCCGCCGATGCCGCAGGGCGCGCCCGGCGGGCAGCCGGACCAGCCGCACCCGTGGCAGACCCAGCTGCGTGCCGCCCGCGACCGCAACGAGCAGACGCAGATCCAGTACCTCGACCCGGACGAGGACCCGCTGCGCCGCCGCCCCCAGCGGCAGGTGGCCCGGCCCCAGCAGCAGCCGCGGCAGGCCCCTCAGGGCCGCCCGCAGCAGCCGCAGCCGCGCGGCCGGCAGCAGCCGCACGCCGGGTACGGCTACCCCCAGCAGCCCCAGCAGTACGCCCCGCCGCAGCAGCCGCAGCGGTACGCGCCGCCTGCCCCGGAGCCGCAGCGGCCCGCGCGCGAGCCGCGGGCACCCCGGCAGCGCAGCGCCAACCCGACGAAGATCCCCGGGCTCGGCTGCCTCAAGGGCTGCCTGTTCACGATCGTCATCCTGATCGTGGCGAGCTGGCTGGTCTGGGAGCTGACCCCGCTTCAGGACTGGATCGGCACCGGCAAGGGCTACTGGGACCAGCTGAGCGACTGGGCCGGCAAGGTGGGCCACTGGGCCAAGGAGCTGGGCAAATCCGGCGGCGGAAACTGACCGGGCGAAGCACCGGAAAACGATCGCTGGTTTAGGGATTTGTCGACATCTGGCGGGTGATTTCCGTCTCCGCGGTGAAGGTTGGCTCGTCCGACGCGTAGTTTTATCGGCAACACGCGTCGGTAGGAGCAGTCTTGGCACGGAAGATCGGCAGCCGGTACACCGCGAACCAGATCCTGGGGCGGGGCAGCGCCGGCACGGTGTGGCTGGGCGAGGGGCCGGAGGGTCCTGTCGCGGTCAAGCTGCTGCGTGAGGACCTCGCCTCCGACCAGGAGCTCGTCGGACGCTTCGTGCAGGAACGCACCGCGCTGCTCGGTCTCGAACACCCGCACATCGTCACCGTGCGGGACCTGGTGGTCGACGGCAACGACCTGGCGCTCGTCATGGACCTGGTCCGGGGCACCGACCTGCGCACCCGCCTCGAACGCGAGCGGCGCCTCGCCCCGAGGCGGCCGTGGCGATCGTCGCCGACGTCGCCGACGCGCTGGCGGCCGCCCACGCGGCCGGCGTCGTCCACCGGGACGTCAAGCCGGAGAACGTGCTGCTCGACATGCAGGGCCCGCTCGGCCCCGGCGGCGCCCACCCGGCCCTGCTCACCGACTTCGGTGTCGCCAAGCTGATCGACTCCCCGAAGCGGACGCGGGCCACGAAGATCATCGGCACCCCGGACTACCTGGCCCCGGAGATCGTCGAGGGCCTGCCCCCGCGGGCCGCCGTGGACATCTACGCGCTGGCCACCGTCCTGTACGAGCTGCTGGCCGGCTTCACGCCCTTCGGCGGCGGCCACCCCGGCGCGGTCCTGCGCCGGCACGTCACCGAGACCGTCGTGCCGCTGCCCGGCATCCCCGAGGAGCTGTGGCAGCTGCTCGTGCAGTGCCTGGCCAAGGCGCCCGCCTCCCGGCTGCGCGCCTCGGAGCTGGCGGCGCGGCTGCGGGAGCAGCTGCCGATACTGGCCGGGATGCCGCCGCTGGACGTCGACGAGCCCGACCTGTCCGAGGACCCGGAGGAGGAGCCCGCACCGGCGTCGCCCGCCGGGGAGGCGCCGGTACGGCGGCGGGGCGCGGTGTCGCTCGTGCCCGGGGCCAGGCCGGACTCCAACCGGGACACGCACACGTCGATGCGGGTGCCGGCCCCCGACGAGCTGGCGGGGGCGCCCACGGCACCGCCCGCGCTCCGCGGGCCACCGGTGCGCCCCGGCCGGGCTCGGCCCGGCACAGGGCCGCGGTACGGCGGCGCCGGATCACGCTGGGCGTGGCCGGGGTGGTCCTGGCGGCCGCCGCGGGCGTCGGCGCGTGGTGGGCGTCGGCCGACGGGGACGACGGGGCACCGCGGCCCGCCCACAGCACCTCGGCGCCCTGAGCCGCCAGGGGCTCCGGGCCCCCGGTCCGCGCCCGCGGGCGGCCGTCCGCCCCGGTTGGCCCGAGCGGCGGACCGGGACGCTTGCCGCAGCCGTTACGCTGGAGGCGTGGCAGTCGTCGATGTATCCGAAGAGCTGAAGTCCCTCTCCTCGACCATGGAGTCGATCGAGGCCGTCCTGGACCTCGACCGGCTGAGGGCAGACATCGCCGTGCTCGAGGAGCAGGCGGCCGCGCCGTCCCTGTGGGACAACCCGGAGGAGGCGCAGAAGGTCACCAGCAAGCTCTCCCACCTCCAGGCCGAGGTCAGGAAGGCGGAGACGCTGCGCGGCCGGATCGACGATCTCTCGGTCCTCTTCGAGATGGCCGAGGAGGAGGACGACCCGGACACCCGTGCCGAGGCCGAGTCCGAGCTGGTGTCGGTGCGCAGGGCGCTGGACGAGATGGAGGTCCGGACGCTGCTGAGCGGCGAGTACGACTCCCGCGAGGCGCTCGTCAACATCCGCGCCGAGGCCGGTGGCGTCGACGCCGCCGACTTCGCCGAGAAGCTTCAGCGCATGTACCTGCGCTGGGCCGAGCAGCGCGGCTACAAGACCGAGCTCATCGAGACGTCGTACGCGGAAGAGGCCGGCATCAAGTCGACCACCTTCTCCGTGCAGGCGCCGTACGCCTACGGCACCCTCTCCGTCGAGCAGGGCACGCACCGCCTCGTGCGCATCTCGCCCTTCGACAACCAGGGCCGCCGCCAGACCTCGTTCGCGGGCGTGGAGGTGCTTCCCGTCGTCGAGCAGTCCGACCACGTCGAGATCGACGAGTCCGACCTGCGCATCGACGTCTACCGGTCCTCCGGTCCGGGCGGCCAGGGCGTCAACACGACCGACTCCGCGGTCCGCATCACGCACCTCCCGACCGGCATCGTGGTCTCCTGCCAGAACGAGCGGTCGCAGATCCAGAACAAGGCCACCGCGATGAACGTCCTCCAGGCCAAGCTGCTGGAGCGGCGCCGGCAGGAGGAGCAGGCCAAGATGGACGCCCTCAAGGGCGACGGCGGCAACTCCTGGGGCAACCAGATGCGTTCGTACGTGCTGCACCCCTACCAGATGGTCAAGGACCTGCGCACCGAGCACGAGGTGGGCAACCCGGAGGCCGTGTTCAACGGCGAGATCGACGGGTTCCTGGAGGCCGGTATTCGCTGGCGCAAGCAGCAGGAGAAGTAACTTTATCGACATGACAACTGCCGTCCCTGGGGCGGCAGTTGTCGTATGTCTGGGTTTTACATCACACTCACAGGCTTCAACTCCCGGCAAACACCCTCCCATTGGACATTGCGCGCGCAACGGCCTTGACGTTGCTTTGAAAAATCGGAAGGGTGAAGCGCGGCATGCGTACTCAAGGGGCGCATGTGAACCGGGGGATCGAGTTGACGCGTACTTCGTCACCCAGCTGCCTCCGTCGATCACGGCAAGCCCCACGCGCCGCCTCATTGACGAACAGCTACTGGGGGTAGCAACCATATGACGAAGAAGACGCGGATCCGGGTCGCGCGGATAGCCGCCGGCGCCGTGATCGCGGCCGGTGCCTCGCTCACCGCGGCGGGCGCGGCTTCCGCCCTGGACCTCGATGTCCAGGCGGGCCCCATCCAGATCGGTGTGAGCACCGAGGGTGATGACGACGGTGGCACGAGCGACGGCGGCACCACCGACGGTGGCACGACCGCCGACGGCGGAGCCAACGTCGGCGTGACCGAGGGCACCGTGGACGGCGGTGTCTCCATCGGTGGCACCACCAGCGACGGCGGCACCACGGACGGTGGCACGACCACCGACGGCGGCACCACCGACGGCGGCACCACGGACGGCGGCACCACGGACGGTGGCACCACGGACGGTGGCACCACGGACGGTGGCACCACCACCGACGGCGGGACCACCACCGACGGCGGCACGACCACCGACGGCGGCACCACGACCGGTGGTGACGACGGCGGCAACGGCAACTCGGGCGGCAACGGCAACTCGGGCGGCAACGGCAACTCGGGCGGCAACGGCAACTCCGGTGGCAACGGCAACTCCGGCGGGACCACCGGCTCGACCGACGGTGGCACCTCCACCGGCGGCGAGGAGCCCCAGGGCGGCGGCAACGACAGCGTGCCGCAGGAGGAGGGTTCCTCGACCCTCACCGACACCGGTTCCGACACCACGGCCCAGGGCGGCGACAAGCAGCTCGCCGAGACCGGTGCCGGTCAGACCGCGTTCCTGCTCATCGGCGCCGCGACGATGATCGCCGGCGGCATCGGCTTCCGCTTCCTGCCGCGGCTGGCCGGCGGCCGGGGCGGCGCGGCGGCCTGACCGTAGCCGTACGGTCACACACCGCACGCACAGGGCAGAAGGAAGGGCCCGGAGCGCGACGCTCCGGGCCCTTTTGCCGTCTTCGGCTCTCGCTACACGGTCTGGTGCGCCAGCAGCGCCACCGCGGCGATCAGCACCGCCAGCAGCGCGATCAGCGCCATCGGGTTCAGACCCGAGGAGAAGCCCTCCTGCTGCAGTCGCGCGCGGTTGGCACGGCACACCGGGCACCGGCCCTCGCTCACGGGCGCCGCGCAGTTCGCGCACACCAACCGGTCGTACGTCATGCGCTCGCCCTCCTTGCACCGGCCATCACACACAGAACGTCCGCGGGAACGAGAACGTTCCCCCTCCACTGTGCCAGGTTCCCGCGGAGCGCGCGCGGGTCGCCCGCAGAGGAAGCGGTCACAGTCGCGGCGCCCGGTACAAAAAGTACAAGTCTTGCCCAACCTCGGCCCGCGACTGCACTTGCACACCTGGTTCGCGTATGGTCACGCTCATCTACCCCCGGCGACCCGTGGTGCATCCGTGATCCGATTCGACAACGTCTCCAAGGTCTACCCCAAGCAGACCCGCCCGGCCCTGCGGGATGTCTCCCTCGAGGTGGAGAAGGGCGAGTTCGTCTTTCTCGTGGGCTCCTCCGGCTCCGGAAAGTCCACCTTCCTGCGGCTCGTCCTCCGCGAGGAGCGGTGCAGCCACGGCCAGGTGCACGTGCTGGGCAAGGACCTCGCGCGGCTGTCCAACTGGAAGGTGCCGCAGATGCGCCGCCAGCTGGGGACGGTTTTCCAGGACTTCCGCCTCCTGCCGAACAAGACGGTCGCCGAGAACGTGGCCTTCGCGCAGGAGGTGATCGGCAAGTCCCGCGGCGAGATCCGCAAGTCCGTGCCGCAGGTGCTCGACCTCGTCGGGCTCGGCGGCAAGGAGGACCGGATGCCCGGCGAGCTGTCCGGTGGTGAGCAGCAGCGCGTGGCGATCGCGCGTGCCTTCGTCAACCGGCCCAAGCTGCTCATCGCCGACGAGCCCACCGGCAACCTCGACCCCCAGACCTCCGTCGGCATCATGAAGCTGCTCGACCGGATCAACCGGACGGGCACCACCGTCATCATGGCGACGCACGACCAGAACATCGTGGACCAGATGCGCAAGCGCGTCATCGAGCTGGAGAAGGGCCGCCTCGTCCGTGACCAGGCCCGCGGCGTCTACGGCTACCAGCACTAAGCAAGTTCACGACGGAAAGGCTTGACCAGACGCCATGCGCGCCCAGTTCGTCCTGTCGGAGATCGGTGTGGGTCTCCGCCGCAACCTGACGATGACCTTCGCCGTCATCGTCTCCGTAGCCCTCTCCCTGGCGCTCTTCGGCGGCTCGCTGCTGATGAGCGATCAGGTCAGCACCATGAAGGGCTACTGGTACGACAAGGTCAACGTCTCGATCTTCCTGTGCAACAAGCACGACGCGGAGTCGGACGTCAACTGCGCCAAGGGTGCGGTCACCGCGGACCAGAAGAAGCAGATCCTCGCCGACCTGGACAAGATGCCGGTCGTCGACAAGGTCAACTACGAGTCCCAGGACCAGGCTTACAAGCACTACAAGGAGCAGTTCGGGAACTCCCCGCTGGCCGGCACGCTCACGCCGGACCAGATGCAGGAGTCGTACCGGATCAAGCTCAAGGACCCGCAGAAGTACCAGGTGATCGCGTCGGCGTTCAACGGGCGTGACGGCGTGCAGTCGGTGCAGGACCAGAAGGGCATCCTGGACAACCTCTTCCAGCTGCTCAACCTGATGAACCGGGCGGCGCTCGGCGTGATGGCGCTGATGCTGCTCGTCGCGCTGCTGCTGATCGTCAACACCGTGCGCGTCTCCGCGTTCAGCCGCCGGCGTGAGACCGGGATCATGCGCCTGGTCGGCGCCTCGGGCTTCTACATCCAGGCGCCGTTCATCGCCGAGGCGGCCGTCGCCGGTCTCATCGGCGGTGGCCTCGCCTGCGTCTTCCTGGTGGCCGGCCGGTACTTCACGATCGACCACGGCATGGCCCTGTCGACCAAGCTCACCCTCATCAACTTCGTCGGCTGGGACGCGGTGTTGACCAAGCTCCCGCTGATCCTCGCCACGAGTGTGCTGATGCCGGCGTTGGCGGCGTTCTTCGCGCTGCGCAAGTACCTGAAGGTGTGACGCATGCCAAGGGGGCCGTACGCGCATCGGCGCGTACGGCCCTTCGCGTTGTCCTAGACTCACCGCCATGTCAGGTCGTGACCTGTTCTGTCAGCCCCGTCGCACCCGCCGCGGGGCCGCCCTGACATTGGTCTTCGCCGGCGTGCTGGTCGCCGGCGCCGCCACCGGGTCCTTCCCGGAGTCCGGGCACCCCGTGCGCGAGGCCGTCCCGGGCCCGGTGGGGGGCGCCACCCGGCACGAGAGCGTGCAGCGGGCCGCCGCCGAGGCGATGGCCGACGGCAAGTCCCCCACGGAGGCCGCCGAGCGGGCCGTCAGCCGCAGCGGGGACCGGTGGGGCGCCGTCTACTCCGAGGGCGAGTACCAGGAGTTCCAGGAGGCCCTCGACGGCCGGTACACCGGCGTCGGCCTGTGGGCCCGGCGCGAGCGGGACGGCCGGATCGAGGTGACGAAGGTGCAGCCCGGTTCGCCCGCGGCCGCCGCCGGCGTCCGCAGGGGCGACCGGCTGCGCAGCGTCGACGGCCGCCCGGTCGACGGCCGGCCGGTCACCGAGGTGCTCTCCTTACTCCGCGGCGACGCGAAGGACGCCGCGGCGGGCACGGCGGTCACCCTCGGTCTGGCGCGCGGCACGCGCGCGTGGACCGAGACGCTGCACCGGGCGCGGCTGTCCACCGACTCCGTGACCGAGCGCAGACTGCCCGGCGGGGTCACCGTGGTCCGCATCGCCGCCTTCACCAAGGGAGCCGCCGGTGCCGTCCGCGCGGCCCTGCGCGACGCCCCGGCCGACGCGGGCGTCGTCCTCGACCTGCGCGGCAACTCCGGCGGTCTGGTCACCGAGGCCGTGGACACGGCCTCCGCCTTCCTCGACGGCGGCCTGGTGGCCACCTACGACGTCGACGGCGCCCAGCGCGCTCTGCACGCCGAGGCCGGCGGCGACACCGACCGGCCCCTGGTCGCCCTCGTGGACGGCGGCACCATGAGCGCGGCGGAACTGCTCACCGGTGCCCTTCAGGACCGGGGCCGCGCGGTGGTGATCGGCTCCCGCACCTTCGGCAAGGGCTCGGTCCAGATGCCGACGAACCTCCCCGACGGCTCCGTGGCCGAACTGACCGTCGGCCACTACCGCACCCCGTCCGGGCGGTCGGTCGACGGCCGGGGCATCACCCCCGACCTGGAGGCGGGCCCCGAGGCGCTGCGGCGGGCCGAGACGGTCCTGACCGGCCTGGGCGATCCCTCGTAGCCGCCGTTAATGCACTTCCCCCGCACCCCCTCCGTGGTGCGAAAATGGGCCGCACTATGAGCAAGGGAATGTACGTACCCAAGGAGTCCCAGCCCAAGCAGGGCGGAGGGGCCGCGAAGGCGGCCAAGGACGGCAAGCGCAAGATCGTCGCGCAGAACAAGAAGGCCCGGCACGACTACGCGATCATCGACACGTACGAGGCCGGGATCGTGCTGACCGGTACCGAGGTGAAGTCGCTGCGCCAGGGACGCGCCTCGCTGACCGACGGCTTCGTGCAGATCGACGGGAACGAGGCGTGGCTGCACAACGCCCACATCCCGGAGTACAGCCAGGGCACCTGGACCAACCACTCCGTGCGCCGCAAGCGCAAGCTGCTCCTGCACCGCGAGGAGATCGACAAGCTGGAGACCAAGTCCCAGGAGACGGGTCACACGATCGTGCCCCTCGCCCTGTACTTCAAGGACGGCCGGGCCAAGGCCGAGATCGCCCTCGCCCGGGGCAAGAAGGAGTACGACAAGCGCCAGACCCTGCGGGAGAAGCAGGACCGGCGGGAGTCGGACCGCGCGATCGCGGCGGCCAAGCGCAGGCAGCGGGGCGTCTGACCCGCCCGCCGGGAATAGGCTGGCACCCGCGTGCGTTGGTCACGTACGATGGGACAGCACCCCACAGAGGGTGCGCACCCCCCTCCCCGGAGGGGATTGAAAAAACAACATGGGGATGATCGGTTTCGACAGCGGCTGTCGAAGCAGGGGAAGCGTGTCGAGGAAGCGGCCATGATCTCGTAAACCACAGGCCGAAACAAATAATCGCCAACACCAAGCGCGATTCCTTCGCCCTCGCTGCCTAAGTAGCGACTTGCGAAGTGTCAGCCCGGGGCTGTTCCCGACCCGGATCCTGGCATCAGCTAGGGGACTAAACCTTGATCCCGGTCACGGGGTGAAGAGGGAAATCAAACAGTGACTGAGCCCGTCGGCGACTTGTTCGCGTGATCGCCGGGGCTGAGAAAAGCACAGCGAACTGCGCACGGAGAAGCCCTGTTTCCGCACCGGTGGACGCGGGTTCGATTCCCGCCATCTCCACGATCGGGGAGGCTCGCGAGCCTCCTCAACCCATGTGGGCGAAGGCCCCGTCGCCTCCGGGCGGCGGGGCCTTCGTCATGGGTGGCGCCGGACGCCGGAAAAGGCTGCCCCACTTCTTCATGTTCATGGCATGATCCGCGTGCACGTCTCCTTCCTTCGCCCTTTTCTTCCGCACGTAGAGGCTTGTCATGTTCCTGCTCCGCCTCCTGCCGCCGCTGCCGCGCGAGATCAGCCTCGCCGTCGTCGGGCTGGTCTTCGGGCTGTTCCTCGCCGTCATGGGCTCCATCCACGGGTTCCGCGAGGTCACCGGCACGGCCGGCACCGTCCGCGTCACGAGCTGCGAGCGGGCCACCGGCGACTGGGACGACCTCTGGGAGGACGGCTGGGCGTGCGCCGGCCGCTTCGAGTCCGACGACCACAGCGTGCGTATCGAGGACGTCGCACTCGACGGCATCCTCGACAAGCTCCCCGACACCACCGTGGCCGCCCTCGTCGACGGCCCGGCCGCCCACACCGCTCTCCCGGACTCCGCCGGCCGCTGGAAGTGGCCCGCCCTCACCGGCGCCGTCATCCTCGCCTTCACCGCCTGGCGCATCCGCACCGTCCGCACCATGCTGAGGCTCCGCCGGATCACCGCCCGCATCGCCGCGGCCCCGGCGGCCTGACCCTCGGCACCAGGGGCCCCGCTCCTCGCCGGGGCCCGGCTTCAGGGGGTCCGGCGCAGTGAACGTGCGCCGCGGGCCGCCGAGTCGATGAGCAGGGCGAGGCAGGCCGCGGCGGCCGGGACCAGGAACGCGGCCGCGGGGGAGAGGTGTTCGGCCGCCCAGCCGCCCAGCGCCGAACCACCGGCCACACCGGCGAGCAGCCCGGTCACCACCAGGCTCATGCCCTCGTTGAGCCGGTCCGGCGGAGTGCGCCCCTGCACCAGCGTCATCGCCGTCACCATGGTCGGCGCGGTCGCCATCCCCGCCACCAGCAGCGACCCGGCCAGCACCGGCAGGGAACCGGCCAGCGTCGCGGACAGCCACGGCAAGGTCATCAGCACGGCCATCGCCGCCAGACACCGGGTCAGGCCCAGCCCGGCCGGCTTCACCGCCCCGTACACCAGGCCCGCCGCGCACGAACCCGCCGCCTGGAGGGCGAGCACCGCGCCCGCCGCGGCCCGGTGCCCCTGCGCGTCGGCGTAGGCGATCGTGACGACCTCCATCGAGCCGAACACCGCGCCCGTGGCCGTGAAGCAGGCCAGCAGCGGCGGGATGCCGGGAGTGCGCAGCGGTGACGGCGCCTTCGAGCGGGCCAGGGGCGGCGGCTCGGTCGCCCGCTGGGCGGTGAAGAGCAGCATGCCGGTCAGCAGCAGCACCGCACCGGCGAGCGTGCCCGCCTCCGGGAAGAACGTGCCGGTCAGGAAGGACGCGAGGACCGGCCCCAGCATGAAGCACAGTTCGTCGGCGGCCTGCTCGAAGGAGTTGGCGGTGTGCAGCGCGTCCGGGTCGTCCCGGAGCAGGTGCGCCCACCGGGCGCGGGAGAGACCACCGGTGTTGGGGGTCGCGGCCGTGGCCGCGTAGGCGGCGAACAGCGTCCAGTCGGGAGCGCCGTAGCGCACGCACAGCAGCAGCGCCAGGCTGCCGAGCACGGCGACGAGCGTGGCCGGCACGGCCACCCGCGCCTGCCCGTGCCGGTCGACGCGCCGGGCGATCCAGGGGCCGGCCACCGCGGTAGCGCCGAGACCCGTGGCGGTGACGGCACCGGCGAGCGCGTACGAGCCCCGGGACCCGGCGATCATCACGACGGCGCTCACGGAGAACATGCCCATCGGAAGCCGGGCGAGGAGGTTGCCGCTGGTGAAGGCGCGGGTGCCCGGAAGGGAGAACAGGCGGCGGTAGCCGGCTGCCGGAGGTGCTGCGGCCGGTGTCCGCCCGGCCTCGGTGGTCTGTTGCGGCATGGCTCCACGGTCACCCGCGGTGGATCACCCGGTCCAACACCTTCTCGGCGCCGATTGACGCACCCGTGTTGTAAGTTCGCCGCCATGTCCGCGCCCGCCCACATAGACCCCCGCCTGCTGCGCGCCTTCGTCGCCGTCGCCGAGGAACTCCACTTCACCCGGGCCGCCGCCCGCCTCTACGTCGCCCAGCAGGCACTCAGCCGGGACGTACGGCGGCTGGAGCGGGAGCTGGGCGTGGAGCTGTTCGTGCGGACCACCCGGCAGGTGACCCCGACCGCCGACGGCGAGCGGCTGCTGCCGCACGCGCGGCGGGTCCTCGCCGCCCAGGACGACCTGCTCGCCGCGTTCGGGCAGGCCCGCCCGCTGCTCGTGGACCTCAACTCGCCGGGTCTGGCCACCGGCCGCCGCGTGCTGCACCGGGCCCGCGAACTCGCCCCGGACTGCGAACTGATGGCCCGTTACGAGAGCGGCCTCACCGGAGCGGCCGCCGAACTGCTGGCGGGCCGACTGGACGCCTCCTTCGGTCGCTGGGCGGGCCTGGAACCGGCTCTGCGGTCCGGTCTCGAGCAGCAGCCGGTGCGCTACGAGCCGATGGCCGTCGTCCTGCCCGAGGAGCATCCGCTCGCGGACCTGCCCCGGGTGCCGGTCGCCGCGCTCGCCGGGGAGGAGGTGTACGCCGGTGCCGGGAACCCGCGCACCCGCGAGTGGACCGATCTGGCCCGTCACCTCTTCGAGGGACACGGCATCCGGCTCGCCTCACCCCTTCCGCTGGCCGTCGGGGACGAGGAGTTCGTGCGGATCATGGCCAAGACCCGCAACCCGGTACTGGCCGTGGTGGACTTTCCGGCCATGCCCGGAACGGTCCGCCGGCCCCTCGTCGATCCGGTGCCGCTCTCGCCCGTCTCCCTGGTCTGGCGGAAGGGGCTGGTCCACCCGGGACTGGACGCGCTGCGCAGGGCGGCGGCCGAGCTCGCGGGGGCGGAACAGTGGCTGCGACGGCCCGATGATGGATGGATTCCGGCCACTGATGATGGTGTGATGAGCGTCCAAAGGTGACACGTGGCGAACACGACTCCCTCGCGTGCGCTACATTCATGGCCCGGGCACATTGTGGTAAAGGGGGCGCTCGGGCTGGGTGGGGGCCTGGTTCGGTCGACGGGTGCGCGGGTCGTGAGCGCCTCCGGAACAGTCCCGTGGGGGGATGTGCGCACGTGAAAGAGTGGCGAGAAGACGCCCAACCGGAACAGCCCGAAGTCGCATCAGCGACGCGGGACCTGCCGGTGACGGGGGGTGACACCCATGCCTCGTCGGAGAGCGGAACGTTTCGGGCGTACGGGACCTTCCCGGAGTCCGGGGCCGTTCCCAGTGGGGGGCGTTTTCCGGACAGAGAATCGTTCGACGGCGTACGCCGGGGCGGTCGCACCGCCCTGACCGACGCCGGCGAGGCGGTCGCGATGCCGCGCCCACCCGCGCAGCGGACCGCTCCCCGCGGTGTCCCGAGACCGGCCGACTTCCGCCGTGCACCGGCGCGCGACGACGATCGGACCACCGTCCTGCCCGCCGCCGAAGCCGAACGGACCGCCGTGCTGCCCGCGGCCGCCGGCCACGGGCACTCCCCGGCAGCGCGCTCCGCACCGCGCCCGGTGGCCGCCGGCTGGAGCGCCGCACCCGCGGACGCCCGCGGCCCGCGGACGCCCACCGGCACCACCGGCACCCTCCGCGATCCCTGGGACGAGTCCACGACGACCGCGGCCGACTCGATGTCCGCGCCGGCGGGCGGCGCCACCGCCGGGCTGACCGGCGACGCCACGCACGATCCGCACGAGGTGACGGTCCAGCTCGACGCCGTGCAGCTCGGCGACGTACAGCTGAGCCCGGCCGCCGGGGCCGCGCGCGGTGCCGACGCCGACGGGCCGGTCTTCGTCGACGAGTCGGGCCGCCGCAGCCGCCGCTTCCGCCGTATCGGCATGCTGGTGGCCGTCGCCTGCGCGGTCTACGCCGTCGTCATCGTCGCCACCCTGATGTCCGGCAGCTCCGACGCGCCGTGGCTGCCGGTGCCCGGTCAGAACGAGCAGGCTCCGGCCGGCCGGGTCGGCACCTCACCGGCGCCCGCCGACTCGGCCCGGCCCTCGGCCACCGCCACCGGCACCGGAAGCGCCGCACCCGACGAGACGCTGTCGCCGAGCGGCGGCTCCACCGCGGCGCCCGGCGCCACCGCCCAGGTGCCCGGCAGCGGCGAGGACATCGACGTGGTCGACCGGGGCGGCTCGCCCGACGCGCGCCCGTCGGCCGACCAGACCACCAAGGGCACGGGCGGCAAGGACAGTTCGTCCCCCGCGCCACCCCCTCCACCCCGGAGAACAGCACCGAGACCGCCACGAGCGGCCCGGCCACCGAATCCGCCGACCCCTCCGCGCCGGCGGACTCCGGCGGCGGCGGCCTCGGCGGCGCACTCACCCACCGGCCGGTCGCCGAGGGCCCGCGGGCCCCCGTACCCGTCGCGGCGGAAACGTTGTCCGCCGGCTCCTCGAACCTCCCGTCCCCGGAGCACAACCTCTGATGGCATCCCGTATCCGCCGTCACGGTCCCCCATCAGAAGCCCGTGACGGCTCCCGGCGCCGACGCCTGCCCATGCGCCTGCTGCTGCCGCTGCTGCTCCTCGTCGCGCTCGTGGCGATGCTGATGCTGCGCGGCTACGTCCACAGCGAGATCCTGGCCGACCACCGCATCCAGCCCGAGGCCGCCACCGACAAGGTGCCGGAGAAGATCCTCGAGGGCGGACCGATCATCGACACCCGCAGCGGCCGTACCACCAGCCTGGGCGTCCCCGACCACCGTCTCGTCCTCACCTTCGACGACGGTCCCGACCCCGAGTGGACCCCGAAGGTCCTCGACGTGCTGAAGAAGCACCACGCGCACGCCGTCTTCTTCGTGACCGGCACCATGTCCTCCCGCTACCCGGAGCTGGTCAAGCGGATGGTGGACGAGGGCCACGAGGTCGGCCTGCACACCTTCAACCACCCCGACCTGTCCTACCAGAGCAAGAAGCGCATCGACTGGGAGCTGTCCACCAACCAGCTCGCCATCACCGGCGCCGCCGGCGTGCGCACCTCGCTGTTCCGGCCGCCGTACTCCTCCTTCGCCGACGCCATGGACGACAAGTCCTGGCCGGTCACCGAGTACATCGGCACCCGCGGCTACATCACGGTCGTCAACAACACCGACAGCGAGGACTGGAAGAAGCCGGGCGTCGACGAGATCATCCGCCGGGCCACCCCGCACGGCGGCAAGGGCGCGATCGTCCTGATGCACGACTCCGGCGGCGACCGGCACCAGACCGTGCAGGCCCTGGACAGGTTCCTGCCCACGCTCCAGCAGCAGGGCTACCGGTTCGACAACCTCACCGAGGCCCTCGGCGCCGACAGCGCGCTCACCCGGGTGTCCGGGCTCGACCTGTGGAAGGGCAAGGCCTGGATCTTCCTGGTCTCCGCCGCGGACGGCATCACGTCCGTGATGGTCGTCGGCCTCGCCGTGATCGGCTTCCTCGTCATCTCGCGGTTCGTGCTGATGCTGCTGCTCTCCGCCGCCCACGCCCGCCGGGTGCGCCGCAAGGGCTTCGGCTGGGGACCGGCGGTGACCGAGCCGGTGTCGGTGCTGGTGCCCGCGTACAACGAGGCCAAGTGCATCGAGAACACGGTGCGTTCCCTCATGGCGAGCGAGCATCCGATCGAGGTCGTCGTCGTCGACGACGGATCCACGGACGGCACCGCGCGGATCGTCGAGGCGATGGGCCTGCCCAACGTGCGGGTCGTGCGCCAGCTGAACGCGGGCAAGCCCGCCGCCCTCAACCGGGGCCTGGCGAACGCCCGGTACGACCTGGTCGTGATGATGGACGGCGACACCGTCTTCGAGCCGTCGACGGTCCGCGAACTCGTCCAGCCCTTCGGCGACCCGCGCGTCGGCGCCGTCGCCGGCAACGCCAAGGTCGGCAACCGCGACTCGCTCATCGGCGCCTGGCAGCACATCGAGTACGTGATGGGCTTCAACCTGGACCGCCGGATGTACGACGTCCTGCGCTGCATGCCGACGATCCCGGGCGCGGTCGGGGCGTTCCGCCGGTCCGCCCTCCAGCGCGTGGGCGGCATGAGCGACGACACGCTCGCCGAGGACACCGACATCACGATGGCCCTCCACCGCGACGGCTGGCGGGTCGTCTACGCCGAGAACGCGCGCGCGTGGACCGAGGCCCCCGAGTCCGTGCAGCAGCTGTGGTCCCAGCGCTACCGCTGGTCCTACGGCACCATGCAGGCGATCTGGAAGCACCGCCGGGCCCTGGTGGACCGGGGTCCGTCGGGCCGCTTCGGCCGGGTGGGCCTGCCGCTGGTCTCCCTGTTCATGGTGCTGGCCCCGCTCCTGGCGCCGCTGATCGACGTGTTCCTGCTCTACGGCGTGGTCTTCGGCCCGACCCAGAAGACGATCGTCGCCTGGCTGGGCGTCCTCGCGATCCAGGCGTTCTGCGCGGCCTACGCGTTCCGCCTGGACAAGGAGCGCATGACCCACCTCATCTCGCTGCCCCTGCAGCAGATCCTCTACCGCCAACTCATGTACGTCGTGCTGCTCCAGTCCTGGATCACGGCGCTCACCGGCGGCCGGCTGCGCTGGCAGAAGCTCCGGCGCACGGGTGTCGTCGAGGCCCCCGGCGGGCCGGTGCCGACCCAGCGCAGACGCCGGAGCAGCAGTGATCGGAGGCCCGTGGCATGACCCACGGATACACGACCGGAACGCCGGAGTCGACGCCGTCGTACGGCTTCCCGCAGCAGCGCACCGTCGAGCCCGCCCCGGCTCCCCGGGGCGTCACGGACCCGCCGGGCGTCCCGGACGCGCAGGGCGCTCAGGCGCCCGATCCGGCGCCCGCGCCGAAGAAGCCGGGCCGTGACCGCTACCTGGACCTCCTGCGCTCGATCGCGCTGGTCCGCGTGGTCGTCTACCACCTGTTCGGCTGGGCCTGGCTGACGGTCCTGTTCCCCTCCATGGGCGTGATGTTCGCGCTCGCGGGCTCGCTGATGGCACGGTCCCTGAACCGACCCGCGGCCGGTGTGGTCAAGAGCAGGGTGCGCCGGCTGCTGCCGCCCCTGTGGGCGTTCAGCGTCGTCGCGCTGACGCTGATGTTCGCGGGCGGCTGGAACCCGGTGAAGGACCCGGACAACGGCGGCACCTGGGGCCTGATCAAGCTCGTCGACTACGTCATCCCGTTCGGCGCACCGCCGTTCCCCTGGCACATCGGCTCCAAGTCGGGCCTGCTGGAGGACACCTGGGCGGTACAGGCGGCCGGTCCGCTCTGGTACCTGCGCGCCTACCTCGTGTTCGTGGTGGCCTCGCCCCTGCTGCTCCGGGCGTTCCGCCGCTTCCCCTGGCCGACCGTGTGCGCCCCGCTGATGCTCACGGCGATCGTCGGCACGGGCGTCGTCACGATCCCCGGCGAGACCGGCAACGCGGTCACGGACTTCGCCGTCTACGGCGGCTGCTGGGTCCTGGGCTTCGCCCACCACGACGGTCTGCTGGCGAGGATCCCCCGCTACGTCGCGGTCTCCGTCTCGGCGCTGCTGATGGCCTTCGGCCTGTGGTGGGCCTCCGGCCACCTGGGCCCCGACGGCTGGGACCTCAACGACATCCCGCTGGCCCAGGCCCTGTGGTCGTTCGGGTTCGTGGTGATCCTCCTGCAGTACTCCCCGTCCTGGCAGGAACTGCCCGGCCGGCTGGCCCGCTGGGACAAGCTGGTCACGCTCTCCAACAACCGTGCCGTCACGATCTACCTGTGGCACAACATGCTGATCATGGCCACGGTGCCGATCATCGACCAGGCCTACAACCTGCCGTTCATGCAGAGCGACCGTGCGGTGGCGGCCCTCGACACCACCTACATGATCTGGATGTTCTTCCTGGTCTGGCCGCTGATCGGCCTGACCGTCCTGGCCTTCGGCTGGATCGAGGACATCGCGGCCAAGCGCGGCCCGCGCCTGTGGCCGAACGGGGCGAAGCGGGGCGGGGGCCGGCGCAAGGCGGCCTGACCGGCGGCCCCGCGGCGCGAGCGCGGCCCTCACCGGCCGCGCTCCGCCCGCGTGAGAGCAACGTTCCCTTCCCTTCACCCGTCGCCACAGGCAGGAAACGCGCCTTCCCTACCTTCGGGACCAGCCAGTCACCGGCATCCGGCCCCGAAACACCGTGGAGGCGTCATGACAGCCCCGAGCACAGCCCCCGCCGCGAGCAGGAGGGGCCGCTGGATCGAGCACTGGGATCCGGAGGACGAGGCCTTCTGGAAGGAGCGGGGCGAGAGGACCGCCCGGCGGAACCTGTTCTACTCCGTCCTGTGCGAGCACATCGGGTTCTCGGTCTGGACGATGTGGTCCGTGCTGGTGCTGTTCATGGGCCCGGAGTACGGACTGAGCCCGGCCGACAAGTTCCTGCTGACCTCGGTGGTCACCCTGGTCGGTGCCGTCGTCCGGGTGCCGTACACCTTCGCCGTGGCGCTCTTCGGCGGCCGCAACTGGACGGTCGTCTCGGCGGCACTGCTCCTCGTGCCCACGGTCGCCGCGTTCGCGGTGATGGAGCCGGGGACCTCGTTCACCACGTTCCTGCTCGTGGGACTGCTGGCCGGCATCGGCGGCGGCAACTTCGCCTCCTCCATGACCAACATCAACGCGTTCTTCCCGCTGCGGAAGAAAGGGTGGGCGCTCGGTCTCAACGCGGGCGGCGGCAACATCGGCGTGCCCGTCGTCCAGCTCGTCGCGCTCGCGGTCATCGGCGCGAGCGGCGGCCCGCGCGTCCTGCTCGGGATCTACATCCCGCTGATCGTCGTCGCGGCCGTCCTCGCCGCGCTGTTCATGGACAACCTGGCGTCCGTGCGCAACGACACCGGCGCGGCCCGGGACGCGGTCCGGGACGCCCACACGTGGATCATGGCCTTCCTCTACGTCGGGACGTTCGGGTCCTTCATCGGGTACAGCTTCGCCTTCGGGCAGGTGCTGACCAACCAGTTCGGGCGCACCCCGCTGCAGGCCGCCTACCTCACCTTCGTCGGCCCGCTGCTCGGCTCCCTCGTCCGGCCCGTGGGCGGACGGCTCGCCGACCGGTTCGGCGGTGCCCGGATCACCCTGTGGAACTATGTCGGCATGGCCGCCGCCACCGCCGTCCTCCTCGTCGCCGGCATGCAGAAGTCGCTGGCGGTGTTCGTGCCCGTCTTCGTGGTCCTGTTCGTGCTCAGCGGGCTCGGCAACGGGTCGACGTACAAGATGATCCCCGGCATCTTCCAGGCCAAGGCGCTCGCCCGGGGGCTGACGGGCGAGGAGGCCGTCGGTCACGCGCGACGGCTGTCGGGTGCCGCGATGGGGCTCATCGGGGCGGTGGGCGCGCTGGGCGGCGTCGGCATCAACCTCGCCTTCCGGCAGTCCTACCTGTCCTACGGCTCCGGCACCGGCGCGTTCGCCGTGTTCCTCGCCTTCTACGGCGTCTGCTTCGCGGTCACCTGGGCCGTATACCTTCGCCGCCCGGCCGGGCGGGTTCCGGCCACGGTGGCCGCGCCGGAGACGAAGGACCAGCTCAGCTATGCCGAGGTGTGACGTAACACCGGTGACATCGAGCCGAACCGAGCCTGTCACGAGCTGTTGACAGGCTCGGTCGGCGTGCCGGTCAGCTAGGAGAGTCATGGACGACGAAGAGCAGCAGCACGGTCCCCTCGCGGGTTTCACCGTGGGGGTCACCGCGGCACGCCGGGCCGACGAACTGGGCGCCCTGCTCCAGCGGCGCGGCGCCGCCGTGCTGCACGCGCCCGCCCTGCGGATCGTGCCGCTCGCCGACGACGGTGAACTCCTCGCCGCCACCAAGGACATTCTCGATGAGGTGCCGGACGTCGTCGTGGCCACCACCGCGATCGGTTTCCGCGGCTGGGTCGAGGCCGCCGACGGCTGGGGTCTCGGCGAGGAGCTGCTGGGCCGGCTGCGGGGGGCCGAGCTGCTGGCCCGCGGCCCCAAGGTGAAGGGGGCGATCCGGGCGGCCGGGCTGACGGAGGAGTGGTCGCCGTCGTCGGAGTCCATGGCCGAGGTGCTCGACCGGCTCCTGGAGGAGGGCGTCGACGGACGCCGCGTCGCCGTGCAGCTGCACGGCGAGCCGCTGCCCGGGTTCGTGGAGGCGCTCCGGGCCGGGGGAGCGGAGGTCGTGCCGGTGCCGGTGTACCGCTGGCTGCCGCCGGAGGACGTCGGCCCGCTCGACCGGCTGCTGGACGCGGCCGTCTCCCGCGGACTCGACGCCCTCACCTTCACCAGCGCGCCGGCCGCGGTCTCCCTGCTCACGCGGGCGGAGGAGCGGGGCCTGACCGGTGACCTGCTCGCGGCCCTCGGCCACGACGTGCTGGCGGCCTGCGTCGGCCCGGTCACGGCCGTGCCCCTCCAGGCGCGCGGGGTGGACACGGTGCAGCCGGAGCGGTTCCGGCTCGGGCCGCTCGTGCAGCTGCTGTGCCAGGAACTGCCCTCCCGGGCACGCGCGTTGCCGGTCGCCGGGCACCGGGTGGAGATCCGGGGGCACGCGGTGGTGGTGGACGGGGAGCTGAAGCCGGTGCCGCCGGCCGGGATGTCGCTGCTGCGGACGCTGGCCCGGCGGCCGGGCTGGGTGGTGCCCCGGGCGGAGCTGCTGCGGGCGCTGCCGGGCGCCGGGCGCGACGAGCACGCGGTGGAGACCGCCATGGCCCGGCTCCGCGGCGCCCTGGGGACGCCGAAGCTGATCCAGACCGTGGTCAAGCGCGGGTACCGGCTGGCGCTGGACCCGGCCGCGGACGCGAAGTACGCGGACGACTAGCGCGGAGACGGGGGCGTCTGGCGCGAGGTGCGCGGACGGCCAGGGGCGTGCGAGGGGAGCGGGCCGGAGGGGGCCGCGGCGTCCGGCGCGGGGTGCCTCCGCCCGCCGGCCGGGGCGGCGGCGCCCATGCGCAGCAGCGCCCGGGCCAGGCAGCCCAGCGCCACCGTCGACAGCACCGTCCGGACGACGTTCCACGCCACCCACGGACCCTCGAAGTGCTCGCGGAGCGAGGCCGGGGTGCCTCCGCCCGCCAGCGCGTCGTTCAGCGGGACGCTGAACGCCACGGTGACGAGGAACGCCAGCGTGTACGCCACCAGGGCCGCCCCCGCCCAGCGGCCGCCCGCCGAGCCGCGCAGCTGCCACGCCGAGACCGCCGTCAGCACCAGCGCCCCCAGGAAGCTCAGGAAGAACACCGGGTTCTGGATCACGTCGTTGATGTCGCGCATGACGGCCACGTACGTCCGGTCGTCCGCACGGGCCAGCGCGGGCATCACCGCGCAGGCGAAGGCGTAGAAGACCCCGGCGATCAGCCCCATGGCGACGGTGGCGGCGCCCAGCACGGTCCGGCCGGCCCGTGCCGGCCGCGGTGTCTGTCTCGGATGCGTCATGTCCTCCAGCCAACCCGCCCGGTCCCGCCGGGGACATGGCCGAGGCGCGCAGCCGCATACGCGGGCGTCCAGCCCCGCCCGCGGCCGCCCGCGTACCGGCGGCGGTACGGGGGGTTCCTCAGACGTGCCCGGGCGGGCACTGTGAGAGGTGCGACGGAACGGTTCCCCCTGTCCTAGGCGGTGACAGGCACATGGCACTGGGTACGGCCACGCCCCCGAACGAGCCGCGGTTCGACGCCGGGCGGATCTGTCTGGATCTCCTCGCGACCGCGCACCCGGCCGAACGGCTGGACGCCGTCGGTCCGTTGCGCGTCTGGATCACCGGCGCCGCCCTGGTGCCCCCGGGCACACCGCTGGCCCACGCGGACGCCTCCTGGCTGGTGGGCTTCCGTGAACTGCGCGGAGTGATCGGGCAGTTGGTGCGCATCCCGTGCACGGCCGACCCGCGGACGTACGAGAGTGCGCTCGCCCGGGTCAACGAGACCGCCCGCGCCGCGCCGCCCGCCCCGCGCGCGGTGCGCGGCGCCGACGGCACGCTGGTCCGCGAGCTGGCCGGTCCGCCCAAGTGCGCGGCCCTGCTCGCGGTGGTCGCCCGGGACGCGGTCGAGCTGCTCACCGATCCCGTCGCGCGGGCCGCCGTACGCGAGTGCGAGGGCGACAACTGCCCGCTCGTGTACCTGGACACCTCCCGCGGGCGGCGCCGGCGCTGGTGCTCCAGCGAGGTCTGCGGCAACCGCGAACGGGTCGCCCGGCACCGGCGCCGGGCCGCGCTGGCCCGCGCCTGAGGGGCTCGAAGGGCCCCTGTCGCAAGTGATTTCGGTTACACCACGTTTTTGTTGGTGTCTACACGGGTAGCTCACGGGACCTCCGACGATGTGTCGGAAATGCAAAGATCACGCGGTGGGAATGTGCACCCATGTCCCCCTCGTCACGTCACCCCCGAGAAATCTGTCACTCCGGTTTGAACGCCCCGCCCCTTCCTTCCGTACGGGTGGGCGAGCGACCGACTGGGGGAACCCCCGGACACCGGAGGTGGGCGTGCGCAAGGATGCGGCCGTGGCCAATGAACGTGGATCGAGGGCCCGACATCGCATGTCCTCAATGCCCTCGGAACCTGACGAGGAGCTGATGCGTGCCCTGTACCGGGAGCACGCCGGACCTCTGCTCGCGTATGTCCTCCGGCTGGTCGCCGGTGATCGGCAGCGCGCCGAGGACGTCGTACAGGAAACGCTCATCCGTGCCTGGAAGAACGCCGGTCAGCTCAATCGGGCGACCGGATCGGTACGCCCCTGGCTGGTGACGGTCGCGCGTCGCATCGTCATCGACGGCCACCGCAGCCGGCAGGCCCGGCCGCAGGAGGTCGATCCGTCGCCGCTGGAGGTCATCCCCGCGGAGGACGAGATCGACAAGGCGCTGTGGCTGATGACGCTGTCGGACGCGCTCGACGACCTGACCCCGGCCCACCGGGAGGTCCTCGTCGAGACGTACTTCAAGGGGCGTACCGTCAACGAGGCGGCCGAGACGCTGGGCATTCCGAGTGGCACCGTCCGCTCCCGGGTGTTCTACGCCCTGCGGTCGATGAAGCTGGCACTGGAGGAGCGGGGGGTGACGGCGTGATGAGCAGCGGATACGGGGGAATGCAAGGATTCGGACCGGGTGGTCCGGGTATTTCTGGACCCATGAACCCCAGCCAGGGATCTTCGGTGCCGAGCGAGCACGAGACCGTCGGTGCCTACGCCCTCGGGATTCTCGACGACGCCGAGGCAACCGCTTTCGAGACCCATCTCGCCGGGTGCGAGTGGTGCGCCCAGCAGCTGGACGAACTGGCCGGGATGGAGCCGATGCTGGCCGCCCTCGCGGACCTGCCGGGCTCCGGCAGCACCCCGGCGATCGGCGAGTCGCTGTCGGCGAAGCCCAGCCCCCGGCTGGTGGAGAAGCTGGTCGACGAGGTCTCCGAGCACCGCGCCCAGAAGCGCCGGCGCAGCTTCTACATGATCGCCGCGGCGGCCGCGCTGATCATCGCCGGCCCGCTCGCCGCGGTGGCGGTGAACAGCGGCTCGGACAGCGGTGGGCAGGTCACCGCCTCCCCGGCCCAGGACCAGTTCCGGACGATGGCCGACAAGGCGTCGGGCACCGACCCGTCGACCCACGTCAGCGCCACCGTCGGCATGGCGCAGAAGGCCTGGGGCACCCAGGCGGTCCTGGAGCTGAAGAACGTCAAGGGCCCGCTCAAGTGCTCCCTGGTCCTCGTCGCCAAGAACGGCCAGCGCGTCACGATGTCGTCGTGGTCCGTGCCGAACTGGGGCTACGGCATCGAGGACGGCAAGACACCGGAGTCCAAGAAGCCGCTCTACATCGGCGGGGCCGCGGCCTTCCAGCCGAACGAGATCGACCACTTCGAGGTCGTCACCTTCGAGGGCAAGAAGCTCGTCCAGGTGGACGCGTAGACGGCGTAGCTTTGTCGGGTCCCCTTCGCGTACGGTTGACGGCTGCCCAGCACGTCAGAAGGGGGCCCGGTGGCCGCTCAGGTTCAGCAGTCCGCGGTCGGCCCGGTACACGGCGAAGACTCCGTCCGTGACCGGGAGATCAGCGTCGAACAGGAACACCTGGACCGGGTGTACCGGCGGCTCGAGGAGAAGATCCACGAAGCCGAGTTCCTGATGCACGACGCGGCCAAGCGCGGCCAGGTGGGCACCCCGGGCGCGCTGGCCGAGCGGGACGCGCAGGTCTTCCGGGCCGGCATCCACCTGAACCGGCTCAACAACGAGTTCGAGGACTTCCTCTTCGGCCGTATCGACCTGCTGCTCGGCAAGGACGGCAAGAAGGGCCCCGACGGCGCGTACACGGCGGTGGAGCCGGCCGAGGGCGCCGTGCGGCCGGACAACACCGCCGACATCGCCGAGACCCTGCACATCGGCCGCATCGGCGTCCTCGACCAGGACTACTCCCCGCTGGTCATCGACTGGCGGGCGCCCGCCGCCGCGCCCTTCTACCGGGCCACGCCCGTCGACCCCGGCCGGGTCGTCAGGCGCCGGGTCATCCGCTCCAAGGGCCGCCGGGTCCTCGGGGTCGAGGACGACCTGATGCGCCCCGAGCTGACCGCCCGCCTCGACGGCCGCACCCTGCCCGCGATCGGCGACGGCGCCCTCATGGCCGCCCTCGGCCAGGCCCGCAGCCACACCATGCGGGACATCGTCTCGTCCATCCAGGCGGAGCAGGACCTGGTCATCCGCGCCCCCGCCGCCTCCGTCACCTACGTGGAGGGCGGCCCCGGCACCGGCAAGACCGCGGTCGCCCTGCACCGCGCGGCCTACCTGCTCTACCAGGACCGCAGACGGTACGCGGGAGGCATCCTGATCGTCTCCCCGACCCCGCTGCTCGTCGCCTACACCGAGGGCGTGCTGCCCTCGCTCGGCGAGGAGGGCCAGGTCGCGATCCGCGCGATCGGCTCCCTGGTCGACGGCGCGGAGGCCACCCTTTACGACTCCCCGTCCGTGGCCCGCGCCAAGGGCTCGTACCGGATGCTGAAGGTGCTGCGCAAGGCGGCCCGCGGCGCCCTGGAACTGGGCCCCGGCGGCGGCGCGCCGGCCGGGCAGCTCGCCCTCGACGACGACACCGAGGCCGAGACCGGGACCGCGCCCCCGAGCGGCCCGCCGGCCCGGCTCAGGGTCGTCGCCTTCAACCGCCGCCTCGAACTGGAGGCCGGTGAGCTGGAACGCATCCGCCGCAACGCCCTCGGCGGCACCGCACCGGTCAACCTGCTCCGCCCGCGCGCCCGCAAGCTGCTGCTGGACGCCCTGTGGGCGAGATCCGGCGCCGCCGGCCGGCACACCGACCCGGAGCTCGCCGCCGAACTGCGTTCCTCCTTCGACGAGGACGTCACGACCGAGGACTCCTTCATCGCGTTCCTCGACGCCTGGTGGCCCGAGCTGACCCCCAGGGCGGTGCTCTCCGCCATGGCGGACGAGAAGCGGCTCGGCCGCTGGGCCCGCCGCATCCTCAACCCCGGCGAGGTCCGCAAGGTCGCCCGCGCCCTGAAGCGGGACGGCCACTCGGTGCACGACATCGCCATGCTGGACGAGCTCCAGGCGATCCTCGGCGCCCCGGCCCGCCCCCGCAAGAAGCGCGAATTCGACCCGTTGGACCAGCTCACCGGCCTGGAGGAGCTGATGCCGGTACGCGAGGAGTCGCAGCGGGAGCGCGCCGAGCGCCTCGCGCAGGAGCGCACCGAGTACGCGCACGTCATCGTGGACGAGGCGCAGGACCTCACCCCGATGCAGTGGCGCATGGTCGGCCGCCGCGGACGGCACGCCACCTGGACGGTCGTCGGCGACCCGGCCCAGTCCTCCTGGTCCGACCCGGACGAGGCGGCCGAGGCCCGCGACGAGGCCCTCGGCACCCGTCCCCGGCGCCGCTTCCAGCTCACCGTGAACTACCGCAACCCCGCCGAGATCGCCGAGCTGGCCGCGAGGGTCCTCGCGCTCGCCATGCCCGGCTCCGAGGCGCCGTCGGCCGTACGGTCCACCGGGGTCGAGCCGCGCTTCACCGTCGTGCGCGAGTCCCTCCAGCGGACCGTGCGGGCCGAGGCCGAGCGGCTGCTCGCGGCCGTGGACGGCACGATCGGCGTGGTCGTCGCGATGAACCGGCGCGAGGAGGCCCGCCGCTGGCTGGCCGGGCTCGGCGACCGGGTCGTGGCGCTCGGCAGCCTGGAGGCCAAGGGCCTGGAGTACGACGCCACGGTCGTCGTCTCGCCCGCCGAGATCGCCGACGAGTCCCCGGCCGGGCTGCGCGTGCTGTACGTGGCGCTGACCCGGGCCACCCAGCAGCTGACGGTGGTGTCGGGGGAGCGGGACGAGCCGGACGGGACCGGCGTGCCCGACCTGCTCAGGGACTGATTCCTGTGAACTCGGCGCAGAAGGAATGGCCCCGGGCATCCGTTTGTTAGCCTTGACGTGGCACCGGCCCGATCCAAGCCCCCGGGCCCAACCTTCGTCCCTCAGAGGGACCACTTGCCGCGAGGCGAGCATGGCGGGTCGGTGTCATTGACTGTGCGAGAGGCCCACGTCCGTGTGACGTGGGCCTCTCGCTTTGTGTCCCGACCCCCTGGCACGGACTGATCGATTCTCGTATGGTGGAAGTCGTTTTCCGAAACCAGCCGTCCCATCGGAAGCCCTGTGTGAACAAAACGTCCGCAACCCAGGGCGACTACCGCGTACTGAGCGGTAGGTGCGACGATCGGACGGCACAACTCGCGACACGGTGAAAGCAGAGGAAGTCGGCCATGGCAACGGCGCCCAGCGTCTCCTACTCGATGACCATCCGGCTGGAGGTGCCCGCGAGCGGAACCGCCGTCTCGCAGCTCACCACCGCCGTGGAGTCCTCCGGAGGCTCGGTGACCGGCCTCGACGTCACCGCGTCCGGCCACGAGAAGCTCCGCATCGACGTCACCATCGCGGCCTCCTCGACCGCGCACGCCGACGAGATCGTCGAGAAGCTCCGTGGCATCGAGGGCGTCACCCTGGGCAAGGTCTCCGACCGTACGTTCCTCATGCACCTCGGCGGCAAGATCGAGATGGCGTCGAAGCACCCCATCCGCAACCGTGACGACCTGTCCATGGTCTACACGCCCGGGGTGGCGCGCGTCTGCATGGCCATCGCCCAGAACCCCGAGGACGCCCGCCGCCTCACCATCAAGCGCAACTCCGTTGCGGTCGTGACGGACGGCTCCGCCGTGCTCGGCCTCGGCAACATCGGCCCCAAGGCCGCGCTGCCCGTCATGGAGGGCAAGGCGGCCCTCTTCAAGCGCTTCGCCGGCATCGACGCCTGGCCGATCTGCCTGGACACCCAGGACACCGACGCGATCGTGGAGATCGTCAAGGCGATCGCCCCCGGGTTCGCCGGCATCAACCTCGAGGACATCTCCGCCCCGCGCTGCTTCGAGATCGAGGCCCGGCTGCGCGAGGCCCTCGACATCCCCGTCTTCCACGACGACCAGCACGGCACGGCCATCGTCGTCCTCGCCGCCCTGACCAACGCCCTGCGGGTGACGGACAAGGCCATCGAGAACATCCGGGTCGTGATGTCCGGTGCCGGCGCCGCCGGCACGGCCATCCTGAAGCTGCTCCTCGCGGCGGGCGCGAAGAACGCCGTCGTCGCCGACATCCACGGTGTCGTGCACGCCGGCCGCGCCGACCTGGTGGACGCCCCGGCCGACTCGCCGCTGCGCTGGATCGCCGACAACACCAACCCCGAGGGCCTCACCGGCACCCTGAAGGAGGCCGTGCGCGACGCCGACGTCTTCATCGGCGTCTCCGCCCCGAACGTCCTCGACGGCGACGACGTGGCCGCCATGGCCGACGGAGCCATCGTGTTCGCGCTCGCGAACCCCGACCCGGAGGTCGACCCCGCGATCGCCCGCCAGACGGCGGCCGTCGTGGCCACCGGCCGCTCGGACTTCCCGAACCAGATCAACAACGTGCTCGTCTTCCCGGGTGTCTTCCGCGGCCTGCTGGACGCCCAGTCCCGCACCGTCAACACGGAGATGATGCTCGCCGCCGCCAAGGCCCTCGCCGACGTGGTCACCGAGGACGAGCTGAACCCCAACTACATCGTCCCGAGCGTCTTCAACGA
The DNA here is from genome assembly GCF_025642175.1 of Streptomyces albidicamelliae. NCBI lineage: Bacteria > Bacillati > Actinomycetota > Actinomycetes > Kitasatosporales > Streptomycetaceae > Streptomyces > Streptomyces albidicamelliae. The sequence continues at coordinate 3,502,494 of NZ_CP106795.1, read as the reverse complement.
CAAGGTCGCGGGCGCCGTGGCCGGTGCCGTCCGCGAGGCCGCGAAGGCGGCCGGAGCGACGGTCTGAGCACGTCGTGCCGTACTGTGCAGGGGCTGTGAGGATCACCACGGCGGCCCCCGCACCGGCGCGTCGTGGAACCTCTCGATGCCGGGCGCACTCTAGGGTGACGGCCGAGCAGGCGCTTTTCGTGTGACTCCCCAGGGTGTTCTCACGACTCCTACGGGTGCCGGATTGGCTTTCGCGCCGCTGGTAGGGGCAGGATGCGTCCCTGGGCGCGAGCGCATCGGCATCGCAGTGCCTCGGGCGGCTCCGCCGCGTGGCACACCCCAACGGCAAGAAAACACGGGAGTAACAACATGAACCGCAGTGAGCTGGTGGCCGCGCTGGCCGACCGTGCCGAGGTGACCCGCAAGGACGCCGACGCCGTGCTGGCCGCGTTCGCCGAGACCGTCGGCGAGATCGTCGCCAAGGGCGACGAGAAGGTCACCATCCCCGGCTTCCTGACCTTCGAGCGCACCCACCGTGCCGCTCGTACCGCGCGCAACCCGCAGACCGGCGAGCCCATCAACATCCCCGCCGGCTACAGCGTCAAGGTCACCGCGGGCTCCAAGCTCAAGGAAGCCGCCAAGGGCAAGTAGGCGCAGGCGCTCCGCTGTGGCCGCGGCCCCGGCCGAGCGCCGCGGGGCGGCTGCGGACCGGCCGAGGCCGGTCCCGCAGTTCCCCGCGCCCCCACGGGCGCACCACAGCCGAAGACGCCGAAAGGGCGGCCCCTCCCGTCGAGGAGGGGCCGCCCTTTGCCGTTGCGGGGTGCGAACGCCTAGCCGAGCGCCTTGCCCGGCAGCTCCACCTTCGCGCCGAGCTCCATGAGCTTCTCCATGAAGTTCTCGTAGCCCCGGTTGATCAGGTCGATGCCGTGGACCCGGGAGGTGCCCTCGGCCGCGAGGGCCGCGATGAGGTACGAGAAGCCGCCGCGCAGGTCGGGGATGACCAGGTCGGAGCCCTGGAGCCGGGTCGGTCCGGAGACGACCGCGGAGTGCAGGAAGTTGCGCTGGCCGAAGCGGCAGTCGGAGCCGCCGAGGCACTCGCGGTACAGCTGGATGTGGGCGCCCATCTGGTTCAGGGCGGAGGTGAAGCCCAGCCGGGACTCGTACACCGTCTCGTGGATGATGGACAGGCCCGTGGCCTGGGTCAGGGCCACCACCAGCGGCTGCTGCCAGTCGGTCTGGAAGCCGGGGTGCACGTCCGTCTCCAGCGCGATGGACTTCAGCTGGCCGCCCGGGTGCCAGAAGCGGATGCCCTCGTCGTCGATCTCGAAGGCACCGCCCACCTTCCGGTAGGTGTTCAGGAACGTCATCATCGAGCGCTGCTGGGCGCCGCGGACGTAGATGTTGCCGTTGGTCGCGAGCGCCGCCGAGGCCCAGGACGCGGCCTCCAGCCGGTCGGACAGGGCGCGGTGGGTGTAGCCGCCGAGCTTGTCCACACCGGTGATGCGGATCGTGCGGTCGGTGTCCATCGCGATGATCGCGCCCATCTTCTGCAGTACGCAGATGAGGTCCTCGATCTCCGGCTCGACGGCCGCGTTGGACAGCTCGGTCACGCCCTCCGCCAGGACGGCCGTCAGCAGCACCTGCTCGGTCGCGCCGACGGACGGGTAGGGCAGCCGGATCTTGGTGCCGCGCAGGCGCTGCGGGGCCTCCAGGTACTGGCCGTCCTCGCGCTTCTCGATCGTCGCGCCGAACTGCCGCAGCACGTCGAAGTGGAAGTCGATGGGCCGGCCGCCGATGTCGCAGCCGCCGAGGCCGGGGATGAAGGCGTGGCCGAGGCGGTGCAGCAGCGGACCGCAGAACAGGATCGGGATGCGGCTGGAGCCCGCGTGGGCATCGATGTCAGCCACGTTGGCGCTCTCGACGTGCGTCGGGTCGAGCACCAGCTCGCCGGGCTCCTCGCCCGGACGGACCGTCACCCCGTGCAGCTGGAGCAGACCGCGCACGACCCGCACGTCACGGATGTCGGGAACGTTGCGCAGCCGGCTCGGCTCGCTGCCCAGCAGGGCGGCGACCATGGCCTTCGGTACGAGGTTCTTCGCACCGCGGACACGGATCTCGCCCTCCAGCGGGGTTCCGCCGTGGACAAGCAGGACATCGTCGTTGACGGTCATGAATCTCGCGTTCCGATGAGTTGGGCAGGGGCCGGCCGATCACTGTGCGCAGAGGCCGGGAAGACAGGGTAATCGCCGATTACCCCCCGTCCGTAAGCCCAAGGGCGGCCCAGTCGCGTCATAGCTGTGTCACAACACGAACCGTTCCCAATCGGACACATGGGGTCACCGGCGCGTCGGCGCACGCCGGGACCGCGCCCGCACGCCCTGAGCTGCCTTCACTCCCGCGACCCCGATTGGCTCCCCACGCCGGGGGAAGATGCGGGATCATGTCTGGCATGACCGAGGTGTCCTCGCTCACAGGGCGGCTGCTCGTGGCCACGCCGGCCCTGGCGGACCCGAACTTCGACCGCGCGGTCGTGCTGCTTCTCGACCACGACGAGGAGGGCTCCCTCGGTGTCGTCCTGAACCGCCCCACCCCGGTGGACGTCGGCGACATCCTGGAGGGCTGGGCGGACCTGGCCGGCGAGCCGGGAGTGGTCTTCCAGGGCGGCCCGGTCTCGCTGGACTCGGCGCTCGGCGTCGCGGTCATCCCGGGCGGCGCGGGCGGCGACCGCACGCCCCTCGGGTGGCGCCGGGTGTACGGCGCGATCGGCCTGGTCGACCTGGAGGCCCCGCCGGAGCTGCTCGCCTCGGCCCTGGGCTCCCTGCGGATCTTCGCCGGATACGCCGGCTGGGGGCCCGGTCAGCTGGAGGACGAGCTGGTCGAGGGCGCCTGGTACGTGGTCGAGTCCGAGCCGGGCGACGTCTCCTCGCCGGCCCCGGAGAGGCTGTGGCGCGAGGTGCTGCGCCGCCAGCGCAACGAGCTGGCGATGGTGGCCACGTATCCGGACGACCCTTCGCTCAACTGATGCGTGTGAGCTTTCAGTACCCTGGGCGGTATGAGCACTCTTGAGCCCGAGCGCGGGACTGGTACGGGGACCCTCGTAGAACCGACGCCGCAGGTGTCCCACGGCGACGGCGACCACGAGCGCTTCGCCCACTACGTCCAGAAGGACAAGATCATGGCGAGCGCCCTCGACGGGACCCCCGTCGTGGCGCTGTGCGGCAAGGTCTGGGTGCCGGGCCGCGACCCGAAGAAGTACCCCGTGTGCCCCATGTGCAAGGAGATCTACGAGTCCATGGGCGCCGGCGGCGACGACAAGGGCAAGGGCAAGGGCGGCGACAAGTAGTCCCGCCTTCCCGCCCGAGGTCTCCGCGGGCCCCCGGGTCGCGTTCGCGCGCGCCCCGGGGGCCTTCGCGTTTGCCGGCGCCACGTGGTGGAGACCTCTTGTCGGCGGCCTCCCGTAGTCCCTAGCCTCCATGGCGTTGTGCTGAGCGAAACAGCCGTTGCGCATGCTGCAACGGCATGTGGCCATGTGCCGGCCCGCGACGCTGGTCCCGCGGCCGGACGGAGCGGTGAAGGACGGACATGGTGGATGCGATTCCCTACGAGCTGTTCCACGGCTTCGACGTGGGGCTCGTCCCGGCGCCCGGCCGCCTGTCCGCCTCGCGGCCCGGCGGCGGCCAAGGGTGCGTCATCGACGCGGGGACCGGAATCGAGTCGGCCGCCGGCACCGAGCGGGTCGCGCGGTGGCTGCGCGCGACCGTCGGCGCGGCGACCGGATGTCCGCTGGACCCGCACACCGGCGACGGCCCTCGCGTCCGGCTGCGGATCGTCCCCGCCCTGGCCGCGGAACTCGGCGGCCCCGAGGCGTACCGGCTGACCGTCGACGGCCACGGCGTCGCCGTCGACGGAGCCGGTGAGGCGGGGGTGTTCTGGGGTGCCCAGACCTTCCGTCAGCTGCTCGGCCCCGACGCCTTCCGCCGGGCACCGGTCTCCACGCGGGACACCTGGAGGCTCCCCGCCGTCACCGTCCACGACGCCCCACGTTTCCGCTGGCGCGGGCTCCTCCTCGACGTGGCCCGGCACTTCATGCCCAAGGAAGGCGTACTGCGCTACCTGGACCTGATGGCCGCCCACAAACTCAACGTCCTGCACTTCCATCTGACGGACGACCAGGGCTGGCGCGTCGAGATCAAGCGCCATCCGAAGCTCACCGAGACCGCCTCCTGGCGCGCGCGCACGAAGTTCGGCCACCGCGCCTCACCCCTGTGGGAGGAGAAGCCGCACGGGGGTTACTACACCCAGGACGACATCCGGGAGATCGTCGCGTACGCCGCCGAGCGGCACATCACCGTCGTCCCGGAGATCGACGTACCGGGTCATTCGCAGGCCGCCATCGCCGCGTACCCGGAACTCGGCAACACCGACGTCGTCGACACCTCCGCCCTCACCGTCTGGGACGACTGGGGCATCTCCTCGAACGTGCTGGCCCCCACCGACACCACACTGCGTTTCTACGAGGGGGTGTTCGAGGAGATCCTGGAAATGTTCCCGTCGGAGTTCGTCCACGTCGGCGGCGACGAGTGCCGCAAGGAGCAGTGGAGCGGGTCGCCGACCGCCAAGAGCCGCATGGCGGAACTCGGCCTGGCCGACGAGGAGGAGCTCCAGTCCTGGTTCATCGGGCACTTCGACGCGTGGCTGTCCGCGCGCGGACGCCGCCTCATCGGCTGGGACGAGATCCTGGAGGGCGGCCTCGCGAAGAACGCGGCCGTGTCCTCCTGGCGGGGCTACGGGGGCGGTGTCGCCGCCGCCCGCGCCGGTCACGACGTCGTCATGTGCCCCGAGCAGTACGTGTACCTGGACTACCGTCAGGCCCCGGGCGACGACGAGCCGGTGCCCATCGCCTACGTGCGCACCCTGGAGGACGTCTACCGGTTCGAACCCGTTCCCGCCGGGCTGACCGAGGAGGAGGCCGGGCACGTCCTCGGCGCCCAGGCGAACGTCTGGACCGAGGTGATGGAGGACAGCGCGCGCGTGGACTACCAGACCTTCCCGCGCCTCGCGGCCTTCGCCGAGGTGGCCTGGCGGTCACTGCCCGCCCCGGCGGAACGGGACTTCGCGGACTTCGAGCGCCGGATGACCTCCCACTACCGGCGACTTGACGCCCTCGGGGTCGCCTACCGCCCGCCGGCCGGGCCGCTGCCGTGGCAGCGTCGCCCCGGCGTGCTCGGCCGTCCCCTGGAGGGGCGGCCCCCGAACACGTAAGGGAAAAAGAGCCCAGGCGTCACCGAAGAGAGGCAATCCACCCGCACCGGTGATGCCGTGCGAAAACGGACCATCTCCTCGACGAGGTGGGCGAATGCCTCCTAGCGGACCCCCGCGTTCGGGCCTCGCGAAGATGTGCCAGAGTTGCCACGTCCGCCCTGTGAGCACGTACCGTACGGCCACACAGGTGGGACCAGGTGGGGCATCGGGAAGGGGCAGCCGGTTTGACCACGCACGCACCGCAGGCGGCGCAGGCCGTCACGCTGCCCACGACGCTGGACGAGGCCGTGGCGGCCCTCACCGCCATGCCCGCCGCGGTCCCCGTCGCGGGCGGCACGGATCTTATGGCCGCCGTCAACTCCGGACAGCTCAGGCCCGCCGCCCTGGTGGGCCTCGGCCGGATCAGCGAGATCCGCGGCTGGCAGTACCAGGACGGCCACGCGCTGCTGGGCGCGGGACTCACGCACGCCCGCATGGGCCGCCCCGACTTCGCGGCCCTGATCCCGGCGCTCGCCGCCGCCGCGCGCGCGGCGGGCCCGCCGCACATCCGCAACGCGGGCACCCTGGGCGGCAACATCGCCTCGGCCGCCCCCACCGGGGACGCGCTGCCCGTGCTGGCCGCCCTGGAGGCGACGCTGATCATCGCGGGCCCGGGCGGAGCCCGCCGGGAGATCCCGGTGTCGCACCTCCTGGCCGGCGTGGAGATGCTGCAGGGCGGCGAACTCATCGGCTACGTGCGCGTGCCGCTGCTGCACGCCCCGCAGGTCTTCCTCAAGGCGACCGGCCGCACCGGACCGGGCCGCGCGGTCGCCTCCGTGGCCGTCGTCCTCGACCCCGCCCGGCGCGGTGTGCGCTGCGCGGTCGGGGCCATAGCGCCGATGCCGCTCAGGCCGCTGGAGGCCGAGGAGTGGGTCGCGCGCCTCATCGACTGGGACAACGACCGCGCGCTCGTCCCCGAGGCGCTGCACGCCTTCGGGGAGTACGTCGCCGCGGCCTGCATCCCCGACCCGGCCCCCGAGCCCGACGGCTCGGTGGCACCGCTTCCGCCCGCCGTACTGCACCTGCGGCGCACCGTCGCCGCGCTGGCCCGACGAGCACTGGGGAGGGCACTGTCGTGACCGACGACCAGCACGGAGAGGGCACGTCCCAGGGCGGCGGACGCTGGAACCCGCTGCCCCAGGGCGACTACGACGACGGCGCCACCGCCTTCGTCAAGCTCCCCGAGGGCGGCATCGAGGCCATGCTGTCCGGCGACAGCCCGCTGGCGGCACCCGGTCACGGCTACGTGCCGCCGCAGATAACGGTCGCCCCCGGGACCGGCGACCCCGCCGCCACCGGCGCCTGGACGACGCCCGACGGCGGCGACCGGTGGCCCGACCCGAACGCCGCGGACCCGGGCCAGGCCCCGGACCCGGACGACCGGTTCACCTACCGGCCGGGCGCCACCCAGCACTGGACCTTCGAGGAGCCCGCCCCGGCCGGCCCCGGGCACGACGTCACCGGGCAGTGGTCCATCCCCGTCGCCGGCGGCGACCTCCCGGACGAGTCCGGCGAGTTCACCACGTCCTCCCTGGTCGAGCAGTGGGGCGCCGGCGCGCCGGCCACCCTGCCCGGCGGCGCGCCCGCGCCCTGGGCGACGGACGGCGCGGGCACCGCCTGGGCGCAGCCCGGCCCGCAGGCCCCGGCCGAGCCCGGCCACACCGGCGGCCACCCGGCGGGCCCCGCGCCCGCGACCGACGGATACGTTCCCGAGGTCCCCGAGGAGCGGTACGGGCACGATCCGGCCGCCCGGCACGCCGGTCACCCCGGCACCGGCCGGGACGACCTGCCCGCCCAGGCCGCGCCCGCCGGACACGACGAGCCCGAGGCGCAGCCGGCCGCCCCCTCCGCCGGCCCGGGAGCGGACCCCCACGTCCCCGCGGAAGGTCCTGAGCGCCCCGCTGACGGCCCGGCAGGTCCCGAAGGCCCCGGGGCCCCGGACGGCGCGCCGCGGGCCGCCACGGCGGCGGACACCGCCGACGCCGTGGACACCGCCGACGCGGACGTCACCGGCGCCGACACCCCCGAGGACCCGGCCGAGGCGTCCGCTCCGGCCGAGGACGCCGACGGCGCCGACTCGGCCGCGTCCCCCGAGGACACCGCCAAGGACCCGGCCGCCGAACCGCTCCCGCCGCACGACGACCACCCCCTCGCCTCCTACGTCCTGCGCGTCAACGGCACCGACCGGCCCGTCACCGGCGCCTGGATCGGCGAGTCCCTGCTGTACGTCCTGCGCGAACGGCTCGGCCTCGCGGGCGCCAAGGACGGCTGCTCGCAGGGCGAGTGCGGCGCCTGCAACGTGCAGGTCGACGGGCGGCTGGTGGCCTCCTGCCTGGTCCCGGCGGTCACCGCGGCCGGCAGCGAGGTGCGCACGGTCGAGGGCCTGGCCGCCGACGGCCGGCCCTCCGACGTGCAGCGCGCGCTCGCCCGGTGCGGTGCCGTGCAGTGCGGCTTCTGCGTGCCGGGCATGGCGATGACCGTGCACGACCTGCTGGAGGGCAACCCGGCCCCCACCGAGCTGGAGACCCGGCAGGCCCTGTGCGGCAACCTGTGCCGCTGCTCCGGCTACCGGGGCGTACTGGACGCCGTCCAGGAGGTCGTCGCCGAACGCGAGGCCACGCACGCCGGCGCCGGGGCGGATTCCGACGAGGCGCGCATCCCGCACCAGGCGGGCCCCGGCTCCGGAGGCGTCCACCCCTCGGCGTTCGAGGCACCGGGCGCCTTCGACCCCCCGCACGCTGCCCCCGGCGGCTACGGCGACACCCAGGGCGGCTACGGCGACGGCCCGGACGGTTACGGCGACGGTCCGGACCCGTACGACGCGCCGGACCCGTACGGCCCGCAGGGCCCGCACGACCAGCACTACGGCCAGGACGGAGGCCAGGCGTGAGCAACGAAGCCGGCATCGCGACCACCGCCGCGGAACCCGCCCCCGCGCCCGAGCCGTTGCCGCACGGCATCGGCGCCTCCCTGCCGCACGCCGACGCCCGCGCCAAGACCGAGGGCACCTTCCCCTACGCGGCCGACCTGTGGGCCGAGGGCCTGCTGTGGGCGGCCGTGCTGCGCTCCCCGCACGCGCACGCGCGCATCGTGTCCATCGACACCTCCCACGCGCGCGAGATGCCCGGCGTGCGCGCCGTCGTCACACACGAGGACGTGCCCGGCACCCCCCGCCACGGCCGGGGCGTCCCCGACCGTCCGGTGTTCGCCTCCGAGGTCGTACGGCACCACGGCGAGCCCATCGCGGCCGTCGCCGCCGACCACCCGGACACCGCCCGCATGGCCGCCGCGGCCGTGATCGTCGAGTACGAGGTGCTCGACCCGGTCACCGATCCCGAACAGGCCTTCGAGGCCGAACCGCTGCACCCCGACGGCAACCTGATCCGGCACATCCCGCTGCACCACGGCGACCCGGAGGCGGTCGGCGAGGTCGTCGTCGAGGGCCTGTACCGCATCGGCCGCCAGGACCCCGCCCCCATCGGCGCCGAGGCCGGCCTCGCCGTGCCCCGCCCCGACGGCGGCGTCGAGCTGTACCTGGCCTCCACCGACCCGCACGCCGACCGCAACACGGCCGCCGCCTGCTACGGCCTGTCCCCCGATCAGGTGAAGATCGTCGTCACCGGGGTGCCCGGCGCCACCGCGGACCGCGAGGACCAGGGCTTCCAGCTGCCCCTCGGCCTGCTCGCGCTCAGGACCGGCTGCCCGGTGAAGCTCACGGCGACCCGCGAGGAGTCCTTCCTCGGCCACGCCCACCGCCACCCCACCCTGCTCCGCTACCGCCACCACGCCGACGGCGAGGGCAGACTGGTCAAGGTCGAGGCGCAGATCCTGCTCGACGCGGGCGCGTACGCCGACACCTCCGCCGAGTCCCTGGCCGCCGCCGTCTCCTTCGCGTGCGGCCCGTACGTCGTCCCGAACGCCTTCATCGAGGGCTGGGCCGTCCGCACCAACAACCCGCCCTCCGGCCACGTCCGCGGCGAGGGCGCCATGCAGGTGTGCGCCGCCTACGAGGCCCAGATGGACAAGCTGGCGAAGAAGCTGGGCCTGGACCCGGCCGAACTGCGCCTGCAGAACGTCCTCGCCACCGGTGACGTGCTGCCGATCGGGCAGACCGTGAGCTGCCCGGCGCCGGTCGCCGAACTCCTCCAGGCGGTACGCGACTTCCCGCTGCCCGCCCTGCCGAAGGACACGCCCGAGGACGAGTGGCTGCTGCCCGGCGGCCCCGAGGGCGCGGGCGAGCCGGGCGCGGTGCGCCGGGGCGTCGGCTACGGCCTGGGCATGGTGCACATGCTCGGCGCGGAGGGCGCCGACGAGGTGTCCACGGCGACGGTCAAGGTGCACGACGGGATCGCGACCGTGCTCTGCGCGGCCGTGGAGACGGGCCAGGGCTTCACCACCCTCGCCCGGCAGATCGTCCAGGAGACCCTCGGCATCGAGGAAGTCCACGTGGCCCCGGTCGACACCGACCAGCCGCCGGCGGGCGCGGGCTGCCGGGGCCGTCACACCTGGGTGTCGGGCGGTGCGGTGGAGCGCGCGGCGAAGATGGTCCGCACCCAGCTCCTCCAGCCGCTGGCCCACAAGTTCGGCATGTCGACGGAGCTGCTGCAGATCACGGACGGCAAGATCACGTCGTACGACGGGGTGCTGTCGACCACCGTGACGGAGGCGATGGAGGGCAAGGAGCTGTGGGCCACCGCCCAGTGCCGCCCGCACCCCACCGAGCCGCTGAACGCCGCCGGACAGGGTGACGCCTTCGTGGGCCTCGCGTTCTGCGCGATCCGCGCGGTGGTGGACGTCGACATCGAGCTGGGCTCGGTACGGGTGGTGGAGCTGGCGGTCGCCCAGGACGTGGGCCGGGTCCTCAACCCGGCGCAGCTGACGGCCCGGATCGAGGCGGGCGTGACGCAGGGCGTGGGCATCGCGCTCACCGAGAACCTGCGCACCCCGCGCGGTCTGGTCCGCCACCCCGACCTGACCGGGTACGCGCTGCCGACCGCCCTCGACGCGCCGGACATCCGGATCGTGAAACTGGTCGAGGAACGGGACGTGGTCGCCCCCTTCGGCGCCAAGTCGGTCAGCGCGGTCCCGGTGGTCACGGCGCCGGCGGCGATCGCCTCCGCCGTCCGCGCGGCCACCGGCCGGCCGGTCAACCGCCTTCCCATCCGCCCCCAGGCCGCGGTCGTGACGGCGCAGTGAGTGCCGAGGACGGCGAGCCGCGCTACGAGCCCCCGCCCGGCGTGGGCAAGTTGGTGCTGCTGATCCTGCTGTTCACCCTGGCGGCGCTGGCCGTCGTGCTCGGCGGCATCTACTTCACCTGAGCCCGGCGCCGCCGTGGACACCCCGCGAAGGGAACGCCCCCGGGCCGCCCCGCGTCTCCCCCTCCGTGAGGGCCGTTGTCAGTGGGGCGGCGTAGTGTGCCGAGCAGTGGGGACACCCGCCGGGCACGGCCGTCGACGGCGCCGTGACCGACGCCGTCTCCCCGCACGCACGGACGCACAGGCACCGAGGGCGCAGATCGCGGGGGAGCGATGGGCACGACCGACGCGGGGACGACGGCGATCACGCTGACCGAGGCGGAGCTGGACCGTTACGTCACGCACGCGCCGACGCGCGGCCTGCTCGCGGGTCCCGGCCTGCCCGCCCGTACGGACGTCCTGACCTTCTCGCCGCTGCGCACGTACGGCCTGCGCACCCTCGCCGACGCCGCCGGCGGCCCCTTCCACCTGGCGGAGGAGCTGCGTAGCCGCCTGGTGATCGGCGAACTCCTCGACCCGGCGGGCGTGGCGCGCGAGTCGATCCTGCTCGACGGCGTCACCGGCGAGGTCACGACGGCCCGCCTTCCCGACCCGTCCGGCTCCCGGCCGTTCGCCCCCTCGCTGGACACCCTTCTGCGGTTCGCCGCCGTCACCGAGGAACTGGCGGGCCTGCGCGGCCGGTTCGCCTCCCTGGCCGGCCGGTACGGCCCCCGGACGGTGGCCGAGGCCTCCCGCCGGCTCCTCGCGCTCTTCGAGGAGGGCACGGACGGCAGGGTCCCGCCGTACTGGAAGGCGGCGGCGCTGATCCGCCCCCTGGCCCTGGTCGCGGGCCCCGGCACGGTGTCCGGCCTCACCCTGGAGATGCCGGGCCGCGTCCTGGACCAGGAGTTCGGCCACGGCCGGGTGGTCCGGTTCGAGGAGGTCGACCTCCCGGTGACGCTCACGCACGAGCCCACCCGCCGCTTCCTGCGCGAGACGGGGCTGCCGGAGCAGGCGGTCCTCTTCCACGCCGACACGGACGGCCCGCTGCCGACCCTGCGCGAGTACGTCACCGGGGAACACGGCGGCCGCCCGGATGGGCCGGGCGAACTCCCGGCCCACAGCGACCACTTGATCCGTCTGGGCCGCCTGGGCCGCCCGGCCGAGGGGAACAGCGTGGTGCTGGACGGCAGAACCGGCGCGGTCCTGACCTTCAGCGAGCCGGAGGCGTCGCTCAACCCCCTCAACAGCGACGTGTCGACCCTCGCCTTCACCCTGTGGCTGCTGCACCACGAGCGCACCATCGACGGGCACCTGGGCCACGAGCTGACGACGGCCGCCTACGACCAGCTGGCCGCCGCCATGATCCACACCCTGGCGGCGGTGGACCCCACGGGCACCCTCCAGGATTCGACCTGGCACTACTGGACCGACCTCTTCCGCGACGAACCCGGCGGAGTGCTCTGAAGCACCCGCGCACCGCACATCACCCGAGTCACACACGCCTACTGGTAGGACAAATGGGTACACAGGGGGCGTAATCCGGAGCAGTCACTCCGTGTGACGTCGAAGGGACGCGGGTCATGAACGACCAGACGACGAGCCGCCCCCCGGAGCAGCCGCACACGCGGACGCCGCACCCCGCGGTCGCGGGCGATCCCGCCCCGCTGGGCCTGGCGGGCTTCGCCCTGACCACCCTGCTGCTGTCCGTGATCAACACGAACCTGCTCAAGGAATCCGCCGCGGTCATCCCGGTGCTGAGCCTCGCCCTGTTCTACGGCGGCCTGGCCCAGTTCGCCGCCGGCCTGTTCGAGTTCCGCCGCGGCAACACCTTCGGTGCCACGGCGTTCGTCTCGTACGGCGCCTTCTGGCTGGCCTACTGGTGGCTCGCGCCCCGCCTGGAGATCGCCGGCGGCGCGCCCAACGCGCTCGGCCTGTTCCTGCTCGGCTGGGGCATCTTCACCGCCTACATGGCCGTCGCCGCGCTGCGCGTCAACCTCGCCGTGCTGGCGGTGCTCGTGCTGCTGACGATCACCTTCGTCCTCCTGGCCATCGGCGCCTTCCAGGGCGGGGCGCCGCCGCACGCGGCGACTCAGGTGGGCGGCTGGTTCGGCATCGCCACGGGGCTCGTCGCCTGGTACGCGTCGGCGGCCACGGTCATCAACGACACCCATGGCCGCCCGGTACTGCCCGTCGGCCAGCGCAGGCCGAACCGCACGTCAGAGGCCGTGGCGGGAATCGAACCCACGTAACTCGCTTTGCAGGTTTGTCTCCGCTGCTCAGGGCGTGATCCGGGCTCGTCCGTCAGCGTTCAGGCCCGCACGTGGGCAGTGATCGTCAAGGGTGCACGAACGGGGGTGGATAGCAGCGAACGAAGACGAACGAGACGGAAACTGAGACGGGCGGGCCGCTGAGCCACCAGGCTCTTCGAGAGTCCAGGAAGAGCATCGCGCTGTGTCGAGCTGCTGCCGACCTGTTGTGCGGGCCCGGAGCTGATGGAGGGGGTTAGCCGGTTGCGACTCTTCAGACGGACGCCCACAGCAGGCGAAGTGGCGATTCGGACCAGCACGCCTCTAACCGGCTATGGCGTACCAATCTCATTGGCAAGCTGAAATATGTCACTTGCCAGGTCGGCTTCTTGTTGTCTGGCATAGTTTGCCATGTCCCTGCGCAATTCCTCGCGCCCAGTCGACTTTGGCGCGCCAGCCTCCCAAAAAGATCTGTGAGTCCCCACCTCTGTAATCAAGCGGTCCCTCTCAGGTGACTCGATGCCGCGCGCCAGGATTTGCCGCCAACTCGGCGGAATGTACAGTTTAATCTTACTCGTGGCTGGCTCAGTGAGGCGCCTTATGCGCTCGCCCTTGGCGGCGGATTGAGCGGCGGCCACCTTGAAACCGTTGGTCGTGAACACCTTGGAAAGTGAGTTCCGCTTATAAAAATCGCGTAGAATACTCTTGCCGTGGAAGCGTTCTAGCGCCTGTCCGGAGGTAAGGATCTCCTGCACTCTCGCTCGATACTCCGACACTTTCCCGGCGAGGTCTATTTCGGTAATCTCTTTCTTAAGTTCGGCCGCCTTCCGGTCGATTTCATCGAGAGCTTCCCGCGCGTCCGACTTGTCGGTCGTGATGAACAGGCCAGGCATCGCAGCACGTATCCTAAGTCTGACCTCTTCTTCAACTCGGCCTGCAACGATCGTATTTAGTGATCGTTCCACATGTTCGATGCACGTCATGCCGATCGTAGGGCCGTGGTCCCTGAGAGCCTCCCAGAGCTGCTGAGGGTCCAGGAGAAGATTCTCGATCATTGCTACAGGCCAGGGAACGACATAATCGGGAAGCCCGGTGGTCGACGTATCCGCGTCGACTAGACCAAATACCGGCATGCCTGGAAGCAAGAGCGACGCGTTACGAAGCGCATTCGCTGCACTTACTACTTCATTTCTGCTACGAGCAGGAGCAATGGCCCAGTGCTCCACTTCCGGTACGAGGATCTTCATCAATCGCTCATCCGTAACGGCCGATCGATTGCCGGTAGCAGTCGATTCGCCTTCCACGAATACGATCGGCTTGCCGCGTGTCAGCATGTGAGTGCTTCCAGTCAGCGCCCGTGCGACATCCAAGCGCTCGGCGGAAGAACTGAGCCGCGAAAGCTGGTTCTCGACCGCGTACCCGGGCGGGGATAGGACATACAACTCATCATCCTGTAGCAGATCTAGGAATACCGGCGACTGCGTGGCGAATATGAATTGAGCACGTCCTTGGCTGGCTATCGTTCGCATATATTCCAGCACGTTAAACTGCAGAAGTGGATGCAGGTGAATCTCCGGCTCGTCGAGGATCATGGTGATGGGGACGACGTCGGAGTCTGTGTCGTGCTCCCAGTCATCGTGTAGGAGTGCCTTCGCCTCTCGTTCAACGAATGGGAGGAATAGAGAGATTGCTGCTTTCTCGCCAGAGGAAAGGGTGTCGATATCGAAGGGCCCCACCTTTGTATCGGATCTCCTGAATAGGACCAGGATGTTCTGTTCGGAGGTGGAGTCGACGCCAGCGAACTCGAGGTGAGGAAGAAGAATAGAGACTAGCTGCTTCAAAGGGCCTAGCAAGTCAGGTACCGAGCCCGCGGCGACCTGCCCACCCTGGGCCTCGAATTCAGCATTCACTAGATCGCGCTGCTGATTGTTGAGTCGAACTAGGGCCGTCTTCGCGAGCGCGTTTGAATCATCGGCCGTGCTTGCATTTCGCATTAGGCCTGACAAGAAATGGAGACCGGGGGGTGCTCCATATTGGTACTGTGGGATGATGTCGGCTTGCAGGATATCTTCGAAAGAGAACGGAAAACCGCTTACGTGGACCTGCGCGAGCTGAGTGCTGCGCCAGGTACGGTGGGGCCCTACATAGAGCAGTGTCGATCCGGGCTCAAGAAATGCACCCCTCCTTTCCTTCAGGGATTCCAGCAAGGTTGACTTTCCGGCACCATTCGGGCCTGCAATCGCGACCAGATTAGGCAGTTCGACTGCGCTGGCCTTTCGCAGGCCGCGAACCCCTTGGATGTTGAAAGAGCGAATTGCCATAAGAAAGCCCCCACCCCGGCAGTAGCTAGCCGGACGATGTTAGCGTTGGTCCGGCGCCTAGCGTGTGCTAATGAGGAAGTTTCGTCGGTCGCACCAGCGTAGTTCGGGAAGCGCTACCCCCGGATCGAGTCGCATGTCTACAGGGCCGTCTCTACCCAGAGCGACCGCGCGGGCGACGGTGAGGGGGGCGCCAAGACCGCTGTGGTCGCATCCTGCTCGCGAGCTGATCAGTGCGACACTTGCGGCATTGCAATGCAATGCCGAAGGGTGAAGGAGGGGGAGTGTCGCAGGCAGCAAGCCCGCGAGGGACCTTCCGGCAGATCGCTGACGTGTTGAAGACCCGGATCAACGACGACCAGGAGATGGCAGTGTTGCCGCCGGTCTCGGACCTCATGGACAGGTACGGCGTCTCACGTGGTGTCGTACTTCGAGCGTTCCAGCTACTGCGAAGCAGCGGGGACGCAGAGCCGGTACCCGGTGGGCGCTGGCGAGTGCTTAGGTCGGGCGACGTGGTGGACCGTCGGCCGCTGGAGGAGCGGATCGCGGCCGTCATCACGGATGATCGGCTGGAAGCCGGGGCACCGTTCCCTAGTGCGTCTGCTCTCGCCACCAGGTTCGGGGTCTCGCGTCCCACCGTGACAAAGGCTCTCGACAAGCTTGAGGCCGCCGGCATGCTGGCGAGTGGAGGGCAGGGCAAGGTGCGGACCGTCCGCGCCGTGCCGAATCGAGAGGAGCGTTCGTAGCTTGTCGGAGCTGACGGAGTGGGCGTATCCCCTGGCTGAGTCCCTGTTGGCTGAGCCGCTGCCACGTCGCTGGAAGCACTGCATCGGAGTAGCCGAGCGGGCGCGTAGCATCGCGCTCATCCTCGGGGAAGACGCCGAGCTGCTGGAAGCTGCGGCCGTGCTGCACGACATCGGCTATGCACCTGACCTCGCCAAGAGCGGTTTCCACCCCCTCGACGGCGCCCGCTACCTGCGCGACGTTGCCAACGCCGACGAACGGGTTGTACACCTGGTGGCGCATCACTCCTGCGCGTGGATGGAGGCGGAAGCGCGCGGGCTGCGCAAGGAGCTGGAGGATGAGTTCCCTCGCGAGGACGCTCACCTGAATGACGCACTGTGCTACTGCGACATGAACACGACCCCGGACGGGACGCCCACGAATCCGGTGGACAGGGTGAACGAGATCACGGGCCGCTACGGGCCGGACAGCCTGATCGGTACGTTCATCCGCCGGGCCGAACCGGAGATCCTGGCAAGCACCTCACGCGTGCTCGAACGAGTCGCTGCCGCCAAGCGTCAGCCGATGTAGGGGGCCGGGCGGGTCCGGTCCATCGCGTGCTGAATCCGAAGACGCATGGTGGGGTGGACGTCCAATTGAGACAGGTCCGGTGGGGCAACCCACCGGACCTGCGTCGTTTCATCGCTCGTACGCACTTCACCGCCGACCGGCCGGGCCCGGAAGCAGATACTGAACTGCTGCCTAACCTCTCCGTCGTCGTACTTCATCACGTGGCCAGGGTCGGTGTAGATCCCGGACATGTCGACGACTTCTGCCTTAATGCCGGTCTCTTCCCAGACCTCGCGCACCACGGTGTCACTGATCGATTCGCCTACGTCGTGCCCCCCGCCAGGCAGTGCCCAGCGCCCGTTGTCAGACCGCTGGATCATGAGGACTTGACCCGCATCGTTCTGTACGAACGCCACGACGGACGGCACGACCGAGTTGGCTGGCGGAGCGTCGGGATCGTGCAGATAGTCAATGCGTCCCATGATCAAGCTCCCGTGATGTCTTGTTCTGTGACCTGGCGAGCGCTTCCCCAGGTCTGTTCGATGCTATTCGCGTAGGTGTCGAATAGGCCGCCACCCGGTAGTCGCCGCAGGTGGAAGACCGGAGCCATGTAGGCGCCGATGCCGTACACGTGCGGGTTCACAAGCATCTCGTCGTCGGATCGGTAGATCGAGTTGTATAGAGTCGTTGCGTGGAGGCGGAAGCCAACCTCCGGATGGCTCTTGAATAGCGGCCGGTAGTTCACCAGCGCGTTCCGGATTTTGCCGTCCATGATGCGGTGACCTTCGTCTATGCCGCGTTGCCGGACGGCTTCACAGTCCGGATCCCCGAGCAGGATGCGCGTTTGAGTGGTCCCCTTCGCCTTGTCCTTCAAGAGATCCAGGAACACGGGATCCTCGGACAGGAAGAGTCCCGAGTAGACGAGGACATCGAGGTTGTTCTCAGCCCGCGCGTAGATCTCGCGCCACAGATTCGGCGGCACCGTGTGCCGGTGGGGGTAGACGTTGACGATCTCGGCTTTCGTCAGGTCTGCCGCGCTCTCGACGGCGCGATCGTCATCCCACAGCGTCGTCACGTCGACCTTGAGCACTGTCGCCGTCGCGTACTGGTGTCGGCGATACGGCACCTTTCCCTTGGTGATCCAGCGTTCGATCGTCTTCGGGTTGACGTCGATCTCTTCGGCGAGCCTCTGAATCGTCATGCCGGCGGCCAACAGAGCGGACCGCAAACGTTCGTTGGACATCTGCACCCCTGGTGGGACGTCTCGGGACCTCTTGAAGGTACCGAGACGTCCTTGAGGTGTCCACGCAGGGGGTAACCAAGTCCCCTGACCTGCATCGATCCTGATGGTGCGCCAAGAAGTCCCGGCGTAAAGCCAAGAGGTTCCGTCGATGCACTTGACGGACCCTCATGCAGTACCTGTAAAACAGGTACTGCAACGCGGCGTCCGGAGGAAAGCCCGAGGGGGTGAGTACGAAGGCAGCGCTCGTTCCTTGAGAACTCAACAGAGTGCTTTGAGAACGACGGGGCGTGACCCCGTCCCCGTGGCGGCCGGGTAGAGCCGTCGGCCCCGGTATCCAGCCGTGAGGGCGCGGAATCGACTTCCGTCCGGGGTCACTGGGCCTGCCGCCGCGTGCGGTGTCGGCCCGCAACTCCGACGCGGCGGCACTCCCGGACAGGACAGCCCGCCGCGCCGGATCTCCCACCACCGACGTTCTGAAGAGGAGAGATCCACCATGCGTATGCGCACATTCGTTGCCGGTCAGGAGGCTCGCGGCGACTCCGAGTTCGTGGAACTGGCGCTCGGTATCGACGTCGAGTTGTTCCGGGGCCCGCTCGGATCCGAGACGGACGGTGAGCGTGCCGCCCGGACGGACGCGGCACGCGACATCCTGGCCGAGCTACACGCTGAGGCGGAGGCCGGTGACGAGATCGCCGGTTGGGACGCCCTGTACGCCGACGCGCTGATGCGTACGGTGCCGTTCCTGCGCGCCGCTCGTGGCTACCGGCCGGGAGCGGGGGAAGTGGCATGACTGAGCTGATGTACGCCGCTGCCGCCGGTCTGCCGTTACTGGCCGGGTGGTCGGTGCACGCGCTGCGGCTGACGCGCCGGATCGACGCGGCCCGCCGCGACCCGCTGACCGGGCTGTGGACGCGGGACGCGTTCGAGGGACGCGCCCGCAAGAGCCTCTCTATGGGTGAGCAGCGGGCTGTGTTCGTGCTGGACCTGAACTGGTTCAAGCAGATCAACGACACGCACGGCCACGCGGCCGGGGACGCGGTGATCCGCGCGACCGGCATGCGGCTGGGAGTGTGGGCGGCCGTGCACCACGGTGTGGCCGGCCGGTTGGGCGGGGACGAGTTCGCCGCTGTCACCGAGGTGTCCGGCGAGGCCGACACCGGCGTCGGCAGCCTGAACGCTCAGGTGCTGGAACTGCTCCGCATCCTTGAGCGGCCGGTGCCGTTCGAGGGTCGGAACGTCGACGTATTCGTATCGGTCGGGGTTGCCCGCTACTGGCGTGGGACCGCTGATCTGTCCGCCCTGCTGCGGCAGGCGGACGAGCACATGTACCGGGCCAAGCGCGAGGGCGGGGGCGCCAGCATCGCCCCGAAGCACGAGACCACTCCCGCACTGCCCACCATCCACGGCCGCCGCTACGGCCGCCCCGGCACGCGCACGGAGGTGGCGTGATGACCGCCCGCAAGCCACTGACCAAGGTGCAGACCGGTGTTCTGACGGCTGCGTTCGTGCCGATGCTCGCCACGGGCGTGATCGGCGGGATCGGCACGTACAGCAACATCGGGCACGCCTACGGCACCGGGACCGCGCTCGGTGCCCTCGGTGCCGGTGAGGGCGCAACCGCGGTGCTCGCCCTGGTCCTGCTCGGGCTGACCATGCTGGGCCAGTCCTCACCCCGCGTCGTACGGCTCGGGCTGTGGGCACTGCCGGCCGCCGCCGCCGTGATGGGCGCCATGGCCGCACCCGACATCGGCCGGACCGTGATTTTCGCCCTCACCCCGATGGGCATGTCCGTCTCGGCGGAGGGAATGGCGTTCCTCGCCCGCCGGATCGTCGTCCACACCGACGGCCGCGACGCGGAGCACGAGCGGCGCACCGCCGACATCGTCCAGGCCCTCGCCTACCACCGGGCACGCGCCACCCATCACCCGAGCGACCGGGTTAAGAAGCGGTCCGATCGGGCGGCATGGCGCCTGGCCCGCAAAGTCGGGGTCGGGGACATCGCGCTCGGATCGAGGCTGCTGGACGTCCAGCGCACCCGGATCACCGCCGGTGCGGACGCTGCACTCGCTGCGATGTTCGGCGGTACCAACCCGGCACCCGTCCCGGACATAAACATGCAGGAATCCGCTGGAACCGATGGAAAACGGTCTAGTGCTGACCTGACGGAATCGACCCCGGCCCCGGCCACCGTGCAGGTGGTGCGCGTGCCCGATCCGGTCCCGGCCGACGCGGGAAAGTCGACCTTCTCCCTCAAGCCCGTTCCGGCCCTCGCGGCGCCGATCGAGCGGCGGCCGGTGGCGGCCGAGTCGAGCCGCCCGCGTGGGGCGACGTACCGGGTCCCGGACGCCGCCAAGGCACCCCGGACCCGCCGCACCCCGGAGCAGCTCATGAGCGAGGCCCGGACCGTCACGGCCGACTGGCCGGATGCGCAGATCACCGGTGAGGGCATCCGCCGGGCTCTGCGCACCTCTCCGGTCAACGCGCGCCAGCTGCGGGACGCGCTGCTCGCTGAGCGGGCCGCGTGATGGGGGCGCTGCCGGTGTTCCGGTGGCGCCTGGCCCCGGATGGCTACGCCACCCGCCGACAGCTCAGGGCGCGCGGCCTGCGCCCCGGTGGTCAGCCGGTGGCCGCGCAGCTCGAACGCCCCCGGCGCCGACGCGGGCCGCTGGTCGCCTACCTGTACCGGGTCGACCTCGCCAAGCCCGTGCGGCCGATGACCCCGGCCCGGTGGGCCGCTTTGGCCAAGGCCAACATCGCCCGCCGCATCTGCCCGACGTGCCGGCGCGATGCGGGCTACGTCATCCCCACCTCACTCGGCGAGTGCGCGCCCTGCGCCTACCCCGAACACGCCGCCGCCTGACCCTCCACGCACTGTCAGGAGTTCACCTGTGAACAGCACCAACGCCGCTCACTGCGAGATCACGCACCACTGGTTCGGGTGGGTCACCGTCCCCGGCCACGGCCCCGCGTGGGCATCCGGTCAGGTCTCCGTCCCGCTGTGCGCCCCGCGAGAGCAGGTCTACCGGCTGATCGCCGCGTGGCTGCGCGAGCGCGGCTGCACCGTCCCGGCCGACCTCTCCCAGGTCATCACCCTCCTGCCCGGCCAGCTCACCCCCACCCCGCCCGCCGACACCGCGACCCCGAGGAGCATCTGAGATGGGTAAGCCCGACACCCGCCGCCTGGACAAGGCGATTCAGCAAGCCACCCGGAAGCTGGACGCGGTCCGCAACCGCGAGATGTGGCCGCTGGACGGACGCGAACGCCGCGCCGTCCTCGGTGGCCTCGCGACCGGCTCGTACCGCGTCACCCGGGGCAACAGCCCTGACCGCGCTGAGCGGAAGATCGACACCGCCTGGCAGTCCGCAGAGACGCGGCTCGTGGCGGAGATCGCCGCGCTGCAGGCCGAGCGGGTGCGCGTCGTGAACGACGCCGCCAAGGCCAAGGCCGCGAAGAAGTCCTCCGGGTGGTGGTGACCGTGGCCGCTACGGACACGCCTCCGGGCCAGTGCCCGCAGTGCTGGCAGCACGCCTACGACAAGAGCATCCATCGTCGGCTGAAGCCTCGCGAGGACTGCCCCGAGTGCGTCGACCACATGCGCAACGGCCACCCGCACATCGTCCGCAAGAAATCCAGCTGGTGGTGACCACGCCCGCCGCGTGACACCCCGTCAGCCCGCCTCATCTGCCCGGGGTGGCCGTCCCTGCCACGGACCCGGCCACCCCGGCACTCCCTCCAGCTTCCGCCCCGCGAGGGGCAGTCAGGAGTTCTCCCATCATGGGTGACACCGTCGTCCACCTGCACAAGAACACTGACCCTCCCACCGACACCGTGACCACGCTGACCGTGGTACCCGAACCGCCGGCCGCGCCCCCGGTGCCGCTGTGGGTTCGCTCCGGCCGTGCCATCAAGACGGCCGTCACGCACGACAACACCCGCACGGCCGCCCGCGCCGTCGCCCGCCACTCCCTCTACGTCGCCGGTGGCGCGAGGATCGTGGGCCGTCGGGCGTGGGACGGCCGGACCGCCGCCCGCTACGAGCGCTACATGCGCACCGCCGAAGCCGCGGGGAACTTCGAGGCTGCGGCGGAGTGGGAGGAGCGCGGGCAGCGGTTCCGTGAGGCCCGTCACCGCCGCCGCATGGATCTGCTGCACTCGCCGCTGGACGTGGCCAAGGGCGCAGGGATCAGCGTCGGCATGGGCATCGGCGGCCTGGTCCTGCTCGGCATCGCCATGGCCGTCGCCACGAAGGACGTCACGGACGTGGTCACCCCGCTGATGGCGGTGGTCGAGTTCATCAACCTGATGATCACCATCGTCAAGGTGGTGTGGGGCCCGGCCCTGACCATCGGCCCGTTCCTCGCACTGCTGGCGCTGTGGTCGGTCGGCGCTCACCAAAAGGCCGCACCGCAGTGGGCCCTACCGCCCAACACCCGCACGGGCGAGGGCGAGCCCATCACCCCGTCGATCGTGGTCAAGGCCCTGCGCGACCTCGGTGTCCCGGCTCTGCGCAAGGCGATTGCGGAGATGGGCGACGTCGGCGCTTCGATGCTCGGGCCGATTCGGATCGCCGGATGCGGCGTCGAGGTCGACGTCACGCTTCCGTCCGGGGTGGCGACGAACGAGGTGCAGGCCAAGCGGCGCAAGCTCGCCGAGAACCTGACCCGGCACGAACACGAGGTGTTCATCACGATCCCCGAGGCGGCGCGCACGGTCCGGCTGTGGATCGCCGACTCGGGTGCGCTGGACGAGCCGATCGGCCCGTCCCCGCTGGTCACCGACGAGACGATGACCGCGAACTACAAGACCGGCAAGGCCCCGTGGGGACAGGACCTGCGTGGCGACGCGGCGGCACTGAGCCTGTATCAGCGCCACCTGTTGGTCACGGGCCTGTCCAACCAGGGCAAGACCGCGTCCCTGCGGGCCCTCGCCCTGTGGCTGGCCCTGGACCGGTCGGTGCAGTTCTGGATCGCTGACCTGAAGGGCATCGGCGACTGGGCCATGTTCGACGGCATCGCACAGGTGCTGATCGAGGGCCCGTCCGATGACCACGTGGTCCAGGCGACCGAGATGGTTGAGGACGCGGTCGAGGAGATGAACCGGCGGATCGAGGAACGCCGACGGGACCCGGGCATCGTGTTCGAGCCGCTGATTGTGCTGGTGGACGAGGCGCAGTTGGCGTTCATGTGCCCGGTCAAGGGCGAGGACGGCCGCCCCTACGGCGGCTCCAAGGCCACCTCGCGGTACTTCATGGCCGTCCGCAAGATTCACAACCAGGGCCGTGCGGTGGACGTGCTGATGTGGCAGGGCACGCAGGACCCGACCGACCAGAACCTTCCCAAGCTGGTCCGCGAGGGCGCCCACACCCGCGCATCTCTCGTGGTGGGCACCGAGTCTCAGGCAGAGATGGCGCTCGGTGCCAAGGCCGTTCGGGGTGGCGCGGCCCCGCACCTGCTGCGCCAGGGGCTGGACAAGGGAACCCTGGTGGTCGCCTCCGACGGCATCACGATCCCCGCCGGTCAGGCCTCCATCACCGTGCGGACCCACTTCATCGATGACGAGCCGGCCGCCGAGGTCGCCGACCGGGCCAAGGCCCTGCGCCACGGTGTCGCCACCCTGCGCGTCATCGACCGGGACGCGGAACGCGACGCGCTCGCCGACATCGCGGCCGTCATCGGCGAAACGCCCCGGCTGCGCACCGACGAGGTCCTCAAGCGGCTCCACGCCCTGGACACGGCCGTCTACCGCGAGTGGAACAACGGCCGCCTGAAGCGGCTGCTCGAAGAGCACGGCGAGGAACCCAAGAAGTCCCACGGCCTCATGGTCGTCCGCCGCGAGGACGTGGCCCGCGCCCTCGCCAACCGCGACGCCGACGGTTCCGCTTCCGCCGCCGAGTAGCGGGGAGCAACCGGCCCGCGGCCCGGGGAGGCGGGGAGAACTCCCCAACCCCCTCCCCGGGCCCGCCTCCCCGCCCTGATCAGCACAAACATCATTTCAGGGAGGCGGGGAGGCGCCCAGCTCAGACCCCCGAAACCGCCCACCGCGCGACGCCCCGCGGGGGCGTCTCCGCCTCCCCGTCCGACCCCCCGGAAGGGATTCCGCATGTACCCCGAACACGCCCCCCGCGTGCCCGCACAGCGAGCCGTGGCAGTCCACCAACCCACCCCGCTCCCGCCCGCCGTCGCCGTGCCGGCGCCTATGGTCCCGGTCCAGCCGGGCACCGTCCCGACGGTCGCGAGCATCGTCCTGCCGGACGGCCGCGTCGTCACCGGCTACGCCATCAGCCCCGTGCAGCCCGAACCGGTCACGCCGAAGCCGCCGGTGTCCCGAGCGGCGGTGAACGTTGCCCTCGGGGGCGTCGGGTTCCTCGCGGTGTGTGGCGGGCTGCTTCTGCTGACCACGTTCATCGCCGCACTCGCCGCGTTCGTCCACCAGCTCGTCATCCTCGCCGCCGTCATATTCGGCGGCTGGATCGCCGTGCAGGTCTTCAGCGCGAGCGGTCGCACGGGCGGCACCACGGTCCACATCCGCAAGGCCGTGATCAAGCGGAACAAGTTCTACGGCTGACTGCGCCCGTGGGCGGCGGCACTCCCGGACAAGGACAGCCCGCCGCCCACGGTCTCCCTATCCCGACGAAGCAGAACAGGAGACCTCCAGCATGACACCTGACTGCACCACCCGGCGCCCCAACGATGCACATCATCGGGACGCGGGCCTCTTGCCCGCTGCTCTCGACCTGGCAGCGGCAGGCGTGCCGGTACTGCCGCTGCGCGCGGGCAAGACCCCGTTCGGCAACTGCCCCGCGTGCAGGGACAGCGTGTGCGGGGACCGGCCGAACATGAGGGCGGCCGGCCCCTGCACGTGCCCGGCACCGTGCCACGGGTGGGCCGCCGCCACGACCGACCCGCACGTCCTCACCTCGCCTCCGTGGATTGCCGCGTGGCGGCAGGCGGTCGCGGTCGCCTACCACCCGGGCGGGGCCGGAGTGACCGTGGTCGACCTGGACGACGCGGCCGCGATGCAGTGGGCACGTGAGGCTCTGCCCGCGACCCGGACCGTGCGGACGACGCGGGGCGAACACTGGATCTACGCGGGCACCATGCGCTCCGCCAACGCCGTGCGGCCGGGAGTGGACGTCAAGTCGCTCATGCAGTACGCCCGCTGGCTCGGCCCGGGAACCGGGGTCATGGCGCGGCTGTCCACGTCCGTCGTCGCATCGCTCCGGAAGGAAGAGACCACCCCCGCGCGAGGGCAGGTGGTCTCTTCCCTCCCGGCCCGCGCCACCTGGGACCGCACGGTCGCCACCGGATGCCGCCACACCGAACGCTACGTCCGCACCGGCCTGGAACGAGGACTCGCCATGGTGCGGGCCCGGACCGAATCCGGCGCCGGATCACAGGCGTTCGGCGTCGCCCGGTTCCTCGCCGCTCAGCACACGCCGTGCCCCGGCCCGTGCGGGCTGGACGCCATCGGGGAAGAGATCACGGCCGCCGCCGTATCCGTGGGAGTACCGGAGGCCTACGCCCGCCGCGCGGTCACCAACGGCCTTGAGACGGCCATGGGGCGGGTGGCATGAACAAAGCACCCCGAAGCGCCACCAACGGCCCTCAGGACGCCGTACAGGGGCCGCCACGGCGGACCGTGGGCGAACCGAAGGTCGCCGCCCGCAAGGGCGTCCCTTCTGCCGTTGGCTCTGACCCGCAGACGGTCACCGTCACCGGCACCACCCCCGGACTCCACATTCAGTGCGAGGGCATCCCCGTCGCGGACTGGCTCTGCGCCTGCGGGAGGCACGAACGCGCCCGAGGGCGTGCTGCCGTTATCCGGCTGACCGCCCGCGTCCGCGTCGGCGCCTGCCTACACCCCGTACCCACCGAAGGGAGGGCCGTCTCATGACTCCACAGCCTGTGGACAGCACCGACCTGTGGGCCGGACTGCCCACCCTGGAAGACCCGCCCGGCGAGGACAACGCGGCCCCGGACGTGTGGGAGGACCCCATCCCCCTCACCAGCCGCCGTGAGCGCCCCTCCTTCCCCGCCCACGTCCTGCCCGCCTGGCTCGGGGAGTTCGTGACAGCCGTCGCCGAGGAGACACAGACCCCGGTCGACCTCGCCGGATCGATCGCCCTCGCCGTGCTCGCCACGGCGGCCGGCGGCCGGTCCGTGGTCCACGTACGCGGCAACTGGCGCGAGCCCACCAACCTCTACACCGTGGTCGCCCTCCCGCCCGCCAACCGCAAGTCCGCCGTCTTCGCCCTGCTCACCGACCCGCTGTACGAGGCGGAGAAGCAACTCAAGACGGCCATGCAGCCCGTCATCGTGGAAGCGGAGCTCACGTCCAGGCTGGCCAAGGAAGCGGCGGACAAGGCCGCCGCCAAGGCCGCGTCTGCTGATGGCGACAAGCGCGATGAGATGGTGGCAACCGCGGTTGGCCTCGCGCAGACCGCCGACACGCTCACCGTGCCCGCCGAACCGGTGCTACTCGCGGACGACTCGACCCCCGAGACGGTCACCTCGCTCATGGCCGAACAGGGCGGCAGGCTTTCGGTGATGAGCGCCGAGGGCGGCATCTTCGACATCATCGCGGGCCGCTACTCCGGCGCCCCCAACATGGAAGTCTTCCTCAAAGGACACGCGGGAGACCGGCTGCGGGTCAACCGGCAGACCCGCCGCGAGTACATCGACACCCCCGCCCTGACCATCGGCCTCGCCGTGCAACCGGACGTGCTGAAAGACATCGGCAAGGTCAAGGGATTCGAGGGACGCGGACTGCTGGCCCGCTTCCTGTACGCCCTGCCGGTGTCCACGGTCGGCGAACGCGAGATCATCACCGACCCGGTCCCCGAACAGACGGCCGCCACCTACACCGCCCGGGTCATCGACCTCGCCCTGTCCCTCGCGGAGTGGACCGACCCGGCCGTCATCCAGCTCAGCCCGGAGGCGGACACCGCGCTGATCGCCTATCAGAAGCGCATCGAACCGCAGCTCAAAGCACGCGGCGGCAAGCTGGGTCACATCTCCAACTGGGCCGGAAAGCTCGCCGGGGCAACCGCCCGCATGGCCGCACTGCTGCACCTCGCCGAACACGGCGGCAACGGCTACGCCCACCCCGTCACCGAAGCCACCATGCGCGCGGCGATCGAGCTGGGGGAGTACTACACCGCCCACGCCCTCGCCGTGTTCGACGTCATGGGAGCCGACCCGGTCCTCTCCCGCGCCCGCAGCGTGCTGGAAGCGCTGAGGGACAACGGATGGGCGGACGTCAGCCGACGGGACGTCTTCACCGTCCTGTCCCGCAGCGAGGTCCCCACCATCACCGACCTGGAACCCGCCCTCGCATTGCTGGAAGACCACGGATACCTGCGGTCCTACCAACCCGAACGGACCGGCAAGCGAGGGCGCCCGCCGGCACCCCGCCTACTCGCCCACCCCGCCCTACGGCACAGCGGCCGGTGACCCCGGCCGCCCCCAACCCATCCCGCACAAACCGCAAAATCCGCAATAACCCCCGGCGACCCCGCTGACCTGCGACGGGACCCGCGCCCCACCCCGGCCGGGGCCCGCTCGCACAATCCCGCAATATTCCGCAAAAAAGCCGAGCACCCCCACCGCCCCGGGCCGGGCGACGGTCACCCCTGATTTTTGCGGAATATTGCGGGTTTCTGCGGAGCACCGTCCCTCCCCGCCCGCGCACCACATCACCGCAGGTCAACCGCCCTACCCGGCTTTTCTGCGGATTTTGCGGTTTGTGCGGCGGCACCAGCCCATGAACTCAACCTCACCGGAGCGTGCCATGGACGAACCCACCACCCTCCCGCCCACCGCCACCGACGACGCGACCCTCGTACTCCTCACCGTCGAGGAAGCCGCCCGCCGCCTCCGCATCGGCCGGACCACCTGCTACGCGCTCATCCGCACCGGAGAGCTGGAGTCCGTCCCCGTCGGCCGTCTCCGCCGCGTCCCCGTCGACGCGCCGGCCGCGTACGTCACCCGTCTCCGCACCGCCCAACGCGCCGCTTGACGACGCCCGGGGCGGCGGCACTCCCGGACAGGACAGCCCGCCGCCCCGGCTCCCATCCCGACCCACAAGAACCAGGAGCCTGCCTGTGGCAGAGAACAAGAAGAAGCGCACCCGGCAGCCCAACGGCCGCAGTTCGATCTACTTCGGCAAGGACGGCAAGTGGCACGGTCGCGTCACCGTCGGCGTCCGCGACGACGGCACGCCAGACCGCCGCCATGTCGAGCGCAAGACCAAGACCGAAGTAGCGGACGCCGTTCGAGAGCTGGAGAAACAGCGCGACACCAAGACGGTGAAGAAGCCCGGCAAGGCGTGGACGGTCAAGGCGTGGCTGACGCACTGGGTTGAGAACGTCGCACCCCTCGCCGTCAACGACAACACGATGGTCGGGTACGGCGTTGCGGTCCGAAAGCACCTCATCCCCGGCTTGGGCGCTCACCGTCTCGACAGGCTCAAGCCCGAGCACATCGAGGTGTTCTACGCCAAAATGCAGGCCAACGGCAGCAAGCCTGCAACTGTCCACCAGGCGCACCGCACTCTGCGCACTGCCCTTAATGAGGCCGTCCGGCGCGGTCATCTCGGTAGAAATCCGGTCCAGTTGGCCAAGGCACCGAAGACGGGGGAGTACGAGGTAGAGCCGTACAGCGTCAAAGAGGTACAGCGATTGCTGGAGGCTGCGGGCCAGCAGCGCAACTCCGCGCGATGGGCCGTTGCGCTTGCCCTCGGACTGCGTCAAGGGGAAGTGCTGGCACTGACATGGGACGACGTGGACCTTGACGGTGGGTTCCTCGTTGTCCGCCGTAGCCGCCACCGCCCGCAGTACGCCCATGGGTGCACGGAGCCCTGCGGACGCAAGGCCGCCGGGTACTGCCCCCAGAGGCGGCGAACCAACCCCGAGTTGTCCACCACCAAGTCCCGCGCCGGCCGTCGTGCGGTCGGTCTGCCAGACCAGCTCGCTGACCTACTTCGTGCGCACCTAAAGGCGCAGGGAGTGGAGCGGACGGAGGCCGGGAAGCGCTGGGAGGAGAATGGACTCGTCTTCCCGGATGAGCACGGTCGGAGCCCATCCCATCGCCGGGACTGGGCCGAGTGGAAGAGGCTTCTGGCGGTGGCGAAGGTCCGGGACGGGCGTCTGCACGATGCGCGTCATACGGCCGCCACTGTCCTTCTCATACTCGGTGTCCCGGAACGGGCTGTCATGGGCCTCATGGGATGGTCGACAACCTCCATGGCTGCCCGGTACCAACACATGATCGACGCGGTGCGAGCAGACGTGGCCAGTCAGGTAAATGGTCTCATTTGGCGATCGAACGACGCGACACCGTGAGGCTAGATCCAAGGCTTTGGGGCAGATGCAACTGCGTCTGCCCC
This sequence comes from Streptomyces albidicamelliae, assembly GCF_025642175.1. NCBI lineage: Bacteria > Bacillati > Actinomycetota > Actinomycetes > Kitasatosporales > Streptomycetaceae > Streptomyces > Streptomyces albidicamelliae. Next base: position 3,473,482 of record NZ_CP106795.1, on the reverse strand, counting down.
AGAGCCTGCCCTCGGTGTAGGAGCGGGCGGCCCGGTGAAGCGCATCGCGTGAGCACGTGCAGTTGGCGGTGGCGCTATGACTTGTCTCGGCCGCGCTTGATCGAAAAGGTGCTGCGGCGCAGCCGTTGGAATCCCCAAGAAGCGAGCGCGACAACTAGGGTCGCTGCCAGGGAGCCAAGGAACTCTGGCACCGCGGCCAGTAGGAAGCCATCCGTCACCTTCGACAGAGTGGACAACGCCAGGGCGGCGGACGCCCCACACTGGGTATGGCACACGGTCATCATCTCCTTGCGTATGCCCAACCTCTTCGCTGGCCGGGCGGCGTGAGACGAAGACTGGTCAGCTTCTTGTTGGTCCCCAAGTGGTCTTGGGACGGGCAGGGACAGGGTGGGACGGATACGGCCCTTGCCCGTTCCGGCCATGCGTCCTACCTGAGAAGCTGGTGCTGTCCCTGGGACACGGTGGTTGTGTCACGGAGGGGGAGTCCTGAGAATGAGCGAGGGGTGAGGATGCCGGCGACGCACACGCTGGCGGGTCGCGCGGGTGATCCGCGACAGGAGTTTGCGGAGTTCCTTCAACGGCAGGCGACGCAGAGTGGTCTGAAGGTGCGGGACATTGCCGAGCTCTTTGAACTGGAGGCCAGAAGAGAGGAGGAGGCGGCCGACGGTGGCTCTAGGAGCCTGCCAGAGCACCCCATCCGCAAGATGGCGTTCTCAAAGTCGCATCTCGCTCGCCTGTTCAGAGCCCAGGCTCTGCCTAGCCCCCCGTGGCCGTTCACTCTTCAATTCCTACGGTTTACCAGCAGGGCTGCCGGCCTGACCAAAGAAGAGCACCAGGAACGCTGCGCTGAAGCAAGGGACTTACTCAGTGCCATTGCTTCACAGCCCAAAACCAAAGCCGTGTCCGGTCCTGTTGTGTCGTCCAACGTGAGCGCCCATAGCTCACATGAAACGGTGGTCGCTCTACAGCACGAAGTTGAACTGGAGCGTGCTCGGCATACCGAGACTCGCCTCCGGTATGCCCTGAGAGACTCTCAGTTCCTCGCGACAACCCTGTGGCGCATTATCAGCGCTCTACGCGACATCATTTGTGACCACGACGCACTGGTCGCTCGAGCACAACACAGCCGTGCTGACCCGGTTGCACTTGATCGGCTCCGCAACGAGACCGAGCAAGCACTCACCCACAAGCGCACTGCGCAGGAAGAAGTCGACCTAGCCACCGCACGCATCCGCGTTCTTGAGGCGACCTGGGAGCAGGCTCGGGCCGAGGTCAGCAGGCTATTGATGCATCCGGACACTGCTGAATTGATTCGCCCTAGCTCCGACAGCGCGCCCGCTCAAAACCTGCTCCCGGCAGACCTTCTGGCTCAGCCCACCCTTGATGACATTGCAGCTGCCCTGGACAGAGCGCAGGTACTCAACACTGAAGAAGAACGAGCAGCTCGCGATTTGCAGCGCTCTCTCACTTCGGCTAGTCCACTCCGGCCGGATGATGAACGGGCTGTCCTTCTAGCCGCAACCAAACTCACGAGCAACTCGCCCGCTCAGCAGGCTGCTGCGGAAGGACTGGCGCAGGGGTGGTCCGGTGACCCTCAAGCCCTCGATGCCCTCATCCGCCTCACTCACGCGGACGCCTATGTTGTCCGGCACACTGCCGCGCAAGGACTGGCACAGGGGTGGTCGGGCGACGCTCAAGCCCGCGATGCCCTCATTCGCCTCACTCACGATCAATACCAGATTGTCCGAGGTGCCGCCGCAGTGGCTCTGGGGCAGGGATGGTTAGGCGATGCCAAGGTCAGGGATGCTCTCATCCCCCTCACCGAGGATGCGGTCTCGGAGGTTCGGGGAGTAGCCACACTAATCGTTGCTCGTGGGTGGCCTGACGCTAGGCGGCCACCCGAGCCCACGCCGCAGGTGACGATCGAGGGCGCCGGCGAGCCCAACGGGTGACGGCGCGGCCTTAGGCTTCCGACGCCGTGAAACTACGCAACGGTTGTGGAGTGGCGAACTGAGACGGGAAGTGAGACGGACGATGAGAAAGGCGGCGCCCTGTTGGGGTGCCGCCTCTCTGTTTCGCCTGATCAGACACTTTGAGGCCGTGGCGGGATTCGAACCCACGTAACTCGCTTTGCAGGCGAGTCCCTGAACCACTCGGGCACACGGCCGTGTCGGGCACTCTCGTGCCGAACTCGGTGGAACGACCGTAGAGGCCCGGCGGGCGGCGGCTCAAGGGGGCGGCGCGGGCTGCAACAGGGCCGCCATACCGCGTTCACGAAAGCGGGGGTGTACGACCAAGGTCGCAGGAATGGTCGGACCACCGACAGGGGTCAAACCCCGTTGCGGGCCTTACGCTGACGGCCATGAGCGCCCTTGAATCCCGTGACGCCGCCGTAGTGGACCAAGCCGTCGGGCAGCGTGCCGGCGTGCTGAGCCGGTCCTACCGGGCGCTCAGTGTCGGCATCGTCTCCGTCGTCCTGCTGATCGCCTTCGAGGCGACCGCCGTCGGCACCGCGATGCCCGTCGCCGCGCGCGAGCTGGACGGCGTGGCGCTGTACGCCTTCGCCTTCTCCGGATACTTCACGACCAGCCTGTTCGGGATGGTCGCCGCCGGTCAGTGGTCCGACCGCAAGGGCCCGCTCGGGGCGCTGACCACGGGCATCGGCGCCTTCGCCGCGGGGCTCGTCGTCGCCGGGACCGCACAGGTCATGTGGGTGTTCATCCTCGGCCGGGCGGTCCAGGGCCTCGGCGGCGGGCTGGTCATCGTCGCCCTGTACGTCGTCGTCGGCCGCGCCTACCCCGAACACCTGCGCCCGGCGATCATGGCCGCCTTCGCCGCGAGCTGGGTCGTACCGTCCATCATCGGCCCCCTCGCCTCCGGCGCCGTCACCGAGCACCTGGGCTGGCGCTGGGTCTTCCTCGGCATCCCGGTCCTCGTCGTGTTCCCGCTGGCCCTCGCGCTGCCGCAGATACGGCGGCGGGCGTCCGGACCCGTCGACGCGTCGGCCGGCGCCGCCCCCCTCGACCGCCGGCGCATCCGGCTCGCCCTCGCCATCTCCCTCGGCGCCGGACTCCTCCAGTACGCCGCCCAGGACCTGCGCCCCCTCTCCCTCCTCCCCGGCCTCGCGGGCGCGGCCCTCCTCGTGCCCGCCGTCCTCGGGCTCCTCCCGCACGGCACCTGGCGCGCCGCCCGCGGCCTACCCTCCGTCGTGCTGCTGCGCGGGCTGTCCGCCGGGTCCTTCATCGCCGCCGAGTCCTTCGTCCCGCTGATGCTGGTCACCCAGCGCGGGCTGTCCCCGACGCTCGCCGGGTTCTCGCTGGCGGCCGGCGGTGTCACCTGGGCGCTGGGCTCCTGGGTACAGTCCCGGCCACGCGTGGCGCCGTACCGGGAGCGGCTGACGACCGGCGGGATGGTGCTGGTCGCGGCGGCGATCGTGGCCGCGCCGAGTGTGCTGCTGCCCGCCGTGCCGGTCTGGACCGTCGCCGTCGCCTGGGCCTTCGGCTGCTTCGGGATGGGCCTGGTCATCTCCTCCACCAGCGTGCTCCTGCTGAAGCTGTCCGCCCCCGAGGAGGCCGGTGCCAACTCGGCCGCGCTCCAGATCTCCGACGCCCTCTCCAACGTCGTCCTCCTGGCGGCGACCGGCGCGGCCTTCGCGGCCCTGGGCGGCGGTGGCACGGCGGCCGCGGCGGCCCACGCCACCCGCCCCGGCGCCTTCGCGGCCGTCTTCCTGCCGACGGCGGCCGTGGCGCTGGTGGGCGCGTGGGTGACCCGGCGGCTGCGGGAGCGGTGAGCGCCGGACGGGCCTCCCGCCGGCCGTCGGGGCGGACCCTTCTCCGCCGTCCGGGCGGGCCGTCCTCCGCCGCCGACGTAGGTCGGAAACGGCGCGGCCGGCCGGCACGGCGCGTACGGCCAGGTCATCGGCGTGGGCGCCGGCGAACCCGGTGACGTACCCCGGATCACGGAGCGTACGCGGCGGTTGTGACGTGGGTCCCACCCGCGGGCGACCCGGCCTCGTCCGGGCGTTGACGGGGGTGGGGCGCCGGTAGGGTGGCCCGGTTGTCATACGTAGCCGAGCCGCCCTACCCCCTCCACGGAGACCGTGACTACCACCGCCGCCACCTCCTCCCACCACCTTTCCCCCGCCTTCCCGGGCCGGGCCCCCTGGGGTACCGCCAGCAAGCTGCGCGCCTGGCAGCAGGGTGCGATGGAGAAGTACATCCAGGAGCAGCCGCGTGACTTCCTCGCCGTCGCCACGCCCGGCGCCGGCAAGACGACCTTCGCGCTGACGCTCGCCTCGTGGCTGCTGCACCACCACGTGGTGCAGCAGGTGACCGTGGTCGCGCCGACCGAGCACCTGAAGAAGCAGTGGGCGGAGGCGGCCGCGCGGATAGGGATCAAGCTCGACCCCGAGTACAGCGCCGGGCCGCTCAGCAGGGAGTACGACGGGGTCGCCGTCACGTACGCCGGCGTCGGCGTGCGCCCGATGCTGCACCGCAACAGGGTGGAGCAGCGCAAGACCCTCGTCATCCTCGACGAGATCCACCACGCCGGTGACTCGAAGTCGTGGGGCGAGGCCTGCCTGGAGGCGTTCGAACCGGCGACCCGGCGGCTCGCGCTCACCGGTACGCCGTTCCGCTCCGACACCAACCCCATCCCCTTCGTCACGTACGAGGAGGGGAACGACGGGATCCGGCGGTCCGCCGCCGACTACACGTACGGCTACGGCAACGCCCTCGCCGACCACGTCGTGCGGCCGGTCATCTTCCTCTCCTACAGCGGCAACATGCGGTGGCGCACGAAGGCCGGCGACGAGATCGCCGCGCGCCTCGGCGAGCCGATGACCAAGGACGCCGTCAGCCAGGCCTGGCGGACCGCGCTCGACGCGCGCGGCGAGTGGATGCCCAGCGTGCTGCGCGCCGCCGACCAGCGGCTGACCGAGGTCAGGAAGGCCATCCCGGACGCCGGTGCCCTCGTCATCGCCTCCGACCAGGAGTCCGCGCGCGCCTACGCCAAGCTGATCCGCGAGATCACCGGCACCAAGGCCACCCTCGTGCTGTCCGACGACACCGGCGCCTCGAAGCGGATCGACGACTTCAGCGCGAGCCACGACCGGTGGATGGTCGCCGTGCGCATGGTGTCCGAGGGCGTCGACGTACCGCGGCTCGCCGTCGGTGTGTACGCGACGACGATCTCCACACCGCTGTTCTTCGCGCAGGCCGTCGGGCGTTTCGTGCGGTCCCGGCGGCGCGGCGAGACCGCGTCGGTGTTCCTGCCGACCGTGCCCGACCTGCTGACCTTCGCCAACGAGATGGAGAAGGAACGGGACCACGCCCTCGACAAGCCGAAGAAGGAGGGCGAGGAGGACCCGTACGCCGAGTCCGAGAAGGAGATGGAGGAGGCGAACAAGGAGCAGGACGAGGACACCGGCGAGCAGGACATGCTGCCCTTCGAGGCGCTGGAGTCCGACGCCGTCTTCGACCGGGTCCTCTACGACGGCGCCGAGTTCGGCATGCAGGCCCACCCGGGCAGTGAGGAGGAGCAGGACTACCTCGGGATCCCGGGACTGCTGGAGCCCGATCAGGTGCAGATGCTGCTCCAGAAGCGGCAGGCACGGCAGATCGCGCACAGCCGGAAGAAGCCGGACACCGAGGCGGACCTGCTGGAGCTGCCCGCCGAGCGGCGGCCGGTGGTCTCGCACAAGGAGCTGATGGAGCTGCGCAAGCAGCTGAACACGCTGGTCGGCGCGTACGTGCACCAGAGCGGCAAGCCGCACGGCGTCATCCACACCGAGCTGCGGCGCGTGTGCGGGGGACCGCCGAGCGCGGAGGCAACGGCGGGCCAGCTGCGCCAGCGGATCGACAAGGTGCGGGAGTGGGCCACCCGGATGCGGTGAACCGCCCGCATACCGGCCACCCCGGTTCCGGTGGCCCGGCCGCCTACCGGCCACCCCGGTTCCGGTGGCCCGACGTCCTGGTGGGGCGACCGCCCGACGGCCCCCGACGGCCCCCTGCGACCCGTCTGCGAGCCTGTGGATCCCGGTGAGCGGCGGGTGCGTATCCGGACGAATGGCGGCAGGCCGGATCTCGCCTTGCCCGGATTCTGGACGAAGCCTTCCGCTCAGCGAACCGGCTTCGCTACTGTCCCGCTACGCATACGCCCCGTGGCAGCGCCGCCGCGGAGCGCAGCCGTGAAGCGACAAGGCCCGGAGCCGCCGGGCCGTCCTGCCGATCGGCGGCCTCTGAAGCGCGTCGCCGACGGGACTCGGCGACGCATCCGCCGTTCAGTGGTCCGCCGACCTCACCGCCGAAGGAGTGGGCGTCGTGACCGCGGAGACCTCTCAGACGCTCGACCGGGGACTGCGTGTCCTCAAGCTGCTGGCCGACACGGACCACGGGCTGACCGTCACCGAGTTGTCCACCAAACTGGGCGTCAACCGCACCGTGGTGTACCGGTTGCTCGCCACACTGGAACAGCACGCGCTCGTACGGCGTGACCTGGGCGGCCGAGCCCGGGTCGGGCTCGGTGTGCTGCGCCTCGGCCGCCAGGTGCATCCGCTGGTGCGCGAGGCCGCGCTGCCCGCGCTGCGGGCGCTGGCCGAGGACATAGGCGCGACGGCGCACCTGACCCTGGTCGACGGCACCGAGGCGCTGGCCGTCGCCGTGGTCGAGCCGACCTGGACGGACTACCACGTGGCGTACCGGGCCGGTTTCCGGCACCCGCTGGACCGGGGCGCGGCCGGGCGGGCGATCCTCGCCGCACGGCAGGCGCCGTCCGTCGACCCCGGCTACACCCTCACGCACGGCGAGCTGGAGGCCGGCGCGAGTGGCGCGGCGGCCGCGCTGGTCGGTGTCACGGGGGTCGAGGGCAGCGTCGGTGTCGTCATGCTGTCGGACGCCGTTCCGGAGCGGGTGGGCCAGCGGGTGATGGAGGCCGCGCGGGAGGTCGCGGACGCCCTGCGCTGACCGGCCCGCCCCCCCGCTGCCCGGTCCGCCACCCGGTGCCGGTTCATCGGCGAGCGACGCCGGTTCATCCGCGAGCGACGGGACCCGTACGTGGGGTGAGGGGCCGGTGGCCGGGGGGAGCCGCCGGGTTAGATTGACCTCGTGCTCTCACGTCTCACACGTTCCCAGGCCGTGGCCCTCTGCGCCCTGCCCGTCGTGGCCCTGATCGCCACGGCGGCGTTCGCTCCGCTGCCGTTCTCGGTGGCGCAGCCCGGCATGACGGCGAACGTGCTCGGGGACAACAAGGGCACCCCGGTGATCACCGTGTCCGGCGCGACGACCCGCGACACCGGCGGACAGCTGCGGATGACCACGATCGAGGCGACCGGGCCGGACGCCCGGGTGTCCCTCGGCGACGTGCTCGGCAACTGGTTCCGCACCGACCGCGCCGTCATGCCGCGCGGCTCGGTCTACCCGAGCGGCGACACCGTCAAGGAGATCGAGAAGCACAACGAGGCCCAGATGCGGCAGTCCCAGGACGCGGCGACCCAGGCGGCGCTGAAGTACCTGGGCCTCAAGCCGGACAAGGTCAGGGTCACGCTGAAACTCGCCGACGTGGGCGGTCCCAGCGCTGGTCTGCTGTTCACGCTGGGGATCATCGACAAGCTCGACGGGGACGGCGGCGGCGGCGACCTCACGGGCGGCCGCACCATCGCCGGCACCGGCACGATCGACGCCGACGGCAAGGTCGGCGCGGTCGGCGGTGTGGCCCTGAAGACGCAGGCCGCCCGGCGGGACGGGGCCACCGTCTTCCTGGTGCCGAAGGCGGAGTGCGCCGACGCCGCCTCGGAGCTGCCGAAGGGCCTGCGGCTCGTTCCGGTGACCACCCTGAAGAGCGCGGTCGACTCCCTCGTCGCACTGGAGAAGGGCAAGGGCGCGGTCCCGAGCTGCTGAGCGACGGCCCGCGAGGGGCGCGGCGCCCCTACTTCACGAACCCCTCCGCCTTCATCCAGTCCAGCGCCACTTGGTGCGGGTCCTCCCCGTCGACGTCCACCTTCGCGTTCAGCGTCTGCGCCACCGTGTTGTCCAGCTTCCGGGTGACCGGATCGATGACGCCGGCGATGGCCGGCCACTTCTTCAGCACCGCGGTGTTGACCACCGGCGTCGCGTTGTAGTGAGGGAAGAACTGCTTGTCGTCCTCCATCACCACCAGGTTCATCGACTTGATGCGACCGTCGGTGGTGAAGACCTCCCCGTACGTGCACGCCCCCTTCGCCACCTGGGTGTAGATGATCCCGGTGTCCATCTGGGTGACGTTCCCGGCCGGCACGCTCATGCCGTACGCCTTCTCCATGCCGGGCAGTCCGTCGGCCCGGTTGGCGAACTCGCCCTCCACGCACAGGGTGACGGCCCCCGGGTCCTTCCTGGACAGCGCGGCCACCTCGGTCAGCGTCGTCGTGCGGTACTTCTCGAAGTTCGCCCGGTTCATGGCCAGCGCGTAGGTGTTGTCCAGCCGGGAGGGCGGCAGCCAGGTCAGCCCGTTCTTCAGGTCGGCCGCCCGGACCGCCTCCCACTGCTTCCGCGGATCGGGGATCGGCTTCGAGTTGCCCAGGTAGGTGATCCAGCCGGTGCCCGTGTACTCGAACTGGGCGTCGGCGTCCCCCTTCTTGACCGCCTCCCGCGACCCGATGGAGCCCTGGATGCCCGTCCGGTCCAGGACGTCGGCGCCCGCCGCCTCGAAGGCGATCCCCATGATCGCGCCGAGGATCAGCTGCTCGGTGAACTCCTTGGAGGTGACGGTGAGACGGGCGCCCTTGAGCGGCTCCCCGCGCCCGATGCTGCCCGGCCGCACGTCGTCGGTCATGGGGGAGCCGCTGGTCAGTCCGCAGCCGGCCGCGAGCACCAGGAGCGCGGCGGGCGGCACGGCCGTACGGCGCCACGCGCGGGCCGGCCGGGGCGGGCGGGTCCACGGCCGCGTCATCTTCCGGCCTCCAGTCCGCGCGGCCGCAGCAGGACCTCCGCCAGCGAGGCCAGCCAGTCCACCAGCAGGGCGAGCGCCACGGTGAGGACGGAGCCCAGCACCAGGACCGGCATGCGCTGGGTGGTGATGCCCGTGGTGATCAGACTGCCCAGGCCGCCGCCCCCGCCGAAGGTCGCGAGGGTCGCCGTACCCACGTTGAGGACGAGCGCCGTACGGACGCCCGCGAGGATCAGCGGGACGGCGAGGGGGAGTTCCACCCGGGCGAGCACGCCGAGTGGCGACATGCCGATGCCGCGGGCCGCCTCGAGCAGGGTCGGGTCGTTGGCCCGCAGGCCCGCGATGGTGTTGGCCAGGACCGGCAGGACGGCATAGGCGACGATGCCGATCAGGGCCGCCTTCGTGCCGGTGCCGAGCCAGATCACCAGCAGGGCCAGGAGGCCGATCGCCGGGGTGGCCTGGCCCATGTTGGCGATCGTCATGGCCAGCGGGGTGGCCCGGCCGAACGCCGGGCGGGTCAGCAGGATGCCCAGCGGGATCGCGATGACCAGCACCAGCACGGTCGAGATCGCCGTCAGCTTCACGTGCTGCCACAGCGCCTTGGAGACCTGCCCGCCCGACAGCGCGTTCTCGGAGATCGTGTCCAGGTCGGCCTGGTCGAACCACAGCCACGTGGCCAGCAGCAGCAGGACCAGGAAGGCCGGCAGGACGGTCAGCCGGGGCCAGGTCAGGCGGCGCGTGCGCGGTCGCCGCGGGGGCGGCGGCGCCTCCTGCTCGGCCTCCCCCTCGTCGCGGAAGGCCAGCCCCTCCACCTCGTGCTCGCCCTCGGGCCGCCGGCCGGTGCTCATGCCTTCCGCTCCCCGCCGTGGCCCTCCTGCTCGAAGTGGGTCTGCTGGGCGCGGGCCACCTCCAGGTCGGCCTGTGCCTCCATGGCCTCCAGCCGGTCGGCCTCCAGCAGTTCGTGCACCGAGTTCATGAGCGTCTCCATGTCGACGACGCCGATGTACTCCCCGCGCCGCCTGGTGACGGCCACCCGGCCGGCGTTGTCGGTGAGCACCGCCTCCAGCGCGTCCCGCAGGGTGGCGTCCCGGGTGACCGTGTCGTGGACGAGCGTGCCCGCCCGAGCCAGTGAGCCGCGGGCCCGCATCAGGTCCCCGCGGCGCAGCCACTTGTAGGGCCGGCGGCGCCGGTCGAGCAGCAGGATCTCGTTGGTGCCGCTGCCCCGCAGCAGGCCGAAGATCTCCTGCAGCGGGGTGTCCACGGTCACCGTCGGGTAGCCCCGCATCTCCACGTCCCGCACCCGGGTCAGGTTCAGCCGCTTCAGGGCCGCTCCCGCGCCGACGAATCCGGACACGAAGTCGTCGGCGGGATTGGTGAGGATCGCCTCGGGGGTGTCGAACTGGGCGATGTGCGAACGCTCGCGGAGCACCGCGATCCGGTCACCGATCTTGATCGCCTCGTCGAAGTCGTGGGTGACGAACACGATCGTCTTGTGCAGCTCGCGCTGGAGCCGGATCAGCTCGTCCTGGAGGTGGTCGCGGGTGATCGGGTCCACCGCGCCGAACGGCTCGTCCATCAGCAGCACCGGCGGGTCCGCGGCGAGCGCCCGCGCCACCCCCACCCGCTGCTGCTGGCCGCCGGACAGCTGGCGCGGATAGCGGCCGTGGAACTCGCCCGGGTCGAGACCGACGAGGTCCAGCAGCTCCTCCACGCGGGCCCGGGTCCGCGCCTTGGACCAGCCGATCATCCGCGGCACCAGGGCGATGTTCTGGGCGACGGTCATGTGCGGGAACAGGCCGGCGGACTGGATGGCGTACCCGACCTTGCGGCGCAGCTTCACCGGGTCGATGTCGGTGACGTCCTCGTCGTCGATGCGGATGCGCCCGCCGCTCGGCTCGATCAGCCGGTTGATCATCTTCAGGGTGGTGGACTTCCCGCAGCCCGACGGACCGACGAAGACCACCGTCTCGCCGGCCCTGATGTCCATGCTGACGTTGTCCACGGCCGGCTGCGGATTGCCCGGGTACCGCTTGGTCAGGTTCTCCAGCTCGATGGCCGCCCCCGCCACGGACGTGTCGGCCACGGACGTCCCGGGCACGGATGTCTCAGGCACGGATCCCCCTGGGAATGGTCAGCCGTCCCAGCAGGACGTAGGCGACGTCGAAGAGGAGGGCGAGGACGACGATGCCGAGCGTGCCCGCGAGTACCTGGTTCAGGGCGTTCTTGCTGCCCAGCGAGGCCAGTCCGCGGAAGATCTCGTTGCCGAGGCCGGGTCCCGACGCGTAGGCGGCGATGGCGCCGATGCCCATCAGCATCTGCGTGGCGACCCGGATGCCGGTCAGGATCGGCGGCCAGGCCAGCGGCAGTTCGATCCGCAGCAGCCGCATCTGACGGGACATGCCGATGCCGCGGGCCGCCTCCACCAGGTCGGCGTCGACACCGCGCAGCCCCACGATCGCGTTCCGCACGATCGGCAGCAGCCCGTACAGGGTCAGCGCGATCACCGTCGGTGCGACACCCAGCCCCACGACCGGGATCAGCAGGCCGATCAGCGCCAGGGACGGGATGGTGAGCACGGTGGACGTCGTGAGCGTGGCGAGGTGGCCGGCCCATTCGCTGCGGTAGGTGACGATCGCCACGAGCACCCCGAGGACCGTCGCCAGGACCATGCACTGGAACACCGCGCTGGCGTGCTGGTAGGCGTCCGTGAGCAGTTGCTGGTGGCGGCTTGCCAGGTACTCCCAGAAGTTCACCGGCGCTCACCCCCGGGTCGGCTGTGCCCCTTCGCTGTCCGCGGACGCCTGTTCCACCAGCGGGATGACCCGCAGCGGAACGGGGTTCTCCATGACGATCGCCGTGGAGGCCCGGACGATGCCATCAAAACCGACGACCCGGTCGATCACCCGCTGGAGATCGGCGTTGGAGCGGGCCACCAGCCGGCACAGCATGTCCCCGCTGCCGGTCGTGGTCAGCAGCTCCAGCACCTCCGGCACGGTCGTCAAGTACGCCCGTACGTCGGCGCCTTGGCCCTGCCGGATCTGCAGGGTGGCGAACGCGGTCACCGGGTAGCCGAGGGCCGCCGGATCCACCTGCGGGCCGAATCCGCGGATGACTCCGTTCGACTGAAGCCGGTCGAGCCGTGCCTGCACCGTGCCCCGGGCGACCCCGAGCCGCCGGGACATCTCCAGCACACCGATGCGCGGCTCCTCGGCCAGCAGCACGATGATCCGCCCGTCCAGCCGGTCGATCGCCATCCGGGCCCTCCCTGGGTGGTCATCCTGTACAGAAAGACCGCCGGGGCGGCCATACGGCTGAGCAGATTGCGCAGTGGTAGCGGAAACTATTGCGCACCTTGCAGGGCGGGGCCACCCTTCCGCTTATGACGCAGACCACTCATCACACTCCCGACACCACACGGCAGGCCGACCCCTTCCCGGTCAAGGGAATGGACGCGGTCGTCTTCGCCGTGGGCAACGCCAAGCAGGCCGCGCACTACTACTCCAGCGCGTTCGGCATGCGGCTGGTCGCGTACTCCGGACCGGAGAACGGCAGCCGCGAGACCGCCTCCTACGTGCTGGAGAACGGCTCGGCCCGCTTCGTGTTCACCTCGGTGATCAAGCCGAGCAGCACCTGGGGCCACTTCCTCGCCCAGCACGTGGCCGAGCACGGCGACGGCGTCATCGACCTGGCCATCGAGGTCCCCGACGCCCGCGCCGCCCACGCGTACGCCGTCGAGCACGGCGCCCGCTCGGTCACCGAGCCGTACGAGGTGAAGGACGAGCACGGCACCGTCGTCCTCGCCGCGATCGCCACCTACGGCGAGACCCGCCACACCCTCGTCGAGCGCACCGGCTACGACGGCCCCTACCTCCCCGGCTTCGCCGCCGCGAAGCCGATGGTCGAGCCGCCCGCCCAGCGCACCTTCCAGGCCGTCGACCACTGCGTGGGCAACGTCGAACTCGGCCGGATGAACGAGTGGGTCGGGTTCTACAACAAGGTCATGGGCTTCACGAACATGAAGGAGTTCGTGGGCGACGACATCGCCACCGAGTACAGCGCGCTGATGTCGAAGGTCGTCGCGGACGGCACCCTCAAGGTGAAGTTCCCGATCAACGAGCCCGCGATCGCCAAGAAGAAGTCCCAGATCGACGAGTACCTGGAGTTCTACGGCGGCGCCGGGGTCCAGCACATCGCGCTGAACACCAACGACATCGTGCAGACCGTCCGCACCATGCGCGCGGCGGGCGTCGAGTTCCTCGACACCCCCGACTCGTACTACGACACCCTCGGCGAGTGGGTCGGCGACACCCGCGTCCCGATCGACACCCTGCGCGAGCTGAAGATCCTCGCGGACCGGGACGAGGACGGCTACCTGCTGCAGATCTTCACCAAGCCCGTGCAGGACCGGCCGACGGTGTTCTTCGAGCTCATCGAGCGGCACGGCTCCATGGGCTTCGGCAAGGGCAACTTCAAGGCCCTGTTCGAGGCGATCGAGCGCGAGCAGGAGAAGCGCGGCAACCTGTAGCCGAAGCGCTCCCCGCCCGGCCCCGCTACGGGGCCTCGGCGGGGAGCGGCTCCTCCGGCACGTCACCGAGCGCGGCCAGCGCCCTGCGGGCCTCGGGAACGCCCAGCGGCGAGAAGTGCGGGTTGATCCGCAGGGCCTCCTGCAGATGCCGCCGGGCCGGGCCGTACCGCTCCAGCTCGCCCTCGATCATGCCCAGGTGGAAGGTGTACGGCGCACTGCGCACCCCGCCCCCCTTGGCCTTGTCCGTCGCGACGGTCGCGTACGTCAGCGCCTCCTGGTCCTCGCCGGCGCGGTGCAGCGCCCAGCCGAGGGCGTCGGCCACCTCGATCCCCGGCTGCCGCCGCCACTCCTCCTGCAGCCGCTCCACGGCGTCCCACGGGTCCCCGTGGTCCGCCTCGAACCGCCCGATCAGCAGGTCCTCGTCGACCCCGCCCGCCACCGCCCGCCGCACCCGCGTACGCAGCTGCTCGTACTGGGCTTCCGCGTCGGCCTCCTGGCCCAGCGACTCGTACAACTCGCCCAGTTCCAGGACGTCCTGCGGGTTCGCCTCTCCGGCCAGGGCCGCCCTATACGCGGCCACCGCCTCGCGCGGGCGGCCCAGCGCGGCCAGCGTGCGCCCCCGCCCGGCCTGCGCCGCCCGCTGGTCGCGGTCCAGCCGCAGCGCCGCCTCGAAGTGCCGCAGCGCGTCGTCGAGGTCACCGCGCTCCCAGGCGAGCCGGCCGAGTCCGGCCAGATAGGCGGCCTGCTCGGCGGGTGCCTGGGCCGCGGCCGCCGCGTCGGTCAGCTGGGCCACCGCGTCCTCGCGCCAGCCCCGGTCCCGGTAGACGGCCGACGCCCGCGCCATCACGGCGGGCCGCGCGGCCGTGCCGGTGCGCAGCCCCAGCAGCTTGTCCAGGTTCTTGCGGGCCGCCTCGTAGTCGCCGAGCCCGTCGTAGGCGTCGATCAGCGGGGGATACGCCGACCACCGCCCGGGCGCCGCCTTCAGCGCCTGCTCGGCGTACCGTTTCGCCGCCGGGAAGTCCCGCCGCGCGAGGGCCAGCGCGGCCATCCCGTCCAGCGCCTCGGTGTTCCGCTCCGCGCGCACCTGGAGCGAGGTCCGCAGCGCCCGCTCCGCCCGCGGATAGTCGGCCGCGTCGGCCGTCCGGCTTCCCCGCTGCACGTACGCGGCCCCCAGCACCGCCCACGCCTTCGCGTCCTGGGGCCGCGCCCGCACCCGCTCCTCCTGCTGCCCGATGAGCGACGTCAGCTGGGGCAGCGCGGCCGGTACCCCGGAGGTCACCGCCGTCAGCGCCTCGGCCCGCGCCCGCGCCTCGGCCCGTGCCCGGACCTGCGGTCCGGCGGCGGGCAGGGCGCCCGCCCGCCCGCTCTCCGGCCGCCGCTCCCCGGGCAGCAGCGTCAGCACCGCCCCCGCGACGACACCGCCCGCCAGCGCGGTGACGAGCACCCGCCGCAGCCACCGCGAGGAGCGGCGCCGCCCCGGCGGCGGCTCCGCGCTCAGGGACGTACCCGGCACGCTCAGTCGGTTGTCCATGGCGCTCACTGTGCGTCAATACGACGAGCGCACCCGGGCGGCCCAAGGAGGGCACGGGTGGGGTTCACACCGATGGCCGCGAGTGCGAACCTTTGATCATGAGCCGCATCGAAGCGCCTCGTGACGAGGCAACCAGCAACCTCACCGACCGGCTCCTGGCCGGCCTGCCGCCCGAGGCCGTGCTCACCGACCCCGATGTCACCGCCTCCTACTCCCACGACATGGCGAGCTTCTGCCCGGCCGGCGCCCCGGCGGTCGTCGTACTGCCGCGCACCGTCGAGCAGGTGCAGCACGTCATGCGCACCGCGAGCGAACTGCGCGTCCCCGTCGTCCCGCAGGGCGCCCGCACCGGTCTGTCCGGCGCCGCCAACGCCACCGAGGGCTGCATCGCGCTGTCCCTCACCAAGATGGACCGCATCCTGGAGATCAGCCCCGTCGACCGGATCGCCGTGGTCGAACCGGGCGTGATCAACGCGACCCTGTCCCGCGCCGTCGAGGAACACGGCCTCTACTACCCGCCGGACCCGTCCAGCTGGGAGATGTGCACCATCGGCGGCAACATCGGCACCGCCTCCGGCGGCCTGTGCTGCGTGAAGTACGGCGTGACCGCCGAGTACGTGCTCGGCCTCGACGTCGTCCTCGCCGACGGCCGGCTGATGTCCACCGGCCGCCGCACCGCCAAGGGCGTCGCCGGGTACGACCTCACCCGGCTGTTCGTCGGCTCCGAGGGCTCCCTCGGCATCGTCGTGCGGGCGGTCCTGGCGCTGAAGCCCAAGCCGCCCCAGCAGCTGGTGCTGGCCGCCGAGTTCCCGTCCGCGGCGGCGGCCTGCGAGGCCATCTGCCGGATCATGGAGGGCGGGCACGTCCCCTCCCTCCTCGAACTGATGGACCGCACGACCGTCAAGGCCGTCAACGCGCTCGCCCACATGGGACTGCCCGAGACCACCGAGGCCCTGCTGCTGGCCGCCTTCGACACCCCCGCCCCGGCCGCCGACCTCGCCGCCGTCGGCGCCCTGTGCGAGGCGGCCGGCGCCACGCAGGTCGTCCCGGCCGACGACGCCGCCGAGTCGGAGCTGCTCCTGCAGGCCCGGCGGCTCTCGCTGACCGCGCTGGAGGCGGTCAAGGGCACGACGATGATCGACGACGTGTGCGTGCCCCGCTCCAGGCTCGGCGCCATGCTGGAGGGCGTCGAGCGGATCGCCGAGAAGTACGACCTGACCATCGGCGTCTGCGCGCACGCCGGCGACGGCAACACGCACCCCACCGTGTGCTTCGACGCCCAGGACCCCGACGAGTCCCGGCGGGCCCGCGAGTCCTTCGACGAGATCATGGCCCTCGGTCTGGAGCTGGGCGGCACCATCACCGGTGAGCACGGCGTCGGCGTACTGAAGAAGGAGTGGCTGGCGCGGGAGATCGGCCCGGTCGGTCTGGAGATGCAGCGGGCGGTGAAGCAGGTCTTCGACCCCCTGGACATCCTCAACCCCGGCAAGATCTTCTGAGGCCCCGCGCCCGGGCATCCCTCACCGGGCGAGCAGCTGGTCGAGCGCGTCGTCGAGGCCCAGCTGCCCGCCCTCCGCGCCCGGAGGCACCACCCGCAGCGTCCGCTCCAGCCAGGCCGAGACCTGCGGGAGGGGCGCCTCCAGCAGGGCGTCCCCGTCCGGCGAGCTCAGCGCCACGAGGACGACACCGCGCCCGTCGACCTTCGTCGGCCACACCCGTACGTCCCCGCTGCCGCAGGGCCGGAACACCCCCTCCACGAGGAGCTCGCGGGCGAACGTCCAGTCGACGGGGTGCTCGGAGTGGATGTGGAAGGCGATGTGGACGGCGTACGGGTCGTCGGAGCGGTAGCTGAGCCGGGCCGGGACCGGGATGCCGCGCTCCGGCGACAGGACGAGCCTCAACTCCAGCTCGCGCTCCACCACGGTGTGCTGCATGACCTGCGTCTCCTCTGTCGTCTGCGTTCCCCACGGCCGCCCGGTGGGCGCCCGCACCGGGGGAGAGGGCGCAGGGGCCCGGCCATTACGCAGGTTCGGGGAGATTCTTTTCGCGGCCCGGCGGAAGTCCGGCACGGCGTTGCCCGGAAAGGGGTGGGTACGGCCGGACTGGCCATGGGCGATGCCCGCGTCTGATAGATGTGGAGGCTCCCATCCCACCCCCGAGCAGATACGGGACGACGGACATGAGCGCCCCAACCCCGGCCCCAGGTGACGACAGGCCCCGCGAGGGCTATTACCCGGACCCGTCCATCCCCGGCTACGTCCGGTACTGGAACGGCGCCTCCTGGGTGCCCGGCACCAGCCGGCCGGCGCCGAAGGACGGCGAGCCGCTCACCCCGCCGCCCGGCGTCCGCCCGGCGGCCCCTGCCGTGGAGGAGACGGGCCCCCACTTCTTCGACGAGGACCCCCAGCCGCGCTCCGCTCCGGGCGGCGCCGGCGGCCGGCACACCGATCCGCGGGTCCCGGCGGACGGTCCGGCCCAGCCCGCCGGCCACGCCGCCCGCACCGACGGCACGGCCTCGATCCCGCCCGCCGACGACGACGCCCCCGACCCCGGTGGCACCTTCATCTTCCGCCGCCCGGTCCCCGGGCCCGCGGCCGTCCACGACGACGGCGCGGCGGCGTTCCCTCCGGTGCCCGGCCAGGGACGGGGCGGCCAGGACGGCCCCACCGGCACCGGCCAGGGCCCGCAGGGCGCGGGCTTCGGCGGCCAGGGCGCCGGGCCGGGGGCGTCCGGCTCCGGCTTCGGCGCGCCCGGTCCGGGCCGGGCCGGCCAGGGCGGGGGTTTCGGCGGGCAGGGCCCGGCCGGGGCGCCCGCACCCTCACCCGCTTCCTCCGCGCCGGCGTCCTCGCCGGTTTCCCCGCGTCCGGTCCCGGGTTCGGGGCCGGCAAGGCCGCCGCGTCCCGCGCCGCCGCACAGGCCCCGCAGGCCGCGGCCCAGCCCGTCCAGGGAGCCCTCGGCCACCCGGCACCCGCGGCCCAGCAGCCGCCGGCCGCCCCCGCCGCCGTGTCGCCCTCGGTGCCGCAGCAGGCCGGGCCCGCGCAGCCCGCCGCCACTCCGCTCACCGCCGGTGCCGGCGGCGGGCAGTCCTCCTGGGCCCAGCAGGTGCACCGGCTGGCCGGCGGCGGGGACGACCAGCCCGTGGCGCCGTGGAAACCGCCCGTGGACGACGTGTTCCAGGCGGCCGCGCGCCGGCAGGCCGCGGCCCGCCCCGCCGGACTCGGCAAGCGGTTCGCCGCCCGGCTGGTCGACAGCCTGGTCGTGGGCGCCGTGACCGCCGCCGCGGCCGTCCCCCTCGGCACGCGGGCCGCCGACCACATCCAGCAGAAGATCGACGCCGCCCGGCTCTCCGGCCGTACCGTCACCGTCTGGCTCGTCGACGGCACGACCGGCACCAGCCTCGGCATCGTGCTCGCCGTCCTCCTCGTCTCCGGCGTGCTGTTCGAGGTGCTGCCGACCGCCCGGTGGGGCCGCACCCTCGGCAAGAAGCTGTGCGGTCTGGAGGTCCGGGACATCGAGGCGCACGAGCCGCCGACGTTCGGCCGGGCGCTGCTGCGCTGGCTGGTCTACAGCGTGCCGGGGCTGCTCGGCATCGGGGTCCTGGGCGCGCTGTGGTGCCTGTTCGAC
The DNA here is from genome assembly GCF_025642175.1 of Streptomyces albidicamelliae. NCBI lineage: Bacteria > Bacillati > Actinomycetota > Actinomycetes > Kitasatosporales > Streptomycetaceae > Streptomyces > Streptomyces albidicamelliae. The sequence goes on along the minus strand of NZ_CP106795.1, from coordinate 3,454,883 downwards.
CGCCCCTGGCGCCAGTGCTGGCACGACAAGGCGGCGCACACGTTCGTCGCGGACTGACCGCGCCGCGCCTACTCCGTACGGCCGCCCGCCGGATGCGGAGCCGGGATGTTCGGGTTCCACTCGGGCCATGAGCAGCCAACCGCCCCCCGGCTCCGGGGACCAGCCCCCCGAGGACGACCCGTTCAGGAAGCGGCCCCCGTCGGAACCGGGGGCGGGCTCTCCGTACGACACCCCGCACCCCGGCGCCCAGCCCCCGCCGCCGGGCGGCCGGCAGCCACCCTCCTGGGGTGAGCGTCAACCACCCCCGGACGGCGGGCAGCAGCCTCCGTACGGCGGGCAGCAGCCTCCGTACGGCGGGCAGCGGCCTCCGTACGGCGGCCAGCAGCCCCCTCGTACGGCGGCGGTCCGTACGGCGGGAGCCCCTACGGCGGCGGGCCCTACGACGCCGGTGCCGGCGGCGGGCACCCCGGCGACCCGCTGGCCGGCATGCCCCCGCTGGCCGACAGCGGCAAGCGGACGCTCGCGCGGATCGTCGACATGATCCTCGTCGGCATCGTCGTCTGGCTGCTCACCTGGGCGTTCGGCGTGCGCGAGTACGACCTGAACAGCGACCGCGTCGAGGTCGGCAGGTCGCTCGCGCAGTCCCTCATCGCGGCCGTCCTCTACGTCGCGTACGACACCTACCTGATCAGCAGGACCGGGCAGACCCTGGGCAAGAAGTGGCTCAACATGCGGGTCGCCAACCTGGACAACGGCGCGACGCCGTCCGGGCAGACCTCGCTGATCCGCGCCCTGGTGCTGTGGGTGCCCTTCGCCTTCTGCTGCGCCTGCATCTGGACGGCGATCTGCGGCGGTTGGAGCTTCTTCGACAAACCGTACAAACAGGGTCTGCACGACAAGGCGGCCAAGACGGTGGTGGTCAGCACGCGGTGAACCGGCGCGGCGCGGCTGCGCGGACGTGGGCGGCGGGTCCGGGGTGTGCCGGGCCCGCCGCCCACGTCCGCGCACCTGCTCACAGGGCCGTCGGGACGCGCTCCTTCTCGGCGGCGGTCTTGGCGGGCGCCTCGGCGGGACGGGGCGTGGGGACGGTCATGGCGACCAGGAGTCCCAGGGCCAGCGCCGCGAGGGCGATGACGGTGATCGCGACACCCGAACTCGTCTGGGACAGCAGCAGCATGGCCAGTGTGGAGAGGACCACGGTGCAGGATCCGTAGGCGAGCTGTGCGACGGTCGGACGAGGCATGGCAATCGTGTCCTCGGGAGGCTTCAGGGGGACTTGGGCGGTGCCGTTCGACTCTCACCGCGTGCATGCCCGAGTCGAACGCCCGGTAAGCGTGACCTAACCCACGGTACCGGTGCACGGGGGGCGCACGGAGTCATGGCCCCGCCGGGCAGGCGGGTTCCTGCGCCCGCCAGGCGGATGCGCACTGTTCACGGGCGGGACCCGGGGCGTTCGTAAAGCGAACGTCAGCTCCGCATAGTGCACTTGTCCTGCTCAAGTCAAGGTCTGTCTTTTCTCCTTAACCTCTAGTCAAATGTCGTCACTTGATTACACGCGTTGAACGTGCGCGCACGGATTCCTCCAATGACTCGGAACCCCCTGTCCGTGTGCGCGGCGCGGGGGAGGAACTCAAGTGACCAATAGATCCTGGACGTTCAGAGCGGCCGCGATCGGTGTGACGCTCGCGGCGGCTTCCGCCACATTCGCGACGTTCGCCGTCGCGGAGGCGAGCACCACGGCCCGGTCGGCCGCCGCGAACCGGCACGACCCGGCCCCGGTGAAGCAGCAGAAGCACGACCTCGACGGTCCGCTGAGCAAGACGCAGGACGCGCAGCGCGCAGAGGCCCTGAAGCAGCTCATAGCCGGCAAGGCCACCGCGCAGGACCGCAACGGCTCCAAGGTCGTCAAGCTCAAGAGCAGCAAGGGCCAGAGCAAGTACGTCGAGCTCAGCCGGGAGAAGACCGACAAGATCTTCACCATCCTGGTGGAGTTCGGCAACCAGACCGACCCCAAGTTCGGGGGCACGGCCGGCCCGCTGCACAACAAGATCGCCAAGCCGAACCGCAAGAAGGACAACTCGACGGCCTGGCAGAAGGACTACAACAAGAAGCACTTCCAGGACCTGTACTTCGGCACCGGCAAGAAGACCGAGTCGCTGAAGAAGTACTACGAGAAGCAGTCCTCGGGCCGCTACTCGGTCTCCGGTGAGGTCACCGACTGGGTCAAGGTCCCGTACAACGAGGCCCGTTACGGCAACAACGCGTGCGGCCAGACCAACTGCCCGAGCGTGTGGAACGTCGTCAGCGACGGCCTGAACGCCTGGGTCGCCCAGCAGAAGAAGGCCGGCCGCACCGACGCGGACATCAAGAAGGACCTCGCCAAGTACGACCAGTGGGACCGGTACGACTACGACGGCGACGGCAACTTCAACGAGCCCGACGGCTACGTCGACCACTTCCAGATCGTGCACGCCGGTGAGGACGAGTCCGCGGGCGGCGGCGCCCAGGGCAAGGACGCGATCTGGGCCCACCGCTGGTACGCCTTCGGCACCGACGCCGGCGCCACCGGCCCGGTGAACAACAAGCTCGGCGGCACGCAGGTCGGCAGCACCGGTGTCTGGGTCGGCGACTACACCATCCAGCCGGAGAACGGCGGCCTCGGTGTCTACGCCCACGAGTACGGCCACGACCTCGGTCTGCCGGACGAGTACGACACCGCCGGCGGCGACAACTCCACCGGTTTCTGGACCCTGATGTCGTCCGGCTCCTGGCTGGGCACCGGCAAGGAGTCCATCGGCGACCTGCCCGGCGACATGAACGCCTGGGACAAGCTGCAGCTCGGCTGGCTGAACTACGACACCGCCAAGGCCGGCAAGCAGTCCACCCACAAGCTGGGCGTCGCCGAGTACAACACCTGGGACAAGCAGGCCCTCGTGGTCACCCTGCCCCAGAAGGCGGTCGAGACCACCGTCACGCAGCCGGCCGAGGGCGCGACCCAGTGGTGGAGCGGCAGCGGCGACAACCTCAAGAACACGCTGACCCGTTCCGTCGACCTCACCGGCAAGGCGTCGGCGAAGCTCGACCTGGACGGCTGGTGGGCCATCGAGGACGGCTACGACTACCTCTACACCGAGGTGTCGACCGACGGCGGCGCCAACTGGACCGCCCTGGACGGCACGGCGGACGGCCAGGCCATCCCGCGTGACGGCAGCGGCAAGCCGGCGCTGAGCGGCTTCTCGCAGACGCACAAGAAGCTGTCGTACTCGCTGGACGCCTACGCGGGCAAGAAGATCGACCTGCGCTTCCGCTACGCCACCGACGGCGGTGTCGCGGAGCTCGGCTTCGCGGCCGACCAGATCGCGGTGACGGCCGACGGCACCCCGGTGTTCTCGGACAACGCCGAGACGGCGGACGCCGCCTGGACCGCGGCCGGCTTCTCGCGCATCGGCGCGTCCTTCACGAAGGACTACGCGCAGTACTACATCGCCGAGAACCGCCAGTACGTGTCGTACGACAAGACGCTGAAGTCCGGCCCGTACAACTTCGGCTTCGCGTCGCGTCCCGACTGGGTGGAGCACTACCCGTACCAGAACGGCCTGCTGATCTGGAAGTGGGACACCTCCCAGGCGGACAACAACACCAACTCCAGCAACGGCCACCCGGGCACCGGTCTGATCCTGCCGATCGACTCGCACCCGAAGGCGCTGAAGTGGTCCGACGGCACGCTGCTGCGCAACCGCATCCAGGCGTACGACTCGCCGTTCAGCCTCTACGGCACGGACGGCATCACCCTGCACAAGGCCGACGTCGCCCTGAAGATCAAGGCGTCGAAGGGTGTCTCGGTCTTCAACGACCACGCCAGCACCTACTACGACGCGTCGAACCCGACGGGTGGGGTGAAGGTCACTGACACCAACACCAAGGTAACGATCGTCAAGGAGGCCAAGGACGGCTCCACGATCGAGCTCAAGGTGGGCCCCGCGGTGAAGTAGTCCACATAACCGCAGGTCAGAGACGTATCGGCGGCAACCCCTTGGCGGGTTGCCGCCGATCGTGTTTAGGTGCGTCCAGTGGGCCGCTTATTGACACCGACCGGAACGGGGATGTGAACGCATGGCCGCAGGAGGCTTCTGCAAGCTACCGAACGGCACCGTCGTGGTGGCGCTGAACCTGCCGAGCCCGGCCGGGGGCGCGGCCGGGGTACGGGTGCTCGTGCACGCCCAGAACCGGGCCCGTGCGCTGACCCGGCTGCGCAACCTGGGGTTGCGCGCGGTGTACCTGCGGGGGAACGCGGAGCCGCCCACGCCGGACGAGGTCACGGCGGTGCTGCACCACCCCGACGGCCTGATATGGCGCACGGCCCCCGACAACGGTGTCCTCGTCGAGCTCTGGCACCCGATCCGGGCGCTGCTGCGCAGACCGCCGGCGGTTCCGCAGGGGTGACGCGCGGCGCGGGGGAGGGTCCGGTCAGCCGCCGACCACCGGCTTGCCGGTCAGTTCCACGCCCGCCTCGCGGAGCTCCTCCAGCGCCCGCTCGGTGGTCTGCGGGGCCACTCCGGCCGTGAGGTCGAGCAGCACCTGGGTGCGGAAGCCCTCGCGCACCGCGTCCAGCGCCGTGGCCCGCACACAGTGGTCCGTGGCGATGCCCACCACGTCCACCTCCGTGACCTCCCGCTCGCGGAGCCAGTCGGCCAGCGGCAGCCCGTTCTCGTCGGCGCCCTCGAAGCCGCTGTAGGCCGCCGAGTACGCCCCCTTGTCGAACACGGCGTCCACCGCGCCGGAGGCGACGGCGGGGGCGAAGTTCGGGTGGAAGCCCACACCCTCCGTGCCCGCGACGCAGTGCGCGGGCCAGGAGCGGACGTAGTCGGGGTTGTCCGCGAAGTGGCCGCCGGGTGCGATGTGGTGGTCGCGGGTGGCGACCACGTGGCGGTATCCCGTGCCCCCGGCCTGGCCGATCAGCTCGGTGACGGCGGCGGCCACGTCCGCGCCGCCGGCGACCGCGAGGCTGCCCCCCTCGCAGAAGTCGTTCTGCACGTCTACGACGATCAAGGCGCGGCGCATGGTGGGTGTCCTTCGACTGAGAGTTAAGTAACTGAGCCTAGAGACTTCCGGCCCCGTGCGGGAGGGGGCGTTCCGAGGGGCGGACGGGCGGTCCCGCTCTAGCTACCCGAGCGCCCCTGGACGTACTCCGTCGGAATGACGGGTTCCCCCCGGGACAGCTGGGTGGCGGACAGGGGCAGGTTGGCGCGTGCGGCGATGTGCCTCTCGCGCGGCACGTCCAGCGGCTCCCGGGCCACGACCTCGCCGTTCTCGACCAGCCGCACCAGCAGCTGCCGGTCGGCCAGCCCGTCGGGGACGGGTCCGGTGCCGACGACCTCGGCCGCGGCGAACCCCTCCTCGTCCAGCCGGCGCGCGGCCCACTTGCGGCCCCCGACGGAGGTCTTGCCGCCGCTGGACTTCTTCGCGACCGGGACCAGCGGTGCCCCGGGATCGGCGGTCTCGGCGCGGGCGACCAGCTTGTAGACCATGGACGCCGTGGGGTGTCCGGAGCCCGTCACCAGCTGGGTGCCCACGCCGTACGCGTCCACGGGGGCGGCGGCCAGGGAGGCGATGGCATACTCGTCCAGGTCGGAGGTCACGACGATCTTCGTGTTCCGCGCGCCCAGCTCGTCCAGCTGGTGGCGGACGCGGTGGGCGACCAGCAGCAGGTCGCCGGAGTCGATGCGGACCGCGCCCAGCTCGGGGCCGGCCACCTCCACCGCCGTACGGACGGCCTCGGTGACGTCGTAGGTGTCGACGAGCAGGGTCGTGCCCCGGCCGAGGGTGTCCACCTGGGCCTGGAAGGCGTCCCGCTCGCGGTCGTGCAGGAGGGTGAAGGCGTGGGCGGAGGTGCCGACCGTCGGAATGCCGTACCGGAAGCCGGCCGCCAGGTCGGAGGTGGTGGCGAAGCCGCCGACGTACGCGGCCCGCGCGGCGGCCACGGCGGCCAGCTCGTGGGTGCGGCGGGCGCCCATCTCGATCAGCGGGCGGTCGCCCGCCGCGGAGGACATGCGGGAGGCGGCCGCCGCGATCGCGGAGTCGTGGTTGAGGATGGAGAGGATCACGGTCTCCAGGAGCACGCACTCGGCGAAGGTGCCCTCGACCCGCATGATCGGTGAGCCCGGGAAGTAGACCTCGCCCTCCGGGTAGCCCCAGACGTCGCCGGTGAAGCGGTAGCCGGCGAGCCACTCCAGGGTCTGGTCGTCGACGATCCCGCGCTCGCGCAGGAAGGCGAGGACGCCCTCGTCGAAGCGGAAGTTCTCCACCGCGTCCAGGACGCGCCCGGTGCCGGCCACCACGCCGTAGCGGCGGCCGTCCGGCAGCCGCCGGGTGAAGACCTCGAACACGCTGCGCCGTTCGGCCGTACCGGCCTTCAGCGCGGCCTGCAGCATCGTCAGCTCGTACTGGTCCGTGAAGAGTGCCGTCGAGGGAACGTCCACCGGCAGCCCAAGGTCCGCTGTGTTCATGGCAACGGATCGTACTCCCTTTTCGTCGGTGTGACGATTTGTGGGCGCCGTGGCAGCATGGGCTGTGTGACGTCACCCGCGCCCGTAGAGATCGAACGCACCGAGTCGGCGGAGGAGGTCTTCGCCGTACCCGAGCCCGACGTCCCCTGGGTCACGATCGTCCACAACGACCCGGTCAACCTCATGAGCTACGTGACGTACGTCTTCCAGTCGTACTTCGGCTACTCCAAGGACAAGGCCACCAAGCTCATGCTCGACGTCCACCACAAGGGCCGGGCGATCGTCTCCAGCGGTACCCGCGAGGAGATGGAGCGCGACGTGCAGGCGATGCACGGCTACGGTCTGTGGGCCACCCTCCAGCAGGACCGGAAGTAGCGACCGACTCAGATGCCCGGACACTTCGAACCGCTCCCCGGCGGCGGCGCGGCCGTCGCCCTCGACGACGTCGAGATCTCCATCATCCGGTCGCTGGCCGTGCAGCTCCTGGAGCTCATCGGCCCCGGCCCCGGTGCCGACGCCCCCGACGACCCGCTCGCCGAGCTGTTCGCCGAGGGGCCGAGCGAGCCGCCCGCCGATCCGGTGCTGCGCCGGCTCTTCCCGGACGCCTACGGCGACCCGGAGGAGGCCGCCGGCTCGCCGGCCCGGGCCGAGGAGCGGCGCGCGCACTCCGCCGAGTTCCGCCGCTACACCGAGAACGACCTGCGGGCCGGCAAGCGGGAGAACGCGCTCGCGGTCGTCCGCACCCTCGACGCCCTCGCGCCGGTGGACGAGGGCGGGGCCGTGCTGAAGCTGTCCCCGGAGCAGTCGCGGCAGTGGCTCGGCGCCCTCAACGACCTGCGCCTCGCGATCGGCTCCCGGCTGGAGATCACCGACGAGGACGACACCGATCTCCTCTACCGGCTGCCGGACGAGGACCCGCGCAAGCCGATGGTGATGGCGTACCTGTGGCTGGGCGGGCTCCAGGAGACCCTCGTCACCACACTCATGCCCTGAATGTGATGATTTCGTGTTCGCTCAGCGGACGCTCAAATCCGGATAACGATCCCGTCACCGTTGCGGCCTGATTTGACGCTTTAGGGCGTTCTTTGTCCGGTTCTTCCTGTGCGATGCGCCACATCGCGTCTCTGTGATCAGTATGGCGGCCGTGATAAATCTTCACGACCGCCCGGCCGACACCACCCATGTCCGGCCGGGTGCGCCACCGAGCCGACGACCGTCGGCCAGGCAGACAGCTCCATCATCCGGGGGGATCGAAACCCGATCCGAGGCCGACGACAGGCCCGGGTCGGCATGGAGAAAGGCGCACCGCACATGACCTCTGAGAAGGTCACCACCACCCCTGAGGAGGGGTACGAGCGAGGGCTCGGCAGCCGCCAGGTCCAGATGATCGCGATCGGCGGCGCCATCGGCGTCGGCCTGTTCCTGGGAGCCGGGGCGAACATCGCCAAGGCCGGCCCCAGCCTGATCCTCATGTACGCCCTCGCGGGCGTGATCATCTTCTTCATCATGCGAGCCCTGGGCGAGCTGCTGCTCTACCGCCCGGTCTCCGGCTCGTTCGCCGAGTACTCGCGTGAATTCCTCGGCCCGTTCTTCGGTTACTTCACCGGCTGGACGTACTGGCTGATGTGGGTCGTGACCGGCATGGCCGAACTGACGGCCGCCGCGATCTACGTCAACTACTGGTTCCCGTCCGTCCCGCAGTGGGTGACGGCACTGGTCTTCCTCGTGGTCCTGTTCGTGGCCAACCTGATCTCGGTGAAGCTGTTCGGCGAGATCGAGTTCTGGTTCTCCATGGTCAAGGTGACCGCGCTCATCGGCATGATCGTCATCGGCCTGGGCGTGCTGACCCTCGGCTTCAGCCAGGCCGGCGACACCGCCTCGGTCGCCAACCTCTGGCAATTCGACGGCTTCTTCCCCAAGGGCATCGGCTCCTCCCTGATGACCCTCCAGGGCGTGATGTTCGCCTACCTCGCCGTCGAGCTGGTCGGCGTCACCGCGGGTGAGTCGGAGAACCCGGAGAAGACCCTCCCGAAGGCGATCAACACCCTGCCCTGGCGCATCGCCCTCTTCTACGTCGGTGCCCTCACGGTCATCCTGTGCGTGGTGAAGTGGACGCAGTTCGCCGAGGGGGTCAGCCCCTTCGTGAAGGCCTTCGCGGTCATCGGCATCCCGGCGGGCGCCGGCATCGTCAACTTCGTGGTGCTCACCGCGGCCCTGTCGTCCTGCAACTCGGGCATGTACTCCACGGGCCGCATGCTGCGCACCCTGGCGGACAACGGCGAGGCGCCGCGCGTCTTCTCCCGGCTGTCCTCCACCAAGACCCCGGCGCTCGGCATCACCGTCTCGGTGGCCTTCATGGGCATCGGCGTGATCCTGAACTACATCGTCCCGGAGAAGGCGTTCGGCTACGTCACCTCCGTCGCCACCGCGGCCGGCATCTGGACCTGGCTGATGATCCTGGTCAGCCACGTCCTCTACCGCCGCGCGGTCGACGCCGGCCGGCTGCCCGCCAGCTCCTTCCCGGCGCCGGGCGGCGCGAAGTGCTCGTACGTCGCGATCGTCTTCCTGCTGTTCGTCACCGGTCTGATCGCATACGATGCCGACTCCCGCGTCTGTCTGTACGTGATGGCGGTCTGGGCGGTCGCCCTCGGCATCGGCTGGCTCGTCGTGAAGTCCCGTACCCCGGAGGTCGCGAACCGTCGCGAGCCGGAGCTCGAGAACGTGGGCTGACCTCCCCCCGGACGTCCGGTCGCCGGGAGCACTCGTGGCGCTCCCGGAGACCGCCGCTCAGGACGTCCAACATATGGGCCGTCCCGTACCACACCTCGGTACGGGACGGCCCGTCTGCTTATCCTGGCCACCATGCTGACCATCACCCAGGCACTCGTCGACCAGATCGTCGCGCACGCGCGCAAGGACCACCCCGACGAGGCGTGCGGGGTCGTCGCGGGCCCGGCGGGCTCGGACCGCCCCGAGCGCTTCGTCCCCATGCTGAACGCGGCCATGTCCCCCACGTTCTACGAGTTCGACTCGGGCGATCTGCTCAAGCTGTACCGCGAGATGGACGACCGCGACGAGGAGCCGGTGGTCATCTACCACTCCCACACGGCGACCGAGGCGTACCCGTCCCGCACGGACATCTCCTACGCGAACGAGCCCGGTGCCCACTACGTCCTGGTCTCCACCGCCGACACCGACGGCCTCGGCGACTTCCAGTTCCGCTCGTTCCGGATCCTGGCGGGCGAGGTCACCGAGGAAGAGGTCAGGATCGTGTCGGCCCACTGATCCGGTCCGCCGGTCCGGCCGGAGTGCGGATCCCATGGTGCGGACGGATTCCGTCCATCATGCGGAATCACACTCCGGGATCCGAACCAGGAATCGATACGATGAGCCCATGGTTCTGAACGACGTGAGCGACAAGACGCCGGGCATGCTGCTCGTGGCGCGGCTGCACGTCGACCTGTGCCGGCTGAACAGCGCCATCTGTTGACGTTCCCCGCGGCCGCACGGCCGCTGCTGCCGCGGCGCTCCCTCAGTGCATGAAGCCTGGGGGGACCCCCGGGCGCGCGCACACCAAGACGACGAACCCTTTTTCCGACAGGAGCCCGCCACCATGGCCATCGAGGTCCGCATCCCCACCATCCTCCGCACGTACACGGACGGCCAGAAGGCGGTGGAGGGCAGCGGGAACACCCTCGCCGACCTGTTCGCCGACCTCGAGACCCGGCACGCGGGCATCCAGGCCCGCATCGTGGACGACGGCAAGCTGCGCCGCTTCGTCAACGTGTACCTGAACGACGAGGACGTCCGCTTCATCGACGGCATCGACACCAAGCTGTCCGACGGCGACACCGTGACGATCCTGCCGGCCGTGGCCGGCGGCATGGCCTGATCGGCCGCTGAGCAGCGATGCGCTACGACTCCCCGCTGGCCGCGGTGGGCAACACCCCTCTGGTGCGCCTGCCGCGGCTCTCGCCGTCCGCCGACGTCCGCATCTGGGCCAAGCTGGAGGACCGCAATCCCACCGGCTCGGTCAAGGACCGGCCCGCGCTGCACATGATCGAGCAGGCGGAGAAGGACGGCCGGCTGACCCCGGGCTGCACCATCCTGGAGCCCACCTCCGGCAACACCGGCATCTCCCTCGCCATGGCGGCCAAGCTCAAGGGCTACCGCATGGTGTGCGTGATGCCGGAGAACACCTCGCAGGAGCGCCGGGACCTGCTCGGCATGTGGGGTGCGGAGATCATCTCCTCCCCGGCGGCGGGCGGTTCCAACACCGCGGTACGGGTGGCCAAGGAGCTGTCCGCGGAGCACCCGGACTGGGTGATGCTCTACCAGTACGGCAATCCGGACAACGCGGGCGCCCACTACGCCACCACGGGCCCGGAGATCCTCGCCGACCTGCCGTCCGTCACGCACTTCGTGGCCGGCCTCGGCACCACGGGCACCCTCATGGGCGTCGGCCGCTTCCTGCGCGAGCACAAGCCCGACGTGAAGATCGTCGCCGCCGAGCCCCGCTACGACGACCTGGTGTACGGGCTGCGGAACCTCGACGAGGGGTTCGTGCCCGAGCTCTACGACGCCTCCGTCCTCACCACCCGCTTCTCGGTCGGTTCGGCGGACGCGGTCACCCGCACCCGGGAACTCCTCCAGCAGGAGGGCATCTTCGCGGGCGTCTCCACCGGCGCCGCCCTGCACGCGGCGATCGGCGTCGGCCGCAAGGCGGTCAAGGCGGGCGAGAGCGCCGACATCGTCTTCGTGGTGGCCGACGGCGGCTGGAAGTACCTCTCCACCGGCGTCTACACGGCGGCCACCACCGAGGAGGCCATCGAGACGCTGCAGGGCCAGCTCTGGGCGTAGGCACCTTCGTGCGTCCGGGCACGGGCCCGGCTCAAGCGCTCGCCAGCCCCCTCCTATGAGGGGGCCAACCTCATCCTATGGAGGGGCAAAGAATTCCCTCCGGTACTGCCGGTGCCCCTGGGGCCGGGTCTACGTTCCTCGCGCACCCTGTCATGTCACGCTCAGCGCGGCATGCGGGGTGTCCACGAGTGTCATGCTCATGACTGCGCGGCCGCCGCCGCTACGCGCGTCACGGGCCTCCCCACCCAGTGCGCATCCCCACGTAGACCGGAGGCAGTTCCCCCATGCGTGAGTCACGCCCGAGCAGGCGGAGACGGAGTCTGCGAAGACTCCTCGCCGTCGCCCTCCCCGCCCTCGCCCTCACCGTCGCCGGCCTCGCGGCGGCGCCGACCGCCGGAGCGCAGGCCACCACGGCCCACCCCCACACCGGCAGGTCCGCGCAGAACGCCAGGGCCCTGACCGACCCGAAGCGGCAGACCTTCCACACCACCGGCAAGGCCGGCCAGAAGGTGCCGACCCAGCACCTGTGCGCCACCGCCGCACCCGGTCACGCGTCCTGCTTCGCCCAGCGCCGCACCGACATCAAGCAGCGGCTCGCCGCCGCGGTCGCCGCGGCTCCCTCCGGCCTCTCCCCGGCCAACCTGCACAGCGCGTACAACCTGCCCAGCACGGGCGGTTCCGGCCTGACCGTCGCCGTCGTCGACGCGTACAACGACCCCAACGCCGAGTCGGACCTGGCCACCTACCGCTCCACCTACGGCCTGTCCGCCTGCACCAAGGCGAGCGGCTGCTTCAAGCAGGTCGGCCAGACCGGTTCGACCACGTCGCTGCCCGCCAACGACACCGGCTGGGCCGGTGAAGAGGCCCTCGACCTCGACATGGTCAGCGCGGTCTGCCCGAACTGCAACATCGTCCTGGTCGAGGCGGACTCCGCCAACGACACCGACCTCGGCATCGCGGAGAACGAGGCCGTCGCGCTCGGCGCCAAGTTCGTCTCCAACAGCTGGGGCGGCGGCGAGGCGGCCAACCAGACCACCGAGGACACCCAGTACTTCAAGCACCCGGGCGTCGCCATCACCGTCTCCGCGGGCGACTCCGCCTACGGCGCCGAGTACCCGGCCACCTCCCAGTACGTGACCGCCGTCGGCGGCACCGCGCTCACCACCGCGGCCAACTCCCGCGGCTGGAGCGAGTCGGTGTGGCACACCAACTCCACCGAGGGCACCGGCTCGGGCTGCTCCGCCTACGACCCCAAGCCGAGCTGGCAGACCGACACCGGCTGCACCAAGCGCATGGAGGCCGACGTCTCCGCCGTCGCCGACCCGGCCACCGGCGTCGCGGTCTACGACACCTACGGCGGCTCCGGCTGGGCCGTCTACGGAGGCACCAGCGCCTCCGCCCCGATCATCGCCGGCGTCTACGCCCTCGCGGGCACCCCGGCCGCCGCCGACTACCCGGCGAAGTACCCGTACACCCACACCGCCAACCTGTACGACGTGACCAGCGGCACCAACGGCAGCTGCACCACCTCGTACTTCTGCACCGCCCGCACCGGCTACGACGGCCCGACCGGCTGGGGCACCCCGAACGGCACCACCGCCTTCACCGCAGGCGGCGGGGGCACCGGCAACACGGTGAGCGTCACCAATCCCGGCAGCCAGTCCACCGCCGTCGGCGGCTCGGCGAGCCTGCAGATCCAGGCCACCGACAGCGCGGGAGCGGCCCTCACCTACAGCGCCACCGGCCTGCCGGCCGGCCTGTCCGTGGGCGGTTCCAGCGGCCTGATCTCCGGTACGGCCACCACCGCGGGCACCTACCAGGTCACGGTCACCGCGACCGACTCCACCGGCGCCTCCGGTTCGGCCTCCTTCACCTGGACGGTCGGTTCCGGCGGCGGCACCTGCTCCTCGGCGCAGCTGCTCGGCAACCCGGGCTTCGAGTCCGGCAACACCACCTGGACCGCGTCCAGCGGCGTCATCACCAGCGACACCGGTGAGGCGGCCCACGGCGGGTCCTACAAGGCCTGGCTCGACGGGTACGGCTCCACCCACACCGACACGCTGTCCCAGTCGGTGACCATCCCGTCCGGCTGCAGGGCCACGCTCACCTTCTTCCTGCACATCGACACCGCCGAGTCCGGCAGCACCGCCTACGACAAGCTGACGGTCACCGCCGGTTCGACCACCCTGGCGACGTACTCCAACGCCAACGCAGCCTCCGGGTACGCCCAGAAGACCTTCGACCTGTCCTCGCTGGCGGGCCGCACGGTCACCCTGAAGTTCAGCGGGGCGGAGGACTCCTCCCAGCAGACCAGCTTCGTCGTGGACGACACCGCCCTGACGACCGGCTGAGCCGCACTCCCGGCGGATCCCGCACGCGCCCACGCGGCGCGTGCGGGATCCGTTTGCGATCGTGGTACGTCTCATCCGCACCAGGCGGCCGGTCGGCCGGCCACGCCAACGGACGGCAGAAAGGCGGACCCCCCATGCGCCGTACGACGCCCCTCGCCCTCGCGGCGGCAGCACTGCTCCTCGCCGGCTGCGGCTCCCAGAGCGACGGGGACACCGGCAGCAACGGCAAGGTGTCACCCGCCCCCTCCAGCCACGCGCCCGGTACGGACGGCGGCGCGTGCGCGAGCCAGGCGGAACTGAAGGCCGCGGACGACGGGCACACCGTCTGCGTGACCAAGGGCGGCGAGGTCCGGGTCACCCTGGACGGCACCAGGGAACGCCCGTGGAAGCCCGTCTCCGTGAGCGGCACCGCCCTGAAGGGCATCAACGCGGGCTTCGTCATCCAGCCGGGCGACGCCACGGCCGCCTACCAGGCGGTGTCCGCGGGCACCGTGCGGCTCACGTCCTCGCGCCCGCTGTGCGCCGAGCCCACCGCCCCCGGGCAGGTCTCCTGCAAGGGCATCCAGGAGTGGTCGGTCACCGTGCGGGTACGTTAACCGGCGAGATGACGTACCTGGTCCCACAGGACCGGGTCGACCACGCCGACCCGGCGCCGGAAGTCGCCCACCGGGACCTCGCGCAGCTCGTCGGTCTCCAGGAAGCTCGGGCGTCCCCGGGCGTCCCCGACCGCACCGGGCGGCAGCGGGATCACTCCGGCGCGCTCGTCGTGGTACTTGCTGGTGATCTTCGCGACGGTGGCCCGGTCGCCGCGCACGGCGAGCACCAGGCAGGGCCGGTCCTTCGCCTCGGGGCGGTCCTCGTACGGGACGTCGGCCCACCAGATGTCCCCCGGGGCGGGGCGCCCGGCGCGGGCCGGGCGCTTGCCCGGCCGGCCCGGCGGCCGCAGCCGCCGTCCGCCCGGCCGGCGGCCGCGGCCCCAGCCGTCGACGAGCGTGGCGACGAGCGCCAGCAGTACGACCGCCGCGAGCGCCAGCCACCAGGACGTGTCCATACGACGACGTTACCGGCGCACGCCGTGCCGCGCGCGCCCTCTTGCGATCCTCATGCGCCGCGGTTCCAGCCGAACCGGTGACAGCGCAGGTGAGTTCGCCCACAACGGCCCCTGGCGGAGGAGCGACCCGTGCTTTCGCGCCTTACGCTCGACGAACCGCACGACCCCCGCCCGCCCCCGGTTCTCCGGCTCCCCAACCCGCCCACCGGTGCCCCGTCCACCGGCTTTCCGCCAACGGAGGTTTCTGCTTCATGAAGCTCACCGTCGTCGGCAGCTCGGGGTCGTTCCCGTCCGCGGAATCGGCCTGCTCGAGCTACCTCGTCGAGGCCGACGGCTTCCGGTTGCTTCTCGACATGGGCAACGGCGCCCTCGGCGAGCTGCAGCGCCACTGCGGTCTCTACGACCTCGACGCGATCTTCCTGAGCCACCTGCACGCCGACCACTGCATCGACATGCTGGGCTACTTCGTCGCGCGCTACTACCGGCACGACGGCGGTCGCTGCGATCCGATCCCGGTCCACGGACCCGAGGGCACGGAGCACCGGCTGACCACCGCCTACGCGGACACCCCCTCCGCCTCCTCCATGAGCGAGGTCTTCGACTTCCACACGGTGAAGCCGTCCACGTTCGAGATCGGCCCGTTCACCGTGCACACCGAGCGCGTCCGGCATCCCGTGGAGGCGTACGGCATCCGCGTCGAGCACGGCGGGAAGGTCCTGACGTACTCCGGTGACACGGGTGTCACCGAGGCGCTGGACGAGCTGGCCCGGGACGCCGACCTCTTCCTGTGCGAGGCCGCCTTCACGCACGGCAAGGAGAGCATCCCCGACCTGCACCTGAACGGGCGTGAGGCGGGTGAGACGGCGGCCCGGGCGGGCGCCCGCCGCCTGGTCCTCACCCACATCCCGCCGTGGACCGACCCGCAGGTCAACCTCCGTCACGCCCGCGAGGTCTTCGCGGGCCCGGTGGAGCTGGCCGCACCGCGGCAGACGTACGACGTCTGACGCGGGCGCCGCGCACGACGAGGCCCCCGGAGCCGCTGCTCCGGGGGCCTGACTCATGCCGTGCGGCGGTCCTCACGCCTTGGTGAGGTCCTCGACCTCCTCCTCGGGCTCGCGGCCCGGGGTGGGGAGGTTGAACCTGGTGATGGCGAACCGGAACACGACGTAGTAGACCGCCGCGAAGACCAGGCCGATGGGGATGATCATCCAGGGCTTGGTGGCGAGGCCCCAGTTGAGGAAGTAGTCGATCGCGCCGGCCGAGAAGCTGAAGCCGTGGTGGACGCCCAGCGCCCAGGTGACGGCCATCGACACCGCGGTGAGGACCGCGTGGATCGCGTACAGCAGCGGGGCGATGAACATGAACGCGAACTCGATCGGCTCGGTGATGCCGGTGACGAACGAGGTCAGCGCGAGCGAGAGCATCATGCCGCCGACGGCCTTGCGGCGCTCCGGACGGGCGCAGTGGGTGATCGCCAGCGCGGCCGCCGGGAGGGCGAACATCATGATCGGGAAGAAGCCGGTCATGAACTGGCCGGCGGTCGGGTCGCCGTGGAAGAAGCGCGGCAGGTCACCGTGCCAGACGGTGCCGGCGGAGTCCTTGTAGCTGCCGATCTCCTGCCAGGCCACGGTGTTGACGAACTGGTGCATGCCGACCGGGAGCAGTCCGCGGTTGATGGCGCCGAAGATGGCGGCACCGACGGCGCCGAGGCCCGTCATCCACTCGCCGAAGTTGGTGATGACCTTGCCGACGGGCTCCCAGATCAGACCGAAGACCACACCGACGCCGGTGCCGATGAACGCCATGAGGATCGGGACCAGGCGGCGGCCGTTGAAGAAGCCCAGCCAGTCGGGCAGCTTGGTGCGGTGGTAGCGCTGCCAGACCACGGCGGCGATCAGACCCATGACGATGCCGCCGAGCACCTTGGGGTCGTTGTAGGTCGCGGCGACGTCCGCGCCCTTGGTTATCCTCGCCTCGGTGATCGGGAACGCGGTCAGCACGTTCTTGTACACGAGGAAACCGACCAGCGCCGCCAACGCCGTGGAGCCGTCCGACTTCTTGGCGAAGCCGATGGCGATGCCCACGCAGAACAACAGGGGAAGATTGCTGAAGACCGCGTCACCGGCGGTGGCGAAGACGGCGGCGACCTTGTTCCAGCCGAGGCCGTCCTTGCCGAACACGTCGTCCTGTCCGAGGCGCAGCAGGATGCCGGCCGCCGGCAGCACGGCGATCGGGAGCTGGAGGCTGCGGCCGACTTTCTGCAGGCCCTGAAGCAGCCCGGATCCCCGCTTCTTCGCGGGGGCCGCCGTTGCGGTGGCGGTGCTCATGGTTCCTCCATCGGGTGGTGGTCTACACCACTCAGTGGTGTAGACCTGTTGTAGCACGATGAAGGGCGTATAAGGAACCACGAAATCCGCTACCGCGGCGCTACGCAAAGTGCCGGGTCAGCGGGGGTTCGCGGGGGCCGTGGACGGCGGGCCGTCAGACCTTCGTGACGTCCTCGACCTCCTCCACCGGTTCACGTCCCGGTGTCCTGAGGTCGAACCTGGTGATGGCGAACCGGAAGACCGTGTAGTACACCGCCGCGAAGCACAGGCCGATCGGGATGATCGCCCACGGTTTCGTCGCCAGGTGCCAGTTGATGACGTAGTCGATGAGCCCCGCGGAGAAGCCGAAGCCGTCGTGCACCCCGAGCGCCCAGGTCACCGCCATCGACACCCCCGTGAGCACCGCGTGGACCGCGTACAGGAACGGGGCGATGAACAGGAAGGAGTACTCGATCGGTTCGGTGATGCCGGTCACGAACGACGTCAGCCCGACCGAGAGCATCAGCCCGCCGACCTCCTTGCGCCGCTCCGGACGCGCGCAGTGCGTGATCGCCAGTGCCGCCGCCGGCAGCGCGAACATCATGATCGGGAAGAAGCCCGAGGTGAACTGGCCCGCGTTCGGGTCGCCGGCCAGGAACATGTTGATGTCGCCGTGGACCACCTTGCCGCCGGGCGTGGTGTAGGTGCCGAACTGGAACCAGATGGGCACGTTCAGGAACTGGTGCAGCCCGACCACCAGCAGCGCCCGGTTGGCGACGCCGAAGATGCCGGCCCCCCACGAGCCCGTGTCCCGCAGCCAGTGGCTGAAGCTCTCCAGCGCGTTCCCGATGGGCGGCCAGATCCAGAGGCACAGCGCCGCGAAGAGGATGCCGACGAACGCCATGATGATGGGGACGAGCCGGCGGCCGTTGAAGAAGCCGAGCCAGTCCACCAGCCTGGTGCGGTGGAAGCGGGCCCAGAGGAACGCGGCCAGCAGCCCCATCACGATGCCGCCGAAGACACCGGGGTTCTGGTAGGTGAAGGCCGTCACTGACCCGTCGCTCACCTGGCAGCCGACGTTCGGCACCGCCGTGGAGCCGCCCGGGCAGTCCTCCGGGAACTGGCGCAGCACCCCGTAGTAGACGAGGAAGCCCGCCACCGCCGCGAGCGCCGTGGAGCCGTCCGCCTTCTTCGCCATGCCGATCGCGACCCCGACGCAGAACAGCAGCGGCAGCCCGAGGGAGCCGTCGAGCAGGGTGCCGCCCGCGCCCAGCATCACCTTCGAGACGGTCGTCCAGCCGAGGCCGCCCTCCCCGACCACGCCCGGCTGGGCCAGCCCGATCAGCAGGCCCGCCGCCGGCAGCACGGCGATCGGCAGCTGGAGGCTGCGGCCCATCTTCTGCAGACCCTGGAACGTGCGGTTCCAGCGTGCCCGCGCCGGACCGGCCGTACCGTCGGGGCGTGCGCTCTCGGCGCTCATGGGCGTCCTCCGGCCACTCGACTCGGACGCGGTTTGGCGACCGTCCCCACGGTGGTGTAGACCAGTTGGCGGACGGTTCCGCTGTCGTGATCGCCATCATTCGGCACGGACGGCATGACCGCTCGCGAAGATGGGCCAACTGTGGGTTACTGCGACAAAGCGGTTCGGATCAGGGAGAAGCAACATGGCCAGCAAGGCTGAGAAGATCGTCGCCGGACTCGGCGGGATCGACAACATCGAGGAGATCGAGGGCTGCATCACCCGGCTGCGCACCGAGGTGTCCGACCCCTCGCTGGTCGACGAAGCCGCCCTGAAGGCCGCCGGCGCCCACGGCGTCGTGAAGATGGGCAGCGCCATCCAGGTCGTCATCGGCACCGACGCCGACCCGATCGCCGCGGAGATCGAAGACATGATGTGAACCTCGCGGTTCAGCCTCAAGGGGCTCTTCCCGACGCGGGAGGAGCCCCTTGAGTCCGTACGGCTAGGCTCGTCGCCATGTCTCGCATCGACGGCCGTACCCCCGAACAGCTCCGCCCGGTCACCATCGAACGCGGTTGGAGCAAGCACGCCGAGGGCTCCGTCCTCGTCTCCTTCGGCGACACCAAGGTCTTCTGCACCGCCTCCGTCACCGAGGGCGTCCCGCGCTGGCGCAAGGGCAGCGGAGAGGGCTGGGTCACCGCCGAGTACGCCATGCTGCCCCGCTCCACCAACACCCGCGGCGACCGCGAGTCCGTCAAGGGCAGGATCGGCGGCCGTACACACGAGATCTCCCGGCTCATCGGCCGCTCCCTGCGCGCCGTCATCGACTACAAGGCGCTCGGCGAGAACACCATCGTCCTCGACTGCGACGTCCTCCAGGCCGACGGCGGCACCCGCACCGCCGCCATCACCGGCGCCTACGTCGCCCTCGCCGACGCCGTCGCCTGGGCCCAGGGCAAGAAGCTGATCAGGGCCGGCCGGCAGCCGCTCACCGGCACCGTCGGCGCCGTCTCCGTCGGCATCGTCGGCGGCGTACCCCTGCTCGACCTCTGCTACGAGGAGGACGTGCGCGCCGAGACCGACATGAACGTCGTCTGCACCGGCGACGGCCGCTTCGTCGAGGTCCAGGGCACCGCCGAGGCCCAGCCCTTCGACCGCACCGAACTCGACGCCCTGCTCGACCTCGCCGTCGCCGGCTGCGCCGAGCTCACCGCCCTCCAGCGCGCGGCCCTGGAAACCACCCTCGGCGCGTAGCGGCCACCCCGCCCCCGGGTAAAGGGACGGCCAAGACAGCCCGTCCACACGGGCAACCAGGCGCCCCTTCCCGGCGTCCTACGGGTACGGGTGCACGGCCCACCACCGTGCGCCCGGCCAGCCGTACCAGGGGAGGGACCCATCACCATGGCCGCCAGCCGCCGTCGACGCCGTGGCGTCACCACCATCGCCGCCGCCGTGGCCGCCGCCGCGCTCACCGCCGGACTCACCACCGGCTGCGACGCCGTGAACAAGGCCCTGGACTGCGTGCAGACCGCCGACTCCATCGCGGACAGCGTCACCGACCTCCAGCAGGCCGTGGAGAACGCCTCCGACGACCCCGGGCAGCTCGACGCCTCCCTCGCCGCCATCGACAAGAACCTCGACAAGATCGGCGACAAGACCGACAACGCCGACGTCAACAAGGCCGTCGACGACCTGAACAAGGCTGTCGCGAACGTCCGCACGTCGATCAAGAACGGCGACGACACCCCCGACGTCAGCCCCGTCACGGACGCCGCCGGCGAACTCACCAAGGTCTGCACCTCGTAGCGGGCTCCGCGCCCCGACGGGGCGCGGACCACCACGCGACCGGCCGCGCACCGGCAGGCGGCCGCTCGACGGACCGTCAGTACCGGTCGTCCCGGCGCCGCTCCCGCTCCTCGTACCGCTCCTCGCGGCGCGCCCGGTGCAGCTCGTGCCGGGACTCCCTGCGCTCCAGCCGCTCCTGGCGGCGCTGCTCCTTCAGCCGCTGCCGCTCGGCCCGGGTGACCTTGCGCTCCACCCCGACCCCGCCCCAGAACGCGAACCCGCCGATGACGACCCGGGGCGCGCCCGGCTCGGGCGGCCCGTCGTCACGGGGGTGCTCGAACGCCCCCATCACCCCGACACCGCGCACCACGACCTCGACGCCCGGCGGCACGACGACCTGCACCCCGCCCATCACCGCCACGACGTTGATCTCGACCTCGCGGTCCGCGAAGTCCGCCTCCCGGAGGTCGATCTCGCCGCCGCCCATGAGGACGAAGGCGTTGAACCGCCTGGGCATCGTCCAGCGGCCCTTGCGCTCGAACCCCGACATGACCGCGAACCCGCCCGTCGAGGTGCCCTCGCCCCCGACGATCCGCCCCGCCCAACCACCCTGCTCCGCCGGTGCCTTGGCGAACGAGACGGGAGCGGGCACCGCCGCGCCGGCCGCGGGCAGATCACGGGTCAGCGGCGTCAGCTCGCCGTACGTACGCGCCTTGTACGCCGCCTCCAGCCGCTCCTCGAACTCCTCCATGTCGAGCCGGCCCTCGGCCAGAGCGTCCCGCAGGACCTCGGCGACCCGCTCACGGTCGGCGTCGGACGCCCGGAGATCCGGGACTGCGTCGTCGGTCATGGCAGCAGCCTACGAGAGAGCCTTCTCCGCGTACATCTTCGCGATGACGGCCTCGATGTCCGGCTCCCGCACCGAGAGGTCCACCAGCGGATACCGGGCCGCCAGCTCCGCCACGAGCGGCGCCGCCGACTGCCCCGCCGGGAACGCCAGCCACTGCCGCGGCCCCTCCACCCGCACCACCCGCGCCGACGCCACCTCCACCGGCGGCAGTTCCCGCTCCAGGTCCACCACCAGCGTCCGCTCGCTCTCCCCGGCCTCGTGCAGCCCCGCCAGCGGACCGTCGTACATCAGCCGCCCGTGGTCGATCACCATCACCCGCGAGCACAACTGCTCGATGTCCTGCAGATCGTGCGTCGTCAGCAGCACCGTCGTACCGCGCTCGGTGTTCACCTCCCGCAGGAACTCCCGCACCTTCGCCTTCGACACCACGTCCAGGCCGATCGTCGGCTCGTCCAGGTACAGCACCTCCGGATCGTGCAGCAGCGCCGCCGCGATGTCCCCGCGCATCCGCTGCCCCAGGGACAGCTGCCGCACCGGCACGTCCAACAGCGCGCCCAGCTCCAGCAGTTCCACCAGCCGGTCCAGGTTGTCCCGGTAACGGGCGTGCGGGATGCGGTACATGCGGTGCGCCAGCCGGTACGAATCGATCAGCGGCAGGTCCCACCACAGGGTCGTCCGCTGCCCGAACACCACCCCGATCCGGTGCGCCAGCCGCCTGCGGTCCCGCGACGGATCGATCCCCGCCACCCGCAGCCGCCCCGCGCTCGGCGTCAGGATCCCGGTCAGCATCTTGATCGTCGTCGACTTCCCGGCACCGTTCGGCCCGATGTAGCCGACCATCTCCCCGCGCCCCACCGTGAACGAGAGCGAGTCCACCGCCCGCACCTCGCGCCGCTCCCGCCTGAGGAACCCCGCCTTCCTGCGCACCTCGAAGACCTTCTCCACGCCCTCCAGCGCGATGAAACCTTCCCCGGACCCCGCGAGGCCCCGCCCCGCTCCCATGAAGTCGCCGTCCGTCATCCGTTAACTCCCCGCGCTCCGATACGAACGAAGTCCCGCCCGCCAGGCCACCCCCGCCAGCGCGCACGCCCCCACCGCCACCAGCGGCGAGGCGAACGCCACCCAGTGCGGCAGCCCCAGCGGATACGGCCGCCCCAGCACATAGGCCGCGGGCAGCCAGTTGACGAAGGCCAGCGGCAGCAGGAACGTCACCCCGCGCACCAGCTCCTTCGCGAACACCGACGGCGGGTACTGCAACAGCGTCGTACCGCCGTACGTGAAGGCGTTCTGCACCTCCGAGGCGTCCTGCGCGAGGAACTGGAAGGCCGCCCCCGCCACGAACACCGCGCAGAAGATCCCGCAGCCGCTCACCACGATCACCGGCAGCAGCAGCAGCTTCGGCAGGGTCCACAGCACGTCCAGCCGGGACACCGCCCAGCCCAGCACCAGCAGCCCCTGCGTCACCCGGCCGAGACGCCGCAGCGCGAACTGGTCCGCCGCCACCTGCGCCAGCACCGGCACCGGCCGCACCAGCAGCGCGTCCAGCGTCCCGTCACGCACCCGCCGCCCCAGCCGCTCCATCGACCCGATCAGCAGGTCCGCCAGCCCGAACGAGGTCGCCGACAGCCCGTACAGGAACGCCACCTCCGGCAGCGACCAGCCGCCCAGCGCGTCCACCCGCGAGAACATCAGCATGATCGCGACGAAGTCGAAGAACGTCGCCGCGAAGTTCCCGAACGTGGTCATCGCGAAGGAGAGGCGGTAGGCCATCGTGGACCGCACCCACATCGCCGCGATCAGCCGGTAGGCCCGCGCCCCCTCCCGCACCCGGCCGCGCTCACCCACCCTGCACCACCACCCGCCGCGTCGCCGCCGACTGCACCAGCCGCCCGGCACCCAGCAGCACCACCGCCCACGCCCCCTGGAACAGATAGGTCCCCAGCGGATCCGCGTGCCCCAGCAGCACGTCCGCCGGCGCCTGCAGCAGCGACGACCACGGCAGCACCCGCACGGCGTCCCCGAGCGCCCCCGGGAACACGTTCAGCGGCAGCAGCATCCCCGAGCAGAAATACCCCGCGAGCCACGCCATCTGCCCCACCCCCGTGCCGTCCAGCAGCCAGAACGCGCTCAGCGCCACCAGGTACCGGATGCCGAAGCCCACCAGCATCGCCAGCAGCACCGCCACGAGGAAGGCCAGCCAGGTACCGGCGTCCGACGGCAGGTACACCGGGAAGCACAGCGCCCCGAACACGAACGGCACCGCCCCCCGCCCCAGCAGCTGGAAGAACGACCGCCCGAGATCGGCGGCCAGCCACCACAGCTGCAGATCGGCGGGCCGGTACAGATCGATCGCCACGTCCCCCGTGCGGATGCGGTCCATCAGCTCGCTCTCCACGCCCCCGCCGCCGATCGCGAGGGTCGACAGCAGCGCCTGTCCCAGCCACACGTAGGTCACCGCCTGCGCCTGGTCGTACCCCCCCAGGTGCGGACGCTCGTCCCACAGCGCGCGATAGGTGTAGACGAGGATCAACCCGAAGACCGTGTTCGTGAACACCCCTGCCGCAGTGGCCGCCCGATAGGTCGCGTACCGTCTGAATCCCCCCGCCGCGACGGCCCCGTACAACCGTCCAGCGCCCACGTCAGTCGACCTCCCTGGACACCTCGACACCGAAGCGCAGGAGCCTAGTCCGGAGGCCCGACGCACGGCCACGCATTTCCGTGGCCGAAGCGTGCCGGAATTCGGGAACGGAACGCCAGGTGCGAGAGTCTTCAAACAGGGGGCGCAGAAGGCGTACGAGGCGTACGGGAAACGTACGACGCGAAACAGGAGTCCGTGCACGAGATGAGCGACGAGCCGCAGCCGCAGCAGCCGAACGAAGGCGTGGCGCCGGAAAAGCCGCTGCCGGCTGAAGGGCCCGGAAGCCCGGGGGGCCGTGAGGACAAGGCCGCCGAAGGGGAGAAGGGGACGAGCAGGGCCGCTACCCGCGGGGGGGACACCGAGCGCACCCGTCCGGGTGACGGCCCGCGCTCCGGCACGGCGCAGGACCGGACGACCTCCGTCGCCCGAGCCCGCGAGGCCTCCCGGGAGGGTTCCAACGGCGCGGCGGCCTCCGGCGGCTCCACGGCGCCGGGCTCCCCGGCAGCGACCCCGGACCGGCCGTCCGGCGGCCAGGCGTCCCGCGGGAGCGCCGCTTCCGGTGGAACCTCCGCGCCCCGTGGCGGCTCGGCGACGGACAAGGGCCCGGCGTCCGGTGCGGCGACGGGTCCGGCGTCCGGTGATCAGGCGGCTCCGGGCGCGGGGGCGTCCCGCGGGAGCGGCGGCCCCGGTGAGGCGTCGGCGCCCCGTGGCGGCTCGGCGACGGACAAGGGCCCGGCGTGGGGTGGGTCCCCGGCAGCGGCCTCGGACCGGGCGTCCGGCGGCCAGGTGTCCCGGGGGAGTGCCGCTTCCGGTGGTACCTCCGCGTCCCGTGGCGGCTCGGCGACGGGCAAGGGCCCGGCGTCCGGTGCGGCTCCGGCCGAGGGCGGAGGCGCCACCGGCGGTGCCACCGGGGCGCAGGGCGCCGGCGCCGCCCCGAAGCGGCCCGCCGTCGGCAAGCAGCAGGGCCCGGTCGACGCGGAGGCGTCCCAGTCGGCCGACAGCACGCAGGTGCTCCGCCGGATCACGCCGCCCCGCCGGCCCGAGACGTCGTCCTCGCCGTCCGGCTCCACGCGGCCGGCGCCGAGCGGCAAGGCGGGCGCGGCAGCCCCGGGCGGCGGCGAGGACCGGGCGCCCGAGAGCACGCAGATCCTCCGCCGCGTCAACGCCCCGCGCGCGGGCGAGCCGGACGCTCCCGTCAAGGGGGCGCCGACGCGCAGCACAGCACCGGCCGTACGCCCAAGCCGCCCGCGCCCCGTCAGGGCGGCGCGAACCGTGCCGCCCAGGCCGCGGGCGCGGCCGGCGCGGGTGCCCTGGGAGCGGCCGGTCTCGGCAAGGCCGCCGGTAGCGCGGGCGAGGCCACAGCCGCCGCTGCCGGAGCCGCCGCAACCGCGGCCGCCGGCGGCGTGGGTGCGGCCCGCGCCGCTCGTGCGGCCCGCGCCGCCGGTACCCCCAGGGCTCCCCGGCGGGCGCCGCCGGCACGGCCGGACGCGGCGCCCCGGACACCACCGCGGCCCTCCGGACCACGCAGGCCGACACCCCGCGGCAGACCGCCGCCGGCGCCGCCACGCCGGACGGCCCCGCCCCCACGGGCAAGGGCAAGAAGGGCAAGCGCCCCAAGCGCACCGGCTGGCGGCGGCTCCTGCCCACCTGGCGCATGGTGCTCGGCACCTTCGTGATCGGCGTCCTGCTGATCATCGGCCTGTTCTTCCTCGGCTACTCCCTCGTCAAGATCCCGCCGGCCAACGCCCTCGCGACCAAGCAGAGCAACGTCTTCCTCTACTCGGACGGCTCCCAGCTCGCCCGCGACGGCGACGTCAACCGCGAGAACGTCGACCTCGCCCAGATCTCCAAGCCCGCCCAGCACGCCGTCCTGGCCGCCGAGGACCGCGACTTCTACACCGAGTCCGCCGTCGACCTCAAGGCGATGCTCCGCGCCGGCTGGAACACCGCGACCGGCAAGGGCAAGCAGTCCGGCTCCACGATCACCCAGCAGTACGTGAAGAACTACTACCTGGCCCAGGAACAGACGGTCACCCGCAAGGCCAAGGAGTTCTTCATCTCGATCAAGCTGGACCGCCAGAAGTCCAAGGACGAGATCCTCGAGGGCTACCTGAACACCAGCTTCTTCGGCCGCAACGCCTACGGCATCCAGGCCGCCGCCCAGGCCTACTACGGCATGGACGCCCAGGACCTCGACCCGGCCCGCGCCGCCTACCTCGCCGCGCTCGTCAACGCGCCCAGCGAGTACGACGTCGTCGCCCACCCCGAGAACAGGCGGGCGGCGGTCGCCCGCTGGAACTACGTCCTCGACGGCATGGTCAAGAAGGGCTGGCTCAAGGAGTCCGAGCGCACCGGCCTGAAGTTCCCCATGCCCAAGGAGCAGACCGTCTCCACCGGCCTGTCCGGCCAGCGCGGCTACCTCGTCGACGCGATCAAGCACTACCTGGTCAAGAACGACATCATCGACGCCGACCAGCTCGAGGCCGGCGGCTACCGCATCACCACCACCATCCAGCGCAAGAAGCAGAACGCCTTCGTCAAGGCGGTCGACGACCAGCTGATGTCCAAGCTGGACAAGAAGAACCGCAAGGTCGACAGCTACGTCCGGGCCGGCGGCGCCTCCATCGACCCCAGGACCGGCAAGGTCGTCGCGATGTACGGCGGCATCGACTACGTGAAGCAGTACACCAACGGCGCGACCCGCGGCGACTTCCAGGTCGGCTCCACCTTCAAGCCGTTCGTGTTCACCTCCGCGGTGGAGAACGGCTCCACCACCCAGGACGGCCGCACGATCACCCCCAACACCGTCTACGACGGCACCAGCCGGCGCCCCGTCGAGGGCTGGACCGGCGGCGGCTACGCCCCGTCCAACGAGGACGAGAAGTCGTACGGCGACATCACCGTCCGCAAGGCCACCGACCTGTCGGTGAACTCCGTGTACGCCCAGATGGCCGTCGACGTCGGCCCCGCCAAGGTCAAGCAGACCGCGGTCGACCTCGGCATCCCCGCCGGCACCCCGGACCTCCAGCCGTACCCGTCCATCGCCCTCGGCACCGCCAACGCCAGCGTCCTCGACATGACGGAGGCGTACGCGACGCTCGCCAACCACGGCAAGCACGGCACGTACACCATGATCGAGAAGATCACCAAGGACGGCAGCGACGTCGTCAAGCTGCCCGAGGAGCCCGTCGAGCAGGCCGTGAGCCGCGAGGCCGCCGACACCACCACCTCCATCCTGCAGAGCGTGGTCGACAGCGGTACCGCCACCGCCGCCCAGGCCGCCGGCCGCCCGGCGGCCGGCAAGACCGGTACCGCGGAGGAGGACACCGCCGCCTGGTTCGCCGGCTACACCCCGGACCTGGCCACGGTCGTCTCCGTCATGGGCCAGGACCCGGTGACCGCCAAGCACCGGCCGCTGTACGGCGCCCTCGGCCAGGCCCGCATGAACGGCGGGGGCCCGCCCACCCAGATCTGGGCCCAGTACACGGGCGCGGCGCTGAAGGGCAAACCGGCCGCCGAGTTCGACCTCCGGCTGGAGCCGGGCGCCGACCGGACCGAGGAGCCCAGCGCCACCGGCTCCGCCACGCCGGGCACCGGCGGCCAGGACGGCGGCGGCACCACCGACGGCGGACAGAACGACGGCGGGCCGACCACCACCCCGACCGACGGCGGCACCACCGGCACCCCCACCGACGGCGGCCCGACCACCGACGGAGGCACCACCACCGACGGCGGCACCACGGCCGACGGAGGCACCACCACGGGCGGCGACACCACCGGCGGGGACACGGCGACCGGCGGCAACACCACGGGCGGAGACACCACCGGCGGAGGCACCACGACCGGCGGCGGCACCCCGGCGGCGGAACCGACGGGGCGGCACCCCGGGCGGCGGCACCACCGCCGGCACCGGCGGCCAGCCACTGACCGCCCGGCGGCCGTGAGGCACCTGTGAGCAGCGGCTGAGACGTCAGTGACCGCCGGTCGCCTTCAGCCCCACCACGGCGACCAGCAGCAGACACACGAAGAACACCCGGGCGGCGGTGACCGGCTCACCCAGCAGCACCATGCCGAGCACCGCCGCCCCGGCCGCCCCGATACCCACCCACACGCCGTAGGCGGTACCGATGGGCAGCGACTTCGCGGCGTACGACAGCAGCACCATGCTCGCGACGATCCCCGCACCGGTGAGCACACTGGGCAGCGGCCGGGTGAAACCGTCGGTGTACTTCATCCCGACCGACCAGCCGACTTCCAGCAGACCGGCGACGACAAGCAGAACCCAGGCCATGACAGGCACCTCCGAGACGGGCGACGACTCTTCCTCCGGTGCGTCGTCTTTGCCTTCGACCCGGTACGGCGCGTCTCGTCGGGCTCGCTTTCGAACATAGCAAAAGAACGGCGGAGGGGGCCGGTGACCATGGTCACCGGCCCCCTCCGCCGTCGAATCAAAGGTGGGACAGGGGGATCGAGGAGCGAGGGGGCTCAGAGATACAGCCCCGTGGAGTCCTCCGACCCCTCGAAACGGTCCGCGGCGACGGCGTGCAGATCACGCTCCCGCATGAGCACGTACGCCACGCCCCGCACCTCCACCTCGGCCCGGTCCTCCGGGTCGAACAGGACCCGGTCACCCGGCTCCACGGTGCGCACGTTCTGGCCGACCGCGACGACCTCGGCCCACGCCAGCCGCCGCCCGACCGCCGCGGTCGCGGGAATCAGGATGCCCCCGCCCGACCGCCGCTCGCCCTCACCGGTCTCCTGCTTGACCAGGACCCGGTCGTGCAGCATCCGGATCGGCAGCTTGTCGTGGTGGGGGGTGCTCTGCTGGTTTCTGTTGGCGCTCACGCCTCGAACCTACCTGCCTTCGACACGTCCGTACCGGGCCGGGTCAGCCCTTGCGCCGCCGGGCGCCCAGAGTGAGCAGCCCCACGACGCCGACCGCGAGCAGCGCCACCGGCACGACCCGCTCCAGTCTGGGTGCCCCGTCCTCGTCGACGAACTGCGCCCTGACCTCGCTCACCACCCGATTGACCTGAACATAGGCCCGCCCGACCGTGTGATCGATGTTGGCAGCGACCTTGGCCCTGGCATCCCCGACGATCGTCTTCGGATGCACCCGCATCCCGATCTCGTCGAGCGTCTCGGCCAGCACTTCGCGGCGGCGCCTGATGTCCGCCTCGATCTGCGCCGGTGTTCTCGTGTCCGACGTGTCCGCCACCGTACGGCCTCCGAAGTCTTCTGATGCTGTTCCGAACAGTCTGTCAGCTCATCCCCGCGCCGCATCGCAAGGCCCCCCGGTTACGCTGGCCCGATGAGCGAGCGACTCCAGCCGGGGGACGTGGCCCCCGCCTTCACCCTCCCCGACGCCGACGGCAACGAGGTCTCCCTGTCGGACCACAAGGGCCGCAAGGTCATCGTCTACTTCTACCCCGCCGCCCTCACTCCCGGCTGCACCAAGCAGGCCTGCGACTTCACCGACAACCTCGACGTCCTCGCGGGCGCCGGCTACGACGTCATCGGTATCTCTCCGGATGCCCCGGAGAAGCTGGCCAAATTCCGTGAGAAGGAGTCCCTGAAGGTCACCCTCCTCGCCGACCCGGACAAGAAGGCCACCGAGGCCTACGGCGCCTACGGCGAGAAGAAGAACTACGGCAAGACCTACATGGGCGTGATCCGCTCCACGATCGTCGTCGACGAGCAGGGCAAGGTGGAACGCGCCCTCTACAACGTCCGCGCGACGGGCCACGTAGCCAAGATCATCAAGGACCTCGGCATCTGAGGCCCAGCTTCCCCCCACGGCCCGCCCCGGCCCCCCGGCGCGGGCCGTCCGCCGTCCCTCCGGACGTGACTGTCCGATAACCGGTGCGTTACTCCGTACGGGCGGGAACGCCTGCCCGTCAGGGAGACACTCGATGGCGGCCAGTACGTATACCGGCCTCGGCGCGTTCCCGGTCGGCGACTCGAGCGGGCGATGTGTGAACTCGGCATCGAGGAGCGCTGCGCCGGCTGCGGCACGGAGCCGGTCTGGCGGGGGCGTCCGCTCCCGCTGGAGGTCGATCACATCGACGGCGACTGGCGTGACAACCGCATCGGCGGCCTTCGGTTGCTCTGCCCCAACTGCCATCCGACCACGGACGATTACCGCGGTCGGGCCAAGAGGCCCCGAGGCGGCGCCCGATGAGCGGTGGCGTGCGGTACACACGTGAACGGCTGGCCGAAGCCGCCGAGCGGTGCGCGAGCCTCGACGAGGTTGTTGCGTACTTCGGTACGCGTCCCTACGGCAAGGTGCGTCGCTACCTCGCGCGGCGATTCGCTCACTTCGGGATCGACATCTCGCACTTCGCCCGATCCGGCGGGCGCGCCCGCCCCGGACCCGACGAGTTGTGCAGGGCCGTCACCGAGTCGGTCTCCGTCGCCGAGACCCTGCGCCGCCTCGGCCGCCCGGACAACGGCACCCAACGCGCCCTGCTCCGCACATGGATCGCCGAGCACCGCCTTTCCACCGAGCACTTCCTCGGACAGGCCCACCAGCGCGGCAGGCGGCGCCCGGACCGGGTCAGGCGTCCGGAGGGCATCCTGGTGCAGCACGAGGGCCGGCGTCGGACGCGCACCTGTCTGCTCCGCCGTGCACTCCACGAGGTGGGGGTGCCGGAGGCGTGCGCCGAGTGCGGCCTCGGGCCCGAGTGGCGGCGAAGGCCGATGACGCTGGGGGTCGACCACATCAACGGCGACTGGAGCGACGACCGTCGCGGCAACCTTCGCCTGCTGTGCCCCAACTGCCACGCGACGACGACCACCTGGTGCCGAGGCGGCCCGCGACGGCGTACTCTCGCCCAGTAAAGTGGGGGGCTACGGGCGCTCGTACTCCAATTGGCAGAGAGGCAGGCCTTAGAAGCCTGATGTTGTCGGTTCAAGTCCGACCGGGCGCACAGGCGGAGAGGGTCCGGCACCTTTGAATCAAAGGTGCCGGGCCCTCTCTGTGATTCTCAGCCCAGCAGTTCCCGGACCGCCGGTACCAGGGCGCGGAACGCCTTGCCGCGGTGGCTGATCGCGTTCTTCTCGGCGGGGCTCAGCTCGGCGCAGGTGCGGGTCTCGCCCTCCGGCTGGAGGACCGGGTCGTAGCCGAAGCCGTTCGTGCCGGCCGGGGCGTGCCGCAGGGAGCCCCGCAGCCGGCCCTCGACCACCCGCTGCGTGCCGTCCGGCAGGGCGAGCGCGGCGGCGCAGGCGAAGTGCGCGGCCCGGTGTTCCTCCGCGATGTCGGAGAGCTGGGCGAGAAGCAGGTCGAGGTTGGCCTTGTCGTCGCCGTGCCGGCCGGCCCAGCGGGCGGAGAAGATGCCGGGGGCGCCGCCCAGGACGTCCACGCAGAGACCGGAGTCGTCGGCGACGGCGGGAAGGCCGGTCGCCCGGGCCAGGGCGTGGGCCTTCAGCAGGGCGTTCTCGGCGAAGGTGACGCCGGTCTCCTTGACGTCGGGGATCTCGGGGAAGGCGTCGGCGCCGACCAGTTCGTGGGGGAGCCCGGCGTCGGCGAGGATCGCCCTCAGCTCGGTGATCTTTCCGGCGTTTCGGGTGGCGAGGATCAGGCGGGTCATGCGGCCAGTATTCCTGGCCGCCCGTGCCCGGCGCCGCCCGCCCCGCCCCCGTCGGTTACCGCTCCCGTCGGCTGCAGCCCCCGTCGGTTACAGCTCCGCCTGGCCCGCGCCCCTGAGCGCGTACAGGTCGAACGTCTCGGCCATCTTGGCGAAGCCCAGGTCGCTGGGGTGCAGATGGTCGCCGGAGTCGTACACGGGGAGCAGGCGGTGGGGGGCGTAGGGGTCGCGCAGGGCCTGGTCGAAGTCGACGACGGCGTCGTACACCCCGCCGGCCCGGATCTGCGCGTTGACCTGCTGCCGTACCGCCTCCCGGGCCGCGGTGAAGCCGCGGTGGCCCTCGAACGGCATCAGGGTGGCGCCGACGACCTTGAGGCCGCGTGCGTGTGCCTGGCGGACGAGGGTGCGCAGGCCGGCGGTGATGCGGTCGGGGTCGGCGAGCCGGGGGTTGCGCAGGATGTCGTTGATGCCGAGGTCGACGACGACGACCTTGACGTTGGTGCGGGAGAGCGCGTCGCGGCCGAAGCGGCCCAGTCCGCTCTGGTTCTCCGCGGGCCGGCCGAATCCGTCGGCGAGGACCTGGTTGCCGCTGATGCCCTCGTTCACGACGCTGTAGCGCGGGAGTTGGCGTCCGCCGCCGAGCGCGGTGCGCAGCCGTCCGGCGAGGACGTCGGGCCAGCGGCGGTTGGCGCCGATGGTCGAGGTGACGCCGTCGGTGATGGAGTCACCGAAGACGACGACGGTTCCGTCGGCCTCGTTGCTGAGGACGTCCACGGCCGTCAGATAGCGCCAGTACGGCGTCTGTTGGGTGTACGGGGCTGCGGTCGGGTCCTCGGTGCGGTCACCGTCGGCCACGTAGGAGATCTGCCGGGCGTGCGGGTGGTAGGTGACCGGGCCGGACGCGGTGGGGGAGTACGTGGTGACCAGGAGGTCGCCGCCGTGCGGAACGGCGATGCGCACGGCGTCGCTGACGATCTGTCCGCCGGCGGGTATGACGACACCGGCGCTGCCGTTGAAGGTCAGGCGGCGCATCGTTTCCGCGGCGGCCGCGGCGGTTCCGTCGCCGGCCGCGAGGGCGAGCGAGGCGTGGCTGATGGTCAGCGGGGACTGTCCGTAGAGATTGGACAGGGTGATCCGGGCACCCGTACCTCCGGCGTCGGCGTGCACGACGTTGCGGACGGAACGGCCCGCCAGGCCGGTGCCCTCGGTGCCGGGTTCGCCGCCCACGGGCGCGGCGGCCCAGGAGCCGACCCAGGTGCCGGTGGAGGCGGGGGCGGCGGCGGAGTCGCGGTGGGTGCGGTTGCCGGCGAGGGCGCTGCCGGGGGTGCCGTCGTCGGCGGCGACGGTGAGGTAGATGACGGTGGACAGTGCGACGACGAGGGCGACGAGCGCGCCCAGGATCACACCGTGTCGGGCGGGGACGGCGGCTTCCGGCTGCTCCGCGGCGGGCCCCGCGCCCCCCTCATGACGCTTGGTCACGCTTGCGTTGTTCTCCTTGATAGATGGGAGCCCGAGGCTCCGATCCGATGGATCCATGATGCGTCATGGGCCAGGCCGGTCTGACAGGGCCCTGCCCAAAATCCCCTTCCCGAGAGACGCCGGGAACTCCTGTTTCGTTCCGGGAGTCGGTCAGGAAGGGACAATTGTGTGCGGGATCACCGAGCGGGTGGAGCTGATGGAACCTACGGAGACGGGAACACCGGGAGCGCGGGCACCGGAGGGTGCGCCTGCCGCGCCGGGACGGGCGGCGTCGTACCGGACCATGACGGCGTTCACCCCCGCGGACGAGGAGCGCCGGGCCGGGGTGCGGCGCATGAAACTCACGGCCACTGGGATGCTGCTGTTCGTGGCGCTGGTCTACGTCCTCGCGAAGCTGGCCGAGCACGAGGGCGCCGGGGCGTGGGCGGGCTATGTGGCCGCCGCCGCCGAGGCGGGCATGGTGGGTGCAATGGCGGACTGGTTCGCGGTGACGGCGCTGTTCCGGCATCCGCTGGGCCTGCCCATCCCGCACACCGCGATCATCCCCACGAAGAAGGACCAGCTGGGCGTCTCACTGGGTGAGTTCGTGGGGGAGAACTTCCTGTCGGGGGACGTCGTACGGCAGCGGCTGCGCGCGGTCGGCATCGGCAGCCGGCTCGGGGCGTGGCTGGCGGAGCCGGAGCACGCGGACCGGGTGACGGCCGAGCTGGCGACGGCCCTGCGGGGCGCGCTGACGGTGCTGCGGGACTCCGATGTGCAGGCGGTCGTCGGGGAGGCGATCACCCGGCGGGCGAACGCGCAGGAGATCGCGCCGGGCATCGGGAAGATGCTGGAGAAGGTCGTCGCCGACGGTGGTCACCGGCGGGTGGTGGACCTGGTGGTGGCCCGCGCCCACGACTGGCTGGTGCTGCACCGGGGTGACGTGATGGTCGCCGTGGAGGGCGGCGCGCCCGGCTGGACCCCGCGGTTCGTCGACAAGAAGGTCGGCGAGCGGGTCTACAAGGAGCTGCTGCGGTTCGTGACCGAGATGCGGGACATGCCGTCGCATCCGGCGCGGGGCGCGCTGGACCGGTTCCTCACGGACTTCGCCTCCGACCTGCAGTCCGACACGGACACCCGGGCGCGGGTGGAGCGGCTGAAGGGGGAGGTGCTGGGCCGCGGCGAGGTGCAGGACCTGATCGCGTCGGCGTGGACGGCCGTGCGGTCGATGATCGTTGCGGCGGCCGACGACGAGCGGAGCGAGCTGCGGCTGCGGGTGCGGGCCGCGCTGCTGTCGCTGGGCCGGCGGATGGCGACCGAGCCGAAGGTGCAGGGGAAGGTCGACAGCTGGGTGGAGGGTGCGGCGGTGCACGTCGTGACGACGTACCGCAAGGAGATCACCTCGCTGATCACGGACACGGTGGCGGGCTGGGACGCGGAGCACACCACCCGCAAGATCGAGGCCCACATCGGCCGCGACCTGCAGTTCATCCGCATCAACGGCACGGTGGTGGGATCGCTGGCGGGCCTGCTGATCTATGTGGTGTCACGGGCACTGGGAGCGTGAACCCTGCCGGGGGCTCGGCGGGGTGGGTGAGCTCGGCTCCGGGTGCGAGTTCGGCGGGGGTACGGTGCGGTGGTTCGCCGGGCCTTGTAGCCGGCTCGGTGTGGTGGCTTGCCCCGCCTGGCGGCCGGCTCGCCCGGTGACATGCCCCGCCTGGCGGCTTGCCCGGTGTGGTGGCTTGCCTGGCCTGGTGGCTGACCCCGCCATGGCTCGCTCCGCTTGTCGGCTCGCCACGGCGGGCCGGTTGCTTGCGCCACTGACCTGCCCGCCGCCTCGCCGGCCTGCCCGACCCAGTGGCCTGCTGGACCCGTCGGCCCGGGTGGGCCGTGCCCGCGCCGGCCTCTCGGCCGGGGTGGGGCGTCGACTGGGCCGCTGGGAGCCGCGGTGGGCTCCTGCCCCCATGCTGCCCCCCGGCGGGTCCCCGGGCCGCGGTACGGTCCGTCGCCGTACCGCCCGTGCTGCCGAATCGCTCGTGCCGCCGTACTGCCCGTGCCGCCGTACCGCCGTACCGCTCGCACCGCCGTACCGCCCGTGCCGCCGTACCGCCGTACCACCCGCACCGCCGCCGGAGGCCCGGGCGGCCTATATCGGCAGGGGCCGGGCACCCGGTATCCGTCCTTCGAGGAGGAAGGGAGCCCATGAGCACAGCTGAGGCCGAGTCCGGCCGGACCATCACCACCAACATTCCCGCACGGCTGGACCGACTGCCCTGGTCCCGGTGGCACTGGACGATCGTGATCGGCCTGGGCACCGTATGGATCCTGGACGGCCTGGAAGTCACGGTCGTCGGCAACATCGCGAGCCGGCTGGCCGAGCCGGGCAGCGGTCTGGCGATCTCCTCCGGGCAGATCACCGGTGTCGCCGCGGCGCTCTACGTGGCGGGAGCCTGCGTGGGCGCCCTGTTCTGGGGCCGCCTGACCGACCGCTTCGGCCGCAAGAAGCTCTTCATGATCACCCTGGCGGTGTATCTGGCGGCGACGGCCCTGACGGCCGTGTCCTGGGAAGCCTGGTGGTTCTTCCTGTTCCGCTTCCTGACCGGTTTCGGCATCGGCGGCGAGTACGCGGCGATCAACTCCGCGATCGACGAGCTGATCCCGGCCAACTACCGCGGCCGGGTCGACCTGATCATCAACGGCAGCTTCTGGCTGGGCGCGGTCGGCGGTTCCCTGCTCTCGATCGTCGCGCTCAACACCGGCCTGCTGGCGGCGAACGTCGGCTGGCGCCTGACCTTCGCCCTCGGCGCGGTCCTGGCCCTGGTCATCCTGCTCGTGCGACGGCACGTCCCCGAGAGTCCGCGCTGGCTGCTCATCCACGGCCGGGACCGGGAGGCGGAGGAGATCGTCTCCGGCATCGAACGGCAGGTGCGGGAGGAGAAGGGCGCGGCGCTGCCCGAGCCGCAGGGCGAGCTGGAGATCCACCAGCGCAAGAACGTGACCTTCCTGGAGATCGCCCGCACGGTGTTCGGCCAGTACCGCAAGCGCGCGGTGCTCGGCTTCTCCCTCTTCATCGGCCAGGCGTTCCTGTACAACGCGATCACCTTCGGCTTCGGCGCGATCCTGACCAAGTTCTTCGACGTGCCGTCCGACCACACCGGCTACTACTTCGCGGTGATCGCGGTCGGCAACTTCTGCGGCCCGCTGCTGCTGGGCAAGCTGTTCGACACGGTCGGCCGCCGGGTGATGATCTCCGGGACGTACCTGCTCTCCGGTCTGCTGCTGTTCGGCACGGCCTGGCTGTTCGACCGCGGCTCGCTGAGCGCGGGCACGCTGACGGCCTGCTGGTGCGCGGTGCTGTTCTTCGCGTCGGCGGGTGCGTCCAGCGCGTACCTGACGGTGTCGGAGATCTTCCCGATGGAGACGCGGGCGATGTCGATCGCCTTCTTCTACGCCCTCGGTACGGCGGCCGGCGGGATCAGCGGACCGCTGCTGTTCGCCGACCTCACGAGCACCGGCAAGGTCGGTGACACCGTCCTCGCCTTCTCGATCGGCGCGGCCCTGATGTGCCTGGCCGGTCTGGTCGCGGCGTTCCTCGCGGTGAAGGCCGAGCGCCGGTCCCTGGAGGACATCGCCCGCCCGCTGACGGCCGTGGCGGGCCGGGCCAGGGAGGCGACGAAGAACGCCCGGCCGTCCCGGCGTTCACCGGGCACGCAGGGCCCGACGGCCCCGCCGGCGGCGAGCCGGCCGTAACGCGCGACAAGGGAGCCGGACGGCCCCGATTCCTGGGCAGCGACGCCCGGGAATCGGGGCCGTCTCCGTTCGGGGCCGTCACGCGCCGGTCGTGGAGCCCGGCCGGACGATCATCAGGACCGTCACGGTGGCCCACAGCAGGTTGAACACCCCGGTGTACATGGCGAGTCGTGCGGTGTGCCGGACCGTGCCACCGCCCTCGACGAGCGTGGTCTGGGCGGGCAGCACGAGCGCGGCGAGGACCACGGCGGCGAGCGCGGTCAGCGCGATCGAGGTGATCAGCCAGGCGTCGCCGAGCACCCCCATCCGGCTCGCGGTGGCGAACCCGAAGACCGGTACGACGACCCCGACGACGGCGTACACCCGGCAGATCCGGTACAGCAGCCGAAGCGTCCCGGCGGGATCATCGGCGGCACCGGGGTCGTCGCTCGCGGGGATGACGGGCTCGGAGTCGTCGTCCGCGAGGGCTGCGGTGCCGGAGCCGGCGGGCGGCGCGGCGAGGACCCGGCGCGCGACGGGCGGGAACATGCTCGCAGCGACGGTCACGGGGCCGACGGCGACGATCGCGGCGAGGACGTGCACGGCGAGGAGGAACTTGGTCACGGCGGTGACGCTAGGCCCCGCGACGATCTTCGAGAAGTGGCGGAAGTGCCAGGCTCCGACGGATTCCCGCCAGCGACCCGACCACGTCCTCGTGCTGTCGGAACCGTGGGGGCACTGTTGGCGACAATCCGTCGCAGGCCTACGATCCCGCCATGCACACCGTGGCCGTACTGGCGCTGGACGGGGTCGTCCCGTTCGACCTCTCCGCTCCCATCGACACCTTCGGCTGGGCACGGCTGCCCGACGGCAGGGCGCCGTACCGGGTGCGGGTCTGCTCGGTGCGGGAGGAGGTGAGCGCGGGCGCCTTCACGGTCCGGGCGCCGTACGGCCTCGACGCGCTCGCCGACGCCGACACGATCATCCTGCCCGGGGTCGCCGAACCGCCCGGGACGCTGCCGCCCGGCGTCGCGGAGGCGCTGCGCGCGGCGGCGGCCGGCGGCACCCGTATCGCCTCGATCTGCGTGGGCGCGTTCCTCTTCGCCGCGACGGGGCTGCTGGACGGGCTGCGCGCGACGACGCACTGGATCGCCGCCCCGGAACTGGCCGCGCGCCACCCGGCGGTGACCGTCGACCCGAACGTCCTCTACGTCGACAACGGCCAGTTCCTCACCTCGGCGGGCGCCGCGGCGGCGATGGACATGTGCCTGCACATGATCCGCAGGGACTTCGGCTCCGCGGTCGCCGCGCACGCGGCCCGCATGTCGGTGATGCCACTGGAACGGGAGGGCGGGCAGGCCCAGTTCATCGTGCACGACCTGCCCCCGGCCCCGGCCGGCGCGACCCTGGAGCCCCTGCTGCACTGGCTGGAGGACCACTGCGACCGCGATCTGACGCTGGACGAGATCGCGGCGCGGGCGGGCATGAGCAGCCGTACCCTCAACCGCCGCTTCCGGGAGCAGACCGGCACGACACCGCTGCAGTGGCTGCACCGGGCGCGGGTACGGCGGGCCCAGTACCTGCTGGAGACGACCCCGTACTCGGTGGAACGCATCGCGGGGCAGGCGGGTTTCGGCTCCCCGACGGCCTTCCGGGAACGGTTCCGGAGGGTGGTGGGGACGAGCCCGCAGGCCTACCGCAGGGCGTTCCGGGCGGGGGAGAGGGTGTCGTAGAAGCGGAAGCCTGCGCCTGCGCCTGCGCCTGCGCCTGCGCCTGCGCCTGCGCCTGAGTCTGAGCCTGCGCTTGAGCTTGCGCCTGAGCGGGGCCGGAGCTGAAGCCGTACCGGAGCGGACCCGGAGTCGGAGCGGACCCGGAGTCGGAGCCGAGCCGGAGTCGGAGCCGAGCCGGAGTCGGAGCCGAGCCGGAGGCGGCCGGCCCGGCGCTCAGGCCTTGCGGTCGGCGACGGCCCAGGAGGCCAGGGCCACGGCGCCGGCGACACCGAGCACGGACGGCCAGGCGCCGACCTTCTTGGCCAGCGGATGGGAGCCGGCGAACCCGGCGACGTACGCGGCGGTCAGCGCGCCCGCCGCCTTCCCGCCGGCCCGCGCGCGCCACTGCTGGGCGGCGGTGGCGCCGGCCACGGCCAGGACGACCCCGCCCAGCTGCCGCTTCTTCGTCCAGCGGGCGACGCCGTAACCGCCGACGAGCCCGGTCGCGGCGACGACCGCACTGGGAACCCTGGCCATGACTGCCTCCTGTGTCCCTGAATCAACCCCGAGGTCTGCCCCGAGGCTAACGCGCGGACAGCGCACCGCCCGGACCCGGGTCCAGGTCCGACGAGTGTGCCGTTTTTCGCCACACAGGCCGCATCGCGCCACATGCCGCGCATGGGCCGAACTCTCGCCCATGACCACCGCGTTACGGGGTACCGGGCTTGCGGTGTCCCGACGTGTCCCGAGGAGGAGCCACCACGATGACCGTGACGACCCCGCAGCCGAGAGCGACCATTCCCGCCCCGTCCGCGTCCCTGCGCCCCGCGGCCCACGAGACGCCCGAGGGCGCCGGCTGGGTGAAGCTGGCGGATGCGGTGCGCGAGGCGGGCCAGTACGCGACGAGAGCCGAGGCCGAACGCGTCACCCGCGTCGTCCTGCGCGCCCTGGGCGCCCACGTCACCGGCGACGAGCGGGTGGCGCTGGCGCAGGCCCTGCCGCGTGAGGCGGCCCAGGTGATGGTGTCCCAGATCCCGGCCGCGCACGCCGTGTCGGCCCGCGAGTTCGTCGAGTCGGTGGCGACCCGGATCGAGGGCTCGACCCCGGCGACGGCCCGCTGGGACGCCGGTTCGGTCCTGAGCGTGCTGGCGGACCGGATCGGCGAGCCGCTGACGACGCGCGTGCTGGCCCAGCTCCCGCAGGGCTTCGCCCTCCTGTTCGGCCGGGCGGATCTCGCGGCGACGGCGTAGCGCCCGCGGCCCAGGGTCTCTCCGTGGGGCGCACAGGCCGACGGCGTACCGGTCGGGAGGATGACCGGTACGCCGTCTGACCAGGGGAAGAGGCGTGCCGGGTCACTGGTCACCGGCGCGCCGAGGGGTGAGGCTCAGCGGTGGTCGCCGTGCCGCCGGCCGTCGTGGCCCGGGCCCCGGCGGTCGCCGTCACGGTGGTCACGGTTGTCGCCCCGGTGGTCGCGGTTGTCGTGTCCCCAGCGGTCGTGGTCGCGGTTGTCGTGGCCCCAGCGGTCGTGGTCGCCGTTGTCGTGGCCCCAGCGGTCGTCGCCCCGGTGGCCACGGTCGTCGTGGCCCCAGGAGACGGAGTCGACGAGCCGTCCGCGGTCGTTGCGCAGGGTGGCTGTGCCGCTGCGGTCGTCCAGAACGTCCCGGCGGCGGTCCTGGTACAGGTCGTTGCCGCCGTCCCGGCCGATGCCGGTGTGGACGCGGACGGTCGAGCGGCCGTCCAGGCGGTAGTGGCGGAAGGTGTAGATCCGGCCGTTCTCGGTGGACAGGGTCCAGCCGTCGAGGTTCACGGCGCGGCGGTCCTGGTTGGTGAGCTGCACCCACTCGCGGTTCAGGACGAGGTTGGAGCGGTTGTCGCGGCCCGGGGAGCGGTACTGCACGTCACTGATGACCACGTGCTCGCCGAACGAGCGGCCGTGGTCGTGGTCGGCGGCCGACGCCGGCAGCGCCGCCGCGCCCACGAGAGCGGCCGCCGCGGCAGCACCGGCGGCGACACGGCGCGCGATCACAGAAACAGAAACGGACACGAGGTCCCCCTTTGCAGGGTCGTGCACACCCCGTCGGCCACGGCCCAGAACCGTGACCAGGGGTGCGGTGTACGGGTGGCGGCCGGTCGGCCGCACAGCCACACCCTGGGCCCGGGCCGCGCCGTGCGCCGGGCGCCACGCGGCGCCTGTTACATTCCCTGGACAAATTCACAACTCTCGCCTGTACGACACATTCATCCCGTAAACGGACGAATAGTGACGCGGCGTCATCTGCGGCGAGCGCGTGAACAAGGGGAACGGCGGAGCCAGGCGCCCCCGGTCCCGACCGCCGCCGGTACGGCACCCCTCACCCGAAAGTGAGTAACAGCCGCAGCCGTCGCACGAGGCGGCGAGCCCAGCCGAACCGGACCCGCGAGGGCGGCGCTAGACCCGTTCGAGCGGCCGAAGCGGCCCGTCGGGAAGCTCGATGCCGATCCCGTCCCCGGGACGCACGCGGCCCCCCACCCGCACGACCCCCATGACGCCGGCCTTGTACGACACGCGCCCGTCCTCCCCCCGCCCCACGACCTGCTTCATCAACCCGCGCTGGAAGGCGTCGATCTGCGCACAGGGGTTCCGCAGCCCTGTCACCTCTACGACGGCCTCGTCCCCGATCCGCAGCAGCGCCCCCGTGGGCAGCCCGAGCAGATCGATCCCCCGGGTGGTGATGTTCTCCCCGAGCTCCCCGGGCCCCACCTCGAACCCGGCCTCCGCGACCTCCGCGAAGAGCTCCTCATGCATGAGGTGCACCTGGCGCAGGTTCGGCTGAGTCGGATCCTGCCGCACCCGAAACCGATGCCGGACGGTCACCCCGGCATGCACGTCCCCCTCCACCCCGAGCCCGGCGAGCAACGTGACGCTCTCCCGACTGGGCTTGGTGAAGGAGTACTCCTCGTTACAGCTGACCGCGACGACTGTCCCACTCATGCCTGACCCCGCTCGACCTCTTACGACGAAGACCCGCAGCGACCCTATGTGGATGTGACCTGCGCGGGTAGCCGTGCTAGCCCGCGGCGATGGCTGCGTACGTCCACACATCGGCGGGCAGCTCGTGCTTCAGGCGCCATGTGATCGCCATCGGTTTGCTGCCGGTGTGACCCTCGTAGGTGGCCGGACCGAGAAGTATCCACGGCTGGGACTTGCCTATGTCGGTGCTCTTGTAGCGCCGCATGAACAGCAGGGCTCGGCTGTCACGATCATTGTGTCGCCGGTAGCGCAGGCCGGTGGGGGAGTCGGCGGCCGTCGCATTCTGCGATTCCCAGTGGAAGAGGGTCGGGCTCAGCGCGTAGTCCTTGTACCGGATCGTGGGGGAGAAGTCCTTTTCGTTCTTGTCCAACGTGATGAGGAGGGCATCGGTTTCCAGTTCCTCGACCCACTGCACACCCTGCGCGAAGGAGCGGGGCATCTGCCCGCCGAAACGCGCTACGCCGAGGGCCGCCAGGATTTCGGAGCGGTTGTAGGAGCTGTGGACCTTCAACGGCACCTGGCTGAGGCGGCCGGAGAGAGGGATGGGGATGTGGTCGGCCTGCTCGACGACATGCGCAATCACCTGACGCAGTTCGTCTCTGAGAACGTGTTGGGAACGCAGCGACTCCAGGCCCTCCTGGAAGCTGTGGAAGCCACCCGCGTTGTCCCACAGGTTGAAGAACAGCATGCGGGCGTACGACTGGTCGGCGGGCTCCAGCAGTTCATAGGGCGGAGCGTCGTCCTGGAGGAGCCGGAGGTAGGCCTCCGCGCGCTCCGGGTCGTCTACGTGGAGAAATGCATGCACTCTCTTCGAGAGTCCAGCCTCCCCCGCAGAGGCGGGTTCATCGATCAGGTGAGCGCGGCGCAGTACCGTCGTCCAGCTGTTCTCGCTCTTGTACAGCTCCTTGATTTCCCGCCGGCTCTCCCTGAGGTAGTCGGCGAGGCGCGGGGTGCCGTAGGCCTTGACCTCCTTCACCAGCGTCTTCACGGTGGCGCCCACCTGGGTGCGAATGTTGTCGATGACGAGCTTCTTCGACTTGCCCTCCAAGATGATCTGGCAGCCAGAGGGCAGTTGGGGGAAGTCGTGCTCGATGTGATCGAGGAGGCGGTTCCGCGACAGATTGGTCAGGGCGCGGAACTGTTCTTCGAAGCGGAACTCTGCTCTGTGCTGCCCGATGAAGTCGAGCACCGTGAGAACGGGCTTCGTTTCGGTCCGGCGCAGCCCTCTGCCCAATTGCTGAAGGAAGACGGTGGCGCT
Organism: Streptomyces albidicamelliae; assembly: GCF_025642175.1. Taxonomy (NCBI): domain Bacteria; kingdom Bacillati; phylum Actinomycetota; class Actinomycetes; order Kitasatosporales; family Streptomycetaceae; genus Streptomyces; species Streptomyces albidicamelliae. The sequence goes on along the minus strand of NZ_CP106795.1, from coordinate 3,412,327 downwards.
GTTCGTGGGGCGGAGAAGTAGCAAGGTGTCGACGTCGGGGATGTCGAGTCCTTCGTTGAACAAGTCAACGGAGAAGATCACTTGGAGTCTTCCGTCCCGAAGGTCCGACAGGGCTTGCGCGCGGACACCGGCGGGCGAGTCGCTGTCGAGGGCCGCCGCGTGGAAGCCCGCCTGCCGGAAGAAGTCCGCCATGAAGTGGGCGTGTGCCTTGGTCACGCAGAAGCCCAGGGCGCGCATGGCTCCCGGACGGGAGACCTTGTCACGGACCTGCTTCACCACGATCCGGGCGCGGGCGTGGTTTCCCGTGTAGAGGTTCCCCAGGTCCTGATCCGCGTACGCGCCCTTCTGCCAGGCAAGGTTCGTCAGGTCCGTGCCGTCGGGGATGCCGAAATAGTGGAAGGGACACAGCAGGTCGTTGTCCAGGGCCTCCCAGAGTCGCATCTCCGCGGCGATCCGGCCCTCGAAGAACTCGTCCTGGACGTTGAGCCCGTCCATCCGTTCAGGGGTGGCCGTCAGACCGAGCAACTCCGTCGGCGTGAAGTGGTCGATGACCCGTCGATAGGTGACGGCCGTGGCGTGGTGGAACTCGTCGATGACGATGATGTCGAAGTGATCACGGGTCAACTGCTCAAGGCGCTGAACGTTGAGCGACTGGACGCTGGCGAACACGTGGTTCCACTCGAGTGGATCCTGCCCGGCATGCAGGAGTTCACCGAACGACGCATCGTCCAGCACCTCACGGAACGTACGTAGGGACTGCTTCAGGATCTCCTTGCGGTGCGCCACGAACAGCAGCCTCGGCCGATCCCCGTCCGACTGGTTGCACAGACTGCGATAGTCCAGGGCAGCCATCACGGTCTTTCCCGTTCCGGTTGCCGCGACCAGGAGATTCCGGTGCCGTCCGCGCAACTCCCGCTCGACGGTAAGGCGCTCCAGCATGTCGCGCTGATGAGGAAACGGGCGCACCTCCAGGCCGGAGAGACTGATCCTCAGGTCGCTGCCGGCGCTGGCTCCGCTCGCGTGGGTGAGCGCTTCGTCAAGCCGTGTTCCGTCGGTGTCGGGGTCGTACGCCTCGAAGGCAGTGTCGTTCCAGTACGCCTCGAAAGTTGCCTCGAACTTGCTCAGCACCGCGGGAGTCGCCACGGAGGACAGGCGTACGTTCCACTCCAGGCCGTCGAGAAGCGCCGCCTTCGACAGGTTGGAGCTACCTACGTAAGCGGTGTCGAAGCCTGTTCTGCGCTTGAACAGCCAAGCCTTGGCGTGCAGTCGGGTGGAACGGGTCTCGTAGTTCACCTTGACTGTGGCACCGAAATCGCGCACCAGACGGTCGAGCGCATGACGTTCGGTGGCGCCGATGTAGGTGGTCGTGATGACACGGATCGGCACGCCTCTCTCCCTGGCAGCGCGCAGGGAGTCCTCCAGCACGCGAATGCCGTACCACTTCACGAAGGCGCAGAGGAGATCGATACGGTCCGCGGTGGCGAGCTCAGCCCTGAGTTCGGCTCCCAGGCTCAGATCTTCAGGGGAGTTTGTGAGAAGAGACGTCTCGGAGAGGGGTGTCAGAGGGCGCAGAGCGTAGACGCCCGGAGCCTCCTGCCTCGCAAGAGCCAGCAGTTGCCGTGGGCCTTCGAGAAGGGATCCGGACGCTTCGGCGTCGTTCGTCGCTGAAGGATGGGTGGAGGCCAGCGCTCCGAGGATCCGGTTCGCGAACTCGACTCGTTCCCCAGCGGGCAGCTCGGCCAGCTTCTGGCCGACCGCGTCACCGATGTAGCGGCCCAGGACATGGGGGGAAGACTCCGGACTGACCTCGGCGTCAACGGCTTTCCAGCCGGCGGCCTCGAACCGTTCCAGCTCGTCGCGTACGTCTCGGGTGATCAGCTTCTCGTAGACGCCCGCGATCGGCTCCGGCGACCCCACCTGTTCTGCCACAGCTGCTCCCCCTGATCCCTCATGAAGCTCGCCACCGCCTTGCGCGCCGATGTGGATCAGTTCTAACAGCAGCTACCGACAACCGAAGGGCCGGTAGGGAAATCCCGGCCGCTGCGGCGCTCTTGGCGTCTACAGCGGGTTGTGGGGCCGCCTGGCTCTCCGCCTGGTGATGCCTTCGGAGCCCCTTCGAGGGTGCTCCAGGCCAGACACGCGAGCGGGGCGGCCCCCAGGGCACTACCCCCCGTGGCACACCTCATACCCCTCCGCAGACCCGCACCAGCACTCCGCCCCCCGCTGTGGGGGCCAGGTGACCGCTCGGCCCCGGGCCGCGAGGGTCGTCGCGTACTGGGGGAGGAGCGTGGGGTCCGTCGGGGAGGAGCTTTCCGAGGCCGCGAACGCCTCGTACGACGGGACCGTGCCCGTCACGATGCCCAGGTTCCCCGTGCCCGAGGAGGACAGCTCGCGCAGCGAGGACTCTATGGTCGACAGGTGCTCCTCGTGGGAGGGGTACTCCGTGGCGAGGGCCGGGTACGCCGACAGGAGTTCCGCCAGTTCCGCCGCCGGCCAGTGCAGCATCGCCACCGGGAACGGGCGGGACAGCGCCTGCCGGTAGGCGCCCAGTTCGGCGCGGAGGCGGGTGATCTCCGCCGCCAGTTCCGCCGGGTTCTCCGAGCCCAGCGACCAGACCCGCTTCGGGTCGTGGAGTTCGTCCAGCGGGACCGGGGCCGAGTGGAGGGTGTCCGCCAGCGTGTCCCAGTCGTCGTGCTCCAGGCCCTGCATGCGGCGGACGCGGTGGCGGCCGTAGAGCAGGGGGCGGGTCGCGGCCGGGGGTTCCGCCACGTCCGCCAGCAGGAGCCGCGCTCCCTCCGTGAACGTCTCCGCCGCCGCCTCCAGCTCGTCGTGCGACTCCAGGGCCTCGGCGACGATCACCCAGGGGGCCGGGTCGCGCGGGGCGGTCAGCCGGATGCCGTCGATGATCGCCCTCGCCTCCGCCTCGTGGCCGTACTCCCACAGGTTGGCGGCCTTCAGGGCGCGGACCAGGGCGGGGTCGGCCAGGGCGTCGGCGGACGACAGCAGGCGGTCGTAGAGCGCGGTGGCCGCGGGGCGGTCGCCGGACAGCTCCAGATGGGCCGCTGCCCGCAGGAGCAGGGCCTCCGCGTCCTCGGGGGACAGTCCGGCGGTCCGCTCCAGGCGTGCCGCCTCGGCGGTGTGGTCGACGTTCTCGGCAGGCGTGTCGGGGCGCATGGGGGACACCGTACTGCCGAGCGGTGACAGGAGGGAGTACACCCCTCGTCGGCCGGCTCTCTGGTCAGTTCGGCGCGGTGCGCCTATCGTGCGGGCGGCTCCGGGGGAGGTGGCGCTGATGCGGGGTTCGCCGCGCGTACGGGTCGTGGGGCACGGCGAGCGGCGCAGGCGTGCCCGGCGCAGGCGGGCCCTGTGGGGCGGGGCCGAGGTGCTGGTCACCGTCGGGGTGCTGCTCCTGCTGCTGGTCGTGCACCAGTTGTGGTGGACCAACCGGGAGGCGCGGCGCGGTGCCGAACGGAAGGTGGAGGCGCTGGAGCGGGAGTGGCGGGACGGCCCCGGCGACGCGGGCGCCGGCACGGGAGCGGACAGCGGCACCGGTTCCGGTCCGGGCCCCGGTTCCGGTACGGCCTCCCCGTCCGCGTCCGCCTCCGGGGCACCGGCGCGGCAGCGGCCGTACACCACCGTCGTGCTGCCCCGGCGGTCCCAGGCCTACGCCGTCCTCGCCGTGCCGCGGCTGCGCCTGCGCGTCCCCGTCGCCGAGGGCGTCGGCAAGGCGGACGTCCTGAACAAGGGGTATGTCGGCCACTACCCCGGCACCCAGCAGCCGGGGCAGGCCGGGAACTTCGCGGTCGCGGGGCACCGGAACACGCACGGCGAGCCGTTCCGGTACCTGCCCCGGCTGCGGCGCGGGGACGTCGTGGAGGTGGAGACGCGGTCGGCGACGTACACGTACGACGTCGACCAGGTGCTGCCGCAGACCACGGCGAGGGATTCGGGGGTCGTCCGGCCCGTGCCGCGCTCCCTCGTCCGGCCCGGCCGCGGGTACCGCGAGCCCGGCTACTACATCACGCTGACCACCTGCACCCCCGAGTTCACCTCGCGGTACCGGATGGTGGTGTGGGGGAGACTCGTGTCCATGCGGCCGAGGTGAGCGAGTGCCGGGCGGACGCCGTGAGCACCGCCCGTCGGTCTACTCCCCCCGCTCCCGCAGCACCAGCACCGCCCCCGCACCCACCGCCGCTAGGACCGCCGACACCAGCAGGGCGGTGTTCGTGCCGTGGGCCAGGCTGCCGGAGGAAGTGGCGAGGGCGATGGTCAGGGCCACGCCCGCGCAGGAGCCGATGTAGCGGAAGGTCTGCTGGGCGCCCGAGCCCATCGCGGCCCGCTCGCGAGGCACCGATTCGACGGCGAGCAGCGGCAGCGCGCCGTTGAGCAGGCCGCTGCCCACGCCGCCGAGGATCAGTCCGGGCAGCAGGCGGGTCCAGGAGCCGGAGCCGATCGCGCCGAGCATCGTGATCACGGCGATCGTGTGCAGGGCGAAGCCGAGGGCCAGTTGGGCGCGCGGGGAGACGCGGCCGGCCAGGTGCCTGACCTGGAGTGCCACCGCGAAGCTCAGTCCGGACCACAGCAGGAACAGCCAGGCCGTGGCGAGCGGGGACAGCCGCAGCGTCTGCTGGAGCAGGGCCGGCAGGAAGCTGAACATGCCGATCACCGCGAGGCCCGTGAACAGGCCGCCCGCCGACGACGCCAGGAAACGGGGCCGGCGCAGCAGACCGAGGTCGATCATCGGGGTGCCGGCCCAGCGCTCGATGGCGACGAAGGCGGCCACCAGCACTACGGCCGCCCCGATCAGCAGGGCCACCGGCGCGCGCAGCCAGCCGTCCCGGCCGAGGGTCAGGGCCGCAATGAGGGAGACCAGCGCCGGCCCGAAGGTCAGCGCGCCGAGTATGTCGGGGCGTCCGCCGCGGGCCGCGCGGGACTCGGCGAGCGCACGGGTGCCGAGCGCGGCCACCGCGAGGGCGGCGGCGCCCAGGACGGCGTACGCCACCCGCCAGTTCGGCAGGGCGCCCGCGACCAGGGGACCGACCGCGATGCCGCCGCTGACGAAGGCGCCCCACACCCCCGTGGCGTGCAGCCGGCCGCGCGGGCTCGGGAAGGCGTGCACGATCAGGCCGAGGCTGCTCGCGAGGATCGCCGCGCTCGCCGCGCCCTGTGCGATACGGGCGAGGGTGAACTGCCAGGTCGTCGTGGTGAACGCGCCGAGTGCGGTGGTCAGGCCGAGCGCCAGGGTGCCGGCGAGGAAGATCCGGCGGCGGCCGTAGTCGTCGGCGAGGCTGCCGGCCACCAGCAGCAGGGCGGCGAGGCCCAGCGGGGTGCCGTTCAGCAGCCACGCCTGCGCGGAGAGCGGGGTGTGCAGGGCGGCCGCGGTGTCCGGCAGCGTGACCATCGGGGCCGTGTAGGTCATCAGGGTCACGGCGGTCGCGGCGCTGGTCAGGGCGAGGGTGGCGCGGGGGCGCCCGGGTGCGTCCCGGGCCGCGCCGGTCGTCCTGACGGCGGATGCGGTGTGGGAGCGGAGCCCGGTCATGGCCTGTCCTGTCCTTCCAGGGCCGGCGGCTCGCGGTCCGGTCGTGGGACCGGCCCGTCCGGCCGCCGCGGTGTCGTGGAGCGACTTACAGGTTCGTTCATTGAACCTACCTGCTCCGGCCACCGTAGCACCGTTGGTTCGGTCACTGAACCCACGAGCGGAAAGTGGTTACAGTGGACGGCATGGCACTGGGCAAGGACTACGCGACACAGGAGTGCTCGATCGCCCGCGCGCTCGAGATCGTCGGCGAGCGCTGGACACTGCTCGTCGTCCGGGACGCGCTGTACGGCGTGCGGCGGTACAACGACTTCCTGGTCCACCTCGGCATTCCGCGCGCCGTCCTGGCCGCCCGGCTTCAGACACTCACCGCCGAGGGCATCCTGGAGAAGCGCCGCTACCAGCAGTCGCCGCCGCGCGACGAGTACGTCCCCACCGGGCGCGCCCTCGCCCTCTGGCCCACCCTGCGCGCCCTCGGCCTGTGGGGGCGCGAGCACTTCGACGAGCCCCGGCTGCGCTGGTTCCGGCACGCGGACTGCGGCACGGAGCTCGGGCCGAACGGCGAATGCCCCGCCTGCGGGGTCGTCGTACCCGTCGCGGACGTGCTCATGGAGCCGGGGCCCGGGCTCGACCCCGACCCGGCCGACCCGGTCAGCCGGGCGTTGCTCAGGCCGAAGCGGCTGCTGGAGCCGCTGGACGTGGAAGCGGCGTGATCGCCCCGGCGGCAGCCGCCGCGTGCGCGTGCCCGTGCCCGTGTCCGTGCCCGTGCGCGTCCCGCGCCGCCGCGCTCGCCCCGGCGCCGGCCTTGCACGCCTGAGCCGCCGCGCTCTCCGACGGCGCCGCGCTCTCCGACGGCGCCGCGCTCTCCGACGGCGCCGCGCCCGCCGCGGCGCCGGCCGTGCATGTCTGCGCGTCGCCCGCCCCCGCGCCCACCCGCGCCCCTGCGCCCGCCCGCGCCCCCGCGCCCACCCGCGCCCCTGCGCCCGCCCGTGCTGACGACCCCGCCCCCGCCCGGCCCCGCATCACCGCGAGCCGGTGTCCCGGAGTGCGTCGATGCCGGCCCGGTCCGTCCGCTCCGGGTCCCCGCCCAGCCGGTGGACGACCGCCCATCCGCCGTCCGGCGCGGCCCCGGCGAACACGGAGGCGTGGCGGGTCGCGCCGTTGTGCCAGTACAGCCGCCCGGACCGCTGCCAGGACGGGGCGGGCGTACCCAGCCGGCGCTCGACGACGAGCCGGACGAGCAGGTCGGCGACCGCGCGCGGGGTCGCCCACAGGCCGCCCGCCGGAAGGATCGCCCCGGTCATGGTCCAGGGCCTGCGGGGGCGGCCGAGGAGCCCGGGAGCGAGCAGCCGGTCCGCCGCCGCCGGGCGCGCGCTGACCTCATGGACGTCCAGCGGGCGCAGGACGTGTGTGGCGAGCAGCTCCTCGTACGAGGTGCGGGCCGCGCGGGACAGTGCCTCGCCGAGCACGGCGTAGCCGAGGTTCGAGTACTCCTCCTCGCGCCCCGGGGGCCGTACCCGTACCGCGTCCAGGCGGCCGAGCAGCCGGTGCAGGGCCGCGCGGTCGAACGCCGCGTACGGATCCCGGCCGGTGGTGCCGGGCGGCAGGCGCGGCAGGCCGGAGGTGTGCTCGGCCAGGTGCCGCAGGGTGATGCCGGTGCCGGGCGCCGCGGGCAGCCAGCGCTCGACGGGATCGTCGGCGTCCAGCACTCCCGCGGCGGCCAGGCGCATGAGCGCGGTGCCGGTGAGCACCTTGGTGAACGAGCCGATCTCGACGAAACGGTCCACCGCGTGCCCGTCCAGGAGCCGGGGCGCGGCCGCGTCGGTCAGCACGCAGGTCGGTACACGGTGCACGGGGAAGTCCTTCGGCCGGAACGGGACGGATGGCGGCGGGGCGGGGCAGCGGCGGGGGCGGGCGCCGGCCGGTGGACCGGCGGCCGCCCGCCGGGTGTACATTCTCGCAGGTCAGGTATAAATGGGTAAGCACACATGGGCAGTTGAGGGGAGGGGACCGGTGATCCGCAGACTCGCGAGCTCCCGTCGCCTCGCTCCGCTGCTGCTCCTGCTGCTGCCGCTGTTCCTGCTCGACACCGGCAGCCTCGTCACGACCGTGGCGCTCGCCGCGACCACCGCGGCCGGTTCCGCGCTCGTCGTCTGCGCCCTGCTCGCCGCACGCTCCGCGCCCGCCGTGCCGCCCACCCGGGTGCGTACGGCCCTGCGCGACCGGGCCCGGCGTACGGCCTTCCTGCCCCAGCGCGATCCCGACGCGTCCGGCCGCCGGCGGCCCAGGGCACCCGGGCACGCCCTCCCGGCGACCGCCGCGTAGGGCACGCACCCCACGCGTGACCCCGCGCGGGTCGTCATGCCGAACTTTCCTGTCTCCGGCACGACGAGACCCCCGGAGGGCTCACCCATGTCCGTCTTCACCGTCTTCGCCCACCTGGTCGAGCGGCTCGCCGACCTGCTCGCCCCGCTCTTCCACGGCTCCGCGACCGCCGCCGCGATCGTGGTGTTCACCGCGCTCGTACGACTCCTCGTCCACCCCCTGTCCCGGGCGGCGGCGCGCGGCCAGCGGGCCCGCGCGGCACTCCAGCCCAAGATCGCCGCGCTGCGCGAGAAGTACGGCAAGGACCCGCAGCGGCTGCGGCAGGCGGTGCTCGAACTGCACGCCGAGGAACAGGTGTCGCCGCTGTCCGGCCTCCTGCCCGGACTGCTCCAGCTGCCCGCCTTCTTCCTGCTCTACCGCCTCTTCTCCGGCGGCGGCGCGAGCGACGGACTGCTCGCGCACCGGCTGCTCTCGGCACCGCTCGGCGGCCGGTGGGCCGACGCGCTGGGCGACGGCGGGGTGTTCGGGCCGGCCGGACTCGTCTACCTGGGGATCTTCGCCCTCGTCGCGGCCGTCGCCGCCGTCAACGTCCGGCGCGCGAAGCGGACGACGGCCACCGGCCCCGCCGCCACCGGCGACGAGCAGCTGCCGGGGCTGGGCGCCGTCAACCGCGTGATGCCGTTCCTGTCGTTCCTCACCCTCGTCACCGTCGCGGTCGTCCCCCTCGCGGCGGCGCTGTACGTCGTCACCAGCACGACGTGGAGCGCCCTGGAACGGGCCGCTCTTTACCGGTAGGGGCGACGGTTACGGTCCAGTACGTGAACAGGGTCTTGCCGAGTGGACGGGGGGATTGGAGGATCAGCCAAGTCCGCCGGTGGCTGCACCCATCGGCCGGACGCCCCGCGATCCAGGGAGATGGTGACCATGAAGCTGCTGCGAGTCGGCACGGCAGGGGCGGAGCGGCCCGCGCTGCTCGACGCCGAGGGGACCCTGCGCGACCTGTCGGGCCTCGTGGACGACGTCGACGGCGCGCTCCTCGCCGACGACGTGGCGCTCGGCCGGGTACGGGCGGCGGCCGAGGCCGGTGCGCTGCCCGTGCTGGACGCGGCGGGGCTGCGGATCGGCCCGCCGGTCGCCCGCATCGGCAAGATCGTGTGCATCGGGCTCAACTACCACGACCACGCCCGGGAGACGGGCGCCGAACCCCCCTCCGAGCCGGTCGTGTTCTTCAAGGCGCCGGACACGGTCGTCGGGCCGCACGACACCGTGCTGGTGCCGCGCGGCTCGGTGAAGACCGACTGGGAGGTCGAACTCGCCGTCGTCATCGGGCGTACGGCCCGCTATCTCGCGTCGGCCGAGGAGGGGCTCGCGCATGTCGCCGGGTACACCGTCGCGCACGACGTCTCCGAGCGGGAGTTCCAGATCGAGCGGGGCGGCACCTGGGACAAGGGCAAGAACTGCGAGACGTTCAACCCGCTCGGCCCGTGGCTGGTGACCGCGGACGAGGTGGCGGACCCGCAGCGGCTGCCGCTGAGGCTGTGGGTCAACGGCGAACTCAAGCAGGACGGGACGACGGCGGAGCAGATCTTCCCGGTGGGCGAAGTCGTCCGGTACGTCAGCCACTTCATGACCCTGTACCCCGGCGACGTCATCAACACGGGGACGCCGGCCGGCGTGGCCATGGGGCAGCCCGAGCCGAAGCCGTACCTGCGCTCCGGCGACGTGGTCGAGCTGGAGATCGAGGGCCTCGGCCGCCAGCGCCAGGAACTGAAGGACGCCTGACCGGAGTACGGGGGCGCCCGCGGGAGGGGGGCGGGCGCCGGTCCGCCGTGCTCCGCCGCCCGCCCCGTCCCGCGTTCCGCGGGAGGCCCCGGGTCACTCCAGGAGATCGGCCAGGCGGCGCCATTCCGCTCGCGGGAGGGAGTCGCGGGGGCTGTCCGTGATGACCTGGAGGGCCAGGTGGTCGGCGCCCGCAGACCGGAAGGTGTCGATGCGGTCGCGGACGCGGTTCTCGTCGCCCCAGGCGAAGACCGCGTCGACCAGCCGGTCGCTGCCGCCGCCGGAGATGTCCTCCTCGGTGAAGCCGAGGCGCAGGAAGTTGCCGGTGTAGTTCGGCAGGGCGAGGTACGTCGACAGGGCCTCGCGGGCGAGGGCGCGGGCGCGTGCCGGGTCGGTCTCCAGGACGACCATCAACTCCGGTGCGAGCAGCGCGTCTTCGCCGAGGATCCCGCGGGCCTGCGCGGTGTGCTCGGCGGTGACCAGGTACGGCACCGCACCCGCCGCCCGGTCCCGGGACAGCTCCAGGGTCTTCGGGCCGAGCGCGGCCAGCACCCGGCGTTCGGCGGGCACCCCGGCCTCGTCCAGCGCGTCCAGGTAGGCGACCAGCGCCGAGTACGGACGGCGGTACTGGTCGGCGAACTTGGCGTGGCTCACGCCCAGACCCAGCAGGAAGCGGCCGGGGTGAGCCGCCTCGACCTCCGCGAAGGCCGCCGCGCTCTCCCTGGCCTCGTACTGCCAGATGCTCTGGATGCTGGTGCCCACCACGAGCGTGCTGGTCGCCCGGAGCAGCGGAACGGCGTGCCGGGCGGCGCTGCTGCCGCCCAGCCACGCGGCTCCGTAACCGAGTTCCTGGAGCTCGGCCGCCGCCTCCACCAGTTCGCCGTGCCGGGAGGGGTCCTCCGCGCGCAGGCCGACGCTCCAGACGCCGTAGCGGCCGATCCTGTCCTTCAAGGTGCTCATGGGGTGATCCCTCCGGGTGGGGCCGTGATCATCGTGTCCACAGCCTTTCCCAACCGGCGGGGCCCCCGGCGTAATCCCGGCGAACTCCCCCGATCGCACCGGCGGGTGTCACCCCTTCAGGAACCGCTCCAGCGCCTCCACGACGAGCCTGTGGTCCTCAATTTGCGGCAGGCCCGAGACCGTCACCGCTCCGACGACCCCCACGTTCTCGACATGGACGGGGAACGATCCGCCGTGGGCCGCGTAGGTGTCCGGGTCGAGCCGGGAGGAGTCCTCGAAGGTCGTGCCCTTGGCGCGGAAGCGGGCACCGACCAGGTAGGAGGAGGCGCCGTAACGCTCCACCACCCGGCGCTTGCGGGCGATCCACGCGTCGTTGTCCGGGGTGGAGCCCGGCAGTGCCGCGTGGAAGAGCTGCTGGCCGGCGCGGTGGATGTCGACGGCGACCGGTGCCCGGCGCTCCCGGGCCAGTTCCACCAGCAGGGAACCGAGGGCCCACGCGTCGTCGTGCGTGAACCGCCGGAAGACCAGACGGCGTTCCTGCTCCTGGAGGTCCTCCACCGACGGGGCGGGCTCGGGCGTGGGCGTGGGGCTGTTCCGGGGCATCAGAGGGTCACCGTCACCTTGTCCCGGGCGGACCTGCGGGCCGCTTCCAGTACGTCGAGGGCGGCGGCCGCCTCCAGGGCGGTCACCGGGTTGGGGCCGGCGCCGGTCAGGGCGCGGGCGACGGCCGTGTAGTAGGCGGGGTAGTCGCCCGGGACGGTCGGCACGGGCGTACCGCCGCCGGTGAGCGGGGACTCGCCGGAGCCGATGCGGCCCCACAGGGACTGGTCCTCCGCACCCCATTCGGCGGCGGTGCCGGGGCGGCTGCCTTCGCGCAGGGCCGCCTCCTGCGGGTCCAGGCCGTACTTCACGTAGCCCGCGCGCGATCCCAGTACCCGGAACCGCGGGCCGAGCTGGGCGGTCGTCGCGGAGACGTAGAGGTGGGAGCGGACGCCGTTCGCGTGGGTGAGCGCGAGGAAGGTGTCGTCGTCCGCCTCGGCGCCGGGCCGGCGGACGTCCGTCTCCGCGTACACCTCGGTGACCGGGCCGAACAGGTCCAGCGCCTGGTCCACGACATGGCTGCCGAGGTCGTAGAGCAGCCCCCCGATCTCCGCCGGGTCGCCGGACTCGCGCCAGCCGCCCTTCGGCTGCGGGCGCCAGCGCTCGAAGCGGGACTCGAAGCGCCACACGTCGCCGAGCCGGCCGTCCGCGAGGAGTCCGCGCAGGGTCAGGAAGTCGTTGTCCCAGCGGCGGTTCTGGAAGACCGACAGCAGCAGGCCGCGCTTCTCGGCGAGGGCGGCGAGGCCGCGTGCCTCGGCCGCGGTGCCGGCGACCGGCTTGTCCACGACCACCGGCAGACCCGCCTCGAGGGCGGCCGTCGCCAGCGGGACGTGCGTCCTGTTCGGGGAGGCGATCACCACCAGGTCCAGCTCGGCCGCGCGCGCGAACAGCTCCTCGGGGGTGGCGGCGACCCGCACGTCCGGGAACTCGGCGCGGGCCTGTCCCTGCCGGTCGGGGTTGGACGTCACCACGGTGTCCAGGGCGAGGCCCTCGGTGGCGGCGATCAGCGGGGCGTGGAAGACGGATCCTGCGAGGCCGTAGCCGATCAGGCCGACGCGGAGGGGGGTAGCAGTCATGCCTCCTACTTTCGCAACGCTGTTGCCAAAGTGCAAGCGGCGGGGACAATGGGGGGCGTGAACAGGACGAGGACGACCAGCGGCGGGCCGGCCGGGGCGAATCTGGGCGTGGTGCGCAGCCACAACACCGCGCTCGTGCTGGGGCTGCTCCGGGCCGCCGGCGCGGAGGGGATCAGCCGTCTCGAACTGGCCGAGCGCACCGGGCTGACCCCGCAGGCGGTCAGCAAGATCACCGCGCGGCTGCGGGAGTCGGGGCTCGCGGCGGAGGCCGGTCGGCGGGCGTCGACCGGCGGGAAGCCGCGGACCGTGCTGCGGCTGGTGCCGGAGGCGGGGCACGCGGTGGGCGTGCACCTGGACCGGGACGAGCTGCGGGTGGTCCTGGTCGACCTGGACGGCACGGTGGTGGGGGAGCGGCGCGGCGAACTGGACCTGGGCGCGGGGGCGGAGGCCGTGCTCGGGGCGGTCGGGGACGTGGCCGAAGGGCTGGTGACGGCGGTCCTCGGGCGGGCCGGGGGCGAGTCGACGGCCGGTGTCGGGGGTGAGTCGTCCGCCGGTGCGGGGGGTGAGTCGTCCGCCCGTGTCGGGGGTGAGCCGCCCGCTGGTGCCGGTGCCGGTGCCGGTGCCGGTGCCGGGGGTGAGGTGGGCGCGCGCGGTCTGCCCCGGATTCCGTCGCTGCTGGGTGTGGGGGTCGCGCTTCCGGGGCCGCTGGACCATGCGCGGGGAGTGCTGCACCGGGTCACCGGGTTCCCCGAGTGGGACGGGTTCCCGCTGCGGGACGCGCTCGCCGAGCGGCTGGGCGTGCCGGTCGTGGTCGACAAGGACACGAACGCCGCCGCTCTCGGGCTGTCGGTCGCCGGCGCCGAGGGCGGTGCGGGCGGGTCCTTCGCGTATCTGCACCTCGGCACCGGACTCGGCGCCGGACTGGTGCTCGGCGGCGGTGTCCACCGGGGGGCGCGGACCGGGGCGGGGGAGTTCGGGCACCAGGTGCTTCAGCTGGACGGTCCCCGGTGCGAGTGCGGGAACCGGGGGTGCGTGGAGGTGCTGTGCCTGGCGGCCGTGGCGGCCGGGGAGACGGCGGAGGCCGCGCGGGTCCTCGGGGTCGCCGCCGGGAACCTGGTCGGGCTGCTCGACATCGACGTGGTGCTGCTCGGCGGGCGGACGGTGGCCGGCGCGCCCGAGGCGTACGCGCGCGGGGTCGGCGAGGTGCTGGACGCGCGGGCCCGGCGGGAGGGGACGGCCGGGGGCCGGTGCCCGTGCGGGTCGCCGAGCGGGGTGAGCGGGTCGTCGCGGAGGGCGCGGCCCAGTTGCTGCTGGCGCCGCTGTTCGGGCGGGCGGACGGGTGATTGCCGCCCGGGTCGCGTGCGGGGCGGACGGCGCACGGGTACGGCGTCTGCGCACAGGTGCCGCCGATCCGTGAGGAGAGCAGCCGTGTACGCAGTCGTCAGACGGTACGAAGGAGTGACCGACCCGGCCGAGGCGGGCCGCCGGGTGAACGAGGGGTTCGTGCCGCTCATCCGTGAGATTCCGGGGCTGCGGGCCTACTACTGGGTCGACGCCGGCAACGGGGTGATGATCTCCACGAGCGTCTTCGACGACGAGGCGGGTGCGGGGGAGTCGGTCAGGCGGGCGGCGGTGTTCGTACGGGACCATCTCGCGTCGCTGCTGCCCAAGCCTCCGCAGGTGATGTCCGGCCAGGTAGTGGCCTCTCTGTAGCGATGCTGCGGGGACGGGGGCCGGGGGCGGGGTGCGTCCGGCGGGCCGGCCCGTCGACCGGGGCTCGTACGGCTGATCGAGCGGACTTCCCGCCGCCGTGGGAGTGGCGTGCGCCGTCCGCTCCCGCGGACCGGCATGGTCATGTGTTCATGCGACTGTGCCTGTCCACGTCCCTCTGCGTCGCCGCAGCCGCCGCTCTCGTGTCCGTGTCGCCGGCCGCCGCCCACGCGGCCGCGAGCCCCTCCTGCGCGGCGCCCGGCGACCGCGCCTTTCCGCTGACCACCCGCATCCACGGCGGGCCGGGCTCCTACGAGGCGGGCGGAGACTTCGGCACCTGGTACCTCGACCTCACCAACACCACCGGCCGGACCTGCGCCGACATCCACCCCGTGGTCGTCCTCACCGACCAGGAGCGCCGCCTGAAGCCGTCCCAGCCCCGGCTGGAGTTCTACGACGGCGGCCGGGCCCTGCCCGTCACGTTCGAGAGCACCGACGAGCAGGAACTGGTCGGGGTGATGGACGCGGCCGGGTTCAAGGGGTTCACCGTGGCGCCGGGCCGGACCGTGACCGTCAAGGTCAGACTCTCGCTTGCCTCCGACGCCGTACCCGACCAGGTCACCGCCAACGCGGCCGTGATCCAGCGCCGGGGCGAGGACGGCGACTGGGTCGGGCAGTCCAACGACTACCGCTTCGGGATCGACGAGGACACCGAGGAGCCGGGGCAAGGGGAGGACGAGGACGGCACTCGCGAAGAAGGGGGCGGGGACGAGGGCGGGCACGACGGGAGCGCCGAGCCCTCGCCCGCCGCGCCCTCCGGCACCGCACGGGCCACCCCGTCCGGCACCGCGGTGCCGGGCACCTCCCTGCCCGTCGCCGTCGAGGCCGAGGAGGCCGGCGAGCGGGCCCGCGAGCTCGCCCGCACCGGACCCGGTCTCGCCCACGGACTGTTCGCGGCCGTCACCGCGCTCCTCGCCGTCACCGGCGGCGCCGTCCTCCTCTCCCGCCGCCGCCGCTGACCTCCGCCCGGCTCGTCCCGGCCCTGCGAGCCCGGCACACCCGGGGCCTCGGCCGCCGCGAGGTGGCCCGGCGTGCGGGGCCACTGCCCGCCCCGGCGCCCCGTCCTCCGTATCGCGCGGTGTCGCGCCCGGCCCGCCCCGCGCATGCCCCGGCCCCGGAGACCGCCGCCCGCGTCCCCGTGTCCGTGCCGGGCGCGCCCCGACCCCCGCGGTCGGTGGCCTCCCGCCTTGCGGCCTCCCCCTGCGCTCGGTTGCCGTCCCCTGCGCCCTCCGCCCCCGCGGTGGCCGGTGGCTTCCCCGGTACGACTCCCGGCCCGCGGCGGGCGCCCCGGGATTCCGGCCGGCGCCCCGTACCCTGTGGCCTCCGCCCCTGCGGTGGTCGGTGGCCTCCCGGTACGACTCCCGGCCCGCGGCGGGCGCCCCGGGATTCCGGCCGGCGCCCCGTACCCTGTGGCCTCCGCCCCTGCGGTGGTCGGTGGCTTCCCCGGTACGACTCCCGGCCCGCGGCGGGCGTCCCAGGCTTCCGGTCGGCGCTCCCGTTTCCTGTGGCCTCCGCCCCCTCGGCTCCCCTCCCTCACTGGGCACCCCCGCCACCGGCCGACGCCCCCCGCCCTCCGGCCCACGGCCTGACCCCGATCCCGCCGCCCCGCAGCCCCGCCCCCGCCCCGCCCCGCTTCCCGTCGCCCGTGAAGATCCAAGTCCGTGTCTCCCGGACCTGCCCGGGCCACGGGGCGTCGGGCGGGTGGTGGGGGCACCCCGTGAAGGGTGGGGGGTTTCGTCTGCGACCATCCCTGCGTGGACTACCCGAACGACCAGTCACCCGGTGCGCCCGTCAGGTCCGGCATTCCGGAGCACGGGCGCATTCCCAAGTACTACGCCGTCAAGGCGCGGATCGCGGCCCTGCTGGAGGAGCTGGGGGAGGACAGCGTCATCCCCACCGAGCGGGATCTCGCCGAGCGCTACGACGTCGCCCGCGAGACCGTGCGGCAGGCCGTACGGGAGCTGGTGCTGGAGGGGCGGCTCAGGCGCAAGGGCCGCGGGACCGTGGTGGCCGGGCCCAAGCTGGCCCAGCCGCTGTCCCTCGCCAGCTACACCGAGGGCGTGCGCCGCCAGGGCCGTACGCCCGGCCGTACGCTCGTGACCCTGGACCGGTTCCCGTGCCCGGAGCCCCTGGCCGCCGAGACGGGGCTCACCCGGGGCGAACCGGTCTGGCACCTGGAGCGCGTGCTGCTCGCCGACGACGAGCGCGTCGGCCTGGAGAGCACCTACGTCGCGGTGGGGCGGGTGCCGGGTCTGGCGGCCGACTTCGATCCCGACTCCTCCTTCTACGCCTATCTGGAGGCCCAGGGCATCACCTTCGGCGACGCGGACGAGCGCATCGAGACCGTGCTCGCCACCCCCCGGGAGGCCCTGCTCATCGGCACCCCGCCCGCCCTGCCGATGCTGCTGATCCACCGTGTGTCCCGGGACACCGAGGGGCGGCCGCTGGAGCGGGTCCGGTCCCTGTACCGGGGCGACCGGTTCTCCTTCACCGCCCACCTCAGAGGCTGAGAACGACCCCGACCGCGGCACGATGCAGTATCACGAAAAGATAACGGGTCTAGCCCAAACGTGATGGGTCGTTCACGCTCTCGTTGTGGGCCGGATGTCTCCGGTTACCCGTTCGAAAGGAGCGTTGCCGCCGTGAGAGTGACAGTCGTCGGAGCCGGCGTGGTGGGCACCATGCACGCCTGGCAAGCAGTGGAGCGCGGCCACCAGGTCGTCCAGATCGAGCGCGAGAGCGAGGCGCGCGGCGCCTCGCTGCGCAACTTCGGACAGATCTGGGTCAGCGGTCGCGCCGGTGGAGAAGAGCTGGAGGCCGCCCTGCGGGCGCGGGAACTGTGGGAGGAGATCGGCGCCCGCGTCCCGGCGCTCGGCTTCCGGGCCATCGGGTCCCTGACCCCGGTCCGCGGCCCCCTGGAACTCGCCGTCGCCGAGGCCGCCGTGGCCCGCGCGGACGCCCCCGCCCGCGGCTACAAGCTGCTCACCCCGGGCGAGGCCCGCGCGGTCAACCCCGCCCTGCGCGGCGAGTTCACCGCCGCGCTGTACTGCGAGCGGGACGCGGCCGTCGAACCGCGCACCGCCCAGCTCGCCCTGCGCGAGGAACTGCTGAAGAACCCGGCCTACACCTTCCTGCCCGGCCGCGAGGTCCGCGAGGTCGTCGGCGCCGGAACCGTGCGGGACGACCACGGAGACGTGCACCACGCCGAAGCGGTCGTCCTGTGCACCGGCGCCTGGCTGGGCGGCCTGGTCCGCGAGCTCGCCGGCCCCGGCCTGCCCGTGCGCCGCGTCCGGCTCCAGATGATGCAGACCGACCCGCTCGGCGAACCGCTGACCACCTCGGTCGCCGACGCCGACAGCTTCCGCTACTACCCCGCCTACGCCTCCCCGGCGCTGGACGAGCTCAACGCCCGGCAGCCGCAGGCCGAGACCGCCGCCGCCCACCGCATGCAGCTGCTCATGGTGCAGCGCGCCGACGGCGGACTGACCATCGGCGACACCCACGAGTACGAACACCCCTTCGCCTTCGACACCGTCGAGGAGCCGTACGAGCACCTCACGGGCGTCGTCGAGTCCCTGCTCGGCCGGCCGCTGCCGCGCGTCCGGCACCGCTGGGCCGGCGTGTACGCGCAGTGCACCGAACCCGGCCGCGTGGTGCACCGCCAGCAGGTGCGCGACGGGGTGTGGCTGGTCACCGGGCCCGGCGGGCGCGGCATGACCTGCTCCCCCGCGATAGCCGAGACCACCGCGAACGAATTGGGCTGGTGACGAGAATGACCACGGAAACCCGAGACATCCGGCTCGTCGTCCTCGACATGGCCGGCACGACCGTCGCCGACGGCGGCCTCGTCGAGCGGGCCTTCGCCGCGGCCGCCGACGAACTGGGCGTCGAGCCCGGCTCGGCGGAGCACGCCGAGCACCTCTCCTACGTCCGCGCCACCATGGGCGAGTCCAAGATCTCCGTCTTCCGGCACCTGTTCGGCGCCGAGGACCGCGCCCAGCGGGCCAACACCGCCTTCGAGAAGGCGTACGGCGAACTGGTCGAGGACGGCCTGATCGCCGCCGTCCCCGGCGCCCGCGAGACCATCGGGGAACTGGCGGACAGCGGCCGGACCGTCGTCCTGACCACCGGGTTCGCCCGCGTCACCCAGGACGCCGTCCTCGCCGCCCTGGGCTGGCAGGACCTCGTACCGCTCACCCTGTGCCCGGCCGACGCCGGCGGGCGCGGACGGCCCTACCCGGACATGGTGCTGGAGGCCTTCCTCCGGACGAAGGCGGCCGAGGACGTCACCCAGGTCGCCGTCGTCGGGGACACCTCCTACGACGTGCTCAGCGGCGTCCGGGCCGGCGCCGGCCTGGTGGCGGGCGTACGCACCGGGGCGCACGGCGACGACGCGTTCCGTGCCGCGGGCGCCACCCACGTCCTGGACTCCGTCGCCGCCCTGCCCGCGCTGCTCGCCGGAGACCGGTGAGATGGGCATCCGCTTCGACTCCGTCACCGTTGCCTACGACGGGAACGTCGTCCTCGACTCGCTCGACCTGACCGTCGAGCCGGGCGAGGTCATGGCACTGCTCGGGCCGTCCGGCTCCGGGAAGACCACCGCGCTGCGGGCGGTCGCCGGATTCGTACGGCCCGCGTCCGGGCGGGTGTTCCTCGGCGGCCGGGACGTGACGGACCTGCCGCCGTACCGCCGGGGCATCGGGATGGTCGTACAGAGCTACGCCCTCTTCCCGCACCTGCGCGTCGACGAGAACGTGGCCTTCGGGCTGAAGGCCCGCAAGGACCCCGGGACCGCCAGGCCGCCCCGGGACGAGATCCGCCGGCGGGTCGCCGAGGCGCTGGAGATGACCGGCATGGCCGCCTACGCCCGCCGCCACCCGCGCGAGCTGTCCGGCGGCCAGCAGCAGCGCGTCGCCATCGCCCGCGCCCTGGCCGTCCGGCCCGGCGTCCTCCTCCTCGACGAGCCGCTGTCCGCGCTGGACGCCCGGCTGCGCTCCGGGATGCTGGCCGAACTGGCCCGGCTGCACCGGGAACTGCCGGACGTCTCGATGCTGTACGTCACCCACGACCAGGTCGAAGCGCTGACGCTGGCCGACCGGATCGCCGTGATGGACAGCGCGCGACTGCAGGCCTGCGGCACACCGAGAGAGCTGTACCGCGCGCCGGGCAACGCGTTCACGGCCTCGTTCGTCGGCAACGCGAACCTGCTGCCGGTCGACACGCGCACCGGGGGAGTCGCCTTCGCCGGCGTGGAGCTGAAGGTCGACACCGCCGATGCGGTGCCGGGTGCCCGGGCCACGCTGTGCATACGGCCGCACCTGGTCGGACTCGGCGAGGGACCCAACCGGGTCACCGGCACGGTCACCGAGATCCAGTGGCGGGGCGCCACGCACCGGCTGTACGTCGAGGTCGGCGGGCACACCGTCATGGCGGACGTGCGCGAGCTGAAGGACCCGCCCCGGCACGGGGACGCCGTGCACCTGCACTTCGCCCCCGAGGACGCGGTGCTGCTCCCCGCGGGAGTGAGCCGTGGCTGAGGCCCTGACGAAGGCGCGGCCCGCCCGGAACCGCTCGCGCCCACGCGACGGCGGCCGCGGACCGCGCCCCGCCCCGCACCCCGCCAGGGCAATGCTGTGGGCCCTCCCGCCGGTGGCGCTGCTCGCCCTCTTCTTCCTCTACCCGCTCGTCCTCGTCGTCCAGCAGTCCTTCCAGCCGGACGGCGGCGGCACCTCGCTCCAGCCGTACGCCGACGTCTTCGCCTCCGCCGCCTTCCGCCACGCCCTGTGGACGACCGTCTGGATCGCGCTGGCCTCCACCGCCGGGTGCCTGGTCCTCGGGTTCCTGCTCGCGCTGGTCATCGCGTTCGTGCCGTTCCCCGGCGCGCGGGCGGTGGCCCGGTTCGTGGACGTGTACCTGTCCTTCCCGTCCTTCCTGATCACGCTGGCAATGCTGTTCATCTACGGCACGACCGGCATCGTCGGGTCCTTCCGGTTCCTGACGACGCCCTGGGGTGTGCTGCTGGCGGAGGTCACCTACTTCACGCCGTTCGTGATGCGGCCGCTGCTCGCCGCGTTCTCACAGCTCGACACCGCACAGTTGGAGGCGGCGAGTTCCCTCGGGGCCCGCGCGCCGAGGATCGTGCGGCAGGTGATCCTGCCGGAGGCGCTGCCCGCGCTCGCGGCCGGCGGAAGCCTCGTCCTCGTGCTCTGCCTCAACGAGTTCGGGATCGTGCTGTTCACCGGGGCGAAAGGGGTCACCACCCTGCCGATGCTCGTCTACAGCAAGGCGATCCTGGAGTCCGACTACCCGGGCGCCTGCGTGGTCGCCGTCGTCAACGTCCTGATCTCCGTGGGGCTCTACGGCCTCTACCGGGTGGTGAGCCGTCGTGCTGGTGCATAGCCGCAAGGCCAGGTGGGCCGTGTGGACGGTGTTCCTCCTCCTCTTCGTACCGCTGTTCGCCCTGCCCCTCCTCGTCGTCCTCGGCGCGTCCTTCGCCACCCACTGGTCCGGTGCCCTGCCCTCGGACCCGACCCTGGCCAACTACCGTGCCGCCACCCGCGGCGAGGCCCTCCGGGCACTCACCACCAGCCTGGTCACGGCCGTCGGCGCCAGCCTGCTGGCCCTTGCCGCCGGTACCTGGGCCGCGCTGGCCGGGGCGGCGCTGGGCAAGCGGTACCGCAGGGTGCTGGACGCCCTGTTCGTCCTGCCGGTCGCCGTGCCGTCGGTCGTGGTCGGACTCTCCGTCCTGGTGGCGTTCTCCCAGCCGCCGATGCTGCTCAACGGCACCCGGTGGATCGTGATCCTCGCCCACACCGTCCTGGTCACCGCCTTCGCCCACCAGTCCGTGTCCGCCGCGATCACCCGCCTCGACCCGGCCTACGAACAGGCCGCCGCCTCCCTCGGCGCCCGGCCCTCCTACGTGCTGTGGCGGGTACGGCTGCCCCTGCTGCTGCCCTCGCTCACCGCCGCCGCCGGCCTCTGCTTCGCCCTCTCCATGGGCGAGCTCAGCGCCACGATGATGCTCTACCCGCCCGACTGGACCCCGCTGCCCGTCCTGATCTACGCGGCGACCGACCGCGGCGCGCTCTTCACCGGCTCCGCCGTCGCCGTGGTGCTCATGGCCGCCACCCTGCTCGTGCTGTTCGCCTTCTCCCGGATCCGCACCCGCGCCTCGTACCGCTGAGCCCTCCCCACATCCCGCCGCAACGCAAGGAGTTCATGCCGTCATGCCCAGAAACCGCGTCACGCTCGCCGTCGCCCTCGCCCTCGCCCTCCTCGCCACCCCGCTGCTGTCCGCCTGCGGCGGCTCCTCCGCCGCCGCCGACGCCAAGGTCGTCACCGTCTACAGCGCCGACGGCCTGAAGGGCGAGAACGGCGACGGCTGGTACGACCAGGTCTTCAAGGACTTCGAGAAGCGGACCGGCATCAAGGTCAAGTACGTCGAGGGCGGTTCGGGCGAGATGGTGCAGCGCGCCGCCCGCGAGAAGTCCAACCCGCAGGCCGACGTGCTCGTCACGCTGCCGCCCTTCATCCAGCAGGCCGACGGCAAGGGCCTGCTGCAGAAGTACACGCCCGAGGGGGCCGGCCAGGTCGGCGGCGCGAGCAAGGCCGCGGACGGCACCTGGACCGCCGTCGTCAACAACTACTTCGGCTTCGTCTACAACAAGAAGGAGTTGAAGCAGGCCCCCCGGACCTGGGACGAACTGCTCGACGGCACCTACAGGAACAGGCTCCAGTACTCCACCCCGGGCGTCGCCGGCGACGGCACCGCCGTACTCGTCAAGGCCATCCACGACTTCGGCGGCAAGGAGCAGGCGCTCGCCTACCTGAAGAAGCTCCAGGCCAACAACGTCGGCCCGTCCGCCTCCACCGGCAAGCTCGCCCCCAAGGTCGACAAGGGCGAACTGCTCGTCGCCAACGGCGATGTGCAGATGAACTACGCCCAGTCCAAGGACATGCCGAACCTCGGCATCTGGTTCCCGGCCGGCAAGGACGGCAGGGCCACCACCTTCGCCCTGCCGTACGCGGCCGGCCTGGTCACCAAGGCCCCGCACGGCGGGAACGGCCGCAAGCTGCTCGACTTCATGCTCTCCCGGCAGGCCCAGCAGCAGGTCAGCTCCGTCGGCGGCGGCTTCTCCGCCCGTCAGGACGTCAAGGCCACCGACGCCGACGCGGCCGCCCTGGCGAAGCTGATGGACGGCGTGGACGTCTTCGAGCCCGACTGGAACGACATCGACACCAATCTCACGGCGTACGTGGAGGACTGGAAGTCGGCTACCGGCAGCTGAGCCCTCCGGGGATTCGGCCGCCCGACAGCTCCGCCCCGCCGTACGGATTCGACCCGCCGTCGTGGCAGGTCGCACAGTTCCCCGCGCCCCTTCAGGGCATGCACGTTCTCCCCTCTTCCCGGAGGTCTCCGTGAGGCCCCGCAGAAGGGCGAGGTCCTCGTCTCCTACGACGGCGGCACCCCGGTGAGCGTGCGGACGTACACCGCCGACGTGCCCTCCCGCACCGAGACCGTCACCCTCCAGGTCCCGCCGGGCGCGACCGGTGTCCGCGTCCGCTTCCGGTACACCGGCGGCAACAACTGGTACTGGGTGATCGACGGGGTACGAATCACGCAGGCCTGATTAGGCTGGGGGCGTCGGTACGCCGTGGTTCCGGCGCCCCCGCTTCTCGCCCGTACGTACGCCAGGAGACGCACAACATGGCAGACCGCAAGCCCATCGAGTCATGGCTCACCGACATGGACGGCGTGCTGATCCACGAAGGGGTGCCGATCCCCGGCGCCGAGGCCTTCCTGAAGAAGCTGCGCGACTCCGGGCGGCCCTTCCTGGTGCTCACCAACAACTCCATCTACACCGCCCGCGACCTGCACGCCAGGCTGCGCCGGATGGGTCTGGACGTGCCGGTCGACAACATCTGGACGTCCGCACTGGCCACCGCCCAGTTCCTCGACGACCAGCGGCCCGGCGGCAGCGCCTACGTCATCGGCGAGGCGGGCCTGACCACCGCTCTGCACGACATCGGCTACATCCTGACCGACCACGAGCCCGACTTCGTGATCCTCGGCGAGACCCGCACGTACTCCTTCGAGGCCCTGACCAAGGCCGTACGGCTGATCAACGACGGCGCCCGGTTCATCGCGACCAACCCCGACAACGTCGGCCCGTCGACCGACGGCGACCTGCCCGCGACCGGCTCCGTCGCCGCCCTGATCACCGCGGCGACCGGCAAGAAGCCGTACTTCGTCGGCAAGCCGAACCCGCTGATGATGCGGGCCGGCCTCAACGCGATCGGCGCCCACTCCGAGACCTCCGCGATGATCGGCGACCGCATGGACACCGACGTCCTCGCGGGCCTGGAGGCCGGCATGCGCACCTTCCTCGTGCTCAGCGGTGTCACCCAGCCCAAGGACGTCGACCGCTACCCCTTCCGCCCCTCCCAGGTCGTCGACTCCATCGCGGACCTAGTCGACCTCGTCTGACCCGGCGGCCGGGCCCTCCGGCCCGAAACCCCGTGTCACCCGTTCGGAGCAGCACCGGCGCCCCCGGGGATGCGGGGGCGCCCCCGCCGGGGGAACCTCCTCGTACTGGAGGTTCACGATGGGCTCACTACGTATCACTCTCTGTGCAACCGTCCTGGCCGTGGCCGCGCTCACCCCGGCGGCGCACGCGGCGGACGCCGCCGGCGGGGTCAGCCTGACCCCCGCGGTCCCGACGCCGGGCTCCGACGTCACCCTGCGGGTCAGCGGCTGCACGGGCACGCAGGGCACCGCCTCCTCGTCGGCCTTCGTCGCCGACGCCGCCCTGACCGGCGGCGAGGGCGGCCTGACGGGCGAGACCCGGGTCCGGTCGTCCGTCCAGCCGGGCGCCTACGAGGTGCGGGTCGCCTGCGGCGGCTCCTCGATCACCGGCCGGGTCACGGTCGCCCAGCAGGATGCCGGCGGGCTGGGCGCGGGCGGCCTGCAACAGCTCCTGCGGCCGCCCTCCGACTCCGCCACGCCCGTCGCCCCGGTCCAGGCGGGCGGCGGCGGCACCGCGCACTTCGCCACCGTGGCCACCAGCGGGTCCGGTCCGGGCAGCCTCCAGGCGGTGACCGGTCTGCTGCTCGCGGGACTCGCCGCGGCCGGACTCGGGCTCCGCGCCCACCGGAGCCGGGGCACGCGCTGACGCCTCCATGACCGACGACCGCGAGCGCTCCGCCGGCACCGGGCGGCTCATCACCGCCCTCGCCTGGACCGTGCTGCTTCTCGGACTGTGGCTCTGGGGACGCGGCGTGAGCGGCGTACCGCAGGGCACGGGCACCGACCGCGGCGACGTGTTCGCCATCGGGAGCCCCGTCGACCCGGCGTCGCTGCCCCGCCCGGCGAAACCGCTGGGCGACGCACGGCCGCAGCGTGTCGACATCCCGCAACTCGGCGTCCAGGCACCCGTGGTGTCCCGCGGTCTCGACTCCCAGGGAGCCGTCGACCCGCCGCCCTTCGACCAGCCGGGCGTGGTCGGCTGGTACGGCTCCGGCACCGCGCCCGGCGCGGTGGGGGCGGCCCTGATGGTCGGTCACGTCGACACCGCGACCCGGCCCGCCGTCTTCTACAAGCTCAGCACCCTTCAGCCCGGCGAGACGGTCCGGGTGGTGCGTTCCGACGGCAAGGTGGCCGAGTTCACCATCGACGACGTCCGGGTCCTGCCCCGCGACGACTTCGACGCCGGACAGGCCTACGGCCCCCACGAGGCGGGCCGCGCCGAACTCCGGCTGATCACCTGCGGCGGCACCTTCGACCACGCCGCCGGCCGGTACACGGCGAACGTCGTCGTCTCCGCGTACCTCACCGGCAGCGGCCCCTGACCGCACGGCGCGACCTCGTGACGCCACGACGGGATATGCCAGGATTGGCACCCGGACCAGTGCGCGCCCAGGGGGAATCGCATGTACGACAGCAGCAGCGCCCGGACTCCGGCACGGGCACGGGCGGCGACCGCGGTGCTGCTGGGGGCGGCACTGCTGGCGGCGGGCTGCTCGTCCGGCGGCGGGGACGGCGACCAGGACCCGGCGGCCCGGATCACCCAGCAGCCCAAGTCCGCCGACCCGTTCTGGGTCAACCCGGACGGCAGCGCGGCCCGCCAGGTCGCCGCCTACGTGAAGGACGGCCGGAAGACCGAGGCCGAGCAGATACGGAAGATCGCCGAGCAGCCGGTGGGGGAGTGGATCGGCCCGGAGAATCCGGAGCAGGAGGCCCGAGGCTTCACCGAGGCGGCCGAGAAGTCCGACCGCACCGCGCTTCTCGTCCTCTACAACATCCCGCACCGCGACTGCGGTCAGTACTCCCAGGGCGGCGCCGCCGACGGCAACGCCTACCGCGGCTGGATCGACGGGGTCGCCCGGGGCATCGGCGACCGCCCCGCCACGGTCGTCCTCGAACCCGACGCCGTGCTCCACCTCGTGGACGGCTGCACCCCGGACGAGTTCCACGAGGAGCGCTACGACCTCCTCAAGAACGCCATAGCCAAGCTCAAGTCCCTGAAGAACACCAAGGTCTACCTGGACGCCGGGAACGCCGGCTGGGGCCATCCCGACCAGATCTTCGAGCCCCTTAAGTGGGCGGGCGTCGAGCAGGCGGACGGCTTCTCCGTCAACGTCTCCAACTTCTACTCCACCAAGGACTCCGTCGCCTACGGCAGGCAGCTGTCGGCGAAGGTGGGCGGCAAGCACTTCGTCCTCGACACCAGCCGGAACGGCAACGGCCCCTACGCACAGGGCGATCCGGCCGAGCGGTGGTGCAACCCGCCGGGCCGGGCGCTCGGCGAGACCCCGACGACGAAGACGGCGGACCCCCTGGTCGACGCCTACCTGTGGGTCAAGCGCCCCGGGGAGTCCGACGGCACCTGCAAGGGCGGCCCCAAGGCCGGCCAGTGGTGGCCGGCCTACGCCCTGAAGCTGGCCGAGGCCTCCCACTCCTAGGCGCGCGGGCGCGGCCGGCCACCGGCCGCCGCGCCCACGCCGGTGAGGGCTACGGCACCTTCACCCACTGCGCCTTGCTCGGGGTGCCCCGACCGTCGTCGACGAACAGCATGTACCACCCCGACTGCACGAGGTTCCGGCTCTTCGGCACCGTCACGGTGACCTTGTTCCCGGACGTCTTGAAGTCCAGCGCGATGGACCGCTGGTCGACGTCCGTCACATGCGTCGACGCGCTCGGCCGGATCAGCCGCGCCTTCCTGATGTCCGACGCGTGCCGTGAGGTGAACGTCCCGGAGGCGCCGCGGGCGATGGTCCGCGGCCCGCCACCGAGCGTCGGCCGGGAGTCCCGGTACAGGTAGGGCGGGGTGTACATCTCGATCCGCTGCTCGAACTTCCCCGGCTTGGTGTTCGCCGCGTCCGCGTACAGGGAGTCGGACCCGAAGAACATCACCCGCCCGTCGGGCAGCAGCAGTGATCCGGAGTGGTAGTTGCGGCCCACCAGAGGATCGGCGACCTGCGTGAAGCTGTTGCTGTCCGGGTGGTACAGCCGCGCCTGGTGGATGTTGGAGTCGCCGCGTCCCCGGTAGTCCTCCGAACCGCCGGACACCAGCACGGTGTCGTCGGGCAGGATCGAGGACTGCGGGTACCGGGTGCCCTTCTCCAGTTCGGGACCGTCGACGAAGCGCGGGTTCTTCGCCTGGAGGTCGATCAGGCGCGTCTTCCTGCTCGACAGCTTCGACTCGCCGACCCCGCCGCCGCCGATCACCATGAACTTCTCGTTCTGGGCCGGCGGCAGCAGCACCGTGCCGGACGTCTCCAGCAGACCGGGGTCGGAGAGCCCCGGCAGCTTGGTGAACTTGTTGGTGCCGACGTCCCAGACGCCGGGCTTGCGGCCCACGTCGTCCGGGCCGTAGCCCGCGTTGGACCCCGAGTAGAAGACCTTCCCGTTCTGCATCAGGAACAGCGCCGGGTACGTCGGGAACTGCCGGAGCTTCGAGGTGTACGACCACTTCTTGGTGCTGGGGTCGAAGATCTCGTTCTTGCCCGGCACCAGCTGCCCGATGTCGTCGAGCCCCGAGACGCTGAGCACCTTGCCGTCCGACAGGGTCGTCAGCGTGGGGTACCAGCGGGCCTCGTTCATCGGGTCGACCTTGATGTACCGCTCGGCGACCGGATCGAACTCGTAGGCGTCGCGGATGCCCTGGAAGTCCTTCTTGTCGAGGGCGAGTTTCTGCGCGATGCCGTAGGTGTTGCGGGCGTCGACGCCGGTCAGGCCCTGGATCCGGTAGTTGTCCTGGGTGCCGGTCTCGTACTTGGAGCCGCTCGACTGGGCCTCGACGTAGATCCGGCCGAGGCCCGGGTCGTTGCGCTGGAAGACGCCGGTGTCCGGGTCGAACACCTTCTTCGCGCGGGGCACCAGCACGGGGTCCTTGGAGACGAACGTCTTGCCGTTGGTCTTGCCGCTGAACTTGGTGCCCGCGGGCAGCGTGATCGGCTTGTCCGGATTCTCGTTGTGGACGATCATCAGGCCGCCGGCCTTGGTGACGTCACCCTTGAGCTTCTCGTACCGCTTGGTGCCGCCCGCGATGAGCAGGTTGCCGTTGGCCAGCTGGGTGTGGCCGGTGCAGAACAGGTCGGCGGGCGTGGGGATCTTCTTGATCGTGCCCTTGACCGGGTCCCAGATCCGGGTGTCGAACTTCTTCTGGTCGAAGTTGTCCTGGTTGTTGCCGGAGCCCGCGACCAGCAGCACCTTGCCGGTGTGCAGGAGCGCCGCGTGGATGGTGTCCTGGCGGTACTCCTCGGGGAACTCGACGATGTCCCAGTGGCCGTTCTCGGCCTTGTACTCGGGCTTGTTGATCTTGTACTGGTGGTAGCGCTCGGTGCCGAAGCGGTAGAGCCACGGCCCGTTCATCCCGGCCAGCGCGATGACCACCGCCGTGCCTATCGCGAGTCGACGGGCGCGGCGGCGGCCGGCCTGGTCCTTCATTCCTTACGTCCCCCAAGTCCACCAAGGGCGGTCTGCATGTTCTCGTCGTGCCCCCCGTTCGGGCCGGCGTCCGGGCCCCCGTGCGGGGCGGCCCAGCCGGGGCGCCGCTGCGGCGCGTGCGGGGCACGGGGCGAGCCCTGCGCGGGCACCGTGTCCTGCGCTCCCGTGCCGGCTCCCGCGGGGGCGTCCGCGACGGGCCGGGGCCTCTTCCTCGCCTGCCGCAGCTCGTGGCGCCAGACGAAGATCGGGAAGCCCGTGATGAGCATGGCGAACGCGGCCCAGGTCACCATCGCCGGGTGGGAGTGCCCGAGGACGAAACCGGCGACCACGGACGCGGCGAAGATGCCGATGAAGTACCAGTGGTACCGGAAGGTGCCGAACCAGGTGTCGGGGCTCGCCGAGTCGCCCTTCGGGGTGACCACGAACTTGCTCTTGCGCCGCAGCAGGGAGTCGATCAGCGCCTTCGCGTAGAGCGGCGCGGACAGGGCCGACATCACCATGCCGGCCACACCGCCGGAGCCCTCCGGCTCGTGCGGGGAGACGTTGTGCCGGCGGTTCCAGATGTACAGGCCGATCTGGAGCGCGGAGGCGTTGCCGTACAGCATCAGCCACACGGTCGGGTCGATGTTCACGCCCGAGGCGCCGAGCCCCAGGAACAGGGCGCAGCTCAGGGCCGCGAGGATCCAGTTCAGGGCGGACATCGGGTAGAAGATGATCATCATCGTGTAGTTGAAGAGCTTGCCCGGCGGCAGCGAGAACCAGCCCTTCCAGTACTGCTTGAGGATCGTCTCGTACGTACCCCGCGACCAGCGCATCTGCTGGGTGAAGAAGTCCGTCCAGGCGGCGGGTCCCTCACCGACCGCGAGCACGTCGGGGGTGTACACCGACTTCCACTTGCGGCCGGTGACCGGGTTCTTCGCCCGGTGGATCTCGAAGCCGGTCGCCATGTCCTCGGTGATCGAGTCGTACAGACCGCCGATCTGCTTGAGCGTCCTGATCCGCACCGCGTTCGACGTGCCGACGAACATAGGGGCGCCGTAGCGGTTGCCGGCGCGCTGGATCAGGGCGTGGAAGAGGAACTGCTGCGACTCGGCGGCCTTGGTGACGAAGTTGTCGTAGTTGCCGTACACCTGCGGGCCGATGACGAAGCCGACGTCGGGGTCGCGGAAGAAACCGAGCATCCGCTCCAGGTAGTTGGGCAGCGGGACGTGGTCGGTGTCGACCGAGGCGAAGAAGTCGTAGTCGTCGCCGTGCGCCGCCAGCCAGGCGTTGTAGTTGCCGTGCTTGGTCTTGGCGCGGTGCGGGCCCGTGGGCTGGTTCCACTGTGCGACGCCCTTGCGGGAGAAGTGGTGCACGCCGAGCCGGGCGCACACCTCCTTCACGGCCGGGTCGTCGCCCTCGTCCAGCAGCCACACGTGCATCAGGCCCCGGTGCCGCAGCTTCACGGCCGCCTCCAGGGTCTTCGTCACCATCTCCA
This sequence comes from Streptomyces albidicamelliae, assembly GCF_025642175.1. Taxonomy (NCBI): domain Bacteria; kingdom Bacillati; phylum Actinomycetota; class Actinomycetes; order Kitasatosporales; family Streptomycetaceae; genus Streptomyces; species Streptomyces albidicamelliae. The sequence goes on along the minus strand of NZ_CP106795.1, from coordinate 3,382,856 downwards.
GCGGCTCCTTGCCGGGCACGAAGGAGGTGAGGAAGGCGACCCGGGTGCCGGTCTCGGGCACCACCGGGACCGGGTCCCGGGCGACGAGGGTGGCGTGCGCGTTGGACAGCACGTTCATGCAGCGGAAGAACTCGATCAGGCCGATCGCGACGAGCATGACGATGTCGAGGGCCGGCAGGAAGTCGTAGGCCGGGTAGTCGCGTTCGGTCCAGTGCTCCGGCTGGAGCAGCCAGAACAGCAGCACCAGCGAGAGCACCGGCGCGGCGCCCAGCATGAGCGCGGCGCGTATGCGGTGCGGCTCCTGCGAGAGCAGCGAGCGGTACTGCACCGTGTACGGCTTCGTCGGATCGGGCTGGGTGAGGGGCCCCGAGAGCCGGCTGTAGTGCTCGTAGTCGTATCTGGGCAGCGTCTTCTTTATTCGGCGGAGCTGCCCCGTCCGCTGGCTGACCGCCCTCAGCTGTGTGGTCTGTGACGGGTCGTCGTGAGCGTGGCTCTGTCCGGCGCCCGTCGGCGTCGACGTCATGAGTCATTCCCCCCACACGCAGGTCACCGCGTGTTTCGTCGGTCCTTACCGCCCGCCCGGGTCCCCTCGGTCCGTGCGTGCGGAGTCAGTGATGGGTCGTATCACCACGTCCTGCCCACCCTATAGACACGGGACGGCGACCCTCCGGTTGCATGATGCCGCCCTCGGCACCGATTCGTGAACGGGGCCCCCTCCCCGCCGACGGGCGACCGGCCGCTCCACGTCAACTGCCGTCGATCGGAGCGGGCTCGGGCCACCAGGGTTCTACGGTGGTCAGCAGATCGCAAGACGCGAAACGCCGTGTTTACCCCTCAAACCCGTTCATTGCGGCGTGCATGGGGCTCGGGTGGCTCGGATGCGCCGGTGGTGGACAGACGGGTGCGGATGTTGCCGAAGTGGTCCCTTATGGCCTCCTCCGCCCGCAGCGAATCACCGGACCGGACCGCGTCCAGGATCTCCCGGTGCTGGCGGCAGGTGACGCGCGGATCCTGCGGCACGTCCACCAGGTCCCGCTGCACCCGGTGGAAGGCGTCCCAGAACGCCTCCAGCACCTCGCTCAGCAGTACGTTGTCCAGCCCCCGGTAGAGGGTGGCGTGAAAGGCGCGGTCGGTCTCGGCGAGGCCGGTCCCTTCCGCGGCCTCTTGTTCCATACGGTCCACGAGCGCGTTCAGTTCAACGAGGTCCGCCTCCGGCAGCCGTCCGGCCAGCCGGGACACCAGTCCGGTCTCCACGGCCTCGCGCAGCTCCAGCAGCTGGAGCAGGGAGTCCTCGCCCCGGTAGTGCCCGGCGACGGTGCGGAAGGCGAGGCCCTCGATCATCGGTGCGAAGGACATCGAGCCCACGTAGGTGCCGAAGCCGTGCCGGATCTCCACGATCCCCATGGCCTGGAGCGCCTTCAGGGCCTCGCGCACCGAGTTCCGGCTGGCCCCGAGGTACTCCATCAGCTCGGGCTCGGTCGGCAGCGGGGCGCCCGAGGGCAGCCGCCGGTCGACGATCAGCTTCTTGATCCGCTCCTGAAGGTCCCGGGCTGCCATGGCCAGAGGGTATCCGGCCAATCGGGGGGAGGGCCCTCTTCCGGTCGCGGTGGATCCCGGGCATGCGAAAGGCCCCCCGCTGCTGCGAGGGGCCTTTCGGTCGGTGCGCCGCCAGGGACTCGAACCCCGGACCCGCTGATTAAGAGTCAGCTGCTCTAACCAACTGAGCTAGCGGCGCCTGCTGACGAGAAAACTCTACATGACCTCCACGGGTGCTCCTGACCACCCCGCGGTGACCCGGAGGGCGTCCCGGGGGACGCGTACATCATTCGGACCGTCAACATGCGCGCCCCGATGACAGTTGTGAAACTGATCAACGTGCACACTCGCGGACAAATCCACCCCGAATGTGAGGCAGATCGCATGACCGTTCCGGTGTTCGAGGAAGTCGACCCCGCGAGCGACTGCGACTGCCCCGGCTGTGTCCACTGGCGGCAGCTGAGTCCCCGCCTGTCCCCCGGCCGCCTCGGCGGCCACCCGGCGGCCCGCGGGGTCGTCGTCCTGGCCGCCGCGTCCGCCGTCCTCGGCGCGGTCCACCCGGCCGCGGCCCTCGCCCCCGGCCACTCCCCGCACCGCGAAGCCGTCCCCGGCGACGGCGAGCCCGCCACCCCGCAGGGCGCCAAGGCGCCGCTGCACGGCCCGGCGGGCAAGCCCGTCGACCCCACCACGGCCCCCCTGCCCACCACCACCCGGACCGAGATCATCAACCGGGCCAAGATCTGGGTGGCGGCGCAGGTGCCGTACAGCATGACCTCCTACTGGTCCGACGGGTACCGGCAGGACTGCTCGGGTTACGTCTCCATGGCCTGGGGACTGCCGAACAACGAGTGGACGGGCAGCCTCGGCTCGTTCGGGGTGAAGATCAAGAAGGAGGAGCTGCAGCCCGGCGACATGCTCCTCTACCACAACCCGGACAACCCCGAGAGCGGCTCCCACGTGGTGCTCTTCGGCGGCTGGACCGACCACACGCACACCTACTACACGGTCTACGAGCAGACGCCCCCGCACGCCCGCCGGCAGACCACCCCGTACCCCTACTGGAGCCACACCGACAAATACGTCCCCTACCGCTACAAGGGCGTCACCGCCGGCACCGCGGGCTCGGAACCGGCCGGCGGCAAGACGGTGACGGCCTACCCGGGGGCCGCCTACTTCGGTCCCGGCGCCGACAACAAGTACGTCACCCGGCTCGGCGAGATGCTCATCGCCCGGGGCGCCGGCTCCTACTACGCCCAGGGCGCGGGGCCGGTGTGGGGCGAGACGGACCGCCGGGCGACCCAGGCGTTCCAGCAGGCCCAGGGCTGGACGGGCGCGGACGCCGACGGGCTGCCCGGCCCGCGCACCTGGGACCTGCTCGTCACCGGCAAGGGCAAGGACATCGCGCCGGGCACGGCCGGTCCGGGGCGGCCCGGCTCGCACGGGGTCCCCGGCTATCCCGGCCGCAACTTCTTCCGGCCGGGGGCGAACAACGACTACGTCACCCGGCTGGGCGTCCAGCTGGTGAAGAAGGGGTTCGGCAGGTTCTACGCCCTCGGTCCGGGTCCGCACTGGGGCGAGGCGGACCGGCGCGCCGTGGAGGCCTTCCAGCGCGCCCAGGGCTGGCGGGGCGGCGCGGCGGACGGCTACCCGGGCCCGGAGACCTGGCGCCGGCTGTTCGCCTAGCCGGCGCAGGCCGCCGGGCGGTCCTCGTCCATCCCCTACTCCTGTTCATGACGCATCTGGCGCGGAGGCTGGAGGCACGCATGAGTACGACCACGTCACACACCCCACCCGAGTCCGAGGGACAGCCGGAGAAGGCCGCGGGCGCGGGCACCCGCCCGGTCCGGCTGATCCACAACGAGGCGACCACCGAGATCCCCGTCCACCTGCTGTTCCGGGACGATCCCGACCCGGTGAAGGTGCCCCTCAAGCCGGCCGTGGTGGGCCGCCGGCAGGGCACCGGCGAGCAGCCGCGGCTCCGGCGGCCGGTCGCGGTGCGCAGACGGCCCGTGGTGGAGGCCGATCCGGAGCTGGTGGAGCGCCCGGCGCGGGTCCTGCCGGGGACGGCCGGCGTCCTCGCCGGGACCTGCGGGCTCACCGGATGCCTCGCCACCTCCTGGTGGGCGGGGCTGCTGCCGTCCTCGGTGGCGGAGGCGCTGCGGCTGCCCGTGCAGGCCGGGACGGGTCTGGGGCCGGCACAGTGGGCGGCGTACGCCGGGGCCGGCGCGCTCGGGCTGCTCGGCTTCGGCGGGCTGGCCCGGGGGAAGACCGGCCGGGCCTGGGTGCTCGGCCTGTTCGGCCGTTACCGCGGCACCGTCCGGCGCACCGGGCTGCTGTGGGTGAACCCGCTGGTGCTGCGCCGCCGGGTGGACGTGCGGCTGCGGCACTGGCGCAGCGAGGCGATGCCCGCGACGGACCCCGACGGCCTGGCGCTGCGGGTGGTCGTGCTGGTGGTGTGGCGGGTGCGGGACACCGCGCGGGCCGTGCTCGGCATCGAGGACCACGAGACGTATCTGCGCGAGTGCGTGGAGGCGGCCCTCGCCCGGGTGCCGGTGGAACCGGCGGGCGGCAACCGGGGCGGGGTGACGGCGGCCGGGGACGCGCTGACGCGGCTGGTGGCGACGGAGACCGCCGGGGTCGGCATGGAGGTGTTCGCGGTGCAGCCGGTGCGGGTGGAGTACGCGCCCGAGGTCGCCCCCGTGATGCACCGGCGCCGGATCGCCGCGCTGGACGCCCGCCAGCGGGCCAGCATGCTCACCTCGGTCGTCGACTCGGTGGAGGACACGGTGACCCGGCTGACCATGCGCGGGCTGGTCGAACTGGACGACTACGAGCGCAAGGTGCTGGTCCGCGACCTGACGGTGGCCTTCTGCTCGGGACGCTCGGAGCCGGTGTAGTCCGCTCCGCGATTGGTATGGACATGTTCAACTACCGGTAATAGCCTGAGGCTTGGTCTAGACCTACCCTCTGCACAGCTCACTGAACTCCCCACGTTCTCCAGGAGCGGCAGCATGCGCACCAAGACCAAGTTGTCCGCAGTCGTGCTGGGTGCGGTGACCGCCGGAGCCTTCGCGCTCTCCACCGGCGGTGCCAGCGGGCACGGCTACACCGACCTCCCCATCAGCAGGCAGAAGCTCTGCCAGAACGGCACCGTGACGAACTGCGGCTCCATCCAGTGGGAGCCGCAGAGCGTCGAGGGCCCCAAGGGCTTCCCGGCTGCCGGTCCCGCCGACGGCCAGCTCTGCAACGGCGGACTCAGTCAGTTCGCCCAGCTCAGCGCACCGAAAACGCCGAACGGCGCGGCCTGGCCCACCACCCGGGTGACAGGAGGCCAGTCGTACACCTTCCGGTGGCAGTTCACCGCCATGCACGCGACGACGGACTTCAAGTACTACGTCACCAAGCCCGGCTGGAACCAGAACCACAACCTCGCCCGCTCGGACCTCAACCTCACCCCGTTCCTGACGGTGCCGTACAACGGGCAGCGCCCGCCGGCCACGCTCAGCCACAGCGGCACCCTGCCGGGCGGGCTGAGCGGACACCACGTCATCCTCGCGGTGTGGACGATCGCCGACACGGGCAACGCGTTCTACGCCTGTTCGGACGTCACCTTCTGACCGACGGACCGTCACAGCACGGAAACTGAGGTTCCCTTGAGGACCGTGGCCCGCCCCGCCGGATAGGTTCCCGCCACGCCGGTCATCCGGAGCGGCGCACCGACCTCGGGGGACCCTCATGTTCGAACTGTTCTTCTACCTCGTGCCCACCCTCATGATCGCGGGTGCCGGATGGGGCGCGTACCTGCTGATCCGCCGCGCCCGGCGGATCCGCAGGACGTGGGAGCACGGGCTGACGGCCGAGGCGCGCTGCCTGCGCATGTACACCACGACCAGCGGGGGCGGCGGGGACACGTCCGTGAGCACGACCCTGCACCACGTCTACGAGTACACCACCCGGGACAGCCGCGCGGTCCGGTTCGAGGAGCGGGGCGGTCCCGCGACCGTCCTGGAGGGCGACGTCGTCACCGTGCACTACCTCCCGGAGCGGCCCGATCTGGCCACCGCGCTCCCGCCGTCCCGCGGCAGGCTCGCCGCCGAGTCCGGCTGCCTGCTGACCTTCCTCGGCGTGATCATCGTCTTCTGCCTGGGCTTCATGGCCGTGGCGCACACGATGTTCGAGGAGGCCGGCAGCCTGATGCCGTGACCCTCCACTTCTGACGCTGCGTCAGCTACCGTGCGCGGCCATGGAGTCCACGACGGGTACGGTCGCCGAGCTGGTGGCGGCGCGGTGGGGGGACCACCGGCCGGGGCTGTGGTGCGAGGACCGGGCGCTGACGCACCACGAGACGGCCGCGGGGGCGGCCGCCCGGGCCGCACTGCTGGCCGACCTGCTGCCCTCCGGCGCCGCACCGCATCTCGGCGTGCTGCTCGACAACCGTGAGGAGTTCCCGCTGTGGCTCGCCGCCGCGGCCCTCGCCGGGGCGGCCGTCGCCGGGATCAATCCCACCCGCCGGGGTCCCGAACTCGCCCGGGACATCCTCCACACCGAGTGCCCGGTCCTGGTCACCGAGCGGGCCCGGCTGCCGCTGCTGGCGGACCTGGAGCTGCCGGGCGTACGGATCCTCGTGACGGACGACGAGGAGTACGCCACCCTCCTCGCCGCCTACGCCGGAGCCGTGCCGGACCCGTCCCGGGCCGCACCCGCCGACCGGCTGCTGCTGTACTTCACCTCCGGTTCGACCGGCGCCCCCAAGGCCGCGATCTGCTCCCAGGGACGGCTCGCGGCCGCGGGGCAGGCCCTGGTCCGGCAGTTCGGGGTCCGCGCCGACGACGTGCACTACGTCTGCATGCCGATGTTCCACGGCAACGCGGTGATCGCCGACTGGGCGCCCGCGCTGGCCGCCGGCGCCGGGGTGGCGCTGCGCCCCCGGTTCTCGGCCTCCCGGTTCCTGGCCGACGTGCGCCGCCACCGCGCCACCTACTTCACCTACGTCGGCCGGGCGATCCAGTACCTCCTGGCCACCGAGCCCCGGCCCGACGACCGGGACAACCCGCTGCGGCTCGGCTTCGGCACCGAGGCAGGGGCGGTGGACGCGGCGGCCTTCGAGCGGAGGTTCGGCGTACGGCTGGTGGAGGGCTACGGCTCCTCCGAGGGCGGGGCGGCGATCCAGTGGGCCCCGGGCACCCCGGCCGGTGCCGTGGGGCCGGCCGGACCGGGCCTCGTGGTGCTCGACCGGGCCACGGGCGAGGAGTGCCCGCCGGCCGTCTTCGACTCCGCCGGGCTGCTGCTCAACGGGGACGAGGCGATGGGCGAACTGGTCAACCGGGCGCCGAACCCCTTCGAGGGCTACTGGCGCAACCCGGCCGCCGAGGCCGAGCGCCGCCGGGGCGGGGCGTACTGGACCGGTGACCTCTTCTACCGGGACGCCGAGGGCTACCTCTACTTCGCCGGCCGCACCGACGACCGGATCAGGGTCGACGGGGAGAACCTCGCCGCCGCCGCGATCGAGAACATCGTCGCCCGCTACGAGGGCGCCGAGGCCGTCGCCGTGTACGGGGTGCCGGACCCGGTGACCGGCGACCAGGTGATGGCGACCGTCGCCGGGACCTTCGACCCGGCGGGTTTCGCGGAGTTCCTGCGGGCCCAGCCGGACCTCGGGACGAAGATGGCGCCCCGGTTCGTGCGGGTGGTGGAGCGGATGCCGGTGACGGCGACGAACAAGATCCAGCGGGCGCGCCTGCGCGGGGAGGGCTTCCGGTGCGCCGACCCGGTGTGGTGGCGGCCGCCGGGGGAGGAGTCGTACCGGCCGCTGACCGCGGAGGACGCCGAAGGGCCCCTCGCTTCCGCGAAGGGCCCTTCATCTGTGCGCCGCCAGGGACTCGAACCCCGGACCCGCTGATTAAGAGTCAGCTGCTCTAACCAACTGAGCTAGCGGCGCATGACTCCCGCCTTCCGCGGATCTCTGCTCCCGCGGCCGGCGACGAAGAAAATACTACCTGGTCCGACGGGGTGCTCCTGACCACCCCGGAGCGGACTAGATCGTCAGGGACAGCAGCACCGGCGCCGCGCTGCGGTTGAGCGCGTCCGCGGCCTCCTTCAGGCGGTGCGCGTGCTCCACCGGGAGGGAGAGCGCGAGGCAGCCCACCGCGGCGCCCGCCGTGATCGGGACGGCCGCGCAGACCGTGCCGACGGCGTACTCCTGGAGGTCGAGGACCGGCACCGTCGGCGGCTGGGACTCCAGCCGGGACAGCAGCAGCTTGTCGCTGGTGATGGTCCGCGAGGTCAGGCGGGCCATCTTGTGCCGGGAGAGGTGGTCGCGGCGGGCGTTGTGGTCCAGCTGGGTCAGCAGGCTCTTGCCGACCGCGGTGGCGTGGGCGGAGTAGCGGAAGTCGACCCACTCGTTGACCGCCGGGGTGGCCGGCCCGGCCGCGTACTGGGTGACCTTCACCTCGCCGTCGACGTAGCGGCTGAGGTAGACGGCCGCGCCGACCGAGTCCCGCAGCTCGTCCAGGGTGCGCTGGAGCTTGTCGCGCAGGGCACGCTCGCGGTCGTGCGCCGAGGTGAGGCGGCGCAGGGTGTCGCCGGTCACGTACGCGCCGTCGGTGATCTGCTCCACGTAGCCCTCGCGGCGCAGCATGCGCAGCAGGGCGGTGAGCCGCTCGGCGCCCAGGCCGGTGCCGTGGGCCAGCTCGGTCTCGGTGACGCCGGCGGAGTGGCCCGCCACGATCTCCAGCACACGCAGGGCGTCCTGGGCGGAGTGGTACGGGGCGGTCGGCTCGATCCTCATGACGGTCCCCCTCGCCTCGAAGTCCTGGGGTCGAGCAGGTGCGGCCGGGAGGCCGGGGGCCGGCCCCCGGCCAGGCACGGTGGCGCCACGACGGGTCCCCCCCTGCGCTCGCGCTCCGGGCCTGAAGCCACGGATCCGGTCGGCGGATCGTCTCCACGATAGCCGCCAAAGGCCCGGCGAGGAGAGGGGGTTGGCGAGATTGTGTCCCGCGCGCCCTCCCGCTCAACTGCGCCGCAGGCCCTCTGGCATATGCCAAAGTCATGACCCAGCGACCGGACCTCGGGGGTTTTCGCTCCTCACACCTCGTAGTCAGAGGACAGCGCTGAGGAATTCCCGGGTGCGCTCCTGCTCCGGATCACCGAAGATCTGCTCCGGCGGACCCGCCTCGATCACCCGACCCGAGTCGAACATCAGGACCTGGTCGGAGATGTCGCGGGCGAAACCCATCTCGTGGGTCACGCACAGCATGGTGATGTCGGTGCTGCGGGCGATGTCCCTGAGCAGATCGAGGACCCCCGCGACCAGCTCCGGGTCCAGCGCCGAGGTCACCTCGTCCAGCAGCAGCACCCGGGGCCGCATCGCCAGCGCCCGGGCGATCGCCACCCGCTGCTGCTGGCCGCCGGAGAGCCGGGTGGGCCGGGCGTCGCACTTGTCGGCGAGCCCCACCAGGTCCAGCAGCTCCCGGGCCCGCGCCTCGGCCTCGTCCTTGGACATGCCGAGCACCCGGACCGGCGCCTCGGTGATGTTCCGCAGCACGGACATGTTCGGGAACAGGTTGAACTGCTGGAACACCATCCCGATCTTCTTGCGCACCTCCCGGATCTGCTTCTCCGGCGCGGGGAACAGACGCTCCCCGTCGACGGTGATCGTGCCCTCGTCCGGCTTCGTGAGGGTCATCAGCAGCCGGAGGATCGTCGTCTTGCCGGAACCGGACGGACCGATCAGGGTCACGTGCTTGCCGGGATCGACGGAGAAGTTCAGGTCGTCGAGGACGGTGTTGGTCCCGAAGCGCTTGGTGACGCCCTCCAGCCGGACCAGCTCACCGCCGGCGAGGGCCGTGCCGGCGCTCGCGTCGGATTCTTTCGTCAAAGGCGTGTCAGCGGACAAGGCGTCGCTCCAGGGCTCGCATCAGAAGGGAGGCCAGATAGGAGATGAGGATGAAGGCCACCCCGATCACGGTCAGGGGCTCGGTGAACTGGAAGTGCTCCTGGGAGAAGAGCCGGGCGTGCCCGAGCATCTCCAGCACGGTGATCACCATCAGCAGGGGCGTGTCCTTCAGCATGGAGATCACGTAGTTGCCCAGCGCGGGCACCACCCTGCGGATCGCCTGCGGCAGGATCACCGCGGTCCAGGTCCGCGCCCGCGGCAGGTTCAGCGCCGTGGCCGCCTCCCACTGGCCGGCCGGCACCGCCTCGATGCCGGCCCGGTAGACCTGCATCGTGTACGTCGAGTAGTGCAGGCCGATCGCGAACACCCCGGTGGCCAGCGCCGAGAAGGTCAGGCCCCACTCGGGCAGCACGTAGAACAGGAAGAACAGCTGGACCAGCAGCGGGGTGTTGCGCACGAACTCGGTGACCACCCCGACCGGCCAGCGCACCCACCGCGTCGGCGTCCGCATCAGCAGCGCCCACACCAGACCGAGGGAGAAGGACAGCAGTGACCCCAGGGCCAGGGCCTGAAGAGTGACCAGCAGTCCCTTCCAGAAGTCCGGCATGAAGTCGCTCACGGCGTTCCAGTCCCACTTCATGCGACCCGACCCCCCACTCCGGTCGTCTGCGCCCGCTTCAGCTCACGGGCGGCCGAGAACGTCCCGGCGTCCTTGCCGACCCCGGCCTTCAGCCGCTTCTCCAGGGAGCGCATCAGCCGGGTCAGCACGAAGGCGATCGCGAAGTAGATGAGCAGCACGTACGTGTAGATCTCCGCGCTCTGCTGCAGCGCGAGCCGCACCAGGTTGGCGCTGAAGGTCAGATCGCCCATGCCCATGACCGACACCAGCGCGGTGCCCTTGAGCAGTTCGACGAGCAGGTTGCAGAAGGAGGGGATCATCTCCGGCACCGCCTGCGGCAGCACGACCAGCCGCATCCGCTGCCAGGGCGTGAAGCTGAGGGCGATCCCGCCCTCCCGCTGCGCCGGTTCGACCGCGTTCAGGGCGCCGCGCACGATCTCCGAGCCGTACGCGCCGTACGTCAGCCCGAGCGCCAGCGTGGCCGCCCACATCGGCACCAGCTGCCAGCCGAAGGCGACGGGCAGCACGAAGAAGATGAAGAAGATCATCACCAGCGCCGAGGTGCCGCGGAACACCTCGGTGTAGAAACCGGCGACGAAGCGCACGATCCACAGCCGGTGGGTGCGCGCCATGCCGACGGCGAACGACACCGCCGCGGACAGCAGCGCGCTGAACACGAGCAACTGGACGGTCGTCCATATGCCCCTCAGTACGAGTTCCCAGAGCCCCGAGGTCATCCGCCGCACAGCTCCTTCGCGGTCAGGTCCGTCATCTCGGCCTCGGTGAACCCGAACGGCCGCAGGATGCGGAGCAGTTCCCCGCTCTTCTTCAGCTTGCGCAGCTCGGCGTTGAAGGCGTCCCGCAGCCCGGTCTCGGTCGGCCGGAACGCGAACGCCCCGCCGTCGACGTGCGGTTCGCCCTTCACCAGCGGTTCGAACGGCTTGGTGGCCTCCGCCTTGGCGGACTTCTTCACCACCTCGCGGGTGGTCAGCGCCGTCCCCGCGAAGACGTCGACGCGGCCCGCCTCGACCGCGTTCAGCCCGGCGACCTGGTCCGGGACGATGAGGATGTCGCTCTCTTCGTACCCGGCCTCCACCGCGTACTGGATCTCGGCGTAGCCGGTGCCGGTGGCGAACTTCGCCTTCTTCGCCACGACGTCCTTGTAGGAGTGCAACCCCTTCGGGTTCCCCTTGCGGACGATGAACGAATCCAGCATCTGGTAGTCCGGATCGGCGAAGATCACCTGCTCGCAGCGCTCGGGGTTCACGTACATCCCCGCGGCCACGACGTCGAACTGCTGCGAGTTGAGTCCGGGGATGAGCGAGCCGAACTCCGTCGGCACCGGCTGCACCCGGTCCACCCCGAGCCGCTTGAAGATCACCTTCGCCAGTTCGGGCGCCTCACCGGTGAGCTGCCCGTCCGTGTCGATGTAACCGAAGGGGATCTCACCGGCGATCCCGAGCCGGACGACACCCTGCGCGCGCAGCCGGTCGAGCAGGTCGCCGCCGTTCCTGCCGGACGCCACCGCCACCCGCGTGCAGCCCGCGGCACCCAGCGCGCCGAGCGCTCCGAGGGCGGAGAAGCCCGCGAGGACCGAGCGGCGGCTGCGTCTGTGTCCGGGGCCGGATGTGTGTACGTCGTTCCCAAGTGGTGGAGCCATGGCGGCGCGGCTACCCAAGGGCCTCCGGGCTATGCACCCTGGATCTCATGGCCGATCGATTCGTCACCGTCTCGCTCGACAAGCGGGACGTGCACTGCACCGCACGACTGTTGGACGACCGCGCGCCTCTGACCTGCGCGGCAGTGTGGGAGGCACTGCCGCTCTCCGGCGACGTCTACCACGCCAAGTACGCGCGCAACGAGATCTACGCCCTGTTCCCCCCCTTCGCCTCCACGGAACCCCCACTGGAGAACCCGACGGTCACCCCGATTCCCGGCGACCTCTGTTACTTCTCCTTCACCGGCGCCGAACTCGGCACCAAGGCCTACGGCTACGACCGCGAGGTCCGCCCCGGCACCACCGTCGTCGACCTCGCCCTGTTCTACGAGCGCAACAACCTGCTGCTCAACGGGGACGTCGGCTGGGTGCCGGGGATCGTCTGGGGCCAGGTGACCGACGGCCTCGACGCGATGGCCGAGGCCTGCAACGACCTGTGGCGGGCGGGAGCGGCGGGGGAGACGCTCAGCTTCCGGCGGGCCTGACGAGCCCGGACAGCGCCTGCCCCGCCTCGTACAGCGCGTGCGCCGCCCGCAGCACCAGATCGTCCCGGTGCCGGGCGGCCACGAGCTGCAGGCCCACCGGCAGCCCGTCCCCGTCCGTGCCGACCGGTACCGTGGCGGCGGGCTGCTGGGTCAGGTTGAAGAGGTAGGTGAAGGGCGTCCACCCCGTCCAGCGCCGCAGCCCCGAACCCCGCGGCACCTCAGCACCCGCCTCGAACGCCGTCACCGGCAGCGTCGGCGTGACCAGCAGGTCGTACGTCTCGTGGAAGCGTCCCATGCGCCGCCCCAGGCCCATCCGGACGTCGACGGCCGCCAGATAGTCCAGCGCGGAGTACCGGGACCCCTGCGCGCAGATCTCCCGCAGCCCCGGGTCGAGCAACTGCCGCAGCCGGGGCGGGAAGCGCTGGGTGAGCCGGGCGGCACCGCTGAACCACAGTGTGTGGAAGGCCTCCACCGGGTCGCTGAGATCGGGGTCGGTCTCCTCCACGTACGCACCGAGGTCCGCGAGCCGGGCGACCGCCCGCCGCACCGCCGCCGCGACCCCCGGCCGCACCGCCACCTGCCCGCCCAGGGTGGGCGAGTACGCCACCCGCAACCCGCGCACGCCCCCCTTCAGCGCCTCCGAGAAGGAGCCCGGTGCGGGCGGCAGCGCCGACCAGTCGCGCGGGTCCGGGGCGCCGATCACGTCGAGCAGCAGGGCCGCGTCGGCCGCGTCCCGGGTCATCGGCCCCGTGTGCGACAGCGTGCCGAAGGCGCTCGCCGGATACAGCGGCACCCGGCCGTACGTCGGCTTCAGCCCGAAGATCCCGCAGAAGGCGGCCGGGATGCGGATGCTGCCGCCGCCGTCCGTGCCCAGCGACAGCGGGCCCGCGCCGAGGGCGACGGCCGCCGCGCTGCCACCGCTGGAACCGCCCGCGGTGCGCGCCGGGTCGTGCGGGTTGCGGGTGATCCCGGTCAGCGGGGAGTCGGTGACGCCCTTCCAGCCGTACTCGGGGGTGGTCGTCTTGCCGAGGAACACCGCGCCGTGCTCGCGCAGCCTGGCCACCGGGGGCGCGTCCTCGTCCCACGCCCCCTGCTCGGAGATGGTCCGGGAGCCGCGCAGGGTCGGGTGGCCGCGCAGCAGCAGGATGTCCTTCACCGTCACCGGCACCCCGTCGAGCAGCCCGGCCGGCTCACCGCGCCGCCAGCGCTCCTCCGACTCCCGGGCCCGGGCGAGCGCGTCCTCCTCGGTGAGGCGTACGAACGCGTTCACCTCCGGCTGGATCCGGCGCGCCCGCTCCAGGGCCTCGGCGGTCGCCTCCACGGGGCTGAACTCGCCCTTGCGGTAACCGTCCAGGAGCCGGGTCGCGGTGAGGTCGGTGAGCTGCATGCACCCTCCATCGGGTCTCAGTGACCGGGCACGTAACCACGCTTCTTGTCGACCACGTTCACCAGAGATCTGCCCGCCGCCCAGCGCTCGTACAACTCCACGAACTGCAGGCCCAGTTCGTCGCGCCAGCCGACCGTGTCCCCGCTCATGTGCGGGGAGACGATCAGCTCCGGGAGCTCCCACAACGGGCTGTCGGCGGGCAGGGGTTCGGTGGCGAAGACGTCCAGCGCGGCGCCCGCGATCCAGCGCCGGGTCAGCGCCTCCGCGAGGGCGTCCTCGTCCACCAGCTGCCCGCGGCCGACGTTCACGAAGAACGCCGAGGGCTGCATCATGCCGAACCGGCGGGCGTCGAACATGCGGTACGTCCGCTCGGTCAGCGGTGCCGCGGCGATCACCCAGTCCGCGCGGGAGACCAGCCGGTCCAGGTCGTCCGGGCCGTGGATGCCGGTGCGCGGCAGCCGGCCGACCAGGGCCGTCGTCACGCCCAGGGCCTTGAGCGTGCGGGCGATCGCCCGGCCGATCGGGCCCGAGCCGACCACGCACGCGCGCGTGCCCGCCACCCGCCGGCTCTCCCGGTGCCGCCAGGTCCGCTCCCGCTGGTACCCCAGGGTGCGCGGGAGGTCCTTCGCGACCGCCAGCACCAGGGCCGCCACGTACTCGGCGATCGGCTGGTCGAAGATCCCGCGCGCGTTGGTGACCACCGTGTCGGACGCGGCCAGCTCCGGACACATCAGATGGTCCACGCCCGCGCTCGCGGTGTGCACCCAGCGCGGCCGTCGGCCGTCCCCGGGCCAGGCCTCGCGCACGGCGTGCGAGGTGAAGTCCCACACCAGCAGGGCGTCCGCCTCGGGCAGCCGCTCGGCCAGGTGCCCGGCGTCGGTGTGCACGATCCGGGCGCGGCCGGTGAGGCGGCCGAGCCGGGGCGGCGGGTCGGCGTCGAGAACGAGAAGCGTCGGCGGGCTCGGTGTCATGCGGGGCGGCTCCCGGCGTCTGACATGCGTGGATTGACCACGCTCGCACCCGAACCTACCGTCGTCAACACGGGCGTTATCGCGATCCGTTGCTCCCTCGTCTCCCAGAGTGAGGCCGGTGCCATGGACGTCTCCTTTCTCGGCGGCCCCCGCCCCCAGCGCGGCGTCGGCGTGGTGGCCCCCTTCGACTTCGCCCTCGACCGCGAGCTGTGGCGCTGGGTGCCCGACGAGGTGTCGCTGCACCTGACCCGGACCCCGTTCGTGCCCGTCGAGGTGAGCCTGGACCTGGCGCGGCTGGTCAGCGAGCACGAGACCCTCGGTGAGGCCGTCCGCGCGCTGACCGCCGTCGCCCCCGAGGTCGTGGCCTACGCCTGCACCTCCGGCAGTTTCGTCGGCGGGATCGCCGGGGAGCGGGCGATGTGCGAGGCGATGACCCGGGCCGGCGCGCTGCCCGCCGTGACCACCTCCGGGGCGCTGCTGGAGGCCCTGACGGAGCTGGGCGTGCGGCGGGTCGCCCTGGTCACGCCGTACACGGTCTCCGTGACCCGGGCGCTGCGGGAGTACGTCGCGGAGGCCGGTGTACGGATCACCGGGTGCGCCTACATGGGGCTGACCCGGCACATCTGGCAGGTGCCGTACCGGGACGTCGTCGGCATGGCACGGCAGGCGATTAGCCCGGGCGCGGCCGACGCGCTCTTCATCTCCTGCACCAACCTGCCGACCTACGACGTCATCCCGCAACTGGAGGCCGAACTGCGCATGCCGGTCCTCTCGGCCAACCAGGTCACGATGTGGGCTGCCCTGCGCCGGCTGGGTACCCGAGCCGTGGGGCCCTACCAGGCGCTGCTGGACGCGGCCGCGCGGGAGCGGCCCGTACTGCCCGAAGAGACGCAGGAAGGCTGGACATGACCGCACTCGGTTTCCTCTATCCGGGCCACTCCGCCGAGGACGACTATCCACGCATGGAGCAGCTCCTGGGGAGCGACATCCGGGTGGACCTGATCCACACGGACATCGGCGAGGACGCGCACCGGGTGGACGCCCTGCGCGAGATGGGCTCCGCGGAGCGGCTCGCGGCGGGCATGGAGGGGCTGCGGCTCGCCGGCGCCGAGACGGTGGTGTGGGCGTGCACCAGCGGCAGCTTCGTGCACGGCTGGGACGGCGCCCAGGACCAGGTGCGGAATCTGGCCCGGCTGGCCGGGATGCCGGCCTCCTCGACGTCGTTCGCCTTCGTGCACGCGGCCCGGGAGCTCGGGGTGCGGCGGGTCGCCGTGGGCGCGACCTACCCGGAGGACGTGGCGGCCCTGTTCGCGGACTTCCTGGCGGCCGGCGGCCTGGAGGTGACCGGCATGCGGTCGTCCGGGATCGTCACGGCGGCGGAGGTCGGCACATGGGAGGAGGAGGACGTGCTGACCCTGGCCCGCGCGGCGGACGTGGCCGACGCGGAGGCGGTCCTGCTCCCGGACACCGCGCTGCACACCGCCGCGCACCTGTCGCTGCTGGAGAAGGCCCTGTCCAAGCCGGTCCTCACCGCGAACCAGGTCAGTGTCTGGGAGGGCCTGCGCCTGGCCGACCGCCGGGTGAACGCCCCCACCCTCGGCACCCTCTTCACCCGGGAACCCCTGGTGCAGGCCTGACACCGGACCACCGCCGCGGCACACCCCCGGCCGACGGGACCGCCACCACGGTGGCGTCGGCCGGCCGGGGCCGTGGCGCCCCACGTCGGTCCGGGCAGGAAGGACGCCCCGGCGACCAGGGCGCGCGGCCGGAGGACACGGGCGGACGGAATAACCGGGGACACCCTCCTGTTAGCTCCCGGAAGGAAGCACGCTCAGAAACAGGAGGCCCACACCGTGTCGGCAGACGAGATCCGGGGCACGACGCACGGGACCGCCCCCGTCCCCCTCTCCGTACTGGACCTGGTGACCGTCGGCGCGGGCAGTACCGCCACCGACGCCCTGCGCACCAGCGTCGAGCTGGCCCGGCTCACGGAGTCCCGCGGCTTCCACCGGTACTGGGTCGCCGAGCACCACTCCATGCCCGGCGTCGCCTCCTCCTCGCCCGCCGTGATCCTCGCCCACCTCGCCGCCCACACCGAGCGCATCCGGCTCGGCTCGGGCGGGGTCATGCTGCCCAACCACGCCCCGCTGGTGATCGCGGAGCAGTTCGGCACGCTGGAGGCGATCGCGCCGGGGCGTGTCGACCTCGGTCTCGGCCGGGCCCCCGGCACCGACGGCGCGACGGCGGCCGCGCTGCGCCGCACCGACACCCTCAATGAGGGTGCCGACGACTTCCCGCAGCAGCTCGCCGAGCTCACCCGTTTCCTGGACGACGACTTCCCCGACGGCCACCCCTACCGGCGCATCCACGCGATCCCCGGCCCCGTGCAGGCCACCGCGCCGGGCGGCGTCCAGTCCCCGCACCGCCCGCCGATCTGGCTGCTCGGCTCCTCGGGCTTCAGCGCCCGCCTGGCCGGACTGCTCGGTCTGCCCTTCGCCTTCGCCCACCACTTCTCCGCGCAGAACACCGTCCCGGCGCTCGACCTGTACCGGGAGACGTTCCGCCCCTCCGAGGTGCTGGCCGAGCCGTACGCCCTCATCGGCGTCTCCGCCCTCGCCACGGACGACGAGCGCGAGTCCCGCCGCCAGACCCGGGCGATGGCCCTGAACATGCTCCGGCTGCGCACCGGCCGCCCCGGCCTGTTCCCCGACCCGGAGGAGGCCGAGCGGCACGAGTTCAGCCCGATGGAGGAGGAGTTCATCGGCTCCTGGACGGCCAACATCGTGCACGGCACCGCCGACGAGGTCCGCTCCGGACTGGACGCGCTGCACAAGCGCACGGGCGCCGACGAGCTGATGCTCACCTCGCACGCCCACCGCGGCGCGCTCCGCCTGCGCTCCTACGAACTGATCGCGGACGCCTACGGATTGCCGACCGCGTAGGTCTGCTCCCCGAGCAGCTCGGAGATACGATCCGGCGGCACCGGACGGGAGTACAGCCAGCCCTGTCCGGTGTCGCAGCCGATCCGGCGCAGCCGGGTGGCCTGGGCGGATGTCTCCACGCACTCGGCGGTGACGGTCAGCCCCAGGCGGTGCGCCAGCTGGATCATCGCCTCCACGATCACCTCGTCGGCCGGGTTGGGCGCGATCGTCTTCTTCTCGCCCTCGTACTGGAAGCCCCGCACGAAGGAGCCGTCCAGTTTCAGGACCGACACCGGCAGCCGGCTCAGATAGGCGAGGTTGGAGTAGCCGGTGCCGAAGTCGTCGATGGCGATGCGCACCCCCATGTCGCTGAGGGCCTGGAGGGCCTGGAGCGGACGGCCCGCCGAGCCCATCACCGCGGACTCGGTGAGCTCCAGCTGCAGCAGGTGCGGGGCGAGTCCGGTCTCGGCGAGGACCTCCGCCACGTCCGCCACCAGATCGGAGTCCCACACCTGGCGCACGGCCACGTTCACGCTGACGAAGATCGGCGGCTCGTCCGGGTGGTCCAGCTGCCAGCGGCGGGCCTGCCGGCAGGCGGTGATCAGCGCCCAGCGGCCGAGCTGCACGATCGAACCGTCCTCCTCGGCCAGTCCGATGAACCGATTCGGCGTCAGCGTGCCGAACTGCGGATGATGCCAGCGGATCAACGCCTCGACCCCGCTCAGCCGTCCGTCCTCCATGCCGACCAACGGCTGGTAGTCCAGGGCGAATTCGCCGCGCTCGATGGCGGGGCGCAGGGTGGAGGAGAGGGCCTGCCGGGTCATCAGGTGCGCGTTGCGCTCGGGGTCGAACAGCGTCCAGCGGGCCTTGCCGTCCGCCTTCGCCCAGTACAGGGTCGTGTCGGCCGCCTGCATCAGGCCCGTCGCGGTGGTGCCCGCCGCGTGCCGCTCGACCACACCGATGGACGCCGTCAGCGACAGCCGCTGCCCGGCCAGGTCGAAGGGCGCCTCCAGGGCCTTCAGCGCCGACTCGGCGAGGTCCGCGAGCTGTTCGGTGCCGGTGGAGTCCTCCACGAGCAGGGCGAACTCGTCGCCGCCGAGCCGGGCCACGAGGGGGGTGGCGGCGCGGGCGTACCCGGCCTCGTCGGCGACCCGGTTCAGGCGCTCGGCCACGGCCGCGAGCAGCCGGTCGCCGACACGGTGGCCGAGAGTGTCGTTGACGGCCTTGAACCCGTCGAGGTCCAGGTAGCACAGGCCGATCCGGCCGGTACCGCTCTGCTCGTACGACTCCGCCTCCAGCGCGGCCGTCAGCCGCTCGAAGAACAACGTGCGGTTGGCCAGCCGGGTCACCGGATCGTGCATCTGCAAGTGCCGCAGCCGCGCCTGGAGTTCGCGGCGGGCGCTGATGTCCGTCACCGACAGCAGGACACCGGGTCCGCCGTCGGCCAGCGGGGCGACGGTGACCTGCACCCACAGCGAGCGCCCGTCGGGATGCTTCAGCCGGCGGGTGCAGCGCAGCCGGGCCTGCCGGCCGCGCAGGACCTCGCGGTAGGCGTGCCAGGTACGGGCGTCCGAGGCGAGGTCCACCAGATCGGCGGCGACCCGTCCCGGGAACGACTCCGGATCGGTGCCGAGCAGCTCGCCGAAGGCGGAGTTGGCGCCCGTGACGATGCCCGCGGCGTCCACGACCGCCATGGCGAGCGGGGCGGCCGCGAAGACACGGCGATAGGTGGACTGATCACTGTCTGTGACGGCTGACCGGTCGAGGTCTGCCGCGGGCGTCGGCCCTTCGGACGTTCCGCTCACCGCTCGCTCCCGCAGTGCACTCGATCTCTGTCCGTGCCGGAAAGTGTGCCGATCATAGAGGCTGGCCCGGAGGCCTTCCAGCCACTCTCCAGTCTCCCGGACGGAGTACAGGTTCTGACAGATCGTTTCTGCCCGCACCTGGACGGGTTCTTCAGGCCCCCGACCAGTTGTGACGTTCCGTGAGTGTTTCGGGGGTGTCGAGCGCCGGGGCGCGCCGGGGCGCGGGTGGGGCGCACTCACCCTTCTGGTGCAGACAAACAGGGCATGGCGTGGCGAATCCCAGCAATCTGGGTGCGGGTCCCGAGAGTCGCATCCGGAGGTCATGCCCGTGCCCATGCTGCGCAGCACCGCCGCCGTGTGCACCACGCTGTCGGCGCTCGCCGCGACCTCGATCCTCACCGGCCCGTCGGTCGCCGAGCCCTTCTCGACGGCACCCTGCGCCCTGGAGCGCAGCACGGCCCACCACTCGGAGGGCGTGGACACCTGGAACCCGGTCTACACCCGCCCGACCGGCGCGCTCGACGCCGTGATGATCTTCCTGTCCTTCCCGGACGCCACTCCGCGCACCACCCCGGCCGAGCTGACGTCCGACCACTTCCCCGCCACCAGCCGCTTCTACGAGCAGGCCTCCTACGGCAGGTTCACGCTGCACCCGCACCCGCTGAAGCACTGGCTGCGCATGCCGCGCCCGTCGACGGCGTACGCCATAAGACGGGACTGGAGCGCCGAGGACCGGGCCGCCTACCTGCGGGACGCCTTCGCCGTCGCGGACAAGGAGGTCGACTTCTCGCGGTACCCGGTGGTGTACTTCGTCGCCGATCCGGACGCGCCCGGGGTGGACTCGGACGCCACCAAGGTCGTGAACCTCGACACGCCCATCCAGGTGGACGGCACGGACGTCCGGCGGGTCGTCACCGTGTTCGAGAAACATCCGCCGGACCGGCTGGTTCTCGCCCATGAGACCGGGCATGTCTTCGACCTGCCCGACCTCTACCACCGCCCCGTCGACGGCAAGGGCGACTGGGACACCTATGTGGGTGACTGGGACCTGATGGGCAGCCAGTTCGGACTGTCGCCGGATCTGTTCGCCTGGCACAAGTGGAAGCTCGGCTGGCTCGACCCGCGCCAGGTGGCGTGCGTCCGCGGCGCCGCTCCGACCCGTCTCACGCTGGAACCCCTGGCCGCGGGGCCGGGCGTCCCGGTGCAGGGCACGGGCGGCGCGCCCGCCTTCGGCCTCGGCAACGGGGTGAAGCTGGCCGTCGTACGCACCGGGCCGGACAGCGCCCTGGGCTTCGAGGCGCGCGGGGCCGCCGGGAACGACCACGCCTCCTGCCGGCAGGGCGTCCTCGTCTACCGGGTGCACAGCGGTGCCGAGTCCGGCGGCGGGCCGGTCGAGGTCGTCGACGCCCATCCGCGCACCGAGGCCTGCTGGGAGAACTCGGTCTACCCGCCGCTGGCCGACGCTCCGGTGGCGCTGGGGGAGAGCTTCACCGTGCCCGGGGAGGGTGTGAAGGTGGAGGTGGAGGACCGGACGGCGTCGGGCGCCTGGACGGTGAAGATCACACCGGCGGTACGGGACTGAAAAACAACGATGGCGAGCCGTCATCGCATTTCTGCGATCATGACTCGCCATCGTCCAACGTGCGCCGCCAGGGACTCGAACCCCGGACCCGCTGATTAAGAGTCAGCTGCTCTAACCAACTGAGCTAGCGGCGCCTGCTGACGTCGTAGACCTTAGCATCCTGATCGGCGGGAGGAAAAATCGATATCCGTACGGCGGCACGGGCGGCCCGTACGGCCGCCCACAGGGCGATCTCGGGGCCGGGCAGCCACGGATGCCGGGTGTCGGGGGCGACCAGCCAGCGGGCGCTGCCGGAGGCGTCGCCCGTGGTCAGGGGCGGTACGGTCACCGCGTCCCCGGGGCCGTGGCACAGCAGGGGCGGCACCGCGTCCGCCCGGGTGGAGCCCCACTCCTCCCAGGCCAGCAGGGAGGGCAGCCGCTGGGCGGTGCCGGGGGCGGTGAACAGCAGCACCCGGCCCCGGAACACGGCGACGGGGCCGGAGCCCGGCCCCTCGTCCCACAGCCGGTCCAGCATGCGGCGGCCGAAGACCGCGGGGGCGCTCACCACGTCGAAGGCCGTGCCGCAGGGCAGGACGACCGGGGCGTCCGGGCGCTCCTCCCACAGGGCCAGGGTGCTGCGGGGGTACGTGCTCGCCGAGGCCATCCAGGCGATGCCGTCGCCGGTGGCACGCGTGACGTTCGGTGTGCTGCTCATGGCAGACAGGTGTACCGGCCGTGACCGCGCGGATTCCCTGGGTTGCCGAAAATCGGGACACCGGGGGTGGCGGGGGAGTATCTTGCCCGCCCGGCATATGCCAAGCGGGAGCCCCAAGGGCACCACCCGGGGCCGCTACACGGGGTCCGGGGACGTCCGTCCCTCGCTGTCGCCCCGCATCAGGTCCCGGCCGAACTCGACCATCTTCTTCGCGTAGTCCTCGGTCCACTCGGCCCGCTCGGCGATGTCCGCCGCGGTCAGCCGGTCGAACCGGCGCGGGTCGGCCAGCTGGGCCGCCGCGATCGCCTGGAACTCCACGGCCCGGTCGGCCGCCGCGCGGAACGCCTGGGTCAGCTCCGTCGCCCGCGCGAGCAGCGCCCGCGGGTCGTCAATCGACTCCAGGTCGAAGAAGTGCTCGGCGTCTCCGGCCGCCTCCGCGGGCTCGAAGAGCAGGGGCGCGGGGCGTAGCCGCGGTTCGTTGCGACGCGGCGTGGGCTCCGCCATGTCTTGTCTCCTCCTCGTACGGTTCGCTGGGCGCCGCCTTCAGGTGGGCTACCGTCCATTGTCCCGCGCCCGCGCAAGGGCACCCACTCCCCCTCACGCTCACCACGCGTCACCACGGCGGAATCCGCCGACGCTCGGCCGAACGGGTGAGCCGGGGGCGCGGGGTGCCTCGTCACGGGTGCCGGACTTCGTCCGGCCGGGGCCGGTCCGGGCGCTCGGGGCGTTCGTCACGGGTGCCAGGTGACGCGGTGTTCCGTGAGGTGGGCCAGGACCGCGTGGTTCGCCTCCCAGCCGTCCGGGCTGTGTTCACCGGCCACCTCCGGTGGCGTGCCGGACTTCGTCCGGCCGGGGCCGGTCCGGGCGCTCGGGGCGTTCGTCACGGGTGCCAGGTGACGCGGTGTTCCGTGAGGTGGGCCAGGACCGCGTGGTTCGCCTCCCAGCCGTCCGGGAACTTCACGAGGGTGCCCAGCTGGACGGGTTCCGTGGACGGGTAGTCGTCCAGCAGGTCGCCCACGCCGGCCCGGCAGACCACGATGCAGGCGTGCCGGTGCCGGGACGCCAGGACGCACAGGCGGCCGGTCTCCAGGTGGAACGCGGTCGCGTCGGGGCGGCCGGAGAGCGGATGCAGGACCACGGTGACGTCGTACTCACGGCCCTGGAGACGGTTCGCGGTGTCCACCGTCACCTCCCGCACGCCGAGGTCGGCCAGCGCCGCGCGGACCGCCGCCGCCTGGTCGCGGTGGGCCGTGCCGACGGCGATCCGGTCGGCGGTCAGGGCAGTGGGGTCCGGCGAGCGCTCCGAGACCGCCGCGCCGCCCCGGTCCAGCAGCCGCCGTACGACCAGCGCCACCGCGCGCACCGCCTCCGGGTCCGTGCGCGGGGTGTGCCGGGCGGGCAGCTCCAGCAGGCCCCAGCCGGACTCCGCCGCCTCGTCGATCACCCGGTCGGGGCCGGAGCCGTCGGAGGGCACCGCGAAGGCCAGCCGGCGGTCGCCGTGGCCGGTGCCGCTGCGGAACGGGGTGTACGGGTAGAACGCGGCGGAGACCAGGGGCGCCGCCGACGCCGGGAGCCGCCAGGACACCGGGAGGCGGTGCTGGGGAAGCTCCGGGTTGTGCGCCAGGAGGGTGGTGACCGCCGAGGCCGACGGGTCGTACGACAGGCCCGCCCACTGCTCGCTGCCGACGATCGCGAACGGGTCGAGCTGGCCCGGGTCGCCCACGAACAGCGCCCGTTCGAACAGGCCCGCCACGGCGAGCAGGGAGTCGGAGCGCATCTGGTACGCCTCGTCCACGATCGCGTGCCGCCAGGGCTCGTCCACCTTGACGTGCGCCCACTTCGCGGCCGTGGAGAGCACCACCGGCAGGCCGTTCAGGTCGGCCGCCTTCGCCGACGGGCGGACGTTCGGCAGGTCGTCCAGCGCCTTGTCGTACGGGTCGCCGTCACTGCTGTGCAGGCGGCCCACGGGCAGGTCCGGACTCTTCTCGGCGAGCCGCAGGACCAGATCGTCCACCTGGGCGTTCGTCTGGGCCACCACCATCAACGGGCGGCCCGCCCCGGCCAGTTCGAGGGCCGCGCGGACCACCAGCGTGGACTTGCCGGCGCCGGGCGGGGAGTCGACCACCACGCCCCGCTCCGTGCCGTGCAGCGTGTCGTGCAGGATCGCGTCGGTGGCGCGGGCGGCCGCGGCTCCGGGATCGAAGTCGACGGTCGTCACAGCACGTCCTCCTCGGTCACGGTGTCGGGGGCCTCCGCCGCGCGCTCGCCCGGCGGGCCGCCGTGCGTCCAGGGCGTCTCCTCGGGGTCCGGCAGCTTCGCCCCGCCCCGCTGCTCGTGCTCGAAGAGGGTGAAGCAGACCAGGTCGCCCTTCTCCGGCACCGAACCGGGCTCGGGCTCCTTGCCGCGGCCCATCTTGTCCACGATCCGCAGCACCAGCACACCGTCGGCCTCGGCACCGGCGAACTCCGCCGACTGCGGTCTGCCGCCCAGCGAGCGGTACACCTTCGCCCGCTCGGCGAGATGCGGCCGGTCGTCCGTGCGGACCGTCACCAGCGGACGCGGGCTCGGCCTCCTGCCCTCGCTGTACGTCATGACGACGTCGGTCACCTCGCCCGCGAAGGCCTCACCGGCCAGCCGCCGCCCGGCCATCTCCAGCGGATCGTCCAGCGCCTCCTGAGCCTCCAGGCGGCCCTGCTCCCGCTCGCGCGTCGCCAGCTTGTTCGCCGCCGTCACGGCGTCGTCCCGGCGCGGCTGCGGCGGCTCGCCGGCCAGCACCCGGTCCCGGTGACCGGTGAACGACCAGCGGTCCCGGGTCCACCGCTCCTCGACGTGCGCGCCCGCCGGCAGCTCCCGCAGCAGGTCCAGGCCCCGCCACACCGCGTCCCAGGTGGGCCGCGTACGGCTCTCGACCAGGTCGCGGACGTCCCGCTCGGCCGCGGTGAGCGCGGCGAGCCGGTCGTCGGCCTCCAAGGGGTCCTCGGCGGCGGCGAGGGCGCCGCGCGCGCGGTCGTGGCGCGTGATCGCCGGGGCCAGCAGCTTGTTGTCGAACGCCGGGTCGGTGGCCGGACCGGCCGGCGGGCACAGCAGCTGCCCGTCCCGGTCGCGCTCCAGCTCGGCCCGCCGGGCGGCCTCGGCGCCGGTCAGGCCGTCCGGCGGGGCGATCCAGGCGAGCAGCGCGCCCAGGTGCTGGTCCTCCAGTCCGGACTGGCCGGTGGCCCAGTGCCGGGACAGCACCTCGGTGAGGGCCAGCAGCAGCGAGGAGCCGGGCACCCGGGCCCGCTCGCCGTAGTGGGTCAGCCACCGGCCCAGCAGCGGCACCCGCGGCGGCGCCGGATGGGGCGCCTCCGGGTCCTGCTCGGCCGTGCGGCGGAACCGCATGGAGCGGCCGAGCAGCCGTACGTAGTCCAGGCCGGCGCGGCTCGGCACGATCAGCTGGGGCGCGTCCGAGCACAGCTCGACCTCGACCTTGACCCGCTTGCCGGTCTCCGGGTCGGTCTCGGTGCGCTCGGCCGCCTCGACCGCTCCGGCGTAGGAGTCGACGTACGGCAGGACGACGTCGGCCAGTTCGGCGAGGAACGCGAAGCGCAGGTCGCGGTCGCGGGGCTGGGGCACGGCCAGCAGGCGGGGCGCGTCCCGGTCGGTGCCCACCAGCGCGCCGAGCGGGGCGCCCGCCTCACCGGCGGTGGTGAGCGGCACGAACACCAGCGGGCGGTCGGACAGATGCCGGTGGCGGACGGTCGCGGCCGGCTGTGCGCGGCCGGAGCTCACGGCCTCGAGCCGGGCCAGGGTGGTGATCAGCGACACGCGGGCACCTCCACGGGGGTCTCCGCGTGCGGGCGGGGGCGGCCGGGCCGGCCGCGCGGAGGGCTTCGGCGCGCAGTTGCGCCGCGCGGCGCAGGGCCGCCACCGCGGGGTCGTCGGGGTCGCCGCTCTCGCCGCGGGCGGCGGCCAGGACGTCCTCGACCGTGCCGAGCCCGCCCAGTTCGGCGCGCAGGGGCCTGCCGAGGCGGGTGACCGCGCCGGCCGCGCGGGAGCGTTCCCGGCAGTGGAAGGCCAGTTCGCAGGCGGCCAGGCACTCGGGCGCGTACGTCGCCGGTACCGCCTCCACGGCGGCGGTCAGTTCCTCGGCCGGCCGGTCGGGCGCGAAGCACGTGCCCTCGGGCAGGGCGTCGGCGATCTCGTCGATCCGGGTGAGCCGGGCGAGCTGGCGTGCGGTGACCGCGCGCTGCTTGCGCACGTCCACGGCACGCCCGGCGGGCAGGTTGGAGAAGTCCTTGGGGCACACCAGCAGCACCCGGTGGTGCACGCGCGGGGGAGGGTCGAGCCGGGCGGCGACGTCCTCCAGCGCGAGCACGTACACCGCCGACTGCCGGGCGGCCGCGCCCACCTTGGCCGGGTCCGCCGAACCGTCCACCATCGGGAAGGACTTGATCTCCACCACGGACCAGCTGCCGTCGGGGTGCACGACCACGGCGTCCGGCTCCAGGAAGGCGAGGGAACCCGCCACGTCCAGCGCCAGCATCGGGTGGTCGAGCAGCGTCCAGCCGCCCGCGCGCGTGGCCTCGCGCAGCGCCAGAGCCGTACGGGCCGTACGCCCCTCGGGGCCCTGCGCGGCCAGGTCGGGCACGGCGGCCGCCTCGGGCCGGTCGGCGCCCGGGTCCAGATGGGCGTGCGCGAGCCGCAGCAGCTCCGCGCCGCCGTCCGCCTTCACCTTCGCCTCGAACGCGTTGCCCCGGGTCAGCGCGAACTGCGACTGCCCGAAACCGGACGGCGCGCCCAGCGCGCCCGCCAGCCGCGCCTTGTCCACCCCGGCGCCGTCCAGGATCGCCCGCCTGCGGCACCCGGGGTTGGCGGCGAGCGCCGCGAGGGCGCGCGCGTCCAGGGCCCTGGCCGGTACGTCGGGACCGCGCAGCTCAGCGAGCCGGTGCCGGAGCGCCTTCTCCCGCGTCCGCGGGGGAGGTGTCCGGTTCGCCTCCGGCGTCGAGCTGCGACTCGCGCTGCCGTGGAATTCGCTCACCCGCGGAAGTCTGGCATCCGGCACTGACAATCGGGGAACCCGTGCCGTCCGTGACCGGTGCGGTGCGCGGGAACAGCCGGGCCCGCAGCACGTCCGCGACCCGTGTCACGTGCGGTGCCAGCAGCAGGCCGACCCCCATCACGGCGACGCCCGCGACCGCGTCCAGGAAGTAGTGGTTGGCGGTGCCCATGACGACGATCGCGGTCAGCAGCGGGTAGGCCACGCCGAGGACCTTCGTGAGGCGGGTGCCGCCGTGGCGCCACAGCATCACGCCGCACCACAGCGCCCAGCCGCAGTGCAGGCTGGGCATGGCCGCGTACTGGTTGGTCATGCCGCCCAGGCCGCGCGGCGCGCTGGCCTCGCCGCCCCACCAGCCGTACGAGCTGTACTGGGCCATGGTGTCGACGAAGCCGTGGCTTGCCGAGAGCAGGCGGGGCGGGCAGGTAGGCAGCAGCGTGAAGCCGATCAGGCCGAGGAACGTGGACGTCATCAGCCAGGTGCGGGCCGCCCGGTAGTACCGGGCACGGGACCGGAACAGCCAGACGAGGATCGCGGGTGTCACCAGGTAGTGCAGCGAGGCGTACCAGAAGTCGGCGGGCACACCGAGCCACGGCTCCCGGGTGAACAGCCGGTTCAGCGGGTGTTCGGCGTTCAGGTGCAGCAGCTTCTCGATGCGCAGGATCGACAGGCCGTGGTCGACGGCCCCCGAGACGTCACCGCGCGCGAGGAGGCGGCCGGCCGAGTAGCAGCCGTAGACGAGCAGGATCAGCGGCAGCTCGGTCCACCAGCGCGACCGGGCAGGCTGGCCCACCTCGGTGCCCGGTGTCTCGGTGCGCGCCATCCGATCGCCCTCCCCCTCCTGTACGGACCGCCCCCGGCGAGGCGACCGTGCCACTTTACGGTGTCCCGTCGCCGCCCCTCGGGCCGACCGGGTCTCGCCCGTGCGGGCGCTCGGTCCAGGAAGACGCGGGGATCGCCCGCCGGGTTGCCCGGCCTGCGGGTGAGCGATGATGGAGGGACCCCGTCCTCGTGTTTCCGCGGCGTCCGTCCGGCGTCCGCCTCCCGGAAAGGTCCCCCATGGCACCGCGCATCCTGCTGGCCCGGCACGGACAGACGGCATGGTCGCTGTCCGGCAAGCACACCGGCAGGACGGACGTGCCGCTCCTGGAGGAGGGCCGGCGCGGGGCCAAGCTGCTCGGCGAGCGGCTGCACCGCGCCCCGCTGGACGGGCTCGCGGAGGCGGAGGTGCGCACCAGCCCGCTGTCCCGCGCGCGGGAGACGTGCGAGCTGGCCGGCTTCGGCGACCGTGCCGCCGCGTGGGACACGCTCATGGAGTGGGACTACGGGGCGTACGAGGGCATGACCCCGGCCGAGATCCAGGCCGTGCGGCCCGGGTGGCTGATCTGGCGCGACGGTGTCCCCGAGGGAGAGAGCCTCGCGGAGGTCACCGCGCGGGCGGACGAGGTCGTGGCGTGGGCGAGGTCCGCCGACCGGGACGTGCTCGTGTTCGCCCACGGGCACATCCTGCGGTCCATCGGCGCGCGGTGGCTGGGGCTGCCGCTGGAGTTCGCGGCCCGCATCCGCCTGAACCCGACCTCGCTGTCCGTGCTCGGCTGGGCCTACGGCGAACCGGCGATCGAGAGCTGGAACGACCTGGGTCACCTGGTGCCCTGACCCGGCGGCCCCCCGGCCCGTCCCCGGCCGCCGCGAACGGAACTACGCCTTCCCGGTCCTCGGCATGGAGGCGTGGCGGTCCAGGAACTCCGACACCCCCGAAGCCCGCCGGTGCGGCAGCAGGACCCGCGCCGTGCCGGCCAGCATCGTCTGGATGCGGGAGGACTGGACCTGGTCCAGCAGGGTCAGGACGCGCAGACCCGCCTGGGCCGCCTCGTCGGGACGGCCCTCGCGCGCGAGGTCGTCGGCCAGTTCCGCGGTGTATAGCGCGATGTTGCGGGTGAAGTGCGGATCCTGGAGATGGGCCGCCCTGCGCGCGTGCCGGGACGCCCGCCGCCAGTCGCCCAGCGTGGACCAGCACTGCGCTTCGAGGCCCTCCAGCTCGGCCTCGCCGTAGAAGCTCATCCACTCGGGGTCGGCGTCCGAGCGGCCACGCGCGAACAGGGTCTGCGCGCGGACCAGCGCCTGTTCGCAGCCAGTGCGGTCGGCGAGCCCCGCCCAGCCGCCCGCCTCGCGCAGGGAGAGCAGCGACATCAGGCGGGGCGAGCCGAGGGGCCGGGCGGCACGCTGGGCGGCCTGCGCGGCGCGGACCGCCTCCCGGGGCCGGCCGGCGTCCCGGGCCAGGAACGCGGTGTTGCAGAAGGCGTGCGCCTCCAGCGCCGCGTCCCCGGTCATCCGGGCGGTGGCCAGGGCCTCCGCGTAGTGCGAGCGTGCGTCGTCGAAGCGGCCGGAGTCGTGGGCCAGCCAGCCCACGGAGATGGCGAGTTCGCCGGCGCCCGAGTGCAGCCGGTCGGCGGTGGTCTGCCGGGTCGCACCGGCGTCGAGCAGCGCGAAGGCGGCGCGCAGCGGGGCCGCCGCGCGCCGGTACAGGCCGTCGGCGCCGTGCCGGTCGTCCAGCAGGCGGATGCGGCGGACGGCCTCCTCCAGGGCGGTCGCCTCGGGGCTGCCGGGCCGGCGCGGCGGCCGGGCGGCGGCCACCGCGTCCTTGGTGAGCCGCAGCGGGCCCAGCGTGGCGGCGGCCACCGTGGCGCCTCCGCCGGTCATGAATGCGCGACGCAGCACGTCGCTCTCCTCGTGGTTCAGGTGGTCTTTCGCGTACGGCTCGTGCGGGTCGTACGGGTCCTGCGGGTCGAACGGTTCGGGCGGGCCGTACGGGTCCTGTGGGTCATACGGCTCGACCGCCCCCCATGTCTCAAGGGCCCCGCCCGCCCGGGGGAAGCACGGGGTGCCACCGGTGGCGGGTACCTCCGGTGCCCCGGGGGCGTCCGCCACGGTGCGGGCCGCTCGTCCGCGGACGGACGAGCGGGGCGCGAAGCCGAGGTCGGTGAGCGTGCGGCCGGGGAACATGTGCAGGAACACCCGTTCGTACGCGTAGTTGGGACAGCGGATCTCACCCGCCTCGACCCGGCCCACGTAGCGCGCGTCACAGCTCACCCGCTCGCCGATCTCGCGCGCGGCGCGCCGTACGAGCGCCGCGAACTCGGCCGGTGAACGCCTGCCGCGTAACTGCCGGAAGGCGACGTTGGGCCGGAGCGGCCGGTCGGGCTGTGACGAGGTCTCCGTTGACGACGCCATGGCCGGGTCCTCTCGTGCGAACCGTCGAACCATGCCGGGGCCGGGGCGGATTCGGGACGAGTTGTCCGAGTGACGCCCTGGTTCCGGCGGGCATGAACGTACCTGCTGTGAAGGACCCGCCACGCAGTGTTTGGCTACAAACCGGATATCTCATCCACGTTCTGCCATGAAGTGCCATCCTTTGCGGCGCACTTGTGCCGTAGCCGTTGACGCGCTCGCGCGTTGGACTCCACGGACCGCAACAGGGCTGTGTGGTGGAGGCCGGCATGCAGACCAGCCAGAGCAACGAACCTTGTACGCCGCCGCCGTCGGCAGCGGCCGCACCCCCGGGCGACCCGGGATGCGACCTCGTGACGGTGCCGTCCCGCCAGGGTCTGGAGGCGGTCGACATCCTGCGGCGCGTGGCCGCGGACGCGGTGGGACCCGTCCTGCACGACGGCGGCTGCGACACCCTCGGCTTCCTGGTACCGGCCGGCACCGCGGCCGGCTGGGACGTACCGGGCAGCACCTGCACGGAGACGGACGGCCGCGGACTGCGGCTGGACCCGGTGCCGCCCGTCGAGGGCTCCCACTGGCTGCTGCCGCCCGGTGACGCCGATCTCGCCACCGACCCGGCCGTGCTGCGCCGGGCCCTCGGGGAGGCGGCCCGGATGATCGAGGCGGCCGACAGCTGCCGGTGAAGCGCCCGCCCGGCCCACCTGCGAGACTGGACGAATGGGCAGGTCCAGGAACCCGCGGCGCAGGTCCGCCGCCGTCGAGGCAGTCGTCGAACCGGTCGACGGCGGACTCGCGGAACTCGTGCCCGACCCCGACCGCGGCCGGGCCTGGACCCTGCTGATCGACGGCGCCCCCCAGTCGCACGTCGACCTGGACGACCCCGCGTACCTCTCCTTCGAGTACCAGCGCCGCCTCGGCCACGTCATCGACCTCGCCGCGCCGCCCGGCAGGCCCGTGCACGTCGTGCACCTCGGCGGCGGCGCCCTCACCCTCGCCCGGTACGTCGCCGCCACCCGGCCGCGCTCCACCCAGCAGGTCGTCGAGCGGGACGCCGAGCTGGTCCAACTGGTGCGCCGGGAACTGCCGCTGGATCCGAACGCGCGGATACGGGTGCGGTCCGTGGACGCCCGGGAAGGCCTCGCCAAGGTGCCGGACGGCTGGGCCGACCTCATCGTCTCCGACGTCTTCAGCGGCGCCCGGACCCCGGCCCATCTCACCTCGGTCGAGTTCCTCGACGAGGTCCTCCGCGCGCTGAAGCCCTCCGGCGTCTACGCCGCCAACCTCGCCGACGGCCCCCCGCTCGCCCACCTGCGCGGCCAGATCGCCACCGCCGCCGGCCGGTTCGGCGAACTCGCGCTGATCGCCGACGCCGCCGTACTGCGCGGCAAGCGCTTCGGCAACGCCGTCCTCGTGGCCTCCGGGCTGCCGCTGCCCGTCGCCGAACTCACCCGCCGCGCCGCCTCCGACCCGCATCCCGCCCGGGTCGAACACGGCAGGCGGCTCACCGACTTCACCGGCGGCGCGCTCCCCGTGACGGACGCGGCGGCGGTGGCCTCCCCGGCCCCGCCGCCCTCCGTCTTCCGCTGAGCACCCGCCCTTCGTCAGTAGGTGCCGACCTCCACCCGTGGCGGGCCGTCGTGCCAGGTGCAGAACACCGACACCCGGTCCGCACCCCGGCCGAACTCCACCCGGATCCACGTCTCCGTCTTCCACAGCTGCATCGACCAGCCCGCCCCCGGAGTCGCCGAGACCAGCGTGGCGCTGGACGGACCCAGTTCGAACACCGCCCTCCCGCCGTCGGTGTCGTAGGCCTTGACACGACCGGACGCACGACGGGACGACGGGGCGGTCGCGCCGGGGGAGGGGCTGTGGGCGACGGGGGTCCGCGACGGCGAGGGGGCCGCAGAGGCGGACCGTCGGCGCGACGGGGACGCGGAGGCCGACGGCCCCTTCGACGCCGCCTTCACGTCCCGGGCCTTCGCGTCGGCCGCCAGGACCGGCAGGGCGCGCGGCGGGTCGTAGGCGGTCCCCGCCATCACCGTGTGCACACCCCACCACGACAGCGTGACCGCCGCTCCCGTCGCGAGCAGCCATGCCAGTACGTGTACGAGTCCTCTGCGCATCGCGGCCATACTGCCCCAGGGACACCGCGGTGCGCACATGCCCCGAGTTGTCCACAGGCGCCGGACCGCCGTCCCGCACATGGCGTACGGTGCGGCGCATGGCAAGTGTGCTCGTCGTCGAGGACGACCAGTTCGTCCGCTCGGCGCTCATCCGGCATCTCACCGACGCCACGCACACCGTGCGCAGCGTCGGTACGGCACTGGAAGCGCTGCGCGAGGTCGCCCATTTCCGTTTCGACGTGGTCATCCTGGACCTCGGACTGCCCGACCTGGACGGGTCCGAGGCCCTGAAGATGCTGCGCGGCATCACCGACGTGCCCGTCATCATCGCCACCGCCCGCGACGACGAGACGGAGGTCGTCCGGCTGCTGAACGCCGGAGCGGACGACTACCTCACCAAGCCCTTCTCCGTCGAGCACCTCTCCGCCCGCATCGCGGCCGTGCTGCGCCGGGCCCGCACCGGCGGCGCGGAGGTCCCGCCCTCCTCCGTGCTCCGCGTCGGCGGACTGACCGTGGACCCGCTGCGCCGGCAGGCCGAACTGGACGGTGTGCGCCTGGACCTGACCCGGCGCGAGTTCGACCTGCTCGCCTTCCTCGCCGGGCGACCCGGTGTCGTCGTCCCGCGCAAGGAACTCCTCGCCGAGGTCTGGCAGCAGTCCTACGGCGACGACCAGACCATCGACGTCCATCTGTCCTGGCTGCGCAGGAAACTGGGGGAGACGGCCGCGCGGCCCCGCTATCTGCACACCCTGCGCGGGGTCGGCGTGAAGCTGGAGCCCCCGGCGCCGCACGCCGGCGAGGGGGTGCCGCCGCGATGAGATGGGCCCTGGTCAAGGTCTGCCTGGCGGTCACCACCATGGTCGTGGTCGCCTTCGCCGTCCCGCTCGGACTGGTCGTCAGGGAGATGGCCCGCGACCGCGCGTTCTCCAGCGCCGAGCGGGAGGCCGCCGCGGTCGCGCCCGCGCTGTCCATCACCACCGACCGGGACGAGCTGGAGCGGGTGGTGGCGTCCGCCGGCGCCGACTCCGGCTTGGCCGTGCACCTGCCCGCGAGCGGCGGCCGGGCCGCGATCGACCTCGGCCGGCAGCGTGCCGCCGACCGCGACATCGCGGCCGTGCGCAGAATGGGCCGCGCCTCCACCGGCACCGTCACCGGCGGCTCCACCCTGCTCCAGCCGGTGGCGCTCGGCTCGGGCGCGATCGCGGTCGTCGAGGTCTACGTCCCCGAGTCCGAGGTGACCAACGGCGTCGGCACGGCCTGGGCGGTGCTCGCCGCCGTCGGACTCGCGCTGATCGTCGGCTCGGTCGCCGTCGCCGACCGGCTCGGTGTGCGCATGGTGCGCCCCGCCCAGCGGCTGGCCGAGGGCGCCCACGAGCTGGGCGAGGGCCGGCTGGGCGCCCGGGTGCCGGAGGACGGCCCGCCCGAACTGCGGCAGGCCGCCGTCGCCTTCAACTCCATGGCCGACCAGGTGGTGCAGCTCCTCGCGAGCGAACGGGAGCTGGCGGCCGACCTCTCCCACCGGCTGCGCACCCCGCTCACCGTGCTCCGGCTGAACGCGGCCTCCCTCGGCGCCGGTCCGGCCGCGGACCAGACCCGGTCCGCCGTCGCCCAGCTGGAGCGCGAGGTGGACACCATCATCCGCACCGCGCGCGAGGCCAAACCGCAGACGGCGGCGGCCGGTCCCGGCGCCGGGTGCGACGCCGCCGAAGTGGTCCGCGAGCGGATGGAGTTCTGGTCCGCGCTCGCCGAGGACGAGGGCCGCAAATGGCGGGTGGCCGGTGTCGACCGCCCGGTGCGCATACCCGTGGCCCGCACCGACCTCGCCGCCGCGCTGGACGCCCTCCTCGGCAACGTCTTCCGGCACACCGCCGAGGGCACCGCCTTCGCCGTCGACGTGCACAACGGCGACGACGCGGTGATCGTGCTGATCTCCGACGCGGGCCCCGGCATACCCGACCCGGACGCGGCCATGGCCCGCGGCAGCGGCTCCGGCGCGGCCGGCTCCACCGGTCTCGGCCTCGACATCGTCCGCCGGCTCGCCGAGTCCACGGGCGGCGACGTCCGCATCGGCTCCTCGGTCCTGGGCGGCACCGAGGTGCGCATCTGGTTCCAGCTCGACGGCCGGGGGCCGGCCGGGCGCGGACACCGGGGGTCGGCACGGAGGCGCCGCGCCCGCAGATTGGTCTCGACCTTTAACCGTCCCCGATCGCTTCCTTAAGCGAACCCTAAGGTTGTCAACAGCCGCCCCGATCAGGCGCTTTGTCCGATTCCGGCTCGCTAGCGTGCTGCCGCACCTCACTCCCCCGTGAACAGCGAAAGCAGGCACGCGCATGAGCACCCACCGGCGCAGGATCAGTGGCAGGAACAAGGCGATAGGCGGCCTGGTGGCCGCCGCGGTGGTCGGCGGCGGCGCGGTCCTGCTCACCGGCACGGCCAACGCGGCCGGTGTTAACGCCGCCTTCACCAGGACCAGCGACTGGTCGACCGGATACACCGGCCAGTACGTCGTCACCAACAACAGCGGCGCGACGGAGAAGACCTGGACCCTGGAGTTCGACCTCCCGGCGGGCGCCAGGCTCTCCTCGCTCTGGAACGGCGAGTCGAGCGTCAGCGGCCGGCACGTCACCGTGAAGCCCGCGAAGTGGGACACCGACGGCCTCGCCGTCGGCAAGTCGGTCACCGTCGGATTCGTGGTCGACGGCAGCGGCGACCCGACCGGCTGCCGTATCGACGACGCCCAGTGCTCCGCGGACGGCAGCGCGACCCCCGAACCCAGCGGGCGGCCCACCCGGAGCCAGTCGCCGACGGCCACGCCGGCCCCCACCGGGTCCGCCACCCCGACGGCGACGGCCACCCCCACCCGGACCGCGACCCCCACCCCCACGGGGAGCACCGGCAGCGGCACCACCGCCTCCGCCGGCTTCGCCCCCTACGTCGACACCTCCCTCTACCCGGCGTTCGACCTCGTCGCCGCCGCCGACGCGACCGGCGTGAAGAACTACAATCTCGCCTTCGTCACCGACGGCGGCGGCTGCACCCCCAAGTGGGGCGGCGTCACGGATCTGACCGGCGACGGCGTGGCCGCGCAGATCGGCGCGCTGCGCGCCAAGGGCGGTGACGTCCGGGTCTCCTTCGGCGGTGCCTCCGGCTCCGAGCTCGCCACCACCTGCTCCTCCGCGGACGCCCTGGCCGCCGCGTACGGCAAGGCCGTCGACGCCTTCGAGCTGACCAAGGTCGACTTCGACGTCGAGGGCGGCGCGCTGCCGAACACGGCCGCCAACACCCGCCGTGCCCAGGCCATCGCCAAGCTCCAGAAGCAGCACCCGGGCCTGGACGTCTCCTTCACCCTGCCCGTGATGCCCGAGGGCCTCACCCAGGACGGCGTGAACCTCCTCGCCGACGCCAAGGCCAACGGCGTGCGGACCGGCACCGTCAACATCATGGCGATGGACTACGGCCCCGCCTACAGCGGTGACATGGGCACCTACGCCGAGCAGGCGGCGACGGCCACCCAGGCACAGGTCAAGAGCGTCCTGGGGCTGTCCGACTCCGCCGCCTGGAAGGCGGTCGCCGTCACCCCGATGATCGGCGTGAACGACGTCTCCTCCGAGGTCTTCACGGTCGGCGACGCCACCCAGCTGGCCGGCTTCGCCAAGTCCAGGGGACTCGGCGGGCTCTCCATGTGGTCCGCGGCCCGAGACAAGCAGTGCGCCGGCGGCACCAAGCCCACCGCCGACGCCACCTGCAGCTCCGTCGCCCAGGACAAGTTCGCCTTCACCAAGGCGTTCGCCACCTTCGGCTGACCCGCGACGCGAGGACGAGCAGGGGCGCGGCACTCCGGGGGAGTGCCGCGCCCCTCCCCCCGTGTCAGACCGCCGGCTCCACCGGCGGCAGCACGCCGGTGCGCGCCGCCTCGGCGTACCAGCGGGCGCTGGACTTCGGCGTCCGCTCCAGCGTCGCGTAGTCCACGTACACCGCGCCGAACCGCTTGTCGTAGCCGTACGCCCACTCGAAATTGTCCATCAGGGACCACAGGTAGTAGCCGCGGACGTCCGCGCCGTCGGCGAGGGCGCGGCGCACCTCCGCCAGATGACCGTGCAGGTAGGCGATGCGCTCGGGGTCGTGGACGCTGCCGTCGGGCTCCGGCTTGTCGTCGTAGGCCGCGCCGTTCTCCGTGATGTACAGGGGCAGGCCCGGGGCCTCGCGCGAGTAGCGCATCAGCAGGTCGTACAGGCCCGTCGGGTCGATCGACCAGCCCATCGCCGTCCGGTCGCCCGGCGACTGGTGGAACAGCACGTCGTCGGCGCCCGGCCAGGGGGAGTGGTCGCTGGCGCCGTGGCCGTCCGCCCGCGGGCCCTTGACCTCGCCGGGTGCGGCCGACACCATCGCCGGGGTGTAGTAGTTCAGGCCCAGCGCGTCCACGGGCGCGTGGATGGTGCGGACGTCGCCGTCGAGGACGTACGACCAGTCGGTGAGGGAGGCCGTGGCGGCGAACAGCGTCTCGGGGTAGGCGCCGTGCAGCATCGGTCCGTGGAAGACGCCGTTCGCCAGGTCGTCGATCCGGCGGGCCGCCGCGAGGTCGGCGGGGTCCTGGGAAAGGGGCCGCACGACCGAGGAGTTGAGGCTGACCGCGATCCTGGCGCGGGCCGGGAGCACCGCGCGGAGCGCCGAGACGCCCAGCCCGTGCGCCAGGTTCAGGTGGTGCGCCGCGCGCAGGGACGCCACCGGGTCGGTGCGGCCGGGGGCGTGCACGCCGGAGCCGTAGCCCAGGAAGGCGCTGCACCAGGGCTCGTTCAGGGTGATCCACTGCTCCACCCGGTCGCCGAGCGCCTCGCCGACGAGCTGTGCGTACTCCGCGAACCTGAGCGCCGTGTCCCGCTCAGGCCAGCCGCCCGCGTCCTCCAGCTCCTGCGGCAGGTCCCAGTGGTAGAGGGTGACGGCGGGCTTGATGCCGCGCTCCAGCAGCTCGTCGACCAGCCGGCGGTAGAAGTCCAGGCCCACCTGCACGGCCGGGCCCCGGCCGGTCGGCTGCACCCGGGACCAGGAGACGGAGAAGCGGTACGCGCCGAGGCCCAGCTCCGCCATCAGCGCCACGTCGTCGCGGTAGCGGTGGTAGTGGTCGACGGCGATGTCACCGGTCTCGCCGCCCGCGGTCCTGCCCGGCGTACGACTGAAGGTGTCCCAGATCGAGGGGGTGCGGCCACCCTCCCGCACCGCGCCCTCGATCTGGTACGCGGAGGTCGCGGCACCCCACAGGAAGGAAGGAGGGAAGGAGACGGGGGAAACGGAGTCAGGCATGGAAGCGCTCCCAAAGGGGGTCGAAGGTGACCGACGAGGTAAGGGGGAGAAGACGGTGCCCGCGGGCGGGAAGGGGGCCGGGACTGCGGTGGCCCGGCCCCTGGGGAACGGGCGTCAGCCCTTGATCGCGCCCTGCATGATCCCGCCCACGATCTGCTTGCCGAACAGCAGGAAGGCGATCAGCAGCGGCAGCGTGCCGAGCAGCGCGCCCGCCATGATCACCGCCTGGTCCGGGACGTAGCCGGTGCCGAGCGAGTTCAGGGCCACCTGCACGGTCGGGTTCTGCTGGGTCAGGGCGATGATCGGCCACAGGAAGTCGTTCCAGGCGAACACGAACGTCAGCAGGCCGAGCACCGCCATCGCGGGCCGGGCCGCCGGGAAGACGACGTGCCACACGATCCGCAGACTGCTCGCGCCGTCCACCCGGGCCGCCTCGATCAGCTCCGAGGGCAGCGCCTGCACCAGGTACTGCCGCATGAAGAACGTACCGAAGGCGGTCACCAGGCTCGGCAGGATCACCGTCTGGAGCTGGTTCGACCAGCCGAGGTCCGACATCCACAGGTACAGCGGTACGACGGCCAGCTGCGGCGGGATCATCATCGTGCCGATGGTCAGCAGCAACAGCAGGCCCGAGAACCGGAACCGGAGCTTGGCGAAGGCGAAACCGGCGAGGGTGGAGAACAGCACCGTGCTGACGGTGATCGTGCCCGCCACGAGAACCGAGTTGAACATCGCGGTGCCGAGGCCCGCCTGGTCCCAGGCGGCCTCCATGTTCTTGAACAGGTTGCCGCCGAACCACAGCGGCGGCGGGGTCTCGGCGAGCCGCCGGTCGGTGCGCGAGGCCGCGATCGCCGTCCACACCAGGGGAGCCAGCGACACGAGGGCGAACACGGTCAGCACCACATACGTCACCGGGCCCGCGTGCAGCTGCCTGCCCGCGCCCGTCGCCCGCCGGCGGCGCTCCTTGGCGGGCGCCTGGGGCAGCGTCAGTTCACTGGTCGTCATTGGGACTTCCTCAGCCGTCGGGTGAGCAGCAGGTTGACCGCGGCGACGATCAGCAGGATCAGGAACATCGACCACGCGATCGCGGACGCCTTGCCGAGGTTGCCGATGATCCAGCCCTGGTCGTACATGTACAGACCGAGCGTCTGGTACTGGTGCTCCGAGCCGCCCTTGGACCCGCTCACCCCGCCGAACAGCAGGACCTCGCCGAAGAGCTGGGTCGCGCCGATGGTGGAGACGACGACCGTGAACAGGATCGTCGGCCGCAGCTGCGGGACGGTGACGTGCCGGAACTGCTGCCAGCGGTTGGCGCCGTCGAGCGCCGCCGACTCGTACAGATCGGCCGGGATCGCCTGCATGGCCGCGAGGTAGATCAGGGCGTTGTAGCCCGTCCACCGCCAGATCACGATCGACGACACCGCGAACTGCGAACCCCAGTCGGACTCACGCCAGTTGACCGGGTCGACCCCGAAGAAGTGCAGGATCCAGTTGATCATGCCGCCGTCCCACGAGTACAGCAGCGTGAACACCAGGGTCGCTGCGGCCACGGAGGTGGCGTACGGGGTCAGCATCACGACCCGCCAGGCGGTGGAGCCGCGCAGCTTGTAGTTCAGCAGGTGCGCCAGCCCGAGCGCGGCCAGCAGCTGCGGCACGGTCGAGATGAGGCCGATGGTGAAGGTGTTCTTCAGGGCGTTCCAGAAGAAGTCCGAGGACAGCAGGTTCTCGTAGTTGTCCAGGCCCGCCCAGGTCTGGTGGTCGAGGGACGACAGCTGCACGTCGTGCAGCGAGTACCAGGCCGTGTAGAGCAGCGGGACCAGGGAGAAGGCCCCGAAGAGAAGGAAGAAGGGGGCGACGAAGGCGTACGGCGACGCCTTCATGTCCCAGCGGTACAGCCGGCTGCGCCAGGAGTCGGCGCCTGCCGGCGTACCGCGACCCTGAGCGCCCCGGGCCGCGCCCGGCGGGGTGCCGGGCGCGGCCTCGGCGCTCGACGCGGGATGCGCGAGAGCCTCTTTGGAGCTGGTCACTGGCCGAGCACGTCCTTGATCTCATTCTTCGCGGCGTCCCAGCCCTGGGCGGGCGTCTTGCCCTTCTGCTCCACCTGGAGGATGCCGACGTCGGTGAGCGCGGTGTTGATCGGCTGGTCCTTGATGCCGAAGTACTGCGTCGGGATCGTCTTCGCCGAGTCCGAGAAGATCTGCGTGATCGGCGCGTCGGAGAAGTAGGCGGTGGTGTCCGCGGCCGGCTTCAGACTGCCGTACGCCGACGGGGTGGAGGGGAAGCTCGCCTGCTTGGCGAAGACCTTCGCCTGCTGCTCCGGGGCGGTCAGCCACTTCGCGAGGGCGATGGCCTCCTTCTGGTGCTTGCCGGCGGTCGGCACCCCGAGGAAGGAGCCGCCCCAGTTGGCCGCGGTGGGCGCCGCCGCCACGTCCCAGTTGCCCTTGCCGGAGTCGCCGGACTTCTGCTCGATGTAGCCCATCATCCAGGCCGGGCAGGCCACGGTCGCGAAGGTGCCGTTGGCGAAGCCCTGGTCCCACGGCTTGTCGAACTGCTTCAGCTTGGCGGACATGTCGCTGGTGGCCACGCTCATCGCGACGTCCCAGGCGGTCTTCACCCCCTCGGACTTGTCCCAGATGACGTTGTCGCCCTTGTCGTAGTACCGCTCGCTCCCGCCGCCGAGGGCCGCGTTGTAGACGGAGGACGCGGAGTCCACGAACTTGGTGCCCTTGGGGGCCTTCTTCATGTACTGCTTGCCGAGGTCGACGTACTTGGCCCAGTCGCCCTTCCAGGCGTCGGCGAGCTTGGTGCGGTCGGTCGGCAGACCGGCCTTCTGGAAGAGGTCCTTGCGGTAGCAGATCGCCATCGGGCCGATGTCGGTGCCGAGTCCGATGAGCTTGCCGTCCTTGGTGGTGGCCTGGGCGTTCTTCCAGTCCAGCCACTGGGACTTGTCGACGTCCTTGCCGAGGTCGGCGAACTTCGCGCCCTGCGTCTGCACGGCCTCGGTGATGTTGCCGACCTCGATGGCCTGGATGTCGTCGGTGCCGGAGCCGGCCTGGAGGCGGGTCAGCACCTTCGGCCAGTAGACGTCGGTACGGGTGGTGACGTTCTCCTTGATGTTGATGTCCTTGTGGAGCTTCATGTACTCGTCGTAGAGGCCGGCCTGCTTGTAGCCGAAGACGCCGAAGGTCCCGACGGTCAGCGTGATCCTGCCGTTGCCGTCGCCGTTGCCACCGCCGTCCGAGTTCGACGAGCCGTCGTCCGAGTCGTTGGCGCAGCCGGCCAGCAGCCCTGTGGCCAGCGCGGCGACGACCGCGAGGGCCCCCAGCCTGCGTGACCCGCGGATGCTCGTGCGCATTGCGTCCTCCTGTTGCCTGACGTGCCGACCCCCCGGCCAACTGCACTGGAATGAGGCCCGTTCGTACTCGCTGCGGCTCGGGCGGGGAACGTGCGGGATGTGTAGGTGTCAGGTACTGTGGGAGCGCTCCCACAAGTGATGTGTTGAAGAGTCGCGGGTCCGGGGCGGGGTGTCAAGGGAGGGGACGGGGCCAAGTCCGTTCAGTTATCGGGACGTTAACTGGAGCAGCGGCCTCCGGAACAGCGGGGCGGCGGGCGCACACGGGCGGCGACCACGGAGAACGGTGCTGTTACATTCGGCCAGCACGATCGACGCGGCGAGAGAGGCGGAGCCCATGGCAGGCCAGGGAGGGCGGGGCCGGAGCGGTGGGCGGCCCACGCTCGAGGAAGTCGCCGCCCGGGCCGGGGTCGGCCGGGGCACGGTGTCGCGGGTGATCAACGGCTCGCCCCGGGTCAGCGACGCCACCCGGGCCGCGGTCGAGGCCGCGGTCGCCGAACTCGGCTATGTGCCCAACACCGCGGCCCGCGCCCTCGCCGCCAACCGCACCGACGCCATCGCGCTCGTCGTCCCCGAGCCGGAGACCCGGTTCTTCGCGGAGCCGTACTTCTCGGACATGCTCCGCGGTGTCGGAGCCGAACTCTCCGAGACCGAGATGCAGTTGCTGCTGATCTTCGCGGGCAGCGACCGCGAGCGGCAGCGCCTCGCCCAGTACCTCGCGGCCCACCGTGTCGACGGCGTCCTGCTGGTCTCGGTGCACGCCGACGACCCCCTGCCCGATCTCCTCGCCCAGCTGGAGATCCCGGCCGTGATCAGCGGCCCGCGCTCGGCCGGCGAGACGCTCACCTCGGTGGACTCCGACAACTACGGCGGCGCCCGCTCGGCGGTGGAGCACCTGCTGTCCGGGGGGCGCCGGCGGATCGCGCACATCACCGGCCGCCTGGACGTCTACGGCGCCCAGCGCCGTGTCGACGGCTACCGCGAGGCGCTGCGCGACGCCGGCCACGAGGCGGACGAGCTCCTGGTCGAGCCGGGGGACTTCACCGAGGAGGGCGGCCGCCGGGCGATGTCGGTGCTGCTCGGCCGCCATCCCGATCTGGACGCGGTCTTCGCCGGTTCGGACGTGATGGCGGCGG
Organism: Streptomyces albidicamelliae; assembly: GCF_025642175.1. Classification (NCBI taxonomy): domain Bacteria; kingdom Bacillati; phylum Actinomycetota; class Actinomycetes; order Kitasatosporales; family Streptomycetaceae; genus Streptomyces; species Streptomyces albidicamelliae. The sequence continues at coordinate 3,341,073 of NZ_CP106795.1, read as the reverse complement.
GCGCCCGCCAGGTGCTGCGCGAGGCGGGCCGCCGCATCCCGGACGACGTGGCCCTCGTCGGTTACGACGACTCGGCCATCGCCCGCCACATGGATCCGCCGCTCACCAGCGTCCGCCAGCCCATCGAGGAGATGGGCCGCGCCATGATCGACCTGCTCCTGACGGAGATCGCCGACCGCCGTCCGTCCGCCACCCGGGACCTGGAGCGACGGCACGCGGTGCTGCCGACGGAGCTGGTGACGCGGGCGTCGTCCTAGGGATCGTCCCGGCGGTCCGCCGGATGCCGGGCGTACCCGGCTTTCGGCGCCGACCGCACGCCGACCGCACGCCGGCGGGGAGCGTGCGCACGGGAGGAGAAAACGAATCAGCCGGTGACCCGTCCTTCGACGGAGTCACCGGCTGATTACTCAGGGTGAGTGACGGGACTTGAACCCGCGGCATCCTGGACCACAACCAGGTGCTCTACCAGCTGAGCTACACCCACCATGACCGGCATTCCGAGGAGTGCCCTCCCCGACCGGCTGAGAAGAAGTCTACAGGGTCCGAAGGGGTGCTCGCGCACAGGTTTTCGCGCGGGCCTTCCGAACGGACCCCGGCGGGGCTAGCGCGCGGGCACGACGTGCTTGGCGGCGATCGCCCTGGCGGTGTCGGTGTCCGGTCCCGGCTGCGGGACGAAGACGGCCTCGCGGTAGTAGCGCAGCTCGGCGATGGACTCGATGATGTCGGCGAGCGCCCGGTGGTTGCCGTTCTTCTCCGGGCTGTTGAAGTACGCCCTCGGGTACCAGCGGCGGGCCAGCTCCTTGATCGAGGAGACGTCCACGATCCGGTAGTGGAGGTAGTCCTCCAGGGTCGGCATGTCCCGCAGCAGGAAGCCGCGGTCGGTGCCGACGGAGTTGCCGCACAGCGGAGCCTTGCCCGGCTCCTTCACGTGCTCGCGGACATAGGCGAGGACCTGCTCCTCGGCGTCCGCCAGGGTCGTGCCGTTCGCCAGTTCGGCGAGCAGCCCGGACGCGGTGTGCATCTGACGCACCACCTCCGGCATCGTCTCCAGGGCCCGGTCCGGCGGACGGATGACGATGTCCACTCCCTCGCCGAGTACGTTCAGCTCGGAGTCGGTGACGAGGGCGGCCACCTCGATGAGAGCGTCGTCGGACAGCGAGAGGCCGGTCATCTCGCAGTCGATCCACACCATGCGATCGTTCATGTGTCTCACCTTACGGCGCGCCGCGCCGCGCCGGACCGGGCATGCGGTGACCCGGTGACCGCGGCCACGGCAAAGGGGGCGGAGTCGGACTCCGCCCCCTCGCGTTCCTCGCTCAGCCGCCGCTGCGCGGACCCGGCAGCAGGCTCACCGCGCCGGCCGTGCGGCGGCTCTGCATCGGCACCCCGTTGTCCGGGTGCAGCATGGCCGGCACATGACCCAGTGGTCCCGGGCCGCCGGGCAGACCCGCGGGCTGCCCCTGGTGGCCGGGAGCCGACAGGGCCTCCGGATCACCCGGCCGCTCGCCCTGCGGCCGGCGGGCCCGGTAGGCGGCCCGGTACGCGGCCGGGGACGAGCCGAGCTGGCGGCGGAAGTGCCCGCGCAGCGCGACGGGGGAGCGGAAGCCGCACCGGCCCGCCACCTCGTCCACGGAGTAGTCCGACGTCTCCAGCAGCCGCTGCGCCTGGAGCACCCGCTGGGTGATCAGCCACTGCAGCGGTGCGCTGCCGGTCAGCGAGCGGAACCGGCGGTCGAACGTACGGCGGCTCATGTAGGCGCGTGCCGCCAGCGTCTCCACGTCGAACTGCTCGTGGAGGTGTTCCAGCGCCCAGGCGACGACCTCGGCCAGCGGGTCGGCGCCGATCTCCTCGGGTAAAGACCTGTCGAGATAGCGCTCCTGACCGCCGCTGCGGCGCGGTGGCACCACCAGGCGCCGGGCGAGCGCGCCGGCCGCCTCGTTGCCGTGGTCGGTCCGCACGATGTGCAGACACAGGTCGATCCCCGCGGCCGTACCGGCCGACGTCAGCACATCGCCGTCGTCGACGAACAGCTCCCGTGGATCGACGTGCACCGACGGATAGCGCTTGGCCAGCGTCGGTGCGTACATCCAGTGGGTCGTCGCCGGCCGCCCGTCCAGCAGTCCGGCCGCCGCGAGCACGAAGGCGCCCGTGCAGAGGCCCACGATGCGGGCACCCTCCTCGTGCGCTCTGCGCAGCGCGTCGAGCGCTTCCTCCGGCGGCGGCGAGGTGATCGAACGCCAGGCCGGCACGACGACCGTCCCGGCGCGGGAGATCGCCTCCAGCCCATGCGGCGCGGTGAGTTCCAGGCCCCCTGTGGTCCGCAGCGGGCCTTCCTCGCCGGCGCACACCAGTAGTCGGTAGCGCGGCACTCCGGCGTCCTGGCGGTCGATCCCGAACACCGAAAGCGGTATGGAACTCTCGAAGATGGGGCCGCCGCTGAACAGCAGCACCGCGACGATCTCCTTGCGGCGTCGCCCGGAGAGTTTCCGGGCCGCGGCTTCCGGCGCGGCAGTGGAGTCGTGGCTCATACTGCTAAGCCCCCCTCGGTGGTCGCGGCTCCTCGGTTGTGTCGCTCCTGCACGTTTCCCCTCGGTCCTGCACGAGTCCCCCGCCGTAAAGACAGTCAAGATCGAATCTACTGGCTCCCGCGGTCTGACGGTGGCCAGTTCGACACGCCGTGGATTGTCGACATGACAACTTGGCGTGAAGCATTCGATCACGAAGCGTTGCACTCGCGGGCCGCACTGGGAAGTACGCCTTGTCGCAGTGGCCAAACCGCGTAGGGTGCGCAGCCGTCCCTGGACCCTTTCCGTGCAGGTGGAACGGGGGTTGGGGGGCCTTTCGGCCCCCTCCGGGGCGGTATCCGGAAGTTGGCTGAAAAGATGCGTCCGGGGGTATGGAAACCGGTCAGTCGACCGGTGTCCGTCGCGTGTGCCCCCGCGTGTGACGTCCGCCTCTTTGCGTGGCGCAACGTTCCGGCCGGTGCGCGGCGCAGCGCTCGGAGCGGCGCAGCAGCAGCCGGCACACGGCGGTGACGGCGGCCAGGCCCAGGGCGGTGCCCGTGGCGCCGGCCAGCGAGGTGCCGTACCAGAGCAGGACCACGGGGACGAGGACGCAACTGAAGGCGGCCCAGCGGATCACGTCGCTCGCGGTGTCCGGGGCCGGGCGCGGCTCGGAGGTCGGGCGGGGTCCGGGCATCTCGTACTCCCTGTGGCGGTGGCTCACCCCGGTACAACGGCCGTTCGACGGGACGGTCACCGGCCGTGCACCCGTGATCGTGCGCAAACCGCCTGTACGGGGCAGCAACCATTGCGTTACGGGCGTCGCTCGTGCATGCTCCGGTGAACCCCTACGGACGTCGGGGGACCGCTTACGGAGCGTGCGCGGGATCTGTGCTCAGGAGGCGTGCCGCCGTACCCTTGGGGGTATGGGGTTGGGAAGATGTTTCCCGGACACAGCTCCGCAGCACCTAGCCGCACACTGCGTCCCCACCCATAAAGGATCACAACGCCGAGACAGCCATGGCCGGTCACGAATTCTTCGAACCCGCGGACCGCAAGCGGCCGGTCGCCGATCCCACGGCGGCCGATCCCCTGGCGGCGTCAGAGGCACGCCCCTCCTGCGACCCTGCCTTCCGGCACGGAGTGGTCGTCGGCTTCGACGGCTCGACCTCCAGTGAGCGGGCCCTCGCCTACGCGATCGGCATGGCCCATCGCTCCGGGTCCGGCCTGATCATCGTCCATGTGGCCAACCGGCTGCCGACCACCGTGTGGGCCGGCTGCGAGCCGCCCGTCTTCGTCGACGTGCCCGACCACCGCACCGAGGTGCTGGGGCTGGAGCTGGCCTGTGCGGACTACCTCGCCGAGGTGCCCTGGATCCTGGTCGAGCGGGGCGGCGACATCTGCCACGAACTCGAAGAGGTGGGGCGGGAGTACGAGGCGGACGCGATCGTCGTCGGCTCCACGCACGGTCTCGTGGGCCGGATCTTCGGCTCCGTCGCGGGCCGGCTCGCGAAGCGCGCGCAGCGGCCCGTGATCGTCATCCCCTGACCCGCCCGCCCGGTCGACGCGGTCCCGCCGTCTCCCGACTGTCCGTCAACTTCCCTTGTGCAGCGTGAAACTACTCGCGCGTAGAGGTGGTTTGTGCCCTTGTGAAGGGCATATACCGATCACCGCGCAAGTGCACAGCTGAAGGGAGCCCGCCGTGGACAACGACGTCTCTGCGGGAAGCGTGAGTTCTACTGTGGTCGGCCGACTCGCCCTGGGTGTCACCCTGTTGGCGTTCGGGCTCGGCACGACCGGTGTGATCGACGGCGTGGGGACCTCCGACGCCGTGACCGTCGCCCATTACGTGGGCGGTGTCGCCCTCTTCCTCGTCGGCCTGCTGGCCCTCCGTGACTCCACCGCGTCCGGCGTGGGGTACGTGGCGCTCGGCGCCCTGTGGTTCACCTGGGCCGTGTCGGATCCCGGGTCGGCGAACGCGGCCGGGCTGTTCCTGCTCCTGTTCGCCCTCGTGGCACTCACGTTGACCGTCGCCGGCGGCGACACCCTCGGTCAGGTCACCCACGGGCTGCTGTTCCTGGCGATGCTCGTGCTGGCCGTCGCGGCCTTCGCCGACAGCTCCGCGCTGACCAAGGCCGGCGGCTGGCTCGCGGCCCTCTCGGGCGTGGTCGCCTGGTACGCGGCGACCGCGGCTCTCGCGCACTGGCCCACCGCGCTCCCTCGGCGTGCCGCCGGCCGGGGGGTGACGGCCACCGGCTGATCGACAGCGGCACCGGAAGGACCCCCGTGTGTTCGGTGGCACATGCGGGGGTCCGTCCGTGAGCGGGTGCTACTCGACCGTCACCGACTTGGCGAGGTTGCGCGGCTTGTCGATGTCACGGCCCAGGGCCTTCGCCGTGTGGTAGGCGAGGAGCTGGAGCGGGATGCCCATGAGGATGGGGTCGAGCTCGTCCTCGTTCTTGGGCACGATGATCGTCTGGTCGGCCTTCTCCTGGTGCTGGTGGGCCACCGCCAGGATCTTGCCCTCGCGTGCCTTGATCTCCTCCAGGGCCGCGCGGTTCTTCTCCAGCAGGTCGTCGTCGGGGACGATCGCGACCGTGGGGAGGGCCGGCTCGATGAGCGCCAGCGGACCGTGCTTCAGCTCGGAGGCGGGGTAGGCCTCGGCGTGGATGTAGGAGACCTCCTTGAGCTTCAGCGAGGCCTCGCGGGCCACCGGGTAGCCACGGACCCGGCCGATGAAGAGCATCGAGCGGGCGTCGGCGTACAGCTCGGCCAGCTCCTTGATCTGCTCCTCCTGCTTGAGCATCTCGGTGATCTGCCCGGGCAGCTTGCGCAGGCCCTCGATGATCCGCTTGCCGTCGCGGACCGAGAGGTCACGGGTGCGGCCGAGGTGCAGGGCGAGCAGCGCGAAGGCGACGGTCATGTTGGTGAAGCACTTGGTCGACACCACGCAGACCTCGGGACCGGCGTGCACGTAGATGCCGGCGTCCGCCTCGCGGGCGATCGCCGAGCCGACCACGTTGACGACACCGAAGACCCGGGCGCCCTTGCGCTTGAGCTCCTGGACCGCGGCGAGCACGTCGTACGTCTCGCCCGACTGGGAGACGGCCACGTAGAGGGTGTCGGGGTCGACCACCGCGTTGCGGTAGCGGAACTCGGAGGCGGGCTCGGCGTCCGCGGGGATGCGGGCCAGCTCCTCGATCATCTGGGCGCCGATCATGCCCGCGTGGTACGAGGTGCCGCAGCCGAGGATCTTCACGCGGCGGATCTGCCGCGCCTCGCGCGCGTCCAGGTTGAGGCCGCCGAGGTGCACGGTGGAGAACCGGTCGTCGATGCGGCCGCGCAGCACGCGGTCGACCGCGTCGGCCTGCTCGAAGATCTCCTTGTGCATGTAGGTGTCGTGGCCGCCCATGTCGTACGACTCGGCCTCCCACTCCACCGTGGTGGGCTCGGCCGTCGTACGGGTGCCCTCGGTGGTGTAGGTGCGGAAGTCGTCGGCCTTGAGGGTGGCCATCTCGCCGTCGTCGAGGGTCACTATCTGCCGGGTGTGCATGACCAGCGCGGCGATGTCCGAGGCGACGAACATCTCCTTCTCGCCGATGCCGAGGACGACCGGGGAGCCGTTGCGGGCCACCACGATCCGGTCGGGGAAGTCGGCGTGCAGCACGGCGATGCCGTACGTGCCCTCGATCAGGCGGACCGCCTGGCGGACCTTGTCCTCCAGCTTCTCGGCCTGCGAGCGGGCGATGAGGTGGGTGAGGACCTCGGTGTCGGTCTCGGAGAGGAACTCGACACCGTCCGCCTCCAGCTTGCGGCGCAGGTCGGTGGCGTTGTCGATGATGCCGTTGTGCACGACGGCGACCTTGCTGTCGGCCGACATGTGCGGGTGGGCGTTCACGTCGGAGGGGGCGCCGTGGGTGGCCCAGCGGGTGTGGGCGATACCGGTGGTGCCCTTGAACCGCGCCGGGACCTTGGCCTCCAGGTCCCGCACCCGGCCCTTGGCCTTGACCATCTTCAGGCCCGGCGCCTTCGGGGAGGTGACGACGATGCCCGCGGAGTCGTAGCCGCGGTACTCCAGCCGCTGCAGGCCCTCCAGGAGGAGGGGCGCGACGTCACGCTTCCCGATGTATCCGACGATTCCGCACATATAGAGAGGTATCCCTTGACTGTCGCTCGGTCCGGTCCGGCTGTTCTCAGCCGTAGACCATGCGGCGCAGCTGCCTGAGCGTCAGCTCCGGCGGCGCCACCGCCCGGTATTTCAGGTCCGCCTCGATCCGGTCGAAGATCTCCGTGTTCACCAGGCCCTGGGCCTGCAGTTCACGGTGGCGGCGACGGACGAACTCGGGGGTCGTCTCGTCGAAGAAGGCGAGCACGTCCTGGATCACCCGCAGCGCCTCGCCCCGGCTCAGGGGCGTGGACCGCGACAGATGATCAACGAGTTCGTCGTGCACCCGGTAGATCCTCGGGCACCGGCCGCCGTTTCGCAAGAATCGTGCCCGATTTCGGGCAAGCGCCTGTTGAATCTCTTATGGGGCGCTGTTCGCGGACTGTCCATCCTGTGTCTTGTGTCTCGTTGCCCGGGGCCACGAGTTTCGGACGTCATGGACATTCCTCGTATGGGCGTTCCCGAGAAGCTGGCCGAGCGCATGAGCATGGCCGAGCAGCACGAGTACCTGCGCGCCAGATTCTCGCGGCGCACCATGATCAGGGGCGGCGCCGTCACGCTGGGCGCCGTCACGGGTGGCGCCTTCCTGCCGGGCGCCACCGCCCAGGCGGCCGTGCCCACGCAGCGCACCGCCGCCACGGCCGAGTCGGTCGACGGAGCCCTCGTCGCCCCCTTCGGCCGCCACCTGGCCTTCGGCAACGACCCGCGCACGGAGGTCACCGTCTCCTGGCAGGTCCCGGTCGCGGTGAAGAAGCCCTTCATCCGCATCGGCGCCCACCCCTGGGACCTCTCGCGCCGGATCGACGCCGAGGTCCGCACCCTCTACACCCCGGCAGGTGTCGGCGCGAGCGGCGACCGCACCCAGTACTACCTGCACGCCAAGCTCACCCACCTGCGCCCGGGCCGGACCTACTACTACGGCGTCGGCCACCACGGCTTCGACCCGGCCGAGCCGCACCTGGCGGGCACCCTGGGCACCTTCACCACCGCCCCGGCGCACAAGGAGCGGTTCACCTTCACCGCCTTCGGCGACGAGGGCGTCGGCTACCACGGCCTCGCCAACAACGCCCTGATCCTCGGCCAGAACCCGGCCTTCCACCTGCACGCCGGTGACATCGCCTACGGCGACCCGGCCGGCCAGGGCAGGACCACCGACACCGGCTTCGACTCGCGCACCTGGGACCAGTTCCTCCACCAGACCGAGTCCGTCGCCAAGCAGGTGCCGTGGATGCCCGCGTACGGCAACCACGACATGGAGGCCTGGTACTCGCCGAACGGCTACGGCGGCGAGGAGGCCCGCTGGACCCTCCCGGACAACGGCCCGGACGCCGACAACCTGCCGGGCGTGTACTCCTTCGTCTACGGCAACACCGCGGTCATCTCGCTGGACGCCAACGACATCTCCTTCGAGATCCCGGCGAACCTGGGCATCTCCGGAGGAACCCAGACGAACTGGCTGGAAGGGCAGCTGAAGAAGTTCCGCGCGTCCAAGGACGTCGACTTCATCGTGGTCTTCTTCCACCACTGCGCCTACTGCACCTCCACCGCGCACGCCTCGGAGGGGGGCGTGCGCCAGGAGTGGGTGCCGCTGTTCGAGAAGTACACGGTGGACCTCGTCATCAACGGCCACAACCACCAGTACGAGCGCACCGACGTGATCAAGGGCGACAAGGTCACCAAGAAGCTGCCGATCGGCGGCACGGCCTACCCCGAGACCGAGGGCGTGGTCTACGTCACCGCGGGCGCCGCGGGCCGCAGCCTCTACGCCTTCTCCGCCCCGGACTCCTACGAGGGCCACGAGCACGAGGTCGACTCGGTCGCCTCGTTCATCAACACCAAGGACGGCAAGGTCGACGAGACCGTCGCCTGGTCCCGGGTGCGCTACCTCAACTACTCCTTCCTGCGGGTGGACGTCGTGCCCGCGCCGAAGGGCCGGCAGACCACGCTGAAGGTGTCGGGCATCGCCGAGACCGGCGACCGCATCGACCACTTCACCGTGTCCCGCCGGGCGAAGTAGCCGCTGCCCGACGAGTGGGCGGTCCTCACAGGCGCTTGAGGACCGCCTGCTTGGCCAGCGTGAACTCGTCGTCCGTCAGCACGCCCTCGCGATGCAGTTCACCGAGCTCGCGCAGCCGCCGCAGCAGTGCGTCGTGGCCGTCACCGGCCGGCGGCAGCTGCTTCGGGAGTACGGCGTCCCCCTCGGCGGCGGCCGACGGGTGCGGCAGCCGGGCCCGGACCGCGGCCGCGACCAGCGCCATCAGCGGGTCCTTCTTGAAGCCCCACAGCTCCACGGCGTTCGGGTCGTACTTCGGGGGCGCCGTGACGGGGGCGCCCCGGACCCGGAAGCGCAGGTAGCCGTTCTCCAGCCCGGCCGCCGGCTGCCACTCCACGCCGGTGACCTCCGCGAGCGGGATCGTCCGCGGGCCGGTGGCGGCCTTGGCGTCCTCCGTCTTCCAGTTCCACTCCAGCCGCACCCGCTCCCCGTCGAAACCGGCCGTGCCGTCCCCGGCGGACGCCGACACCGGCAGCGACGGCCCCGGCAGCAGCCAGGAGCCCACCGGGTCGGAGGAAACCCCGTCCAGCAGCAGGGCGTTGCGGATCTCGTCGGCGAGGTACTCGGCGACGCCGTACCGGTCCGGTTCGACGGCCAGCTGATAGGGGTCGTTCGCCTCGGTGAGCCGGCCGCCGGTGGCGTGCAGCAGCGGATCGGCGCCGTCGCGCAGCCTGAGCCTCAGCCGTCCCGACCGCCGGCCCTGCTCGAAGGAGACACCGGCCGACGCGCGCAGCGGCACGACGAGTTCACCCAGCTCGCGGCGGAGGGGGCTCACGTTCCTGTCCCGGCCGGGAGTGAGGCGCAGGACGTCGCCGTCGAAGACCCAGGTGCCGTCCTTCTGGATGATTTCCGCCATGCGGGGATTGTTTCACCGGATCTGCGGGAGAGTGGTCTCGACCACGTCCGACGGTCAACACAGCGGACAGTCACCTCATCTGACGGGAGCGCATGTGAGACGGAACCACAGCACGACTCCCCGGACACCCCACATCCTCGGTTCGCTGCTGCTCGTGGCGGCGGCCGGGGTCCTCACCCTCGGCGCGGCCCACCCGGCGCCCGCGGCCGCCCCGGCCCCGCTGGACCGGGTGGTCCCGGCCCCGGCCTCGGTCAGAGCCGGCGGCGCCCCGTACCGCATCACCCGCGCCACCGGCGTCCGGGTCGACGGCTCCGCCGAGGTCCGCCGGATCGGCACGTACCTCACCGGCATCCTGCGGCCCTCCACCGGCTACCCGCTGCCGCTCACCGAACAGGGCACCGGCGGCATCCGGCTCCACCTGGTCCAGGGCGGTTTCGGGGCCGAGGGCTACCGGCTGCAGAGCGGCCCGGGGGGCGTCACGATCACCGCGAGCGCCCCCGCCGGCCTCTTCCACGGCGTCCAGACCCTGCGCCAGCTCCTCCCGGCCGCCGTCGAGAGCAAGGCCGTCCGGTCCGGCCCCTGGCAGATCGCCGGCGGCACGATCGAGGACCGCCCCCGCTACTCCTACCGGGGCGCCATGCTGGACGTCTCCCGGCACTTCTTCACCGTCGGCCAGGTCAAGCGCTACATCGACCAGCTGGCCCTCTACAAGATCAACGAGCTGCACCTGCACCTCAGCGACGACCAGGGCTGGCGGATCGCCGTCGACTCCTGGCCGCGCCTGGCCACCCACGGCGGCTCCACCCAGGTCGGCGGCGGCCGGGGCGGCCACTACAGCAAGGCCGACTACCAGGAGATCGTCCGGTACGCGGCCTCCCGCTATCTGGAGGTCGTCCCCGAGATCGACATGCCCGGCCACACCAACGCGGCCCTCTCCTCGTACGCGAAGCTCAACTGCGACGGCGTGGCGCCCCCGTTGTACACGGGCACCCAGGTCGGCTTCAGCTCGCTGTGCGTGCCCAAGGCGGTCACCTACGACTTCGTGGACGACGTGATCAGGGAGCTGGCGGCGATCACGCCGGGCCGCTACCTCCACATCGGCGGCGACGAGGCGCACTCCACACCCCACGCCGACTACGTGACGTTCATGGACCGCGTGCAGCCGGTCGTGGCCAAGTACGGCAAGAAGGCCGTCGGCTGGCACCAGCTCACCGGAGCCCACCCGGCCAAGGGCGCGCTCGCCCAGTACTGGGGCCTGGACGGCACCGCCGCGGCGGAGAAGGCGCAGGTCGCCGAGGCCGCCCGGCACGGCACCGGGCTGATCCTGTCCCCGGCCGACCGGGTCTACCTCGACATGAAGTACACGAAGGACACCAAGCTCGGCACCAAGTGGGCGGGCATGGTGGAGGTGAAGCGGTCCTACGACTGGAATCCGGGCGCCTATCTGCCCGGAGCCCCCGCGTCCGCGATCCGGGGCGTCGAGGCACCCCTGTGGACGGAGACCGTGAAGACGTCCGCCGACCTCGAGTACCTGGCGTTCCCGCGGCTGGCGGGCGCGGCCGAACTGGGCTGGTCGCCGGCGGCCACCCACGGCTGGAGCGGCTACAAGGTGCGGCTGGCCGCCCAGGGACCGCGCTGGGACGCCCTCGGCATCCACTACTACCGGTCGCCGCAGGTCCCCTGGCCGAAGCGCTGACCGCCCCGGCGGGACGACGGGCACCCCGGAGGACCGTACTCCGGGGTGCCCGTCCGCCGGTGGGCCGTCAGCGGCCTGCCAGCGGGTTCTCGAGGGTGCCCACCAGCTGGAGCGCACCGGACGGATCGGCGAGGTCCACCATCTGCCGGTTGTCGCGCAGCTGGAGCCGGTTGAGACAGGACAGCGCGAACTCGGGGGCGAACATGTCGTACTGCCGGAATCTGTCGGCGAGTTCGGGGTTCGACTCCTGGTACTCGCGGGTGACCTCGGCGACCGTGCGCCAGAAGCCGTCCTCCTCCAGGACGCCCTCGGCGGCGAGGTGGGCGGCGAGGAACCGGAAGAAGCAGTCGAAGACGTCCGTGAAGATCGACAGCAGCTTGGTGTCGTCCGGGACCTCGATGCGGATCCTGCGGACCTCGGGCGGCAGGACGGCGTCCGGGTCCATCACCGCGATCTCCTCGGCGATGTCCTTGTAGACCGCTCGCCGCACGACCCCGTCCGCCAGCACCAGGATGACGTTCTCGCCGTGCGGCATGTACACCAGGTCGTAGGCGTAGAAGCTGTGCAGCAGCGGCGTGTAGTAGGCCCGCAGGTACTGCCGCAGCCACTCCGCGGGGGCCAGGCCCGACCGCTCGATCAGGGCGCCCGCGAAGGAGGCGCCCTCGTGGTCGACGTGCAGCAGGGAGGCCATGGTCGCGAGGGACTCGCCGTCCCGGAGCGAGGGCACGGGGCTCTCCCGCCACAGCGCGGCGAGCATCTTGCGGTACGGCGAGTAGCGGTCCGTGGCGCGCTCGTACTCCAGGTGCCGGTAGCCGACGGCCGCCCGCTCGCGGATGATCGACAGACCGGTCGACTTCAGCACCGGATCGTTCTCGATCAGCTGGGCCAGCCAGTCGTTGATCGCCGGCGTCGCCTCCATGTAGGCGGCCGAGAGGCCGCGCATGAAGCCCATGTTGAGGACCGACAGGGCCGTCTTCACATAGTGCTTGCGCGGGTCGCTGGTGTTGAAGAAGGTCCGGATGGACTGCTGGGCCAGGTACTCGTCGTCGCCCTCGCCGAGGCACACCAGGTGACGGCGGGCCACCTCGGCGGCGAAGGTGACGGAGAGCTTGTTCCACCACTGCCAGGGGTGGACGGGGATGAGGAGGTAGTCGGCGGGGTCGAGGCCCAGGCCGGCCAGCTTCCCGTGGAACCTCCCGACGGTCGCCTCGCCCAGCTCCTGCCGGACGAAGTCCTCGTACTCGATCCCGACGCCCGCCGTGAACGCGGCCCGGGAGCGGTGCGCGGCCAGCCACACCAGCCGGACGGGGCTCGCGGTCTCCGGGGCGTAGGACAGGTACTCGTGGACGCCGAAGCCGAGCCGTCCGTTGTTCGCGACGAAGCAGGGGTGCCCCTCGGTCATCCCGGTCTCGATGTCCTGGAAGCCGCCGCGGGCCAGCTCGGCGGAGGTAACCTCCGGCTTGGTGAGCTTGTAGCAGGTACTGGAGAGGGTGGAGGAGATCTCCTCCAGGTACACCGGCAGGATCTCGTCGCTCAGTCCCAGGGACTCCTTCAGCTCGATGAAGAAGTCCAGCGGCGCGAGCGGGACCTCGACGCCGTCGTGGTGTCGGGTGATGGACGGGGCGTCGATCTGCCAGTGGTCGAGGGCCCGGCGGACGGCGGTGAACCGGTAGGCGGTGAGCCCGTCGTCGCTGCGGACGACGTACCCGCCGTCCTCGGGTTCCGGTGTGATCAGACGCTCGTGCGCGAACTCGGCGAGGGCCTTGCGGATCAGGAGGCGGCCGGCGGTCTCCCAGCGTTCGGGGGAGAGGTGGGCCACGGTGTCGGCGAGACTCACGCGGCCACCGCCTTCGTGAACTGCTCCCGGGTGCAGAAGCTCAGCAGCGCCTGCTTCTCCGGCTTGCGGATCTCCCGTTCGGGCACGAACCCGACGGCGGCGTTCAGGGCGTGCACGGCCGTGTTGCGCACGTCCGGCTCGACCACGACCCGCCGGGTCGCCGGGTCCTCGAACAGGAACGCCATCACGGCGGTGATGACGGCCCGGGTGAACCCGTGCACGGGGGTGTCGGTCGGCGCGACCAGGAAGTGCATGCCGACGTCGCCGGGCTCGGGCTCGTACAGCCCGACCAGCTCCCGGTGGGCGGGGTCGTACTTCTCCATCAGGAAGGCGGGCTGGTCCTCGTGCAGGCCGAGGAAGGCGTGGTGGTGCTCGTCGGCCGCGATCTCCATGTAGGCCCGCTCGACGTCCTCCAGCCTCGCGTCCTGCATCATCCAGAACGCCGACTTGGGGTGGGTCACCCAGCCGTGCAGCAGCTCGGCGTCCTTCAGCGGGTCGAGGGGACGGACGGTGAAGGGCAGGTCCTTCGTGGTCATACGGCGAACTCCTGGAAGGCGATGGACTTCTCGACCGGGTAGTACTCGCTGCCGAGCAGCTCGCGGATGATGTACGCGTTCCGGTACGCGCCCATGCCCAGGTCGGGGCTGGTGATGCTGTGCGTGTGGACGCCGGCGTTCTGCAGGAAGACCCCGCGGCCGGTGGTGTCGATGGAGTAGTTGCGGGCGACGTCGAAGCGGCCGTGGCCGTCGAGGCGCAGCCGGTCGCGGACGGGCGCGAGGAAGGCCGGCGGCTCGTAGTGGTAGCCGGTGGCCAGCAGCAGGCCCTCCGTGTCGATCCCGAAGTCCTTGCCCTGCTCGTCCTGGTGGAAGCCGAGGGAGTACGCACCGTCGGCGTAGGACGCGGTGACCAGCGAGGAGTTGGTGATCAGACGGGTGGGCACCGGGCGGTCGCCGCTCTCGACGTGCTTCTGGTAGAGCAGGTCGTAGATCGCGTCGATGAGGTCCGAGTTGATGCCCTTGAACAGGCCCTTCTGCTGCTTCTCCAGCCGGTAGCGGGTCTCCTCGGGCAGCGCGCGGAAGTAGTCGATGTAGTCCGGGGAGGTCATCTCCAGCGTCAGCTTGGTGTACTCCAGCGGGAAGAACCGCGGGGAGCGGGTCACCCAGTTGAGCCGGTAGCCGTGCGCGTCGATCTCGGAGAGCAGCTCGTAGTAGATCTCCGCCGCGCTCTGGCCGCTGCCGACGACGGTGATGGACTTCTTCGCCTGGAGCTCCGCCTTGCGGTGCATGTACTGCGCGTTGTGCAGGAAGTCGCCGCCGAGATCGCGGCACGCCTCGGGGACGTAGGGCGTCGTCCCGGTGCCGAGGACCAGGTGGCGGGTGCGGTAGGTGTCGCCGGCCGCGGTCCGCACGGCGTACCGGTCGTCCTCGTACGTCACCTCGGTGACCGTGGTGCCGAAGCGGACGCTGCTCAGCTTGTTCGCCGCCCAGCGGCAGTAGTCGTCGTACTCGACCCGCAGGGGGTAGAAGTTCTCGCGGATGTAGAACGAGTACAGTCTGCCCTTCTCCTTCAGGTAGCTGAGGAAGGAGTACGGCGAGGTCGGGTCGGCGAGGGTGACCAGGTCGGACATGAACGGGGTCTGCAGGTGGGCGCCGTCGAGGAACATGCCCGCGTGCCACTCGAAGTCCGGCTTGGACTCCAGGAAGACGCCGTCCAGCTCGGCGATCGGCTCGGTCAGGCAGGCGAGGCCGAGGTTGAAGGGGCCGAGCCCGATCCCCACGAAGTCGTAGGTCTTGCTGTGGGCTTCAGGACGCGCGGTCAAGGGACTCTCCCAGGTACTGCTCGGCATGGCCGGCGATCAGGTCAAGGACGGCGGCGATGTCGGCCGTCGTCGTCTCGGGGTTGAGCAGGGTGAACTTCAGGTAGTGGCGGCCGCCGACCTTGGTGCCCGCGACGACGGCGTCACCGGAGGCGAACAGGGCCTTGCGGGCGTACAGGTTGGCCCGGTCGATCTCGGCGGGGTCGGTGACGGCCGCCGGGACGTAGCGGAAGACGAGGGTGGACAGCGAGGGCTCGACGACCACGTCGTAGCGGGGGTCGCCGGCCAGCAGCGTCCAGCCCTCCCGCGCGAGGTCGCACACCTCGTCGAAGAGCTGCCCGATGCCGTCGGCGCCCATCGTGCGCAGCGTCAGCCACAGCTTGAGGGCGTCGAAGCGGCGGGTGGTCTGCAGGGACTTGTCGACCTGGTTGGGAATACGTTCCTGCACCATGCGGCGCGGGTTGAGGTACTCGGCGTGGTAGGTGGCGTGCCGCAGGGTGGCCGCGTCCCGGACCAGCACGGCGGACGAACTCACCGGCTGGAAGAAGGACTTGTGGTAGTCGACGGTGACCGAGTCGGCGCGCTCGATGCCGTCGATGCGGTCGCGGTACTTCAGCGAGGCGAGCAGGCCGCAGCCGTAGGCGGCGTCCACGTGCATCCACACGCCGTACTGGGCGCACAGCTCGGCGATCTCGGGCAGCGGGTCGATGGAGCCGAAGTCGGTGGTGCCGGCGGTGGCGACGACGGCCATGGGGACCAGGCCGTCCGCCGCGCAGCGCTCCAGCTCGCGGGCGAGGGCGACCGTCTGCATGCGCTTGTCGTGGTCGACGGGCACGACGACGACGGCGTCCGGGCCGAGGCCGAGGAGTTTGGCGGACTTCTTCACGCTGAAATGGCTGACCTCGGAGGCGAAGACGCGCAGCCGGCCGAGATCCTGGCTCTTGGCCTCCTCCCGTGCCAGCAGCAGCGCCTGGAGGTTGGACTGCGTCCCGCCGGAGGTGAACACGCCGTCCGCGGCCGGGCCGAGGCCGATGCGGGTGGCCGTCCAGTCGACGAGCCTGCGCTCGATCAGGGTGCCGCCGGCCGACTGGTCCCAGGTGTCCAGGGAGGAGTTGACGGCGGACAGCACGGCCTCGCCGAGCACCGCGGGGATGACGACCGGGCAGTTGAGGTGGGCCAGGTAGCGGGGGTGGTGGAACCAGACCGCGTCCCGCAGGTAGACGTTCTCCAGCTCGTCCAGGACGGCCGTGGTGTCACCCAGCGGCCGGTCCAGGTCGATCGCGTCGATGTCGGGGGCGAGGGCGTCCACCAGGATGCCGGTGAACGGACGGTCGGTGGTGGCGAGTTTGGCCGCCACCCGCTCGACTCCTTCGGTCACGGAGCGGCGGTAGTGCTCCGCGGTGAGGCCATTGAGCAGGTGCGAGCGCATGTGGGGGTCCTCCGAGGGGACTGTCCGTGCGGGGAACGGGGAAGCCGGTGATCGCGTCTCCAACTTAGGTAAGCCTAACCTAAGTTGCTTGCTCCGAAACACACCTCTCCGGTGACCGGCGTCACGTCGGGGCGGGGCTACTCCGCGGCGCGGAGCTGTTCCTCCGTCAGGCCCTGGCGCCAGTAGCCGACGAACGTCACCCGGCGCCGGTCGATCCCGCGCTCACCGACGAAGTGCCGGCGCACCGCCTTCACGTGCCCGGACTCACCGGCGATCCAGACGTACGGCCGCTCGGCGAGGGGGAGCCGGGCGGCTCGTACGGCGTCGACGGCCATGGGGGAGCTGTCGTGCCGTACGAGCCACGTGAGCTCCGCGTCCGCCCGCGTCACCACGTCCTGGATGTCACCGGCGTGCGGCACCTCCAGCCAGGCGCGCACCCGGGTGCCGGCCGGCAGGGACTCGAGGATCGCGGTGGCCGCGGGAACGGCGGTCTCGTCGCCCCACAGCACCACGAGGTCCGTGTCCCCGGGCGGGCGGAAGCGGATCGCGCGGTTGTCGGCGACGGCCGGCCCGAGCAGCAGGACCCGGTCCCCGGCCGCGGCGCGGGAGGCCCAGCGGGAGGCGGGGCCCGCGGGGGTGGCCGCGCCGGGCTCGACACCGTGCAGTGCGAAGTCGATGTCGATCTCGCGGGTGCCGCCGTCGGCGTCCCGCCGCAGCGCGCGCAGGGTGTACGAGCGCATGACCGCCCGTACGTCGTCGGGCAGTTCGCGCCAGCCCTGCCACCAGCCGTCGCCCAGCTCCAGCGGGACCACGGGGTCGCTCTGCCCGGGGTGCGGCAGGAACAGGGACAGGGACTGGTCCCGCCCGTCGGAGTGGAAGGCGTGCAGGTCGGCGCCGGCGAAGGTGACCCGGACCAGAGACGGGCCGAGCCGCCTCGTCCGTACGACCTGGAGGGAGAAGAAACGGAACGGGGCGGCTACGGCCGTCGTCATGTGTGGCTCCTGAGCGTGGGATTCAGGGCTTTGTCAGGGGTGGCACCCGAGGGCGTCAGGCGACCTTCTCGGCCTTCTCCAGCGCCTCGGCCAGGGTCGTCAGGAGCGGGACGCACTTGTCGTAGGACAGGATCGGCTCGGGGGAGCGGGAGATGACCTGGCCGGCCTTGACCGCGGGGAGCTTCTTCCAGGTCGCCTTGGTGATGTCGGCGGGCTGGATGGTCGAGGAGCGGTCGTCCATCATGATGATGTCGGCCTGGTACTTGTCGACGTTCTCCCAGCTGAGCGACTCGTACCAGCCGCCGCCCTTGGCCTTGGCGCTCTCCGGGGGCTCGACGAAGTTCACGCCGAGGGCCTTGAAGTACTCCAGGTCGACGGAGAGGTTGGTGCCGGAGACGTAGAAGAGCTGGTCGCTCGCGGAGCCGGCCATGACCTTGATCCCGGGCTTGGCCCTGGCCGCGGCGCGCAGGCGGGCGGCGGCCTCCTCGAAGCGCTTCTTGGCGGCCGTCACCTTGGCGGCCCTCATGTCGCCGCCGAGCGACTCGGCCAGTTGCCACATGCGCTGCAGCGACTGCGGGAGCTGACGGTCGTAGACGGAGATGCCGACGCTCGGGGCCAGCTGGGCGATCTTGTCCTTCGACTCGTCCGGCACGTACCAGAGCGTGCCGGCGTCGTCGAACATCGTGGAGATCAGCACGTCCGGCGCGAGGGCCGCGTACTTCTCGATCTTGAACTGGCCCCAGGTGTTGCCGAGGACCGTCACCTTGCTGACGTCCATGTCGCCGGCCTGGACGTCGGGCTTGCCGTCCGCGGTCTTCGTCGGGCCGAACACGCCCTTGACCTGCACGCCGTAGTCGTACAGCGCGGCACCGACACCGGTGAAGGCGACGATGTTCGCGGGGACCTTGTCCAGCTTCACGGTCTTCTTGCGGTCGTCCGTGAAGGACCAGGGGCCGGACTTGGCGGCCGTCGTCCCCTTGCCGGAGCCCGCGTCCTTGCCCTTGTCGTCCCCGCAGGCGGCGAGTGCGGCGCCGAGAGCGAGGGCGCCGCCGGCGGCGAGCAGACCGCGACGGGAAGGGGACGACGTCGTACGGACGTTGGGCATGGCTCGGCTGCTTTCGGAACAGGGTGGGGCGCCCACCGGACTGGTTCGAAGGTCAGGTTAGCCTAACCTCACTCGATGTCCAGGGGCCGGTGCGCCCCACCGCCTGTCCCGGTGCTAGCCCGCCAGGCCCAGCTCCCGCGCGATCAGCATGCGCTGCACCTCGCTCGTGCCCTCGCCGATCTCCAGGATCTTGGAGTCGCGCCACATGCGGGCCACCGGATAGTCGTTCATGAAGCCATAACCGCCGTGGATCTGCGTGGCGTCACGGGCGTTGTCGACGGCGACCGTCGAGGAGTACAGCTTGGCCACCGCCGCCTCCTTCTTGAACGGCTCGCCGACGACCAGCCGCGAGGCCGCGTCCCGCCATGCCAGACGGGCCGTGTGGGCCTTCATCTCCATGTCGGCGATCTTGAACTGAACGGCCTGGTTGGCGCCGATCGGCCGGCCGAAGGCGTGCCGCTCCTTCGCGTACTTCACCGACTCGTCCACACAGCCCTGTGCCAGACCGGTGGCGAGCGCCGCGATCGCGATGCGGCCCTCGTCCAGGATGCGCAGGAACTGGGCGTAGCCGCGGCCCTCCTCGCCGAGCAGGTTGGCGGCGGGCACCCGGACGTCCTGGAACGACAGCTCGCGGGTGTCCGAGGCGTTCCAGCCCACCTTCGAGTAGGGCGCGGCCACCGTGAAGCCCGGAGTGCCGGAGGGCACGATGATCGCCGAGATCCGCGGCCTGCCGTCCGGCTTGCGGCCGGTGACCGCCGTGACCGTCACCAGACCGGTGATGTCCGTACCGGAGTTGGTGATGAAGCACTTGCTGCCGTTGATCACCCATTCGTCCGTGTCCGGGTCCAGCCGGGCGGTCGTCCGGGTGGCGCCCGCGTCGCTGCCGCCGTCCGGTTCCGTCAGGCCGAACGCGCCGAGCATCTCGCCCGCGCACAGGCGGGGCAGCCACTCGCGCTTCTGCTCCTCGGTGCCGAACAGGTGCAGCGGCATCGCGCCCAGTGAGACACCGGCCTCCAGGGTGATGGCCACGGAGGAGTCCACCCGGGCCAGTTCCTCCAGGGCGATGCCGAGGGCGAGGTAGTCGCCGCCCATCCCGCCGTACTCCTCGGGGAACGGCAGCCCGAACAGGCCCATGCGGCCCATCTCGCGGACGATCTCGTACGGGAACTCGTGTCGCTCGTAGAAGTCGCCGATCTTCGGCGCCACGACGTCGTGCGCGAACTCCTCGACCGTACGGCGGAGTTCCTCCAGCTCGGGGCTGAGGCGGTGGTCCATGCTGATCACTGGTCCTTGTGGGAGAGAGCGCGGACGGTACGGGACGGGCTTGGCCGGCCCAGCTGTTCGGCCATCCACACGCTGGTGGCGGTCAGACGGCCGAGGTCGACCCCGGTCTCGATGCCGAGGCCGTGCAGCATCCACACGAGGTCCTCGGTGGCGAGGTTGCCGGTGGCGGACCGGGCGTAGGGGCAGCCGCCTAGGCCGCCCGCGGAGGCGTCCACGGTGGTGACGCCGTGCTGCAACGCGGCCAGCGTGTTCGACAGCGCCTGGCCGTAGGTGTCGTGGAAGTGCACGCCGATGACGTTCGTCGGCACACCCAGCTCGTTGAGGAGGCTGAGGAGTTCGAGCACATGGCCCGGGGTGGCGACGCCGATCGTGTCGCCGAGGCTCAGCTCGTCGCAGCCCATGTCGCGCAGCGCCGTGCAGACGCGGGCCACCTGGTGCAGGGGGACCGGACCCTCCCACGGGTCGCCGAAGCACATCGACACGTAACCGCGCACGTGCAGGCCCGCGTCCTTCGCGTGGCGCACCACCGGTTCGAACACGGCCAGCGACTCGTCCAGCGTGCGGTTGAGGTTGGCCTTGGCGAAGGACTCGGTCGCGCTGGCGAACACGGCCACGCGCTCGGCGCCGAGGGCCAGCGCCCGGTCCAGGCCGCGCTGGTTGGGGACCAGCACCGGCAGGTCCACCCCGGGCAGACCGCCGAGCATCGGGAACAGCTGCTCGGCGTCGGCGAGCTGGGGCACCCACTTGGGGTGCACGAAGCTGGTCGCCTCGATCGTCGTCAGGCCCGCGTCGGCGAGCCGGCGGACGAACTCCGCCTTGACCTCGGTCGGCACGGCCGTCTTCTCGTTCTGCAGCCCGTCGCGGGCGCCGACCTCGTGGATCCGCACCCGCGCGGGCAGGTCCTGGGCCGGTACGACCATGGGCAGCGGCTCGGCGCTCATTCCGCCTCCTCCGTGGGCGCGATCACGGCCAGCACCTGGTCCATGGCGACCGTCGATCCCGGGGTCACGTCCAGTTCGGCGACCGTGCCGGCGTGCGGGGCGGAGATGACGTGCTCCATCTTCATCGCCTCGACCACCAGCAGGCTCTGGCCCGCGGTCACCTCGTCGCCGACCGCCACCTTCACCACGGTCACCGTGCCGGGCATCGGCGCGGTCAGCGAGTCGGCGCCCGCGTGCGCGGACCGGGTGAGGGACTCGGCCACCGGATCGTGGTCGCGCACCTGCCAGGTGTCGCCGTCGCGGCCCAGCCAGCTGCCGTCCGGCAGCACGGCGAAGGTGTGGGTGAGGCCGTCGAGCCGGAAGGTGAAGCGGCGCCCGGCGCCGGACGACACGGTCGTGCCGCCGGACCCGCATAGCGGCTGGTCCGCCCCGGGGAGCAGCAGTTCCGTGCCGCCGTCCGGCGTGCTGCGCACGCGGACGGTCACGGCCTCCTGGCCCGGTACCCGCAGGTGGTGCGGTGTCCAGGCCGCCTCGCCGCCGAGGCGCCAGCCGTCGGCCGCGGCGAACGGGTCGGTCCAGCCGGAGCCGCCGGCGGGAGCGAGCGCGGCATGGCGCAGCAGCGCCGCCGCCGCGTACACCTCCGCCGGCACCCCGTCCGGGACGAGCCCGTCCACCTCGCGCTCCACCAGTCCGGTGTCCAGCTCGCCCGCCACCACCGCCGGGTGCGCCAGCAGGCGGCGCAGGAAGCCCGCGTTGGTCTGCACGCCCAGGGTGACCGTCCCGGACAGGGCCGCCCGCAGCTTGCGCAGGGCCGTCTCGCGGTCGGGGCCGTGTGCGATGACCTTGGAGAGCATCGGGTCGTACAGGCTGCCGACCTCCGTGCCCTCGCTGAGGCCGGAGTCGGTGCGGACGCCGTCCCCCCGCGGCTCGTCGAGCAGCAGCACCGTGCCACCCGAAGGGAGGAAGCCGCGCGCCGGGTCCTCGGCGCAGATCCGGGCCTCGACCGCGTGCCCGGTCAGCGTGACGTCTTCCTGCGCGAAGCCCAGCGTCTCGCCGGCCGCCACCCGCAGCTGCCACTCCACCAGGTCCAGCCCGGTGACGAGTTCGGTGACGGGGTGCTCCACCTGGAGACGGGTGTTCATCTCCATGAAGTAGTACTGCGAGGGGTCGCCGCCGGGCACGATGAACTCCACCGTGCCCGCACCGCGGTACCCGCACGAGCGGGCCGCCTGCACCGCCGCCTCGCCCATCGCCGCGCGCGTGGCCTCGTCGAGGAGCACACTGGGCGCCTCCTCGATGATCTTCTGGTGGCGCCGTTGCAGGGAGCACTCGCGCTCGCCGAGGTGGACCACGTTCCCGTGGCCGTCGGCCAGCACCTGGATCTCGATGTGCCGGGGCCGGTCGATCCACCGCTCCACCAGCAGGGTGTCGTCGCCGAAGGAGGCGCGGGCCTCACGGCGGGCGGCGGCGATCTCCTCCTCCAGCGCGCTCACCTCGCGCACCAGGCGCATGCCCTTGCCGCCACCGCCCGCGGACGGCTTCAGGAGCACCGGCACGCCGATGTCCCGGGCGGCCGCGGCGAGTTCGCCGTCCGACAGCCCGCTGCCGCTCGAACCCGGCACGACCGGGACCCCGGCCTTCTGCACGGTCTCCTTGGCCCGGATCTTGTCGCCCATGAGCGCGATCGCGTCGGCCGGCGGGCCGATGAAGACCAGCCCCGCCTCCTCGCACGCGCGCGCGAAGCCCGCGTTCTCGGCGAGGAAGCCGTACCCGGGGTGGACGGCCTGGGCGCCGGTGCGGGCGGCGGCCTCCAGCAGCCGCTCCACCGACAGATAGCTCTCGCCCGCGGGCGCCGGACCGATCCGTACCGCGGTGTCGGCCTCGCGCACGTGCCGCGCGTCGGCGTCCGCGTCGGAGAAGACCGCCACCGAGCGCACGCCCAGGGAGCGGAGCGTACGGATGACGCGTACGGCGATCTCGCCCCGGTTGGCCACCAGCACTGTGTCGAACACGGTTCCCCTCCTCACATCCGGAAGACGCCGAACTGGGGGTCTCCCAGTGGCGCGTTGGCGCAGGCCGTCAGGGCGAGTCCCAGCACCTGACGGGTCTGAAGCGGGTCGATCACGCCGTCGTCCCACAGGCGGGCGGTGGCGTAGTAGGCGTTGCCCTGGCGCTCGTACTGGGCGCGGATCGGCGCCTTGAAGTCCTCTTCGGCGCCGGCCGGCCAGTCCTCCCCGCGCGCCTCCAGCTGGTCCCGCTTGACCGTGGCGAGGACGCTGGCGGCCTGCTCGCCGCCCATGACGGAGATCTTGGCGTTGGGCCACATCCACAGGAAGCGGGGGGAGTAGGCCCGGCCGCACATCGAGTAGTTGCCCGCGCCGTACGAACCGCCGACCACCACGGTCAGTTTGGGCACACGCGTGCAGGCGACGGCCGTCACCATCTTGGCGCCGTGCTTGGCGATGCCGCCCGCCTCGTAGTCCTTGCCGACCATGAAGCCGGAGATGTTCTGCAGGAACACCAGCGGGATGCCGCGCTGGTCGCACAGCTCGATGAAGTGGGCGCCCTTCTGGGCGGACTCGGAGAACAGGATGCCGTTGTTGGCGACGATCCCCACCGGGTGGCCGTGGATCCGGGCGAAGCCGGTGACCAGGGTCTGCCCGAACTCGCTCTTGAACTCCGCGAACCGGGAGCCGTCCACCACGCGCGCGATGACCTCGCGCACGTCGTAGGGGGTGCGGGAGTCGACGGGGACGGCGCCGTAGAGGCCGTAGGGGTCGACCTTCGGCTCGACGGCCGGCTGGACCTCCCAGGGCAGGGACTGCCGGGCCGGCAGCGTGGCGACGATGTCGCGCACGATCCGCAGGGCGTGCGCGTCGTCCTCGGCGAGGTGGTCCGTGACCCCGGAGACCCGGGAGTGGACCTCGCCGCCGCCCAGCTCCTCCGCCGTCACGACCTCGCCGGTGGCCGCCTTCACCAGGGGGGGACCGCCGAGGAAGATCGTGCCCTGGTTGCGGACGATCACGGCCTCGTCGCTCATCGCCGGGACGTACGCGCCGCCGGCCGTGCACGAGCCGAGCACGGCCGCGATCTGCGGGATCCCGGCGCCGGACATCCGGGCCTGGTTGTAGAAGATGCGCCCGAAGTGGTCGCGGTCCGGGAACACCTCGTCCTGCATCGGCAGGAAGGCGCCGCCGGAGTCGACCAGGTAGACGCACGGCAGCCGGTTCTCCAGGGCCACCTCCTGCGCGCGCAGGTGCTTCTTCACGGTCATCGGGTAGTAGGTGCCGCCCTTGACGGTGGCGTCGTTCGCGACGATCACGCACGCGCGCCCGCTGACCCGGCCGATCCCGGCGATCACGCCGGCGGCCGGGGCCTGTCCCTCGTACATCCCGTCGGCCGCGAGGGGGGCCAGCTCCAGGAAGGGCGAGCCCGGGTCGAGCAGCGTGTCCACCCTGTCCCTCGGCAGCAGCTTGCCGCGCGCGGTGTGCCTGGCCCGGGCCTTCTCGCCGCCGCCGAGCGCCGCGGCGGCCAGCTTGCCGCGCAGCTCCTCGACGAGCGCGAGATGGCCCTGTTCGTTGGCCCGCCAGGCCTCCGACGCGGGATCTGCCGCGCTCCGAAGCTCCGGTGCCTCCTGCATCCTGCGGTCCCCTCACCCGGTGGTCGAACCTGTTAATGAGCGTTAACCATTTCCTTCAGGTTAACGACCGCTAACCTCCCTGTCTAGAATTGCCTGCATGGTCACCAGAACCGACGCGCCGACCCGCCGTGAGCAGATCCTCAAAGAGGCCGCCCGGCTCTTCGCCGAGCGTGGTTTCCACGGCGTCGGTGTCGACGAGATAGGCGCGGCGGTCGGCATCAGCGGCCCCGGTCTGTACCGGCACTTCCCGGGCAAGGACGCGATGCTCGCCGAGCTGCTGGTCGGCATCAGCGGCCAGCTGCTCACGGGCGCCAAGCGCCGTCTGGCGGAGGCCGACGGGGCCACCGGCGCCCCCGAGGTCCTGGACTCGCTCATCGAGGGCCACATCGACTTCGCCCTCGACGACCGCCCGCTGATCACCCTGCACGACCGCGAGCTGGACCGCCTGCGCGACAGCGACCGCAAGCTGGTGCGGCAGCTCCAGCGGCAGTACGTCGAGCTGTGGGTGGAGGTGGTCCGCGAGGTCTACCCGGCCCTGACCGAGCCGTCGGCCCGCTCGGCCGTCCACTCCGTCTTCGGCCTGCTGAACTCCACGCCCCACCTGGGCCGCGCCGGCACCCTGCCCGGCCGCGGGGCCATGGGGGCGCTGCTGCACCGGATGGCGCGCGGCGCGTTCGCGGCGGCCGGGGAGCAGTAGCCGGGGAAGCGGTTGCCGGGCCGGCTGTCCTCGCAGGTCATGGCCATGATCGAATTCCCCCCTGTGCCGCACGAGGGCGCACCCGACGAAGGGGGGAGCCGTGCTGACCGACACGGCCGGAAGAGCGACGTGGACGAGAGTGCTGCGAGCTGCCGCCGCGCTCGCCGTGGCCGGGGCGCTGACGGCCGCCGCCGGGGGTGACCGGGCCGGTGGCTACGCGCAGGGGCGCGCGCTCGCCGGGACGGGCGGTCTCCTCGGCTTCGACCACGCGCGCACGGGCGACGAGTACTGGGTGAGCCTGCCCTTGCAGACCGGCACCGGCGACGAGTCGCTCACGCTGCTGCGCACCCGGTGGCTCCGGGTACCGGCCGGCCTCGAGGTGCTGCGCTACGGAGTCGTGACCCTCGGGCAGATGGGCGGCTACGGCCTCGTCGTCGCCGACGACGAGACGCTGAACGAGGACGGCCCCGTCCGGGTCGGTCCCGAGCGGCCCGTCCGGGTACCGCCGCACGCCGCCGCGCGGGCCTATGTGCTCGCCCGCGTCCGGGTGACCGGTCCCGTGCGCGGCGATCTGTCCGGATATCGCGTGTGGTACCGGCAGGGGGCCGTCGAGTACCGCCAGGACCTCGCATGGGACGTGGAGATCCGGCTCGGACCGCCCCTCGGGCGGGCGTGACGAGCGTTACGGACGGATACCCCTGGACGGGGTTACCTACCCGCCGGTACGGTTGAGTGAGCAAGCGCTTAGACATGGCGATGCCGAGGTACGTGGAGGTGGGCGGCGTGCGCCGTACGGTGTTCAACGAGGATCACGAGGCGTTCCGGGAGACCATCCGCGCCTTCATCGAGGCCGAGGTCGTACCCGTGTACGACGAGTGGTTCGCCGCCGGCCAGGCGCCGCGCGAGTTCTACTACAAGCTCGGCGAGCTCGGCATCTTCGGCATCAACGTGCCCGAGGAGTTCGGCGGCGCGGGCATGGAGAGCCACAAGTTCGAGGCCGTCCTCTACGAGGAGACTGCCCGCGCCGGCGTCCAGTTCGGCGGCTCCGGCGTGCACGTGCTGCTCGCCCTGCCGTACATCAAGATGCTCGCCACCGACGAGCAGAAGAAGCGCTTCCTGCCGAAGTTCGTCACCGGCGAGGAGATGTGGGCGATCGCGATGACGGAGCCGGGCACCGGTTCCGACCTCGCGGGCATGAAGTCCACCGCCAAGCTGTCCGAGGACGGCACGCACTACGTGCTCAACGGCGCCAAGACCTTCATCACCGGCGGTGTGCACGCCGACAAGGTCATCGTCTGCGCCCGCACCGCCGCGCCGACCGCCGAGGACCGCCGCCACGGCATCTCGCTGTTCGCCGTCGACACCAAGTCCGAGGGCTACTCCGTCGGCCGCAAGCTCGACAAGCTCGGCCTGAAGACCTCCGACACCGCCGAGCTGGCGTTCGTCGACGTCAAGGTCCCGGTCGAGGACCTGCTCGGCGAGGAGAACAAGGGCTTCTCCTACCTCGGCCACAACCTGGCCTCCGAGCGCTGGGGCATCGCCTTCGGCGCCTACGCGCAGGCCAAGGCCGCCGTCCGGTTCGCCAAGCAGTACGTGCAGGAGCGCACCGTCTTCGGCAAGCCGGTCGCCCACTTCCAGAACACCAAGTTCGAGCTGGCCGCCTGCCAGGCCGAGGTGGACGCCGCCGAGGCCGTCGCCGACCGCGCCACGGAGGCCCTGGACGCCGGTGAGCTGACGCCCGCCGAGGCCGCCTCCGCGAAGCTGTTCTGCACCGAGGTCGCCCACCGCGTGATCGACCGCTGCCTCCAGCTGCACGGCGGCTACGGCTACATGAACGAGTACCCGATCGCCCGCCTGTACGCCGACAACCGCGTCAACCGCATCTACGGCGGCACCAGCGAGATCATGAAGTCGATCATCGCCAAGGACATGGGTCTGTAAGGTCCCCGCAATCACTGGCGGGTACAACTACAAGCCATGAGCCAGGCACTCCAGGATCTCCTCGATCTGCTCGACCTCGAGCAGATCGAGGAGAACATCTTCCGCGGCCGGTCCCGCGCTGCCGTCGTCCCCCGTGTCTTCGGCGGGCAGGTGGCGGCGCAGGCCATGGTCGCCGCCGGCCGGACGGTCCCCGCGGACCGGCCCGCGCACTCCCTGCACGCGTACTTCCTGCGCCCCGGTGATCCGGGCGCGCCGATCGTCTACACGGTCGACCGGATCCGCGACGGCCGGTCCTTCACCACGCGCCGCGTGGTCGCCGTGCAGCACGGCAAGCCGATCTTCCACCTGTCGGCGTCCTTCCAGGTCCACGAGGAGGGCCTCGACCACCAGGCGCCGATGCCGCCCGCACCGGACCCGGCGACCCTGCCGACCTCCCAGGAGCGGCTGCGCGGGTACGACCATCTCGCGCCCGACGTGGTGGAGCGGTTCCTGGAGGCCCGCGAGGCGATCGACCTGCGGTACGTGGACGAGCCGCCGTACGGGCGCTTCGGCGAGCCCCGCGAACCGCACTCCCAGGTCTGGTTCCGCACCAACGGCAAACTCGACGACGACCCCCTGCTGCACGTCGTCCTCGCCACCTACGTCTCCGACATGACCCTGCTGGACTCCGTGCTGCTCGCGCACGGCCGCGGCGGCTGGGCCGTCGGCGACGTCGTGGGGGCGTCCCTGGACCACGCGATGTGGTTCCACCGCCCCTTCCGCGCCGACGAATGGCTGCTGTACGACCAGGAGTCGACCACCGCGCACGGCGGCCGCGGCCTCGGCCAGGCCCGCATCCACACCCAGGACGGCCGCCTCGCGATCACGGTGATCCAGGAGGGCGTGGTGCGCGTCCCCAGGTGACGCGCACCACCCGCCGCCCCACGACCGCGACGGCCGTGGGGCGGGCCGACGGCTCAGTCCCGGCGGATGAGTTCCGGATCGATCCGGCGTCCCACCAGCGGCAGGGTGCCCAGGGCCGCGACCGCGCCCACCCCCAGCGCCGCGCAGGCCAGGACCTGGGACCGCCGCGACCTCGCCGGGCGCGACGGAGAGATGAGCCCCGTCCACGGCCCGCCGACTGCCGTAGTAGAGGTCGACCCCGACGGCGGAGACGGTGTGTGAGCTGCTGATGTCTTCCCCCAGGTCGGCTCAGGCCGGTCAGGTCCATGAGATAGCTGTGGCGCGATTAGTCGCCCGAGATGACGAGTGGCGGGTGCGGTACTAGGCTCTTCGAGTGAAAGCCGCAAGTGCACGGCACACACGGCCGACGAGGTCCCGGGGAAGCTCTGACCTCAGCCGTGACACCCGAGGCATGGGGTCACAGGCGTCGGCCGGACCCAGGTGCCGCTCATGAGCCAGCGGTGACATCAGAAGACCGCTCCGCACTCTTTCCGTCTTTCCGTGCGGTGACGGCCATCCACCTCGTGGCGTTCCCGTCGGGGACGTGCGAGAGACGGTGGAAGGTACTTCCCATGCGAGCTACACGCACGAGGCGTCTTGTCGCGACGTCCGCAGCCGGAATCCTGCTGGCCGGTGGGGCCGCGATCGGGGCGGCGGGCACTGCCTCGGCGTCGGATCACGGCGACCACGGCTCCTACAGCGACAGCTGGGGCGGCCACAACGGCCACAACAGCTGGTGGGACGACGATGACGACGACTACGGCGGCTACGGCGGCGACCACGGTGGCTACGACCACGGTGGCGGCGGCTACGGCGGCGACCACGGTGGCGGCGGCTACGGCGGCGACCACGGTGGTGGCGGCTACGGCGGCGGTGGCCACGGTGGCGGTGGCCACGGCGGCCACTGACCCCGACACGATCTGAGGCGATGGTGCGGCCCTCCTCGCGGGGCCGCACCATCGCGTCCGCCGACGCTCGCGCGGACCCTACGCCAGGCCGGCCCCCGCCAGCAGATACACCGTCATGGGGTCGTAGTGGCGCGGGCTCACGACGTGGTCGTCGAGCGGGACGACCACCTGCACCGTGCCCTCGGACTCACCGAGGAACAGCGCCGGGTCGTTGCAGTCGGCGTATCCCACGGAGTCCACGCCGTGCTGTCCCGCGTACCCCGCCCAGCCGTGGTCGGCGACGACCAGGTCCGGCAGCGGACGCCCGGCGCGCTCAAGTCCCGTCAGAATGGCCCGCATCGGCTCGCCCGAGTGGGTGTGCCACAGCGTCGCCCCGTGCTCCAGCACCGCGACGTCGGCGAACTGCATGACGTACCCCTCGTCCGTCTGCAGCCCCTCCGGAATGACCACGATCTCGCAGCCGGCGGCCCGCAGCGCGTCCGCCGTCGCCCGGTGCACGTCCAGCAGGCCGCCCGGGTGGCCGGTCGCGAACAGCACCCGCTGCTGCCCCTCGGCCGCCTTGCGCAGCCGCGCCGCCATGCGGTCCAGCGCGTCCACGGTGAGCTCGGGGTCGATGGTGTCCTGCCCGTACCGGTACTCGGGATCGTCGTTGACGCCCACCCGTTCGGCCATGACCGCGAGCACGTCCTGCTCGTCCGTCCAGCGGTCGCCCAGCTCCAGGCCGAGCCAGAAGTTGCGGACACCGTTGGCGAGCTGACGGTAGTGGGAGAGGTTGTTCTCGCGGGGCGTGGCGACGTCCCCCGCGATACGGGTCCTCACCAGGTGGTCGACGAGCTGGGCGCGGCTGGGTGTCCCGGATATCGGCATGCCTCCCATTGTGAGGCAGCGCGCCGCGGGCGTCCTCGGCATATCGCCCCGTGGGACGGGGGTCACTCGGCCGTCGCCCTCAGCCGCGCCGCAGCGCGAACCACAACTCCATGCGGACGTCCGCGTCGTCCAGATCGGTGTCCAACAGGGCGGCGCAGCGGGCGATCCGCTGCCGCACGGTGTTGCGGTGCACGTCCAGCGCCACCGCCGTGCGGTCCCAACTGCCGTGCAGGGACAGCCAGGTGCGCAGGGTCTCGGCGAGCGCGGCCTGCCCCGCGAGGGGTGCGAGCAGCGTACGGGCGTGCGACTCGGCGTCCTCGCGTGGCACCAGGTCCTCCAGCACCGGCCGGGCGGCGTGCCGGACCAGCGGGGTGCGGGTGGCGCGGGCGCGGGCGAGGGCGCGGGCCGCCTGGGTGTCGGCGGACGGCCACGCGGACGGCTCCGCCGCGGCGCTCACCCCGAGCGTCCAGCCGGGCTGCGGTTCCGGGTCCCGCCCGGCCGGCACCAGCACGCGTACGACGTCACGGGCCAGGTCGACCAGGGGCGAGCCCAGGGCGGCGCCGAGGGCGGAGGCGGCCACGGCGTCCGGCGCCTGGGAGTCCGGCCGCGCGTGCACGACCCGCCACTCGCCCTCCCCGCCCAGCAGGGGCGCCGCCTCCTCCGGCGCGGCCCCCAGCAGCAGCCGTACCAGGGCGGAGGACCGGGCCGCCCCGGCCCCGCTCTGGTGCTCGCCGGTCAGCAGGGACAGCAGGACGGCGGCCACGGAGGCGATGGTGTGGTCGCCGGGTTCGCGCCGGGTGGTGGCCACGCCCAGCACGAAGCCCTCGCCGGCGCCGAGGGCGTAGACGGCGAGATGGGCCGGGCCGAGGGTGTCGGTGGCGGACGCCGGCAGCGGCCGGGAGGCGGCGGGGCGCCGCCGCCCGCCGCGTGGTCCGCGCCCGCCGCGGCCGGCGGTCTGACCACCCCGGCCAGCTCCGCCAGCGCCGGCCGCACCTCCCGTGCGGCGTCCCGGCCCGCCCCCGCGACCTCCGTGCCGTCCGGCCCGTACAGCACCGCGCGGCCGCCCAGGCGCTGGGCCAGCTGCCGCAGGACGGCGGGGACGGGGTCCGGGCGCGCGGCCGCCGCGGCCAGGCTCTGCTGGGCCTCGGTGACACGCCGCAGCTCCGCCAGGCGGGCCTGTGCCATCAGCTGCCACACCGCGCGGGCCACCCCGGAGAAGGTGGTCTGCGGCGGGACCTCCAGCAGCGGCAGGCCGTGGCCGTCGCAGGCGGCGACCAGCGCGGGCGGCACCGTGTCGTGCACCGGGGCCAGCCCGAAGCCGAGGGCCGCGCCGCCCGCCGCGACGATCCGGGACACGTAGTCGTCGAAGTACGTCCCGTCGCCGGCCGCCTCCGGGATGTGCACGCCGGCCGTCAGCAGCAGTTCGCCGCCGAGCAGGTACGGGTACGGGTCGGCCATCTCCGAGGTGTGCGCCCAGTGCACGACGGTGTCCGGGTCGGTCGGCCCCGCGATCTGCCGCAGGCCCAGGTCCTCCCGGGCCAGCAGGGCCGTGAGCGGGACCGGTGGGGTCGGTGGGACGGCTGGGGTGATCGTCTCCGGCATGATGTGCGTTTCCTCCATCCCGCCCCGTTCATATGGATGAAACGTACTCTTCGCAGTCGCTTTCCGGCCACCTAGGGTCAACACGGAACGGCAGCCGCGGGTACGGGCGGATGTCCCCGCGATCCGCTGCCGTCACCCCCGCTCCGGAGGAAGCCCTCTCCCCGAGGGACCCCTCCCGAGGAATCCCCACGTCTCTGCACGACACGCCACCGACAGTGCGCGAAGGAGGGCCCCACATGGCCGTCGACTACACAGTGATCGTCGTCTATCTCGCCGGCATGCTGGCCATGGGCTGGTGGGGCATGCGCCGCGCCAGGTCGAAGAGCGAGTTCCTGGTCGCCGGCCGGCGCCTCGGCCCCGTGATGTACTCGGGCACCATGGCCGCGATCGTCCTCGGCGGCGCGTCCACCATCGGCGGCGTGGGCCTCGGCTACCAGTACGGCCTCTCCGGCGCCTGGATGGTCTTCACGATCGGCCTCGGCCTGCTCGCCCTGTCGGTGTTCTTCTCCGCCCGCATCGCCCGCCTGAAGGTCTACACCGTCTCCGAGATGCTGGACCTGCGCTACGGCGGCCGGGCCGGGGTGATCTCCGGTGTGGTCATGTGGGCGTACACCCTCATGCTCGCGGTGACCTCCACCATCGCCTACGCCACGATCTTCGACGTCCTGTTCGACATGAACCGGACCGTCGCGATCATCCTCGGCGGCTCGATCGTCGTCGCCTACTCCACCCTCGGCGGCATGTGGTCCATCACGCTGACCGACATGGTCCAGTTCGTCGTCAAGACGATCGGCGTGCTGCTCCTGCTCCTGCCCATCGCCGTGGTCAAGGCGGGCGGCTTCTCCGAGATGAAGGCCAAGCTCCCCACCGCGTACTTCGACCCGCTGGGCATCGGCGGCGAGACGATCTTCACGTACGTCCTGATCTACACGTTCGGCATGCTGATCGGCCAGGACATCTGGCAGCGCGTGTTCACCGCCCGCGGGGACCGGACCGCCAAGTGGGGCGGCACCGTGGCCGGAACCTACTGCCTGGTCTACGCCCTCGCCGGCGCGGTGATCGGTACGGCCGCCAAGGTGATCTACCCCAAGCTCGGCAGCCCCGACGACGCCTTCGCCACCATCGTCAAGGACGAACTGCCCGTCGGCGTACGCGGCCTGGTGCTGGCCGCCGCCCTCGCCGCCGTGATGTCCACCTCCTCCGGCGCCCTGATCGCCTGCGCCACGGTCGCCAACAACGACATCTGGTCCCGGCTGCGGGGCGCGGTGCGCCGCACCGACGACACCCACGACGAGGTCACGGGCAACCGCGTCTTCATCCTGATCATGGGCATCGGCGTGATCGGCACCGCGATCGCCCTGAACAACGTGGTCGAGGCGCTGACCGTGGCCTACAACCTCCTCGTCGGCGGCCTGCTCGTGCCCATCCTCGGCGGCCTGCTGTGGAAGCGCGGCACCGTCCAGGGCGCCCTCGCCTCGGTGATCGTCGGCGGCCTCGCCGTGATCGGCCTGATGGCCGGCTACGGCATCCTCGCCAACGAGCCCGTCTACTACGGCCTGCTGGCCTCCCTCGTCGTCTACGTCGCCGTGTCCCTGGCGACGAAGCCCACCGACGCGGCCGTCCTCGCCACCTGGCGCGAGCGCCTGGCCGGGCGGAACCCCGAACTCGTGTCCGAACCGGTCCCGGCTCACCAGTAGAGTCGTATGAGAAGCAGTACATGCGCGACGAAGCGCAGGAAAGAAGGCATTTCATCATGAGCAGCAACGAGACGCCCCGCGGCCCCGTCGACTCCTCCCGCATCCCGCGGTACGCCGGTCCCGCGACCTTCGCCCGGCTGCCCCGCCTCGACGAGGTCGGCACCGCCGACGTCGCCGTCGTGGGCGTGCCGTTCGACTCCGGCGTCTCGTACCGGCCGGGCGCCCGCTTCGGCGGCAACGCCATCCGTGAGGCGTCCCGGCTGCTGCGTCCCTACAACCCCGCCCAGGACGCGTCCCCCTTCGCCCTCGCGCAGGTCGCGGACGGCGGCGACATCGCCGTGAACCCGTTCAACATCAACGAGGCCGTCGACACCATCGAGGCCGCCGCCGACGACCTGCTCGGCACCGGCGCCCGTCTGATGACCCTCGGCGGCGACCACACCATCGCGCTGCCGCTGCTGCGCTCGGTCGCGAAGAAGCACGGCCCCGTCGCCCTGCTCCACTTCGACGCCCACCTGGACACCTGGGACACCTACTTCGGCGCCGAGTACACGCACGGCACCCCGTTCCGCCGTGCGGTGGAGGAGGGCATCCTCGACACCTCCGCCCTCTCCCACGTCGGCACCCGCGGCCCGCTGTACGGCAAGCAGGACCTCACCGACGACGAGAAGATGGGCTTCGGCATCGTCACCTCGGCCGACGTCTACCGCCGGGGCGCCGACGAGGTGGCCGACCAGCTCCGCCAGCGCATCGGCGACCGCCCGCTGTACATCTCCATCGACATCGACTGCCTCGACCCGGCCCACGCGCCCGGCACCGGCACCCCGGAGGCGGGCGGCATGACCTCCCGCGAGCTGCTGGAGATCCTGCGCGGCCTGGCCTCGTGCAACCTGGTCTCGGCCGACGTCGTCGAGGTCGCGCCGGCGTACGACCACGCCGAGATCACCTCGGTCGCGGCCTCGCACACCGCGTACGAACTCACCACCATCATGAGCCGTCAGATCGCGGCGGCCCGGAAGGACGCGTAAGCGCAGTGACTCACGACCACGACCTGGTTCTCCGCCCGACGGCGGCACAGATCTCGACCGCGCTGAACCCGCCCCCTGGGCGCAACGGCGGAGACCTGGTCGTGGAAACCCTGGCCGGGCTCGGCGCGACCACCGTCTTCGGCCTGCCCGGCCAGCACGCTCTCGGCATGTTCGACGCCCTGCGCCGCTCCGCCCTGCGCTACATCGGTCTGCGGGTGGAGAACAACGCGGGCTTCGCCGCCGACGCGTACGGCCGGATCACCGGCGAGGCGGCCCCGCTGCTGCTCTCGACCGGCCCGGGCGCGCTGACCTCCCTGGCGGCGCTCCAGGAGGCCGCGGCCGCCTCCGCTCCCGTCCTGGCGATCAGCAGCCAGATCCCGACGGCCGGCCTCGGCGGCGGCCGCCACGGCTACCTCCACGAACTCCCCGACCAGGCGGCCTCGTTCCGTGGCGTGGTCAAGTCCGTCCACACGGTCCGCAGCCAGTCCCAGATCCCGTCCGCGATCGCGGCGGCCTGGAAGTCGGCGCTGACGGCTCCGCACGGACCGGTGTGGGTGGAGATCCCGCAGGACGTCCTCCTCGCCGAGACCACGCTGCCGGTGGTGACGGCGATGGACGCGACCCCGGACGACCTGGTGCCGCGCCCCGAACTGACGGCGGTGGCGGCGGACCTGCTGTCCCGTGCGGCCCGCCCGGCGATCATCGCGGGCGGCGGCGTCGTACGCGCGGACGCCTCGGGGAAGCTGCTGCAGCTGGCCGAGATGCTCGACGCCCCCGTGGTGACCACCTTCGGCGGCAAGGGCGCGTTCCCCTGGCAGCACCCGCTGTCGATGCAGTCCTGGCTGGAGGACCGGTACACGACGGACCTCCTGGAGGACGCGGACGTCCTGCTGGTGGTCGGCTCCGGCCTCGGTGAACTCTCCTCGAACTACCACACGTTCAAGCCGCGTGGCCGGGTGATCCAGATCGAGGCCGACCTCGGCAAGCTGGAGTCCAACCACCCCGCCCTCGGTATCCACGCGGACGCCCGCCTCGCGCTCCAGGCGCTGCTGGAGACGGTGTCGCCGCGCGAGGACGACACGGCGGCCGGCCGGGTACGGGACCTGCTCGCCCGGGTCGCTGACCGCATCGCCGCCCAGGAACTCACCCTGGAACAGGACGTGCTGGCCGCGGTGCGCCGCGCCCTGCCGGCCGACTCCCCGTCCTTCTGGGACATGACGATCCTGGCGTACTGGGCGTGGTCGGCCTTCGACACGCGGGGTGCGAACACCATGCACTCGGCGCAGGGCGCGGGCGGCCTCGGCTACGGCTTCCCGGCGGCGCTGGGCGCGGCCGCGGCGGACCCGTCCCGCCCGGTCCTCGCGGTGTCCGGCGACGGCGGGGCCCTGTACTCGATCGCCGAGCTGGCCACCGCCAAGCAGTACGACCTGCCGGTCACCTGGCTGATCGTCGACGACGGCGGCTACGGCATCCTGCGCGAGTACATGACGGACGCCTTCGGCCAGGCGACGGCGACGGAACTCACCCGCCCCGACTACGTGGCCCTCGCGGAGTCCTTCGGCGTCCCGGGCACCCGCACCACCCCGGAAACCCTGGAGACGGACCTGACGAAGGCCCTCGCCACCCCGGGCCCGTCGGTGGTCGTACTCCCGGCGGTGCTGCGGATGTTCGCGCCTACGCATCTGGATTGAGCCCGTGCCGCCGGCGCTCCTATGATCATGGGCACGTCTGCCCTGCGTGAGCGTTCCGCCCACAGCCGACTGGCCCCCGGTGAGCGGCTACTGGCATACGGCTTCGTCGTCTCCGCCAAGGGCGTCGGTGTCGGCGCGGTGGTCGCGAACCGGCTGGTCAACTCCGTCTGCGCGCAGGCCGGCGAGGCCGGCAGCATCGCCGCGCACGCGCTGCTGCTGCGCGTGACGGACCAGCGCGTGGGCCTGGTCCGGTCCCTGGACGGCACCCCGGTGTGGGAGGGGCAGCGGGCCTGGGTGACCCGGGTCGAACGCCGGCCCCGGACAAAGCTGATGGCCCGCTTCCGCCTGCACTTCGCCGACGGCTCCTGGCCGTCTCCCTGTTCCTACCTCAAGAGGTTGTCCTCGAAGGGGTCACCGTAGGAACCCCACTCGAAGGCGTAGCCACCCGTCGCGCTGTCGAAGGAGACGCGCAGCCCACGCTCGGGGAGGCCGAACTCCTCTCTGAGCCAGCCGTCCATGGCCAGGGCTGCCACTTCCGACCGGAAGTGAGCGAGTGGATAGGTGAGTGCGGTGACGCGCACCACGAGTCCTTCGGTGTGCCGTGCCATCAGATCGGACGCGTGCGCCGCCAGACCGAAGGACAGCCAGGAGACGTCGCGCCAGTGCATGCCGCTGGGCGGTGCGAGACGAACCTTGCGGTCCACCTGCAGGAGGAAACCGTCATCGGTGCCCGGCGAGGCCCACTCGGCGGTCAGATCTGCGGCGAGACCGCCGAGCGGACTGCGGAAGCGGTATCGGAAGGTGCGGCTCACGGAGTGTCGAGCGCCTTGGCCATGTCGGGGGCGCCGTCGGCCATGTCCTTCAGCCAACCGTGGCCGTCGTGGTAGTAGCGACGCCAGTACGGGTCGTCGAAGGCCGATATCGCCTCGCCCTTGTTGTTCTCGATGATGCCGCGGGCCGACCTGTTCGCCGCCGACAGCACGTCCTCCAGATCGTCGGCGAAGTCCCGCCACGCCTTGGCCGCGTTCCGCAGCCCGTCCTCGTCGGCGTCGGGCCACCACATGCCGGTGAGGTCCTGGACGATCTCTTTCGCCTTGTCGGCCGCGCTCACTTGCCGTGGCCTCCGGCCTCGCCGTGCTCCTGCACCTGGACCTTGCTGAACATCGAGCGGACGAGCTGCTCGTTGTCGATGTGCCCGTCCGCCATGTCGACCATCGCTTCGCGGATGCTGGCGAGACCCTCGGCCAGGATGGACGCGGCATTCTCGATCTTCGTCACGTTCGGCCCGTAGGCCTTGTGGAACTCCTTGCCCTATCTCGCCACTGCCGGCGCTTCCCTGGTCAGCCATGGTGCCGTTCTGCTCCCCGTCGTGCGACTCACTGGCCCGAAGACCCTAACCGGGCATGGGAGGAGCAGAACGTCTTCACCGGTGTGAGCGACGAAGTGTGATGAGCGGACCCGGGCCCCAGACCGGTGTGTCTGGCGTCGGGTGCCGGGCCGGCCTCGGAGAGAGGAGGCGGACAGGCGTCCCGTCACGAGCGAAGCCTCGCCCCGTCCCCACCCCCCCACCCCTCGAACTCCCGCACGGCGAAAGCGTGTACAACTTTCGCGTGCCCTCGCGAGTCCAGTCAGGCAGCGCACGGGTGCGCTCGACGGCGTTCAGGGGGACGCCCGTAGACGTTTTAGGGGAACTTTCCATGACTTACCGGATATCCGGTCGGGCGCTCGCGGCCGCCGTCGGCGCCGCGCTGCTCGTTCCGGCGGTCACCGCCGCCACGCCTGCCGCCGCCGTCACGCCCACGGTGAGCTGCACGTCCGCGAAGACGGGCCTCGCGGACAAGCTGAAGAAGGACATCACCGCCGCCCTTGCGGGCCGCAAGGGAACGGTCGCCGTCGGCCTGTACGACCGCAGCACGAAGACCACGTGCACCCTGCGGGCCACCAGCGCCTACGACTCGGCCAGCACCGTCAAGGTCACCGTGCTCGCCACGCTCCTGTGGGACGCGAAGAAGCACAACCGGTACCTGACGGACACCGAGACCACGCTCGCCAAGGCGATGATCACCAAGTCCGACAACGACGCGACCAGCAAGCTGTGGAAGCAGCTGGGCATGACGAAGATCAAGGGCTTCCTGACCGCCGCCGGCATGACGAAGACCACGCCCGGCGCGAACGGCTACTGGGGCCTGACCCAGGAGAACGTCACCGACGAGCAGAAGCTGCTCAAGCTCGTCACCGCCAAGAACAGCGTGCTGAGCGACAACGCGCGCGCGTACATCCTGAAGCTGATGGGCCAGGTCGTCTCCTCGCAGCGCTGGGGCACGCCCGCCGGGGCGCCGTCCTCCGTCGCGGTGCACGTCAAGAACGGCTGGCTGCAGCGCTCCACGCACGGCTGGCGCGTGCACAGCCTGGGCACCTTCAACGGCGCCGGGCACGACTACATGATCTCGGTGCTGACGCAGGACAACAGCACCATGAGCTACGGCGTCACCACCATCCAGAACGTGGCCAAGGCCATCCACAAGGACCTGGTGCCGACCACCTCCGGCGTCACGCGCTACACCCCGACCAGCCGTCCCAGCGAGGCGTTCGTCGCCACCCCGCCCCAGGGCTGACACCGGGCGCCCCGGCCGCGACCCGGCGGCGACGGCCACTCGGTCCGCCGCCGGGCCTGCGGACACCGGCTCGACCGCCCCACCCGTCACGGAACGTGACGGCGCCGGCCGCCCCGGACCGCGCGATTGTTACGGCGGGATGAAATCGCCCGCTCACGACGTTGGTGCCTTCCGGTAGAGCAGGTCGACAGGAAGGCACCGGCGTGGCAGCGCAACGGGGATGGGCACGACGGCTGGCGGCCTACGCATGGCGGTACCCCAAGGACGTCGTCCTCGCCCTGGGCTCGTCCCTCGCCGGCATGGCCGTCCTCGCGATCGTCCCGCTGATCACCAAGGTGATCATCGACGACGTGATCGGCGACCACAGCCGTGCCATGGGCCCCTGGGCCGGTGCCTTGATAGGCGCGGCCGTACTGGTCTACGTCACCACGTACGTCCGGCGCTTCTACGGCGGCCGGCTCGCCCTCGACGTGCAGTACGACCTGCGCACCGAGATGTACGACACGATCACCCGCCTCGACGGCCGCCGTCAGGACGAGCTGTCCACCGGGCAGGTGGTCGGCCGGGCCACCAGCGACCTCCAGCTGATCCAGGGCCTGCTCTTCATGCTCCCGATGACCATCGGGAACCTCCTGCTCTTCCTGGTCTCCCTGATCATCATGGCGTGGCTGTCGCTGCCGCTGACCCTGGTCGCGCTGGCCGTGGCGCCGGCACTCGGCTGGATCGCCAAACGGAGCCGGTCCAAGCTGCACCCCGCCACCTGGTACGCCCAGGCGCAGGCCGCCGCTGTCGCGGGCGTGGTCGACGGCGCCGTCAGCGGCGTCCGTGTGGTGAAGGGCTTCGGGCAGGAGGACCAGGAGACCGGCAAGCTGCGCGAGGTCGGCCGCCGCCTCTTCGCGGGGCGCCTGCGCACCATCCGCCTGAACAGCAGGTTCACCCCCGCGCTCCAGGCCGTGCCCGCGCTCGGCCAGGTCGCCATGCTGGCCCTCGGCGGCTGGCTCGCCGTACGGGGCCACATCACCCTCGGCACCTTCGTCGCCTTCTCCACCTACCTGGCCCAGCTCGTCGGCCCGGTCCGGATGCTCGCCGTGGTCCTCACGGTCGGCCAGCAGGCCCGCGCCGGCACCGAGCGGGTACTGGAGCTCATCGACACCGAGCCGACGCTGACGGAGGGCACGAAGGAACTGCCCGCCGACGCGCCCGCGACCGTCGAGTTCGACGACGTGTCCTTCGGGTACGCCGACGGCCCGAAGGTCCTCGACGGGCTCAGCCTGGAGATCCGGCCCGGCGAGACCCTGGCCGTCGTCGGCTCCTCCGGCTCGGGCAAGTCCACGCTCTCCCTGCTCCTCCCGCGCTTCTACGACGTCACCCACGGCGCCGTCCTGATCGGCGGCCACGACGTGCGCGAGCTGACCCTGGACTCGCTGCGGGCCGCGATCGGACTGGTCCCGGAGGACTCCTTCCTCTTCTCCGACACCGTCGGCGCCAACATCGCCTACGGCCGCCCGGACGCGAGCCAGGAGGAGATCGAGGCCGCCGCCCGCGCCGCCCAGGCGCACCGGTTCGTCGTCGAGCTGCCCGAGGGCTACGACACCAAGGTCGGCGAGCACGGCCTCACCCTCTCCGGCGGCCAGCGCCAGCGCGTCGCGCTCGCCCGCGCCCTGCTCACCGACCCCCGCCTGCTCGTCCTCGACGACGCCACCTCGGCCGTGGACGCCCGGGTCGAGCACGAGATCCACGAGGCGCTCCAGCAGGTGATGCGGGGCCGTACCACCCTGCTCATCGCCCACCGGCGCTCCACCCTCAACCTCGCCGACCGCATAGCCGTCCTGGACGGCGGCCGGCTCGCCGACATCGGCACCCACGACGAGCTCCAGGAGCGCTCGGCCCTCTACCGCCGGCTGCTGACCGACCCGGACGAGCTGGGCGGGGTCTCCCCGGGCCACGAGCGCCCGGCCGAGCCGCGGGAGGACACCTCCGTACGCGACGAGCTGGACGCCGAGTTCGACGCCGAGCGGGGCGTCACCCCGCGGTTGTGGACCGGCGACCGCGAGCCCAAGGACCGGGCGCTCGGCGGCACCCCGGCCACCCCCGAACTGCTCGCCCAGGTCGAGGCGCTGCCCCCGGCCACCGACGTCCCGGACGTCGACGAGGGGCGCGCGGTCCGCCCGGAGGACTCCTACGGCCTGCGCCGTCTGCTGCGCGGCTTCCGCACCCCCCTGCTGGTCAGCCTGCTGCTGGTCGCCGTGGACGCGGGCGCCGGGCTGCTGCTGCCGGTGCTGATCCGGCACGGCATCGACCAGGGCGTGACCCGGATGGCCGTCGGGGCCGTGTGGGCGGCCGCGCTGCTCGGCCTGCTGACCGTCGTCGTCCAGTGGGCCGCGCAGATCGGCGAGACCCGGGTCACCGGCCGGACCGGCGAGCGCGTCCTGTACACGCTGCGGCTGAAGATCTTCGCCCAGCTCCAGCGGCTCGGCCTCGACTACTACGAGCGCGAGCTGACCGGCCGGATCATGACCCGGATGACGACGGACGTCGACGCGCTGTCGACGTTCCTCCAGACCGGTCTGGTCACGGCGTTCGTCTCGGTCGTCACCTTCTTCGGCATCATGGTCGCCCTGCTGGTGATCGACCTGCAGCTGGCCCTCGTCGTCTTCGCCACCCTGCCCCCGCTGATCGTCGCCACCTTCTTCTTCCGCCGGGCGAGCGTGAAGGCGTACGAGCTCGCCCGCGAGCGCGTGTCGCTGGTCAACGCCGACCTCCAGGAGTCGGTGTCCGGACTGCTGGTCGTGCAGGCCTTCCGGCGCGAGCGGGACGGCGCGCGGCGGTTCGCCGAGCGCAGCGACAGCTACCGCAGCGCGCGCGTCCGCGGCCAGCGGCTGATCTCGGTCTACTTCCCGTTCGTCCAGCTGCTGAGCTCGGTCGCCGCGGCGGCCGTGCTGGTCGCCGGGGCGGGACGGGTCGACGCGGCCACCCTCACCACCGGCGCGCTCGTCGCGTACCTGCTCTACATCGACCTGTTCTTCGCCCCCGTCCAGCAGCTCTCCCAGGTGTTCGACGGCTACCAGCAGGCCACCGTGTCGCTGGGCCGCATCCAGGAGCTGCTGCGCGAGCCGACGTCCACCGAGGCGGCCGCCGACCCGCTCGCCGTGCCGGCCCTGCGCGGGGACATCGCCTTCGAGGGCGTGCACTTCGCGTACGGGGACGGCGAGGAGGCTCTGACCGGCGTCGACCTGACGATCCCGGCGGGGCAGACCGTCGCGTTCGTGGGGGAGACGGGCGCCGGGAAGTCGACGCTGGTGAAGCTGGTGGCCCGGTTCTACGACCCCACCTCCGGCCGGGTCACGGCCGACGGCACCGACCTGCGCGCCCTGGACCTCACCGCGTACCGGCACCGCCTCGGGGTGGTGCCGCAGGAGGCGTATCTCTTCCCGGGCACCGTCCGCGACGCCATCGCCTACGGCCGTCCCGACGCCACCGATGCCGAGGTGGAGGCGGCGGCCCGCGCGGTGGGCGCCCACGAGATGATCGCCACGCTGGAGGGCGGCTATCTGCACGAGGTCGCCGAGCGCGGCCGGAACCTGTCGGCCGGCCAGCGCCAGCTGATCGCGCTCGCCCGCGCCGAACTGGTCGACCCCGACGTCCTGCTCCTCGACGAGGCCACGGCCGCCCTGGACCTGGCCACCGAGGCGCAGGTCAACCTGGCCACCGACCGCCTGGCGGGCCGCCGTACGACGCTGGTGGTGGCCCACCGGCTGACCACGGCCGCCCGCGCGGACCGGGTGGTGGTGATGGACCACGGCCGGGTCGTCGAGGACGGCACGCACGAGGAGCTGCTGGCCCGCGACGGCCGGTACGCCGGACTGTGGCGGACCTTCATCGGCGAGTCCGAGCCGGAGGAGCCGGTCGGCGCGTCCCGCTGACGGTCGTGCAACCATCCGACACATGTCCTGCGTCCGTACATCAGTACGGTGACCGGGGGAACGCGGGACAGGTGTTCGGGGAGGTCGACATGAACATGGGTGCGATACGCCGGAGACTGGCGCTCGGCGCGGCCGCGCTGGCCGCGTCCGGACTGCTCGGGCTCGCGGCGACCGGTACCGCGCAGGCCGCCACGGCCGGCGGCTGCGCGGGCCGCGAGGTGCGCACCCTGCCGTTCCGCACCGGTGTCACCCACGTCTACAAGCGCGGCGGCTACGTCTGCGCCGTCACGGTCGCCCGGCACCCCGGGGCGACCCGCACCATGTCGGTCAGCGTGCAGGCCCGCGGCAACCGGCCCGTCGTGGACCGGGGCCGCTACAAGCACCACGCGGGCCCGGTCACCGTGCACGCCGGACACCGCTGCGTGTGGATCAAGGGCGTGGTGGACCACTACGCGGTCAGCTCCGGCTGGATCCTGTGCTGATCCACTTGACCACATCCTGAAGAACACTCAATCCCCCCTGGTGTGAAGGCAGTTGCTGGGATAGCTTCCGGCGCACATCTGTCTCACAGGGGAGAGTGCGCATGCGCAAGGTGCTCAGATGGCTGCTGTCGCTCACCGTGTTCATAGGCACGTTGAGCACGGCGGGCGCGGCCACCGCCGCACAGTCCGAGCCCTCCGACATCAAGGACCGGCTGCTGTCCGTACCGGGCATGAGCCTGATCCAGGAGAAGCCGTACCCCGGCTACCGCTACTTCGTCCTGAACTACACTCAGCCGATCGACCACCGCCATCCGGAGCTGGGGACCTTCCAGCAGCGCATCACCGTGCTGCACAAGGACACCAGCCGCCCGACGGTCTTCTACACCGGCGGCTACAACGTCTCCACGACGCCCTCGCGCCGCGAGCCCACCCAGATCGTGGACGGCAACCAGGTCTCCCTGGAGTACCGCTTCTTCACCCCGTCCCGTCCCGCGCCGGCCGACTGGTCCAAGCTCGACATCTGGCAGGCCGCGAGCGACCAGCACCGCGTCTTCACGGCCCTCAAGTCGGTCTACCCCGCCAACTGGCTGGCCACGGGCGGCTCCAAGGGCGGCATGACGGCCACCTACTACGAGCGCTTCTACCCCCGCGACATGGACGGTGTGGTGGCCTACGTGGCCCCCAACGACGTCGTGAACAAGGAGGACTCGGCCTACGACCGCTTCTTCACCCGGGTCGGCACCAAGGAGTGCCGGGACCGGCTGAACGCCGTGCAGCGGGAGGCGCTGGTGCGCCGCGAGCCGCTGGAGAAGAAGTACGCGCAGTACGCCGCCGACAACGGCTACACGTTCGGCACCGTCGGCAGCCTGGACAAGGCGTACGAGGCGGTCGTCCTGGACTACGTGTGGGGCTTCTGGCAGTACAGCCTGCTGGCGGACTGCGACACCGTCCCGGCGCACGCGGCCACCGCGACCGACGACGAGATCTGGAACTCGGTCGACACCATCTCCGGTTTCTCCGCCTACACCGACCAGGGCCTGGAGCAGTACACGCCGTACTACTACCAGGCGGGCACCCAGCTGGGCGCGCCGACGATCC
Source organism: Streptomyces albidicamelliae (assembly GCF_025642175.1). Lineage (NCBI taxonomy): Bacteria > Bacillati > Actinomycetota > Actinomycetes > Kitasatosporales > Streptomycetaceae > Streptomyces > Streptomyces albidicamelliae. The sequence goes on along the minus strand of NZ_CP106795.1, from coordinate 3,297,267 downwards.
ACTTCCCGTACATCGAACGGAAGCTGATCCGCTACGGCTACCAGCCGCCGCGCAACTTCGTGCCCCGCTCCATCCCGATGCGCTTCCAGCCGCAGGCGATGCGGGACGTGGACACCTGGGTCCGCCACCACGCCTCGCACATGCTCTTCGTCTACGGCCAGAACGACCCCTGGGGTTCGGAGCGGTTCCGGCTGGGCCACGGGGCGCGTGACTCGTACGTCTTCACCGCGCCCGGCATGAACCACGGCGCGAACGTGGCGGGTCTGGTCCCCGACCAGAAGGCCCTGGCCACCGCGCGGATCCTGCGGTGGGCGGGCGTGGCCTCCCCGGCGGTCCTGGCGGACCCGTCGGCGGCCAGGCCGCTGGCCCGCCACGACGCGAAGCTCGACGTCCGGGACGTGGAGCGCGAACCGGCGCTGCGCCCCTGACACCTGACGGGCGGCCACGACGGACCGGCACCACACCGCCGTCGTGGCCGCCCGCCACGTCCACGGCCGCCGGGCGCGGCCCACCGGGCCCCGGCCGCCCGGCGGGACGCGGCTGGGGCCTGTCGTGTGGATCCTGCCCGCGTCGCGGGGCGGGTCGGCAGACAAGGCACCGTGGGCCAGGCCGGCCTGATCCGAACGACAGGCCCTAGTACGACAGCCCGTGCCCGACGGGGTACAGCACCCGCGCCGGATCGTCCGCCCGCTGCACCGGAACCGGCAGCCGGCCGCGCGGGGACACCCGCCCGGCGATCACCCGTGCGGCGGCCCGCATCTCCACATCGGTCCAGCAATAGGTCGCCAGACAGGCCTTCACCGACGGCAGTTGGGCCACGTCGTAGGGGTTGCGGACGGCCACCGCGACCACCGGCCTGCCCGTGGCCAGCAGCCGGTCCACCAGGGTCCGCTGCGAACTGCCCGGCGTCACGTTGTAGGTGGCCACCACGACCGCGTCCGCGTCCTGTGCCGCGGCGACCGCCTTGGTGACGGTCGCGGCCGAGGGGGCCGTCCCGGTGGACAGGGCCGTGGCGGTGAAGCCCAGCTCGGTGAGGGCGGCCGCGAGCACGCCGGTGGGCGGCCCGGTGGTGCCCGACGGAGAGGCCGGATCGGCGCCGACGACCAGGACGCGGGACTCGGTGCGGCGGCTGAGCGGGAGCACGCCGCCCTCGTTGACCAGCAGGGTCGTGGTCCGCTCGGCGATCCGGTCGGCGGCGGCCAGATGGGACCGGGTCCCCACCGTGCGGTCCACCCCCGCGCGGTCGGCCCAGGGGTCGGTGAAGAGCCCCAGCCGCGCCTTGAGGCGCAGGATGCGCAGGATCGATTCGTCGAGACGGGCCTCGGTCAGCTCGCCGTCCTGGACCGCCTTGAGCACCGCGTGCCAGGCCACGTCGATGGACGGCGGGTTGAGCAACTGGTCCACGCCGGCCTTGAGCGCGAGGACCGGCACCCGGTCGTCGCCGTACTTGCTGCGCACGCCCTCCATGCCGAGGGAGTCGGTGATCACGACCCCGTCGTAACCGAGTTCACCGCGCAGGATGCCGGTGAGGATCGGGTGGGACAGGGTGGCCGGGTCACCGGAGTCGTCCAGGGCCGGGAACTGGATGTGCGCGGTCATCACGGAGTCGATGCCCGCCCGGACGGCGGCCCGGAACGGCACCGCGTCCAGCTTCTCCCACAGCTCCCGGCTGTGCGTGATCACCGGGAAGCCGTAGTGGCTGTCGACGGCGGTGTCCCCGTGGCCGGGGAAGTGCTTGGCGGTCGCCGCCACCCGCGCCGCCTGATAGCCCTTCACCTCGGCGGCCACCATCCCGGCCACCGCCTCCGGGTCGGCGCCGAAGGACCGGACGCCGATGACCGGGTTGGCCGGGTTGACGTTCACGTCGGCGTCAGGGGAGTAGTCCTGGTTGATGCCCATGGCGCGCAGCTCGGTGCCGGAGATCCGGCCGAGCGTGCGGGCGTCGGAGCGGGAGCCGCCCGCGCCGATGGCCATGGCACCCGGGAAGAGGGTCGCGGGCCTGCCGACCCGGCAGACCGCGCCGTGCTCCTGGTCGGTGGCGACGAGCAGGGGCAGTCCGCGCGGCTGGTCCAGGGACGCCCGCTGGATGCCGTTGGACAGGTCCGTGATCTGGTGCGGGTCCCGGGTGTTGTGCGCCCAGGTGAAGTAGATGATCCCGCCGACGCGGTACTTCGCGATCAGTTCGGCGGCGGTGCGGACGCCGATCTCGCTGAGGTTGGCGTCGACGTCCGCCTGGTCGGGGGCGGTGGCGGAGTGGCCGTAGACCCGCATGACGAAGAGCTGGCCGACCTTCTCCTCCAGCGTCATCCGGGAGACGAGGGCACGCAGGCGGTGTTCGTCGGGGGTGGCGGCGCGGGCGGTCGTCGGGACGGTCAGCGCGGCGGTGAGACCCGCGGTCGCGGCGAGGACGGCGCGTCTGGACGGCCGTGCGGTGCTTCCCGTGCTTCCCGTGCTGGTGTCGTGCACGTGCGCTCCTTCCGGAGGAGAACCGCTGAAGGAAACTTCCGAGGAATCACCAATATCCGGGAAGTTTCTTTCCGTCAAGACAACGCACAGTACCCGCGGACCGGGCCGCCACCGGCGCATGGCCGCGGGGCGCGCCGGTGTCGGCGGACCGCCCGGCGGACGGCGCGCCCCGCGGCCGGGTTCCCGTCCGGGGCGGAGCCGGCCGGCGCCGGGGTGCCGAAGTGGGCGGACCTGCGCGGGTGTTCGGGGCTCACGCCTTCGCCGGGCCGGGCGCGGGGACTCTTCCCGCCCGCAACTCCGGTGTCGTCGCGGCGACTCCCGCCACCGCCAGTACGCACAGCAGGCCGCCGGTGATCAGGGCGGTCGCGCCCGAGGTCCAGCCGGCGAGCAGGCCGCCGCGCACGTTGCCCAGGCTGGGGCCCGCCTGCCCGACGATCTGCTCGGCGGCCGTGACCCGGCCGAGCAGCGCGTCCGGTGTACGTGTCTGCACGAGCGTGGAACGGGCGACCACCGCGGTGGCGTCCGCCGCCCCGGCGACCGTGAGCAGCGCGAGGCCGGCCCAGGGCCGGGCGGACAGACCGAACAGGACCAGGGCCGCGCCCCAGGTGGCGGACGCGCAGAGCATCACCGGGCCAGGCCGGCCGAGCCGCGTCAGCGGTCCGGACAGCGCGGTCGCCAGCACACCGCCCACCGCCAGTGCCGACAGGAACAGACCGAGGGTGCGCGGATCACCGCCGAACCGCCCGGTGTTCACGAGCGGGAACAGGCTCACCGGGAAGGACAGCACGGTGGCGGCCAGGTCGGTGATCAGCGCACCCCGTACCGCCCGGTGCCCGGCCAGGAACCGCAGCCCGTCCAGCACCCCCTGCACGCCCGCCCGCGACGGCTCGCCCTCCGGCCGCAGCGCGGGCAGCCCGAAGGCGCCGTAGAAGGCACAGCCGAAGCTGAGGGCGTCGAGCAGATAGCAGACGCCGATCCCGAACCAGCCGAGCAGCACCCCGGCCAGGGCGGGACCGAGCAGCATCATCGACTGGCCGGTGATCTGGTTCAGCGCGAGACCGGCGGCCACCTGGTCCCGGGGCAGCAGGCGCGGGACGAACACGCCGGCGGCCGGAGCGCCCAGCGCGCCGAACGCCGACTGCGCCGCGACGAGCAGCAGGACCGCCGGCACCGGCACATGCCCGGTGAAGCCCTGCACGGCGAGCAGCGCGGAGCACGCCGCCTGGCCGACGGTGGCCGCGAGGAAGATCCGGCGCCGGTCGGCCCGGTCCACCCAGGCCCCGGCGAACAGCCCGAACACCACCAGCGGCAGCGCCTGCGCCAGCCCGACCGCGCCGGTCCAGGCGGTGCTGCGGGTCGTGTCCCACACCTGGTACATGACCGTCACCATGGTCATGAACCCGCCGAGCACGGAGACGGTCCGGCCGATCAGCAGGCGCCGGAAGGCGGGTGAGGTGCGCAGCGGCCGTACGTCGACGAGCGAGCGGGCGAGGCTCATGAGCGGAGAAGGGCGCTGCGCCCCGGCTGCTGATGCACCGGGGGAGGCTAACCGGCCGTTGACGCCCCGGCCAGCGAATTACCGCGGGTCCGGAGCGCGGCGGGGCCCTTCCCCGGCGGCGCTACGCGGCCTCGCCCAGCAGCCGTACGAGGTGGTCGCGGCCCGGGCCCAGCAGCTCCGGGAGCGGGGCGGCCGTCTCGTGCCACCGCTTCTCGTACTCCCAGCACAGCCAGCCGTCCCAGCCGTGCCGGCTCAGGACGTCGACGCACTCGGTGAGCGGCAGCACGCCCGCGCCGAGCGGCAGCGGGGCGGTGTCCTCGGCCGAGGCGATGTCCTTCACCTGCACGTAGCCCAGATGCGGGCTGAGGGAGGCGTACGTCTGCGCGGGCTGTTCGCCGCCCAGCCAGGGGTGCATCACGTCCCACAGCGCGCCCACCTGCCGGTGGCCGACCGGTCCGAGGACGCGGATCGCGTCGGCGCCGGTGGGGTGCGAGTCGTGGGTCTCCAGCAGGATGCGGACGCCGAGCGCGGCGGCGTCCTCGGCGGCGGTGCCGAGCCGCCGGGCGGCGACGGCGTCGGACTCCTCCGGCGGCAGGGCGGGGTCGGCGCCGGGGAAGACACGGGCGAACGGCGCGCCCAGGTCGTGGGCGAGTCCGAGGAGTCCGCGGATCTCCTCCAGCACCGGGGCGTCGTCGCCGGGCGCGGCCACGCGCGTGTACCCGGCGACGCCCAGCACCTCGATGCCGGCTTCCTTGAACAGGGCCGCGGTCCGGGCGCGGTCGGCGGGGGAGAGACCGGGGTGCACCGGTTCCTCCGGGTGGGCGCGCAGTTCCACGCCGTGGTAGCCGTGGGCGGTCGCGAGGGCCAGCACCTCAGGAACGGGCAGGCCGGGGACACCGAGTGTGGAGAACGCCAGCTTCATGGGCACGGAACGTACCCCTCAGTCGCCGGGTCCATGCAATTCCAGGCGCCAGTCCTGGCCGAGGAGGTCCTGGCCGAAGGAGCGGTGCGGCTTCTCGGCGACGAGGGCGAAGCCGTGCCGCTGGTAGATGCGGCGGGCGCTGCCGAGCACGTCGTTGGTCCACAGCACCAGGTCCCGGTAGCCGGCCTCGCGGGCGAAGTCGATGACCGCCCGCACCAGCCGGTCGCCGATGCCGTGCCCGCGCGCCTCGGGCTCGACGAGCAGCAGCCGCAGCCGCGCGGTGCCGGGCGCGTCGTCCCGTACGCACATCACGCAACCCGCCGGACGGCCGTCCAGCTCGGCGATCCACACCCGCTCCCGATGCGGGTCGTGGTCCTCGGCGAAGTCGGCGACGATCCGGGCGACGAGGCCCTCGTAGTCGGAGTTCCAGCCGTACTCGGCCGCGTACAGGGCGGCGTTGCGCTGCACGATCCAGCCGAGGTCACCGGGTCCGGGGTCACGCAGCACGACCTCGCCGGGCCCGGTGGCGGAATCGTCCCCGAGGATGCCCCGAATGGCCCGCATGGCTTCGGCCAGCCGTGTCCGGTCCCGCGGTGCCACGGTGCCGAGCAGCGCCCCGACCGTGTCGCGGGCCCGCTCGTCGAGCAGTCCGGCGGCCTCCCGCCCCGGGCCGGTGAGCCGCACCCGCCGCCGCCGGGGATCACTGTCCGAGGGCCCGCGCTCGATCAGCCCGCCGTCCTCGAACCGGTTCAGGATCCGGCTCAGATAGCCGGCGTCCAGCCCGAGCCGCGTCCGCAGATCGGCCGCGTCCAGCTGCGCGGCGTGCGCGAGCTCGTACAGCACCCTGGCCTCGGTGAGGGTGTACGGCGCGTAGAGGTGACGGCCGTAGTCGAGGGCACCGATGACGCCGGTGTAGAACCGGTTGAACGCCCGGACGTCCTGGACGGACATACGCACCCCCGGATACTTGACCCAGTCAGAGATCCCACCGTAACCCCCCACCGGCCCAGGAACCAGAGACACGGAAAACCACGCGCCCCCCGGCCGACGCCGCCCCGGTCAACTCAGGGGCGCGGGGAACTGCGCGAGGAACCCCAACGAACCCGCACCCGACACACCTGGCCGCCCCGCCCCCCCCGGCCGACATCGCTCCGGCCACCCCAGGGGCGCGGGGAACTGCGCGGGGAACCCCAACGAACCCGCACCCGACACACCTGGCCGCCCCGCCCCCCCCCGGCCGACATCGCCCCGGTCAACTCAGGGGCGCGAGGAACCCCAACGAACCCGCACCCGGAAACCGGCCCGGCCCTACCCCCGCGGCACTCCGGAGGAGCCCCGCACCATCAGTTCCCCCCGCACCGACGCGACGCCCCCCAGCGGAGGCTCCTCGCGGCCCATGGCTATGCGGCCGGCCCGGGCCCCCGCCTCGGCCAGCGGCAGACGGACCGTCGTGAGGGAGGGCACCGCGTCGATGCTGAACGGCAGGTCGTCGAAGCCGGCCACCGAGACGTCCTCGGGGACGCGCAGACCCGACTCGCGCAGCGCCGCGCACGCCCCCAGCGCGACGGAGTCGTTCGCGGCCACGACCGCCGTCAGGGTCGGATCACGGCGCAGCAGCTCCAGCGTGGCCTCGTGCCCGGACCGCCGGTCGTAGCGCGCGTGGACCGTCCAGCGGGGGTCCTCCTCGACGCCCGCCGCGGACAGTGCCGCGCGGTGCCCCTCCAGGCGGTGCCGGGTCGTCGTACGCTCCCGGGGTCCGGCGATGTAGCCGAGGCGGCGGTGGCCGAGGCCGATGAGATGGTCCGTCAGCGCGCGAGCGCCCCCGCGGTTGTCGAAGGTGAGCGCCACGGCCCCGGTGTCCGGCGCCGGCGGCCGCCCGCACAGCACCACCCGCGTCCCCGCCTCCGCCAGCTTGCGCAGCTTCGCCCCGACCGCCGCCGCGTGCGGCGCGTCCTCGACGGCCCCGCCGGTCAGCACCACGGCCGCGGCCCGCTGCCGCTGCAGAAGGGTGAGGTAGGTCAGCTCCCGCTCCGGCGAACCGCCGGTGTTGCAGACCACCGCCAGCCGCTCACCGCCCGCGCGTCCGCCCGGCCCGCCGATCTCGGACTGGATCGCGCTCGCCATGATCCCGAAGAAGGGGTCGGCGATGTCGTTCACGAGGATGCCGACCAGGTCGGAGGTGGCGGCGGCGAGCGCGCTGGCCGGACCGTTGAGGACGTAGTCCAGTTCGTCCACGGCGCGCAGCACCCGCTCGCGCGTGGAGGCGGCCACCGGGTAGTTGCCGTTCAGCACGCGCGAAACCGTCGCGGGGGAGACCTGCGCGCGGGCCGCCACGTCCGCCAGGGTCACCGTCATCTGTCGTCCTCCGGTCGCGCATCATGTCGTACGCCCTCGTAGACAGCCAGGTCCCGGTCCTGGTTCCGAGGGTCTGTCGAGCGAACACTAAGTCCATGCGCCCCGGTTGTTCGCCCCCTCGAACAACTCGAAGAGGACACGGTCTTGTACACACCCTGGTCCGGCGCTAGCTTCGGACCAGGTAGAAAGCGCTTGCTGACTGCCTGTCGCACCACGACGCCGCTGCCGAACGGGCGCCCGGCGCCCATGAAAGGGACCGACGTGACACGCAGGACGGTGCGTATCGCCATGAACGGCATGACCGGGCGCATGGGCTACCGACAGCACCTCGTCCGCTCCGTCCTCGCCCTGCGCGAGCAGGGCGGCCTCGACCTCGGCGACGGCACCGTGCTCTGGCCCGAGCCGGTCCTGGTCGGCCGCCGCGAGGACGCCCTGCGGGAGATCGCCGGCCGGCACGGTCTCGCCCACGTCTCCACCGACCTCGACGCCGTCCTCGCCGACCCCGCCGTCGACGTCTACTTCGACTCCCAGGTCACCTCCGCCCGCGAGGCCTCGATCAGGAAGGCGATCACGGCCGGCAAGCACGTCTACACCGAGAAGCCCACCGCCACCGGTCTCGACGGCGCCCTCGAACTCGCCCGCCTCGCCCGGCGAAAGGGCATCCGGCACGGCGTCGTCCAGGACAAGATCTTCCTGCCGGGCCTGCGCAAGCTGAAGCGGCTCGTCGACGGCGGCTTCTTCGGCCGCGTCCTCTCCGTCCGCGGGGAGTTCGGCTACTGGGTCTTCGAGGGCGACCGGCAGCCCGCCCAGCGCCCCTCCTGGAACTACCGCGCGGAGGACGGCGGCGGCATCGTCGTCGACATGTTCCCGCACTGGGAGTACGTCCTCCACGAGCTGTTCGGCCGGGTGGTCTCCGTCCAGGCCCTGGCCACCACCCACATCCCGCGGCGCTGGGACGAACACGGCAGGCCCTACGGCGCCACCGCCGACGACGCCGCCTACGGCATCTTCGAACTCGACGGCGGCGCCGTCGCCCAGATCAACTCCTCCTGGGCGGTCCGCGTCCACCGCGACGAACTCGTCGAGTTCCAGGTCGACGGCACCGAGGGCTCGGCGGTGGCCGGCCTGCGCCACTGCCGGGCGCAGCACCTGAGCGCCACCCCCAGGCCCGTCTGGGACCCGGACGTGCCCGCCACCGAGGTCTTCCGCGACCAGTGGCGGGAGGTGCCCGACGACACCGAGTCCGGCAACGGCTTCAAGGCCCAGTGGGAGCTGTTCCTCCGGCACGTCCACGCCGGCACCCCCTACCGGTGGGACCTGCTCGCCGGCGCCCGCGGCGTGCAGCTCGCCGAGCTGGGCCTGCGGTCCTCCGCCGAGGGCCGCCGCGTCGACGTGCCGGAGATCGTGCTGTGACCCTCCGGCTCCCCGCCGCCGACGGCACCCTCAGGACGTACCGGCCCCGCACCGAACCCCTGCCCCCGGCGGCCGGTGCCCCCCTCGTCTCGCGCACGGTCCTCGCCGCGGCCCATGTCGTCGCCGACCCGTACGCGGACGTGTCCCCCGACTCGCCCGCCGCCGTCGACTGGGACGCCACCCTCGCCTTCCGCCGCCACCTGTGGTCCCACGGCCTCGGTGTCGCCGAGGCGATGGACACCGCGCAGCGCGGGCTGGGCCTGGACTGGGGCGGCGCGGCCGAGCTGATCCGACGGTCGGCAGCGGAGGCGAGGGCCGTCGGCGGCCGCATCGTCTGCGGGGCCGGCACCGACCAGCTCACCGGGGGCACCCTCGCCGAGATCCGGGCGGCGTACGAGGAACAGCTGGCGGTCGTGGAGGAGTCCGGCGCCCGGGCCGCCTTCATGGCCTCGCGCGCCCTGGCGGCCGGCGCCACCGGACCCGAGGACTACCTGGAGGTCTACGGCCACCTCCTGCGCCAGTGCGCCGAACCGGTGATCCTGCACTGGCTGGGCCCCCTGTTCGACCCGGCCCTGGAGGGCTACTGGGGATCCACCGACCCTGACACGGCCACAGAGGTGTTCCTGGAGGTCGTCGCCGCACACCCGGACAAGGTCGACGGCGTGAAGATCTCCCTCCTGGACGCCGGCCGCGAGGTCGCCCTGCGCCGCCGCCTGCCCCACGGCGTGCGCTGCTACACCGGCGACGACTTCCACTACCCCGAGCTGATCGCGGGTGACGAGCAGGGCTTCAGCCACGCCCTGCTCGGCGTCCTCGACCCGCTGGGCCCGCGGGCCGCGCGGGCGGTACGGCTCCTCGACACCGGTGACGTCCAGGGCTTCCGGGCCCTGCTGGACCCGACGGTCGAGCTCTCCCGCCACCTCTTCGAGCCCCCCACGCGCTTCTACAAGACGGGCGTGGTCCTCCTGGCCTGGCTCGCGGGCCACCAGTCGCACTTCACCATGGTCGGCGGCCACCAGTCGGCCCGCTCCCTGCCGCACCTCGCCCGCGCCTACGAACTCGCCGACGGCCTCGGCCTGTTCCCGGACCCCGTACTCGCCGAGGACCGCATGAGGACCCTGCTGTCGCTGTACGGGGTGACCCCGTGACCGGCACCGGACTGGAACGCCTCTCCGTCAACCAGATGACGGTCAGACAGCTGTCCCTGCCCGAACTGGCCGCCGGCTGCGCACGGTTGGGCATCCGCCAGGTGGGCCTGTGGCGGGAGCCCGTCCGGGCGTACGGCGTGGCGGAGACCTCCGCGCTGGTGCGGGACGCGGGCCTGCGGGTGACGACCCTGTGCCGGGGCGGCTTCCTGACGGCCGTCGACGCGGACGCGCGGGCCGCGGCCCTGGCCGACAACCGCCGGGCGGTCGACGAGGCGGCCGCCCTCGGCACCGACACCCTGGTCCTCGTCTCCGGCGGCCTCCCGGCCGGCGCGAAGGACCTCGGCGCCGCCCGCGAACGCGTCGCCGACGCCCTCACGGAACTCGCCCCCTACGCCGGGGACCACGGCGTCCGCGTCGCCGTGGAGCCCCTGCACCCCATGTACGCGTCCGACCGCTGTGTGGTCTCCACCCTCACCCAGGCCCTGGACCTCGCCGAACGCTTTCCCGCGCACCAGGTCGGGGTGGCCGTGGACACCTACCACGTCTGGTGGGACGACCGGGCCCCCGCCGAGATCGCCCGCGCCGGCGCGTCCGGCCGCATCCACACCTTCCAGCTCGCCGACTGGACCACCCCCCTCCCCGAGGGCGTCCTCACCGGCCGCGGGCGGCTCGGCGACGGCGCGATCGACCTGCGCGCCTGGACGTCCCACGTGGCCGCGGCCGGCTACACGGGCCCGATCGAGGTCGAACTCTTCAACGAGGACCTGTGGGCCAGGGACGGCCAGGAGGTGCTCACGGAGACGGCGGAACGCTTCCTTCAGCACGTCGTGGGCTGACCCGGAAAATATTCCGGAGCCGTGCAACCCTTCCCGCACCCTGCGTGTCGTACCTGTCGTCGGAACCCCGGGAGGGGACCCGGGGGGGATTCACGGGGGTTCCGACGAGGAGGGGAAAGACGAGGGGGTGTCCCCGGCCGACGGGCCGGGGACACCCCCTCGAAACGTCTCCGGCCGACGCCGTCGGCCGGGACCGTCTAGAAGAACACCCCGCAGCGCAGCAGGACGTTCGCGTACGGCCGGGCCTCGCCGGTGCGGACGATCAGGCGGGCCCCCGCCGACAGCTCCTTCAGGCGTTCGTGCGGCACCAGCGCCAGGTCCGTGAAACGGTCCTCCAGCAGCGCGGCCGCCGCCGGATTGGCCGCCCGCACCTCCTCCGCGGCCGTCGCGCCCTCCACCACCAGCTCGGCCAGCAGACCGTCCACGACCTCGGCGAAGGACGGCACACCGGCGACGAACGCGAGGTCCACCACCCGCGGGCCGTCGGGTATCGGCATCCCCGCGTCGCACACCAGCACACCGTGGCCGTGACCCAGCTCGGCGAGGGCACCGGACAGCCGCCGGTTGAGGATGCCCGCCTTCTTCACAGCCCGACCTCCGCCGCCGTCGGGTACGACTCCTGCGCGCCCCGCTTCGTCACCGCGGCCGCGCCCACGCGCGCCGCGCAGGCCGCCGCCTCGGCCGGCGCGTCGCCCGCCCCGAGCCGCCAGGCCAGCGCGGCCGTGAACGCGTCGCCCGCCCCCGTCGTGTCCACCGCGTCCACCGTCACCGGCGGAACCCGCCGCACGCCCGAGCCGTCGCACACCAGCGCACCCTCCGCGCCCAGCGTGACCACCACCGAGCGCGGGCCCGCGGCCAACAGCAGCCGCGCCCAGTCCGCCGGGTCCTCGCTCGCACAGGCGTCGCCCAGGATCACCCGCGCCTCGTGCTCGTTGACGATCAGCGGGTCGCACGCCGCCAGCACCTCGGCCGGCAACGGGCGCGGCGGGGACGGGTTCAGCACGAAACGGCTGCCGGGAGCCAGATTCCGGACGACCTCCACGACCGTCTCCAGCGGGATCTCCAACTGCGCCGACACCACCCGCGAGGCGTGCAGCAGCGGCACGGCCGCCCGGACGTCCGCGGGCACCAGACGGAAGTTGGCACCCGGCGACACCACGATGCTGTTGTCCCCGGAGGGGTCGACCGTGATCAGCGCGACACCCGTCGGCGCCCCGCCCACCAGCACGCCCGCCGTGTCGACCCCGGCCGCGCGCAGGGAGTCCAGGAGCAGCCGCCCGTGACCGTCGTCGCCGACCCGCGCGAGCAGCGCCGTGCGCGCCCCGAGCCGGCCGGCGGCGACCGCCTGGTTGGCCCCCTTGCCGCCCGGGTGCACGGCGAGGTCGCCGCCGAGCACCGTCTCGCCGGCGGCCGGCCGCCGCTCGACGCCGATCACCAGGTCGGCGTTGGCCGAACCCACGACCAGGAGGTCGTAGTCGTACATCAGTTGACTCCCCTGAGAGATGACTGCGGGGCGGACCGCCGTACCGGACTCCCGCCCGGCACGGCAGCCCGCCCGTCCGTCCTTGTCAGCCGCTGAAGCCGGCCACGTTGTCCTTCGTGACCACCTTCACCGGCACCTTCACCGTCGGCTCCACCTTCTTGCCCTGGACCGCCCGCAGGGCGTTGTCCACGGCGATCCGGCCCAGCTGGGTCGGCTGCTGGGCGACGGACGCGTACAGCGTGCCGTCCTTCACCGCCTTCAGCCCGTCCGGGGTGCCGTCGAACCCGACCACCTGCACCGACCGGCCGGCCTTGGAGCCGAGCGCCTTGATCGCGCCGAGCGCCATCTCGTCGTTGGCGGCGATGACACCCTGCACGTCGGGGTGGGCCTGGAGCAGGTTCGACATCACGTCGAGGCCCTTGGTCCGGTCGAAGTCGGCGGGCTGCTGGGCCACCACCTGGATGCCCGGGTAGGCCTTGAGACCCCGCGCGAAGCCGGCCGCCCGCTCCCGGGCCGCGGAGGTGCCCGCCTGTCCCTGGAGCACCACGATCCGGCCCTTGCCGCCCAGCTTCTCCGCGAGCGTCTTCGCGGCCAGCTCACCACCGGCCACGTTGTCCGAGGCCACCAGGGCGTCCACGGACGCCTTGTTGACGCCCCGGTCGACCGCGATGACCGGGATCCGCGCCTTGTCGGCGGCCTTCACCGAGTTGCTCGCCGCGTCCGAGTCCACCGGGTTGACGATGATCGCGCCCTGGCCGGCGGTGGTGAAGTTCTGCAGCTGGTTGGCCTGCTGCGAGGCGTCGTTCTGGGCGTCGGTGACGGTCAGGTCCACCCCCAGCTTCTTCGCCTCGGCCTGGGCACCCGTCCGGATCTGCACGAAGAACGGGTTGTTCAGCGTCGACAGCGACAGGCCCATCTTCGGGGTCGTCGAGGCGGACCCGCCGTGCAGGAGGGAGGTCGCGCCCACGACCGCCACCGTCACCACGGCCGCGAGCGCGTACGTCGCCGCCTGCCGGCCCTTGTTCCCGCCGCCGGTGCCGGCGGCCACCGGGGTCGCCCCGGCCTTGCGGCGCACGGTGTCCAGCAGCACGGCCAGCGCGATGACGACACCGATCACGACCTGCTGCCAGAACGCGGAGACGTTCAGCAGGTTGAGGCCGTTGCGCAGCACCGCGAGGATCAGCGCGCCGATCAGCGTGCCCGACGCCTTGCCGGTGCCGCCCGCGAGCGAGGCACCGCCGATGACGACCGCGGCGATCGCGTCGAGCTCGTAGCCGTCGGCGGCCTGCGGCTGCGCCGAGGACAGCCGGGACGCCAGCACGACGCCCGCCACCGCGGCGAACACCCCGGACAGGGCGTAGATCGCGAGCTTCTGCCTCTTCACCCGCAGTCCCGACAGCCGGGCCGCCTCCTCGTTGCCGCCGATCGCGTACATGGAACGGCCGATGTACGTCCGCCCGAGCACCACCGCCGCGATCACGCCCATCAGGACCATGACCAGGACCGGTACCGGCAGCCAGTCGCCGAGGGTGTCCCCGAGGTGCGAGACCGAGTCGGGGAACGGGATGGGCACGCCCCCGGAGATCACCAGGGACAGACCCCGCGCCACCGACAGCATCGCCAGCGTCGCGATGAACGGCGGCAACTTGCCGTAGGCGATGAGGAAGCCGTTCACCAGACCGGCCGCGACACCCGTGGCGACGGCCAGCACGAGCGCCAGGAACACCGGCACGCCGTGGTTCGTGGCGCTCCAGGCCAGCACGGTCGCCGACAGCGCGGCCACCGAACCCACCGACAGGTCGATGCCCGCCGAGACGATCACGAACGTGACACCGAAGGCGAGGATCGCCGTCACGGCGGCCTGCACACCGATGTTGAGCAGGTTGTCCGTCGTCAGGAAGTCGCCGGACAGCGCCGACAGGGCGATGACCAGGACGATCAGCGCGGTCAGCGCGCCGTTGTCGAGCAGCAGCCTCCGCAGGCCGCCCGGGGCGCTCGCGCCCGTCGTGCTCTTGAGCGTGTCAGCGGCCACGGGGGGCCTCCTTCTCGGTGGTCGGGGTGGAGACGGCGAGCGCCATGACGGCGTCCTGGGTGGCCTCGTCGGCCGCGAGTTCACCGGCGATCCGGCCCTGGGCCATGACCAGGACCCGGTCGCTCATGCCGAGCACCTCCGGCAGATCGCTGGAGATCATCAGCACGGCGGTCCCGGCGGCCGTCAGTTCGTTGATCAGCTGGTAGATCTCGACCTTCGCGCCGACGTCGATACCGCGCGTCGGCTCGTCGAGGATGAGCACCTTGGTGTCTGCCAGCAGCCACTTGCCGATGACGACCTTCTGCTGGTTGCCGCCGGACAGGGTCCGCACGTGCTGCCCGAGCCCGGCCATCCGGACGCCGAGCCGGCCCGCGATCCGCTCGGCCGCCCCGTGCTGCGCCTTGCGGTCGACCAGCCCGGCCCGGGTGGCGGCACGCATGGTCACCAGCCCGAGGTTCTCCTCCACGGAGGCGTCCAGCACCAGCCCCTGGCCCTTGCGGTCCTCCGGCACGAGCCCGACCCCGGCCGCCATCGCCGCGTTCACATCGTGCCGCCGCAGCCGGTTCCCGGAGACCTTCACGACCCCGCCGTCGTACGGATCGGCCCCGAACACGGCCCGCACCACCTCGGTACGGCCCGCGCCGACGAGCCCGGCGATGCCGACGACCTCACCGGCGCGCACCTCGAAGCTCACGTCGTGGAAGACACCGTCGCGGGTGAGCCCTTCGACGGTGAGCAGTGCGGCGCCGCGCTCGGCGCGCTCGCGCGGGTACTGCTGTTCGATGGAGCGCCCCACCATCAGCCGCACCAGTTCGTCCTCGGCCGTGTCGGCGGGCACCTGGCCGACGCTCCTGCCGTCCCGGATCACGGTGACCCGGTCGCCCAGGGCGGCGATCTCCTCCAGGTGGTGGGTGATGAACACGACGCCGACGCCGTCCGCGCGCAGCGAGCGCACGATGGCGAACAGCTTCTCCACCTCCTCCGAGGTGAGCACGGCGGTCGGCTCGTCCATGATGAGCACGCGCGCGTTCAGGCTGAGCGCCTTGGCGATCTCGACCATCTGGAGCCGGGCGATGCCGAGTTCGCGCACCCGCGTGCGGGGCGACACGTCGACGCCCACGCGCGCGATGAGCACCTCGGCGTCGGCCTCCATCCGCCTGCGGTCGATCATCCCGAAGCGGCGCGGCTGGCGGCCCAGGAAGATGTTCTCGGCCACGGTCAGGTCGGGCACCAGGTTGAACTCCTGGTAGATGGTGGCGATTCCGAGCCGCTCGGAGTCCTGCGCACCGTTGATGCGCACCTCCTCGCCGCCGGCCAGGATCCGGCCGGCGTCGGGGGTGTAGGCACCGGAGAGCATCTTGATGAGCGTGCTCTTGCCGGCGCCGTTCTCACCGAGCAGCACGTGCACCTCGCCCCGGCGCAGATCGAAGTCGACGCTGTCGAGCGCGACCACGCCGGGGAAGGCCTTGCGGATGCCCTCGATGCGCAGCAACTCGTCCGGGTTGCTCACGACGTGCTCCTTTGCACTGGGGAGGGGGACTGCGTGGGGGAGGGGAAGGGCGGGGCGGGCTCGCCGCACGAGCGGCGCACGACGAGCCGGGCGGGCAGTGTGACGGACTTCGGGGTGCGTCCCTCGATCCGGTCTACGAGGGCCCGTACGGCGGCCCGGCCCAGCTCGCCCGTGGGCTGGGCGATGGCGGTGACCGGCGGGTCGGTGTGCACGAACCACGGGATGTCGTCGAACGCGGCCAGCGCGATGTCCCGCGGCACGCGCAGCCCGCGCGCGCGGATCGCGTCCAGGGCGCCGAGGGCCATGAGGTTGTCGGCCGCGAACACGGCCTCCGGCGGCTCGGGAAGGTCCAGGAACCCCTCCATCACCCGCCGCCCGCTCTCGGCCTGGAAGTCGCCCTGTCCGGTGTAGGCGTCCGGCAGCGGGATGCCGTACTCGGCGAGGGCCGCCCGGAAGGCCTCGACCCGCTCGCTGCCGGTGGTGGTGGCCGCCGGTCCCGCGATGATCGCGACCCGCCGGTGCCCGAGGCCGTGCAGATGTGCCACGAGGCCCCGTACGGCCGCCTGCCCGTCGGCCCGTACGACGGGCACGTCCACGCCCGGGATCCACCGGTCCACGAACACCATCGGCGTCCCCGCGCGCACGGCGTCCAGCATCAGCGGCGAGCCCCCGTCGGTGGGGGAGACGAGCAGCCCGTCGATCCGCCGGTCCAGCAGGTTCCGCACGTGGTGGTCCTGGAGGTCGGGCCGCTCGTCGGCGTTGCCGATGATCACGCTGTAGCCGAGGGCGCGGGCCTCCTCCTCCACGGAGCGGGCCAGCTCCGTGAAGTAGGGGTTCATCACGTCGCTGATGACCAGGCCGAGGGTGTGCGTCTGGTCGGTCCGCAGTGACCGGGCGACGGCGTTGGGCCGGTAGCCCAGCGTCTCGACGGCGGCCAGCACGCGTGCGCGTGCGTCGGCACTGACGGACGGATGCGCGTTCAGCACCCGCGACACCGTGGCCACGGACACGCCGGCCGCGGCGGCGACGTCCTTGATGCTCGCCATCGCCGGTTCCACCTCCTTGTGGACCTCATGGAAACGATTACATGAGCTGTAGGAGGTATTGGAATCGATTACATGGCGCGAAGCAAGGGGGTGCCGAGTGGCCGAAACCGGATCGTGACCCGGGCTGGGCGACCTGCGCCCACGGGCTTACTCCATGGTGAACAGCTCCGTGGCGTCCGTGGCGTGGACGGCTCGTCGGACCCAGGTCTCCAGCTGGTCGAGGTCGGTGCAGGTCTCGACTCGTTCGCGGACGGCGTCGGGCACGGGGATGGCGCGCCATTCGAGGATGCGCAGGGTCATTTCCCTGCGGGACTGGATGTGCCCCTGCTCCAGCCCCTGCTCCAGCCCCTGCTCCAAGCCTTGCTCTCGGCCTTCCTCGCGTACCTGTTCGGCCAGTGGGTGGCGCCAGAAGTACTGGATGGCGGTCATCAGGTCCCTCCGCAGCTGTGCTTCGCAGCGCCGCCCCGTCCGGAGAGGCGGAGGGGGCGGCGCTGCGGGTACTTGCTCAGTCCTCGGTGAACAGCTCCGTGGCGTCCGTGGCGTGGACGGCTCGTCGGGCCCAGGTCTCCAGCTGGTCGAGGTCGGTGCAGGTCTCGACTCGTTCGCGGACGGCGTCGGGCACGGGGATGGCGCGCCATTCGAGGATGCGCAGGGTCATTTCCCTGCGGGACTGGATGTGCCCCTGCTCCAGCCCCTGCTCCAAGCCTTGCTCTCGGCCTTCCTCGCGTACCTGTTCGGCCAGTGGGTGGCGCCAGAAGTACTGGATGGCGGTCATCAGGTCCCTCCACAGCTGCTTCGCCTGGGGGTCGGCCAGGCAGGAGTCGACGAACTGCACGAAGACTGCGGCACTGTCGGCATCGATGGTCCGCAGGGCGGATGCCAGGGATTCCAGTATGGCCGGAGCCTGGGGCCCGCGGCCGTGTGTCATGGCCGAGAGCACCGCGAGGGGTACGTCCCGTTCGGCCGTCCGCTCGTCCGCGATCACCGGCGCGTTGTCGGGGCCCAGCACGAGGGGACGCACCGTCAGCGAGTGCCAGCCGGGGAGGCCGAAGCGGATCGGGCGGGACGCCCACTCGGCCGTCTTGCTGCTCTGCGTGATGACGATGAGCACCGGCTCGCAGCGGTACAGCTGCCCCGCTTGCGTTCGTCCACCTTTCCCTGCTCCACGACGAGGAGGTAAGTGCCCTCGTCCGTCTCCGCCCGCAGCAGGGTGTCCACCCGGCGTTCGACCGGTTCGATCTCGGTCAGGTCCACGTTCAGCGCGGCGATCTCGCGGGGTTCGGGGAACGGGACGTGCAGGACCCGTTGTAACGCCCGAGTCAGCAGCGTCGGGTCCTTCTGGAAGATCCGGTGCAGCGCCTCGTGCGATGAGCCGACCATCAGCATCTCCTTTCGTGCGACGTGATCAACAAGCTAGGCGGCCACAAGTTCGCACCAGACGTACTTGCCCCGGTCGCCGAACCGGGCCGACGGCTGCCAGCCCCAGTGGTCCGCGCAGGCCCGCACCAGGCCGAGTCCGCGCCCGTCCTCGCGCTCCACGATCTGGCCCAGTGGCCGTGGGGCGGGCGGGGGCCCCGGGTCGGTGTCCCACGCCCCGATCCACACCACCCCCTGCGCGGTACGGCGGACCCGCAGCGCCGCCGGCCCCTTGGTGTGCCGTACCGCGTTGGACACCAGTTCCGTCGCCAGCAGCTCGGCCGTGTCCACCAGTCCGATCAGACCGTGCAGGGTCAGGATCAGGCGCAGGGTGCGCCGGCAGACGGTCACGGCTCTGGCGTCGTTGGGGATGTAGAGCGTGTAGTCCCAGGACCCGTTCTCGGGCATGCGTCATCAACTCCGGTCAGCCAAGGGGTGTTTCGCGAGCGGTGGCGATGCCGCGGCCGTCATGGCAGGACAGCGCGGTGCACTTCCGCTGCGTATCGGATGCGTTACAGACAGTAGGGCTAACTATTTAGCCCCAGCAACCGGCTCCCGTAATGTGACCCCGAACGAGTTGCGTCGCAGGCAGGTTGAGAGGTCGGCCGGATGGCACTGAGGAGCGAGCCCACAGCGCGGCAGATGCGGCTGGCGGTGGAGCTGCGAAGGCTCCGCGATGCAGCAGGTCTTACTTCCCGGGAGGCGGCAGCCCTGCTCGGGGTGACGGCCCCGGTCATCAGTCAGATCGAGTCCGGCATCGCAGGGGTGAGTGAAGAGCGACTGCGCCGCCTGGCCACTCACTACGCCTGTACGGACGAGGAGCTCATCAACTCCCTCGTCGTCATGGCCACTGATCGGACGCGAGGCTGGTGGGAGGAGTATCGAGGCCTGCTGCCGACGTCGTTCCTCGACCTGTCCGAACTGGAGCATCACGCCAAGTTCCAGCGGCACGTGGCGATCCTCTACGTGCCGGGTCTGTTGCAGACCGAGGACTACGCGCGTGCCGTCTTCTCGGCCAGGACGCCGGCGCTCACCCCGGAAGAGCTTGAGCTGCGCATCCGGCACCGCAAGGCACGCCAGGAGAACACCATTCCCTACGAAGCGGTGATTCACGAGGCGGCACTTCGCATCCGAGTCGGCGACCGCGCGACGTCCAAAGCGCAACTCGCCCGGCTCCTGGAACTCTCCGAAGTGGACCACATCACCTTGCGCGTCGTCCCCTTCGACCTGGACGGCTTCGCCAGCGCCTCCAGCACGATGACCTACGTGGGCGGTCCCTTGCCCAGGCTGGACACAGTGGTCCGCGACGCGCTGCACGGATCGGCCTTCATCGACTCGGAAGCTCAACTCAACATCTATCGAACGACTTTCCGTAATGTGGAGGCCGCGTCACTCGATTCCGAACAGTCGCGCGATCTCATCCACAAGTTGACGAAGGAGCTATGAGGAACCCCATGGACAACTGGCGGAAGTCGTCCTACTCGGGCCCGGGCGACGGCAACGAATGCGTGGAGATCGCGAACAGCCCCACTCACGTTGCCGTGCGTGACTCGAAAACCCCCGCCCGCGCCCTCCTCACCTTCCCCGCCCCGGCGTTCGCCGTCTTCCTCGACGGGCTCAAGAACGCACCGCACACCCGAGGCTGAGGCCTCAGAGCCAGAACACCGCGGCCAGGGCTATCAGCGTGCCGAGGGCGATGGCGCCGCCGAACGCGCCCGCGGCGATGGCCACCTTGACGCTCGCGGGCCGGATCTCCCGCCAGCCCAGTTCCCGGGCCGCGCCCCGGATCAGGCGGTGGCCGTCGGCGGAGGAGAAGGAGTACTCCAGCGTGCCGTTCAGGCTCCAGCGCTTCTCGGCGTACATGCTCCGGCCGGCGGTCACCGTCCTGCCGAGCCGCACGCCGTCCGGTCCCGCCCCGTACTCGACGGTACGCACGACGTCCGTCAGCGTGTAGCGCCTCTCGTGCGGGCGCAGCGCCACCCGGAACGTGTGCACCCGGCTGACCCGGTGCCTGGTCAGCGTCTCCCGGAACTGCGGGTCCTCGACGTCCACGGTCACGTCGAATCCCGGCACCGTGCGGCGCACCCGGTACCGGGTGCCGGCGGTGGCGGCCTCGACGCGGTCGCGGAACTGCAGCCCTGCGTCCGTGCTGTTGATGTCCTCGGTCACGGGCAGGCACGGTAACAGTGCGCCGCTGTCGGACCCCACCGGTACCGTCGGGACCATGGCGCACCAGGAGGGGAACGCGACGGCCGAGCGGCGGCTCGCCGTGCTCGAGGGCGTGCTGGAACGGATCACGTACGCCAACGAGGAGAACGGCTACACGGTCGCCCGGGTCGACACCGGCAGGGGCGGCGGAGACCTCCTCACGGTGGTCGGTGCGCTGCTCGGCGCGCAGGCGGGGGAGTCCCTGCGGATGGAGGGCCGGTGGGGCTCGCACCCGCAGTACGGCAAGCAGTTCCACGTGGAGAACTACACGACCGTCCTGCCGGCCACGGTCCAGGGCATCCGCCGGTATCTCGGCTCCGGCCTGGTCAAGGGCATCGGGCCGGTCTTCGCCGACCGCGTCACCCAGCACTTCGGGCTGGACACCCTGCGGATCATCGAGGAGGAGCCCGGGCGGCTCATCGAGGTGCCGGGCCTCGGCCCGAAGCGGACGAAGAGGATCGCCGACGCCTGGGAGGAGCAGAAGGCGATCAAGGAGGTCATGCTCTTCCTGCAGACGGTGGAGGTCTCGACGTCCATCGCCGTGCGCATCTACAAGAAGTACGGCGACGCCTCGATCTCGGTCGTGCGCAACCATCCGTACCGCCTCGCCGCCGACGTCTGGGGCATCGGCTTCCTCACCGCCGACAAGATCGCCCAGTCCGTCGGCATCCCGCACGACAGCCCGGAGCGGGTGAAGGCGGGCCTGCAGTACGCCCTCTCGCAGTCCGCCGACCAGGGGCACTGCTTCCTGCCCGAGGAGCGGCTGATCGCCGACGCGGTGAAGCTGCTCCAGGTCGACACGGGGCTGGTCATCGAGTGCCTCGCCGACCTGGCCCGCGTCCCGGAGGACGGCGCCGACCCCGGGGTCGTACGGGAGAGCGTCCCCGGCCCCGACGGCGGTGGCTCCGAGCCGGTCACCGCCGTGTACCTGGTCCCCTTCCACCGCGCCGAACTGTCCCTCTCCGCCCAGCTCCTGCGCCTCCTGCGCACCGGGGAGGACCGGCTGCCGGCCTTCCGGGACGTGGACTGGGCGAAGGCCCTCGGCTGGCTGAAGTCCCACACCGGCGCGGACCTCGCCCCCGAGCAGGAGGCCGCCGTCCGGCTCGCGCTGACCGAGAAGGTGGCCGTGCTCACCGGCGGGCCCGGCTGTGGCAAGTCCTTCACGGTCCGCTCGATCGTGGAACTGGCCCGGGCCAGGCGCGCCAAGGTGCTGCTCGCCGCGCCGACCGGCCGGGCGGCCAAGCGGCTGGCCGAGCTGACCGGCGCCGAGGCCTCCACCGTGCACCGCCTGCTGGAGCTGAAGCCCGGCGGGGACGCCGCCTACGACCGGGACCGGCCGCTCGACGCCGACCTCGTCGTCGTGGACGAGGCCTCCATGCTCGATCTGCTGCTGGCCAACAAGCTGGTGAAGGCCGTGCCGCCGGGCGCCCACCTGCTCTTCGTCGGGGACGTGGACCAGCTGCCCAGCGTCGGCGCGGGGGAGGTGCTGCGGGATCTGCTCGCCGACGGCAGCCCCCTGCCGGCCGTCCGGCTCACCCGGGTCTTCCGCCAGGCCCAGCAGTCCGGCGTCGTCACCAACGCGCACCGGATCAACGCCGGGCAGCATCCGCTCACCGACGGGCTCAAGGACTTCTTCCTCTTCGTCGAGGACGACACCGAGGAGGCCGGGCGCCTCACCGTGGACGTGGCCGCACGGCGGATCCCGGCCCGGTTCGGCCTCGACCCGCGCCGGGACGTGCAGGTGCTCGCGCCGATGCACCGCGGACCGGCCGGCGCGGGGGTGCTGAACGGCCTGCTCCAGCAGGCCGTCACACCCGGCCGGCCCGATCTGCCGGAGAAGCGGTTCGGCGGTCGCGTCTTCCGCGTCGGCGACAAGGTCACCCAGATTCGCAACAATTACGAGAAAGGGAAGAACGGTGTCTTCAACGGCACCGTGGGCGTCGTCACCTCGCTCGATCCGGTCGACCAGCGTCTTACGGTGCTGACGGACGAGGACGAGGAGGTTCCGTACGATTTCGACGAACTGGACGAACTGGCACACGCGTACGCGGTGACGATCCACCGCTCGCAGGGAAGTGAATATCCCGCGGTGGTGATTCCCGTCACCACGGGAGCGTGGATGATGCTCCAGCGGAACCTGCTGTACACGGCGGTGACGCGGGCGAAGCGACTCGTCGTCCTCGTCGGTTCACGCAAGGCGATCGGGCAGGCGGTGCGCACGGTGTCCGCGGGACGGCGGTGCACGGCACTGGACTTCAGGCTCGGCGGTTCCTGACGGCCTCTGACCAGGGGCGGCGGCCCGCGGCGGAAAAAATGATCGATCAAACGAGTCGTGAAGGTCACAGAGCACTTCCCGATGCCGTTCCGAGGGGGCAGGATGAGCAGGTTGGCGGCACTGAGTGCCGCCGATAGGCCCAATGGTCGACCCCGAGTGCACTCTCCTGAGCCAAATGGGGGATGGTAGAGACAGTCAGGGCACCTCGAAGATGAGGCACTACGTCGGTGAGGGAAGACGTGAGCGACAACTCTGTAGTACTGCGGTTCGGCGACGGCGAGTACACCTACCCGGTGGTCGACAGCACCGTCGGCGACAAGGGCTTCGACATCGGGAAGCTCCGCGCCCAGACCGGTCTGGTGACTCTGGACAGCGGTTACGGCAACACGGCCGCCTATAAATCCGGCGTCACCTACCTCGACGGCGAGGCGGGCATCCTCCGCTACCGCGGCTACCCCATCGAGCAGCTGGCGGAGCGCTCCACCTTCCTCGAGGTGGCGTACCTGCTGATCAACGGTGAGCTGCCGACCGTCGACGAGCTGACGACGTTCAAGAACGACATCACGCGGCACACCCTGCTGCACGAGGACGTCAAGAACTTCTACAAGGGCTTCCCGCGCGACGCCCACCCGATGGCCATGCTGTCCTCGGTCGTCTCGGCGCTGTCCACCTTCTACCAGGACAGCCACAACCCGTTCGACGAGAAGCAGCGCAACCTCTCCACGATCCGCCTGCTCGCCAAGCTTCCGACGATCGCGGCGTACGCGTACAAGAAGTCGATCGGCCACCCGTTCGTCTACCCGCGCAACGACCTCGGCTACGTCGAGAACTTCCTGCGCATGACCTTCTCGGTGCCGGCCGACGAGTACGAGCTCGACCCGGTCGTGGTGGCCGCGCTGGACAAGCTGCTCATCCTGCACGCCGACCACGAGCAGAACTGTTCGACCTCCACGGTCCGCCTCGTCGGCTCCTCGCAGGCCAACATGTTCGCGTCGATCTCGGCCGGCATCTCCGCCCTGTGGGGCCCGCTGCACGGCGGTGCCAACCAGTCCGTGCTGGAGATGCTGGAGGACATCCAGGCCTCCGGCGGCGACGTCGACGCCTTCATCCGCAAGGTGAAGAACAAGGAGGACGGCGTCCGCCTGATGGGCTTCGGCCACCGGGTCTACAAGAACTTCGACCCGCGCGCCAAGATCATCAAGGCCGCCGCGCACGACGTCCTTTCGGCCCTCGGCAAGTCCGACGAGCTGCTGGACATCGCGCTCAAGCTGGAGGAGCACGCACTCTCCGACGACTACTTCGTCTCGCGCAGCCTCTACCCGAACGTCGACTTCTACACCGGCCTGATCTACCGGGCCATGGGCTTCCCGACCGAGATGTTCACGGTCCTGTTCGCCCTCGGACGGCTCCCGGGCTGGATCGCCCAGTGGACCGAGATGATCAAGGAGCCGGGCTCCCGCATCGGCCGCCCGCGCCAGATCTACACGGGCGTCGTCGAGCGCGACTTCGTCCCGGTCGAGGAGCGCTGACACCTGCCGGCGGGGACACCGGTCCCGGTGTCCTGACCGGTGGCTCTCCCGGCTTCGGCGCCGCCGGCCGACGTGGTCCGTGCGGACCTTCGGCGGCCCGGACGGCCGGGGGGTGTCCCCGGGTGGGCACGGCCACGGGCGTCGTCGAGCGCGATTTCGTCCCGGTCGAGGAGCGCTGACACCTGCCGGCGGGGACACCGGTCCCGGTGTCCTGACCGGTGGCTCCCGGCCTCGGTGCCGCCTGGCCCGTGCGGGTCGGGGGTGCCGGGCGCACACCGCACGAAAAGGGCCTGCCGAAACGGCGGGCCCTTTGTCGACGGCGGCACAGCGACAGCAGAAGGCGCCCTGAGACGCCGGTCCCCCCACGGGCCGACGACCAGGGCGCCTTCCCATGTCCCGGTGCGGATTCCCCCCACGGGATCCGGCCGGGCGCTCGGAGAGGACAGCGCCTGAATTCGCTGTCGGTGAGTACGACGGGCGAACCCGCCGTACTCCAGTGACACGGTGCGATCTGCCGGGACAACGCACGCCCGGGAGGGCCGCTCAAAGCTTCCCGGTGTACGTGCCCCGGCAACGCATCTCTGGAGAAGTCCCCCAAGACATCCCCAGATGCCGGTCGGCGCCCCCCAAGACGCCGGCCCGACATCGCCAACTTAGACCTTCGAACCCCTTCGATGGTTACGTTCGCATCACTGTGATCTGCGTCTCTTGCATATGTCCTTTAAGTGCGCAAGAGCCCCGATACGCCGATCGGGACTCAAGCGTAAGGATGATGCGCGAGCCTTGTGAAGAGCTTATGTGAGGCTCGCGCCGGACTCCAGGGGGACTCTTACTTCCGCACCCCCGAACCCCCGGTAACACCGCCCGACTTCAGCGGAACCGGCGCAGTCGCAGACTGTTGGTCACCACGAAGACGGACGAGAAGGCCATCGCGGCCCCCGCGATCATCGGGTTCAGCAGTCCCGCGGCGGCCAGCGGCAGCGCGGCCACGTTGTAGCCGAAGGCCCACACGAGGTTGCCCTTGATGGTCGCGAGGGTCCGCCGGGAGAGCCGGATCGCGTCCGCCGCCACCCGCAGGTCCCCCCGCACCAGCGTCAGGTCGCCCGCCTCGATCGCCGCGTCCGTGCCCGTGCCGAGGGCGAGGCCCAGGTCGGCCGTGGCGAGCGCGGCCGCGTCGTTGACGCCGTCGCCGACCATGGCCACGCTCCGCCCCTCGCCCTGCAGCCGCCGTACGACGTCCACCTTGTCCTCGGGGAGGACCTCGGCGATGACCTCGTCGATGCCGACGGTCCTCGCGACCGCTTCGGCGACCGTCCGGTTGTCCCCGGTGAGCAGCACCGGCGTGAGTCCGAGGGCGCGCAGCTCGCGCACCGCCTCGGCGCTGGTCGCCTTGACCGCGTCGGCGACGGCGAGGACGCCGCGGGCCCGTCCGTCCCACCCGGCCAGGACGGCCGTACGGCCCTGCCGCTCGGCCTCGCGGGCCGCGCGGTCCAGCTCCGGCGGCAGGTCGTCGTACAGGCGCCCCACGGCCACCTCGCGGCCCTCCACCCGCCCGCGTACGCCCCGACCGGGGACGTTCTCGAAGTGCTCGACCGCCGGCAGCGCCCCGGCACGTTCCTCGGCACCGGCGGCGACGGCGCGGGCGACCGGGTGCTCGGAGGCGTGCTCCAGGGCGCCCGCGAGGCGCAGCAGCTCCTTCTCGTCCTCGCCGTCGGCGGCGTACACCGCCTGGAGGGTCATCCGGCCGGTGGTGACGGTGCCGGTCTTGTCCAGCACGACGGTGTCGACG
Source organism: Streptomyces albidicamelliae (assembly GCF_025642175.1). Lineage (NCBI taxonomy): Bacteria > Bacillati > Actinomycetota > Actinomycetes > Kitasatosporales > Streptomycetaceae > Streptomyces > Streptomyces albidicamelliae. Next base: position 3,271,341 of record NZ_CP106795.1, on the reverse strand, counting down.
CGGCGCGTGGACTCCAGCACCTCCGGGCCCTTGATGAGGATGCCGAGCTGGGCGCCCCGGCCGGTGCCGACCATCAGCGCGGTCGGTGTGGCGAGGCCGAGCGCGCAGGGGCAGGCGATGATCAGGACGGCCACGGCGGCCGTGAAGGCGGCGACCGTGTCCCCGGTGACGCCCAGCCAGACGCCGAACGTGCCGAGCGCGATCAGGATGACCACGGGGACGAAGACGGCGGAGATCCGGTCGGCGAGCCGCTGCACCTCGGCCTTGCCGTTCTGTGCGTCCTCGACCAGCCGCGCCATCCGGGCGAGCTGGGTGTCGGCGCCGACCCGGGTGGCCGCCACGACCAGCCGGCCGCCCGCGTTGACGGTGGCGCCGGTGACCCGGTCGCCGGGGCCGACGTCGACCGGTACCGACTCGCCGGTCAGCATGGACGCGTCCACGGCGGAGACGCCCTCGACCACCGTGCCGTCGGTGGCGACCTTCTCGCCGGGCCGTACGACGAACCGGTCGCCGACCGCGAGGGAGGCCACCGGGACCCGTACCTCGCGCCCGTCCCGCAGCACCGCCACGTCCTTGGCGCCCAGCTCCATCAGGGCCTTCAGGGCCGCACCGGCGCGCCGCTTGGAGCGGGCCTCCAGAAAGCGGCCCAGCAGGATCAGCGCGACGACTCCGGCGGCGACCTCCAGGTAGATGGTGGAGGCGCCGTCCGTCCGCGAGACGGTGAGGCGGAACTCGTCGTGCATGCCCGGCATGCCCGCGTCGCCGACGAACAGCGCCCACAGCGACCAGCCGAACGCGGCCAGCGTGCCGACGGAGACGAGGGTGTCCATGGTGGCCGCGCCGTGCCGCAGGTTGGTCCAGGCCGCCCGGTGGAAGGGGGCACCGCCCCAGACCACCACGGGTGCCGCGAGCGTGAGTGAGAGCCACTGCCAGTCGTCGAACTGGAGCGCGGGGATCATCGCGAGCAGGACCACGGGGACGGCGAGAGCCGCGGAGACGAGCAGGCGGTGGCGCAGGGAGCCGAGCTCGGGGTCACGCTCGGCGGTGCCGGGTGCGGCCTCGGCCGCCGGCTCCGGCGGCGGGGGCTCCTCGGCGGTGTAGCCCGTCTTCACGACGGTGGCGATCAGGTCGGCGACCCGGACGCCGTCGGCGTAGGTGACCTTCGCCTTCTCGGTGGCGTAGTTGACGGTGGCGCTCACGCCGTCCATCCGGTTGAGCTTCTTCTCCACCCGGGCGGCGCAGGAGGCGCAGGTCATCCCGCCGATGAGCAGCTCGACCTCGGCGACCTGGCCGGTGGCTATCGCTGTCTCTGCGGTGGTGCTGGTCATGTCCGGACTCCAGACATCGGACCGGGCCGTACGGATCCAGTATCAGCTGGTCGGTGCGGCCCGGTCGGGAAAGGGAAGGGTGTTCCTCAGGCCTGGCCGGCCAGCTCGAAGCCCGCCTCGTCCACGGCGGCGCGCACGGCCTCGTCGTCGAGCGGGGCCGCGGACACGACGGTCACCTCGCCGGTCGCCGCGACGGCCTTCACGGAGCTGACGCCGGGGATCTCGGAGATCTCGGCGGAGACGGAGCCCTCGCAGTGGCCGCAGCTCATTCCGGTCACCCGGTAGACGGTGGTGACGGAGCCCGGGGTGTCGGTCTGGGCGCTCATGTCGTTCTCCTCGTCGAGGCGTGTGGGGCCGGCGGGGCCCACGGGGGGCCCGACCGTTCTCACACTATACCCCTAGGGGGTATTTCTCCAAGAGGTGTCCCGGCGCGCCAGCGACCGCACCCAGCCGATCCCGGCGAGCGCGACCAGCGCCGCGCCGCCTGCCGAGAACAGCGCGAACAGGTGCTCCTGCCCGGTGCCCGGCCAGACCGGGTACCCCGGCGCGACCGGCCGGGTGGCGTGCCCGGTGCCGGACAGGCGGCCCACCAGCCGCAGCGCGATGCCGTGCGTGGAGTCCCACAGGGTGTGCAGCAGGCAGGCGCCCATGAAGGCGGCGACCACCGGCGGGGCGTACCGGAAGGTCCCGTTCGGCCGGCGCAGCGACAGCAGCGCGCCGCCCGCGGCCGCCGTCCACAGGGCCTGCCCGAATGGAGCGAGTACCCCGCGGAGCAGTTCCGTCTCCAGCGGCGTCCGCGGGTCCGTCCCCCCGGCGGAGGTGACTGCGGCGATGCCGTACCCGACGCTCTCCAGGGCGGCGAAACCGGCGCCGACGGCCGCGCCGAGCACCAGTCCGGCCCGCATGCCGCGGATGCCCGGCCGGCGGCGCAGCACGAGGACCAGCGCCCCGAGCTTGGCCGCCTCCGCGAGCAGGGCGAGACCGAGGAACCGCCCGAGGGAGGGATGCGTCAGGTGCCCCTCCGTCAGCGCGGCGCCGGGCGCGCCCAGCGCGCCGCCGGCCAGGAAGCAGCCGAGGACCGCGCTCACGCCCAGGTCGCGGGCGTGCCGCTCGTACGCCCACAGCACGTAGGCGACGGGTACGGCGAAGCCTCCGAGCAGGATCAGCATCGGCAGCGGCGCGGTGCTCCGCGTCAGGTACGCCACGCAGGCGGCCGCCGCCCACAGGGCGAGGGCGCCGCCGAGGGCGCGCCGCCACAGGCCCGCCCCGATGTGGGGGTACGGCGGTGGCGGCTGCTGCGGGCGGGGGATGCGGGCCCTGGGCCTGCCGGGCGGCGGGGAGTGGGTCACGTGCGTCCCCTCGGGCTGCTGCTGGGCGATTTACCCGCACTGTAGGCAGGTGTGCCGGAAGTCGCAGTCCGGGGGGACCCGGCGGAGCCGGGTCAGGCGCGGCCGAGCGAGGCGCCCACCAGGGGCTCCAGGTAGCGGATCAGGACGTCCTTGGTCTCCTGGACGTACGCCGCGCGCTCGGCGCCCTCGCGGGCCAGGACCAGCTCCAGGCCCGCCTTGTAGATGCCGAGGCAGACGTGGGCCGTGCGGGTGATGTCGGCCTGTGCGGTGCCGGGCATGAGGGAGGTGAGCAGCGCCTCGATGCGGCCGACCACGGTGGTGTGCAGCTGGTCGTGTGCCTCGGCCATCCGGCCCGGGATGTCGGGGCCGTGCATGAGGGCGAAGAACACGGGGTGGTCGGTGTTGAAGGCCATGAACCGGTCGACGGCCGAACCGATCGCCTCCTCCAGCGGGGTGCCGGGGGCGACCGGTGCCAGGGCCTCGCCGTAGGCCTCGCGCATCTCGTGCATGAGCCGGTCGCCGAGCTCGATCGCGATCGCTTCCTTGTTCGGGAAGAACTGGTAGAGCGTGCCCGGTGAGACGCCGGCCTCCCGGGCGATCGCGTTGGTGCTCGCGGCCGTGTAGCCGGTGGTGCAGAAGACCTGGGACGCGGCTTTCAGCAGCTGCGCGATACGGCGTTCGCCGCGGGCCTGGCGGCGCCGCGGCTGCTCCTTCTCCGAGGTGTCCGACACGCGTGATCCCCAGCTCTCCGAAGACGATTGACAAACGCGAGTGGTCGCTCGCATTCTTGGGAAACGCGAGCGACGTCTCGTGTTTGCCATTTTATGGCGACGACTCCTCCGTGCCTCCTTCCTTGCAGGCACGGCTCCTGGTGAAGGGGACACCGCAGGATGACCGAAGTCAACAGCCCACCCCGGCCCGGCCGCTGGACGCGGTTCGTGACCGCCCGGCCGCGCCTGTCGCTGCTGGTGGCCCTGCTGCTCACCGCCCTCGCCGTGGTGGCCGGCAGCGGTGTCGCCGACCGTCTCGGAAGCGGCGGCTGGGAGGACCCGGCCGCCGAGTCGACGTACGCGACCAAGGCGCTGGAGCGCGAGTTCCCCGGCTCCCAGCCGAACCTGCTGCTCCTGGTCGACGCCGGCCGTGCCTCGGTCGACGATCCCGCGGTGGCCGCCCGGGCCCGGGAGCTGACCGCCCGGCTGGCGGCGGAGAAGGGGGTGACGGGCGTCGGCTCCTACTGGCGGAGCGAGTCGCCCGCCCTGCGCGCCGAAGACGGCCACGAGGCGCTGATCGCCGCCCGCATCACCGGCGACGAGAACGCGATGGGCAGGACCCTGGACCGCATCGCCCCGCACTACCGGGGCACGCACGGCCCGGTGCGGGTGAAGGTCGGCGGCATCGTCGCGGTCCGGCACGAGATGCAGAGCATCATCAAGGAGGACCTGACCCGCGCCGAGCTCATCGCGCTGCCCATCACCCTGGTGCTGCTCGTGATGGTCTTCGGCAGCGCGGTCGCGGCCCTGCTGCCGCTCGGCATCGGCATCGTCGCGATCCTCGGGACGAACGCGGTGCTGCGCGGTCTGACCTCCTTCACCGACGTCTCGGTCTTCGCGCTGAACCTCACCACGGCCCTGGGGCTCGGCCTCGCCATCGACTACGCCCTGTTCATCGTCCGGCGGTACCGCGAGGAGCTGTCCACGGGCGCCGATCCGCTCACGGCGGTGGGGACGACCCTGCGCACGGCCGGCCGTACGGTGCTCTTCTCCGCGCTCACGGTCGCGGTGTCCCTGGCCGCCATGATGGTCTTCCCCCAGTACTTCCTGCGGTCCTTCGCCTACGCCGGCATCGCCGTGGTGCTCCTCGCGGCCGCGGCCGCACTGATCCTGCTCCCCGCCGCGCTCGTCCTGCTCGGACACCGGGTCAACTCCCTGGACCTGCGCCGTCTCTTCCGGCGCGGCCGGGTGCCCGCCTCCGCCGACGGCACCGCCTGGGCCCGCGCCGCGTCCCTGGTCATGCGCCGTGCCCCGCTCTTCGCGCTCGGTACGACCGCCCTGCTCGTCCTCCTCGGACTGCCCTTCACGGGCGTGAAGTTCGGCACCGCCGACGACCGTCAGCTCCCGGCGGCCGCCGAGTCCCACGTCGTGCAGCAGCACGTCCGCGAGGGCTTCCCGGGCAGCCCCGGCGGCGGCCTGGAGATCCTCGCCGAGGGCAGGGGCACCGAGGCCCAGTACGCCTCCTACCGGCAGCGGGTGGCCGCCCTGCCCGAGGTCGCCCGCGTCGACGGCCCGCTGGTCCGGGGCGACGCGGCCTACTTCACGGTCCAGCCGAAGGGCGAGGCGGTCGACGAACCGGCCCAGCGCCTGGTGGGCGACCTGCGCGCGCTGGACGCCCCCTTCGACACCCGGGTCACCGGCACGGCCGCCGTGCTGGTCGACACCAAGCACGCGATATCCGAGCGGCTGCCGTGGGCGGCCCTGTTCATCGCCGTGGTCACCCTGCTGCTGGTCTTCCTGCTCACCGGCAGCGTGCTGATACCCCTGCAGGCCGTGGTGCTCAACGCGCTCAGCCTGACGGCGATGTTCGGCGCGGTGGTGTGGGTCTTCCAGGACGGCCACCTCTCCGGAGCGCTCGGCTTCACCAGTCCCGGCTCCATCGAGACGACCCTGCCCGTCCTGATGTTCTGCGTGGCCTTCGGCCTCTCCATGGACTACGGCGTGTTCCTGCTCTCCCGCATCAAGGAGGAGTACGACCGCACGGGCGACCACGACGAAGCCGTGCGCCACGGCCTCCAGCGCACCGGCGGGCTGATCACCGCCGCCGCGGTCATCCTCGCGGTGGTGATGGTCGCCATCGGCACCTCGCGGGTGACCAACACCAAGATGCTCGGCCTCGGCATCGCGCTCGCCGTGCTGATGGACGCGATGGTGGTGCGCAGCCTGCTCGTCCCGGCCATCATGCGGCTCACCGGCCGCGCCACCTGGTGGGCTCCGGCCCCGCTGCGCCGCTTCCACCGGCGGTTCGGCATCAGCGAGGGCGAACCGGCGGCCGTGGCCGAGGAGAAGGAGCCCGTACCGGTGTGAGCCCCGGCGGGGGGCCGGATCCGGCCGGCCCCCGCGGGCCGTGCACAGTGGACCCGTCCGGTGACCGGGGAAGGGTGAGACGCATGCGAGCGGTGGTCTTCGAGCGGTACGGCGAGCCGGCCGAGGTGCGGGAGGTGCCGGATCCCGAGCCCGCCGGGCACGGAGTGGTGGTGCGGGTCGAGGCGACGGGGCTGTGCCGCAGCGACTGGCACGGCTGGATGGGCCACGACTCCGACATCACCCTGCCGCACGTGCCCGGGCACGAACTGGCCGGTGTCGTCGAGGCGGTGGGCGCGCGGGTCACCGGGTGGCGGCCCGGCGACCGGGTGACCGTGCCCTTCGTGTGCGCCTGCGGCACCTGCCCGTCCTGCGCGGCCGGCGACCAGCAGGTGTGCGAGCGCCAGACGCAGCCCGGCTTCCACCACTGGGGCTCGTTCGCGCAGTACGTGGCCCTCGACCACGCCGACGTCAACCTCGTCGCCGTCCCCGACGACATGGCCCACGCGACCGCGGCCGGGCTCGGCTGCCGCTTCGCCACCGCCTTCCGCGCCGTGGTGCAGCAGGGCCGGGTGGCCGCGGGGGAGTGGGTCGCGGTGCACGGCTGCGGCGGGGTCGGCCTGTCGGCGGTGATGATCGCGGCCGCCTCCGGAGCCCGGGTGATCGCCGTCGACGTCTCCCCGGCCGCGCTCGGCCTGGCGCGGGAGTTCGGCGCCGCCGCGTGCCTGGACGCCACCGCTGTGCCCGACACGGCCGCCGCGATCCGCGAACTGACCGGCGGCGGCGCCCACCTCTCCCTCGACGCCCTCGGCTCACCCGCCACCTGCGCGGCCTCCGTGAACGGCCTGCGCCGCCGCGGCCGGCACGTCCAGGTCGGCCTGCTGCCCTCCGCCGACGGCACGACCCCGGTGCCGATGGCCCGCGCCATCGCGCTGGAACTGGAACTCCTCGGCAGCCACGGCATGGCCGCGCACACCTACCCCGCCATGCTCCGTCTGGTCCGCTCGGGCGCGCTGCGCCCCGACCTCCTCGTGACCTCCGCCATCCCCCTCGACGCGGCCCCGGCGGCGCTCGCGGCGATGGGCACGGCGGCGGGGGCGGGCGTCACGGTCATCGAGCCGTGGCGCCGGGCGTGAGCCCGGCGCCGCCCCGCAGCGCCGCCCGGCACGGACGCCGGGACGTCGATCAGTCTCTTCGGCCCCGGTTGCCGGGACGGGAGGCGACCCAGGCCCGGACGGTGTCGGCGTACCAGTAGGGCTTACCGCCCTCCACATGGTCGGGCGGCGGCAGCAGCCCGTGCTTGCGATAGGACCGCACGGTGTCCGGCTGCACCTTGATGTGCGCCGCGATCTCCTTGTAGGACCAGAGCCTTCGGTCGGTCATGCGTTGCACCTCCCCGCGCGCGCCGCGGCGGCGGCCGAGGACGGCCGTCGGGGGAGCCGGGCACTGCGCTGGCGATCACCAAGCCTGTGCCCGGTGAACGACGCACAGTGACCGGCGGGCAGTGCCTGTCGACCTGGTGTGACCGAGCACCCGCGTACACGCGACATGTGTGACACAAGGGGGGTGTTTGTGACAGAGCTGCGGCAGAGACTTCCGGCCGCCCGGCGGCGTGGCGTGTCGACCCGGCGGCCGGAGCGTGCTCACCGCGCGGGCGTCCCCGGGTTCCGCACGTGCGCGCGGGTTCCTAGGCCCCGCACGAGCGCAGGAACGCCCGGGTCCTGCGGGCGATCGGCAGCGGCCGGTCCGGCTCGCAGGGGTACATGTCCTGCTCGACGATCGCGAACAGCTCCACGCCGAGCCGCTGCGCCGCCTCCAGCACCGGTCCCAGCTCGGGTGTACCGGACGGGGGCTCGCACATCACGCCCTGGGCCACCGCCGGCCCGAACGGCGTGCCCTTGGCCCGCACGTCGGCCAGGACCTCCGGGTCCACCTGCTTGAGGTGCAGATAGCCGATCCGCTCGCCGTAGGTCTCGATCAGCTTGACGCTGTCCCCGCCGCAGTAGGCGTAGTGCCCGGTGTCCAGGCACAGCGACACCAGGCCGGAATCGGTGCCGTCGAGGAAGCGGGTGACGTTCTCCTCGCTGTCGATGTGGGTGTCGGCGTGCGGGTGGACGACGATCGTGAGGCCGTACCGCTCGCGCACCTCCCGGCCGAGCCGCTCGGTCAGCGAGGTGAGGTTCCGCCACTGCCCGGCCGTCAGTTCGGCGGGCTCCAGCACCTGCCCCGTCCGGTCGTCGCGCCAGAAGGACGGGATGACGACCAGGTGCCGGGCGCCCATCGCCCGGGTGAGGTCCGCGATCCCGGAGACGTGGGCCCAGGTCTCCTCCCACACCTCCTCGCCGTGGTGCAGGCCGGTGAAGACGGTGCCGGCCGACACCTTCAGGCCGCGCCGGGCGGTCTCCTCGGCGAGCACCGCGGGGTCGGTGGGCAGGTAGCCGTAGGGGCCCAGCTCGATCCACTCGTAGCCGGAGGCGGCGACCTCGTCCAGGAAGCGCTCCCAGGGCACCTGCCGGGGGTCGTCGGGGAACCAGACGCCCCAGGAGTCGGGCGCCGATCCGATGCGGATGCGGGACAGTGAGGAGGGCGACAACGACGTCATGGCCGCCAGCGTGCGGGCGGGGGGAAGGGGTGTCAAGGGCTGGTCCGAATGTCTGGACAAAACATTGACAGGGTCCGGCGTACGGGACTACAAAGCCGTGGAGAGCCGTGACGAAGGGAAGCCGATGGCCTACGACCTGATCACCATGGGGCGGATCGGAGTGGACCTCTACCCACTGCAGACCGGTGTCCCGCTCGCCCAGGTGTCGTCCTTCGGCAAGTTCCTCGGCGGGTCGGCGGCGAACGTCGCGGTCGCCGCCGCCCGGCTCGGCAGACGCACCGCCGTGATCACCCGTACGGGGGACGACCCGTTCGGCGTCTATCTGCACGAGGCGCTGCGCGGCTTCGGCGTCGACGACCGCTGGGTCACCCCCGTGCCCGGGCTGCCGACCCCGGTCACCTTCTGCGAGGTCTTCCCGCCGGACGACTTCCCGCTCTACTTCTACCGCCGGCCGAAGGCCCCCGACCTGGAGATCGACGCCGCCGAACTGGACCGGGACGCCGTCCGCGACGCCCGGATCTTCTGGGTCACCGGCACCGGCCTGAGCGAGGAGCCCAGCCGCACGGCGACCCTCGCCGCCCTCGCCCACCGGGCGAAGGCCGGCCCGACGGTCTTCGACCTCGACTGGCGCCCCATGTTCTGGACCGATCCGGACGCCGCCCGCCCCTTCTACGCCGAGGCACTGCGCCACACCACGGTCGCCGTCGGCAACCTGGACGAGGTCGAGGTCGCGACCGGGGAGCGCGAACCGCACGCCGCCGCCCGGGCCCTGCTGGCCGCCGGAGTCGAGCTGGCCGTCGTCAAGCAGGGACCCAAGGGAGTGCTCGCCGTCGACCGCGCGGGCGAGTCCGCCGAGGTCCCGCCGCTGCCGGTCGAGGTGCTCAACGGCCTCGGCGCCGGGGACGCCTTCGGCGGGTCCCTCTGCCACGGCCTGCTGGCGGGCTGGGACCTGGAGACGGTCATGCGGTACGCCAACGCGGCCGGTGCCATCGTCGCCTCCCGCCTGGAGTGCTCCTCCGCGATGCCGACCCCGGACGAGGTGGCCGCCGCGCTCGACGCCGGAGCGGTGCTGTGAGGGCCGGCCGCGTGGCGGGCGCGTACCCGCACGGCGGCGACGGGGCCGCCCGGAGCCCCCGGGTGGACGTGGCCGAGCTGGTCCGCATCCGCACCCGCCATCCCGAGGCGATCGAGGAGGCCGCCGCCCGCCGGGCCCGGCGCCCGCTGCTCGGCGAGAGCGGCCGGCTGATGATCGTCGCCGCCGACCACCCCGCCCGCGGCGCGCTCGGCGTCGGCGAGCGCGGGCTCGCCATGGCCAACCGCGCCGACCTGCTCGAACGCCTCTGCCTCGCGTTGTCCCGGCCCGGGGTGGACGGCGTCCTCGCCACCGCCGACATCCTCGACGACCTGCTCCTGCTCGGCGCCCTCGACCACAAGGTCGTCATGGGCTCCATGAACCGCGGCGGACTCCAGGGCGCGAGCTTCGAGCTGGACGACCGCTTCACGGGCCACCGGCCCGAGGACATCAGCCGTCTCGGCTTCGACGCCGGCAAGCTGCTGCTGCGCGTCGACTACGCCGACCCGGGCTCCCTGACCACGCTGGAGTCCACCGCCCGCGCCATCGACGCCATGGCGGCGCACCGGCTGCCGGTCTTCGTGGAGCCGTTCATCAGCCGCCGCACCCCGGAGGGGAAGCTGCGCAACGACCTGTCGGCCGAGGCGGTCACCCGGTCCATCGCCATCGCCTCCGGCCTCGGCGGCTCCTCGGCCTACACCTGGCTGAAGGTGCCGGTCACCGAGAACCCCGACGACATGGCCCGGGTCATGGAGACCTCCACACTGCCGGCCGTGCTGCTCGGCGGGGACATCGGCGACTCCCCGGAGGACCAGGTGGCGGCCTACGAGAAGTGGCGCGGTGCGCTCCGACTGCCCACCGTGCGCGGCCTGGTGGTCGGCCGCTCGCTGCTGTACCCGGCGGACGGCGACGTGGCCGCCGCCGTGGACACCGCCGTAGGACTGCTGTGAGGACCGCATGACCCGCACCGACCTGCATCTGCCCCGGGGTGCCACCGCGAACGCCCGGTACGCCCTCGACATCGGCCCCGAGTCGGCCGGCTGGACCCACAGCAGCCTGCGCGTCGCCGAGTTGGCGCCGGGCGGCCGTCATTCGTTCCCCACCGGCGACAGTGAATGGATCGTGCTTCCGCTGGAAGGCGGATGTACCGTACGAATTGAGACTGCGTCAACCGAGCAGTGCGAGTTTCAACTCCTGGGCCGGGACACTGTGTTCGCGTCGGTCTCCGACTTCGCGTACGCACCCCGGGACGCCCGGGTCCAGATCGCCTCCGGCGCGGGAGGCCGCTTCGCCCTGGCAGGAGCGAAGTGCGAGCGACGACTCCCCGCCCGCTACGGCCCCGCGCCGGAGGTCCCCGTCGAGGAACGCGGCAGCGGCACCTGCGCCCGCCGGGTGCGCAACTTCGCCTCCGCCGACTCCTTCGACTGCGACCGGCTGATCGCCGTCGAGGTGATCACCCCCGGCGGCAACTGGTCCTCGTACCCGCCGCACAAGCACGACGAGCACCGGCCGGGCGAGGAGTCCGAGCTGGAGGAGATCTACTACTTCGAGATCGACGGTCCGAACGGTCTGGGGTACCAGCGCGTATTCCCCTCGCGCGAGGGCGGCAGCGACGTCCTCGCCGAGGTCCGCTCCGGCGACGCCGTCCTCGTCCCCGACGGATGGCACGGCCCGTCGATCGCCCAGCCCGGGCACGCCATGTACTACCTGAACGTCATGGCCGGACCCGGCGCGACGCGGGAGTGGCGGATCTGCTTCCACCCCGACCACGCAGAGAGCACAGGGGGGTACCGATGACCACCTCGACGACGAGGCTCACGGTCGCGCAGGCACTCGTCCGCTTCCTCGCCGCCCAGTACACCGAACGGGACGGCGAACGGCGGCGGCTGATCGGCGCGACCTGGGGCATCTTCGGCCACGGCAACGTCGCCGGGCTCGGCCAGGCGCTGGTCGAGTACGCCGGTGTCATGCCCTACCACCAGGGCCGCAACGAGCAGTCCATGGTGCACGCGGCGGTCGGCTACGCCCGCCAGTCGGGCCGGCTGTCCACGCACGCGGTCACGACGTCGATCGGCCCCGGCGCGACGAACCTCGTCACCGGCGCCGCCCTCGCGACCGTCAACCACCTCCCGGTCCTGCTGCTGCCCGGGGACGTCTTCGCCACCCGCCCCGCCGACCCCGTCCTGCAGCAGCTGGAGGTGCCGTACGCGGGCGACGTCTCCGTCAACGACACCCTGCGTCCGGTGTCGCGGTACTTCGACCGCGTCACCCGCCCCGAGCAGCTGATCCCCAGCGCGCTGCAGGCCGTACGGGTCCTCACCGACCCCGTGGAGACCGGCGCGGTCACCCTCGCCCTGCCGCAGGACGTGCAGGCGGAGGCGTACGACTGGCCGGAGGAGTTCTTCGCCGAGCGGGTGTGGACCGTCCGCCGGCCGGGTGCCGACCCCACCGAACTGGCGGAGGCGGTCCGCGCGATCCGAGCCGCCCGCAGGCCGCTGGTCGTCGCCGGCGGCGGGGTCCACCACAGCCGTGCCGAGGCGGCCCTCGCCGAGTTCGCCGCGACCACCCGGATACCGGTCGCCTCCACCCAGGCCGGCAAGGGCTCCCTGCGCCACGACCACCCGCAGGACGTCGGCGGCATCGGCCACACCGGCACGGCGACCGCCGACGAGCTGGCCCGCACGGCGGACCTGGTCATCGGGGTCGGCACCCGGTACACGGACTTCACCACCGCGTCCGGCACCCTCTTCGAGAACCCGGACGTCCGCTTCCTGAACCTCAACATCGCGCCCTTCGACGGCCACAAGCTGGCCGGACTCCCGCTGGTCGCCGACGCCCGCAGCGGCCTGGGCGAGCTGACCGAGGCACTCGTGGTGCACGGGCACCGGGTCGCCGGCTCCTACGTCGCCGAGTACACCGAGGACAAGGAGCGCTGGGAACAGCGGGTCGACGCCTGCTTCGAGGCGGACGACCCCGACGTACGGCCGACCCAGCCGCAGGTCATCGGTGTCCTGGACGCGCTGGTCGACGAGTCGGACATCATCATCAACGCGGCCGGCTCCCTCCCCGGCGACCTGCACAAACTGTGGCGGGCCCGGTCGTCCGACCAGTACCACCTGGAGTACGGCTACTCCTGCATGGGCTACGAGATCCCGGCCGCGATCGGCGTGAAGCTCGCCGCTCCCGAGCGGAACGTGTGGGCGCTGGTCGGCGACGGCACCTACCTGATGATGCCGACGGAGATCGTGACCGCGGTGCAGGAGGGAATCGCGATCAAGGTACTGCTCCTGCAGAACCACGGGTACGCGTCCATCGGCGGCCTCTCGGAGGCGGTGGGCGGCGAGCGGTTCGGCACGGCCTACCGGTTCCCGGCGGACGAGGGCACCCTGACGGGCGCCCCGCTCCCCGTCGACCTCGCCGCCAACGCGGCCAGCCTCGGCATGCGGGTGCTGCGCGCGAGGACCGTGGGCGATCTGCGCGAGGCGCTCGCCGAGGCGCGGGCCGCCGACACTCCCACATGTGTCTACGTGGAGACCAAAACGTCCGACACTGTGTCGGGCGCGCCTCCGGCGCAGGCCTGGTGGGATGTTCCTGTGGCCGAGACCGCGACCCGACCGTCGGCGGTCAAGGCACGAGAGCTGTACGAACGGCACGTCTCGACCCGACGCCGCCATCTGTAATAAGGAGTCTCTGGGCATGACGAAGATCGTCAACCACTGGATCGGCGGGAAGACCGCCGAAGGCGCGTCGGGTGCGTACGGGCCGGTCACGGACCCGGCGACCGGCGCGGTCACCACCAAGGTCGCGTTCGCGTCGGTCGAGGAGGTGGACGCGGCCGTCGCGGCGGCCAAGGACGCCTTCGCGACGTGGGGCCAGTCCTCGCTGGCCCAGCGCACCACGATCCTGTTCAGGTTCCGCGCGCTGCTCGACGCCCACCGCGACGAGATCGCCGAGCTGATCACCGCCGAGCACGGCAAGGTGCACTCCGACGCGCTCGGCGAGGTCGCGCGCGGCCTGGAGATCGTCGACCTGGCCTGCGGCATCAACGTCCAGCTGAAGGGCGAGCTGTCCACGCAGGTCGCCAGCCGGGTGGACGTGGCGTCCATCCGCCAGCCGCTCGGTGTCGTCGCCGGCATCACGCCGTTCAACTTCCCGGCGATGGTTCCGATGTGGATGTTCCCGATCGCCATCGCGACCGGCAACACCTTCGTGCTCAAGCCGTCGGAGAAGGACCCGTCGGCCGCGATCAGGATCGCCGAGCTGCTGGCCGAGGCCGGCCTGCCCGACGGCGTCTTCAACGTCGTCCACGGCGACAAGGTGGCCGTGGACCGGCTGCTGGAGCACCCGGACGTCAAGGCCGTCTCCTTCGTCGGCTCGACCCCGATCGCCCGCTACATCCACACCACCGCCTCCGCCAACGGCAAGCGCGTGCAGGCCCTCGGCGGCGCCAAGAACCACATGCTGGTCCTGCCGGACGCCGACCTGGACGCGGCGGCCGACGCGGCGGTCTCGGCGGCGTACGGCTCCGCCGGCGAGCGCTGCATGGCCATCTCCGCGGTCGTGGCCGTGGGCGGCATCGGCGACGCGCTGGTGGACAAGATCCGCGAGCGCGCCGAGAAGATCAAGATCGGTCCGGGCGACGACCCGGCCTCCGAGATGGGCCCGCTGATCACCAAGGCGCACCGCGACAAGGTGGCCTCCTACGTGGCGGGCGCCGCCGCCGAGGGCGCCGAGGTGGTCCTGGACGGCACCGGCTACACCGTGGACGGCTACGAGGACGGTCACTGGATCGGCATCTCGCTGCTGGACAAGGTGCCCACGAGCGCCAAGGCCTACCAGGACGAGATCTTCGGCCCGGTGCTGTGCGTGCTGCGCGCCGAGACCTACGAGGAGGGCGTGGCGCTCATCAACGCCTCGCCGTTCGGCAACGGCACCGCGATCTTCACCCGGGACGGCGGCGCCGCCCGCCGCTTCCAGATGGAGATCGAGGCGGGCATGGTCGGCGTGAACGTGCCGATCCCGGTGCCGGTGGGCTACCACTCCTTCGGCGGCTGGAAGGACTCGCTCTTCGGCGACCACCACATCTACGGCAACGACGGCACGCACTTCTACACCCGCGGCAAGGTCGTCACCACGCGCTGGCCCGACCCGGCCGACGCCCCGGCAGGCGTGGACCTGGGCTTCCCGCGCAACCACTGAGTGCCCCCCGGAGGTCGCCTCCGGTCCTCGTCAGGCCGTCCGGAATCCGGACGGCCTGACATTTTTTTGACGCCCCGGCTGCGATTCTCGTTAGTGCTGGACGAATCGGGTGGCGAAGGGGTGAACGGAAAATGACCTTGGAAAGCAAGGTCACACTGACCTACGTCTTGATGGATGCGCCAATAGGGCGTCACGGCCTGTGAAAGTGATGCAGGGGAGATCGTTCCACAACTGCGGATTTCGAAGGTAAACAGCCATTGACGCAGTGGTTTTCGTCGGGGTTCCCTATGGCAGCACCGGGAGCGGACGAGATGAACGTACGACGATCCGCCGGAGGCGATAGCGCTCCCGAGCCCATCCCCAGTCGCACGAGTCGATCGGATTCCGCCGCATGACCGACACGCTCCGCCCTGTCGAGGCTCCCCTCGTAGAGGCCCCTGACAGCCCCCAGAAGCTCAAGCGCTCCATCGGCGTAGTCGGCGGCACCCTCCTCACACTCTCGTGCGTCACACCGGCCTCCACGCTCTTCGTGGTCGTCCCGGACCTGTTCGGCTCCCTCGGCACCGCCACCGCCCTGACGATCGCCATCGGCTCCCTCCTCTGTATCGCCGTGGCGTTCTGCTACTCCGAGCTGGGCACCCTCATCCCCAGCGCGGGCGGCGAGTACGCCATGGTGTCGACGATGGCCGGACGCCTCGCCGGCTGGCTCGTCTTCGTCCTCTCCCTGCTGGTCGTCATGATCGTGCCGCCCGTCATCGCGATGGGCACCGCCGACTACCTCGCCCCGATCGTGCACCTCGACCCCGCGATGACCGGCGCCGGCGTCATGCTGCTCGCCACCCTCGCCGGCCTGCTCGACCTGCGCGCCAACGCCTGGATCACCGGCATCTTCCTGGTCCTGGAGGTCATCGCGGCCGGTGTCGTCGCGCTGCTGGGCTTCTCCCACAGCCACCGCGGGCTCGGCAGCCTGACCTCGATGCAGGTCGCGGGCACCGGCGGCCACACGGACACGGTCACCGCGATGCTGGTCGTCTCCGGCCTCGCCATCGCCCTCTTCGTCACCCAGGGCTTCTCCACCGCGGTCTACCTCTCCGAGGAGCTGGAGAACCCCCGGCGCAACGTCGCCCGCACGGTGCTCGCCACCCTCGCCATCTCCACCGTGATCATCCTGGTGCCGGTCGCCGCCATCACCATGGGCGCCTCCGACCTCAAGGAGCTGACCGGCGGAGACATCAGCTCCATGGTGACCGCCTGGTCCAACTCCGCGGTCGGCACCTTCGTCAGCCTCTGCGTGGCCCTCGCGATCATCAACGCCGGCATCGTCATGGTCATCCAGAACTCGCGCGTGCTGTTCGCCTCCGCCCGCGACAAGGCCTGGCCCGGCCCGGTCAACACCGTCTTCTCCAAGCTCGGCCGCTTCGGCTCCCCCTGGGTCGCCACGCTCGCGGTCGGCGTCCCCGGCGCGCTGCTCTGCTTCGTCAACCTGGACACCCTGTACGGCGTCACCGGCGTCTCGGTGACCGCCATGTACCTGCTGGTCGCGGTCGCCGCCCTGCTGGCCCGCCGCGGCTCCCACAAGCACACCTCCGCCTGGCGGATGCCGCTGTGGCCCGCGATGCCGATCCTGCTGATCGTGGTCCTCGCCTACATCCTCACCCAGCAGGAGGCGAGCTACCTGATCTGGACCGGCGGCATCACCGCCGTCGCCACCCTCTACTGGGCTCTCTACCTCCGCCCGCGCCGCGACACCCGCTGGCTGGTGTCCATCCCCGAGGACACCCAGGTCCCGGAGCACCCGCAGGCCTGATCACGGCGCCTCGTACCGCGCCTGGCGTACACCGGGACCGGCCCGTACGCCGTGAGGAGGGTCCCCGGTTCAGACCGGCGGCAGCATCGCCCGCCGGCGCCGCCCCGTACGGTTGACGCATGGATCTTCGCCCGTCCCCCCGGGGGCGAATGAGGAAGGGCGTACCCGCGCTGCGGGGGCTGCTGAAGCGGCCGCGCCGGCTGATCGCCGCCGCGGCCGCCGTCGTGGTGCTCGCCGGCGCCGGTACCTGGGCGACGGCGGCCGTCGGCTCCGAGGACACCCGGTCCGTGCGCGTCAGCGACCGGATCGTGACCTTCGACGGCGTGCGCCTGGACACCTCCTTCTTCGCCCCGGCCGACGCCGGCCGCCACCCCGCCGTCCTGCTGGGCCACGGCTTCGGCGGCAGCAAGGACGACATGCGGACCCAGGCCGAGGACCTCGCCCGGCACGGGTACGCGGTCCTCACCTGGTCCGCGCGCGGCTTCGGCCGCTCCAGCGGGAAGATCGGCCTCAACGACCCGAAGGCCGAGGTCGCCGACGTCTCGCGGCTCGTCGACTGGCTGGCCGAGCAGCCCCAGGTCCGCCTGGACAGGCCCGGCGACCCCCGCGTGGGCATGGCCGGCGGCTCGTACGGCGGCGCCATCGCGCTGCTCGCCGCCGGACACGACGACCGCGTCGACGCCATCGCCCCGGCCATCACCTACTGGAACCTCGCGGACGCCCTGTTCCCGGGCGGCGTCTTCAAGAAGCTGTGGACCGGGATGTTCTTCAACACCGGCGGCGGCTGCGCCCGCTTCGAGCCCGCGCTGTGCCGGATGTACGACCGGGTCGCCGAGTCCGGCACCCCGGACGCGGCGGCCCGCGCGCTGCTGGAGGAGCGCTCGCCGTCCGCCGTCGGCGACCGGATCAGGGTGCCCACCCTGCTGATGCAGGGCCAGACCGACTCCCTGTTCACCCTCGACCAGTCCGACGCCGCCGCGAAGGCCATCAGGGCCAACGGCGCCCCGGTGGACGTCGACTGGATCGCCGGCGGACACGACGGCGGGGACATGGAGACCGGCCGGGTGCGGGCGCGCGTGGAGAGCTGGTTCGACCGGTACCTGAAGGGTGACGAGGGCACCGCCACCGGCCCGGCCTTCCGGATCACCCGCACCGGAGGCGTCGACTCCACCGACGGCACCGCCCAGCACCGCGGCGCGACCGCCCCCGCCTACCCCGGCCTGCACGACCACCCGCGCACCGTCGCCCTCTCCGGAGGCACACAGCGCGTCGCCAACCCGGCCGGCGCCAGCCCGCCCGGCGTCTCCGCGCTGCCCGGCCTCGGCGGCTCGGGCGGCCTCGGTCAGCTCTCCGCGCTCGGCGTCGGGGTCTCCCTGGACTTCCCCGGGCAGTACGCGCGCTTCGACTCGGCGCCGCTCACCCGCGACCTGCGGATCACCGGCGCCCCGACCGCCACCGTCCACGTCACCTCCACCCGCGACGACGCGGTCCTGTTCGGCAAGGTGTACGACGTCGGCCCCGGCGGCACCCGCCAGGTCCTGCCCTCCCAGCTGGTCGCGCCCGTCCGGGTGACCGGCGCCAAGGCGGGCAGGGACGTCACGCTCACCCTGCCGGCGATCGACCACGAGGTGCAGCGCGGCCACCGGCTCCGCCTGGTCCTCGCCTCCACCGACCTCGGCTACGCCTCACCGGCCGCCCCCGCGACCTACACCGTCTCCCTGAGGGGAGACCTCGCCGTGCCCACGGCCCCGGCCGTCAGCACCGCCGCGGCACCCCTGCCCTCCTGGGTCTGGTGGCTGCCCGCGGCCGGCGCCGCGGCCGCCCTGGCGCTGCTGCTGACCACGCGCCGCCGCACGGCCGCCCCCGGACCCGACCCGGAGCTCACCGAGGTCCCGCTCGTGATCACCGGCCTCGCCAAGCGGTACGCCAGATCCGCCGACCGGTACGCGGTCCGCGACCTGTCCTTCCGGGTGGAGAAGGGCCAGGTGCTCGGCCTGCTCGGCCCCAACGGCGCCGGCAAGACCACCACCCTGCGCATGCTGATGGGTCTGATCACCCCGGACGACGGCGAGATCCGCGTCTTCGGGCACGCCGTCCGGCCGGGCGCCTCGGTGCTGTCCCGGGTCGGCGCGTTCGTCGAGGGCGCGGGCTTTCTGCCGCACCTGTCCGGCCGGGAGAACCTGGAGCTGTACTGGCGGGCCACCGGCCGTCCGGCCGAGGACGCGCACCTGGAGGAGGCCCTGGAGATCGCCGGCCTCGGCGACGCCCTCGCCCGCGCGGTGCGCACCTACTCGCAGGGCATGCGCCAGCGCCTCGCCATCGCCCAGGCCATGCTCGGGCTGCCCGACCTGCTCATCCTCGACGAGCCCACCAACGGCCTGGACCCGCCGCAGATCCGCGAGATGCGCGAGGTGATGATCCGCTACGCGGCCGGCGGCCGCACGGTGATCGTCTCCAGCCATCTCCTCGCCGAGGTGGAGCAGTCCTGCACCCACCTGGTGGTGATGGACCGCGGCCGGCTCGTCCAGGCCGGCCCGGTCCGGGAGATCGTCGGCTCCGGCGACACCCTGCTGGTCGGTACCGCCGCGCCCGTGGAGGAGCCGGTCGCGGAGAAGGTGGCCGCGCTGCCCGGTGTCGCCTCCGCCGTGCGCACCGACGACGGTCTGCTCGTCCGGCTCGAACCCGGCGGCACGGCCGAGCGGCTGGTCGTGGAGCTGGTGCGGCTGGAGGTGCCGGTCGCCTCGGTCGGCCCGCACCGCCGGCTGGAGGACGCGTTCCTGACCCTGATCGGAGGTACCGCATGAGCACGCTCGCCGAGCGCGCCGAGACGGCGTCCGGCTACCGCGCGGGCCGCACCCTGCCCCTGCGGGTGGAGCTGGTCCGCCAGCTCAAGCGGCGCCGCACCCTGGTCATGGGCGCGGTCCTCGCCGTGCTGCCGTTCGTGCTGCTGATCGCCTTCGCCGTCGGCGGCGAGCCGGGGGGCCGCAACAACCAGGTCACCCTGATGGACACGGCCACCGCGTCCGGCGCCAACTTCGCCGCGGTCAACCTGTTCGTCTCGGCGGGCTTCCTGCTGGTGATCCCGGTCGCCCTGTTCTGCGGGGACACGGTCGCCTCCGAGGCCGGCTGGTCCTCCCTGCGCTATCTGCTGGCGGCGCCCGTGCCGAGGGCCAGGCTGCTGTGGTCCAAGCTCGTCGTCGCGCTGGGGCTCAGCCTCGCCGCGATGGTCCTGCTGCCGGTGGTGGCCCTCGTGGTCGGCACGGCCGCCTACGGCTGGGGCCCGCTGCAGATCCCCACGGGCGGCGTGCTGGACGCGGGTACGGCGGCCCAGCGCCTGGTGGTCGTGGTCGCGTACATCTTCGTGTCCCAACTCGTCACCGCGGGGCTCGCGTTCTGGCTGTCCACGAAGACGGACGCCCCGCTGGGCGCGGTCGGCGGCGCGGTCGGCCTGACCATCGTCGGCAACGTCCTGGACGCCGTCACCGCGCTCGGCGACTGGCGCCACTTCCTGCCCGCGCACTGGCAGTTCGCCTGGGCCGACGCCGTCCAGCCCCGTCCGGAGTGGGCCGGCATGATCCAGGGCGCGGCGATCTCCGTGACGTACGCGCTCGTGCTCTTCGCCCTGGCGTTCAGGGGCTTCGCCCGCAAGGACATCGTCTCCTGACCCCGCCCGGCGTCCCGGGAGATAGCGCACGCCCCATTGACCTTCCCTTACTTACGAGTAAGTTGACGCACCGGTAAGGAGCTTGGCAGGGCACGAGCCGCGACCGGGAGCCGTCATGGGCGTACGCAGGGAACTGAAGCGGGCACGGCGGCGGACCGATCTGGCGGACCGGAGCGCGGTGGAACTCGTGCGGGACGCGAAGGGCGCCGTGCGCGAGGTGCGGGCGGCGCCCCTCGCGCCCGCGCTCACCACCGGGTCCCTGGCCGACCTGCCGTTCGCGCACGCGGCCGAGACCCCGACGCGGTGCTCGTGCGCCGCCGCGTACGGAGCGCCTGGCACCCGGTCACCGCGGCCGCCTTCGCCACCGAGGTCGCCGCCGTCGCGAAGGGTCTGATCGCCGCCGGCCTCGAACCGGGCGGCCGGGTCGCCGTGATGTCCCGCACCCGCTACGAGTGGACCGTCCTGGACTTCGCGATCTGGGCGGCCGGCGGCCAGTCCGTACCCGTCTACCCGACGTCCTCCGCCGAGCAGGTGGAGTGGATCGTGCGCGACTCCGGCGCCCGCTTCGCCGTCACCGAGACCGTCGGGAACGCGGCCACCGTCACCGCCGGCACCGCGGGCCACACCCGCCCCCCACGCCTGTGGCAGCTCGACGCGGGCGCCCTCGCCGACCTCGCCGCCCTCGGCGCTGACGTCCCCGACGACGAGCTCGCGGGGCGCCGCGCCACGACGAGCCCCGGCACCATCGCCACGATCTGCTACACCTCCGGCACCACCGGCCTGCCCAAGGGCTGCGTCCTCACGCACGCCAACCTGCACGCCGAGGCCGCCAACACCGTCGAACTGCTGCACCCGGTCTTCCAGGCCGTCACCGGCCGGACCGCGTCCACCCTGCTGTTCCTGCCGCTCGCCCACATCCTCGGCCGCACCCTGCAACTCGCCTGCCTGCTCGCCCGCATCGAGATCGGCCACTTCCCGAGCGTCCGGCCCGACGAACTGCGGCCCGCGCTCAAGGAGTTCCGGCCCACCTTCCTGGTCGGGGTGCCGTACCTCTTCGAGAAGATCCACGACACCGGGCGCGCCACCGCCGAGAAGATCGGCCGCGCCGCCTCCTTCGACCGCGCCGAGCGGGTCGCCGTCCGCTTCGCCGAGGCGTACCTGCAAAAGTTCCTCGGCACCGGCAAGGGCCCCGGCCCCGGCCTGTACGCCGCCTGGGCCCTGTACGACCTGCTGGTCTACCGGCGCATCCGCGCCGAGCTGGGCGGCCGCATGCGGTACGCCATCAGCGGCGGCTCCCCTCTGGACCGCAACCTCAACCTGTTCTTCCACGCCGCCGGGATCGTCGTCCACGAGGGCTACGGCCTGACCGAGACCTCCGCCGCGGCCACCCTCGTGCCTCCGCTCGGCCCCCGCCCCGGCACCGTCGGACTGCCCGTCCCGGGGGCCGCCGTACGCATCGCCGACGACGGCGAGGTGCTGATCAAGGGGGCGATCGTCTTCGGGGCGTACTGGAACGACCCGGCGGCCACGGACGCCGTGCTCACCGACGACTGGTTCGCCACCGGGGACCTCGGTTCGCTCGACGAGGACGGCTACCTCACCATCACCGGCCGCAAGAAGGACATCCTCGTCACCTCCGGCGGCAAGAACGTCTCCCCGGCCGTCCTGGAGGACCGGCTGCGCAGCCGCTCACCCGTCGGCCAGTGCGTGGTCGTCGGGGACAACCGGCCCTTCGTCGCCGCCCTGGTCACCCTCGACCCCGAGGCGCTCGCCCACTGGCTGGCGGTGCGCGGACTGCCGGCGGACACACCGGTCGCGGAGCTGGCCGGCGACGAACGGCTGCGGGCCGAGGTGCAGAAGGCCGTCGACTACGCGAACGAGGCGGTCTCCCGCGCCGAGTCCGTCCGCGCCTTCGCCGTCGTCGAGGGGGAGTTCACCGAGGAGAACGGACTGCTGACCCCGTCGCTGAAGGTCAGGCGGCACGCGGTGACCGCCACGTACGCGGAGACGATCGAGGCGCTCTACCGACGCTGAAACGCCGCAGCGGGCCGCCGAGTTGCTCGGCGACCCGCTGCACGCACCGGGATCGGTTACTTGCCGGCTTCCGAGTTCTGCGACAGGACCGACACGTCCTCCAGCAGGTGCGCCAGCGCACCGTCGCGCTTGGCGTTGGTGCTGTTCTCGGTGCACTGCTGCTGCATGTGGTCCGACAGGATCGGGAGGTCCTGGACGTTGACGCCGATGAGGGCGCCGACACCGACCGGGATGTCGTTGACCGCGATGCACGGCTTGTTGAAGGAGCCCTGGATCAGCGCGATCTGGGGGCTCATGTTCCCGTACGTGGCCGAGTTGCCGTAGCTCTGCCAAGCGCCGTTGCCGTTCGCGGCGGTCGGCCCGCTGTCGTTCCCGAGCGCCAGCGCCTGCGGTGCCGCGGCAGCGGAGGCGCCCATGGCGGAAGCGGCGACGGCCGCAGTGGCAACAATCTTCCTGATCACTGGCCAGTCCTTTCAGAGGAAACCCCGTCCACCGGAGCGTTCTGGACAACTCCCCCGGCCCCGTGTGGTTTCTCCCGTTCACTCCCACGGCGGACAGCGCGGACTGGTGGTGCGCTTTTAGGCTTTGGTGATTTCCCGCCCCGTCCACGGTCGTGCGGGCCAACCGGGTGAATGGGCGCAACCATTCCTGGTGGGCCGGGTTGATGTCGCCGTAGGACATGCGTCGCTACGAGGAAAGGAACGCGAAGTGCTCAAGAAGGCAATGGTCGCCGCTGCGACCGCCGCTTCTGTCGTGGGAATGGCGGTGGCGGCCGCGCCGCAGGCGCTTGCCATCGGCAACGACGACGGACCGACCGTCGCCAACGGCAACGGCGCCGTGTCGTCGTTCGGCAACTCGGCGACGAAGGGCAACATGAGCCCGCAGCTGTCGCTGGTGCAGGGCACGCTCAACAAGCCGTGTGTCGGCGTCCAGGACGTCGACGTCGCGGTCGACGCCCTCATCGGTGTCACGGCCCAGGACATTCCGATCCTGTCGGACCACCTCCAGCAGCAGTGCGACGACAACTCGTCGAACGTCAAGCGGGACGGTGCGGTCTCCCACGTCCTGGAAGACCTGTCGGTTCTTTCGTCCAACGGCGAAGGCTGAGCCGAACTGGTCGGGCCCGGGCCGTCCGCTGCTTTGTCTGCGGGCTGTCCGGGCCTTTTCCACGTTCATTTCGAGGGAGCTGTACGGGGCATGGCGGGTGCGATCGAGTGATAATCCATCAGTTCGCGTTCCGCAAAGCCGAATTCCGTCAATTCCTCGTTCCGTGCCACGACCGTCCACGTCGTGCCTGCACGGTTCTGGCAGTCATTGGGGCATGACCCCAGAGAAGGGAACATCCATGAAGAAGAGCGTTGCTCTCGTCGCCGGCGCCCTCCTGGCCCTCGGCATGGCCGCTCCGGCCTTCGCCGACTCCGGTGCCGACGCCGCCGCCGCCAACTCCCCGGGCTTCCTGTCCGGCAACGTCGTCCAGATTCCGGTCCACGTGCCGGTCAACCTCTGCGGTGACTCGGTCGACGTCATCGGTCTGCTCAACCCGGCGCTCGGCAGCGGCTGCGCCAACGACTGAGACGCACCACAACGCATCAGCCTCCGGCTGTGTACCGCCGGCCTCGGATCGTCGATCACTCGACTCTGCGCTCCGAGGCCGGCTTTTCCACTTCTACGAGCAGGAAGACAACGAGATTGCGACAGACCCTCAGTAAGGGCATGGTCGTGGCCGCGGCCGCGACCGGCATGCTGTCGTTGTGCGGCGGCGCCGCACTCGCCGACACGGAAGCCCAGAGCGTCACCCAGGGTTCGCCGGGCCTGGTGTCCGGCAACAGCGTCGAGGTTCCGGTGAACGTCCCGGTCAACGTCTGCGGCAACTCCGTGGACGTGGCAGCCGCCCTGAACCCGGCCTTCGCCAACGCCTGTGCGAACGAGGACAAGGGCCACTCGACCCCGCCGTCGTACGGGGACGAGGAGTCGACGCCGCCCTCGACGCCGCCCTCGTACGGGGACGAGGACCACTCGACTCCGCCCTCGTACGGGGACGAGGACCACTCGACCCCGCCCTCGACGCCGCCCTCGTACGGGGACGAGGACCACTCGACCCCGCCGTCGTACGGCAGCGACGACCACTCGACGCCCCCGTCGTACGGCGACGAGGACCACTCGAAGCCGCCGTCGTACGGGGACGAGGACCACACGACCCCGCCCTCCACCCCGCCGTCGACTCCGCCCTCGTACGGCGGTGACGACCACACGACCGCGCCCCCCTACGGCGGCGAGGACCACACGACCGCGCCTCCCTACGGCGGTGACGACCACACGACCGCGCCTCCCTACGGCGGTGACGACCACACGACCGCGCCCCCCTACGGCGGCGAGGACCACACGACCCCGCCTCCGTACGGCGGCGACGACCACACGCCGCCCCCCTACGGCGGCGACGACCACCCCACGCCTCCCGGATACGGCGAGGACGACACCCCGCCCCACGGCTGGCATCACCACCGGCCCAGCCTCCCGCACACCGGCGGTGACGCCCGGGCCATGCTCGCGACCTCGGCCGCCAGTGCCGCGCTGATCGCGGCCGGGACGATCCTGTACCGCCGCGGCCGGGCAACCTCCCGTCGGTAGGGCGCCGGGTGCCGGTCCCGAGCGCCCGGCACCCCGCGACCTCCGGCGTCCTCAGTGCCGTACCGCGTGCGGTGCTCCGCCGGTCCGGCCGGCCGGGATCCGCCAGCCGGCCGGCCCCGCGCGCAGCCGCCGCCGCACCCCCGCACCAGCGTGCCCGCCGTGAAGGCCGCGCCGTGCACGAAGCGCATCGCCGGGCCGAAGCCCGCCGCGGTGACCGGACCGGCCAGGAAGAGACCGGGATACGACGACTCGAACTCCAGCCCCACCTCGGGTGCCCCGTCGGCGCCCGCCGCCAGCAGCGCGCGCA
Organism: Streptomyces albidicamelliae; assembly: GCF_025642175.1. Taxonomy (NCBI): domain Bacteria; kingdom Bacillati; phylum Actinomycetota; class Actinomycetes; order Kitasatosporales; family Streptomycetaceae; genus Streptomyces; species Streptomyces albidicamelliae. The sequence continues at coordinate 3,246,277 of NZ_CP106795.1, read as the reverse complement.
GCTCGGGGGAGAGCAGGCGCAGCCGGTCGACCGTGGCGCGGAAGCCGGTCGCCGCGATCACATGACCGGTCTCCAGCACCCCGCCACCGCCCCGCCGGACCGCCGTCGTCAGACGCAGGCCGCCCGGCACCTCCTCGGCCGCGACCACCCTGCGTCCGGGCAGGATCTCCACCCGGTGCTCCACCCGCTCGCGCAACCACCAGGCACCCGCCGGGCCCAGCGCCCGGGACGCGGTCCGGGCCCGCGTCCGCTCGGGCAGCCGCCGGTACAGGTCCGGCCGCTCGGCGTAGAACGCGTTCCGCCAGCCGGTGCCGAGCCCGCTGTGCGGGGAGCGGGCCGAACGCCACCAGGGACGCTCCCGGGGCGGCGGCACCTCGTTCCAGCGCAGCCGGTCGGCCACCGTCAGGACCCGCACCCGTGTGCCCTGCTCGGCGAGGAGCGCGGCCGTCTCCAGCGCCGACTGGCCGCCGCCCACCACGGTGACGTCCCGGTCGCGGAAGCGGTCGAGGGAGGCGTGGTCGCTGCTGTGGGAGACCAGGGCCGGGGGAAGGCCGCGCAAGGGGGCCGGGATCTCGGCGAAGGGCAGGGCGCCGACGGCCAGCGCGACCGTCCTCGCGGTCAGCGTCCCGCCGTCCTCGGTGACGGCCTCGAAGCCGCCGGTGCGCGGCGCCACCCGGGTCACGGTCCGCTGTTCGAGCAGGGGCACGGCGTTGCGGGCGAACCAGGTGCCGTACTCCGCGAACAGCTCCAGCGGGATCGGCTCGGCGTGCCGGACCTCCACCCCGCGGAAGGCGCAGAAGACGTCGAGGCGCCAGCGGCCCTCGGGGTCGGAGAGGTCGGACGCCCAGGGCTCCGACGTCAGGAACATGCCGCGGGGCATGTGCTCGCGCCAGGTCTGCATGGGCCGTCCGAGTACGCGGACGTCGAGTCCGGCCGCCGTGGCGTGCGACGCGATGGACAGGCCGTAGGGGCCCGCGCCCACCACCAGCAGGTCGTGCATCAGCAGCTGCTCACCTTCTCGTCCGTTCGCCCGTGCGGGGGTTCGGGTCACCTGGAAGCCGTAACCGAGCCGGGCGGAATTCATATCGGTATGACCGTCCGTCAATAACAGGGACAGCAATGCGGGAACGCAGTCGAGCGGAGGGAGGAGCAGCGTGGCTCCTCGGCACAGGGCTCCTCAGCAGTACGCGGCTCCACAGCGGCGGCGCCGCCTCGGGCGGCTGACCGGCATCGCGGCGGCGGCCGTCGCGTCGCTCGTGCTGGCGGCCGCTCCCGGACCCGGAGCGGGGAGCGCGCGGACCGCGGGGCCGTCCGCTCCCGCCCCGGCGGCGGGCAGCTCCGCCGCCGTCCCGCCCTTCGGCGCCTTCCTCGACTCCGGGCCGCTCGGGGTGGCCCGCATGGCCGCGATGAGCGCCTGGCTCGGCGGGACCGAGCTGAAGGTCGCCCACACCTACCTGCCCGGGGGAACCTGGCGCGACATCGAGGGGCCGCCCGGTTTCCTCGACGCGTGGGCGCAGTGGCGGCAGCGGAAGGCCGACCGGACCCTCGTCCTCAACGTGCCGATGCAGGAGCGCAACGAGGAGGGCCTGTCCGACGACGAGGTACGGGGGCTGCTGAGCCAGGCCGCGGCAGGCGCGTTCGACCACCATTTCAGGACCCTGGCCGAACAGCTGGTGCGGCTCGGCGTCCCGGACACGGTGATCGTGCTCGGCTGGGAGATGAACGGCATCACCTACAGCCACCGCTGCGGACCGGACCCCGAGGCCTGGAAGACGTACTGGAGGCGGATCGTCGCGGCCATGCGCGCGGTGCCCGGCCAGCGGTTCCGGTTCGACTTCACGCCGTCCCGCGGCCGGGACGCCGTGCCGTGGACCGACTGCTACCCGGGGGACGACACCGTCGACATCATCGGCATGGACTCCTACGACCAGCCGGCGGGCATGTCGTTCGACGAGCAGGTGTCCGAGCCCTACGGGCTCCAGCAGCACGTGGACTTCGCCAGGGCCCACGGCAAGCCCGTCTCGTACCCGGAGTGGGGGCTCTTCCGCAACGGTGACGACGCCGAGTACATGCGGCGCATGCTCGCCTGGTTCGACGAGCACGGACCGGTGTACAACACGCTGACCGACTACTGCCCGCACGGCGTGTGGCAGTGCGGCGCGAACCCCGGGGCGTCGCAGGTCTACCGGACGGCGCTGTACGGCCGTACCGACGAACGCACCCCGGCCGAGCCGGTCCCGACCCCGCCGCCGGCCCCCGCCGACTGCTCGCCGCTGGACCTCGGCGAGTGGATCGAGTCCCTGCTCGGCCGGAAGCTCTGCCTGCCCCTCGGCCGGTGGCCGGCGAACCGCTAGCCCCGCCCGCGTTCCCGCCACCGGCGCAGCACCTCCCTGCCCCGGTGCCGGGCGGCCGCGTCGCACAGCGCGGCCGTCAGCAGCGGGGCGGTGCGCCGCCGGGCCAGCAGCAGCCGCTGGTTGACGACCGGTTCGGGACGCCAGTGGTGCTTGTACGGCTCGTCACCGCGCAGCAGGCTCAGCGTGCCCCGCCCGCCGCCCGCCACGTGCTCCGCGCACGCGTCCAGCAGCATCACCGCCACGTCCGCCTTCCGCTGCCGCAGGCCCGGGTGGGCGCCGTACAGGTAGCCGCCGACCAGGCTGCGCGACAGCAGGGTCAGGTCGACGGCGACCACCTCGCCGTCGATCAGGAACTCGGTGACCACCGCGTTCCCGGACCGCACCATCGGACCGACCGCCCGCACCAGGTGCGCGCGGAACCGCGGCTGGAGGTGCTCGGACGTCACCTTCCGTCCCTGCCACTGCAAGCGGTGCAGCTCCAGGAGCCGGCCGAGCGCGGCGTCCACCTCCTCGGGGCCGACCGTGCGCCGGGTCACGCCGAGCGCGTCCAGCTTGCGCAGCTTGGCCCGTACCCGCTGGGCCTTCTGCGACGGCAGCCGTGCCACCAGGCCGTCCATGGGCAGGGCGGGCAGTTCCAGGCACGGCGAGTCCCCGAGCGTGCGCCGCGGTCCGCGCCAGCGGTCGTGGATCCGCTGCGCGGTGCCGCCCGGGCGCACCTCGCGGAAGTCGACGAGCGCCGTGCGTGCCGCCTCCGCCAGCGCCTCGGTGAGGGCGTCGGCCGCGCGCCCGTCGTCGCCGTCGTCCAGCAGCACGTCCGCGTAGTCGGAGATCGGCCCGCCGAGCGGGACCAGCGCGGGCAGCGGCCGGCGGACCAGCATCAGCGGTGCCGCGGCCAGCAGTTCACCGCCGCGGCGCACGAGGAGCAGCCGCAGCCGGCCGCGCCTGCCGTACGACAGCCACCACGAGTGCAGCCAGGCGTGGCTCTGGAACGGGGTCGCGGCGGCGCACCGCGCGTGCAGCCGCCCCCAGGCCGGGGCGAGCGCCGCGAAGACGCGCTCGTCGGTGACGAGTTCGGCGGTGACGGCGGCCCGGGTGGCGGGCGCCGTGCGCGTCGCCGTCACAGCCGGCCGCGGGCGTCGGCGGCCACGGCCGGTGCGGGCACCGACGCCGGCCGCAGCAGTTCGTCCTCCGGGCGGCGCCGCGGCCGTACCAGCAGCGCGAGACCACCGAGCAGGCCGCCGCCGCTCGCCCCGACCAGAGCGGTCAGCCCGGCCGAGGGCGAGGTGGGCGAGTCCGGCCGCACGGCCCGGGAGAACTGCACCAGCTGGACGTGCGTGTCGGCCTTGGTGCCGTTCGCCTGCGCGGTGAGCGCGGCGGCCACCGCGTTGGCCATGGCGGCCGCCTGGGCGGGGCGGGCGGAGGTGGCGGAGACGGCGACCATCGGGGCGTCCGGCGAGGTCGCGGTGCGCACGCTCTCGCGCAGGGTCTCCACCGGCACCCCGGCCCGCCCCTGCGCGTCCCCGAGCACCGCGAGCTGTGTGGCGACCCGGCCGTAGGCCTGCGCGAAGCCCAGCGCCGAGGACGTGTCCGACCGCTCCGTGGGGACGACGACGACATAGCTGGTCGCCGTGTACGTCGGCGTCTTCAGCCCGCCGTACGCACCGCCCAGCAGCCCACCCGCGAGGACCCCGGCGGCCACCAGCGACCAGGGTGGCAGCGCGCGGACGCGGGCGAGACGGGCGGGGCGATGGCGCCGGCTGTGGTGGTCGGTCATGACGGTCTTGCTCCCTGCTGGACGGGGACTCGGGTGGACGCGGGGGCGAGCGCCGCCGTGTAGACCTCCATGAGGCGGGCGGCGCTGCGGGTGATGCAGTAGTGGCGGGCCGCCTCGGGGGCGGTGCGCGGGCCGGGGCCGGCGGCGCGGACGGCGGCGAGCGCGCGGGCGTAGGCGCCGGCGTCGCACGGGACGCGCACCGCGTCCGGGGCGGCCTCGGGCGGCAGGTCCTGCAGTGCGGGGCACGAGGTGTAGCGCACCGGCAGCCCGGCCGCGAGCGCCTCCACCGCCGCGAGCCCGAACGCCTCCTCGGGGGACGGCGAGGCCAGCACGTCCATCGCGGAGGCCAGCGCCGGCAGGGCCGGGCCCGGGGAGCCGTCGGGCAGGTACGGCCGCTCGCCGGCGAACAGCACCCGGCCGGAGACCCCCGCCGCCCGTGCCGTCCGCCGCAGGGCGTCCTCCTCGGGACCGCCGCCGACCAGCAGCAGCCGGCAGTCGGCGGGCAGCCCGGCCAGGGCGTGGATCAGGACGTCGAAGCGCTTCCCGGGGGCGAGCCGGCCGATGCCGCCGACGACGAACGCGTCGGTGGCGAGCCCGAGTTCGTCCCGGACCCGCCGGCGGGCCGCCGGGTCGAAGGCGAACCGCGCCCGGTCGATGCCGTTGGGGACGACCGCGATCCGCGGCCCGGGCACGCCCCAGCGGCCCAGCCGTTCGGCGACCGTGGGGGAGACGGCGACGGTCGACCGGCCCAGCCGCTCGCCCAGGAGGTACAGCCCGCGCACGCCCGCCGTGAGCGGACGGCCCTCCATCTGCGAGTCCCCGAGGGAGTGCTCGGTGGCGACGACCGCCCGGACCCCGGCCAGCCGGGCGGCGATCCGCCCGTACAGACAGGCCCGGTACAGGTGCGTGTGCACCAGGTCGTAGCGGCCGCGCCGGACGACGCGGGCCAGCCGGGGCAGCGCGGCCAGGTCCCGGTTGCCGGTCATCCCGAGGTCCACCACCCGCACCCCGTCGGCGGCCAGCCCGGCCGCGACCGGGCCGGGATTGGTCAGCGTCACCACGTCGCAGTGCACCGGCAGGTGCCGCAGCAGCAGCCGCAGTTGCTGCTCGGCACCGCCGACGCCGAGCCCGGTGATGATGTGCAGCGCCCTCACACCCCCTCCACGGGCCGCCGGCGCAGCCGGTGCAGCCGCCGCTTGAGGAACAGGCGTACGGCGGTGTCGTCCTGCCCGACGTGCACGCGCGGCAGGACGTGCGGGCCGTTCAGCCGGCCGGGGTCGATGGCGCAGCCGTAGCCGTACCCGGCGTTCCGCACGGCGTCCACCGCCCGCCGGTCGACCGTGCCGTACGGATAGCAGAAGCCGGTGACCGCACGCCCGGTCAGCTCCTCAAGCAGGGCCCGGCTCTCGGCGGTCTCGGCGGTGAGCAGGGCGTCGTCGGCCCGGGTGAGGTCGACGTGGGTGAGGCCGTGCGAGCCGATCTCCACGCCCGCGTCGGCCGCGCGCCGGACGCCGTCGGCGGTCAGCAGCGGCTTGCGCGGGCCCAGCGGGTCCCAGGCGTTGTCACCGCCGAGCCGGCCGGGCAGGACGAACAGGGTGGCGGTGCATCCCCAGCGCTCCAGCAGGGGCAGGGCGTTGTCGAGGAAGTCGGCGTAGCCGTCGTCGAAGGTCAGGCCCACCAGGTCCCGTCCGCCGCCGGCCGCCCGCGCGGCGAGCAGCTCGGCCACCGACACCCCGCGCAGCCCCCGCCGGCGCAGCCAGTGCAGCTGCCGGTCCAGGCGCTCGGGAGTGACCGTGATGCGGTACGGGTCGTCGGTGCGGTCGCCGACGGAGTGGTACATGGCGATCCAGGGGACCGGTCCGGTCGTGGCCGGCCGGACGTTGACGGCGGGCTCAGCGGAAGAAGGCATGGGCGACCCTTCTGGTGCGGGTGCGTACGAGACGGAGTGCGGATGCGAAACCCCGGGCCCCCAGGGCGCAGCCCAGCAGGGCGAACACGACGGTGACGGTGGTGCCGCCGGCCACGAGACCGGCGAGCGGCGCCGCGGGCAGGCTCGCGACCCAGGCGCCGGCCCCGGTGGCGGCCGCGGCCGCCACCAGCGGCCGGCCGAGCCCGCCCAGCACCTGCCGGGTCCGCAGGGGCACACCGCGGCGGCCCGTGCCGGCCAGCAGCAGGACGGCGGTGACCGTGATGCCGGCGGCGTTGGCGGCGGCGATCCCGGTGACGCCCCCGGTGCCGACGGTCCGGTCACCGATCCAGAAGGTCACGGCCAGGCCCACGGCCATCGCACCGGCCGGATACCAGGTGGCGCGGCCCGCCGAGAAGTACGAGCGGATCAGGACCCCGGTCAGCGTCTGGCCGAGCAGCCCGAACGCGTACACGCGCATCACCGCGGCGGTCGCCGCGGTGTCCGCGGCCGTGAACGCGCCCCGCTGGAACAGCAGGCCGATCAGCTGCGGGGCGCAGGCGATCACCGCGGCGGTGCCCAGCAGCACCACGGCGGCGGCCACCGCCAGGTCCCGCTCCACCCGGGCCCGGGCCCGCTCGGTGTCGCCCTCCGCCAGCGCCCGCGCCACCACCGGGAAGGTGACCGTGCACAGCATCGTCGACAGCGTCATGGGGATCTGCGCGACCTTCTGCGCGTAGTTCAGATGCGAGATGGCACCGGCGGGCAGCCCGGAGGCGAGGAACCGCTCGATCAGCACCTGCGACTGCCGGCCCAGCGCGAACAGCAGCACGCTCGCCAGCAGCGGCACGTCCATCGGCCGCGCCTCGGCGGTCTCCCCGGGGCGCGCCCGGGCGGTCCGGCGGCGGCTCAACCGCCCCAGCAGCGAGGGCAGCTGCACCAGCACCATCAGGCAGCCGCCCGCCGCGACCCCGACCGCCGCCGACCGCACCCCCCAGCGGCCGCCGAGGGCGTACATCGCCGTGACGATCCCGATGTTGTAGGCGACGTAGATGGCGGCCGGCGCCAGGAAGCGGCGGTGCGCCCGCAGGGCCGCGCTGCAGTACCCGGCGAGACCGAAGGTCAGCACGCAGGTCGCGGTGAGCCGGGTGCAGTCCACGGCGAGACCCGCGTCGGGCAGGCCCGGCGCGAGGACCCCGACGAACTGCGGTGCCGCCAGCGCGAGCAGCGCGCCCACCGCCGCGAACGCCAGCGCCAGCCGGGGCAGCGTGCCCGCCACCAGTGACCGCACCGGGTCACCGGCGGCGCCCTGCGCGCGGCGGGCGAGGGCCAGGCTGAACGCCGGGATCAGCGCGAACGCCAGCCCGTCCTCGATCAGCAGCGTCGCCGCGAACTCCGGCACGGTCCAGGCGACCAGGAAGGCGTCGGTGCCCCGCCCGGCACCGAACAGCCGGGCCAGCGACTGGTCCCGCACCAGCCCGAGCAGCGCCGCCGCGACCGTGAGGGAGGCCGTGAGCAGGGTGGCCCTGGCGAGGAAACGGCCGGTGGGCGGGGTGTGTTCGGGGGCGTCGGCCGGCTCCGCGGCACGGGCCTTCGGCACGGTGGGGCCGCCGGTGCCCGCCGTGGCCCGCGGCAGGCGTACGGCGTCCGTCGCCGGTCCGTGCGGGGCGCCGGACGCGCGCGCCCCGCCGGTCTCGGGGCCCGGCGGCCGTCCGGGCCCGCGGGAGGCGCTCACCTCAGTGCCGCCTGCCCGGCCGGCGCCCGCCGCCCGCCCGGTACGGCGGTGCCCGGCCCGGTGCCGACGCGGTCGCCGCCCACCAGGGCCCACCAGGCGACCAGACCGAAGCACACCGCCGTCAGCACGGTGGAGGGGCCGCCGATGTCGGCGTACGCGAAGTCCACCAGCTGCCAGACCAGCAGTCCGCAGGCGATCAGCGGGCACTCCAGACCCGCCCCGCCGGCCGCGCGCACCCGCCACAGTCCGCGCAGGGCGCACACCAGCAGGGCCAGCCAGCCGCCCGCGAGGCAGAGCAGCCCGATCAGCCCCTGTTCGCCGAGGACCAGCAGGTACATGTTGTGCGGGGAGAGCAGCGGCTGTCTGCGGAAGGCGGCACCCGCGCCCTCGGTGTCGCTTCCGGAGGACAGCGCGAGCGAGGCGTGCCCGTCCCGGTACTCGGGGAAGCCCTTCAGCCCGACCCCGTTCAGCGGGTGCTCCCGCCACATGTCGACGGCCGCCGCCCACATCGTGTACCGGTCGGTGACCGACTGGTCGGGCGCGTCGGCGACCTGCCCGATGCTGTCGATCCGCTCCTGCAGCATCGCCGTACCCACGCCCAGCCCGCCCACCAGGACCACGCACGCGGCCACCACGACCGCGCCGACCCGCAGCGCCCGGCGCAGCCCGGACAGCGTCAGCTGCACGGTGAGCGTGACGGCGGTGGCGATCCACGCGCCCCGGCTGAAGGACAGGGCGAGGGGCAGGAGCAGGAGGAGGGCGCAGCCGGCGGCGAGTCCGCGCTCCCGGGCCGCCGAGCGGCCGAGCGCCAGGCCCACCGCGCACACCAGCCCGAAGGCCACCACCGTCGCCATGCCCATCACGTCGCTCGCCCCGAAGGTGCCGACCGCGCGGACGTCCTCGCCCTGGTAGGAGGCGCCGGTCCCGGTGAGGTACTGGTGCACGCCGATCCCGCCCTGCCAGCCCGCGAGGGCCACGAACGACCAGGCCAGCAGCCGGAGGTCGGAGCGGTCGCGGACGAGCAGCACGACGGCCGCCGGCACCAGCACGAAGATCTGGAGGTAGCGGCCGAGGCCGCTGATCCCGGCGCCCGGGGCGACCGCGTTCATCGCGGCGAGCGACAGGCCGGCCACCGGCAGCCCGAGGACCAGGGCCGCGGTGCGGCCGAGCGGGCGGCGGCGGTCGCGCAGCAGCCGTACCGCGCAGAAGCCGACGGCCAGCGCGGACAGGGCGTCGGCGGGACCCGCGCCGCCCTCGCCGCCGGGCGTGACCGGCAGCGCGAGAGCGGCGACGACGGCCACCACGGCCAGCACCGGGCGGAACCGCGGGGGCCGGCGGAGCGGCGGGGCGAGGGCCATGGGTCAGCTTCCCGTCGAGCGCACGAGCGCGGCCGCGGTGCGCAGCAGGATGCAGATGTCCTGCCACAGCGACCAGTTGTCGATGTAGGCGTTGTCGAAGCGGGCCCGGTCCTCGATGGAGGTGTCCCCGCGCAGCCCGTTGATCTGGGCGAGCCCGGTCATGCCGGCCGGCATGCGGTGCCGGGCCGCGTAACCGGCGTGCAGACCGCTGAACTGCACGACGAAGTACGGCCGTTCGGGGCGCGGCCCGACGAGGCTCATGTCGCCCCGGAACACGTTCCACAGCTGCAGCAGTTCGTCCAGCGAGGTGCGGCGCAGGAAACGGCAGAAGGGGCTCATCCGCCGCTCGCCGGCCACGCTCCACCGGGTGGCCGACTCCTGCTCGTCGACCGGACGGTGGGTGCGGAACTTCAGCAGCGTGAAGGGGCGCCCGTCCCTGCCGATGCGCTCCTGCCGGAAGACCACCCCGGGTCCGGCCGTGAGCCGCAGCACCACCGCGCACACCAGCAGCAGCGGAGCGGCCGGCACCAGCAGCACCCCGGACACCACCATGTCCAGCGCCCGCTTGGCGGCACTCGTCCGCCGCCGCGACCCCAGGTCCAGCCGGCGCACCGAGAACCCGGCGAGCTGGTCGCGCATCTCGTACGACGGGCAGTCCGCGTCCACCTCCCATACCGCGCAGCCCGATTCGGCCAGCGCCCGCAGCAGCGGCCCCTTCTCGGTCCGCACGGCGGGGTCGACGGTGAGCACGACCCGCACCCCGTTCTGGATGAGTGCCCGCTCGACCTCCTCACCGGTGGAGAGCAGGGGCAACCCGCTGCTTCCGTCCGGGTGTTCCGCGACGACACCGACGGGCCGCACACCGCAGCGCGGGTACCGCAGCAGCGCGGCGGCCACCCGCTGCGCGGTCGCGGCGGGCCCGATCACCAGCGCCGTGTGCGGGTGGCGCAGCTGCGCGACCCGGCGCCGCCAGTGCACCACCGCCCGGCCGGCGCAGGCAGCCGCCGCCTGCAGCGCCCAGCCCAGCAGCAGGGTCCGCGCGGACAGGGCGCGTCCGGGGGCGTGGGCGGCGATCAGTGCGGCCAGTCCGAGCCAGACCACCGCGGTCCGGCCGCACACCAGGGGCAGTTCGTCCAGCACACCGGGCTGCGGACGGGCGGAGCGCGGGCGCAGCACCAGCGCGCCGGCGAGCAGGGCGGCGGCGGACACCGGCCGGCCGGTGACCCCGTCCAGGGCGGCCGTGCCGGCCAGCGCGGCGAGCAGGTCGGCGGCGAGCAGGGGCACCGGGGACGCGGGCCGCGCGGGCCGGCGCCGCGGCGGGAACCGGAAGCCGCCGCCGGCCCGGGCCGGCCGGAGGGGAACGGACGCCGGTGCGCGGCCCCGGGACCGGGTGCCGGGGAGGAGACGGTGCTTTCCGTGGTCACGAGTGGATGGACTCCCTGCGCTCCGAGGGCACGGACACGGCCGGCGCGGCACCGTCCCGGCCGCGTACCTCCTGGGCGGCGCCGAGGAGTTCGCGGTAGAGGCCCGCGATCCGTTCCGCGGTGTGCCGCACGTCGTGCGTGGCGAGGACGTGCCGGCGCCCCTGCCCGCCGAGCGCCGCGCACAGCGGCGGGTCGGCCAGCAGACGGGTGATCGCCCCGGCCAGCGCCCCGGGGTCGTCGGGCGGCACCAGGCAGCGCGCGGCGAGGGCGGCTGGCAGGCTCTCGCGGGCGCCGTCGACGTCGGTGACCACGACCGGCCGGCCGCAGCCCATCGCCTCCAGCGGGGCGAGCGCCATGCCCTCCCAGCGCGAGGGCAGCACCACCAGATCGGCGGACCGGTACCAGGGCACGGCGTCGGCGACCGCGCCGGTGAACGTCACGGAGGGACGGGAGCGACGGCGTAACGCCTCGCGCTCCGGCCCGTCCCCGACCAGCACCAGCCGGGCCGCCGGATGCGCGGCCAGGACGTCGTCCCAGGCGCGCAGCAGTACGTCCTGGCCCTTCTGCCGGCACAGGCGGCCCACGCACACGACCAGGGGGCCGCCCGCCCCGGTGCCGTCCCCGCCCCTGGCCGGTGCCGGGGAGAAGCGGGCGGTGTCGATGCCGTTCGGGACGACCGTGTACGGGGCGCGCACCCCGGCGCGCAGTCCGGTCGCGCGCTCTGCCTCGCTGACGCACACCACCCGGTCGGCCCAGCGCGCTCCCCGGCGCTCCCAGCGCAGGGCGAGGGCGGCGGTGGGTCCGCCGACGGCCTCGAACGACCATGCGTGCGGCTGGAACACGGTCGGTACCCGCCCGCGGACGGCCAGCCGGCCGGCCAGGCCCGCCTTCGCGCTGTGCGCGTGCACCAGTTCGGGCCGTACCTCGTCGATCAGGCGTACGAGCCGCCGTACCTCTCCCGGCAGGCCCGGACCCGGGGACCGGGCGGCCCGCCAGTCCCGGACGTCCGCCCCCAGTTCGCGCAGTCCCGCGCCGAGTTCGCCGCCGGGGCAGGCCACCGTGACCCGCAGGCCCGCCGCGAGCTGGGCCCGCGCCAGATCCAGTACGACCCGGGCGACACCGCCGTCGACGGGCTGGGCGAGGTGCAGGACCCGTGCTCGGGGATCGGGTGCTGACTGGTGCATACGCGGGTTCCTCGCTCACGGGGGCGCTCGGGACGTGCGATCGGGGACGCGCCTCACTGCCGGACGGCCACCGGGACGCGGAGTGCGCCGGCCCACGCCGCGTCCCCGTGAAAACGAGCCGCAAGCCCGGCTGGTCACCACCCCGCCGCGAAGCGGCGCCGGGATCGAACACGACGGCGCACCGGCCGGGCGTGTCGGCGTGCGCCGGACGGCGGACGGGAGGGCGCGCGCACGCACCGGCGCTCCCGGGGGAGGAAGTGGGCAATTGTGAAGGAATCGCCCGGACTTCCTTCCGTAGGCGGGAGAGCGGCTCCCGGGCACATCACTCCATTGGCGGCACAACCCCCGGGGGTGCCACGCGTTGACACAGCGCCGGGTATCCGCCCGGATGTTGTGTCGATCCCAAGGAGCTCCTCTCCATGTCGCGTATCGCGAAGGGCCTGGTCCTGACCTCCGCCGCCGTCGCGGCCGTCGCCGGTGGTGCCGGTGTGGCCGCCGCCGACTCCGGTGCCCACGGCGCTGCTGCCAACTCGCCGGGCGTGCTGTCGGGCAACGCCGTTCAGGTTCCGGTCCACGTGCCGATCAACGTCTGCGGCAACACCGTCGACATCATCGCTCTGCTGAACCCGGCGTTCGGCAACGCCTGCTACAGCGACTGACGTCGGGGCGCCCCCCTTCGGCCGGCCGGTCACCCCGCGATCTCCTCGCGGGGCGGCCGGCCGGTTTTGTGCTCCCCCGGATGGGCCACCCTGCGCGTTCGCGCGGTTGCAGCGAGTGCCCGGTGAACGGACGGTGGGCTCAGGTCCCCCAGTTCACCGGAAGGAACACTCATGCGTGCTCTGCCGCCCCGGCGTCTCGCGTCCACTGTCCTCTGCGCCGCCGTCCTGGTCGGCATCACCGGCCCCGCCGTCGTCGCCGCCGACTCGTCCCGGGAACACGCGCGAGCCGCCTCGCCCGCGTTCGCCCCCGCGGCCGAGAAGCTGCTGGCCCAGGTCAGAGCCCTGGACCACACCGGTACCGTGCCCAGGCCGGTGATCGACCTGCTCGAGCAGTCGCTGGAGAAGGGCAAGCTGCCCGCCGCCGAGGCCCGGAGACTGGGCGACGCGGCGAAGAAGGCCCTCGCCGAGGCCGCGGCGCACCCAGCGTCCGCGGTCGCCCCCTCCGCGACGGCCACGCCCACCGCCTCCGCCGCGACGCCCACGGCACCGGCGGCCTCCACCGCACCGACGACTCCGGCCGAGCCCGCGGCCGCCACCCCGGCGGCTTCGACGCCCGCCGCCTCGACCCCGGCGGCCGCCGCGTCCACCCCCGCCGCCTCCACTCCGGCCTCCGCCCCCGCCTCCGCCTCGCCGAGCCAGTCCGTGGCGCCTGACGTGGCGGCCAGCCCCTCGCAGTCGGTGGCCGCGAAGAACCGCGACGACGCCAAGCCCGCGGCCCGCGACGCCGTGGACGACCTGCTCGCCGCACTGGACAAGGCGATCGACAACCTGGTCGACGCCATCACCGCCCAGCTCGACCAGGTGCTCGCCTCGGCCGACGGACTGGTCGACGGCCTCCTCGAACTGATCGACTCGGTCCTCGGGGGCGTCCCCTCCACACTGCCGTCGCCGCTCTCCGCCGCCGCGGCGGTGCCGGACGTGGCCGTACCGTCGCTGGCCCCGGCCGAGGCCGTACCGTCGCTGCCCGCCCTGCCGGCGACGAGCACCTCCGCGGCCCCGGAACTGCCGGCCGGCTGACGCCGTACCGCCCCGCGTCCCGGTCGTCGTGCCCTCCGGGTGTGCCGGCCGGGACGCCGAGGTGAGGCCGGGTGAGGGCTCCTCGGGGATCTCATATGTCTTGTGACCCGAGGGTTTCCGGCCCGGTCGCGACTCGTTAGGCACGGCGCCGGACATTCCCCGGGGTGACGTGAGTCGCCGATGAAAGGAGCACGATGAAGTCCCTGAAGGCCGCCGTCGTCGTCGCCGGTTCCGTGGCCCTCGCCGGCGCCGCCGCGCCCGCGTTCGCGTCCACCGCCCACGACCTGCCGCCCATGAGCCTCAACGGCGGGCTGGCCTCGATCGCCGAGCACCCGCCCACCGTCCAGGACCTGATGCCGCTCCAGCACCAGTCGGACGCGCTCGACACCGAGAACAAGGACTCCGTGCTGAGCACCGTCAAGGACGCGACGACCACGCTCAACAAGCCGGGCCTGCTCGGCGGTCTTCCCCTGAGCTGATCTCCGCACCCCGCACCACTGGGCCGGTACCGCAGCCGCGGCGCCGGCCCGCGCCGTGTCCGGGACGGCTTCCCTCGTTCGTGTGGAGCGCCCCGGGCCACTGCTCCGGACGGGTGAGAAGCCGTCAGGCGGCCCCACGGCCCGTCGGTATGGTCGCGCGGTGACCTCAGCGACAAGTGCAACCCGTCCCTTCCGCGCCGCCGACCTCGGCACGCTCGTCCTGCTCGCCTGGATGGCCAGGAACGAGGAGGGGGACGGCAGGACACCCTGTCTCCTCGCCTGCTCCCTGGGCGACGGCCCCGACGGCCCGGAGGCCGCGTCCGCCGCTGTGGAGCGGCTCCTCGGCGACGTCGGACTGACCGTCGGCGGCGAGCCCGTCGACGGCACCACGCGGCCGGGCCTCAAGGTCAGCATGCTCGTCGTGGCCGGGCAGATCGTCCTGCAGCTGCCGAACGTCAGCAGCCAGGTCACCCCGCCCGCCGAGTGGGTGCAGGCGGTCGAGAAGCTCGGTTACACCTACTTCATGTTCACCACCCGGATCTGCCCCTCCACCGGCCCCCGCCGGCCGGTCCAGGGACAGGAGCTGGCCGTGTTCGCGGGCTCCCCGGAGACCACCGACGCCGCCGCCCACGTCTTCCTGCCCGCCCGCGGCCTGCGCACCTGATGCAACGCCACGCGGGCGGCGGCCGTGCCTTCGCCCTGCTGATCGTGCTCACGGGGGCGGCGGGTCTGCTCGCCTCCTGGGTCATCACCCTCGACGAGTTCAAGCTGCTGGAGAACCCCGCCTTCGTGCCGGGGTGCAGCCTGAACCCGGTGGTGTCCTGCGGCAGCGTGATGAAGAGCGACCAGGCCTCGGTGTTCGGGTTCCCGAACCCCATGCTGGGTCTGGTGGCCTACGGCATCGTCGTCTGCGTCGGCGTGAGTCTGCTCGCCGGGGCCCGCTTCCCCCGCTGGTACTGGCTGCTCTTCGAGGCGGGCTGCCTGTTCGGGATCGGCTTCGTCACCTGGCTCCAGTTCGAGTCGCTGTACCGGATCGACGCGCTGTGCCTGTGGTGCTGCCTGGCCTGGATCGCGACGATCCTGCTCTTCTGGTACGTCACGTCCCTCTGCGTGCGCCACGGCCTCCTGCCCGCTCCCGCCTGGCTGAGGACGTTCTTCGCCGAGTTCACCTGGGTGCTCCCGGTGCTGCACATCGGGGTGATCGGCATGCTCGTGCTGACGCGCTGGTGGGACTTCTGGACGAGCTGACTATTACGGCACCCGGGGGAATTGTGCACTGGTGGCGTTTTCGGCTCGTTACGCGGTACGGACGCCGAACCTCCCGCATCCTGAAAGGGACCGTACCTGACATGAAGTCGACCACCCGAGGAACCCTTGCCGCCGTCGTCACGGGCATCGCTGCCACCGTGGGAGCCGCCGGTCCCGCGGCGGCGTCGGGCGCGGTCCCCGTCTCCGTGCCTCTGGGCGGCGTCTCCACGGCCCTCGACATGGAGGTGCCCCACCTCGGCGCGCAGGTGCCCCTGGTGAAGCCGGGCGCCCCCGAGGGACCCCGGTATGTCACGGGCCGGCTGCTCCCCGAGCGGACCCTGCCCCAGCTGCCGGTCAGCAGCGGCCTGCCCGGCGTGGACGCCAGGTCCCCGCTGCCCCACGTCCTCGGTGACGGCGGCTTCGACCACGTCGGCCTCGACGCGCCCGCCTCCGACCTGCGCGCACTCGCCCCCGGCCTGTCCGTGGACGCGCCCCTGACCGCACCCGACGCGGGGAACTTCGGTCTCCCGCGGCCCAAGCTGCCCCAGGCCGGCATCCTCACCCCGGTCCTCCAGAACGTCTCCGACGCGAACCTGCAGTCGGGGCCCGGCCTGTAGGAAGCACAGCGCCCTGGGCCCGTCGGGCCCGCCGCGGGCCCTGGCCCGGCCCGCCGAGCCGCGTCCGGCACGGGCGCACCGACGGCACCCCGGCCGCCGCATCGGCCGGGTGCCGGCTGTTCCGCCGGCCGTTCCCCGGGCCGTCTCCTGGTGTGCCCCGCCGCGGTCCCGGGGCTCGCTCCATCGGCCGTACCGCCGTGCGGTATTCGCCCGTTAGCCGTCGTCGTACCACCGGATGGCCCTCGGACGGTGACTCCGCACGGCCTTCAGCGGTTACCACTCCGGACAAGATCTGTAATCCGGACGAGGAGTACGCGATGGTCGTCGGTGCCGGTGGCGTGGCTGTGGGCACGGAACAACAGCAGGTGTCAGGGGGAGCGGGCAGACCGTCGCGGAGGGAGGTGACGCGGGGCCTGATCGCCTCGGCCGCGGCGCTCGCGCTGGCACCGGTCGTCGCCGCCTCCCGGCCCGTGCCCGTGAACGAGGAGCCCGACGGAGACTCCTTCGACGAGACCTACCGGGGCCGCCGCATCCAGGGCTTCCTCGTGCCGACCGGGGGGCGCAAGGCCACCGACGTCGAATGGCAGATCACCATCGACGGCCGCCCGCTGCACCTGATGCGCCGCGCCGACGGCAGCTGGCTGAGCATGGTCGACCACTACACGTCGTACGCGACGCCACTGGAGGCGACGCGCGCGGCCGTGGACCAGATCGGCCCCCGCCAGCGGCTGCGCGACCTGGCACCCGGCCCGGTCGGTGGGGAACAGCCGGGCGGCCACATGCACATGGCGATGGGGGGTCGGCATGGCGTACGTGCGTAAGAACGTCCGCAACCTCACCGCGACGGAGCGGCGGCGGTTCGTCGACGCCCTGCTGGCCCTGAAACGGCGCGGCGAGTACGACGAGTTCGTGCGCATGCACATCCAGTACTACACCGCCGACGGCGAGGACGGTCTGCGCACCGCCCACATGGCCCCCTCCTTCCTGCCCTGGCACCGCAGGTTCGTGCTGGACCTGGAGCGGGCGCTGCGGCGGATCGACTCCTCGGTGACGGTGCCGTACTGGGACTGGACCCGGGACCGCTCGACGACCTCCGTGCCCTGGACGAAGGACCTGCTCGGCGGCAACGGCCGGCGCTCCGACCGGCAGGTCATGACCGGTCCCTTCGCCTACGCCTCGGGTCACTGGACCATCAAGGAGGGCGTCACGGACGGCCGGTTCCTCGCCCGGGACCTGGGCCGCTCCGCCTCCCCCATCCAGTTGCCCACCGCGAAGGAGCTCCAGGGGGCGCTGGACGACCCGGTCTACGACGCCTGGCCCTGGAACTCGACGGTCCGCAAGGGCTTCCGCAACAAGCTGGAGGGCTGGGGGTCGGGTTCCGGCAGCGCGTCCTGGCACAACCACAACCGGGTGCACCGGTGGGTCGGCGGCGCGATGCTCGGCGGCGCCTCGGTCAACGACCCGGTGTTCTGGCTGCACCACGCCTTCCTGGACCTGCAGTGGTACCGCTGGCAGCGGGCCCACCGCAGCCACCGCTACCTGCCCGCCGAGCCGCCCGGCGCCCGTGACGACCAGCACGGACGGGTGGTGGCCCGGCACCAGAAGCTCCCGCCGTGGAACGACACCCCGGACCAGCTCGAGGACATGAGCGGGGTCTACCGCTACGCCTGAGACGCGAACGCGATCGTGATCGTGATCGCGAGCTGGAACGGGAAGAGGAACGGGAAGGGCCCCGGCGCTCGGAGTGCCGGGGCCCTTCCTTCGCGTACGGCCGGATCAGTTGCCGTAGCCGCCGTCGTGGCTGGGGCCGGGGTGGCCCGGGATGCTGCCGCCACCGCTGTGGTTGAGGCAGCTGTTGCCGAAGGCGGGGTTCAGCAGGCCGACGATGTCGACCGTGTTGCCGCAGAGGTTGACCGGGACGTGGACCGGAACCTGGACGGCATTGCCGGACAGCACGCCGGGCGAGCCGGCGGCCAGACCATGGGCACCCGCGTCGGCCAGAGCCAGCCCGGCCCCGCCGACCACCACGGCACCGGTGCCGAGGGCGACAACGGCTGACTTCGCGATGCGAGACATCACGTTCTCCTTTTGTTGCTCGGTAAGGCGCAGCGGCAGGCCAGCCACCGCACTCCCCGTTCAACGGCGGCACACGGACCTGGTCACGGTGATCGGCGGGGGATCACCCTTTTAACGGCAGCCACCCGGCGGCGGCCCGCGCACCCCACCTCGCGCCCGGCGATATTCGGGGGCGGCGGGCCCGGACGTTGACCTAGCCTCCGGCCATGGACACCGACAACCCTTCCGAGCCGGCCGAGCGGTCCCGGCGGCTGATCGGTCTGCTCGCCGAGGAGCGGCGGCTGCGGGCCTTCGCGGCCGTGGCGCTGGGCGCGGACAGCGCCGGCCGGGTCGCCGAGGCGGCCGGGCTCACGGCGAAGGACACGGCCCTCGCGCTGCTCAGGCTGCGCGAGCAGGGCGCCGTGACGGACCGCCCGGACGGCGGACTCACCGTCTCCTACGGCCTGTTGCGCGAGCTGGCCCGCACCGAGCGGTCCGCCCGGCCGTCCGGGGACGCCGTACTGGACACCTTCGTGCGCGGCGGCCGGCTCGTCCGGCTGCCCGCCCAGTGGACCCGCAAGAAGCAGGTGCTGCGGCACATCGCCGAGCAGAGCTTCGAGCCGGGCGTGGAGTACCCGGAGCGCGTGGTGAACGAGCGGCTGCGGAGCTGGTGCGAGGACGCCGACGACACCGACCATGTGACGCTCCGCCGCTACCTGGTGGACCTGGGCCATCTGCGCCGGAGCGACGGGGTCTACACGCGCGTGACGGCGGCCTGACGGACGCTCAGGGCAGTCGCCGTACCGGAGAGCCGGCCAGGTAGGCCTGGATGTCCTCCACCGCCTGGTCGTAGTACGTCGTGTAGTTGGCCCGCGACACATAGCCGAGGTGGGGCGTGGCGAGCAGGCGGGGCGCGGTGCGCATCGGGTGGCCGGCGGGCAGCGGCTCGACGTCGAAGACATCGACGCCGGCGCCCGCGATCCGGCCCTCGTGGAGCGCCGCGAGCAGGGCCTCCTGGTCGACGATGGCCGCGCGGGAGGTGTTGATCAGGTAGGCGGTCGGCTTCATCACCGCGAGTTCGGCGGCGCCGACGAGACCCCGGGTGCGGTCGCCGAGGGCCAGGTGCACGGAGACGAAGTCGCTCTCCGCGAGCAGTTCCTCCTTCGAGGCGGCCAGTTCGACACCTTCCTCCTTCGCGCGCTCCTCGGTCAGGTTCTGGCTCCACGCGCCGACCCGCATGCCGAAGGCGAGCCCGACGCGGGCCACCCGGCTGCCGATCCGGCCGAGCCCGAGCAGGCCGAGCCGGCTGCCGTGCAGGTCGGCGCCGACGGTGGACTGCCAGGGGCCGCCCGACCGCAGCGCGGTGCTCTCCTCGACGACGCCCCGCGCGAGACCCAGCAGCAGCGCCCAGGTCAGCTCGACCGGCGGGGTCCCCGAACTCGCCGTACCGCACACGGTGACGCCGTGCGCCCGTGCGGCGTCGTAGTCGATGACGCTGTTGCGCATGCCGGAGGCGACGAGCAGCTTCAGGCGGGGGAGGCGGGCGATCAGGGAGCCGGGGAAGGCGACGCGTTCGCGCAGGGTGACGACGATGTCGAAGCCGGCGAGGGCCTCGGCGAGGGCGTCCTCCCCGTCGAGGTGCTCGCGCAGCGCGACCACCTCGACCCGGTCCTCGATCACCGACCAGTCGGCCATACCGGTCGCCACGCCCTGGAAGTCGTCCAGCACCACACAACGCAGCCGCACCCGACCTCACCCCTCGCTCCCGACGGTCCCGGGGGCGACTGTAACGGCCGGGCGGGAGGGCGTGGCGTGGGGGGGATGACGGCACGGCAGGAGAGCTCCGACCGGGTGATCTTCAGCCCTGCGGACCCTATTCGGCATGCCAATCTGAAGCGTCCTAGGTGAGCCGAACTACCGGTTGAACGGAATCTCGTAGACGATCTCGCAGTGCGAGGCGGGCACCACGATGTCCGCTGTCTCGACGGGCCGCCCTTGATCGCTGTAGTACGTCCGCCGGATGTGCGTGACGAGCGCGGCCTTCTGGATGCCCAGGAGCGATGCTTCCTCGGCGGTCGCCTGTCTCGGCTCGGGCTGCTCCACGGCGTGGCTGACGGTGACACCGATCGCGGCCATGCGGTTCGCGACTCCCGCCCCGGCGTGAGGCCCTCCTTCCGGGAGGACAACGAGAGTGCCAGCGGTGAGGTCGTACGGCTCCCAACTCGTCGACAGCTGCACAGGCCTGCCGTCGGCCAGGAACTCGTACGTCGTCCGGACGCACAGGTCACCCTCAGCG
Organism: Streptomyces albidicamelliae; assembly: GCF_025642175.1. NCBI lineage: Bacteria > Bacillati > Actinomycetota > Actinomycetes > Kitasatosporales > Streptomycetaceae > Streptomyces > Streptomyces albidicamelliae. The sequence continues at coordinate 3,226,111 of NZ_CP106795.1, read as the reverse complement.
ATGCCGAGCCGCGCCGCGATGTCCGCCGGAGCCGGCACCTTGGCCTCGGTCCGGCTCTCCCAATCCCCTTGCCTGCCCACGGCCTTCATGTCCGCCCGGAACGGAGACTCGTCGGGCCGCTCCCGCGCGGACGAACGGACCACCCGAACCCGCTGTCGGGGCTCGGCGACGTACGTGCCCGAACCGGCGCGGCCCTCCAGTACGCCCTGGGAGATCAGCAGCTCCTGAGCCCGGCGGACCACGTTCTCGCCGACCCCGTACTCCTGGCCGATCTGGGCGCGGGACGGCAGACGGTCCCCGGGCTCCCACTCGTGCTCCGCAATCCTTCGCCGGAGTTCGTCGGCGATGCGGAGATAGGGCGGCTGCTCAGGCATGTGGAAAATCTAATCCACTATCTCTAATCTAGTTAACTAGCTGCAAAGGCTTACTAATTGACGGAAAAACAATTTGCTTCTAAACAAAAGGACTTGTGTTCCTGTTGGATGACTCGACATGCGCATATTGCAGAATGGTCCGATGATGGAACCGGGACCCCATCAATAGGGACAACCCCCAACTCGACATCCATAGAGCCAAGGAGGGATCATGACCAGAAGCGGACCGCTCTTCAGGAGCCAGACCGTGGAGTTCAGGCCCGACAGCGCAGTGGGGGAAGAAATCGCGAATCTCAGGGCATCCCACTCCGACGTGGGCCGCATCTTTGACGCAGTTCCGTCCGTTCTCGGCCTGACTTCCCTAGAAGCAGCCAACGAGACGGGTGCCTTCGGCGTCACGGTGCGAGCGGAACTCACCGAGGCGATGGTCCCGCACGACGCGCCGGCCGGATCGCAGCCAATCACGTCCTACCTCACGTCGTTGGCCCTCGTCGGGTGGCAAGCTGGGGATACGCACGTGGCAGCTGGCCTTGCTCGCATGATCGCCGAACCTGTCGAAGGCGGCGGCAACCGCACCATCGACCGCACCGTCCTCCTGGAGACCACCGACTACCGGCGCATAGTCGAGCGCACCGTGCAGGACGGTACCGTGGTCGTGGTGGACGGCTGGTGGGACGCTCTGCGCGACTGCCTCGTCAACCGATGTGCGGGTGAGTGCACGAACGCGGCCCTGGAGTGTCCGCCCGCGTCCTGGCCCGTCTACCTGGCCTGCCTCGCCGGCCGGTGTGGCGGGTGCCTTGCAGGGTGCGTGGGATGCGCAACCTGCGACTGCGGCTGGCTGTGCCGAGTGGCCTTCGGGTGCTGCCACCAGTAGCCGCGGAGGGCAGAGACATGGTCACCTGGCTGGAGATGCCGCTCCGCTCCTCCGGAGCGCAACCCTCTCTCCGAGCAAAGTACGACGTCGGCAATGCAGTGGTCATGCTGAGCGAGACAACGGCATACGTCGCGCTCGCAGACCCGAAAGCTGCAAACGAACTGCTGCAGCACCCCGACGTCCAACGCCTCACCGCCAACAACCTCAAGACGATCCAGCCCGGCGGACCGCTGAGCTGGGAGGCCTTGGAGCGGCAGGCCGAGGCGCTGAACCACCGTGGTGTTGGACGAGGTCCAGTGGGTTTGGGAGACCTTATCTCGTCACTCACCCGCAAAGCACGTATCCACGAATGCAGCGGCTGTGCCCGCCGCCGCCGAGGACTGAACCGAATCCCAGTCTGGGGCTGGTGGCGTTCCCAAAAACTCACGCCACAGCCTGACGGTAGTCCGTGAATCTGGCGCTTCCTTCCCAGAGAAGGAGGCGCCACCCCAGAACGCGAAGGAGGATTGTCATGACAGGCCAGCAAAAGCAAGAGGTGCCTGCTGACAAGGTGCTGTCCGTTGAGGAAGGGGCAGCTCTCAAGCAAGAAGTGCAGGGACTCGCGGAATCAAAGCGTTGGCGTTGGGCGGGAAACTACGCCTCCCCGGTGGATGCGGCGGAGGCCGCCAACCGACCGCCGGCCCAGACAGCGGGTGAGGTCATCTTCGCCGTGAACGGAAACCTCACCGCCACCTGGCTCTTCTTCTAGGAGACGGGGAGGGGGGCTACGGAACCAACGCGGCTCCTGCGCCTATGGGTTGAGACTCGAACACCTCCCCCACCGGCACGGGAGCCGTGTTGCGTTGCGCGCATCGATCCCGTCCCCCGATCACTGTCCGCGCTGAAAGAGCTCACTCACTCGGGACGCGAACCGCCCGGAAGCCGGTGCGCGGGTTCTACCGACCCCACCGGCCTCAGTGACGCTATCTGTGCCGTCGAGCAGAGCAAGCCACGACGGGCCGGCCTGTGACGATGGCGCCTGAGCCTCAGCTTGGGAAGCTGAGGTGATCTGGGCGTCAACCCGCGGCTGACCTGCTGCTGAGCGGAATCAGGTGTCTGGGGCGAGGCTGGCTGGTTCCCCAGCTGCGGTCACGGTGGTCGCTGTACTCCGCTGCTGTTCAGCGGTCACGGGATCAGGAAAGCCGCGCGGCCTCGCGCAGTGCGTCGAAGGCCATCGCGTCGACGGCCGAGACCCGGTCCCGATCGGCGTAGCGGAACCACGCCTTCTCGGCGATCTCCCTCGACGGGGTCAGCTCACCGCGGTGATCGGCGGTATAACAGATCATCCTGAAGGGACCGTGATCCGGATGGCCCTCGCCGATCTCGAAAGTGCCGAAGTGCACCATGGAACCAGGGTCGATCGTCGCCTGCAGTTCTTCGTCGATCTCCCGCACCAGGGTCTCTGCGTCGGACTCGCCCAGCTCACGATGACCGCCCGGGAAGTAGAAGCGATCTCTGCCGTGACTACGCGTCACCAATACCCGGTCGGCCCGAATCAGGACCCACGCCACCTTCTCCGGCACACCGTTGTCATTCACCATGGCTCGGACCGTATCGGAGGGCACCGTCTGCGTCAGTACCGTCCAGCCTCAGCCTCGCCTGTGGCAATTCCACATGAGGGAGCTGGACTTCTTATCCCGCTGGGATGAGCCGTGGTCCGTCGTGGCTCCGCACGTGCGGGCCGTTGCCATCCAAGGCATCCAAGGGACGAACCGCGAAGACCTCGGACATGCGCTCCGACACTTCGTCAGGCGCTGGCTACCTGAACGCGGTCGACTCGCTCGATTTGCGCTCAAAGCCGCCGGCAGGCTTGCACCTGAAGACGAGGGCCACGATGCCCCGGGTGGTGTTCTTGTAGACCCCGGTGAGTTCGTCCACCTCGATGTGGATGCCGGCCTCCTACAGGATCTCGCGCGCGACGCCGGCCTCAGGGGTCTCCATGAGTTCGAGGACGCGGCCGGGGAGTTCTCAAGCTCCGTTGTCCGCACGTCGGATCGCCAAGGGCCGCCCATCCTCGCGCACCACGACCCCGGCCACAGACACGGAGTGCAGTGGCGGTGACTGCTCCGAACCCATTCGGTCCACCGGCAAGGGTGAGGCGTTCGTCATCGCCACCGGGCTGCCGGTGTCTCATCGCTCCAAGTCGGCCGCCATGAGCTGGTACGCATTCGCTGTCGAGTACGTGGATGCCCGCTGGGCCCAACTCGGCGGGAACAGCCTGAAGAACGTCGCCAAGGCCCTGACGGCGACCACCGTGGCGCTGCTCCGGACGCAGCGAGGGAGGAGCGCTCCCGGAACAGCAACTGCTCGCGGGGCGCGCCCAGCCGGTTGAGCAGGTGCAGCAGGGCGTCCCGGGTGGACAGCGGCGCCTCCTGGACGGATAGCAGGAGGCGGCGGCGTGGTCCCGGAAGCGCAACCGACGGATCCTCAACGTCGTCATGAAGCACGCCGTCAGGCGGCGCATCCTCCGGGCCAACCCCCTGCCGAAGGGGAAGGAGACGACGGCCGTCACCAAGACCACCAACGCCGTGGACAAGCGGTCCTTGCTGAACCCCGAGCAGGCCGCAGCGATCCTCGACTGGATCCGGCGCCGGCCGCGCGGGGGCAAGAGGCTGCACGCGTTCTTCGCGACGCTGTACTACTGCGGTCCGCGGCCCGAAGAAGCCGTGGCCATGCGCGTGGAGGACGTGACGCTGCCGCACCCCGACGCCGAGGATCAGTGGTGCGAGCTGCTGTTCCACACGGCGACCCCAGAGGTCGGGAAGCAGTGGACCGACACGGGGGAGATCCATGAACAGCGCGATCTGAAAGGCCGTGCCGAGGGAGAGACGCGCACGGTGCCCGGGCACCCCGCTCTGACGCGCATCCTGCGGCAACACATCCTCGATGAGCAGCTCCAACCGGGTGATCTTCTCTTCCGAGGTGAGACCGGTGGCATCCTGGCCGGCTCTGTCATCCGCCGGGCCTGGCGCAGTGCCCGCCAGGCCGTGTTGCCGTCGCACGTCTTCGCGTCGCCGACCGGTCGGCGTGTGTACGACAACCGGAACACGCGGTTGACGAAGTGGCTCAACGACGGGATTCCGCCCGCTCAGGTGGCGGAATGGGCCGGGAACAGCGTCGCCGTGCTTCTGGCTACTTACGCGCGGTGCGTCGACGGTCAGCTGCCTGATCTGAAGCGGCGGCTGGAGGCTGCGGGGGATCTCCCGGAGGCGTCCGACGGAGGCTGATCCGCGCCGGTCGGCCCTGATCATCAAGGGAGGGTCCGGGGCTTCGGCGTGTCGCGCGTCACCCATTCTGAGCAGCAAAAACGCCCTCCCATGGGGAGGGCGGAGACTGGCGCCCCCGGCAGGACTCGAACCTGCGGCCAAGCGCTTAGAAGGCGCCTGCTCTATCCACTGAGCTACGGGGGCCGGTGGGGTGGCCTCGTACCCGGTGCCCCGGTGAGGGCTGATCCGTGACGTTGCCGGGGACAAGGATAGGGCTCCCGGTCCCTTGACCCTGCCGCTTCGCCTCCGTGACGCGATGTGGAGGTTCGGTGAAGCGGTCCTGATAATCGCAGGCAGGTACGAATCGTGCACCGCTTTTGGCGCGGGACGCCACCGGGTGTTGTGCACTCGTTATGCCTGGACTGTGCCCGTGTCCCGGTCATCCCTTGTGCCTGATCTGTCCCGTCGGCGCGCAGACATGTCTATATGCTTCAGAATTCCCCTAAAATTGGGCATTCTTCGCATGTGGTGACCTTGGACGTACGGCCTCAGCTGCTCGACACACTTTCCGCTCTGCGCGACCGTGTCGCCGCCGCACGCTTTCCGCTGCCCCTGGCCGGAGCCCCACGCGCGCGCGCCAACCGAGACGAGTTGCTCGCACAGCTCGACGACTACCTGCTACCCCGGCTCCGGGAGCCCGCGGCACCGCTCCTCGCGGTCGTCGGCGGCTCCACCGGCGCCGGCAAGTCGACGCTCGTCAACTCGCTCGTCGGATGCCGCGTGAGCGAGGCGGGCGTGCTGCGGCCGACGACCCGGACGCCGGTGCTCGTCTGCCATCCGGAGGATCATCACTGGTTCAGCGGCGTGCGCGTGCTGCCCGATCTCGCACGCGTGTGGGAGCCGCTCCGGGAGACCTCGGACGACCTCGTGGTGCCCGGCCAGGATCCCGGGCGCGGGCGGGTCCTGCGCATCGAGACCGCCGACAGCCTCCCGCCCGGCATCGCCCTCCTCGACGCACCGGACGTCGACTCCCTTCTCCCTGACAGCCGTAGGCTCGCCGCCGAGCTGATCTGCGCCGCCGACGTGTGGATCATGGTGACCACGGCCGCCCGCTACGCCGACGCCGTCCCCTGGCACCTGCTGCGCACCGCCAAGGAGTACGACGTCACCCTGATCACCGTGCTGGACCGGGTGCCGCACCAGGTGGTGTCGGAGGTCTCCCGGCAGTACGGTGCCCTGCTCACCAAGGCCGGTCTAGGGGACGTACCCCGGTTCACCGTGCCCGAGCTGCCCGAGTCCGCCTGGGGCGCGGGGCTGCTGCCCGGTACCGCCGTCGCGGCCCTGCGCACGTGGCTCGTCCACCACGCGCAGGACCCCACCGCCCGCCAGCAGGTCATGGCCCGGACGATCCACGGTGTCCTCGACTCGCTCAAGCCCCGCATGTCCGAGCTGGCCAGTGCCGCCGCCGCGCAGTACGCGGCCGCCCTGCGGCTCACCTCCGCGGTGGACGCCGCCTACGACAACGAGCAGGCACGCGTGCGTGGCCGTCTCCAGTCCGGCGCCGTGCTCGCCGGGGACGCCCTCAAGCGCTGGCGCGCCTTCCCACTGGACTGCACCGCCGGGGAACTCCTCGACGCCCTCGTGGAGAGCCTGGCCGCGCTGCTGCTGTGCTCCGTCACCGCCGCCGACGAGCGCGTCGACGAGGCCTGGCGTCGGGAGCCCGCCGCGAGCGCCCCGGGACTCACCGGCCGCGAGCCCTCCCTGGAGCGCGCCGAGCACCGTATCGGGCTCGCCGTACGGCGCTGGCGGCGCGAGCTGGAGGAGCACGCGGAGGAAGAAGTGCGCCATCTGGAACGTACGGCCGCGCCCGACGCGGAGGTCGTCGCCGCCGTGGTCGCCACCGCGCTGCTCGGCGGGCGCCGGGCCCGCAACGCCGGCGAGGGGCTGGCCGAGCGGCTCGGGGCGCACGGCGCCCTGCGCCTGCGCGACCGGGCCGGGCGGTTGCTCACGGAGCACGTGGACCGAGTCATGCACGCCGAACGCGAGCGGCGCCTCGCGCCGCTCGACGCCCTGGACGTCCGGGCGGAGCCGCAGGCCGAGCTCATCGCCGCGCTGTCCGTACTGCAGAAGGAGAGGTGACCGGTGACCGCCGTCACTGATCAGGACCACACGGAGCACACCGACCACATGGGGCGCATGGAGCACGGCGACGACAGGGGACCCATGCAGCGCGACGGTCACCCGGGCAACGGTCAGCCCGGCAGCGGCCACCCGGGGCCGGGCACGGTTCCGGCCGCCGGCACCGGGGGCGGACCCGGCGTGGGTTCGCAGGCCGGACCGGGAAGCGGCGCGGCGGCCGGCGAGGCGGGTGCCGGGCCGACGGGTTCGGGTGCGGGCGCCACTGAGGACGCCGGCTCGGACGGCAGGGGCGAGCAGCTCCTGCTGGACGCCGGCAAGGAGGCCACCGGCGAGGGCCCCTCGACGCGTGACCGCAACGGGGTTGCCGACGCTGCCCGTCCGTCGGGCGGCGGCCGGGCGGCCCCGGCGGAGGACCGGTCACCGGACGGCCGTACCGGTGACCGCCCGGGCGGGGTGCCCCGCGCCGGGGCCGAGGCCTCGGCCGCCGCCGTCCGCGAGTGGGAGCGCGGGTGGCACGCGCGCGTGGAGGACGAAAACGGCCACGCGTGCGGTACGGGCGACAACGCGGCCTCGGTGGGCCCCGCGCGCGGGCACGTCCCCGAGACGGGCATCCGGCCCCGGCTGCTCCCCGCGCCGATGTCCCGCTCTGCCGAGGAGACGCCGAAGCTCCGCCCCACCGGCGAGGTGCCGAAGGCCTCCACCGGTGGCGGCTCGCTCTCGTTCCGGCCCCTGAGGGAGCTGTCCACGCCCCGGCCGTCCGACACCGCACAGACATCCCGGCCGTACGACACCGCGCCGGCTTCCCAGCCGTCCGACACCGCGCCGGCTTCCCGGCCCGCCGAGGGCGTACCGACCCCGGCCGCAGAGGACGTACCCGAGTCCCCGGCCGCCGGGGCGGCCGCGGTCGGCGGACCGCCCGCGGACGAGGCACCCGCCCTCCAGTTCGTGGGAGAGGCGCCGGTGCTCACGCCCCCCGACGAGGCGCTGCAGCCCGGCGCCGGCCCGCAGGCGCCGCAGTCCCCGCTCGAGGGGGAGGCGCCGGAGCCCCGGTCCGCCGAGGCGGCGGCGAGGCTCCGGTCCGGCGAAGAGCCGACGCCGTCCGGCGGCACCGACACCGGCCAGGGGGCGAACTCCCTGGCCGCCGGCGGAACACCGGGGTCCGGGCCTGCCGACGAGGAGGCCGAGCCGCGGTCCGCCGACGAGGTGCCGGACTCCCGGGGCACCGCCGAGGAGTCGCCGAACTCCCGGACCGGCGGCGAGGATGCGTCGAAGACGCCGCTCACCGAGCGGGCAGCGACATCCCGTCCCGCGGAGGACTCGCCGAAGCCGCGTCGCTCCCAGGACGCGCCCGAGTCGCGGTCCACGGACACGTCGAAGTCACGGTCCGCAGAGGAAGCGCCCCAGGCGCGCCCCGCCGCCAAGGAGCCCGCGAAGAAGCGGTCGGCCGACGACGCCCCCGGTAGCAGCGCCGCCACCACCACCGATGCCGACGTCGACCCGGATGCCGAGTCCGAGGAAGCCTGGGACGACGGGCTGATCGCCCGGCGGGTCACGGAGGCCAACGCCGCCGCGCTCGCCGCCGAACGCGCCTCCGCACTGGAGACCCCGAGCCGCGCCCCGGGCAGTAAGAGTCCCGCGCCGCTGGCGTACGACGGCCCCCTCCGGTCCCGTCTGGACGCCCTGCGTGAGCTCGTCGGCCTCTCCCGCACCCGCCTGGACAGCCGTACCCTCGCCGAGGCGGGCCGTGTCCTGGACGAGGCTGCCGCCCGCCGCAAGCTCTCCGGCAGGCACACCGTCGTAGCCATCGCGGGCGCGACCGGCAGCGGCAAGTCCCAGCTGTTCAACGCCCTGGCCGGAGTCGCCATCTCGGAGACCGGCGTACGGCGCCCGACCACGGCCGCGCCCATCGCGTGCAGCTGGAGCGACGGCGCGGCGGCCCTCATCGACCGGCTGGGCATCCCGGGCCGGCTGCGCCGCCGTCCGCTGCAGAGCCCCGAGGCCGAGGCGCAGCTGCGCGGGCTCGTCCTGGTCGACCTGCCCGACCACGACTCCGCCGCCGTGCAGCACCGCGAGCAGGTCGACCGGATCCTCAAGCTGGTCGACGCGGTGATCTGGGTGGTCGACCCCGAGAAGTACGCCGACGCGGTCCTGCACGAGCGCTACCTGCGGCCCATGGCCGGGCACGCGGAGGTCATGTTCGTCGTGCTCAACCAGGTCGACCGGCTGCCCGGGGAGGCCGCCGACCAGGTCCTGGACGACCTGCGGCGGCTGCTGGACGAGGACGGCGTCGCGCTCGGCGAGTACGGCGAACCGGGTGCCACCGTGCTCGCGCTGTCCGCCCTCACCGGTGACGGTGTCGGCGATCTGCGCGAGGCCCTCGGCGAGTTCGTGGCCGAACGCGGTGCGGCGGCCCGCCGGGTCGCGGCCGACGTGGACCTCGCGGCGGCCGAACTCCGGCCCGTCTACGCCACCGGACAGCGCGCCGGACTCAGCGAGGAGGCACGCGAGGAGTTCGCCGCGCGGCTCGCGGACGCGGTGGGCGCCACCGCGGCGGGCGAGGCCGCCGAGCGCGCCTGGCTGCGCAACGCCAACCGCGCGTGCGGCACGCCGTGGTTGCGGCTGTGGCGCTGGTACCAGGGCCGCGGTGAGCCCAACACGGGCCGCATCCCGGTCCGTTCCCAGGCGGACGAGGAGGCCACCGCCCGCCAGCGGGTGGAGCAGGCGGTCCGTACGGTCTCCGACCGGGCCTCGGCCGGGCTGCCCGTGCCGTGGGCGCAGGCGGTCCGCGAGGCGGCCGTACGCGGGTCGCAGGGGCTGTCGGAGGCGCTGGACGAGCTGGCGGCCAAGGCCGCGCTGCCGGGCCGGCCGCCGCGGCCGGGATGGTGGCCGGTCGCGGTACTGGTCCAGGCGTCGATGACGCTGCTGCAGGTCGTGGGCGGGCTGTGGCTGGTGGGGCAGATCGTCGGTGTCATGGCCCCCAACCTGGGCGTGCCGGTGCTGCTGATGGTCTGCGGGATCGTCGGCGGGCCGCTGGTGGAGTGGGCCTGCCGGATGGCGGCCCGGGCCCCCGCACGGCGTTACGGCCAGGATGCGGAACGGCGCCTGCGGGAGGCCTCCGCGAGCTGTGGCCGGGCCCGTGTCCTGGACCCGGTGGCGGCGGAACTGCTGCGCTACCGGGAGGTGCGGGAGCAGTACGGGCGCGTCGTCGGCACCGGTGCCGGGGCTGGCGTGGGCGTGGGGTGAGGCGGGCCTCCCGCGGGGAGGCGGTCCTTTTCGGTCGTGGGCGGCCCCGGGGTCTCGGGGCCGCCCACGGTCGTGTTCACCGGGGAGGTGAAGGGGGCCCCGGGGGCGGTGCCACTGGGGTCCCAGGGGCGGTGCCACCCCTGCGGGTGGCGGGGTTTTCCACAGGTGAGGTGCTCGTCCACAGCGCTCAGCGGGCCCGGCCGGGCGGAGGCAGTCTGAGGTCGCGGCGATCGCACGGCGGTCGTACGCACAGGCATGGCAGACGCAGCCGTACGGGAAAGGCCCGTGCGCGTGTCGGCCCGCCCGGTCCGGATCGGGTGGGTGACCTGCCCGGCGGGACCGGGTGGGTGACCTGCCCGGGCTGGCCGGGCGGGGGAGGGGAGCGAGGACGATGAACGAGACCATCGTGTGCGTGGTGGGCAACGTGGCGACGCCACCGGTGTACCGGGAGCTGCCGTCGGGCCCGTCGGCCCGGTTCCGGCTGGCGGCGACCGCCCGTTACTGGGACCGGGAGAAGGGCGTCTGGACGGACGGGCACACCAATTTCTTCACGGTGTGGGCCAACCGGCAGCTCGCGGTCAACGTGGCCGCGTCGGTGGAGGTGGGGCAGCCCCTGCTGATCCAGGGGCGGCTGAAGGTGCGCACCGAAGTGCGTGACGGACAGCAGCAGTGGGCGTCCGCCGACATCGACGCCATGGCGATCGGGCACGACCTGTCACGGGGTACCGCGGTCTTCCACCGCGCGGCCAGGTCGGAGCCGGCGGCGACGGCGGCGCGACCGGAGCCGAACTGGGAGACACCACCGCCCGCGGCCGCCCAGGACGGTACGGCGGTACCACCGGCCGAGCAGGAACCCGCAGCGGTGACATGACGTCAGGGCCGTTCCGGAGCAACGGCGTTCATGAACGCGCCACGGGTGGATTTGTCGATAAGCGCAGCTCATGAACCGTATCCGCGATAACGATTGCGGATCGGATCGGCCATCGGATGATCCGACCGGCAGGTGAGGCTCCGTCCGATCCATAGGATGCCGGGCGTGCCCCTAGGGGCTGCCGATTCTGCTGGTGGGACCGTCCCCCACGTTCAACGGGTCCTGCTCGAAGGGGAATTCTGTGCTTGCTGCGCTCGTTGGGTTCTGCCGGTCCACCGGAACGGTCCGCGTGGCCGCCGCCACCGCGGTGTCCGGTCTCGTGGCCGCCGGTGTGCTGTCCGGCGCCGGTACGGCCGTGGCCGACGTCAGCCCGCAGACGCAGGGCGGGGCGGCGGCCACCATCAACGGCCTCAAGGTGTACGGCGAGGCCGTGATACACACGGACGGCGGCGACGAGCGCGTCGACGCGGGCCTGTTCGAGATGTCCGTGGACGGCGGCGGCACCCTCCAGACGTACTGCGTCGACCTGCACAACCCCACCCAGCGGGACGCCCGGTACCAGGAGACGCCCTGGAGCGGCACCTCGCTGGGCGCCAATAAGGACGCCGGAAAGATCCACTGGATCCTGCAGCACTCCTACCCGCAGGTGAACGATCTCGCCTCGCTCGCCCGGCAGGCGGGGGTCGGCGCCCTCAGCGAGCAGGACGCCGCGGCCGGCACCCAGGTGGCCATCTGGCGCTACTCGGACGGCGCCGCGGTCGACGCCGTCGACCCGCAGGCCGAGAAGCTCGCCGACTACCTGGAGAAGAGCGCCCGCAACAGCGGTGAGCCGCAGGCCTCGCTCACCCTGGACCCGCCCGCGATCTCCGGCCGGCCGGGCGACGTGCTGGGTCCGGTGACCGTGCACACCAACGCCGGTACGGCCACGGTCGTCCCGCCGGCGGACGCGGACACCAGCGGGGTGCGGATCATCGACACGACCGGCAAGGTCGTCACCTCGGTGCGGGACGGCAGCCGGGTCTACTTCGACATCCCCGAGGGCGCGGCGGACGGCACGGCCGACTTGACCCTTCAGGCGTCGACGACCGTGCCGGTCGGCCGGGCCTTCGCCTCCGAGAGCCGCAGCCAGACCCAGATCCTCGCCGGCTCCAGCGAGTCCACGGTCTCCGCGACCGCGACGGCCACCTGGGCGGCCAAGGGCGCCGTACCGGCGGTGTCGGCGCGGAAGAACTGCGCCGCCGGCGGGGTCGACATCATCGCGGCCAACAAGGGCGACCAGCCGTTCACCTTCGAGCTGATGGGCGCCGAGCACACGATTCCCGCCGGTGCCTCCCGCACGGTGACCGTCCCGCTCCAGGAGGACCAGGCCTACGACTTCACGGTCACCGGCCCGAACGGCTTCAGCCACCGCTTCACCGGCCTCCTGGACTGCAAGACGCAGGGCACCGTCACGACCCAGACCGCCGAGGTCCGCAGCCTGCCCAGCCCCGCCACGGTGGGCGGTGCCGCACCGGACACCACCGACCTGGCCGCCACCGGCGGCTCGGCGATCACCCCGCTGATCGCGGGCGTGGCCATAGGCCTGGTCGTCATCGGCGGTGCGGTCCTGGTGCTGCTGCGCAACCGCGAGCAGCCGCTTGACTGACCGGCCCGGACCGGTCAACGGCCGTTTGCGTGAACTCGGTTGTTGACCGGGGGGCTCGTGCGCAAGGTGGGGACCTCACCGACCAGCGCTCCGGGGGGCGACCAGCGATGAGAAAGATCCTCGACACGGCCCACATCTACATGATCGTCGGGCTGATCGGCGGCCTGCACTACCGCGACATCACCAAGGCGGAGGACTTCACCGGCGACACCCAGCTCGCCGTCGTGCACACCCATGTCCTCGCTCTCGGGCTGATGTTCTTCCTCATCGTCCTGGCGCTGGAGAAGCTGTTCGCGCTGACGGCGCTCCCGTTGGTCCGCTGGTTCTTCTGGACGTACAAGCGCATCCCCGCCACCAGGACGGCGGACGCCACGACCGCCGCACCCGCCCCGGTGGCCGCGTCCACCGACGAGCGGTGACGCACACCGCGGTTTCGCCGCGCGCTACCGGATGACTCCGGCCGTGCGCGCGGTGGCGAGCCACTCGGGGAATTCCTTCATGAGGCAGTCGTACAGGTCGTCGTCGGAGCGCGTGAGGGGGTGCTGGCCGGCACCGAAGTAGCCGGCGTTGTCGACGACCCGGCCGTCGAGGGTGTCAAGGCTGCGCAGGAACCGCATGTTCCGGCCGGGCCCGAACCCGACGAACTGCCAGAAGATCGGCAAGGAGCTGGAGGCGCGCAGCAGTTCTCGGGTGGCTCTGCGGTCGGACGGCTCACCGTCGGTCTGGAAGATGACGAAGGCGGGGTCCGTGGCGCCGCTGGACCGGTAGTGGTCGATGACGGCCTGCATGGCCGGCGCGTAACTGGTACCGCCCCAGTCCAGGCCTTTGTGCAGGTGGTCGATCAGCCCCTGGTAGGTGTCGAGGCCGATCTCGGTGACGAGGTCGACGCGGTGGGAGAAGAACACCAGGGGCACCCTGCCGTCGTCGTCGAGGTTCGCCGACAGTCCCAGGGCCTGTTCCGCGAGGTGCTGCATGGTGCCGTCGCGGTAGAAGCCGTGCATGCTCGCGGAGTGGTCGAGGACCAGGTAGACGGCCGCGCGCCGGCCCATGACACCGGCCTTGCCCAGGGAGACCTGAGCGGCCTTGTAGAGGTTGACGAGCCCCGGTGCCGACTGCTGGACCTTGCTCAGACTGATGGCAGGCGCGGGAGCCTCCCCGCCGCCCCCGCCCCCGCCGCCCTGCCGAGGCACGGCAGGAGGCGCGGGGGCCTCCTCGTCGACCACCACACCGAAGTCCGTGGCCAGTCCCGCGAGGCCGGTGTCCCAGCCCTGGCCGACGGCCCGGAGCTTCCACGCGCCCGCGCGGCGGTAGATCTCCACCAGCACCGCCGCGGTCTCGCCATGGAGCAGCGGCGGCGGGACGAAGGCCAGTTGTACGTCACCGCACCGGATGTCGGCCCTCGGGGTGCTGCCGGCGTCGAACCGCGCGTCGGGCACGGAGGGGTCGGTGCTGGCGACGATCACGACGCGGTCCACGGAGGCCGGTATCGCGGTCAGGTCCGCGATCATGGTCGCGCCCGTCAGCCGGACACCGTCCTGCGCGGGATGGTTGTAGAACACGAGGTCGTCGTCACCGCGCACCTTGCCGTCCTGTGCGAGTAGTACGGCGCAGACGTCGATGCCCACGCGGGCCGCGGTGAGCGTGACGTGGCAGGGTGCCGCCGGCAGCGGGGCGTTGCCACCCTTTGAGAGCGTCGTGGTCATGGCGAGCCTCCTGGTCCCGTGACGTGAGCCGGCTCCCGAAGAGGGCGGGCGCCGGTCCGGCCGAGCAGCGCGAACAGGGGCGTCGGCGTCGACACGCGGTCCCGTACGACCCCCCACCGCACAGAGTCAGCAGGCTAGCCGGGGCAGCCGCCGTATTCGGGCGCTTTCACCGAGATCACCGAATAGCCGGCGGCCCCGACTCCGGTCGCCGTTCGCACGCGGGCCGAGCCGCGGGCCGACGCGACTCCCCGGACGCCGCTCCCCGAACTGGGTGCTGTGCTCGGCCGGGACTGGTCTCAGAACGCCTTCAGGTAGACCCTGGCCTGATCGCCCTTCAGCGGTCGGACGTAGATGTCGATCCACTGCGCGAAGCCGAACGTGTCTGGGGAGTCATGTTCCCCGAGGACTATGAGGAGTTCGTGGCCACGTACGGCGATGGTGAGGCCGACGCGTTCCTCACCTTCCTCGTTCCCGAGCAGGCCGAGGGAGCCGACCCCTCGGGCGCTATGGCGGAGGAGACGGCCGAGGCACGGCGGATGTGGCTGAGGGCACCCCCGGCCGGATACGGCTCGCAGGCCACACCTTCGGTCATCGCCTGGGGAGTGAACGCGCGCGCCGACCTGCTCCGCTGGGCGAACAGCGGCGGTCCGCGTCGTACCTCAGTGGACGATGGACCGAGGCGCAGCGCCGGTTGGCCGACGGTGCCACATCCCAGTGATCGACCTCATAAAGATGAGGCCACAGCTTCCAAGCTGGCGACTACCCCGGCGTAGGCTGCCCGACTTACCGACCTCCTGCCGTCGCTGGACGGAGGCCAGGCTGGCGGCACCCGGGGTATGCCCCGAGGGTAGGACGAGGGGGAACGTCGAAGGCGCTCAAGGGTCAGGAGCTGTCGACCGGCCCGATCACCGGGTGACGCCAGAGCTCCCAACTCGTCTGGAGGAGGCAGATGAGTGTAAGCCCGGCGAGGGCAGCCAACGCCGGCGCCACTCCAGCGACCGGGATCACCGCGGCAGCCCCAAGTGCGGCAAGGAGGCGATCGACGGCCAGCTGGTGGTGATCGCGCCACCGGTAGGCGACGTCGCCGGCGAAGAACAGCGCGACGCCACCGGCCAGGGCCACGGCGGGCAACAGCGGGAGCGGTTCGTCTGCACCCGCGACGGCCTCGTGCACCCCGAGTGCGAAGAAGACCACCCCGGCCACCAGCGGCAGGTGCAGGTAGCTGTAGGAATCGCGCGCCAGCCGGGCCCGCTCCCCATTCCGGGTACCGCGCAGCCGCCGCTCGGCCCCGCCGCGGAGATAACCGAAGTAGGACCACCACAGGCCGGCCGCGATCAGCACCGCGAGCAGGACGGCGGTCACCACGCTCAGCCGTCCCAGAGAGTGTTCGGCGCCGGCGCCCACCTGGACGATCGCCTCACCCAGCGCGATGATGATGATCTGCCCATGCCGTTCCACGAAGTAACCGGGCGCCACACCCCAGCCGGCCGTACCGATCACAACCGGTCCCGAGAAGCCGATCACCACGGCCGCGATCCACAGGAGCTCCCGCCCCTGTGTGTCGACGAACGCGGCGGCCACCAGCAGGGCCGGCCCGCCGAGTAGGGAAGGGACCAGCCGCAGCGCGGGCGCACCCACGTCGGCCTCGCCCCGCACGTCGAGAGCCAGCAGCGCGACGTGGATCAGTCGGACCGCCAGGAACGCGAGTCCGAACACCAGCGCCCGCCCGCCGAATGCCTGGGGCAATGCGACCGCGGCAACCAGCATCGCCGCCATCGCCAGGAAGATCAGCAGCCGGTGCGCGGGCCCGGCGTGGTCGGAGGTGTTGGTCAGCCAGGCGTAGCAGACCCACGCCCACCACACCACGGCGAGCGCCAGGAGCCCGCGCCCGAAGCCCGCCCAGGAGATGTCCGCCAACATCAGGATCGTCACCTGGGACATCGCGTAGACGAAGACCAGGTCGAAGAACAGCTCCAGCGTCCCGACCGACCGGTCCGCCGTGTCTTCGGCTGCGTACTCACCAGCACCGCCACCAGCATCTCCGCGCGAATCTTGCTCCACAGCCACCTCGCCGCCCTCGATGTCGCGTACATCAACCCACATCGTGCGCGTCAGAGCGACGACCACGTTCCATAGCGGGAACCCGATTCGTCCTCGGTCACTTCCACCGGCGGCGGCAGCAGCTCGGTGGGGTCGCGGATCTCGTCCGGCCAGTACATGAGGTGCAGTACGAGGGCGTCGTCGTGGACGCGGCGCAGGCCCAGCGGTAGAAGACGGCGCCGATACGGATCGGGTCGATGGACTCCAGCGGCCGGCCGCCCGTGTTCCCCATCACCGAGGTCGTCTGCCGCCGGCAGCTTTACCCTCTCCAGGGACATAGAGGGTGGCTACCGGTACCAGTCGCCATCGCCTGCGAGGGAACGACGGCCATTCCACTCGCGATGGAGCTGCCCGCGTCCGGCCTCCGTCACGGTCGTCGTCTGCCGGCACGACGCACACAACATCAGGTGAGGTCCCGGGTCGACGAGTGGCAGGCGGATGACGTGTGACCGTTCCTGGGTCGTCTCTGGGCCGTGCGAGGGTGGCCGAGGCCGACCTACGGCGACCGACACTGGCAGGCGAGCCACCGACGCCGTCGGCGAAACCCCAGGTCAGAGCCGCCCAGACAGACGCGTTTCCGCACAGGGGTGGCCGTACGGCAAGATGGGGTGTATCTGCCCACTGCCAGATTTCAAGCTGCCGGACGGTTTCTCTTGGCTGAGTACATCTACACCATGCGCAAGGCGCGCAAAGCGCACGGCGACAAGGTGATCCTCGACGACGTCACCCTGAGCTTCCTGCCGGGAGCGAAGATCGGCGTCGTCGGGCCGAACGGCGCGGGTAAGTCGACCGTCCTGCAGATCATGGCGGGACTGCAGCAGCCGTCCAACGGTGACGCCTTCCTGTCGCCGGGCTACAGCGTGGGCATCCTGCTGCAGGAGCCCCCGCTGAACGAGTCGAAGACCGTCCTGGAGAACGTCCAGGAGGGTGTCGCCGAGGTCAAGGGCAAGCTCGACCGGTTCAACGAGATCGCCGAGCTGATGGCGACCGACTACTCCGACGCGCTGCTCGACGAGATGGGCAAGCTGCAGGAGGAGCTGGACCACGCCAACGCCTGGGACCTCGACGCCCAGCTGGAGCAGGCGATGGACGCCCTCGGCTGCCCGCCCGGCGACTGGCCCGTCACCAACCTCTCCGGTGGTGAGAAGCGCCGCGTCGCGCTGTGCAAGCTGCTGCTCGAGGCGCCCGATTTGCTGCTCCTCGACGAGCCCACCAACCATCTCGACGCCGAGTCGGTGAACTGGCTGGAGCAGCACCTGGCCAAGTACGCGGGCACCGTCGTGGCGATCACCCACGACCGGTACTTCCTGGACAACGTGGCCCAGTGGATCCTCGAGCTCGACCGCGGTCGCGCCTACCCGTACGAGGGCAACTACTCCACGTACCTGGAGACCAAGGCCACCCGTCTCAAGGTCGAGGGCCAGAAGGACGCCAAGCGGCAGAAGCGGCTCAAGGAAGAGCTGGAGTGGGTGCGGTCGAACGCCAAGGGGCGCCAGGCCAAGTCCAAGGCCCGTCTCGCCCGCTACGAGGAGATGGCGGCCGAGGCCGACAAGATGCGGAAGCTGGACTTCGAGGAGATCCAGATCCCGCCGGGCCCGCGTCTGGGCAACGTGGTCGTCGAGGTCGACAAGCTGAACAAGGCCTTCGGTGAGAAGGTCCTCGTCGACAGCCTGAGCTTCACGCTGCCGCGCAACGGCATCGTGGGCGTGATCGGCCCGAACGGCGCCGGCAAGACCACCCTGTTCAAGATGATCCAGGGCCTGGAGACGCCGGACTCCGGTGACATCAAGGTCGGCGAGACCGTCAAGATCTCCTACGTCGACCAGAGCCGCGAGAACCTCGACCCGAAGAAGACGCTGTGGGAGGTCGTGTCCGACGGGCTCGACTACATCAACGTCGGCCAGGTCGAGATGCCGAGCCGGGCGTACGTGTCCGCCTTCGGCTTCAAGGGCCCGGACCAGCAGAAGCCGACCGGCGTCCTGTCCGGTGGTGAGCGCAACCGCCTCAACCTGGCGCTGACCCTCAAGCAGGGCGGCAACCTGCTGCTCCTCGACGAGCCCACCAACGACCTCGACGTCGAGACGCTCTCCAGCCTGGAGAACGCCCTGCTGGACTTCCCCGGCTGCGCCGTCGTCGTCTCCCACGACCGGTGGTTCCTGGACCGGGTCGCCACCCACATCCTCGCCTACGAGGGTGAGTCGCGGTGGTTCTGGTTCGAGGGCAACTTCGAGTCGTACGAGAAGAACAAGATCGAGCGACTCGGTGCCGACGCCGCGCGTCCGCACCGCGCCACCTACAAGAAGCTGACCCGGGGCTGATCGATCTTGCGGCACGTCTATCGCTGTCCACTGCGCTGGTCTGACATGGACGCCTACGGCCATGTCAACAACGCGGTCTTCATCCGCTACCTGGAGGAAGCCCGGATCAACTTCCTGTTCCGCCCGGACAAGGAGTTCAAGCAGGGGTCCGTGGTGGCGCGCCATGAGATCGACTACAAGCTGCAGCTCGTCCACCGGCACGAACCCGTGGACATCGAGCTGTGGATCACCGAGATCAGGGCCGCGTCCTTCACCATCGCCTACGAGGTGAAGGACGACGACCAGGTCTACGTGCGGGCCTCGACGGTCGTCGTACCGTTCGACTTCGAGACCCAGCGGCCGCGCCGGATCACCGCCGAGGAGCGCGCGTTCCTCCAGGAGTACACGGACGGGGCCGGCAAGCCCGGGGAGAAGGCCGTCGCCGCATGACGGTGCTGCACCTCGCCGACGAGACGGAGGCGGCGGACCTCGCCGCCTTCCTCACCCGGCTGCTGCGCTACGACCGCGGTGCCGCGGTGCGCCTCCAGGCGGCCGGTACGGCACTCGCCGTCTTCGGGCGGCCGCCGTCGTTCGAGGTGCTGACGGTCCGTGCGGTCCGGCTGGCGAAGCCGTACGAGGACGGGCTCGACGTCACCCTCGACGTGACCGTCTCCGCCGGTGAGTTCCTGGAGTCCGTCGACGAGCGTGCGGCCACCGCCGGCGTTCCGGGCGCGGTCACCGGTCCGCCGTGGGCCGGTGTGCTGCCGCCCCGCGGCGGCTGGCAGCCCGAGCCCGGGCTGCCGGCCCCGGACGGGCTGCGGGCGACCGTCGCCGCGGCGGTCGCCGAGTTCCGGTCGCGCACGGAGGAACTGGCGCCCGAAGGGCGTACCCGCGCCGAACTGGACCGGATCGGCCGGGACATCTGGTCCCGCGAGGTCGGGGGCACCCGGCTGCCGGTGCGGGCCGTGCACGCCGCGCAGTCCCTGGGTTTCCTGCGGCCCGGCACCGGAGCGGAGGACACCGGGCTGTTCTCCTCGGGGGCGTGGCTCAGGCTGCGCACGCCGTACGGGTCCGTCGCCGTCCGCCGCGCGGGCCTCGGCTCGCTGGGCGTCAGCGTGCGCTGAGCGGGCGCGTCCCCCGGTTTCCTGACCGTTTCACCCGCCCGTTCGCGGCTCATCGGGTGTCGTCCGGCCATACCCCGATGTGGTCGGCCTCCAGTTCCAGGGCCACGCGCTCGCGCATGTCCAGGGCGTCGAGGTAGTCGGCGGGCAGTTGCAGCCGGCCCGCCCGGTCGAGCATGGCGTACTCGCGGGCGACGACCGTCTCGTGGCCGGTCGTGGCGTCGATCTCGCTGCGGCGCAGCACCTCGGTGGAGGTGCGGCCGTCGCGGATGGCGACCGTGCGGCGGACCTCGCCCGCCGCCGCCTGGTCGTGGGTGACGATGACGATCGTCGTGCCGAGGGTCTCGTTGGCCGTACGGAACGCCTCGAAGATCTGCGCGGCCGTCTGGGAGTCGAGTTCGCCGGTGGGTTCGTCCGCGAGCAGGACCGAGGGGCCGCCCGCCAGGGCCACGGCGATGGCCACGCGCTGCTGCTGACCGCCGGACAGCTCGCGCGGGTGCCGGTCGCGGCAGTCGGCCACGTGCAGCAACTCCAGCAGTTCCAGAGCGCGTTCGGCGCGGGCGCGTCGGCCCTTGCGGGTGCCGGCGAGCTGGAGGGGGAGGGCGACGTTCTGGGCCGCGGTGAGGTAGGGGAGCAGATTGCGGGAGGTCTGCTGCCAGACGAAGCCGACGACCTCGCGGCGGTAGGCGAGGCGGTCGCGGGCGGTCATGGTGAGCAGGTCGCGGCCGGCGACCCGGGCGGCTCCGGCGGTCGGGGTGTCGAGGCCCGCGAGGATGTTCATCAGCGTGGACTTGCCGCTGCCGGACGCGCCGACCAGGGCCATCAACTCGCCCTCGCGGACGAGGAGATCGAGCCCCTGGAGGGCCTGGACCTCGACGCCGTCCGCGGTGAAGACGCGGACCAGGCGGTCGCAGGTGATCAGCGCGTCGTGGCCGTAGACCGGGCGGTCCCTGGCCTCGGTGACGCGGTTCGCCAGCTCGGAGAGGCTCGGGTTCGCTGTCATGGGGTCTCCTGCCTTCCGTGGGTGCGTGCCGCGGCCCGGCGGGTCGCCCGCCGCCGTGCCCGGCTGTGCCGGCGCGGTCCGGGCCCGCCCGTGTTCATCCCGTCTCCCCGGCCCGCAGCTCGCGTACCGAGCCCTGTCGGCCCGTCCACCACGCCTGGAGGGCCGCCACGGCCACCGACGCGACCAGGACCAGCAGGGCCGGGACCGTCAGGGACCAGGCGTCGGCGTGCAACTCGGCCTCGGTGAGCGGTGTTCCGGCCGAGGGCAGGGCGATGGTCGTGAGGTCGATGCCGGGGGAGAGGAGACGGATGGCGGACCAGCCGGTCAGGACGCCGCCGAGCGCGGCGAGCAGGGCCTGCGGCAGGGACTCCAGCACGAGCAGACGGCGGCCCTGGGCGCGGGTGAGGCCCATCGTGCGCAGCCGGGCGAGGAGCGCGGCCCGTTCGGGTGCCGCGCTCAGCAGGCCCAGGAGCAGCGCGAGGACCGCGAAGCCGGCCCCGGCCGCCACCGCCGCCGTGTAGACGTGGACGGCACCGGTCTGCAGGGGCGAGTCGGCGTAGCGGGCGCGTTCCTCGGCGCGGACGTGGATGCCGGCCGAGCCGCCGACGGCGTGCCGCAGCGCGGCCGGGTCCAGGTGTGCGCCGGTCACCAGCAGGGCCGTGGGACGGTTCGCCGGGTCGGCGAGCCCGGCGCGGTCCACGACGAGGAAGTCACCGCCGGAGACGGCCGGGGTGCGGTCGCGGACCAGCACGATGCGCACGGTGACCGCGCTGCCGTCCGTCAGCCGGACCGGGAAGGGGCGCCGGGTGCCGTACGCCGACGCGACCGACGGGGAGGCCACCGCGGGCAGTGTGCCCGTGCGGCCCGCGAGCCGGCTCCCGGGTACGGCGCCGAGTCCGGTGCGGGCGGTCAACTCCCCGTAGGAGCGCGGGTCGGCGCCCACCAGCGGTACCGGGTCCTGGCCGTCCTCCGGCTTGGCCTGGTAGTCGATGCTGACCGGGGCCACCGCCCGCACCCCGGGCAGGGCCCGCACCCGGCCGGGCACGGCGGCCGGGAGCGGGCCGTCGGCATCCGCGCGAGCGTCGGCGCCGACCGTGAGGAGCGCCGCGCGGTCGCGGGCGTCGGCCACGCCCGCCAGCACCGAGCCGCCGAAGGCCGCCGTGGTGAGCGCGGTCAGCAGGGCCAGCAGCGGCAGGACCGCGGAGGCCGAGGTGCGGCCCGCGCGGGCCAGCGAGAGGTGGCCCACCGCGCCGCGCAGCCGTCTTGCCGGACCGGTGAGCCGGCGCAGCAGCAGGGGGTACAGGCGGAGCAGCACCAGGGCCGCGACGACCCCGATCAGCACCGGCGCCGCGGCCACCAGCTGGTCGTCCGAGGTGCCGCGGCGGCGCAGGGCGGCCACGGCGCCGACCGCCGCTACCAGCAGGGTCAGTTCGGCCACGGTACGGCGCCGGGAGGGCCGTACGCCCGCCACGTCCTCGCGCGGGGCGGTGGCCCGTACCGTGCGGTGGGCGAGGGCGGCGCGCAGCAGGGCAGGGCGGCGCAGCCGGTGAGCGTGACGGCCGCGGCGGTGACGACGGCGGGCCACAGGCGGCCCTCGGGTACCGCCGGCAGGGCCGCCGCCAGGCCGAGCGCGCCCGCCGGTACGGCGACCACGGCGGTCTCGGCCAGCAGCCGCCCGGTGAGTCCGGGCAGGGAGGCGCCGCGGGCGCGGAGCAGGGCGAGTTCGGCGCGGCGGCGGTCGGCGGCCAGGCCGCCCGTCATCAGCAGGACCACGGCGACGACCGTGCCGGTCCCCGCCGCGGCGACGGACACCAGCGGGGAGATGCCGGAGCGCAGCCGGGCGAACAGGGTGAGGGTGTCGTCCAGTTCGGTGGCGACGTCGGTACCGGAGTCGGTGACGGCGCGGGCGCGGCGCAGCCCGGGGCCCGACTCCAGGGCGGCCACGGCCGACTTCAGCCGGTCCAGGTCGTGGGCGCGCAGACCGCGCAGGTCGGGCGCGAGGTACCAGTAGCGGACCGGGTCGGTGCCGGTGCCGAGCAGCGCGGGGGCCGCGCCCGCGGGGAGCAGCAGCGCGCCGCGCCAGTACTTCGCCGGGTCCGGGCCGGGGGTCGGCAGGGTCACCAGCTCGGGCGAGCGCTGCAGCGGCATGGTGGACCAGTAGGCGCCGCCGGGTTCGCGCGGGACGACGACGCCGGTGACGCGGACCGCGAGCGGCCGCCGGCCGGGTGCCGGTACGTGGACGACCGAACCGACCTCGATGTTCATGCTCTTCGCGGTGGCGGCGGTCACCGCGGCCTCCACCTCGGGGGTGGCGGAGCCCACGGGGCGGGCGGCGCGCGGCAGCCGGCCGGCGCGGAGCCGGGAGTGGCCGGCCAGGCCGTTCGGCGCGACCAGCCAGACCCGGGCGGGCAGTCCGGAGGGGCGCGGCAGGAACGGGTCGGGGACCTCCGGGCTGACGGTGGCGGCGACCCCGTACGCGGACTGGGCGCGGTCGACGGTCAGCGGGCCGGCGGCCGCGCCGAGCACCTTCGCGTACTGCCGTTCCAGGGCGGCGGGGTGCATCGCCTCGGCCCGCCGGCCGGCCGGCAGTCCGAGGTCCGGCTGGGGCGCGGTGACCCGCACCGTGGTGTGGTCCGGACGGGCCTGCCGCAGCGCGGTCCGCAGGCCCGCGTCCTCGTACCGGTCGACGGCGCGCGGGTAGGCGCCGGCCAGGCACGCGGTCAGGGCGACCAGCAGCGCGAGTGCGGCGGCGGCGCCGGGCGCGGCCCGCAGCCGGGTCCGTACCCACGGGGCGACCGGGTGGGGCGCCGGTCGGCGCATCTCACTCACCTCCCGGTGCGCGCAGGTCCCGCGCCGGGTCCGCCCGGCGCAGGGCGGTCACCGCCGCCACGGCGAGCGGGGCCGCCGCGACGCCGGCCAGCAGCAGCGCCACCTGTCCGGCGGGGAGCCGCACGAGCACGTCCGGTACGGGCCGGGCGGCCTCGCCGGTCAGGATGATCAACGGCAGTACGGCACGGGCCAGTACGGTGCCCAGGCCGAGGCCCACCGCGAGCGCCAGGCCCACCAGCACGGCCTGTTCGGCGGCGACCGTGCGGGCCAGCCGGCCGCGTGGCGCCCCGAGGGCCCGCAGCACCGCGAACTCCGGGCGGCGGGCCCGCCGCGCCCCGGCCGCGCCGACCGCGAAGCCGACCGCGGCGAGCGCCGCCGCCACCACGGCCGCGGCCGTGAACGCGGCCGCGGGGCCCGCGCCGAACGGGTCGTCGCGCAATTCGGCGGCGATCTCGTCGCGCACCACCACCTGTCCCGGGCCGACGTCCGGCAGGTTCCGCACGGTGGCGGCGACCCGCGCGGCGTCGCCGGGTGCGGTGGCGAGCCACCACTCGGTGGGCTGCACGCTCTCGCCGTACCGGGCCTGGAGCACCTGGTTCGCGGCCCGCAGGTCGAGCAGGACGGCTCCGCCGTCGCGGGCACCGGTGCCGGCCGGGTCGGCGGTGGCGGGCAGCGCCCGTACCGCGCGGACGATCCGCACCGGCAGCGTACGGTCGCCGACGGTCAGGTCGACCCGCTGGCCGGGGCGGGCGTTCGCCGAGGCCAGGTAGCGGTCGGTGGCGACGGCGCGGACCTCGGCCGGTGCGGGCTGGGTGGCCTGGAGCCGGACGGTCAGCGAGGCGACGGTCCAGATGTCCGCGCCGGGGAGGTAGCCGGTGCTGTACGTGAAGGTCGGCGGCCGGGTGCCGGTGACCCGGGGGCGGGTGGGGCTGGTGGCCGCGCTGGGGACGGCGGCGCCGCCGGCCCGGGCGTCGGTGGTCCACCGCGCGGGGAGCGCGAGCCGGTGCTCCCGGCCGTCGCGGCCGGCCGCGGTCAGCCCGCCGAGGGTGAGCCGGTGCCGCTCGGCACGGTCGGCGGGCTGCGCCAGGTCCAGCCGGAGCCCGGTGAGGGTCAGCGCGCCGGCCGGGGTGCCGAGGTCCAGGGTCAGGGTGTGCTCGCGTCCGTCGGCGGGGAGTTGGCCGAACGGCACCTGGTACGGCACTCCGTACCGGTCCGTCAGGGCCACCGTCACCTCGGTGGCGGTGCCCGGCCCGGTGGAGCTGTGCAGGCGTGCGGTCAGCCGCAGCCGGGTGGTGCCCGCGAGGACCGGGGTCCCGGCGGGGGACCCGTGGGGTGCGAGGCCGGCCAGCACCCGGCGGACCGGCCGGTCCGCCAGGTCGGGGCGCATCAGCACGGCGTCCGCCGCGTGCCGGGTGTCCAGGGCCAGTACGGCCGCCGTGCGGTCGCCGGACAGCGGCTGGGAGACCCGGACGGCCGGGGCGGCCGCGCGGACGTGCGGCAGGCCGGCGTACAGGTCGGTGCGGCCGAGCCCGCCCTCGCCCGCGGAGAACACCCGCACCGGCACACCGGCGCGGAAGTCGGCCTGGTCGTCCTGCGAGCGGTCCCAGGAGGCGGCCTGGCCGACGGCGAGCATGCCGAGGGCGACGGCGAGGACGAGGAGCAGCACCGGGCCCGCGCCGCGTGCGGTGCGCCGGCTGAACCCAGCCGGCCAGCGCGGCCGGCAGCCCGCGCCCGCCGGCCGCCCACCGCTCGGCGAGCCGGGCCACCGGGGGCAGCAGCCGCAGCGTGAGCACGGTTCCGGCGAGGAGCGCGAGTGCGGGCGCGGCCACCAGCAGCGGGTCGATGCCGAGGGTTCCCCGCCGGTCGGCGGCCACGGCGCCCGACCCCTGGCGGCCGAGCTGCCAGTAGGCCACCCCGGCGACCGCGAGCAGTCCGAGGTCGGCGCCCGCGCGCAGCGGGGCGGGGACGGCCCGGGGCACGGACGTGCGTGCCGCCGCGCGGCGGTACTTCCTGACCGGCGACCACGCCCGGGACCGGCCGGGCCGCCCGCGCCGCGCCCGGTCCCGTACCTGCGCCCCGGCTCCGGTGACGGCCGGCACGGTGACCGCGAGCGCACAGCCCAGGGCCACCGCGGCCGCGACCAGCCAGACGGCGGGCCGGCCGGCGGCCGGGAGGTCCAGGCGCAGACCGAGGCGGGCGAGCGGGCCGTGCCCGGCGAGCAGGGCGGTGAGCGGCCCCGCGACCGGCGGGGCGCACACGGCCGCGGGCACCGCGAGGAGCAGGGCCTCGGCGGCGGCGAGGCGGGCGATCCGGGTGCGCGAGGCGCCGCGCGCCCTGAGCAGCCGGGTCTCCTCGGCCCGTTCGGTGCTGAGCAGCCGGGCCACCAGCAGCAGCGCGTACCCGGCGAGCAGGACGAGCAGCAGGGCGACGACGAGCAGTGTGGAACGGGCGACCAGCAGCGAACGGTCCGCCCGGTCCAGGACGTCCGACAGCGCGGTCTGCGAAACGGTCGTACCGCGCAGGACCGTGGGGCGGCGCAGGGCCGCGCTGCCCTCCCGGGCGGCGTCGCGCAGCCTGCCGATCCGGGCGGTCGTCACCGTCGAGAAGTCCGCCGTCGCCAGCCAGGCCGTCGAACCGGCGCTGATCCGGCCCCCGGTGAGCACGGCGGGGTGGGTGAGCAGCGGACCGTAGGTCGTGAAGCCCGCCTTCTTCACCCCGCGGCCGAGCAGGTCGTCCAGCCGCCAGTACGGCGCGGTCACCGAGGCGGGCCGGTACACACCGGTGATCCGCACCCGGACCGCCGGGCCGTCCAGCCGGTCGGCCAGGGTGAGCCGGTCGCCGGGCCGCAGCCGCAGGGTGCGGGCGGCGGCCTCGGGGAGCGCCACTTCGGCCGGGCCGGTGCCGGGCTGCGGCAACCGGCCTTCGGTCAGGCGTAGTTGACGGTGGTCCAGGGCGGCGAAGTAGGTCAGGTCGGGGTCGTCGGACCGGCTCGCGGGCGCCCGGGGCGAGCGGGGGAGCGCGTACGGCCCCGAGCGGCGCAGGGTCCGTACGGTCACCGGCAGACCGTCGAAGGCCCGTGCGGCGCCCTCGCGTAGGGCGGTGCCGGCGGCGGCCCGCTCCTCGCGGGGGACGTCGGCCTTGACGATCAGTGAGGTGTCGGCCGCGTTGCGGGGGTCGGCCAGTACGTGGCGCAGCGACGCGTCGCCGATCGCCCCCGAGTAGGCGGTGAGCGTGGCCAGCACCGTGGTGGTCAGCACCACCGTGAGCAACGCGGCGCCCAGCAGCAGGCGGTGCGCACGCGCGCGTGAGAAGACGAACCCCGTCACCCGGCCCCCGTGTGTCCGGACTTCCGAACCTTCGGGCGATGCTGGCAGAGGTGCCCGGTCCTGGGTAACCGGTCGTCGGCCGGTCTATACCGGATCGTGACCGGTTTCCGGCGACGGGTGACCGGAATCCGGCCTTCAGCGACGACCGGTCGGCGGCCGGTGATCAGCGGGTGTCAAACGCCTGATCACTCCGGGGTGTTGATCATCGACTGGGCCGCGTAGGTCAGGTAGTTCCACAGCGTCCGCTCGTGCTCCTCGGACAGACCGAGTTCGTCGACGGCCACCCGCATGTGCCGCAGCCAGGCGTCGTGCGCCGCCCGGTCCACGACGAACGGGACGTGGCGCATGCGCAGCCGGGGGTGGCCGCGGTTCTCGCTGTACGTGGTGGGGCCGCCCCAGTACTGCATCAGGAACAGGGTGAGCCGCTCCTCGGCCGGACCCAGGTCCTCCTCGGGGTACATCGGCTTGAGGAGCGGGTCCCCGGCGACACCCTCGTAGAAACGGTGGACGAGCCGGCGGAAGGTCTCCTCCCCGCCGACCTGCTCGTAGAAGGTCTGCTCCTGAAGCGTGCCGCGCCGAATCTCATTCACCCCTCCATGGTCTCAGACCCGCGGACCGAGGACTCGGGACTTAGGACCGCGACGGGCGGCGCGACCCTACTGTGGACCCATGGGCGCCTACGACACGGAGATCGACGGCATCGCCGTCGCGGAGCGGGCCGCGCTGGTGCGGGAGATCGACGCCGACGGCGCCTGGGCCGAGGACCCGGTGTGGCGGGAGGCGTTCGCCGAGGTGCCCCGGCACCTGTTCGTGCCCTACTACTACGTGGCGGGCAGGGGCGGCTACGAGCGCCGCTGGGGCGAGAGCCCCGACCCGGCGGCCAGGGAGCGCTGGGTGCGCGGCGCATACGAGGACGTGCCGCTGGCCACCCGGCTGCGCGACGGCGAACTGCTCTCCTCCAGCAGCCAGCCCTCCCTGATGGCGCGGATGCTGGTCGCCCTGCGCGTCGAGGACGGCGACCGGGTCCTGGAGGTGGGCGCGGGCACCGGCTACAACGCGGCGCTGCTCGCCCACCGGCTCGGCGACGACGACCTCGTCACCACCATCGACCTCGAACCGGAGATCACCGAGTCGGCCCGGCAGCACCTGGCCGCCGCCGGCCACCGTCCGCCGGTCGTCACCGGCGACGGAGCGCGCGGGGTGCCCGAGCGCGCTCCCTTCGACCGGATCATCGCCACCTGCGCGCTGCCCACCGTGCCGCGCGCCTGGCTCGCCCAGTGCCGCCCCGGCGCCCGCGTCCTCACCCCGCTGGCCACCGGACTGCTGGCGCTCACCGTGCGGGACGCCGAGCACGCCGAGGGCCGCTTCCTGCCCTCGGCCGCCTTCTTCGTACCGCTGCGCGGCGAGGGCCGGGCGGAGCCGGAGGAGGTGTCCCTGACCGGGCTGCCGGCCCGGGCCCGCGAACAGGAGCCGTTCCGCTTCCTGCTCGCGCTGACCCGGGGCGCCCTCGATCCGCTTCAGGCCCACGCGCTGTGGGAGCGCGAGGGGGAGCCGGACCGCGGACGCTACGGCGTCACCGTCGACGGCGAGCACGCCTGGGCCTGGCTGGACGACCCCGGGGGGCCGCACCGGTGGGCGCTGCCCTGACGGGTGCGCCCCGGGGGACCCGGCCGCCCGGCCGTGCTCAGCCCCGGCGGATCGTGATCGTCGTCCAGGCGCCCACGTGAACCCGGTCGCCGTCCTGCAGCGGGACCGGCACGAACGGCTGGATCGGTTCCTCACCCATGTTCACCGTGGTGCCGTTCGTCGAGTTCTGGTCGACGACCGCCCACGTGCCGTCCGGCTGCTGCACCAGCACCGCGTGCTGGTGCGAGACACCCGGGTCCTCCGGCGGCACCGACAGGTCGACGTCGGGGGTGTCGCCGGTGGAGTGCCGGCGGCGGCCGATGGTGACCTGGTTGCCGGTGAGCGTGCGCTGCTGCTCCGGGGAGTACGCGGGCAGGTTCAGCCCGGCGGCCTCGGGGCCGGAGCGGTGCATCATCGCCATGAAGTACTCGCGGTCCGGGCCGATGGTCGCGGTCCAGGTGGCCCGCTGCTGCGGGAAGCCGGGGCCGGACGGGGCCTGGGTACCGCCGGGCTGCGGGAAGCCGTAGCCGCCGCCCTGACCCGACGGGCCGGACGGACCGGAGGGACCGGCGGACGACGGCGGGGAGAGCACCCAGTCGTCGTCGGCGCCGCCGAAGGGGGCGCCGCCGGGGCGGCCGGTCTCCTGCGGGAACGCGGGCGGGGCGGGCGGCCCGGACTGCTGGTACGCCTGCGGGGCACCGCCGGGAGCGGCGGACGGGGCCGGACGCGAGGGGTCGCCGCCGAAGCCCGAAGGGCCGGGGGCGCCGGGGCCCTGGGGCGGGCCGGACGGCTCACGGCCGAAGGGCGGCGGACCGGAGGGGCCGCCGGGCCCCTGGCCGAAACCGGGACCCTGACCAGGTCCGGGACCCTGCCCCTGACCGGGACCGCCGCCGTAGCCGGACGGACCGCCGGCACCCGGGCCCTGACCGGCACCGCCGTAGCCGGACGGGCCGCCGGGACCCTGGCCGGGGCCGCCAAAGCCCTGCGGCGGGCCCGAGGGGCCCGGCGAGGTCGGCGGGCCGGCCGGGCGGCGCTCGCCGCCGAACGGCGTCGGGCCCGACGGCTCGCTGTTGAAGGACGGGATCGGCTCGGCGGGCCGGTTCATCTGCGAGGGCCGCGAGCCCTGGTACTCGTACGAGTCACCGCCGCCGTACGTCGCGCTCGGCGGCTCGAAGCGGGGCTGCGCCGGGCGCGGGGCGGCCGGCGTGTACGAGGTGGCCGTGTTGGTCAGGAAGTTCCACCGGCACTCCTCGCAGAACGGCGCACCGCCCTCCCGGGGCGTACGGCACTGCGGGCACAGCTCCGGCTCGGGCGCGCCCGGCTGCGGGCGGCCGCCCTGCGGCGGAGGGAAGCCGTAACCGCCGGCGGGCGGGGGCGGCGGTGGGGGCGGAGGTACGGCACCGGCCATGCGGTGACCGCAGACCTCGCACCAGTCGTCGGAACCCGACTGGTGTCCGTTCGGGCAGGTCGGCATGTCGGTGCTTCCCCTTCTCCTAAGGGTCGGTCTGGATGGCTCGGATCGCTTCCAGCGTCACTTCTTCACACGAACAGTCTTTGTGGACCGGGTCTCCAGAGTCATCTCGTCCGCCTCCGCGACCCTCGTCTTCAACCGCACAGTACCTGTCGCGGCGTCGACCACGTCCACCACCTTCGCAAGCAGTTTCGCAGTATCCGCGTTCCCCGAGACATTGGCGAGCTGAACAGCGCGCCCCAGTTTCGCCGTTGCTCCGTCGAAATCGCCCGCTTTGCGCAGATCGAGCCCCTGTTGGATGGCTTGTGCCAGTTCGGCCTGCCCGGTGTAGTGGGCGACTTGGGGGTTGATCGACGTGGAGGCCGCCATGTCGTCGGTCCACACGGCCCGTACGAGACCCTGGGCGCCGAGGTTCTGCACCGAACCGTCCGGCTGCGGGACGACGAGCGAGACCCGGGCGGCGAGCATCTCCTGGCCGAGACCGGCCGCCGGGACCTCCACGCACAGGTGGTAGTCGCGGGACTCGTCGCCCCAGGACCCGGTCGGATAGTCCCCGGCGCGCGGCCCGGCCTCGGTACGTCTGCCGGTCAAGTCCGCGACGGTGGGCGCGACTTGCTTGACGTACCGGATGGTGGTGCCGACCGGCGTCCACACCCGCAGGGCGACGTCGGCGACCTCCTTTCCCATGGCCGTCTCCATCATCCGCGTGAAGTCGGCGGCCAGCCCCGCCGGATCGGCCACGATGTCGGCGGTGCCGAGCAGCGCCGAGGCGATCCCTGTGACTTCTTTCACTTCCCAGTCGGTGCCCACGCCCCGCGCGTCACAGGTGAACCGGCCCGCGCACGCGTCCAGCGCGGCCCGCAGGTCCTCCGGCGACTCGTGCTCGTTGCGGCCGTCGGTGAGCAGGATGCCGTGCCGGATGGTGACGTCCGCGGAGGACAGCAGCCGGTCGGCGAGCCGCAGCCAGGTCCCGATGGCCGTACCGCCGCCCGCGCTGAGCCGCCGCAGGGCCCGCTTGGCCTGCTCACGGGTCGCGGCGTCGGCGACCGCGAGCCGCCCGCCGCCCGGATAGACCTCCTGCGCCACGTGCGTGCCGCCGATCACCGCGAAGTGGGTGCCGTCGCGCAGGGTGTCCACCGCGGCGGCCGTGGCGTCCCGGGCGTTGCGCATCTTCGTCGGCGGGTAGTCCATGGAGCCGGAGCAGTCGACCATGATCGCCACCGCGGCGGAGGGACGCCCGCCCGCCGGGTACACCGGCGCGGCGATCGCGCTGCCGACGGTGCCGCCGCCCGTCGCCGTCACGGTGACGATGGCGTTGACCTCGCGGCCGCCCTCCGGCAGGTACTCGTTCTGGTAGACGTCCATCGAGAACTGCGGCACGTTCGACTTGGCGAAAATGGCCATGCTTGTTCGACTCCCCCTAGACAGCACCCCGCTGACGCGAGGCGGTGGTGTGGACGGACCGGTCCCCTCCGGCCCGCCGCCGCTTCCCCGTCCCCCACGGCGTCGTGCACGCCGTTTTGTACGGCCTCAGGCCGATACTGCCCCCTGCGGAGGCGCCGGGAACGGCAGGACCGCCACTGTTACGTTGTCGTGGCCCCCGCCGTCCAGGGCGTGCCCCACGAGCACCCGGGCGCTGTGCAGCGGTCGGACCGCCGCGTCCGGGGGCACGATCTCGGACATCTCCTCCGCCGTCTCGGCGTAGTTCCACAGGCCGTCGGTGCACACCACCAGGACACCGGGGCGGTCCGGTTTGAAGGAGGCGGTGTGCGGCTCCAGTTCGTAGGCGTCCGCGCCGAGCCAGCCGGTGATGGCGTGCGCGCGCTCGTCGGCGTACGCCTCGGCCTCGCTCATCAGGCCGGCGGCGACCATCTGCGCGGCCCAGGAGTCGTCCTCGGTCAGCCGGGCCGGGGGCGCGCCCGCGTCACGGGGCACCCAGTAGACGCGGCTGTCGCCGACCCAGCCGACGACCAGCAGCCCGGAGGTGACGACCGCGCCGACGATCGTGCAGGCCGGGGCGTTCTGGTGCGGGGAGTGCTCGCGGGCCGTGGCCGGCTCCTCGGCGAGCGCGTTGACGGCCTGCGCCGCGGCGACGATCGCCTCGTGCATGGCCGCCTGCGGATGGGTGCCCCGCGGCAGGGCG
Organism: Streptomyces albidicamelliae; assembly: GCF_025642175.1. Lineage (NCBI taxonomy): Bacteria > Bacillati > Actinomycetota > Actinomycetes > Kitasatosporales > Streptomycetaceae > Streptomyces > Streptomyces albidicamelliae. The sequence continues at coordinate 3,194,101 of NZ_CP106795.1, read as the reverse complement.
GCCAGCAGGATGTCCCCGGCCACCCGGGAGGCGGCCATCGAGGCGTCGTCGGGCCGGGTCGCCGAGGAGACCCCGTCGCAGACGACGGCCAGCGCCGCGGGCGTGCCGTCGGGCAGCGTGGTGTGACCCACGGCGAAGGAGTCCTCGTTGCGGTGGTGGCGCAGCCCGCGGTCGCTGACGGCGGCGACCGGACCCGACTCCCGCTCCATGTGGTCGCGTTCACGGGGCTGGGCGTGCCCGCAGTTCTCGCAGTAGCCGTCACTGTCCACCCGGCCCGCCCGGCAGGCCACACACACCTGCGCCGGCTCGGCGGCGGGTACGGCGGCCCCGGCGACGTCGGCGGACGCCCGCGGGTCGGGTGCCTGCAGCGGGTACTCGTCGGGCTCGGCCGGCCGGTCGAAACGGACCCCGGGCGCGGCCGGTTCCCCGTCGGCGGGCAGGGGCTTGCCGCCCGAGTCGGTGCCCGCCAGGTCGGTCGCGAGATGCGCCGCGGGCAGGGTGCCGCCGGAGGCGGCCGGCTCAGGGGCCGGCCAGTCCACGCCGTCCCCCGACGCGGCGGACCCGGTCATGGTGAGCGTCGGATGGTCCTGCGGCGCGGCGGGCACCACCGATAGGTCGTGACCGCACGCTCCGCAGAAGAGGTCACCCGTCTCGACGGGTTCCGCGCAGCTCGGGCACTTCGGCAGTGCGGCCTGCTGGGGCATCTGCGACATCAACTACACCCACGTCCGGGGGCGGTAACGGTTGGCCCGTTCCACCAGTTCGATCCTCTCGTCGCCGCCGGGCGCCAGCCGGGCCAGCGTGCGGTAGGCGCGCTCCAGGCCGAAGCGGAGACCCCGCTCGTCCAGGCCGCTGCCCAGCAGCACCCGTCCGCCGGCGGCCGGCGGGGCGGTGCCCTGGCCTCCGGAGAGTATCCAGTCCAGCGCGCAGCCGAGCACCTCCACCGACAACTGCTCGCGGCGCGCCGGGTCGAGACCGTACGCCTGGAGCGCCTCGACCTGTCCGGCGGCGGCGGTCAGGTCGTCCAGGAACGGTACGTCACCGGCGCTCGCCGTGCGCTGTCTGAGCCGCGCCCGGACGGCGGCGACCCGGGCGGCCGTGTAGTGGATGGAGGACTCCGGCACCGACTCCAGCGTCGTCACGGCGCTGCGCCGGTCCCCGGCCGCGAGCTGCACCCGGGCCAGGCCGAAGGCCGTGCTCACGAAGCTCGGATCGGTCGCCCACACCAGGTGGTAGTACTCGGCGGCGTTGTCCAGCTGGCCCAGCACCTCCGCGCACAGGCCGAGCGCCAGCTTGGGCGCGGCCTCGCCGGGGAAGGCGTCGTAGATCGCGTCGAAGGCGAGCGCGGCGCCCTCGTGGTCACCGGTGACCAGGGCGGTCACGCCCCGGTACCACACCACCCGCCAGTCGTCGGGCCGTTCCTCGTCCAGCTCGGCGAGGGCCGTCGCGGCGGCCTCCCGGTCGCCGCTCTCCAGCCGGGCGCGGATCTGCCGCAGCCGGGTCTCCACGGTCCGGGCGGGCGCCGCGTCCAGCGCGCTGATCAGCTCGGCCGGGGCGGAGGCCATCAGGCCCGCGAGGAAACCGGCGTCGGGATCGTTCGGGTCGACCAGCGGGACCGGCAGGGCGAGCGCGGCGGCCGCCACGTCGACGGGCCGGACCAGGGACGGCGGGGGCAGGGCGGGCGCGGACCCCGCGATGCCTCCCGGCCGGCTCCCCAGCCGGGACACGCCCCCCGTCAGACGCGGGAACAACTCCGTGTCGGTGACCCGCACTTCGGGTCCGAACAGCGTCGACAGCGCGGGCCGCGCCTGCCCGGTCTGCAGCGAGACGACCTCGCGCAGGACGCCGGTCAGCTGCTCGGACATCTCCTGCGCGGAGGCGAACCGGCGGGCCGGGTCCGGATCGGTGGCCCGGACCAGCAGCCGGTAGAAGGACTCGTACCGGCGGAAGACCTCGATGGTGTCCGGGTCGGGCAGGGAGTCCACGAAGACGTTCGTGTAGCCCTGGAAGTCGAACGTCAGCACCGCGAGCGTACGGCCCACCGTGTACAGGTCGCTCGCCACGGACGGGCCGGCCTCCGCGACCTCCGGCGCCTGGTAGCCGACCGTGCCGTAGATCGCCGACTCGTCGTCGTCCATGCGGCGCACGGCGCCCATGTCGATCAGCTTGAGCTGGTCCTCGGTCTGGATGGCGTTGTCGACCTTGAAGTCGCAGTACAGCAGGTTGCGGCTGTGCAGATGACCGAGCGCCTCCAGCGCCTCGATGCCGTACGCGCAGGCCTGCTCCACCGGCAGCGGGTCGCGCCTGCCGTCCGGCGTGCGGCGGGCGTTCGCGATCTCCTTCAGCGACTTGCCGCCGACGTACTCCATGACGATGTAGCCGTCGAGGGAGCCGGTGCGCTGGTCGAGGTGCTCGACGAAGTTGTAGATCCGCACGATGTTGGCGTGCTCGATCTCCGCGAGGAAGCGCCGCTCGGAGATCGCGGCGGCCATCGCGTCCTGGTCGCCGGTGTCCAGCAGGCCCTTCAGCACCACCCACCGGTCGGACACCGCCCGGTCCACCGCCAGGTAGACCCAGCCGAGCCCGCCGTGCGCGAGACAGCCCGCCACCTCGTACTGGCCGTGCACGATGTCCCCGGCCTTCAGCTTGGGCACGAAGGAGTACGGGTGCCCGCACTTGGTGCAGAAGCCCTCCGTGCGCCCCGGCCGCTCGCCCCGGGCCCGGCCGACCGGCGCACCGCAGTCCGACCGCGAGCAGAACCGCTTCCGCTCCGGCACCTCCGGGTTCGCCTGCACCATCGCGCGCGGGTCGGGCCGCGGCACCTGCGGCACGCTCACCAGACCGGCGCCCAGCCGGCCGCGCGTCGACGTACCGGACGCGGAGCCGGAGCTGCGCACCGACACCGAGCGGCCGGTCGACTTCCCCGACAGGGACCGGGAGAGCCGCCCGGACACCGAGCGGCGCGACTTGGACGACTGCGAGGAGGTCCGCGCGCTGCGCGAACTGCCGCTGTCCGCCGCGCCCCTGGTGACGCCGGTGGGCGGCGAGCCGACCATGCCGTTGGCGGCGACCACGGGCGCGAGGCCGCAGGTGTCGCAGTACAGCTCGCCGCCGCCGACGTCCTCGTACGTCCCCTCGCAGCCCGGCCGCTGGCACGTCTGCCCCGGCTGACTCATGACTGGTCCCCCTTACGGTCCTCCGGCGCGCCCGGGCCGCCGAGCAGCTCGGTCGCCAGCTGCTGGTAGCGCAGCACGGCCTGTTCGGCCACCCGCAGATCGCAGGGCGCGCTCCACAGCATCCGCCGGGCCGCGTCGTACCGCTCGATCAGGAACGGGTCCTCGGCGAGCCCGTGCCGGGCGACCTTCGCCCGGTAGGCGTCGAGCCGGCCGCGCAGCTCGGCGCGGACCGCGAGCGGCGCGGTGACCGCGGTCAGCGACTCGCGGGCGCGCAGCAGTTCGTCCTCCGCCTTCCGCTCCAGGGACTCCAGCAGCGGGGACAGCCGGTGCCACTGCGCCTGCCTGCGGTACTCGGCGGCCGTCGCCAGCTGCTCCTGCAGCACGGTCGGCGGGCCGCTGACCACCGGCACCTCGGTGGCGGCGATCTTCGCCAGCACCTCGCCGCGCGCCGTGCGGGCCTCGGCGAGGGTGCGGTCGGCGCGCGAGAGCACGTCCCGCAGCCGGATCAGCCGCGCCTCGGCGTCCTGCCGGACGGTGAGCACGGCGTCGATCTCCCGCCGCACGTCCTCCAGGGCGCGCGCCTCCCGGTCGTACACCGTGGTGTCCGGGCGGCCCCCGCCGGGAGCCGAACTGCCCTCGGCGGGCACCCAGAACCCGAGCGGGTCGGAGACGACGTCCTCGCGCAGCCTGGTCAGCGTGCGGGTGATCCGCTCCAGGTCGTCACCGGAGGGGTGCTCGCCCGGGCGGACGCCGACGGAGTGCGCGAGCCTGCGGGTGCGCTGGAGCTCCGCGGCGAGTAAATCGATCCGGGCGGGCAGCGCCGACCAGACGGCGTCCGCGGCGACGACCATGTCCAGGCTCGTCGCGTACAGCTCGTTCATCCGGTCCACCAGGGAGGACAGCGTGAACGTCTCGCTCAGCGTGCCGTTCCCGGCGACGGTGACGGACTCGCCGCGCAGCCGCTCGGTCAGCTCCACCAGGTCCTCGCGGCTGGACCAGCGGCGCCGGGCGCGGATCTCGCGGGCGGCGCGCAGCGCGTCCGCGTAGGCGTCGAAGTACCCCCACAGCAGGGTGATCCGGGCCTCGGCGGCCTGCCAGCGCTCCTTGGTGAGACCGGTCAGTTCGGCACCCTCGAGGAGTCTGCGGCCCGCATGGTCCTGCAGCGCCAGCAGCGAGGTCTCGATCGCCTCGTGCTCCTGGCCGAGCCGCGCCAGCGCACGGTCCACCTCGTCCCGGTCCATCACCGGCCCGGCGGGGTCCGTGACGCCCATCGATCACCTCTCGCTTGCTGTCTGGTCGGCCTGTCGTGCACCACGGGGTTCAGCTCGTACGCAGGTACTGCGGCGCGGGCGGCTCGGAGGCCGCCGAGTCCTTCCCCAGTGTCGCCGACAGCCACTTGTCGTACGAGGCCTGCCAGCCGTGCTCGTGGTAGTCCACCAGGATGCGGTTGACCCGGCGTACCAGATCGGTGGCGTCCTTCTTCATCGCCACGCCGTAGTACTCGGTCGTGAACGCCTCGCCCTTGAGTTCGACGGTCGGGTCCTGGGCGGCCTGGCTCGCGGCGAGCGCGCCGTCGGTCACCACGGCGTCCACCTCGCCGAGTTGCAGCCGCACCAGGCAGTCGAGCTGGTTCGGCACGGTGGTGGAGATGTCGGTGGAGGCGGGCAGCTCGCCGGCCTTCCGGTCCGCGTCCAGCTTGGTGTACGCGGTCGAACCGGCCGCCGTGCACACCTTCTTGTGCGCGAGGGAGCCGCCGTAGCCCTTGATCGGCGAGGACTTGGGCGCGAGGACCTGCTGACCCGTCTTGAAGTAGGGCGCCGAGAACGCCACCTGGGACAGGCGGTCGCAGGTGATGGTCATGGTCCGCACGACCATGTCCACCCGGCCGTCCTGGATCGCCGGTATGCGCTGGCTGGTCGGTATCGCCTTGAACTGCACCGCGTCCGGGTCACCGAGGATGTCCTGCGCGATCCGGCGCACCAGGTCGATGTCGAAGCCCTCCAGTTCCGCGCCCTCGGTGTTCGGGTTGCGGTAGCCCCAGTGGTAGCTGTTCTGGTCGACGCCGACGACCAGCTTGCGCTTGGCGCCCGTACGGGCCTTGATGGCGTCGATCGTCGGACCGTCCGCGCCGGACGGCGACAGCGTCCGCTTCTGCGCCTCGGCGTCCTTGCAGCCGTCCGCGCGGACCTGGCTGCCGGTGACCACCCGCTGCCCCACCCGGCCGTCCCCGGCGGGCGCCTGGGTGCGGGGCAGCAGCAGGACGAACGCCAGCGCCAGCGCGCACAGCACCGCCATCGCGCCGACCCCGCCCCAGCCCCGCAGGGAGGCCCGTGCACGTGCCGCGTACATCGCTGCGCCCCCTGTCACCGGTACTCCGAAAGCCTGCGCCCGATGCCGGCCACGGCACCGGCCGCGCCCAGCACCGCGAGGACCGCCGCGCCCACGGGGAGCCCGGTCATGGCGTCCCGTCCGTCACCGGCGGACCGCTGGAACTCGGCCTGCTCGTGGTCGATGGCCCGGGCGAGGTTGGCGTCGACGCTGTCGAAGCACTCACCGGTCGCCCCCTTCGCGCCGATCACCTTGTCCAGCGCCTGCTGGAAGTTGCCGTTCTCGTCCTCGGCGCGGGCCGAGGCGTGGCGCTGCTTCCACACCGCCATGTTTCCCTCGGCCGCCTTGACCGGCGTGCTGCCCGCCCGGTCGTCGGCGAGCGTCGCCGCCCGGCTCAGTCCCTTGCCAAGCACGGCCATGTCCTTGTCGAAGTCGTAGTAGTACGCGTCGTACGGCTTCCCGCCGACCGTGATGGTCTCGGCCCCGCGCGCCACCAGGCTCAGGTTCTCGTTGCCGCGCGCCTTCAGCGAGGCGATCCGGGCGTCGTGCAGCACGCTCAGCGAGCGGATGCCGTGGTCGTAGGAGCCGTCCAGGCCGGAGCGGGCGATCGTGTGCCCGACGACCAGCCACAGCAGCACCACCGCGGTGGCGGCGCTGCCGGCCACCAGACCGTGGTTGAGGACGCGGTTGGTGCGCCGGTAGGTGCGGTGCTGCGCCCAGCCGAGCGCGGCCAGCGCGAGCAGACCGAGGGCGATGGCGGCCCACGGGTACGGTGTCGCGTCCGCGTAGTCGGCGTCGAGCCGCTGGTTCTCCTTGGTGTAGAGGTCCTCCGCCGCGGGGAGCATCCGCGTCTGCATCTTCTCGTTGGCGTACCGCAGATAGGCGCCGCCGACCGGATAGCCCTGCCGGTTGTAGGTACGGGCCCGCTCGATGAGGCCCTTGTACTCGGGCAGCAGCCGGTTCAGCTTGGCGATGGTGGCCTCGGAGGCCGAGCCGGGCTCGGCGTTGGCGGCGGCGGTCACGAGGCCCGAGGCGGCGGTGCGGATGTCCTTCTCGTACCGGTCGCGGGAGGCGGTGCTCTCCTGGCCGCCCGCGAGGAACCCGCTGGACGCCGTCGTGTTGGCGTCCGCGAGCGACCGGTAGATCGCGGCCGCGCCGGAGCTGAGCGGCTGGCTGCTGTGCAGCACGTCGTCGGCGGCGGCCGCCCGCTCGCTGCTCTGCCAGGCGGTGACCGCGCCGAACGCGACGACGAGCAGGGCGAGTACGGCGCCGATGATCCGCAGCCGCCCGGGCTCGGTCGTCGCGGCGGCCCGGACGCGGTCGACGCCCTCGGCGAAGGCGGTACGGCGGCCGGGCGGCGTGGGGGAGACGGGTGCGGGCACGGGGGCCGGCCGGCCGGGCTGGGTGGGGATGCCGGGGGTCGCGGGCATGCCGGGCCCCGCCGCTGGCGGGCTCGCGCTCTTCGGCGGGTGTGTCACTCGACCTCCCCCATGGTCATCCGTACGCCGCCAAGTATCGCCGCACGGACCGACATTCCGCACCGGCCTTCACTGGATCTTGATCGGATCGCAGCGTGCGCCGCTCATGTACACGCCGGGAGCGTGTGTTCGGTTCCGGGCGGCGCGGCCCGTGTGATCAGGGACGTCCCGTCTCCCAGTGGCCCCGGGCGCGCTCCTGCGCCCCCGTGCCCGCCCCCAGCCGGTCCAGGCCCAGCAGCACCGCGCCGAGGACCGGGCTCGCCGTCACCACGCGGACGTCGGCCTTCGGGGCGCGGGCGGCCAGCAGCTCGCGGACGGTGTCGTCCAGCTGGGCGTGGCCCGCGGTCAGGACGCCCCCGCCGAGCAGGACCGGTGTCTCCTCCTCCAGGAGGTCCAGGCGGGTCAGCGCGACGGTGGCCATCACCGTCACCTCCTCCGCGAGCCGGGTGACGATGGCGCGGGCCCGCCCGTCGCCCCCGGCGGCCGTCGCGAAGAGCACCGGGGCCAGCTCGTGCCGCCGGTCGTGCCCGATGTGCTCCAGGTGGAGCGCCTCGATGAGGGCGTACATGGAGGGCAGGCCGAAGTGCGCGGGGAGCGTGCGGGACAGGGCCGTCGGCCCGCCCCGGCCGTCCTCCGCGCGCGCCGCGTGCCACAGCGCCTCCTCGGCCAGCCCCCAGCCGCCGCCCCAGTCCCCGGAGATCCGGCCGATCGCCGGGAAGCGGGCCGTGCGGCCGTCGGGGCGCATGCCGACGCAGTTGATGCCGGCGCCGCAGACCACCGCGACTCCGCGGGGCTCGGACACACCGGCCCGCAGGATCGCGAAGGTGTCGTTGCGGACCTCCACCGCCGGCCCCCATCCGCGTGCCCGGAGGGCGGTTGCCAGCTGCTCCTCCTCGACCGGCAGGTCGGCGTTGGCCAGGCAGGCGGAGACGTGGTCGACGGATGTCACGCCCGCGTCGGCGAACGCCCGGGCCACCGGTTCGGCCAGCGCGTCCAGCGCGGCCGCCACACCGACCACGGGCGGCCGGAAGCCGCCGCCGCGTGCCGTGGCCAGCACCTCTCCGGCGGCGGTGACCACGGCCACGTCGGTCTTGCTGTTGCCCGCGTCGACGGCGAGGACGCGCGCGGTCTCAGGTGCGGTCAGGCCCACGCCAGGTGCTCCCGGTTGTGTGCGATCAGCTGGTCGGTGAGGGTCTCGGCGTACGCGTACTGGCCGATCAGCGGATGGGCGAGGAGGGCGCGGAAGACCCGGTCCCGGCCGCCGCGCAGCGCGGCCTCCAGGGCGAGGTCCTCGTAGGCGGTCACGTTCGCGACGAGGCCCGAGAACAGCGGGTCGAGGCCGGGCACCGGCAGCGGCGCGGGGCCCGACGGGCCGACCGCGGCCTGCACCTCGATCACCGCGTCGTCGGGCAGGAACGGCAGCGTGCCCCGGTTCAGGGTGTTGACCACCTGGTACGGGCTGCCGCCGCCGCCCAGCAGCGCCGCCGCGAGGTCCACGGCCGCCTCCGAGTAGTAGGCGCCTCCTCGCTTCGCCAGCAGGGCCGGCTTCTCGTCCAGCGCCGGATCGCCGTACATGCGCAGCAACTCCTGCTCCATGGCCGCGACTTCCGCCGCGCGGGACGGCTTGGTGCGCAGCTCGCGCACGACCTCGTCGTGGGCGTAGAAGTACCGCAGGTAGTAGGAGGGGACCACGCCCAGGCGGTCCAGGAGCGGGCGCGGCAGGCGGACGTCGTCGGCGATCGCGTCACCGTGCTCGCCGAGCAGCTTGGGCAGGACGTTCTCGCCCTCCGGGCCGCCCAGCCGGACGTCCGTCTCCCAGGTGAGGTGGTTCAGGCCGACGTGGCCGAGGTGGACGTCCGCGGGGCTCACGCCGAGCAGGCCGGCGAACTTGCGCTGGAAGCCGATCGCCACGTTGCACAGGCCGACCGCGCGGTGCCCGGCCTGGAGCAGGGCGCGGGTGACGATGCCGACGGGGTTGGTGAAGTCGACGATCCAGGCGCGAGGGTTGGCGCGGCGGACGCGTTCGGCGATGTCCAGGACCACCGGCACGGTGCGCAGCGCCTTGGCGAGGCCGCCCGCGCCGGTGGTCTCCTGGCCGATGCAGCCGCACTCCAGCGGCCAGGTCTCGTCCTGCTGCCGGGCCGCCTGCCCGCCGACCCGCAGCTGGAGCAGGACGGCGTCGGCGCCGTCCACGCCCGCGTCCAGGTCGGAGGTGGTCACGATCCGCCCGGCGTGGCCCTGCCGGGCGAAGATGCGGCGGGCCAGGCCGCCGACGAGTTCCAGGCGGTCCGCCGCCGGGTCCACGAGGACCAGTTCCTCGATGGGCAGGGTGTCCCTGAGGCGGGCGAAGCCGTCGATGAGTTCGGGGGTGTAGGTCGAGCCGCCGCCGACCACGGTGAGTTTCATACGTGGATCAACCCTTTACTCCGGTGAGGGTGACGCCCTCGACGAACGCCTTCTGGGCGAAGAAGAACACGAGGATCACGGGGGCCATGACCAGTACCGTCGCCGCCATGGTGAGGTTCCAGTCGGTGTGGTGGGCGCCCTTGAAGGACTCCAGGCCGTAACTCAGCGTCCAGGCACCGGGGTTCTCCGAGGCGTAGATCTGCGGGCCGAAGTAGTCGTTCCAGGCGTAGAAGAACTGGAAGAGGGCCACCGCGGCGATCCCGGGCCGGGCCATGGGCAGGACGACCTTCAGCAGGGTCCGCAGGTCCCCGCAGCCGTCCACGCGCGCCGCGTCCAGGTACTCGTTCGGGATCGTCATCAGGAACTGGCGCAGCAGGAAGATGGAGAACGCGTCCCCGAACGCCATAGGGACGATCAGCGGCCACAGCGTGCCGGACAGGTCCAGCTGCTTCGCCCAGAACAGGTACATCGGGATGACGACCACCTGCGGGGGCAGCATCATCATCGAGATCACCAGCATGAGGGACAGGTTGCGGCCCCGGAAGCGGAACTTGGCGAGCGCGTACGCCACCGGGATGGAGGACACCACCGTCAGGACGGTGCCGAGGCCCGCGTAGAGCAGGGTGTTGCGCCACCAGGTGAGGAATCCGGGGGTGTCGAGGACCTTCCGGTAGTTGCCCCATTCCCAGGTGTGCGGGATCAGGTCCCGGCTGAGGGCCTGGCTGTCGCTCATCAGCGAGGTCATGAAGACGAACACGAACGGCAGGGTGAAGAACAGCGCGGCGGCGACGCCGAGGGAGTGGACCGCGATCCACTCCAGCAGGGCGCGGCGGCGGGCGGTGCGTTCGGCGCCGTACGGCACCGTGGGCGCCGGCTTGACCGGCTGGTCCAGTACGTGGGTCATGGTCAGTCACCTGCCTGGAGGAGGCCGCCCCGGCGCCGCATCAGCAGCGTGGTGAACGCCATCGACAGGGCGAAGAGCACCAGTGCCACCACGCAGGCGGACCCGTAGTCGAAGCGCTGGAAGCCGAGGTTGTAGACGAGCTGGGGGAGGGTGAGCGTGGACTTGTCCGGGTAGCCGGGCTCGAACTGGGTGCCGGCGCCCTGGATCACGCCCGAGGCGACCTTCCCGGCGACCAGCGGCTGCGTGTAGTACTGCATCGTCTGGATCACGCCGGTGACCACCGCGAACATCACGATGGGGGAGATGTTCGGGAGCGTGACGTACCGGAAGCGCTGCCAGGCCGAGGCGCCGTCCAGCTCCGCGGCCTCGTACTGCTCCTTCGGCACGTCGAGCAGGGCGGCCATGAAGATGACCATCAGGTCGCCCACGCCCCACAGCGCCAGCAGGGTGAGCGCCGGCTTGGACCAGGTGGGGTCGTTGAACCAGCCGGGCGCCGGCACGCCCACCTTCTCCAGCACCGAGTTGACGGGGCCGGTGCCGGGGTTGAGCAGGAAGGCGAAGGCCATGGTGGCCGCGACCGGCGGGGCCAGGTAGGGCAGGTAGAACAGGGTGCGGAAGACACCCGTGCCGGTCCTGATCTTCGTGATGAGCAGGCCGACGCCGAGCCCGAACACCACGCGCAGGCTCACCATGATCACGACCAGCCACAGGGTGTTGCGCAGGGCGGGCCAGAAGAGCGGGTAGTGCTGGAAGACGTAGGCCCAGTTCCTGCCCCCGCTCCAGGTCGGCGGCCGGAAGCCGTCGTAGTGCATGAAGGAGAAGTAGACCGTGGAGATCAGCGGGTAGGCGAAGAAGACCCCGAAGCCGATCAGCCAGGGCGACATGAAGGCGAGTGTCCGCAGCGCCGAGCGCCGGCGCCTCGATACCGGAGTGAGCGTGCTCATGGGCTACTTCGCCTGCGTGATGTCCGTGTCGATCTGCGCGGCCGTCTTCTTCAGACCGGCCTTCAGATCGGTGGCCTTGCCGCTCTCGTAGTCGTAGCCGAACTGCTGGATCGTCACCAGGTAGACACCGCCGTTGATGGAGGCGGGCGTCGTGGTGGAGTCCGGGTTCGCGGCGATGTCCAGGAACGTCTTGAACCGCGGGTCGTACTTCAGCTTCGGCGACTTCAGCGCCGCCAGGGTGGAGGGCACGTTGTGGATGCCGTTGGCGAAGCCGACCACCGCGTCGGTGTCGGTGGTCATGTACTTCACCAGTTCCCAGGCCGCGTTCTGCTTGTGGCTGTTGGCGGCGATGCCGGCGATGGTGCCGGTGATGTAGCCCTTGCCGTACTGCGCGGCCTGGTCGTCGGGCACGGGCAGCGGGGCCACGCCGATCTCGAACTTCGGCTTGGCCTCCTCGGCCATGCCGAGCCGCCACTCGCCGTCGAGCTGCATGGCCACCTGGCCGGTGTGGAAGGGGTGCTTGGGGCCCCACTCGTCGCCGAGGGTGGCCCGGAACTTCTCCAGCTTCTGGAAGCCGCCGAGTTCGTCCACCAGCTTCTTCTGGAGCGTGAAGCCCTTCTCGAACGCCGGGTCCTTCGCCAGGGCCGACTTGCCGTCCTTGCCGAAGTACGTCGGGGAGAACTGCCCGAAGTAGTGCTCGGTCGTCGACTCCCAGCCGTGGTAGTTCGGCATGAAGCCGAGCTGCCGGTAGGAGTCGCCCCGGGCGATGGTCAGCTTCTTGGCGTCGGCCGCGAACTCCGACCAGGTCTTCGGCGGGTTCGCGATGCCCGCCTTCTCGAACGCGGTCTTGTTGTAGTAGAGCCCGTAGGCGTCGCCGAGCAGCGGGACCGTGCAGCGGTTGCCGTCGAACTGGGTGTACTCGTTCATCGGCTTCGGGAACGTCTTCTGCGCGTCGATGCCCGACTTCTCGAAGAAGGGGTTCAGATCGACCAGCGCGCCCGAGGAGCAGAACTTGCCCACGTTGTTCGTGGTGAAGGAGGAGATCACGTCCGGCGCCCGGTCGCCGCCGGAGCGCAGCGCCTGGTTGATCTTGTCGTCGGTCATGTTGCCGACCACGTTCACATGGATGTTGGGGTGCGCCCGCTCGAAGCCGGCGACCAGGGAGTCGACCGCCTTCACCTCGTTCGGCGCGCTCCAGGCGTGCCAGAAGTTGATCGTCGTGTCCTTGGAGGCGTCGTCCGTGGCGCCCGAGCCGGACTGGCCGGTACAGGCGGTGGTCAGCAGAGCAAGCGACGCGGTCAGGGCAAAAGCCGTCTTTCGGGCAAGGGAGGGTAGGGCTTCGGGCATGGCGAGGTCTCCCGGGGCGGTGTGGGTGAGCGGGGAAGGTGCTGCCGAAGTGCTGCGAAGGTGCTGCCGAGGTGGTGCGGAGGTGCTGCCGTGGCGGTGCGGGGGTCAGCGCGAGGTGTCGAAGACCTCGTCGCGGGTGGTGGCGAGCGCCGATTCCAGTGCGCCGCGCAGGACGGGGTGCTCGTGGACGTCGCCGACGACCAGCCGGGGGCGGGCCGCGGCCAGCTCCTCCAGCTCGGCCTGGACGAGGGCGCGCAGCACCTCGCCGCCGGCCGTCAGGGCGGAGCCGCTGAGGACGACGAGTTCGGGGTCGAGGACGGAGACGAGCGAGGCGAGGCCGGTGGCCAGCCGGGTCGCGTAGGTCTGGAGCAACTCCCGGTGGGGGCCACCCGCGTGATCGGCCGCGCGGGCCACGAGTGCGGCGGCCACGTCGGTGTACGGCCCCGACGGGATCTCGGTGATGCCGAGTTCACGGGCCAGCTTCGGTACCGCCTGGGAGCCGGCCAGCTCCTGGTAGCCACCGCTGTTGGCCTTGGTCACCTGGCGTACGAGGGGGGTGCCGGGCACCGGCAGGAAGCCGACCTCGCCGGCGCCGCCGGTCCAGCCGCGGTGCAGCCGGCCGCCGAGGACCAGGGCGGCGCCGAGGCCCTCCTGGTTCCACAGCAGCACGAAGTCCGCGTGGCCGCGGGCCGCGCCGAGCCGCTGTTCGGCGATGGCCGCGAGGTTGACGTCGTTCTCGTACTCGACCGGCATCGGGAGCGCCGCCGCGAGTTCGTCGAGCAGCGTGGGGGAGTGCCAGCCGGGCAGGTGGGAGGCGTAGCGCAGGCGCCCGGTGTTGGGGTCGAAGGCGCCGGGGGTGCCGATGACCAGCCGGTGCACGTCGGACCGGGCGAGGCCGGCGGCCTTCACGGCGCCGTCGAGGGCCTCGGTGACCTGCTGGACGACCGGCTGGGCGGGCCGTCTGCCCGGGGTGGGCAGCTCGTGCTCGCCGACCGTGCGGCCGGTGACGTCGGCGACCGCGGCCCGGATGCGGTGCGGGCTGACGTCGAGTCCGGCGGCGTACGCGGCACCGGGATCGACCGCGTACAGCTGGGCGTTGGGGCCCGGCCGGCCCTCGCTGGTGCCGGTGACCCGGACCAGCCCGGCCGCTTCGAGGCGGGCCAGCAACTGGGAGGCGGTCGGCTTGGACAGGCCGGTGAGCTTGCCGATCCGGGTGCGCGACAGCGGCCCGTGCGCCAGCAGGAGGTCCAGGGCGGCGCGGTCGTTCATGGCGCGCAGGACGCGCGGGGTGCCCGGCGTGCCGGCGGTTCCTGCCATGGGGTCGACACCTGCCTTTCCAGCCGCCCAGCTTCTCAGTGACCTGCGGATGACGTCCAGTCTTGATCACCGGCCGCCTGGAGATCACTGTTAGGAAACTTTCCTATTGGGGTGGGAGGAACGTAAGCCCAGGACGAAGAGGGCGTCAATAGACAACGCCCCCGAGGCAACAGAGTCGTTATCTCGGGGGCGTGGCCGTGCGGGCCCGTGCGGGGCCCGGGTCTACTCGCGGGTCACGGCGGCTACTTGACCGTCACGTGGTCGCCGGCGGACGTCTTCGCGGCCGTGGTGGCCGTACCGGCGAAGACGAAGCGGTACGTGCCGCTCCGGGTCGCCTTCACCGTGGTGGACAGGGCGCCCTTGGTGCCGGAGGTGATGCCCTTGACGTTCGCGTAGGAGCCGCCGTCCGCCTTGAACTGCAGGACGACCTTCACGCCCTGGTAGCCGCGGTAGGTGCCGTACTCCCAGTCGGCCCGGGTCAGGCTGCCCTTGACGGTGAGCGTCCGGCCCTTGACCGCGGGCTCCGGGGTGGCGTTCACGGTCAGCCGGGCGGCGCGCTGCAGCTTCACCGAGGCGAGGTTGCCCCACATGGTGATGTCGTTCTCGCTGTGCAGGTAGTCGTCCGAGAAGACGCTGTCGCTGTGGCCGTAGACGCCCGCCGCCTTCCAGGTGGTGGCGTCGGAGGCGTCGAACAGCGCCTCCTCGGGGTCGACGGTGACCTTCTCGGTGCAGTTCTCGGTGACCGTCGTGTCCGTGGTGGCGGCGGTCTTGCAGACGGGCGGGGCGTCGGGGCCGAGCTCGTTGTCGGCCGACCGCAGCGTGCCGCGGTACAGCAGCACCGCCTGGATGTTCTTCTCCTGGTCGATGACCAGGTCCTTGGGCCGGGTCAGGGTGTACGAGACCGGCACGGTCACCGTGGCGGTGGTGCCGACGGCCACGGCCTTGCCCTTGTTCACGGTCACGCCCGCGAACGTCAGGTCCGGCGCGTCGGCCGCGGAGGCGGCGGGCGCGGCCAGGCCGGCCAGGGCCAGGGTGCCGGACAGGGCGGCGCCTATGGCGAGCTTGCGCATGTTTCCCCACATTCGAGACGGGCCCCCGGGCGGCGTCGCGCTCCAGAGCAAGGGCCCGATGTGGAGGTGACCCTAAGCGATCACGAAATACGGAGACGAAGCGGGGTTCCTGTGAAGACGATCTTCCCCCCGGGCTCCCGTCCCGACGACCTCACGCGACTGGTTTCCGCTGGTCACGGCCACTACATTCGGTGCCCGGTGAGCGACGGGGGAGTGAGCGGCTTGAAGATGCGTCACATGCTGGCGGCGGCGGTGCTGCTGCCGGTTCTGGCGACGGGGTGCACGGCTCGCGCCCGGCACGAGGCCCGCGCGACACCCTCCGCCTCGCCGTCCGTGTCGCTCTCGCCCCCGGCGTGCGCGACCGGGGCGATCCGCTGGGGCGCGGCGCACCGGAAGTGGCGGCTCGTCGGGCTGTCCCCGGTGAAACGGCTGAACGCGGACGCGGGCCGGACCACCTTCCGGTACGCCCCCGTGCGCACCGTCGTCGCCCGGGTCGAGGCGAGGGACGCGAGGGTGTCCGGCCAGCGGGTGATGGCCCTGCTCGCCCGGCACCTGGGCCTGGAGAACGGCGAGCTGATGCCGCCGGGGGCGTCCACGGAGGACCACCGGCTGCGCGCGGAGCGCACGCGCATCCACGGGGCGGGCCGCTTCCTCACCGCCGAAGCGGTCCTGACCCTGGACGCGGGCTTCACCCTCACCTGCGCCGGCCGCACGGTCCGCGGCAGCGTCACCACCTGGCAGCAGAGCTTCGCCCAGGATGCCTTCCGCTGCGGCACCGACCCCGGCACGGACGCCTGGGCCCGGGAGGCCTACGAACGGGGCTGCGGCCCGCTCGGCAGCTGAGAGCCGCAGGCGCGGCGGCGCTACTTCGCCGGGGGTGACGGGCGCTGCGGGGTGAGCGGGGAGGCCGCTGCCGTCTGGGGGGAGTCCGCGTTGGAGTACACCGACGGGGCCGCCACCGCCGCCGCCGGGTCCGGGGTGTCCTCCAGGTCCTCGACGGCCGTGGCCCCGCCGACGATCCGGATGCTCGCCGCGTCGAACGCCCGCTTGATGCGCCAGCGCAGCTCCCGCTCCACCGTCACCGACTTGCCCGGCATCGTCCGCGCCGAGACGCGGACCACCATGGAGTCGATCAGCACGGAGTCCAGGCCGAGCACCTCGATCTGGCCCCACAGCAGCTCGTTCCAGGGCTCTTCCTTGCTCATCTTCTCGGCGACCTCGTCCAGCGTGCTCTTGACCCTGTCCAGGTCCTCGCTCGCCTTCACCGTCACGTCGACGCCGGCGGTCGCCCAGCCCTGGGAGAGGTTGCCGATCCGCTTGACCTCGCCGTTGCGGACGTACCAGATCTCGCCGTCGGCGCCCCGCAGCTTGGTCACCCGCAGCCCGACCTCGATCACCTCGCCGGACGCCACCCCCGCGTCGATCACGTCACCGACGCCGTACTGGTCCTCCAGGATCATGAAGACGCCGGAGAGGAAGTCCGTGACCAGGTTGCGGGCGCCGAAACCGATCGCCACACCGGCGACACCGGCGGAGGCCAGCAGCGGCGCCAGGTTGATCTTGAAGGTGCCCAGCACCATCAGCGCGGCCGTGCCGAGGATCAGGAAACTCGCCACCGAGCGCAGCACCGACCCGATCGCGGCCGACCGCTGCCGGCGCCGTTCGGCGTTGACCAGCAGCCCGCCCAGCGCGCCGCCGTCCACCTGCGCGGACCGGCCCATCCGGTCGATCAGCTTGCTGATCGCCCGCCGCACCACCGCTCTGAGCGCGACCGCCACGGCCACGATCAGCAGGATCTGCAGTCCCATGGCGAGCCACGTCGACCAGTTCTGCTCGACCCAGCTCGCCGCGTTCGTCGCGCTCTCCTGGGCGTCCTGGAGCGTCGGCACGGCCGGGGCCGTCGAACCGGAGGGGGACGGCGACGGGGACGGCGATGCACCGGCGGCCGACACGGCGGCGGGCAAGGACGACACGGCAGGTACCTCCAAGGTGCTGCGCGGTCCGTACCGGCAAGGCGGTCAAGGTCTGCAAGGTCACGAAAAGATCACCGGACGGACAGGACCACCACACTAACGGGGCATTGTGTGTGCCCCGCGCGGATCCGCCCAGGAGAGGCACAGGAGAGACAGGGCTCACCCTGGCTTGAACAGGTCATGATCCTGGGGATGAATGCGGTGTGGTCGAAAACACTCCCAGCCCGTTACCGGGACATGGTGGCGCTTCCACCAGGCATGAGGGGAGACTGACTGCAGATCGTCCCGGCGCGAGCCACGCGCCGCCGACGCCCAAGGAGGCACCCGTGCCGCATGTCCTGGTCCTCAACGCGTCGTACGAGCCGCTCGGCGTCGTACCGCTCCGCCGCGCGCTCGTCCTCGTCCTGGAGAACAAGGCCGTCTCCCTCGAGGAATCCGGCGCCTATCTGCACAGCGCAACCGTCACAGTCCCCGCACCCAGCGTGGTCCGGCTCAAGCGATTCGTGCGGGTCCCCTACCGCGGGCCCGTTCCTCTCACCCGGCGGGCGCTCTTCGCGCGCGACGGGGGCCGGTGCATGTACTGCGGTGGCGTCGCAACCAGCGTCGACCACGTCATCCCGCGCAGCCGCGGGGGCAAGCACGTCTGGGACAACGTGGTGGCGTCCTGCCGCCGCTGCAACCACGTGAAGGCCGACCGTCACCTCGTGGAGATCGGCTGGCGGCTGCGGCACAAACCGGCTCCGCCCACCGGTCTGGCCTGGCGCATCATCGGCACAGGTCACAGGGATCCGCGCTGGCTGCCCTACTTGCAGCCGTACGGCGCGGACGACGCCCTGGCCCGGATCGACGGCATCTCCGCCTAGTCGCTCCGGGCCGGTTGTATGGGGGCGGGCAGCCCCTCCTCGCGGCCGGCTGCCCCGCCCACCGCCTCAGGTGCGCGGCCCCTCGGGACGCGCACCCCGCACCGCGTACCAGGCCGTCCCCAGCGCGAACACGGCCAGCGCCGTCAGCCAGGCGCCCCGCTCCGCCCCCGGCTGCATCGGCCACGCCCACACCGTCGCCCCCGGCCGCCGGCCGCCGTGGAAGCCCAGGTACACCGCGAAGACGTAGGCGGAGGCCGGCAGCCAGCTCAGCCGGGCCCCGAGCAGGACGGCGGCGGCCGCCGTGACCCCCGTGCAGCCCAGCGTGTTGCGGACCACCGCGCCCGGTCCGAAGGGCCCCGGGTGCCCGAGGACGGCCAGGGGCAGCAGCGCGGCCGCGACCGCGGTCAGCGCCGCGAGCTGGGCCAGGCGCCGCGGCCACCACGGGCGTACGGCCGTACCGTCCAGCTCCGCCGAGGCCGAGTACAGACTCGCCCCGATCACCGCAGAGGCCAGCAGCGGGGCCGTCGCGACGATCACCACCCGGTGGTAGAGGTCCGGCCAGTCGTCCAGCCGCCCGGCGGCCCACACCGCGCACGCGGTCGTCGCGGCGAGGGCGGCCAGCGCGACGGGCACGGCCCGCGAGCGGACGTACAGCAGGGGACCGCGCAGCGAAGGAGCGCTCACAGGGCCGGCACCCCCTTCACGTCACAGCGGCCCGTCGTGGCGAAGTACGCCGACAGCCAGTCCCTGCGTTCGCCCGCGCTCATCGCCGCGAGGCGTGCCCGTCCGGCCTCCTCCCGGCGCTGTTCGGCGCGTTCGGCCTTGGTGCCGTCCCGGTACAGGTCGTCGAAGTGCGACTCGCCGGGGCTGGGCGCCAGATAGTGCTCGACCAGCTCGTCCAGTTCGGCCACCCGCGGATCGTCGCAGTTCCCGTGCCCCTCCAGCGCCGCGGCCGCCTCCCAGGCGTACTGCCGCGGATCGGTCAGCCGGCCCCGGACGACCGACCGCCCGATCGGCGTCACCATCGGCAGGTGCGCCCGGTCGTCCGGCCCGCCCGGCAGGTCGTCCCAGCGCTCCGGCAGGTTCTCCACCCCCTCCAGCTTGTCCGTGATGCCCGACAGCGCCTCCTTGACCTGCGGCAACAGACCCGCGTACCGGGCGTTGACGCAGATCGCCGGCGTGGTCGAGGTGTCACAGACCTGGCGTTGCGAGAGCGGATCGGGCCGCCACAGGCCGTCGCCGGTCTGCACCAGCAGCACGCCGGCGGCCACGGCGGCGGCCAGCGGCAGCAGGGCCGTCGCCCGGCGCCGGGCGGTGTACGCCAGCACGGCGGCGAGCGCCAGGCCGCCCGTCCAGGCGGCCATCGCCGCCGGCTGCCACCACACGGGCAGCTGGGCGTCGCCGACGAGGCGCGCGGGGCTCAGTTCGTGGCTCGGGTCCGCGGGGCTCCGCTCGAGCAGCCCCAGCCCCACGTACCCCGCGAGGGCCAGCAGCGGAGCCGCCAGCCGCGTCGGCACGACCCGGCCGAGCACCTGACCGGTCAGCGAAGCCGCCACCAGGGCCACCGTGTCCCCGGGCAGCAGCCCGAGCCGCGGCCCGCCGCCCAGCGCGTACGGCCGGCACGCGAGCAGCGCCAGTGCCACACCGGCCAGGTAGCCCAAGGCCACCCAGGCGGCCGTCGGGAGTGCCGAGGCCAGGAACCGCGGGAGCGGCGGCCGTGCGGCCGTGGCCCAGAGCTCCTCGGTACGGCGCCGCCGCTCCCGCCCGCCCTGCCAGCAGCCCGCGGCGGCGGCCAGCGGTATCAGGATCAGCAGCCCGGTGTGCAGGAGCGCGGCGGTCGCCCCCCAGTCGCCCTGCCACTCGTCCGCTTTGTAGCCCGTCATCACGCCGACCGTCAGCAGGACCGCGGCCCCCGCGAACGGCGCGAAGCCGCGTACGGCCTCCGCCCGGGCGGGATGCGGCGCGCGCCCCCGCGCCGCCGGCGCGCTCCGTTCGGTGACCGCGCTCATCACACCGCCTCCCGCGCGCCCGTGCCCGCCGCGCGGTGGGCCCGCAGCGCGGCGGTGTACCCGCGCTCGATCGGATGGTCGCCCGGACCGCCGGCGCTCTCGCCGAGCGCCGACAGCGCCTCGGGCGTGCCCCGGTAGGCGACCCGGCCGCCGTCGAGGAGGGTGACCTCGGTGCAGGCGGCGGCCACGTCCTCCACCAGGTGGGTGGAGACCACGACCGTCGCCGCCACCCCCAGCTCGCGCAGCAGCGCGCGGAACTCCACCCGCTGCTCCGGATCCAGCCCGGCCGTCGGCTCGTCGAGCAGCACCACGGCCGGGTCGTTGACGACGGCCTGCGCGATGCCGACCCGGCGGACCATGCCGCCGGACAGGGTCCGCACCTTCGCGTCGATACGGTCCTCGAGACCCACCCGGGCCACGGCACGCTCCACGGCGTCCGGCACCCGCTCGGCGGGCATCTCCTTCAGCCAGGCCATGTACGCCACGAACTCCCGCACGGTGAAGCCCGGGTAGTGGCCGAACTCCTGCGGCAGATAGCCGAGCCGGCGCCGCACCTCGGTCCGGCCGCGGTGCTCGGCGGTGTCCTCGCCGAGGATCTCCACCCGCCCGGCGTCCGGCCGGGCGACGGTGGCCAGCACCCGGATCAGCGAGGTCTTCCCGGCCCCGTTCGGCCCGAGCAGCCCGTGCACACCGGGGCCGAGGCCGAGGTCCAGGGAGTCGAGGGCGAGTGTTCTGCGGTGCCGGACCCGCAGGCCGGACACACGTATCGAAGTCAAGGTCTCTCCAGACGGATCACGTGAAGCGATGAAGGGTGGGGGGCCGGCGGGGCCGGGAGCGCCGGCCGCCGTCACCGGCCGAGCGGGCGGTCGTACACCGGGCGGCGGGCCGTCACCAGGACGGCGCTCAGCACGGCCGCCGTCGCCCACGCGCTCTGCGCGCCGACGCCGTCGAGGCAGCGGGAGAGCTGCTCGGCCAGCCGTGCGCCCGCCGCGCCACCGGATGATGCGGCGGGCACCGGGCCGAGGACGGCCAGCAGCCAGCCGCCGCCCGTCAGCAGGGCAGCCGTCCGGCACCCCACGAAGGAGGCCAGGGCCAGCGAGCCGAGCGCCAGCGCCAGCCCCGGCAGCAGCCAGGCCGCGGCGGCCGGGGCGCCGGACGCGGGCAGCAGCAGACCGGTGAGGGTCAGCAGCGGCAGGCTCACCGCGAGGACGGCGACCGTACGGGTGAGCGCGAGCCGCAGCCCGCCGCCCGGGGTGGCCGCGGCGACCTCGTGCAGCGGATCGGCGTGCGGACCGTAGGACAGGGCCACCCCGGCGACCGGCACGACCGGGGCGACGGCCAGCAGCAGCGCCCGCACCCCGGGATATCCGGTGCCGTACGCCAGGGCCAGCGCGCCGGCGGCCACCACGAGCACCGCGGGCAGCCACGCCCCGCGCACCGCGGGCCCGGCGGCCCACAGCAGCCGCGCGAACCGGTGGGGCACGTGCCGACGGGGCCGCCGCGCGGCGGGCGCCGCCGGCGCCGGGGCCGGCAGCGACGCCAGTACCGCGTCCCGTATCTCCGCGAGGACCGGCCCGGCCGCCGTGCCCCGCACCGCCTCCGACACCGTGGCCGCGCAGCCCCCGCAGCCCTCCACGTGCTTCTCCAGGGACCACGCCTCCGGCTCCGGCAGCACCCCCTCGGCGTAGCGGGCGGCGAGGTCGTCGGACACGTGCCAGACGCGCGCGTCGCCGTTCGTCGTTGCGTGCCTCATGCCGTGCCTCCCAGCGTGGACGGGTGCAGCAGGTCCAGTGCCGCCCGCAGTTCGGCGCGGGCCCGCCGGGCGCGGGACTTGACCGTGCCCTCGGGTATGCCGAGCAGCCGGGCCGCCTCCCGCGTGGTCAGCCCGTCCACGACGGTCGCGCGCAGCACCTCGCGCAGCTCGGGGGAGATCCGGTCGAGGGCGGCACCGACATCGCCGTACTCCAGCCCCGCCAGCACCCGGTCCTCCGCGGACGGCGCGGCGGCGGGCTCGTACCGCCCCGCCGAACCGGGCTCCAGCGGTGGCCCGGCGAACCGCGCGACCCGTTCCTGCGCGCGCCGGGCGTCGACCAGCCGGCGCGCGGCGATCGTCCACAGCCAGCCGCCGGCGTCCTCCCCGCGGTGCCCGGCCGCCGACCGCCACACCGTGACGAACGTGTCCTGCACCACCTCGCGCACGACCTCCGGGTCCGCGCACCGCCGGGTCAGCCGCGCGTGCAGCCAGCCCGCGTGCCGGTCGTACAGGGTGGCCATCGCGGCCGCGTCCCCCGCGGCCACGGCCCGCAACAGCGCCGCGTCCGCGCCGTCGTCCTTCTCCCGCTGGCCCCCCATGGGGCGGAACAGTCTCACACCTCCTCTATCGATCACCGGCCCGGCGACGGATCACCACCACCCCTTCCGGTGCTCCGGTAACGGCCACGCGTGCCGACGCCGTCATTGGGTAGGCCTGCCCTAAACCGTCAAAAGCCGCACCGTCGAAAAGGAGGCCCCAGTGGCCGCACCCACGATCCCGGCCCAGTTCAAACCCGTGGCGGAGCAGTCCGCCGACACCGACACGGTCCGCCTCTGCGTCTTCAGCGCGGAGAGCGCCTGCACCCAGGCCCCCCTCACCAGCGAACCGCCGCTGCCCGACGCCGAGCCCCTGACCAGTGAGCCCCCGCTCGCCGAGGCCGCCCCGCTGACCAGCGAGTCCGACCCGGTCCCGGACTGCTACGCCCCGGGGCTGTAGATGGCCGCGGGGCACGACGACGCGGAGCTGCCCGGGCCGGCCGGAACCGTCGCGGCCGGACCCGGCGACACGGGCGCGGCGTCCGCGCCCGCCGGTGAGGACCTCACCCGGCTCGCCGGGCTGCACGGGGTCGCCACCTCCTACAGCCCCGCGCCGGACCGTACCGTCGCGGTACCCGCCTCCGCCGTGGCCGCCGCCCTGACCGCGCTCGGCGTCGACGCGGGCACCCCGGACGCCGTCAACGCCGCGCTCGCCGAGCGGGAACGCGAACTGCGCGAACGCCTCCTGCCGCCGACGGTGGTGCAGTGGGCCGGCGCCGAGCCGCCCGCCGCCCTCGCCGCGCTGCCCCCGGAACCCGGCTGGACGTGCTGACCGAGGACGGGCAGCAGCGCGAGGGGACCGCGGGCCTCCCGCTCGGCGTCCACCGGCTCACCGCCCACGCGCCCGACGGCCGCACCGGCCGGGCCCACCTCGTCGTCGCCCCCGACCGCCTCCCCACCCCGCCCGGACGCTCCTCGGGCGTTCTCGTCCAGCTGTACTCCCTGCTCTCCCACCGCTCCTGGGGCATGGGCGACCTCGGTGACCTCGCCGAGCTCGCGAGCTGGGCGGGGCGCACCGCCGGAGCCGGGTTCGTGCAGGTCAACCCCCTGCACGCGGCCGTGCCCGGTGCTCCCACCGACCCCTCCCCGTACCGGCCCTCCTCCCGCCGTTTCCCCGACCCCGTGCACCTGCGGATCGAGGAGATCCCCGAGTTCGGCTACGTCGAGGACCGCGAGCGCCTGAACGCCCTGCTGGAGCGGGCCGGGCGGCTGCGGGAGGACGTGCTCGACAAGGGCGCGCTCATCGACCGGGACGCCGTGTGGGAGCTGAAGCGGGAGGCGCTGGAGCTGGTCCTCGCCGTCCCCCTCGGCCCCGGCCGGCAGGCCGCCTACGACGACTTCCGCGCCGCCCACGGCCGGGCCCTCGACGACCACGCCACCTGGTGCGCCCTCGCCGAGGTGTACGGCTCCGACTGGCACGGCTGGCCGGACGGGCTGCGCGACCCCCGCTCGCCCGCCACCGCCCGTGCCCGCGCCGAACTCGCCGGCCGGGTCGACTTCCACGCCCGCCTGGCCTGGCTCACCGACGGCCAGCTGCGCGCGGCCCAGCGTGCCGCCCGCGACGCCGGGATGCCGGTCGGGATCGTGCACGACCTCGCCGTCGGGGTGCACCCCGTCGGTGCCGACGCCTGGGCGCAGCAGGACGTGTTCGCCGCCGGCATGTCGGTCGGCGCCCCACCGGACGCCTTCAACGCCCGCGGCCAGGACTGGGGCCTGCCGCCCTGGCGTCCCGACCGGCTCGCCGCCTCGGGCCACGCCCCCTACCGCGAGCTCCTGCGCGCCCTGTTCCGGTACGCGGGCGCGCTGCGCATCGACCACGTCATGGGCCTGTTCCGGCTCTGGTGGGTGCCGCAGGGCAGCCCGCCCACCGAGGGCACCTACGTGCGTCACGACGCCGACGCCATGCTCGCGATCCTCGCCCTGGAGGCCACCCGCGCCGGGGCCGTGGTGATCGGCGAGGACCTGGGCACGGTCGAACCCGGCGTGCGCGAGGCGCTGCAGCGGCGCGGGGTGCTCGGCACCTCCGTGCTGTGGTTCGAGCGGGACTGGGAGGGCGACGGACACCCGCTGCCGCCCGAGCGGTGGCGCGCCGACTGCCTGGCCACCGCCACCACCCACGACCTGCCGCCCACCGCCGCCCGGCTCACCGGCGACCACGTCGACCTGCGCGACCGTCTGGGACTGCTCACCCGTTCGGCGGCAGAGGAGCGCGCCGAGGCCGCGGCGGACACGGCGGAGTGGCTCGCCCTGCTCGGCAGCCTCGGCCTGCTGGACAGCCCGGCGGCCGGACCGCCCGGCTCCGACGAGGAGGAGGAGATCCGCGCGGTCCACCGCTTCCTGCTGCGCACCCCAGCCCGGCTGATCGGGGTCTGGCTGCCGGACGGCGTGGGCGACCGCCGGCCGCAGAACCTGCCGGGCACCTGGGACCAGTATCCGAACTGGCGGCTGCCGATCGCCGACCGGGAGGGCAGGCCGGTGCCGCTGGAGGAGCTGACGGCGTCGCCGCGGCTGCGGGGTCTGCTGGAGGTGCTGCGGCCGTCGGCTGCGTCGGGTCCGTCGGCTGCGTCGGGCCCGTTGGGCTCGCCGGGAGCGCCGGGCTTGCCGGGAGCGCCGGGTCCGTCGGGCGCGCCGGGCGCGTGAGGAGGAGGGTCTGCGGTACGGCGGAGGGCGCGGCGTACGGCAGGGGCCGCCGGCGTGCGCCGGGCGCCGCGCGTGCGGTCGGGGCACCGGAGTGCGGTGCCGGAGTACGGCAGGGGCACCGGCGTGCGGTCGGGGCTGCGGCGTGCGCTCGGCGCGCTGTCGTTGCCCGGTGTTCCCGCCGCGAGGCCGCGGTCCCGCCCGGCGCGGAGGTGCTGCTAGGGCACCCCGGGCGCGCGGCCCCGACGACCGTTCGCTAACTTGAGTTCCGTGGACAAGAAGAACGCCCTGCGCGCCGGCGCCCTGGCCGCCGGTACGACGCTGATGATGCTGCTCATGTCGTCCCCCGCGCTCGCGCTGACCCGCGACGACGGCGACGACCCCGGCCCCGGCCTGAGCGTCATCCAGACGCTGGGCCTCTACGTGCTCCTCCCGGTCGCGCTGTTCGTGGTCATCGCCGGCCTGGTGATGCTGCTGGACAAGTCGCACGCCAAGAAGGACGACACCACGTCCAACATCCGGGCCAAGGCCTGACGACTGCTTCTCCCGCCGGGGCGCCCGTCCCACCCGCGGTACGCGCACACGCCGTACCGGGGTGAGACCGGCGCCCTCGGTGTTTTCGGCCGGAGGACGGGGCGGACCGGCCGGGGGACCGGCCAGGGATTCGGCTAGGGGTTCGGTGCCGTCAGGTAGCGCTGGACCGTCGGTCCGAGCCAGGCCACCAGTTCCTCCCGGGTGAGCGCGCGGGCCGGCGGCAGCCTCAGCACATAGCGGGTCAGCGCGAGACCCAGCAGCTGTGCGGCGCAGAGCGCGGCCCGGGCCGGCACCTGCTCGGGGTCGGGGCAGGCCTGCCGGGCCACCGGCAGCAGCTGCTCCCGGAAGATGCCCTGCATCCGCTCGGCCCCGGCCTCGTTGGTGGCGCCCACCCGCAGGACGGCCGTCAGCTCCTCGTTCTCCTCCCACAGGCTCAGGAAGTGGCCCACCAGCGTCCGCCCGATGTCGTCGCGCGGTACCCGGGACAGGTCGGGCAGCCGCAG
The DNA here is from genome assembly GCF_025642175.1 of Streptomyces albidicamelliae. Lineage (NCBI taxonomy): Bacteria > Bacillati > Actinomycetota > Actinomycetes > Kitasatosporales > Streptomycetaceae > Streptomyces > Streptomyces albidicamelliae. The sequence continues at coordinate 3,168,263 of NZ_CP106795.1, read as the reverse complement.
ATCCAGCGCGACGGCCGCCGCGAACAGGCCCTCCTTGCTGCCGAAATAGCGCATCACCATCGACGGGTCGATGCGCGCGTCCCTGGCGACGGCCCGGATGGTGGCCCGCTCGTACCCGTCGGCGGCGAAGCGCTCCCGGGCCGCGGCGAGGATGGCGGACCGGGTGGCGCCGGAACGGCGCGCCCGGCCGGTGACGCCCTCGCCGGATCCCTTCCCCGCCTGCTTCGTCCGCGCGCCGGACCGCTCCCCCTGCTGCTCCCCGGACTTCTCCCCGTGATCCCCGGGTTGATCCCCGGGCTGCGCCCCGGCCTGGTTCGTCTGTGTGCTGCCCGTCATGCCCACGAGCGTAGGCCAACACATGTGGGCCAACAAGTGTTGACCGGCGGACGCCCCCGTCTTACGCTTGCCAACAAGCGTTGACCAACCTTTGTTGGCCAACAGGCGTTGGCACCCGGAGGCCATCATGAGCGGCAGCGGCACCACCGAACCCACCGGCACCCACAGCACCGCCGGCACCCCGGCATCCCGCGTCGTGATCGTCGGCTGCGGTCCCACCGGGCTCCTGCTCGCGGGCGACCTCGCCGCCGCCGGCGTCCCCGTCACCGTCCTGGAGAAGCGCCCCCACCAGATCAGCAACCTCTCCCGCGCGTTCGTCCTGCACGCCCGCACCCTCGAACAGCTCGACGCCCGCGGTCTCGCCGACGACCTGGAGGCCGTCGGGCAGCCCCTCGACCGGCTCGGTCTCTTCGGCCGGCTGACCATGGACCTCTCCGCCCTCCCCTCCCGCTATCGCCACCTCCTCGTGCTGCCGCAGTACGAGGTGGAGAAGGCGCTGGAGCGGCGCGCGGTCGACGCGGGCGCCGACTTCCGCTACGAGACCGAGCTGACCGGGCTCACCCAGGACGCGGCCGGCGTGACGGTCGAGGCCCGGGGGCCGGAGGGTCGTACGGAGACGGTCCGGGCCGCGTACGTCGTCGGCGCCGACGGGATGCGCAGCGCGGTGCGGCAGGCGATCGGGCTGCCCTTCCCGGGCCGGTCGGTGATCCGGTCCGTCGTGCTCGCCGACGTCCGGCTCGCCGAGAAGCCCCCGACCCTGCTCACCGTCGACGCCGTCGGCGACGCCTTCGCCTTCCTCGCACCGTTCGGCGACGGCTACTACCGGGTGATCGGCTGGCACCGCGGCCGTGACGTCTCCGACCACGAGCCCCTGGATCTGGCGGAGGTCAAGGAGATCACGCGGCTCGCGCTCGGCCGGGACTTCGGGATGCACGACGCCCGCTGGATGTCCCGCTTCCACAGCGACGAGCGGCAGGCGCCGGCCTACCGGGTCGGCCGGGTCTTCCTCGCCGGTGACGCCGCGCACGTCCACACCCCGGCCGGCGGGCAGGGCATGAACACCGGCCTCCAGGACGCGGCGAACCTGAGCTGGAAGCTCGCCGCCGTGCTGGGCGGCCACGCCGACCCCGCCCTGCTGGCCACGTACCAGGACGAACGGCACCCGGTCGGCCGGGCGGTGCTGCGCAGCAGCGGCGGGATCGTGCGCCTCGCCATGGCCAAGCGCCCCTGGACGCTGGCGGCCCGCGCCGCGCTCACCACGTTCCTCGACGTGTGCGGCCCGGCCCGCCGCAAGGTCGCCGGCCAGGTCACCGGCATCGGCTACCGCTATCCCGCACCGCGCGGCGCCCACGCCCTCACCGGTGCCCGCGTCCCGGACGTCACGCTCTCCGGCGGCGGTCGGCTGTACGAGGCGCTGCGCGGCGGACGGTTCGTGCTGATCACGCCGGAGCCGTACGAGGCGGGAGCCGGCCGCGCGGACCGGCTGGCCGTGACCCGCTGGGCGGGCGGCCGCCGCACCACCGTGCTGGTGCGGCCCGACGGCTACGCGGCCTGGGCCGCCGACGCGGCGACACCGGCGGACATCGAGACGGCCGTCCTCCGCCACCTCGGCCCGACCTCCCCAGCGACCGTTCAGTTCAGCTGAACGAAATGGTCGAAAACTTTCGATGGACCTGACAGGTCGGGCGCTGGGACGGTGAGGAAGCACCCACTCCCGCACGGAAAGGACCCCCGTGGCCGCCGTCCTGCACCGGACCACCGCCTCGCCCCGCCCCACCCTCCCGGCCCGCCTCCCTTCCCGCCGGGCCGCCGGCCCGCTCCTCGGACTCGCCTGCGCCGCCCTCGCCACGGTCGTCTGGGCCGGGAGTTTCGTCACCTCACGCGGCCTGCACGACAGCGTCCCCCCTGTTCAGCAGGCCTTCTGGCGCTGGGTCGTCGCGCTGATCGCCGTCGCCCCCTTCGGCGCCCGGCCGGCCTGGCGGGCGCGGGCCCACGTCCGACGGCACGGCCGCTACGTCCTGTTCGCCTCGCTGCTCGGCGTGGCCGTCTACAACACCCTCGTGAACCAGGCCGGTCTGACCACCCCGGCCGCTACCATGGGCATGACCATGGCCGCCTCACCGGTGCTCATGGCGGTGTGCGAACGGCTGACCGGCATCCGGCTCGGCGCGCGGCGCACCGCCGGACTGCTCGTCGCCTGCGCGGGCGTGACACTGCTCGCCGGCGGCGGCGCGGACCTCTCGGCCGGCGGCCTGTGGATGATCGGCGCCGCCTGCTGCTTCGCCGGCTACAGCGCGCTGCTGCGCCGCCGCCCCGCGGAACTCGGCGGAGCCGCCTTCCTGTTCACCACCTTCCTCGCGGGCACGGTCCTGCTGCTGCCCGCCCAGGCCTTCAGCCTCGCCGTGCAGGGCGGCTTCACCCCGGCCCCCGGTACGGTGCTGCCCCTGCTCTACGTCGGCGTGGCCTCCTCCGCCGTGGCCTTCTTCGCCTGGAACAAGGCCGTCGCCCTGATCGGCGCCGCCCGCGCCGGAGTCGTCTACCACCTCCAGCCGGTCTGTGTGGCCCTGCTGTCCTGGGCGGTACTCGGCGAGCGCACCGGACGGCCGCAACTGCTGTGCCTGGCACTGATCCTGGGCGGCGTCGCCCTCGGCGCGGGCAGCGGTCGCCGGGACGTGCCGCACGGCGCCGGACCCGGAAGTCGGGCGGCCGTCCTGCGCGGTGACGACGTGTAACGTGCGCGCCATGGCCGAGTGGGACCTGAGGAAGCTGCGGATCCTGCGCACCCTGCGTGAGCGGGGGACCGTGACGGCGACGGCCGAGGCCCTGCACATGACTCCGTCCGCCGTCTCCCAGCAACTCACCAACCTCGCCCGGCAGCTCGGCGTACCCCTGCTGGAGGCGCAGGGCCGCCGGGTGCGGCTCACCGACGCGGCCCGGCTGGTGCTGTCCCACGCCGAGGCGGTGTTCGAGCAGCTGGAGCGGGCGGACGCGGCGCTCGCGGCGTACGCGCGGGGAGACGCAGGCGAGGTACGCGTCGGCGCCTTCCCGACGGCGGTGCCCGCCCTGGTCGTCCCGGCCGTCCGGGCCCTGCGCGCCTCGCACCCCCGGATCTCGGTACGGGTCAGGGAGGCGGAGGCCGCCGAGGCCTACGAGTTGCTGGCCGCCGGAGAGGTGGACCTCGCCCTGTCCCTCGCGGCCGAGGCGCCGAGCGCGGCGGACCCCCGTCTCACCCGCGTGCCCCTGCTCACCGACCCGCTGGACGTCGCCCTGCCGGCGGGCCATCCGCTCGCCCGCGCCGGCCGGCTGCGGCTGCCGGACCTCGCGGCGGAACCGTGGATCTTCGGCGGCAGCGGACCCTGGTCCGACATCACCCGGCGCGCTTGCGAGGCGGCCGGCTTCAGCCCCCACCAGGGCCACTCGGCCTCCGGCTGGACCGCGATCCTCGCCATGGTGGAGGCGGGGATGGGCGTCGCCCTGGTACCGAGGATGGCGGCCGGCCGCCGCGCGGACGTGGTCCTGCGCGAACTGGGCCCGGACCGGCCCGTACGCCATGTGGTGGGCGCGGTGCGCAAGGGCGCGGAGAGCGGGACCGCGGTGACCCGGGTCCTGCGGGCCCTGCACGACGCGGCCGCCACCAGGGCCGGCGGCTAGGGCCTGACGTGTGGATCACGCCCGCGTCGCGGGGCGTCGGACAAGGCACCGTGGGCCAGGCCGGCCTGATCCGAACGACAGGCCCTGGCGGCGGCCCGGTGGGCGCGTGCGAAAGGGCGCCCGGTGCATCACCGGGCGCCCTTTCCGTGGTCCGGCGGTCAGGCGGCGGCCGCCGCGTCCGCGGCCTGGGCCCGCAGCGCGCGCTCGACGCCCGCACGGGACTCCGAGACGAGGCGGCGCAGGGCCGCGCTCGGCTCGGCCGCGGCCAGCCAGGAGTCCGTCTTGGCCAGGATCTCCTCGGAGACCTGCACCGACGGGTACAGACCGATCGCGATCTGCTGGGCGATCTCGTGGGACCGGGAGTCCCACACGCCCTTGACGATCTCGAAGTACCTGTCCGTGTAGTCCGCCAGCAGCTCGCGCTGGTCGGTCTGCACGAAGCCGCCGATCACGGCCTCCTGCACGGCGTTGGGCAGCTTGTCGGACTCGACGACCGACGCCCACGCCTCCGCCTTGGCCTCGGCGGTGGGCCGGGCCGCGCGGGCGGTGGCCGCGTGCCGCTCACCGGCGGCGGTGCGGTCCCGCTCGTACTCGTTCGCGATCTCGGCCTCGTCGAACCGGCCGACCGCCGCGAGCCGCTGCACGAACGCCCAGCGCAGCTCGGTGTCCACGGCCAGACCCTCGACGGTCTGCGTGCCGTCCAGCAGGGCCTCCAGCAGGTCCAGCTGCTCCGGGGTGCGCGCGGTCGCCGCGAACGCCCGGGCCCAGGCCAGCTGGTGGTCGCCGGCCGGCTCGGCCGCCCGCAGGTGGGCCAGCGTGGCGTCGGTCCAGCGGGCCAGCAGCGCCTCCCGGGCGGCCGGGTCGGCGTACAGGTCGATCGCCAGCTTGACCTGGCGGTGCAGCGACTGCACGACGCCGATGTCGGACTCCTTGCCGATGCCCGACAGGACGAGGGAGAGGTAGTCGCGGGCGGCCAGCTCGGCGTCCCGCGTCATGTCCCAGGCCGACGCCCAGCACAGCGCGCGCGGCAGGGACGCCTCGAAGTCGCCGAGGTGCTCGGTGACGGTCCGCAGCGACTCCTCGTCCAGGCGGACCTTGGCGTAGGACAGGTCGTCGTCGTTGAGCAGGACGACGGCCGGACGGGGCCTGCCACCCAGCTGCGGTACGGCGGTCAGCTCGCCGTCGACGTCCAGTTCGATCCGCTCGGTGCGCACCAGCTTGCCGCTGGCGGCGTCCAGGTCGTACAGGCCGATCGCGATGCGGTGCGGCCGCAGGGTCGGCTCGCCCTTGGCGCCGGCCGGCAGGGCCGGGGCCTCCTGGCGGACGGCGAAGGACGTGATGACACCGTCGGCGTCGGTGGCGATCTCGGGCCGCAGGACGTTGATGCCGGCGGTCTCCAGCCACTTCTTCGACCAGGTCTTCAGGTCGCGCCCGGAGGTCTCCTCCAGGGCGCCCAGCAGGTCCGACAGACGCGTGTTGCCGAAGGCGTGCCGCTTGAAGTAGGCCTGCACGCCCCGGAAGAACTCGTCCTCGCCGACGTACGCGACGAGCTGCTTCAGCACGCTCGCGCCCTTGGCGTAGGTGATGCCGTCGAAGTTGACGAGCACGTCGTCCAGGTCGCGGATGTCCGCCATGATCGGGTGCGTGGACGGCAGCTGGTCCTGCCGGTACGCCCAGGTCTTCATCGAGTTGGCGAACGTGGTCCACGAGTGCGGCCAGCGGGAGCCGGGCGCGGCGGCCTGGCAGGCGATGGAGGTGTAGGTGGCGAACGACTCGTTCAGCCACAGGTCGTTCCACCACTCCATGGTGACCAGGTCGCCGAACCACATGTGGGCCAGCTCGTGCAGGATGGTCTCCGCCCGCACCTCGTACGCCGCGTCGGTCACCTTGGACCGGAAGACGTACTGGTCGCGGATGGTGACGGCGCCCGCGTTCTCCATCGCGCCCGCGTTGAACTCCGGCACGAACAGCTGGTCGTACTTGGCGAACGGGTACGCGTAGTCGAACTTCTCCTGGAACCAGTCGAAGCCCTGCCGGGTGACCTCGAAGATCGCGTCCGAGTCGAGGAACTCGGCGAGCGAGGGACGGCAGTAGATGCCGAGCGGCACGGACTGCCCGTCCTTCTCGTACACGCTGTGCACGGAGTGGTACGGGCCGACGATCAGGGCCGTGATGTACGAGGAGATCCGGGGCGTCGGCTCGAAGGCCCAGACGTCGTCCTTGGGCTCCGGCGTCGGCGAGTTCGAAATGACCGTCCAGCCAGTCGGTGCCTTCACCGTGAACTGGAAGGTGGCCTTCAGGTCGGGCTGTTCGAAGGAGGCGAAGACGCGGCGGGCGTCCGGGACCTCGAACTGGGTGTACAGGTAGGCCTGCTCGTCGACCGGGTCGACGAAGCGGTGCAGGCCCTCGCCGGTGTTGGTGTAGGCGCAGTCGGCGACGACCCGCAGGACGTTGCGTCCCTCGAGCAGCCCCGGCAGGGCGATCCGCGAGTCGGCGAAGACCTCGGCGGGATCCAGCTGGTCGCCGTTGAGGACCACCTCGTGGACGGTCGGGGCCACCAGGTCGATGAACGACTCCGCGCCGTCCCGGGCGACGTCGAAGCGCACCGTGGTCACGGACCGGTAGGTACCGCCCTCCTGCGCGCCGGAGAGGTCGAGATCGATCTCGTACGAGTCAACGGTCAGCAGCTCGGCCCGCTGCTGTGCCTCTTCGCGAGTCAGGTTTGTGCCAGGCACGCGGTCATCTCCTCGTTATGTGTCGGTTGCGTCATCCTTCCATGCCACCGAGGGGTAAGGCGATGTCCGGTTCCCGCCGGTCGGTGTGGCGGTGGGTGCGGCGGTGCGCGCGGGGCCGGGGAACGGGGAAGGGGCGGTCACGTCGCCGTGACCGCCCCTTCCCGCACACGCCGTGCGCGTCCTACTTCTTCGCGGACAGCTCCGCCGCCACCAGCTCCGCGATCTGCACCGCGTTCAGCGCGGCGCCCTTGCGGAGGTTGTCGTTGGAGATGAACAGCGCGAGGCCGTTGTCCACCGTCTCGTCGCGGCGGATCCGGCCGACGTACGAGGGGTCCTGGCCGGCCGCCTGCAGCGGGGTCGGGATCTCGGAGAGGGCGACGCCGGGGGCCTTCGCGAGCAGCTCGGTCGCGCGCTCGGGGGGGATCGGGCGGGCGAAACGGGCGTTGACCTGGAGGGAGTGGCCGGAGAAGACCGGAACGCGCACGCAGGTGCCGGAGACCTTCAGGTCGGGGATCTCCAGGATCTTGCGGGACTCGTTGCGCAGCTTCTGCTCCTCGTCGGTCTCGTTCAGACCGTCGTCGACGATGCTGCCCGCCAGCGGGAGGACGTTGAAGGCGATGGCGCGCTTGTAGACCTGCGGCTCGGGGAAGTCGACCGCGGCGCCGTCGTGGGTCAGCTTGTCGGCCTCGGCGGCGACCTTCTGCACCTGGCCGTGCAGCTCGGCCACGCCCGCGAGACCGGAGCCGGACACCGCCTGGTAGGTGGCGACGATCAGCGCCTCCAGGCCGGCCTCCTCGTGCAGCACCTTCAGGACCGGCATGGCGGCCATGGTGGTGCAGTTCGGGTTGGCGATGATGCCCTTGGGGCGGTCGGCGATCGCGTGCGGGTTGACCTCGGAGACGACCAGCGGGACCTCGGGGTCCTTGCGCCAGGCGGAGGAGTTGTCGATCACGACGGCGCCCTGCGAGGCCACCTTCTCGGCCAGCGCCCGGGAGGTCGCGCCGCCCGCGGAGAAGATCACGATGTCGAGGCCGGTGTAGTCGGCGGTCGTCGCGTCCTCCACCGTCACGCCGTCCAGCACGGTCCCGGCCGAGCGGGCCGAGGCGAACAGGCGCAGCTCCGTGACCGGGAAGTTCCGCTCCACGAGGATCCTGCGCATGACCGTGCCGACCTGACCGGTGGCTCCGACGATTCCGACCCTCACAGCGTCTCCCTCTTTGTGTCTCTCGCATGACCGGGGCTTTTCCATCATGCGGCCGACCCCGGTCCACCTGTCCAATTCTTTGCGCCGCGTGCCCGAAGAATGGGACACGGGCGCCCGGCGGACGGTTCCACAACTCCGTCGGACGCCCCGCTGAGCTGGAGAAATTCGCTCGACGGGGCGTCCGTGCCGGAAGCTGTGCTGTGCGGTTCCTGCCCGTCCGGATTCCGGCCACACGGAGGTGTGACGTACGCCTCTGCGGGTGGCGGAGAAATCCCGGGCCCGTCCGAACGTTCCGGCCGGCCGCGGCGTCGTAGGGGCAAACGCGTGAGGGGGTGGCTTGTGCTGCGCGGAGGGGCGCGCCGCGACCAGGGGGCGTACGCCGGTGCGGAACGTGCCGGTGACGATCCGCTGGACGCGGCCCAGGAACGCCGGGTGCGGGCGGTGCTCGCGCTGGGCGGGGTGCCGCAGTCGGACCTGCCGGACGGGGTGCAGCAGGTACGTCTGCGGCTGCTGGAGCGGACGGCGAGCGGCCGCGAGGCACCGCGGGACGTGTCGGCGTGGGCGGCGGTGGTCGCCTCCAACCTCGCCATGGACTGGCACCGGGCCAAGCGGCGCCGCGAACGGCTGGGGGAGCGGCTGGCCGCGCTGCGCGAGCCCGCGCACCCCTCCGGCGAGGAGGCCAGCCTGCTCTCCCTCGCCGTCGCCCGGGGCCTGGACGAACTGCCCGCCGCGCAGCGGCAGGTGGTCGTCCTGCGGTTCTTCGCCGACCTGCCGGTGCGGGGCATAGCCGAGGAGCTGGGCATCCCCGAGGGCACGGTCAAGAGCAGGCTGCACACGGCGGTCCGCGCGCTGCGCGAGCGGCTGCACGACGACGAGGTGGTGTGACGTGACCGCCGGACACGACAGTGCGCGGGGCGCGGAGGGCGCCGGGGAGTACGGCGGCATGGACGCCCTGATGGCGGCGATCACCGGCGACCCCCTGCCGGCGGACGCCCGGCGGGACCCCGCCTTCCTGGCCGAGCACCGGGCGGCCGAGGCCGACGTGGCGCTGCTGCGGGAGCAGCTGGACCGGCTGGCCCGGGCACTGACCGAGGAGCCCTTGGAGGATCCCCTGACCGAAGGGCGCGAGGACCGGCCCCGGCGCCGCCGGCGCCTCCGGGGACCCGGCCCCGGCGGAAGGCCCGGCCCCGGCCGGACGCCCGCCGGGCGCCCGCCCGCGGAGCGTCACGCGTCCCGCCGGGCCGTCCCGGCCCCCGCGGCCGGGGCGCCCGTCCGGACCCCGCCGTGCGCTGCGCGTCGCGCTCGGCACGCTCGCCGGTGCCGCGGCCTGCTCGCTGGTCCTCGGCTTCGGCTGGCTGGTGACGCGGGCCGGTGTCGGCGCGGACGACAGCGGGGACGCGAAGAGCGCCGCCGACGCCGGGGGAAGGCGGCGACTCCGGAGGCCGCCGGGCGTCCGGCGGACCCGGAGCGCGAGCTGGCCTGCTCCCGGCTGGTGGTCGAGGGCACGGTGGCGAAGGTGCGGCGGCTGCGGGGCTCCGCGGAGAGCCGGGTCACGCTGACCGTGACCCGCTCCTACCGGCCCGCGCACGGCCCGGCCGAGGTCGGTTTCCTGCTCGACGGCACCGCACGGCCGGCGCCCCGCGCCGGACAGCACGTGCTCGTGCGGCTCGCCCGCGGCGAGGAGCGCGCGAGCCTGTGGTCGGTGGGCGACGCCGAGGTGGCCGCCGACCGCGCCTGGATCGTCCGGGCCCTGCCCGGCTCCCGGCACACGTCCTGCGCCCCGGCCGGCGGGTCGTGAGCCCGTGCGTGGCGGACGGCCGGTCGTCCGGCCCCGGTGCGGCCGGTGCGGCGCATGAGAAAGGGCGGGTGTCCGGTCGGACACCCGCCCCCGCCGTGCGCGTCACCCCGTTACGGCGTGACCTTCTCGATCTTCACGCTGCCGCTGCCCGCGACCGTGCCGCGGGCGTTCACCAGCTGGACCCGGCCGAAGAACTCGCGGCCGGCCGGGGCCTCGGCGGCGGCCGTGACCTGGCCGGTCACCGTCGCCGAGTCACCGGTGCCGAGCTTGACCGGGGCCGAGCCGTCGACCGTGACGGAACCGAGCGAGGAGGAGAAGAACACGTCCCGGTAGTCGTAGTCCGTGGAGCCGGACGGGACCGAGTAGCCCACGACCTTGATGGTGTAGGTGCCGGCGGCCGGGGACGGCACGGAGACCGCCTCCTCCGAGTCGCCGTCAGCGGACTGCGCGACCTGCTTGCCGCTCGCGTCGTAGACCGTCAGGTCCAGGTCGGCGGCGGTGTCGGAGACGCCGCCGATCGCCACGTCCAGGGACTTGGCGCCGGCCGGGACCGCCACCGTGGTGGTCTGCGTCTCGCCCTGCTTGATGGCCGGACGGGCCGACTTGGCGGAACCGAGCGGGCCGCCGACCAGCTTGCCGTCGAGCGCGGCGTACTTGTTGGTCACCTTCCAGGAGGCGTCGGTCGGGGTGCCGGCCTTGGCCTCGGGGACGGTCACGGTCTCCGGGTCGAAGGCCGCGCCGAGGACGGAGACGTCCAGCCGGAAGGGGTTGTCGAGCAGCGGCGACGTGCGCCGGGCCTCGACCTCGACCTCCCAGACGCCGGGCTGCGGGTCGGCGTACGCGCGCACGTCGGGCTTGCAGCCGTTGCCGTCCAGGTAGTTGTTGTAGCAGTACGGCGTCGAGGTGTTGTCGGACGGGACGCCGTACGGGTGGATGGCGATGAACCGGGTCTGACTCTTGTCCCCCAGCCCGCCGATCGCGACCTCCAGCGACTTGGCGCCCTCGGGCACGTTCACGAAGTACGACCGGGTGGCGTTGCGCTGCACCGAACCCGACGCCGACCAGGTGAAGTCCACCGGGGAGGCGACCACGACGGTGGTGAGGATCTGCTTGTCGACACCCTCCGTGCGCGGGTCGTCGACCTCCAGGATCGCGCTCTTGATGCCCGCGGAGCCCGGGGCCGCCTGGACCTTGACGGTCACCGGCTGGTTCAGCGGCAGCTTCACGACGTCGTCGCCGAGGATCCGGAAGGTGTGCCCGGCGTTGTTCTCGAAGTGCAGCTCGTGCCGGACGGCCTTGTCCGGGCCGGAGGTACGGGTGACGGTGACGTCGTACGTCTTCTTCTGGCCCGCCTTCAGACCGCCCTCGCGGTCGTACAGGCCGGTGCCGAAGCCCGGGGTCTTCAGGGCGTAGTCGATCGCGGTGTCGACCGGGGCCTTGACCGTGTAGTCGTGGGCGGTGGCGTCGTCACGGATGGCGTCCCACGCGTCCACGATGTTGATGAGGCCCGCGCCCTCCTCGTACGCCTGCACACCCTTGATGTGGTCGGCGGTCGAGGTCAGCGCCGTGCGCAGGGTGGCCGGGGTGAGGTCGATGTGCTTCTGCTTCGCGGCGCTCAGCAGCAGCGCGGAGGCGCCTGCGGCCTGCGGCGAGGCCATCGAGGTGCCCTGGAGCATCGAGTAGCCGGCCGGCAGGGGGTAGCCCGCCTCGGCGACCGGGGAGCCCTTCAGCCAGGTCTGGGTGGTGTTGATGGCGGCGCCGGGCGCGCTCAGGGTCGGGGTGAAGCCACCGTCCTCACGCGGGCCGCGCGAGGAGAACGGCATCATCGCGTACGGGGTCTCCACGGCCGAGCCGTAGTTGGCGGCCCAGGTCTCCTTGGAGATGGCGGCACCGACGGAGATCACCTTGTCCGCGAGACCGGGGTCGCCGATGGTGTTCGCGCCGGGGCCGGAGTTGCCCGCGGAGATCACCAGCTGGACGCCGTAGGTGTCGATGAGCCGGGTGTACAGCTCGGCGCGCGCGTTGTTGCCGTCGTTGAGCGCGGGCAGGCCGCCGATCGACATGTTGACGATGTCGACGCCGCGGTTGGCGACGAGGTCGATCATGCCCTCGGTGAGGGCGACGTTGGTGCAGCCGCCGCTCCAGGTGCAGGCGCGCGAGGAGACGATCTTCGCGCCGGGGGCCGCGCCGTTCATCTTCCCGCCGAACAGGCCGTTGGCGGAGGTGATGCCGGCGACGTGGGTGCCGTGCTCGGACTCGATGACGCCGATGTTGACGAAGTCGGCCTTCTTGCCGACCCAGTCGCCGCCGTACGGGTCGGTCGGCACGTCCTTGCGGATCTGCACGACGAACGGCTGCCGCTCGACGACGTCGGTCTTCGGGTCGTCGGTGCCGAAGTAGCCGATCTGGTAGCCGTCCTTGTACGGCTTCATCGGCGTGTCGTCGGTGAAGTCGAAGTTGTTGTTCAGGTCGACGCGGACGGTGCCGGCGGCCGGGTCGTAGAGGATGCCCCAGACGTCGGTGGTGTCGCCGTCCCGGTTCGCGTCGCCCGCGGCGTCCCCTCCGGCCGTCGCGGACTCACGGAACAGGTTGACCTGGTAGTCGCCCGCGGGCGCCTTCCAGTCGGCGCCGCCGTAGGAGAACGACGGGCCGCTGACCGGGTTGGTCATCCGGCGCCAGGTGCCGTCGCTGTCGAGGATCGGGTCGGTCGCGGTGACCCAGTCGACGATCTTGCGCTCGCCGGTGGTGGTCTTCTGCAGCGCCGGGTGGCCTAGGTCGACACCGGAGTCGAGGATGCCGATGGTGACGCCGCGGCCGTCCGCCTTCGGGTGGTCCTGGACGAAGTCGACGGCGCCGGTCTCGAAGGACGGGTTGTACGGGTTCTCCGCCGGGGTGTTCCGGCCCGGTCCGGAGTAGCCGCCCTTGGCGGCACCGGACTTGCCGGCGGTGTCCCCGCTCGGCGCCGGGTCGTCGAGCGGGATCTCCTGCTTGAGGTCGATGGCGTGCACCGAGGAGAGCCCGGCCGCCGCCTTGATGGCCGCGTCGGCCCTGGCGGTGGGGACGGTGGCACGGACGTAGCCGACCTTGTCGTAGCTGCGGCCCACCGAGCCGCCCTTGACCGCGTCCAGCTTCTCGGCGACCTGCTCGGTCTGTCCGGGGGCCGTCGCGATCATCATCGTGACGTTCTTGTCGCCGGCGGCCTTGGCCTCGGCGAGCACGTCGGCGTCGTCCGAACCGAGCTTGTCGTGACCGGACTTGACCGGGTCCGCGGCCGGGGCGGGCGGAGCGTCCGCGGCGAGGGCCAGGGGGACCGGCCCGGCCGCGGAGAGAGCGGCCACCACACCCACGGCCACGGCTATGCGGGCCAGGCGTCTGGGACCGGATATGGGATCACGCTCGGGCGTGTGGGTCATCGGCATCCCTCAGGTAAAGGAACGAGCGGACGAGAGCGCTCAGCTTTACCGAAGGGCACGCCTTTGGGGACCCGTTGACCGAATCGATATGCATGTATGGGGAAAACCCCCGATGGGATTTGAGCGTATCCGGCCCTGATGGTCCGGTATTTGCTCAGTTCTCCTTCGAACGCGCGTAATGCCGGGAGGCCTTCGCCCGGTTGCCGCACGCCGCCATCGAGCACCAGCGGCGGGTGCCGTTGCGGGATGTGTCGAAGAAGTGCAGGACGCAGCCGCCGCCGGCGCAGGGGCGGATCCGCTCCGGGGCGCGGGTCAGCAGGTCCAGGTAGTTCCGGGCGGCGAGCCAGGCCGGCCCCCACGACGGGTCGGCGAACTCGGGCTCCTCGGCCGGGCCGGCGGCGGTCAGCCGGGCCCGGATGCGCCCGTGTCCCAGCACGGCGTCCACGAGCGGAGCCGCCTGTTCCGCTGGGCCGTCCACCGCGGCCCGCAGTGCCTCCCGGGCCTCGCGGAGGTGGTCCAGGACGGCGGTGTCGGCCGGGTGGTTTCCGGCCAGCCCGTTGCTCGCGAGCCACACCGCGAGACCGTCGGGACCGGCGAGCAGGTCCTGGGTGACGCCCTCCTTGTTCCACCGGGTGTTCAGCAGGTCGAGCGCCAGGGGCTCGCCGGTGAGCGGGCGGGGGTCGCGGGCGGTGGGCATGGGCCTCTCCTTCTCTGCTAACCGGTCAAGCGTACGTGACCGGTTGACCCGACCGGAACTAACTGTCTAATGTTGCTTACGACGGTTATAAACCTCGAAGGGGAGAGCCATGACCCTGCGCACCGCGCACATCGGCCTGAACGTCACCGACCTCGACCGCTCGCTCGCCTTCTACCGGGACGTCCTCGGCTTCGCCCTGCTCGCCGAGGGCAAGGAGGACGACCGGCGGTACGCCTTCCTGGGCGACGGCGGCGACCAGCCGGTCCTCACGCTCTGGCAGCAGGCGCGGGCGCCGTACGAGGCCGGCCGGGCCGGGCTGCACCACCTCGCCCTCGCCGCGGACTCGGTCGACCGGGTCCGGGAGTACGAGACGGCCCTCAGGGCCGCCGGGGTGGAGTTCGCCCACGAGGGCGTGGTGGCCCACCGGGAGGGCTCGGCCTCGGGCGGGATCTTCTTCCACGATCCGGACGGCACCCGCCTGGAGATCTCCGCCCCGCACGGCGCCGAGGACGCTCCCGCCCCGCACGGATCCGCTCCGACCTGCGGGTTCTTCTAGTCATGGGCGGCTATCGCGCGGGCTCGCTCGCGCTGCAGCGGGAGCTGGGCGTGCGGGAGCGCGCCGAGCACGTGGGCCGCTCCCTCGGCCAGGGCATCAAGCCCGTCGCCGCGGCCTTCCTGGAACTCCAGCCCCTGCTGGTCGTCGGCGCCGCCGATCCCGCGACCGGCCGGGTGTGGGCCTCCCCGGTCGTGGGCACTCCGGGGTTCGTGCGAGCCACCGGGCCCCGGCAGATGTCCGTCGCGGGAGGGCCACCCCCGACCGACCCTCTCGCGACGGCCCTCACCACCCCGGGCACGCCCGTCGGCACCATCGCCCTCGATCCGCGCACCCGCCGCCGCATGCGGCTGAACGGCAGGCTGCGGCCCACCGCCCGCGGCTTCGCCGTCGAGGCCGACCAGGTGTTCTCGAACTGCCCGAAGTACATCCAGCGCAGGGAGTCGTACGAGGTGACCGGCGCCCGCACGCCGGGTCCCGCCCGGCAGGGCGGGCGGCTGGACCGGGCCGGCATGGAGTGCGTCCGGACCGCCGACACCTTCTTCGTGGCCACCGTGCACCCGGCCGGCGCCGACGCCAGCCATCGCGGCGGCAACCCCGGCTTCGTCCGGGTGGACTCGCCGGGCGAGCTGAGCTGGCCGGACTACCCGGGCAACGCCATGTTCCTCACCCTCGGGAACCTGCGCACCGATTCGCGCGCCGGGCTGCTCTTCCTCGACTGGGAGACGGGCACCACCCTCCAGCTCACCGGCGAGGCCCGCACCGAGTTCTCCGACGGGGGCGGACGGAGGGTCCGCTTCACCGTGACCGAAGTCGTGCGCACCCCCGCCGCCGTGCCCCTGCGCTGGTCCGCCCCGGAGTACTCACCGGCCAACCCCGACCGCTAACGTCGGGGAATGCGACGGAAGTTGAGGGTGGCGGCCTACGCCGTGTGCGTCCGCGACGGACAGATCCTGCTCGCCCGCTCACCGGGACCCGACGGCACGCCCGAGTGGGTGCTGCCCGGTGGCGGCACGGAGCACGGCGAGGATCCGTACGACACCGTCCGCCGCGAGGTCGCCGAGGAGACCGGCTACCGCATCGAGGTGACCGGTCTCCTCGGCATCGACTCCTCCCGGCACGTCTTCCGCGGCGGGCGCCTGCGCCGCCGCACCGACCATCAGGGCGTGCGCGTCCTCTACGAGGGCACGGTCACCGGCGGTGAACTCCGGTACGAGATCGGCGGATCGACCGACTTCGCCGCCTGGCAGGACCTGGACGCGGTACCCGGACTCACCCGGATCCGTCTGGTCGACGTGGCGCTGCGGCTCTGGCGCGAACGTCCCGCCCCCGGCCATCTGCCGCCCGGGGACCGTCCCCTACCCCGGTAGATGAACGGGGCGTGACCGGTCCCCGGCCGCCCGCGATCCAGTCCATGACCGCACTCCCCGCCCGAGATCCACGTACGGTGATCGGCGCTGCGCGTTGCCGCCGCGTTCACGCGCAGGTCATCCCCGCTGCCAACCATCCAGAGCGAGCGGGGCGTTCGCGCCTGCGACGGCCCGCGACCACTGCCGACGCGTTCGCACTCGGGGAGATCGCGCCATGTCGCGCATACGCTCTGTCGCCACCTCCGCTTCGGGGGTCAACCGCCGTACCGTCCTTGCCGCCGCCGGAGCGGTCTCGCTCTCCGCGGGCGTCGGCTACGCCCTGCGCCCCACCGACAGCGAGGCCGCCACCGCGGCCTCCGAGGGGGAGACGCCCGTCGCCCACTCCCGGCGGGCGGCCGCCGCGGCTCCGCTCGCCCCCTACACCAAGGGCACCACCGTCGCCTCCGTCGCCGCCCCGCGGAACAGTTCCGGCTACCGCCGTCTCGGCGACGGACCCGGCTGGAAGCGGGTCGTGCGCAGCGAGCTGGCCACGCCCAAGTCCGGCCGCGCCGGCCGCCGCACGGCCCTCGCCGCCTTCGTGCAGTTCACCGACCTGCATCTGATGGACGTGCAGCACCCGCTGCGGCTGGAGTACCTGCGCGCCTACGACCCGCACGCCTGGCGCCCGCACGAGGCGCTCACCGTGCCCGGCGCGATCTCGCTCGTCGAGCGGGTCAACGCGCTGCGCGGCGCCCCGGTGACCGGCGCCCCGCTGCACTTCGTGATGACCACCGGCGACAACACCGACAACAACGCCCACTCCGAACTGGAGTGGTTCATGAAGGTGATGAGCGGGGGCCGCGTCACCCCCAACTCCGGAGACCCCAAGCACTACGAGGGCGTGCACAACAGCGGACTGAAGCTGTACTGGCAGCCGGACGCCACCACCCGCGACAACGACAAGGCGGTCGGCTTCCCCCACCTCAAGGGCTTCCTGGCCGCCGCGATCCGCGAGGTGAAGAGCCCCGGCCTCAAGCTGCCGTGGTACTCCACCGTCGGCAACCACGACATGCTCCCGCTCGGCTGCTACGGCTCCCACGGCGACGGCTACCTCGCCGAGGCGGCCATCGGCGGCAAGAAGCTGATGACCGCCACCCCCGCCGAGGCCAAGAAGCTCCAGGACGCCGTCAAGCAGGCCACGGACCCCAAGGGCACCGGCTACCGGGACTTCCTCAAGGCCCACACCCGCTCCATGCGCTCGGTCACCCCGGACGAGAAGCGGGCCCCGTACACCCAGGCCGACTACCTCAAGGCCCACCTGGACCCCGCCCACCAGGGCGTCGGCCCCGTCGGGCACGGCTACTCCTCGGCGAACCTGGACGCGGGCACCCAGTACTACGCCTTCCGCATCTCCGACGACGTCATCGGCATCAGCCTCGACACCACCGACGCCGGCGGCCACTACGAGGGCTCCATCGGCACCGCCCAGCTGAAGTGGCTGGAGCGGACGCTCAAGGACAACAAGGACTCCTACGCCGTCGTCTTCAGCCACCACACCAGCAAGACGATGACCAACACCCGCCCCGACCCGGCCCGCCCGGGGGAGAAGCGGCACGAGGGCGCCGACGTGCTCGCGGTCCTGACGGCCCACACGAACGTGCTGGCCTGGGTGAACGGGCACATCCACAAGAACGCCATCACCCCGCACAAGGCCTCCGGCGGCCGCTCCTTCTGGGAGATCTCCACCGCCTCCCACGTCGACTACCCCCAGCTCGCCCGGGTCATCGAGCTGGTCGACAACAAGGACGGCACGGTCTCCCTGTTCACCACCCTGATCGAGTCCGCCGCCCCGCACCGCACCGACTACGCCGACCTCTCCCAGACCGGCCTCGCCGCCCTGTACCGCGAGCTGTCCTACAACGCCCCCGGCGCCAAGAAGACCCTCGCGGGCAGCGCGGCCGACCGGAACACCGAGCTGGTGCTGAAAAAGGGCTGAAAGTCACTCAACCGGTCCACAAGCAGGCAACCTTCGCGCAACGCCCCCGTGTCCCTTCCCCCGACCGCACCGCACACCACTGGCTGGGGGAAAGACATGCGCGTACGCACGACTCTGGTGGGCGCCACCGCCCTGCTCGCCACGGCCGCCCTGGCGGCCCCCGCCGTCGCGGCGGCCGGGCCCGCCGGCGGCCACGGCCACACCGGCACCCGCGAGGCCGTCGAAGCGGCGGTCGAGGCGGGCGTGCCCGGGGTGACCGCCACCGCCGTGGACGGCCACGGCCGCTGGTCCACCACCGCGGGCACCGGCGACCTCCGCACGGGCGCACCCCGCTCGACGGCCGACCGCTACCGCGTCGGCAGCATCACCAAGACCTTCGTCGCGACGGTCCTGCTCCAGCTGGAGGCGGAGGGCCGGCTCTCCCTGGACGACAAGGTCGACACCTGGCTGCCCGGGCTGGTGCGCGGCCACGGCCACGACGGGCGCCGCATCACCGTCCGGCAGCTCCTCAACCACACCAGCGGCATCTACAACTACACCGCCGACGACGACTTCGGCCGCACCTACTTCCTCAAGGACGGCTTCTTCCGGCACCGCTACGACACCCTCACCCCGCGCGATCTGGTGGCGATCGCCATGAGGCACGCACCGGACTTCGCGCCGGGCACCTCGTGGAACTACTCCAACACCAACTACGTCGTGGCCGGCATGGTGATCGAGAAGGTGACGGGCCGGCCGTACGCCACCGAGATCCGGCGCCGCGTCCTCGACCCGCTGCGCCTGCGGGCCACCTCCGTGCCCGGGACGAGGGTCACCGTCCCGCGGCCCAACAGCCGGGCCTACTCCAAACTGGCCGAGACGGCGACGGGCCCGACGTACGACGTCACGACCCTCAATCCCTCCCTCGCCTCCTCGGCGGGCGAGATGATCTCGAATTCCGCGGATCTCGACCGCTTCTACTCCGCGCTGCTCCGCGGAAAACTGCTCCCGCCGCGGCAGCTGAAGGAAATGAAGACCACGGTGAAGATCGAGGGAGTGCCGAACGCGGGGTACGGCCTCGGGCTGATGGACCGCACGCTGACCTGCGGTGTTCACGTGTGGGGCCACGACGGCGGCATCCACGGCTCCGCGTCCTCGGCGGTGACGACGGCCGACGGCCGGCATTCCCTCGCGCTGAATTTCAACGGGGACTGGGCGGGCGACATGGAGGCGGTGATCGAAAAGGAATTCTGTTAGCCGACGTTCCATTCGTGTCATTGCGCGTTAACCCGGACGCAATGTCCGTACCGCCTCATATCGGCTAACCCGCTGTTCACGGGTTTGGCTCGATCTTGTGCAAGGCGGGTGGTCGTGTGCGTGCAGAGCACGGACTGCGTGTGCTGTCGGTCTACGAGGGCTTCTTCTCCGGAGGGGCCCGGATCGTCCACAGCGACGTCGTACGGGGACTGGCCGAGGGCGGCCAGTCCCACCAGGTACTCAGCATTCATGGCGAGGTCCACCGCGAGGCCACCCGGCAGCGCATGGAGGACGACCACTGCTACCGGGCGCTGACGGCCGCCGGGGTGGGTGTCACCTCGCTCGGCCGCACCGCCGGGCTGGTCGACGGCACCCTCGCGGCGAACGTTTTCAGCGGCCCGGAGCTGGCCGAAACCGCACGGGTGACGGCGGCGGCGGACGTCATCCTCGCCCTGAAGGAGCAGCCGCTGGCGCTGCTGAACCAGCGCGGGCTGCCCCGCCGCCCGGTCGTGGTCTGCCTGCACCGCTCCGACCCCGAGAACCAGGGGCCGGCCCTGGACGAGCTGAAGGCCGCCATCGCCGACGGCACGGTGGCGGCGTGCGTGTGCTGCGCCGAGTCCACCCGGGCCGCGTACCGGGCCGCGGGCGTCCCGCCCGAGCTGCTGCACGTGATCCCCAACGGGGTGGACCTGCTCCGGTTCCGGCCGGACCCGGCCGCCAGGCTCGCCTTCCGCACCGCGCGGGGCATCCCCGCCGGCGCCCCTGTGGTCGTCCTCGCGGCCCGCTACGCGCCGATGAAGAACATCCCCCTCTTCCTGCGGGCGGCCCACGCCTGGCTGGCCCGCGAGGGCGGCGGGCACGTGGTGATGTGCGGGGCCGGGATGGCCGCGGACAACCCGGGGCTGCGCGCGGACCTGGAGGCCGCTCTGGCCGGGGAGAGGGAACTCGCCGACCGGGTGCACCTGCTCGGCGTCCGGCACGACATGGAGGCCGTGTACGCCGCCGCCGACGTGGTCGCCCTCACCTCCGTCTCCGGCGAGGCGGCCCCCCTGTGCCTGATCGAGGGCATGATGTGCGGCGCCGTCCCGGTCGCCACCGACATCGGCGACAGCGCGTCGATCGTCGCCGGACACGGGTTCGTCACGCCGCCCGACCCCGGTGCGATCGCCCTGGCCTGGACGGCGGCGGCCGCGGGCCGCGCCAGGCTGACGCCCGCCCTGGAGCGCAGCCGCGAGCGGTTCAGCCGCACCCGGATGATCGCCGCGTACGCGGCACTGCTGGACGGCGTGCACACCTCCCACTCGGCGCACACCGGGGCGTACGGCCCGCCACCCGCCCTGTGATCAATTCGGTTGACGGTGTCCATGCCATGGGGAAGGGTGCCCGTCGATGACACGAACCGATACGCCTCCCTCCTGGGACGAGCGCACCCAGCTGACCACCTTCCTCGACTACGCGAGGGCCACCGCCCGCGCCAAGTGCGAGGGTGCCTCGCCGGAGGACGCCCGCCGGGCGCCGCTGCCGGGCTCCCCGCTCATGACGCTGTGCGGTCTGATCAACCACCTGCGCTGGGTGGAGTACTACTGGTTCCAGGTCGTCTTCCTCGGCGAGGAGGACGAGGGCCCGTGGACCGACGAGGACCCCGACCGCGAGATGCGGATCGCCGTCGACGTCCCGCTGGCGCAGCTGCTCACCGAGTACGAGGAGCAGAGCACCCGGTACCGGGAACTGGTCGCCGCCACCGACCTGGACGCGCAGGCGAAGCGGTCGATGCGCGACGACCGTCACCCCGACCTGCGCTGGGTGCTGCTGCACCTGATCGAGGAGACCTCCCGGCACAACGGGCACCTCGACGTCGTACGGGAGCTGCTGGACGGGACCACCGGCTCGTAGGGGCACGAGGAGGGGCCACCGGAACCGGTCCGGTGGCCCCTCCGCTCCCCTCCTGACGCTCCTCCGGTCCGTCACTACCGGGGCAGCACCACGACGTAGGCGGCCGGATCGCGGTCGCCGGACGCCATCAGCGCCGTCCGCACCACCGCCGCCTGCTGCTCCATCGCGTCCCTCAGCTTCCTCGGCGTGAGGTACACGACCGTGATCCCGAGGCGCTCCAGGTGCTCGCGCTTGCGGGCGTACTCCGACCACAGCGCGTCCTCGTCCTGGCGCGGGGCACGGGTGTCGAGTTCGACCGCGACCGCCTGCTCGGGCCAGTACGCGTCCAGGCCGCCGAGGTGCGGGCCGCCGGGCAGCCGCAGGTCCACGTTCCACACCGGGTCGGGCAGTCCGTGCTCCCGCACCATGCGGTAGAGGCGGTCCTCGGCGATCGAACGGCCCTCGGCCAGCAGCGAGTCCACCGCGTCCACCACGTGCGGCCGGTTCAGCAGCTTCGCGGCCGTCAGTTCACGCACCACCGCCGCCGGTTCGCAGTGACCGGCGCGCACCGCCTCCGTCATCAGTCGGCGTACCGCCTCCGCGTCCGTCAGCTCCGCCACCGCGTCGGCCAGTGCCCGCGGCACCGGTGCCACCGGCAGGCCGGACACCATGCGGGGCGTGGGCAGCGCGGCGGTGCGCAGGATGCGCACGTACCCCGTCGAGCGCAGCCGGCGCAGCCGCGGGACCAGGACGTCGACGCGGTCCACGGAGAGCAGCTGCGGGGTGGCGGAGAACCCGTACAGGGTGAGGGCCGCGAGCCCCGTGATCACCGCCTCCGTGTACGTCGGGCGGTGCGGGCCCTCGGCCGTCGGCTGCGCCGGGACGCCCGGCGCGGCCTCTCGGGCCGCGTACAGCAGGGCGCCGTGCAGCCGCTCCTCGCCGGTGGGCGCTCCGGTGTGCAGCAGGACGACGTTCGGAAGCAGTTGACGCCACGGGCCGGTGGGGCGGCACTGCTCGGTCAGTTCGGCGGCGGTCACGCCGTGGGAGCGGAGCTGAGCCGCCGTCAGGACGCGGCGGTGGACGTCGGAGAGGTGACGGAGGGGGCGGGGGGAGAGCGGGGTGTTGTGCGTCATGGCCTCGAACTTCCCGCACCCGGTCCCGCCCGTAACCGCTGTTACACGCTCGTCGATGAATGCAGACAAGCCGGGACTAAAGGTCAGGTGTTCGGGTGCCGAGTAGGAACCGAAAACCCCTGGTCCACTCAGGTGCGGACCAGGGGTTACGGTTCTACTTGCCTGAATTTCGTAACGGTCACCGACCGGGCAAGCTCAGGCCAAGGCTCGCCGTTCTCAGGCCGTCGCGTCGCACTCCTGTGCGCGCAGGGCCCGCGCCAGGTCGTCCCGCGCCTCCAGCACCAGCCGCCGCAGCGCCGGCGCGGCCTCCCGGTGCGCGTCCAGCCACGCGTCCGTCGCGTCGAGCGTCTCCGCGCGGTCCTGGTAGGACGGGAACAGACCCCGGACCACGTCCATGCCGATCTGGATCGACCGCTCCCGCCAGACCCGCTCGATCGCCGCGAAGTACAACTGCGCGTACGGCGCGGTCAGCTCCCGCTGCGAGGGCCGGCCGAAGCCCGCGATCGTCGCCTCCACCAGCGCGTTCGACAGCGCGTCGGACTCCACCACCTGCGCCCAGGCCTGCGCCTTGACGGCCGCCGACGGGCGGGCCGCGAGGCAGCGCACCTGGTGCCGCTTCCCGGAGGCCGTGTCGTCACGCGCCAGTTCGGCCGCGAGCACCCGCTCGTCGGCCACCCCGTGCGCGGCCAGCGGCTCCAGGAACGCCCAGCGCAGCTCCTGGTCCACGTCCAGGCCCTCGATCGCCGTCGTCCCGTCCAGCAGGTCCTTCAGCAGCGCGAGGTCCGGCCCGGCGGACGCGACGGACGCGAAGAACCGGGCCCAGGCCAGCTGGTGCTCGCTGCCCGCGCCGGCCGCCCGCAGCTCCCGCAGCGCACCCTCGGCCAGCAGCCGCCCGCCGGTCTCCCGCCACTCGGGCGCCGCGTAGTGCACCAGCGCCGAGTCGGCCCAGGCGTGCAGCATCTGGAGCACGCCGATGTCCGACTCGCGGCCCGCGAACCGAAGGACGAGATCGACGAAGTCCCGCGCCGGCAGCAGCCCGTCCCGGGTCAGGTTCCACAGCGCCGACCAGCACAGCGCACGGGCCAGCGGGTCGGTCAGCGCGCCCAGGTGCGCGCGCAGCGTGGCCAGCGAGGTCTCGTCGAAACGGATCTTGCAGTAGGTCAGGTCGTCGTCGTTGACCAGCACCAGCTCCGGCGCCTGGGACCCGGCCAGCTCCGCCACGACCGTGCGGGGGCCGTCCACGTCCGTCTCCACGCGCGCGTACCGCTCCAGCGCGCCCTCGGGCGTCCGGCGGTACAGGCCCACCGCGACCCGGTGCGGGCGCAGCTCCGGGTGCGTCTCCGCGGCCTCCTGGAGAACGGCCAGCTCGGCGATCCGGCCGCCCTCGGTGTCCAGCAGCACCTGCGGGGTCAGCGAGTTCACCCCGGCCGTCTGGAGCCAGGAGGCCGACCACGCGGTCATGTCCCGCCCGCTGGTCTCCGCCAGCACCGACAGCAGGTCGCCGAGGCGCGTGTTGCCGTACGCGTTGCGCTTGAAGTAGCGCCGGGCGCCCTCGAGGAACGCGTCCTGGCCGACGTACGCCACCAGCTGCTTGAGCACCGAGGCGCCCTTGGCGTAGGTGATGCCGTCGAAGTTCAGCTTGGCGTCCTCCAGGTCACGGATGTCCGCCGTGATCGGGTGGGTGGACGGCAGCTGGTCCGCACGGTAGGCCCACGCCTTGCGGCGGTTGGCGAAGGTGATCCAGGCGTCCCGGAAGCGGGTCGCGCCGACGTTGGCGAACGTGCCCATGAAGTCCGCGAAGGACTCCTTCAGCCACAGGTCGTCCCACCACTCCATGGTGACGAGGTCGCCGAACCACATGTGCGCCATCTCGTGCAGGATGACGTTGGCCCGCGCCTCGTAGGACGCCTGCGTCACCTTCCCGCGGAAGATGTACTCCTCGCGGAAGGTCACCAGGCCCGGGTTCTCCATCGCGCCCAGGTTGTACTCGGGCACGAACGCCTGGTCGTACTTCCCGAACGGGTACGGGTAGTCGAAGTGGTCGTGGAAGAAGTCCAGGCCCTGCTTGGTGACCAGGAAGACGTCGTCGGCGTCGAAGTGCGGGGCGAGGCCCTTGCGGCACATCGCGCCCAGCGGGATCTCCAGCTTCGTCCCGTCCTCGAAGGTACGGGAGTAGGAGTCCGTCACGTAGTGGTACGGGCCCGCGACGACACAGGTGATGTACGTGGAGATCGGCTTGGTCTCCGCGAACCGCCAGACGCCGTCCACGAGTTCGCCCGCGCCGTTGCTCCACACGGTCCAGCCCTCCGGCGCCCGCACCTCGAAGCGGTAGGGCGCCTTGAGGTCGGGCTGCTCGAAGTTCGCGAAGACCCGGCGCGCGTCGGCCGGCTCGTACTGCGTGTAGAGGTAGACCTCGCCGTCCTCGGGATCGACGAACCGGTGCATGCCCTCGCCGGTGCGCGAGTAGGCGCACCGCGCGTCCACCACCAGCTCGTTGTCGGCGGCCAGGTCCTCCAGCGCGATCCGGGAGCCGTCGAAGACCTCGCTCGGGTCCAGATCCTTGCCGTTGAGCGAGACGGCGGTCACGCTCGGCGCGATCAGGTCGGCGAAGGTCGACGTGCCCGGCTCGTTGCAGCGGAACCGGATCGTGGTCACCGAGCGGAAGGTGCGCGGCTCGGCGTCCCCGTCACCGACGGCGGACCTCAGGTCCAGGGACACGTCGTACCCGTCGACGGACAGCAGTGCGGCCCGCTCCCGGGCCTCGTCGCGGGACAGATTCTCACCGGGCACGGGCGGCACTCCCTCGTGGTCGCGTGATAGGCGGTCGAACAGGACCGATCCTGCCATGCGCTCCTGACAGGAGGCACCCGGGAATGCGGGCCGAAGTGATCTCGTTGACGCCTCGAAAGACCGCTGTGCTGAGGAGAGCCATGTCCGAGACCACGACCTCGACCGGCAGGACCCCCGTCGACTTCTGGTTCGACCCGCTGTGCCCCTGGGCCTGGATGACCTCCCGGTGGGTGCTGGAGGTCGAGAAGGTCCGCGACATCGAGGTCCGCTGGCACATCATGAGCCTCGCCGTGCTCAACGAGAACCGGCTCGACGAGCTGCCCGAGGACTACCGGGAGATGCTCACCACCAAGGCGTGGAAGGCGGTGCGCGTGGTCACGGCGGCCTGGCAGAAGCACGGCGACGACGTGCTCGGCCCGCTCTACACCGCGCTCGGCACGCGCATCCACAACGACGGCGAGGGCGTGACCCCGGAGGCCATCGCCGGCGCGCTCGCCGACGCGGGCCTGCCCGCCGAGCTGCTCGACTACGCCGAGCAGGAGGACTTCGAGTTCGACGCCGAGCTGCGCGCCTCCCACAAGGAGGGCATCGAGAAGGTCGGCCAGGACGTCGGCACCCCGGTCATCGCGGTCCCGGGCCCGGACGGCGAGCAGATCGCCTTCTTCGGCCCGGTCGTCACCCCCGCCCCCAAGGGCGAGGAGGCGGCCCGCCTGTGGGACGGCACCCTCGCCGTGGCCTCCGTCCCGGGCTTCTACGAGATCAAGCGGTCCCGCACCAAGGGCCCGGACTTCAGCAACCTCTGAAGCGGTTTCTGAGCCTGTCGACGGCACGACGGAGGGCCCCCGCGAGTCACGTCCTCGCGGGGGCCCTCCTCTTTCCGCCTGCCCGCGTGAAGGGTGAGAAGACGATCACGAGGCAGGACGTTCGGGGTCGCTCAGGGCGCTCAGGGCGCGAGCAGCAGGGCGTCCGCGCGGGACCTGGCGGCCTCGTACCGGCGGGCCACGTCCTGCCAGTTCACGACCTCCCACATGGCGTCGACGAAGTCGACCTTCTGGTTGCGGTACTGCAGGTAGAAGGCGTGCTCCCAGGCGTCGAAGACGAGGATCGGGACCGATCCCTGGCCGACGTTGCCCTGGTGGTCGTACACCTGCTCCACGATCAGCCGGCCGCTCAGCGGTTCGTGGGCGAGGACGCCCCATCCCGAGCCCTGGGTGGTGGCGGCGGCCTTGGACAGCTGTGCCTTGAAGGCGGCGAACGAGCCGAAGGACTCCCTGATCGCCTCGGCCAGCTCACCCAGGCCGTCGGCCGCGAGGGGCTCGCCGCCACCTTCCTTCGGACCGGTCATGTTCTGCCAGTAGATGCTGTGCAGGATGTGCCCGGAGAGGTGGAAGGCCAGGTTCTTCTCCAGCCCGTTGATCGAGCCCCACGTCTCCCTGTCCCGCGCCTCGGCGAGCTGCTCCAGCGTGTCGTTGGCGCCCTTCACATAGGCCGCGTGGTGCTTGTCGTGGTGCAGCTCGATGATCTCGGGGCTGATCACGGGCGCGAGCGCCGCGTAGTCGTAGGGCAGGTCGGGCAACGTGTAGACGGGCATGGGGGACCCCCTCCGGAACCTTATTGCACATCACTTGCAGGTACACGCTAGCAACAACTGCGACGGGACAACAGAAAGGCCCCCACGTGTCGTACGTGGGGGCCTCGCCGGCGCGGCCGGGACGCGGGTTCAGCGGGCGGCGCGGGCCCGCTGCCAGGCGTAGCCCGCGGCCGCCAGGGCCAGGGTCATGGCACCCGTGGAGTAGAGCTGGACCCGGGTGTCGGGCTGGCGGGCCATGAGGACGAAGATCGCGACCATGCCCGCGAGCGCCACCCAGGTGAGGTACGGGAACGCCCACATCCGCACGACCAGCCTCTCCGGCGCCTCCCGCTCGATGCGGCGGCGCAGCAGCAGCTGGGAGACCGCGATGAAGATCCAGACGACCAGGATCACCGCGCCGATCATGTTCAGCAGCCACTTGAAGACGTCGTCCGGCCGCCAGTAGCTGAGCAGCACGCAGACGAAGCCCAGCACGCAGGAGACGAGCACCGCGGTCCGCGGGACCCCGCCGGACAGCCTGCCCAGCGCCTGCGGCCCCTGACCGCGCTGCACCAGGGAGTAGGCGATGCGCGAGGAGCCGTAGATGTTGGCGTTCATCGCGGACAGCAGGGCCACCAGCACGACCACGTTCATCAGCTGGCCGGCGCCGGGAATCCCCAGGTGGTCGAGGGCGGCGACGTACGGGCCCTTCGCCACGACCTCCTCGGAGTCCCACGGGACCAGGGTCACGACGACCGCCATGGAGCCGATGTAGAACAGCGCGATGCGCCACATCGCCGTACGGACGGCGGACGCCACGCCCTTGACCGGGTCCTCGGACTCGGCCGCGGCGATGGTGACCGTCTCCAGGCCGCCGTACGCGAAGACCGACGCGAGCAGGCCGATGATCAGGCCGTTGCTGCCGTGCGGGAGGAAGTCCGTCAGGTTCGAGGCGCCCGGGGCGTCCGTGCCCGGCAGCACACCGGCGATCGCCAGCACGCCGAGAACCAGGAAGAGACTGATCGCGCCGACCTTCAGCGCGGCGAACCAGAACTCGAACTCGCCGAAGTTCTTCACGGCGGCCAGGTTCGTCCCGCAGAACACCACCATGAACAGCGCGACCCACAGCCACTCCGGGGTGCCGGGCAGCCAGCCGGAGACGATGTGCGCGGCGCCGATGCCCTCCAGGCCGACGGCCGTGCACAGCAGGATCCAGAAGGACCAGCCGGCCGCGAAGCCGGCCCACGGGCCGATCGCCCGCTCGGCGTGCGCCGAGAAGGACCCGGAGGACGGGTAGGCGGCCGACATCTCGCCCAGCATCCGCATCACCAGCATCACCAGGAGGCCGGAGACCGTGTAGGCGATCACGATGGACGGTCCGGCGGCGGCGATGCCCGCTCCGGATCCGACGAACAGGCCCGCGCCGATCACCCCGCCGAGGGCGATCATCGACAGATGGCGCTGCTTGAGGCCGTGGGAGAGGGAGGCGCCCTCCCGCTGCTGCGGGGGCGTCCCGGTCTTCGTACTGCTGGGCATGAGCGCGGCTCGTCCAGTGCTCTAGAGGGCAAAAGTGCCCACAGTCTGGGCGGCCCGTCCGCTCACGCGAAGGGGCCGCCCACTATCCGGACACCTGCCGTACGCAGCGTGGACCGCCGGTTACGCGGCGGCGGCCACCGGGGTGTAGTGCGAGGCGTCCCCCTCGATCGAGTAGCTCTCCTTGCCCTCGATGCCCACCGGGACGTCACCGGCGACGGTCACCCGGTGCAGCCGGCGCGGCCGGCCGTCGTAGTTGTCGATGGCGTAGTGCTGGGTGATGCGGTTGTCGAAGAGGACGAGCTGGTTCTCCGACCAGCGGTGGCGCAGCACGTTCTCCGGGCGGGTGACGTACGCCTGCAGCAGGTCGAGGACCTTGCGGGACTCGCCCACCGACAGGCCGGCGATCCGCTGCGCGAACCCGCCGATGAACAGCCCCCGCTCGCCGGTCAGCGGGTGGACCCGCACCACCGGGTGGGCGGTGCGGTACTTGATGGAGGTGAACTGCGCCCGCTGGGCCGCCCTGTCCTCGTCGACGTCCTCGTCCGGCACCGCGTAGTCGTAGTCGTTGGTGTGCTCCGCCCAGAGGGTGTCGGCGAGGCGCCGCAGCGGCTCCGGCAGGTCGCGGTAGGCGGCCGCCGCGTTCGCGATCAGGGTCTCGCCGCCGTACGGCGGGACGGTGATCGAGCGCAGGGTGCTGGCCTGCGGCGGGTTGAGGACGAAGGTGACGTCGGTGTGCCAGTGGTTGGCGCGGCCCCGCTCGCTGTCGACCGGCAGCACGTTCGGCGCGTCGTCGACCGCGCCGACCGTCGGGTGCGCGGTGGTCAGGTCGCCGAAGTGGCGGGCGAAGGCCTGCTGGCCGGCGTCGTCCAGCGGGCCGGCGTCGAAGACGAGCGCCTTGTGCACGTTCAGGGCCTCGCGGATCGCTGCGACCTCCTCCGGGGCGAGTGGCGCGGAGATGTCGACGCCGGAGACCTGCGCGCCGATGCGTGCGGTGACCTTGGTGATCTCGATGGACATACGGGTTCCTCTCGTGCGGATCAGGCGAACGCGGGGGTCAGGTACTGGTTGGCGGGACGGGGCAGGCCGTAGCGCTCCCGCAGGGTCCGGCGGGGGCCGTAGCCGGTGCGCAGCAGGCCGCGGGCGCGCAGGAGCGGTACGACGTGCTCG
This sequence comes from Streptomyces albidicamelliae, assembly GCF_025642175.1. Taxonomy (NCBI): domain Bacteria; kingdom Bacillati; phylum Actinomycetota; class Actinomycetes; order Kitasatosporales; family Streptomycetaceae; genus Streptomyces; species Streptomyces albidicamelliae. The sequence goes on along the minus strand of NZ_CP106795.1, from coordinate 3,139,227 downwards.
ACGAAGGCGTCCAGGCCGGAGGGCAGTACCGCGGGCATGATGTTGAAGCCGTCCGCGGCTCCCTGCGTGAACCAGGTCTCGATCTCGTCGGCGACCTGCTCGGGCGTCCCGGCGAAGGTGCGGTGCCCGCGTCCGCCGCCGAGCCGGCCGATCAGCTGCCGTACGGTGAGCCGCTCCCGCCGGGCCAGCTCCACGACGAGCGTGTACCGGCTCTTGGCGCCCTCGACGGCGGACTCGGGCGGCAGGTCCGCGGGCAGCGGGGCGTCCAGCTCCAGGGAGCCGGGCTCCAGTTGCAGCAGGCTCTCCAGCCGGTCCACCCCGTGGTCGTACACGATGTGGTCCTCCAGCAGCCGCTCGGCCGCCCGCGCCTCGGCCTCGGTGGAGCCGAGCACGGGGACGATGCCGGGCAGCACCTTGATGTGCTCGGGGTCCCGTCCGGCCTGTGCGGTACGGGACTTGAGGTCGGCGTAGAAGGTCTGCGCGTCGGCGAGGGTCTGCTGCGCGGTGAACACCGCCTCCGCGTACCGGGCGGCGAACGCCTTGCCGTCCTCGGAGGAGCCGGCCTGCACCAGCAGCGGGTAGCCCTGCGGGGAGCGGGGCACGTTGAGGGCGCCGGCGACGCTGAAGTACGTGCCCCGGTGCCGAGGCGGGTGGATCTTGCCGTCGTCGCCCCAGACACCGGCCGCCTTGTCGGCGACGATCGCGTCGTCCTCCCAGCTGTCCCAGAGCTTCAGGGACACGTCCAGGAACTCGGCGGCGCGGGCGTACCGCTCGGCGTGCGCGGGCTCGGCGTCGAGACCGAAGTTGCGGGCCGCCTCGGCGCCGGCGGTGGTGACGATGTTCCAGCCGGCCCGGCCGCCGCTGATGATGTCCAGCGAGGCGAACCTGCGGGCCAGGTTGTAGGGGGAGTTGTAGGAGGTCGAGGCGGTGGCGATCAGCCCGATGTGCTCCGTGGCCGTCGCCAGCGCGGTCAGCAGGGTGAGCGGTTCCAGGGCGCCGGCCGGCCGCTGGGCGAGGTTGTTCCACAGCTGGGGGCCGTCGGCGAGGAACAGCGAGTCGAAGGCGCCGCGCTCGGCGATCCGGGCGAGGTGCACGTAGTGCGCGAGGTCGGTGTGGGCGTACGGGTCGCTCTCCGGGAGCCGCCACGAGGCCTCGTGGTGGCCGGTGTTCATCAGGAACGCGTTGAGATGGAGTTGCCGGGTCATGGGCGTCCTTCGCTGCGGACGGGTGCGGGGAAGTGGTGCCGGCGCCGACGCGGGCCGGCCGGCGGACCGGCACGGCCGGGTACGGGAGCCGGTGCGGAAGGGGAGGCGCGGGGCCGCCGGTCAGCCGGCGTCCTCCGTGACGCCCAGCGCGGCGAGCAGCCGCGACCGGTACTCGTCGCGCGGGCGCCCGTGGTCGATGGCCAGGTCGAGGCCGATCCGGCCCTCCTCCAGGACGAGGACGCGGTCGGCGAGCACGATCGCCTCGTCCACGTCGTGGGTGACGAGCAGCACGGCCGGCCGGTGGCGCTTCCACAGCTCGCGCAGCAGGTGGTGCATCCGGATCCGGGTGAGCGCGTCGAGCGCGCCGAACGGCTCGTCGGCGAGCAGCAGTTCGGGCTCCCGGACCAGGGAGCGGGCGAGCGCGGCACGCTGCGCCTCGCCGCCGGACAGTTCGCCCGGCCAGGCCCGCTCACGGCCGCCCAGTCCGACCTCCGTCAGCGCCGCCCTGCCGCGTTCCTCGGCGTCCTTGCCGTCGAGCCCCAGGAGGACGTTCGCCAGCACCCGGCGCCAGGGCAGCAGCCGGGAGTCCTGGAACACCACCGACACCCGCTCGGGCGCGGTGAGCCGTCCGTCGCCGGCGACACCGTGGTCCAGGCCGGCGATCGCCCGCAGCAGGGTGGACTTGCCCGAGCCGCTGTGCCCGAGCAGGGCCGTGAACTGTCCGGCGGGCAGATCGAGGTCGATGCCGTCGAGGACGGTACGGCCCCCGAAGGAGCGGGACAGGCCCCGGATCCGGACGGTGGGCCGGGTCAGCTGCTCAGTGTGCGGCGCCACGACAGCACCCTCCGTTCGACGAGACGGACCGCGCTGTCGGAGATCAGGCCGAAGACGCCGTAGATCAGCAGACCGACCAGGATGACGTCGCTCTGGCCGTAGTTCTGGGCCTGGAACATCAGATAGCCGAGGCCGCTGGTGGCGTTGATCTGCTCCAGGACCACCAGCCCCAGCCAGGAGCCGGTCACGCCGAGCCGGAGTCCCACGAAGAAGCCGGGCAGCGCGCCGGGGATCACGACCTGGCGGACGAAGGCGAACCTCGACAGGCCCTGCACCTCGGCGAGTTCGACGAAACGGCTGTCGATGCCGGACAGCGCGGCATGCGTGTTCAGGTAGATCGGGATGTAGACGACGATCGCGATGATGGCGATCTTGAAGGTCTCCCCGATGCCCAGCCAGAGGATGAACAGCGGGATCAGGCCGAGGGTGGGGATCGCCCGGTTGAGCTGGACGGTCCCGTCGATCAGCGCCTCACCGGTCCGGCTGAGACCGGAGGCCAGCGCGAGCAGCACGCCCGCGGTCAGGCCGATGGCGAAGCCGTACGCGGCCCGTTCCAGGGAGGTCAGCACATCCGTGGGCAGCGTGCCGTCCGTCCACAGGTGCCCGGCGGTTCTCAGCACCGTCCACGGCGCGGGGATCGCCCCCGTGTCGAGGGTCCCGGCGGCCGAGGCCGCGGCCCACAGGGCGAACAGCAGCAGGGGCCCGGTGAGCCGGGCGGCGGGCAGTCGCCGGCCTGGGGACAGGCGCCTGCGCCGGCGCACCTGGGGGAATTCGGCGGCTTCCGGCGCCGCGACGGCGGCCGTCGTCGTGGTCACGGCGCTCACCTCCGGTACTTCGCCGGTACGGCCTCGGCGGCGAGGGACTCGAAGCGGTGGTCGAACAGGGAGGAGACGTCGAACTTCTTCACGAACCCGCCCTCGGCGAGCAGGTCGGCGGTCTCCTGCTCCCACTTGATCGCCTCGTCCCAGCTGGGCGGGAACAGCGGCTTGTTGGCGAGCTCGGTGATGGACTTCGCCTGCTCCGTGGTCAGGTTCTGCGTCTTGACGTAGAACTCCTCGTTCCAGGTGTCCGGGTGCTCGTACTGCCAGACCTGGCCCTTGGCCCACGCGGGGATGTAGGCGGCGATCGCGGCGGCCTTCGCCGGATCGTTCAGCACCGACTGCGGCGCCCACAGCAGGTTGAGCAGGTCGACGACGTCGGTCTTGATGGTGTGGGCGCCCTTGCCCTGGTACTGCTTCAGGTACGCGGGCGCCTGGCTGTTGGCGAGCGGGGCCACGTCCACCTGGCCGGACTGCAGGGCGGTCAGGAACTGGTTGCTGGTCAGCGGGACCAGCTTCACCTCGTCGTACTTCAGGCCCGCCTGCTTCAGGGCCCGCAGCAGGACGACACCCTGGGCCTGCCCCTGGGAGAAGGCCAGCCTCCTGCCCTTGAAGTCCCGCACCGTGCGGATGTCGCTGCCCGGCTTGGTGGCGAAGAGGTAATTGGGCTTGCGGGTGACGTTGATCGCCACGATCTTCGCGTCGAAGCCCTGGTAGTGCGCCTGTATCGGCGGGATGCCCGCGTTGTTGGCGAGGTCGAGGGACTTGGCGCGGAAGGCGTTGATGACGTCGGGCCCAGCACCGATGTTCACCCAGCTGGACACCGTGAACGGCAGCTTGGGCAACTTGGCCAGCCGGAACTGCAGTTGCTGCACGTCCTGGTACGAGGCGATCTTCAGGCTGGTGCCGGCCGGCACCTTGTCGGCCAGCGGCCTGGTCGCGGCCCCCTTGGCGGCGGCGGACGCGTCGCCCTTGGCGCATCCGGTCAGGCCCGCGGCAGCGGCGGACGCGCCGAGCAGGGACGTGAGAAACACACGACGGTGCATGGGAGGACTCCCGGGAGAAAAAGAGCGGAAAGGCAGGAGGAATTCCGGGAAAGAAGAGCCGGAAGAAGAGAACTCACGCAGCGGGAAACACGCGCTTCATGCGCGGCAATGTGTCAGCAACAGAAGGTGCGACAGCTCGTGAGGAGGCTCATGAACAGCATGTTCCTTTCCCGGAGTGGCGTCTGTCAACATTCCGAGTTTCTGAATTAAATAGCCTCAGGTGACGCACTCAGCGGGTCCCGGAACAGCACGTCGAGCATCACGGATCCGCCTGCCGTGGCCAGTACGGAATCCGGGAAACTCGTCGGGAGGACGGCGGCCGAACGGGCCGTACCGGCCGCGTCCCGCAGCGCGCCGAGGCAGTCCTCGAAGTGGATGACCCCGACCTCGGTGACGACGACCGTCTCCGGGTTGAGCACGTCCAGCAGCAGCCCGGCCGCCCGCCCCGTCGCACGCGCCCGGTCCACCAGCAGCCGCCGCGCCACCGCGTCCCCGCCCGCCGCCGCGGCCACCACGTGCATCGGGTTGTCCGAGCCGGTCACCCCGGCCGCCCGGGCCCGCCGGCACAGCGTCCGCTCGCTCAACTCCGCCTGGAGGCAGCCGGTACGACCGCACGCGCAGGGCTCGTCGCCGCCCGGCACCGGCAGATGGGCGATCGCCCCGGCCGCCGAACGCGGCCCGTGGTGCACCTCGTCGTTGGTCGCGAAGGCCGCGTCGACCATGTTGCCCACGAACAAATGCAGCACGCTGCGGCTGCCCCGGGCCCGCCCGAACAGCCGCTCCGCGTTCACCAACGCCCGTGCGTGGCCGTCCACATGGACCGGCAGGCCGGTGCGGGCGCCCAGCAGGTCCCGCACCGGCACCTCCCGCCAGCCCAGCAACTCGTGCTCGACGACGGTGCCGGTCTCCCGGTCCACCCAGCCGCCGACCGCCACCCCGACACCCAGCGGGTGACGCCCCGGCACCCGCGCGAGCAGTTCCGCGAGCCCGTCGGCGGCCCGCGCCAGCACCGGGCCCGGATCGGTCCCCCCGTGCTTCAGCTCCCGCCGCGCCACCACCCGGCCACGCAGGTCCAGCAACGTGACCGTGGTGTACGGCACCGCCACGTGCACGCCGGCGACCAGGAACCGGGAGTCGTCGAGGTCGACGGGCACGTGCGGCCGGCCGACCCCGCCCGAGCGGCGGGGCGCGGCCGACTCCCGGATCAGGCCCAGTCCGGCGAGCCGGGCGCAGTGCTCGGTCACCGACGCCGGGGACAGCCCGGTCAGCCGGGCGACGGTGCTGCGCGCCACCGGCCCGTGCTCCAGCACGGAACGCAGGACGACGCTGGCACTGGTGCGCCGCCGGTCGGGGTCGGCGGCACGGGGAACGGGGGAATCAAGGGTGGACAGAGCGCTTCGGGGCATGGAGGACCGTCCTCGGGACCGGGGCCGACACGTCTCGGAACAGCGGAGAAGGCGAGGCGTGCCGGGAAGCCCGCCCCTACCCCGGGCGGCGACAGGTGGCCGTGCCCTGGCGTCGCAGGTCGACGTAGCGACGCGACGTGAAGTACCGGGCCTGGGCAACCATGCGGTCGAAGCTAGCAAAGGGCCCCCGCGCTGCCCAGACGGCGACCGACGGGCGAGACGCGCATCGGACGCTGTTTGGTGGGATTCCACAGTCGGGGGCCGACGCGGGGGAGTGAGCGGAACGTCGCTGCCTCAGTGACCGGTATCACGCCCGACCGCGTGTAAGGGACACGGTTTGTGCGAAGGTCACGAAGGCGCCGTTCCCCGCTTTGTCGAGCGCCGACGGTGATCACCACGCGGGCGCTGGGATAGCGTCACGATGTCCCGACGTGTCCATACCATCCCGCGGAGTCCCCATGAGCACCGCCACCGCCACCGCCCGCCCCGGTGCAGTCCTCGCCGACCTCCTGCCGGCGTCCCGTGTCCGCGACGCCGCCCTCGTGCTCGGCGGCGCCGTGCTCACCGGCCTCGCGGCCCAGCTCTCGGTGCCGGTGCCCGGATCCCCGGTGCCGGTGACCGGCCAGACCTTCGCCGCGCTGCTCGTCGGCACCTCCCTCGGTGCCCGCCGCGGCTTCCTCTCCCTCGCCCTGTACGCCGTCGCCGGTGTGGCCGGTGTGCCGTGGTTCGCCGGAGGCACCTCCGGCGGGAGCGCCGTCTCCTTCGGTTACATCCTCGGCATGCTGCTCGCCTCCGCGGTCGTCGGTGCCCTGGCGCGGCGCGGCGCCGACCGCTCCCCGCTGCGCACGGCGGGCACGATGATCCTCGGCGAGGCGATCATCTACGCCGTCGGCGTGCCCTACCTGGCCCTTGCCGCCCACCTGTCCGCCTCCCAGGCGATCGCGGCCGGCCTCACCCCGTTCCTGCTCGGCGACGCCCTCAAGGCCCTCCTGGCCATGGGCGTACTGCCGACGGCCTGGAAGTTCGCGAACAAGCGCTGACGCACAAATCCCCCGAAGAGGCTCGCCGCCCCCGGCGAGCCTCTTCGGCGTTCCGGGCGAGCCTCTTCGGCGTTCAGGGACCCGCCCGGCCACCGAACCGTCTCGCCGACCTCCGGCCCACGGGCCCGACACGGCATGCTCCCGGCCCCGGCCCTGGCGCCCGAACGGCCGGGCACCCGACGCGAATCGGCGCCGCCCGCGGACCTGCCGGGCACCGGGGCTGCTGTGCCCCGGGTCGCTTCTCCGGCCGCCCGCCGCTGCGGGGCGTCGGCCTCCGGGGCGGACACGAGGGCCGACCCGGCCTGCGTCCCGCCGCCCGCACGGTTGACCGCCCCCGAAGCGCGTCGGCGCCCCCGCGGGCGCCAGGTCCGGTGCGTCCCGGGGGCATTCGCCCGCGGCCCGATTCCGGCTCTCGGCGCGGCCACGGTTCCGGCCCGGTCCGCTTCCCGTCCCGGCTCGCCGCCCGGAGAGGCCGGCCGCCCGACGCGCGTCGGCTCCGCCCGCGCACGCCCAGGGGGCCGGGCCCGGGGCGACCGGCGACGCTTCTCCGGTCGTTCGCCCGAGCGGCCACCGGAGGTGGATGCCGGCCTTCGGCGCGGGCACGGGGCTCGGCACGGTCTGTTGCCGGTCCCTGCCCGGTGGCGGTAGGTGCCTGTCACGGAGGGGCGTCGGGCGGGCGGCTGACCCGCGGGACGCGCGGACGCCTTGGGCGCCGCGCACGATGCGGCCCGTGGCACTCCTCCGGTCGTTCGCCCGAGCGGTCACCGGGCCGGGGTGCCGGCCACTGGGTCCGCCACTGCTCCCCTTCCGGGCCCGGCCCGTTGTCCGGAGGGGGGATCCGTCCGGCGCGCGTCGGCTTCGTCCGGGGGCGGTGTCGGTCGGGTTCTGGACGCACGAGGGCCGCATGACCCGACGGCTTTCGTCAGGTCATGCGGCCCGGTGCCACGGGGGAGTGGGTCAGCCGACGGACACCTTGTCGGCCGGGGCCTCGACCGCGGGGTCGGGGCGCTTCGCCGCGACCGTCTGCTTGATCACCGCGATCACCAGGACGACCGCGGCGACCAGCAGGGACAGCAGCACCGTCTCCCGGCCGTCGTGCTCGGTGTCGAACAGCATGTAGACGAGGACGAACACGATCATCGCGGCCGTCGCCCAGGTCAGGTACGGGTACAGCCACATCTTCACGACGAGCTTCTCCGGCGCCTCACGCTGGATGATCTTCCGCATCCGCAGCTGCGAGAAGCAGATGACCAGCCACACGAACAGGGCGACCGCACCGCTGGAGTTGAGCAGGAAGAGGAAGACGCTGTCCGGGTACTGGTAGTTGAAGAAGACCGCCACGAAGCCGAAGACCACCGAGGACAGGATCGCGGCCATCGGGACACCGCGGGAGGTGGTGCGGGCGAACGCCTTCGGGGCGTCACCGCGCTGGCCGAGGGAGAAGGCCATCCGGGAGGCCGTGTAGAGGCCCGAGTTGAGGCAGGACAGCACCGAGGTCAGCACGATGACGTTCATGACCTCGCCGGCGTGGGCGATGCCGAGGGAGTTCAGCGCGGCGACGTAGGAGCCGTCCTTCGCGATGGACGGGTCGTTCCACGGCAGCAGCGTGACCACGACGAGGATCGAACCCAGGTAGAAGACGGCGATCCGCCAGATGATGCTGTTGGTGGACTTGGTGACCGCGCGCTGCGGGTCCTCGGACTCGCCGGCCGCCAGGGTGGCGATCTCGCTGCCCATGAAGGAGAAGACGACCAGCAGCACACCGGTGAGGATCGCGCCCGGGCCGTGCGGCAGGAAGCCGCCCTCCCCGGTCAGGTTGGAGAAGCTCGCCTTGTCGGCGTGGACGCCCGGCAGCACGCCGAACACCGCGAGCAGACCGATGACGACGAACGCGCCGATCGCCACGACCTTGATGCCGGCGAACCAGAACTCGAACTCGCCGTAGGAGCCGACCGAGACCAGGTTGGTGGCGGTCAGGACGACCATCACGATCAGGGCCCAGCCCCACTGCGGGACGGCCGGTACCCAGCCTTCGAGGATCTTCGCGCCGGCGGTCGCCTCGACGGCGAGCACGACGACCCAGAAGAACCAGTAGAGCCAGCCGATGGAGAAGCCCGCCCATCGACCGAGCGCGCGGTCGGCGTGGGCCGAGAAGGAGCCGGAGGTGGGGTTCGCGGCGGACATCTCGCCGAGCATCCGCATCACGAGGACGACGAGCGTGCCGACGAGTGCGTACGACAGGAGGATGCCGGGACCGGCGGTGGCGATACCTGAGCTGGAGCCGACGAAGAGTCCGGCACCGATCACGCCGCCGATGGCGATCATCGTCAGGTGACGGTTCTTGAGACCTGCTTGAAGTCCGGAACCAGGGGTCATGGGACGGATTTCCTTTGCGCCGGTGGAGCGATTCCCGTCCGAGGGGGGTGCCGTTGTGCGGCTGCGGACGGGACCTCGCACGAGCGGTGTACGAGGCGGTCCAGTGAATCCGAGGTGTATGGATTCGGGAACCTCTGAATCCAGATTGTTACTTGAGGTTCCCTTGAGCTTCTATGGTTTGGCTCACATTTCACAGCGTCGGCACCCGAAGCTGCTGCCCGGATGGGGGCGTGTCACACTCGTCCCATGCGCGTGTATCTCGGCTCCGACCATGCGGGCTACGAACTCAAGAACCACCTCGTCGAGTGGCTCAAGGCGGCGGGGCACGAGCCCGTCGACTGCGGGCCCCACATCTACGACGCCCAGGACGACTACCCGCCCTTCTGCCTGCGTGCCGCGGAGAAGGCGGCGGCGGACGCGGACGGCCTCGGCATCGTGATCGGCGGCTCGGGCAACGGCGAGCAGATCGCCGCCAACAAGGTGAAGGGCGTGCGGGCGGCCCTGGCCTGGAGCGAGGAGACCGCGGCCCTCGGCCGTCAGCACAACGACGCCAACGTGGTGGCCGTGGGTGCGCGTATGCACAGCACGGAGGAGGCGACCAAGTTCGTCGAGGTCTTCCTCAACACCCCGTTCTCGGGTGACGAGCGCCACATCCGCCGGATCGACATGCTGTCGGCCTACGAGACGACCGGTGACCTGCCCCCGGTCCCGGCCCACCACCCGCAGCAGGACTGAGCCGTCCCCGGGGCCCGGCGGACACCGGGCCCCGAGGAGCGGAAAGGAACGGGCGACCGTGCCAGAGGGGCACACGATCCACCGGCTGGCGCACGACTACGCCGCCCGGTTCTCCGGCACGGCCCCGCGCGTCACCAGCCCCCAGGGCAAGTTCTCCGACGCCGCCGACCTGCTGGACGGGGCCGAGCTCACCGCCACCGAGGCCCACGGCAAGCACCTGTTCCTGCGGTTCCGGGACGCCGACTGGGTCCACATCCACCTCGGCCTCTTCGGCAAGGTGGGCTTCGGCGACGCCCCGGCGCCCCCGCCGGCCGACACCGTCCGGCTCCGCCTCGCGAACGACACCGCGTACGTCGACCTGCGCGGCCCCACGACCTGCGCGCTGATCACGGACGCCGAGAAGCGGGCCGTGCACGACCGGCTCGGCCCCGACCCGCTGCGCGCGGACGCCGACCCGGGCGCCGCCTACCGCAGGGTCTCCCGCAGCCGCACCACCATCGCGGCGCTGCTCATGGACCAGAAGGTCGTCGCCGGCGTCGGCAACGTCTACCGCGCCGAGGTCCTCTTCCGGCACGGCGTGGACCCGTACCGCGCCGGCCGGGACATCACCCCGGCCGAGTGGGACGCCCTGTGGGCCGACCTCGTCGAGCTGATGCGCGAGGGCGTGCGGAACAACCGGATCGACACCGTCCGCCCGGAGCACACCCCGCAGGCCATGGGCCGCCCGCCGCGTGTGGACGACCACGGCGGCGAGGTGTACGTCTACCGCCGCGCCGACCGGCCCTGCCACATCTGCGCCACCGAGATCCGCACCGCCGGCCTCGCCGCCCGCAACCTCTTCTGGTGCCCCACCTGCCAGAAACCCTGACCGCACCCGGCGGCCCGCCGGGGACCCTGCAGCCGGGCGCCCCGGGTCAGAAGCCGTGGGAGATCCAGGGGGCCACCGGTGAGCCGAAGGCCACCGACGCCTCGGTCAGCGCCCCCGGACGCAGCTCCCGCACCCGCCCGGCCGCCGCCAGCGACAGCAGCGTCACCCCGCCGAGGTAGGCCGCGCCCAACTCCCGTGCGGACAGGGCGAGATCGGCGGCGTCGTCCGTACGCTCGCAGGACGCGCCCTTGGCGTCCCCGGTCAGCCGCCAACGCCCCTCGTTCCAGGGGCAGAAGGCGTCCTCCACCTCGAGGACGACGTCGACCGGAGCCTGATAGGTCCGCACCGACAGAGCCGCGTCCACGTCCACGAGACGGACGTACCCCGCGTCCCGCAGGCGCGGCAGACAGCGGCGGATGTCGGAGACCTGGTGCTGCCAGGCCTCGTCGACCGGCCGTCCCCGCACCGCCAGCGTCGTCATCAGGTCGATGCCGAACAGGAACCGCCACAGCGCGGCCTCGCTCGCCGGATCGAGCGCGGCCAGGTCCTCCAGGGTCACCGTGCCGTCGTGCCCGCTCGGACCCCAGCCCAGCTTGGTGCGGAAGCGGGCGTACCCGGTGATCCCGCCGTCCCGTTCGGCCACCACGCACTGCAGGGCCGACGCCCCCTCGCGGTCGCTCTCCGGGTCGAGCAGCCCGGCCCGCTCCCAGCCGGGCACGCGGGCCAGCATGCCGGGGCGCCGGGGCACCAGCGCCGCGTACACCGCCTCGCACTCCCGCAGCACGTCGGCGGGCGGCGCGTAGCGCACCCGCACCTCGTCGGTGCCCCGGGGCAGTGCCAGGGAGACCCGGCCGGTGTCGATCTCCGCGCTGATCTGGGAGGTCGCCGCGCCGTACCCGAAGCGGCCGTAGATCGCGGGCTCGGAGGCGAACAGGGCGGCCAGCGGCTCGCCCTTGGCGCGCGCGTCGTCCAGCAGCCGCCGCATCATCGACGTCAGCACTCCGCGCCGCCGGTGCGTCGCGGCCACGCTCACCATGGTCACGCCGGCGGTCGGCACCACCGCCCCGCCCGGCACCGTCATCCGGAAACTGAAGGCCCCGGACGTGCCGACGATCGCGTCCCCGTCCCGGACGACCAGCGAGCGGTCGAACTCGGTGAGCGATTTATCCAGTTCGCGTTCCTCGGTCGAGGAGGGCCCGCCGCCGAACGCACGGACCAGATGCTCCCACCACCGGTCGAAGTCCTCGGGGCGCAGCGTCGTCAACTCGGTCCCACGGTCATTCCCCATGAGCCATGCCTACCAGGGCATTGCGGGACGAGCCAGCGAATTTCTCCCGGTCGGCGCCACGAGGGCCGCGCGTGCCGTTCACTGTGAGGACGCACCACGAAACAGGGCCTCGCACGGGGGACAAGTGGGACCTCCCGTGCCAAGCAGCCGGTCCGATGGATAGGGTCCCGAACTAATGGCAGCAGGACGAGAGCGGCGCGCTAAGGCCGAGACGTTCACGGCGCGGTGGCGTATGCAGTGGCACCGGGCCCGGGTCGGCCTGCGCAGAAGCGCCGTGGACTATTTCCGCGGCGACGGTTCCGACTGGATCGCGTTCGCCGGACTGCTGCTCGCCGTACCCGTCCTCGCGGCCATGACCCTCGCCGACTCGGTGTGGTGCTCCCCGGCCACCCTGGTCCTGCCGATCGTCGCGGGCGGTCTGCTGCTGCGCCCGGCGAGCCTGCTCGGCCTGTACGCGGCGGCGGCCACCGCGCTGATCGTGGAGTCGGTACGGCTCGGCCCCTACACCGAGGGGCCCTCCCGGGTCACCCCCGGTGTGGTCCTGGTGGTCGCCGCGTGCGGCTTCTTCGGGCTGCTGACCGCGCAGTTCCGCAGCCGCGTCGGCGTGCCGTGGCGGCGCGGCGGCACCATGCTGTTCGACCTGCGCGAGCGGATCCGGGTGCAGAGCAAGCTGCCGAAGCTGCCGCAGGGCTGGCACCACGAGATGGCGCTGCGTCCGGCGGGCGGGCAGTCCTTCTCGGGCGACTTCGTCGTCGCGGCCCGTACGAACGGCGGCCGCACCCTGGAGGTCGTGCTGACGGACGTGTCCGGCAAGGGCATGGACGCCGCCTCGCGCTCCCTGCTGCTGTCCGGCGCCTTCGGCGGCCTCCTCGGCTCCCTGCCGCCGCACGCCTTCCTGCCGGCGGCCAACGGCTACCTGCTCCGCCAGGAGTGGGACGAGGGTTTCGCCACCTCCATCCACCTGGTCCTCGACCTCGACTCCGGGGACTACGAGCTGTACTCCGCGGGCCACCCACCGGGCCTGCAGCTGAGCGCGGGCAGCGGCCGCTGGGAGGAGAAGGGCGCCGAGGGACCCCTGCTGGGGGTGTACGACGGCGCCCAGTTCGACCCCGTGAAGGGCTCGCTGCGCCCGGGTGACGTGTTGATGCTGTTCACGGACGGTCTGGTGGAGACGTCCGACCGCGACATCGTGGAGGGCATCGACCGGCTCACCGGCGAGGCCGACCGCTATGTCGCCGGCGGCTTCCACGGTGCCGCCTGGCACCTCATCGAGGCGGTGGCCAAGGACGTCAACGACGACCGCGCGCTGCTGCTGATCTGCCGCCAGCACGCGACGAACGGCCGCTGAGCGCAGGGGGAGACACTGGGTCCATGACACAGCTCTCCCCGGCCGAGGTCGAGGCCGTCGCGCGTGCCGCCCACGAGGGACAGACCGACAAGGCGGGGCGGCCGTACGCCGAACACCTCGCGGCCGTCGCGGAGGGCGTCCGGGCCCGCGGCGGCGACCAGGAGCAGATCGCGGCGGCCTGGCTGCACGACTCCGTCGAGGACGACGCGCTCACCCGCCAGTGGCTGGCGGAGGCGGCTCTCACCCCGCGCACCAAGGCCATCGTGGACGCCCTGACCAAGCGGCCGGGCGAGGAACCGGAGGAGTACGCCCGCCGCATCCTGGCCACCCCGGGCGCGCTGCTGGTGAAGGAGTCCGACCTGGCGCACAACGCCGACCCGGAGCGGCTGGCCGTGCTGCCGGAGGCGACCCGGAGACGACTGACCGAGAAGTACACGCGGATGCGCGCGCTTCTCGGTCTCGTTCAGGGGTGAGCCGGTGAGCCGGTGAGCCGGGGGTCCGGGGCGGCGGCCCGGCGGTGGCCGGTCCGGGCGCTAGGCGCGGACCTTCTCCCGCTTCCGCTCCTGCTCCTGCTCCTGCTCGCGCTCCTTCTCCTTCTTCTGGCGCTCCCGGGCCAGTTCCGCCGCGTCCTGCTTGAACGCCCACTCCATCCTCGGCTCCATCGCGAACCGGAAGACGCGCTGCACCGGCTTGGTGCACAGCAGGGTGACGGCGGTGCCGGCGAGGAGGGTCACCAGGATCTCCCCGGCCGGGTGGTGCAGCCAGGGGTGCTCGAACAGGCCCCGGTAGTCCGCGAACTTCGTCAGGAAGCCGTGCAGCAGGTAGCCGTAGAGGGTGCCCGCGCCGAGGGCGGTGAACCACATCCTGCGGCCCGGCACCCACGAGAAGAAGCAGGCCGTCAGCAGCAGCGAGCAGCCCATCAGCGCCAGTGTCATGACCGGGCCGCACCACCACGGGGCACCGAGTTCCTGCGCGGCGTCACGGTGGTAGAACCACGAGGCGTTCATGCGCGGTGCCGCCCACCAGCCGACCACGAGCGCCACCGCGAGCACCGGCACCGAGGCGATGCGCACGGAGCGGCGGCGCACCAGCTTGAAGTGCTCGGGCTTCATGCACAGGCCCAGCACGAAGTACGGCAGGAACTGCAGGACGCGTTGGAGGTCGAGGTCGTCGCCGATGTCCGGGCTGACGCTCGCCAGCATGGCGAGGCCGACGGCGAGGGGCAGCGGCCAGCGGACCAGCTTCCAGATCGGCGTGGTCAGCCGCCACACGAACAGGGCGACCAGGAACCAGGTGAGATACCAGGGGTCGAGCAGGGAGATGGGCTCGTGGGAGCCCTCGTCCACGAGGTTCTTGAAGAGGGGGTACGCCGTCTCGAAGAGGATGTACGGCACCGCGACGCCGGTGATCAGCCGCTTCAGCCGGTCCGGCCGCATGTCGAAACTGCGCGAGAAGAAGCCGGAGATGATGATGAACGCCGGCATGTGGACCGTGTACACGATGGTGTACAGCGTCTCCACGACCCGGCTGTCGCCCTTGAGCGGCTCCCACGAGTGCCCCATCGCGACGAGCACGATGGCCAGGTACTTGGCGTTGTCGAAGAACGCGTCGCGTTGTTTGCCGGGTCTGTCCGCCTTCGCCTGCCCTTTCTGCGCACTCATCGGGGTGCGCGGTCCGGGCACTCCGTCCACCGGCGACTGTGCCGGGGGGAGCGGCCTGCGGTTCTGGCCGGGGGACGAGGCGGCGTCAAACATCTCAGGCACCCTAGCGTCGGCTGTGGGATTTCGTAAAACTCCCGCAGTCATTCCTGGTTATCGCCTTCGGATACCCCCTGATTTGCAGAACTTGCCACCCCTGTCGACGTGATGGTGCCCACACAGGGGTCGTCAGTTCACCCTCGATGTCCCGATTCATCCAGACTAAACGGGGCATACGGCGCCTCGGCGTCATCAATTCCAATTACCTGCGCACGAGATGTGTGGAGACGGAAACGAAGTCACGCAATTCCCGGCGCGGTCACCTGCGGGATCTCCGTCGAATTACCTTGTGACGCGCGGCGCGTGCGGGACCGTCAGCCGACGTTGTGTCACGGGCCGCATACGGACGCCTGGTTGGTGGCACGATGGTTCTGGCGGGGGTGCGGCGGCCGTACCTCCGGGCCGGGAGAGCGGACCGACCGAGGGTGTGATCAGTGTGGCCATTTCACTGTCCGTGGTGCTGCTGTTGGCGATCATCCTGGTGGTGCTGATCCGAGGGGGGAACATCAAGGCCGGCCCCGCGATCGTCGCGATCCTCTTCGGCTTCTTCCTCGCGTCCACCGGCATGGCGCCGTCCATCAGCCGGTTCCTCAACTCGATAGCCGACTCGATCAACTCGATCAGGTTCTGACCGGCCCGGGGCGCCCGCGGGAGTGCGGGGCGCGGGCCGGGGCGCCCGGGGTGCCCGAGGGAGCGCGGGCGCCGGCCCGTCGCGCCCCGGGGCTGCCGCGTTCGCGCCCCGGATCGCGCGCACGGAGCGTGACCGCACGGGTACGGAAAACGCTCAGGGCCGGACCGAGGAGAAATCCTCGGTCCGGCCCTGAGTAGTACAGAGCGGGCGACGGGAATCGAACCCGCGTAGCTAGTTTGGAAGACTAGGGCTCTACCATTGAGCTACGCCCGCGACGGCGCGCCGCAGGTCCGTGACCGCGGCACTGCAGGCATCGTAGCGGGTCGCCCGCCATCGAGGCCAACGAGTGGCGACACGCGGATCCCGTGCGCGCCGCCCGGAAGAATGCGGCGGCCCCGGCAGGCCCGGGCATGTACCCTACGTGTCGCACCAGACGGGGTGTGGCGCAGCTTGGTAGCGCGTCCGCTTTGGGAGCGGAAGGCCGTGGGTTCAAATCCCGCCACCCCGACCATTGCCTCGCGTACGTCGCGAAGATCGCCTTTTGGGGCGCTGACCGGCTGCGGTTACTATGCAAGCTGCGCGCCCGTGTGTCCCGGCCCACTCGGCCTACGAACTCCTCCGGGCGGCGAAATCCGCCGGACCAGTCTGGCTCCGGCAGAAACCAAGAAGTCAGCCACAAGGAGACCGAACCGTGAAGAGCGCCGTGGAGACCCTGAACCCGACCCGGGTTCGGCTCACTGTCGAGGTGCCCTTCGAGGAGCTCAAGGACAGCCTCGACGCGGCGTACAAGAAGATCAACCAGCAGGTCACGGTGAAGGGCTTCCGCAAGGGCAAGATCCCGGCCCGCGTCATCGACCAGCGGTTCGGCCGCGGTGCGGTCCTGGAGGAGGCGGTCAACGACGCGCTCCCGAAGTTCTACACCGAGGCGGTCAACGAGGCCGAGCTGAGCCCGCTGGGCCAGCCCGAGGTCGACATCACGGAGCTGAAGGACGGCGAGACGCTGAACTTCACCGCCGAGGTCGACGTGCGCCCCGCCCTGGAGATCCCGGACTACTCGGGCATCGAGGTCGAGGTCGACGCCGTCGAGGTCACCGACGAGGACGTGGAGAAGTCGGTCGAGCAGCTGCGCGAGCGCTTCGCCTCCACCTCCCCGGTCGAGCGTGCGGCCGAGGACGGCGACGTCGTCACCATCGACCTGCAGGCCAAGGTCGACGGCGAGGTCCTCGAGGACGGCATCGCCGAGGGTGTCTCCTACACCATCGGTTCCGGTGAGCTGCTCGACGGCATCGACGACGCCGTGAAGGGCCTGGAGGCCGGTGGCGAGGCCACCTTCACCTCCGAGCTCAAGGGCGGCTCCGCCGCGGGCAAGGAGGCCGAGGTCTCCGTCAAGGTGTCCCAGGTCGCCGCCCGCGAACTGCCCGCGCTGGACGACGAGTTCGCGCAGCTCGCCTCCGAGTTCGACACGCTGGACGAGCTCCGGGCCGACAGCCGCAAGCGCCTCGCGAACATGAAGCAGTTCGACCAGGCCACCCAGGCCCAGGAGCGCGTCCTGGAGAAGCTCCTCGAGCTGGTCGAGGTCCCGGTCCCCGAGAAGCTGCTCGAGGACGAGGTCAACACCCGCAAGCACAACCTGGAGCACCACCAGCTCGGCCAGATGGGTCTGGACCTCGACAAGTACCTGGAGATCCAGGGCAAGACCGCCGAGGAGTTCGAGACCGAGACCCGTGAGGCCGCGGTCAAGGGCATCAAGACCCAGTTCGTCCTCGACGAGCTGGTCAAGAAGGAGAACCTCAACGTCAACCAGGAGGAGCTCACCGAGCACCTCATGCGGCGTGCGGCCTCCTCCGGCATGTCCCCCGACCAGTTCGCCCAGGCCGTCGTCGAGGGTGGCCAGGTGCCGCTCCTCGTCGGCGAGGTCGCCCGCGGCAAGGCCCTGGCCGTCGTGGTCGAGGCCGCCACGGTGAAGGACACCAACGGCGAGATCGTCGACCTGGACGACGAGGAGGAGGAGACCGAGGCCGCCGAGGCGTCGGAGACCTCCGAGGAGAACGCCGAGGGCTGAGCGGCCCCGCGGCGCCCCTGAAGCGCGTACGCAGGCCCCCGGGGTGCACCCCGGGGGCCTGTGCCGTCCCCGGGGCGCGGAGGCCCCTTGGGGGGCGCGGGCCCCCACGCGTACGCGGGCCCCGTACGACCGCGCGGCCCGGCCGCGGGCGCCGGGACCGGCCACGATCGGCCCGCGGACCGGCGACGCGAAAGCGCCACACCCCCCGGAACCGCACGCGGCCCCCACACGGAGCCCTTCGCTACGCCCCCGGCGAACACTCCCATCTCCGGGATTCCCCGAAGGGACCCGCGCGTTAGGGTCCATGAGTACGGGGGCAGGGGAGTCTCCTGAAACCCCCAGCCAAGCCTCCGGCAGGACGACGTGAGACGGCCCGGCGCCGTCGTAAGACGAGCAGGTGGATACGTGACGAATCTGATGCCTTCAGCCGCCGGCGAGCCTTCCATCGGTGGTGGCCTCGGCGACCAGGTCTACAACCGGCTGCTCAACGAGCGGATCATCTTCCTCGGCCAGCAGGTTGACGACGACATCGCCAACAAGATCACCGCACAGCTGCTGCTCCTTGCCGCCGACCCGGACAAGGACATCTACCTCTACATCAACAGCCCCGGCGGCTCGGTGACGGCCGGCATGGCGATCTACGACACCATGCAGTACATCCCGAACGACGTGGTCACCATCGCCATGGGCATGGCGGCCTCGATGGGCCAGTTCCTGCTCACCGGTGGCGCCGCGGGCAAGCGCTTCGCGCTGCCGCACGCGGACATCATGATGCACCAGGGCTCCGCGGGCCTCGGCGGTACCGTCTCGGACATCAAGATCCAGGCCGAGTACCTGCTGCGCACCAAGAAGCGCATGTCCGAGCTGACCGCGCAGCACTCCGGCCAGACGGTCGAGGCGATCATCCGCGACGGCGACCGCGACCGCTGGTTCACCCCGGAAGAGGCCAAGGAGTACGGTCTCATTGACGAGATCATCACGCACGCCTCGGGTGTTCCGGGAGGCGGCGGCACCGGTGCCTGACCGGCCAGGCCACGCCACGCACCGCCGAGACCCCAGCCCCCAGAACGCCACCAGGACGGTGAACACCCCATGAGCAACTTCCACGGCGCCGCCAGCGGCATGTACGAAGGGCCCCGCCCCGACAGCCGCTACGTCATCCCGCGCTTCGTCGAGCGCACCTCCCAGGGCATCCGCGAGTACGACCCGTACGCGAAGCTCTTCGAGGAGCGCGTGATCTTCCTGGGCGTCCAGATCGACGACGCCTCGGCCAACGACGTCATGGCGCAGCTGCTGTGCCTGGAGTCGATGGACCCGGACCGGGACATCTCGATCTACATCAACAGCCCCGGTGGCGACATGACCGCCCTCACGGCGATCTACGACACGATGCAGTTCGTGAAGCCGGACATCCAGACGGTCTGCATGGGCCAAGCGGCCTCCGCGGCGGCGATCCTGCTGGCCGCCGGCACCCCCGGCAAGCGCATGGCGCTGCCGAACTCCCGCGTCCTGATCCACCAGCCGGCGGGCTCCACCGGCCGCGGTCAGCTCTCCGACCTGGAGATCATCGCGAAGGAGTTCACCCGGATGCGTGACCAGCTGGAGCAGATGCTGGCCAAGCACTCGAACCAGCCGCTCGAGAAGATCCGCGAGGACATCGAGCGCGACAAGATCCTCACGGCCGAGGAGGCGCTGCAGTACGGCCTCGTCGACCAGATCATCTCCACCCGCAAGCTGAACAACTCCGAGGTCCGCTGACCCGGAGAGGTACGCTCTCCGCCCCTCTTGGCACCGTGCACGTCAAAGTGAACCCTGCCAAGGGGGGCCCGAACACCGGGCCCGGCAAGGTACCGTCGGACATAAGGCAGCACCAGGAGCCGCTGGACTCGTAACGTCCAGGCGTCTCCCAGGCGAAGGGGAAGCACACCGTGGCACGCATCGGTGACGGCGGCGATCTGCTCAAGTGCTCGTTCTGCGGCAAGAGCCAGAAGCAGGTCAAGAAGCTCATCGCAGGGCCCGGTGTGTACATCTGCGACGAGTGCATCGATCTCTGCAACGAGATCATCGAGGAAGAACTCGCGGAGACCAGCGAGGTCCGCTGGGAGGAACTGCCCAAGCCTCGCGAGATCTACGAGTTCCTCGAGGGCTACGTGGTCGGCCAGGAAGCGGCCAAGAAGGCGCTTTCCGTCGCGGTGTACAACCACTACAAGCGGGTCCAGGCAGGCGAGAACGGCGGCGCGAGCGGCCGTGACGACGCCATCGAGCTGGCGAAGTCCAACATCCTGCTGCTGGGGCCCACGGGCTCCGGCAAGACGCTCCTCGCGCAGACGCTCGCGCGCATGCTGAACGTCCCGTTCGCGATCGCCGACGCCACGGCGCTCACCGAGGCGGGCTACGTCGGCGAGGACGTCGAGAACATCCTCCTGAAGCTGATCCAGGCCGCGGACTACGACGTCAAGAAGGCCGAGACCGGGATCATCTACATCGACGAGATCGACAAGGTCGCCCGCAAGAGCGAGAACCCGTCGATCACCCGGGACGTCTCCGGCGAGGGCGTCCAGCAGGCCCTGCTGAAGATCCTCGAGGGCACCACGGCCTCGGTGCCGCCCCAGGGCGGCCGCAAGCACCCGCACCAGGAGTTCATCCAGATCGACACGACGAACGTCCTGTTCATCGTGGGCGGTGCCTTCGCGGGCCTGGAGAAGATCATCGAGGCGCGGGCCGGCGCCAAGGGCATCGGTTTCGGCGCGACGATCCTCTCCAAGCGCGAGCTGGAGGCCAAGGACGTCTTCGAGGACGTCATGCCGGAGGACCTGGTCAAGTTCGGCATGATCCCCGAGTTCATCGGCCGCCTCCCGGTCATCACCTCGGTCCACAACCTGGACCGCGAGGCCCTGCTGCAGATCCTCGTGGAGCCCCGCAACGCCCTGGTCAAGCAGTACCAGCGCCTCTTCGAACTCGACGGCGTGGAGCTGGACTTCGAGCGCGAGGCCCTGGAGGCCATCGCCGACCAGGCCATCCTCCGCCAGACCGGCGCCCGCGGCCTGCGCGCCATCATGGAGGAGGTCCTCCAGGGTGTGATGTACGAGGTCCCGTCCCGCAAGGACGTGGCCCGCGTGGTCATCACGGCCGACGTGGTCCTCTCCAACGTCAACCCCACCCTGATCCCCCGCGACGCCCGCGGCCGGGGCTCCGGGGAGCAGAAGACGGCGTAGGCGCACCGACACACGCGAAGGGGCCCCGGTCAC
This sequence comes from Streptomyces albidicamelliae, assembly GCF_025642175.1. Lineage (NCBI taxonomy): Bacteria > Bacillati > Actinomycetota > Actinomycetes > Kitasatosporales > Streptomycetaceae > Streptomyces > Streptomyces albidicamelliae. Next base: position 3,118,565 of record NZ_CP106795.1, on the reverse strand, counting down.
CGACCGGGGCCCCTTCGCGTGTCCTGCGGCAAGGTCAGGCCTTGACGCGGACCTCGTTGCGGAACTTGGCGACGAGCGCGGCGTCCGTCGCCGGGTCGCTGCTCCGGCCGGCCACCAGGCTCGCGAAGTCCATCGGCATGACGAACCCGAGGGTGCTGTGGTCGCCCCAGATGCAGATGGTCATCGTCACGTCCTTCGGGCCGCCGCTGCTCGTGCCGGTGGGAGCGGAGGCCTGCTGGCACTTGAGGACCGCACCGTCGAGCCCGTCCGGCGTGTACGCGGTCGGCTCGCCCTTCAGGGAGGCCCCGCTGTCGCTGTCCTTCTGGGACTCGCTCTTCATGTACGCGAACATCGCGTCCACGGTCTTGCCGGGGTCGTCGATCGTGCCGTAGACGCCGCCGAAGTTGATCCCCTTCTTGCTCAGCGGGTTGTCGGGGTCCCCGGACGCGTAGGTGGCGCTGACGTCGTGCGGGTCCTGCACGCCCCACTTCTCGGCGTCCTTCAGGTCCTTGGCCGTCATGGAGCCGCTGTCGCTCTTGGACTTCTTGTACTCCGTCAGCACCGTCGCCGGAGTCGTCAGCTTGTGGGGGCCGTCGTCCGCGACGTCACTGCTACCGCTGCCGCCGAGCACGAAGTACGCGCCCACCGCGACGGCCGCCACCACGGCCACCGCGCCGATGATCAGGCCCGTCTTCTTCTTCCCGCCGGCCGGCTGCGGCGCCTGGGGCATGCCGTACGGCGCCTGCTGCTGCGGCACACCCTGCTGCGGGTAGCCGTAACCCGGCTGCGGCGGAGCCGCCGGAGCCTGCTGGGGGTAGCCGTAGCCGGGCTGCTGAGCCTGCGGCTGCTGGCCGTAAGGGCCCGGCTGGCCGTACGGACCCGGCTGCTGGGGCTGCTGGCCGTACGGGCCCGGCTGGTTGCTGCTCATTACTGGGTTCCCCTCCAGATGCTTATGTGTTCCTGACATCCTGGCCCAGGCCCGGAAAACGCACGGCACCGGGGGCCGCACCGTTACAGAACAAACGTGTTTCGGGACCACGCCGTGACACCTCTAAACTGACCCCCGTGACCGAGAACGCTCATCAGCAGCCACCCGCGCCCGACTCCGAACTGCCGACCCAGTACGCGCCGGCCGATGTAGAGGGGCCGCTGTACGAGCGCTGGGTAGAGCGCGGTTACTTCGAGGCGGACGCGAAGAGCGACAAGCCGCCGTACACGGTCGTCATCCCGCCGCCGAACGTCACCGGCAGCCTGCACCTCGGGCACGCCTTCGAGCACACGCTCATCGACGCCCTGACCCGCCGCAAGCGCATGCAGGGCCACGAGACGCTGTGGCAGCCGGGCATGGACCACGCCGGCATCGCCACGCAGAACGTCGTCGAGCGCGAGCTGGGCAAGGAGGGCAAGTCCCGGCACGACCTCGGCCGCGAGGCGTTCGTCGAGCGCGTCTGGCAGTGGAAGGCCGAGTCCGGCGGCCAGATCAGCGGCCAGATGCGCCGCCTGGGCGACGGCGTCGCCTGGTCCCGCGAGCGCTTCACCATGGACGAGGGCCTCTCCCAGGCCGTCCAGACCATCTTCAAGCGCCTCTACGACGACGAGCTGATCTACCGCGCCGAGCGCATCATCAACTGGTGCCCGCGCTGTCTGACGGCCATCTCGGACATCGAGGTCGAGTACCAGGACGACGACGGCGAGCTCGTCTCCATGAAGTACGGCGAGGGGGACGACACCATCGTCGTCGCCACCACCCGCGCCGAGACGATGCTCGGCGACACCGCCGTCGCCGTCCACCCCGACGACGAGCGCTACCGGCACCTGATCGGCAAGCTCATCAGGCTCCCGCTGACCGACCGCTCCATCCCGGTCGTCGCCGACACGCACGTCGACCCGGAGTTCGGCACCGGCGCCGTCAAGGTGACCCCGGCCCACGACCCGAACGACTTCGAGATCGGCCAGCGGCACGACCTGCCGTCCATCACGGTGATGGACGAGCACGCCGTCATCACCGTCCACGGCCCCTTCCAGGGCATGGACCGCCTGGAGGCCCGCTCCGCCATCGTCGCCGCGCTGCGCGCCGAGGGCCGGATCGTCGCCGAGAAGCGGCCCTACGTCCACTCCGTCGGCCACTGCTCGCGCTGCAAGACCACCATCGAGCCGCGCCTGTCCATGCAGTGGTGGGTCAAGGTCGGCCCGCTGGCGAAGGCGGCCGGCGACGCCGTCCGCGACGGCAAGGTCAAGATCCACCCGCAGGAGATGGAGAAGCGGTACTTCGACTGGGTCGACAACCTCCACGACTGGTGCATCTCGCGGCAGTTGTGGTGGGGCCACCGCATCCCGGTCTGGTACGGCCCGGACGGCGAGGTCGTCTGCGTCGGCCCCGACGAGGAGCCCCCCGGCACCGAGGCGGACGGCTGGAAGCAGGACACCGACGTCCTCGACACCTGGTTCTCCTCCGGCCTGTGGCCGTTCTCCACCCTCGGCTGGCCCGAACAGACCGAGTCGCTCGCGAAGTTCTACCCGAACTCCGTCCTGGTCACCGGCTACGACATCCTCTTCTTCTGGGTCGCCCGGATGATGATGTTCGGCCTCTACGCGATGGACGGCACCCCGCCGTTCCACACCATCGCGCTGCACGGCATGGTCCGCGACCAGTTCGGCAAGAAGATGTCGAAGTCCTTCGGCAACGCGGTCAACCCGCTGGACTGGATGGACAAGTACGGCTCCGACGCCCTCCGGTTCACGCTGGCCCGCGGCGCCAACCCCGGTGTCGACGTCCCGATCGGCGAGGACTGGGTCCAGGGTTCGCGCAACTTCGCCAACAAGATCTGGAACGCCACCCGTTTCGCGCTGATGAACGGCGCCACGGTCGAGGGACCGCTGCCGGAGCCGTCGAGGATGTCGGCGACGGACCGCTGGATCCTGTCCCGGCTGAACTCGGTGGTCGCCGAGGTCGACGCCCTGTACGAGGACTTCCAGTTCGCGAAGCTGTCCGACGCCCTCTTCCACTTCGCGTGGGACGAGGTCTTCGACTGGTACGTCGAGCTGTCGAAGACCGTCTTCCAGGCGGGCGGCGAGCCGGCCGAGGTCAGCAAGCGGGTCCTCGGCGAGGTCCTGGACGTCACCCTCAAGCTGCTGCACCCGGTCGTGCCGTTCGTCACGGAGACGCTCTGGACGACGCTGACCGGCGGCGAGTCGGTCGTCATCGCCGAGTGGCCGGCCGACAGCGGCTTCCGTGACAGCGGCGCCGAGCGCGAGATCGAGACCCTCCAGTCGGTCATCACGGAGGTCCGCCGCTTCCGCGCCGACCAGGGCCTGCAGCCCGGCCAGCGGGTCCCGGCCCGGCTGACGCTGGACGGCACCGCCCTCGCCCCGCACGAGGCCGCCATCCGCCAGCTGCTGCGCCTGCAGCCGGAGGGCGAGTCCTTCACGGCCACGGCGACGCTGCCGGTCGCCGGTGCCGAGGTCGCCCTCGACCTCTCCGGCACCATCGACGTGGCCGCCGAGCGCAAGCGCCTCGCGAAGGACCTGGCCGCCGCCGAGAAGGAGAAGGCCCAGGCCACGGCCAAGCTCGGCAACGAGGCGTTCCTCGCGAAGGCTCCGGAGAACGTGGTCGACAAGATCCGCACCCGCCTGGCCAAGGCGGAGGAGGACATCGCCCGCATCCAGGCCCAGCTGGACAAGCTGCCGCCGGCGTAATCCGCGACACGGCCCAGCAGGCCCCGGCCCCTCAAAGGCGCCGGGGCCTCGGCCGACCCAGGGGCGCGGGGAACGGCGCGACGAGCCACGACGCACCCGGCAGCCGGTCCCGGCCCGCTGGATCCGCCGCCGACGCCGGTCACCCGCCGGCCGAGCCCCGGGCAGCCCCTTCAGGGGCGCGGGGAACGGCGCGACAAGCCACGACGCACCCGCGCCCGGCAGCCGGTCCAGGCCCGCTGGATCCGCCGCCGACGCCGGTCACTCGCCGGCCGAGCCCCGGGCGGCCCCCTTCAGGGGCGCGGGGAACGGCGCGACGAGCCACGACGCACCCGCGCCCGGCAGCCGGTCCAGGCCCGCCGGATCCGCCGCCGACGCCGGTCACCCGCCGGCCGAGCCCCGGGCAGCCCCTTCAGGGGCGCGGGGAACGGCGCGACGAGCCACGACGCACCCGCGCCCGGCAGCCGGTCCAGGCCCGCCGGATCCGCCGCCGACGCCGGTCACCCGCCGGCCGAGCCCCGGGCGGCCCCCTTCAGGGGCGCGGGGAACGGCGCGACGAGCCACGACGCACCCCGCACCGGACCGACGGCCCCCCCCGCGCCCTCGGCCCCCCCGACTCCCCGAACCCCCGTCGGGACCCGGTGAGACAAGCCCTCCCATACCGGCGCCGCGAAGCGCCCCCACGCTCCGTAGACTGGCCTCGTGAGCGACCACCCCGGCAACAGCGACACTCCCGACCCCCTCGACAGTTTCGAGGAGATGATCGAGGCCGAGACCGACCGCGACCCCGACCTCGCGGTGATCGAGGCCGGCAGCCGCACCCTGCGCACCCAGGGCGGGCCGCCGCAGGCCGACGTTCCCGCGCGGCCGGCGGACCCGGAGGTCGACAAGGCCCTGCGCGAGGTCGAGGCGGACCTGGCCACCCGCTGGGGCGAGACCAAGCTGGAGCCCTCGGTCAGCAGGATCGCCGCGCTGATGGACGTCCTGGGCGAGCCGCAGCGCTCGTACCCCTCGATCCACATCACGGGCACGAACGGCAAGACCTCCACCGCCCGCATGATCGAGGCCCTGCTCGGCGCCTTCGAGCTGCGCACCGGCCGCTACACCAGCCCCCACGTGCAGTCGATCACCGAGCGGATCAGCCTGGACGGCGCTCCCATCTCGGCCGAGCGGTTCATCGAGACGTACCAGGACATCAAGCCGTACGTCGAGATGGTGGACGGGCAGCAGGAGTACCGGCTGTCCTTCTTCGAGGTGCTCACCGGCATGGCGTACGCGGCCTTCGCGGACGCGCCCGTGGACGTCGCCGTCGTCGAGGTCGGCATGGGCGGCTCCTGGGACGCCACCAACGTGATCGACGGCGACGTCGCCGTGGTCACCCCGATCGACCTGGACCACACCGACCGCCTCGGTGAGACGCACGCGGAGATCGCCACCGAGAAGAGCGGCATCATCAAGCAGGACGCGACCGTCATCCTGGCCCAGCAGCCGGTGGACGCGGCGCAGGTGCTGCTGAAGAAGGCCGTCGAGGTGGACGCCACCGTGGCCCGCGAGGGCCTGGAGTTCGGGGTCGTCGCCCGGCAGGTCGCCGTCGGCGGGCAGCTGCTCACCCTGCGCGGACTCGGCGGCGAGTATCCCGAGGTGTACCTCCCGCTGCACGGCGGACACCAGGCGCACAACGCGGCCGTGGCCCTCGCCGCCGTGGAGGCGTTCTTCGGCGTCGGCGCGCAGCGCGCGGAGCCGCTGGACCTCGACACGGTCCGCAAGGCCTTCGCCGCCGTGTCCTCCCCGGGCCGCCTGGAGGTCGTACGACGGTCGCCCACGGTCGTGCTGGACGCCGCGCACAACCCGGCGGGCGCCGCGGCCACCGCGGAGGCCGTGCGGGAGGCGTTCGACTTCACCCGGCTGATCGGGGTCGTCGGCGCGAGCGGCGACAAGAACGTGCGGGGGCTGCTGGAGGCCTTCGAGCCGATCTTCGCCGAGGTCGTCGTCACACAGAACTCCAGCCACCGCGCCATGGACTCGGACGAGCTCGCCGCCATCGCCGTCGAGGTGTTCGGCGAGGAGCGGGTGCAGGTCGAGCCGCGGCTGCCCGACGCCCTGGAGGCCGCGATCACGCTGGCCGAGGAGGAGGGCGAGTTCGCGGGCGGTGGCGTCCTGGTCACCGGTTCGGTCATCACGGTCGGCGAGGCCCGGCTGCTGCTGGGGAAGGGCTGAGGTCTCCCGTGCGTACGCTCTGTTCATCGACTCTCATCGGCGAGTTCTTCGTCATCGGCTTCGCCGGGCTCGTCGCCATGAAGCAACCGGACCTGTCCACCTCGACGGTGTGGCTGGTCAGCGGCATCGCCATGCTGCTGTGCGTGCTGCTGTGCGGCATGGTGACCCGGCCCGGCGGGATCGCCCTCGGCTGGGTCCTGCAGATCGCCCTGGTCGCCTCCGGCGTCTTCGTCCCGACCATGTACTTCATGGGCGTGATCTTCGCGGCCCTGTGGTGGGCCTCGGTCCACTACGGCAGGAAGATCGACGAGGCGAAGGCCCGCTTCGCGGCCCAGGCCGCCGAGAACACCCCCTCCGGCGCCTGACGGCGTCCGCCGGCCGGGCCCTCCGGCCGGCGGCGGCAGCTCTCGGTCACGACGGCGGCGCCCGGCGAGGGCCCGCACCGGCGGCGTCCGGGTTCACCGCCCCGCTCAAGTTGACACTGCGTGACGGAGAGGCGGAGCGGCCCTGTAGCCTCATCCCACCGCACACGCTGAAAAGGAGCACGTCGTGACGCAGCGCACCCTCGTCCTGCTCAAGCCCGACGCCGTCCGTCGAGGCCTGACCGGCGAGATCATCGGCCGGATCGAGCGCAAGGCCGGCTGGCAGATCACCGCGCTGGAACTGCGCACCCTGGACCGCGCCACGCTGGAGCAGCACTACGCCGAGCACGTCGGCAAGCCGTTCTACGAGCCGCTGGTCGAGTTCATGTCCTCCGGCCCGGTCGTCGCCCTGATCGCCGAGGGCGAGCGGGTCATCGAGGGGGTCCGCCAGCTGGCCGGCCCGACCGACCCGATCGCCGCCGCCCCCGGTTCCATCCGCGGTGACTTCGGTGTGATCGTCCGCGAGAACCTGATCCACGCCTCCGACTCCGAGGAGTCCGCCGAGCGCGAGGTGAAGATCTTCTTCCCCGGCCGCGCCTGAACCGCGTGGCGAATTCTCGCTGAATTTTCTGAGCGGGCGTCAGCTGAGCCCGCGTACCTGACCAGGGACGGTCGTGCGTTTTCGGCCGTCCTTTGGCATATGCCTTGCCGATCGGGGGAACGCCTTCCTCCGATGGACCGTCTCCACAAGCGGGGCGGCCCGCCATCTGGTGACAATGGCGGAGACCCTCGCGCAGTGTTCGTGCAGGCGCGTTTACGATGGAAGCCTTCACGTCACAGCACCCGCCTGGCCGACCTGACATGCCCTCAAATGCTCAGGAAGGCCCGATGAATCCGGATGGGGAACTCAATGTCGTTCATCGGCCGTGACATGGCTGTCGACCTCGGGACCGCCAACACGCTGGTGTACGTCAGGGGTCGCGGGATCGTGCTCAACGAGCCGTCCGTCGTGGCGATCAACACCAACACGGGCGGGATCCTCGCGGTCGGCGCCGAAGCGAAGAAGATGATCGGCCGTACACCGGGCAACATCGTCGCCGTCCGCCCGCTGAAGGACGGCGTGATCGCCGACTTCGAGATCACCGAGCGGATGCTCCGCTACTTCATCCTGAAGATCCACAAGCGGCGGTATCTCGCCAGGCCCCGCGTCGTCGTCTGCGTGCCCTCGGGCATCACCGGCGTCGAGCGCCGCGCCGTCATCGAGGCGTCCTCCCAGGCCGGTGCCCGCCAGGTGCACATCATCGAGGAGCCCATGGCGGCCGCCATCGGCTCCGGCCTGCCGGTCCACGAGGCCACCGGCAACATGGTGGTGGACATCGGCGGCGGCACCACGGAGGTCGCGGTCATCTCGCTCGGCGGCATCGTCACCGCCCAGTCGATCCGCGTCGCCGGCGACGAGCTCGACAACGCGATCATCCAGTACATCAAGAAGGAGTACAGCCTTCTCCTGGGTGAGCGCACCGCGGAGCAGATCAAGATCACGATCGGCTCGGCGTACGACCTCGACAGCGACGAGCACACCGAGGTCCGCGGCCGGGACCTGGTCTCCGGACTGCCCAAGACCGTCGTCATCTCGGCCGCCGAGGTCCGCAAGGCGATCGAGGAGCCGGTCAACGCGATCGTCGACGCCGTCAAGACCACCCTCGACAAGTGCCCGCCGGAGCTGTCCGGCGACATCATGGACCGAGGAATCGTTCTGACCGGCGGCGGAGCACTGCTGCGCGGGCTCGACGAGCGGCTGCGGCGGGAGACCGGCATGCCGATCCACATCGCCGAGGACCCGCTGGACAGCGTCGCGCTCGGCTCGGGCAAGTGCGTCGAGGAGTTCGAGGCGCTGCAGCAGGTCCTGGACGCCCAGCCGCGCAGATGACGTAACTCTTCGATTCCGCCGTACGAGACGTTCTCCTCTCGTGCGGCGGATCGTTGGTATAGAGGCATAAGCTCCCCCAAATGGGCCGCTTCGGTTTGCGCCGCACCATTCGCGTTCTCCAGGGCCCGCACGATTCCGACTTGAGGAAGGGCACGGCCGCCGCACGTGAGGGACACGAAAGAGAGCCGGCTGCTCCTGGTCCTGCTGATCGCCATCGCGTTCGCGCTGATCACGGTGGACATCCGCGGGGGCCGCAACTCCCCGGTGGACGGAGCCCGGCAGGCCGCGGCAGCGGTGTTCGGACCCGTCGAGAACGGACTGTCCTCGGCGGTCGACCCGGTGGGCAACGCCGTTTCGGCCATCCGCGACTCCGGCAGCCGGCACGACCGGCTCGCCGCCCTGGAGAAGGAGAACGCGGCCCTCAAGGCGAAGCTCGGCAGCGACGACCGCAACCGCAGCCGCCTGGCACAGCTCGACAAGATGCTGAAGATCGCCGGCGAGGGCCAGTACGGCATCAAGGGCGCCCAGGTCATCGCCATCGGCTCGGCACAGGGCTTCTCCTGGACCATCACCATCGACGCGGGCGCCAACGACGGCATCAAACGGGACATGACCGTGCTGAACGGCGACGGGCTGGTCGGCCGCGTCACCACCGTCGGCCCGGACACCGCCACGGTGCTCCTCGCCAACGACCCCGACTTCACCGTCGGCACCCGCATGGAGGGCAGCGACGAACTCGGCTTCGCCTCCGGTCAGGGCGACCGCCCGCTGCGCGTGGAACTGCTCAACGGCAAGGCGGAGGTGAAGAAGGGCGACCGGCTCATCACGTTCGGCTCGCAGGCCGACAAGCCGTTCGTGCCCGGCGTCCCGGTCGGCGTGATCTCCCGCGTCGACCCCTCGGGCGGCGGCCTCACCCGCACCCTCTACGTCACGCCGTACGTCAGCTTCACCAAGCTGGACGTCGTCGGCGTGGTCGTCGAGGCCCCGAAGAAGGACCCGCGGGACACCGTGCTCCCGGCCCACCCCAAGCCCACGCCGACGCCGACGGTGACCGTCACGGTGACCCCGTCGGCCGACGCCAACACGACCGACCAGCAGCAGTAGGAGCTGAATCCCCATGCGTGTCAACCGGATCCTGCTCTCCTCCGCGCTGGTCGTCGTCGCCCTGGTCATCCAGGTGAGCGTCCTCGCCCGGCTGCACCTGCCGGGCGCCGTGCCCGACCTGCTGCTGCTCACCGTCCTCGGCCTCGCGATGGTGTACGGCCATGTCGGCGGCGCCCTCGTCGGCTTCGGCGCCGGACTGCTCGCCGACCTGGCCCCGCCCGCCGATCACGCAGCCGGCCGCTACGCCCTCGTGCTGTGCGTCATCGGTTACCTCGCCGGGCTCGTCAAACCGGAGAGCGGCCGGCTGAAGTCCGCGACCGGGCCCATGGCCGTCGTGGTCGCCGCCGCCGTCGGTTCCACCCTGCTGTACGCCGGTGTCGGCGCCCTGGTCGGCGACACCGCCGCCCGCCACGTCGGCCTGACCGGCCTGCTGATCTCCGCCGCCCTGTACGACCTGCTGCTCGCCCCGTTCGTGGTCCCCGGGATCATGTGGCTCGCCCGCAAGGCCGACAACGATCCGCTCACCGAGAGCAGCCCCGCGGCCAAGGCCGGTGACATCTCCTCCGGCTGGCTCTCCTCCGGCACCGGCCTGCGCATCGGCAGCCAGCGCGGCGGCCTCGGCGCCCTGAAGGCCAAGGCGCGCACCCGCTCCACCCGGGTCGGCCGCATCAAGGGGGTCAAGCGGCTGTGAAGGCGGGGGAGTTCACCCGAACGGGGCAGATGCCGCGGAACCGGGGCGCACAGGCCGGTCGTTCATCATGCGTACACACGCAGGCGGCTCGCACGCACGCACGACGCGCAGGACATGCGCAGGCAGGGCAAGCAGAGGCAGTGCACGCACAGGCATTCCGCGCGCAGACATCCGCGCACTGAGAGGGGGAGACAGCCGCAGTGACCAACATCCCCGAGACCGGCCGGACCCCACGGGTCCAGATCCGGCTCGTCGTGATCCAGATTCTCGTCCTCTCCCTCCTCGGCACGCTCGGCGGCCGGTTGTGGTACCTCCAGATCCGTGAGGGCGCCTCGTACCAGAAGGAGGCGTCCGGCAACCACGTCCAGCAGGTCGTCGACCCCGCCGTGCGCGGCGACATCCTGGACGCCCGGGGCGTCCCCCTCGCGGACAACGAGACCCGCCTGGTCGTCTCCGCCTCCCGCACCGACCTGCTCAAGCAGAAGGACGACGGCAAGGCCGTCCTGACCAAGCTGGCCGGCGTCCTCGGCATGAAGCCGCAGGACGTCATGCAGAAGGTCCGGCTGTGCGACTCCAAGACCCCCCAGCCCTGCTGGAACGGCTCGCCCTACCAACCGATCCCGATCACCGACGAGGCGACGGCCCGGCAGGCCCTGCAGATCCGCGAGCGCTCCGAGGACTTCCCCGGCATCACCGCCGAGCCCGAGGCCGTGCGCCGCTACGCGGGCCCCGGCAAGTCCAACTCCGCCCAGGTGCTGGGCTACCTCTCGCCCGTCACCGACGCCGAGATCCAGAAGGCCAAGGACACCGACTCGCCCTACCTGCGCTCCGACATGGTCGGCCGCTCGGGCATCGAGCGCACCTACGACAAGGTGCTGCGCGGCAAGGCCGGCGTGACCCGCTACGAGGTGGACAACCTCGGCCGGGTCATCGGCAAGGCCAAGTCGGACGCGGCCGAGGCCGGTTCCAACCTGGTCACCAGCATCGACTCCCGGGTGCAGCGCGTCGCCGAGTACGAACTGGACAAGGCGATGAAGGTCGCCCGCCAGCAGTTCGACAAGATCACCGGCGAGAACTACAAGGCCGACTCCGGCGCCGTCGTGGTCATGGAGGCCAAGACCGGCCGGATCGTCGCGATGGCCTCCGCGCCCACCTACGACCCGAACGTCTGGGTCGGCGGCATCTCCGCCAAGGACTACAAGGCCCTCACCGGCAAGAACTCGGACTACCCGCTGCTCAACAGGGCCATACAGGGTCAGGCGGCCCCGGGCTCGACGTTCAAGGTGGTCTCCACGGCCGCCGCGGTCCAGGCGGGCTACGTCTGGGACGGCGGCTACCCCTGCACCAGCTCCTACTCCGTCGGCGGCCAGGTCTTCAAGAACTTCGAGGGGGAGAGCTTCGGCCCGATCTCGCTCGGCCGGGCGCTCGAGGTCTCCTGCGACACCGTCTTCTACGGCCTCGCCGACCGGGAGTGGAAGAGGGACGGCGGCATCAACCCCAAGAAGGGGCAGCCCAAGGACTGGTTCTTCAAGACCGCCCACCAGTTCGGCCTCGGCAAGGAGACCGGCATCGACCTGCCCAACGAGGTCACCGGCCGCGTCCCCGACCGCCAGTGGAAGCTCGACTACTGGAAGGCCAACAAGGACGCCTGGTGCAAGTCCGGCAAGAAGGACGGCACCTACGTGGAGAAGATCGCGTACGAGAACTGCCTCGAAGGCAACAAGATGCGCGAGGGTGACGAGATCAACTACTCCATCGGCCAGGGCGACACCCTCGTCACGCCGATCCAGGAGGCCGTGATCTACGGCGCCGTCGCCAACGGCGGCACGATGTACCAGCCGACCATCGGCAAGGCGATCATCAGCGCCGACGGCCGGACCGTCACGCCGATCAAGCCGAAGAAGAACGGCAAGCTGCCGGTCAGCCAGGCCACCCTCAAGGGCATGAACGACGCCTTCGCGGGCGTCATCACCCGCGGTACGGCCGCCTGGAAGTTCGGCGGCTGGCCGCAGGACAAGATCGCCCTGCACGGCAAGACCGGTACCGCCGAGGTCTACGGCAAGCAGACCACCTCCTGGCTTGCCACGTACTCCAAGGACTACACGGTGATCATGACGATCGCCCAGGCCGGTACGGGTTCCGGTGCCTCCGGTGAGGCCGTGCGCAACATCTACAGCGCGCTCTACGGCGTCAACGGCGACGGCTCCGTCGACAACAAGAGGGCGCTGCTGCCCGAGCCGCAGAAGGGCCTGCCCAAGGTCCGCACGGACGGCACCATCGTCAACCCCAAGGTCAAGGGCGACCCGGCCAAGGACGTCGAGGCCGCCCAGAAGGACAACACGACCAACGGCGACGACCAGCAGCCGGCCACCACACCCTCACCCACCACGCGCAACCGTGACACCCGCAGGCGGCCTCGCCGGAGGGGAAGCCGGAGGATGCCCTCATGACCGGCGCGAACAGCTTCTCCGTCTCCGGGTACGGCCCCGAGCGGGCCGGCTGGACCAGGATCTTCGCCCGCGACTCGCTCGCCCGCCGCCTGGACTGGCCGATCCTGTTCGCGGCCACCGCCCTGTCCCTGATGGGCTCGCTGCTCGTCTACTCCGCCACCCGCAACCGCACCGAGCTCAACCAGGGCGACCCGTACTTCTTCCTGGTCCGCCACCTGATGAACCTCGGCATCGGCATCGCCCTGATGATCGGCACGCTCTGGCTCGGCCACCGCGCCCTGCGCAACGCCGTGCCCGTCCTCTACGGCCTGTCGGTGGCCCTCGCCCTGGTGGTCCTCACCCCGCTCGGCGCCACGATCAACGGTCAGCGCAACTGGCTCGTCATCGGCGGCTTCTCGCTCCAGCCCGCCGAATTCCTCAAGGTGACGATCATCCTGGGCATGGCGATGCTGCTCGCCGCGCGGGTGGACGCGGGCGACAAGCCGTACCCCGATCACCGGACCGTGTTCCAGGCCCTGTGCCTGGCCGCCGTCCCGATCCTCATCCTGCTGCTCATGCCCGACCTCGGGTCGGTGCTGGCCATGGTGGCGATCATCCTCGGGGTGCTGCTCGCCTCCGGCGCCTCCAACCGCTGGGTCTTCGGCCTGCTCATCGCCGGCGTGATCGGCTGCGTCGCCATCTGGCAGCTGCACATCCTGGACGAGTACCAGATCAACCGCTTCGCGGCCTTCGCCAACCCCGACCTCGACCCGGCCGGCGTCGGCTACAACACCAACCAGGCCCGTATCGCCATCGGCTCCGGCGGCCTGACCGGAGCGGGCCTCTTCCACGGCTCGCAGACCACCGGCCAGTTCGTGCCCGAGCAGCAGACGGACTTCGTCTTCACGGTCGCGGGGGAGGAGCTGGGCTTCCTCGGCGCGGGCCTGATCATCTTCCTGCTCGGGGTCGTCCTCTGGCGCGCCTGCCGGATAGCACGTGACTCGACCGAGCTGTACGGGACGACCGTCGCCGCCGGGATCGTCGCCTGGTTCGCCTTCCAGTCCTTCGAGAACATCGGCATGACCCTCGGCATCATGCCGGTCACCGGTCTCCCCCTGCCCTTCGTGTCGTACGGCGGCTCGTCGATGTTCGCGGTGTGGGTGGCGGTCGGACTCCTGCAGTCGATCAAGGTGCAGCGGCCGATGTCGGCGTAGGACCCGGGCCGCCCGGCGCCGGCGGGACGCGTACGGCCGCGGGTATCCGTCCCCGGGACGGGTACCCGGGCCTGACCGGCGCCGATGCCCTCTGCCGAAACGGCGCCCCGGACACTAGATTCGAGCCATGGCGGACGAGAAACGCGAGATCGAGCGCAAGTACGAATCCGACGACAGCGGGCTGCCCGACCTGACCGGCGTCGGCGGGGTGGCGTCCGTCCTGGACAAGGGCGTGGTCGACCTCGACGCCACCTACTACGACACCGTCGACGAACGCCTGGCCACCGCCTCGCTCACCCTGCGCCGCCGCACCGGGGGCGCCGACGCCGGCTGGCACCTAAAGTTCCCGGTCGCACCCGGCGTCCGCGACGAGATCCGGGCCCCCCTCTCCGACACCGTCCCCGACGAGATCGCCGCCCTCGTCCGCTCCCGCGTCCGCGACGACGAGCTGATCCCCCTCGTCCGGCTGCGCTCCGCCCGCGACGTGCGCCACCTGGTCGACGCCGACGGCACCCTGCTCGCCGAGGCGAGCGTCGACACCGTCACCGCCGAGCGGCTCAACGGCAAGGGCGGAGCCGCCCAGTGGACCGAGATCGAGGTGGAACTCGCCGACGACGGCGACCCCGCCTTCCTCGACCAGGTGGAGAAACGACTGCGCAAGTCGGGCGTGCGCCCCTCCAGGTCACCGTCGAAACTGGCCCGCGCCCTGGACCAGACCGCCCCCCGCCGCCGCCGGAGGACGAAGTCGGCACAGCCGGTCACCGCCGGCGACCACGTCCTCGCCTACCTCCGCGCCCAGCGGGACGCGCTGGTCGAACTCGACCCCGCCGTCCGCCGGGACGTGCCCGACTCCGTGCACCGCATGCGGGTCGCCACCCGCCGTGCCCGCAGCACCCTGCGCACCTTCCGCAACGTCCTCGACCGCGGTGCCACCGATCCCCTCGTCGCCGAGCTGAAGTGGCTCGCGGGCGAGCTGGGCATCGACCGCGACCAGGAGGTGCTCGCCGACCGCCTCACGAAGGCCCTCGACGCCGTCCCCCCGGCCCTGGTCACCGGGCCCGTCCGAGAACGGCTCACCGGCTGGGCGGAAGCCCGCCACCGCGGCGCCCACAGCCACCTGACCGGGGTCCTCGACTCCCGCCGCTACCTCACCCTGCTGGACGGCCTGGACCGGCTCCTCGCCGACCCGCCCCTGCGCAAGGCGGGCGGCAAGAAGCCGCGCAAGGCGCTCGGCAAGGCCGTACGCAAGGATCTGGCGAAGGTCTCCGGCCTGGTGGAGCAGTCGATGGAGCTGCCGCCCGGCGAGGACCGCGACCACGCCCTGCACGAGGCCCGCAAGAAGGCCAAGCGCACCCGCTACGCCGCCGAGGCCGCCACCCCCGCCCTCGGCGGTCCCGCCCGCTCCCTGGCCAAGTCCATGAAGTCCCTGACCAGCCTTCTCGGGGAGCACCAGGACAGCGTCATGGCCCGCCACACCCTCCGCGAGCTGTCCGCGGTGGCCCACGCGGCGGGGGAGGACACGTTCACGTACGGCCTGCTGCACGGCAGGCAGGAGGCCCGGGCGGCGAGGACCGAGGAGGACCTGCCCGGCCTGTGGAAGAAGATCGGTTCGTCGTCGCCCGGCTGAGCGTACGGGGGAGTCCGTCGGGCGGGTTACGCTGAATGGTCACCCCTGTCAGCTCATGAAGGTTCGCGAGATGCCTGTCGAGTCGGTTTTCCCGCAGCTCGAAGCTCTGCTCCCGCACGTGCAGAAGCCGATCCAGTACGTCGGCGGTGAGCTCAACTCCACCGTCAAGCGCTGGGACGAGTGCGACGTCCGCTGGGCGCTCATGTACCCGGACGCCTACGAGGTCGGACTGCCCAACCAGGGCGTCATGATCCTCTACGAGGTCCTCAACGAGCAGGAGGGCGTCCTCGCCGAGCGCACGTACAGCGTGTGGCCGGACCTGGAGGCGCTGATGCGTGAGCACGGCGTCCCGCAGTTCACGGTGGACAGCCACCGCCCGGTGAAGGCCTTCGACGTGTTCGGCCTCAGCTTCTCCACGGAGCTGGGCTACACCAACATGCTCACCGCCCTGGACCTGGCGGGCATCCCGCTGGAGTCCAAGGACCGCACGGTCGACGACCCGATCGTCCTGGCCGGCGGCCACGCGGCCTTCAACCCGGAGCCGATCGCCGACTTCATCGACGCGGCGATCATCGGCGACGGCGAGCAGGCCGTCCTCGACATGACGCGGATCATCCGCGAGTGGAAGGCGGAGGGCCGCCCCGGCGGCCGCGAGGAGGTCCTGCTCCGCCTGGCCAAGACCGGCGCGGTGTACATCCCGGCGTTCTACGACGTCGAGTACCTGCCCGACGGCCGGATCGCCCGCGTCGTCCCGAACCGTTCCGGTGTCCCGTGGCGCGTCTCCAAGCACACGGTGATGGACCTGGACGAGTGGCCGTACCCGAAGCAGCCGCTGGTGCCGCTGGCGGAGACGGTCCACGAGCGGATGTCGGTCGAGATCTTCCGCGGCTGCACCCGCGGCTGCCGCTTCTGCCAGGCCGGCATGATCACCCGCCCGGTGCGCGAGCGCTCGATCACCGGCATCGGCGACATGGTCGACAAGGGCCTGAAGGCGACCGGCTTCGAGGAGGTGGGCCTGCTCTCCCTGTCGTCCGCGGACCACTCGGAGATCGGTGACATCGCCAAGGGCCTGGCGGACCGCTACACCGACGACAAGATCGGCCTCTCGCTCCCGTCCACCCGCGTCGACGCCTTCAACGTCGACCTGGCGAACGAGCTGACCAGGAACGGCCGCCGTTCCGGTCTGACCTTCGCCCCCGAGGGCGGCTCCGAGCGCATGCGGAAGGTCATCAACAAGATGGTCTCCGAGGAGGACCTGATCCGGACCGTGGCCACCGCCTACGGCAACGGCTGGCGCCAGGTGAAGCTGTACTTCATGTGCGGCCTGCCCACGGAGACCGACGACGACGTCCTGCAGATCGCCGACATGGCGACGCACGTGATCCAGAAGGGCCGCGAGGTCTCGGGTTCGAACGACATCCGCTGCACGGTCTCGATCGGCGGCTTCGTCCCCAAGCCGCACACCCCGTTCCAGTGGGCGCCGCAGCTGTCGGCGGAGGAGACGGACGCCCGTCTCGCGAAGCTGCGCGACAAGATCCGCGGCGACAAGAAGTACGGCCGCTCGATCGGCTTCCGCTACCACGACGGCAAGCCCGGCATCGTCGAGGGCCTGCTCTCCCGCGGTGACCGCCGCATCGGCGCGGTCATCCGCGCGGTGTACGACGACGGCGGCCGCTTCGACGGCTGGCGCGAGCACTTCTCGTACGACCGCTGGATGGCGTGCGCCGACAAGGCGCTGGAGCCCTTCGGCGTCGACGTCGACTGGTACACCACCCGCGAGCGCACCTACGAGGAGGTCCTGCCCTGGGACCACCTCGACTCCGGCCTCGACAAGGACTGGCTCTGGGAGGACTGGCAGGACGCCCTCGACGAGACCGAGGTCGAGGACTGCCGCTGGACCCCGTGCTTCGACTGCGGCGTCTGCCCGCAGATGGACACCCACATCCAGATCGGCCCGACGGGCAAGAAATTGCTGCCCCTCACGGTCAAGAACGCAGGCCCGGCACCGGCTTCGAGTGGTCATTCGCACTGACGTGAGCGAGGCGCGAGGATGAGGTGGCGGCTGCGCCGGCTGCGGCCGGCACAGCCGCCACCTCACCGGCGTAGCCACCGTCTGGCGAGACCCGACAGCCCAGGATCGAAAACCTGTTCCGGAGCGGGCATCGGGAGTCTCAGTCCCGGCGGATGAGTTCCGGATCGACGCGGCGGCCTACCAGTGGCAGCGTGCCCAGTGTCGCGACGACGATCACGCCCAGGGCGGCGCACGCCAGTACGGGGATCCCGGCGATGTCCCAGAACACCTCACCGCCCCCGGTGACGAGATAACTGGATTCGGCGAGCTTGCCGCTCACAAGGGCCAGCACGAGGCCGATGGCGAGTGGCAGCACCACCTGGATGCTCTGCACCGCGCGCAGAGTGCGCGCCCGCGCCCCGATCAGCGTGATCGCTGCGACCTGGGCGCGGCGTTCGACGGCCCGGTCCGAGACGGCGACCAGGAAGGCGGCGACACCGATCACCAGCCCCATGATCATGCCGAGGACCAGCAGGGTCTCGAGGACCGCGATCTGCGACAGGCTGTCGACGTTGACGCCGACCGGTTCGACGGAGTCGGTCGGCGCGATACCGCCGATGCCGTCCAGCACCTTGCGGACCACGTGCGGATCGGAGTCGCTGTCGAGGATGAGCGAGCCCGACTGCGGCCGGGCGTGCGCGGGCAGTGCGGATGGCGGGACGATCACGGACGCGTCGCCGACCGCGGACGGGTCGTACGGGCGCATGACGACCCTCGCGGACGGGATGGTCAAGGTCACCGAGACCGGATGCCGCCCGGACCGCAGCCGGAAGGGGAAAGACGCGCCGGGGTGGATGTCCGGGTCGGTGGCACTGTTGGGGTTGACCAGCCGCATGACCCGGCCGTCCGTGCAGCCTTCGGCCCGCCGCACCAGCCGCGTCAGGTCGGCGCAGGTGGCGACCAGCGCCGTGGCCCGGGGCGGGATGCCGGAGGGCCCGGGCTTGCTCCAGGAGACCATCGTCCGGGCGTGGGCGCGGACACCCGGCACCTCGGTGAGTTGCTTCTGCTGCCGGTCGGAGAGCGCCGAAAGGGGAATGGAGTAGTCCTGGACGGGGTTGTTCGGCTTGCTGACCTGCTCGAACTCGATCAGCACGCCCTGCGCGAGGGACGCCGCGTACACCAGCAGGACCAGGCCGGTGACGACCCGCATGGTGCTGCCGGGCTCGACCTCGTTGCGGCGCATGGCCAGGTTCAGCGCCAGGGACCGGGTGGTGCCGGCCACCTTGCGGGCGAGGAGGTACGACAGCCAGGGCAGAGTCAGTACCAGCCCCGAGCCGGTCAGCAGGACGCCGCCCACGACGAGGACCGCGAAGAGGCCGTCGCTCGTGGCCGGGTGGTCGGTGAGGCCGGTCGCGCAGAAGCCCGTGACGATGCCGAGGCCGGTGACCAGCAGGAGGCCGCCCCACTTCGTGGGGGGCTTGGGTACGGCCGTGCGCCGTACCGCCAGGGGATTGGCGGCGGCGGTGCGCGCGCTCGCGCGACCGACGAACCAGGCGAGTGCCGGGCAGCCGAGAAGGCAGACGGCGACGGTGGTCCAGGACAGGGCGCCGTCGGCCGGGTACCAGCGCAACGCGGGCAGGCCGGAGCGGGACATCACCTGGTTGAGGATCCCGTACTCGCCGAGCCCGAGGAGGGCGCCGAGCAGCGCCGCGGCCACGGTCTCGGCGGCGTTGACGCGCTGCGTGCCCTTGGTGCTGAGCCCCAGCAGGCGCAGCGCGGCCAGGCGGCGGGTGCGGCTGGCGGCGGAGAGCCGGGCGCACACCGACAGGAAGACGGCCAGGGGAAGCAGGACCAGGGTGGCGAGGGCGAAGCGGAGGTTGGTGAGGGTGGACGGCTCGACGACGGGGGTGGGGGCGTAGGGGTAGCCGAAGGACTGCAGCGCCCCGGTGTCCGCGTCGTCGGCGATCTCCTTCCGGGACATTCCCACATAGGCGTACAGCTCGTCCGGGTCGGCGAGTCCCGCAGGGCCGATGAAACCCTTCTCCCGGCCGGGCAGCAGACCCTTGAGGGCGGGCTCCGCACGCAGCAGTTCGTGCAGGCGCGGAGACAGGTACAGTTCGCCGGGTCCTGGGAGTGCGTCCACGCCGGGCGGTGGTTGCTGCGTGGCCTTGGTACCGCGGGCGACGAACACCCGGGTGAACGGCTTGGAGCCGTGCGGATCCCTGCGCTCCAGGACGAGCGCCGAGCCCGGGTGTGCCTTGCCCACCGACGTCGTCTGCGGTTCCCGGGCCGCGGCGCGGGCGTCGTGCGCGTCCAGGATGGCCGGGATCGTCAGCACGAGGGCGAGGCAGCACACACCGAGGGAACCGCCCGCCGCCATCAGGAAGAAACGGATGCGGCTGCCGCGCCCGGAGCCGAACAGCAGGCGCAGGCCCAGCATGAACTCCCTCACGCGCCACCCCGCGGGGAGAGAACTCCGTCGGCCATGGTGTAGTGGCTGTCGGCCCGCGCGGCGACGGCCGGATCGTGCGTCACCAGGACCACGGCCGTGCCCTGGGAGCGTGCCAGGCCGAGGAACTCGTGCAGTACGGCGGCGGCGTTGGCGCTGTCCAGCGACCCGGTGGGTTCATCGGCGAAGACGACCGCCGGACGGTGTACCAGGGCGCGGGCCACCGCGACGCGCTGACTCTGGCCGCCCGACACCTGCGAAGGCCGCCGCTCGCGCAGATCCGCCAGGCCGAGCCGCTCCAGTACCCGGCCGGCCGCCGCGAGGGCGGACTTCTTGCCCTGCCCGCTCAGGCGCAGCGGCAACGCGGCGTTCTCCTCGACGGTCAGCTCGGGCAGCAGTTCCCCGTACTGGAAGACGAAGCCGAAACGCTCCCGGCGCAGCGCGCTCATCTCCTCGTCGGTGAGGCCACCGAGTACGCGCCCTTCGAAGCGCACCTGTCCCCGCGTGGCGGGCAGCACACCAGCCAGGCAGTACAGCAGTGAGGACTTGCCCGAGCCGCTCTGCCCGGTGATGGCCGCCACCTCGCCGGGCGCGACGTGGAGATGGGCGTCACGCACGGCCGGCTGGCTGCCGTAGGAGAGGTCTACTCCGACGGCGGAGAGGATGGGTGAGGTAGTGATGGTTTCCCCCAGGAAACCCAGGAAAGGGCTGGGGGCCCAGGTGTGACACCTGGGCCCGAAGCAAACCGACCTGCCGGCTACGGCCGCTTGTAGTGCTTGGTCACCGAGCAGTTGTCGGGGTGGAGCGAGCCCTTGTCCCGGCAGACGCGTATGTAGGCGTTGACGGTGTAGCGCTCGGCGCCGTCCCAGTTGTAGTAGTCGAGCGGAACCGTCTTCTTCTGCTTGCCGTTGTACCGGCTCCAGTCGTAGCCCTCGACCTTCACCTGCATGTACACGTTGTGCCCATCACCGCTGTCGGTGTCCTGGAGATTGCCCTTCCACTCGAAAGCACCGTGGTGCTGGCCGGCCGGCCAGAACTTGTACTGGCCGTCGTAGAACTTGGCACCCCCGGTGGTCAGCGTGGGGATCTTGTGCCAAGAGGCGGCGAACGCGGTTTGTTCTGTCGTGGCCCCTGGCGGTCAGACCGGGGACGGGGGGATGCTAGTAACCGTGATCGACAAGGGCAGCGCATATAAGCCGGGTATGGCCGCCTTCGGTGCAGTATTTCCGGTGAGACTTTGTCTTTCCGTTGACTGCCGTTGAGCGGAATCTGATGATCCGTAAGTTGTCGTCGGGGGGCGTGGTGGGGAAACGGCTGAGGCGAGAATGGGCGAGCATCCGGAGAGCCGAAGACTCGCGCAGGGCCCACTCCTGCGGGTTCACCGCGGACGGGGCGGTACGACTGCGGGGTGCACGGGTCTCGGATGATGGCCGCCGGGTGCTCCTCGTCGACACGCTGGACGTCTTGACACCGTTTCGTACTGGAGGACACCGGCGTTCCATGGTTCGCGTTCGTGCTGAACGCTGACGGCTGGTTGTTGACGACGGCTGTCATCGCGGGTGTGACCCGCACCCTGAACCGGAACTGGAGCACGCCGGTGCGCCTGTCGTTGCGTGGCGCGGCATTCGGGGCAGGCGAGGCAAGGCACCGGGCGCGGTTTTGGAGCCGTTGGTCTACGCGCGCAGATGGACACCCACATCCAGATCGGCCCGACGGGCAAGAAACTGCTGCCCCTGACGGTCAAGAACGCAGGCCCGACACCGGCCGCGAGCGGCCACACGCACTGAGGCGTACGCCGCTGCCGGCTCCCGGAGAGCTTGCACAGCCGAGCCCCCTCCCCGGTAGGGAGGGGGCTTTGTGCTGGTCGGCGTAGTTTCGCGGCGCGTTGTCTTGATCGGGGGGAGGGGCCGTTGCTAAGCCTGGGGCACTCGACTCCAGGGAGCCCGCTGTGCCTCAAGAGCCCCCGCTGCCCGTCCCTCCTCGTTCACGCGTCCGGGCATTCGCCTGTGCCGTCGTGGCCGTCGCCCTCGTGACGCTCACCGCCGCGACGACTCCCCCCGACACGGAAACCCGGGCCGCCGCGGACCCGGCCGCCGTGGTCCGTGAGTGGAACGCCGTCGCCACCGACACGATCAAGGCCGCCCTCGGCCCGCGCCCCTCCGGCCAGGGGGCGATCTGGGAGGGGTTCGTCTCGGTCGCCGTGTACAACGCCGTCGTGGGGATCGAAGGCGGCTACACCCTGTACCAGTGGCACGAGCGCGGTCCGGCCAAGGCGTCCTCCGCCGCGGCCGCCGCCACCGCCGCCCATGACGTGCTGCTCACCTACTTCCCCGCCTTCAAGGAGCGGCTCGACACCGCCTACGCCAACTCGCTCGCCGCGCTTCCGGCCGGCCGGGCCAGGGACCTGGGCGTTGACTACGGCAAGCGTGCCGCCGCCCGCGTCGTCGAACTCCGGGAAGGGGACGGCAGGTTCGCGGACGTCCCGTTCACCGCCGCCCCGGCACCGGGGGTCTGGCGGCCCACCCCGCCCGCGTTCCAGCCCTTCATCGACACCTGGCTCGCCCGGCTCCGCCCCCTCGTGCTCGCCTCTCCGCAGCAGTTCCGCCCCGGCGGACCGCCCGCCCTCTCCTCGGCCGCGTACGCCGCGGACCTCCAGGAGCTGAAGGCCATGGGCGCGAAGACCGGCTCGGGCCGGAACACGCAGCAGACCGAGACCGCCCTGTTCTACAGCGGCAACCTCGTGGACCAGGTGCAGACGGCCGTACGGGACCATGCCGCCCGGCACCGGCTCGGCATCGCCCAGACGGCCCGGCTGTTCGCCGCGGTGAACGCGTCGGCGACCGACGCCGTCATCACCGCGTGGGATGCCAAGCTCCACTACGCCTCCTGGCGGCCGATCACCGCGATCCGCCTCGCCGACACCGACGGCAACCCCGCGACGACGGCGGACCCGGGCTGGGAGCCGCTGCTCGTCACCCCACCGCACCCGGACTACGTCGCCGGTCACACGACCGTCGCCGCCGCCGTGGCACGCGCCCTGACCGGCGTCCTCGGCACCTCCCGCATCGACCTCCACGTCCCCTCCGACGTCACCGGCACGACGCGGTTCTACGGTTCCGCCGACGACTTCAACCAGGACGTCGTCGACGCCCGGGTGTGGGGCGGCGTCCACTCCCGTACGGCCGACACGGCCGGCCGCCGGGCCGGCACCCGTGTGGCCGCCTGGGCGCTGGACCACTACTTCCAGCCGGTCCCCGGGGGACGTACGGCCGGCGGCCGATCCTCGTGAAGCCCCGGATCAGGGCCGGTCGGTAGCGCTGCCGTCCGGTTCGTGGGCGGAGTGCGGGTGTCCGCCTCCGCCCACACCGGCATCCTCCCCGCGGCGGCGTCCTACTCCGACGCCGTGAACGCCTCGGGGCCCTGCTGGACCGCCGCCGGGTCCATCCACATGACCTGCCAGCCGTGGCCGTCGAGGTCGAAGAAGCTGCGCGCGTACATGAAGCCGTGGTCCTCGGCGCCGTCCGCCTCGACCCCGCCCGCCGCGAGCGCGGCGGCGCTGACGGCGTCGACCTCGTCGCGGGACGACACGCTGAAGCAGTACAGCGTCAGCGCGTGCGTGGTCGGATCGGCCATCGGCAGCTTCGAGAGCTCCGCGAACTTCTCGCGGCTGAGCAGCATGACGAAGGCCTGCTCGCCGACCAGCATGCAGGCGGCGGTCTCGTCGGTGAACATCGGGTTGAAGGCGAACCCGAGCTTGGCGAAGAACGCCTTGCTGCGCTCCAGGTCCGCCACGGGGATGTTCACGAACAGCATGCGGCCGGGGTGTGCGGGGCTGGACATGGTGGGTCTCCGTTCGGTGGCTCGACGGCGTACGGCTTGGTGGACCGGCCCGGCCGCCGGAACTCATCGGTCTGCCGCGCTCGGCCTGGGCCGGTGGATGGACTTCGTGCCCGCCGAGCGGTTGACCTCCCCGGTGCGGTCGTGGGCCGGTCCTCCGGGTGGCCGAGATGCTGCGTGCATGACTTCTGGGACCGGCGACGTCGAGAGCCCGGCACGGGCACGGCTCGTCCTGCTGACACTCGCCGCCGGTCAGTTCCTGATGGCGCTCGACAGCTCCGTCATGAACGTCTCGATCGCGGCGGTGGCCGCCGACGTCGGTACGACGGTGACCGGGATCCAGGGCGCCATCACGGCGTACACGCTCGTGATGGCGATGTTCATGATCCCCGGCGGCAAGGTCGGGGCGCTCATCGGCCGAAGGCGTGCGTTCATGACCGGCTGCTGCATCTACGGGTGCGGCTCCCTGACCACCGCGCTCGCGCCGAATCTCCCCGTGCTGCTGGTCGGCTGGTCGCTCCTGGAAGGCATCGGGGCGGTGCTCATCCTGCCCGCGCTCGTGGCGCTCGTGGCCGGCAACTTCCCCACCGAGCGACGTGCCGCCGCCTACGGACTCGTCGCGGCCGCGGGTGCCGCGGCGATCGCGCTCGGACCCCTCATCGGCGGTTTCGCGGCGACGTACCTCTCCTGGCGGTGGGTGTTCGCCGGTGAGGTCCTGGTGGTGATCGGAATCCTGCTGCCCGCTCGCCGTTTCGCCGACGTGTCGAGCGGCAGGCGTCCGCACATCGATCTCGTCGGCAGCGTGCTGTCCGCACTGGGGCTCGGGACCTTCGTCTACGGTGTGCTCCGCTCGGACGAATGGGGCTGGTTCCGGCCGAAGTCCGAGGCGCCGTCGTGGCTCGGCGTCTCGCTGGTCATCTGGCTGATGCTGGCCGGGGTGCTGCTGATCAGGCTCTTCGTCGCCTGGGAGGCCCACCTCGTGGCGCAGAGGCGAGAGCCGCTCATCGACCCGGCCCTGCTGCACAACAAGCAGCTCACCGGCGGTCTGACGATGTTCTTCTTCCAGTACCTCGTCCTGATGGGCGTGTTCTTCGTCGTACCGCTCTATCTGTCCGTCGCCCTGGGCCTTTCCGCGCTCGCGACCGGCCTGCGGCTTCTACCGCTGTCTCTGACGCTGGTGGCCGCCGCGACCCTCATCCCACGCCTCCTCCCGGACGTCTCACCGAGAAGGGTGGTGCGGCTCGGGATCGTCGCGGTGTTCGCGGGCGCCGTGACGCTCATGGCCGCTCTCGACACCGGCGCCGGAGCGGAGGTCGTCGCGGTCCCACTCCTGTTCGTCGGCAGCGGCATGGGCGCGCTGGCCTCCCAGCTCGGCTCCGTCACCGTCTCCGCGGTGCCGGACGAGCAGAGCGCGGAGGTCGGCGGCGTGCAGAACGCCGTCACCAACCTCGGCTCCTCCATCGGCACGGCACTGGCGGGATCGATTCTGCTCGCCGTGCTCACCTCGTCGTTCCTGGCGAGCGTCGAACAGAATCCGGCGATCCCGGCACGAGTGAAGGACGAGGCGGCGGTCAGACTCCAGAGTGGTGCGACGTTTCTGTCGGACGCCCAGCTCAGGAGTGCGCTCGACGAAGCGGGCACGAGTGAGAGGGTGGCCCGGGCGGCACTGGAGGCCAACGCGGACGCCAGGCTGGACGGTCTGCGCGCCACGCTCGCGATCCTCGCGTTCTCCTCCGCCCTGGCGTTGTACTTCACTTCGCGGCTGCCGACCTCCCAGCCCCGCTCGACGCGGCGCTGACCAGGACGCCACCGCGCTGACGACCGGTCACCGATCGCCGGACGGGTGGGGCGGAACCGAGGTCCAGCGGGCGCCGGTCCGGCAGCGGAAGGAGGTGACGGCGGCTTCCAGCGTGGGGAAGAAGTGGCGGGGGTCGACCGTGCGGGTGAGTCCGTACCGTTCGATCTTCCGACGGACGGGATCCTCGACCTCGGCGAAAAGTTGCCGTTGCCCGCCCCGCGAAGGGCCCAGAGCAGGTCGGAGTGGTTCTCCAGGTCGGTGTGGAGCACCTCGGCGCCGCCCGTGCCGTCCGCGACGACGATCTCGGCGCCGGTCAGGTTGTCGCAGGCCATGCCGAGGTAGCGGGTGAGGAAGCCGAAGCCGCCGAGCGTCGCACCGGCCAGGCCCACGATGCCTTCCGTTCCGGTCGTCACCGCGAGGTCCTCCGCCGCGAGCGCGGTCACCGCTTCCAGCTGGGTGAGCCCGGCGCCGACCGTCGCGGTGCGAGCGGTGGCGTCGACGCGCACCGACTTCAGTTCGCGTGCCCCGGCGGGACTCCCCCGTGATGAGGGCGAGGCGGACAGTAGCAAGGGTGGGCACGGCCGCGGGCGCCGACACGCTCAGCTCCACGGCCCCGGACGCTCCTCCTCCGCCACCGGGAAACCACCCGGGACCAGGCGTAGCGTGGAACGGCAGGCCCCGACGCACGGAAGGCCACTCATGTCTCCCTCCATGCGCGCGCTCGTGGCCGTGAAGGCTGGCGAGCCCGCCGATGTGCTGCGGCTGGAATCACGGCCGGTTCCCACGCCGAAATCCGGTCAGGCGCTGGTCCGGGTGAGCGCGACCCCGATCCACGCCAGCGATCTGCACGTGCTCCGCGGCCGCTACGGTTTCTCCCTCGACTTCCCCGCCGTCGGGGGCCGGATGGAATGCGTGGGCCGGGTCGCGGCCCTGGGCCCCGGCACCGACGGGCCGAAGGCCGGCGAGCGGGTGGTGGTCGCCGCGATCCCGGCGGTACCCGGTCCCCCCGCGTCCGGTACCTGGCAGGAGTACCTCGTGGCGGACACGAGCAGGCTGCTGCCGGTTCCCGACCGGCTGAGCGACGCCGCCGCCTGTCAGCTCGCCGTCAATCCGCTGACCGCGCTGCTCCTCGTGACGCGCGAACTCGGCGTGCAGCCGGGGGAGTGGCTGCTGCAGACGGCGGCGGGTTCGACCGTCGGCCGGCTCGTCATCCAGCTGTGCGGGCATCTGGGCATCCGCACGATAAACGTCGTACGCCGCCGCGCCGCCGTCGAGGAGATCGCAGCGGTCGGCGGTGACGAGGTGATCTGCACGGAGGACGAGGACCTGGTGCGGCGGGTGGCCGAGATCGCCGGACCGGGCGGTGTGCGCAAGGCCGTCGACTGCGTCGCGGGCCCCGTGGGCGCGCAGGTGTCCCAGGCGCTGGCCCCGGGAGGTGAGGTCGTGGTCTACGGCGCCCTTTCCACGCATCGGCAGACCGACCCGGCGGCGCTGACGATCCCGCTGCAGGCACGCTCGGTCATCTACGAGACGAAGGTGGTCCGCGGCTTCTGGCTGAACCGCTGGTTCGGCACCACCTCACCCGGGATCGCGTCGCAGGCGCTGTCGCAGGTGCGCGATCTCGTCGCCGACGGGGTGCTGGCCATCCCCCGAGGCCGGCCCTTCCCCCTGGAACACTTCACCGAAGCCGTCTCGCTCGCCGAAGCGCCCGCACACGGCACCAAACCGCTGTTCGTCCTCGACGAAGGACCGGGGCCGTCCTGACGGCGGGCGGGTTCGCGCTGAGCCATCCCGACGAGACGGGGAATCCCGAGCATCGGCGCACCGGCCGGCCGGCCTCGGCACGTGACCGGCATCGCCCGTCGCGTCAGCCGGTGCCCTGTTCGACGGGCAGGTGGATCGGGCCGCGGAGGATGGGGCTGCGGCGGTAGGGCGGGGGGTCGGTGACCAGTCGGGGGTGGTCGAGGCGGCGTACCAGCTCGGTGAGGGCGATCTGGGTCTCCCGGCGGGCCAGCGGGCCGCCGAAGCAGAGGTGGATGCCGCTGCCGAACCCCAGGTGCTCGTTGTCCCGCCGGTCGGGGTCGAAGCGGTCCGGCTCGTGGAAGTGGCCCGGATCGCGGCTGCCCGAGGCGAGCATGAGCATGATCTGGGAGCCCTTGGGGATGACGGTGTCGGCGACGGTGATGTCGCTGTACGCCGCCCGCCAGGGAATGATGTGCACGGGCGGCTCGTACCGGAGCAGTTCCTCGACCAGCGGTACGACCAGATCCGGGTCGTCCCGCAGCCGCTGGAGCACCTCCGGGTGGCGCAGCAGCGTCAGCATGCCGTTGGTGATGAGGTTGACGGTGGTCTCGTGACCGGCGATCAGCAGCAGGTTGGCGGTGGCGACGATCTCCTCGTCGGTCATCCGCCCGTCCGGCCCGTCGTCGTTGGCCATCCCCGTCAACAGGTCGTCGCCCGGCTTGCCGTGGCGCTGTTCCAGCAGCCCGCCCAGGTAGTCGCGCAGGTCCTTGCGGGCCTGTACGCCCTTCTCCAGGACCTCCTTCGGGTCGGTCTTCGGGTCGTAGGCGATCGCGTCGATGATGTCGTTCACCCACAGGCGGAACCTGGGTTCGTCCTCGCGCGGCACGCCGAGCAGGTGGCAGATCACGGTGACGGGGAACGGGTAGGCGAAGTCGTCGACGACGTCGATCCGTTCCTTGCCGGCGAAGTCGTCGATCAGGCTGCCGACGGTGCGGGTCAGGTCGGGGTCCAGTCCGGTCACCAGCCCCGGGGTGTGCGGGGGGCCGAAGTGACGCATCGCCAGGCGGCGCAGGCGGTCGTGTTCGGGCGGGTCGACGTTGATGAACGACGGCGTGCCGTGGTCCGCCGCCCCGGGCATCGGGTGCGACAGGTTGCGCACGTCGGAGCTGAGATGGGGATCGTGCAGCAGGTCCGCGATCTCCCGGTAGGTGCTGACGACGTAGCTGCCGTCCTCCTGCCGCGCCACCGGTGTCCTGCGCAGTTCGGCGTAGAGCGGGTAGGGGTCGGACCGGGAGGAGTAGTCGAGGATCCGGTGGAGGGTGTCGGGCGTCTCGGTCGTGGTCATCTCGCTTTCCCTCCTACCGGTGCTGCTGCTGCGCGGCCGTGACCCGTCGTTCGCCCGGGTCGTGACCGGTGACGACCACCGTGGCGCCCTGGGCGAGCAGTTGGGGTCCGGGGAAGTCGACGGGGACGGGCTTCATGTCGACGGGCTGGTCCGGGGTGGGGTTGGGCGGCGGGAAGGGGGCGGCCGTCTCGATCAGCCCCCGGTAGTGGTCGAGCCACTTCGCGTTGTTGAAGCTCACCGCCGCGGTGACCCGGCCCCGGTAGCCGTACGCGGCGACGAAGCGGCGGTCGGCCACCGATCCCTGGGTGACGGCCACCTCGTCCGCGAACGTCGGTACGCCGACGGACTTGATGTTGACGCCGAACTGGATCGACCAGAACACCGGGAGGGTCAGGTGGGGCCAGCGGTCGGCCTGGCCGCTGACCATGTTGTGCGCCGCGACCTCCGCCTGCTCCACGGCGTTGGCCCAGTGCTCAAGCGAGATGAGCCGGTACTCGTAGACCGGGTTCGGGCAGCGTGCCACGTCCCCCGCGGCGAAGATGTCGTCGGTGATCAGGCCGTCGAGGGTGAGGGCGCGGCAGCCCGTGTCGCAGGCGATGCCCCAGACCCCGGCCGCCAGCCCCGAGTCGCGCAGCCACTCGGTGTTGCGGATGCCGCCGAGCGCCACCACGGCCACGTCGGCGTCGACGGTGCTGCCGTCGTCGAAGTGCGCGCGGCGGAAGTGTCCTTGGGCGTCGCCCTCCAGCCGGGTCACCTTGACCCCGCAGCGCAGGTCGACCCCGTGGGCGCGCTGCATGTCGGCGGCGACCTCACCGACCATGGCACCGAGCGCGCCCACCAGCGGGGCCGGCGCCAGTTCGGCGACGGTGACCGCGATGCCGCGTTCACGGCAGATGGAGGCGATCTCGGAGCCGGTGAACCCGGCACCGATGACCAGCACCCGGGACGGGCCGGCGGCGACGGCCCGCTGCAGGCCCTCGGCGTGCTCCCGCGTACGCAGGACGAACACGCCGTCCAGGGCCGCCTCGCTCTCCACGAACCAGGGACGGGCCCGCACCCCGGTGGAGATCAGCACCCGGTCGAAGGGGATCTCGCGTCCGTCGGCGAGCCGCACCTGGTTGCCGGCCAGGTCCAGCCCACTGGCGGGGACGCCCAGCAGCCATTCCGCGTCGATGTGCCGGCGCCTGGGCAGGGTCGTGCCGTCGGCCGGCACCCAGCCGGTCAGCACCTGCTTGGACAGGGGCGGCCGGTCGTAGGGTTCGCCCAGCTCGTCGCCGATCATGGTCAGTGATCCGGTGAACCCTTCCTCGCGCAGGGTCTCCGCGGCCCGGAGCCCCGCCAGCGACGCACCGACGATCACGATGCGGCCGTCGCGCCTGAACGCCTGGAGGTTGTCGGCGCTGGTCATGATCGCGATGCCTCCACCGGTGCGTCCCGACCCTCCAACTGGTCGACCAGGATGGCCTGCACCGGACAGGCCGCCGCGGCGCGCAGGACCTGCTCGCGCCGGGCGTCGTCCGGGGTCGGGTCGTACATCAGCGCTTCCTCGCCGTGCATCCGGAACGCGTCCGGAGCCAAGAACGCACACTGCGCGTACCCCTGACACCGGGAAAGATCAACGACAATTCTCATCCCGACCTCCACGTGCACTGCGGGTCGTGGGCCCTGGCGCCGGCGCCGGCACGGCGCGCGACGAACCTCGGTGAGAAGATGAGGCGGAGGGCCACCCGGCCGCGGTGAGAGGGAGAGCGCCGCCTTCGCCGGGTCCCCGCGGAGGGAGACCGCCGCGCACGAGGCGACCGGCGTCCGCGGAACCGCCCAGGGAACCTGAGCCCGGAGAATCCGGGCCCGCAGGACACGAGCCCGGAGAACCGACCTTGTTGTGAGGAAAGCGTATCCCTCGCCCTTATGGCCTGCACTCCAGGCGAGGGAGGCTCTCTCGCCGGCCGCGCGCTCATGCGGCCGGGACGACGTCGGGCCGCCGTCCGCCACGACGGCGCGACTCCTCCAGGTGCCGGAGGTTCGCATGGGACAAGTGCTGGGTGACGTACTGGGCCTGGCGGCCGGTGTCGCCGTCAGCCCCCTTCCGGTCATCGCCCTCATCATCGTGCTGGCGACGCCGCACGGGCGAGTGAACGGGCTGGTGTTCACCGTGGGCTGGGTGGTGGGGCTCTCGGTCCTGGGCGCGGTGACGCTGGCCGTCGGCGGTCAGGAGGACGCCGGGGGCGACGGGCAGCCGGCCGCGTGGGTGGGGGCCCTCAAGCTCGCGCTGGGTGTGGCGCTGGTCCTGTTCGGCGTGAAGCTGTGGCGCCGTCGCCCCGCCGACGTCACGCAGGCGCAGTTGCCCGCGTGGATGGCCACGATCGACCGCTTCACACCGGTGAAGATCTTCCTCCTCGCCCTCGTGCTGTCGGCGGGGAACCTGAAGAACGCCCCGCTGACCATCGCCGCTGCGGCGTCCATCAGTTCGTCGGGGCTGCCGGTGGGACAGCAGATCGCCGCGCTGGCGATCTTCGTGGTCATCGCCTCCCTGGGGCTGCTGACCCCCCTCGTGGTCTACCTGGTCATGCGGGAGCGGGCGAGGGGCATGCTGGGCAACTGGAAGGAATGGGCCGCGCGGCACAACACGGCTGTCATGGCCGTCCTGTTCTTCGTGTTCGGGCTGAAGCTGCTGGGGGACGGCATCGACGTGCTGGTCTCCTGACCGGTACCGGGCCGGCCGGTCCCGTCCGTCCGGCCGGCCCGTGGCGCGGGTCCCCGGTCCTACGGAGTCCCGTAGCGCGCGGCGATGTCCTCGGAGGCCGCCCACCGGCTGTACGTCGGCGACTGGGGCCAGCCCTCGGGGGAGTCCTGCCACTGCTCCTGGCGTCCGTACGGCAGGAGGTCGATCAGCGCGAAGGTGTGGCTGAGCTGCTCGGTGCCCCGGCCGTCGGTGTGCCAGGTGCGATAGACCGTGTCGCCGTCCCGGAGGAACACGTTGACCGCGAATCCTCCGTCGGGCGGCGCGCCGACATCGGCACCGAAGGAGCTGTCGGCGGTCGAGTACCAGGTCATCAGGTTGCCCACCCGCTGCCGGTAGGCGAGCGCCTCCTTGATCGGGCCCTGGGTGACGACGACGAAGCGCGCGTCGTAGTCGTCCAGGAACTCCAGGCGGGTGAACTGCGAGGTGAACCCGGTGCAGCCGGGGCACTGCCATTCCTTGCCGGCGGACCACATGTGGTGGTAGACGATCAGCTGCCTCTTGCCCTCGAAGACGTCCGCCAGCCGGACGGGGCCGTGCTCGCCCTCGAGGAGGTAGTCGGGCATCTCGACCATCGGCAGGCGGCGGCGCTGGGCGGCGACGGCGTCGAGTTCGCGGGTCGCCGCCTTCTCCCGGGCACGCAGTGCCTCCAGCTCGCGCTTCCAGGTCGCGGTGTCGACGACGGGTGGCAGTGCTCGGTCGGTCATGGTTCCTCACAGAGCTCGTGCGCGGGCTTCGCTTGCGCAGGGTGGACCCCGCCGCGCTCCGGAACTCATCGGTCACCGGGCCAGGGGGGGCGCGAAGCCAGGCCCTAGCGGGGGTCCGGCCGCTCCGTGGTGGGCCGCCGGTCGGCGAGGATCATCGCCACGTCGTCCGCGAGGCCGCCCCCGGTGTGCCGGACCAGCGCCCGGTGCAGCTGCTCCAGGAACGCCTGCGGTGAGATGCCGCCGCCGATCCCTTCCATGGCGCGCGGCAGGGCGAAGAACTCCCCCCGCCCGTCGCGCGCCTCGATGACGCCGTCGGTGTACAGCAGCAGCCGGTCGCCCGGGGCGAACGGATAGCTGTCGGGCTTGTCGGGGAAGTCGGCGACCAGGTCCTCCAGGCCCAGCGGCGGCAGCGGCGCGGGCGGCACCAGCGGCGTCGTCCTGCCCTCGTGGAGCAGCAGGGGCGGCGGGTGACCCCGGTTGACCACCTGCACCACCGGCTCGTTCGGCACCTGCGCGACGAGCGCCGTGATGAACCCCTCCAGCAGCACCTCCTCGTCGTACGCGCCCGGTTTGGCGACCTCCCGGCGCAGCGCGGCCGAGCAGCGGTTCATGACCTCCACGAGTTCGTCCTCGTAGTGCACCGCCTCCCGGAACGCGCCCAGCACCACGGCCACGGCCCGGATCGCGGACAGTCCCTTGCCCCGGACGTCGCCCACGATCATCCGGACGCCGAACGGGGTCTGCACGGCCTCGTACAGATCCCCGCCGACCCGGGCCCCCGTCCCCGCCGCCAGGCACAGGCTGCCCGCCGACACCGGGCCCAGCCGCGCGGGCACGGGCCGCAGCACGACGTCCTGGGCCGCCACGGCGATCCGGCGGACCTGGTCGAGCTCCCGCTGTCTGCGTGCCCGCACGGCGCTGCTCGTGACGAAGCCGGCCGCGGTGACCAGGCCCAGGGCGAGGAAGTTCGTGTAGACCTGCAAGGTGCCCCAGGCGCTGTTGTACGCCGCGGTGGCCACGCTGATGGCCAGCGCGAGCGCCGCGGCGGCGGCCGTGCCCCGCGGCCCCAGCGTTACGGCCGCCAGCGCCGGTACGGCGGTGAGCAGCGGGCCGGTGTAGATGAAGTGCGCGGGCGTGAGCTCGATGACCAGCACGGCCAGCGCGATCGCGAAGGGCACGCACTGCATCAGCGTGAACAGCATCCGGCCCCGGCCGCCTGCTCCCGGCCCGGTCGGCGCGCGCAGGAGCGACTTCATGCCCCCAGCCTGCCTCGCCCGGCCCCGCCGCTCCACTCGCGCCCCCCGCCACCGGGACCGGACCGGAACCACCCCCGGGGGGTGAGGCGGCCGCCGCCGGGCCGGGCGATTCTGCGGGTGCACGGTGACGGGGCACGAGGTGCGGCCGGAGGGCCGGGCGAGGGAAGGGGAGCGGATGGCCGACGACAGAGCCGCCCGCTTGGCGGAGTTCATCCAGCCGCTGCGGGTCGAGCCCGGCCGGAGCGTCGACCTGGCGACGGACTTCGACCCCGGCTACCGGGCCGGTGTCCACAAGAAGAAGGACGGCGTCGAGCTGCTGCGGACGGGCACCGAGCTGCTCGCCGACTACCAGGCGCGGCTGGCCGCGCAGAACACCTACGGGGTGCTGGTGTGCCTCCAGGCGCTGGACGCGGGCGGCAAGGACGGGACGATCCGGCACGTGATGAGCGGGGTCAATCCCCAGGGTGTGACCGTGTCCTCGTTCAAGGTCCCCTCGTCCGAGGAACTCGATCACGACTATCTGTGGCGCTACGCCTGCCGCCTTCCCCGGCGCGGCGAGATCGGCATCTTCAACCGCTCCCACTACGAGGAGGTCCTGGTGGTCCGGGTGCACCCGGAGAACCTGACCCGGCAGAACCTGCCCGAGTCGGCGCGCGGGCCGGACGTGTGGGCGCGGCGCTACCGCGAGATCAACGACTGGGAGCGGTACCTCAGCGACAACGGCTTCAGGATCGTCAAGCTGTTCCTGAACCTGTCGAAGGAGGAGCAGCGCCTGCGGTTCCTCAAGCGCATCGACGTGCCCGAGCGGAACTGGAAGTTCTCACCGGCGGACGTCCGTGAACGCGCCCGGTGGGACGACTACCAGCGCGCCTTCTCGCAGATGCTGTCGGCCACCAGCACGGAATGGGCGCCGTGGTACGTGCTTCCGGCCGACCACAAGTGGTTCGCGCGGCTGTGCGCCTCCTCGGTGCTGGTCCACACCCTGATGGACATCGACCCCCAGTACCCGCGCGTGAGCGAGCAGACCCTGCGGGAACTGGCCCGGGTCCGGGAGGAGTTGGAGGGCGAGGCGCCCGAGGGGGCGGTGCCCGACCCGTACGCGGCCCCGGGCGCGAAGGCCGGGCGCAGGAGCGGGCGTCCCGGCGGGAAGGGATAGCGGCCGGGAGTGCCGAGCGGGGACGGCGGACCGGAAGGACGTGTCATGACCGTGCAGAAGGATGCCCTGGAGGGGAAGGCCGAGCGGGGCCGGGAGTGGTACGCACTTCCGGCGCGGGACGTCGCCGCCGCGTTCGGGGTGGACACGGCCGAGGGGCTGTCGCCGGCGCGGGCGGCACAACTCCTGCGCGCCCACGGCGCGAACGCCCTGCCGGAGGAGAAGCCGCTGCCCGGCTGGCGCCGCTACCTGGCGCAGTACCGCAGCTACATGCAACTGGTCCTGGTGGGCGCGGCCGTGGTGTCCCTGGTGATCGAGGAGTGGACCACCGGGGTGCTGCTGCTGGTGCTGACGGTCCTCAACGCGGTGGTGGGCATGCGCCAGGAGGGCAAGGCGGAGAGCGCCATGAACGCCCTCAAGTCGATGATGAAGGCCACCGCCCGGGTGCGCAGGGACGGGGCTGAGTCGCGGATCCCGGCCGAGGAGGTCGTCGTCGGCGACGTCGTGCTGATCGCCGCCGGGGACGAGGTGCCGGCCGACGGCCGCATCGTCGAGGCGCACGCGCTGCAGATCGACGAGTCGGCCCTGACCGGCGAGAGCGTGCCGGTCGCCAAGGGGGCCGGCGTACTGGCCGGAACCGGCCTCGGCCCCGGGGACCGCACGAACATGGCGTTCATGAACACCCCCGTCACCCACGGCAGCGGGACGGTGGTGGTGACGGGGACGGGGGCGGACACCGAACTCGGCCGGATATCCGGGATGCTCTCGGCGACGCCGCGCGAGGCCTCGCCGCTGACCCGGGAACTGGACCGGCTCACCCTGTGGATCACGGGTGCGGCCGGAGCGACGATGATCGTGATGTTCGTCCTCGGGCGCAGCCGCGGCGAGGCGTGGGACGCCCTGTTCGTGAGCGCGGTCTCCCTGGCCATCGCCGCCATTCCGGAGGCCCTGCCGACGGTGACGCAGACCATCCTCTCGCTGGGCGGGGTCGATCTTGCCCGGCGCGAGGCGATCGTCAAGGACCTGCCGTCGGTGGAGTCGCTGGGGTTCACCTCGGCGATCAACTCCGACAAGACCGGCACGCTCACCATGAACCAGATGACGGCCGTGGAGGTCGTCGATCCGGGCGACCGCTACACCGTCTCCGGCACCGGGTACGGCCTGGAGGGCAGGATCCACCACGCCGCGGGCAGCTCGCCCGGCATCGAGGACGCGATCCTGCCGTATCTGATCGCCAACGACGCCCGGCTCGTGGACGGCAAGGTGGTCGGGGACCCCACCGAGGGCGCCCTGCTGGTGCTGGGCCACAAGGCGGGACTGGACATGGAGGCCACCAGGGAGCGGTTCCCGAGGCTGGCCACCCTGCCGTTCGACCCCGCGTACAAGCTGATGGCGACGTTCACCCGGACCACGGACGAGGCCGGCCGGCCGGTGGTGCGGTGCTTCGTGAAGGGGGCGGCGCCCGCGGTGACGGCCCGGGCCGCCACCGCGCTCGCCAGGGGGACGGCAGTTCCGTGGGACGCCGAGGCGCGGCGCCGGGCCCAGGAGCACATCGACCGCATGGGCGGCGCGGGCCTGCGGGTGATGGCCGCCGCACGGCGCGACCTCGACCCCGCGGACTTCGACCCCGAGGGCGACCTGCTCGGGTACGTGACCGGGCTTGAGATGACGAGCCTGGTGGGGATGGTCGACCCGCCGCGCAAGGAGTCGCGGGCGGCGGTGGCCGACGCGCAGGCGGCCCACATCCGGGTCCGGATGGTCACCGGCGACGACGTCGTCACGGGTGCCGCCATCGCCCGGCAGCTCGGGATCGAGGGCGAGGCCATGCTCGGCGCGGACTTCGCGGCCCTGCCCGAGAGCGAGCGGCTCGCCCGTATCGACGGCATCGGCGTGGTCGGCCGGGTCGCCCCGGAGCACAAGGTGCTGCTCGCCGACACCCTGAAGCAGCGGGGCCATGTGGTGGCCATGACCGGGGACGGCGTGAACGACGCCCCGGCCATCAAGGCCGCGGACATCGGGATCGCCATGGGCTCCGGCACGGAGGTCGCCAAGAACGCCGGGCGCATGGTGCTCTCCGACGACAACTTCGCCACCATCGTCTTCGCCGTCGAGCAGGGCCGGAAGATCTACGACAACCTCACCAAGTACATCCGCTTCGTGCTGGTGCTGCTCGTCGTCTTCGTCCTGACGTTCCTGGGCGCCGCGGTGTTCGACATCGCCGGCGGGGAGCCCTTCACCCCGGCGCAGGTGCTGTGGATCCACTTCTTCGTCAACGCGGCCTTCGGCCTCGCCCTGGGCTTCGACCGGCAGAGCCCGGGCCTGATGCGGCGCCGGCCCCGCCCCCGCGGCATGCCCGTGCTGACCAGGAGCGTGCTGGTCACGGTCGGGCTCTCCGGCCTGGTGATCACCATCGCCCTGCTGTTCCTGATCAAGCTCGGCGAGGACCGCTTCGGCAGCGTCGCGGTGGGCCAGTCGATGGCGTTCACCTCCTTCGCGCTGTGCCTCGTCGTCGCCGCGCTGGAGTGCCGCAGCGAGACGGAGACCGTGCTCACGACGGCCAGTTTCGACAGCAAGCAGATGAACTGGGCCATGTTCGTCGAGTTCGTCCTCGCGATCATGGTGACCCAGCTGGACGCCTTCCGCAGGCTGCTCGGCACGACCCGGCTGGACCTCCCGGAGTTCGCCTGGACCCTGGTGCCGCCGCTGGTGCTGCTCCTCCTGTGGGAGCTCGGCAAGTGGCTCGTGCGATGGACCGGCGGGCCGAGCGTACGGAAGTGAGCCGGTCGTGGCGTGCCCGGTGGCGGGAGGCGGGCCGCCGGTTCGACGAGAGCGGTCCGGGCCGGCTGTGGGGGCGCCTCGCCGCGGTCGACTTCTTCGGGCACTCCTTCCAGCTGGCCGCCCTGGCACTCCTGTGCTTCTTCCCGTTCCTGATCATCATCACGGCGGCGTCGGGCCGGGAGGCGGCCGACGTGGTCGCCGGCTGGCTGGGACTGGACCAGCAGGCCGCCGAGGCCGTGTCGACCCTGTTCGCGCCCACGACGAACTCGTACACCCTCACCGTGACCAGCGCCGTCCTGCTGCTCCTCGGCGTCATGGCCGTGGCCGGCACCCTGCAGAGCTGGTACCGGATGCTGTTCGACGCTCCCGGGAGCGTCACGCGGAACACCGTGGCGCGACTCGCCTGGCTCGTCGGCCTGTTCGCCTACGTCGCCGTGCAGGCCGCGCTCGGCAGGGTGCTCGGCGGATGGTTCCTGCCCGCTCTGACCGGCTTCCTGTGGGCGGTCGCCTTCTGGTGGGGCAGCATGTACGTCCTGCTCGCCGGGGCGGTGCGCTGGCGTGTCCTGCTCCCTCCGGCGCTGGTCACCAGCGTGTGCTGGACCGGCCTCGGGGTCTTCTCCGCGCACTGGTTCTCGGCGGCCGTCGTGGCCAACGAGGAGAAGTACGGCCCCATCGGAGTCGTCATGGTCATCCTGTCCTGGCTGGTCGCCGTCGGCGTGGTCATCCACCTGGGCGCGATCGTGGGGCGCGCCTGGCGGTCCGGGCTCAGGGGGTGATTTCGTGCTGGTGGCCGCCGCGCCAATCGGCCGGCAGGACGGTCGTGTCGTCGGCGAGGCGGCCCGCGTTGTGGTCGAGGACGGCACGCATCAGACGGCGCAGCGTCTCGTGCAGCAACTGCCGGTCGGAGTGGTGCCGGACGACGTGGTCGACGAACCGGTCACGGCCGAACTCGCGGCCCTGGGGCGTCGCGGGCCTCCAGGACGCCGTCGGTGTACAGCGACAGCCGGTCACCCGGTTCCAGCTGCTGGTGGCACTCGGTGACGGGCAGGTTCAGGTCGGTGCCCATCGGGCCGGCGGGCGGGCAGCCCAGTTCGACGACCCGCCGGTTGCCGCGGATCAGGAGCGGCGGGTGGTGTCCGCGGTCGATCCACACCAGCCGCCCGTCGGCGAGGTCCAGGCCGGCCAGGATGCCGGTGACGTAGCGGCCGGTGCCGAAATGGCTCATGAGCATGGACTCGACGGCCCGGCCGGCGTCGATCAGCGAGGCACCCCTGGGAGCTGGAATCACACCCCCTTGCCCGCCGGGCAGCCGGGCGACCCCGGTTCACACGTGCCGGTCTTCCAGGCGGGCGGGCACCGGTGGCCACCGGCGCGCCTGGCGGCGGACGTGGCGGCCTGGCGCTCCTGGTACCGGCGCTCGGTGGTGCTGGACGCGCTCGAGTACCTCCACCAGCACCGCCCGGCCGGCCGCCCGTGACTCCCGCCGGGGGCCGTCCCGGCGGTCACGCCGTTCTCCGCCACCCGGGTTCCAGGCTGTCGAGGAGGGCGTGGAAGGCCTGGTCGGCGCGGTCCCAGTGGCCGTCCGCGAGCGGGGCGGCCAGAAGGCCGAAACAGGCGTCGGTCAGGAGGGTGGCCTGCGTCCGGGCCCGGTCCCGGTCCATACCGAGGTCGCGGAGGAACGAGGTGAGCAGGTCCGTCCAGGCGACGACGACGTCGCGCATGACCGGCCCGTAGCGGTCCGGATGCAGGACACCGGCGCTCATGATCTCGAGGTAGAGGGGGAGGGCGGCCCGCACTTCGGGGTCGCGGAACTGCCGCCACACCTCCTCCAGGAAGCGGCGCAGCTCCGCGGGGGTGGTGGGCGGGCCGATCGTCTCCAGGAGTTCCCGGGTGCGCAGCAGGGGGCGCCGCTCGTACACGGCGAGTGCCTCGGCGACCATGCGTTCCTTGGTGCCGAAGTAGTAGAGGAGCATCCGGTCACTGGTGCCGAGGGCCTTGGCCAGCGGACGCAGGGAGAGGTCCGCCAGGCCGTTGCGCAGCACGTACGCGCGGACCCGGTCGAGAAGGTCGCGCCGCTTGGCCGGATCGGGCGGACGAGGCATGAAAGCTCCTGTCGGCGAGCGGAGAGGCGCCGGGGATGTCCGGTACGAAAGCTTTTGGGCAGGTATTTACTGTAGCAAGCGCTACGTGTATATTTCTTGGTGTAGCGACCGCTACGTGTACGAGCCCTGGTGCTTACCCGGCGCACTCACCGGCAAACCGTCATACATGAGAGGACTGATTCCCATGGCCGCTGTGGCCACCGGTCGCCGCCCTGTCGTCGCTCGGCGCGGTGGGCGGCCGAAGCGCGCCGCCGCGAACTCCTGGGCCGTCCGGCAGTGGGCCCTTTGGTCCCGCATGCTCTCGCCGTTGCGGCCGCTGGACGCGCCGCGTGGCCGTGCCACCGACTGGGACGCCTCCTGGCCCCTGGCCGAGGAACCGGTCTCGGTGCGCCGCGCCCGGCGCCTGGTCACCGCCCAGCTGACCGAGTGGGCCGTGGCCGACCTGTCCGACACCGCCGAGCTCCTCGTCAGTGAACTGGTCACCAACGCCCTGCGGCACACGCGCGGCCCGCTCCGGCTGAACCTGCGGCTGCGCGACTCCCGCCTGGTGTGCGAGGTCGAGGACACCGAGTCCGCGGGCCCCGTACGCAACGTCGTCGGCCCGGACGCGGAGGGCGGACGCGGAACCGAACTGCTGGACCTGCTCGCCGCCGCCTGGGGCACCGAACGGACCCCCACCGGCAAGAGCGTCTGGTTCGAACTGCACGGCGAGGACGGCTCCGCCGGTAACGCGCCCTCCGCCGACTGAGCGCTCCGGCGACCGTCGGCGCGGCCCGCGGGCGGGAACGCCCGGCGGATCCCGCGCTGTTGCGCGGGGCGGCGGCCCGGCGTGGAATCAAGTGTGAGGCTCTTCGGCAGCGCCCTGTCCGCCGACCGCCCCGCTCCCGGCACCGGGGTCGGCCGGAAGGGGCTCAAGAACGACGCCCTGGGCCTGTTCTCGTCGGTCGTCATGGGGCTGGCCTCCGCCGGCCCGGCGTACAGCCTCGCCGCCACGCTGGGCATCATCGTGGCGGGGGTCGGACTGCAGTCCCCGATCGTCACCATGCTGGCCTTCGTCCCGATGCTGCTGGTCGCGAGCGCCTTCCGGGAGCTCAACGCGAGCGACGCCGACTGCGGCACCACCTTCACCTGGGGGACCCGCGCCTTCGGGCCGCGCACCGGCTGGATGGGCGGCTGGGCGCTCATCGTCGCCAACGTCGTCGTCATGGTGAACCTCGCCGAGATCGCCGGTATCTACGGCTTCCGCCTGGTGGGCCTCGACGGGATGGGGGAGAGCCGGCTCTGGGTCACGGTGGCCGGCGTCGTCTGGATCGCCGTGCTGACCGCGGTCTGCTACGTCGGCATCGAGTTCTCGGCGACCGTCCAGCGCTGGCTGCTCTGCGCGGAAGTGCTGATGCTGGTCCTCTTCGCCGTCGCCGCGCTGGTCCGGGTGTACACCGACCCCCCGCCGACCGCGATCCACGTCTCCGCCTCCTGGTTCAACCCCTTCCAGGTGTCGTCGATGAGGGACCTGACCGCGGGCATCCTCGCCGGGGTCTTCATCTACTGGGGCTGGGACACCGCCTTCTCGGTCAACGAGGAGACCGTCGACAGCACCCGCGTCCCGGGGCGCGCCGCGGTGACGTCGATCGTCCTGCTCCTGGTCATGTACGGGCTGGTGGCCACCTCGGCGCAGGCGTTCGCCGGAGTGGGCGACTCGGGCATCGGGCTCGGCAACCCGGCGAACTGGGACGACGTGTTCTCCGGGCTGGGCGAGGCCGTGTTCGGCAGCCGGGCCACCGGGCTGATCCTCTCCCGCGTGCTGCTCCTCATGGTGCTGACGTCCGCGCTGGCGTCCGCGCAGACCACCATCCTGCCCCTGGCCAGAACCGTCTTCTCCATGGCCGTCCACAAGGCCGTCCCCGCCCGCTTCGCCCGGATCCACCGCAGGTACCTCACCCCGACCTGGGGGACCCTCGGCATGGGCGCCGCGTCGATCGTGCTGCTGGTCCTGCTGTCCTCGTTCAGCCGGAACATCGTGGCCGACTCGGTCGAATCGGTCGGACTCGCCATCGCGTTCCAGTACGGAGTGACCGGCTTCGCCTGCCTCTGGTACTACCGCAAGGTGCTCACCCGCAGCTTCCGGGACCTCGTCCTCAAGGGCGTGTTCCCGGCGCTCGGCGGGCTGATCATGGCGCTGCTGTTCCTGTACGCGGCCTTCGGCGTCTACGCGGACCCCGACTACGGCGCGACCAGCGTCGACGTGCCGCTGCTCGGGCCGATCGGCGGGGTCACCGTGCTGGGCCTCGGTGCCCTGCTGCTCGGGCTGCTGCTGATGCCGGTGGTCACCCGAGGCCACACGGTGGCCCTCAAGCTCCAGCGGAACCTGCTCCCGCGATGGCTGCCCCCGCACGTCGCCGTCGACTCGGCGAGCCGCTACCTGCCCGCCGACAGCGGGTCCGGCGTGGGCGGCGACTGGTACGACGTCATCCCCCTGTCGGGGACCCGGGTCGGCCTGGTCGTCGGGGACGTGCTCGGCCACGGCCTGCGGGCCGCGGCCACCATGGGGCGCATGCGCACCGGCGTCCAGGTGCTGGCCCGCCTCGACCTCAGCCCGGACGAGCTGCTGTCCCGCCTGGCCGACCTGCTGGAGCAGACCGCGCGGGAGAACGCGGCGGCCCACGGCCCGGGCCGGCCGCGGACACCCGCCGACGAGGCGCTCGGCGTGAGCTGCCTGTACGCGGTGTACGACCCCCTCACCGGCAGCTGCAGCCTGGCCCGGGCGGGCGAGCCGGTGCTGGCCGTCGTCGCCCCGCACACGGGAGCCGTCGACATCCCCGACCTGCCCACCGGACCGCCGCTGGGCATCGGCGGCCCGCCGTACCGGACCACGGAGATCCAGCTGGCGCCGGGCAGCACGGTCGCCCTCCTCACGGGCGGCCTCCTCCAGGCGGCCGACACCTGGGGCGCCGGGCTGGCACAGCTGTCCCGCGTCCTCGCCGGCACCGACCGGACGCCCCTGGAGGAGCTGTGCGACCGGGTGGTCGCCACCCTGCTGCCCGGCCCGGTGGACGAGGACGCGACACTGCTGGTGGTCCGCACCCGGCTGCTCGACCGCAACAGGTTCACCCAGTGGGAACTGCCCCCGGACCCGGCCGCGGTCGGCAGCATCCGCACCGCCGTCGGCAAGCAGCTGGGCGACTGGGGGATGGAGGACCTGGCGTTCGCCAGCGAGCTCATCATCAGCGAACTGGTCACCAACGCCATCCGGTACGTCGGCGGCCCCGTCCAGGTGCGCCTGATCCGCGACCGGACGCTGATCTGCGAGGTCTCCGACACCGGCCACACCACGCCCAACCTGCGGCACGCGGCGAGCGACGACGAGGGCGGCCGGGGCCTGTTCATCATCGCCCAGATGACCCACCAGTGGGGCACGCGCTACACCCCCACCGGCAAGACGATCTGGACCGAGCAGGACCTCTCGCCGCAGGACGGCCTCCCGTGACAACCGCCGTGCGGGCGGGGGCCCGTGGTGCCGGCGGGCGCCGTCGGCATACGGTGGCGCTCCATGGACTGGACTACGCCCGTCAGCACGCTGATCGGCGCCCTGGTGGGGGTCGGATCGACGCTGCTGAGCGAGAGCGTGCGCGCCAGGCGCGACCGGGGGAACCAGTCGCACCAGCTCAGGCGCCAGCTGTACGCCCGCTACCTGGAAGCCCTCACCAGCACCGACAGTGACCTGCAACTGCTCGCCGTCCGCGAGGGGGTACCGGTCGCGGAGGCCGACCTCAGGGCCGCCTGGCGCGGGCACTCCCTGCTCGCCCTGCACTACGAGGTCGGGCTGGTCGCCCCGCCGCCGGTCACCGGCGCGGCCGACACGGCGTACCGGGCGCTGCGGGCGGCGCGCAACGCCCTGGGCGCGGCCGGCAGCGCCGCCGGCGGCTCGGGGACTCCGGACGGCCACCCCGGCCCCGCCGGGCCGCAGGACGTCCGCGGCGGGTACGTCGACGCGCTGGCCGCCCTGCGCGCGGCCATGCGCGCCGACGTGGGCGACGGCCGGGGCTGAACCACCCCGCGGGACAGGGCCGTACGGCCCGCCGTGAGACGTGATGGCATCGCAATCCGGGAGCCGAACCCGGACCGGCCGCCCCCGCGTCCTTGCGGGTATGGAACCGCAGAAACCGCCGCCCGGGCCCCGGCGGCCCGAAGGGTGCCTCGTCGTCGCGATCCGGATCCCGGTGCGGATCGTCGTACTCGTGCTCGTC
Organism: Streptomyces albidicamelliae; assembly: GCF_025642175.1. Lineage (NCBI taxonomy): Bacteria > Bacillati > Actinomycetota > Actinomycetes > Kitasatosporales > Streptomycetaceae > Streptomyces > Streptomyces albidicamelliae. The sequence continues at coordinate 3,075,135 of NZ_CP106795.1, read as the reverse complement.
GTGCCGGTGCGCATGGCGTGGGACGCGCTCGTCGTCGCCGGAAGGTTTCTGCGTGACACCGTGCTCCGGCCGCTCGGCCGGGCCCTGCTGTGGGCCGGCACGGCTCTGTTCGTGTGGCCGCTGGTGGGTCTGTGGCGCTACGTCGTCGTCCCCCTCGGCAGGGCGCTCGGGTGGCTCGCGACCGTCCTCCTCGTCGTCCCGGCGGTGTGGCTGTACCGCCGGGCGCTGACCCCCCTCGGCCACGCCTGCGCCTGGCTGGCGCGCGGAGTGCTCGCCGGGCTCTCCTGGCTGTACGCGCGGGTGCTCGCCCCGCTCGGGCACGCGCTCGCCCGGCTGCTGAAGGGCATCGGCGCCGTCCTCGCCGCCCTCGGCCTCGGCGGGTGCACGGCCCTCGCCTGGCTGGCCCGCCATCTGATCGCCCTGCCCGCCCAGTGGCTGTACACCTGGGTCCTCACACCCCTGGGGCACGCCGTCGCCTGGTGCGGGCGCGGACTCGGGCGGCTGCTGGAGCTGCTGGCCACCGGGATCGGGCTGGTCCTGTACTGGACCGTCCGCGTCCTGCTCGTCCTGCCCGTGCTCGCCCTGTGGCGCCGGGTCCTGGCACCCGCCGGCCGGCTCCTCGTCCTCGTCGCGCGGGACGTCGGCGACGCCCTCGGGCACGCCTGGCGGATCGCGGGACGGATCTCGCTCGCCGTCGGCCGGGCCCTGGCGGTCCTCTTCCGGTGGATCCTCGTCCAGCCCCTGCGCTGGGTGTACCAAACCGTCCTCACCCCGGTCGGGCACGTCGTCCGGGACGCCGTTCTGCGGCCCGCCGCGGCCGCCCTGCGCGCGGTCGGCCGGGTCACCCGCGAGGCGCTGGCCACCGCCCGTGACACCGCGCGGCAGGCCCGCGCCGACTTCAGGCGGCTGCTCCTCGGCGAGCCCCGGCCGCCGGCCGCCGTGGACCGGCGGGAACCTCCGGGCCCCAGGACACGTACTCTTGGTAGCAGTACGACCGCTCTCACGAAGGACTAGGACACTGGGCAAGCGACAGCCCGAAGGCCCGCCGCCCGCACCCGCGGTGCAGCGCATCCGACTGCGCTACACCAAGCGCGGCCGCCTGAGGTTCACCAGCCACCGAGACTTCCAGCGCGCCTTCGAGCGTGCGCTGCGCCGCGCCGAGGTGCCCATGGCGTACTCGGCCGGTTTCACGCCGCATCCGAAGGTGTCGTACGCCAATGCCGCACCCACCGGCACGGGCAGTGAGGCGGAGTACCTGGAGATCGCGCTCACCGCGACGCGCGATCCGGAGAAGCTGCGCGTCCTCCTCGACGAGTCGCTGCCCCCCGGGCTCGACGTCGTCGACGCGGTGGAGGCGCGGACCTCGGGTCTCGCCGACCGGCTGACGGCCTCCGTATGGGAGCTGCGGCTGGACGGCGTCGACCCGGCCGACGCCGGGCGCGCGGTCGAGGCCTTCACCGGGGCCGACACCGTCGAGGTGCAGCGGACGACCAAGAACGGCGTCCGCACCTTCGACGCCCGCCCGGCCGTGGTGAGCCTGGAAACGCACGGTTCACCGGCTGATAGGCCGACCGACCGGCCCTGTGCGATACTGCGGCTGGTTGTTCGGCACGTGACGCCTGCCGTACGACCCGACGACGTCCTGTCCGGTCTCCGCGCCGTGGCCGACCTGGCGCCGCCGGTCCCCGCAGCGGTGACCAGGCTGGCGCAGGGGCTGTTCGATGAAGAGACCGGCACGGTGACCGACCCGCTCGCGCCCGACCGCGAGGCAGCCGAGGCCATGACGGCCGCACCTGCTGCCGCCGCGACGGCGCCGACGCCGGAAGGTCCCGCGTAGGGACGGACGTCGTAGCGCAGCCCTCGTACTCGGGAGCCATCTGGGTCGGGCAGCGCACCCCACCAGAAGACTTTCGCCAGGCCGTACCGACAAGGCGTACGGAACCGGCGAGACAGGACACAGAGTGCTCCCGTGCGGCGCCCGCGCCCCGGACGGCGGCCATCGCGCATCGCGCGGGCCGCGGACGTCAACGGCGTCCGGTCTCCACAGACCGGTGCCGGACCAGGCGCGGCGCCCGGGGGCCTGACGGGAGAAACGCCCGCATGCTCGAGCCGACCGAACCCAATGAGGGTTCCGAACTGAACACTCCCAGCGACACCCTGCCGCCGCGCAGGCGTCGCCGTGCCGCCTCCCGCCCGGCGGGTCCGCCCGTCGCGGCGGAGGCGGCCGCCGAGGTCACCGTGCCGGCCATACCGGCCGCCGACGCCGACGAGGTCGTGGAGACCGAGGCGGCCGACGAGGCAGCGGAGACCGCGGTGACCACCGGGACCGAAGCGGCCCCGGAGGAGACCGCTCCCGCCGCGCGCCCGCGCCGCCGGGCCACCCGCCGCGCGTCAGCGCCCGCCGGGGCCCCGACGGCGGAGGGCGCCGAGACCGTCGTACCGGCCGCCGTCGAGCCGGAGACGCCCGCTGCCGTCGCCGAGGGCGGCGAGGTCGTCGTCGGCGAGGAGGCCGCCCCGCGCCGCACCCGCCGCCGTGCCACCCGCACCGTGGCGACGCCCACCGGCGCCGCCGCTCCCGCCGAGGAGACGGCCGCTCCCGCCAAGGACGCGGCTCCCGCCGAGGAGACCCCCGCCGAGGCCGCTCCCGCGGCGCGTCCGCGCCGCCGGGCCACCCGCCGTGCGGCCGCGCCCGCCGGGGCCCCCGAGGTCGCCGAGGCCGTCGCGGCCGAGCCGGTCCAGCAGACCGAGGCCCCGCAGGAGACGGGCGCCGCCGAGACGGCCGCCCCCGTCGAGGAGGCCGCTCCCGCCGCGCGTCCGCGCCGCCGGGCCACCCGCCGTGCGGCCGCGCCGGCCGGGGCGCCGGAGGCCGCCGAGACCGCGCCCGCCGAGCCGGTCCAGGCCGCCGAGCAGGCGGAGGAGACCGCTCCGGCCGTCGCCGAGGAGGCCGCGCCCGCCGTCGAGGAGGCCGCGCCGCGCCGCACCCGGCGCCGGGCGACCCGCCAGGCGTCCGCGCCCACGGACACCCCTGCCGCCGAGACCGCCGAGCCGGCCGCCGCCGCTCCCGCCGCGGCCGAGGCCCCGGCCGAGACCGCCCCCGTCGAGGAGGCCGCCCCGCGCCGCGCCCGGCGCCGGGCCGTCCGTCCCACCTTCGGCTTCTCCGAGCCGGCGCAGCCCGCCGCCGAGGCCGCCGAGGGCGAGGGCCGGCGCCGCCCGTCCCGCCCGGCCGTCGCCGTCTTCCAGGCGCCGGTGTTCGCCGAGCCCAAGTTCCAGACCCCGAGCGGGCCGCCGCCGAGGCCGCCGCGGAGGCGGTCGAGGCCGTCGAGGAGCAGCCCGAGGAGCAGGCGGAGGAGCGCGCCGACGCCGGCTCGCGCCGTCGCCGTCGCCGCCGCGGCGCCGACCGGGCCGAGGAGACGCAGGCCGTCGAGACCGCCGCCGAGGACGAGGAGACCGAGGAGCCCGCCGCGGACGCCGAGTCCGCCGAGGACCTCGCCGACGGCGAGGAGTCCGAGGACGGCGAAGAGGCCGAGGGCTACGAGGAGTCCGGTTCGCGCCGCCGCCGCCGTCGTGGCGGACGCCGCCGTCGCCGCGGTGACGCCGGTGACGGCGAGGGCCCGGACGGCGAGGGCGACGAACTGGCCGCCGAGCAGGCCGCGCAGGACGCCGAGGACACCGCCGAGCAGGAGGAGGAGGACGCCGACGACGCCCGTGGCGACGAGTCCGGCGGCTCCAGCTCCAGCAGCCGTCGCCGGCGCCGCCGTCGCCGCCGCGCCGGGGACAGCGGCCCGGAGGGCGAGCCGTCCGCCGACGACCCGGAGCGCACGGTCGTCAAGGTCCGTGAGCCGCGCAAGCCCAGCGAGCCGTCCGACGAGGTGCAGTCCATCAAGGGCTCCACCCGTCTGGAGGCCAAGAAGCAGCGCCGCCGGGAAGGCCGCGAGCAGGGCCGCCGCCGCGTCCCGATCATCACCGAGGCCGAGTTCCTGGCCCGCCGTGAGGCCGTCGAGCGCGTGATGGTGGTCCGCCAGCACGGCGACCGCACCCAGATCGGCGTCCTGGAGGACAACGTCCTCGTCGAGCACTACGTCAACAAGGAGCAGTCGACCTCCTACGTCGGCAACGTGTACCTCGGCAAGGTGCAGAACGTCCTGCCGTCGATGGAGGCCGCCTTCATCGACATCGGCAAGGGCCGCAACGCCGTGCTGTACGCCGGTGAGGTCAACTTCGAGGCGCTGGGCATGGCCAACGGCCCGCGCCGCATCGAGGCCGCCCTGAAGTCGGGCCAGTCGGTCCTCGTCCAGGTGACGAAGGACCCGATCGGCCACAAGGGCGCGCGCCTGACCAGCCAGGTCTCCCTGCCGGGCCGCTACCTCGTGTACGTCCCCGAGGGCTCCATGACCGGCATCAGCCGCAAGCTGCCCGACACCGAGCGCGCCCGGCTGAAGACCATCCTCAAGAAGATCGTCCCCGAGGACGCCGGTGTCATCGTGCGCACCGCCGCCGAGGGCGCGAGCGAGGAGGAGCTGCGCCGCGACGTCGAGCGGCTCCAGGCGCAGTGGGAGGACATCCAGAAGAAGTCCAAGAACGGCAACGCGCCGACGCTGCTGTACGGCGAGCCGGACATGACCGTCCGGGTCGTCCGCGACATCTTCAACGAGGACTTCACCAAGGTCGTCGTCAGCGGCGACGAGGCCTGGTCGACCATCCACGGGTACGTCTCGCACGTCGCGCCGGACCTGGCCGACCGCCTGTCGAAGTGGACCTCCGAGGTCGACGTCTTCGCCACCTACCGGATCGACGAGCAGCTCGCCAAGGCGCTGGACCGCAAGGTCTGGCTGCCCAGCGGCGGTTCGCTGGTGATCGACCGGACCGAGGCGATGGTCGTCGTCGACGTCAACACCGGCAAGTTCACCGGCCAGGGCGGCAACCTGGAGGAGACGGTCACCAGGAACAACCTGGAGGCGGCCGAGGAGATCGTGCGCCAGCTGCGGCTGCGCGACCTCGGCGGCATCATCGTGATCGACTTCATCGACATGGTCCTGGAGTCCAACCGCGACCTGGTGCTGCGCCGCCTGCTGGAGTGCCTGGGCCGGGACCGGACCAAGCACCAGGTGGCCGAGGTGACGTCGCTGGGCCTGGTCCAGATGACCCGCAAGCGGGTCGGACAGGGCCTGCTGGAGTCCTTCTCCGAGACCTGCGTCCACTGCAACGGCCGCGGTGTCATCGTGCACATGGAGCAGCCGGCCTCCGGCGGTGGTGGCGGTGGCGGCGGCAAGCGCAAGAAGCGCGGCCGTGGCGGCGACACCCAGGAGCACGTGCACGAGACGGCCGCGGTGGCCGTGGAGACCGGCGAGGCCGTCGAGCCGGAGACGGAGACCGCCGTCGAGGTGGCCGCCGAGCTCGCCGAGCCCGTGGCCCTGCCCGCGCCCGAGTTCGCGCCCGACGAGGAGCTGTACAGCAGCGTCGCCGAGGCGGAGGCGGCGGCCGGCCGTGGCCGTTCGCGCCGCCGCGCGAGCCGCCGGGCGTCCGCTCCGGCCGGTGCGCCGAAGGCGGAGAAGGCCGAGCGGGCGAAGGACCGGAAGGCCGAGGCCCCGCAGCCGGAGGCCGAGCAGCCCGAGCCCGTCGTGCAGGCCCCGACCGCGCAGGACGTCACCGCCGACGAGGCGGCGGCGCGCCCGGTGCGGCCGGAGCCGGCCGCCGAGGCGCTGGCCGAGCCCGCGGCCGCCGAGGACCAGGTGGTCCCGGCCCCGCAGGCCGAGGCTGTCGAGGAGGCCGCGCCGAAGGGCCGTACGCGCCGTCGGGCGACCCGTAAGGTGTCGGCCCCGGCCGGTTCCCCCGCGGGTGCCGAGGCGGCCGTCGTGACGGTGGCCGAGACCGCGCCCGCGGCCGAGGCACCGGCCGAGCAGCCGGCGGCCCCGGCCGAGGAGGCGCCCGCCGAGAGCGCCGCCCCGGCCCGCCCGCGCCGCCGTGCCGTGCGCAAGGCCACCGCGCCGACCGCGTCCGAGGAGACGGCCGTCGTGGTCGTGCCCGCGGCCGCGCCCGAGGAGACCGCGGCGGCCGGCGAGGAACTCGCCGAGGCGGTCGCCACGGCCAAGAAGACCGCCCGCAAGGCGGCGAAGAAGGCGACGGCCAAGAAGGCCGCCACCAAGAAGACCGCGGCCAAGAAGACGGCCGCCAAGAAGACGACGGCCAAGAAGGCGGCCAAGACCGCCAAGACGGCCGCCGCGAAGACGACGGCCAAGAAGACCACCACGGTCTCCTCGGCCGCCGACGAGGGCTGAAACCCGGGGTGTGCGCCCGGTCCCGAGTGACCGGGCGCACACCCATGGGGCCCGGTTTGACCCCCTCGGCCGTGCCCCGTAACCTGGACCGTCGGCGTGTCCACTGAACACGCCACATCCCCGTAAACCTTCTCCTCCCGGGCGCAAGTCGGGCCGGGAGAGGTCGCCCGTGTGTTCCTGGGCGGCTGGCCTTCGGGGGTGCCGTTTCTTCGAGCGAAAGAGAGATCCGCGTGTACGCCATCGTGCGCAGCGGTGGTCGCCAGCACAAGGTTGCTGTCGGCGACATCGTTGAGGTTGACAAGATTTCCACCGCCAAGGTGGGCGACACGGTCGAGCTCTCGACCCTGCTCGTCGTCGACGGCGACTCCGTGACCAGCGACCCGTGGGTGCTGGCCGGCATCAAGGTCCAGGCCGAGGTCGTGGACCACCACAAGGGCCAGAAGATCGACATTCTGCGCTACAAGAACAAGACCGGCTACCGCCGTCGTCAGGGCCACCGCCAGCAGTACACGGCGATCAAGGTCACGTCGATTCCCGCGGCTGCGAAGTAAGGGACTGAGGAGAAATGGCACACAAGAAGGGCGCATCGTCCACCCGGAACGGTCGCGACTCCAATGCCCAGCGGCTCGGCGTGAAGCGCTTCGGCGGTCAGGTCGTCAGCGCGGGTGAGATCCTGGTCCGCCAGCGCGGCACCCACTTCCACCCCGGCGCCGGTGTGGGCCGTGGCGGCGACGACACGCTGTTCGCCCTGCAGGCCGGTGCGGTCCAGTTCGGCACCCACCGTGGCCGCAAGGTCGTGAACATCGTTCCGGCTGCCTGAATCAGCTGATTCGGCACCGAACGCATTCGCGAGGCGGACCTCACTTCCCGTTCGGGAAGGCGGGTCCGCCTTTCGCGTGTTAACACAGGTACAACCCGCATCTTTTCTGGAGGCACCCCACCATGACCACCTTCGTGGACCGCGTCGAGCTGCACGTCGCCGCGGGTAACGGAGGTCACGGCTGTGCCTCCGTCCACCGCGAGAAGTTCAAGCCGCTCGGCGGCCCGGACGGCGGAAACGGCGGGCGTGGCGGTGACGTCATCCTGACCGTCGACCAGTCCGTGACGACGCTCCTCGACTACCACCACTCGCCGCACCGCAAGGCCACCAACGGCAAGCCCGGTGAGGGCGGCAACCGTTCCGGCAAGGACGGCCAGGACCTGATCCTGCCCGTGCCGGACGGCACCGTCGTCCTGGACAAGGCGGGCAACGTGCTCGCCGACCTGGTCGGCCACGGCACCTCGTACATCGCCGCCCAGGGCGGCCGGGGCGGGCTCGGCAACGCGGCGCTGGCCTCCGCCCGCCGCAAGGCGCCCGGCTTCGCCCTGCTCGGCGTGCCCGGCGACCTGCACGACATCGTCCTGGAGCTGAAGACCGTCGCCGACGTGGCCCTCGTGGGCTACCCGAGCGCCGGCAAGTCCTCGCTGATCTCGGTGCTCAGCGCGGCCAAGCCGAAGATCGCCGACTACCCGTTCACGACGCTCGTGCCGAACCTGGGCGTGGTGACGGCGGGTTCGACCGTCTACACCATCGCCGACGTGCCCGGGCTCATCCCCGGCGCCAGCCAGGGCAGGGGCCTCGGCCTCGAGTTCCTGCGGCACGTGGAGCGGTGCAGCGTGCTGGTGCACGTGCTGGACACCGCCACCCTGGAGTCGGACCGCGACCCGGTCTCCGACCTCGACATCATCGAGGAGGAGCTGCGGCAGTACGGCGGTCTCGACAACCGGCCGCGGCTCGTCGTCCTGAACAAGGTCGACGTCCCGGACGGCAAGGACCTCGCCGAGATGGTCCGCCCCGACCTGGAGGCCCGCGGCTACCGCGTCTTCGAGGTGTCGGCGGTCGCCCACATCGGATTGCGGGAGCTGTCGTTCGCGCTCGGCGACCTGGTCGGCAAGGCGCGTGCCGCCAAGCCGAAGGAGGAGGCCACGCGCATCGTCATCCGGCCCCAGGCCGTGGACGACGCGGGCTTCACCGTCACCCGTGAGGAGTCCGGCGGCGAGCCGCTGTTCCGGGTGCGGGGCGAGAAGCCGGAGCGCTGGGTCCGCCAGACCGACTTCAACAACGACGAGGCCGTCGGCTACCTCGCCGACCGCCTCAACCGCCTCGGGGTGGAAGAGCAGCTGATGAAGGCGGGTGCCCGGTCCGGCGACGGCGTCGCCATCGGTCCCGACGAGAACGCGGTCGTCTTCGACTGGGAGCCGTCGGTGATGGCCGGTGCGGAGATGCTGGGCCGCCGTGGCGAGGACCACCGTCTCGAAGCGCCCCGGCCCGCGGCCCAGCGCCGCCGGGACAAGGACGCGGAGCGGGACGAGGCGCTGCGCGAGTACGACGACTTCGACCCGTTCGAGTAGCGGCCCCTCCGGGCCGGGCAGACGCCCGGTCCGGGCCGAGCGGCGCGGCGAGGACCCCGGTCCTCACCGCGCCGCTTTCGTATGCCGCCGTGCTCCTCGCCGGCCGGCACCGGACCGCCGATGTGCCGTCAGGCCCGGTGCCGCGCACGGGTGTTGCCGTGCCGTCACCGGGCCTCCGCTGTACCCCCATTCGTCATGCCCGTGAGGGATGTCGTTCAGCGGGCCCGGACGGCCGAACCCCCGCTGCCCGCCGGGGTGTTCGCCCTCGGCTACACCTCCGGCGACCCGCCGCCCGACGGCATCGTCCTGTGGACCGGGCTCGCGCCCGACCCGTTGAACGGCGGCGGCATGCCCGACACCGCGTTCCCGGTGGAGTGGGAAGTGGCCGAGGACGAGGGGTTCCGGCGGATCACCCGCCGCGGCCTCGCCCTTCCCCGGCCCGAACTCGGCCACGGCGTCCACGTGGACGTGCGCGGCCTGCGTCCGGACCGCCCGTACTGGTACCGCTTCCGGGCCGGCGGCCGGCTCTCGCCCACCGGCCGCACCCGTACCGCGCCCCACCCCCGGCAGCGGGGCGGCGCCCTGCGCGTCGCCCACGCCTCCTGCCAGAACCGGCAGCACGGCCCCTTCGCCGCACGCGGGCATGCTCGCCCAGCAGCCGGACGTGGTGCTCTTCGCCGGCGGCTACGTCCACGAGTCCGCGCCCTCCCCGACGGCCGTACGACGGCGCGAGGGCGAGGGGGAGCCGTACACCCTGGAGGAGTACCGCAACCGGTACGCCCAGTACCGCCCCACATCTGGGTGTGCGGATCGCGCGGGATCACCGGCCCGGAGGGCATCGTGCGACTGCTTGCCGGGGTCCCGCGGGATATCGCACGATCGACGCCCGTCGCGGCTCACCACACCGGTGTGACGGCCACCGGAACCGCGGGAGCCCGGGACTCAGCCGAGTCCCAGGCTCCATTCAGTCCTGTCTCAGGAAGAAGTCTTACCTTTCGTTCACCCGGGAAACGTACAGTTCCACTCCGTCGGAACAGCCGCCACGGAAATTGCTTATGCGCTCCTTACAACCGCAGACCGGTTCGCCGATTAATCTCCGCCGCACGGGCCGGAGCCTCTGCGGCATCGCACGGTAATGCGGGCGGCCGGGCGGCGCATTGTCGTGGAATTCACCTTCGGCATTGCCGGGAATTCCGGTACCGGACCGGGCGGTGACCGATTCGACGGACCCCGGACGCGCATAGGGGGAAGCCGTATGCCGTGCGGCCCGGCGAGGTGACGCGGCCCTCTGCGGAATCCGCGGTGGGCGACGGCTGTTACCGACCGGTTCGATCAAGTGCCGTACGGGACAAGGATCTTGCGGGGAGCCAGGGCGGGCCCGCCCCAGTGGCCCTTCCTCGCGCGCACCGGACGCTGGGCGTCGCCGGAGCAACTCCCCGGCGCACCCGTACACCCGTGCGTGAAGCGGCAGATGAGACCGCCGAACGGCGTTCCAGGAAAGCCTGTGGACTTACTCACAGCAAATTCATGGAACTTGGAGCCGCCTGTCTCCAATCAGCTGGGGTAGCAGGTGAATGAGAGGTTGCGCGCACATATGCAGCGAAGGTCACTCATCTTGCACTGCGGTTACCGTAAGTGGGAGCCTTTCACGGTTCCCTGTCGTCCCGAGGTAGGTCACCTGTGTCACAGCACATAGCCAAGCCCCGTACTACCGCAGTGATCCTGGCCGGTGGCACCGGTCAGCGGGTCGGTCTGTCGATTCCCAAGCAGTTGCTGAAGATCGCCGGCAAGGCGGTCATCGAGCACACGCTGACCACTTTCGAGAACGCCGAATCGATCGACGACGTCATCGTGCTGATGGCGCCCGGTTACGTGCCGGACGTCGAGAAGATCGTCGCCAAGGCCGGTCTCACCAAGGTGAAGAGAGTCATCGAGGGCGGCTCCACCCGGAACGAGACCACGGAGCGCGCGATCGCGGCCCTCGGTGAGGGCCTGGCCGAGGGCGAGGACCGCAACGTCCTGTTCCACGACGCCGTACGCCCCCTGCTCTCGCAGCGCGTCATCGACGACTGCGTGGCGGCGCTGGAGCGGTACCAGGCCGTGGACGTGGCCATCCCGTCAGCGGACACCGTCATCGTCACCCGCACGCACGGCGAGGACGGCGAGTTCATCACCGAGATCCCGGACCGCTCCCGGCTGCGCCGCGGCCAGACCCCGCAGGCCTTCAAGCTGTCCACCATCCGGCACGCCTACGAGGTCGCCGCCAAGGACCCCAACTTCCAGGCCACGGACGACTGCTCCGTCGTGCTCAAGTACCTGCCGGACGTGCCGATCCACGTGGTCGCGGGCGACGAGTACAACATGAAGGTGACGCAGCCGGTCGACGTCTTCATCGCCGACAAGCTGTTCCAGCTCGGCACCACCGCCGCGCCCGAGCGGAACGGCGAGGAGACCTATCGCCAACTGCTGGCCGGCCGGACCGTCGTCGTCTTCGGCGGCTCCTACGGCATCGGCAAGGACATCGCCGAACTCGCCGAGTCCCACGGCGCGAAGGTCTACGCCCTCGGCCGCTCCACCACCGGGACCCACGTGGAGAACCCGGAGGAGGTCGACGACGCGCTGTCCAGGGCGTACGCGGAGACCGGCCGGATCGACTACGTGGTCAACACCGCCGGCGTGCTGCGCATCGGCAAGCTCGCCGAGACCGACAACGCCACCATCGCGGAGGCGCTGCAGGTCAACTACCTCGCGCCGGTGCAGATCGCGCGCACCGCCTACAAGTACCTGGCGGAGACCAAGGGCCAGTTGCTGCTCTACACCTCCAGCAGCTACACCCGCGGCCGCGCCGAGTACTCCCTGTACTCCTCCACCAAGGCCGCCATGGTGAACCTCACCCAGGCGCTGGCCGACGAGTGGGCGGGTGACGGCGTCCGGGTCAACTGCATCAACCCCGAGCGCACCGCGACCCCCATGCGCACCAAGGCGTTCGGCGAGGAGCCCGCCGGCTCGCTGCTCTCCTCCGAAGCGGTGGCCCGGACTTCTCTCGACGTGCTGCTGTCGGAGCTGACCGGCCATGTCATCGACGTCCGCCAGCAGGACCCCACCGCGGGTGCCGCCAAGGCCTCCGGCTTCGAGCAGGCGCTGGCCTCGGTGCTGGACCGCCAGGACGACATGTAGGACCACCGGACGGTCGTGCGCGCTCCGTGGAATTCAGGCCTCTCCGGGTATCCGATCACCGGGTATGCGCAGAGGCCTGAATCCGTACCCCGCGCGGCAGCCCGGACCGCAAGCGCACCACTGGCATTCCCCGGCAATTCCTGTCAGAACCGGCACTCTCCCCTCCCAGAGCAGGTTTCTCCGTGATATCCACCGCTATTCGCGTCGCCCGGGTGGGCAGCGCGTCCGAGCTGGCCGCGGCGGTCCTCGTGATGCTGGGCTTCCCGGCGCTCATGCTGGCCGCCCTGGTCCCGAGCGTTCCCGCCTTCGCGGCCGTGGCCGCAGTGACGTACCTGGCGGACCACTACCTGCACCGCAGGGGCAGCTACCTGGTCAACCGCCTCAGCAAGGTCCGGGCGGGTCTGTCCATCCGCTTCCTGATCCGGCAGCTGCTGCTGATCCTGCTGCTGGCCCGGCTGTCGCTCTCCACCCATCTGGTCTTCTACGGCGCGGTGGCCTGCTTCATCGCCTTCTACGGCCTCCAGGCCCCGCACGGTGCGCTGGTCACCCTGATCCGCAACCGCCGCCGGATGCCGGTCGCCACCCGCAACATCGACCTCAAGGCCCGCATCCGCATCCCCGACGCCCCGCCGCGCGGCCTGCTGCACCGCTCCGCCGAGAAGATCCTCCACCTCGACCTGTTCGCGGTCGCCGGCATCCTGGTCTCCGCCGAGCTGGGCTCCGCCGTCGCCGCCTTCGCCGGCATCGGCCTGACCGTGGGCCTCGGCTGTCTGTACGTCCTCGTGCTCGTGCCGTACGTGCGCGGCACGCGGATCCCGCCGAAGGCCGACGCCGTGCTCGCCGCCATGGACGACTGGCTGACCGCCTACCGGCCCGAGACCGTCCTGTACTTCTCCGGCTCCAAGGACTCCGCGTACCAGGTCAACATGTGGCTGGAGACGATGGAGCGGCTGGACACCCGGCCGCTGATCATCCTGCGCGAGCGGGTCCTCCTGGCCGGCCTCGCCCCCACCACGGTCCCTGTCGTCTGCGTGCCCGGAGGGGTGCACCTGATGAACCTGGACCTGTCGACCGTGCGGGTCGCCCTGTACGCGGCGAACGTCGGCAAGAACATCCACCTGCTGCGCGTGCCCACCATGAAGCACGTCTTCATCGGCCACGGCGACAGCGACAAGCTGGCCAGCGTCAACCCGTACAGCAAGGTCTACGACGAGGTGTGGACCGCCGGCCGCGCGGGCCGCGACCGCTACGCCATCGCCGACGTCGGCGTCCGTGACGAGGACATCGTCGAGGTCGGCCGCCCGCAGCTCGCACCCATCATGCCCCGGCGCGACCTGCCGGAGGGCGGCGTGCCCACGGTCCTGTACGCGCCCACCTGGGAGGGCTGGGACGGCAACCCCGGCAACACCTCGATCGTGCTCGCCGGCGAGAACATCGTGAACCGGCTGATCGCGGCCGACCCGCCGGTCCGCGTCCTGTACAAGCCGCACCCCTTCACCGGCACCGTCAGCCCCGAGGCCGGCGCGGCCCACCGGCGGATCACCGCCCTGGTGGAGCAGGCCGCCGCCGAGCGCGCCGCCGACCCCCGCTTCCCCGCCGACGGCGACACCGCGGCCCGCGCCAAGGAGGAGCTGACCCGGATCGAGGCCCGGCTCGCCGAGCTCGCGGGCCCCGGCGGCGAGCGGGGCGACGAGGCCGAGGCCACCCGCGACGGCGTCGTCGACGTCCGCCGGCACGAGGAGACCGCCCGGCTGCGCGCCGAGTGGAACGACGCCTACTGGCGCTCCTTCCCGGCGTACGAGCACCGGGTCGTCACCGGCGCCGAGCCGCGCCTGTACGACTGCTTCAACGTCTCGGACGCGATGGTGTCCGACATCTCCTCGGTGGTCTCCGACTTCATCGCGAGCGGCAAGCCGTACGCCGTCACCGACTCCGCGGAACTGGGCGCCGAGGAGTTCAGACGGCAGAACACGGCCGTCCGCGCCGCCACGATCCTCACCAACGGCGCGGACGGTCTGGACGCCCTGCTGGACGCCGTGCGCGACCCGGCCGGCGATCCGCTGGCGGGCGCCCGCACGGAGCTGAAGCGGTACCTGCTGGGCCCGGACGAGCCCGCGTCCATCGACCGGTTCAACGGCGCGGTGGCCGATCTGGCCCGCAAGGCGGAGACCCGCAACGTCGGCCAGGAGTCCCGGGCGGGCGCCGCGAACGCCGACCCCGCCGAGGCGGCCGAACTGACCAACGCGGTGCCGGGCCAGCGCTCCGCGTCGGCCGGCGACACGGACGGCGTGACCGCCGGCTGACCGCCCCCGCGACCGGCGCCGGGCCCCCGAGGAGTGCTCCTCGGGGCCCTCGTCGTGCCCGGCCCCGACCGGACCTTCCCTCGCTCTTAACCGGTCCTGAGCAACTCTTACCGCCGCCGCGTACCTTTCCGGTGAGCGTGCGCACGCCTGTGACCTGCGCCACTCCGTACCCGGGGTGAGGCAACCGCGTCCTCCGGGCGCCCGTCTAACACGTTGAGATTGAGGCGATACGGGGTGAATGTTCCGTGACTGGGGGGAAGAGTGAGCGCCGTGACGCAGCCTGATGTCAGCGTGATCATCGGGGCCTACGAAGCCATGCCGTACCTGGTGGAGTGCCTGGCGTCCGTCGAGGCGCAGACCCTCGCCCCGGCGCGCATGGAGGTCATCGCCGTCGACGACGGCTCGACCGACGGCACGGGGGAGTGCCTGGAGGAGTTCGCGGCCCGCGCCCCCATGCCCGTCACCGTCGTCCGCCAGGACAACTCCGGCGGCCCCAGCGGCCCGCGCAACGTCGGCCTGGGCAAGGCGTCCGGACGCTACGTCTTCTTCCTCGACGCCGACGACCGGCTCGGCCCCGAGGCCCTGGAACGCATGGTCGCCATGGCCGACGAGAACGGCACGGACGTCGTCCTCGGTCGCGTCGAGGGCGTCAACCGCACCGCGCCGAAGTCCATGTTCGGCAAAACCGTCGGCCGTACCGACGTCCACTCCTCCCGCATCAAGTTCACGCTGAGCGCGCAGAAGCTGTTCCGCCGCGCACTGCTGGACCGGCACGGCATGCGGTTCGACGAGTCGCTGTGGACCGGCGAGGACGCGCTGTTCACCCTGGAGGCGTACCTGCGCGCGGACGGCGTCTCCGTCCTCGCCGACTACACCTGCTACTACCTGGTCGGCCGCGAGGACGGCAAGCACGTGACGAAGACCGGCGGCTACGCGCTCCGCTTCGACTCCGCGCGCGCCCTGATGAAGCTGATCGCCGACATGGTCCCGGCCGGCGACCGGCGCGACGCCCTCATGGTCCGGCCCTTCCTCATCACCCTGCTGCCGCAGTTCGGGCCCACGTTCCTCACCGACGACGAGGACGTCCGCCGGCACAAGTTCGAGCTGGCCCGGCCGCTGATGGACGCCCACTGGACGCCCGGCGTCGCCCGCCTGCTGAAGGTCCACGAACGGCTGCGGCTGCACCTGGTCGCCATGGGGCGCCCCGAACTGCTGCTGGACGTCGTGCGGTTCGTCAAGGCGAAGAAGCAGGCCCCCGCCGTCCTGGAGAAGCGCGGCACCCGCCTCTACCTCATCTACCCGCACTTCCGCTCCCGGGCCGCCGGCGTCCCCGACGAGATCTACCTCGCCGCGGCCGGCGAGGCGCGCGCCTTCGAGGGGTACCGCGCGGCCGCCGCCAACACCTTCCTGCGCCGCGCCCTGCGCAAGGCGCGGCGGATGCTGCCGGCCGGGGGCTTCGGATCGGCGGCCGCCTGAGCCGCTCCGCCCCCTGTCCGCGCACTGGACCGCCGCCCGGCCCGGCGGTCCCCTTCGCGTAGATTGATGCCACGCGCGAGGGAGTGGAGACAGCACGTGGCAAGGGCAAGGCAGGCCGTGGGCGAGGCCCGCAGGATCGTCGTCAAGGTGGGCTCCTCGTCGCTGACCACCGCAGCGGGCGGCCTGGACGCCGACCGCGTCGACGCGCTCGTCGACGTCCTCGCCAAGAGCCGCGGCGGGGACGGCACCGCCCGGAGCGGCGGCGGGGCGGACCGGGAGATCGTCCTCGTCTCCTCCGGCGCCATCGCCGCCGGACTCGCCCCGCTGGGCCTGCGCCGCCGCCCCCGCGACCTCGCCCGCCAGCAGGCCGCCGCCAGCGTCGGGCAGGGCCTCCTCGTCGCCCGCTACACCGCGTCCTTCGCCCGCTACGGCGTCCGCGTCGGCCAAGTCCTGCTCACCTCCGACGACATGAGCCGCCGCGCCCACCACCGCAACGCCTCCCGCACCCTCGACAAGCTGCTCGCGATGGGCGCCTTCCCGATCGTCAACGAGAACGACACCGTCGCCACCGACGAGATCCGCTTCGGCGACAACGACCGCCTCGCCGCCCTCGTGGCCCACCTCGTCCACGCCGACCTGCTGGTCCTCCTCTCCGACGTCGACGGCGTCTACGACGGCGACCCGAGCAGGCCCGGCACCTCGCGGATAGCGCAGGTACGCAGCCCCGAGGACCTCGCGGGCATCGAGATCGGCAGTGCCGGCAAGGCGGGCGTCGGCACCGGCGGCATGGTCACCAAGGTGGAGGCCGCCCGCATCGCCGCCGCGGCCGGCATCCCGGTCGTGCTGACCAGCGCCGTCCACGCCGCCGAGGCGCTCGCCGGCGGCGACACCGGCACCTACTTCCACCCGGCGGGCAAGCGCTCCGCCGACCGGCTGCTCTGGCTCCAGCACGCCTCCACCCCGCAGGGGGCGCTGACCCTGGACGACGGGGCGGTGGACGCCGTCGTGAAGGGGCGCAAGTCGCTGCTGCCCGCCGGGATCGCCGCCGTGGAGGGCGAGTTCACCGCCGGCGACCCCGTCGAACTGCGGGACGCGGCCGGCCGGCCCGTGGCCCGGGGACTCGTCAACTTCGACGCCAAGGAGATCCCCCGGCTGATCGGGCGTTCGACCCGCGAGCTGGCCCGCGAGCTCGGCCCGGCGTACGAACGCGAGGTCGTACACAGGGACGACCTGGTGCTCCTGCACGCGTGACACTCGCAAAACCGCTCGTAAACGGGAGACGAGGACGGCCCCCGGTGGGGGACGTTCCGTAAAACCCCCACGCGGAGCCCTGCGGCCTGCTCAACTTTGTCTCTGGGACATGTTGAAAGGACACGTTCCGTCAAGGGGTCGGGCGAGGCATGCGCGAAGGAGGCCGTCGTGAGACGAGTGCGCCCTGGGGCGGTGTCCCGCGGGGCTCTGACGAGCGTCGCGGCCGGGGACACCTACGAGGAGCCCAAGGACCTGCCCCGCCTGTGGCACGTCACCCTCAGCGTCTCCGGGCAGAAGGTCCCCCTGGCGGACCTGCGGCGGGCCCTCGAACAGCTCGCCCACGACCACCCCTTCCTGCTGACCAGCAGATACGCGACCGACCACGCCGAGATCCGGTACTGGGAGGAGGCCCGCGACCTGCACGACGCCGCCGCCGTGGCGCTGCGCCTGTGGGGCGAGCACCGGCAGAGCGCCGGGCTGCCCCAGTGGGAGATCGTCGGCCTGGAGGTCATCGACCGGGAGACCTACCACCAGCGCATCGCCGAGGGCTACGGACCCGCGCCGGCGACGCCCGTGGGGGTGCACCCCTTCTGAGACCCCCGTGCCCGGACACCCGGCTCGGGCGCCCCGGGGCCGGCCGCCTGTCCCTTTTGCGGCGTCTCGGGGTGTGGGACGACCGCTGAACGGCCCGGCGCCGCGCACTACCCTTCACCCCATGACCACGCTCTCGCCGTACGACTCGATGTCCCCGGTCACCCAGGCCGCCTACCGGGCCAAGGCAGCCGCCGCCGACCTCGCGCCGCTCCCGCGCGCCGAGAAGGACGACGCGCTGCTGGCCATCGCCGACGCCCTGGAGGTCCGGACCGCCGAGATCGTCGAGGCCAACGGCCGCGACGTGGCCAAGGCCCGGGAGAACGGCACCAGCGAGTCCGTCGTCGACCGGCTGACCCTCACCCCCGAGCGGGTCCGCGCCATCGCCTCCGACGTCCGCGACGTCGCGAAGCTGCCCGACCCGGTCGGTGAGATCGTCCGCGGCTCCACCCTGCCCAACGGCATCGACCTGCGCCAGGTCCGCGTGCCGCTCGGCGTCGTCGGCATCATCTACGAGGCCCGCCCGAACGTCACCGTCGACGCCGCCGCCCTCTGCCTGAAGTCCGGCAACGCCGTCCTGCTGCGCGGCTCCGCCTCCGCCTACGAGTCCAACACCGCCCTCGTCCGGGTCGTCCGGGACGCCGTCGGCGGCGCCGGGCTGCCCGCCGACGCCGTCCAGCTCGTGCCCGGCGAGAGCCGCGAGTCCGTCCGGGAGCTGATGCGCGCCCGCGGCCTCGTCGACGTCCTCATCCCGCGCGGCGGCGCCTCCCTGATCCGGACCGTGGTCGCCGAGTCCGTCGTCCCGGTCATCGAGACCGGCACCGGCAACTGCCACGTCTACGTCGACGCCCACGCCGACATCGACATGGCCGTCGACATCCTGATCAACTCCAAGGCCCAGCGGGTCAGCGTCTGCAACGCCGCCGAGACCCTCCTGGTCCACCAGGACATCGCCCCCGAGTTCCTGCCGCGCGCCCTGGACGCCCTCGCCGAGGCCGGCGTCACCGTCCACGCCGACGAGCGCGTCCTCGCCTACGGCGAGGACTCCAAGGCCACCGTGGTCGAGGCGACCCCGGAGGACTGGGAGACGGAGTACCTGTCGTACGACATCGCCGCCGCCGTCGTCGACTCGCTGGACAAGGCCGTCGAGCACATCCGGCTGTGGACCTCCGGGCACACCGAGGCGATCGTCACCACCTCCCAGCAGGCCGCCCGCCGCTTCACCCGACTGGTCGACTCCACGACCGTCGCCGTGAACGCCTCCACCCGCTTCACCGACGGCGGCCAGTTCGGCTTCGGCGCGGAGATCGGCATCTCCACCCAGAAGCTGCACGCCCGCGGCCCGATGGGCCTGCCGGAGCTGACCAGCACGAAGTACATCGTCACCGGCGACGGCCACGTCCGCCGCTGAGGTTCACCCCTTCGGCCGTACGTCCGACACCGCCCGCGCACGGCCGGAGAAGGCGTCTCATCAGGCGGATGAATTTCCATACCGTCTGCCCAAATTGACCCCCCAGGTCTACTCTGGACCCGTGCCGGAGGACGTGGGGGGCACGCCGTTCCCGGACGGCTGGGAGCCCGACGACGACCACGACCGCGGGGTGTCGGACGAAGAGTTCGCCTCCGTGGTCTTCGACGAGGCGTTCGTGCGGGCGGCCACGGTCCACGAGCCGACCGCCGTCGAGCGCCTCCTGGCCGCCGCGCAGGCCCGGGCCGAGGCCTCCGAGGCGGAGGCGGCCCGCCGCGCCCACCTCGCCGCCGACCGCTTCGACGACGCCTACGGCCCCGACGACGCCGGTCCCGGCCATGATCCGGACGACGACGAGCCGGACGATCACGACGTCCTCGGCGACCACCACGGCCCCTTCGGCGCCTACGGCAAGCAGGTCCGCTGGCACCGCCCGGTCGCCTGGGTGCTCGCCGTCGTGATGGGCATCGGCATGGTCGCCCTGGCCTTCGCCGCGGTCTACCGGGGCGCCTCCTCCAACACCCGGGACCGGGTGCCCGCGCCCGCCTCCACCGGCCTGGAACAGGGCAGCGCGGCCGCTCCCTCGGTCTCCGCCGACTACTCCCGGCCAGCCGTCCCCGCCGGCCCGCGCTCCCCCTGAGCGCAGCCGTCCGCCCCGGGTGAGAAACCGTCAGAAGTTGTCGTACGGCCGTGCGTTTACCCGAGGCCCCCGAGACCTACCCTGAAAGTATGGGCGGGCCTGGAGACCCACCGGAGGGGACACCCGAGGGCGGCCCCGGAGGTGCGGAGGACGAATACCGATCCGTCGTGTTCGACGAATCGTTCGTCCGTGCTGCCCGCCTCCAGGAGTACTCCGCCGAGGAGCGGATGACCGACCACGCGCCCGCCGTGCGCCGCCGCCCGCCCCTGCACCGGGGACTCGGCCGCCAGGCCCTGATCCTCGTCGTGCTGATCGCCGTCGCCTTCGGCACCGCGATCTACATGGGCGTCCGCCACCCCTACAGCTCCCCGCAGGCCCGGCGGCCCGTCGAACCCCTGCGGACGACCGTCATCCCGCTCGCCCCGCAGGGCAAGGTGCCCGGCGCCGACGACGCCGAGACCCTGTACAGCCACAGCCGCGCCGCCCAGTTCGCGATCGGCGCCGAAGGCGTGCCGCTGCCCGCCACCCACAGCACCGCCCACTTCTCGGACAGCCAGGTCGTCGCCGCCCTCACCACCGCCAAGGACTACATCGTCCGCTCGTCCCTCTACCCCGAGGTCCTCACCGAGCGGCGGGTCGACCCCGCCCGGGCGCTCCTCGACCCCGACCAGCTCGACCAGTTCGACCAGAGCTTCGACCACCCGGCGGCGGACGGCCGGCACGCCCCCACCGGCTGGCTGGTCCGCATCGACCCCTCCCGGGCCCAGCTCGCCGGCGACCGGATCCGCGTCCAGGGCAGCCTCAACGCCAGCGAGGCCGACTCGGCCACCCTCGAGGTCACCGCCGACCACACCTTCGTCTACGCCCTGCGGCCCACCGGAGCCGCCGACGCGCCCGTCTCCCTCTTCACCGTCCGCCGCGAGGTGACCTTCCGCTTCAGCCGCGACGACCTGCGCACCCACCAGGTCCAGCTCGTCACGTCGTACGTCCAGGCCGGCCCGCTGTCCTGCGCCGAGGACTCCAGCGCCTATCTGCACCCCCTGCTCGCCGGGCAGACGGCCAAGGCGGGCGGCCCCGCGGGCACCAACCCCTACGAGACGGACAACACCCCGGCCCTGTGCGGCACCCTGGCCACCGGGGCCGAGCCGGACCTGTGACCGGCCCGGACCGGCGCGGCGCCCAGGAGGCGTCGCCTGCTCATTCCTGGGGCGCGTCCTTCGGGCCCTCGCCCGGCTGCGGCGGGCTGCGGAAACCGTCGAAGCCCCGCCGGACCCGGCCGCCCAGGTCGCCCGCGCCGCCCGCGAGGTCCGAGACCAGCTTCATCAGCGGGTCCTTGGAGCTCTTCATGTCGTCGGCGTAGCTCGCCGCGGACTCCCGGAAGGACTCGCGGGCGGAGGTGTCCTTGTCCTCGCTGCGCCGCGGGTAGTGACCGTCCATGATCCGCTGGTAATCCCGGGACTCGGCCCACTTCTTCAGCTCGGCCGCCCGGATGGTGGCGAACGGGTGCGACCGCGGCAGCACGTTCAGGATCTTCAGCACGGAGTCGCGCAGGTCGCCCCCGGCCTCGTACTCCTCGGCCTGCTCCAGGAACGCGTCCACGTTCATCTCGTGCAGGTGGTTGCCGCCCGCGAGCTTCATCAGGCCGCGCATCGAGGCCTTCACGTCCTGGCCCACCAGCAGACCCGCCCGGTCCGCGGACAGCTCCGACTTGCGGAACCACTCCCGCAGCGCCGTCACCAGCGCCATGACGGCGAAATTGCCCAGCGGGATCCAGGCGACCTTCAGCGCCAGCGTCGTCAGGAACAGCAGGATCGTGCGGTACACGGCGTGCCCGGACAGCGCGTGCCCCACCTCGTGCCCGACGACGGCCCGCATCTCCTCCTCGTCGAGCAGCTCGACGAGCCCGGTCGTGACCACGATGATCGGCTCGTCCAGACCGATGCACATCGCGTTCGGCTGCGGATCCTGCGCGACGTACATCGGCGGGACCTTCTCCAGGTCCAGGATGTAGCAGGCGTCCCGCAGCATGTCGTGCAGGTGCGCGAACTGCCGCTCGGAGACGCGCACCGAGTCCGACAGGAACAGCAGCCTGAGGCTCCGCTCGGGCAGCAGCCCGCTCAGCGCCTTGAAGACGGTGTCGAACCCGCTCAGCTTGCGCAGCGCGACCAGGGCCGACCGGTCGGCCGGGTGCTCGTAGGCACGCGAGGAGATCCCGGGGAACCGCTTGCGCTGCCGGCTCGGCACCCGCTCCTGCGCCGTGCCCTGCTGGCCGTCGTCGGACATGTCCATCCCCCATGCGTGTGAGTGCCCACTGTGCCCCCGAGGCAGGGCCCAGCCTAGGCGGAGATACCGTGGACGGGCAGTACAGCCGAAGGAGTCCGCCCATGGAGCACCACCCCGCAGCCGCCCGGCTGACCGAGGCCGCCACGCTCGCCGTCCAGCAGCACGGGGCGGGGAATCTGCTCCGCGTCGTCATCGTCGTGATGTTCGTCGGCTGTGCACTGACCGCGTGGTTCCTGCTGCGCGGCTACAAGCGGAAGGACGACTGACGGACGGCGAAGGTTCCCCGCCGGCGGACGCGGACGCGCCCGCCGACGGCACCCGGCACGCCACCGCCCGTCACCGACGGCGGAGTCGGCGTGATCGCCGCGAGCCCGCACGCTTACGATGAGCCGACATCTTTATCCCGCCCACACGGTTAGGTCCTGCCGAAGATGAGCCTCCACCACACCGCAGCCCAGTTGGTCACCCTCGCCGCCGAGGGCGGGGAGCACGGCGGAAACCACGAAAGCCTGAACCCGGCCGTCACCGGCGGCGGCGCCCTGCTCATCCTGCTCCTGCTGCTGTGGATCACCACGCGCTTCAACCGCGACCGCTGAGCGGGGAGCCGGTCCCCGGCCGGACCTCTCGGACCGGGCCGGTAGGGTCTGCACGCATGGGAGAGCAGGACATGCCTACCGGTCCGGCACACGAGAGCGCCGACGACGCGGTGAAGCACCCACAGCACCGGCCGGGCGACGGCCCCGCCCACCCGGGCAAGCGACGCCTGGGCGTCATGGGCGGAACGTTCGACCCGATCCACCACGGGCACCTCGTGGCGGCCAGCGAGGTCGCCGCGCAGTTCCAGCTGGACGAGGTCGTCTTCGTCCCCACCGGCCAGCCGTGGCAGAAGTCCCACCGCTCCGTGTCCCCGGCCGAGGACCGCTACCTGATGACGGTCATCGCGACCGCCGAGAACCCCCAGTTCTCCGTCAGCCGCATCGACCTCGACCGCGGCGGCCCCACCTACACCGTGGACACCCTGAGGGACCTGCGCGCCCTCAACCCCGAGACCGACCTGTTCTTCATCACCGGCGCCGACGCGCTCGGCCAGATCCTCACCTGGCGCGACTCGGAGGAACTGTTCTCCCTCGCCCACTTCATCGGCGTCACCCGCCCCGGCCACCACCTGGCCGACCCCGGCCTGCCGGAGGGCGGCGTCTCCCTCGTGGAGGTGCCGGCGCTCGCCATCTCCTCCACGGACTGCCGGGCGAGAGTCGCCAAGGCGGACCCCATCTGGTACATGGTGCCGGACGGAGTCGTGCGCTACATCGACAAGCGCGAGCTGTACCGCGGCGAGTGAGCCGAGAGGGGCACCGGTGAACGACCGATACGACGCGGGTGAGGCCGGCCACGGCGCCGGCCCGTACGAACTCGTCGGCTACGACGAGTACGGGCAGCCCGTGTACCGGCAGGTCCCGGCGCAGCAGACGCCGCAGACGGCCTACGACCCGTACGCCCAGCAGCAGGGCTACGGCTACGACCCGTACGCCACCGGCCAGCAGCCGCCGGCGTCCCCCTACGGCCCCGGCCACGGCGCCGGCGGGCAGCAGGCCGCCTACGACCCCTACGGCACCCCGGCCGGGTACGACCCGTACGGCACCGGCTCGCACGGCACCGCTGCCTACGACCCCTACGGGCAGACCGCGAGCAGCGGGCAGCAGCCCCGGGTCGCCGAGCAGACCGCCCACATCCCGCAGCAGGCCGGACCGCCGGAGGGCACCCACTCCCCGGCGGAACCCGACCGCGGGGCCCGGACGGACGAACCCGACTACCGCACCGAGCAGTTCGCGTTCGTGGAGGAGCCGACCGGTGACTCCGAGGACGTCATCGACTGGCTGAAGTTCACCGAGAACCGGACCGAACGCCGCGAGGAGGCCCGCCGCCGCGCCCGCGGCCGGATAGTCACGCTGCTCGTCGTCCTCGCCGTGTTCGCCGCCGGCGGCGTCGGCTACCTCTGGTACGCCGGCAAGCTGCCCGGCCTGTCCTCCGCCGACGGGAAGACCGGCACGGCCACGCCCACCGCCGCGCAGAAACGCGACGTGATCGTCGTCCACCTGCACGTCACCGGCAAACGCGGCACCTCCACCGTGCTGCTCGTGGACAACACCACCACCAAGCGGGGCACCACCGTCCTGCTGCCCAACTCCCTCGCGCTGAGCGGCGACGACGGCTCCACCACCACCCTCGCCAAGTCGGTCGACGCCGACGGCTCCTCCGGCACCCGCGACCAGCTCGACACCGTCCTCGGCACCGACATCCAGGGCAGCTGGCGTCTCGACACCCCGTACCTGCAGAACCTCGTCGACCTGGTGGGGAACATCGAGATCGACACCGACACCGACGTGCCCGACCCGGACGCCAAGAAGAAGGGCAGCGAGCCCCTGGTGCACAAGGGCTCCGACCAGGCCCTCAGCGGCAAGATGGCCGTCGCCTACGCCACCCACCGCGGCGCCGGCGAGTCCCAGACCGCCCAGCTGGAGCGGTTCGGCCAGGTCATGCAGGGCGTCCTGCGCAAGATGTCCTCCGAGCCCTCCTCGGCCACCGTGACCGTGCAGACCCTCGCGCAGATCCTCGACCCGCCGCTCACCGACAAGGACCTCGGCACCTTCCTGGCCAGGCTCGCCGACCTCGCCAAGAGCGGCGACTACCGGACGGCCCTGCTGCCCGTGCAGCCGGACGGCACGCTGAGCGCCCGCACCAGCGACAGCGTGGTCAAGGGCATCCTCGGCGGCACCGCGAAGAGCCCCGCCGCGGGCTCCGCGGTCCGGGTCTCCGTGCAGAACGCCACCGGCGTGAAGGACGACAGCGGCAAGGCGCGCGTGGCGCTCCTGAACGGCGGCTTCACCTTCCTGGAGGGCGGCACCGCCGACGGCACCCGGCCCGTCTCGAAGGTGACCTACGCGGACGCCTCCCACAAGGCCGACGCCACCGAGGTCGCCAAGACCCTGGGCCTGCCCGCGGGCTCCGTGGCCAAGGGAACGGTCTCCTCCGGGGCCGACGTCTCGGTCGTCCTCGGGTCCGACTACGCCCCCGCCGCCTCCTGACGGCGGCCCCGGCACCCCGCGCCGCCGTAATCGCGTGGGGTGCCCAGGGCGGTCCGTGAGACCCTTGGGGTCTAACGACCGCCGACGGAAAGCCACGCAGTGACCGCCACCGACCGTTCCCTTGAGCTCATCCACACCGCCGCGCAGGCGGCGGCCGACAAGCTCGCCCATGACGTCATCGCCTACGACGTGAGCGACGTGCTGTCGATCACGGACGCCTTCCTGCTGGCCTCCGCGCCCAACGACCGCCAGGTCAGGGCCATCGTCGACGAGATCGAGGAGCGCCTCCAGAAGGAGCTCGGCGCCAAGCCGGTCCGCCGCGAGGGCGACCGCGAGTCCCGCTGGATCCTGCTCGACTACGTCGACATCGTCGTCCACGTCCAGCACAGCGAGGAGCGTGTCTTCTACGCCCTGGAGCGGCTGTGGAAGGACTGCCCGGAGCTGGAGCTGCCCGCCGACGCCGCGGCCACCCGCGGCAAGGCCGAGGAGCACGCCAAGCTCCAGGCCGCCGAGGGCGACCAGGAGCCGGGCGGGGAGTGGTGATGAGCGCCACCGGCGAGGTGACCGACCGCAAGGGGCGCGGCCGCCGCGTCATCCTGTGGCGGCACGGCCAGACCTCGTGGAACGTCGAGCGCCGCTTCCAGGGCAGCACGGACGTCGAGCTGACCGAGACGGGCATCGGCCAGGCCCGCCGCGCGGCCCGGCTCCTCGCCTCCCTGGGGCCCGACGCGATCGTGGCCTCGGACCTCAGGCGGGCCGCGGACACGGCCGCCGAGCTGGCCGCCCTCACCGATCTCGACATCACCCGCGAGGAGGGCCTGCGGGAGACCTACGCGGGCGTCTGGCAGGGGCTGACGCACGACGAGATCATCGCCCGGTACGGCGCGGAGTACGCCGCCTGGAAGCGCGGCGAGCCGGTCCGCCGCGGCGGCGGCGAGCTGGAGACCGAGGTCGCCGACCGCGCCGCGCCCGTCGTGCTCCGGCACGTCGAGAAGCTGCCCGAGGACGGCACCCTCGTGGTCGTCAGCCACGGCGGCACCATCCGCACCACCATCGGCCGGCTCCTCGGTCTGGAGCCCCGGCACTGGGAGGGCCTGGGCGGCCTCTCCAACTGCTGCTGGTCCGTGCTCGGGGAGGGCGCCCGGGGCTGGCGCCTGCTGGAGCACAACGCGGGCACCCTCCCGGAGCCCGTCCTCGGCGACGACGACTGAGCGTCCCGCGGCCCCCGCACCCCGGATTTCACTTTCCGGCTGGTCACAGGCTAAAGTTCTTCTTGTTCGCCCCGCCGGGCGGGAAGAACGCACGGGGCTATAGCTCAGTTGGTAGAGCGCCTGCATGGCATGCAGGAGGTCAGGAGTTCAATTCTCCTTAGCTCCACAGATCGACACTCCACGGAGTGAGCGAAGATCGGTGACGAAGATCCCGTCCCCCTCGGGGGGCGGGATCTTCTGTCTTCCGCGACGGACTGCGGCACACTGGTGCCCACCGGCTTGAGTCACCGGAGCCCCGCGGGCGTATACCTCTGCGGAGGCGTTCTCGGTGGGTGCTCGGGCGGCGGGCGCCGTGTCCGGACTGGTACTGAGGCGTCGCTGACCGTATTGGTCCGGCCGTGGCAGAATCAAACGGCCGGAAGGGGGCGCGGCCCGACGGGAGGGAGTAGCGATGCCTGCGAGCATCCTTGGGGAGGTCGGCCACCTCCTCGGCGCGGCGTTGATACGGAACACGGCAACGCGGCTCAGCTGCCCTTCCTGCGGTTCCGCGCATGTGGCCCAGGTCCTCGGCGACAACGGCGGCATCTCCTACGTGTGCACGGCCTGCGGCCACAGCTGGAGCTGATCGATGGGTGCACACAGGCGAAAGTGCGACTGGTGCGGCAGTGGTACGCCGATCGTCCGTGACATGGAGCCGATCAATCCCGACTACCAGTACTGGTGCGAGGAATGCGCCCGGGCGCTGATCATAAAAGGCGACCCGATCGAGACGTATCGGGAATTGGAGGGCGAGCCGATCTACGGCCGTCTCCTCGAGGAGCACTGCACGCTCAAGCGGTTCTATTCCTTCGTCACGGCCTGACGCGGCACCGTGCGGGAGCGGGGCCGCGACGCCGTCCATGCCAGCGCAAGGAAGAGCGCACCGGCTGCCGCGTAGAGCGCCGAGAGAGTCAACTCCACGCCTGTCTGGTGCAGTTCGGGCCGGTTCGCGCCGTGCGGCACCCACCAGGGCACGTACGAGCAGAAGACCAGCAGCACGCCCACGGCCGGCGCCCGGCGGCCGCGTGTCCACAGCAGCAGGACGAGGGGCACGCACCACACCCAGTGGTGGGTCCAGGACACCGGACTCACCAGCAGCGCCGTGACCGCGCACGCGCACACCGCCCAGGCCCGCCGGCCGCGCAACTCCGCCGCGACCGCCACCGCGAGGCCCAGGGCGGCCGCCACGGCCGCCGACGCGGTCCACAGGCCCCCCGGGTCGGGTGTGTGCAGCAGACGGGCCAGGACGCCGCGCAGGGCCTGGTTGGCGGTCTCCTCCGGGTGTCCGACCCGGCTCGCGCGGAAGACGGCGTCCGTCCAGAACCGCCAGGAGTCGTACGGCAGGACGGCCGCCGTCAGCGCCGTCGCCCCGGCGAACGCGACGGCCGCCCCGCGCGCGTGCCGCAGCCAGGGCCCGCCGTCCCGGCCGCCCAGCCGGGCCACGACGCCCGCGGCGAGCAGGAACACCGGGAACAGCGCGGGCGTCAGCTTCACCGCGGCGGCCAGTCCCAGGCCCGCCCCCGTCCAGCGGTCGGGGCCGCCGGCCGGGCGGCGTGACAGGTCCCACAGCACCAGGACGGCCAGCAGCAGATTGACCTGGCCGTAGCGCAGGGTCGTCCACACCGGCTCGCACCACACGGCCGACGCCGCCACCCACCAGACGGTGTCCACGCGCGCGTGCCCGACGAGTCTCAGCGACAGCCGTACGAACACCACCAGCAGGACGAGGTTCGCCGCCGTCGCCGGCGCGCGCAGCGATGCGGTGTCCAGCAGCGTCAGCGGCGTGAACAGCAGGGCCGCGAAGGGCGGGTACGTGGTCGGCAGGTGCGCGGCCGTCGCGCGCAGCGCGTAGAGGTCCCCGCCCGCGCGCACGGTGGCGCCCTCGGCCCGGTAGACCATCAGGTCGATCATCGACACGTGCGCGGCGCGCTGCGCGGCCCAGAACACCGCGAAGGACACGAGGCACACGGCCGGCGCAACCGGCACCCGGCGCCGGGTCGCTGACGGCACGATCAAGGTCACGAAAGCCGACATTAGCGGCTGTACCGGAGCGAACCCGAAACCGATTTGGAGCTGCGTCCCCGGCCCTGTAATGTTTACGACGTCGCCGGGGGAACCGGGCGAAAAAGCAGAACACGGGGCTATAGCTCAGTTGGTAGAGCGCCTGCATGGCATGCAGGAGGTCAGGAGTTCAATTCTCCTTAGCTCCACAGAAATCGAAGGCGGATCATCCTCGCGGATGGTCCGCCTTCGTCGTATTCACGGATATGCGGGCCCCGAACGGGCGGGCGGGCCACCCGGCTCGGGTGACCCGCCCCTCGTGGCGTTCAGCGGCCGAGAGCGCGCCGGCCGCGGCCCTGGGACAGCACCGGCAGGTTGCGCGACGGCGCCTGCCCGCGCGTGTCCTCCTCCAGCCGCAGGGCCAGCGCGGGGCACCTGCGCACCGCGCGCAGCGCCTTCGCCTCCGCGTACCGCGGCACCTGGGCCTGGGCGACGGTCGGGAACCCGTCGGCGCCGAGTTCGAACACCTCCGGGAGGATGTCGGCGCACAGGCCGTGGCCGCGGCACAGCGTCCAGTCGACGTGGATCTTCTGGCGGCTCGCGCCGGTCTCCTCGGGCTCCGAGCCGCCCGCGATGCCCGCGGGTGCCCTGCCCCCCTCGAAGAGCGGCAGCACGCCCTCCACGGGCCGTCCGCAGCCGTTGCCGAGGACATGGGCGGCCAGGTCGTCGGTGAACGCCTTGATGGTCGACTCCAGGAACATCGCCGAGCCGTCCGGGTGCGAACACGCCCCGCGCCGCTTGACGTTCTTCGCGACCTGCTTCAGCGCCTCCAGGGCGGCCGGTCCGCCGCCGTTGAGGATGTCCTCCAGGCCGCGCGCGGCGGCGGGCAGTCCGAGGTAGCACGGACCGCACTGGCCGGCGCTCTCCTCGGCCAGCCACTGGGCCACCCGCAGCGACTCGCCGAGCGGGCAGGTCTCCTGAGTGATCGGCAGGATGGCGCCCGCGCCCAGCGCACCGCCCACCGCGTCCAGGGAGTTGCGGGAGACGATCGCCTCGTCGACCGTGGCCGCGTCGATCCACTTGCCGTGGTAGCCGCCGGTCAGCACGCCCTGCGGCACCGGCGGGGCCCCGGCGAGCTGCAGCACGTAGCGCAGCGGCACGCCGGTGGGGACCTCGAGCACCATCGGGCGGGCGACCGCGCCGGACACGGTGAGCATGACGGTGCCGGGCTCGTCGTACAGGCCGGTGTTGCCGTACCGCTCGGGGCCGATGCGGGCGGCGATGGCCAGCTGGGCGAACGTCTCCGCGTTCGACAGCAGGGTCGGCGCGCCGCCGACGCCGGTCTGCGACGCGCTGATCTTGCGGCCCGGCGGGATGGCGGGGCCGCCGTCGATCGAGCGGACCAGCGACGCGGCGGCGCCGGTGACCATGCGTACCGGGTTGCGCTGCACCCACGCGCGCAGCGCCGATCTCCGGCTGTTGCTCAGGCCGCGCTCGGCGAGCGCGGCCTCCATGGAGCGCTGGGTGGACTCGCGCGTGACACCGATCACGAGCGTGCGGGCACCGAGCGCCTCGGCGCACAGTAGCGCGCCGTCCAGGATGAGGTGCGGGGCGCGGTTGATGAGGACGGTGTCCTTGCGGCAGGCCGGTTCGTCCTCACTGCCGTTGACGACGACGACCGGCCGCACCCCGCGCTTGATCGCCGACTCGGCGACCGAACGCAGCTTCTTGTGGAAGGGGAAGCCCGCGCCGCCCCGCCCCTTGAGGTTGATGCGTTCGGCGAGCTGGGCGAGCTGTTCGCCGCCCAGCGGGTCGAGCGGCCCGTGCACCTTCAGATGCATGGGCAGGTCGAGCCGCTCCACAAGGTCGAAGCCCGACGTGAGCTGGGGAAGCCCGACCACGCGGACTTCGGGTACGTCGGGCAGGGCCTCGTTCACCTATAGCCTCCGGAAGGCATGTTCCAAGGTTCGCCCGAACCCGGTGCCTCGTAGGGGGCACCGGGGGTTGGTTCAGTGGCGGGACCGCTGTTGAACGTGTCACCCGGGTTGTACGTGCCGTAGTACCCGTTCGTCTCACCGGTGTCGTACACATCACTTCCGCCGTATCCGGGCGTGCCCGGATTGCCATAGGCCGGGATGGTGTATCCGGTGTCCTGCAGCGGGTCGTACGCGGACGGCGGGGCCTCGCCGACCGGCGGCGGGGACGGGACCGGCCAGCTGCCCGACGTGCTGGAGGGGCCGTCCACGCGCGGGACGGCCTGCGTGGGCTGAAGGTCCAGCGGCAGGTCCATGCGGGAGGTCTGCCCGGTCGCCCAGGGCTCCTGGCCCCGGCCCGGCGTGGACACCGCGCGGTAGGCCGCCGCGAATCCGGCGCCGGACTCCGCGGGCGACTGGTAAAGGGGTGCGCCGCCGCCCGGAGCGGACGCCTGCGGATCGCGCCGGCCCTCGCGTTCCCGTCGGCCCTCGTAGCCGGGTATGCCCTGGCCGCCGGCCCGGGAGCGGCTCGCGTCCAGCTCCTCCAGGCCCGCCCGTTCCGAGCTGCCGAACAGCGCCACCAGCCGGTCGGCGACCTTGCGCTTGACCGGGCGCGGGGCGGCGCGCAGCGCCAGGGCGCCCATCACGCCGAGCAGGGACAGGCTG
This sequence comes from Streptomyces albidicamelliae, assembly GCF_025642175.1. NCBI lineage: Bacteria > Bacillati > Actinomycetota > Actinomycetes > Kitasatosporales > Streptomycetaceae > Streptomyces > Streptomyces albidicamelliae. Next base: position 3,044,307 of record NZ_CP106795.1, on the reverse strand, counting down.
TAGAGGATCACGAAGACCGGCTTGGCCGTGCGACCCGCGTAGAGCCCGTGGACCAGCGCGGCGCACCACGCCGGATAGGCCAGCATGTGCATGGCGCGCCAGCGCGCGGCCACCGGGGCGGGCGTGGCGAAGTTGCTGCGCAGGGCGCCGGTGATGCCCACGAAGATCATCAGCAGGCCCGCCAGGGAGCCGAGGCCGATCAGGCCCGCGATCCCGGTCAGGCCGAGCGAGAACGGGATGATCGCCGCGATCAGCTGGGTGTGGCCGAGCGCCACCTTGGTGGTGATGTGAAGCAGCAGGAACGCGATCGAGGCGACCGCGGTCGTCCGGTGCACCGCCTGGCCGACGATGCGCTGGCGCGTGTTCAGGAAGATCCGGTCCTGGGCGAACAGGCCCCAGATCACCGAGCAGCTCAGCGACACCAGCGACAGCACGCCCGCGCCGAAGTTCAGGAAGGACTGGAACTGGTCGCCTCCGACCAGCACGAGCACGGGTATGAGCAGCAGGACGACAGCGGACGCCACCCCGTAGGCCGAGCGGCCGGGCCGGGGGAGCGAGCTGGTACTACGACGAGGGTTCATGGGGGCACTCCGAGCAGTTCCGGGAAAGCGGTCCCGCTGCCGAACTCTAAGTGGCGTCATACCGATCAGTACGAGGCTTTGCGTTATTGCGTTGTTATCAACGCACAATCTGATTGCCGGGGTGCCCCTTAGGGGGCGGTTCGCGAAGTAATCCTTGACCTTGGTTCAGTTCCGTCGGGGTTCCTGGCATGTCCACAAGGGATACGGAAGCGCGTCGCGGCTTGCTCAAGGCCTGCGGTACCCTAACGCCATGCGTGCCGTACGCCTTCTGCTTAGCGGGCCGCGCTGATCAGTACCGACCCCCGGTCGAACCGAGAGGTCGGCATCGGCGCGGCGTCCCCTCCTGTGTGAGGGGCTTTTTCGTTTCTCGGATGACACAGCCGCAGGCAGAGACGATCGATGGAGCTTTGAGGATCATGAGCGAGACGAACCCCGCTGTCGCGTCCGCGGAGGCCGCGCCGCACCGCTACACGGCCGCCATGGCGGCCGACATCGAGGCACGCTGGCAGGACTTCTGGGACGCCGACGGCACCTACGCGGCGCCGAACCCCACCGGCGACCTGGCGGGCGACTCCGAGCTCGCCGCCAGGCCCAAGAAGTTCATCATGGACATGTTCCCGTACCCCTCCGGCGCGGGCCTGCACGTGGGCCACCCGCTGGGCTACATCGCCACCGACGTCTACGCCCGCTTCCAGCGCATGACCGGCCACAACGTCCTGCACACCCTGGGCTTCGACGCCTTCGGCCTGCCCGCCGAGCAGTACGCGGTGCAGACCGGCACGCACCCGCGCGTGTCCACCGAGGCCAACATCGAGAACATGAAGGCCCAGCTGCGCCGGCTGGGCCTGGGCCACGACAAGCGCCGGTCCTTCGCCACGATCGACCCGGACTACTACAAGTGGACCCAGTGGATCTTCCTGCAGATCTTCGACTCCTGGTACGACGAGGACGCGAAGAAGGCCCGCCCGATCGCCGAGCTGATCGCGCTGTTCGAGTCCGGTGAGCGGGCCGTCCCGGGCACCACGCGCGCGTGGAGCGAGCTGAGCGGCACCGAGCGTGCCGAGGTCCTGGGCGAGTACCGCCTGGCCTACGCCTCCGACGCGCCGGTCAACTGGTGCCCCGGCCTGGGCACCGTGCTGGCCAACGAGGAGGTCACCGCCGACGGCCGGTCCGAGCGCGGCAACTTCCCGGTCTTCAAGGCCAAGCTGCGCCAGTGGAACATGCGCATCACCGCCTACGCCGACCGGCTGCTGGAGGACCTGGAGGAGCTGGACTGGCCCGAGGCCATCAAGCTGCAGCAGCGCAACTGGATCGGCCGCAGCGAGGGCGCCCGCGTCGACTTCCCGATCGACGGCGAGAACATCACGGTCTTCACGACCCGCCCGGACACCCTGTTCGGCGCCACCTACATGGTGCTGGCGCCCGAGCACCCGCTGGTCGAGAAGTTCATCCCGGACGCGTGGCCCGAGGGCACGCACGACGTGTGGACCGGCGGCCACGCCACCCCGGCCGAGGCCGTCGCCGCCTACCGCGCGCAGGCCGCCGCCAAGTCCGACGTCGAGCGCCAGGCCGAGGCCAAGGACAAGACCGGCGTCTTCATCGGCGCGTTCGCGACCAACCCGGTCAACGGCGAGCAGGTGCCGGTCTTCATCGCCGACTACGTCCTGATGGGCTACGGCACCGGCGCGATCATGGCCGTCCCGGCGGGCGACCAGCGCGACTTCGAGTTCGCGCGCGCCTTCGAGCTGCCGATCCACTGCATCGTCGAGCCGACCGACGGCCGCGGCACCGACACCTCGACGTGGGAGAACGCCTTCGCGTCCTACGACGTGAAGATCATCAACTCCGCCAACGACGAGATCTCCCTGGACGGCCTGGGCGTCGCCGAGGCCAAGGCCCGCATCACGGACTGGCTGGCGGAGCGGGGCATCGGCGAGGGCACCGTCAACTTCCGCCTGCGCGACTGGCTGTTCAGCCGTCAGCGCTACTGGGGCGAGCCCTTCCCGATCGTCTACGACGAGGACGGCGTCGCCCACGGGCTGCCCGAGTCGATGCTGCCGCTGGAGCTGCCGGAGGTCGAGGACTACAGCCCGCGCACCTTCGACCCGGACGACGCGGACACCCAGCCCGAGACCCCGCTGTCGCGCAACGAGGACTGGGTCGACGTCACCCTGGACCTGGGCGACGGCCCTAAGAAGTACCGCCGCGAGACCAACACCATGCCCAACTGGGCCGGCTCCTGCTGGTACGAGTTCCGCTACCTGGACCCGCACAACGACCGGAAGCTGGTCGACCCGGAGATCGAGCGGTACTGGATGGGCCCGCGCGAGGGCCTGCCGCACGGTGGCGTCGACCTGTACGTCGGCGGCGCCGAGCACGCCGTGCTGCACCTGCTGTACGCGCGCTTCTGGTCCAAGGTGCTGTTCGACCTGGGGCACGTCTCCTCCGCGGAGCCGTTCCACAAGCTGTTCAACCAGGGCATGATCCAGGCCTACGTCTACCGCGACAGCCGTGGCATCGCGGTGCCGGCCACCGAGGTGGAGGAGCGCGACGGCGCCTACTACCACCAGGGCGAGCAGGTCAGCCGGCTGCTGGGCAAGATGGGCAAGTCCCTGAAGAACGCCGTCACCCCGGACGAGATCGCCGCCGAGTACGGCGCCGACACCCTGCGGCTGTACGAGATGGCCATGGGCCCGCTGGACGTCTCCCGTCCGTGGGACACGCGCGCGGTGGTCGGCCAGTTCCGGCTGCTGCAGCGGCTGTGGCGCAACATCGTCGACGAGAACACCGGCGAGGTCACCGTCACGGACGCCGAGCCCGACGAGGAGACCCTGCGCGCCCTGCACAAGGCGATCGACGGCGTCCGCCAGGACCTGGAGGGCCTGCGCTTCAACACCGCCATCGCCAAGGTCACCGAGCTGAACAACCACCTGACCAAGGCCGGCGGCGCCGTGCCGCGGTCGGTGGCCGAGCCGCTGGTGCTGATGGTCGCGCCGCTGGCCCCGCACATCGCCGAGGAACTGTGGCGCGCCCTGGGCCACACCGACTCGGTCGTCCACCAGGACTTCCCGGTCGCGGACCCCGCCTACGTCGTCGACGAGACCGTGACCTGCGTCGTGCAGATCAAGGGCAAGGTCAAGGCCCGCCTGGAGGTGTCGCCGGCCATCTCCGAGGCGGAGCTGGAGAAGGCGGCGCTGTCCGACGAGAAGGTCGTGGCGGCCCTGGGCGGCGCCGGCATCCGCAAGGTGATCGTGCGGGCGCCGAAGCTGGTCAACATCGTGACGGCGTGACTGTACGACGGCGTGACCGTGTGACGCCGTGAGCGTGCGGCGTTGTGATCGTGTGACGCCGTGAGCGTGCGGCGGTGTGATCGTGTGAGGGGCTGACGGCCCGGGGCCGGGCGCGACCGGCGTCGGGGTAGTCCCCTACGGGCAGGTTCGGGGTTCATCCGGAACTCCGGACCTGCCTGCTGCGTTTACCGTGGAGAGCACAGCGGTACGCGCTGTGCCCACCGGAGGAGGCGTCGTGGAAGCAGTGATCGCCGTGTTCGCGCTTCTCTTCCTGCTCTTCGTCGGCCTCGGCGCCTACGCCGCGGTCAAGGCGGTCGGCGCCGCGAAGCGCGGGGTGGACCGGACCATCGCGCAGGCCCGCCGCACGGTCGAGGACCACACCCTGCGTGCCAAGTCCTTCGCCCAGCTCGGCCCGGCCGGCGAGATCGCCCAACTGCGCCTCGCGCTGCGCACCTCCATGCGCGCCACACAGGACGCCTTGCAGGCGGGCGCGGCCGAGGACGAGTCGCTGAAGGAGTCCATCGGCCTCTTCGAGCGGCTCAGCGCGCACGGCCACGAACTGGACGGGGACCTCAAGCGGCTGGAGACCGAGCCGGACCGGGCCACGCTCACGGCGCGCCTGCCCGAACTGCGCGACCGCACCGAGCGCATCACCAAGTCCGCCGACTCGCTGCGCTGGGCCGTCCGCGACCGCGCGCGCCGCTTCGCCGAGGACGATCTGGGCTCGCTGAGCGCCCAGATCGACATCGAGGCGGACGCCCTGCGCCACTGGGCGCGGACGGACACCGGCCCGCATTCCGCGCCGTGGCCGGAGGACCCCGCCGCCGGCGGCCCGGCCGCCTCCCGGCAGCGCACGCCCGGCTCCGCCCCCACGGAGGAGCCTGCCCCCCAGGCGATCACCCCGCCGTCGCCGCGTCCCGCCTACCCCTGGCAGAAGAAGCCCCGCCCCGAGAGCACCGCCTGAGGCGCGGTTCCTGGCCCGCACCAGGGGCCGGGCTGCCGCGCGCCCGGTACGGCAGGTAACCTCCAGCTCATGTCCCGCCATGTCGCGATCGTCACCGATTCAACGGCCTACCTGCCGACGCGGATGATGGAGCGCCACGGCATCACCGCGGTACCCCTGACCGTGGTCCTCGGCGACCGGGCGCTCGAAGAGGGCACCGAGATCTCGACCCGCTCCCTCGCCCAGGCGCTGCAGAAGCGGCGTTCCGTCACCACCTCCCGGCCCAGCCCGCAGGTGTTCGCGGAGACGTACCGCAGGGTCGCCGAGTCCGGTGCGTCCGGCATCGTCTCCCTGCACCTGTCCGCCGAGCTGTCCGGCACCTACGACGCGGCCGTCCTCGCGGCACGCGAGGCGCCGGTGCCGGTGCGGGTGGTGGACACCGGGATGGTCGCGATGGCCCTCGGCTTCTGCGCGCTCGCCGCCGCCGAGGTGGCGGAGGCCGGCGGCACGATGGACGAGGCGGTCACGGCCGCCGAGAAGCGGGCCGCGGGCACGTCCGCCTATTTCTACGTCGACACCCTCGACTATCTGCGCCGCGGCGGCCGCATCGGAGCCGCGCAGGCACTCCTCGGCTCCGCACTCGCCGTCAAGCCCCTGCTCCAACTGGACGGCGGCCGCATCGAGCTGCTGGAGAAGGTGCGTACGGCGTCCAAGGCGATCGCCCGGCTCGAGGAGATCGCCGCCGAGCGAGCGGGCGGCGCGGAGGTCGACATCGCCGTTCACCACCTCGCCGCCCCGGAACGGGCCGCCGCGCTCGCCGACCGGCTGCGGGCACGGGTGCCGGGCCTGGCCGACCTGCATGTCAGCGAGGTCGGAGCGGTGATCGGGGCGCACACGGGCCCCGGGTTGCTCGGAGCGGTGGTCTCGCCCCGCTGACGGGGGGCGGCCCGTCGGTTCGGGCCGGCCATTTCGAGGGCGGGTGGTTCGAGCCGGCCGGGTGGCTTGAGCCGGCCGGGTAGCTTGAGCCGGCTTGTGAGAGTGACGGAGTTATCCACAAGTCGGCGGTTTTCCCCGGGAATTGACCAAGATCAACGCGAAGCGGTGGGATGTCTCATCCTCGTCGCATGGCACTTCGATCACGTTCCCGCACAGCCACTTCGACCAGCGGTCCCGGCCGCGGCCCGGCCTCCGACGGCCGTGTCCGGAGCCACCGCGACACCGGGCTCCGCCGTGGCACCGGCCACCGGCGGGGCGGTGAGCACGGTCGCGTCCGTCCCCGGCCCCCGGCACCGGCCGAGGAGCTGCGCCGCCGCGCGGAACTGCTCTTCGGTGAACGAGCGGTACGGCGACGGGAGTCGGACAACGGTCCGCCGGACGGGGCGGGGGTTCCGGCGAGCGCGACGACGGCGGCGACAGGGACGACGCCGTGGGTGACGGGTGCTCCGGCGCCCGGGTCCGGCCCGCTGCGGACGGCGGCCGCACCGGTGCAGCCGGCGGCTCCGGAACCCGAAGCGGTGGACACCGCGACCCTGTTGGAGCCGGACGTGGCGCTCACCCCGCTGAGCCGTCGGGAGCGAGCCCGGACGGCGCTGCGGGAGCGGATGCCGCTGTGGCTGCAGACGCGGTGCGGTGTGGAGCGACGGGGAGTCGTGGCGCTCACCCTGGTGCTCGCGGCCGCCGCCGGGTTCGCCGTTCAGCACTTCTGGACCGGCCGCACCCAGTCCGTGAGCGCCCCTCAAGTGGTACGTGCCGAAGCGCCCTTCGCCCGGGAACACCCGGCCGCCAAGGGTTCGGAGGTGGTGGCCGCCTCGGCGGCGCCCGGCGGCCGGATCGTCGTGGACGTCAGCGGCAAGGTCCGCGAACCCGGCATCCACCGGCTGCCGGCCGGCTCCCGGGTGGCCGACGCCCTGCGCGCCGCGGGCGGAGTGCGGCCGGGCGCGCGCACCGAGGGGCTCAACCGGGCCCGGTTCCTGGTGGACGGTGAACAGATCGTCGTCGGCACGCCCGCCGGGGCGCCGGCGCCGGCGGCCCTGCCCGCCGGCACCACTTCGGGAGGCGTCGGCGCGGGCCCCGCGGCTCCGGTCTCCCTGAACACGGCCACCGCCGACCAGCTCGACACCCTGCCCGGAGTCGGTCCGGTCCTGGCCCAGCACATCCTGGCCTACCGCACCGAGCACGGCGGCTTCCGCTCGGTGGACGAACTCCGTGAGGTCAACGGGATCGGCGACCGCCGCTTCTCCGACCTGCGGAACCTGGTACGGCCATGAGCCGGCTGCTCGACGAAGCCGCCCTCGGTGCGGGGCCCGAGGAGCGCGAGGAGGCCGGTCCGGATCGGGCCGGCCCCCTGGACCTGCGTCTCGTGCCGCCCGCGCTCGCGGCCTGGGCCACGGCGGCCGCGACGCTGGACGCACCGGCGGGCCGGACCGCCGGGCTCGCGGCCGTGTGCCTGGTCGGCGGGGTCGTCCTGCTCTGCGCGCGGGGCATCGGACGACGACGTACCGCGCGGACCGAGCACGAGCGGACCGGGCGGAGCGCGCCGGTGCCGGGGGCGAGCCGGCGGATCGACCTGGCCGGTCCGGCCGAGGGGGCGACCGACCCGGCCGGTCCGGCCGAGGGGGCGGGCGGCCGGTTCGGGTGGGCCCGTCCTTCGGCCGCCGCCGTGCTGCTCTGCGTCGCCGCGGCCGCCGCCTCCGCCGGACTGCACGGGGCGGACCTGCGGCGCGGGCCGGTGCCCGAGCTGGCCCGGCGGTTCGCGACGGTGACCGCCGAGGTGGAGCTGAGCGGCGACCCGTGGCTGAGCAGGCCGCGCGTGCGCGGCGACCGTACGGCGTCCGAGGCGGTACTGATCCGGGCGGAGGTGCGCCGCGTCGAGGACAGCGACGGGACGGGCGCGCGGACCCGGACCCCGGTGCTCCTGGTGGTCGACGCGGACGTGCCGGCGCCGGACGGGGAGCCCGGCCCGGTCCGGGCGCACCGGGGCCGCCGGCCACCGCCGGGGAGTTACCCGGTGGAGATGCCGAGCACGGCCACGATGCGCGGGAGCGGCCGGCGGGCGCGGTCACGGGTGCGGGCGGATCCGCGGGGGTGCCGTCGGCCGGGGTGCGCGAGGGCGTGCCGGGCGGGCGTGCCGCCTGGCTGGGACTGCTGCCGTCCACGCGGCTGCGGGTCGGCGGGCGGCTGGCGCCCGCGCTGACGGAGGGTGACCGGACGGCGGCCGTGCTCCGGGTGCGGGGGCGGCCGGGGCCGCGGATCGTGGCCGGGCCCAGCGGGCCGCAACGGCTCGCGGGGCGGTTCAGGGCCGGGCTGCGGCAGGCGACCGACGGCCTGCCACAGGACGCGCGGGCGCTGCTTCCCGGACTGGTCGTCGGGGACACCGCACGGATCACGCCCGAGCTGGACGGCGCCTTCAAGGAGACGGACCTGGCGCACACCCTCGCGGTGTCCGGCAGCAACCTCACCGTGCTGCTCGCCCTGCTCATCGGGCCACCGGGCCTGGCCCAGCTGGCGGAGCGCCGAGGCCTCGCCCCGCGTCTGGGGCTCTCGCTTCGGGCGACCGCCCTGTCCGCGGGAGCGCTGACGCTGGCGTTCGTCGTCGTGTGCCGCCCCGACCCCAGCGTGCTGCGGGCCGCCGCCTGCGGTGCGGTGGCACTGCTCGCCCTGGCCACCGGGCGCCGTAGATCCCTGCTCCCGGCACTCGCGGCGGCCGTGCTGCTGCTGGTGCTGTACGACCCGTGGCTGTCGCGCAGTTACGGCTTCCTGCTCTCCGTGCTGGCCACCGGCGCGCTGCTCGTGCTGGCCCCGGGCTGGAGCGAGGCGCTGCGACGGCGCCGGGTGCCGCCGAGGCTGGCCGAGGCGCTGGGGGCCACCGCGGCCGCGCAGGCGGTGTGCGCTCCGGTCGTGGCGGTGCTGTCGGCCCGGGTCAGCCTGGTGGCGGTGCCGTGCAACCTGCTGGCCGAGGCGGCGGTGGCACCGGCCACGGTGCTGGGGTTCGCGGCGCTCGTGTCGGCCCAGGTGGCGATGCCGGCGGCCAAGGCGTTCGCGTGGTTGGCGAGTTGGCCCGCGGGATGGATCGCCGGGGTCGCCCGGACGGGTGCGGCGCTGCCCGGTGCCGGGGTGGACTGGCCCGGAAGCTGGGCGGGAGCGTTGCTGCTCGCGGCGGTCACGGTGGCCGTCGTCCTGACGGGACGGAGGCTGCTGCGACGCCCGTGGTTGTGCGCACTGCTCGGGCTGCTTCTCCTGCTGGCGGTGGTACGGCCGGCACCCCTGACACGGGTGATCACGGGCTGGCCGCCGCCGGGCTGGCGGTTCGCGATGTGCGACGTGGGACAGGGGGACGCGACCGTGCTCGCGGCGGGGGAGGGAGCCGGGGTCGTCGTGGACGCGGGGCCCGATCCGGCACCGGTCGACCAGTGCCTGCGGCACCTGGGCATCACCCGCGTCCCCCTCCTCGTCCTGACCCACTTCCACGCCGACCACGTGGCCGGACTGCCGGGTGTCCTGCGGGGCCGTTCGGTGGCGGAGATCGAGACCACGGGCTTCGAGGAACCCGCCGGACAGGCCGCGTTCGTCCGAAGGGAGGCCGCGGCGCGGCACATTCCCGTCACCCGTGCCGTCGCGGGGGAGGAGCGGCGCAGCGGACCGCTCGCCTGGCGCGTGCTGTGGCCCCCACCGACCGTCCGGCCGCCTCCGGGCGCACCGGTACCACCGCCGTGGCCCGGCGCCCCGCCGGAACCGGACGGACCGAACGACGCCAGTGTCGCGCTGCTCGTCCGCACCGGTGGACTGCGGCTGCTGCTGCTCGGCGACCTCGAACCCCCGGCCCAGCAGGCGCTGCTGAGGTCCCCGGCGGCGGCGGACGTCGCCGGAGTGGACGTTCTGAAGGTGGCTCACCACGGCTCGGCCTACCAGGAGCCGGAGTTGATGCGGCTGGCGGCGCCCCGGGTGGCCCTCGTGTCCGCCGGTGCCGACAACCCGTACGGCCACCCGGCGCCGTCGACGCTGGCGGCGCTGCGGGCCGGCGGCGCGGTGGTGCTGCGCACCGACCGGGACGGGGCGCTCGCGGTCACGAGGGCACCGGGAGCGGGCGGGGAGGTGCGGGTGACGAGGGAGTGAGGGGCGCGCCCCCTCATGCGCCGGTGCCGGCACGAACCCGGCGACCGCCCGCGGACGGGCGGTCGCTCAGACTGGTCCCATGAACTCAGCACAGGTCGATGCCTACCTCTTCCGGCTCGGGGTGGTGCGCCCGCCGCGGCCCACCGGTGAGGCCCTGCGCGAGCTGCATCTGCGGCACCTGCGGACCGTCCCCTTCGAGAACCTGTCGATCCACCTCGGCGAGGAGATCGTGCTGGAGGAGAAGCGGCTGCTGGACAAGGTGACCGGCACGCCGCGCGGCGGCTTCTGCTACGAACTGAACGGCGCCTTCGCGGCGTTGCTCACCGCACTCGGCTACGAGGTCGAGCTGCTCGCCGCCCGTGTGTACGGCGACGAGGGACGGCTCGGCATCCCCTACGACCACCTCGCGCTGCGGGTGGGGACGGCGGACGGCGGGCCCTGGCTCGCGGACGTCGGCTTCGGGGCGCACAGCCACTATCCGCTGGACTGGGCCGAACGCGGGGAGCAGGACGATCCCGCGGGGCGGTTCCGTCTGGTGGCCGCCGGGCCCGACGCGGCGGGCGCCGGGGACCTGGACGTCGTACGGGACGGCAGGCCGCAGTACCGGCTTGAGACGCGGACCCGGGTGCTCGGGGACTTCGTGGCCGGTGCCTGGTGGCACAGCACGTCACCGCTGTCGCACTTCACGAAGTCGCTGGTCTGCTCCCGGGTCACCGAGGACGGCGGGCGGATCACCCTGGGCGGGCGCACCCTGACGACGACGGCTGCCGACGGTTCCCGCGACAAGCGGGAGTTGGAGAGCGACGAGGAGGTGCTGGGGGTGTACCGGGAGCGGTTCGGGATCGAGCTGGACCGCGTACCGGCCGTGCGGAACGGCGACCGCGCCTAGCCGGCGACCGCGCCTGGCCGGCGACCGCGTCTGGCCGGCGACCCAACCCGGGCCCGGCCCGTGACCGCACCCCGCCGTGGCCTCGCCTCTCTCCCCGTGCCGGAGAATGGGGCCGTGAGCGATGTGAGACATGTGCTGGTGCTGCCCGACCGGGAGGCCGCCGAGGAGGCCGCGGAGGCGTTCGGGGAGCGGTTCGGGGCCGTCGAGGAGCCCCGGCTCGTCCGGGACGCGCTGGCCGGTGAGGACGACGCCGAGGACGCCCAGTGGCTGCTCGTCCTGCGGGACGAGGACGAGCGGCTGGACCCGGCGGAGCTGGACGCGTTCGCGGGGGAGTGGGACGGCTGGCGCGAGGAGCCGTGATCCCGAGGCGGAGCCGGGAGACCGGGGGCCGTTCCGGGTGCGCGGCCCGCTTCGATGTCGGTGCCGCGTGGGATGCTGTGGGGGATGGCCAGGAAGACTGCGAATGACGACCCTCTTGCCCCGGTGACCCTCGCCGTGGGCCAGGAGGACCTCCTGCTCGACCGTGCCGTGCGGGAGGTGGTGGCCGCCGCCCGGGCCGCCGACGCCGACACGGACGTACGCGACCTCACTCCGGACCAGTTGCAGCCCGGCACGCTCGCCGAGCTGACCAGTCCGTCGCTCTTCGCCGAGCGGAAGGTCGTGGTCGTACGCAACGCGCAGGACCTGTCCGCCGACACGGTCAAGGACGTGAAGGCGTACCTCGGGGCGCCGGCGGAGGAGATCACCCTGGTGCTGCTGCACGCCGGCGGCGTGAAGGGCAAGGGTCTGCTGGACGCCGCGCGCAAGGCGGGTGCGCGGGAGGTGGCCTGCCCGAAGATGACCAAGCCGGCGGACCGGCTGGCCTTCGTGCGGGGCGAGTTCCGCTCCTTCGGGCGGTCGGCCACGCCCGAGGCGTGCCAGGCGCTGTGCGACGCGATCGGCAGCGACCTGCGGGAGCTGGCCTCCGCGGTGTCCCAGCTCGTCGCGGACGTGGAGGGGACGATCGACGAGGCGGTCGTCGGGCGGTACTACACCGGCCGGGCGGAGGCCTCCAGCTTCACGGTTGCCGACCGGGCGGTGGAGGGGCGCACGGCCGAGGCGCTGGAGGCGCTCAGGTGGTCGCTGGCGACGGGCGTGGCGCCGGTGCTGATCACCAGTGCGCTGGCGCAGGGCGTGCGGGCCATCGGGAAGCTCTCCTCCGCGCGCGGCGGCCGGCCCGCCGATCTCGCGCGTGAGCTGGGCATGCCGCCGTGGAAGATCGACCGGGTCCGGCAGCAGATGCGGGGCTGGACGCCGGACGGGGTGGCGACGGCGATGCGCGCGGTCGCCGAGGCCGACGCGGGCGTCAAGGGCGGCGGCGACGACCCCGAATACGCCCTGGAGAAGGCGGTCGTGGTGATCGCCCGCGCCGCCCGCTCCCGCGGCCGAGGCTAGCCACCCCGCCCCGCACACCGGCCCCGCAGAGCCGACCGCTCCGCCCCGGGCGGCCACCCGCACGATGCCGACCACTCCCACACGAGCGTCCACCTGGGCAATGCCGGCCGCTCCGGCCCGGGCGGTCGGAAGGGCGGTCCCGGTCACTCCGGCCCGGGCGGCTACCCGGGCGGTGCCGGTCGCTCCGGCCCGAGCGGTCACCCGGGCGATGCCGGTCAACTCCCGCACGGGCGGCTACCCAGGCGGTGCCGGTCACTCCGGTACGAGCGGGCCCCGGGCGGTGGCGGTCACTCCGCCTGGGCGGCCACCGGGCGGTGTCGACGGTCCCGGCCCGAGCGGCCACCCAGGCGGTGCCGGTCAACTCCCGCACGAGCGGCCACCCGGCCGCCGCCGGTCGCTCCCGCACGAGCGGGCACGCACTGGTGGACGGCCGGCCGGGCACCGGCGGGCGCTCGCAGGGCGGCTAGCGGGCACGCAGTGGCGGACGGTCGGCCGGCCACCGGCGGGCGCTCGCAGGGCGGCTAGCGGGCACGCACTGGTGGACGGCCGGCCGGCCACTGGCGGGCGCTCGCAGGGCGGCTAGCGGGCACGCACTGGTGGACGGCCGGCCGGGCACCGGCGGGCGCTCGCAGGGCGGCTAGCGGGCACGCAGTGGCGGACGGCCGGCCGGCCACTGGCGGGCGCTCGCAGGGCGGCTAGCGGCACGCAGTGGCGGACGGTCGGCCGGGCCCCGCCAAGCGCTCGCCGGCGATCTCGTGGGGCCCTCGAAGCGCCCGCAGGGCCGTGGCCGGGAATGCCGGAACCCCGGCCGTCGCCCTGGGGAAGGGAGGTGGCCGGGGTTCCGGTTGAAGCGTGCGAGCCCGTTCCCGCGTGGCGAACGCAGGCCGCGAACAGGCTCTTGGGTGCCGGACGGGAGCGGATGAGAGAGGGCCCGCTCTGGGTCCCTCCGGCGGTCAGATCAGAAAGGGTTTCAGCCCTTGAGCGCGACGACCTTGGAAGCAAGCGCCGACTTCTTGTTGGCGGCCTGGTTCTTGTGGATGACGCCCTTGGAGACGGCCTTGTCGAGCGCACGCGCGGCAGCGCGCTGCAGCTCGGTGGCCTTCTCCACGTCACCCGCGGCAGCGGCCTCGCGGGCCTTGCGGATCGCGGTCTTCAGGGAGGACTTGACGGCCTTGTTGCGCAGCCGAGCCTTCTCGTTGGTCTTGATCCGCTTGATCTGGGACTTGATGTTCGCCACGAAGGAGCCTTTTCAGGTTCAGGTACCGGGCCGGGAGAGATCCCGTACCGGTGATCCAGGTTTTCTCTGACGTGCCTCGCGCTGAGAGGGCATGAGGCACAGCCATCTACAGTACCAGTGGCCCTCCGGACGGCCCAAAACGGCCCCCGGTCCCTCCGCGTGGGACCATGGAGACTACGTAACGATCCGACCCGAGGCATAAGGCGCCTCAAGAGACAGGACCCTGCGTGCCCGCGACCCCTAACAATGTGCCCGCGCCGAGCCGTACCGCCCCGGCCCTGATCCGCAACTTCTGCATCATCGCTCACATCGACCACGGCAAGTCCACGCTCGCCGACCGGATGCTCCAGCTGACCGGTGTCGTCGAGCAGCGGCAGATGCGTGCTCAGTACCTCGACCGGATGGACATCGAGCGCGAGCGCGGCATCACGATCAAGTCCCAGGCGGTGCGTCTGCCCTGGGCCCCGACCGAGGGCCCCGACCAGGGCACGACGCACATCCTCAACATGATCGACACGCCGGGCCACGTCGACTTCACCTATGAGGTCTCGCGGTCGCTGGCCGCCTGCGAGGGGACCATCCTCCTCGTGGACGCCGCCCAGGGCATCGAGGCGCAGACCCTCGCCAACCTCTACCTGGCGATGGAGAACGACCTCACGATCATCCCGGTGCTGAACAAGATCGACCTGCCGGCCGCGCAGCCGGAGAAGTTCGCCGAGGAGCTGGCGAACCTGGTCGGCTGCGACCCGGACGACGTGCTCAAGGTCTCCGCGAAGACCGGTCTCGGCGTCGACGCCCTGCTGAACAAGGTCGTCAAGGAGATCCCGGCGCCGGTCGGGGTCGCCGACGCCCCCGCCCGCGCGATGATCTTCGACTCGGTCTACGACTCGTACCGCGGTGTCGTGACGTACGTCCGTGTCATCGACGGCCAGCTCAACAAGCGCGAGCGCATCAGGATGATGTCGACGGGCGCCACGCACGAGCTGCTGGAGATCGGTGTCAGCTCGCCCGAGATGCTGCCGGCCGACGGCCTCGGCGTCGGCGAGGTGGGCTACCTCATCACCGGTGTGAAGGACGTCCGCCAGTCCAAGGTCGGTGACACCGTCACCAGCCAGAGCAAGGGCGCCACCGAGGCGCTCGGCGGCTACAAGGACCCGAAGCCGATGGTCTTCTCGGGTCTGTACCCGCTCGACGGCTCGGACTACCCGGAGCTGCGCGAGGCCCTCGACAAGCTCCAGCTGAACGACGCCGCGCTGGTCTACGAGCCGGAGACCTCCGCCGCCCTCGGCTTCGGTTTCCGTGTCGGCTTCCTCGGCCTGCTGCACCTGGACGTGATCCGGGAGCGGCTGGAGCGCGAGTTCGGCCTCGACCTGATCGCGACCGCGCCGAACGTGGTCTACCGCGTGCTCATGGAGGACGGGACCGAGCACACGGTCACCAACCCCAGCGAGTTCCCCGAGGGCAAGATCAACGACGTGTACGAGCCGGTCGTGCGCGCCACCATCCTGGCGCCGACCGAGTTCATCGGCTCGATCATGGAGCTGTGCCAGACCCGGCGCGGCACCCTGCTCGGCATGGACTACCTGTCCGAGGACCGGGTCGAGATCCGCTACACCCTCCCGCTCGCGGAGATCGTCTTCGACTTCTTCGACCAGCTGAAGTCCAAGACCCGCGGCTACGCCTCCCTCGACTACGAGCCCACCGGGGAGCAGACGTCGAGCCTGGTCAAGGTCGACATCCTGCTGCACGGCGACAAGGTGGACGCCTTCTCGGCGATCACGCACAAGGACGCGGCGTACGCGTACGGCGTGCGGCTCGTCGCCAAGCTGCGCGAGCTCATCCCGCGGCAGGCGTTCGAGGTGCCCATCCAGGCGGCCATCGGTTCGCGGGTCATCGCCCGCGAGACCATCCGCGCCATCCGCAAGGACGTCCTCGCCAAGTGCTACGGCGGTGACATCTCGCGTAAGCGCAAGCTGCTGGAGAAGCAGAAGGAAGGCAAGAAGCGGATGAAGATGGTGGGTTCCGTGGAGGTTCCGCAGGAAGCCTTCATCGCCGTCCTGTCCAGTGATGACAGCGCGGGGTCGGGCAAGGGCAAGAAGTAGTCACGGGTTACTCCGGGTCACGTCCGCAAACCGGGCACGAGGGGGCTCGTCGTACGAAAGTGCGGCGGGCCCCTACGCGCGCGTAGCGTCGCTCTGCGTGGAAAGTGACAGGCCGAAGCCTCTTACGCAGCGGCCGGTCGCGGCTTACTCTGATCCCTGCTCGATAGTTACTCGCGAGTTAAACAACAGCTCGAAAACCCCACCGTGAGTTAACCCAGCCGCACCGAGTCAGCCGCACCGTCGCGGGCCCCCGGAGGATGTCGTGAGCGACACACAGACCCTGATCGAGAACCGTCCGCCCTCCGTGGCGGCCCTCTTCCTGGAGCGCGTCGCGGCCACACCGGACGCCGAGGCCTACCGGTATCCGGTGCCGCCGGCCTCCGGGCAGGGACCCGACGAGTGGAGGTCGCTCAGCTGGGCGCAGGCCGCCGAGCGCGTGTACGCGGTCGCGGCCGGGCTCATCGAACTGGGCGTGCAGCCCGAGCAGCGGGTGGCGCTCGCCTCCTCCACCCGGGTGGAGTGGATCCTCGCCGACCTCGGCATCATGTGCGCCGGCGGCGCCACGACCACGATCTACCCGCAGACCAACGCCGACGAGTCGGCGTTCATCCTCTCGGACTCCGAGAGCCGGGTGCTGATCGCCGAGGACGCGGCCCAGGTCGCCAAGGCGGTCGAGAAGCGTGCCGAGCTGCCCGAGCTGGTGAAGGTCGTCGTCGTCGACCCGGCCGGTGTCGAGACGGACGACTGGGTGATCACCCTCGCCGAGCTGGAGCGGCGCGGCGCCGCGTACCTGGAGAAGCACCCGCAGCTGATCAAGGAGCGGGTCGGCGCGATCACCAGGGAGCAGCTCGCCACCCTCATCTACACCTCCGGCACCACCGGCCGCCCCAAGGGCGTGCGCCTGCCGCACGACAACTGGGCGTACATGGCGAAGGCGATCGCGTCGACCGGCCTGGTCACCCTGGACGACGTGCAGTACCTGTGGCTGCCGCTCGCCCACGTCTTCGGCAAGGTGCTCACCTCCGGGCAGATCGAGGTCGGGCACGTGACCGCCGTGGACGGCCGCGTCGACAAGATCATCGAGAACCTGCCGGTCGTGCAGCCGACGTACATGGCGGCCGTGCCCCGCATCTTCGAGAAGGTCTACAACGGCGTCGCCGCCAAGGCCCGGGAGGGCGGCGCGGCCAAGTACAAGATCTTCCAGTGGGCCGCCGAGGTCTCGCGCGAGTACGCCAAGGTCACCCAGGACAACTTCCGCCGCACCGGCACCGCCTCGGTGCCCTTCGGGCTCGCCGCCAGGCACAAGGTCGCCGACACCCTCGTCTACGCCAAGCTGCGCGAGGCCTTCGGCGGCCGGCTGCGCGCCTGCGTCTCCGGCGCCTCCGCGCTCGCCCCGGAGATCGGCTACTTCTTCGCCGGTGCCGGCATCCACATCCTGGAGGGCTACGGCCTCACCGAGTCCTCCGCGGCCTCCTTCGTCAACCCCGGCGAGGCCTACCGCACGGGCACCGTCGGCAAGCCGCTGCCCGGCACCGAGGTCCGCATCGCCGACGACGGCGAGATCCTGCTGCGCGGCCCCGGCATCATGGAGGGCTACCACGGGCTGCCCGAGAAGACCGCCGAGGTGCTGGAGTCCGACGGCTGGTTCCACACCGGTGACATCGGCGAGCTGTCGCCCGACGGCTACCTGCGCATCACCGACCGCAAGAAGGACCTCATCAAGACCTCCGGCGGCAAGTACGTGGCGCCGGCCGAGGTCGAGGGCCAGTTCAAGGGCGTGTGCCCGTACGTCTCCAACATCCTCGTGCACGGCGCCGACCGGAACTACTGCACCGCCCTCATCGCCCTGGACGAGCTCGCGATCCAGGACTGGGCGAAGGAGAACGGCCTGGCCGGAAAGTCGTACGCGGAGATCGTCGCGGCGCCGCAGACCGTCGAGATGGTCGACGGCTACGTCCAGGAGCTCAACGCCGGCCTCCAGCGCTGGCAGACCATCAAGAAGTTCCGTCTGCTGCCGCGCGACCTCGACGTGGAGCACGGCGAGATCACGCCGAGCCTGAAGCTCAAGCGGCCGGTGGTGGAGCGCGAGTACAAGCACCTCATCGACGGCATGTACGCGGGCACCCGCGAGGGCTGAGCGACCGCCCCGGCCCCCGGGAGGACCCCGTCCTCCCGGGGGCCGGGGCGCGCCCACTACCGCCTCGCGGCGCCGGGCGGAAGCCCTGCTTGAGGGTTGCTCGAACCCGGTCGGATTTCCGACCGTCTTCGCACACTCACGTAGCACAGTTCTCACCCGTGACTGTCCACTTCGGTCACTGACCGCTTATGCGCGCCGCCGTTGTGTCACCCTGAGCCGCATGGACATGGCGGCCATACCCGCGCAGCGGGAGAGCGAGGCCCCGCACCGTGAGGTCCGGGGCCGGACCACGCTGCCCGGGAGCCCCCTCGCGCCGGGGTCGGCCCGCGGACTGGTGCGGGCCGCGCTGGCCGAGGTGCCCGGGGTGTCCGCCCGGCTCACCGACGACGCCATGGCCGTCGTCAGCGAGCTCGTCACCAACGCCGTCGTGCACGCCGGCACCGACGTGGAGGTCGACTGGCGGCTGGAGGAGACCGGCGCGTTCGTCGTGGAGGTCCGCGACCGGCACCCCTCCCGCGCCCCGCGCGACCCGCTCGGCGCGGAGGCGCCCCACGACGCCGCCGAGCACGGCCGCGGGCTGCGGCTGGTCGCCACCCTCGCCGAGTCCTGGGGCGTCACCTACCGCAAGGGCGCCAAGACGGTCTGGGCGCGGCTCCCCCGGGCGGCAGCGAGGCCGCCGACGGCCCGGCCCCCGGCCCCGCCCTGGACGTCGCCGAGGACCTCGCCCCGCAGCCGCCCCGCACCGGCGGCGACCGGGACTGGCTCGGCCGGGGCGCGCTGTCCTTCCTCGCCGAGGCCTCCGACCTGCTCGCCGGACAGCTGGACGAGAACCTGGTCGCCGCCCTCACCGGCCAGCTGATCGTGCCCCGGCTCGCCGACTGGTGCGCGATCTGGCTGGAGGACGAGGCCTCGGCGCGCGGCGGCAGCGGCGGCGGCCCGGCACGGGTCTGGCACGCCAGCGAGGCCCGCGTCGACGAGCTGCGGCGCGCCCTGGAGAAGGATCCCCGTGCCACCGGGACGGGCTGCGCTCCGGCCCGGAGCCCCACCCTGGCCCGGTGACGCGCTCGGCCCGCAGGGCGCCGACGGCACGGCGCTCGCGTACCGGCTGATCGCGGGCGGCCGGCCGCTGGGCACGCTGGTCATCGGCCGCTGCGGGCCGGCCCGGTTCCCGGACGAGGTCACCGGGCTCGTGGAGGACCTCAGCAGGCGGGTCGCCCTCGCCGTCGGCGCGGCCCGCCAGTACGCCCGCCAGGCCACGATCAGCGCCGTCCTCCAGCGCGGCCTGCTGCCCGGCGCGGTCGCCGAGATCCCCGGCGTGCGCAGCGCGCTCGTGTACGAGCCGTGCGACAAGGGCGGCCCGAGCGGGGACTTCTACGACCTGTTCCCGGCCGGCGACGGCCGCTGGTGCTTCGCCGTCGGCGACGTCCAGGGCAAGGGCCCCGAGGCCGCCGTGGTGATCGGTCTCGCCCGCCCCTGGCTGCGCCTCCTGGCCCGCGAGGGCTATCGCGTCGCCGACGTCCTCGACCGCCTCAACCAGCTCCTCCTCGACGACGCCACCGAGGCCGCCGACGCCGCGGCCCGCGCCCTGGTCGCCGCCGGCGGCCGGCCCCTGGTCCCCGGCGACGGCCCGCAGACCCGCTTCCTGTCCCTGCTCTACGGCGAGCTGACACCGCACGAGGGCGGGGTCCGCTGCACCCTCGCCTCCGCCGGGCACCCGCTGCCGCTCGTGCTCGGTCCCGACGGCGGCGTGCGCTCCGTCGCCCGGCCGCAGACCCTGCTGGGCGTGGTCGAGGACGAGACGTACACCAGCGAGACCGTCGACCTGCGGCCCGGCGACAGTCTGCTGTGCGTCACCGACGGGGTGACCGAGCGCCGCTCCGGCTCCCGCCAGTTCGACGACGACGACGGCCTCGCCCGCGCCCTGTCCGGCTGCGCGGGGCTCAGTGCCGAGCTGATCGCGGAAAGGATCCGCCGCCTGGTCCACGACTTCGGCGGCGGCCTCCCCGAGGACGATCTGGCCCTGCTGGTGCTCCAGGCGGAGTGACGCCCGCGGTGCTGGACAATGGAAGGCATGCCTTCCGCACTTCCCGACGGCGAGCCCGTCCCCGACGACGGCGCGCTGCCCGCCCCCGCGCTCGCCGGCGCAGCCGAGCGGCCCCTCGGGTTCTATCTGCACGTCCCGTACTGCGCGACCCGCTGCGGCTACTGCGACTTCAACACCTACACCGCGACCGAGCTGCGCGGCACGGGCGGTGTCCTCGCCTCCCGCGACAACTACGCGGACACCCTGATCGACGAGATCCGCCTCGCCCGGAAGGTCCTCGGCGACGACCCCCGCGAGGTCCGCACGGTCTTCGTCGGCGGCGGCACGCCCACGCTGCTGGCCGCCGACGACCTGGTCCGCATGCTGGCAGCCGTCCGCACCGAGTTCGGACTGGCACCGGACGCGGAGATCACCACGGAGGCCAACCCGGAGTCGGTGGACCCCGCGTACCTGGCCACCCTCCGCGAGGGCGGCTACAACCGCGTCTCCTTCGGCATGCAGAGCGCACGGCAGCACGTACTGCGGATCCTCGACCGGACCCACACCCCGGGCCGCCCGGAGGCCTGCGTCGCCGAGGCGCGGGCCGCGGGCTTCGAGCACGTCAACCTCGACCTGATCTACGGCACCCCGGGGGAGAGCGACGACGACTGGCGGGCCTCGCTGGACGCCGCGATCGGCGCCGGACCGGACCACGTCAGCGCGTACGCGCTCATCGTCGAGGAGGGCACCCAGCTCGCCCGGCGCATCCGCCGGGGCGAGATCCCGATGACGGACGACGACGCCCACGCCGACCGCTACCTGATCGCGGACGAGACCCTGTCGGCGGCGGGCTTCGGGTGGTACGAGGTCTCCAACTGGGCGACCTCGCGGGCGGGCCGGTGCCTGCACAACGAGCTGTACTGGCGGGGCGCCGACTGGTGGGGCGCGGGCCCGGGCGCCCACAGCCACGTGGGCGGAGTGCGCTGGTGGAACGTGAAGCACCCGGGGGCGTACGCGGCGGCGCTCGCGTCGGGGCGGTCGCCGGGCGCCGGGCGTGAGGTGCTGTCGGACGAGGACCGCCGGGTGGAGCGGATCCTGCTGGAGCTGAGGCTCAGCGAGGGCGCGCCGCTGGACCTGCTGAAGGAGGCGGGCCTCGCGGCCTCCCGCCGCGCCCTGTCGGACGGCCTGCTCCAGGCGGCGCCGTACGACGAGGGGCGCGCGGTGCTCACGCTGCGCGGGCGGCTGCTGGCCGACGCGGTGGTGCGGGACCTGGTCGACTGAGCCCGCCGGGTGTCACGCGGGCGCCGTGACGAAGTCGATCAGTTCCTCCACGCGGCCCAGCAGCTCCGGCTCCAGGTCCTTGTACGACCGCACCCGGGACAGGATCGACTGCCAGGCCGCGCCCGTGTTCTGCGGCCAGCCCAGCGCCTTGCACACGCCCGTCTTCCAGTCCTGGCCGCGCGGTACCGTCGGCCAGCCCGCGATCCCCAGCGACGACGGCTTCACCGCCTGCCAGATGTCGATGTACGGGTGGCCGACCACCAGCGCGTGCCGGCTCGTCACCGACTCGGCGATGCGCCACTCCTTCGTACCGGGCACCAGGTGGTCCACCAGCACGCCGAGCCGCGCGTCCGGGCCCGGCGCGAACCCGTCCACGATCGACGGCAGGTCGTCGACGCCCTCCAGGTACTCCACGACCACGCCCTCGATGCGCAGGTCGTCGCCCCACACCCGCTCGACCAGCTCGGCGTCGTGCCGGCCCTCGACGTAGATGCGGCCGGCGCGGGCCACGCGCGCGCGTGCGCCGGGTACGGCGACCGAGCCGGAGGCGGTGCGGGCGGGTCGTGCCGGGCCCGCGGCGGGCCGCACCAGGGTGACCACCTCGCCCTCCAGCAGGAAGCCGCGCGGCTCCAGCGGGAACACCCGGTGCTTGCCGAAGCGGTCCTCCAGGGTCACCGTGCCGGCCTCGCAGCGGATCACCGCCCCGCAGAACCCGGTACCGGCCTCCTCCACCACCAGGCCGGGGTCGGCCGCGACCTCCGGAGCCGGCTTCGGCTTCTTCCACGGCGGGGTCAGGTCGGTCGAGTACTGGCGCATTCGGATGACGATAGGAGAAGCCGTGGGCCGGCGCTCACGACACGCCGAATCGCGTGGCCAGGGCGTCGCGTTGACGTCGTACGAAGCCCGCGTCGACCACCGCTCCGTGGCCGGGCACGTACAGCGCGTCCTCGCCGCCGAGTGCCAGCAGCCGGTCGAGCGCGGCCGGCCAGCGCGAGCCGACGGCGTCCGGGCCCGCCTGGGGCTCGCCGGACTCCTCGACCAGGTCGCCGCAGAACACCACCTCCGGTCCGCCGGACACGCTCGCCGGGACCAGGACCGCGAGGTCGTGCGCGGTGTGGCCGGGGCCCACGTTGGCCAGCAGCGCCTGCCGGCCCTCGCCGAGGTCCAGGGTCCACTCGCCGGAGACCGGGTGCCGGGGCGGGGCCAGCGCGTCGACCGCCTCGTCCGCCTCCGCCACGGGCAGGCCGTTGCGGACCGCGTCCAGGCGCAGCTCCTCGCGCCCGTGGGTGAACACCGCGTCGACCCCGACCGCCGCGTACACCTCCGTCCCGGCGAACGCGGCCGCCCCGAAGACGTGGTCGAAGTGGGGATGGGTGAGCGCGAGATGGGTCACACGTCCACCGGACAGTTCCTGGGCCGCGGAGCGCAGCCGCGCCCCCTCGGCGAGGCTGGAACCGGCGTCCACCATCAGGGCCGTGGTCCCGCTCAGCACAAGGCCGACCGTGCAGTCCCAGCCGGGCAGCCGGCACCGTCCGACAGCGGCCGTCAGCCGTTCCCACCCCAGGTCTTCCCAAGTCACCGTCATACCGCGACGCTAACGTCACGAGCCGGTTCGGACCGGACCGACCTTGCCCCGTCAGTACCCCACGGCCGTACACTGGGCCGGGGAATGCTGGCACTCGCACGGGAAGAGTGCCAGGCGGAAGACCCGAAGGGCCGAGGGGACGACGTGCTGGAGGTGCGCGCGCATGCTGAGTGAACGCAGGCTTCAGGTCCTGCGCGCCATCGTCCAGGACTACGTGGGCACCGAGGAGCCGGTGGGTTCCAAGGCGCTCACGGAGCGGCACAGCCTCGGCGTCTCCCCGGCCACCGTGCGCAACGACATGGCGGCCCTGGAGGACGAGGGGTACATCGCGCAGCCGCACACCAGTGCCGGGCGCATCCCCACCGACAAGGGCTACCGGCTGTTCGTGGACAAGCTCGCGGGCGTGAAGCCGATGACCGGGCCCGAGCGGCGGGCGATCCAGAACTTCCTGGAGGGCGCCGTCGACCTCGACGACGTCGTCGCGCGGACGGTGCGGCTGCTGGCGCAGCTGACCCGGCAGGTCGCGGTCGTGCAGTACCCGTCGCTGACCCGGTCCACCGTGCGGCACGTCGAGCTGCTCTCGCTCGCCCCCGCGCGCGTGATGCTCGTGCTGATCACGGACACCGGCCGGGTCGAGCAGCGGATGGTCGACTGCCCGGCGCCGTTCGGCGAGGCCTCGCTGGCGGATCTGCGGGCGCGGCTGAACAGCCGGGTCGCGGGCCGCCGGTTCTCGGACGTGCCGCGACTGGTCGAGGACCTCCCCGAAGGCTTCGACGTCGACGATCGCGGTACGGTCTCCACGGTGCTCTCCACCCTTCTGGAGACACTGGTCGAGGAGAACGAGGAGCGGTTGATGATCGGCGGTACCGCCAATCTCACCCGCTTCGGGCACGATTTCCCCCTCGTGATCCGGCCCGTCCTGGAGGCACTGGAGGAGCAGGTCGTGCTCCTCAAGCTCCTGGGCGAGGCGAAGGACCCCGGCGTGACCGTGCGCATCGGCCACGAGAACGCCCATGAAGGACTCAACTCCACGTCCGTCGTGTCGGTCGGCTACGGTTCGGGCGGCGAGGCGGTTGCCAAGCTCGGCGTGGTCGGACCGACCCGCATGGACTACCCGGGAACGATGGGAGCGGTACGCGCAGTGGCACGGTACGTCGGACAGATCCTGGCGGAGTCGTAAGTGGCCACGGACTACTACGCCGTTCTCGGCGTGCGCCGCGACGCGTCGCAGGATGAGATCAAGAAGGCGTTCCGTCGGCTCGCGCGCGAGCTGCACCCGGACGTCAACCCGGATCCGAAGACCCAGGAGCGGTTCAAGGAGATCAACGCCGCCTACGAGGTGCTGTCGGACCCGCAGAAGAAGCAGGTCTACGACCTCGGCGGCGACCCGCTCTCCCAGTCGGGCGGCGCGGGCGCGGGCGGCTTCGGGGCCGGTGGCTTCGGCAACTTCTCGGACATCATGGACGCGTTCTTCGGTACGGCGTCGCAGCGCGGGCCGCGCTCGCGCACCCGGCGCGGCCAGGACGCGATGATCCGGATCGACGTCGAGCTGGACGAGGCGGCCTTCGGCACGACCAAGGACATCCAGGTCGACACCGCGGTCGTCTGCAACACCTGCAACGGCGAGGGCGCGGCCCCCGGCACGTCCGCCCAGACGTGTGACATGTGCCGCGGCCGGGGCGAGGTCTCCCAGGTCACCCGGTCCTTCCTGGGCCAGGTCATGACCTCCCGTCCCTGCCCCCAGTGCCAGGGCTTCGGCACGGTCGTGCCGACCCCGTGCCCGGAGTGCGCCGGTGACGGCCGGGTCCGCTCGCGCCGCACGCTGACCGTCAAGATCCCGGCCGGTGTCGACAACGGCACCCGTATCCAGCTCGCCGGCGAGGGCGAGGTCGGCCCGGGCGGCGGTCCGGCCGGTGACCTGTACGTCGAGATCCACGAGCTGCCGCACCCGATGTTCCAGCGGCGCGGCGACGACCTGCACTGCACGGTCACGATCCCGATGACCGCGGCGGCCCTCGGCACCAAGGTGCCGCTGGAGACCCTGGACGGCATGGAGGAGGTCGACATCCGGCCCGGCACCCAGTCCGGCCAGTCGATCCCGCTGCACAACCGGGGCGTCACGCATCTGCGCGGCGGCGGCCGGGGCGACCTGATCGTGCACGTCGAGGTCACGACCCCGACCAAGCTCGACCCCGAGCAGGAACGGGTCCTGCGGGAGCTGGCCAAGCTGCGCGGCGAGGAACGCCCCCAGGGCCAGTTCCAGCCGGGGCAGCAGGGACTGTTCTCCCGGTTGAAGGACGCCTTCAACGGGCGCTGAGACCGGGGGCCGAGCCGGTCGGAGGACGCCTTCGACCGGCGCCGGGGCGGGGTGTACGGGGTGCTCCGGCACCCCTATGCCGGTGGCCTATGCCGCGGGAAGCCCGGATTCGGACTTGTTCGGGGGACGTGACAACATGCGCTCATGTCCTCCGCGCTGACCGATCTCTTCCCCCACCCGATCGTGCAGGCCCCCATGGCGGGCGGCGGTTCCGTCCCGCAGCTCGCCGCAGCCGTCTCCGAGGCCGGCGGCCTCGGATTCCTCGCCGCCGGGTACAAGACGGCCGACGGCATGTACCAGGAGATCAAGCAGCTGCGGGGGCTCACGAGCCGCCCCTTCGGCGTGAACGTGTTCATGCCCCAGCCCGAGTACGCCGAGTCCGGCGCCGTGGAGGTCTACGCCCACCAGCTGGCCGGGGAGGCCGCCTGGTACGAGACCGAGCTGGGCGACCCGGACAGCGGACGGGACGACGGCTACGAGGTCAAGCTCGCGGTGCTCCTGGACAACCCGGTCCCGGTGGTGTCCTTCCACTTCGGCGTGCCGAGCCGTGAGGCGCTGGACGCGCTGCGCCGGGCCGGCACCCTCACCCTGGTCACCGCCACCACCGCCGAGGAGGCCCGCGCGGTCGAACGGGCCGGGGCGGACGCGGTGATCGCGCAGGGCGTCGAGGCGGGCGGCCACCAGGGCACGCACCGGGACATCCCGGAGAACGACGGGTCCGGCATCGGACTGCTGTCGCTGATCGCGCAGATCCGGGAGGCCGTGCGCATCCCGGTCGTCGCCGCGGGCGGCATCATGCGCGGCGGCCAGATAGCCGCCGTCCTCGCCGCGGGCGCCGACGCGGCCCAGCTCGGCACCGCCTTCCTCGCCACCCCCGAGTCCGGCGCCCCCGCGCCGCACAAACAGGCGCTCACCGACCCCCTGTTCGCGCGCACCGAACTGACCCGCGCCTTCTCCGGCCGGCCGGCGCGCGGACTGGTCAACCGCTTCGTGCGCGAGCACGGCCCCTACGCCCCCGCGGCCTACCCCGAGATCCACCACCTCACCGCCCCGCTGCGCAAGGCCGCCGCCAAGGCCGCGGACGCGCAGGGCATGGCGCTGTGGGCGGGCCAGGGCCACCGGCTGGCCCGGGAGCTGCCCGCCGGACGGCTGGTGGAGGTGCTGGCCGCCGAACTCGCCGAGGCCAGGACAGCGTTGTCGAACCCGCCCGGAACCGGAGGTGAGCGGCGATGACCGCACCCGTCTTCGTCGTGGACCGACTCGACCGGGTCGGCCCGGAGTTCGTGCTCGACGGCCCCGAGGGCCGGCACGCGGTGTCGGTGAAGCGGCTGCGGCCGGGCGAGGACGTGGTCCTCACCGACGGGCGCGGCCACTGGGCCGAGGGCGTCGTCAAGGCGGCCGAGGGCAAGGACCGGCTGGTGGTCGCGGACCTGGCGCCCGTCCACGAGGAACCCCCGGCCGCCCCGCGGATCACGGTCGTCCAGGCCCTGCCCAAGGGTGACCGGGGCGAACTCGCCGTGGAGACCATGACCGAGGTCGGCGTCGACGCGATCGTGCCCTGGCAGGCGTCCCGCTGCATCACCCAGTGGAAGGGCGAGCGGGGTCTGAAGGCCCTCGGCAAGTGGCGGGCCACGGCCCGGGAGGCCGGCAAGCAGTCCCGCCGGGTCCGCTTCCCCGAGGTCGCGGACGCGGCGACGACCCGGCAGGTCGGCGCGCTGCTGGCCGGCGCGGACTTCGCGGCCGTCCTGCACGAGAGCGGCGAGGAACGCCTCGCCACCGCCGAACTGCCGGCCGCCGGTGAGATCATGCTGGTCGTCGGGCCCGAGGGCGGCGTCTCTCCCGAGGAGCTGGCGCTGTTCGCGGAGGCCGGCGCCAGGCCCTACGTGCTCGGCCCCACCGTGCTGCGCACGTCCACCGCCGGCACCGCCGCCGCGGCCCTCCTGCTGGGCCGCACCGGCCGCTGGTCCTGACACCACCCGGGGGACAACCGTGGAACTCGCCCAAGTCCGGCTCCTGGTGACCGACTTCGCCGCCTGCTACCGCTTCTACGCCGACGTCCTCGGCCTGAAGCCGCAGTCCGGCGCGACCGAGGGCCCGTACGAGAAGTTCAGCGCGCACGCCGGCTCCGCCGGGATCGCCCTGCAGGACCGGGTGATGATGGCCGAGGTCCTCGACGAGCTGAACGGGACCGTCACCGGCCACCGTTCGCTGGTCGTGCTGCGGGTGGACGACCTCGACGCCTACTGCGCGGAGATCACCTCCCGGGGCGCCACCCTGATCCACGGCCCGGCCCTCATGACCGACCGGATGCGCGTGGCCCACCTCAAGGACCCCGAGGGCAATCTGGTCGAACTCCAGGAGTGGCTGCTGCTGCGCGGCTGACCGGGCCTCCGGTGGGCGAAGTCCCGTGCCCCGAGGGGCGCGTGGGCCGCTTCCCCGAACGGGTGAGTGGCCGTATGCGCCCTTCCGCCCCGGCCGCACCGGTGGCACCCTGCCCTTCATGGGGGCTTCGAGACGGATCCGGGCCGGGACACGCGGGACGCGTACGTGGGTCGTCGCGGGACTGGCCGTGCTGGCCGGCGGTGCCATGGTGGCGTGCCAGGGCGATCTCAGCACCGCGACCGTCGCCTACACCACCGACACCACGGCGACGGCCCGGCTGGAACGCGAGGACGTGGACGTCAGCTGGCTGACCTGCAACGGCAGTTACGGCGACCGCGGCGGTACGGCGGCCCGGACGCCCTCGCCGTCCGAGACCACGGTCGTCTCCGTCGACTGCTCGGGCGAGACCAAGGACCGGCGGAAGATCACCGTCACCGGGAAGGTCACCAAGGCCGTCGACGGCGCCTGCGTGCGCGGCGACCTGACGGCCAGGGTCGGCGGCAGACAGGTCTTCCACGTCGACGGGCTCGGCGACTGCGGCGCCACGCCGGGACCGACGTACCGCCCGCCCGGCGGAGGGGGGCAGCCGACCGTGACGGTCACCGTCACCCGGACCCTCTGGTGCAAGGGCGACCCCACCTGCTGGCCCGTCGAGGGCAAGTGATCGAAAGGGGAGCGGGGCGCACCGGCCGCTGCGTACAGTGACGGGGTGACTCAGGGTGCTTCGACGGGAACCACGGAAACCTCCGCCTACCTCCGATTCCCCCACGTACGGGGCGACTTGGTGGCATTCGTCGCCGAGGACGACGTCTGGCTGGCGCCCCTCGACGGTGGCCGCGCCTGGCGGGTCAGCGCCGACAACAGGCCGGTGGCCAGACCCCGCATCTCACCGGACGGGCGCCTCCTCGCCTGGACCTCCACCCGGGACGGCGCCCCCGAGGTGCACGTCGCCCCCGTCGACGGGGGCCCCGCCCGGCGGCTGACGTACTGGGGCAACGGCCGTACCGAGGTGCGCGGCTGGACCGCCGACGGACGTGTCCTCGCGCTCGGCGCCCAGGGCCGGCCCAGCTCCCGCCAGACCTGGGCGCACGCCGTGCCGCTGGACGGCGGACCCGCCGAGACCCTGCCGTACGGGCCCGTCGGCGACCTGGCGTCCGGGCCGGCCACCGTGCTGCTGTCCGTGCCGATGGGGCGCGAGGCCGCCTACTGGAAGCGCTACCGGGGCGGCACGGCCGGCAAGCTGTGGATCGACCGGGCCGCCGCCGACGGCGAGGGCACCGGCGACTTCGTCCGGCTGCACGAGGACGTCGACGGGAACATCGAGTGCCCGGTGTGGGTGGGGGACCGGATCGCGTTCCTCTCCGACCACGAGGGCACGGGCGCCCTGTACTCCTCCCTCGCCGACGGCTCCGACCTGCGCCGGCACACCCCGCTCGGCGGCTTCTACGCCCGCCACGCGGCCGGCGACGGCGACCGGGTCGTCTACAGCAGCGCCGGTGAACTGTGGCTGCTCGACGACCTGGAGGGCGCCGAGCCGCGTCGGCTGGACGTACGGCTCGGCGGCCCCCGGGTGGACCTGCGGCCCCGCCCGGTGAACGCCTCCCAGTGGTTCGGCGAGGCGTCCCCGGACCACACCGCGCGCGGCAGCGCCGTGTGCGTGCGCGGCGGCGTCCACTGGGTCACCCACCGTTCGGGCCCGGCCCGCGCCCTCGCCGCCACCCCCGGCGTCCGCGCCCGCCTGCCCCGCGCCTTCCGCGCCGACGGCGAGGAGTGGGCGGTGTGGGTGACGGACGCCGAGGGCGACGACGCCCTGGAGTTCGCGCCGGCGACCGGGACCGTGCCCGGCGCCCCGCCCCGCCGGCTCGCCGCCGGACAGCTCGGCCGCGTCCTGGAGCTGGCCGTCTCGCCCGACGGTAGCCGGGCCGCGGTCGCCGCGCACGACGGGCGGCTGCTGCTCGTCGAGCGGGAGACCGGCGAGGTCCGCGAGGTCGACAGCAGCGACGACGGCGAGGTCTCCGGACTCGCGTTCTCCCCCGACTCCGCCTGGCTCGCCTGGGCCCACCCCGGCCCCCGCCCGCTCTCCCAGCTGCGGATCGCCCACACCACCGACCTGTCGGTCACCGAGGCGACCCCGCTGCGCTTCCAGGACTACGCGCCCGCCTTCACCCTCGACGGCAAGCACCTCGCGTTCCTCTCCAACCGCGCCTTCGACCCGGTCTACGACGAGCACGTCTTCGACCTCGCGTTCGTGGTGGGCGCCCGGCCGCACCTGATCACCCTGGCCGCCACCACCCCGTCCCCGTTCGGGCCGCAGCGCCACGGCCGGCCCTTCGAGACCTCCGACAAGGAGGAGACCGCCGAGGGCGAGGGCACCCCCGCCACCCGCATCGACCCCGAAGGCCTCGCCGACCGGATCGTGCCCTTCCCGGTGGAGGCCGGCCGCTACTCCGGTCTGCGCGCGGCCAAGGACGGCGTCCTCTGGCTGCGCCACCCCGTGCACGGCGTCCTCGGCGCCTCCCGGGCCCACCCCGAGGACCCCGACCCGCACTCCGAGCTGGAGCGCTACGACCTCGCCCAGCGGCGCCTGGAGCACCTGGCCTCCGACGCCGACCACTTCGAGGTCAGCGGCGACGGCAAACGCGTCCTGCTGTGGAGCGACGGCCGGCTGCGGGTCGTCCCCGGCGACCGCCGTACCGGCGGCGACGACGACGGCGACACCAGCGTCACCGTGGACCTCGCCCGCGTCCGGCAGATCCTCGACCCGGCCGCGGAGTGGCGGCAGATGTACGAGGAGACCGGCCGCCTGATGCGCGACCACTTCTGGCGCCCCGACCTCGGCGGTGTCGACTGGGACGGTGTCCTCACCCGCTACCGCCCGCTGCTGGCCCGGCTCGCCACCCACAGCGACCTCATCGACCTGCTGTGGGAGGTGCACGGCGAACTCGGCACCTCGCACGCCTACGTGACCCCGCGGGGCGGCCGCGGCGGCGCCCGGTACGGCCTGCTCGGCGCGGACATCTCCCGGCACGAGGACGGCAGTTGGCGTATCGACCGCATCCTGCCCGCGGAGACCTCCGATCCGGACGCCCGCTCCCCGCTGGCCGCGCCCGGTGTCGCCGTGCGCCCCGGCGACGCGATCATCGCCGTCGCCGGTCACGCCGTCGACCCGGTGACCGGCCCCGGCCCCCTGCTCGTCGGCACGGCCGGCCACCCCGTCGAACTGACCGTCTCCCCGGCGGGCGGCGGCGAACCGCGCCACACGGTCGTCGTCCCCGTCGCCGACGAGGAGGCCCTGCGCTACCACGCCTGGGTCGCCGACCGCCGCGCCCACGTCCACACCGCCTCCGGGGGCCGGCTCGGCTACCTCCACGTCCCCGACATGCAGGCCCCCGGCTGGGCGCAGATCCACCGCGACCTGCGCGTGGAGGTGACCCGGGAGGGGCTCGTCGTCGACGTCCGCGAGAACCGGGGCGGGCACACCTCGCAGCTCGTGGTGGAGAAACTCGCCCGCCGGATCATCGGCTGGGACCTGGCGCGCGGCATGCGCCCCACCAGCTACCCGCTCGACGCGCCCCGCGGCCCGGTCGTCGCCGTCGCCAACGAGTTCTCCGGCTCCGACGGCGACATCGTCAACGCGGCCATCAAGGCCCTCGGCATCGGACCGGTCGTCGGCACCCGCACCTGGGGCGGCGTCATCGGCATCGACAGCCGCTACCACCTGGTCGACGGCACCCTCGTCACCCAGCCCAAGTACGCGATCTGGCTGGAGGGCCAGGGCTGGGACGTGGAGAACCACGGTGTCGACCCGGACGTCGAGGCCGTCCAACGCCCCCAGGACTGGGCGGCGCAGCGGGACACCCAACTGGACACCGCCGTCGCCCTGGCCCTGGAGGCACTGGAGGACAGCCCCGCGAAGACACCTCCGGACATGCCCGCCTAGGGAGCGCGGGGCAGTGGCGGTGCGCGGCTTCGCCTCGTGGGCGCGACAAGCCACCGAAGACCCGCCGCCGAACGACTACCATGCCCCCGTAACCGATCACCGCCGAAAGCGAGCGCAGCGTATGGCTGGGGAACCGCAGGACGACTGCCTGTTCTGCAAGATCGTCGCGGGCCGGATCCCGGCGACGATCGTCCGCGAGACCGAGACGACCGTCGCCTTCCGGGACATAAACCCCCAGGCCCCCACGCACGTCCTGGTGATCCCCAAGGCGCACTACGAGACCGCCGCCGTCCTCGCCGCCGGTGCGCCCGGTCTCGCGGCCGACGTGCTGCGCGAGACGCAGGCCGTCGCCGACGACGAGAAGCTCGACAGCTACCGCATCGTCTTCAACACCGGCAGCGGTGCCGGCCAGACCGTCTGGCACGCCCACGCCCACGTCCTCGGCGGCCGTGGTCTGGAATGGCCCCCCGGATAGTCCGTCATGTCCGTCCGTGAACTGGTGGTCCTCGGCACCGCCAGCCAGGTCCCGACCCGGCACCGCAACCACAACGGCTATCTGCTGCGGTGGGACGGCGAGGGCCTGCTCTTCGACCCCGGCGAGGGTACGCAGCGGCAGATGCTGCGCGCCGGGGTCGCCGCCCACGACCTGAACCGGATCTGCGTCACGCACTTCCACGGGGACCACTCGCTGGGCCTGGCAGGGGTGATCCAGCGGATCAACCTCGACCAGGTGCCGCACGAGATCACCGCGCACTACCCGCGCTCCGGGCAGCGCTTCTTCGACCGCCTGCGCTACTCCACGGCCTACCGGGAGACGGTCGGCATCACCGAGGCGCCGGTCGCCGCCGACGGCATCCTCGCGGTGACGCCGTCGTACACCCTGGAGGCCCGCAGGCTGTCCCACCCGGTCGAGTCCTACGGCTACCGGCTGATCGAACCCGACGGCCGCCGCATGCTCCCCGAACGCCTCGCCGCGCACGGGATCAAGGGGCCCGACGTGGGCCGTCTGCAGCGCGAGGGCCGGATCGGGGACGTGACGCTGGAGGACGTCAGCGAGGTGCGCCGGGGGCAGCGGTTCGCGTTCGTCATGGACACCCGGCTGTGCGACGGGGTGCACGCGCTCGCGGAGGGCTGCGACCTGCTGGTCATCGAGTCCACCTTCCTGGACGAGGACACCCCGCTGGCCGTGGAGCACGGGCACCTGACGGCCGGGCAGGCCGCCGCCGTCGCCCGGGAGGCGGGCGTCCGGCACCTCGTGCTCACCCACTTCAGCCAGCGCTACACCGAACCGGAGGAGTTCGAGCGGCAGGCGCGGGCGGCCGGCTTCGAGGGCGAGCTGACCGTGGCGCACGACCTGCAACGGGTCGCGGTTCCGAAACGTCGGTGAGCCACCCGTACGATGCTTCGATGCCCCTCCCGAAAGCAGAACTGCACCTCCACATCGAAGGCACCCTGGAGCCGGAGCTGGCGTTCGAGCTGGCCGCCCGCAACGGGGTGACCCTGCCGTACGCGGACACGGAAGAACTCCGCAAGGCGTACGACTTCGAGGACCTCCAGTCCTTCCTGAACCTGTACTACGAACTCATGGCCGTCCTGCGCACCGAGCAGGACTTCGCCGACCTGGCGGACGCCTACCTGGCCCGCGCCGCCGCGCAGGGCGTGCGGCACGCGGAGATCTTCTTCGACCCGCAGGCCCACCTCGCGCGAGGCGTGCCGATGGGCACGGTCGTGGAGGGGCTGTGGCGGGCGCTGGGCGCCGCCGAGGAGAACCACGGCGTCTCCACCAGGCTGATCCTGTGCTTCCTGCGGGACGAGTCCGCCGAGTCCGCGCTCGCCACCCTGGAGGCCGCCCGCCCGTACCTGGACCGGATCACCGGCGTCGGCCTGGACTCCGCCGAGGTCGGGCATCCGCCGGTGAAGTTCCGCGAGGTGTACGAGGCCGCCGCCGCCCTCGGGCTGCGCCGGGTCGCGCACGCCGGCGAGGAGGGGCCGCCGGAGTACATCACCGAGGCGCTGGACGTGCTCGGTGTGGAGCGCGTCGACCACGGCCTGCGGTGCGTGGAGGACCCGGCGCTGGTCGAGCGGCTGGTCCGGGACCGCGTCCCGCTCACCCTCTGCCCGCTGTCCAACGTCCGCCTGCGCACCGTCGACACCCTGGCCGACCATCCGCTGCCGGCCATGCTCGACGCCGGCCTGCTGTGCACGGTGAACTCCGACGACCCGGCGTACTTCGGCGGGTACGCCGGCGACAACTTCACCGCCGTGCGGCGGACCCTGGGGCTGACCGAGGACCGGCTGCGCGAACTGGCCCGCAACTCCTTCCTCGCCTCCTTCCTGGAGGACGACGAGGAGCGGCGCGCCCGCTACATCGCCGAGGTCGAGGCGTACGAGTTCGGGGACGCGGTCTCGTAGGCCTGCCGGGCGGCCACGGCGGGCGTCTCCACCGGGACCTCCACGACCGGGAGTTCCACGACCGGCACGGGACGCCTGCCCGTACGCAGCGCCACCGCCGTCATCGGCGCGGCGATCAGCAGCAGTCCGGCGCCGAGCAGCAGTCCCATGCCCGGGAATCCCGCCCAGCCCGCGAGCAGGCTGCCGGCCAGCGGCCCGGCCGCGGTGCCCAGGGAGGACGCCGAGCCGACCAGGACCGCCCAGCGGCCGCGCGGGTCCAGGGAGGCGGCGAGTCCGATGACGTACGACAGCACGACCGGGTAGAGAAGGTTCCAGGAGATCTCGCCGGCCGCGAAGGCCGGCAGGTCCGTCGCCGAGGCGCTGAGCGCGATGCAGGCGGCGATGAGCGCCGTGCCGCCGCCGATGGGCAGCGCGCGCCCGAGGCGCGGGCCGAGCGCCCCCGCGCCCAGCACACCGAGCAGTCCGGCGCCCAGCGCGATCGCGAACACCGCGCCCACGGTGACCTCCGTGAGGTGGGCCTGGGCGAGTCCGATCCGGCCGCTGACACCCCACAGGGAGTTCTGGGCGAGGGACCAGCAGGGCATGGCGGCGGCGAGCAGCAGGCCGGCCCGCGGGTGGGGGAGACGGCCGTACCCGGAGGCGGCGCGGGCCGGTGCCGTGCGGACCGACAGACGCCCGGTGAACGGCCAGACGGCGAGCGCGGTCAGCGCGACGGCGGCCAGGGGGAGCCCGTGGCCCGGACCGAGGTGCGGGATCGTCAGGTAGAGGGCGCCGGCCAGGGCGGAGACGCCGAGCAGGCCGAGGGTGGTGACGCGGTGCGGGTCCCGGTTGGCGGCGATGCCGCTCGCGGCGACCGCGGTGACCGTGCCGGACCCGAACCCGCCGAGGAGCGCGCCCGCGACGACGGCGGGCACGGCGTCCGTGACGGCGGCACCGCCGTAGCCGAGGAAGGCGAACGCGAGGCCGGCGCGCGCGAGTGCCCGGGGTCCGAACCGGTCCACCCGGGACGCCAGCAGGAAGCCCGCCGCCGCCGAACTCAGCAGCAGGGCACTGCCGATGGCGCCGGCCTGGGTGGCGGTGAGCGGGAGTCCGCTGTCGAGTCTGCCGACGGTGGTCGGCAGCAGATAGGGGGCGAGATACCCGGCCGTGAAAAGGGCGACGAGGGGCCAGGGCAGGGTGCGGGCGGGCGACACGGGCGTTCCAGGGCAGGCGAAAGGAGCGAGGCTCAAAGAGGAGGGGGAGGGCGACGACCGTCGACGGACAGGAACGCGCGAGCAAGTTGTATCAAGCACGTGGTTCCGGAAGAAGATCGGGGGGTGTGATCCGGGCCACTCTTGCGTTTGAGGGTGTGGGGGCCGGGTAGGAGGCGCCGACTTCCGAGGCTCCGCCCGCTCCGCGCCGGGTGGGGCCTTTCGTGTGTCCGCCATTGACGGCCGAGCATCCGTGTATCTAGCCTCTGTTCTCATACATGGACGGCATTCATAAGGGGAGATGGTCAGGTGGGCGGCGACCCGGCTCCGCAGAACGTGGCGCGACGACTGCGGGAGGGGATGGCGCGCGGCGTGCTGTCCTTCCCGCTCACCGCCTTCCACGAGGACGGCTCCCTCGACCCCGACGGCTTCCGGGCGCACGTCGCCGGGCGCCTCGCCGCCGGATGCGGCGCCGTCTTCCCGGCGTGCGGCACCGGCGAGTTCTTCTCGCTGGACGAGGACGAGTACCGGAGGGTCGTCGGCATCACCGTCGAGGAGGCGGCCGGACGGGTGCCCGTCGTGGCCGGCACCGGATACGGCTGGGCGCAGGCGGCCCGGTTCGCGCGGATCGCCGCGGAGGCCGGCGCCGACGCCCTGCTCGTACTGCCGCACTACCTGGTCGAGGCCCCGCAGGACGGCCTCGCCGCCCAGCTGGAGCAGCTCGCCGCCCGCACCCCGCTGCCGCTGATCACCTATCAGCGCGGCCAGGTCGCCTACACCGCCGCGTCGTTGCGGCGCATCGCCCGCCTCCCGAACGTCATCGGCCTCAAGGACGGGCACAGCGACCTCGACCGGCTCCAGCGCCTCACCCTCGCCGCCCCCGACGGCTTCCTCTTCTTCAACGGCGCCGCCACCGCCGAGATCCAGGCCCGCGCCTACGCGGCCGTCGGCGTCCCCGCCTACTCCTCGGCCGTGCACGCCTTCGCGCCCGAGATCGCCGACGCCTTCTTCACCGCGCTCCGCGACGGGGACCACGGCGGCGTCGACAAGCTGCTGCGCGCCTTCTACGTCCCCTTCGTCGAGCTCCGCGACCGCGCGCCCGGCTACGCCGTGTCCCTGGTGAAGGCGGCGGCCCGGCTGCGCGGGCAGCGGGTCGGACCCGTGCGGGCCCCGCTCACCGAGCCCTCGCCCGGCGACCTCGCCGCCCTGAGGACCCTCCTCGCCGCCGGACTCGACCTCGTGGGAGCCGCCCTGTGACCCGTGACCTGACCATCGCCGAGGTGCGGCTGACGCCGATCCTGGTCGCCGACCCGCCGCTGCTCAACACCCAGGGGGTGCACCAGCCGTACACCCCCCGGCTGATCGTGGAGATCGTCACGGCCGACGGGACCACCGGGATCGGCGAGACGTACGGCGACACCAAGTACCTGGAACCGGCCCGGGCGCTGGCCGAACGGCTCCCCGGCCGGTCGGTCATGGATGTGAACGGTCTCTTCGCCCTGGACCTCGCCGTGGACGAGTCCCGGGTCCGGGA
Organism: Streptomyces albidicamelliae; assembly: GCF_025642175.1. Taxonomy (NCBI): domain Bacteria; kingdom Bacillati; phylum Actinomycetota; class Actinomycetes; order Kitasatosporales; family Streptomycetaceae; genus Streptomyces; species Streptomyces albidicamelliae. The sequence goes on along the minus strand of NZ_CP106795.1, from coordinate 3,007,918 downwards.
CGCCGTGGACGCCGGCGGGCTGCGCGGGGTGCAGAGCGCCGACAAGCTGCGGCTGTCCGTGCTGTCCGCGTTCGAGGTCGCCTGCCTGGACGCCCAGGGCAGGGCGCTCGGACTGCCGGTGCACGCCCTGCTCGGCGGCAAGGTCCGCGACAGCGTGGAGTACAGCGCCTACCTGTTCTACAAGTGGGCCGGGCACCCGGCGGGCACGGCCGCCGGGCCGGACCCGTGGGGCGCCGCCCTGGATCCGGCCGGAATCGTCGCCCAGGCACGGGAGTTGCGGCGGCGGCACGGCTTCGGCTCGTTCAAGCTCAAGGGCGGCGTCTTCCCGCCCGAGGAGGAGATCGCGGCCGTCCGCGCCCTCGCCGAGGCGTTCCCCGGGCACCCGCTGCGCCTCGACCCCAACGGCGCCTGGTCGGTCGCGACCTCGCTGAAGGTGGCCGCCGAACTCGGGGACGTCCTGGAGTACCTGGAGGACCCCACGCTCGGCACGCCCGCCATGGCCGAGGTCGCGGCCGGGACCGACGTCCCCCTCGCCACCAACATGTGCGTGACCACCTTCGGCGAGATCGCGGAGGCGTTCACGAAGGACGCCGTCCAGGTCGTCCTCTCCGACCACCACTACTGGGGCGGCCTGCGCAACACCCGGCACCTCGCCGCGATCTGCGCCGCCTTCGGCGTCGGGGTGTCCATGCACTCCAACACCCATCTCGGCATCAGCCTCGCCGCCATGACCCACGTGGCCTCGACCGTGCCGGACCTCCACCACGCCTGCGACTCCCACTACCCCTGGCAGTCCGAGGACGTCCTCACCGAGCGGCTCCTCTTCACCGGCGGCCGGGTCGCGGTGCCCGACGGGCCGGGGCTCGGCGTCGAACTCGACCGGGACGAACTGGCCCGGCTGCACCGGCGGTGGGCCGAGGACGACGGCGCGCTGCGGGACCGCGACGACGCGGCGGCCATGCGCGCGGGCGAACCGGGGTGGCACCCACCGGTGATGCCCCGCTGGTGACGGGCACCGCGGGCGGTTCCGGTGGGTGACCTGGTGCACACTGGCCAGAACCGCACCACGTCAGGGAGCGCACCGTGACCCCCTCGTACACCGTCGCCGGAGAGGAACCGGACCATCTGACGCCCGCCACGCGCTGCCGGGCCCGGACCGACCCGCTGACCGCGCTGCGCGCCCCGGGCGACCCGCCCTGGGACGTCTGCCTCACGGGCACGGTCTTCCTCGACATCGTCTTCACCGGCCTGGACTCGGCGCCGGTGCGCGGTACCGAGTCCTGGGCCCGGGGCATGGGCTCCAGCCCCGGCGGGGTCGCCAACATGGCCGCCGCCCTGGCCCGCCTCGGCCTGCGCACCCTCCTCGCCGCGGCCTTCGGCGACGACCACTACGGCGAGTACTGCTGGGACGCGCTCGAACAGGGCGAGGGCATCGACCTGTCCGCCTCGCGGACCGTCCCCGGCTGGCACTCGCCGGTGACCGTCTCCATGGCGTACGAGGGCGAACGCACGATGGTGTCGCACGGGCACGAGCCGCCGCCGGAGGCCGTGCTCGTCCAGCAGGGCGCGCCGGGCTTCCCGCCCCCGCCCGGGCGGCCGTCGCCTCCCTGACCCCCGGCCGCCGCGCCCCGTGGATCGCGCGGGCCGCCCGCGCCGGCACCCGGATCTTCGCCGACGTCGGCTGGGACGAGACCGGGGCGTGGGACCTGCGCGGGCTGGCCGACCTGGAGCACTGCGAGGCCTTCCTGCCGAACGCGGAGGAGGCGAAGCGGTACACCGGCGCCCCCTGCCCCCGGGAGGCCGCGCACGCGCTGACCGAGCACGTCCCGGTGGCGGTGGTGACCCTCGGGTCCGAGGGGGCGTACGCGGTGGACCGGCGCACGGGGGAGACGGCCGAGGTCCCGGCGATCGCGGTGGAGGCGCTGGACCCGACCGGGGCGGGCGACGTGTTCGTCGCCGGGTTCGTGACGGGCTCCCTCGCGGGGTGGCCGCTGGCCGACCGGCTGGCCTTCGCCGGGCTCACGGCGGCCCTGTCCGTGCAGGAGTTCGGGGGGTCGCTGTCCGCGCCGGGGTGGTCGGAGATCGGGGCGTGGTGGCGGCGGGTGCAGTCCGTGGAGGGGCAGGACCCGGCGGCGCTGCGTCGGTACGCGTTCCTGGAGGGGCTGGTGCCCGAGGAGCTGGACCGGCCCTGGCCGCTCGCCCGGGCGGTGCCGACCATCGGGTTCCGCCGGTCCGGCTGAACGGGCCGGCCGCCGTCCGGCGGAAAAGTCCTACAGGCTTGTCGGTCCACCGTCGTACCCTGGAACGGCGAGGCCGCCCTCAGCCATGCGGCCGTGACGAGGAGGAAGCGCAGGCCTTCAGCGCCGGCCCATGACACAGACACCCACAGCTCACACCCCCGCGCAGGAGCAGGCGAGAGCACAACTGACCGTCCCCGCCCAGCACCCCATGGTGACCGTGCTGGGCTCCGGCGACTCCCTCCTGCGCGTGATCGAGAGGGCTTTCCCGGCGGCCGACATCCATGTCCGGGGCAATGAGATCAGCGCGGTCGGCGACCCCCAGGACGTCGCCCTCATTTCGCGCGTGTTCGACGAGATGATGCTGGTGCTCCGCACCGGGCAGCCGATGACGGAGGACGCAGTGGAACGCTCGATCGCCATGCTCAAGGCGAGCGAGAACGGGACGAGCGACGGGCCGGAGACCCCGGCCGAGGTACTGACGCAGAACATCCTGTCCTCGCGGGGCCGCACGATCCGCCCGAAGACCCTCAACCAGAAGCGGTACGTCGACGCGATCGACAAGCACACGATCGTCTTCGGCATCGGCCCCGCCGGTACCGGAAAGACCTACCTGGCCATGGCCAAGGCCGTCCAGGCCCTGCAGTCCAAGCAGGTCAACCGCATCATCCTGACCCGTCCCGCGGTCGAGGCCGGCGAGCGGCTGGGCTTCCTGCCCGGCACGCTCTACGAGAAGATCGACCCCTACCTGCGCCCGCTGTACGACGCGCTGCACGACATGCTCGACCCCGACTCCATCCCGCGGCTCATGGCCGCCGGGACGATCGAGGTCGCGCCGCTCGCCTACATGCGCGGACGCACGCTCAACGACGCCTTCATCATCCTGGACGAGGCCCAGAACACGAGCCCCGAACAGATGAAGATGTTCCTCACCCGCCTCGGCTTCGACTCGAAGATCGTGATCACCGGTGACGTGACGCAGGTCGACCTGCCGAACGGCACCAAGTCCGGTCTGCGGCAGGTGCAGGAGATCCTGGAGGGCGTGGAGGACGTCCACTTCTCCCGGCTGTCGTCCCACGATGTCGTACGGCACAAGCTGGTGGGCCGTATCGTCGACGCGTACGAGTTGTACGACAGCAAGCACGGCACCGAGAACGGCACCCACAAGGGCGGCCGCGGCAGAACCGGTGCCAAGGCTCCCAAGGGGAAGTAGACCAGCACGACCATGTCGATCGACGTCAACAACGAGTCCGGCACCGAGGTCGACGAGCAGGCGATCCTCGACATCGCCCGCTACGCGCTCGCTCGGATGCGCATCCACCCGCTGTCCGAGCTCTCGGTGATCGTCGTGGACGAAGACGCCATGGAGCAGCTGCACATCCAGTGGATGGACCTGCCCGGGCCGACCGATGTCATGTCGTTCCCGATGGACGAGCTGCGGCCGCCCACGAAGGACGACGACGAGCCGCCGCAGGGGCTGCTCGGCGACATCGTGCTGTGCCCGGAGGTCGCCACCAAGCAGGGGGCCGAGGCGCCCACGCAGCACTCCATGGACGAGGAGCTCCAGCTGCTCACCGTCCACGGGGTGCTGCACCTGCTCGGCTACGACCACGAGGAGCCCGACGAGAAGGCCGAGATGTTCGGGCTCCAGGCCGCCATCGTGGACGGGTGGCGGTCCGAGCACGGGCTGACCGGGCCGTCCCCGGCGCCGACCGTCTCGTAAGCGGGCGGCATGTCTCCACAGATCGTGATCGGCGCGATCGCGCTGGTCGTCGTCGCCTGGCTCGCCGCCTGCGCGGAGGCGGGCCTCGCGCGGGTCTCCAGCTTCCGTGCCGAGGAGGCCGTGAAGTCGGGCCGGCGCGGCGGCGCCAAGCTCGCGCAGATCGCCGCCGACCCCACCCGCTACCTCAACGTGGCCCTGCTGGTCCGCGTCGCCTGCGAGATGGCCGCCGCGGCCCTGGTGACCTACGCCTGCCTCCAGGAGTTCGACACCACCTGGCAGGCGCTGCTGGTCGCCATCGGCGTGATGGTCCTCGTGTCGTACGTCGCCGTCGGCGTCTCCCCGCGCACCATCGGCCGCCAGCACCCGCTGAACACCGCGACCGCGGCGGCGTACGTGCTGCTGCCGCTCGCCCGGATCATGGGACCCGTCCCGTCCCTGCTGATCCTCATCGGCAACGCGCTCACCCCCGGCAAGGGCTTCCGCCGCGGCCCCTTCGCCTCCGAGGCGGAGCTGCGCGCGCTGGTCGACCTCGCCGAGAAGGAGTCGCTGATCGAGGACGACGAGCGCCGCATGGTGCACTCGGTCTTCGAGCTCGGCGACACGCTCGTGCGCGAGGTCATGGTCCCGCGGACCGACCTCGTCGTCATCGAGCGGTACAAGACCATCCGGCAGGCCCTCACCCTCGCCCTGCGCTCCGGGTTCTCCCGGATCCCGGTCACCGGCGAGAGCGAGGACGACATCGTCGGGATCGTGTACCTGAAGGACCTGGTCCGCAAGACGCACATCAGCCGGGACGCGGAGAGCGACCTGGTGTCCACCGCTATGCGCCCGGCCGTGTTCGTGCCCGACACCAAGAACGCCGGCGACCTGCTGCGCGAGATGCAGAAGGAACGCAACCACGTCGCCGTCGTCATCGACGAGTACGGCGGCACCGCGGGCATCGTCACCATCGAGGACATCCTGGAGGAGATCGTCGGTGAGATCACCGACGAGTACGACCGGGAACTGCCGCCCGTGGAGGACCTCGGGGACGACCGCTACCGGGTCACCGCCCGTCTCGACATCACCGACCTCGGCGAGCTGTACGGCCTGGAGGAGTACGACGACGAGGACGTGGAGACCGTCGGCGGACTGCTCGCCAAGGCCCTCGGCCGCGTGCCCATCGCGAGCGCGTCCGCCGAGGTGGAACTGCCCGACGAGCGCAGGCTGAAGCTGACGGCGGAGGCGGCGGCCGGCCGCCGCAACAAGATCGTCACGGTCCTGGTGGAGCCGGTCCCCGTGCCGCCCGCCGAAGAGGAGGAGCCCGAGTGACGCCCGGGGAGCTGCGCGCCTTCTGCCTGTCCTTCAACGCGGTCGTGGAGGACTTCCCGTTCAACCCGGAGACCTCGGTCTTCAAGGTGCTGGGCAAGATGTTCGCCCTGACGGCCCTGGACGCGCGGCCCCTGACGGTCAACCTCAAGTGCGACCCGGAGGACGCGCTCCGGCTGCGCGGCGAGCACGAGGGGCTGATCGTCCCCGGCTACCACATGAACAAGCGGCACTGGAACACGGTGGCCGCCGACGGCGCACTGCCGGACCGGCTGCTCCGCGAGCTGATCGAGGACTCGTACGACCTCGTCGTCGCGGGGCTGCCACGGGCGGAGCGGCTGCGGCTCGACCGGCGGTAATCGCCTTGCGGGACCGCGCTGACCTCGTGTCAGAATCCGGCGCATGACTGTTCGGTACCCGCGCCCGCTGCGCCCCGGTGACCGTGTCGGTGTGACCTCCCCGTCCAGCGGGGTCGCCGAGGAACTGCGCGGCCGCCTCGACGTGGCGGTGCGCGACCTCGAGGCCCGCGGCTTCGAGGTGGTCGTGGGCCGGTGCATGGACGGCTCGACGCACATCAGCGCCCCCGCCGCCGAGCGCGCCGCGGAACTCACCGGGATGCTGACCGACCCGGCGATCCGGGCCGTGGTGCCGCCGTGGGGTGGGGAGACCGCGATCGACCTGCTGCCGCTGCTGGACTTCGAGGCGATCGGGCGGGCCGAACCGACCTGGATGGCCGGCTGGTCCGACATCTCCACGATCGTCACCCCGCTGACGCTGCTCACCGGTGTGGCGACCGTCCACGGCGGCAACCTGATGGACACCCCGTACCGGACCCCCGAGGGCCTGGTGTCCTGGCTCGACATCGTCACCGCCCCGCGGGGCGGGTCCTTCGCGCAGACGCCGCCCGGCCGGTACCGGTCCGGCGGGTTCGACGACTGGACCGCGGACCCGGAGGTCCGCGCCCTGACCCTGGACGCCGAGGGCGGCTGGCTGCGGCTGGACGGGAAGGGGGACGTAGACGCCCGGGGCCGGCTGATCGGCGGCTGCGTCGAGATCCTCGCCAACCTCGCGGGCACGCCGTACCTGGACACCTCGCGGTTCGCCGGGGACGAGCCGCTGCTCGTCTACGTCGAGGCCTGCGAGGACAACGCGTTCACCATCTGCCGCAATCTGCACGGCATGCGCCTCGCCGGGTTCTTCGACCGCGCGGCCGCCGTCCTCGTGGGCCGCACCCACGCCCCGGACAGCCGCACCCTCACCCAGTACGAGGCCGTCCTCGACGCGCTCGGCCCGCTCGGGGTGCCGATCGTCGCCGACGTCGAGTGCGGCCACGTGAGCCCCCGTCTGCCCCTGGTGAACGGCGCGCGCGGCCGTGTCGTGCACACCGCCACCCGGAGCGAGATCGTCCAGACCCTGGACTGACCCGGCACGGGTACGGGCGGGGCACCCCCGCGGCCGGGCGCACGCACCGCCGCTTCGTATGCTCGGGGCATGACCGAGAGCAGCGCGCTTGACCCCGAGGACCGCAAGATCGTCACCCTGGCCCGTTCCGCGCGGGCCCGCAACGGCGTGCCGGAGGGGGCGGCCGTACGGGACGACACCGGGCGTACGTACGTCGCGGGGTCCGTGGAGCTCCCCTCGCTGAGGCTGAGCGCGCTGCGCACGGCCGTCGCGATGGCCGTGGCGTCGGGGGCGCGGTCCCTGGAGGCGGCGGCGGTGGTGAGCGACGCGGAGGCGGTGGCGGCCGAGGACCTGGCCGCCGTGGCCGATCTCGGCGGCGCCGGGACGCCCGTCCTGCTCGCCTCGGCCGACGGGAGTGTGCGGGCGACCGTCTCCGCCGGCTGACGTCCGGTGGGACCGGACGACAGGTCGGCCGGAATGCCACCTTGCCGTCCCCCGTCCCCCGCGCATCAATGAAGCCGTACCTTCCGACGATCCGTCAGATCCGCACCGCCGCGCCGGGCGCCCGCATCCGCCCGCCCGGCCTGCCGCTCGTCGGCGCACCTTCCGACCATCCCCACATGGCATCCCCACAGGGAAGGGAAGCGGATCCCCATGAGAGGCACACGCACGGCAACGGGTGCGGCACTGGCGGCCGGGGCCCTCGCGGTCATCGGACTGGCCCTCGCGCCCACCGCGGCCGCCGTCGCCCCCCAGACGGCGACCATCACCGCGAGCTGCGGCTTCTTCGGCGGCGGCGCGGCCACGCTCACCGCCACGCAGAACGGCACCTCGGCCACCATCACCCTCACCTCCACCGCGATCAGCGCGCCGGTAGCCGTCGCGCCGGACTCGATCTCCTCCACGCTCACCCTGGCCAGGGCGGGCGGCGGCGGCGTCGTGTTCAGCGGGACGAAGAACCCGGCCATGAACACCGGCGACCCGGTCAGCGTCGGCCCGCTGCCGGGCACCGTCGCCGCCGGGGACCGCCTGGACGCCTACGGCGGCTCCCTGAAGATGGTGATCTTCGGGATCACCGTGACCTGCAAGGCGAACGGCCCGCAGGCGCCGGGGCCGTTCGTCTTCGACTGAGCGCTCCGCCCCGGGTGAGCGATCTGTTCCGGATGCCGCAGAAACTGATGATCCGTCAGATTTCTGCGGCATCTCCATTGACTTCTCACCCCCGCTCCACATCAATGCCCCCTGTCGGCGCAGATGAGCCGCTGCGCCAGCAACCCTCAGGAGGGGGCCCATGGGTCCGACACCCCGAAGAACCCGACGGTGGCGCTGGGCGTCGCTGTTCGGGGCGACCGCCCTCGCGGTCACCGCGGGCGGCGCGCTGGCCTGTCCGGCCGGTGCCGCCGGCGCGAACGTGGACTTCGCCACGCACTGCATCCCGCCCGCCGTCTCCGGCCTGCCGCCGATCGACGGCACCACCACCGCGAGCGTGTCGGTGGACAACACCAAGCCCAAGGTGGGCGACACGGTCACCGTGACCTACACGGTGGTCACCCCCGCCGCGGGCAACCCCACCGACCTGGCCCTGCCGGCCGACATCATGACCCCGACCGGCAAGGTCGCGCTCGGCGGCGCCCAGACCGGGTCCGTCACGGTCGCCGGGCCGAAGAAGAACACCCCGGTGCCGGGGAAGGCACCCTTCCCGTCCTTCTCCATGACCGGCACGTTCACCGTCACCAAGGCCGGGCAGATCACCCTCTCGCCCGGCGACTACAACATCCACACCAGCTACATCCTGGAGCTGGACACCCCCTGCACGGTCACCAGCCCCCCGGCCCCGACCTCGGAGACCGTCACGGCGACCGACGGCACCCCGGCCAACACCCGGTCAATCTCGCTCGGTTCGGCCTCCGGTGACCCCGGCGCCGCCGTCACCGTCAGCGGCACCAACTTCACCCCGGGCGCGAGCGTCACCCTGGCCGGACGGTCCGGGACCACCCAGACCGCCGACACCGCGACCGTGACCGCGAACGCCCAGGGCTCCTTCAGCGGCTCCCTCGTCGTCAACGACAAGACGACGACCGGGGTCGTGGCCTACGAGGGCGCGTCCTGGACCACGGACAAGGGCGCGGGCCCCGCGGCCTACGTCGTCAACGACACCACCCCCGTCCCGCCCGGCAGCCAGAAGCTGACGACCACCGTCAAGGCGGGCACCCTGTCCATGTCCCAGGCCGGGGACGCCGTCGCGCTGTCGGCGGTCGACTTCGGCAAGGGCGGGGCCTCGACCGGAGCCCTGCGGACGGTGACCGTCAAGGACTACCGCGGCGGGCCCGCGGGCTGGTCCCTGACCGGCAAGGTCACCGACTTCACCGGCCCCGGTGCCAAGATCGACGCCGGAAAGCTGAGCTGGACCCCCGCCTGCGCGACCAAGGCGGGCAGCCCCAGCACCTGCAAGGCCGGTTCGGCGGGCGCCGTGGGCCTGACGGGAGCGACCCTCGCGTCGACCCCCGACGGCACGGTCACCGGCGGTGAGTTCACCGTCGACGCCGGACTCTCCCTCGACGTACCGGCGTTCACGCCTCCCGGCGCGTACTCCGGCGTCCTGACCCTCACCCTCACCTGACCCGCACCCCGACACCGGTGGCCGGGCGCCCCGCCCTACGACCGGGGCCGCACCCGCCCGACCGCCACCACCCCGAGCCCACGGGGGGTCCGCACCCATGCGCAAGCCGTACGTCCTCCTCCTGAGCCTGCTCCCCCTCCTCCTCGGCGTCCTCGGTGTTCTCGGCACACCGGCACGGGCCGCCGACAACGGCAGCTGGTCCGTCTACCCGGTCGCCTCGAAGGTCGCCGCGCGCCCCTACTTCTACCTCTCCGCCGACCCCGGACAGACCCTCACCGACAAGGTCGCCGTCCAGAACAAGACCGGCCGCCCGCTCACCTTCCGGCTCTACGCGGCCGACGCCTACAACACCGCCCGCGACGGCGGGTTCGCCGTGCGCACGGTCAAGGAGCGCATGCGCGGGGTCGGCGCCTGGGCGCGGCCCGCGACGTCACGGATCACCGTGCCCGGCCACCGGACCGTCACCGTGCCGTTCACCCTGCGCGTCCCCGACGGCGCCGAACCCGGCGACCACCCCGGCGCGATCGTCGCCCTCGACGAGCGGGTCGACCCCGGCACCGGCAGACTCGCGCTCGGTGTGCGGCGGGCCGTCGGCGCCCGCGTCTACCTCCGGGTCGGCGGTCCCACGCTGGGCGCCCTGGCCGTCGAGCACCTGCGGATCGGCCACCACCAGCCCGCGATGCCCGGCTTCGGCGACAGCACGGCGACGGTCTCCTACACCCTGCGCAACACCGGGAACGTCACCCTCCACCCCAAGGCCCGGCTGACCGCGCGCGGACTGTTCGGCCGGACGCTGCTCGACCGCGAACTCACCCGGATGCCCTCCGAGCTGCTCCCCGGACAGCGGGTACGGCTCACCGAGACCTGGCAGGGGGCGCCCCAGCTCGACCGGGCCGACGTGACGCTCACCGTGCGCGCGCCGGGCACCCGGGAGTCGGCGAGCGCCTCGTTCCTCGCGCTGCCGTGGCTGCTCGCGACGCTGGTGTTCGCGGCCGGCGCGGTGACCGGGGTGCTGCTGGTCAGAGCGCGTCGGGGCCGCGCTCGCCGGTCCGCACCCGCACGACCGTCTCCACGGGTACGGACCACACCTTCCCGTCCCCGATCTTCCCCGTCTGCGCGGCCCTGACGACCGCGTCGATCACGTCGTCCGCGGCGGCGTCGTCCACCACCACCTCGATGCGCACCTTCGGCACCAGGTCGACCCGGTACTCGGCACCCCGGTACACCTCGGTGTGGCCGCGCTGCCGGCCGTAGCCGCTCGCCTCGGTCACGGTCAGGCCCTGCACCCCCAGCTCCTGGAGGGCGGTCTTGACCGAGTCCAGACGGTACGGCTTGACGATCGCGGTGATGAGCTTCATGCCTGGCTGTCGACCTTCTGCGCGCTGGTGCCGGTGAGGACGGAGTGGGAGACCGGGGCGCCGTGCCCCAGGACCCCGTGATCGTAGGCCGTCTCGGCGTGCACCGTAAGGTCCAGACCGGTGTGCTCCTGGTCCTCGCTCGCACGCAGGCCCATCACCTTGTCGAGCAGCCGGCCCAGGCCGTACGTCACGCCGAAGGCGTACAGCGCGACGGCCGCCACGGCGAGCAGCTGCCTGCCCAGCGGGACCAGCCCGCCGCCGTAGAACAGCCCTTCCGTGCCGCCGGTCATCGCCCGCTCGGCGAACAGGCCGATCAGCAGGGTGCCGATGACACCGCCGACCAGGTGCACACCGACGACGTCCAGGGAGTCGTCGTAGTTCAGCCGGAACTTCCAGCTCACCGCGTAACTGCAGACCACGCCCGCGGCGAGGCCGACCACGAGCGCGCCGAGCAGCGAGACCGTGCCGCAGGACGGCGTGATCGCGACGAGACCGGCGACCGCGCCCGAGGCGGCGCCGAGGGTGGTCGGGTGGCCGTCCCGCCTCTGTTCCACGAAGAGCCAGCCGAGCAGGCCGGTGCAGCCCGCGGCGAGGGTGTTGAGGAAGGCGGCGGCCGCGAGACCGTTCGCGCCGAGCGCGCTGCCCGCGTTGAAACCGAACCAGCCGAACCAGAGCAGACCCGCGCCGAGGATCACCATCGGCAGGTTGTGCGGGCGCATGGCGTCCTTCTTGAAACCGAGCCGCGGTCCGAGGACCAGGCACAGGGCCAGTCCGGAGGCGCCGGAGGCGATCTCGACGGGCATACCGCCGGCGAAGTCCAGGGCGCCCAGCCGGTCCACGATCCAGCCGCCCGGGCCCCACACCCAGTGGGCGACCGGAACGTATACCAGGAGGGTCCAGACCGGTACGAACACCAGCCAGGCCGAGAACTTCGCCCGGTCGGCGACGGCTCCGCTGATCAGCGCGGCGGTGACGATCGCGAAGGTGAGCTGGAAGGTCGCGAAGAGCAGGGTCGGGACCGTGCCGTGGACACCGTCCGGGCCGATCCCGCGCATGCCGGAGTGGCCGAGGCCGCCGACGAGCCCCGCGAAGGCGTCCCCGCCGAAGGCCAGCGAATATCCCGCCGCCAGCCACACCACCGTGACCAGGGCGATGGAGACGAAGCTCATCATCAGCATGTTCAGGACGCTCTTCGTGCGGACCATGCCGCCGTAGAAGAGGGCCAGGCCCGGGGTCATCAGCAGGACGAGGGCGGTCGCGGCGAGCAGCCAGGCGGTGTCGCCGGTGTTCACGTGCGCGGCGGCGAGGGTCACGGGCGTCTCCAACGGTGTGGGGGCTCGTCAGAGCGTCACGGGTGCCGGTTTCCGGTCGCGTACAGGTGTGTTTCCGTGACGTTTCGTTGCGTGCCGGTTTCCGGAAGCTCACCGCGCCGGGGGCCGGCGCGGGGCGGTCACGACGGCCGGTGCGGCGCGGTCCCGTGGATCAGGGACAATGAACGCCATGAGCGTTCGTACCCAGTCATCCGAGCAGCCGGCCGAGTCCGCCCACCGTGCCGGCTTCGCCTGCTTCGTGGGCCGCCCCAACGCGGGCAAGTCCACCCTCACGAACGCTCTGGTCGGGCAGAAGGTGGCGATCACCGCCGACCAGCCGCAGACGACGCGGCACACGGTGCGCGGCATCGTGCACCGGCCCGAAGCCCAGCTGATCCTGGTGGACACCCCGGGCCTGCACAAGCCGCGCACCCTGCTCGGCGAGCGGCTCAACGACGTCGTGCGCACGACGTGGGCCGAGGTCGACGTGATCGGCTTCTGCCTGCCGGCGAACGAGAAGATCGGTCCCGGCGACCGCTTCATCGCCAAGGAGCTGGCCGGCATCCGCAAGTCCCCGAAGGTCGCCATCGTCACGAAGACCGACCTCGTCGACTCCCGTGCCCTGGCCGAGCAGCTCATCGCGATCGACCAGCTCGGCAAGGAGCTGGGCATCGAGTGGGCGCAGATCGTCCCGGTGTCGGCGACCGCGAACAAGCAGGTCGACCTGCTGGCGGACCTGCTGATCCCGCTGCTGCCCGAGGGCCCGGCCCTCTACCCCGAGGGCGACCTCACCGACGAGCCCGAGCAGGTCATGATCGCGGAACTCATCCGCGAGGCGGCCCTGGAGGGCGTCCGCGACGAGCTGCCGCACTCCATCGCGGTGGTCGTCGAGGAGATGCTGCCGCGCGAGGACCGTCCGGCGGACAAGCCGCTGCTGGACATCCACGCCAACGTCTACATCGAGCGCCCCAGCCAGAAGGGCATCATCATCGGCCCCAAGGGCAAGCGCCTGAAGGACGTCGGCATCAAGTCCCGCCGGCAGATCGAGGCCCTGCTCGGCACGCCGGTCTTCCTCGACCTGCACGTCAAGGTCGCGAAGGACTGGCAGCGCGACCCGAAGCAGCTGCGCCGACTGGGCTTCTGAGGGTCACCGCACGCCCCGGATCCGGTTCACCAGCACCGCGCCGGCCAGGCCGACCGCCGCGGAGAACAGGTACAGCGCCCGGTAGCCGCCCAGGTGGGTCACGATCGGGGCGGCCAGGGCCGGGGCGGCCACCTGCGGGAGCGCGTTGGCCACGTTGATCACGCCCAGGTCCTTGCCCCGGTCCAGGGCCTTCGGCAGCACATCGGTCATCAGCGCGAAGTCGACCGAGGTGAACACGCCGAAGCCGACTCCCAGCACGGCCGCCGCCACGATCGCGCCCGGCCAGGTCTGCCAGCCGGCCAGCAGCGCCGTCGCCACCGCCATCAGCACGCCCGACCAGACGACGAACGGCTTGCGCCGGCCCACCCGGTCGGACCACACGCCGCCGGCCACGACCGTCGCGGTCAGGGTCAGGCTGTTGACGGCCGTCAGGATCAGCACGCCCCGGCCGGGGTCGGGATGGTGCAGGCGGTCGCGGAGGTAGTACAGCAGGTACAGCAGCACCAGCGAGTTGCCGAGGTTGATCAGGAACCGGGTCAGCCAGGCCCAGGCCAGATCCGGATGGCGGCGCGGACTCGTCCAGAACCCGGCCGCGAAGCTCCGCCAGGACCACGCCGGGCGGTCCGCGCGCGCGAGCCGCAGGTCCCGGTGGCACAGCACGTACGGCAGCACGCCCACCACCGTGAACACCGCGCAGGCCGCGTATCCGGCCCGGACGCCGCCCGCCGCCGCGGCCAGTCCCGTGCCGGCGACCACGCCGAGGATCTGCGCCGCGCCCAGCCAGCCGCCCACCGTGCCCCGCTGGAGCCGCGGCACCCGGTCGGGCACGGCCGCGGTCACCGCCGCGAAGGCCGCGTTCAGGGTGAGCTGCACCAGGCACCAGCCGGCGGCCATCGTCGCCACCCCGCCCGCGCCGGCGAGCAGCAGCAGCGCGAGCGCGCCGCCCGCCGTCCCGGCCACGATCCACGGGGTACGGCGGCCCGCCCGGGCGGTCGTCAGGTCCGACAGGGCGCCGAAGAGCGGGTTCGCGACCAGGGAGACCACCGCGCCCACGCCGGTCACCCAGGCCAGCAGCGTCTCCTTCGACATCCCGGCGCCGGGCGCGAAGTCCTCCGCCTGGGAGGCGAGCAGGATCTGCAGCGGACCGAACCAGCCCACCCAGATCGCCCCGTTGGCCAGCGACAGCGCCGCCGTCCAGCCCCGCCCCACCCGGACCGTGGGCTCGGCGAGCGCGGCCGGGGCGCCGGCGGTGGTCACTTCTGGTTCCGCAGCACGTCCCGGAACCAGTGGTAGGACGCCTTCGGGGTGCGCCGCTGGGTCGTGAAGTCGACGTGGACCAGACCGAACCGGCGGGCGTAGCCCTCGGCCCACTCGAAGTTGTCCATCAGGGACCACACGAAGTAGCCGCGCACGTCCACCCCGGCCTTCGACGCGGCGTGCAGGGCGCGCAGATGGGCGTCCAGGTAGGCGATGCGGTCCTGGTCGTCGACGCCCTCGTAGGAGCAGCCGTTCTCGGTGACGACGATCGGCGGGAGCCGGTCGCCGTAGCGTTCGCGGAAGCCGCACAGCAGCTCGGTCAGGCCCTCCGGGACGACCGGCCAGCCGAAGTCGGTCACCGGGCGCCCCTCGATCTCCCTCAGGGAGAAGGGGAGTTCGTCGGGCAGCGTCACTCCGCCGTACTCGGACTCGCCGCCTCCGGGGGCCCCGACCCGGGTCGGGGCGTAGTAGTTGACGCCGTACCAGTCGAGCGGTTCGCCGATGACCGCCAGGTCGGACTCCACGTCCCCGGGCATCAGTTCACCCATGCCGTCGGGATAGCGGCCCAGCAGGACCGGTTCGGCGAAGAGGCGGTTGAGCAGGAGGTCGTAGAAGCCGGCCGCCTCCACGTCGGCCGCCGCCCCGGAGGCGGGCCAGGTGGGGCCGTGGGAGTTGGCGATGCCGATGTCCGTCGCGCCGGCCGCGCGCAGTGCCCGCACCGCGAGCCCGTGGGCGAGGAGCTGGTGGTGGGCGGCCGGAAGGGCGTCGAAGAGCAGCTTGCGGCCGGGGGCGTGGGTGCCGAGCGCGTGCCCGAGAAGCGTGTGCTCCGCGGGCTCGTTGAGGGTGATCCAGGTGCCGACCCGGTCGCCGAGCCGTTCGGCCACCACCGACACGTACGCGGCGAAGCGGGCGGCGGTGTCCCGGCGCAGCCAGTCCAGCGAGGCGGGCAGGTCCCAGTGGAAGAGGGTGGGCACGGGGCGTACCCCGGCGGCGCACAGCTCGTCGACGAGGCGGTCGTAGAAGTCGAGTCCGCCGGGGGAGTTCACCCGGGGCCAGGAGACGGAGAAGCGGTAGGCGTTCACGCCGAGCCCGGCGAGGAGCGCCACGTCCTCCCGGTAGCGGTGGACGTGGTCGCAGGCGACCGCCGCCGTCGAACCGTCCTTCACCCGCCCGGGGACGTCCGTGAAGTCGTCCCACACGGACCGCTCGCGGTCCTCGGCCGCGCCCTCGATCTGGTGGGCGGAGGTCGAGACACCCCACAGGAAGCCGTCCGGGAAGCGGGGCATCGGATCGCCTGCGTCAGTCGCCATGGCCGGATCATCCTTACCCCAGGTAACTCACGTCAACGCCCGTGCTCGAAGCACTGGTTGGCGTGAGCGAGCCGCGGCCCCGCGGAGAGTTCTATGATCACCGGATGATCGAAGGCAAGCTCGTGCGACTGCGCGCCCTGCGCGCCGAGGACCTGGACGCCCAGCTGCGCTGGCGCAACGACCCGGAGGTGGCCCACTGGGCGACCGGCGGCCATCCAGGCTTCGGCCCGGTGACCCGTGCCGCCATGGAGCGGTTCCACGAGGGCCGCCTGCGCGAGGACCCGCGCGACGGCGCCACCTTCACCGTCGAGGAGCTCGGCGGCGGCCGGCCGGTCGGCATGGCCGACTACCGGGGCCTGGACCCGTTCGCCGGGCGGGCCACGGTCGGGATCACCATCGGCGAGCGGGACCTGTGGGGCACCGGCCACGGCGGTGAGGCGCTGTCGCTGCTGCTGGACCACCTGTTCGGCGCCTGCCGGCTGCACCGGGTCGAGCTGGAGACCTGGAGCGGGAACGAGCGCGCCCAGCGGGCGTTCCGCCGCCTGGGCTTCACCGAGGAGGGGCGCCGCCGGGCGGCGGTGCTCGTGGGCGGCGAGTGGCACGACGAGGTGCTCTTCGGGCTCCTGCGCGAGGAGTGGGAAGCGGCCCGCTGAGACGTGGGGAAGCGGCCCGCTGAGGTGTGGCGGGGCGCTGAGGTGTGGAGGGGCGCTGAAACGGGGTGGGGCGCCCTCCGTCAGGCGCCCTCCTTCAGCACCCGGGAGACCAACTCCCGCTCCGGCTCGCTGAGTCGGGGATCGGCCGCGTGGACCGTGCGGCCGTCCACCGTGATCTCGTAGCGGAAGCCGTCGGGGACGCCGGCGGGCGGAGCGGCCCGGCCGGACGCGAGGACGCGTTCGGCCAGGCTCTCCCACTCGTGGGCGTCCGCGCGGCCCGAGGTGTCCATCTCGGCCAGGCGCTCGATGCCCGCGAAACCGCCCGTGCGCCGTACTCGAATTCGCATGGGTCCCTGTGTAGTACGGAACTACAGCGTCCGCACCCCGACCTGTTCCCAGGACTTCTGCACGGCCTGGAGTTCGTCCCCGGCGCCGTACCGCTCGCGGGCCGCCTTCACCGTCAGCGTGGCGAAGTCGGCGAACAGGGCGTCCGCCTTCAGTTCACCGCCGGTCAGCACGTCGTACCAGATCTGCCCGGTCTTCTCCCAGGCGTAGCCGCCGAGGGCGCTCGCGGCCAGGTAGAAGGCGTGGTTCGGGATGCCGGAGTTGATGTGCACGCCGCCGTTGTCGCGGCCGGTGCGGACGTAGTGCTCCATGGTGGCCGGCTGCGGGTCCTTGCCGAGGACGTCGTCGTCGTACGCCGTGCCCGGGGCCTTCATCGAGCGCAGGGCGGTGCCGGTGACGCGCGGGGCGAGGAGCCCGGCGCCGATCAGCCAGTCGGCCTCGGCGGCGGTCTGGCCGAGCGTGTACTGCTTGATCAGCGAGCCGAAGACATCGGACAGCGACTCGTTGAGCGCCCCGGACTGCCCGAAGTACTCCAGGTTCGCGGTGTGCTGGGTGACGCCGTGGGTCAGCTCGTGCCCGATGACGTCCACCGGGATGGTGAAGTCGAGGAAGATCTCGTTGTCACCGTCGCCGAACACCATCTGCTCGCCGTTCCAGAAGGCGTTGTCGTACCCCTCGCCGAAGTGGACCGTGGCGTCGAGGGGCAGCCCCTCGTCGTCGATGGAGTGCCGGCCGTACGCCTTCAGGTACAGGTCGAAGGTGGCGCCGAGGCCCGCGTAGGCGCGGTTGACGGTGGCGTCGGAGCCGGCCTCCGAGCCCTCCCCGCGGACCTCGGTGCCGGGCAGGTCCTGGGTGTGGCCGGCGTCGTAGATCGTGCGCTGCGGCCGGTCGGCGGCGCCGCCGGCCGGCGCGGCGGCGGCGGCGCGCCGATCACCGTGGTCAGGCGGCGCTTGGTGCGCTGGTAGGCGTCGTGCTCCAGGGACCGGCGGGCCGGTCCGGACAGTCCGGGGTCCTCGGCCCGGGCGAGCCGGTCGAGGACGTGGGGCGGCACGATCGTGCAGAAGACGGGCACAGAGCCCCCGTTGGTCGTCATGCCCGGCACCTTTGCACTGCGTGACAGTGATGTCACTACTCGCAACCATGATTGGTGAAATACCGGGACACCGAGCGCCACGCAGCGTGACGATGTGGTACGGCGCACTTTTTGTCCATTTTGTGACACCGGTCCCGCATACTGGAACGAACCCACCTCGTCCGCGACGGCTCGGCTAGGCTGCGGAGCATCATGCGTTACGGGCTGCTTCTTCTTAGCTGCCGCGGCGAGGGCCTGTAGTCGAGGCCGACTCCCTCCCCGCGGAGCTTGGCGTTGCGTCGTCGGCCGTCCTTCCGGTCATCCAGAGGAGCCTTACGCATCATGGCCAACCGCCAGCAGCCCAGTTCCATGCCGATCCACAAGTACGGCCGCTACGAGCAGGTCGACCTCCAGGACCGCACCTGGCCCGAGAAGCGGATCACCGCCGCCCCCCGCTGGCTCTCCACCGACCTGCGCGACGGCAACCAGGCCCTGATCGACCCGATGTCGCCCGAGCGCAAGCGCCGGATGTTCGACCAGCTGGTCGCCATGGGCTACAAGGAGATCGAGGTCGGCTTCCCCGCCTCCGGCCAGACCGACTTCGACTTCGTGCGCTCGATCATCGAGGAGGAGGGCGCGATCCCGGACGACGTCACGATCTCCGTACTGACCCAGGCCCGCGAGGACCTGATCGAGCGGACCGTGGAGTCCCTGAAGGGCGCCCGGCGGGCCACCGTCCACCTGTACAACGCCACCGCCCCGGTCTTCCGCCGGGTGGTCTTCCGCGGCTCCAAGGACGACATCAAGCAGATCGCCGTCGACGGCACCCGTCTGGTGATGGAGTACGCCGAGAAACTGCTGGGCCCCGAGACCGAGTTCGGCTACCAGTACAGCCCCGAGATCTTCACCGACACCGAGCTGGACTTCGCCCTGGAGGTCTGCGAGGCGGTGATGGACGTCTACCAGCCGGGCCCGGGCCGCGAGATCATCCTCAACCTGCCGGCCACGGTGGAGCGTTCGACCCCGTCGACGCACGCGGACCGCTTCGAGTGGATGGGCCGCAACCTGTCCCGCCGCGAGCACGTCTGCCTGTCGGTCCACCCGCACAACGACCGCGGCACGGCCGTCGCCGCCGCCGAGCTCGCGCTGATGGCCGGCGCCGACCGCGTCGAGGGCTGCCTGTTCGGCCAGGGCGAGCGCACCGGCAACGTCGACCTGGTCACCCTGGGCATGAACCTGTTCTCCCAGGGCGTCGACCCGCAGATCGACTTCTCCGACATCGACGAGATCCGTCGTACGTGGGAGTACTGCAACCAGATGGAGGTCCACCCGCGCCACCCGTACGTGGGCGACCTGGTCTACACGTCCTTCTCCGGCTCCCACCAGGACGCCATCAAGAAGGGCTTCGACGCCATGGAGGCCGAGGCGAGCGCCACGGGCGTCACCGTCGACGACATCGAGTGGGCGGTGCCGTACCTGCCGATCGACCCGAAGGACGTCGGCCGCTCCTACGAGGCCGTCATCCGCGTCAACTCGCAGTCCGGCAAGGGCGGTGTCTCCTACGTCCTGAAGAACGACCACAAGCTGGACCTGCCGCGCCGGATGCAGATCGAGTTCTCCAAGCTCATCCAGGCGAAGACGGACGCCGAGGGCGGCGAGATCACGCCGAAGGACATCTGGGCCGTCTTCCAGGACGAGTACCTGCCGAACCCCGAGAACCCCTGGGGCCGCATCCAGGTCAGGACCGGCCAGTCGACCACCGACACCGACGGCGTGGACACCCTGACCGTGGAGGCCACCGTCGACGGCGAGGACACCGTCCTGACCGGTTCCGGCAACGGTCCGATCTCGGCCTTCTTCGACGCGCTGGAGTCCGTCGGCGTCGACGTACGCCTGCTGGACTACCAGGAGCACACGATGAGCGAGGGCGCCTCCGCGCAGGCCGCCTCCTACATCGAATGCGCGATCGGCGACAAGGTTCTGTGGGGCATCGGCATCGACGCGAACACGACGCGTGCTTCACTGAAGGCGGTCGTCTCCGCGGTGAACCGCGCGGCCCGCTGACCCCTCTGACCGGCTGTTTCGTCGCCCTGACCGCTGTGAACGGCGGCCAGGGCGACGTCGATTGTCGGCCACCGAACCCCCCAGGTCACGGAAAGGTCTCGTACGGGGTACTGACTCCGCCTCCCTGATGTGGCTAACATCACGCCAGCGCGGCGATGTTGCCGTGCGGTTACGGAGGTGCGACGTGCTGCCAGTACGGGGACGAGACGGCCGTGCCGCCAGGGCTGCGCGCATCCTGGGCACCCGCACCGCATGGACACCCGTGGGCGACGGCGAGTTCTTCTGCCCCGGCTGCGGAGGCGACCGCAACTACCAGCGGCTCACCGGGCGCCGCCGCCTCACCCTGCTGGGCGTGCCGCTGCTGCCGCGCGGGGTGACCGGGCCGGTCGTGGAATGCGCTTCCTGTCACCGCCACCACGGCACGGAAGCCCTCGACCACCCCACCACCCGCCGCTTCTCCACGATGCTCCGCGACGCCGTGCACACCGTCGCCCTCGCCGTCCTCACCGCGGGCGGCACCAGCTCCCGTACGGCCCTGGAGACGGCCGCCGGCACGGTACGCGCGGCCGGCTTCGACGACTGCACCGAGGACCAGCTGGCCGCCCTGGTCGAGGCGCTCGCCGCCGACACCGGCCGGGTGTTCGAGCAGCCCTGCGGCGCGAGCCTGACCATAGAGCTGCACGAGGCCCTGGACCCGCTCGCCCCGCACCTCGCCCCGGCCGGCCGGGAGGCCCTGCTCCTCCAGGCCGCCCGCATCGCCCTCGCCGACGGCCCCTACACCCCCGCCGAACGCGACGCCCTCACCACCGTCGGCGCGGCACTGACCATCTGCGCCGACGACGTCACCCGTCTGCTGGCGGCCGCCCGCACCCCCTCCTGAGCGCCGCCGCCCGCTACTCCCCGGGGAGTAGCGGGGCGCGCCGGCCACCCCCGGCAGTACCGGCGAACTCGCCCCCTCGTCCGACGATCGCCGCCGTTCCCGGCGGAAGTCTGGAGCCGTGTCCAGACATCCGTACCGGAGGGGAGGCCCGATCCTCATGGGGGCCGCGACAACACGTGCGACACGCGGGCGGCGGGGGCTGCCGTGGCTGGTGGTGGGACTGTGGGTGGTCCTGCTGGCCGTCGCTGCACCGTTCGCCGCCAGGCTGGGCGACGTCCAGCGCGACCGCGCCACCGACTACCTCCCGGCGTCCGCCGACTCCACCCAGGTCGCCGAGCTCCAGGACCGTCTGCCGGGCGGTGAGACCACCGAGCTGGTCCTCGTCTACCACCGCGCCGACGGACTCACCGCCGCCGACCGGGCCACGGCGGCCGGACAGGTCGCCGCCGTCGCCCACCGGCACACCCTGACCGGCACCCCGCGCGGCGTCCCGTCCGCCGACGGCACCACCCTCGTGTACCCGGTCGGCAGCAACGAGCCCGGCACGGACGAGAAGAAGCGCGACGCGTTCGTGGCCGACGTCCGCCGACTCGCCCACGGCGAGGGCGGGCTGACGGTACGGGCCGGCGGCCCGGCCGCCCTCGCCACCGACGCCTCCGGCGTGTACGCCTCCCTCGGCGGCCCGCTGCTCTACACCACCGTCGGCGTCGTCGCCGTCCTGCTCGTCCTCATCTACCGCAGCCCGCTGCTGTGGCTGGTCCCGCTCACCGTCGCCGGGCTCTCCGACTTCCTGGCCCGCGCCGCCGCCTACGGCCTGAACCAGGCCTTCGGCACCACCGTCTCCGGTCAGAGCGCCGGCATCATGACCATCCTCGTCTTCGGCGCCGGCACCGACTACGCCCTGCTCCTCGTCGCCCGCTACCGCGAGGAACTACGCCGCCACGAACTGCCCCACGACGCCATGCGGGCGGCGCTGCGCGGCTGCGGGCCCGCCGTCCTCGCCTCCTCCGGCACGGTCGCCGCGGGCCTGCTGTGCCTGCTCGCCGCCGACCTCAACTCCAGCCGCGGCATGGGCCCGCTCGGCACCGTCGGCGTGCTGTGCGCCCTGGCCGCGATGCTCACCCTGCTGCCGGCCCTCCTGGTGCTGCTGGGCCGCCGCGTGTTCTGGCCGCTCGTGCCCGCCCACGGCAGCACGCCCGTGGCCCGCCGCTCCCTGTTCGCGGCGATGGGCTCCTCCGCCGGGCGCCGCCCGCTGACCGTCCTCGCCACCGGCGCCGCCCTGCTCGGCGCCCTCGCGCTCGGCACCCTCTCCCTGCCCGGCACCCTCAAGCAGCTGGACACCTTCGTGGACAGGCCCGACTCCGTCACCGCGATGGAGACCGTCGCCGCGGCCTACCCGGAGCGCTCCGCGCAGCCCATCGAGGTGCTGACCCCGGCCGCGCGCGCCGACGCGGCCCTGACCGCCGTCCGGGACACCCGGGGAGTGGCGGACGCGCGGCGGGGCCGTACCGGCGGCGGCTGGACCGAGATCACGGTGACCGCCTCCGCCCCGCCCCAGTCCGCCGCCGAGACCGCCACCATCGAGGCCCTGCGCCACCGGCTGCCCGGCTCCCACGTGGGCGGGCCCAGCGCCCAGCAGCTCGACCTGCGCGACACCGACGCCCGCGACCGCACGGTGGTCGTCCCCCTCGTGCTGCTGTCCGTGCTGCTGATCCTGGCCGCCCTGCTGCGCTCCCTCGTCGCCCCGCTCGTCCTGGTGGCCGCCGTGGTCGCCGTGTGGGGCGCGGCCCTCGGCCTCGGCGGGCTCGTCTTCGGGCCGCTGTTCGGCTTCCACGGCACCGATCCCGGACTCGCCCTGCTGTCGTTCGTGTTCCTGGTCGCCCTCGGCGTCGACTACGGCATCTTCCTCATGCACCGGATGCGGGAGGAGTCGCTGCGGGGGAGCGAGCCGGCCGAGGCCGCGCTCACCGCGCTGCGCACCACCGGCGGGGTCATCGCCTCCGCCGGGCTGGTCCTGGCCGCCACCTTCGCCGTGCTGACGAACATGGGCCTCGTGCCCCTGGTCGAGCTGGGCTTCGTCATCGCCGCCGGCGTGCTGCTCGACACCTTCCTCGTCCGCACCTACCTGGTGACCAGCGCGAGCGTGGCACTCGGGCGCCGG
The DNA here is from genome assembly GCF_025642175.1 of Streptomyces albidicamelliae. Taxonomy (NCBI): domain Bacteria; kingdom Bacillati; phylum Actinomycetota; class Actinomycetes; order Kitasatosporales; family Streptomycetaceae; genus Streptomyces; species Streptomyces albidicamelliae. Next base: position 2,985,075 of record NZ_CP106795.1, on the reverse strand, counting down.
GTGTGGTGGCCGGGGCGGCTGTCCCGGGCGCCGTCCGCCGCCCCCCGGCGCGTCCCGGAACCCGTGGCCTGACCCCCGGGCACCCCTGCCCTCGGCGGGGGTGCCCGCCTACCGGAGGATGAACCCCGTGCAGGCAACCATCACCGCCCCCCGGCCCCGACGGGCCTTCGCGTCCCCGGCCCCCCCGCGGCAGGACGCGTGCCTCGCCGCCGGACTCGCCGCGCTCGCCTCCCTCATCGCCGTCACCCTCGGCACCGGCCGTCACCCGGACGCCCTCGGCTGGGCCCTGCTGCTCGCCCTCCACGTGCCGCTGGCCTGGCGCCGGCGGGCCCCCCTGACCGCGCTGACGGTCATGATCGCGCTGATCGCCGGCTACCACCAGCTCGACTACAACCACTCCGCGCCGACCGCCGCCTCCATGGTCATCCTCTACACCGTCGCGGCCGGCGGCAGCCCGCGGCGCACGGCCGTCATCGGCGTCTCGGTCGTCGCGCTCATGGTCGTCCTGAAGATCGACCACGGTGTGGCCGGGCTGACGGTGACCTTCCAGATCACCGGCTGGATCGTCTCCATGCTCGTCCTCGGCGGCTACCTCCGCGTCCACCGGGAGAACGCCGCCGCCGCGCTGGAACGGGCCGAGCGCGCCGAACGCACCCGCGAGGAGGAGGCCCGCCGCCGGGTCGCCGAGGAGCGCCTGCGCATCGCCCGCGACCTGCACGACCTGCTCGCCCACAGCATCACCCTCATCGGCGTGCAGACCTCGGTCGCCGCGCACGTCCTGGCCGCCGACCCCGACCGCCTCGACCGGACGGCCGTCGCCCGCTCCCTGGACGACATCGCCGAGACCTGCCGCACGGCCCGCGGTGAACTGCGCACCACCCTGGAGGTGCTGCGCGACCCCGGCACCCCGGACGCCCGCGGCCCGCTGCCCGGCCTGCACGGCCTCACCGACCTGGCGAAGGCGGCGGGCGTGACCGCGGAACTCACGGTCCGGGCCGGCGAGGTGCCGCCCGCCGTCGGTGCCGCCGCCTACCGGATCGTCCAGGAGGCCCTCACCAACGCGGTGCGCCACGGTGGCCGGGACGACCTGACCGTGCGGGTGCGGGTGCACGAAGAGGAGCAGGCCGAGGGCTCGGTGCGCGCCCTGCGCGTCCGGGTCACCGACGACGGCACGGGCGGAGCCGCCGCCGACGGGCGGCCGCCCGGGTTCGGGCTCGTCGGCATGCGGGAACGCGCCCGCAGCGTCGGCGGCACCGTCGAGGCCGGACCGCGCGCCGACGGACCGGGCTTCGAGGTGAGCGCCGTACTGCCGCTGGGGGAGACCCGATGATCAGAGTCCTGCTCGCCGACGACCAGACCCTCGTGCGGGCCGCGTTCGCGATGCTCGTCGAGTCCGCGCCGGACATGCTGGTCGTGGGCCAGGCGGCCACCGGCGCGGAGGCCGTCGCACTCGCCCGCACCGCACGCGCCGACGTGGTGCTGATGGACGTCCGCATGCCCGGCCTCGACGGCATCGAGGCCACCCGGCGCATCGCCGCCGACGAGGACCTGGCCGGGGTCCGGGTGCTGGTCCTCACCACCTACGACACCGACGAGAACATCGTCGACGCCCTGCGGGCCGGCGCCTCCGGCTTCCTGGTGAAGGACACCCGCCCGGCCGACCTGCTCGACGCGATCCGCACGGTCGCCGCCGGCGAGGCACTGCTCTCGCCCGGGCCCACCGCGCGGCTGATCGAGCGGTTCCTGCGAAGCCCCACGGCCCCGCACACGGGCGGCCCCGAGTGCCTGTCGGACCGGGAGCGTCAGGTGCTGACCCTGGTCGCCCGGGGCCTCAACAACGCCGAGATCGCCGAGGCGTTGGGGCTGAGCCCGCTCACCGCGAAGACCCACGTCAGCCGGATCATGGGCAAGCTCGGCGCCCGCGACCGGGCCCAGCTCGTCATCGTGGGCTACGAGTCGGGGCTGGTGATTCCGGGGAGCATGGGTGCGTGACACCGCTGAACCGCACCCTCCTCACCACCCTCGCGTTCCTCACCTCGCTCACCGTCCACCCGCCCGCGCACGCCGCGGCCGGCTGCGTCTCCTCCGCGCCGTACGTGTCCGGGCAGGGCGGTTACGCCACCTACCGCATCCCCGCCACGGTCCGGACCCGACACGGCACCGTCCTCGCCTTCGCCGAGGGCCGGCACGACGGCGCGGGCGACACCGGCGACATCGACGTCGTGCTGCGCCGCTCCACCGACGGTGGCTGCACCTGGGGCCGGCTGCGGGTGGTGGCCGCGGGTGACGGCGACACCCGGGGCAACCCCGCGCCGGTGGTGGACCCGCGCACCGGCGCCGTCGTCCTCGTGACCTGCGCCAACAGCGGGAAGGTGACCGAGGCGCAGATCATGCGCGGCGAGGCCGCGCCCGCATCGGGCCGCCGGGTGTTCGTGCAGCGCAGCCGGGACGACGGCCGCCACTTCACCCCGCCGCGCGACATCACGGCCGAGGCCGGGCGGCCGGACTGGCGCTGGTACGCCACCGGACCCGGCCACGCCGTCGCCCTCACCCGGGGCCCGCACGCCGGGCGGCTGGTCGTCCCCGCGAACCACTCCACCGCCCCGCCCGCCGGCTCCGGCGACACCGGCCGGGAACCCCGCCACTACGGCGGCAACGCGCTCTACAGCGACGACGGCGGCCGCACCTGGCGGCTCGGCTTCGTGACCGGCGGCCACGACGGCGTCACCAACCCCAACGAGACCACCGCGACCCAGCTCACCGACGGCCGGCTGTACTTCAGCTCCCGCGACCAGAACGGCAGCGCTCCCGGGAACCGCCTGGACACCTACTCCGGCGACGGCGGCGCCACCCTCGACCGCCCCTACGCCCCCCAGCCCACCCTGGACGACGTGCCGATGGTCGAGGGCAGCGTCCTGCAACTCGACGGCCCCGACCGGCGGTTGCTGTTCTCGGCGCCCTCCGTACCGGCGGCCCGCCGCGCCATGGCGCTCTGGTCCAGCGCCGACGCCGGCCGCACCTTCACCAGGCTGCTCACCGTCTCGGACCGGCCGGCCGCCTACTCGGACCTGGTGCCCCTCGGCGACGGCACGCTCGGCATCCTCTACGAGACCGGCACCACCGGCCCCTACGACGCCATCGAGTTCCGCAGACTCCGCCTGCCCTAGAGCAGTCCGGCCGCCGCCAGGTGTTTGCCGATCCGCTCGACCTCCTCGCCCGACAGCGGGACCTGCGGTTCCGCCGTCACCGGGCAGTCGATGATCCCACGCAGGTGCAGCGCCGCCTTGAACGCGCCCAGCGCCGCCGAACTGCCGCCCATCCGGGCCGGATCGCCGACGGCGGTGACGGCGAACAGCGCGCACAGCCGCTCCTGCTCGGTCCGCGCGCCCTCCCAGTCGCCGGCCCGGCACTGGCGGTAGAGGCGGACGTAACCGTGCGGGTCGACGTTGGCGAGGCCCGGCACGGCACCGTCGGCGCCCAGCGCGAGCGCGGAGTCGGCGATCAGCTCCGAGCCGGTCAGCACGCTGAACCCGGCGTGGCCGCGGGCGCCGGTGACGAGCTCCCGGAAGGCCGCCAGGTCCCCGCTGGAGTCCTTGATCCCGGTCAGCACGCCGTCCCCGGCGAGCCCCAGCACCAGGTCGGCGGGGAGCTTGGTGTGCACGGCCACCGGGATGTCGTAGGCGATCACCGGGATCGGGCTGACGGCGGCGATCCGGCGGTAGTGGTGGACGATCTCCGCGCGGTGGGTGCGGGCGTAGAACGGGGCGGTGACGACGACGGCCTGCGCGCCGGCCGCGGTGACCGCCGAGACGTGGTCCAGGACGCGCGGGGTGGTCATGTCGATGGCCCCGGCCAGCACCGGCAGCTGGCCGGCCACGTGCGCCGTCACGGCCGCCACGACCTGGGTGCGCTGCCGGTCCGTCAGGAAGGCCGCCTCCGAGGTCGAGCCGAGCAGGAACAGCCCGTGCACCCCCGCCTCCACCAGGTGGTCGACCAGCCGGAGCAGCGAGCGCAGGTCCACCTCGCGCTCCGGCGTCAGGGGGGTGCAGACGGGCGGGACGACACCGGTCAGCGGGGCGGGGAAGGTCATTCAGGGCTCCTGGCGTGCTAGGTCTCGGGTCGGCTGGTCCTCCTGGACAGGATGGTGACAGCGGAACCGGTGTCCGGGGCGTGACGCGGCCGAGAAGTCCGGCATCGCCCCGGCGCACACGTCGTCGGCCTTCCAGCAGCGGGTGCGGAACGGGCAGCCGCTCGGCGGGCGGGTCGCGGACGGCACCGGCCCGGTCAGCGGGATCGGGTCGACCGGGTCCAGCAGACCCGGCGTGGCGGAGAACAGGGCGCGGGTGTACGGGTGCCGGGCGCTGTCGGTGACCCGGTCGGCCGGGGTCTCCTCCACGATCCGGCCCAGGTACATGGTGATCACTCGGTCGCTCATCCGCCGGACCGTCTGGATGTCGTGGCTGACGAACACCAGGGCGAGCCCCAGGCGGTCCTTCAGGTCCAGCAGCAGGTTCAGGATCTGCGCGCGGACCGAGACGTCCAGGGCGCTGGTCGGCTCGTCGGCGATCACCAGGGCCGGGTCGAGGGCGAGCGCCCGGGCGATCGCGACGCGCTGCCGCTGCCCGCCCGACAGCTGCCCCGGCAGGGCGTCCGCGAGGGCGCGGGGCAGCCCCACCAGAGCCATCAGCTCACGGACCCGGTCCTCCCGTTCGGCGCGGGTGCCGCGACCGTGGACGTCCAGCGGGTCGCGCAGGACACGGCCGACCGGCAGCCGGCGGTTCAGGGCGGTCGACGGGTCCTGGAAGATCATGCCGGTGCCCGCGCCGACCGCGGTCCGGCGTTCGGCGGGCGTCATCGACCACAGGTCGCGGCCCCGGTACGACACCGTCCCCGACGTCGGCCGCTGGATGCCCACGAGCACCTTCGCCAGCGTCGACTTGCCGCACCCCGACTCCCCGACCACCCCGACCGTCTCACCGGCGCCCACCGTGAGATCGGCGCCGGTCAGGGCGTACACCCGGGCACGGGCGAACAGCCCGCCGCCGCGCGCCTTGTGGACGACGTGCGCGTCCCGGACCTCCACGACAGCGGTCACTGCAGGGCCTCCTCGCTCTCCGCCGACGTCAACGCGACCGCCGGGTGGTGGCAGGCCGCCGTGTGCAGGGGCGGACCCGTGAGGACCGGCGCGGTCGTGTGACACACCCGGGTCGCCAGCGGGCAGCGGTCGGCGAACCGGCAGCCCGCCGGGAAGTCCGCCGGGGCGGGGACGACGCCCTTGATCTGCGTCATCCGCTCCTCGGCCGACTCCAGCGAGAGCACACTGCCGAGCAGACCGCGCGTGTAGTGGTGGGCCGGCGCCGCCACCAGCTCGGCGGTCACCCTGCTCTCCACGATCTGCCCGCCGTACATCACCACCACCCGGTCGGTGACGTCGGCGACCAGCGCCAGATCGTGCGAGACCAGGATCAGGGCGAAGCCGAGCTCCGCGCGCAGCCGCAGCAGCAACTCCATGACCTGCGCCTGCACGGTGACGTCCAGCGCGGTCGTCGGCTCGTCGGCGACGATCAGACCCGGCTCGCGGGAGAGGGCCATGGCGATCAGCACCCGCTGGCGCTGGCCGCCGGAGAGTTCGTGCGGGTAGCTGCGCAGGGTCCGCTCCGGATCCAGGCCGACCAGCGCCAGCAGCTCCCGCGGGCTGCGCCGGCCCCCGCGGCGGACGAGCTGCTTCAGCTGCGCCCGGACGGTCATGGCCGGGTTCAGGGCGGACAGGGCGTCCTGGTGGACCATCGCCATCTCGTGGCCGAGCAGCCGCCGCCGGACCCGCATCGGCTCGGCGAGCAGATCGCGCTGCCGGAAGCGGATCTGGCCGCCGACGCGCGCGCTCCCCGGCTGGAGCCCCATCACCGTGAGCGCGGTCAGCGACTTCCCGCACCCCGACTCGCCCACCAGGCCGAGCACTTCGCCCGGATACACCTCGAAGCCGACGCCGGCGACGACGTCCACGCCCCGGTGCCGGTCCGGGAAGCCGATGGTGAGGTTCTCCACCGCGAGCACCGGCGGGCCGCCGCGGCCGGGCAGCGGCCGGGCACGGGCGCGCAGCCGCCGGGCGGCCTCCGGCAGGCCGGGCAGCCGGAGCACCTCGCCACCGCCCGGCTCCGCCGTCCGGGGCCGTTCCTCGGGCACCGCGACCTCCCGGGGCGCCGGTGCCGCCCACGCGTCGGACACCCCCTCGGAGAGGATGTTCAGCGAGAGCACGGTGAGCAGGATCAGCAGGCCCGGGAAGACGGTCGCCCACCAGCCGCCGGTCAGCACCATGTTCTTGCCGTCGGCGATGACACTGCCCCAGGACGGGTCGGGGGGCCGTACGCCCGCGCCGATGAAGGACAGCGACGCCTCGAAGACGATCGCCTCGGCCACCTGGACCGTGCAGAACACCAGGACCGGGGCCGCGCAGTTGACGGCCACGTGGCGCAGCACGATGTGCGGGGTCCGGGCGCCGATGACCCGCTCGGCGGTGACGTAGTCCTCACCGTACTGGTCGAGGACGTTGGCCCGGACGACGCGGGCCACGGGCGGGGTGAACAGGAAGGCGATGGCACAGATCAGCACGCCGATGCCGCCGCCGAACACGGCCACCAGCACGGCCGCGAGCGCGATGCCCGGGAACGCCATCACCACGTCCAGACAGCGCATCAGCGTCTCGTCGGCCGCCCTGCGGGAGGTCGCGGCGAGGGCGCCGAGCAGCGCGCCGGCGACCAGGGCGAGCGCGGTGGCGCCCAGCCCGATCGCCAGCGACCAGCGGGCGCCGTACATCAGCCGGCTGAGGACGTCTCGGCCCAGGCTGTCCTGGCCCATCCAGTGCGCGGCCGACGGGTGGCCGGTGCCGTCCACCGGGTCCTGCTGGTCGAGCGGATCGTGCGGGGCCAGCAGGGGGGCGAGGACGGCGACCAGGACGACGCAGCCCAGGAAGCAGACCGCGATCCGGGACGACAGCGGCAGCCGGCGCCGGCCGCGCAGCCGGACGCCGGGCCGCGAGAGCCGTTCGGCAAGACGCGCGCGCGTGACCATCAGGCCGCCCTCAGACGTGGGTTGACCAGCAGATACAGGATGTCGATGACGAGGTTGACGACGACGAACCCGGTGGCGGTGGTGAGCACCACCCCCTGCACCACCGCGGGATCGCCGTTCTGCACGGCGTCGATCATCAGCTTGCCCATGCCGGGCAGCGAGAAGATCGTCTCGATGACGACGGCACCGCCGAGGAGGTAGCCGACGCGCAGCCCCAGCACGGTCAGCGGGTTGACCAGCGCGTTCCTGAGGACGTTGCGGCCGACGACGACCCGCGGCGGCAGCCCGCCGCCGATCGCCGTGCGGACGTAGTCCTTGTCCAGCTCCTCCACCACCGACGTCCGCACGATCCGGGTCAGCTGGGCGGCCACCGGCAGCGAGAGGGCGAAGGCGGGCAGCGCCATCGTCCGCAGCCAGCCGGTGACCGAGTCGGCCGGATTGATGTACCCGCCGGTCGGGAACCAGCCCCGGTCCACCGCCAGGTACTGGATCATCAGCAGCGCCAGCCAGAACCCGGGTGCGGCGACCCCGACCAGCGAGACGACCCGGACGACGTGGTCCGGCACCCGGTCCCGGTGGACGGCCGCGGTGATCCCGCCGGCCAGCGCCAGCACCACCGCGATGCCCAGGCCCAGGAAGGTCAGCTGGAGGGTGAGCGGCAGCGCGGTGGTCACCTGGTCGACGACCGGGGCCCGGGTCAGGGCGCTGGTGCCGAGGTCGCCGTGCAGCAGGTCGCCGACGAAGTGGGCGTACCGCACGGGCAGCGGATCCAGCAGCCCGTTGCGCTCCCGGAAGTCGTGCAGCTGCCGCGGGGTCGGACTGGCGCCCTGGAAGAACGCGGACGCCGGGTCCACGTCGGAGAACCGCATCACCAGGAACACGAACAGCACGATGCCGAGCAGCAGCGGTACCAGCAGGGCGACCCGGCGCAGCAGGATCCGTACGACGGCCGTCATGCCGTCAGACCCACGCGGCCTGGAGGAGGTTGACGCCCGGGTAGGGCTGCGCCCTTATGCCGGTGAGCCGGCGCGGGTCCCAGGCCGTCATCAGCTCGTTGTGCACCACCGGGTACAGCACGGCCTGCTCGGCGACGACGTCGATGTAGTCCTGGACCATCGCCGTCTTCCGCGCCGGGTCCGGCTCCCGGGTCGCCCGGTCCATGTCCGTGAACAGCTTCTTCGCGACCGGGTCGCCGGCCCAGCGGGTGTACTGCATCCACAGGTTCCGGGGGCCGTAGTTGTAGTGCATGATCAGGTCGGCGTCGAGCCCGAACTGGTTCGGGTTGGAGGCCGCCGCGACCACCTGGTAGTCCTGCTTCTGGTCCATCTTGGTGAACACGGCCGTCGTCTCCTGCGGCGCGAGGGTCGTCTCCACGCCGATGGCGTCCCAGGAGGCCTTCACGGTCGGCAGGCAGTCGACGATCCAGCTGACGTTCACGGCCAGGATCTCCACCTTGAGGTCCGTGACCCCGGCGGCCCTCAGCAGCGCCTTCGCCCGGGCGGGGTCGTGGTCGTAGACCGTCCTGGCGCGCCGGTGGCCGGGGTTGCCCTCGTCGAGGAACGACGTCGCCGGCCGGCCGTGCCCCTTCAGGGCGACCCGCACCATCTTCTCGGTGTCGATGGCGTAGTGCAGGGCCTGGCGGACCCGCACGTCGTCGAAGGGCTTGTGCGCGGTGTTGAACATCAGGAAGAGGTTGTTCATCCCGGCGCCGCCCTCGACCGTCAGGCCGCCCTGCTCCAGCCGGGGGATGTTGGCGTAGGGGATGTTGTCGGCGATCTGGGCGCCCGCGCCGGTCCCGGAGATCTTCGCGACGCGCGGGGCCGCGTCCACGATGGTCAGCCAGTTCATCCGCTTGAAGGCGGGCCTGCGCGGGCCGTTGTAGCCGGGATACGCCTCGAAGGTGGTGTTGGACTTCGGATGGTGCGCGGTCTGCCGGTACGGGCCCGAGCCGACCGCCAGCCCCTTGATCGCCTCGTCCCAGGCACCGGGCCGGGAGAACACGTGCCGGGGCATGATCTTGGCCAGCGTGAGCCGCGAAAGACCATCCGGGAAGGGGAACTTGAGCACCAGCTCGACCGTGCGGGAGTCGACCGCGCGGACCTTCTCCAGCCAGCCGGCGAAGAAGCCCTTGGCCAGCGTCTGGGTGTGCGGGTCCAGTATCCGGTCGAAGACGAACACGACGTCGTCGGCGGTGACGGGCCTGCCGTCGTGGAAGGTGGCCCCGGAGCGCAGGGTGAACCGCCAGGTGGTGGCGCCCGGGTCGGCGGGCACCCGGGTGCCGAGCGCCGGGTACGGCTTCCGGGAGATCGGGTCGGTGTCCAGCAGCCCTTCGTAGACGTGGTTGTTGGCGGCCATCGCGAACGCCGACGCCGTCTGCGTCGGGTCCCAGCTGCCGTCGTTGCCGTATCCGATCACCGCGGTCAGCGTGCGGTCGCGGCCGCTGCCGCCGCTGCCGGTGTCGTTGGTGGACTGCGGCCCGCCGGAACAGGCGGCCAGCGCGGGCGGCAGCAGGGCGGCCCCGCCCAGCGCGCCGGTGAGCTTGAGGAACTGCCGGCGCCGCGGTGCCGGTAGGTCGGGGGTCACGTCGTCGCGCACGGGTCCTCCAGCGGGTGGGAGAGGGGAGGGGCGGGAGATACGACGTCCAACGTCCTACGTCCGATTTCGGTAGCGCGACCATAGGTAAGCCCCCGGGGGCGGTCAAGAGAGCACACACGAATGGCGCAGCCGCAGCGGGCGGGGACCGCCGGCGCACTCGCGGGCGCGGGCGGACGCGGAGTGTAGGGGCGGAGCGTCACCGGGGATGCGCGAAGCGTGAAACCCGTCCGGGGCGGGCAGCCACCGTGAGGGCGCGACACCACCACACATCCCGCGCCGTGTGACGAGGGAGGCGGAGGAGACGTTGGGGGAATCGCAGCCGCCCGTCGGCACCCATGTCGTGGACACGGACACCGGGCGGGCCGGGATCGTCATGGGCCACGAGGGCCCCTACGTCCAGCTGAGACCCCCCGGCGGCGGCCGGGAGTGGGACGCCGAACCCGGCGCCGTCCGCCGGACGGTCCCCGGTGACCGGGCCGGCGCCGAGGCGGCACACGCCGAGGCCGGCGACGAGCCTCCCTGACCGGGCGCCTCCGCGTTGGCCGCCCCCACCTCGGCCGACCCCGACATGGCCGCCCGGGCCATGGGCGAGAATGGGTGGCATGAGTCTGTTCCGCGACGACGGCATCGTGCTGCGCACCCAGAAGCTGGGTGAGGCGGACCGGATCATCACGCTGCTCACGCGCGGTCACGGACGGGTACGCGCGGTGGCCCGCGGGGTACGGCGCACCAAGTCGAAGTTCGGGGCCCGGCTGGAGCCCTTCTCCCACGTGGACGTGCAGTTCTTCGCCCGCGGCAGCGAACTGGTCGGGCGCGGACTGCCGCTGTGCACCCAGAGCGAGACCATCGCCCCGTACGGCGGCGGGATCGTCGCCGACTACGGCCGCTACACCGCCGGCACGGCCATGCTGGAGACCGCCGAGCGGTTCACCGACCACGAGGGCGAGCCGGCCGTCCAGCAGTACCTGCTGCTGGTGGGCGCCCTGCGCACACTCGCCCGGGGCGAGCACGCCCCGCACCTCGTCCTGGACGCCTTCCTGCTGCGCTCCCTCGCCGTCAACGGCTACGCACCGAGCTTCGGCGACTGCGCGAAGTGCGGCATGCCCGGCCCGAACCGCTTCTTCTCGGTGGCCTCCGGCGGCTCCGTCTGCGTCGACTGCCGGGTCCCCGGCAGCGTCGTACCGTCCCCGCAGACCCTGGTGCTGCTCGGGGCGCTGCTTACGGGAGACTGGGAGACGGCGGACGCGTGCGAGGCGCGGTACGTCCGCGAGGGCAGCGGGCTGGTGTCCGCCTACCTGCACTGGCATCTGGAGCGCGGACTGCGCTCGCTGCGCTACGTCGAGAAGTCGTAGCGGAATTCCTGGATCGCAGAGGGAGACGAGAAGCACATGGTGGTACGCGGGATCCTCGGGCGCCAGCGGCGCGACTACCAGGCGCCGGAGCCGCACCCGTCGGGAGCCCGCGCGCCGAAGCTCCCCGGCGAGCTGGTCCCGAACCACGTGGCGATCGTCATGGACGGCAACGGTCGCTGGGCGAAGGAGCGGGGGCTCCCGCGCACCGAAGGGCACAAGGTGGGCGCCGAGCGGGTGCTCGACGTCCTCCAGGGCTCCATCGAGATCGGTGTGCGCAACATCTCCCTGTACGCCTTCTCCACCGAGAACTGGAAGCGTTCGCCGGACGAGGTCCGCTTCCTGATGAACTTCAACCGGGACTTCATCCGCAAGACCCGTGACCAGCTCGACGCCCTCGGTATCCGGGTGCGCTGGGTGGGCCGGATGCCCAAGCTGTGGAAGTCGGTCGCCAAGGAGCTCCAGGTCGCCCAGGAGCAGACCAAGGGCAACGACCTGCTCACGCTGTACTTCTGCATGAACTACGGCGGGCGGGCCGAGATCGCCGACGCCGCGCAGGCCCTCGCGGAGGACGTGAAGGCCGGCCGCCTCGACCCGTCCAAGGTCAACGAGAAGACACTCCAGAAGTACATGTACTACCCGGACATGCCGGACGTCGACCTGTTCCTGCGCCCGAGCGGCGAGCAGCGCACCTCCAACTACCTGCTCTGGCAGAGCGCGTACGCCGAGATGGTGTTCCAGGACGTGCTGTGGCCGGACTTCGACCGGCGCGACCTGTGGCGGGCCTGCATGGAGTTCGCCTCCCGGGACCGGCGCTTCGGCGGAGCCGTCCCCAACGAGGACCTGCTCGCCATGGAAGCCGCCATGAAGGGCGAGTCCACCTCGTAGCCACCGTGGATTCACGCGGGCCGCCGAGGATGCGGTACTCATGAGACGTCTCACCCCTGTCCTCGCCCTCGGCGCCCTGCTGCTCACCGCGCTGCCCGCACACGCGGCCGACGGCCCCGCGCACCGCGAGAGTTACGGCACGAAGGCGCCGTACGCGCCCCAGCAGAACCCGCGTACCTACCAGCGGCCCCCGGCCGGCTTCGAGCCCGTCCTCACGGAGAACGTCTCCCGGCACGGCTCCCGTGCCGCGACCGACGGCGAGGACGCCGACCTCGTCCTCGCACTGTGGGACGAGGCCGAGGCCACCGGGCAACTGACCCGTCGCGGTGAGGAGTTCGGGCCGACGGTCCGCGCCCTTGAGGCCGCCATGGCGAAGGTCGGCCACGGCAACCTCAGCGGGCGCGGGCGGCAGGAGATGCGGGACACCGCCGCGCGCACCGCACACCGGCTGCCGTCCCTGTTCGCGGCGATCGCCGACAAGGGCGAGCGGATCGACGTCGTCAGTTCCGGGCAGGGGCGGGCGGTGGACAGCGCGAAGGAGTTCACCGACTCGCTCGCCGCGATCGACCCGGCGCTGAAGCCGCTCATCGGCCCGACCCGGACCGATAAGGACCTGCTGTACTCCCACAAGGCGGCGGGCGGCGCGGCCTACCGGGACTACATCGAGAACGACCAGCGCCTTAAGGACACCCTGAGCGGCATCACCGAACAGCCGAGGACCGGGCGGGCCGCCCGCGGCGTCCTGCGGAGGATCTTCACGGAGTCCTTCGTCGAGCGGATCGCCGACCGGACCGGCGCCGCGCAGGCCGTCTACAACCTGTACGCCATCGCCCCCGCGATGACCGAGGAGAGCCCGGGCGGCGCGGGCTGGGGCATGGAGCGCTTCCTCTCCCGTCGGGACGCGGCGTGGTTCGGCCGGCTCGGCGACGCCGAGGACTTCTACGAGAAGGGCCCCGGCTTCGCCGACAGCGACATCACCTACAAGATGGCGGGCGTACTCCTCGACGACCTCTTCGAGCAGGCCGAGGCCAAGCGCGCCGGTACCGGCGACCTCGGTGCCGAACTGCGCTTCACCCACGCCGAGGAACTCATCCCGCTGGCCGCGCTGATGGGTCTGCCCGGCAGCACGCAGCCGGCGGCGCCGGGGGAGCCGTACACCTACGCGGACAACCCGTGGCGCGGCGCCTCGGTCGCCCCGCTGGGCGGCAACATCCAGTGGGACGTCTTCCAGAAGGGCGACCGCTACCTGGTCCGCATGCTCTACAACGAGCGGGAGACGGCGTTCAAGCCCGCCTGCCGGCCGGTCGGGAAGGGCAGCGCCTTCTACGACCTCGACGAACTGGAGCGCTGCTTCGGCCGATCCTGAGCGGCCGCGCGCCGGCTCAGCCCGCGGCGCACTCCGCGCAGGTGCCGAAGATCTCGACCGTGTGGGCCACGTTGACGAAGCCGTGTTCCGCGGCGATCGCCTCCGCCCACTTCTCGACGGCAGGGCCCTCGACCTCGACGGCCCTGCCGCAGGCGCGGCAGACCAGGTGGTGGTGGTGTTCCCCGCTGGAGCAGCGGCGGTAGACGGACTCGCCCTCGGACGTGCGCAGGACGTCGACCTCGCCCGCGTCGGCGAGGGACTGCAGGGTGCGGTAGACCGTGGTCAGGCCGACCGAGTCGCCCTTGTGCTTGAGCATGTCGTGCAGTTCCTGCGCGCTGCGGAACTCGTCGACCTCGTCCAGGGCCGCCGCCACGGCTGCGCGCTGGCGGGTCGCGCGACCCTTCACGGGCGGTCCAGCGGTCGTCACCGGTTGCCTCCTCACGTCTGGCGTCTGCCCGGGCCATTGTGCCAGCCCGGGCGACGCGCGGTCAGACGCCGACCTCGTCCCCGGCCCGTCTGCCGGCCGGAATCGCGCACTCCGCCGGGTCACCGGCGGGCTGGGCCGCGGCGGCCGCCCGAGCGCGTCGGCGGGCCAGCGGAGCGGCCAGCGCCGTCAGCGCGACGAACGCGGCGATGGTGAGCAGCACGATGGTCGCGCCGGGCGGGACGTCCTGGTAGTACGAGGTGATCGTGCCGCTGACGGTGACGCCCACGCCGATCGCGACGGCGATCGCGAACGTGGCGGCGAAGCTCCGGCTGAGCTGCTGGGCCGCGGCCACCGGCACCACCATCAGCGCGGAGACGAGCAGCAGCCCGACGACGCGCATCGCGACCGTCACGGTCACCGCGGCGGTGACCGCCGTCAGCAGGTTCAGCGCGCGCACCGGAAGCCCCGTGACCCGGGCGAACTCCTCGTCCTGGCTGACCGCGAACAGCTGACGGCGCAGGCCCAGCGTGACGAGCAGGACGAGGGCGGCGAGCACGCAGATCGCGTGCACGTCGGACGGTGACACCGTCGACAGCGAGCCGAACAGGTACGACGTCAGGTTGGCGTTGGAGCCGCCCGGCGCGAGGTTGATCAGCATCACGCCGCCGGCCATGCCGCCGTAGAAGAGCATGGCGAGGGCGATGTCGCCGCGCGTCCTGCCGTACCAGCGGATCAGCTCCATCAGGACGGCGCCGAGCACCGAGACGGCCGTCGCCATCCACACCGGCGACGTCGACAGCAGGAAGCCGAGGCCGACGCCCGTCATGGCGACGTGCCCGATGCCGTCGCCCATCAGGGCCTGGCGGCGCTGGACCAGGTAGATGCCGATCGCGGGCGCGGTGAGGCCGACGAGCACGGCGGCGAGCAGTGCCCGCTGCATGAAGGCGAAGTCGAGGAATTCCATCAGCTCAGCAGTCCCGTGCGGATCGGTTCGGCGCCCGCCGGTGCGTGCGGGTGCACATGGTCGTGGCCGGGCAGGGCGTGCTGGCCGACCGCGCGGGGCGGTGGGCCGTCGTGCAGGACGCAGCCGTCGCGCAGGACGACCGCCCGGTCGATCAGGGGCTCCAGGGGGCCCAGTTCGTGCAGCACCAGGAGGACCGTCGTACCGGCCGCCACCTGCTGCTCCAGCGTCCGCGCGAGCACCTCCTGGCTGGCCAGGTCGACGCCCGCCATCGGCTCGTCCATGATCAGCAGTTCGGGCTCGGCGACCAGCGCGCGGGCGATCAGCACCCGCTGGTGCTGGCCGCCGGAGAGGGCGTCCGCCGAGTCCTTGGCGCGGTCCGCCATGCCGACCAGCTCCAGGGCCCGGCGCACCGCCTCCCGGTCGCTCCTGCGGAAGACGCCGAAGCGGGTGCGCGAGAGCCGGCCGGCGGAGACGATCTCGGTCACGGTCGCCGGTACGCCGCCCGCCGCGGTGGTGCGCTGCGGTACGTAGCCCACGCGCGACCAGTCGCGGAAGGACCGGCGCTCGGTGCCGAAGAGTTCGACGGCGCCGCCGCTGACCGGCACCTGGCCGATGATCGTGCGGATCGCCGTGGACTTCCCCGAGCCGTTGGCGCCGAGCAGCGCGACGACCTCGCCGCGGCCGACGGTGAGATCCATGCCGCGCAGCACGGGACGCGCGCCGAGTTCGGCGGTCACCGCGCGCATGGTGATGACGGGTTCGCCCATGGTCCTGCCCTCCGTGCCGCTCACTTGGCGCCCAGTGCCCGCTGGAGCGCCTTGAGGTTGGCCCGCTGGACCGCGAAGTAGTCGGTGCCGCGGGACTTGCCGGTGATGCCTTCGATCGGGTCGAGGACGTCGGTCCGCAGGCCCGTGTCGTGCGCGACGGTCTTCGCGGTCTCGTCGCTGACGAGCGTCTCGTAGAAGACGGTGGTGACGCCGTCGGCCCGGGCCATTCGCTCCAGGTCCTTCACGCGCGCGGCGCTGGGCTCCGACTCGGGGTCCAGGCCGCTGATGGCCTCCTCGGTGAGGCCGTAGCGCTCGGCGAGGTAGCCGAAGGCGGCGTGGGTGGTGATGAAGACCTTGTCCGCCGTGTGCGCGAGGCCGTCCCGGAACTGCCGGTCCAGGCCGCCCAGCCGCTCGACCAGCTCGGCGGTGTTCTTCTCGTAGTCGGCGGCGTGCTTCGGATCGGCCTTGGCGAAGGCGTGGCCGACGCCGCGGGCGACCTGGGCGTAGCGCACCGGGTCGAGCCAGATGTGCGGGTCCTTGCCGCCGGACTCCTCGTCGTCGTGGGAGTCGTGCGCGGCCGCGTGGCCGCCGACCTCGGTGCCGTGGTTCTCCAGCGTGGTCAGCGAGGCCGCGTCGATCTTCGTCCCGGCCGGCGACTGGGCCACCGCCCGGTCGACGGCGGGCTGGAGGTTCTTCAGGTAGAGGACCGCGTCGGCCTTCTCCAGGCCGCCGATCTGCCGGGGGCTGAGCTCCAGGTCGTGCGGTTCCTGGCCGGGAGTGGTGAGACTGGTTACGTGGACGTGGCTGCCGCCGATCCGCTCGGCGAGGAACGTCATCGGGTAGAAGGACGTGACGACGTCGAACTTGCCGGTGCCGGCCGCCGCCGCGCCGTCGCCGGAGCATGCGGTGAGGGTGCCGATCCCGAGTGCGGTGACCGCGCCGACCGCGGCGGCGGATATGAGGCGTCGTCGTACGTTCATGACAGTCATTTTCAACAAAGATGGAAACCGTTGTCAACAAGCCCTCCGAGGGCCGTGGACCAGGGGCCGATTTGGTCGTGGGGGAGCCTGCGCCGGTAACCTGAATCATTCGCTGGAAGCATCTCGCTTCAACGCCCGTCGTCGTAATGAAGAGAGCACCGTGGCCGCCGACAAGATCGACACCATCGTCAGCCTGAGCAAGCGCCGTGGCTTCGTTTTCCCGTGCAGTGAGATCTACGGCGGACAGCGTGCCGCCTGGGACTACGGACCGCTGGGCGTCGAGCTCAAGGAGAACATCAAGCGCCAGTGGTGGCGCTACATGGTGACGTCGCGCGAGGACGTCGTCGGTATCGACTCGTCCGTCATCCTGGCCCCCGAGGTCTGGGTCGCCTCCGGCCATGTCGCCACTTTCACGGACCCGCTGACCGAGTGCACCGCGTGTCACAAGCGGTTCCGCGCGGACCACCTGGAAGAGGCCTACGAGGAGAAGAAGGGCCACGCCCCGGCGAACGGCCTGGCCGACATCAACTGCCCGAACTGCGGCAACAAGGGCCAGTTCACCGAGCCCAAGCAGTTCTCGGGTCTCCTCTCCACCCACCTCGGCCCGACGCAGGACTCCGGCTCCGTCGCCTACCTGCGCCCCGAGACCGCCCAGGGCATCTTCACCAACTTCGCCCAGGTGCAGACCACCTCGCGCCGCAAGCCGCCCTTCGGCATCGCGCAGATGGGCAAGTCCTTCCGCAACGAGATCACGCCCGGCAACTTCATCTTCCGGACCCGCGAGTTCGAGCAGATGGAGATGGAGTTCTTCGTCAAGCCGGGCGAGGACGAGAAGTGGCAGGAGTACTGGATGGAGCAGCGCTGGAACTGGTACACGGGCCTCGGCCTGCGTACCGAGAACATGCGCTGGTACGAGCACCCGAAGGAGAAGCTCTCCCACTACTCCAAGCGCACCGCCGACATCGAGTACCGCTTCCAGTTCGGCGGCAGCGAGTGGGGCGAGCTCGAGGGCGTCGCCAACCGCACCGACTACGACCTCGGCGCCCACTCCAAGGCGTCCGGCCAGGACCTCTCCTACTTCGACCAGGAGGCCGGCGAGCGCTGGACGCCGTACGTCATCGAGCCCGCGGCCGGTGTCGGCCGCGCGATGCTGGCCTTCCTCCTCGACGCGTACGTCGAGGACGAGGCGCCCAACGCCAAGGGCAAGATGGAGAAGCGCACGGTGCTGCGCCTCGACCACCGTCTCGCGCCGGTGAAGGTCGCGGTGCTGCCGCTGTCCCGCAACCCCGAGCTGTCGCCGAAGGCCAAGGGCCTCGCCCAGGCGCTGCGTCAGAACTGGAACATCGAGTTCGACGACGCCGGTGCCATCGGCCGGCGTTACCGCCGCCAGGACGAGATCGGCACGCCGTTCTGCGTGACCGTCGACTTCGACACCCTCGAGGACAACGCGGTGACCGTCCGCGAGCGTGACTCGATGAAGCAGGAGCGGGTCTCCCTCGACCAGATCGAGGGCTACCTGGCCCAGCGCCTCATCGGCGCCTAGTCCGCACGGCGCATGCCGGGCGGGCCGATTCGATCGGCCCGCCCGGCATGCGCGTGTCCGGCCCCCTTCGTCGACTCGTCCGCTCGGCCGCTCAACGCCCCTGAAGGGCCTTCACGTTGTCGCCGAAGGTCCAGTTCTTCGAGCCGTCCCAGTTGACGGACCAGGTCATCAGGCCCTTGAGCGAGCCGCCGTAGTGCTTCCACGCCTGGGAGACCAGGGATGGCGACATGTGGCCGCCGCCCGCGCCGGGCTGGGCGGGCAGGCCCGGCACCTGCTTGTCGTACGGCACCCTGACCGTCGTGCCCTGCACCACCAGGCCCCTGTCCAGGCAGTCCGTCTGCGCGGTGAAGCCCTGCACGGTGCCCGCCGCGTACGAGTCGCCCGAGCAGCCGTACATGCTGCCGTTGTAGTACTGCATGTTCAGCCACCACAGCCGGCCGTTGTCCGCGTACTTCTTCACGATCGGCAGGTACGCGCCCCAGATCGAGCCGTAGGTGACGCTGCCGCCGGTGACGTACGCCGTCTCCGGGGCCATCGTCAGGCCGAAGCCGGACGGCATCTGCGCGAGGATCCCGTCGATGATCCGGATCAGGTTCGCCTGCGAGGGGGAGAGCCGGCCGATGTTCCCGCTGCCCACCAGGCCCGTCTCGATGTCGATGTCGATGCCGTCGAAGTTGTACGTCTTCAGGATCGGCACGATCGTCGCCACGAACCGGTCGGCCACGGCGGCGGACGACAGGTCGATGCCGGCCGCGGCACCGCCGATGGACAGCAGGATCGTCTGGCCGGACGCCTTGGCCCGGCACATCTCGGCGGGCGTGGCCACCTTGACGCCGGTGTCCATGCCGTCCTCCCACAGTGCCGTGCCGTCCGAACGGATCACCGGGAAGGCCGCGTTGACCACGTTGTAGCCGTGGGCCGGGATGCGCGCGTCGGTGATCGGGGTCCAGCCGAACGGCGGGTGGACGCCGGACGCCGAGCCGTCCCAGTTCTCCCAGTAGCCCTGGAGCACCTTGCCGGCCGGCCGGGACTTCACCGCGCAGGTGTCGGCGGCGGAGGCGGGGGCGGCTGCGGGGAGCTGGGTGAGACAGGCCGTGGCGAGCGCGGCGGCGAGCAAGGACAGGGTGCGGCGGAGCATACGGGCCTCCCGGTGGGGGTGCGGCGAGGTGTCGTAGGCATGACAGTTCTGGCGTCGACAGTGCTCGTGGTCCAGACCTCTCGTCAATAGGTCTGGACCAAATCGGGAGGATGGGGATCGGTGATCGATGGCAGAGGGGGAATGACAGAGATGGAATGACAGATATTGAAATCTGTCAGCTGTCATGGCAAGGTGGGGGCATGACGATGCGAACCCGAACCCTCGGAACCACCGGCCCCAAGGTCTCCGCCCTCGGCCTCGGCTGCATGGGCATGTCCGCGCTGTACGGCGACGCCGACCGCGCGGAGTCCCTCGCGACCGTCCACGCCGCCCTGGAGGCGGGCGTCACCCTGCTGGACACCGGCGACTTCTACGCCATGGGGCACAACGAGATGCTGCTCGGCGAGGCCCTGCGCACCGCACCGCCCGCCCGTCGCGAACAGGCGCTGGTCAGCGTGAAGTTCGGCGCCCTGCGCGACCCCGACGGCAACTGGAGCGGCTACGACGGCCGCCCCGCCGCCGTGAAGAACTTCGCCGCCTACTCCCTCCAGCGGCTCGGCGTCGACCACATCGACGTCTACCGGATCGCCCGCCTCGACCCGGACGTACCGATCGAGGAGACCGTCGGCGCGATCGCCGAGCTGGTCGAGAAGGGGTACGTCCGCCACGTGGGCCTCAGCGAGGTCGGCGCCGAGACCGTCCGGCGGGCCGCCGCCACCGCCCCGATCGCCGACCTCCAGATCGAGTACTCGCTCATCTCCCGCGGCATCGAGCGGGACATCCTGCCCACCACACGGGAGCTGGGCATCGGCGTCACCGCGTACGGTGTCCTCTCACGCGGCCTCATCTCCGGCCACTTCTCCCGTGACCGGCAGCTGGCCGCGGGCGACTTCCGCGCCCACTCGCCCCGCTTCCAGGGCGACAACCTCCAGCACAACCTGAACCTGGTCGACGCCCTGCGCAAGATCGCCGAGCAGAGGGGCGCGAGCGTCGCGCAGATCGCCATCGCCTGGGTGCTCTCCCGGGGCGAGGACATCGTGCCGCTGATCGGTGCCCGCAGCCGCGAGCGGCTGACCGAGTCGCTGGGCGCGCTGGCCGTCACCCTGGACGCGGCCGACCTCGCGGCGATCGAGGAGGCCGTCCCGGCGGACGCGGCGGCCGGCGACCGCTACCCGACCGCGCAGATGGCACACCTCGACAGCGAGCGCTGAACCGGCCGCCGGGTACGGTCTAGAACATGGCACCGACCAGCGAGACCCTGACCGCCGAGCGCATCCTCGAAGCGACCGAGGAAGTGCTGCGCCGCCACGGCCCGGCCAAGGCCACCGTGGTCGACGTGGCCCGCGCGCTCGGCGTCAGCCACGGCAGCGTCTACCGGCACTTCCGCACCAAGGCGGCACTGCGCGAGGCCGTCACCAAGCGCTGGCTGGACCGCACGTCGCTGAAGCTCGCCGGGATCGTCGCCGACGGCGGCAGTCCGGAGGAGCGGCTGCGGGCGTGGCTGGCGGCGCTGTTCGAGGCCAAGCGGCACAAGGCGGGCGACGACCCCGAACTCTTCGCCACCTACACGGTGCTGACCGACGAGAACGGCACGGTCGTCGGCGAGCACATAGCCGAGCTGACCGCCCAGCTGACCGGGATCGTCGCGGCGGGGGCCGAGTCGGGCGCGTTCTCCGTCGCCGATCCGGCCGCCGCGGCCCGCGCCGTCTTCCAGGCCACCGGCCGCTTCCACGACCCCTGCTACGCCCGGGAGTGGACCGCCCCCGGGATCCACGAGGAGTTCACGGCCGTCGTTGACCTGCTGCTCCGCGGCCTGGCCCCGACGGGCCGGTGAGCCCGGACGCCGGCGGGTAGCCGCCCGGACGCTCGCGGGCAGCCGGGAGTCCCGCCGCCGAGGGCAGGGGGCTCCGCGCCCGCCGGCGATCCGGCGGGCCGTCGCGACGGCCCGCCCGGCGACCCGGCCTTGAGCCACCGCAGGAGCGGGCGTCCCGCGTCGGCGGAGGGAGTTGCCGCCGTCGCCGTCCCGTCTACCCGGGGTCCGGGTCCGGGCGGGCGGCGATCCGGGCGGGCGCCGCGTGTCCGGGGTGTCCGACGTGGCCGTCGGGCCGGCCGGCCCGGTTCCCGGCGGGACGGCCGTACCTGTCCTCAGCGGGACGGCTGGCGGGCCGTCGTCGGGTCGACCGTCGCCTGGTGGGCCTCGGCCAGGTGCTCCTCGGCCTTCAGCCACGGCAGGAACTGGGCGCCCCGCCGCCAGCCGCACGTGTCGCATCTGATCGTGCGCTGCACCCCCGCGCGCTGCACTCTGACGACGTGCTCCCGCCCGTGCTGGTCCCAGCGGCTGACCTTGCTCGTAGTGCTGACCCGTGGCATGACGCCTCCCGTCCCCGCGTCCGGCAACCCGACGGCAAGGAGTGTGCAGCAGGACCAACATCAACAGGGCGAGATTCGCGGTGAGTTCTCCAAGCCGTGCCCTCGGCCCGCCCGGCTCAGCCGATGTCGCGGGGCAGCCGCAGGCTGAGCAGGCCCGTCAGCACGGTCCCGGCCAACTGCGCCAGCAGCGTCGCGACCAGCGCGTCCCGCATGCCCAGACGCGGAACCAGGGTCAGGAACAGCGTGCCGAGCGTGGCCACGCCCAGGGCGAGCGCGGACTGCTGGGTGGTGACCATCACACCGCTGCCGACCCCCGCCCGGGCGGCCGGCACCTCGGACATCACGATCCGCATCACATTGGGGAGTTGCAGCGCCTGCCCGGCACCGGCCACGGCCGCGCCCGGCAGCAGCGAGCCGAAGTCCAGGTGTGGCCAGTCCCGCCAGGCGGCCAGCACGATCAGCAGCACACCGGCGCCCTGCACGACGGCTCCGGCGGTGACCACGCGGGTGCCGTGGCGGGCGATCAGCCGCGGTCCGGCGAGCGAGACGAACAGGAACACCACGGCCATCGGCGCGAGCGCCAGCCCCGCCTGCACCGGCCCCAGCCCGGCGCCCTGCTGCAGGGCGAGCGCGATGACGAACATGAACCCGCTGAACCCGATGGAGAACGGCAGGATCAGCAGCAGTCCGCGCCGCAGCGAGGCCAGCGCCAGCAGACTGGGCGGCACCAGCGGGGTCCGGCCCGCCCGGTCCGCCCGCCGCTCCACGGTCCAGAACATCCCCGCGACAATCGGGAACGCCGCCAGCGACGCCCACGTCCACAGCGGCCAGCCCGCCGCCCGGCCCTCGGTGAGCGGAGCGAGCAGCGTCAGCAGGGACAGTGCGAGCAGGACCGTGCCCGGCACGTCGACCGGCTCCGGACGCCGCGACCTGGTCTCCGGCACGTACCGGACGGCGAGCACCAGCCCGGCCGCCACCACGGGCACGTTGACGAGGAAGACCGACCGCCACCCGGTACCGGCGACATCCGCGGCCACGAGCACCCCGCCCAGGATCTGCCCGGCCACCATGGACAGCCCGGCCGTGGCGCCGTACAGGCTCATCGCCCTGGCCCGGCGCGCACCCGTCGTGGCGGACTGGATGGTGGCGAGCACCTGCGGCAGCATCGCCGCGGCCGACGCGCCCTGCGCGACCCGCGCCGCGACGAGGCTCCAGGCGCCGGGGGCGAGCCCGCAGGCCAGCGAGGTGAGCCCGAACGCCGCCATGCCGCCGAGGAACAGCCGACGCCGGCCGAACAGGTCCCCGAGCCGCCCGCCGAGCACCAGCAGCACGGCGTACGCGACCCCGTAACCGGCCACGACCAGTTCCAGCACGGCCTCGCCCGCGGCGAGGTCCGTGCCGATGGCCGGCAGGGCGACGTTGACGATGAAGAAGTCGACCAGCGGCAGGGCCGCGGCCAGCAGGACGGTGAACAGTCCGGGCCCGCCGAGCGCGGGCGGGGCGGCCGCCGTCCGGACGGCCTTCGCGGTGGTGACGGTTTCGCTCATGCCCCCGAGCCTGCGCCCCCGCCGAGGCGGGTACCAGAGTCTCCTCATCCTGGTACCAGGAGCACCTGGCAACAGGATGGCGATCGCGGGACCCTGGACACATGACGACCCTGTCCCAGGAGACCGCCGCGCGGCCGACCGCCCGGGGTGCGGAGATCCGCCGGCACGAGCTGGCGGCCTTCCTGCGCAGCCGCCGCGAGCGCATCAAGCCCGAGCAGGTGGGGCTGCCTCGCGGAGCCCGCCGCCGTACGCCGGGACTGCGCCGGGAGGAGGTCGCCCAGCTCTCCGCGGTCGGCGTCACCTGGTACACGTGGCTGGAGCAGGCCCGCGACATCCAGGTGTCCGTCCAGGTCCTGGACGCCCTCGCGCGGACCCTGCGGCTGGACGCCGGCGAGCGCGCCCACCTCTTCCAGCTGGCCGGCGCCACCGATCCGTCGCCCGCGGCGAGCTGCCCGAGCGTGACCCCGGCCCTGCGCGAGATGCTGCGCCGGCTGGACCCGATCCCGGCCTGCATCCAGAACAGCCGGTACGACATCCTCGCCTACAACCGCACCTACGGGCGTCTGCTGGGCGACCTGGACGCGATCCCGCCCGAGGACCGCAACTGCATCCTGCTCGTGTACACCAGCGAGGAGTGGCAGTCGGCGGTCGTGCACCTGGAGCAGACCCAGCGCCTGATGGCCGCCCGGCTGCGCGCCTCCCTGGCCGGCCACCTCGGCGAGCCCGCCTGGAAGATGCTGCTCGGGCGGCTGGAGGAGGCACCGGCGTTCCGCGAGAACTGGGAGCGGTACGAGGTGGTCGCCGGCCGCACCAGGACCAAGGAGTTCCTCAACCCGCACGTCGGCCGTCTCAGCCTGGAGCACACCGACCTCTGGCTCGGCCCGGAGGCGGGCGCCCGGATGGTGACGTACACCCCGCGCGACGACGAGACGCGGGAGCGTCTGGAGAGGCTCTACGACCTGGCGCGGGCGGACTGACCGGCGGCGCCGCGCCCGCTCAGCGGGCGGCTCCCGAAGCGCCCACGACCTGGCGCACCTCCGCGGACCGAAGCTGCTCGGCCGTGCGCTCGGCGGTGCGGTGGGCCCAGCGGCCGCTCGTCAGCAGGCCGAGGACGAGGACGGCCAGACCGCACAGGGTGAGGATCCACCAGCCGGGGCGGGCGGCCGAGACGAACTCCTGCCGGTAGGAGGACGAGCCGACGCCGGCCGCGAGGACGGCGCCGACGACCGCCACGCCCAGCGTCTGACCCAGCTGCCTGCTCGTGGAGGCGACCGCGGCGGCGACCCCGGCCTGGGCGCGCGGCATGCCCGACACCGCCGTGTTGGTGATCGGCGCGTTCACGAAGCCGAAGCCGATACCGAACAGGACGTACCCGATGAAGAGCGTGGTGTTGGAGGTCTCCGCCTCGAAGACCGCGAACAGCACGCCGCTCGCCGTCATCGCCGTACCCGCCACGAGGAGGGGCAGCCGCGGACCCCGGCTGCCGACCAGCCGGCCGGACAGCGGCGCGCACAGGAACGTCGGCGCGGCCATGGGCAGCATCCACAGCCCCGCGTGCAGGGCGTCGAGACCGCGCACGTTCTGCAGGTACAGGGTGGACAGGAAGAGGAAGCCGCCCAGCGCGGCGAAGGCGCTGACCGCGATCACGGTCGCCCCGCTGAACGGCGCGGAGCGGAAGAAGCGCAGGTCGATGAGGGGTTCGGCGCGCCGGGGTTCGTACCACACGAGGGCCAGCAGGGCCGCCACGGCGATCACCGCGAAGGGGGCAACCGTGGCCGCGCCCGCGTCCGGCGCCTCGATGATCGCGTACGTCAGCGAGCCGAACAGGGCGATCACCAGCAGCTGGCCGACGGGGTCCGGGCGGCGGGCCTTGGGCGCGCGGGACTCGGGCACGAAGCGGAGGGTGAGGAGCAGGGCGGCGAGACCGACCGGCAGGTTGACCCAGAAGATGGCGCGCCAGCTCACCGACTGCACGAGCAGCCCGCCGACCAGCGGGCCCGCGGCCATGGAGATGCCGACCACCGCGCCCCACACGCCGATCGCGCGGGCGCGTTCGCGGGAGTCGGTGAAGGTGTTGGTGATGATCGACATGGCGACCGGGTTGAGCATCGAGCCGCCCACCGCCTGGATCATCCGG
The DNA here is from genome assembly GCF_025642175.1 of Streptomyces albidicamelliae. Taxonomy (NCBI): domain Bacteria; kingdom Bacillati; phylum Actinomycetota; class Actinomycetes; order Kitasatosporales; family Streptomycetaceae; genus Streptomyces; species Streptomyces albidicamelliae. The sequence continues at coordinate 2,959,936 of NZ_CP106795.1, read as the reverse complement.
AACACGACGAGCAGTTCCAGGTCGGGTGCCAGGGAGCAGAGCAGGGAGCCGACGGAGAACAGCACCAGGCCGGTCATGAAGACCCGCTTGCGGCCGATGCGGTCGGCCGTGGAGCCGGCGAGCATGAGCAGCGAGGCCAGGACGAGCGTGTAGGCGTCGATCGTCCACTGCAGCCCGGAGGTGGTGGCGTGCAGGTCGCGCTCCATCGAGGGCAGCGCCACGTTCAGCGCGGTGTTGTCGAGGCTCACGATCAGCAGGCTCATACAGCAGATCGCGAGCACCAGCATGCGTCGGCGGTGACTCAACTCGGGCATGCGCTCCATCCTACGTCCGCTTCGATAGTGCGTCTAACTAATGAGTGATACATGATCTTTGTCGATGGGTGACAATGGGGCAATGCCCACGCCCCAGTCCCCCTTGCAGATCGGCCCGCACACCGTGCAGCCGCCCGTCGTGCTCGCCCCCATGGCGGGTATCACGAACGCGCCGTTCCGCACCCTGTGCCGGGAGTTCAGCGGCGGCAAGGGCCTGTTCGTCAGCGAGATGATCACGACCCGGGCGCTGGTCGAGCGCAACGAGAAGACCATGCAGCTGATCCGGTTCGACGCGAGCGAGCGGCCGCGGTCGATCCAGCTGTACGGCGTCGACCCGGCGACCGTCGGCAAGGCCGTCCGCATGATCGCGGAGGAGGACCTGGCCGACCACATCGACCTGAACTTCGGCTGCCCGGTCCCCAAGGTCACCCGCAAGGGCGGCGGCTCCGCCCTGCCCTACAAGCGGAACCTGCTCCGGGCGATCCTGCGCGAGGCGGTCTCGGGCGCCGGCGACCTGCCGGTGACCATGAAGATGCGCAAGGGCATCGACGACGACCACATCACCTTCCTCGACGCGGGCCGCATCGCCGTCGAGGAGGGCGTCACGGCCATCGCCCTGCACGGCCGTACCGCCGCCCAGCACTACGGCGGCACCGCCGACTGGGACGCCATCGCCCGGCTGAAGGAGCACGTCCCGGAGATCCCCGTGCTCGGCAACGGCGACATCTGGTGCGCCGAGGACGCGCTGCGGATGGTGCGCGAGACGGGCTGCGACGGGGTGGTCGTGGGCCGCGGCTGCCTGGGCCGCCCGTGGCTGTTCGCCGACCTGGTGGCCGCCTTCGAGGGCCGGCCCGACGACGTCGCCCGCCCCGCCCTGCGCGAGGTGGCCGACGTCATGGTGCGGCACGCCACTCTGCTCGGCGAGTGGGCCGGCGAGGAGTCCAAGGGCGTGGTCGACTTCCGCAAGCACGTCGCCTGGTACCTCAAGGGCTTCGCCGTCGGCTCCGAGATGCGCAAGCGGCTCGCGATCACCTCCTCGCTGGAGGAACTGCGGGCCGGCCTGGACGAGCTGGACCTCGACCAGGCCTGGCCGGCCGGCGCGGACGGGCCCCGGGGGCGTACCTCCGGCAACAACCGCGTCGTGCTGCCGGACGGCTGGCTGAAGGACCCGTACGACTGCGCGGGCGTCGGCGAGGACGCCGAGCTCGACACCTCGGGCGGCTGATCAGCCCTTCCTGGGGTGCGGGGTCGAGCCGTACGCCGTCAGGAAGCGGTCGCGGAAGGAACTCATCTTCCACACCGGCGCGTCGTGGGCCGGGCGCAGACCGTCCGTCCAGTGCCAGTCGGCGACCTTGTCGAGCACCCGCGGATCCTTGGCCACGATCGAGACCGGCACGTCACGGCTGGCGTGGTTGCCGCTGACCCGGGCGATCGGCTGGTGGTCGCCGAGGAACACCAGCACGGTGTCCTCGGTGCCGTAGCGCTCCAGCCACTCGGTCAGCGCGGTCACCGAGTACTGCACCGACTTGCCGTACTCCTCACGGGACTTGGTGGTGTCGGCGATGACGTCGGCCGGGTCGTTGCCCGCCGCCTCGATGCCCTTGAACACCGAGCCGTCGCCCAGCCGGTCCCAGCCCACCATCTTCGGAATGGGCGCCCACGGCTGGTGGCTGGACGTCAGGATGAGCAGCGACATCCGCGACTTGCCGCCGGCCGGCCGCTTGCTGTGCACCCGCTCCTGGTACTGCTGGAGCGCGTACTGGTCGGGCATGGTCGACCAGCTGAACTTCGGCCCCTTGTAGCCCAGCTGGAAGGCGTTGTACACCTTGCCGAGGCCGTACCACTTCTGCTCCGGCCAGCCCTTCTGCACACCGGGCATCACGCCGACCGTGTCGAACGCGCCGGTCCGCTCGAACGCCTCCGTCAGGCTCATGTGGTCGCTCGCCATGACGGTCCGGTAGCGCTGCTGGTTGCTGATCCACAGGCCCGACATGGTGGTGGAGTGGCCGAGCCAGCTGCTGCCGCCGTAGGTCGCCGAGGTCAGCCAGCCGCTCTTGGCGTGGAAGCCCGCCGCGGCCAGGGCCTTGGTCCGGACGTCGAGGGTCCTGTCCACGCCGGGCGCCATGATCGGGTCCTCGATCGCGCTGCGGCCGTAGGACTCGATGAAGGTGAAGATCATGTCCTTGCCGCGCAGGTCCGGGACGAGCTGGCTGCCCGGGGTGTTGCCGAAGGCGTCGACCCGGGCCACCTTCCGGAACTCCGCCTCGTCCCTGAGGGTGTCCGAGACACGCCGGGCCTGGACCTTCAGCGCGGTGGCCGTCCGTTCGGAGGCGAGCGGCACGCCGGACACCTGCAGGCCCAGGGAGGAGCAGGTGATCCAGACGACCCCGGCGATCAGCGTGCCCCGGGTCGCGGTGCCGGTGTGCCGGGCGAGCACGTTGCTCAGCCGGACCGTGGACAGCGCCAGCACGACGAAGAGGAGGAGCACCAGGGCGATCACGCCGGCCACGGCCGCGAGGGTGGTGGTCCGGCCGAGGGAGTCCTCCAGGTACGACTCCGCGTCGGTCAGCAGGCTCCAGTCGAGGACGAGGTTGAAGCTGCGGCCCAGGTACTGGTTGAAGCCCATGTCGAGCGCGTTGAGCAGGGTCATGGCGCCGAGCGCGACCCCGGACACCGCCGCCAGCACCACCCGGGGCCGGCGCGGCAGCGCGAGCATCACCGCCGCGCCGACGACGGCTTCCCCCGGAATCCGCAGGAACTTGGCGGGCCCCAGGTGCACGACGCTGTTGGGCATCACGAGCGCGGCGACCACGAGGACGGCGGCCAGCACGGTGACCGTGACCGACAGGGCCCGCGCGCCCGCGGGGTGCCGCTCCCGCCACCGCCCCGCCCACGCGGACCAGACCTTCCAGGGCCACCGGACGGACCGCCGGGCGGGCTCCGCGGGGGCGGCGGCCGGGTCGACCTCCGGAGCGGGGGCAACGGCGGGCGCGGGACCGGGTTCCGACGCCAGGCCGGGTTCCGGCACGGGCCCAACGCCCGAGCCGTGCGCCCCGGGGCCCGCCGCCTCGGCCTCCGTCACCTCGGCTTCCGCCGCTTGCGGTTCCCGCGGCTCCGGTTCCGCCGACTCGGCTTGGGCCGCCTCCGACTCCGGTTCCGCCGACTTCGCTTGGGCCGCCTCCGGCTCCGGCTCCGCCGACTTCGGTTCGGCTGACGTCGGTTGGGCCGTCGCGCGGGCGGTCGGTGTCTCGGCTTCCGGCACCTCGGCCTTCGTCACCTCGGCTTCCGCCGCTTGCGGTTCCCGCGGCTCCGATTCCGCCGACTCGGCTTGGGCCGCCTCCGACTCCGGCTCCGCCGACTTCGGTTCGGCTGACGTCGGTTGGGCCGTCTCACGGGCGGCCTGGTCCGGCTCCCGCTGCTCCGGGACCGCTGCCGTCGCCTCCGCGCCCTCGGCCGGTGCCGGGGCCGGCGCCCCGGGTTCCGTTTCCTCGCCGCGCGCCCCCGCGGCCGTACGGGATGGCTGGCGCGTGCTCGTGTGCTGAGGCAACCCGGAGGTCCTTCCGTGCGAGACCCTTGATGTCCTCCCGTACGGCCACTTCAGGGCCCCTGTTCACGGCCCCGGGCAAACACCTGGCAAACGCTCACCGGGCCGGCCGGCGGCCCGGCGCGGCTACGTTCCGCCCACCGCCGTGAGCAGCGCGAGCGGTGCCGCCGCCGAGCGGGACTCCCGGACACAGGCGTGCGGACAGGGGACAGGTTCCGGATGGGTGTCGCGGCCGTAACCCGCCAGAACCTCCGGCAGCCGGTGCCCGCCCGCCGTCGCCGCGTCGACCAGCGCGTGCGCGACCGTACGGGCCTCGTCGTGCAGTCCGTAGCGGGTCAGGCCGAGCGTGATCAGCGCGTTGTCGTGCGGCCAGACCGAGCCGCGATGGCGGGAGAGCGGATGGTAGGCCGGCTGTCCGGCGGCGAGGGTGCGGACGCCCCAGCCGGAGAAGAAGTCCGGTTCGAGCAGCCGCCGGCCGACCACCTCGCCGTACTCCTTGTCCAGCAGCCCCGACCACAGCAGATGCCCCGCGTCGGACGCCAGCGCGTCGATCCGGCGGCCCTCGCCGTCCAGCGCGAGCGCCGGGAAGGAGTGCTCGCCCATCCAGAAGTCCCGCTGGAAGCGGTCCCGGAGGTCGGCCGCCGCCTGCTCCAGCAGGGCCGCGTAGGTCTCGTCGGCCCACACCGTGCGCGCCAGCCACGCCGTACGGCGCAGCGCGTCGTACGCGTAGCCCTGGGCGCCCGCCGCCATGACCGCCCCGGTGGGCCGGGTGCCGTCGGCGCAGCAGATCGCGTCGGGGGAGTCCTTCCAGTTCTGGTTGGCGAGGCCCCCCTCGTCGGCACGGTGGACGAGGTAGCCGCGCGTGGTCAGGCCGCCGTGGTCGAGCATCCAGCCGACGGCGGCCCGGGCGTGCGGCTCCAGGCGGCGGGCCGGCGCCGGGTCGGAGGTGCGCTCGGTGTACGCGCCCAGCAGGACGAGGAAGAGCGGGGTGGCGTCGACCGAACCGTAGTAGCGCCCGTACGGCACCTGCCCGAAGTGCGCCAGCTCGCCGTGCCGCACCTCGTGCACGATCTTGCCCGGCTGGGCACCCCGGCCCCCGCCGCCGCCGGTCGCCTGGGTGGCGGCGAGCGCGTGCAGCGTCGCGGCGGCCGGCCGAGGCCGGTACGGCAGGGCGAACAGGGAGGTGAGCAGGGCGTCCCGGGCGATGAGGGTGAGGAACCAGGGGGCACCGCCGGCCGGTACGCGCAGTTCCTCGCCGTCCGTCCCGGTGGCCGGCACCTGGAGCGCGGCCAGGTCGGCGAGCCCCCGGGCACAGGCCGCCGCCAGCTCCGGCCAGCCGGTCGGGAAGGCCACCCCCTCCATGAACTCGCCCTCGGCGGCGAGGAGCTGGTCCCGCACGGCGGCCGGGTCGCGGGGCACCCGCAGGGCGCGCCGCTCGCCGTGCGGGCGGGCGATCACCCGCAGCACCAGCCGTGCCGTGCCGTGCGGTGCCAGGTCGAGGGTCCACACCAGGCGCCGGGCGCCGGTGCCCGTCTCCTCCACGGCCTCCGGCGCCGGGTCGGCCGTGATGGTCGTACAGGACCGCCACTCGGCGCGCCGGTAGGTGAACTCGATGCCGTCGTCCAGTACCTGACGGGATCGCAGGGCGCCGGGCTTGGCGTAGGTACGGTGGTCGGAGCGGAGTTCGAACTGGTCGGTGAAGTCGGCGTCGACGGTGAGGGCGAGCCGGATCGTGGTGGGCTCGGGGCGGTTGCTGGTCACCCGCAGCGCCTCCACGAACGCGCTCTCCCCGACGGCCTGTTCACGGAAGACCGTGTACGCCGGGGGCTCGTGCCGGCCGCCGCGCGGCACCAGCGCGCAGCGGCTGGCGTCCCCGTCCGGGACGGGGCGCAGCACTTCGGGCACCGCGCCGTCGACGGTGAGCTGCCAGCGGCTCAGGTGCCGGGCGTCCCGGACGAACCACCCGTCCGGGGAACTGCCGCCCCGGACACCGCTGATGTCGCCCCGGTCGTCCACGGCGGCGAACGTCGCCCCGTGCACGAGCAGATGATGCCGGTCCGTCATCCCCGGTCTCCTCCTTCGTCACTCCTGGCGAACGTGGCGGTGCCCGTCGGGGACACGCCCTGTGCGAGGTGCTTGAGAAGCTCTTGGTGCAGGTCCAGTGCGAGTGCGGCGGTCCAGGAGAAGCCGGTCGCGCCGCAGGCCTCGCCGGTGAACGGGTCGGCGTACTCCGCGAAGCCGGTGGCGCCGGCGAGCTCGACGACCGCCGCGCGCAGGGCGTCGGCCTGGTCCGTCTCGCCGTGCGTGCGCAGCCCGCGCTCCACCAGCCAGCTCGTGTTGAACCAGGCCGGGCCGCGCCAGTACCGGTGCGGGTCGAAGGTCTCGGCGAGCAGGTCGTGGCTGGGCACCAGCCGGGTGCGGTCGCCGAGCGAGAAGTGCGGTCCGCGCAGGGTGCGGACCAGAGCGGCGGCGATGTCCCGGGGCAGGTCCGGCAGCAGCAGCGGGATCAGCCCCGTGACGCCGCGCTCGCGGACGGTCGCCCCGCCGGCCCGCAGGTCCCGGCACAGGAACTGGCCGGCCGCCGGCTCCCACAGCCGCTCCACCAGGGCGCCCGTCAGCCGCTCGGCGCGGGCCCGCCGGGCGGTGCCGGCCGCGCCCAGCTCCTCGGCGATCCGGGCCAGTGCGTGCTCGGAGGCGATGAGGAGGGCGTTGAACGCCGGGTCCTCCACGGCGAACTGCCCGCCGCCGTCCGCGTAGCCGGCGTCCCGGTAGTCGGCGGCCAGCCGTACGTACCGCCCGTAGTCCAGATCCGTCGGCCGGTCCTCGGGCGCGCCGTGGTCGAGGTCGGCACGGCGGAAGGAACGGGCCGGCGCCGGGGTGATCCGGGCGAGCGGGGCGTCCCAGCAGGGGCTGTTGTCCATGCCCTGCTCCCAGGGGTGGACCACCGACACCAGCCCGCCGCCGCCCAGGTCGCGCCGGTGCAGCAGATAGCGGTGCCAGGCGGCCAGCCGCGGGTAGACCCGGGCCAAAAAGCCCCGCTCCCGGGAGAGTCCGGGGTCGGCGCCGTGCACCAGCCAGGCCGCCAGGGCGTGCACCGGTGGCTGCACGATGCCGGACGTCTGTACGGTGCGCGGGGCGCCGGCGGCGCGGCCCGCGGTGGCGGAGCGCCAGAAGTCGGGGCTCGGGAAGTAGGCGTCGAGCGGTACGGAGGGGTTGAACACGATGTGCGGGACGCGCCCGTCGCCCCACTGGGCCGCCAGCAGCGTCTCCAGCTCGGTCTGGGCCCGCAGCGGCGACACGTGCCGCAGGCCGATCGCGATGAACGCCGAGTCCCAGGACCACTGGTGCGGATACAGGCTCCGGGAGGGGACCGTCGAGGTGCCCGTCCAGTTCGCCGCCAGCACCCGGGCGGCCCCGGCCTGCGGGGACGTGTCGGAGAGCGGGGGATCGTATGCGAGGTCTGCTCGTGCGGGGCGGGCGGTGAGCTGGGCAGTGCGATCCACTCGGGGCTCCCCGAAGACGTCCGGCCGGCCGGGTTTGGTGGTGGCTACCGCAGGGTTACGTCTATTTAACACGCAAAACTCACTATGTAATGCAGGCTTGAGGAACACAAGGGGGTGCGTATGACGGGACGTCCGGGAAGAACCGGGACAACCTCCAGGGGCGGCGGCCAGGCCGGCGCCGGCGATCTGCTCGAACTGGTGCGCAGCGGACGGGCCGTGACCCGTGGTGCGCTGCAGGAGGCGACCGGACTGTCCCGCGCCACCGTCGGCCAGCGCCTCGACCGGCTGTTCCGGGCCGGCTGGCTGCGTGAGGGCGCGGGCGGTCCCGTCGGCTCGCCGCTCGGTGGACGCCCCGCCGTCACCCTGGAGTTCGACGACTCCCACGCCGTGGTCCTCGTCGCCGACCTCGACACCCGGCACGCCCGCGCGGCCGTCCTCACCCTGACCGGCGAGCTGCTGGCCGAGGACTCCGGCACGCTCGTGGTGGAGCACGGCCCTGAGGCGGTGCTCGGCGAACTCGGGCGCCGGTTCGCCGACCTGCTGACCAAGGCCGGCCGGCCGGCGGCGGCGGTCTGCGGGATCGGGCTCGCGGTGCCGGGCCCGGTGGACAGCGAGACCGGCCGGGTCGTGCAGCCCCCGATCATGCCGGGCTGGGACGGCTACGACATACGGGGCCGGCTCTCCCGTGCCTTCACCGAGCACACCGGCACCCCGGCGGTCCCCGTCCTGGTCGACAACGACGCCAACCTCATGGCGTACGGCGAACAGCGCACCGGTCACCCGGACTGCTCGGCCCTCGTCCTCGTCAAGGTGTCGACCGGCATCGGCGCCGGAGTGGTCGTCGACGGTTCGATCTACCGGGGCGTGGACGGCGGCGCGGGCGACATCGGGCACGTCCGGGTCGGCGCGGACGCGCTGTGCCGGTGCGGGTCGTACGGCTGCCTCGCGGCCGTCGCGAGCGGGGGCGCGGTGGCCGGGCGGCTGGCCGAGTCCGGGGTGCCGGCCGCGTCCGGGTCGGACGTACGGGACCTGCTGGCCGCGGGGCACCCGCAGGCCGCCGCGCTGGCCAGGGAGGCCGGACGCCGGGTCGGGGACGTGCTGGCGACGGTCGTGACCCTGCTCAACCCGGGCGTACTGGTGATCGCCGGCGACCTGGCCGGCACCCCCTTCCTCACGGGTGTGCGCGAGCTGCTCTACCAGCGGGCCCTGCCGCGCTCCACGGCCAGCCTGGACGTCGTCACCTCCCGGCTGGGGGAGCGGGCCGCGCTCATCGGAGCGGGGGCGCTGGTCGTGGAGCACCTCTACGCACCGGCGCGGGTGGAGGAGCGGCTGGCGGCCATGGGCGTGTGACCGCGCCGGGCCACCTCCGCGGCGCACGCCTGTGACAGGCGTGTTTGCCCTGCGTTTCCGTCCCGGATCCGCGTCCGCATGGTGAAATCCGGGCCGCTGTGGCAGCGTGATTCTCGCCACCCTTGATAAGGGTGGCGCTCAGATGAGCGGATCATGCGCGGCTGCACTTCTCCAAGGGGTGGCACTCCGTGCCACCCCTTGATCGTTCATCGATCGAAATCAGTCGTGTCAAGGGTCGCTCAGATGAGCGGAATAGTGCCCCTTCGGGGGTGCGTGCGTTCAAGAAGTGAAAACATCAGCCCGCCTGGGCTTGCCAAGCTTTGACTTTCGATCCACTGGCGGACGAGTGGTTACAGGCGCATGACGCACAAGTAGACGTACCCACGGACCTTCGATCTGGGTATGTTCCTCGCCGTCAGGGCAGCCACCGTGGCCTCAAGGAGTCGAGACCCGTGTCGGAAAACAAAGAACCCCACGTAGCGAAGTTCGTTTACGACTTCACCGAGGGCAACAAGGACCTCAAGGACCTCCTCGGTGGCAAGGGTGCCAACCTCGCCGAGATGACCAACCTCGGCCTTCCGGTCCCTCCCGGCTTCACCATCACCACCGAGGCCTGCAAGGTCTACCTGGAGAGCGGTGCGGAGCCCGCGGCACTGCGTGACGAGGTGAGTGCGCACCTCGACGCCCTCGAGCAGGCGATGGGCAAGAAGCTCGGCCAGGCCGACGACCCCCTGCTGGTCTCGGTCCGCTCGGGCGCCAAGTTCTCCATGCCCGGCATGATGGACACGGTCCTGAACATCGGCCTGTCCGACAAGTCGGTGCAGGGCCTGGCCAAGCAGGCGGGCGACGACCGCTTCGCGTGGGACTCCTACCGCCGGCTCATCCAGATGTTCGGCAAGACCGTCCTCGGCGTCGACGGCGAGCTCTTCGAGGAGGCCCTCGACCAGGCCAAGGAGGCCAAGAAGGTCACGGTCGACACCGACCTCGAGGCCGCCGACCTGAAGAAGCTCGTCACCGCCTTCAAGAAGATCGTCAAGAAGGAGGCCGGCCGGGACTTCCCGCAGGACCCGCGCGAGCAGATGGACCTCGCCATCAAGGCGGTCTTCGACTCCTGGAACACCGACCGCGCCAAGCTCTACCGCCGCCAGGAGCGCATCCCCGGCGACCTGGGCACGGCCGTCAACGTCTGCTCGATGGTCTTCGGCAACCTCGGCCCCGACTCCGGCACCGGCGTCGCCTTCACCCGCGACCCCGCCTCCGGCCACCAGGGCGTCTACGGCGACTACCTGCAGAACGCGCAGGGCGAGGACGTCGTGGCGGGCATCCGCAACACGGTCCCGCTGGCGGAGCTGGAGCAGATCGACAAGAAGTCGTACGACCAGCTCATGCAGATCATGGAGACCCTGGAGAACCACTACAAGGATCTCTGCGACATCGAGTTCACCATCGAGCGCGGCCAGCTCTGGATGCTCCAGACCCGCGTCGGCAAGCGCACCGCCGGTGCCGCCTTCCGCATCGCCACGCAGCTGGTGGACCAGGGCCTCATCGACGAGACCGAGGCCCTCCAGCGGGTGACGGGCGCCCAGCTCGCGCAGCTGATGTTCCCGCGCTTCGACGAGCAGGCGAAGGTCGAGCAGGTCGCCCGCGGCATCGCGGCCTCGCCGGGCGCGGCGGTCGGCAAGGCCGTCTTCGACTCGTACACCGCGGTGAAGTGGTCCCGCTCGGGCGAGAAGGTCATCCTCGTCCGCCGGGAGACCAACCCCGACGACCTGGACGGCATGATCGCCGCCGAGGGCATCCTGACCTCGCGCGGCGGCAAGACCTCCCACGCGGCCGTCGTCGCCCGCGGCATGGGCAAGACCTGTGTCTGCGGCGCCGAGGAGCTGGAGGTCGACACCAAGCGCCGCCGGATGACCGTCCCGGGCGGCCACGTGGTCGAGGAGGGCGACGTCATCTCGATCGACGGCTCCTCGGGCAAGGTCTACCTCGGCGAGGTCCCGGTCGTGCCGTCCCCGGTCGTGGAGTACTTCGAGGGCCGGATGCACCCGGGCGCCGACGACGCCGACGAGCTGGTCGAGGCCGTCCACCGCATGATGGCCTTCGCCGACCGCAAGCGCCGGCTGCGCGTGCGCGCCAACGCCGACAACGCCGAGGACGCGCTGCGCGCCCGCCGCTTCGGCGCCCAGGGCATCGGCCTGTGCCGCACCGAGCACATGTTCCTCGGCGACCGTCGCGAGCTGGTCGAGCGCCTGATCCTCGCGGACACGCAGGAGGAGCGCGAGGACTCCCTGAAGTCCCTGCTGCCGCTGCAGAAGACCGACTTCGTCGAGCTCTTCGAGGCGATGGACGGCCTGCCGGTCACCATCCGTCTCCTCGACCCGCCGCTGCACGAGTTCCTGCCCGACATCACCGAGCTCTCGGTCCGGGTGGCCCTCGCCGAGTCCCGCCAGGAGCCGCACGAGAACGACCTGCGGCTGCTCCAGGCGGTCCACCGCCTGCACGAGCAGAACCCGATGCTGGGTCTGCGCGGTGTACGCCTCGGGCTCGTGATCCCGGGCCTGTTCACGATGCAGGTCCGCGCGATCGCCGAGGCCGCGGCCGAGCGCAAGGCCGCCAAGGGCGACCCGCGCGCCGAGATCATGATCCCGCTCGTCGGCACGGTCCAGGAGCTGGAGATCGTCCGCGAGGAGGCCGACAAGGTCATCGCCGAGGTCCAGGCGGCGACCGGCACGGAGCTGAAGCTGGCGATCGGCACGATGATCGAGCTGCCGCGCGCCGCCCTCACGGCGGGTCAGATCGCGGAGGCGGCCCAGTTCTTCAGCTTCGGCACGAACGACCTGACGCAGACGGTGTGGGGCTTCAGCCGGGACGACGTGGAGGCCAGCTTCTTCACGGCCTACCTGGAGAAGGGCATCTTCGGCGTCAGCCCCTTCGAGACGATCGACCGCGACGGCGTCGGCTCCCTGGTGAAGCTGGCGGCGGAGGCCGGCCGGCGCACCCGTCCCGACCTCAAGCTCGGCGTCTGCGGCGAGCACGGCGGCGACCCGGAGTCGGTCCACTTCTTCCACGAGGTCGGACTCGACTACGTCTCCTGCTCCCCGTTCCGCATCCCGGTCGCCCGCCTGGAGGCGGGCCGCGCGGCGACGCAGTCGGAGGGCAGCGACCACCGCTAGGCCTCCCGGCCACCGAACCCCGGAGCCGCCGTCGGTCCCCGACCCTCAGACCGATCGGCGGCGGCTCCGGCGCACGAGAAGAGGGGCGGCACCCTGTGCGGGGGTGCCGCCCCTCGTCGTGGTCGGGGGCGTCCGGTCGCCTCGACCGGGACCGTCACCAGCCCTCGACGCCGTGGGCCAGGCGGCGGTGCCACCAGGGCAGGGTGCGGTCGGCGAAGGGGTCGGGCAGGGTGCGGGCGAGGTAGCGGCGGCGCAACGGCGCGAGCAGCCGGGACAGTTCGGATCTGGGGCGGGGTGGCAGCGCGGCCAGCGTCTGTGCGAGCAGGCTCATGGCTTCCCGTACGTCGTCCAGCGCGCAGCCGGGGCATGACGCGCAGTACGCCTCGGTCGGGTAGAGGGGACTTTGGCCCGGTGCCGCGAGGAAGCCCTCGCAGCGGCGCAGGGCCCTGTCCACGCTGCCGGGGCGCAGATGCAGGACGTCGGCCTCGGCCCGGTTCACGGCGAGGCTGGTGCGGGCGGAGAGCCCGTGCACACGGGGCGGTGGGGGAGCGGTCCGGGGGCGGGCGGAGAAGCTGCCCTGCGGGGCGCGCAGGGCGCCGGGGCGGTTACGCGGCATCGGCCTTTCGGGGGGTCTTCATGGACGTCATGATGCCGCACGGGAGATGCTGTGGCCGGATCTTTTCGCCCGCCCCCGCGTGCTCGCCGGCAGGCCCTCCAGCCAGCGGTCACTCGTCCGTCCAGCCAGCCGCCCGCCCGCCTGATTGCTCGCCGCCCGCTGGCCGCCCCGTCCAGCAACAGCCGCCCGCCCATCCGGCCGACCGCCCGTCCGCCGCACTCCCTCCGGCTCGCGTCCAGTCGGCCACTGCACGCGCCCACTCGGCCACCGCCCGCCCACTGACCCCCGCCCGCTGACCCCGCCCACTGACCCCCGCCCCCCCCGGAAGGACCCGCCATGACCGGCTGGACGGCCGCCGACATTCCCGATCAGGTCGGCCGCGTGGCCGTCGTCACCGGGGCCAACAGTGGGCTCGGGTACGTCACCGCGCGGGAGCTGGCCCGTAAGGGGGCGCGGGTGGTGCTGGCGTGCCGGAGCGTGGAGCGCGGGGGCCGGGCCGCCGAGCGGGTGGCGGCGGAGGTGCCCGGAGCCCGGGTGGAGCCGGCCCCGCTCGATCTCGCCGACCTCGCGTCCGTGCGGGAGTTCGCCGACCGGCTGCCGTACGACCGGCTCGATCTGCTCCTCAACAACGCCGGTCTGATGGCCGTACCGTACGGGACCACCGCCGACGGGTTCGAGACGCAGTTCGGCGTCAACCACCTCGGGCACTTCGCGCTCACCGGGCTGCTCCTGCCGAGGCTGCTCACCACCCCCGGCGCCCGGATCGTGACCGTCTCCAGCTTCCTGCACGCCCTCGCCAACATCGACATCCGGGACCTGGGCAGCGAGCGCGGATACCGGCGCTGGATCGCCTACGCCCGGTCCAAGACGGCGAATCTGCTCTTCACGCACGAGTTGGCCCGGCGGGTCGGCCGGCACGGCGGTGAGGTCGTCGCCACCGCCGCGCACCCGGGGTACGCGGCCACCAACCTGCAGACGGCCGGGCCGCGCGCCGAGGGCGCCGGGGCGCCGAGCGGATGATGGAGGCCGCCAACCGGGTCTTCGCCCAGCCGGCCGAGGCCGGCGCGCTGCCCTCGCTGTACGTGGCGACCGCGCCCGGCGTACGGCCCGACTCCTTCTTCGGCCCCTCGTTCGCGATGTGGCGCGGCGCGCCCGCACCGTCCTGGCGGGCACCCTGGACGCTGGACGACGAGGTGGCGCGACGGCTCTGGACGGAGTCGGTCCGCCTGACCGGTGTGTCCTACGACGCCCTGAAGGAGTGAGCCGCCCGGCGCCGGGACCGCCTCAGGACGCGCGCACCTCGTACGCCGTCACCCGGGCCGACGCGTCGTCCAGACACGCCCCGCTGGCCAGGTCGAAGCGCTGCTTCAGCAGCGGGGAGGCGACGAAGGGGCGGCCCTGGTGGGTGCCGGTCAGGCCGCGTGAGAGGACGGCCGCGCCGGTGAACGGGTCACGGTTGTCGATCGCGTACAGGCGGTCGGAGCGGTCGCGGAACAGGGCCACCTGGCGGCCGTCCGGCAGCAGCGCGGCCACTCCGCGGCCGGAGCCGAGCGCGCTGAGGTCGCAGACCGTGAACCAGCCGTCGGAAAGCCGGAGCTGGACCTTCAGGTCGGTGGTCTCGAGGGCCAGGGTCATCGCTGGGCGCTTCCTTCCAGGACGTCTTCGGCGGACCGCATGCCGATCGACAGCAGCGGCAGGTCGGGCTTGATCTGGTCGCGTTCGGGAACGAAGGCGACGACCGGGTCCGGGGTGTCCGGGGCGTTGACGAAGGACACGAACCGGGCGAGCTTCTCGGGGTCGTTGACGGTCTCGGCCCACTCGTCGCGGTAGTGCGCGACGTGCGCGGCCATCAGGGACTCCAGCTCCGCGCAGATGCCGAGCGAGTCGTGCACCACCACGTCCCGTACGTGGTCCAGGCCGCCGGGGATCCGCTCCAGCCAGGCCGAGGTGCGCTCCAGGCGGTCGGCGGTGCGGATGTAGAACATCAGGAACCGGTCGATCAGGCGCACCAGTTCGGCGTCGGACAGGTCCTGGGCGAGCAGGTCGGCGTGGCGCGGGGTGGCGCCGCCGTTGCCGCCGACATAGAGGTTCCAGCCGCCCGCGGTGGCGATCACGCCGAAGTCCTTGGACCGGGCCTCGGCGCACTCGCGCTGGCACCCGGAGACCGCCGACTTCAGCTTGTGCGGGGAGCGCAGCCCCCGGTAGCGCAGCTCCAGGTCGATCGCCATGCGGACCGAGTCCTGCACGCCGTAGCGGCACCAGGTCTGCCCGACGCAGGACTTCACCGTGCGCAGCGACTTGCCGTAGGCGTGCCCGGACTCGAAGCCCGCGTCCACCAGGCGCGCCCAGATCAGCGGCAGTTGCTCGACCCGCGCACCGAACATGTCGATCCGCTGGCCGCCGGTGATCTTCGTGTAGAGGCCGAAGTCCCGGGCGATCTCCCCGATCACGATCAGTTTCTCGGGCGCGATCTCGCCGCCGGGGATGCGCGGCACCACCGAGTACGAGCCGTTCTTCTGCAGGTTGGCTAGGAAGTGGTCGTTGGTGTCCTGGAGGGCTGCCTGCTCGCCCTCCAGGACGTAGCCGCTCGCGCCGATCGTGGGCGCGAGGGAGGCGATGATCGAGCCGACGGCCGGCTTGCAGACCTCGCAGCCGTCGCCGCCCCGGGCGCCCTCGCGGCCGTAGCGGTCCAGCAGGTCCTGGTACGAGGTGACGCGCAGGGCGAGGACGATCTCGTACAGCTCCTCGCGGGTCCGGTCGAAGCAGCCGCACAGCCCCTTGTCGACCTCGACGCCCGCGGCCTCCAGCTCGGCGGTGACCAGCTGCCCGAGCACCTTGACGCAACTGCCGCATCCGGTACCGGCCTTGGTGCACTTCTTCACCTCGGGCACGGTGGTGCACGCGTGCTCGGTGACCGCGCCGCGGATCGTGCCCTTGCTGACGTTGTGGCAGGAGCAGATGATCGCGTCGTCCGGCAGCGCGGACGGGCCGAGCGCCGCTCCCGGGGCGGCTCCGGCGGGCAGGACGAGGGACTCGGGGGAGACGGGCGGGACGGATCCGGTGAGCGCGCGCAGGGTGCCGTAGGCCTCGGCGTCGCCGACCAGGATGCCGCCGAGCAGGGTGCCGTCCGCCCCGATGACCAGCTTCTTGTACAGGCCCGCGCGGGAGTCGGAGTAGACGACGTCCAGGCAGTCGCCGGTGGTGCCGTGCGCGTCGCCGAAGGAGGCCACGTCCACGCCGAGCAGCTTCAGTTTGGTGGACAGGTCGGCGCCCGTGAAGGACGCCTCGTCCCGGGCGATCGCGGCGGCGGCCGTCTCCGCCTGCTCGTAGCCGGGCGCCACGAGGCCGTACACCCGGCCGTCCGCCGCCTGCGCGCACTCGCCGATCGCGAACACGCGCGGGTCGGCGAGGGTGCGGCAGCGCTCGTCGACGGTGATGCCGCCGCGCTCGCCGACCGGCAGACCGCAGTCCCGCGCGAGCTGGTCGCGGGGGCGGACGCCGGCGCTGAACACGACCATGTCGACGGCGAGTTCGGAACCGTCCGACAGCTTCATGCCGGTGACGGCGCCGTCGGTCCCGGTGACGATCTCCTGGGTGCCCGTGCCGATGTGCACGGTCAGGCCCATGCCCTCGATGGTCCGCAGCAGCGCCGCGCCACCGCCGTCGTCGACCTGCACCGGCATCAGCCGGGGCGCGAACTCCACGATGTGGGTGGCCAGTCCGAGGCCGTTCAGGGCCCCGGCGGCCTCCAGGCCGAGCAGGCCGCCGCCGACCACGGCGCCGGTGACGGCCCGGGTCCGCGCGTACTCCTCGATGGCGAGCAGGTCCTCGATGGTCCGGTAGACGAAGCAGCCGGCCGCGTCCCTGCCCGGCACCGGCGGGACGAACGGGTAGGAGCCGGTGGCCAGCACCAGGACGTCGTAGCCGACGACGCGCCCGGAGCGCGCGGTGACCTCGCGGGCCTCGCGGTCGATCGTCTCCGCCGGGTCCCCGAGGCGCAGCTCGATGCCGTGGGCCGTGAGGAACTCCTCGTCGGTCAGGGAGAGGTCGTCGGGCGTCCGACCCGAGAAGTACGAGGTCAGCTGCACGCGGTCGTAGGCCGGGCGGGGCTCCTCGCACAGCACGACCACGCGGTGCGTGGCGGTCAGGCCGCGCTCGGCGAGTGCTTCGAGGAAGCGCTGGCCGACCATGCCGTGCCCGACGAGCACGATCGTGGGACGGTCCCCGGCGGGTGCGGTCGTGGACATCAGGAGCCTCCGTCGTTGGTGAGCAGGTGGAGCAGGGGGCCGCCGTCGGACGGGAGCGGCTCTGCTCCCTCCCAGGCGCGGGCGAGCGCGCCGACGGTGCCGAGTTCGCCGACCAGGACCCCGCCCACCAGCCGGTCGTCGCGGACGACGACCTTGCGGTAGGTGCCCCGGGTGGCGTCGGCGAGCCGCACCACGTCGTCGCCGGGGCGGGCCTCGGTCTCGCCGAACGCGGCGAGGTCGAAGGGGGAGCCCGGGCCCGTGAGGGTCAGCCGGGTCAGGGAACGGGTGCCGCGGTAGCGGGCGCCGGCCGGGCCCGCGAGCAGCCCGGCGAGCGCGTCGGCCTGTTCCAGCGCGGGGGCGGCCAGGCCGTAGACCGTGCCGTCGTGCTGGGCGCAGTCGCCGACGGCGTGGATGTGCGGGTCGGAGGTGCGCAGCTCGTCGTCCACGACGACGCCCTTGCGGACGGTGAGGCCCGCCTGCTCCGCCAGGCCGGTGCGCGGGCGCACCCCGCAGGTGACCACGACGAGGTCGGCGTCGAGGGCGTACCCGTCGGCCAGATCCACGGAGCGGACCGCGCCGGCGACGCAGCGCACGTCCCGCACCCGGCACTCGGTGTGCACCTCGACGCCGAGGTCGGTCAGGTGCCGTCGCACCAGCCGGGAGGCGTCCGGGTCCAGCTGGCGTTCCATGAGGCGTTCGGCCTGCTGGGCGAGGACCACCTGGGCGCCGCGCACGGCGAGCGCCCGGGCGGCGGAGACCCCAGCAGCCCGCCGCCGATGACGACGGCGCGCAGCCCCGGCCGGACCGCCTTGGCCAGCCCCAGGCAGTCGTCCATGGTGCGGAACGCGTGGACGCCCTCGGGCAGCTGCTGGCCGGCGGTGAACAGGCCGCGCAGCGGTGGCAGCACCGGGTTGGAGCCGGTGGCCAGGACCAGCGTGTCGTAGGCGATCCGGGTGCCGTCGGCGCAGTCGACGGTCCGGGCGGCCCGGTCGATCCCGGTGACCCGGGCGCGCAGCAGGCCCTCCGGTGCCGGCAGGCCGATCACCTCGGGGGCGTACCGGCCGGCCAGCACCTCGGCGAGCAGCACCCGGTTGTAGGGCGCGTGTTCCTCCTCGCCGACCAGCAGCGCGGGCGTGCCCAGGTCGCCGAGCCGCCGGGCGAGCCGTACGCCCGCGAGGCCGGCGCCGATCACCACCACACGCGTTTTCGAGGTCATGTCCCGAGCGTGCGGCCCCGACGTTTCCCGGCAGCATCACCTCTGTTTCCCAGCAGGAACGCTGCCCTCAGCGGCCGGCGGCGGGGGGTGTGAGGGACCGGGAGTGCTCGGCGGGCGGGGGTTGTGAGGGACCGGGGGCGCTCGGCTGCGGGCGGTGGGGTGCCGGGACCGGCCGCCCAGCCTCAGAAGCCGCTCAGATACATGGACGGCACACGCATCCTCTGCCTAGGGTCGCGATCATGCCCGACATACCCGTGGCCGTCGTCGCCCTGCTCTGTGTGGCCTCCCTCGCGGCCGGCTGGATCGACGCGGTGGTCGGCGGGGGCGGACTGCTGCTGTTGCCGGCCCTGCTGCTGGGCCTGCCCTCGGCCACCCCGGCCGCCGCGGCGCTGGGCACCAACAAGGCGATCGCGATCGTCGGCACCACGGGCGCCGCCGTGACCTACGCCCGCCGGGCGCCGGTGGACGTCGGCACGGCCGTGCGCATCGGCTTCGCCGCGCTGGCGGGTTCCTCGGCGGGCGCGTTCTTCGCGGCCGGGATGAGCACGGAGGTCCTCAAGCCGGTGATCATGGTGGTGCTGCTCGGGGTGGCCGCCTTCGTGATCCTGCGCCCCGCCTTCGGCACCGCCCCGGCCCTGGGCCCCGCCGGCCGGCGCCGCAAGCTCGCCGCGATCGGCCTGGCCGGCCTGGGCATCGGCTTCTACGACGGCCTGATCGGCCCCCGCACCGGCACGTTCCTGGTCCTCGCGCTGACCGCGGTCCTGCGCCTCGACCTGGTCAGCGCCTCCGCCACCGCGAAGATCGTCAACTGCTGCACCAACGCGGGCGCCCTGGCCATGTTCGCCTGGCAGGGCACGGTGCTGTGGCGTCTCGCGCTGCTGCTCGCCGTCTTCAACCTGGCGGGCGGCACGCTCGGCGCCCGCACCGCGCTCAAGCGCGGCAGCGGCTTCGTCCGGGTGGTCCTGCTGACGGTCGTCCTCGCCCTGGTGACGAACCTGGCCTACGAGCAGTGGGTCGCCTGACCGCGCGGCGCCCCCTCGGCGGTGAGGGCGGCGATGAGGGCGGCGGTGCGGGTCGGGGGTGCGGTCGGCGGATGACCGGCGGCGAGTCGGCCGAGAGGTCAGCGGGAGCCGGTGAGGTGGGCGAAGACGACCACGTTGCCCTGGTAGCCGGTGGCTCTCGAATAGCCGCCGCCGCAGGTGATGACGCGGAGTTCGGGGCGGGCGGCGGCGCCGTAGACCTTCTCGTCGGGGAAGTCGCGGGCGGAGTACACCTCGACCGCGTCCACCGTGAACACGGCCACGGAGCCGTCCCGGCGGTCCACCTCGATGCGGGCGCCGCGTCTGAGGGCGCCGAGGTCGTAGAAGACGGCGGGGCCGTCGGTGTTGTCGACGTGCCCGGCGAGGATCGCGGTGCCCGTCTCACCGGGCATGGTGCCGGCCTCGTACCAGCCGGCGAGGTTCTTCTGTGCCGCGGGCGGCGCGTCCAGGCTGCCGGACGGGGTGAGGGCCAGGCCCATCAGCGGGGCGTTCACGCGGATCGAGGGGATGCGGACCCGGGTCGGCGGGGACGGGGCGAGCGCCGGCGCCGCGAGCCGCTCGTCCGTCGGATCCGGCCGGCCCTCGGCCGCCGACGGCTGCGGTGGGGTGTGGGCGCCGGCACCGCCGCCGAGCAGCCACACCCCCGAACCGAGGGCCACGACGGTGACCGCGGCTATGGCGGTGTCGCCGAGCCGGTCGAACCTGGCTCTCGTGCGCATGCGAACCCCTCTCCCGGGGGCGGACCCCCGAAGGCCCTCCCCCTCCGGGCCGCGAGGGGCATCGGACCCGGAGGGGGTGGGACTGCGGTACCTGCGGACGGACAGCGGAGGGTGTCCGTCAGATCCCGTCGCCTCTCGCCCGGCGATGCAGGAGCCAGGTACCGCCCGCGGCGGCGACGGCCAGAGCCGCCACACCCGCCGTGGTCTGCGCGGGGTCGGTGCCGAGTGCGCCACCGACCCCCGTCTTCACGCTTCCTTTCGGCTGCACGCCGCCGGCCGCCTGCTCGTGCGCCGCGCTCAGCGCCACCACCAGGTCGCCCTTCATCTGCCGGTCGCCCTCCGCGCACTTGGCGACGATCTCGTACGTCCCCGGCTGCGCGCTCTCCGGCACCTTGAACTGGCCGATCGCCTCGCCCTCGTGGGTGCTGGGCGCCAGCGTGAAGGTGCCGGCGCCGACCGCGCCCGCGTCCCCGGTCGCGGAGCCCTTGTCGCCGCACGCGGCGGTGTTCACGGTGACCTGGGCACCCGGCGCGACCGTCGAGGGGTACACGTCCAGGCTGCCGGTGCCGGCGGCGTGGGCGGGTGCCGCGGCTGCCAAGGCGAGAGCGGTACCGGTCAGCAGACGGGCGGTGCGGCGCATGGTGCTCCCCGAAGCTTGTCCGACTCGTGCCCTTCCGAGGTAAGTGGCTCGGGGGCCCGTCCGCTTCCCGGGAGAACGCCGGGGATTGCGGAGAACGGGTGTCGGCCGAGCCCCCCGTACGGGCTAGCGCTTCCGGGGTTCGGGCAGGTCACGGGCGTGGGCGGGGGCTTCGGGAGGTTGCGGTATGAAAAGCACACGAATGGAGCGGTGGGCGCCGGTGAACGGGTGACGGGGCGTCAAGGGAACAGGACCACGCCTCCGCGGGCGCCCGGGACCGGCCGGGCACCCGCCCGCCGGCCGGGGGACGCCGAAGGCCGGGGGACACCGAAGGCCGGTGCCCGCGGGGGCACCGGCCTCGTGTCGTCGGCGACGGATCAGTTGACGTTGACCGCGCTCCACGCGGCGGCCACCGCGTTGTACTCGGCGCTCCCCGCGCCGTAGAGGTCCTTGGCCGCGTTGAGGGTGGCGGTCCTGGCCCCCGCGTAGTTCGTCGAGGAGGTCATGTAGACCGTCAGCGCCCGGTACCAGATCTTGCCGACCTTGTCCCGGCCGATGCCGGTGACGGTGGAGCCGTTGGCGGTCGGCGAGTCGTAGGAAACGCCGTTGATGGTCTTCGCGCCGCTGCCCTCGGCGAGGAGGTACGCGAAGTGGTTGGCGACGCCCGAGGAGTAGTGGACGTCGAGGTTGCCGACCGAACTGCTCCAGTAGTCGGCCGAGTTGCCGTCCTTCGACGGCTTGTCCATGTAGCGCAGCGCGGTCTTGCCGAAGCCGGAGCGGACGATCTTCTCGCCGATGAGGTAGTCACCGGTGTCGGAGGAGTTGTTCGCGTACCACTCGACCATCGTGCCGAGGATGTCGGAGGTGGCCTCGTTCAGGCCGCCGGACTCGCCCGAGTAGGTCAGCGCGGCCGACTTGGACGTCACGCCGTGGGTCATCTCGTGCCCGGCGACGTCGAGGGCGACCAGCGGGCCGAAGGTGGTCCCGTCCCCGTCGCCGTACGTCATGCAGAAGCAGCTGTCGTCCCAGAACGCGTTGTTGTAGTTGTTGCCGTAGTGGACGCGGTTGTAACTGCCCTTGCCGTCGCCCGCGATGCCGTTGCGGCCGTGGACGTTCTTGTAGTAGTCCCAGGTCTCGTTCGTGCCGTACTGGGCGTCGACGGCGGCCGAGGAGCGGTCGGCGGTGGTGCCGGTGCCCCAGTGGTTGTCGGCGTCCGTGAACAGGGTCGCGGGCGCGCGGCTGAAGCAGATGCCGAAGATGCACAGGTCGGTCTTGTTGGCCGCGTCACCGGTGTAGGTGTTGCCGCGGGTCGGGTCCTTGAGCTGGTACGCCGATCCCGACTGGGTGGTCTCCAGCGCGACGGTGCCGCCGTACAGGGACTTGCCGTCGCCGGTGGCCGTCTCGATGGTGTCCCACGCGTCGATCCGGGCGCCGGTGCGCGCGTCGGTCAGCACGGTGCGGCCGACCGGGTTGCCGAGCGAGTCGAGGCCGGCGGCGTCGGTGCGCCAGGCGAGCCTCGGCGCGCCGTGCAGGGCGTCGACCACCAGCTGCGGCTTGGCCTTCACCTGCTTCAGCTTCTCGCCGAGGTTGGCCGCGCGCAGGGCGTTCACCGCGAGGTCGGCGGCCTTCTGGCCGGAGATCTTCGGGACCACCGAGGCCAGGGATATCCGGCCGCGGGTCGCCCGGTCGGCGCTGCGGTAGCCGCCGTCCGCCGTCAGGTGGACGACGAAGTCACCGCCCAGCACGGGCAGTCGGTGGTAGGTGCGGTCGTAACGGACGTGCTGGGTGCCGTCCTTGTCCACGATCACGTCCCGCACGCTGGTGTCCTCGGCGGAGGTGAGGCCGAGGCCGGCGGCGTGGGCGAGCAGGGCCGAGGCCGCGTTCTGGATCGCGGTGGCCCGGGTCGGTCTGCCGTCGGCGTGGGCGGCGGGGGCGAGAGCGGTGACCATCAGGGCCGCCGTGCCGACGGCGACACCGGTGGTGGCGAGACGACGGGTTCCTCGGACGTGCTGACGTATCCGGCTCATCAGTCTCCTTGGGGAGGCGCCAGGTTGGAGGTGGGGGTGGCGCTGGCAACCCCTGAGATTTAAGGGGCCATGACATGTCATGTCCATAGGGCGTTCATGGAGATGTGTGGGGAGGCGGCGGGGGTACAGAATCGTTTCCGTGATCACTGAGGACCCCGAGCCGCTCCCCTTCTTCGTGTACGGCACCCTCCGCCCCGGCGAGGCGAACCACGATCTCTTCCTGCGCGGCCGGACCTCGGCGGAGGAACCGGGCCGCCTCCCGGGCGCCGTGCTGTACGACGGCCCCGGCTACCCGTACGCCGTCGAGCGGCCCGGTGACGAGGTGCGGGGAGAACTGGTGACCGCCCGCCCCGAGGCGTACGCGGACCTGCTGGCCGCCCTGGACCGGCTGGAGGAGTACGTGCCGGGCGACCCGCACAACCTGTACCTGCGCGTCGCCCGGGACGTCGTGCGCGCCGACGGCGGTACCGTCCGCGCCTGGGTCTACCTGGCCGCCCCGAGGGTGGCCGCCCGGCTGCGCGCCCGCGGCACCCGTATCGAGGGCGGCGACTGGCTCAGCCGCCGCTGAGCCGGCCCAGCAGCTCCAGCCCCTCGGGCACCTCGATCCCGAACTCCTCCGCCACCACGCGCCGTGCCTCCGCCTCGCCGGCCAGCTCGCGCACGGCCACCGTGCCGTCGGCGCGGGTCTCCGTCAACCGGGCTCCGTCCAGGGCGAGATGACGCTCGGCGGTGGTCCGCTGAAGGTACGGCCGGCGGGTGAACGGGGAGCGCGGGTTGCTGCCGACGTGCCAGTTGAACACCTCGAAGTCGGCGGCCGTGAACGGCTCCAGCGTGAACGCGTACTGGCTCACCCAGTCCCGCGCCACCCCGTCGTACGCCTGCAACGCCCACAGTTCCAGCGGCCCCTCGTGCGGCAGGCGCGTGAAGCGGTGCCGGCGTCCGCCGTCCTCGAACTCCTCGCCGACGGTCAGCGGCACCGGCGCCAGCAGCGCCCCGATCGCCCCGAAACCGACATCGGCCAGATACGGCAGCGGCTCGCCCGGCACCTCGACCCGGAGCATCGCGTGCGTACGCGGCCGGCTCTCCGGGGTGTCCGCCCCCAGCACCACCCGGCCCGCCAGCGGGGTCACCCGGAAACCGAGCGCCTCCAGCGCCAGCCGCAGCAGGGTGTTGTGCTCGTAGCAGTAGCCGCCGCGCCGCCCGTGGACCATCTTGGCCACCACGTCGGCGGGTTCCAGCGACGGGACCCTGCCGGACACCGGGTCCAGGTTCTCGAAGGGCAGCGCCAGGGCGTGCGCCAGATGCACCCCGCGCAGCGTCGCCAGGTCGGCCCGTGCGCCGCCCGCCCAGCCGATGCGCTCCAGATAGGCGTCGAGGTCGAACTTCTCCCGGTCGGACATACCGCGAATCTACGCGTGCCCCCCCGGCCCCGCACCGGCCCGGAGACCGAACCGGCCTACTCCTCAGGTCCCAGGACCTCCACCCGCACCGCGCACGACTTGAACTCCGGCATCCGGGACGTCGGATCCAGCGCGGGGTTGGTGAGGGTGTTGGCGCGGCCCTCGCCGGGCCAGTGGAAGGGCATGAAGACGGTGTCCGGACGGATGGCGGTGGTGATCCGCGCGGGCGCCACCGCCCGGCCCCGCCGGGAGACCACCGCGAGCCGGTCGCCCTCCGCCGCCCCCAGCCGGGCGGCGAGGCGCGGATGCAGTTCCACGAACGGGCCGGGGGCCGCCGCGTTCAGCTCCGCCACCCGCCGGGTCTGCGCCCCCGACTGGTACTGCGCCACCACCCGGCCGGTGGTCAGCAGCAGCGGGTACGCGCCGTCCGGTTCCTCGGCCGCCGCCCGGTGGGCCACGGCGACGAACCGGGCCCGGCCGTCGGGCGTCGCGAAACGGTCAAGGAACAGCCGCGGCGTGCCGGGATGCACGGCGGCCCCGGCCGGCCGCGCCGGGACCCCTGCGCCTCACGAGCCTCCGGCCGCGCATGGCCTTCCGGTCCCGTCAGTCCCGCCCGGCCCGACGACGCCTCGTGAGCCTCCGGCCGCGCCTGGCCTTCCGGTCCCTTCAGTCCCGCGTGGCCCGCCGACGCCTCGCGGGCCTCCGGCCGCGCCTGGCCTTCCGGTCCCGTCAGTCCCGTCCGGCCCGACGACGCCTCACGGGCCTCCGGCCGCGCCTGGCCTTCCGGCCCCGTCAGTCCCGCGTGGCCCGTCGACGCCTCGCGAGCCTCCGGCCGATGATCCTCCGGCCCCGTCAGTCCCGCGTGGCCCGACGACGCCTCACGGGCCTCCGGCCGCGCCTGGCCTTCCGGCCCTGTCAGTCCCGCGTGGCCCGCCGACGCCTCGCGAGCCTCCAGCGACTCAGGACCCTCCGGCCCTTCACCCACCGGTCCCCTCAGCCCCGCCTGGCCCGTCGGCGCCTCACGAGCCTCCGGCCCCTCATGCCCCCCGGAAACCTCATGGACCTCAGGAGTCTCCGGGCACGGCCAGAAGACCCCGTTCTCCTCCACGAGGCGGCGGTAGGTGATGCCCGAGTAGTCGGCCGGGCCGCCCGCGCTCGCCCGGCGCAGCTCGCCGAAGACCTCCTCCGTGTCGGTGGGGAAGCCCTTCTCCACCCCGAGCCGGCCGGCCAGCTCGTGCAGGACGAACAGGTCGCTGCGCACACCCGGCGGGGGAGCGACCGCCCGCCGGCGCAGCAGCACCCTGCCCTCCAGGCTGGTCGTGGTGCCCGTCTCCTCCGCCCACTGCGTCACCGGCAGCACCACGTCCGCCAGCTCCGCCGTCTCCGACAGCACCACGTCCGCCACCGCGAGGAAGTCCAGGGAGCGCAGCCGCTCCTCGACATGGGCCGCGTGCGGCGCCGACACCACCGGGTTCGAGCCCATCAGCAGCAGGGCCCGGATGTCCGTGCCGAGCGCGTCGAGGAGTTCGTAGGCGCTGCGCCCGGGCCCCGGCAGGCTGTCCGGGTCCACGCCCCACACCCCGGCCACGTGCCGCCGGGCCACCGGGTCGTCCAGCTTGCGGTAGCCGGGCAACTGGTCGGCCTTCTGGCCGTGTTCCCGGCCGCCCTGCCCGTTGCCCTGCCCGGTCAGGCAGCCGTACCCGGACAGCGGGCGGCCCGCCCGGCCGGTCGCCAGGCACAGGTTGATCCACGCGCCCACCGTGTCCGTGCCCTTCGCCTGCTGCTCGGGCCCGCGCGCGGTGAGCACCATCGCCGACTCGGGCTCGCAGAACATGCGCACCGCCTGCCGCAGCTCGGGAACGGACACCCCCGTGATCCGTTCCACGTACTCCGGCCAGTGCGCCATCGCCGCCGCCCGGGCCTCCTCCCAGCCGGTGGTCCGCTCCCGGACGAACCGCTCGTCCGTCCGCCCCTCGGCGACCACCAGGTGCAGCAGCCCCAGGGCGAGGGCGAGATCGGTGCCGGGGCGCGGCGCGAGATGCAGATCGGCCTGCTCGGCGGTCCTGGTACGGCGCGGATCGACGACGATCAGCGTGCCGCCGTTCTCCCGCAGCTCGGTGAAGAAGCGCAGCGACGGCGGCATGGTCTCGGCCAGGTTCGAGCCGACGAGGATCACGCACCCGGTCCTCGGGACGTCCTCCAGCGGGAACGGCAGCCCGCGGTCGAGCCCGAACGCCCTCGTCCCCGCGGCCGCGGCCGAGGACATGCAGAAGCGCCCGTTGTAGTCGATCTGCGAGGTACCGAGCACCACCCGCGCGAACTTGCCGAGCGCGTACGCCTTCTCGTTGGTGAGCCCGCCCCCGCCGAACACCCCGAGCGCGTCGGCGCCGTGCTCCCGCCGCGTCCGTCCGAGCCGGTCCGCGATCAGGTCCAGCGCCTCGCCCCAGCCCGCCTCCACCAGCCGCCCGCCCGACCGCACCAGCGGAGTGGTCAGCCGCACCGCGGGCGACAGTACCTGGGCGGCCGTACGGCCCTTGCCGCACAGCGCCCCCCGGTTGACCGGGAAGTCCGGCCGCTCGGAGACCTCGGCGCCCCCCTGCGGCAGGGGCCTG
This sequence comes from Streptomyces albidicamelliae, assembly GCF_025642175.1. Classification (NCBI taxonomy): domain Bacteria; kingdom Bacillati; phylum Actinomycetota; class Actinomycetes; order Kitasatosporales; family Streptomycetaceae; genus Streptomyces; species Streptomyces albidicamelliae. The sequence goes on along the minus strand of NZ_CP106795.1, from coordinate 2,933,538 downwards.
ACCGTCATCCCGCACTGCAGGGCGCAGTACGGGCAGTGGGTGGGCGTCGAGGTGTTCTCCATGCCGCCCAGCCTGCGCGGACCGTGTTACGGGCCGTGCCCGTCCCCGGTTACACCGCCGGGACGGTCACCTCCCCGCGCCCGATCGGCCACCGTGAGGGCCGCCCCGCGCACCCCGCCGGCCCGGCGGTGCGGGTCACCGGCCGGCCGCCAGCGCCCGGCTCACGCCCCGCTCCTTCGGGCCCAGGAACCGCGGGTCCGGGCGGAGCACCGCGTCCAGCGCCGCCTTGCCCGCCGCGAAGACCTCGCGCGTGCCGCCGTAGTACCAGGTCACGTCGTGCTTGGCGGCGACCCCGACCCCGTACGAGTCGATCCCCGCGGCCTCGCACAGCGCCACCGCCCGCCGGATGTGGAAGTCCTGACTGATCAGCACGGCCCGGTCCACCCCGAAGATCTTCCGGGCCCGCACACAGGAGTCCCAGGTGTCGAATCCGGCGTAGTCGCTGACGATCCTCGTGCCCGGCACCCCGTGCCGGGTGAGGTAGGCGCGCATCGCGTCGGGCTCGTCGTAGTCCTCGCGGCTGTTGTCGCCGGTGACCAGGACGACCTCGATGCGGCTCGCCCGGTACAGCTTCGCCGCCGCGTCCAGCCGGTGCGCGAGGTACGGCGACGGCTCCCCGTTCCACAGCCCGGCGCCGAACACCACCGCCACCGGTGTGCGCGGCGCGTCCGCCGTCGTCCGCAGCCGGTCCGCCGTGGACACGTACAGCCAGGTCGCCGGCAGCAGCGCCAGCACGCACGCGGCCATCACCGACTGCACCAGCCGCCGCTGCCCGGCGCGGGTGCGCGGCAGCCGCGGTCGACGGATCTTCATGGCGTCCCCCGGAGAAAGTGATCGGTTCCCACCGGGGAGGACGCCCCCACCACCGGACCGGTTCACCTCACGTCCCGCATCCGCGCACCGTGAAGCCACGGAAAACACCCGTGACGGCCCGGCAACGGGGCCGCAACCTCGGCCCGCCAGGATCCTTCCATGACGGCGTCGCACCCTCCCCGCTCCGAGTCCCTCCACCACCTCGAAAGCACGGCGCACCTCATGGACAGCATCAGCAGCCAGCTGGCCGGCCGGCTCCGGCTCGTCTCCCCGGTCGGCCGCCGCCGCCCGACCCCGCCCGCCCTCGTCCTGGTCGCGCACGGCAGCCGCGACTCCCGCGCGGCGGTCACGGTGGGGGCCCTGCGGGACCGGGTCCGCGAGCTGCGCCCCGGCCTCTCCGTCCACCTGGGGCACATCGAGCTGAACGAGCCGCTGCTCCCGGACACCCTCGCCGCGCTCGGGTACAGCCCCGCCGTCCTCGTCCCCCTCCTCCTCGGCCGCGGCTACCACGTCAAGCAGGACATCCCCGCCATGGCCGCCGCCGCGGCCGGCCGCACCCGCGTGGCCGCCCCGCTCGGCCCGCACCCGCTCCTCGTCGAGACCCTGTACGACCGCCTGACCGAGGCCGGCTGGCAGCCCGACCCCGACCCGGCCGTCCGCCGCACGAGCGCGGTCGTCCTGGCCGCTGCGGGCTCCCGCGACCCCGAGTCGGCGGCCGACACCGCCCGCACCGCCCGCCTCCTGGCCGACCGCCTCGGCGTGCCCGTGGTCCCCGCGTACGCCTCCGCCGCCGCACCGACCGTCGAGGCGGCCCTGCGCACGCTGGCGGCCCGCGGCCGGCACCGGGTGGCGGTCGCGTCCTGCTTCACCGCCCCCGGCCGCTTCGCCACCCAGTGCGCGGCGGCGGCCCCCTGGATCGCCTCCGCCCCCCTCGGCGACCACCCGGCGATGGCCCGCCTGATCCTGCACCGCTACGACCGCGCCCTCACCACCCCGCACACAGAAGCCGCCTGATCCCGCGCGGGGACCGTTTCGGCGCCGGCCGGTCCGATCGTGCACCGCCGTGCCCGCGGCTTCACCGCACCGCGGAGGCCGCCGGTTCCCTCGCGGCAGCGCGCGCACCGGGTCGTCCCGCCCGCGCGGCGACCGTCCGCCGCCGGGCGGCCTGATCCTGCACCGCTACGACCGCGCCCTCACCACCCCGCACACAGAAGCCGCCTGATTCCGCGCGGCGACCGTTTCGGCGCCGGCCGGTCCGATCGTGCACCGCCGTGCCCGCGGCACCGCGGAGGCCGCCGGTTCCCTCGCGGCAGCGCGCGCACCGGGTCGTCCCGCCCGCGCGGCGACCGTCCGCCGCCGGGCGGCCTGATCCTGCACCGCTACGACCGCGCCCTCACCACCCCGCACACAGAAGCCGCCTGATTCCGCGCGGCGACCGTTTCGGCGCCGGCCGGTCCGATCGTGCACCGCCGTGCCCGCGGCACCGCGGAGGCCGCCGGTTCCCTCGCGGCAGCGCGCGCACCGGGTCGTCCCGCCCGCGCGGCGACCGTCCGCCGCCGGGCGGCCTGATCCTGCACCGCTACGACCGCGCCCTCACCACCCCGCACACAGAAGCCGCCTGATCCCGCGTGGTACGGCGTGCGTGGGGCGTCTCGGTCCGCTGGGCGGATGGCCTGCCTGATCCTGCACCGCCGGAGCGGCCGGGCCGGGACCTCCGGTACCCGGTGTCCGGCACCGGGTCCTCGGCGTCCGGCACCCCGGTGGGTACCCGGTCGCACCCCGAATGTCACCGGCGCCGCTTACTGTCGAGGCATGGAAGGCACCGCAGGCACCGCAGGCACCGCAGCAGTCACCGGCACCGCATCCGCCCCGGCGTACGACCCGGCGTCGGCCGACCGCTGGGCGCCGGAGCCCGACAAGCGCCCCGGCCGCACCGCCTTCCAGCGCGACCGCGCCCGCATCCTGCACTCGGCCGCCCTGCGCCGCCTCGCCGGCAAGACCCAGGTGGTGACCCCGGGCACCCGCACCCGGGCCTGGGACGCCAGCCCCCGCACCCGGCTCACCCACTCCCTGGAATGCGCGCAGGTAGGACGGGAGCTGGGCTTGGCCCTCGGCTGCGCCCCCGACCTGGTCGAGGCGGCCTGCCTCGCCCACGACCTCGGCCACCCGCCCTTCGGGCACAACGGCGAACAGGCGCTGAACCTGTTCGCCGCGGACTGCGGCGGCTTCGAGGGCAACGCCCAGTCCCTGCGGCTCCTCACCCGCATCGAGCCCAAGCGCTTCACCCCGGAGGGCTCCGTCGGCCTCAACCTCACCCGCGCCACCCTCGACGCGGCCACCAAGTACCCCTGGCCGCGCGGCGCCCACCCCACCGACCCGGCGTCGGTGAAGTTCGGCGTGTACGAGGACGACCGCCCGGTCTTCGACTGGGTCAGGGCGCACGCCCCCGGCACCCGCACCTGCTTCGAGGCCCAGGTCATGGACTGGTCGGACGACGTGGCCTACTCGGTGCACGACGTCGAGGACGGGCTGCACGCCGGCCACATCGACCCCGACTGCCTGCACGCCGAACCCGAGCGGCAGGCCGTGTTCGAGGTCGCCCTCGGCCGCTACGTCCCCGCCGGCACCGACCCGGCCGAGCTCGCCGCGGCCCTCGACCGCCTCCAGGACCAGGACTGGTGGCCGCACGGCTACGACGGCACGGCGGTCGCGCAGGCCCGCCTCAAGGACGCCACCAGCCAGCTCATCGGCCGGTTCTGCCTGGCCGCCGAGGGCGCCACGCGCGCCGCGTACGGCACCGGCCGGCTCACCCGGTACGGCGCCGAACTCGTCGTACCCCGCGAGACCCGCATGGAGTGCGCGGTGCTCAAGGCGGTCGCCGACCGGTACGTCATGCAGCGCGCCGAGCAGGAACTGCTGCGCGCCGACCAGCGGGTGATCGTCGCGGAACTGGCCGAGGCCCTCACCGCCCGCGCGCCCGAGGGCCTCGACCCGCAGTTCCGCGCCCTGTTCGACGCGGCACCCGGCGACCTGGCGCGCAAGCGGGTGATCGTGGACCAGATCGCCTCCCTCACGGACGCCTCGGCCCGCTCCCTGCACGCCAGACTGACAGGGCATATCTGAGCGGAATGTGACCCGGGCTGGCCTGATCGGGTCACTCCCTCTTCCCGCAGCACGCCGGGTGCGGGACGCTCGCATGTGGCGGCACCCTTACGAGGAGGCATCAAGTGGTCGACGCGGATCAGACATTCGTCATCGTCGGAGGCGGCCTGGCCGGCGCCAAGGCGGCGGAGACGCTCCGTGCGGAGGGCTTCACCGGCCGGGTGATACTGATCTGCGACGAGCGCGACCACCCCTACGAGCGCCCCCCGCTCTCCAAGGGCTACCTGCTCGGCAAGGAGGAGCGCGACAGCGTCTTCGTGCACGAGCCCGCCTGGTACGCGCGGAACGACATCGAGCTGCACCTCGGCCAGACCGTCGACCGCATCGACCGTACGGCGAAGACCGTCCGCTTCGGAGACGACGGCACCCTCGTCCGCTACGACAAACTGCTCATCGTCACCGGCGCCGAACCCCGCCGCCTCGACATCCCCGGCACCGACCTCGCCGGCGTCCACCACCTGCGCCGGCTCGCCCACGCCGAGCGCCTCAAGGGCGTACTGACCTCCCTCGGCCGGGACAACGGCCACATCGTGATCGCCGGCGCCGGCTGGATCGGTCTGGAGGTCGCGGCGGCGGCACGCGAGTACGGCGCCGAGGTCACGGTGATCGAACCGGCCCCGACCCCGCTGCACGGCGCCCTCGGGCCCGAGCTGGGCAACGTCTTCGCCGAGCTGCACCGCGAGCGCGGCGTCCGCTTCCACTTCGGCGTCCAGCTCACCGAGATCGTCGGCCAGGACGGCATGGTCCTCGCCGCCCGCACCGACGACGGCGAGGAGCACCCGGCGCACGACGTCCTCGCGGCGATCGGCGCGGCTCCCCGCACCGGCCTCGCGGAGGCGGCGGGACTGGAGATCGCCGACCGGGCACACGGCGGCGGCATCGTCGTCGACGAGCGGCTGCGCACCTCCGACCCCGACATCTACGCCGCCGGTGACGTCGCGTCCTTCCCGCTCGCCCTGTTCGGCACCCGGCTGCGCGTCGAGCACTGGGCGAACGCGCTGAACGGCGGCCCGGCCGCCGCCCGCGCGATGCTCGGCAAGGACGTCACCTACGACCGGGTGCCCTACTTCTTCACCGACCAGTACGACCTGGGCATGGAGTACAGCGGGTGGGCGCCGCCGGGGTCGTACGACGAGGTGGTGATCCGCGGCGACGCCGGAAAGCGCGAGTTCATCGCGTTCTGGGTGCGTCAGGGCCACGTGCTCGCCGGGATGAACGTGAACGTGTGGGATGTCACAGAACCCATCCAGAAACTGATCCGGGCCGGTGCGCCGGTGGACCTCGACGCGCTGGCCGACCCGCACGTACCCCTCGACAGCCTCGCCCCGTGAGCTCCGCGCGCGCGGGGACTGTCACACCACCCCCGTAGAATTCATCCGTGGCAGGACGGATCAACGACGAGGACGTGAAGGCGGTTCGGGACGCGGTCCCGATCGACGCCGTGGTCTCCGAGTACCTCCAGCTGCGCAACGCGGGCGGCGGCAACCTCAAGGGCCTGTGCCCGTTCCACGACGAGAAGTCGCCGTCCTTCCAGGTCAGCCCCAGCAAGGGACTCTTCCACTGCTTCGGCTGCCAGGAGGGCGGCGACACCCTCACCTTCGTGATGAAGGTGGACCACCTCTCCTTCTCGGAGGCGGTCGAGCGGCTGGCCGCCCAGGCCGGCATCACCCTGCGCTACGAGGAGGGCGGGTACAACCCGGCCCACCAGCGCGGCGAGCGCATCCGCCTGGTCGAGGCGCACAAGATCGCCGCCCAGTGGTACGCCGAGCAGCTCGCCACCAGCCCCGAGGCCGAGACCGGCCGGATCTTCCTCGCCGAGCGCGGCTTCGACCAGGCCGCCGCCGTCCACTTCGACGTCGGCTACAGCCCCCAGGGCTGGGACCACCTCACCCGCTACCTGCGCGGCAAGGGGTTCACCGACAAGGAGCTGGTCCTGTCCGGGCTGTCCCAGGAGGGCCGCCGCGGCCCCATCGACCGGTTCCGGGGCCGCCTGATGTGGCCCATCCGCGACATCGGCGGCGAGGTCGTCGGCTTCGGCGCCCGCAAGCTGTACGAGGCGGACAACGGCCCGAAGTACCTGAACACGCCCGAGACGGCGATCTACCGCAAGAGCCAGGTGCTGTACGGCATCGACCTGGCGAAGAAGGACATCGCCAAGGCCAGCCGGGCCGTCGTCGTCGAGGGCTACACCGACGTCATGGCCTGTCACCTGGCCGGTGTCACGACGGCCATCGCGACCTGCGGCACGGCCTTCGGCGGCGAGCACATCAAGATCCTGCGCCGGCTGCTGATGGACAACGGCTCGGCCCGGGTGATCTTCACCTTCGACGGCGACGCGGCCGGCCAGAAGGCGGCCCTGCGCGCCTTCGAGGACGACCAGAAGTTCGCCGCGGAGACGTACATCGCGATCGCGCCCGACGGCATGGACCCCTGCGACCTGCGTCTGGCCAAGGGCGACGAGGCGGTCACCGACCTGGTGGAACCCCGCACGCCGCTGTTCGAGTTCGCGCTCCGCCAGATCGTGCGCCGCTACGACCTCGACACCCCGGCCGGCCGGGCCGCCGCCCTGGACGAGGCCGCGCCGATCGTCGCCCGCATCAAGAACAGCGGCGCCCAGCACGAGGTCGCCGTGGAACTCGCCGGCATGCTCGGCATCCTCGACACCCAGTTCGTGGTCCGGCGCGTGGCCCAGCTCGCCCGCTGGGCCCGCGACCGGGGCGGCAAGGGCCCGGCTCCGCAGCAGGGTACGGGCCGCCCGGCCGACCAGCAGTGGGCCGGAGCCCCGCGGCCCGCGAGTTCCGGGCCGGCCCTCACCCTGCGCAACCCCGTCTACGCCGCCGAGCGCGAACTGCTCAAACTCGCCCTGCAGCGGCCCGAGCTGGTCTCCCCGGCCTTCGACGCCTACGGCGTGGACGAGTTCACCGCCCCGCCCTACGCCGCCGTCCGCCAGGCCGTCGCGGAGGCGGGCGGCGCCGAGTTCGGCGTGACCGACGCGCAGGAGTACCTGGTCCGCGTCCGTGAGGCCGCGCCCGACGACGCCGTCCGCGCGATGGTCACCGAGCTGGCCGTCGAGCCGATCCTGCGCCGCACGGTCGACGAGACCTACGCCGGCACGGTCCTCGTGCAGATCCGCCGCCGGGCCGTGGAGCGCCGCATCCGGGACATCCAGTCCCAGCTGACCCGCCTGGCCACCGGCGGCGACCCCGCCCAGCTGGCCGCCGTGCAGAACGAGCTGTGGGTCCTCCAGCAGTACGACCAGACGCTGCGCGAGCGGGGCGCGCAGGCGCTCTAGCCGGCCTCGGGCGGGAACGCCGGCGTGACCGCCCGCACCAGCCGCTCGGCGAACTCCCGCTCCCGGTCGGCGAACTGCGGGTACTCGGTGACGAAGTGCTCCCACTCGACGTACCCGACCGCCTCCACGACGTCCGCGAGGAGCACGTCCTCGCGGTACGGGTACGGCCACTCGCCCGACAGCCGGAACACCTCGCGCAGCAGCTCGTGCCGCAGCGGGTGGCGCTCGGCGAGCAGAACGGCGTCGTAGAGGTCCTTGCCCTGGGCGTGCACGTCGTTGACCAGCCACATGAGCTTCCAGGCGAGCGACAGCGCGGGCGTCGCGCCGAGCAGCGTGCCGCCCGGCAGCCGGACCGGCTCGGGCTCCCCGGGCAGCGGCTCGTTGAAGACGAAGTCGAGCTGGACGTGCCCGCCCGGCAGCGCGGGCGCCGACCAGGGCAGGACCATGCGGCGGCCGGGCACCCGGTCGTAGGTCCAGATGTCCTCCACGACCGCGTCCCGCGCCGAGAAGCGCACGTCCCCGGCGCGGGAAGCGGCCGCCCGGGCGATCCCGTCGAGCATCCGCGCCGTCCGGTCCTCCTCGATCCGCCACGCGGCCGGTACGACGACGAAGTCCAGGTCACCGGGCTCGCGCGCGGCCTGCCCGAACCACACCGACATCAGCGCACTGCCGCGCAGCACCAGCGCACCGGCCCACTCGGAACCGGCGATCGCGGCCAGCACCTCGTCCAGCGCCGTCCGCCGGGCCGTGTGCCAGGCCGCGCCGAGCGCCGGGTCGGCGAAGACGGGATCGGTGGCCCGGTAGGCGTTCCGGTAGTGCTTGAGGGCCGGTTCGAACACGGGCCGCTGGGTGACGCCGTCGCCGGGCACCCAGGTCAGGGTGCGGGGCAGGTCGTTCGCCCGCCGGGCCGCCTCGTCCGGCGGCTCGGGGGGAAGCTCCCCACCGCGCCACAGGGCTCGCCAGGTCTCGCTCATCCGGACACCTCCCGCTCCTCGATCCATCCGTCGTCCACCGACTCGTCGCTGTCGTACAGGACGAACTCCCGCTCCACGCCGAGGACGTCGAGCCCCTCCAGCTCCGCGAGCAGCCGCCCCAGGGCCCGTTCGGCCGCCGCGTCCGTGACGCCACGGCAGCGCTGCGTCACGAACCGCTCGTGCCGTCCGCCGTCGCGCACCCGCCGCGCGTTCCACGACAGGTGCGCGCCGTGCGGCACGACCCGCGCGGCGAGCGCGCCGAGGTCGGTGCCGGCGTCGAGCAGCAGCTTGGCGTGGTGCTCGAAGTACTGTCCGCCCCCGCACGGTCCGGCCGGCACCTCCGGCGCCCAGGGCACCGACTCGGTCTTCACCCGCACCGGTGCGAAGCCGGCCGACCGCAGCGCCGCCACCGTGACGGCCGCGCGGGCGGACTCCTCGGCGTACGAGGACGAGCCGGCGAGGGTGAGCATCGGCTGGTGCCGCATCCGGCCGCGGGCCAGCACGATGTGCGTCAGCTTGAGTCCGGATGCGTCCGCCCAGCCGCGCAGCCGCTCGGCCTCGGCGGTGTCGTCGCAGCGGACGGTCACATGGGTTTCGTACAGAAGTCCGGACACCCGGGGATCGTCCCAGATCAGGGCCGGGTACGGCGCCCGCTTTTCCGGTGCCGGTCACCAGCCGGTCACGGTCCGGACGCAAAAAGTCACCGCACGCCCCTCGTGGCGGGGATGTGTCGTACTCCACACTGGGGGCGGTGCCCGAGTCCTCGGAGCGCAGGCCGTCGACTCTCCGCCCCCGAAGTGCCGCTGCCGCACACCTTCGGCAGCGATCATCCTGGAGGTCGCCCCCGTGCAGACCCAGACCCTCAGCCAGTCCGATGGCAACACCGGTGCCACCGGCACCACCGGCACCTCCGCGGACGAGCCGGACGCGGAGACGGACGTCCTCGTGGCCGTGCCCCCGCAGGGCCGTGGCGGCCTGCACGCGGAGACGGCGCCCGCCGACCCGGGGGAGCCGCCCGCCGAGGAGCTCACGGAGGACTCCGGGGAACCGGAGGAGTCCGGGGAGCCCGAGGAGAGCGCCGGACCCGCCGCGGCGCGGGCCGCCGCCCGGGCCGAGTCCGGTGGCCCCTCGGCCGATCTGTTCCGCCAGTACCTGCGCGAGATCGGCCGCATCCCGCTGCTCACCGCCGCCGAGGAGGTCGAACTCGCCCGCCGGGTGGAGGCCGGCCTGTTCGCCGAGGAGAAGCTGAGCAACACCCCCGACCTGGACAGCCAGTTGGCGAACGACCTGGACCGGCTCGTGGTCCTGGGCCGGATGGCCAAGCGCCGGCTCATCGAGGCCAACCTGCGGCTCGTGGTCTCCGTCGCCAAGCGGTACGTCGGCCGCGGCCTGACCATGCTCGACCTCGTCCAGGAGGGCAACCTGGGCCTCATCCGGGCCGTGGAGAAGTTCGACTACGCGCGCGGCTACAAGTTCTCCACCTACGCCACCTGGTGGATCCGCCAGGCCATGTCCCGGGCCCTCGCCGACCAGGCCCGCACCATCCGCGTCCCGGTCCACGTCGTGGAGCTGATCAACCGGGTGGTCCGCGTCCAGCGGCGCATGCTCCAGGAGCGGGGCTACGAGCCGACGCCGGAGGAGGTCGCCGCCCATCTGGAGCTGCCGCCGGAGCGGGTCGGCGAGGTGCTGCGCCTCGCCCAGGAGCCGGTGTCGCTGCACGCGCCGGTGGGCGAGGAGGACGACGTGGCCCTCGGCGACCTCATCGAGGACGGCGACGCCGCCAGCCCGGTGGAGTCGGCCGCGTTCCTGCTGCTGCGCGAGCACCTGGAGGCGGTGCTGTCCACGCTCGGTGAGCGCGAGCGCAAGGTGGTGCAGCTGCGCTACGGACTCATCGACGGCCGGCCGCGGACGCTGGAGGAGATCGGCCGGCTGTTCGGGGTGACCCGGGAGCGGATACGGCAGATCGAGTCCAAGACGCTGAACAAGCTCCGGGACCACGCCTTCGCGGACCAGCTGAGGGCTACCTCGACTGAGTCCGGCCGCCGGGGTGCCGCCGCCGCGGCAGCGGCACCCCGGCGCCGGCCGGAGCTAGTCCACCTCGGCCACGGCCTGGGCGAACTGGGCCTTGTACAGCCGGGCGTACGCGCCGTCGGCCGCCAGCAGGTCCGTGTGCGCGCCCTGTTCGACGATGGACCCGTTCTCCATCACGAGGATGGTGTCCGCGTCCCGGATCGTCGACAGCCGGTGCGCGATCACGAACGACGTGCGGCCGGCCGCCAGCTTGGCCATCGCCTTCTGGATCAGCACCTCGGTGCGGGTGTCGACCGAGCTGGTCGCCTCGTCCAGGACGAGGATCACCGGGTCGGACAGGAACGCCCGTGCGATGGTGATGAGCTGCTTCTCACCCGCGCTGACCCCCGTGCCCTCGTCGTCGATCACCGTGTCGTAGCCGTCGGGCAGGGTCCGGACGAACCGGTCGGCGTGCGCGGCCCGCGCGGCCTCCTCGATCTCGCCCCGGGTGACCTCGCGGGAGGCGCCGTACGCGATGTTCTCCGCGATGGTGCCGCCGAACAGCCAAGTGTCCTGGAGCACCATGCCGATGCCGGAGCGCAGTTCGTCGCGGGACATGCTCCGGACGTCCACGCCGTCGAGGGTGATCCGGCCACCGGAGACGTCGTAGAACCGCATCAGCAGGTTGACCAGCGTGGTCTTGCCCGCGCCGGTCGGGCCGACGATCGCGACCGTGTGGCCCGGCTCCACCTTGAGCGAGAGGTCCTCGATCAGCGGCTTCTCCGGGTCGTAGCGGAAGGACACGTGCTCGAGGCCCACCCGCCCGCGCAGTTCCGCGGGCCGCTCGCCCGGCACCGGATCCGCCTCCTGCTCCTCCGCGTCCAGGAGTTCGAAGACCCGTTCGGACGACGCGACGCCGGACTGCACCAGGTTCGCCATCGACGCGACCTGCGTCAGCGGCATGGAGAACTGCCGCGAGTACTGGATGAACGCCTGCACGTCACCGATGGACAGCGCGCCGGACGCCACCCGCAGCCCGCCGACGACGGCCACCAGGACGTAGTTCAGGTTGGACACGAACATCATCAGCGGCTGCATGACACCGCTGTTGAACTGCGCCTTGAACCCGGCCTCGTACAGGGCGTCGTTCTGCTCGGCGAACTGCTGCGCCGACTCCTCCTGCCGGCCGAACACCTTCACCAGGGTGTGCCCGGTGTACATCTCCTCGATGTGGGCGTTCAGCTTGCCGGTGGAGCGCCACTGCTGGACGAAGTGCGGCTGCGAGCGCTTGCCGACCCGGGTGGCGACCACGAACGACAGCGGCACGGTCACCAGCGCGACCAGCGCCAGGATCCAGGAGACGTAGAACATCATCACGAGCACGCCGATGATGGTCAGCAGCGAGTTGATCAGCTGGCCCATCGACTGCTGGAGCGTCTGCCCGATGTTGTCGATGTCGTTGGTCGCCCGGGACAGCACCTCGCCGCGCTGACGCTTGTCGAAGTACGACAGCGGCAGCCGCGACAGCTTCGTCTGCACGGACTCGCGCAGCCGGTACATCGTGCGGTTCACGGCCCGGTTGACCAGCCGGGTCGCGACGGCCATCAGCAGGCCGGCGACCAGGAACGTACCGAGGGCGAGCAGCAGGACGTGCCCGACGGCGTCGAAGTCGATGCCCTCGCCGGGGGTGAAGTCGGTGCCCTGGAGCATGTCCGCGACGGAGCCCTGGCCCCGCTCGCGCATCGAGTCGAGGACCTGCTCCTTGCTGGCCCCGGCCGGCATCTGCCGGCCGATGATGCCGGAGAACACCAGGTCGGTGGCGCGGCCGAGGATCTTCGGGCCGATCACGCTCAGGCCGACACTGACGACCACGCAGAACAACAGGGCGTAGATGGTGACCCGTTCGGGCTTGAACTGGGCGACGAGCCGTTTGCCCGAGCCCGTGAAGTCCATCGAGCGCTGGTCGGGGCCGCCCCCGGCCATCATGCGTCCCATGGGCCCGGCCATCAGGCGGCCTCCGCTTCCGTCAGCTGGGAGAGCACGATCTCCCGGTAGGTCTCGTTGGATGCCATCAGCTCGTGGTGCCGGCCGGCGCCGACGACCCGGCCCTCGTCCAGCACGACGATCCGGTCGGCGTCCCGGATGGTCGCCACCCGCTGGGCGACGATGACGACGGTCGCCTCGGCGGTCTCCTGGGAGAGCGCCGCGCGCAGCGCCGCGTCCGTCGCGTAGTCGAGCGCGGAGAAGGAGTCGTCGAAGAGGTAGATCTCCGGGCGCTGCACGAGGGTGCGGGCGATGGCGAGCCGCTGCCGCTGGCCGCCGGACACGTTGGTGCCGCCCTGGGCGATCGGCGCGTTCAGGCCGCCCTCCAGCTTGTGCACGAAGTCCTTGGCCTGCGCCACCTCCAGCGCGTGCCACAGCTCCTCGTCGGTGGCGTCCGGATTGCCGTAGCGCAGATTGGTGGCGACGGTGCCGGCGAACAGGTACGGCTTCTGCGGCACGAGCCCGACGGTCTTCGCGAGCAGCTTCGGCTCGACCTCCTGGACGTCCACGCCGTCCACCAGCACCTGGCCCTCGGTGGCGTCGAACAACCGGGGGACGAGTCCGAGCAGGGTCGACTTGCCGCTGCCGGTGGAGCCGATCACGGCGGTCGTCTCACCCGGCCGGGCCTCCAGCGCGATGTCCGTCAGCACCGGCTCCTCGGCACCCGGGTAGCGGAAGCCCGCCCCGCGGATCTCCAGGTGCCCGTGCCGGCGCAGCTCGGTGACGGGCGCGGTCGGCGGCACCACGCTGGAGTCGGTCCCCAGGACCTCCTGGATGCGCTCGGCGCAGACCTCCGCGCGCGGCACCATCATGAACATGAAGGTGGCCATCATCACGGACATGACGATCTGCATCAGATAGGCGAGGAACGCGGTCAGGTCGCCGATCTTCATGCCGCCGCTGTCGATGCGGTGCGCGCCGAACCACACCACGGCGATCGACGACACGTTCACCACCGTCATGACGATCGGGAACATCAGCGCGAGCATCCGGCCGGTGGCCAGCTGCATCTCGGTGAGCTCGCCGTTGGCCTTCCCGAAGCGGCCCTGCTCGTACTCGTCGCGGACGAAGGCGCGGATCACCCGGTTGCCGGTGATCTGCTCGCGCAGCACCCGGTTCACCGTGTCGAGCCGGACCTGCATGGTCCTGAACAGCGGCCGCAGCCGGCGCACGATCAGCGTCACACAGATGCCGAGCACCGGGACGACCGCGACGAGCACGCCGGACAGCGGGACGTCGAGACCGAGGGCGAGCACGATGCCGCCGACGCACATGATGGGCGCGGAGACCATCAGGGTGAACGTCAGCAGGGCCAGCATCTGGACCTGCTGCACGTCGTTCGTCGTACGGGTGATGAGCGAGGGCGCCCCGAATTGGCCCAGCTCACGGGAGGAGAAGGACTGCACCCGGTCGAAGACGGCACCGCGCACGTCCCGGCCGAGCGCGGAGGCGGTCCTGGCGCCGAAGTACACGGCACCGATGTTGCACACGACCTGCGCCAACGAGATGCCGATCATCAGGGCACCGAAGGACAGGATGTAGCCCGTGTCCCCCTTGACGACACCGTTGTCGATGATGTCCGCGTTCAGGGTGGGCAGGTAGAGGGTGGCGCAGGTCTGCAGGAACTGCAGCAGCACCAGGAACGCTATGGGTTTCTTGTAGGGCCTGAGATAGGTCCGCAGAAGTCGTATGAGCACGCTACGTCTCTCGGAGTCGGCGGTGGGGGCGGGGTGGTTGCCCCTGGCCCCTATCGTCCGACACTCCACCCGCGTTACCTCAACCGATTAAGCCGACAGCGGCGAACCGGCAGCCATACGGGTTCGTGGTGCTACGGACGGAACGCGCCCGGATGGGTCTGCTCGCGCACCGCGGTGAACTGCTGCCGCACCGCCTGGCCCACCGCCAGCTCCTCGCCCGGCTCCAGCACCTGCGCGGCGGCTCCCTGCCAGGCCGGCGGGGTCCGCGGGTCGAGCGTGCCCTGCGACACCCCGAGCGCCCAGGCCGCCTGCCGGGCCGCGCCGATCGCCGCGTAGTCCGCGGGCTGCGGCACGACGACCTGGGCACCGAACAGCGAGGGCGCCGAGGCCTGCACGGCGGGCAGCTCGGCGGCCTGGCCGAGCAGGAAGATCCGGCGCACGTCCACGCCCCGCCCGCGCAGCACGTCCAGCGCGTCGCCGAGCCCGCACAGCATGCCCTCGAACGCGGCCCGCGCCAGGTGCTCGGGCTTCATCGACTCGCGTCGCAGCCCCGCGAGCGTCCCCGCGGTGTGCGGGAGGTTCGGCGTCCGCTCACCCTCCAGGTAGGGCAGCAGCACCAGCCCGTGGGAGCCCGGCGTGGACTTCATGGCCAGGTCGGACAGGCTCTCCAGATCCGGCAGCCCGAGGAGTTCGGCGGCGCCGCGCAGGGTCCGTACGGCGTTCAGGGTGGTGACGACCGGCAGGTGCATGCCGGTGGCGTCGGCCAGCGAGGTGATCATCCCGGACTGGTCGACGAGCGCCTCCGGGTGCACGGCCATCACCGATCCGGAGGCACCCAGGGACACGACCGCGTCCCCGAGCCCGATCCCGAGCCCGAACGCGGCGGCCATGGTCTCCCCGGTCCCGGCGGAGATCAGCAGGCCCTCGGGGGTCGTGCCGGCCGCGTCCGAGGGGCCGATCACCTCGGGGAGCATCGCCTGGTGGCCGAGGGCCAGCTCGACCAGGTCGGGCCGGTACCCGCCGCCGGCCGCGGACCAGTAGCCGGTGCCGGAGGCGCCGCCCCGGTCGGTGGTCCGCCGCACCGGACGCCCGAGCAGCTGCCACACCAGCCAGTCGTGGGCCTGCAGCAGCACCGCCGTGCGCTGGGCGTTCTCGGGTTCGTTCTTCGCCAGCCAGCGCAGCTTCGTGACCGGCTGCGCGGCCTGGGGCGCGCAGCCAACGGCCTGCGCCCACGCCTCGCGCCCGCCGAGCGCGTCGACCAGATCGGCCGCCGCCACCTGTGCCCGCTTGTCGCCGCCGACCAGCGCCGGACGCACCGTGTTGCCCTGGGCGTCCAGCGGGACCAGCGCGTTCTGCTGGGAGGAGACGCCGATGGCCTGCACGCCCTCCAGCAGGCCGCCGCCCGCGGCCTCGCCCAGGGAGAGCAGCCAGGCCTGCGGGTCGACGTCGCTGGGGCGGCCCGCACCGTCCGGCGTCTCCACCGGATGCGGTGCGTATCCCTGCCGGAGTACGGCACCGGTGTCCGTGTCACAGACCACGATGCGCGTGAAATCGGGCGAGCTGTCCAAGCCGGCGACTATCCCCATACCGAAGATTTTGCCGTACCGCCGGGGCTGCTTCCGCCAGGGCGCCGCGCGCGGCGGCGGAGCACCGGCGCCGAGCTGGGACGTCAGGTGTTGCTCGTGCCCCAGTCGTCGTCGGCCGTGCCGTTGACGTTGCGCTCGCGCAGGGAGCGGACACGCTGGGCGACCGAGGCCGGGACGCGGTCGCCGACCTTGTCGCTGACCGTGTGGAAGGCCTTCCCGGCGTAGACGCGGCCCTGCTGGGCGGCGCTCTCCGCGGTGTTGCGGACGGCCGGGTTCTGCATGATCTGCTGCGCGGACTTCTTCAGCTGCTCGTAGCGCTCGCGTCCGGCCCTCGTGCCGAGTACGTAACCGAGTGCCATTCCGGCGACGAACGTGAGCCGGTAGCGCATGGCTGCCACCCTTCCCTTGTGCCTAGGTCTCTGGTGCGGCGTCGGCGCCGGGGGATACCGATTGGCGGAGCACCCCCCTGCTTGCGCTAATGTATGTGTCGCAGCGAGCGCCCGCCCCCTGGCGAATACCCAGGTAGGTACGTTCGATGCAATCGAGGCGATCCTCCGTAGCTCAATTGGCAGAGCAGCCGGCTGTTAACCGGCAGGTTACTGGTTCGAGTCCAGTCGGGGGAGCTTCGGTCCTCCGTAGCTCAATTGGCAGAGCAGCCGGCTGTTAACCGGCAGGTTACTGGTTCGAGTCCAGTCGGGGGAGCACGCTGAACGAGGACCCTCCGGGGTCCTTTTTCATGTTCACGGGGAACCGCCGCGCCTGCGGAGATGTCCTCAGGTTCATGAGCAGCGCGGAAGCCGACCATCCGAAGCAGGAGATCGTATGAGCGGCTATGCTGCGGCAGACGGCGCGCACACATGTACGCGACACGCCGCTATGGGGCGGTAGCTCAGCCGGTTAGAGCAGCGGACTCATAATCCGTCGGCCGTGGGTTCGAGTCCCACCCGCCCCACAGGACACCGCAGGTGCAGAAACGATGCGACCTGCGCATGAGGAACATGATCAAGCGCGGGCCGGGAGTGTTCCCGGTCCGCGCTCTGTCGTCGGCGGTCCTTCCCGCCCCGCCCTCCGCCGTCGGCGCCGCGCGTGTACGGCGGCTCCCGTGAGATCCGGCCGCGCAGGGTGGCGACGTGTCAGGCCCGGGCCATACCCTGGACGCAGAGCGGCGGAGCCCGGACTGCCCGACTGCGACGAGGAGTTGGGGTGACCGGGCGAGACGGGGGGACGCTTGTTCGGCGACGGAAATGGCGGTCGTGCGCCAGGACTCGAGCGTGAGCTGGTTGATCAGATGTGCGCGGTGACGGGACTCGATGCACCGGAGGGGCGCGATCTCTTGATCAATATGCTGGCGAGCCGGTTACCCGAGTTAGGCAACATCCGGCGCCACGGCCGGACCCGGCCCGAGATGCTGGAGATCGTCCGCGCCTGTCTGAGGGAGCCCGGCGGGCTTCCCGAGCTGGCCGCCACCCTCAACGACTACGCCCCGAACACCGTGCCCGTGCTCCGGATCAGCGAGCTGGCCGTCACCTCCCCGGTCCTGGCGGTGCTCTCCGAGGCCGAGTCGCGCGAAGTCCACTCCCTGCTGTCCCGCGTCCGCCATCTCGACGTACGCGGTGTGCTGTACGCGGCGGCCGGTGAGCTGACGCTCCCGGACCGGCGGGTCTCCACCCTCCGCGACGCCTTCGACTTCCTCTCCCAGGTCAACGCGCGCGCCGACGGCCTGCTCCCCGTGATGGCCCTCGTCGAGCACGTCGTCGCCGCGCTGGAGGGCGACGCCCACCGCCAGGTCGCCGACGGGCTGCGGGCGTGGAACGACGCCCAGGCGCGCAGGCTCGGCACGGGCGCCCCGCTCAAGGCGCTGCGCGCGGAGATCGCGCAGGCCCCCACGGCACAACCGGCGCCCGCCTGCCTCGTTATCCAGCTCAGCAGACACGGGATGACCCCGGACCACTATCTGCTGTCCCACTGGCGGCAGATACGCCCGGGACCCTGGCGGCCGGAGCGCGGAGAGGACCAGATCGTGGCCCTGAAGGACGTGGAGGCCACCGTGGAGCGGCTGGTCGTCCGCGCCGAGAGGGACTGGGCCGGGCGGCCCGGCAGGCCGGTGCTGGAGTTCGTGCTCCCCTTCCACCTGCTGAACCATCCCCTGGAGTGGCTGCCGATGGGCTCCCAGTCCTCCTCGTCGACCGCACTGTGCCTCAGCTATCCGGTGGTCCTGCGGAGCCTGGAGCGCATGCGCGCCCGCGAGTTCCACCGGCGCTGGCACAACCGCTGGCAGCAGATGACCGAGGACGCCGGCATCGTCTGCCACTGGGACACGACCGGGCGGCGCGGCCACGACCCCGTGCAGTGGACCAGCAGGCTGACCGCCGACGAGCGGCTGGTCTCGGTCGCGCTCAACGCACCGCCGCTGCCGGGGCCCGCCGGCAGCCAGGCCTCGCTGGAGGCCGCCCTGCGCGCCGGGGTCCCGCTCGCGGTCTGGGACCGCCGGCCGGCCCCGCCGAGCGAGTTCCGCAAGCGGGTGAAGAAGATCATCAAGGGCAAGCCGATCGAACTGCCGCAGCGGGTCCAGCAGTTGCGCAACGAGGCGGCGACCGCCGGCGCGGCACAGCGGGAGGCGCACGCCGGCCGTCATTTCGCGGTTCTGTTCGACGACCCGAACCGCATCGTCGACGGGTCGTCCCCGGGGGCGGATCCCGGGAGCGCGCGGGGCGGACACGACGACGAGGGGGATTCATGAACGGTGTCCATCACCCGGTCGAGAGCACCGGGAACGGAGGATCCGTCAGCAGCCGCAGCTGGTGGATCTACCGAGGCACCGGGCAGCCGCTGGCCGACATCCGCCTCGCCGACGTACTGCCCCCGCCACCCGCGTGGCGGGACTTCGACGGCGGACCGGTGCTGCCGCCCGTACCGGCCGAGAGCGCCGAGACCGACCGCCGGCTCGGCGGCGCGGGCCGCGCCACCCCCCGCCAGAACCCGCACGACATCGACATGATCAACACGGCCCTGCTGCTGCGCCGCCCGCTGCTCGTCACGGGCCGCCCCGGCATCGGCAAGTCGACGCTCGCCTACCTCGTCGCGCGCGAGCTGGGCCTCGGCCGGGTGCTGCACTGGGGCATCACCTCCCGCAGCACCCTGCGCTCGGGTCTGTACGAGTACGACGCCATCGGCCGCGCCCAGGCCTCCTCGGCCGCGGTCCGGCGGCCGCCGGGACGTCCGGGGCGCCGGGCACCCCCGCGGACGGCGAGGCGGGGCCGGGTCCGCAGGAAGGGGAAGCGCGGATCGGGGACTTCGTACGGCTCGGACCGCTGGGCACCGCGCTGCTGCCGTACGAGCTGCCGCGCGTCCTGCTCATCGACGAGCTGGACAAGAGCGACATCGACCTGCCCAGCGACCTCCTCCATGTGCTGGAGAACGGCGCGTACGACATCCCCGAGCTGGTCCGCGCCCGGCAGCGGGAGCGGCACGCGCAGGTGTTCACCGACGACCCGGACAGCACGGTCACGGTGACCGACGGGCGGATCCGGTGCCGGGCCTTCCCGTTCGTCGTCATCACCAGCAACGGGGAGCGGCAGTTCCCGCCGGCGTTCCTGCGCCGCTGCGTCCGGCTCGACGTCTCGCCGCCGCGCGAGGACCAGCTCGCCGCCATGATCGCGGCCCACTTCCGGGACCAGGACGGCCGGCACGACGCGTTGATCCGCGCGTTCGTGGAGCGCAGCCGGGAACACGGCGGGCTGGCCACCGACCAGTTGCTCAACGCCGTCTTCCTGCGCACGGCCGGCGTCCGCGACGACGACGCGGCCTGGGGCGACCTGCTGGAGGCCCTCTGGCGCGAGCTGTCGGGGGCGCCCTGATGGGTGAGGACCCGCGTCCGTACCCGGAGCCCGTCGAACTGGCGGAGGCGCTGTGGCTGCACGCGTACCAGACGCTGGCGGCGCGGCTGCCCCCGTCCGACCGCCCGCCGCAGCCCCGGCCGTCCACGCCGCCGGGGCTCTCCGGGCTGCCCGGACCGTCCGGACGGCAGGCCGCCGGGTCCGGGTCCGAGGAGCCGCCCGGTGAGCGGGCGGACGGCGGACCGCCGGGGGCGGAGCGTCCCCGGCCGGAGCCGCGGACGGCCCCCGCGGCGGACCGGACGGCAGCCGGCGGGCGGGAGGGGCCGGCGGGCGGGCGGCCGTGGCCCTCGCCGGCGGCCGACGCGCCACGGACACCGCTGCGGTACCTGCCGACCGGGACGTCCGGACCCGGTGTCGGCACGGGGCGGCGGGCCGGGTACGGCGAGGCCGCAGCGGTGGTCGCGCCGGGACCGGATCTGCGCGACGCGCCGGAGATCGGCCGGCGGCTGCGACCGCTGAAGCAGGTGGTGCCCTCGGCGTCCGAGGTGGAGCTGGACGAGGAGGCCACCGCCGAGCACGCCGCCGAGGACGGCCTCTGGCTGCCGTACACCCGGTCGGCGGACGAGCGCCGGTTCGATCTCGTCCTGGTGGTGGACGATCACCCGACGATGGTGATCTGGCAGCAGACCATCACCGAGTTCACCGCCGTGGCGGAGCAGCTGGGCGCCTTCCGGGACGTGCGGGTGCGCCGGCTGGGCCTGCGCGAGGGGCCCGGCGGCGAGGAGGCGGTGCTGCGCGGCCCGCACCCGGACGACGACCGCGCCGGTGCCCCCGGCGAGCTGGTGGACCGGACCGGCCGCCGGATCGTCCTGGTGCTGACCGACGGCCTGGGGCCGCTGTGGCGGGGCGACGCCGGCCGCGCGGCGCTGGAGCTGTGGGCGGCCGCCGGGCCGGTCGCGGTGGTGCACCTGCTGTCCCAGCGGGACTGGCACCGCACCGCCGTGGTGCCCCGGCCGGCGCGGCTGCGCAGCCCGCGCGCGGGGGCCCGCAACACCGAACTGTCCGTGCACTTCCCGCCGGAGCAGCGCGATCCGTTCGACCCGCCGCCGGACAAGTGGACGGTGGCTGTCCCGGTGCTGGAACTGGACGCCGACTGGCTGGGCCGCTGGGCCCGGCTGGTCGCCGGTGACGAGTCCGGCCCGGTCGACGCCCCCGTGCTGCTGCTGGGCGTGCCCGAGCGGCCCGTCCCGGACGACGACCGCGAGCCGCCCGACGACGTCCCGCCGCCGTCGGTACGGGAGCGCATCCGGCGCTTCCGCAGCCACGCCACCCCCACCGCCTTCCGGCTGGCCACCCATCTGGCCGCCGCGGTCCTCGAGCCCCGCCTGGTGCGGGACGTACAGCGCAAGCTGGTGCCGGAGGCCCAACCGGTTCATCTGGCCGAGCTGTTCCTGAGCGGCCTGCTGGAGCAGACGCCGCCCGGCGAACCGCCCGGCGACCCCGCCCGTATCCCGCTGGACTTCGTCGACGGCGCCCGCGAGGAACTGCTGTCCGCCGCGATGCGCGCGGACACGGCGCGGGTGGTCAGTTCGGTGTCCGACTTCTACGGTGACCGCTTCGAGGCGGCCCGCGGGCTGCACGGCGCCCTGCTCGCCCCCGAAGAGGTGCCCGATCCTCCGGTGACGGCGGAGAGCCTGCCGTTCGTGCGCGTGGAACTGGCGGTCCTCCGTGCCCTCTCGGGGCCCTATCTGCTCCGTGCCCGACGCATCAGCGCAGCTCTGGAAGGGGCTGTGCCGGGAGCGTCGATCACGCAGAACACGGAGCGAATGGTCCACGATGTCCGCAATGTAGACATTAATTCCGACACGGACGGCCTGATCATGACCGACACCACTGCCAGTCAGCACCAGCGTGAGGACGGGGGCGCCGTCAACAGCAACCCGGCCAAGGGCATTCCGGCACCGAGCCCCGACGGGCAGTCGGACGCCGTCACCCCGGCACGCGGCACACCGGTACCGGCCACACCGCAGTCGACGCCGTCCCCGCACACCACGGCCCGCGCCTCCGTGCCCGCGGTGTGGGGCAACGTCCCGCCCAACAACCCCAATTTCGTCGGCCGCGAGGATCTGCTGGAGCAGGTCCGGGAGCAGTTGGTGACCGGCGACACCTCGGCCGTGCTGCCGCACGCCCTGCACGGCATGGGCGGTGTCGGAAAGTCGCAGATCGCCATCGAGTACGTGTACCGGTACGCGTCCGACTACGACGTGGTGTGGTGGATCCCGTCGGAACAGCCGACGATGATCCTCACCGCGCTCACCGAACTCGCCCACCGGCTGGGTCTGAACGTGAGCAGCGAGGCCAACCGGGCCGTCCCCGCGGTGCGCGAGGCACTGCGCCGGGGCCACCCGTACGACCGGTGGCTCCTGGTGTTCGACAACGCCGAGAACGTGGAGGCCGTACGCCCCTACTTCCCGACCGGCGGCACCGGCAAGATCCTCATCACCTCCCGCAACCAGGAGTGGGACCGGGTCGCGAGGACGCTGTCCGTCGACGTCTTCACCCGTGAGGAGAGCAAGGCGCTGCTGCGCCGCCGCGCCCGCAACCTGAGCGACGGCGACGCCGACCGGCTCGCCGAGGCCCTGGGCGACCTGCCGCTCGCCATCGAGCAGGCGGCGGCCTGGCAGGCGGTCACCGGCATGTCCGTGCCCGAGTACCTGCGGCTGATCAACGAGAAGATCGCCGAGCTGATGCTCGAACTCGTCCCGTCGCCCGACTACCCCATGTCGGTCGCCGCGGCCTGGGACGTCTCGCTGCGGCAGCTGGAGCAGCGCAACCCCGCGGCCCTCCAGCTCCTCCAGGTCTCCTCGTTCTTCGCGCCCGAGCCGATCTCCCGCAGCCTGTTCAACAACTCGCGGAGCACCACCATCGCCCCCGAGCTGGACGAGGCCCTGCGCGACCCCATCAAACTGGGCCGGGCCATCCGGGAGATCAACGTCTACGCGCTGGCCCGGATCGAGCACCGGCACGACACCATCCAGCTGCACCGACTGGTCCAGGCGGTGCTGGTCAACCGCATGTCCCCGCAGCAGCAGGCGGACATGCGGCACGGCGCGCACCTGCTCCTCGCCGACGCCAACCCCAACAGCCCCGGCTCGCGCGAGCTGTGGCCGCGCTACCAGGCCCTGCTGCCGCACGTGGTGGTGTCCCGTGCCGTGGAATGCGAATCCCCGTGGGTGCGCGGCCTGGTCCGGGGCATCGTGGAGTTCCTCTACGTGTGGGGCGACCACGACGGCGCCGCGGCGATGGCCCGCGAGGCACTGGAGATCTGGACCGAGAAGTTCGGTGCCGAGGACCTCCAGACGCTGCAGATGGCGAAGTGGCTGGCCTTCCTGCTGCGCATGCTCGGCGAGTACCGGGAGGCCGCCGAGATGATGCAGCGCACCGCCGACACCTACATCCGGATCGCGGGCGAGGACGACGAGGGCACCCTGGACGCCCTCATCCAGCTCTGCAGCGGTCTGCGGCTCAGGGCCGAGATGCCCAGGGCGCTGGAGATCAACCGCTCGGTCTACGAACGCTCGCTGCGGGCCTTCGGCGAGGACGACCCGGCCACGCTCCGCGCGGCCCACAGTCTCGGTGTCGGCCTGCGCCTGATGGGCCTGTACCAGGAGGCGCGGGAGCGGGACACGGAGACGGCCCGGCTGCGCGCCGTCACGCTCGGCGAGAACCACCTCGACACCCTGAGCACCCTCAGCGGTCTCTCCATCGACCTGCGGGAGACCGGCGACTACCTGGGGGCCGTCGTCCACCAGGAGGACGTGTACACCCGCTACGTCGACAACTACGGCGAGGACAACCCCGCGAGCGTCAGCTGCGCCCGGGTCCTCGCGGTGTGCCGCCGTCGCGCGGGCGACCACGAGGGGGCCCTGGAGCTCGGCGAACAGGCGCTGACGAAGTTCGAGAGCCGCTACGGCGCGGACCACCCGGACGCCGTCGCCTGCGCGGCGAACCTGGTCAACGACCTCAGGCAGGACGGCCAGTTGACGCGGTCCCGGGAACTCGGCGAGGCGACCGTCGTACGGTAC
Source organism: Streptomyces albidicamelliae (assembly GCF_025642175.1). NCBI lineage: Bacteria > Bacillati > Actinomycetota > Actinomycetes > Kitasatosporales > Streptomycetaceae > Streptomyces > Streptomyces albidicamelliae. The sequence continues at coordinate 2,909,980 of NZ_CP106795.1, read as the reverse complement.
GCGGCGAAGCTGGGCGGCGCCCACCCGTACACGCTGTCCGCCCGCACGAACGTGGCCATCACCCTGCGGCAGCTCGGGGACCTCGGCGCCGCCGACGAGCACCTCGACGCGGCGCTGCCCGGCATGCGCGAGGCCCTGGGCGACGAACACATCCTCACCCTGGCGGCCGCCCTCGGCGCGGCCACCCAGCACAGTGCCCACGGACGGCACGCGGAAGCCCTGGAACTGGACAGCGGCTCGCTGCGGATCCTGACCCGCAACCAGGGTGAGGACCACCCGACCACCCTGGCCTGCGCCAACAACGTGGTCCTCGACCTGCGGGCACTGGGCCGCGACGACGAGGCCACGGCACTGCACACCGAGACCCTGACGCGCTTCCGCCGTACGCTCGGCGAGAGCCACCCCGCGACCACGGCCGCCGCCAGCAGCCGGCGCGCCGAGGTGGACATCGCGCCCGTGCCGTTCTAGCCCCCGCGCCGGAACGGGAGAGCCGGCCGGGCCCGCTCAGGGCCCGGCCGGCTCCGTGCTTCGGTGGCGCGGGGTGCGGAGCCTCACGTCCGCGGGGCGGGTTCGGCGTCCGCGGCGGGGGACTGACCCGGCTCCGGTCCGGGCCAGGTGTCCGGTGCCGTCCCGTCCCCGCCGGTGACCGCACCGGTGTGTCCGGGCAGCGGCGGGCCGTCCGGGCGGTACAGCAGCGTCAGCAGCGGACCGGTGGCCGCGGTGGTGAGCAGCGCCATCACGACCAGCAGGGCGTACAGGCGCGAGCCGATCACCCCGGCCTCCAGCCCGACGTTGAGCACGATGAGTTCGGTCAGCCCGCGGGTGTTGAGCAGGACACCGATCACCACCGAGTCGCGCCACGGCATCCGGGCCGCGCGGGCCGAGAGGGCGCCCGCGGCCACCTTGCCCACGACCGCCGTGACACATATCAACCCCAGGAGCAGCAGGTCGGAGCTGCGCAGCCCGCTCAGCCGGACGGCCATCCCGGAGATCGCGAAGAACACCGGCAGCAGCAGTCCGCCGGTCTCCTGCAGAGGGCGCAGCAGCCGGCTGTCCGGCACACCGTCGGGCTGGCGGGGCATGATGAGCCCGGCCAGCAGCGCGCCGAAGATGACGTGCAGCCCGAGCGCGTTGGTGGCCCAGGCCGAACCGAGGGCCACGGCGACCGCGACGGGCACCTGGTTGGTCATCAGGGCGCCCGGCCTGCGCATCCACCACACCAGCAGGGGCCGTACGGCGAAGAGCATCACCAGCAGGTACCCGGCGAGCAGGGCCACCCGGACGGTCCAGGGCGGCGTCGCGGCGTCCGTGCCGCCCACCAGCACCACGGCGAGCACCGGCCAGCTCAGCGCGTCGATGACGCCCGCCGCGGCCATGGCGATGACAGCCGGCCGGGTGCCGGCCACTCCCTGGTCCCTGATGATGCTGGCGAGGACGGGCACCGCCGTGATGGACAGCGCGACCGCCATGTAGAGGATGAAGGTGGCGTCGACCGGATGGCCGCCGTTGGCGGAGCCGAATCCTCCGGGAAAGAGCAGAACGGCTCCGGCGCCCATCAGCATGGGAATGGCGAATCCGCCCAGCGAGACCGCGGTCACCGCGTTCTGGCCGCGCAGCATACGCAGGTCCAGCTCATATCCGACGGCGAAGAGAAAGAGGACCAGCGCGACTTGTGACAGGGAGGTCAGAATGGGCTGGATCTGCTTCGGGAAGAGCGTTTCGTAAACGCCGCCCGGGGCGAGGCCCAGCAGGCTGGGGCCGAGGGCGATGCCCGCGAACAACTGGCCGACGACCGGGGGCTGACCGAGCCTGCGGGCCACCGCGCCCATGGTGTACGAAGCCGTGATCACCACCGCGAGAGCGGCTACCACATGGGTGACGATGGCGTCCGTGCTCACCGGCATCCCCCTTCCGGCAAGTGCCGCCGCAGTGGCGGAGTCTGTACGGAGTGTAGCCGGTTTCGGGCAAACAGCCTATTGTTGCCTGCACTTGGTATATGCCGTCACGAGCGGGGGGTCGGCAGTGACGACGGTGTTATTCGTACACGGCACCGGCGTGCGCGAGCCGGGTTTCAGCGAAACCCTGGAACGCGTACAGCAAGGTTTCCGGTCGCTACGCCCGGAAATCCGGATAAATTCCTGCTATTGGGGGGGAAGCGCAGGATCGGTACTCCATTCGAACGGTATCTCCGTGCCGGGGTACGCGACCGGGCGTGACCTTCCCGGCGCGCGCGCCGTCGACGAGCGGGACGGCGACCTGGACGCGGACGTCGAGTTCTGGGGACTGCTCTATCTGGACCCGCTGCTCGAACTGCGACTGCTCGCCTCGGAGTCCGCGGCCCCGGCCGAGCTGGCGCCGGGAGCCCGGCCACCGGGAGAGGACATCTCCGCGGCGGCCCTGACGCTCACCTCGGACGCCCGGCTGCGCGGACTGCTCGAAGAGGCCGGGACCGGCGACGACTTCGCCGCCGCCGTGGCCGCCGTGCTCACCGCACCGGACTGCCGGCGCTTCCTGCGCGATCCCGCCGCTCAGGACCCGGCGGCCGTGCTGGCGCGGGCGTTCCTCGCGGAGGCGGTACGGCGGCGGACCGGGCAGGAAGGTCCGGCGCCCGCCCTCGACGGCACCGCCCGGGACGAGGCGGTCGTCCGGATCACCGAACTGCTCCCCGGGGCGGCCGGGCCGGGAACGCACCGCGGCCCGGTGACCCGGAAGGTCAAGCGGACGGCCGGCCGGCTGGCGCTCGGACTCGCCTCGGCCCAGGCGGTGAAACGGCGTTCGGCGCTCACCGACGCCGCCCACCCGGCCGCGGGCGACGTGCTGCTCTACCTCTCCCGGGGCGCCGCGATCCGCGAGGCGATCGCGGAGGCGGTGCGTACGGCCGAGCCGCCCGTCGTCCTCCTCGCGCACAGTCTCGGCGGCATCGCCTCGCTCGACCTGCTCGTGCTGCGCGCCCTGCCCGAGGTCGCGCTGCTGGTCACCGTCGGCTCGCAGGCGCCGTTCCTCTACGAGCTGGGCGCCCTGCCCAGCCTGGAGCACGGCAGCCCGCTGCCCGCCCACGTGCCGCGCTGGCTGAACGTGTACGACCGGCGGGACCTGCTCAGCTACCTCGGGGCGGGCGTGTTCCCCGGCCGGGTCGACGACATCGCCGTGGACAGCCGGCAGCCCTTCCCGCTCTCGCACAGCGCCTACTGGAGCAACCCCGAGCTCTACCGGGTCCTCGCGGGGGAGCTGCCGTGACCGCCGCCGCGCGCCCGGACCGTACGTACGCCGTCGTGGCCGGGGTGGAACGGTACGCCGCCGGGCCGTCCTGGGACCTGCCCGGGCCCGCCGCCGACGCCCGCCGCTTCACCGCGTGGCTGCGCGGACGCGGGGTCCCCGCCGCCCACATCCACCTGCTGCTGGAGGAGCTGCCCCGAGCCGGTGGGCCGGACGTCGACGTCCCCGCGGGGGCCGCCGTACGGGAGGCGGTGCAGGAGGTGCTGACCCGGCGGCTGCCCCGGCTGGAGGGCGATCTGCTGTGGGTGTTCTGGGGCGGGCACGGCGTCACCGACCCCCAGGGGCACCGCCGGCTCTTCTACGCCGACGCCGGCAGCGACGACAAGCGGAACCTGGACCTCGACGCGTGGCTGACCGCCTTCACCACCGATCTGCTGCCCGGTTTCGCACGGCAGATCTGGCTGGTGGACTCCTGCCAGACCTTCGTCGAGGACCTCGGCCCCGCCCGCGCACTGCCCACCGAACTCCCCCCGGGCGGCGACCGGTTGCCGGGCCGGGAGCAGTTCGTGCTGCTGGCCTCCGCCCCCGGGCAGCGGGCGGCCAACGACCCCGCGGGGCGGACCGGGGTGTTCTCCCGTGCCGCACTGGCCGCCCTGACCGCCGCGGGCGGCGAGAGCTGGCCGCCGGACATGGGCAAGGTCGCGGACGGGGTGATCGGGCAGTTCACCGGCGGGGCACAGCGGCCCACCTCGCTCTGGTACCGGTCCTGGACCAGCGACGTACGCCGGCTGGTCTTCCCCGACGCGCGGCGCCGGGAGGAACCGGTGCCGGACGCGGCGCTGAGCGAACTGGTCAACCTGCTCGCCGGGTGGCCCGGCATGACCGACCGGGACCAGCGCCAGCTCGTCCTCGGCATGCTGCCCGCCGACCTGTCCTCCGCCATCCCCCGGCTGGGGGCCCCGCGCCCCGACATCATCAGCATCGTCCGCACCTGCCGGCGCCACCCGGGCGGACTGGCCGCCCTGGTGGAGGCGGTCGCCCTGCTCGAACCGGGTTCGCTGGAGCAGCGGGAGCTGACGGACTGGGCGGCGCGCTGGCTGGCGCCGGAACAGGGCGCCTGACCGGCTGATCACGGTCTTCCCGAACACTTCCGCCATGCGTCATCATGAAGTCATCGGGATGCAGGGCGTTCACAGGGGGATGTCGCATGGATACGTCCGCGGAGTTCATGGGATCCGAACTGGCCGACCTCAGCGACGTCCCACTCTCCGCCCTCAGGTCGCAGAGCGCGGACGTCTACGCGCGCTCACTGAGCAGGCTGCTCTGTCAGGTCGAGCGGCCGCGGGTCAACTTCTCCGGTGGCGAGGGGCAACCCGGACGGGCTGACTGAGGGCCCGCCGGGGAGGAGACCTGTGCAGACCGACGGACGTTCCGGACGCCCCCGTGCCGCGCACCATCTCATCCCCTCGGCGTACTTCGAGGACCTGGCCGCGGGCCGGGGCGGTCCGGGGACGATCCGTTTCCTGCGGCGGACCGAGTACAGCAGGCGCCTTCTGCTGCTGCGCGCCCTGCTCGACACCATGGCCGCCACCCCGGGCGCGCTCGGTCCCCTCCCTCCCGTCGACAGCGCCTGGGACACCCTGACCGCGGCCCAGGAGGCCGCTCCGGAGGAGTTCCGCGAGCTGCTGCTGCACCCGCAGATCGGCATCTGGCTGGGCCACAGCATCCGGCGGCTGACCCACACGGCCTGGGGGGACGGGCCGTTGTGGACCGACCTCGGCCACCTGTACGCGGTGTGCTCCGTCGCGGCCCTGCGCGCGGGGCTGGCGTTGCGCACCACCGTGCCGGTGCGGGACGGCACCGCGATGTTCCCCACCCTCGGGCTGGCCCGCTTATCGGGCCGCCCGCACTGGGGGACCGCGGAAGTCGTCGTCGCCGAGGGCCGGTTGCGGGTCGACGCGTACGGCGAGAGCGTGGGGCCGCCCGAGCCGCCCGGGACCTCGGGCGGCGACGCACCCGGCTGGCAGGGACTGCGCACCCTGCGGGCGGACGCGGCCGGGCGGCCGGTGGCCGTCCTGCTCGACGACATCGACCCCTACCGGGACCTCAGCGAGCCGTTGCCGGCGCGCCGCCTCGGCAAGGACCGGATCACGCGCTGGCAGGAGCTGTTCGGCGGCGCACTGGGCCTGCTGGCGCGTGTCGACCCGGACACGGCCGCGGCGGTCGCCGAGGGACTGCGCACCGTCACCGACGTGGAACCGGCGCCCGGCGGGGTGGTCCTCAGCGCCTCCTCCGGCGACGCCTTCGGCGGCGTGCTGACCTCCCTGCCCCCCGATCCGGTCACCCTGGCGGTCACCCTGGTCCACGAGTTCCAGCACACCAAACTGGGCGCGCTGCTGCATCTGCTGACGCTGGAGCAGGACAGCGGTGCCGAGCGGCACTACGCCCCCTGGCGGGACGATCCCCGGCCCCTCGGCGGACTGCTCCAGGGCGCGTACGCCTTCCTCGGCATCACCGACTTCTGGTGCCGGTACCTGGACGAGGCACCGCGCGCCGAACGCCCGCTCGCCGAGTTCGAGTTCGCCCTGCGCAGGCGGCAGACGGAGGAGGCCGTCCGGGTGCTGGCCGCCGATCCGGGACTGACCGGGCACGGGCGCCGGTTCCTGCGGGGCATGACCGCGCGGCTGTCCTCCTGGTGGGGGGACGACCGGATCCGGCCCGATGTCGCGGCCCTCGCCGAGTTCGTCGCGAGGGACCACCGCACCGGCTGGCGGATACGGCATCTGAGCCCCGCCCCGGAGGACGTGCGCGCCCTCGCCCGGGCCTTCGCCGCGGGCCTCCCGGCCGGCTTCCGCCTCGCCCGCTCCTCCGTGGTGCCGGATCTCGCCGCGCCCTGGTCGCACGCCCGCACGTGGCTGGTCCGGTGCCGCCTCGGTGCGCCGCCCGGCGACGGGCGTCCCGCGGCGTCCGTCGCCGACCGCGCCCTCGTCTCGGGGGACCCGCCGCCGCGGACGCCTACGCCCGCCTGCTGGCCGACGATCCGGAATCCGCCGACGCCTGGACCGGCCTCGTCCTCGCCGCCGACCCCGACGGCACGCTCCTCGGCCGTCCCGAGCTGCCGCGTGCCGTCCACCGTGAACTCCGCGTGACCGGCACGCCGGCCGACCCGCGCCGGGTCACCCTCTGGCTCGCCTCCCGCCCGGGCTGACCGGTTGCCCGCCGGCCGGCCCGCGCCGCGCGGGCACCCCCGTGGACAGCGCGTCGCGGCCCGGTTCCGGGTGGTCTGTCAGGGTCTGTGGTCACGGGCCGTCATCGATCTTTCACAGGTTCGGGGCCGGGAAGCGTCGAACACTCCTGTGGTTTGCCGATAAGCTCGGCGGGACCGGAAGCGGCCACGGGGGCGTCGCGGACGTGACGCAGGACGACAGGACGCGTACCCGGAGGACACTGTGCCCGCCGTACCCCCTGCCTTAGCCGGCAGGCCGCCCCAATCCGGCCTTCTCCAGGCCGTCGTGGTCACTCCGCAGCCCGTCGGGCCCTCCGGGCCCCCGGTGCCTTCCCGCGCGCCCGGTCCGCGTTCACCGCTTCCGTCCTGTCATGGCCGCGTCATGCGGGTGTCGTCCGCGTCGCGGTGCCGTCCCGCCTCCGACCCGCTCGCGACTCGGACTTTGGAGAGGACTCGATGACCGATCTCATACTGGCCGTCGGTGCCGTGGCCGTCCTGGCGGCCGCGGGGACCGCCTGGCGCTTCCACCGCGCGTACCGGCGCGAGCAGCGCAGGGCCGAGGAATTCCGGGGCAGGTCGGAACAACTGGGCCACCAGTTGCGTGCCGTGGACCTCGCCCTGGAGCAACTCGCCGCCCACATACCGGTCCTGGGAGCGGCCAACGCGCCGGGCGAGCACCACGCCGGTGACCTCGCCCTGCCCCCGCCCCCCGCCCACACCGTCCTCGCCGACCGGCTCCGCGACGTCACCGGCCAGGTGGCCGCCACCGTCACCCAGGTCCGGGAGACGGCGCAGGCGACGGCCGAACAGCACGTCGGCATGATCCGGACCGCGGCGGACCAGGAGATCGCCAGGGCCCGCCGGGAGTCGCGGGAGGCCACCCGCGCGGCCGTCCGCAGCTTCGCGTCCGGCGTGGTGGCGCGGGCCTCCCGGCTGAGCCGGGAGATCAGCCAGGGCGTGCGCTCCCACCAGGACGACGAGGCCTACGCGACCCTGGTGCACATCGACCACATCGCCCAGCAGATGCTGCTCACCGCGCAGGGCTACGCCGTACTGGCCGGCGACAAGCTCTCCCGCCGCTGGCCCCGCACCTCCCTGACCGACGTGATCCGCGCGGCGATGGGCCGGATCGAGGGCTACCAGCGGGTCGAGCACCACGAACTCGACACCGTCGCGGTGCACAGCCGGGCCGTCGAGGCCGTCGTCCACACCCTGGCGCTGCTGCTGGACAACGCCCTGCGGTACTCGCCGCCGGCCGCCCGGGTGCACGTCGCGGTCGAGCAGGGCCACCACGCCTGCTTCCTGACCGTGGACGACGCCGGCCTGCGCATGGACGACGAGCGGCTGCTGTGGGCCAGCGACATCATGTCCGGCAAGGACCGCGACGACATCACCCAGCTCGGCGCCCACCCGCAGACCGGTCTGCGGGTCGCCTCGCTGCTCGCCGAGAACTACGGCTTCCGGGTCGAGCTGACCGCGCCGAACATCTACCAGGGCACACGGGCCGTACTGGTCCTGCCGAACAAGCTCCTGGCCTTCCCCGCGGCGACGGCGCCCGAACCGGCGGCCGTCCCGGCCCCGCGCCCGGCCGTACCCCGGAGCCCGCCGCGACCACCGCCGGCGGGCTGACCGTCCGCCGGCGGCCCGCCAAGGCGCGCGCCGCGTCCCCGGCACCGGCCGAGGCGCCCGTCGTGCCGGGCCGGCCGAGCGTCGCCGCCGCCTGGGCGGCGGGCACCCGCCAAGGACGGCGGTCCCAGGAAAACACCGGAACCACCGAAGGACACTGACCATGCGCGACACGCACAGCAACAGCCTGGGGTGGCTGCTCGACCAGGAACTCGGCTGCGTCGAAGGCGTCGAGTACGCGGTGCTGATGAGCGGCGACGGCCTGCTGCAGGCCCGCACGCAGACGATCGGCCAGGAGGACGCCGAGAAACTCGCCGCCGTGACCGCGTCCCTGCGCGCCGCCGGCAAGGCCTGGGACGAGCACGTCGGCGGCAAGGGCATGTGCCAGCTGCTCATCGAGTCGCAGGGCCGCATCGGGCTGACGACCGCGGCCGCGAAGAACAGCATGCTCTCGGTGGTCACGACCGGCCCCGAGGCCGACGTCGGCCTGATCAGTCACCACATGGTGCGCCTGGCGACCCGGCTCGGCCACGAGCTGGAGGTCGGGGACCGCCGTCCCGCCGCGGACGGCGGCACGGCGACGTGACGGGTCCGCGGCACGACCCGGACCTGATCAGGCCCTACGTCCGCACCGGCGGACGCAACCGTCCCAGCCGGGACGTGCGCCTGGAGACGGTGGTCATCGCCGCGTCCGGACCCACCGGGACACTGGCGCCGGACGCCCGCCGGGTGATGCGCCTGTTCGCCGGCGGCCGGGGCGGCCTGGCCGTGGCGGACATCGCCGCCGCGCTCGAACTGCCGCCCTCCACCGTCCGCATCATCGTCTCCGCACTCATGGACAGCGGCCATCTGTCCAGTCCGGTCCCCGTCCAGGAGGGCCGCCCCGGACTCGACCTGCTCCAGGAGGTGCTCCGTGGACTCCGCGAACTGGTCTGACCAGCCCGCACCCCACTACCTGGCCCCCGCCGTGACCCGCTCCGCGAAGATCGTCGTCGCCGGGGCGTTCGGGGTCGGCAAGACCACCTTCGTCGGCAGCGTCTCCGAGGTGACACCGCTGCGCATGGAGGAGCCGATCACCGAGGCGAGCGTCGGCGTCGACGACCTGCGCGGCACCCCGCACAAGACGACCACGACGGTCGCCATGGACTTCGGCCGCATCCACCTGCTCGGCGACCGCCTCGTGCTCTACCTGTTCGGCACCCCCGGCCAGGCCCGCTTCCGGCCCCTGTGGGAAGGGCTGACCGAAGGCGCGCTGGGCGCCCTGGTCCTGGCCGACACCCGCGACCTCGACGGCTGCCACGAGGTGCTGGGGCTGCTGGAGGAACAGCACACGCCGTACGCCGTCGTCATCAACGTCTTCCCGGACGCGCCCCGCTACCCCCTGGACGAGATCCGGCAGGCGCTCGCGCTGGACCCCGACACGCCGCTGACCGAGTGCGACGCACGGGACCGCCGGTCCTGCGTGTACGCGCTCATCACCCTGATCGAGTTCCTGACCACCCGGCACCCCTCTGCCTCACTCGTGGAGCCCCGTTCATGACGACCCCCGATCCCGGCACCGCCGTCCCCCCGACGCGGATCGCGCTCCACGAAGCCGAGTTCGCCGACGACCCGCACGCCGCCTACGCACGCATGCGCCGCGCCCACGGCCCCCTGGTCCCGGTGGACCTCGCCCCCGGCGTCCCCGCGACCCTCGTCATCGGCTTCGAGCAGGCCCGGCGCATCCTCAACGACCCGCTGCACTTCCCCGCCGACCCGCGGATCTGGCAGGAGGCCGTACCCGAGAGCTGCCCGGTCCGGCCGATGATGGAATGGCGGCCCAACGCCCTGCGCTCGGCCGGCGCCGAACACGCCCGCTACCGGGCGGCGAACACCGCGAGTCTGCACGCCGTCGACCAGCACGAACTCCGGGCCCTGGTGGAGAAGGTGGCCTCCACCGCCATCGGCGACTTCCTCCCCCTCGGCCACGCCGACCTGCTCACCCAGTACTCGTACCCCATCGCCTTCCGCGTCCTGAGCGCGCTGCTGGGCTGCCCGGACGAGATCGGGCTGCGCATCGCCGACGGCATGGCCAAGATCTTCGAGTCGGAGGCCGAGACGGCCGCGCACGGCAACGAGATCCTCGGCCGGGCGGTGGCCGACCTCGTCACCCTGCGGCGGCGGCAGCCCGGCGACGACGTCACCTCCCGGCTGATCGCCCACTCCGCGCGGCTGGACGACGTAGAGATGTCCCACCAGCTCGTCACCCTGTACGGCGCCGGCATCGAACCGCTCACCAACCTGATCAGCAACACCGTGCTGAAGATCCTCACCGACGAGCAGTTCTCCGCCGGACTGCACGCCGGCCAGCCCGTCCGGGACGCCCTCGACACCGTCCTGTACACCGACCCGCCGCTGGCCAACTACTGCATCACCTACCCGCCGTACCCGATCGACGTCGAGGGCGTGCTGCTCCCCGCCCACCAGCCCGTCGTCATCTCCCTGGCGGCCTGCAACAACGATCCGGCCGTCACGGCCGGCGTCACCGCCGCCGGCCTCAGCGGCAACCGCGCCCACCTGTCGTGGAGCATCGGCCCGCACACCTGCCCGGCCCGCACCCACGCCTACCTCATCGCCGAGACCGCCGTCACCTGCCTCCTGGACGCGCTCCCCGAGATCGACCTCGCCTGCCCGCAGTCCGAACTGTCCTGGCGGCCCGGTCCGTTCCACCGCGCCCTGGAAGCCCTGCCCGTCCGCTTCCCCGCAGTCGCCTGAAGGAGACCGGCCATGTCCCAGCCCACCCCCCTCGTCCTCGATCCGGCCGGCGCCGACCGGCACCAGGAGCACCGGACCCTGCGCGCCGAGGGTCCGGCCGCACGCGTGGACATCCTCGGTGTCCAGGCCTGGGCCGTCACCGACCCCGTCCTGCTCAAACAACTGCTCACCAGTCCCTCGGTGTCCAAGGACGGACGGGCGCACTGGCCCGGCTTCCAGCAGACCGTCGCCGACTGGCCGCTCGCGCTGTGGATCGCGGTGCGGAACATGTTCACCGCCTACGGCGCCGACCACCGCCGGCTGCGGCGCATGGTGGCCCCCGCCTTCAGCGCCCGGCGCATCGCCGAACTGCGCCCGGCCGTCGAGGCGATGGTCACCGAGCTCGTCGACGGCCTCGCCGCCGTGCCCGCCGGACAGGTCGTCGACCTGCGCGAGCGCCTGGCCTACCCGCTGCCCATCGCCGTGATCGGCCACCTGATGGGCGTACCCGAGGACCGGCGGGCCGACTTCCGGCAGTTCGTGGACGGCGTCTTCGACACCACCCTCACCCCGGAGCAGTCCCAGGCCAACGCCGTCCGCCTGTACGGCATCCTGGACGAGCTGATCGCCACGAAGTCCGCCGCACCCGGCGACGACATGACCTCCCTGCTCATCGCCGCCCGCGACGAGGAGTCGGACGGCACGGGGTTCACCGGCGAGGAACTCCGCGACACCCTGCTGCTGATGATCAGCGCCGGGTACGAGACCACCGTCAACGTCATCGACCAGGCGATCGTCGCCATGCTGACCGCGCCCGACCAGCTCGACCTCGTGCGCGCCGGGAAGGCCGGCTGGGACGACGTCGTGGAGGAGACCCTGCGGCACGAGCCCGCCGTCAAACACCTGCCGCTGCGCTACGCCGTCACCGACATCGAGCTGCCCGACGGGCGGACCATCGCCCGGGGCGAGGCCATCCTCGCCTCCTACGCCGCCGCCAACCGCCACCCCGACTGGCACGGAGAGGGCGCCGACACCTTCGACGTCACACGCGGCCTCAAGGAGCACCTGGCGTTCGGCCACGGTGTGCACTTCTGCCTCGGCGCGCCGCTGGCCCGCCTGGAGGTCGCGGAGGCCCTCCGGCAGCTCTTCGGCCGCTTCCCGGACCTGTCCCTCGCGGTCCCGGCCGGCGAACTGCGGCCGGTGGCCTCCCTCATCAGCAACGGCCACCAGGAACTCCCGGTCCTGCTGACCCCCGCCTAGACCCGGCCCGCGACCGGCGGGGCCCCCGGCCGGCACCCGCCCGCCAACCGTTCGGATCGATCCACTACTTGTGCCCGTTCATGCTTGAACGGGCCATGTCCTGGGCACGGACCTCCTACCGGCGTCCACCGCCGGGCCGTCACCGGCAGAAGGAGGGCGTCATGGACCGTCGGATCCGAGTACGTGTCAGCCGGCGCCCGGCCGCACCGCGCGGTCAGGAGATCGACCGCAGGACTCCCTCCGGGCGCATCCTGCCGTACTGATCATCCAGGGGCGGCGATTGACGGACCGTCACCGGGCGTGGCGGGCCGCCGCCTCGCCCAGCGCGGCGCGCAACGGACCGGGCGGTGCGGGCCCGTCGCGGGTCGCGCTCTCCGTGACCGCCGCCGCCACCTGCCGCAGCTTGGTGTTGGTCCGCTGGGACGCCTCGCGCAGGATCTCCCACGCCTGGTCCGGGGTGCAGGCGTGGGCCGCCATGAGGACGCCGCGGGCCTGGTCGATCACCGGGCGCGAGTCGAGCGCGTGCCGCAGCTGCTCGATCTCCAGGCGCAGCAGCTCCAGCTGCTCGGCGCGCTCCCGGGCCACCGCGGAGGCGGTGCGGGCGCCGGAAGCGGCGGGCGGCGCGGTCCGCAGCGGGTCCGTGGCGTCCAGTCCCGCCAACTCCAGGACCCGGCGCGGCTGTCCGTGCCAGCCGGTGGCGGACACCCGTACACCGTGCCGGCGGGCGTAGTCGCCCAGCAGGGTCAGGAACGTCAGACCGGTCGTGTCCATGAACGACACCCCGGAGACGTCCAGCTCGATCCGGGTCACGCCCGCCGGGAGAGCGGCGAGGGTCCCGGCCAGGGTGTCAGTGCAGCCGAGGACCAGCTCGCCCCGCGCGGACAGCAGGGCCCGCGGCCCTTCCGTCCGGCCGCCCAGGGCCAGTGTGTCCGGGCGTCCGGCGTGCGGTGCCCGTGCCGGTGAGGTCATGTCGCCGCCCTGTTCCGTCCTCCGGATGTCACGCCGGTCGCGTGCCCGGGGCACCTCCGGCTACACCCGGCGCGTCGTGGATCACACGCTCCGTGGCGGCGGGCGGCCGGGACGGAAGGGGGCCAAGCCCGGTGGATCAGGCGGCCAGCGGGTTCAGCAGCAGCGGCTCGATCCGGCCCTCCAGCATGGCGCCGAGGCCCTCGGCCGCGCACAGCTCCGGCCGCTCGGCGATGTGCACCGGCATCCCGGTGGCCTGCCGCAGCATCTGGTCGAAACCGGGCAGCAGCGCGGAACCGCCGACCATCATGATCCCGCGGTCGGCGAGGTCGGCGACCAGATCGGGCGGGCAGTCCCGGAGCACCCGGCCGATGCCGTCCAGGACGGACGTCAGCGGGGTCTGGATCGCCTCCCGTACGGCGGCGGTGTTCACCCGCACGCTGCGCGGCAGGCCGGTCACCACGTCCCGGCCGTGGATCTCCGCCGACGCCGGGCCGTGCGGGGTCAGCCCGTTGCCCCGCAGGGCCACCTGGAGCGGCCGTACCGACTGGCTCGGCAGCACCAGCGCGTGCTCGTGCCGCAGGTGCTGCACGATCGCGTGGTCGACGGCCTCACCGCCCACCGGGAGCCGGACGGCGGTGACGATGGACCCGAGCGAGAGCACCGCCACCTGGGTGGCCGCCGCACCGCAGACCATGATCATGGTGGCCTCGGGGCGCTCCACGGGCAGCCCGCAGCCGACGGCGGCGGCGATCAGCGTGTCCACCAGCTCGACCCGGCGGGCGCCCAGGCCGACCAGGGTCTCGATCGTCGCGCGGGTGGCCAGCGGATCGGCGTCGTGCGGGGTGCAGGCCGCCGCGCGCAGCCGGAGGTTGCGGCGCAGGGCCCGGCGGGTCTTGTCGCCGATCAGCTGCCGCAGCATCCGCTGGGCCATCTCGATGTCGACCACGGTGCCGCCCGAGACGGGCCGTACGACCCTGATGTAGCTCGGTGTCCGGCCCGTCATCTGCTCCGCGAACTCGCCCACCGCGATCAGTCCGCCGGTACGGGTGTTCACGGCCGCGACCGAGGGCTGGTCGACGACGAGGCCGGCGCCCTTCACGAAGACCCGGGTGCGGGCCGCGCCCAGGTCGACGGCGAAGTGACAGCGGCGCAACTGCTCCAGGCTGACGGTCACGACAGATCCTTCCGTGCGCGGGCCTGCGGTCCCCGCCGGGCCGGCGGGCTCACTGGAATCCTGCGCGGGCCCGGCAGCGGGCGCCTTCTGGGGGCGACCGGCCGGGGTGCCGCTGAACGGGCGGTTCTCGCGGCCCGTGCGGAGTGTCGCCGGGACTACAGGGCGCGGGCGGCCTCCAGCAGCGGTTCGAGAGACGCGACGGTGACCTCGCTGCCCTCCTCGCGCAGACGCCGGCGTCCGGCAGCGGTGGGGGCGTACCCGATGAAGCGGAGGCCGAGCTGCTGAGCGGCGGTGAGCTCGGCGACCGAGGAGCCGATCAGGACACCGGCCCGGGCGGGTACGCGCAGAGCGTCCAGGGCACGCAGCAGGCAGTCGGGGTGGGGCGTCAGCAGACCGAGGTCCTCGCCGCGGCCGTGCACGCTCGCGAAGGGCAGCCGGTAGGGCTCCAGACAGCTGCGCACCGCCCGCGGCGCCACGTCCGTGACCACGCTGACCCGCCGGCGCGCGCCGTGCAGGGCACGGACCAGCGCGAGGGAGCGGTGCGTGGTGGGGGCGTCGGGCGCGGCACGGAGTTCGAGCTCGTCCAGGCGCGCCCGCAGCACGGGGCCGAGCCCGTCGTGGGCGAACGCGCGCAGGACGTCCAGCGGATGCACGAACGCCTCCCGGCCGGCGGGGCTCGTCACCGCGAGCGGCCGGCCCGACAGCGCGTCCGCCGGGTCGCGGTGCTCGGCCACGACGGACAGCAGGTCGAGCGCGGCCTCCCGGGCGCGCCGCGCCGAGAACAGCCGGGCCAGCGGCCCGTCGAAGCCGATCAGCACGGTCTCGGCGCCGGCGAGCAGGGCCGAGAGCCGGCGGCGCGACGGAGCCGACTGCTCCACCGCCGGCACGGGCGCCCCCTCCGGGACCAGGTGCACGGTGTACGACACCGCCAGCCCCGGCACCGGCCAGTCGCCCACCCCGGCGTTCACCGCGCGCTGCGCCCCGCCCGCCCGGCGCAGCGGATGGCGGCGGGTGATGCGGTCCGCCGCGGCGCACAGGTGGGCCAGCAGCAGCCCGGAGACGTCGGCGGTCTCCCCGCGGACGAGGGCCACCGGGTCGTCGACCCGCCAGGACAGCTCGACCGCGGCGGTGAACGCCCCCTTGCCGGAGCTCGGCAGGGAGACGGTGTGCCGGGCCTGGTGCGGGGCGAGGTCGACCGTGTAGTACGTCTCCGGGCGTGGTGGCCGGGTGCCGTACGGCTGGATCGGGTCGAGCAGGGTGAGCGGGCCGTCGGGCCGGGTGTGGACGACGGCGGTGCGGCCCGGGGTGGGGACGCCCAGCTCGTGCAGGTCCTGGGTGATGAACGGGCCTCGCACCAGCTCGCGTTCGCCGGGTTCCGGGGCGGTCGGCCCGAGCAGGCAGTACCAGGCCGCCGGGGCGCTGTCCGGGGCGCCGTCGCCGAAGAGGGGCCAAAAGCGCGGGGAACGCTGGGCGGCGGAGCTGGCGGCGAAGTCGTCGTACAGCGCGGGCGGCACGACGACCGTGACGTCCGCGGCCGTCTCCGGGGGCCGGGCGGACGGCTGTCCGAACGCCACTCGCAGCCGCGGCGGATCGGTCAGCCGGGTGAGCGCCTGGGGGAGTTCCCGCAGGACGGCGACGAGGACGGGCAGCAGGTAGGCGCCGGGCTCGGTCCGCACCAGGTAGCCGTCCGGTCGGACCTCCACCTCGTGGCGGCGGCTGCCGAGGGAACCGCGCGAGAGGACCTCGTGCACCGCGGCCTCCAGGGTGATGCGGGCCTCCGGGCGGCCGGCGAGCTCGTCGGCCGTGAAGAGGATCCCGGGCCGCTCGGCGGGGGCGCCGTCCCGGGCCGTGGTGGCGCTCAGCACCCGGTGCAGGGCGCGCAGGCCCTCGCGGGTTTCCTCGGCGGCCGGACCCGGGACCCCGGGCAGCGGATCGCCTCGCCACGACTGCAGTGCCTCGGCCGCGAGTTCGCGGGAACGCTCCGGGTCCCCGGCGGCGCCCGCCCGCTCGGCCTCTCCGGCCAGCCGGCGGAAGCGGAAGACGTCGACGCCGTCGCGGCCGTCGAGTTCGCGGACCCGTTCCGGGTGCAGGGCGTAACCGCCCCCGGTGGTCAGGATGTCCGGGCCGAGTAGGTGGCGCAGGCGGGCGAGGTACGTCTCCGGCATGCGGACCCCGGACGGGACAGGGGGGTCCCAGCAGCCTGCGGCCAGCTCGGCCCACGAGGCCGGCCGCCCCCGCCGGAGCAGCAGCATGCACAGCAGGGCCCGGGTGTGCGGGTCCTCGACGGCCAGCGGGCGTCCGCCGCGCGTCACCCCGAACGCGCCGAGGAGGGTGAACCCGAGGGCGCCGCGCCGTGGATCCGGCTGCCCGTCGCGGTCCGCCGTGAGCCGCCGCACGCTGTCCGCACGGACCGTGGCGAACGGGTCGCCCTCCACGCCCGCTCCCGCTCCCCGCGCGGCGGGGACCGACGCCCGGAACTCGCCCGGCGCCCGGCCCGCCCGCCGGTCGATGAACCCGCCCATGCGCGCGAGGAGTTGCGCGGTGCTGTGGTGGGCGGTGCGCGGCAGGCCCAGCAGGAGCAGTTCGCGCACGCCGTCGCGGAAGGCGTAGGAGCCGGGCGGGCCGCCCGGGACGGCGGTGAGCATGCCGCTGAGGACGACCTCGGCCAGGTGCTGGGGGCGCGGATCCGGTTCCACGGCGGCTTGGACCAGGCGCATCACCGGCAGGTCGGGGCGTCCCACCGCGAGATGGCCGGCCAGCCGGAACGCCTCGGGGGAGGCGGTCGCGCGGAACCGCAGGACCAGTTCCTCGGCGGACAGCACGCCGACGTCCGTACGGTCCTCGGCATCCGCCGCCAGGGGCCCGCGCAGCGCGGCGACGGCACCCGGGACCTCCGCGCCGGGCGTCGTGAGCAGCGTGGCCCAGTGCGCCAGCCACCTCGGCTCCGGCTCCAGCACGGGCAGCGGGACGGCACCGTCGAGTAGCGGCGGCTCGTGCGGATCGCGCGGTCCGGGCGGCTCGTACGGGGTGAACGCGAGGGCGGCCGTGGGGGCGGCGGGGCCGGGCGCCGACAGCCGGCCGGGGACGGCGGGCAGGGCCGTGTCCCGCCACAGGTGTTCCGGCAGCGGCTGGACGACGGCCAGGGGCATCCGGCGTGCCCAGCGGTGCAGGGTGGCGTACCAGCGGGTGCCGGCGGGACCCTCCCGCCACTGCGGGCCCATGCAGTCGCTGACCAGCAGGGTGACCGTGCGGCCGTCGCCGGGTGCGTGGGCGCCGGGGCCGCGCACCGTGCCGTCGGGGGCGGCCCGGTACAGGCCGACCGTGCGGAAGGCGCCCGACTGGGCCAGGGCCGTGTGCAGTTCGCGGACCAGGGGGCGCCAGACCGGCATGGTGGGGCCGGCGTCGTACACCAGGTTAAGGCGCAGCCAGCGCTCCCGGGCGGGGCGCAGCACGGGCAGCCACCACTCGGGGCCGGCGCCCAGCCGGGCGATGCGCTCGGCGGTCGCCCGCTCGTCCAGTTCGCGGCCCACGGGTGCGTCGACCCGGCGGGCCAGCGGGCGCAGCGCCCGCTGGAGCGCGAGGGGGTGGCGCAGCATCGGGGGCGCCGGGGCCAGCAGTTGGGTGTGCGGCGCACCGCCCGCCGCCGGGGCGGGGCGGTGGGCGGGCAGGTGCAGCGGGACGCGCGAGGGGGGTTCGGGGGGCCGGGTGGGTCCCGGCGGGTGTGCCGCAGCGGGGGACGGTCCGTCCGGGGCCGGCGGGACGGCCGGCGCCGGCGCGTCCCGCACCGGGACCGGCTGCCCGCCGCCCGTCGCGTCCGCCGCGCCCGCGGTGTCCCTGCCGCCGGGGCGCATCCGCCCGGCCAGCCAGAGCAGTTCGGCCAGCTCCAGCGGGGTCGGGCGCGCGCCGCCCGACGCCTCGGCCAGCACGTCGGCGAGGCGGGCCAGCGGGTCGGGGGAGGCGGCGGGGTCAGAAGACATCGGGCTGCGCGGCCTGCCCGAGGTAGGGCATCAGCTGTTCGGCCAGCCGGTCGAGGGAGTCGGCGTCCAGGTCGGCCGAGCGGGCCAGGTAGATGGCGTTGAGGAGCTGGTCGGTGGCCAGGTCGCCGGCGCCGGCCCGCGACAGGAAGCGGTCGATCAGGGTGCGTGCGTACGCGTCGGGTTCGCCCAGGTGGGCGCGGACGATCTCGGCGAGGTGCCGGTCGTCCGGCTGCCGCAGGTGCAGCGTGACGCAGCGGCGCAGGAACGCGGGCGGGAACTCGCGTTCGCCGTTGCTGGTCAGCACGACGAAGGGGAAGGCGCGGCAGCGGACCCGGCCGTGCGCCACCGGGACCCGCTCGTCGGTGCCGTCGGCCAGCACCTCGGCGACGCCGTCCGGCGCCAGCCGGGCCGAGCGGACCAGCTCCGGAATCTCGTACTGGCCCTCCTCCAGCACGTTCAGCAGGTCGTTGGGCAGGTCGAGGTCGCTCTTGTCGATCTCGTCGATGAGCAGCGCGCGGGGACGGTCGTACGGCAGCAGCGCGGTACCGAGCGGGCCCAGGCGCAGATGGTGCTCGATGCCCGAGCCGTCGGGCGTTCCGTCGGCGTGGCCCCGGTCGTCCCGGTCGGAGCGGGCGGCCTGCCGGCGGGCCGCGTACAGCCGGGACAGCGGGTCGTACTGGTAGAGCCCGTCGTGCAGGGTGCTGCGGCTGGTGACGTTCCAGCGCAGCACCGGGCCGAGCCCGAGCTCACGGGCGACCGCGTACACGAGCGAGGACTTGCCGGTGCCGGGCGGGCCGGTGACCAGCAGCGGACGGCGCAGGTACAGGGCCGCGTTGACGAGCTGCACCGTCTGCTCCGTGGCCTGGTAGGTCTCGGCGCGGTGCATCCGGTCGGGGGAGACGGCGGAGGCGTCCGCGGCCGCGTCCGGTGCGCGCAGCACCGGCCCGCCGTCGAAGGCCCGCCACGGCGGCGGCGGGGGGAGCTCGGTGATGCCGTCGTGCGGCTCGTTCGTACCGGTGTAGACGGGCCACAGGGGCATGGGCTCTTCTTCTCCGTGGGGGGCGGTCGGTGGTGCGGTCGTTCAGGCGACGGGCGAGTGCAGGCTCGCGGTGGTCTCGGGGAAGCAGCGCGGGTCGTCCCAGAGCAGCTGGAGGTCTCTCGCCCAGTGCCGGTCCGGTTCGTCGGCGGCGTCCGCGGCGAGCCGCAGGGACAGGACGTGGCGCGGGAGTTCGGCGGCCGGGACCTCGGCGAGCGAGTCGGCGAGCCGGTCGAGGAACGCGCTGCCGGGGCACGGCGGCTCCCCGGCCCGGGCGCGGGGCGGGTCCTCGTGCCAGTCGCACGCGCAGCCGGTCCGCGGCCAGAGCAGGACCGGCACGGGCACGGTGAGGCCCACCTCGAAGTGCTGCCGGGCCGTCGCCGGCGGCACCGCGTAGCCCGCGAGCCCGGCATCCCCGTCCCAGAGCCGCTTGCGCAGGCTCGGCGGCCGCTCCCGGGTGCCGCACTCGACGCGGTGCACCTCCGTCCCACGGCCGGACAGGTCCAGCTTCCGCCATTTCTTGCGCAGTTGATGACGCAGCCGGCCGCTGCGGTGCCGGGCCCGGTCGGTCACCACCAGGGGATAGGCGCAACCGAGCGGCGTGCTGTCCTCCGCGCCGCACTCCCAGTGCGCCACCGCCTCGTTGAGCCACTCGCGGGGCAGGACGAACGTCACCAGTTCGTCGGCGTCCGGGGCGAGCTGGGCGACGGCCTCGTCGATTCGGCCCTGCACGTAGGCCCGCACACCGGTCCGCGGCAGCCGGCGCGTGCCCACCGGCCGGCGGCGTCCGTCGCGGTACGCGGACACCTCCACGGTGACCTGGTCGGGTCCGGCACCGCTGTGGTCGATCTCGACGACCACCGGAGACCAGGCCGCCGACGCCGAACCCGACGCGGACGCAGACGCAGACGCAGACGCCGACGCGGACGCCGATGCCGGGCCGGGAGCCGGGGCCGTGGGAGCCGCGGGTGGCCCTGACGCCTCTACGCCGTCCAGCAGTTCGCCGAGCCGGCCGGCGAAGCGGTCCACCGCCTCCGGGTCGGGGACCTCCCACTGCACGTACGCGGCGGCCGCCCCCAGGGTGGGGAAACCGTCCGTGGGCAGGGGCGGCCCGAAAGCGCCCACCGCGTCCACGTAGAGCCGGTTCGGATCGCAGACGCGCCCGGCGTCCGCGGCCCGTCGCAACAGGGCGTACAGCCGCCGGCGGGCGTCGTCCCGGTGGCCGGGGGTGGGCACCAGCTCGCCCAGCTCGGGCCAGTAGCGGGCCATGACGTCCAGCGGCAGCATCCGGCCCTTGCGCACGTCCGGCGTGCCCGAGGCCGCGGTGACCATCCCGACGACCCGGCCGTCCGGCAGCGTCGCCGCCGCACCGCTGAACCCGGCCACGAGCGGCTGCCCGTGCCCGTGCCACGCCACGAGTTCGAGCCATTCGCCCGCGATCAACTGGCCCGACACCGCCTGGTACTCGGCGAGGGTGCCCTCGTCGTACCCCTCCGGGAAGCCGTACGCGACCAGCCGGGGGTAGGGGTCCGTGTACGCGACGTCGGGTGCCGCGAAACCGGCCGGGTCGAGCGGGACCCGGCGGTCCAGTTCGAGCACGGCCACGTCCCCGGGGTCGGCGGCGTCGCCCGCCCAGCCGCCGTGGACGACGACCGAGGCGGACAGCTCGCCCAGTTCCCGGGCGTGCGGGAAGGAGACGGTCACCGCCGCCCGGCCGCTCCCTCGGACGACGTGGGCGCAGGTGAGCACCCGGTGACCGGCGACCAGGAAACCGGCCCCCACCTCGTTGCCGCAGGCGATGCGGGCGTGCCAGGAAGCACTGCGCATCACCGGGCGGCGGGCTCCGCCGCCGGTACGGCCTCTCCCGGCACACCCTGTCCCGGCAGGGCCTGTCCCGGCAGGGCCTCTCCCGGCAGGGCCTCTCCCGGCACGGCCCGCCCCGGCGCGGCCTGCGCGGCCGGGTCCGCCGCCGGCTGCCCCGGGGACCAGCTGAGCTTCACGACCAGGTGGCCCTCCGTCGACCCCTTCGCGATGACCGCGCCGGCCTCCGCGGACAGCCGAACGCCGAACTCGATCTCCACCGTCTCGGGACGCAGGCTGCCGTCCCGGAAGACCCGCAGCGCGGACGCGGCCGCCGCCCGCACGCCCTCCAGCGCCCCCTCGAAGGTGCGTGCCGCCTGGGCCGGACCGTCGCCGCGCGAGACCAGGCGGGCACCGGATCTGGTGACGACGTCCTCCACCACGACCAGCGCGCCGTCCTCGGTCCTGAACTCCACCAACCCGTCCATGGCGACGTCTGCTCCCCCGTCGTACCCGACTCGTGAAACAACACCCATGTTACGGACGGTGCTTCGGGTGTCACATCGTCCGAGGCGCGTGGCGGGACATCGGCCGAGGTTGGCGAGAACCCGCCAGTGCGCCAACCCGCCACCTCCGGCCCGATCCGCCGCCGCGCGAACCGCCCGACACTCTTCGCAGCACCCGACACGCAGTTCTCGCACACGGTTCCCGACACACCGTGCACGGGCCGCCGTTCACGTGACGCAGGCCCCGACTCGCACACGGACGCAGAAGAGGGCGTTGATGATCAGAGAACCAGTCAGGCGTGGGGCGGCCCTCCTGTCGGCCGGGCTCGTGCTGGCGATGTTGCCTAAGGCGGCGGCCGCCGCGGGCGACCCGCCGGCCGTCCCGCGCACGGCGGACGCCACCCGGACCGTCACCCTCGTCACCGGTGACAAGGTGACGGTCACCGACCTCGGGCGGGGCCGCAGCACGGTCACCGTCCAGCGGCCCCGCGGGGCCACCGGAGCGGTGCGCACACAGCGGAGCGACGGCCGCCTCACCGTCGTACCGGACGAGGCGCTGCCGTACCTGCGGGCCGGGACGCTGGACCGGCGGCTGTTCGACGTGAGCGGACTGATCCGGCAGGGGCTCACCGACGCCGGGTCCGACGCGACACCGCTGATCGTGACCTACGGCAGGAGCGCCCGCACCGCGACACCGGCCGGCACCGAGCGGGTGCGGAGCCTGCCCAGCCTGCGCGGGGCGGCCGTCGAGGCGGACCGGGGCCGTACCTTCTGGCGGTCCTTCACCCGGTCCGCCGGCATCGAGAAGGTGTGGCTGGACGGGCGGGTGAAGGCCGACCTGGCCGAGAGCAACGCCCAGATCGGCACGGCGACGGCCTGGGACGCCGGACTGACCGGCAAGGGCGTCACGGTCGCCGTCCTCGACACCGGTGTCGACACGAGCCACCCCGACCTCGCGGACCGGGTGAGCCGGACGAAGAGCTTCGTCGAGGGGGAGGAGGTCGCCGACCGCAACGGCCACGGCACCCACGTCACCGCCACCGTCGGCGGCAGCGGTGCCGCCTCCGACGGCAGGGAGAAGGGGGTCGCGCCGGACGCGACGCTCGCCGTCGGCAAGGTGCTCGGCGACCAGGGTTCGGGCAGCGAGTCGCAGATCATCGCCGGGATGGAGTGGGCGGCACGGGACGTGCATGCCAGGATCGTCTCCATGAGCCTCGGCTCCACCGAACCGAGCGACGGCACCGACCCGATGGCCCGGGCGGTGGACACCCTCTCCGAGGAGACCGGCGCCCTCTTCGTCATAGCCGCCGGGAACACCGGCGCCCCGTCCTCCATCGGCTCGCCCGGCGCCGCCGACTCCGCCCTCACCGTGGGCGCGGTGGACGCCGGCGACCAGGCGGCCTACTTCACCAGCGCCGGCCCCCGTCACGGGGACAACGCCCTCAAGCCGGACCTGTCCGCCCCCGGGGTCGACATCCTCGCCGCCCGCTCCCAACTCGTCGCCGGAAGCGGCTACTACACCTCCATGAGCGGTACGTCCATGGCGACACCGCACGTGGCCGGGGTGGCCGCCCTGCTCGCGCAGGAGCACCCCGACTGGAGCGGCGCCCGGCTGAAGGACGCTCTGATGTCCACCTCCGCCCGGCTGGACGCCTCCGCCTACACGCTGGGCGCGGGACGGGTGAGCGTGCCCGACGCGGTGCACGCGAAGGTCACCGCCACCGGCAGCGCCGACCTGGGCTTCCTCGGCTGGCCGTACGAGGGGAACAAGCCCGTCAGCCGCACCCTCACCTACCGCAACTCCGGTGACGAGCCGGTGCGGTTGGAGCTGTCCGCGCAAGGTGCCCCCGACGGGGTCGCCACCCTCGCCGACACCTCCCTCACCGTGCCCGCGCACGGCACCGCCTCCACCAGCGTCACCGGCGACGGCACCCGGGCGCCGGTCGGGCGGACCAGCGGGCAGATCGTCGCCGCCGACCCGGCCGGCACCGTCGTCGCGCACACCGTGTTCGGGCTGGTCAAGGAGGAGGAGCGGTACACGCTCACCGTCAACGTCAAGGACCGGGCCGGCAAGGCCGCCGCCGCCGACCTCGCCGTGCAGCGGCTCGCCGAGGGCGAGGACGCCCAGCCCGCCCACGTCGGCGACTCCGGGACCCTGCGGCTGCGCCTGAAGCCCGGCACCTACTCCCTCACCTCCTTCCTCGACGTGCACGGCAGCCACGGCGCCGACTCGCTCGGCCTCGGCTTCCTCGCCGCCCCCGAGATCACCCTCGACCGGGACCGGGACGTCACCCTGGACGGCCGCGGACTGCGGGAGATCCGCGCGGACGTCGTCCGGCGCACCGAGACCCACCAGCTCCTCATGGAG
The DNA here is from genome assembly GCF_025642175.1 of Streptomyces albidicamelliae. Classification (NCBI taxonomy): domain Bacteria; kingdom Bacillati; phylum Actinomycetota; class Actinomycetes; order Kitasatosporales; family Streptomycetaceae; genus Streptomyces; species Streptomyces albidicamelliae. The sequence goes on along the minus strand of NZ_CP106795.1, from coordinate 2,886,089 downwards.
TTCGACCGGAAGGCGGGCGGCGCCGACCTGTTCGGCGCGGTCCAGGTGCCCCTCACCTACGACAGCGTCTTCGCCGCCCCCACCCGGCAGGTGACCGAAGGCGACTTCGAGTACCGGACCGTGTGGCGGCTCGCGAAGCCGGCGCTCCAGGTCGCGGGCGTCGGCGAGGCGACCGTCCAGCCGGGCGGCACCCTGATCGAGGGCCGGACCCGGCTGCCGCTCGTGGACGTCGGCGACGGCCCCGTCACCGAAGCGGCCGGCAAGGCGGTCCTCGCCCGTCTCACCGAGGGCACCGACCCCGCGGCACTCGCCCAGGAGGCCCAGGGCGCGGGCGCCCGGGCGCTGTTCGTGACCGACGACGCCCCCGGCCGGCTGATGGCCTGGTGGGGCACGGACGACAACGCCGACCGGCCCCTGCAGATCGCCACCGTCGACGCGGCCGACGCGGCACGCCTCCGCGCGGCCGGCCGGGTCGACATGACCGGCACCGCCGACGCGCCCTACGTGTACGACCTCTCCGAGGGGCACCGGGGGGCGATACCCGACCGGCCCCTCACCTTCGCCCCCGCACCGCGCCGGCTCGCGGCCGTCCCCGTCCGGTTCCACGCCGCGCAGCCGCTGAGCGGCGGCGAGTTCCGCTACTCCCTCACCGACGCCTTCCCGATCGGGCTCGGCTTCCAGGAACGCGTCCACTTCCCCGCCGAACGCACCGACTACGTCTCCACGGGTCCCGGCCAGCTGTGGCACGAGTCCGTCGCGGTCGGCGACGGCACGCTGGAGGAGCGCAGCGGACTGGTGCGCTACGACGCCGGCACCCGGCCGGCGCTGCACTGGTTCCGCCCGGTGTGGCACCCCTGGCTGGGCACCGGGCTCGGCTGGGGCCAGCAGCGCGCGGGCAACCAGATCCAGCTGAACACCCCGGGCTGGGGCGACTCCGGGCCCGACCACACCGGTTTCGGCGACGCCTGGAGCGAGGACAGCGGCATGAGCCAGACCACCGCCGTCTACCTCGACGGCACGCTCGTCGACCGCAACACCGGCTCCGCCGCCTACGTGTGGGACGCGCCCGCCGACGAGCACGGCTACCGGGTCGTCACCGACACCGCGCTCGACGCCGGCCGGTGGCAGCTCGCCACGAAGGGCCACACCGAGTGGACCTTCCGCTCGGCGGCCACCCCGGACGACCGCTGGACCTACCTGCCGCTGATCAACCTCGCCTTCGAGCTCGACACCGACCTCGCCGGAACCGTGCGCGCCGGGCACCGCGCCCCGGTCACGCTCGGCGCCGAGTACGTCGCCCGCGCCACCGGCACCGGCACGCTCGGCGGCGAGAGGCTGGAGGTGTCGTACGACGAGGGAGCCACCTGGCACCGGGTCCCGCTGACGGGCGGGGGCACCGCCCGGCACGGCACGCTGAACGTGCCCCGGGATGCCCGGACCGTGTCGCTGCGGGCCTCGGCCCACGACGACAAGGGCGGCTCGGTGACCCAGGAGATCATCCGGGCGGTGGCCGTGCGGTGATCCGCGGCGGGGGTGGTTCAGGGCCTGGATATGCCCCGGACCACCCCCAGCTCCACCAGGTCCTGCGGCCGGATGCGCAGTTGCCCGGCGGTCGCCTCCACCTCCTCGGGCGGCCGCTTGAGGATGGCGGCGGCGAGTTCCGGCGCGATCACCGAGAAGTAACTGTCCGGCACGGCCCAGGTGTTGCCGGGTGCGGCGAGGGCGAGCGCGCCGCCGGAGCCGCCCTCGCCGACGACGAGCGTGGTCACCGGGACCCGGGCGGCGGCCACCGCCCCGAAGACCTCGGCGATGGCCGCCCCGGCGCCCTGCCGCTCCGCCTCCGCGTCGTTCGCCGCGCCCGGGGTGTCCACCAGGGTCAGCACCGGGACACCGAGCCGGTCCGCCAGCCGGATCAGCCGGGCCGCGGTCCGGTACCCGGCGGGCCGGGTCGCCGCACCGGTCTGCGCCGCGTAGGCCACCGTACGGCCGTCCCGCTCGCCGAACCCGCAGAGCATGCCGTCCTCGTCGGTGCCGCCGCAGCGGTCGCCGACGAGCGCGGCACGTGCCGAGAAGTAGGCGTCCAGGTAGGCACCCGCGCGGGGGCGTCCGGCCGCACGCGCCCGCAGCACCGCCTCCCAGCCGGTGCGGGGAGACCACCGCCGCCGAGCGCGGCCGGGACGGGGGCGGGGGCGATCCCGGCCGCCCGCGCCCTGGCCCCGCCGGCGCTCCCGGGGTCCGCGTCGGCCCCCGCGGCGCCGCGCGACAGCAGCCGCAGCCACAGCCCCAGCACCGGCTTCAGCTCCTCGGGCCGCACCACCGCGTCCGCCGAACCCGCCGCGAGCTGGGCCTGCGAGGTGTACGCGGCCGGGTCGGCGTCCGGCGGCCGGACCCGGGAGCCGGCGAAACCGACCTGGGCGCCCGACAGGGCCAGGACGACGTCCGCGCCCGCACCGAGCGTCGCCCAGCCGCCGCCCGTCGTCGGGTCCCGCAGGACCGCGATCTGCGGCAGCCCCGCCTCCCGGGTGAGCGCCGACTGCCGGGCCACCCGCTGGAGCTGGGTCAGCGCGAGCATGCCCTCCTGCATCCGGCTGCCGCCGGTCGCGATCAACGGCACCACCGGCAGCCGGTGTTCCCGGGCGTGCGCGTACGCCGCCTCCAGCCGGTCGCCGGTGCGTTCGCCCAGCGAGCCGCCGAGGAAGCCGAACTCGAAGGCGAGCAGCACGGCCGGGCTGCCGTCGACCTCGGCGGTGCCGCACACCACCGACTCCTCCTCGCCGGTGCGCCCGGCGGCGCGGGCGCGCGAGGCGTCGTACCCCTGCCAGGCGAGTGGGCCGTCCGGCGCGGACTCCCGTCGGGGAACGGGGAGTTCACGGAAGCTGCCCGCGTCCGTCACCAGGGCCAGCAGCTCCCGCGCCGAGCGCCGCTCAGACATCGGCCAGCGCCCGCTTCATGATCTTCCCCATGTCGTTGCGGGGGAGCGCGTCCAGCAGGCGGACGACGCGGGGCCGCTTGTGCGGGGCCAGCCGCCGGGCCACGTGGTCCGCCAGCTCCTCGGTGGTGGGCGGCGCCCCGGGGTCCGCCGGGACGATCCAGGCCACGATCCGCTCGCCCAGGTCGGCGTCCGGCTCGCCGGTGACCGCCGCCTCCCGCACCCCCGGGTGCTCCAGCAGCGCGTTCTCGATCTCACCCGCCCCGATCTTGTAACCACCGCTCTTGATGAGGTCGGTGGCCTTGCGCCCCACGATGCGCACGTACCCGTCGCGCTCGCGCACCGCCATGTCCCCGGTGCGGAACCAGCCGTCCTCCGTGAACGCGGCGGCCGTGGCGTCGGGCCGGTTCAGGTACTCGGTGAACAGGTTCGCGCCGCGCACCTGGATCTCGCCCACGCTCTCCCCGTCCCGCGCGGCGAGCTCCGTGCCGTCCTCCTCCACCAGCCGCAGCTCCACACCCGGCAGCGCCACCCCGACCGTGCCCGCCCGGGCCTCACCGTCCGCCCGGACACTGGTGTTCATCAGCGTCTCGGTCATGCCGTACCGCTCGATCACCCGCCGGCCGGTCGCGGCCAGGATCCGCTCGTGGTCGTGCACGGGCAGCGCCGCCGAACCGGAGACGAGCAGCCGGGCCCGGCCGAGCGCCGCGGCCAGCGCCGGGTCGTCCGGCAGGGCCTCCGCGAGGCGGTGGTACATCGTCGGCACGCCGAACAGCATGGTCGCGCCGTCGTTCAGCTCCCGGGTGACCCCCTCGGGACCGAACCGGCCCAGGTGCCGTACCGAGCCGCCGCGCCGCAGCGGTCCGAGGACGCCGAGCACGAGCCCGTGCACATGGAACAGCGGCAGCCCGTGCACCAGCACGTCGTCCCCGGTCCACTGCCAGGCGTCCGCGAGCGCGTCCAGGGTCGTGGCCAGCGCCCGGCGCGGGAGCACCGCGCCCTTGGGCGGGCCGGTGGTGCCGGAGGTGTGGACGATCAGTGCCGGGTCGCCGTCGGCCGCGTGCTCCTCGGGGAGGGGGCCGGCGGCGGACGCGTCGACGTCCAGCCGCGGCAGCCCGGCGAACACGGGGGCAGTGCGGCGCCCGGCGCGGCGAGCACGAGTGCCGGGGCGCTGTCGGCGAGGATGTGCGCCAGCTCCTTCTCGCCCGACCTCGGGTTCAGCGGCACCGCGGCCGCCCCGGCCAGCAGCGCGCCCGTCACGGCGACGGCGGTCTCCAGCTCCGGAGTGGCCCACACGGCGACCCGGCCGGTGCCGCCCAGCCGGCGGGCCAGCGCACCGGCGGCACCCGCGAGTTCGCCGTACGTCGACGACCGTTCGCCGAACCGCAGGGCGATCCGCTCGCGGGGGCCGTCCGCCAGGGCGGGGAAGAGGGAGGACACGCGGCGCACTCCTTACTGCCGGCTCGGTCGGCCGACGGGGACGACAGCACCCTTCCTACCCCATGAGCCCCGTCCCCACGACGTCGGCGACGACGCAGCTCACGTTGTCGGGTCCGCCGGCGGCGTTGGCCTCCTCGACCAGCAGCCGCACCGCCCGCTCGGGCTCCGCCACGGAGGCCAGCAGCGCCGCGATCCGCGCGTCCGGCAGCACCTCGGTCAGCCCGTCCGAACACAGCAGGAACCGGTCCCCCTCCCGGGCCTCCTGCAGCCGCAGATCGGGCACCGGGGCGTCCCCGCCGCCCAGCGCCTTGAACAGCAGCAGCGACTCCACCGACACCCGGTGGTCCCGGGTGATCCGGCTCAGCTCCCCGTCCCGCAGCAGATACGCCCGGGAGTCCCCGATGTGCGCGAGGGCCAGCTCCGCGCCCGTCCACAGCAGTGCCGTCAACGTGGTGCCGACCTCGTCGCCGCCGCCCGCCAGAACCCCGACGGCCTCACCGGCGGAGCGCACCGCGTCCTCCAGCAGGTGCAGCACACCTCCTGCGGCGAGTTCCTCGGCGTCGTCCAGGTACCGCAGCGCCGCCACCGCCGCGCTGCTCGCCGGAGCCCCCGCGGGGCCGAAGCCGTCCGCGACGGCGAGCAGCCGCCGGCCGGCGTACACCGTGTCCTGGTTGGCCGGACGGACCTGCCCGCGGTCGGAGTGGGCGTGATGACGCAGTTCCAGCATGGTGAGGGTTTCCCTTCCCGTCGTTCCGGTCAGCTGATGGACGAGGAACGCGGCGAGATCCCGCCGTGCGGCCGTCTCCGCCTCGACCCGGGCCCAGTACGCCCGGACCGCCCGCGCGGCGCCCGCCGCGTCGAGGGCGCACACCGCGCGTATCTCCGCGAGCGGCATGCCGAGCCGCCGCAGCCAGGCCACCAGCCGGGCCTGCCCGAGCTGACCGGCCGCGTAGTACCGGTAGCCGGTGTCCGGGTCGACCCGGGCGGGCCGCAGCAGATCCAGCTCGTCGTACAGCCGCAGGGCCTTCGGCGACAGCCGGCTGCCGCGGGCGAAGGCGCCGATCGTCAGGAACTCGCCGCTCATACCGTGCTCCTCCTCGTCCGCCTCCGATGCTGGGGCTTCACCGAAGGTGAAGGTCAAACCCCCTGTCCCGGTTCCGTGTCCGGTTGTTAGCCTCGCCGCGTGGATCACCCGATCCGGACGTCGTACGACAAGGAGTCCGCCGTGCCCCGCATCGCCCTCGCGACCTACGACCCCGGGGCCGAGCCCGTCCGCGACACCGACCTGGCGGTGCTGGTGCGGGCGCTCGGGGACGCGGGGGCCGAGGCCGAGGCCCGGTTCTGGGACGACCCGGAGGCGGACTGGGGCGGCTACGACCTCGTCGTCATCCGCTCCACCTGGGACTACAGCTGGCGGGCCGCGGAGTTCACGGCCTGGGTGGAGCGGGTCGGCGCGCTGACCCGGCTCGCCAATCCGGCCCCGGTGGTGCGCTGGAACACCGACAAGCGGTACCTGGGGGAGCTGGCGGCGGCCGGTGTGCCCACCGTCCCGACGCGCTACATCGCCCCGGGCGAGCCGGCCGGCCTGCCCGACGGCCACGAGTTCGTCGTCAAGCCGACCTCGGGCGCGGGGGCGCGGTTCGCCGCCCGCTACACGCCCGGCGAGCACGACTCGGCGGTACGGCAGCTCGCGCGCATGCACGCCGAGGGCTTCACCGCGATGGTGCAGCCCTATGTGCGGGGCATCGACGTCAGCGGCGAGCGGGCCCTGCAGTTCTTCGGCGGCCGGCTGCTGCACGCGAGCCGCAAGGGCGCCGTCCTCACGCCCGGCACCCCCTACGACGCCGACAAGGTGCCCCACCCCGACCTGGTGCCCTGGCAGCCCACGGGCGCCGAACTCGCGGTCGCGGAGCAGGCTTTGGCGGCCGTGCCCGGCGGGTCCGGGCTGTTGTACGCCCGCGTGGACCTCGTGGACGGCGAGGACGGCGAGCCCCGCCTGATGGAACTGGAACTGGTCGAGCCGAACCTCTTCCTGTGGCTCCACCCGGCCTCCCTGCCCCGGGTGACGGAGGCGATCCTGGCGGCGGCGGAAGGCTAGGGCCGGCTCCGGGTGCCGTCCCGGCCGGCGGTCCCCACCGTCGCCCGGCACGCCCCGGCGTACGCCCGCACCAGGGGGCGTCCGCCGTCCTCGCGGCGCCACGCCAGCGCGTACCGGCTCGGGCCGACGCCCCGCAGCGGGCGGGTGATGACCCCGCCGAGACGGATCAGCGGGGCGTTGCCCGCGGCGACCAGGCAGACCCCGAGGCCCGCGACCAGCGCCTCGTACGTCTCCTCGGCACCGGCGATCTCCGCGCCGATCCGGGGCGCCCGGCCCGCCCGCGCGTCCACGGCCAGCCAGTGGTCGCGCAGCACGCCCGCGCTCTCCGGCAGGGCCAGGAACGGCTCGTCCAGCACGTCGGCGAAGTCGATCTCGGCCCGGACGGCGAGCGGATGCGTCTTTGGGAGGGCGAGCAGCCGGGGTTCCTCGGCGACCACCGTCCAGGCGTAGCGCTCCTCGTCCGGCAGCGGCAGCCACACGAACGCGACCTCCGTGGCGCCGCCCGCCAGGCCCGCCGTCGGATCGTCCCAGCTCAGCTGGCGCAGCCGGACCGTGACTTCGGGATGCGCGGCGGTGAAGCGGGAGCGGATCGCCGGCAGCAGTCCACCCCGGCCCGGACTGGTGCTCATGCCGACCACGAGCGTGCTGCGCTCCGCCGCCCTGGCCGCCTCCACCGCCACCGCGCCCGCCTCCCACGCGGCCAGCACCTGACGGGCGTGCGGCAGCAGCGCCTCACCGGCACCCGTCAGCGCCACCCCGTGCCGGTCCCGCCGGAACAGCTCCGTGCCCAACTGCCGCTCCAGCGCCCGGATCTGCTTGCTCAGCGCGGGCTGGGAGACGTACAGCCGCTCGGCCGCCCGGGTGAAGTGCAGCTCCTCGGCGACCGCGACGAAGTAGCGCAGATCGCGGCCGTGGACGTCACTGGTCATGACCGTTGGTTATCACCACGGGTCTTGGACGGACAAGGGCGCGGGGCGGGAGGCTGGTGGACGTCGAGAAGGACGAGACGCACGGGGAGTCGTGATGAACAAGGTATGGCTGGTGACCGGGGCGAGCAGCGGCTTCGGACGGGCGATCGGCGAGGCGGCCGTGGCCGCGGGCGACGTGGTGATCGGCGCGGCCCGGCGTCCGGAGGCGCTGGACGACCTGGTGGCCGCCCACCCCGACCAGGTGGAGGCGCTGCGCCTGGACGTGACCGACACCGCCGCCCTGGAGGGTGCCGTGCGGGACGTCGTGGCCCGGCACGGGCGGATCGACGTGCTGGTCAACAACGCGGGCCGCACCCACGTCGGCGCGGTCGAGGAGACCACGGAACGGGAACTGCGGGACCTGTTCGACCTGCACGTCTTCGGTCCGACCGCGCTCGTGCGGGCGGTGCTTCCGCACATGCGGGAGCGGCGCTCGGGGGCGATCGTCCAGATGAGCAGCATGGGCGGGCAGATGTCCTTCGCGGGCTTCGGGGCGTACAGCGGGACCAAGTTCGCGCTGGAGGGCATCTCCGAGGCGCTCGCCGACGAGGTGGCCGAGTTCGGGATCAAGGTGCTGATCGTGGAGCCGGGCGGATTCCGGACCTCGCTGATGGAGTCCGGCCGGGCCGGCGTCAGCGCGGACAGCGGGATCTACGCGAAGGTGGGGGAGACCCGCGGCTTCGTCTCCGGCGGCGACGGCACGCAGCCCGGCGACCCGGCCAAGGCGGCGGCGCTGATCCTGGCCGCGCTCGCCGCGGAGCGCACCCCGCTGCGGCTGCCGCTCGGTGAGGACGGGGTGAGCGCGGTGCTGGCCCACCTCGACCAGGTCCGCGAGGACGTCACCGCCTGGGAGAAGCGGACCAGGGCGACCGGGTTCGAGGACTGAGGCCGCGCGGCCGGGCGGGCCGGTTCAGCCGACGACGGCCGACCGCTGCAGCAGTCCCCAGGTGAACTCGGCGACCACCTCGTGCCGTACGCCCGCCCGGTCGGGGGCGGTGAACGCGAGCCCCCACCGGGTGGGGGCCGTGCCCTCCAGGGGGCGGGCCGGGGCGAAGGCGCGGGCGGCCTCGTCCACGGTGCAGGACCAGGGGACGAGGTCGTCGAGGGTCTTCGGTCTCGCCGCCGGGGCGCCGGGCGCCCGCACCAGCCACTCGTTCCACACCCCGCCGTCCGGCCCGACCAGCACCTCGAACAGCAGGTCGGGCCAGAGGGGCAGGGCCCAGCGGCGGGCCTCGCAGTCGACGTCCCCGAGCCGCCGCGGCACGACCGACTCCGGCTCGCCGAGGACCGACCGGTAGCGGGCGGCCGCGGACCGGGAGCGCGGCGAACGGACCATGGCCTGCCAGCGCTTGTTGGTCTCCCGCATCTCGGCGAGCGACACCCCGAGCCGCCGCCGGGCGTCCTCGACCAGGTCCGGATTGTGGTCGGCCATGCGGCGCAGCAGCACCAGCTGGAAGTCGAGTGGCATGCCCCCATGGTGCCCGGCGCACCGGTGTCCGGGCGCACGGACGTGCTCGCGGACCATTGCCCCGCGGAACCCGGTATGACTAGCCTGTGTTCGTCATGCCGATCGCCTGTTGAAATCTCGAACATCGGGGTGCCGACATCTTCGCATCCCGTACAGGCGCCTAGACCCAAGGGAGGGGGCCGGCCGTGGGACGTCTCGTGCCTGCCGTGACCCGGGCTCTCGACATTCTGGAGCTGTTCCTCGACGGGGACGGGACGCTCTCCGCCCCCGACATCGTGCGCAGGCTGCAACTGCCGCGCACCACCGTGCACGAGCTGGTCACCACCCTCGCGGCGCGCTCGTACATCGTGCAGGTCCCCGGCCAGCCCGGACGGTACCGGCTCGGGGTGCGCCCGTACCAGCTCGGCAGCCGCTACGCGGAGCAGCTCGACCTCGCGGCCGAGGGCCAGCAGGTGGCCCGCTCGGTCGCCGAGACCTGCGACGAGACGGTGCACGTGGCCATCCTGGAGGGCACCGACGTCATCTACATCGCCAAGGTCGACTCCACGCACGCCGTCCGCATGGTCTCCGCCGCCGGCCGCCGGCTCCCCGCCCACTGCACCTCCGTCGGCAAGATGCTCCTCGCCTCGCTGCCCGAGCAGGAGCTGGCCGCGCGGATCCCGGACGGCGCCGAGCTGACCGCGATGACCCCGAACAGCATCACCGGACCGGCCGCGCTGCGCGAGGCCCTGGCGGAGATCCGGCGCCGGGGCATCGCCGTGGAGAGCCGCGAGTCCAACCCGGACGTCTCCTGCGTGGCCGCGCCGGTCCGCGACCGCACCGGCCAGGTCGTCGCCGCCCTGTCCATCTCCGTGCCCATGATCCGCTGGAGCGAGGAGCGCCGCGCCGAACTGGAGCAGCTCGCCGTGAAGGGCGCCGCCGAGCTGTCGGAGCGGCTGGGCCACCGGAGCGCGGTATGACGGCGTACGAGGTCGCGGTGCGGGCCGGGGCGACGCTGGGGGAGGGTCCGGTCTGGGACCCGGTTTCCGGCCGGCTGGTCTGGCTCGACATCCTCGGCGCCCGCGTCCACACCTACGACCCGTCGACCGGCCGGCGCACGGTACGCACGACCGACCAGCACGTCGGCGCGGCCAAGCCCCGGGCGGGCGGCGGTCTGGTGCTCAACCTCCGGGACGGGGTGGGGCTGCTGGACCCCGACGGCACGTTCCGCTGGCTGCGCCGCGAGCCGGTGCCCGGCCGCCGCGGGAACGACGCGGCGGTGGCCCCCGACGGCTCCCTCTGGGCGGGCACCATGCGCTACGACGAGGCGACCGGCGGCGGCACGCTGTCCCGGCTGACCGGGGACGGCACCGCGGCGACGGTCCTGCCGGACGTCACGGTCAGCAACGGCACCGGCTGGAGTCCGGACGGCCGGCTGATGTACTACATCGACACCCCGACGCGCCGCGTGGACGTCTTCGACCACGACGCCGACGGGGTGCGCGACCGCCGCCCGCTGGTGGAGATCGAGGCGGGCGCGGGCTTCCCGGACGGCCTGACGGTCGACGCCGACGGATGCGTGTGGGTGGCGCTGTGGGACGGGGGAGCGGTGCGCCGCTACACACCGGCCGGCGAACTGGACCGGGTGATCACCCTCCCCACTCCGCGGACCACGGCCTGCGCCTTCGGCGGCGCCGCGCTGACCGACCTGTACGTGACGACGGCCCGCGTGGGCCTGCCGGCACCGCACCCCGTGGCCGGCTCGCTCCTGGTGATCCCGGACATCGGCCACGGCCTCCCCCAGCCGGCGTTCGCGGGCTGACCGGGCCCCGGCCCAGGGGGCTTCGTCCGGATCAGCCCGGGTCCGACCTGATCCAGACGAAACCCTCTAGACGACCCCCGCGGCCCGGTCCTCCGGTACGGCCGCCGAGGACCGGACCGCCTCCAGCGTCGCCGGATGCCGCAACGCACGGGAGATCGCGGCGATCTCGCGGAGCAGACTCGAGGGGTCCGGCCCCGTCACCGGCTCGGACCTGCGGCCCGCCCCGCCCCCGACCGCGTCCAGGATGCCCACCGCGGCGGCCAGCGCCCGCGCCCGCTCCGGCGGATGCCCCAGCGCGAGCGCCGCGTCGTACGCCCGTGTCCCGAGGTCCGCGTCGATGTGCCGGGTCAGCGGCAGCAGCACGTCCCGGATGAACGTCTCGCGCCGGGTCAGCCGCAGCTCCGGCGTGCCCCGCAGGGTGAACGGCACGCCCTCGCCGCTCACGCCCCGCATCAGCCGGTACAGCGGCCGCAGTTCGCGGTGGGCGAGCCGGATCCGCCGGCGGTCCTGCAGATACTGGCCGGCGTGCGGCAGGATGAAGCCGGCCGCGACCAGGATCGCCGACAGCGCGGCCAGCGGCGGCGCCAGGTTCGTGCTCAGCCAGTCCAGGTCACGCCCGCACCAGCGCGCGAACACCGCCGTCAGCTTGGCCCCGTTGAAGAGCAGGTTGAGCGCGTACCCGGCGCCCAGCAGCTTCAGCCCCCGGCGCAGCCAGGCGTCCAGGCCCTCGGTGTGCGCCCAGTCCCAGATCAGCCGTGAGGTGATCAGACAGGCCACGCCGTGGGCGACGAGGTAGAGCAGGATCTCCTCGCGCATGAAGGGGGTGCCGGCGTAGAAGGTGTCCAGGTCCCGCACCCGTTCCTCGGGAGTGTCGGCGAGCAGGAACAGCACCCACAGCGCGACGATCACCCCGCCGTACACCGACACCACCCGGCGCAGCGCCCGCCGGGTCGCCGCCGAGCGGTCGTACCGGCCGTTGCGCCAGGCGACGAGCAGCAGCAGACAGAAACCGGACATCGCGGTGATGAGCGAATAGCACCAGGGCGCCGCGATGTTGGGCACCCCCGTCAGCCGGTTCACCCGCACGATGGTGGACGGCGTGCAGAACACGAAGACCGCGCCGGCCAGCAGCAGCAGGCCGCCGACGGCACGCAGCAGCGGGTCCCGCCACAACCGGATGATCGAGGGCAGTTTGATCACCAGCGCGGCGGCCAGGACCGCGGTCGGGATCCAGAAGGAGATGTAGAACTCGTCGAGCAGCGCCGAGGGGTCGAGGGCGAGCCGGGTCACCGCGCGGCTCCGCCCCGTCCGCGGTAGCCGAGGGCACGCTGCACGGGGCCCGGCGGGGCGTCGCCGGCGCCGGTCACCTGGCGGCGGAACAGGGTGGCGAGGCGGTGCCCGAAGTCGTCGGCCTCGGCCTCGTCGGACTCCCGGGAGCCGTTGCGCGCGGCCACCGTGAGCGCCATGTCCCGCCAGCCGGGCGCGTCGGCGAAGGCGCGGGCCACCGCGGCCCCGGCCGGGTGCTGATGCCGGTGCCCGGCGTGCAGATGCCACAACTCGTGCCCGAGGATGACCAGTTGCTGCAGGGCCTCGGCCCGTTCCTCCACGATGACCAGGTCGAAGTCGGTGAACTCCACCCAGAGCCCGGTGACCTCGATCTCGTCCGGGAACCGTTCGAAACGCAGCTCGACCGGGCGTCCGCCGCGCAGCACGCTCATCTCCTCGCACAGGGCGCGGCCCAGCTCCCGCACTCCGCGGGGGGGTTCGGGCCGGGCCTGGACGGCGGCGGCGAGACGGCCGGACAGGGAGCGCATCCCCGGACCGGGGCGGGAACGGCGCAGCCGTGCGGTCAGGCGTGCCGACCGCCGCCGCGCGCCCGCGAAGTCCATCGGTCTCCCTCCCCACCGCCGGTGCGGCGGCCGGTCCGAGCGTACGCGCCCGGATGTGTCCGCGTCATGCGATGGGACGACCGTCGTCCGGGGCGCGAGAAGCGCGGGGGCACGGCGGCAGGGCCGCGCCCGGCGGGGCTCAGCGGCCGGGGGAGGGCACCGGGTCCACCGGTACACCGCCGGCCGCCCTGCCCAGCAGGGTCAGGCCCACCTTGCCGGGCCCCGAGTCCGTGGTGAACTCCGAGAGGACCGCCAGCGCGAGCGTGTTGGCGCCCCGGGTGCGCAGGATGCCGTTCGGCAGTACGAAGGTGTGCTGCGGGCCGACGTTGTTGATGTACTGGCCCATGTTCCAGCCGTTGAGGAAGATCTGCGCCCGGTAGGCCCGGTACGGGTCGTCCTCGAGGGTCAGCCCGATCGACGCGTCGACATCGGCCGGCACCGCCAGCCGGAACGTGGTCCGGTACCAGGTCACGCCCTGGTACCGCGCGGACCGGGGGAGCGTCACCGCCTCCCAGTCCCGGTCCCGGAAGCCCGGCAGGTGCCAGCCCTCCCGTTCCCCGTACAGCCCGCCGTTGTTCATGGGCCCGCGCACGGGGTCCGGGGCCGCCTCGCCCTGGATGCGCCAGGTGACGTCCGGCGCGGCCCCCGTGAAGGAGACGCCGGTCAGTCCGCGTGCCGCCTTGTGGGTGTCGAGCGCCTTGCCGTCCTGGTCGTGCTGCATGCGCCGGACCAGCACCGACAGCACGTGCCGGCCGGGCGAGCGCAGCCGCTCGCGCACCGGGAGGACCGCGGTGTCGGCCCAGGTGCCCTGCCGGATGGTGGTGGTCTTGTTCGGCACGGGCATCCGGTGTGTGCCCAGCGGCTCCCCGTCCAGCCAGGCCATCAGCAGGCCCTGGGTGCCGGTGCGGTAGGCGAGGGAGATCTCCTCCAGGCCCTCGGAGCCGGTGAAGACGCCCCGGTACCAGACGTCCCCGTAGTGGAAGCCGTAGTCGTCCGCGAACAGCACCGGCTGCCCCTCGGGCACCTCGGTGGTGCTGTACGACGTCTTCCGGTCGGCGACCCGCCAGGACGAGTCGTCGAAGCTCGGGCCCGCCTCCGGGTTCTCCGTCCGCATCCGCCAGCCGCCCAGCTCGGGCAGCTCCACCTCGGGCACCTCGGGCAGCAGGTCCGTGGTCATCAGGCTGCCGGCGAGGGTGGTGCGGGTGGGCAGGGTCCGCCCGTTCCACACCAGCTTGTCGATCCCGCGCGGCCCCCACACCTCCACGGTCGCCGTCTCGGTGACGTCGCCCGTCAGCCGGACCTCGGAACCGTGCACCTCGACGTGCCGCAGCAGCTTCGGGCCGTACACCAGCAACGTGCCGGACGGGGTGTCGTAGGGGAACAGCCGGACGGCGGTGGCGTCGTCGGCGAAGAGCAGCAGCAGCGGGGTCTCGCTCTCGCCGTTCTGCACCAGCACCCGGGTCAGCCCGCCCTGGCCGAGGGGCGCGCTCACATGCAGTTCGTTGCGGTCGTAGATCCAGGCGCCCTCCGGATCGAGGCGCTGCACGAACGGCTCGACCGGGCACTTCAGCACCAGTTCGGCCATGTCGTCGCGGCGCCCCGAGAACAGGGCGATGTCCTGCCGCCCCGCCGACAGGTGCAGCACGGGTTCGGCGGTGGAGTACTTCACCGTGCGCCGGCCCACCGAGAGCCCGGTCGTCACCATCCTGGCGTCCTTGCCGGGCACGGTGATCCGCAGGTCCCCGGCGTCGGTGGGCAGGTTCGTGGTGACCGCGTCGGTGCCGTCGTTGCGCGCGATGTACACCTGCGCGCCGGTGTCCGGGTTGGCCAGGTGGTAGACCTTCACGCCCTCGGCCTTCACCTCGGACGCCTTGTCCAGCTTGGCGAAGTCCGGCACACGCTGCAGCAGATGCCCGAGCTGGTGCATCGGGGCGATCTTGTCGGTGACGTTGCGGCCCTCGTCGATCGCGGCCCCGTAGTCGTACGAGGTGTAGACGACCGGTGCGGGCAGCCACCCCCAGGACGTGCCGCCGAACGTCATGTAGACGTTGTGCAGGGTCAGGCCGTTGGCGAGGTTGGTCAGGTAGAAGCGGCGCTCGTAGGCCGCGTCCCGGGTGCGCCGCGACTCGGCGTACCCCTTGCCGTCGAACCAGGCACCGCCCCACGGGTCGAACCAGCCGCCCCCGAACTCGGGCACGAAACCGGGCGTGGCCGGCGAGGCGGTGGCCCCGCCCTTCATGCCGCCGGACCCGAAGTGCCCCCAGTCCGGCGGGGTCTGGGACGGCGACGGGTAGCCGTCGAAGCCGTACAGCCAGCCGCCCTTGTCGCCGCCGGTGTCGAACGAGCCGGGGACCCAGTAGCCGTTGCGCCCCTTGTCGTTGTGGAACAGGGGCACGTCGATCCCGTCCGCGCGGACCTTCTTGTACAGGTGGGACATGTAGTCCCGGCCGGCGGCCTCGGTGACGTGGGAGTCGTACTCGTTCTCGATCTGGTACAGCAGGATCGTGCCGGTGCCCCGCGTGAACAGATGCCGGCGGGCGATCCGGTTCACCTGCGACAGCCACTCGTCCACGTGCGCGAGGTAGTCCGGGTCGAAGGTGCGGGCCGTGCCCTTCGTCGCCGTGAGCCACCCCGGGAAGCCGCCGCCGTCGACCTCGGCGTTGATGTAGGGACCGGGTCGCAGGATGACGTACAGCCCCGTCTCGGCGGCCGTGCGCAGGAACAGGTCGAGGTCCCGCACGCCCGTGAAGTCGTACCGGCCGGGCGCGGGGGAGTGGTAGTTCCAGGCCACGTAGATGCTGACGGCGTTGTAGCCGTGGGCCCGCATCTTCTGGAGGACGTCCCGCCACAGCGACGGGCTCGGCAGCCGGAAGGGGTGCAGTTCGCCCGACCACACCACCAGCCGCTTGCCGTCGACGAGCAGCGAGTAGCGGTCGTACCCGATGGTGTGCCGCTCGCCGTCGGCGCTCGGCGGCTCGGGCGCCGGGCCGGTCGGCGCGGTGCCGCCCGCGAAGGCCGAGGGCGCGCCGGGGCCGCCGCTGCCGCCCAGGGCGAGGCCGAGCGCGGCCGAGCCGGCCAGGGCACTGAAGGTACGTCTGCTGAGCGCCAAGGTGGA
Source organism: Streptomyces albidicamelliae (assembly GCF_025642175.1). NCBI lineage: Bacteria > Bacillati > Actinomycetota > Actinomycetes > Kitasatosporales > Streptomycetaceae > Streptomyces > Streptomyces albidicamelliae. The sequence continues at coordinate 2,870,381 of NZ_CP106795.1, read as the reverse complement.
TCCTCCCGGGCGATCGTACGGGGCGCGGGTGCGGCCATTCTCCACGCGGGTACGCCCCACAATGGACACATGAGGATCTCGGCGCGGGCGGATTACGCGGTACGGGCGGTACTGGAGCTGGCCGTACGGCAGGGTAACGGCCCGGTGAAGGCGGAGGAAATCGCCGCCGTCCAGGACATCCCGCACAAGTTCCTCGAAGGGATCCTCGGCGATCTGCGGCGCGCGGGTGTCGTCGACAGCCGGCGTGGCGGGGGCGGCGGCTACCGGCTCGCGCGGGACGCGGCGGCGATCACCGTGGCGGACGTCGTCCGGGCCGTGGACGGTCCCATCGTCTCCGTGCGCGGCGAGCGCCCGACCTCGCTCTCCTACACCGGTACGGCCCAGCCCCTGCTGCCCCTGTGGATCGCCCTGCGGGCCAATGTGCGCCGGATCCTGGAGGGCGTCACCGTCGCCGACCTCGCGGCGGACGCCCTGCCCGAGCCGGTCCGGGCGCTGGCGGCGGAACCGGCGGCGTGGGAGAACCCGTGACGGAGTGAATACCCGGAAGTGAATGGCCTGAGTTCGCTCTGCCCGGTGCTCGTGGGGCTCCCTACGCTACCCACGCCTCCCTTCCTCCTTCACAGTTGACGCACAGTTTCTTCAAAGGTGAACGGGCGGCCGGAGGCGTGACCCCCCACTCGACAACCGGGAGAAACGATGGCTGGTGGACTCCTCCTGAGCGGCGCCGTAGCCGCTCTACTCACCACCGCGCTACCCGCCCAGAGCTCGTCCCCCGTGTTCGACGACCCGCCCCCGGACAAGATCGTCATCGACGTGGCGACGGTGAACGGCTCGGGCTGTCCCGCGGGTACGGCCGCCGTGGCCGTGTCGCCGGACAACACGGCCTTCACGGTCACCTACAGCGCCTACCTGGCCCAGGCCGGGGGCAACTCCGACCCCACGGCCTTCCGCAAGAACTGCCAGCTCAACCTGGTGGTCCACGTGCCCCAGGGCTTCACCTACGCGATCGCCAGCGCCGACTACCGGGGCTTCCTCTCGCTCCAGCCCGGAGCGTCGGCGACGCAGAAGGCCTCGTACTACTTCCAGGGGTCCCCGACCACCGTGCCCCTGTCCCACCCCTACGGGGGGCCCTACAACGACGACTGGCAGGCCACCGACACCACGGACTGGGCCCAGCTCGTCTGGGCGCCCTGCGGGGTCCTGCGCAACTTCAACATCAACACCGAGCTCAGGGTGAACGCGGGCAGCGCCAACCCCGGCAAGGTCAGCTTCATGACGATGGACTCGACCGACGGTGACATCAGCACCGTCTACCACCTCGCCTGGAAGGAGTGCCCGCACTAGTCCGCGGTCCGGTCAGCCCGTCTGCCCCATCCCCGCCGCGTTCGGCCAGCTCTGGGCGTGGGGCCAGCCCGTCGCCGGGGCCGGAGACAACCCCGTGGCGGGGGCCGGGGTGGCGGGGGCCGTCATGCCGCGCACCTGCGCCGCGGTGAGCCCGCCGCGCGCCGGGACGCCGGGCGGAGTCGGCGCCGCCGCGGCCGCCGGCGCCGGCACGGGTGCCTGCACCGGGACGGGCGCGGGCGCCGGCATGGCGGCGGCCGCCGGTACCGGCACCTGCTGGGGTGCCGGCGGCTGCTGCACCGGGAACTGCGCGGGCGCCGGCATCTGCGCGGGCACCTGCATCGGTACGGGCGCCGGAGCCGGCGCGGGCACGGGCGACGGCTGGGCTGCCGCCGGCATCGGCATCCCGCCGCCGGCCGGTGACGCGGCGGCGGGGAGCGGCATGCCGGTGCCGGCGACCGGGGCGGGACCGGCGCCGAGGGCCTGGGCCGCGAGCCCCGGCACACCGGCCCCGTTGGTCTCGCTGACCAGGCGGTCCACCGCCGCCGTACCCGAGCTGTAGCTGGTCCCGGTGCCCAGCTCGGGTACGGCGGCTCCCCTCCTGGACCCGTAGAGCACCTGTTCCAGGCCGGACACCAGGCGACGCACGTCGACCTGGGGGCGCACCACGAGTCTCAGGAAGCGGCTGGAGGAGCCGATCTTGTTGCCGCACTCGCGGACCAGGATCCGGTGCTCGGTGAGCATCCGGTCCCGGACCACCGTGCCCTCGGCCCCCACGGGAAGACGGACGAAGAGGAAGTTGCCCTGGGAGGGGTAGACGGTGAGGCCGGGGAGCGCGGAGAGCTGGCTGGCCATCTCCAGCCGGTCCCGGCGCACCTGCTGGAGGCTCTGCGCGTACTCGGCGCCGTGCTCCTTCAGCATGAACACCACGTGCTCGGCGAAGGAGTTGAGGTTCCACTTCGGCAGCATCGAGCGGATCCGGCCCGCGAGCGCCGGGTTGGCGACGAGGTAGCCGAAGCGTATGCCGTGCAGGCCGAAGTTCTTGCCGAGACTGCGCAGGACGACGACGTTCGGGCGGAGCATGGCCTCCTGGACGACGCTCGGCTCGGTCTCCGCGTCGGCGAACTCCAGGAAGGACTCGTCGATCACCACCAGGTCCAGGTCGGCCATCGCGTCCATGAACTGCACCACCTGCTGGCGGCGCAGACAGCCGCCGTCGGGGTTGTTGGGGTTGCAGATCACGGCCACCCGCGTCTTGCGCACGCGGATGAACTCGGCGTACTGGGCGAGGTCCAGGGCGAAGCCGTTCGCCTCCTGGAGCGGGAACATGTCGACCCGCTTGCCCGTCTCCATCGGCTGGTCGGTCCAGCGGCCGAAGGTGGGGACCGGTATCGCCAGCGACTCGCGGACGAGGAGGTGGTCGATCCAGGTGATCAGCTCCGTGGAGCCGTTGCCCATCGCCACGCACTGCGGGGGCAGCTGGAGCAGGCTGCACAGCTCGGCCGTGATGGTGTCGGCGCCGCTCGGGTAGTAGGTGACGATCTCGCGCAGCCGGGCCGACATCTCGTCGAACATGGCCGGGGTGGGGAAGTACGGGTTGCAGGGGATGCAGAAGTCCACCGGGCCGGTCCCGTCGCCGCCCTCCCGCGTCAGCGCCGCCATCGAAGGGCTGTGCGCGGCGGTGCCGCGGAACAACGAGGTGACGTTGCCGGACAAGGGGACCTCCGTTCGGGGTGGCCCGTGCGGGGGAGCACGGGCCACCCGTGGATACGGAGGCGGGCGGGGTGGCGTTCAACTCGTGCGGTACGTGAGCCACTTCACGCCCGTGGCGCTACCTCGCCGCGAACGTGTGGATCGTCGTCGTCCGGTACCGCTGTCCCGGCCGCAGCACGGTGGAGGGGAACGACGGCTCGTTCGGCGAGTCCGGGAAGTGCTGGGTCTCCAGGGCCAGCCCGTCGCCCTGCCGGTAGGTGTGTCCGGACGGGCCGACGAGGGTGCCGTCGAGGAAGTTGCCCGAGTAGAACTGCACGCCCGGCTGGTCGGTGAGGATCCGCAGGGTGCGGCCCGAGCCCGGGTCGCGCAGCGTCACCACGTGCTCGGGACGGGCGGTCACGCCCTTGTCGAGGACGAAGTTGTGGTCGTACCCCTTGGCGGTCACCAGCTGGGGGTGGCCGACGCGGATGTCGCGGCCGATCGGCTTGGTCCGGGTGAAGTCGAACGGGGTGTGCGCGACCCTCGCCAGTTCGCCGGTGGGGATCAGGCCCGCGTCGGTGGGGGTGTACCGGCTCGCCCCCAGCCACAGTTCGTGGTCGTGGATGCTGCCGCTGCCCTCGCCCGCGAGGTTGTAGTAGGTGTGGTTGGTGAGGTTCACGACCGTGGGCCGGTCGGTGACGGCGTCGTAGTCGATCCGCCAGTCGCCGTGCCGGGTCAGCGTGTAGGTGACCTTCGTCCGCAGCGTACCGGGGTAGCCCATCTCGCCGTCGGGGCTGGTGCGGTACATGCGCAGGCCGACGTCCGGGCCCGCGGTGAACGGCTCGACGTCCCACACCTTCTTGTCGAAGCCCTCGGCGCCGCCGTGCAGACTGTTCTCGCCGTCGTTGACGGACAGCTGGTAGGTCCTGCCGCCCAGGGTGAACCGGCCCTTGGCGATGCGGTTGCCGTAGCGGCCGATGGTGGCCCCGAAGAACGTCGTCCCGGCGACGTACGCGGCGAGGTCGTCGTAGCCGAGGGAGACGTTCGCGTACCGGCCGTGCCGGTCCGGGATCTCCAGCGACTGGACGATGCCGCCGTAGGAGAGGACCTTCAGCCGGGTGCCGCCGTTCTCCAGCGACCAGCGGTGGACCTTCGTGCCGTCGGCGAGGGTGCCGAAGAGCTCCTTTGCCGGTTTCCTCCCCGAGGAGGCGTGGGCCGTACCGGCGGCGGTGGCGGCGAGGCCGGCCGCGGCCGCGCCGGCGATGACGGTGCGTCTGTTCAGTTCCATGTGCGACTCCGTTGTCTGGGCGCTTACGAACCGGACTTGCGCTTGTTCCACACGTCGAAGCCGACCGCCACCAGCAGGGCGAGGCCCTTGATGACCTGCTGCCAGTCGGTGCCGACGCTGAGGAGGTTCATGCCGTTGTTCAGCACACCGAGGACGAGACCGCCGATGATGGCGCCGAGGACGGTGCCCACACCACCGCTCATCGACGCGCCGCCGATGAACGACGAGGCGATCGCCTCGAGCTCGTAGTTGAGACCCGCCTTCGGCGAGGCCGCGTTCAGCCGGGCGGCGACCACCAGGCCGGCGAGGGCCGCGAGCACGCCCATGTTGAGGAAGACGCAGAAGGTGACCTTCCTGTCCTTCACGCCGGACAGCTTGGCCGCCGGCAGGTTGCCGCCGATGGCGTAGATGTGACGGCCGAAGACGGCGTTGCGCATCACGTAGCCGTAGCCGACGACCAGCGCGCCGAGGACGATCAGCACGATCGGCGCGCCCTTGTAGCTGGCGAGCAGCATCGTGACGACGAGGATCGCGGCACCGATGGCGACGAGCTTGAGCAGGAAGATGTTCCGCGGCAGCACCTCCAGGGCGAACTCCTGCTGACGCTTCCTGTCGCGGAACTCCTGCACGACCGTGAAGACGATCAGGGCGAGGCCCAGCAGCAGGGTGAGGTTGTGGTAGTTGGTGTCCGGTCCGGTCTCCGGCAGGAAGCCGTTGCCCAGCTTCTCCAGACCGCCCGGGAACGGGCCGAGGGTCTGGCCCTCCAGGAAGATCTCCGTCAGACCGCGGAAGATCAGCATCCCGGCGAGGGTGACGATGAACGAGGGTATGCCGAAGTAGGCGATCATGAAGCCCTGCACCGCGCCGGCCACCGCGCCCACCAGCAGGCACAGCACCAGGGCGACCGGCCAGGCCACGCCGTGCTGCACCGTGAGCACCGCGGCGAACGCGCCGATGAACGCCGTCAGCGAGCCGACCGACAGGTCGATGTGACCCGCGATGATCACCAGCATCATGCCGATCGCGAGGATCAGGATGTGACTGTTCTGCAGCACCAGGTTGGAGACGTTGCGGGGCAGCAGCAGGTCGCCGTCGGTCCACACCGAGAACAGGACGACGATCAGGCCGAGCGCGATCAGCATGCCGAACCGCCGCATGTTGTTGCGCAGACCGTCCAGCATCAGCCGCAGCAGGCCGCCGGGGGCCTGGACGCCGCTCTTTCCGGGCGGGGCCGGGGCCGGGGTCCTGGCGGTCACGTCCGTGCTCATCGGGTCACCTCTTTGTCCTTCGTCATCTGGCGCATCAGCGATTCCTGGGATGCCTCGGCCCGTGAGAACTCGCCGGTCAGCCGTCCGGCGGCCATCGTGTAGATGCGGTCGCACATGCCGAGCAGCTCCGGCAGCTCGGAGGAGATGAAGACGACCGCCCTGCCCTCGGCGGCCAGCCTGTCGATGACCGTGTAGATCTCGAACTTGGCGCCGACGTCGATCCCGCGCGTCGGCTCGTCCAGGATCAGCACGTCCGGCTCCGCGAAGATCCACTTGCTGAGGACGACCTTCTGCTGGTTGCCGCCGGAGAGCCGGCCCACGGGCTCGAAGACGGTCGGCGCCTTGATGTTCATGGAGGCGCGGAACCGCTCGGCGACCCTGCGTTCCTCGTGCTCGTCGACCACGCCGCGCCGGGCCACCCTGCGCAGCGAGGTCAGCGAGATGTTCCGGTTGACGGTGTCTATGAGGTTGAGGCCGTAGTGCTTGCGGTCCTCGGTGACGTAGGCGATGCCGTGCCCGATCGCCTCGGCGACGGTCTTCGTCCGGATCTCCTCGCCGTCCTTGAGGACCGTGCCGCCCGCGTACCGGCCGTAGGACCGCCCGAAGACGCTCATGGCGAGTTCGGTGCGGCCGGCCCCCATGAGGCCCGCGATGCCGACGATCTCGCCGCGCCGGACCGTGAGCGACACCCCGTCGACCACCTTGCGCTGCTGGTCGATCGGGTGGCGCACGGTCCAGTCACGGATCTCCAGGGCCGCGGCGGCGCCCTCCTCCGGGCGGTGCGGGGTGCGTTCCGGGAAGCGGTGGTCGAGGTCGCGGCCGACCATGCCGCTGATGATCCGGTCCTCGGTCGTGTCCGGGGCCCGCACGTCCAGCGTCTCGATGGAGCGTCCGTCCCGGATGATCGTCACCGAGTCGGCGACCCGGCGGATCTCGCCCAGTTTGTGGGAGATGATGATCGAGGTGATGCCCTGGTTCTTCAGTTCCAGGATGAGATCGAGGAGTTTGCCGCTGTCCTCGTCGTTCAGGGCCGCCGTCGGCTCGTCCAGGATGAGCAGCCGCACCTTCTTCGACAGTGCCTTGGCGATCTCCACGAGCTGCTGCTTGCCCACACCGATGTCGGCGACGCGGGTCTCGGGATGGTCGGTCAGACCGACCCGGCGCAGCAGTTCGGCGGCGTGCCCCAGCGTGTCGTTCCAGTTGACGAATCCGCGCCGGGCGTGCTCGTTGCCGAGGAAGATGTTCTCCGCCAGGGAGAGGTAGGGCACCAGGGCCAGCTCCTGGTGGATGATGACGATGCCGCGCTGCTCGCTCGCCCGGATGTCCCTGAAGCGGCAGGGCTCTCCCTCGAAGCGGATCTCTCCCTCGTAGCTGCCGTGCGGATGGACGCCGGAGAGCACCTTCATCAGGGTGGACTTGCCGGCGCCGTTCTCGCCGCAGATGGCGTGGACCTCGCCCTGACCTACCGTCAGTGAGACGTCCGAGAGCGCTGTGACACCGGGAAAGGTCTTGACGATCGAGCGCATTTCCAGGACGGGTCCCGCCATGGTCGTGCCTTCCAATCAGTGTGGGGTCGGACGGTCGGCGGGACTACTTGAGCTGGGCGGCCGTGTAGTAGCCGCCCTTGACGAGGACCTCCTCGTAGTTGGTCTTGTCGACGCTCACCGGCTGGAGCAGGTAGGAGGGGACGACCTTGGTGCCGTTGTCGTACGACTTGGTGTCGTTGACCTGCGGCTTCTTGCCCTTCAGCACGTCGTCGACCATCGTCGAGGCGACCTCGGCGAGCTTGCGGAGGTCCTTGTAGACGGTCTGCGTCTGCTGGCCGCCGATGATCGACTTCACGGAGGCGAGCTCGGCGTCCTGGCCGGTGATGACCGGCAGCGGCCTGCTCCCCGAGCCGTAGCCGTCCGACTTCAGCGCCGACAGCACGCCGATCGAGATGCCGTCGTAGGGCGACAGGACGGCGTCGACCTTCTCGCTCTTGTACGAGGAGGTGAGGATGTCGTCCATGCGCCGCTGGGCGGTGGCGCCGTCCCAGCGCAGGGTGGTGACCTTGTTGAGGGCGGTCTGTCCGGACCGTACGACCAGTTGCTTCTTGTCCATGTACGGCTTCAGGACGCTCATCGCGCCGTCGAAGAAGTACCGGGTGTTGTTGTCGTCGTTGGAGCCGGCGAAGAGCTCGATGTTGAACGGGCCCTTCTTCCCCTTGCTCAGTCCGAGCTTGTCCACGATGTACTGGCCCTGGAGCCTGCCGACCTTCTCGTTGTCGAAGGAGGCGTAGTAGTCGACGTTCCGCGAGCCGAGGATCAGGCGGTCGTAGCTGATGACCGGGATGTCGGCGTCCGCGGCCTGCTGGAGCACGCTGTTCAGGGACTTGTTGTCGATCGCCGCGATGATCAGTCCCTTGACGCCCTGCGTGATCAGGTTCTCGATCTGCGAGACCTGCTGCTCGGGGTCGTCCTCGCCGTAGACGAGCTTGGTCTTGTAGCCCTTGGCCTCCAGGTCCTTCACGACGTTCTTGCCGTCGGATATCCAGCGCTCCGAGGACTTGGTGGGCATCGCGATGCCGATGGTGGCGCCCTCGGCGCCGCCCGACTTCTCCTTGCTGCCGCCCTCGCCGCTCTGCCCGCAGGCGGTCAGCGTCAGGGCGAGCGAGGCGGCTGCGGCCGTCGCGGCGAGTGCGGCTCTGCGGTTGCGCATGGTGATCAGTCCTTGGTCGTCTCGGCGTCGGGAGGGGGTCAGGCGGTGGTGAAGCGGTGGAGCGGGCCGGGCAGCCGGGAGCCGAGCGGCGCCATGTCGCCGTCCGCGCCGTGCCGGGCGAGCAGGTCCAGGGCGAGGCGGCCGCGCCGCACCCGCTCCCGGGCGGTGTCCAGGGTCACGTCCCGCAGATGGGTCCCCCACGGGTAGATGCCGGGGGCCCTGGACAGACCGAACTTCAGGTAGAGCGGCGCGCCGCGCCGGATCAGCTCGGCGACCTCGTACATCCGCACGTAGCCGCCGAGGTCGTCCGGGGCCTCGATGTACATGTCCATGGGGGCGCGGGACACCCGGCGGATCTCGGTGAGGTGATCCAGCGTCAGATCGCTGGGCACGTTGACCGAGTCGGCGCCGAGCCGCTCGTAGACGGCGTACGAGGCCGGGTTGACGGGGCCGATCAGTGCCGAGACCTTCAGCGTGGTGCAGGCCGGGATGATCCCCGCCTCGCGCGCCCGGTGCAGGGTCCACAGCACGCCCTCGTCGGCCACCAGCAGGCAGAGGACACCCAGTTCGGTGGCGCGGACGGCGTCCTCCAGGCAGCCGGCGACGGCGTCGTGGCCGCGGGCGCGCAGTCCGGCCCCGCGCGAGTCGGAGCGCACCGAGCCGCCGATGTCCCAGGTGCCGCGCGGGCCCGTGAACAGGCAGAGCTCGATGTCGCGTTCGGCGGTCGCCTCGACCATCTCGGTGATCTCGGCGTCGGTGAGCATCCACACGCCGCTGCCCTGGCTGATCCGGTGGATCGGCACGTCGAGGCGCGAGGCCTCCTTGAGCACGATCGTCAGCGCCTCGGGACCCTCGCACGAGGGGATCTCGGTGCGCCAGCGGCCGCCGCCCGGGAAGCTGTGGGCGGAGGCGTCGGCGGGGTCGAGGGCGGGGGCGCCCAGGCCGAGGGCGGAGAGCACCTGCTCGCCGGGCCTGCGGGCCGCCGGGGCGGAAGCGTCGGTCACGGGCTGTCCTTCGTGTTCGGTATTTCGGACGTGGTTCGCAACTCGGGGCGGAGAGGGGTCCTGCCGGTGCCGCGAAAGAAGCGGCCCTCCCGGTACGCCGGCCGGCGCGCCGTCGGGTCACGCCCGGCCGGCGTACGGCTAGGGGCGGAGCAGTACCTTGCCCACCTTCGGGTCGCCGGCCCCGACCAACTCGATGGCCTGCGAGAACTCGGTCAGCGGCAGCTCGTGCGTGACGAGCGGCGACGGGTCCAGCAGTCCGGCGCCGAACACCCGCACGGTGTGCGCCCAGGCGTCCGGCGGCGCCCCGAAGACGGTGTGCACCTCCAGCTGCCGTACGACGAGGTCGGTCGGGTCGAGACCGTCCGCGCCGGGTGCCGGGATACCGGTCAGGACCAGCCGTCCGCCCCGCCTGAGCAGGGAGGCGGCGGTGCGCGCGGCCGACGCGGACCCGGCGGTCTCGACCACCACGTCGAAGTCGCCGGGGAGTTCCTGGTCCCGGGTCCGGAAGTCCGTGGCCCCGTATCCCCGGGACAGTGCCTCACGGTCCCGCCCGGTGCCCACCACCAGCAGTTCCCCGGGCGAGACGGCCTTCAGGAACTGCACGGCGAACATCCCGAGCGTGCCGGTGCCGACCACCGCGGCCCGCTCGCCCGGCCGGGCGCCGGCCTTCAGCGCCGCGGCCGCCACACAGGCGGCCGGCTCCAGCAGGGCGGCCGCGGTGAGGTCGGCGTCGTCCGCGAGGACGTGCAGCAGCCGGGCCGGCAGGGTGAGCGTCGCGGCCATGGCGCCCGGCTGGGTGAAGCCGGTCTCCTCGTAGCCGTCCGTGCACAGCGTGGTCTCGCCCGCGTGGCAGCGGTCGCAGACCTGGCAGTTCCGGAAGCCCTCGCCGACGACCTTGCGGCCGACCAGCGTCCCGGGCACCCCGGCGCCCACGGCCCGGACCGTGCCGGACCACTCGTGTCCGGGAGTGAGCGGGTAACGCACGTACCCCTCGGGCCGGTTGCCCTGGTACACCTCGCGGTCGCTGCCGCAGATGCCGACCGCGTGCACGGCCACCAGAGCCTCGCCGGGGCCGGGCTGCCGGGGCGTGTGCTCCTCGACCCGGTGGACGCCCGGCGCCTCGACGACGACCCGCGAGCTGGGCGAACTCACTTGGTGTCCTTCGGCTTGCGCTGCTCCCAGCCCTCGGCCCACAGGTCGAACCGGGCCTGCTGCTGCGGGAACTCGGCCGCCGCGTCGACGTCCAGCTCGACGCCGAGCCCCGGCGCGTCGGACAGGTGGAAGTACCCGTCGACGACCTCCGGCGCGCCCTTGACGACCTTCTTGATCTCCGCGTCCGCGAAGTCGTTGAAGTGCTCCAGGATCTTGAAGTTCGGTGACGTGAAGCCGACTTGGAGGGAGGCCGCGGTCAGCACGGACCCGCCCACGTTGTGCGGGGCGACCAGCATGTAGTGGGTCTCCGCGGTGGCGGCCAGCTTCCGGGTCTCCCAGATGCCGCCGAGGTGGCCGACGTCGGGCTGGATGATGTCCACGGCCTGGCTCTCGAACAGCTCGCGGAACTCGATCCGGTCGTGGATGCGCTCGCCGGTGGCGACCGGGATGTCGACCTTGGCGGCCACCTTCTCCAGCGCCTTGAGGTTCTCCGGCGGTACCGGCTCCTCCAGCCAGGCCGGCTCGAACGGGGCCATCTCCCTGGCCAGCCGGACGGCGGTGGCGGGGGAGAAGCGGCCGTGCATCTCCAGCATCAGCTCGGTCTCCGGGCCGATCGCGTCGCGTACGGCCTCGATGAGGGAGACGGCGTACAGGGTCCGTGCACGGTCCAGCTCGAAGTGGCCGGTGCCGAACGGGTCGATCTTCAGCGCCCTGTAACCGCGCTCGACGACCCCCTGCGCCGCCTTGTGGTAAGCCTCCGGGGTCCGCTCGGTCGTGTACCAGCCGTTGGCGTACGCCTTGACCCGGTCCGTGACCTTCCCGCCCAGCAGCTGCCAGACCGGTACGCCGAGAGCCTTGCCCTTGATGTCCCAGCAGGCCGTCTCGATCACCGCGATGCCGGACATGACGATCTCGCCGGCCCGCCCGTAGTCGCCGTACTTCATGCGGCGCACGAGGTCCTCGGCGGCGAACGGGTCCGAACCGAGGATGTGGTTGGCCTCGGCCTCCCGCAGGTAGCCGATCAGCGCGTCGGTGTGACCGAGCATCCGGGTCTCGCCGACTCCCGTGATGCCCTCGTCGGTGTGCACCTGGACGTAGGTCAGGTTGCGCCACGGCGTGCCGACCACGTGCGTGCTGATTCCGGTGATGCGCACGGCAGTTGCCCCTCAGCTGTTCGAGATTTCGTCACACGTTCGAAATGCTGGCGTGACAGTAAGGACGGCGCGGTGGGGGTGTCAATGGGTCGAACAGGTAACGGTTCCGGCACGGCGTGCGGGAGTTCTTCCGCTCGTCTACGAAACCTTCACAAGGCCGACTGGGAACTCGACCCATGCGGACTCTAGTCTTCCCGCGTCATGGACTTCTGCCACCCGTGCCAACGGCACCTCAACGGCGCCCTGGCCTGCCCGGGGTGCGGCGCGCCGGCCGAGCGGCTCGCCGTGCCCGCCCACGCCCCGGCCGGCCACGCCCCCACGGGTGCGGGTGAGCCGTACGGCGCTCCCGTCCCTGAGCAGCACCACGGAACCGCCCAGGACCACGGAACCCCGCAGGGGTACGAAGGTGTGCAGGGGTACGACGGCACCGGGGGGTACGACGCCTCGCCCGGGTACGAGCCGGGCGCCGCGGCGGAACCGGACGCCCCCGGGGAACCGGACGCGCCGGAAGCGCCGGAGTCCCCGGCGAGCCCCGGGCGGGCGGCCGGGCCGCCCGGCGAAGAGAGCGCGGCGCCGCCACCGTGAGCCCCGCCGAGGCCGACTCCAGCCGTCGTGACCGCAAGGCCGCGGCGCACCGGCGCAGACGGCGCCGGACCGTGCTCATAGCCGCCGGCTTCGTCCTGGCCGCGGGCGGACTCAGCCTCGCCGAACTGGGTACGGACGCGCCCTTCTCGCCGTTCGCCGACGACCAGCCGGCCGCGGCCCGGGACACCACGGTCGACGGCGGCTCGCCCTCCGCCGCCCCGGAGCGCACGGACCGGCCGCTCGACGACGGCTCCGCCGCCACTCCGGGCGCCTCCGTCTCCGCGTCCGCGAGCGCCTCCGCCTCCGCGTCCGCCTCGAAGTCCCCGAAGGAGAAGGACTCCGCGTCCCCGTCCGCCGAGGCCACCGGCGCCGCGCAGCAGCAGGCCACCACGGGTTCCGGCGCCACCGCGGGCGGCCCCGCCGCGCCGGCCACGACCCCGCCCGCCGCCACCCCGACGGCCGCACCGACGACCTCCGGGCCCACCCCGCGGCCGTCGCCCACCAAGACCTGCAACCGTTTCCTGTGGTGGTGCACCTGAGCCGCCCCGAGCGGGCCGCGCACCACCCTGCCGCCCTGTCCCCGACGGCCCCGCCTCCGGGCCGCGGTTGAGTCGTACGGGCACCTCCCGCCGTACCGATCCAGGAAACGCCCTGATCCGGACGGGCGTTGTGCCGAGGGGGAGCGGCGAGCCGGCTCAGTTGAGGAGAGCGGATGACGCAGGAGACCACCGTCCACGGCACGGTAGCCGAGGGTTTCGAGGCGGTGCGCGAGGAGTTCGCCGCCTTCGCCGCCGGGGAACGGGACGACTACGAGGGCCAGTTGTGCGTGTACGTCCACGGGCGGCCCGTGGTGGACCTGTGGACGGGTGAGGGCGCGGCGGGCGACTCGCTCTACGCCGTCCACTCGGCCACGAAGGGCGCGGCCCACCTGGTCACCGCGCTGCTCGTGCAGGACGGCACGCTGGAACTGGACCGCAAGGTCACCTACTACTGGCCCGAGTTCGCCGCCGAGGGCAAGGGTGCGCTGACCCTGCGGGACCTGCTCGCGCACCGCGCCGGGCTGATCGGCACCGACACCGGGTTCACCCCCGCCGAACTGGCCGACGACCGGGTGATCGCCGAGCGTCTCGCCGACCAGCGGCCGTTCTGGCGGCCGGGCACGGCCTTCGGCTACCACGCCCTGGTGATCGGCGCGCTCACCGGAGAGGTCGTCCGGCGGGCGACGGGCCGTACCGTCCAGGAGCTGTACGAGGAGCGGATCCGTGCCCCCTACGGCCTGGAGCTGTACCTCGGCCTGCCCGCCGCGCACGAGCCGCGCTTCCGTTCCGCCCGGCCGATGCTGCCCACGCCGGCGCAGCAGGCCCTCCTCGACGGGCTGCCGGCCGGTCCGCACACCCTCGCCGCGGTGGCCTTCAACCGGCACGGCACCCAGCCGACCGACCTGGAGGGCCTGGCGAACGAGCGGCTGATCCGCGCCAGGGGCCCGGCCTCGGTGGGCGGGGTCGGCTCGGCGCGGGGTCTCGCGGGGATGTACGCGGCGGCGATCAGCGAGGTCGACGGCAAGGCCCCGCTGCTGAAGGAGGACACGGTCGCGGAGTTCGGGCAGATCCACTCCGTCGGCCACGACCTGGTGGCCCGCAGGCACACCTCGTTCGGCCTGGGGTTCCAGGCGACCGCCGACACCTGGCACTCCTTCCTCGGCGCCGGCACGATCGGCCACAGCGGCGCGAACGGCGTCCAGTCCTTCGCCGACCCCCGCAGCCGGATCGCCTACGGCTACACCCGGCGCCGGTTCGCCTTCCCGGGCGGCGCGGCACCGGAGAACGACCGCCTGGTGGCGGCGGTGCACCGGGCCGCCCTCGCCGCGCGGTAGGGGGCCGGCGGGGCACCCGGGCGGGTTCGGACCACCGGGGGACCCGGGCGGGCCCGGACCGCGGAAGAGGCCGCACCCCACGTCCAGGGATGCGGCCTCCGCTGTCTGCAACGACGGCCGTCAGGCCAACGTCACGCTGATGTTCCCCCGAGTCGCCTTCGAGTACGGGCACACCTGGTGCGCCTTCTCGACCAGGTCCCGTGCGGCCTCCGCGGAGACACCCGGGATCTCGGCCGAGATCTCCACGATGATGCCGAACCCGTCGTCGTTCCTGCCGATGCCTACCTTCGCGGTGACGGTCGAGCCGGAGACGTCGGCGCCCTCCTGCCGGGCGACCACGGCGAGGGCGCCCTGGAAGCAGGCGCTGTAGCCGGCGGCGAACAGCTGCTCCGGGTTGGTTCCGGCGCCGCTGCCGCCCATCTCCTTGGGCGGGTTCACGACGACGTCGAGCTTGCCGTCGTCGGTGGCGACACGGCCGTCCCGGCCGTTCTCGGCGGTGGCGACGGCCGTGTACAGGACGTCGGACTGCTGAATGGGCATGCGGTGGTCCTCCTCCTCGGTCCGCCGCGACTCGCGCCCACGATCGGCGACGGATTTCGGAAAAAAGTTACCGCATTACGGAAAGTCGAGCCAGGGGGGTCAGAGCTTGACGATCATCTTGCCGGTGTTGTCGCCGCGCAGGACGCCGAGGAACGCCTCCAGGTTGTTCTCGATGCCCTCGACGACCGTCTCGCGGTACTTCAGCGCGCCCGAGGCGACCCAGGGGCCGACCTCCTGGACGAACTGCTGCTGGAGGTCGTAGTGGTCGCCGACCAGGAAGCCCTCGATGCGGCCGCGGGTCTGGATCAGGCGGGCGAGGTTCCTCGGGCCGGGGGCGGGCTCGGTGTTGTTGTAGACCGAGATCATGCCGCAGACCGCGATCCGGCCGCCCTGGTTGAGGGAGCCGATGGCCGCCTCCAGGTGGTCGCCGCCGACGTTGTCGAAGTAGACGTCGATGCCGTCGGGCGCCGCCTCGCGCAGCTGCTCGGCCACCGGGCCGTTCTTGTAGTTGAAGGCGGCGTCGAAGCCGTACTCCTCCACCAGCAGCTTGACCTTCTCGTCGGAGCCGGCCGAGCCGATGACCCGGGAGGCGCCCTTGAGCTTGGCGATCTGCCCGACCTGGCTGCCCACGGCACCCGCGGCGCCGGAGACGAACACCACGTCGCCCTCCTTGAAGGAGGCGGTGCGCAGCAGTCCGGCGTAGGCGGTCAGGCCGGTCATGCCGAGCACGCCGAGGTACGTCGACAGCGGCGCGGCCGAGGCGTCGACCTTGACGGCGTGCTGCGCGTCCAGGGCCGCGTACTCGCGCCAGCCGAAGAAGTGCAGGACGTGGTCGCCGACGGAGAGCCCCTCGGCGTTCGAGGCGACGACCTCGCCCACCGCGCCGCCCTGCATGGCCTTGCCCAGCTCGTAGGGGGCGGCGTACGACTTCGCGGCCGACATCCGGCCCCGCATGTACGGGTCGACGGAGACGTACGTGTTCCGCACCAGCACCTGGCCCTCGCCGGGCGTCGGGACGGGTGCCTCGACAAGGGCGAAGTCCTCGGGCTTCGGCCAGCCGACCGGGCGGTTGAGCAGGTGCCACTCGCGGCTTACGGCGGGGAGTGCGGGGGACTCGGACATGGTGCGTGACCTTCCTTGGACGGCGCAGATGTTTCAGAACCTGAAACAACCCTGCACCTGAATATTTCATGATGTCAAGTAACCGGGTATCCTGGTGAGCATGTCCACCCCATCGAAGACCCACCGTGCCGACGCCCTCACCATGGAGGTCGTCGAGCTGATCGGTGACGTCGTCGCCCGCTTCTACACGGACTACGAGGAGGCGGCCGGCGAGCACACGCTGACCGGCCCGCAGGCCCGGCTCCTCAGCCTGCTCTCCGTGGAGCCGCTGCCCATGCGCAAGCTCGCCCACAAGCTCAAGTGCGAGCCGTCGAACGTGACCGGGATCGTGGACCGCCTGGAGACGCGCGGCCTGGTGGAGCGCCGTCCCGACCCGGCCGACCGCCGGGTGAAGCTGGCCGTGGCCACCGACGACGGTCTGCGGGTCGCCCGCGAACTGCGCGAGGGCCTGCGCTTCGCCCGCGAGCCCCTGGCCGGCCTCTCCGCCGACGAACGCCGCTCGCTGCGCGACCTCCTGCGCCGCATGCTGGACGCCTGACCTGCCCCCACCCGGTGTCCGAGTCCTTCGGTAAGGTCTTCGGCATGCGTGATCTCGGGTCGGGGTTCGGTTATTTGGTGAAGGGCCAGCGCTGGGTGGCCCGGCACGGGCGCAGCTACGGCTTCGGCCTGCTGCCCGGTCTGATCACGCTCGTGCTCTACGCGGGGGCGCTGGTGGCGCTCGCCGTGTGGGGCGAGGACGGTGTCGTCTGGGCGACCCCGTTCGCCGACGACTGGGCGAGCCCCTGGCAGGGCCTGTTCCGCGGCTTCCTCACGGCCGTCCTGTTCGCGCTCGGACTGCTGCTGGCCGTGCTCACCTTCACCGCCGTCACGCTGCTGGTCGGCCAGCCCTTCTACGAGAACCTGTCGGAGCAGGTCGACGCCGACGTCTCGCCCGACGGCACCGCCCCGCGCTCCGGCCTCCCGCTCTGGCGCGAACTGTGGATCTCCGGCCGCGACAGCCTGCGCGTCCTCGTCCGGGCCCTGGTGTGGGGCGTGCTGCTCTTCGCCCTCGGCTTCCTGCCGTTCGTCGGCCAGACCGCCGTGCCGGTGCTCGGCTTCTTCGTCACCGGGTTCTTCCTCACCGAGGAACTGGCCGCCGTCGCCCTGCAGCGCCGGGGTGTCGAACTGCGCTCCCGGCTCGCCCTGCTCCGCTCCCGCAAGACCCTGGTCTGGGGCTTCGGCACCCCCCTGGGCCTCGCCTTCCTGGTCCCGTTCGTCGCGGTCTTCCTGATGCCGGGCGCGGTGGCGGGCGCCACCCTCCTCGCCCGCGACCTGCTGGGCGAGGAGAGCGCCGACGACGACTCCGGCGCCCGGGACGGCCGTCCCGACGCGGAGGGCGTCAGCCGGTGACCGGGGTGCTCAGCCCCGTGCCCGTCGCGTGGCGCCGAGCGCCACGGCCACGATCGACCGCACCTGGCCGATGATGTCGAGCCGGTTGCGCACGAACTCCGGGTCGGTGACCGTGCCGGTCGCCGGATCGGTGTTGCCGGCGCCGAACTGCAGCACCGGTGTGTGCACATGGCCGCCGGGCAGGGTGTCGTGCAGGCCGAGGCGGTCCCGCAGCAGCGTGGCCCGGTAGGCGATCTCGTTGGACAGGTAGTCGCCGCCGCCCCCGGCGCGGGCCGTGGAGCCGGCGGTCGGCCCGTCCGGCCGTACGACCGCGGCGGTGCCTCCGGCCGGGATCTCCGTCACCTCCGTGTGGTCGTACACCGGGAAGCGGCCCGTGTGCGCGGCGACCACGGCGGTGTACGGCAGGGTCGTGCCCGTCCACTGCGGCTGCGAGGCCGGATCGGCGACCGGCACCGTCTCCGTGCGCGAGACGCCGTCGTTGTCCGGGAACCCGCCCCGCCAGGCGCCGTTGGTGCGCTCGACGTCGAACCGGCCGGTCCTGCCCTGGCTGACGGTGGTGAACAGATCCACCCGCGGCAGGTACGGCCGCAGCGTCCGCTCCACCGTGCCGGCCGCGAAATCCGTCCAGCGCACGGGGAACACGGCCGTCTCGACGCGCGCCGGGCCCTCGGGCGTCTCGATCACCGTGCCGTCCAGCGCGAGCGCGGTGGCCCCCGACGGGTTCGAGATACGGATGTCGCGGTCCAGGGTGAACGGGTCGAACCCGGTGAGCAGCACCCGGCGCAGGTGCCCCTTCGCCGGGTAGCGGATGCCGTCCTGGCCGCGCGAGCCGCGCTCCAGCCGGTCCAGCAGGTCCGCCCGGTCCCGGTCGGTGAGCCCGAACCCCGGCTCCCAGGTGCGCACGGCACGCGTCAGCTCCAGCCTCGCCCAGTACAGCGGACGGTCGTCGTCCCGGCCGAGGTCGCCGCCCGCCGGGCCCCGGCCCTGCGCCCGGTCCACGGCCCGCCGCCACAGCGCGGCGCCCTCCCGTGCGACGAGGCCCCGGGCCTCGGCGTAGGAGTGCGCGCGCTCGAGCTCCCGGCCGAACCGCGGGGCCACGGCGTCGAACCCCGAGCGGCGCAGGATCTCCCGCGGCACGGCGCGGTCGAGGCGCTGCTCCTCGGTCGTGGGGGAGGGGGCCGCGGGCGCCGGGGCGGACGATGCCGCGGCGGTGGGCCCGGGCAGGCCGGACAGCCCGGTCAGCAGGGCCAGTGCGAGCAGACCGAGGCGAACGCGTCGGGATGTCACGGGAGTTCGGGTCCTTCCGTCGCTGCGCGCCGCGTGGTGCGGTGGACGGCGGCAGTATCGCGTGACGGAAGTGACCGGCGCCACGGGGCGGTTCACGCCACGGGGCGCATACGGTTCGGTAGGGCGCCGGCCCGTGGCCGGTCAGTCCACCGGCTCGCCCAGCAGGTGCAGGAAGTCGCGGAAGGCGCCCGGCATGTCGACGGACTCCGGGTCCAGCAGCCACTGGTACTGCAGTCCGTCCATGACCGCCACCAGGAGCGGCGCGGTGCGCTCGGGGGTGAGGCCGTTCGGCAGCCGCTCGCCGTACTCCGCGCGCAGCACGGCCGTCATGCTCGCGCGGACCCCCGCGTAGCGCTCCGTGAAGTACGCCCGGGCCGGATGCCCCTCCGTCACGCTCTCGCCGAGCAGCGCCGAGAAGGTCTGGACGATCGCCGGGCGCATCGCGTTGTACTCGACCAGCGAGACCAGCAGGTCCGTCCGCCACCGGGGGTCGGGCACCGCGTCCCACCGGTCGCGCTCCTGGAGCACGGCCACCAGCAGGGCGTCCTTGGTGGGGAAGTGGTGCAGCAGCCCCTGCTGGGTCAGCCCCACCCGCTCGGCCACCGCGCTCAGGCTCGCCCCGCGGTAGCCGCGCTCGGCGATCACCTCCAGGGCCGCCCCGATGATCTCCGCACGCCGCTCCTCGCCCCTGACCCTCGCGTTCATGGCGTCACCGTACGACATCACCGCGAGCCGAAAGTAACGGAAAGATAACAAAACCTACCGCTCTACAGGTGGCGGATGCAGCATGAGAGGCACCCAACGGACTTCAGCGAGGAGGCCCCGCCGTGACGGAGACGGACGAGCGGCGAGCGGACCGGGCCAGGAAGACGGTCGTGGAGGCGGCGCTGCGACGGCTCGACCTCGACGCCAAGACCCGGCTGCTGGCCGGCCAGGACATGTGGACCCTGCCCGCCGTGCCCGGGATCGGCCTGGAGTCCCTGGTCATGTCGGACGGCCCGATCGGGGTCCGCGGGGTGCGCTGGACGGCCGACGACCCCTCCGTCGCGCTGCCCTCGCCGACCGCGCTCGCCGCCTCCTGGGACCCGGAACTCGCCCACCGGGCCGGCGTGCTGCTCGCCCAGGAGGCCCGCCGCAAGGGCGTCCACCTGCTGCTCGCGCCCACGGTCAACCTGCACCGCTCCCCGCTCGGCGGCCGGCACTTCGAGTGCTACAGCGAGGACCCGTACCTGACCGGCCGGATCGGCACCGGATACGTCACCGGCGTCCAGTCCGGCGGTGTCGGCACCACGGTCAAGCACTTCGTCGGCAACGACGCCGAGACCGACCGCTTCACCGTGGACAACCTGATCCCGGAACGCGTCCTGCGCGAGCTGTACCTGGCCCCCTTCGAGGCCATCGTGGAGAACGCCCGCCCCTGGGGCGTCATGACCGCCTACAACTCGGTCAACGGCACGACGATGACCGAGCACCGCCACCTGGTCGGCGACGTCCTGCGCGGCGAATGGGGCTTCGACGGCTGCAACGTCTCCGACTGGACGGCCGCCCGCGACACGGTCGGCGCCATCGAGGGCGGCCTGGACGTCGCCATGCCCGGCCCCGGGACCGTCTACGGCGAGGCCCTCGCCCGGGCCGTACGGGACGGCAGGGTCGCCGAGTCCACCGTCGACGCCGCCGTCCGCCGGGTGCTGCTCCTCGCCGCCCGCGTGGGCGTCCTGCGGGGCGCCGACCCGGTCGTCACCGAGCCGCCCGCGCCGGTCGACGGCGAGGCCCTGGCCCGCGAGATCGCCCGCCGCTCCTTCGTCCTCGTCCGCAACGAGGGCGGCGCGCTCCCGCTGAAGCCGGGCACGGTGGCCCTGATCGGCGCCGCCGCCCGCGACGCCCGCATCCTCGGCGGCGGCTCCGCCACCGTCTTCCCGGCCCGCGTCGTCTCCCCGCTCGACGGCCTCACCGCCGCCCTCCCCGAGGGCACCCTCGACTACGCCGTCGGAGCCGACCCCGCCACCGAACTCGCCGCGGCCGAACGCGGCTTCGCCCTGCGCGCCGTCTGCCGGGACCCGGACGGCACCGTCATCGGCACCCGCTCCGCGCCCGGCGGCCTGATCCAGTGGATGGGCTCCGACCTCCCCGACGGCGTCACCCACGACCGCCTCCACAGCATCGAGCTGACCGGCACCTTCACCCCGCGCGAGTCCGGACCGCACACCTTCGGCATCAAGGGCGTCGGCGGCTTCACCCTCGCCGTGGACGGCACCACGTACTACGACGACCTCCAGCGCCCCGACAAGGACGACCCCTTCGAGGCGCTCTTCGGCGCCCCCGTGCCGCGCGCCCGGGTGGAACTCACCGCGGGCGAACCGGTCGGCGTCTCCCTCACTCATGTCGTCCGGCTGCCCGACGGCCTCCCCATGAAGGTCATCACCTTCGCGTTCGCCCACGCCGAGCCGCAGCGCGACCCCGACGAGCTGATCGCCGAGGCCGTCGAGGCCGCCCGCGGCGCCGACACGGCCGTGGTCATGGTCGCCACCACCGACCGCGTGGAGTCCGAGGGCTTCGACCGCACCGACCTGCGGCTGCCCGGCCGCCAGGACGACCTGGTCCGCGCCGTCGCCGCCGCCAACCCGAACACCGTCGTCGTCGTGAACTCCGGCTCCCCGGTCGAACTGCCCTGGCGCGACGAGGTCGCCGCCGTCCTGCTCGGCTGGTTCCCCGGCCAGGAGGGCGGCGCCGCCCTCGCCGACGTCCTCACCGGCGCCCACGAGCCCGGCGGCCGGCTCCCCACCACCTGGGGCGCCCTCGCCGACGCCCCGGTCACCCGGGTCGTCCCGATCGACGGCGCACTGCCGTACACCGAGGGAGTGTTCATCGGCCACCGCGCCTGGGAGAAGGCGGGCCGCACCCCGGCGTACCCCTTCGGCCACGGCCTCGGCTACACCGACTGGACCTACGAGTCCCTCGACGTCGAGGGCACCACGGTCCGCGTCCGCGTCCGCAACACCGGCGAGCGGCCCGGCCGGGAGGTCGTCCAGGTCTACCTGTCCCCGGCGGGGCCCGACACCGGGCGTCCGGCCCGCTGGCTGGCCGGTTTCGCCGCCGCCGAGGCGGGCCCCGGTGAGAGTGTCGAAGTGACCGTGGAACTCCCGCGCCGTACCTTCGAGGTCTGGGACGACACGGCGAAGTCGTGGGCGTTTGTGAAGGGTTCGTACGAGATCGCCGCCGGACGCTCCGCCGGCGACCACCGGCTCTCCGCGCCGATTAACGTCTGATCCGGGACAGGTCCCCCACGAGCAGCCCCGGTCCGGGACCTGACCCCCGGACCGGGGCTCGTCGCCTTCACGGAGGGCGCCTCAGCGCGCCGAGAAGCCGTACACCGTCTCCGAGCGGAAGACCTCGCCCGGCCGCAGCACGGTGCTCGGGAAGTCCGGGCGGTTCGGGGAGTCGGGGAAGTGCTGGGTCTCCAGGGCGATGCCGTCGCCCGGCGCGAACGGCTCCGACAGATGGTCGCCCGTGTAGAGCTGGAGGCCCGGCTCGGTCGTCGCCACCGTCAGGGTCCGCCCCGAGGCAGGGTCGTGCAGCTCGGCGACCTCCCGCGGCGCCCGGGTGACCCCCTTGTCCAGGACGAAGTTGTGGTCGTAGCCCGAGCCGACCTCGCGCGCCTCGCGGAAGTCGAAACGCGAACCGGCCACGTCCTGCGACGGCCCGGCCGGGATCAGATCCGTGTCCACCGGCGTGTACCGGGACGCGGCGAGCCGCAGCCGGTGGCCGCCCGCGTTTCCCGTGTAGTGGCCCGCCAGGTTGAAATAGCTGTGGTTGGTGGGGTTGACCACCGTCGGCGCGTCCGTCACCGCCTCGTAGGCGATGTGCAGCGCACCGGACGCGTCCAGGGTGTACGTCGCCGACATCTCCAGGCGCCCCGGGAACCCCTCCTCGCCGTGCACGCTCACCCGGCTCAGCCGCACCCCGTCCGCCACCGGCTCCGCGTCCCACACCCGCTTGTCGAAGCCGTGGCTCCCACCGTGCAGGGAGTTCGGGCCGTTGTTCGCCTCCAGCGCGTACACCCGGCCGTCCAGCTCGAATCGGGCGCCCGCGATCCGGTTGGCGTACCGGCCGACCAGAGCCCCGAGGAACGGCTCCGGATGCCCGACGTAGCCGTCCAGGCCGGCGAACCCCAGCACCACGTTCACCGTGCGGCCCGCCTGGTCGGGGACCTCGACCGACCGCACGATCCCGCCGTAGGTCAGGACCTCCACACGTGTCCCGGCGCGCTCCAGCGTCCAGCGGTGCACCTCGGTGCCGTCGGAAAGTGTGCCGAAAAGTTCGCTCATGTGGAAAACAGTAGGCGACCGGCGGCTAACCGGCCGGGCGCGCTGCCGTGATCGTCCGGTAGGCGATCGACGCCAGCCGGGCCTGGCCGTCCTTGCTGGGGTGGAACCAGTCCCAGTGGCTGAGCTGATCGGTGCCGAAGTCGTAGTCGTAGACCGCGTTGCCGTCGAAACGGCAGCGGCGGTCCTTCGCGCAGACCTCCTTCAGCACCCGGTTGTACTCCACCACCCGCCGCTGCACCCGGTCCCGGCGCAGGGTCGCCGCCCTGGTCAGATCGTCCGCGTCGGCCAGCATCGACGGGCAGATGCCCAGCTGCCACACCTGCTTGCCCAGCGGATTGACCCGCCCCTCGGACCACAGCCGCTTCAGGTTCGGCACGCTCGCCACGTACACCTGCGCCTTCGGCAGCACCGAACGCAGCGTGCCCAGGGCCTCCTCGAAGTCCGCGCGGAACCCGGCCACCGGCGTCATCGCCGACGCCGACGCCCGGCAGGCGTCGTTCGCGCCCACCATCACCGTCACCAGGGCCGGGCCGCGCGCCGCCGCCTGGGCCATCTGCCCGGGCAGGTCGGCCATCCGGGCACCGGTCACCGCGTAGTTCCAGCTGCGCTCCGCCGCCCCGGTCACCCCGAGCAGCCGCACCGCGAGGCTGTCCACCTTGGCGTCGCCGCCCGTCGCCCACGACACCTCGGGGCAGTCCGACAGCACCGTGCACGCGTCGAAGCCGCGGGTGATGGAGTCGCCGACCGCGGCGATCGAGTCCGGGCTGCGGTCCCACACCGGGGCCGGCTTCGCGGCCCGGGCCCTCGGGCGCTCGGCGGCCGGCGCGCCCCCGCCGCCCGCGTCGCACCCGGCGAGGCCCAGCACGGCGGCCGCCACGACCGCGAGTGCCGCCCGCGTACGGCTGCTTCGCTTCCGCATCCCCTGGTGATCCCCTCGTCGTGGTTCCGGCGCCCGGTGCGTCCCCGGACCTCGCCCGGTGCTTCCTCCCATAACAACGTGCGGGGGTTCCCGGCCGCGCGCGCGGGAACGGAGCACCCCCGTACAAGCGTCCCCCTGGGTGAATGGCGGGGGTTTCCTGGCACCGGGACCGACGGTACGTCACACTCCTTGCGCCGCCGCAGGGTAGCCTCGCCATCAACGCGGCCGTCGCGCCACAGCCGCCCAGCCAGTCCGCAAGATGTCCCGCTCTGCCCGGAGGTTCCGGTGACGACACGTGGAGTTCTGTACGTGCACTCCGCGCCGCGCGCGCTGTGCCCGCACGTCGAGTGGGCCGTCGCCGGGGTGCTCGGCACGCGCGTCGGCCTCGACTGGATCCGGCAGCCCGCGGCCCCCGGCACCTGGCGCTCGGAGTTCTCCTGGCAGGGCGAGGCCGGCACGGCCTCCAAGCTCGCCTCGGCGCTGCGCGGCTGGCACCTGCTGCGCTTCGAGGTGACCGCCGAGCCCTGCGCGACCGCCGAGGGCGAGCGCTACAGCTGCACCCCCGACCTCGGCATCTACCACGCCGTCACCGGCATCCACGGCGACATCCTCATCCCCGAGGACCGTCTGCGCGCGGCGCTCACCCGCTCGCAGCGCGGCGAGACGGACCTGGAGGCGGAGATCGCCAAGCTCCTCGGCAAGCCGTGGGACGACGAACTGGAGCCCTTCCGCTACGCGGGCGAGGGAGCGCCGGTGCGGTGGCTGCACCAGGTGGTGTGAGCACCGCACCCCCGGACGCGACGAAAGGGCCCCCACCAGCCGGTGGGGGCCCTTCGCGCGGGTCCGTCAGATGGTCCGGAACGCCAGGACCACGTTGTGACCGCCGAAGCCGAACGAGTCGTTCAGCGCGGCGATACGGCCCTCGGGGAGGGTCCGCGGCTCACCGACGACCACGTCCGCGTTGACCTCGGCGTCGAGCTCGCGCACGTTGATGGTCGGCGGAGCCGTACGGTTCACCAGTGCCAGGATCGACGCGACGGTCTCGATACCGCCGGCGCCGCCGAGCAGGTGCCCCGTCATCGACTTGGTCGCCGAGATGGCCATGTGGTCGACGTCGTCGCCGAACACCTTGCGCAGCGCCTTGATCTCCGCGACGTCGCCCTGCGGCGTCGACGTGGCGTGCGCGTTCACGTGCACGATCTCGGCCGGCTTCAGGTCCGTGTTGTCCAGCAGGTTCTGCAGCGCGTGCGCGATGCCGTTGCCGGACGGCTCCGGCTGCGTGATGTGGTGGCTGTCCGCGGAGATGCCCTGGCCGACGGCCTCGGCGTAGACCCGCGCGCCGCGGGCCTTCGCGTGCTCCTCGGACTCCAGCACGATCACACCGGCGCCCTCGCCGAGCACGAAGCCGTCACGACCGGAGTCGTAGGGACGGGACGCGCCCTGCGGGTCGTCGTTGTTCTTGGACATCGCCATCATGTTGCCGAACGCGGCGATGGGCAGCGGGTGGATGGCGGCCTCGGTGCCACCGGCCACGACCACGTCCGCACGCCCGGTGCGGATCATCTCGATCGCGTACCCGATGGCCTCCGCGCCCGAGGCGCAGGCCGAGACCGGGGTGTGCACACCGGCCCGGGCACCCAGCTCGATCCCGACGTTGGCCGCCGGGGAGTTGGGCATCAGCATCGGCACGGTGTGCGGGGAGACGCGGCGTACGCCCTTCTCCTTGAGCACGTCGTACTGGTCCAGGAGGGTCGTCACGCCACCGATGCCGGAGGCGATGACCGCACCGAGGCGGTCGGGGTTCACCGAGGAGTCCTCACCGGCCCTGGCGGTGAAACCGGCGTCCTTCCAGGCCTCCTGGGCGGCGATCAGCGCGAACTGCGCGGACCGGTCCAGCTTGCGGGCCTGCGGGCGGGGGATGATCTCGCCCGGCTCGACGGCGATCTGCGCGGCGATGCGGACGGGCAGTTCGGCCGCCCACTCCTGTTCCAGGAGGCTGACGCCGGACTTGCCGGCGAGCAGACCCTCCCAGGTGGAAGCTGCGTCGCCACCCAGCGGTGTGGTTGCGCCGATACCGGTGACGACCACGGTGCGATTGGTCGGGCTCACGGGAATTCTTTCTCCAACGGATGCGGGATTCTACGGCGCCACCGCCGGGTGGCGGGGCCTTGCAGCCTGGGGCCTAAGGGGTGGCTCAGGCCTGGTGCTTGAGGATGTAGTCGGTCGCGTCGCCGACCGTCTTGAGGTTCTTGACGTCCTCGTCCGGGATCTTCACGTCGAAGCGCTCCTCGGCGGCGACGACGACCTCGACCATGGACAGCGAGTCGACGTCCAGGTCGTCGGTGAAGGACTTGTCCAGCTGGACGTCCTCGGTGGGGATCCCGGCGATCTCGTTCACGATCTCGGCGAGACCGGCGACGATCTCTTCCTGAGTGGCGGCCATGTCAGGCGCTCCTTCTTGATATTCCAGACGGTTTTACGGCGTCCGCCGCTACAGCGGCGGATGGTGCTGCTCCCGCACCGGATCGCATGATCCGGCACGGAGTGCCTAGGGGAGGGTAACGACCGTGGCGGCGTAGACGAGACCCGCCCCGAATCCGATGACGAGCGCGGTGTCGCCACTCTTCGCCTCCCCGGTCGCCAGGAGCCGCTCCATCGCGAGCGGGATCGAGGCGGCCGAGGTGTTGCCGGTGGTGCGGATGTCACGGGCGACCGTGACGTGCTCCGGCAGCTTGAGCGTCTTCACCATCGAGTCGATGATCCGCACGTTGGCCTGGTGCGGGATGAAGACGTCCAGGTCGTCCGGGCTGATTCCGGCCGCGTCCAGCGCCTGCTGGGCGACCTTCGCCATCTCGAACACGGCCCAGCGGAACACCGCCTGGCCCTCCTGCGTGATCGCAGGGAACTTGACGTTGCCCTCGCTGTCGAGCGGCAGTTCGGTGAGGTCGCCGATCCGGAACCGGTCCCAGGGGACGGTCTGCTTGATCGTGCCGGACTTGTCGCCCTCCGAGCCCCACACGGTCGGGCCGATGGCCGGCTCCTGCGAGGGGCCGACGACGACCGCGCCGGCGCCGTCGCCGAACAGGAAGGCCGTGGCCCGGTCCTCCAGGTCGGTCAGGTCGCTCAGCCGCTCCACACCGATCACGAGCACGTACTCGGCGGAACCTTCCACCACCATGCCCTTGGCGAGGGTCAGGCCGTAGCCGAAGCCCGCGCAGCCGGCCGAGATGTCGAAGGCGGCGGCCTTGTCGGTGCCCAGCTTGTCGGCGATCTCGGTGGCGACGGCCGGGGTCTGGCTGAAGTGCGAGACGGTCGAGACGACCACGGCGCCGATCTGCTCGGCGTCGATGCCCGCGTCCGCGATCGCCTTGCCCGCGGCCTCGACGGACATCGCGGCGACCGTCTCCTCGGGGCCCGCCCAGTGCCGGGTCTCGATGCCGGAACGCGAGCGGATCCACTCGTCGGACGAGTCGATCTTCTCGAGGATCACGTCGTTGGGTACGACACGGGTCGGCCGGTAGCCGCCGACGCCGAGGATGCGCGCGTACGGGGCACCCTTGCTGGGCTTGATCTTCGCCATGTACGGCTCCTTAGGCCCCTGCGTGCTCGGCGATGAGCTCGCGGGCCGCGTCGAGGTCGTCGGGGGTCTTGAGGGCCAGCGTCTTCACGCCGGGCAGGGCGCGCTTGGCCAGGCCGGTCAGGGTGCCGCCCGGGCACACCTCGATGAGCGCGGTGACGCCCAGCTCCTTGAAGGTCTCCATGCACAGGTCCCAGCGCACGGGGTTGGCGACCTGGCCGACGAGCCGCTCCAGCACCTCGGCGCCGTTCGCGACGGTCCGGCCGTCCTTGTTGGAGACGTAGGGGACCTTCGGGTCGGCGGGCGTGAGCTCCGCGGCGGCCTTGGCCAGGGTCTCGACGGCCGGGGCCATGTGGTGCGTGTGGAAGGCACCGGCGACCTTCAGCGGGACGACCTTGCGGACACCCTCGGGCTTGTCCTCGTTCAGCACGGCCAGCTGCTCCAGCGTGCCGGCGGCGACGATCTGGCCCGCGCCGTTGCTGTTCGCCGGGGTCAGGCCCAGCCTCTCCAGGTGCGCGACGGACGTCTCCGCGTCGCCGCCGAGCAGCGCCGACATGCCGGTCTCGGTGATCGCGGCGGCGTCGGCCATGGCCAGACCCCGCTTGCGGACGAGGGCGAGCGCGGCGGTGGCGTCCAGGACCCCGGCGAAGGCGGCGGCGGTGATCTCACCGACGCTGTGGCCGGCGACGGCACCCGGGGCGATCTCGGACGTGTCACCGAGTGCCGCGGCGGACAGCAGTCCGGCGGCGACGAGCAGCGGCTGGGCCACCGCGGTGTCGCGGATGGCATCCGCGTCGGCCTGGGTGCCGTAGTGGACGAGGTCCAGTCCGAGCACGTCGGACCACGCGGCGACGCGGTCGGCGGCACCGGGGAGGTCGAGCCAGGGAGTCAGGAAGCCGGGCGTCTGGGCGCCCTGGCCGGGAGCGACGAGTACGAGCACTCTCACACTCTCTCTTGGGGACGGCCACGGCCGCCCGTGGGGACAGGGACGAAGAACACGGGGGGCTTTTGTTGGCCCCCCACAAAACCCTATGCCTGGGCTTCACCATCGGCCAGACGCCCCAGGATGAGCGCGATCCGCAGTGTGAACGCGGATCGTACATCCGATGGCGACCAACCGGTGACATCAGTCACACGTCGGAGCCGGTAGCGCACGGTGTTCGGGTGAACGAAGAGCATGCGGGCCGCGCCTTCCAGGCTGCTCGCCTGCTCCAGGTAGACACTCAACGTTTCGAGGAGCGCCGAGCCCGCTTCCTCCAGTGGTCTGTAGATCTCCTCCACCAGCTGCTCGCGGGCGCCCGGATCGCCCGCGATCGCGCGCTCCGGCAGCAGATCGTCCGCCAGAACCGGCCGCGGGGCGTCCTGCCAGGCGGAACACGCCTTCAGGCCGGCGGCGGCCGCCTGCGCGGAGCGCGTGGCGGCCAGCAGATCGGGTACGACGGGCCCCGCGACCACCGGCCCCGCGGCGAACGGCCCGATCAGCGACTTGGCGACCGCGAGCGGATTGTCGCTGCCACCGGCGATGACGACGAGCCGCGCCCCGAGGACCCCGGTGAGCACCTGCAGCTTGGCGTGCCGGGCGGCCCGCCGGATCGCCTCGACGGTCAGCTCGCTGTCCCCGTCGGGCGCGGTGCCGAGCACCACGCACACGTGCTCCGGCGAGTTCCAGCCGAGCGCCGCGGCCCGGCTGACGGCGCCCTCGTCGGCCTCGCCGCTGAGCACCGCGTTCACCACGAGCGACTCCAGCCGCGCGTCCCAGGCACCGCGTGCCTCGGCGGCCTGCGCGTACACCTGGGCGGTGGCGAAGGCGATCTCCCGGGCGTACACGAGCAGCGCCTCGCGCAGCACGCTCTCGTCGCCGGGCGCGGCCACCTCCTCGATGGCGCTCTCCATGACCTCGATGGTGGTCCGCACCATCTCCACGGTCTGCCGCAGCGTGATCGCCCGCGTCAGCTCGCGCGGCGCGGTGCCGAAGACGTCGGTCGAGATCGCCTGCGGGGCGTCCGGGTGCCGGAACCACTCCGTGAAGGCCGCGATGCCCGCCTGCGCCACGAGCCCGATCCAGGAACGGTTCTCCGGTGGCATGGCCCGGTACCACGACAGGGTCTCGTCCATGCGCGCGATGGCCTGCGCCGCGAGACTCCCGGAGGACTTCTCCAGCCGCTTCAGGGTCGCGGCGTGCGGATGGGCGTCGTGTGCTGCGGGATCGCTGCTGTGGGATTCGGGTTCGGGCACGGGGACAAGACTGCCTTATCCGGACGCCGGGGTGCGCTGCCGGGTCATGGTTGCCCGTACCGAGACCTTTCCGGCGGCGACTACCGTGGTGCCCGTGATGGACGTACGGCGCGCCGGCGAGCGCTACCGCGGAGGGGACCCCGGGGCGGGGATCGACTCCCACCACGCCTTCTCCTTCGGCCCGCACTACGACCCGGACAATCTGCGCTTCGGCGCGATGATCGCCTGCAACGAGGAGCGGCTGGCGCCGGGCGCCGGCTTCGACGAACACCCGCACAGCCACACCGAGATCGTGACCTGGGTGGTCGAGGGCGAACTGACCCACCGCGACTCCACCGGGCACGAGACGACGGTGCGCCCCGGCGACGTCCAGCACCTCAGCTCGGCGGCGGGCGTGCGGCACGTGGAACGCAACGACGGGCCCGGCCCGCTCACCTTCGTCCAGACCTGGCTGGCCCCGCTGGCCCCGGGCGGTGCCCCCGCCTACGAACTGGTCCCCGGCATCGCCGACTCCACGCCGTACGCCGTCGCCGGGGCCGGCGCCCTGCTGCACGTGCGCCGCCTGGCACCGGGGGAGCGGGCCGCCGTACCGGACGCCACGTACGTGTACGCGCACGTGGTCCGCGGTGACGTACGGCTCGCGGGCGAGGAACTGGGCCCCGGCGACGCGGCGCGGATCACCGGGGCGAAGGACCTGGAGGCGGAGGGGGTCACGGCGGCGGAACTGCTGCTGTGGGAGCTGTCGCGGTGAGCCCCGCCGCGCCCGCTCACTCCTTGGTGGACGGCTCCTCGGCGTTGCGCCACACCGTGACGTCCACCGTCATGTAGTCGCCCAGGTCGGACTTCGGGGCGGTGCCCTGGAAGGTGACCAGGGCGATGTGCCCGGAGGTGGTGTGCACGCACAGCTGCGAACCCCGGGACAGCTGCGAGAGCTTGGCCTGCTCGGCGTACCGGGTCTCGGTCCGGCAGGTGTCGAGCGAGCCCTGCTGCGCGTTGTTCAGCAGGACGATCTTCTTGCCGCTGCTGCCGAGGATCTTCTCGTCGTCGAAGCTGCCGCTCTCGTAGAACAGGTCGGCGTCGTCGACGTACTGGGCGCCGACGTCGTCGTAGAGCGGCTTGGGCGGCGAGTCCGCGAACCGCACGTAGTAGTTCATCGGGATGTCGATGCCCTTGAAGCTGATCGGCTTGGGGTCGGGCCGGGGCGAGGAACCGACCGCCGAGCCGGAGTCCGAGCCGGAGTCCGAGTCGGAGCCGGAACCCGAGCCGGAGTCGGTGCCGGGCGTCGCGTCCGGTGAGGCGCCGGCGTGCGCGGCCGAGCCCTTCGCGGAGCTGTCGGCGGCCTTGTCCTTCGTGTCCTTGCCCATCTGGGTCAGGTACACGGCGGCGCCACCGCCGACCAGCACCGCCGCCACGACGACCGCGGCGATCACGCCGAGCCGTCCCTTGCGCTTCGGCTTCTGCCGCTGACCCGGCTGCGGCTGCGCGCCGGGCCACGGAGCGGCCGGACCGGCCGCGGCCGGCGGGCCGTACGACTGCGGCGGCACCGGGGTGTGCTGCGCCGGCGTGTGGTGCGCGGCCCCGGGCGGCGGGGTGGGGGACGCGGCGGCGGGCGCCGGTGTGTGCTGCGTGGGCGTGGGCGGCGGAGTGTGCGGTGCGGTGGCCGGCGGGGAGGGGTTCGCGGACACCGTCGGCAGGGCGTGCGGGGCCGGCTGGTCGGCGTGGGTCACCGGAGCGGTCGGCGGCGGCGCCGGCACCGCCGCGGTGGGCGTGCCCGTGGGCGGGGTGGCCGGCGGTGCCGGTATGGCGGTGGCGGGCTGGGTCACCGGAGCGGTCGCCGGGAGCGGCGGCACCCCCGCGGCCGGCTGGGTCACCGGCGCGGTCGCGGGCGGGGCCTGGGTGGGCGCGGCGGGCTGGGCCGCCAGCGCGGCGGACGCCGAGACCCGCCGGGTGATCTGCGTGCCGATGGCCGCCGGCAGCCACTCCCCGGACTGCCGCAGTCCGCCCGCGGACGCCTCCTGGCACAGCGTGATGATCTCGGCCGGGGAGGGCCGGTCCGCCGGGTCCTTCGCCAGGCAGCGGGCGATGAAGCCGAGGGCGTCCGGGAGGCCGCCGAGGTCCGGCTCCTCGTGGACGATCCGGTACAGCACGGCGTGCGAGGGCCCGTCGCCGTAGGCACCGGAGCCGCGGGCCGCGAACGCGGCGACCTGGCCGAGCGCGAACACGTCCGAGGCGGGGGTGATCTCCCTCCCGGCGGCCTGCTCGGGCGACATGAAGGCGGGGGTGCCGACGGAGACGCCGGTGCCGGTGAGCGCCGTGGCGTCGGTGGCCCGGGCGATGCCGAAGTCGATGACCCGGGGGCCGTCGCCGGCGAGCAGCACGTTGGACGGCTTCAGGTCACGGTGCACGATGCCGGCGGCGTGGATGACCGACAGCGCCTCCGCGACACCCGCGACGAGCAGGAGCAGGGTGGGCACGGGGAGCGGGCCGTGCTCGGTGACGGCCGCCGCCAGCGAGGGGCCCGGCACGTAGGCGGTGGCCAGCCAGGGCCGCACGCCCTCGGTGTCGTAGTCGATGACCGGCGCGGTGTACAGGCCCTGGACGCGCTGCGCGGCCTGCACCTCCTGCCGGAACCTGCGGCGGAACTCGGGGTGCTCGCTCAGCTCCGGCCGGATCGTCTTGAGGGCGATCGGATGCCCGCCCGGGGTGTACGACAGGTACACCGTGCCCATGCCGCCGGATCCGAGGCGTGCCGCGAGCCGGTAGGCCGCCACCGCCTGTGGGTCACCGCTCTCCAACGGCCGGAACTGGCCGTCCGTCTGCAGGCCGCCCATCACTTACCCCCGATGCCCTGTGCCGGTAATTCGCTTGTGCACGGGGGAGGTTATCGGACACCGATCAGTGCGCGCCGCGTGTCTCGCCAAGGACCGTGTCCGTGAACGCCGGCCACACCTCGGCGGCCCAGGGCCCGAACGCCCGGTCCGTCAGGGCGACGGCGGCCAGCCCGGCGTCGGGGTCGAGCCACAGGAACGTACCGGACTGCCCGAAGTGGCCGAAGGTACGCGGCGAGGAGGAACCGCCGGTCCAGTGCGGGGACTTGCCGTCGCGGATCTCGAAACCGAGCCCCCAGTCGTTGGGGTTCTGGTGCCCGTACCCCGGCAGCACGCCCTTGGTGCCCGGGTACTGCACCGTCATCGCCTCCGCGACCGTGCGCGGGTCGAGCAGCCGCGGCATCTGCACCTCCGCCGCGAACCGCAGCAGGTCCTCGACCGTCGAGACGCCGGCCCTGGCCGGGGACCCGTCCAGCGAGGTGGCCGTCATCCCCAGCGGCTCCAGCACGGCCTGCCGCAGGTACTCCGCGAACGGGATGTCCGTC
This sequence comes from Streptomyces albidicamelliae, assembly GCF_025642175.1. NCBI lineage: Bacteria > Bacillati > Actinomycetota > Actinomycetes > Kitasatosporales > Streptomycetaceae > Streptomyces > Streptomyces albidicamelliae. Next base: position 2,837,557 of record NZ_CP106795.1, on the reverse strand, counting down.
GCCTTGGCGATGTGGTCCCCCAGCTGCTCGAACCCGGCGTTGGAGTACAGCCGCCGCTCCCCGGGCGGGGCCGTCACCCGGTGCTCGTCGAAGGCGAGACCGGAGGTGTGCGCGAGCAGATGCCGGACCGTGGACCCGGGCGGGCCGGCCGGCTCGTCCAGCTCGACCGCCCCCTCCTCGTACGCGACCAGCGCCGCGTAGGCGGCCAGCGGCTTGGTCACCGAGGCGAGCGGGAAGCGGTGCCCGGCCGGTCCGTGGGTCCCGAGGACGGTCCCGTCGGCTCGTACGACGCCCGCCGCGGCGGTGGGGACGGGCCAGTTCTCGATCAGCGCCAGGCTCTGCAACGACATGCCGTCGAGCCTATGCGGCTCACAGCTCCAGCCGCATCGAGGGGTCGGGCTTGCGCACGAAGCCGAGCGAGGCGTACAGCGGCTCGGCCTCGGCGGAGGCGTTGAGGTCGACCTGCCGGGCCCCGCGCCCCCGGAACCACTCCAGCAGTTCCTCCACGCACGCGCGCGCGTGGCCGCGCCGGCGGGCGTCCGGGTCGGTGGCGACGCTGAAGACGTGGCCGACCCGCCCGTGCGGATTGCCGGTCCGCCCGATGCGGTACTCCAGTGCTCCGGCCGCCAGCGCGGCCAGCGCCCCGGGCCGGCCGGGACGCTCGACGACGAAGGCGACGAAGTCCCCGTCCGCGTCGGCGAGCCGGTCCCGCAGCGTCGGCAGGGACTCCGCGTGCCAGTCGGCCGGGCCGCCTCCCGGCGCGAACATCGAATCGATCATGACCTGCCGCAGACGCAGGACCTCGGCGGCGTCCTCGGGCAGGGCCCGTCGTACGAGACTCATGGACCGCACGCTAATCACCGGCTCCGGCGTGCGTCCCGCGGTTTTCTTACCCGGGCCGGCTTGCTTGGAGTGCACTCGAAGGTCATAGCGTGGGGGCATGACGGTGATGCAGACCACGCCAGCGGACGCCGCGTCCACCGACCCCGTCGACATCTGCGCCGCCCCGCCCCGGCGCCATCCACGCCCCGACGGCGAGGACCGCTACACGATCAGCGAGGTCGTCGCGTTCACCGGCCTCACCGCGCACACCCTGCGCTGGTACGAGCGGATCGGCCTGATGCCGCACGTCGACCGCTCGCACACCGGCCAGCGCCGCTACAGCAACCGCGACCTGGACTGGCTGGACTTCGTGGGCAAACTGCGGCTGACCGGCATGCCGGTGGCGGACATGGTCCGCTACGCGGAACTGGTGCGGGCGGGCGAGAGCACGTACGCGGAGCGGCGGGAGCTGCTGGAGTCGACCCGTGAGGACGTGCTGGCCCGGATCGCGGAACTGCACGACACCCTCGGCGTCCTGGACCGGAAGATCAGCTTCTACGCCACGGAGAAGCCGGCACCGGACCCCCTGCGTCCCGCGGCCGACACCCTGCGTCCCGCGGCCGGCGGCCGCTAGAGCTCGGCCAGCAGCTCGGCCTTCTTCGAGGAGAACTCCTCGTCCGTGACCAGCCCCGCCTGGTGCAGCTCCCCGAGGTGCCGGATCCGCTCGGCGATGTCGGCGGGATCCCGGCGCGCCGGCACCGGCACCGCCGACGACGGCCGGGTCCGGACCGCCGCCAGTACGGCCGCCGCGAACGGCAGCGACTCGTGCACCGGCCCGTACCCGAGCCCGAAGACCACCGAGGCCGGGTCCTGGTCGGGCTGGGCCGGCCGTTCGGCGGCCGCCTCGCGCGGCAGCAGGCGCAGGTGCCCCTCGAAGACCTCCGGCGAGCGCCATTCCACCCCGCTCAGCCCGGCCACCGGGAAGCTCTGGTCGCCGGCCTTCCACTTCGCCGAGGAGGCACCGGTCCAGGACCAGCGGAACTGCACCGACGTGCCGTCGAAGGAGGCCTTGGCGTCGGCGGCCTTGAAGTGCAGCGGCGCCTCGGGCACCGCGACCAGGTACCGGTCCACCGGACCGGAACCGGTCAGCAGGCCCTTCAGCTCGTCGGCGTAGTACTCGGCGAGGGTCTCGCGGTCGGCGGACAGCACGAGCCGGTACGGGTCGGAGCCCTCCTTGAGCTGGCCGGCGGCCGCCTCCATCAGCGGGTCCGCGCCGGCCCGGGGCACGAGGCGCAGGACGACGGTGCCGCGCCTGCCCGCCGTGAGCGTCACGTCCTCGACCGCGGACAGCGGGATGCGCCGTTCCCCGAGTGCCTGGAAGAGCCTGGGTGTTCGAATCCCCCGTTCGTAGCGGATGAGCACGGAGTCGGACTCGAACTCCCAGACGGCATGAAAACCCGCCAGTACGTCACCCATGCGGCTCATCGTATGCGGCACGTGCTCCTCCGTCGCCACCCGCGCAGACCGCACTTCCTGTTGTCTCTACGCGCGTCCGGCCGTCGTCGTGCCGGGCAGACCGGCCCGGCACGCATCGTTCTCATGGGCGCACGTCACCGCGTCGTACGCCCCCACGCCGACGTCGGCGAGGTTGCGCAGGCTGTCCGTGCCCGGCTGGAAATAGCCGGCGTGACCCTGCGCGTCCCGTGCGGACAGCACCCGCGCGCCGAACGCCGAGGACACCGGGTCGGCTCCGTGCCCGAGCCCGCCGAGCTCCAGGTACGGCACGTCCTGGATCCAGTCCGTGGCGTCCCGCATGGCCCACACCCGGGCCGTGGTGCCCAGCCGGTCGGCCCTGGTGACCCGCATGCCGGGGCTCGCCGCCACCGCTATGTCGGTCACCCGGCGCGGCATGTCGTGGGCGGCGACCCCGCAGACCACGGTGCCGTAGCTGTGGCAGACCATCGCCACCCGGGCGCGGCCGGGCAGCGCCCGCAGCAGGCCGTTCAACCGCACGGCGCCCTCCTGGGCGCGCAGGCCGGTGGCCGCGTCCACACCGAGCCCGTCCGGCGCGGTGTAGTCGGCCCACGCGATCACGGCCGTCCGCGTCGAGGGGCCGGCGTCGCGCTGGGCGGAGTAGAGCGCCTTGGCCATGCCGACCGGGGCCGTGTACCTGCGGTACGTCCGCTGGAAGGTGAGCAGGTCGGTGTCCACACCGGGAACGACGACCGAGACCCGCTGCGCCCGGTCGAGGTTCCCGAAGACCTCCGCGATCCGGCCCGAACCGGCGGGGTCGAACGCCAGGATGTGCCGGCCGCGGCTCAGCAGCGACTCGTAGCGGTGCATACGGCGGCCCGCGTCCTGCTGACCGGCCGCGCTGAGCCGGTTGTCGTGCATGCGCTTCTTCTCCACCTTGCGGGCCTGGTCCAGCGCGATGTGGTTGGCCCTGTAGCGCAGGGTGACGGGCGCGCCGTTCATGTTGCCCACCGCGAGCGGGTAGCGGTGGGCGAGCCGGTCGCGGTCCGCGGCGGACAGCGAGGCGAAGAACCGGCCGAGCCGTGCCGGGGCGGACTCCGGGTCCGGCAGCGGGAAGCCGTGCACGCGACCGTGCTCCCACTTGGTGAGCGAGGCCTGCAGCGCGCCCGAGTCGCGGTGGCTGCGCATGGCGGTCCAGCCGGTGGTCGCGAGCATCACGAACACGACGGACAGCGCCAGCAGTGCGCGCCAGACGTTGAGCGGCGGGGAGGTGTCGAAGGAAGTCACTGGGAGGACACACTAGGAGAACGGGAGGGTCTCGGGGTAACCGAGTGACGGGGATCACGTTTCAGTGCGCACCGAACACTCGGGCGGTGATCTGCGGGGCGGTCGGCGGGTCGATCTTCGGGGACGCCGTGCCAACGACCTCAGGCCGTGCGCCAGTTCCCGGTCAGCGCGGAACCCACCTGATCGAGGTACGCCGCGGTGAGCGTCCGGATCGCCTCCAGGCTGAAGTCCCCGCCCGTGCTCCACTGCCGTTCGGTGACCCTTATCACCCCGCCGAACACGGCCACGGCGAGCCTCGGCCGGGGGTCCGCGTCCACGTCCACACCCTCGCGCTCGGCCAGTACGCGCGCGATCGTCTCCTCGGTCGCGGCCGAGCGGCGCAGATGAGCGGCGAGCAGCGCGGGCGTGGACTCGATCGTCCGGTACATCCGCAGGTAGAGCTCGACGGGGACGGCCGACTCGACCGTCTCCCGGATCGCGTCCCAGCCCTCCAGGACCGCCTGCCGCAGCGCCTCCATCGGCGCCTCGTGCGCCGGACGCGCGCGTACGGCGGCCACGAAGTGCGCCTCCGTCATCACCTGGACCGCGAACGCGGCGTCCTCCTTGCCGGCGAAGTACCGGAAGAAGGTGCGCTGGGAGACGTCGACGGCCTCCGCGATCTCGTCGACGGTCGTCCGCTCGTACCCGTTGGTGGTGAAGAGTTCGAGAGCGGCCCGCAGCAGCGCCTCCCGGGTACGCCGCTTCTTGCGCTCGCGCAGCGTCTCCATGGTCTCTCTTCCGTGAATTTCCGACCGGCTCGTCCCTTGTGCCGGTGTCCTGTCAGTTACCGACTAGTGAATTGGTTTGTCAACTGTCAGTGGCTGTCACTAGCCTCGAAGGTATGACTAGTCAGACCACCGTCGACACCACGGGGCCGGGGGACAAGGCGCCGGCAGCCCCGTCGGAGGCGACCCCGGCCGCCGGCCTGCGCGGCCATCCATGGCTCACCCTTCTCACCGTTGCCGTCGGGGTCATGATGGTGGCCCTCGACGGCACCATCGTGGCGATCGCCAACCCGGCGATCCGCGACGACCTGCACGCGACCTTCGCCGACGTGCAGTGGATCACGAACGCCTACTTCCTGGCCCTCGCCGTCACCCTCATCACCGCCGGCAAGCTGGGTGACCGCTTCGGCCACCGGCAGACCTTCCTCATCGGGGTGACCGGCTTCGCCGCGGCGTCCGGTGCCATCGGCCTGTCCCACAGCATCGCCGCGGTCGTCACCTTCCGCGTCTTCCAGGGTCTGTTCGGCGCCCTGCTGATGCCGGCCGCCCTCGGCCTGCTGCGCGCCACCTTCCCCGCCGAGAAGCTCAACATGGCGATCGGCATCTGGGGCATGGTCATCGGCGCCTCCACCGCGGGCGGCCCGATCCTCGGCGGCGTCCTGGTCCAGCACGTCAACTGGCAGTCGGTGTTCTTCATCAACGTGCCCGTCGGCGTGCTCGCCCTCGTCCTCGGCGCGCTGATCCTGCTGGACCACCGTGCGAAGAACGCCCCGCGCTCCTTCGACCTCCCCGGCATCGTGCTGCTCTCCGGCGCGATGTTCTGCCTGGTGTGGGCCCTCATCAAGGCGCCGACCTGGGGCTGGGGCGACGGCATGACGTGGGCGTTCCTCGCGGCGTCCGTGCTGCTCTTCGGCCTGTTCGCCTTCTGGGAGACGAAGGTCGCCGAACCCCTGATCCCGCTGGGCCTGTTCCGCTCGGTCCCGCTGTCCGCGGGCGTGGTGCTGATGGTCCTCATGGCCATCGCCTTCATGGGCGGCCTCTTCTTCGTCACCTTCTACCTCCAGAAGGTGCACGGCATGAGCCCCGTCGACGCGGGCCTGCACCTGCTGCCGCTCACCGGCATGATGATCGTCGGCTCCCCGCTGGCGGGCGCCGCGATCACCAGGCTCGGCCCGCGCATCCCGCTGGCCGGCGGCATGGCGGTGACCGCGGTCGCCATGTACGGCATGTCGACGCTCGAGGCCGGGACCGGCAGCGCGGTGATGTCGATCTGGTTCGCCCTGCTCGGCCTCGGTCTCGCCCCGGTGATGGTCGGCGCCACCGAGGTCATCGTCGGCAACGCCCCGATGGAGCTGTCCGGTGTGGCGGGCGGCCTCCAGCAGGCGGCGATGCAGATCGGCGGCAGCCTCGGTACGGCCGTGCTGGGCGCCGTGATGGCCTCCAAGGTGGACAGCGACCTGCCCGGCAACTGGACCGGCGCGGGACTGCCGAAGCTGACCCCGGCCCAGCTGGACCAGGCGTCCGAGGCGGTCCAGGTCGGCGTGGCCCCGGTGCCGCAGGGCACCCCGGAGCCGATCGCCGCGAAGATCAGCCAGGTCGCCCACGACACCTTCATCTCCGGCATGAGCCTCGCCTCCCTGGTGGCGGCCGGCGTGGCGGCGGTCGCCGTGCTCGTCGCGCTGCTCACCAAGCGGGGCGCCAACGCGGAGGCGGGCGCGGGCGTGGGTCACATCTGATCCCCGAACGTCCCCCCTCGGCGGGCGGAATTCGCTCATCAGGGTGACGGGGCTCAAGATCGCTCGCCCCGGGCGCGCGCCACAGGTCACAGTGGGTCAAGTCCTCCGCAGGGCATGGGGGGACGGCCGGGCCGTGGCGCGCGCTGCCGGAGGGGGGCGGCGCGCGCAGGTCTGCCCCGGCACAACCGGGGTACCCGCACACCGAAGCCGAACTGTCCACAGGCCTCAGGGAGTTGATGATGGCTGGCTTCGGGCACGGAACGCGTGGGTACCCCCGGTCACGTGGTCGGACGTGGCAACGGTCCGGGCCGGACCGCGCGACGCTCGGGATCATCGGTGCCATCTGCGCGGTGGCGGGTTTCTTCGCGCTGGGCATCGTCCTCGGCCCGGTCGCGATGTTCTGCGGCTGGCAGTCCATGGGCCGCAAATGGTCCAACGACCGTGAGATCCCGGCCCTGGTGGCCCTGATCCTGGGCGCCATCGACACCTTGCTGGCGATCGTCGCCCTGGCGGGCGCCGCCACCTGGGGCCACGGGCTCCTGTAGCGGGTGTCCCGGCCGCGCGGGCCCGCGCCCCGGCGGGGCGCGGGCCCCGCCGGCGCCCCGGTCAGCGAGGCTGCTCCTGCCGTTCCGTCAGACGGGCCACCTCCGCCCGCAGCAGCCGGACCTCCTCGGTCAGCGAGGCGATCGCCTCCGTCTGCCGCCGCTCCTCCACGTCGTCCTTCTCGAACCGGCCGATGAACCACGCGGCGATGTTCGCGGTGACCACACCCAGCAGGGCGATCCCGGACAGCATCAGGCCGACCGCGATCATCCGCCCCAGTCCGGTCGTCGGCGCGTGGTCCCCGTACCCGACCGTCGTCATCGTCGTGAACGACCACCAGACGGCGTCACCCAGCGTCCGGATGTTCCCGTTCGGCGAGTCCCGTTCCACGGACAGCACCGCGAGCGAGCCGAACATCAGCAGCCCGACCACCGACCCCACCACATACGTCGTCAGCCGGATCTGCGGAGCCATCCGCGCCCGCCGCCCCACCAGCAGCAGCGTGGACACCAGACGCAGCAGCCGCAGCGGCTGGAGCACCGGCAGCACCACGGCGATCAGGTCGGGCCAGTGCCGTCGGACGAACTCCCCGCGGTGGGACGCGAGCGCCAGCCGCACGACGTAGTCCACCGCGAACGCGCCCCACACCGCCCATTCGACGGTCGTGCACGCGGTCGTCAGCGAGTCTCCCGCCGACCCGTCCACGATCGGCACCGCGTACGCGACGGCGAACGCCACCGCCAGCCCCAGCAGGGGCCGCTCGGTACGCCGTTCCCAGGCCGCCTGCGCCGGTTGTCGTTCCATGCCCGCATCGTAAAGAAAAGGTAAGGGCGGTGGAGGATGGAACTCCACCGCCCTGGGGGCCGGGCTCAGCGCCGCGGCAGGGTCACGCGTCGCCGCCGGCCGCGCCCGGGTCCGCCGCCGAGACGTCGAGCAGCTGGTACCGGTCGATGGCCTGCTTCAGCACGGACCGGTCGACCTTGCCCTCGCGCGCCAGCTCCGTCAGCACCGCGACCACGATCGACTGGGCGTCGATGTGGAAGAAGCGGCGCGCGGCACCCCGGGTGTCCGCGAAGCCGAAGCCGTCGGCGCCGAGGGACTGGAAGGTGCCCGGCACCCAGCGCGCGATCTGGTCCGGAACCGCGCGCATCCAGTCGGACACGGCCACGAAGGGCCCCTCGGAGCCGCTGAGCTTCCGCGTCACCCACGGCACCCGCTGCTCCTCCTCCGGATGCAGCAGGTTGTGCTCCTCGCACGCCACGGCCTCGCGGCGCAGCTCGTTCCACGAGGTCGCGGACCACACGTCCGCCCGGACCTCCCAGTCCTCGGCGAGGATCCGCTGCGCCTCCAGCGCCCACGGCACCGCGACACCCGAGGCCATGACCTGCGCCGGGATCGAGCCGCCGGTGGCCTCGGCGATCCGGTGCACGCCCTTGACGATGCCCTCGACGTCCACGCCGGCCGGCTCGGCCGGGTGCTGGATGGGCTCGTTGTAGACGGTCAGGTAGTAGAAGACGTCCTCGCCCTGCGGGTGCTCGGGCGAGGAGCCGTACATGCGGCGCAGGCCGTCCTGCACGATGTGCGCGATCTCGTAGGCGTAGGCCGGGTCGTACGCCACGCAGGCCGGGTTGGTCGAGGCGAGCAGCTGGGAGTGGCCGTCCGCGTGCTGCAGGCCCTCACCGGTCAGGGTCGTACGGCCGGCGGTCGCGCCCAGGACGAAACCGCGCGCCAGCTGGTCGGCCATCTGCCAGAACTGGTCGCCGGTGCGCTGGAAACCGAACATCGAGTAGAAGACGTACACCGGGATCAGCGGCTCGCCGTGCGTGGCGTACGCCGAGCCGGCCGCGATCAGCGAGGCCGTGCAGCCCGCCTCGGAGATGCCGTCGTGCAGCATCTGGCCGGTCGGCGACTCCTTGTAGGCCAGCAGCAGCTCCCGGTCCACCGACTCGTACTGCTGTCCCAGTGGGTTGTAGATCTTCGCGCTCGGGAAGAAGGAGTCCATGCCGAACGTGCGGTACTCGTCCGGCGCGATCAGCACGAACCGCTTGCCGATCTCCTTGTCCCGCATGAGGTCCTTGAGGAGACGCACGAAGGCCATGGTCGTCGCGATGGACTGCTGGCCCGTCCCCTTCTTCACGGTCGCGTACGCCTTGTCGTCCGGCAGCCGCAGCGGCTTCGCGCGCACGACCCGCGTCGGCACGTACCCGCCGCACTGCTTGCGGCGGTCGTGCATGTACTGGATCTCCTCCGAGTCCCGCCCCGGGTGGAAGTACGGCGGCAGGCCGGAGTCCAGCTCCTTGTCGGAGATCGGCAGGTGCAGGCGGTCCCGGAAGCGCTTGAGGTCGTCGACCGTCAGCTTCTTCATCTGGTGCGTGGCGTTGCGGCCCTCGAAGTTCGGGCCCAGCGTCCAGCCCTTGACCGTCTTGGCCAGGATGACCGTCGGCTGGCCCGTGTGCTCCAGGGCCGCCTTGTACGCGGCGTAGATCTTCCGGTGGTCGTGCCCGCCGCGGCCCAGCATCAGGATCTGGTGGTCGGTCATGTTCTCGACCATCGCCCGCAGCCGGTGGTCGTCGCCGAAGAAGTGGTCGCGGATGTACGAGCCGGACTCGGTGGCGTAGGTCTGGAACTGCCCGTCCGGGGTGGTGTTCATCCGGTTGACCAGGACACCGTCACGGTCCTGGGCGAGCAGCGGGTCCCAGGAGCGGTCCCAGATCAGCTTGATCACGTTCCAGCCGGCGCCCCGGAAGACCGACTCCAGCTCCTGGATGATCTTGCCGTTGCCGCGCACCGGGCCGTCGAGCCGCTGCAGGTTGCAGTTGACCACGAAGGTCAGGTTGTCCAGGCCCTCGCGGGCGGCCAGGCTGAGCTGGCCGAGCGACTCGGGCTCGTCCATCTCGCCGTCGCCGAGGAACGCCCACACGTGCGACCGGGAGGTGTCGGCGATGCCCCGCGCCTGCATGTAGCGGTTCATCCGCGCCTGGTAGATCGCGCCGAGCGGGCCGAGGCCCATGGAGACGGTCGGGAACTCCCAGAAGTCCGGCATCGAGCGCGGGTGCGGGTAGCTGGAGAGGCCGTCGGGGTACTTCGACTTCTCCTGGCGGAAGCCGTCGAGCTGCGTGTCGGTGAGCCGGTCGAGCAGGTAGGCGCGCGCGTAGATGCCGGGGGAGGCGTGGCCCTGGAAGAAGACCTGGTCGCCGCCGTCGCCCTCGTCCTTGCCCCGGAAGAAGTGGTTGAAGCCGACGTCGTACAGTGAGGCGGAGGACGCGAAGGTGGCGATGTGGCCGCCGACGCCGATGCCGGGCCGCTGGGCGCGCGAGACCATCACGGCCGCGTTCCAGCGCGTGGCGTTCAGGATCCGGCGCTCGATCTCCTCGTTGCCCGGGAAGAACGGCTCGCTCTTGGTCGGGATCGTGTTGACGTAGTCCGTGCTGCGCATCTCGGGCACGGCCACGCGCCTCTCGCGAGCCCGCTCGATCAGGCGCAGCATGAGATAACGGGCCCGTTCCCGGCCGCGCTCGTCGACGGCGGCGTCGAGGGAGTCGAGCCACTCCTGGGTCTCTTCGGGATCGAAGTCAGGAACCTGACTCGGAAGGCCGCCAATGATGATCGGGTTGCGATCGGATCCGGAAGCCACGCTGTTCCTTACCTGTCGGAGGGCCGCTGTGTCACATGTCCTGTTCGTGCCTGCACCGTTCCCCATCGTGTACCTCGGGAACACGTACGTCATCTCTACTGCGGGGTAACGGTGCACAGTGCCGGTCAAAACGCAACGATACGCCCGGGGTGTGACGTGATTGGCAAAGTTGTTCGAGAGGCGTGACAACACATGATTCCGAACGTGGCATTCCGGGCACTTCGGCGTGATGTGAGCAGCGGAGAATCGGGATACGGTGCCAGGAGTTGAGTCGACACAGCCGGGATCGTCACCGTTTCGGCGGTCCCGGCGGCCGGGTACTTGCGCGATCCGTCCCGCACGTGTGGACTACGGCCAATGCTTCGCGCACGCGCGTGGCTGAGATATTCACCAAGACATGATCAGGAGGCAACCCGTGAGCGCGACCGCGGACCACGCGGAGGAGCGGACGAACCCTGCCGGCAGGCTGGGGTTCCAGCCCGGGCAGGTGGTCCAGGAGATCGGCTACGACGACGACGTCGATCAGGAGCTCCGCAAGGCCATTGAGGAAGCCGTCGAGGGCGACCTGATGGACGAGGACTTCGACGACGTGGCCGATGCCGTTGTGCTGTGGTTCCGTGACGACGACGGCGACCTGACGGATGCGCTGGTGGACGCCACCACGTACATCGAAGAGGGCGGCGCGATCCTGCTCCTGACGCCGAAGACCGGCCGTTCGGGGTATGTGGAGCCGAGCGAGATCCAGGACGCCGCCACCACGGCCGGCCTCACGGCGTCGAAGAGCGTCAGTGTGGGCAAGGACTGGAGCGGCTCCCGTCTGGCGACGCCGAAGGCGGCCAAGTCGAAGCGGTGACCGACGCGTCACTCCCGGACGGGCCGGCTTCGCCCCGGCCCGTCCGGAACACCTCGGTGCCCGCTGCGTAGGGTGGGGCCCAGCGTTTGCTGTGCCCTCATCCGAACGGCCCACCGAAGGGATGCACGACGATGGCGATCCAGGTCGGCGACAAGGCGCCCGACTTCGAGCTCAAGGACAACCACGGCCGCACTGTGAGGCTCTCCGACTTCCGCGGCGAGAAGAACGTGGTCGTGCTCTTCTACCCCTTCGCCTTCACCGGTGTCTGCACCGGCGAGCTGTGCGAGCTGCGCGACAACCTCCCGAGGTTCGCCGACCGCGACACCCAGCTGCTCGCCGTCTCCAACGACTCCATCCACACCCTGCGCGTCTTCGCCGAGCAGGAGGAGCTGGAGTATCCCCTGCTCAGCGACTTCTGGCCGCACGGCAACGTCTCGCGCGCGTACGGCGTCTTCGACGAGGACAAGGGCTGCGCCGTGCGGGGCACCTTCATCGTCGACAAGGAGGGCGTCGTGCGGTGGACCGTGGTCAACGGCCTGCCGGACGCCCGTGACCTCGACGAGTACGTGAAGGCCCTGGACACCCTGTAGGCCGACCGCGCGTCGACACCTGTGATTCGTCGGCTCCAACGTCTGCGAGGCACGGGAACCCGTCACTAGGATCGGCACGTTGATCCCATAACCGAAGCAGACCGGGGCTCCCCGCCCCTGGACACCACATGGAGGACCCGTGGGAGTCAGCCTCAGCAAGGGCGGCAACGTATCGCTGACGAAGGAGGCCCCGGGCCTGACCGCCGTCATCGTCGGTCTGGGCTGGGACGTGCGCACCACGACCGGCACCGACTTCGACCTCGACGCCAGCGCGCTGCTGCTCAACAACTCCGGCAAGGTCGCGAGCGACCAGCACTTCGTCTTCTTCAACAACCTCAAGAGCCCCGACGGCTCCGTCGAGCACACCGGTGACAACATCACCGGTGAGGGCGAGGGCGACGACGAGCAGATCAAGATCAACCTGGTCGGCGTCCCGGCCGACATCGAGAAGATCGTCTTCCCGGTGTCGATCTACGACGCCGAGAACCGCCAGCAGTCCTTCGGTCAGGTCCGCAACGCGTTCATCCGCGTGGTGAACCAGGCGGGCGAGCAGGAGATCGCGCGCTACGACCTGAGCGAGGACGCCTCCACCGAGACCGCCATGGTCTTCGGGGAGCTCTACCGGCACGGGGCGGAGTGGAAGTTCCGGGCCATCGGCCAGGGCTACGCCTCCGGCCTCCGAGGCATCGCCCAGGACTTCGGCGTCAACGTCTGACACCGACAGCCCCGCACCATTCCGGCGCCGACCGTTTACGGTCGGCGCCGGACGCGCAGGACAACCAAAGAAGCACCACTAGGGGAGGACCAGCAACATGGGCGTCACGCTCGCCAAGGGGGGCAATGTCTCCCTCTCCAAGGCCGCACCGAACCTCACCAACGTCCTGATCGGACTCGGCTGGGACGCGCGCTCCACCACCGGCGCGCCCTTCGACCTCGACGCCAGCGCCCTGCTGTGCGGCGCCGGGAACCGGGTGCTGGGGGACGAGTACTTCGTGTTCTACAACCAGCTCACGAGCCCCGAGGGCTCCGTGGAGCACACCGGTGACAACCTCACCGGTGAGGGCGAGGGCGACGACGAGTCGATCCTGGTCGACCTCGCGAGGGTGCCGGCGCACTGCGAGAAGATCATCTTCCCGGTCTCGATCCACATGGCGGACGAGCGCGGTCAGACCTTCGGCCAGGTCTCCAACGCCTTCATCCGGGTCGCCAACCAGGCCGACGGCCAGGAGCTGGCCCGCTACGACCTCAGTGAGGACGCCTCCACCGAGACCGCGATGATCTTCGGCGAGCTGTACCGCTACCAGGGCGAGTGGAAGTTCCGGGCCGTCGGGCAGGGGTACGCGTCGGGTCTGCGCGGCATCGCCCTGGACTTCGGGGTGAACGTCTCCTAGGCCGCGGCCTCCCTCCGGCTCGCGCTGAGGCTTTTCCCACGAGGGTTGCCCTGACCGGTACCGCCGGTAGGGTCCCCCTCTAGACTCGTGGTCAACGTTTAGCAAAGCCGAGTACGGCGCGGGGGAGACCCGTCCCCAGACTCCGTCTGGGGGTACCCCCAACACACGATTGGGTAGCCAGTGCTTCTGAAAACCTTCGGCTGGTCGTTCGCGGTCACCGCGCTCGGCCTGGTCGCAGCGGCGTTCTACGGGGGGTGGACCGCCTTCGGCATCGTGGCGATCCTCGCCATCCTCGAGATCTCGCTGTCCTTCGACAACGCGGTCGTCAACGCCGGAATCCTGAAGAAGATGAGTGCCTTCTGGCAGAAGATCTTCCTCACGGTCGGCGTGCTGATCGCCGTCTTCGGCATGCGGCTGGTCTTCCCCGTCGTCATCGTCGCGATCAGCGCCAAGATGGGCCCGATCGAGGCCGTCGACCTCGCCCTGAACAACAAGGACCACTACCAGGAACTGGTCACCGACGCCCACCCGGCGATCGCCGCCTTCGGTGGCATGTTCCTGCTGATGATCTTCCTCGACTTCATCTTCGAGGACCGGGACATCCAGTGGCTGCGCTGGATCGAGCGGCCCCTGGCCAAGCTCGGCAAGGTCGACATGCTGTCGGTCTGCATCGCCCTGATCGTCCTGCTCATCACCTCCTTCACCTTCGCCACCCACGCCCACCAGCACGGCGGCGCCCACGTCGACAAGGCGCAGACGGTGCTGATCGCCGGCATCGCCGGCCTGATCACCTACATGATCGTCGGCGGCCTGTCCGGATACTTCGAGGACAAGCTGGAGGAAGAGGAGGAGCGCGAGCACGAGGAGGAGGAAGAGGCCGCCCGCACCGGCAAGAAGAAGCCCGCCGTCGTGCTGGCCGGCCAGGCCGCGTTCTTCATGTTCCTCTACCTGGAGGTCCTGGACGCGTCCTTCTCCTTCGACGGAGTCATCGGCGCCTTCGCCATCACCAACGACATCGTCCTGATGGCCCTCGGCCTCGGCATCGGCGCCATGTACGTCCGGTCGCTGACCGTGTACCTGGTCCGCCAGGGCACCCTCGACGACTACGTCTACCTGGAGCACGGCGCCCACTACGCCATCGGCGCCCTGGCCGTGATCCTCATGGTCACCATCCAGTACGAGATCAACGAGGTCATCACCGGTCTCGTCGGTGTCGTCCTGATCGCCTGGTCCTTCTGGTCCTCCGTCCGCCGCAACCGCGCGCTGGCGGACAGCGAGGGGAACGCGGGCTCGGACGACAAGGCCGAGATCTCCTCGGGAGTCTGACGACCGCCGGACGACCGGCGACCCCTGCGCGCCCCCTACGGGCAGGATCAGGGACGGGACGGGGTGTGACGCCCCGCCCGGTGAGGAACGCTCTGATCGGGGCGGCCGACGTGGTCGGCCGCCCCGACGGCGTTGTGGACGAGTACCTGGGGGCGGGAATGGGATTCTTCGACGGACTGCTGGGCGGGCGCGCCGCCGACTTCGACTCGGGCAGCGCCTCCAGCAACGCCATCGAACTCACCAGGCGGCACCAGACGGTGTCCCTCACCAAGCAGGACGCGGCCACCGGCCATCTGCGCGTCAACCTCACCTGGCGGATGCGGACCTCCGACTTCGACGGCGCCCAGCGCACCAGTCTGTTCCGGCACCCCTTCAAGGCGCTGAAACCGCCGGAGGTGCTCGGGCACGGCCAGAGCATGGTCAACGTCGACCTCGACCTCGGCTGCCTGTTCGAGCTGACGGACGGCACGAAGGGGGTCGTCCAGCCGCTCGGCGGCTACCTGGGCGACGTCAACGCCCCGCCGTACATCAAGCTCAGCGGCGACGACCGGTTCGGCTCGGCGTCCGGCGAGACCATGTACGTCAACCTCGACCACCGCGACGCCATCAAGCGGCTGCTGGTCTTCGTCTACATCTACGACCGCACACCGGCCTTCGACCGTACCCACGCCATCGTCACCCTGTACCCGAGCAACGGACCCCGCATCGAGATAGGCCTCGACGAACGCCACCCCCAGGCCCGCTCCTGCGCCGTCGTGATGATCGAGAACGTCAAGGGCGAACTGATCGTCCGCCGCGAGGTCAAGTTCGTCTACGGCTTCCAGGGCGAGCTGGACCGCCTGTACGGCTGGGGCCTGCAGTGGGGACGGGGCTACAAGACCAAGGTCGACCGGTAACCCCGCACGCCGGCCGCCCGGACCGCCTACCGGCCGACGAACTGCGGGCCCTGCGGAGGCAGCCGGAAGTTCGGGTCCGGAGCCACCGGCACCGGAGCCGGCTGGGTCTGCGGATAGCCGTACGACGACTGACCGGCCGGCTGGGGGTAGCCGTACCCCGCCTGCGGCGAGGCCGGCTGGGGATAGCCGTAGGCGGGCGGCTGCTGCGGCACCGCCGACGTCGGCGCCTCCGGGGGCAGCGGCTGCGACGCCGTCTCCGGCTGCCGCCGCTCCTCGTCCACCTCCGACTCGTCCACCGAGATGCCGAAGTCCGTGGCGAGGCCCTTCAGACCGTTCGAGTAGCCCTCGCCCAGCGCACGGAACTTCCAGCCCTCCCCGCGCCGGTACAGCTCACCGCAGATCAGCGCCGTCTCCGCGCCCGTCTCCGGCTTGATGTCGAACGTGGCCAGCGGCTCCCCGTCGGCCACGGCCGCGTCGTAGAGCAGGATGCCCAGCGCCGGCACCCGGTCGAAGGGGATACCGTCCGCGGACGCGACCAGCAGGATGCGGCCCACACCCGGCTCGACCCCCGAGAGGTCTGTCTGGATCGTGTCGCTCAGCCCCTCGGCGACGCGCTTCTTGCCGAGCCGCCACACCTTTCCGGAGGGATGCCGGGGCTGGTTGTAGAAGACGAAGTCCTCGTCGGAGCGCACACGGCCGTCGGAGCCCAGCAGCAGCGCCGAGGCGTCCACGTCCGGAACCCCCTGCCCGGGCGTCCAGCGCAGTACGGCACGTACCGTGGTGGCATCCAGCGGGACGTTCGACCCCTTCAGCATCGCGTGCGTCATGCCGTCATCCTGCCCTCTCGGTCCTGGCCACGACAATGCGGGGGGTGTCGGCGCCGACACAGGTGAGTTACCGGAAATTCATGCCCGCGGGGAACCTCCGACATGGATCCCTACGTACTATTACCGGCCACCCTTTACCGAATCCACAGGATCGGCTCGCGCCCTGAGGGAGTCCTATGCGTCATTTCGGGCACATCGCCCCCGCGGTGCGGCAGCGCCTGTTCCACCAGGAGCCGTCGGCGTTCTCCGCCGACTCCCCGGCCAAGCTGCTCTCCGCGGCCCTGGGCGCCACGCTGTACAGCCCGGCCACCCGGCCACGGCTCGCCGACGACATCGTCAAGCAGGCCGCGAACGGCGTGGTCTCCATGGTGCTGTGCCTGGAGGACTCGATCGGCGACGCGGACGTCGTCGCCGGCGAGGAGAACCTCGTCCGCCAGTTCGCCGACCTCGCCTCCCGCCCCGGCGTGGAACCACCCCTGCTCTTCATCCGGGTACGCACCCCCGAGCAGATCCCCGACCTCGTACGGCGCCTCGGCGCCACCGTACGGCTGCTCTCCGGCTTCGTGCTGCCCAAGTTCACCGAGGAACGCGGCATCCCCTTCCTGGAGGCCCTCACCGCCGCCGAGAGCGCCGGCGGCCACCGGCTCTTCGCCATGCCGGTCCTCGAATCCCCGGAGCTGCTCTACCGCGAGTCCCGCGTCGACACCCTGGAGGGCATCTCCCGCGCGGTCGACAAGTACCGCGACCGGGTCCTCGCGCTCCGCCTCGGCGTCACCGACTTCTGCTCCTCCTACGGCCTGCGCCGCGCCCCCGACATGACCGCCTACGACGTCCAGATCGTCGCCTCGGTGATCGCCGACGTCGTCAACATGCTCGGCCGGGCCGACGGCACCGGATTCACCGTCACCGGCCCCGTCTGGGAGTACTTCCGCGTCTCCGAACGCATGTTCAAACCCCAGCTCAGGCAGAGCCCCTTCCTCGAAGTGCAGGCCGTCGAACTGCGCGCGAAGCTCATCGAGCACGCCATGGACGGACTGCTCAGGGAGATCTCCCTCGACCAGGCCAACGGCCTGCTCGGCAAGACCTGCATCCACCCGTCCCACGTCCTGCCCGTGCACGCGCTGTCCGTCGTCAGCCACGAGGAGTACAGCGACGCCCAGGACATCCTGCGGCCGGAACGCGGCGGCGGGGGTGTACTCCGTTCGGCCTACACGAACAAGATGAACGAGGTGAAACCGCACCGCGCCTGGGCCGAGCGGACCCTCCTGCGCGCCGAGGTCTTCGGCGTCGCCCACGAGGACGTCGGCTTCGTGGAGCTGCTCGCCGCCGGAATACCCGGCTGACCCGGCCGGACATCCGGCCGGACACCCGACAACCAAGGAACGCATGAACAACGCAGTGAACGACGCGGTCTGGTCCGGCACCTGGGTCGCCGAGCGGCTCGGGGTCGAACTCGTGGGCGACGACGGGCTGACCGACCTCCTCGGACTGGCGCTGCGCCGCAACCCCAAGCGCGCCCACCTGCTGGTCTCCCACGTGCTCGGCAAGCACGTACCCCAGAGGCCCTCCGTGGTCTACGGCCACGGACTGGCCCTGGGCCGCCGGGTGGCCGCCCTGCTCGGCGAGGCGGAGGCCGCCACCGCCGTCGTCCTCGGCTACGCGGAGACCGCGACCGGACTGGGCCACGCCGTCGCCGACGGCCTCGGCACCGCGCCGTACCTGCACTCCACGCGCCGGCCGGTCCCCGGCGTCGCCCCCGCGGGCGGCTTCGAGGAGTCCCACTCCCACGCCACCTCGCACCTGCTGCTGCCCGAGGACCCCGCCCTGCTCTGCGGCTCCGGCCCCCTCGTCCTCGTCGACGACGAGTTCTCCACCGGCAACACCGTCCTCAACACCGTCCGCGACCTCCACGAACGCCACCCCCGGCACCACTACGTCATCGTCGCGCTGGTCGACATGCGCTCACCCGAGGACGCTGCACGCATGCAGGCGTTCGCCCGCGAGATCGGCGCCCGCGTCGACCTGATCGCCGCGGCCTCCGGAGTCGTACGGCTCCCCGCCGACGTCCTGGAGAAGGGACAGCGGCTCGTCGCCCACCACGAGTCCGCCGGCTCCCGGCCCGCCCCGGCCGGCCGCACGGCACCCCACAGCCCCCAGCCCACGCCCCGCGTCGACCTCGGCTGGCCCGCCCGGCTCCCCGACGGCGGCAGGCACGGATTCACCCCCGTCCACCGCACCCGGCTCGAAGCCGCCCTCCCCGCCATGGCCGGTCGCATGGCCGACGCCCTGCCCCCCGACGCCCGCCGCGTCCTCGTCCTCGGCAACGAGGAACTCATGTACACCCCGCTGCGCCTAGCCGAGCAGCTGGAACGGACCACCGGCGCCGAGGTGCGCTTCTCCACCACCACCCGCTCGCCCGTCCTCGCCCTCGACGACCCCGGCTACGCCATCCGCACCCGCCTCACCTTCCCCGCCCACGACGACCCGGCCGACGGCCCCGGCGAGCGCTACGCCTACAACGTCGCCGGCGCCGGCTTCGACACCGTCGTCGCCGTCGTGGACTCCGCCGCCGACACCCCCGCCCTGCACGCCCCCGACGGCCTGCTGGCCCGCCTCGCGGCACACGCCCCGCACGTCCTGCTCGCGGTCGTCCCGTCCTACGTCCCCGAACCCCAGCACGCTCCCGAAAGGCAGGCCATGCTGCCCGAGCCCCTCCGCGGCCCGGCTTTCTCGTCGTACGCACCCGAGGAGGTCGGCTGGCTGCTCCAGGACCTCTCCGACGTCACCCTGGAGGCACCGACCGAGGAACGCGAGGAGGCCATCCAGAGCGGCGGCGCCCACTACGCCGAATCCCTGCCGGTGGAGTACCAGCCCACCGAGCAGTACCAGCGGCTCTTCCACAGCGCCCTCGACGCCTCCGCGGCCCGCATAGCCAAGGCGGTCGGCGTCGTCACCGAGACCGTCGTCGGTGAGCGCTCCCCCCGCCCGGTCCTCGTCTCCCTCGCCCGCGCCGGCACCCCCGTCGGCGTCCTCATGCGCCGCTGGGCCCAGTTCCGGCACGGCCTCGACCTGCCGCACTACGCCGTCTCGATCGTCCGCGGCCGCGGCATCGACGCCAACGCCCTGCGCTGGCTCGCCGCCCACCACGACCCCCGCGACGTCGTCTTCGTCGACGGCTGGACCGGCAAGGGCGCCATCACCCGCGAACTCGCCCAGGCCATCGAGGAGTTCGAGGCCAAGGAGGGCGTCACCGGCTTCGACCCGGAGATCGCCGTCCTCGCCGACCCCGGCTCCTGCGTGCGCACCTACGGCACCCGCGAGGACTTCCTCATCCCCTCCGCCTGCCTCAACTCCACCGTCTCCGGGCTCATCTCCCGCACCGTCCTGCGCGCCGACCTGGTCGGCCCGGACGACTTCCACGGCGCCAAGTTCTACCGCGAACTCGCCGGCGCCGACGTCTCCGTGGCCTTCCTCGACGCCGTCTCCGCCCGCTTCCCCGACGTCGCCGACACCGTCGACGACGCCGTGAAGGAACTGCTGGCCGAGGACCGCACCCCGACCTGGGAGGGCTGGCGGGCCGTCGAACGGATCAGCGAGGAGTACGGCATCCACGACGTCAACCTCGTCAAGCCCGGCGTCGGCGAGACCACCCGGGTCCTGCTGCGCCGGGTGCCCTGGAAGATCCTCGCGCGCCAGGGAGCCGGCGCCGACCTGGACCACGTACGCCTGCTCGCCGAGCAGCGCGGTGTGCCGGTCGAGGAGGTCGGCGACCTGCCGTACACCTGCGTCGGACTGATCCACCCCCAGTACACCCGCGGCGCGACCGGCGCCGACGGCAAGGCGGTGAACGTCTGATGCCCGTGCTGGTGGCGAGCGACCTCGACCGTACGCTCATCTACTCCGCGGCGGCCCTCGCGCTGACCATGCCCGACGCGCGGGCACCCCGGCTGCTGTGCGTGGAGGTGCACGAGGCCAGACCGCTCTCCTTCATGACGGAGACCGCGGCCCAGCTGCTGACCGACCTCGGCGACACGGCCCTCTTCATGCCGACCACGACCCGCACCCGCAAGCAGTACCAGCGCATCAACCTGCCCGGCCCGGCCCCCAAGTACGCGATCTGCGCCAACGGCGGCCATCTCCTGGTCGACGGCGTCACCGACGCCGACTGGCACACCGGCGTCCAGGCCAGGCTCGCCGACGAGTGCGCACCGCTCGACGAGATCCGCGAGCACCTGCTCCGGACCGCCGACCCGGTCTGGGTGCGCAAGCACCGGGTCGCCGAGGACCTCTTCGCCTACCTCGTCGTCGAGCGCGAGCTGCTGCCCGAGGAATGGGTGAAGGAACTGGCCGCGTGGGCGGAGAACCGCGGCTGGACGGTCTCGCTGCAGGGACGCAAGATCTACGCCGTCCCCAAGCCGCTCACCAAGAGCGCCGCCGTCCGCGAGGTCGCCCGGCGCACCGGCGCGGAGCTGACCCTGGCCGCGGGGGACTCCCTCCTCGACGCCGACCTGCTCCTCGCCGCGGACCGCGGCTGGCGCCCCGGACACGGCGAACTCGCCGAGACCGACTGGACCGCCCCGCAGATCAGCGCACTGCCCGAGCGGGGCGTACTGGCCGGCGAGCGGATCACCCGGGAGTTCCTGAAGGCGGCCCGGGAGTCGACGGCGGGCCTCCGCGGCTGAGGGACGCGACGCGAGCACGCAACACCCGTTGGCCACCATCTGTTGGCCAACGGGTGTGGATGGGTCACCCCGCCGCGCAGCCGCTCAGCGGATCAGCCGCAGCAACCCCCGCCGCAGCAGCTCCCACCGCCGCCTCCCGCACCGGGAGCCGGGGCGGACGCGCCCGCCGTGCCGCCCACGGCCACCGCCGACAGCAGCTTCACCGTGTCGTCATGGCCCGCGGGACAGGACGCGGGAGCGGCCGACTCCGCCATGGGACGGCTCAGTTCAAACGTGTCGCCGCAGGTGCGGCAGCGGTACTCGTAGCGAGGCATGCGCACAGATTAACCGGCCCCGGGCGCTCCCCCCAGGGCCACACCACGTCACTCCGTGTCACGCCGGCGCATGTCCTCCGAACTCCGCAGCGCCCGCTCGGCCGGCGCCGTCCCCAGCGCCTGCCGCCGCTGCTCCTCCTGCTGCGCCGCCTCCGGGTGCCGGGCGCGCCAGTACGGGTTGTCGTGCGGCAACGTCGAACCGACGCGGCCGTACATCCCGAAGGTCATCAGCAGCAGCCCCACGACAAAGCTGAACAGCACGTTCTGGATCTTGAACGCCAGGAAATTGCTGTCGGTGTCCAGCAGTCCGAGGAACAGGAAGCCGTTCAGCAGGAACAGCACCCCGAGCACCATGTTCAGGGTCGACGCGAAGTTCCCGCCGATCGCCATGCCGACCAGCAGCAGCGCGCCGATGCAGATCGACAGCACACTGAGCGTGCCGTTGCTGTTCAGCCCGGCGACCGAGTTGCCGCCGGTGTCGAAGAAGCCGATGTGGTTGATCAGGCCGAGAATGCCGAACGCGACCAGGAAGCCGCCGATCAGCCCGGCACCGACCCGGTACACCCGGTTCAGCCGGTGGTCGACGGGCAGGTGGTCGTCCAGCCGCATCCGCGGCCGTTCCTCGGTATGCGCTGCGTGTGCGGCCATATCCGCCTCCCTCGGGCGATTAGCGGAGGCCATCCGTCCACATCAATATCCGCCCGCCCGACCCCACCCGGCAACACAGGAACCTCAGTGAGCGCCGCCGCGCTCCTCCCGGATCTGCGCCACCACCCGTGCCACCGCCTGCCGTACCGCGTCCGTCTCGGTCAGGAAATGCCAGTAGTCCGGATGGCGTCCCTCCAGCGTCCCGATCGCCCGCTCCAGCCGGCCCACCGCGTCGTCCAGCGGCCGGGCATGCCGCGGATCCGGGTTCGTCCGCCCCGTCATCGCCAGCCGCTGCGCGTCCCGGATCGCGAACCGGGTGCGCTCGATCTCCGCCTGCGGATCCTTCTGCACCGCGTTCAGCCTGGTCAGCCGCTCACCCGCGGCCGACACGGCCTCGTCCGTGCCGTTCAGCAGAGCCCGTACCGTCGACAACAGCGACGTCGCGTCCGCCCAGCGCTGGGCGTCCCGCGCCGTCTGCGCCTCGCGCAGCTTCAGCTCGGCCTGCCGCACGTTCTCCCCGGCCTGCCCCGGCACCTGCTGGAGGTCCTGCCAGCAGGCGGCCGCGAACCGGCGCCGCAACTCGCTCAGCACCGGCTCCACCTGCCCGGCCCGCGTCGTCAGCGCCTGCGCCCGGGTCCGCAGCGACACCAGCCGGTGATCGATCTCGCCGGCCTTCTCCGGCAGCCGCTCCGCCTCGGCCCGGATCGTCCCGGCCTCCCGCTGCACCCGCTCGGCCCGCTCCAGCGTCGCCGCCACCCCGTGCTGACCCGCACCCTGGTTCAGCCGGGTCAGCTCCGGCGACAACGAGGCCAGCCGCGCCGCGAGATCATCGGCCCGCAGCCCCTTCTCCCGCACGGAGTCCAGCGCGTTGCTCGCCGCGAGCAGCGACTGCCGGGCCCGCTCCACGGCGGGCGCCAGCCGGGCCAGCTGCGTCTCGGCCTTGCCGAGCAGCGGCCCCAGCGAACCACCGAACCGGTCCAGTTCCTGCTTGACCCGCACCAGCTCGTCCTTGGCCGCGCTCAGCTGCGCACGCGCCCGGGACGCCGCCGCGGCCTCCAGATCGTCCCGGTCGAGGTCATGGGCGTCGACCGCCTGGATGTAGTTCTGACTGACCTCGTCGATACGGCGGCCCAGCGCCTCGAAGTCGGAGACGGCACGACGGGCGGCCGGGGAGTCGTCCACGGCCGTGATCGTCTCGATGGAGATCCTCAGATCCCGCTGGGCGGTGTCGAGTTCGTAGAACGCGGCCGCCGCCGCGTCCTTCGCCGCCTGCGCCTCCGCCCGCTGGCCCTCCGACCGCCCGCCGAACCAGCGCCGGGTGCCCCCGCCGGCGAACGCGGCGGACAGCCCCAGCGCGGCCAGCACCGGCAGGCTCATCAGGGTCAGGGAGTCGCGCAGGGCCGTGGGCCGGCGCGGGGGGCGCGCGGCGGACGACGGTGGGTACGGCTGCTTCGATGGCGTGCCCGGTGTCGCCGTCACATCCCTCTCCCGTGCTGTGCTTCGCCCTGGGTGGTGTCATTCTCCCACCCGTTGAAGACGAACACACGGGCCGGTCAGTTCGCACCGCACACCGCGACTTTGCCGCCGGAGGGCGCCGCGGGCGGCCGTACTCGCAGCCGTCGGAGTCGAGCGTGCGGCCGGGCGAAGGGTGCGGCCTTTACGCGTTTGCCGTCCACCGGGCCCGGCAAGGTACTCTGTCCACTCCTCCTGGGCTCGCCGCCCGGGTGTTCAGGGTGCGTAGCTCAGGGGTAGAGCGCCTGCCTTACAAGCAGGATGTCGGCGGTTCGAAACCGTCCGCGCCCACCGGTCGGCCCCTCGGAGTTGTCTCCGGGGGGCCGTTCTCGTCGGTGTCAGGGGTGCTCCCGCGGGGGCTCGGCGTGGGCGTGCTTCAGCTTGGAGCGGGCTTCCGGCCGGTCCGGGGTCGCGACCTCGGACCAGAAGCGGTGCGTGCTCACGAACACCGCCAGTTCGTGCTCGCGGCGCCGCAGCTTCTCCACCTCGGCCTGCTCGTCCGCCGTCCAGCCCGGGGAGGCGGGCCGCTCCACCTTGCGCCAGCCCGTGTCGTCACTGAAGCCCTCCCTCGGCTCGACCGACCACGGCAGCCGCTTGAGCAGGGCCGAGAGCTCGGCCCGGACCTGATGCAGCTCCTCCTGGCCGGCGAGGAGGTCACTGGGGAATTCATAGGTCGTAGCCACCCGGCAATGGTACGCCTGTTCGATTTTGGGTGGCGAGCTCGTTCCTGGGGTTCGGGGGGCGATTCAGCCGAACGAGTGGTCGCCCCTCCGGACCGGTTCCGGTGTCAGTGACCGGCGTCCCGCAGTTCTCGTACGAGCCGCTCGGCCACCGGTGCCGGCACGCCGTGCCGCTCGGCCGCGCGCAGCAACGCCCCGCCGATGGCGTCGAGTTCGAGCGGACGGCCCGCCTCGGCGTCACGTTGCATGGACGACTTGGCGCCGGGCGGGAAGGCGTCGTAGCGGGCCAGCGCCCGGGCGGGGTCGGCGGGGGCGCCGCAGGCCCGGCTGACGGCGGCGGTCTCGGCGACCAGCGCCTCCAGTTCGTCGCGGTGCCGGGTGCGGACCTCGCCGAGCGGCAGGCCGTACCGGGTGGTGAGCAGGGCGAAGGGGGCGAGGAAGGCCATCTTGGCCCACAGGGTCGCGGTCTCGTCCCCGGTCGTGCGGGCGGTCGGGCCGGCCGCGTCGAGGAGGGCGGCGAGCGCGTCGAGCCGGTCGCGGGGGACGGCGTCGCCGGCGAGGTCGATCTCGGTGAACGGGCTGCCGTGTTCGATCACGCCCGGGGCGACCCTGGTGGACTCCACGCGGATCACGGCCGGGGCGACCCGGTCGGCGCGGTACCGGGCGCGCAGGGCGGCGGGGTGTTCGACGCCGTTCAGGAGCGGTACGACCAGGGCGTCGCCCAGAGTGGCGGGCGGGATCCGGGTGAGGGCCGCGTCGAGTGCGGTGTGCTTGACGGTGATCAGGCAGGCGTCCACCTCCTCGCGCAGTTGGGTGTCCGCCTCGACGGGAGCGGTGAACTCCCCGAACTGGGCGCTGCGGACGGTGATTCCGGTGCGGCGCAGGACGTCCGCGGTGTCTTCCCGGGCCAGGCAGAGGACGCGGTGGCCGGAGCGGGAGAGGAGGGCGGCGAGGAGGCCGCCCGTGCCGCCGGGGCCGAGGACGGCCACGGTGCGCTGGTTCGCCATGAGGCTGTTCCTTTCGACGGTCGGCCCCGGGAGTCGGTGGCCGCCTTCGGCGCGATCATCCCAGGGCCGGGCGGGCTGCGTGAGACTGGGGGCATGTGCCGGAGTATCAAGACGCTGCGTCCGCCCGTCCTGCCCGAAGAGGCCACGGACGAGGACATTCACGCCGCCGCGCTGCAGTACGTGCGCAAGGTCTCGGGCTTCCGGGCCCCCGCCGCGCACAACCGCGAGGTCTTCGACCGGGCGGTGGAGGCCGTCGCCCGGGCCACGGCGGAGCTGCTCGGCGGGCTGGAGGTGAAGGGGCAGCGGGTGCGCGAGCGTTCCGCGGAGGACGTGGCCTGACCCTCTGACGCCTCCACAGGCCCTCTGTCTCGTGTGCGGAGGGCCGCTTTCGCATGTCCTCGCGAGGGGCGAGCGCGCCGGGGCGTGCCGAGGGCGGGTGCCGCGGGATGGCCAAATCTTGAACTTGCAAGCATTGATTAGGTTCACCTAACCTGGGCCCCTCGTTCGGTACCGCCGACCCCCCACGGCCGGCCATCAGACGTCCCCTGGCCGGTCCGACCGACACCGAAGAGGAGACCCCCTCATGTCCACGCGCCTCGATTCCGCTCAGCCCTATGCCCTCGGGCTCTTCCGCATCGTGATCGCCCTGCTCTTCGCGGTGCACGGCGCCGCCTCGCTCTTCGGTGTCCTCGGCGGCGCCGCGGGGACGGACGGCGGCACCGTCGCGGCCGGTACCTGGCCCGCCTGGTACGCGGCGGTGATCCAGCTCGTCGCCGGCGGGCTGGTGCTCCTCGGCCTCGGCACCCGCGCGGCCGCGCTCATCGCCTCGGGCTCGATGGCGTACGCCTACTTCGACGTCCACCAGCGGGCCGCCCTGTGGCCCATCCAGAACGGCGGCGAGCTGCCCGCCCTCTTCTGCTGGGGGTTCCTGCTGCTGGTGTTCACCGGCTCCGGCGCCTTCGGTCTCGACCGGCTGGTCGGCCGGCGTACGGCGGCGGCGGGCGGGTCCGCCGCGGAGCGGGCGCCGGTGGCGGCGGCCTGAGCCGTGGCCGCGGCTGTCGCGCGTCGGTCGCACACGCCCCCTGGGCACCCGTTGTCACACCCCCGGCGTACGCTGTATGGCTGTCGACGGGGGATCAAGGGGAGTCGTGGTGTTCGAGAGCGTGGGGTCCATCGCGGCCGGGCCGTGGATCTATGCCGTGGTGGCCCTGTCGGTGCTGCTCGACGTGTTCCTGCCGGTGCTGCCGAGCGGTGTGCTGGTGATCACGGCCGGTACCGCGGCGGCCGCGGGTTCGGGCGCGGCGGCGGGTGCCGTCCCGCACGACGTGCCGGACACCCTGGCCCTGATCCTCTCGGCGGCGACCGCGTCGGTCCTCGGTGACCTGGTGGCGTACCGGCTGGCCTGGCGGGGC
This sequence comes from Streptomyces albidicamelliae, assembly GCF_025642175.1. NCBI lineage: Bacteria > Bacillati > Actinomycetota > Actinomycetes > Kitasatosporales > Streptomycetaceae > Streptomyces > Streptomyces albidicamelliae. The sequence continues at coordinate 2,811,160 of NZ_CP106795.1, read as the reverse complement.
GGGGAGCGTCTGGACCGGGCGATAGCCCGCTCGCGTCGGCTGACCACCGCGCAGGAACGTCTCGGCGACGCCTTCGCGCGGGGCGGTGGTGCGCTGGTGGTGCTGGCGCGCTTCGCGCCGGCGGGCCGCTCGGTCGTGTCGTTCTGCGCGGGCGCCGCCCATCGCCGCGTCCGCGACTTCCTGCCCTGGTCGGCCCTGGCCGGCCTGTGCTGGGCGGCGTACAGCGTCGCCCTCGGTTACTACGGCGCCCAGTGGCTGGGCGCGACCTGGGTGGCGACGGGTGTCTCGGTGGCCGCGCTGTTCGCGGCCGGTGCGGCGGCGGGCTTCCTGATACGCCGCCGCCCGGCCTCCTGACGGAGCCCGGGCCGCCGGCCGCGGTGGCTGCCCGGCGGACCGCGGGGAGCCGTGCGGCCGGCGTACGGCGGGCTCGGGGTTCCGTGCCCGCCGCCGGTTCGCCGCCGGTGGCGAGGGTCAGCAGCCGGCCAGGTAGTTGGTCAGGGCGCTCTTCTCGGCGGAGTCGACCGAGAGGTTGTAATAGTACTTCACCTGCACCCAGGCGCGGACGTAGGTGCACCGGTACGCGGTGCGCGACGGCATCCAGGTGGCCGGGTCCTGGTCGCCCTTGGCCTGGTTCACGTTGTCGGTGACGGCGAGGAGCTGGGGCCGGGTGACGTCGTTGGCGAAGGCCTGGCGCTGGGCGGTGGTCCACTTGCTCGCGCCGGAGTCCCAGGCCTCGGCGAGCGGGACGAGGTGGTCGATGTCGACGTCGGAGGCGGCGCTCCAGGTCGCGCCGTCGTACGGCGAGTACCAGCTGCCGCTCTGGGCGACGCAGGCGGAGTCGGTGACGACGTTCGTGCCGTCGCGCTTGAGGATGTACTCGCGGGTGTTGCAGGTGCCGCTGATGGTGATCCAGGTCGGGAACAGGTCGCGGTTGTAGCCGGTGCGGTTCTCGGTGGCCACGGTGAGCTGGGCGAGGTAGCCGCGGGCGGTGGCGCCGCTGACCGGGGTGGGCAGGGCGGCCGAGGCGTTCGGGGAGTTGAGGAGGGCGGCGGAGGCTATCAGGCCGGTGAGGGCGGCGAGTATGCTCAGGCGTCGACGCGCGTAGAGTTTCGGCATGCGAACTCCCTTGTGGGGTGGGGGTGTTGGGGCGCGGGCGAGGGAATGCTCGCGAGGCCGTGTTGCCGGAGGGTGAGCGCTCGGTGAGAAACTAGTGACATGTTCATGTCACTACAAGGTGTGGGGCGCAACTTTCGCGTCCCGTACTATGGGCGGTGCAGAAGGGGAGTAGCTCTTCGCCGGACCGTCGACATACTGCTCAGCGAGCCTGAGCCGGCGCCCGGAGGCGGACCTCGTGCAGGCCGCCAGCGAGACCTTCGGCAAGCAGTGCACGCCCCTGCCCCCGGCACGGGCGCAGAGTGCGCTGCCGTGCCGAGGTGTGTTCGCGTGATGTACCGCACTCTCGGTGGGGCAGCCCCGACCGATTGAGGGACCTTGATCAGCATCACCGTGACGGCGCTCGTCTTCGGCGTCATCTTCCTCGCCGAACTGCCGGACAAGACCGCGCTCGCCGGTCTCGTCCTCGGCACGCGCTACCGCGCCTCGTACGTCTTCGCGGGCGTCGCCGCCGCCTTCCTGCTGCACGTGGTGCTCGCCGTCGCGGCGGGCAGCGTGCTGACCCTGCTGCCGCAGCAGATCGTGCACGCGCTCACCGGTGTCCTCTTCCTCGGCGGCGCCGCGGTGCTGCTGCTGAAGAAGGACGACGGCGAGGAGGAGATCAGGAAGCCCGCCGACCAGTCCTTCTGGAAGGTCGCGGGCACGGGCTTCATGCTCATCCTGGTCGCCGAGTTCGGTGACCTCACGCAGATCATGACGGCCAACCTGGCCGCCCGTTACGACGACCCCGTCTCCGTCGGTCTCGGCGCCGTGCTCGGCCTGTGGGCCGTCGCCGGTCTCGGCATCGTGGGCGGGAAGGCACTGATGCGGCGGGTGCCGCTGCGGCTGATCACGCAGATCGCGGCCCTGCTGATGCTGGGTCTCGGCGTGTGGAGCCTCTTCGAGGCCGTGGCGGGCTGATCCGCGAGGCCGTGGCCGAGCTGAACGGTGGGTGAACCCTTCCGGGGGTCGGTGGCGCAACCCGCCCCCGGTTTTGTACCGTGGAGGAACAAAGTGGCTCCCGCCCGTTCTCCCTGACCGGCGGGCGGGGCCGCCTTGTCCCCTCCGGATCCCCGGGGGCCCAGGGGGGCCGCCCGTACGACCCTCGCCCGCGCTTGGAGCTGCCGATGCCGGCCACCGCCACGCCCACCGTCCTCACCGCCCGAGCCCTCCTGCTCGACATGGACGGCACCCTCGTCGACTCGGACGCCGTGGTCGAGCGGATCTGGCGGCGCTGGGCCGAGCGGCACGGGCTGGACGGCGACGCGGTGATGAAGGTCGTGCACGGCAGGCAGGGGCACGCCTCCATGGCCGTGCTGCTGCCCGAGCGGCCCGTGGCGCAGAACCTCGCCGACAACGCCCGCATGCTCGCGGAGGAGACGGCGGACATGGACGGCGTGGTCGAGGTCCCCGGCGCGGGCGTCTTCCTCGCCGCGCTGCGCGGCCTCCCGCACGCCCTGGTGACCTCCGCCGACGTCGCCCTGTCCACGGCCCGCATGCACGCGGCCGGGCTGCCCCTGCCCGACGTCCGGATCACCGCGGAGTCGGTCGGCGCGAGCAAGCCCGATCCCGAGGGCTTCCTGAAGGGCGCCGCCGAGCTGGGCGTCGACCCGGCCGACTGCGTCGTGTTCGAGGACTCCGGCGCCGGTATCGCCGCGGGTCGCGCCGCGGGGATGCGGGTGGTGGGCGTCGGTCCGCGCGCCGGTGTCCACGGGCCCGACGTCGTCGTGCCCGACCTCACGCGGGTGAGCGTCCGGGGGGCGGCCGACGGGACGATCCGGCTGCACGTCGGCTGACGCGGCGGCCCGTACGTCCCGTGCCTACGGCTGCGACGTCTCCGCCTCCAGGCTCGCCCGGGTCGGCGGACCGTAGACCCCGAAGTCGTCGCCGGTGATGCCCCGGGCCAGCTGGTAGGTGCGCACGCCGTCCTCGACGGAACGGTTGAAGACACCGTCGACCTCGCCGACGTAGAGGTTCAACTGCCGCAGCCGCTGCTGAAGTTCGGTGACCTCGGGGCCCTTGTCGCCGCGACGCAGCACCGGGGCGGGTACCGGGGTGCCCAGCGGGCTCGCGGAGATCGTCGCGGTCGTCTCGGTGGGGGAGGCGGAGGCGGACGCGCCGTGGGACGCGGACGGACTCGGCGACGGCGACGGCGAGCCCGACGGGCTGCTCGACGAGGGCGAAGGGGAAGGGGTCCGCGAGGGCGACCGGGGCGCGACCGGCGTACCGGGTGCCTTCGTGGACGGCGTGCCCGGTGTGCCGACGTCCGGGACGCCCTGCCGGACCTCCTGGGCCGCCTGGTCCCGGGACGGGGCGTGGTACGAGAACACCCCGCTCGCGAGTCCGGCCGCCGTCACGACGGCCACGCCGGCACCGGCGACCACCATCAGCACGGTGCGCCGCGACCGCCGCCGCCCGCTCTCTCCCCGCCCACCGGAGGCCGCCGGTCCGGCTGCGCCGTCCGCCGCGGAACTCCGGGCACCGTCCACGCCGTCCTCGGCCGCCCCGCCGCCCGCGGACCCCCGAGAGCCGACCGTCCCTGCGCCGCCGGACCGTGCTGTCGCGGAGGTGCGAGCCGTGGACGTCCGGGGGTCGGTGGTCCCGGCCGGGCTCGGCCCATGGATTCCGGTCGGAGGGGCCGCGCCGTCGGCGCCGTCCGGGCCGCCGGCTGTCGACGCCCGGGCGCCGGCCGACCCGGCGCCGCCCGGCCCGTCGGCCCCGGATCCTCGCGGAGCGGTCGGGCCGACGTCGCCGGGCCGTGCCGTTGTCGAGGTCCGAGCGTCGGCGGGGCCGGGTCCGCCCGGCCCGGGCTCCCGGGGAGTGCCCGGGTGGGCGCCGGTGGGTGGTGGTGCGGTGGTCCCGGCCTCCGGGGCCGGGCGGGGCTCCGCGTCCGGCGGCGGTCCGGGGCGGGTGCCCGTCCCGGGGGCGGCCGACGCGTGCGACGGGGACGGCCCGGGGTGCTGCCCGGCGGCGGGCGAGGACGGCTCGCCGTACGCCCGGGTGCCGGGCAGCGGCCCGGGCTGCTCCGTGCTCCCCGGAGCGCCGGACGACCCCGCCTCCGCACCCGGCGCCGCGCGCCCTCGGGGCGGGCGTGGTCTCTCCACGTCGATGTAGGGACGTATCCGCAAGGGGTCGAAGTCCCCGGCCGCCGCCGCCTCGGCCGAGCGGGCCTCGTGCAGGGCCTCGGCCGTCCGCTCGGTGCAGTCGCAGGTCGGGGTGCGGTCGGGTCCCCTCGGCACCCCGCACTCCGGGCAGGTACGGCCCTCGGAATCAGTCACGCGTTCGTCCCCTCCCCTCACGAAATTCAGAGACTATGCGGATCTCCTTCACATCCGCAGGACTCGACAGGCCATAAACGGTGACACCGATCACGATGGAAGAGGTGCACCGAGCCCCGGGAGGTCTCCATGGCCCTGGACACGCACGGCGCGGCGAAGGACGCGAAAGAGAGCGAACACGTTCAGGGCAGCGTGTTCGTTCCGATCGGCGCCCTGCTGCTCGGCCTGCTGCTCGCCGCCCTCGACCAGACGATCGTGTCGACGGCGCTGCCCACCATCGTCAGTGATCTCGGCGGACTCGAGCATCTGTCCTGGGTGGTCACCGCCTATCTGCTGGCCTCGACCGCCGCCACCCCGCTGTGGGGCAAACTCGGCGACCAGTACGGCCGCAAGCGGCTGTTCCAGACGGCCGTCGTGATCTTCCTGATCGGCTCGGCGCTGTGCGGCATGGCGCAGGACATGCCGCAGCTCATCGCCTTCCGGGCGCTGCAGGGCCTGGGCGGCGGCGGGCTGATGGTGCTGTCGATGGCGATCGTCGGGGACCTCGTGCCACCCCGGGAACGGGGGCGCTACCAGGGGCTGTTCGGTGCCGTGTTCGGCGCGACCAGTGTGCTGGGACCGCTGCTCGGCGGGCTGCTCACCGAGCATCTGAGCTGGCGCTGGGTGTTCTACGTCAACCTGCCCGTCGGCATCGTCGCGCTCGTGGTGATCGCCGCCGCCCTGCACATCCCGCGCCGCACCGCCCACCACGTCATCGACTACCTCGGCACGTTCCTGATCGCCGCGGTCGCCACCTGCCTGGTGCTCGTGGCCTCCCTCGGCGGTACGACGTGGGCGTGGGGCTCGGCGCAGATCATCGGGCTGTGCGTGCTGGGCGTCCTGCTCGCCGTGGCGTTCGTCGCCGTGGAGCGGCGGGCCGCCGAACCGGTGCTGCCACTGAAGCTGTTCGGCATCCGCACCTTCTCCCTCGCCGCCGTCATCAGCTTCATCGTCGGCTTCGCCATGTTCGGCGCGATGACCTACCTGCCGACCTTCCTCCAGGTGGTGCACGGCATCTCGCCCACCCTGTCGGGCGTGCACATGCTGCCCATGGTGGTCGGGCTGCTGCTGTCCTCCACCGTGTCCGGGCAGATCGTCAGCCGCACCGGCCGCTGGAAGGTCTTCCCGCTGACCGGCACCGCCGTCACCGCCATCGGCCTGCTCCTGCTGCACCGGCTGGACGAGCACAGCTCCACCACCGAGATGAGCGTCTACTTCTTCGTCTTCGGTCTCGGACTCGGCCTGGTCATGCAGGTCCTGGTGCTCATCGTGCAGAACGCCGTCTCCTACGAGGACCTGGGCGTCGCCACCTCCGGCGCCACCTTCTTCCGGTCCATCGGCGCCTCCTTCGGCGTCGCCATCTTCGGCACGGTCTTCGCGAGCCGCCTCGGCGACAAGCTCGCCGCCGCCTTCCGCGGGGTCGCCCTGCCGCCCGGCGTCGCCGCGACCACCCTGGAGTCCGACCCCCGGGGCATCGCCACGCTGCCCCCCGCGCTGCGCCCGGCCGCCCTGCACGCCTACGCGTCCGCCATCACCGACGTCTTCCTGTACGCCGCGCCCGTGGCCGCCCTAGGCTTCCTGCTGGCCTGGTTCCTGAAGGAGGACCGGCTGCGCGGCTCGGTCACCGCGCCCGACGTCTCCGAGACCATCCCGCCCAACCCGGTCCAGCGCTCCTCCTACGACGAGGTGTGCCGCGCCCTGTCCCTGCTCGGCACCCGCGAGGGCCGCCAGGAGATCTACCGGAAGATCACCGAACGGGCCGGCTACGACCTGCTGCCCGAGTCCAGCTGGCTGCTGCTGCGCGTCCGCAGGTACGGCTCGGTCGAACCCGGTGTGCTCGCCGAACGCAGCCCCGTCCCGCTCCAGGTGGTCATGGCCGCCGCCCGCCAGGTGGAGGAGCGGCACCTGGGCCGCCGCGAGGGCCTGGACCTGGTGCTGACCGACAGTGGACGCGAGGTCGCCGAACGGCTCGCCCAGGCCCGTGAGGACTCCCTGGCCGAGCTGCTGGGCGACTGGTGGCAGCCGGGCCGCTCGACCGACCTGAGCCAACTGGTCAGGGAACTCACCGGTGAACTGTGCGGCGCCGAGCGGGAACGCCCCCACGACACCACGGTCACGAGGAGCGGGTGACCGGCTCCGAAGTCCCGAGCTCCTTGCGGAACCAGTGCTCGGCGTAGACGTCGTCGTTGTGCCGGCCGGTCTCGGTGTAGCCGAGGCGGGCGTACAGCGCGCGGGCCTCGACCAGGTCCGAGCGGGTGTCGAGGACGATCCGCCGGGCTCCGAGGGCGCGGGCGGCCTCCTCGGCGGCCGCCACCAGCGGCGCGGCACCGCCGGTGCCGCGCCGTCCCTCCAGCACGAACACCCGGGTGAGTTCCGCCGTGTCCGGGTCCAGCAGCCGTACGCCCGCCGAGCCGGCCGGTTCCCCGTCGTACCGGCCGATCAGCAACCGGCCCCGCGGCGGCCCCAGTTCGGATCCGGTGCGCGCGGCGATCTCCCGCTCCAGCTCGTCCGGGTCGGTGCGGCGCCCCTCGTGCAGCAGATACCAGCGGTCGCTGACCTCGGTGTAGTACGCCCGCCACAGCGCGGCGGCGGCCGGGGAGTCGTACGGTTCCGGGGCGATCGTCCATGTCATGGCGGCCATTCTGGGACGCCGGCGGGCACCCCGCGCAACCGGATATGCGGGGCCGGCCGCGGCGCGGAGCCGGGCGCGGCCGCCGGTGCAACACCCGCCGTTTGTCGGGCCACTTCCGGGTCACACGAAGGAAGAACCGGCCAGCAGGGCCGGTCCGACCCGGAAGGGAACCATGTCCACAGGTCTGATCATTCTGTTGATCGTGATCGCGGCGGTCGTGGTCGTCGGCGCGGCCCTGGTCCTCGGCCGCGGGCGGCGCGGCGGCGCGAGTCTCAAGCGGCGCTTCGGGCCCGAGTACGAGCGGACCGTGGCCCGGCACGACGGCGACACCAAGGCCGCCGAGCGGGAACTGACCGAGCGCGTCGAACGCCACGGCGACCTGCGGGAGCGGCCGTTGGGCGAGGACGAGCGCGAGCGGTACGCGGCCCGCTGGACGGCCGTGCAGGAGCACTTCGTCGAGTCGCCGCGCGGTGCGGTGGCCGAGGCCGACCGGCTGCTCGCCGAGCTCGCCGCCGACCGCGGGTACCCCGACGGCGAGCGTTACGAGGAGCAGCTCGCCGCGCTCTCCGTGCACCACGCCGGCCACGTCGACGGCTACCGGCAGGTGCACCGGATGGCCCGCACCGGCGCGGACGGCGATGCGGGTGGGAACGGCGGCGGCACCGAGGAACTGCGGACGGCCCTGATGGGCGCCCGCGCCCTCTTCGACGAACTGACCGGCTCCCACGCGGACGGCGGCCGCCGCCGTGCGCCCGCGGGCTCGGCGACGCAGCCGGCCGGGACGCCCAGCCATGCGCACGGCCGCTCCCACACCCCGTGGGCGCTGCACCGGAGCCGACCGAAGGAGAGTTGAGCGGCATGAAGGACACGACGACCGGCCCCCGAGACGAGCGCCACTCCGCCGCAGGCCTCACCCGGCCGCCGCACGACGAGCGGACCCCGGAGGGCCGCACCCCGGACGGTCCCCGGCCGGAGAAGCACCTGACCGGCGAACCGGCCCCCACGAAACCGCGGACGGCCGCCTCCCCGGCCCCGGCGGCGAGGGCACGACCGCCGACGGCCGGGCCGCCGCCACCGCCCCGGCCGGTGACCGGTCGGCGGGCATCGCGGCACAGCCGCTGCCCGGACACGGCTCGGCGCACGGTTCCGAGGGGCCGCGGCCCGGCACGGAGGGTCCGGCCGCGCAGACGCCCGGCAGGACCACCCGTGCCGCGGCCGAGGGCGTCAAAGAGAGCACCACCGCCCCCTCCGGCGTGGGCGCGCCGCTGCTCGCGCACGAGGAGGCGGACCGCTGGGAGCAGCGGATGCACCAGGTGCTCGCCGGGTTCGTGGAGGAGCCGCGGACGGCCGTCGAGGAGGCCGACCGGGCGCTGGAGGAGATCGCCGAGCGGTTCACCGAGGCCGTGACCCGGCGCCGCCGCACCCTGCGCACGTCCTGGCAGGGCGCAGAGCGCACCGACGGACACGGTCCCGACGCCGGCGGCGACACCGAGCAGCTGCGGCTGGCCCTGCGCGACTACCGGGAGCTGGCCGGACGCCTGCTACACGTCTGACGTTCCCGGCACCTCACCCGTGGCGGCAGCCCTGCGCTGCCGCCACTCGCGTACGACCGCTTCGACGTCGTACGGCTTCTTCCCCAGCGGGGGGCCGGGCGGCGGCTTGAACATCATGTCGCGGATCTTGACGTTGACGTCCTCGACGATCTTCCGCGCGATCCGCTCCGAGGGAGCCGCGTAGGCCGCGACGAGGGCGTCCTCGGCCTCCTTGCGCAGCGCGAGTGCGGGCGGCAGCACGGCCAGCCCCTCGCGGGCCATCTTCCGTCTGACCCACCACAGTTCGTCGTAGCCCGACTCGAGTTCGGCGGGCAGCGGCTCGCCCGCCCCCGGCAGCCGCTCGAACTCCCCGCGCGCCTGCGCGTCGCGGATCTGCCTGTCCACCCAGGACTCGAACGGGACGCCCGGTGGCTTTCGCTCGGTCATGAGCCCATTGTGCCGGACGCCGCCCGGCCGGGCGTTTTATCATTCGGCGGCGGTACGGCGATCCGGCCACCGCACCAGGACGTACGGACGCTGCGGCCGCATCACAGCTTCAGGGGGAACAGGCGTGCTCGAACTCACCATGGCCACCGTCTCCGGCGAGGACGCCGGCGCCACCGCGGGAATGACGATGGCCGACGCACCCTCCGAGCCGGGTGCCGCGCTGCGGGTCGGCCGCGACGCCTCCGTGTGCCGGCTGGTCACTCCCGACGACTGGCTCTTCATCTCCCGGGTCCACCTGGAGTTCCTGTGCGGGGCCGACGGTGCCTGGCAGCTGACCTGGCTGCGCGGCTCGCAGGCCGACCCGGCGTCCGAAGTGCGGGTGATCGTCGGGGAGTACACCCAGCCCCTGGTCTACGGCGGGAGCGTCGTCCTGCCGCACGGCGGGTCCGGCGAGATCGTCGTCCAGGACCGCACCGCGCCGCGCAGCGTCAACGTGGGTTTCTACCACGAGGCGTGACCCCCGGCCGGGTTCAGCCGAGCACCCGGGCCAGCGCGAAGCCGTCGTAGCCCTTGCTGCCGACCGTCTGGATCGCGGCGCCGCTCAGCCGCGGATGGGTCGCGATCAGGTCGATCGCGGCCCGGGTGCCGACCACGTCCGGCTCGGTGCTGGCCTCGTCGACGACCCGGCCGCCGCGTACCACGTTGTCCACGACGATCAGGCTGCCGGCGCGGGTCAGGCGCAGCGCCCACTCCACGTAGTGGGCGTTGTTGGCCTTGTCGGCGTCGATGAAGACGAGGTCGAAGGGGGCCGGGTTCTCGTCGGCGAGCTTGGGCAGCGACTCCAGGGCCGGACCCACCCGCACCTCCGTGATCCGCTCCAGGCCCGCCCGCGCGAGGTTCCGGGTGGCCACCTCGGCGTGCTTGGCGCTGTACTCCAGCGAGATCAGCCGGCCGTCCTCGGGCAGCGCGCGGGCCAGCCAGATCGTGCTGTACCCGGCGAGCGTGCCGATCTCCAGGATGGTGCGCGCGCCCTGCACCTGCGCGAGCAGCTGCAGGAACTTGCCCTGGGCGGCCGTGACCCCGATGGGCGGCAGCCCGGCGGCCGCACTGTCGGCCAGCGCCAGCTGGAGCGCTTCGTCGTCGGGGGAGAGGTGGCTGATGAAGTAGTCGTCGACGTCGTCCCAGAGCTGCGACCCGCTCATGCGTCTGCTGCCTTTCCGGAGTGTCTTCCCGAGGCTGTTCGGACCTGCCCAGGTCGATGATCTCAGCCGGACGGCGCGGACGGGGCCACCGGCGGCGGGGGAGTCACCGGCCGCTTCGCGTGCCGTACGACGGCCACGGCGACGGCCGCGACCACCGTGAGCAGAACGCCCCCGACCGTCAGCAGCCAGGCCGGGATACCGGCGATCCGGCGCAGTTCGCCGTCGACGATCACCTGCCGGACCGGGGTGTCGGCGGCGGCGCGGCGCAGTTCGTGGTCGCCGGAGATGCGCGCGGGGTCGGGGAACCGCTGGGTGAACGCCGTCAGGTAGGGCGTGCCGGCGGACAGCTCGCCCAGGGCGCCGTCGTGCGGGGCGAGCCTGCCCGCGAAGACGACCCGGGGCGGCGCCCCGCCGATCGCCGTGCGGGTCTCCATGCGGTGCGCGGCCAGGACGTACAGGCCGAGCGACTGCGGGGTGCGGGCCAGGCGGGACAGCCGCATCGGGTAGACGGGCCGGTCGGCGTCGAAGGTGAGGTGCAGCGGGTCCAGGGCCCCGTGCAGCGGGGTGCCGCCGGCGCGGGGGGCGAGCCGTACGGCGACGTACTCCCAGTGCCGGTCGACGTACGGCCGCAGCGCGGTCTTCAGCCGGGCCGGCAGGGAGAAGCCGTGACGGTGCAGCCAGTCGCCGAGGGCGGCCGGGTCGGTGGCGGTCAGCCGGGCCACGTCGAACGGCCCGAGTCGCTGCCGGCCGACCACCGAGACGCCGCCCGCGGCGGGGAGCGCGCCGTCGGCGGCCAGGTCGCGGTCGGCGAAGGGCCAGTCCCCGGTGCCCGGCCAGAAGTGGTAGCGGGTGCGGTGCACGGGGGCGACGGCCTGGGCGAGCTGGTCGAAGAGGGCCGGGTCGCCCAGCCGGACGGTCGCCCGGTGCGGGACCGGCATGATCCAGGCGGCGTGCGCGGCGTCACCGCCGACCGTCAGCCGCATGACGATCTGTTCGCGGCGGCCGTCCCAGCGCAGGACGGACTGCTCGTCGGAGACGGCGATCCGCCGGGACGCGTCCGGGATCATCGCGCCGCATCCGCAGGCGTACGCGGGGGCGATGAACCAGCTCAACTGGATGCCGAGCAGGGCGAGAACGGCGACGAGTATCCGGCCACGGGTCACAGCGCTACAGACGGTGCGCGTGGGGAAACGGTTCCGGCCCGTCCGACGACGACGGGCCCGCGGCCGGGGTACGGCCACGAGCCCGAGAACCGCTCGGCGGTGCCTACCGCTGTTCCACGGACGGCGCCGAGCCGGGCAGCGGACGGCCCGCCGACTCCGACATGCGCCACACGGCGAAGCCGCCCACGACGGCCGCGGCCATCATGTAGTACGCGGGCATCATCATGTTGCCCGTCGCGCCGATCAGCGCGGTGACCACCAGCGGCGTCGTACCGCCGAACAGCGACACGGACACGTTGAAGCCGATGGACAGCGAGCCGTAGCGCACCCGGGTCGGGAAGAGCGCGGGCAGCGCGGCCGGCATGGCCGCGGTGAAGCAGACCAGCAGCAGACCGAGCGCGCCCATGCCGAGCGCGACCGCGACGAGGCTGCCCTGGCGGATCAGCAGGATCGCCGGGACGGACAGGAGCAGGAAGCCCGCGCAGCCGGCCGCGATCACCGGACGGCGGCCCACCCGGTCGGTCAGAGCGCCCGCGAACGGCTGGACGATCATCATCATCGCCATCACACCGAGCACGACCAGCAGCCCGTGCGTCTCGTCGTACTTCAGCTCACTGGTGAGGTAGCTCGGCATGTACGACAGCAGCATGTAGTCGGTGACGTTGAAGACCAGCACCAGGCCCATGCACAGCAGCAGCGCCTTCCACTGGCCCGCGACCATCTCGCGCAGCGGCACCTTCGGCCGGGAGGCCTCCGCCTTCTCGACCTCCGCCGCGAACGCCGGGGTCTCCTCCAGCCGCATCCGCAGGTAGAGGCCGATGATGCCCATCGGGCCCGCGATCAGGAACGGCACGCGCCAGCCCCAGGAGAGCAGGTCGTCCGTGGACAGCAGCGCCGTCATCAGGGTGACCAGGCCCGCGCCGCCGATGTAACCGGCGAGCGTGCCGAACTCCAGCCAGCTGCCGAAGAAACCGCGCTTCTTGTCCGGCGCGTACTCGGCGATGAACGTCGAGGCGCCCGCGTACTCGCCGCCGGTGGAGAAGCCCTGCACCAGCCGGGCGGCCAGCAGGAGCAGCGGCGCGCCGACGCCGATCGTCGCGTACGACGGGATCAGGCCGATGGCGAACGTGCCCGCCGCCATCATGATCATCGTGAGGGCGAGCACCTTCTGGCGGCCCACGCGGTCGCCCAGCGGACCGAAGACCATGCCGCCCAGCGGGCGGACCAGGAAGGCCGCGGCGAAGGCGCCGAACGTCGACAACAGCTGGGCGGTCGGGTTGCCCGAAGGGAAGAAGACCTTGCCCAGGGTGACCGCGATGTAGCTGTAGACACCGAAGTCGAACCACTCCATCGCGTTGCCGAGCGCGGCCGCCTTCACGGCGCGCTTGACCAGCGCGGGGTCGGTGACGGTGACGTCCTGGGCCTTGCGGGCCCGGGGGATCTTCAGGGACGGGGAGACGGCTGTGACGGTCGCCAAAACGAGGCTCGCCTACCTTTCGACGGGGACAGGTACGCGGCCCGGACGGCGGCGATGACGTGCGACGGGCCGAAAATCGACCATAGGCCGACTTGCGCCCCTTACGTCGTGTATGCACATCGATGCATAGTGCAGCTAAAGGGCGTGTATGCAGGTACGACTGCCCATTCGCGCGGCGGTATGCCATCCGCTTCCTGTGATCCTTGTCGCGCCGCCGCCGTGGAACCGCAGCGCCCGCGCGCTGCGGTTATCCGGACAGAGTGGCATATAAGGTGCAGGGCTCTCTCAGAGGTCCCCGCACTCGAACCACACCGTCTTGCCGCCCCCGCCCCACGGTGTCACGCCCCACTTCCCCGTCAGGGCGTCGAGCAGGGCCAGCCCCCGCCCGCTCTCCGCCTCGGGGTCCGGCTCGTCCGGCATCGAAGGCAGGCGGCGGAAGCCGTCGGTGACCTCCACCCGCACCCCCGCCGTGCGCCGGGCCACCACGACCGTGCAGCGGCGGTCCGGGACGTGCCGTACGACGTTGGTCACCAGTTCGCTCACGCCCAGCTCCACGGCGAACGTCAGCTCCGCCAGTCCCCACTCACGCAGCAGCGAGCGGACGATCCGGCGGATGTGCTGCACCGAGTGCTCGCCGACGGTGAGGTGCAGGCGGTACTGGGGGGTGCGCGGAATGTTGAGTTTCACGGTACGAGGCTGACCTCGCCTCACTACTCTGGGCTACAGATCGGATACAACGCGTCCGGCTGTGGACCGAGTTGTCTGGGAGGGGACCGTCCGTGGCCCACATCAACACCCTCGACCCCGGCGCCTCGCCGCTCGACTACTACGGCTTCGAACTCCGCCGCCACCGGGAGGCGGCGGGGCTGACGCAGCGGCAGCTGGGGGACATCGTCAATTACACCGGGTCACTGGTGGGACAGGTGGAGACGGCGCGGAAGGTGCCGACGCCGGAGTTCAGTGAGCGGGTCGACATGGCGCTCGGGACGGGCGGGTTGCTTTCGCGGCTGGTCGACCTGGTGCTGCGCAGTCAGCTTCCGGCGTGGTTCCGGGAGGTGGCGGAGTTGGAGGCACGGGCGATCGAGATCTGCACCTTCCAGACCCATGTGATCCACGGCCTGCTCCAGTCCGCGTCTTACGTTCGTTCGGTGCTCGGAGTGCTCGATCAGGTCAACCTCGGGGACCGTACCGCTGTGCGGCTGGCTCGCCAGCGCATCTTCGAGAAGGGGGAGCCACCGGTCTTCTGGATGGTGCTCGGTGAGGCCGCGTTGTACCAGGAGATCGGCGGGCGCGAGGCCATGCGGGAGCAACTGGCCAAGCTGTTGTCCCTGGAGGGGGACCCTCGGGTCAATGTGCAGATCCTGCCGTTCGCGGCTGGGGAACATGCCGGACTGCAAGGCCCGTTCACCGTCTTCCGCTTTGCCGGCGATCCCCCCATCGTCTACACGGAGAGCTACAGCAGCGGGCATCCGACCGCGAATCCGGACACCGTCAAGGACTGCTCGCTCCGATACGATCATCTTCGAGCCGCCGCGCTCTCGATCAAGGACTCGGCGGGGCTGATCCGGCGCGTGATGGAGGACCGCTATGGAGAGCAAGTGGCGTAAGTCCAGCTACAGCGGAGACCAGGGCGGGGAGTGCGTCGAGGTCGCCGAGTTGGCGGAAGCCACTGTCGCTCTCCGCGACTCCAAGAACCCGGCGGGACCGATCCTCACGATCGCCCCCGCCACCTTCACCCGCTTCATCGCCTGGACGTCGGCTACATCCGCTGAATGATCGTCCCGGTCGCCAAACCGCCGCCCGCGCACATCGTGATCAGCGCGAACTCCTTGTCGCTGCGCTCCAGTTCGTGGAGCGCGGTGGTGATCAGACGGGCGCCCGTCGCGCCGACGGGGTGACCCAGCGCGATCGCACCGCCGTTGACGTTGACCTTCTCCAGGTCCTGCTCGAAGACCCGGGTCCAGCTGAGCACGACGGACGCGAAGGCCTCGTTGATCTCCACGAGGTCGATGTCCTTGAGGGACATGCCCGCCTTGCCGAGCACGGCCTTCGTCGCGTCGATCGGCCCGTCCAGATGGAAGTGCGGGTCGGCGCCCACGAGGGCCTGCGCCACGATCCGCGCCCTCGGCCTCAGCTTCAGCGCACGCGCCATCCGCTTCGACGCCCACATGACCGCCGCCGCGCCGTCGGAGATCTGCGAGGAGTTGCCGGCGGTGTGGACGGCCGTGGGCATGACCGGCTTCAGCCCGGCCAGCGCCTCCATGGAGGTGTCCCGCAGCCCCTCGTCCCGGTCCACCAGGCGCCACATGCCCTGCCCCGCGTGCTGCTCCTCCTCGGTGGTGGGGACCTGCACGGCGAAGGTCTCCCGCTTGAAGCGCTCCTCGGCCCAGGCGTGGGCGGCACGCTCCTGGGACAGCAGGCCCAGCGCGTCCACGTTCTCCCGGGTCAGGCCGCGGTGCCGGGCGATCCGCTCGGCCGCCTCGAACTGGTTGGGCAGGTCGACGTTCCACTCGTCCGGGAACGGCTTGCCCGGCCCGTGCTTCGAGCCCGAGCCCAGCGGCACCCGGGACATCGCCTCGACCCCGCAGCTGATCCCGACGTCGATCACGCCCGCGGCGACCATGTTGGCCACCATGTGCGAGGCCTGCTGGGAGGAGCCGCACTGGCAGTCCACCGTCGTCGCCGCGGTCTCGTAGGGAAGGCCCATGGCCAGCCAGGCCGTGCGCGCGGGGTTCATGGACTGCTCGCCGGCGTGGGTCACCGTGCCGCCGACGACCTGCTCGACCGCGTCGGCGGGGATGCCGGTACGGCCGAGGAGTTCACGGTAGGTCTCGCCCAGGAGGTAGGCGGGGTGCAGATGGGCGAGCGCACCGCCGCGCTTGCCGATCGGGGTCCGTACGGCTTCGACGATCACGGGTTCGGCGGCCATGGGCGCGGGTCCTCTCCGAGGCTCGGCTCCGGAACTAGTACGCGTTCTAGTTCTGCCTGAAGTCTGCGGAGGCGGCGCCCGTCACCGCAAGGGTCTTGCAGGTCTTGAAGTCGCCATCTGCACGAATTTCGCACGCAATTGGGGCGGCGGAATGTCTTGCGACTTGTAGAACCCGTTACTACCTTCACGGCAGCCTGTATTCCTGATGGGCCGTCAGACCGGACGACGGGAGCCGCCGATGCACTGCCCCGCGCTGCCCGACGGGTTCGACTTCACCGACCCCGACCTGCTGCACCACCGCGTGCCCCTCCCCGAGTTCGCCGAGCTGCGCCGTACCGAGCCGGTCCGCTGGATCCCGCAGCCGCACGGCCTCGCGGGGTTCGCCGACACCGGCTACTGGGCCGTGACCCGGCACGCCGACGTCAGGTACGTCTCCACTCACCCCGAACTGTTCTCCTCCACCCTCAACACGGCGATCATCCGGTTCAACGAGCACATCGAGCGCGACGCGATCGACGCGCAGCGGCTGATCCTGCTCAACATGGACCCGCCGGAGCACACCCGCGTGCGCCAGATCGTGCAGCGGGGCTTCACCCCGCGCTCGATACGCGCCCTGGAGGACCGGCTGCGCGCCCGCGCGGAGGCGATCGTGGCCGGTGCCCGCGCCCGCTCCGGGCCGTTCGACTTCGTCACCGAGGTCGCCTGCGAACTCCCCCTCCAGGCCATCGCCGAGCTGATCGGCGTCCCGCAGGAGGACCGCTCCAAAATCTTCGACTGGTCCAACAGAATGATCGCCTACGACGACCCCGAGTACGCGATCACCGAGGAGGTCGGCGCGCAGTCGGCCGCCGAGATCATCGCCTACGCGATGAACATGGCCGCCGAGCGCAAGCGCTGCCCGGCGCACGACATCGTGACGACCCTGGTGGCGGCGGAGGACGAGGGCAACCTGAACTCCGACGAGTTCGGCTTCTTCGTGCTCATGCTGGCCGTGGCCGGCAACGAGACCACCCGCAACGCCATCACCCACGGGATGCACGCCTTCCTCACCCATCGCGACCAGTGGGACCTCTTCACCCGGGAGCGGCCCGCCACCGCGGCCGAGGAGATCGTGCGCTGGGCGACCCCCGTCAACGCCTTCCAGCGGACCGCCACGCAGGACACGGAACTGGGCGGGGTGGAGATCAGGAAGGGCGACCGGGTCGGCCTCTTCTACGCCTCCGCCAACCACGACCCCGAGGTCTTCACCGAGCCGGACGCCTTCGACATCACCCGGGACCCCAACCCGCACCTGGGCTTCGGCGGCGGCGGCCCGCACTACTGCCTCGGCAAGTCCCTCGCGATCCTGGAGATCGACCTGATCTTCCACGCGATCGCCGACGCGATGCCCGGTCTTCGGCTCGCGGAGAGCCCGCGCCGCCTGCGCTCGGCCTGGATCAACGGCGTCAAGGAACTCCGGGTGACCACCGGCTGACCGCACGGCCGGGGCCGACGGATCCGGTGCCGTCGGCCCACCCCGAGGGAGGCAGGAGCACCCTCGTCCCTACGCCCGTTCCTGCCTCCCCCGAGGTCCGCCGCGTCCTGTCGCCGCCTACTCCCGGCCCGAGGCCGTCAGCGCCAGTACCGCCGAGGCCAGTGCCGCGACCAGCAGCGGGACGCCGAGGCCGTGGTGGAGCACCAGCCAGGCGCCCAGAAAGGCACCGGCCAGCATGGCGATCGCGGAGGCGGTCCGGCGCGGGGAGCGGTGTCCGGTGCCGTCGCCCAGCCGGGACTCCGCGGCGAGGCCGGTCAGGGTCATGGTCAGGACCGTGGTCGTCAGGTCGGAGACGCCCAGTCTGCGGACGGTGGCGTTGCGCAGGCCCATCGCGTAGGCCGTGAGGGCGATGAGGGCGTAGACCGTGCCGGTGGTGCCCGGCCGGATCAGGGCGACCGCCGCCGACACCCCGACCAGCAGGGCCTCCGCGGCCAGGGTCAGCCGCGCCCACCTGCGGCGTGAGCCGGATCCGAGACGGGCCGCGACCCGGCCTCCCGTCGCCGCGCCGAGCAGGAAGCAGACCAGCGAGGTGGCCGTGTGCAGGACGGAGAAGCCGGGCGCGCCGGCCGCGGCGAAGCCGAGGACGACCACGTTGCCGGTCATGTTGGCGGTGAAGACCCGGCCCAGGCCCAGATAGCTGACGGCGTCGATCAGCCCGCTCACCACGGTCAGCACCAGGAGGACGGCGACCAGCCGCACCCCGCGCGCCTCCGGGTCATGCGCCGTCGCCTGCGCTGTCGTCATGGTTGCTCCCACCGGCCCGAGGGACGAGTCGGTGACCACTCCACCACGCCGGCGGGCGGGGCGCCGGGTGGCCGGGGCACCGGCGTGTGCTCGGTGGGGGCCGGACACACGCGCGCACCCCCGCCCGGCGGGGCGAGGGTGCGGAAGCGTGGGGGGAGGCTCGGAGGGGCGAGCCGGGTGGAGCGCTCGGCCGGAGGACGCGGCTCGACGGCGAGCGCTCGGGCGAAGCTCAGTCGGGTGCGGCTCAGTACCAGCCGTTGGCCTGCCAGAAGCTCCAGGCCTGGGCCGGGCTGCCGTAGCGGGACTTCATGTAGTCCAGGCCCCACTTGATCTGGGTGGCCGGGTTGGTCTTCCAGTCGGCACCGGCGGAAGCCATCTTCGAACCCGGCAGGGCCTGGACCAGGCCGTAGGCGCCGGAGGAGCTGTTGGTGGCGCTGGGGTTCCAGCCGCTCTCGTGCTCGACGATCTTGCTGAACGCGTTGAACTGCGCGGCGTCCGGGATCATCTTGTGCGCGATCGCCTGGGCGGAGGAGGCGGAGCTCGGGGCGGCCTGGGCGGGCGCCGCGCTCAGTGCCATACCGGCGGTGGCGGCGGCCACGGCAGCGGCGGTGAGGGCCTTCTTCGGGGAAGCGATGCGGCGGATGAAGGAGACGGACACGGAGAACCTCTTGCGTCGGGGACGGTGGATCGCCCGCATGGGATGGACCACGCGCTGTGGCCGTATGCGTCGGCGCCGCGGCCCGGGTGGGCTCGTGGCGCCTGGCGACGTCGTCCAGACAAGCAGGCCGGAAACCCGTCCGCAATGACCCCTTTTACTAGTTGTGGCCGGATCGGCGGGGAACGTCCGCCCTGTGGCGTGGCTCTCAATCAGCAGGTCAGCAGGGGTGTCGGATGGGACGTATCGGGCAAAACGGACTACGGCCCCCCGTAGTAGGTGATGTGCGTCATGTGGGGCGCTTCACCGACTCGCTCACGGGGCGGATCCGGCGCCTCACGCAGCGGGACGACCGGATGTGCCGCCGGTCACGCGCCCGGACCGTCGAATGTGACCGCGGTCTCGAACGCGGCCCGCCGGGTGGCCCGGCGCAGCGCGCGCAGCACCGCCGGACCGAGGAACACGGTCAGCAGCACCGTGCAGACGGCCCGGCCCAGGTCCCAGCCGAGGGAGGTGGCCAGGCAGTACGCGACGAAGCGGGCCAGGTTCGCGGGCACCGCGGCCTGCGGGTCGAAGGAGATGTTCGACGCCGCGGCCCCGAGGAAGGGCCAGCCGGCCAGGTTCATGATCGTGCCGTACGCGAAGGCGGCCAGGAAGCCGTATCCGGCCAGCATCAGCACTTCGCCCCGGCCGCGCAGCCGCACCGGGCCCGGCAGCAGACCGGCACCCATCGTGAACCAGCCCATCGCCAGCATCTGGAACGGCAGCCAGGGTCCGACCCCGCCCGTGAGCAGCGCGGACGCGAACATCGTCACCGAGCCCAGCGTGAAGCCGAATCCCGGTCCGAGCACCCGCCCGCTGAGCACCATCAGGAAGAACATCGGCTCGATGCCCGCCGTGCCCGCGCCGATCGGGCGCAGCGCCGCCCCGGTCGCGGCCAGCACCCCCAGCATGGCCACGGCCTTCGGTCCGAGGTCCGACTCGGAGATCGTCGCCGCCACCACCGCGACCAGCAGCAACAGCAGACCCGCGAAGAGCCAGGGCGCGTCCTGGGCGTGCGCGTTCAGCTGCGCGGTGGGCGGGGCAAGGAAGGGCCAGCCGAAGGCCGCCACCCCCACCGCGCCGACCAGCACCAGCGCGGCGAGGGAGCGGGGACCGAGCCGGACGGCGCGCACCCGGGTGGACGTCATGCCAGTGCCTCCCGCACCTCGGCCACCGTCAGCCAGCGCTGCGGGGCCAGGATCTTCGTCACCTGCGGCGCGAACGACGGCGACGACACCACGATCTCGGCGGTCGGGCCGTCGGCGATCACCTCGCCCTCGGCGAGCAGCACCACCCGGTGGGCGATCTCCGCGGCCAGCTCCACATCGTGCGTGGCCAGCACGATCGCGTGCCCCTCGGCGGCCAGGTCCCGCAGGACGACGGCCAGACGGGCCTTCGCCGCGTAGTCCAGGCCGCGTGTCGGCTCGTCCAGCAGGAGCAGGGGAGGACGGGCGGTGAGCACCACGGCCAGGGCGAGCGCCAGGCACTGGCCTTCGGACAGGTCGCGCGGGTGCGTGCCGTCGGTGATGCCCGGCAGCAGTCCGGACACCAGCGCCCGGCAGGTGCCCGGCTCGGCCCCCGCGTCCCGGTCGGCGGCCGCGCACTCGGCGGCCACCGTGTCGGCGTACAGCAGATCGCGCGGCTCCTGCGGGACCAGGCCGACGCGGCGGACCAGCTCGCGGGGCGGGGTGCGGTGCGGCGCGGCACCGCCCACGTCGACCGTGCCGGCGGTCGGCGTGACCAGACCGACGAGCGAGTTGAGCAGGGTGGACTTGCCGGCGCCGTTGCGGCCCATGAGGGCGACGGTCTCGCCCGCGGAGACGGTCAGGTCCACGCGGTGCAGGGCCTCCGTCCGGTTGCGGCGGACGGTGACGTCGCGCAGGACCGCGATGTGCGGGGTCGCGGGAACCGGTGCGGCGGGCCGGCGCCGGAACAGGGAGCGGCGGGCCGGCGCGGCCGGGACCTCCGGCACCCGCCGCCGGAGCTGCGCCGGGAGCGGGGCCGTCGGCCCGTGCGCGCGGGGTGCCGCCGCGGCGGCACCGGCCAGCCGGTCGCGCAGGGGAGCGGCACGGCGGCGGGCGTCGCGCACCGTCAGGGGAGCGGAGTCCAGTCCGCCAGCCGGCCCAGGGCGACGACCGGCGGGTACACCGGGGACGCGGCCATCACCTCGGCCGGGGCGCCGACCACCGGGGCCTCGCCGGGCGCGGGCAGCAGGACGACCCGGTCCGCGTACTGCACCACGCGTTCCAGCCGGTGCTCCGCCATCAGCACGGTCGTCCCCAGGTCGTGCA
The DNA here is from genome assembly GCF_025642175.1 of Streptomyces albidicamelliae. Classification (NCBI taxonomy): domain Bacteria; kingdom Bacillati; phylum Actinomycetota; class Actinomycetes; order Kitasatosporales; family Streptomycetaceae; genus Streptomyces; species Streptomyces albidicamelliae. The sequence continues at coordinate 2,790,043 of NZ_CP106795.1, read as the reverse complement.
CCAGGCGCTGCAGCACCGCCAGCACCTCCTCCGCCGCGGCCGGGTCCAGCGCCGAGGTCGGCTCGTCCAGGACCAGCACCCGGGGGTGCGGGGTGAGGACCGAACCGATCGCGACCCGCTGCCGCTGGCCACCGGAGAGCGTGGCGATGGGCCGGTCCCGCAGCCCCGCCAGGCCCAGCAGGTCCAGGGTCTCCTCCACCCGGCGCCGCATCACCGCGGGCGCGAGGCCCAGCGACTCCATGCCGTAGGCGAGTTCGTCCTCCACGGTGTCCGTCACGAAGTGGGCGAGCGGATCCTGCCCCACCGTGCCGACCACGTCGGCGAGTTCCCGCGGCTTGTGCGTACGGGTGTCCCGGCCGGCCACCGTGACCCGCCCGCTCAGGGTGCCGCCCGTGAAGTGCGGGACCAGTCCGCTGACCGCGCCGAGCACGGTCGACTTGCCCACCCCGGACGGGCCGACGAGCAGCACCAGTTCGCCCTCGGGCACCTCGAAGTCCACGCCCCGGACGGTGGGTCCGGCCGCGCCGTCGTACGTGACGCCGACGTTCTCGAAGCGGATCACGACGGCTCCTCGGGGATGCGGGGCACCTCGGGTGCCCGGGGGACGACGAAGGCGGGCAGCAGGGCCGGCAGCACGGCGAGCGCGGGCCACAGCGGGAACGCGGGCGCGACCAGGGGCACCACCCCCGGGTGCAGCGCGTCGGGGTCGCGGGCCGAGGCGAGCGCGAGCAGCGCGGCGACGGCCACGCCCGACCCCGCGACCAGCCAGGCCCGTACGCCCCAGGGGTCCGGGCGGTACCGGGTGCGCAGGGAACGGCGGCCGCCCAGGCGCAGACCCGCGAGCGCGGCGGCCACACCGGCGAGCAGCACCGGCAGCCCGTACGTGCCGCCCTCCGCGGTGAGCAGCCCGTACGTTCCCGCGCACACCCCGAGCAGACCGCCGAGGGTGAGCGCGGCGGTCGTACGGCGGACGCGGGCGGGCACCTCGGCGGTGCGGCCGTAACCGCGGGACTCCATCGCCGCGGCGAGCGCGACCGAGCGCTCCAACGCGCCCTCCAGGACCGGCAGTGCGACCTGGAGCAGGCCCCGCACGCCACGGTCGGGGCGGCCCCGCAGCCGGCGGGCGGCCCGCAGCCGCCGTACGTCGGCGATGAGATGGGGCGCGAAGGTGAGGGCGACGACGACGGCCACCCCCGTCTCGTACAGCGCTCCGGGCAGCGACTTCAGCAGCCGGGAGGGGCTGGCGAGCGCGTTCGCCGCGCCCACGCAGATCAGCAGGGTGGCCAGCTTCAGACCGTCGTAGCCGGCGAAGACGAGCGCCTCGGCGGTGACCCGGCCGCCCAGCCGGATGCCCTGCGCCCAGTGGGGCAGCGGGATCTCGGGGAGGGTGAACAGGGTGTGCGTGCCGGGGACGGGAGTGCCGAGGGCCACCGCGAAGAGCAGGCGGACCAGCAGCACGGCGAGGCCGAGCCGGACGAACGCGGCGTAGGAGCGGGCCCAGGGAGCCGGGGAGCGGTGCGTCGCCACGACGTAGGCGGAGGCGGCGACGAGGAGCGCGAGGAGGAGCGGGTTGGTGGTGCGGGTGGCCGCGGTACCGAGGGCGAGCGCCCACAGCCACCAGGCGCCGGGGTGCGGCTGAGCCCGGTACCGGTGCCGTGCGCCGGCCGCCGGCTTCGGCTTCCCGGCGGCACGGGGGACCGCGCGATCGGCCACGGCGCACCCGTTGTCGCAGGACCGGCCGCAGCTACACGGAGTCATCGCGCCGCCGCCGCGCCTGCCACACCGCGGCACCCGCCAGCACGGCCACCACTCCCACGCCGACCGGCAGACCCAGCGACGGCCCGCCGCCGGACCCGCCGTCCGCACCGTGCCCGCCCGGTGCGGCGGCCTCGGGCTCGCGGTCCGCCGACACCTGCTCGCCGCACCCCTGGCGCGGGTACCCGGCGATCGCGCAGAGCAGCGCGTTGGTGTCGTACCGCAGGGGTTTGGCGACCGCGGCCACCGCGTCCGCGCTCGTCGCGTCCGGGGCGAGACGGGCGCACGCGGTGCGGCGCGCGGGCGGACGCTCGCCGGACGGGGCGTCGGCGGCCGTGCCGAAGTCGAGGACCAGCGCCACCCGCTTGGTGCCCGCCTTCGCGGGCGTGTCCGCGCAGATCGTGGTGAAGTCCGCCGTACCGCGCGGCCGGGTCGCGTCCGCGGAGTCCGCGCTCACGGCGAACCGGAAACCCTGGACCGCGCCGTCGTCCGGGCGCACCATGGACGGGCCCTGGGTGGCGTACGTCCAGTGGCCGCCGGAGCGCTCCCAGAACGACCAGTAGCGGTAGCCGGTGGCGTGGGCCGCGGTCGCGGGAAGCAGCAGGACGAGCGCGGCGACCAGCAGGGTCGCGGCACGGCGGACGGGGGTCACGGCCGGTTCTTCTTCCGGCCGCTGAGCAGGAAGCCGATGCCGACGCCCGCCACGAGGCCGACGCCGACGATCCACCACACGCCGGTGTTCGAGTCGTCGTCGGACGCCTCGGCCTTCTTCTCCGCGGCCTTCTCCGCCTGCGGGGCCGGGCCCTGGGCGTTGAGGGAGCGGACCAGGCTGGTGCCGCCGAAGTCGCCCGGCTGCGCGCCCACCGCGTGCGCGGCGAGGATCAGCTGCGCGTACGCGGCCGGGCCGCTCTGCACCGCCCACTGGGTGGCGTTCTTCTCCAGCCAGGCGTACACCTTCTTCGCCCGGTCGGTGCGGCCGTCCGCGGCGAGCGCGACGACGGTGTCCGCGGTGTTGCCGAAGTCGGGCTGGTCCTTGGCTCCGGGCAGGGTCGACTTCAGGTACCCGGTCCTGGCGACGGCCGACGCCAGGTAGGCGCCCGCGTTGTCCGCGAGCCGGGCCGGGGTGGGGTGGGCGGCCTTGACGCAGCCGTCCTTCGCGGGCGCCTTGCCGGCCTGCGCGACGAAGCCCTTGCCGAGCGAGCCCAGCAGGCCGGCCGCCGTCGCGTCCGCGTTGGCGAGCAGCTTGCCCTTCTTGTCCGGCTGGTAGGCGAGGGCGCCACCGCCGTCCTGGTCGCAGGGGACGGCCTGCGTGGCCAGCAGGTCGTACGGGGTCCTGCTCCTGTTGTGCAGCTTCGCGACGTCCTGGCCGTCCGCGGCGAACGCGCCGATGACGACGCTGGTGGAGTTGGTGTCGCTCGGACCGCCCGGCGTGTAGCCCCAGCCGCCGTCCTTGTTCTGCACGGTGGTCAGCCAGACCAGGGCGTCGCGGACCTCGCGCTCGTGTCCGCCGACGGCGGCCAGGGCCTGCACGGCGGCCGCCGTGCTGTTGGTGTCCACCTGCGTCTTGTCGTCGCAGGCCTTGGCGGGCACGGCGCGGAAGGCGGCGAAGGAGCCGTTCGCGCACTGCTGCCCGGTGAGCCAGTCCACGGCCTTCGGGGCCGGCCGGTAGCCGAGGGTGCGCTGGGCGAGCAGCGTCAGCGACTGCCGCCACACGCCGTCGTACGTCGGGTCCGCCTTGCCGTAGAGGCCGTCCGGGACCGCCACCTTAGGGGACGGGGACGCGTCGGCGGCCGTGGCGGGCGCGGCGGCGGCCAGCACGCCTATGGCGGCGAGAGCCGCGGCGCTGCGGCGAACGTTCATGGTCGGCGACTGCCTCTCCTGCGGGGAGCCTGCAGCGCACGGGAACACCCGGGCGGCTCGGCCCCGTATACCTCGACGGTGCCGTGCGCGGCGGGCCGCCGACGCACGTGAGCCGGTCAACGTCCCGCCCGGGGCAGTCCGGCTCACCGCCCGCCGGGCGGCTCACGGTTGCGGGTCAGCGCCGGAATTGCACCGGCTTCCCCCCGTACGGGTGTGATGACGACTCCGCCACTTTACCGGCAGCCCCGCGCGACCCGAGGGGTGGCCGTGGGCACACCGCCCCGGTGACCGGGCTCACGCCCCCGACGGGCTCGGGTCACAGGGCCGACGTGCGCGAGAGCGGCGACGCGTGGGGGCCGCGCCGGGACCGCGAGGGCCGGGCGGACGCGGCCGCCGAGGCGGCCGTGACGGAGGACGTACGACGGTACGGCTGTCCGGTGCCCCGGTCGCGGCCGACCGGCTCGGGCATCGACCTCGTGTGGAGCGGCCGTCCGGACCGACGCTGCTCGGCGCCCTAGTCGAACTCCTCGCCCCCGCGTCGGCGTTGTCTCGCTCTCCGTGTCGTGATCCTCACCCAGCGCTCAGGCGACTGTCAACGATTGCTGCCCCCTTCGGTAGGAAGCGCTGTCACCTCTGGTCGGTCACCGACCGACCCGGTAGCCTCGCGTCAGCCCGACACCGAACGGACGACAGCCCAGGGAGAACTCGGTGAGTGACGCGTACGCCGACCTGGCCGATGTCCTGCGCCGGCTCGGCGAGTTGACCGGCCGGCCGGGCCGGCTGCCGGAGGCCCTCGACGTCGCCGACCTCTCCCGTCGCACCGGTGTCCCCGTAGCTGTCGTCGCTGAACTCCTCGACGGCGGACGGGTTCCCGAGACCATGCTGGCCCAACGGGTGCGCCAGCGGCTCGACTTCATCCGCGAGCACCGGCGGCGGCCCGACGGAAAGCGGTACTCCCTGGGTGAGCTGGCCGCCATCGCCGGCACCAGCAGGCAGTGGCTGAGCGAGTGGCGCAAGAGCGGGATGCCGAGCCTCGCGCACATCGACCGGCTGCGCCGTTTCTTCGGGCTGAGCGCCGGGTTCTTCACCGCCGACGAACCGGAAGCGCTGCACGAGGCGTTGCGGCCCGTGCTGCAGAGTCTGGAGGCCGAGGCCGACCCGCTGCTGCGGCTGCGCCAGAACGGGCTGGTCCGGCTCGCCGCCCGTGCCCCGCAGATGAACGCCCACCAGCTCGCCACCCTCGCCGACCTGGCCGAGATGATCATCTCCGCGGAACGGGTGGAGGACGCCGGGCGCACCTGACCCCGCGACCGGGGCGGGGGTCTCTCGCTGCCGCCGCGACGCACACGGCTCACACGGCCACGTACGCCACCGGCTCGCTCCCGGCCAGCGGTTCGGCCCGTCCCTGCTTCACCAGGCGCCGCAGATGGGACTCGGCCTCGGAGACGGCGATGTTCCGGGAGCCGTAGGGGATGTCGGCCCAGGGCCGGTTCCACTCCATGCGCTCCGCGAGCTGCCAGGGTGTGAGGGGCTCGCGGAGCAGCGCCAGCAGTCCGGCCAGCCGCTGCTCGTGGTGGTCGAGCAACTGCCGTACCCGGCCGGGCGCGTCGGTGAAGGCGTACTGGTGGGCGGGGAGCACCTCGGCCGGGGTGAGCCGGCCCACCCGCTCCAGGGAGTCGAGGTAGTCGCCGAGCGGATCGGTCACCGTGGCGTCGTCGGGGTCCTCGTACAGACCGATGTGCGGGGTGATCTCCGGCAGCAGGTGGTCGCCGCTGAACAGACGCCCGCGACCCGCGAGTCGCGCGGGGTGGTCCTCCTCCAGGTGCAGGCAGACGTGGCCGGGGGTGTGCCCCGGGGTCCAGACGGCGCGCAGCCGGCGGCCGGGCAGGTCTAGGAGTTCCCCGGGCACGACGTCCCGGTCCGGCAGTGCGGGGGAGAGGCCGGGCAGGGTACGGCGGCCCCGGGCGGCCCGCAACGGGGCGATGTGCTCCTCGGGCGCCCCGGCCGCCGCGAGTTTGTCCGCCATGTACGCGTACCAGCGCTCCGGCCGGGTCTCCCGGGCCCGCCGGACGATCGCCGCGTCGGCCTCGTGCATCGCCACCCAGGCGCCGGACGCCTCGCGCACCCGCGCGGACAGCCCGTGGTGGTCGGGGTGGTGATGGGTGACGACCACGCCGTACACCTCGGACGCCCCGGTGCCGCAGGCCGCGAGGCCCGCCACGAGCACGTCCCAGGACGCCGGATCGTCCCAGCCGGTGTCGACCAGCACGGGTCCCCGGCCGGTGTCCACGACGTACACCAGCGTGTGGCCGAGGGGGTTGTCCGGGATGGGCACCTGAACGGACCGTACGCCCCCGCCGTGATCGAACGTCTTCGTCATCCGGCTCCTCCGCCCCGCCGCCCGCAGCCTTTCGACCCCGTTCACTATAACCAGAACTGACGCAACGTCAGTTGCGGTCGGCGGAGGGGGCGTGCGGACGAGCACCCCGAGTTGCGTCACGCTTTCGGCCTATTAGAGTGGAAACATCCCATATGAGCGTATCTGGGGAGAGCTCATGCAGCGAAGGACGATCAAGAGGGCCGCGGCCCTCAGTTCCGCTCTGGTGGCGACCGGCGTCGCCCTCATGCCGTTGAGCGTGCAGTCGGCGGCCGCCTCTCCGGCCCCGACGCGGGTGGGTTCCGCCGCGGTCGCTCCCGAGCAGAACCACTACCAGCAGGGCTTCCGGCAGGGCTTCCGTGACGGCTTCTCCGACGCGCGCTCCGACTGTGACCGCGACGGCTACAGCTCCGGCTACTCGTCCGGCCACGACTCCTCGTGGGCACACGGTTACGTCGACGGCTACAACCGGGGCTACAGCTCGGCCTACAACCGGTACTGCGACTGAGTCCCGCTTCACCGCGCGACGGTCAGGGCCGCACCGGCGGGTGATCCGCCGGTGCGGCCCTGACCGGCGTCGCCCATTGCCCGCTGTAACTAGAACTGGTATCAGTTCTGAAACGGCGTCAGATACGCGCGGTGCGGCGGGAGGCAGTCGGCCATGACCGAGCTCGTGGAACACGGACAGCTGTTCATCGGCGGGGAGTTGACCGACCCCCTCGGCACGGACGTCATCGAGGTGGTCTCCCCGCACACCGAGGAGGTCATCGGCCGGGTGCCGCACGCCTCCCGGGCGGACGTCGACCGGGCGGTGGCCGTCGCGCGCCGCGCCTTCGACGAGGGTCCCTGGCCGCGGGCCACGCTCGAGGAGCGGATCGAGGTCGTCACCCGCATCAAGGACGGCATCGCCGCGCGGCACGAGGAGATCGCCCGCGTGATCTCCTCCGAGAACGGCTCCCCGTACTCCTGGAGCGTCCTCGCCCAGGCGCTCGGCGCGATGATGGTGTGGGACTCGGCGATCCGCGTCGCGCGGGACTTCACGTACGAGGAGCGCCGCGCCGGCGTCCTCGGCCCGCTCCTCGTCCGCCGCGAACCCGTCGGCGTGGTCGCGGCCGTCGTGCCGTGGAACGTCCCGCAGTTCGTCGCCGCGGCCAAGCTCGCCCCGGCGCTGCTGACCGGCTGCGCGGTCGTCCTCAAACCGTCCCCGGAGTCCCCGCTGGACGCCTACCTCCTCGGCGAGATCGCGCGCGAGGCGGGTCTGCCGGAGGGCGTGCTGTCCATCCTCCCCGCCGACCGGGAGGTCAGCGAGTACCTGGTCGGCCACCCCGGCGTCGACAAGGTCTCCTTCACCGGCTCGGTCGCGGCCGGCCGGCGCGTGATGGAGGTCGCCGCCCGCAATCTCACCCGGGTCACGCTGGAGCTCGGCGGCAAGTCGGCGGCGCTCGTGCTCCCGGACGCGGACCTCGGGACGGCGGTCGCGGGCATCGTCCCGGCGGCCTGGATGAACAACGGCCAGGCCTGTGTGGCCCAGACCCGCATCCTCGTCCCGCGCGCCCGGTACGCCGAGTTCGCCGACGCCTTCGCGCAGGCGGCGAGCGCCCTGACGGTCGGCGACCCGCTGGACCCGGCCACCCAGGTGGGCCCCCTGGTCGCCCGCCGTCAGCAGCGGCGCAGCCTCGACTACATCCGCATCGGCCAGGAGGAGGGCGCCAAGATCCTCGCCGGTGGCGGCCGGCCGGCGGCCCCGGACCGCGGCTGGTACGTCGAGCCGACCCTCTTCGGCGACGTGGACAACTCCATGCGGATCGCCCGCGAGGAGATCTTCGGCCCGGTGATCTGTCTGCTCCCGTACGGCGACGAGGCCGAGGCCGTGAAGATCGCCGACGACTCCGACTACGGTCTGTCCGGCAGCGTGTGGACGGCCGACGTCGAGCACGGCATCGAGGTGGCCCGCCGCGTCCGCACCGGCACGTTCTCCGTCAACACCTTCAGCCTGGACATGCTCGGCCCGTTCGGCGGCTACAAGAACTCGGGCCTCGGGCGGGAGTTCGGCCCGGAGGGGTACGGCGAGTACCTGGAGCACAAGATGATCCACCTGCCGGCGGGGGCGTGAGGATGGGCGACCGCTGGCGCGTCGAGGTCGACCGCTCCGTCTGTATCGGCTCGGCCCAGTGCCTCCATCACGCCCCGTCCGCCTTCCGCCTCGACACGGCCCGCCAGTCCCACCCGGTGGACCCGGCCACCGACGCCACCGAGGCGATCCTGGCGGCGGCGGAGAGCTGCCCGGTGGAGGCGATCACCCTGACCCTCCTGGACACGGGGGAGACGGTGTTCCCGCCGGAGGAGTAGCGGGGCCCCGGGGGCCGGGCAGCCGGGGGCGGGTGCACGGCCTAGCGCGAAGCCCCCGGCTCCGTCAGGTCGATCAGGCGGCAGACCGTTTCGATGTCTATCTTGACCTGGGCGATGGAGGCGCGGCCCGAGAGCCAGGTGGTGAGGGCCGAGTGCCAGGTGTGCTCGATGACCCGGACGGCGGAGAGCTGCTGCGGGGTGGGGTCCGCGAGGCCCATCGCGTCCAGGATGATCGCCGTCGTCTGCCGGGAGACCTGGTCCACCTCGGGGGAGACGCTGCGGTCGGCGAAGGTCAGGGCGCGGACCATCGCGTCCGCCAGATGCGGCTCGCGCTGGAGGGCGCGGAAGGCGCGCATCAGCGTCTCCGCCACCCGCTCGGCCGCCGTGTCCCCTGCCGGCGGCTTCTTCCGCAGCGTGCCGTGCATGTGCTCCAACTGGTCCTGCATGGTGGCCACCAGCAGGTGCACCTTCGACGGGAAATAGCGGTACAGCGTGCCGAGCGCCACCTGCGAGGACTCGGCCACCTCGCGCATCTGCACCGCGTCGAAACCGCCCCGGCTGGCGAGGTGGGCGCTCGCGCGCAGGATCCTGCGGCGGCGGGCCTCCTGCCGCTCGGTGAGCGGCGGCGACGCGGGCCGCGACGTACTGGCTTCCGCAGGCATGGGTCCCGTTCCGTGACAGTCGGTGAGGGTGTCGGTGGGGCAGGTGATCATCCGGCGCGGAGGGGGCCCGTGTCGTGGCGTGAATCACCTGATCCACTGCTCACAGCGCCCCTACCTGCCGGTAGATTCAGAGCCTCTTGAACGATCAAGTCTGAAACTTGTTCTAGATTAGCGTCCCGTCGTAGTCTCGCGGGACAGTGCATGCAGAAGGGGGCACCGAGTGACCGCCGAGGCCCGGGAAGCGGGTGCCCAGGAGGACTCCGCAGCCGACGGCGAGCGACCGCTCCACATCGCGCTCCTCACCTACAAAGGGAACCCGTTCTGCGGCGGCCAGGGTGTCTACGTACGGCACCTCTCGCGTGAGCTCGCCCGCCTCGGCCACCGTGTCGAGGTCATCGGCTCGCAGCCGTACCCCGTCCTCGACGAGGGCTACCCCGCGCTCACCCTGACCGAGCTGCCCAGCCTCGACCTGTACCGCCAGCCCGACCCCTTCCGCACCCCCGGGCGGGACGAGTACCGGGACTGGATCGACGCCCTCGAAGTGGCGACCATGTGGACCGGCGGCTTTCCCGAGCCCCTGACCTTCTCGCTGCGCGCCCGCCGCCATCTGCGCGCCCGCCGCGGCGAGTTCGACGTCGTCCACGACAACCAGACCCTCGGCTACGGCCTGCTCGGCGACATCGGCGCCCCCCTGGTCACCACGATCCACCACCCGATCACCGTCGACCGGCGGCTGGAGCTGGACGCCGCCGAGGGCTGGCAGCGCCGCTACTCGGTGCGCCGCTGGTACGCCTTCACCCGGATGCAGAAGCGCACCGCCCGCCGGCTGCCCTCCGTCCTCACCGTCTCCGGCAGCTCCCGGCAGGAGATCGTGGACCACCTCGGCGTCCGCGAGGAGCGCGTCCACGTCGTCCACATCGGCGCCGACACCGACCTGTTCGCGCCGGATCCGGCCGTCCCCCAGGTGCCCGGCCGGATCGTCACCACCTCCAGCGCCGACGTCCCCCTCAAGGGCCTGGTCTTCCTCGTGGAGGCGCTGGCGAAGGTGCGCACCGAGCACCCGGCCGCCCACCTCGTCGTCGTCGGCAAGCGCCCCACCGAGGGCCCGGTCGCCCAGGCCGTCGAGCGCTACGGCCTCGAAGGCGCCGTCGAGTTCGTCAAGGGCATCTCCGACGCCGAACTCGTCGACCTGATCCGCTCGGCCGAGGTCGCCTGCGTGCCCTCCCTGTACGAGGGCTTCTCGCTGCCCGCGGCCGAGGCCATGGCCACCGGCACCCCCCTGGTCGCCACCACCGGCGGCGCGATCCCCGAGGTCGCGGGCCGCGACGGCGAGACCTGCCTGGCCGTGCCGCCCGGCGACGCCGGAGCCCTGGCCGCCGGCCTCGGCCGGCTGCTCGGCGACCCGGAACTGCGCGCCCGGCTCGGCGCCGCGGGCCGCGAGCGGGTGCTGAGGAACTTCACGTGGGCACGCGCCGCCGAGGGCACCGTGGCCCGCTACCGCGAGGCCATCGCACGCTCCGCGGGCGGCGACGGCGCCCACGCCCCGGCGGCCGGCGGCGCGACGGCCCCCGTTCCCGGCCGTTCCGCGGCTTCACCGAGTGTCGCGGTCACGGCGTCCCGGAGCGACGCGTCCCCGACCTCGGCCAGTGACACCGGCGTCTACACCGAAAGCAGGGCCACGTGCTGACCGTCGACTTCTCCCGGTTCCCGCTCGCCCCGGGCGACCGTGTCCTGGACCTCGGCTGCGGGGCCGGCCGGCACGCCTTCGAGTGCTACCGGCGCGGCGCCCAGGTCGTGGCCCTCGACCAGAACGCCGAGGAAATCCGCGAGGTCGCCAAGTGGTTCGCGGCGATGAAGGAGGCCGGCGAGGCCCCCGAGGGCGCCACCGCCACGGCCATGGAGGGCGACGCCCTCGCCCTGCCCTTCCCCGACGAGTCCTTCGACGTCGTCATCATCTCCGAGGTGATGGAGCACATCCCCGACGACAAGGGCGTCCTCGCGGAGATGGTCCGCGTGCTCAGGCCGGGCGGCCGGATCGCCGTCACCGTGCCGCGCTACGGCCCCGAGAAGGTCTGCTGGGCGCTGTCCGACGCCTACCACGAGGTCGAGGGCGGCCACATCCGCATCTACAAGGCCGACGAGCTGGTCGGGAAGATCCGCGAGGCCGGCCTGAAGCCGTACGGCAGCCACCACGCGCACGCCCTGCACTCGCCGTACTGGTGGCTGAAGTGCGCGTTCGGCGTCGACAACGACAAGGCGCTGCCGGTCCGGGCGTACCACAAGCTGCTGGTCTGGGACATCATGAAGAAGCCCCTGGCCACCCGGGTCGCCGAGCAGGCGCTGAACCCGCTGATCGGCAAGAGCTTCGTGGTCTACGCGACCAAACCGCACCTGCCGCGTCTCGATGGGACCGACGGGGCGGCCGCCAAGTGACGACGCCCCGGACAGAACACCTGGTCCTGCCCGGGGTCCTCACCGCCGGGCAGGCCGCCGCGACCGTACGCGGCATCCTCGCCGCGCAGCGGGAGGACGGCGCGATCCCGTGGTTCCGCGGGCACCACCTCGACCCCTGGGACCACACCGAGGCCGCCATGGCCCTCGACGCGGCCGGCGAGCACGAGGCGGCCGAGCGGGCGTACGACTGGCTCGCCCGGCACCAGCTGGAGGACGGCTCCTGGTACGCGGCCTACGCCGACGGCGCCCACGACGACGTCACCGACCGCGCCCGCGAGTCGAACTTCGTCGCCTACATAGCCGTCGGCGTCTGGCACCACTACCTGTCCACGGGTGACGACACCTTCCTGGACCGCATGTGGCCCTGCGTCTACGCGGCCGTCGAGTGGGTGCTGCGGCTCCAGCGGCCCGGCGGGCAGATCGGCTGGCGGCGCGAGGACGACGGCACCCCCACGGCCGACGCCCTGCTCACCGGCAGCTCCTCCGTCCACCACGCCCTGCGCTGCGCCCTCGCCATCGCCGAGCAGCGTGAAGAGCCCCAGCCCGACTGGGAGCTGGCGGTCGGCGCGCTGCGCCACGCGATCCGCCGGCACCCCGAGCGGTTCCTCGACAAGGACCGCTACTCGATGGACTGGTACTACCCGGTCCTCGGCGGCGCGCTGACCGGGGCGGAGGCCAAGGCCCGCATCGAGGAGTCCTGGGACCGCTTCGTCGTCCCCGGCCTCGGCGTGCGCTGCGTGATCCCCAACCCCTGGGTGACCGGCGGCGAGTCCAGCGAACTCGCCCTGGCCCTCTGGGCGGTGGGGGAGTCCGACCGCGCCCTGGAGATCCTGCAGGCCATCCAGCACCTGCGCGACCCCGCGACCGGCCTGTACTGGACCGGCTACGTCTTCGACGACGAAGCGATCTGGCCCCAGGAGCTGACCACCTGGACCGCGGGTTCGCTCCTGCTGGCCGTGGCCGCGCTCGGCGGCCACGACGCCACCTGCGCGGTCTTCGGCGGCGACCGCCTGCCGACCGGCCTGGACCCCGACTGCTGCGCCTAGCCGACGCGAGCGGCACGGCCCCCCGGGGGACCGTGCCGCGTGCCGCCTCAGTGCCGCTGCATCCGGCTGGCGATGGCGTGGCCGACGAACAGGTAGACCACCGCGGCGAGACCGTAGCCGGCCACCACCCGGGCCCAGGCCTCGTCGAACGTGAAGAGGTCGTGGGACCAGCCGGCCAGCCAGGCCGCGGCGTCATGGACGAACTGCACCAGGCTGTTCGCCCGGTTCGCGTCCAACAGGTACATCAGAATCCAGAGGCCGAGAATGAAGGCCATGACGTCGGCGACGATCGCCACGACCGTCCCGGCCTGATTCGCGCCCGTGCGATATCGAGACATGTTCTTCGGATTGCCGCTTCCGGGCCCGTGAAACAGGGCCGGGAGCACCGACGGCGTTCCTCCCCGAGTGGCGGGACGCGGCCGTTCGGGTGAACCTGCCGGAGGAAGCAGACCGCTCGGGGAAACACGTCCGGAGGACCCCGTGCCCGTACCGATACGGCGCCTCTTCGTGGCGCTCACCCTCTGCTGCGCACTGGTGGCGGGCGCCACCGCCTGCGGCAGCAGTGAGAAGACCAGCAGTACGAAGACAGCCGCTTCGGCGGTGGCCGCCGCGCAGGAGGCCACCCCCAGCCCGTCCACGTCCGCCGAACGCCAGAAGTTCGCCAAGACCCGCTTCGTCGCGAACGCGGGCCTGGCCGCCGGCGCCACCTACCAGTGGATCGTGAAGCCGTGGAAGGCCGGCAAGTTCAAGAAGGGCGCCCACGGCCGCAAGCTGTCCCTGGTGAAGGCCGGTCTCGCCGGTGCCTTCGCCTACAACCGCCTGAAGGCGGCGCAGAAGAACGCCCAGGGCGATCCCCTGCTGTCGAAGGCGCTCGCACCGCTCACCGCGGGCATCGCCTCCCTCAAGAGCCTGCCGTCCAAGCTCCGCAAGGGCGACGAGGGCGCGGCGAGTTCCTTCGACGACATCATCAACCAGGTGAAGGACGCCGGGAAGAGCGCCGGTGCCGAGGTCAAGAACAAGGTGCCCTCGACCTCGCAGCTCACCCAGGGCTAGGAGGTCAGCTCCGCCAGCACCCTGAGGGTGTGCGGGTCCGGTGACAGGGCCAGCAGGTCCGTCACCGGACCCTTGCGCCACAACTCCAGTCTTTCCGCTATGCGTTCGCGCGGGCCGACCAGGGAGATCTCGTCGGCGAAGGCGTCCGGGACGGCCAGCACGGCCTCCTCCCGGCGTCCGGCGAGGAACAGCTCCTGGATCCGCCGGGCCTGCTCCGCGTACCCCATGCGGGCCATGAGGTCGGCGTGGAAGTTGCGGGCCGCGTGCCCCATCCCGCCGATGTAGAACCCGAGCATGGCCTTGACCGGCAGCAGCCCCTCCGCGACGTCGTCGCACACCTTCACCCGTGCCATCGGAGCCACCAGGAACCCCTCGGGGAACTCCCGCACGACGTCCCCGTAGACCTCCGGCCGGCTCGGCGACCAGTACAGCGGCAGCCAGCCGTCGGCGATGCGGGCCGTCTGCGCCACGTTCTTCGGCCCCTCGGCGCCGAGCAGCACCGGCAGACCGGCCCGCAGCGGATGGGTGATCGACTTGAGCGGCCTGCCGAGCCCCGTCCCGTCCGGCCCCCGGTACGGCAGCGGATGGAACCGTCCGTCCACCTCCACCGGCGCCCGGCGGCGCAGCACCTGCCGTACGACGTCCACGTACTCCCGGGTCGCGGTCAGCGGCGACTTCGGGAACGGGCGGCCGTACCAGCCCTCCACCACCTGCGGCCCGGACAGGCCCAGCCCGAGCAGCATCCGCCCGCCGGAGAGGTGGTCCAGGGTGAGCGCGTGCATCGCGGTCGCGGCCGGCGAGCGGGCGGCCATCTGCGCGACGGCCGTACCCAGCCGGATCGTCGAGGTCCGCGCGGCGATCCAGGTCAGCGGGGTGAAGGCGTCCGAGCCCCAGGACTCCGCCGTCCACACCGAGTGGTACCCGAGCCGTTCCGCCTCCTGGGCGAGCGCCACGTGTCCGGGGTCCGGACCGCGTCCCCAGTAGCCGAGTGCGAGACCGAGCCGCATACGCCTGCCTCCTGACGGAGCGTCAGCCAACCGACCGGGGGCCGACTGTACGACAACGGCCCCCCGCCCGGAAGGGCGAGGGGCCGGAGTGCGGCGAGATGCGGGACTTCAGCCCCGCTGGATGCCGGAGGTGTCCTGGAGGACACCGCGGCGGCCGTCCTGGGTCTGCGCGACCAGCGCGGCACCGCGCTGCTCGACGGCCAGGTACCAGGTGCCCGGCGCCAGTTCGGCGATCGGGTTCGACGAGCCGTCCTCCGCGAACAGCTGGCGCGGCACCGGCACGGCGAACCAGAACGGCGAGAAGTCCCCACCGGAGGTCTGCGGCGCCGGAGCGGCGGGACCGGCGGGCGGCTGCTGCTGCCCGGCCGGCGGCTGCTGTCCGAACGGCTGCCCCGGCTGCGGCTGCGCACCGTACGGCTGCCCCGGCTGCGGCTGAGCACCCGGGTAACCGTAACCACCCTGCGGCTGCCCATCGTAGGGCTGCGGGGCGACCGGCCTGGGGGCCGAGACGAGCGGGGCCTGGAGGGCGGGCACCAGCGGGGTGGCGATGGCGGCGCCCGCGAGAACGAGCGCGGCGATGAAGCCGAGGATGAGGCCGGCGCCGGCGTCCAGGCCGTCCTGGACATCGATCAGCGACCACAACAGCGTCCAGGCCGCGAGGACGCCGAACGCGGTGCCCGTGGCACCGAGGTCGAGTCCGAGGACCTTCCGCGGCTGGGGCAGGCAGCGGTTGACGACGATGAGGACGGCACCGATCACCGCGCCCATGTAGATGCCCAGACCCATGCCGAGGTCTTCCCAGGCGTTCCGGGACTGCGTGGCGCCGAAGCCGGAGTAGCTGAGGTAGGTCAGGAACGACGCGATGAACAGCACCACCGCTGCTCCGATCACCACGCCGTCGCCTCTAGTGAGGGAGCGGATATTCACTTCAGGTCCTTCGTGAGTCGTCTCGTCGTCGGTAGACACTATCGTCCGCAAGATCCGGCTGTCCGGCCGGTTCCGCATGCCGGTCAGGACCGACGCAGGAAACTCACCATTCCCTCGGAGATCCCCCGCGCTGCCTTCTGCCGCCAGGCGCCGCTGGTCAGTAGTGCCGCGTCCTTGCTATCGCGCATGTTGCCGCACTCGATGAACACCTTGGGGACTGTTGACAGATTGAGACCACCCAGGTCCGTGCGCGTGACGAAACCGGTACCTCCGCCGAGGTAGTTGGAGGGCGGTTCACCGGTCTCGCGCACGAAGTTGCCCACGATGCGCACCCCGAGGTCGTGGGACGGGCCGACGATCTCCCGGGTGTCCGCGGCGCCGGAGTGCACGGATCCCGGCATGATGACGTGGAAGCCGCGGTTGCCGGGCGCCGAGCCGTCGGCGTGCAGGGAGATGGCCGCGTCGGCGTGCGCCGCGTTGCCGATCCGGGCCCGCTCGTCCACGCAGGGCCCCCAGGACGGGCCGCCTTCGTCGTGCGTCAGTTTCACCGTGGCGCCCTGCTGTTCCAGGAGCGTGCGCAGCCGGTGCGCCAGATCGAGGGTGAACCGGGCTTCCGGATAACCGGCGTTGGTGGACGTCCCGGTGGTGTCGCACTCCTTGTGGTTCGTCCCGATGTCCACCTGGCGGTTGATCTGGGCCGTGTGCTGGAAGTTGCCGAGGTTGTGCCCCGGGTCGATGACGACGACCTTGCCCTTGAGCGGCCCCGAGGCGGCGGCCGTCGGCGACTTGGCGGGCCGCTTGCCGTCGCCGTCCGAGGAACTGGGCGAGGCGGACAGGGCCGAGGGCGAGGAGGGGGACGCCGGGGCGGTGCGCGAGGGCGAGCCCGAGGAAGGGGCCGCCGTGCGGTCGGAGCCTTCCGGACCGCCGCCGCCCACCGCCTCGTACACCAGCCAGCCGAGCAGCGCTCCGGGCACCAGCGCGGCGAGCGCCACGGTCAGCGGGCCGCGCCGGGACCGGCGCGGCTGCGGGGATCGAAGTCCGGGCCTACGTACGACACGCTGCCACCTTACGGTCCGACGCGCCCCGCCCGCACAGACTCCGACCGGCGCTCCGGCCCGCCGCGGCGGGGGAGGGGGCGATGCGCCGCCTGCGGACCGGGTGCGCGGGAGGCCGGAGCGCCGTGCGCCGGACCGCGGTCGTGCGGGTGGGCGGTCGGCGGCGGACGCGCCGTCCGGCACGCCGCCGCGGGAGGTCAGACGCCCGTGCCGGTCCGGCGGAGCACGCGCAGGGACCCCGTCGCCGAGATCTCCGTGAACGCGCCCGAGTCCAGGGCGCGCAGATAGACGCGGTAGGGCGCCTGGCCGGTGAACTCGTCCTCGGGGTACGGGAAGACGTCGTGGATGACCAGCAGTCCGCCCTCGGCGACGTGCCGCGCCCAGCCCTCGTAGTCGGCGGTGGCGTGCTCGTCGGTGTGGCCGCCGTCGACGAAGACGAAGCCGAGCGGGGAGTTCCAGATCGCCGCGATCTGCGGGGAGCGGCCGACCAGGGCGACCACGTGGTCCTCCAGGCCCGCCTTGAACAGCGTGCGCCGGAAGGCCGGGAGCGTGTCCATCAGGCCGATCTCCGGGTCCACCGTCTCCGGGTCGTGGTAGTCCCAGCCGGGCTGCTGCTCCTCGCTGCCCCGGTGGTGGTCGACGGTCAGCGCCGTGACCCCGGCCGACCGGGCCGCGTCGGCGAGCAGCACCGTGGACCGGCCGCAGTACGTGCCGACCTCCAGCAACGGCAGCCCCAGCCCGCCGGCCTCCACGGCGGCCGCGTACAGCGCCAGGCCCTCGTCCACGGGCATGAACCCCTTGGCCGCCTCGAACGCGGCCAGGATCTCGGGCTTGGGTGCGGCGGACATGGGCGGCCTTCCGGTCGTACGGCTGTCAGGCCGCCCATGCTGCCGTACCCCCTGGCCGCCGGTGCGACCAGGGGGTACGGGAGGAGGCCGGAAGGGGCGCGCGGCCCGCCGCGCTAGACGTCGACCGTCTCACCCGGCAGGGCGAGGTCCAGGTCCACCGCGTGCTCGGCCCCGGAATGGCTCGCGGACGAGGCCAGCGGTCCGTGCCCCGCCGCCCGCGCGGCCAGCACGTACGCGCCCTCGGCCGGCACCGCGAGGGAGTAGAAGCCGTCCTCGGCGGAGACGGTGGCCCCCGCCTGACGGCCGCGCCGGTCGATCAGCGTGACCTTGGCGCGGGCGACCGGAGCGCCGCCGGCGTCCAGGACCCGCCCGCGGAAGCCGCGCAGCACCTCCTCGGCGCGCAGCAGGTTGGCGTCCTCCTCGCTGCTCGCCCGCAGCTGCGCGTGCTGGGCCGGTCGCGGGGCCTTCGGCAGGAAGACCGCCAGCAGCAGGCCGACCGCGACGGCGGCGGTGGCGATCAGGAAGGAGACCCGGAAGCCGTGCATGGTCGGGATCTCGACGCCGCCCACGGTGTTCGCCGTGTTGGCCAGCACCATGCCGATGACGGCGCTGGAGACCGACGTGCCGATGGACCGCATCAGTGTGTTGAGGCCGTTGGCCGCGCCGGTCTCGGACGCCGGGACCGCGCCGATGATCAGCGCGGGCAGCGAGGAGTAGGCGAGGCCGATACCGGCGCCGAGGACCACCGACGTGATGATGGTCTGCCAGGCCGCGTCCATGAGGCCGAGGCCGCCGCCGTAGCCGAGGGCGATGACCAGCAGGCCGACGATGAGGGTCACCTTGGGGCCGTACCGGGCGGACAGCCGGGCGTAGACCGGCGCCGTGAACATCATCGTCAGACCCAGCGGGGCCACGCACAGACCGGCGACGACCATGGACTGGCCGAGGCCGTAACCGGTGGCCTTCGGCAGCTGGAGCAACTGCGGCAGGACCAGCGAGACGACGTAGAAGCTGACGCCGACCATGATCGACGCCAGGTTGGTGAGCAGCACCTCGCGGCGGGCCGTGGTGCGCAGGTCGACCAGAGGCGCCTGGACGCGCAGTTCGAACAGGCCCCACAGCAGGAGCACGATCACGGCCGCGGCGAACAGGCCCAGCGTCGTCCCCGAGGACCAGCCCCAGTCGCTGCCCTTGGTGATCGGCAGCAGGAGCAGCACCAGTCCGGTGGACAGGCCCATGGCGCCCGGCAGGTCGAAGGAGCCCTCGGCGCGCATCGGGGACTCGGGCACCACGAGGAGGGTGAGGGCGATCGCGACCACGCCGAGGCCGGCGGCGCCGTAGAACAAGGAGTGCCAGTCGCTGTGCTGGGCGACGAGGGCCGCCGCGGGCAGCGCGAGACCGCCGCCGACGCCGATCGAGGAGCTCATCAGGGCCATGGCCGAGCCGAGCCGCTCGCGGGGCAGCATGTCCCGCATCAGACCGATGCCGAGCGGGATCGCGCCCATGGCGAAGCCCTGCAGGGCACGGCCCACGATCATGGTGAGCAGCTGGCTGGTGAGCGCGCTGACCAGGGCGCCCGCCACCATCACGGCGAGGCTGAGGATCAGCATGCGCCGCTTGCCGTAGAGGTCGCCGAGCCGGCCCATGATGGGGGTGGCGACGGCTCCGGACAGGAGGGTCGAGGTCAGGACCCAGGTGGCGTTGCTGGGTGCGGTGTCCAGCAGCTGCGGCAGGTCCTTGATGACCGGCACGAGCAGCGTCTGCATCACCGCGACCACGATGCCGGCGAAGGCGAGCACCGGGACCACGCTCCCGCCGGCCTTCCGGGTCGGTCGTTCGGTCGTCGTACGGGTCATTGAGTGAGGCCTCCCCTGAACACAAGTGCTCGGTAAACCTCGTATGCGCAGGCAACTATTCCGTTGCTTCAGGCCTCTAATGAAGTCTTGACCTTCCCATGGGTTTCTGATCTTTCGTCAGCTCTGGTCAGTTGGTGGAACACGTTCTACTCTGCGCGCCATGAAGGCCTATGTCGCCGGGGTCGGGATGACCAGGTTCGAGAAGCCCGAGACCCGTGAATGGCAGTACTGGGACATGGTCCGGGAGGCCGGGGGTGCGGCGCTCGCGGATGCCGGGGTTTCCTACCCGGACGTGGAACAGGTTCCTGTCGGCTACTGTTTCCAGCCCTCCACCGCCGGCCAGCGCGCCGCGTACGAGCTGGGACTCACCGGCGTCCCCGTCTACAACGTCAACAACAACTGCGCGACCGGCGCGACCGCGCTCATGCTCGCCCGGCAGCTCGTCGAGGGCGGCGCCTGCGACTGCGCGCTGGCACTCGGCTTCGAGAAGATGCGGCGGGGAGCGCTCGGCGAAGGGGCCGGCGGCGACTTCGCCACCTCACCCGTCGCCCGGCACTACGGGATCATGGCCGCCCGGCACGGGTTCGAGGCGACCCCGCCCACCGCCCAGATCTTCGGCGACGCGGCCCGCGAGCACATGGAGCGGTACGGCACCACCGAGGCGCAGCTCGCCGCGGTCGCCGCCAAGAACCACCGCCACTCCGCGCACAACCCGTACGCCCAGTTCCGGGACGTGTACGACGTGGCCGGCGTGCTCGCCTCGCGCACGGTCCACCGGCCGCTGACCAAGCTCCAGTGCTCGCCGACCTCGGACGGCGCGGCGGCGGCGGTGGTGGTCTCGGAACGGTTCGCCGAGGAGCGCTCCCTGACCGGGCTGGTCGAGATCGCCGGGCAGGCCATGGCGACGGACACCGAGGAGTCCTTCGCCTCCGGCTCCTGCGTCGACGTCGTCGGGCAGCCCATGTCCCGGCGGGCGGCCCGGCAGGCGTACGACCGTGCCGGGATCGGCATCGAGGACGTCGACGTGATCGAGCTGCACGACTGCTTCTCGGTCAACGAACTGCTGACGTACGAGGCGCTCGGCATGTGCGCCCCGGGGGAGTCGGGGAAGCTGGTCGAGTCGGGCGCGACGACGTACGGCGGCCGCTGGGTGGTGAACCCGTCCGGCGGGCTCATCTCCAAGGGCCATCCCCTGGGCGCGACCGGCCTGGCCCAGACGGCCGAGCTGGTCTGGCAGCTGCGCGGCGAGGCGGGCGAACGGCAGGTGCCGGGGGCGCGCACGGGGCTCGCGCACAACATCGGGCTGGGGGGCGCGGCGGTGGTGACGGTGCTGCGGGCGGCGTAGGGCTTTGGGGGGAGGGGCGGGGGCGGAGCCGGTGGCGAAGTCCTGCGGTGGAGCGGTGGCGAAGCCCTGACGGTGAGGTGGTGGCGTCGCGAGGGCACCGAGTCGCGGCCATGGGTGCCGGGCGCCGTCGGGCGCTGCCGGAGGCCGCTGGAGTCGGGTCGCCGTCCGGTCGCAAGCAGCGGGACCCGTCGTCCGGACGCCCGCCGTCGTAGGTCGCGGGGCCTAGGCCGCCGCCCGGACCGGGCTGGGCCGAAATGCCGATGCAAGGACCGTAACCGGGTTGAGAGCATGACACCCATGCTGGAAGCCACCCCTGCCTCGCCCCGGACACTCCGCCGCGCCGCACCCCCGGCCTGGCTGGTGGTGGCACTCGCCTGCGCAGGTCAGTTCCTCGTCGTGCTCGACGTGTCCGTCGTGAACGTCGCCCTGCCCTCGATGCGGGCCGACCTCGCGCTGAGCCCGTCCGGCCTGCAGTGGGTGGTGAACGCCTACGCCATCGCCTTCGCCGGGTTCATGCTGCTGGGCGGCCGGGCCGGCGACCTGTACGGCCGCAAGCGGATGTTCCTGGTCGGGCTCGCCCTGTTCACGCTGGCCTCCCTGGGCGGCGGCCTGGCCCAGGAGGGCTGGCAGCTGCTGCTGGCGCGGGCCGTGCAGGGGCTGGGGGCGGCGGTGCTCGCGCCGTCGACGCTGACCCTGCTCACCTCGGCGGTGGCGGAGGGCCCGGCGCGGGCCCGGGCGATAGCCACCTGGACCGCCGTGGGCGCCGGCGGCGGGGCGGCGGGCGGACTCGTCGGCGGGGTCCTGGTGGACACGCTGTCCTGGCGCTGGGTCCTGCTGATCAACGTGCCGGTCGGCGCGGTGGTGCTGGCCGGCTCGGTCCGGTGGCTGACGGAGAGCCGGGCCGGCGACCGGCGCCGACTCGACCTGCCCGGCGCACTGCTGGTGACGGCGGGCCTCGCGACCCTGGCCTACGGCATCTCGCAGACGGAGGCCGAGGGCTGGACGGCGGCGGCCACCCTGCTGCCGCTGGGCGCCGGGCTGCTGCTCATCGCCCTGTTCCTGCTGGTCGAGGCGCGTACGGCGGCCCCGTTGATGCCGCTGGGCGTGCTGCGGCTGCGTTCCGTGGCGTCCGCGAACGCGGCGATGTTCCTCTCCGGCTCGGCGATGTTCTGCATGTGGTACTTCATGACGCTGTACGCCCAGAACGTGCTCGGCTACACGCCGCTGGAGGCCGGGTTCGCTTTCGTGCCCAGCTCGCTTTCGGTGGTCGCCGGCTCCAAGGTGGCGCCGCGCCTGATGCGCAGGGCGGGCGCGCGGAACGTGGCGGTGCTCGGCACGCTGGTGGCCGCGGCCGGCTTCGGCTGGCAGTCCACGATGACCGCGCACGGCGGGTACGTCACCGCGATCATGGTCCCGGGGATCCTGATGATGCTCGGCGCGGGCCTGGCCGCGACCCCGCTCGCGTCACTGGCCACGTCCGGGGCGGCGCCCGGCGAGGCGGGCGTGGTGTCCGGACTGGTCAACACCTCGCGCACCATGGGCGGTTCGCTGGGCCTCGCCGTGATGTCGACCGTCGCCGCGGCCGGTACGGGCGGCGGGGCGGGCCCCGAGGCCCTGACGGACGGCTACGCGCTGGCCTTCCGGACGAGCACGGCGGTGCTGCTGGGCGGGGCGCTGCTCATGCTGCTGTGGCTGCCGCGGAGAATTTCCGAGGGTTCCGCGCACTGAGGCAACGGTCCGGGCGGCCCGTGGACTCCTTCTGACATCAAGGAGGTAATCCATGGGGGACGGGAAGAGCGCTCGGGACGAGGAGTTCCAGAGCTTCGTCGTCGGCCGCTGGCCGCGGCTGGTGCGCACGGCGTTTCTCCTCACGGGGCAGCAGCACGCCGCGGAGGACCTGGTCCAGTCGACGCTCGAACAGGTCTACGTGCACTGGCGCAAGGTGGGCTCGGCCGACGATCCGGAGGCGTACGTACGGCGCGTGATGATCAACGCGCACGCGCGCAGGCACCGGAGGCGGCTCAAGGAGTTCCTCGCGCCGAAGGACGACTCGGGGATGGTGCGCGAGGTGGCCGACACCGGCGACCGGATCGCGCAGGCCGACGACCGGAGCGCGCTGCTGGAGGCGCTCGCCCAGCTGCCCGCGCGGCAGCGGGAGGCGGTGGTCCTGCGCTACTGGGAGGACCTGACGGAGACGCAGACGGCCGAGGCGATGGGCTGCTCGGTCGGCACGGTGAAGAGCAACGCCGCCAAGGGCATCGCCAAGCTGCGGGCCATACCGGGGCTGGCGGAGACGGTGACGCAGGGAGGGCGTAAGTGATGAGCGCGGACCGGGAGAGCCACGAGATGACACAGTCGGACATCGCCTTCCTCCTCGCGGACGCCGCGGACGAGGTGGAGATCGGCATAGCCCCGGTGCAGGCGGTCATCCGCGGCGGCCGCCGCCGCAGGGCGCGCCGCTGGGCCCTGGCGGCGACGACGGCCCTGGTCCTCGCGGGCTCGACGGGCGTGACACTGGCGGTCGCGGGGCTGCCCGGCGGGCACGGGGACCGGGGTGCGCAGGTGGCGACGCGGCCGACGTCTCCCGGGGCCCGGCATGTGTACGTGCCGCAGACGACGGAGCTGTCGCGGGGCACCTACCGCGGCAAGCCCTGGTACGTCGACATCCAGGTGTGGGGAGCGCCACGCGACGAACACGAGGCGGACCGGCAGTTCGACGCCATGGCCGAGCTGGGGATCAAGCCCGTCGTCAGCACGCCGGCCGGCCTGATCGGCAAGACCTCGCACTTCGTGACCCGGAAGTACGGTGTCGGCCTGCCCCGGCAGCTCACCTTCGACACGGTGAAGCACCCGGACCGCCTGCGGGGCACGGACCTGGAGGCCGCGGCCGCGCCCATCGAGTCCAGCGGCGACGAGGTGTCGCGCCTCGTGGTCGGCAAGGTCGCCACCACCGCGCGGGAGGTCACCTGCACCTGGCGGGACGGGCGTACGACCGTCGTCCGGAGCGGGCCGGTGAACTACCGGCACAATGTGCCCGACCCCGCCATCGTGCCGGTGGACGGCTACCCCGAGGCGAACTGGTTCGTGTGCGCCGCCCCCGAGGGGACGGCCTACAAGGACGTGAAGGTGACGAAGTGACTCCCCACCGAAGAAGACCCGGTCACAACCACCCCCGCTGCCGGGCCTCCCGTACCGCCTCCGTCCGGTTGCGGGTGCCCGTCTTGCCGATCGCCGCGGACAGGTAGTTGCGGACGGTGGACTCGGACAGATGGAGCCGGCCGGCGATGTCGGCGACCGTCGCCCCGTCCACCGACGCCGTCAGCACCTCCCGCTCGCGGGCCGTCAGCGGATTCGGCCCGGCGCTGAGCGCGGCGGCGGCGAGCGCCGGGTCGACCACCGTCTCCCCGGTGAGCACGCGCCGGATCGCCGCGGCGAGTTCCTCCACCGGCCCGTCCTTCACGAGGAACCCGGCCGCCCCGGCCTCCATGGCCCGCCGCAGATAGCCGGGCCGGCCGAAGGTGGTGAGGATCAGTACCCGGCAGTCCGGCGCCTCCGTCCGCAGCGCCGCCGCGGCGTCCAGCCCGCTCATGCCCGGCAGTTCGATGTCCAGCAGGGCCACGTCGGGGCGGTGGGTGAGCACGGAGTCCACGATGACGTCGCCCGAGGAGAGCTGGGCCACGACCTCGATGTCCGCCTCCATGCCGAGCAGCAGGGCGAGCGCGCCACGCATCATGCCCTGGTCCTCGGCGAGCAGTACCCGGATGCACTTGCCGGGCCGGTGGTCCCGGGGCGACTCGTTCATGGGCTCAGCCTAGGGCCGTGTGAGGAAGGGGGATCCTGCCGCGCCGGAGGCTTCCGCGCGGGTGCGCCGGGGCCCGTGGGGGAGCCGCCCCGGCCCGGTGCGGTCGGGGCGCCACCGGCTGGTCAGCCCGCGGCGGGCGCGGTGACCGCCACCGCCGTCAACTCCTCCGAGCCGACGGGAAGTTCCGCGGTCACCGTGAAGCCCCCTGCGGTGACCGGCCGGCGCTGAGGGAGCCGCCCGCCGCCGCGAGGCGCTCGGTGAGGCCCGTCAGGCCGGTACCGCCGATGCCCTGAGCGGGCCGGTCCGCGGCCTCCCCGCTGCCGTCGTCGGTGACCCGGAGCCGTACGTGCTCGTCGGCACCCTCGACGGTGATCTCGCAGCGGGCGGCGTCGCTGTGCCGGACCACGTTGGTGACGGCCTCGCGCACCACCCAGCCGAGCAGTACCTCGGCCTGCGGGGCGAGCGGCGCCCCGCTCCGGCGGACCACCGGTTCCACGCCCGCCGCGGACAGCGCCGAGCAGGCCCGGGTCAGCTCGGTGGCCAGACTGCCCTCGCGGTAGCCGGTGACCGCCTCGCGGATCTCGGTGAGCGCCTGCCGCCCCACCGACTCGATGTCCGTGATCTGCGCCAGCGCGGCGTCCATGTCCCCCGGGGCCAGCCGCCGGGCCGCCTCCGACTTCACCACGATCACCGACAGGGTGTGCCCGAGCAGGTCGTGCAGATCGCGGGAGAAGCGCAGCCGCTCCTTCTCCACCGCCCGGCGGGCCAGCTCCTCGCGGGCGGCGCGCAACTCCCGCACGGCCTCGGACAGACCGAGGATGGCGGCGGTCACCATGCTGGAGATGAAGGTGGCGTACCCGATGGTCGACGCGTCGCCCCAGCCGCCGCGCACATAGGAGACGGCGCCCGCGTACAGGGCGAGCAGCAGGCCGGTGCGTCCCAGCCAGGGGCCGCGCAGACTGGCGCCCGCCGCGAGGCCCAGCAGCGGGAAGAACGTCAGCCAGTCACCGCCGTACCCGAGGGCCAGGCCGGTGGTGAGCAGGCCCATCAGACCGAGCGCGACCCGGGTGGAGGCCGCCTCGCGCCGGCAGCGGTCGAAGGAGCGGAAGGTGACGTAGATGTACAGCGAGTTGAAGGCCAGCAGACCCAGGCCGCCGATCCACGGGTCGGGCGTCCTGCCCTGGAGCAGGTTGGAGAAGGACCCGAGGCCCAGCAGCAGCCACGGCAGCAGGGAGAAGCCGGTGGGCGGCGGTCCCGCGTGCTCGGTGTCCGGCGTCCCGCCGCCCTTCCGGGCGGCCCGCCGCGCCGCCTCGGACCGCCGGTGCTCGGTGCGCCACTGCTTCCCCTCCGCCCGCCAGGCCGCCATCCGGCACCTCATCGCCCGCCACCTCGTCATCCTCGTCTCCCCCGGTCGGTCGCCCCGCACCACGGCGGGCGACGGCACTGCGTACGGAGTCGACGGTACGGAACCGGGCCCGTCCCCGGCAGATGCGGTTGTACGGATCCCGGCAGTACAAATGTCACCGCCCCGCGGTACCTGACACGGCGTCAGGAGCCTTCACAACTGTGGAGCGCTCGGCTATACAGGGGGCGCCGGACTGGAACGCGTTCTAGGTCGGCCCGTGGCGACCTCGGTGCGGCCGACGGTGCGGACGGCCGTGCCGGGGTCTTGAGACCTGTCAGGAGCCCCATGCCCATCGACGCAGCCAAGGCCCTCGCCGCCGAACCCCGGACCGGCGAGATCAGCTGGAACCAGAAGGACGTGCTGCTCTACCACCTCGGCATCGGCGCCGGCACCCCTGCCACCGACCCCGACGAGCTGCGCTACACCCTGGAATCACGGCTGCACGTCCTGCCGAGCTTCGCGACCGTCGCGGGCGCCGGCGCACCGGGGGTGATCAGCGGGCTGTCCATGCCGGGCATCGAGGTCGACCTCGCGCGCGTCCTGCACGGCGGCCAGACGCTGACCGTCCACCGCCCGATCCCGGCCCAGGGCGCCGCCACCATCAGCCACCGCGTCGCCGCCGTCCACGACAAGGGCAAGGCGGCCGTGCTCGTGCTGCGCACCGACGTCGCCGACGCCGACGGGCCGCTGTGGACCAACGACGCCCAGATCTTCCTGCGCGGAGAGGGCGGCTTCGGCGGCGACCGCGGCCCGAGCACCCGTCTCGAAGCGCCCACCGGCGAGCCGGAGCGGACCGTCGAGCGGCGGATCCGCCCCGACCAGGCCCTGCTCTACCGCCTCTGCGGCGACTGGAACCCGCTGCACGCCGACCCCGAGTTCGCGAAGGTCGCCGGGTTCGAACGGCCCATCCTGCACGGGCTGTGCACCTACGGCATCACGCTCAAGGCGGTCGTGGACACCCTGCTCGGCGGAGACGTGAGCCGGGTGCGGTCGTACACCACCCGCTTCGCCGGTGTCGTGTACCCGGGGGAGACCCTGCGGATCCGCATGTGGCGGCAGGAGGGAAGCGTCCGGGTGGCCGTGAGCGCCGTCGAGCGGGACGACGCGCCCGTCCTCGCCGACACCGTCGTCGAACACTCCTGAGCCAGCCCACCGCCAGAGGGGAGCCGCACCATGCGCGCAGCCGTAGTGCACGAGATCGGCCAGGAAAAGCTGGAGGTCCTCGACGACGTCGAGGCGACGGGCTTCGGCCCCGGCAGGGTCAGGGTCCGGGTCCGCGCCGCCGGACTGTGCCACTCGGACCTGTCCGCGATGAACGGAGTGCTGCCCCAGCCCGCCCCCTTCGTCCCCGGCCACGAGGGCGCGGGCGAGGTCCTCGAAGTGGGCGAGGGCGTACGGCACCTGAAGCCCGGCGACCGGGTCGTCATCTGCTGGCTGCCCGCCTGCGGCGCCTGCCCGGCGTGCAAGCGGGGGCAGACCGAGCTGTGCCTGGCCGGCTTCATGAACGCGGGCACCCCCAACTTCCGGCGCTCCGGCGGTGACGTCTTCGGCTTCGCCGGCACCGGCATCTTCGCCGAGGAGGTCGTCGTCGACGCCGGCTGCGCGGTCCCGATCCCGGACGACGTGCCCTTCGACATCGCCGCGCTGATCGGCTGCGGAGTCACGACCGGACTCGGTGCCGCGCTCAACACCGCCGACGTGGAGGCCGGTTCGTCGGTCGCCGTCATCGGCTGCGGCGGCGTCGGCATCTCCGCGGTGCAGGGCGCGCGGCTGAAGGGCGCCGCCGAGATCGTCGCCGTCGACCCGGTCGCCTCCCGGCGCGAGTCGGCCCTGCGGTTCGGCGCCACCCGGGCGGTCTCCCCGGAGGAGCTGGCCGGCGCCAAGCAGGAGGTCACCGGCGGCGAGGGCTTCGACTACGTCTTCGAGGTCGTCGGCAGGTCCGCCACCGCCCGCACCGCCTACGAGAACACCCGGCGCGGCGGCACCCTCGTCGTGGTCGGCGCGGGCGCCATGGACGACTTCCTCCAGCTCAACATGTTCGAGCTGTTCTTCGACGAGAAGCGCATCCTGCCGTCCATGTACGGCGGCGGTGACGTCCTGCGCTCCTACGAGCGGACGATCGCCCTGTGGCGGGCCGGCCGCGTCGACCTGGCCGGCCTGATCACCCATCGGGTGCGGCTGGCGGAGATCAACGAGGCACTCGACCAGATGCGTACCGGGACCGCCCTGCGTACCTGCATCGAGATCTGAGGACACCGCGCATGTCACTGCCACTTCAGGGGCTCTCCGCGATCGTCACCGGTGCCGGGCGCGGACTCGGCCGGGCCGAGGCGCGGGAACTCGCCCGGCTCGGCGCGGCCGTCGTCGTCAACGACTACGGGCAGCCCGGCCGCGACGGCACCGGCGAGGCCTCCGCGGGCCCCGCCGAGCAGGTCGCCGCCGAGATCCGCGAGCTGGGCGGCCGGGCCGTCGCGCACACAGGGGACGTCGCCGACCTCCGGCAGGCCGAGGAACTGGTCGGGCTGGCGGTCGCCGAGTTCGGCGCCCTGGACGTGCTCGTCAACAACGCCGGCATCCTGCGCGACCGCATGGTCTTCTCCATGACCGAGGACGAGTGGGACTCGGTGATCCGCGTCCACCTCAAAGGACACTTCAACACCACCCGCTTCGCCGCCGCGCACTGGCGGGAGCGGTCCAAGGCGGCCGGCGGGCCGGTGTACGGGCGGATCGTGAACACCTCCTCGGAGGCGTTCCTCGCCGGATCCGCCGGGCAGCCCAACTACGCGGCGGCCAAGGGCGGGATCGTCGGCCTGACCACCTCCACCGCGCTCGCCCTCGCCAAGTACGGCGTCACGGCCAACGCGATCTGCCCGCGCGCCCGGACCCGGATGACCGAGGACGTCTTCGCCGGGTTCGGACGGCCGGACGAGGGCCTGGACCCGCTGGCCCCCGAGCATGTGGCCCCGCTCGTCGGCTACCTGGCCTCACCGGCCGCCGCGCGGATCAACGGCCAGCTGCTCGTCGTGCACGGCGGAATGATCGCCGCGATGGAACGGCCGCGGGTGCAGGCCAAGTTCGACAGCAAGCAGGAGACGTTCACGTACGACGAACTCGACGCGCTGCTCACCCCGCACTACGCGCGGCGGCCGCCGGGCGAGACCTTCGCGGCGGCCGAGGTGCTCGGTCTCAAGCGGGCCTGACGGCAGCGGGAAAGAGACGAGGGGGACGCCCGGCGGGCGCCCCCCTCTTCACTGGTACGACCGTCAGGCAGCCGCCTCGGCCGTCTCCTGGACCGGCTTGCGGTGCCGGCCGTGCGGAGCCGTCTCGTTCTCCTGGGCCGCGACCGGCCCGCGGTGCCGGCCGTGGCCGGTCCCCTGGGAATCCACGGACAGCTGCTCCGTCGTGCTGGTGTCGCTCATCGGACGTATTCACCCCGTCAACATGATCTTTCGTACAGCCGGGCGAGTGTAACCAACACACCACGGGCCGAATCCAGGCGCACACGCCGACCGGCACTACTTCGTTACAAGACGCCCCAGGGGTGCCTGCTGCAACGGAACCGGACGGGCCGTCACCGGCTCCGCGGAGCCCGGTTCCGGTGCCTCGCGGGACGCCTCGGGCACCCCGCCGCCCGTGCCGTCCGGGACCGCACCCGCCGGACCGGTGTCCCGCGGTACCCCCGCTTCACCCCGGGGCACCGTCAGCTCCGCGACACCGCACGGAGTCTCCCGCGTGACGTACGGCAGCCGCAGCACCCCGTCCCGCGTCCACACCCCGGCGCCCGCCAGCCACCCCTCGGGAGCCGGGAGATGACACACCTGCCGCTCGGCCGGCCGCCAGACGCACACCCAGCCGCCGAACTCGCCCTCGACGCGCAGCGCCACCGCGCAGTTCTCCGGCATCAGCACCTGCCCCGGCTGGATCGCGAACGGCGTCACCGTGCAGTCCGGCACCCGCAGGCACTCCGGGAAGCGCACCGGCAGCGTGCTGCCGAGCACCCCCCAGCCCAGCCGCGGGCGCCCCGGCGAGGGCGCGTCGGAGGAGATCAGCAGCAGCCCGCTGTCGAGGTCGGCGAGCAGCAGCCGGTCGTCGCTGCCCTCCGCGATCTGCAGCAGGGGAGAGACCTCCACGCGCTCCAGGTCGACCACGACCGTCTTGGTGCGCCCGCCCAGTTCCCGGTCCAGCGCCAGCATCCGCCCGGCGCCGTCCAGCCACACCCCGCCCGAGCAGCGCCCCGGCACCTCGGCGAGCCGCTCGGGACCGAACGCCCCGCCCGCCACCAGCCACACCACGCTGGAACGCGCGCCGACGGCCAGGGCGTACGCCCGCGTGCCCCCGGCGCCGGCGGCAGCAGCGTGAACCGGGTGCCGGGCTCGGGGCACTCCACCGCGCCCAGCGGCAGCTCGCCCGTGCCGGGCCCGGTCGGGTACAGCAGCGCGAAGACGTGCCGCCGCTCCACCAGCCGGTGGATCAGCACCCGGCCGTCGCTCATGGGCTGCACCTGGGTGCCGGGCTCCTCGGGCTGGTTGCCGGGCAGCGGGACGGCGTACGGCTCCGGGCTGTCCAGCGTCCAGCGCTCGGGGAACCAGGAGTCACCGTCCAGCGCGAGCCGGGCGGCGTACGCGCCGTCCGCCGTGAGAGCGCATCCCGTCCCACCGTCTTCCGCGCCGGTCGACGGGGTTTCGATCGCACAGGCCGTCATGGTTCGGTCACCTCCGGCGACGAAGCTAGTTTTCGCACGCACAGACGTGGGACGGGCCGTCCCCCCTTCACACATACGGGTGGTGCAGAAGCGATTCGCCTGAGGGAACCGGGGCCGCTGTGCTGAGCGGGGCCGGACCGGGCGCACGCGGTACGGCCGCGCCGAACGGCCAGGTAGCCTTTTCCCGTGCCCCGTCTGTCTGAAGTCATCGCCGCGCTGGAGAACCTGTGGCCCGCCGAGCGGGCCGAGTCCTGGGACGCGGTCGGCACGGTCGTGGGCGACCCCGACCAGGAGGTCACCCGGGTCCTGTTCGCCGTCGACCCCGTCCGGGAGATCGTCGACGAGGCGGTGAAGCTCGGCGCCGACCTGCTTATCACCCACCACCCGCTCTATCTGCGGGGGACCACCACGGTCGCGGCCACGCACTTCAAGGGCCGGGTCGTGCACACGCTGATCAAGAACGACATCGCGCTGCACGTGGCCCACACCAACGCCGACACCGCCGACCCGGGCGTCTCCGACGCCCTCGCCGGCGCCCTCGACCTCCGCGTCGTACGGCCCCTCGTGCCGGACCCGACGGACCCGGAGGGCCGCCGGGGCCTCGGCCGCGTCTGCGAACTCGACCACCCGCTCACCGTCCGCGAACTGGCCGCCCGCGCCGCCGAGCGGCTGCCCGCCACCGCGCAGGGCGTCCGGGTGGCCGGCGACCCCGAGGCCGTCGTCCGCACGATCGCCGTCAGCGGCGGTTCCGGCGACAGCCTCTTCGACCAGGTCCGCGCGGCCGGTGTGGACGCCTTCCTCACCGCCGACCTGCGCCACCACCCGGTGAGCGAGGCCGTCGCCCACAGTCCTCTCGCGCTGCTCGACGCGGCGCACTGGGCCACCGAGTGGCCCTGGTGCGAGCTGGCCGCGAGCCAGCTCGACGAGATCTCCGACCGTCACGGCTGGGACCTCAGGGTCCATGTCTCCAAGACGGTCACCGACCCCTGGACCGCCCACGCGGCGTCCTCCGTCCCCAACCAGTACCCGGGAGCCCCCAACTGAACGCCGCGCCCGCCGACCAGATCCGACTCCTCGACGTCCAGGCCCTCGACGTCCGCCTGCAGCAGCTGGCGCACAAGCGGAAGTCCCTGCCCGAGCACACCGAGATCACGTCGCTGAACAAGGACCTCACGCAGCTGCGCGACCTGCTGGTCGCCGCGCAGACCGAGGAGAGCGACACCGCCCGCGAGCAGACCAAGGCCGAGCAGGACGTGGACCAGGTGCGCCGGCGCGCCGCCCGCGACCAGCAGCGGCTGGACTCCGGCGCGGTCACCTCGCCGAAGGACCTGTCCAACCTCCAGCACGAGATCGCCTCCCTCGCCAAGCGCCAGGGTGACCTGGAGGACGTCGTCCTGGAGGTCATGGAGCGCCGCGAGAGCGCGCAGGAGCGGGTGACCGAGCTGACCGGGCGGGTCGCCTCCGTGCAGGCGAAGATCGACGACGCGACCGGCCGCCGGGACGCCGCGTTCGAGGAGATCGACGGCGAGGTGGCGTCCGTGACCAAGGAGCGCGAGGTCGTCGCGGCCTCCGTCCCGGCCGACCTGCTCAAGCTGTACGACAAGCTGCGCGAGCAGCAGGGCGGCATCGGCGCGGCGAAGCTGTACGCCCGCACCTGCCAGGGCTGCCGCCAGGAGCTGGCCATCACCGAGCTGAACGAGGTCCGCGCGGCGGCGCCGGACACGGTGGTCCGCTGCGAGAACTGCCGCCGCATCCTGGTGCGCACGGCCGAGTCGGGTCTGTAGGGGAGTAGGGGGCGTTGGGCGTGCGGGAGTTCATCGTCGAGGCCGACGGCGGGTCGCGGGGCAACCCGGGGCCGGCCGGGTACGGCGCCGTGGTGAGCGACGCGGCGACGGGGGAGACCCTGACGGAGGCGGCCGAGTACATCGGCGTCGCCACGAACAACGTCGCCGAGTACCGCGGTCTCCTCGCGGGACTGCGCGCCGCCCACGCCCTCGACCCCGCCGCGCGGGTCCACGTCCGGATGGACTCCAAGCTCGTCATCGAGCAGATGTCGGGCCGCTGGAAGATCAAGCACCCCGCGATGAAGCCGCTGGCGACCGAGGCGAGGGCCGTCCTCCCGCCGGACCAGGTGTTCTACGAGTGGATCCCCCGGGAGCGCAACAAGCACGCCGACCGGCTGGCCAACGAGGCGATGGACGCGGGTGCCAAGGGCGAGCAGTGGTCCCCGTCCCGGTCCCGGGCCGCCCTGGACACCCCACCGGCGGCCCCGGAGCCGACGGGTCCGCCCGGCGACGCGACCGCGGGCGCGGCGAGGGCCCGGGCGGCTCTCGCCGAGGGACGGGCCACTCCGGCACGGCCGACGCCCGCCGAGGCACCGGCCGC
Source organism: Streptomyces albidicamelliae (assembly GCF_025642175.1). Lineage (NCBI taxonomy): Bacteria > Bacillati > Actinomycetota > Actinomycetes > Kitasatosporales > Streptomycetaceae > Streptomyces > Streptomyces albidicamelliae. The sequence goes on along the minus strand of NZ_CP106795.1, from coordinate 2,757,155 downwards.
CGGTCCGGCGTCGCCCACGGGACCGTCGCCCACCGAGGCGGCCGCCGGCGGTCCGTCCCGTCCGGCGTCCGGTGCCTCCGCGAGCGGTGGCCCCGCCGAGTCCGCCGCGCAGGCCGGCAGCGGTCCGGGATCGTCGTTCGCCGGACAGTCGTCGGCGACTGAGGCGGCCGGCGGCGGGTCGTCCGACGCGGCGACGACCGCGCGGCAGCCGGCGTCCGCCGCCGCGAGCGGGGCGGCTGCCGAGGCGCTTCCCGTCAGCGGGCGGCAGCCGTCCGCGCCGGGGTGGAGCAGTGCCCCCGATCTCGGCGCCCCCGCCACCTTCGTCCTGCTCCGGCACGGCGAGACCCCGCTCACCCCCCAGAAGCGCTTCTCCGGCAGCGGCGGTACCGACCCCTCCCTCTCCGACGCGGGCCGCGAGCAGGCCCGGCGCGTCGCCGAGGCACTCGCGCGGCGCGGCACCGTCCAGGCCGTCGTGGCGTCCCCGCTCGCCCGCACCCGGGAGACCGCCGGTATCGTCGCGGCCCGCCTGGGCCTGGACGTCACGGTCGACGACGGCCTGCGCGAGACCGACTTCGGCGCCTGGGAGGGCCTGACCTTCGGCGAGGTCCGCGAGCGCCACCCGGAGGACCTGAACGCCTGGCTCGCCGACCCGGAGGCGCACCCCACCGGCGGCGGCGAGAGCTTCGCCGAGACGGCCCACCGGATCGCCGCCACCCGGGACAAACTGGTCGCGGCCCACGCCGGCCGCACGGTCCTGCTGGTCACCCACGTCACGCCGATCAAGACCTTCGTCCGCCTCGCCCTGGGCGCACCGCCCGAGTCGCTGTTCCGGATGGAGCTCTCGGCGGCGTCCCTGTCGGCGGTGGCGTACTACGCCGACGGCAACGCGAGCGTACGGCTGTTCAACGAGACGTCCCACCTGCGCCCCTGAGCCCGGCCGCGGCCCGCGCCAGCTCCTCGATCCGGGCCCAGTCCCCGGCGGCCACCGCGTCCGCCGGGACCATCCAGCTGCCGCCCACGCAGCCGACGTTGGGCAGCGCCAGGTACTCCGCCGCGGTCGCCGCGCCGATCCCGCCGGTCGGGCAGAAGCGGGCCTGCGGCAGGGGTCCCGCCAGCGACCTCAGATAGGCCGTCCCGCCCGCCGCCTGCGCGGGGAAGAACTTCATCTCCCGCACCCCGCGCTCCAGCAGGGCCACCACCTCCGAGGTGGTCGACACCCCCGGCAGGAACGGCACCCCGGACCCGCGCATCGCCGTCAGCAGCGCCTCGGTCCACCCCGGGCTCACCAGGAACCGCGCCCCGGCGGCCACACACGCGTCCACCTGCTCCGGCGTGATCACCGTGCCCGCCCCGACCACCGCGTCCGGTACCTCGGTGGCGACGGCCCGGATGGCCTCGGGCGCCGCCGGGGTCCGCAGCGTCACCTCGATCGCGGGCAGCCCGCCCGCCACCAGGGCCCGTGCGAGCGGTACGGCGTCGGCGGGGTCGGAGAGCACCACGACGGGCACGACGGGCGCGAGATCGAGCACGGAGGCAGGGGAGGGGCAGGGCAGCGGCGAGGTCATGCCCTCATCGTGCCCAGAGGCTGCACTGCTCGCAATGAGCGTTGCGCATGATGCAACGCCCGTGCGGAACACCGGCGCCTCGGCGGGGCGGTCGGCTCAGTGGATCTCCTCCACCAGCACGTCCAGGGACCACGCCTTGCCCGCCTTCCCCGGTGCCTCCGCCTCCACGACGTACCCGAGCCCCCGCAGCGTCTCCACCAGCTCGGCGGGGTCCCGGGGCGCGGCCCCGGCCGTCAGCAGACTCCGTACCATCCGCCCCTTGGTCGCCTTGTTGAAGTGGCTGACCACCTTCCGGGTCGGCGCGTGCAGCACCCGTACCGTCGCCGTCCGCCCCGCCACCTCGCCCTTGGGCCGCCAGGCCGCCGCGTAGGCCGAGGACCGCAGGTCCAGCACCAGTCCGTCGCCCGCCGCCCCGGGCAGCACCTCGGCCATCGGCGCCCGCCAGTGCCCGGCCAGCGCGCCGAGCCCGGGCAGCTTCACCCCCATCGAGCAGCGGTAGGAGGGGATGCGGTCCGTCACCCGCACCGCGCCCCACAGACCCGAGAAGACCAGCAGCGAGTCCGCCGCGCGCCGCCGCGCCGCCGTGTCCAGCGTGGCGAGGCCCAGGGCGTCGTAGAGGACGCCGGTGTAGACCTCTCCGGCAGGTCGGGCGCCGGCCGTCGGCAGCCCGGCGTTCTTCGCGACCTCGCCGCGCAGGCCCTCGCTCAGCCCGAGCACCTCGCGCGCCTTCTCCTCGTCCCCCGAGCAGAGCTCGACCAGCTCCGTGAACACGGCCTCCCGCGCGGCCGACAGCCCCGGCAGGGACAGCGACCCGATCTCCAGCGGGGCGCCCCCGCCCGCACTCGCCTTGCCTTCAGAGGGCGGCAGCAGGACCAGCAACACGAACTCCTCACGTAGACCTCCGCGACAGCGTACGGCGTGCCGGGGGCCCCACCCCGACCTACGCTCGCTGTATGCCCCGCCGCAGGATCCGCGTGACCGGCGCCCCCGAGGCACCCCTCCGGGCAGCCCTCGCCGCGCTGCGCGCCGGACTCGGCGTCCCCGGGGACTTCCCGCCGGAGGTCCTGGCGGAGGCCGAACGCGCGGCCAAGGCGCCCACGCCGCCGCCGTACGACGCCACGGACATCCCCTTCTTCACCCTCGACCCGCCCGCCTCCACCGACCTCGACCAGGCCACCCACCTCTCCCGGCGGGGCAACGGCCACCGGGTGCGGTACGCCATCGCCGACGTCGCCGCCTTCGTCGCGCCCGGCGGTGCCCTGGACGCGGAGGCGCACCGGCGGGTGAACACCCTCTACTTCCCGGACGAGAAGGTCCCCCTGCACCCCGTCGTGCTCAGCGAGGGCGCCGCCAGCCTGCTGCCGGACCGGACCCGCCCGGCCGTGCTGTGGACGATCGACCTGGACGGCGAGGGCCGCACCCTCGCCGTCGACGTACGCCGGGCCCTCGTGCGCAGCCGCGCCAAGCTCGACTACGCGGGCGTGCAGCGGGCGATCGACTCCGGGACGGCCGAGGAGCCCGTCGCGCTGCTCCGGGAGGTCGGCACGGCGCGGGAGCGGCTGGAGGTGGAACGCGGAGGGATCTCCCTCAACGTGCCCGAGCAGGAGATCACCGAGCACGACCACACCTACGAGCTCGGCTACCGCGCCCCGCTGCCCGCCGACGGCTGGAACGCCCAGCTCTCCCTGCTCACCGGCATGGCGGCCGCCGAGCTGATGCTCGCCCACGGTACCGGCATCCTGCGCACCCTGCCCGCCGCACCCGACGGCGCGGTGGCCCGCCTGCGCCGCACCGCGACCGCCCTGCACATCGACTGGCCGCACCACGTCTCGTACGCGGCCCTGATCCGCACCCTCGACCCGCACGAGCCGCGCCACGCGGCCTTCCTCCAGGAGTGCACGACGCTCCTGCGCGGCGCCCGCTACACCCCCTTCCGCGACGGCGTTCTGCCCGCGATCACCACGCACTCCGCCGTCGCCGCCCCCTACGCCCACTGCACCGCCCCGCTGCGCCGCCTCGTCGACCGCCACGCCTCCGAGATCTGCCTCGCCGCGGTGGCCGGGCAGGAGCCGCCGGACTGGGTGCGGGCCGTCCTCGACGCCCTGCCCCGCCGGATGGCCGAGGGTGCGCAGCTCGCCGGCACGGTCGAGCGGGAGTGCGTCGACATCGTCGAGGCGGCCCTGCTGAAGGACCGGGTCGGGGACGTCTTCGACGGCTGCGTGGTGGACGTCGAGGAGCACCGGCCGACCGTGGGGACGGTCCAGCTGGAGTCCCCGGCGGTCGTCGGCCGCATCGAGGGCGAGCGCCTTCCCCTCGGCGAACGCCTGCGCGTGCGCCTGACCCGGGCCGACCCCCGCACGTCGAAGATCCTCTTCGCCCCGGCCTGAACGCCCCGTCGCGGCACGAGTCCCGCCACCCCTTGACGGCTAACGCTGTTAGCCGTACCGTCGTGGCTAACGGCGTTAGCCAGTCGGGAGGGCGCCGTACGACCTGGGAGGCAGCCATGGCGGCAACGGTCACCACCACCGCACCCCGTTCCACCCGCACCGTCCTGCGCCGCGCCGCGTGGCTGGCCGGCGCGCTGTTCTGGTCGGCGTTCGCCGTGCTGGAGGGCGTGAACCACGGCTGGCTCGCCGGCGGCCTCGCCCTGCTCTTCCTCGTGGCGCCGGACCTGACGTTCCTTGTCGGCCTGGGCGACGCCCCCCGCATGGCCAGGGGGCAGCTGCCGCCGCGCGCGGTGCCGTACTACAACGCGATGCACCGCGCCCTGGTCCCGTTCGCGCTGATGGTCGCCTACACGGTCCTGCCGATCGACTGGCCGCCCGCCTTCGCGGCCCTGTGCGGCTGGATCGCCCACATCTCGTACGATCGCGCCTTCGGCTACGGACTGCGCACCGAGGCGGGCTTCCAGCGTGGCTGAGCGAGGACCGGGACCGGCTTCGGCGGTGGCCGGCCGAGAAACCGGGCGAGAGACGAGGAGGGCTGCCGGCGTGGCCGAGCAAGAATCCGGGCGAGAGCCTAGAAGGGTTTCCGGCGTGGCCGAGTGGACGACGGCCGACGGGGCGACGGCCCCGCGGCTCACCCCGAGGGCGCGGGAGATCGCGTCGGCCGCCCGCGAACTCCTGGAGGAGTCCGGGCCCGACCGGCTCACCATGCGCACCCTCGCCGACCGCCTCGGCATCAAGGCGCCGTCCCTCTACAAGCACTTCCCCGACAAGCACGCCGTCGAGGTGGAACTCACCGCGCAACTCCTCACCGAGACCGCCGAGGCGCTGGAGGCCGTCGAGGCCCGCGCCCCCGGCTCCCTCGACGCGCTCGCCGACGCCTACCGCGACCACGCCCTCGCCCACCCCCACCTGTACCGGCTCGCCACCGAACGCCCGCTGCCCCGCGCCGAACTCCCCGCGGGCCTGGAGGACCGGGCCGCGCTCCCCCTGCTCCGCGCCTGCGGCGGTGACATCGACCTGGCCCGGGCCACCTGGGCGTTCGCCCACGGGATGGTGATCCTGGAGATCCACGGCCGGTTTCCCGACGGCGCCGACCTGGACGCGGCATGGAAACGGGGCCTGAAGGCGTTGCACCCCTAGGGCCTGTCGTTTGGATCAGGCCGGCCTGGCCCACGGTGCCTTGTCTGCCGACCCGAGCGGGGCGTGCCACGCCCCGCGACGCGGGCCTGATCCAAACGACAGGCACCTAGGGCCCGGCACGAGGCGAGGGGGAGTCCGATGGCGGAACAGGCGCTGTGGACGCGGGCGCGGCTGGGCCGCTGCGGCCCGCCGCTCGACCTCCTGACCGCGAGCTTCCGGAGCCACGTCTACGCCCCGCACGCCCACGAGGAGTACACCGTCGGCGTCTGCGTAGGCGGCTCCGAGGTGATCGACTACCGGGGCGGCCACATCCGCACCGGCCCCGGCACCATCGTCGTGCTCGACCCCGGCGAGATGCACACCGGCGGCCCCGGCAACAGCACCGACGGCTACGCCTACCGCGCGCTCTACGCCGAGCCGTCGCTGCTGGCCGACGGCACCCTGTGCGGCCTGCCGTACTTCCGTGAACCGCTTCTCGACGACCCCGAACTCGCCGCCGCGCTCCGCCTGGCCCACACCGAGCTCAGTGCCTGCCCCGACCCGCTGGAAGCCGAGTCCCGCCTGCCCTGGCTGCTGACCGCGCTGGCCCGCCGGCACTCGACGGCACGGCCCGTCTCCGGCCTGATCCCCGGCGCGAGCGCGATCGCCCACACCGTCCGCGACCGCCTCGCCGACGAACTCACCGCGCCGCCCACGCTGGCCTCCCTCGCCACCGACCTGGGCCTGTCCCGCTACCAGCTCCTGCGGGCCTTCCGCACGACGATGGGGATACCGCCGTACGCCTGGCTCGCGCAGCACCGGGTGAGCCGGGCCCGCGCGCTGCTCGCCGCCGGGCTGCGCCCCGCGGAGGTGGCGCCGCTCGTGGGCTTCGCCGACCAGGCCCATCTGACGCGCTGGTTCCGCCGCGTGCTCGGAGTGACCCCCGCGGCCTACCGCAACAGCGTTCAAGACACCCGCTGAGGCGGCGGCCGAGACTCGGCGCATGACTGCACGCGGCTGGTTCCTCTTCTCCCTGATGGGAGTGGTGTGGGGCATCCCCTATCTGATGATCAAGGTGGCGGTGGGCGAGGTCTCCCCGCCGGTGGTGGTGTTCACGCGCTGCGCGCTGGGCGCCGCGCTCCTGCTCCCGTTCGCCCTGCGCCAGGGCGGTCTGCGGGAATCCGTACGCGCCCACTGGCGTCCCATGCTCGCCTTCGCGGGTCTGGAGATCGTCGTGCCCTGGTTCACCCTCACCGACGCCGAACGGCACCTGTCCAGCTCGACGGCCGGCCTGCTGATCGCGGGGGTGCCGATCGTGGGCGTGATCGCCGCCCGGGTGCTGGGCGACACCGAGCACCTGGGGGCGCGCCGCGTCACCGGACTCGCTCTCGGTCTCGCCGGTGTGACGGTCCTGACCCTGCCGCATCTGACCGGCGGCGACGCCCGCTCGCTGGCCGAGGTCCTGCTGACGGTCGTCGGGTACGCGACGGCGCCGCTGATCGCCGCCCGCCGGCTCAGGGACGTCCCCTCCCTGCACCTGACCGCGGCCTGCCTGTCCCTGGCGGCCCTCGTCTACGCCCCCGTGGCCGTGGTCACCCGTCCCGCCTCCGTCCCGTCCGGGCAGGCACTGGCCGCGCTGGCCGGGCTGGGCGTGGTCTGCACGGCGGTGGCCTTCGTGGCCTTCCTGGAGCTGATCAGGGAGGTGGGCCCGACGCGGTCGACGGTCATCACGTACGTCAACCCGGCAGTGGCGGTGGCGGCCGGTGCCCTGTTCCTGAGGGAGTCGCTGACGCCGACGGTCCTCGCGGCCTTCGCCCTGATCCTGACGGGCTCGGTCCTGGCGACGGCCGCCGCCGGTCCGCGGCGGGCCGGGCGCCCGGTACCATGGTCGACACGGCAGACGAGCCGGGCGGACGGCCGCGTGGAGTCCCCCTAGGGGGCTTCCCGAGGAACGTCCGGGCTCCACAGGGCAGGGTGGTGGCCAACGGCCACCCGGGGTGACCCGCGGGACAGTGCCACAGAAAGCAGACCGCCGGGGACCTCGGTCCTCGGTAAGGGTGAAACGGTGGTGTAAGAGACCACCAGTGCCTAGGGTGACCTGGGCAGCTAGGTAAACCCCACCCGGAGCAAGGTCAAGAGGAGACACCTCGGTGTCTCTGCGCGGACGTTCGAGGGCTGCCCGCCCGAGTCCGCGGGTAGACCGCACGAGGCCGACGGCAACGTCGGTCCTAGATGGATGGCCGTCGCCCCGGGCCCCGCGAGGGACCCGAGGAACAGAACCCGGCGTACAGCCCGACTCGTCTGCCGCCTACGGCGCCCTGCGTCGTGCCAGCCTGTTCACCCACCCCTGAGCTGCCCACCGGGCGACCGCGCCGACGAGGACGGCCACGAGTACGGCCCCCCAGTCGACGACATGCGGAAGCCCGGGCCAGAAGCCGAAGAACCCGAGCACGACCCCGGCCCCGAACAGAAACGCGACGATCCCGACCCACCGCCGCCGCACCTCCCACACCTGGTCCAGATCCTCGGTCTGCTGCTGGTCGGTCATGACGGACTCACTTCGTGATGTGGTGGCACTGGCTCACGCGGCGCACTCCGTTGACGAAGAGATGCGCGCACGCCTTGCCATAACGACGCAGCTTCTGTGGAGAGTTGCTCCGCATCGGGTCGATCTTGCACTCGCTGTGCGGTACGTGCGGTTGTCGGTGTCGGCGTAGGTGAAGTCGATGCGCCAGTTGCAGAAGCCGCTGCTGAGGGCCGCGACGAAGGCGCAGTCGACGCCGGCGTTCTGGTAGGTGATGTTCCTGCCGCTGCCGCGGATGATGTGCGTGAACATGCAGCCCGTCGGGATCTTCATCAGTGCTCCCGCTGCCGCCAGCGTCGTGGTGAGGCGCGTGAGGTGATGCATGGCCAAGGTGGTCCCTCCCGGTGGTCTCCTGCCGAGCACCTGGGACAACCGGGGGAGGGGGCGGGCGGTTGCCGGTCCGGGCTGGATCGGCCCCTATTGAGTGATCAAGAAACGATCCTCTGACCTGCAGAAACGATCAGGGGGAGCGGTGAGAGCGGAGTTCACTCCGTCGGGTGGAGGGGGCGGGTGTGGACTCTTTTCAGGTGGGTTTGGAAGACCTGTTCCGCTTCCGGGGTCAGGGTGCGCAGGGCCACCAGGGCCGTGATCGCCACGTCGCAGAGTTCGGACCGGACGTCGTCCCAGGTGTGGGTGGTCCCCTTGCGCGGGTTCTGGCCCGTCGCGCCGATCACCGCCTCCGCGACCTCGCCGACCTCCTCCGACAGTTTGAGGATGCGCAACAGAACGCCTTCCTCACCGGCATGCACGCGCGTCGCCTCCAGACGCGACCAGAGCGCGTCGATCGTCGGCCAGAGGGGAGCGGGGGGAGTGGAGTCACGGTCGTCCGTCATGCCCGGCAGCCTGCCATGCCGTCGGACCCGCCCATGGTCCTTCGGGCCGCTTCTCGCCGTCCGGCCTCGGGGGAGTGGCCGTACCCCCTACTCCTCGAACTCCTCGAACAGCGCTTCCTGTTCGCCCGTCTTCAGGGCACGGAGGCGCTTCGTGCGGGCGCCCACCACCACCGCCGTCGCCGCGGCCGTGACGCCCAGGGCGGCCGGGACCATCCAGCCGCGGTCGAAGACGTGGCCGAGGGCGTGGTCGAGGGAGAGCCGGCCGGGACCCGTGATCGCCAGGCCGGCCGCCGCGAGGCCCAGGGTCGCCGCGTACTCGTAGCCGCCCTCCTGGGCGAAGAAGCCGTTGGGCATGTGGACCGCCGCCGCACCCGCCATCGCGCCGGCCGCCGCCGCGCCCGCCGCCGGTGTGGCCAGGCCCAGGGCCAGCAGCGCACCGCCGCCGGTCTCCGCGAGGCCCGCCGCCGTGGCGCTCGCCCTGCCCGGCGCGTAGCCGACGGACTCCATGAACTGGCCCGTGCCCTCCAGCCCGTGTCCGCCGAACCAGCCGAACAGCTTCTGCGCGCCGTGCGCGGCCAGCACACCGCCGGTGCCGAGCCGGAGGAGGAGCAGGCCGAGGTCACGCCGGTCGAAACAGCTCACGGTGACTCCCATGCAGAGACGTGCGGACGGATACGGACGGGTGCCGCGTATCCACCGTGGCAGGTCCGGCACCCGTCGGCCCGCCCTGGGCGGCGTTCGGGTGGCGTTCCGGTGGCGGGGCCGGGGGAGCGATGTGAGCCTGGCGCCATGACGATTCAGCCAGCCAAGCTCAGCGACCCGGCCGTCCGGGCCTTCGTCAACGCCGTCAACGCCCAGGACCGCGACGTCTTCATGTCCCTGCTCGCCCCCGACGCGACCATGGCCGACGACGGCTCCGACCGTGACCTCGCCGACTGGATCGACCGGGAGATCTTCACCTCCCACGGGCACATGGAGGTCGACAACGAGTCCGGCGGCGGCCGCATCCTCCTCGCCCGCTACCGCAACGACACCTGGGGCGAGATGCGCACCAAGTGGACGTTCACGGTCGAGGACGACGGCCGGATCTCCCGCTTCGAGACCGGGCAGGCGTGACGCGACAGCGCCCCGCGCCCTGACGCCACCCGGGAACGGCGAGCCTTGGAGGGCTTGCCTGAGGGACGGGGAAACCCGGCTAACTCATGGGATTTTCATAACGCGGCAAATTCCGAGCCGTACCGGCCCCGGGGCGCGAAGCCCCTGCTCGACGCGGTGTACGGTCCCGGGGTGCGTGAAAGTTCCCGGCTCAGTCGACGTGCCGTCCTCGGACTGACGGCCGCCGCCCTTCCCCTGTCCACGGCCACCGAGGCCGCCGCGACGACGGTCGTCGGCGGCGACCGTCTGGCCCGCGCCGGTGTCCAGGTGCGCGGTGCGTCCGGACTGCCCAAGAAGCTCACCGCCCGCTCCTGGATGATCGCCGACTGCGCGAGCGGGGAGATCCTCGCCTCGTTCAACGCGCACCGGCGCCTCGCGCCCGCGTCCACGCTGAAGATGCTGTTCGCCGACACCGTGCTGAAGAAGTTCGACCGCAACGGGCGGTACAAGGTCACGGACGCCGACCTGGCCGACATCCCGGCCGGTTCCAGCCTCGTCGGCATCAAGCCCGGCATCACCTACACCGTCGAGCAGTTGTGGCAGGGCGTGTTCCTGCGCTCCGGCAACGACGCCGTGCACGTGCTCTCCCACATGAACGGCGGCGTCGCCAAGACGGTCGCCGAGATGCAGGCCAGGGCCGAGGACCTGCAGGCCCTGGACACCCATGTGGTCAGCCCCGACGGCTTCGACCACAAGGGCCAGCTCTCCTCGGCCTACGACCTCACCCTGTTCGCCCGCCACGGCCTGAAGGACGACGACTTCCGCGCGTACTGCGGCACGCGGACGGCCGATTTCCCGGCGGGCGGCAAGAAGACCTTCCAGATCCAGAACACCGACCGCCTGCTGACGGGGGCGTGGGGCCTGAAGACGTACGACGGCCTCATCGGCGTCAAGAACGGCTACACCAGCCACGCCGGCAACACCTTCACCGGTGCGGCCACGCGCGGCGGCCGCACACTGCTGGTCACGGTCATGCACCCGGACGCGGGCGGCAACGGCGTGTACGAGCAGACGGCCGCGCTGCTCGACTGGGGCTTCGGCCGCGGGCGTTCGGCGCAGGCCGTCGGCACGCTGGTCGATCCGCTGAGCGAGGGCGGCGCGAGCGCGAGCCCGGCGCCCCGGCACAGGACGGTCCGGGCGGCGGCCGGGGCGCCCGGTTCGGCGTCCGGCAAGGACTCGCCCTGCACCTCGCCGAGGGCGCGGCCGGGACGTTCGCGCTGCTGGGGGCCGGCGTCTGGGCCCTGCGCCGACGCCGCCGGGCGGCCGGGGCGGCCGGGGCGGTCGCGCCGGCTTCGGAACCGGCGCCCGAGAACGCGGAGGGCGGGGGCAGGCACCGCCGGTGATGTTCGCGGCGGCCGTTCCACCGGCCGGTGTGTACCTCGCTGTCCCTTGCGAGGTCCACCCCCAACTCCGGCCCGGTGGAACGACCGCCGCCTTCCCCCCTCGGTGTGGCCACGGAATGCTCGTGCTCCAAGTGTGAAGCTCTTGTGGAGGAAAGTTGAGCATATGTGGTCGACCGGCCGCAATACCGCGGATGTTGAAACTCCGTTTGTGTAAGTGGGCTCAGCCCCGCCCGATGTAGGGCATCGCCGTCGCCAGAACCGTCGCGAACTGCACGTTCGCCTCCAGCGGCAGCTCCGCCATGTGCCGCACGGTGCGCGCCACGTCGGCCACGTCCATCACGGGTTCGGGTGTCGTCTCCCCGTTCGCCTGGAGCGCGCCGGTCCGCATCCGGGCCGTCATGTCGGTGGCCGCGTTGCCGATGTCGATCTGGCCGACCGCGATGCCGTACGGCCGCCCGTCCAGCGACAGCGACTTGGTCAGACCGGTCAGCGCGTGCTTGGTCGCGGTGTAGGCGACCGAGTGGGGGCGCGGCGCGTGGGCGGAGACGGAGCCGTTGTTGATGATCCGGCCGCCCTGCGGGGCCTGCTCCTTCATCCGCCGGTACGCCGCCTGCGCGCACAGGAACGCGCCGTTGAGGTTGGTGTCCACGACGTGCCGCCAGGCCTCGTAAGGCAGTTCCTCGACCGGGACCCCGCCCGGCCCGAAGGTCCCCGCGTTGTTGAACAGCAGGTCCACCCGCCCGAACCGCTCCACGGTCGCCGTGAACAGCGCCTCCACGTCCTCGGGCCGGGACACGTCCGTGCGCACGGCGAGCGAGGCGCCGCCGGGCGCCGACGCGGCCGTCTCCGCCAGCGGCTCGGCGCGCCGGCCGGCCAGGGCCACCGACCAGCCGGCGCGCAGCAGTTCCACGGCGACGGCCCGCCCGATGCCCGAACCGGCGCCGGTCACCACCGCGATCTTCGATTGCCTGTCAGTCATGGCACCGCAGCGTAGGCGCCGAGTCCGCCATGCGGAATCAGGCGTCCGCCATACGGATGGACCAAGAGGGACTCGCCGAGCTCACCGAGCTCACCGAGCCCACCGAGCCCACCGAGCTCGCAGAGCCCACCGAGAGCCCACCGACCTTCCAGCATCCCGCTCACGGCCGGACGGCGGCCATCGCCTCCCCCGGGTAGCGCACCCCGATCCGCTCCCGCACCGCGTCCAGCGTCCGCAGCACGGCCAGCGTGCCCTCCAGCGGCACCAGCGGGGACTCCTTCTCGCCCGCCCGCAGCGCCCGCATGACCTCGCTCGCCTCGTGCCGCAGGCTGGTGCGCGGCCCGTCGGCCGGATCGGCGGTGAACTCCTCCGGTTCCCGGCCGTCCCGGTGCAGTACGAACCGGTCGGGGTGGAAGAAACCGGACGGCACGTCGATCCGGCCCCGGGAACCGGTCACCGACGCCGTGACCCCCGTACCGCCGGTGATCGAGCAGTGCAGCGTGGCCAGCGCGCCGCTCTCCCAGGACAGCAGCGCACCGGTCTGCAGGTCGACGCCCTCCGCCGACAGCACCGCGCTCGCCGTCACCGCGTCCGGCTCGCCCAGCAGCAACTGCGCGAACGACACCGGATACACGCCGAGATCCAGCAGCGCCCCGCCCCCGAGCGCCAGGTCCCGCAGCCGGTGGGCCGGAGGGAAGGGCCCCGCCAGCCCGAAGTCCGCCTGCACGGTGCGCACCTCGCCGATCGCCCCGTCGTCCACCAGCGCCTTCAGCCGCCGCACCAGCGGATGGCAGTACATCCACATCGCCTCCATCAGAAAGCGGTCGTGCTCCCGCGCCAGCGCGGCCAGTTCCTCCGCCTCGCGCAGGTTCAGCGTGAACGGCTTCTCGCACAGCACGTTCCGCCCGGCCTCCAGGCAGAGCCCGGCCGCCGCCCGGTGCGCCACGTGCGGGGTGGCGACGTACACCACGTCGACGTCCCCGTCCGCGGCCAGGGACGCCCAGTCGCCGTACGCCCGGTCGACCCCGAACCGGTCGGCGAACGCCTCCGCCGACTCCCGGCTGCGCGAGGCCACCGCCACGATCTCCGCGTCCGGCAGGTCCACCAGGTCCGCCGCGAACGCCGCCGCGATCCCGCCCGTCGCCAGGATCCCCCAGCGCACGCTCCGCTCCACCATGGCCCCGCCCTCACTCATGTGTGCCTCGTCAGTGTGTGCGAGCTGAGAGCATAGGTGCCGGTCGTTCCGGACACCTCGGAGAGGGAGGGGCAGATGCCCGAGCACACGGCGGCACCCACGCCGGAGACGGAGCACCCGCCCACCCCCGCGTCCCGGGCCGCCGCCACCCGCCGCACCGGCCTGCTCGTCACCCTGGTCCTCGGCGGACTCACCGCGACACCCCCGCTCGCGATGGACATGTACCTCCCGGCGCTGCCGGAGGTCACCCGCTCCCTGCACGCGCCCGCCGCCACCGTCCAGCTCACCCTCACCGCCTGCCTGGCCGGCATGGCGCTCGGGCAGCTCGTCGTCGGCCCGATGAGCGACCGCTGGGGCCGCCGCCGCCCCCTGCTCACCGGCCTCGTCGTCTACGTCCTCGCCACCGCGCTGTGCGCCCTCGCCCCGAACGTCGAGGCGCTGGTCGCGTTCCGGCTGGCCCAGGGCCTCGCCGGCGCGGCCGGCATCGTCATAGCACGGGCCGTCGTACGCGATCTCCACGACGGCGCCGCCATGGCGCGCTTCTTCTCCACCCTGATGCTGATCTCCGGGGCCGCGCCGATCGTGGCCCCGCTGATCGGCGGCCAGATCCTGCGGGTGACGGACTGGCGGGGCGTGTTCGTCGTCCTCACCGTGGTCGGCGTCCTGCTCGCGGTGCTGGTCCGGCTGCGGCTGCCGGAGACGCTGCCGCCCGGCGAACGCCACAGCGGGGGAGTGGGGGAGGCCCTGCGCGCCATGCGCACCCTGCTCGCCGACCTGCCCTTCACCGGCTACATGCTCGCCGGCGGCTTCGCCTTCGCCGCCCTGTTCGCCTACATAAGCGCCTCCCCGTTCGTGATCCAGGAGATCTACGGCGCCTCCCCGCAGACCTTCAGCCTGCTGTTCGGCCTCAACTCGGTCGGCCTGGTGATCGCCGGGCAGATCAACGGCAAGGTGCTGGTCGGCCGGGTCAGCCTGGACAAGGTGCTCGCCGTCGGCCTCACGGTGATCGTGCTGGCCGCGACCGCCCTGCTGCTGATGTCCGCCGGCGTCTTCGGGCGGGCCGGCCTGGTCCCCGTGGCCACCGCGCTCTTCGTCCTCATGTCCGCGATGGGCATCACCCTGCCCAACGCCCAGTCCCTCGCCCTGCTGCGCACCCGGCACGCCGCCGGCTCCGCCTCCGCGCTGCTCGGCACCTCCTCCTTCCTCGTCGGCGCGGTCGCCTCCCCGCTCGTCGGCGTCGCCGGTGAGCACACCGCCGTACCCATGGCGGTGGTCCAGCTCTCGGGAGCACTGGTCGCGGCGGCCTGCTTCGTGGGAATGTGCCGTCCCTGGGGCACGCGTGGGAACACACGTGCGGGGTCGGAGGGAGACGAGAACTGAGCGCACCGAGACTGCGCGCCGGCACAGCGGAACGGGCCGGGCTCGATCCCGTGGAACTCGGGCACCTGGTCGGCGAGGCGCACGCCCTCACCGCCGGCGCGCGCCCCTGGGCGGCCGGCGCCGTCGTGCTGGCCGGGCGCGGCCCCGTGATCGCCGTGGCGGAGGCCGCGGGCTGGGCGGTCCGCTACTCCGCCTACGACCCCGAGACCGACACCGGCGTCGAACTGCCGACCGCCGCCCGGGTCCCCGTCACCGTCGGCACGCCCTTCGACCTGGCCTCCGTCACCAAGCTCTTCACGTCCGTCGCCGCCGTGCAGCAGATCGAGCGCGGCACGCTCGGCATGGACGCCCGGGTCGGCGACTACCTGCCCGACTTCCGGGCCGCCGCCGTCCACGGCATCACCGTCCGGCAGCTGCTCACCCACACCTCCGGGCTGTGTCCCGAACTCCCGCTGTACGACGGCGCGGACGACGGGGCCAGGCTGGACATGCTGCGCGCGGAGGCGCCGTCCGCCGAACCCGGCACCTACCTCTACTCCGACCTGAACATGCTCCTGCTCCAGTTCGTCCTGGAGCGCATCACCGGCCGCGCCCTGGACGTGCTGATCCAGGACGGCATCACCCGGCCCCTCGGCATGACCGCCACCACCTTCGGGCCCTGCCCGGGCGCGGCGGCCACCGAGGACCAGCGCACCCCGTGGGCCAAGGCCGACCGGGGCATGCTGCGGGGTGTCGTCCACGACGAGAACGCCTGGGCGCTCGGCGGGGTCGCCGGGCACGCCGGGCTGTTCTCCACCGCCGGCGACCTGGCCGTGTTCTGCCGGGCCCTGCTCGCGGGCGGCTCCTACGGCCCCGCCCGCATCCTCGGCCCCGACTTCGTGGAGCTGCTCCTCACCCCGCCGGGGCTGGGCTTCGCCGTGGACCAGCCGTGGTTCATGGGCGAGCTCGCGGGCCGGGGCGCGGCCGGCCACACCGGCTTCACCGGAACCTCGCTGGTCCTCGACCCGGAGACCGACACGTTCCTGGTGCTGCTGGCCAACACCGTCCACCCCAGACGCCGGCCCGCGGACAGCGGGCCGCGGGCGGCGCTGGCCACCCGGTTGGCGAGGGCGGTGATCGCCAAGCCGCCGTGCGGCGCGACCGGCCCGTGAACCCGGTGCCCCGTGCGTCCGCAGCGGGGCGTGCGGAAGTCCGGGGCCGGGGAACGCGGCCCCGGGCAGGACCTAGAATCGCCGGGTGAACGACCCCCTCCGCACCGCACTGGCCGAGCTGCTGGACGGCCTGCCGTCCAAGGAGGTGGCCGCCGCCGTGGACCGGCTGATCGCCAACTACCGCGGCGACACCCCCACCGACGCGCCGATCCTGCGCGACCGCGCCGACGTGGCCGCGTACGCCGCCTACCGGATGCCCGCCACCTTCGAGGCGGTGCGCTCGGCGCTGGCCGCGTTCGCGGACGCGGTGCCCGGCGCGGCGCCCGGAAGCCACCTCGACGTCGGCGGCGGCACCGGCGCCGCCACCTGGGCCGTCACCGCCACCTGGCCCGGCGGGCGCGACGTCACCGTGCTGGACTGGGCCGAGCCCGCGCTCGCCCTCGGCCGGCAGATCGCCGCCGCCAACCCGGCCCTTCGGAACGCCCGCTGGCAGCGCGCCCGCATCGGCGCCGGCCTCACCCTGGACCCCGCCGACCTGGTCACCGTGTCCTACGTCCTCAACGAGCTGTCCGCCGCCGACCGCACCGCACTCGTCGACGCCGCCGCCGGCGCCGCGCAGTCCGTCGTGATCGTCGAGGCGGGCACCCCCGCCGGGTACGCCCGCGTGATCGAGGCCCGCGACCGGCTGATCGAGGCCGGGTTCCGGATCGCCGCACCCTGCCCGCACAGCGCGGCCTGCCCGATCGAGCCCGGCCGGGACTGGTGCCACTTCTCCGCCCGGGTCGGCCGTTCCTCCCTGCACCGCCAGGTCAAGGGCGGCTCGCTGGCCTACGAGGACGAGAAGTTCTCCTACGTCGCCGCGACCCGGCTGCCCGCCGAACCGGCCCCCGCCCGGGTGGTCAGGCGCCCGCAGATCCGCAAGGGCCAGGTGCTGCTCGACCTGTGCGAGGCCGAGGAACAGCTGCGCCGGGCCACGGTCACCAAACGCCACGGAGACCTGTACAAGGCCGCCCGGGACGCCGAGTGGGGCGACGCCTGGCCGCCCGCCGGTTCCGCGTCGTAGACCCTCCCGGCTCCTTGTTACTTTCGACCCCATGGTCAAGAAGCCCGCCCCCGACGCCACCCGCCGCAGCGAGAAGTCCCGCCGGGCGATCTACGCCGCCGCCCTCGCCCTGGTCGGCGAGGTCGGCTACCCCAGGACCACCGTCGAGGGCATCGCCGCCCGGGCCGGCGTCGGCAAACAGACCATCTACCGCTGGTGGGCCTCCAAGGCGGACGTGCTGCTGGAGGCGTTCCTGGACCTCGGGGAGCAGGCGGCGCAGGCGGCGGGCCAGGACACCGACGCCGTCCCGGACACCGGTGACCTCGCCGCCGACCTCAAGGCGGTGCTGCGGGCCACGGTGGACGAGCTCCTCGACCCCCGCTTCGAGACCCCGGCGCGTGCGCTGGCCGCCGAGGGGCTCGTCAACGACCAGCTCGGCCGCGAGTACGTGGCCCGGCTCCTCGAACCCCAGCTCCAGCTGTACGTCGCCCGGCTGCGCTCCGCCCGGGACGTGGGCCAGGTACGGGCCGACGTCGATCCGCGGATCGCCCTGGAGCTGTTCGTCTCGCCCCTCGCGCAGCGCTGGCTGCAGCGCACCGGGCCCATCACCCACGCCTACACGGACACCCTGGTCGAGTACGCCCTGCACGGCATCGCACCGCGCTGACCCCCGCACGGCCCCTGTGAGGCACGTCTCGCCCGCATCCCCCTTATCCGCCCACCCACCCCCCGAAGCACCCAAAGGTGGGACCATGAGGCATGCTGTCCGCACACCAGCGAGGCGACGACGAGACCGAGGGGATAGATGAGCGCGACGTTCGGCGGCCGGCCCGGCCGGCAGGGCAGACTCTCCCAGTGGCTGCTCGGCCGGCGCCCGAAGGAGGACGCCACCGGCGACGGCGGCCGTGAGCCCCTGCTGCTCGCCGCCGCGGCGGCGGGACTGCCCCTGGCGCCCGCCGCGCACCCCGCACCCGGCTACCGCTGCTCCTGCGACCGCGTGGGCTGCCCCACCCCGGCCCGGCACCCGGTGTCGTTCGCCTGGCAGACCCAGTCCACGACCGACCGCGGCCAGATCGAGCGCTGGGCCCGGCACCAGCCGCAGGCCAACTTCATCACCGCCACCGGCATGGTGCACGACGTCCTGGACGTCCCCCTGGAGGCCGGCCGCGAGGCCCTGGAGCGGCTGCTCGGCGCCGGTGTCGAGGTCGGCCCGGTCGCCGAGAGCGACGACGGCCGCATGCTGTTCTTCACCCACACCCGCGGCACCCCCGAGGACGAGGACGAGTGGTGGCCCTGTGAGCTGGACTGCCACCCGGAGACCATGGACGAGCACCCCGGGCTGCGCTGGCACTGCCGCGGCTCCTACGTCCTCGTACCGCCCGCGCGGCTGCCCGGTGACGACCGGGAGGTGCGCTGGGTGCGCGGTCCCGAGCACGCGCTGCCCGACCCGCTGAGCCTGCTGGAGGTGCTCACCGACGCCTGCGCCCGGTACGCCGGCGCGACCGCCGACCAGCCGGGCTCGGCCTGGCCGCTGCGCCACTGAGGCACGGCCGGCGGCTCACTCGCCCTCGGCGGCCGTGAGCCCCTGCACCCGTCCCAGCACCCGCACCGGAGCGCTGCCGAGCGGGTCCACGGCGACCTGGTTGGCGATGGACTCCAGCGTCAGGGACTGCTTGACCTCGCCCTTGGTCAGGGCCCGTACGTCCTTGTTGGGGGCCGGCACCGAGGTCCCCGCGGCGGCGGTCTGCTTCTCGTAGTGGTGGGTGCTGAAGAACACCAGCGCCCCGCCGTCCGCGGTGCGCAGCGCGAGCGGCGCGTACTCGCCGTGGGTGAGCGGTTCGTCGATGAACTGCCGTACCAGACCGGGCCTCTTGGCCGCCTTCCGGCGGTCCGCGCGCAGTCCGCTGGTGTTGCGGCCGTCCGCGAAACCCTTCCCGCCGTTCTGCAGGTACGCCGTGTACGACCGGCTCAGCTCCTGCGGCGGGACGGCCGGCCGCGCGGAGTCGGCCGGCACGGCCTCGGCCCAGCCGTCCCCGTCCGTGGCGAACTCCGGCACCGAACCGGGCGCGGCCAGCGTCAGGTACGCCGCCCGCCAGCGCTCGTCGAGGCCGTCCCGGGTGAACACCAGCAGCCAGCGGAAGTCGCCGCCCTTGTTGCCGCGGGCGTCGGCGACGAACCAGCGGGGCCAGCCGGCCTTCCGCGGGATCGTGAACTTCGCGTCGGTCAGCTTCAGCGGCGTGTGGTTCGCGTTGCCCGAAGGGCTGTTGGCGTGGCCCGCCTTCAGCCGCGCGGCGTCGATGTCGGCCAGCGGGCCGGTGACATAGGGCGCGTCCAGGGAGCTGTCGTAGGCCTTGTCCGCCTTGTTGTAGGCGTCGGTGAAGGCGGCGAGCGCCTTGGCGGCCTCGGCGCGCGTGGCGGCGGGAAGTCTCACCCGCTCCCCGTGGACGACGACACACCCACTCGCCGTCAGCGACAAAGCGGTCAGCGAGGCCGCTATGAGTGCGTTCCGGCTACGCCTGCGAAGCCGTCGACGGCTGCGTTCCCTGGTCATCGGGCTCCTTAACCTTCCCCTTCCCGGAGGCGAACCCTACCGGGGCGAAGAAGATCGCGAGCGTCGGGACCAGGTACAGCAGCCACACCGTGACCTGGACGACCGTCGGGTCGGGCTGGAAGTTGAGGACACCCTTGAGCAGCGTGCCGTACCAGCTGTCCGGCGGGATCGTGCCGCTGATGTCGAAGGCCAGCTTGTTGATGCCCGGGATCCAGCCGGCCTCCTGGAGGTCGTGGAAGCCGTACGCCAGCACGCCCGCGGCGACCACGACCAGCATGGCGCCGGTCCAGGTGAAGAACCTGGCCAGGTTGATCTTCAGGGCGCCCCGGTAGAACAGCCAGCCCAGGAGTACCGCCGTGGCGAGGCCGAGGGCCACGCCGACCAGCGGGCGCGGGGTGCCGTCGGAGGCCGCGTGCACCGACGCCCACACGAACAGGGCGGTCTCCAGGCCCTCCCGGCCGACGGCGAGGAACGCGGTGGCCACCAGCGCGCCCGTGCCCATGGCGAGGGCCGCGTCCAGCTTGCCGTGCAGCTCCGACCTCAGGTGCCGGGCGGTGCGCCGCATCCAGAACACCATCCAGGTCACCAGGCCGACGGCGATGACGGACAGCGAGCCGCCGAGTGCCTCCTGCGCCTGGAACGTCAGTTCCTGCGAGCCGAATTCGAGGGCGCAGCCGAAGCCCATCGCGATGGCGATCGCGATGCCGATGCCGATCCAGATCGGCCGCAGGGCGTCCTTGCGGCCGGTCTTGACCAGATAGGCGATCAGGATGCAGACGACGAGCGAGGCCTCCAGCCCCTCGCGCAGACCGATCAGGTAGTTGGAGAACACGGGCTACGCCTCCTTCGAGAACAGCGTGCGGCCCCACCAGTCGCCGGAGTCCCGGACGCCGGGGGGAACCGCGAAGACCGCCGAACCCACGTGCTGGATGTACTCGTTGAGCGCGTCCTGCGCCGAGAGCCTGCGCTGCAGGGGGATGAAGCCCTTGCGCACGTCGCGCTGGTAGGCGAGGAAGAACAGGCCCGCGTCGAGCCGGCCGAGGCCGTCGGTGCCGTCGGTGAAGGAGTAGCCGCGGCGCAGGATCGTGATCCCGTCGTTGGAGTCGGGGTGGGCGAGCCGCACGTGCGCGTCCGGCTTCATCGCCTTCAGGAACGGCGCGTCGTGCTCCTTGGCCTTGCCGACGGCGGCGCCCTCGCGCTTGTCCCGCCCGAAGACGTCCTCCTGCTCCTGCAGCGAGGTGCGGTCCCAGGTCTCGATGTTCATCCGGATGCGGCGGGCGACCAGGTACGACCCGCCGGTCATCCAGTCCGTGCCGTCGCCGTCGCCGACCCACACGAACTTCTTCAGCCGGTCGGTCTCGGTGCCCGCGATGTTGCGGGTGCCGTCCTTGAAGCCCATCAGGTTGCGCGGGGTCTGCGCGTCCGGGGTGGTCGAGGAGGTCTTGCCGAAGCCCAGCTGCGACCAGCGGACGGCGACCTTGCCGAAGCCGATGCGGGCGAGGTTGCGGATCGCGTGCACGGCGACCTGCGGGTCGTCGGCGCAGGCCTGGACGCACAGGTCGCCGCCGGTACGGGTCCTGTCCAGGTTGTCGCCGGGGAACTGCGGCAGGTCCACCAGGGCCTCGGGGCGCCGGTCGTGCAGGCCGAACTTCTCGAAGAAGGAGGGCCCGAAGCCGATCGTGAGGGTCAGCCGGCTGGGCTTGAGGCCCAGGGCCTCGCCGGTGTCGTCCGGGGGCGCCTCGGCGAGCCCGCCGTAGGCGCCGTCGCCGACCGCCTTGCCCGCGGTCATCCGCCGGGCCGCCGCCGTCCAGTCCTTCAGCAGCTGGACGAAGGCGTCGCGGTCGTCGGTCTTCACGTCGAACACGGCGAAGTGCAGCCGGTCCTGGACGGGGGTGGCGATGCCCGCCTGGTGGGCGCCGTGGAACTCCACCGCGCCGCCGGCCTCGGCCGCCGCAGGGTCCATGTCGTTGCCGGCCTCGGCCATCGCGACCGCGCCGCCGGCCACGGCGGCGCCGAGCGCGAGCCCGGCCGCCCCAGCCGAGCAGTGCCCGGCGCGAAGGGCTGCCGCCCTGGGTCTCCGTCATCGTTTCGCCCTCCCTGGCCCGGTTACTTCACGACCGCCGCGGCGAGCTTGGACAGCGGCTCGGCGAGTGCGTTCACCGAGTCGTGCAGCTCCTTGCGCTGGGCCTCGGTGACCTTGTCGTAGGAGACGAAGTCGTACGAGGTCTTGTCCGAGCGGTACTTGTCCAGCAGGCCGTTCAGCGCCGTGAACTGCTTGTCCAGCTCGCCGGTCAGCGCCGGGTCGTTCTTGGCGACGACGGGCTTCAGCAGCTCGTAGGCCTTCTGCGCGCCCTCGACGTTGCCCTTGAAGTCGACCAGGTCGGTGTGCGAGTAGCGGTCCTCCTCGCCGGTGACCTTGCCGGTGGCGACCTCGTCCAGCAGCTCCTTGGCGCCGTTGGCCATGGAGGTCGGGGTGATCTCGGCCTTGCCGACCCGCTTCCGCCAGTCCTCGAGGTCGGTCACCAGCTGGCCGGCGAGGGTCTTCTCCTCGGCGCCGATCTTCTCGTCCTGCCAGAGGGCCTTCTCCAGCCGGTGCCAGCCGGTCCACTTCTGGCCCTTCTCCAGGCCGTCGGCGCGGGTGTCGGTCTTCGGGTCGATGTCACCGAAGGACTCGGCGACCGGCTCGGTGCGCTCCCAGCCCAGACGCGAGGGGGCGTAGGCCTTCTTGGCGGCGTCCAGGTCGCCGGCCTTGATCGCCTCGGCGAACTTCTCGGCGAGCGGCACCGTGCGGTCGGCCTGGTCCTGGGCGTACTGGCGGTAGCCGGCGACGGCCTGGTCGAGCTTGGGGTCGCGCTTGGCGGTCTTGCCGGAGCCGGTCACGGTCAGCTTCTGCCGGACGCCGTGGCCCTTCATGCCGGGACGGCAGGCGATCTCGTACGAACCGGCCTTCACCTCGGCGGTCAGCGTGTACTTGGTGCCGGGGCCGATGTTCTCCTTCTCGGAGACGATCCGGTCGTCGGGGAAGACGATCTCGACCTCGGTGGCCCTGGACCCCTTGTTCTCTATCTTCAGCGTGACGTGCCCGGCCGGCACGGTCTTGCTGGAGGTCTCGCACGTGGTGTCCGCCGCGGTGACCTGGATGGCGTCGCCGTCCTTGGCGTCGCTCTTGGCGGTGCAGGCCGAGAGGGCGGTCAGAGCGGCCGTGGTGACGGCGGCGGTGACGGTCAGTCGGACGGCTCGCATGCAGGCTCCAAGCGGATCTGATTCGGTGAGGCTGCCCTAACTTACATGAGGCTTACCTCACCACTACCCCTCGGGGTGGTGATTCAGCTCTCACGGAAAAATCACAGACACGGCTTGATCGCGACGGCTCAAAGCCGACGCCACAGGGGGGTAAAGGGACGGTCAAGGGGGTCGTCCGCGCGCCGGGGATCCCCGGGCGCCCGCGCGTGCCGCGATGTTTGAATGCACCGGTGACTGACTACGACGTGCTCCGCGTCTTCTGCGGACCGAACGGCGGCTACGGCAACGAGCTGGGCGTCGTCCGTGACGGCTCGGTACTGCCCGAGCGGGGCGACCGGCAGGAACTGGCCGCCAAGCTCGGCTTCAGCGAGACCGTCTTCGTGGACGACCCGGAGCGCGGGGTGATCGACATCTACACCCCCACGCTGCGCCTGCCCTTCGCCGGTCACCCCTGCGTCGGCACCGCCTGGCTGCTCGACGTGCCCGAACTGGTCACCCCCGCGGGAGTCGTCGGAGTCCGTCTCGACGGCGAGTTCAGCTGGATCGAGGCCCGCGCCGAGTGGGTCCCGCCGCGCACCCTGCGCCAGTACGCGAGCGCCGCCGAGGTCGACGCGCTCGACGTGCCGCCGCCGGGGGAGTGGCTCTACGCCTGGGCCTGGGAGGACGAGGCGGCCGGCCGGGTCCGCGCCCGCGCCTTCCCCGGCCGGGGCGACGGCGTCGACGAGGACGAGGCGACCGGCGCCGCCGCCCTGCTGCTCACCGACCGGCTCGGCCGGGCGCTGAACATCACCCAGGGCAGGGGCTCGCAGATCCTCACCGCCCCCCAGCCGCACGGCTGGACCGAGGTCGGCGGCCGCGTCCACCTGGAGCGCTGACCGGCACCGGCGCCCGGGTGATCGTGCGAGGCTCCGTTCGGGTGGACCCGCGTGTGCGGGCCGTGTCGAACGGGGACCTCTGGGCATGACCACATAGCCTCCCCGAGAGGAGCACCATGCGCATCCGTTCTGTGCTGGCCGCGACCGTCCTCGCCGCCGCCCTTGCCGCCACCGGCGCGACGGCGGCCGGCGCCGCCGGTCTCGACACCCGGGAAGACGACGACGCCGTCTGCAGCCCGTACGCCGGCGAACTCACCTCCGCCACCAACCACATCGCCTGGAGCGGCGCCCACTGCAGCGACTACCTGCGCTGACCCGGCCCCGGCCCCCTTGCGCGCGCCCTTCGCGCCGAGGGGGGCCCGGTCGCTCCCGGCCGGGCGGCGGCTCACGCGGACAGCGTGAACTCCTCGCCCAGCGCCCGGAAGACGGCGGTGTTCAGTGCGAACGCCCGCCTGCACTCGCCCACGACCCGCTGCCGCTCCAGGTCGTCCACCCCTATCGCGTCCAGCAGCTCCCGGTAACCGCGCTTGAACGCCGCCGGGTTGGCGATCTCCTCGAAGACGTAGAAGCGGACGCCGTCGCCCTTCCTGGCGAACCCCCAGGTCTTCTCCGCCCGGTCGCGGATGATCTGACCGCCCGACAGGTCGCCCAGGTAGCGCGTGTAGTGGTGGGCGACGTAACCGCCGGGCCAGCGCTCCGCGCACTCGCGCACCCGGTCCGCGTACGCCCGCGTCGCCGGCAGGGCGCTCAGGCCCGCCCGCCAGCCGGGGCCGCGCAGATGGGCCAGGTCCCGCTCCAGCGCGGGCAGCCGCAGCAGTTCCGGCCGGACGAACGGACCGGCCACCGCGTCGGCCGTCAGGTGCTCGGCCGCGCTCTCCAGCGCCTCGTACACGAACCAGAGCTGCTCGGTGTAGCGGGCGTACGCGTCCACGCCGAGCCGGCCGCCCAGCAGATCGCTCATGAACGCCGAGTTCTCCGCCTCCGCGTGCTGTGCGTGCGACGCGGTGCGGATGAGGGACGAGAAGGAGTCCATGAGCCACATCCTCTAAGGTAAGGCTAACCTAAGTCAATGTCTTTCCCGACCTCGTGTCGGTAACTTTGCCGACAGCGTGTCGGTAAAAGCGTACAAGAGAAGGCCCGCTCCCGGCAGGGAGCGGGCTCCGCCCGGCGCGCGGGCGAGGTCGGGCTACGGGTGAGGTCAGGGGAGGGTCAGGATCTCCGCGCCCGTCTCCGTCACCACCAGCGTGTGCTCGAACTGGGCCGTGCGCCTGCGGTCCTTCGTCACGACCGTCCAGCCGTCGTCCCACATGTCGTACTCGTGGGAGCCGAGGGTGAGCATGGGCTCGATCGTGAACGTCATGCCCGGCTGCATGACCGTCGTGGCGTGCGGGCTGTCGTAATGCGGGATGATCAGCCCCGAGTGGAAGGACGAGTTGATGCCGTGGCCGGTGAAGTCACGGACGACGCCGTAACCGAAGCGCTTGGCGTACGACTCGATGACCCGGCCGATGATGTTGATCTGCCGGCCGGGCTTCACGGCCTTGATCGCCCGGTCGAGGGACTCGCGGGTGCGCTCCACCAGCAGCCGGGACTCGTCGTCGACGTCACCGACGAGATAGGTGGCGTTGTTGTCGCCGTGCACACCGCCGATGTACGCGGTCACGTCCAGATTGACGATGTCACCGTCCCGCAGGACCGTCGAGTCCGGGATGCCGTGGCAGATGACCTCGTTCACCGAGGTGCACAGCGACTTCGGGAAACCGCGGTAGCCGAGCGTGGACGGGTAGGCCCCGTGGTCGCACATGTAGTCGTGGGCGACCTTGTCCAGCTGGTCCGTGGTGACGCCGGGCGCGATGATCCGCGCGGCCTCCTCCATCGCCCGCGCGGCGATGCGTCCCGCGGTCCGCATGGCCTCGACGGTCTCCGGGGTCTGCACCTCCGGCCCGGTGTACGGCGTCGGCGCGGGCTTGCCGACGTACTCGGGCCGGCGGATGTTTCCGGGCACGGAACGGGTGGGGGACAGCTCCCCTGGGACGAGCAGCGACTGGCCAGACATGCCAGCGAGTCTATCCAGCGGACATGGGGGAACATGTCGGTGGCGAGAGGAGCTGTCCATGGCCTTGTTCAAGAAGCGCACCGCCGGCAAGCCGGGCGAGTGGTACTACTGCCTGGAGCACAAGAAGGTCGAGGAGGGCCCGGACTGCCCGGGCAAGGACCGCTTCGGACCGTACTCCAGCCCGGAGGAGGCGCGGCACGCGATGGAGACCGCCGCCGAGCGCAACCTGCAGTGGGAGAACGACCCGCGGTGGCACGACGCCTCCGCCGGGGGGAACGCCGACGAGAACTGATCCCGCGTCGCCGTCCGCCCGGGCCGCCCGTCCTTCCGCCCGTCCGGGGTGGCGGGCGGGCGCCGGTCACACCTCGGTGGCGGCGCGCCGCTCGCGCATCCGTACGGCGTGCGCGTTGGTCCGCGCGTCGTAGGACATGAGGCCGGGCAGGCAGAGCGCCAGCAGGCCCATCACGCCCGCGCAGGCCAGTCCGCCGGACCACACCGACGCCCGCACCCCGGCCCAGGCGGCGAGACCACCCGCCCGCACCTGGCCCAGCTGCGGGCCGACCGAGTACGAGAGCAGTTCGATCCCGGCGAGCCGGCCGCGCAGCTCGTCCGGGATCGTCTGGTTCCACATGGCCGCCCGGAAGACCCCGCTCACCATGTCGAAGCCGCCGCCGACGGTGAGGAGGAGCAGGACGAGCCAGACGCTGCCGCAGATCCCGGCCGCGGCGACCGCCAGCCCCCAGCCGGCCGCCGAGAGCACCACCATGAGCCCGTGCCGGTGCACCCGCGAGGTCCAGCCGCTGGTCAGGCTGACCACCAGGGCCCCGGCCGGCAGGGCCGCGTACATCAGCCCGAGCGCCCACTCGGCGTGCAGCTCGTCGGCGAGGAACGGCAGCACGGCGAGCGGCATGGCCAGGAACATCGCCGCCAGGTCGACGACGTAGGTGCCGAGGAGTTCCTTGCGGCTCCACGCGTACCGGGCGCCCTCCGCGACGGCCCGCAGATTCGGCTTCGCCGCCTCGTGGGACGCCGGGGAGGGGGCGATCCGCAGGACGTACGCCAGCGACACGGCGAACGTCAGCAGATCGGCCGCGTACGCCCAGCCCAGGCCCGCGTAGGCGACGACCACGCCCGCGAGCGCCGGTCCGGCGACCCCGCCGACGGTCCAGCGCAGCGAGTTCAGCGAGGCCGCGGCCGGCATGTCGTCGTGCGCGACGATCCGGGGCCACAGCGAGTCCAGGGCGGGCCGCTGGACGGAGACCAGCGCGGAGGACAGCGCGGCGACCGCGTACAGCGGCCACACCGCGGGCCCCGGCAGCAGGGCGTTGACCAGCAGGACCACGCTGAGCAGACCCTGGCCCGCCTCCGTCCACACGATGAGCCCGCGCTTGTCGAGGGCGTCGGCGAGCGCGCCGCCGTACAGCCCGCACACGACGAGCGGCAGCAGCTCCACGGCGCCGATCGCCCCCACGGCCGCCGCGGACCCCGTCAGCTCCTTCAGCTGGACGGGGAGCGCGACGAAGGTCAGGAAACTGCCGAAATTGCTGATCAACCCGGATTTCCAGAGCCGCCGGAAGTCCGCGGAGGCCTTCCAGGGGGACAGATCGGGGAGGAGAGCTCGGGTCACCGGTGCATGCTCGTGCGGCCGGAACCGCCGGGCAACCGCTTTTCCCGCGCACCGGGGCGCGGGGGACGTCACCAGGGGGCGGGCGGCGGGGCCGTCAGGATCTCCGCCAGCCGCGACAGCCGGTCGCGCAGGCCCCGGCCGGGCCGCGGGGAGCCCGCGTTCTCGCCCGCCGCCGCGCTGACCAGGTGCTGCACGGTGTCCAGGTCCAGTTCCGCGCCCTCCGGCACGGCCAGCGTGTCGTGCGCCATCGCCGCGAGCTCACCGCCGCCCGCGCCCAGCGCCAGCACCTTGACCCCGGCCCGCCGGGCGTCGTGCACCCGCTCCAGCAGCGCGGCCGGCTCCTCCGGTGCCACGACCAGCAGGGTCTCCCCGCGCCGCGCCGCCGCGATCCGGCCAGGACCGACCGCCAGGTGCGCGGGGTCGGAGGGACGTGCGTGATGGCGTACGAGGGTGGGCGCCAGCTCGGGCGTACCCGACCAGGCCGCCTCGTCCACCAGGTGCGCCGCCAGGTGCCAGGGCTCGTGGTCGGGTGTGCCCACCAGCAGCAGCCCGCCGCCGTGCGCGACCACCGATCCGCGCAGCACCCCCGCGAACCGCCGGGTGGCGCCCAGCCACTCGGTTCCGGCCAGCACTTCCCGCAGCAACGCGACCCGTACGGCGTCCATGTGACCGCATACTGCCGCAACCGGACACTTGTGACGCGGAGTTCACCCCGAATTCGCCCGACCCGGGGATGGGGGACGGACCGTTGCCGTACGTGTGAGGAGCCGCCCGATGACCGACGTGACCGTCCCCTTCCGCGCGGGCCGCGAGGGATACGCCAGCTTCCGCATCCCCGCGGTCGTCGCCACCGGCGCCGGGACCCTCCTCGCTTTCTGCGAGGGCCGCGTGGACTCCGCCGCCGACCACGGGCACATCGACATCGTGCTGAAACGCTCCACCGACGGCGGCCGCACCTGGGGCCCGCTGCGGGTCGCCGCGAGCAACGGCGGGAACCTCGCCGGCAACCCCGCCCCCGTCGTCCTGGACACCGGCCGCGTCCTGCTCGTGCACGTCCGCGCCGCGGCCGGCGCCACGGAGGCCGCCATCCTGCGCGGACAGGTGAAGGACGCCGACGGACGCCGGGTCTGGGTGGGGCACAGCGACGACGACGGCGTCACCTGGTCCGCGCCCAGGGAGATCACCGCCCGCGTGAAGAAACCCGGCTGGCGCTGGTACGCCACCACCCCCGGGCACGCGATCCAACTGCGCTCCGGCCGCGTCCTCGTCCCGGCCAACCACACCCTGCCGCCCACCGGCACCGACACCGGCGCGGAGGCGAAGTACAACAGCGGCCACTGCCTGCTCAGCGACGACCGCGGCGCGAGCTGGTACCTCGGCTACCTGGACGAGAACACCGACGGCTACGTCAACGTCAACGAGACCACCGCCGCCGAACTCCCCGACGGCCGTGTCTACTTCAACACCCGCAACGACTCTCCCGCGCCCGGCAACCGCGCCGACGCCCACTCCCGGGACGGCGGCAGGACCCTCGTCAAGCCCTTCCGTCCGCAGGCCGGCCTCGCCGCCCCGGTCTGCGAGGCCTCCGTCCTCCAGCTCCGCGACCCCGACCTGCTGCTGTTCTCCGGCCCGGCCGACCCCGCCGCCCGCGCCCTGATGACCCTGCGCGCCTCCGCCGACGGCGGCACCACCTGGCGCCCGGCGTTCACCGTCGACGGGCTGCCCGCCGCCTACTCCGACCTGGTCCGCGTCGACCGGCACACGGTCGGGCTGCTGTACGAGACGGGAGACTTCGGCGCGTACGAGACGATCACCTTCCGCCGGGTCCCCGTGCACCGGCTGACCTGACCCGGTGCGGGCCCGGACACGGACGTAGAGTCGGGCCCATGACCTCTAGCGACAGCGCACAGAAGGCCCCCGCCAAGGACCCCTGGGACCTGCCCGACGTCTCCGGGTACGTCGTCGGCGTGCTGGGCGGCACCGGACCGCAGGGCAAGGGCCTCGCCCACCGGCTCGCCCGCGCCGGGCAGAAGGTGATCATCGGCTCCCGGGCCGCCGAGCGTGCCCGGGCCGCCGCCGACGAGCTCGGCCACGGCGTCGAGGGCGCCGACAACGCCGAGACCGCGCGCCGCAGCGACATCGTGATCGTCGCCGTGCCGTGGGAGGGCCACGGCGACACCCTGAAGTCGCTGCGCGAGGAGCTGGCCGGCAAGCTCGTCGTGGACTGCGTCAACCCGCTCGGCTTCGACAAGAAGGGCGCCTACGCGCTCAAGCCGGAGGAGGGCAGCGCCGCCGAGCAGGCCGCGGCCCTGCTGCCGGACTCGCGGGTCGCCGCCGCCTTCCACCACCTGTCGGCCGTCCTGCTCCAGGACCCGGAGATCGAGCGGATCGACACCGACGTGATGGTGCTCGGCGAGGAGCGCGCCGACGTGGAGATCGTGCAGGCGCTCGCCGGGCGTGTCCCCGGCATGCGCGGCGTCTTCGCGGGCCGGCTGCGCAACGCCCACCAGGTCGAGTCGCTGGTGGCGAACCTGATCTCCGTCAACCGCCGGTACAAGGCGCACGCCGGGCTCCGCGTCACCGACGTGTGAGCCACGGGCGGGGCGGCGCGGGACATGGGGGACACTGGTCGTCGAAGCAGTGTCCCCCGCAAGGAGCCGAGCCCTCATGCCCCGCATCGCCCTCTACACCCTCGCCGTCTGCGTCCTGGCCGTGGCCGCGGCGGTCGTCTCGTTCGTCCAGGGCAGCTGGCTGGGGATCGTCTGGGTGCTGCTGGCGGGCCTGTCGTCCAACATGACCTGGTACTACGTGAAGCGCGGCCGGGCCGGCGGGCAGGGCGGCTCGGTCACCGGCTGAGCGCGCAGTTCTCCGGGGTGCCCTGCCAGAACCGGTAGAGCTCCTGACCGCAGTACCGGTCGAGCACGTCGATGCCCAGTCCGCGCAGGATCGTGTCGATCACGTCGAAGAACGCGCTGTTGACCGACGGCACCCACAGCAGCGCGAACACGAACAGCAGGCCGAACGGCGCGAACGGCTCCACCTGCCGCTTCACCTGGTACGACAGCCACGGCTCGAGCACGCCGTAGCCGTCCAGACCCGGGACCGGCAGAAAGTTCAGGATCGCCGCCGTCACCTGGAGCAGCGCGAGGAACGCCAGCGCGTACCGGAAGTCGCGGGGGACGCCGTCCAGCGCGTGCAGCCAGAACGGCGCCGTGCACACCACCGCGAACAGGACGTTCGTCAGCGGGCCCGCCGCCGAGATCAGGCTGTGCCGCCAGCGGCCCCGGATGCGGCCGCGCTCGATAAACACCGCACCGCCCGGCAGACCGATCCCGCCCATGATCACGAACAGCACCGGCAGCACGATGCTCAGCAGCGCGTGCGTGTACTTCAGCGGGTTCAGCGTGAGGTAGCCCTTCGCGCCGACCGTGATGTCCCCGCTGTGCAGAGCCGTGCGCGCGTGCGCGTACTCGTGCAGGCACAGGGAGACGATCCAGGCCGCGGTCACGAACAGGAACACCGCGATGCCCGGCTGCGCGGCGAACCCCGTCCACGTGGCCCAGCCGGTCACCGCCGTCACGGCCAGGATCCCCACGAACACGGGACTGACCCGTCGCTCGCCGTGGCGGGTGGTGGCGGTGGTCATGGAAGCTCCTGTCCGGGCGGGGACGGTCGGGGACTGCGACCGTACCGGCCGCGGACACATGGGGAAAACGTCTCGCGGTGGCCGCGCGGTTCCTGGAAGGTGAAGGGATGCCACGGATGAGGGTGTTCTACGAGGACTGGCAGATGGAATGCTGCGGCACACCGTTCGCGGTGGGCGACGAGGTCGCGTGGCGGCTGGTGCCCTACCGCCGCAAGGACCGCCGCCGGAACGCCGGGCACGGCGCCGAGGCGTGGGTGGAGAACCACGGCGGACCCGACCGGGCCACCGTCGGCCGTGTGCACGCCGTCGAGCTGGTGCACCAGGAGTACCTGGCCCGGCACGATCCGCTCGCCGTCGACCACCCCGAGCCGGAACCCGGCACGCTGGTCCCGCGGCCCGCCGGGCGCCGCCTGGAGGAGGTCCCCGACGGCCGGACGCTGGAGCCCGTCGACGCCTGCCCCAAGTGGTTCGAGGAGGACGAGGAGCCGCCGCCGCGGCAGGTGCCGTACCGGGTCCGGCGTACCGTGGGCGCCGTCGTCACACTCGACGCCACGGGATCCGTGGACCTTCCCCGGCCGACAGCCGACGCCAAGCCGGACGAACCCGGCGACCGCCCCTGACCGCTCCGGAGACAATGGACCCCGTGCGCTATCGCCTGCTCGGCACCACCCAGGCCGTCCGCCCCGACGGCACGCCCGTCCCGGTCGGCGGGGCACGCCTGCGTGCCCTGCTGAGCGTGCTCGCGCTCCGGGCCGGCCGGACCGTGCCGGTCGCCGTCCTGGTCGACGAGGTGTGGGACACCGACCCGCCCGCCGACGCCGGCGGCGCGCTCCAGGCGCTCGTCGGCCGGCTGCGGCGGGTCCTCGGCGCGGACGCCGTCGCCTCCGTGGACGGCGGCTACCGGCTCACCGCCGCGCCCGACGACGTCGACCTCACCCGCTTCGACCGGCTGACCGGCGACGGTCTGCGCGCCCTCGCCGACGGCGACCCCGCCAAGGCCGCCGTCGTCCTCGACGACGCCCTCGCCCTGTGGCACGGCCCGGTCCTCGCCGACCTGCCCGGCCACACCGCCGAGGCGGCCCGCTGGGAGACCCGCCGTCTCGACGCCCTGCGCGCCCGGCACACGGCCGCCCTCGCCCTCGGGCAGGCCGAGCAGTCGCTGCCCGAGCTGACCGCCCTGTGCGACGGCCATCCGCTGGACGAGCCGCTGCAGGCGCTGCGGCTGCGCGCCCTGCGGGACGCCGGCCGCCCGGCCCAGGCACTCGCCGGCTACGAGGACGTACGACGACTGCTCGCGGACCGGCTCGGCTCCGACCCAGGCCCGGAACTGCGCACCCTGCACGCCGAGTTGCTGAACGCCACGCCCCCGGAGCCGACGCCGGAGGCGGCACCGCAACCGCGGCCCGGCAACCTGCCTGCCCGCCTCACCTCCTTCGTCGGCCGGGAAGCCGACATCGAGGCCATCGGCGCCGACCTCGCCGCGGCCCGCCTCGTCACCCTGCTCGGGCCCGGCGGCGCCGGGAAGACGCGGCTGTCCCAGGAGGCCGCCGAGGCGGTGCGGCACACCGTCCGGGACGGGGTGTGGCTGGCCGAGCTCGCGCCCGTGGACGACCCGGAGGCCGTGGCACAGGCCGTGCTCACCGCGATCGGCGCCCGCGAGACCGTGCTGCACGGTGCCGGCGCCGACACCATGCGCGCCGTCTCCGACCGGCACGACGACCCCCTCGAACGGCTCGTGGAGCACTGCGCCCGGCGCCGGATGCTGATCATCCTCGACAACTGCGAGCACGTCGTCGAGGCCGCCGCGCGCCTGACCGACCGGCTGCTGGCCCGCTGCCCCGACCTGACCGTCCTCGCCACCAGCCGCGAACCCCTCGGGGTGCCCGGCGAGCTGGTGCGCCCGGTGGAGCCGCTGCCCGAGCCCGTCGCGCTGCGGCTGCTCGCCGAGCGCGGAGCGGCCGCCCGGCCCGGCTTCCTCGTCGAGGAGGACCCCGAGGCGTGCGCCGAGATCTGCCGGCGCCTCGACGGACTGCCCCTCGCCATCGAACTCGCGGCGGCCCGCTTCCGCATGCTCACCCCCCGGCAGATAGCCGACCGGCTCGACGACCGCTTCCGGCTCCTCACCTCCGGCAGCCGCACCCTGCTGCCCCGCCAGCAGACCCTCCGTGCCGTCGTGGACTGGTCCTGGGACCTGCTGGACGCGGACGAACGCGAGGTGCTCGCCCGGCTGTCCGTCTTCGCCGGCGGCTGCGACCTCGCCGCCGCCGAGGCCGTGTGCGGCCCGGTCGCCCTGGACGCGCTCGGCTCCCTGGTCGACAAGTCCCTGGTGGTGGCCGCCCCCGCGGCCCGGGGCGGGATGCGCTACCGGCTCCTGGAGACCGTCGCCGAGTACGCCTCCGAACGGCTCGACGAGGCCGGGCAGCGCACCGGCGCCGAGCGCGCCCACCTCACGTACTACCGCGAACTCGCCCGCACGACCGACCCGTTGCTGCGCGGCTCCGAGCAGCGCACGGCCATCGACCGGATCCAGACGGAGTACGAGAACCTGCGCACCGCCCTGCGGCACGCCGTCGCCCTGCGCGACGAGCAGGAGGCGCTGTGCCTGACGCTGTCCCTCCAGTGGTTCTGGCAGATGCGCGACCAGCGCCTCGAAGTGCGCGCCTGGTGCAAGGAGGTGATGCCGCTCGGCCCGGACCCGTTCACCGAACCCGTCCGGCGCGCCCGCCCGGTGTGGCGGCGCGTCACCGACACCCCGCCGCCCTACGAGGGCGAGGTCCTGCTGGAGGCCCGGCGCGGTGTCCACCTGGCCCATCTCGCCATGATGGACACCGAGATGGAGGCCTGGCAGACCCCCGAGGCGAAGGAGAAGCTGCGCATCATCACCCAGGTCTACGAGCCGGGCCTGCCGCAGACCTGCCGGGCCCCGGGCATGCTGTGGTTCTTCGCCGAGATGCTGACCAACGGCCTGGAACGGCTGCGGGACATCATCGACGCGGCCGTGCGGACCTGCCGGGCCACCCCGGGCTACGAGTGGGAGCTGGCCGGCGCCCTGCAGATGCGCGCCAACCTCCTCGCCAACCGCACCGCCTGGGCCGGCGACGCCACCCGGGACGCGGACGAGGCCCTGGAGATGTACCGCCGCCTCGGCGACGACTGGGGCACCGCGGAGGCGCTGTCCGCCCGCGGGGAGGCCCGCGAGCGCAAGGGTGCCTTCGGTGAGGCCGCCGCCGACTACCAGGCGGCCATCGACCACGCCGAACGCCTCGGCGCGCGCGCCCAGATGGCCGTGCTGCGCTCCCGCCTGGGCAGCGTGCTCATGGAGTCGGGCGAGCTGGAGCGCGGCGAGCGCCTGCTGCGCGAGGTCATCGCCAGCCGGGACAGCCTCCACAACGAGGCGATGCCCGCCGCCCGGCTGTTCCTCGCCTGCTGGCTCGGCCTGACCGGACGGATCGACGAGGGCCGGGAGCAACTCCGGCTGATGCGCGAGGAGTTCAAGATCGCGCACTTCGTCGTGTTCGACGCGATCATCCTCGGCCAGGAGGCCTGGCTGGACGCCCTCGACGACCGGAGCGAGGAGGCGCTGCCCCGGGTGCGCAGGGCGCTCCGGCTCGCCACCGACCCGCTGTCGGAGGCCATCACCCCGCACATGAACTCGATCTGCCTCACCATCGCCGCGATGGCCCTGGCCCGCGTCGACGGGGGCGTCCGGGCCGCCGACGCGGCCCGCTGCCTGGCCGCCGCCATGCGTTTCCTGCCGCCCGGCCACGGGCTGTCCGGGGTGGAGCGCCGGCTGTACGACATGACCGAGGCCCGGATCCGGGAGGAACTCGACGGCCCCGCGTACGAGGCCGCGTACGCCGAGGGCGGTGGCCTCTCCCTCGTGGAGGCCACCGCCCTGATCTGACCGTCCCGGCGGGTCAGGCCTTGGTGCGGAACTTGTGGATCGCGACCGGCGCCATGACCGCGGTGAGTCCGACCGACCAGATGAGGGTGACCCACAGGTCGTGGGCGACCGGACCGCCCTCCATCAGGCCGCGCGCGGTGTCGGCCAGCGCGGACAGCGGGTTGTAGTCGGTGAACGACTGGAGCCAGCCCGGCATGGACGCGGTGGGCGCGAAGATCGACGAGCCGAACTGGAGCGGCATCAGCACCAGGAAGCCCATGGCCTGCACCGACTGCGCGCTCTTCATCATCACGCCGAGGGTCAGGAAGACCCACATCAGCGCCGAGCCGAACACCGCGGACAGCCCGATCGAGGCCAGCAGGCCGGACCAGTGCTTGATGTCATAGCCCACGAGGACGGCGACCACCATCAGCACGCAGGTCGCGAACAGCATCCGCATCATCTCCACCGCGATCTTCGCGAAGAGGACGGAGCCGCGCCCGATGGGCAGCGAGCGGAAGCGGTCCATGACACCGGAGTTGAAGTCCTGGTTGAAGCCGGTGCCCACGCCCTGGGCCATGTTCATGCCCATCATGGCCATGAGGCCGGGGATGACGTACTGGACGTACCGCTCCTGGCCGCCGCCCAGCGACTGCCCGATGGAGCCGCCGAAGACGTACACGAACAGCAGGGTGAAGACGACCGGGAACAGGATGGCGTCGAACATCGACTCCGGGTCCTGCCGGATCCACAGCAGGTTGCGGCGGATCAGCGCGCCGGTGTGCCGCAGATGGGCCCGCACCGGGATCGGGGTGTCCGCCTTCGCGGTGGCCGCGGCGGCCGGGGACAGGGTGGCGGTGCTCATACGGCGACCTCCTGGCGGTCTTCGGTGGGCACGGAGTCCTGCGGGGCACTGGCGCGGTGGCCGGTGAGGGACAGGAACACCTCGTCCAGGCTGGGCAGTTCGGTGGTGATGGAGGAGAGCGTGATGCCGCGCGCGGTGACCGCGCCGACGACGGCGGTCAGCTGCTCGTCGCTGAGGATTGGCACCAGCAGCGTCCCGGTCTCGTTGTCCACGGTGGTGGTCGCGAGGCCGGTGATGCCCAGCTCGTCCAGCATCCCGGCGAGCGGCCGCAGCTGGAGCGGGTCCACCGGGCGCACCCTGAGGGTGCGGCCGCCGACGCGGGCCTTCAGCTCCTCGATGCCGCCCTTGGCGATGACCTTGCCGCGGTCCACGACGGTGAGTTCGGAGGCGAGCTGCTCGGCCTCCTCCATGTACTGCGTGGTGAGCAGCACGGTGACGCCGTCGCCGACCATCGCCTTCACCTCGTCCCACACCTCGTTGCGGGTGCGGGGGTCGAGCCCGGTGGTCGGCTCGTCCAGGTACAGCACAGCGGGCCGGCCGATCATGGAGGCGGCGAGGTCCAGCCGCCGCCGCATACCGCCGGAGTACGTGCTCGCCGGGCGCCTGGCGGCCTCGGTGAGGGAGAACCGCTCCAGCAGTTCGTCGGCGCGGAGCCGGGCGTCCTTGCGGGACAGGTCCAGCAGCCGGCCGATCAGGTAGAGGTTCTCCCAGCCGGGCAGCTTCTCGTCCACGGAGGCGTACTGGCCGGTCAGGCCTATCACCCGGCGCAGCTGCCGGGGCTGCCGTACGACGTCGTAGCCGGCCACGAGGGCCTCTCCGGCGTCCGGGGTGATCAGGGTGGACAGAATGCGCACGAGGGTGGTCTTGCCGGCGCCGTTCGGTCCGAGCACACCCATCACGGTGCCCTGCCGGACGTCCAGGTCGACTCCGTCCAGCGCCTTGGTCTCGCCGTAGTGCTTGACCAGCCCCCGTACGGTCACGGCGGGGCGCTCGCCGGCGGGGTTGTCATCGATTCGCGTCATGCCGAAGACGGTGCCAGGGCCCGCCGACAAACCACCGACAGCCGGCCGACACCTCACCGACAGCCCGCCGACAGGGCCGCGGACGGGCCCGCGGACCCGCCCCGGAAAAGGCGGCAGCCCGTCGACGGGGGAAGATCGACGGGCTGCCGGCGGTGTTGCCGCAGTGGTCTAGTGGACGGAGTGCTCCTCCAGCGGGAACGTGCCGCCGACGACGTCCTCGGCGAACTCCTTGACCGCGTTCCCCATGACCTCGCGCAGGTTCGCGTACTTCTTGACGAACTTCGGCACCCGGCCGGAGGTCAGCCCCAGCATGTCGGTCCACACGAGGACCTGCGCGTCCGTCTCGGAACCGGCGCCGATGCCCACCGTCGGGATGTGCAGCACGCGCGTCACCTCGGCGGCCAGCTCCGCCGGCACCAGCTCCAGCACGACCGCGAACGCGCCCGCGTCCTGCACGGCCTTGGCGTCGCGCAGCAGCTGCTGCGCCGCCTCCTCGCCCCGGCCCTGCACGCGGTAGCCCATCGCGTTGACGGACTGCGGGGTCAGGCCGATGTGGGCCATCACCGGGATGCCGGACTCCACCAGCAGCCGGATCTGCTCGTGCGAGCGCTCGCCGCCCTCCAGCTTGACCGCCCCGACGCCGGCCTCCTTCACCAGCCGGGTCGCCGAGCGCAGCGCCTGCACCGGGCCCTCCTGGTAGGAGCCGAAGGGCAGGTCGCCGACGATCAGCGAGCGGTTCGTCCCGCGTACGACGGCCGCCGAGAGCAGGGTCATCTCGTCGAGGGTGACGGGCACGGTGGTCTCGTACCCGAGGTGACAGTTGCCCGCCGAGTCACCGACGAGGATCACCGGGATCCCGGACTCGTCGAAGACGGACGCGGTCATCGCGTCGTAGGCGGTGAGCATGGGCCACTTCTCGCCACGCTCCTTGGCGAGGGCGATGTCGCGGACCGTGATGCGGCGAGTGCCCTTCCCCCCGTACAGCGCC
The DNA here is from genome assembly GCF_025642175.1 of Streptomyces albidicamelliae. Lineage (NCBI taxonomy): Bacteria > Bacillati > Actinomycetota > Actinomycetes > Kitasatosporales > Streptomycetaceae > Streptomyces > Streptomyces albidicamelliae. Next base: position 2,719,606 of record NZ_CP106795.1, on the reverse strand, counting down.
TTGCTGCCGTCGGAAGGCTTGTTCTGGGCAGCCGAAAGCTGCGTCATGGCAACGGCTCCTTCAGTCATCTCGAGGCGCCCTCACGGCGTCCCCGGATCGTCTCCATGGTGGCACCTCGTGCCAGTCACGACCAGAGGGGGCCCCTGTGATCCCCACCCATGGCCGAAACGTGTAAGGCCTTGGTAAAGAAAATAAGATACGAGACGGTTCCGTATCGAAATGGTTCTAGGCTCGGACCCATGACAAGTCCCGTCCCTGCCTCCCGGATACCGGAAGCGGTGCACCGGCGCCGCTGGGCGATCCTCGGCGTGTTGATGCTGAGCCTGCTGATCGTGGTGCTCGACAACTCGATCCTGAACGTCGCCATCAAGACCATCTCCACCCCCGCGCCGATCGGCCTCGGCGCCACCCAGAGTGAGATCGAGTGGGCGATCAACGCCTACACCCTCGTCTTCGCCGGCCTGCTGTTCACCGCCGGACTCGTCGGCGACCGCGTCGGCCGCAAGAAGGTCCTGCTCGGCGGCATCGCCGTGTTCGGCATCGGCTCCGCGCTCGCCGCCGAGTCCGGCTCCCCGGGGCAGCTGATCGCCTTCCGCGCGCTGATGGCGCTCGGCGCGGCCTTCGTCATGCCGGCCACCCTCGCCGTGCTCATGAACGTCTTCGAACGCGACGAGCAGCCCAAGGCGATCGGCATCTGGGCGGGCGGTGTCGGCCTCGCCATCGCCATCGGCCCGATCACCGGCGGCGCGCTCCTCGACCACTTCTGGTGGGGCTCGGTCTTCTTCGTCAACGTGCCGATCGTGATCGTCGCGCTGGTGCTGATGACCTGGCTGGTGCCCGACTCCCGCGACCCCAGTCCCGGCCGCCTGGACCCGATCGGCGTGGTCCTCTCCGTCGTCGGCCTGGTGCTGCTGGTCTACGGCATCATCAAGGGGGGCGAGCTGGCCGACTTCACCGACGCCAAGGTGCTCGCCACGATCGTCGCCGGAATCCTCGTCCTGGCCGCGTTCGTCCTCTACGAGAAGCGCAGCGACCACCCGTCGCTGGACGTCACCTACTTCAGGAACAAGGTCTTCTCGGCCGCCATGGGCGCCATCGCGCTGGTCTTCTTCGCGCTGATGGGCGTCACGTTCTTCGGCGTCTTCTACACCCAGAGCGTGCGCGGCTACTCCCCGCTGGAGTCCGGCGTCCTGATGCTGCCGCTCGCCCTCGCCCAGCTGATCTTCGCACCGCGCGCCCGGCTGCTGGTCGAGCGGTTCGGCAACAAGGCCACCACCACGGCGGGCCTGCTGCTGATCGCGGCCACCCTGGCCGTGTTCGCCACCTTCGAGGCGGACACCCCGATCTGGCTGCTGGAGGTCGTCTTCTTCCTCATGGGCACCGGCATGGCGCACATCATGACGCCGACCTCGGTCGTCATCATGCAGGCCCTGCCGCGCGAGAAGGCCGGCTCCGCCTCCGCGCTCAGCAACACCTTCCGCCAGGTCGGCGGCGCCCTCGGCATCGCCGTCCTCGGCTCGGTGCTCGCCACCTCGTACCGCAACGGCATCGAGGGCAGGCTCGGCGCGCTGCCGGCCGGCCTGCGCGACACCGCCGGCGAGTCCATCGAGGCCACCCTCGGCGTCGCCGCCAGACTCGGCCCGCAGGGCCGGGCCCTCATCACCCCCGCCAACGACGCCTTCCTGCACGCCATGCACGTCACCGCCCTGTGCGGTACGGGCGTCGCGCTGATCGGCGCCGTGGTGACCGCCCTGTTCCTGCCGGGCAAGCCGCCGGCCGGTCAGCAGGGCGAGAAGGAGGCGGAGTTGGTCGCCGCCACGGACTGAAGCCCGGTGATGTTCCACGGGGGAAGGAGGAGGCTGCGGGAAGATGACCGCAGCCCATCGAGAGGACGGATCGAGTGAGCCTTGCCGACAGCCGGACGCGACCGGTCGCACCCGCGCGGGGCCGACCGCGCAGTGAGGCCGTGGAACACGCCATCCTGGAAGGCGTGATGAAGCTCCTGGAGGAGGGCGTGCCCCTCGCCGAGGTCTCCATCGAGCGCGTAGCCCGCACGGCCGGCGTCGGCAAGGCCACCATCTACCGCCGCTGGAGCGGCAAGGAGGAGTTGTTCGTCGACGTCCTGCGCGCCGCCGAACCCCCCGACCCCGAACTGCCCGGCACCTCCATGCGCGACGACCTCGTCGTCCTGCTGGAGTCGCTGCGCCAGCGCGGCCTCAGGAGCCGTACGTCGGCCATCCTGCACAACGTGTACGTCCAGATGAAGTCCAGCCCGAAGATCTGGGCCGCCTACCACGCCGGTGTCGTCGCGCCCCGGCGCGCGCTCGCGCTGCAAGTGCTGCGCCGCGGGCAGGAGAACGGCGAACTGCGGCCGGACATCGACCTGGAACTGGCCAACGACCTGTTCAGCGGCCCCATGCTGGTGCGCACCATCATGCGTCCCGACGGCGAACTCCCCGAGGATCTCGCGGAGCGGATCGTCGACACGGTCCTCGCGGGCCTACGACCCGTCAGCTCGACAGCCTCGTAGCATCAATGTGCGCGTTTCGTCACAGACCACGCGTGCACCGGGGGTGACCGGAACCCCCGGCCCCGCTTCGTTCGTCATCGTCTTCCGTACGGCCGTCATGGGACGGCGGAACGGAGCCGATCATCCCCTAGGGTCGGAAGAGCACGGGGGCGGACGGTGTGCACGGCAGGCAGTGAGGCAGACGGTATGGCGCAGCAGGCGTACATGACGGAGACGGACAACGGCGGCTCGGGGCCCGAGCGACCAGGATCCCGGCTTCGGCGCCTCGCGCACAGGCTGCTGCACGGCTGGCGCGGCGATCCACGGATCTGGCGGCGGGGCATCGTGCTCGCCGTGCTCGCGCTGCTGCTCGCCCTCGTGATGCTGGTGCACTCCCGCATCCCCAACCGGGTGGGGAACCTCGGCTCCCTCTCCGAGACCTTCCTGCCCTGGCTCGGTGTGGCTGTGCCGGTGCTGCTGGTCCTGGCCCTGGTCCGGAAGTCGGCGACCGCGCTCGTCGCGCTCCTGCTCCCGGCGATCGTGTGGCTGAACCTCTTCGGCGGACTGCTCACCGACAAGACCGGCAGCGGCGGCGACCTCATGGTGGCCACCCACAACGTCAACGCGGAGAACCCCGACCCGGCCGCGACCGCCACCGACGTGGCCGCGTCCGGCGCCGACCTCCTCGCCCTGGAGGAACTGCCCGCCTCCGCCCTGCCCGTCTACGAGAAGGCGCTCGCGGGGACCTACCGGCACCACGCGGTCGTCGGCACGGTCGGGCTGTGGAGCAAGTACCCGATGACCGACGTACGGGCCGTGGACATCAAGCTCGGCTGGAAGCGCGCGATGCGTGCCACCGTCGCCACCCCGCAGGGCCCGGTCGCGGTCTACGTGGCGCACATGCCCTCGGTGCGGGTGAAGATGAAAGCCGGGTTCACGGCGCGGCAGCGCGACAAGAGCGCCGACGCGCTCGGTGAGGCCATCGCCGACGAACGGCTGCCGCGGGTGGTCCTGCTCGGCGACCTCAACGGCACGATGAACGACCGCTCGCTCAACGCCGTCACCTCCCAGTTGCGCTCCACGCAGGGCGCGGCGGGCAGCGGCTTCGGGTTCAGCTGGCCGGCCTCGTTCCCGATGGCCCGGATCGACCAGATCATGGTCAGGGGCGTGGAGCCGGAGGGCTCCTGGACGCTGCCGCGCACGGGCAGCGACCACTTGCCGGTGGCAGCCCGTGTGAAGCTGGACACAGGCGCGTAACCCGCTGGAATACCGGACCCGAGAGCATTTGTTCCGTCGGGGAACTTACTGCGAGACTCGAACCCCGTACGGCACCGTCGCTCTGAGAGGTCCTCCCTTCATGCCCCTGGCCCTGCTCGCCCTCGCCGTGGGCGCCTTCGGCATCGGTACCACCGAGTTCGTGATGATGGGCCTGCTGCCCGATGTCGCGGACGACCTGCACATCTCGATCCCCGCCGCCGGGCACCTGGTCTCGGCCTACGCGCTGGGCGTCGTCATCGGCGCCCCGCTGCTGGCCGCGGTCACGGCCCGCATGTCCCGCCGCACGGTCCTCATCGGTCTGATGGTCCTGTTCGTCGTCGGCAACGCGCTCTCCGCGTTCGCCCCCGGCAACGGCTCCCTGCTGGCCGCCCGCTTCCTCAGCGGCCTGCCCCACGGCGCCTTCTTCGGTGTGGGCGCGGTCGTCGCGACCGCGATGGTGCCGCCGGAGCGCAAGGCCCGCTCGGTGTCCCTGATGTTCCTCGGCCTGACCGTCGCCAACATCGCGGGCGTGCCCGCCGCCACCCTGATGGGCCAGCACCTCGGCTGGCGGGCCACGTTCCTCGGCGTGAGCGTGATCGGGCTCGTCGCGATAGCCTCGCTCGCCCTGCTCATCCCGCACGACCACACCCAGGCCTCCGCGACCGGCCTGCGCGGCGAACTGGCGGCCCTCACCTCGCTGCCGGTCTGGCTGGCCCTCGGCACCACCGTGGCGGGCTTCGGCGCGCTCTTCGCCGCCTACAGCTACGTCACCCCGATGCTGACGGACTCCGCCGGCTTCGCGCAGGCCCATGTGACGCTGCTGCTCGCGCTCTTCGGCGTGGGAGCCACCGCGGGCAACCTCCTGGGCGGCCGTCTCGCCGACCACTCCCTGCGCGGCACGCTCTTCGGCGGCCTGGTCTCCCTGGCCGCGGTCCTGGCCCTCTTCCCGCTGCTGATGCGCGCGGAGTGGAGCGCGGCCGTCGCCGTGACCCTGCTCGGCACGGCGGCGTTCGTCACCGGTTCGCCGTTGCAGCTGATGGTGATGGAGAAGGCCGCCGCGGCCCCGTCCCTCGCCTCCTCCGCCAACCAGGCGGCCTTCAACCTCGCGAACGCCGGGGGCGCCTGGATCGGCGGCCTCGCGCTCGCGGCCGGCTTCGGCGTCACCTCACCGGCCCTCGCGGGCGCCGTGCTGGCCGTCCTGGGCCTCGGCGTGGCGGGCGCGGCCCGCGCGGTCGACCGCCGCCGCCAGTCCGCGCCGGCGTCGGCGGGGCGGGTCGTCACCTCGCATCTGCCGGAGGAGTCGGGGGCGTTGCGCCACTGAGGCGCGTGTCCGGCACGACGAAGGGGCGTGGGGTGCCCGGCACCCCACGCCCCTCGGCCGATTCCGCTCAGCGGATTCCGCTCAGCCGATCCGCGGGATCAGTGCTTGCGGTACGACTGCACGTAGCCGTTCGCGGGCGAACCCACGCCGGTCACGTCGTCGTAGCCAGTCACCGCGGACAGCGAGCTGTCCTTGCCCAGGCTGCGGACCGAGGTCAGCAGGCCGTCGGCGGCGTCGAAGCCGTTGGCGAAGTCCAGGCGGGCGACCGCCAGGCCGGAGCCCGTCGGGTTGTCCGTGACGTCGTGGAAGACGCCCTTCTTGCCGTACTTGGCGTAGATCGCCGGGTTGGCGAAGCCGAGCGCCTTGCCGTCGCGCGCCTCCTGGGCGAGGGCCTGGACCGCCGCGATGACCGGAGCGGCCAGCGAAGTGCCGCCGATGCGGTACTGGCTGTACTTCTCCGAGCCGTCGGGGAAGGTCTGCGTCTGGCCCACCAGGAAGCCGGTGTTCGGGTCGGCGATGGCCGCGATGTCCGGCACGACGCGGTTGCCGGCGGCGTTGTTGGCCGTGGCCAGCGCCTTCGGCACGACGTTCTTCTGGTAGTACGGCTGCGGCACGGTCTTGCTGGTGCCGCCGCCCGCGCCCGAGGTGTAGGCGCCGGGGAAGCCGTTCCAGCTCTTGCCGTCGGGCGACAGGGTCGCCTTCTCGGTGCCCCAGCCGGTCTCCCACTGGTACGTGTCGCCCTTGCCGACGGCCAGCGAGGTACCGCCGACCGCGGTCACCCACGCCGAGTTGGCCGGGGTGTCGACCTGCTTCGTACCGGTGTTGGCGACCTCGTCGCCGTTGTCGCCGGAGGAGAAGTAGAAGCCGATGCCCTGGACCGCGCCCAGCTGGAAGACCTGGTCGTACGCGGCGGCCAGGTCCGGCGTCTGGTTGGCCTCGATGTCGCCCCAGGAGTTGGAGACGATGTCGGCCAGGTGGTTGTCGACGATCTTGCTGAGCGAGTCCAGCAGGTCGTCGTCGTAGCAGGACGCGGCGCCCACGTAGGTGACGTCGGCGTTCGGCGCGACCGCGTGCACGGCCTCGACGTCGAGGGTCTCCTCGCCGTACCAGCCGGCCGCCCCGCACTCCTCGGTCTTCGTGTAGTTCTTCGGCAGCACCTGGTGCAGCTGACCGGTCTTCCAGGCCGCGTCACCGTTCTTCTGCGCGTACTTGCCCGCGTCGAAGGCGATGGTCGGCGAGGCGTAGGCGTCCGTGATGGCGACGCGGACGTGCTTGCCGGTGTAGGTGCCCGCGCCGTAGGCGGCGCGCAGCTGCTTGCCGGTGTAGCCCTTGACCGCGTACGGGATCTTGTGGCCGTACGCGTCCGGCAGCGTGCTCGCGATGTTCGAGCCGTAGTACGAGGAGAACGGCCCGGCGTTCTTGAACACGGCGTCCGGCGGCGGCAGCTGGTCGTGGTGCGACGACTTGTGCGGGGCGTTGTCCAGGCCGGTGACGGTCAGGACGGCGCCACGGAGGCCGGCCGGCACGGACGCGGTCTGCGCGGGGGCGCGGTAGGTCTTCGACCCCTTGGCGAAGTTGTGCAGCTGGGTGCCGAACGCCTTCTCGGCGGCGGCGACGTCACCGGAGACGGTGACGTAGTGCGCGGTGACCTCGGTGACCTCCAGACCGGAAGCCTTCAGCCAGGACTTGACCGCGCTCACCTGGGCCTTGGTGGCCCCGAAACGGGCCTCGGCCTTCTTGGCGCTCAGGAACTTGCCGTAGGCCGGCGAGTTCGGGTCGGACACGGCCTTGGCGTAGGCGGCGAGTCCGGCGGCGTCCTTGCCGGCCAGGTAGACCCGGGCCTTGACCTGGGCGCCGTTCGACGCCGCGCCCTTGTCCGCCTTGGCCGTCGCCCAGAGCGGCTTGGAACCCTTCAGTACGTCACGTGCGGGGCTGTCCGCGGCCTGTGCCGCGGGTATGCCCAGCGCCAGCGCGCCGGCGATCATGGGCAGTGTCGCTGCCATGCTCACGCCGGCGCGCACCTTGGCGCGGTTGGATCTCATAGAACCCCCTGCGATGCGGTTCGCATGCATGTAGTGGCTGGAACGTCGAGCTCCCGCGCACCGGCCCGCGGCGGTATCGGCCGGCGAATGGATCACACGACGGTGGCCACTCTGGCGATGAACCGTTCATGCCAGGGGAACGTGAGGGTCAAGAGAAGCTCAAGTGCTCGTCACTTGGGGGGAATTGCCTCTTTCATCCCTCACGGTTGGATAACGGAACGGCCTGTCGGCTGTTCACGAACGCGGTCGCGCCCCGCGCTCCTCGAGCATCCCCGCCATCACCTGGAGCTCCGACTGCTGCGCGTCCACCATGCCCCGCGCGAGCCTCTTCTCCACATCGACGGTGCACTTGGCGACGCACCCCTCGGCCATGTGGATGCCGCCCTTGTGATGGTCCGTCATCAGCTGGAGGTAGAGGACCTCGGCCTGCTTCCCCTTGAGCGACCCGAGCTTCTTCAGCTCGGAGTTGGTCGCCATGCCCGGCATCAGCGCGCCGTCCTTGCCGGCGGGCATGTCGCCCATGCCCATCCAGGTCATCGGCGGATCGGCCGACACCTTCGGCAGCCCCCACAGGTCCAGCCAGCCCAGCAGCATGCCGCGCTGGTTGGACTGGGTCTGCGCGATGTCGTAGGCGAGCCGCCGGACGTCCTCGTCGCCGGTCCGGTCCCGCACGATGTACGACATCTCGACGGCCTGCTGGTGGTGGACGGCCATGTCCCGGGCGAACCCGGCGTCGGCGGAGTCCGCCGCCGGCGTCTTCGGGTCCGCGCCGCCGGTGTCCTCAGCGACCGCGTACGTGATCGCGCCCGCGGCGACGAGCACCGCCGCCGCGGCCCCCGCCACCCAGCCGATGTACCGCCGGCTCATTTCATGGCCCCGCCGGTGCACGAGGCGCCCGGTTCGGGGGTCTGCCGCCCCTGCACGTAGGCGGCGAAGAACTTGTCCACCTCGGGATCGCTCGCGCTCTTCACCGTCACCTGGTGGCCCCACGCCGACAGGATCAGCGGCGCGTCCTGGTTCGCGTACGGGCTCATCAGCGAGTACGGCGTCTTCTTCACCTTCGCCGCGAGCGCGTCGACGTCCGCCTTCTTCGCCTTCGCCGTGTACGTCACCCAGACCGCGCCGTGCTCCAGCGCGTGCACGGCGTTCTCGTCCTGCACCGGCTCGGTGTAGACGTCACCGTTGCAGTTGAGCCAGACCGGGTTGTGGTTGCCGCCCACCGGCGGGTGCATGGGGTACGACACCTTGGTCGTCACGTGCGTCCGCGCCAGCTTCCCGGACCATGTCCGCACCCCGTCCTTGCCGGTGGTGAAGTGCCCGGAGTCGCCCGAGTTCTTGGCGTCGCCGCTCGCCACCGAGTCCTTCTTGTCGGACTGCTTGTCCACGAGCACCACACCGCCGACCACGAGACCGGCGACGACGACCACGCTCGCGGCGACGACGAGCACCCGGTTGCGGCGCTCACGGGCACGCTCGGCGCGCCGCATGTCCTCGACGCGCGCCTTGCGCGCCGCGGTGCTGCTGTTCTTGGCGGAACCCATGAGGTGAGTCCTTCTGGCAGAAAGGGCGGATAGAAGGGGTCGGGCCCGTTGATCGTAGTGCGCGAGAGGGGCGCTTCCGTAGAGAGGGCACGGAATCCGTCGATGGGCCGGGGGTGGCTCCGGGATGCAAACTAAAGCGGCGTGGCGTGCCTCACTCGGTGACGTGGACCGGCCATGACGGATGCCGGGGCGAGCAGGCAAGATGGGCGAGAGGGCAGTACACCTGCCGTACGAGAGGCGTTCAGCCCGGAGTCGCTTCGGCGATCAAGGTCCGCAACGCGCATGAAATGGTGTTGTGGTGGGATGCTCAGGTGCCCGACCGCCTCCCGCGGCACCGGGAACCGGCGGCCTGACCAGCAAGGATGGGGAAGCGGAAGATGGACAAGCAGCAGGAGTTCGTGCTCCGGACCTTGGAGGAGCGGGACATCCGGTTCGTACGCCTGTGGTTCACGGACGTGCTGGGCTTCCTGAAGTCCGTGGCCGTGGCCCCCGCCGAGCTGGAACAGGCCTTCGACGAGGGCATCGGCTTCGACGGATCGGCCATCGAGGGCTTCGCCCGGGTCTACGAGTCCGACATGATCGCCAAGCCGGACCCGTCCACCTTCCAGGTCCTGCCGTGGCGCGCGGAGACCCCCGGCACCGCCCGCATGTTCTGCGACATCCTCATGCCGGACGGCTCGCCCTCCTTCGCCGACCCGCGCTACGTCCTCAAGCGCGCCCTCGCCCGGACCTCGGACCTCGGCTTCACCTTCTACACCCACCCCGAGATCGAGTTCTTCCTGCTGAAGGACCGCCCCCTCGACGGCTCCCGCCCCATCCCCGCCGACAACTCCGGGTACTTCGACCACACCCCGACCAACGTCGGCATGGACTTCCGCCGCCAGGCGATCACCATGCTGGAGTCGATGGGCATCTCGGTGGAGTTCTCCCACCACGAGGGCGCGCCGGGCCAGCAGGAGATCGACCTGCGCTACGCCGACGCCCTGTCGACCGCGGACAACATCATGACGTTCCGCCTGGTCATGAAGCAGGTCGCGCTGGAGCAGGGCGTGCACGCCACCTTCATGCCGAAGCCGTTCTCCGAGCACCCCGGCAGCGGCATGCACACCCACCTGTCCCTCTTCGAGGGCGACCGCAACGCGTTCTACGAGTCCGGCTCGGAGTACCAGCTCTCCAAGGTCGGCCGCTCCTTCATCGCCGGCCTGCTCCGGCACGCCGCCGAGATCTCCGCGGTGACCAACCAGTGGGTCAACTCCTACAAGCGCATCTGGGGCGGCTCCGAGCGCACGGCGGGCGCCGGCGGCGAGGCCCCGTCCTACATCTGCTGGGGTCACAACAACCGCTCGGCCCTGGTCCGCGTGCCCATGTACAAGCCCGGCAAGACCGGCTCCGCCCGGGTCGAGGTCCGCTCCCTGGACTCCGGCACGAACCCGTACCTGGCCTACGCCCTTCTGCTGGCCGCCGGCCTGAAGGGCATCGAGGAGGGCTACGAGCTCCCGCCCGGCGCCGAGGACGACGTCTGGGCCCTCTCCAACGCCGAACGGCGCGCCATGGGCATCGAGCCCCTCCCGCAGAACCTCGGCGAGGCCCTGACCCTCATGGAGAGCAGCGACCTCGTCGCCGAGACCCTCGGCGAACACGTCTTCGACTTCTTCCTGCGCAACAAGAAGTCGGAGTGGGAGGAGTACCGGTCCGAGGTGACGGCGTTCGAGCTGCGGAAGAACCTGCCGGTGCTGTAGGCGCAGGTCGGGGCGGGGGTTCCGCCGAAACGATCCCTTGGGGCCGACGGTCACTGACCGTCGGCCCCTTCGGTTCGGTGCCCCCGAAGAGGCCGTCCCTCCACGGCACCGCACGGGCACGTCCCGCAGTACGCGAACGCACCGATCGCGTGTGCGTCGGCTTCCGCGCGGCGGTGTTATCAAGGGTGTATGGAAGTATTTTCCGGGCGCCCACGGGGTCCGGAACGTCATCCGCTCGTCGGGGGCTCGCGCGCACGTCGCGCCTCCCTGCTGGACCTGCGCAGTGCGGCCGGTCAGGTGTTCCTCCTTCAGGTCGTGATCGTGGTCCTGCTGGTCGCGGCCGCCGCGGCGGGCATGGTGCTCCAGGCGGCGAACGACGCCCTGCAGCAGGGGCGCAGGGAGTCGGTCATCGCGGCGCAGTCGTTCGCGAGTGCTCCCGGCGTGGCCGAGGCGCTGCAGAGCCCGGATCCGACGGCGGTGCTCCAGCCACGGGCCGAGGAGGCGCGGAAGCGTGCGGGCGTGGACTTCGTCATCGTCATGAACACGGAGGGGATCCGTTACACGTATCCCTACCCGCGCGAGATCGGGAAGAAGTTCGTAGGCACCATCGAACCGGCGCTGAAGGGCGGCACCGTCGTCGAGCAGGCCGGCGGCCCGCCGCTGCCCGCGGGCAGGGGGACGGACGTGCAGGCGGTGGTCCCGGTGACCGACTCGCAGGGCAAGGTGGTCGGCCTGGTCTCCGCCGGAATCACGGTCAGGAACGTGGCGGAGCTGTGGCTGCCGGAGCTGCCGATCATCCTGGGCAGCGGCGTGGCCGCGCTGGCGCTGGCCGTGACGGGAACGATGTTCGTGTCCCGGCGGCTGAGGCGGCAGACGTACGGCATGGCCCCGGTGGAGCTGGCGGAGCTGTACCGGCACCACGACGCGGTCCTGCACGCGGTGCGGGAAGGAGTGTTGATCACCGACGCCGACGGAAGGCTGCTGATGGCCAACGACGAGGCGGCACGGCTGCTCGAACTGCCGGCGGACTTCCGGGGGCGCCCGGTGCGGGAGCTGGAACTGCCGGAGCCGATCACGCGTCTGCTGTCGTCACCGGAAGCGGTCACCGATGAGGTCCGTCTCGCGGGCGACCGGTTGCTGGCGGTGAACAAGCGGCCGACGTACCCGCAGGCCGACCCGGGGGGCAGCGTGGTGACTCTGCGGGACACCACGGAGCTGGCGGCGGTCTCGGGGCGGGCCGAGGTCGCGCGGGAGCGGCTGAAGCTGCTGTACGAGGCCGGGGTGGGGATCGGGACCACGCTGGATGTGGAGCGTACGGCCCAGGAACTGGCCGACGTGGCGGTGCCGCAGTTCGCCGACCTCGTGACGGTGGATCTGCTCGAAGCGGTGCTGCGGGGGTGGGAGCCGACGGCGGAAGGCTGGCGGCATCTGCGCCGGGCGGCGATCGGCGGCGACCGGCGGATGGTTCCGGTGTATCCCCGGGGCCAGATGATCTCGTTCTCGCGCCGAACGCCGCAGATGCGGGCGCTGCAGGAGCGACGGGTGACGCTCGAGGCGGACCTGCGGCAGGCACAGGGCTGGCGGGAACAGGATCCGGAGCGCGCCAGGAGGGCTCTGGAGTGCGGATTGCGTTCGCTGGTGGCCGTGCCACTGCGGGCGCGGAACGTCACGCTGGGCGTGGCGAACTTCTACCGGACGGTGGATTCCGCGGCGTTCGAGCCGGACGACCTCACCTTCGCCGAGGAACTGGCCGCGCGGGCGGCGGTGGCCATCGACAACGCCCGGAGGTTCACCCGGGAGCACGCGATGGCGGTGGCGCTGCAGCGCAGCCTGCTGCCGCGGCGGCAGCCGGAGCAGGACGCCCTGGAGGTGGCCTGGCGGTACCTGCCCGCGGAAGCCGGGGTGGGCGGGGACTGGTTCGACATCATCCCGCTTCCTGGCGCTCGCGTGGCCCTGGTGATGGGTGATGTCGTCGGTCACGGGCTGCACGCGGCGGCGACCATGGGCCGGCTGCGCACCGCGGTGCACAACTTCTCGACCCTGGACCTGCCCGTGGACGAGGTGCTCGGGAACCTGGACGACCTGGTCGTCCGCATGGACAACGAGGAGAACACGGACGACGCCAGGGACGGCCGGGAAGGCGAGGGCGTGACCGGAGCGACCTGCCTCTACGCGATCTACGACCCGGTGACGGAGGCCTGCACGATGGCCCGTGCGGGGCATCCGGAGCCGGTGGTGGTGCTCCCGGACGGGACGGTCACCTGCCCCGGAGTGCCGGCCTCGGCACCACTGGGCCTGGGCGGCTACCCCTTTGAGGCCGTGGAACTGTCCCTGCCGGAAGGTTCGCAACTGGTGCTGTACACCGACGGCCTCGTGGAGGACCGTACCCACGACATCGACGTCGGGATGGAGCGGCTGCGCGGGGCGTTGGGCGGGTCCGGGGGCCGCTCGCCGGAGGAGACGTGCCGTGCGGTGATCGACTCGCTGAAGCCGTCGCCCTCCTCCGACGACATCGCGCTGTTGACGGCACGTACCCGGAGGTTCCCGCGCTCGGATGTGGCCATGTGGGACGTGCCGCCGGACCCGGCGGTGGTTCCCTCGGTACGGGCGCGCTGCCGGGAGACACTGCTGGAGTGGGGGCTGGAGGAGACCGCGTTCGCCACGGAGCTGATCGTCAGCGAGTTGGTGACGAACGCGATCCGGTACGGCTCGCCACCGGCCGGCGTACGGCTGCTCCGCGGACGCTGTCTGATCTGCGAGGTGTCGGACGGAAGCGGCACGTCGCCGCACATGCGGCGGGCGGCGACCACCGACGAAGGCGGGCGGGGACTGTTCCTGGTGGCGCAGTTCGCCCAGCGGTGGGGGACGCGGTACACCCCTCACGGCAAGGTCATCTGGACGGAGCAGCTTCTCCAGGACGGCGCGTCCGCCGCCTCGGGCCTCGCCCCGGTCGACTTCCTTCTCGACCAGTTCGACGATCCCGGCCTGTGAGCCGGCGTCGAGAGGGGGACGCGCACTCGTTGTGCCCCTCTCCGGAGGGGCGTCCGGTCCTCCACGCGATCAGCCGATCGGCTCGTCAGATCGGTGCCGGGGATCGATACGTTCGGCAGGAAGGCAGAAGACCTGCGAGAGAACCGGAGGTGCAGGATGGGGACGCCCGTCGATCGCGCGGATGTCGTCATGGACCGGGGGAACGCATCCCGGTGCCGCCGCCGGGGGGACGCCGACCTCGCCGGCGACGTGGCGCGCTCCCGGTTCAGGGTCACGTGCGAGGAGTATGCGCGTCTGGACCGGCGGCCGTACCACGAGCGCAAGTCGCGCTACCTGGTCGCCGTCGACCGTATGCTCCGCGGCGGTCTCTGCGATCGTGACATCGTCGTGGACATCGGCGCCGGATACACCGAACTGGACGTGTGCCTGCGGGTCGACCACGCCTGGCGGGGGCGCTACGTCCCGGTCGACGGCTGGATCGACGGCACGGACATCGAGGAGTGGACGCCGGAATTCGACTGCGACTGGTACGCCGCACTGGAAATCCTTGAGCACCTGCGCGATCCGCGGCGGTTGGTCGAGGAGCTGAAGGCCAGCGCCAAGCGCGGCTTCGTCATCACCACCCCGAACCCCGAGGTCGTGGACGTTCTGGCCATGGACCCCACACACGTCACCCCGCTGCCCCGGGGGCTGCTGGAATCCTGGGATCTCTACACGACGGTCCACAACTTCTACGGGCGGCACGAGGACGGCATCGCCGCCCTCTGGACCCGGGAGCTGGTGCGATGACCGCGTGTGAAATGCCCTGTCGTGCATTCTGCGGGTGAGGAACCGGCCGGCCCTCTGTCTTTCAGGGAACTGCTGGCGATCGCTCTCGCCTCCACGATGACGTCGCTCGACCGGACCGTGGTCGTCGTAGCCCTTCCCTCCATGGCGCACGGGCTGGGATTCGGTCTGGTGGCGGCTCACTGGACCATCAGTGTCTACGTGCTGGCCACAGCCGCGCTCGTACTCCTCGGAGGGCGGCTGGGGAGCACGGCCGGGCTCATGCGGACGTTCCGCTGGGGTGTAGTGGTGTTCGCGCTCGCGTCAGCCGGATGTGCGACGGTGCCGGCCGGAGGCGCCGCTTTTCCGGCGCTGGTCGGCTTCAGGGCTTTGCAGGGGGCCGGTGCCGCCCTGATGTGGCCCGCCGCCATCCCGATGGTGACGGACGCCTTCGCCCGGGCGGCCCAGGGCCGGGCGGTCGCCCTGTTCTGCGGTGTGTCCCAGCTCGCCGGAGCCCTCGGGCCCCTCGTCGGCGGAGCCGTCACGGGGACACTCGGCTGGCGTTACGTGTTCTGGCTCAACATCCCGATCGCCGTCCTCATCTGCGGCCTCACCTCGCGCGGCACTCCCGGTCCCCGGCCGGCCGGTCCCCGGCCGCCCTGCGCGAAGCCGCTCCTCGTGGTGCCGGGCGTCTGCCTGGTCGTACTGGCCCTTCAGCAGAGTGCGGCATGGGGCGTCGCGTCATGGCGATTCTGCGCATCGCTGGGTGCCGGCCTGCTGATCACCGGTGTCTTCTGTCGCACCACCCTGCGGTCGCCCCGCCCCCAGATCGACCTGCGCCTGTTCGCCCGGCGGCGGTTCGGCGTGGATGTGCTGGTCAACTGCGGTCTCCAGCTCGGTCTCTTCGCCGTGTTCGTCAACAGTGCGCTCTACATCCAGGAGGTGCTGCACTTCCGCCCCCTCCAAGCCGGAATCGCGCAGACGCCCCTCCTCGCCGGCGTCATCCTGGGAAGCCAGGCGGCTGGTCGCCTGTTCGACCGCACGGGCAGTGCCAGGGTGCCGGTGCTGTGCGGACTGCTCTGCGCCCTCGCGGGGGTGGGGATGTGGATCGCGGCCCTGTCCAGCAGTTCCTACGTCTGGCACCTGCCCGGCATGGTCCTCAGCGGCCTGGGGGCCGGCGCGCAGGCCGCGGTCACCGCCGACGCCATGAACGCGGTGCCGGCGCTTCGACGGCCCGACGCCTCCGCGCTGCTCACCGTGACGCAGCAACTCTCCGCCGTGGTGGGCCTCGCCGTCGCCGGAACGGCCATCGCGACGCACGCGAAGGCGGACGCCGGATCGGCCCTCGTCGACACCCGGGCCGTGACCGCGGGGTTCGTGGTCTCCCTGGGCTTTCTGGTGGTGACCTTCTGCGGAGCGGCCCTGTTCCTGGGCCGGTGCCGCTCGATCACCGGCCGGCGCTGTGCCGACGGGGCCGGCGGTCACGAACCGTCGGCCCCAGGGGTGCGCCCGTGCCCTTTCGTCAGGGGGTGCGGGGAGTTTCCCGGGGCGGGGTCGCGGTCGGCGGCTGCACCACGCACAGGGCCCAGATGACGACTCCCGCGAAGGCGATCATCAGGGTGGACCAGATGGGGGAGTACGGCAGGGAGAGGAAGTTGGCGATGATGATCAGGCCGGCGATGACGATGCCGGAGATCCGCGCCCACTTCGCCGTCTGGAACAGCCCCATGCTCACCACCACGGCGACGGCGCCCAGGATGAGGGTGACCCAGCCCCAGCCGGTCAGGTCGAAGCGGAAGACGTAGCCGTTCGCCGCGATGAACACGTCGTCCTCGGCGATGCCCATGATGCCGCGGAAGATGTCGATCACCCCGGCGACCATCAGCATGACGGCGCCGAACAGCATCAGACCGCTGGCCCAGTGCTGCTTCCTGGCCTGTGTGGTGTGTGTCGTGGTCATGTCTTTGCCTCGCTTGCTGTCGTCCGGTGATCAGTGCGGGACGGTCGTGGTGGCCGAGCCGGTGCGGTCCGTGCCGTCGTCGCCGTTCAGCACCAGTGCCTTCGCCCTCTGGAACTCCTCCTGGGTGATGTCGCCGCGGTTGCGCAGCTCGGAGAGCTTGGCGAGTTCGTCGGAACTGCTGGGCCGGGCACCGCCCGCCGCCTCCCTGACGTAGGAGTCGAACGCCTTGCGCTGCTGGATCGCCTGCTCCTGCTCCCGGCGGCCCATGTCCTTGCCACGGGCGAGCAGGTACACGAGGACCCCGAGGAACGGCAGCACGATCACGAACAGGCACCAGCCGGCCTTGCCCCAGCCGCTCATGGAGTCGTCCCGGAAGATGTCGAGCACGACCTTGAACAGCAGGAAGAACCACATGATCCACAGGAAGAACCACAACATGGTCCCGAGGGCGGCCAGCAGCGGGTAGTCGTAGGCGAGGTTCATCTACGTGGTCCCTTCTTCGCACATCGGGCCGTTGTCCGAGCCCACAGTGCGCCGGTCCGGGACCGCCCGCCTCACACCCTCCGGGTGATTTCCCCGGCCCGCCCGACCGCCCAGGCCCTAGCGCAGGTACGCCGGTGACACCGCCGCCGTGCTGATCCGCCGGGCCCTGCCCGAGCCGTCCGCCGGGACCTCGTAGAGATCCGCGCCGTAGTCCCCGGGCAGCGCGTACACCAGGGTGCGGGCGTCCCGCCAGACCGCCTGGTCGTCCACGCTCCTCGGTTCGGCCAGGGGAGTCTCCCGCATCGTGCGCAGGTCGAGGACGTACAGACGCCACGGGGCGTCCTTGGGCAGCCCCGCCACCCGCTTCTTGTAGGCGACCCGCGTGCCGTCGGGGGAGAGGGACGGGCACTCCACGTTCGGGTGCAGCGTGGTGACCGTACGGCGGCGCAGATCGCCGCGGACCAGGTAGGTGCGCCCCCCGGTGGCCAGCGTCGCGTAGAAGGTACGGTCGTCCGCCGCGAACGTCACGCCCCAGAAGTTGACGTCCGCCGCCCGGTAGGGCCGTCCGTCCTTGACGATCCGGAAGTCCTCCAGCGACGGGACCAGGACGCCGGTGCGGGTGTCCGCGATCGCCGTGCGCGTGGAGAAGTTCGTACCGGCGTACGAGTCGCCGCCGACGAAGGCCGTCCAGGCGGCGAAGCGGCCGGTGGGGGAGACCCGGGCGCGGGAGGGGATGCCGGGGACGTCGTAGTGGTCCACGGTGCGCAGGCGCGCGTCGAGGATCAGGGCGCGGTAGGTGTCGGACACCGGCCCGTGCACCGCCTGGAGGCACACGCCGGTGCCCGAAGCGGCGTGGAAGCGCAGGCACTTGACGCCCGAGGCGGTGCGCGGGGCCGCGGGCTCGCCGGCCGGGACGCTCGTCAGCTCGTCCCGGTGCGGTCCCCACGCCATGTTCCGGAACACCATCCGGCCGTGACCGGTCAGTGCCACCGTGCCGGGCGTGACCCGCGGGCCGCCGGCCTGGGTGTGGTCGCGGCGGTCGGCGCGGGCGGAGGCGTGCAGCACGGACGCCAGCCCGACCGCCGCGAGCACGGCGACCGCCGCCGCCAGGATCAGGACACGGTTGCGTACGGTCATGCGGTCACCGGTTCCTTCGGGCGCAGGGTGAGGGAGAACGCGGCACACGCGGCGAGCGCCACGGCCGCACCGGCCAGTGCGGTGCGGTCGCCCCACGCCGTCCAGGCCGCGCCGAACAGCAGCGAGCAGGCGAACCGCGCGAGTGCCTGCCCGGTCTGCACCACGGCGAGTCCCGAGGAGCGCAGCGCCTCGGGGACCCCGTCGGAGGCCGCCGCCATCAGCACCCCGTCGGTGGCCGCGTAGAAACCGCCGTGCAGGGCGAGGACGGCGTACGGCAGGGCCGTGCCGTGCCAGGACGTGAGCAGCAGGCCGTAGGCGAGGAGCAGGGCACCGTGCCCGGCCAGGAACACCGTCCACCGGCCCACCCGGTCCGCGAGCCGGCCGAGCGGCACCGCCAGCAGCAGGAAGGCGGCCGCCGTGCCGAGCGGCAGCAGCGCGAACCAGCGGTCGGGCACGCCGAGGCGGCGCTGGAGCAGCAGGTAGACGAAGGAGTCGCTGACCGTGGCGAGGCCCAGCAGCAGCGCGCACACGGTGATCCGGCGCAGGTCACGGCGGCGCAGCAGCCGTACGGCGGCGCGCAGGGTGGGGCGTTCGGCGGGAGCCGCGCTCGTGGTGGCCGGCTCTCCGGGCCCGCCGCGGGCCGGCTCTCCGGGGCCGCCGCCGCGCCTGCCGCCCGGTACGAAGAGGACCAGGACCAGGACGCCCAGGACGGCCACGCAGAAGCTGACGGTGAACACCGCGTCGTAGCCGTCCACGGTGGCCCGCAGGACCAGGAACGCCGCCAGCGGGCCGAGCAGGGCGCCCGCGGTGTCCATCGCGCGGTGCACGCCGAAGGCCCGGCCGCGGGACTCGGGCGTGCTCGCGAGCGAGATCAGCGCGTCCCGGGGAGCCGTCCGCAGCCCCTTGCCGGTGCGGTCGGCGGCGAGGACCAGCCCGATCGGGGGCAGTGAGTGCGCCACCAGCAGCAGGGGCTTGCAGGCCGCGGAGAGGGCGTACCCGCACCCGGCGACCCATTTGTGCCGGCCGCCGCCCCGGTCGGCGAGGTGCCCGCCGACGAGCCGGACCAGGGCCGAGAACCCGTTGTAGATGCCGTCCAGCAGTCCGAAGCCCAGCGGGGACAGGCCGAGGCCGGCCACGAGGTACAGCGGCATGACCGCCGTGACCATCTCGGAGGACACGTCGGTGACCAGGCTGACCGTGCCGAGGGCGAGGACGGTGGGCGCGACCGCGGCACGGCGCCGCCCGGCCGGAGGCCGGACGGCACCGTCAGCGGACGCGACGGCGCGGCTGTCCGCTACGTACACGTCAGGACGCCCAGATACCGGTGATGTCCCTGGCGGAGGCCGCGTTGCCCGCGTGCGTGGTCAGGCCCTGGGTGTCCTCCAGGGTGCGCAGCAGGTCGTAGTGGTTGTAGGTGGTGGAGCTGGACGAGCCCGCGGTGACCGGCTGGCCGTACAGGACCGTCGGGATGCGGTTGCCGCTGAGGCGGTTGTCCTCGTCGAAGGTGACGACGAGCAGGCTGTTGTGGGTCTTGGCCCAGGTCGCGTACGCGCCCAGGTTGTTCTTCAGCCAGGTGTCACCGGAGGACACCGAGCAGTCGTGCATGTCGCTGCACAGGTTGGGGACGACGAACGACACCTGGGGCAGCGTCGAGTAGTCCGTCGGGAACTGGGCGAACGTCTTGGCGCTGGACGTCGGCACGTTGCTGAACCCGAACCAGGGGTTGTGCTTGCGCGCGTACTTGCCGCTGCTGCACGTGGTCGAACCCTGGCTGGGCAGCGTCTCGTTGTAGCTGGCCCAGCTGCGGCCGGCGGCGATCAGCTCGGACGCCAGGTTCGGCGCGGACGAGAAACCCGGGGTGTAGCAGCTGTCGTCCGTGACGCCCTGCGTCGAACCGGAGAACAGGGCGAAGTAGTTGGGCTGGCTCGGGTGGGTCTCGGCGTACGCCTGGGACAGGTTGGCGCCGCCCGACTTCAGCGAGTTGATGTAGGGCGCGCTGGAGGAACCGATGACCTGGCTGTACGCGTGGTTCTCGAAGACGACGACGACCACGTGGTCCGGGCTGGGAACGGCCGTCGCGGCGTGCGCGGACCCGCTGCCGAGACCGGTCCACAGGCCGGCCGCGGCCGCGGCGAGGGCCGCCGCGGACGCCACGACGGTGCGGGCACGGCGGTACACGGAACTGCCGGACACATCAACCTCCGGGGGTGGGGGGGGGTACGGGGCTGGCGGTGCGGACAGAGCATGCACACGCCAACATTCCCGTGGCCCACGGAAGCCAACCTCGCGAGTGAAGACCGGATGAACGACGGGTACTCGCGCCGCCATGACGCGTATCTCCGTGGGAACTTGCGGTTGGACCGACCCGGCGCTGATGCGGAGCGGCTGGTACCCACGCGGCCACCGCGACGCCGAGGGCCGCCTGCGGCACTACGCGAGCCGCTTCCCCGTGGTCGAGGCCGACTCCCCGTACTACGCCCTGCCGAGTCCGCGCACCACCCGGCTGTGGGCGGAGCGCACCCCGGCCGGATTCCGCTTCGACGTCAAGGCGTTCTCCCTCCTCACCGGCCACCCCACCCGCCCCGCCGCCCTCCCCGCGGACCTGCGCGGACACCCCCGCGACGAGGGCCTGCTGACGGAGACCTGGACGCGGTACGCCGAGGCGGTGGACCCCCTGCGCCGCGCCGGGCGGCTGGGCACGCTCCTGTTCCAGTACCCGCCCTCCCTGGCCCCCGGCCCCGACTCCGAGGCGTTCGTCCGCGCGGCCCGGGAACGCGCCCGCGACTGGCCGTTCGCCGTGGAGTTCCGCGACCGCGCCTGGTGGTCGTCCGGTCGTACGACCGCCTTCCTCAGGGACCTGGACGCCACCGCCGTCGGCGTGGACACCCGCCAGGGCCTGCCCGGCTCGCTGCCCCCGGACACCGCCGTGACCACCCCGCGCCTCGCCCTCGTCCGCTTCCACGGCCGCAGCGCCCACTGGGGCACGGGCGGCAAGGAGGACCGCTTCCGGCACGCCTACACGGAGGCGGAACTCGCCGAGTGGCTGCCCCGCGTCCGCGCCCTCGCCGCGCACGCCGAGGAGGTGCACCTCCTGTTCAACAACTGCTGCGCGGACGCGGCGGTCCGGGCGGCCGGCGGCATGCTCGACCTGCTGACCGCCCGGCTGCCGCGGCAGGCGGCCAGTCCTGAGGCGCCGGTGCCGCGAGCACCTGGTGCGGCGGTTCGGTGAGCCGCCGCTCGTACTCCTGAACGGCCCACCCGTTGCCGTCGGGGTCCTTGAAGTACATGAACGTGGCTCCGTCCTGCTGCGCGAACTGCACCGGCTCGCTGACCTCCAGGCGCCGCGCGGTCAGTTCCTCGTAGTCACGGCTGAACGGCTCGCCCTCACCGAAGCGGAAATCCCTCCGGGGCGCCACCGAAACGGCGCCGCCGGGGGCGGATCGGGGGACCTGCCGGCAGCGCCGGACGGCTGCGCACCGACCCGTCCCCCGACCACCCGCCCACGCTCCGCCGTCCCGGGTCCTCGGCCCCCAGCGCGCGCTCGGCGGACGTCCGCCGCTCCGTCGTCCCCGAGGCTGCGGACGGCCACCCGTCCCCCGTCCCCCGTCACCCGCACGGCCTCTCGCGCCGCCGCCGAGTCGCAGGCACGACGCCCGCCCCGGCGGGCGGCCGGGCGTGCGAATCCCTGAGGGGATCACGGATCGCGCGGCGGGCCGGCTGGCGGGGCGGTGCGGCGCACCCGGCAAGGGCTGCCGCCCCTGACCGGCGGAGCCCCCGCTCACACGGCCTAGCGCACCTGATGCCCGCCTGCGCCCGCGCAGCCGCCGAGTTCCCTGGCCGGTCCCGGGGCGTCCGGCGCCCACGCAGCCGCACCCGGAGCCTCGCGCCGCCCCCGTGCCCGCGCCCGCGCAGACGCACCGGAGTCCGGAGCCGCACCCCCCGCACCGCCCCGTCGGCGCCCACGCAACTGACCCACAGTCCCGCCCCGCGCTCACAAAGCCGCACCCGGACCCCTGCCCCCCGTGCCCGCGCCCACTGAGCCGCACCCGAACCTCTCCCCGCCTGCCCCCCCGAAGACCGACGAGCCGCACCGGGACCTCCCCCGCCCCTGCCCCGAAGACCGACGAGCCGCGCCCGGACCTCCCCCGCCCCTGCCCCGGAGACCGACGAGCCGCGCCCCCGATCCCGGGCCGGTACCGGGGCCGCCCCCGAATCCCGGGCCGGTAGCGGGCCCGCCCCGGAGCTCGTGGGGCGTGGGGCGGTTAGGCTCTGGCCAGGACGACCTTGATCCGAGACAAGGGGAGGCCGAGGATGACGCCGGGGCGCAGAAGCAGCACGTTCACCCGTCTGCTCCGGCACGGCTTCACCGACCCCTCCGCCGCCGAGCGCCTGCTGGACGGCCCCGAGCTGGACCCCGTGCGCAACGACCCGGTCCTGCTGGAGGCCCTCGGCGCCACCGCCGACCCCGACCTCGCCCTGCACGGCCTGGTCCGCCTCCTGGAGGCGCAGAACGGCTCCGCCGCCCCGCGCGAGCTGACGGACACCCTGATCGCGGCCAAACCGCTGCGCGACCGCCTCCTCGGCGTCCTCGGTGCCTCCGCCGCGCTCGCCGACCACCTCGCCCGCCACCCCAGCGACTGGCAGGCCCTCGTCACCTACGAGCCCCGCGACCTCCACCCGGGCGTCGCGGAGTTCGAACGCGGCCTGGCCGAGGCGACCGACCCGGTCTCCCTGCGCGTCGCCTACCGCCGCTGCCTGCTCTCCATCGCCGCCCGGGACGTCTGCGGCACCACGGACGTCGCCCAGACCGCGGCCGAACTCGCGGACCTGGCCACCGCCACCCTGCGCGCCGCGCTGGCGATGGCACAGGCCTCCGCCCCCGAGGACGCGGCGGCCTGCCGCCTCGCCGTGATCGCGATGGGCAAGTGCGGCGGCCACGAGCTGAACTACGTCTCCGACGTGGACGTCATCTTCGTGGCCGAGGCCACCGACGGCACCAGCGAGGCCAAGGCCCTCAGGTCCGCCACGAAACTCGCCTCCCACCTCATGCGGATCTGCTCGGAGACGACCGTCGAGGGCTCCATCTGGCCCGTGGACGCCAACCTCCGTCCCGAGGGCCGCAACGGCCCCCTCGTCCGCACCCTCAGCAGCCACGTCGCCTACTACCAGCGCTGGGCGAAGACCTGGGAGTTCCAGGCCCTGCTGAAGGCCCGCCCGGTGGCCGGCGACCAGGACCTCGGCCGGGCCTACATCGACGCGCTGGACCCCCTCGTCTGGAAGGCCGCCGAACGCGACAACTTCGTCGCGGACGTGCAGAAGATGCGCCGCCGGGTGGTCGAGAACATCCCCGTCACCGAGATCGAACGCGAGCTCAAACTCGGCCCCGGCGGTCTCCGCGACGTCGAATTCGCCGTCCAGCTCCTTCAGTTGGTGCACGGCCGCACCGACCCGTCCCTGCGCAGCGGCACCACCCTCGACGCCCTCCAGGCCCTGGCCGCCGGCGGCTACGTCGGCCGCGAGGACGCCGCCCGCCTGGACGAGGCGTACCGCTTCCTGCGCTCCATGGAGCACCGCATCCAGCTGTACCGCCTGCGCCGTACCCACCTCGTCCCCGAGGCGGAGGAGGACGTGCGCCGACTGGGCCGCTCCATGGGGCTGCGCGCCGACCCGGTCGCCGACCTGAACCGCGAGTGGAAGCGGCACACCGGCGTCGTACGACGGCTGCACGAGAAGCTCTTCTACCGCCCGCTGCTCGACGCGGTGGCCCAACTCGCCCCCGGCGAGGCCCGCCTGAGCCCCGAGGCGGCCCGCGAACGCCTGGTGGCCCTCGGCTACGCCGACCCGGCCGCCGCCCTGCGCCACCTGGAGGCGCTGGCGTCCGGCGTGACCCGCAAGGCGGCGATCCAGCGCACCCTCATGCCGGTCCTGCTGGGCTGGTTCGCCGACTCGGCGGACCCCGACGCGGGCCTGCTGAACTTCCGCAAGGTCTCCGACGCCCTCGGCAAGACCCCCTGGTACCTGAGGCTCCTCAGGGACGAGGGCGCCGCCGCCGAGAACCTGGCCCGCGTCCTGTCGGCGGGCCGCCTCGCCCCCGACCTGCTGATGCGCGCCCCCGAGGCGGTGGCCCTGCTCGGCCAGGGGGACGGCGGCGGCCTCAAGCCCCGCGACCGCGCCCAGCTGGAGCAGGAGATCCTCGCCGCCGTGGGCCGCGCGGAGAACGCCGAGCAGGGCGTCACCGCGGCGCGCGGCGTCCGCCGCCGCGAGCTGTTCCGCATCACCGCCACCGACATCATCGGCTCCTACGGCACCGAGACCATCCCCGCCGAGGCCGACCAGGGCGCCCTGGTGGACCGGGTCGGCGCGGCCGTCTCCGACCTCACCGCGGCCACCCTCGCCGGCACCCTGCGCGCGGTCGTGCGCGGCGGCTGGGGCGACACCCTGCCCACCCGGTTCGCGATCATCGGCATGGGCCGTTTCGGCGGGCACGAGCTGGGCTACGGATCCGACGCGGACGTGCTCTTCGTGCATGAACCGCAGGACGGCGTGGACGAGCACGAGGCGGCCGCGGCCGCCAACAAGGTCGTCGCCGAGATGCGCCGGCTGCTCCAGCTGCCCAGTGCCGATCCGCCCCTGCTGATCGACGCCGACCTGCGCCCCGAGGGCAAGTCGGGCCCGCTGGTGCGCACCCTGAAGTCGTACGGGGCGTACTACCGCCGCTGGTCCCTGGTCTGGGAGTCGCAGGCGCTGCTGCGGGCCGAACCGGTCGCCGGGGACGCGGACCTCGGCCGCCGCTTCACCGAGCTGATCGACCCGCTGCGCTACCCGCCGCAGGGACTCGCCGAGGACGCCGTACGCGAGATCCGCCGGCTGAAGGCCCGTATGGAGGCCGAGCGGCTGCCGCGCGGCGCCGACCCCAAACTGCACACCAAGCTCGGACCCGGCGGCCTGTCCGACGTCGAGTGGACCGTCCAGCTGTTCCAGCTCCGGCACGGCCACCAGGTGCCCGGGCTGCGCACCACCCGCACCCGCCAGGCCCTGTCCGCGGTCCGCGCGGCCGGGCTGCTGTCCGCCGAGGAGACGGAGATCCTGGACGAGGCGTGGGTGCTGGCCACCCGGGTGCGCAACGCGGTCATGCTGGTGCGCGGCCGGGCCGGGGACACCTTCCCCACCGAGCCCCGCGAGCTGGCCGCCGTGGGCCGCTACCTGGGATACGGCGCCGGACACGCGGGGGACATGCTCGACGCCTACCGTCGCACCACCCGCAGGGCGCGCACGGTGGTGGAGGAGCTGTTCTACGGCGACGGGGCCTGAGCCGGCTCCGGCGCCCGGACCGGCACCCGCCGCGGCAGCGCGTGGGGCAGGGCGCCGTACCAGATCCGGGCCACCGCGGCACCGAAGGCCAGGCAGAGCATGCCGCCCACCGCGTCCAGCCAGAAGTGGTTGGCCGTGGCGACGATCACCAGCAGGGTGGTCGCCGGGTACAGCAGGCCGAGCACCCGGGCCCACGGCACCGACGCCAGCGCGAAGATCGTCAGACCGCACCACAGCGACCAGCCGATGTGCATCGACGGCATCGCCGCGTACTGGTTGGACATGTGCTTGAGGTCGCCGGAGGCCATCGAGCCCCAGGTGTGGTGCACCATGACCGTGTCCACGAAACGCCCGTCCCGCATCAGCCGGGGCGGCGCGAGCGGGAACAGGTAGTAACCGACGAGGGCGACGCCCGTGGTCGCGAAGAGCGCCAGCCGGGTGGCCGCGTACCGGCCGGGATGCCACCGGTACAGCCACACCAGCACGCCCAGCGTGATGACGAAGTGCAGCGTGGCGTAGTAGTAGTTCATGCCGACGATCAGCCAGGACACCGAGTTCACGGCGTGGTTGACCGCCCGTTCGACGGCGATGCCCAGCTGGTGCTCGGTCCGCCAGATCCAGTCCGCGTTCCGCAGCGCGGCGGAGCGCTGCTCCGGCACGGCGTTGCGGATCAGGGAGTAGATCCAGTAACTCAGCGCGATCAGAAGGATCTCGAACCACAACCGGGGCCGGCGCGGATGACGCAGTCGGCCCAGCAGACCCCGTCCCCCCTCGCCCGTGACGGCCCGCGGAACGGCCACGTCCTCGCGACCTTCCGACTCTGTCACGGTCGAGTCACTCATAGCCATCAAGTCTGCCAGACAAGGCTTCCTCGCCCGATCATCCCAAGGCCGGGTTCCCGACGCACCTTCTGCGCGGCACCCGGACACGGCCGCCGGCCGCCCCGCGGGACGCGCCGCCGCTACGAGGCGCGCAGGGCGTGCGGCGCCGAGGCGGTCGAGCCGCGCACCACCAGCTCCGGCATGAACACGAACTCGCTGTGCGGCGCCGGCGTACCGCCGATCTCCTCCAGCAGCGTGCGCACAGCGGCCTGTCCCATCGCCGGGACCGGCTTGCGGACCGTGGTCAGCGGCGGATCGGTGAACGCGATCAGCGGCGAGTCGTCGAACCCGACCACCGACACGTCCCGCGGCACCTCCAGACCCCGCTGCCGGGCCGCCCGTATCGCGCCGAGAGCCATCATGTCGCTGGCGCAGACCACCGCCGTGCAGTCGCGGTCGATCAGCGCGGTCGCGGCGGCCTGACCGCCCTCCAGCGTGTACAGGGAGTGCTGGACCAGCTCGGTCTCCACCCGCTCCGCGGGCATGCCCAGCTGCTCCTGCACCGCGCGCACGAACCCCTCGATCTTGCGCTGCACGGGCACGAACCGCTTCGGTCCGAGCGCCAGCCCGATCCGGGTGTGGCCCAGCGACACCAGGTGCGTCACGGCCAGCGTCATCGCCGCCCGGTCGTCGGGGGAGATGAACGGCGCCTCCACCTTCGGCGAGAACCCGTCCACCAGCACGTACGGCACGCCCTGCGCGCGCAGCCGGTCGTAGCGCTGCATGTCGGCCGTGGTGTCGGCGTGCAGCCCGGAGACGTAGATGATCCCCGCGACGCCGCGGTCCACCAGCATCTCGGTCAGCTCGTCCTCGGTCGACCCGCCCGGGGTCTGCGTGGCGAGCACCGGCGTGTACCCCTGGCGGGTCAGCGCCTGGCCGATGACCTGGGCCAGCGCCGGGAATATCGGGTTCTCCAGCTCCGGCGTGATCAGGCCCACCAGACCCTCGCTGCGCTGCCGCAACCGGACCGGCCGCTCGTAGCCGAGCACGTCCAGGGCGGCCAGCACGGACTGGCGGGTGGTGGCGGCGACGCCCGGCTTCCCGTTGAGGACCCGGCTGACAGTCGCTTCGCTCACCCCCGCCTGCGCTGCGATGTCGGCAAGCCGTGTGGTCACGGCACTGGACTGTACCGGTCGCCTGCCCCCTTGCACACCGGCCGGACGCCGGGCGCGGGAGGCCGGGCGGCCCGGCGTGGTCTGCTGCGTCATCGCGCTCCTCGTCCTTCGGTGGGACCAACAAAAAGCAAGAGCTTGCAGAGTCTTGCACAAGTGGCCCGTCCCGCGCTGATCACCGACGAAAAGGGGTCACGAGCCGCTCGCGCACAGGTCACGGCGGCGTAACCATCGTGTTCCCTTGCACTTTTTTGCTGCAAGGTCTTTCGCACCGCTTACATCGCTGTTACGTTCCCACTCGCCCGGCGGCCGCAACGGCGCAGTCGGCAAGACCGCGGGGACGGCGGACGGGACCGCTCCCTGCCTCACTCGGGCTTAACCCTCAAGGAGAACTCATGCGGCGTGGCATAGCGGCCTCCGCGCTGGTGGCGTCCCTCGCCCTCACGGCGACGGCGTGCGGCGGGAGCGACAGCGACAGCGGTAAGTCGGACGGCCCGGTCACCATCACCTGGTGGGACACCTCCAACGCCACCAATGAGGCACCGACGTACCAGGCCCTGGTCAAGCAGTTCGAGGCCGCCAACAAGAACATCAAGGTCAAGTACGTCAACGTCCCCTTCGACCAGGCGCAGAACAAGTTCGACACGGCCGCCGGCGCCTCGGGCGCCCCGGACGTGCTGCGCTCCGAGGTCGGCTGGACGCCCGCCTTCGCCAAGAAGGGCTACTTCCTGCCGCTGGACGGCACCGAGGCCCTGGCCGACCAGGCCAAGTTCCAGCCCAGCCTGATCAAGCAGGCCCAGTACGACGGCAAGACCTACGGCGTGCCGCTGGTCACCGACACCCTCGCCTTCGTGTACAACAAGGCCCTGTTCAAGAAGGCCGGCATCACCGAGGCCCCCAAGACCTGGGACGAGCTGAAGGCCGACGCCGCGAAGATCAAGACCAAGGCCAAGGTCGACGGCTACTGGGGCTCCACCCAGGCCTACTACGCCCAGACCTTCCTCTACGGCGAGGGCACCGACACCGTCGACGCCGCCGCCAAGAAGATCACCGTGAACTCCGCCGAGGCCAAGAAGGCCTACGGCACCTGGCTGAGCCTGTACTCGGGCAAGGGCCTGCACAAGGCGGACACCACCGCCGACGCCTACGCCCACATCCAGGACGCGTTCGTCAACGGCAAGGTCGCCTCGATCATCCAGGGCCCCTGGGAGATCACGAACTTCTACAAGGGCAGCGCCTTCAAGGACAAGTCCAACCTCGGCATCGCCACCGTCCCGGCCGGCTCGTCCGGCAAGGCGGGCGCCCCGACCGGCGGTCACAACCTCTCGGTCTACGCCGGCTCCGACAAGGCCCACCAGGCCGCGGCGCTGAAGCTGCTGAAGTTCATGACCTCGGCGAAGTCCCAGGAGACCATCGCCCTGAAGAACTCCACGCTGCCCACCCGTGACGACGCCTACACCGACCAGGTCAAGGCCGACCCCGGGATCGCCGGCTACCAGGGCGTCCTGGCCGCCGCCCAGCCCCGCCCGGCGCTGCCCGAGTACAGCAGCCTGTGGGGTCCGCTCGACACCGAGCTGCCCAAGATCGCCGGCGGCAAGGAGTCGCTGGACAAGGGCCTGAGCAACGCCGAACTGGCGATCTCGAAGCTGGTGTCCGGCTTCAGCAAGTGAGCCCGGGTGGCCGTCGGATCCTCCCTCGAAGGGGGAAAGGATCCGGCGGCCACCGCCCTGCGCCCAGCCCGAATCCTTGATCCTTTGAAGGTGTCGAACCATGACAGTCGCCATCGACCGCGCGACCGGCAAGCGCCGCGGTGACCGCGCGCCTCGGCCCGGGCTGGGGCAGCGCTTCAAGAACGGCTACCAGAAACACTGGTACGCGTACGCCATGATCGCCCCGGTCGCCGTCGTGCTCGGCGCCCTGGTGCTCTATCCGCTGGTGTACGGCCTGTACCTGACGCTCACCGACGCCAACAGCCTCAACACGGCGCGCACGATCGGCGTCAACCACATCGACGCCACCTACAAGTTCATCGGGCTCGACAACTACAAGGACATCCTGTTCGGCCCGACGTCGTACGACCGCTTCTGGTCGCACTTCATCTGGACGATCGCCTGGACCGCCCTCTGCGTCGCGCTGCACTACTTCATCGGGCTCGGCCTCGCGCTGCTGCTCAACCAGAAGCTGCGCGGCCGCACCTTCTACCGGCTGATCCTGATCCTGCCGTGGGCCGTGCCCACCTTCGTCACCGTCTTCGGCTGGCGCTTCATGCTCGCCGACGGGGGTGTCATCAACTCCGCCCTCGACGCGCTGCACCTGCCGGCCCCGCTGTGGCTGGAGGACACCTTCTGGCAGCGGTTCGCGGCCATCATGGTCAACACCTGGTGCGGTGTGCCGTTCATGATGGTCTCCCTGCTCGGCGGCCTCCAGTCCATCGACTCCTCCCTCTACGAGGCGGCCGAGATGGACGGCGCCAACGCCTGGCAGCGCTTCCGGTACGTCACCCTGCCGGGCCTGAGGTCGGTCAGCTCCACCGTGGTGCTGCTCGGCATCATCTGGACGTTCAACCAGTTCGCGGTCATCTTCCTGCTCTTCGGCAACACCGCCCCGGACGCGCAGATCCTCGTGACCTGGGCGTACTACCTGGGCTTCGGACAGCAGCCGCGTGACTTCGCGCAGTCGGCCGCCTACGGCATCCTGCTGCTGGCCATCCTGATCGTCTTCACCTCGTTCTACCGCCGCTGGCTGAACCGCAACGAGCAGCAGCTCGCGATCTGAGGCAGGAGTTCCCATGACCACGACCACCGTCGAGACCTCCGCCACGCCAGCCGAGCCGCGTCCGGCGCCCGCTGAGCGCAAGACCCGCCGGGGCGAGCGCGGACCGCTCGCGTCCCTCGCCTCCCACGGCATCCTGATCGTCGCCAGCCTGATCGCGCTCTTCCCGATCGCCTGGCTGGTCTTCCTCTCCCTCGGCCCGGACAAGGACGACTACCTGCACCCCGGCGGCATCTGGCACAAGATGACGTTCAGCAACTACTCGTTCGTCCTGCAGCACACCGGCTTCTTCGACTGGATGAAGAGCTCGCTGATCGTGTCGCTGGGCACCACGGTGATCGGCGTCCTCGTCGCCGCCACCACCGGCTACGCGGTGTCCCGCATGCGGTTCCCCGGCTACAGGAAGTTCATGTGGGTGCTGCTGCTCACCCAGATGTTCCCGATCGCCGTCCTCATCGTGCCGATGTACCAGATCCTCTCGGACCTGCAGCTCATCGACAGCTACCTCGGTCTGGTCCTGGTCTACTGCACCACGGCGGTGCCCTACAGCGCCTGGCTGCTCAAGGGCTACTTCGACACGATCCCGTTCGAGATCGACGAGGCGGGGCGGGTCGACGGCCTCACCCCGTTCGGCACCTTCTTCCGGCTGATCCTGCCGCTCGCCAAGCCGGGCCTCGCGGTCGCCGCCTTCTACAACTTCATCACGGCCTTCGGTGAGGTCGCCTTCGCCTCGACGTTCATGCTCGACGACAGCAAGTACACCTTCGCCGTCGGCCTGCAGAGCTTCGTCAGCGAGCACGACGCCCAGCGCAACCTGATGGCGGCCACCGCCGTGCTGGTCGCGATACCCGTGTCCGCGTTCTTCTACCTCGTGCAGAAGAACCTCGTGACCGGCCTCACCGCGGGCGGCACGAAGGGCTGACGCCCTCCACGCCAGAGGCTCCCGCGCGCCTTCGGGCGCGCGGGTAGGCGGCCGCGGTGCCCATCCGACCCCGCTGTCACCGCGGCCGCCTCGACACCCCCGGCCCGCCCCCGCCGCCGTACCCACGCGCCTCCGAACCGCACACCTCCCCCACTCTCGACAGCGTTCGAACGGGGGACCGTCACCTTTCCAAGGACGCCATGAGCCAGCAGAACCCTGCAGCCCCGGCCACCGACTCCGCCGTCGCCACCGTCGCCACCCGCCGCGACTGGTGGCGGGACGCGGTCATCTACCAGGTCTATCCGCGCAGCTTCGCCGACAGCAACGGCGACGGCATGGGCGACCTGGAGGGCGTGCGCTCCCGCCTGCCCTATCTGCGCGACCTCGGCGTCGACGCCGTGTGGCTCAGCCCCTTCTACGCCTCCCCGCAGGCGGACGCCGGCTACGACGTCGCCGACTACCGCGCCGTCGACCCCATGTTCGGAAACCTGCTCGACGCCGACGCGCTGATCCGCGACGCCCACGGGCTGGGGCTGCGCATCATCGTGGACCTGGTCCCCAACCACTCCTCCGACCAGCACGAGTGGTTCAAGCGCGCCCTCGCCGAGGGCCCCGGCTCCCCGCTCCGCGAGCGCTACCACTTCCGCGCCGGCAAGGGTAAGAACGGCGAACTCCCGCCGAACGACTGGGAGTCCATCTTCGGCGGCCCGGCCTGGACCCGGGTGACCGAGCCGGACGGCACCCCCGGCGAGTGGTACCTGCACCTCTTCGCCCCCGAGCAGCCCGACTTCAACTGGGAGCACCCGGCGGTCGGCGACGAGTTCCGCTCGATCCTCCGCTTCTGGCTGGACATGGGCGTCGACGGCTTCCGCATCGACGTGGCCCACGGACTGGTCAAGGCACCGGGCCTGCCCGACCTCGGCTCCCACGACCAGCTGAAACTGCTGGGCAACGATGTCATGCCGTTCTTCGACCAGGACGGCGTGCACGCCATCTACCGCCAGTGGCGCACGATCTGCGACGAGTACGCCGGTGAGCGCATCTTCGTGGCGGAGGCCTGGACGCCGACCGTCGAGCGTACCGCCAACTACGTGCGCCCCGACGAACTCCACCAGGCCTTCAACTTCCAGTACCTGGGCACCGAGTGGGACGCCGAGGAACTGCGCGAGGTCATCGACCGGACGCTGGAGGCCATGCGGCCGGTCGGCGCCCCCGCCACCTGGGTGCTGTCCAACCACGACGTCACCCGGCACGCGACCCGCTTCGCCAACCCGCCCGGCCTCGGCACCCAGATCCGCACCGCGGGCGACCGCGCACTGGGTCTGCGCCGGGCCCGTGCCGCCACCCTGCTGATGCTGGCGCTGCCCGGCTCGGCCTACGTCTACCAGGGCGAGGAACTGGGCCTCCCGGACGTCGTCGACCTGCCCGACGAGGTGCGCCAGGACCCGGCGTACTTCCGCGGCGCGGGCCAGGACGGCTTCCGCGACGGCTGCCGCGTCCCGATCCCGTGGACCCGCGAGGGCTCCTCCTACGGCTTCGGCGACGGCGGCAGCTGGCTGCCGCAGCCGGAGAGCTGGGCCGAGCTCAGCGTGGCGGCGCAGACCGGCGAGCCCGGCTCCACGCTGGAGCTGTACCGGGCCGCGCTGAGCGCCCGGCGCGCGCAGGCCGACCTCGGCGCGGGCGACTCGGTGGAGTGGCTGCGGGCGCCGGAGGGCGTCCTGGCCTTCCGCCGCGGCGACTTCGTGTGCGTGGCGAACACCACGGGTGAGTCGGTGCGGACCCCCGCGTACGGCCGGGTGCTGCTCAGCAGCGGCGAGATCGCGGAGACGGGCGGCGAGGCGAAGGTGCCCGCCGACACCACGGTCTGGTGGACGAAGCGGGCCTGACCCGCCGTCTGAAATTTCTTGCATCAACTTCACACCGGCCCGCTGCCTTTCCGGCAGCGGGCCTTTAACATCTGCGTCACCGCAAGTTTGCTGAAACATTTCAGCAAGCGTCTTCAGCGGCCTCCCCGAGCCTTCAAGGACGAAGGACCCCCACATGGCACGCAGAACCCTCCCCGCGGTGCTGGCCCTCGCCACCGGCCTTCTGGTTGGCATGAACCCGACGATCGCAGAGGCGTCCCCGCCCGGCACCAAGGACGTCACCGCGGTCCTCTTCGAGTGGAACTACGCCTCGGTCGCCAAGGAGTGCACCGGCACCCTCGGCCCGGCCGGCTACGGCTACGTGCAGGTCTCCCCGCCCGCCGAGCACATACAGGGCCCGCAGTGGTGGACGTCGTACCAGCCGGTGTCGTACAAGATCGCGGGCCGCCTCGGCGACCGCACCGCGTTCCGGAACATGGTGAACACCTGCCACTCGGCCGGTGTGAAGGTCGTCGTCGACACGGTCGTCAACCACATGTCGGCGGGCAGCGGCACCGGCACCGGCGGCTCGTCGTACACCAAGTACGACTACCCCGGGCTGTACTCGAGCCACGACTTCGACGACTGCACCTCCCAGGTGTCGAACTACGCGGACCGCTGGAACGTCCAGCACTGCGAACTCGTGGGCCTCGCCGACCTGGACACCGGCGAGGACTACGTCCGCGGGGCCATCGCGGGCTACCTGAACGACCTGCTCACCCTGGGCGTGGACGGCTTCCGCATCGACGCGGCCAAGCACATCCCCGCCGGTGACCTGGCGAACATCAAGAGCCGCCTGACCAACCCTTCCGCCTACTGGAAGCAGGAGGTCATCTACGGCGCGGGCGAGGCCGTCCAGCCCACCGAGTACACCGGCAACGGCGACGTCCAGGAGTTCCGCTACGCCTACGACCTCAAGCGGGTCTTCACCAGCGAGAAGCTGGCCTACCTCACCAACTACGGCGAGGGCTGGGGCTATCTGAACAGCTCCGTCGCCGGGGTCTTCGTCGACAACCACGACACCGAGCGCAACGGCAGCACCCTCAACTACAAGTCCGGCGCGAACTACACCCTGGCCAACGTCTTCATGCTCGCCTGGCCCTACGGCGCCCCGGACGTCAACTCCGGCTACGAATGGTCCGACGCGGACGCCGGACCGCCCAACGGCGGCACCGTGAACGCCTGCTGGCAGGACGGGTGGAAGTGCCAGCACGCCTGGCCGGAGATCATCCGCATGGTCGCCTTCCGCAACGCGACGCGCGGCCAGGCCGTCTCCAACTGGTGGGACAACGGCAACAACGCGATCGCCTTCGGGCGGGGCACCAAGGGATACGTGGCCATCAACCACGAGTCCTCGTCCCTGACCCGCACCTACCAGACGGCCCTGCCCGCCGGTACGTACTGCAACGTCCAGAACAACACGACGGTGACCGTGAACTCATCCGGCCAGCTCACGGCCACCCTGCCCGCGAACACCGCACTGGCGGTCTACGCGGGCAAGCCGAGCTGCTGACCGGTGCGCCGGCCCGGCCCTTCAGGGGGCCGGGACCCAGGCCCCCGCCCGCTCGCGGGCGTCGACGACGGAGACCTCGGCCGGCGCTCCCGCCGGGACGCCGGCCGGCGGGCACCCGATGGGCGGGCGCCAACCGGAGCAACCCCGCGTGCGCGGCTCACCCCCGGATTCGAGGCCGGCCTCAGCTTCACTGGGTAGTGCTTCGACCGCTGCCGACACGGGGCGCAGGGGGGAGCTAATGGGCCGCAGAGCCGGGCGGGGGCAGTCGCACGATCCGCTCCCGGTCCACCGCCTCGACCCCGTCGACGGCCGCCAGAAGCGGAATCAGGTCCTCGGCGATCGTTCCGGACAACGAGCCGAGCAGGGGCTGTTCGCCGGTGACCGCCAGGCCGGCGCGGCGCACGGCGTCGACCGTCTGGGCGTACCGGTCGGGATCGACCGCGACGACGACCCCGACCGGTGCGGAGCCCGGTGCCTGGCTCATGGCGCCTGGAGCAGACCCGCGCCGATGTCCCGGGCGGGTTGCGGCAACGGATGTGCCATGGACTGGAGTTGTGCGCCGAGCTCGGCCGCGGAGGCGTCCGGGTGCGCCTCGGTGAGCAGTGCGAGGACACCGGCGGCATGGGGCGTCGCCATGCTGGTGCCGTCCATCGTCGCGTACGTGCCGTCGGGAGCGGCCGAGAACACCTCGACCCCGGGCGCCGCGATGTTCACCTCACCGCCCGCGCCGTTGATGCCTCCGCAGGAGAACGGCGCGGTCGCCAGGTCCTTGCCCAGCGCGGCCACGGACAGGATCGACGGGCAGTTGGCGGGACGCCCGACGGGCGCCACGAAGCCGGGACGGCGGCTCTCGTTGCCCGCCGCCGCGACGATCACCGCGCCGCGGCGCAGCGCGCGCCGGGCCACGGTCTCGTAGGTCTGCGGGAACAGCTCGCCCTGCTCGACCGGTGAGCCGAGGGACAGGGAGATCACCTGGGCGCCCCGAGACACCGCCCACGCGATGCCCGCCAGGATCTGGCCGTCGGGGCCCGTCCCGCGGTTGCTGAGCACCTTGCCCGCGAGCACCCGGGCCCCTCCGGCCACGCCGTAGCGAAAACCCTCCTCGGTCGGGCCGGCCGCGGTGCCGATGCAGTGCGTGCCGTGGCCGTGGCCGTCCTCCACGCTCTGCCCGGGGACGAAGGAGGCCGTCTCCGCGATACGGCCGACCAGGTCCGGGTGGTCGGTGTCCACTCCGGTGTCGAGGACGGCGATCTTCACGTCCCGACCGGTCAGCAGGGACCAGTTGGCCCGTGTCGCCTGCACGCCCCAGGTCATCTGGTACTCGTCCCAGGCCGGGCCCCGGCCGGCGGCACCCTGGGCCCGGATGTGGTGGGCGACCTCCGTCTCGTCGCTGCGGTAGGTCGGATAGAACCCGGTCAGTGTCTGCCGGGCCTCGGTGATCACCGACGCGTACGCCACACGCTCCGGCTCCGCCGCGATGATGTGCGCCTCCGCCTCCGCCGTGGTCACCAGCGCGTGACGCTGGTCCGGTTGGGCGGAGACCACGGCGACGCCGAGATCGTCGAAGACCACCGAGACGTCCGGGCGCTGGAGGAGTTCCGCGGCGCCCACCGCCTCGGCCCCGCCGACACGCTCCACGGCCGAGATGCCGACGGAGCTGCGCAGGGCTTCCATCCCGCGCTCCGGTTCGTCCTGGTCCAGCAGGATCACGTACCGGCCCGTGAACTCCGCCGACTGCTTGGAGATGCCCGCATCGGCTCTCTCCGGGTGCTCTCCGAAGGGCTGCCTGCCCGTTGGTCCGTTCACCATTGCTCTCGCTGCTTCCCTTGGGTTTCTCCGCTGGATTCCAGGGCTTTCCGCGCGTCAGTCCGGAGCGCCGGGGGCACCCGGCGCGAAGGGGCGCGCCGGTGCGCGGAACGCCGTACGCCGTGAGCGAGACAATGGGGCGGTTCGGTCGTGCGTCGACGCGGTGCCCTCGTCCGCTCCGTCACCGCTCGCGGTGCCTCCGCTGTCGCAGCCGTCCCTCTCTCCACGCTCGCTCCGCCGACGACCTGCCGCAACCCGGGCCGCCTGGATCGTCGCAGGTCACCCCTGAGGTGACCGGCCCACAGGACTCCGTCAGCCGTTGAACGGTCAAAGAGACGGGTGTTGAACGGTCAATGACAGCCGGCCAGGGGCGCCGGGCCCCGACGCCGCGAGCACGTGCGCCCCGCCTCGGCGGTGGCCGGCCGGCGTCCGGCGGAGGGACACCTCGGAGGTCCGGCGCCGGACAAGGTGGTTGAAATTTCTTGCCGTCGGTTTCAAGACCCTTGCTGAAACCTTTCGTTGGGGGGTACGGTCGCGCGGGCGCCCGGCAGTGAAGCCGTGCCGCGGCGTAGGGGTCGGACCCGACAGAGCCGTAATCGCAAGGAGTTCCCGCCTGTGATACCGAGATGGCCGGCGCCCCACACGCGCCGCACCCCCCGTGTGAGAAGGGCGGCGGCGATCACCGTCGCCGCCCTCGCGGCCGCACTCGTGCAGCCGCTCGCGGCCCATGCCGCCACCCCGCCCGCACCGCCGTCGGACGCCGCGCTCGCCGCCCAGCCCGCCCGGCACGACGACACGCGCGAGCAGTTCTACTTCGTCATGCCGGACCGTTTCGCCAACGGCGACACCTCGAACGACCGGGGCGGACTCACCGGTTCCCGTACGAGCACCGGTTACGACCCCACCGACAAGGGCTTCTACCAGGGCGGCGACCTCAAGGGCCTGACCAAGCGGCTCGACTACATCAAGGGCCTCGGCACCACCTCCATCTGGATGGCGCCGATCTTCAAGAACCGGCCGGTGCAGGGCACGGGCGCCAACGCCTCCGCCGGGTACCACGGTTACTGGATCACCGACTTCACCCAGGTCGACCCGCACTTCGGCACCAACAAGGACCTCGAAGGCCTCATCGCCAAGGCGCACGCCAAGGGCATGAAGGTCTTCTTCGACGTCATCACCAACCACACCGCGGACGTCGTCGACTACCGGGAGAAGACCTACGACTACCTGTCCAAGGGCGCCTTCCCGTATCTGACCGAGGACGGGCGGCCCTTCGACGACTCCGCCTACGCGGACGGCCGGAAGAAGTTCCCCGCCGTCGACGCCGGCTCCTTCCCGCGCACCCCGAAGGTCGCCGAGAAGTCCAAGGTCCCGGCCTGGCTGAACGACCCGACGATGTACCACAACCGGGGCGATTCGACGTACGCCGGCGAGTCGACCACCTACGGCGACTTCTCCGGCCTGGACGACCTGTGGACCGAGCGTCCCGAGGTCGTCCACGGCATGGAGAAGATCTACCAGCGGTGGGTGAAGGACTTCGCGATCGACGGGTTCCGCATCGACACCGTCAAGCACGTGAACATGGAGTTCTGGACCCAGTGGGCGACCGCGCTCGACAAGTACGCGGCGGCGCACGGGCGGAAGAACTTCTTCATGTTCGGCGAGGTCTACACCGCCGACACCTCACTCACCTCGCCGTACGTCACCCAGGGCCGCCTGGACGCCACCCTCGACTTCCCCTTCCAGGACGCGGCCCGCGCCTACGCCTCCCAGGGCGGCAGCGCCCAGCGGCTGGCCGGCGTCTTCGGTGACGACTACAAGTACACGACCGACAAGGCCAACGCGTACGAGCAGGTCACCTTCCTCGGCAACCACGACATGGGCCGCATCGGGTACTTCCTGAAGCAGGACGACCCGAAGGCGACCGACGCCGAGATCCTGCGCAAGGACAAGCTCGCCAACGAGCTGATGTTCCTCAGTCGCGGCAACCCGGTCGTCTACTACGGCGACGAGCAGGGCTTCACCGGCTCCGGCGGCGACAAGGACGCCCGCCAGACCATGTTCGCCTCCAAGGTCGCCGACTACCTGGACGACGACGAGATCGGCACCGGCCGCACCCACGCGAGCGACGCCTACGACACCGGCGCGCCCCTCTACCGGCAGATCGCCGACCTCGCACGGCTCCGCAAGGCCAACCCCGCCCTGACGGACGGAGTCCAGACGGAGCGGTACGCGGCCGACGGCGCCGGCGTCTACGCCTTCACCCGTACGGACGCGAAGTCCGGCCAGGAGTACGTCGTCGCCTTCAACAACGCGGCCGACGCGAAGACCGCGACCTTCGCGACCGGGTCCGCCGGTATGGCCTACCGCGGGATCCACGGCGCCGACGGCACCCTGACCTCGGACGGCGACCGCAAGATCACCGTCACCGTCCCGGCCGGCTCCGCCGTCGTCTACAAGGCGGCCGGCGCGCTCGCCAGGCCCGCGGCCAAGCCCACGATCACCCTCCGGGCCCCGGCCGCCGGTGCCACCGGAACCGTCGAGCTCGCCGCCGGCACCGACGGCGGGCAGCTCGACCGGGTCGTCTTCGCCGCCCAGGTGGGCAACGGCGAGTGGCGCACCCTCGGCTCCGCCGACCACGCCCCCTACAAGGTCACCCAGACCATCGGCGAGGACGTGCCGGCCGGCACCGCGCTGCGCTACAAGGCCGTCGTGATCGACTCCGCCGGGCGGACCGCGAGCGCCACGGCGAGCAGCAGCACCGGCACCCCGCCGGCCCCGGAGGTCCCCACGGCGTCCTCCCGGGACTACGCGATCGTCCACTACAAGCGCACCGACGGCGACTACGCGGACTGGGGCCTGTACGCCTGGGGCGACCTCGCCGACGGCGAGGCCACGAACTGGCCCGCCAGCCACCCCTTCACCGGCCGGGACGCCTACGGCGCCTTCGCCTACGTCAAGCTCAAGCCCGGCGCGTCCAACGTCGGCTTCCTGGTCATCGACAAGGACGGCGACAAGGACGTCTCCGCCGACCGGACGATCGACGTCACCAAGACGGGTGAGGTGTGGATCGAGCAGGGCAAGGCCGACGTGACCACCCAGCGGCCCGACTACCCGGCGCAGGACAAGGCCAAGGCGGTCCTCCACTACCACCGGACCGACGGGAACTACGACGGCTGGGGCCTGCACGTCTGGACGGGTGCCGCGAACCCCACCGACTGGTCGAACCCGCTGAAGCCGGTGAAGACTGATGCCTATGGCGCGGTCTTCGAGGTGCCGTTCACCGAGGGTGCCACCAGCCTCAGCTACATCATCCACAAGGGCGACGACAAGGATCTCCCGACCGACCAGTCGCTTGACCTCAAGGCGAACGGCCACGAGGTGTGGCTGTTGAACGGCCAGGAGAAGTACCTGCTGCCGCAGCCCGCGGGCAGCGCGGCCGCCCTCGACCTGACCACCTCCAAGGCGGTCTGGATCGACCGGGACACGGTCGCCTGGAACGGCTCCGACGGCGCCGCCTCCACCCAGCTGCTGTACTCCCGCGACGGCTCCATCGCCGTCGAGGACGGGACCCTCACCAGCGACGACGAGCGCTGGATCCGGCTGGCGAAGGCCACGCTCACCGACGCCCAGAAGGCGAAGTTCCCGCACCTGAAGGACTACACCGCCTGGTCCGTCGACCCGCGTGACCGCGACCGGGTCCGTACCGCCCTGAAGGGCCAGCTGGTGGCCTCGCAGCGGGCCGCGAACGGCGCCGTGCTGGCCGCGACCGGAGTGCAGATCGCCGGCGTGCTGGACGACCTGTACCCGGGCGCGGCCAAGGCGAAGCTCGGCCCGGTCTTCCACGACGGCAGGCCGACCCTGGCCGTGTGGGCGCCGACGGCCCAGAGCGTCTCCCTGGAACTGGGGGGCTCGCTCAAGGCCATGCACCGCGACGCCGCCACCGGCGTCTGGTCCGTCACCGGCCCCGCCTCCTGGAAGGGCAAGCCCTACCGGTACGTGGTGAAGGTGTGGGCGCCCAGCGTCCGCAGGACGGTCACCAACAAGGTCACCGACCCGTACTCGGTCGCGCTCACCGCGAACTCCGAGCGCAGCCTCGTCGTCGACCTGAACGACAAGGCCCTCGCCCCGGGCGGCTGGTCGGGCCTGCACAAGCCCAGGGCCGTACCGCTGAAGGACGCCCAGATCCAGGAGCTGCACATCCGCGACTTCTCCGTCGGGGACCGCACCTCCAGGCACCCGGGCACCTACCTGGCCTTCACCGACAAGGACAGCGACGGCTCCAGGCACCTGAAGGCACTGGCGAAGTCGGGGACGTCCTACGTCCACCTGCTGCCCGCCTTCGACATCGCCACCATCCCCGAGAAGAAGGCCGACCAGGCGACCCCCGACTGCGACCTGGCCTCCTACCCGGCCGACTCCGACAAGCAGCAGGAGTGCGTGGCGAAGGCCGCCGCGAAGGACGCCTACAACTGGGGCTACGACCCGTACCACTACACGGTCCCGGAGGGCTCGTACGCCACCGACCCGGACGGCACGGCCCGCACGGTCCAGTTCCGCAGGATGGTCCAGGCGCTCAACCAGGACGGCCTGCGGGTCGTCATGGACGTCGTCTACAACCACACGGCGGCCAGCGGCCAGGCGGACACCTCCGTGCTGGACCGGATCGTGCCCGGCTACTACCAGCGGCTGCTCGCCGACGGCTCGGTGGCCAACAGCACCTGCTGCGCCAACACCGCGACCGAGAACACGATGATGGGCAAGCTGGTCGTCGACTCGATCGTCACCTGGGCGAAGCAGTACAAGGTCGACGGGTTCCGCTTCGACCTCATGGGCCACCACCCGAAGGCCAACATCCTCGCCGTGCGCAAGGCCCTGGACGCGCTGACCCCGGCCAAGGACGGCGTCGACGGCAAGAAGATCATCCTGTACGGCGAGGGCTGGAACTTCGGCGAGGTCGCGGACGACGCCCGCTTCGTGCAGGCCACGCAGAAGAACATGGCCGGCACCGGCATCGCCACCTTCTCCGACCGTGCCCGCGACGCGGTCCGCGGCGGCGGCCCCTTCGACTCCGACCCCGGCGTCCAGGGCTTCGCGTCCGGGCTGTACACCGACCCCAACGCGTCCACGGCCAACGGCACCGAGGCGGAGCAGAAGGCCCGGCTGCTGCACTACCAGGACCTGATCAAGGTCGGTCTCAGCGGCAACCTCGCCGCCTACCGGTTCACGGACACCGGCGGGAAGGACGTCACCGGCGCCCAGGTGGACTACAACGGCTCACCCGCCGGCTACGCGGACGCACCGGGCGACGCGCTCGCCTATGTGGACGCGCACGACAACGAGTCGCTGTTCGACGCCCTGACCTACAAGCTCCCGAAGGACACCTCCGCGTCCGACCGGGCCCGCATGCAGGTCCTGGCGATGGCCACGGCCGCTCTGTCCCAGGGGCCGGCCCTCTCCCAGGCGGGCACCGACCTGCTGCGCTCGAAGTCCCTGGACCGCAACTCCTTCGACAGCGGGGACTGGTTCAACGCCATCCACTGGAACTGCGCCGACGGCAACGGCTTCGGCCGGGGGCTGCCCCCGGCCGCCGACAACGAGTCCAAGTGGGAGTACGCCAAGCCCTTGCTGGGCTCCGTGCGGGTCGGATGCCCGCAGATCACCGGTGCCTCGGCCGCCTACCAGGAACTGCTGAGGATCCGCACGAGCGAGAAGGCGTTCTCCCTCGGCACGGCCGCGCGGGTGCAGGACCAGCTGTCCTTCCCGCTGTCCGGCAAGGACGAGACGCCCGGGGTGATCACCATGAAGCTCGGTGACCTCGTCGTGGTGTTCAACGCCACGCCGAAGCGGCAGGAGCAGCGGATCGGCTCCCTCGCCGGGGCGCACTACCGGCTGCACCCGGTGCAGGCGGCGGGCGCGGACGCGGTGGTGAAGACCTCCGCCTACGCGGCGGGCTCGGGCACCTTCACCGTCCCCGCGCGGACCGTCGCGGTGTTCACCCGGGCGGGGAACTAGGGTGAGACCGTTGCCGTAGAACAGGAGTGCGCATGCCGCAGATCACCGTCGACTACTCCGACACCATGGAGAACGCCTTCGACCGCGAGGGTTTCGCGCGGGCGCTGCACGAGGCGACCGTGGAGATCGCGGCGGCGAAGCCGGAGGCCTGCAAGACGCAGTTCCGGCCGAGCGCGTACACGGTGTTCGGGTACGAGGACCCCGGGGCGCGCGGGCACGCCATCGTGCACGTGACGATCGGGCTCCTCGCCGGACGTGCCGACGAGACGAAGGAGAGGCTCGCGGAGGCCGCGCTGGAACTGCTCCGCGAGCACGTGGCGGACGCGGCGTTCACCCTGCTCGCCTCCGCCGAGATCCGTGACCTGGATCCGTCCTACCGGAAGTTCGACCGCTAGGGGTCAGGAACCGAGGGCGATCAGCCGGCCGACGAGCTCCGCGAAGGGGCCGTCGGCCGGTTCGTCCTTGGCCATGCCGCGCAGCAGCGCGGCGATGTCCGGGTCGTGCGTGGCGCCGACGGCGGCCAGCGCGGCGAAGTCGTGCACGAGCTGGAGCTCCAGTTCGGCACGGGGGATCCGGCGGCCGTCCAGCCAGAGCAGGGCCGTGGACTCGGCGAGCGAGATCCAGGAGCGGACCACCAGCTCCAGCCGCGGTGACGCCTCGGTCACCCCGAGGTGTGTGAGCATCTGCTCGTAGGCGGCCTGCCGTACGGAGTCGATCAGCGCGTTGGTGGCCGAGACGTGGTCCTTCGCGCCGACGCCGTCGGCCGAGACCGCCGGGCCGCCGCGCATCAGCGCCGAGAACCCGGGGCCGTGCTCGTCCACGAAGTCGAAGTAGCGGCGCATCACCCGCAGCAGCCGGGCGCCGAGCGGGCCCTCGTGCGGCTCCGCGAAACGACCGGCGAGATCCTCCGCGGCACGCTTCAACGCGGCCTCGTAGAGACTGAGTTTACCGGGGAAGTAGTGGTAGACGAGCGGGCGCGAGATGCCCGCCGCCGACGCTATCTCGTCGATGGAGACCTCGTCGGGCGAGCGTCGGCTGAACAGTTCGAGGGCGACGCCGATCAGCTGCTGCCGCCGCTCGTCGACGCCCATCCTGCGGCGAACCCCGGTACTCATGCGAACACCTTACCGATCGAATTCAGCCGCCTGTGATCACATGTCGAGCACCAGGCGATCGCTCGCGGCCCGGGAGACACAGATCAGCATCGAATCACGCCGTTCCGCGTCCGTCAGCAGCTCATCGCGGTGGTCGATCTCACCC
Source organism: Streptomyces albidicamelliae (assembly GCF_025642175.1). Classification (NCBI taxonomy): domain Bacteria; kingdom Bacillati; phylum Actinomycetota; class Actinomycetes; order Kitasatosporales; family Streptomycetaceae; genus Streptomyces; species Streptomyces albidicamelliae. The sequence goes on along the minus strand of NZ_CP106795.1, from coordinate 2,676,365 downwards.
TCCACCACCCGCTGTTGGCAGGTGCCGCAGAAGCCCTGCTCGCAGGAGTAGGCGGTGTCCGGCAGCTCACGCCGTACGGCCGCGAGCACCGTGGAGTCCGCCGGGACGGTCAAGGTCCGCCCGGAACGGCGCAGTTCCAGCTCGAACGTCGTGTCGCCACCGGTGCCGGTGCGGGGCGCGAACCGCTCCAGATGCAGGGCGGCACCCGCGGGCAGCGCCGCCTCCACCGCCGCCATCAGACCCTCGGGACCGCAGCAGTACACGGCCGTACCGTCGGTCGCGTCCGCGAACAGGGCCGCCAGGTCCGGGCGTCCCTCCTCGTCCTCGGCCACCACCGTCAGCCGGTCCCCGGCGAGCTCCCGCACCTCCTCCAGGAACGGCATCGACGCCCGCGTCCGGCCGCCGTACAGCAGCCGCCACTCGGCGCCGTCCGGCAGGGTCCGCAGCATCGGCAGGATCGGGGTGATGCCGATACCGCCGGCGACGAAGACGTACGACGGGGCCGCCACCAGCGGGAAGCGGTTCCGCGGGCCGCGCACCTCCAGCTCCATGCCCTCGGCGAGCCGCTCGTGCACCTCGCGGGAGCCGCCCCGGCCGTCCTCGGCCAGCCGCGCGGCGACCGTGTACGACGAGGTGTCCCCGGGGTCCCCGCACAGCGAGTACTGCCGCACCAGCCCGGAGGGCAGCACCAGGTCGAGGTGGGCCCCGGGCTCCCAGCGCGGCAGTCCGGCGCCTTCGAGCCGGAGCCGTACGACCCCGTCGGCGACCGTCTCGTGGGAGGTGAGCAGCAGCCGCAGCGCCCGCGGGCGCGGCCGGCCGGAGACGGGCGGGTCCAGGGCGGGCATCGGCCACAGCGGGGAGACCTGGATACGGCGGCGCAGGGCCTGGCGGGTCAGCAGGGCCGCGCCGGCGACCAGCGCGACGGTCAGCGGCTTCGGCATCACGCCACCGGCCCTTCCGCGGCGAGGGCGGCCGGGGAGGCGGCCAGATAGGCCACGGCCTGCGCGGTGGAGCACTCGTGCGAGGGGTGGTAGCCACGGCTGAGGTAGCGCGGAATGGACCTCAGCATGTCCCCGGTCGCGGGCAGGGTGCCCTGCCGGCCGCGCTGGTGGAAGCCCCGGAAGGACGCCTTGCCGTCGACCAGCGTGGGGTCGTTCTCCATGAAGAAGCGGGCTCCGCGCTGCCACAGGAACACCAGCGCCGAGAAGGCCGCCGCCCAGGTGCGCACCCGGCGCCGGTATCCGCCGTCGACGTGCATGAACAGGTCGAAGGCGACCGAGCGGTGCTCGACCTCCTCGGCCCCGTGCCAGCGCAGCAGGTCCAGCATGGTCGGGTCGGCGCCCCGCCGGTCCAGCTCGGCCGCGTTGAGCACCCAGTCGCCGAGGAAGGCGGTGTAGTGCTCGATGGCCGCGATCAGCGCCACCCGCTCCAGCAGCCACCAGCGGCGGGCCCGGCCCGGCGGCAGTGTGCGGTCGCCGAGCAGCTTCTCGAAGAACCAGTCGACCTGCGCGGTGTACGGCGTGGGGTCGAGACCCAGTTCGCGCAGGTGCGGCAGGACCTCGTCATGGGCCTGGGAGTGCATGGCCTCCTGCCCGATGAACCCGACGACGTCCGCCCGCAGCCGGTCGTCCCGGATCAGCGGCAGCACCTGCTTGTAGACGTGCACGAACCACCGCTCACCGGCGGGCAGCAGCAGGTGCAGCACGTTGATGGTGTGCGTGGTCAACGGGTCGCCGGGCACCCAGTGCAGCGGTGTGTCCTCCCAGGAGAAGGACACGTTGCGGGCCTTGAGCGCGATGCGCTCGGACTCCACCGGCCGGGCCTGCGTATTAGACATGGCGTCAATGTACTGACGGGTAGTGCGTCTGAGAAGCCCTCGGGCAAGGCTTGTTCACGACTGTGTCAGCAAGCCGGCGTCCGGTGGCGGTGCGGCGGCTACCGCAAGCCGGTGATCGACCGGCCGTCCGCCAGCGTGCCCTTCAGGTCCGCCCGCGCGCCCTGCTCGGCCCGGGCGGCGAGCAGCGCCCCGCGGCCGGACGCCGTGACCCCGCCGGTGGCCCGGATCGACGCCGTGTCCCGGCTGCCCGCCGCCAGCAGGTACCAGTGCCCGCCGGCGGACTTCCACAGCACCCCGGCGAGCACATGGGGGTCACGCGGCCCGCACGCCGGCACGTCCGTGCCCTTGGCGACGACCGCTCCGGCGGCCCCGCCCGGCGTGTGGAACTGGGCGAGCGCGGCGGTGCCCTCCCCGCGCCAGGTCTCGGCGCGGGTGCACACCCAGTCGCCCGATCCGCTGCCGTCGGGCAGCGGCTGTTCGGCGTACCCCCAGGCGTTGACGCTGCGGATGCCCGCGGAGCGCTCGGCCGCCAGGGAGCAGGCGAACGGCGCCCACGACCGCAGCGCCTCGGTGCCGGACGCCTCGCCGGCCGAGCCGGGGCGGCCCGCGGTCAGGTGGGCCGGGACCAGCTCGCCGAGGTCGGTGGAGAGCCGGGTGCCGGAGGCGTCGGTCAGCTGCAGCACGGTCCACGAGGTGCAGCTGCCCGGCTGGAGCGCGGGGCTGGCCAGCGGTGCGGTGATGCCGTCGGTGACGGCCAGCGCGGTCGCCGCCGAGGCCGGCTTCGTCAGGTCCCGCGCGGCCGCCCTCGTCACCCAGGGGGCGGTCAGGTAGCGGACGTTGCCGTCGGAGCGGCCCAGCACCAGCGCGCTCGCCTCGGCGCCGGACGCGCCGTCGACGCGGGCGAAGTCGAGGGCGGCCCCCTGGGTGCCGTCCCGCGGTTCGGCGTACCGGGCGATGCGCAGGCCGTCGTAGAGGATCACCACCCGGGCGTTGTCCACCTCGCCCGCGTACAGCAGCTGGGGCGGGCCGGCCGGGCCGCCGGTCTGGGTGCCCGGGGTCGCCGACACATGGACCGTCTCCCCGGGGCGGGCCCACACGGCGAGGGCACGGCGCAGCAGCGCCTCGTCACCGGTGAGCGGGCCGCGCGCGGGCCACACGGAGAAGTCGGTGCGGGCCGCGGACTCCCAGGCGGTGGGCGGTACCCGGGTGAGCCTGCCGGGGTCGAGAGCGGCCTGCGCCGACGGGTTCTCCGCGTAGGCGGGCGCGGCGGCGCCGTCGGGGCCCCAGCCGCCGCCCGGCAGGAGGGCCAGGGTCCCGCACACGGCGAGCGCGGCGGCGGCGGCGAGGGCGGCCTTGGTGTGCTGGCGGCGGCGCATCAGGTCGGTGGGCCGGGCCTGCAGCGAGCAGGGGTCGAACTCGGGGAGGAGAGCAGCGCGTGCTGGGCGGGCACGCTGTTCGCGGCGGCCAGCGCGCCGCCCGGGTCGTCGACGCCGGCGGCCCCGAGGATCCGGTGCACGTCCGGGTCGGGCAGCCGCTCCAGGCCGCGGAGCACGTACGCGGCGCGGGCCGGGCCGGACAGCGCGGACAGCCGCTGGTCCAGGGCGAGTTCGTCGGCACCGCCGGAGCGCGGGAACAGCCGCAGCCCCCACACCTGGGGCAGCAGCGGCGGCAGCGGGGCCAGCCGGGCCAGGCCCTTGCGGGGGCGGGCCGCCTCCAGGGCGGCGCGCAGGACGCGCTCGCGCAGACAGGCGTAGCCGGGGTCGGTGTCCCGGCCCGCCGTCCGGGCCGGGACGGCCGACAGCTGCTTGCGGCCCCGGGGCAGGGCGCGCTGGGCCAGGGAGTGTGCGGTCAGCACCCGGCGGCTGCGGCCGAGACCCGGGGGCAGCACCAGGTAGGCGATGCGGACCAGTCGTGGATAGTGCTCGACGAGCGCGGCCTCGGCCTGCTCGAGGTCGACCGGTCCGGTGGCGGCGGGTGCCTGGCGCGGGGCTACATCCTGTGACTGCACGTCCGGAAGAACGAGCGAACGGGTGGTTGGTCACCGCCGGATGAGTGGTTGTGCCGCGCGCCTGTTGCCCGATGCTCCCGCCGCACCGCGTGCCGGCCGGTCCGGGGCCCGTCCTACGGTTCCACCGGTTCGACGAGTGCGCGCGCGTAGTTGGCCATCGACCGCTGGTAGCGCGGCAGATGGGGGGCGAGGGCGCCCAGGACGAGGGACAGGCCCTCCCGGTCACGCCCGAGGCTCGACAGGCACAGCGCGAGGCAGGCCCGCACCGCGTCGTCCAACTCGTCGGACGGGCCGTCCAGTTCCGGGGTGAGCAGCCGTACGCCCTCCTCGGCCTGCCCGATGTTCCGCAGCGAGCTCGCCAGCTGGATCCTGGCCCGGCGGCTCTTGTAGCCGCTCACCTCGCCGAGGCCGCCCGCCAGTGCCTCCCGGTACAGCGGAGCCGCCTTGTCCGAGTGGCCGGTCGAGTCCCAGGCACAGGCCTGCTCGAAGGGGCCCAGCGGGCTGTCGTCCGGCAGCTCGTCGACGAGGGCGTCGATCAGCGCGCGGAACTCGTGCGCCCGCTCTTCCGGATAGTCGTCGAAGGAGGCCCAGGCGGCGGCCACACGATCTTCCCAGTTCTGGTTCACCGGGTCACCCTCGCACACCTGTGCGCGTCCGGTCAGCGGATTTGAGCGCACCGCGCACGGGAGCCGTATCCGATGGGCGGGGTCCCGCACCGGGGCTCCACGCGGCATGCTTGGCCCCACCAGTACCGGAGGATCAGATGAGGTTGACAGGACTGCTGCTCGGCGCCGCGGCCGTGTGCGCGCTGGCGGGATGCAGCTCGGGCGGGCACACCGAGACGGCGCCGCCCACCGCGACCGGCAGCCTGGAGAGCCTGGCCGCCGAGGTGAAGTGCAAGCCGAACATGCAGACCGACGCCGACGAGATCCGCCAGGCCCTGTGCCGCAACGGCGACGGGAAGTTCATCCTCGCCACCTTCGCCACCGACCGCGGCCAGCGCGAGTGGATCAACGACGCGAAGGACTACGGCGGTCACTACCTCGTCGGCCGCAAATGGGTCGCCGTCGGCGACGACGGGGTGGTGAAGGCGCTGCGCGGCACGCTCGGCGGCGAGGTGGAGATCGGCGCCGACCACAGCGGCCACGGCGGCGGCCACACGGACGGCGACAGCCACGCGCACGGCGGCTGACACGCCCGCTTCCGCGCGGGAGGCTCGCCCGGCGACCGCACGACGCGCGCACGACGAAGGCCGGTGACGGGAGGGGGGTCCGTCACCGGCCTTCTGTCATGAGGGGCGTGCCGTCATGAGCCCACCGAGGGGATCACGTGCAGTTCTGCCCGCTGTTGACGCAGTTGGCGATCTTGTTGGCCAGTCCGTTCTTCGTGACGCTGATGAAGTCGTCGTGGTCCGTGGCCGCCTTGTGCAGCTGCTCCGGGAAGCCGTCCACCGCGTAGGCGTTCTTCACCTGCCCGTTCTGCACGGTCGGCGGGTTGATGTTGTACACCAGCCGCATCGTCAGCTGCGGGATCGCCTTGAACCCGTTCTGGCAGTTGCCGCCCGCGTCGGCGAACGCGACGTGGGTGCGGTGGTTGGCGCTGTCGATGTTCTGCCCGTCCCAGCAGCTCTGGAAGGCGAACGTCCGCACCACCTTGCTGCCCTGCGGGCAGATCGGGTACTGCGTGGTCAGCTGGACCTTGTTCTCGAAGCCGGTGCAGCTCCAGTGCGCGTTCGCGTTGGCCAGACCGTTGGTGGTGGTCTTGGCGTCACCGGTGATGATCCGCAGGAACTGCGGCATCGCGACGACCTTGGAGGTGGGACTGCCGACGTACTTGATCTGCGCCTGGACCGGCGTCAGGATCTTGCCGACGTTGCCCTCCTTGCCGCCGCCGTCCCGGTTCTGGTCGAAGTCCTGCGAGCCGTCCTGGATCCGGACCACCGGCCAGTAGTACGACGACAGGTCGCTCCGGTTCTGGCAGCTGGTGCCGCCCTGGAGGAACGTCTGGTTGCTGGAGAAGGCGTTGACCTTCTGGTTGCCGGTGTAGTCGTGCAGGTGGTGCGCGCCGTTGGCCACGCCGGGCGCCACGATCACGTTGTCCGTGTTGTGGTTCTTGTTGGCGTTCACACCGCAGCGCGTGGTGAACGTGCCGGTCGAGCCGCCGCGCTGCTGGCGGGGCTTGCCCTGGACGTTCGGCTGGACCTTGGTGATGTCCACGAAGTCGGCCGCGACCGGGCCGTTGCCGGCCTGCCCGCCGATGTTCTGCTGCTGGCCGCCCTGCTGCTGGCCGCCCTGCTGCTGCCCGCCTTGCTGCTGCCCGCCTTGCTGCTGCCCGCCTTGCTGCTGGCCACCGTTCTGCTGCTGCCCGCCGGCGGTGGTCTGGTTGGCGTTCTGCGCCGTGCAGGCGGCGAGGCTGTTCAGATCGCCGGGCGCGGTGCCGCCGACACGGGTGATCTCCAGCTTGATCCGGTCGAGGATCGCCTGTCGCCGGTCCTTGAGCGGCTGCAGGATGGAGTTCTGCACGAAACTCGCGTCCCTGGCCTGCGCGTCCCGCGTGGTCGCGAGCCGCTGGTAGGCGTCGGTGATCTGACGGTCCAGGTTGGCCAGCTCGCCGGCCACGTCGGTCCGGGCGCGGTCCGGCACGTTCGTCAGCTTCTGGCCGACGTCCGGGCAGGAGATCGTCGCGACCTGGGCCTGGGCGGCCTTCGTCTGGTTGCCTCCCCACGTCTGGTGGTTCGACTCGTGCGCCGAGGCGTAGAAGTTCGCCCAGATCAGCCCGCCCCCACCGAGCGCTAGGGCCGCCGATGCGGCTATGGCCTTGGTGGCCAGCGGCGTACGGCGTTTTCGTGTGTTGCGTCCCATGGAACTCCTCTGACTTCCTTGCGGGGCAGCATCGAGGCGCCCGACAGGAGTGAAGCGGCGCTCTTCCATACGGACGCCGCCTCGGAGGTGTTCACCGGTCTCACGAATTCCTCACGAGTCCCTCGCGTCCCGGCCCCTCAAATGCCCTCTGAACAGCGGAAGTTCGCAAACCTCAGCGATCGCCGTCGAGATGGGCGAGCACGGCCAGTACGCGCCGGTTGTCATCGTCCGACACCTCGAGGCCCAGTTTGGTGAAGATGTTGGAGGTGTGTTTGGCGATGGCCCGTTCCGTCACCACCAGCTGGGCCGCGATCCCCGCGTTCGAGCGTCCCTGCGCCATCAGCTCCAGCACCTCGCGCTCGCGCGGGGTGAGCCGGCCGAGCGGCCGGTCCTCGGCGGACCGCCGGGACAGCAGCTGCTGGATCACCTGAGGGTCCATCGCCGTGCCGCCCGCCGCCACCCGCCGTACGGAGTCCACGAACTGGTCCGCGTCGAACACCCGGTCCTTCAGCAGATAGCCGATCCCGCCGTTGCCGTCCGCGAGCAGCTCGCGCGCGTACAGCTGTTCCACGTGCTGGGAGAGGACCAGTACCGGCAGGCCGGGCCGTGCCCTGCGGGCGGCCAGCGCGCACTGCAGCCCCTCGTCGGTGTGCGTGGGCGGCAGCCGGACGTCGACCACGGCGACGTCCGGGGCCGACTCGGCGAGCGCGCGGGTCAGTTCGGGGCCGGTCTCGACGGCGGCCGCGATCTCGAAGCCGTAGGCCTCCAGCATCCGTACCAGTCCGTCGCGCAGCAGGAAGAGGTCTTCGGCTAGGACAACGCGCACGGGATCTCCATGGTCACCATGGTGGGGCCGCCCGCGGGGCTGCTGACGGCCAGGACGCCGTCGAATGTACCGAGCCGCCGCTCGACCCCGGCGAGCCCGGAGCCGGCCCCGACCGCCGCGCCGCCCTTGCCGTCGTCGGTCACCGTGATCCGCAGCATGCCGTCCGTGTGGTGCAGGTCGGCCCATATCCGGTCGGCGCCGGAGTGCTTGACGGCGTTGGTGAGCACCTCGCTCACCGCGAAGTAGGCGGCCGACTCCACCGGTGCGTCCGCCCGGCCGGGCAGCTCCACGGCCACCTCGGTGGGCAGCGGCAGCCGCAGCGCCAGCGCCCGTACGGCGTCGCCCAGTCCGCGCTCCGCGAGCACCGGGGGATGGATGCCGCGTACCAGGTCGCGCAGCTCCTCCAGGGCCTCGGCGGAGTTGCGCCGTGCCTGGGCCAGCAGCTGCTTCGCCCGGGCCGGGTCCCGTTCGACCAGCATCTCGATGGTGCCGAGGTCCATGCCCATGGCGACGAGCCGGGCCTGGGCGCCGTCGTGCAGGTCCCGTTCGATGCGGCGCAGCTCGGCGGCGGAGGTGTCGACGGCGTCGCGCCGCGTCTCGGTCAGCACCCGCACCCGCTCGACGAGTTCCCCCTGGTCGCCGCCGAGGACGGCCCGGGTGAGCCGGAAGTGGGCGGTCAGCAGGCGGGGGGCCAGGTGGTAGGCGGCGAAGAGGAGCACGGCGGCGGTGGCGGCCGCGCCGAGCGCGGTCGGCTGGTCGGAGACCGGCACGAAGCCGTACCAGTAGGGGTGGCCGTCGGCGGAGACCACCCGCCACAGTCCGGCGGCCACCGCGAAGCCCTCGAACGGGTAGAAGAGCAGCACGGCCGGGAGCAGCGCGGTGACGAAACCGGCCGTCATGTCGGCGAGCAGCCAGCGCATGTCCCGCCAGGTCGCGGGGTCGCCCAGCATCAGGACCGTGCGGGTCCAGGGGTTGGCGCCCTCCGGCAGCGGCCGGTAGGACGAGCGGATCGGTATCCCGCACCACTCGGCCGCGAGCCGCCGCCGGGTGTCCGCGAACTCCCGTACGCCGCCCAGGACCGCCGGGGTCGTGACGATGCCCAGGCCCAGCGGGATCAGCGCGACGGACACCAGGGTCAGGGTGAAGCAGAGTACGGCGACGGGCAGCATCGCCAGTGCCAGCACGAGCCCCCGTACGGCGGCGAGCACGACCTCGCGGACGTGGGCGCGGACGCCGTCGCTCTTCGTGTCGGTGTTCATGCGGCCAGTCTGGCCGACCCCCGCACCGGGTTCACTGGCCCGAGGCCCCCTCCTCGGGGGTGGTGGCAGGTACACCCCCGGGGCCGGCGAGCACCGCGGCCTCCACCTCGGGGTCCAGTCCCACCGGCGGACGGTCCGGCCGCAGCGGCGCGACGCCGCCGATCCTCGTGAGCCACCGCCAGGTGTCCGCGACGGTCTCCTCGGCCGGCCGGCACTCCAGTCCCGTGGCCAGGGCCCGGGAGACGTCCGCACGGTGGACGGGGGAGTACAGCTCGGCGCCCGGCGGCACCCACACCGGCAGCCCCGTCCAGGGCTCGATCCCGGCGTCCGCGATCACCTCCGGGTCGGTCCAGCGCAGTTCGGCGTCCGCGCCGGTCACCCGGACGCAGGCGTCGAGCAGTTCCCCCATGGTGGTGTGGCCGGGCGGACCGGCCAGGTCGTACGGTCCGCTCAGCCGCTGCCCGGCCGCCGCGAGGATCCAGTCGGCGAGGTCCCGCGCGTCGATGAACGACACCGCCAGTTCCCGAGGTCCGGGCGCCAGGACCGGGCCGCCGCGGGCGATCCGGGTCAGCCACCAGGGCAGCCGGCCGATGTTCTCGTGCGGGCCGAGGATCAGCCCGGCCCGCACGAGGAGCGAGTCCCGCTCGCCGAAGGTCCCGGCGGCGGCCAGTTCGCCGCCGCGCTTGTCCCGCGGGTAGTCCGTCGCTTCCGCGTCGGCGGCGGCTCCCTCGACCGGTTCCCCGGCACCGGCGGGGCCGTCCACGGAGGGCCAGGGCCAGGTGTAGACGGACCGGCTGGAGACGTACACGTACCGTCCGGCACGGCCGTGCAGCAGCCGGGCCGCCTCCAGCACGGCCCGCGGCGCGGCCGACCAGGTGTCGACCACCACGTCCCAGGTGCCGGTGTCGGCGGCGAGCGCGGCGAGGCCGTCGGGAGCGGTGCGGTCGCCGTGCAGCGACCGCACCCCGGCCGGCGGGCGGTGCCGTCCCCGGTGGAGGACGGTCACCTCCCAGCCGCGTGCGCACGCGGCTTCCACGACGGCCCGCCCCACGAACTCCGTACCGCCCAGCACGAGAAGTCTCATGCCGGTGATGGTGCCCGGTCCGGGCGCGGTACGGACCGCGGGTCTGCCGAGGGCAGAGCGGGTCAGCCGCCGGTCGGCGGGGTGTACTTGTAGCCGACGCGGCGCACCGTCTGGATGGTCTGCCGGTGCTGGGCGCCCAGCTTGCGGCGCAGCCGGGCGACGTGCACGTCGACGGTGCGGCCGTCGCCGACGTGGCCGTAGCCCCACACGGTGGTGACCAGCTGGTCGCGGGTGTGCACCCGGTGCGGGTGCGCCACCAGGTGCGCGAGCAGCTCGAACTCCAGGTAGGTGAGGTCGAGTTCATGGCCGTCGAGGGAGGCGATGCGCTGCACGGGGTCGATCCGCAGCAGCGGGTCGCCGTCCTCGGTGGCGGCCGTCCGCGGCTCGTCCGGGACCGCTACCGGGAGGAACGGCGGCTGCTGGTCGGCCGGGACCAGCACCAGGTAGCCGACCATCGGGGGACGGCCGGGCAGGGTGGGCAGGGTGTGCTGCGGCGCGGGCAGCCAGGTGGCGCCCGGCGGCAGGAAGTCCGCGACCTCCACCACCTCGTCCCGGTCGACGGCGCGCAGCCGGTGCCGGGGGCCGTCGGGGGCGGGGGCGGTCAGGGTGGCGGAGGAGAGGGAACGAGTGGTCGCCATGAGAGGTCAGCTCTTTCGCGCGAGGAGTTCGTCGGGAAGTGCGGCGGCCGCGATTCGTGGTCGGGCGCGCCGGGGACGTACGTCGTTCCGCGCTGGCCGAAGGCCGGGGTGTACGGCTTTAGAGGGCCCGCGCGTTCGTCGCGCGGCAACACACCCGGTCGAAGTCGTGGTGCTGACGGGAGGGCCAGAAGGGCTGGAGGTCATGGCGACCCGTCGCGGTGGTCTTCCGGAAGCTGGCCATGCGCCCATTGAAGCAGAAGGGGACGCCGGGCAGGAGAGTCCTCTCACTGCTTGGACGCTTCCTTGGTGTGAAGTTGACGCTTCGTGGGCTCCCGGGCTGCCCGGAAGGCGCTGGTCAGCGGATTCTTCCTCGTTCACGGGTCCGAAACGCCGTCTCGGCATACGGACATGGGGTCCGCTCGCCCCCCCCCGGCCGGGCCCCGGAAAGGCGGCAGGGGCGCCCGCCGTCATGGCGGACGCCCCTGCCGGGAAGCGGGACGGATCAGACCTGGCCGGCCTTCTCCAGCGCGGCGCAGCAGGTGTCCACCAGCAGGCGGGTCACCACGTACGGGTCGACGTTGGCGTTCGGACGGCGGTCCTCGATGTAGCCCTTGCCGTCCTTCTCGACCTGCCACGGGATGCGGACCGAGGCGCCGCGGTCGGAGACGCCGTAGGTGTACTTGTCCCACGGGGCGGTCTCGTGCAGGCCCGTCAGACGCTCGTCGATGCCGGCGCCGTAGTTCTTGACGTGGTCCAGCGGCTTGGAGCCCTCACCGAGCGACTCGCACGCGGTGATGATGGCGTCGTAGCCCTCGCGCATGGCCTTGGTGGAGAAGTTGGTGTGCGCGCCCGCGCCGTTCCAGTCGCCCTTCACCGGCTTCGGGTCCAGCGTGGCGGAGACACCGAAGTCCTCGGCGGTGCGGTACAGCAGCCAGCGGGCCACCCACAGCTGGTCGGAGACCTCCAGCGGGGCGAGCGGGCCGACCTGGAACTCCCACTGGCCGGGCATGACCTCGGCGTTGATGCCGGAGATGCCGAGGCCCGCCTTCAGGCAGTTGTCGAGGTGCGCCTCGACCACGTCCCGGCCGAAGATCTCGTCGGCGCCGACACCGCAGTAGTAGCCGCCCTGGGGGGCCGGGAAGCCGTTCTCGGGGAAGCCGAGCGGACGGGTGCCGTCGAAGAAGGTGTACTCCTGCTCGATGCCGAAGATCGGCTCCTGGGCGGCGAACCGCCCGGCGACCTCCGCCAGCGCGGCACGCGTGTTGGACCGGTGCGGGGTCATGTCGATGTCGAGGACCTCGCACAGCACCAGGATGTCGTCGCCGCCGCGGATCGGGTCCGGGCAGGTGAAGACCGGCTTGAGCACGCGGTCCGAGGCGTGCCCCTCGGCCTGGTTGGTGGAGGAGCCGTCGAAGCCCCAGATCGGCAGCGTGTCGAGACCGGCGGCGGTACCCGTGATGATCTTCGTCTTGGAACGGAGCTTGGCCGTCGGCGCGGTGCCGTCGATCCAGATGTACTCAGCCTTGAAGGTCACGGGGCCACATCCTTCGTGGGTGGTTCGGGCGCGGTTGCGGGTGCTGCGGCACCGGTGCGCCGCTCGATCTGCCGGGCAGCCTGTCAACAGGCCGTTTCCCGGCCATTGCCCGTATGTGAACCCCGTGTTACCTGGGCCTTTTGTGGCGCGGCTCACCTTGTGGGGCGCAGAGGAGCCGGGGTATGGGGCTCATCCGCGCGTGGCGGCGGCCTCCCGCACACCCTCCAGGAAGCCCCGGATCGCGGCCCGCTGGTGGTCGTCGTAACCGCGCAGCAGCTCCACCGAACGCTCGATCAGCGGCCCGAAGAACGCCCGGCCGATGGCCACGGCGCGCTCCTCCACCTCCACGACGACCCGCCGCCGGTCCTCGGCGGAGCGCACCCGGCGTACGTGCCCCGCCCCTTCGAGCCGGTCGAGGAGCGCGGTCGTGCCCGCCGAGTTGAGCCCCAGGGCGGCCCCGAGCCGCCCGGCGCTCATCTCCTCGCCCGCCCGCCGGGCGTCCATGAGCGCGATCAGGGCCCGTACGTCCGTGGGGTGCATGCCATTGCTGTCCGCGAACCGGGCGCTGTGCAGGCCGAGTTCGACCGTCACCGCGCGCAGGAGGTGCACGGTCTCCAGCTCGGGTGCCGCTGCGGGGCGGTGGGGGGTCGGCATGGGAGTCCTCCGGGCGTACCATCTCGCTCAACAAGTATCTTGCTGGGCGAGATAATAGGGGGTGGCCGTGCCCGTCGGCAGGTCGAGGACGTACACGTACGACGACGAGGCGTTCCGGATCGCGTACGAGAAGGTGCTGGCGAAGTGGCCGGCCGACCGGGAGGCGCTGACCGTGGCCACGCCCTTCGGCGCCACCCGGGTCAACGCCTGCGGCCCGCGCGACGCGCCCCCGCTGCTCCTGCTGCCCGGCGGCGGCTCCGCGACCTCCGCGTCCTGGTACGCCCAGGCCGCCGACCTGGCCCGCGTCCGGCGTGTCCACGCCCCGGACCTGATCGGCGCCCCGGGCCTCGGCGCCCCGGCCGGCGACCGTCACCCCCGTACGGTCGCCGACCTGGCCGGCTGGGTGGACGCCCTGCTGGACGGCCTCGGCGCCGAAGCGGCCGACGTGGGCGGGCACTCCTACGGCGCCTGGATCGCCCTGCACCACGCGCTGCGTTCCCCCGCCCGGGTGCGCCGCCTGTTCCTCCTGGACCCGACCGGGTGCTTCGCCGGGTACAAGGCGGCGTACCTGCTCCACGCCCTGCCGATGCTGCTGCGGCCCTCGCCGCGCCGCGTCCGCGCCTTCCTGCGGTGGGAGACCGGGGGAACGGCCCTGGATCCGGACTGGCTCCACCTCCAGGAGGCGGCCGCCGGCTTCCCCTCAGCCCGGCCGGTGACCGGGCCGCGCCCCGCGCCGGACGCGCTGCGGGCGCTACGGGTGCCGGTCCTGCTGCTCGTGGCCGCGAACAGCAGGACCCATGACTCCACCCAGGTGACGGACCGGGCCGCCGCGCTGCTCCCGCACGTCGAGACCGCCGTGCTGCCGGAGGTCTCGCACCACGCGCTGCCGGGGGCAGCGCCGGACGCCCTGACCCGTCACCTCATCGGTTTCCTGTCCGGTCCCTGAGCCTCACCCCACCTTCTCGATCACCGCACGGCGGATGAGGAACTTGCCGGGCTCGCGGACCTGCTCGAAGGCGGAGTTGTTGAGCAGGACGCAACTGCCCGAGACGGAGGTCACCTTCACCGTCGTGGACTTGTTGTTGTCCAGGTTGGTGACCTTCAGCGTCGTGCCCGCCGGGAACTGGTTGCTGGACGCGGCCGGTGCGCCGCCCTCGCCGGAGAGCGTGACGGTCGAGCCCTTGCACACCTGCTGCCCGGCGGCAGCGGCGCCGCCGCCCGCGGCACCGGGCTGCGACGGCTGCGCCTGCTGGCCGCCACCGGCCTGCTGGCCTTGACCCTGCTGACCCTGCTGACCCTGCTGACCGGCGTTGCCGTTCTGCGCCCCCTGGGAGTCCTGAGCCGACTCCCCAACGGTGCATCCGGCAGCCTTCTGCTGGACCTCGATCTGCTTGATGACCGCCTCGCGGTTGGCGATCCGGGCCGCCGACTGCGCGTCCGGGTTCGCCTTCTGGTCCGCGATGAACCTGTCGTTGTTGCCGTGGGCCGTCGCCAGCCCCTGGCAGACGGTCGAGTCCCCGGCCGACAGCGTCTTGGCCTGCTGCGGGCTCTGCGCGGCGTTCGAGGTGGAGGCCAGCGCGAACGCCCCGCCGCCCGCCACCGCCGCGGCGCTGACGAGCAGCGCGATCTTCTTCTTCGTGCCGAGAGTTCTCCTGCGCGACATGCGCGCCTCCTGAAAGAGGTAGGGGAGCGTACGCCGCTATGTACGAGATCCCGAACGGGGATGCTCACCCGACCGCAGGAGTAAACGAAGTAACCTGTGTCACAGAGCAGTTGTGCGGCCTCAGCCCTTGTCGCGGGACAGGGCCTCCCGTACGGCCTCCTCGCTGCGCGCCACCAGGGCCGTTCCGTCGTCGGCGGTGATGATCGGGCGCTGGATGAGTTTCGGGTGCCCGGAGAGCGCGGCGATCCACCGGTCGCGCGAACCGGCGTCCCGCGGCCACTCCTTGAGCCCCAGCTCCTTGGCGGCGGCCTCCTCGGTACGGGTGATGTCCCACGGCTCCAGGCCCAGGCGTTCGAGCACGGCCCTGATCTCGTCCTCGCTCGGCACGTCCTCCAGGTACCGGCGGACGGTGTACTCCGCCCCCTCGGCGTCGAGCAGGCCGATGGCGCTGCGGCACTTGGAGCAGGCCGGGTTGATCCAGATTTCCATGCGCCACACAGTACGCGAGAACCCGTCCGGCGCCCCTGTCACGGCAGCCCCGAAAGCCCTTGTGGCCAGGGCCTTTTGTCAGTGGGGGGTCGTAGAATGGAAGCAGTGTTCGAGGATGTCGCCGGACTCGCCCGGCGGTGCCCTGACCGCGACAGGAGGATGCCCGTGCCCGCTGCCGCCCTGAAGCCGAAGCCGTTGCCGACCCAGTCCACCGCCCAGCACCCCGTGCTGTTCGACTCGCCCTACGAGCCCGTCATCAAGCGACCGCTGCCGGCCGGGCGGCCGCGCGAGTGGTACGTCGCGCACAACCGGCGCCTGAAGGCCATGCGCCTGGCGATAGCCCTGCTCGACTCCGGTGTCCACATGCCGGGCCGGGTCCGCAACGAGACCATCCGCAGCACGGCGGAGGAGATCGGCATGCGCCCGCCCTCCGACACGACCTGCCACATGGTCCGCGCGTTCATGCGCTACAGCCGCTGATCCGGACGCCGGGTGTCCCGCCGCGCACCACCGGGGCACCCGGTCTCCTGCCTCCGGCCGGCGAGCCCGCAGCGGTTCCCTCCGGCCCCACCGGGTGCTCGCGCCACGGGTGACACCGTCCGCGGCTCCCGGCCCGGCCCGTCTCCCGCCACGGCCGGGCGCGAGCGCCGTTCACCCGTTCGCCGTACTCCGCATGCGGGTGACCGGGGGGCGGCCTTCACTGCGAGCAGGTGGTGACGCGAGCAGCGGAGCAGTGCCGCGCCTTCTAGCGGCGACTGCGGGAGACGAAGCGCTCCGCCGACGTCGCCGGCATGGGCCCGGCCGCGCTCTCCGGCTACGCCCGCCTGTGCGGCACCGCCCTGGCCCGCGCCCACGCCCGCTCCGGCGACCGTATCGCCATCGCGGCCTACCTCGGCGGCGCCGACACCTTCGACCGGGCCGTCGCCGACTTCGCCCTGTCCTACGCCGACCAGACCGCCGGCGACCACAGCGCCCTCGCCGCGGCCATCGCGGCGGGCCTGGTGCGGGCGGCGCCCGGACTATGAGGCCGACCAGGCGCGCGGCGGGGCCGCCGGCTCGCCCGTGTCCGACTCCCTCAGCAGCGCGGCCACGAACTCCCGCCGGTCCTCGGCGTGGTCGTGCAGCCACGACCCCAACCGGTGTCCGGCCGCCGGGAGTTCCAGCCGGGTGTACTCGGCGCGGGCCGACAGCGCCTCCTGTACGGCCCGCGTCACGGCGGGCGGGATGACCTCGTCGGTGCCCGGCACGGCCAGCACCGCCCGGCCCGCGTACGCGGCGAAGGCGTCGAGGGCGGGGGAGTCCCGCCAGCCGTCCGGTGTGCGGATGATCGTGCTGAACGGGCCCTCGCCGTCGCCGAAGGGCACCTCCCAGGCCTCCGCGGCGTAGACGGCGGGTGCGCACAGGCCCACGGCCGCCACCCGCTCCCCGTACCGCCGTACCAGGTCGGCGACCGTCTGGCCGCTCATGCTGAACCCGACCAGCACCAGCGGATCGCCCTGGGGGGCGTGCGCGTCGAGCACTGCCGCCGCCTGCGCGAACCTCCGGCGCAGGCTCAGCTCCGCGAGCGCGCCGCTGCTCTCGCCGTGCCCCGAGAAGTCGAACGCCAGGGCACGGCAGCCCTGCGCGGCGAAATCGGCGAGCAGCGGGAGCAGCCGTTCCTTGCTTCCGTTGCCCGCGCCGTGCAGGAGGAGCACGGTGGCGCGGCCCCGCGGACCGCCGGTGGCCACGCTGAGGCTTTCGCCGTCGTACTCGTGGGTGAAGAGGTGGAGTTGAGCCATGGGAGCCATTCACTCATGGGGCGGCCGTGCCCGGAAAACGGGATGCGGTCGCGGAGGCGGGCTCCCTACCCTGAACAAACGGCGCGAAGCCGACACACCCCCCCCGCACCCCCTCGGCAGTACGCCACCACTCACTCCACGGAGGTCCGACATGCGTGGCATCGTCGCGTCCGGGACCGTCGTCCTGGTGATCCTCGGCATCGGCGACCATCTCTGGTGGCTCGCCGCCGTCGCCCTGCTCTATCTGTACGCGACGCACGGGCGCGGTTCGCCCGGCACACCGGCCCCGCCCGCCGGAGCGGGCGCCGTCCCCGACAGCTACCGGACCTACCGCGAGCGCCGGGACCGGCAGGCCAGGTGGGAGCGCCGTTACCGGCGCGAGCGCCCCCTGCGCACCCGGCGGCAGGAACGGCGAAAGAGCGGCTGAGCAGGGGAGTCCCCGGTCACAGGCCGGGGGCGCCCCACACCGGGAACCAGCGGCTCAGGTCCTGCTCGATCCGCAGATCGTCCCCGAGCGCCGCCTTCACCCGCAGCTCCAGCGCGTTGTCCCGCCGCTGCGCGGTACCGGCCAGCGGGGCGAACGGGTAGAAGGTGCCGCGCTTGTAGAGGTAGACGAGCGCCAGCCGGCGCCCGGCGTCGTCCGTGAACCCGGCGAGGGAGCACAGCAGCTGCGGGCCGAAGCCGTTGACCTCCATCGAACTGTTCACCGCGTGCAGGTCGTTGACCAGCTGGGGCAGCTGGTCGGGGGCCCGCCGGGACACCAGCCAGGAGTAGCCGTAGTCGTCCTGCCGCAGCTCCACCGGCGGGCCGCTGCGGTCGGCGTCCGCGTCGAGCAGCGCCTGGACCTCCCGGTGGGTCTGCTCGAAGGCCGCGCCCTCCACCGTGGCGAAGCACACCGCCCCGTGCCCGGTGGGCGTGAACCCGGCCGCCGCCTGGAGGGTGACGGCCGCCGAGGGCAGCGCGAACAACTGGTCGAGATCCGGTGCGACCGGTTTCGTACGCCCCAGCAGGATGTCCAGCAGCCCCAACGCTCAGCCCGCCTTCCGCAGTGCCGTGTCCGTGCGTGACGTCCCTCAGCCCGCCGTCCCGGGGGTCGCGGCCTCGCCCAGCTCCGTGGAGATCCGGCCCAGTTGGTCGAGCCGCTGCTGCAGGGTCGGGTGGGTGGAGAAGAACCGCTCGATGCCGGGCTCCCTGCCCGTGGCCGGGGTGAAGTAGAACGCGTTGAACGCCTGGGCCGTGCGCAGGTCCTTGGTCGGGATCCGGGCGATCTCCCCGGTGACCTTGGTGAGCGCCGACGCCAGCGCCGAGGGGCGGCCGGTCAGGTGCGCGGCCGCCCGGTCGGCCGCCAGTTCCCGGTACCGGGACAGCGCGCGGATCAGCAGGAAGCTGAGCGCGTACACCGCCGCCGAGACACCGATCACGACGGCGAAGACGGCGGCCGTGTTCTGGTCCCTGCGGCCCCCGCCGAGCACCTGGGAGTAGAAGGCGAACCGCACGATCAGTCCCGCGATCACGCCGAGGAAGGACGCCACCGTGATCACGGCGACGTCCTTGTGCGCCACGTGCGACAGCTCGTGCGCGAGCACACCCTCCAGCTCGGCCGGCTCCAGCCGCCGCAGCAGGCCGGTGGTCACGCAGACCACCGCGTGGTCGGGGTTGCGCCCGGTCGCGAAGGCGTTCGGCATGTCCATCGCGGACACGGCGACCACCGGCTTCGGCATGTCCGCGATCGCGCACAGCCGGTCGACGACCGCGTGCAGCTCGGGGTACTCCTCGCGCTCCACCACCCGCCCGCGCATCGCGAACATGGCGATCCGGTCGGAGAACCAGAACTGCGCCACGAACATCGCCCCGATCAGGACGACGACCACCAGCCAGGACTTCAGCAGCACGATCAGCGCGGCGACGAACCCCACGTACAGCAGTCCGAGCAGGAACAGTGTCACGCCCATGCGCACGGTCAGTCGCCGGTCGCTCCGGAAGCGGCTCCGCATCTTGCATCACCCCGCAGTCACGCACTCGTCCCGCACTCCAGTGTGCACCTGCCGATTCCCATGAGGAGGTCGCGAACGGTCCTAGGAGCAGCAAAGACCGGTGGGGGCGCCCAGGTGGCGGGCGGGAACCCGCCTAGAAGGCGGCGCGCAGCTGCGCCCAGCCGATCACGATCATCACCACGGCCACGCAGCCGATCACCATGGCCGTCGACGCCCAGGACGTCCGGCGCGGGGCCGGGCCGGGGTCTGCGCGGAACGGCGCCGGGTCGGGCGGGGTCTCCTTCCAGCGCGCGGCGAGCATCCGGGCCCGGGCGGAGGGCTCCTTGTGCTCGGCCGAATTCGCCCAGGTGTGATCGAACTCGCGCTCCCAGTCGTCCAATTCCGCCATCCCCGTTTCCTTTTCCCTCGTCCTGCAGAGTCCGGAGGGATGATCCCCCGACAGTAGGAATGCTGGGAAGCGGGAAAGGTTGCACACCGGCCGGCGGACGGCGGGCCGGCGGCCCTCGCGGTCCTAGGGCGCAGGCGTCGGCGACCACGATGGGCCGGTTGCCGCGCAGGAAGGCACCCTGGGCGGTGAAGGCGACGCACATGTGGGTCATGAAGCCGGCGATCCCCCTCTTCATCCGCGACGGCGAACTGCGCCGGCACATCACGCGGCACGTCACCGCACCGCTCACCGCCGCCGACCTGGCCCGCCACGCCCATGGGAGCGAGCGCCGGCCGACCCGGCTGTTCGAGGCGGAACCAGGTTGACGGCGTCCGGTGGACCGGCGGGCCCGTACCGGAAAAGCCGTCGGCCGGCTCTCCTGAAGGCGGAGAGCCGGCCGACGGCGCAGAGACGGCCCAGGGGAGCGGTTACCCGCTTTGACCTGGGGCGATGTCACACGTCGAAGTAGAGCTCGAACTCGTGCGGGTGCGGGCGCAGCTGCAGCGGGGCGATCTCGTTGGTGCGCTTGAAGTCGATCCACGTCTCGATCAGGTCGGACGTGAAGACGTCGCCCTGGAGGAGGAACTCGTGGTCGGCCTCGAGCGAGTCGAGGACGGCGTTCAGCGAGGTCGGGACCTGGGCGACGTTCGCGTGCTCCTCGGGAGCCAGCTCGTACAGGTCCTTGTCGATCGGCTCGGCCGGCTCGATCTTGTTCTTGATGCCGTCCAGACCCGCGAGCAGCAGGGCAGAGAAGGCCAGGTACGGGTTGCCGGAGGAGTCCGGGGCGCGGAACTCGACGCGCTTGGCCTTCGGGTTCGAGCCGGTGATCGGGATACGCATCGCGGCGGAGCGGTTGCGCTGCGAGTACACCAGGTTGATCGGCGCCTCGAAGCCCGGCACCAGGCGGTGGTAGGAGTTCACCGTCGGGTTGGTGAAGGCGAGCAGCGACGGGGCGTGCTTGAGGACGCCGCCGATGTAGTAGCGGGCGGTGTCCGACAGGCCCGCGTAACCGGCCTCGTCGTAGAACAGCGGGTCGCCGTTGCTCCACAGCGACTGGTGCACGTGCATGCCCGAGCCGTTGTCACCGAAGATCGGCTTCGGCATGAAGGTCGCGGTCTTGCCGTTGCGCCAGGCCACGTTCTTCACGATGTACTTGAAGAGCTGGAGGTCGTCCGCGGCGGCGAGCAGCGTGTTGAACTTGTAGTTGATCTCCGCCTGGCCGGCGGTGCCCACCTCGTGGTGCTGGCGCTCGACCTTCAGGCCCTGCTTGTCCAGCTCCAGGGAGATCTCGGCGCGCAGGTCGGCGAAGTGGTCGACCGGCGGGACCGGGAAGTAGCCGCCCTTGTAGCGGACCTTGTACCCGCGGTTGTCCTCCAGGGCGCCGGTGTTCCAGGCACCCGCCTCGGAGTCGATGTGGTAGAAGGACTCGTTCGCCGAGGTGGCGAAACGGACGCTGTCGAAGACGTAGAACTCGGCCTCGGGACCGAAGTACGCGGTGTCGGCGATGCCCGTCGACGCCAGGTACGCCTCCGCCTTCTTCGCCACGTTGCGCGGGTCACGGGAGTACTGCTCACCCGTGATCGGGTCGTGGATGAAGAAGTTGATGTTGAGCGTCTTGTCCCGGCGGAACGGGTCGATGCGCGCGGTGGACAGGTCGGGGCGCAGGGCCATGTCCGACTCGTGGATGGCCTGGAAACCGCGGATCGACGACCCGTCGAAGGCCTGCTCGTCGTCGGGGTCGAACGCCTCCGCGGGCAACGTGAAGTGCTGCATGACGCCCGGCAGGTCGCAGAAACGGACGTCGACGAACTTGACGTCCTCGTCCGCGATGAACTTCTTGGCCTCGTCGGCGTTCTGGAACATCCAGCTCCTCCTACTCCCGACCGTCGACGCCGGGGTGGTAGATCGTTCGTGCGGCCAGTGCGGTGGCACACGCTGGTCTCGACCCTAGGGACGGGTGATTTCTCGGGCGTGACCCGTTTGTTTCGCAGAAGTTAACCGGCCACGTGTCCACCGTAGCCCCGACACACCCCTGCGCGTAGTGCCCGAAACCGGGCACAGTACCGTGGTCGGGTGGACAACAGGCAGGCAATCGGATCGTGGCTCTCCGGCCCCCGCGCGGCCATGGAGGACGCCGGGGCCGACTTCGGCTACCGGGGCGAGCAGCTCGGGCTCCCGGAGGAAGGACCGAACTCGCTCGCCCGGCCCGGACGGCGGCTCGGCGCGATCGCCGTGGACTGGGCGCTGTGCGTCCTGATCGCATACGGCCTGATCACGCATGGCAACGGCCCCGCTACCAGCAACTGGGCGCTCGGCGTTTTCTTCGTGCTGAGCGTGCTCACCGTCGGCACCGTCGGCTTCACCCCGGGCAAGCGTCTCTTCGGCATCCGGGTGGTGGCGCTGGAGACCGGCACGGTCAGCCCGCTGCGCTCCCTGCTGCGCACGGTCCTGCTCTGCCTGGCGATCCCCGCCCTCGTCTGGGACCGCGACGGCCGCGGCCTGCACGACCGTCTCGCGAAGACGGTCGAGGTGCGTATCTGACGTCCCCGCGTCACCCGCGTCACCCGCGTCACCCGCGTCCTCCCGTCGGGCCCGCCGCGGCCGCCCCGGAACAGCGAGAAGGCCACCCGCACCGGCCGGTGCGGGTGGCCTTCCGTCCTGTCGCACCCCGGCTCAGCCCGTGCGCAGCACCGCCGCCAGGACCTGCCTGAGCTCCGCCTCCGGGTCCGCCGCCGCCGCGGAGGCGCGCCAGGCGACGAAGCCGTCCGGGCGGACCAGCACCGCCCCGTCGGGCACCGTGCCGTGGACCGCGCTCCAGTCGTCGCCGTCCGTGTCGTACGCCAGGTCGGCGTCCGCGCCCGCCCCGACGCGGTACGCGTCCAGCCGTACACCGTCCGTGCCGGCGACGCGGCGGGCGGCGGCGTGCCAGGCGGCGCCCGCGGCCGAGCCGGCGTCGCTGAGCAGCACCAGTGACCGCTCGTAGAGGTCCAGGGTGGAGAGCCGTTCGCCCGATCGGCGCAGCCACATGTGCGGCGCCCGGGTGCCGGGCTCCCCGGTCAGGCGCATCCCGTCGGGTACGACCGGCTGCGCGGGGTCGGCGCCCACGACGGCACCCTCCGGGTAGCGGTAGCCGAGGACGACGTTGAGGATGCCGCCGCGCTTGCCGCCACCGATGCCGGGGGCGGGGGCGAATCCGGGGTGGCTGTGCTCCACCGACCGGGCCGAGGCGCGGGCGCTGGTGGCCAGGGCGACGGGCCGGCGCTCGGTGTCGTACGTGCCGAGCAGCCCCGGTCCGGCCCAGCCGTCGAGGACGGCGGCCAGCTTCCAGGCCAGGTTGTGGGCGTCCTGGATGCCGGTGTTGGAACCGAAGGCACCGGTCGGGGACATCTCGTGCGCGGAGTCGCCCGCCAGGAACACCCGGTCGGCCGCATACCGTTCGGCGACGCGCTCCGCGGCGCGCCAGGACGCCTTGCCGGTGATCTCCACGTCGAGGTCGGGGACACCGACGGCTCGGCGGATGTGCCGGCGCAGCCGCTCCTCGGTGAACTCGTCGAGCGTCTCGCCGTTTTCGGGGTGCCAGGGGGCGTGGAAGACCCAGTGCTCCTTGTTGTCGACGGGCAGCAGCGCGCCGTCGGCCTCGGGGTCGGTGAGGTAGCAGCAGATGAAGCGCCGGTCGCCCACGACGTCGGCGAGCAGCTTGGACCGGAAGGTGACGCTGACGTTGGCGAAGAGGTCGCCGGGGCCGGTCTGCCCGATGCCGAGCCGGCCCCGGACCGGGCTGCGCGGGCCGTCGGCCGCGACCAGGTAGTCCGCGCGGACCGTGTAGAGGTCGTCGCTGTCGCGGTCGCGGACGTACGCCGTCACTCCTTCGGGGTCCTGGGCGAAGGACTCCAGCTCGTGGAAGTAGCGCAGGTCGCCGCCGAGTGCGCGGGCCCCCTTCAGCAGCACCGGTTCGAGGTCGTTCTGGCTGCACAGGCACCACCCCGTGGGGCTGAACCGGGCCAGCCCGCCGCCGGGGTCGATCTCCTTGAACAGCCACTCCCCGGCGTCACCGGCGAGGGTCGGCGTCTGGAGGATGCCGTGGTTGTCGGCGAGGAGCGAGGCCGCCGTCTTGATGTCGGCTTCGACGCCGGCACCCCGGAACAGCTCCATCGTCCGCACGTTGTTGCCGCGTCCGCGCGGGTGGATCGAGGTTCCCGAGTGCCGCTCGACGAGCATGTGCCGTACGCCGAGACGGCCCAGGAACAGGGACAGGGACAGGCCCACCAGAGAGCCGCCCACGACGAGGACGGGAACCTGGTGATCGGCTTTCTGCTGCATCAAGGACTCCTGAGGCAGTGGTGGGGGGTGAGGGGGTGTCGGAATCTCCATGCCCCCTGGGAGGGGTTACGCGTGCTCAATCACCCGCGTGGTTCACGTGAGTCGCGCACTCCGGGGGAGCGGCACAGGATCAAAAAGCGCTGACGTCGTGTCATCGGCGGCGGCCACCTCTGCCCCTGCGAAGGAGATGTCCACATGACCACCACGCCGGAGAAGATTTCCGAAGAGCTGACGCGCCAGGTGTCGAAGAGGGTTTCCCAGTCCGTGTTCGACGGCTCCCGCCTCCGGGTGGTCCTGCTGGTGGACGTGTACGACGGCGCCCAGCAGCAGTTCCTGGAGGCCTACGAGGAGATGGGCAAGCAGGTCTCGTCCGTACCCGGACACGTCAGCGACCAGCTGTGCCAGTCGATCGAGAACCCCTCCCAGTGGCTCATCACCAGCGAGTGGGAGAGCGCCCCGCCGTTCCTCGCCTGGGTGAACAGCGAGGAGCACGTCCAGATGGTGCAGCCGATGCACAGCTGCATCCGCGACACCCGGTCGCTGCGCTTCCACGTGGTCCGCGAGACGGGCGGCGAGCAGTCGAGCGCCCAGGCCGCGCAGCGCAGGCTCCAGAGCTCCCCGCGGATCGGCGACGGGGTGATCCGGCACGCGCTCACCTTCACCGTCCGCCCGGGCAGCGAGAAGAAGGTCGCGGAGATCCTGGCGAACTACGCCTCGCCCGAGGCGCGGGTCGACGACACCACCCGCCTGTGCCGCACCTCCCTCTTCATGCACGGCAACCGGGTGATCCGGGCCATCGAGGTCCGCGGCGACCTGCTCGCGGCGCTGCGCCACGTCGCCCGGCAGCCCGAGGTCCGCGCGGTCGAGGAGGCCATCAACCCGTACCTGGAGCAGGAGCGGGACCTCAACGACCAGGAGTCCGCACGGGTGTTCTTCACCCGGGCGGCGCTGCCCGCCGTGCACCACGTCACCGCGGACGAGCTCCCCGAGGGCGAGCGGTACGCGCTGTACTACCCGGCCCGGCCGGGCTGCGGGATGGAACTCGCGGAGATCCTCGCCCGCCAGGACGAGTCCGCGGCCGAGGACCCGGCGGGCCCGGTGCTGGGCAGCACGATCTTCCAGCGGGACGACGTCGTCGTGCGGCTGGTCGACGTACGGCCCGGTCTGGGCGTCGACGCCGCCCTGCCGAAGGCCGGCGCCCAGGCCCCGCTCAAGGCCCTGCTGGACGGCGACACCGTCCGCATGGAGCTCATCACCGACCGCCGCTCGCCGGACGCCTGACCCGGCAGGCACAGCACACCAACGGAGGAACGTCGTGATCAAACCCCTTCCGAAGATCGTGGACCTCAGCGAGGTCGAGCCCAACACCCGGCGCGGCGGCGATCTGCGTGCCATGCTCACCCCGGCCACGGTGGGTTCCACCAGCGGCTTCATGGGTGTGGCCCTCATCAAGCCGGGCGATCGCATCGCCGAGCACTACCACCCGTACTCCGAGGAGTTCGTGTACGTCGTCTGCGGCCAGATGGAGGTCGACCTGGACGGCGAGCCGCATCTGCTCCGGCCGGAGCAGGGCCTGATGATCCCCATCAACATGCGCCACCGCTTCCGCAACGTCGGCAAGGTGGAGGCGCGGATGGTCTTCCACCTGGGGCCGCTCGCCCCGCGGCCGGCCCTGGGCCACGTCGACACGGAGGAGACGGAGCCCGTCCCCGTCGCCGAGCGGGAACAGGTCCGCTCATGACCCGGCGCGTGGCGGTCACCGGCATAGGCATCGTGGCTCCGGGCGGGATCGGCGTGCCGGCGTTCTGGAATCTGCTGGCCGACGGCCGTACCGCGACGCGGGGCATCACGTTCTTCGACCCGTCCGGGCTGCGGTCCCGGATCGCCGCCGAGTGCGACTTCGACCCGGTCGGGCACGGCCTGGACGCCGACCAGATCGAGCGGGCGGACCGGTACATACAGTTCGCCCTGGTCGCGGGCGAGGAGGCGGTGCTGGACTCGGGGCTCGACCTCGGCCGGGAGAACCCCTGGCGGGTCGCGGTCTCCCTGGGCACCGCCGTCGGCGGCACCACCCGGCTGGAGAACGACTACGTCCTGGTCAGCCACCGCGGTGAGCGCTGGGACGTCGACCACACCGAGGCGCGGCCCCAGCTGCACCGGGCGTTCTCGCCGAGCACCGTGGCCTCCGCGGTGGCGGAACGTTTCGGCGCCCAGGGTCCCGTGCAGACCGTGTCCACCGGCTGCACCTCCGGCCTGGACGCCGTCGGCTACGCCTTCCACACCGTCCAGGAAGGCCGGGCCGACATATGCATCGCGGGGGCGTCGGACTCCCCGATCTCGCCGATCACCATGGCGTGCTTCGACGCGATCAAGGCCACGTCCCCGAACAACGACGACCCCGCGCACGCCTCCCGGCCCTTCGACAACGACCGTGACGGGTTCGTCATGGGCGAGGGCGGCGCGGTGCTCGTCCTGGAGGAGCTGGAGCACGCCCGGGCCCGCGGTGCCCATGTGTACTGCGAGCTGGGCGGCTACTCCACCTTCGGCAACGCCTACCACATGACGGGCCTGACCAAGGAGGGCCTGGAGATGGCGCGGGCCATCGAGACCGCCCTCGACCAGGCGCGGCTCGACCCGACGGCGATCGACTACGTCAACGCCCACGGATCCGGCACCCGTCAGAACGACCGCCACGAGACGGCGGCCGTGAAGAAGGCGCTCGGCCACCACGCCTACGACACCCCGATGAGCTCCATCAAGTCCATGGTGGGGCACTCCCTCGGGGCGATCGGCGCCATCGAACTGGTCGCGTGCGTGCTGGCCCTCGCCAAGCAGGTCGTACCGCCGACCGCGAACTACGAGATCCCCGACCCCGAGTGCGACCTGGACTACGTCCCGCGCGTCGCCCGCGAACGGAAGCTGAGCAGCGTGCTGTCCGTGGGCAGCGGATTCGGCGGCTTCCAGTCCGCGGTGATCCTGACCCGGCCCAGGGAGTGAGGACACGATGAGCGAACCACAGGACCGGCGTGCGGCCGTCACCGGAATCGGGGTGGTCGCGCCCAACGGCACCAGCACCGACACCTTCTGGAAGGCCACCCAGGAGGGCCTCAGCGTCCTCGGCCGGGTCACCCGCGAGGGCTGCGAGGACCTGCCCCTCAAGGTGGCCGGCGAGGTCCGCGCCTTCGACCCGGCCGACACCATCGAGGAGCGCTTCCTCGTCCAGACCGACCGGTTCACGCACTACGCCATGGCCGCGGCCGACTTCGCCCTGGAGGACGCCCGCCTCGGCCAGGCCGACACCTCCGAGGCGCCGTACTCCATCGGCGTGGTCACCGCCGCCGGCTCCGGCGGCGGCGAGTTCGGCCAGCGCGAGCTCCAGCGACTGTGGGGCAAGGGCAGCCGGTTCGTGGGCCCCTACCAGTCCATCGCCTGGTTCTACGCGGCGAGCACCGGCCAGGTCTCCATCCGGCGCGGCTTCAAGGGGCCCTGCTCGGTCGTCGCCTCCGACGAGGCCGGCGGCCTGGACGCCCTCGCCCACGCGGCCCGGGCGGTACGGCGCGGCACCGACGTGATCGTGGCGGGCTCCACCGAGGCGCCGCTCGCCCCGTACTCGATGGTCTGCCAGCTCGGCTACGACGAGCTCAGCCGCGAGACGGACCCGTCCCGGGCCTACCGCCCGTTCACGGACGGGGCGTGCGGGTTCGTGCCGGCCGAGGGCGGCGCGATGCTCGTGATCGAGGCCACCGGTGCCGCGCGGGAGCGCGGTGCCCCCGTCCGGGCGGTCGTGGCGGGCCACGGTGCCACCTTCACCGGCGCCTCCCGCTGGGCGGACACCCGGGAGGGTCTCGCCCAGGCCGTCCGGCAGGCGCTCGCGGAGGCCGACTGCGCCCCCGAGGAGATCGACGTCGTCTTCGCCGACGCGCTCGGGGTGCCGGAGGCGGACCGGGCCGAGGCGCTGGCGCTCGCCGACGTCCTCGGCGCGCACGGCACCCGGGTGCCGGTCACGGCCCCGAAGACGGGGACCGGCCGCGGCTACTGCGCGGCCCCCGTGCTGGACACCGCGGCGGCCGTGCTCGCGATGGAACACGGCCTGGTCCCGCCGACGCCGAACGTCTTCGACGTCTGCCACGACCTCGACCTCGTGACGGGCCGCGCCCGGGTCGCCGAACTGCGGACGGCGCTGGTCCTCAGCCGTGGACTCATGGGGTCCAACTCGGCACTGGTGCTGCGGCACGGCGCCGCGCACTGAGCACAGCAAAGGAGGAAGCACATGTCGCAGATCACCGTGGAAGAACTCGCCGCGCTGATGAAGAAGGCCGCCGGGGTGACCGTCAGCCCGCAGCAGCTCACGGAGAAGCCGGACACCGGCTTCGACGTCCTCGGCGTCGACTCGCTGGGCCTGCTCGGCATCGTCGGCGAGCTGGAGAACGCGCACGGCACCCCGATGCCGGTCGACGCCGAGCGCTGCAAGACGCCCCAGCAGTTCCTGAACCTCGTCAACACCACCCTGATGGCAGGAGCCTGAGATGGCAGGACACACCCAGAACGAGATCACCATCGCCGCCCCGCTGGACCTGGTCTGGGACATGACCAACGACCTGGAGCGGTGGCCGCAGCTGTTCAGCGAGTACGCGTCGGTGGAGATCATCTCCCAGGAGCGCAACCGGACGAAGTTCCGGCTGACCATGCACCCGGACGACAACGGCACCGTGTGGAGCTGGGTCTCCGAGCGTGAGCCGGACCGCGACACCCTCACCGTCAAGGCGCGCCGGGTCGAGACCGGGCCCTTCGCCCACATGGACATCCACTGGCGGTACGAGGAGGTCCCCGCCGGCACCCGGATGGTGTGGACGCAGGACTTCGCGATGAAGCCGGACGCACCGGTCGACGACGACTGGATGACCGACAACATCAACAAGAACTCCAAGGTCCAGATGGCCCTGATCCGGGACAAGATCGAGAAGGCGGCCGCCGGTCACCGGCCCGCCCCGGCGCTGGCCGACTGAGCCGGACGACAGGAGAAGAGACCGTGCACCAGGCCCTGATCGTCGCCCGCATGGCCCCGGGTTCCGCCCCCGACATCGCCAAGGTGTTCGCGGAGTCCGACCGGGGAGAGCTGCCGCACCTCGTCGGAGTCGTCCGGCGCAGCCTCTTCCAGTTCGGCGACGTGTACATGCACCTCATCGAGTCCGAGCGCGAGCCGGGACCGGCCATCGCCAAGGTCACCTCGCACCCCGAGTTCACCGAGGTGAGCGAGCGCCTCACGGCGTACGTCAGCGCGTACGACCCGGAGACCTGGCGGTCACCCAAGGACGCGATGGCCCAGCGCTTCTACCTCTGGGAGCGCGACGCCCGCGGCTGATCCTCCGTCCGGCCACCGGTGCCGGGCCCGCGTCCGACGCGGGCCCGGCACCGGTGTTCTCCGGGGGGAGTGCGCTCACGCGGGGACGATGCAGTCGAACGCGTGCAGGTAGGGATTGACCGGCCGGATGTCGTTGACGGTCAGACCCGCCGCCTTCAGCCGCTCGACCATGCTCTTCGTGGTGTGCTTGGCGCCGCCCACGTTCATGAGCAGCAGCAGGTCCATGGCGGTGCTGAACCGCATCGACGGGGTGTCGTCGACGAGGTTCTCGATGACCACGACCCGGGCGCCGGGACCGCCCGCACCGATCACGTTCCGCAGCAGCCTGGCCGTGGACTCGTCGTCCCACTCCAGGATGTTCTTGATGATGTAGACGTCGGCGTCGACCGGGACGGACACCCGGACGTCGCCCGGCACGATGTGCGCCCGGTCGGCGAGGTCGCCGCCCGGCCGCAGCCGCGCCACCGCGTTCTCCACCACCCGCGGCAGGTCGAGCAGGTGGCCCCGCATCGCGGGGTACTTGTCCAGCAGGCTGGCCACCACGTGCCCCTGGCCGCCGCCGATGTCCGCGACGGACGAGCTGCCGGACAGGTCGAGCAGCGCGGCGACGTCACGGGCCGACTGCTCGCTGGAGGTCGTCATCGCCCGGTTGAAGACGTCCGCCGACTCGGGGGCGTCCTCGTTCAGGTAGACGAAGAACTCCTTGCCGTAGAGGTCCTCGATCACGTTCCGGCCGGAGCGCACCGCCTCGTCCAGCCTGGGCCAGGCGTCCCAGGTCCAGGGCTCGGTGCACCACAGCGAGATGTAGCGCAGGCTGTTCGGGTCGTCCTCGCGCAGCAGCCGGGACATCTCGGTGTGGGCGAACGTCCCGTCCGGCCGCTCGGCGAAGACGCCGTAGCAGGACAGGGCGCGCAGCAGCCGGCGCAGCGGCTTCGGCTCCACCTTCACCGAGGCGGCGAGGTTCTCGACGGTCATGGGGGCGTCCCCGAGTGCGTCGGCGACGCCCAGCCGGGCGGCCGCGCGGACGGCGGCGGCGCACGCCGCCCCGAACACGAGCTCCCGCAGCCGCATCGACGGCGGAGGGGTGGGGGCCGCCCCCTGGGCGGACGGGGCCGAGAGCTCGGGGGATGGTGCGGTCATGTGCCGCCTTCCTTCCTTGCGTGGGTCTGGTACGGCGCGTGGGTCGGGTACGGCCGTCCGGTCAGCACAGGCCCGCGGGCTTCGAGGCCCGGCAGGAGTTGCCGTCGAACGCGTTGGCGCTCTTGGTGGATTCCTGGTTGACGAGGTCCGCCGGGGAGTTGTCCTCCAGCCAGTTGCCGGTGACCCGGTTCCGCTCGCTGGTGACGCCCACGAAGCTCTTGAACAGGACGATGCCGCCCGAGAGCGGGGACTTGCCGGAGTGGCCGGTGACCACGTTCCGCGTCACCAGGGCCTTCTCGGTACCGGTCAGGACGATGCCGGAGCCCTTCAGGTAGGGCAGCCGGGCGGTCTTCGCGCAGTACTTGTTGTTCCGCACGACGTGGTTGCCGGTGACGGTCAGGCTGCCCGCCTTCGGCTTGTTCTCGTCGCCGACGACGAACACGCCGGCGCAGTTGCCGGTGACGTAGTTGTGCGCGACGGTCAGGTTGCGCAGGCGGCGCACGGTGACGCCGATGCGGTTGTCCTCCAGGCGGTTGCGCTCGACGACCGCGCCCTTGCTGTCGGTGGCGCCTTCCTCGGCCTTCACGTTGTTGGCGAGGAACAGGCCGGCGTCACCGTTGCGCCGGGCGGTGTTCTCCCGGAACAGCCCGCGGGTGGAGTGCTCCTGGGCGATGCCCCACTGGCCGTTGTCGTCGGCGGTCACCCGTTCCACGGTCAGCCGGTCGGTGCCCATCGACCACAGGCCGATCCTGCTGAATCCGCTCACCTTCAGGTCGGCCACGGTGACGTTCTTCAGGGGGGTGTTCTTCCCCCCGACCACGCAGACGCCGTTGCCGCCCTCGAGGCAGCTGACGGAGGCCCTGGCGCCCCGTGCCGACTTCGCGGAGGGCGCCGCGGCCTTCTTCCTCACCGGCTCGATCACCGTGCGCGGGCCCACGCCCCGCAGGGTCAGTCCGGGCGTCTTGACCGTGACGCTCTCGTGGTAAGTGCCGGCCAGCACGAGCACCGTGTCGCCGGTCCTGGCGGCGTCGACCGCCTTCTGGATGGACTCACCGGGGTTCACCACATGGATCCGGTGGGCGGCCGACGCGGGGGTGGTGCCGGCCAGGGCGCCGATGAGTGCCGTCGTGCATGCGAGGTACGAGATATGGCGTTTTGTCACATTCGGCAGGCTACGAGCGCATGAGCCGATTACCGGCTGGATACTCCGTTCGGCGGCGTGTCATCCGTGCGGGTACGACGACGCGGCGCCCACCTGTCCGGACCACAGTCCGGGGCAGGTGGGCGCCGCGTCGGGATCGGCAGGTCGCCGGGGTGCCGTCAGCGTCCCTTCGGCATCCGCATGCCCTTGGGCATCGGCCCCTTGGGCACCGGCATGTTGCTCATCAGGTCGCCCAGGGCGCGCAGCCGGTCGTTGGTGGCGGTCACCTGGGGGCCGGTCAGCACGCGCGGGTACTTCAGCAGGGTCGTGCGCAGCTTCTTCAGCCCGACCTGGCCCTCGCCGTCGCCGACGATCACGTCGTGCACCGGAACGTCCGCGACGATGCGGTTCATCTTCTTCTTCTCGGCGGCCAGCAGGCTCTTCACCCGGTTCGGGTTGCCCTCGGCCACTAGCACGATGCCGGCCTTGCCGACCGCCCGGTGCACCACGTCCTGGCTGCGGTTCATCGCCACCGCGGGGGTGGTCGTCCAGCCCCGGCCGATGTTGTCCAGCACGGCCGCCGCGGCGCCCGGCTGGCCCTCCATCTGGCCGAAGGCGGCGCGCTCGGCCCGGCGGCCGAACACGATCGCCGTCGCCAGCAGGGCGATCAGCAGGCCGAAGATGCCCAGATAGACCGGGTGGCCGATCAAGAAGCCGATCGCGAGGAAGACACCGAGGGTGCCGATGCCGACGGCCGCGAGTACAAGACCGATCTTCTTGTCGGCCTTGCGGGTCATCTTGTACGTGAGGGCGATCTGCTTCAGTCGCCCTGCGTTCGCGGCGTCCGCCGCGGTTTCCTTCCTCGCCATGCCACGAAGTCTACGTGCCTCCGGAAGCGCCGACGACGGCAGTGCCGGTGCGAGGGGATCAGGAGCGGACGGCGGCCTGCTGCTCCAGGACGCGCTGCGCCTCGACCCGGTCCTTGGCGCGGCGGCGGTCCTCCAGCACGGAGGTCCAGGCGTTGCGGCGGGCGGTGCGCTGACCGCTGCTCATGAGCAGGGACTCGACGGCGCGGAGCGCGTCGGTGAAGGACGGGATGGCGGTGGCGCGGACGGGCGCGGCCTGCATGATCGAGGTCCCCCCTCGGGACGGGTGGTGTACGAGGCGTGATACCAGAGTCACTGATTGGTGTTACCAGGGCGTGACCGAGCGGTCAAACGCCGATGAAACCTTGATGCGGGACCCTCGAACGCCGACGCGGCCCTGACGGTCGCCCTCATCAGCGAGGACGGTCAGGACCGCGTCGTCTCGGCCATTACTGGCCAGTAGCTACTTGTGCGTGAATTCACACGCTCGGCTCACACCGCCTGGCCGGCGATGTACGCACCACGCTTCTCGACGGCCATCCGGTAAAGGCGCCCGGCGCGGTACGAGGACCGCACGAGCGGCCCCGACATGACGCCGGAGAAACCGATCTGCTCGGCCTCCTCCTTCAGCTCCACGAACTCGTGGGGCTTCACCCAGCGCTCCACGGGGTGGTGGCGGACGGAGGGGCGCAGGTACTGGGTGATGGTGACCAGCTCGCAGCCCGCGTCGTGCAGCTGCCGCAGCGCCTCGCCGACCTCCTCGCGGGTCTCGCCCATGCCGAGGATCAGGTTGGACTTCGTGACCAGACCGTAGTCGCGGGCCTCGGTGATGACCTTCAGCGAGCGCTCGTAGCGGAAGCCGGGGCGGATGCGCTTGAAGATGCGGGGGACCGTCTCGACGTTGTGCGCGAACACCTCGGGGCGGGCGGAGAAGACCTCCGCCAGCTGCTCGGGGACCGCGTTGAAGTCGGGGGCGAGGAGCTCGACCTTGGTGTGGCCGCCCTCACGGCCGGCCGTCTGCGCGTGGATCTGGCGCACGGTCTCGGCGTACAGCCAGGCGCCGCCGTCCTCCAGGTCGTCGCGGGCGACGCCGGTGATGGTCGCGTAGTTCAGGTCCATGGTGACCACGGACTCACCCACGCGGCGCGGCTCGTCGCGGTCGAGCGCCTCGGGCTTGCCGGTGTCGATCTGGCAGAAGTCGCAGCGCCGGGTGCACTGGTCGCCGCCGATGAGGAAGGTCGCCTCGCGGTCCTCCCAGCACTCGTAGATGTTCGGGCAGCCGGCTTCCTGGCAGACCGTGTGCAGGCCCTCGCTCTTCACGAGGTTCTGCATCTTCGTGTACTCGGGACCCATTTTCGCCCGGGTCTTGATCCACTCGGGCTTGCGCTCGATGGGGGTCTGGCTGTTGCGGACCTCCAGGCGCAGCATCTTGCGTCCGTCGGGTGCGACTGCGGACACGACCGGCTCCCTAAGCTTTGATTCCTCGGCGCACACCAGGGTACGCCCGTGTTCCTTGCGCCCTGCCGGTTAGGCCGACCTCGCGGATGCAGGGCGCGTTCCCGTCGGTCAGGCGGTCGCCTTCTCGATCACGCGGGGTGCGAGCTCCGCGTGCTCCAGGATGTCCTTCAGGTGCTTCTCGACCACCGGCAGGACCTCCTCGATCGTGAGGTCCCGGCCCAGCTCGGCCGCCAGCGAGGCCACCCCGGCGTCCCGGATGCCGCACGGGATGATCCGGTCGAACCACTTGTTGTCCGGGTTCACGTTCAGGGCGAAACCGTGCATCGTGACGCCCTTCGCGACGCGGATGCCGATCGCGGCGATCTTGCGGTCCTCGCGCCGCTGGCCCGCGTTGGAGGGGGCGTACTCGGGGCCGTTCAGCCGGGGGTCGAACTCCTCGTCGGCCAGCCGCGGGTCGAGGTCCAGGGACAGTCCGCCGAGCGCGGGCCGCTGCTCGACCGGGTCGCCGAGCACCCACACCCCGCTGCGGCCCTCGACCCGGGTGGTCTCCAGGCCGAACTCGGCGCAGGTGCGGATGAGGGCCTCCTCCAGCCGGCGCACATGGGCGACGACGTCCACCGGGCGGGGCAGCTTCTGGATCGGGTAGCCCACCAGCTGGCCCGGCCCGTGCCAGGTGATCTTGCCGCCGCGGTCCACGTCGATCACGGGGGTGCCGTCCAGCGGGCGCTCGCTGTCCGCGGTGCGGCGGCCGGCCGTGTACACCGGGGGGTGCTCCAGCAGCAGCACGGTGTCCGGGACCTCGTCGGCGAACCGGGCCGCGTGCACCCGGCGCTGCTCGTCCCAGGCCTCCTGGTACTCGACGGCGTCCGCGCCGAACCCCATGCGGACGAACCGCAACTCACTCACGGCAAGCGCCTCCCTCAGCGACCGGTGTCAGGCACGTAACGCGCCCACGCCACTGTACGTCCGGCCGGCGTACGTCAGCCGTGGGGCCAATCCTCACACGATCGGATGAATCGCTGGGGAACTATGCGATCGTCTGCTCACTCTCCGCTACATTCGCGCCGTTCGTGAGGGCAAAAGGGCTGCTCACAGGCAATCCCGGCACTTCACAAGCCCGGAAGGCAGGAGACCGTACCGCAGATGACGGACCGACCCGCGCAGCGCACTCCCAACCGACAGCTCGCCGCGCTCATCGCAGAAGCGGGGTTCTCCAACGCGGGTCTGGCTCGTCGCGTCGACCAGCTCGGCCTGGAGCACGGGCTGGACCTCAGATACGACAAGACCTCGGTCACCCGCTGGCTGCGCGGGCAGCAGCCGCGCGGCACGACCCCCGCCCTCATCGCCGAGGTGTTCACCCGTCGGCTCGGCCGCCGGCTCACCGCCCAGGACCTCGGCCTGGACGCCTGTGCCCCGGTGTACGCCGGGCTGGAGTTCGCGGCCACCCCGGAGGAGGCCGTCGACATCGTCAGCGGGCTGTGGCGCAAGGACTCCGGCAGCCACGCCGAGCTGCGGAAGATCGCCTTCACCCCGGCCGGCCTCGTGGTGCCGAGCCGGGACTGGCTGATCGGCAAGCCCGACGACAGGGTGGCCCGTGAACCGGTGGCCCGGGTGCCCGCGCAGGGGAGGCCGGCCGCGGCCAAGCCCCTGCCGCTCGCCCCGCCGCGGGTGCGCGGGCACGCGGAACGAGCCACCGGCCACCGGGTCTCCGGCGGCGACATCGCCGCGCTGCGCTCGGTCGGGGAGCTGTTCCGCACCCTCGACGACCGCTTCGGCGGTGGCCACGCCCGGCAGGCCCTGGTGCGCTATCTGGAGCACGAGTGCGAGTCGATGCTGCGCGGCAGCTACGACGAGCAGACGGGGCGCCGCCTGTTCGCGGCCGCGGCGGACCTCACCCGGCTCGCGGGCTGGACGTCGTACGACATCGCCGCGCACGGGCTCGCCCAGCGCTACTTCGTCCAGGCCCTGCGGCTCGCCCAGGCGGCGGGCGACCGGCCCTACGGCTCCTACGTCCTCGTCACCATGAGCCGCCAGGCCGTCTACCTGGGCCACGGCCGGGAGGCCGTACAGCTGGCCCGGGTGGCCCAGCAGGGCGTCGGCACCGGCGCCCCGCCGGTCGTCCAGGCGCTGCTGCACGCGTCCGAGGCGAGGGCGCACGGCGTCCTGGGCGAGGTGCGGGCGTGCACCGCCGCGCTGGTCCGGGCCGAGCGGGCCCTGGAGGCCGCCCGGCCGGGGGACGAGGTGCCGTACTGGGCGAGGTTCTTCGACGAGGCGCAGCTCGCCGACGAGCTGGGGCACTGCCACCGCGATCTCCAGCAGTTCCGGGCCGCCGCGCAGCACGCCGAGCGCTCCCTGCAGCTGCGCGCCCCCTCCTACGCGCGCAGCCGTCTGTTCTGCCGGGTCGTCCTCGCCACCGCCCGGCTCGGCCTCGGCGAACTCGACCAGGCCTGCGCGCTGGCCGCGGAGGCCGCGGGCCAGGCGGCGGAGATGCGCAGCGCCCGCGCGGTGGAGTACGTCAGGGACTTCGAACGCCGGCTGGAGCCGTACCGGGACGCGGCGCCGGTGCGCGGCTACCGGGAGAAGGTGGCCGCCCTGGGCTGAGCGGGGGCGCGCGGCCGGCCGTGCGCCCCCCGTGCAGGGGTGCGCTACGCCGCCCTCGGCAGCGTCGGCGCCGGGTCGGCCCGGTGCATCGAACCCGTGGCGCCGAGGTCCGTGAGGATCGCCGCGGCGGCCCGGTGGGCCGAGTGCAGGGCGCCCTGGACGGTGCTGGTGTCCCGGTGGTCGCCGCACACGTACAGTCCGGCCAGCAGCCGCACCGGACGGCGCAGGTCGTGCGGCGGGCGCATCGCCGGTACCGCCTCCGGCGTGTGGTGCACGGCCAGCGTCTCCCAGCGGCGCGTGGAGGTGCCGTAGAGGCGGGAGAGATGGATGCGGACCGCCGTGTCCACGCTCTCCGGCGGCCTGCCCAGCACCGTCGAGGAGATCAGCACCCGTCCGGCCGGCGCCCGGCTCGGGTCCACGTTGCTGAGCACCGCCGTGTGCGCCACCGGCCCGCCCCGGTCGGCGTCCAGCAGCAGCGAGGCGCCGGCCGCGAAGGACGCCGAGGGCTCGTCGGTGGTGTGGTGGACGACGGTCACCGGGTGGAAGTCCGGTACCCGGAGCCCGGGCAGCAGCCGCGCGGCGGCCCGCGCGTCGGTCGCCAGCAGTACCGCCCGGCAGCGGATCTCCCCGTGCTCGGCGGTGGTCACCGAGGTCGTGGACACGGAGGTGACCCGCACCCCGGTGTGCACGGTGCCGGCCGGCAGCGCCCGCGCCAGCAGTTCCGGCAGCATCTCCGCGCCGCCCTCCGGGACGCACAGCCGTCCGCTCGCGAAGGCCCGCAACGCCAGGTCGGCACACCGGCTGGACGTGCTCAGCCCGGGATCGCACAGCAGCGCGGCGAGCAGCGGGCGCAGAAAGCCGTCGATGGTCCGGGCGGGCACCCCGCGCTGGGCGAGGGCCTGGGCGGCGGGCATCTCGGGGCGGGCCAGGATGCGCTCGACGGGGGTCGAGGCGATCCTCCCGAGCGCGGCGCCCAGCCGCGCCTGGTCCACCGCGCCGCCCACCGGCGCACCGGCCCGGCCGGGCGCGACCGCCGGGTTCCGAGGGGCGCTCGCCAGGGCGCGCACCGCGTGGAGTGCGCCCCTTGCGCTTCCTCCGGCCGCCGGTGCGCCCGCGCGATGGGTGCGTCCGTCGCGGTGCAGGAGGACGCCCGGCGCGAACCGGCGCACGGGCAGGGATTCCAGGCCCGGCGTCAGCCGGAGTTCGGGAAAGGACGTGGACAGCAGCTGTCCTATGCGGTCGAGCCGGAAGCCGTCGACCTTCTCCGTCGACATCCGGCCGCCCGCACAGGGAGCGGCTTCCAGGACTGCGGTCGTGATTCCTGCGCTGGTCAGCCGATGAGCCGCCGAGAGGCCGGCGATTCCGGCTCCCACGATGACGACGTCCACCTGGTACACGGGCTCAAGCACGAGGCCCCTCCTGTGGTTGCGCGGCCGGTGGAGACGTCATGCCCCCAACAGGCTTCGGGGATACCCGAGTTCGGGTCGAGGTTAGGGCTCCTACCGGTCAGGTTCAGTCGCGCATCGACAGGGCACGGTCGCATGGAGGTCGCATACGGTCACGTCCGTTCTCCGGTGTTACAGGCACTGGTCCGCGGCCGGCTCAGCCCGCCGCACGGATCGCGTCGTCGATGCCCGGGAACGCGAACCGGAACCCCGACTCCAGCAGCCTCGCGGGCACCACCCGCTGACTGCCCAGCACATCCCCGGCCAGCTCGCCCAGCGCCGCCCGCAGCACCGGCGCCGGCACCGGGAACAGGGCAGGACGGCGCAGCACCCGGGCCATCGCCTCGGTGATCTCACGGTTCGTCAGCGGCTCGGGCGCCGTCAGGTTGAACGGGCCCGACAGCGACTCGCCGTCGATGAGATGCCGGATCGCCGCGACCTCGTCGGCCAGCGCGATGTACGACCAGTACTGCCGGCCGTCGCCGAGCCGCCCCCCGAGCCCCGCCTTGAACAGTGGGAACAGCCGCCCCCAGGCACCGCCGCCGCGCGCCACCACCAGCCCCGTCCGCACGAACACCGTCCGCACGCCCGCCTCCTCGGCCGGCGCCGCCGCCTCCTCCCACTCCACGCACAGCGACGGCAGGAAACCGTCGCCCGGCGGGGCGCTCTCGTCCACCACCCGGTCACCGGTGTCGCCGTAGAAGCCGATCGCGCTGCCGCTGACGAACACCTTCGGCGGCTCCGCCAGCGAGGCGACCGCCTCCGCCAGCGCCGCGGTGCCCAGCACCCGGCTGTCCCGGATCAGCCGCTTGTACTCCGGGGTCCAGCGCCGGTCGCCGATCCCGGCCCCGGCCAGGTCGACCACCGCGTCACAGCCGATCAGCCCCGCCGCGTCCACGGAGCCCCGCTCCGGATCCCAGCGGACCTCCCCGGGACCCCGGGGCGCACGCCGCACCAACCGGACCACCTCGTGCCCGTCGTCGGTCAGGGACCGCACCAGGGCGCTGCCGATGAGACCGGACGCACCGGCCACCGCGATTCGCGAACGTTCCATGACCCCAGCATGACCGCAGGGCCCGCGCGTAACCCGGTGGGACGCCGGGGGCAGCCCCCGTAGGGTGATCGGCATGCCGCAACCGCACATACGCCCGGCCCGCCCCGAGGACGGCGGTGACCTGGCCGCACTCGACCGGGCCGTCTGGTCCACCCTGCACGCCGTGACCCCCGCGCCGGAGCCGCCCTACGAGCCCTTCTTCGACGAGCGGCACACCCCCGACGACTACCTCGTCGCCGAACTCGACGAACCCGCCGCGCTCAAGGGGCGCGTCGCCGGCTACGTCCGCCTGGTCCACGCCACCCCGCTGGCCTCCAACGCGCACGTCCTCGCGATCCAGGGCTTCGCCGTGGCCGAGGAGGCACGCGGCCGGGGCGTCGGGCGCCTGCTGATCCGGGCCGCCGCCGCGGAGGCGCGCAGGCGTGGTGCCCGGCGCCTCACCCTGCGGGTCCTCGGGCACAACACCCCGGCCCGCACTCTCTACGAGTCCGAGGGCTTCACCGTGGAGGGCGTGCTGCCCGAGGAGTTCCACCTCGACGGCCGCTACGTCGACGACGTCCTCATGGGCCGCCGGCTCTGACCCGGCCGCCCGGCGCTCACGAGTCGACCAGCTCGCCCGTGTCCACCGGGAGGGTCGCCAGGGCCGCGCGGGACGCGTCGTTCGCCACCTCGGCCGCCGTCAGCACGTACCCCGTCTCGGCGTCCGAGGTGGAGCGCGCGAAGACCACCCCGAACACCCGGCCCTCGGTGGTCAGCAGCGGGCCGCCGGAGTTGCCCGGCCGCACCGTGGAGCGGATCGAGTAGATCTCCCGGGTCACCGCGCGGTCGTTGTAGATGTTCTGGCCGGTCGCCCGCACCCGGTTCGCGACCGTCGCCGCCTGCAGGTTCAGGCTCCCGTCCTGCGGATAGCCGGCCACCACGGCCGAGTCGCCGCGCACCGCGCTCGTGTCGAAGCGCAGCACCGGTGCGCTCAGCCCCGGCACGAACAGCACCGCCACGTCCCGGTCGGGGTCGAAGAGCACCACCCGGGCCTCGTACGACCGCCCGACCCCGCCCACCCGCACGCTCGGCCGGTCGATGCCCGCCACCACGTGCGCGTTGGTCATCACGTGCCGGGCCGAGTAGACGAAGCCACTGCCCTCCCGCCCCTCGGCCCCCGAGGCACCCTCGATCTTCACCGTGCTCAGCCGGGCCGCGCTCGCCGCCGCCGGGGTGACGCTGTCACCGGTGGGCCGCGCCACCCGCGCCGTCGACTCGTTCTCGAACGGATTGAAGACCTGCGGGAAGCCCGCCTCGGTCAGCGCGGACGTGGCCCGCGAGAACCACGCGGGCGTGGTGTCCGGCATCGCCTCCTGCACCGCGCCCAGCACCGCCGAGTTCCGCAGCGCCGAGGCCAGGCCCTGCGAGGGGGCCGCGCCCAGCACGCTCGCCGCCACCCAGGCCACGACCAGGACCGCCACCGAGTTCGCCGCCGCGCCGCCCAGACCGTCCGCCACCCGCAGCGGTCCCCGGTCCAGCTCGCCGCGCAGCCGCAGCGCCAGCCGGCCCGCCAGCGCGTGCCCCACCACCGCCGGCACCAGCACCGTCGCCACCGCGAGCACCGTCGCCTGCGCCGAACCGCGCTCCACCAGATCCATGACCCACGGCAGCATCCACACACCGACGGCCGCACCGCCGACGAAGCCGGCCAGGGAGACGCATCCGGCCACCAGCCCGCGCCGGTAACCGGACACCGCGTAGACGAGGACCACCAGCACAAGCACCAGGTCGAGCAGGTCCACGGAGCCGCCTTTCTGTAGGACCCCTCAGTACGGACGGGGCGGGCCCGCTGATCAGCCACGCACACATGAGCGGCCACCGGACGGCGAACCGGCCATGTGAGCGTGTACCCGCAGAAACGTCCCGGACCAGGACGATGGTTCCACCAGGTGGCACAGCGCACATCGCGGGCACGGAACAACGCCCCGAGAGTGGGACCATGCGTGTCGTCCGAAGAGCTCCGGGGCCACCGGCACGACGAGCCGCGCGGCTCCCCGGCGCCCTGCCGGTGACCGGAGGTGGGGACCATGAAGAGCAGTCGTACCGGGACCGCGCGGGAGTGGACCGGCTGGATCCGGACCGTCCGGGCCCCCTGGGTGGTGGTATGCGCGGTCGCCAGCGTCGTCCTCGGACCCGCCGCCGTCACCGCGTCCGCCCTCGACCGGGCCAACGCCGCCCCGCCGCACCACGCCCACCGGGCCGCCGGCGTCCAGGCCCACCTGCCGGCGGACACCACCCGCGGGCGCCCGGCCGTCTGACCCGGGCCGTCACTCCCTGAACCGCTCCCACAGCCGGGGATACCGCTGCGCGAGCGCCCCTTCGTTCTCGAAGTCCACGGGCGTCCCCTCCGGTTCGGAGGGCGCCGGGGCGATGCCGAGGTCGGGCGCGACGGTGCCGGTCAGCTGCTCGTAGGCCTCGTCCGCCGCGTAGCCCAGCTCCTCGCCGTCGCCGTCGATCTCGTCGTCGAAATCGTCCAGTAGCTCGGCCAGCGAGTCCGGTTCGTGCACGGCGCCCTCGAAGACCTCCCGGCCCTGGCCGATCAGCCAGCACCGGAAGAAGTCGAACGCGTCGTCGCTGCACCCGTCCAGCAGCACCCAGGCGGCACCCCACAGGTCCCAGCGGTAGGCGCGGTTGTAGCGGGCCTCGAAGTGACGGGCGAAGTCCAGGACCAGTTCGGGGTCCATCTGGAGCAGCCGGTCCACGAGCACGTCGGCCTGCTCCTCGGGATCACCCTCGGCGGCCGCGCGCGTGGTGTCGATCAGCTCCCAGAACTCCGTCTCGTCCATCACGGCACCAGCATCGGGCCTGGGCCGGTGGGCCGCACGCGGAGTACCGCGGATCGTTACCCGCCGTCCGCGCCCCGGTAGAGCGCCGCGATCCGGGCCGCGTCCGCCGCGAACCGCTCCCGCAGGGCCGCCGGTGCCAGCACCTCGGCCTCCGGTCCGAGTGCGGTCAGCTGGGAGTGCGCGACCTCCTGCGACTCCACCGGCAGCGTCACCGTCACCCAGCCTCCGGCGTCCGGCTGGCCCGCACCGCCGAGCGCCTCCCGCGCGGACAGCGGATCGACGGCGTACGGCAGCCTGCGCACGCCCTCCGGGGACAGCCGTACGACGGCCTCGGCGCGCAGGATCGACCGCGCGAACCGCTCGGCCTCGGCCGCCCAGTGACCGGGCAGGTCGAAGTCCTCGTCCCGCTCGTAGCGCTCGTCGAGGACGTCCAGCGCACCGAACCGGTCGATCCGGTAGGTGCGGACGGAACCGCCGCCGGCCACCCGCGCGCACAGGTACCAGACGCCCGCCTTCAGCACGAGCCCGTACGGCTCCAGCGTCCGCCGGACCTCCTCGTCCCCGCGGCGGTAGCGGGCGGCGACCCGCCGGTCCTCCCAGACCGCCTCGGCGAGCACGGGGAGCAGCGCGGGCGTCTCCGGCTCCCGGAACCAGGCGGGTGCGTCCAGGTGGAACCGCTGGGCGGCACTGTCCGGGGCGTCCCGCAGCGACGGCAGCAGCGCGGCGGAGACCTTCAGCCGGGCGGCCGAGGCGGCGTCCTCCAGGCCCATCTCCCGCAGCGCCCCCGGCACCCCGCTGAGGAACAGCGCCTCGGCCTCGCTCCGGGCCAGCCCGGTGAGCCGTGTCCGGTACCCGCCGACCAGCCGGTACCCGCCGGCCCGCCCCCGGTCGGCGTACACCGGCACCCCCGCCTCCGACAGCGCCTGCGCGTCCCGGGTGACCGTCCGCTCCGACACCTCCAGCTCCCGCGCCAGCTCGGCCGCGGTCATGACCGGGCGGGACTGGAGCAGGAGGACCATCTTGATGAGCCGGGCGGCGCGCATCCCCTCATGATGCCGGGGACCACCGACAGGAAGGGGGTACGGCGGCTGCCGTACCCCCTTCCCCGGGACCCCGGTGCGACTACAGCCCGTACTTCTCGCGGGCTTCCTTCACCGACGCCGCCTTGACCTCACCGCGTGCCGCCAGCTGGGCCAGGGCCGCGACGACGATCGACTGGGCGTCGACGCCGAAGTGGCGGCGGGCGGCCTCACGGGTGTCCGACAGACCGAAGCCGTCGGCGCCCAGCGAGGACCAGTCCTGCTCGACCCACTGCGCGATCTGGTCCGGCACCTGGCGCATGTAGTCGGAGACCGCGAGGACCGGGCCCTCGGCGCCGTGCAGCGCCTGGCGGACGTACGGCACGCGCTCCTCGCCGCGCAGCAGGGCCGCGTCGGCCTCCAGCGCGTCGCGGCGCAGCTCCGACCAGGAGGTCGCGGACCACACGTCGGCGGACACGCCCCACTCCTCCGCGAGCAGCCGCTGCGCCTCGAGGGCCCAGTGGATCGCCGTGCCCGAGCCGAGCAGCTGGATGCGCGGGGCGTTGGCCGGGGCGGTCACACCCGCGGACTCCGCCGTGTTGAAGCGGTACAGGCCCTTGACGATGGCCTCGTCGATGCCGAGCCCGGCCGGCTTGGCCGGCTGCGGCATCGGCTCGTTGTAGACCGTCAGGTAGTAGAAGACGTTCTGGTCCTCGCCCGGCTTGGCCTCGCCGTACATCCGGCGCAGACCCTCACGGACGATGACCGCGATCTCGTAGGCGAACGCGGGGTCGTACGTCAGCGCCGCCGGGTTGGTGGCCGCGATCACGGGGGAGTGGCCGTCGGCGTGCTGGAGGCCCTCGCCCGTCAGCGTCGTGCGGCCGGCCGTCGCGCCGACGAGGAAGCCGCGGCCGAGCTGGTCGCCGAGCTGCCACATCTGGTCGGCGGTGCGCTGCCAGCCGAACATCGAGTAGAAGATGTAGAAGGGGATCATCGCCTCGCCGTGCGTCGCGTACGCGGTGGACGCGG
This sequence comes from Streptomyces albidicamelliae, assembly GCF_025642175.1. NCBI lineage: Bacteria > Bacillati > Actinomycetota > Actinomycetes > Kitasatosporales > Streptomycetaceae > Streptomyces > Streptomyces albidicamelliae. The sequence goes on along the minus strand of NZ_CP106795.1, from coordinate 2,633,053 downwards.
CGATGAAGTCGGCCATCGAACCGGCCTCGGTGATCCCCTCGTTGAGGATCTGGCCGTTCTTGGCCTCCTTGTAGTACATCAGCTGGTCGCGGTCGACCGGCTCGTACGTCTGGCCCTTGGGCGAGTAGATGCCGAGGGACGGGAAGAGCGACTCCATACCGAAGGTGCGCGCCTCGTCGGGGACGATCGGCACCCAGCGCCGGCCCGTCTCCTTGTCGCGGACGAGGTCCTTGACCAGGCGGACGAAGGCCATCGTGGTGGCCACGTTCTGCGAGCCGGAGCCCTTGTCGAAGGAGGCGAAGGCCTTCTCGGCGGGGGCGGGCAGCGGGGCCAGGGCGTGCGTGCGGCGGGCCGGGGCGGGGCCGCCGAGGGCCGCGCGGCGCTCCTGGAGGTAGCGGACCTCGGGGGAGTCGGCGCCCGGGTGGCCGTAGGGCACCACGCCGTCGGTGAAGTCGCTGTCCTTGATGGGCAGCTCCAGCAGGTCCCGCATCGTCTTGAACTCGTCCACCGACAGCTTCTTCATCTGGTGGTTGGCGTTCTTCGACGCGAAGCCCTCGCCGAGGGTGTGGCCCTTGACCGTCTGGGCCAGGATCACGGTCGGGGCGCCCTTGTGCTCGACGGCGGCCTTGTACGCGGCGTAGACCTTGCGGGCCTCGTGACCACCGCGGGAGAGGTGGAAGCACTCGAGGATCTTGTCGTCGCTCAGCAGCTTCGCCATCTCGGCGAGCGCCGGGTCCTTGCCGAAGAAGTCCTCGCGGATGTAGGCGGCGCCGCGGGTCTGGTACGTCTGGATCTGCGCGTCGGGCACCTCGCGCAGGCGGCGTACGAGCGCGCCGGTGGTGTCGAGCTGGAACAGCTCGTCCCAGGCCGTGCCCCACAGCGTCTTGATGACGTTCCAGCCGGCGCCGCGGAACTGGGCCTCCAGCTCCTGCACGATCTTGAAGTTGGCGCGGACCGGTCCGTCGAGGCGCTGCAGGTTGCAGTTGATGACGAAGGTGAGGTTGTCGAGCTCCTCACGGGCGGCGAGCGCGATGGCCGCCGTCGACTCCGGCTCGTCCATCTCGCCGTCGCCGAGGAAGGCCCAGACGTGGGACGCGGAGACGTCCTTGATGGAGCGGTTGGTGAGGTAGCGGTTGAAGCGCGCCTGGTAGATCGCCGACAGCGGGCCGAGGCCCATGGACACCGTCGGGAACTCCCACAGCCAGGGCAGGCGGCGCGGGTGCGGGTACGACGGCAGGCCGTTGCCGCCGGCCTCCTGGCGGAAGTTGTCCAGGTGGACCTCGTCGAGGCGGCCGTCGAGGAAGGCGCGGGCGTAGATGCCGGGGGAGGCGTGGCCCTGGATGTACAGCTGGTCGCCGGAGCCGTCCGCCTCCTTGCCCTTGAAGAAGTGGTTGAAGCCGGTCTCGTACAGCCAGGCCGCGGAGGCGAAGGTGGCGATGTGGCCGCCGACGCCGTGCTTCGCGCCGCGGGTCACCATCGCCGCCGCGTTCCAGCGGTTCCAGGCGGTGATCCGGGCCTCCATCTCCGGGTCACCGGGCAGGCCCGGCTCGGCGGAGGTGGGGATGGTGTTGACGTAGTCCGTCTCGAGGAGCTTCGGCAGCGCGACGCCGCCCGCTTCGGCCCGCTCCAGCGTGCGGCGCATCAGGTACGCGGCGCGGTGCGGCCCCGCCTCCCTGGCCACGGCGTCCAGGGAGGCCTGCCATTCGGCGGTCTCCTCCGGGTCGCGGTCCGGGAGCTGGTCGAGCGCGCTCGGCTGGATGGCCTTGGGGTCGGTCATGTCGCCGCCTTCCTCAGTCGAAGGGGGTTCCCTCATCGGTAAGGGTTCGGGGGTGCCCTTGTGTCTTTGGCAGGACAGGGCAGCGGACCTCGGTGGAGGTCCGTCGGCGACTGTAACTCCCTGATCGATGATCGATCAAAGGGTTGAGGGCGAAAACCTCTTGATTTGGAGAAAGTCGGCACGCGGTGCCTTGGGCGCGGGCACCGGGTGCCGCAGTCGATCAGGGTTTTCGCAGGTGAGCGCGGGCGTGCTCGACTGGATCAAGGGCGCGGGGCGCAGCCGAGGACGTGGGCCTTCACCAGCTCCGCGATCCTCGGGTCCCGGCGCTTGAACGCCTGCACCAGCTCCTCGTGCTCCTCCGCGTAGGACTGCTGGACCGTGCCCAGCCAGCGGATCGACAGCGCCGTGAAGACCTCGATGCCGAGGCCCTCCCAGGTGTGCAGCAGCACCGAGTTGTCCGCGGCGCGCACCAGCTCGCGGTGGAAGCCGACGGTGTGCCGGACCTGGGCCGTGCCGTCGGCGTCCCGGTCGGCCTCGTACAGGGCCAGCACGTGCGGCTCCAGGGCCGAGCAGTCCTCCGCGAGGCGGGCCGCCGCCAGCTCCGCGGCGATGGCCTCCAGGCCCGCCCGGACCGGGTAGCTCTCCTCCAGGTCGGCCGCCGTCAGGTTCCGCACCCGTACGCCCTTGTTCGGCGCGGACTCGATCAGCCGCAGCGACTCCAGCTCGCGCAGGGCCTCCCGGACCGGGGTCTGACTGACCTCCAGCTCGGTGGCGATCCGGCGCTCGACGATCCGCTCACCCGGCTGCCAGCGCCCGCTGACGATCCCCTCCACGATGTGCTCGCGGATCTGCTCGCGCAGCGAGTGGACGACGGGCGCGGTCATGAGGGCTCCTTCGGAAGGGGCCGTGCTGGGCCCCCGGGGCTTCGACGTTTAGACAATACGGCCGGTTCGCTCGGCGAGCAGGGCGCATGGGGGTGCTTTTGCGCAGGTGAGACGAGCCTTACACGCTTCGTGTGCCGACAAACACGAACACCCCGCCCGGAAAAGCTCCGGACGGGGTGCCGTACTGCCTGATCGGGAGATCAGAGGCCGAGCTCGACCTCGAACTCGCCCGCCTCCAGGATCGCCTTGACCGCCGTCAGGTAACGGGCCGCGTCGGCGCCGTCCACCAGGCGGTGGTCGTAGGAGAGGGTCAGGTAGGTCATGTCGCGGACGCCGATGACCGTGCCCTCCTCGGTCTCGATGACGGCCGGACGCTTGACCGTGGCACCGATGCCGAGGATCGCGACCTGGCCCGGCGGCACGATGATCGTGTCGAACAGCGCGCCGCGCGAACCGGTGTTGGAGATGGTGAAGGTCGCGCCGGACAGCTCGTCCGGAGTGATCTTGTTGGCGCGGACCTTGCCGGCCAGCTCCGCCGTGGCCTTGGCGATGCCCGCGATGTTGAGGTCGCCGGCGTGCTTGATGACCGGGGTCATCAGGCCCTTCTCGGAGTCCACCGCGATTCCGACGTTCTCGGAGTCGAAGTAGGTGATCGTGCCCTCGGCCTCGTTGATCTTGGCGTTGATGACCGGGTGGGCCTTCAGCGCCTGGGCCGCCGCCTTCACGAAGAACGGCATCGGGGAGAGCTTGACGCCCTCGCGCGCGGCGAAGGAGTCCTTGGCCTGGGCGCGCAGGCGCATCAGGCGGGTGACGTCGACCTCGACGACCGACGACAGCTGGGCCTGCTCGTGCAGGGCCTTGACCATGTTGTCGCCGATGACCTTGCGGATGCGCGGCATCTTGACGGTCTGGCCGCGCAGCGGGGAGGCCTCCAGCGCGGGCGCCTTCCTGGCGGCCGGGGCAGCGGCGGCGGCCGGCGCCGGGGCGGCGGCGGCCTTCGCGGCCTCGGCGGCGGCGAGGACGTCCTGCTTGCGGATGCGGCCGCCGACACCGGTGCCCTTGACGCCGGCCAGGTCGACGCCGTTCTCGGCGGCGAGCTTGCGCACCAGCGGGGTGACGTAGGCGCCCTCGTCCGTCGCCTGGGTGGCGGTCGGGGAGGAGGGAGCGGTGGCCGGGGTGACCGGAGCCGGGGCGGCGGCCGGAGCCGGAGCCGCGGGCTGGACCGGAGCCGGGGCGGCGGCCGCGGGCGCGGCCGGAGCGGCGGGGGCCGGAGCCGGGGCGGCCGGGGCGGGCGCCGGAGCGGCCGGAGCCGCGGGGGCGGCCGGGGCAGCGGCGGCGGGCGCCGGGGCGGCCGGAGCCGGAGCGGCGGCCGGGGCGGCACCGGGAGCACCGATGACGGCCAGCTTGGCGCCGACCTCGGCGGTCTCGTCCTCACCGACGACGATCTCGAGCAGCACGCCCGAGGTCGGCGCGGGGATCTCGGTGTCGACCTTGTCCGTGGAGACCTCGAGCAGCGGCTCGTCGGCCTCGACGGAGTCGCCCACCGACTTCAGCCAGCGGGTGACGGTGCCCTCGGTGACGGACTCGCCGAGCGCGGGCAGCACCACGTCGGTGCCCTCCGCGGAACCACCGCCGGAGGCGGCCTCCGCGGTCGGGGCCGGCGCGGGGGCGGCCTGCTCGGTGGACGGGGCGGCCTGGGCGGCCGGGGCGGGCTCGGCGGCCGGAGCCGGAGCGGCCTCGGCGGCGGGGGCCGGAGCGGCCGCGGGGGCACCGGTGCCGTCGTCGATGACGGCCAGCTCGGCGCCGACCTCGACGGTCTCGTCCTCGGCGACCTTGATGGAGGCCAGCACGCCGGCGGCGGGCGAGGGGATCTCGGTGTCGACCTTGTCGGTCGAGACCTCGAGCAGCGGCTCGTCGGCCTCGACGCGCTCGCCCTCGGCCTTCAGCCAGCGGGTGACAGTGCCCTCGGTGACGCTCTCGCCGAGCGCCGGAAGGGTTACGGAAACCGCCATGGTTTCGGTTGCTCCTTACGAATTGCGGAAGTCTGTGTCGTCGCGCCCGTTGACCGAAGGCTCAGTCGTGGGAGTGCAGCGGCTTGCCGGCCAGCGCCAGGTGGGCCTCGCCGAGCGCCTCGTTCTGCGTCGGGTGGGCGTGGATGAGCTGGGCCACCTCGGCCGGCAGCGCCTCCCAGTTGTAGATCAGCTGGGCCTCGCCGACCTGCTCGCCCATGCGGTCGCCGACCATGTGGACGCCGACCACGGCACCGTCCTTGACCTGGACGAGCTTGATCTCGCCCGAGGTGTTGAGGATCTTGCTCTTGCCGTTGCCCGCCAGGTTGTACTTCAGAGCGACGACCTTGTCCGCGCCGTAGATCTCCTTGGCCTTGGCCTCGGTGATACCCACGGAGGCGACCTCCGGGTGGCAGTACGTCACCCGCGGGACACCGTCGTAGTCGATCGGGACGGTCTTGAGACCGGCCAGACGCTCCGCCACCAGGATGCCCTCGGCGAAGCCGACGTGCGCGAGCTGGAGGGTCGGGACGAGGTCACCGACGGCGGAGATGGTCGGAACGTTGGTGCGCATGTACTCGTCGACCAGGACGTAGCCCCGGTCCATGGCGACACCCTGCTCCTCGTAGCCGAGGCCCTGGGAGACCGGGCCGCGGCCGACGGCGACGAGGAGGACCTCGGCCTCGAACTCCTTGCCGTCGGCGAGGGTGACCTTGACGCCGTCCTGGGTGTACTCGGCCTTCTGGAAGAAGGTGCCCAGGTTGAACTTGATCCCGCGCTTGCGGAACGCGCGCTCGAGGAGCTTCGAGCTGTTCTCGTCCTCGACGGGGACGAGGTGCTTCAGGCCCTCGACGACCGTGACGTCCGAGCCGAAGGACTTCCACGCCGAGGCGAACTCGACGCCGATGACACCGCCGCCCAGGATGATCGCGGACTTGGGCACGCGGTCCAGGACGAGGGCGTGGTCGGAGGAGATGATGCGGTCGCCGTCGATCTCCAGACCCGGCAGCGACTTCGGCACGGAGCCGGTCGCCAGCAGGACGTGGCGGCCCTCGACGCGCTGCCCGTTCACGTCGACCGAGGTGGGGGAGGACAGCCGGCCCTCGCCCTCGATGTACGTCACCTTGCGGGAGGCGACGAGACCCTGCAGGCCCTTGTACAGGCCGGAGATCACGCCGTCCTTGTACTTGTGGACGCCCGCGATGTCGATGCCCTCGAAGGTGGCCTTGACGCCGAACTGCTCGCTCTCGCGGGCCTGGTCGGCGATCTCGCCCGCGTGCAGCAGGGCCTTGGTGGGGATGCAACCCCGGTGCAGGCAGGTGCCGCCGACCTTGTCCTTCTCGATCAGGGCGACGTCCAGGCCCAGCTGCGCCCCGCGCAGGGCCGCGGCGTAACCACCGCTACCACCGCCGAGGATCACTAGGTCGAAAACGGTGCTGGCGTCGTTCGCCACGTCACGTCCTCCATGCATGTGCGCCTTGCGCCGGTCGTCACTGACCGGCGGGCGGCTGGTGTCCGGCCGCTTGATGCTTCGGCCCTTCGGTGGGGGCCCTGTCCTGCCGGGCTCCATCTTTGCACTTGTTCGAGGCGAACGAGACGCGGGGCCTGAGTGTGAGGCACCCCACGTACCGCCGAGAACGGGGGGCGTACGCGGACAGGGGCGCGGGAGCTGCGTGAACAGCCCCCGCGCCCCCGTCCTCGGCGGTACGCGGAGCGGACCTGAGCCGCCGGGCGGCTCAGCCCAGGTCGCCCGCGGCGGTCAGCTCGGCGAGACGGACCAGGGTGCGCACGGCGGAACCCGTACCGCCCTTGGGCGTGTAGCCGAAGGGGCCGCCCTCGTTGAACGCCGGGCCGGCGATGTCGAGGTGCGCCCAGGTGATGCCCTCGCCCACGAACTCGCGCAGGAACAGACCGGCGACGAGCCCGCCGCCCATCCGCTCGCCCATGTTCGCGATGTCCGCGACGGTGGACTCCATGCCCTTGCGCAGGTGCTCCGGCAGCGGCATCGGCCACGCCGGCTCGCCGACCTCGTCGGCCGCCTCGTGCACCGCGGTGCGGAACGCGTCGTCGTTGGCCATCACGCCGAACGTCCGGCTGCCCAGCGCCAGCATCATGGCGCCGGTCAGCGTGGCGACGTCCACGATCGCGTCCGGGCTCTCCAGCGAGGCCGCCCACAGCGCGTCGGCGAGGACGAGGCGGCCCTCGGCGTCGGTGTTGAGGACCTCGACGGTCTTGCCGCTGTACATGCGCAGCACGTCGCCGGGGCGCACGGCCGAGCCGGACGGCATGTTCTCGGCCAGCGCCAGCCAGCCGGTGACGTTGACCTCCAGGCCGAGCCGCGCGGCGGCGACGACGGCGGCGAACACGGCGGCGGCACCGCTCATGTCGCACTTCATCGTCTCGTTGTGCCCGGCCGGCTTCAGCGAGATGCCGCCCGAGTCGTAGGTGATGCCCTTGCCGACGTAGGCGAGGTGCTTCTCCGCCTTGGGGTGCGTGTACGTCAGCTTCACCAGGCGCGGGGTCGCGGCCGAGCCGCCGCCCACGCCGAGGATGCCGCCGTAGCCGCCACGGGTCAGCGCCTTGTCGTCGAGCACCTGCACCTTGATGCCGTGCTCCTTGGCCGCGGCCTGCGCGATGCCGGCGAAGATCGCGGGCGTGAGGTCGTTCGGCGGCATGTTGATCAGGTCGCGGGCGCGGTTCAGCTCCTCGGAGACCGCGACGGCGCGGGCGACGGCCCCCTTGTGGGCGGCGTCGCGCGGCTTGGCGCCGAGCAGCGTGGCCTCGGCGAGCGGCGCCTTGCCGTTCTTGGCGCGGGCGCCCTTCGCCTGGCCGCCGTTCTCCTTGTAGGTGTCGAAGGAGTAGGCGCCGAGCAGGACGCCCTCGCCGATCGCCTCCACGGCGCCGGGGCTGTCGACGGGCAGCGCGAACGCGGCCTTCCTGGAGCCGGTGAGCGCGCGGGCGGCCACGCCGGCGGCCCGGCGCAGCGCCTCCGCGGTCCAGCCGGTGTCCTCGTCCTTGGTGCCGGGCTCCGCGCCCAGGCCCACCGCCACCACGAGCGGTGCCTTGAAGCCGGCCGGGGCGGGCAGCTTCGTCAGCTCGCCCTCGGCACCCGAGGCGCCGAGGGTCTCCAGGACGCCGGCCAGCCTGCCGTCGTACGCCTTGTCCACGGCTTCTGCGCCCGGCGCGACGACGGGGCCCGCGGCGCCCTTGGCGACACCGATCACGATCGCGTCGGCCCGCAGGCCGGGCGCCGCGGCGGTGCTGAGAGTCAGAGCAGTCACGGTGGTGAAATCTCGCTTCCGATGTGAAGTTGCTGTGGCCGAATGGGGGTGGGTCGACCGGGCCCGAGAGCCGACCCTAGGCCCAGGCCCGGGGACAGGTGGCAACCGGGGCCTTCACCCTGTCGGCGAACACCCGGGACGAGACTACGCGCGTGCGCGCGTTCGCTCATTCCTGCGGGTGTTCACCTGTGCGTGGCGTCATGGCCATTTCCGCCCCCTGGGGGCCGGTGAGCTGAGCCACACTCGTCGGGTTCCGGTGGGCCGTCTGCCCGCCGATTCGCGAGATTTCCACTGATCCTCCGCAATGACGTCACGTATCGGGCGCGGGGATCTTCTGGGGGGAGGAACCTGACATGGCTCATAGGGCGCACCGCTGGAGAGCGGCCGGCGTCACCGCGACGGCCGCGGGGCTCATCACGCTGGGACTGGCCGCGCCGGGCGCGTCGGCCGCGACCGACCCGCGTGTCGACCTGCGGGTCCTGGTCGTCGACGACGGCGCGGGACCGGTCGGCGCGATCACGGCCCAGCTGAAGAGCGAGGGCATCCCGTACACCACCGTCGATCTGGGCGACTCCGGTCGCCCGACGATCAGCGCCACCTTCCTGAGCGACAGCGTCGGCGGCCGGCCGCGCGCCAGGTTCCAGGGCGTGGTCCTGCCGAACGAGGCGCCGTTCGGGGCGGCTTCGGCCGAGCAGACGGCGCTGGAGACGTACGAGAGGACGTACGGCATCCCGCAACTCGACGCCTACACCTGGGCCCACCCCGAGGTGGGCCTCGACTACACCGACAGCAACGGGTACGCCGGCACCCTCGACGGGCGCACGGCGACCGTCAGCACGGCCGGCCGGTCGGGCCCGTTCGGGTATCTGCGCGGGGCGTTCTCGTTCGAGGACAACGCGTCCTCGGTGGACGAGAGTTACGGCTTCGTGGCGCAGCCGCGCACCGGCTTCACCAGCTACGTCGACACGCCCGTGCCCGGGGGGACCGGCAACGGCAGCCTGCTCGGCGAGTACGCGCACGACGGCCGCCGTGAGCTGGTGGTGACGTTCGCCTACAACCAGTACCAGCAGCAGTTCCGGCTGCTGGCCCGCGGCATGGTCGAGTGGCTGACGCAGGGCGTGCACCTGGGCCAGGCCCGCAACTACTTCGCCGTGCACGTGGACGACGTCTTCGCGCCGGACGCCCGCTGGGACCCCGAGCGCAACTGCACGCCCGGCGACATCGACTGCGCGGGCGGCGGCGAGGACACCGGGACGCCGATCCGCATGACGGCGGCCGACGCCCAGTACGCGGCCTCCTGGCAGCAGAGCCACGGCTTCACCCTGGACATGGTGTTCAACGCGGGCGCCGGACAGGAGTGGAAGAGCGAGAACGGCGGCACGGACGCGCTGACAGACCAGCTGCTGAGGGACAAGGCCAAGTACCGCTGGGTGAACCACACCTACACCCACATGTTCCTCGGCTGCGTCCAGGACACCTCGACCGTGCCGTGGAGCTGCGCGAAGAACGCCGACGGCTCGACGAAGTGGGTGAGCCGCTCGGACATCTCCGGAGAGGTCGCGGACAACTACACCTGGGCGCTCCAGCACGGACTCTCCGTCGACCAGGGCGAGCTGGTCACCGGTGAGCACTCCGGTCTGAAGACGCTGCCCCAGCAGCCGCAGGACAACCCCAACCTGGGCCCCGCGCTCGCCGCCAACGGCGTGAAGTGGACCGCCTCGGACAACTCCCGCGAGTCCGAGCAGCGGACCGTCGGCACCGGCACACTCACCGTGCCGCGCTACCCGATGAACGTGTACTACAACGTGGGCACCAAGGCCGAGATGGCCGACGAGTACAACTGGATCTACACGTCCAGGGCGGACGGCGGCAGCGGGATCTGCGAGGACAACCCGGCCTCGACCTGCCTGTCCCGGCCGCTGGACACGGCCACCGGATTCACCGACGCCATCGTGCCCGCCGAGGCCCACACCGACCTCGGGCACGTGCTGGGCAACGATCCGCGCCCGCACTACGCCCACCAGTCCAACCTGGCCGAGGACCGCCTGCTCTACCCGGTCCTGGACCGCGTACTGGCCGACTACCAGGGGCTGTTCGCCGACAACACCCCGATCGTCAACCTGCGGCAGAGCGCCATCGGCACCGAGATGCAGAACCGGGCCAAGTGGCAGGCCGCGCTCGACGCCGGCAAGGTCACCGCGTACCGGATCGGCAACACCGTGACCGTCACGGCACCCTCCGGCACCCAGGTCCCGGTGACCGCGCCGGAGGGGACGAAGCAGCAGCAGGTGCTGGGCACCACCACGTTCGGCACCGCCTACGCCGGGCAGCGCTCGGCCTGGACGGCCCCGGGCCTGCTCCAGTCCGCGCTCACGCTGAAGCTGGCGTAACGGCGCAACGCCCCGCAGGGGCGCGGGGAACCGCGCGATCAACCACCTCGGACCCGCAGCCGGAGTCCGGGAGCGCGGTTCCCCGCACGTCATCCGCGACACAGGGGGGAGTTGCGCAGCGATGCGCACCGGCCGTCACGTCACCATGCTCACCGAAGGCACCTACCCGCACGTCCACGGCGGGGTCAGCACCTGGTGCGACCAGCTCGTCAAGGGCATGCCCGAGGTCGCCTTCCATCTCGTCTCGCTCACCGGCAGCGGCCGCGAACCCGTCACCTGGGAGCTGCCGCCGAACGTCCGCCGGCACACCACCGTGCCCACCTGGGGCCCGCGCCCCGGCCGCACCCGCGCCCCGCACGGCCGGGACCGGCGCCGCTTCACCGACGCCTACGAGCGTCTCCTGCTGTCCTTCCTCGACCCCGGGGCGCGCTGCGACTTCGGCGAGGCGCTGTACGAGCTGGCCGTCCTCGCCCGCGAGGGACGGCTGTCCGCGGCCCTGCGCACCGAGTCCGCGCTGCGCTCGCTCCAGTGGATCTGGACGATGCCGCACCTGCCGACGGCCGCGGCCGGGCCCACCGTGCACGACGCCCTGACCGCCACCGACCTGCTGGAGCACGCCCTGCGCCCGCTGGGGGTGCGCATCCCCGTGGACTCGGTGGCCCACGCCGTCAGCAGCGGCCTGGCGACCCTGCCCGCGCTCGCCGCGCACCGCCTCGACGGGGTGCCGTTCCTGCTCACCGAACACGGCATCTACCTGCGCGAGCGCTACCTGGGACAGCGGGGCGACGGTCACCGCTGGCCCGTGAAGGCGTTCCTGCTGGGCTTCTACCGCGAACTCAACTCGCTCGGCTACCGCGCGGCCGACCTGATCACGCCGTGCAACCAGTACAACCGCCGCTGGGAGGAGCGCGGCGGCGCCGACGCCGGCCGCATCCGCACGGTCTACAACGGCGTCGACCCGCATGCCTTCCCGCACGCCGGTCCCGAACCCGGCGTACCGACCCTCACCTGGTGCGGACGCGTCGACCCCATCAAGGACCTGGAGACCCTGCTGCGCGCGTACGCCGCCGTCCGCGCCGAACTCCCCGAGACCCGGCTGAGGCTCTTCGGGCCGGTCCCGCCCGGCGGGGAGGAGTACCGCACCCGCCTGGAGAAGCTCGCCGCCGAACTCGGTGTCGCCGACGGCCTCACCTTCGAGGGCCGTGTCACCGAGGTCTGGCGCGCCTACGCGGCCGGTCACGTGGTGATGCTGTCCTCCATCTCCGAGGGCTTCCCGTTCTCCCTCATCGAGGCCATGTCCTGCGGCCGTACGACGGTCTCCACGGACGTCGGCGGGGTCCGCGAGGCGGTCGGCGACACCGGGCTGGTCGTGCCGCCCCGCGAACCGGAGAAGATGGCGGCCGCCGCGCTCTCCCTCCTCCGGGACGACGAACGGCGCCGGGAACTGGGCGAGTCGGCGCGGCAGCGGGTCATCGACCGGTTCACCCTGCGCCGCTCCGTCGACAACTTCCGCACCATCTACCAGGAACTCGCGGGCCTGCCCGAGCGGTACGAGCCCGCGGTCGAGACGGTGGCCGACTGGACCGCGGAGCTGCACGACCCGTGGTACGCGGCCGTCGCGACGGACGGGACCGACTGGTGACCGACGAGAACCGGGTGCTGTCCGGCATCCCCCGCCAGCGCAACCGGCCCGGCTGGGCCCGTACCGACCCGATCGACGAACTCGCCCGCGAACTCGACGAGTTCGTGGCCGCCGCCGTCCACCCCGACGAGATAGCCGCGCTGCTGGAGTCCGACGGCCTCTCCGACGACCGGATACGCGAGCGCTACGGCGTCGAGGACTCCTTCGCGCTCGCCGAGCGGCTCTACGACCGCACCCCGCGCCGCCATCCCGAACCGGCCGGACCGCCCGCGGACCCGTGGCGGATCGGCCTGCTCGGCTGTCTGCTGCGCGGAGTCCTCTTCGCCCTGCCGGGCTTCGCCTACGTGCTCGGCGCCCCGCTCCTGGCCGGCCCGCACGACACGGGCGGCCTCCCGGCCGGCACCCGCACCCTGCTGGCGGGCGCCCTGTGCGGCTGGGCCTGGAACCAGGGGCTCGCCCACCGCGCCTACTCCTGGCTGGGCCTCGGCGACCGCCCGGCGGCCCGGCGCTGCCTGCTGACCGGCGCCCCCGCGGGCATGCTGCTCGGCACCCTGGTCGCGCTCGCCGTCGCGGGCCCCGGGCACCCGGCCCAGGTCGCGTTCGCCGCCGGGCAGTCCTGCTACCTGGGCGCGTCCGGGGCCCTGCTGGTGATGGGCCGCGAACGGATCCTGCTGGCGGCGCTCGGCCCGCTTGCGGTGGGCGGCCTCGTGTCCCTGGCGCGCCCGCTGCCCGGACCCGCCGCGCTCGCCCTCCTGCTGACCTCGCTGACGGCGGTGGCGGTCCTCGGCCTGCTGGAGGCCGCTCCGGGGTTCAGGGACGTCAAGAAGATCAGGGACGTCACGAAGATCAGGGACGTCAAGCGGCGCGGGGAAAGGGCCGGAACTCCGGCGCGGGCGCGCCCCGCCCTGCTCGCCTCCCTGCCCTACGCCGTGTTCGGGCTCGGCACCGGCGTCCTGGTGCTGTACGCGGCCCTCGGCGACCTCCTGGCCGGGGGCACCGGGCACGGCGTGCCGTCGGCCGTGGCGCTCACGCTCAGCATGGGTCCCGCCGAATGGCTGCTGTACCGCTTCCGGAGCCGGGCCCTGGCCGCGCTGCGCGGCAGCGGCACACCGCGGGCCTTCCGCCGGGCGACCGTCCTCGCCCTGGCCGGCTGCCTCGCCGTATACCTCGCGGCCCTGCTCGCTCTCGCCCTGGCCACCACCGCGCTCCAGCCGGGCGCCCCGGGCCAGGCCGGTCCCCGCCTCGCCGGACTGCTCATGCTCGGCGTGGTGCTGTGGACGGGCCTGCTGCTGCAGTCCTTCGGGGCCGTCCTCGGTGCCACGGCCGTGTGCTGCGCCGCCGCGCTCGCCCAGACCCTCGCCCTGGCCCTGCACGCGGGCCGCCCGCACCTGGTCGCCCTCGTCGTGTACACGGTGGCGGCCGCGGCCCAGTCGGCGCTGGTCTGCCACCGGCTGGGCAGGGCGACCGCCCACCGATGAGCACCCTGCTGGTCCCCTACTACGAACACCCGGCCGTCCGCCCCGCCGAATGGGCGGCCGTCCTCGCCGCCGCGCCCCGCCTGTACGGCGTGGTCCTCAACCCGGCGAGCGGGCCGGGCGACCGCCCGGACGCGGCGTTCGCCCGGACGGCCGCCGGGCTGCGGGCGGCGGGCGTGACCGTGCTGGGCTACGTCGACACCGGCTACGGCCGCAGAACCCACGACGACGTCGTGCGCGACCTGGCCCGGCACCGCACCTGGTACGGCACCGAGGGCGCCTTCCTGGACCAGGTGAGCAGCGGCATCGGCGAGTTCGGGCACTACGAACGGCTGGCCGCGGCCGCCCGGGCCCTCGGCTGCCCCACCCTCGCGCTGAACCACGGCACCCGGCCGCACCCCGCGTACGCGGCGCTCGCCGAGCTCCTGGTCACCTTCGAGGGCCCCTGGTCGGCGTACCGGCACACCCCCGCCCGGGCCCCGGCCCCCGCGCCGGGCGCGCTCGCATGCCATCTGGTGTACGGCGTACCGCCAGGCGCCGACGTGGCCGCCGCGGCACGTGCGCGGGGCGCCCGCGTGCACTGCGCGGTACCCGGCGACGGGCCGCACCCTGGGGCACACTGCCCCACGGCCTGCACCCGCCCCGCTGACACGCGACCGCGTGCCCGGACGACCGGCCCTAGCGGCCGAGGGCCAGCACCACGAGCGCCGTCGTCGCCGCCGTCTCCGCCAGGGCGCCGAACACGTCCCCGGTGATGCCGCCGAAACGGCGCGTGCAGCGGCGCAGCAGGAGTTCGGCGACGGCCGCGGCGACGGCCACCGCCAGGGCGGTGCGCACGGCGTCGTACCCGCCGAGGCAGGCCCCCGCCGCCCCGGCCGCCGCGATCACGGCCACCGCCGCGGTCAGGGCGGCGCCCTTCGGCACGACCCCGGCCACCGCCGCCCCCAGCCCCTCGGGCCGTGCGGCCGGCACCCCGGTGCGCGCGGCCAGGGTCAGCGCGAGTCGGGCGGCCGTCGCCGAGACGACGGCGGCCAGCGCGCCCCGCGCCCACGAGCCGCCGTAGAGCTGGGCGAGCACGGCGACCTGGGCCAGCAGCGTCAGCACCAGGGTGATGACGCCGAACGGCCCGATGTCCGACTGCTTCATGATCCGCAGCGCGTCCTCGGCGGGCTTGCCGCTGCCCAGCCCGTCGGCGGTGTCGGCGAGCCCGTCGAGATGCAGTCCGCGGGTGAGCACGGCCGGAGCGGCGATGGAGGCGACGGCGGCGAGCAGCGGGCCCGCGCCCAGGAAGAGGAGCAGCAGCGCCGGCCCGGCCGAGAGGACGCCGACGACCAGACCGGCCACCGGCGCGGTGAGCATCCCGCCCCGCGCGGCCGGCCGGTCCCACCGGTGCACCCGGACGGGCAGCACGGTGAGCGTGCCGAAGGCGAAGCGGAGGCCGTCGAGAGGGGAGGACTTGAGCACCGGCGCAGGTTACCCGGCGGTCGCGAGGCCCCCTTCCACACCCAGGGATAAGGTGCGCATATGGGGCACTGGTGGGAGCGGAACATCCTGGAGCCGGGCAAGCTCCCCCTGCTGCTCGCCCTCACCGCCTTCGTCGTCACCTTCCTGGTGACCCGGGTCATCACCCGCATGATCCGGGCGGGCCGGGGCCCGTTCGGGAACGTCAAGGCGGGCGGGCTGCACATCCACCACGTCGTCCCCGGCGTCCTCCTCACCGTCGTCGGCGGCTTCGGCGCGGTCGCCAGCGACCGGCACGGCGCCGGCGGGGCCGTCGCCGCCGTCGTCTTCGGCATGGGCGTGGGCCTGGTCCTCGACGAGTTCGCGCTGATCCTGCACCTGGACGACGTCTACTGGAGCGCGGAGGGCCGCAAGAGCGTCGAGGTGGTCGTGCTCACCGCCGCCCTGGTCCTGCTGCTGCTGGCCGGCTTCTCGCCCTTCGGGGTCAACGACCTGACCCAGGACGAACTCCAGGACCGCGGCAGCGCCATCGGCACCATCGCCGGCAACTTCGTCTTCGCGCTCGTCGCGCTCGGCAAGGGCAAGACCCGTATCGCGGTCTTCGGCGCGATCGTGCCGCTGGTCGCGATCGTCGGCGCGGTCCGGCTCGCCCGCCCCGGCTCCCCGTGGGCCCGTCGCTTCTACGGCCGCCGCCCCCGCGCCCGCGCCAAGGCCGCCCTGCGCGCCTACCGCCACGACCGCCGCTGGGCCCGGCCGCGCCGGGCCCTTCAGGACTGGATCGGCGGCAAGCCCGACCCCCGCCCGCTCCGGCTGCCCGACCGCCGCTGAGCGTCCCGCGGCCGCCGCCCGGCGAACAGCCCGTACCGGTGCCGCACCGCCACCGCCAGGCACAGCGTCCCCACGGCCATCAGCGCGGCGAGATGCTCCTTGCCGGCCAGGTTCTCCTTGACCAGGACTTCGACGACCATCGCCAGGGTCACCGCCGCCGACGTGAGGTACGCGCCGTACCGCCAGCTGACGAACACGGCGAGCCCCACGACGGCCGCCGACGGGCCGGTGTCCACCACCTGCGCGTCGGACCACGGCAGCCCGAACGGCGCGTGCGGGCCGAGCGCGATGCCCACCCGCGCGTACAGCGTCCCGGCGAGCGTGGCGAGGTAGGCGATGGCCAGCGTCCGCCACCAGCCCAGACACACCTCGGCGATGCCGAACACGCACAGGATCTGCGCCAGCGCCCCCCACACGGGCAGGTCGAGCGCCGGCACGAAGAGCGACAGGGGAGTGCGCAGCAGGGCCAGCCACAGCGGGTCCTCGGCCCGTACGGCACCCAGGTTCTGCACGGGCCGGTAGCCCCACGGCTGGTTCTGCACGTACTGCAGGACGGCCGTCAGGCACACCGCCCCGAGGGTCATCGGCAGCGCCCGCAGGTTCCTGGTGCGCAGCGGCTCGCGCGCGGTGACGTACAGCAGCCCCCATTCGGCGCGGGCCCAGTCGGCGAGCCTTCCCATCGAGCGTCCCTCGTCCGTGCGGCTGTTCGGCGGCTAGCGGTGTGTGTCCAGGTGCCTGCGGTGCAGCCACTTCGGCAGCCCCGGCGCCTCCAGGAAGCCCTCCGCACGGGCCGCGGCGAGGCCGATGCGCGGCAGGTCCGCGCTCTTCTCGAAGAGCAGGAACCGCGGCTCCCAGATGGGCCGGTACTTGGCGTTCGCGCGGTACAGCGACTCGATCTGCCACCAGCGGGAGAAGAAGCTGAGCAGCGACCGCCACAGCCTCAGCACCGGCCCGGCGCCGAGGCGTGCGCCACGTTCGAAGACCGACCTGAACACCGCGAAGTTCAGCGACACTTGAGTGATCCCCGTCTCGCCGGAGCGCTGCAGCAGCTCGATGACCATGAACTCCATCAGCCCGTTGTCGCAGTCCCGGTCGCGCCGCATGAGGTCCAGGGACAGCCCGTGCGGGCCCCACGGCACGAAGGACAGCAGGGCCCGCAGCCGGCCCTCGCCGTCGGTGCACTCCAGCATCACGCAGCGACCGTCCTCGGGGTCGCCGAGCCGGCCGAGGGCCATGCTGAACCCGCGCTCGGTCGCCCCGTCCCGCCAGTCGTCCGCGCGTTCCAGCAGGTACGCCATCTCGTCCGCCGGGATGTCCTCGTGCCGCCGGATGCGCACCCGGTACCCGGCCCGCCGCACCCGGTTGCAGGCCTGCCGGACGGTCCGCATGGCCCGCCCCTCCAGCGTGAACTCGGCGATCTCCACCAGCGCCTCGTCGCCGAGTTCGAGCGCGTCCAGGCCGTGCCGGGCGTAGACGGTCCCGGCCTCCTCGCTCGCCCCCATCACCGCCGGGATCCAGCCGTGCGCCCGCGCCTGCGCGAGCCACGGCAGGATCGCCCCCGGCCAGGCCTCCGGGTCGCCGAGCGGATCCCCGGACGCGAGACTCACCCCGCCGACGACCCGGTAGGCGACGGCCGCCTTCCCGGTCGGCGACCACACCACGCTCTTCTCCCGGCGCAGCGCGAAGTAGCCGAGCGAGTCCCGCTCCCCGTGCCGTTCGAGCAGCGCCCGCAGCCGCTTCTCGTCGTCCTCGGTGAGCGGGTCGACGGCCCGCCGGGACCGGAACGCGGCGTAGAACACGGCGAGGACCAGGGCCGTGCTGAGCACGTTGACCGCCACGTTCGCCCAGTTGGGCGGGTCGATGCCGGGGAAGCTGGACTCCTCGGCGGCCACCGACACCAGCCGCAGGGTGCCGTAGTGCCAGCGCTCCAGGAAGGTCGAACGGGCCGCGTCCGGCGCCCGGTCGGTGACCGTCACCAGCAGTCCGGCGAGCAGGGAGGCGGCGAGCCCGCCGCCGACGGCGACCGTGGCGGCGAGCCGCGGGTTGGACCGGTCGCCCTTGGCGTAGAACTCACCGCGGCCGGCGAGCAGCGCGCCCACGAAGGCGGCCGTCAGCGCCAGGGAGATCCAGTTCTGCGGGTAGCGCCGGATCTCCGGGAACGCCATGGCGAACGCGAACAGGGCGAGGAAGGCGCCGCTGAGCACGAGGTTCAGGATCCACGCGGCCCGTTTGCGGCGTCGCATGGTGATCGCCAGGAACGCGGTGAACACCCCCGAGGCGAAGCCGGCGGTCAGCAGGTAGGGGGTGAAGAAGTCGTCCTGGTTGTGGCGGCGCACGTCCTGGCCGAGGGAGACCCACACGGCGCTGAGGAAGTTGACGAAGGCGACGGTCCGCAGATACCAGACGGCGACGGCGGCGGCGCGCCGGGAGGTCCCGGTGGACCGCCGCCCCTCCTCGCCCGGACGCCACGGTCCGGCTTCCGGCTGCACGGCAATTCGGGCATCTCCCATAGGTGAGGATCATATGGGCGATGACCTGACGAACCCGGCCATTCCCGCCAGGGGTGTGGTGGCACGCCGGATCGAGTACGGGCCCGCTGCCGGGGTGCCGGTAGGTGGCCGTCGCCCGGGCGCCGGGCCGGTGCCGGGGGTCTTCGACAGGGCCCGGCCCGGCCGCTCGCGTGTGCCGCCGCGCAGGCCGGCGCCCGACGCGGCGGAATACGGCGGTGCCGGGCCGGCGGACTACTCGGCCGCCGGAGTGTCCGGCTCCTTCGGCTCCTCGGCGGCGACCGGTTCCGGCCGCTCGGGGAGTTCCGCCGCCAGGGCCGCGGCGGCCCGGACCAGCGGCAGCGCCAGCAGCGCGCCCGCGCCCTCGCCGACCTTCACGCCCTGCTCCAGCAGCGGCTCCAGGGCCATCCGGTCCAGCGCCTTCGCCTGCCCCGGCTCCCCGCTGGCATGGCCGGCCAGCCACCAGTCCGGCGCGCGGAAGGCCACCCGCTGCCCGACCAGCGCGCACGCGGCGGCCACGACCCCGTCCAGGATCACCGGCAGCTTGCGCACCGCGCACTGCAGCAGGAACCCGGTCATCGCCGCGAGGTCGGCCCCGCCCACGGTCGCCAGCAGCTGCAACTGGTCCCCGAGCACCGGCCGGGCCCGCCGCAGCGCGTCCCGGATCGCCGCGCACTTGCGCATCCACGCCAGGTCGTCGATGGCGAGCCCGCCGCGCCCGGTCACCACGGACGCGTCCGTCCCGCACAGCGCGGCGACGATCACCGCGGCCGACGTGGTCCCGCCCACGCTGATGTCGCCGAGCACCACCAGGTCCGTGCCGGAGTCGGCCTCCTCGTCGGCGAGCGCCACGCCCGCGCGCAGCGCCGCCTCGGCCTCGTCCAGGGTGAGCGCGTCCTCGATGTCGATCCGGCCGCTGCCCCGCCGTACCCGGTGCCGTACGACGTCCTCCGGGAAGCCGGCCGGATCGCAGTCCAGGGCCATGTCCACGACCCGTACCGGCACCTCCAGCCGCCGCGCCAGCACCGCGACCGGGCTCGCGCCCTCCAGCACCGCCCGCACCAGCCGCTCCGCACCGCCCGCCGGCCGCGCCGAGACACCCAGCTCGGCGATGCCGTGGTCGCCGGCGAAGAGGACCACGCGCGGCCGCTCGACCGGCCGTACCGGTACGGCGCCCTGCGCGGCGGCGAGCCACTCGCCCAGTTCGTCGAGACGCCCCAGGGCCCCCGGCGGCACGATCTGGCGCTCCCGCCGGGCCTCGGCGTCACGGCGCACGCCCCCGTCCGGGCGCTCGATCAGATCGGTGAAGTCGTCCAGATCAATCCTGCTCATTCGCCGAACAGTACCGCCCGGGGGCGAACGCCCCGGCGCCACATGGCCACCACGCCGCGACGACGTCGTTGCACCCACCACCGGCATCCCATACGTTCCGGTTTGCAGTGGAATGTCGCACAGGGAGCCGCCATGCCGAGCACGCCCCTCACGCCGTACGTCACCAACGTCACCCCGGACACCACCGACACGTTCCTGGAGCCGCGCCGCGGGAACTGCCCCTGGTGCGGCTCCGTACGGCTGCGCACCCGGCTGCGCGCGTCCGACCCGCTGCGCCACCGGCCGGGGACCTACTGCCTCGACGCCTGCGACGACTGCGGTCACGTCTTCCAGAACCCCCGCCTCACGGCCGAGGGCTTCGCCTTCTTCCACCGGGACTTCTACGAGAGGCAGCTGGCGGAACTCACCGCCCGGATCGTGCCGGCCCGCATGCTCGGCCGCCGCCACCGCGCCGCCGCGTACCGCCTGTCGGCCCTGCCCGAACCGGAGAGCTGGCTGGACGTCGGCACGGGCCACGCCCACTTCCCCGCGGCCGCCAAGGAGTTCTTCCCCTACACCAGCTTCGACGGCCTCGACCCCACGGACCGTGTGGAACAGGCCCGGCGGGAGGGCCGGATCGAGGAAGCCCACCGCGGCCACCTCACGACCCCCGGCATGACGGCCCGGCTGCGCGCCCGCTACGACGTGGTCAGCATGTTCCACCAGCTCCAGCACGCCCCCGACCCGCGCGCCGAACTCCGCGCCGCCCTCGCCACGCTGCGCCCCGGCGGCCACCTGATCGTCGAACTCCCGGACCCGGGGTGCGCCCTCGCCGCCCTGCTCGGCAGATGGTGGCTGCCCTACGGTCAGCCCCGCCACCTGCACCTGCCGCCGCGGGACAACCTCCGCGCCGAACTGGAGAGCCTCGGCTGCACGGTCCTCGTCACGGACCGCCTCGATCCGCACCTGCCCTACGACCTGTCGGCGGCCGTCGCCCTGGCCGTGGCCCATGTCCACCCGCTGTTGCGGGAGGCGGCCACCCCGGTGCAGGCGCTGGCCGCGGCCGTGGACCGGACCCTGGCCCCGCTGCTGCGCCGCACCCCGTTCTCCAACGCGTACCGCGTCGTCGCCCGCAAGGAGCGCCGCCTCGCCGCGCCGCCCGCTCAGCCCCGCAGCACCAGCGCCTGACCCGCGACCACCAGCAGCACCTGCTCGCACTCCGCCCCGAACGCCGCGTTCAGCCGCCCCAGTTCGTCCCGGTACCGCCGGCCGGACGCGGTCGCCGGCACGATGCCCGAGCCGACCTCGTTGGACACCGCGACCACCGTCCGCCGGGTACGGCGCACGGCCGACGTCACCTCCCGCACCCGTTCCCGCAGCGCCTTCTCACCGCCGCCCGCCCACTCCGCGTCGTCCCAGGCCCCCACCGCGTCCATGGCGTCCGTCAGCCACAGCGACAGACAGTCGATCAGCAGCGGCGGCCCGTCCTCGGCCAGCAGCGGCACCAGATCCGTGGTCTCGGCCGTCCGCCACGACCCGGGCCGCCGGTCCCGGTGCACCGCCACCCGCTCCGCCCACTCGGTGTCCCCGCCCCGCGTCCCGCCGGTCGCCACGTACAGCACGTCCGGGAAGGCCTCCAGCCGCCGCTCCGCCTCCACCGACTTCCCCGAGCGCGCCCCGCCCAGCACCAGCGTCCGGCGCGGCACGTCCGGCACGTCCTCGTACACGCCGGCCACCACCGTCGTGCCGTCCGGCACCGCCCGCGCCCCGGCCGCCGCGAGCCGCCGCCGCAACTCGGCGCCGGACGGCACGTCGTGGTCGAGGTGGACGGCGAGCACATCGGTCGTCGGACCGACGGCACCCACCGCCCGCAGCCGGGCCAGCGCGTCCGGGCGGCCCACCACGTCCGCGAGGACCAGGTGGTACGACTCCGCCGTCGTCTCCGCCAGGCCCGCCGGGGCACCGCCCGGCGGCAGGTACAGCAGCCGCTGCCCGTCCGGCCCGGTCACCGCGTACCCCGTGCCGCCCGCGTCCATCGCCACGGCCCGCACCCGATGCCCCGTCAGCAGCGTCAACTCCCGCCCGTCCGGCACCCGTACGGGCTGCGGCAGTCCGGCCGGCACCTCCACCGGGGGACCGTCGTGCGGATGGGACAGCAGCACCTGCCGCACCCCGCCCAGCGAATGCCCCGCCCGTGCCGCCGCGAACGCCGCGCCCGGCGTCAGGTCCAGCAGCAGCGCCCCGTCCACGAGCAGCGCGGTCGCCGCCCGGGCGTCGGGCCCCAGTGCGGTCGCGCACACGGCGCAGGGGCAGTCGGGGCGGGGCAGACCCGCCGGGGCACCGGTTCCGAGCAGAGTGATTTCCACGCGACCGATTTTCGCCCGTCCACGCGGCTCCCGCGCACCGGCGGCCCCCGAGGCGCGTCACCGCGGGCCCGCGGGGCATCCGGGGCCTCTAACGGCCGACCCCGCGGAGCGCATACGCTGCGAGCAGGAGTTGGATCACTAGGAGGCCCATATGACGGCATGGACGTGGCGGTTCGAGAAGGCCGACGGGACGGAGGTCCAGCCCGCGGTGCAACCCGAGGAGTTCACCACGCAGGGGGATGCCGAGTCCTGGATCGGCGAGCACTGGAAGGCGCTGCTCGAGGGCGGAGCCGAGCAGGTGCGGCTGTTCGAGGAGCAGTCCGAGATCTACGGGCCGATGAGCCTGGACGCCGAAGGGGCGTAGACCGCTCCGGGACGCGCGGACGGGCGGCCGGCCTCCGGGCGGTGGCCCTCCGCGCGGCCCGCGCGCCGCGGGCCCGCCCGGTTCAGCCCCGCACGCCGCACAGATGAAGCAGTGCCGCCACGCCCCGGTAGGGGTCCGTGCGCCCGGCCCGCTCCTCGACCGCGAGCAGCGTCCCGAGGTCCTCGGGGATGTCCGCGCCGTCCGCCGCCGTGTCCGTGAAGACCCGGACGCCGTACCAGGCGTGCAGCGGGGCCGCGATGCCGGCGAGCGTGGCGGTGAGGGTGGCCAGCCGGTCGGCCCGTACGTCGAGGCCGAGACGGTTGCGGTAGGCGGTGGTGTCGAAGGCGGCCAGCGCGCCGGCCCAGTCCCCGGACAGGCCCGGCCGCACGGCGAGCGCGTCACCGTTGCGCACGAGGAGCGACAGCAGTCCGCCCGGCGCCAGCATCCGGGCCAGACCCGCCACCAGCGGGTCGGGCTCCTCGACGTACATCAGCACCCCGTGGCACAGCACCACGTCGAAGCTGCCCGGCAGGAAGTGCACGCCGGTGTCCCGCCCGTCGCCCTCCACCAGCCGGACCCGGGCGCGGATGCCCTCCGGTTCCCCGGCGAGGGCCTCGCGCGCGGTGGCGATCATCGTCGAGTCCTGCTCGACGCCGGTGACCTGGTGGCCGAGCCGGGCCAGCCGCAGCGCCTGCGTGCCCTGGCCCATCCCCACGTCGAGCACCCGCAGCCGCTGCCCGACCGGGAACCGCCCGGCTATCTGCTCGTCGAGCTGCCGGGCCACCAGCTCCTGCCGTACGACGTCCCGCAGACCGCCCAGCTTGTTCAGCCAGGCATCGGCCGCACCCCCGGTGAAAGCGTCTGCGCTCAGGGCCGCTCTCCGCGCTTGACCTGCGGCTTCGGCAGGCGGAGCCGGCGCATCTGCAGGGAACGCATCAGGGCGTAGGCGACCGCGCCGCGCGTGTTCTGGTCCGGGAAGCGCTCCTTGAGCCGCTTCCGCAGCCGGAAGCCGCTCACCGCCGCGTCGAGCACGATCAGCACGATCACGACCAGCCACAGCAGCAGCGCGATGTTCTGGATCGACGGCACCCGCACCACGCTCAGCACGAGGATCACCACGGCGAGCGGCAGGAAGAACTCCGCCACGTTGAACCGCGAGTCCACCCAGGCTCGGGCGAACTTGCGGACCGGACCCTTGTCACGGGCCGGCAGATAACGCTCGTCGCCGCTGGCCAGCGCCTGGCGCTGGCGCGCCATCGCCTCGCGCCGGTCCTCACGCTGACGCCTGACGGCGTCCTTGCGGTTGGTCGGCGTCTGGGCGACGCTGCGGCGCTGGGACTGGGCCTCACTGCGCTTGGGCGTGGGCCTGCCCTTCGGGGCCTGCGGGTCACGGGTCTGCTTGGAGAGGGTCACCTGCGCCTTGTCGGCGGTCGGGGCCTTCTCTTCCTTGGCACGGCTACGGAACACAAAACCCAAGGGTACGGGCTTCACCGGCATGGACCACAGTCCGGCGGGGAACGATCCCGCAACGCCGGGCGTCTGTAGGGGACAGACAGGACGTTTCCGGGGAGGTGCCGCCGGGGTCCGGGTGGGGGATCACCTACTCCCTGCGCCGGAGCGGCACGGTCCACGGTCGTCCTTGGGGATGAGCGCATCACCGCCCGAACAGTGCGGTAATGGAGGCAGGGCCCGTACTGTGGGTCCTGTCGCAGGATCTGTGAGCTGGAGTCCGTCAGAAGGGGGCGCGCGAAGCCCATGAGCGGTGTCATGAAGCGTATGGGGATGATCTTCCGCGCGAAGGCGAACAAGGCCCTTGACCGGGCCGAGGACCCGCGCGAGACCCTCGATTACTCGTACCAGAAGCAGCTGGAGCTGCTCCAGAAGGTGCGCCGCGGCGTCGCGGACGTGGCGACGTCCCGCAAGCGCCTGGAACTCCAGCTCAACCAGCTGCAGCAGCAGTCCTCCAAGCTGGAGGACCAGGGCCGCAAGGCGCTGGCGCTCGGCCGTGAGGACCTGGCCCGTGAGGCCCTGTCCCGGCGTGCCGCCCTCCAGCAGCAGGTGACGGACCTGGAGACGCAGCACACCACCCTCCAGGGCGAGGAGGAGAAGCTCACCCTGGCGGCCCAGCGCCTGCAGGCCAAGGTCGACGCCTTCCGTACGAAGAAGGAGACCATCAAGGCCACCTACACCGCCGCGCAGGCCCAGACCCGCATCGGCGAGGCCTTCTCCGGCATCTCCGAGGAGATGGGCGACGTCGGCCTGGCCATCCAGCGCGCCGAGGACAAGACCGCCCAGCTCCAGGCCCGGGCCGGCGCCATCGACGAGCTGCTCGCCTCCGGTGCCCTCGACGACCCCTCCGGCATGGCCAAGGACGACATCCAGGCCGAGCTGGACCGGCTCTCCGGTGGTACGGATGTAGAGCTGGAACTGCAGCGCATGAAGGCCGAGCTGGCCGGGGGCTCCCCCCAGCAGGCCATCGAGGGCGGCACCGGTCAGGGGCAGTCCCAGCAGCAGCCGCAGGACACCCCGCGCTTCGACAAGCAGTAGCCCGGCGCCGGGGCCCCGAGCCGAGGAGGCGGACGTGATCGTACGGATCATGGGGGAGGGCCAGGTGAGGCTGGACGACTCCCACTTCCCTGAGCTGAACAAGCTGGACGACGAGCTGCTGGCGGAGGTGGAGAGCGGCGACGGCGACGGTTTCCGCCGCACGCTCACCGCTCTCCTGGACGCGGTCCACCGGCTCGGCACCCCGCTGCCGGACGACGCGCTGGAACCCTCCGAACTGATCCTGCCGTCGTCCGACGCGACGCTGGAGGAGGTCCGGGAGCTCCTCGGCGACGACGGCCTGATCCCGGGCTGACCAGGGCGACCCCGGGGAACGAGCCCGGAACGGCCCAGGGCGGCCCCGGGGGATCAGCCCAGGGTGAACCAGGTGGTGCGGGACTTCTGCCACTCCGGGTGGGTGAGGTCCTTCGCCTCCACGCCGTCGCCGTACAGGTCGGCCGCCCCGTCGTCGGTGATCAGCTGCACCCGGGCGCCGGCGACGGACAGGTCGGGCACGGACACGACCGACTCCCAGCCGCCCGCGTCCGCCGTCGGCAGGTCCAGCAGCTTGACCGGCCGGTTCCCGGCGACACCGTCCCACGAGTAGAGCGCGTACGGGTCGCTGTTGTCGTCGGCGGCCCAGGACCCGGCGACGATCAGGTACTGCCCCTGGTCGTTGCGGCGCAGGTCGCGGATGGCGAGGCCGCCGAGGTCCAGCTCCATCGGCGCGCCGAAGGTGGCCTTCGCGCCGCGCACCACCTGGTCCATGTCGGTGACCGGCACGATCAGCGCCTTCCCGCCGGTCCGCGGCGGCACCAGCGGAGCCCGGAAGCCGACGTAGGCGGTGGTCGTGGAGCCCGGCGCGAACTCCAGCCCCTCGACGTTGAAGCCGTCGATCTGCTTCGGGACCTGCCCGGTCGCGGTCCCGGCGGCGAAGCCGTACCGGTTGCCGTTCGCCTCGTCCCAGGCCACCAGGTCGTCGCGGAGGCGGTGGCCCGCGCTGCCGAAGGCCAGCTGGGTGCCGGCGCCCGAGCCGGAGACGGTCGTGGTGAACACGGTGTTCCGGTCGGCCTTGTACTCGCCGTCCTTGTTGTTGCCCAGCGACCCCGTCCAGTAGACGGTGTTCCCGACCCGCGCGGCCCCCTCGATGTCGACCTCCTTGTCGGCGCCCAGGGCGTTGTCCAGGTCCCAGGTGCGCACCGGAGCGCCGGAGGCGGCGCCGTCGTACAGGCGCAGGGTGTTGTCCTCGTCGTTGGCGACCACGACGTACCCGCCGCCGACATCCACACCGGCGGAGGCGTCCGAGGCGCCGGTCAGGTAGCGGGCGTCGGCGCTGTGCTGGACGGCCGGGGAGGCGGCGTAGTGCAGGGTCGTGGTGGCGGTCTTGCCGCCGAGCCCGGTCACCTTCAGGGTGAGGTCGGCGTAGCCCCGGGCGTGCGCCGTGACGGCGACGGTACGGGTGCCGCCGGTGCCGGTGACCCGGACGTCGCCCGTGCCGGCCACACCGGCCGTGCTGGTCCTGCTCGCGGCCACCGTCAGGGCGGAGGCGTCGGCGCCGCTCTGGGCGACGGTGACGGTGACCACCGGGTCCCCGGTGCCGCCGACCGCGCCCGAGAGGTAGGACGCCGACAGCTTGATCGTCGGCGTGCCGTAGGTGACGGCGTGGGCGGATCCGGTGAGGCCGGTGGCCGAGACCAGCGCGGCAGCGGCGGCGGACCAGACCACTCGGAGCGGGAGGGGGCGCACGGGATGCCTTTCGTCGGCGGGATGCTGGCGAGAAGGCTGAGCGCGACCGGCCAACGGGACGAGTCCGCGGGGGGACCGGGCGCCCAACAGCTCTGGTCATATTGTCGTCCGGCGGCCGCGGGCCCGTCGTGGCCGGCTTCGGTACCGGGTGCTCTCCGCTACCGGGCACCTTCCGGAACCGGCTGCTTCCCGGTACCGGGTACCTTCCGGTACCGGGCACCTTCCGGAACCGGCTGCTTTCCGGTACCGGGTACCTTCCGGTACCGGGCACCTTTTGGTGACCCGCACCCGAAACGCCCGTACTGTTCAGTCCCGTGAGCACTCTCGACCGCGCCCGCCGCAGCCTCAAGGCCCACCCCCTGGCCCTGGACGCGGCCATCGCCGCCGGCGTGCTGCTGTGCATGGTCGCCGGCTCCTTCGTCGTGCCGAAGGACGGGCACGGGGTCAGTTGGGGCGTCCGCACCCCCGACCTCTTCGCCCTCCTCCTCATGGTCCTCGGCGCCGCCGCCCTCGTCTTCCGCCGCCGCGCCCCGAAGACGGTCCTCGCCGTCACCGGCGGCGTCTCCCTGGTCGAGTTCGTCACCGGCGACCCGCGTGCCCCCGTGGCGATGTCGGCCGTCATCGCCCTGTACACCGTCGCCTCCACCACCGACCGCTCCACCACCTGGCGCGTCGGTCTGCTCACCATGACCGTGCTGACGGCCGGCGCCATGCTCGGCGGCCCGCTGCCCTGGTACGCGCAGGAGAACCTGGCCGTCCTCGCCTGGACCGGCATCGGCGCCACCGCCGGGGACGCCGTCCGCAGCCGCCGCGCCGTCATGCAGGCCATCCGGGAGCGGGCCGAGCGCGCCGAACGCACCCGCGAGGAGGAGGCCCGCCGCCGGGTCGCCGAGGAACGCCTGCGCATCGCCCGCGACCTGCACGACGTCGTCGCCCACCACATCGCCTTGGTGAACGTGCAGGCCGGGGTCGCCGCCCACGTCATGGACAAGCGGCCCGACCAGGCCAAGGAGGCCCTCGCCCACGTCCGCGAGGCCAGCCGCAGCGCACTGAACGAACTGCGCGCCACCGTCGGCCTGCTGCGCCAGTCCGGCGACCCCGAGGCGCCCACGGAGCCCGCCCCCGGCCTCAGCCGCCTGGAGGAACTGGCGGCCACCGTCCGCAGCGCGGGTCTCCCGGTGGAGGTGGCCCGCGCCGACCAGGGCACCGACCTCCCGGCCGCCGTCGACCTGGCCGCCTACCGGATCGTCCAGGAGGCCCTGACGAACGTGCAGAAGCACGCGGGCGCCGGCGCCCGGGCCGAGGTGAGCGTCGTACGCGTCGGACCGAACGTCGAGATCAGCGTCCTCGACGACGGGGCCGGGCAGGACGCGGCGCCCGGAGCCGGCGGCGGACACGGGCTGCTGGGCATGCGGGAGCGGGTCTCCGCCCTCGGCGGCACCCTGACCACCGGCCCCCGCTACGGCGGCGGCTTCCGCGTCCATGCGATCCTGCCCGTCGAGACGCGTCCCGAGACCCGCTCCGGGACCCGTGCCGACACCAGCGGCCCGCGTGCCGGGACCGGCCCCGGGACCCGTACCGACAGCCGTGCGCAGACGCGTACGACGGCCCCGGGGGAGCCCGCATGACGATCCGTGTCCTGCTCGCCGACGACCAGGCGCTGCTGCGCAGCGCGTTCCGCGTGCTGGTCGACTCCGAGCCCGACATGGAGGTGGTGGGGGAGGCGTCCGACGGCGCCGAGGCGGTCCGGCTGGCCCGGGCGGAGGCCCCCGACGTCGTCCTCATGGACATCCGGATGCCGGGCACCGACGGCCTCGCCGCCACCCGGGCGATCAGCGCCGACCCCTCTCTCGCCCAGGTCCGCGTGGTCATCCTGACCACCTTCGAGGTCGACGACTACGTGGTGCAGGCCCTGCGCGCGGGCGCCTCCGGCTTCCTCGGCAAGGGCAGCGAGCCCGAGGAACTGCTCAACGCCATCCGGCTGGCCGCCGACGGTGACGCGCTGCTCTCCCCGGCCGCCACCAAGGGTCTGATCGCCCGCTTCCTGGCCCAGGGCGACGGCGACGACGGCCGTGACCCCGCCCGTTCCGAACGCCTCGGCGCGCTCACCGGCCGGGAGCGCGAGGTGCTCGTGCAGGTCGCCGGCGGGCACTCCAACGACGACATCGCCGAACGTCTGGAGGTCAGCCCGCTGACCGTGAAGACGCACGTCAACCGGGCCATGGCCAAGCTCGGCGCGCGGGACCGGGCCCAGCTCGTGGTGATCGCCTACGAGTCGGGGCTGGTACGTCCGAGGACGGACTGATCTCCACCCGCGCGTACTGCGCGCGGAGTAGGGGGCGGATAAGGAACGGGACCTGGGGCCTACGGTTCGGCCCTCCGGCATGGCTCAGGGTGGTGGGGTGGGCGCGCCCGTGCGTCCCCCGCCGCTCCTGCCGCTCACAGAGAGAACCGGATCCATGTCCTGGCTGTCGAGATTCAGCCTCGCGCAACGCGCCCTCGTCGGGCTCGTCTCGCTCATCGCGCTCGCCTTCGGGCTGATCGCGATACCCCAGATCAAGCAGCAGCTGCTGCCCACCATCGAGCTGCCCATGGTGTCGGTCGTCGCGCCGTACCAGGGCGCCTCGCCCGACGTGGTCGAGAAGCAGGTCGTCGAGCCCATAGAGGACAACCTGCAGGCCGTCGACGGCATCACCGGTGTCACCTCCACCGCGAGCGAGGGCAACGCCGTGATCATGGCGTCCTTCGACTACGGCAACGACACCAAGCGGCTGGTCTCCGACGTACAGCAGGCCGTCAACCGGGCCCGCAACCAGCTCCCGGACGACGTCGACCCGCAGGTCGTCTCCGGCTCCACGGACGACATGCCCACCGTGGTCCTCGCCGTCACCTCCGGCAAGGACCAGCAGGCCCTCGCCGACCGGATCGACACGTCGGTCGTGCCGGTCCTGAAGGACATCGACGGCGTCGGCCGCGTCCAGGTCACCGGCGTGCGCGACCAGCAGGTCACCGTCACGCCGGACGACGCGAAGCTCGCCCGGGCCGGCCTCACCCCGGCCGCCCTCGGCCAGGCCCTCCAGGCCGGCGGCGCGACCGTCCCGGCGGGCTCCTTCGCCGAGGACGGCGCCAACCGCACCGTCCAGGTCGGCGGCGGCTTCACCTCGCTCCGGCAGATCCGCGACCTGCGCATCGCCGGCGAGGGCGGCGGGAAGCCCGTCCGCCTCGGTGCCGTGGCGACCGTCGCCGAGAAGCCGGCCCCGGCCGACTCCCTCACCCGCACCGACGGCCGGCCCAGCCTCGCCGTCAACGTCACCATGGACCACGACGGCAGCGCGGTGGCCATCTCCGACGCCGTCAAGGACAAGCTGCCCGGCCTGCGCACGGACCTCGGCGCGGACGCGAAGCTCACGGTCGTCAGCGACCAGGGCCCCGCGGTGTCCAAGTCCATCAAGGGCCTGACCACGGAGGGCGCGCTCGGCCTGCTCTTCGCGGTCCTGATCATCCTGGTCTTCCTGGCCTCGGTCCGCTCCACGCTGGTGACCGCGGTGTCCATCCCGCTGTCCGTCGTGCTCGCGCTGATCGTGCTGTGGACGCGCGGTCTGTCTTTGAACATGCTCACGCTCGGCGCGCTCACCATCGCCATCGGCCGGGTCGTCGACGACTCGATCGTGGTGCTGGAGAACATCAAGCGCCACCTCGGCTACGGCGAGGAGCGCAGGGAGGCGATCCTCACCGCCGTGCGCGAGGTGGCCGGCGCGGTCACCTCCTCCACCCTCACCACCGTCGCCGTGTTCCTGCCGATCGGCCTGGTCGGCGGCATGGTGGGCGCCCTGTTCGGCTCGTTCAGCATCACGGTGACGGCGGCCCTGCTGGCCTCGCTGCTCGTTTCGCTGACGGTCGTCCCGGTCCTGTCGTACTGGTTTCTGCGCGCGCCCAAGGGCACCCCCGAGGACGCGGCCGAGGCCCGCCGCGCGGCCGAGGAGAAGGAGGCGAACAGCCGCCTCCAGCGCGCCTACGTGCCCGTCCTGCGCTTCGCCACGCGCCGCCGCCTCACCAGCGTGCTGATCGCGCTCGTGGTCCTGGTCGTCACCTTCGGCATGGGCGGACTGCTGAAGACGAACTTCTTCGACCAGGGCGACCAGGAGGTCCTCACCGTCAAGCAGGAGCTGAAGCCCGGCACCGGCCTCGCGGCCACCGACGTCCAGGCCCGCAAGGTGGAGAAGCTGCTCGCCGCCACCGACGGCGTGAAGGACTACCAGGTCACCGTCGGCTCCTCCGGCTTCATGGCGGCCTTCGGCGGCGGCACGGACACCAACCAGGCGTCGTACCAGGTGATGCTGAAGGACTCGGCGTCCTACGACGACGTGCAGCGGCACATCGAGGACGGTCTGAAGAAGCTCGACGGCATCGGCACGACCACCGTGTCCGCCGGTGACGGCTTCGGCAACCAGGACCTGAGCGTCGTGGTGAAGGCCGCCGACCCGGAGGCGCTGCGCACGGCCGCCGAGCAGGTGCGCTCCACCGTCGCCGGGCTCGACCACGTCACCGACGTCACCAGCGACCTCGCGACGAGCGTCCCGCGGATCTCGGTCAGGGCCAACGCCCGGGCCGCCGCCGCCGGGTTCGACGACCAGAAGCTCGGCGCCGCGGTCGCGCAGGCCGTGCGCGGCACGACGGCGGCGAAGGCGGTGCTCGACGACACCGAGCGCGACGTCGTCGTGCGGTCCGCGAAGCCCGCGACCACCCTCGCCCAGCTGAAGAAGCTGCGCCTCGGCCCCGTGCGGCTCGGTGACATCGCCACCGTGAAGCTGGTGGACGGCCCGGTGTCGATGACCCGCATCGACGGCCGGCGCGCCGCCACCGTCACGGCGAAGCCGACCGGTGACAACACGGGCGCGATCAGCACCAGGCTCCAGTCGAAGATCAAGGCCCTGAAGCTCCCCGCGGGCGCCACGGCCGAGATCGGCGGCGTCTCCTCCGACCAGGACGACGCGTTCAAGAACCTGGGCCTGGCCATGCTGGCGGCCATCGCGATCGTCTTCATGCTGCTGGTGGCGACGTTCCGCTCACTGGTCCAGCCGCTGATCCTGCTGGTCTCCATCCCGTTCGCGGCGACCGGCGCGATCGGCCTGCTGGTCGCCACCGGCACCCCGCTGGGGGTCCCGGCGATGATCGGCATGCTGATGCTGATCGGCATCGTGGTGACCAACGCGATCGTGCTGATCGACCTGATCAACCAGTACCGATCGCAGGGATACGGCGTCGTCGAGGCCGTCGTCGAGGGCGGCCGGCACCGGCTGCGCCCGATCCTCATGACGGCCCTCGCGACGATCTTCGCCCTGCTCCCGATGGCCCTCGGCGTCACCGGTGAGGGCGGCTTCATCGCCCAGCCGCTCGCGGTGGTCGTCATCGGCGGCCTGATCAGCTCCACCCTGCTGACCCTGCTCCTCGTCCCGACGCTCTACGCGATGCTGGAGCTCCGCAAGGAGCGGCGCGCGAAGAAGCGGGCGGCGAAGAAGGGTCCGCCGTCCCCGGCCCCGGCCGCCTCGGACGAGCCGGAGCCCGCGGGGGTCTGACACCCCGCACCGCGTCCCCTCCCGCGCAGACCTTTCCTATCCTGTGATCCGGAACTGCTCTTGCGGGGGAGGGGGAACGGGGCGGTGGCACTGCACGAGGGCGACCCCGGGTCGCTCGGTGGATACCGGATCGTCGACCGGCTGGGGGCCGGTGGGATGGGGGTCGTCTACCGGGCGCGGGCCGGATC
The DNA here is from genome assembly GCF_025642175.1 of Streptomyces albidicamelliae. Taxonomy (NCBI): domain Bacteria; kingdom Bacillati; phylum Actinomycetota; class Actinomycetes; order Kitasatosporales; family Streptomycetaceae; genus Streptomyces; species Streptomyces albidicamelliae. The sequence continues at coordinate 2,600,704 of NZ_CP106795.1, read as the reverse complement.
GGGGCGTGAGGTCGCCGTCAAGGTGGTCCACGCCCAGTACGCCGAGGACCCCGTCTTCCGGGCCCGTTTCCGCCAGGAGATCGCCGCCGTCCGCAAGGTGAGCGGCGCCTTCACCGCGCCGGTCGTGGACGCGGACCCGGAGGCTGGCCGGCCCTGGATGGCCACCCAGTACGTACCGGGACGCCCGCTCTCCGCCCGCGTCCGGGACGACGGACGGCTGGCCGGCGCCGAACTGCGCCGGCTGGTCCTCGGCCTGGTGGAGGCTCTGCGCGACATCCACCGGGCCGGGGTGGTGCACCGCGACCTCAAGCCCGCCAACGTCCTGATGGCCGAGGACGGCCCCCGGGTCATCGATTTCGGCATCTCGCGCGCGGCGGAGAACCAGGCGCTGACCGAGACCGGGCACATGATGGGCACCCCGCCGTTCATGTCCCCCGAACAGCTCGCGGACGCCCGGTCGGTGGGTCCCGCGTCCGACGTCTTCTCGCTGGCCGCGCTGGTGGTGTTCGCGGCGACCGGACGCGGCCCCTTCGACGCGGACAGCCCCTATCTGACGGCGTACCGGGTCATGAGCGAGGAGCCCGACCTGACGGCGGTCGCCGAGCCGCTGCGCGCGGTCCTGTCCCGCTGCCTGGTCAAGCGGGCCGCCGCCCGGCCCGGACTCGACGCCCTGGCCGCCGAGTTCGCCGCCGTGCTGCCCGAGCGGGCCGCCGCGGAGCCGCCCACCGTCCCGCACCGCCGGGCGGACCCGGAGCCGACCCGGCCCGCGACGGCGGACCCCGAGGCGACCCGGCCTCCGACGGCGGACCCGGCCGACTCCGCCCCGTACCGGGACCCGGCCGTCGCGGACCCGGACGCCGTACCGTCCGCGGCGGCGGCCGACGCCCCCGCACGCCGGAGGCGCGCCCTGCGGGTGCCGCTCGCCCTCGGGGTGGCGGGCGTGCTGGTGGCCGCCCTCACCGCGTATCTGATCGGGCCGTTCCAGGGCGGGGCGCGGCCCGGGGCCGGCCCTTCGCCCCGTCCCACGGCCGCCCGCTGGGGTGCCCTCCCGGACGGCTGGCGGCCCTGGCGGACGACGGTGTACGCGGTGGCCGACCACGGCGTGAAGCGTTCCGCGGCGCCGGCGGACGGCCCCGGCCGCGGCGGGCAGCCGTCCTGCGCGCTGAGCGGGGGAGCGGTCTACTGCGGGGGCAACGGCACCCTGCCGATCCGCGTCGACGCGGTCACCGGCCGCACGGTCTGGCGGGCCGGCACCCAGCCGCCGGGGATCGGTCTCGACCACTACGACAGCGCGGTCGTCGGGGTGCACGAGGGCGTCGTGCTCGTCCGCGAGAGCGTCCTGAACCCGGCGGGCAACGACACCGCGGCCACCGTCGCCGCGTTCGCCGCCGACGACGGACGGCGGTTGTGGTCCCGTCCGACGGGCGACGGGAACGCGTCGGCGGTGGTCGCCGGCGGCCTCGTCCTCGTCCCGGACGGCCTGACCGTGACGGCCCGTTCCCCGCGGGACGGCTCCGCGCGCTGGTCGATGCAGGTGCCGGCCGGACACCACTGCGACTTCCACGGCGCGGGCGGCGGCCTGTACGCGGACTGCACCGGCTACCACACCGCGTCCGGCGCCCAGCGGCGGCTGATCGCCGTCGATCCCGCCGACGGCTCCGCGCGCCGGCTCCCGGCCGCGCCGCCGGTGACCGCGGACTACGCCGGGACCCTGGACGGACGGCTGGTCTACGCGGCACGGCGGTCCGTCGACCCGATGGCGCAGGACAACCCGTTCACCCGGGTGGTGGTGATCGATCCCCGCACCGGGGCCCGCGAGACCCACGCGATGGCCGAGGAGCACCGGGGGCGGGCGGCGATGGCGCACGGGGTGCTGTGTCTCGCCGCCTCGGACGGGCGGGCGACCGCCGTCTCGCCCCTGACCGGCCGGCAGCTGTGGCGCACCGCGACGACCCTCGAACAGCCGGCCGCGCCCGTCGCGGACGGGCGCAGCAGTGTGTTCCTGGCCAGCGCGAGCGGCCGGGTGGCGGCCCTCGACGCCCGTACGGGACACCGGCTATGGGAGTCCTATCCGCGGGCCGGCACCGTGGTCAGCGGCGACTACAACTCGCCGGAGCTGCTGGTGAACGGCGGCGCGCTGGTGGTGACGACCCCCGACGGCACGCTCTTCACGCTGGATCCGGCCCGCCCCGGACGGAAACCGGCGTCGGCGTGACCTCGCACGCCGACGCCGGACCCCGCCGGGCGGGTGCGGCTACGGAAGCGCGAGCATCCGCTCCAGGGCCAGCTTCGCGAACGCCTCGGTCTCCTTGTCGACCTCGATGCGGTTGACGAGGTTGCCCTCGGCCAGGGACTCCAGGGTCCAGACCAGGTGCGGCAGGTCGATGCGGTTCATCGTCGAGCAGAAGCAGACCGTCTTGTCGAGGAAGACGATCTCCTTGCCCTCGGGAGCGAAACGGTTCGCCAGCCGGCGGACCAGGTTCAGCTCGGTGCCGATGGCCCACTTGGAACCGGCCGGGGCCGCCTCCAGGGCCTTGATGATGTACTCGGTGGAGCCGACGTGGTCCGCGGCGGCGACGACCTCGTGCTTGCACTCGGGGTGGACGAGGACGTTCACCCCGGGGATGCGCGCACGGACGTCGTTCACCGAGTCCAGGCTGAAGCGGCCGTGGACCGAGCAGTGGCCGCGCCACAGGATCATCTTCGCGGCCCGCAGCTCCTCGGCGGTCAGGCCGCCGTTCGGCTTGTGCGGGTTGTAGACGACGCAGTCGTCCAGGGACATCCCCATGTCCCGCACGGCGGTGTTGCGGCCGAGGTGCTGGTCGGGCAGGAACAGCACCTTCTCGCCCTGCTCGAACGCCCAGTCCAGGGCGCGCTTGGCGTTCGACGACGTGCAGATCGTGCCGCCGTGCTTGCCGGTGAAGGCCTTGATGTCGGCCGAGGAGTTCATGTACGACACCGGCACCACCTGCTCGGCGACGCCCGCCTCGGTGAGCACGTCCCAGCACTCGGCGACCTGCTCGGCCGTCGCCATGTCGGCCATGGAGCAGCCGGCGGCGAGGTCGGGCAGGACCACCTTCTGGTCGTCGGACGTCAGGATGTCCGCCGACTCGGCCATGAAGTGCACACCGCAGAAGACGATGTACTCGGCCTCCGGGCGCGCGGCCGCGTCGCGGGCCAGCTTGAAGGAGTCGCCCGTGACGTCGGCGAACTGGATGACCTCGTCGCGCTGGTAGTGGTGGCCGAGCACGAAGACCTTGTCGCCGAGCTTCTCCTTGGCCGCGCGGGCGCGCTCGACCAGGTCGGGGTCGGACGGCGAGGGCAGGTCACCGGGGCACTCGACGCCCCGCTCGCTCTTCGGGTCGGCCTCACGGCCGAGCAGGAGCAGGGCGAGCGGAGTCGGCTGCACGTCGAGTTCCGGGGGCTGGGCGGTGGTCACGACACGCACCCTTTCTACTTTTCGTCTAACTGACGCTATCTATCATAACCGCTTCACGTCAGTTTGACGATGGCAATAGCGTCCATGTGACGTGAATCCCGCCCGCCGCCCTCCACCGGTCGCTGTGCGTGCCCGCGCCCGTGTGCGAGCATGAAGACGGAAACAGAAAACGCGACCACGCGAATGCCCGGCCCGGAATGAATCCGCGGAAGCGCCGGTTGCACTCGTCGGCAAGCAGTCTCCGTACAACCCGGGAGAGATGTAGATGTCCGTATCGGACGAGACCACCACCGTCACCGACGGCATCATCCTGACCGACGCCGCCGCGGCCAAGGTCAAGGCCCTGCTCGACCAGGAAGGCCGTGACGACCTCGCCCTGCGCGTCGCCGTCCAGCCCGGCGGCTGCTCCGGCCTGCGCTACCAGCTCTTCTTCGACGAGCGCTCGCTCGACGGCGACGTGGAGAAGGACTTCGGCGGGGTCAAGGTCGTCACCGACCGCATGAGCGCTCCGTACCTGGGCGGCGCCACCGTCGACTTCGTGGACACGATCGAGAAGCAGGGCTTCACGATCGACAACCCGAACGCGACCGGCTCCTGCGCCTGCGGCGACTCCTTCAGCTGAGCCGCCCGGCCGGCCCACGGCCCGACGGAGAAGGCGGCGGTCCCCTGTGCGGGGCCGCCGCCTTCGTCTGCCGCGGGGTGCCGTGCGCCCCGTTCAGCCGGTCTGCGGCCGCAGCGCCCCCGGCTTCGTCCGCGCGATCCGCCCGCCGTCGGCACCGACCACGGTCCGGCCGTCCAGCGGCGCGTCCAGCCGTACGGTCTTCACGTACTCCTTGGCGATCAGGACGCACACCTTGTCCGGCCAGGGCTTCTCGGTCACCGAGACCGTCACCCGGCCGCCGCTCTCCCGCGCCGAGGCCGTGTAGTCGGCGCACACCCCGCCGAAGAAGCTCACGGTCAGCTCCCGGCCCTCGCCCGTGTAGCCCGTCACCTTCACGTCCCGGGTGCCGCCCGGCGCCGCGGACGGTCCCGTGGCGGGGGCCGACCGGCTCGACCGCAGGTACTTCGGATCGACCGCCGGGTACGTCACGGTGAACGTCTCCGGGGCCGCCGCCCCCCGCACCTCGAACAGCCAGGACGGCACCAGCGCCTGCCGCCCGTCCACCGCGTGGGCGGCCAGCCCGAACACCGCCTTCTCGACCGTGGCCGTGCCCGCCGCCCGCTTGGGCGCCCCGGTGGCCGCGCCGCACGGCTGCTCCAGCCGGTCCTTCGCCGGCACCGGGGTCGCGCACCCGCCGATCCCCATCCGGTGACCGGTCCTCGCCGCCCCGTTCATCAGCTCCAGCGTCCGGCGCGCGTCCAGGACGGGGTACGTGTCGCCCTTCACCGGCGTGCCCAGCAGCCCGTGGCCGCCGACCACCTCACCCGTGCGGCCGACGGTCAGGCCCGTCGTCCAGCCGTACGTGGGCAGCCCGCCGACCACCGGGTCCGCGTCGACCACCCGCTGGGTGCCCAGCACCCGGCTCGCGTCGAGCTTCGCGCCGTCCAGGCCGGCCGCCCGCAGCACCGGGGCCGCGGCCTTCTCGGCGGCCGCCTCGCTCGACGGGCCGCCGGTGGGACCCACCGGGCCGTGCGCGCACAGGGGCCCCTTCTTGCAGTCGTCGGTGCCCGGCGCGTACCGGCTGTAGGTCCAGCTGCCGGGCGCGTCCCGGTCCACCCGGAGGCTCGGCCCCGAACCGTCCTTGCCGCCGACCCGCCAGGTCCGCCCCTCGTCCACCGGGGCCGCGTCGATGCCCAGCGCCCGCGCCAGACGCACCACGGCCTCCTTGCCGACCCGTCCCGGCGGCGCGTACACCGGCGCCGCGTCCGGCCCGTCGGGCAGCTCGCCCCGGACGGTGTAGGTCGTCCCGTTCGGGTCCGGCTCGCCGGGCGCGATGCCGTGCGAGCCCGCGGAGGAACCGTCCAGGGCCAGCGGCGGGGGAGTGCCACCGCCACCGGGAGCACCCGCGTGCGTACGGCCGTCCGGGCCGCCGTGCGCGGCGAGGTACGCGCCGCCCCCGCCGACCAGCAGGACCGCCGCGGCGACGGAGGCCGCGACGAGTGGGGTGCGGCGCCGTGCGGACCGCTCGCCCGCCCGGTCGTCGCCGACCCGCGGCTCCTCGGCCGCACCTTCCCCGGACACCTCCGGCTCCTGCGCCTCGCCGGAGTTCTCAGGCCGCTCGGTGTTCACCGCATCGCTCCTCGCGTCGTGTCCCGCATCCCCTGCGCGGGGGACGCCGATGGGACGCGGGAGAGGAGCGCGCGGTTCCCCGCGTGAACGCGCCCCGCGGGTCAGTCGCCGTAGTCGGACATCGCGTCCAGCAGTCGTGCGGACCGGGCCGGCACCGTCACCCCGTGGATGAGGGACGGAGGTACCGGCCGAGACGTGCCGTGCTCGGGAACCACCCAGTGCGGAGCCATCCGGGCACAGTCGCCGCGCAGTACGGCGAGGTCGCCCTCGAGGTCGGCCGGGGGGGTGAAGTTGACCCTGGGGTTTGTCATGACGGCACCGTAGGCATGTTCCGGCTCGCGAAGAAAGATCTACTATCGGGTAGTTTTGTCAGCTTCAGTGCCGCCCCACCAACAGGTAGCGTGAACTGTCAACCCACCCTCCCGCAGGAGAATGCCGACGTGCGCATCGCAGTCACGGGCTCCATCGCCACCGACCACCTCATGACCTTCCCCGGCCGTTTCGCCGACCAGTTCGTCGCGGACCAGCTGCACACGGTCTCGCTCTCCTTCCTGGTGGACAACCTCGACGTGCGCCGGGGCGGCGTCGGCGCGAACATCGCCTTCGGCATGGGCCAGCTCGGCACCCAGCCGGTCCTGGTCGGCGCCGCGGGCTTCGACTTCGACGAGTACCGCGCCTGGCTGGAGCGGCACGGCGTCGACACCGACTCCGTCCGCATCTCGGAGACCCTGCACACCGCCCGCTTCGTGTGCACCACCGACGCCGACCACAACCAGATCGGCTCCTTCTACACCGGCGCGATGAGCGAGGCCCGCCTCATCGAGCTCAAGACGGTGGCCGACCGCGTCGGCGGTCTCGACCTGGTCCTCATCGGCGCCGACGACCCGGAGGCGATGCTCCGCCACACGGAGGAGTGCCGCTCCCGCGAGATCCCCTTCGCCGCCGACTTCTCCCAGCAGATCGCCCGCATGGAGGGCGAGGAGATCCGGATACTGCTGGACGGCGCCACGTACCTGTTCTCGAACGAGTACGAGAAGGGCCTCATCGAGACCAAGACCGGCTGGACCGACGCCGAGATCCTGTCCAAGGTCGGCCACCGCGTCACCACCCTCGGCGCGCGCGGTGTGCGCATCGAGCGCCACGGCGAGGACCCGATCGAGGTCGGCTGCCCCGAGGAGGAGCGCAAGGCCGACCCGACCGGCGTCGGCGACGCCTTCCGCGCCGGCTTCCTGTCCGGCCTCACGTGGGGCGTCTCCCTGGAGCGCGCCGCCCAGGTGGGCTGCATGCTCGCGACGCTCGTCATCGAGACCGTCGGCACGCAGGAGTACCAGCTGCGGCGCGGCCACTTCATGGAGCGGTTCACCAAGGCGTACGGCGACGAGGCGGCCGAAGAGGTCCGCGCCCACCTGCGCTAGGACGCTCCCCGGGCGCTCAGCCGAGCCGGCGGACCAGGTACGCCGTACCGCGCTCCGCCGGCTCCTCGCCCAGGTACTCCTGCCCGCGCATCTCGCACCAGGCCGGGATGTCCAGCCGTGCGGCCTCGTCGTCGGAGAGCACCCGCACCGTGCCGCCCACCGGCACCTCCCCGATCACCTTGGCCAGCTCGATGACGGGAATCGGGCAGCGTTTGCCGAGGGAGTCGACGACCAGCTCCGCGGCGCGCACCCGGGTGGCCGGCGCCGGTGCGCCCAGCTTCTCCCGGACGGACGCGACGGCCCCCGGCAGCACGTCCAGGAACCGCTCGACGTCCGCCTCGGCCACCCCCATGGGCAGCGAGACCCGGACGTTCCCCTCGCTCAGCACGCCCATCGCCCGCAGCACATGGCTCGGCGTCAGCGTGCTGCTCGTGCACGAGGACCCGGACGAGACGGAGAACCCCGCCCGGTCCAGCTCGTGCAGCAGCGCCTCTCCGTCGACATAGAGACAGGAGAAGGTGACGATGCCCGGCAGCCGCCGCCGGGCGTCGCCCACCACCTCCACGTCCGGCACCAGTTCCGGCACCCGCGTCCGGATCCGTGCCGTCAGCTCCCGCAGCCGTACCGCCTCCTGGTCCGCCTCGGCCCGCACCGCGCGCAGGGAGGCCACGGCCGCCACGATCGCCGGGATGTTCTCGAAACCCGCGGCCCGCCCCGACTCCCGCTCGTCCACCGGCCCTTGGGCCGCGAACCGCACGCCCTTGCGGACGACGAGCAGCCCGACCCCGGACGGCCCGCCCCACTTGTGCGCACTGGCCGTCAGCAGCGACCAGTCGCCCTCGACGGGCCCCCAGCCCAGCGACTGCGCCGCGTCCACCAGCAGGGGCACCCCGGCCGCCCGGCAGATCCCGGCCACCTCGGCCACCGGCTGCACGGTCCCCACCTCGTGGTTGGCCGACTGGAGCACGGCCAGCGCGGTGTCCGCGCGAAGGGCGGCGGAGTAGCCGGCGGCGTCCACGGCCCCGCCCCGGCCGACGGCCACCCGGTCGACCGTTCCCCCCGCCGCCTCGAACACTTCAGCCGAATGGAGCACGGAGGAGTGTTCGACGGCGGACACGATCAGGTGGCGTCCGGTCCGGCGCCGGCCGGCCAACGCGCCCGCGACGCCCGTGTGTACGGCCCTCGTCCCCGACGGAGTGAAGACCATCTCGTCGGCCCGGCAGCCCACGGCCTCCGCCGCCGCCTCGCGCGCCGCGTCCAGCAGCATCCGCGCCTTGCGGCCCTCCCGGTACAGCCGGGCGGGATCGGCCCACCCGTCGTCCAGCGAGGCCAGCAACGCCTGGCGGGCCACGGGGTGGAGAGGGGCGGCGGAAGCTGCGTCGAAGTAGGCCACAGGGCAACGTTAAGACTTCGGTGGGACCGGCCCACCCGGGGGCGCGGAGAACGGCGCGACCAGCCACGACGCGTCCCGCGCCGGGACGCCAAACCGCGACAACCCGAGCCAATAGGCGCCCATCGCCTCCCCGACCGAGTGACAGGCGACGCGTATGCCCCCCTCCCCGCGAACCCCTGGAGGGCGTCGGCTAGGGTTTGGTCCGCATAAACATCCAAACCCCTGCCCGACGCAGGGCGGCGACCGACCAGCGAGAAGGCCGCAGCCGTACAGCGCGGGCGAGACTCTCGGGAAGGCGCTACGTGAGTCCCAACGGCTCCGACCGCTCGCCGCGGCGCCCGATGCGGCGGAAGCTGCTGCAGGCACTGACCGCGGGCCTGGTCTTGGCGACAGCCACCGGTTGCTCGTACAACTGGGAAGACTTCCCCCGCCTTGGTATGCCCACCCCGACCACGGAAGAGGCTCCGCGGATCCTCTCCCTGTGGCAGGGTTCCTGGGCGGCTGCGCTCGCCGTCGGCGTGCTGGTGTGGGGCCTGATCCTGTGGAGTGCTTTCTTCCACCGGCGCAGCCGCACCAAGGTCGAGGTACCTCCGCAGACCCGGTACAACATGCCGATCGAGGCCCTGTACACGGTGGTCCCGATCATCATCATCTCGGTGCTCTTCTACTTCACGGCCCGGGACGAGACGAAGCTGCTCAGCCTCACCGACAAGAAGCCCGACGTCACGGTCAACGTGGTCGGCTTCCAGTGGAGCTGGGGCTTCAACTACATCGCGGACGTTCCCGGAAGCACGGGCAACGCGAAGACCGACAAGAACCTGGCCGCCGTTCCGGACCGGTTCAGGGACGCCTTCCCGGCCAACGCCGGCGGTGTCTACGACGTCGGTACGCCCGGCACGCGGAACCCGCAGACCGGCAACCCCGGTCCGACGCTGTGGCTCCCCAAGGGCAAGACGGTCCGCTTCGTCCTGACCTCGCGTGACGTCATCCACTCCTTCTGGGTGGTGCCGTTCCTCATGAAGCAGGACGTCATCCCGGGCCACACCAACGCCTTCCAGGTGACCCCCAACAAGGAGGGCACCTTCCTCGGCAAGTGCGCCGAACTCTGCGGCGTCGACCACTCCCGGATGCTGTTCAACGTGAAGGTCGTCTCCCCCGAGCGCTACGAGCAGCACCTCAAGGACCTCGCCAAGAAGGGGCAGACCGGTTACATTCCCGCCGGCATCGCGCAGACGCCGCACGAGAAGAACCGGGAGACGAACAACCTGTGAGCATCCTCAACGAACCCCAGGGTGCCGCGGCAGCTGAGGACTCGTACGAGAACGAGCTGCCGGTCAGGCGCAAGCAGCCCGGAAATCTCGTGGTGAAGTGGCTGACGACCACCGACCACAAGACGATCGGCACGCTCTATCTGGTCACCTCGTTCGCGTTCTTCCTGATCGGTGGCGTCATGGCGCTGCTGATGCGCGCCGAGCTGGCCCGGCCGGGTCTGCAGATCATGTCGAACGAGCAGTTCAACCAGGCGTTCACGATGCACGGCACGATCATGCTGCTGATGTTCGCGACGCCGCTGTTCGCCGGTTTCACGAACTGGATCATGCCGCTGCAGATCGGCGCGCCCGACGTGGCGTTCCCGCGGCTGAACATGTTCGCCTACTGGCTCTACCTGTTCGGCTCGTCCATCGCGGTCGGTGGCTTCCTCACCCCGCAGGGCGCGGCCGACTTCGGCTGGTTCGCCTACTCCCCGCTGTCGGACGCGGTCCGCAGCCCGGGTCTGGGTGCCGACCTGTGGATCATGGGTCTGGCCTTCTCCGGCTTCGGCACCATCCTCGGCGCCGTCAACTTCATCACCACGATCATCTGCATGCGCGCGCCGGGCATGACCATGTTCCGCATGCCGATCTTCGTGTGGAACGTGCTGCTGACGGCCGTCCTGGTGCTGCTGGCCTTCCCGGTCCTCGCGGCCGCGCTGTTCGCCCTGGAGGCGGACCGTAAATTCGGCGCCCACGTCTTCGACGCCGCCAACGGCGGCGCCCTGCTGTGGCAACACCTCTTCTGGTTCTTCGGCCATCCAGAGGTGTACATCATCGCGCTGCCGTTCTTCGGCATCATCTCCGAGGTCATCCCGGTCTTCTCCCGCAAGCCGATGTTCGGCTACATGGGTCTGATCGCCGCGACCATCGCGATCGCCGGTCTGTCCGTGACGGTGTGGGCCCACCACATGTACGTCACCGGCGGAGTGCTGCTGCCGTTCTTCTCCTTCATGACGTTCCTCATCGCCGTACCGACCGGCGTGAAGTTCTTCAACTGGATCGGCACGATGTGGAAGGGCTCGCTGTCCTTCGAGACACCGATGCTCTGGGCGGTCGGCTTCCTGATCACCTTCACCTTCGGTGGTCTGACCGGTGTCATCCTGGCCTCGCCGCCGATGGACTTCCACGTCTCGGACTCGTACTTCGTGGTGGCGCACTTCCACTACGTGGTGTTCGGCACCGTCGTCTTCGCGATGTTCTCCGGCTTCCACTTCTGGTGGCCGAAGATGACCGGCAAGATGCTCGACGAGCGCCTCGGCAAGATCACGTTCTGGACGCTGTTCGTCGGCTTCCACGGCACGTTCCTGGTGCAGCACTGGCTGGGTGCCGAGGGCATGCCGCGCCGGTACGCCGACTACCTGGCGGCCGACGGCTTCACCGCCCTGAACACGATCTCGACGATCAGCTCGTTCCTGCTCGGCCTGTCGATCCTGCCGTTCCTCTACAACGTGTGGAAGACGGCCAAGTACGGCAAGCCGGTCGGCGTGGACGACCCGTGGGGCTACGGCCGTTCGCTGGAGTGGGCGACCTCCTGCCCGCCGCCACGGCACAACTTCCTCACCCTGCCGCGGATCCGCAGCGAATCCCCGGCGTTCGACCTGCACCACCCCGAGATCGCCGCGCTGGAGCAGCTTGAGCACGCCGGTCACGGCGCAGCCATCGCGGGCAGCAAGGAGGCCGGCAAGTGAAGATCCAGGGCCGGATGTTCATCTGGCTGAGCTTCTTCATCCTGATCATGGCCGTCGTGTACGGCGTGTGGTCGAAGGAGCCGGCCGGTACCACCGCACTCTTCCTGGCCTTCGGCCTGTCCGTCATGATCGGCTTCTACCTGGGCTTCACCGCCCGTCGGGTGGACGCCGGCGCGCAGGACGACAAAGAGGCGGACGTCGCCGACGACGCGGGCGAGCTGGGCTTCTTCAGCCCGCACAGCTGGCAGCCGCTCATGCTGGGCGCGGGCGGCGCGATCGCCTTCCTCAGCATCGCGGTCGGCTGGTGGCTGATCTACTTCGCGGCGCCGATCATCATGCTCGGCCTGTTCGGCTGGGTGTTCGAGTACTACCACGGTGAGAACCGCACCCAGTAGCACGCGAGCGCATGTGCCGGGAGCCCGGACCCTCCATCAGGGGGGTCCGGGCTCCCGTCGTTCGCGGCCGGACGGCCCCCGCAACCGGGGGGACCGTCCTTTGCCGTAGCGTCCGTCCCCCGTACGAGTTACCCGCCGTGCCGGTACGGTCAGCACCTCATAGCGTGATCATATGAACCGACTTCCGCGGACCCGCACCGTCGTCAGCTGCACCCTGCTGGTGGCCGCCCTAGGTGCGGGCGTCACCGCTTGCGGTCCGGACGGCAACCCCCTGTCGGCCAAGCCGTACGACGCAGCGGACCAGATCTCCTTCAACGGCCCCACCGAGGCGGGGAAGCGGGCCGATCCGGACAAGCCCCTGGAGATCACGGCCGAGAGCGGCGACGGCCGCATCACGGACGTCACCGCCCAGGACTCCACAGGGCGCTTCGTGGCGGGCGAACTCGCGGCCGACGGCAGCCGCTGGCACAGTACGTCCCCGCTGGCCGCCAACGCCCACTACACGGTCTCCGTGAGCACCGAGGACGACGACGGCGCACCCGGCCGCAAGGTCCTCGAGTTCGACACCAGCAAGCCCACCAGCAAGAAGACCCTGGCCGTCACGTTCGGCCCGGACGCGGGCGAGTACGGCGTCGGGCAGCCCATCACCGCCATGCTCGGCCAGGAGATCAAGGACAAGGCCCAGCGGGCCGTCGTGGAGCGGGCCCTCAGGGTGGACTCCGTGCCGGCCGTGCAGGGCTCCTGGTACTGGGTCAGCGACAAGGAACTCCACTACCGGCCCAAGGAGTACTGGCCCGAGCACGCCACCATCCAGGTGCACAGCAACCTGGACGGCGTACGGATCGGCGACCGGCTGTGGGGCGCCAAGTCGAAGGCGCTGAAGATCACCACCGGCGACAAGGTCGAGGTGGTCACGGACGCCGCGGCGCACCAGCTCACCTACTACAAGAACGGCAAGCAGGTCGAGCAGATCCCCGTCACCACCGGCAAGCCCGGCTTCGAGACCCGCAACGGCGTCAAGGTCGTGCTGGAGAAGCAGTACTTCGTACGGATGCGCGGCACCACCGTGGGCATCGCCGAGGGCAGCTCCGACTCCTACGACCTGCCGGTCTACTACGCCACCCGGGTCACCTGGTCCGGCGAGTACGTCCACGCCGCCCCCTGGTCGGTGGGCTCGCAGGGGTACGCCAACGTGAGCCACGGCTGCACCGGTATGAGCACGTCCAACGCCGAGTGGTTCTTCGACAACGTCCGTGAGGGCGACATCGTCAAGGTCGTGAACTCGGGCGGCCACGAGATGGAGCCGTTCGGCAACGGCTTCGGCGACTGGAACGTCGACTGGACGAAGTGGCGCACGGGCAGCGCCCTGGCCGCCGGCACCTCGGGCGGCCCGACTCCGGGCGACGCGGTGAGACTGCGGCCGACGGCCGTGTGAACGCCCTGGAGGGGCGCGGGGAGCGGCGCGGCGAGCCGGGACGGACCGGCGGCCGCGCGACCTCGCGCCCCGCTCTCCTAGGCGCTCTGCAGGCGCTTGCGGCGCAGCAGGGAGGCCAGCGAGGCGGCGAACTCCACCGGGTCCACCGGAAGGGTGACGGCGGCGTCCGCGCGGCTCCAGGTGGCCAGCCAGGCGTCCTGGGGGCGGCCCATCAGCAGCAGCACGGGCGGGCAGTCGAAGACCTCGTCCTTGATCTGCCGGCACACCCCCATGCCCCCCATCGGCACGGCCTCGCCGTCGAGCACGCAGACGTCGATGCCGCCCTTGTCCAGCTCGCTCAGCACCGCGGCGGGCGTCGCGCACTCCAGGAACTCGACCTGCGGCACGTCCGGAGCGGGCCGCCGGCCGGCGGCGAGCCGTACTTGCTCGCGGGTGTTGGAGTCGTCGCTGTAGACCAGCACCGTGGCGGTCGGCTGCATTGTTCCTCCGGGACGTCGGCGTCGTACGGACGGGACGGACAGGGCCGTTTGGGCGGATGTTACTCCCATGAACACCACGTCAGCACCGGTTCGGCGGGCAGCAACACTCCGAACGGCACCCCCCGGAGTGAGGGCGGGATAAGCGACCGACATAATGTCGGTCGTGGCGACAGCAACGACAGTAGAAACCGGGCACGCGCACCCGTCGGTCAACCGGCCGAACCTCACCAGCGTCGGAACCATCATCTGGCTGAGTTCCGAGCTGATGTTCTTCGCGGCCCTCTTCGCGATGTACTTCACCCTCCGGTCGGTGACCGGACCGGCCCACTGGAAGGAGATGGCGGAGGCACTGAATGTGCCCTTCTCCGCCACGAACACCACGATCCTGGTGCTCTCCTCCCTCACGTGCCAGCTCGGCGTGTTCGCCGCCGAGCGCGGCGATGTGAAGAAGCTCCGTGGCTGGTTCATCCTCACCTTCATCATGGGTGCGATCTTCATCGGCGGTCAGATCTACGAGTACACGGAGCTGGTGAAGAAGGACGGCATCTCGCTGTCCTCCGACCCGTACGGCTCGGTGTTCTACCTGACCACCGGCTTCCACGGCCTGCACGTGACGGGCGGTCTCATCGCCTTCCTGCTGGTCCTCGGCCGTACATACATGGCCAAGAGGTTCACTCACGAGCAGGCGACCGCCGCCATCGTCGTGTCCTACTACTGGCACTTCGTCGATGTCGTCTGGATCGGCCTTTTCGCCACGATCTACCTGATCAAGTAGCGGGACCTCCCGCACATCCAGAAGCACCGACGCAGAAGATCCTGACACCGGGGTAATCCGTGAAAAAGCTCTCCGCACGACGACGCCATCCGCTGGCGGCGGTCGTCGTCCTACTCCTCGCGCTGGCGGCCACTGGGGGGCTGTACGCCGCGTTCGCGCCCGCGGGCAAGGCGCAGGCCGATGAGACCTCCCAGTCCCTGACCATCAAGGAGGGCAAGAAGCTCTACGCTGTCGGCTGCGCCAGCTGCCACGGCACCGGTGGCCAGGGCTCCTCCGACGGCCCGAGCCTGGTCGGCGTCGGCGCCGCCGCGGTCGACTTCCAGGTGGGCACCGGCCGCATGCCGGCCTCGTCCTCCCAGATGGCGCAGATCCCGAGCAAGAAGGTCGTCTACACGCAGACGCAGATCGACCAGCTCGCCGCGTACATCGCGTCGCTGGGCGCCGGTCCGAACGTGCCCACCAGTGAGCAGTACGGTCCGGAAGGCGCGGACATCGCCAAGGGTGGCGAGCTGTTCCGCACCAACTGCGCGCAGTGCCACAACTTCACCGGCAAGGGCGGTGCCCTCACCAAGGGCAAGTACGCCCCGACCCTCGAGGGCGTCGACCCGAAGCACATCTACGAGGCCATGCAGACCGGCCCGCAGAACATGCCGTCCTTCCCCGACACCACGCTGACGGAGAAGAACAAGAAGGACATCATCGCGTACCTGCACGCGGTCGACAGCAGCGAGACGACGAACCCCGGCGGTCTGGAGCTGGGCGGCATCGGGCCGGTCAGTGAGGGTCTGTTCGCCTGGATCTTCGGACTCGGCGCGCTGATCGCGGTCGCCGTCTGGGTCGCCGCTCGGACCGCAAAGGCCAAGAAGTCATGAGTAGCCAAGACATTCCAGAAGAGAACCTGCCCGCAGCGCAGGACCACGCGCACGGCGCGGTGGGGGTCGCCGACGAGGTGAACCCGTTCGCGGACCCGGGGCTGCCCCCGCACGAGCACCGGATCCAGGACGTCGACGAGCGGGCCGCCCGGCGGTCCGAGCGCGCGGTCGCCCTGATGTTCACGGTGTCGATGCTGGCCACCATCGGCTTCATCGTCTCGTACCTGGTGATCCCGAACGACAAGTCGATCTTCGTCTTCCCGATCGGGCACATCAGCGCGATGAACTTCGCGCTGGGTCTCACCCTCGGCGTGGCGCTGTTCTGCATCGGCGCGGGCGCGGTCCACTGGGCCCGCACCCTGATGTCCGACGTGGAGGTCGCCGACGACCGTCACCCGATCGCGGCCTCCCCCGAGGTCCGGGCGAAGGTCCACGCGGACTTCGCCGAGGGTGCCAAGGAGTCGGCGATCGGCCGCCGCAAGCTGATCCGCACCACCATGTTCGGCGCGCTGGCCCTGGTGCCGCTCTCCGGCGTCATGCTGCTCGGCGGTCTCGGCCCCGCGCCCGGGACCAAGCTCCGCCACACCATGTGGGCCAAGGGCAAGCGCCTGGTCAACATGAACACCAACCTGCCGCTGCGTCCCGAGGACGTCGCCGTCGGCTCGCTCACCTTCGCCAAGCCCGACGGGCTGGAGGAGGCCAGCGAGGACTTCCAGAACGAGATCGCCAAGGCGGCGCTGATGATCGTCCGGCTGCAGCCGGGCAACATCAAGGACAAGCGCGAACTCGACTGGTCGCACGAAGGCGTGGTCGCCTTCTCCAAGATCTGCACCCACGTCGGCTGCCCGATCTCCCTGTACGAGCAGCAGACGCACCACGTGCTGTGCCCGTGCCACCAGTCCACCTTCGACCTCTCCGACGGCGCCCGAGTGATCTTCGGCCCCGCCGGCCACGCCCTGCCGCAGCTGCGCATCGGCGTGGACAGTGAGGGTTACCTCCAGGCGCTCGGCGACTTCGAGGAGCCCGTCGGTCCTGCATTCTGGGAGCGCGGATGAGTACTGAACCGAACGAAGCACCCCGCTCGCGCGGGAAGGCGCCGGCCGGCGAGCGCGTCGCCGACTGGGCCGACAGCCGGCTCGGGATCTACTCCCTGGCCAAGGCCAACATGCGCAAGATCTTCCCCGACCACTGGTCGTTCATGTTGGGTGAGGTCTGCCTCTACAGCTTCATCATCATCATCCTGACGGGTGTGTACCTGACGCTGTTCTTCCACCCGTCGATGAACGAGGTGGAGTACCACGGCAGCTACGTCCCGCTCCAGGGACAGCTGATGTCCGAGGCGTTCAACTCGACCCTGCACATCTCCTTCGACGTGCGCGGTGGTCTGCTCATCCGGCAGATCCACCACTGGGCCGCGCTGATCTTCCTCGCCGGCATGTTCGTGCACATGATGCGCGTGTTCTTCACCGGCGCGTTCCGCAAGCCGCGTGAGATCAACTGGCTGTTCGGCTTCCTGCTGTTCGTCCTCGGCATGTTCACCGGTTTCACCGGTTACTCGCTCCCGGACGACCTGCTCTCCGGCACCGGTGTCCGCTTCACCGAGGGCGCCATCCTGTCGATGCCGATCGTCGGCACGTACATCTCGATGTTCCTGTTCGGCGGCGAGTTCCCCGGCCACGACTTCGTGGCCCGGTTCTACTCGATCCACATCCTGCTGCTGCCGGGCATCATGCTCGGTCTGGTCGTCGGCCACCTGATCCTGGTCTTCTACCACAAGCACACGCAGTTCGCGGGTCCCGGAAAGACCAACAAGAACGTCGTCGGCATGCCGCTGCTGCCCGTCTACATGGCCAAGGCCGGAGGCTTCTTCTTCCTGGTCTTCGGTGTCATCGCGGCCATCGCCGCGGTCACCCAGATCAACCCGATCTGGGCCATGGGCCCCTACCGCCCGGACCAGGTGTCCACCGGCGCCCAGCCCGACTGGTACATGGGCTTCGCCGAGGGTCTCGTCCGCTACATGCCGGGCTGGGAGATCAACTTCTGGGGTCACACGCTCGTGCTGGGCGTGTTCATCCCGCTGGTGCTCTTCGGTGTCGTCCTGGCGGCGATCGCGGTGTACCCGTTCATCGAGTCCTGGGTCACCGGCGACAAGAGCGAGCACCACATCCTGGACCGCCCGCGCAACGCCCCGACCCGCACCGCCTTCGGTGTCGCCTGGGTCACCGTGTACATGGTCGGTCTGGTCGGTGGTGGCAACGACCTCTTCGCCACCCACTTCCACCTGTCGATCAACGACGTCACCTGGTTCGTCCGGATCTCGTTCTTCGCCGGACCGGTCATCGCGTTCATCGTCACCAAGCGGATCTGCCTGGGTCTGCAGCGCCGTGACCGCGAGAAGGTGCTGCACGGCCGCGAGACCGGCATCATCAAGCGGCTGCCGCACGGTGAGTTCATCGAGGTCCACGAGCCGCTCAGCCAGGAGCAGCTGCACACGCTCACCGCGCACAACCAGTACGCGCCGGCCGAGATCGGCCCGACGGTCGACGCGAACGGTGTCGAGCGCAAGGTGCCGGCCACGCAGAAGCTGCGGGCGAAGCTGTCCAACGCCTACTACGGCGAGGACAACCAGATCCCGAAGCCGACCGTGGACGAGTACAAGGAGATCACGAGCGGCCACGGCCACCACTGATCCCCGCGTCGCCACGCCACGCTGAAGGGCCCCGTCCGGGTTGCGGACGGGGCCCTTCGCCGTGCTCCGGGCTGGATAGGGTGGTGTACGACCTGGCAGGACTGTGTACGAGGAGCGGCTGATGAGCGCTGTGACCCCCGCTGGAGGCGACACCGCGGCGGGCCGTTCCTGGCCCGCCCTGCTGAACGGGCTGCTGGACGGCCGTGACCTCTCCGCCGACGAGACCGCGTGGGCGATGGACCTGATCATGCGAGGCGAGGCGACCGACGCGCAGATCGCCGGATTCATGGTCGCGCTGCGGGCCAAGGGCGAGACGGTCCAGGAGATCACCGGACTCGTCCGGACGATGTACGAGCACGCCAACGTGATCGAGGTGCCCGGGCCGGCCGTCGACATCGTCGGCACCGGCGGCGACGGCGCCAAGACCGTGAACATCTCCACCATGTCCTCGATCGTCGTCGCCGGCACCGGCGCGCAGGTCGTCAAGCACGGCAACCGTGCCGCGTCCTCCGCCTCCGGCTCCTCCGACGTCCTGGAGAAGCTCGGCATCAACCTGAACCTGACCCCGAAGCGGGTCGCCGAGGTCGCCCAGGAAGCCGGCATCACCATCTGCTTCGCGGTGAAGTTCCACCCCTCGCTGCGCCACGTGGCCGCCGCGCGCGGGCAGTTGGGCATCCGGACGACGTTCAACGTGCTCGGCCCGCTGACCAACCCGGCCAAGGTGCGCGCGCAGGCCGTCGGGGTCGCCGACCCGCGGATGGCGCCGATCGTCGCCGGTGTCCTCGCCGAGCGCGGCAACTCCGCGCTGGTCTTCCGCGGCGACGACGGCCTGGACGAGCTGACCGTCACCGCCACCTCCAAGGTGTGGGTGGTCCGGGACGGCAAGGTCACCGAGGAGACGTTCGACCCCCGTGACGTCGGCATCGAGCTGGTCCCCGTGGAGGCCCTGCGCGGCGCCGACGCCGTCTACAACGCGGCGGTGGCCCGTCGGCTGCTGGACGGCGAGCAGGGCCCGGTGCGGGACGCCGTGCTGCTGAACTCGGCCGCCGCGCTCGCCGCCCTCCGGCCGACGGACGCGCCCCTCGCCGACCAGCTGCGCGCCGGCATGGCCGAGGCCCGGGAGTCGATCGACTCGGGCGCGGCCAAGCGGTCGCTGGAGCGCTGGGTGGCAGCGAGCAACACCTGAGCCCGGCCGGCGCGCACGCGGGGCGCGGTCCGCATGGTGGACCGCGCCTTGCGCGCCGAGGGCCGTGTGGCAGGATGTTGGATCAGGTCATGAGTGACAGTCATGAGGCCCCGGCCGACTGTCCGGCAACCCTCCGTCCGTGGCGGGGTGCCCCGGGTGAAGACCAGGTCGTGGACAGCAAGGTCCACGGCAAGCGCGGACCCCTCGCACACCAGGGGTCCTGGTCGTCCGAGGAGCCTTCCGTGAGCAAGCGAATGCGATAGGGCCGCAGAGCCCCGCCTCCGCATCCCCCTTTCCCCCTTCACCGCGCTCGAGCCGTACCCGCTCGCGCGGCGACGCCCCATGCCCACGGGAGTTCACCATGTCCGTCTCCACCGCTGCCGCCGACCAGACCGTCTGTGCCCCGCTGCCCGTTCTGGGCCGTGATGTCACCGTCCCCCTCGTGACGGGCGGTGAAGTCGCCTACGCCGCACTGGACTACGCGGCCAGCGCCCCCGCGCTCCAGCGCGTCTGGGACGACGTCGCCGCCTACGCGCCGTACTACGGCAGCGTCCACCGCGGCGCCGGCTACCTCTCCCAGCTCTCCACCGACCTGTTCGAGAACGCCCGCGGGACCGTCGCCGCCTTCCTCGGCTGCCGCGCGGACGACCAGGTGGTGTTCACCCGGTCGACCACCGACTCGCTGAACCTGCTGGCCCGCGCCCTGCCCGCCGACTGCCAGGTCTTCGTCTTCGAGACCGAGCACCACGCCTCCCTGCTGCCCTGGCAGGACGCCCGGGTCAGCTTCCTCGACGCGCCGCGCACCCCTCGCCAGGCCGTCGAGACCCTCGAGCGTGCCCTCGCCGACCGCGACCCGCACGGCCCGGCCCTGGTCTGCGTCACCGGCGCCTCCAACGTCACCGGTGAGCTGTGGCCGGTGCGCGAGCTGGCCGCCGCCGCCCACGCGCACGGCGCCCGGATCGTCCTCGACGCCGCCCAGCTCGCCCCGCACCACCCGGTGGACCTCCGTGAACTGGACGTCGACTGGGTCGCCTTCTCCGGGCACAAGCTGTACGCCCCCTTCGGCTCCGGTGTGCTGGCCGGCCGCGCCGACTGGCTGCGGGCGGCCGAGCCGTACCTCGCGGGCGGCGGCGCCAGCCGCAAGGTCACCCGGCGCACCGACGGGGGAGTGGACGTGGAGTGGCACGAGAGCGCCGCCCGCCACGAGGCCGGCTCCCCGAACGTCATCGGCGCCTACTCCATCGCCTCGGCCTGCAAGGCGCTCACGGAGGCCGGCTGGGACACCCTCGTCGCCCGCGAGCAGCACCTCGTCCGCACGGTCCGCGAGGGCCTCGCCGAGGTGCCCGAGGTGCGGATCCTGTCCCTCTTCGGCGACGACGCCCCGCGCGTCGGCGTCCTCTCCTTCGTGGTCGAGGGCTGGAACAGCTCCCACTTCGCCGCGGCCCTGTCCGCCGAGTACGGCATCGGCGTCCGCGACGGCCTCTTCTGCGCCCACCCGCTGGTCCGCACCCTGCTGGGCAGCGACCCGCAGACCCAGGGCGAGTGCGGCGCCCCCGAGGCGGCCCCGGGGGAGAAGTCCCTGAACGCCATCCGCGTCAGCTTCGGGGCGGGCACCCCGGACGAGCACGTGGCGCGGTTCGTGAGCGCCGTGAAGGAGCTGGTCCGCGACGGCGCGAAGTGGCGCTACCGCACGGAGGACGGCCGCTGCGTCCCGGCGGTGTGAAGCTCCACCGGGCCAAATAGACTCCCCCCGACAGCAGTTCGATCGGGGGAGAGTGCGAAGTGCAGTCGCGCGCAACCGGCCCGGCACGGATCGGCCCGTACGACGTCCTGCGCCGACTCGGGTCCGGCGGCATGGGCGAGGTCTACCTCGCCGAGTCCCGCACCGGCCTGCGGCTCGCGGTGAAGGTCGTACGCCACGAGCACGCCGAGGACCGCACCTTCCGGGCGCGGTTCAGGCACGAGGTGCGGGCCGCGCGGACCGTCGGCGGCGAGGGAACCTTCACGGCCCGGGTCGTCGACGCCGACACGGAGGCCGAACGGCCGTGGATGGCGACGGAGTTCGTGCCGGGCCCGAATCTGCGGGACGCCGTCCTGGACCACGGGGCGCTGCCCGAGCCGGCGGTCCGCGTGCTCGCGGCGGCGCTCGCCGAGGCGCTGGCGGCCATCCACGCCAAGGGTCTGATCCACCGGGACCTGAAGCCGTCCAACATCCTGCTCGCCCCGGACGGGCCCCGGGTCATCGACTTCGGGATCGTGCGGGCCCTGGAGGCGACCGCGCTGACCCGGACCGGCGCGGTCGTCGGCTCGGTCGGCTACGTCTCGCCGGAGCAGATCCGCAACGGCGGGCAGGTCGGCCCGCCCAGCGACGTCTTCTCCCTCGGTGCGGTCCTCGCCCACGCGGCGGCCGGCCGCGAGCCCTTCGGGGAGGGCCAGGACTCGGTGATCCTGCTGCGCATCCTGACCCGTGACTTCGACCTGTCCGGCGTGCCGGAGGGGGTACGGCCGCTGGTGGCGGCCTGTCTGCGCGAGGACCCGCTGGAGCGCCCGACGCCGTCGGAGGTGGTGGCGGCCGCCGGGTTCACCCCGGGGGCCCTGCGCGGCGCCGTCCGCCCCGGCTGGTACGGCCCGGCCGGCGCCCCGGGCCCGGCGCACGACGACCGCCCCAGCGGCGTCGAGTACCTGGCCCCGGCAGCCCCGGCAGCCCCGGCAGCCCCGGCGCCCGCCGAACCGCCGCACGGGCTCGCCGAGGCCCCTCCCACCGCCGACGCCGCCCTGCCGGCGCCCGCCGAACCGCTGCTGTCCGCCGCCCCGCCGGACCGGACGCCCGGGTCCACCGCGCCCCGTCCCGCCGCCGACGCCGCCCGGCCTGCGGCCTCCGCGTCACCCCCGGCGTCCTCCGCATCGCCCCCGGCGGCCGCCGTGCCGGACCTGGTGCCCGGGTCCGCCGGGCCCGCTGCCGCCGGCTCGGCGCCCGCCGAACCGCCGCGCGGGCTCGCCGAGGCCCCTCCCGCCGCCGACGCCGCCCTGCCGGCGCCCGCCGAACCGCCGCTGTCCGCCGCCCCGCCGGACCGGACGCCCGGGTCCACCGCGCCCCGTCCCGCCGCCGACGCCGCCCGGCCTGCGGCCTCCGCGTCACCCCCGGCGGCCTCCGCATCGCCCCCGGCGGCCGCCGTGCCGGACCTGGTGGCCGGGTCCGCCGGGCCCGCTGCCGCCGACTCGGCGCCCGCCGATCCGCCGCGCGGTCCTGCCGTGGCCCGCCCCGCCCTCGACGCCGCCCAGCCGGCGGCCTCCGCATCGCCCCCGGCGGCGGCCGTGCCGGACCTGGTGCCCGGGTCCGCCGGGCCCGCTGCCGCCGACCCGGCGCCCGCCGAACCGCCCCGGTCCGCCGTGACCCCGGCCACCACGGTCGCTCCTGGCACCCCCGCCTCGTCCTCCTCTCCCACCACCCCCGTCGTCCGGTCCCTCGGTGCCGACGCGCCCGGCCGGCGGCGGCTGCTGAAGATGCTCGCCGGGGGATCCGTGGCGGCGGGGGCCGGCGCGTGGCTGTGGCAGCGGGGGCCCGACGTCGTCGGCCACAGCGCCGGCCACGACTCCTCGCTCACCTCGACCCCCGCGGCGGTCGAGCGCAGGGCGGTGCTGCGCTGGCAGTACGACGTCGGCGGCATCGGGGGCCTGGACGGGCCGTGCTGCGCGCTCTCCCCGGACGGCTCGGTCGTCTACGTCGGCACCTCCGACGGTGTGCTGCACGCGGTGTCCCGCGACGGCTCCCGGCGCTGGAAGGTCCGGCTCGGCGACGACGTCTCCAGCCCGGTCGCCACCCGTGAGGGGGTGTACTGCGTGGTGGGCTTCCCCGCCGAGGACGAGCGGCGGCTGACCGCGGTGAGCCCCTCGGGCCACCCGCTGTGGACCCGCACCCTCGGTGACCACGGCTACGCCGTGCCCGTCCTGCTCGGCGACGACGTGCTCGTCTCCTTCGGGGGCACGGACGCGGGCGGACTGCGCCGCTACGCCCCCGACGGCGGCATCCGGTGGAGCGCGAAGACCCCGGCCGGCCCCACCGGCACCCCCGTGGTCGCGGACGGCCTGGTGTGCACCGGCAGCTACGGGGACGTGCTGCTGGCGCTGGACGCGCGGGACGGCTCACGCGCGTGGCAGGTGCCCGCGGGCACCGACGTGACGGCCGCCGCGCTCTCGGGCACCACCCTGTTCGCCGACTCCGCCGCCGTACGCCAGGGCTTCCGGCTCAAGGACGGCCGGCGACTGTGGCGCACCGAGGCCTACGGCAGCGGCACCATGACGGCCGGCAGCCGCTCCCTCGTCATCGGCACGGAGGCCGCGACGGTGTACGCGGTCCGGGCGGCCGACGGCTCCCGGGCCTGGTCGTACGACGTCCGGAGCGCCACCGGTGAACCCCGCGCGGTGGCCGCCGGCGACACCGTGTACGCGCGGTCCGCGGACCGGCTGTGGGCCCTGGACCTGAACGGCCGCAAGCGCTGGAGCGCGACCCTCGGCCACGGCGCGGGCGACGACCAGCACGTCCCGGTCGTCCGCGGCCGGCGCCTCTACGTCCCCTCGGGAACCGGCATCGCCGCGGTGGACGTGAGCGACTAGTTGTCTAGGCCGATCGCGAACGCGGCTTCGAGGTCGTGCTGCGAGTAGGTGCGGAAGGCGACGTGCGTGTCGGTGCCCTCCACGCCGGGGATCTTGCTGATCTTCCCCGGGATGACGTCGGCGAGGTCCTCGTGCTGCCGCACCCGGACCATGGCGATCAGGTCGTAGGTGCCGGTGACCGAGAAGACCTCGCTGACACTCTCCAGCGCGGCGATCTGCTCCGCGATCTCGGGGATCCGGTCCACGCTGGTCTTGATGAGGACGATCGCGGTGATCACGGCTGGTTCTCTCCCTGGGACGCCGGGGCCGGTGCGGATCTCACTCTAGTCCCACGCCCGTACCGCACCCAGGCGTAGCCGAAGCCGAGCCCGAACCCCACCAGGTGGGCCAGGTAGGCCACGCCGGGGCCGTCGGAGGCGCGGCCCGCGGCGAACCACTGCAGGGCCGCCCAGAAGGGCAGCACGACCCAGGCCGGAAAGCGCAGCGGCAGGAAGAACAGGAACGGAAGAAGACTGGTCACGCGGGCGCGGGGGAACAGGTAGAGGAACGCTCCGAGGACCGCCGAGATCGCCCCGGAGGCGCCCACCAGCGACTGTTCGGAGGTGGCGTTGGCGGCCGCGTAGCCGAGCAGGGCCAGGTATCCGCAGCCGACGTAGAACAGGGTGAACTCCATCCGGCCCATCCGCTCCTCGGTCATCGCCCCGAAGACGAAGAGGAAGAGCATGTTGCCGAGCAGATGCACCCAGCTGCCGTGCACGAACAGGGCGGTGACCGGGGTGAGCGCCTCGCGGACGGCACCGTCGAACAGGTCGGCCGGGACCACGCCCCAGTGGCGGAAGTACGCCCGCTGCGCCGGGAGCAGCGCGTCCCCGGAGCCGTACGAGGGGACGAGCCCGGAGGCGGGGCCGAGGGCGAAGATCAGGCCGCACAGGACGATGAGGCCGAAGGTCACCGGGGCCGAGGTCCCACGGACCGGTACGGGTGTCCTGCCGGGCGCCGGTCTCCAGGTGCTGATCATGACTACAGAGCATGACGTAACGGGACGCAAGCCGACAGACCGCCTCGCCGCCGTGGACGGACGGGCGGCGGGGACCCGCCAGGCCGTAGGGTTACGAGCCACACGCGTCGGCCGGCGGCGCGGACCCCTGGACGAGAAGGAAGCGGACCACCACGATGACGGTTCCCCTGCCGACCGCCACGACGCGATGGCGCTGCACCCTGTGCGGCAACCTCACCCGGTTCGACGTGACGCGCTCCTCGAAGGTCGTCGAGTACGTCCACCTCGATCTGGCGGGCGAGCCGACGGTGGAGGAGCGCGAGGTGGTCAGTGAGACCATCGAGTCGGTCCGCTGTCGCTGGTGCAACGCGGTGGACCAGGTGGAACTCGTGGACAGGCCGGGCGCCGGCTCCTGAGCGGAGCGGCCCCGGGGAAGCGCTTGAGGCGATGGGGTGTGACGGATGGTGGAGACCGCAGGCGGGGGGCCGGGCGACGGCACCGCTGAGGTGCTTGACCGTCCGCTGCCCGACGGCGTGCGCCGGCGCGTCGTACAGATCGTCTCGGACGGTTTCGGCGGGCTGACCGTGGCGGAACTGCCCGCCCAGCTGAGACAGTACGCCCGGTTCGCCCCCAATCGCCGCGCGAAGTTCGCCGGGAACGCGATGGCGGCCGCGCTGGAGACCGACCCGCTCTTCCGGCAGCGGATCGGGGAGAAGTTCAGAGAGGCGCAGCCGGAACTCGCCGGCGCCCTCGACTCGGGCTCCCCGCCCCCGGCCGCGGACCCGCTGGATGTGGCGGCCGCGGCCTACGTACTGCGCCCGGCGGGCTGGGTGAAGCTGGTGACCGCCGCCGGCGAGGAGGCCCAGCGCGCCGACGCCGAGCGCGCCGACGAGGAGAGCCGGGCCGAGCTGGAGCGGTTGCGCGCCGAGCTGACCCAGGCCCGCGACCAGACCCGCGCCGAGACCGAACGGCTGCGCGTGGAGCTGGAGTCGGCGAAGAGGGAAGCCGAGTCGCTGCACCGCAAGCTGCGTGCCGCGCTCAGTGACGTCAAGCGGGGCGAGGCCGCGCTGCGCAAGGCGCGGGGCGAGATCGACGGCGTGCGCGCCGAGGCGCAGGCACAGGTGTCGGCGGCCGAGAGCGAGTCCCGGCGGCTCAGGGCCCGCCTGGGCGAGGCCGAGGCGACGCTGGAGGCCACCAGACGGGCCACCCGCGAGGGCCGCAGCGTGGAGGACATGCGGGTGCGGCTGCTGCTGGACACCCTGCTGGACGCCACCCAGGGGCTGCGGCGCGAACTCGCGCTGCCCCCGGTCTCCGTGCGCCCGGCCGAGACCGTGGACGCCGTCGAGCCGGGGCGCATGACCCCGAAGGACATCGCGGCCCGGGCCCTGTCCGAGAACGACCCCGCGATCCTCGACCAGTTGCTCGCGCTGCCGCAGGCCCATCTGGTCGTCGACGGCTACAACGTGACCAAGACCGGCTATCCCCAGATGCCGCTGGAGAAGCAGCGGCTGAGGCTGCTCGGCCAGCTCTCGGCGCTCGCCGCGCAGACCGGCGCGGAGGTCACCTGCGTCTTCGACGGCGCCGAACTGGCCGCGCCGGTGCTGCTCGCGCCGCCGCGCGGGGTGCGGGTGCTGTTCTCCAAGCCGGGCGTCACGGCCGACGAGCTCATCCGGCAGCTCGTGCGCGCGGAGCCGCCGGGCCGTCCCGTCATCGTCGCCTCCACCGACCGGGAGGTGGCCGACGGGGTCGCCAGGGCGGGTGCCCGACCGGTCGCGTCTGCGGTGCTTCTGAAGCGTCTGTCCTGAAGGTGCAACGGGCATATGCAATGCCCGAATTGGCCGTATCGTCACGCAACGTAGTGTCAATCGGGCATCACTGCACGTGTGTTGTGTGCAAAGAATGCATTGCGTCACAGGGTTTTTTGCCGCGAGGATTTGAACTGATCACAGCTGGGTCACTAGGGTCTGGGCTCGAACCTCCGAACGGGTGATCACTCACAAGAAGGAGTTCGTCCTCAGTGGCGTCCCACCGTCGACCCAAGCAGCCGAGCCGCACGCGTGTCACCGTGCTGACCACCGCAGCCGCCGCTGCCGTCGCGCTGAGCGCGAACGCCGCCAACGCCGCCCCCAGCGAGAAGCTGAGCAAGGACGAGGTGAAGGCGAAGGTCGACAAGCTCTACGAGCAGGCCGAGCAGGCCACCGAGAAGTACAACGGGGCCAAGGAGAAGCAGCAGAAGCTGCAGAAGGAGATCTCCACCGTCCAGGACGACGTGGCCCGCGGCCAGCAGGAGCTCAACAAGCTCCGCGACGGCCTGGGTTCGCTGGCCACCGCCCAGTACCGCTCGGGCGGCATCGACCCCTCGGTGCAGCTGCTGCTGTCGTCCAACCCGGACGACTACCTCGACAAGGCCTCCACGCTCGACCAGTTGAGCAGCCAGCAGGTCGACGCCCTGAAGAAGATTCAGGACAAGCAGCGCGAACTGGCCCAGGAGCGGGCGGAAGCCGCGGAGAAGCTCAAGGACCTCTCCTCCACGCGCACCCAGCTGGAGGAGAAGAAGAAGGAAGTCCAGGGCAAGCTCGCCGAGGCGCAGCGGCTCCTCAACACCCTGACGGCCAAGGAGAAGGCGGCGCTCGCGGCCAAGCAGGAGCGCGCCAACCGCTCCTCCTCCGACCGCGTGGACCTCGGCGACGCCCCGCCGGCCTCCGGCCGCGCCTCGGCGGCCTTCTCCGCCGCCCAGAGCAAGATCGGCACGCCGTACGTCTACGGCGCCACCGGCCCCTCGTCCTTCGACTGCTCGGGCCTGACGTCCTGGGCCTACGGCCAGGCCGGCGTCTCCATACCGCGTACCTCCGAGGCCCAGGCGAACTACGGCACCCGGGTCTACAGCCAGAGCGACCTGAAGGTCGGCGACCTGGTGTTCTTCTACGGCGACCTGCACCACGTCGGCCTGTACGCCGGCAACGGCCAGGTGCTGCACGCCCCGCACACCGGTGCCGTCGTCCGCTACGAGGCCATCGGAAACATGCCGTTCCAGTTCGGCGTCCGGGTCTGACGGACCCTTCGGACGCCCGCGGAACGCGGACACGAAGGCGCCCGAACGGGCGAATCCCGGGAACCGGAACTGACTCCGCGCCCCGCCGGTGACCTGCGTCAGCGGCGGGGCGTCACTGTGATGTTGACTCCGAGGTCTTTGGTCCGGGCCCGTCGGCACGGCTACTGTCTGGCGCGTTTCCCCGGCGCCCGAGGCATCCCCGTCCCCAGGCCCCGGGGAAGCGGTCTCTGTCCGCCAGCAGAAGGACTGCCGTGGGGTCCCATCGCCGCCTTGCTCCGTCGTCCGGATTCGACCGGGGTGCGGCCGCCCTGTGCGTGCTGTCCGCCGCGGCCGCCACGTTCGGCGCCGTACCGGCGCACGCCGAGCCGCACGGCACCCGTGCCGAGGTGGACCGGCTCTACGAGGAGGCCGAGCGGGCCACCCAGGCCTTCGACAAGGCCGCTGAGCGGGCGGGCACCCTGCGCCGCGAGGTGCGTGACGCGCAGGACCACATCGCCCGGCAGCAGCAGCGCATCAACACCCTGCGCGAACGGCTCGGTTCGGTGGCCGGCGCCCAGTACCGCTCCGGCGGCCTCGACCCGGCCGTCGCCCTGCTGTTCTCCGACGACCCCGCCGACTACCTGGACAAGGCCGCGACCCTCGACCGCATCGGCACCCGGCAGGCCGGGCAGCTCCGCGAACTGCGGTCCGCGCTGCGCGACCTGGCGCAGGAACGCGCG
This sequence comes from Streptomyces albidicamelliae, assembly GCF_025642175.1. Lineage (NCBI taxonomy): Bacteria > Bacillati > Actinomycetota > Actinomycetes > Kitasatosporales > Streptomycetaceae > Streptomyces > Streptomyces albidicamelliae. The sequence continues at coordinate 2,572,013 of NZ_CP106795.1, read as the reverse complement.
GAGGCGGCCGGCAGACTCGCCGACCTGGAGAAGAGCCGCAAGGCCGTCGTCGCCCACAAGCGGACCGTGGAGAAGAAGCTCGCCACGGCCCGCCGGCTGCTCAACTCCCTGCCCGCCGCGGAGCGTGCCGCCTACGACCGCGCCTCCCGGGGCGGCCGCACCGACCTGCCGGACCCGGCCGGCGCCGCCGCCCCGGACGGCCGTACCGCCGCCGCCCTCGCCGCCGTCCGCTCCGCCCTGGGCCGCCCCTACGTGTGGGGCGCCAGCGGTCCCTCGGGCTTCGACTGCTCGGGTCTGATGCAGTGGTCGTACGCGCACGCCGGCATCCACCTGCCGCGCACCTCGCAGGAGCAGCGCTTCGCCGGCCGGCAGGTCCCGCTCTCCCAGGCCCGCCCCGGCGACCTGGTCGTCTACCGCTCCGACGCCAGCCACGTGGCCATGTACGTCGGCAACGGCCAGGTCATCCACGCCCCCTACCCGGGCGCGCCGGTGCGCTACGACCCGGTCGGCATGATGCCCGTGTCCTCGGTCACCAGACCCTGACCCGGCTTCGGCCGTACGATCGGGAAATGGCTGGTCGAAGAGGGGTGTGGCGCGCCGGAGCCGTCGGGCTCGCCCTGCTCCTGCCCCTGACGGGATGCGGGGGGCGCCCGCCCGCCGACTCCGTCCGCGCCGAGGTGCAGCACGTGCTCGACCGGCGCGCCGCCGCTCTCGTCCGGCACGACGAGACGGCCTACGGCGCGACCGGCACCCGCACCGAGTACGCCCGGCTGCGCGCCCTGCCGCTGGCCTCCTGGTCCTACCGGGTCACCGGTGTCCACCGCACCTCCGCCGGCGCCACCGCCGACGCCGAGCTGCGCTACCGCGTCGCCGGCTACGACAAGGCCCCCGTCGAGGCCCGCCGCACCCTCACCCTCGGCCGTAGCGCCGCGGGCGGGTGGTACGTCACCGCCGACGCGCCCGCCGGGCCGGCCGGGCAGCAACTGTGGGACCAGGGCACGGTGACCGCCGTGCGGGGCGCGCACGGCCTGGTCCTCGGCACCGGCCGGCCCCTCGCCGAGCTGCGCGCGTTCTCCCGGATGGCCGACCGCGCCGTCCCGGCCGTCTCGCGGGAGTGGGACCCCGGCTGGAGCCGGCGGGTCGTCGTCCTCGTGCCCCGGACCCTGGCGGGCATGGCGGCCCTGCTCGGCTCGCCCGCGTCCAACTACCGGGGCATCGCGGCCGTCACCACCGGCGAGGCGGCCGGTTCGGGCCGGGCCCCCGCCGACCGGGTGGTCGTCAACCCGGAGGCGTACTCGGGCCTCGGCGAGGTCGGCAAGCAGGTCGTGCTCACCCACGAGACCACCCATGTCGCCACCCGCGCGCACACCACCACCGCCACCCCGCTGTGGCTCTCCGAGGGGTACGCCGACTGGATCGGCTACCTCGGCACCGGCCGCACCCCCACGGAGGTCGCACCGGAACTGGCCCGCGCCGTCGAGGACGGCCGGGCCCCCGGCGCGCTGCCCGGCGACAAGGAATTCGGCTTCACCAGCGAGCCCACCGAGCTGGCGCAGGCCTACGAGGGCGGCTGGCTGGCCTGCCGGATGATCGCCGACCAGTGGGGCCCGGACCGGCTCGCCGCCTTCTACCGGGCCGTCGGCGCGCACGACAGGCGGGCGGGAGCGGTCGAGCAGGCGCTGAAGACGGTCCTCGGCATCACGCCGGAGGAGTTCACCGCGCGCTGGCGGGAGTACGTGAGGGCGCAGCTCGGCTGAGGCGCCGGGCCGGCCGCGGGCGTCAGGGCGAGACCGGGGTCTCCTGCGCCCGGGTGGCCTGCGGCGGGAACGGCGCGCTCATCGGCGGCGGGACGGTCGCCCGCCACAGGGAGCGGCCCGCCGTCACCGTGGCCGCGACCAGCAGCCCGTTGCGCAGCACCAGCAGCGTGATGCCGTACCAGTCGCTGAGCACCACGTGCGTGAAGCCGAGCGGGAACTCCAGGACCGTCAGGAAGGAGGCGAGGGCGACCATCAGCGCGGGCGCCCCCATGCGGCTCGCCCGGTGGGTCACGCAGACGGCGGCGAGTCCGATCAGCCAGACCAGGTACTGCGGGCTGATCACCCGGCTGGTGACCGTGAACAGCAGCACCGCCGTGAAGGCCGCGTCGGGGAGCGTCTGCGGGGCGAAGCGGCTCGCACGCAGCCGCCACAGCAGCAGCCAGCCGAACCCGGCCCCGGTCAGCGCCAGCGCCGCCGTGCTCACCTGGTCGACGTACGGGCCGAGGAATTCGATCGACCCGTAGTTCAGCAGCACCTGGCCGTCCCAGCCGAAGTGCCGGGCCACGTGGAAGACCAGGGAGCCCAGCGACTCCACCTCGGTGCCCCGGTCCCGCTGGAAGGTCAGGAAGGCGAACGCGCCCGGCATGGCCACAGCGAACAGGGCCGCGAGAGCGGCCGCGGTCACCGCCGCCGCCGCCCACGACCGCCGCCGCACGGCACCGGCCAGCAGCAGCGCCGGCCACACCTTCAGCAGCGCCCCGAAGGCGGCCAGCGCGCCCATCGCCCGCGGGTGACGGGCCCCGGCGAGCAGGGCCGCGACGGCGACCGCCGTGACCATCACGTCGTAGCGGGCGTAGACCGTGGGCCCGAGCAGCGGCACCGCCGCCACCCATGTCCAGGCCCCGCGCCGCGACCGGTCGGGGCGCCGCGCCGCGTACAGCAGCAGCGCCAGGACCGCGAGGTCGGCGAGGAAGGCCAGCACGAAGAAGGCGTGCTCGTAGGAGAGGAAGGGCAGCGCGGCGGGGGAGAGGACGGGCAGCGCGGCTGCGGGCGGGTACTGCCAGGTGACGTCGTCCAGCGGAAACGTTCCGTGCCGCAGGACCTCGTACCAGCCGCGGTAGGTCACCGACACGTCGGAGGTGACGTCCGGGCCGGGGAAGACGTACACCTTGAAGACGCACAGCAGCAGCACCGCGCGGGTGGTGCACCAGGTCGTGAGCAGCACGGCCGGGGACCGCCGGGCGGCCTTCGTCTCCACGTGTTCCCCTGTCCCTCGCCGCCGGCTGGGTCCGCCGTGCTGTTCGATTCCGTGTGCCCATGATGGCGTGCGGCCCTGTGCGCGTGCCACAGGCTCGGCCGCGCCCTGCCGCGTACGGCCGATTGGATAGGGTCGGCGGCGATGCACAAGACCCTGATCGTCACCAACGACTTCCCGCCCCGGCCGGGCGGCATCCAGGCCTTCCTGCACAACATGGCCCTCCGCCTGGACCCCGACCGGCTGGTCGTCTACGCCTCCACCTGGAAGCGCGGCCGGGAGGGCGCCGAGGCCACGGCCGCCTTCGACGCCGAGCAGCCCTTCACCGTCGTACGCGATCGTACGACCATGCTGCTGCCCACCCCGGGGGCGACCCGGCGGGCGGCGGGGCTGCTGCGGGAGCACGGCTGCACCTCGGTGTGGTTCGGGGCGGCGGCGCCGCTCGGTCTCATGGCGCCCGCGCTCCGCAAGGCCGGCGCGCAGCGGCTGGTGGCGACCACGCACGGGCACGAGGCCGGCTGGGCCCAGCTGCCCGCGGCCCGGCAGCTGCTGCGCCGGATCGGCGAGTCCACGGACACGCTCACCTACCTCGGTGAGTACACCCGCTCGCGGATCGCGGCCGCGCTCACCCCCGCCGCGGCCGGGCGGATGGCGCAGCTGCCGCCCGGGGTCGACGAGAAGACGTTCCACCCCGGCTCCGGCGGCGACGAGGTCCGGGCCCGGCTCGGCCTCACCGACCGGCCGGTCGTCGTCTGCGTCTCCCGGCTGGTGCCGCGCAAGGGCCAGGACACCCTCATCCGGGCGCTGCCCCGCATCCTCGCCGCCGAGCCGGACACCGTGCTGCTCGTCGTGGGCGGCGGTCCCTACGAGCAGGACCTGCGCCGGCTGGCCCGCGAGACGGGGGTGGACGCCTCGGTCCGCTTCACCGGCGCGGTGCCCTGGTCCGAGCTGCCCGCGCACTACGGCGCCGGTGACGTCTTCGCCATGCCGTGCCGCACCCGGCGCGGTGGTCTGGACGTCGAGGGCCTCGGCATCGTCTACCTGGAGGCGTCCGCGACCGGCCTGCCGGTCGTCGCCGGCGACTCGGGCGGCGCCCCCGACGCGGTACTGGACGGGGAGACGGGCTGGGTGGTCCGCGGCGGCGAGCCGGCCGAGGCCGCCGACCGGATCACCGCCCTCCTCGGCGACGCCGAGCTGCGCCGCAGGATGGGCGAGCGCGGCCGGCGGTGGGTCGAGGAGAAGTGGCGCTGGGACCTGCTGGCGGAGCGGCTGAAGGAGCTGCTGTAGGAACCGCGCGGGACGGCGCACCCGCACGCGGCCCCTAGCCGGAACCGAAAAATCCGCACATGCTGCGCACCATGGCAGCAAAACTGATGCAGCGTCAGCTGACAAGACGTCACATACTCGGCATGGCCGCGCTACAGACCGCGGCCACCCTCGGGTTCACCCGCGTAGGCCTCCAGTCCGCCCGCGCCGCCCAGCCCGACGCGGTCGAATCCGCCCCGGCGATCGTCGTCGGTTCCGGCTACGGCGGGGCCGTGGCCGCCCTCCGTCTCGGCCAGGCCGGCATCCGCACCCTCGTCCTGGAGATGGGCCGGCTGTGGAACACCGCCGGCCCCGACGGCAAGGTGTTCTGTTCCACCAGCGCCCCCGACCGGCGGTCCATGTGGTTCCGCACCCGCACCGAGGCCCCGCTCGCCACCTTCCTGTGGCTGGACCTCGTCAACAAGGCCATCACCCCCTACCCCGGGGTCCTCGACCGCGTGCACTACGACGCCATGTCCGTCTACGTCGGCCGGGGCGTGGGCGGCGGGTCCCTCGTCAACGGCGGCATGGCGGTCACCCCGCTCAAGTCCTACTTCGCCGAGCAGTTCCCGACCGTCGACGCCGACGACATGTACGGCACGTACTTCCCGCGCGCCCGCGCCATGCTCGGCGTCAACACCATCGACCCGGCGTGGTTCGAGTCCACCGACTGGTACCGGTTCACCCGCACCTCCCGCAAGGCCGCCGCCAACGCCGGCCTGCGCACCACCTTCGTGCCGAACGTCTACGACTTCGGCCACATGCAGCGCGAGGCGGCCGGCACCGCCACGAAGTCCGCGCTCGACGGCGAGGTCATCTACGGCAACAACGAGGGCAAGCGCAGCCTCGACAGGACGTACCTCGCCGCGGCCCTCGGCACCGGCAACGTCACCATCCACACCCTGGAGAAAGTGCGCACGATCGCCAGGGCCGCCGACGGGTCGTACGTGCTGACCGCGGACCGGATCGACGACACCGGAGCCGTGGTGGAGACCAGGAGCTACGGCTGCCGGTACCTCTTCCTCGGCGGCGGCAGCCTCGGCACCACCGAACTCCTCGTCCGGGCCCGGGACACCGGCACCCTGCCGGACCTGAACGCCAGCGTGGGCGCCGGCTGGGGACCCAACGGCAACACCATGCTCGGCCGCGCCAACCACGTCTGGGACACCGTCGGCGCCGACCAGGCCACCATGCCCGTGATGGGCATCGACGACTGGTCCAACGCCGACAACCCCGTCTTCGCCGAGATCGCGCCCCTGCCCATGGGTTTCGAGCACTGGATCAGCCTCTACCTGGCGATCACCAAGAACCCCGAGCGGGCGTCGTTCACGTACGACTCCGCCTCCGGGGCGGTCAGACTCGGCTGGACCGCGGCGCAGAGCGCGGTCTCGGTGCGCATGGCCAAGAAGCTGTTCGACCGCATCAACCTGGCCAACCTCACGATCTACCGCTACGACCTGTTCGGCTCGTCGAGCAAGGTCTTCGCGGACGACTTCACGTACCACCCGCTGGGCGGCTGTGTGCTGGGCCGGGCCACCGACGACTGGGGCCGGGTGAAGGGGTGCCCGAGGCTGTACGTCACCGACGGCTCGCTGGTGCCCGGCAACATCGGCGTGAACCCCTTCGTCACCATCACCGCGCTCGCCGAACGCACGATGGCGCGGGTCCTCGCCGAGGACACCGCGCCATGACGCGCTTTCAGCGGCCCTGCCGGGTCCGCTACTTCGCGTAGATCGCCTCGATCTCGTCCGAGTAGTCCTTCGCCACCACGTTCCGCTTGAGCTTCAGCGACGGGGTGAGGTGGCCCGACTCCTCCGTGAACTGGGAGGACAGAATGCGGAACTTCCGCACCGATTCCGCCTTCGACACCGCGGCGTTGCCGTCGTCGACCGCCGACTGGATCGCAGCGACCAGATCGGCGTCCTCGCGCAGCGACGCCGCGGTGGAGCCCGCCGGCTTGCCGTGCTCGGCGGCCCACCGGCCCAGGAACTCGTCGTCGATGGTGACCAGCGCGCCCACGAACGGCCGTCCGTCGCCGACCACCATGCACTCCGCGACCAGCGCGTGCGCCCGGATCCGGTCCTCGATCACGGCCGGCGCCACGTTCTTGCCGCCCGCCGTGACGATGATCTCCTTCTTGCGGCCGGTGATCCTGAGGTAGCCGTCCTCGTCGAGGGTGCCGATGTCACCGGTGTGGAACCAGCCGTCCGCCAGCGCCTCCGCGGTCGCGGCCGGGTTGTTCCAGTACTCCTTGAACAGGTGCTCGCCGTGCAGCAGCACCTCGCCGTCGTCCGCGATCCGGACCACCGAACCCGGCAGCGGCTGCCCGACCGTGCCGATCTTCTGCCGGTCCCAGGGGTTGAACGCGGTCGCCGCGCAGGACTCGGTCAGGCCGTACCCCTCCAGCACCGTGAAGCCGATGCCCCGGAAGAAGTGACCGAGCCGCTCGCCGAGCGGGGCGCCGCCGGAGATCGCGTACTCGCCCCGGCCGCCGAGGACCGCGCGCAGCTTGCTGTAGACCAGCCGGTCGAAGACCTTGTGCTTGACCTTCAGGCCGAACGACGGGCCCGAGGCGTTGTCGAGCGCCTTGCTGTACGCGATAGCCGTGTCGGCGGCCTTGTCGAAGATCGCGCCCTTGCCGTCCGCCTGCGCCTTGGCGCGGGCCGAGTTGTAGACCTTCTCGAAGACGCGCGGCACGCCGAGGACCAGCGTCGGCCGGAAGGCGGCCAGCTCGTCGGTGAGGTGCTTGATGTCGGGGACGCAGCCCAGCTTGATCGGCGCCATCATCGGCGCGATCTGCACGAGCCGCCCGAAGACATGGGCGAGCGGGAGGAAGAGCAGCACCGAGCACTCACCGGTGCGGAACAGCGGACGCAGCCGCTCCACGATGTTGCCGCACTCGGCGAAGAAGCTGCGGTGGGTGAGCACGCAGCCCTTGGGGCGGCCGGTCGTCCCGCTCGTGTAGACGATGGTCGCCGGGTCGTCGGCCTTGGCGAGCGAGCTGCGCTCCTCGACCGTCTCGTCCGACACGTCCTGCCCGAGCCGCGCCAGCTCCGCCATGCCGCCGGCCTCGATCTGCCAGACGTTCTTCAGCGCCGGCAGCGACTCGCGGACCGCCTCCACCGCCGCCGCGTGGCCGTCCAGCTCCACGACGCACGCGGTCGCGCCCGAGTCGGAAAGGATCCACTGCACCTGCTCCGGCGAGCTGGTCTCGTACACCGGCACGGTGATCGCGCCCGCGCTCCAGATCGCGAAGTCGAGCAGCGTCCACTCGTAACGGGTGCGGGACATCAGACCCACCCGGTCGCCCGGCTGCACGCCGGCGGCGACGAGCCCCTTGGCGGCGGTGCGCACCTCTGCCAGGAACTCCCGGGCCGACACGTCCTGCCAGACACCGTCCACCTTGCGGGCGATGACGGCGACGTCGGGATGCTGCGCGGCGTTTCTGCGGACGATGTCGGTCAGATTGCCGTCCGCAGGGACCTCGTACAAAGCCGGAAGGCTGAACTCGCGCAAGACTGCTGCTCCTCATAGGGCGCCGGCGCCCACGACACTGTGTGATGCGACGGTGCGGTCCAAGGCTCGGGCAAGTGCTCGCGGATTCACATGTTGAAATCCTGAGCACGACTGGACTGCCCGGACGTTACCCGCCGGTATGGCGTCTACGACAGGGGGTCCCGGCGAGATGTTCGCTGCGTCACACGGACTGGCGTTCCTTCGCGCACAGTAGTCCACGGCTTAACCGACCGGCGAGTAACCGCAGGCCGGACCGCCACTGTTCACGCAGACCACACAGGCTTACGCTTGATCGCCATGGCATCCACACCCTCCGGCGAGCGACGGACCCGCGTCCACGTGGTCAGCGACGTGCACGGCAACGCCCGGGACCTGGCCCGGGCCGGAGAGGGTGCCGACGCCCTGATCTGCCTGGGCGACCTGGTCCTCTTCCTCGACTACGCCGATCACTCGCGGGGGATCTTCCCGGACCTCTTCGGCGAGGAGAACGCCGACCGCATCGTCGAGCTGCGCACCGCGCGCCGGTTCGCCGAGGCCCGCGAGTTCGGCGCCCGGCTGTGGGCCGGCATCGGCGCCGACCGGGCCACGGCCGTCGAGGGAGCGGTGCGCAAGCAGTACGCCGAGCTGTTCGCCGCGTTCCCGACCCCTACGTACGCCACCTACGGCAATGTCGACATGCCGCCCCTGTGGCCGGAGTACGCCCGGCCGGGCACCACGGTCCTCGACGGTCAGCGGGTGGAGATCGGCGGCCGGACCTTCGGCTTCGTCGGCGGCGGCCTGCGCACCCCGATGCGCACCCCCTACGAGATCGACGACGAGGAGTACGCCGCGAAGATCGAGGCGGTCGGCGAGGTCGACGTGCTGTGCACGCACATCCCGCCGGAGGTGCCCGAGCTGGTCTACGACACCGTCGCGCGCCGTTTCGAACGGGGTAGCCGGGCTCTGCTGGACGCCATCCGCCGCACGAAACCGCGCTATTCGCTGTTCGGGCACGTCCACCAGCCGCTCGTGCGCCGGATGCGCATCGGCTCGACCGAGTGCGTCAACGTCGGCCACTTCGCCGGGACCGGCAGGCCCTGGGCGCTCGAATGGTGACCGGCGGGACATCGGGTGAAGGCGCCAGGTCGGTGGCGCGGTAGCCTTCACGCTGCACACACGTGCGCAGCCCGGCGCGCACGGACCCCTCAACACGGCCTGCATCCGGAGGAGCCACGGCGATGGCGGAACACACCAGTTCGAGCATCACGATCGAGGCGGCTCCGGCCGACGTCATGGCGGTGATCGCCGACTTCGCGCGCTACCCGGACTGGACCGGCGAGGTGAAGGAGGCGGAGGTCCTCGTGGCCGACGCGCAGGGCCGCGCCGAGCAGGTCCGCCTCGTCATGGACGCCGGCGCCATCAAGGACGACCAGACCCTCGCCTACACCTGGACCGGCGACCACGAGGTCTCCTGGACCCTGGTCAAGTCCCAGATGCTCCGCTCCCTCGACGGCACCTACCTGCTCAAGCCGGCCGGCGCGGGCGCCACCGAGGTCACCTACCGGCTCACGGTGGACGTCAAGATCCCCATGCTCGGCATGATCAAGCGCAAGGCGGAGAAGGTGATCATCGACCGCGCCCTCGCCGGCCTGAAGAAGCGGGTCGAGTCGGACCGCTAGCCGGTCCGCCGGCCGGGGCACGCGGCGGCGCGGGCACGGCCCGGTGCCGGGCGGCGGCCCACGCCCCGCACCCCCCGGTCCGTTACGGTTCACCCTCATGCGCACCATCCTGATCACGGGTCCGGGCGGCAGCGGTCGTACGACCATCGCCGCCGCCACCGCACTGCGCGCCGCCGAGGCGGGCGACCGCACCCTCCTGCTCAGCGCCGACCGCACCGACACCCCCGGCGCGGCCCTGGGCACCCGATCAGGACCGGTCCCGGCGCAGGCCGCCCCGAACCTCACCGTCTGGCGTCCGGACGCCACGGAACGGTTCCGCGAGGACCTCACCGCCTTCCAGAACCGCGCCTCGGGCGTCCTCGACCTGCTCGGCGCCGCCCGTCTGGACGCCGAGGAGGTCACCCCGCTGCCCGGCGCCGAGGAACTGTCCTTCCTGCGCGCCCTGCGCGACGCCGCCCTCTCCGAGCGCTACGACCTCCTCGTCGTCGACCTGCCGCCCCTCCCGCAGGCCCTCGCCCTGCTGGCCCTGCCCGAGGAACTGCGCCGCTACCTGCGCCGTATGCTCCCGCCCGAGCGGCAGGCCGCCCGCGCCCTGCGCCCGGTCCTCGGCCGGCTGGCCGGCGTCCCCATGCCCGCGGAGTGGCTGTACGAGACGGCCGCCCGCTGGGACGTCGAACTCGCCGCCGCCGGAGCCGTCCTCACCGACCGGAACACGGCCGTCCGCCTGGTCGCCGAACCCGGACCGGCCGGCGCCGACGCGGTCCACGACGCGACGCTCGGCCTCGCCCTGCGCGGCCTGCGCACCGAGGCCCTGATCGCCAACCGCGTCCTGCCCGACGCGGGCGGCGACACCTGGCTCGCCGGACTCCTCGCCCAGCAGCGCAAGACCCTCGCCGACTGGCAGGACACCGAGCGGTCCCACGACGTGCACCCCGTCCGGCACCTCGGCCGCGACCCGCACGGCACCGACGACCTCGGCGCCCTCGCCGTCCCCGGCGTCAACCCCGGGCCCGCCCCGGTCGAGTGGCCCGTCGCCGACCGCCTCGCCGACGACGGCGTGCTGGTCTGGCACATCCCGCTGCCCGGCGCCATACGGGAGGAGCTGGACCTGATCCGGCGCGGCGACGAACTCCTGATCGCGGCGGGTCCCTTCCGCCGTATCGTCCCGCTGCCGTCCGCCCTGCGCCGGTGCACCGTCGCCGGGGCCGGACTGCGCGAGGGCGAGCTGCGTGTCCGGTTCGCGCCCGATCCCGGCCTGTGGCCCGCCGGTGGACGCTGAACAGGGCACGCCCGTTCGGGTAACGTCGTAAGGGCGAACCGTAGTCAGGAGTCCGCCATGAGCGAAGAGCGTCCCGCGTCCGGTCCCCACGAGGAGGAGCAGCCGCGGGCGACCGACGCCGACGCCTGGGCCGCGGCCTGCGCCGAGGACCTCGCCGCCGAGAAGGCCCGGCGCCGCGCCGGGCAGGGCCCGCAGCCGGGTTCGGCCGCCGAGGAACTGCGCAAGTTCGTGGACACCGTGGCCGACAAGCTGTCCGGCCTGCAGTCCCCGCTCCTCACGGGCCTCGCCGGACCCGCCGCCCAGCAGGTGGTGCGGCAGGTCGTCCAGCAGGCGAAGGCCGCCGTCGAGCCCGTCGTGGAGCGCAACCCGGACGTCTTCGACCATCTCGCCGCGGCCGGCTCCGAACTGCTGGCCGCCTACCGCTCCGCCGTCCAGGCCCAGGAGCGCCGCTGGACCACCGGCGCGGCGGGCCCGGCGGACGGCGACCGGCCCGACCGTCCCGACCGGGGCGAGGGCACCGGTCCGGGCGAACGCATCGACCTGGACTGAAGCCCTTCCACGGCAGGGCCTCGGGTACGGTTGGCCGTAGCGGGGCTCGACCGGAACTGAGGGATTCATGGGACTCACCATCGGCGTCGACATCGGCGGCACGAAGATCGCGGCCGGCGTGGTCGACGAGGAAGGCAACATCCTCTCGACCTTCAAGGTGCCGACCCCCACCACGCCCGAGGCCATCGTGGACGCCATCGCCTCGGCGGTGGAGGGAGCGCGTGCCGGGCACGAGATCGTCGGCGTGGGCATCGGTGCGGCCGGTTACGTCAACCGGCAGCGCTCCACGGTGTACTTCGCGCCCAACATCGACTGGCGCACCGAGCCGCTGAAGGAGAAGGTCGAGGCCCGCACCGGCCTCCCGGTCGTGGTCGAGAACGACGCCAACGCGGCCGCCTGGGGCGAGTACCGGTTCGGCGCGGGCAAGGGCCACCGCAACGTCATCTGCATCACGCTCGGCACCGGCCTCGGCGGCGGCATCATCATCGGCAACAAGCTGCGCCGCGGCCACTTCGGCGTGGCCGCCGAGTTCGGCCACATCCGGATGGTCCCGGACGGTCTGCTGTGCGGCTGCGGCTCGCAGGGCTGCTGGGAGCAGTACGCCTCCGGCCGCGCCCTGGTCCGGTACGCCAAGCAGCGCGCCAACGCCACCCCCGAGCGCGCCGAGGTGCTGCTCGCGCTCGGCGACGGCACCCCCGACGGCATCGAGGGCAAGCACATCTCCATGGCCGCCCGCCAGGGCTGCCCGGTCGCCGTCGACTCCTACCGGGAGCTGGCCCGCTGGGCCGGCGCGGGCCTGGCCGACCTGGCCTCCCTGTTCGACCCGTCCGCGTTCATCGTCGGCGGCGGCCTCTCCGACGAGGGCGACCTGGTCCTCGACCCGATCCGCAAGTCGTACAAGCGCTGGCTGGTGGGCGGCAACTGGCGCCCGGTGGCCGACGTGATCGCGGCCCAGCTCGGCAACAAGGCGGGCCTGGTGGGCGCGGCCGACCTGGCCCGCGAGCCCGACCCGATCATGTGACGCTCACTTCCTGAGCTTCGACGCCCACGCGGCCTCCGGGGCGCGGGGAGCGAGCGACCGGCCACGACGCACCGGCCGTCGCGCACGCTCCCCGCGCCCCGAGCCGTGAGGCGTACATTGATCCATATGGCGCTGCTCCCCAACTCCTCGACGGAGCCCGACGGTTCGGCCGTCGTCCGCGTACTGAGCTACAACATCCGCTCGATGCGGGACGACACGGACGCCCTCGCCCGTGTCATCACCGCCTGCGCCCCCGACCTCGTCCTCGTCCAGGAAGCCCCCCGCTTCTTCCGCTGGCGCAAGAAGCTCGCCCGGCTCGCCGCCGCCTCCGGCCAGGTGATCCTCACCGGCGGCGCCACGGCCGCGGGACCGGCGATCCTGTGCGGTCTGCGGGCCACGGTCGAGCGCACCGAGGACGTCCTGCTGCCGCTCACCCCCGGCCTCCACCGGCGCGGCTTCGCCACCGCGGTCGTACGGTTCGGCGGCGCCCGCCTCGGCGTGCTCAGCTGCCACCTCAGCCTCCAGCGGGACGAGCGGCTGGAGCAGGGCGGCATGCTCCTCGACCGCCTCGCCGGCCTGGGCGTGGAGCACGCCGTCGCCGGCGGCGATCTGAACGAACGCCCCGACGGCCCCACCTTCCGGCATCTCGCCGCGGGTCTTCAGGACTGCCGCGCCACGGCGCCCTGGGGCGGCGAGTTCACCTCCACCCCGGCCCACCCGCACCAGCGCATCGACGCGGTCTTCGCCACCAAGGGCGTCGAGGTGCTCGGCTGCGGTGTCCCCCTGGACCAGCCGGGGATCACCCGGGCCGACCTGACGGCCGCGACGGACCACCTGCCGGTGCTGGCGGCACTGCGCGTGCCGGCCGCCTGAGCCGGAACGCCACGCGCCGGCGTCCCCGCCGGCGCGCGTCGCGGGCTCAGACCACGGCCCCGCGCCCCGGATCGTCGTCCTCGTCGTCGTCCGTCCGCATCCGCATGACCAGCGTGGCGAAGCCGCCGAGGAAACCGCCGATGCCGACGGTCGCCAGCCACCAGGTCATGTCCCAGCCGAGGACGACCGCGAGCAGCAGCAGGATCGGGCCGCCCACCACACCGAGCCAGGCGAACTTGGCGGACGCGTCGGCGACCGGCAGCGGCGGCGGCTCCGGCGGTACGAAGTGGCCCTCGTCGTCCGCGTCGAAGTCGTCGTCGGACGGCTCGGGCGCCACATGGTCGCGCGGCCCGACGCCGGGCGCGAACGAGACCGAGCTGCCCAGCGGGCGGGCGGCCCGGGGCTCGGCCGGACCGTCCCGGTCGCCGGTGGCGTCCGGTTCCGGCAGCGCGAGGTCCTCCACCGGCTTGAAGGGCTTGCTGCCCGGCGGATCCGGCGGCTCCGTGCCGTACCCGGCGACGATGGCCCGCCAGGCGGCGTCCTCGTCGAAGGGCACCCCCTGCTCGTCGGGCTCCCGCTCCTCGCGGTTGTCGCGGTCGGAGTCGTGCTCAGCCAACTGCGGCCGTCCCTTCCTTGCCGACACTGGGTGCGAGCCGGCCGATGAAGGCGAGGCTCTCCTCGAAGACCCGGTCCGCATCCTCGTCCAACGTCGCCACGTGGTAGCTGTGTTCCAGCACGAGCTCGGTCACGTCCGTGGACGACACCCGGCTCAGCACCCGGGCCGAGTCCGCGGCCGGGACCACATGGTCCTGGGCGCTGCGCAGCAGCAGCAACGGCTGGGTGACCTGGGGCAGCTCGCCGTCCAGCCGGCGCAGGAAGACCCGCAGCGAGTGCGCCGCGTGCAGCGGCACCCGGTCGTAGCCCAGCTCCGCCGCGCCCTCCTTCGCGATGTCGCTGGCGATGCCCTTCGTCGTCCGCACGAGGTGCCGGGCCACCGGAAGGGCGTACGCCGACAGGCCGTGCACCCGGTTCGCCGGGTTGACGGCCACCACGCCCGCGACCCGCTCGCCGTGCCGGGCGGCCAGCCGCAGCGCCAGCGCGCCGCCCATCGACAGGCCCGCGACGAACACCCGCGAGCAGCGGTCGGAGAGCAGGCGCAGCTCGCGGTCCACCTCCGCGTACCAGTCCTGCCAGCCCGTGAGCTGCATGTCCTCCCAGCGGGTGCCGTGGCCGGGCAGCAGCGGCAACGAGACGGTCAGGCCGTGGGCCGCGTGGTGCTCCGCCCAGGGGCGCAGCGACTGGGGGGAGCCGGTGAAGCCGTGACAGAGGAGGACGCCCACCTCCCCGCCGTCGTGGCGGTACGGCTCGGCTCCGGGGAGAACCGGCACCTTTCGACTCTCCTGTTCCTGTGCGGGGCCTCGTCGGGTGACCGGCGGAACGCGTCCGGTGACCGGCGCAGGCGGGAAGAAACGCGCGGATGTGCTTCACCGTACGCGACCGCACTGACACCGACCAGGGCCGTCGGGCCCATCGACGGTCCTCCGGGTTAAGGTCTGTGCGACGGAAACAGGAGGCACACGGGTGTTGTACGGCACGATGAAGGTCGCCATCGGCGGACCGCTGAAGGTTGCCTTCCGACCATGGGTCGAGGGGCTGGAGAACATTCCGGCCGAGGGCCCGGCCATCCTGGCCAGCAATCACCTGTCCTTCTCGGACTCGTTCTTCCTCCCGACGATGCTGACCCGCAAGGTCACTTTCATCGCGAAGGCCGAGTACTTCACCACGCCCGGCGTGAAGGGCCGCCTCACCGCGGCCTTCTTCAAGGGCGTCGGGCAGCTCCCGGTGGACCGCTCCGGTGCCCGCGGCGCCGGCGAGGCGGCCATCAAGAGCGGCATAGAGGTGCTCCAGCGGGGCGAGCTGTTCGGCATCTACCCGGAGGGCACCCGCTCGCCCGACGGCCGGCTGTACCGGGGCAAGCCCGGCGGCCTCGCGCGCGTGGCGCTCGCCACCGGAGCGCCGGTCATCCCGGTCGCCATGATCGACACGGAGAAGATCCAGCCGCCCGGCAAGGTCGTGCCCAAGCTCATGCGGCCGGGCATCCGCATCGGCGAGCCCATGGACTTCAGCCGCTACCAGGGCATGGAGCACGACCGTTTCGTGCTGCGCGCCCTGACCGACGAGGTCATGTACGAGATCATGAAGCTCTCCGGCCAGGAGTACGTCGACATCTACGCGACCGCGGCCAAGCGGCAGATCGCTGAGGCGGCGAAGGCCGCCAAGGAGGCGGAGAAGGCGGAGAAGAAGCAGGCCGACTCCTAGACGGGGGAGCGCGGGGGAGACGGGGGGCGGGGGGACATGCCCAGGCGCGAGCGGGTCATGAGGATGTCGGTCGAGCTGCCGCTGTGGCGGGCGCTCGCCGGCTACCGCGTGCTGACCATGCTGTACGCGATCGGCCTGTGCGCCACCGCGTACTCGCACTTCGTCCGACCCTGGTTGGCCGTCGCCTACTACGCCGTGCTGGTCGTGTGGACCCTCGCCACCCTGCCCCGGGTGGCGAGCGCGCCCGCCTGCACCAAGCGGTTCCTCGCCGCCGACCTGGCCGTCGCCCTCACCGGCATCCTGCTCACCCCGCTCGCCGACAACCACGAGCGGATCGCGGGCGGCGGACCCACCCTGCCCTCGATATGGACGGCCGGCGCGGTCCTGGCCTTCG
This sequence comes from Streptomyces albidicamelliae, assembly GCF_025642175.1. Taxonomy (NCBI): domain Bacteria; kingdom Bacillati; phylum Actinomycetota; class Actinomycetes; order Kitasatosporales; family Streptomycetaceae; genus Streptomyces; species Streptomyces albidicamelliae. The sequence continues at coordinate 2,556,087 of NZ_CP106795.1, read as the reverse complement.
CCCTCAAGGGCGGCTGGCGCTGGGCGGCGGTCGCCTCCACGGCCGTGGCCGTCGTCAACCTGGTCGAGCGCGGCCGGCCCGCCCGGGACACCGTGCACAACGTGATCCTGGTCTGGGTGGCCTCCATCGCCATCGGCTACGTCGTCGAGGTCGCCCGCGCCTCCGAGCGCACCCTCGCCCGGGCCCTGGAGATCGAGGCCGCGACCCGGGAGCGGGAGCGGCTGGCGCGGGACATCCACGACGGCGTGCTCCAGGTCCTGGCGATGGTGAAGCGCCGGGGGGCGGCCCTCGGCGGCGAGGCGGCCGAGCTCGGCCGGCTCGCCGGGGAGCAGGAGGTGGCCCTGCGCACGCTGGTGTCGGGCGGCCTGGTGCCGGTGTCCCGGGTGTCGGAGGACGCGTCCGACGGCGCGGTCGTCCGCGTCGTCGAGGAGCCGTACGAGGACGGACCGGCCGGTCCGGTCGACCTGCGTTCCCTGCTCGCCCCCTACGCGTGCGGCCGGGTGAGCCTCGCCGAGCCCGGCGCCCCGGTGCTGCTGCCGCCCGCGGCGGCCCGCGAGGTGGCGGCGGCGGTCGGGGCCGCCCTGGACAACGTGCGCCGGCACGCCGGCGAGGACGCCCGGGCCTGGCTGCTGGTCGAGGACGAGCCGGACGAGGTCGTCGTGACCGTCCGGGACGACGGCCCCGGCATCCCCGAGGGCCGGCTCGCCCAGGCCGAGGGCGAGGGGCGGCTCGGGGTGGCCCAGTCCATCCGCGGGCGGCTGCGGGACCTCGGGGGCGGCGCCGAGCTGATCTCGGTCCCCGGCCAGGGCACCGAGGTCGAACTGAAGATACCGAAGGGCGCCGAAGGGGCGCGGGGGAAGAAGGCGGAGCGGCGATGACGGAGCAGCGGGACCCGATCCGGGTCATGGTGGTCGACGACCATCCGATGTGGCGGGACGCGGTCGCCCGGGACCTGGCCGAGTCCGGCTTCGAGGTGGTCGCCACCGCGGGCGACGGCGAGCAGGCAGTCCGCCGCGCGAAGGCGGCCGCTCCCGACGTCCTCGTGCTTGACCTCAACCTGCCCGCCAAGCCCGGTGTGCAGGTCTGCAAGGAACTCGTCGGCCACGACCCGGCGTTGCGCGTGCTGGTCCTGTCGGCCAGCGGCGAGCACGCCGACGTGCTGGAGGCCGTGAAGTCGGGCGCGACCGGCTACCTGCTGAAGTCCGCCTCGACCGAGGAACTGCTGGACGCGGTGCGCCGTACCGCCGTCGGCGACCCGGTGTTCACCCCGGGCCTCGCCGGACTCGTCCTCGGCGAGTACCGCCGGCTGGCCTCCGAGCCGGCGCCCGCCCCCGACACGGACGGGCCCGGGGCGCCCCGGCTGACCGACCGGGAGACGGAGGTGCTGCGGCTGGTCGCCAAGGGCCTGAGCTACAAGCAGATCGCCGAACGCCTCGTCATCTCCCACCGCACGGTCCAGAACCACGTCCAGAACACCCTCGGCAAGCTCCAGTTGCACAACAGGGTCGAACTCGTGCGGTACGCCATAGAGCGCGGCCTCGACGACGAGTAGGCCGGATTCCGGCGCAACTCACCGGAATCACCCTTCCCGCCTCTCCCGATGTGACGCGGATCACCATTAGCGTGACCGATCGTCAGGCAACCGCGGCGAAGGGACATTTCCATGCGGGTCGGAGTACTGACCGGAGGCGGCGACTGCCCCGGGCTCAACGCCGTCATCCGGGGCGTCGTACGCAAGGGCGTACAGGAGTACGGCTATGACTTCGTCGGCTTCCGGGACGGCTGGCGAGGTCCGTTGGAGGGCGACACCGTCCGCCTCGACATCCCCGCCGTGCGCGGCATCCTGCCCCGCGGCGGCACCGTCCTCGGCTCCTCCCGGACCAACCCCCTCAAGGTGGAGGGCGGTATCCGCCGGATCAAGGAGAACCTCGCCAAACTGGAGGTCGAGGCGCTCATCGCGATCGGCGGCGAGGACACCCTCGGCGTCGCCGCGAGCCTGTGCGACGACTACGGGATGCCCTGCGTCGGCGTACCGAAGACCATCGACAACGACCTGTCCGCCACCGACTACACCTTCGGCTTCGACACCGCGGTCAACATCGCCACCGAGGCCATCGACCGCCTGCACACCACCGCCGAGTCCCACATGCGGGTCCTGGTCTGCGAGGTGATGGGCCGGCACGCCGGCTGGATCGCCCTGCACTCCGGCCTGGCGGGCGGCGCCAACGTCATCCTCATCCCCGAGCAGCGCTTCGACCTCGACCAGGTCTGCGCCTGGATCACCTCCCGCTTCAAGGCGTCGTACGCCCCGATCGTCGTCGTCGCCGAGGGCGCCATGCCGAAGGACGGCGAGATGGTCCTCAAGGACGAGTCGCTGGACTCCTTCGGCCATGTGCGGCTCTCCGGGGTCGGCGAATGGCTGGCCAAGGAGATCGAGAAGCGCACCGGCAAGGAGGCCCGCACCACGGTCCTCGGGCACATCCAGCGCGGCGGCACCCCCAGTGCCTTCGACCGCTGGCTCGCCACCCGCTTCGGCCTGCACGCCATCGACTGCGTCCACGAGGGCGACTTCGGGAAGATGGTCGCCCTGCGCGGCCCCGACATCGTCCGCGTCCCGATCGCCGAGGCCACCGCGAAGCTGAAGACCGTGGACCCCAAGCTCTACGACGAGGTCGGGGTGTTCTTCGGCTGACGGCCGCACCCCGCGGCGTCCGGGGGCCGGCGGTCGCACCGACCGCCGGCCCCCGATCCGTCACCCCGCGGTCCTCACCTGGCGCCGCTCGCCTCGCGCAGCCGGGCGATCAGCCCCCGGAGCACCCGGGCGCCGTTCAGCGTGAGGACCGACTCCGGGTGGAACTGCACCCCGGCGAACCCGGGACCGCGCAGCGCGTGCACCTCGCCGTTGCCGGCCCGGCTCACCTCCACCCCGTGCGCGGCCAGCTCCCGGGCGGCCTCGTCGTCGCAGCGGGCAGTGAAGCTGTTGTAGAAGCCGACGGTCTCGGGCCGCCCGAACAGATCGATCTCGGTCTGCTCCCCCTGGCGGGGCACCTCCTTGCGGACGATCTCCAGCCCCAGCTCGGCCGCGATCAGCTCATGGCCGAGGCAGACCCCGAGCACGCCGTGGCGGTGCTCCCGGACCACCGTGGCGGCCAGCGCGCGCAGGAGGCGCATCTTCGGGTCGGTGAGGTCGCCGGGGTCGCCCGGACCGGGGCCCAGCACCACCGGGCCCTCGTGCGCGAGCACCTCGGCCCGCAGCCCCGGCTCGTCGTACCGCCGTACCGTCACCTCCAGCCCGCCGGAGCGCAGGACGTGCGCCAGCATGGCGGTGAAGGTGTCCTCGCCGTCGACGACCAGGGCGTGTCCCGTCAGCTCCCGGGCCTGCTCCTGCATCCGCAGCCAGAACGGCGCGAGCGCGGAGCGCCGGCCGTCCAGGGCGGCCCGCACCCGGGGGTCGTCGGCCAGCCGCGGGCGCTCCCGCTCCGCGTGCGGCCGGGAGGGCCGCACGCCGAGGGCCGCCAGCACGCCCGCCGCCTTGGCGTGGGTCTCCGCGACCTCGCCCGCCGGGTCCGAGCCGCGGACGAGCGTCGCCCCGACCGGGACGCGCAGCCGGCCGTCCGCGTCGATGTCGGCGGTGCGGATGAGGATGGGGGAGTCCAGCGTCTGCGCGCCCCCGGAGTCCCGGCCCAGCAGCGCGAGCGCGCCCGCGTAGTAGCCCCGGCCGCCCACCTCGTGGCGTTCGATCACCCGGCACGCGTTCTGCACCGGCGACCCGGTCACGGTGGCCGCGAACATGGTCTCGCGCAGCACCTCCCGCACGTCCAGGGAGGACCTGCCGCGCAGTTCGTACTCGGTGTGCGCGAGGTGCGCCATCTCCTTCAGCCGCGGCCCGACGACCACCCCGCCCCGGTCGCCGACCGTGCACATCATCTTCAGTTCCTCGTCGACGACCATCGACAGCTCCTCGATCTCCTTGCCGTCGGCGAGGAAGTCCAGCAGGTGCTCCGGCGTGGGGCCCTCGGCGGGATAGCGGTAGGTGCCGCTGATGGGGTTCATCACGACGGTGCCGCCGGACATGCGCACATGGACCTCGGGACTGGCACCCACCAGCGTCCGGTCCCCGGTGTGCACCACGAAGGTCCAGTAGGCGCCCCGCTCGCCCTCCAGCAGCCGGCGGAACAGCGCGAGCGCGTCCGCGCGGCCGAAGCCGGGGATGTCGCCCCGGTACGTGCGCCGGATCACGAAGTTGGCGCCCTCGCCCCGGCCGATCTCCTCGGCCAGCACCCGCCCGACGATCCCGGCGTACCGCTCGTCGTCGACGTCGAAGCCGCCGCCCTCGACCCGCACGTCGTGGCCGGGCAGCGTCCGCAGGGCCTCGTCGAGCGGGATCTCGTACGACTCCTCGGGAGTCAGCACCAGCAGCGGGGTGCCGTCGTCGCGGACGTCGAAGCCGCGCTCGCGGATCTGCCGGAACGGGACCAGCGCGAGGCCCTCGTCGGGCAGGTCGGCGAGCCGCTCGCGGCTGGTCACCGGGCCGAGCAGCACCTCCACCACCGCCTCGTCGCGCCCCGGGGTGCGACGGCGGAGCAGGGCGAAGGGGCGGGGGTCGGACAGCAGGTCGTGCAGGTTCACGGGTCGGGCTCCTTCTCGTACGTCTGAGTTCACGTCTGAGTTCGTCTGACGGAGAGGAACGACCCGGAAACGCCGAAGGCCGCCCCTCGGGCGGCCTTCGCGAAGTCTGTGTGCGCGCGAATCAGTGGGCCGCCGGAGAAGCGGTCCACCACCAGTTCTGGATCGAAAGCGCGAACATGCGAGGAACCCTACCCCACCCGTCGGCGTTCCACGGGGCGATCGCCTCGTCTCACTCTTCGAGCAGGAGGAAAAAACATCCGACACGACCCCGTAGTGTTTACGGGGTGACCGTGAACGCTAAGACCAGCGCGAGCGCTGGCAACACCTGGCGAAACCTGCCCGCGGCGCAGCAGCCCGAGTACCCCGACACCGAGGCTCTGCGCGCAGTGATCGCGGACCTCGAGTCGTATCCGCCGCTCGTCTTCGCGGGCGAGTGCGACCAGCTGCGCGCCCGGATGGCGGCCGTCGCCAGGGGTGAGGCGTTCCTCCTCCAGGGCGGCGACTGCGCCGAGGCCTTCGACGCGGTGTCCGCCGACCACATCCGCAACAAGCTCAAGACGCTGCTCCAGATGGGTGCGGTCCTGACCTACGCGGCCTCCGTGCCCGTGGTGAAGGTCGGCCGGATCGCCGGGCAGTACTCCAAGCCGCGCTCCAAGCCGACCGAGACCCGGGACGGCGTGACGCTCCCGGTGTACCGGGGCGACTCCGTCAACGGCTTCGACTTCACCGAGGCCAGCCGCTACCCGGACCCGGAGCGGCTCAAGCGGATGTACAACGCCTCGGCGTCCACGCTGAACCTGGTGCGCGCCTTCACCACCGGCGGCTACGCCGACCTGCGCCAGGTGCACGCCTGGAACCAGGACTTCGTGCGCACCTCGCCGTCGGGCCAGCGCTACGAGCAGCTCGCGCGCGAGATCGACAGCGCGCTGAACTTCATGCGGGCCTGCGGCACCGACCCGGAGGAGTTCAAGACCGTCGAGTTCTACGCGTCGCACGAGGCGCTGCTGCTGGACTACGAGTCGGCGCTGACCCGCGTCGACTCCCGCACCGGCAAGCTGTACGACGTCTCCGGGCACATGGTGTGGATCGGTGAGCGCACCCGGCAGCTGGACGGCGCGCACATCGAGTTCGCCTCGAGGATCCGCAACCCGATCGGCATCAAGCTCGGCCCGACGACGACGGCCGAGGAGGCGCTGCAGTACATCGACCGCCTCGACCCCGAGCGGGAGCCGGGCCGGCTGACGTTCATCGTCCGCATGGGCGCGGGCAAGATCCGCGACAAGCTGCCCGAGCTGGTGGAGAAGGTCACGGCGTCCGGTGCCACGGTGGCCTGGGTGACCGACCCGATGCACGGCAACACCTTCGAGGCGGCCTCCGGGCACAAGACCCGCCGCTTCGACGACGTGCTCGACGAGGTCAAGGGCTTCTTCGAGGTGCACAAGGCCCTCGGCACCCACCCGGGCGGCATCCACGTGGAGCTGACCGGCGACGACGTGACCGAGTGCGTGGGCGGCGGCGACGAGATCTTCGTCGACGACCTGCACCAGCGCTACGAGACGGCCTGCGACCCGCGGCTCAACCGCAGCCAGTCGCTGGACCTGGCGTTCCTCGTCGCCGAGATGTACCGGGACCAGTGACGGCTTCGTCCGTCGCAGCGGCCTGAGTGGGGCGCGGATCACACCCGATCCGCGCCCCCCGCCACTTTCGCGCTCACCGAGGCATGGGTAAGGTTAGGTTTGCCTCACCGAGAAACGGGATGGCAGTGAGCGAACGATCCCGCGGGAGGTGAGCCGGGTGTACGTCTGCAGTTGCTTCGGCGTCACCGAGCAGCAGGTGCAGCAGCACGCGGAGAACGGCGCCTGCACCCCGCGCCAGATCGCCTCCGCCTGCAAGGCCGGCACGGACTGCGGCTCGTGCGTCCGGCGGATCCAGGCCATCCTCGGCCGGGGCGCGTGCCCCCGCCGCGAACTCGCCGACCAGGGCAGGCCCGTCCTCGCGGAGATCCCGGACGCCGCCTAGCTCTCCGGCTGCTCGATCAGCTGGGCGAGATAGAGCGCCTCACCGAGCTTCTCCAGCAGCTCCAGCTGGGTGTCCAGGTAGTCGATGTGGTGCTCCTCGTCGGCGAGGATGTCCTCGAAGATGTTCGCCGACGTGATGTCGCCCTTCTCGCGCATCACCTTGATGCCCCGCTTGAGGCGGTCGATCGCCTCGACCTCGACCTGCCGGTCCGCCTCGAACATCTCCCGGACCGTCTGGCCCACCCGGACGTGGAAGAGCCGCTGGTAGTTGGGCAGCCCCTCCAGGAACAGGATCCGGTCGGTGAGCACCTCCGCGTGCTTCATCTCGTCGAACGACTCGTGCCGCGTGTACTTGGCGAGCTTCGTCCAGCCGAAGTTCTCCTGCATCTTCGCGTGCAGGAAGTACTGGTTGATCGCGGTCAGCTCGCCGGTGAGCTGCTCGTTGAGGAACTCGATTACCTCGGGGTCGCCCTGCATCGCAGCGGGCTCCTTCCACAGTGGAGGGACGGGGGAGGCGTGCGGCGGCATGATGTCACCGGCGAGGAAGATCGTCCAGTAAGTGCGTACTTAGTAAGTTAGTGCTGACTTGATGCCTCTTGTCCGCTTTGGTGAAGGGTGGTCAAGGGCACTGCCCGAGGTCTGTCAGGATGGATACATGGGGCATCCGGTGGAGCGAGAGTCTGGAGCAGCGGCAGGGTCCGAGCTTCCGCCGGGTCAGCGGCTCCAGCGCGGCTGGCCGGTCACGCACTACGGACCGGTCCCGAAGTTCCGTCCCGAACGCTGGGAGTTCCGGGTCTTCGGCGCCACCGCCGACGGCGACAAGCGCACCTGGGTCCACGAGGAGTTCACGGCCCTGCCGTACACCAGCGTCGTGGCGGACCTGCACTGCGTGACGAAGTTCAGCATGGTCGGCGCGGAGTGGGGCGGTGTCCCGGCCCGCGCGATCCTGGACCTCGCCCCGCCGGCGGCGGACGTCACCCATGTGATGGTCTGGGCGGAGTACGGCTTCAGCTCCAACCTGCGCCTGTCGGACTTCGCGTCGGACCGCACGATCTTCGCCACCCACAAGGACGGTGAACTCCTCACCGCCGAGCACGGCTTCCCGGTCCGCCTGATCGTCCCCCACCTGTACGCCTGGAAGGGCCCCAAGTGGGTCCGCGGCGTGGAGTACATGACCGCCGACCGCCGCGGCTTCTGGGAGGAGCGCGGCTACCACAACCTCGGCGACCCCTGGAAGGAACAGCGCTACTCCTACCAGGAGGAGCCCGGGGACGGCCCCGAGCTCTGAGCTCCCGGTCCGCTCAAGCGTGGTACCGGTGGACCACCGCGTGTCCCTTGCCCCGCCCGATCGTCCACTTGTTGACGGGGGTCGTCACGACGAAGGCGAGCACGAGCGAGGCCGCCAGCGAGATCCAGAACAGCGGCTCGGCGAGCGTCGCGTCCATCGCGGACGGCCAGACCAGGATCACGCCGTTGTCGATCAGCTCCATCACGGCGATGGACAGGGTGTCCGCGGCAAGCGCCACGCGGAAGGCGGTGCGGAAGTCGACACCGGCCCGCAGCACCCCGCGCAGGGTGAACGAGTAGCCGAAGAAGAAGGCCAGCACGACCGCCAGTAGCGTGGTCGGCAGGTTGCCCCAGCCGAACGCCGTGCCGAGGACCATGCCGAGCACCTCGCCGACGGCACAGCCGGTGAGGCAGTGCAGCGTGGCCTGGACGGCCGTCGACCAGGTGGCCGCCGGGCCGTGCCCCTGGTGCTGCCCGTGCGCCTGCTCGTGCTGCTCGTGTCCGGTGTGAGCGGTGTGGTCCATGGTTTCCCCCACGAGTGACGGTTCCTGCGACGACAGGAACCGTATACCCCCCAGGGGTATTCCGGAACGGCTCAGGAATCCCGGAGTTTCTTCAGCCGCTCCACGTCGGCCGCGTGCCCTTCCCTGCCGCCCGGCGTCTCGATGATCAGCGGGACGCCGGCCGTCGCCGGGTGGGTCATCAGGGCGCGGAAGGGGTCCTCGCCGATGTGGCCCGAGCCGATGTTCTCGTGCCGGTCCTTGTGCGCCCCGGACACGTCCTTGGAGTCGTTGGCGTGGATCAGCCGCAGCCGGCCCTCGCCCACGGTGTCCACCAGCAGGTCCAGGGTCCGGTGCATGCCGCCGGGCTCGGCCAGATCGTGCCCGGCGGCGAAGACGTGGCAGGTGTCCAGGCACACGCCCAGCATCGGATGGGCGTCCAGCGCCGCGAAGTACGGCCCGAAGTCCCAGGTGCGCGAGCACAGCGAGGCGCCCTGCCCCGCGGTCGACTCCAGCAGCAGGTACGGATCGTCGTCGTGGGTCAGCTCGTCCAGCACCGGCAGCAGGCGCTCCCGCACCTGCTTCAGCGCCACCTCCCGCGGCCGCCCGCCGGTCGCGCTGCCGGTGTGCACGACGACGCCCAGCGCGCCGATCTCCCGGCCGCGCCGCAGCGAGTGGCGCAGCGACTCCACCGACCGCTCCACCGTCGCCTCGGTGTGCGAGCCGAAGTTGATCAGGTAGGGAGCGTGCACGTACGCCGGGATCGACTCCTCGGCGCACGCCGCGCGGAACGCCTCGTCCTGCCGCGGGTTCCCGGCGGGCGTGGCCCAGCCGCGCGGGTTCGCGACGAAGACCTGCACGGTCTCCGCCTTCAGGTCGCGGGCGTACGACAGGCCCACGGAGTGCAGGCCGCCGGCCACCGGGACATGGCCGCCCACCGGGTTGCGGGGGAGCAGGGGGGAGGGATCGGGACTCACCCGTTCAGGGTGTCATGCCCGCTCCGGCCCCCGGACCACGGTCCCGGTGACCCCCGTCACCGGATGGTGATGGTGATCGTCGACCCCTTGGGCGCCCGGTCGCCGCCCGCCACCGACTGCTTCTTCACGGTGTCGCCGAACAGTCCGAGCAGACCGCGGTCCTCGTCCACCTCGAAGCCGGCCCCCTCCAGGGCCTTGTGGGCGTCGTCCACGCTGTCGCCGACCACGTCCGGGACCTGGATCATCGGCGGGCCCTTGGACAGCGTCAGCTTCACCGTGTCGCCCTCGGCGGCCTCGCGGCCCTGCTCCGGGATCTGGGCGGCGACCTTGCCCTTGTCGTAGTCCTCCGAGGTGATCGGCTCGGCGGCGATCTCGACCTTCAGACCGGCGTCGGTCAGCGTCTGCCGGGCGCTGTCCGGGTCGTCACCGGTGACGTCCGGGACGTGGACCGCGCGGCCCTTGCTGACGGTCAGCGCGATCGCCGAGCCGGCGTGCCGCTTGGTGCCCGCGGCCGGCGTCGTGGCGATCACGGACCCCTTGTCGACGTCGTCGCTGAACTGGCGGGTGACCATGCCCGGCTCCAGCGCGTCCGCCTTCAGCCGCGCCCGCGCCTTCGCCAGCGGCTGCCCCCGCAGATCCGGCACGTTCACCGTCTCCGGGCCGAGCGAGACGGTGAGCTTCACCGAACCGTTGTCCCGGATGCGGGAGCCGGGAGAGGGGTCGCTACTGATGACCCGGCCCCGCTCGACGGTGTCGTCGTAGGCCCGCTCGACCTTCCCGACGTCCAGACCGGCGGCCTTCAGCCGCTGTCCGGCCTGTGCCTCCGTCTTGGTCACCAGCGGGGGGACCTCGGTGAACTGCCCCGAGTTGATGTACCAGACGCCGGCGCCCACGCCGAAGACCAGCAGCACGGCCGCGAGCACCGCCAGCAGCCCGCGCCGGGGCCGCCGCGCCGCAGAGCCGCGGGGCGGCCCCGGCGGCGGGGACTGCAGCCGGGAGGTGCGGTGGACGCCGTCCTCGGCCGGGTCCTCGTTCACGGGCAGCGGCCGGGGCACGGTCAGCGAGCGCGGGATCACGCTCGTCCGGTCCTCGGCGATGTCGTGCTCCGCGGTCAGCGCCTGCGGCGGCAGCCGGTCCAGCTGCTCCGCGGTCAGCCCCTGACGGGCCCCGCGCACCAGGGCGAGCAGCGCCACGGCGTCGTGCGGGCGGACGTCCGGGTCGCGCGCGGTGGCCGAGGCGACCAGCCCGTCCAGTTCGTACGGCAGTCCCGGCACGAGCGCCGAGGGCGGCGGCACGTCGTCGTGTATGTGCTTGTAGAGCACCTGGGCGGGGGAGTCGCCGGAGTGCGGCTTCTCACCGGTCAGCATCTCGTAGAGGACGACACCGCACGCGTACACGTCGACGCGCGGATCGGCGGTGCCCTGCTCGATCTGCTCCGGAGCGAGGTACGACACCGTCCCGAGGACGGCACCGGTCGTGCTCGTCACGCTGTCCACCGAGCGCACCAGCCCGAAATCGGCGACCTTGACCCGGCCGTCGTCCCCTATCAGGACGTTCTCCGGCTTCATGTCCCGGTGGACGAACCCGGCCCGGTGCGCGGCGCCGAGCGCGGCCAGCACCGGCTCCAGGATGTCCAGCGCGGCCCGCGGCTGCACCGCCCCCCGCTCGCGCAGCACGTCGCGCAGGGTGCACCCGGCGATGTACTCCATCGCCAGGTACACGTACGACCCGTCGGTGCCCTGGTCGAAGACCTGCACCACGTTGGGGTGGTCGAGCCGGGCGACGGACTTGGCCTCCCGGATGAACCGCTCGACGAAGGAGCCGTCGGTCGCGAGCGCCGGGTGCATCACCTTCAGCGCGAGGACGCGGTCCAGGCGGGTGTCCAGGGCCCGGTAGACCGTGGCCATCCCGCCGGCCGCGATCCGCGCCTCGACGCGGTAACGGCCGTCGAGCACCTGCCCGACGAGGGGGTCCTGAAGGGTCGTATCCACGCAGGGGAGTCTACGAGGGGTGAACGGCGCTCCCACCCGCTGCGCCGTCGTGGGGACGGAATGCAGCAGAGCTGTGACTGTCGGGTGACGGGAAGGCGGGGCGCTCGGGGTCCAGGTGCGCGCGCCCCTCGGCCGGGGAGGAGGCCTCGGCGAAGTGGCGGCGCGGGATCCGCCCCGCCAGCCGGGCCAGCCGGCCGGCCTCGACCGCGTGCCGCATGGCCGCGGCCATCGTCTCCGGCTCCTGCGCCCGCGTCACGGCGGAGGCGAGCATCACACCCGCGCACCCCAGCTCCATCGCCAGCGCCACGTCGGACGCCGTACCGGCGCCCGCGTCCAGGATCACCGGTACGCCCGCCTGCTCGACGATGAGCTGGAAGTTGTGCGGATTGCGGATGCCGAGCCCCGATCCGATCGGGGAGCCCAGCGGCATCACCGCGGCACAGCCGACGTCCTCCAGCCTGCGCGCGAGGACGGGGTCGTCGTTCGTGTACGGCAGCACCGTGAAGCCGTCGTCGACCAGCGTCTCCGCCGCGTCCAGCAGCTCCACCGGGTCGGGCAGCAGGGTCCGCTCGTCGGCGATGACCTCCAGCTTGACCAGGTCCGTGCCCAGTGCCTCGCGGGCGAGGCGCGCGGTCAGCACGGCCTCCCCGGCGGTGAAACAGCCCGCCGTGTTCGGCAGCACGCGGATGCCCAGCTTCTCCAGCACCGACAGCACCGAGCCGTGCACGGACGGGTCGACCCGCCGCATCGCGACCGTGGTCAGCCCGGTGCCGGAGGCGGTCAGCGCCCGCTCCAGCACGTCCAGGCTGGGCGCGCCGCCCGTGCCCATGATCAGCCGGGAGTCCAGGTGCACACCGCCCAGCACGAAGGGGTCGTCGGCCATCGGTTCAGCCTCCCTGGACTGCGGTGAGTACTTCGACGCGGTCGCCCTCGGCGAGCGCGGTGGTCGCCCACTGGCCGCGCGGCACGACCGTCTCGTTGACGGCGGCGGCCACCCCGGAGGGCGCCGCGGTGAGGGTGCGGACGAGGGCGTCGAGAGCGGTGCCCGGGGCGATCTCCCGGTGCTCCCCGTTGACGGAGACGGTGAGGCTGAGGGTCATGCGGACTGCTCCATGAGACGTGCGGGCCGCTCCGGCGGCGGGGCGGTGAAACGCTGGGGCGTGAACGGGCGGGCCTCCTCGGGGAGGTCACCGGTGGCCAGCGCGTGCGCCAGCACGTCCCCGGTGACCGGTGTGAGCAGCACGCCGTTGCGGTAGTGCCCGGTGGCCAGCAGCAGTCCGTCCAGGCCGGACGGGCCGAGCAGCGGGGCGTTGTCGGGGGAGCCGGGCCGCAGCCCGGCCCGGGTCTCGGTCAGCGGGAGCTCGGTGAGGCCCGGGATCAGCTCGTGGGCGTCGCGCAGCAGCTCGTACACGCCCCCCGCCGTGACCGTCGTGTCCCAGCCCAGCTCCTCGGTGGTGGCGCCGACGACCAGCTCGCCGTTCTCGCGCGGCACGAGGTAGACCTGGCTGCCGCGGACCACGGCCCGCACGGTCCGGCTCAGGAACGGGGCGAACCGCCGGGGCACGGCCAGCCGCAGCACCTGCCCCTTCACCGGCCGGACCGGTGGCAGCAGCGCGTCCGGCACGCCCGCGAGGCGTCCGCTCATGCTTCCGCCGGCGAGGACGACCTGCTCCGCGCGCAGCTCGGTGCCGTCCGCCGTGGTGACGCCGGCGGCCCGCTCGCGCACGACGTCGAGCCGCTCGGCCCAGGTGCGGTGGAACACCACCCCGGCGTGCTCGCACGCGGCCACCAGGGCCGTCGCCAGCCGCCGCGGGTCGATCTGGTGGTCGCCGTCGACCCGCAGCCCGCCGCGCACCCCGGGGGCCAGCATCGGCTCGAGACGCCGGCAGTCGCGCCCCGACAGCCACTCCGACTCCAGGCCCGAGCGCTGCTGGAGCGCGTGCAGTTCCCGCAGGTGCGCGCGGTCGTCGGCGTCGAGGGCGACCGCGAGGGTGCCGCACCGGCGGTAGCCCAGGTCGTGGCCGGTCAGCTCGGAGAGCTCGGCCGCGAAGCCGGGATAGCGGCGGGCGGACTCCAGGTTCAAAGCGAGCAGCGTCTCCTCGCCGTAGTGCAGCTCCGTGACCGCGGCGAGCATCCCCGCCGCGACCCGTGCGGCCCCGCCGCCGGGCTCGGGGTCCACCACCGCCGTGGTGAGCCCGCGCTGCGCCGCGCGCCAGGCCGTGACCAGACCGATGATCCCGCCCCCGATGACGAGGACGTCGGACGTACGTGACGACATGGGCGTCCAGCCCCTCCCTTCGCCGGCATGACCCGGATCAGGTTCGTACGGTCGGAGGCCGCCAGCCTCCCTCTCAGCCCGGTGCGTCCAGGCTCCCGCGAGTGCTTGTACGGTGGCCACCCTAGTCCGTCCCGCTCGTCACCCGTAAGGGAGCCCTCCGTCATGCACCGCTCGCTCGACGGTCTGATTTTCGCCCCCGTCGCGGACCAGGCCCCAGGTCAGGTGGGTACCCGCACCCGGTTCGCCTACCACGAGACGGACGGCCGCATCTGGGCGGAGTACGCGGGCGGCGAGGTCGTGCGCGGCCATCTGGTCGGGACCCGCGAGGGCGACCGGCTGGACTTCCGGTACGTGCAGCTGCGCACCGACGGGACCACGGCCGGCGGGCACTGCGTGTCCACCGTCGTGGAGCTGCCCGACGGCCGGCTGCGGCTGGCGGAGACCTGGGAGTGGGAGTCCGCCGCGGGCAGCGGTACGAGCGTTGTGGAGCAGGTCACCGAGCACGCCCCCTGACTGACGTTTCGTCAGTTGTCTATGGTGATCGGGTGAGCGAGCAGACACCGCAACAGGGCACGTCACAGGAACGGCGCGTGGTCGTCGTGGGCGCGGGCATGGCCGGGGTGCAGACCGCGGTCGCCCTGCGGGAACAGGGCTTCAAGGGAGCCGTGACCGTCATCGGCGCCGAACCGCACCAGCCGTACGACCGGCCGCCGCTGTCCAAGGCCGTGCTGCTCGGCACGGCCGAGGGCTCCGCCTTCGACGTCGACTTCGAGTCCCTCGGCGTCGAGCTGCGCCTCGGCTGCGAGGCACAGGGCCTGCGCCCCGCCGAACGCGTGCTGGACACCGAGGCGGGCCCGGTGCCCTACGACGTCCTGGTCCTGGCCACCGGGGCCGAACCCGTCACCCTGCCCGGCACGGAGGGCGTACCCGGCGTGCATCTGCTGCGCACCCTGGACGACGCCGAACGGCTGCGGCCCGTGCTGCTCCGGCAGCACGACATCGTGGTCGTCGGCGCCGGCTGGATCGGCGCCGAGTTCGCCACGGCCGCCCGGGAGGCGGGCTGCGCGGTGACCGTCGTCGAGGCCGCCGACCGGCCGCTCGCGGGCGCCCTGCCCGCCGAGGTGGCCGCGCCCATGGCCGCCTGGTACGCCGACAGCGGCGCCGACCTGCGCACCGGCGCGCGCGTGGAGCGCGTCGAACCGGGCGCGGTGGTGCTGACCGACGGCACCCGGCTGCCCGCGGGCGCCGTCGTCGTCGGCATCGGCGCCCGGCCGGCCACCGGCTGGCTGGCCGGCTCCGGCATCGAACTGGGGCCGCACGGCGAGGTCGTCGCGGACGCCCGCCTGCGCACCGGGGCCGAGGACGTGTACGCGGTCGGCGACTGCGCCTCCTTCCCCTCCGCCCGCTACGGCGAGCGGCTGCTCGTCCACCACTGGGACAACGCCCTCCAGGGGCCCCGGACGGTCGCCGCGAACATCCTCGGCGAGACCCCGGCGCTCTACGACCCGGTGCCGTACTTCTGGTCCGAGCAGTTCGGCCGCTTCGTGCAGTACGCCGGGCACCACGCAGCGGCGGACCGCCTGGTGTGGCGCGGCGACCCGGCCGGACCCGCCTGGTCGGTGTGCTGGCTGCGCGAGGGCCGGCTGGTGGCGCTGCTGGCGGTGGGCCGGCCCCGCGACCTGGCCCAGGGCCGCCGCCTGATCGAGGCGGGCCGCCGTATGGACCCCGAGGCCCTGACCGATCCGGCCCGCCCCCTGAAGAACGCCACGGCCGACTGACCGGCGCCGCGGTCGGCCGTCGGCATCGAGCGGCACCCCGGACGGAGCGCCTACCCTAGGACTCGTGACCGAGATTGACGCAAAGATCGATGCTCTCGTCCCCGCCTGGCTCACCCTCCCCGACATCGCCGAACAGCTCGGCGTCGAGGTGACGCGTGTGCGGCAGCTGGTCAAGGAGGGCCAGCTGATCGCCGTACGCCGTGGTGAGAACCGGGCGCTGCACGTCCCCGCCGCCTTCATCGACGGGGACAAGGTCGTCAAGGGCCTGACCGGCACCCTGACGCTCCTGCGGGACGACGGCT
The DNA here is from genome assembly GCF_025642175.1 of Streptomyces albidicamelliae. Taxonomy (NCBI): domain Bacteria; kingdom Bacillati; phylum Actinomycetota; class Actinomycetes; order Kitasatosporales; family Streptomycetaceae; genus Streptomyces; species Streptomyces albidicamelliae. The sequence goes on along the minus strand of NZ_CP106795.1, from coordinate 2,540,327 downwards.
TCACGGACGAAGAGATGATCGAGTGGCTCTTCACCCCCGACCCCACCCTGCCCGGCACTCCCGCGCAGGCCCTGAGCGAGAATCGCGGCACGGAGGTGAAGCGCCGCGCCCAGGCGCTCGCCGTCTGAGCCCAGCCGCACCAGGGGGGTGGCGTGCGTGCCCCGGGCCCGCACGCCACCCGAGAACCAGCAGGTAGACCGATCACGGGGGGACCCACGCATGTCCGACACCGCCCGCGCCGCCCTCGCCGACGCCCGTCTGTACCTCTGCACGGACGCCCGCAGGGACCGGGGCGACCTCGCCGGCTTCCTGGACGCGGTCCTGGCCGGCGGTGTCGACATCGTGCAGCTGCGCGAGAAGGGCATGGAAGCCGCCGAGGAGCTGGAGACCCTCCGGGTCTTCGCGGACGCCTGCGCCCGGCACGGCAAGCTGCTCGCGGTCAACGACCGGGCGGACGTCGCGCACGCGGCCGGTGCCGGGGTGCTGCACCTCGGCCAGGGCGACCTGCCGGTCCCCGCGGCCCGAGCGATCCTCGGCGACGACGTCCTGATCGGCCGTTCCACGCACGCCGAGTCCGAGGCCGCCGCGGCCGCCGAGCAGGACGGCGTGGACTACTTCTGCACCGGCCCGTGCTGGCCCACCCCCACCAAGCCCGGCCGTCACGCGCCCGGGCTCGACCTGGTCCGGTACACCGCCGGCCTCGGCACCGACCGCCCCTGGTTCGCCATCGGCGGGATCGACCTCGCCAACCTGGACCAGGTGCTGGACGCCGGCGCCCGCAGGGTGGTCGTGGTCCGCGCCCTCACCGAGGCGGCGGACCCGGGTGCCGCGGCGGCGGAGTTCGCGAAGCGGCTGCGGCAGCTCTGAGGGCGCCGCGGGCGGCCACTGTCCGGGATTCTGTCCAATGGGTGGACAGCAAGCCGACAAATCAGCCAAATTACCGGCGTCCGGTTGGGGTACCGCCCACCCCTGGCTAACCTGCCCATATGGCCCTCGGAACCGCATCCACCAGGACTGATCGCGCCCGCACCGTGCGCGACATCCTCGCCACCGGAAAGACGACGTACTCGTTCGAGTTCTCGGCGCCGAAGACCCCCAAGGGCGAGCGGAACCTGTGGAGCGCGCTCCGGCGGGTCGAGGCGGTCGCTCCCGACTTCGTCTCCGTGACCTACGGCGCCGGCGGCTCGACCCGCGCGGGCACGGTCAAGGAGACCGAGCAGATCGTCGCGGACACTACGCTCACCCCGGTCGCCCACCTCACGGCTGTCGACCACTCCATCGCGGAACTGCGCAACATCATCGGCCAGTACGCGGACGCGGGCATCCGCAACATGCTCGCCGTGCGCGGCGACCCGCCCGGCGACCCCATGGGCGCATGGGTCCCGCATCCGCGGGGCCTGACCTACGCCGCCGAACTCGTACGGCTCATCAAGGAGTCGGGCGACTTCTGCGTGGGCGTCGCCGCGTTCCCGGAGATGCACCCGCGGTCCTCGCAGTGGGACACCGACGTCCAGCACTTCGTGGACAAGTGCCGGGCGGGTGCCGACTACGCCATCACACAGATGTTCTTCCGGCCGGAGTCGTATCTGCGGCTGCGCGACCGGGTCGCGGCCGCCGGCTGCGACACCCCGGTCATCCCCGAGGTCCTGCCGGTCACCAGCGTGAAGATGCTGGAGCGGCTGCCCAAGCTCAGCAACGCCAGTTTCCCCGACGCCCTGAAAGAGCGGATCCTCACAGCGAAGGACGATCCGGCGGCGGTACGCTCGATCGGTATCGAGTTCGCCACGGAGTTCTGCGCACGGCTGCTGGCCGAGGGAGTGCCCGGACTGCACTTCATCACGCTCAACAACTCCACGGCGACCCTGGAAATCTACGAGAACCTGGGCCTGCACCACCCCCCGCAGGCCTAGACCGGCCGCACCGCGATACGACACACTGCGTAGCGGCCACTGGGAGAGGGGCGTACATGGGCTGGACGGTCCTCTACATCGCGTTCGGCGTCGTCGCACTGTGGCTGCTGGGCGAGGTGCTGCTGCAGTACAAGGCGCGGCTTCGCTGGCGGCTGCTGGCCTTCGTCGGCTTCCTCGGTGTCGTGCTCGGCGTGCTCATGCCGTCCGTCATCGTGATCGGCCTGGGCGCGATCGCCTTCGCCCTCGGGCAGACCTACGTCACCCTGTCCTTCCGCCGCGGGTTCGCCGCGGGCTGGGCGGTCAAGCGCCCCGACGGCGAGGACGACGAGCCGGGCGGCAGCAAGCGGCGCCGCGGCCGGGCCGAGCGGTACGAGGCGGACCCCGAGCCGTCCGCGGACGCGACGGGCGACGACCGGGATGCCGACCACGGCCCCGAGCGCCCCGCCTACGGCGACGACGACTACGACCGCGACGACGTCTTCACCCCGGCCCGCTCCGCCGAGCCCACCGCCGCCGAGTCGACCGCCGTCTACGAGCCGCAGCCCATGCCCGACGACACCGGCAACTACGGCGTCTACGGCGACACCGCCTACGCGAACGCCGGCCAGCCCCAGGGCGACGGACAGCAGGCCTACGCCTACGACTACTCCGGCTACGGCCAGCAGCAGGGCTACGCCGGCTACGACGCGGGCCAGCAGGGCTACGCCAACTACTCCGACCCGTACATCGGCAGCCAGTCCTACGGGGACGCCGCGTACGACCCGGGCTACGCGCAGCAGTACGGCCAGCAGGGCTACACCCAGGACCCGTACGCCACCGGCGGCTACCAGCAGACGCCGGCCGGCGGGGTGTGGGTGCCGCAGCAGCGCACCGACGAGAACTACGGCGGCGAACTCCCGCAGGAGCAGCCCTACCCCTACCAGGCGGGCGGGCAGCAGACGCAGCCCGGCGCCGGGTACGACGAGCAGTACCGCTTCTGAGCCGCCGGGCCCCCGCTCACCGCGAACCGCGGAACTCCGGGCCCTCCACGATCAGTCCGGCCACCAGCGCTCCCGACATGCCCGCGTGCGGCAGACCGCCGCCCGGGTGGGACCAGCCGCCGGCGGCGAACAGGCCCGGCATCGCGGTGGCGTTGGCCGGGTGCAGCACACCCTCCGGCGCGGCCAGCGCGGGCGGCGGCACCGCACCGCCCTTCGCGCCCGTCTCCCGCTCGGTGTCCAGGGGCGTACGGATCTCGCGCCACAGCAACCGCTCGCGCAGCCCCGGCACCGCGCGCTCGGCGGCGGCGGCCATCCGGTCCGCGAAGGCGGCGGCGGCGCCCGGCGCGGCCCAGTCGTACTCCGTCGCCGCCGGCACGGTCGCCGTCAGCACCACGGACTCGTGGTCCGGGCCGGGACGCAGGGCCGGGTCGTCCGGGCGGTCCACCAGGACCGTCGGCAGCTCGGGCGGCACCCCGTGCCGGAACAGATCGAGATCACCCTCGCCGTCCGCCGCGTGCACCACCGTGCGGTGCACGGCGCCGGGCTCGCGTGCGCCGCGCAGTGCCAGGCACACCACCACCCGGCCCGGGTAGCGGTCCTCGCGCTCCGCCGGCACGTCCCCGGCGCCGTAGAGGTCCCTGCTCGGGAGCATGCCGCCCAGCCGCCAGGGGCCCGTGCCGACGACGAAGTCCGCCTCGGCCGCCGTCCCGTCCGCCAGCTCCACGCCGGCCGCCCGGCCCCCCGCCTCCAGCACCCGGGTGACCTCCGCGCCGAAGGCGAACTCCACCCGCCGCTCCAGGCACCGCTCGTACACCGCGCGGGCCAGCTCCCGGACGCCACCACGCACGTACCAGGTGCCGAAGGCGTGCTCCATGTAGGGCAGCACGGCCGCGCTCGCCGGGGCCGTCCCGGGATCGACGCCGTACGCGAGCGCGCAGTCCGCGAGCAGCGCCGCCAGGCGGGGGTCGTGCAGCTCCCGGTCACCGATCTCGTGCAGTCTGAGCGCGCGGCGGGTGCGCAGGAACCGCTTGTACGGCACGCCCGGATAGGGCTCCTTCCCTTCCAGCACCTGCCAGTTCGGCCACAGCGGCTCCTCCAGCAGCGGCCGGCGCGTGCGGTCCCAGGTCTCGCGGGCCCGCACCAGGAAGTCGCCCCAGCGCTCGCCGGCACCCCCGCCCAGTGCCTCGTCGAGGGCCGCGACGACTCCCGCGCGCGAGGCGTTCGGCAGGGACACGTCGGTGCCGTCGGCGAAGACGTGCCGTGCGGCCGGGTCGACCTGGACCAGCTCGACGCGGTCCTCCAGCGGCTCCTTGCCGGTCTTGACGAACAGATCGCGGTACACGGCGGGGAGGGTCAGCAGCCCGGGCCCGGTGTCGAAGGCGAACCCGTCCCGCTCGAACCGGCGCACCGCACCGCCGTACGTCTCCGTGCGCTCGTACACCGCCACCCGGTGGCCCGCGACGGCCAGCCGGGCAGCGGCCGCCATCGCGCCCATCCCGGCGCCGATCACCGCAATCCGTGCCATGCCGGTGACTTTATCGACCGCCACCGACACCCCGGTCGGCGGGCGGCCCGGCGCGGGTCGGGGGCGCAGGTCAGGGCGCCCGCGAGGCCAGGCGCCGCTCCTCCCGGCGCTGGGCCCTGCGGCGCAGGAAGCGCCGGATGCGCGACACGAGGAACCACAGCGTCAGCAGACCGCCGGCCAGCAGGACGGCCGCGACGACGGCCGCGGCCTCCGGGTGGAACATCGCGAACGACACGACGCCGGCCACCCCGAGGTCCTCGGCGAGGCTCAGTACGAAGTTGCTGAACGGTTCCGGCGAGGTGTTGACCGCCATGCGGGTCCCGGCCTTGACGGTGTGACTGGCCAGCGCGGTCGAGCCGCCGATCAGCCCCGCGGCCACGTCCGAGACCGAACCGCTCTGCCCGGCGAGCAGCGCGCCCACCCAGGCACCCGCGAGCGGCCGGACCACCGTGTGCACGGAGTCCCACACCGAGTCGACGTACGGGATCTTGTCGGCGACCGCCTCGCACACGAACAGCGCGCCCGCGACGATCAGCACCTCGGGGTGCTGCAACGTCTGCGGGACGTCGTCGCTCACGCCCGTCATGCCGAACAGGCCGAGCAGCAGCACCACCGCGTACGCGTTGATGCCGCTGGCCCAGCCGCTGGTGAAGACCAGGGGGAGTACGGACACGGAGGCGATCGTAGCCAGCCGGCGCCCCGCGGGGCAGGGCACGCGCGCGGAGGGCTGAGTACCCGTACCTAGTCCGCGAGATGAGTACGCGCGCGGATGGGCGCGGGCCCTCGCGGACGGGACAGTGGAGGCACGGCAAGGGGCGGGGCCCCGGCACCGCCGGCACGGGGCGGCGGAACGGTGTCCCGCCTCCTCGCCACTCCTTCCGCCGATCCGTCGGCGGAAGCGGGTCGGGGGACCCGGGGACGGCCGCCCGCGGGGCCGTCGGGGGAGGACCGTACGGGGGAGTGCGGGAGAGCACGGGGGAGCGGAAGGCGCCGGTCCGGCAGCGGACCGGTGCCTTCCCGTGCGCCGAGGGTGTCCCGGCGCTCAGTCCCTGCCGCTGACCCGGCCCTGAAGCAGCCGGGACAGGGCCGCGTGCACGTCGTCCAGGGAGCGCTCCGGCTGGAAGGACTTCCAGTCCAGGGCGGCCACCAGGACCATGCCGACCAGCGCCGCCGCCGTCAGCTGGACGTCGATCTCGTCGCTGAACTCCCCGGCCGCCACGCCCTCGCGCAGCACCCCCTCGACCACCGCGACGGCCTCCTGCCGGACCACCATCAGCGTGGACTGCCAGGCCCGGTTGGTGCGCCACAACTCCGCCACGTACAGCTGGGTGAAGGCCGGGTAGCGGTCGATGAAGACCAGACCCGCGCGGACCATCGCGTCCAGCGCGTCCACCCTGCTGCCGCCCTCGGCGGCCGTCCGCTCCGCCGCCTCCCGCAGCGAGGCGGTGAGCAGGCCCACGCCGTGCCGCAGCAGCTCCTCGAAGAGGACCGACTTGCTCGCGAAGTTGTAGTAGACCGTGCCCTTCGCAACGCCGGCCCGCTCGGCGATCTCGTCCACCGTGGTCGCGGAGAAGCCCTGTTCGGCGATGAGCGTGACGGCCGCCTCGTAGAGCTTCTGCCGGGTGGCCTCGCGGCGCGTGCTGCCGCCGGACCTGGTGCTGCTGCTTTCCATGGTCCCGATTGTCACAGGTACGCGCGCGTGCAGGGACGCTTCGGGGATCACAGGCTCAGCTCCGGGTGCAGCCGGTCCAGCGTCCACACCTGCCGGCGCCGGGCCGCGAGGGCGGTCAGCGCCAGCGCTCCCGCGGTGAACACGACGAGCACGCCGCACGCCTGCCAGACCGGACCGAGCCCGCCGCCCGTGATCAGCCGGCGCAGCGCCTCCACGATGTAGCTCATCGGCAGGTAGGGGTGGATCGCGTTGAAGAAGCCCGGACTGGTCTGCACGGGGTACGTGCCGCCCGCCGAGGTCAGCTGGAGCATCAGCAGGGCGAGGACGAGGATCCGGCCGGCCGCGCCGAACCGGGCGTTCAGCCACTGCACGATCGCCGCGAACGAGGCGGTGACCAGGAACAGGAACCCGACGGTGCCGGCCGCGCGCAGCATCTGCAGACCGATCGCCCAGTGCAGTACGGCCATCAGCGCGCCCACCTGGAGCACGCCCACCGCGGCCACCGGCAGCCAGCCGGCCAGCGCGATCCGCCAGGAGGAGGAACCGGCCGCCAGGGCGCGCCGGTTGAGCGGCGGGATCAGCATGTAGGCCACCATCGCGCCGACCCACAGGGACAGCGGGATGAAGTACGGGGCGAACCCGGTGCCGTAGTTGGGGGCCTTGTGCAGGTCCCGGGAGGCCAGCTGGACCGGGTCGGCCATCACGTCCGTGCGCCGGTCGCGGTCCTGCTTGCCGTAGTCCGGGATCTTCTTCGCACCGTCGTGCAGGCCGCCGGCCAGCTTCCCCGATCCGTCGGACAGCTTGAACAGGCCGCCGTTCAGGGTCTGGGCGCCCGATGCGGCGGTGCCGATGCCCTTGTCCAGGGCGACCGCGCCGGTGTGTGCCGTACCCAGTCCGGTGTGCAGCTTCTCGGCCCCGGTGGCGACCTGGTGGGCGCCGGTGTTCAGCTTGTTGATCTTCTTGACGGCGTCGTCGACGTCCTCGTAGAGGTGCGGTGCGCGGGCCTCCAGGGCGCGCGCCTGCTTCTGGAGCGTGCCGAGGTTGTCCCGCATCGTCTTCAGGTCGCCGTCCTGGTCCGCGATGAGCGTGTTCAGGTCGTCGGAGACGTCGGCCACGTCGTCGGCGGCGGTTTTGGCCCGCTTCAGTTCCGGGCATGCCGGGTCGGGGAGGGCGGCGGTCTCGCAGCGCGCCGCGTAGATCTTGTCGAGGACGGCGGCGGAGGCGTGGGCGGCCTTCGCGGCGCCCGGCGCGTGCTTCACGAGGACGTCGAGGTTGTCCTTGACCGTCCCGGCCGAGTCGGCGACCAGTCTGGCGGTGTCCCCGATGGTCTTCTCGTTGGTCTTCAGGAACGGGCCGGCCTCGGCGTAGACGGGGTTGACCTTGTCGGCGAGCCGCTGGGTGCCGTCGGCGACCTGCCGGGCACCGGTCTGGAGGTCCCCGGAGCCCTTGTCCAGCTTCGTCAATCCCGTGGCCAGCTTGCCGCTGCCGCCCTTGGCGTCCTTCAGGCCGTCGGCGAGGTCCTTGGAGCCCTTCTCCGCCTTCCCGATGCCGGAGTTCAGCTTGTCGGCGCCGTGGGCGGCCGTGACGGTCTTGTCGTGGATGTCGGAGAAGGACACGAAGATCTTGTCCAGGAAGCCCCGGGAGGCCTTCGTGGACGCGGCCCGGCGCACCTCGCTGAAGACGGTGCGGGAGATCTGGCCGACGATGTAGTTGTTCGCGTCGTTGGTGCGCACCTGGAGCGCGCCGGTCTCGGGGGAGTCGCCCGAACTGGACGCGATCCGGCCGCTGAAGTCGGCCGGCATGGTCAGCGACAGGTAGTAGGTGCCGTCCTCGACCCCCTTGCGGGCCTCGTCGGCGTCGACCTCGTGCCACTCGAAGGTCCGGCTGTCGCGCAGCCCGTCGACGATGTCGTCGCCCGCGGTGATCTTCCTGCCGCCCGCCGTGGCGCCCTTGTCGTCGTTCACCAGGGCCACCGGGATGCGGTCCAGGCGGCCGTAGGGGTCCCAGAACGACCACAGGTACAGGGCGCCGTAGAGCAGGGGCAGCACGAGCAGCGCGACCAGGGCGGCGCGGGGCAGCTTCCCCCGTCCGAAACGCCTCAGCTCAAGCGCGGCCAGCCTCGGTGAGCGCATCGCCGGTCCCCTCCTTCTTCGCTTCGGTGTCCGGCCCGGTGGTGCCCGGCTCGGCGGTGTCCGGGTCTGCGGTGTCCGAGTCTGCGGTGTCCGGCTCGGTGGTGTCCGGCCCGGTGGTGCCCGGCTCCTGCCCTGCGTCCGGGGCCGTGGCGGTGTCGGCCGCCTCCGGCTCGGCCGCGGTGTCCTTCCGCCCGGCGTCCTCCGGCGCGGTCGACACGGTGACGCAGCCCTCGGGAGCGGTGCGGCACACGACCGCGACCGTCGTCCCCGCGCGCGTGAGGGACCGCAACAGGTCCCAGACCTCGGCGCGCTCGGCGTCCGAGAGCTTCGTCTCGATGTCGTCCACACCGAGCAGCCGGGGCCGGCCCAGCAGGGCGAGGGCGACGGACAGGCGCAGCTCCTGGAGCCGCTCCAGGTCGCGCACGGCCGTCCGGGAGCCCTTGGGCAGCGTCTCCGGATCGAGCCCGGCGGCCGCGAGGGCCGCGTCGATCCGCAGCCGCGCCGGGTGCCCGCGCCGGGCGCGGGGCCGCAGCACCTCGCGCAGCGAGTCGCCGAACCGGCTCTGCAGCAGGGCCCGTTCGCGCAGGTGCTCGCCCACGGTCAGGGCCGGGTCGAGGTCGGTCACCCCGGCCACGTTGGCCACCGCCGCCACGCGGCGCAACGCCGCCATGTGCCGGGGGAGTTTGAACCCGCCGACGGCGGCCACTCCTTCGGTGGGCTTCATCCGTCCCGTGAGCGCGAGCAGCAGACACGTGCGGCCGGAGCCGGACGGTCCCTCGATCGCGATCAGTGATCCGGGCTGCGCGTCGAGGGTGATGCCGCGAAAGGCCCACCCCCGCGGCCCTTCGAGCCCGAGGCCTTCGGCCGTGACGTCCACGCCGTCCACAAGCCCCCCTGTGGCAAATTTGAACTGACTGGTCAGTGCAAAAATACGCCCGAACCTTCGATCGAAGCAAAACCCCAGGTCAGAACGGATTGTCAGTGGCATACCTCACGATGGGCACATACGGCACCTGTGCCGTCACCCAGACGACAGGAGGTTCGTCATGGCCAACTCGTCCGCAGCCGCCGCCCACCGGCGCCGCGCCACCGGCCCTGCCCCCTCACTGACCGGCCCGGCGAGCGACGTGCACCCCGTGCTCCGCCGGGCCACGGCCCCGCCCGCCGCCCTCGACCTGCTCGCCCAGGCCCGCTCCGGCCTGGAGGAGGCCGCCGTCCTTCAGACGCCGAACGAGCGCTACGCGACGGCCCACCTCGCCGCCCTGCGCACCGCCGCCGCGGTGCTCGCCGCCCGCGGCCGCCCCGAGACGTCCCCCCGCCGCCGGGCCAGGATCCGCAGCGCCTGGGAGGTCCTGCCCGAGATCGCCCCGAGTTGACCGAGTGGAGCGCGCTGTTCGCCGCCGGTGCCGCCCGCCGAGCCCGCGCCGAGGCCGGCATCCAGGGCGCGGCCGGCCGGCGGGACGCCGACGACCTCATACGTGACGTGGCGATGTTCCTCCGCCTCGTCGAGCGGATGCTGGTCCTCCAGCCGGTCCTGCCCCAGCCCCGCCAGGAGGCCGGCGAGCGCGACGGACCGGGCGCGCGCGGTGACCTTCCGGACGCGGGCTGATCACCGGAGGTCCGCCGTACGAGACGCACCGGCCGTCCACGGCCGCGGTGACCGGCTCCGGCGGCGAAGGCAATAGGGTGGAGGTCGCCTGAAGCCTTCCGTCCTGCCGAGGAGTCAACTGCCGTGTCGGACCCGATGCGCCCCCGCGCCTCCCTCCGTACCGCCGTGGTCTGGGAGGTCCTGCAGGACGCTCTCGACCGCCGGGTCAAGGCCACGGGGCGGGACGCGCTGGACGTCCTCGACACCGGAGGCGGCAGCGGCAACTTCGCCGTGCCCGTCGCCAGCCTCGGCCACCGGGTCACCGTGGTCGACCCCAGCCCGAACGCCCTGTTCGCGCTGGAGCGCCGTGCCGCGGAGGCCGGCGTCGCCGACCGGGTCAAGGGCGTCCAGGGGGACGCCCTCGGCCTCTTCGACGTGGCCGAGCGCGGCGGCTACGACGTCGTGCTGTGCCACGGCGTCCTGGAGTACGTCGACGACCCGGCCGAGGGCCTGCGCAACGCCGTCGCCGCCCTGCGGCCCGCGGGCGTCCTCAGCCTGCTCGCCGCCGGCCTCGGCGGTGCCGTGCTCGCCCGCGCCCTCGCCGGTCATTTCACCGAGGCCAAGCAGGCCCTCGCGGACCCGGACGGCCGCTGGGGCACCGGTGACCCGATGCCGCGCCGCTTCACCGCCGAGCAGCTCACCGAGCTGGTGGAGAGCGCCGGCCTGAAGGTCGGGGCCGTGCACGGCGTGCGGGTCTTCGCCGACCTAGTGCCCGGCGTCCTGGTCGACACCGAGCCCGGAGCCCGCGACGCGCTCCTCAAGCTGGAGGCCGCCGCGGCCGAACTGCCCGCCTTCCGCTCCGTCGCGACCCAGCTGCATGTGCTGGGCGAGACGCCGGGTGCGGCCGGGGCATGAGCGCACTGCCGGGACCCCGCCGCTGATCAGGGGCTCGGCGGCGGATGGAGTACGCCACAAGCCCCCCGATCGAGGGGTTTGCGCCGTATGATCGAGGTACACCGCCCGGCATGACGGGTCGGCCGCCGGGGAATGGAAGCCTCAGCGAGTCGGGGTCGTCATGACGGGTTCCGATTGGTCAACTGGCGTAGTGGGGCGGGTTTCACGGGGGCGATTCCCTGCCTATCCTGAAGGGACCCCCCGGGTCGCCCCGGCGACTGCACGATGAGGAGGACTCCGTGCCGCTCTCGGAGCACGAGCAGCGCATGCTCGAGCAGATGGAGCGAGCGCTGTACGCCGAAGATCCCAAGTTCGCGTCGGCGCTTGAGGGAAGCGGACTGCGCACGTACACCCGGCGTCGGGTCTACCAGGCGGTCGCAGGCTTCCTCGTGGGTATCGCGCTCCTCATGGCCGGAATGGTCGCGCAGCTGATCTGGGTCAGCGTGGTGGGTTTCCTCGTCATGCTGGGCTGTGCCGTGCTCGCCGTCACCGGATGGCGCAAGGCGCCGAAACCGGGGGAGCAGCCCGCGGGCGCCGCTCGCCGCCAGGCACGGCCGAAGCGCTCCATGATGGACCGGATCGAGGAGCGCTGGCAGCGCCGCCGGGACGAACAGGGCCACTGACCCGCGGTTCTCCAGAACGACGACAGACGCACCCGAGGGGTGACCACCGGCAGGTGGTCACCCCTCGGACGTGCTCCGGGGCGGCCGGCCCCGGCCGTGTCCGCTCCGTGGTGGGCCGGCCGTCTCCTCGGGCGCGACCGGTCCCCGCCGGCCCGTGGCCGCCGCCCGCGCCCGGGGAGAGCGGGCGGCGGCCACGGGCCCTAGTTCTGCTGTCCCGACGGCCGGCGCAGCGGCGGCCGGACCGCGGCGGCCCGGGCCCTGAGCGCCGACCAGCGGTCCGACACCGCCCACAGCACCCGTGCGGCCGAGCGGGGCAGGAACAGCGCCCGCAGCCGGGTCCCGGTGCTCACGTTGCCCGCCAGTGCGCCGATCGCCCGGCGCACGTCCTGCGCCAGACCCGCGCCGGGGCTCGGCCGGGGAGCGTAGAGCACCTGCTCCACCGCGTCGGCGACCCGGTGCACCGACGCCCCGTCGGCCGGGTCCAGATGCCCGAGCCGCACGAGCCGGGCGGCCGCACCACGCGGGGTCAGCGACTCGTCCGGCGGGATGCCGTGGTCCCAGGCGCTGTCGGTCAGCTCCTGCCAGACGGCCAGCGTGTGCGCGGCCGCGCCCTCGGGCGTCCGCGGGTGTCCGCCCAGTCTCCGGGACCGCGTCCGCTCCCGCCACAGCAGCGGGGACAGCGGGATCGCGAGTGCCACCAGGACCCCCGGCACGAGCAGCAGCCACCAGGGGCTCGGCCCGCCGTTCCCGGGGTGCGGGGCCGCCGCGGCCGACGGGCTGTCGCAGGCCTGCAGCCGGCGCAGCTCGTTCGCGCAGCTCTCGCTGGGCGAGGCGGCCGCCGAAGGCTCCGACGACGCGTTCTTCGACGGCAGGGCCGGGTCCGGAAGCGCGTCGCCGGGGGTGTCCGACTGGGTGTACGACGGCGTGGTGCCGCGGGTCGGGGTCGGCTCGAAGCGGGTCCAGCCGATGCCCTCGAAGTACAGCTCCGGCCAGGCGTGCGCGTCCCTCTCGCTCACCGACACCGTGCCGTCGGCCTGCGGAGTGCCGGGCGCGAAGCCCACCGCGACCCGCGCCGGGATGCCGAGGGTGCGGGCCATCGCCGCCATCGCGAAGGAGAAGTGGACGCAGAAGCCCTCCTTCTGCTCCAGGAAGTTCACGATGGCGTTCGGACCGCGGCCGACCTTCACCGAGGTGTCGTACTGAAATCCGCCGTTGACGGCGAAGTAGTCCTGGAGTCGGACGGCCTCCTCGTAGTGGCTCTTCGCGCCCGAGGCGATCTCCTTCGCGGTGCGGGAGACCTCCTTGGGCAGCGAGGACGGCACCCGGGTGTACGCGCGCTCCAGGGCCGCCGGCGGCTCCGGGGCGTCCGCCAGCTGCTCCGCGGTCGGCCGTACGTTCAGGCTGGTCACCTGGTACGTCTGCCCGCGGGTGCTCTGGCCGTGGTCGCCGACGACCGTCATCCCGACGGGCTCGTAGCGCCAGCGGCCGGCGACCTTCACCTCGCTCGGCGGGTAGGGCATCGGCAGCCAGTTCTGCGCGTACCAGTCCGCCGCCGTGACCGTCGTCCGCACCTTGCCGCGTTTGACGTCCGTGCCCAGGCCGACGGGTGTGGGCAGCTCGTCCGGCACCCCGACGACATGCCGCCGGGCGGGCGTCCACGTGGTGCCGTCGAACTCGTCGAGGGAGACGATCCGCAGATACAGGTCCGAGATGTCGCTCGTGCTCGTCCGCAGCGACAGCACCCGCCGGTCGTTGTCGGTGTTCAGGCTGTCGCGCAGGGACACCAGCGGGTTGACCGCGGAGATCGTGCCCCCGTTGCCGTTGCCCGCCCCCACGCCGGTGCCCGCCGCGTCCAGCAGTCCGCCCTGCATCGCGGGCAGGGCCGCCGGCACCAGCAGGGCCACTCCGAGGGCGACCGCGCCGATCCGGCGGCCGGTGCGCACGGGCGCCGCGACGCCGGGATCCGGTGAGCCCGGCGTGCGGGCGCGCCGCCGAAGACCCGGCCCCACTGCGCGAGCCGGTCCCGGCCCTCCGCGAGCAGCAGCATCAGATAGCCGGCCGCCGCCACCAGGAACCACAGCCAGTCGGCGGCGCCGTCGGACAGTCCGGCGGCCACCGAGTACAGCGCGAGCAGCGGCAGCCCGGCCGGGGCCGCGCTGCGGAAGGTCACCGCGATCGTGTCCACCAGCAGGCCGATCAGCAGCACGCCGCCGATCAGCATCAGCTTGATGCCGTTGGTGAGCGGTGCCGGTATGGCGTACTGGCTGACGTCGTCCGCACCCTGCTGGAGCAGCTCGGCGAGGTACCGGAAGGTGTCCGGCCCGGGGACCAGCCCGGCGAGGGCGTGCTCCCGTGCGAACACCAGCGTCAGCAGCATCAGGGTGACCAGTGCCTGCGCCGCCACCGTCAGGGGCCGGCCCAGCGGGACCCGCCGGGCCGCCGCGCCCACCCCGGTCTGCACGGCCACCAGCGGCACCAGTTGCAGCAGCCAGGTCGGCTCGGCCACCAGGGGCAGCAGCGCGCAGGAGGCCATCAGTGTGGCCGCGGCGGCGCACAGGGCCAGTCGTGCCCGCCCGCTCATCCCAGGGCCTCCCCGCCGACGGCGGTCAGACCCGAGCGTTCCCGGTCCGCCTGCCGCCACAGATCGTTCAGCGCGGCGCCGCGCGGCACGCTCAGCGCCGTCCAGCCGGCCTCGCGCAGCATGCGCAGCCGCTCCGCGTGCCGGTCGCCCGGGCCGGGCACGTCGGTCGCCTCGCGCACCCAGGTGTCCGGGTCCAGCACGAAGGCGACGGCACCGCCGCTGCGCCGGCTCATCTTCGCGACCGTCGTGGCCTGCTCCTCGTCCAGGTCGCCGAGGAAGGCGATCAGCAGCCCCTCGTTGCCGCCGCGCAGCACGTCGTACGCCCGGGACAGGCCCGTGCCGTCGGAGTGGTCGATCACCGCGAGGGTGTCCATCATCAGTCCGGCCGCCTCCGCCGTCTCCTGGCCGGCGCCCGCGAACCCGTCGGCGCCCTCCCCGGGCACCGAGCTCCCGCCGTCCGTCAGCAGACGGACGGAGAAGCCGCGTTCGAGCATGTGCACCAGCACCGAGGCGGCACCCGCGACCGCCCACTCGAAGGCCGAGTCGGGGCCCGCGCCCTCGTAGGCGCCGCCCCGGGTGTCGAGCAGCACGGTGCACCGGGAGCGCCGGGGCTGTTCCTCGCGGCGCACCATCAGCTCGCCGTAGCGCGCGGTGGAGCGCCAGTGGACCCGGCGCAGGTCGTCGCCGTAGCGGTAGCCGCGCGGGATCACGTCGTCCTCGCCCGCCAGGGCCAGCGAACGCTGCCGCCCGTCGCCGTAGCCCATGGCCTCGCCGCTGAACCGGACCGGTGTCAGCGGTTCCACGCGCGGGATGACGGTCAGCGTGTCGTACGTGGAGAAGGACCGGGTCAGTTCGCACATCCCGAAGGGGTCCGTGAGGCGCAGTTGCAGCGGGCCCAGCGGGTAGCGGCCGCGCAGGTCGGAGCGGACCCGGTAGGACACCTCGCGGCTGCCGCCCGGCTCGACCCGGTCCAGCACGAACCGGGGCCGCGGACCGAGGACGTACGGCACCCGGTCCTGGAGCATCAGCAGGCCGGTGGGCAGCCGGGAGACGTTGTCCATGCGCAGGTGCACCCGGGCCTCGCCGGCGGCCGGCACGCGCGCGGGGGAGAGCCGGCGGTTCGCGGCCACCCGGTAGCGCGTGCGGTACAGCACCGCCGCGCAGACCAGCGGCAGCGCGGCCAGCAGCAGACCGACCCGCAGCAGATCGCTCTGGCCGAGGACGTACGCGCAGATCGCGGCGGCGATCCCGGCGGCCAGGAAGGAACGGCCACGGGTGGTGAGCCCCGCCAGGGCCGTACGGACGCCGCCCGCCTCCCCGCGGTCGGCGTCCGCCTGCCCGGCCCCCCCGGCGCTCATCACAGACCCCGCGGGGGCTGCTGGGGATAGGCCGGCACGCCGCGGCCGAGCCCGCCGAAGCCGTGCTGCTGTCCGGGTGTCGCGGGCACCGGGGTGTGCTGGAGGATCTCCAGCACCACCTGTTCGGACGTACGGCGGTTCAGCTGGGCCTGCGCGGTGGGCAGCAGCCGGTGGGCGAGGACGGCGACGGCGAGCGCCTGGAGGTCGTCCGGCAGGGCGTACTCCCGGCCGGCGAGGGCCGCGGACGCCTTCGCCGCGCGCAGCAGATGCAGCGTGGCCCGCGGGGAGGCGCCGAGTCTGAGGTCGGGATGGCTGCGGGTGGCCGAGACCAGCTCGACCGCGTACCGCCGGACCGCCTCGGAGACGTGCACCCCGCGCACCGCCTCGACCAGTTTCACGATCTCGTGCGCGTGCGCCACCGGCTGGAGGTCCTCCAGCGGGCTGACCCCGCCGTGCACGTCGAGCATCTGCAACTCGGCCTCGACGCTCGGGTACCCGACGGAGACGCGGGCCATGAACCGGTCGCGCTGCGCCTCGGGCAGCGGGTAGGTGCCCTCCATCTCGACCGGGTTCTGCGTGGCCACCACCATGAACGGGCTGGGCAGTTCGTAGGTCTGCCCGTCGATGGTGACCTGCCGCTCCTCCATGGACTCCAGCAGCGCGGACTGGGTCTTGGGCGAGGCGCGGTTGATCTCGTCGCCGATCACGATCTGCGCGAAGATGGCGCCCGGCTTGAACTCGAAGTCCCGGCGCTGCTGGTCCCAGATGGAGACACCCGTGATGTCCGAGGGCAGCAGGTCGGGCGTGAACTGGATACGCCGCACGGAGCAGTCGATGGACCGCGCCAGTGCCTTGGCGAGCATCGTCTTGCCGACCCCGGGCACGTCCTCGATCAGCAGGTGTCCCTCGGCGAGCAGCACGGTCAGCGCGAGTCGTACGACCTCGGGCTTGCCCTCGATCACGCCTTCCACCGAACCGCGCACCCGTTCCACCGTGGCGGTCAGATCAGTGAGGCTCGCTCGATCGTCATAGGTCGTCACCCGGCCCTCCTCGGCCCGTTCTTTCCCGGGCCGACGCTCTGTGTCGCGAAACCGGCCCACCCCGAAACAGGGACACCACGCGGAAACAGTTCCGCGTGACGCCACACCCCGCATTCTTGCTGCCGTTACCGATTCGTGTCACTCGCCTGTGGACAACTGCCCGCACGATGTCGGCCTTACGGCTGTTCCGACCACATTTTCGATACGGGGAGGGCGGGACGGTCCGGGGCGGCCGGCCGGTGCTCCGGTCAGGCCGGGTCGACCTCACGCAGCAGACCGGTGCGCACGTCGAAGACGAACCCGCGTACGTCCTCGGTGTGCAGCAGGAACGGCGAGGTGCGCACCCGCTGCATCGACTGCCGCACGTCCTGGTCGACGTCCCGGAAGGACTCCACCGCCCACGCCGGACGCTGGCCGACCTCCATCTCCAGCTCGGAGCGGAACTCCTCGGTGAGGGACTCCAGGCCGCAGCCGGTGTGATGGATGAGCACGACGCTGCGGGTGCCGAGCTTGCGCTGGCTGATCGTCAGGGAGCGGATCACGTCGTCGGTGACCACGCCGCCCGCGTTGCGGATCGTGTGGCAGTCGCCGAGCTGCAGGCCGAGGGCCTTGTGCAGGTCGAGCCGCGCGTCCATACAGGCGACGACGGCGACGTGGAGAACCGGGCGGGCGTCCATGCCGGGGTCGGTGAAGGCTTCGGCGTACTGCTGGTTCGCGTCCACGAGGCGGTCGGTGACGGTACCGCCGGTCGCTATGGCGCCTTCGGGTCCGGTGGGCACTGCTGCAGAAGTCGTCATACCGACGACGTTACTGGTCACGTACGGGCCCGGCCCGGTGTGAGGGGGGACAAAGAACGCCATCGCCGCGAGTTGTGAGCCAACCCACACGAAGGCGAACCGGTGTCACCCGGATGAATCCGTTCGAATTGCGGTTCCGGCCGTGAGGCGGTACGCGACGCGCAGGCCGGTTGATTGACCGCGAGACAGGGTGGACTAAAGTGGCGCGAAGCGGGAGGCGAGGCCCTCCCTGCTGGTGAAGTCCCCGGAGACCCCGGCACCCGCCCGGACCGTCTCCCCACGTGCGCGGCGCGTACGTACGGCTCGGCCTCCTCCCGCTTCCGGTCGGCTGTCGCTTCCGGCGCCGGCAGGCCTCCCGTTCACGAGCGGGCGGGGACCCGGCGGTGCGTACGGCCACGCCGGATCCTGAGAGGCCCCCTTGAGCCAGAGTCGACACGTCCCGGTGATGCTCCAGCGGTGCCTGGATCTGCTGGCGCCCGCCCTGGAGCGCCCGGGAGCCGTGGTCGTCGACTGCACCCTCGGCCTCGGCGGCCACAGCGAGGCACTGCTCGCCCGGTTCCCCGAGGCACGCCTGATCGGCCTCGACCGGGACAAGGAGGCACTGCGCCTGTCCGGCGAGCGGCTGGCGCCGTACGAGGACCGCGCCTCCCTCGTGCACGCCGTCTACGACGAGCTCCCCGAGGTGCTGCGGCGGCTCGGCGTCCCGCGCGTGCAGGGCGTGCTGTTCGACCTCGGCGTGTCCTCCATGCAGCTCGACGAGGCCGACCGCGGCTTCGCCTACGCCCAGGACGCGCCGCTGGACATGCGCATGGACCAGACGACCGGCATCAGCGCCGCCGAGGTCCTCAACACCTATCCGCCGGGCGAACTCGTGCGCATCCTGCGCGCGTACGGCGAGGAGAAGCAGGCCAAGCGGATCGTCTCGGCCATCGTCCGCGAGCGCGAGAAGGAGCCGTTCAGCAACAGCGCACGGCTCGTCGAGCTGATCCGCGACTCCCTGCCGCAGGCCGCCAAGCGCACCGGCGGCAACCCGGCCAAGCGCACCTTCCAGGCGCTGCGCATCGAGGTCAACGGTGAACTGTCCGTCCTGGAGCGGGCGATCCCGGCCGCCGTGAAGGCCCTCGGCGTCGGCGGACGCATCGCCGTGCTGTCGTACCACTCGCTCGAAGACCGCCTGGTCAAGCAGGTGTTCGCGGCCGGAGCCGCGTCCACCGCGCCGCCTGGGCTGCCGGTCGTCCCCGAGCGCTACCAGCCGAGGCTCAAGCTGCTCACCCGCGGTGCCGAACTTCCCACCGAGGAAGAGGTTGCCGAGAACCGCCGCGCCGCACCCGCCCGGCTGCGGGGCGCCGAGCGCATCAGGGAGGACGCCGAGTGAGCGAGACGGGTCGGTTCCATTCCCCCACCCGCCGGGGGAGCGCCTCCCCGGCCGACCGGGGGAGCCACCCCGCCCCGCTGGGGGAGTGATGGGCAGCAAACCCGCACTGAAAGGCCGGGCGGCCCGGCTCGCCCGGCTCTTCCCGGCGGGCCGCGCCAGGGCGGCCCGTACCCCGTTCGTCCTCCTCGTCGTCCTGCTCCTCGGCGGCGGCCTCATCGGGCTGCTGGTGCTGAACTCCGCGCTCAGCGAGGGCTCGTTCCGCCTCGCCGACCTGCAGCGGCGGACGAAGAACCTCACCGACGCGGAACAGGCCCTGCAGCGGGACATCGACGCCTACTCGTCCCCCGACGCCCTGCAGCGCCGCGCCCGCGAACTCGGCATGATCCCCGGCGGCGACCCCGCCTTCCTCGACCCCGACGGCAGGGTCAGGGGCGTCCCCAGCCCCGCCGCCGCCGAGCCCGCCGCCCTCACCGGGCCGGGAGCACCACCCGCGACCACGGACCCGGCCGTCGGCCCCGCCACGTCCCCGGCCCCCACGGCGGCCACCGCCGCGCCGCCCGCCCCGCCCCCGGGCGCGCCCACGGCCCCGGCGCCGGCGCCGCCGGCCGCGCCGCTCGCCACCCCCCAGTCCGCCTCCACCCCGACCCCCGGCAGGTGACGGAAGTGTCCGACAGGGAACCGCCGCGCCGCCGCGTGCCCGCGCCCGCCAGGCCTCCCCGGCCGCGGGAGGCCGTCCGGCGCCGGCCCGCGCCCGGCGCCCGTCCGGCCCGCCGCCCGGGCGGGTCCCGGCCCATGCCCCCGCCGCCGCTCCGGCTCGGCAGCCCCCGGCCCCGGCTGCGCCTGGTCGCCCTCGCCCTGACCCTGGTGCTCCTCGCCTTCGTCGTCCGGTTGCTCCAGGTCCAGGCCGTCGACGCGAGCGCCTACGCGGCCCGCGCCGAGCAGAACCGCTACGTGGTCCACACCCTGGCGGCCGAACGCGGCGGCATCACCGACCGCAACGGCGTGGCCCTCGCCATCAGCGAGGACGCCTACGACATCACGGCCGACCCGACGATGTTCCGTGCCAAGCAGCTGAAGATCGACGACGGCCCCGAGCAGGCCGCCACGCTGCTCGCGCCGATCCTCGGCCAGGACCGGGACAAGCTCGTCAAGAAGCTCCGGCCCGCCAACCCCGACTCCCGCTACGCCCGGCTCGCCACCCGGCAGACCCCGCAGGTCTGGAAGCAGATCAAGGACCTCAAGACCGCGCTCACCAAGAAGTCCGAGACGGACCGCGGCACCGTCAACGTGCTGGCCGGCGTCTTCGCCGACCCCAGCAGCCAGCGCGTGTACCCCAACGGCGATCTCGCCGCCGGGATACTGGGCTGGGTCAACGCCGACGGCAAGGGCGGCGGCGGCATCGAGCAGCAGCTGGACAAGCAGCTCTCCGGCAAGGACGGCAAGGTCCGCTACGCCCAGTCCGGCGGCCGCGAGGTGCCCACGGCAGGGTCCACCGAGACGCCCGCCGTGCCCGGTTCCGACGTCGAGCTCACCATCGACCGCGACATCCAGTGGGCGGCGCAGAACGCGATCAGCGAGCAGGTGAAGAAGTCCAAGGCCGACCGCGGGTACGTCGTCGTCCAGGACACCCGCACCGGACAGATCCTGGCCATGGCGAACTCGCCCGGCTTCGACCCGAACGACCTGTCGAAGGCCGACGGCGACGCCATGGGCAACGCGGCCCTCCAGGACGCCTACGAGCCCGGCTCCACGGCGAAGGTCATGTCGATGGCGGCCGTGCTGGAGCGGAACGTGGCGACCCCGCTCACCCATGTCGTCGTACCCAACCGGCTGCACCGCGGGGACCGGCTCTTCCAGGACGACATCGACCACGCCACCTGGAACCTCACGCTCAACGGCGTCCTCGCCAAGTCCAGCAACATCGGCACCATCCTGGCCACCGGCGAACTCGGCAAGTCGCAGCCCGAGGCCAACAAGGTCCTGTACTCGTACCTCCGGAAGTTCGGCATCGGCGGCTACACCGGGCTCGACTTCCCCGGCGAGACCCGCGGCATCCTCGCCCCGCCGCAGAAGTGGTCCACCTCGCAGCAGTACACGATCCCCTTCGGCCAGGGCTTCTCCATCAACGCGATGCAGGCCGCCTCCGTGTACTCGACCATCGCCAACGGCGGCATCCGGGTCGAGCCGTCCCTGCTGCGTGGCACCAAGGGCGCCGACGGGCGCTTCACCCCGGCGCCGAAACCCGAGGAGACCCGGGTGGTGGGCGCCAAGACCGCCGGGGAACTCGCGCGGATGCTGGAGTCCGTCGTGGACGACGAGCAGGGCACGGGCGTGAAGGCCCGTATCCCCGGGTACCGGGTCGCGGGCAAGACCGGCACGGCCAACCGTGTGGATCCGGCCACCGGCAGGTACCGCGGCTACACGTCGTCGTTCGCCGGGTTCGCGCCCGCGGACAAGCCGCGCATCACCGTCTACTGCGCGATCCAGAACGCCACCGTCGGCAGCTACTTCGGCGGCCAGATCTGCGGGCCCATCTACAAGCAGGTGATGGAGTTCGCCCTGAAGACCCTCCAGGTCCCGCCGACCGGCGCGAAGTCCGCCAACCTGCCCGTCGACTACAAGCCCTGATCAAGCCCTGATCAGCGCCCCGGAAACACCAGGAACGAGCTCGTGACAACGATCACCCCGAACGCCGGGAACCAAGGGGCCGAGAACCCTCCACTTCGCTCCGGAGCGGGTGCGCCCGGTACGCTCACCGCCGTGCCACACGCTGATCAGTCCCCCACCACCCAGAAGGGCGCTTCCGTGACATATCCGGGACCGCCGCGACCGGTTCAGGTCTCCGCCACACCCCTCGCGGAGCTCGCCGATCAGCTGGGTACCGCCGCGCCCGCCGAATCCGCCGGGATCACGGGGATCACCCACGACTCGCGCGCCGTCCGCCCCGGCGACCTCTACGCCGCGCTGCCGGGCGCCCGCCTGCACGGAGCCGACTTCGTCACCCAGGCCGCCGGTCTGGGCGCGGCCGCCGTGCTCACCGACCCGACGGGTGCCGAACGCGCCGCGGCGACCGGACTGCCGGTCCTGGTCGTCGACGACCCGCGCGCGCACATGGGCGAACTGGCGGCGACCATCTACGGCCGGCCGGGCCGCGGACTGCTCCAGATCGGCATCACCGGCACCTCCGGCAAGACCACCACCGCCTACCTGGTCGAGGGCGGCCTGCGGACCACCCGCAGCACCGGCCTCATCGGCACCGTCGAGATGCGGATCGGCGACGAGCGCATCAAGTCCGAGCGCACCACCCCCGAGGCCACCGACCTCCAGGCCCTGTTCGCCGTCATGCGCGAACGCGGCGTCGAGGCGGTCGCCATGGAGGTCTCCAGCCACGCCCTGGTCCTCGGCCGGGTCGACGGCTGCGTCTTCGACATCGCCGTGTTCACCAACCTCAGCCCGGAACACATGGAGTTCCACTCCGACATGGAGGACTACTTCCGGGCCAAGGCGCAGCTGTTCACCCCGCGGCGCAGCAAACTCGGCGTCGTCAACGCCGACGACGAGTACGGCCGCCGGCTCGCCGCCGAGGCGACCGTCCCGGTCGTCACGTACTCCGCCGAGGGCCACCCCGACGCCGACTGGCGCGCCGAGGGGGTCGAGGTCGGTCCCATGGACTCGACGTTCACCGTCGTCGGCCCCCAGGGCGAGCGCGTGCACGCCAGGTCGCCGCTGCCGGGGCCCTTCAACGTGGCGAACACCCTCGCCGCGATCGTCGCCCTCGCCGTGGCCGGGATCGACCCGCAGGTCGCCGCCGACGGCGTCGCCGCCGTGCCCGGCGTCCCGGGCCGGCTGGAGCGCGTCGACGCCGGGCAGCCCTACCTCGCGGTCGTCGACTACGCCCACAAGACCGACGCGGTCGAGTCGGTGCTCAAGGCGCTGCGCAAGGTCACCAAGGGCCGTCTGCACGTCGTCCTCGGCTGCGGCGGCGACCGCGACCAGACCAAGCGCGCCCCGATGGGCGCCGCCGCGGCCCGGCTGTCCGACACGGCCGTGCTGACCTCCGACAACCCCCGCTCCGAGGATCCGCTCGCGATCCTCGCGACCATGCTCCAGGGCGCGGCCTCCGTGCCCGCCCACGAGCGCGGCGAGGTGCTCCTCTTCGAGGACCGGGCCGCCGCGATCGCCGCCGCCGTCGGCCGGGCGCAGCCCGGCGACACCGTGCTGGTCGCGGGCAAGGGCCACGAGCAGGGCCAGGACATCGCCGGCGTGGTCCGTCCCTTCGACGACCGCCAGGTGCTCCGCGAAGCTATCCAGAAGACCCAGGGATGAACTTGTGATCGCCCTCTCCCTCGCCGAGATCGCAGAAGTCGTCGGCGGGCAGACGCACGACATACCGGATCCGTCCGTCCAGGTCACGGGACCGGTGGTCCGGGACTCCCGCGAAGTGGTGCCCGGCAGCCTGTTCGCCGCCTTCGTCGGCGAGCGCGTGGACGGCCACGACTACGCGGCTCGGGTCACCGGGGCCGGCGCGGTCGCCGTGCTGGCCTCCCGGCCGGTCGGTGTCCCCGCGATCGTGGTCGAGGACGTGCAGACCGCCCTCGGGGCCCTCGCCCGGCACGTCGTACGCCGGCTCGGCGCCACCCTCGTCGCCCTGACCGGCTCCGCGGGCAAGACCAGCACCAAGGACCTCATCGCCCAGGTGCTCGGACGCAAGGCGCCGACGGTGTACACGCCGGGCTCGCTCAACAACGAGATCGGGCTGCCGCTGACCGCCCTGTCCGCCACCGAGGAGACGCAGTTCCTCGTGCTGGAGATGGGCGCGCGCGGCATCGGGCACATCCGCTACCTCACCGAACTGACACCCCCGCGGATCGGCCTGGTGCTCAACGTCGGCACCGCCCACATCGGCGAGTTCGGCGGCCGTGAGCAGATCGCCCAGGCCAAGGGCGAACTCGTCGAGGCGCTGCCCCCGGCGGCGGACGGTGGTACGGCGGTCCTCAACGCCGACGACCCGCTGGTCCGGGCGATGGCCTCCCGTACCAAGGCGAAGGTGGTCCTTTTCGGAGAGTCGGCCGAAGCGGACGTACGCGCCGAGAACGTGCGACTCACGGACAGCGGACAGCCCGCCTTCAGGCTGCACACACCCTCCGGTGCAAGCGATGTGACCATGCGCCTGTACGGTGAGCACCACGTGTCGAACGCGCTCGCCGCGGCCGCCGTCGCCCATGAGCTGGGCATGTCCGCGGAAGAGATCGCCCTCGCGCTCTCCGAGGCGGGCTCCCTCTCGCGTTGGCGGATGGAGGTCACCGAGCGCCCGGACGGCGTGACCATCGTCAACGACGCCTACAACGCCAACCCCGAGTCCATGCGGGCCGCCCTCCGGGCGCTCGCGGCCATGGGCAAGGGGCGCCGCACGTGGGCGGTGCTCGGCAAGATGGCCGAGCTGGGGGACGAGGCGCTCGCCGAGCACGACGCCGTCGGACGGCTCGCCGTCCGGCTCAACGTCAGCAAGCTCGTCGCCGTCGGGGGGATTGAGGCCTCCTGGCTGCAACTGGGCGCATATAACGAGGGTTCGTGGGGTGAGGAGTCGGTGCACGTGTCCGACGCACAGGCGGCGATCGACCTGTTGCGCAGCGAGTTGCGCCCGGGGGACGTCGTACTCGTGAAGGCGTCCCGTTCGGTGGGGCTGGAGAGCGTTGCCCAGGCGCTCACCGAGTCCGGTGCCGAGGGCGAGGTTGCCGCCCGATGATGAAGCAGATCCTGTTCTCAGGAGTCATTGGCCTCTTCCTGACGCTGGTCGGCACCCCGCTGCTGATCAAGCTGCTGGCCCGCAAGGGCTATGGCCAGTACATCCGCGACGACGGCCCGCGCGAGCACGCCAGCAAGCGCGGTACGCCGACCATGGGTGGCATCGCCTTCATCCTGGCGACGATCGCCGCGTACTTCCTGAGCAAGCTCATCACCGGTTACGCGCCGACCTACTCGGGTCTGCTGGTCCTCGGCCTGATGTTCGGCATGGGCCTGGTCGGCTTCCTCGACGACTACATCAAGATCGTCAAGCGCCGTTCGCTGGGTCTGCGGGCCAAGGCGAAGATGGCCGGCCAGCTGATCGTCGGCATCGGCTTCGCGGTGCTGTCGCTGATGTTCTCCGACGCCCGCGGCAACACCCCGGCCTCCACCAAGCTGTCCTTCATCACGGACTTCGGCTGGTCGATCGGCCCGGTGCTGTTCGTGCTCTGGGCGCTGTTCATGATCCTCGCCATGTCGAACGGCGTGAACCTGACCGACGGCCTGGACGGCCTCGCCACCGGCGCCTCCGTCCTCGTCTTCGGCGCCTACACGTTCATCGGCGTCTGGCAGTTCCAGGAGTCCTGCGCCAACGCGCAGACCCTGACCAACCCGGGCGCCTGCTACGAGGTGCGCGACCCGCTGGACCTGGCCGTGGTCGCCTCCGCGCTGATGGGTGCCTGCCTGGGCTTCCTGTGGTGGAACACCTCGCCCGCGAAGATCTTCATGGGCGACACCGGCTCGCTCGCCCTCGGCGGTGTCCTCACCGGCCTGGCCATCCTCTCCCGTACGGAGCTGCTGGTGGCCATCATGGGCGGCTTGTTCGTCCTCATCACCATGTCGGTCGTCATCCAGGTCGGCTCGTTCCGGCTCACCGGCAAGCGCGTCTTCCGGATGGCGCCACTGCAGCACCACTTCGAACTCAAGGGCTGGTCCGAGGTCCTCGTGGTGGTCCGATTCTGGATCATCCAGGGAATCTGTGTGATTGTCGGACTTGGCCTCTTCTATGCAGGATGGGCAGCGGACAAGTGACCTCCTCGGTGCCTTCCGGGACCTCCGAATTCCAGGGCAAGCACGTCACCGTCGCCGGGCTCGGCGTCTCCGGCGTCCCGGCGGCCAAGGTGCTGCACGCACGCGGGGCGGTCGTCACGGTCGTCAACGACGGCGACGACGCACGCGCGCGCGAACAGGCCGCGGAGCTGGAGGCGCTCGGCATCACCGTGCGCCTCGGCGACGGCGCCACCCTGCCCGAGGGCACCGAGCTGATCGTCACCGCGCCCGGCTGGAAGCCCGACAAGCCGCTGTTCCTGGCGGCCGGGAAGGCCGGCGTGCCCGTCTGGGGCGACGTCGAGCTGGCCTGGCGCCTGCGCGGGCCCGACGCGGCCCCCTGGCTGGCCGTGACGGGCACCAACGGCAAGACCACCACCGTGCAGATGCTCGCCTCCATCCTCGCGGCCGCGGGCCTGCGCACGGCCGCCGTCGGCAACATCGGCGTCTCCCTGCTGGACGCGGTCCTCGGGGAGGAGCGGTACGACGTCCTCGCCGTGGAGCTCTCCAGCTACCAGCTGCACTGGGCGCCCTCCCTGCGCGCCCACTCGGCGGCCGTCCTCAACCTCGCCCCAGACCACCTCGACTGGCACGGCTCCATGGAGGCGTACGCCGCCGACAAGGGCCGCGTCTACGAGGGCAACCAGGTGGCCTGCGTCTACAACGTGGCCGACGGGCGCACCGAGGACCTGGTGCGCGAGGCCGACGTCGAGGAGGGCTGCCGCGCCGTCGGGTTCACCCTCGGCACGCCCGGGCTCTCCCAACTCGGCGTCGTGGACGGCATCCTCGTCGACCGCGCCTTCGTGCCGGACCGGCACAAGAACGCGCAGGAGCTGGCCGAGGTCTCCGACGTCAACCCGCCGGCCCCGCACAACATCGCCAACGCCCTTGCCGCGGCGGCCCTCGCGCGCGCCTTCGGGGTGCCCGCCGCCGCCGTCCGCGAAGGCCTGCGGAACTTCCGTCCCGACGCGCACCGCATCGCGCACGTGGCCGACATCGACGGGGTCGCGTACGTCGACGACTCCAAGGCGACGAACACCCATGCCGCGGAAGCCTCGTTGGCGGCATATGAACCGATCGTATGGATTGCGGGCGGTCTGGCGAAGGGCGCGACCTTCGACGAACTCGTCGCCACGTCGGCCAAGCGGCTGCGCGGCGCCGTCCTGATCGGTGCCGACCGCGCGCTGATCCGCGAGGCCCTCGCGCGACACGCCCCGGAAGTACCCGTGGTGGACCTCGACCGGACCGACACTGGGGCGATGCTCCAGGCGGTGACGGAGGCGAAGCGGCTCGCTCAGCCCGGCGACACGGTGCTGCTGGCCCCGGCCTGCGCCTCCATGGACATGTTCACCAACTACAACCAGCGCGGTGACGCTTTCGCGGCGGCGGTCCGCGAACTGCGCGCCTGACCCCGGCCGCCCGCCGGGCGGATCTAGGGAGGGACGCGTGGGACGGTCTACGCGCAGCGGAGGCGCCGATGCCCAGTAGCCGTACCGGCCGGCCACCCGTGCAGCGGGCGTCCCGGCGGCCGCCCGTGTCCCGTCCCGCGCGCGAGAACCCCGTACAGCGCTTCTACGGGCGCGCGAAGCGGGCCTGGGACCGGCCGCTGACCGCCTACTACCTGATCCTCGGCGGCAGCGTGCTGATCACCGTGCTGGGCCTGGTGATGGTCTACTCGGCCTCCCAGATCACCGCGCTGCAGCTGTCGCTGCCCGGGTCCTACTTCTTCCGCAAGCAGGCGCTCGCCGCGCTCATCGGCGGCGCGCTGCTGCTCGCCGCCTCCCGGATGCCGGTGAAGCTGCACCGGGCACTGGCCTACCCGATCCTCGCCGGCGCCGTGTTCCTGATGGTCCTGGTGCAGGTGCCCGGGATAGGGATGGCGGTCAACGGGAACCAGAACTGGATCTCCCTCGGCGGCTCCTTCCAGATCCAGCCCAGCGAGTTCGGCAAGCTCGCCCTCGTGCTGTGGGGCGCGGACCTGATCGCCCGCAAGCAGGACAAGAAGCTGCTGACCCAGTGGAAGCACATGCTGGTGCCCCTGGTGCCGGTCGCCTTCATGCTGCTCGGGCTGATCATGCTCGGCGGCGACATGGGCACCGCGATCATTCTCACGGCGATCCTGTTCGGCCTGCTCTGGCTGGCGGGCGCGCCGACCCGGCTGTTCGCCGGCGTGCTGTCGATCGCCGGCCTGATCGGCGTGGTCCTGATCAAGACCAGCCCCAACCGGATGGCCCGTCTCGCCTGCATCGGCGCCACGGAACCCAAGGCGGGCGTCGCCGACTGCTGGCAGGCCGTGCACGGCATCTACGCCCTGGCCTCCGGCGGACTCTTCGGATCCGGCCTCGGCGCGAGTGTGGAAAAATGGGGCCAACTCCCCGAAGCCCACACCGACTTCATCTTCGCCGTCACCGGTGAGGAACTGGGCCTGGCGGGGACGCTGTCGGTGCTCGCCCTGTTCGCGGCTCTAGGCTATGCGGGTATCCGCGTGGCCGGACGCACGGAGGACCCCTTCGTGAGGTACGCCGCGGGAGGTGTGACCACCTGGATCACCGCCCAGGCGGTGATCAACATCGGTGCGGTGCTCGGCCTGCTGCCGATCGCCGGCGTCCCCCTCCCGCTGTTCTCCTACGGAGGGTCCGCCCTGCTGCCGACCATGTTCGCCATCGGGTTGCTGATCGCCTTCGCACGCGACGAGCCCGCTGCGCGGGCGGCGCTTGCGACGCGGCAACCTCGCTTTGGTAGAAAGCGGGCGGGAGGCTCCGGTGCCGAGCGGGGGCCTCGGAGATGGAACACGATGCGA
Organism: Streptomyces albidicamelliae; assembly: GCF_025642175.1. Taxonomy (NCBI): domain Bacteria; kingdom Bacillati; phylum Actinomycetota; class Actinomycetes; order Kitasatosporales; family Streptomycetaceae; genus Streptomyces; species Streptomyces albidicamelliae. The sequence continues at coordinate 2,512,161 of NZ_CP106795.1, read as the reverse complement.
CGGCGCGCCACAACGGCGCGTTCGTCCGGAGAGCGGTGAATTTCGGTGCATGTCGTACTCGCCGGTGGGGGGACCGCCGGCCACATCGAGCCAGCGCTCGCCCTCGCGGACGCCCTGCGCAGGCAGGACCCGACCGTGGGAATCACGGCCCTGGGCACGGAGCGCGGTCTGGAGACGCGGCTCGTCCCCGAGCGCGGCTACGAGCTGGCGCTGATCCCGGCGGTGCCGCTGCCACGCAAGCCCACCCCTGAGCTGATCACGGTCCCGGGCCGGCTGCGCGGCACGATCAAGGCCGCCGAGCAGATCCTGGAGCGCACCAAGGCGGACGCGGTGGTCGGCTTCGGCGGCTACGTCGCCCTGCCCGCCTACCTGGCCGCCAAGCGGCTCGGTGTGCCCATCGTGATCCACGAGGCCAACGCCCGCCCGGGCCTGGCCAACAAGATCGGCTCGCGGTACGCGGCCCGGGTCGCCGTCTCCACCCCGGACAGCAAGCTGCGCGACGCCCGCTACATCGGCATCCCGCTGCGCCGCTCCATCGCCACCCTGGACCGCGCCGCCGCACGCCCGGAGGCACGCGCCCGCTTCGGCCTCGACCCGAACCTGCCGACGCTGCTAGTGTCCGGCGGCTCCCAGGGCGCCCGGCGGCTGAACGAGGTCGTCCAGCAGGTCGCCCCGTGGCTCCAGCAGGCCGGCATCCAGATCCTGCACGCGGTCGGCCCGAAGAACGAACTGCCGCAGGTGCACCAGATGCCAGGGATGCCCCCCTATCTCCCGGTAAGTTACCTGGACCGGATGGACCTCGCGTACGCCGCGGCCGACCTGATGCTCTGCCGTGCGGGCGCGATGACCGTCGCCGAACTCTCCGCCGTCGGGCTCCCGGCCGCCTACGTCCCGCTGCCCATCGGCAACGGCGAACAGCGGCTGAACGCCCAGCCGGTGGTCAAGGCGGGCGGCGGGCTCCTCGTCGACGACGCGGAGCTCACGCCCGAGTGGGTGCAGCAGAACGTCCTGCCCGTGCTCGGCGACCCGCACCGGCTCTACGAGATGTCCCGCGCGGCAAGCGAGTTCGGCCGCCGGGACGCCGACGAACTTCTCGTCGGCATGGTGTACGAGGCGATCGCCTCACGCCGTTAGGACCATATGACGAAAGGGCAGTGAGCGTGGCCGGACCGACGACCGCCGAGCGCGGTGACCGCCAGCAGGAGTCGTCCGGCCCGCCGCCCGCCCGGGGGCTCAGAAGGCGGCGCCTGCGCGCGCTCGCCGTCCTGGCCGTGCTCGTCATCCTCCTGGGCGCCGGTGGCACTTGGGCGCTGTACGGCTCCCACTGGCTGCGTGTGGGGCACGTCTCGGTGTCCGGCACGCGGGTGCTGACCCCGGCGGAGGTGCGCGAGGCGGCCGCCGTTCCGCTGGGCGCCCCGATGATTTCTGTCGGCACGGACACGATCGAAGCCCGACTTCGCCGGAAATTGCCCCGAATTGACGCCGTCGACGTGGTGCGTGCCTGGCCGCACGGAATCGGCCTGAAAGTGGTGGAGCGCACGCCGGTGCTGCTTGTCCGAAAAGGCGGCGATTTCGTCGAAGTCGACGACGACGGTGTCCGGTTCGCCACGGTTCCGGACGCGCCGAGGGGCGTTCCGATGCTGGAACTGTCCGTCTCCCGCACCGGTCCGGGCGCCGCGAGCTTCCGGCGCTTCGGGACCGACCGGCTCGTGGTCGAGGCGGTCCGGGTCGCCGGTGACCTGCCGGCCGCGGTCGCGCGGGGCACCCGTGCCGTCCAAGTCCGCTCCTACGACGCCATCTCGCTGGCCCTGGCCGACGGGCGCACGGTCGCGTGGGGAAGCGGCGAGAACGGCCGCGCCAAGGCACGAGCCCTCACAGCACTCATGAAAGCAGCTCCCGGCGCGCGGCACTTCGACGTGAGTGTCCCCACCGCCCCTGCGTCATCGGCGAGTTGACGCACATCAGCGCAGGCCAGCACCCTGGTTGGGCACGGCTACGGCTGATCACATAGGGTGAAAAGAAAAACGGGAGGTTCGGCGTGTTCGTTGAACGGGCGCCACTTGTCGACTTAGTGTCCTGTTCAGAGACTTCAAGGAACAGACACACTGGTAACCCTAAACTTCAGGGTTAGGGTTCGGGTCGGCGCTACGGACCGTCCCATTCGGCATCTGTCGTACCGACGCGGGGAACCCCGCACGGCGACGACAACGTAATTCGAGGCGAGAGGCCTTCGACGTGGCAGCACCGCAGAACTACCTCGCAGTCATCAAGGTCATCGGTGTCGGCGGCGGTGGTGTCAATGCCATCAACCGGATGATCGAGGTCGGTCTCAAGGGCGTCGAGTTCATCGCCATCAACACCGACGCACAGGCGCTGTTGATGAGCGACGCCGACGTCAAGCTCGACGTCGGCCGTGAACTCACCCGCGGACTCGGCGCCGGAGCCAACCCGGCCGTCGGCCGCAAGGCCGCCGAGGACCACCGCGAGGAGATCGAGGAGGTCCTCAAGGGGGCCGACATGGTCTTCGTGACGGCCGGTGAGGGCGGCGGCACCGGCACCGGCGGCGCGCCGGTAGTGGCCAACATCGCGCGCTCCCTCGGCGCCCTCACCATCGGTGTGGTGACGCGCCCGTTCACCTTCGAGGGACGGCGCCGCGCGAACCAGGCCGAGGACGGCATCGCAGAACTGCGCGAAGAGGTCGACACCCTCATCGTCATCCCCAACGACCGGCTGCTGTCCATCTCGGACCGCCAGGTCTCGGTCCTGGACGCCTTCAAGTCCGCGGACCAGGTCCTGCTCTCCGGTGTCCAGGGCATCACCGACCTCATCACCACCCCCGGTCTCATCAACCTCGACTTCGCCGACGTCAAGTCGGTCATGTCCGAGGCCGGTTCCGCCCTCATGGGCATCGGCTCGGCCCGCGGCGACGACCGCGCGGTGGCCGCGGCCGAGATGGCGATCTCCTCGCCGCTGCTGGAGGCGTCCATCGACGGCGCCCGCGGTGTGCTGCTCTCCATCTCCGGCGGCTCCGACCTCGGCCTCTTCGAGATCAACGAGGCCGCCCAGCTGGTCAGCGAGGCCGCCCACCCCGAGGCCAACATCATCTTCGGCGCGGTCATCGACGACGCCCTCGGCGACGAGGTCCGGGTCACCGTGATCGCGGCCGGCTTCGACGGCGGCCAGCCGCCGGCCCGCCGGGACAACGTGCTCGGTTCGGCCTCCGCCTCCTCTTCGTCCGCGCCCCGCCGCGACGAGCCCGCCCCGGCGCGGCCGGCCGAGCCCAGCCGCCCGTCCTTCGGCTCGCTCGGCAGCGTGAAGCCGAAGGAGGAGCCGGAGCAGGCGCCCGAGCCGGTGGCCGAGATCCCGGTCGTCCCGCCGGTCACCCCGGCCCCCCGCACTTACTCGGACAGCGGGGCCGAGGAGCTGGACGTGCCGGACTTCCTCAAGTGATAGGACAGCGCGAGAGCGTGAGCGGCGCGCACTTCGCCTTCACCGACCGGTGGGGCGGGGTGAGCGCCGCTCCGTATGAGGAGCTCAACCTCGGCGGCGCGGTCGGCGACACGCCCGAGGCGGTGCGGGGCAACCGGGAGCTGGCGGCGAAGTCGCTGGGCCTGGACGCCGGCCGGGTCGTCTGGATGAACCAGGTGCACGGCGCCGACGTGGCCGTGGTCGACGAGCCCTGGGGCGAGCGGCCCGTGCCGGAGGTGGACGCCATCGTCACCGTCCGTCGCGGACTGGCACTCGCCGTCCTCACCGCCGACTGCGTGCCGGTGCTGCTGGCCGACCCCGTCGCCGGGGTGGTCGCCGCCGTCCACGCCGGCCGGCCCGGCATGACCAAGGGGGTCGTCCCCGCCGCCGTACGGGCCATGACCGCGCTCGGTGCCGAACCGGAGCGCATCGTCGCCCGCACCGGACCGGCCGTGTGCGGCCGGTGCTACGAGGTGCCGGAGCAGATGCGCGCGGAGGTGGCCGCCGTCGAGCCGGCGGCGCACGCTGTAACCGGCTGGGGCACGCCGGCGGTCGACGTGAGCGCCGGGGTGCACGCGCAGCTCGACCGGCTCGGGGTGTGCGACCGGGCGCAGTCGCCGGTGTGCACGCTGGAGTCGGACGACCACTTCTCGTACCGCCGTGACCGCACGACCGGGCGGCTCGCGGGCTATGTGTGGCTGGACTGATGGGGCATGACGGACCGTAGAACCGAACTCGCCGCGAATCTGGCGAAGGTGGAGGAACGCATCACCGCCGCGTGCGTGGCGGCCGGGCGTAAGCGGGAGGAGGTGACCCTGATCGTGGTCACCAAGACCTACCCGGCGAGCGACGTGCGGATCCTGTCGGAGCTCGGCGTGCGCCACGTCGCCGAGAACCGCGACCAGGACGCGGCACCGAAGGCGCAGGCCTGTGCCGATCTGCCCCTCTCGTGGCACTTCGTCGGGCAGCTCCAGACCAACAAGGTCCGTTCCGTGGTCGGTTACGCCGACGTCGTGCAGTCCGTCGACCGCTCCCGGCTGGTCACGGCGCTGTCGAAGGAGGCGGTGCGGGCGGGGCGCGAGGTGGGCTGCCTGATCCAGGTCGCGCTCGACGCGGACGCGAGCGGCCGCGGCGAGCGCGGCGGGGTCGGCCCGGACGGAATCGAAGAGTTGGCCGACCTGGTGGCGGCGGCCGACGGCCTGCGGCTCGACGGACTGATGACCGTCGCTCCGCTCGCCGGGGAGTACGCGGGGCGCGAACAGGCGGCGTTCGGGCGGCTCATGGATTTGTCGACTGACCTGCGCCGAGCCCATCCGGCTGCAACCATGGTGTCCGCAGGGATGAGTGCGGACCTCGAACAGGCCGTGGCGGCCGGAGCGACACATGTGCGCGTCGGCACTGCGGTACTCGGAGTCCGACCCAGGCTCGGGTAACGTCGCCAAGAAGTCGGACCACAGCAGAAAATATGGTCAATGCCCAGGATAACGGGCACAACGACCTCGTGGATCGCAGGCACTTGGCAGTCGTCAGCCGATCCACCACAGAGCGGAGGACTCAGAGCATGGCCGGCGCGATGCGCAAGATGGCGGTCTACCTCGGCCTCGTGGAGGACGATGGGTACGACGGCCGCGGATTCGACCCCGACGACGACTTCGAGCCCGAACTGGACCCGGAGCCGGAGCGGGACCACCGACGGCATGAGCCGTCCCACCAGGCGCACGGTGCACATCAGTCCCAAAGGGACGAAGGGGTGCGAATCGTGCAACCGCCTGCGCAACGCGAGCCGCTGGCCCGAGCGACCTCGCTCGCCGCGGAATCCGGACGTCCGGCGCGCATCGCGCCCGTGGCATCCATCACACAAGAACGCCAGTCCCTGGAGAAGAACGCACCGGTGATCATGCCCAAGGTCGTGTCGGAACGAGAGCCGTACCGGATCACCACGCTTCACCCCCGGACGTACAACGAGGCCCGTACCATCGGGGAACACTTCCGTGAGGGCACCCCGGTGATCATGAATCTGACTGAGATGGATGACACAGACGCAAAGCGACTTGTCGACTTTGCGGCCGGTTTGGTGTTTGGTCTTCACGGCAGCATCGAGCGGGTGACGCAGAAGGTGTTCCTGTTGTCTCCTGCTAACGTCGATGTCACGGCGGAGGACAAGGCCCGCATCGCAGAGGGCGGGTTCTTCAACCAGAGCTGAGAAGCACCACCGGACCAAGTGCGGAAGAGCACGGAGCAGGGGAGAGGGAAACGCAGGCCATGAGCGTGTTCGCGCAGGTGATCTACATCGCGCTGATGGTGTTCCTCGTCGTGCTCATCTTCCGGCTGGTCATGGATTACGTGTTCCAGTTCGCCCGCTCGTGGCAACCCGGCAAGGCGATGGTGGTCGTACTGGAGGCCACCTACACTGTCACCGATCCACCGCTGAAGCTTCTGCGGCGGTTCATCCCGCCGCTGCGTCTCGGGGGCGTGGCGCTCGACCTGTCCTTCTTCGTACTGATGATCATCGTCTATATTCTCATCTCCCTCACGGGCTTGGCGAGATGAATGTGGACGATACGGTCTTGCCGACTGCCGATGACTACGTTGAGGTGAAGAGATGCCGTTGACCCCCGAGGACGTGCGGAACAAGCAGTTCACGACCGTCCGCCTCCGAGAAGGCTATGACGAGGACGAGGTCGATGCCTTCCTCGACGAGGTCGAAGCCGAACTGACCCGTCTGCTCCGCGAGAACGAGGACCTGCGCGCCAAGCTGGCCGCGGCCACGCGCGCTGCTGCCCAGAACCAGCAGAACATGCGCAAGCCTCCGGAGCAGGACCAGCAGCATCCTCAGCAGCAGGGCATGCGAGGTCCCGGCGCGCCGGTGCCCGCCGGCATATCGGGCCCGCCGCAGCAGCAGATGGGTGGCCCCATGGGTGGCCCGCCCCAGCTGCCGAGCGGTGCCCCGCAGCTGCCTGCCGGCCCCAGCGGCCAGGGCGGCCCGCAGGGTCCCGGCCCGATGGGCCAGGGCCCGATGGGTCAGGGTCCGATGGGCCAGGGTCCGATGGGTCAGGGTCCGATGGGTCAGGGCCCCATGGGCGGCCAGCCGCCCATGCAGCAGCAGATGGGCGGTCCGATGGGCGGCCCCATGGGCGGTCCGATGGGCGGCCCCGGTCAGGGCCCCGGTGGCGACAGCGCCGCCCGTGTTCTCTCGCTGGCCCAGCAGACCGCCGACCAGGCGATCGCCGAGGCCCGCTCCGAGGCCAACAAGATCGTCGGCGAGGCCCGCAGCCGCGCCGAGGGTCTGGAGCGTGACGCCCGTGCCAAGGCCGACGCCCTGGAGCGGGACGCGCAGGAGAAGCACCGCGTCGCCATGGGCTCCCTGGAGTCCGCCCGCGCCACGCTGGAGCGCAAGGTCGAGGACCTGCGCGGCTTCGAGCGCGAGTACCGCACGCGCCTGAAGTCGTACCTCGAGTCCCAGTTGCGTCAGCTGGAGACCCAGGCCGACGACTCCCTGGCCCCGCCGCGTACTCCGGCGACCGCGTCGCTGCCGCCGTCCCCGGCGCCCTCCATGGCTCCGGCCGGCGCGAGCGCCCCGTCCTACGGCGGCAACCAGTCGATGGGCGGCTCGCCCGCTCCGTCCGCCCCGTCCTACGGCGGCAACCAGCAGATGACCCCGGCCATGACCCAGCCCATGGCCCCGGTCCGTCCGCAGGGTCCGTCCCCGATGGGCCAGGCTCCCTCGCCGATGCGCGGGTTCCTGATCGACGAGGACGACAACTGAGCACCGGGCACGGTGTGTAGTACGCCATAGGCGTCGGCAGAGTTCAGGGCGGGACCCCGGATCGCAGGATCCGGGGTCCCGCCCTTTTTACGCGTGTTGAGACCGGCTCCTGGAGAAGCGCCCGGACACGGGGAAGGGCCCGGACACAGGAAGGGCCCGGCCTCCTGACGGAGACCGGGCCCTTCCGGAGTCGGGCGGCTACGCCTTGCGCAGCCGGAAGGCCAGGCTCAGCCCCTCGTCCGTGAAGGCGGATCCGTACGTGTCCTCGGCGTCGCCCTGCGCGAAGTCGGTGGCCAGCACCTCCTCGGCGATCAACTCGCTGTGCTCGGACAGCGCGGCGATCACCGCGGGGTCGGTCGAGGTCCAGCGCAGCGCGATCCGGTCGGCCACGTCGAGGCCGCTGTTCTTGCGGGCCTCCTGGATCAGCCGGATCGCGTCACGGGCCAGGCCGGCCTGCCGCAGCTCCTCGGTGATCTCCAGGTCCAGGGCGACCGTCGCCCCGGAGTCGGAGGCCACCGACCAGCCCTCGCGCGGGGTCTCGGTGATGATCACCTCGTCGGGGGCGAGAGCGACCGTCTCGCCGTCGACCTCCACGGACGCCGTGCCCTCGCGCAGCGCGAGGGACAGCCCGGCCGCGTCGGCGCCGGCGATCGCCTTGGCCACGTCCTGCACCCGCTTGCCGAACCGCTTGCCGAGCGCCCGGAAGTTGGCCTTGGCGGTGGTGTCCACCAGGGAACCGCCGACCTCGGACAGCGACGCCAGCGCGGAGACGTTCAGCTCCTCGGTGATCTGCGTGTGCAGCTCGCGGTCCAGGGAGTCGAAGCCGCTCGCCGCGATCAGCGCGCGGGACAGCGGCTGACGGGTCTTGACGCCCGACTCCGCGCGCGTGGCGCGGCCCAGCTCCACCAGCCGGCGCACGAGCACCATCTGCCGGGAAAGTTCCGGGTCGATGGCGGAGAGGTCCGCCTCCGGCCAGGGGGCCAGGTGCACGGACTCCGGCGAGCCCGGGCTGACCGGGACGATCAGGTCCTGCCACACCCGCTCGGTGATGAACGGGGTGATCGGCGCCATCAGCTTGGTGACCGTCTCCAGCACCTCGTGCAGCGTGCGCAGCGCGGCCTTGTCGCCCTGCCAGAAGCGGCGGCGCGAACGGCGGACGTACCAGTTGGACAGGTCGTCCACGAACGCCGAGAGCAGCTTGCCGGCGCGCTGGGTGTCGTACGCCTCCAGCGCCTGGGTCACCTGGTCGGTGAGCGCGTGCAGCTCGGACAGCAGCCAGCGGTCGATCAGCGGGCGCTCGGCCGGGGCCGGATCCGCGGCGCTGGGCGCCCAGTTCGACGTACGGGCGTACAGGGCCTGGAAGGCGACCGTGTTCCAGTACGTGAGGAGCGTCTTGCGGACGACCTCCTGGATGGTGCCGTGGCCGACCCGGCGGGCCGCCCACGGGGAGCCGCCGGCCGCCATGAACCAGCGGACCGCGTCCGCGCCGTGCTGGTCCATGAGCGGGATCGGCTGCAGGATGTTGCCCAGGTGCTTGGACATCTTGCGGCCGTCCTCGGCGAGGATGTGGCCGAGGCAGACGACGTTCTCGTACGACGACTTGTCGAAGACCAGGGTGCCGACGGCCATCAGCGTGTAGAACCAGCCGCGGGTCTGGTCGATCGCCTCGGAGATGAACTGGGCCGGGTACCGGCTCTCGAACAGCTCCTTGTTCTTGTACGGGTAGCCCCACTGCGCGAACGGCATCGAACCCGAGTCGTACCAGGCGTCGATGACCTCCGGCACGCGCGTGGCGGGCTTCGCGCACTGCGGGCAGGCGAAGGTGACGTCGTCGATGAACGGGCGGTGCGGGTCGAGGGCCGACTGGTCCGTGCCGGTCAGCTCGGTCAGCTCCGCGCGGGAGCCGACGCAGGTGAGGTGGTCGTCCTCGCAGCGCCAGATCGGCAGCGGGGTGCCCCAGTAGCGGTTGCGGGACAGCGCCCAGTCGATGTTGTTGTTCAGCCAGTCGCCGAAGCGGCCGTGCTTGACCGTGTCCGGGAACCAGTTCGTGCCCTCGTTCTCCTGGATGAGGCGGTCCTTGATCGCCGTCGTGCGGATGTACCAGGAGGGCTGCGCGTAGTAGAGCAGCGCGGTGTGGCAGCGCCAGCAGTGCGGGTAGCTGTGTTCGTACGGCAGGTGCTTGAAGAGGAGGCCGCGCTGCTGAAGGTCCTCGGTGAGCCGTTCGTCCGCCTTCTTGAAGAAGACGCCGCCGACCAGCGGGACGTCCTCCTCGAAGGTGCCGTCGGGGCGGACCGGGTTGACCACGGGCAGGCCGTAGGCGCGGCAGACCTTGAGGTCGTCCTCACCGAAGGCGGGGGACTGGTGGACCAGACCCGTACCGTCCTCGGTCGTCACGTACTCGGCGTTCACCACGTAGTGCGCCGGCTCCGGGAACTCCACGAGCTCGAACGGGCGCCGGTAGGTCCAGCGCTCCATCTCGGCGCCGGTGAAGGACTGGCCGGTCGGCTCCCAGCCCTCGCCGAGCGCCTTGGCGACCAGCGGCTCGGCGACGACGATCCTCTCCTGGCCGTCGGTGGCGACGACGTAGGTGACCTCGGGGTGCGCGGCGACCGCCGTGTTGGACACCAGGGTCCAGGGGGTCGTCGTCCACACCAGCAGCGAGGCCTCGCCGGCGAGGGGGCCGGAGGTGAGCGGGAAGCGGACGTACACGGACGGGTCGACGACCGTCTCGTAGCCCTGGGCCAGCTCGTGGTCGGACAGGCCGGTGCCGCAGCGGGGGCACCAGGGGGCGACGCGGTGGTCCTGGACCAGCAGCCCCTTGTTGAAGATCTCCTTCAGCGACCACCACACCGATTCCACGTACTCGGGGTCCATGGTGCGGTAGGCGTCGTCCAGGTCGACCCAGTAGCCCATGCGGGTCGTCAGCTCGGCGAAGGCGTCGGTGTGCCGGGTCACGGACTCGCGGCACTTGGCGTTGAACTCGGCGATGCCGTACGCCTCGATGTCCTGCTTGCCGGAGAAGCCCAGCTCCTTCTCGACGGCCAGCTCGACGGGCAGGCCGTGGCAGTCCCAGCCGGCCTTGCGGGCCACGTGGTAGCCGCGCATGGTGCGGAAGCGGGGGAAGACGTCCTTGAAGACGCGCGCCTCGATGTGGTGGGCGCCCGGCATGCCGTTGGCGGTGGGCGGCCCCTCGTAGAACACCCATTCCGGGCGGCCCTCGGACTGCTCCAGGCTCTTGCTGAAGATCTTCTGGTCGCGCCAGAAGTCGAGCACCGCGTGCTCAAGCGCGGGCAGGTCGACCTGGGCGGGCACCTGGCGGTACGTCGGCGCTGTCATCTGCGAGCATCCTCCAACGGACTTGCTGCCTTCCGTCGGAGGGACGAGAGCCTTCGTTCCTGTCTACGCCGTGTGCGGCGCGCTCCCGCGGTACCACCCTCCTTGGCCCTCCGCCGCGCCGTACACGGCGGTGAGCCCCCTCATTGGGGTCGCGAAGCCGGTTCTACTCGCCTCGGCCCGTGGGCTGCGGCTTTCCTCCGGCGGCTCCGGGGTGATCTTCACGTCGCGCTGACCCCCGGGCTCACACCGTCCCCGGGTCGCTCTCGGCCGCTCACGCCGCTACTCGTCCCCATCCACGCTTTTCGCTCCGCCCAGTGTACGGCGCCGCGCGGACCGTGGCCGACCGGATTTCCGGGTGCCGGGGGCACCGGCCGCGGGACCGGCCGGGATGACCCGAATGGCGAGGGAGCGGCCGTGCTCCTGCCGCGCGGGTACGGCTCGGCGGATTACCCGGCGGGGAGCTGGGCACAACGGATGCAGGCCCGCTGCGCGGGGGGTGCGGGCGGGCGAATCGGGCGGTGTGCCCCGTTGCCGCGGGACTCAAGTCGATTTATCGTCCCAGCACGATTCGCGTGCGAGATCACATCATGTGAAGGGGCCGCGGCCATGGTGGCGAAAAAGACCGCCGTACAGCAGCCGGCGACCAGCCGGCCCAGGGGCGCGGCCGCCTCCGGCGCCGAGAAGCAGGGCACGCGCGCGGGGGCGCCGACGACTGCGCCGAAGGAGACGGCCGCGACCGCGAAGAAGAGGGCCGTGCGGGGGTCGGCCGAGACGACGGTCACCGCGGGGAAGAAACGGGCCGCCACCGGAAAGGCCCCGGCGAGGACGACGCCCTCCGGGGAGAGTGCGCGCACCGCCGAGGAAGGCGCGGCCACGCGTGCGTCCGCGAAGAAGCCACGGGCCGGGAAGGCGGCCGCGGAGAAGCGGCGGGTCGACGAGGCGCCCGCAGCGAAGCCACGGGCCGGGAAGGCCAGGGCCCACGAGCCGCCGACCGGCAAGGCCCCCGCGGAGAAGACGACGGCCCACGAGCCGCCACGGGCGGCCAAGGCCCCGGCTCACCGGCCGCCTGCCGAGAAGGGGTCGGCCGGGGAGCCGGCGACTCGAAAGGCTCCGGCAGGCAAGGTCTCGGGACACGAACCGGTGGCTGAGAGGGCGCAGACCGACGTGTCACCGACGGAGAAGGCGGCGGGCGGCAAGGCAGGCGCCGCGAAGCGGCCGGGCGGAAGGGCGACCGCCGCGGAGCCACGGTCCGCGAAGGCGCGGGTCCACGCGCCCGCGGCCGAGGAGACGCCCGCCGTGACGGCATCGGCCCACGAGCCGCAGGCCGAGCAGCCGCAGGCCGTGGAGGCGCTGGACCGCAGGGCGCCGTCCGAGAAGTCGCGGGCCGGGAAGACGGCGGCTCACCGGGCGTCGGCCGGGACGGCGCGGGCCGACAAGGCGCGGGCCCACGCGCCCGCGGCCGAGGAGACGCCCGCCGCGACGGCATCGGCCCACGAGCCGCAGGCCGAGCAGCCGCAGGCCGTGGAGGCGCTGGACCGCAGGGCGCAGTCCGAGAAGTCGCGGGCCGGGAAGACGGCGGCTCACGGAGCGACGGCCGGGAAGGCGCGGGCCCACGCGCCCGCGGCCGAGGATCCGCAGGCCGTGGACGCGCCGGACCGTAAGTCGCCGTCCGAGAAGTCGCGGGCCGGGAAGACGGCGGCTCACCGGGCGACGGCCGGGAAGGCGCGGGCCCACGCGCCCGCGGCCGAGGAGGCACCCGCGGCGACGGCATCGGCCGACGAGCCGCAGGCCAAGGAGGCGCACGCCGTGGAGGCGCCGGACCGCAAGCCGCCGTCCGAGAGGTCGCGAGCCGGGAAGACGACCGCCCGGAAGACGGCCGCCGGGAAGGCGCCGGCCGGCGATGCGCAGGCGAAGGCGTCGGGCGGGAAGGGGGCGGGCAGGAAGGCTGTCGCCGGGAAGGTCGTGGCGGACGGGCCGGCGGAGGGAGGACCGGCGGCGAGGAAGGGTGCCGCCGGGAAGGCGGACGGTGCGGACGTCTCCACGAGGGCGGCCGCGAAGAGCACGGCCAAGGAAGCGGGCGCGGCGCGGGCCGCAAGGCAGACGGGAGCCACGACAGTGGTTGCGAAGAAGACTCCTGGCACGGCCACGACGGCGCAGTCCGCCGTTCCCAAGGCGCGGGTCGCCGCGGCGGAGCCCGGCGAGCTGGCGGTGCGCCCCGGCGAGGCCCCCTGGACCCCGGAAGAGGTCGGGGAGGCCCGGGCCGAGCTGCTGTCCGAGGTGGAACGGCTGCGGAACGAGATCAGCACCTCCGAGGCGTCCCTCGTCGGCCTGATGCGCGACTCCGGGGACGGCGCGGGCGACGACCAGGCCGACACCGGAACCAAGAACATCACGCGCGAGCACGAGATGGCGCTGGCCGCCAACGCGCGCGAGATGCTGACGCAGAACGAGCACGCCCTGGAGCGCCTGGACGCCGGCACCTACGGCCTGTGCGAGAACTGCGGCAACCCCATCGGAAAAGCGCGGATGCAGGCCTTCCCGCGAGCCACCCTCTGCGTGGAGTGCAAGCAGAAGCAGGAACGCCGCTCCTGAGCGTGAGGGCCCCTCGGCACGTGCCGTACTCTCGTCCTCAGTCAGGCACCTAGGTTGAGGGACTCACGTGGCAGAGGCGGAGCGCATCATCGGTACGCCGGACACCCCGGAAGGCAGCGGCGAGCGGACGGCTGCGGCCGGCGCGACCGGCGTGGGCGAGCAGCAGACCCAGGCGGAGCGGCGCACGGGCCGCGGGCGCCGTATCGCCGTGCTGTTCGCGGTGGCCGCGTTCGCCTACGCCGTCGACCTGGTCAGCAAGCTGCTCGTGGTGTCCAAGCTGGAGGGCCGCGCGCCGATCCGGCTCGTCGGGGACCTGCTGGAGCTGCACGCCATCCGCAACCCGGGCGCCGCCTTCGGCTTCGGCGCCGCCTTCACGATCATCTTCACGCTGATCGCCGCCGCCGTGATCGTGGTCATCATCCGCCTGGCCCGCAAGCTGTACAGCTTCCCCTGGGCGGTCGCCCTCGGCCTGCTGCTCGGCGGCGCGCTCGGCAACCTCACCGACCGGATCTTCCGGGCCCCGGGGATCTTCGAGGGCGAGGTGGTGGACTTCATCGCGCCCAAGGGCTTCGCGGTGTTCAACCTCGCCGACTCGGCGATCGTCTGCGGCGGCATCCTGATCGTGCTGCTGTCCTTCCGCGGCCTGGACCCGGACGGCACCGTCCACAAGGACTGAGCCGCCGCCACGAGGACCGCGCCGACGGCTGCCGCGAGGGAGTTGTCCACAGGCCCGTGCGGGAGCGTCCGGCCGGTCCGGCATACTCGACGGGTGAGCACAGTTCCCGAGGTCCGTACCCTGCCCGTGCCCGACGGCCTGGAGGGCGAGCGCGTCGACGCCGCCATCTCCCGCATGTTCGGCTTCTCCCGCACGAAGGCGGCGGAGCTGGCCGCGGCCGGCAAGGTCCAGGTCGACGGCGCGGTGGTCGGCAAGTCCGAGAGGGTGCACGGCGGGGCCTGGCTCGAGGTCGAGATGCCGCAGGCGCCCGCGCCGGTCCAGGTGGTGGCCGAGCCGGTCGAGGGCATGGAGATCGTCCACGACGACGACGACGTGGTCGTGATCGTCAAGCCCGTCGGCGTGGCCGCGCACCCCAGCCCCGGCTGGAGCGGACCGACCGTCATCGGCGGTCTCGCGGCCGCCGGATACCGGATCTCCACCTCCGGCGCCGCCGAGCGCCAGGGCATCGTGCACCGTCTCGACGTCGGCACCTCCGGACTGATGGTGGTCGCCAAGTCGGAGCGTGCCTACACCTCGCTCAAGCGCCAGTTCAAGGAGCGCACGGTCGACAAGCGCTACCACACCCTGGTCCAGGGCCACCCGGACCCGACGAGCGGCACGATCGACGCCCCGATCGGCCGCCACCCCAACCACGACTACAAGTGGGCGGTCACCGCCGAGGGCAAGCCCTCCGTGACCCACTACGACCTCATCGAGGCCTTCCGCGCCGCCTCCCTGCTCGACGTGAAGCTGGAGACCGGCCGCACCCACCAGATCCGGGTCCACATGTCCGCCCACCGCCACCCCTGCGTCGGCGACCTCACCTACGGCGCCGACCCGACCCTCGCCAAGCGGCTGGGGCTGACCCGCCAGTGGCTGCACGCCGTCCGGCTGGGCTTCGAGCACCCCGGGGACGGCCGGTGGGCGGAGTTCGAGAGCGCCTATCCCGAGGACCTGGAGAAGGCCCTGGCGCAGGTCCGCGAGGAGACGTGGGCATGAGCGGCCCGTACACCCTGCGGGTCGCCGAGGACCCGGCCGACCGCGAGGCCTGCTTCGCGGTCCGCAAGGAGGTCTTCGTCGTCGAGCAGGGCGTCGACGAGGACATCGAGTACGACACGTACGACGCCGTGGCCGTGCACGTCCTGGCGGTCCGCGCGGACGGTGTGCCGCTCGGCACCGGGCGGCTGCTGCACGGCCCGGCGGCGGCCGCGAAGACCGGCGGCGACCCGGCGGTGGGCTCCCTCGGGCGGCTGGCCGTCACCCAGGAGGCGCGCGGGCTCGGGGTCGGCGCCGCCCTGGTGCGGGCCATCGAGGACGCGGCCCGCGCGCGCGGCCTCGCCGCGGTGGACCTGCACGCCCAGACCCACGCCCTGGGCTTCTACGAGCGCCTAGGCTACGAGGCGTACGGCCCGGAGTTCCCCGACGCGGGCATCCCGCACCGGGCGATGCGCCGCGCTCTGTAGAGTCACGCTTTCCCGCCGGGCGGATGGCAGGCTTGAGGCCTGCGTGTGATCGTCGACCCCCGGAGCGCCGGCCGTGGATCAGTTGGCTCTGTTGTTCGTCCTGCTGCTCGGGGCCCTGGTGAGCGTCCCGCTGGGGGACCGGCTGGGGTTGCCGGCGCCCGTGCTGATGACGCTGTTCGGCGGGGCCCTGGCGGTGGCCGACTTCGTCCCCAACGTGAACATCCCGCCCGAGCTGATCCTGCCGGGCCTGCTGCCGCCGCTGCTCTACGCCGCGGTGCGCCGCACCTCCTGGCGGCAGTTCGCGGCCAACGTCCGCCCGATCTTCCTGCTGGCCGTCGCCCTGGTGTTCGTGACGACGGTGTGCGTGGCGTTCGTCGCCAACGCGATCGTGCCCGGGCTGCCGATCGCCGCGGCCGTCGCCCTCGGCGCGCTGATCGCCCCGCCCGACCCGGTCGCCGCGACGAGCGTCGCCGGACAGCTCGGGCTGCCGCGCCGCCTGGTGTCCATCCTGGAGGGCGAGGGTCTCTTCAACGACGTCACCGCCATCGTGCTGTACCACGTGGCGATCGCCGCCGCCGTGAGCGGCACCTTCTCACCCTGGCGGGCCGGTCTCGACCTCGTGCTGTCCGCGGTCGTCGCGCTGGCCGTGGGACTGGTGCTCGGCTGGGGCGCGAACAGGCTGATGGATCTGCTGGGGGACCCGACCCTCCAGATCGGCATGACCCTGCTGGTGCCGTACGCCTCCTACGTCCTCGCGGAGAAGCTGCACGGCTCCGGGGTGCTCGCCGTGCTCACCACGGCCCTGTTCCTCGCGGAGTACGCCACCGACGCCGACGACGTGATGACCCGGCTCGCCGGGCACACCTTCTGGGACATCATCGACACCCTCGTCACGGGCGTGGCCTTCGGGCTCATCGGCCTGGAGCTGCACAACGCGATCCGCACGGCCGCGGGCCGGTGGGGCGAGATGCTCGGCTGGGCCGCCGCGGTGGTGGGCGTGGTGGTCGTCGTACGGCTGCTGTGGCTACTGCCCGCCACCTGGCTCACCAAGCGGCTGCACGCCCGCCGCGACTACGACGAGGAGATCCCGGTGAGCTGGCGGGAGACCGTCGTGATGTGGTGGTCCGGGATGCGCGGGGTGGCCTCCGTGGCGCTGGCGCTCGCCGTGCCGCTGGAGACGGACGCCGGGACGCCGTTCCCCGACCGGGACGAGATCATCTTCATCGCGTTCGGGGTGATCGTCGCCACCCTGGTGCTCCAGGGGCTGACCCTGCCGTGGCTGGTGAAGCGGCTCGGGGTGCAGGCGGACTCCGAGCGGGAGAAGGACTTCGAGAAGGAGCTCGCGGTGCGGGCCGCGAAGGCGGCCAAGCGCAGGCTGCGGGAGATCGAGCAGGTCGAGGAGCTGCCCGAGGAGCTGTCCGAGCAGATGCTGCGGCGGGCCTTCGACATCGGCATCCGGATCAGCCCGGACATGGGGGAGGAGGAGCGCCGCGAGGCGCAGCACCAGCGGGCCAAGCGGATCAAGCGGGTGCGGCGCATCCAGAACGAGATGCTCAGCGCCGCCCGGCACGAGGTGCTGGCGGCGCGGAGCGAACCGGGGGCGGACCCGGAGATCGTGGACCGGGTGCTGCGCCATCTCGACGTACGCAGCCTGCGCTGAGGCCGGCCGCCCCCGGCGGGCGGTGCCCGTCAGCCGCGGCCCGTGCGCGGGAAGTCGTACGCCTTGCGGAGCGAGGAGCGGTCCGGGGACGGCACCCGGTAGGGCGGCAGGACCGCGTCGGAGGTGTTGACCCTCGGCAGCGCGTACGGGTGCTCCGTGGACAGCCAGGTGATCATCTCCTCGCGCACCGCGACCCGCACCGTCCAGATGTCGTCGGCGTCCTTCGCGGTCACCAGCGCCCGCACCTGGATGCTGTTCGGGGTGGTGTCGGTCACCACGAGGTTGCAGGCACGGCCGTCCCAGGCCGGGCACCGGCGCAGGATGTCCCGCAGCTTCTCGCGCATCGCCTCGACGGGTGCGCTGTGGTCCAGGTGCCAGTAGACGATGCCGGTCATCTGCGGGGTGCCGCGGGACCAGTTCTCGAACGGCTTGGACGTGAAGTACGACACGGGCATGGTGATCCGGCGCTCGTCCCAGGTGCGGACCGTCAGGAAGGTCAGGGTGATCTCCTCGACCGTGCCCCACTCGCCGTCCACGACGACGGTGTCGCCGATGCGCACCATGTCGCCGAAGGCGATCTGGAGCCCCGCGAACAGGTTCGACAGCGTCGACTGGGCGGCGACACCGGCCACGATGCCCAGGATGCCGGCGGAGGCCAGCAGCGAGGCGCCGGCCGCGCGCATCGCCGGGAAGGTCAGCAGCATCGAGGCGATGGCCACGACGATGACGACCGCCGACACCACCCGCATGATCAGCTCGACCTGCGTGCGCACCCGGCGCACCCGGGCCACGTCCCGGTGGGCGCGCGCGTAGCGGCTGTAGGAGGTCTCCACGATCGCCGAGGCGATCCGGATGACCAGCCAGGACGCGGACCCGATCAGCACCAGGGTCAGCGTCCGGCCGATGCCGACCTGGTGGGCCTCCAGCACCTTCGTCTGGTCGTAGGAGCCTCTGAGCAGCGCGGCGCACAGGACGAGCTGGTAGGGGATGCGGGCGCGGCGCAGCAGCTCCCACAGCGGGGTCTCGGCGTTGCGCTCGTCGGCCTTGCGCAGCAGCAGGTCGGTGACCCAGCCGAGGGCCACCGTGAGCAGCACCGAGCCGCCGAGCACGATCAAGGGGCGGAGTACGTTCTCCATGCCTCCGCGCCTAACCGGACTCGCGGGTTCATGAACATGTGAGTTCCCGCACGGCGTGGGTAGGGCCGCGCCGTGGCCGGGCCGGTCCCTGCTGGCACCATGGCCTCATGAACATCATGCTCTTTCACTCGACCTACGGCCTGCGGCCCGCCGTGCGCGAGGCCGCGGACCGGCTGCGCGCGGCCGGCCACGAGGTGTGGACGCCGGACCTCTTCGAGGGACGCACGTTCGACACCGTCGAGGAGGGCATGGCGTACAACGAGGAGCTGGGCAAGGAGGAGCTGCTCAAGCGGGCGGTGCTGGCGGCGGCGCCGTACTCGGACCGGGGCCTGGTCTACGCCGGGTTCTCGCTCGGCGCCTCCGTCGCCCAGACCCTCGCCCTCGGCGACGACAAGGCGCGCGGGCTGCTGCTCCTGCACGGGACCTCGGACATCGCGCCGAACGCGGAGGCGGACGAGCTGCCGGTGCAGCTGCACGTGGCCGAGCCGGACCCGTTCGAGACGGACGACTGGCTGAGCGCCTGGTACCTGCAGATGGGGCGGGTGGGGGCCGACGTCGAGGTCTACCGCTACGCCGGGGCCGGCCACCTCTACACCGACCCCGGGCTGCCGGACTACGACGCGGAGGCCGCCGAGGCCACCTGGCGGGTGGCGCTCGGCTTCCTCGAGTCGCTCTACACCGGGTCGTAGGTCCGCTCGATCTTCTGCGTGCCGCTGCGGGTGCGGTACGAGCGCACCCAGCTGGACGTGGCGTTCGGGCTGGTGCGGTCGGACAGGACGTAGTAGTCCATCTGCGCGCGGTCCGCGGTGATGTCCAGGACGCCGTAGCCGTGCCGGTCGGTGTCCACCCAGTGGACGTGCCGGTTGGCGGCCTTGATGACCGGCGAGGCGATCGCGGAGACCGTGCCCTCGGGGACCTTCACGATGTCGTCGAGGTTGTCGGAGGTCACCGAGGTGATCACGAACTCGGTGGCCGCCGACGCCGACAGCGGGTAGGTGCCCGCGTCCACCGGCACGTCGTTGGCCCACGCCATGTGGATGTCACCGGTCAGGAAGACGGTGTTGCCGATGGCGTTGGAGCGAAGGTGGGCCAGCAGCTCGCGCCGGTCGTCGGTGTAGCCGTCCCACTGGTCGGTGTTGGCGGCGATGCCCTCCTGCGGCAGCCCGAGCAGCTTGGCGAGCGGCTTGAACAGGTCCGCGGATAGCGAGCCGAAGGAGAACGGCGAGATCATCACGGAGTTGCCGACGAGCCGCCACTTGGTGTCGGACGCCTTCAGCCCGGCCTTCAGCCAGTCGAGCTGGGCCCGCCCGGTGATCGTGCGGTCCGGGTCGTCCACCGAACCGCTGGCCGTGCCGGCCTGCTGGGACCGGAACGAGCGCAGGTCCAGCAGGGACAGGTCGGCGAGCTTGCCGAAGCGCAGCCGGCGGTAGGTGGTGCCGGCGATCGCGGGACGGACCGGCATCCACTCGAAGTAGGCCTGCTTCGCGGCGGCCTGACGGGACGTCCAGGCGCCCTCGGCCCCCTCGGTGTGGTTGACCGCGCCCCCCGACCAGGCGTTGTCGGCGAACTCGTGGTCGTCCCAGATCGCGACGACCGGCGCCTTCAGGTGCAGCGCCTGGAGGTCGGGGTCGGTCTTGTACTTGGCGTGCCGGGTCCGGTAGTCGGCGAGGGTGAGGATCTCGTTCGCCGGGGCGTGCGGACGTACGACCTTGCCGCGGGCCGCGTACTCGCCGGACTTGTACTCGTAGATGTAGTCGCCGAGGTGCAGCCAGGCGTCCAGGTCGTTGCGGGCGGCGAGGTGGCGGTAGGCGGAGAAGTAGCCCGCCTCCCAGTTGGCGCAGGAGACGACGCCGAAGCGCAGGGAGGAGACGGCCGCGTCCGCCGCCGGCGCGGTGCGGGTGCGCGCCACCGGGGAGTCGGTGCCGCCGGCGGTGAAGCGGAACCAGTAGTCGGTGGCCGGCTCCAGACCGCGGATGTCGGCCTTGACGGTGTGGTCGGACGCGGCCGTCGCGGTGGTGGAGCCCTGGGCGACGACGGTCGTCAGCGCCTTGTCCCTGGCGACGACCCAGCTGACCTGGGTGTCCGGGCCGACGCCCGAGCCGGGTATCGCGTCCGGGGTGGGGGTCACACGGGTCCACAGCAGGACGCCGTCGGGCAGCGGGTCGCCGGAGGCGACGCCGTGCAGGAAGGCGGGGGCGTCCGTGGCGGCGCGGGCCGGGAGCGCGGCGGCCAGCGGTCCTGCCAGGACAGCAGTCGCCGCCGCGGCCTTGACGACCGTACGGCGGCGGGGCGAAAGCGAGTTGAGGCCCTGGGACGCCTCGGATGATCTGTATCGACTGGTCACGACCGATCAGGTTACTGATCGGTATGCGCGAGAGTGGGCGAACTTCGAATGTTCGCCCACTCTTCACGCCGAGGCCCGTTTGTGAGGAGCCGTCAGCCCTTGAGGGCCGCGCCCACCACCCGGTTGAAGTCGGCCACCGTCAGCAGCGGGGTGCCCTGGCTGTCGGCGGTGAGCTTCTTGCCGTCCATGACGAAGCCCGGAGTGCCGGTGACCCCGTCCTTGTTGGTGTCGAAGGTCTTCGACATGGCCATAGCCCAGGCGTCGAAGGTGCCCTTCTTCACGGCGTTGTCGAACTTGGCGTTGTTCTTCAGCGCCGGGACAGTGTCGGCGATCTTGATGAGGTAGTCGTCGTCCTTGAACTTGTCGTCGGCCTCGTCCGGGTGGAACTTCGTGGAGTACAGCGCGCTCTTGTACTCGAGGAAGGCCTCCGGGGAGACGTTCAGCGCGGCACCGAGGGAGCTCAGCGCGTTCTTGGAGCCCTCGCCGTCGCCGCGGTCCAGGAACGTGGCGCCGACGAACTGCATCTTGAACTTGCCGTCGTCGAGGTCCTTCTTCACCGTCGTGCCCACGGTCTGCTCGAACTGGGCGCAGACCGGGCAGCGCGGGTCCTCGTAGACCTTCAGGGTCTTCTTGGCGGTGTCCTTGCCTATGACGACCGTCGTGCCGTCCGTGCCCGAGGTGTTGGCCGGAGCGGTGACCTTGGCGTCCTTCAGCCCCTCCCAGTAACCGGGCTTGTTCATCTGGACGACGGCGTAGCCGATGCCGCCGGCCGCGGCCAGCACGGCCACCACCGAGGCGGCCACGACGACCTGCCGCCTGGCCTTGTCCCGCTTGGCCTGCCGCTCGCGCTCCTGGCGCAGCCGCTCCCGGGCCGCCGTCTTCTCCGACTGGCTGTTCCGCTTGCTCATCTTGGTGATCTCCATGGGGGACGCGCACGTGCCGTACGCGGATACGTAGGGGGGACTGGTCGTGCTCAGCGGCCGTCGCCCGCGGCGGGGCCGTTCGGCCCGCCGGGCCGGCCACGAGGGACGCGGTCCTCGCTCAGGCGAGGGCGGCGACGGGCGAGCACGGAGGTCCACGCCGTCCCAGGGAGTGCACGAGAAGCCGGTCGCGGGCGGTGCCGCGGCGTGGTGCCGGTCGGGGCCGCCGGCGCTCCGGGGCCGTCCGTACGGCGACCGCGGCCACGGCCAGCAGCAGCGGCCGGAAGGTGGTGGCGGCGACCGCGCGCAGCAGCTGCGTCAGCGCCCGCTCGCCCCGGCCCAGCCAGGCGGCGGCGAGCAGGCCCACACCGACGTGCGCGGCGAGCAGCAGCCAGGCGGCGGCCGGGCTGGCGTGGGTGAGCAGTGCGGCCGCCCGGTCCGGGCCGCCGGCCACCTGCGCCAGCGGGGTGCCCACCCGCCCCTCGCACAGCACGTCCAGTCCGAACGCGTGCAGCGGGCCGGCGATCGGGCCGCCGGCCCGGCCGTAGCAGGCGTCCTGGCCGGTGGTGAACAGCGTGTCGGCGGCCAGCTCCAGCGGGACGAGCAGGGCCGCGATCCGGCCGAAGCCGCGCTCGCGGCCCGCCAGGGCGTACGCGGTGATGAACACCCCGGCGGCGACCGCGGTCACGGTCGCCACCGGCAGGGGGGCCCGGGAGAGCAGCACGTGCGACGCGGTGCTGAGCGTCACGGCGAAGGCCGTGAACAGCGCCGCGCGCACGGCTCTGAGCTGGGTCCCGGAAATGTCCATGGTGAGAGGAGAGTGTGTCACGTACGCGAGTAAGGGACCCCTAAAGGGTGCCTGTGCGTACGGGACGTCACAGCCCCGGGATGCGGCCGTTGCGGAACAGGTCGAGGAAGATCTGGTGGTCGGCCCGCGCGCGTGCGCCGTACCCGTGCGCGAAGTCCACCAGGAGCGGCGCGAAGCCCTCCTCGTCGGCCGCGAGCGCCGCGTCGATGGCCCGCTCGGTGGAGAACGGGACCAGGGACTCGCCGGACTGGTCGTCGGCCGCCGCGTGCATGGTGGCGGTGGCCCGGCCCAGGTCGGCGACGACGGCCGCGATCTCCTCCGGGTCGTCGATGTCGCCCCAGTCCAGGTCGACGGCGTACGGCGAGACCTCGGCGACCAGCTGGCCGGTGCCGTCCAGCTCGGTCCAGCCGAGCCACGGGTCGGCGTGCGCCTGCAGGGCGCGCTGGGAGATCACCGTGCGGTGGCCCTCGTGCTGGAAGTACTCCGCGATCGCCGGGTCCGTGATGTGCCGGGAGACGGCCGGGGTCTGGGCCTGCTTGATGTAGATCACCACGTCGTTCTCGAGGGCGTCGCTGTGGCCCTCCAGCAGGATGTTGTACGACGGCAGCCCCGCCGAGCCGATGCCGATGCCCCGGCGGCCCACGACGTCCTTCACGCGGTACGAGTCCGGGCGGGCCAGCGAGGAGTCCGGCAGCGTCTCCAGGTAGCCGTCGAAGGCCGCGAGGACCTTGTAGCGGGTGGCGGCGTCCAGCTCGATGGCACCGCCGCCGGAGGCGAAGCGGCGCTCGAAGTCGCGGATCTCGGTCATCGAGTCCAGCAGCGCGAAGCGGGTGAGGGAGCGGGCGTCACGCAGCGCGTCCAGCAGCGGACCCTGCGCGGTGTCCAGCGTGAAGGGGGGCACCTCGTCCCGCTTGGCGCCCGTGGCCAGGGCGTGGACGCGCTCGCGGTAGGCCGCCGCGTAGACCGTCACCAGCTCGGTGATCTGCTCGTCGCTGAGCGCCTTCGCGTACCCGACGAGCGCGATCGAGGCCGAGAAGCGCTTCAGGTCCCAGGTGAAGGGGCCGACGAAGGCCTCGTCGAAGTCGTTGACGTTGAAGACCAGGCGGCCGTTGGAGTCCATGTACGTGCCGAAGTTCTCGGCGTGCAGGTCGCCGTGGATCCACACGCGCGAGGTGCGGTCGTCCAGGTACGGTCCGCCGCGCTTCTCGGCGTCGAGGTCGTGGTAGAAGAGGCACGCCGTGCCCCGGTAGAACGCGAAAGCGGAGGCCGCCATCTTGCGGAACTTCACCCGGAACGCGGCCGGGTCGGCGGCCAGGAGCCGGCCGAAGGCGGTGTCGAAGACGGCGAGGATCTCCTCGCCGCGCTGCTCGTCGTTGAGCTGGGGGACCGACATCGCGGGGTGCCTCCTGGTGCGGGACGGGTGGTGCGTGAATGTGCAGGTACGGGTCGGACGGCGCTTCCGCCGTCTTCAACGGGCGACGCCACGCGGGAGTGCCCGGTTCCCGCATGAAGGTACGCGGGGAAGGCCCGCGTGTGTCAGTACCGGGGCATAGACTTCGACGCTGTCCCCCAGACTGTCCGCAGTCGGTCCGCAGCCGGTCGGAAGACCGTCGACGCCCGTTTTCCTTGGAGGCCGAAACCGTGTCGAAGCCGCCGTTCACGCACCTGCACGTCCACACCCAGTACTCGCTGCTGGACGGTGCCGCGCGGCTCAAGGACATGTTCGACGCCTGCAACGAGATGGGCATGACGCACATCGCCATGTCCGACCACGGCAACCTGCACGGGGCGTACGACTTCTTCCACTCCGCGAAGAAGGCCGGAATCACCCCGATCATCGGGATCGAGGCGTACGTCGCCCCCGAGTCCCGGCGCAACAAGCGCAAGATCCTCTGGGGCCAGCCGCACCAGAAGCGGGACGACATCTCCGGTTCCGGCGGCTACACCCACAAGACGATGTGGGCCGTGAACCGGACCGGGCTGCACAACCTCTTCCGCCTCTCCTCCGACGCCTACGCCGAGGGCTGGCTGCAGAAGTGGCCCCGGATGGACAAGGAGACCATCGCCCAGTGGTCCGAGGGCGTCGTCGCCTCCACCGGCTGCCCCTCCGGCGAGGTGCAGACCCGGCTGCGCCTCGGGCACTTCGACGAGGCCCTGAAGGCGGCCTCCGAGTACCAGGACATCTTCGGCAAGGACAAGTACTTCCTGGAGCTGATGGACCACGGCATCGAGATCGAGCGCCGGGTCCGCGACGGCCTGCTGGACATCGGCCGGAAGCTGGGCATCCCCCCGCTGGTCACCAACGACTCGCACTACACGTACGCGCACGAGGCGGGGGCGCACGACGCCCTGCTGTGCATCCAGACCGGCAAGAACCTCTCCGACCCGGACCGCTTCAAGTTCGACGGCACCGGCTACTACCTGAAGTCCACGGACGAGATGTACGCCATCGACTCCTCGGACGCCTGGCAGGAGGGCTGCGCCAACACGCTCCTCGTCGCCGAGATGGTCGACACCACCGGCATGTTCGAGGCCAAGAACCTCATGCCGAGGTTCGACATCCCCGACGGGTACACCGAGGTGACCTGGTTCAAGGAGGAGGTCCGCCGCGGGATGGAGCGCCGCTTCCCGGGCGGCATCCCCGACGACCGCCAGAAGCAGGCCGACTACGAGATGGACGTCATCATCCAGATGGGGTTCCCGGGCTACTTCCTCGTCGTCGCCGACTTCATCATGTGGGCCAAGAACAACGGCATCGCGGTCGGCCCCGGCCGAGGCTCGGCGGCCGGTTCGATCGTCGCCTACGCCATGGGCATCACCGACCTCGACCCGATCCCGCACGGCCTGATCTTCGAGCGGTTCCTCAACCCCGAGCGCGTCTCCATGCCCGACGTCGACATCGACTTCGACGAGCGCCGGCGCGTCGAGGTCATCCGGTACGTGACGGAGAAGTACGGCGCCGACAAGGTCGCCATGATCGGCACGTACGGCAAGATCAAGGCCAAGAACGCGATCAAGGACTCCGCGCGCGTGCTGGGCTACCCGTACGCCATGGGCGACCGGCTCACCAAGGCGATGCCCGCCGACGTCCTCGGCAAGGGCATCGACCTGAACGGCATCACCGACCCCTCGCACCCGCGCTACGGCGAGGCGGGCGAGATCCGCGGGATGTACGAGAACGAGCCGGACGTGAAGAAGGTGATCGATACCGCCAAGGGCGTCGAGGGCCTCGTCCGGCAGATGGGTGTGCACGCGGCCGGCGTGATCATGTCCAGCGAGACCATCACCGAGCACGTCCCGGTCTGGGTGCGGCACACCGACGGCGTGACCATCACGCAGTGGGACTACCCGAGCTGCGAGTCGCTCGGCCTGCTGAAGATGGACTTCCTCGGCCTGCGCAACCTCACGATCATGGACGACGCCGTCAAGATGGTGAAGTCCAACAAGGACGTCGACATCGATCTGCTGAGCCTCCCGCTCGACGATCCGACGACCTTCGAACTGCTCCAGCGCGGCGACACCCTCGGCGTCTTCCAGTTCGACGGCGGCCCCATGCGCTCGCTGCTGCGCCTGATGAAGCCCGACAACTTCGAAGACATCTCCGCCGTGTCGGCGCTCTACCGGCCGGGTCCGATGGGCATGGACTCGCACACCAACTACGCGCTGCGCAAGAACAAGCTCCAGGAGATCACCCCGATCCACAAGGAGCTGGAGGAGCCCCTCGAAGAGGTCCTGGCCGTCACCTACGGCCTGATCGTCTACCAGGAGCAGGTGCAGAAGGCCGCGCAGATCATCGCGGGGTACTCGCTCGGCGAGGCCGACATCCTCCGCCGTGTGATGGGCAAGAAGAAGCCCGAGGAACTGGCGAAGAACTTCGTCCTCTTCCAGGCCGGCGCCCGGAAGAAGGGGTACAGCGACGAGGCGATCCAGGCCCTGTGGGACGTCCTGGTCCCGTTCGCCGGCTACGCCTTCAACAAGGCCCACTCGGCCGCGTACGGCCTCGTGTCCTACTGGACCGCCTATCTGAAGGCGAACTACCCCGCCGAGTACATGGCCGCGCTCCTGACCTCGGTCAAGGACGACAAGGACAAGTCGGCGATCTACCTCAACGAGTGCCGCCGCATGGGCATCAAGGTGCTCCCGCCCAACGTCAACGAGTCGGTGCACAACTTCGCCGCCCAGGGCGACGACGTGATCCTCTTCGGCCTGGAGGCCGTACGCAACGTCGGCACCAACGTGGTCGAGTCGATCATCAACAGCCGCAAGGCCAAGGGCAAGTACGCCTCCTTCCCCGACTACCTCGACAAGGTCGAGGCGGTCGCGTGCAACAAGCGCACCACGGAGTCGCTGATCAAGGCCGGGGCGTTCGACACCCTGGGCCACACCCGCAAGGGGCTCACCGCCCAGTACGAACCGATGATCGACAACGTGGTCGCGGTCAAGCGCAAGGAGGCCGAGGGACAGTTCGACCTCTTCGGCGGCATGGGCGAGGAGACCAGCAGCGAGCCCGGCTTCGGCCTCGACGTGCAGTTCACCGACGAGGAGTGGGACAAGACCTATCTGCTCGCCCAGGAGCGGGAGATGCTCGGTCTCTACGTCTCCGACCACCCGCTCTTCGGCCTGGAGCACGTGCTGTCCGACAAGGCCGACGCGGGCATCGCCCAGCTCACCGGCGGTGAGCACGCCGACGGCGCGGTCGTCACCATCGGCGGCATCATCTCCGGCCTCCAGCGCAAGATGACCAAGCAGGGCAACGCCTGGGCGATCGCCACCGTGGAGGACCTCGCCGGCTCCATCGAGTGCATGTTCTTCCCGGCCACCTACCAGCTGGTGTCCACGCAACTCGTCGAGGACGCCGTGGTGTTCGTCAAGGGCCGCCTCGACAAGCGGGAGGACGTGCCCCGCCTCGTGGCCATGGAGCTGATGGTCCCGGACCTCTCCAACGCGGGCACCAACGCCCCCGTGGTCCTCACCATCCCGGCGGTGAAGGTCACTCCGCCGATGGTCAGCCGCCTCGGCGAGATCCTCAGCCACCACAAGGGCGACAGCGAGGTCCGGATCAAGCTCCAGGGCCCGCGCAAGACCACCGTGCTGCGCCTGGACCGGCACCGGGTCAAGCCGGACCCGGCCCTGTTCGGCGACTTGAAGGTGCTGCTCGGCCCGTCCTGCCTCGCGGGCTGAACGGCCCGTCCCGGACGCCGCACGGCCACCACGGCACGCGAAGGGGCGCACCCACAACGGGTGCGCCCCTCTGCGTGCCTGGGCTTCAACTGCCCTTTAGTTGTGGCCGAATCGCTTCTGCTGCTTACGGGCAACATCCGCGGGGCTGCCCTGGATGTGCGACACCGGCTCGTGCTCCTCGGCCGTAGGACGCTGTGCGTGCTCGGTCTGCTGAGCGCGGTTCTGCGGGCCAGCCTGCTTGCGGTTCTTGTTCTTGGCCATGGTGATCTGCCTCCTGTGGGGGATCTAGGGGCCAGGGCCGGCTTCAGATTCACATACGCTGACATCAGGCGCATGTCGGATAATTACTGTCTGTGACAGGGCAGGTGGGCGAGCGAAGTCCGCAAACGCCACGCCGAAGATCGAGTTCGGGCCGTTAACCCCCGCGCCGTCGGGCAGACTCGAAGGAAGTCCGAAGCAAAGCCTCCCGGGAAGAGGGTGAGTCGCGTGGACCGCTGCATCGTCCTGGTGGACGCCGGGTATCTGCTGGGTGCCGCCGCCAGCCTCCTCGCCGGCGAGCCCTCGCGGTCCCGGATCACCGTCGACCACACCGCACTGATCCAGGCCTTGCGCGTACGCGCGGAGTCCGAGACCGAGCGGCCCCTGCTGCGCATCTACTGGTTCGACGGCGCCCCCGACCGGGTCCCCCAGCCGGAGCACCGCCGGCTGCGCGTGATGCCCCGGGTGACCGTCCGCCTGGGCGCCCTCACCCGCAGTGACGGACGCTGGGCCCAGAAGGGCGTGGACGCCGCCATGCACGCCGAACTGACCGAGCTGGCCCGCAACCGCGCCTGCTCCGACGTCGTCCTGGTCACCGGCGACGGCGATCTGCTGCCCGGCATGATGGCCGCCAAGGAGCACGGCGTCGCCGTCCACCTGTGGGCCGTCCAGGCCGCCGACGGCGACTACAACCAGTCCGAGGACCTGGTCGCCGAGGCCGACGAGCGGCGCGTGCTGGACCGGGCCTGGATCACCCAGGCCGTCCGCGCCAAGGAGCTGACCGGCGTCTGCGCCCCGCCGCCCGTGCCGCGCCCGGAGATCGCCGCGATCCTCTCCGCCCCGCTGCCCGAGTCCGCGCTCGCCGCAGCGGCCGAGCGGCCCGCCGAGCAGGTCCCGCACCCGCCGGCCGCCACCGCCGCCGAGAACGGCGTCCAGGAGCGGGTTCCCGCCCCCAAGGGCGTCCCCACCCCCAAGGACCTCGCCGCGCTGCGCGCACCCGGCACCCAGCCCGCCCAGGCCCCCACCACCGCGACCCTGCGCTGGTCCTCCGACAAGGGCTGGGTGGACCGGCCCGGCGCGGTGTCCGAGCCGCCCGAGGTCGCGTCCATGCCGACGCTCGCCCAGCTCACCACCGCCGAGCAGCGCTGGGCCGACCGCGAGGAGGACATCACGACCGTCGGCGGCGACCCGTACGAGGTCGGCCAGGTCTTCGCCCGCCGCTGGATCTCCCGCCTCGGCGACCAGGGCCAGCTGCAGAAGCTGTCGCAGATGTACCCGCGGGTCCCGCACCGCATCGACGGGGAGCTGCTGCGGTACGCGGCCCGGTTCGGCCTGCTCGCCCACAAGGACGACCAGATCGACGAGCACGACCGCTACGCCATCCGGGCCGGCTTCTGGCGCGAGATCGACGTCCCGGCGGCCGGGGAACAGCACGCGCCCGCCGTCGACTGAACCCCCCGCGACCGCCCCGAGGACGAGTGGGGGCCCCGGACCCCTTAGGCTCGTCCCTTGTGAGTACGCGCACGGGACAGGACCTCCGGGACGACGAGGTCGTACGCGTGCGCGGGCTCAGCAAGACCTATCCGGCCGTCCGGGGGCGGCGCGGAGCACCCGGCGTCCCCGAGGTGCGGGCCACCGACGCGGTCGAACTGGACGTGCGGCGCGGCGAGGTCTTCGGACTGCTCGGGCCGAACGGCGCCGGCAAGTCCACCCTCGTACGGCAGCTGACCGGCCTGCTGCGGCCGGACGCCGGCCAGGTGGAGATCCTCGGCCACGACGTCGTACGGCACCCCGAGCGGGCCGCGCGGATCCTCGCCTACCTGGGCCAGGAGTCCACCGCCCTGGACGAACTGACCGTCTCCCTGGCCGCCGAGACCACCGGACGCCTGCGCGGCCTGGAGGTACGGCGGGCGCGGGCCGAACGGGACGCCGTCCTGGAGGAGCTGGGGCTCACCCCGCTCGCGGGACGGCCGCTGAAGAAGCTCTCCGGCGGGCAGCGGCGCCTCGCCTGCTTCGCCACCGTCCTCGTCGGGGAGCGGCCGCTGCTCGTGCTCGACGAGCCGACCACCGGGATGGATCCGGTGGCCCGGCGCGCGGTCTGGGCGGCCGTGGACCGGCGGCGCGCGGAACGCGGTACGACCGTCGTCCTGGTGACCCACAACGTCATCGAGGCCGAGACCGTGCTCGACCGGGTCGCCGTGCTCGACGGGGGACGGGTCATCGCCTGCGACACCCCGGCGGGGCTCAAGGAGCGGGTCGCCGACGAGGTGCGGGTCGAGCTCGTGTGGCGCGAGCAGGCGCCGCTGGAGGTGCCCGAGGTCGCCGCCCTGCGCGAGCGGGCCGTGGAGTCCGGCCGGCGCTGGACGCTCCGGCTCGCGCCCGAGGAGGCGCGCGCCGTGGTCGCGACGGTGACCGGCGGTGCGGCCTTCGCCGCGCTGGACGACTTCACGCTCGCCACACCCAGCCTGGAGGACGTCTACCTGGCGCTGGGCGGCGCCGCCCGGCAGGGTCTGGTGAAGGCGTGAGCGCGCGGGCCGCGGAATGCGTACCGATGTGCGCGACCGCCGTACGGAAGAGGAGCAGCTCGTCGTGAGTGTCGTACCCGCCGAGGTTCTGCCGGGCGGTGCCCGGGCCGTCCCGAAGACGGCGCGCGGCGCTGCCGAGCTCGGTCCGGCCGCCCGGCTGTGGCCGTCGCTGGTGGCCGTCTACCGGGCGCAGCTGTCCCGGGCCCGGGTGGCCCGCATCCCGCTGCTGTTCGTGGCCACCTTCCAGTCCGTCGGCATCACGGTGATGATGCGGGGTGTCGTCGACAGCGGCAGCGAGGCCCAGTCCGTGGTGGCGGGCTCGTCCGTGCTCGTCGTCGCGTACGTGGCGCTCAACCTGCTCTCGCAGTACTTCGGGCAGCTGCGGGCCAGCGGCGGGCTCGACCACTACGCCACCCTGCCGGTGCCGCCGGCCGCGGTGGTGCTGGGCGCGGCGGCGGCGTACGCCTCCTTCACCGTGCCGGGGACCCTGGTGACCGCCGTCTTCGGGTGCGTGCTGTTCGGGCTGCCGCTGGCCAACCTGTGGATCCTGGTGGCCGTGATCCCGCTCGCCGGGGCGGCGCTCGCCGGTCTCGGCGCCGCCTGCGGGCTGCTCGCGCCCCGGCCGGAGCTGGCCACGCTGCTCGGACAGCTGGGCATGTCGGCGGCGCTGCTGCTGGGTGTGCTGCCGGCCGACCGGATGCCGGAGATCGTCCGGCTGGCCCGTGACCTGCTGCCCTCGACCTATGGCGTGGAGGCGTACGCGCGGACCTTCGGCGCCCACCCGGACTGGGCCGTCGTCCTGGTTGACCTGGGGGTGTGCGCCGGTGTCGGAGTGGTCTCGCTGGCCGTGGCGACCTGGGCGTACCGCAGGGCCGCCGTCCGGTGACGCGGCCCACAGCGCGACCTGGCACGATGTCAGGGTGACCGCACCGCTTACGCCGCCTCCGCCGCCGCATGACAACTCCCCGCACCAGGCCTGGCAGGCGTCGCCGCCCGCCGGGTCACCGGGCGCGGGAACGTACGGACAGGACGGCCCCGGCATGAAGACCGAAGTGCGGGAAGCCGCCGTGATCACGGTGGCGATGACGGTCTGCGGGCTGCTGCTGGGGCTGCTGTGGTGGTGGCTGGCGCCGCACGTGCCGCTGGTCGGCGACGCGAGCGGCGGCGGCTGGGTCGTCTACCTCAAGGACAGCGAGGGGGAGCAGGCGGCCGGCGTGGACGGCACGTTCACGCTGCTCGGTCTGGGCCTCGGACTGGTCAGCGCGGTCGTCGTCTTCCTGCTGCGGCGCCGCGGCGGTGTCCCCCTGGTGGTGGCCCTGGGCCTCGGCGGACTGCTCGGCTCGGTGGTGGCCTGGCGGCTCGGGGTGTGGCTGGGGCCGACGTCGGACGTGCTCGCCCACGCGAGGGCGGTGGGCAAGGGGGTGACGTTCCCGGCGCCGCTGAAGCTGTCGGCCAAGGGGGCGCTGCTGGCCTGGCCGCTCGCCGCGGTACTGGTGCACCTGGGACTCACGGCGCTGTTCGGCCCCCGGGACCCGGAGCAGCAGTGACCTGGGCGGCGCCCGGACCGGCCGGCCCGGTCACCCCCGCCCGATGGGCGCCGTCACCGCGTTCGTGAGTTCGGCCAGGTCCGTCGGGGCGAGTTCCACCTCGAGGCCCCGCCGGCCCGCCGAGACACAGATCGTCGGGTGCCCCTCCGCGGAGTCGTCGAGGACCGTGGGCAGCCTCTTGCGCTGCCCGAGGGGGGAGATGCCCCCGCGCACGTACCCCGTGGTGCGTTCGGCTAGCGCGGGGTCGGCCATGGCGGCCCGCTTGCCGCCCACCGCGGCCGCCAGGGCCTTCAGGTCCAGGGAGCCGGCCACCGGGACCACGCCGACGACCAGGGCGCCGTCCACGTCGGCGACCAGCGTCTTGAAGACCCGGTCGGGGGAGACTCCCATCGCCTCGGCCGCCTCCTCGCCGTAGGAGGGGTGGGAGGGGTCGTGGTCGTAGGCGTGGACCGTGAAGTCCACGCCCGCCGCCGTCAGGGCCACCGTCGCGGGCGTCCCCCCGGACTGCTGCTGCTTCTTCGGCTTCTTGGCCATCGCTTCCTCAGTTCAGGCTCGTCGGCGTCCGCGTCAGCTCGAAGGCCGGCAGCGACGGCAGGTTGCGGATGATGGCCGTCTCGGCACGCAGCAGGGTGAGCTCGTCCCGCAGCCGGGACGCGGTGTCGGGGGCCTGGAGCAGCCGCTGCTTGGTCGGGGTGTCGTGCACCATCGCCGCCGCCACCAGGTACGACACCACGCCCGGGTCGTCCGGCAGTTCGGCGCCGGTGGACAGCGAGCGTTCGCGGGCGCCCGCGAGGCGCTTCTGGTACTGGCGGAAGGAGCGCAGAACCCCCTCGGCCAGCGCGCCGGCCTCCTCGCCGGGTTCCTCGGTGAGCTCCTCCACCTCGGCCGTCAGGTACGGACCCGAGGCGTCGACGGAGAGCAGCCTCACCCGGCTCGTGCCGGTCGCGAGCACCTCGAACGTGCCGTCGGCCCGCTCGCGGATGGTCGCCGCGTCCGCCACACAGCCCACGGCGTGGACGGCCTTGAGGGGGTCGGGACCGAAGCCGGCCGCCGGGCCCCGGTCGGGCTGTGCCGTGGGATCCGGCATGCCCGGGGCGCTGGGCGCCACCTCGTGCCCGTCGCGGATGGCGGCGACGGCGAAGCGGCGCGGCTCGTCCTCGGGGGTCTTCATCAGTTCGCGCATCATGGCGCGATAACGCTCCTCGAAGATGTTCAGCGGCAGCACGAGCCCCGGGAACAGCACCGAGTTCAGCGGAAAGAGCGGGAGACGGACGGTGGTCACGGCGCCCCAGCCTAGTGGTCACCGGCGCGGACGTGTCCCCGGTGGTCACCGAGCGGGTCCGCGGGCCCCGGGACCAGCCCCGCCGGGACGGGCTCGGGGCCGCCCGTCAGCAGGTGATCGCGCAGGCGCAGGAAGTGGCCGAGCGGGTCGTCGGAGAACCGGTCCCAGGGGAAGGACGTGGCGTACGGGCCGATCAGGCGGGCCTGGGTGGCCGCGTCGTCCCGCCGGTCCAGCCGCAGGAGGACGTACAGGAGCTTGTTGCGGACCTCGGCGGGCCACGGGTCGGCCGCCGGGAGACGGACGGAGAGGGCGACCGCCCGGTCCGCCGCGGCGTCGAGCCGCGCCCGCCCCATCTCGGGGCCGCAGCCGTCGGTCAGGTAGCCGAAGGCCGCCCGGGCCGGCAGCGCCTGGACGAGCGAGTCGGCGGGGGCGTCCTGCGCGGCCAGGTCGGCGAAGTCGAAGCACGCGTGGTGGGAGCCGTGCCAGAGCGCGGCCAGGTAGCGCAGGGCGGCCACGTGGCAGCCGTAGTGGTGCGGGGCGCGCCGGACCGCCGCCTCCCACAGTTCCTCGAAGTACCGGTGCCCGGCCCGGGAGCCGCGGGCGTGGTCCAGGGCGATCCGCCACGGCACGGGGTCGCGGTCGTCGGCGCGGGCGGCCGCCGTGATGAGCGGGCTCGCCTCGCGCAGCAGTTCGGCGCGGGCCGGTGAGGGCCAGGCGCGGTCCACCGTCAGTTGGGCGTCCAGCAGCAGGGCGTCGGGGTCGCCGGGGGCGGCCGTGCGCCAGTTCTCGAACCACTCGGGGCGCGAGCGGGCGAACGCGGCGAGGCGTCTGACGTACCGGTCGCGGTTCTCCCACTCGGCCGCGGCGCGGGTCGCGGCCAGCAGCGCGGCCGCGCCGGTGTGGTCGCCGCGGGCGGCCGCGACCAGCGCGGGCGAGAGGCGGTCGTCGGGCGCGTCGAGCACGGCCTCGTCCGCGGCCGGGGGTCCGGCCGGGCGCGCGGGGCGTTTGGTCATCCGGGTGGGGCGGATGAACGAGGGCAGCAGAGCCATGGTGTCGACCATTGAAAGTCCGCAGGTCGAGGGCGCGCCAGAGGGTCCACGGAACTTACGTAAGGTTGTACGTCCCATGGTCAAGGAG
Source organism: Streptomyces albidicamelliae (assembly GCF_025642175.1). Lineage (NCBI taxonomy): Bacteria > Bacillati > Actinomycetota > Actinomycetes > Kitasatosporales > Streptomycetaceae > Streptomyces > Streptomyces albidicamelliae. Next base: position 2,478,023 of record NZ_CP106795.1, on the reverse strand, counting down.
CAGTAAAAGGTGATGGTTCAACCAATGTGGTGAACCTGTACGCGAACGGTGAAGATCCGGCGCAGGCCGGGTCAGCCCCGGCGCAGCAGCCGGGTGGCCCCCGCCGCCACCGTCGTCGCCAGGATCCAGCCGAGCAGGATCATCGCCGCCGCCAGCCACTGCCAGGCGCCGCGCAGCTGCCACTGGCCCGCCTGGCCCAGGTCGATCACCGGCAGCAGCAGGTCCAGCGTGAACAGCGCCGGGCTCCAGGACGGATGCCCGTCGTGGTTCACCGGCGGATGGTCGGCGTGCGCGAACGCCAGCGTGCCCGCCGCCCACAGGACCGCCATCCACACCGCCGCCCGGCCCGGACGGTAGCCGTAGGCGACCGTCCAGTCCTGGACGACTCCCCAGAACTTCCCGGCGAGCGGGAGCGTCTCCCGGCGCCGGCGCTGCTTGGCGAGCAGCACCTCGCGCGCGTCCTCGTCCTCCCCGGCCGCCCGCAGCACCGAGGCCAGCCGCTCGTACGGCTCCGGGGCGTACTCGGCGGTGGCCGCCGCCACCCAGTCCAGGCGCCGGGTCAGCGGGAAGGGCCCCTGCGGGACCAGGCTCTCGTAGGCGAACCCGCCCATGTGCAGGTTCCCGGCGTCCGGCCAGCTGTTCGCCCGGTCCACCAGGTTCACGACCCGCGCCCCCGACAGCACCACCTTCCCGCGCTGCGGCTTGTCCCCGAGGAAGCGCAGCTCGGGCGTCTGCACCCGGCGCAGCGACAGCTCCTGGTCGTCGGTGAAGGTGAACCGCGCCCGCTCCAGGTCGACGGCGTCACCGAACCGCCCGTCGTCCAGCCGGACGCCGCCCCGGCACTCGAACCGCTGGATCCGCGTCCCGCGCGCCGGTGTCGTCCCGCTCAGCAGCGGACTGCCCACCCCGGCCGGGGTCAGGTACAGAGTGCGCTCGACCGTCAGCTGGGGCGCGTTCAGGGCGAGGCGGGCGTACGGGTTGGCCAGCCGCGCGCCGCGCAGACTGAGCGAGACGCCGACCTTGGCGCCCCGCAGGCTCAGCTCGCCGTGCGACTCCAGCATCTCCGCCTGGAGGTCCTGGCCGACGGTCATGCCGTCCGCCGCCATCGACCGCCCGCCGCGGTCCCGGTACACGACCGCCTGGTTGAGCAGCAGATCCGTGCCGATGTGCGCGTCGGTCAGCCGGATCCCGTTCTGGAAGCGGCAGCGCGGCAGGTGCAGATCACCCTCGGTGTGCACCCGGGCCGCCTCCAGCCGCGGCACCGAGCAGTCCACCAGGCGCACGGTCGTGAACCGGGCCTCCGGCAGCCTGACCTCGTCGTCGAAACGGCAGCCGCGCAGCTCCACGTACGGCGTGACCGTGCCGCCCGCAAGCTCCAGCGTGCCCGTGATCCGCACGCCGACGAGTTTCAGGGCGGACACCCGGCCGGCGAGCGCCGGCGGTCCGTCCAGCAGCAGCCAGGCGACGATGCGCGCCCGCACGGTCCGGCCGGGCCCCCAGGGGTGCCCGCCGTGCGGATCGTCCACGGCGGCGTCCCCGCTGCTCAGGTCGTACACGCTGCCGTTGCGGAAGGCCTGCCACATGCCCGCCTCGGCCGCGGTCAGGTCCCCGGCGTCGCTGCCGGTCCCCTCGGTCACCGCTGTTCCTTCTCTCCTCGCCCGTTCGGGCCACTGCTGGGTCACCTGTGTCGTACAGGCGTTCATGCCCGGTGCGTGACGCCCGGAACACTCCTGGTGAACGTGATCTTCCGGGTTTTGGCCACCCTATGTACCGGTGATTGGCCCACGCTCTGTATCAGCCATTGATACGCGCGAACGGCTCCGGACGCCGGTCTGAGAGAATTGGGACTGTGATTTCCCGAATCGATCTGCGCGGCGACGCCCTTCCCGAGGGCCCCGCCCTGCGCGACCTGCTGCCCCGAGCCGACTTCGACGTTGCGGCCGCCCTGGAGAAGGTGCGTCCGATCTGCGAGGCCGTGCATCATCGTGGCGACGCGGCGCTGATCGACTTCGCCGAGAAGTTCGACGGAGTACGGCTGGAATCCGTCCGTGTCCCGGCCTCGGCCCTCACCGAGGCGCTGGACGGCCTGGACCCGGCGGTGCGCGCCGCGCTGGAGGAGTCCATCCGCCGCGCCCGCATGGTCCACCGCGCGCAGCGCCGTACGACCCACACCACCCAGGTGGTGCCCGGCGGCACCGTGACCGAGAAGTGGGTGCCGGTCGACCGCGTCGGTCTGTACGCGCCCGGCGGACGCTCGGTCTACCCCTCCTCCGTGGTCATGAACGTCGTGCCCGCGCAGGAGGCCGGGGTCGAGTCCATCGCGCTCGCCTCCCCGGCCCAGGCCGCGTTCGGCGGCCTGCCGCACCCGACGATCCTCGCCGCCTGCGCCCTGCTCGGCGTGGACGAGGTCTACGCGGCGGGCGGCGCCACCGCCGTCGCGATGTTCGCCCACGGCACCGAGTCCTGCCCGCCCGCGAACATGGTCACCGGCCCCGGCAACATCTGGGTCGCCGCCGCCAAGCGCTACTTCACCGGCAGGATCGGCATCGACGCCGAGGCCGGCCCGACCGAGATCGCGATCCTCGCCGACGACACGGCCGACCCGGTGCACGTGGCCTCCGACCTGATCAGCCAGGCCGAGCACGACCCGCTGGCCGCCGCCGTCCTCGTCACCGACTCCCAGGAGCTGGCGGACGCGGTGGAGAAGGAGCTGGCGCCCCAGGTCGCGGCCACCCGGCACGTCGACGACCGGATCGTGCCCGCGCTGAAGGGCAGGCAGTCCGCGATCGTCCTCGTCGACGGCATCGAGGAGGGCCTGCGGGTGGTCGACGCGTACGGCGCCGAGCACCTGGAGATCCAGACCGCCGACGCCGCCCGGATCGCCGACCGGGTCCGGAACGCCGGCGCGATCTTCGTCGGCCCCTGGGCCCCGGTCTCGCTCGGCGACTACGCGGCCGGGTCCAACCACGTCCTGCCCACCGGCGGCTGCGCCTGCCACTCCTCGGGCCTGTCCGTCCAGTCCTTCCTGCGCGGCATCCACGTCGTCGACTACTCGAAGGACGCGCTGGCCGAGGTCGCGCACCACGTGGTCACGCTGGCGGAGGCGGAGGACCTGCCGGCGCACGGCGCGGCGATCAAGGCCAGGTTCGGCTGGAAGGTACCCGGGAGCAAGTGAGCGACGTGCGGATCGACGATCTTCCCGTACGGGACGAGCTGCGAGGCAAGTCCCCCTACGGGGCGCCCCAGTTGGACGTCCCCGTACGGCTGAACACCAACGAGAACCCCTACCCGCTGCCCGAACCGCTGGTCGAGCGGATCGCGGAGCGGGTGCGGGAGGCCGCCCGGGGCCTGAACCGCTACCCCGACCGGGACGCGGTCCGGCTGCGCACCGAGCTGGCCGCCTACCTGACGAAGACCGGCAAGTACCCGCTCGGCATGGCCAACGTGTGGGCCGCCAACGGCTCCAACGAGGTCATCCAGCAACTGCTGCAGACCTTCGGCGGCCCCGGCCGCACGGCGATCGGCTTCGAGCCGTCGTACTCGATGCACGCCCTCATCGCGCGCGGGACGGGGACCGGCTGGATCCCGGGTCCGCGGGGCGAGGACTTCACGATCGACCTCGCCGCCGCACGGCGGGCGATCGCCGAGCACCGGCCCGACGTCGTCTTCATCACCACCCCCAACAACCCCACCGGCAACGCGGTCCCGCCCGAGACGGTCCTCGCGCTGTACGAGGCGGCGCAGGCCGCCAAGCCGTCGATGGTGATCGTGGACGAGGCGTACGTCGAGTTCAGCCACGGCGACTCGCTGCTGCCGCTGCTCGCGGGCCGCCCGCACCTGGTCGTCTCCCGCACCATGTCGAAGGCGTTCGGCGCCGCGGGGCTCCGCCTCGGCTACCTCGCCGCCGACCCCGCCGTCGTGGACGCGGTCCAGCTCGTACGGCTGCCGTACCACCTGTCGGCGATCACCCAGGCGACCGCGCTGGCCGCGCTGGAGTACACGGACACGCTGCTCGGCTACGTCGAGCAGCTGAAGTCGGAGCGCGACCGGCTCGTCGCCGAGCTGCGCGCGATCGGCTACGACGTCACCGAGTCCGACGCCAACTTCGTGCAGTTCGGACGGTTCCGCGACGCCCAGGACGCCTGGCGGAGGATCCTCGACCGTGGCGTCCTCGTCCGGGACAACGGCGTACCGGGATGGCTGCGGGTGTCCGCCGGCACCCCGGAGGAGAACGACGCGTTCCTGGACGCGGTACGTGAAGTGAAGAAGGAGCTTGAGGCATGAGCCGCGTAGGACGCGTGGAGCGCACCACCAAGGAGACCTCGGTCCTGGTCGAGATAGACCTCGACGGCACCGGGAGGACCGACATCGCCACCGGCGTCGGCTTCTACGACCACATGCTCGACCAGCTCGGCCGGCACGGTCTGTTCGACCTGACCGTGAAGACCGACGGCGACCTGCACATCGACTCCCACCACACCATCGAGGACACCGCCCTCGCGCTCGGTGCCGCCTTCAAGCAGGCGCTCGGCGACAAGGTGGGCATCTACCGCTTCGGCAACTGCACGGTCCCGCTGGACGAGTCCCTCGCCCAGGTCACCGTCGACCTCTCCGGCCGCCCCTACCTCGTGCACACCGAGCCCGAGAACATGGCGCCGATGATCGGCGAGTACGACACGACGATGACCCGGCACATCCTGGAGTCCTTCGTCGCCCAGGCGCAGATCGCGCTGCACGTGCACGTGCCGTACGGGCGCAACGCGCACCACATCGTGGAGTGCCAGTTCAAGGCGCTGGCCCGGGCGCTCCGTTACGCCTCCGAGCGCGACCCCCGCGCGGCCGGCATCCTCCCCTCCACGAAGGGCGCTCTCTAACCCATGAACGGTCTGTCGACCCTCCTGATCGTCGTCGGCCTCTTCCTGGTCGGCGGCATCGTCTCCTTCGTGAAGCAGAAGATGCCCGCGAGCCTCATCGTGCTGCTCTCCATCGGCGCGGGGATGTGCCTCGTCGCGGGCGTCCTGCGGCTGGAGGTGTGGAATTGAGCACCAAGAAGGTCGTGGTCTTCGACTACGGCTTCGGCAACGTCCGGTCCGCCGAGCGGGCCCTCGCGCGCGTGGGCGCCGACGTCGAGATCACCCGTGACTTCGACCGGGCGATGAACGCCGACGGCCTGCTCGTGCCGGGCGTCGGCGCCTTCGCCGCCTGCATGCGGGGTCTGCGCGCCGCCCGCGGCGACTGGGTGATCGACCGCCGGCTGTCCGGCGGCCGCCCGGTGATGGGTATCTGCGTCGGCATGCAGATCCTCTTCGCGCGCGGCATCGAGCACGGCGTGGAGGCCGAGGGCCTGGACGAGTGGCCGGGCACGGTCGCGCCTCTCCAGGCCGAGGTGGTGCCCCACATGGGCTGGAACACCGTCGACGCCCCGGCCGGCTCCCGGCTCTTCGCGGGCCTCGACGCCGACGCCCGCTTCTACTTCGTGCACTCCTACGCCGTCCACGACTGGGCCCTGGAGACGCACAACCCGGTGATCGAGGCCCCCAAGGTCACCTGGTCGACGCACGGCGAGCCGTTCGTGGCCGCCGTGGAGAACGGCGCCCTGTGGGCGACGCAGTTCCACCCCGAGAAGTCCGGCGACGCCGGCGCCCAGCTCCTCACCAACTGGATCGGAACCCTGTAGACCATGGCCAAGCTCGAACTCCTCCCCGCCGTCGACGTCCGCGACGGCCAGGCCGTACGCCTCGTCCACGGCGAGTCCGGGACCGAGACCTCCTACGGCTCGCCGCTGGAGGCCGCCCTCGCCTGGCAGCGCTCGGGCGCCGAGTGGCTGCACCTGGTCGACCTGGACGCCGCGTTCGGCACCGGCGACAACCGGGAGCTGATCGCCGAGGTCGCGCGTGCGATGGACATCAAGGTGGAGCTGTCCGGCGGCATCCGCGACGACGACACCCTCGCCGCCGCCCTCGCCACCGGCTGCACCCGCGTGAACCTGGGCACCGCGGCCCTGGAGACCCCCGAGTGGGTCGCCAAGGTCATCGCCGAGCACGGCGACAAGATCGCCGTCGGCCTGGACGTGCGCGGCACGACCCTGCGCGGCCGCGGCTGGACCCGCGACGGCGGCGACCTCTACGAGACGCTGGCGCGCCTCGACAAGGAGGGCTGCGCCCGCTACGTCGTCACCGACATCGCCAAGGACGGCACCCTCCAGGGCCCGAACCTGGAGCTGCTGCGCAACGTCTGCGCGGTCACCGACCGCCCGGTCGTGGCCTCCGGCGGCGTGTCCTCCCTGGACGACCTGCGCGCCATCGCCGGTCTCGTGCCCCTCGGTGTCGAGGGCTCCATCGTCGGCAAGGCCCTGTACGCGAAGGCGTTCACCCTGGAAGAGGCACTGGAGGCGGTGGCCGAGTGAGCGACGTCCGACGCGTGTCCACCGGCGCGCCCTGGGAGGAGCAGTTCGGCTACTCCCGCGCGGTGGAGCTGCCGAACGGCCTGGTCCTGGTCTCGGGCTGCACCTCCATCGTGGACGGGCAGATCGCCGGGGGCGGCCCGTACGAGCAGGCGGTCAACGCGTTCAAGGTCGCCCTGGCGGCGCTCGATCAGCTGGGGCTCGGCCGTGACGACGTCGTCCGCACCCGCATGTACCTCACGCACGCCCGTGACGTGGACGAGGTCGGCCGGGCCCACAAGGAGCTGTTCGACGCCGTCCGGCCCGCCGCGTCCATGATCATTGTCTCCGGTTTCGTCGACCCCAGCCTGGTCGTCGAGGTCGAGGTGGAGGCGTTCCGAGGAGTGACGGCATGACCCTGGCCATCCGAGTCATCCCCTGCCTGGACGTGGACAACGGCCGGGTCGTCAAGGGCGTCAACTTCCAGAACCTGCGCGACGCCGGCGACCCCGTCGAGATGGCCAAGGTGTACGACGCCGAGGGCGCCGACGAGCTGACGTTCCTGGACATCACCGCGTCCTCGGGCGACCGGGAGACGACGTACGACGTGGTGCGCCGCACCGCGGAACAGGTGTTCATCCCGCTGACGGTCGGCGGCGGTGTCCGTACGGCCGAGGACGTCGACAAGCTACTGCGGGCCGGCGCCGACAAGGTGGGCGTGAACACCGCGGCCATCGCCCGTCCCGAGCTGATCCGGGAGATCGCGGAGCGCTTCGGCCGGCAGGTGCTGGTCCTCTCCGTCGACGCCCGCCGGACCGAGTCCGGATCCTTCGAGGTGACCACCCACGGCGGCCGCCGCGGGACCGGCATCGACGCCGTCGAGTGGGCGCACCGGGCGGCCGAGCTGGGCGCGGGGGAGATCCTGCTGAACTCCATGGACGCGGACGGCACCAAGGACGGCTACGACCTGGAGATGATCGCGGCCGTCCGCAAGCACGTCACGGTCCCGGTGATCGCGTCCGGCGGCGCGGGCGGCCTCGCGCACTTCCCGCCGGCCGTCACGGCGGGCGCGGACGCGGTGCTGGCCGCGTCGGTGTTCCACTTCGGCGACCTGCGGATCGGCGAGGTGAAGCGGACCCTGCGCGAAGCGGGGCACCCCGTCCGCTGACCTCCCCTCGCCCCGACCGCTCCGAGTACGGCCGAAAACGAAAGAGAAGTTGCGCAAAATAAGTTGTGCAACTTCTCTTTCGTATCTAGGGTCGCGGTATGGCGAGTCAGCAGGAGCGGCGGATCACCGACACGGGCACCCTCAAGGCCCTCTCCCATCCGCTGCGCATGAAGCTCTACCGGCTGCTGTTCGTCGCCGAGGCGGCCACCGCCTCCCAGCTGGCCGAGCAGGTCGACGAGGCCGTCTCCCTGGTCAGCTACCACCTGCGCAAGCTCGCCGAGCACGGCCTGATCGAGGCCGCCGACCCGCAGCGCGCGGACGGCCGGGAGCGCTGGTGGCAGCCCGCGTCCGAGACGGTCTCCATCCGCGACGAGGACTTCCGCGACGCCCCCGAGAAGGCGGCCGCGCACCTCGCCGCCTCCCGCATGTTCGTGGACCAGCGGGCCGAGATGTACCGCGGATACCTGGACACCCGCGCCCACTGGGGCGCGGAGTGGAACGAGGCCGCCCACGACTCGGAGTCCCTGCTCCGGCTCACCGCCGAGGAACTGGGCGCGCTGAAGAAGGACCTGCACGACCTGCTCAGGCGCTACGACGAGCAGGGGCGCGCCCGCGAGGCCGCCGGCGACACCGAAGGGCGCGAGCACGTCGCGCTGCACGTGTACGGATTCCCGTTCCGCGTCTGACAAGGGACCCCTGGTGACCGACACCCTGATACCCGCGCCCGCCGCCACCGCGGCCGACGCGCCCGCCCACCGCGACCCCAACGTGCTGCGCTGGCTCGCCGCCTACACCTCCTCGATGCTCGGCGACGGCGTCTACTACCTGGCCCTGTCCTGGGCCGCCGTCCAGGCGGGCTCCCCGGCCCAGGCCGGACTCGTGATGTCCGCCAGCGCGCTGCCCCGGGCCGTGCTGATGCTCGGCGGCGGAGTGATCGCCGACCGGCTCGGCCCGCGCCGGGTCGTCATCGGCAGCGACGCCGTCCGCTGCGCGGCTGTCCTCGCCGTGGCCGCCCTGCTCTTCCTCACCACCCCCGGACTGTGGCCGCTCGCCCTGCTGGCCCTGGTCTTCGGCACGGTCGACGCGGTGTTCATGCCCGCCGTCGGCGCCCTCCCGGCCCGCCTCACCGGCAAGGGCCAGCTCGCCCGGGTCCAGGGCATGCGCGGTCTCGCCATCCGCTTCTCCAACGTGCTCGGCGCCCCGCTCGGCGGGCTCGGCGTGGCCGTCGGCGGGGCGTCCGCCGCCTTCGCCCTGGCCGGGCTGCTCATCGCCGTCTCCGTACCGCTGCTGATCTCCGTACGCGTCCGCGACCTGCCCGCGGACGACGCGCCCCGCCCGGGCGGCACCACCGCACTGGGAGATCTCGCGGCCGGGCTGCGGTACATCCGCCACCACCGCGTCCTCGCCCCGCTGATGCTGGCCATCGCCCTCGGCGACTTCGGCTTCGTCGGCCCGCTCAACGTCGGCCTCACCCTGCTCGCCGACCGGCGCGGCTGGGGAGCCTCCGGCATGGGCTGGGTCCTCGCCGGCTTCGGGGTCGGCGCGGGCGCCGCCGCGCTGCTGCTGGCGGTGCGCGGCCGGGTGCCCCGCGCGGGCGTCGTCATCGGCTGCGCCTGCACGGCCGGGTCGGTGGCCATCGGCGCCCTCGGGTTCGTCCCCGCGCTCACCGGCGCCGTCGTCGTCGCCGCGCTCGTGGGCCTGCTCGCCGGGCTCAGCGGCGCCCTGTGCGGGGCCCTGCTGCAGACCTGCGCCGACCCCGCCTACCTGGGCCGGGTCACCGCCGTCGCCGGACTGGTCAGCCTCGGCCTCGCCCCGCTGAGCATGCCGTTCGCGGCCGCCGCGATCGGGACCTGGGGCCTCGGCCCGGTCTACGTCGTCAGCGCGGTCGTCTGCGGTCTCGGCGGGGTCGTCGCCCTCGCCGTCCCCGGCCTGCGCCGCGCGGAACTGCCCGGCTGACCGTCATCCCCGCGGCTGGACCAGCTGCACGAGATTGCCCACCGTGTCGTCGAGCACCGCCGCCAGCACCGGCCCCTGCTCCTGCGGCTCGTGCGCGAACCGCACACCGAGGCCGGTCAGCCGCGCGTACTCCGCCGCCAGGTCGTCCACCGAGAAGACGATGCACGGCAGACCCGCCTCGTACACCGCCCTGCGGTACGGCTCCGCGACGGGCCCCTGACCGGGCTCCAGCAGCAGCTGCAGATCCGGCTGGGCCCCCTGCGGCGCCCCGACCGTGACGAACAGCGTGTCGTTGCCGAGATCCATGTGGACGCGCGTCTCGAAGCCGAGGACCTCGGTGTAGAAGGCGTGCGCCCTGGCCACGTCGTCGACGTACACGTTGGTCATCGCGACCTTGATCACCGGAGGTGCCCCCTTCAGATGCCGAGCTGCCGGGACGCGTGCAGGGTGTCGATCGCCGCCGCGTCGCCCTCCAGCTCCACCTGGGCCGCGTCCTGCCGGCCGTAGGCGAACATCAGCAGCTCCGACGGCTCGCCCGTCACCGTGACCACCGGCGCGCCGCGGTGCGCCACCACCGTCTGACCGTCCGGCCGGCGCAGCACCAGACCCGTGGGCACACCCCGGCCCATCAGCCGCGCCATCCGCTCCAGCCGGGACCACAGCGTGTCCTGGAACACCGCGTCCAGCTCCCGTCGGCCCCAGTCCGGCTGGGCCCGGCGCACGTCCTCCGTGTGGACGTAGAACTCGACGACGTTGGCCGCCTCGTCCACCTGCTTGAGCTGAAAGGGTGAGAAGCGGGGCGGGCCGGTACGGATCAGCTGGATCAGCTCCTCGTACGGCTTCGCGGTGTACTCCGCCATCACCTTCTCCAGGCGCGACGCGAGCGGCTTGATCAGCGCGCCGCCCGCCGCGTCCGGACGGCGCTCACGCACGATCACGTGCGCGGCCAGGTCCCGGGCCCGCCAGCCCTCGCAGAGGGTCTCGGCGTCCGGACCGACGGTTTCCAAGAGGTCGGCGAGCAGCAGCCGTTCACGCTTGGCGAAGGTCGACATGGACTCAGCCTACGACCGCGCGCCAGGTCCGCCCAGTGGACACGGACGGTCACCGCCCCTCCCGGCGCGGCACAATGGCACCCATGAGCAGCACGCCCCCGCCCAGCGGCCTCGACCCGGAGATCGCCGCCCGCCTCAAGCGCAGCGCCGACGGCCTCGTCCCCGCCATCGCCCAGCAGTACGACACCGGAGAGGTGCTGATGCTGGGCTGGATGGACGACGAGGCGCTGCACCGCACCCTCACCACCGGCCGCTGCACCTACTGGTCGCGCAGCCGCGGGGAGTACTGGGTCAAGGGCGACACCTCCGGCCACTTCCAGTGGGTGAAGTCGGTCGCGCTGGACTGCGACGCCGACACCGTGCTGGTCAAGGTCGACCAGGTGGGCGCCGCCTGCCACACCGGCGCGCGCACCTGCTTCGACGAGGACGTCCTGCTCGCGGGCGCCGATTCCGGTTCCCTCCGCGCCGGTCAGTAAGGTCGACGGCCATGGACCTCGAGACCTTCCGCAAGCTCGCCACCGACCGGCGCGTCATCCCGGTCACGCGCAAGCTCCTCGCCGACGGCGACACCCCGGTCGCGCTCTACCGCAAGCTCGCCGCCGAGCGCCCCGGCACCTTCCTGCTGGAGTCCGCGGAGAACGGCCGCTCCTGGTCCCGGTACTCCTTCGTGGGCGTCCGCTCCGCCGCCACGCTCACCGCGCGCGACGGCCGCACGCACTGGCTCGGCGACCCGCCGGTCGGCGTCCCCGTCGACGGCGACCCGCTCGCCGCCCTGCGGGCCACCATCCAGACCCTGCACACCCCCCACCAGGAGGGCATGCCGCCCTTCACCGGCGGCATGGTCGGCTACCTCGGCTACGACATCGTCCGCCGCCTGGAGAAGATCGGCCCCGGCGAGCGCGACGACCTGCGGCTGCCCGAGCTGACCATGTTCCTGACCAGCGACCTCGCCGTGATGGACCACTGGGAGGGCTCGGTCCTGCTGATCGCCAACGCGATCAACCACAACGACCTGGACACCGGCGTCGACGAGGCCTGGGCGGACGCCGTGGCCCGCCTCGACGCCATGGAGGCCGACCTCACGCGCGCGGTGGCCCAGCCCCCGGCCGTTCTGCCGCCCTCCGAGCTGCCCGAGTACACCGCGCTGTGGGGCGGCCCGGACTTCCAGCGGGCCGTCGAGGACGTCAAGGAACGCATCCGGGCCGGCGAGGCCTTCCAGGTCGTGCCCTCCCAGCGGTTCGAGACGCCCTGCACGGCGAGCGCCCTCGACGTCTACCGGGTGCTGCGGGCGACCAACCCCTCGCCGTACATGTACCTCTTCCGCTTCGACGGGTTCGACGTCGTCGGCTCCTCCCCGGAGGCCCTGGTGAAGGTCGAGGACGGGCGGGCCATGGTGCACCCCATCGCCGGCACCCGGCACCGCGGCGCCACCCCGCAGGAGGACCAGGCCCTCGCCGACGAACTCCTCGCCGACCCCAAGGAGCGCGCCGAGCACCTGATGCTGGTGGACCTCGGCCGCAACGACCTCGGGCGGGTCTGCGAGCCGGGTTCGGTCGAGGTCGTCGACTTCATGTCCGTCGAGCGCTACTCGCACGTGATGCACATCGTCTCGACCGTCACCGGCAAGGTCGCCGAGGGCCGCACGGCCTTCGACGTGCTCACCGCGTGCTTCCCCGCGGGCACCCTCTCCGGCGCCCCCAAGCCGCGCGCGATGCAGATCATCGACGAACTGGAGCCCTCCCGCCGCGGCCTGTACGGCGGCTGCGTCGGCTACCTCGACTTCGCCGGCGACTCCGACACCGCGATCGCCATCCGCACCGCCCTGCTGCGGGACGGCACGGCCTACGTACAGGCCGGTGCCGGCATCGTCGCCGACTCCGACCCGGTCGCCGAGGACCAGGAGTGCCGCAACAAGGCGGCGGCGGTCCTGCGCGCCGTGCACACCGCCAACCGCCTGGGCGGACGGCCCGGTTCCGCCGAGTAGGGCGCATCTCATGGAACCCCGGGTGACGGTTCGCCCGGGGTTCAGGCGATAGTGGACTACGTGACTGCTGTTCCCCACCCCCGTTCCGAAGCCGCCGCACCCGCCCGGTCCGGCCGGCGGAGCCTCGCCGCGGCCCTCCTGTTCGGTGCCCTCGGCGCGGCCGTGACGCTGCTCGCGACCCGGCAGCGCTGGGCGGAGGGCACCGCGACGGTGGCCGGCGGCGCGTTCCCGCTGACCGTGAAGGGCAGCGACGTCACCGGCGTCCCCGCGGCCCTCGCCATAGTGGGCCTCGCCGCGCTCGTCGCCGTCTTCGCCGTCCGCAGGGCCGGCCGCCTCCTCGTCTCCGCCCTGCTCGCGCTGTCCGGCGCCGGCATCGTGGCCGCCGCCCTCGTGTCCGCCTCCGACACCTCCGTGCTGGACGAGAAGGCGGCCCAGGCCAGCGGCGACACCTCCGCCACGGTCGCCGCGCTCAGCCACACCGGCTGGCCCTACGTCGCGGCCGTCGGCGGTGCCCTGATCCTGCTCGCCGGCCTGCTCGCGCTGCGCTTCGGCAGCCGCTGGCCCGCCATGTCCGGCCTACTACGAGCGCGGTGGCGACCGCCCGCGCCGCACCGCCCGCCCGGTCGACCCGGAGCGCCCTGAGGAGATCTGGAAGGCCCTGGACCGCGGTGAGGACCCCACCGGCGCCTGAGCCGCCGCACGGGCTGGCCGCGCGGGAATGTGGCGAACCAGACGCCACCCCCGCGTCCGGCAGCCCCGCGCGTACGGGACAATGGAGGAGAGCGTCCGGCTCGGACAGTGACGGGCGGGCTCGGAACCGTACGGACACGTACTACGACACGTACACAGCAACGAGGAGCAAGTCATGGCGGGCAGCAGCCACGGTCACACCCCGGCCGCCTGGACCGGTGTCACTATCGCTTTCATCGGTTTCTGCGTCGCGGGCGCCTTCATGGTGATGGCCCAGCCGCTCGGCTTCTGGGCCGGCATGGTGATCGTGGTCCTCGGCGGTGTCGTCGGCGGCATCATGCGCGCCATGGGTCTCGGCATGCCGAAGGAGGCGCACGCCGCTCCCCGGACGGCTCCCGTCGCGACCCGCGAGCCGGCCGGCGTCGAGGGCTGAGCCCCCAGGTTTCCCACGAGGGGCGGCCCGGCATCCGGAAGGGTGCGGGCCGCCCCTCGTCGTGTGCGGGGTCGCCGGGTGGTCGGGTGCGGGGCTGCCGGGTCGTCGGGTGCGGGGCCGCCGGGCCGAGGCCGTACGACCGCCGGGCGGCCGCTTCGCCCGCGCGCGTACCGGAGCGGCGGGGCAGAATGCCCGCGTGAACGCCGACAGCCGCCCGGTCCCCGCCCCGGCTCCGCGCCCCGTCCCGCCCGTCCCGGCATGGCGGCGGCTCGCCGTTCCGGCCGGGCTGTTCGCGGCCGTCGCCGGAGCCTGCGCCTACGTGGGCGCCGTCGACCCCAACGAGCCCGGCCACTACCCGGTCTGCCCCCTCTTCCGGCTCACCGGCCTGTACTGCCCCGGCTGCGGCGGACTGCGCAGCGCGCACGCCTTCGTCCACGGCGACCTCGGCACCGCCCTGCACGACAACGCGGCCGGTGTCGTCGCCTACGTGGGCTTCGCCGTGCTGTGGGCCGTCTGGGTGGCCCGGGCGGCACGCGACCGGCCGCTGCGGCTTGCCCTCGGCCCGGCGCACCTGTGGGCGATCGGCACCCTGCTGCTGGCGTTCACCGTGCTGCGGAACCTGCCCGCCGGAGCATGGCTGCGTCCCTGAGGCGGTCCCGGCGGGTGGCCCGTCACGCGGTCCGCCCGGTGGCCCGCCGGGCGGTCACGGGGTGAAATGTCCAGGTAGTGGGACCGCCGTCCACCGGATGCGAGGCCACCCCGTTCCTGCGGATACCATCGCAGTGACCAGAGGTTTTCAGAACCTGAAGGAACCACCGTCCGGAAGGGGGCCGCTCGCGTGAGTGTGCTCGACGAGATCATCGACGGAGTCCGTGCCGACCTCGCGGAGCGGCAGGCACGCGTCAGCCTCGACGAGCTCAAGGAGCGCGCGGCCAAGGCCCCCGCCGCCAAGGACGGGGTGGCCGCGCTCAAGGGCGACGGCGTCAAGGTGATCTGCGAGGTCAAGCGCTCGAGCCCCTCCAAGGGCGCGCTGGCCGCGATCGCCGACCCGGCCGGGCTGGCCGCGGACTACGAGGCGGGCGGTGCGGCCGTCATCTCCGTCCTCACCGAACAGCGCCGCTTCGGCGGCTCGCTGGACGACCTGGAGGCCGTCCGCGCGCGCGTGGACATCCCGGTCCTGCGCAAGGACTTCATCGTCACGTCCTACCAGCTGTGGGAGGCCCGGGCGTACGGCGCCGACCTCGCGCTGCTGATCGTCGCCGCCCTCGACCAGCCGGCCCTGGAGTCGCTGATCGAGCGGGCCGTGTCCATCGGGCTCACCCCGCTCGTCGAGGTGCACGACGAGGACGAGGTCGAGCGGGCCGTGGACGCGGGCGCCAAGATCATCGGTGTGAACGCGCGCAACCTCAGGACGCTGGAGGTCGACCGCGGCACCTTCGAGCGGGTCGCCCCGGAGATCCCCGACCACCTCGTGCGGGTCGCCGAGTCCGGTGTGCGCGGACCGCACGACCTGATCGCCTACGCCAACGCCGGTGCGGACGCGGTCCTGGTGGGCGAGTCCCTCGTCACCGGACGCGACCCCAAGGCGGCCGTCTCCGACCTGGTCGCCGCGGGCGAGCACCCCGCGCTCCGGCACGGCCGGGGCTGATCCTTCGGTAGGCTTGGTCCTGATGATGCTTCCGATCACCCCGGCGACGCGGGACCCGTACGCCCGCCTCGCCCGAGGCTGCCGGCCCCGCGGCTGCCGTGCCCCCGCGCGCCGGGTGCACGGGCGGCGGGTCCGCTACGTGATCGGCGACGAGCCCGGCCAGGTGAACGGCATGCGATGGCGTCCCGCCGTGTGCGCCGGCTGAGCGGCCGTCTTCCCACGGTCCTCGGCTGAGCCCCCACCCTCGCCCCACCCGGGCCGACCCGGGGCTCCGGCCCCTCGGCCCACGCCCACCCACCGGCTCTCCGGCCCGTGACGGCTCGCGACTCGGCCTGCCGAGGGGCGACCCACCCGGTCCCGCGACGCGGTCGGCCGACGGGCCGCCCTTCGGGCTCACCCCCATGCGGCCCGCGACTCGGCCGGCCGGCGAACGGCCCGTCCGGTTCGCGCCCCGGCCGTCGGGAGCGCCTCACGGCAACCCGGACCGGTTGTCCGGAAGCGACCCCACGGGTCCCCGCACGCCGCGACCGGCGACGGCCCGCACGGGGCACGCCCGGCGGACCGGACGCGGGTCCCTCGGGGTTCGTGAGCGGTCGACCGGTGAGCGTCCCCGTCGGGTTCGCGACACGGGCGGCCGGACGCGTTCCCTTCGGGTGCGTGAGCGGCCGGCCGGAGAGCGTCCCCGGGTTCGCTCGGGCCCGCGACACGGGGCGGCCGGACGCGGTCCCCACGGGGTCGTGAGCCGGTCGGCCGGAGCGCGGCGCCGCCGGCGGAGTCGTGCGGTGGGCGGAGCCCGGTAGCCCGGGAGGGTGCTTGTCCGGGCCCTGCCGACAGGCGGGACCGGGCGGGTGGGAGAACACCGGCGAGGCCGGCGCACGCGTACCCGTACCCCAAGCCCAGCGACCCGGGGCACCAGCCCCTGCGAGGTATCCGTATGCCCAGCGAGTTCTTCATCCCCGATCCCACCGGCCAGGTGCCCAGCGCCGAGGGCTACTTCGGCGCGTTCGGCGGCAAGTTCATCCCGGAGGCGCTCGTCGCCGCCGTGGACGAGGTCGCCGTCGAGTACGACAAGGCGAAGGCCGACCCCGAGTTCGCCCGCGAGCTCGACGACCTGCTCGTCCACTACACCGGCCGTCCCAGCTCCCTCACCGAGGTGCCCAGGTTCGCCGAACACGCCGGTGGCGCCCGGGTGTTCCTCAAGCGCGAGGACCTCAACCACACCGGCTCCCACAAGATCAACAACGTCCTCGGCCAGGCCCTGCTCACCAAACGCATGGGCAAGACCCGGGTCATCGCCGAGACCGGCGCCGGCCAGCACGGCGTCGCGACGGCCACCGCCTGCGCGCTCTTCGGCCTCGACTGCACCATCTACATGGGCGAGATCGACACCCAGCGCCAGGCCCTCAACGTGGCCCGCATGCGCATGCTCGGCGCCGAGGTCGTCGCCGTGAAGTCCGGCAGCCGCACCCTGAAGGACGCCATCAACGAGGCGTTCCGCGACTGGGTCGCCAACGTCGACCGCACGCACTACCTCTTCGGCACCGTCGCCGGGCCCCACCCCTTCCCGGCCATGGTGCGCGACTTCCACCGGGTGATCGGCGTCGAGGCCCGCCGCCAGATCCTGGAGCGCGCCGGGCGCCTGCCCGACGCCGCGGTCGCCTGCGTCGGCGGCGGCTCCAACGCCATCGGCCTCTTCCACGCCTTCATCCCCGACGACGGCGTCCGCCTGATCGGCTGCGAGCCGGCGGGCCACGGCATCGAGACCGGCGAGCACGCGGCCACCCTGACCGCGGGCGAACCCGGCATCCTGCACGGCTCCCGGTCCTACGTCCTGCAGGACGAGGAGGGCCAGATCACCGAGCCGTACTCGATCTCGGCCGGTCTGGACTACCCGGGCATCGGTCCCGAGCACTCCTACCTCAAGGACTCCGGCCGCGGCGAGTACCGCGCGGTCACCGACGACGCCGCCATGCAGGCCCTGCGCCTGCTCTCGCGCACCGAGGGCATCATCCCGGCGATCGAGAGCGCCCACGCCCTCGCCGGCGCCCTGGACGTCGGCAAGGAACTGGGCAGGGACGGGCTGATCGTCGTCAACCTGTCCGGGCGCGGCGACAAGGACATGGACACCGCCGCGCGCTACTTCGGCCTCTACGACACCGACGCCGAGGTGGCCGCCAACGAAGCCGACACCGCCGAGATCGAGGGGGACGCCAAGTGAGCGGCAACATCCAGCTGCTGGCCGACACGCTCGCCGCCGCCAAGGCGGAGGGCCGGGCCGCGCTCATCGCCTACCTCCCGGCCGGGTTCCCGACCGTGGACGGCGGCATCGAGGCGATCAAGGCCGTCTTCGACGGCGGGGCCGACGTCGTCGAGGTCGGTCTGCCGCACAGCGACCCCGTCCTGGACGGACCGGTCATCCAGACCGCCGACGACATCGCCCTGCGCGGCGGCGTCAAGATCGCGGACGTCATGCGCACGGTCGCGGAGGCCCACGCGGCCACCGGTAAGCCCGTGCTCGTCATGACGTACTGGAACCCCATCGACCGCTACGGCGTCGAACGCTTCACGGCCGAGCTGGCCGAGGCGGGCGGCGCGGGCTGCATCCTGCCCGACCTGCCGGTGCAGGAGTCCGCCCTGTGGCGGGAGCACGCCGAGAAGCACGGCCTCGCGACCGTCTTCGTCGTCGCCCCCAGCAGCAAGGACGAGCGGCTCGCCCGGATCACCGCGGCGGGCAGCGGCTTCGTCTACGCCGCCTCGCTGATGGGCGTCACCGGCACCCGCGAGTCGGTCGGCGCGCAGGCCCAGGACCTGGTCGAACGCACCCGGGCCGCCGGCTCCGCGCTGCCCGTGTGCGTCGGACTCGGCGTCTCCGACGCGACCCAGGCAGCCGAGGTCGCCGGCTTCGCCGACGGCGTCATCGTCGGCTCGGCCTTCGTGAAGCGGATGCTGGACGCACCCGACGACGCGACCGGCCTGGAGGCGGTCCGCGAGCTCGCCGGGGAGCTCGCCAAGGGCGTGCGCGGACAGGCGTAACCGCAGGTCACCTGTCCTATCAGCACATCCCGCGCGACCACCGTGGAACACTCGGTCACTCGAACGAGTGGACCTCGGTCCGGGGAGGCGCGCTGCGCCTCCCCGGTTCGTTCTGGGGGTGTGAGCGAGAAGAACCGTGACGGAAAGCGCACCGCCCGGGAGCGGCTGGCGGTCGAGCGTGAGAAGCAGAAGTCCGCGGACAGGCGTCGGCGCACGCTGATCGTGGGCGCGAGCGTCGTCTGCGTCCTGGCCCTCGCGGCGGTGATCGGCGTGCTCGCCGCGAACGCCGGCAAGGACAAGGGCGGCAGCGCGGGCCCGGCCGTGGCGCCCTCGGGCGCGCAGGGCAAGGACAGCCTCGCGATCCCGGTCGGCAAGGACGGCGCCAAGTCGACGCTCACCGTCTGGGAGGACTTCCGCTGCCCGGCCTGCCAGGCCTTCGAGGCGGCGTACCGGCCTACGCTCCACGAGCTGACGGACGCCGGGAAGCTGCGGGTCGAGTACCACCTGGTCCGGCTGATCGACGGCAACCTCGGCGGCACCGGCTCGCTACGCGCCGCCAACGCCGCCGCCTGCGCCCAGGACGCCGGGAAGTTCCGCGACTACCACGACGTGCTGTACGCGAACCAGCCGAAGGAGACCGACGACGCCTTCGGCGACGACGCCCGGCTGATCGAGCTGGCCGGCAAGGTGAACGGCCTGGACACGCCCGCCTTCCGCACGTGCGTGAAGGACGGCACCCACAACAGCTGGGTCGACAAGTCCCACGCGGCCTTCAAGGCCGGAAACTTCGGCGGCACGCCGACGGTTCTGCTCAACGGCAAGAACATCTACCAGGACCAGACGATGACCCCGGCCAAGCTCAAGCAGATGGTGGAGGACGCCGCCAACGGGTAAGCGTTTCTCACGCCCCCGTTATGCACCCGTAGCCGGGCGGCTTGCCGTCCCCACCGCCCGGCACGGTAGCGTCGGACCTGTCATGGAACTTGCCTACATTCCCAGCCCGTCGCACGGGGTGTACTACCTCGGTCCCATCCCGCTGCGCGGCTACGCCTTCTGCATCATCATCGGTGTGTTCGTCGCCGTCTGGCTCGGCAACAGGCGCTGGATCGCCCGTGGCGGACGTTCCGGAACGGTCGCCGACATCGCGGTCTGGGCCGTGCCGTTCGGGCTGATCGGCGGCCGGCTGTACCACGTGATCACGGACTACGAGCTGTACTTCAGCGACGGCCGCAACTGGGTGGACGCCTTCAAGGTGTGGGAAGGCGGCCTGGGCATCTGGGGTGCGATCGCGCTCGGTGCGCTGGGCGCGTGGATCGGCGCCCGGCGCCGTGGCATCCCCCTGCCCGCCTACGCCGACGCCGTCGCGCCCGGCATCGCGTTCGCGCAGGCCATCGGCCGCTGGGGCAACTGGTTCAACCAGGAGCTGTACGGCCGCGAGACGCACGTTCCGTGGGCGCTGCACATCACCTCCTCCGAGGGCGGCCGGGTGCCGGGCTACTACCACCCGACCTTCCTCTACGAGTCCCTGTGGTGCGTGGGCGTGGCGCTCCTCGTCATCTGGGCCGACCGCCGCTTCAAGCTGGGACACGGCCGGGCGTTCGCGCTGTACGTCGCCGCGTACTGCGTGGGCCGCGGCTGGATCGAGTACATGCGCGTCGACGACGCCCACCACATCCTGGGCCTGCGCCTCAACGACTGGACCGCGCTGTTCGTCTTCCTGCTGGCCGTGACGTACATCGTGGTGTCGTCGCGGATCCGGCCGGGCCGTGAGGCCGTCGTCGAGCCGGGGGCGGCCGACGAGGTCTCCGAGGGCCCGGCGGACGGTTCCGCCACCGAAGGGTCCGAGGGTGCCTCCGAGGAGCCGGCCGGCGGTGTCCAGGACGGCCCGTCCGACGGCGCGGAACCCGCAGCCGGGGCCGGGGAGAAGGCCGGGCCGGACGCCGGGCAGGTGAAGGAGGAGGCCGCCGAGTCCGCTCCGAAGAAGAGCTGACCGCGGGTCGTACGTGACCGAGGGCGCCCGGGATCTCCGGGCGCCCTCGGTGTGTTCCGGGCGGGTGGCCGCGGCGGTCGGGCTCCGTCACGCCCTGCGGGCCAGCGACAGGGTCCGCTGGGCGAGGGCGACCACCGCCGCGTCGACGAAGCGGCCGTCGGGCAGGGCCTGGGCGCCCGGGTCGGCCGCCGCGGCCTTGATGATCGTCTCGGCCTGCTCGATCTCCGCGGGGGTGGGGAGGTAGGCCCGCTCGATGACCGGCAGCTGCCGGGGGTGGATGGCGGCACGGCCCAGGAAGCCGAGGGCGCGGCCGTGGGCGCAGGACGCGGCGAGGCCGTCCAGGTCGCGGATGTCGGGGTGGACGGACTGCGGCGGCGGGGCGAGGCCGGCCGCGCGGGCGGCGACGACCACGCGGGAGCGGGACCAGTCCAGGCCCGCGTCGGCCCGGACCCCCAGGTCGGCCCGGAGATCGGCCTCGCCCAGGGAGATGCCCCGCAGCGAGGGGTGGGCGCCGGCGATCGCGTGGGCGTGCTCGATGCCGAGGGCCGACTCCAGCAGGGCGTACAGCGGGAGCGGTGTCGCCACCGCGACCTGCCTGATCTGGCCGGGCGAGGTCACCTTCGGCAGCCGCAGCCCGCGGACGCCCGGCAGGGTGGCCAGCGCCGTGAGGTCGGCGGCCGCCCAGGGGCCGTCCAGGGCGTTGACGCGGACGTGCACCGGGACCGGCTGGGGCGCGCGGAGCAGCTCGGCCGTGGCCGAGCGGGCGTACTCCTTGCGGTCCGGGGCGACCGCGTCCTCCAGGTCGATCACCACGACGTCGGCACCGGCGGCGAGCGCCTTGGTGACGACGTGCGGGCGGTCACCGGGGACGTAGAGCCAGGTGAGCGGGGTCGGGGTCACAGGGCGCCCTCCGCGCGCAGGGCGGCGATGTCGTCCGGGCCGAGGCCCGCCTCGGTGAGCACGGCGTCGGTGTCGGCGCCGTGCGGGCGGCCGGCCCAGCGGATCGCGCCGGGGGTCGCGGAGAGGCGGAAGAGGACGTTCTGCATGCGCAGGGCGCCCAGCTCGGGGTCCGGGACGGTGGTGACCGTGTCCAGGGCCTGGTACTGCGGATCGGCGAGGACGTCCCGGACGTCCTGGACCGGGGCCACCGCCGCCTCCGCCTTCTCGAACGCCGCCAGCACCTCGGCGCGGTCGCGGACGGCGATCCAGGAGCCGACCGCCTCGTCCAGCACGTCGGCGTGGGCGGCCCGGTCGGCGCCGGTCGCGAACCACGGTTCCGCGATCAGCTCCGGGCGGCCCACCAGGCGCATCACCCGTTCGGCGACCGACTGCGCCGAGGTGGAGACGGCGACCCAGGCGCCGTCGGCGGTGCGGTAGGTGTTGCGCGGGGCGTTGTTCGCGGACCGGTTGCCGGTGCGTTCCTGGACGTAGCCGAGCTGGTCGTACCAGGTGGGCTGCGGGCCCAGGACCGACAGGATCGGCTCGATGATCGCCATGTCGACGACCTGGCCCGTGCCGGTGCGCTCCCGTGCGGCGAGCGCCGTCAGCACGGCGCACGCGGTCGCCAGGCCCGCGACGGAGTCCGCGAGCCCGAAGGGCGGGAGCGTCGGCGGCGCGTCCGGTTCGCCGGTGATCGCGGCGAAGCCGCTCATCGCCTCCGCGAGGGTGCCGAACCCCGGGCGGCGGGCGTACGGGCCGAACTGGCCGAAGGCGGTGACCCGGGCGAGGACCAGCCGCGGGTTGGCCGCCGACAGCTCGTCCCAGCCCAGGTCCCATCTCTCCAGGGTGCCGGGGCGGAAGTTCTCGATCACGACGTCGGCACCGGCGGCGAGCCGCAGCAGCGTGGCGCGGCCGCCGGACGTGGACAGGTCGAGGGTGACGGTTCGCTTGTTGCGGCCGAGCACCTTCCACCACAGGCCGACCCCCTGCTTGGCGGGGCCGTGCCCGCGGGAGGGGTCGGGCCTGCGCGGGTGCTCGATTTTGATCACCTCGGCGCCGAAGTCGCCGAGCATCGTGGCGGCCAGCGGGCCGGCGAACAGGGTCGCGAGGTCCAGGACCCGCAGACCGTCCAGGGCGGGGGGCGTGGGTGTCGTCGTCCTCATGCGGTGTACTGCGCCTCGATCTCCGGGCGGTACGGCATCGACGCGGAGGCTCCGGCCCGCTGGACGGAGATGGCCGCCGCGGCGGCCGCCCAGGACAGGGCCTCCCGTACCGGTTTCTCCTCGGCGAGGGCCACCGCGAGCGCGCCGACGAAGGTGTCGCCCGCCCCCGTGGAGTCGACGGCGGGTACCTGGGGCGCCGGGACCACCAGGGGTTCGACGCCCCGCGCCAGGTAGAGGCTGCCGGTCGCGCCGAGGGTGACGACGACCTCAGGGACCTGGTCCAGCAGGGCGGCGGCGGCCTCCCGCGGGTCGGTGCGGCCGGTGAGGGTGACCGCCTCGTACTCGTTGGGCACCAACAGGTCGGTGGCCGCGAGGAGTTCGGCCGGCAGGGGCTGGGCGGGGGCCGGGGTGAGGACGGTGCGGACCCCGTGCCGACGGGCCGCCTCGGCGCCCGCGACGACCGCGGCCAGGGGGATCTCCAGCTGGAGCAGCAGGGCGTCGGCGGAGGCGATCACCCCCTCGTCGCCGGGGGAGAGGTGGTCGACGGTGCCGTTCGCGCCGGGGACGACGACGATCGAGTTGCCGCCCTCGTCGTCGACCACGATGTGCGCGGTGCCGGAGGGGCCCTCGACGGTGCGCAGGGAGTCCGTGTCCACCCCGGAGTGTTCGAGGGTGTCGCGCAGGCGCAGGCCGAAGGCGTCGTTGCCGACGGCGCCGATCATCGAGACGGTGGCGCCGGCGCGGGCCGCGGCGACGGCCTGGTTGGCGCCCTTGCCGCCGGGGACCGTGCGGAACTCCCGTCCCGTCACGGTCTCCCCGCGCTGCGGGGCCTTGGTGACGTAGGCGACGAGGTCCATGTTCGTGCTGCCGAGGACGGCGATGTGGGTCATGAGCGGGTCGCCTCCGGGTGGGTGACCAGGTGGGTGAGGTGGGCGAGGGAGTCGAATCCGGTGCCGTCGAAGTCGCCGACGGTGGTGGCGAGCCGGTTTTTCAGCGGGGCCCGCCAGTGGTCGGGGAGGGCCGCGGGGTCGCCGGCCAGGAGCCCGGCGACGCTGCCTGCGGTGGCGCCGGCCGAGTCGGTGTCCCAGCCGCCGGACACCGCGCGGCCGACGGACCCCGTGAAGTCGCCGTCCGCGTGGCTGAGGGCGGCGGCGATCAGGGCGGTGTTGGGGACGGCGTGCACCCAGTGGTGGGTGGCGGCGTAGGTGGCGTGGAGTTCGTCCACGACCGTGTCGAAGTCCTCGTGCGCGGCGGCCAGCCGGACGGCGTGGTCGACCGCCCTCGCGAGCCGGGACCGGGCCGGGACCACCGCACGGCCGGCGCGCAGGCAGCCGTGGACGTCGTGGGTGCCCGCGGCGGCGGTGGCGATGACGGCGGCCGTGAACATCGCCGCGTAGACGCCGTTGGCGGTGTGGGTGAGGACGGCGTCGCGGTGGGCCTGTTCGGCGGCGGCGGCCGGGTCGCCGGGGTTGCTCCAGCCGTGCACGTCGGCGCGGATCAGGGCGCCGATCCACTCGCGGAACGGGTTGCGGTGGCGTGCGGTGTGCGGGGGCTCGATGCCGCCGAGGAGGTTGCGGTAGGCGATGCGCTCCGCCGTGAAGGTGCGGCCGGGCGGGAGTTCGTCCAGCCAGAGCCGGGCCACGTCCGCGGTGGTGAAGGACTTCCCGTGGCGCTGGAGGAGCAGCAGGTTCAGCAGGGGGTAGTTGAGGTCGTCGTCCTCGGGCATGCCGTCGACGTTCTCGGCGAGTGAGGTGGCGGCCGAGCGGCGGTTCCAGGGGTAGGCGTCGAGAAGCGCGGCGGGGACGCCCCTGGCGGTGAAGTAGCCGGTCAGGGGCCAGTTCCCGGTGGCCCGGGCAAGCGCGCGGACACCGTCGAGCGGGAGCTTCTCCACCGGCTTGCCGAGCAGGCAGCCGATGGCCCGGCCCAGCCAGGCGGCCTCCAGGGCGGCCGGGGCCGGCCGGGCGAGGTCCCGTGCGGCGGGCCAGTCCGGACAGGCGGCCCTGATCCGGGGCAGGTCCGTCGGCTCGTCCTCGGCCAGTCCGCTCGGCAGGTCGGCGAGTTCGTCCAGCAGGTCCTCGGCCAGCAGGCGCAGGTACCGGGACGCCCGATGCGGGGACGCCCCCGCGCGTTCCGGCGCGTCCGGGCCGCCGGCCGCGCGCCAGCGCGCCGCGACCGCCGCCGGCTCCCGGCCGTCCAGCCGGGCCTGGCGGAGTTCGTGGCCGAGCAGGTCCTCCGGCTGGACCCAGGTCAGGCGCAGCACGGGCGGCCTCCGAGCACGGTGAACGCCTGCTCGTGGGAGCGGCGGCGCTGTACGTCCCGTTCGAAGACCTCGCGGGTGACGGCGGTGAGCGTGCGGGCCGGTGCCCACAGGTCCAGGCGGCTCGCCTCGGCGACCGTCTTCGCCCACTCCTCGGGCACCGGGGAGCCGAGGGCGCCCGCGAGGGCTCCGGCCATCGTGGCGATCGAGTCGCAGTCGCGGCCGTAGTTCACCGAACCCAGGACGGCGTGCCGGTAGTCGCCGCCGGAGACCAGCAACATGCCAAGGGCTACGGGGAGTTCCTCGATGGAGTGCAGCCGGGAGGGGCGGCGGGCGCCGAGGGAGGGCGCGCGGTAGTCGGGGCCGACCGTGTCGTAGGGGGCGACCGCCGTGCGCAGCGGGCCGAGCGCCGACTCGAAGTCGCGGTACCCGCGCGCCACTTCGCAGACCTCCTCGATCGCCGTGCGGGTGCCGTCCCGGGCGAGGGACAGACAGGCGGTCACGACCGAGTCCGGCGTGGCGTCCGGTGCGGTGGCGGCGGCGACGGCCGCGGCGAAGACCCCGGCCGCCTCACGGCCGTACGACGACTGGTGCGCACCGGCGACGTCCAGCGCCTCGGTGTACGCGGCGGCCGGGTTGGCGGCGTTGACCAGGCCGACGGGGGCCATGTACATCGCCGCGCCGCAGTTGACGATGTTGCCGGTCCCCGCCTCCCGGGGATCGACGTGGCCGTAGGCGAGCCGGGCCACGAGCCACTTCTCGGCGAGGAAGACGCGGTGCAGGGGGAGCGCCTCCGCCTCCAGTTCCGGGATCCAGCGGGGGTTCGTCATCAGGTCCGGGACCAGGTGGTCGGCGATCGCGTACGCGTCGAGGTGGTCGCGCACGCGGTCGTAGACCCGGATCAGCGCGTGGGTCATCAAGGTGTCGTCGGTGACGTGGCCGTCGCCCTTGTGGTACGGCGCGAGGGGGCGGGCGGTGCGCCACTCGTCACCGTGCCAGGGCCCGACGACGCCGTGGATCCGGCCGCCGTGGCGCTCGGTGATCTGGTCGGGGGAGTAGCCCTCGACCGGCCCGCCGAGGGCGTCGCCGACGGCGGCACCCACGAGCGCCCCGGTGATCCGCTCGTCGAGTCCGTGCCGGGGCGGTTCGCCGCGGTCCGCCTCAGCCGATCGCGGGGGGTCGGTGGGTCGTTCGGGGTCTTTGGGTTCTTCGGGCGTCATGCCCGAATCATCCTCCCGGAAGGGCCGGTTGCGCGGCTTCCAGCAGTCCGGCGAGTTCCACCAGGTCGGTGCCGGTGAGGCGGGGCAGGGCGCAGCCGGACAGGGTGCGGCAGGCGTCCCGCCAGGTCTGCGGGATCGCCGCGCCGCCGCCGAGGGCGCCGGTCAGCGCGCCCACGAGGGCGGGGGCGGAGTCGGCGACCCGGGACAGGCAGGCGGCGGCGGGTACGGCTTCGGCGATACGGCCGCGGGCGGCGGTGGCGAGGGCCAGGGCGACGGGCACGGTCTCGGCGGCGGCGATGCCGTAGCTGTAGACGTGGTCGACGATCTGGTGTTCGAGGAGCGGGACGAGGGCGAAGGCCGACTCGCCGTCCCCGGCCAGCGCGAGCGCGTGGCGGGTGTTGCGGCCGATCTCCGTGTCCGCGGGAAGTTCGGCGAGCGCGGCGGTCACGCAGGTGCCGGTGTCCGCTCCGGCGAGGGCCAGCGCCAGGGCCGCCGCCATCGCGCGGGCGCCGTGCACGCCGTCGCCGTCCTGGGTGTAGCGGGCGTCGAACTCGGCGAGGGCGGCGGCGCGGGGGCGTCTCCGGGGTGGGCGACCGCGAGGACGCAGGCGCGGACGCAGGCGGCGTCGTCGAAGTAGTGCGGGTTGTCGTGGCCGGTGGCGGGCGGGCGCAGGCCGGCGGCGAGGTTGCCGAGCCCCGCCCGCACCGAGATGCGGCGGCGCGCGCAGGGGGAGGACGGCCGCCTCGATCTCCGGGGCGCGTTCCGCCGCGGCGGCGACCTCGCAGGCGACGGCGGTCCAGGTGAGGTCGATGG
The DNA here is from genome assembly GCF_025642175.1 of Streptomyces albidicamelliae. Taxonomy (NCBI): domain Bacteria; kingdom Bacillati; phylum Actinomycetota; class Actinomycetes; order Kitasatosporales; family Streptomycetaceae; genus Streptomyces; species Streptomyces albidicamelliae. Next base: position 2,451,295 of record NZ_CP106795.1, on the reverse strand, counting down.
CGGCGCGCATACGGCGTTCCCGGCTGAGGTCGCCGAGGACGTCGTCGTCGCCGGCCCGCAGGACCGCCTCGGCGGCGAACGCGGCCCACTCGGCGTCGTCGGAGGGGCCGAGGCGCAGGGGCTCGGGGGGCTGGTTGAGGGCGATCGGCACCGGGAGGGTGGTGGTGGCGTTCTGCTCCGCGAAGGTGTCCAGTTCCCGGGTCAGCCGGCGGGTCCACTCGGGCATGCGGGCGGCACGGTGCCTCGCCGCGGGCCAGCCGGCGGCGTCCCCGGCGGCCAGACCGAGAAGGAGCCCCTCGACCCGGCGCGCGCTCACGACCGCCCCTCGCTGTCCTGCGACCCACTGTTCCCGGCCCCGACCAACGGGTGCAGGGGGTGTCCGGCGGGGGGCGGGGTCGCTTCGGCCGCACCGGGGGCGGGTGGGTCGCCGGGCCCGGCCGCGGACGGCGGGGGCGCGGCGAGGGGGAGGGCGCGGGGGCGCTCGGCGGTCTCGGTCGCCGATGGCAGTGGGGGAGGTGGCCGGCCGGCCGGGGCGTGGTCGGGAGGGGGATCGGCTGCTCGGCCGACGGCAGGGCAGGGGGCCGTTCGGCGGACGCGGAGGCGGCGGGGAGAGCGGGGGGCCGTTCGGTGGGCGGGGGTGTGGTGGTCGGGGCCGAGGGGTGTTCGGACGGGCCGGTGACGGGGGCGAGTGCCGGGGTTCGTCCGGTCGGCCTGTCGGCGGACGTGTGCGGTGAGGGTCCGGCCGGCTCGGGGGCCGGGGGCAAGGGAGCGGGGGGCCGTTCTGCGGGCGGGGGAGTGTGGGTCGGGGCCGAGGGCTGCTCGGACGGCTCGGTGACGGGGATGAGTGCCGGGGTTCGCCCGGTCGGCCTGTCGGCGGACATGTGCGGTGAGGGTCCGGCCGGCTCGGGGGCCGGGGGCAAGGGAGCGGGGGGCCGTTCTGCGGGCGGGGGGTGTTCGGACGGGCCGGTGACGGGGACGAGTCCCGTGGTTCGTCCGGTCGGCCTGTCGGCGGACATGTGCGGTGAGGGTCCGGCCGGCTCGGGGGCCGGGGGCAAGGGAGCGCGGGGCCGTTCTGCGGGCGGGGGGTGTTCGGACGGGCCGGTGGCGACGAGTGCTGGGGTCGGCCCCGCCGGCCTGTCGGCGGGTGTGTGGGGTGGGGGTCCGGCCGGCTCGGGGGCCGGGGGCAAGGGAGCGGGTGCGGTGGCGGGGTGGGAGACGGATGGGAGGGGGGCCGGTGCGGCGGTGTCGGCGGCGGCGGTCGCGGGCGCGGCGGCCGGCCGTGGTGGTCCGGCCGTGGTGGGCGGGGCCGGTGTGCTCCCCCTGTCGGGGGCCGGTTCCTGTCCGAGGCTCTGCGGGAGCACCTGCCTGACCTCGTGGACGGGCTGCAGGGTGTCCGGGGCCGGCTCGGGCGCGGGCCCCCAAAGCGCCCCTCTCAGGCGTTCCGGCAGCACCTCCGGCAGGACGACGTCCGCGCCCCACTTGCCGCCCTCGCCCGGTACCAGGAGTTCCGCCACGTCCAGGACGTGGTGGCCCGCCATGGAGGGCAGGCAGCGGCCGCGGGCGGGACCGATGGCGGACGCCCAGGCGGGCGGGATCGCGGCCAGCCCCTGTGTGGCCCCGGCCAGCGCACCGGCCACCGCCGCCGTCGTGTCGGCGTCGCGGCCCATGTTGACGGCCGTCAGCACCGCCTCCCGGAAGTCGCCGTCCGCCGCCGCGTACGCGCCGAAGGCGAGGGCGACCGCCTCGGGGGCCAGGTCGGTCCAGGGGTAGCCGCCGACGACCACGGCGGAGCGGACCGCCCGCTCGCCGCGGTGGGACACGGTGACCGCGCGCCGCAGGGAGCGGGCCGTCCAGGAGTCGTCCGGGACGACCGCGAGGGCGGAGGCGATCACCACCGGCACCGGCGCTCCCGCCATCGCCGCCGCCACTCCCGCCGCGACCGCCTGGCCGCCGTAGATGCCCTCGCCCTCGTGGCTGATCGAGCCGTCCACGGCCACCAGCCGGGCCGCCTCCCCGGGGCGCCCCGCCGCGAAGACCCCGAAGGGAGCCGCCCGCATCGCGAGCCCGTCGCTCCAGGCGTGGCGGTGCTGGGCGGAGATGGGCGCGGCCAGGCCCCGGCGGAGGTTCTCCAGGGTGCCGCGTTCGCTGAAGCCCGCGCCCCGGAAGGGGGCCTCGGCCCGGTCCGCGATCCACTCGTGCCAGGCCGCCTCCACATGGGCCGGGGTCAGCGCGGAGCCGTGCCGGGCGAGCAGCAGCCCGGAGAAGATCGCGTACTCGGTGTCGTCCGTGCCGGACGGCCGGTCGGTGACGTACCCGGTGATACGGCCCCAGCGCGCGCGGATCTCGGACGGTCTGAGGTTCTCCGCCGGCGCCCCCAGCGCGTCACCGACGGCGAGGCCCAGCAGGGCGCCGCGGGCCCGTTCGCGGAGTTCGGCGGCGTCCCCGGGCGCCGGGACCGGGGGAGTGCGGGCGATCGACACCATCGGGCGGCCTCCTTCGCAGGACCACTTTGCGGATGTGTCCCACGACAGCCCTCCCCGTGAGCCTTTCCCCGCACGGAGTCACCCACTCGGCATCTGAGCGGAGCTTCGCACGAACGAGCGATCGACGGTAAAAGCGCAGGTTAGCTCAGCCTTTCCTTGCTGGCAGGATCGGAATGATCGGCGTAGGTTCGGGGTTATCAAAAAGTAGAACTCGTCCAAAGTTAGCTTTGGCTAAGCTATCCCGGGGGTCCCGCATGGCCATCATCGACACCGAGGCCGCGCTGCACGAGGCGCACCGCGACAACCACACCCACCGCGACGTCAACGGCGGCTGGCTGCGCCCCGCCGTCTTCGGCGCGATGGACGGCCTGGTCTCCAACCTCGCCCTGATGACCGGTGTGGCCGGCGGTTCGGTGGGCCAGCAGACGATCGTCCTCACCGGGCTCGCGGGCCTCGCCGCCGGTGCCTTCTCCATGGCGGCCGGCGAGTACACCTCCGTCGCCTCCCAGCGTGAGCTGGTCGAGGCCGAGCTCGACGTCGAGCGCCGGGAGCTGCGCAAGCACCCCCAGGACGAGGAGGACGAGCTCGCCGCCCTCTACGTCGCCCGCGGGGTCGAGCCCGAGCTGGCCCGGGAGGTGGCGCGGCAGCTGTCGAGGGACCCCGAGCAGGCCCTGGAGATACACGCCCGCGAGGAACTGGGCATCGACCCCGGCGATCTGCCCTCGCCCCTGGTCGCGGCCGTCTCGTCCTTCGGTTCCTTCGCCCTCGGTGCCCTGCTGCCCCTGCTGCCGTACCTGCTCGGCGCGACCGCGCTGTGGCCCGCCGTGCTGCTCGCTCTCGCCGGCCTCTTCGGCTGCGGTGCCGTCGTGGCCAAGGTGACCGCGCGCACCTGGTGGTACAGCGGTCTGCGGCAGCTCGCCCTCGGTGGCGCGGCGGCCGGTGTGACGTACGCCCTGGGCAGCCTGTTCGGAACGGCCGTAGGATAGCGCCGCCGGTACTTATGCAATGGGCTGTATAAGTAGCCGTTACTCACTGGTTTCGAATGCTTAACCGGTGGGCATGAGCCGTAAGCACTGCGGGCAACGACGCCCGCCGCACCCCCGCGGGGTGGGCCGACGAGGCTCCCCCCGCCCCTCAGGGCCGACGGGCACCGATCCGACCGATCTCGTCCACAGTGGTCCCCCGCATACGTTGCGCCGCCCCGCGCGGCACCCCGCCGCACCCGTGTGGCACTCCGGCCACGCACCCCGTGGCGTCCGCATGGTGGAACGGAGTATCCGGTTCCCGAGTCCGGACCCATCATGTAACCTGCACGAAATTTTGCACTTATCGCAGAGGGCCAACGTCGTCCCTCGGCACTTGCCACATGCCACATGACGACGACGGGAGAGCCGATGCGTACGCCGCGCCAGCCGTCCCAGCATTCCGCGAATGGCCAGAACTGGTCCTTCATGGATGCTCGCCCTGCTGCACAGGGTATGTACGACCCCCGCAACGAACACGACGCCTGTGGCGTCGGTTTCGTCGCCACGCTCACCGGCGACGCGTCGCACACGCTGGTCGAGCAGGCGCTCACCGTACTGCGCAACCTGGAGCACCGCGGCGCCACCGGCTCCGAGCCCGACTCCGGCGACGGCGCGGGCATCCTCTCCCAGGTGCCGGACGCCTTCTTCCGCGAGGTGGCCGGATTCGACCTCCCGGCGGCCGGCTCCTACGCCGTGGGCATCGCCTTCCTGCCGGAGGAGGGGACCGAGGACGCCGTCTCACGTATCGAGACGATCGCGGGCGAGGAGGGCCTCACGGTCCTCGGCTGGCGTGCGGTCCCGGTCGCCCCGGAGCTGCTGGGCGCCACCGCCCGCTCCACCATGCCGGCCTTCCGGCAGATCTTCGTCGAGGACGGCGCCAGCGAGGGCATCGCGCTGGACCGCAAGGCGTTCGCGCTGCGCAAGCGCGCCGAGCGCGAGGTGGGCGTGTACTTCCCGTCCCTCTCCGCCCGCACGATCGTCTACAAGGGCATGCTGACCACCGGCCAGCTGGAGCCCTTCTTCCCGGACCTGTCCGACCGCCGCTTCGCGTCGGCCGTGGCGCTCGTCCACTCGCGCTTCTCCACCAACACCTTCCCGTCGTGGCCGCTCGCGCACCCGTACCGCTTCGTCGCGCACAACGGTGAGATCAACACGGTCAAGGGCAACCGCAACTGGATGCGCGCCCGCGAGTCCCAGCTCGTCTCCGAGCTCTTCGGCGACCGCGACCTCGAGCGCCTCTTCCCGGTGTGCACGCCCGACGCCTCCGACTCGGCCTCCTTCGACGAGGTGCTGGAGCTGCTCCACCTCGGTGGCCGCTCGCTGCCCCACTCCGTGCTGATGATGATCCCGGAGGCGTGGGAGAACCACGACTCCATGGACCCGGCCCGGCGCGCCTTCTACCAGTTCCACTCCACGATGATGGAGCCCTGGGACGGCCCCGCCTGCGTCACCTTCACCGACGGCACCCAGGTCGGCGCCGTGCTCGACCGCAACGGTCTGCGCCCCGGCCGCTACTGGGTCACCGACGACGGCCTCGTCGTCCTCGGCTCCGAGGTCGGCGTCCTCGACATCGACCCGGCGAAGGTCGTCCGCAAGGGCCGTCTGCAGCCCGGCCGGATGTTCCTCGTCGACACCGCCGAGCACCGCATCATCGAGGACGACGAGATCAAGGCGTCCCTCGCCGCTGAGAAGCCGTACGCGGAGTGGCTGGAGGCCGGCGAGATCGAGCTGGGCGACCTGCCCGAGCGCGAGCACATCGTCCACACCCACGCCTCGGTCACCCGCCGCCAGCAGACCTTCGGCTACACCGAGGAAGAGCTGCGCGTCATCCTCGCGCCCATGGCCCGCAGCGGCGCCGAGCCGATCGGCTCCATGGGCACGGACTCGCCCATCGCGGCCCTGTCCGAGCGCCCGCGGCTGCTCTTCGACTACTTCACCCAGCTGTTCGCGCAGGTCACCAACCCGCCGCTGGACGCGATCCGCGAGGAGCTGGTCACCTCGCTGCGCTCGTCGCTGGGCCCGGAGGGCAACCTGCTGGAGCCCACGGCCGCCTCCTGCCGCTCGGTGACCCTCCCCTTCCCGGTCATCGACAACGACGAGCTGGCCAAGCTCATCCACATCAACGCCGACGGCGACATGCCCGGCTTCAAGGCCGCGACCCTCTCCGGCCTGTACCGGGTCTCCGGCGGCGGTGACTCGCTCGCCGCCCGCATCGAGGAGATCTGCGCCGAGGCCGACGCGGCCATCGACAACGGCGCCCGGCTGATCGTCCTGTCGGACCGGCACTCGGACGCCGAGCACGCCCCGATCCCGTCGCTGCTGCTCACCGCGGCCGTCCACCACCACCTGATCCGCACCAAGCAGCGGACCCAGGTCGGCCTGCTGGTCGAGGCCGGTGACGTCCGCGAGGTCCACCACGTCGCCCTGCTCATCGGTTTCGGCGCGGCCGCCGTCAACCCCTACCTGGCGATGGAGTCCGTCGAGGACCTGGTCCGCGCGGGCACCTTCCTGTCCGGCGCCGAGCCCGAGCAGGCCATCCGCAACCTGATCTACGCCCTCGGCAAGGGCGTCCTGAAGGTCATGTCCAAGATGGGCATCTCCACCGTCGCCTCCTACCGCGGCGCGCAGGTCTTCGAGGCCGTCGGCCTGGACCAGCAGTTCGTCGAGAAGTACTTCAACGGCACCGCCACCAAGATCGGCGGCGTCGGCATCGACGTCATCGCCAAGGAGGTCGCCGCCCGCCACGCCAAGGCCTACCCGGCCTCCGGCATCGCTCCCGCGCACCGCGCGCTGGAGATCGGCGGCGAGTACCAGTGGCGCCGCGAGGGCGAGCCGCACCTGTTCGACCCGGAGACCGTCTTCCGGCTCCAGCACTCCACGCGCACCGGCCGCTTCGACATCTTCAAGAAGTACACGGAGCGCGTGAACGAGCAGTCCGAGCGCCTGATGACGCTGCGCGGCCTGTTCGGCTTCACGTCGGACCGCCCGTCGATCCCCGTCGACGAGGTCGAGCCGGTCAGCGAGATCGTCAAGCGGTTCTCCACGGGCGCCATGTCGTACGGCTCCATCTCCAAGGAGGCGCACGAGACCCTCGCCATCGCCATGAACCAGCTGGGCGGCAAGTCCAACACCGGTGAGGGCGGCGAGGACCCGGAGCGCCTGTACGACCCGGCCCGCCGCTCGGCGATCAAGCAGGTCGCCTCCGGCCGCTTCGGCGTGACCTCCGAGTACCTGGTCAACGCGGACGACATCCAGATCAAGATGGCCCAGGGCGCCAAGCCCGGCGAGGGCGGCCAGCTGCCCGGCCACAAGGTGTACCCGTGGGTCGCCAAGACCCGTCACTCGACGCCGGGTGTCGGTCTGATCTCGCCGCCGCCGCACCACGACATCTACTCGATCGAGGATCTCGCCCAGCTGATCCACGACCTGAAGAACGCCAACCCGCAGGCGCGGATCCACGTGAAGCTGGTCTCCGAGGTCGGCGTCGGCACGGTCGCGGCCGGTGTGTCCAAGGCGCACGCCGACGTCGTCCTGATCTCCGGCCACGACGGCGGCACCGGTGCCTCCCCGCTGACCTCCCTGAAGCACGCGGGCGGCCCCTGGGAGCTCGGTCTCGCCGAGACCCAGCAGACCCTGCTGCTCAACGGTCTGCGCGACCGGATCGTGGTGCAGACCGACGGCCAGCTGAAGACCGGCCGTGACGTGGTCGTCGCCGCACTGCTCGGCGCCGAGGAGTTCGGTTTCGCGACCGCTCCGCTCGTCGTCTCCGGCTGCGTCATGATGCGCGTCTGTCACCTGGACACCTGCCCGGTCGGCATCGCCACCCAGAACCCGACGCTGCGCGAGCGCTTCGCCGGCCAGGCCGAGCACGTGGTCAACTTCTTCCGGTTCATCGCCGAGGAGGTCCGCGAGCTGCTCGCCGAGCTCGGCTTCCGCTCCATCGAGGAGGCCGTCGGCCACGCCGAGGTGCTGGACGTCGAGCGCGCGGTCGACCACTGGAAGGCGCAGGGCCTGAACCTGGAGCCGCTGTTCCACGTGCCGGACCTGCCCGACGGTGCCGTCCGCCACCGGCTGATCGCCCAGGACCACGGCCTGGAGAAGGCGCTCGACAACGAGCTGATCAAGCTCGCCGCCGACGCCCTGGCCGCGAGCGACGCGACCGAGGCGCAGCCGGTGCGCGCCCAGGTCGCCATCCGCAACATCAACCGCACGGTCGGCACCATGCTCGGCCACGAGGTGACGAAGAAGTTCGGCGGCGCGGGCCTGCCCGAGGACACCGTCGACATCACCTTCACCGGCTCCGCCGGCCAGTCCTTCGGCGCGTTCCTGCCGCGCGGCGTCACGCTGCGCCTGGAGGGCGACGCCAACGACTACGTCGGCAAGGGCCTGTCCGGCGGCCGGATCGTCGTCCGCCCGGACCGCGCGGCCGACCACCTCGCCGAGTACTCGACCATCGCGGGCAACACCATCGGCTACGGCGCCACCGGCGGCGAGCTGTTCCTGCGCGGCCGTACCGGTGAACGGTTCTGCGTCCGCAACTCCGGCGCGCTGGTCGTCTCCGAGGGCGTGGGCGACCACGGCTGCGAGTACATGACCGGTGGTCACGCGGTCGTCCTCGGCCCGACCGGCCGCAACTTCGCGGCGGGCATGTCCGGCGGCATCGCCTACGTCATCGACCTCGACCGCGACAACGTCAACGTCGGCAACGTCGACGCCGTCGAGGCGCTGGACGACACGGACAAGCAGTGGCTGCACGACGTGGTGCGCCGGCACGCCGAGGAGACCGGCTCGACGGTCGCCGGGAAGCTGCTCGCCGACTGGGACGCCTCCGCGGAGCGCTTCAGCAAGATCATCCCCAGCACGTACAAGGCAGTGCTCGCCGCCAAGGACGCCGCCGAGCGAGCCGGTCTCTCCGAGACCGAGATCACCGAGAAGATGATGGAGGCGGCGACCAATGGCTGACCCGAAGGGCTTCCTGAACCACGGCCGTGAGGTCGCCAAGTCCCGTCCCGTCGACGTGCGCCTGAAGGACTGGAACGAGGTGTACGTCCCCGGCTCCCTGCTGCCGATCATCAGCAAGCAGGCCAGCCGCTGCATGGACTGCGGCATCCCGTTCTGCCACAACGGCTGTCCGCTCGGGAACCTGATCCCGGAGTGGAACGACTACGCCTACCGCGAGGACTGGTCGGCGGCGTCGGAGCGGCTGCACGCCACGAACAACTTCCCGGAGTTCACCGGCCGGCTCTGCCCGGCCCCCTGCGAGTCGGCGTGCGTGCTCGGCATCAACCAGTCGCCGGTCACCATCAAGAACGTCGAGGTCTCGATCATCGACAAGGCGTGGGAGACCGGTGACGTCGCCCCGCAGGCGCCCGAGCGGCTGTCCGGCAAGACGGTCGCGGTCATCGGCTCGGGCCCGGCGGGCCTCGCCGCCGCCCAGCAGCTGACCCGGGCCGGCCACACCGTCGCCGTCTACGAGCGCGCGGACCGCGTCGGAGGCCTCCTCCGTTACGGCATCCCCGAGTTCAAGATGGAGAAGCGGCACATCAACCGCCGTATCGAGCAGATGCGCGCGGAGGGCACCCGCTTCCGTACCGGTGTCGAGGTCGGCCGGGACATCAACGCCCGCGACCTGAAGAAGCGGTACGACGCGATCGTGATCGCCGCCGGTTCCACGACCGCCCGCGACCTGCCGGTGCCGGGCCGTGAACTCAACGGCATCCACCAGGCGATGGAGTTCCTGCCCCTGGCGAACAAGGTCCAGGAGGGCGACTACGTCACCGCGCCGATCTCGGCCGAGGGCAAGCACGTCGTGGTCATCGGCGGCGGCGACACGGGCGCGGACTGCGTGGGCACCGCCCACCGCCAGGGCGCGGCCTCCGTCACCCAGCTGGAGATCATGCCCCGCCCGAACGACGAGCGGCACCCGACGAACCAGCCCTGGCCGACCTTCCCGATCCTCTACAAGGTCACCTCGGCCCACGAGGAGGGCGGCGAGCGGATCTACTCCGCCTCCACCACCCACTTCGAGGGCGACGAGGACGGCAACGTGCAGTGGCTGCACCTGGCCGAGGTCGAGTTCGTCGACGGCAAGCTGACGCAGAAGCCGGGCAGCGAGCGCAAGATCCCGGCCCAGCTGGTCACCCTCGCCATGGGCTTCACCGGCATCGACCGGGAGAACGGCCTGGTCGAGCAGTTCGGCCTGGAGCTGGACGAGCGCGGCAACGTCGCCCGCGACGCCGCCTTCCAGACCAACGTGCCGGGCGTGTTCGTCGCCGGTGACGCGGGCCGCGGCCAGTCGCTGATCGTCTGGGCGATCGCCGAGGGCCGTTCCGCGGCCCGCGGGGTCGACCGCTTCCTGACCGGTGCCAGCGACCTGCCGGCCCCGATCCGCCCGACCGACCGCGCGCTCGCGGTCTGACCCGCCGAGGGCCCGGCAGGCCCTCATGAGACGTCCCGTACAAAGGCGTACGGAACACTGACGGCGCCCGCCCACCTGTCCCCGACCGGACTCTTGGGCGGGCGCCGCCGCATGCCCCGGCAGCCTCGCGTCTACGGCACCCGGTACGTCTCCCCGTACACCTTCCACCGGAGCGGCGTGCGCAGGTCCAGGTTGCCGTCGTAGAGGAACTCCCGCTGGGCCGTGTCGATGCGGGAGGTGTCGATGGTGGCCTTCCTCGCCTTCATGGCCTTGCGGCGCACGTCGAGGAAGATGTCCAGGTAGTTCTTCTCGCTGCCGCCCTCGGAGGGGCTGTCGGCCTCCGCGAGGGCGCGCTCGCGCAGGCCGTAGAAGCTGTTCGGTCCCGTGCCGGGGCCGTGGAAGACCATCGCGTCGAAGTAGACGAACTGGCCCAGCGTGCCCAGGCCGTCGAGCTTGGCGAGCCGGACGGCCGGCTCGAAGTAGACGCGGTCGCGCTCCTTCTGCTGCGCGTCGCGGAACGCGGGGACCTTCGCCTCCCGCTTCCACGCCGTGACGAATCCCGGCTCAAGGCCCTGGTGCGAGGGCGTGCCGTCGACCTTGCGCAGGGCGGGCAGATAGCGCGCCAGCCCGTTGTGCGGATGGGCGTCGGTGTAGCGCTCGACCAGGGTCCGCAGGTCGTGGGTGCCGGTGCAGAAACCGATGATGCCCGCGGTGTAGCCCTGTCCGTCGCCGATGTCCTCGATGTAGCCGTAGGCGCTTCGCCAGTCGAGCGTGGAGTTCTCGGCGCTCGCCACGAGCCGCTGCGCCAGCTCCTTCTTCGCGGGCGCCTCCAGACCGGCCGGGGCGTCGGCGATGACCTCCGCGTCCTCGGCACGCTCCGACTCGGCCCGCGTCTTGGCCTCCTGGCGGGCCTGCCGGGCGGCGGACAGGCGCGTGCCCCCGGAGTCGCCGGACCCGTCGGGGGTGGCGGCGTACACGGCCGCGGTGACGACGACCGGCACGGCCGCGAACAGCAGGACTCCGGCTCGTCTCATGCGCCGGCCCCTCCCGTGAGATCGGATACCTTCACCAGGGCCAGGACCAGCAGCAACGCCAGCAGGGCCACGCAGGCGCCGGTCTGGACGAGGGTGCGGCGCCCGTCCCGGGGAGCGTACGCGTAGGCCAGCGTCACGGCGCCGCCGGCCAGCAGCCCGCCGAGGTGCGCCTCCCAGGACGTCACCCACGCGGACAGCACCAGCCAGAGCAGCAGGCCGCCCATGTGCTGGTTCACCGACCGCATGTCGTAGCCGAGGCGGCGGCCCATCACGTAGTAGGCGGCGCCGAGACCGAAGATCGCGCCGGACGCGCCGATCGTCAGGGTGTCCGGGGCGGCCAGCAGGACGAGGACCGAACCGCCCAGCGCCGACAGCAGGTAGAGGGCGAGGTAGCGGACGCGGCCCAGCTGCGCCTCCACGACGCGGCCGACGGTCCACAGCGAGGCCATGTTCATCACGAGGTGCAGCACGCCGATGCCGTCGTCCGGCGGCATGTGCAGGAACGCGCTGGTCAGCAGCCGCTCCCACTCACCGCCCACGAGGCCCTCGGCGTGCATGGAGCCGTACGGGTACTGCCACAGGTAGTGCGCGCCGTCCGTGTCCCGCAGCCCGGCGCCCCGCATGCCGAACCGGTCCACCACCGAGGACCGCGCCAGCTCCGCCAGGTAGGCGAGCACGTTCAGCCCGATCAGCACGTACGTCACCAGCGGCACGGCGCTGATCCGGCCGCCGAACACGGTCCGCGCCTGCCGTACCGTCCGCGCGCCCTCCTTCACGCACCCCACGCACTGGTGGCCGACCGAGGCCTCGCGCATGCAGGACGGGCAGATGTAGCGGTCGCAGCGGGTGCAGCGGACGTGGGACTCCACCCGTGGGTGGCGATAGCACGTGGTGACGGCTGATTCGGCGGTCACAACCGGCTCCTCGGAGGAAGGCTGGGCAGGAAACGAGCCGGTGGGGACGGCGGCGAACAAAATAGCGAACGGTGATCGCCACGGGGACACCAGGGCCGCGTGATCACGTAGGCTCGGCCCCCGGACGGCGAGGGGGGACCATGGCCGCGATCAGTCCGCGCAAGGTGGAGGAGACGGCACCTGCACTGGTGGGCGCCTACCGGTCGGCCGGGGTGTCGCTGCGCAAGCACGGCCTGGACGGACTGCGCGCCGCCGTCTACCTGGTGGTCGACTACTCGGGCTCCATGCGGCCGTACTACGAGGACGGCAGTGTGCAGGCGCTCGCCGACCGGGTGCTGGGCCTGTCCGCGCACCTGGACGACGACGGCCGGGTGCCCGTGGTGTTCTTCTCGACCGACGTCGACGCCGTCACCGACATCGCCCTCGACGGCCACGCGGGCCGTATCGGGCGGATCGCGGCTTCACTCGGGCACATGGGCAGGACCAGCTACCACCTGGCGATGGACGCCGTCATCGACCACTACCTGGACAGCGGCGCGAGCGCGCCCGCGCTGGTCGTCTTCCAGACCGACGGCGGCCCGATCAACAAGCTCGCCGCCGAACGCTACCTGTGCAAGGCGGCGCGGCTGCCGCTGTTCTGGCAGTTCGTCGGCTTCGGCGACCCGGACAGCCGGCAGTTCGAGTTCCTGCGCAAGCTGGACGAGCTGGCGGTGCCCGGCAAACGGCCCGTGGACAACGCGGGCTTCTTCCACGCGGGACGCGATCCGCGGCGGGTGTCGGACACCGAGCTGTACGACCGTCTCGTCGGCGAGTTCCCGCAGTGGCTGGCGGCCGCACGAGCCGCGGGCGTCGTGCCGCCGGGCTGAGCCACCGGTCACCGGCCCAGGAGCCCGGCTCCCGCGCCGGCCGCGTCCCCGAGGACCGCGTCCCGGCACTCCTCGGGTGTGCCCCACGCCGCGCGCAGGGCGCGGGCCCTGGTCAGCAGCAGGGACAGGTCGTCCTCGGCCGTGTACCCGATCGCGCCGTGCAGCTGGAGGGCCGCGCGAGCGGTGCCGTACGCCGCCTCGCAGGCCTTCAGCTTGGCGGCCGCCACGTCGGCGGGACGCAGGGTGAGCGCCGCACCGAGGAGCAGCGGCCGGGCGAACTCCAGGGCGATCCGCGCGTCGGCGAGGCGGTGCTTGACCGCCTGGAACGAGCCGATGGCCACGCCGAACTGGGTACGGCGCCCGACGTGCGCCACCGTCCGGTCCAGCAGGGCGAGCCCGGCGCCGAGGGCCTGGGCGGCGGTGGCGAGCCGGGCCCAGGTGAGCGCCTGCTCCACGGCCGGGCCGACCCCGGGGCCGCTCGCGAGGAGCTCACCGCCGGCCGGCAGGAGGGACAGCCGGCGCGCGGGATCCAGCGAGGGACGCGAGTCGGCGGGGGCGGGAGCGAGGCGGACTTCGGCGAGGCCGGGGCCGGGGCCGCGGCCGGCGGGGGACGGGCCGCGCCGCCGGCGCCGTGCACCGCCAGCCGGACGGCGGCCGCCTCCGCGTCCAGGGCGTACGACCCGGCCGGCGCCAGGGTCGCCATCGACTCGCCCGACAGCAGGCCGGGCAGGAACCGGCCGGCCGGTGCCGGGTCGTCCAGGGAGGCGAGCAGCACGGCCGCGCCCACCGTCTCGGCCAGCGGGCCCGGCAGCGCGTGCCGGCCCGACTCTACGCAGGCGACGGCGAGTTCCACCGGTCGCGGGCCCCAGCCGCCCCGCGCCTCGGGGACGGCGAGGCGGAACACCCCCGCGTCCGCGAACCGGCGCCACAGCGCCCGGCCGCCCGCGCGCTCGCCCCGGCTCCACTGCCGTACCGCCGACGCGGTGTCCGCGGCCGTCAGCATCGCGCGCAGGGAGCCGGCGAAGGCCCGCTGCTCGGTGTCGAGGAGGAAGCGCATCAGCGGCGTCCCTTCGGCAGGCCGAGCAGGCGCTCGGCGACGATGTCCCGCTGGATCTCGTTGGTGCCGGCGTAGATGGGGCCCGCGAGGGAGAACACGTACCCCTCCGCCCACGCCGTGTCCGCAAGCTCGCCCTCCTCGCCGAGGAGATCGAGGGCCGTCTCGTGCAGCGCGAGGTCGAGTTCGGACCAGAACACCTTGTTCATGCTGGACTCCGGGCCGGGCGCGGCGCCCTCCAGAACGCCGCAGGCGGCGGCGTACGTGAACAGCTGATAGGCGCGGGCGCCGATCAGGGCGTCCGCCACCCCGGCCCGGGCCCCCACCGGACCACCCTGGGCCCGCCACAGCTCCAGCAGCCGGCCGGCGGCGGCGAGGAACCGGCCGGGGGAGCGCAGGGTGAGGCCGCGTTCGTCGCCCGCCGTGGACATCGCGATCCGCCAGCCCCGGCCGGGCTCGCCGATCACGTCCTCGTCCGGCACGAACACCTCGTCCAGGAACAGCTCCGCGAAGGCGGGTCTCCCGTCCAGGCGGCGGATCGGACGGACGGTGACGCCGGGGGCCCGCAGGTCGAACATCAGATACGTGAGCCCCTGGTGCGGGCGCTCGGCCGCCGGGTCGCTGCGGAACAGCCCGAAGGCCCGGTCGGCGAAGGCCGCCCGGGAGGACCAGGTCTTCTGTCCGCTCAGGCGCCAGCCGCCCGAGGTGCGCACCGCCCGGGAGGTGAGCGAGGCCAGGTCCGAGCCCGCCTCCGGCTCCGACCAGGCCTGCGCCCAGACCACCTCGCCGGAGGCCATCGGCGGCAGCACGCGCGCGCGTTGCTCCTCCGTGCCGTGGCCGAGGAGGGTGGGCGCGAGCAGGCTGACGCCGTTCTGCCCGACCCGGCCCGGCGCGCCCGCCGCCCAGTACTCCTCCTCGAAGACCAGCCAGCGCAGCAGCCCGGCGTCCCGGCCGCCGTACTTCTCCGGCCAGGACACCACCGACCAGCGGTCCGCGGCCAGTTCGGCCTCCCAGGCGCGGTGCGCCGCGAAGCCCTCCGCCGTCTCCAGGGACGGCAGCGGGGTGCGCGGCACGTGCGCCTCCAGCCAGGCCCGGGCCTCGGCGCGGAACTTCTCGTCGTCCTCGGAGTGGGTCAGGTCCACGGTCGCCGTCACCAACCTTCCCTAACAAGTGTTTGGTAGGTTAGCGTGGCGCCATGACAGGCGTCGAGAGCCCGGCCTACGTACCCGGGCACGGACTGCTGCGGGGGCGCACCGCCGTCGTCACCGCGGCGGCCGGTGCCGGCATCGGCGGCGCGACCGCGCGCCGGTTCCTGGAGGAGGGCGCACGGGTCGTCATCAGCGACGCCCACACACGCCGGCTGAAGGAGTACGCGGCCGAGCTGGGCCGCGCGTTCCCGGGCGCGGTGAGCGCCGTACCGTGCGACGTCACCGACGAGGCCCAGGTGCGGGCCCTCTTCGACGCGGCCGCGGCCGAGCACGGCCGGCTGGACGTCGTCGTCAACAACGCCGGACTCGGCGGCACCGCGGAGCTCGCCGACATGACCGACGAGCAGTGGACCCGCGTCCTCGACGTCACCCTGAACGGCACCTTCCGCTGCACCCGGGCGGCCCTGCGCGCCATGCGGGAGACCGGCGGCGGGGTGATCGTCAACAACGCCTCCGTCGTCGGCTGGCGCGCCCAGGCCGGGCAGGCGCACTACGCCGCCGCCAAGGCCGGGGTGATGGCCCTGACCCGCTGCGCGGCCGTGGAGGCGGCCGCGTACGGCGTGCGGGTCAACGCGGTCGCCCCGAGCCTCGCCATGCACCCGCACCTGGTGAAGGTCACCTCCGCCGAGCTGCTGGCGGAACTCACCGCCCGCGAGGCCTTCGGGCGGTACGCGGAGCCCTGGGAGGTGGCCAACGTGATCGTGTTCCTCGCCTCCGGCTACTCCTCCTACATGACCGGCGAGGTCGTCGCCGTCAGCAGCCGGCACGCGTGATGACCCGGGCAGACCACAATGGGGGCGTGCCGACCAAGAAGAAGCCCCAGGTGACCGCGGCGGCCGCCCGGCGCGGCGAACTCCTCACCACCGCCGCCGAGGTGTTCGCCGAGCACGGCTACAACGCCACCACCGTCCGCAGGATCGCCGACCACGCCGGGATGCTCGCGGGCAGCCTCTACTACCACTTCGACTCCAAGGAGTCGATGCTCGAGGAGATCCTGCGGACCTTCCTCGACGAGCTGTGGGACGGCTACGACACCGTCCTCGCCTCCGGACTCGGGCCCCGCGAGACGCTGGAGGCGCTGGTCACCGAGTCCTTCCGGGAGATCGACCGGCACCGGGCCGCCGTCGCCATCTACCAGAAGGAGAGCAGGCAGCTCGCCGCCCAGGACCGGTTCGCGTTCCTCGCCGATTCCCAGCGCCGGTTCGAGAAGGCCTGGCTCAGCACGCTGGAACGCGGCGTCGCCGAACGGGTCTTCCGCGCCGACCTCGACGTGCGGCTCACCTACCGCTTCGTGCGGGACACCGTGTGGGTGGCCGCCTCCTGGTACCGGCCCGGCGGACAGCACAGCCCCGAGGAGATCGCCCGCCAGTACCTGTCGATGGTGCTCGACGGGATCGCCGTACGCGACGAGCAGAGCGGATAGAGCCCACCCAACGTCCCTTCCAGGCAGGGGAGTCGCCATGGCCGAGGCCTACATAGTCGAAGCGGTCCGCACGCCCGTCGGGCGGCGCGGGGGAGGGCTCGGCGGGGTGCACCCGGCCGACCTGGGCGCGCATGCGCTCACCGCGCTGATGGAGCGGACCGGCGTCGACCCGGCCGCCGTGGAGGACGTCGTCCTCGGCTGTCTGGACGCGGTCGGACCACAGGCCGGGGACATCGCCCGCACCTGCTGGCTCGCCGCGGGGCTGCCCGAGGAGGTGCCGGGCGTGACCGTCGACCGGCAGTGCGGCTCCTCCCAGCAGGCCGTGCACTTCGCCGCGCAGGCCGTGCTGTCCGGCACCCAGGACCTGGTCGTCGCGGGCGGCGTGCAGAACATGACCCAGGTGCCCATCGCCTTCGCCTCCCGGCAGGCCGCCGCCCCGCTCGGGCTGACGGAGGGTCCCTTCCAGGGCAGCGCCGGCTGGCGAGCCCGCTACGGCGACCAGCCGGTCAACCAGTTCACCGGCGCCGAGATGATCGCCGCCCGGTGGCACATCAGCCGCGAGGACCAGGAGGAGTTCGCCCTGCGCTCGCACCGGCGGGCGATCCGGGCGATCGACACCGGCCGCTTCGAGCGCGAGATCGTCCCCCTCGGGGACGTCACGGTGGACGAGGGCCCGCGCCGGGACACCACCCTGGAGAAGATGGCCGGGCTGAAGCCCGTCGTCGACGGCGGCACCATCACCGCCGCCTGCTCCTCCCAGGTCTCCGACGGCGCCGCCGCCCTGCTGCTCGCCTCCGAACGGGCGGTACGGGACCACGGGCTGCGCCCCCGCGCCCGCGTCCACCACCTCTCCGTACGCGGCGAGGACCCCGTCCGCATGCTCTCCGCCCCCATCCCGGCCACCGCACACGCGCTGCGCAGGACCGGACTGACCATCGACGCCATCGACCTGGTGGAGATCAACGAGGCCTTCGCGCCGGTCGTCCTCGCCTGGCTGAAGGAGACGGGCGCCGACCCCGGCAGGGTCAACGTCAACGGCGGCGCCATCGCCCTCGGCCACCCCCTCGGCGCGACCGGCGCCCGCCTGATGACGACGCTGCTGCACGAACTGGAGCGCACCGGCGGCCGCTACGGCCTCCAGACCATGTGCGAGGGCGGCGGCCAGGCCAACGTGACGATCATCGAACGGCTCTGAACCCGGCCCGCGCCCGCCGAACGCCGCCCCCGGTCCGCGGCCCCCCTCATCGCGGGGGAGCCGCACCGGGCGGCTCCGCTCCAGCGGGCGCCGAAGCACCGCCCGTCCGCAGCGCACCGATGATCTCCCCGGCCTGCGCCATCATCCCGTCCACCAGCTCCGCGCACGACGGCAGATCGTCGATCACCCCCGCCACCTGACCCGCCGCCATCACCCCGAGGTCCGTACGCCCCTCGACCATCGCCGACCTGAGCAGCATCGGCGTGTTCGCGGCCAGCAGCACCTGGCTCCACGACAACTCCTTGCCGTGTCTCAGCGCGAGCCCGTCACGGACCAGCTGCCGCCAGCCGAGCCCCGACAGCCGCCGGAAACCCGCCGCCTCCCGGAGTGCCCGGGCGAAGGCCCGCACCCGGCCCGACCGCTCCAGCGCCTCCACCAGCTCCGTGCGCAGCATCCGGTGCGGCAGCCCGTCCACCGCGCACGTCACCGTGACGTCCCGCACCGTCGCCGCCAGATACCGCGCCTTCACCGCGTTCGGCACCGTCGAGTCGGAGGTGAGCAGGAACCGCGTGCCCATCGCGACCCCGGCCGCCCCGTACGCCAGCGCCGCCACCAGCCCCCGCCCGTCGAAGAAGCCGCCCGCCGCCACGACCGGTATCCGCACCGCGTCCACCACCTGCGGCAGCAGCACGCTCGTCGCCACCTCACCGGTGTGCCCGCCGCCCTCGCCGCCCTGGACGATCACCGCGTCCGCGCCCCAGGCGGCCACCTTCTCGGCGTGCCGCCGCGCCCCGACCGACGGGACGACCACCACCCCGGCCTCCTTGAGCGCGGTGATCAGCTCGCGTGAAGGGGCGAGGGCGAAGGACGCCACCCGGACACCCTCCTCCAGCATGATCCGCACGCGGTCGGCCGCGTCGCCCGCGTCGGCCCGGAGGTTCACCCCGAACGGCGCCCCGGTCCGCGACCGCACCTCCCGCACCGCCTCGCGCAACTGGTCGAGCGTCATCGTCGCGGAGGCCAGGATGCCCAGGGCGCCCGCGTTCGCCGCCGCCGACACCAGCCTGGGCCCGGCCACCCATCCCATCCCGGTCTGCACGATCGGATGGCGGACCCCGACCAGCCGGGTGAGCGCGGTCTCCATCAGCCCCTCGCCCCCTCCGGCACCTCGCGTGCCCGGTCCCCGGCCGGATCCAGCACCTCACGGATCAGCCGCAGCTCCTCGGCCCCTGGCTCCCGGGTGCGTGGCACGCGGTCCGGGACCGCGAGCGGGAAGCCCGTGGCCTCCCGCACCTGCTCCGGGCTCACCCCGGGATGCAGCGAGGCGAGCCGCATCGAACGGTCCGGCGTGGAGAAGTCGAAGACCCCGAGATCGGAGACGACCCGCACGACATGGTGGAAGCGGGCCGTGGCGCCCAGCTCCGCCGCCCGGTCGTACCCCACCCCGCACACCATGTCCACGCGCTCCACGAACACCCGGCGCGCATGCCGGGGGACCCAGTAACTCGTCGGATTGTTGAGCGTGTTGAGCGAGGCTCCGCGCACCCCGAGGAGCTGCCGGCGGGGGCGCTCCCAGTCGCCGACGCAGGAGATGTTCTGGTTGCCGTACCGGTCGATCTGGCTCGCGCCCATCATCACGTGCCGGCGCCCGCCCGCCACCAGCGTCAGGTGCTGCCGGTAGGGCAGCCAGCCCTCGGGCGTGCCGTCCGGGCGGACCAGCAGCGCCTCGCCGTCGGTCAGCAGCAGATCCGGCGCGAAGGTGAGCCGCGCCAGCCGCGCGCCGAGCGAGGGGATCAGGCCCATCGGGCTCGCCAGGATCTCACCGGCGCCCCGCCAGGCCTCGGCGCAGGCGATCACGCAGTACTCGGCCCGGGTGACGCCCGTCCCACCCCCGGTGACGCTCATCGCCCCTGCTCCTTCCGCCACTCGTGCACCGCGGTCCGGTAGGCGTCCTCGTCCGGGCCGAGGAACCGCTCGGCGAACTCCGGCCACGGCGTGGACGCGTAGCACCGCTGGAACTCCTCGTCCCGGCCGTACTCCGGCGCGCAGGACGTGAAGTGCGCGCCGGCGGGCGCCTCCACCACGCCCGTCACCGCGAGCCGCTTGAGGAGCAGCGAGTGCGGAGCCGCGTCCTTGGTCAGCTCGGCGGTGTCCACGATCCGTTCGCAGGAGACGTAGGCCGCGTCCGCCGCCTCGCAGAACAGGTCGTCGAAGTACGGGTCCGGGCCGAGGCACCGGCCGTTGCCCAGCCGGTCGGCGCGGTCGACGTGCACCAGGGCCGCGTCCAGCCGCAGGGCGGGCATGGCCACGAACGTCTCCCCGTCCTCGTACGGCGAGGTGACCGTCCGCAGCCGCGGGTTGACCCGCATCACGTCCGAGCCGACCCCCGCCCGCACCGGCAGGAAGGGCAGCCGCTGCGCCGCCGCCTGGAGGCCCGACAGGAACATGCCCTCGTCGACCTCCGTGAGCCGGAGGCCGCCGCCCTCGCGTGCCGCCCGGTAGTGCGGCTCCAGCGGGATGGTGTCGAGCGTGACGAAGGCCGTGACCAGGTGGCTGATCCGGCCGGCCGCGGCCAGCATGCCGACGTCCGGACCGCCGCACGAGACGACCGTCAGGTCCCCGATCCCGGACCGCAGCAGCGCACGGACGAGGGTCATCGGTTTGCGGCGCGCACCCCAGCCGCCGATGCCGAGCGTCATGCCGCTCTCCAGCCGTGCGACCGCCTCGTCCGCGGTCATCGTCTTGTCGCCCATCTACGCGCCCTCCTTCCCGAACGTGTCGCGGATGTGGTCGGCCAGACCGCTGAGGTTGGCCTCGAAGGTGAAGCCCTGCTCGAACCGGTAGCTGCGGCGCACGTCGACCGGGTCGATGCCGTTGATGGCCGACTTGGCCATGCGCAGCAGCCGCCCGTCCTTGGCGGCGATCTCCCCGGCCAGCTCCCGCGCCGCCGACGGCAGGTCCGCGCGCGGCACCACGCGCCAGACCGAGCCGTGCCGGTGCAGCTCGGCGGCGGTCGCTCTGCGCCCGGTGAAGTACAGCGCCCGCATCAGGTGCTGCGGGACCAGCCGGGCCAGATGGGTCGCGGCACCCAGCGCGCCCCGGTCCAGCTCCGGCAGGCCGAAGGTGGCGTCCTCGCTCGCCACGATCGCGTCCGCGTTGCCCACCAGGCCTATCCCGCCGCCCAGACAGAAGCCCTGCACCGCCGCGACCACGGGTGTCTCGCACTCGTAGACCGCGGCGAAGGCCTCGGCGCACCCCTGGTTGGCGCCGATCAGCGCCTCGCGGCCGGCCGTCTGTATCTCCTTGATGTCCACGCCCGCGTTGAACCCGCGCCCCTCGGCGGCCAGCACGACGCACCGGACCCCCGGATCGCGGCCCGCCGCGCGGACGGCCTCGGCCAGCGCGAACCAGCCGGCCACCGGCAGCGCGTTCACCGGCGGGAAGTCGATCGTGACGAGCGAAATCCCCTTTTCCGGGGACGAGGTGGAGACACCCATGGACGCATCAGCTACCTTCGCACTCAACGCCTTTCCACCAAACATTTGTTAGGTGTGAGGCTTCGAAGCTAGCAGTCGGCGAAGACGAGCGGGAGAGCCTGTGGACAACTCGGCCGCGCACCCTGTGGACAGCTCGCTGCACGGCCGTACCGTCGTCGTCACCGGCGGCACCCGGGGCGTCGGCGCCGGTATCGCGCGGGCCTTCGCCGAAGCCGGGGCCACGGTCCTGGCCTGTGCCCGCAGACCCCCCGAAGAGCCCCTGGAAGGCGTCGGGTTCACCGCGCTGGACCTGCGCGACCCGCCCGCCGTCCGCACCTTCTTCGCCGCGCTGCCCCGCCTCGACGTGCTCGTCAACAACGCCGGCGGAACGCCGTACCGGCCGCTGATCGAGCCCGGCGCGGACGCCGTCGCCCTCGCCGAACGGCACGCGCGGATCGTCGAGCTGAACCTGATCACCCCGCTGACCGCCTCCCTCGCCGCCCACGAGCACCTGCGCCGCAGCCGCGGCTCGATCGTGATGGTCGGCAGCGTCAGCGGAGCGCGCCCCTCGCCGGGTACGGCCGCCTACGGCGCGGCCAAGGCGGGCCTCGCCGGCCTGGCCGCCTCGATGGCCGTGGAGTGGGCGCCGGAGGTCCGCGTCAACACGCTCGTGGTCGGGATGGTCCGCACCGAACTGGCCCATCTCCACTACGGCGGCCCCGACGGTGTCGCCGCCGTCTCCCGCACCGTCCCGCTGGGCCGGCTGGCCGCGCCCGCCGACGTGGGCGCCGCCGCCGTCTTCCTCGCCTCCGACGCGGCCGCGTACATCAGCGGGGCGAGCCTGCAGGTCCACGGAGGCGGCGAAAGGCCCGCCTTTCTGGACGCCGCCGTCGGTACGACCGTGCGGCCGAACGGCCGGGAAGCGGCCGCCGAGGCCGCCGGACACCGGGCGACGGATGCCTCGACCACACCACTGGAGGGCTGAGATGGACGAAGACGGACCGTCCGGGACGGGCGGGATCTGCGACGGGCGGGTCGTCGTGGTCACCGGAGCGGGCCGCGGGCTCGGCCGCGCCCATGCGCTGGCCTTCGCCGCGGAGGGGGCGCGGGTCGTCGTCAACGATCTCGGTGTCGGTCTCGACGGCCGCCCCGGACCGGACGGCCCCGCGGCCCGGGTGGTCGAGGAGATCCGGGCCGCGGGTGGTGAGGCGGTCGCGCACGGCGGTGACATCGCCACCGGCGCGGGTGCCGAGTCCCTGATCCGCACCGCCGTGGAGACGTTCGGCCGGCTCGACACCCTCGTCGGCAACGCGGGATTCCTGCGCGACCGGATGCTGGTCAACCTCGACGAGGACGACTGGGACGCCGTGATCCGCGTCCATCTCAAGGGCCACTTCCTGCCCCTGAAGCACGCCGCCGTCCACTGGCGGGCCGAGGCCAAGGCGGGGCGCACCCCGGTGGCCCGAGTGGTGCACACCGGCAGCGGGGCCGGCCTGCTGGGCTCGGTCGGCCAGGCCAACTACAGCGCGGCCAAGGCCGGGATCGTGGGCCTCACCCTCGTCGCGGCGGCCGAACTGGCCCGCTACGGCGTGCAGGTCAACGCCGTCGCCCCGGCCGCCCGCACCCGGATGACGGAACACACCTTCGCCGCGGCCATGGCGGCACCGGCCGACGGGTTCGACGCCATGGCACCGGAGAACGTCTCCCCGCTCGTGGTCTGGCTCGGCTCGGCCGCGAGCGCCGGTGTCACCGGCCGGGTGTTCGAGGCGGAGGGCGGCCGGATCACCGTCATGGAGGGCTGGCGCCCCGGCCCCACCGCCGACAAGGGGGCGCGGTGGACACCGGCCGGGGCGGGCGAGCTGGCACGCGAACTGTTGTCGGCGGCCGAACCGCCCGGGGCGGTCTACGGGGCCTAGCGGCGTTGCCGGGCGGCCGCGAGGGTGACGCGGTCGGTCGATCAACGGGCAGTCGGCCGTGGGGCGGCTGGCCGGGGGCGCGGCCGGGGGGCGGT
The DNA here is from genome assembly GCF_025642175.1 of Streptomyces albidicamelliae. Taxonomy (NCBI): domain Bacteria; kingdom Bacillati; phylum Actinomycetota; class Actinomycetes; order Kitasatosporales; family Streptomycetaceae; genus Streptomyces; species Streptomyces albidicamelliae. The sequence goes on along the minus strand of NZ_CP106795.1, from coordinate 2,428,188 downwards.
GAACGCAGCGCGGGTCGGCCGGTCGGGACGCGGCGGTGGGGGGCGGCGGGCTTCGCTCGGGGCGGTTGGTCGGGGGCGGCCGGCCGGGAGGGCTGTGAGGGTCGGCCGGGAGGGCTGTGAGAGTTGGCCGGTCAGAGGCAGTCGGCCATGGGGGGTGGCGCGGGCCGGCCGGTGGGGGAGCCGCGGCGGTGAGTGTCCCTCGGGGCGGCCGGTCAGGGGCGGCCGGCTGGGGAGGCGGCGACGAGCGGCCGGTCAGGCACAGTCGGCCGTGAAGGCGGCGCAGGTCAGCCGGTCGGGGAGCGGCTGAGGGGCGGCGGCGATGAGCGTCGCTCGGGTCGGCCGGTCAGGGGCGTCGCTCGGGCCGACGGTCAGGCCGGTCGGCCACGAAGGTGGTGCGGGGCGGCCGGTTACGAAGGTGGCGTGGGCTGGCCGGTCAGGAAGGCGGCGCGGGCCGGCCAGTCGGGAAGGCGGTGTGGGGCGGTCGGTCACGAAGGTGGTGCGGGGCGGCCGGTTACGAAGGTGGCGTGGGCTGGCCAGTCGGGAAGGCGGCGCGGGCCGGCCAGTTAGGAAGGCGGCGTCGGCTGGCCGGTCAGGAAGGCGGCGCGGGCCGGCCAGTCGGGAAGGCGGTGTGGGGCGGTCGGTCACGAAGGCGGTGCCGGGCGGCCGGTCAGGAAGGCGGCACGGGGCGGTCGGTCACGAAGGTGGTGTTGTCAGGCGGGCCGCCGCCGCGCGCTGGCGCTCGTCCATGACCGACAGGAAGCGGATCACGGTCTCCAGTTCGCCGGTGTCGAACTCCGCGCAGGCCTCGGCGACCTCCCGCGCCCAGTCGTCGAGGAGACCGGCCGGCCCGGCCGGCTCCTCCTCGCTCAGTTCGACGACCACCCGGCGCTTGTCCGTCGGGTGCTTGACCCGCCGGACGAAGCCCTTGGTCTCCAGGCGGTCGAGCAGACCGGTGACGGAGGCCGGGGCGAGACCGGTCAGCCCGGCCAGGTCCTTGGCGGTCAGCGGGCCCTCGCGCCGCAGGTGGTCGAGCGTCCTCATCTCCGTCGCGTTCAGTCCCAGCCGCGCGGCCAGGGCCGAGTGGAACAGCACCGTCACCGCGCCGTGGGCCCGCCCCACCTCCACGAGCCGCCCCAGAACCTCCGCGCGCTCCGCCCCGTCCCGCTTCGTCATGGGCCCAGGCTAACGAGGACCGGCCCGCCTACGTGTCGCACTCCAGCACCGTCCGGCACAGCCCGCACCGCGCGCGGACCCGCCCCCGCACCGGCACCCTGATCCGCTGGTGGCAGGTCGGGCAGGGGAACGACACGCGGAGCTGTCCGGCGCCGTCGGACGCGAAGGCGTAGGGCGCCGTCGGCCGGACCCCCGAGGTGTGCCGGCGGTCGTGGGCGTAGCGGCGCCGCCCCGCCCAGCCGGCCGCGGTCAGCGGTGGCTGCTGCTCGTCCCGGCGGGCCCGGGTCATGCCCTCGGCGTAGGCGGTGTAGGCCTGCGGGCTGGTGAACCACACCGAGGGGTCCTCGCCGAGGAGCAGCGCCCGCTTGGCCAGGACGTAGCCGAACTCCTCCGGGGTGAGGTAGCCCAGCTTCTGCGAGGAGACCCCGTCCTCCCGGTAGGCGTCCAGCAGCAGCCAGCCCGCGCCCAGGTAGGCCGTCACCGTGTCCGTGAGGATCTCGTTCTCCGCCGTGGTGGGGAACGAGAGGTCCAGGCGGTGCAGGTAGACGTGCGCGACCTCATGGGCGAGCGCCGCGCCGATGTCCCTGCGGTGGGTGCGGAAACGGTCGTTCAGTTCGACGAAGTACTCGGGCCCCGCCGTCAGTTCGACGTTCGCCGCATGGGTCATCTCCCGGAAGCAGACGACCAGCCGGGCGTCCGGCAGCCGGAAGTGCCGCACCATCTCACGGGCGACGCGCTGCGCCCCCAGATGCAGGTCGTCGGTGTCGCAGAAGGCCACGTCGGCGGGGGCCACGCTGGTCGAGAACGTCTGGACGGTGTCCCGGGACAGCCGCCGGTAGAGCGCCGTGATCGCGGCCCGCACCGTCTCCAGGTGCGGGTAGCCGTGCTGGACCGGTCCGCCGTTCGCCACGTCCGCACCCCCAAAGACGCCCGGACTCCACTGTAAGGGCGACGCCCGGCCGGTCACACGGGCAGCAGGCGGGGCGCCGGCCGGTCCGGGCCGGCCTGCTGGAGCTCCAGCAGCCACACCTCGTTCCCGCCCTCGCGCAGCACGGGCCCGGGGGCGTACAGGGACCGCTGCGGGCCGGCCGACCAGTAGCGGCCCAGGCCGAAGCCGTTGATCCAGGCGAAGCCGCGCGTCGAGCCCGGCAGTTCGAGCCGGGCGTCCCCCGCCCCGCGAACGGTGACCGTCCCCCGGTACAGCCCCGCCGCGCCGGCGCCCGGGACAGCCCCCGTGTCCAAGCCGGGCACGAGACCGAAGGGCACCCGTGCCACCCCGTCGTCGAAGGCGGCGAGATCCAGCCCGCGCGCGCGTGTCCCGTGCAGGTACTGCCGCTCGTGCAGGACACCCCCGGTGATGCCCTTGGGCTCACCCGAGCGCGGCCCGTAGTTCACCCGGCCCAGGGACTCCACCCACAGCTCCACGCGCGCGGGGCCCGCCACCGGCTCCGGAAGCCGCGGCTCCTCCTCCGTGAGCACCCCGGCCCACTCGCCGTCGACGTACACCGTGGCGAGGTCCCGCAGGCCCCGCACGGTCAGCGGGTACGGCCGCCGCGGCCCCGGCACGTCCACCGCGTACCGGACGAGCCCCCGGGTGATCCCGAGATCCTCGAACGTGGGCGCTACCGGCGTCACGGTCTCCGCGCCGCCCAGCGCCTCCAGTACGCCGTCCAGCCCTGCCCAGCCGGTGAGCACCACCTCGGCCGCCGCGCCCAGGGAAGCCGGGCGTGGCGGCGGTTCGGGCAGCGGGCCGTCGGCGTACTCGGCCAGGACCTCCCTGAAGCGCCGGAACTTCTCCGTGGGCCGGCCGTACTCGTCCACGGGGGCGTCGTAGTCGTACGACGTCACGTCCGGCTCCAGCGGTCCCTCGTGCAGGTCCCCGCCGCGGTTGGCGCCCGCCCAGCCGCCGAAGCTCGTCCCGCCGTGCGCCATGTAGAGGTTCACCGACGCCCCGCACTCCAGGATCTCCCGCAGGGCCCCGGCGGCCTCCCCGGGGTCCCGCACCGCATGCTGCCCGGCCCAGTGGTCGAACCAGCCGCACCAGAACTCCATGCACATCAGCGGGCTCGCCGGCCGGTGGCGGCGCAGCGTCGCGAAGGCCTCGCGCGCGTGGGAGCCGAAGTTCACCGTGGCGAGCACACCGGGCAGCGAGCCGCCGGTCAGCATGTGGTCCTCCGGCCCGTCCGAGGTGAACAGCGGGGCCGTGACCCCCTCGGCGCGCAGCAGCGCGGCCAGCTCCGCCAGGTAGCCGGCGTCGCTGCCGTAGCTGCCGTACTCGTTCTCCACCTGCACCATGAGCACCGGGCCGCCACGGTCCGCCTGCCGGGGGACGATCTCGGGCAGCAGCCGGCGGAACCAGCTCCCGACATGCAGGAGGAAGCGTTCGTCACGGGTACGCGCGCGTGCCCCGAGCCCACCCGTCACCCACGACGGCAGCCCGCCGTTCTCCCACTCGGCGCAGATGTACGGCCCCGGCCGCACGATCGCCCACAGGCCCGCCTCCCCTACCGCGTCCAGGAACCGGCCGACCGCCCCCACGTCCCGGTGACGCCCCGGAGCCGGCTCGTGCAGGTTCCACGGCACGTACGTCTCCACGCAGTTCAGGCCCATCGCCCGCAGCATCGCCAGCCGGTGCCGCCACTGCCCCTCGTGCACGCGGAAGTAGTGCAACGCCCCCGACAGCAGCCGCACCGGCCGTCCGTCCAGCAGGAAGTCCGATTCCCCCACCGTGAATGCGCTCATGCGTCCGCTCCCGCCCCGGCCTCGCCCACTCGCCCCAGCCTCGGCCCTGGCGGCGCTCGGCGCCATGGACGAAGATCGGCGCTGCTTGGACAAAAGTGCTGGGACACAAGCGCTGGGACAGAAGTGCCTGGACAAAAGCGCTGGGACAGAAGTGCCTGGACAGAAGTCCGCCGGAACGGAGATCCACCGCCGCCTGCGCCGGGAGGAGCGTCGATGTACCAGACCTGGATGCGGTTCTTCAGCCCCGGCCCCGCCCACCACCGGCTCGGACTGGTCTGCCTCGGCGTGGGCCTCCAGCACGGCCCGCTGCCCACCGTCGGCCCGCGCACCCTCGACCACCACGTGGCCGTCGTGATCAGCTCCGGCGGCGGCTGGTACCGGGGCGCCGACGGCCGCCGCACCCCCGTCACCGCACCCGCCCTGCTCTGGCTCACCCCGGGCGTGCCCCACCACTACGCCCCCGATCCGGACACCGGCTGGGACGAGGGCTTCGTCGACTTCGCCGGACCCGCCACCACCACGTACACCGAACTGGGCTACATCGAGCCCGACCGGCCCGTCGTGCCGCTCTCCGACGCCTCCGGGCCCCGCCGGGTCGTCGCCCGCATCGCCCGCGCGGCCCGCCGAGGCAACCCCCTGCTGGAGGTGGAGACCGGCGCGGCCGTGCACGAGTTGCTCGTCGCCCTGCGCCGCGCCCGCGCGGACCTCGCCCCCGACGGCGACCGGGTACTGGAGGCCCTGGCCCGCGACGCCTGCCTGCCCCTCAGCGTCGCCGGTCACGCCGCCCGGCACGGCATGACCACCGCCGAACTGCGCGGTGCGGTCCGCCGGGCCGCCGGATGCAGCCCCAAGGACTACCTCCTCGGTATCCGCCTCGCACGCGCCAAGGAACTCCTGGCCGCCACAGAACTCCCCGTCGCCGCCGTAGCCCGCCGCGTGGGCTACGACGACCCCGCCTACTTCTCCCGGCTGTTCACCCGCCGCGTCGGCCTCGCCCCCGTCCGCTTCCGCGCCCAGCAGGGCCGCAGCGTCCCCGGCGGCTGGAGCGACCGCGTCCCCGACCCCGGCGATCCCCCGATGATCCACTCCCCGGACACTCCCCGGGGACGATCCGGCGAACGCATAGGGTGGACGCCCATGACCACCAGCAACACCGGCACCGGTGACGTGGACCCCGAGGTCCGCCAAGAACTGGCACGGCTGCGCGACAGCATCGACAACATCGACGCGGCCGTCGTCCACATGCTCGCCGAGCGTTTCAAGGCCACCCAGCAGGTCGGCAGACTCAAGGCCGTGCACCAGCTGCCGCCCGCCGACCCGGCGCGCGAGGCCCGGCAGATCGAGCGGCTGCGCCGCCTCGCCGAGAACGCCAAACTCGACCCGGCGTTCGCCGAGAAGTTCCTGAACTTCATCATCGCCGAGGTGATCCGGCACCACGAGCGCATCGCCGAGGACACCCACGGCCGCTGATCCGTCGCCGGGGACACCCACGCCGCTGATCTTCGCCGGGGACACCCACGGCCGCTGATCCGTCGCCGAGGACACCCACGGCCGCTGATCCGCGAAGAGCACGGGCCGGACAAAAGCCGTGTACCGGCCCGCCCCTGTGCGTTGCCGGTCCCATCAGGCAGCATGGCCTGCATGTCCGTACTCACGCGCGATGAGGCGCAGCTCCGAGCACAGTTCCTCGACGTCCACCGCTACACCGTCGAGCTGGATCTCACCACCGGTGAGGACACCTTCGGCTCCCGCACCGTGATCCGCTTCACCACGCGGTCCGACGGGGACACGTTCGTCGAGCTCAAGCCCGCCGAGCTGCGCGACGTCACGCTGGACGGGCAGCCCCTCGACCCGGACTCGCTGCGCGACGGACGGCTGCCGCTGACCGGCCTCACCGCGGGCGAGCACGAACTGCGCGTCGACGCGGTCATGCGCTACTCCCGCACCGGCGAGGGCATGCACCGCTTCACCGACCCCAGCGACGGTGAGACGTACGTCTACACGCAGATGTTCATGGACGACGTCCAGCGGGTCTTCGCCGCCTTCGACCAGCCCGACCTGAAGGCCGTCTTCGAGGTCGCGGTGAAGGCACCCGAGGGCTGGACCGTGCTCGCCAACGGCGTCACCGAGCAGCGCGCCGACGGCGTCTGGCAGGCCGCGCCCACCCCGACAATCTCCACCTACCTCGTCGCCGTCGCCGCCGGCCCCTGGCACTCGGTCCGCTCCGAACACCGCGGACTGCCCTTCGGCATCCACTGCCGCCGCTCCCTCGCACCGCACCTCGACGCCGACGCCGACGAAATCCTCGACGTCACGCGCGCGTGCTTCGACCGCTACCACGAGAAGTTCGCGGAGCCCTACCCCTTCGACTCCTACGACCAGGCGTTCGTCCCCGAGTTCAACGCCGGCGCCATGGAGAACCCGGGACTGGTCACCTTCCGCGACGACTTCGTCTACCGCTCGGCCGTCACCGACACCGAGCGGCAGACCCGCGCCATGGTCATCGCCCACGAGATGGCCCACATGTGGTTCGGCGACCTCGTCACCCTCAAGTGGTGGGACGACATCTGGCTGAACGAGTCCTTCGCCGAGTACATGGGCTACCAGACCACGGCCGAGGCCACCCGGTTCGCCGGCCCCTGGACCGAGTTCGGCGTCACCCGCAAGCCCTGGGGCTACGACGCCGACCAGCGGCCCACCACCCACCCGGTGGCCCCCGACGCCGTCGACGACACCGCCTCCGCACTCCTCAACTTCGACGGCATCTCCTACGCCAAGGGCGCCTCCGCCCTGCGCCAGCTCGCCGCCTGGCTCGGCGAGAAGGACTTCCTCGCCGGCATCAACACCCACTTCGCCCGGCACAAGTTCGGCAACGCCACCCTCGCCGACTTCATCGACTCCCTCGCCTCGGCCACCGACCGCGACGTCCACGCCTGGGCCGACAGCTGGCTGCGCACCACCGGCGTCGACACGCTCACGCCCGTCATCGCCGCCGCCGACGGCACCTGCACGCTGGCCGTCGACCGCGCCGGCAGCCGCCCGCACCGCCTCACCGCCGGCCTCTACGACCACGACCTCGCCGACGAGGGCCGGCTCGTGCTCCGCGAACGCCTGGACCTCGACGTCCCCCAGGCCGCCCCCGAGCCCATCGGCAAGCGTCCCGCGCTGCTCCTGCTCAACGACGGCGACCTCACCTACGCCAAGGTCCGCTTCGACGACCGCTCCTTCGACGCGCTGCGCACCGGGCTGTCCGGCCTGCCCGACCCGCTCACCCGCGCGATCGTCTGGAACGCCCTGCGCGACGCCGTACGCGACGGCGAACTCCCGCCCGCCGCCTACCTGGAGACGGCCCGCGCCCATCTCCCGCACGAGACCGACCTGGCCCTCGTCCAGGGCGTCCTCGTCTTCGCCTCCGGGCAGATCGCCGACCAGTACCTGGCGCCCGAGGACCGCCCGGCCGCGCTGGCCACGCTCACCTCCCTCTGCCGCGACCTGCTGCGGCGCACCGAGGACGGCGACAACCCCGGTCTGCGCCTGATCGCCGTACGGCACCTGATCGACGTGGCCGCCCACCCCGAGACCATCGCCGCCTGGCTCGCCGACGGCACGGTGCCGGGCGGACCGGAGCTCGACCCCGAGCTGCGCTGGCGCGTCCTCGCCCGGCTCGCCGTGCTCGGCGCCGCCGACGAGGCGGCCATCGCCGCCGAACTGGACCGCGACCCGAGCGCCACCGGCCAGGAGGGCGCCGCCCGCTGCCGCGCCGCCCTGCCCGACCCGGAGGCCAAGCGCGCCGCCTGGGAGGCGATGTTCACCGGCGACGCCCTGTCGAACTACCTGTTCACGGCCACCGCCCAGGGCTTCTGGAAGCCCGAACAGGCCGAACTGGTACGGGAGTACGTGCCGCGTTTCTACGAGGACGTGGTTCCCGTCGCCGCCCGCCGCGGCCCCGCCATCGCCGTCGCCGCCGGCCGCTTCGCCTTCCCGGCCCACGCCGTCGACGCCGACCACGTCCGCCTGGGCGAGGCCTGCCTGCGCGACGCCGACCTCACCCCGGCCCTGCGCCGCACCCTCGCCGACCGCCTCGACGACCTGTCCCGCGCCCTCCGGGTGCGCGACGGCCAGGGCCCGGGCGACGAGAGGACCGAGACCCCGGCCACGGCCGAGACCCCCGAGAAGCCCGAGAAGGTCAAGAAGAGCGACAAGAGCGACAAGGGCGACAAGAGTTACAAGGGCAAGAAGGGGAAGGGCGAGGGGAAGACGGACCAGGAGGCGTAACCGCAAGGCGGCGGCCGCGGCCGGTCCCGGCCCGGCCGCGGCTCACCGCCGCGCCCCCTCACCCGACCCGCCCGCGGCCTCGGCCCCGGCGGGCCGCAGAACCGCCCGCCGTACGCCCGCCCCGCGCGGGCCCGGGCGCCCGCCCGCCGGATCCGGCCGCGCCGCCGGAACGGCGTCCAGGGCGAACCCGAGCCGCCGCAGGAAACGTTCACCGGGAACCCAGCCGGGCGGCACCGTGGCCGTCACCACCGTGCCGCCCCCGGCCCGGGCCAGCAGGGAAGCGGCCAGCGCCCGGCCGAGGCCGCGCCCCCGCGCCCACGGCGCCAGCAGGAACAGGCCCACCGCCACGGCACCCGGCTCCGGATGGTCGCGCACGGCGTCCACCACACCCGCGACCACCCCGTCCCGCTCCAGCACCAGCAGCACCTTGTCCTCGGGGTCCGCACCTTCCGGCAGCGCGTAGAACAGGCTCTGCACATCACCCGGCCCCGACGGCAGCCCCGTCGCCGCCACGAACCAGTCCTCGCACTCCTCGAACAGCGTGAGCAGCGGCCCCTCGTCCGCCGGGCCGAGTTCGCGCACCAGCACCCGCTCACCGGGCACGTCGATCATCCACGCGTCAACCATCCGACCGACGTTAGCGCGCGAGGCCACCTCCCCCACCCGTTTTCCTCGCACGGCAGTACCCACTTTCGGGTACGGATCCCCGGGCTTTCAGGACGCGGGGCACCCTTCCCGTACAAGCTGGAAACCGCGTACGGAAACGTCCGTGCCGAAGCCTCCGCACCCCGTTCCCGCGCCCCGGAGGAAACCCATGAGCACGCCGCCGCCCCTCGCCTCGGGACCCGACGGCCCCGACGCCCTGCGGCCGCTCCTCGACACCGTCCTCGACGCGCTCGCGACCGGCCGCCGGGCGCGCGGCGGACCGCTGCCCGCGGGCGGACCGGACGCCGTCGCCGCCCGCCTCGCCGACACCCTCGGGGACGCCCTCCCGGACGACGGCGACCCCGACGCCCTGCGCGCCCTCGTGCACGCCCTCGCCGCGGGCGCCGCCGACCCCGCCGACCCGCTGTGCGCCGCCCACCTGCACTGCCCGCCGCTGGCCGTCGCCACCGCCGCCGACCTCGCCGTCAGTGCCCTGAACCCCTCCCTGGACTCCTGGGACCAGGCCCCGGCCGCCTCCGCCCTGGAAGCCGCGGTCACCCGGGCCCTCGCCCACACCGCCGGCCTCGCCGACGCCCTCGTCACCACCGGCGGCACCGAGTCCAACCAGCTCGCCCTGCTCCTCGCCCGCGAGGCGCACGGCAGCGGGCTGCGACTGGTCTGCGGAGCGGGCGCCCACCACTCGCTGCCGCGCGCCGCCTGGCTGCTCGGCCTGCCCGACCCGGTCGTCGTCCCGACGCCGCAGGGCATCCTCGACCCGGCCGCGCTCCACCGCGTCCTCACCGGACGCACCGGGCCCCTCCTGGTCGCCGCCACCGCGGGCACCACCGACGCCGGCCTCATCGACCCGCTCCCCGAGATCGCCGGGCTGTGCGCCGCCCACGGCGCCCGCCTGCACATCGACGCCGCCTACGGCGGAGGCCTCCTCTTCAGCGACCGCCACCGCGACAAACTCGCCGGACTCGAAGCCGCCCACACCGTCACCCTCGACCTGCACAAACTCGGCTGGCAGCCGGTCGCCGCCGGCCTCCTCGCCGTCGCCCGCCCCCGCGAACTCGCCGCCCTGCACCAGCGCGCCGACTACCTCAACGCCGACGACGACACCGAGGCCGGATACCCCGACCTGCTCGACCGCTCACTGCGCACCACCCGCCGCCCCGACATCCTCAAGATCGCCGTCACCCTGAAGACCCTGGGCCGCAGCGGACTGGGCGCCCTGGTCGACCAGGTGTGCGCCCGCGCCCGCGAGTTCGCGGCCCTCGTCCACACGCACCCCGGCTTCGAGCTGTACGGCCGACCCGTGATCAGCACGGTCCTGTTCCGGCCCGCCGGAGCCGACGACGACACCGTGGCCGCCGTACGCCGCGGGCTGCTGGAGGAGGGCCGGGCGGTCCTCGGCCGTGCCCGGCTCGACGGCCGCCTCTGGCTCAAGGCCACCCTCCTCAACCCCCACACCGGGCCGGACGAACTGGCCCAGCTCCTCGAACTCGCAGAAAGAACGACCACCGGATGACCACCCCCGCGCGCCACGAACCCACCTCCCCCCGCGACCTGGTCGGCATCGGCATCGGCCCGTGCAACCTCTCCCTCGCCGCCCTCGCCCACCCGCTCGCCGAACTCGACGCCGTCTTCTACGAACAGCGCCCCGGCTTCGACTGGCACCCCGGCCTGCTCATCGACGGCGCCACCGTCCAGGTCCCCTTCCTCGCCGACCTGGTGACGCTCGCCGACCCCACCAGCCCCTGGAGCTTCCTGAACTACCTCAGGAACCGCGAGCGGCTCTTCCCCTTCTACTTCGCCGAGCACTTCCACATCCAGCGCGCCGAGTACGACGCCTACTGCCGCTGGGTCGCGCAGAGCCTCCCCGGGCTGCGCTTCGGCCACCAGGTCGACGCCGTCCGCTGGAACCCCGAACGGGACGTGTTCGAGGTCGACTTCACCCAGCTCGACGCCGACGGCGAGGCCGAGGCCCTCGGCCGCACCCACACCCGCAACATCGTTCTCGGCGTCGGCACCGTCCCCCATGTGCCCGACCCGCTCAAACCCCTGGTGGACGCGCCCGGCGTGCCGGTCGTCCACGCGGCCGACTACCTCGCCCACCGCGACACCGTCCTCGCCGCCGGCCACGTCACCGTCGTCGGCTCCGGACAGTCCGGCGCCGAGATCTTCCTCGACCTGCTGCGGCACCGCCCGGCCGGCCGCGAGAAACTGCACTGGATCGGCCGCAGCGAGGCGTTCGCCCCGATGGAGTACTCCAAACTCGGCCTGGAGCACTTCACACCCGACTACACCCGCTACTTCCACGCCCTCGCCGAGCCGGTCCGCGACCGTCTGGTGGCCGCCCAGTGGCAGCTGCACAAGGGCATCGACGCGGGCACCCTCGCCGCCATCCACGACGAGCTCTACCGGCGCACCCTCGACGGGGGCTGGCCCGACACCGTCCTCACCCCCGGCGTCCAGGTCCGCACGGCCGGCCGCATCGCGACCACGAAGGTCGAACTGCACCTGGAGCACCTCCAGCAGGGCAGCCGCTCCCGGCTCACCACCGACGCGGTCGTCCTCGCCACCGGCTACCGCGAGCGCCCCCTCGACCGCATCCTCGCCGGACTCGACCCCTACATGCGCCGGGACGGCAGCGAACGCCCGCGCATCGACGAGGAGTTCCGGCTCGTCCTCGACCCCTCGGTGACCGGCTCGATCCACGTCCAGAACGCCGAACTGCACACCCACGGCGTCGGTGCCCCCGACCTCGGCCTCGCCGCCTGGCGCAGTGCCACCATCCTCAACACGCTCACCGGCAAGGAGACGTATCCGCTGCCCACCCGGACGGCCTTCACCAGCTTCGGCCTCGACGACGCCCGCACCCGCGTGCCGCAGGCCCGCCCGGTACGGCAGCTGATCCCGCTCGTCGACGGCTGAGAGCCCGTTCGGGCGGTACGCGGTGCGGAGCACGCGGCACGCGAACGGCGCCGGCACTCGCGCAGGCGAGCGCCGACGCCGTCGGCCCGTCATCGAGGAGACGCTAGAACATCGGCGTGCCGTCGCGCGTCAGCTTCCAGTCCACCGAGGCGAAGTCCTTCGGGTCCAGCACACCCTTGGCGGTGACCCACTCCGCGATCCGGGTGCGGATCTCCGTCGACTCCGACCACAGCTCCTTCGCCGTGGCCACGTGCGGGAAGGCGCCGCCGCCGTTGGCCCGGTAGTTGTTCACCGCGAGCACGAACTGCTGGGCGTCGTCCAGCGCGGCCCCGCCGAAGGTCAGGTTCTTGATCCGCGAACCGGCCGGCTGGGCGACGTCGATGTCGTACGCCAGTCCCGAGACGTAGTCGTAGTTGTAGTCCGGACGGCCGCCGGCGTTGGTCAGCTTCTCCACGTCGACGGCCGCGCCGGCGGCGGTCTGGACGAAGTACTCCGCGGAGTACTCCAGGTAGGCGCGCACCTGAGCGCCCGTCATCAGCTTCGCCACCAGCGTGTTGTCGTACACGTACAGGCTCGACAGGTCCCGGATGGTCACGTTGCCCGCGGGGATCTCCGAGGTACGGGAGAACGGCGAGGCCTGGGCGATCACCGGCAGCGAGGCGTACTCGGTGCCCTTGAGCGCGGCCTTGACCACGTCCTCCTGGACCTTGGTGATCAGGTCGATGATCGGGGCGTCCTTGTAGCGGGCGTCGACCGTGGTCAGCGTCTCGGTCGCCCGGCCCACGACCTGGTTCACGTACGCGACGACCTTGGCGTGCTCGTCGGTGAGCAGCTTGGTGATCTTCGGGTCGTCCGCGACCGAGTTGGAGTTGCGCAGCGACGCGGAGACCGACTCGACCTCCCACCTGCCCTTGCTGAACACCAGCTCGATGTCGAAGAGGGTGAGCCGCTCGGCGTAGCACAGCGGCTCGGACAGCACGACGGTCCGGCCGGTCTTCTCGTTGACGACCTTCAGCTCCGGGATCTCCAGGTGCGCGTGGCCGACCAGGATCGCGTCGATGCCCGGCACCTGCTTGGCCACGTTGGCGGCCGCGTTCTCCACGTACGGCACCTGGTCGCCGTACGACGACGTGCCCGACGTGCCCGAGTGCGCGGAGACGACGACCACGTCCGCGCCCAGCGCCTTCAGCTTCGGCACCCACTTCGCGGCCTGCTCCTCCAGGCCCTCGAACTTCAGCTTGCCCTGGACGTAGGCCTTGTCCCAGATGGCGATGCCCGGGTTGGTCAGACCGAGGACGGCGACCTTGACCGGCTTGGCGCCCGGCACGTGGAACGTCTTGACGAAGTACGGCGGGAAGGCCGGCTTGAGCGTCTTGGCGTCGACCGCGTTGGCGCCGAGGAGCGGGAAGTCGAGCTGCTCCTCGAAGCGGCGCAGGGTCTCGATGCCGTAGTTGAACTCGTGGTTGCCGAGCGCGGCGGCGTCGTACCCGATCGCGTTCATGGCCTGCGCCATCGGGTGCACGGGGCCGCCCTTGGCGGTGATCGGGTCGACCTTGGCGTAGTAGTACGTCAGCGGGGTGCCCTGGATGGTGTCACCGGCGTCCAGCAGCAGCGTGTTGCAGTGGCCCTTCTCCGCGCGCACCTGGTCGACCAGGGTGGAGATCCGGGACAGGCCCATGGCGTTGCCGGCCTTGTCGGAGTACTCCGCGTCCTTGAAGTAGTCCCAGTTGAAGACGTGCCCGTGCAGGTCGGTCGTGCCCATCACGGTCAGGGAGTACCGCTTCACCGGGTGACCGGGCTTCTTCTGCTCGGCCGCCTCGGCCGCCGGAGCCGCCGCCGCACCGGCGATCGCCACTCCCGCTCCGGTGGCGGCGGACTTCTTCAGGAACTTCCGGCGGTTCAACGGCATCTCTCGGCTCCTCGGCGAACGGTGGACAACGCGCGTAGATTCTGACCTGGGCATGACGTGGCGCAACAGGTCCGGGAGGTTGCGATCTGGTGACCTCTTCCCCGAACTCCTGGCCGGCGCGTCAGGAATTCGCTCATAGGAGCGGGTCGCCGCACAATTCAACACTTGTCAATAAGGCTTCACGCAAAGGTGGTTGAGTAGTCATGCGGCCCAGATTCTCTACCCGCGGGTAAGGCCTAGGCTCGAACCATGCGCCGAGCAAAGATCGTCTGTACCCTGGGTCCCGCCACCGACTCGTACGACCAGATCAAAGCACTGGTCGAGGCCGGAATGGACGTCGCCCGCTTCAACCTCAGCCACGGCACGTACGTCGACCACGAAGAGCGCTACCAGCGCGTGCGCAAGGCGGCCGACGAGACCGGCCGCAGCGTCGGACTCCTCGCGGACCTTCAAGGCCCGAAGATCCGGCTCGGCCGCTTCGCCGAAGGACCCGTACTCCTTGAACGCGGCGACACCTTCACCATCACCGTGGAGGACGGCGTCCAGGGCGACCGGCACCGGTGCGGCACCACCTACGCCGGCCTCGCCGCCGACGTCACCCCCGGCGAACGCGTCCTCGTGGACGACGGCAAGGTCTGCCTGGAGGTCACCGCGGTCGACGGCCCCCGCGTGCACACCCGCGTGGTCGAGGGCGGAATGATCTCCGACCACAAGGGCCTCAACCTCCCCGGCGTCGCCGTCTCCGTCCCCGCCCTCTCCGAGAAGGACGAGGACGACCTGCGCTGGGCGCTGCGCACCGGCTTCGACGTCGTCGCCCTCTCCTTCGTCCGCAGCGGCGACGACGTCCGGGCCGTGCACCGCATCATGGCCGAGCAGGGACGGCGCCTCCCGGTGATCGCCAAGATCGAGAAGCCCCAGGCGGTCGACAACCTCGACGGCATCGTCGCCGCCTTCGACGGCCTGATGGTCGCGCGCGGCGACCTCGGCGTGGAGATGCCCCTGGAACAGGTGCCGATCGTCCAGAAGCGCGCCGTCAAACTCGCCAAGCGCAACGCCAAGCCGGTCATCGTCGCCACCCAGATGCTCGACTCGATGATCGACAACTCCCGGCCGACCCGCGCCGAGGCGTCCGACGTGGCCAACGCCGTCCTCGACGGCACGGACGCGGTGATGCTCTCCGGCGAGACCAGCGTCGGCAAGTACCCCGTCGAGACCGTGCGCACCATGGCGAAGATCGTCGCCGCGGCCGAGGAGGACATGCTGGCCAAGGGCCTGCCGCCGCTGAACGAACGGAACAAGCCGCGCACCCAGGGCGGCGCGGTCGCCCGGGCCGCCGCCGAGATGGGCGACTTCCTCGGCGCGAAGTTCCTGGTGGCGTTCACCCAGTCGGGCGACACGGCCCGCCGGCTCTCCCGCTACCGCTCGCCGATCCCGCTGCTCGCCTTCACCCCCGAGCCGGCCACCCGCTCCCAGCTCAGCCTCACCTGGGGCGCCGAGACCTTCCTCGGCCCGCACGCGGACTCCACGGACGCGATGGTCGACCAGGTGGACGACCTGCTCCTCAGGTACGGCCGCTGCCGGAAGGGCGACACCGTGGTGATCACCGCCGGTTCCCCGCCCGGCGTCCCCGGCGCCACCAACATGGTCCGAGTCCACCACATCGGCGAGGACGACAGCCCGAAGTAACGCCCTTCTCAGCGCTTGGGGCCGACGTGGGCGTCCATGAGCGCCACGGAAGCCTGTCTGGCGACCGAGATGTTGTAGGGGACACCGCCGCGGGTGCAGTGCGTCCACTCGACGCCGAGCTTGTCGAGGGTGTCGGTGTACAGGCCCCGGATGTCGTCCGACCTGTTGGTGAAGAAGTAGCGCGGATACTCGTACCGCTTCCGCTCCCCGGACACCACACGCGTCGTCCAGTTGGTGATCCGGCACCCGTCGGAGTGAACGAGGCCGCGGACGAACTCCCAGGGGTGGGCGTCGACGACGACCCGCTGCCAGGGCTCTAGGACGATCGCCCGCTCGTGCTTCTTACCGGGGCCATGCTGGGGCAGCAGGCAGCACCAGTGCTTGGTGAAGGACCTGACGTCGACGCAGCCTGCACGTGCGGTGCGACTGACACCCGGTCCGGGCAGGACCCGGCGCATGGCGTCCTCGGCGGCATCGACCAGGCCAGGCCACGAGGCGGTGCATGTGATCGCGAGGTAGTGCTGCCTTGGCTTGGAGACGACATGGCCGTCGCCCAGATAGAGGCCCAGCAGGTACGCGTAGGCCGGGCGGTCTTCCGGGGTTCCCGGTGCGTCTCGGCACCGAATGCAGGGCGGTGTTCGGGGGAGTGGTTCCACTCGGCCCAGCCAGCAGGTGATCGCGTGTCGGGAGACGCCGATCTCCTTGCTGACGGAGTTCAGGCTTCGCCCCTGAGCCACCAGCGCGAGTGCCCGCTTGCGTGTGCTGAGGTCGTACATGCGACCAATTTGGGGCACAGGATTTCGCCGCGAGTAGCAAAAAGCGGATGTTCACGAGAACGTGGACATCCGCATTGTGGCGCGACCTTGGAATCTTAGGAAAAGTGCCCCGGGTGGGATTCGAACCCACGCTGTCGGTGGTTTGAGCACCGTGCCTCTACCGCTGGGCTACCGGGGCTTCCTGTAAAACAAAGGCCGACGGTAACCCCGCCGTGCCCCCACCTTACCGCAGCTAGGTAGGCTCTTGTCAGCAGTGCCCCTGCCCTGAACGAGGAGCCCCCGTGACCCCCGAGTCGCCCCAGCCCGTGGACGCGCCCGACGACGACAAGTCGCACGTGCCTCCGCTGACGACCCGAGTCGTCATCGCCGAGGACGAGGCCCTGATCCGGCTCGATCTGAAAGAGATGCTGGAGGAGGAGGGGTACACCGTCGTCGGTGAGGCGGGCGACGGTGAGCAGGCCGTGGAGCTGGCCCGCGAGCACAAGCCGGACCTGGTCATCCTGGACGTGAAGATGCCCAAGCTGGACGGCATCTCCGCGGCCGAGAAGATCGCCGAGGAGTCCATCGCACCGGTCCTGATGCTCACCGCCTTCTCGCAGCGCGACCTCGTCGAGCGGGCCCGCGACGCCGGCGCGATGGCGTACCTGGTCAAGCCGTTCAGCAAGAGCGACGTCGTGCCGGCCATCGAGATGGCCGTCTCCCGCTTCACCGAGCTGAAGCAGCTGGAGCAGGAGGTCGCGGACCTCACCTTGCGGCTGGAGACCCGCAAGCTGGTCGACCGCGCGAAGTCCGTCCTGCAGAGCGAGTACGGCCTGACCGAGCCGGCCGCCTTCCGCTGGATCCAGAAGACGTCCATGGACCGCCGGATGTCGATGCAGCAGGTCGCCGAGGCCGTCATCGCGGACAACGAGGAGAAGAAGGCCGCGAAGAACGGCTGACGTCCGCCCCCGCGCACACGACATTGCCCGCGCCCCCTCGAAAAGGGGCGCGGGCAATGTGGCGTGACCGGTCACGGCGGGCCGGCGAAAGCGCCTAGTCCTCGCCGAGGTAGGCCTTGCGCACCGACTCGTCGTGGAGCAGGTCCCGGCCCGTGCCGGACAGGACGATGCTGCCGACCTCCATGACGTGACCCCGGTCGGCGAGCGAGAGCGCCGCCTGGGCGTTCTGCTCGACCAGCAGGATCGTGGTGCCCTGGGACTTCAGCTCGGCGATCGTCGCCATGATCTTCTGCATCATGATCGGCGACAGTCCCATGGACGGCTCGTCCAGCATCAGCAGCTTGGGCTGGGACATCAGCGCCCTGCCCATCGCCAGCATCTGCTGCTCACCGCCCGAGAGGGTGCCGGCCGCCTGCTTCCTGCGCTCCCCGAGGATGGGGAACAGGTCGTAGGCGCGCTGGATGTCCTTCTCGATGCCCGGCCTGTCGTTGCGCAGGAACGCACCGAGGCGCAGGTTGTCCTCGATGGTCATGCGCGGGAAGATGTGCCGCCCCTCGGGGGAGTGGGCGAGGCCCAGCGAGACCACCTGGTGGGCCGGGACCTTCTTCAGCGACTTGCCGTTGAACTTGATCTGGCCGCCGACCGGCTTGAGCAGACCGGACAGCGTGCGCAGGGTGGTGGTCTTGCCGGCGCCGTTGGTGCCGATCAGGGTGACCACCTGGCCGGCCTCGACCTTGAACGAGATGCCCTTGACGGCTTCGATCTTGCCGTAGGCGACCCGCAGGTCCTCGACTTCGAGCAGTGCGGTCATCGGTCGTTCTCCTTGCCGGGCGCGGCGTCCGTCGTGGTCTCGGCCTGCGCCTCGGCAGCCTCGACCTCGGCGACCTCGTCGTCGCCGGGCGCGTTCTCGAAGGGCTCGCCCAGGTAGGCGGCGATCACCCGCTCGTCGCCCTGGACGGTCGCGCTGTCGCCCTCGATCAGCTTCTCGCCCTGCACGAGCACGGCCACCCGGTCGCACAGGTTCATGATGAAGCGCATGTCGTGCTCGATGACGAGGACGGCGATGCCCATGTCCCGGATGGCGAAGACCAGTTCCTCGGTGGCCCGGGTCTCCTGCGGGTTCATGCCGGCCGTCGGCTCGTCGAGGAGCAGCAGGCCCGGCTCGCTGGCGAGGGCGCGGGCGATCTCCAGCTTGCGCTGCTCTCCGTAGGGGAGGTTGCGGGCCAGGTGCTCGGCCTTCTTGTCCAGCCCCACGAACGCCAGCAGTTCCATGGCGCGCTCGCGGGAGGCCTTCTCCGCGCGGTGGAAGCCCGGTCCGCGCAGCAGCGCGGACCACAGGCCCTCCTTGGTGCGGGTGTGCCGGCCGACGAGCACGTTCTCCAGGACCGTCATGTTGGCGAACAGGCGGATGTTCTGGAAGGTGCGGGCGATGCCGGCCGCGGTGACCTTGAAGGACTTCGGCGGCAGTACGCCGCCCTTGTAGCGGACCTCGCCCTCGGTGGGGATGTAGAGGCCGGTCAGGCAGTTGAAGAAGGTCGTCTTGCCGGCGCCGTTGGGGCCGATCAGACCGACGATCTCGCCGCTGTTGACGGTGAGGTCGACGTTCCGTACGGCCGTCAGGCCGCCGAACCGCATGGTGACGCCGCGTGCGTCGAGGACGACCTCGCCGGGGGTGGAGGCGCCGGGGGCGGCGGCCTTGGTGGTGGTGTCGGTAGTCATCGTGGTCAGGCCCCTGCCTTGCTGAGGACGGCGGGCGCTTCGGTCTCCTCGTGGAACTCGAGCTGCCGACGCCGGTTGGGGATGAGGCCCTCCGGACGGAAGCGCATCAGCAGTACGAGCGCGACGCCGAAGGCGAAGAGCTGGTAGTCGCCCAGGAACTGGAGCTTGGCCGGGATCAGGTACAGCAGCGCGGCGCCGACCAGCGGACCGGCGATGGTGCCCATGCCGCCGAGGACCACCGCGGCCAGCAGGAAGGCCGAGTTGGGCGGCACGACGTGCGCGAACTGGTACTGCTCCGGGGTGACCGTGTAGGTGACGTGGGCCTGGACGGAGCCGGCCAGGCCGGCGAGGCAGGCACCGAGGGCGAAGGCGATGAGCTTGACCCGGAAGCCGTTGATGCCCATGGCGAGCGCCGCGGTCTCGTCCTCGCGGATGGCGATCCAGGCGCGGCCGATGCGGGAGTCGCTGCTGCGCCGGAAGACCACGACCACGATGAACGTGATGAGCAGCATCAGCAGGAAGTAGTTCGCGAACCGGCCGACGGTGGCGCCGAGGAGCTGGTGCTCCTGGCCGAAGTCGAAGCCCAGGATGTTCAGGTTCGGGATCGAGGAGATGCCGTTGGAGCCGTTGGTGACGTCCGGGCCGGAGGTGCCGTCCATGTTGAGGACGGTGATGCGGAAGATCTCACCGAAGCCGAGGGTCACGATGGCGAGGTAGTCGCCGCGCAGTCGCAGGGTCGGGGCGCCGATGAGGACACCGAAGACCATGGCGACGGCCGCGCCGAGCAGGGCGGAGGCCCAGAAGGGCCACTGCACGTGCAGGGGCGAGGACGGGGAGCCGGAGACCAGGGCCGCGGTGTAGGCGCCGACACCGAGGAAGGCGACGTAACCGAGGTCGAGGAGGCCGGCGAGGCCGACGACGATGTTCAGGCCGAGGGCGACGGTGGCGAAGATCAGGATGTAGACGCCGATCGTCGCGTACTGGTCGTTGGACTGGGTGAGCGGGAAGGCGGCCGCGGCGGCGAAGGCGCCGGCCATGGTGATGTTGCGGTGGCGGGCGGTGATCGCCGAGACCCGGGCCACGAGCCCGGCCTTGGCGAGCGCGCCGAAGCCGAAGCCGGCGGTGAGGAGGAAGCCGATGAACAGCTGGTCGTACTCGGTGCCGATGCCGTAGGTGAAGACGATCAGGCCGAGGGCCATGGCGGCCGCGATCACGAGGATCTCGGCGTAGGCCGGCAGCGTGCGGGCCGGGGCCGGGGCCTCGGAGGCGAACGCGGCCTTGACGTTGTTCCACTTCTGGCGGCTCTGGTGGCGGAACCGCTCGCGGCCGGTGTCGTCCGGGTCGAAGGGCTCGGGCTCCGGGCGCTCGAACGGCAGGGCCAGCGCGCCGAGCAGGGCGGCGAGGGTGGCGACGGCGACGACGTAACCGCCGGGCTCCAGGTTCACCAGGCCGCCCAGCTTGGCGCTGATGGCGATGACGGTGTACCAGGCGGTGGCGAACGTGCCGAGCGCGGCCGTCTTCAGGGCGCTGTCGGCGCTGCCGGGGGTGAGCCAGCCCAGTCCCTTGACGCCGTAGGAGGCGACGCCGAAGAGGGTGGTGAGGACGCCGCCGATCAGGACGAGGACCTGCAGGCCGCCCGGGTAGCCGTAGACCGTGAGGTCGCCGGGGAATTCGGCGGTCCAGGTCCAGGCGAGGAAGGTGGAGACGATCGTCAGGACGCCGCCGCCGGTGGCGAGGGCGCGTCCGAGCGGCGCGGGCAGACCGATCAGGCCGGCCTGGGCGGCCGTGGGGGTGCTGGGCGTCTCTGCTGCGGTGGTCTGTGTGGTCATCGGTGTCACGCCCTGTCCGCGACGCGCTCACCGAGCAGGCCCTGTGGCCTGAACAGGAGCACGAGGATGAGGAGTACGAACGCCCAGACGTCTGCCCAGGACTGGCTGCCGAACTTGTCCATGCCGGGGATGTCCGCGATGTAGGCGGTGGACAGTGCCTCGGCGACACCGAGGACGAGGCCGCCGAGCATGGCGCCGTAGATGTTGCCGATGCCGCCGAGGACGGCCGCGGTGAAGGCCTTCAGGCCGAGGATGAAGCCCATGCGGAAGTCGATCTGACCGTACTTCAGGCCGTAGGCGACCGATCCGACGGCGGCGAAGGCGGCGCCGAGGGCGAACGCGATCACGATGATGCGGTCGGTGTTGACGCCCATCAGCTTCGCGGTGTCCGGGTCCTGGGCGGTGGCCTGCATGCCGCGTCCGGTGCGGGTGCGCATCACGAAGTAGGCGAGGAAGGCCATGCTGAGGGGAGCGGCGGCGACCAGGAAGACATCACCGGTCTGGATGGTGACATTACCGATCTCGAAGGGGCCGCCCGGGATGCTCGGGAAGGTGCGGGCGCTCTTGGCGCCCGGGTACCAGGCCCACACCGCCTGCTGGAGGGCCAGGGAGAGGCCGATGGCGGTGATGAGGGGCGCGAGTCGCGGGGCGGTGCGCAGGGGGCGGTAGGCGAATCGTTCCGCTCCGACGGCGACGGTGACGGCCACCAGGATGGCGCCGATGAGCATCAGTGGCAGGGCCACCCACATCGAGGTGCCGTCGGGCAGGATGTACGCGTAGACCGTGAGCGCGCCGAACGCGCCGGTCATGAAGATCTCGCCGTGGGCGAAGTTGATGAGCTGGACGATGCCGTAGACCATGGTGTAGCCGATGGCGACCAGCCCGTACATGGATCCAAGTAGCAGGCCGTTGACCAGCTGCTGCGGCAGTTCGTTCACCGCAAGTCCTCCGAGACGTTCGGAAAGTTCGACGGATGAGGCCGGATGCGAGTCCGCGCGGGGCGCCAGTGGAACAGCGCCCCGCGCGGCTCAGGTGATGCGGGTTGTGGGTCAGCTGCCGTTGTAGGTGCCGGACTCCACGGCCTTCCAGGCGCCGCCCGTGACGGAGTAGACGGTGAGCTGCTTGTTGGTCGCGTCACCGTACTCGTCGAAGGAGACCTTGCCGGTCACACCGTCGAAGGAGACGTTCTGCATGGCCTCGGTGACCTTCGCGCGGGCGTCGTCCGGCAGCTTGCCGCCGTTGTCGTCGACGACCTTCTTGACGGCCTCGATGATCGACCAGGCGGAGTCGTAGGAGTAGCCGCCGTAGGCCGCGTACGCCTCCTTGTAGCCCCCCGCCTTGTAGTTGGCGACGAACTCCTTGGCGGACGGCAGCGTCTCGACCGGCGCGCCGACCGAGGTGGCGAGGTCACCGGTGCCGGAGGCGCCGGCCAGCTTGATGAAGTCGTCGGCGTAGATGCCGTCGCCGCCGACCAGCGGGATCTTGGCACCGGCGGCCTTGATCTGCTTGCTGAGCGGGCCGGCCTGCGGGTACTCGCCGCCGTAGTACACCACCTGGGCACCGGAGTTCTTCACCTTGGTGGCGACCGCGGAGAAGTCCTTGGTGTCGGGGTTGATGTGCTCGGTGCCGACGATCTTGCCGCCGAGCTTCTTGAACTCGTCGCTGAACGTCGCGGCGAGGCCGGCGCCGTACGTCTTCTTGTCGTCGATGATGAAGGCCTTCTTCTTCTTGGCCTTGTTGTAGACGTACTGCGCGGCGAACGGGCCCTGGATGGCGTCCGTGGTCGCGGTGCGGAAGTACGACTTGTACGCGCGGGTCTTCGACTTCTGCCAGTCGTCACCCTGGGTCAGCGCGGGGTTGGTGTTGGCCGGGGAGACCTCGACCAGCTTCGCGTCGTCGAAGACCTTCTGCATCGACTGGGCGACGGAGGAGTTCAGCGGGCCGACGACACCGAGGACGTCCTTCTCGCCGACGAACTTGGTGGCGTTCGACTGGCCGGAAGAGGGCTGCGCCTGGTCGTCCGCCGCCTCGATCTTGAAGGTGACGCCCTTGACGTAGTTCTTCTTGTTGGCCTGCTTGGCCGCGAGGTCCACCGAGTTCCTGATGCCCAGGCCGAGAGCGGACAGGTCGCCGGTCAGCGGGGCGTCGACGCCGATGACGACGGTGGTGCCGCCGCCGTTGGAGTCCGAGCCCTTGTCGCCGCTGTCGCGCGAGCCGCAGGCGGTGAGGGTGAGTGCTCCCGCCGCCAGGGCGGCGGTGATGGCGATGAGCGAACGTTGACGCACGATCAGTCCTTTCCGCTGAACGACCGCATCCCCGTGGAGGCGGTCGAGCCGCGCGCCTGGCCGAAGAGTGACGGGCCGGAGTGGAGAATCCGGCGGCGCGGTGACTGGCCGTGACTCTAAGCGTGTGTGGACAACGTGGAGGAGAGTCTGACCAAGGCTGTGACGCTCTTGTTATGACACGAGGTAATGCAGAGCGGTACCCGGTGGGGGGAACGGCGGAATTCCGGCCGTTTCGCCCCGTCCACATTGTGAGAACCCGCAGGACCGATCGAGATCCGTTCAGGCGTCTCGGGGGTTTTGGTGATTACTCAACACTGTTGCTGCAGGCGACTTTCAGAGCCTGCGAGAGGTGCTGCGCGTAGCGCGGACCGAGGATGAAACTGTGGTTTTGTATTGCACGCGTATTACGCAGAGTTACGTCCAGGAAAGGCATCCCGGCGTCCTTGGGGACTTTTCCGCATTCGGTCACGTGCATCGTTATGGTGATCATGCGGGCCGAACCCGCTCTTGTCCGGAAGGGTGCCGCGGGGTCCGTCGACAGCGTCAGCCCCGCGTACGGCTGGGTCACCCGGGTGACGGTGACAGGCGGCCCGGAATCCACGCCCACCAGCACCCCGAAGCGGAAGCTGCGCGGCGGGGCGCCGGCCGCGGCGGGCAGGTCCTCCAGGTAGGTCACGTCCACCACCTGTGCGGGGTAAGGCGCTGGCGAAGGCCGGGGAGTTGGGGCCGGGTGCGGTTGCCGCGGCCGGGTGCCGTAGAGGTATCCGCCGCCCGCCAGGAGGACGGCCAGCGCGGCGAGGCAGAGGGTCAGCCGCCGGTGGCGGGCGTACCGGACGGCGAGCGCGGCGCGCCTCCGGCCGGGCGAACGCAGGTGCACGGTGTACGAGTTGTCCTGGGCGGTGGTGCCTTCGCCGGGCTCCAGGGGGCCGATGCCGCTCACTGCCAGGGGCCTCCGCTCGGGGTCCCGTCACGGTAGCGCTCGGTGCACGCCCGGCGCGCCTGACGATCTATCAACTTGTCGACTCGCGTGTCGCCTTGGCTCTGTTGCGCGGCCCGTGCCGCGTCCACGACGTCCCGGAGGATCTCGTACTGCCCGTTGGACAGGCCCATCGACTGGTAATCGCCGTAGGTGCCGCTGTCGAGCACCCGGCGCGACCAGTGCGCGACGAGCCGGGAGCACAGCCCGGCGTCGGAGGCCGCCGACGCCGGGCCCGGTGCCGCGGAGCCGGATGCCGCCGGGACGGGGGTGGGGGCGGGCGCGGTGTGCGGCGCGCCGCCGGACCGGTCGCAGCCGGTCACCACGAGCAGCGCCGAGATCGCCGGCCCGAGCACCAGGAACCCCGCCCCCGCACGGAGGCCTCCTCGCCGTCCCATGTGCCGAAGCTAAGGGGGAGGAGCGGGGAGGGGCAACGGCCCTGCCGAGGCCCGGCGGCTCCCGGAGGGCTTGGCGCCTCGTGGCCGGGGCGGGTACGCGACAGCCCGGGGTGTGGTGCCTGGGCGACCCGGTACACGCGGCGGGAGCCGCCGGGGTGCTCGCCCGTGCGCGTTCGGTGGGGGCATGCGGCCGGGGGGCGGCTGCCAGGGGGTGGGGGGCGATCCCACCCGGGAGGCCGGTCACTCGGCCGGTGGGGGTGTCCTGTGCCTCGCAGGGGTGGGCGGGGGCCGCTTGGGAGGCGGGAGCCGCTCCCGGCCGGGCGTCGGCCGGTCGGCGGCGCGGGCGGGGTGTCGCGCGGCGGGCGCGCGGGAGGCGGAGGGGTGCCTGCCGCCCCACGGCCGCGGTGGTGCCGGGGGCGGCTGTGGGGCAGGGGGCGGTCAGTCGGCGGTGGGGCGGGGGGCGGGCGCGTCGCCCTGCTTCACGTCCCGCAGGAGGCAGGTCAGGCGGGCCGTGCAGACCCGGCGCCCCTCCTCGTCGCTGATCACGACCTCGTACGTCGCCGTCGAACGCCCCCGGTGCACGGGCGTGGCCACGCCGGTCACCAGGCCCGAACGGACACCGCGGTGGTGGGTGCAGTTCAGGTCCACGCCCACCGCGATCTTCGAGCTGCCGCCGTGCAGCATCGAACCGACCGAGCCCAGGGTCTCCGCCAGCACCGCGGAGGCGCCACCGTGCAGCAGGCCGTACGGCTGGGTGTTGCCCTCCACCGGCATCGTCC
Organism: Streptomyces albidicamelliae; assembly: GCF_025642175.1. NCBI lineage: Bacteria > Bacillati > Actinomycetota > Actinomycetes > Kitasatosporales > Streptomycetaceae > Streptomyces > Streptomyces albidicamelliae. Next base: position 2,403,121 of record NZ_CP106795.1, on the reverse strand, counting down.
CGACGACCTTCTCCGGGCCGGCCTCCAGGATCTGCACACCCATCCGCGTGCCCAGGTGACCGGCAGAGAACAGGGCGGGCAGGTCCACGCCGAGCGCCGCGTACTCGTCGATGATCTCCTGCGGGAACTTCACTCGCTGCTGCTCACCCATCGGCCCGGCTCCGTTCGTCGTACACCTGTCTCTGGCTGAGCAAACGCTCAGTCGGTCGCCGATTGTTCCAGACGCCTTCCCGCGCGGTCCGCGAGGTCCGGCGTGGGGTGCTCCAGCCGTACGACGACGGACTTGCTGGCCGGGGTGTTGCTGGTGTCGGCGGTGGCGTCCAGCGGCACCAGCACGTTGGTCTCGGGGTAGTAGGCCGCCGCACAGCCCCGGGCCGTCGGGTAGAGGACGACACGGAAACCGGGCGCCCGCCGCTCCACACCGTCCCGCCACTCGCCCACCAGATCCACGTACGCCCCCTCGGCGACCCCCAGCCGCCGCGCGTCCTCGGGGTTCACCAGCACCACCCGGCGCCCGCCCGTGATGCCCCGGTAGCGGTCGTCGAGCCCGTAGATCGTGGTGTTGTACTGGTCGTGCGACCGCAGGGTCTGCAGCAGCAGCCGGCCCTCGGGCAGCTCGGGGTACTCCACCGGCGCCGCCGTGAAGTTCGCCTTGCCCGTGGCGGTCGGGAAACGGCGCTCGTCGCGCGGGGCGTGCGGCAGAGTGAAGCCGCCCGGCCGGGCCACGCGCGCGTTGAAGTCCTGGAACCCGGGGACCACGCGCGCAATGCGGTCACGGATCGCCGCGTAGTCCTCCTCGAACTCCGCCCACGGCACGACGCTGGCCTCACCGAGCACCCGGCGCGCCATCCGGCACACGATCGCCGGCTCCGACAGCAGCCCCGGACCCGCGGGCGCGAGCCGCCCGCGCGAGGCGTGCACCATGCCCATGGAGTCCTCGACCGTCACGAACTGCTCGCCGCCGCTCTGGACATCGCGCTCCGTGCGGCCCAGCGTCGGCAGGATCAGCGCCCGCGCGCCCGTGACGACGTGCGAGCGGTTCAGCTTGGTCGACACGTGCACCGTCAGCCGCGCGCGCCGCATCGCCGCCTCGGTCACCTCGGTGTCGGGGGAGGCGGAGACGAAGTTGCCGCCCATGGCGAAGAACACCTTCGCCTCCCCGTCGCGCAGCGCCCGGATGGCCCGGACGACGTCGAAGCCGTGCTCGCGCGGCGGCGCGAAGCCGAACTCCTTCTCCAGCGCGTCCAGGAAGGCCGGCGCGGGCCGCTCGAAGATGCCCATCGTCCGGTCGCCCTGCACGTTGCTGTGCCCGCGCACCGGGCACACCCCCGCGCCCGGACGCCCGATGTTGCCCCGCAGCAGCAGGAAGTTGACCACCTCGCGGATGGTCGGCACGGAGTGCTTGTGCTGGGTGAGGCCCATCGCCCAGCAGACGATGGTCCGCTTCGAGGCGAGCACCATGCGCAGGGCTTCCTCGATCTCCGCCCGGGACAGCCCCGTCGCGGCGAGCGTCTCCTCCCAGTCGGCGGCACGGGCGGCCGCGGCGAACTCCTCGAACCCGTGGGTGTGCTCGCGGACGAACGCCTCGTCCACCGCGCCGTCCGTCTCCAGGACCAGCTTGTTCAGCAGGCGGAAGAGGGCCTGGTCACCGCCGATGCGGATCTGCAGGAACAGATCGGTCAGCGCGGCGCCCTTGAGCATGCCCTTGGGGGTCTGCGGGTTCTTGAACCGCTCCAGACCCGCCTCGGGCAGCGGGTTCACGCTGATGATCCTCGCGCCGCCGGCCTTGGCCCGCTCCAGCGCGGTCAGCATGCGGGGGTGGTTCGTGCCCGGGTTCTGCCCGGCGACGATGATCAGGTCGGCCCGGTGCAAGTCCTCCAGCAGGACGCTGCCCTTGCCGATGCCGATGGTCTCGGACAGCGCCGACCCCGACGACTCGTGGCACATGTTCGAGCAGTCCGGCAGATTGTTCGTGCCCAGCTCGCGCGCGAAGAGCTGGTACAGGAACGCCGCCTCGTTGCTGGTGCGGCCCGAGGTGTAGAAGACGGCCTCGTCGGGGGAGTCCAGCGCCGCGATCTCCTCGGCGATGATGTCGAAGGCACGCTCCCAGCCCACCGGCTCGTAGTGCTCCCCGCCCTCGGGCAGGTACATCGGGTGGGTGAGCCGTCCCTGCTGCCCCAGCCAGTAACCGCTGCGGCCGGCCAGGTCCGCCACCGGGTGGGCGGCGAAGAACTCCGGGGTGACCCGGCGCAGCGTGGCCTCCTCGGCGACCGCCTTCGCGCCGTTCTCGCAGAACTCCGCCTTGTGCCGGTGGTCCGGCTCGGGCCAGGCGCATCCCGGGCAGTCGAAGCCGTCCTTCTGGTTCACGCGCAGCAGCGTCAGCGCGGTGCGCCGCACACCCATCTGCTGCTGGGCGATGCGCAGCGTGTGTCCGATGGCGGGCAGGCCCGCGGCCGCGTGCTTCGGCTCCGCGACCTGCGGCGCGTCCTGAACCGGATCACCCTTGGGCGGCTTCGTCGCCATCGCCCGCTCCCCCTTCGACAGCGTGTGAGAAGTACGGCGACGATCCTCCCACGCGCCTCCGACAGGGCCGCCGCCCCCCGCGCGGACGGGAACCACCGCGGGTGACGGCCCGGCCACCGACGGCGGCCCGCGCAACCGCCCCGCCCGGAGTGTCAGTGCGGCGTGGCAGGATCGGGGACGTGGCAGAGACAGCATCGAAGAAGACCGACAAGACCCCCGGCGGCACCCGTCCACGGCTGATGCTCATGGACGGGCACTCGCTGGCCTATCGCGCGTTCTTCGCGCTGCCCGCGGAGAATTTCACCACCGCGACCGGCCAGCCGACGAACGCCATCTACGGCTTCGCGTCGATGCTGGCCAACACCCTGCGTGACGAGGCGCCCACGCACTTCGCGGTGGCCTTCGACGTCTCGCGCAAGACGTGGCGCTCCGAGCGGTTCACGGAGTACAAGGCGAACCGGTCGAAGACCCCGGACGAGTTCAAGGGCCAGGTCGAGCTGATCGGCGAGCTGCTCGACGCGATGCACGCGCCGCGCTTCGCGGTCGACGGCTTCGAGGCGGACGACGTCATCGCCACGCTCGCCACCCAGGCCGAGGCCGAGGGCTTCGAGGTGCTGATCGTCACCGGCGACCGAGACTCCTTCCAGCTGGTCACCGAGCACACCACCGTGCTGTACCCCACGAAGGGCGTCTCGGAGCTGACCCGGTTCACCCCGGAGAAGGTTTTCGAGAAGTACGGATTGACGCCCGCCCAGTACCCGGACTTCGCGGCCCTGCGCGGCGACCCGTCCGACAACCTCCCCGGCATCCCCGGCGTCGGCGAGAAGACCGCCGCCAAGTGGATCAACCAGTTCGGGTCCTTCGCCGATCTGGTCGAGCGCGTCGAGGAGGTCAAGGGCAAGGCCGGGCAGAACCTCCGCGACCACCTGGAGGCCGTCAAGCTCAACCGCCTGCTCACCGAGCTGGAGCGCCGGGTCGAGCTGCCGAGGCCCGTCACGGACCTGGAGCGGACCCCGTACGACCGCAAGGCCGTCGCGATGATCCTGGACACCCTGGAGATCCGCAATCCGTCCCTGCGCGAGCGGCTCTTCGCCGTCGACCCCGGCGCCGAGGAGGCCGAGACCACCCCGATCGCCACGGAGGGCGTGGAACTCGACGGCACGATCCTGCGCACCGGCGAGCTGGCCCCCTGGCTGGCCGAGCACGGCGGGCAGACCCTGGGCGTCGCCACCGTCGGCACCTGGGCGCTGGGCACCGGCTCGGTCGCCGAGGTCGCCCTCGCCGCACCCGGGGGAGCGGCCGCCTGGTTCGACCCCACGGAGCTGGACGAGGCCGACGAGAACGCGCTCACGGCCTGGCTGGCCGACGCCGGCCGCCCCAAGGTGTTCCACGACGCCAAGGGCGCCATGCGCGTCTTCGCCGAGCACGGCTGGAGCATCGACGGCGTCCGCATGGACACCGCACTCGCCGCCTACCTGGTCAAGCCGGGCCGCCGCTCCTTCGACCTGGACGCGCTGTCCCTGGAGTACCTGCACCGCGAGCTGGTCCCGGCCGCCGCGGCCGACGGCCAGCTGGCCTTCGGGGCGGACGAGAGCGCCGAGGCCGAGGCCCTGATGGTCCAGGCCCGCGCGGTCCTGGACCTGGGCGAGGCCTTCGAGGCCCGGCTGCCCGAGGTCGGCGCCGCCGACCTGCTCCGGGACATGGAGCTGCCCACCTCCGCCCTGCTCGCCCGCATGGAGCGGCACGGCATCGCGGCCGACCGCACACACCTCGAGGCTATGGAGCAGATGTTCGCCGGCGCGGTGCAGCAGGCCGTGAAGGAGGCCCACGCGGCCGCCGGACACGAGTTCAACCTGGGCTCGCCCAAGCAGCTCCAGGAGGTCCTCTTCGGCGAGCTGGCCCTGCCGAAGACGAAGAAGACCAAGACCGGCTACACGACCGACGCCGACGCCCTGGCCTGGCTCGCGACCCAGACCGACAACGAGCTTCCGGTGATCATGCTGCGGCACCGGGAGCAGGCGAAGCTGCGCGTCACCGTCGAGGGCCTGATCAAGACCATCGCGGGCGACGGCCGTATCCACACCACCTTCAACCAGACGGTCGCCGCGACCGGCCGTCTCTCCTCCACGGACCCGAACCTGCAGAACATCCCGGTCCGCACGGACGAGGGCCGCGCGATCCGCCGCGGCTTCGTCGTCGGCGAGGGCTTCGAGTCCCTGATGACCGCCGACTACAGCCAGATCGAGCTGCGGGTGATGGCCCACCTCTCCGAGGACGAGGGCCTGATCCGGGCGTTCACCTCCGGCGAGGACCTGCACACCACGGCCGCCTCCCAGGTGTTCGGCGTCGAGCCCGCCGCGGTCGACGCCGAGATGCGGCGGAAGATCAAGGCGATGTCGTACGGGCTGGCCTACGGCCTGTCCGCGTTCGGCCTGTCCCAGCAGCTGAACATCGAGGCGGCCGAGGCGCGCGCCCTGATGGACGCCTACTTCGAGCGCTTCGGCGGGGTCCGGGACTACCTGCGCCGGGCGGTCGACGAGGCCCGGGCGACGGGCTACACGGCGACGATCTTCGGTCGCCGCCGCTATCTGCCGGACCTCAACAGCGACAACCGGCAGCGCCGTGAGGCGGCCGAGCGGATGGCCCTCAACGCGCCCATCCAGGGCACGGCGGCGGACATCGTCAAGATCGCCATGCTCAAGGTGGACAGCGCGCTGCGGGCGGCGGAGCTCAAGTCCCGCATGCTCCTCCAGGTCCACGACGAAATCGTCCTGGAGATCGCCCCCGGCGAGCGTGCGGCCGCGGAGGAGATCGTCCGCCGCGAGATGGCCGCCGCCGTCCAGCTCCGAGCCCCTCTGGACGTCTCGGTCGGCGTGGGCCCGGACTGGGAGTCGGCAGCGCACTAGGGCCTGTCGTTTGGATCATGCCGGCGGTCGCGGGGCGTGGCACGCGCATCTGCGGCGTTGTCGTCGGTTGTCGACGCTCCGCGTCGCCGCCCTCCTCCGCCTTGCAGCTGCACGCACCACGCCCCGCTCGGGTCGGCCGACAAGGCACCGTGAGCCAGGCCGGCCTGATCCGAACGACAGGCCCTAGCCCGCGGCGCTTCAGCAGGGGGCACCGCGGCCGGAGTGCCCTGACCCGGGTTCCGTGGGCGGGTGGCGCCCCCGCACCGGCGGAGCGGCGGCGTCTCACGATGCCCGCCGGCCGGGGGCGCCACGACTGCGGCGCCCCCGGCCGGCGGGCATGCCTCACCGGGCGCATCGGCGAGACCCCTCGCCGGTCGCGCGAGGTCGCGTAGGGGCCGAGAGGGTGTGGAGCCCACGGCGCCCTCGGACCCCGTCCTCACCAGCGGTCATACGATCCGGTGCCGCTACACCCGTCGGCCGAACCCCCGGAGGGGCCGTCACTCACGTGGCCCCCGCCAAAACGCCCCCCGGCCTCCGCAGCCGCAAAACTGCGGGCATGGGTATACGCATGCTTCACCGCCGGACGCCCGAGGCAGTCACCCGGGCCTGGGCGGTCACCGCCTCGGCGCAGGCCATGCCCGCCTCGCCGGTCCCGGCCCTCGCGGCCGACGCAAGCACCGCCCGCATCCCGGCCGACCCGGCCATGACCGTACGCAGGGCCGCGAACCGCGTCAGACGCGGGCTCGCCGGCCTGACCGCCCGCAGGGGCCCCGTCCCGGACTGGCGCCAGTGGGCCGACCTGACCCGCGGCTATCTCGCGCTCGCGCTCACCGCGCTCCCGAGGTCACGGCCCCGGCCCACCCTCACCGTCTTCGTCGCGTCCCTCACCGAGAGACCGGCCGCCCCCGGCCGGACCCGACCGTCCCAGCGGGGCTCCCGGCCCCCACAGGACCGTCCGGAACCCGGCACGGACGCCACACCCTGACCGCGACCGCGTACAGCAGCACACCGAGCAGCGAACCGGCGCCCACCCCGAAACAGAGGGTGGGCACCAGGTCCCACGCCCGCGGCGGCCCACCCCGCAGCTCCTCGAACCGCGCGACCCGCTGCACCGCCCCGGCCAGCGCGCAGCCGCCGAGCACCGCCAGCGCCCACCACCGGTCGCGCACGGACAGCACCGGCACCCCGGCGGGCCCGGACCGCGGCGCCCGCCGCAGCGCCCGTACCAGCACGACCGCGATCACCACGGCCCCGGCCACGGACGAGCCGTACTGCAGCCACGAGAACAGCGGCAGGCCCGCCGGACGGTCCCGCCCGATGGCCGGAATCAGCCGCGTCCCCCACCGGTCGTGATGCGTGAACGCGTCCCACACCACATGGGTCAGCGCACCCAGCACCGCCGAGCCGTACCACCGGCCCACAACGGCGGCCCGCACCCGCGCGCGGGGCGCCCCGCAGCGCAGCACGGCGGCCGGCCGGGCCTGCCACGCCCGGGGCAGCAGCGCGACCAGCGGCTCCCGGACGAGCAGCCACAACCCCACCAGGGCCCACGCGATGAGCACATCGACCGTGACGACCCCGGCGAACCCGTGCGTGACCACGCCGAATTCCATGGCGCCCGGCAGGACGCCCGCCGTGTAGTAGGTCAGGTCCGGCGCGAAGGAACCCGCGACGAGCACCGCCGGCACCAGCCCGGCCCGCCCGCCGCCGTCCCGGCGCAGAGCGGGCAGCACGGCCGCCGCGTGGCTGAGCGTGAACGGCAACGGGGCCCCCTCGAACGGTCGTCGGCCGTGGCACCGCAGCCGGTGATCACGTTCCGTCCAGTATGCGTGACCCCCTCCGGGGCGCCCGTACGACAACGGCAGTTGGCCAACCGGTGAAAATCGGGCGCGAACCGCTGCCCCGTCAAAGCAAGTTGTCGTAGGGTCACCTGGGTCCGCCGTGCCACGCGCACGGTCGAACACACATCGCACCAAGGCAAAGGCGGCACAGGGGCAACCACAGCACCGGGTCAACCGTCACACCAGAGCGAGGCAGACAGACGGAGACGGACGCAGCGGCGTCCACGGGAGGGGTTCACTCTATGGCGGCGCATTTCGGCAGTCGGCTGCGCAAGGGGGCGGCGACCACCGCCGTGGCCGCGGCGGCGGTAGCGGCTCTGTCCGCGTCCCAGGCTCCCGGAGCGACCGGCGAGGACCACGGCAGACAGACCGCGGCCGGCGCCGCCACCGCCGCACCCGACCTGACCACCGACTCCAGCGGTGACGCCACCGGCAGCTCCCCCTACTACACGGACCTGCCGCCGCTGAACAGCCCCGAGCCCAGCCCCTCGTCGAGCATCGGCACCCCTGTCGTCAGGGGCGGCTCCGAGGCAGGCATCCCCGCGACCGTCCTCGACGCCTACAAGCGGGCCGAGGCCGAACTCCGCGCCTCCAAGCCCGGCTGCAACCTGCCCTGGCAGTTGCTCGCCGCGATCGGCAAGGTCGAGTCGGGCCAGGCACGCGGCGGCCGGGTCGACGCGAACGGCACCACGCTGGGCCGGATCCTCGGCCCCCAGCTCGACGGCAACGGCTTCGCCCTCATCCCGGACACCGACCACGGCGCGTACGACGGCAACAGCCGGTACGACCAGGCCGTCGGCCCCATGCAGTTCATCCCGTCGACCTGGGCCTGGGCCGGCCGCGACGGCAACGACGACGGCAAGTCGGACCCCAACAACATCTACGACGCCGCTCTCGCCGCCGGGCACTACCTGTGCCGCAACGACTGGGACATGTCGTCCACGGCCGGCCTGCACAGCGCGATCCTCAGCTACAACAACTCCCAGGACTACCTGAACCTCGTCCTGAACTGGGTGGATTACTACCGCAAGGGCACCCACACCGTGCCCGACGGGACCGGCCCGGTGCCGGAGCACCGCAGCGACGACAGCACCCCGCACCACGGCACCTCCCCGAAGCCCTCGGACCCGCCCTCCGGCAAGCCGCACCGGAAGCCGCACGAGAAGCCGGACGGGAAGCCGGACGAGCCGCGCGAGCCCGGCGGCGGCGAGAGCCCGAAGCCGCCCGCCCCGCCGAAGCCGCCCGTGCCGCCGACGCCCCCGCAGACCCCCACCGACACGGTGGACCACCTGGAGGACGCGGGCACGGCCAAGCTCACCGCGACGGCCGGAGACGCCTTCGCCGAGCGCATCGGCACCCGCGCCGAGACCAAGGCCGGCAAGACCGTCGGCAAGGTCAGGGTCCGGTTCACCATCACCGGGGACACCGACGCCACCTTCGTCGGCGGCGAGCGGGTCGCCGCCGTCGCCACGGACGCCAAGGGCACCGCGCACGCCCCGGCGCTCCAGGCAGGCGAGAAGACCGGCACCTTCAAGATCACCGCGACCGTCGTGGGCCGCCCGGTCAAGGGCGTCGACTACACCGCCACCGTCACCGAGCGCACCGCCGACACCCTCGCCCGCACCGGCGACACCCCGCTCACCTGCACCCCGGGCGGCGAGTTCGCCGACCAGGTCCAGCTGAAGGCGACGTTCAAGGGTGCCGTCGCGGACAAGGTCGCGGCCACCGCCACCCTGATCAAGTCCGACACCGACGCCACCGAGAACGACAAGGGCCCGTACTTCAAGGACGCCGACGGCAAGCCCGTACGCACCCTCACCGGCCTCCGGACGGACGGCAAGGGCCTGCTCACCCTGCCCAAGCTGTACGCGGACGACACCACCGGCACCTACCTGCTCCGCGTCACCACCGCGGGCGGTGCGACGCTCACCGTCGAGCTGAAGGTCGCGCCGGCCGCGGACTCCTCCGGCGACCCGGGCACGACCCCGAGCGCCACCCCGAGCCCGTCCGCCTCCGGCTGAGGACGTACACGACGACAGGGCGCCCTCCCCGCTCCGGCGGGGAGGGCGCCCTCGTTCGTGCGTGCACCGCTGTTCTCATCTCGCCCGGCCGTTGCTACGGTGCCGAACCTGACCTCACCTGACGATCCATCAGGGACCAGTCAGGTCACCGCCGTCCGCCGGGAGGCCCCGCATGCGCGCCCTCGCAGCCGCCGCGACCGGTCTCGTCCTCGCGCTCGCCCTGGTCCTCACGATCAGCGCGACGGGCGCACCGACGGGCGGCACGTCACCCAAACCGCTGCTGACGACGGTGCCCGCGCACCCGTAGCCGCGCCCGTCCAGGAGGGAGGCCGGCATGCGCCGCAAGGCCAGCCTGGTCCTGCTCGCCTGCGCCGTGTTCTGCGCGGCGCTGTCCCCCCTGCTGCGCTGGTACGCCTTCCCGCGCCTGGCGAGGATCCCCGCCGGCCAGTACCAGGACATGGTCCTGGAGGCCAAGGACGCCACCCTCCTCGACTACGGCACCATGCGGGCGAAGAAGGTCTCCAAGGTCACCATCGTCCAGACCCTCAAGGGCGACGTGGAAGCCGCGAAGAGGATCGAGCGGACGGCGGACCGGCCCGTCGTCGTCTGGGACAGCCTGTCCTACGTCCAGGGCCCCGACGGCAAGATGGTCTCCCGCATCCCCGAGCGCTACATCTTCGACGCCCACAGCCAGGACCCGGTGCACGCCACCGGGGAGAGCGTCGACGGCGACCCGGTACGGCGCGACGGCATCGAGTTCAAGTGGCCGTTCCTCACGCAGAAGCGGGACTACGAGTACTTCGACGCGCAGACCCGCACCACCGGCCCCATCCACTACAAGGGCACCCGCACCTTCCGCGGCCTGGACGTCTACTACTTCGAGCAGACCGTCCCCTGGACCAAGGTGCCCATGCCCAAGACCATGCCGGTGCAGGGCATCACCCCGCAGTCCGTCGCCAGGACCGGCACCACCCGCTGGTACACCACCGTCCGCAGGTTCTGGGTCGAACCCGTCACCGGCGCACCCGTCTACGGCGAGGAGATCCACCGGGAGGAACTGCGCGGCGGCACCCTGCTCGGCGACCGCGCCAAGGTCACCGCCTTCGCCGGGCACGTGAAGATGCGCGAGGACTACATCGAGCACACGGTCGCCCTGGTGAAGCACAACCGCACCCTGGTCCTCATGCTCACCTCCTACGTCCCCCGGGGCTCCCTGGTCCTCAGCCTGCTGCTGCTCGCCCTGTCCCTCTGCCTGGAGGCCCGCGCCCGCCGCCCGCGGGACCCGGACGACCCGGAGGCGAGCGAGACCGCCGCACCCGAACCGGTCAGCGCCTGAGCCGCGCGTTCGTGTGCCGGGTCGGCTCGGCCGCGGCCGGGTCCTCCGGCCACGGATGCTTCGGATAACGCCCGCGCAGCTCCGCCCGCACACCCCGGTAGCCGTCCGCCCAGAAGGAGGCGAGGTCGGCCGTGACGGCGGCGGGCCGCCCGGCGGGGGAGAGCAGGTGCACCAGCAACGGCACCCCCGCCACGGCCGGCGTCCGCCGCAGTCCGAACATCTCCTGCAGCTTCACCGCGAGAACCGGCCGCTCGGCATCCCGGTAGTCGATCCGGATCCTGGACCCGCTGGGCACGGTGATCCGCTCCGGCGCCAGCTCGTCCAGCCGCGCCGCCTCGCCGCTCGCCCAGGGAAGCAGCCGCGCGAGCGCCTGCCCGGCGTCGATCCGGGCGAGATCCGCCCGCCGCCGGGCCCGGCCCAGCTCGGGCTCCAGCCATTCGTCCACGCGCGCGTACAGCGCCGCGTCCGACACGTCCGGCCACGGCTCCCCGAGGTGCGCGCGCAGGAACGCCAGCCGCTGCCGCAGCACCACCGCGTCCGGCGACCAGCGCAGCAGCTCCGGCCCCTCCTGCCGCAGCCCTTCGAGCAGGGCGGCGCGGACGAGCGCGGGGTCGGCGTCCCGCAGCGGCCGCACGGCCAGCTCGATCGCCCCCAGCCGCTCGACCCGCCGGGCCACGACGTCCCCGTCCGCCCAGTGCACCTCCTCGCGCTCCTCCAGAAGCGCCCGCGCGGCCGCCCGCGCCACGTCCTCCGGCACGGCGGCGCCAAGCCGCACGCGCGCGTGCCCCTTCCCGGCGGGCCGGTCGGCCACGGCCACGACGATCCACGGCGCCCCGCGCAGCCCCGACCCGTCCGACACCTCGGCCCGCGTCCCGGAAGCCATCAGATACGACCCCCCGTCCGCCTTGGCGACCCGCTCGGGAAACGCGAGCGCGGACACCAGCCCGGCCAGTCCGTCGTCCCCGCCGGCCCCCGCGACCGGACCGGCGCCGGTGCCGCCGGGCACCGCTCCCGCCCCGGTGGCCGCCTCCGGCCCGCGCCACCCCGCCGGGCGCTCCGACTCCCCGGAGACACCCCGCAGACGCCGTACCTCCGCGGTCCAGCGCCCCGCGTACGCGTCACCCCCGCGCCGCGCCCGCCGCAGCGCGGCCGCGAGATCGTCCCCGTACTCCCGCGGCACCTCCTCGGAGAGCAGCGCGACCACCGGCGCACCCGCACCGGCCGTGTCCAGCAGCGCCCGCCCCAGCCGGGGATGCACACCCAGCCGGGCCAGCCGTCCGCCCACCGCCGTGGCCCGCCCCGCCGAGTCCACCGCCCCCACCGCCGCCAGCGCCGAGCGCGCCGCCGTCATCGCCCCGCCGGGCGGCGGATCGAGCAACGCCAGCCCCGACGCGTCCGGATCGCCCCAGCAGGCCACCTGAAGGGCGAACGCCGTCAGATCGGCCACCTTGATCTCCGGAGCCGGAAACGCCGGCAGACGGCCGTCCTCCGCCTCGGACCAGCACCGGTACACCACCCCCGGCGCCTCCCGCCCGGCCCGCCCCGCCCGCTGCCGCCCCGCCGCCCGCGACGCCCGCACCGTCGTCAGCCCGCTCAGCCCGCGCGCGTGGTCCACCCGGGGCTCCCGCGCGAGCCCGGAGTCCACCACCACCCGCACCCCCGGCACGGTCAGCGACGACTCGGCGACCGACGTGGCCAGCACCACCCTGCGCCGTCGGCCCGGCGCCAGCACCGCGTCCTGCACGGCGGCCGGCGCCCGCCCGTGCACCTGGAGCACGTCGACGTCACCGAGATCCCCCAGCTGCCCCGCCACCCGCGCGATCTCCCCCACACCGGGCAGGAAACACAGCACGTCCCCCGCCCGCTCCGCCAGCGCTCGCCGCACCACCGACGCCACGTGCGCCAGCAGCGCGGGATCCACCCGCATCCCGTGCGGCGGCCGCACCGGACGCGCCGGGGGCGCCCACACCGGCTCCACGGGATACGCGGCACCCGACGCCTCCACCACCGGCGCACCGCCCAGCAGCCGCGCCCACCCCTCCGCGTCCGTGGTCGCCGACGCCGCCAGCAGCCGCAGCTCCGGCCGCAGCGCCTGCCGTACGTCCCACAGGAACGCCGCCGCCGTGTCGGCGTCCAGATGCCGCTCGTGGCACTCGTCGAGGACGACGACGTCCACACCCGCGAGCTCCTGGTCGCGCTGCAACCGCTGCAGCAGCACGCCCGTCGTCACGACCTCCACGCGCGTGTGCCGCCCCACGGACCGCTCGCCGCGCACCGTGAAGCCCACGCTCTCGCCGGGCCGCTCGCCCAGCAGCCACGCCATCCGCCGGGCCGCCGCCCGCGCCGCGATCCGCCGCGGCTCGGCCACCACGACCCGCCGCGCGGGCCCACCCCCGACCAGCCCCGCCAGCACGAGCGGCACCAGCGTCGTCTTCCCGGTGCCGGGCGGCGCCACCAGCACGGCGGTGCCGTCACCCTCCAGGGCGTCGGTCAGGGCGGGCAGGGCCGAGCGCACGGGCAGCGCGTCCAGGGCGTCGTAGCGGATCACGCCCCCAGTGTCGTACGAGCACGCGAAAGGCCCGCACGCGCGCGTACGGGCCTTTCCTCACCGAAGGGCCTGCGATCCCCCTCGGGAACCGCCTCAGTCCCGCTCGCAGACGAAGATCGCCGTCCCCGGGATCAGATTGCCGCGCAGCGGGGACCAGCCGCCCCACTCCGAGGTGTTCCAGGCCGGCCACTCCGGCTCCACCAGGTCCACCAGCCGGAAGCCCGCGCCCACGACGTCCCGCACCCGGTCGCCGAGCGTCCTGTGGTGCTCGACGTACACCGCGCGGCCGTCGTCGTCCTGCTCCACGTAGGGCGTGCGGTCGAAGTAGGAGGCGGACACCGACAGGCCCTCGGGCCCCGGCTCGTCCGGGAACGCCCAGCGGACCGGGTGCGTCACCGAGAAGACGAACCGGCCGCCCGGCCGCAGCACCCTGCGCACCTCCCGCAGCACCAGCCGCGGGTCGGCGACGAACGGCAGCGCCCCGTACGCGGAGCACGCCAGGTCGAAGGCGCCGTCCGCGAAGGGCAGCGCGCCGGCGTCGGCACAGACAAGGGGAAACGATCCGCCGATCCGCAGGGCGTGCTGCAGCTGGCGGTGCGAGAGGTCCAGGGCCACCGGACGGGCGCCCTGGGCGGCCAGCCAGCGCGAGCACTGGGCCGCGCCCGCGCCGATCTCCAGCACGTCCTTGTCCTTGAGGTCCTCCTGCGGGCCGAGCAGCTCGGCCTCCACCTCGTCCAGGCCCTCCGGGCACCAGACGAAGCGGTCGTCACCGAGGAACGTGCCGTGCTCGACCTGGTACTCGTCCGCGTTGCGGTCCCACCAGCCCCGGTTCGCCCGGGAGCTCTCCGCGATCCCGGCGTCACGCCGGGTGGCCTCCGGTTCGGACCCCTCGAATTCCCCGGGTTCGTGCGCTTCCGGCTCTTGGATGATCGGCTCCCTCGTCGTAATCTTCCGTCCAACCCGCCGGGGGCCGTCACACAGGCGGCCCATGGGCCCGCGTGGCCTCCTGGGACGATTCTTCTGCCGGAATTGCGGCGAACCGCCCCGGGTGTGCGCCTTCGCGCATTGACCCTTTCCGGCTGCCCCCGTATGCTACAAGTTGCGCTGCGAGCCTGCGCACCTCAGACGTAGCAGGCTGCGCTCGCATCTGTTGTATGTCCCCTCGGTTGTCGAGGCGCCATCACCGGTTCTCTGGTGGGGCGCTTCCTTGGCTGTCCGGCTTCTTCAGAGCGATACGGGCTCCCGGCGTAGCAGTACCTACGACTCAATGTCCGTACCGGAGCCCTTTCCCACATGACGAGCAGCACCGAGACCACCGCCACCACCCCGCAGGTTGCGGTCAACGACATCGGTAACGAGGAAGCCTTCCTCGCCGCGATCGACGAGACGATCAAGTACTTCAACGACGGCGACATCGTCGACGGCGTCATCGTGAAGGTCGACCGGGACGAGGTCCTGCTCGACATCGGTTACAAGACCGAAGGTGTCATCCCGAGCCGCGAGCTCTCGATCAAGCACGACGTCGACCCCAACGAGGTCGTCGCCGTCGGTGACGAGATCGAAGCCCTTGTTCTCCAGAAGGAGGACAAGGAAGGCCGCCTGATCCTCTCGAAGAAGCGCGCCCAGTACGAGCGTGCCTGGGGCACCATCGAGAAGATCAAGGAAGAGGACGGCATCGTCACCGGTACCGTCATCGAGGTCGTCAAGGGTGGTCTCATCCTCGACATCGGCCTCCGCGGCTTCCTCCCGGCCTCCCTGGTCGAGATGCGCCGTGTCCGCGACCTCCAGCCCTACGTGGGCAAGGAGCTCGAGGCCAAGATCATCGAGCTGGACAAGAACCGCAACAACGTGGTCCTGTCCCGCCGTGCCTGGCTGGAGCAGACCCAGTCCGAGGTCCGCCAGACGTTCCTCACGACCCTCCAGAAGGGTCAGGTCCGCTCCGGCGTGGTCTCCTCGATCGTCAACTTCGGTGCCTTCGTGGACCTGGGTGGCGTCGACGGTCTGGTCCACGTCTCCGAGCTGTCCTGGAAGCACATCGACCACCCGTCCGAGGTCGTCGAGGTCGGCCAGGAGGTCACCGTCGAGGTTCTCGACGTGGACATGGACCGCGAGCGCGTCTCCCTGTCGCTGAAGGCGACCCAGGAAGACCCGTGGCAGCAGTTCGCCCGCACCCACCAGATCGGCCAGGTCGTGCCCGGTAAGGTCACGAAGCTGGTTCCGTTCGGTGCGTTCGTCCGCGTGGACGAGGGCATCGAGGGTCTGGTCCACATCTCCGAGCTGGCCGAGCGCCACGTGGAGATCCCGGAGCAGGTCGTCCAGGTCAACGACGAGATCTTCGTCAAGGTCATCGACATCGACCTCGAGCGCCGCCGCATCAGCCTCTCGCTGAAGCAGGCCAACGAGGCCTTCGGTGCCGACCCGGCGACGGTCGAGTTCGACCCGACCCTGTACGGCATGGCCGCGTCGTACGACGACCAGGGCAACTACATCTACCCCGAGGGCTTCGACCCCGAGACCAACGACTGGCTCGAGGGCTACGAGACCCAGCGCGAGGCGTGGGAGCACCAGTACGCCGAGGCGCAGCAGCGCTTCGAGCAGCACCAGCAGCAGGTCATCAAGAGCCGCGAGGCCGACGCTGCCGCTGCCGCCGAGGGTGGCGAGGCTGCCGCTCCGGCCGCGTCGGGTGGCGGTTCGTACTCCTCCGAGGGTGCCGACACCTCCGGTGCCCTGGCCTCGGACGAGGCGCTTGCCGCGCTGCGCGAGAAGCTGGCCGGCGGCCAGAGCTGATCGCTGCCGCTGAGGCTTAGCCGATAGTCGGCTGAGGGGTCGTACCTTTCGGGGTACGGCCCCTCGGTGCGTTCCGGGTCCGGCCGTCTCCCCGTCAGGGGGTGACAGGGATGTTCGTCAGGCCCTTGCCGCCGGTCACCGTGTTGCTGCGGTACACGGTCGTACGGCAGCTTGCGCTGTTGTTGGTGACGTCGATCGCCAGCCGCGTGGCGCCCCCGGCACCCGTCAATGTCGACTTGTTTCCTTTGAAGGCGGTGCCGCAGCCCCAGCCCGACTGCTGGGTGTGGGTCTGGTAGCCGTCGTTCGTGGTGTTCCTGCCGGTGTTGTCCTGCACCAGGACGTCGTTGCCCTTCACGTCGACCCAGGAGTCGTCGAAGTTGGCGCCGGTCAGCCCGCTGCCGTCGAAGGTGTTCCCGACGATCCGCGCCCCGGTCGTGCCCTCCTTGATGTCGACGTTCTCGCCGCCCACGTCCGGTCCGATCGTGTTGCCCAGGATCTGGATGCGGTCGCTCCGGTCGGACAGGGTGTTCGCGGTGCCCACGTACACCCCCTCGCCCATGCCGCGGCCGTCGTTCCCGGTGTCGTAGATCCGCGAGTTCCTGATCACGCCGTCGGTGCTGGAGGTGCGGAAGTGCACGCCCTCCATGTCCAGGCCGTGCACCGTCACCCCGTCGACGACCACACCCTTCGCCGCGTCGATCATGATGCCCTTCTGGCCGCCGGTCACGGTCAGCCCGCTGACCGTCCAGAAGGAGGCGCCGTTCAGATGCAGGCCGTAGCCGCCGCTCGCGGTGAGGACGGCCCCGGGGGAGCCGGTGAGGGTGACGCGTGCCGTGGCGGTGCCCGGTGCGGTCGCCTTGAAGTTGCCGGTGTACGTGCCGTCCGCCAGGTGGATCGTGTCGCCGGGTCCGGCGCCAGCCAGCGCCGCCTTGAGCTGTGCGGCGGTGCCGACCTCGATGGTGGAGGCGGCCGGGGCGGGGCCGGCGCAGAGGAGGAGCCCGCCGGCGGCGGCGGTCGCGGCGAGCAGGGAGGTGAGCGGCGTACGCGTGCGCATGGGAGGTGCCTTCCTGTCGGCGGGTTCCTGACCTGACCGTCGTGCTGCGGACGTTCCGACGGCGTCCAGGAAGAGATCTCATACATGAACAGTGAACGTCCATATGAACAGCACTGCTGGTGAAGGTACGGACCAGGTGACGGAGCGTCAAGAGACCCCGCATGAGATGCCTGATCAGCGGGCCGACACGGGAATGCCCACGCCCCAACGTGCGTTGACCACCACTGGACACGAGGAGGAGCGGTCACAGTGCTTGATCCGCAGGGTTTGTACGCATGGGAGCCGAAGGGCGTTGCCGTCGTCGACATGGCGCTCGCCCAGGAGTCGGCCGGTCTTGTCATGCTCTACCACTTCGACGGATACATCGACGCGGGCGAGACCGGCGACCAGATCGTCGACCGGCTGCTCGACTCGATGCCCCACCAGGTCGTCGCGCGCTTCGACCACGACCGGCTCGTCGACTACCGGGCACGCCGGCCCCTGCTGACCTTCAAGCGGGACCGCTGGGAGGACTACGAGGTCCCGGCCATCGAGGTCCGCCTCCTCCAGGACACCACGGGCGCTCCCTTCCTCCTGCTCTCCGGCCCCGAGCCGGACGTGGAATGGGAGCGGTTCGCGGCGGCCGTGCAGCAGATCGTGGAGCGGCTCGGTGTCCGCCTGTCCGTGAACTTCCACGGCATCCCCATGGGCGTCCCGCACACCCGCCCCGTGGGCCTCACCCCGCACGGCAACCGCACCGACCTCGTCCCCGGCCACCGCAGCCCCTTCGACGAGGCGCAGGTGCCCGGCAGCGCCGAGTCCCTGATCGAGTACCGCCTGATGGAGGCCGGACACGACGTCCTGGGCGTCGCCGCACACGTGCCGCACTACATCGCCCGGTCCCCCTACCCCGACGCGGCACTGACCGTCGTCGAGGCGATCACCGCCGCCACCGGACTGGTCCTGCCCGGCGTCGCGCACTCCCTGCGCACCGAGGCCCACCGCACCCAGACGGAGATCGACCGCCAGGTCCAGGAGGGTGACGAGGAACTGACCGCGCTCGTCCAGGGCCTGGAGCACCAGTACGACGCCGCCGCCGGCGCCGAGACCAGGGGCAACATGCTCGCCGAGCCCACGGACATCCCCTCGGCCGACGAGATCGGGCGCGAGTTCGAGCGGTTCCTGGCGGAACGGGAGGGCGAGGGCTGACGGCCGCGCCTCGCATGCGCAGCGTGCGGACCAGGTGGCACGCGGCCTCGGTGAGCGGCATGGAGTCCATGGAGTCTCTCCACGCGGCCACGGCGAGCGGCAAGCGGCGCCTCCGCGTGGCAAGCGGACTCGCCCCCTGGCACGCGGCCGGCTCGCCGCGCGGGGCCGGCCGCCACCGGCCCGTACCCCTCGCTGTGGCCCCCGAGAGGAAGGTCTAGGCTTCCGCCCATGCTGAAAGTGGGCCTGACCGGCGGCATCGGCGCCGGCAAGAGCGAGGTGTCGCGGCTGCTCGTGGAGCACGGGGCCGTGCTGATCGACGCGGACCGCATCGCGCGCGAGGTGGTCGCGCCCGGCACTCCCGGCCTCGCGGCCGTCGCCGAGGCCTTCGGCGAGGACGTCCTGGCCGCCGACGGCAGCCTCGACCGGCCCCGCCTCGGCTCGATCGTCTTCGCCGACCCCGAGAAACTCGCCCTCCTGAACTCGATCGTCCACCCGCTGGTGGGCGCCCGCTCCCAGGAGCTGGAGACCGCCGCGGCCGACGACGCCGTGGTGATCCACGACGTACCGCTCCTCACCGAGAACGGCCTCGCGCCGCTCTACGACGTCGTGGTCGTCGTCGACGCGCCCCCCGGGACCCAGCTCGACCGGCTGGTGCGGCTGAGAGGGATGACGGAGGACGACGCACGCGCGCGTATGGCCGCACAGGCGTCACGTGAGCAGCGCCGGGAGATCGCCGACATCGTGATCGACAACGACGTGCCGCTCGACGCGCTGCGCAAGCGTGTCGCCGAGGTGTGGGACGACCTCGTGCGCCGGGTACCCGCACGCGCGGAGAGGTCAGGCGACGGGCGCCCGCGGGACGCCGCTCCGGAATAACGGCCCTGTCCGCGGGCGTTGAACCGCCGGAGCGAGGGAAGGACTCTGCCGTGCCCGAGACCAGCGGTTCCAGCGGACGTACACCGGAGACGCATGTCATCGACTTCCGTGCCGCCGAGCATCTGCTCAACGCACGGGACCCGCGGGGCGCGGTGAAACTGCTCGACGGAGTCATCGCCGCGTACCCGGAGAACACCGCCGCGCGACTCCTCCGCGCGCGCGCCTTCTTCGCCGCGGCGCAACTGCGTCCCGCGGAACTCGAATTCACCATCGTCCTGGAGCGCGAACCGGACAACGCGTTCGCGCACTTCGCGCTCGCCCGCACCTACGAACGCCAGGGCCGCCCCGAGCAGGCCAAACGCCACTTCCGGCTGGCGGCCGCGCTCGACCCCAACCCGCAGTACCTGAAGGCCGCCCACTTCGAGGACTGACCGTCGTCACCGGGCGCCGTCACCCGCCACCGGTCTCTCACGGATGCCGGTGCCTCGGCGGTCCCGGATACGGCGGCGATCCCGGATACGGGGGCGATCCCGGGTGCGACGACGGCCCCGGGCGCGGCGGTCCGGCATCCGGCGGCCGGTACGGCGGAACGTCAGGGCCCGGTTGATAGTGCGGGCCCTGCCGGAGGTGCCTGAGGATCATGGCCGTGTCGACGGTGACCACCAGCCACAGCACCCCGCACGCGGCCGCCCAGCCGGGGCGCCCGGCGAGCGCGAACGCCGCCGTGCCGAAGACCGCCCAGGCCAGTCCCCACATGCTCAGCCAGAACCGCGCCCGCAGGGCACTGCGCGCGGTCGCCGGTTCACTGCCCGTACGCATCGGATCACCACTCCTTCTTGCAACGTACTCTTCGACGCCGATGCGCGACAACGCCCGGCGGGAGCGCGCGCCGGATCCCGCACCCCGAGTACGCGACCGTTCACCGAAGGGGGACCCACCGTGCTGCCGGACGCCGGCGGCCTTCCCGACCTGCTGCTCGACCTCGCCGTACCGCACGAGGACATCAACGAACTCGTCGCGCTGCGACGCCGGGTGAGCGGCGACCCGAGCATGCTGAGGCTGCTGGAGGCGTGCGTCCAGGAGCTCTTCCAGGACCTGGACGACGTGGGACGCACCCCCGACCTCGGCGGCCTGCTCGCCTCCGCGCCGGCCGAGCTCACCGGCACCTTCCCGCTGTACGTCTTCCTCGCCGCGTTGCCGCGCACCCTCGCCCACCAGCGGGAGCGTGGCATCCCGGCCGAGATCACCCGGCGCACCCTGGCCGACCTGGGCCGCCAGATCGCGGTGCATCGCCGGCGGCACGGCAGAGCCGGTCTCCAGTCGCCGCGCTGGCCGGCCCGTCACTTCCGCGGCGAGCTGCACCAACTGGGACGGCTGCAGTTCGAGCGGGCGCGACTCGGCCGGCGCACGGCACAGGCGCTCGCCTCGCACGGGACGGACGCGGCGCCCGGCGACGCCTGCCTGCTGCTGCACGTCCCCGACTTCCTCGGCCCGCTGACCCCGTCCGCGTGCGACCGCTCGCTGGCCCTGGCCCGCGCCTTCTTCGCCCGCCACTTCCCCGAGGAGCGGCCGGAGGTCGTGACGTGCCATTCCTGGCTGCTCGACCCGCAGTTGACGCGGTACCTGCCCGCGGACTCCCACATCGTCCGGTTCCAGTCCCGCTTCCGGACCGTCCGCGAGGACACCGAGCCCGCCGACACCGAACCCGTCCAGTTCGTCTTCGGGGATCCGGACCTGCCGGTGGCCGAACTGCCCCGCCGCACCTCCGTGGAACGGGCCGTGGGGGACCATCTGCGGACGGGCGGCCACTGGTACATCGGTCACGGATGGTTCCCGCTTCACACCGAATAGCTCGAACGAGTGAACCACCCTCGAACGGGAACGGCCCCCCGAGCACCACCCGTTGTGCAGGCATGCCAGTCGAAATGCGTGAGGGATACGAGGGCACGGGCCCCGGTGCGATCACCCCGGACGGCTGCGCGGTCGAGCTGTACGAGCGGCTGCCGGTGGGCGAGGAACCGGACGTCATCACCGCCGCGATACCGGCGGTGGCCCACATTCTCGAACTGGGCAGCGGAGTGGGCCGGGTGACCCACGCCCTGCTGGACCGGGGCTTCACGGTCACCGCGGTGGACGAGTCCGCGGACATGCTCGCCCGGATCCGTGGGGCCCGCACCATATGCGGCCCCATAGAGCACCTCGACCTGGGCGGTGAGCGCTTCGACGTGGTGATGCTCGCGTCGTTCCTCGTGCACACCGGTGACGAGGAGGTCCGCAGAGGCCTGCTGCGCACCTGCGTCCGGCACGTGGCACAGGGCGGCTGCGTGCTCATCCAGCGGGAGGGCGGCGACTACCACACGAACATCCCCCGGGAGCGGGTCGACCCGAGCGGTTTCACCGTCCGCATCGCCTCGGCGGAGCCCGTCGGCGAGGGGGTGCACTCGGTCCGCGCCGAGTACGTGTTCCCCGACGCCGTCTGGACACAGACGTTCCTCTCCCGCCCCCTGACCAAGGAGCAGTTCGAATCCGCACTGGCGGAGGCGGGCCTGGAGGTGGACACCTACCTGACACCCGACGGCATGTGGGTGAGGGCGGTGCCGACGGCTTAGGCGCAGCGGCTAGCGGCTAGCGGCTAGCGGCTAGTGGGGGAGGAGGGGCGAGGGCCCCAGCGCGCCCGCTGCTCCGCCCTTCCAGGCGGTCCCTCGGGCCGTGGTCGAAGTCCGTCCGTCAGGCAGCCGGCGGTACGCCCGCCGTCCTGAGGGCGTGGCCGGCGAGTGACCGGCTCAGCGGGAGCGCCCGCCCGACCCGTGGGAACCTCCCGGTCCGGCGGGCCCGCGCGGCGTGCCTCGTCCGCTCCCTCGTCCACCGGTTCCACGCGTGGAACCCGATCCGCCCGATCCGCCCGGGCCGCCAGATCCACCGTGCCCTCCGAATCCGGGGGCGCCGCCGAAGCCCGGTGATCCAGCCGGGCCGGGCGGGCCGGCGAGGCCGCGGAGGCGCTCCATCTCGCGGCGGTCCCGCTTGGTGGGGCGGCCCGCGCCCCGGTCGCGGATACCGGCGGGGGCGATGGCCTCCCGCGGCGGGGGCGGAGGGGAGTTGTCGACGTAGCACTGGGCGGCCACGGGCGCGCCGACCCGCTTGCGGATCAGCCGCTTGACGATCACGATCCGTTCCCGGCCCTCGTTCCGCAGGCGCACCTCGTCGCCGATGCGCACGGAGTGGGCGGCCTTCACCCGCTCGCCGTTGACGTGCACGTGGCCGCCACGGCAGGCGGCGGCCCCCAGGGAACGCGTCTTGATCAGGCGCACGGCCCAGATCCAGCTGTCGATCCGGACCGTCTCGCCGCTGGCCGCCCCAGCGGCCTCGGCAGCGGCCACCGCGGCGGCTGTCTTCGGATCGAGCGGCTGGTCGGCGGAGGCGTCGCCATCGGCGTCGGAGCGCTCGGCACCCTCAGCGGGAGTCGTCCCGTCCGGCGCGCCGGACCCACCGTTCACGTTCTCGTCCGCATCCTCGGAAGCCATGTCCCGACCTTAACTCCAGGAGCCGGCCGCCCCGGAGGGGATTTCCCGCGAGCGGCACGCGCCCGAACCGGGGGCCGCGCAGGTGATCGGCTCGTCCGACGGGGCTGCGTCGGGCCGCCCGGCCGGGGCATACGGTGGCGGTATGGACGACAGCAGTGCCCTCGCCCGGCTCGACCGCCGCGTCGCGGACTGCGGGGCCTGCCCCCGGCTGGTCGACTGGCGCGAGGAGGTGGCCCGGACCAAACGGGCCGCGTTCGCCGACTGGACGTACTGGGGGCGGCCGGTGCCGGGATTCGGTCCCGAGGACGCCCGGCTGGTGATCATCGGGCTGGCGCCGGCCGCGCACGGCGGAAACCGCACGGGCCGGATGTTCACCGGGGACCGCTCCGGAGACGTGCTCTACCAGGCCCTCTACGACGTCGGCCTGGCCTCGCAGCCCACTTCGGTGAGCATCGACGACGGCCTGGAACTGTACGGCGTCCGGGTCACGGCGCCGGTGCACTGCGCTCCGCCCGCCAACAAGCCCACCCCCGGCGAACGCGACACCTGCCGGCCCTGGCTGGTCCAGGAGCTCAAGCTGCTGCGCCCCACACTGAAGGCGGCGGTCGTCCTCGGTGCCTTCGGCTGGCAGGCCGCGCTTCCCGCGTTCGCCGAAGCGGGCTGGACCGTGCCCCGTCCCCGCCCGTCCTTCGCCCACGGCACCAGGGTCGCCCTCGACGGCCTGGAAGTCTTCGGCTGCTTCCACGTCAGCCAGCGCAACACCTTCACCGGGCGCCTCACCACCGAGATGCTCCGCGAGGTACTGCGCACGGCGGCGGACGCGGCCGGACTGCCGTGACGGCTCCTCGGCCGGGGACGGTCGGCGGGGCCCACCTGCGCCACGGGGTCGTCACCACGATCTAGCCTTCGACCACTCCCACTGCCGGATCTAGCCTTCGACCGCTCCCGCATCCGGATCGAGGACAGCCTCTGGGCGGCCGGCCCCGCCGCGCCACTCTCAGGGCCGCCACACGTAGCGCACGTCCGGCTCCCGCTCCTCGTTGCCGCTGCCGTCGGTGTACTCGGCCGCGGTGAATCCGTGCCGCTCGTAGAAGCGGTGGGCCGGTTCGTTGACCTGGAAGGTCCACAGGGTCAGTCCGTCGGGGCTGCGCTCCTTGGCCAGGGTGACGAACCGGTCCCCGAGGCCCCGCCCCCGCCAGTCCGGTTCCAGGTACAGCTGCGACAGCTTCTCTCCGTCCAGCACCATCAGGCCGACGATCCCGGTTCCGGACGCCTCCGCCACCCAGGTCTCCCGCAGCGGCACCACGACGTCGCGGATGTAGTCCCGTACGTCGTCGTCCGTGCGCGGCCGTACGACCGTCGGCAGCGCGGCGGTGAAGGACCGCAGCCAGACGTCGGCGGCGGCCCGGGCGTCGGCCGCGGTGGCGCGGCGCAGCACCACTGCCCCGTCCGTCACCGGCTGCCCTCTTCCCGTTCGGGCACCACGGCCGTGGCGGTGATCTCGACCAGCTGGCCGGTGTAGCCGAGGCAGGCGACGCCGAGCAGCGTGGAGGAGTGCGGGCCCTTGCTCAGCCCCGACGCCTCCACGACCTCCCACACCGCGGACAGCACCGAGGGTTCGCCGCTCACGACGTACACCTCGGTCACGATCACGTGCTCCAGGTCGCTTCCTACCGCACGCAGTTGCTCGCGGAGGTTGGCGATCACCTGCTCGGCCTGCCTGACGGGGTCGCCCGGGCCCACCACCTCCCCCTTGTCGTCGAGGGGCACGGCGCCGGCGAGGAAAGCGAGCTTCGTGCCCGCCTCGACCACGGAGGCGTGGGAATAGGTGGGCGGCGGGAAGAGTCCGGGCGCGGTCACTCGCCGGATCACGGCGGCTCCTTGAGGTCGGGGGCGGACTCCGGCTGGGGTGCCGGAGGCGGGTGGGGCCGAGGCGCCGGCCCGGACCCGGAGTTCGGTCTTCGTACCTCGGTGCGGGCGACCGGAACCGAGGGCCGGCGGCCGACGGGCCGGGGCCCGCAACCTCCCGATCATCCGCGCCGCGTACCGTCCCGCGCATCCCGTTTTCCGGCGGCGGGCGCGCCGTGCCCACCCGAATCCGCTCGCCCCGCACCCCGCCCACCCCCTACGCTCCACCCCGCCGCCCATCCCTTACGCGCCCATCCCCCCCCGCGCACACCCAGGAGGCCGTCGAGCATGCCCGCCCTTCCCGACCGGGTCTTCCTCTCCACCACCGCGGACCGTCTGGCCTCGCTGCCGGCCGTGGAAGCCGTGGCCCTCGGCGGTTCCCGGGCCCAGGGCACGCAGCGGGACGACAGCGACTGGGACCTGGCCGTGTACTACCGCGGCCGGTTCGACCCCGGCCGTCTGCGGGCCGTCGGCTGGGAGGGCGAGGTGTCCGAGGTCGGCGGCTGGGGAGGCGGCGTCTTCAACGGCGGGGCCTGGCTGACCGTCGACGGACGCCGGGTCGACGTGCACTACCGGGACCTGGACGTGGTCGAGCACGAACTGGCGGAGGCGAGGGAGGGCCGGTTCCGGGTGGAGCCGCTGCTGTTCCACCTCGCCGGGATCCCCACCTACCTGCTCGTGGCCGAACTCGCCGTCAACCAGGTCCTCAGGGGAGCCCTGCCCCGCCCGGCGGGCTACCCGGACAGGCTGCGGGCGACCGCCGCGGAACGCTGGGGCGGCACCGCCCGCGCCACCCTCGCCTACGCCAAGGACAACCACGCTGTCCACGGGCGCCTCACGGAGACCGCGGGAGCCGTCGCCACGGCCGCGGCCCAGGCCGCCCACGCCGTACTCGCGGCACGCGGCGAGTGGGTGACCAACGAGAAGAGGCTCCTGGAGCGAGCCGGACTGCGCGCGGTCGACGCGGTACTGGGCGCGCTGCGGCCCGATTCCGGGATCCTCGTTGCCGCCGTCACCGCGGCCGAGGCCGTCATCGCCGGGGCGCTGCGCTCATGACGGCTTGGTGACCATGGCAAAATGGGCGGAACAGCGAATTGCGTTCATAAAGAAACCGGCCCCTCCGGGCAGGTTTCACCTCCCTGAAACGTGAGCGGCCCGTTCACTCGGGGAACGCGCCCTACCGTGGGGATCACCACGCCCGGCACCAGCGTGTGCCGGCCGCGTGACCCCCTCGTGGGATCCGCCCGGCCACCGTCGTCCGAAGGCCCACCCCTGCCCTCGTACGAACAGGAGCCCCGTGTCCCGGCCCGCCGCACCCCCATGGCTCGCCCACGCCTTCCGCGCCCAGCGCGGCCCCGTGCCCTGGAGCGCGGTGACCCGGGGCGCACTCGCCGCCGGGCCGTTGCTGCTCGCCGGTGTCCTCGGCGGACGGACGTCCGTCGGGGTGCTCGCCGCCGTCGCCGCCATGCTCGCCGGGATCAACGACCGGCCCGGCAGCCGGCGCGCCTCCGTCAGGCGCCTCGGGGTGCCCGCCCTGGCCGGAGCACTCGGGCTGCTCGTGGGGACGTACGCCGGGCAGGGGATGACGGCCGTACCGCTGGCCCTGGCGTTCACCGGACTCGGGCTGGTCGCGGGAGGCGTCAGCGCGGTCGGGCCCGTCGCCAGCGCCGCGGGCACCCAGCTTCTCGTCGCCGCCGCCTTCGGCGCCGGGATGCCGGCCGCGGAGAGCGGCTGGCAGCGGGCCCTCGCCTTCCTCGCCGGGGCCGGCTGGCTGATGCTGCTGCGGCTGGCCCTGCCCTCGCCCGGCTCACCCGCCGGTGACTTCCGCTTCGACGGGGAGCGGGCGGCGGTCGCCGACGTGTACGACGCGATCGCCGCGCTCCTCGACGCCGCGGGCGGCCCTCACGCCACCGCCCGGCGGGCCGCGCTCACCGCCACCCTCGACCACGCGCAGGACGCACTCGGCGGGCCCCGGCTGCGCCGGTACGCCGGCTCGTCCGCCGAGCGCCGGCTGCAGGCCCGGTACGCGGCGGCGCTGCCCCTCGCCGAGGCCGCGACCGCGCTCTTCTGGGTGGGGGAGCCCGTCGCGGCCAGGGCCTCCGAAGGGCCCCGGCGGCTCGCCGCCGCCGTCCGCGGCGACACCCCGGCCGGACCGCTGCCCGCTCCCCGCGTCCCCCGTGCCGGGCTGCGCCTGCGGGCCGCGGTCCCCGTCACGCCCGCGCTGCGCGCCCTCGACGACGCCCTGCTGCGCGCGGCCCAGGCCTTCGACCGGGCCGACGGCGCCCACCACCGGCTGATCGCCAGGCGCCTGGGCGTCCGCGACGCGGCCCGGGCCGTGTTCGGCGCCGGTGGACGCGAGTACGGCCTGCGGGTCGCACTCTGCTTCGGCGGCAGCGCCGCCATCGCCCAGACGCTGCACCACACCCGCTGGTACGGGCACCACGAGCACTGGTACTGGCTGCCCGTCACCGCCGTCTTCCTCGTCAAGCCCGATCTCGGACCCCTGGCCTCGCGCGTGCTGTGCCGGGCCGCCGGGACCGTGCTGGGCGCCCTGGTCTTCGCCGCTCTCGCCGCGTTGCTGCCCCGCCCGGCGGGACTGTTCCTGCTGGTCACGGTGTGCGGCGCGCTCGTACCGGTGGCCGTACGGCACTTCGCCGCCCTGACCGCCGTCATCACCGTCCTGGTGCTCGCTCTCGGCATGGTCGGCGGGGAGCCGCAGGCCTCCGTCAGCCGGATCGGTGAGACGCTCCTGGCCTGTGCGCTCGTGCTGGTCGTCGGGCACCTGCCGGTGCCCGGCCGGCGAGGCGGCGCGGTCAAGGCCCGCCTCGCCACGGCAGGTACCGCCGCGCACGCCTACCTCGCCCACGTCCTCGGCGACCCCGGCCACCCCGCCGACGGGGCCGGGCGGAGGGCGCCGAGCGGGGCCGCCGACCTGGCCGGGCGGTGGGCCCAGGAGGAACCCGCCGATCGAGCGCGGCCGGCGAAGGGCGGGCCCGCCGATCGAGCCGCGCGGCCGGCGGAGGACGGGCCCACGTCAGGGGTGCCCGCCCGGTGCGACGACCGTCCCGAGCGGTGGGCGTTGCGCCGGGAGGCCTACCGCGCCCTCGCCGAGGCCCGTACCGCCATCGCGCTCGCCGCCGCCGAACTGCCCGCCCTGGCCCGGCACACCGAGGGGACGGACGCCGTCGCGGAGGTGCTGGAACGGCTCGTGGACACGACGACGGCCTGCGCCGTCCACCTCGACGACACCGGCCGCCTCACACCCCGCCACGTGCGGCAGCTGCGCGCTGCGCTCACCGAGCTGGAACTCCAGGGGATGCGGGTCCCGGCACCCGCCGCCTGAGCCCGGCCGGGGCCTCGATGTACCGTTTACGTACGGCGGTTGACGGAGGGCCGGCCGCCCCGGCCGACCGCAGGCACGTACGACGGGGTCCACGCCTACGGCCGCTGAGCAGGCGGTTTCCCCGAGACGGAACGCACGGACGGCGCGCCGGCGGCGGCCGTCGCGGCCCGCCGGGAAACCGGCCGAAAAAGAACTCCGGGCGGGGCGATGAGTTTCGTATCCGAGGTCGGTCACCACCGTGACGGACCGTCGGACAGGAGAGCCCATGTCGCTTCCCGAGATCGTCTCGCGTGAGCAATGGCGCGCGGCGCGCGAGGAGTTGCTGCGGAAGGAGGAGGCGGTCAGGCGGGCCCGCGAGGCCCTCGGCGCCGAGCGGCGACGGCTGCCCATGGTCGAGGTCGACCCCGAGTACGTCTTCGAGGGCGGCGACGGCAAGGCCACCCTCCTGGACCTCTTCGAGGGCCGCGCCCAGCTCGTCGTCCACCACTTCATGTTCGCGCCGGAGTGGGAGGAGGGCTGCCCCTGCTGCGCGGCCTTCCTGGACCAGGTCGGCCACCTCGCGCACCTGCGCGCCAGGAACACCTCGTTCGCGGCCGTGTCCCGGGCCCCGTTCACCCGCATCCTGCCGTTCAAGGCACGTATGGGCTGGGCGGTGCCCTGGTACTCCTCCGGCCACAGCGACTTCAACCGCGACTTCGAGGCCACCGTCCCCTCGGCCGGGAACCAGGTCGAACGGCCGGGCGTCAGCAGCTTCCTGCGCGACCACGACCAGGTCTTCCACACCTACTCGGTGTACGACGACGGACTGGACGGAGTCGGCACCCTCGCCGGCCTCCTCGACCTGACCGCGCTGGGCCGGAGCCCGGCCGGAAGCGACCACCTCCGCCTTCACGACGAGTACGAGAACTGACACGGACGGTGCCGTTCCTGTCACAACGTGAACGGACTCTCACCGTCCGCGCCCAGCAGGTGTAGACAATGTCTCAGTCCCGTCACCGAGCGAGCCGTTTCCCCTCTCCAGGGCGTTAACTCCAACAAGTACGACGCTTCTGGAGGTGCGAGATGGTGAACGGGCGAACGGTGCTCGAACGCTTTCCCGCCGGTGGTCCGCGGGGATCCTGGCCCGCGGAGGAGTTCGCGCACGCGCGACGCCAGGAAGGCCTGCCCGCCGAGGTCGTGATGGACCTCGCGACGGACACCTTCCTCGTGATCGTGCGCGGGGCCGAAGCCGTCGAGTGACACCGCCGGCGCCGACCGCGCGGCGGCCGGTGAGGCCGAGCCCGGTCAGGCCGGTTTCGGCGCGGGGATCCGCATCGTGAACTGCTCCGCCTGGAGCGCGTACAGCTCCGCGTAGACACCGCCGCCGGCCAGCAGTTCCTCCGGGGTGCCGGACTCCACCAGCCGCCCGCCCTCCAGTACGTGCACGAGATCGGCGTGCCGGACCGAGGCCAGCCGGTGGGTGATCAGCACGACCGTCTGCCCGCTGCCCGCGAGCGCCCGGATCTTCTCGAACACCTCCAGCTCGGCCCGCGCGTCGAGGGCCGCGGTCGGCTCGTCCACGATCAGGATCCGCCCGCGCCGGTAGGCGGCCCGGGCGATGCCGAGGCGCTGCCACTGGCCGCCGGACAGCTCGTGCCCACCGCTGAAGACGCGAGCCAGCAGCGTGTCCAGACCGCGCGGCAGATCCTCCACGACCTCACCGGCGCCCGCCTCGGCGATCGACGCGGCCAGCCGTTCCTCGGTCATCGGCACGGAGGAACGGCCGACGGCCACGTTCACCCGGGCGGTGAACGGCCACCTCTTGAAGTCCTGCGCCACCATCGCTACACGCTCGGCGAGCAGCCGCCGGTCCGCGCGCGCGGCGTCGACCCCGTCCCACAGGATCCGCCCCCGGTCCGGCGTGTACAGGCCCGCGAGCAACTTGACGAGGGTCGTCTTGCCCGAGCCGTTCTCACCGACGAGTGCCACGATCCGGCCCAGGGGCAGCGTGAGGGTGACGTCGTCCAGGGCGGGCCGGGCCGCGTCACCCGGATAGCTGAACGTGACGTTCTCGAACCTGATCTCCTGCGGCTCCTCCGGCAGCGCCTCCCCGCCCACCGGGATCGCCCGCTCCGCCGCCTCGACGTACATCCGCTCCAGATCGCCCACGAACAGGGCCTCCTCGTGCAGCTGGTTGATCTGCAGCACCAGGGTGTCCAGGCTCGCCGCACCGGTGCGGATCGCGAGCACCGCCGTACCGGCCACGGACAGAGCCATCGCCCCGGCCAGCAGCAGGGCGCCCAGCGTGGCGTACGTCGCGAGGGTGGCGAGGCCCGTCCAGGCGGCCGCGATCAGACCGGTCCGGGCGGCCAGCCGCGAGAGCCGGGCCTGCTCCGCCTCCGCGGTCTCCGACATCGCCCGGAAATGCCGCAGCAGGAAGGGCCCCACCCCGTGCACACGGATCTCCGGGGCCGCGCCCGGCTCGGTGAGCAGGCTGCTGATCAGCTGACCGGCGCGGGCGTGCTGCACCCAGGTGTGGAACGACTCGTAGTGGCGCCGCGCGTTCGTCAGCGCGCTCCAGGCGCTCGGCAGCGTCATGGTGACCAGCAGCGGCAGCAGCGCCGGATGCAGCACGGTCAGTACGCCCGCCGCCGCGACCAGCGAGATCATCGCGTTGACGACCTGGGTGCCGTACCCGATCATGCGCCGCGCGGACCGGGCGCCGTACTGTGCCGTGTCCAGCAGCTTGTGGAACGCGTGGTCCTCGATCGCGGCCAGCTCCACGTTCGCCGCCCGCTCCAGGTACAGCTCCGTCGCCACCCGCTCCACCTTCGGCTCCAGCCGTCCGGTGGCGTAGACGGAGGCGGCCCGCAGCAGCGCGGCCAGCAGCATCACGAACGCGACGACGACCAGGGCGGGCGCGGCCGCGTGCAGGCGCCGAGCGATGTCGGGGCCGGTGAGCAGCTTGCCGAGCGCGCTGTTCACGGCCAGCAGGCTCACCGCTTGCGCGGCGCCCCGGCCCGCCTCGGCGGCCAGCACGATCCAGGCGGCCCGGGGATCGGCCTGCCGGGCCAGGCGCAGACTCGACAGCAGCATCCCGGGGAGCCGGGCCACCATCGCGCGGAAATTCAGCTCGAGGAACGCGTCCGCGTGCTTGTTCCAGCCGGTGTCGTACCGCAGCGGCCCGCCGAACAGCAGCCGCTCCGACTCCGACACCGCGGACTCGGCCGCCCCCCGTCGCTTCCCCACGTGACCTCCCGAACCGTCGCGGAACGGCCACTATCGCGGGCGTGCGCGGCAGGTCGGCAGGGCGCGAGAGGAAGGAATCGGGGGCGCGGAGGGGGCGCGAAGTGTGCGCGGGCGTGGCGCGGGGACGGGTTCACCCCGGGCTGCCGGATGCGCTCCGGGCCGTCGGTCACCTGTCGGCCACGTGCGCCGCTCGCCGCCGACGCCTGCGCCGTGACTTGCACCGGCAGCGGTGACGCACCTGCGCCGAGGCCCGCACCGGCACGGTGACGCACCTGCGCCGAGATCCGCACCGGCATTCGCGACGGACCTACGCCGACACGGCTCTCGACCAGTCGGGTGGCGTGCCGGTCGCCCGGCACAGGGCCAGGTACAGCGGGATCGGCGGGGTGTAGGGGACCGTGCCGTCCGGGCGGTGGATGAGCCGGGCCGTGCTGGTCACCAGGGCGCCGGGCGCGTAGTGGGCGGGGGCCGGCCAGCGCAGGGCGTGGTCGGAGTCCGCCGGCACGATCCACCACCAGTGCGTTCCGTCGGCGTACACACAGCCCAGCCGCGGCAGCCTGGGGACGACGAGCGGGCCGAGACGGTCGGGCACGGCCACGGCGTCACAGCCGAGCGGAACCGTCATGCCCTCCGGCATCGGCAGCCGGCGGAGCGCCTCCGCAGCCGGCCGCCGCCGCTGCAGACGCACGAGTGTGTCGAGGCCGATCGGCCCCTCAGGGCCTCTGCCGGCCCCCCGGCCGAAGCCGTCCTCGGCGGCGGTCACGGCCGCTCCCCGGCGCGATGCTGCTCCGGGGCCCGCCGCAGGGGCTGGTCCACCGCGCGGTGCCGGTGCTTCTCGAACGCCGGATGCGAGGGCTGCTCGGCCGCGCGGTACCGGTGCTGGTCAGGGGTTCCGTACCCGTGCTGCTCGGGGCTCACGGTCCGGTACGGCTCGAGGTTCCCGTGCCGGCGCTGTTCCGGGGTGCCGTTGCCGCCGTGCCCGTGCTGGTGCGGGCCCCCCTGGCTTCCGTGGCCGTGCTGCTCCGGGGTCCGGTGCGGCGGCTGGTCCGCGGTGCGGTGCCAGGAGTGGGCGGGGGTGTGGCGGTGTGCCTCGGCCGGGTCGTCGTCGCCGGAGTCCTCCGGGCGGCCGGGCTTCGGCCGAGCGCCCCAGCCCAGGTCGTTGCACGGTTCCGCGGTGCCGCGCGGCGCGCCCGTGCCGGAGATCGCTTCCGTCCCGTGGGCCGGGTCCCGCCCGGAGGCCGCGTCGATACCGGTACCGGTGCCGGTCTCGGTGCCGGGAATCGGCTCCGAGCCGCGGGCCAGCTCCGCCCAGACCAGCAGCCCGGAACCCTGCTCGTGCGCACCCCAGGACCGGCACAGGGCGTCGACGAGAAGCAGTCCCCTCCCGTGCTCCTCGTCGGGGCGCTGCGGGGACGGGTGGGGATCGCCGGGAGCACAGCCCTCGTCGCCCACGGCTATGCGCACCATGTCGTCGTGGTCGTGCAGCTCGCACACCACATGCGTACTCGCGGTGTGCACGATCGCGTTGGTGACCAGCTCGGATATGACCAGAGCCGCGTTGTCGCAAGTGTCCGCGCACACCGACCAGCCGGTCAGCCGGGCGTGCGCGAGCCGTCTCGCCTGAGCGACGGAACCCGGATGTGCGGCCAGCTCGAAGCGGAACCGGCGCTGGGCAGCACCCCCCGGAGGGGTCGCTCCCGTCGCGTCACCGAGACCGGAACGGTCTGCGGCGGCGGCGTCTGTTCCTAAGGGCGCGGACGGAATCACGCCTGCCACTATCTCCCCGCCATGGACACTTGGCAAGTATCACTCTGAAAATTGCAGAGTGCTGTGTGACTCGGTCAGACGCCGTGGCACACTGCTCGCAACAGCACGTCGAGCGGCGCCAATTGGAGTCATCGGAGAGCCGACCCGGTCTCCGAATGAATCTTCGAATGGCGCCGCAGGGCTGTCGTGGAACTTTCGGTGGAGGCTTTCGGTGGAGGTGGGAGCGTGAGCGAGCCGCGGTCCGCGCCGACGGTGGGCCAGGTGGTCCTCGGCCGGCGCCTGCTGGACCTGCGGGAACGCGCCGGACTGAAGCGCGAGGAGGCCGCCCGTGTGCTCCGCGTCGCCCCCGCCACCGTCCGCCGCATGGAGATGGCCGAGGTCTCCCTCAAAATCCCGTACCTGCAACTGCTGCTGAAGGCCTACGGCGTCCCCGACGACGAGGCCGAACTCTTCGTCCAGCTGGCCGAGGACGCCAACAGGCCCGGCTGGTGGCAGCGGTTCCACGACATCCTGCCGGGCTGGTTCTCCATGTACGTCAGCCTGGAGGGTGCGGCCGCCCTCATCCGCTCCTACGAGCCGCACTTCGTCCCCGGCCTGCTCCAGACCGAGGACTACGCGCGCGGGGTGCTGAAGTCCGGCGCCATCGGCCAGACGAGCCCGGACGACATCGAGCGCCATGTCGCCCTGCGCATGCAACGTCAGGAACTGCTCACCCGTCCGGACGCCCCCCGCTTCTGGGCGGTGATGGACGAGACCGCCCTGCGCCGCCCGATCGGCGGCCCGGAGGTGATGCGCGCGCAGATCGACAAGTTGCTCGAGGCCACGAAGCTGCCCAACGTGACGCTCCAGGTCGCCCCGTTCGCCAACGGGCCGCACCCGGGGACGTACGGGCCCTTCGTGCTGTTCCGATTCGCCATGTCAGAACTGCCGGACATGGTCTACAGCGAGTACCTGACCGGCGCCGTCTACCTGGACGCGCGCGCCGAGGTGGCGACCCACCTGGAGGTCATGGACCGCATGGCGGCGCAGGCCGCTACGGCGCAACGCACGAAGGAGATTCTCCGGGATCTCCGCAAGGAGCTGTGAATGGATCGCATCAAGCCGCGCGGACACGTCTACAACGGCATGCCCGCGCGGGAGTTGGGCAGCGAGGGCTGGCACAAGCCCTGGAGCGGCGGGAACGGCGGCAACTGCCTGGAGGCGATGAAGCTCGCCGACGGCCGGATCGCCGTGCGCCAGTCCACCGATCCCGACGGTCCGGCGCTGATCTACACCTCTGACGAGATGACCGCGTTCATCGAAGGCGCCAAGGCGGGCGAGGCCGACTTCCTGCTGTCCTGAGTCCGGGGTCACGGACGCCTCTTGCTGAACCGTTTCTGTATCGAGCTCAACTCCTCCTCGTGCCGTTGGGGTTGGCGGGGACCGGCGGGGCTCGGCACATTCCGAGGTGCCGGGAGCCGAGAGCCGGACGGCCCCCAGGGCTTGGTGGACCCGAACCGCTCTCACGCCGGTGGCAGCGCCGCGCACAGCGCGTCCAGCGCCGCCCCGTACGCGTGTTCAGCCGGTGCGGCGTACCCGACCACCAGGCCGTCGGACGGCGGCATCCGCGTCTCCGGATGCCGGAACGCTGCGAGGCCGTCGAGGGCGACTCCCTGCCACGCGGCGGCCTTCACCACGGACCGTTCGCTGCCCGGCGGCAACCGCAGCACCGCGTGCAGCCCGGCCGCGATCCCCGTCACCTCCACGTGCGGCGCCTGCGCGGCCAGCGCCGCGACGAGCCGGTCACGCCGGCGACGGTACCGCTGCCGCATACGCCGCACATGACGGTCGTACGCCCCCGAGCGCATGAAGTCGGCGAGGGCGAGCTGGTCCGGCGCGCTCGCCCATCCCTCGCGTTCGCCCTTCGCCGCGAGCACCGGCCCCACCAGGTGTTCCGGCAGGATCATCCAGCCGAGCCGCAGCGCCGGAGACAGACTCTTGCTGACGGAGCCGATGTGGATCACCCGCTCCGGATCGAGGCCCTGGAGTGCGCCGACGGGTCTGCGGTCGTACCGGAACTCGCCGTCGTAGTCGTCCTCCAGCACCACCGCCCCCTGCGCGCGGGCCCAGTCGACCACCGCTGCCCGCCGCTCCGGATGCAGCGGGCCGCCGGTCGGGAACTGGTGCGCCGGCGTGAGCAGCACGGCCCGCTCCCGCCCGAGCTCCTCCACCCGCGCCCCGTGCTCGTCCAGCGGCAACGGCACCGTCCGCACCCCGGCCGTCGCGAGCAGCCCCCGGTGGAAGTCCAGCCCGTACGCCTCCACACCCAGCGGGCCGCGCAGCACCCCGCCCGCCCCCTGGCCGAACAGCAGCCGCAGCGCGTGCGCGAAACCCGAGCAGACGACGATCCGGCCCGGCTCGGTACGCACCCCACGCGCGCGTGCCAGATATTCCGCCAGCGCCTCCCGCAACTCCCACCGCCCGGCCGGGTCACCCGGCCCGAACGCCTCGCTCGGTGCCGCCTGCAGCGCCCGCCGGTACGAGGCGGACCAGGCCGTACGCGGAAACGCCGACGGGTCCGGCGACCCCTGCCGCAGATCGTGCCGCGGCCCACGACCGCCTGACGGCGTGGCCATCGGTGTCAGTACGGCGGTCCGCCTCGGCTCCGGCTTCCCCGGTCGTCCCGGTCGTCCCGGTCGTCCCGGCCGTCCCAAGGGAGCCACGCCCGTCGCGACCCGCGTCCCCGAGCCCTGCCGGGCGGTCAGCCAGCCCTCGGCGACCAGCTCCGCATAGGCGTCGGCCACCGTGTTGCGGGCGACGCCCAGGTCGGCCGCGAGCGAACGGTACGGCGGCAGCCGGGTGCCCGGCGCGAGCCGCCCGCTGCGCACCGCCTCCCGCAGGGCCCTGGTCAGCGCGGCCCGTCGCCCGCCCGGTCCCGACAGTTCCAGGTGCAGATCGACCCCGATCCGCTCCGCGGAATTGACCCACGATTCCGTCATGGAAATGCACCCTACAGCCGGTCTTTGCACGGCCTAATTTGAAGTCATGACGACGAACACCACCGCAACTGCCCGAACCACCCCCGCTGTTGCCCCCCCCGTTGTTGACGCCACTGCCGGGATCGCCGCGGCCGAGGCCGCCCGGACCCGCCTGGACTTCGCGAAGGCCGCCCCCAAGGTCTTCCGGGCCATCGTCGGCCTCGACGTCGCCGCCCGCTCGGGGCTCGACCCCGCGCTGGTCGAACTCATCCAGATCCGCGCCTCGCACCTCAACCACTGCGCCTACTGCCTGCACATGCACACCAACGACGCCCGCAAGGCCGGCGAGAGCGAGGACCGGCTGCACATGGTCGCCGTCTGGCGGGAGGCCCGCCACTTCTTCACGCCGAAGGAGCAGGCGGCCCTGGCACTGACGGAGGCGGTGACCCTGGTCGCCGACGCGGGCGTCCCCGACACCGTCTACTCCGAGGCCGCCGCGCACTTCGAGGAGGAGGAACTGGCCCACGTCCTCGCCCTGATCCTCACCATCAACACGTGGAACCGCGTGGCCCTGGCCACGGGCAAGGTCGCCGGCACGGACGAGCGACGCTGACCCCGCGCCCTGCCCGGTTCGGCCGGGCCCTCGCCCAGGGCATGAGCCGAATCCAGCACCTCGGTGCCGTACTCACACCCGCATCGGCCGGTCGCCCGGAGCGACCGGCGCGGGAAGCTGCGACGTGCCCATCAGGTAGCGGTCGACGGCCGCCGCCACCGCCCGCCCCTCCGCGATCGCCCACACGATGAGCGACTGCCCGCGCGCCGCGTCCCCCGCGGCGAACACCCCGGGGACGTTGGTGGCGAAACCGTCGTCCCGCGCGATGGTGCCGCGAGGCTGGAGCACCAGCCCCAGCTGGTCGACCAGGCCGTCCTCCTGGTCCGGCCCGTTGAACCCCAGCGCGAGCAGCACGAGGTCCGCGGGAAGCACCCGGTCGGTCCCGGGCACCGGCTCACGCCGTGCGTCGACCTCCACCAGATGCAGCTCCCGCACGTGTCCTTCCGCGTCCCCGGTGAAGCGGAGCGTGGACGCGGCGAAGAGCCGCGCGTCCGCGTCCGCCGCCGGCGCCGTCCGCAGATCCCTCGCCTCCTCGTGCGCGGCCGACAGACGGTAGACCTTCGGGTACGTCGGCCACGGCTCGACGTCCTCGTCGCGCTCGGCACCCGGCTGCGCGTAGATGTCCAACTGGGTCACGGACGCGGCCCCCTGGCGCACCGCCGTGCCCAGACAGTCCGCCCCCGTGTCCCCGCCGCCCACGATCACCACGTGCTTCCCGGCCGCCGACAGCGGTGAGACCTCCAGATCCCCCTCACACACCCGATTCGACAACGGCAGATAGACCATCGCCTGATGGATCCCGTGCAACTCCCTGCCAGGCGCCGGGAGTTCCCGCCACGCCGTCGCCCCCGTGGCCAGCACCACCGCGTCGTACCGCGCCCGCAGATCCGCCGCCGAGATGTCCCGCCCGACCGCCGTGGACGCACGGAACTTCGTCCCCTCCGCCAGCATCTGCGCGATCCGCCGCTCCAGATGCCGCTTCTCCATCTTGAACTCGGGGATGCCGTAGCGCATCAGCCCGCCGATGCGGTCGTCCTTCTCGTACACGGCGACCGTGTGCCCGGCCCGCGTCAGCTGCTGCGCCGCGGCGAGACCCGTCGGCCCGGACCCGACGACCGCGACCGTCCTGCCCGACAGCCGCTCGGGAGGCCGCGCGGGCGTGAAGCCCTCCTCCCAGGCCCGGTCGGCGATCGCACACTCGACGTTCTTGATCGTGACCGCCGGCTGGTTGATCGCCAGCACACACCCCGCCTCACAGGGCGCCGGACACAGTCGGCCGGTGAACTCCGGAAAGTTGTTGGTGGCGTGCAGCCGCTCGCTCGCCGCCTTCCAGTCCTCCCGCGAGACCAGGTCGTTCCACTCGGGGATGAGATTGCCGAGCGGGCAGGCGTCGTGGCAGAACGGGACACCGCAGTCCATGCAGCGGTCGGCCTGCTTGCTGATGATCGGCAGCAGCGCTCCCGGGACGTACACCTCGTCCCAGTCCCGCACCCGCTCCTCGACGGGCCGCCGCGCCCACTCCTGGCGCGGCGTGGTCATGAACCCCTTGGGATCGGCCATGGCGGTCTTCCTCGCGTACCGGCACCGGAGGGCACCGGATGTACGGCGGGCCGTGCGTCATCGGGCGGCACTCTTGCGGCCACGATACGTCCGCCCCGACAGCCGCGCAGAGCGGCGGCCGGCCCCCGCCGAGGAGCCGCCCGGCACACGACCGGACGCCTCTCCGCCACTGATGTCGTCCCGGAAGGGTTGTCACGTGAGCGCCAGCACGTAGACGAGGGCCGCCGCGGCGGACGCCACCATCCGGACGTGGTTCCAGAGCGTCCACTCGCGCACGTACACCGGCCAGTACACGGCGGCCTCCGGCGCACCCGCGGTCATCCGGGCCAGCCTCTCGTTGCGGGGCACGTTCGCGACCAGCGTCAGCCCGAAGGAGCCGGCCAGGTACAGCGCACTGCCCAGCAGCAGCTCCACCTTCCCCTCGCCCGGCCAGACCACGAACGTCACCACGGCTATCAGCACGCTCAGCACCGCCGAACCCATGAAAACGGCCATGAAGGCAGGTCGCACCGCGGCCACGTTGATCGTCTTCATCGCGGCGACCCCCTGCGCGGGCGGCAGCGCGGCGAGCCCCCGCATCACGAACGTCGAGAACCCGCAGAAGACGCCGGCCACCAGCCCGGTCCCGAGGACCCCCAGCACCACCAGGACGAAGTACGGCCCGTCGATCATCTCCACACCCCCTTGTCGTTCCACCGGGCCCGGAAGCCCGGCATCTCCATCACTTCCAGTGAATGCGCGCGGCAAGCGGCCGACCATGGCCGAGGAACGCGGCGCCATACGCAAGCGTCCATAGGCCGCCCACCGTGAGTCGCACGCACCACCTCCGTCCGGCACTACCGCGCACCGCCTCCCCTCCCTGTCGCTGCTCGCCCCCCTCAGCCCACGTCCTCCCCGGCCCCCTGCCAACCCCGCAGCACGCCGTCCACGGCCGAGGCGATCCGGCGGCGAGCCTCGAACCGCCCGACCCCGCTCATCAGCAGCTGGTCGTACGGCGTGTCCACGTGCCGCACCGCCGCCACGACCGCCGAGATCACCGCCCCTTCGGTCAGCGCCCGCCCGGCGGCGCTGCGACCGACCCGCCCGCTGCCCCGCAGGGACGCGTGCGCCGCGATCGCCCGGGCCCGATCCACCGGGCAGCCGGGGAACAGCCGGAGAATCTCGGCTGCGAACGCCGCCGCGAACCGGTCGTCCTCCGCCGCCCTGCGCCGCGCGTCCCGCGCCCGGCGCCGGCGCCGCGCCTCCGCATCCGCCAGGCAGCGCTCCTCGGCCCGTGCCAGAGCGGCCTCCTCCACGAGCACGCCCTGCCGCTCGTACCGGCTCTTGCGCCGGTTGTAGCGGACGACCACCACCGACAGCCCGCTCTCCTCCCGCGACCTGCGGGTCAGCGCGGTGTCCCCGCGCGGGAGGAACACCAGGTGCCCGAGGTCGGCACAGACCAGGCAACGGGGTGCCCCGTCCTCCAGCACCAACAACGACAGCGGACCACGGAGGCAAGCGGCACACCGCTTCTGCTTCAGCGGCTGAACGGCGACAAGACGACCGGGGGAGTGGGGAGTTGTGGGAAGGGCCATACGCGGTACTTTCCCCGTCACCACCCCCGTGTCCCTCTCCGGGCCGTCCTAGGCCCGCCGCCTCTCGACCCGCCCCTGCGTCAGCGACCCGTCCCTCGTCGGGGCCGCGCTCGGCCCGCCGCCTCTCGCCCCTGCGTCAGCGACGCGTTTCTCCTCGGGGCCGCG
Source organism: Streptomyces albidicamelliae (assembly GCF_025642175.1). Lineage (NCBI taxonomy): Bacteria > Bacillati > Actinomycetota > Actinomycetes > Kitasatosporales > Streptomycetaceae > Streptomyces > Streptomyces albidicamelliae. The sequence continues at coordinate 2,363,405 of NZ_CP106795.1, read as the reverse complement.
CTCGGCCCGCCGCCTCTCGCCCCTGCGTCAGCGACGCGTCTCTCCTCGGGGCCGCGCTTGGCCCGCCGCCTCTCGCCCCTGCGTCAGCGACGCGTCCCTCCCCGGTCGCGCTCGGCCCGCCACCGTCCGACCGAACGCCGTACCCGCCGCCTGCTGGGCCCGCCCAAGCGGTGCCGCCGGCGGCCGACCAGGCGAGGGCCGGCCGGAGACAGGCACCCGCGCCCTCCTCCCGCCGGGACCCTGCTCAGGTCAGGCGCCGACGCCCGCCGTCTCCGGTCTTCGGGCCCACCCGGCATCATGGGCTCTGTGCGACTCGAAGCGATCACGTGGGACCGGCTCGCCGATCAGCTGGCCGACCGGCTGGCCGGACTGGCACCGGCCGACGGAGGAGCCTGGCTGCGAGTCGGCTTCGACGGAGCCCCGGCCGCCCGGCCCGGGGATCTCGCCGAGCGGGTCGGCGAGGCGCTGCGGGTGCGCGGCCGGCCCTCCCTCGTCGTCGGCACCGAGGGCTTCCTGCGCCCCGCCTCGCTGCGCCTGGAACACGGCCGCCGGGACGAGGAGTCTTACTACAGCGGATGGTTCGACACCGCCGCTCTGTGGCGCGAGGTCTTCGGCCCGCTCGATCCCGGCGGCAGCGGCCGTGTCCTGCCCGACCTGTGGGACCCGGCCACCGACCGGGCCACCCGCAGCCCCTACACCCAGCTTCCGCCCGGCGGAATCCTGTTGCTCCACGGCCCCCTCCTGTTGCGCCACTGGTTCCCCTTCGACCTGACCGTGCACGTCCTCCTCACTCCGGGCGCCCTGCGCCGCCGCACTCCCGAGGCGGACCACTGGACGCTCCCCGCATTCGAGCGGTACGAGGCCGAGACGGATCCGGCCGGCACGGCGGACGTCCTCGTCCGGGCCGACGACCCTCGCCATCCCGCGTGGGGCGGGTGACCCGGAGCCCCCCAGCGGAGCCGGACTCTCCGCGGCATCGCCGTCAGAGCCAGCCGTTGCGCCGGAACCCCCGGTACAGCGCCAGACACGCCCCCGCCATCACGACCATGACCAGCGGATAGCCGAACTGCCAGTGCAGCTCCGGCATATGGTCGAAATTCATGCCGTACACCCCGCACACCATGGTCGGCACGGCGATCACCGCGGCCCACGCCGTGATCTTCCGCATGTCCTCGTTCTGCGCGACGGTCACCTGCGCCAGGTGCGCCTGCAGAATGGAGTTGAGGAGTTCATCGAACGCGGCGATCTGTTCCTTGGCCCGTATCAGATGGTCCAGCACGTCGCGGAAGTACGCCTGTATCTCCGGGGCCACGACCCGGATGGGCCGGGTGGCGAGATCCTCCACGGGGCGGCCCAGCGGTACCACCGCCCGCTTGAGCTCCAGCAGTTCGCGCTTCATCTGGTAGATACGGCCCGGGTCCAGTCGCGCGCCGATCTCCGAGAACACCTCCGTCTCGACCTGGTCGATGTCGGCCTGCACCGCGTCCGTGACGCTCAGGAAGTCGTCGACGACGTGGTCGGCGATCGCGTGCAGCACCGCCGCCGGCCCCTTGGCGAGCTGCTGCGGATCCGACTCCAGTTCCTCCCGCAGCGGCCCCAGGGAGCCGTGCATGCCATGGCGCACCGTGACGACGAAGTCCTCGCCGACGAAGACCATGATCTCGCCGGTGTTCACCACTTCGCTGGTCGCCGTGAGCTCTTCGTGCTCCACGTAACAGACCGTCTTGAACACCGCGAAGAGCGTGTCCCCGTAATGCTCCAGCTTCGGACGCTGGTGCGCCTCGACCGCGTCCTCCACCGCCAGCGGATGCAGGTCGAACAGCTCGGCGATCCCCGCGAACTCACGGGCCGTCGGCTCGTGCAGCCCCAGCCAGACGAACCCGTCGCCCCTCTTGCGCACCAGTCGTACGGCGTCCTCCAGGTCGGCGCACTCCGGCACCCGCGCGCCGTCCTGGTACATCACGCAATTCACCACGGAGGAGCCCAGCGGCGACCGGGCGGGATGGCTGAGGTCGACGCGAGGCCGCCGCCTGGCCAGCCGCGCGACCTTGCGCAGGCCACCGACCCGGTCCAGCCGTGTGACCTTCCGCAGATTCCCTGCCATGGACATTGGATCTCCTCGTGTGGATCTCCTTGCGTGACGCTTGCGCGTCTTTGCCCGGCAAGTCTGCCAGTTGCGGGCAAAGGGCGGGCAAGCCTGTGGGAACGGCGAGTTCCGCTTGGTTCCCGCCTGTGGACGGAAGCCGCGGATCACCGGCCGAACCGGCGCTCACCTGGGCACCATCCATGCCAGGAGTGTCGAACCCCTGCTCAACTCGGTTCCCCTGAAACACGGATGTGAGCCATCGCTCACCTCGGCATGCTCACCCTCGCGAAACAGCCGGCCAGACAGGTCGGCCGATCGGGACAAGCCGGGTGACTGGGATGATCGCGGCATGACGCAATCCGACGGGTACCTCCTCGACAACCGGCAGAGCGAGGCAGGCCGGCGCTTCGACGCCTTCGCCGACCTGTTCGACCCCACGACCTTCCGGCACATCGACGGCTTGGGCGTCCGCCCCGGCTGGCGCTGCTGGGAAGTTGGGGCCGGTGGCAGCTCCGTCGTCTCCTGGCTCGCCGAGCGGGTGGGCCCGACGGGCACCGTGGTCGCCACCGACATCGACACCACGCGGCTCGCCGGCGTGGCCCGACCGCCGGTGGACGTCCGCGTGCACGACGTCGGGGCCGAGGAACCGCCGGGCGACGGCTTCGACCTCGTCCACGCCCGGCTCGTCCTCGTCCATGTGCCCGACCGCGAAAGGGCGTTGCGGTCCATGATCCAGGCTCTGCGTCCTGGCGGCCGCCTGCTGATCGAGGACGCCGACCCCGCGCTCCAGCCCCTGATCTGCCCCGACGAGCACGGTCCCGCGCAGCGGCTCGCCAACCGGCTGCGCCAGGGCTTCCGCAAGCTGCTCGCCGAACGCGGCGCCGACCTGGCCTACGGCCGCAAGCTGCCGCGCCTGCTCCGCGAGGCGGGGCTGCGCGAGGTGGAGGCCGACGCCTACTTCCCCGTGGCCTCCCCTGCTTGCACGGCCCTCGAAGCCGCTACCGTCCGCCAGATCCGGGGCGGGCTCATCGCCGCAGGGCTGGCCACCGACGAGGAGATCGACCAGCACCTCGCCAACGTCGAGGCCGGCGACATGGACCTGGTCACCGCCCCGATGATCTCGGCGTGGGGCCGGAAGCCGTAGGCACCGGCACCAGCACCGGCACCGGCACCGCAAGCCGCAGGCGCCGGCATGTCCGGTCGGTGCCGCCGACACGGTCGCGCCGCCGTCGCACGTCTGCCGACGGCCGCCCCTGCGCCGGTGTTCACAAGGGGAGTGTGGCGCAGGCACCTGCCGCCGTGTGCGGAAAGGGGGACCAGTAGCCCTGCACGCCTACCCACCTGCCCGCCGCGAAGGGCCGGCCCCTACCCGTCGCTCCCCGGGCACGGCGGTCTGCCACCCACCCGTCCTACCGCCTCCGCTCCTGCCCGGCACCCGAGTGCCGCCGCGTCCTCCGGGGCGGCGTCCGCGACCAGGGCCGCGAGGAACGCGCCGGTGAAGGCGTCACCGGCGCCCGTGGTGTCCCGAGGAATCGCCGACGCGGCCGGCACCCGGGCGGCCACGGTGCCGGACCGGGCCACCAAAGCACCGTCCGCACCCGCCTTGGCCACCACCAGCGGGACGAGCCGGCTCAGCTTCGCCGCCGCGTCCGCCGGGTCCGGCAGCCCCGTCAGCAGGCAGGCCTCGTCCCGGCTGGGCAGCAGCACGTCCAGTCCCTCCGCGAAGGCCAGGAACCGGTCCACCCCCAGCTCCACCAGGAAGCCCGCCGACGCCGGGTCGAGGCTGACCGGCACACCACGCGCGCGTGCCGCCGCCAGGGCTCTCTCGGCGAGCGCCCGGCTGGACTCCCTGAACAGCAGATAACCCGACAGATGCAGCCGGGCGACCCCGTCCAGCAGCTCCTCCGACCAGTCGGCGGGTTCGAGCCGCAACGAGGCACCGCTGTCCGTGAGGAACGTGCGCTCGGCCGCCGCTCCCGTGTCCACCAGGCAGATCACCGTCCCGGTCGCCGCCTCCGGATCGACCACGAGCCGCGCTCGCACCCCGGCGGCGGCCAGCTCCCGCTCGTGCCACTCGGCCGCGTCGGCGCCCACGCGTCCCAGCAGCCGTACGTCGGCGCAGCCCGCGTGCGCGGCCCAGCAGGCCACGTTGGCCCCCGCGCCGCCCGGCAGCGTGCGGATCACGGCGGCCGTGTCGGTGCCCGCCGTCAACGGTCCGACGTGCCGGGCGACCACGTCGGTGACCACGTCACCGACGACCAGCAGCGCTCCGTGCCGCTGCCCCGAGGTCACCCCCGCGCCCACGCCGAGGCGATCCGCGCCGCCAGCCGTACGTTTCCACGCACCGCCGCCAGATTGGCGCTCAGGGAAGCACCGTCCGTGTGCCGGACCAGGTGGTCCAGCAGGAACGGCGTCACCGCCTGCCCGGTGACTCCCCGTTCCGCGCAGGCGGCGAGGGCCTCGGTGAGCACGCGCGCGTGGAGTCCGGGATCGAGCTGCTCCGTCTCCGGTACGGGGTTGGCGACGATCAGCGCCGACTCCGGCGCGCCAAGGGCGTCCTGGGCCCGCATCACGCCCGCGACCTGCTCCGGGCTGTCCAGCGTCCAGTCGACGGGATGCCCCGAGTCGGCCAGGTAGAAGCCGGGGAAGCGATCCGTGCCGTACCCGGCGACCGCCACGCCCAGCGTCTCCAGCCGCTGCAGGGTCGCCGGCACATCGAGGATCGACTTCACGCCCGCGCACACGACGGTGATCCGTGTGCGGGCCAGCAGCCCCAGGTCCGCCGACTCGTCCTGCGTTACCGTCCACTCCCGGTGCACACCGCCCAGACCACCCGTCGCGAACACCCGTACACCCGCCAGCGCGGCGAGCTGCGCCGTCGCCGACACCGTCGTCGCCCCGCTCGCACCGACCGCCACGGCGAGCGGCAGATCACGGTGGCCCAGCTTGCGGATGTCCTCCTCGTTCGCGACCCGCTCCAGCTGCTCCTTGTCCAGGCCCACCAGCGGACGGCCGTCGAGCACCGCGATCGTCGCGGGCACCGCGCCCTCGCGCCGCACCGCGTCCTCCAGCTCCAGCGCCACCTGCAGATTCCGTGGGCGCGGCAGACCGTGCGCGATGATCGTGGACTCCAGGGCCACCACCGGCCGTCGCCCGACGATCGCCTCCCGGACTTCTTCAGACACCACCAGCACCACGCGCCCGCCTCCTGTCCGTCGTCCTTCCTCATCTCTGGCGGGCGCCGACCGCCGTTAAACGCTTGCGGCCTGTGGGGCACGCCACCAGCCTGGTCGCATGACGAACAGCAGCACACGACTCGACCACGTCGTCCTGTGGGTGGCCGATCCGGTGGCATCCGCCGCCTTCTACGAGGAGGCCGTCGGCTTCGAAGCCCTACGGGTCGCCGAGTTCGCCGAGGGGAAGGTGACCTTCCCGTCCGTGCGCGTCAACGAGGAGACGATCCTCGACCTCGCCCCGCACAGTGCCGCGGACCGCATGAACATGCTGCCCGGCTCGGCCGGCAGTGCGGGCCACCCCGTCAACCACGTGTGCCTGGCCCTGCCCGCCGACGCCTTCGACGCCCTGCGTGCCCGCCTCCACGAGCACGGCGTGCCCATGAGCGACATCGGGCGCCACTCGTCCGGCGCGCGGGGCGACGCCACCCGCAACTTCTACTTCCGCGACCCCGACGGCAACGTCTTCGAGGCCCGGCACTACGACGACTAGCCGCCTCAGAAGAGCGGCTCGGGCAGCACGCCCTCCAGGGCGAGCAGCTTCCGCTTGGTCTCCAGTCCGCCTCCGAACCCCCCGATACCACCGTCGCTCTCCACCACCCGATGGCACGGCACCACCAACGGCAGCGGATTGGCGCCCATCGCGGCGCCGACCGCCTGCGCCCCGCCCGGCTGCCCGACGCGCCCGGCGAGATCGCCGTACCCCACCACGGCGCCGTACGGCACGCCGGACGCCAGCTCACGCAGCACCTGCCGGTTGAACCCGGAGATCAGCGACCAGTCCAGCGGCAGATCGAAATCCAGGAGGTCGCCGGCGAAGTACGCCCGCAGCTGGCGTATCGCCTCGGCCAGCAGCGGCGAGTCCGGGTCCTCGACGGGCTCGCCGCCCAGCCGGGCCGCCAGCCGCTCCAGAGCCCGGTCACGCACCGTGTCGGTGGCGTGGAACACGACGTTGACCAGGCCCTCCCGGGTCGCCGCCAGCATCAGCGGGCCGATGTCGCTGCCGACGACCGCCCACACGACCCGCTGCTCATCCTGCCCATGGCTGTCCATGCGCCCACGGTACGACCCGTCACTGACAACGCCGCCCGGCTCAGTCCGCGCCGGTCGCCGACCGCACCACGTCGGGCTTGTTGGTGATGATCCCGTCGACGCCGTAACCGGCCACCTTGCGGGCGCTGTCCACGTCGTCGACCGTCCATGCGAACACCCCGAGCCGCCTGCCGTGCGGCCCTTCGAAGGCATGCACGGCCGAGACGTAGCCACGGGTGAGCGAGCCGTACGAGGGGTTGATCAGATCCGCGAACCGGGCGTACCGGGGAAGCTGTCCCGCGCCCGGTTTGCCCAGGTAGGCGGTGGTCACCGCGGGCTTCAGCTCGTGGACGGCCAGCACGCTGTCGGTGCTGAAGCTCTGCACGACGAGCCGCCCGAGATGGCCGGGGTCCAGCCAGCCCTCGTTGCCGAGGAGTTTCAGTGTGTCCCGCTCGATCCCCGGGTACAGATCAGGGTTCTTGATCTCCAGGAGCAGCTTCTCGTGGTTGTGCTCGACCCGGCGCATGTACTGCCGGAGCGTCGGCACGCGCGTGCCCGCGTACACGGGGGAGAACCAGCTGCCCGCGTCCAGCCGGGCGATCTCGGCGGCCGTGAAGTCCTTCACCTTCCACGGCGCCCGGCCGGGGAAGACGTCCTCGACGTTCGTCGTGCGCGCGAGGCTGTCGTCGTGGATCACCACGAGCTCGCCGTCCTTGGTGCGCTGGACGTCGTTCTCGACCCAGGAGAAGCCGAGGTCCGCCGCGTTGTCGATCGCGGCCAGCGTGTTCTCCGGCCCGTAGGCCGCGGCACCCCGGTGCGCGATCACCGTGGGCCCGCCCGGCTCGGCCGCCTCACCCACCTCGCCGGCCCGGGCACCGGAGCCGGGACTCAGCAGGGACAGACCCGTCCCCAGGATCGTGGCGGCCGTGGCGGCGACAACGCGCGCGTGCATGCAGTCTCCTCGCGTCGAGCGAATACCGACAGCAACAGACTGACAGCAGATGGTAACCGGCACGCGGGTGCACGACGGCCACAGATTGAATGGAGATGTCCAAGTGCGCTCACGAGTGCCGCACAAGTGGGGCAAGGGCGTGTTTCTTTGCCGGAAAATCGTTCGACCATTCCGGTGGGGGTCATACTCTCTGCGACAACCCTGATCGCCCCCGCGGTCCTGGGACGGGGGCACACAGCCGGTATTCCGGGACGCAACAGGGCGGAAGGGCAGCCGCGCATGCAAGGCACGGTCGACGGATTCAGCTACGGGGCCGTCACCCCGGTGGTGGCCTACCTCATGGCCTGCCTGGGCGGTGCCCTCGGCCTGCGCTGCACCAGCCGGTCCCTGCTGGTCCCGCGCTCCCGGCGGCCCGCGTGGCTGGCCCTCGGGGCCGCCGCGATCGGCTCCGGCATCTGGACCATGCACTTCGTCGCCATGATGGGCTTCACCATCGAGGAGGCCTCGGTCCACTACGACAAGCCGATCACCTACGCGAGCCTCGCTCTCGCCATCGTCATGGTCGGCGTCGGGATCTTCATCGTCGGCTACCGGGGTGCCAGCGGCACCGCCCTGTTCACCGGCGGCACGATCACCGGTCTGGGCGTCGCCTCGATGCACTACCTGGGCATGGCGGGCGTGCGGTTCGACGGCCACTTCACGTACAACACGCTCACCGTCGCCGCCTCCGTCGTCATCGGCGTCGTTGCGGCCACCGCCGCGCTGTGGGCCGCCGGGCACGTCCGCGGCGCGCTGTGGAGCGTGGGCGCCAGCCTCGTCATGGGACTCGCGGTCAGCGGTATGCACTACATGGGCATGGCGGCACTCGGCGTCCAGCTCCACGGCACCCACCACGCCGCCGCCGGAGGCGGCCCCGAGGCGTCGGTGCTCGTGCCGATGCTGATCGGCCCGCTCGCCTTCCTGATCCTGGCGGGGGTGGTCGTGGTCTACGACCCGCTGACCGTCATGGGGCGCCCCGCCCGCACGACCGACGAGGACAAGCCGGGCGTCCCGGCCGCCACCGTCGCCCCGCGCCCGGACCGCCGCACCGCCCTCCACCAGGGCCGCAGGCCGGTCCGCCGACCCGAGTACCACGGCTCCCGCACCCCGCAGAACCGCTGACCGGAACCCATTGTCAGTGGGGGGTCGTACGGTTGATGGCATGCGGCCCGTTTCCCACATCGAACGTACGGTGGCGCCCTTCGAGGTCGTCAGCCCCTACCAGCCCAGCGGCGACCAGCCGACGGCCATCGCCGACCTGGCCAAGCGCATCGAGGCCGGTGAGAAGGACGTCGTCCTGCTGGGCGCGACAGGCACCGGCAAGTCCGCCACCACGGCGTGGATGATCGAGAAGCTCCAGCGCCCCACGCTCGTGATGGCGCCGAACAAGACCCTGGCCGCTCAGCTGGCCAACGAGTTCCGCGAGCTCCTGCCGAACAACGCGGTCGAATACTTCGTCTCGTACTACGACTACTACCAGCCCGAGGCGTACGTCCCGCAGTCGGACACGTACATCGAGAAGGACTCCTCGATCAACGAGGAGGTGGAGCGCCTGCGCCACTCGGCGACGAACTCCCTGCTGACCCGCCGTGACGTCGTCGTGGTCGCCTCGGTGTCCTGCATCTACGGCCTCGGTACTCCTCAGGAGTACGTCGACCGCATGGTCCCCCTCCGCGTCGGCGACGAGTTCGACCGGGACGAGCTGCTGCGCCGCTTCGTGGACATCCAGTACACGCGCAACGACATGGCCTTCACCCGCGGCACCTTCCGGGTGCGCGGCGACACCATCGAGATCTTCCCGGTCTACGAGGAGCTGGCCGTCCGCATCGAGATGTTCGGTGACGAGATCGAGGCCCTCTCCACGCTCCACCCGCTCACCGGTGAGATCATCAGCGACGACCAGCAGCTGTACATCTTCCCCGCCTCCCACTACGTCGCCGGCCCCGAACGCATGGAGCGGGCCGTCAACGACATCGAGAAGGAGCTCGGGGAGCGCCTCGCCGAGCTGGAGAAGCAGGGCAAGCTCCTGGAGGCCCAGCGGCTGCGGATGCGTACCACGTACGACATCGAGATGCTCCGCCAGATCGGCACCTGCTCGGGCGTGGAGAACTACTCGATGCACTTCGACGGCCGGTCGCCCGGCTCCCCGCCGAACACGCTGCTCGACTACTTCCCGGACGACTTCCTGCTCGTCATCGACGAGTCGCACGTCACGGTTCCGCAGATCGGCGCCATGTACGAGGGCGACGCCTCCCGCAAGCGCACCCTGGTGGACCACGGCTTCCGCCTGCCGTCCGCCCTGGACAACCGCCCGCTGAAGTGGGAGGAGTTCCAGGAGCGCATCGGGCAGACCGTCTATCTGTCGGCCACCCCGGGCACCTACGAGCTGTCCCGCTCCGACGGCACGGTGGAGCAGATCATCCGCCCGACCGGCCTGGTCGACCCGGAGGTCGTGGTCAAGCCCACCGAGGGCCAGATCGACGACCTGGTGCACGAGATCCGCATGCGCACCGAGAAGGACGAGCGGGTCCTCGTCACCACGCTGACCAAGAAGATGGCCGAGGACCTCACCGACTACTTCCTGGAACTCGGCATCCAGGTCCGGTACCTGCACAGCGACGTCGACACCCTGCGCCGTGTCGAGCTGCTGCGCGAGCTGCGCGCCGGTGAGTACGACGTCCTGGTCGGCATCAACCTGCTCCGTGAGGGCCTCGACCTGCCCGAGGTGTCCCTGGTGGCGATCCTCGACGCGGACAAGGAGGGCTTCCTGCGCTCCGGCACCTCGCTGATCCAGACCATCGGCCGCGCGGCGCGCAACGTCTCCGGCCAGGTCCACATGTACGCCGACAAGATCACCCCGGCGATGGAGAAGGCCATCGAAGAGACCAACCGCCGCCGGGAGAAGCAGGTCGCGTACAACAAGGCCAACGGCATCGACCCGCAGCCGCTGCGCAAGAAGATCAACGACATCGTCGCGCAGATCGCCCGCGAGGACGTCGACACCGAGCAGCTCCTCGGGTCCGGCTACCGCAAGGCCAAGGACGGCAAGGGCGCCAAGGCACCCGTCCCGTCCCTCGGTGACAAGACGCTCAAGGGGGCCAAGGCGGGCAAGGCCGCCAAGTCCGCGAAGGGCGCGACGGTTCCCACGGACCGTCCGGCTGCCGAACTCGCCGAGCAGATCGAGGAGATGACCGAACGCATGCGCGCCGCCGCCGCGGAGCTGCAGTTCGAGATCGCCGCCCGGCTGCGGGACGAGGTCTCCGAGATGAAGAAGGAACTCCGCCAGATGCGGGAGGCCGGCATCGCCTGACCTCGCCGATGACCGTCCCGGACCCCGGTGCGGGCGCCAAGTGTTGCAACACCGACACAAAGCGCGAGCCGGGGTTCGGCACTGTCGGTGCCCGTGCGTAGGGTTCTGGCAACCGCGCAGTTCGCGGCAGCAGGGGACGTCGAGAGGGGAACCAGCCGTGTCCGTCAATTTGACCAAGGGTCAGGCCATCAGTCTCGCCAAGACCGACGGGGCGACCTTGACCGCGGTCCGCATGGGGCTCGGTTGGCAGGCGGCGAAGCGGCGCGGCCTGTTCGGCTCCCGCACCCGCGAGATCGACCTGGACGCCTCGGCCGTGCTGTTCGCCGAGAAGCAGCCGGTCGACGTGGTCTTCTTCCGCCACCTGGTGAGCGACGACGGTTCCGTGCGTCACACCGGTGACAACCTCGTCGGCGGCGTCGGCCAGGGCGGGGACGACGAGGCGATCCTGGTCGACCTCCAGCGCGTGCCGGTCCACATCGACCAGATCGTCTTCACCGTCAACTCCTTCACGGGCCAGACCTTCCAGGAGGTCGAGAACGCGTTCTGCCGCCTCGTCGACGAGACCAACGGCCAGGAACTCGCCCGCTACACGCTGGCCGGCGGCGGCCAGTACACCGCCCAGATCATGGCCAAGGTGCACCGCGCGGGCTCCAGCTGGACGATGACCGCCCTGGGCACCCCGGCCAACGGCCGTACCTTCCAGGACCTCATGCCGGCGATCCTGCCGCACCTGTAGGACCACCAGCGCCCGCCCACGGGCGGGCGCGCACCACATCACTACACAGGGGGGGCGACGGCGATGACGGCCGAGCTGGTGCGGGGGCAGAACCACCCGCTGTCCCAGGTACGGCTGACGATCCGGATCTCGGCCGGCGTGCCGGTCCTGGTCGGAGCCGCACTCGGCGACGAGAACGGCACGGTGCGCGGCCCCCAGTGGGTGGCCCATCCCGGCGCCCCCGCGCTCCCCGGTGTCGAGGTCTCCCGGCAGGCCGCCGCCGAACACCGCCTGGCCGTCGACCTGGACGCCCTGCCCGAGGCGGTGCACCGGGTCGACATCTTCCTCGCCCTGCCGCCCGCGACCACCGGGCCGCTCCGCTTCGGTGCCGTCCCGTCGCCGTACACCGCCGTCGAGGATTCCGACGGCACCGAACTGGCCTCGTACACCCTCACCGGTCTGGACACCGAGACCGCCGTGCTCGCCCTGGAGCTGTACCGCAGACAGGGCGCGTGGAAGGTGCGCGCCATGGGCCAGGGGTACGCGGGCGGCCTCCACGCCCTCCTCGACGACCAGGGGCTGCCCCAGGCCGGCGATCTCGCGGCCGCCATCCAGGAGGCGACGGCCCAGAGCCTGGCCCGTGCGATACCCGCACCGTCGGCCAGGCCCGTGCCGACCTCCGCGCCCCAGGACACCTCCGCGGCCACGCCCTCCCCCTCCACGACGGGCGAGACGACCTCGCCGTACGACCCGCAGCACCTCTCCCATGGTGCGAACCCTTACGACGGGCCGGCGGACACCCCAGCGCAGCCGCACACCGCCGACGGGAATCGGTACGACGCCGAGACCCTCGGCGCCGCCCCGCAGGCGCGGTCCGCCGGCGGCCCGGTCGACTACACGCATCCGCGCCGCCACAGCACTCCGCCCCCGCTCCCGCCCTCCGCGGCTCCGGCCGGTGACGGGCAGCACGCCCGGCCCGTGGCGGGCGACGCCGTGGGCTGGTCGATGGACGAACGGCTCTACAACCAGGTCTGGGGCATGTTCGAGGATCTGGCCCGCACCACCGCCGCGTACCGCAGCGCCGTCGACTTCGCCGACACCCGTCTGGAGAAGGAGATCGACCAGGCCCTCGCCGACCCCCGTGACCGGCTCGGCAGCTCGGGCGACGCGGCCCGCGAGGCGGCGCAGGCGCGCCGGACCCACCTGGTCGACCAGGCACGCGCGGTCCTCGATCGTGATCTCGCCCAGCTCACGGCCGAGTCGGAGGTGGTCGAGCCCGCGCTGCCGCCCGCGTACGCCGGGTGGGACAGCCCCGTCTGGCACGGCTACCGCGTGCCCACCGAGGCGCCGCTGGCGCTGAGGCTGGGGGAGCTCCACCTGCCCGAGAGCGTGCCCCTGCGTATCCCCATGCTGGTCAGGCTGCCGCTGGAGCGGGGCCTGTGGGTCGACAGCGGACCGGCGGCGCTCGACGACTCCTTCCGGGACTCCGCCGAGCTGCGGCACCTGGCCATGGAGGTCGCCGTCGCGCTCGCCGCCCGGCTGCTCGCGGTGCACCCCGCCGGGGAGTTCGCCGTGCAGGTCATAGACCCGGCCGGAGCCGGGGCCCGGGCGCTGCTGCCGCTGACGGGGGCCGGAGTGCTCGCCGCTCCGCCGGCGACGGGGGCGGCGGGTGTGACGGAGATTCTGGAGCGGCTCACCCGGCGGGTGGACCTGGTGCAGATGGCGCTGCGTGGCGGAGCGGCCGCGGCACTGCCGGCCGATGTCGACATGGCGCAGCAACTACTGATCGTGAACGACTTCCCCCACGGTTTCGACGACCGCGCGGTGACGCGGCTGCGCTACCTGGCGGACGAGGGCCCGACGGTCGGCGTCCACCTGGTGATGGTCGCCGACCGGGAGGACGCGGCAGCGTACGGCCCTCTGCTCGATCCGCTGTGGCGTTCGCTGATGCGACTCACTCCGGTGCCCGACGACCACCTCGCCGACCCCTGGGTCGGCCATGCCTGGACCTACGAGCCCTCGCTCGTGCCGGGCGGCAGCCAGATCGTCCAGCAGGTGCTCGCCGAGGTGGCGAGGGAATGGACCAAGCACAGGTAAAGTGCCATTGAGCTGCACACTTGCCCTTTCCTTTACTTTTCCCTTTACCTTTCCTTGGTGATTGGGGTACTCTCGTCCGTACGGAGGGGAGTACTCCCTGACTGCGGCGCACCCGTCAGTACGGACCGGTTCCAGGTCCCGGGTCGTCGGCCCCGCGCGGGTGGAAGAGACCTCCGGCAGCGACAACGCTGATGTTTGCCGTCACGCAATGCCGGAGGTGCAGTGGAAGTCACCATGGGCCTGTGGGTCCTCACCATCGTGGGCCTCGCCGCCCTGATCGCCGTCGACTTCTTCATCGGTCGCAAGCCGCATGAGGTGTCGATCAAGGAAGCCGGAATCTGGACCGTCGTCTGGATCGCCCTGGCCGGACTCTTCGGCCTCGGACTCCTCGTCTTCGGCGGCGGGCAGCCGGCCGGAGAGTTCTTCGCGGGCTTCATCACCGAGAAGTCCCTGAGCGTGGACAACCTCTTCGTCTTCGTCCTGATCATGGCGAAGTTCGCGGTGCCCGCGCAGTACCAGCAGCGTGTGCTGCTCGTCGGCGTGCTCATAGCCCTGGTCCTGCGGGCCGTGTTCATCGCCGCCGGAGCCGCCATCCTCGCCAGCTTCTCGTGGGTGTTCTACCTCTTCGGCGCCTTCCTGATCTGGACGGCGTGGAAGCTCATCCAGGAGGCGCGCGCCGACGAGGAGGACGAGGAGTACGAGGAGAACAAGCTGCTCAAGGCCGCGGAGCGCAGGTTCGGCGTCGCCGACCGCTACCACGGCACCAAGCTGTGGATCCAGGAGAACGGCAAGCGGGTCATGACCCCGATGCTGGTCGTGATGCTCGCCATCGGCACCACGGACGTCCTGTTCGCGCTGGACTCCATCCCCGCGATCTTCGGCCTGACGCAGGACCCGTACATCGTCTTCACCGCGAACGCCTTCGCTTTGATGGGTCTGCGGCAGCTGTACTTCCTCATCGGCGGCCTGCTGAGGAAGCTGGTCCACCTCTCGTACGGCCTGTCGATCATCCTCGGCTTCATCGGCGTGAAGCTCGTGCTGCACGCACTGCACGAGTCCGGCGTCCATGTCCCCGAGATCAGCATCCCGGTCTCGCTCGGCGTGATCTGTGCGGTCCTGATCGTCACCACCATCACCAGCCTGATGGCGACCAAGAAGCAGGCCGCCGCCGAGGACCGTCCGAAGGACAGCATCGACGCCTGACCCTGCCGACCGCTCGGCGAGGAGCGAGACGCCGTGGGGCCCGGTCCGTCAGGACCGGGCCGCCGCACCGGAAAGGATGAGAGGTATCCGGAAAGAACGGAATGCGAACCCTGTACGTCTCTGCGAACATCGCGGCATGATCACTGGGCTGAGATCGCTCACCGGGCAATGGACGCTCCTCGTGCCCGTGCTCGCCATCATCCTGCTGGTCTTCACCTGGGGCCGTGACCTGCCCGGCGCGGTCGTCGCCCTGGTGACCCTGGTGCTCGCCGGCTCCGTCCTCGCGGCCGTGCACCACGCCGAGGTCATCGCCCACCGGGTCGGCGAGCCCTTCGGCTCCCTGGTCCTCGCCGTCGCCGTCACGATCATCGAGGTGGCCCTCATCGTCACCCTCATGGTGGACGGCGGCGACAAGAGCGCCACCCTGGCCAGGGACACGGTCTTCGCCGCCGTGATGATCACCTGCAACGGCATCGTCGGCCTCTGCCTGCTCGTGGCCTCCCTGCGGCACGGCACCGCCGTCTTCAACCCCGAGGGCACCGGCGCCGCCCTGGCGACCGTGGCGACACTCTCCACGCTCAGCCTGGTCCTGCCGACCTTCACCACCAGCAAGCCCGGACCCGAGTTCTCCACCGTCCAGCTGACCTTCGCCGCGCTGTCCTCACTGATCCTCTACGGCTTGTTCGTGACCACCCAGACCGTGCGCCACCGGGACTACTTCCTGCCGCTCACCCGGCAGGGCGAGGTCATCACCGCCGACGACCACGCCGAGCCCCCGTCCGCGCGCACCGCCTGGATCAGCCTCGGCCTGCTCGGCCTCGCCCTGATCGGTGTGGTCGGCCTGGCCAAAGGCGTGTCGCCGACCATCGAGGCGGGCGTGAAGGCCGCCGGCCTGAACCAGGCCGTCGTCGGTGTGGTCATCGCCCTGCTCGTCCTGCTGCCCGAGACGATCGCCGCGCTGCGCTCCGCCCGGCGCGACCGGGTGCAGACCAGTCTCAACCTCGCGCTCGGCTCGGCCATGGCCAGCATCGGCCTGACCATCCCGGCCGTGGCCCTGGCCTCCGTCTGGCTGTCCGGGCCGCTCGTCCTGGGTCTCGGCCCGGTGCACATGCTGCTGCTCGCGCTGACCATCGTGGTCAGCTCCCTGACGGTCGTGCCGGGACGTGCCACGCCCCTGCAGGGCGGAGTCCATCTGGTGCTGTTCGCGGCCTACCTGGAGCTGGCGGTCAACCCCTGAGAACGGGACGTGGGACCCCGGGCACGGACGTGCCGCACGCCCACCCCCGTCATCCGGTCACCGGGTCCACCGCCGGTACCGGGACCGGCCGCGTCTCCGGCAGCAGCGCGAAGCACCCGAGGCTGAGCAGCGAGATGCCCGTCAGGTAGAGGCCCACGCCCCACGGGACACGCCCGCCGTGGGCGGCGAGCGTCGTGGCCACGATCGGGGTGAGCGCGCCGCCGAGGACTCCGCCGAGGTTGTAGCCCACGGCGGCACCCGTGCAGCGCACCCGCGCCTCGTACAGTTCCGGCAGGTAGGCGGCGATCACCGCGAACATGGTGATGAAGGCCAGCAGCGCGCCGAGGATGCCGAGGAACATCAGCAGCGGCTCACCCGTGGCCAGCAGCGCGACCATGGGCAGCATCCACAGGGCGCAGCCGGCGCACCCCGCAAGGCACATCGGCCGGCGCCCGAAGCGGTCGCCGAGCAGCGCCATGAGAGGCGTGAGCGCTCCCTTCACGACCACGGCGGCCATGACACAGGTGAGCATGACCGTGCGGCTCACGCCGAGCCGTTCCGTGGCGTAGGACAGCGACCAGGTCGTCACCGCGTAGAACACCGCGTACCCGGCCGCCAGCGCCCCCGCGGTCAGCAGCACCAGCCGCCCGTGGTGCCGTACGACCTCGGCGAGGGGCACGCGCGCGAGGTCGTCGAGTTCCAGGAACCGCGGGCTCTCCGTGAGCGACGACCGCAGCCACAGACCGGCCAGCGCCAGCGCTCCGGCCGCCCAGAACGGCACCCGCCACCCCCAGTGCGCGAACTGCGCCTCGGACAGCGCCGCCGACAGCGCCAGCATCACCCCGTTGGCGAGCACGAAGCCGACCGCGGGCCCCACCTGGGGGAAACTCGACCACAGCGCACGCCGCGCGGGAGGCGCGTGCTCGGCGGTCAGCAGCACGGCTCCACCCCACTCCCCGCCGAGCCCCAGGCCCTGCAGGAAGCGCAGGACCAGCAGGAGTACGGGCGCGGCGACGCCGATCGCCCCGTACGACGGCACGCAGCCGACGGCGACCGTCGAGGCGCCGGTGAGCAGCAGCGACAGGACGAGCACCGGCCGCCGTCCGCGCCGGTCGCCCAGGTGCCCGAACAGCACCGAGCCCAGCGGCCGGGCCACGAAGCCCACACCGAAGGTGGCGAACGCCGCCAGGGTCCCGGCGACCGGTGAGAAGGTCGGGAAGAACAGCGGCCCGAGGACCAGAGCGGCGGCCGTGCCGTAGACGAAGAAGTCGTAGAACTCGATCGCGGTCCCGGCGAGGGACGCGGCGGCGAGCCGCGACATGGAGGGTGCTGTTGCGGTGCGTACGTCGTGCATGCCGCGTCAACCACCCGCGGTGATCATGGGTTACGGGGGCGTGCGACGGCGGCCGAAGGCCCCTGGAGCGTGCGCCGAGGCGACGGCGCACACGGTCCGGCCGGCGTGATACACCGGGTGCGAGCGGCGGTCGTCGACGCACCGCCCCGACGGACCGGAGGAACCGTGCCCCGCACCCTGGCCAACGCCCCGATCATGATCCTCAACGGGCCCAACCTGAACCTGCTCGGCCAGCGCCAGCCCGAGATCTACGGCAAGGACACGCTGGCCGACGTCGAGGCGATGTGCAAAGAGGCGGCGGCCGCGCACGGTGGCACGGTGGACTTCCGGCAGTCCAACCACGAGGGTGAGCTGGTCGACTGGATCCACGAGGCACGGCTGAACCACTGCGGGATCGTCATCAACCCGGCCGCGTACTCCCACACCTCGGTCGCGATCCTGGACGCGCTCAACACCTGCGACGGCCTGCCCGTGCTGGAGGTGCACATTTCCAACGTCCACCAGCGCGAGGCGTTCCGGCACCACTCGTACGTCTCCCTGCGCGCCGACGGTGTGATCGCGGGCTGCGGGGTGCAGGGCTATGTGTTCGGCGTGGAGCGGGTCGCCGCTCTGGTGGGAGCGGCACAGGCCGACGCGTAGCCGGCGGCGGCTACAGGCGGCCGGCGTCCACGATCCGCCGCAGGAAGCGCCGGGTGCGCTCCTGCTGCGGATCGCCGAAGACCTGCTCGGCGGTTCCGCGCTCCAGCACGACCCCTCCGTCCAGAAAGCAGACCTGGTCGGCGACGTCCCGGGCGAACCCCATCTCGTGCGTCGCCAGCACCATGGTCATGCCGTCGTCCTTCAGACCCCGGACCATCTCCAGCACCTCGCCCACGAGTTCGGGGTCGAGCGCTGCCGTGATCTCGTCCAGCAGCAACAGCCTGGGCCGTACGGCGAGGGCCCGGACGATCGCCACACGCTGCTGCTGGCCGCCGCTGAGCCGGTCCGGGTAGGCGTCCGCCCGGCCCGCGAGGCCGAGGCGCTCCAGCAGCTCACGGGCCCGTTCCTCGGCCTCGACACGGGAGACGCCGTGCACCCGGCGCGGCGCGAGCGTGATGTTGTCCAGCACGGTCATGTGCGGGAACAGGTTGTACGACTGGAAGACCACGCCGATCCGGCGCCGTACCGCGTCCTGGTCGACGCGTGGGTCGGTGATCTCCTCGCCGTCCAGCCAGATCGCGCCGTCGTCGATCTCCTCCAGGAGGTTGGCGCAGCGCAGCAGCGTGGACTTGCCGGAGCCCGAGGCGCCGATCAGCGCGGTGACCGTGTGCGGAGCGACCTCCAGATCGACGTCCCGCAGCACGACGGCCTCGCCGAAGGTCTTGCGGACGGACTCCAGACGCAGGACGGGTGCCTCGCTCACAGTGTTCCTCCCTGGGCGCGCCGTCGGTCCGTCCGCGCCGTCACCCAGTCCGTGAAGCGGGTCATCGGGATGGTCAGCGCCACGAACACCAGCCCGGCGACGATGTACGGCGTGTAGTTCAGGCTGCGGCCCACGATGATGTCGGCCGCCCGTACGGCGTCCACGGCGCCGCCGATCGACACCAGCCCCGTGTCCTTCTGCAGCGACACCAGGTCGTTGAGCAGCGGCGGCACCTGCCGGCGCACCGCCTGGGGCAGCACGACGTGGCGGAGGGCCTGCCGGTTGGTCAGGCCCAGCGAGCGTGCCGCCGCCCGCTGGGAGGGGTGGACGGACTCGATACCGGCCCGGAACACCTCCGCCACGTAGGCCGAGTACGTCAGCGTCAGCGCCGTACCGCCCAGCAGCACCGGGTCGACCGTCACCCCCTGCAGCCGCAGTGCGGGCACGCCCAGGACCACGATCATCAGGTTGATGATCAGGGGGAGGCCGCGGAAGAAGTCGGTGTACGCCGCCGCCAGGACCCGCAGCGGGAAGAACACCGGGCCGCGCAGCGTCCGTGCGACGGCGATCAGCATGCCGAGGACCAGGACGGCGGCACCGCAGACCAGCAGCAGGCGGATGTTCAGCCACA
Organism: Streptomyces albidicamelliae; assembly: GCF_025642175.1. Lineage (NCBI taxonomy): Bacteria > Bacillati > Actinomycetota > Actinomycetes > Kitasatosporales > Streptomycetaceae > Streptomyces > Streptomyces albidicamelliae. Next base: position 2,344,114 of record NZ_CP106795.1, on the reverse strand, counting down.
GTCCGTCGAGGACCTTCGGGAACGCCTCGCGCGCGTACCGGGCGCTGAAGAAGGTTTCCCGGGTGCGTGGCCAGCCCGGCGCGTTGACGACGACCAGGTAGAGCACGGCGGCCGTGACGAGCGTCGAGAGCGCGGCGAGGGCCGTGGCACGACGGGCACGGGCGCGTTTGTGGCGCTCGCGTTCCAGACGCCGTTCGGAGGGTGTGTAGGCGCCTTCGGCGGTCATGTCACCCTCGTCGTCCGCCCCTTCCCGGGCGGACTCGCCCTTGGTGACCGTCACTTGAGGACCGGGGCGTCGACGGCGTCGGACAGCCACTGCTTCTCGAGGTCCGCCAGGGTGCCGTCCTTGCGCAGGGCGTCCACGGCGCCGGTGACGCACGCGGTGAGCGCGCTGCCCTTGTCCAGCACGAGCCCGAACTGCTCGGGGGTGCCACCCCGGTTCTCGAACTGGCCGACGATCTTCGCGTTCGTCACCTCGGCGCCGGTGATGTAGAACGCGGTCGGCAGGTCGACGACGACGGCGTCCACCTGACCGTTCTTCAGCGCGGACTTGGCCTGGTCGTTCTTCGCGTAGACGGCGGCCTCCTGCTTCGGCTTCACCACGTCGGTGATGTAGTCGAGGCTCGTGGTGCCCACCTGGGCGCCGAGCTTGAGGTTCCTCAGGTCCGCGACGCTCGTCGCTCCGGCCGCCTTGCCGCCCTTGAGCGCGACGACGGCCTGGCGCACGTCGTAGTAGCCGGAGGAGAAGTCCACGGCCTTCTTGCGTTCGGCGCTGATCGACACCTGGTTGATGTCGAAGTCGAAGGTCTTCACACCGGGCGCGAACGCCTTGTTGAAGGGGACGCTCTGCCAGACGACCGCGTCCTTGGAGTACCCCAGCCGCTTCGCCACGGCGTACGCGACCGCCGACTCGAACCCCTTGCCGCTGCCGGGCTTGTCGTCCTTGAACCACGGCTCGTAGGCCGGCTCGTCCGTCGCGATCGTCAGCTTCCCGGACGTGGTGGTGGCCAACTTGCCCCGGACACAGCTCTTCGCGGCCGATCCCGACGGGGCTGCCGATGCCTTCCCCTCGGGCTGCGGAGCACAGCCGACGGCGGTGGCGAGCAGGGCGACGGTGGCGGCGGCCACCGCCCGGCGCAGAGTGTGAGGAGCAGGGTGCATGGCGGGAGAGTGGCAGCGAACTTGGCGTTTGTCGAGGTCATGGCCGTGAAAGTCCGCATGCTGGGAACGGGTGTTGCGGCCGTGTGAACGCCGGACCTGGCCTGCGCTCCCGGCGGGTGCCCCTGCCTGGGCCGCCGGCCGAGGGCGGGGTTGGAGGCCGGCGGCCCATACCGCTCAGGAGCCGTCATCCTGCGCGGGGCTGCCACCAGTTGACCGCGCGGCAGCCGTACACGGGAGCGCGCACGGGGGCCCGGCGCGTGCGAAGCGTTCACACGGGGCGCGCGCATAGAGGCGCGCGCCGGGAGGGTGCGCGGACGGCGCACTTCCTGCGCCGGGCGCGCGCCGAGGTGCAGGCAAGCGGGCGCCCGCTCGTGTACGCGCGACCGCTCACGTGCCCGTACCTGCGCCCGGTCACGTAGGCGTGGCGAGCTCACCTGCACGCGACCGCGCGTCGGCCGGCCCGCCCGAGTCGGCGGACGCCCGGTCGCCTACCACCCGCGCGCGTGCCACTCCGGGAGGTGCGGCCGTTCGGCGCCCAGCGTGGTGTCGTTGCCGTGACCGGGGTAGACCCAGGTCTCGTCCGGCAGCACGCCGAAGAGCTTCGTCTCCACGTCGTGGATCAGGCTGGCGAACGCCTTGGGGTCCTTGCGCGTGTTGCCGACGCCGCCCGGGAAGAGGCAGTCGCCGGTGAAGACGTGCGGATGACCGTGCGGGTCGTCGTAGACCAGCGCGATCGAACCCGGCGTGTGCCCCACGAGGTGGCGCGCGGTGAGTTCCACGCGCCCCACCCGGATGACGTCGCCGTCGTCGACGAGGACGTCGGTCGGCACGGGGATGCCCGGGGCGTCCTCACGGCCGGCATGGGTACGTGCGCCCGTGCCGGCGACGACCGCGGCCAGCGCCTGCCAGTGGTCGCCGTGCTGGTGGGTGGTGACGACGGACGCGATGCCGTCGTCACCGATCATGCCGAGGAGCGTCTCCGCCTCAGCGGCGGCGTCGATCAACAGCTGCTCGTCGGTGGCCCGGCAGCGCAGCAGATAGGCGTTGTTGTCCATCGGGCCGACCGCGATCTTGGTGATCATCAGGTCTTTCAGCTCGTGCACGTCCGCCGGTCCGCCGACCTTGACCTCTCCGGTGTACGTCATGGTGATCAGCCTATAGCGGGCCGGGCCCCGGCGGACGGCCGTCGTGCTACAGCGGGGGGAGCTTCGGGAGCGTCCCGCCCCGCACCTCCAGCGCCGCGCCGTCGCTGCGTCCCGCGAGCCAGCCCACCAGCTCCGCCGGCCGGCCGGCGACCTCCACCTCGGGCTCGTCCGCCGCCCGCCCGGTGCTCCACGCGCGCGTGCCGTCCGTGACGCGGGTCGCCGGGACGTCGGGGTGGCCGGAGAAGCGCTGCGTGAGGAAGCCGGTCTCCCGCTCGGTGAACTCGACCGGAAGATCCTCCAGCTCGTAGCCGATGCCGAGATCCACATGGTGCAGTTCCACCTCGACCCAGCGCCGGAACGGCACGCGGGCCGCGGTGTCGGTGACGCCGTTGCGCAGCTCCACGGTGCGGGCCCAGTCCGCGGGGGCGTCCGCGACCGCCTGGAGGCGGGCCGCACTCTCACGCAGGTCGGCGAGCTGCTCGTCCAGCGGGCGCCGGGCGTCGCGCTCGATGTCGGCGTCCCGGGTCTCGGCGCTCGGGTACATGGGCCGGCCCTCCAGAACGTTCACGATCGCGTCGGCGTTCCGGGAGAGGTGGGCGAGGACGTGCCCCCGGCTCCAGCCGGGCAGCCGTGACGAGTCCGCGAGCGAGGCGTTGTCCAGTTTGGCGACAGCGGTGAGGAGCCGCTCCGTCGCGTCACGTACACATGCCAGGTCATGAGCGTGATCAATCATGGTGCTGACCCTAGCCGTGCCACACCTTCGGGTGAAGGTGGTGAACCTCGCCCTCAAATCGAAAGCACGTGCTATATCGTCGAGGGTGGCGTCGGGCATGCTGGAAGGTCGGGGGTTGTTATGCGACCGGGCAATCCGACCGGCGTTGTCAGTGGCTCCCCCTAGTCTGAAGAAGCACGGGGGCCCCGCCCCTGTCACTTCTCTCAAGAAAGGTGCGGACCGGCGTGGCCGACCGTCTCATCGTCCGTGGCGCGCGCGAGCACAACCTGAAGAATGTCTCGCTCGACCTGCCTCGTGACTCGCTCATCGTCTTCACGGGCCTGTCCGGGTCGGGCAAGTCCTCCCTGGCCTTCGACACGATCTTCGCCGAGGGTCAGCGTCGCTACGTGGAGTCGCTCTCCTCGTACGCCCGGCAGTTCCTCGGCCAGATGGACAAGCCGGACGTCGACTTCATCGAGGGTCTGTCCCCGGCGGTCTCCATCGACCAGAAGTCGACCTCGCGCAACCCGCGCTCCACGGTCGGCACCATCACCGAGGTCTACGACTACCTGCGTCTGCTGTTCGCGCGCATCGGCAAGCCGCACTGCCCCGAGTGCGGGCGCCCGATCTCGCGCCAGTCGCCGCAGGCCATCGTCGACAGGGTCCTGGAGCTGCCGGAGGGAAGCCGCTTCCAGGTGCTGTCGCCGCTCGTGCGCGAGCGCAAGGGCGAGTTCGTCGACCTCTTCGCCGACCTGCAGACCAAGGGCTACTCCCGCGCGCGGGTGGACGGCCAGACCGTTCAGCTGTCCGAGCCACCGACGCTGAAGAAGCAGGAGAAGCACACCATCGAGGTGGTCGTCGACCGCCTCACCGTCAAGGACTCCGCCAAGCGCCGCCTCACCGACTCCGTCGAGACCGCCCTCGGCCTGTCCGGCGGCATGGTCGTGCTCGACTTCGTCGACCTCCCGGAGGACGACCCCGAGCGCGAGCGGATGTTCTCGGAGCACCTGTACTGCCCGTACGACGACCTGTCCTTCGAGGAGCTGGAGCCCCGCTCCTTCTCCTTCAACTCGCCCTTCGGCGCCTGCCCCGAGTGCACCGGCATCGGCACGCGCATGGAGGTCGACCCCGAGCTGATCGTCCCGGACGAGGACAAGTCCCTGGACGAGGGCGCCATCCACCCCTGGTCGCACGGGCACACCAAGGACTACTTCGGCCGCCTGATCGGCGCCCTCGCCGACGCGCTGGGCTTCCGCACGGACATCCCGTTCGCGGGGCTGCCGCAGCGCGCGAAGAAGGCGCTGCTTTACGGCCACAAGACCCAGATCGAGGTGCGCTACCGCAACCGGTACGGCCGCGAGCGCGTGTACACCACGCCGTTCGAGGGCGCTGTTCCCTTCGTCAAGCGGCGGCACAGCGAGGCGGAGAGTGACGCCAGCCGCGAGCGCTTCGAGGGCTACATGCGCGAGGTGCCCTGCCCCTCCTGCCAGGGCACGCGCCTGAAGCCGATCGTCCTCGCGGTGACGATCATGGAGAAGTCGATCGCCGAGGTCGCCGCCATGTCGATCAGCGACTGCGCGGACTTCCTGGGCCGGCTCAAGCTCAACGCCCGCGACAAGAAGATCGCCGAGCGGGTGCTCAAGGAGGTCAACGAGCGGCTGCGCTTCCTGGTCGACGTCGGCCTGGACTACCTCTCGCTGAACCGCGCGGCCGGCACGCTCTCCGGCGGCGAGGCCCAGCGCATCCGGCTGGCCACCCAGATCGGCTCCGGCCTCGTCGGCGTCCTGTACGTCCTGGACGAGCCGTCCATCGGCCTGCACCAGCGGGACAACCACCGGCTGATCGAGACCCTGGTCCGGCTGCGGGACATGGGCAACACGCTCATCGTCGTGGAGCACGACGAGGACACCATCAAGGTCGCCGACTGGGTCGTGGACATCGGTCCCGGCGCCGGTGAGCACGGCGGCAAGGTCGTGCACAGCGGCTCCCTCAAGGAACTGCTCGCGAACACCGAGTCGCAGACCGGTGCGTACCTCTCGGGCCGCAAGGCGATCCCGCTGCCGGACGTGCGTCGTCCCCGCGACCCGTCCCGGCACCTCACGGTCCACGGCGCCCGTGAGAACAACCTGCGGGACATCGACGTGTCCTTCCCGCTGGGCGTGTTCACGGCCGTCACGGGTGTCTCCGGGTCCGGCAAGTCGACGCTGGTCAACGACATCCTCTACACGCACCTGGCCCGCGAGCTGAACGGCGCCCGGAACGTCCCCGGACGGCACACGCGCGTGGAGGGCGACGACCTCGTCGACAAGGTCGTGCACGTCGACCAGTCGCCGATCGGCCGCACCCCGCGGTCCAACCCGGCGACCTACACCGGTGTCTTCGACCACGTCCGCAAGCTGTTCGCCGAGACGACCGAGGCGAAGGTCCGCGGCTACCTGCCCGGCCGCTTCTCCTTCAACGTGAAGGGCGGCCGCTGCGAGAACTGCGCGGGCGACGGCACGATCAAGATCGAGATGAACTTCCTCCCGGACGTCTACGTCCCGTGCGAGGTCTGCCACGGCGCCCGGTACAACCGGGAGACCCTGGAGGTCCACTACAAGGGCAAGTCCATCGCCGACGTGCTGAACATGCCGATCGAGGAGGCCACCGACTTCTTCGAGGCCGTCCCGGCCATCTCACGGCACCTGCGCACGCTCAAGGACGTCGGTCTCGGCTACGTCCGCCTCGGCCAGTCCGCCACCACGCTCTCCGGCGGCGAGGCGCAGCGTGTGAAGCTCGCCAGCGAACTGCAGAAGCGATCCACGGGACGCACGGTCTACGTCCTCGACGAGCCGACCACCGGTCTGCACTTCGAGGACATCAGCAAGCTGCTGAAGGTCCTCGGCGGTCTCGTGGACAAGGGCAACACGGTCATCGTCATCGAGCACAACCTCGACGTGATCAAGACCGCGGACTGGGTCGTGGACATGGGCCCCGAAGGCGGCGCCGGTGGCGGACTCGTGATCGCCGAGGGCACGCCCGAGGAGGTCGCCGGGGTTCCCGCCAGCCACACCGGCAAGTTCCTGCGCGAGATCCTGGGCGCCGAGCGCATCAGCGACGCGGAGCCCGTGAAGGCGTCACGCCGCACGACGGCCAGGAAGACGGCGGCCGCCACCACGGCGGCGAAGAAGACGGTGACCGCCAAGGCCAACAACACCGCGTCGGCCAAGGCCGCCACGGCCGCGAAGAAGGCGACGCCCGCGAAGAAGACGACGCGCGCCCGCAAGGCCTGAAGCGGCAGTCAGGCCGGACCGTGACCGCGGTGACGGACCGGCCTGACACAACATCAAGAAATCGGCGCCCCACGGGAACTCCCCGTGGGGCGCCGCTCGTTCCACCATCAGCAGCCCCGGACCCGCGGTGCGCCCGGCCCCCACACCGCGGACCCGGCCGAACCTTGACAAGACCACAGGGAAGACAGGGGGCTCACCACCCGCCCAGTTCGGCCGCGTACGGCGGCTCGGCCCCCGCCCGCGAGCACGTGATCGCCGCCGCGCGGGCCGCGAAGCGCAACAGCCGCGCCCAGCCCTGTGCCCCCAGGCCTGCGAGCGCTTCCCGGGACAGCGCGTCCTGGGCGGACAGCCCGTGCAGCAGGGCCGCGTTCACGGTGTCGCCGGCACCGATGGTGTCCACCACGTCGACCTTCTCGCCCGGCACGGAGTGCTCCCCGCCGTCCCGGGTGAACACGGTCAGGCCGTCCCCGCCCCGGGTGACCACCACGGCCGACGGCCCCGCGGCCAGCCACTCCCGCGGAGTGTCCCCCAGCCAGGCGGCGTCCTCCGCGGAGAGCTTCAGCAGCGTCACCGAGGGCAGCCAGCTCCCGAAACGCGCCCGGTAGGCGTCCGCGTCCGGGATCAGCCCCGCCCGGACATTGGGGTCCAGCGCCGTGAACAGCCCCTGCCCGGCCGCTGCCCGCATCAGCTCCTCGTAGGCGCTCGCCCCCGGTTCCAAAACGAGCGAGCAGGTGCCGAAGGACACCGCGCGCGTGCCGGCGGGCAGGGCGGCCGGCGCGGTGAACAGGCGGTCGGCGGTGCCGTCCACGTAGAAGGAGTAGGCGGCCGAGCCCGCGCTGTCGAGTGTGGCCACCGCGAGGGTCGTCGGCTCCGGCCCGCGCTCCACTCCCGACACGTCGACCCCGGCCCGCCGCAGCCCGTCCAGCAGAGCCTCGCCGAAGGCGTCGGAGGACGTCCGGGAACAGAAGGCGGTGCGCGAGCCGAGCCGGCCGAGCGCCACGGCGGTGTTGTACGGGCCGCCGCCCAGCGCCGGCTTCAGGTCCGCGAGAGCACCGGGGCCCTGCGGTACCAGGTCGATCAGTGCCTCACCGGCGACGACGATCACGAGTCGGTTCCCTTCTCGGACGGCTTGGGGGAGGGAGTGCGCCCGGGCTCCTCGGTCCGCCCGGCTTCCTCGGGGCACCCGCACGAGGCGCGGTGCATGAACGCGCACGGCAGCCGCACCGTCCGGGACGGCCGGTCCGGCTCGGCGAGCCGGTCCAGCAGCATCCGGACGGCCTGTGCGCCGAGTTCCCTGCTGGGCTGGGCGACCGCGGTGAGCCGCGGCGAGAACAGGTCGGCCCACGCGAAGTCGTCGAAGCAGCACAGGGCGATGTCCTCCGGCACGGACATGCCACGTCGGCGCAGGGCCCGCAGGGCGCCGATGGTCATCGCGTTGTTGGCGGTGACGAGTGCCGTGGGCGCGTCCGGCAGGGCGAGCAGCGCGTCCGTGGCCCGCTCGGCACCGGCGGACTCGGAGTTGCCGGTGACGAGGAGACGCTCGTCGTGCCCGAGGCCGGCGGCGCCGAGCCCGTCCAGGTAGCCGGCGATGCGCTCACCGGTCGTGCTGAGCCCGGGCAGGCCGGCGACCAGGCCGATCCGGCGATGCCCCAGTCCGGCGAGATGGGTCACGAGCCGGGCCGTCGGTTCGGCGCTCTCGGAACAGACCTGATCGAAGAACGGAGCCGGCACCCGCGGGTCGATCAGCCGGTCCAGGAACACCGTCGGCACGGTGTGGCGGCCCAGGTAGCCGACGAGATCGTGCGGCTCCGCGGAGGGAGCGACGATCATGCCGTCCACCCGGCGCTCGTGGAGGAGCTGGACGACCTTCCGTTCATGCCGGGGATCGTCGTGCGGGTCCGCGATGAGGAGGCTGTAGCCGGCTTCCAGGGCGGCCGCCTCGACCCCCTGGAGGATCTCGGTGAAGTACGGATTGCTGATCGCCGACACCGCGAGGCCGATGGAGCGGGTTCTGGAGGTCACCAGCGAGCGGGCCAGGGTGTTGGGCGTGTAACCGAGGGCGTCGACGGCGTCCAGCACGGCCTGGCGGGTGTGCGGCAGCACCGGACGGGTGCCGTTGAGGACATGGGAAACGGTGGCCACGGAGACTCCGGCACTGCGGGCCACGTCCGCCATGGTGGGCATCGGCATCTCCTCCCCGGATCGGCGCGACCGCCTGACAGCGCGCCCGGCGACGCACCACGGCCTCACGGCCGGGAAGGTACCCCAGCGGAACCTCCCGCGTAAACGCTTGCGCAAACGTTTACGTCGAGCGGTCCGATTCCCGCATGACGCCGCTCCGCCCCCGGCCAGCCTCCGGGCCAGCCTCTCCGCCCCCGGCCCCCGCCCTGGGCCCCCGCCCTGGGTCCCCCCCTCGGCCCCGCCCTCCGAGCGGCCCTTCTGCCCGGGTATCGTCGCCCTGCACACCCCTTGACCCGTGGAGTTCCCGATGCCCGCCCGATCGTCCGCGAGCCGCCGTACCGTTCTCCGGGGAGCCGCCGCGGCCCCGGTCGCCGGCATCGCCCTGGCTGCCTGCTCCGCGCCGGGCAGCGGGGACACGGCCTCCTCCGCGCCCACCGCACCCGTCGACCTCGGGGCGGAGAGCGAGATCTCGAAGGGCGGCGCCAAGCTCTACCGGGATCACAACGTGGTGGTCAGCCGCGGCGCGGACGGCACGTTGAAGGCGTTCAGCACCGTGTGCACGCACGCCGGGTGCCCGATCAACAAGCTGCAGGGCACCACCCTGATCTGCCCCTGCCACGGCAGCCAGTTCGACGCGGCGACGGGCAAGGTGGTCCAGGCGCCGGCCACCGAGCCCCTGACCGAGCTGTCGGTGAAGAGCACGAACGGCCGGATCGTGGCGGGCCCCGCCGACTGAGCTGGTAAAGCCGCGGAGTCACCGACGCTCCCCGCGCCACGTCCCTCTGCCCCGGCACCCAGGTGCCTCAGCGGGCGGGCGGCCCGTTCACTCCCACTCCCAGGCGATCCCCAGGATGCCCGGGCGTATACGCGGCTCGACGACGTGGACACAGTGGTGCGGCTCGGTCATGGACAGTTCCTGCCGGCCGTTGCGGGGAGCCGCAGCCGAGTGCTGGGTGAAGCGGTGGCAGCGCCCCGGCAGTGCGGCCGTCTCGAAGTGGACCTGGAGGGAGTACTGCCCGCCGGGGAGGTCGAAGCGGTTCAGGTACTCGCCGGAGACGCCGGCCGTGCCGTCGTCGACGCCGTAACGGAAGAGGAACGTGTCGCCGGAGCGGAGCCGGGTGCCGAAGAGCAGCTCGGCCACCAGGACGCCGGTGTCCTGGTCCCAGTGGACACGGCCCGTGCGGCAGTTCTCCAGCGCCCGCACCCGCATGTCGCGTGGGCTGCTGCCGGGGTCGCCGTGGTGCACGGCGAGGAACCGGTCGACGCCGTCGCGGTGGGCGCGCACGATGTGGTGGGCCTCGCGTCCGGCCAGCTCGCGCCGGGCGCCGATCCGGACGTGTTCATGGTGACCGAGGGTGTGCAGCCCGCCGTCCAGGGACCCGCCCAGCTCGGCGCGGAGCCGGTCCTGGACGTCCGAGGCCTCGATCAGGGAGCGGTAGGAGCGGCCCGCCGGGCGGCCGGCCGTCGCGCGGTCGTCGGACTCGGCGAGCAGCCGGATCAGTGACTCGTCCGGCAGACGCAGGATCTCCTCCAGCGCCCGCACCGCCCGGAGCGACTCGGGGCGCTGTGGGCGGCGCGCTCCCTGCTGCCAGTAACTGAGACTGGTCACCCCGACCTTGACCCCGTACCGCGACAGGTGGTGCTGGACGCGCTGGAGTGGCAGTCCGCGTGCGGCGATCGCGGCGCGCAGCGCCACGTGGAAGGGGCCGCCCCGCAAAGCCGTGTCCAGTTCCGCGGTGGGGAAGTCCGCGTGCTCTGTGGCATGCCGCATGCCGAGGGGCCTCTCTGTGAAGTGTCACTACGGCTGGTCAGACCGTCTGCGCGGGTGTGGGCGCGGCCACACCCGTGAGCGCTATGGGCGCCCGTGGCCGTGCGTGCCGCGCCCCCGTCCGCGGGCACGCACCGCCCCGATTCCCGTGCATTGAAGCGTGTTGACCAGACACCGACAACACCTGGAACCCGCCCGTCGCACAGTCCTGGCCGGACAGTGGCCCCCTCGGCGGGTGCCGGAGGACCGGTGCGGGTTCGCCCGGACCGGGCCGAACGGCGCCGCGCCGGAAGCCGGCGGGAGAGCCGGACGGTCCCGGCATGGCCGAAACGCGCCGGTAGGAGGGCCGGCGCGCCTCGGGAGGGCTGCCTGGGAAAGACCGGGAAGCCCGCACCTCCCGGGTGGTGCGCCGGGCGGGGCGGGCGTTGTCCACAGGCCCGACGCGGTGTCGGTGCGCGCCAGTAGGGTGTGAGACATGGCCGACCCCTCCAGCTACCGCCCCAGGCCGGGAGACATCCCGGACACTCCCGGGGTGTACAGGTTCCGCGACGAGCACCGCCGGGTGATCTACGTCGGAAAGGCGAAGAGCCTGCGCCAGCGCCTGGCGAACTACTTCCAGGACCTGGTGAACCTGCACCCGCGCACCCGGACGATGGTGACGACCGCCGCGTCCGTGGAGTGGACCGTGGTGTCCACGGAGGTGGAGGCCCTGCAGCTGGAGTACTCCTGGATCAAGGAGTACGACCCCCGGTTCAACGTCAAGTACCGCGACGACAAGAGCTACCCGTACCTCGCGGTGACGATGAACGAGGAGTTCCCGCGGGTGCAGGTGATGCGCGGTCACAAGAAGAAGGGCGTCCGGTACTTCGGCCCGTACGCCCACGCGTGGGCCATCCGGGACACCGTCGACCTGATGCTGCGGGTCTTCCCGGTGCGCACCTGCTCCGCCGGCGTCTTCAAGAACGCCTCCCGCACCGGCCGGCCCTGCCTGCTCGGCTACATCGGCAAGTGCTCCGCGCCCTGCGTCGGCCGGATCAGCCCCGAGGACCACCGGGAACTGGCCGAGGAGTTCTGCGACTTCATGGCCGGCCGCACCGGCACCTACCTCCGCCGTCTGGAGAGGCAGATGATGGAGGCGGCCGAGGAGATGGAGTACGAGCGGGCCGCCCGCCTGCGCGACGACATCGGGGCCCTGAAGAAGGCCATGGAGAAGAACGCGGTCGTGCTCGCCGACGCGACAGACGCCGACCTCATCGCCGTCGCCGAGGACGAGCTGGAGGCCGCCGTCCAGATCTTCCACGTGCGCGGCGGGCGGGTGCGCGGCCAGCGGGGCTGGGTGACCGACAAGGTCGAGGAGGTCACCACCGGCGCCCTGGTGGAGCACGCCCTGCAGCAGCTGTACGGCGAGGAGACCGGGGACGCCGTGCCCAAGGAGGTCCTGGTCCCGGCGCTGCCCGAGCCGCTCGACCCGGTCCAGGAGTGGCTGACCGCCCGCCGCGGGTCGAACGTCTCGCTGCGCATCCCGCAGCGCGGCGACAAGAAGGCGCTCATGGAGACCGTGCAGCGCAACGCCCAGCAGTCCCTGGTTCTGCACAAGACCAAGCGCGCCTCCGACCTGACCACCCGCTCGCGCGCGCTGGAGGAGATCGCCGAGGCCCTCGACCTGGACAGCGCCCCGCTGCGGATCGAGTGCTACGACATCTCCCACCTCCAGGGCGACGACGTGGTGGCCTCCATGGTCGTCTTCGAGGACGGTCTGCAGCGCAAGAGCGAGTACCGCCGCTTCCAGATCAAGGGCTTCGCCGGGCAGGACGACGTCCGTTCCATGCACGAGGTGATCACCCGCCGCTTCCGGCGCTACCTCGCGGAGAAGGAGAAGACGGGGGAGTGGACCGACGGGAGCGGGGCCGACGGCGCGCTGGCCGACGGGGACACTGCTCTCACCGGCCCGGACACGGTCACCCGCGGTCTGGAGGAGGAGGTGGTCGACGGCTCCCTCAAGGACGACGACGGCCGCCCCAAGAAGTTCGCCTACCCGCCGCAGCTCGTCGTGGTCGACGGCGGCCGGCCGCAGGTCGCGGCGGCCCAGCGGGCGCTGGACGAGCTCGGCATCGACGACATCGCCGTCTGCGGCCTCGCCAAGCGACTTGAGGAGGTCTGGGTGCCGGACGAGGAGGACCCGGTGGTGCTGCCCCGCACCAGCGAGGGTCTCTACCTGCTCCAGCGCGTCCGTGACGAGGCCCACCGGTTCGCGATCACCTACCAGCGCACCAAACGCGCGAAGCGTTTCCGCTCCAGCCCGCTCGACGACGTGCCCGGCCTCGGCGAGACCCGCAAACAGGCGCTCATCAAGCATTTCGGCTCGGTGAAGAAGCTGCGGTCCGCCACAATCGAGCAGATCCAGGAAGTGCCCGGGATAGGCCGGAAGACGGCCGAGACCATCGCCGTGGCCCTCCTCCGCGCGGCCCCGGCCGCACCCGCCGTGAACACGGCGACCGGAGAGATCATTGAGGACGAGGAACCCGACACGACGGGGGGTTCCTCGGGGGAGCCCGTGACCGCGGGCGCCCCGGACGAACGACGGGGGCAGGAGACATGACCGAGCACGAGACACAGCCCACGGCGCCGCGGGATCGGGCGCACGGCGGCACGGACGACGATGCCGTCCGGGACACGGCCGCGCAGGACACGGTTCAGGACAACGGAGCACAGGTGAGTACGGGCAGCGAGACAGCCACAGCCCCCGAGGCGGCCATCCCCGAGCTGGTGATCATCTCCGGCATGTCCGGAGCGGGCCGGTCGACGGCCGCCAAGTGTCTGGAGGACCTCGGCTGGTTCGTCGTGGACAACCTCCCGCCCGCGCTCATCCCCACCATGGTGGAGCTGGGCGCCCGCTCCCAGGGCAACGTGGCGCGGATCGCCGTCGTCGTGGACGTCCGCGGCCGCCGCTTCTTCGACAACCTGCGCGAGTCGCTGGCGGACCTGGAGGCGAAGAACGTCACCCGGCGGATCGTCTTCCTGGAGTCCTCCGACGAGGCTTTGGTCCGCCGCTTCGAGTCGGTGCGCCGCCCGCACCCGCTGCAGGGCGACGGCCGGATCGTCGACGGCATCGCCGCCGAGCGCGAGCTGCTGCGCGAGCTGCGCGGCGACGCGGATCTGGTGATCGACACCTCCAGCCTCAACGTGCACGAGCTGCGCGCCAAGATGGACGCGCAGTTCGCCGGTGAGGAGGAGCCCGAGCTGCGGGCCACCGTCATGTCCTTCGGCTTCAAGTACGGCCTGCCGGTCGACGCCGACCTGGTGGCGGACATGCGGTTCCTGCCCAACCCGCACTGGGTCCCGGAGCTGCGCCCCTACACCGGCCTCAACGAGGAGGTCGCCGCCTACGTCTTCAACCAGCCCGGCGCCAAGGAGTTCCTCGACCGGTACGCCGAGCTGCTGCGGCTCATCGCCGCCGGGTACCGGCGCGAGGGCAAGCGCTATGTGACCATCGCCATCGGCTGTACCGGCGGCAAGCACCGCTCGGTCGCGATGTCGGAGAAGCTCGCCGCGCGCCTCGCGGCCGAGGGCGTGGAGACGGTGGTAGTGCACCGGGACATGGGACGGGAATGACGGAACGTACACGGCGGCTCAGCAGGCTCCGCCGGATGGTGCCGGAGGGCCGCTCGAGCCGCGCCACGGCCGAGTCGCGGACGGCGCGGCCCGTCGAGGCCCGCGGCGGCCGGCCCCGCCGGCGCGGCACCCAGCCCAAGGTCGTCGCCCTCGGCGGCGGCATGGGCCTGTCCGCCTCGCTCGCCGCGCTGCGCCGGATCACCGGTGACCTCACCGCCGTCGTCACCGTGGCCGACGACGGCGGTTCCAGCGGCCGGCTCCGCGACGAGCTGGGCGTGCTGCCGCCCGGCGACCTGCGCAAGGCGCTGGCCGCGCTGTGCGGCGACGACGACTGGGGCCAGACCTGGGCCCGGGTCATCCAGCACCGCTTCCAGTCCCAGGGCGACCTGCACGACCACGCGGTCGGCAATCTGCTGATCGTCGCCCTGTGGGAGCAGCTGGGCGACCATGTGCAGGCACTGGACCTGGTGGGCAAGCTGCTCGGCGCGCACGGGCGCGTGCTGCCCATGTCCGCCGTGCCGCTGGAGTTGCAGGCCCTGGTCAAGGGGCACGACCCGGAGCGGCCGGAGGACGTGGACACGGTGCGCGGTCAGGCGACCGTCGCGCTCACGCCCGGTGAGGTGCAGTCGGTGCATCTGCTGCCGCACGACCCGCCGGCCGTGCCGGAGGCGGTGGCCGCGGTGCTGGACGCCGACTGGGTGGTGCTGGGACCCGGGTCCTGGTTCTCGTCGGTGATCCCGCACCTGCTCGTGCCCGAGCTGCTGGACGCGCTCACCGAGACCAAGGCGCGCAAGGTCCTCTCGTTGAACCTCGCTCCGCAGCCGGGAGAAACCGAGGGCTTCTCCCCGCAGCGTCATTTGGAGGTTTTGGGGCGACACGCCCCTAAACTCGCCCTGGACGTGGTGCTGGCCGACGAGGCCGCCGTGCCCGACCGCGACTCGCTCACCGAAGCCGCCAAGCGGCTGGGAGCCGCGGTCGAGCTGGCGCCTGTCGCCCGGACCGACGGAAGCCCCCGGCACGACCCGGAGCTGTTGGCCGCCGCGTACGACCGTATTTTTCGGATGCATGGAAGGATCGGCCCATGGCGATGACGGCAGCGGTGAAGGACGAGATCTCCCGGCTCCCCGTCACCCGCACCTGCTGCAGGAAAGCGGAGGTCTCCGCCATCCTGCGGTTCGCCGGCGGCCTTCACCTGGTGAGCGGGCGCATCGTGATCGAGGCGGAGCTGGACACGGCGATGGCGGCCCGGCGTCTCAAGCGGGACATCCTGGAGATCTTCGGCCACAGTTCCGAGCTGATCGTGATGGCTCCCGGCGGGCTGCGGCGCGGCTCGCGGTACGTCGTGCGGGTCGTCGCCGGCGGTGACCAGCTGGCCCGTCAGACGGGCCTGGTGGACGGCCGGGGCCGGCCGATCCGGGGTCTGCCCCCGCAGGTCGTGTCCGGGGCCACCTGCGACGCCGAGGCGGCCTGGCGCGGAGCCTTCCTGGCGCACGGCTCGCTGACCGAGCCGGGCCGCTCCTCCTCGCTGGAGGTGACCTGCCCCGGGCCGGAGGCCGCGCTCGCGCTGGTCGGTGCCGCCCGCAGGCTCTCCATCGCCGCCAAGGCCCGCGAGGTGCGGACCGTGGACCGGGTGGTCGTCCGGGACGGTGACGCGATCGGCGCGCTGCTGACGCGGCTCGGCGCGCACGAGTCGGTGCTGGCCTGGGAGGAGCGGCGGATGCGCCGCGAGGTGCGGGCCACCGCGAACCGGCTCGCCAACTTCGACGACGCCAACCTGCGCCGCTCGGCCCGCGCGGCCGTGGCCGCCGGCGCCCGGGTGCAGCGCGCTCTGGAGATCCTCGCGGACGAGGTCCCCGAGCACCTCGCCGCCGCGGGGCGGCTGCGCATGGAGCACAAGCAGGCCTCCCTGGAGGAGCTGGGCGCGCTCGCCGACCCGCCGCTGACCAAGGACGCGGTCGCGGGCCGTATCCGCCGGCTGCTGGCGATGGCCGACAAGCGCGCGTCCGACCTGGGCATCCCGGGCACGGAGGCCAACCTCTCGGAGGAGCTCGCGGACAACCTCGCGGGCTGACCACCTCAACACCCCGGTGCCGACGGCCACTTGGATCCGTCGGCACCGGCATCTCCGGGCCGGGCGAGCCGCTGTTCGCGTGTCCGTGAGGCACTCTTGACTCGATCATCGAGTGACATGAGCCTGGCAACCTGTTCGCCGCCGTGGCGGACCACCGCTAGGGGGGTTCATGAGACACAGGGCGAGATCGATCCTCGCTGTCGGCGCGCTTCTCATCGGCGGAGCGAGTCTTGCACCCGTAGCCCAGGCACAGACCGGAAACCCGGCGACGTCCGACCAGGACGAGGTCAAGGTCTTCCGCGCCGACGTCACCAAGCAGCAGGTACCCCTGCTCCTCAAGGCCGGACAGGACGGCCACGAACTCGGCGAGCAGACCGCGGCGCGGGGGAGGACCCGGGTCGAGGTCTACCTCACCGACCAGCAGGCCGCGAAGCTCCGGAAACAGGGCGTCGACCTCACCGAGCACACCCTCTCCGCGAAGGCGGAGGCACGCGTGGAGGACGCCGCGCAGGGCGTGTTCCGCCCCTACAGCGGGAGCGGCGGGCTCCGGCAGGAGATCCTCGCGGCAGCCCGGGCGAACCCCGGTCTCACCAAGGTCGAGTCCATCGGGAAGACCGTCGACGGCCAGGACATCCTCGCGCTCAGGCTGACCAGGAACGCCCGCAAGTCCAAGGACGGCTCCAAGCCGTCCGTGCTGTACATGTCCAACCAGCACGCGCGCGAATGGATCACGCCGGAGATGACCCGCCGGCTGATGCACTACTACCTGGACCACTACCGGACCGACAAGCGCGTCAGGAAGATCGTCGACTCGACGGAACTGTGGTTCGTGCTCTCGGCCAACCCCGACGGCTACGACTACACGTTCAAGAGCGCCGACAACCGCCTGTGGCGCAAGAACCTGCGGGACGTCAACGGCGACGGCGCCATCAGCACGGGCGACGGCGTCGACCTCAACCGCAACTTCGCCTACAAGTGGGGCTACGACGACGAGGGTTCGTCCCCCAACCCCACCAGCCAGACCTACCGTGGCGCGAGCCCCGCCTCCGAGCCCGAGACCAGGGCCCTCGACGCCTTCGAGAAGCGCGTCGGGTTCACGTACGGCATCAACTACCACTCCGCCGCCGAACTCCTCCTCTACGGCGTCGGCTGGCAGGTGGCCACCCCGACCCCGGACGACGTCCTCTACAAGGCACTCGCCGGCACCCCCGACAACCCGGCGATCCCCGGCTACCGTTCACAGGTCTCCTCGGAGCTGTACACCACCAACGGCGAGGCGGACGGCCAGGCGTCCAACGTCAACGGGATGGCGATGTTCACCCCCGAGATGTCGACGTGTCAGACCGCGTCGGACGTCGATCCGGACGACGCCTGGAAGGCCGCGGACTGCCGGTCGGTCTTCAACTTCCCGGACGACGAGAAGCTGATCCAGCAGGAGTTCGCCAAGAACGTCCCGTTCGCGCTCTCCGTCGCGGAGACCGCCGCGCACCCGGACCGGCCGGTCTCCACGGTCGGGCTGAGCGCCGCCGACTTCACCCCGGCCGCGTTCACCACGTCGTACTCGCGGGGCGCGGACCAGCAGGTCTCGGTCGTCGTGCGCAGGGCGATCCGGGACAAGGAGCTCAAGTACCGCGTCGACGGCGGCCGTACCCACGACCGGGCGCTGAGGCACTGGAAGGGCGGCGAGGTCTACGGCGGCGAGGACGACCTCTACTTCGACGAGTACCGGGCCGCGGTGCGCGACGGCGAGCCGGGCGACAAGGTCGAGGTGTGGTTCACCGGCCGGACCAGGGGCGGCAAGAAGGTCTCCAGCACCCACTTCACGTACACCGTCGCCGAGCGGCCCCGGGCGGACACCCTGGTGGTCGCCGAGGAGGGCGCGACCGCCACGCAGGCACGCACGTACGCGGACGCGCTGAAGGCGGCCGGGCACCGGGCGCTCGTGTGGGACGTGGCCACGCGGGGCGTGCCGGACGCGCTCAACGTGCTGAAGCACTTCCGCACGGTCGTGCACTACTCCGGCGCCAAGGGCCCGGGCAACCCCGTCCAGCTCCAGCTGCGCGCCTACCTCAACGAGGGCGGCCGGCTGATCGAGGCCGGCGAACTCGCCGGCGGCAGCGTCGACCTCGGCGACGGCACCCTGTCGGACGACTTCAGCCAGTACTACCTGGGCGCGTACAGCCGCACGTCGACGAAGGGGGCCACCGGCTTCACCGGGACGGGTGGCCTCGACGGCCTCAGCGCCGCCCTCGCCGACGCCCCCGGCAACCCGCTGGACCGGGCCGGCACGTACGGCGTCACCTCCGACGAGCTGCCGGCCTCCAGGTATCCGCAGTTCCGCAGTGCGGGCGCGGGCCGGTTCGCCGGGACCGTCAACCCGTACGGGCCGTACGCGGGCTCGGGCATGGCCGCCGCCGTCCACACCGACGACGCCTACAAGCGCCTCACCCGCACCATCGACCTCACCGGTGTCACCGCTGCCGACCGGCCGGCCCTGAGCACCCGGCTGCTGTGGGACACCGAACCCGGTTACGACCACGCGGTGGTCGAGGCGCACACCGTGGGCGCCGACGACTGGACGACCCTGCCGGAGGCATCCGGGGCCACGAAGACGGCGGTGCCGGCCGAGTGCGGGGGCGGGTTCCTGATCGGCGAGCACCCGTGGCTCAAGCACTATCTGACGCTGTCCGGCAACGCCTGCGCCGCGAGCGGCACCACCGGCACGTGGAACAGCCTCACCGGCAGCTCCGCCGGCTGGCAGCAGGTGAGCTTCGACCTGAGCGCGTACGCAGGCAGGACGGTGGAGCTCTCCATCAGCTACGTCACCGACCCGGGCAGCGGCGGCCACGGCGTGCTCGCCGACGACGCCTCGCTCGTCACCGGCACCACGGTGAGGGACACCGAGGGCTTCGAGTCGTCACTGGGGGCGTGGAAGGCGGCCGGACCGCCGCCCGGCAGCCCGGCGGTGCTGAAGGACTGGACGCGCACCGGGACCCTGTTCCAGACGTACGGAGCGGTCACCACCCGCGACACCGTGCTGCTCGGGTTCGGCATCGAACAGGTGCCCTCCGCGGCCGATCGGGCGGCGCTGCTGAGGAAGGCGTTCACCTCGCTCGGCCGGTGAGTGAAACAGGTGAGCGGAACCCCCTCTCAGGGGTGCGGAACGGGGTAGTCGACAGGTGAGCAGACCCGCTCACGAACGAGTGAAAGAGGCGCCGAAAACGGGCCGCAAACTGTAAGGAATACGGGCGAAACCACAGTCGATCCCTGGTGTTCCGTACCCCTACCGACGGGTACGGAACGCCTGCCCTCTATGCGGCATCTCGATGTCACCTCGGGGGCCCCGGAGGGGTAGGGTCGGGGGTGGTCGGGGACATCCCAAATACAGCTCGCCGGCACCGCATGGCCGGCGTACCAACGAGGAGATCGGTTCGTGACGATCCGCGTAGGCATCAACGGCTTCGGCCGTATCGGGCGTAACTACTTCCGCGCGCTGCTGGAGCAGGGTGCCGACATCGAAGTTGTGGCTGTCAACGACCTTGGTGACACCGCCACCACCGCTCACCTGCTGAAGTACGACACGATCCTGGGCCGCCTCAAGCAGGAGGTCACCCACACCGCCGACACGATCACCGTCGACGGCCACACCATCAAGGTGCTCTCCGAGCGCAACCCCGCCGAGATCCCCTGGGGCGAGCTGGGCGTCGACATCGTCATCGAGTCGACGGGCATCTTCACCAAGCGCGACGACGCCGCCAAGCACCTCGCCGGCGGCGCCAAGAAGGTCCTCATCTCGGCTCCGGCCAAGGACGAGGACATCACCATCGTCATGGGCGTCAACCAGGACAAGTACGACCCGGCGCAGCACAACGTCATCTCCAACGCCTCCTGCACCACCAACTGTGTGGCGCCGATGGCGAAGGTCCTCGACGAGAACTTCGGCATCGTCAAGGGCCTGATGACGACGGTGCACGCGTACACGAACGACCAGCGCATCCTGGACTTCCCGCACAAGGACCTGCGCCGCGCCCGTGCCGCCGCCGAGAACATCATCCCGACCACGACGGGCGCCGCCAAGGCCACCGCCCTGGTCCTGCCGCAGCTCAAGGGCAAGCTGGACGGCATCGCGATGCGCGTCCCGGTCCCCACCGGCTCGGCCACCGACCTCGTGGTGCAGCTCCAGCGCGAGGTCACCAAGGACGAGGTCAACGCCGCGTTCAAGAAGGCCTCCGAGGACGGCGACCTCAAGGGCTTCCTGGCCTACACCGAGGACGAGATCGTCTCCTCGGACATCGTCGGCGACCCGGCCTCCTGCACCTTCGACTCCTCCCTGACCATGGTTCAGGACGGCAACTCGGTGAAGATCCTCGGCTGGTACGACAACGAGTGGGGCTACTCCAACCGCCTCGTGGACCTCACGGTCTTCGTCGGCGACCAGCTCTGATCGTCGAAGCAGGACCTTGAAGTGAGAGCAGGGCTCGGGCAGCGCACCGTCGCGCTGTCCGGGCCCTGTCCCACGCCCGGACCACGTCCTCTTACGATCAGGTGCACCACGAGCCCTCCTCAGGAGTCCACTCAATGAAGACGATCGACGAACTTCTCGCCGACGGCGTGAGCGGTAAGCGGGTATTCGTCCGCGCCGACCTCAATGTGCCGCTCGCCGACGGGACGATCACCGACGACGGCCGTATCCGCGCCGTCCTGCCCACCGTCAAGGCACTGGCCGACGCGGGCGCGAAGGTGGTCGTCGCCTCGCACCTGGGCCGCCCCAAGGGCGCCCCGGACCCCGCCTTCTCGCTGCTGCCCGCCGCCGAGCGCCTCGGTGAACTGCTCGGCGCCCCGGTCGCCTTCGCCCAGGACACCGTCGGCCCCGCCGCGCACGACGCCGTCGACGGCCTCCAGCCCGGCCAGGTCGCGGTCATCGAGAACCTGCGCTTCAACCCCGGCGAGACCTCCAAGGACGACACCGAGCGGGGCGAGTTCGCCGACCGGCTCGCCGCCCTCGCCGACGTCTACGTCGGTGACGGCTTCGGCGCGGTCCACCGCAAGCACGCCTCCGTCTACGACCTCCCGGCCCGGCTGCCGCACTACGCCGGCTACCTCATCGCCACCGAGGTCGGCGTCCTGAAGAAGCTCACCGAGGACGTCAAGCGCCCCTACGTCGTCGCGCTCGGCGGCGCCAAGGTCTCCGACAAGCTCGCCGTCATCGACCAGCTGCTCGGCAAGGCCGACCGGCTGCTCATCGGCGGCGGCATGGCCTACACCTTCCTCAAGGCCAAGGGCTACGAGGTCGGCATCTCCCTCCTCCAGGAGGACCAGGTCCCGGTCGTCACCGAGTACCTGGAGCGCGCCGAGAAGCAGGGCGTGGAGCTGCTGCTCCCCGTCGACGTCGTGGTCTCCCGGGAATTCCCGGACCTGAAGACCAAGGCGCCGACCGAGAACACCGTGGTCGACGCGGACAAGATCCCCGCCGACCAGGAGGGCCTGGACATCGGCCCGAGGACCCGAGAGCTGTACGCCTCGAAGCTCGCCGACGCCGAGACCGTCTTCTGGAACGGTCCCATGGGCGTCTTCGAGCACCCCGACTACGCCGAGGGCACCAAGGCGGTCGCCCAGGCCCTCGTCGGATCGAAGGGCTTCACCGTCGTCGGTGGCGGCGACTCCGCCGCGGCCGTGCGTACGCTCGGCTTCGACGAGAACGCATTCGGCCACATCTCGACCGGTGGCGGCGCCTCCCTCGAATACCTCGAGGGCAAGACGCTCCCCGGCCTCGCCGCACTGGAGGACTGACCTACATGAGCACGCGCACGCCGCTGATGGCGGGCAACTGGAAGATGAACCTCAACCACCTCGAGGCCATCGCACACGTCCAGAAGCTCGCCTTCGCCCTGGCCGACAAGGACTACGAGGCCGTCGAGGTCGCCGTCCTGCCGCCCTTCACCGACCTGCGCTCCGTGCAGACCCTGGTCGACGGCGACAAGCTGCGGATCAAGTACGGCGCCCAGGACATCTCGCAGCACGACTCCGGTGCCTACACCGGCGAGATCTCGGGCCCGATGCTGGCCAAGCTGAAGTGCACCTTCGTGGCGATCGGCCACTCGGAGCGCCGCCAGTACCACAACGAGACCGACGAGCTGGTCAACGCCAAGGTCAAGGCCGCGTACAAGCACGGCCTGACCCCGATCCTGTGCGTGGGCGAGGAGCTGGACGTCCGCGAGGCGGGCAACCACGTCGCCCACACCCTCGCGCAGGTCGAGGGCGGCCTGAAGGACCTCCCGGCCGAACAGGCCGAGACCGTCGTGATCGCCTACGAGCCCGTGTGGGCCATCGGCACCGGCAAGGTCTGCGGCGCCGAGGACGCCCAGGAGGTCTGCGCCGCCATCCGCGCCAAGATCGCCGAGCTGTACTCGCAGGAGCTGGCCGACAAGGTCCGCATCCAGTACGGCGGCTCCGTGAAGGCGGGCAACGTCGCCGAGATCATGGCCCAGGCCGACATCGACGGAGCCCTGATCGGGGGCGCCTCGCTGGACGCGGACGAGTTCGTCAAGATCGTGCGTTTCCGCGATCAGTGATCATGTCCGTGAGTAGGCGGTAGCGGCGATACGTCGTACCCTTGCGGGGGCGCAGCCAAGACGCTGTGCCCCCGCAGTCCATCCGAATCCGAGGAAGTTGGTCCAGCCGTGGTTTTGGGGTTCTCGATCGCCCTGATCGTCTTCAGCCTGCTGCTGATGCTGCTGGTGCTGATGCACAAGGGGAAGGGCGGCGGCCTCTCCGACATGTTCGGCGGCGGCATGCAGTCCTCCGTCGGCGGCTCCTCGGTCGCCGAGCGCAACCTCGACCGGATCACCATCGTGATCGGTCTGTGCTGGTTCGCGTGCATCATCGTCCTCGGCATGCTGATGAAGACGAACAGCTGATTCGCACAGCAGGCACATCACGCATATTCCGCACGTAACGCCCCATGTTCGGTACGCGCTCCTGAGCGCGGCCTATCATGGGGCTTGCGTCTGGATATGGGGCCGGTAACTCCAATCGCTGGACGCGCGTTGGGCCTTACGTAGACTGAGGCGCTCGCGGCGAAGCGGAACGCCGACTCGCTTCGCGGCACCATCACGCAGGGAGTTACGACCGTGGCAAGTGGCAACGCGATCCGAGGAAGCCGGGTCGGTGCGGGGCCGATGGGCGAGGCCGAGCGCGGCGAGTCCGCGCCGCGTCTGCGCATCTCCTTCTGGTGCTCCAACGGGCACGAGACCCAGCCGAGCTTCGCCAGCGACGCTCAGGTCCCCGACACCTGGGACTGCCCGCGCTGCGGCTTCCCGGCCGGCCAGGACCGGGACAACCCGCCGGACCCGCCGCGCACCGAGCCGTACAAGACGCACCTCGCGTACGTACGGGAGCGGCGCAGCGACGCGGACGGCGAGGCCATCCTCGCCGAGGCGCTCGCCAAACTGCGGGGCGAGATCTAGAACTTCTCATCGGCCGGGCGCCTGCGGGCTCCTGGCCGAAGCCGTCTCGCCCCGCCGCGGACGGCCCCTTGTCAGTGGTGCCCCCTACGGTTGGCCACAACGGCACATCGTGAGGGGGACGCGTGGCTGCGGTCGAAGGGGCGGACGAGGGCGCCCCCATGGCGGGACCGGGCGCTGCGCGCGGTCGGCGTGGCGACGACCCTGTGCAACGTCGGCATGGGCGCCCTCGTCCGCCCCTTCGACCGCACGTCACCCGCTGGCTGCACGCCGGCGGCAGCGGATACGCCGCCGCCATGACGGCGTACTCGGTCACGTTGATGAAGTAGCGCAGCCCCGCCGCCATGGTGGGCCGCGCCCCCTCCGCGTTCCGCACGGCCTCGACCTCCGGCGCCCCGCTCGGTGCCCTCCTCGGCGGAGTGGCCGCCCGGGTGTACGGGCCGAACGGGCCGGCCCTGCTCGCCGTCGTGCTCTTCGCGTCGGCCGTCACCGCGCTGATACCGGCGCGCCGCCCGGACGTACCTGTTGTTGCCCGTGAGGACAGCGTCGCGAGCGCTCCTCCCGCGTGGTGATCAACTAGGTTGGGACCGGCAGCGGGCAAGGTACGCAGCAGGACAGGTGCAGGAAAGAAGGCTGAGGTCGGAAATGAACGCAGACGGCCGTACCAGGCTCAACCACACGCCCGAATGGGCCGCTCTCGCCAAGCACCGCGAGGAGTTCGCGGACACCCGTCTGAGGGATCTGTTCGCCGCCGATCCGCAGCGCGGCGACGCGTACACGCTCCAGGTCGGCGACCTGTACATCGACTACTCGAAGCACCTCGTCACCGATGAGACGCTGCGGCTGCTGCGCGAGCTGGCCGCCGCGAGGGACGTCTTCGCGTTGCGGGACGCGATGTTCCGTGGTGAGCGGATCAACGTCACCGAGAACCGGGCGGTACTGCACACGGCGTTGCGTGCGCCGCGGGACGCGGTGGTCGAGGTCGACGGTGAGAACGTCGTGCCCGGTGTGCACGCCGTGCTGGAGAAGATGGCCGCTTTCGCGGAGCGGGTGCGTTCGGGTGAGTGGACCGGTCATACCGGCCGGCGGATCCGGAACGTGGTCAACGTCGGGATCGGTGGGTCGGATCTGGGTCCGGCGATGGCCTACGAGGCGCTGCGTGCGTTCACCGACCGTGATCTGACGGTGCGTTTCGTGTCCAATGTGGACGGTGCGGATCTGCACGAGGCCACGCGGGATCTGGATCCGGCGGAGACGCTGTTCGTCATCGCGTCGAAGACGTTCACGACGATCGAGACGATCACCAACGCGACGTCGGCCCGCTCGTGGGTGCTGGACGCGCTGGGTGATCAGGCGGCGGTGGCGCGGCATTTCGTGGCGCTGTCGACGAACGCCGAGAAGGTGGCGGAGTTCGGTATCGACGTGGCGAACATGTTCGAGTTCTGGGACTGGGTGGGGGGCCGGTACTCCTTCGACTCGGCGATCGGGCTGTCGTTGATGATCGCGATCGGTCCGGAGCGGTTCCGGCAGATGCTGGAGGGTTTCCGTCTGGTCGACGAGCATTTCCGGAGCGCGCCGGCGGAGGCGAACGCGCCGTTGCTGATGGGGCTGCTGGGGATCTGGTACGGCAACTTCCATGACGCGCAGTCGCATGCGGTGCTGCCGTACGCGCATTATCTGTCGCGGCTCACGGCGTATCTGCAGCAGTTGGACATGGAGTCCAACGGCAAGTCGGTGCAGCGTGACGGTGAGCCGGTGCACTGGCAGACGGGTCCGGTGGTGTGGGGCACGCCGGGTACCAACGGGCAGCACGCCTACTACCAGTTGATCCATCAGGGCACGAAGCTGATCCCGGCGGACTTCATCGGGTTCGCCCGTCCGGTGGGTGAGCTGCGGGGTGGGCTGAGGGGCCAGCACGATCTGCTGATGGCGAACTTCTTCGCGCAGACGCAGGCCCTGGCGTTCGGCAAGACCGCCGAGGAGGTCCGTGCGGAGGGTGTCGCGGAGGAGCAGGTCCCGCACCGCACGTTCCCCGGGAACCGTCCCACCACCACGATCCTGGCCCGGGAGCTGACCCCCTCGGTCCTCGGCCAGCTCGTCGCGCTGTACGAGCACAAGGTGTTCGTCCAGGGCGCGATCTGGAACATCGACTCCTTCGACCAGTGGGGCGTCGAACTCGGCAAGGTCCTCGCCAAACGCGTCGAACCCGCCCTCACCGAAGGCGCCGACGTCCCCGGCCTCGACCCCTCCACCAAGGCACTCGTCGGCAGGTACCGGGAGCTGCGCGAACGCGGCTGACCACCCGGGCCGCGCCCGCCCGGCGATATCCGCTGTGCGTTCGCGCCGCGCATCCCCTAGGGTTCCGCTGATCCAGGGGAGGACGCACGCATGATGCGCAGGGGGTTCGCCGCGGCGGTCGCGGTGGCCGTGGTGGGGATGTCGGTGGCGGGCTGCGGCAGCGGATACCGCCCGTCGAAGGGGGAGCACGGCGCTCCCGCGGCCACCTTCACGGCCCATCCGGCCTACGCGGGACTGTCCGAGGTACCGGAGCGGCTGGAGGCGGACGGGACGACCGTCACGGTCGGGGACCCCGACGCGCCGGTGACGGTCCGCCTGTACGAGGACCCGCGCTGCCCGGTGTGCGAGGAGTTCGAGACCGAGGGCGGCGCTCCGCAGCTGCGCGAGGCCACCATCCGGCGGGAGACGAGGGTCCAGTACACCCTCGCTTCCTTCCTCGACGACCGCCTCGGCGGCTCCGGTTCGAAGAAGGCGGTCAACGCCCTGCGGGCCGCCCTGGACGCCGGGAAGTTCGCCGAGTACCACGACCTGCTGTACGCCAACCAGCCCGAGGAGAGCGTCGACGGCTTCACCGACGCCCGCCTGCTCGCGCTGGCCGGGCAGGTCGACGGGCTGCGCGGGCCGGAGTTCGACTCGGCCGTGCGCACCATGAAGTACCGGTCGTTCGTGACCGCCGCCGAGAAGCGGTACGAGAAGGCGGGCGGCGAGAAGGACCCCCGGGGGCCCGGCACCCCCACCGCCGAGATCGAGGGGGTGCGCATCCCGGCGCAGTACAACGGACTGCTCTTCGACGGGAAGGTGTTCGGCAAGCTGCTGTCCGACATCCGCAACCGGCCGCGGCAGTGGCAGGACATCCCCTTCTGAGCCGGGTGTCCTGCCGAGCCGGTCTCAGGAGACCGCGCTGAGCGTGTCCGCGAGGCGCCGCCGGGCCGCGCGCGCGGCCGGCAGCGCGGCCAGGCCCGCCGCCCCCAGCACCGCGGCCAGGAGCACCAGGAACAGCAGCCCGGGCGAGGGGGACTGGGCGATCCCGGCCCCGATGCCGCTGGAGTCGCCCTGGGCGTCGATCAGCCTGCGGGCCAGCGGCAGCCCCAGGGCCGTGGCGGCGACGGCCGCCGCCAGGGCCGTACAGCTCGTCGCCGTGACGGTGATCGCGGTGATCTGCCGGGGCGACATGCCGATCGCCCGCAGTGCCAGCACGTCCCGCTCGCCCTCGCGGACGCTGCCGCCGATCGCGGTGAGCAGCTCCACGAGTCCGATGAGGGCCAGCACGGCGATCAGCCCGGCGACGACCGCGCGCAGCGGCGACAGCCCGTCGGCGGGGTTCGTCACGGGATGCACGTCCAGATGGCCCTGGCCGGCCTCGGTGAGCGCGGCGGCCACCCGCATCGGATCGGCCCCGGCGCGCAGGCGCAGCTCGTAGAAGGCGGGGGACACCTCGGGATCGTTCTCGCGGAGGGTGTCCAGGGTGGTGGTCACCACCCGGCCGGCGTTCTGCGGTTCGAGGCTGCGGCCCACGATGTGCAGGATCTGCGGGCGGTCGCCCACCGTCATCCGCACCCAGTCGCCGACCCGCGCGTGCAGCAGGTCCAGCAGGCCCTGGCCGGCCACCGCCTCGTCCGGTCCGCGCGCGGCGCGGCCCTCGGCGAGCGCGCAGGGGTAGGGCTCCGCGTGGGTGCCGATGCCGCGCAGGGCGATCGTCCCGGTCTGGCCGGGGACCAGCGCGGCCACCTCGACGCCCGGGTAGGCGGCGGCGACCCGGTGGTCGCGGGTCAGGCCGGCCTGCACGTCCGCCGTGCCGTCGTCGCCGTCGGAGCGGACGGTGAGCGTGGTCGGCAGCCCCACCCGCCCGGGACTGCTGTGGAACCGGTCGATCGTGGTCCACGCGCTCAGCGCCACCACGATCAGCAGCAGCGGGAGGGTCAGCCGGGCCACGGTCGCCAGGGACCGGCCGCGCCCCGCGAACGCCTTGTGGCAGCCGAGGACCAGCGCGGCCGGCAACCGCAGCCCGAGCGCCCGCCGGGCCAGAGGGGTCAGCCGCCCGCCCGCCGGCGCGGACCTGCGCGGCACCGGCACGGGCGGCACCCGCCCCGCCCGCCAGGCCGCGAGCCCGGTGGTCAGGCCGATGAACAGCACCGCGCCCACCGGCACCACGAACAGCGCCAGGGTGTGTCCGGGCAGCCCCTGCCACACCCCCACCGCGTCACCGAGCCGTCCGGGCACCCGGCGGCCCAGTGCCTCGGTGAGCGCGACCGCGCCCACGGCGCCGAGCAGGGCGTACGCGAGATGCTGGAGGAGGAAGATCCGCACCACCTGGCCGGGTGTGAAGCCGATCGCCTTGAGCACCGACAGGTCCCGCAGGTGCCCGCGGATGCGGGTGGCGATCGCGCCGTGCACCGCGAGCCCCGCGGCGATCAGCGCGCCCAGACCGAAGAGGCCGAGGACCTGGCCGAGCAGCCGGTCGTCGCCCTGGGCCTCGGCGCGTGCCTGCTGCCAGGTGGACACCTCGCCGACCGCGCCGGCGCCCAGCACGGTCACGGCACGCTGCACGGCGTAGTCCGTGTCGGCCGGATCGTCGAGCCGCAGGCCGATCACCCGGCCCGCGGGTGCGCGTACGGCGGACGGCAGCGCCCACACCAGACCCGGCTGCTCACCCGGGCTGTAGTGCGGTTCGGCGCTGTCGGCGACGCCCTCCACGGTGAGGGTGCGGGCGGTGCCGGGCAGCGTCAGCGTGTCCCCGGGCTCGGCCAGCAGGGCCCGGGCGAGCCCGGTCTCCAGCACCACCCCGTCCGGTTCGGCCGGGTCCAGCCAGCGCCCGGTGGTGACCAGCGGGCGGCCGATCGAGGGCAGTGCGGGCGTGCCGCGCAGTTCCACGGAGGCACGGGTGCCGCGGGAGGAGACGGTGGCGGCCTCGGTGCGGTAGGGACCGGCGACGGACTCGACGCCGTCCAGCCGGGACAGCTTGCGGGCGTCCGCCGAGGGAGCGGTGTGCAGCCACACGTGCGCGCCGCGGGCCTGGGTGAAGATCCGCTGCCAGGGATTGGTGGCGTAGCCGAACAGGGCGGTGGCCAGCAGCAGGGAGGCGACGATGCCGGCGGTGGCGAGCACGAGGAACAGCGCCTCGCCGCGGTGCGTGCGCAGATCCGAGTGCGCCCAGCGCAGGGTGGCCCGCACGCGCCTCAGCCCCTCGCCCCACGGGAAGCGGTCGCAAGGCCGCTCGTACGGCCGGTCGCGCGGTCGGTCGGCGGCCCTCCCGGCCGGGTCGCCGGCGGCGCCGTCCGCCGAGCCGTCAGCCGCGCCATCAGTCCCTCAGCTCCAGCACACCGGAGATGCCGCGGCGCCGGGACGGCGTGGCGTCCAGGGCGGCGTCGTCGGCTATCCGGCCGTCGAAGAAGCTGATCACCCGGTCCGCGGCGCTGGCGAGCCGGGCGTCGTGGGTGACGAGGACGATGCTCTGCCCGCGTCCGTGGAAGTGGGACAGCAGCCGCATCACCTCGCGGGTGCCCTTGCTGTCGAGGCTGCCGGCGGGTTCGTCGGCGAGCAGCAGCGGCGGGTGGTTGACCAGCGCCCGCGCGAGCGCGACCCGCTGCTGTTCGCCACCGGAGAGCTCGCCGGGCATGCTGCGCTCCTTGCCCGCGAGGCCCAGCTCCGCGAGGAGGGTTTCGCGCTCGGCGCGGGCCTTCTTCGGCGGGACGCCGGCCAGCAGCGCGGGCAGCTCCACGTTGTCGGCGACGGACAGGTTCGACACGAGATTGAAGAACTGGAAGACGATCCCGATGGCCCGGCGGCGCTCCACCGCCCAGCGGGCCTCGCCGAACGAGTCCGTGCACCGCCCGTCGAGCCAGATGCTGCCCTCGTCCGGCCGCTGCAGCCCGCCCAGCAGGTGCAGCAGCGTCGACTTCCCGGCGCCGGACGGGCCGGTGATCGCCACGAACTCGCCCCGCTCGACGCACAGGTCCACCCCGCGTACGGCACGCGCGGGCGCGCCCTCGCCGTGGTGGGTCTTGACCAGCCCCTCGGCGCGCAGCAGGGGAGCGGCAGAGCCGTCGCTCATTCCAGCTCCTCCAGTTCCTCCTGGCACCGCTCCAGCCAGTCGAGGTCGGCCTGCAGATGCAGCATGGCGCCCTCGATCAGCAGGTGGGCGATTCGGTTGTCCCGGTTCTCGGCCGCGGCGAGTTTCGACAGGTCACGCATGGTGTTGAGGTACTGGCGCCGCTGCCGGTTGATGAGGGCGATCTGGTCGGCGAGACCGGTCTGCGGGGCGAGGGCGAGCTTCATGAAGAACTCGTCCCGCACCCGCGGCTCGTCCTCGGTCTCCTCGAACCAGGCGTGCAGCGCCTCCCGCCCGGCGTCGGTGAGGTGGTAGACCTTCTTGTTGGGCCGGCTGGACTGCTCGACGTCCTCGCCCTCGATCAGCCCCGTCTTCTCGAGGCGGCCGAGGGTGACGTAGATCTGGCCGACGTTCGGCTGAGGGTACGCGGAGCCCAGCAGTTGCTCAAGGTCCTGTTTGAGCTCGTAGCCATGGGCCGGACCACGGGCGAGGAGAGCCAGGAGGGGCAGGCGCACTCGTGCTGTCCTCCTGTCTGCTCAATGTGCTCCAGGCCCTAGTATCGCCCATACCTAACAGGTATACATGGCCTCTGACCCCACGGGCGAGGGTGCTCGCGGCGCCGGTGTACAGGGAGGAACCTATGCGGTGGATACGCGCCGCCGGTAGGGGCCTGCTCGTTCTCGCCGTGGTCATGACCGGTTACGTCGCCTCCGGCGCCCGCGCGGAACAGGGGAGCGCCACCGGGCGCGGACCGCTGACCCTGGCCACCGCGGGTGATCTCACCAACTATCTGGGCCCCCTGCTGGCGGGCTGGAACCGCACCCACCCCGGCGAGAAGGTCACGCTCGTCGAGCTGCCGGACTCCGCCGACGAGACCCACGCCCAGATGACGACCGACCTGCGCGGCGGCGACCGGGGCCGCTTCGACGTCCTGAACATCGACGTCAACTGGACCTCCGAGTTCGCGGCGGCCGGCTGGATCCGCCCGCTGGAACGCGGCCGCTTCCCGCTGAAGAGCTTCCTCGACCCGGTCGTGCGCACGGCGACCTACGACGGACACCTGTACGCCGTTCCGTACGTCACCAACGCCGGGCTGCTGCTGTACCGCAAGGACGTCCTGGCCGAGGAGGGAGTACCCCCGCCGCGTACCTGGGCCGAGCTGGAGCAGGACGCGAAGACCATCGCGCCGAAACACGGACTCGGCGGCTACGCGGGCCAGTTCCTGCCCTACGAGGGCCTCACCGTGAACGCGGCCGAGGCCGTGTACTCGGCGGGCGGCACGATCCTCGGCGCCGAGGGCAAGCGCGTCACCGTCGACTCGGCGGCGGCCCGCGAGGGCATCGGCTTCCTCGCGCGCGGCATCCGCGAGGGCTGGATCCCGAGGCAGGCGCTGACGTACAAGGAGGAGGAGTCCAAGCAGGCCTTCCAGGACGGAAAGCTGCTCTTCCTGCGCAACTGGCCCTACGCGTACGCCGTCGCCTCCGCCCGGGGGTCCAAGGTCGCCGGGAGGATCGGCGCCGTACCGCTGCCGGGACCCGACGGGCCGGGGAAGAGCGTCCTCGGCGGCTCCAACCTCGCCGTCAACAGCCACGCCCGGCATCCCGACTCCGCCGCACGGCTGATCTCCTACCTCACCAGCGCGCCCGTCCAGCGCCAGGTGCTCACCCGGGGCGCGCTGCCCCCCGTACGCGCCGCGCTGTACCAGGACCCCGCGCTCATCCGGCAGTTCCCTTATCTGCCGACCCTGCGCACCGCGGTGATACACGCCGAGCCGCGTCCCAAGAGCGCCCACTACGACCAGGTCAGCCTGGCGGTCCAGGCGGTCGTGCAGGACGCGCTCACCGGGCGCGAGACGCCCGAGGCGGCGGTGCGCCGGCTGGCGCACGAGCTGGCTGCCATCTCCAGTCGCTAGTTACTTGTTAGGTAACGCGGAGATCTCATCTGGGTTCGGGCTGCCCCCTTACGTCCGTCTTTGACGGGTCAACTCTCCAGTAGCTTCCGTTCTTTTCATTGACACCTTCGCGACACGCCTACCTAACATGCATGCATGTTGAGTAAGTACCACTGGTGGCGCGACGCGGTGATCTACCAGGTCTACGTCCGCAGCTTCCTGGACAGCACCGGCGACGGCATCGGCGATCTGGCCGGCGTCCGGGCCGGGCTGCCGTACCTGAAGAAGCTCGGCGTCGACGGCATCTGGCTGAGCCCGTTCTACCCCTCGCCCCAGCACGACCACGGCTACGACGTGGCCGACTACTGCGGGGTCGACCCGCTCTTCGGCGACCTCGCCGAGTTCGACCTGCTGATGGCGGACGCCCGGCGCCTCGGCGTCAAGGTGCTCCTCGACATCGTCCCCAACCACTGCTCCAGCGAGCACCCGTGGTTCCGCGAGGCGCTGGCGAGCGGGCCCGGCAGCCCGGCCCGCGCCCGCTTCCACTTCGCCGACGGCCGCGGCCCCGACGGCGGCGAACCGCCCAACAACTGGCACGCGATGTTCGGCGGCCCCGCCTGGACCCGGGTGACGGAGCCCGACGGCCGCCCCGGCCAGTGGTACCTGCACATGTTCACGCCCGAGCAGCCCGACTGGAACTGGCGCGACCCCCAGGTCCCCGCCGAGTTCGACCGCGTCCTGCGGTTCTGGCTGGAGCGGGGCGTGGACGGCTTCCGCATCGACGTCGCCGCCGGCCTGTACAAGCACCCCGCGCTGCCCGACTCGGACGACCCGGAGGCCGACGCCCGCACCCGCGACTCCGTCAACCCGCTCGCCTGGAACCAGCCCGAGGTGCACGAGGTGTGGCGTGCCTGGCGGGCCGTCTGCGAGGAGTACCGCGAGCGCGACGGCCGCGAACGCCTCCTCGTCGGCGAGGTCTCCGTCCCCACCGCCCGCGAACACGCGCTCTACGTCCGCCCCGACGAACTCCACCAGGCCTTCTTCTTCGACCTGCTCGGCGCCCCCTGGGACCCCGACTCCTTCCGCAAGGTCATCTCCGAGGCCATGCAGGACATCGCGGGCACCGGCTCGACCGTCACCTGGGTGCTCAACAACCACGACCAGGTCCGCACCGTCACCCGCTACGGCGAGCCCGCCACCGAGGGCAGCGGCCTCGGCCCCGCCCGGGCCCGCGCCGCCGCCCTGCTGATGCTCGCGCTGCCCGGCGCCGCGTACATCTACCAGGGCGAGGAGCTGGGCCTGCCCGAGGTCGTCGACCTGCCGGACGACGTGCTCACCGACCCGATCTTCCACCGCACCGGCAGCCGCGCCCGCATCCGCGACGGCTGCCGGGTGCCGCTGCCCTGGTCCGGGCAGGCCTCCCCGTTCGGCTTCACCTCCGGAGCCGAAGGCGCCAAACCCTGGCTGCCGCAGCCCGAGTACTTCGCCGAGTACGCCACCGACCGCGCCCTCGCCGACACCCGCTCCTTCTGGCACCTGTACCGCGACGGACTCCAGCTGCGGCACTCCCTGCCGCAACTGGGCGAGGGCACGCTGCGCTGGCTCGACACCCCGCCCGGCGTCCTCGGCTTCGTCCGCGGCGACGGCCTGGTCTGCGCCGTCAACTTCGGTACGGCCCCCACGCCCGCGCCGGTCTCCGGCACCCCCCTGCTCTCCAGCGAGCCCTGCCCGCCCGGCGTCCTGCCCGGCTCCACGGCCGCCTGGTGGCTGAACGACCTCTGAACCCACCCGTCAACGCCCATTCCCCCGAAGGGACATCAACGATGATGCGACGTCGTACGACTCTGCTCACCGGCTGCACCGCCCTCGTCCTCGCCCTCGGCGCCACCGCCTGCGGCGGCGGCCCGGTCTCCGCGGGCGGGGGTGACAAGGCCCTTGACGGCCAGACCGTCACCGTCGCCGGCGTCTGGTCCGGCAGCGAGCAGAAGAACTTCCAGAAGGTCCTGGACGCGTTCACCGAGAAGACCGGTGCCAAGACCCAGTTCGTGTCCACCGGCGACAACGTCTCCACCGTCGTCGGCAGCAAGATCGAGGGCGGCAACGCGCCCGACGTCGTCATGGTCCCGCAGGTCGGCGTGCTCCAGCAGTTCGCGAAGAAGGGCTGGCTGAAGCCGCTGTCGCCGGCCGCGCAGAAGACGATCAGCGCGGACTACGCGCCGGTGTGGAAGAAGTACGGCAGCGTCGACGGCACCCTCTACGGCCTCTACTTCAAGGCCGCCCACAAGTCCACGGTCTGGTACAGCCCCGAGGCGTTCACCCAGGCCGGGGTCAAGCCGCCGAAGTCGTACGACGAGCTGCTCAAGGCCGGCCACACCGTGTCCGACTCCGGTCTCGCCGCCTTCGCCGTCGCCGGACAGGACGGCTGGACCCTCACCGACTGGTTCGAGAACATCTACCTCTCCCAGGCCGGCCCCGAGAAGTACGACGCCCTCGCCGCCCACAAGCTGAAGTGGAGCGACCCCTCGGTCGTCGAGGCGCTCACCACCCTCGGCAAGCTGTTCAAGGACAAGCAGCTGATCGCGGGCGGCCAGAAGGAGGCCCTCAACACCGACTTCCCGGGCTCGGTGGAGAAGGTCTTCGGGCCCAAGGCCGAGGCCGGCATGGTCTACGAGGGCGACTTCGTCGCCGGTGTCGCCCACGACCAGTTCGGCAAGGCCATCGGCAAGGACGCGAACTTCTTCCCCTTCCCCGCGGTCGGCGGCGGCACGGCACCCGTCGTCAGCGGCGGTGACGCGGCGGTCGTCCTGAAGGACGCCAAGAACGCCAAGGCCGGCATGAAGCTCCTGGAGTACCTCGCCACCCCGGAGGCGGCGGCCGTGTGGGCGAAGGCCGGCGGCTTCCTCTCCCCGAACAAGAAGCTCGACCTCGCCCAATACGGCGACGACGTCACCCGCGCCACCGCCAAGTCCCTCGTCGACGCGGGCGACACGGTCCGCTTCGACATGTCCGACCAGGCCCCGGCGGCCTTCGGCGGCACCAAGGGCACCGGCGAGTGGAAGCTGCTCCAGGACTTCCTGCGCGACCCCTCCGACCCGAAGGCGACCGCGGCGAAGCTCGAAGCCGCGGCGGCCAAGGCCTACCAGGACTGAACGGCAGCATCATGACCGCCACACTCGTCAAGGAGCAGGCGGGCCCGCGGGCCGCCGGCGCGGCGCGCGGGCGCCGCAGCCGGCGGCGCGCCCGGCTGATCGCCCTGCTCTTCGTGTTCCCCGCGCTGCTCCTGCTCGGCGCGCTCGTCGTCTACCCGGTGCTGTTCTCCGTCGGCCGCAGCTTCTTCGACGCCTCCGGAACCCGGTTCGTCGGCGGCGGCAACTACGCGGAGATGTTCCGCGACCCGGCCACGCTGAAGGCCATCCGCAACACCACCATCTGGGTGGTGGTGGCCCCGGCACTGCTCACCGGGCTCGGCCTGATCCTGGCCGTCCTGGTGGAGAAGGTCCGCTGGGCCACCGCCTTCAAACTGCTGCTGTTCATGCCGATGGCGGTGTCCTTCCTGGCCGCCGGCATCATCTTCCGGCTCGCCTACGACGAGGACCCGGACAAAGGTGTGCTCAACGCGGCCGTCGTCTCCGTCCACGACGCCTTCACGGGCACATCGACGTATCCCACGGCCCGAGGCCGGGTGGGCCTGCTGGACCAGGGCCGCGACGGCTCCTGGCTGACCCGCGCGGGCGTCTCGCCCGGCGAGTCGGTGGCGATCCCCATGGTCGGGGTGCTGCCCAAGGACCTGCCCGCCGGCACCGAACCCGCGCGGACCGCGGCCTCGCACGCGGTCTCCGCCAAGGAGGTGCGCGGTGTCGTCTATCTCGACTTCACCCCCGGCGGAAGCGGCAGGCAGGGCAAGGTCGACGCCCGGGAGAGCGGCCTGCCCGGCATGAAGGTCGAGGCGCTGCGCGACGGCCACCCGGTCGCGAGCACGACGAGCGCAGCCGACGGCTCCTTCCGCTTCCCCGGTCTGGCCGGCGGCTCGTACACCGTGAGGCTGCCGGCGGCCAACTTCGCCGCGCCCTACCAGGGTGTCTCCTGGCTCGGCCCGACCCTCGTCACCCCCGCCATCATCGGCGCGTACCTGTGGATCTGGACGGGCTTCGCGATGGTGCTGATCGGCGCGGGACTCGCCACGCTGCCGCGCGACGCGCTGGAGGCCGCCCGGATGGACGGCGCGAACGAGTGGCAGATCTTCCGCCGGATCACCGTTCCCCTGCTCGCCCCCGTGCTCACCGTGGTCTTCGTGACCCTCGTGATCAACGTGATGAAGGTCTTCGACCTCGTCTACATCATCGCCCCCGGACCGGTGCAGGAGGACGCCACCGTCCTCGCCACCCAGATGTGGCTCGTGTCCTTCGGCGGCGGCAACAACCAGGGCCTCGGCAGTGCCCTCGGCGTGCTCCTGCTGCTCCTGGTGGTTCCCGCGATGGTGTTCAACGTCCGCCGCTTCCGAAGGAGTCAGCGATGAACGCGATCAGGCGGGGCCTGGGCAACGGACTGGTGCAGGCCTTCCTGGTGGTGATCGGCCTCGTCTGGCTGACCCCGCTCGCGGGGCTGTTCCTGTCCTCCCTGCGCTCGGCACAGGACACGGCGAAGGGCGGCTGGTGGACCGCGCTCGCGAGTCCCGGGCAGCTGTCCTTCGACAACTACTCGGCGCTGCTGAAGAACTCCGGCATGACCCAGGCGTTCTGGAACACCGTGCTGATATCGGTGCCGGCGACCACCCTGGTCGTCGTCATCGCGGCACTCGCCGGATACGCCTTCGCCTGGCTGGACTTCCCGTTCCGGGAGCCCCTCTTCCTGCTGGTGGTGGCCCTGCTGGTGGTGCCGGTGCAGATCGGTCTGCTGCCGGTGGCCAAACTCTTCGGCCAACTGGGCCTGTTCGGCACGATCCCCGGAGTGGTCCTCTTCCACGTGGCGTACGGGCTGCCGTTCGCGGTGTTCCTGCTGCGCAACTACTTCGCCGAGATGCCGAAGGAGATGCTGGAGGCGGCACGGATGGACGGCGGCAGCGAGTGGCGCATCTTCACCCGGCTCGTCCTGCCGGTGGGCCGCCCGGCCATCGCCTCGCTGGCCATCTTCCAGTTCCTGTGGGTCTGGAACGACATGCTGGTCGCCCTGCTCTTCGCCGACAGCTCCGCCCAGCCGCTGACCGTGCAGCTCCAGTCCCAGATCCGCCAGTTCGGCAGCAACATCGACGTCCTGGCGCCGGGCGCCTTCCTGTCCCTGATCGTGCCGGTGGTGGTCTTCTTCGCCTTCCAGCGGCACTTCGTCCAGGGCGTGATGGCGGGCTCGGTCAAGTGACCGGGCCCGCCGGGCTCACGCGTACGTCCAGCGCCACGCGTTGGAGCTGTAGGCGCATCTGATGCGGCTGCCGCTCGCGGTGGTGGTCGTCGCCCCGTGGTCGCTGTTGCGGCAGAACTGGCCCGCCGAGTAGCAGTTGCCCGCGTTGGAGACGATCGAGCAGGTGCCGGTGTGGGTGGAGCCGGAACCGGTGCCGCTGGTGTCACTGCGCACCGTGCCGGCGGCGGCCCTGGTGACGGTGACGGTGGGTCCGGGCTTCCTGACGGTCTTCGTCTTCGTGACCGTCGGCCCGGGCTCGGGCGAAGTGGTCACCGTGGCCGTCGCGGTGACGGTCACGGTGGGGCGGGGCGCCGGCGTGGACGCCTTGGCCGCGCCGTCGTCCGCGGATCCGCAGCCGGCCGCACCCGCGGCCAGCAGGGCCACGCCCACCGCCCACGTCCGCACGCGCCGGCTCGCGTTCTTGTACCTGTGCACGGTCACTCTCCCCGGATGACGTTCTGTCAGTGGAAGGAGATGTAGCCGTTGCCGTCGCGGTCGTCCTTCGACTTGCTGTAGGCGTGGGTGTCCGCGTGGGCGCCGGACGGCTTGGACAGGTAGATGGTGTCCTTGTCGTTGTTCCACATGAAGTTGCAGTTCTGGCGGTAGACGACGTTCTTGGCGTCCGAGTCGGTGCCGTGGCCGCCGCGCAGCTTCACGTAGTCGCCGGGCTCGAGGTAGTGGTTCGAGCGGAAGGTGAACCTGTTGCCGGTGGCGTCCTTGACGACGTAGCCCTTGAGGTTCACCTTCGCCGTGCGCGAGTAGTTCCTGATCGTCAGGTACTCGCTCTTGCTGTTGCCCGTGGTGCAGTTGTTCGAGTCCCGCCCCGGGGCGTCGTACTGGACACCCTTGATCTTCAGGGCCGAGGAGTACTCGGTGGCCTGGGCCGGAGCGGCGATGACGACGGCGAGCGTTCCGGCGGCGGCGGTGGCGGCCAGGGCGAAGCGTATGCGCATGAGGTCCCCCCTCAGTGGTGCGATCGATGCGCTCAGGAGCTTACACACAAGTTGAGTGTTGTATGAATGTTTCGTGGAGAGAGTGAAGGACTCGCTGAGTACTCGCTGAGGGGGAGTCAGCGCACGACAACGACGAGGGCGGCAGGGAGTCGTTCCCTGCCGCCCTCGTTCTCCGGAGATTCAGCGCATCACCGGTTCACCGGCTCATGGTGAAGCCGGCGGATACAGCGACCGCGGCAACTGCGAGGCCGCGGCCGCGTCCAGCAGCCACAGCGTGCGCGAACGGCCGTACGCCCCCGCCGCCGGCGCCTGGATCTCGCCCGCTCCCGACAGCGCGATGGCCGCCGCCTCCGCCTTGTCCTCGCCGGCCGCGAGCAGCCACACCTCGCGGGCCGACCGGATCGCCGGAAGGGTCAGGGTGATCCGGGTGGGCGGCGGCTTGGGCGCGCCGTGCACCCCGACCACCGTCCGCTCGGTCTCCCGCACGGCCGGCAACTCCGGGAAGAGCGAGGCCACATGGGTGTCCGGACCGACGCCCAGCATCAGCACGTCGAAGGCCGGCACCGGCCCGTGGTCCTGCGGCCCGGCCGCCTTCGCCAGCTCCGCCGCGTAGGCCTCCGCCGCCGCCTCGACGTCCGCGCCGTACGGACCGTCGGAGGCGGGCATCGCGTGCACGCGCTCCGGATCCAGCGGCACCGAGTCCAGCAGCGCCTCACGGGCCTGCGTGACATTGCGCTCGGGGTCGCCCTCGGGGAGGAAGCGCTCGTCGCCCCACCACAGGTCCAGCCGGCCCCAGTCGATGGCGTCGCGGGCGGGCGCCGCAGCCAGCGCAGCCAGCAGGCCGTTGCCGTTGCGGCCGCCCGTGAGGACCACGGACGCGGCGCCCCGGGAGGCCTGCGCGTCCACGATCTTCGTGATCAGGCGGGCCGCGGCGGCCTGCGCCATCAGTTCCTTGTCGTGGTGGACGACCAGCTGCGGAGTGCTCACTTCGCCGCCGCCTTCCTCGCGGGTGCCTTCTTCGCGGTCTTGGCCGCGGCCTTCTTCGCCGGAGCCTTCGCGGCCTCCTCGACCGGCCGCTGCTCCGCGACCGCCTCGTCACCGGAGCCGGCCGAGTCGGCGGACCGCTCCGCGGACTGCCCGGGGACGGTGCCGAGGCGCTCCACGCCGTAGCGCAGCGCCGACGCGTAGGTGTCGTCCGGGTCCAGCCGGCGCAGCTCCTCCGCGATCAGCTCGGCGGTGTCCCGCCGCTTCAGCGCCACCGCTCGGGCCGGCTGGCCCTCGATGGTCAGCGTGGCCAGCGAGCCGTCCGCACGGTCCAGGGCGATCGGACCGCTGGTCGTCTCCATCCGGACCGCGGTGAGGCCCGGACCGTCCGACAGCGACCGCTTCACCGGCACGTCCAGCCGGTCGGCGAGCCACATCGCGAGCAGCTCGCAGCTCGGGTTGAACTCCTCGCCCTCCACCTCGACCGCCCGCACCTCGCAGGTGACCTGGTCCAGGGCCGCCGCGAGCATGGAGCGCCACGGGGTGATCCGGGTCCAGGACAGGTCGGTGTCGCCGGGCGTGTAGGCCGCGGCACGGGCGGACAGCTCCCGCACCGGCTGCTCGGCGGCGTAGGTGTCGGTGACCCGGCGCTGGGCGAGCGCGCCCAGCGGGTCCTTCGCCGGGTCCACCGGGGCGTTCACCGGCCACCACACGACGACCGGCGCGTCCGGC
Source organism: Streptomyces albidicamelliae (assembly GCF_025642175.1). Taxonomy (NCBI): domain Bacteria; kingdom Bacillati; phylum Actinomycetota; class Actinomycetes; order Kitasatosporales; family Streptomycetaceae; genus Streptomyces; species Streptomyces albidicamelliae. Next base: position 2,304,432 of record NZ_CP106795.1, on the reverse strand, counting down.
AGCAGCAGCGGCAGGACGACCGAGTCGGCGTGGGCGACGACCTCGCCGTACAGCCGGAGCACGACCGTCTCGCCGGTGCCCGCGTCCGCACCCACCCGCACCTCGGCGTCGAGGCGGGAGGAGGTGCGGTCGCGCGGGGTGCGGGAGACCCGCTTGACGACCACCAGCGTGCGCGAGGGGTGCTCGCGCGACGCGTCGTTGGCGGCCTTCAGGGCGTCGTAGGCGTTCTCCTCGTCGGTGACGATGACGAGGGTCAGGACCATGCCGACGGCGGGGGTGCCGATGGCGCGGCGGCCCTGGACGAGCGCCTTGTTGATCTCGCCGGCGGTGGTGTCGGTCAGATCTATCTTCATGGCCGGCGCCAGCTCCGTCCGTCTCGTGCGAGCATCTCGTCCGCCTCCACGGGACCCCAGGTGCCCGACGGGTACTGCGCGGGCCTGCCGTGCTTGTCCCAGTACTCCTCGATCGGGTCGAGGATCTTCCAGGACAGCTCGACCTCCTCCGTGCGCGGGAAGAGGTTGGCGTCGCCCAGCAGCACGTCCAGGATCAGGCGCTCGTACGCCTCGGGGCTGGATTCGGTGAAGGACTCGCCGTAGGCGAAGTCCATGGAGACGTCCCGGATCTCCATCGAGGTGCCCGGCACCTTGGAGCCGAAGCGGACCGTGATGCCCTCGTCCGGCTGGACGCGGATCACGATCGCGTTCTGGCCCAGCTCCTCCGTCGCCGTGTGGTCGAAGGGGGAGTGCGGGGCCCGCTGGAAGACCACCGCGATCTCCGTCACCCGGCGGCCGAGCCGCTTGCCGGTGCGCAGATAGAAGGGGACGCCCGCCCAGCGGCGGTTGTCGATCTCCAGCTTGATCGCGGCGAACGTGTCGGTCTTCGACTTCGGGTCGATGCCCTCCTCTTCGAGGTAGCCGATGACCTTCTCGCCGCCCTGCCAGCCGGCCGCGTACTGACCGCGCACGGTCGACCTGCCCAGGTCCTTCGGCAGCCGTACGGCGCCGAGCACTTTCTCCTTCTCGGCGGCCAGTGCGTCCGCGCCGAAGGAGGCGGGCTCCTCCATGGCCGTCAGGGCCATGAGCTGGAGCAGGTGGTTCTGGATGACGTCACGGGCGGCGCCGATGCCGTCGTAGTAGCCGGCCCGCCCGCCGATGCCGATGTCCTCGGCCATGGTGATCTGCACGTGGTCCACGAAGGACCGGTTCCAGATCGGCTCGAACATCGTGTTGGCGAAGCGCAGCGCCAGTATGTTCTGGACGGTCTCCTTGCCGAGGTAGTGGTCGATCCGGAACACCTGTTCCGGCTCGAACACCTCGTGCACGACCTTGTTCAGCTCCTCGGCCGACTTCAGGTCGTGGCCGAACGGCTTCTCGATGACCGCGCGCCGCCAGGATCCGCCGGACTGGTCGGCGAGACCGTGCTTCTTGAGCTGCTGGATGACCACCGGGAAGGAGCGGGGCGGCACCGACAGGTAGAAGGCGAAGTTGCCGCCCGTGCCCTGGGCCTTGTCCAGCTCCTCGATGGTGGCCCGCAGCCGCTCGAACGCCTCGTCGTCGTCGAAGGTGCCCTGGACGAAGCGCATCCCCTGGATGAGCTGCTGCCAGACCTCCTCGCGGAACGGGGTGCGCGAGTGCTCCTTGACCGCGTCGTGGACGACCTCGGCGAAGTCCTCGTGCTCCCAGTCGCGGCGGGCGAAGCCCACCAGGGAGAAGCCCGGCGGCAGCAGCCCCCGGTTGGCGAGGTCGTACACCGCGGGCATCAGCTTCTTACGGGACAGGTCGCCCGTGACGCCGAAGATGACCAGACCCGACGGCCCCGCGATACGCGGGAGCCGTCGGTCGGCCGGGTCACGAAGCGGGTTCGCTCCGGAACCGGAAACGGGTGACAAGTCAGCCCTCCGTGGGGGCGAGGCGCTCGAGCTCCGCCTGGGTGGACTTCAGCAGGTCGTTCCAGGACGCCTCGAACTTCTCGACGCCCTCGTCCTCCAGCACCTGGACCACGTCGTCGTACGAGATGCCCAGGTTCTCCAGCGCGTCGAGGTCGGCGCGAGCCTGCTCGTACGTGCCGGAGACGGTGTCGCCGGTGATCTCGCCGTGGTCCTCGGTGGCCTCCAGGGTGGCCTCCGGCATGGTGTTGACCGTGTTCGGCGCGACCAGCTCGGTGACGTACATGGTGTCGGGGTAGGCCGGGTCCTTGACGCCGGTCGACGCCCACAACGGACGCTGCTTGTTGGCGCCCGCCTTCTCCAGCGCCTGCCAGCGGTCGGAGGAGAAGACCTCCTCGTACGCCTGGTAGGCGAGACGCGCGTTGGCGACGGCGGCCTTGCCGCGCAGCGCCTTGGCCTCGTCGGTGCCGAGGGCGTCCAGGCGCTTGTCGATCTCGGTGTCCACGCGGGACACGAAGAAGGACGCCACGGAGTGGATCAGGGAGAGGTCGAGGCCCCGCTCCTTGGCCTTCTCCAGACCGGAGAGGTAGGCGTCCATGACGGCCCGGTACCGCTCCAGGGAGAAGATCAGGGTGACGTTGACGCTGATGCCGTGGCCGATCGTCGACGCGATCGCCGGCAGGCCCGCCCGGGTGGCCGGGATCTTGATCAGGGTGTTCGGGCGGTCGACGAGCCAGGCGAGCTGCTTGGCCTCGGCGACGGTCGCCTTCTCGTTGTGCGCGAGGCGCGGGTCGACCTCGATGGAGACCCGGCCGTCCTTGCCGCCGGTGGCGTCGAAGACGGGGCGCAGGATGTCGGCGGCGTCGCGGACGTCCGCCGTGGTGATCATGCGGATGGCCTCTTCCACGGTGACCTTGCGGGCGGCGAGGTCCGAGACCTGCTGGTCGTAGCCGTCGCCCTGGGAGATCGCCTTCTGGAAGATCGTCGGGTTGGTGGTGACGCCCACGACGTGCTGCTGGTCGATCAGCTCGGCGAGGTTGCCGGACGTGATCCGCTTGCGCGACAGGTCGTCCAGCCAGATCGCGACGCCTTCCTCGGAGAGGCGCTTGAGTGCGTCTGTCATGGAATTACATCTCCTACGTGTCGATATGAGCGTCAGCGCTGTGCGGCGGTGATGGATTCCCGGGCCTTGGCGGCCACGTTCTCGGCAGTGAAGCCGAACTCGCGGAAGAGCACCTTGCCGTCCGCGGACGCACCGAAGTGCTCCAGGGAAACGATGCGGCCGGCGTCCCCCACGTACTTGTGCCAGGTCAGCCCGATGCCCGCCTCCACGGCGACTCGGGCCTTGACGGACGGCGGCAGCACGGAGTCCCGGTACCCCTGGTCCTGCTGCTCGAACCACTCCACGCACGGCATGGACACGACCCGGGTGGGCACGCCGTCGGCCTGGAGCCGCTCACGCGCCTCGACGGCCACGTGCACCTCGGAACCGGTGGCGATCAGGATGACCTCGGGGTCGCCGCCCTCGGCCTCGAACAGCACGTAGCCGCCCTTGACCGCGTCCTCGTTGGGCTCGTAGGCCGGCACACCCTGGCGGGTGAGCGCGAGGCCGTGCGGCTGGCCCTTGCCGAACTCCTTGGTGTAGCGCTTGAGGATCTCGCGCCACGCGATCGCGGTCTCGTTGGCGTCGGCCGGGCGGACCACGTTCAGGCCCGGAATGGCGCGCAGCGAGGCGAGGTGCTCGACGGGCTGGTGCGTGGGGCCGTCCTCGCCGAGACCGATGGAGTCGTGCGTCCACACGTACGTCACCGGCAGATGCATCAGGGCCGACAGGCGCACGGCGTTGCGCATGTAGTCGGAGAAGACGAGGAAGGTGCCGCCGTAGACGCGGGTGTTGCCGTGCAGCGTGATGCCGTTCAGCTCCGCGCCCATCGAGTGCTCGCGGATGCCGAAGTGGATCGTTCGGCCGTACGGGTTGGCCTCGGGCAGCGGGTTCCCCGCGGGGAGGAAGGAGCTGTCCTTGTCGATCGTCGTGTTGTTCGACCCGGCGAGGTCGGCGGAGCCGCCCCACAGCTCGGGGACGACCGCGCCGAGCGCCTGCAGCACCTTGCCGGAGGCGGCGCGGGTGGCGACGGCCTTGCCCGGCTCGAACACCGGGAGCTTCTCCTCCCAGCCGGTGGGCAGCTCGCCCCGGCTGATGCGGTCGAAGTCGGCGGCGCGCTCGGCGTTGGCGTCCCGCCATTCCTGGAAGGACTTCTCCCACTCCGCCTTGGCCTGCCGGCCCCGCTCCAGCGCCTGGCGGGTGTGGTCGATGACGTCGCCGTCGACCTGGAAGGACTTCTCCGGGTCGAAGCCGAGGACGCGCTTGGTGGCCGCGACCTCCTCGTCACCCAGCGCGGAGCCGTGGGCGGCCTCGGTGTTCTGGGCGTTCGGGGCCGGCCAGGCGATGATGGAGCGCATCGCGATGAAGGACGGCCGGTCGGTGACCGCCTTGGCCCGCTGGATCGCGGCGAAGATCGCCGCCGGGTCCAGGTCGCCGTTCTCCTGGGCCTCGACGCGCTGCACGTGCCAGCCGTAGGCCTCGTACCGCTTGACGGTGTCCTCGGAGACGGCCGTCTCGGTGTCGCCCTCGATCGAGATGTGGTTGTCGTCCCACAGCAGGACCAGGTTGCCGAGCTTCTGGTGGCCGGCGAGCGAGGACGCCTCGGCGGAGATGCCCTCCTGGAGGCAGCCGTCTCCGGCGATGCAGTAGATGAAGTGGTCGAAGGGCGACTCGCCCTGCGGGGCCTCCGGGTCGAACAGGCCGCGCTCGTAGCGGGCGGCCATCGCCATGCCCACCGCGTTGGCGACACCCTGGCCGAGCGGACCGGTGGTGGTCTCCACACCCCTGGTGTGCCCGTACTCGGGGTGGCCCGGGGTCTTCGAACCCCAGGTACGGAAGGACTCCAGGTCCTCCAGCTCCAGGCCGAAGCCGGCCAGGTAGAGCTGCGTGTAGAGGGTCAGGGAGGAGTGTCCGGCCGACAGCACGAAGCGGTCGCGTCCGACCCACTCCGGGTCGGCCGGGTCGTGCCGCATCACCTTCTGGAAGAGGGTGTAGGCGGCCGGGGCCAGGCTCATCGCCGTACCGGGATGGCCGTTGCCGACCTTCTGCACGGCGTCGGCGGCCAGTACGCGGGCGGTGTCCACGGCCCGCTGGTCCAGGTCGGTCCACTCAAGGTCTGTGGTGGTCGGCTTGGTGCTCACCCTGGGTCAGGGCTCCTCTCCACATGTCGGTCGCCGGTCTTCGGGCCATGCCCGCGACCCGGCCGCCGGCGTGCTTCTGCCCGCCGGCCGTTGTCGAGCCTACCCCCGTGAGGACGTGCGTTTTTTCGAGTGTTTCCAGACTGCCGGGAGTCCGTGCGATCCGCCTCCCGACTGGCCGGGAAGGCATTCGGCACATGAATACGGAGGCGCTCATCTGACTGCTCAATCGAGCCCGATCGCGGCCGATGAGCGACCCCTGTCAACACGAGCCCACCCCCGCGAAGGCCGGGGTCTGGGCAACGTCTAAAGTGGCGTGGTACGCGCGAGCCTTTACCGGGACCTCACACGGGGGGGCTTGCTGGGATGTCTCTGTCAGGGGTGTGCGTGACGGCCGTCGAATCCCGTCCATCGGGTGTGCTCGGTGGTGCGAGCCAGGGCCCGGCTCATCGGCCGTTCGGGGCCCGTGTCAAGGCGTTCGTGGCGCTGACCAAGCCGCGGATCATCGAGCTGCTGCTCATCACCACCGTTCCGGTGATGTTCCTGGCGCAGCAGGGTGTGCCGGACCTGACGCTGGTCCTGCTGACCTGTGTCGGCGGGTACCTCTCGGCCGGCGGCGCCAACGCGCTCAACATGTACATCGACCGGGACATCGACGCCCTGATGGACCGCACCTCGCAGCGGCCGCTGGTCACCGGCATGGTGAGCCCGGTCGAGTGCCTGGTCTTCGGCATCACCCTCGCGGTCGTCTCCACGCTGCTGTTCGGATTCACCGTCAACTGGCTGAGCGCCTGGCTCTCGCTCGGGGCCCTCCTCTTCTACGTCGTCGTCTACACGATGATCCTCAAACGGCGTACGTCGCAGAACATCGTGTGGGGTGGCATCGCGGGCTGCCTCCCGGTGCTGATCGGCTGGTCCTCCGTCACGAACTCCATGTCGTGGGCGCCGGTCATCCTCTTCCTCGTCATGTTCTTCTGGACGCCGCCGCACTACTGGCCGCTGTCCATGAAGGTCAAGGAGGACTACGCGCGCGTGGGCGTGCCGATGCTGCCGGTCATCGCCTCCAACAAGGTCGTCGCGCGGCAGATCGTCATCTACAGCTGGGTGATGGTCGTCGTCTCCCTGCTGCTGACCCCGCTCGGCTACACGGGCTGGTTCTACACGGTGGTCGCCCTCGCCGCCGGCGGCTTCTGGCTCTGGGAGGCGCACGGCCTGCAGAACCGGGCGAAGGCCGAGGTGAGCGGCGCCAAGCTGAAGGAGATGCGTCTCTTCCACTGGTCGATCACCTACGTGTCGATCCTCTTCGTCGCCGTCGCGGTGGACCCCTTCCTCCGCTGACGTCACCTGCTCTCCCGACGGGAGGGGTGCGTGGTCAAGGCCACGCACCCCTCCCGTCGCCGTTTGATCTACCCGTCGGTAGCATCCTGGCCATGGCAGACACGCAGCAGGTTGACCCGAAGGCCGAGGCCAAGGCCGAGCGCAAGGTGGCGAAGCTCGCCCGGCAGATCAGCGCCTTCTCCAAGGCGCACGGCGGTGCCGAGGGCCAGGTGGCCCACATCGGAGAACGCGGCGCCCGCATCGTCCTCGTCGGCGAGGACGGCGGCTGGGGCGACCTGGTGGCCCCCACGTACGCCATCGCCGAGCAGGCGGTGGAGAAGTCCGGCATCACCGTGCACGAGTCCTTCGACGGCGAGTTCGCGGCGAAGGTGCGGACGGGTCCGTACGAGTGGAAGCGGATGGCCGGCATCCAGGTCGGCGGCTGAGCGACCCGCGCCGGAGGGGCGCGGGAAACCGCGGGCAGCCGCATACCGGACGGGCACGGGACACCGTGCGATCAACCACATACGGTCTCAACCCGCCAAAGAACCCGCAGTCCCGGGCTCGGCCGCGACCTCGCACCCCGTTCCCCCGTTAGGCCCCTCGAAGCCAGCGCCCACGGGGAGGCCGGAATGATCGAGACGCCGTCCCTCGTGGACCAGTACTGCCACGGCGTACTGCGCACCGAGCTGGGCCTCGGCACCTTCGAGGCCCAGCTGGCCCGCACCGAGGGGCCGCCGGCTCCGGGCACCACCCTCTTCGACACCCAGACGGGTTTCGCCGTACGGCGCTGGTGCCCGCCCCTGCTCGGCCTGGAGCCGCACTGCCCGCCGGCCCGCTACCTGGCCCGGCGCCGGGAACTGGGGGTCCTGGAGGCGGGCCGCCGACTGCTGCGGGGCAGCGGCATCACCACCTATCTCGTCGACACCGGCCTGCCCGGCGACCTCACCGGGCCCGCCGACATGGCCGGCGACGGCGACGCCGACGCCCGCGAGATCGTCCGGCTGGAACTGCTCGCCGAGCAGGTCGCCGACACCTCCGGCACCGTCGAGGCCTTCCTCGCCAACCTCGCCGAGTCCGTCCACGGCGCCGCCGCGACCGCCGTCGCCTTCACCTCCGTCGCGGGCCTCCGGCACGGCCTGGCCCTCGCGCCCGAGCCGCCCGGACCGGGGAGGTGCGCGGGGCGGCGGGCCGCTGGCTGGCCGGACGGCGCGTCGGCGGGCCGCTGACCGACCCGGTACTCCTCCGGCACGTGCTGTGGATCGCCGTCGCCTCCGGCCTGCCGCTGCAACTGCACGCCGGGCTCGGCGAGCCGGCCTCCCGCATCGACCGCACGGACCCGGTGCTGCTCACCGACTTCGTGCGGGCCACGGCCGGTCTCGGCACCGACCTGATCCTGCTGCACGGCTATCCGTACCACCGTCACGCCGCCCATCTGGCGGGCGTCTTCCCGCACGTCTACGCCGACTCGGGCGCGGCGCTCGTGCGCACCGGCGCCCGCGCGGCCACGGTCCTCGCCGAGATCATGGAGCTGGCGCCCTTCGGCAAGATCCTGTTCTCGACCGGCGCCCACGCCCTGCCCGAGCTGCACGTCGTCGGCGCCCGGCTCTTCCGCGAGGCGCTGGGCCGGGTCCTCGGCACCTGGGTCGCCGACGGCGCATGGTCCCTGGAGGACGCGCAGCGGGTGGCCCGGCTGATCGCGGCGGACAACGCGCGCCGCGTGTACGGGCTGGGATGAAGCCGTACCGGCGGCCGCCCGGCGCACCGGCTGAAACGAGACCTGTACCAGGAAGGCGCCCGCTGTCCAGACTGATCCGATGGCCACCGACACGCTCGTCGCCCGCTTCCTGCGCGAACTGTCCGCCCTCGCACCCCTGGCGGTGTGGGCGCACGGCTCACTGGCCGGCGGGGACTACCAGGAGGGCCGCAGCGACCTCGACCTCATCGCCGTACTGCCCGGGCCCGTGGGCCCCCGGCAGGCCTGGCGGGTGGCCGTGGCGCACCGGCGGCTGCGCGCGGAACCGCTCGCCGGGAAGCTCCACTGCAGCTACTTCGCCCCGGACACCCTCTCCGACCCGGACCGCTCGCACCTGACCTGGGCGCACGGCGGCCTGATGCGCCGCCCGGTCACCCCCGTCACCCGCCGGGAGCTGCACGACTTCGGACTGGTCCTGCACGGCGAGGCGCCCGCCGGACTCCTGCCGCCGGTGTCGGACCGGCAGCTCGGCGACTTCGTCGTACGGGACCAGCGGGACTTCTGGCGGCCGGCGGTGCGCAGGAGCAGGCTGTGGCGGCAGGACGTCTGGGTCGACCTGGGGCTGCTGACCTTCGCCCGGGCCACCGTGACCCTGCGGGACGGAAAGCTTCTCTCCAAGCGGGAGGCGCTCGACGAACTCTCCGCGCTCGGCGCGCCAGAGGAGGTCGTCGCGGACATCGCGCGGCGCCGCTACGAGGATCCGGCCCCGGCCGGCGACGCCTGGCTCGCCCGCCGCGCCGGACTGACCCGCGCCTACCTCGGCCCGGCGATCGACGCGCTGGTCACGGAGTACGGGTGAGCCGGGCGGGGGTGGGTCAGGCGGACGCGCGGACCGTCGCCTCGGCCGCGGGGCCGGGCAGGTCCAGGCCCGCGAGCGGGCGCTCGCGCAGCGAGAGCAGGACGCGCAGGGTGCCGATCCACACCAGGCACGAGCCGAACATGTGCAGGCCCACCAGCACCTCGGGAAGGTGGGTGAAGTACTGCACGTAACCGATCACGCCCTGGGCGAGCAGGATCAGGAACAGCTCCCGGGTCCGGGCCAGCGGGCCCCGGGGCGCGTCCACCGCCTTCAGCACGAACCACAGGGCGAAGGTCAGCGTGACCACGATCCAGGCGAGCACCGCGTGCAGTTTCGCGACGTTCTCCCAGTCGATGTGGATCCGGTCGACCTCGCTGGAGTCACCCGCGTGCGGACCGGCCCCGGTCACCACCGTGCCGACCGCGATGAGCAGCACGGAGGCGGCCACCAGGAACCACACCAGCTGCTGCACGGCCTTGCCGACCAGCGGACGCGGCGCCTCGTCACCCTCCCGGGTGCGCTGCCACATCACCGTCGCCACGGCGATCAGCGCCGAGGACAGCAGGAAGTGCGCGGCCACCGTGTACGGGTTGAGACCGACCAGCACCACGATGCCGCCGAGCACCGCGTTGCCCATGACCACCCAGAACTGGGCCCAGCCCAGCCGGGTCAGGCCGCGCCGCCACGGCTTCCGGGAGCGGGCCGCCACGATCGCCCAGCCGACGGCGGCGCACAGCACGTACGTCAGCATGCGGTTGCCGAACTCGATGACCCCGTGGAAACCCATCTCCCGGGTGGTGGTCAGCGAGTGCTCGGTGCAGGTGGGCCAGGTCGGGCAGCCGAGGCCGGAGCCCGTCAGCCGTACGGCGCCGCCGGTGACGACGATGACCACCGACATCACGAGCGCGGCGAGGGCCGCCCGCTGGACGGTCCGGGGGGCCGGGGTCCACCGTGCGGCGATGAAGGCGAGCGGGTTGCGCAGGGCCGCCTGGACGTCGGCCGGGTTCAGCTTTGGCACGCCCCCATCGTAGGCCGCCGCTTGTGCACGCGTTCACGAGGGGCCGGTCACACGCGCGTCGCGGAGTCCCGCCGGGCGGACCCGCACCGGGTCACTCCCAGCGGAAGAACTTCCCGGCGGCGGCCAGTCCGGCCACCGCCCACACCGCGAGGATGCCCAGATCGCCCCACGGCGTCCCGGCGCCGTGCTGGAGCACGTCCCGCAGGCCGTCCGAGAGGGCGGAGATCGGCAGCAGCCCGAGCACGTGCTGCCCGGCCGGCCCGAACTTCTCCAGCGGCACGATCACCCCGCCGCCGACGAGCAGCAGCAGGAAGACGAGGTTGGCGGCGGCCAGCGTCGCCTCCGCCTTGAGGGTGCCGGCCATCAGCAGCCCGAGCCCCGAGAAGGCGGCCGTGCCGACGATCAGCAGGAGCAGGACGGCGGCCGGGTTCCCGTGCGGCGACCAGCCGAGCGCGAAGGCGATCGCCGTCAGCAGGATCACCTGGAGGACCTCCGTGACCAGCACGGACGCCGTCTTCGCGGTCATCAGGCCCCAGCGGGGCAGCGGGGAGGAGGCGAGCCGCTTCAGCACCCCGTAGCGGCGCTCGAAGCCGGTGGCGATCGCCTGGCCGGTGAACGCGGTGGACATCACCGCGAGGGCCAGGACGCCGGGCGCGAGGAAGTCGACCGCCTTGCCGGAGCCGGTGTCGACGATGTCGACGGAGCTGAACAGCACCAGCAGCAGCGTCGGGATGACGACCGTCAGCAGCAGCTGCTCGCCGTTGCGCAGCAGCATCCTGGTCTCCAGCGCGGCCTGCGCGGCGATCATGCGGGGGAGGGGGGCGGCACCCGGCTTCGGGGTGTAGGTGCCCGAGGCGGTGGTCATGAGCGCAGCTCCTTGCCGGTCAGCTCCAGGAAGACGTCCTCGAGGGTGTGCCGCTCCACCGAGATCCGGTCCGGCATCACGCCGTGCTGGGCGCACCACGAGGTCACCGTGGCCAGCAGCTGCGGATCGACCTTGCCGACGACCCGGTAGGAGCCGGGGGTCAGCTCCGCGGCCGTGCAGTCGGCCGGGAGCGCCTTGAGCAGGGAGCCCACGTCGAGGCCCGGCCGGCCGCCGAAGCGCAGGGTGTTCTCGGCGCCGCCCTTGCACAGTTCCTCGGGCGAGCCCTGGGCGATGACCCGGCCGCCGTCGATGATCGCCACGTCGTCGGCGAGCTGCTCCGCCTCGTCCATGTGGTGCGTGGTGAGGATGACCGAGACGCCGTCGGCGCGCAGGTCCCGCACCAGGTCCCAGGTGGCGCGGCGGGCCTGCGGGTCGAGGCCGGCCGTCGGCTCGTCCAGGAACACCAGCTCCGGGCGGCCCACGACGGCCATGGCGAGCGCGAGGCGCTGCTGCTGGCCGCCGGACAGCCGGCGGTAGCCGGTACGGCCGCAGGAGCCGAGTCCCAGCCGATCGATGAGCGCGTCCACGTCCAGCGGGTGGGCGTGCAGCTTCGCCACGTGCCGCAGCATCTCGTCGGCCCGGGCACCGGAGTAGACGCCCCCGGACTGGAGCATCACGCCGATGCGGGGCCGCAGCCGCGCGGACTGCCGTACCGGGTCGAGGCCCAGGACGCGCACCGTGCCGGAATCGGGCTTCCGGTACCCCTCGCAGGTCTCGACCGTGGTCGTCTTCCCCGCCCCGTTGGGACCGAGGACGGCGGTCACTCCCGCCCCGGCCACCAGGTCGAGGCCGTCCACCGCGGTCTTCGTGCCGTACCGCTTCACCAGGGCCTGGACCTGGACCACGGGCTCGCTTCGCATGGGTCCAAAGTCTAGGGAGACGCCGTGGCGCTCAGTCGTGGGGGTGCGGGAACTCCTCCTCACGGGGCCGGTGCAGCGGCAGCCAGCGCTCCGCGTAGGCCACCGCGTCCGCCACCGGGAACAGCCGCGCGTCCGCCGCGCCGACCGGGCCGCGCAGGACGGGCCGGTCCCTCTCGAAGTCGTGCCCCAGCTCGTCGAAGCGGTCGGAGGTGATGGAGACCTCGACGACCCGCTCCCAGCCTCCGCCGGGGGCGGGCCGGCCGACCTCGACGCGGGGCGCGGGTATCCGGTACTCGGCCAGGTGGAAGCTGGTGCAGGCGCCGTAGCCCGCGCCGAGCAGCAGCACCCGGGCGCCCAGCCGCTCCAGGCGGGCCAGCGGGCTGCGCTCGCCGAGCCGGCAGTCGGGCGCGTGGCCGGCGGTGACGTCCCGCGCCAGCGGACCGAGGGCGGCGAAGGAGGTCTGCGGATGCGCGCTGCGCACGGCGCCGGGCCAGGTCCGCACGGTCTCCGGGATCACCCCGACCCCGCGCGAGGGGGTGATCAGGGGGTCGTACGGCGGCATGGTGGCGCGGACGCGGTCCCACCACTCCTCGGGCACCGGCGGGTCGCTCCACAGGGCCGGATCGGACTGGTCGCCGGTCTGGGTGGGGACGACCAGCGTCCCCGAAGGGCCCAACGCGTCGAGGACCGCCCGGACGACCGCGACGGCCCCGCCGTTCACCCAGCCGAGGGAACTGAGCGAGGAGTGCAGGAGCAGCGTCTCGCCGGTCTCGACACCCAGCAGGCGCAGCTGTCGGGCGATGCTGTCCCGGGTGACGAGAGGGCCGGTCGGAGGGGGTGTGGGCATGGTCCGGGAGTCTTCCCGAAGGGGCCGCACGACGCCAGCGAATTGCCTGGTCGGACGCGTGCGAATGATCGATCAGAAGATCGTTTCCGCAGGTCGGATTAGGTTCGCCTAAGTGACGCAGGGCACCGCCCCATGATCCGGACGGCGCTTGTCAGGCCCGGAGGAATTACGCAACAATGGCGTTGTGAAAAACGTCGGCGAGGCTCGGGAGACCCCCACGGGGGCCCCTCAGGAGGAACTCGCGACCGGTGAGCGCTCGACGCGCAACCGGGTCGCGCGGTCCATCCTGGACCACGGCCCGTCGACCGTCGCCGACCTCGCCGGCCGGCTGGGACTGACCCAGGCGGCCGTCCGGCGTCACCTCGACGCGCTGGTCGCCGACGACGTCGTGGAGCCCCGCGAGCAGCGCGTGTACGGCACGCGCACGCGCGGGCGTCCCGCGAAGGTCTTCGCGCTGACCGACTGCGGCCGCGACGCCTTCGACCAGTCGTACGACAAGCTCGCCGCCGACGCGCTCCGCTGGATCGCCGAGCGGGAGGGCGGGCCCGAGGCGGTCGCCGCCTTCGCCCGCGCCCGGATCGCCGCACAGGCGGGCGCGTACCGCGAGGCCGTCGAGGCCGTGAGCCCCGACAAACGCGCCGAAGCGCTGGCCAAGGCCTTGAGCGCCGACGGGTACGCTGCTACGGCGCGCAGCGCACCGGTCGGTGAGCAGCTCTGCCAGCACCACTGCCCGGTCGCCCACGTCGCGGAGAAGTTCCCGCAGCTGTGCGAGGCGGAGACCGAGATCTTCGCCGAGCTGCTGGGCACGCATGTACAGCGACTGGCGACCATCGCGCACGGCGACGGCGTCTGCACGACGTTCATCCCCAAGATTTCCACTGACGCACCTGCAAGCACGGCCGGGAGGAACCCCGCATGACTCTCCCCACGGAGACTGCTCACCCCGAACTCGAGGGCCTGGGCAAGTACGAATACGGCTGGGCCGACTCCGACGTGGCCGGTGCGTCCGCGCGCCGTGGCCTGAACGAGGACGTCGTCCGTGACATCTCGGGCAAGAAGTCCGAGCCGGAATGGATGACGAAGCTGCGCCTCAAGGGGCTGAAGCTCTTCGAGAAGAAGCCCATGCCGAACTGGGGCTCGGACCTGTCGGGCATCGACTTCGACAACATCAAGTACTTCGTGCGCTCCACGGAGAAGCAGGCGGAGTCCTGGGAGGACCTGCCCGAGGACATCAAGAACACCTACGACAAGCTGGGCATCCCGGAGGCCGAGAAGCAGCGCCTCGTCGCCGGTGTCGCCGCCCAGTACGAGTCGGAGGTCGTCTACCACCAGATCCGCGAGGACCTGGAGGAGCAGGGCGTCATCTTCCTCGACACCGACACCGCCCTGAAGGAGCACCCGGAGCTCTTCAAGGAGTACTTCGGCACGGTCATCCCGGCCGGTGACAACAAGTTCGCCTCGCTGAACACGGCCGTGTGGTCCGGCGGCTCCTTCATCTACGTGCCGAAGGGCGTGCACGTCGAGATCCCGCTCCAGGCCTACTTCCGTATCAACACGGAGAACATGGGCCAGTTCGAGCGGACCCTGATCATCGTCGACGAGGGTGCCTACGTGCACTACGTCGAGGGCTGCACGGCGCCGATCTACAAGTCGGACTCGCTGCACTCCGCGGTCGTCGAGATCATCGTCAAGAAGAACGCCCGCTGCCGTTACACGACCATCCAGAACTGGTCGAACAACGTCTACAACCTGGTCACCAAGCGCGCCGTGGCCTACGAGGGCGCGACCATGGAGTGGGTCGACGGCAACATCGGCTCCAAGGTGACGATGAAGTACCCGGCCGTCTACCTGATGGGCGAGCACGCCAAGGGCGAGACCCTGTCCATCGCCTTCGCGGGCGAGGGCCAGCACCAGGACGCCGGCGCCAAGATGGTCCACATGGCGCCGAACACGTCGTCCAACATCGTCTCCAAGTCGGTCGCGCGCGGTGGTGGCCGCACCTCCTACCGCGGTCTGATCGAGATCGGCGAGGGCGCCCCGGGCTCCAAGTCCAACGTGCTCTGCGACGCGCTGCTGGTCGACACGATCTCCCGGTCGGACACGTACCCGTACGTCGACGTCCGTGAGGACGACGTGTCCATGGGCCACGAGGCCACCGTCTCCAAGGTCTCCGAGGACCAGCTCTTCTACCTGATGAGCCGCGGTCTCTCCGAGGACGAGGCGATGGCGATGATCGTGCGCGGCTTCGTCGAGCCGATCGCCAAGGAACTGCCCATGGAATACGCGCTGGAGCTCAACCGGCTGATCGAGCTGCAGATGGAGGGCGCGGTCGGTTAATCACCGGCCCGCAGTCCCCGTCAAGCCACTTACGCAAGAAAGCGAGCATTACGACAGCCATGGCTGAGGCTCAGAACATCCCCGTGGGCTCCACCACCGCGGGCCAGATCGCGGTGGCCGCCGAGTCGACCGTCGTCTCGCGCATGAGTGCGCCCCCCTCCTTCGACGTGGCGGACTTCCCGGTCCCGCACGGCCGTGAGGAGGAGTGGCGGTTCACCCCGCTGGAGCGGCTGCGCGGACTCCACGACGGCACCGCCGTCGCCACCGGTGACGGTGTGAAGGTCGACGTGCAGGCCCCCGAGGGCGTCACCGTAGAGGCCGTCGGCCGCGACGACGCACGGCTCGGCCGGGCGATGCCCGTGGACCGCGTCGCCGCGCAGGCGTACACCGCCTTCGAGCAGGCCTCGGTCGTGACCGTGCCGAAGGAGACCGTCCTCACCGAGCCGATCCGCATCGCGGTGCACGGCCAGGGCGGTACGGCCTTCGGTCACCAGGTGATCGAGCTGGGCGCCTTCGCCGAGGCCGTCGTGGTCATCGACCACACCGGTGACGCCGTCCTCGCGGCCAACGTCGACTACGTCCTCGGTGACGGCGCCAAGCTGACCGTCGTCTCCGTCCAGGACTGGGACGACAAGGCCGTCCACATCGCCCAGCACAACGCGCTGATCGGCCGGGACGCCTCCTTCAAGTCCGTGGTCGTGACCTTCGGCGGCGACGTGGTCCGGCTGCACCCGCGCGTGGAGTACACCGGCCCCGGCGGCGAGGCCGAGCTGTTCGGCCTGTACTTCACCGACGCCGGCCAGCACCAGGAGCACCGCCTGCTGGTCACCCACAACACCCCGCACTGCAAGTCGAACGTCGTCTACAAGGGCGCGCTCCAGGGCGAGGCCGCCCACGCCGTGTGGATCGGTGACGTGCTCATCGAGGCCAAGGCCGAGGGCACGGACACGTACGAGATGAACCGCAACCTGGTCCTCACGGACGGCGCGCGGGTCGACTCGGTGCCGAACCTGGAGATCGAGACCGGTGAGATCGTCGGCGCCGGCCACGCCTCCGCGACCGGCCGCTTCGACGACGAGCAGCTCTTCTACCTGATGGCCCGCGGCATCCCGGAGTACGAGGCCCGCCGCCTGGTGGTCCGCGGCTTCTTCGCCGAGCTGGTCCAGCAGATCGGCGTCACCGACATCGAGGAGCGCCTGCTCGCCAAGATCGAGGAGGAGCTGGAGGCTTCGGTCGCATGACGACCTTCGTACGCGCCTGCGGACTGAGCGAGCTGGAGGAGGACACCCCGAAGCGGGTGGAACTCGACGGCACGCCGGTCTCGGTCGTGAGGACCGAGGGGGAGGTGTTCGCCATTTACGACATCTGCTCCCACGCGAACGTCTCGCTCTCCGAGGGCGAGGTGGAGGACTGCCAGATCGAGTGCTGGCTGCACGGCTCCGCCTTCGACCTGCGTACCGGCAAGCCGTCCGGCCTCCCGGCCACGCGCCCCGTCCCCGTATACCCCGTAAAGATCGAAGGGGACGACGTGCTCGTCTCCCTCACCCAGGAGTCCTGAGGCACCCATGGCAACGCTTGAAATCCGAGACCTGCACGTCACCGTCGAGGCCGACAACGCCACGAAGGAGATCCTCAAGGGCGTCGACCTCACCGTGAAGCAGGGCGAGACGCACGCCATCATGGGCCCCAACGGCTCCGGCAAGTCGACTCTCGCCTACTCGCTCGCGGGTCACCCGAAGTACACGATCACCAGCGGCACCGTGCTGCTCGACGGCGAGGACGTCCTCGAGATGTCCGTCGACGAGCGCGCCCGCGCGGGCCTGTTCCTGGCGATGCAGTACCCGGTCGAGGTCCCCGGCGTCTCGGTCTCCAACTTCCTGCGCACCTCCGCCACCGCCATCCGCGGCGAGGCCCCGAAGCTGCGTACCTGGGTGAAGGAGGTCAAGGAGGCCATGGAGCGCCTCAACATGGACCCGTCCTTCGCCGAGCGCAACGTCAACGAGGGCTTCTCCGGCGGTGAGAAGAAGCGCCACGAGATCCTCCAGCTCGAGCTGCTCAAGCCGAAGGTCGCGATCCTCGACGAGACCGACTCCGGCCTGGACGTCGACGCGCTCCGCATCGTCTCCGAGGGCGTCAACCGCGTCCGCGAGACCGGCGAGGTCGGCACCCTGCTGATCACGCACTACACGCGCATCCTGCGCTACATCAAGCCCGACCACGTCCACGTCTTCGCCGGCGGCCGCATCGTCGAGTCCGGCGGCCCCGAGCTCGCGGACAAGCTGGAGAACGAGGGCTACGAGGCATACGTGAAGGGTGGCGCATCCGCGTGACACAGCTGCCGGGCCTCCTCGACACCGAGGCGATCCGCAAGGACTTCCCCGTCCTGGACCGACAGATCCACGACGGCAAGAAGCTTGTGTACCTGGACAACGCGGCGACCTCGCAGAAGCCGCGCCAGGTGCTGGACGCCCTGAGCGAGTACTACGAGCGCTACAACGCCAACGTCCACCGCGGTGTGCATGTGCTCGCCGAGGAGGCCACGGCGCTGTACGAGGGCGCGCGCGACAAGGTCGCCGCTTTCATCAACGCGCCGAGCCGCGACGAGGTGATCTTCACCAAGAACGCCTCCGAGTCGCTCAACCTCGTGGCCAACATGCTGGGCTGGGCCGACGAGCCCTACCGCGTGGACCACGAGACCGAGATCGTCATCACGGAGATGGAGCACCACTCCAACATCGTGCCGTGGCAGCTGCTCGCGCAGCGCACGGGCGCGAAGCTGAAGTGGTTCGGCCTGACCGACGACGGCCGGCTCGACCTGTCCAACATCGACGAGATCATCACGGAGAAGACGAAGATCGTCTCCTTCGTGCTGGTGTCGAACATCCTGGGCACGGTCAACCCGGTCGAGGCGATAGTGCGCCGCGCCCAGGAGGTCGGCGCCCTCGTCTGCATCGACGCCTCCCAGGCCGCCCCGCACATGCCGCTGGACGTCCAGGCCCTCCAGGCCGACTTCGTGGCCTTCACCGGTCACAAGATGTGCGGTCCGACCGGCATCGGCGTCCTGTGGGGCCGCCAGGAGCTGCTCGAGGACCTGCCGCCGTTCCTGGGCGGCGGCGAGATGATCGAGACCGTCTCGATGCACTCGTCGACCTACGCCCCGGCGCCGCACAAGTTCGAGGCGGGTACCCCCCCGATCGCCCAGGCCGTCGGTCTCGGTGCCGCGATCGACTACCTGGACTCGATCGGCATGGACCGGATCCTCGCCCACGAGCACGCGCTGACGGAGTACGCCGTACGCCGTCTGGCGGATGTCCCGGACCTGCGGATCATCGGCCCGACCACGGCCGAGGAGCGCGGCGCCGCGATCTCCTTCACGCTCGGTGACATCCACCCGCACGACGTGGGCCAGGTCCTCGACGAGCAGGGCATCGCGGTCCGGGTCGGCCACCACTGCGCGCGGCCGGTCTGCCTCCGCTACGGAATTCCTGCGACCACGCGAGCGTCGTTCTATCTGTACTCCACGCCCGGTGAGATCGACGCACTGGTCGAGGGGCTGGAGCACGTACGGAACTTCTTCGGCTGAGAGGCGTGAGCTGAAACCGTGAAGCTGGATTCGATGTACCAGGAAGTCATCCTGGACCACTACAAGAACCCGCACGGGCGTGGTCTTCGGGATGGCGACGCCGAGGTGCACCACGTGAACCCGACGTGCGGCGACGAGATCACTCTCCGCGTGAAGTACGACGGCACGACGATCGAGGACGTCTCCTACGAGGGACAGGGCTGCTCCATCAGCCAGGCCTCCGCGTCCGTGCTGAACGAGCTGCTGGTCGGCAAGGACCTGGCCCGGGCGCAGCAGATCCAGGAGACCTTCCTGGAGCTGATGCAGTCCAAGGGCCGGATCGAGCCGGACGACGCGATGGAGGACGTGCTGGAGGACGCGGTCGCGTTCGCCGGCGTCTCCAAGTACCCCGCGCGGGTCAAGTGCGCCCTCCTGAGCTGGATGGCGTGGAAGGACGCGACGGCCCAGGCATTGGGTGGCGCCGACGCCGAAAGGAAGACGGCATGAGCGAGACCGCTGAGATGAAGCCGGCCTCGGAGGAAGAACTCCGCGAGGCGCTGTACGACGTCGTCGACCCCGAGCTGGGCATCGACGTCGTCAACCTCGGCCTGATCTACGGCATCCACATCGACGACGCGAACATCGCGACGATCGACATGACCCTGACCTCGGCGGCCTGCCCGCTGACGGACGTCATCGAGGACCAGGCCAAGTCCGCCACGGACGGCCTCGTCAACGAGCTCCGCATCAACTGGGTCTGGATGCCGCCGTGGGGTCCGGACAAGATCACGGACGACGGTCGCGAGCAGCTCCGGGCGCTCGGGTTCAACGTCTGAGGACACCGCGTACGCGAGCGTGACATGAGCGGCGGCACCCGGCCGGGTGCCGCCGCTCACGTGTGCTCAGGCCGGCTTGTCCACCAGCAGGAACGCCGAGTCCGCCCGGTAGAGGTCGGTGTTGCGGTACGGGTCCAGCCGCAGCCGGGAGCCGTCGTGGCGCAGGAAGCGGCCGGAGTGGGCGGCCGACTCCAGCGAGGTCCCGCCGGCGAAGGCGGACGGGCGCGGGCAGAAGGTGGCGTCCCGCTCGAACGCCGGTGATCCGTCGTCGTCTCCGGCGCGCAGGAGGCCGTCCCGGGCGTTCAGGTATCCGCCGCCGGCCGTGGCGAAGGAGTAACAGCGGCCGTTCGCCAGGCCCTTGACCAGCCGGAAGGTGGCGGCGCGGCGGGCGGCGGCGGAGGTGAGCGGGCCGAGCTTCACGTCGTCGCCGCTGAGGTGCCAGTAGTCGCCCGGGTGGTTGAGGGAGCGTACGGCAATCTCCCCGCCCGTGGCCTTGGGCGATCCGCCCTGGCGGAACGGGGACTTGGCCGGCGTCGGGGTCGGGTCGCCGTGGGGCAGGACGGGGGACTCGGCGGCCCGCGGAGCCGCCGGGGACGGGTGTCCGCCGCGCTTCGCGGGGGCGGAGGCCTTCGTGGACACCGAGGCGGACGGCCGCGGGGCGGGGCTGCCGCCGCCCCCGTAGCCCCGCCCCCGTAGACCCGCCGGCCGGCGACCCGTTCGCCGCCGGGGCCGTCCGGCTCTCGGGGGTCCGGCCGTGCACGGCGATCACGGTGACACCGGCGGCCACGGCCGCCAGGACCAGTGCGCCGACGGGCCACAGCAGCCGTCTGCGGCGGCTGCGCGGAGCGCCGGGAAGCGGGTCTTCCGCCGGCCGCTGCTGCTCCGGGGTGAGGGGACTGTTCTCAGGCATGCGTGGGTCTCCACCGCAGTCCGGACGGCGGCCGGGGGCGGGAGGGTGAGGTGGGCGAGAGGTGAGGATGACGGGGTGCCGAGAGGCGGACGTTAGTGAACCCGGCGCCGTCCGGAGGCAGCTTTCGGCGCATCTCTGCCCCGAAAGTGTGACTTTCCCATGATGTGCACTCGTACGTCTGTGCGGTGCACCCCGTGCACCCTCTGCCGTGAGCACCCCGCGTCTCCCGCTGTGTACGCCCGTACGCAACCGTTGTGTACGGCCGTACGCAACCGTTGTGTACGCTCGTACACATGGGATACCTGCTGCTCGCGGGCGCCATCGCCGCCGAGGTCGCCGCGACGACGGCGATGAAGTACACCGAGGGCTTCACCCGGCTCTGGCCCTCCCTCGTGACCTCGCTGGGCTACGTCGTCTCCTTCGCGCTGCTCGCCCAGACGCTGAAGACCGTGCAGATCGGCACGGCGTACGCGATCTGGTCGGGCGTGGGCACCGCCGCCATCGCCGTGCTGGGCCTGCTGCTGTTCGGCGAGGGGCTGAGTCCGGCCAAGGTCGCCGGGATCCTGCTGATCATCGGTGGAGTGGTGGTCCTCAACCTGGGCGGGACGGCCCACTGATGCCCCGCCGCTACGACCCCGACCGGCGCCAGCGGATCATCGACGCGGCGATCCGCGTGGCCGGCCGGGACGGCATCGCCGGGCTCAGCCACCGCTCGGTCGCCGCCGAGGCCGACGTGCCGCTCGGCTCCACCACCTACCACTTCGCGACCCTGGACGACCTGCTGGTGGCCGCCCTCTGCCAGGCCACCGAGGGCTTCGCCGGGGTGCTGGACGACAGCGGGCTGCTGCGGGCGGCCGACGGCGACCTCGCGGCCGGCCTCGCCCGGGTCCTCGGCCAGTGGCTGGACGGCGACCGGCCGGGCGTGGAGCTGGAGTACGAGTTGTACCTGGCGGCCCTGCGCCGGCCCGCCCTGCGGCCCGTGGCCGCCCGCTGGACCGAGGAGACGGCCGAGCGGCTCACCGCGCGGGTCGACCCGGTGACGGCACGCGCGCTGCTGGCGCTGATGGACGGAATCTGCCTCCAGGTGCTGCTGACGGGCGGTTCCTACGACGAGGAGTACGCCCGCGCCGCGCTGGCTCGGCTGATCCCCTGAACCGGCGCCCGCCACCTGAGACGCCCCGGTGGCGGTTGGCCTCCGCGACCCCGCCCACGTTAGGTTTTCCCCCATGACCGACTCTGCTTCCCGCACCACCGGCGCCGTCGCCGCCGGCCTCGCCACGATCGCCTCCGACGGCACCGTCCTCGACACCTGGTTCCCGGCCCCCGAGCTGGTCGCCGAGCCCGGCCCGGCCGGCACCGAGCGGCTGACCGCCGAGCGGGCGGCGGAACTGCTGGGCGGCGGCGCGACCGCGGCGATCGGCCCGGACGGCCGCCGGGGCGTCGAGGTGGTCGCGGTCCGCACGGTCATCGCGTCCCTGGACGAGAAGCCGCTCGACGCGCACGACGTGTACCTGCGGCTGCACCTGCTCTCGCACCGCCTGGTCAAGCCGCACGGCCAGAGCCTGGACGGCATCTTCGGCCACCTCGCGAACGTCGCCTGGACCTCGCTCGGCCCGGTCGCCGTGAACGACATCGAGAAGGTGCGTCTGAACGCCCGCGCCGAGGGCCTGCACCTGCAGGTGACCTCGATCGACAAGTTCCCGCGCATGACGGACTACGTCGCCCCCAAGGGCGTCCGCATCGCCGACGCCGACCGGGTCCGGCTGGGCGCGCACCTCGCCGAGGGCACCACGGTCATGCACGAGGGCTTCGTCAACTTCAACGCCGGCACCCTCGGCACCTCGATGGTCGAGGGCCGCATCTCCGCGGGCGTCGTGATCGGCGACGGCTCCGACATCGGCGGCGGCGCCTCCACGATGGGCACCCTGTCCGGCGGCGGCAACGTGATCATCTCCGTCGGCGAGCGCTGCCTGATCGGCGCCGAGGCGGGCGTCGGTATCGCGCTCGGCGACGAGTGCGTGGTCGAGGCCGGCCTGTACATCACCGCGGGCACCCTCGTCACCATGCCCGACGGCCAGATCGTCAAGGCCCGCGAACTGAACGGCGCCTCCAACATCCTCTTCCGTCGCAACTCGGTCACCGGCAAGGTCGAGGCCCGCCCGAACAACGCGGTCTGGGGCGGCCTGAACGACATCCTGCACAGCCACAACTGACGTACGGCGGCCGTGACCTGCGGCCGCCCGACCGATCACCGCCCCGACCTGCCGCCGAACCGCCGGCAGTCCGCGGGCGCTGGTCATCGCTGAGCGCCCTTCCACGACCCGAGAACGGCCAGGAAGGGCGCTCCGGCTGTAGCCGGGCCCCGCCCGGTGGCGCGGACGCCTGAGAGTACGCGGGATTCGGTGCTGTGCAACGATCCTCGGGGACACGAGGGGGAGCCAGTGAGGTTGCGCAACGTATCGACGGACGATGTCGACGCCTACGTCCGGATGCGATGTGATCCTGTCATGATGGCCGACCTCGGCGGCCCCCAGTCGCGCGAGGAGATGGCGGCCAAGGTTCGCCGGGATGCCGAGCAGGCGGCCGCCGATCTTGCTTGGTTGAAGATGATCGTCCCCGATCCGGCCACCCCCGAGGTGGTGGCGGGGACGGTGACCCTCTGGTCACATGACACGGACAACGGACCGATCTCCGAGATCGGCTGGATGGTTCTCCCTGAGTTCCAAGGGCAAGGGCTGGGCAAGCGCGCGGTCCGCGCTCTGCTGGAGCAGGCCCGGGAAGAGAACCGCTGGGGAGTCGTGCACGCCTTTCCGGCAACAGGCAACGCCGCCTCGAACGGCATCTGCCGCTCGGTCGGCTTCCGCTTCGTCTCAGTGACCGATATGCCCTTCGCCGGACAGATCTTCAAGACCAACCACTGGTCCATGGACCCCAGGACCGACCTGACCTGAGAACGCGACGATCCCGCCGGAAGCGCGCCTCTCGCGACTGCGTACCCGCCCAGTAGGCGCTGGTCCACTGCCGTCACGCTAGGCTCCCGGCCATGCCGATGGGGGGGGAGCCCGTAAATGACGCCGTATCGATTGGGCGAATGGACGGGCTACATCCTCATGGCCCTGGTGGTGGTCTGGGTAGGGACCGGCCGATGGCGGGATCACCCGAGCCCGAGAGGAAGGACGGCACACGAGGTTGCCGCCGTGGCTCGGCGGCGGACCCGACTGTTCAAGCGTTCGGTCCTCGCCATACTTGCGGTCCTGTTCCTGGCGGACATCGTCGTCGGCATCGGCTTCTGAGTCAGCTCGACGCGTGCGGAGCGGGCCGGACACAGGAGCGTCGCCCGCAGCGCAGCCGGGGCTCGATGACGTAGGGAAAGCCTTTGTCCGCGCGACGGATCACCGTTCTCGCGCACCACGACCCCGGCCACGGACGCCTCGGTCATCACCACCCGAGCTTCACCCGCACGTACACGCACCTGATGCCGAACAGCGAAGTCCGTACCCAGGCCGCGGTGGATCGGCGTCTTCCGGGGCGCCGGCAGCATCGAGGACGGCCCGGAAACTGCCCGAGGAGCAAGGTGGTTCCCTGACTTGCGTCGCATCCAGAACAGTTACAACCGACATACGGACGCCGAGCGCCCTCCCGGTCGTGGGCCGGGAGGGCGTTCGTGTGGGAGTGCCGCCGAGGTCGGTGGGGGTGTCAGGCGGGGCGTGGCACGATGCTCAGCGCGCGGTAGTCGTAGCCGTCCTGCTGGAAGCCGGGGGCTTCCCATGTGAGGTCGACCCGCTGGCCGGCCGTCAGGGTGCGGAAGCCGGGCGCCTGGATGTCGGAGTAGTGCCCGAAGCAGCCGCCGGGGGTGTCGGGGGAGTCGAGGACACCCCACCCTTCCTCGTCGTACCACTCGCGGACAGTCGCAGTCACCATGGACGAAATCCCTCTCAGTTCTTGCCGTTGTCGACGATGACCGGGGTGCCGCCCGAGTCCGTGCCGCACGGGACCGCGTACACCGGGTGGGCCTTCGCGGCCTCCTTGTAGGCGTCGAGGCACTGGTTGTACAGGACCTTGTCGCTCAGCGACCGCTCGATGATCTTGTTGGCGGCGGCGATGCCCTCCGCCTCGATCCGCTTGCGCTCCGCCTCCGCCTTGGCCGTGCGCGCCGCCTCGGTGGCCCGCTCGGTGGCCTGCTCCTGCTGGATCTTCTTGTCGATCTGCTCCTGGAGCTTCTTCGACGGCTTGACGTTGCGCAGGTTGACGGAGGTGACGTCGATCCCGCGCGGTGCCAGCCGCTCCTTGACCAGGTCGGCGATCTGTGAACCGATCTGCTCGCGGGCGGACGCGTACCCCTCCTCGCTGGTGTGCTTCGCGAACACGTTGCGGATGATCTCGCGGCTGTCCGGCAGCACCAGCCGCGACTCGACGGCGTCCTCGCTGCCCGCCAGCCGGTACAGCTCGACCGCCTTGGCCGGCACCACGGCCCACTTGATGGTGACGTCCGCGTACAGCACCCCGCCCTGCGAGGAGCGGACCTCGACGGTGTCGTCCTCGTTGAGGTCGAGGTCCACCGGGCGGGTGGAGAAGGAAGTGACGTCGGTGAAGGGTGACTTGAAGTGCACGCCCGAGGTCAGCGGCGTGCCGACCTTGCCGAAGGTCACCGGCACGCCGACCTCGGCGGCGCTGACGACGTGCACGCAGGCGAACGTGCCCGCCAGCAGGGCCGCCACGGCGCTGACGGCCGCTCCCAGCTTCAGGCCCGCCGTGTCGCGGCTGCGGCCTACGAGAAAGAGCACCACCGCGGCTATGAGCAGCAGGATGGACAGCACGAACACAGGAATCCCCCTCAGGAAAGAACGTTTCCGCGCCGCCCAGGGCGCGGCCCCGGCGCATCGTAGCGATCTCAGGTGACCCGGCCGTGCGAAATTCCTGTCGCGGGCAGGCATAGCGGGGGACCTGTCGACGCGTCGGACGGTATGGAGGGCCCGGACACCGAAGGGCCCGGGGGACAGAGAAGGTGACGACGGATGCCCAGGCACAGGAGAGCTTTCGACACTTCGTGGCCGGTAGATCGTCCGCGCTGCTGAGGACGGCCGTCCTGCCGGCCGGCGGCGACCGGCACGCCGCCGAGGACCTCCTGCGGAACGCGCTGGTCAAGGCGGCGGACGGTGGGAGCGGATCGAGGAGCCGGAGGCGTACTTACGACGGATCCTGTACCGGCAGCAGGTCAGCCGCTGGCGGCTGAAGTGGCGGCGGCGTGAGGTCATGGTCGCCGAGCCGCCGGAGACCGGGGCGGGACACGGCAGTCAGAAGGGGCGGCCGCTCAGCGGCCTTCGCTCGCCCGAGGACGACAGCGGCGGCCGCTGGGAGCCCCTGTTCACCACGCGCTGACCAGCTCCTCGTACCGGGCCCGCAGCCCGTCGGCCGTCTCCCGGCCGGCGGGCCGCAAGGCGCGCGGCGGGCCGGCGGGCAGGCCGAGGCGGGCCAGGAGGGCCTTCGCGGTGACCGTGCCCGGCAGACCCGCGCCCATCATCGCCTCGATCAGCGGAATCGCCGCCAGCTGGAGCCTGGTCGCCCGAGCGGTGTCGCCCGCGTCGAAGGCGTCGAGGATCGCCGCGAAGTGCCCGGGCACGGCGTTGGCGACCGTGCTCACGCAGCCCGCCGCGCCCACCGCGTACAGCGCGAGCACATGCTCGTCGCAGCCCGCGTAGTACGCCAGCTCGGTGCGCGCGAGCACCTTCTGGGTGCCGAGGAAGTCGTAGGAGCAGTCCTTGACGGCCACGATCCGGGGATGCTCCGCGAGGCGGATCAGGGTGTCCGGCTCGATCCTGGTGCCCGTGCGGCCCGGGATGTCGTACAGCATCACCGGCAGGCCGCTCGCGTCGGCCACCTCCAGGAAGTGGGCGGCCACGGCCTCCTGCGGCGGCCTGCTGTAGTACGGCGTCACCACCAGTACGCCGTCCGCGCCCGCCTTCTCGGCCGCGACGGCCAGCTCGGCCGTGTGCCGGGTGTCGGACGTGCCCACGCCCGCGACCAGCGCGACCCGGTCGCCGACCGCCGCCCGCACCGCCGTGATCAGCTCCGCCTTCTCCGCGTCCGAGGTGGTGGGCGACTCACCCGTGGTGCCGCTGAGGACCAGCCCGTCGCAGCCCTGCGCCACCAGCAGCGCGGCCAGCCGTCCGGCGCCGTCGGGATCGAGGGCGCCGTCCTCGGTGAACGGTGTGACCATCGCGCAGAGCGTGCGGCCGAAGGGTGGGGCGGGCTGGTGCGTGCTCGTCATGGGAGTAGTCTCGGCGCAAGCCGGATGAAGCTCTACTTAAATTAACTACACCTTATTCCTAAGCACTGCTAATGATTGTGGGGGTGGGGCGGCGGCCCTGTGTCCAACTCGGCACCTCATGGGTCACTATGGCCGGAGGGTCACCGACGTCTGTCATGGGAGGCACCATGAAGCTCGGCAAGGCACTGGCCACCGGCGTCGCCGAGGAGCGGCCGCCCGTCCGCGACGAGGAAGCACGGCTCCCCGAGGAGACCGTCCGCACCGAACCGGCCGAGCCGGCCCGCGAAGAGGTCCCGGCCGTCCGATGAGGATGCGGCTCCCGGCGGAACGCCCCACGGAGCCGCCGACCGGATACAAGATCGCCCACCCGGTGCTGTCCCAGGACGGCACCCGGGCCGGGTTCACCGGCGTGTCACTCGGCGGCGCGCTCCCTTACGGCGTGCTCGACGACGCCGCGTGCGTCTACGGCCGCAGGCACCGCCCGCCCGCGCGCTGGTGCGACTGCGGTTTCCACTGCGTCCACGACCGTACGGCGGCCGAGGCCCTGCTCTGCGCGTCCGAGTACCGCCGGGCGGTGCTGCTCGAGGTGTCCGTCCTCGGCGCGTACATCCGATTCGAGCGCGGCTTCCGCTACGCCCGGCAGCGGGTGCGCACGGCGACCGTGGGACCGTGCGACTGCGGTGCGGGGGCGGCCGGGCTGGCCGACGCCGGCCGGGGCAGGCCCGGCTGGCGCGTCCTGCTCCCCGTCTGCGGGGGCTGCGCGCGCGGCCGTACGACCGTCTCGCTCGCGGGGTTCGCCCGGCTGGCCGGAGAGGGGCTGCGGATGGCTCGGGGAGCCGGTGCCGCTGCCGCGCCGCCCGGCGGGTTGGCGGTCGAGGACGAGTTCGGTGTGCCCGAACTCGCCGCCGAGGCGGCCCTGTTGCAGGCGCGCCTCGACTGGTTCCAGACCCAACTCACCCGACTCGGGGAAAGCGGGGACCGCGGCGGAGGCCAGGGCTAACGGCTCTGCGGCCGGGTACCCGGATGTTCCGTAAGGAAGGAGGCGGGGCACCGTGACCGTGACCCAGCACGCACGGCCCGCGGCCGACGGACACCCCTCCACGGGCGAACTCGTCGGCCGGGCCACCGAACAGGTCTCCCGGCTGCTGCGGCAGGAGGTCGCCCTCGCCAAGGAGGAGCTGGCTGAGAAGGGACGCCGGGCCGGACGCGGCGGCGGACTGCTGGGCGCCGCGGGCGCCGTCGGCTACGTCGGACTGATCGTCCTGGCCGGAGCGGCCACCGCCGCCCTCGGTCTTGCGCTGCCCGTGTGGGCGGCGGCGCTGATCGTGGCCGCGGTGTTCTTCGCCGTGGCCGCCGTGCTGGCCGCGACCGGACGCGCCCAGCTGCGCCGCGCCGCCCCGCCCGCACCGGAGGAGACCCTCGACAGTGTCAGGGCGGACGTCGACGTGATCAGGGAAAGGGCACACCGATGACGCACAGGACCCCGCACGGCTCGGGCGCCAAGGGCCCCGACGAGCTGCGGCAGCAGATCGAGCAGACCAGGCACCAGCTCGGCGACACGGTCGCCCAGTTGATGGAGAAGGCGGATGTGAAGGGCCGGGCCCGCGCGCGGGCGGCCGACCTGCGGGACAAGGCCGGCGCCATGACCGTCCAGCTGCGTGCGAGCGCCGCCCACGCGGGGCACGACATGCAGGACAAGGCAGCCAGGGCGGGGCACGCCGTGCAGGGCGGTGCGGCCAAGGCCGGTCACGCCGTGCAGGGCAGCGCGGCGAAGGCCGGGCACGCGGTGCAGGGCAGCGCGGCGAAGGCCGGGCACGCGGTGCAGGGCAGCGCGGCGAAGGCCGGGCACGCGGTGCAGGGCAGCGCCGCCAAGGCCGGGCACGCCGTGCAGGGCAGGGCGGCCGGTGCCGGGCACAGCCTGGAGGGCTCCGTCCCGCAGCCGCTGCGCGGCGCGCTGCGCAGGGGCGTGCGCCACCCGGGTCCGGTCATCGCGGTCGGTGTACTGGGCGCGGCCGCGGTGGCGGCCGGCATCGCCTGGCGCCGGCAGCACCACCGCTGAGCTGCCGCGACGAGCTCCGAAGGGGCCCCGCGGACGCCCTCCCGGCACCCGTGACACCCTCCTGCCGAAGACTCCTTCCGTCCGGAAGGACGTTCCCGGTGGGAGGGTGGGCGCACGCCGGGCGTGACGTCGCCGGCCGGCCCGCCGTGGAGAGCCGAGCAGGAGCCCCGCCACGTCCGAGGAATTCGAGATCGTCCGTGAGTTCGAGGTCGACGTCCCTCCCGAGCAGGTGTGGGAGGCGGTCACCACCGGAACCGGCGGATACCTGTGGCCGACGGAACCGCCCGAGCCCCGGGTGGGCGGCAAGGGCCCCCTCGGATCCACGGTCACCGCCTGGGACCCGCCCCACCGCTACACCCACCGCAGCGAGGACGCCGGCCTCGGCGACCGGTCGCTCGACCAGGTCGACCACACCGTCGAGCCCCGCGACGGGCGCCGCCGCTCCTGGGTGCGCGGCAGCTGGAGCGCCCCGCTCGGCGTCGGCGTCCACGACTTCGCGCCGGACGCCGACGCCGAGGCGAACCGGACCGCCTGGCAGGACTGGCTGAACGGCGTGTTCGGCCGGTCCTGAGCGGTCCTACGGACGGAACCGCAGCACCTGCGGGTCGTGGTCGCTGATCTGGTCGTTGAACTCCGAGTTGATGTGCACGCTGTCGTACTCGAAGTCGCAGCCGCGGCGGATCGCCGGGCTGACCAGGATCTGGTCCAGGACCTGCTGGTTGCCCTGGTAGTCGTAGGTGTAACGCTCGCTCCGCGGCAGCGACTTGATCGCCGACCACAGCTCGCCGTCACCCTCGAGGATCTGCGCCGTCTCGGAGAACTCGAAGTCGTTCATGTCGCCGAGCGCGATGACGTTCGCGTTCTTCTGCACGGACAGGATGTCCTTGACGAACGTGTTCACCTCGGTCGCCTGCGCGTGGCGCTGCACCTCCGAGCTGCGCACCGGCGGCTGGTACTGCGAGGTCAGCCCCTGGTCGCCACCCTTGGAGTTGAGGTGGTTGGCGATCACGAAGACGGTCTTGTCGCGGAAGACGAACTCGCCCGCGAGCGGCTTGCGGCTCTTGGCCCAGGCCGCGTTCGCCGGGTCGATACGGCCCGGGGAGGCCGTCAGCTGCGCCTTGCCGTGCACCTTGGTGACACCGACCGCGGTGGTCGAGTCGCCGCCGGCACGGTCCACGAAGGACACCCGCTCGGGGTTGAACAGGAACACCTGGCGGATGTTGCCGCCCGGCTCGCCGCCGTCCTGGTCGTTGACCGGGTCGATCGAGCGCCAGTCGTACTTCGGGCCGCCCGCCGCGACGATCGCGTCGATCAGCTTGTTCACGGTCCCGCTCGCGTCGACCGTGCCGTCGTCCTTGGCGCCGTTGTTGTCCTGGATCTCCTCCAGGGACACGATGTCCGGCGACTGCAGGTTGTGCACGATCGCGGCGGCGTGCTGGTCGAAGGTGGCGTCCGACGGGTCGAGGTTCTCGACGTTGTAGGTCGCGACCGCCAGCTCGCGGCTCGACTGCTTCTGCGTCGTCTCGCGCTCCAGGCCGGCGCTCTTCAGCGTCCCCAGCCGGCTCGCGACCAGCGTGTAGCCGCCGAACTGGTTGAAGTCCAGCGGGCCGGTGGTCGCGCCCTCCAGGGTGTCGCCGACGTTCGCCTTCGGGAAGTCGGCGGTGGAGCCCAGGGACTGGATCTGCAGCCGGCCGGTGTTCTGCGACTCGTAGGAGCCGTAGACCGTGCCGCCGCGGTGGCTGCGGTGCTCCCACGGCTTCACCGTGACCCACAGCTCGCTGTACGGGTCCGTCGCGGTGACCACGCGGGCGTCGGCGACCTGGACGTCCATGCCCTCGAGGGACTCGTAGTAGTCCAGGGCGTACTTCGACGGGTCCAGGGTCAGACCGTTGATCGAGCCGGCGGCGGCGGTGTCGCCCTCCGGGGCGTACGCGTCCGGCACCGACCCGCGGTCCACGACGATCGGCGCCGGGACGGCGTTGCCGCTGGAGACGGTGGTGACCACCGGCTTGGTGATCTCCGTCAGCGACTGGTTGCCGGACGAGGCGCCGCCCGGGACGTACTCGGAGACCGTGCCGGTCACCGTCACCGAGTCGCCGACGGCGACCTTCGGCGTGGAGCTGGTGAAGACGAACACACCTTCGCTGGTGGCGGGGTTGTCGTCCGGGGTCGCGTCCTGCATCCAAAAGCCTTTGGAGGACCCGTACGTGCGCGTGGCCGTGACGATGCCCGGCACGTCCGTGACCTTCTGCCCGGCCAGCGGCGATATTCGGGTCGTGCCCTGGACGTCGTGGATGCGCACCGAGTCGGCGTGCGCGGGAGACGTGAGGACGACGGCGGACGTCGCGCTGCAGACGGCGGCGACGGTGAGCGCGGCGAGGCGCGCGGAAGACCTGCTCGGCAAGGGATCCCTCCGGGGACGTGCGTGAGCGCCGGGACGAGGGTGGAACGGGAGCGTGTCGGGCTCGTGGCCCTCTGTGACACGCATAGAGCCGAGTGAACAGTTGTCCCCCCAACTTCTACGCGCGTCAATCTCCTGCCTGACGCCGGGAGTTGTCAAGGTTTCGGCCATGTACGCGGGCTGACCGGTAGATGAACCGGGCTGCATGGGTGGAAATCCGTCTAGGCTGAGCGGCTGAGCCCGTTCACGGTCCGAGGAGAACCAGCCGATGCCAGACAGCTCCCCCCTGCCGCCCGTACGGCTGCGCCCCGAAGCGGAGCTGGCGCACGCCGCGCTGTCCACGCCCCTGCTCTCCCGGGCCGCCCGCCTGGCCCGCTGGGCCGGACCCGAGACCCGCGTGGACGCCGGCGGCGGACTCGCCGAGGAGCAGCTGCCGGCCGCCGTGGAACTCCTCGGGCTGACGGGTGACGACGCCGTCGCCCACGCGAGTGAGGCGTGGCGGGTCGCCGTGGACGCGGGCCTGGTGGAGATCGTCGACGAGGAGGCCGGCACCGTCCGGGCGGGGGCGGAGCTGGGGCTGCTCACCGGGGGTTCCCCGCACGACGTGCTCACCGTGTGGCTCACCGCCCTGGAGACGGTGCTCGCCGACGCGAGCGTGCCCGATCTCGACGACCTGGTCGCCGCCATGGACGAGGACGGCGAGGTCGATTTCTCGTCACTCGACTGGGACCCGGATGCCGAGGCGGAGTTCCTCGACGGCGTCCTCGGCAACCTCTACCTGCTGACCGTCAGTGAGGACGGTCCCGGCGAGGGTCCCGTCCCGCTGCCCGCCCTCGCCGCGTCGATGATCGTGCCGGACGACATGGGCGAGCCCACCAACGACGTCCTGGAGCAGGTCTCCGACGCGATGATGCGCCTCGACGACCAGTTCCGGACCCTGGAGCCGGTCGGACTGGTCGAGTACCGGCCGGTGGACGAGGCGCTGATGGCCGACGCCGACGACGAGCCCGGCGCGCCCGTCGACGACACCGACGTCTCCCGCTACGGGATGGTCCGCCTCACCCCGCTCGGCGTGTACGGGCTGCGGGCGCGACTGCTGGAAGCCGGCTTCGGGGCACCCGCCGTCGGTGAACTCGTCGACAAGGGCGCGGACGCGCTGCTCGACGGCACGTCGGCGTTCGGGCAGTCCGCGGCCCGCGCCGAGACCGAGCAGTGGCTGGCCCGCCGTGAACCCCTGTCCTCGGCACGGGAGTTGCTGGCCGCGGCGCGCGGCGCCGACCCCGGGGCGCCGCTGCGCAGGCTGCGCTGCCAGCAGGCCCTGTCCCTGGTGGGCGCGGAGGCCGAACCGGCTCTGCGGGAGGTCCTCGACGACCCCGAACTGGGCGGGCTCGCCCGGGTGTGGCTGAGCGAACGCGGGGCCGCCGAGGTGCCGGCGCCCTCCGAGGAGCTGGTGTTCTGGCTGACCGTGGACACCGTGGCCGCGCAGCTTCAGGCCGAGGGGAACTCCGACGAGCTCCAGGCTCTCGTGGAGGGACTGGCCGAGCAGCACAGCGGTTTCTTCTCCGCCGCCTGGCGGGTGGACCACCCCGCCACCGCGGACGTGCTGGAGGCGATGGGCCGACTGCACCCCGACAAGAAGGTGGCCAAGGAGGCCCGGAAGGCCGCGTTCAAGGCGCGCTCCCAGCAAGGGGGTTGAGCGACGGGAGCATGGGCCCGGGGCGAGTGACGGAGCCCGGGCCCGGCGGTTCGGCGCCGGCACGCGAGAAGACCGCAAGGCCGGACCCGGGCCCCACCCGCCGTACCGGACGCAGGGGGCGGCGCTTTCGCTGGGCATGGGGCAGTTCATGCGGATTCTCGAACACGGGCCCCCGAAGTAGCCCCGCGTTCAACTCCCGTTCAGAAGTGGACGGGAACGTGTGCGCCGAAACCGAGGCCCGCCACCCTCCACGGCACTCCCACCGTCACAGGAGACACCATGTCGCTCACCCGCAGGGACTTCGCCAGGAAATCCGCGATCACCGGTGCCGGGGTCGCCCTGGCGGGCAGCGTCGGCGCGCTCGCCACCGCGCCGAACGCCCTCGCGTCCACGGAGACCGACACCGAGAGCGCGGACGGCGCGCCGGCACACGGCCACCACGGCGTCGGCTACGGCCCGCTCCTCCCCGACCCCGACGGCATCCTCGCGCTGCCCGCCGGCTTCCGGTACGAGATCATCACCTACAGCGGGAAGACCAAGCTGGAGTCGGGCGAGTTCACCCCGTCCAACCACGACGGCACCGCCACCTTCCGCGGCCCCCGCGGCACCACCCTGCTCGTCAACAACCACGAGCTGGCCGGCGCCCGCGCGCAGTGGCCGCACCCGGTGCCGCTCACCGAGGGCCTCGTGTACGACCCCGCCGCGGCCGGCGGCTGCACCGTCGTCGAGGTCCGCCACGGCGGCGAGGTCGCCGAATGGGTGGGCATCGCCGGCACCGCCACCAACTGCGCGGGCGGCAGCACCCCGTGGGGCACCTGGCTGACCTGCGAGGAGACCGAGGACAAGACCGGCAAGAACGGCTTCACCAAGGACCACGGCTACGTCTTCGAGGTCGACCCCGAGGACCGCCGCGCCAACCGCGACCCCAAGCCCGTCAAGGCCTTCGGCCGCTACGCCCACGAGGCCGTCGTCATCGACCCCAAGCGCGGTCACGCGTACCTCACCGAGGACGCCTCCGGCCCCAACGGCCTGTTCTACCGCTGGGCCCCGCCGGAGGGCTTCCGCCACGGCCGCGGCAAGCTGCGCACCCTCGCCGACGACGCCGGCGTCCTCCAGGCCTTCAAGTGCTTCGACTCCGGCGGCAAGTTCGTCGACGACCTCTCCCGCGCCACGAAGGTCGGCACCGTCTTCGGTGTCGACTGGGTGGACGTCCCCGACCGCGACGCCAGGACGGTCTCCGTCCGCAAGCAGTTCGAGACCGGCCAGGTCACCCGCGCCCGCAAGCTGGAGGGCATGTGGTGGGGCGACGGCGGCGTCTACGTCGTCTCCTCCTTCGCCCGTGCGGAGAGCCCCGTCCAGCACGACGGCCAGGTCTGGTTCTACGACCCCAAGCGCCGCACGCTGACCCTGAAGGTCCTGCTCGGCGTGAACCCCGACCCGGCCGCGGACGGCGCCTTCGACGGGCCGGACAACATCACCGTCTCTCCCTACGGCGGCCTGGTCATCGCCGAGGACGGCGAGGGCGTCCAGCACCTGTTCGGCGCCACCGACAGCGGCCGCACCTACCCGATCGCCCGCAACGAGCTGAACATCGGCACCGCGGAGGAGCCCGAGTACAGCGAGTTCACCGGCGTCACCTTCTCCCCGGACGGCCGCACCCTGTTCGCCAACATCCAGACCCCCGGCATCATGCTGGCCATCACCGGCCCCTGGAAGCGGCAGAAGCGGGGCTGAACCCCGCGCCGCGATTAATTCGCTCGCCCGTCCCGCGGCCCCCCTCCTAGAGTGATGTTCGTCCAGGAGCGGGAGCCGCCGGCCTCGATCTCTGGACACCGAAGAACTTCACGCACCTCCCGGTGCGAAGGCAACGGCTACTTCCCTTTCCCGGAATGAAAAACAGCCGTCGCCGAGCTGATCTCGGGAGGCGCGGCACATGGTGGGTGTCCGGTGCGCAGGCAGCGGTTACTTCATTGATCGGACGGTTGCGGGTTCGAGTCCCGTCACCGACTTCGGGTCGGTGTAGCTCAATCGGTAGAGCATCTGGGTAAACACCGCCGTCGACCCTGATCTCGGGCACCCTCCAGCTGCCGCGCCTCCCTCCGGAAAGACGACGAACACGGTCAGGAATTCGGGGGAATTCACCATGGCGCGATTCAACACGCGTACCGCCAAGGCACAGCCGAAGTCGGCGGTCACGTCGACCGGCCGCATCCTGCGCACCTACGAGGGCGGGCGGGGTCAGGAGCGCGACCCTCGCTCCGAGCTCTTCCTGCTCGCGGTGGCGAACTTCGTCTCGCAGAACACCTTCTACGAGAAGGCCGAGGACCGCGACGACCGGTACACCCGCCTCGTGCGCGATCTCGCCGTGACCGACCCGGTCTGGACGGCCGGGCTGCTGCGCTGGCTGCGCGGTGACGGCAACATGCGGACGGCCTCGATCGTGGGCGCCGCCGAGTACGTGCACGCGCGGCTCGCGGCCGGCGCGACCGACGGACCGTCGAACCGGCAGGTCGTCGACTCCGTGCTGCAGCGTCCGGACGAGCCCGGCGAGCTGCTGGCCTACTGGACGTCGACGTACGGCCGCGCCGTGCCCAAGCCCGTCAAGCGGGGCGCCGCCGATGCCGTACGACGGCTGTTCCACGCCAAGTCGCTGCTCAAGTACGACACCGCGACCAAGGGGTACCGCTTCGGCGACATCCTGAACCTCGTGCACGCGTCCCCGGACGCGGACAAGCCGTGGCAGGGCGAGCTGTTCCGGTACGCCCTCGACCGCCGGCACAACCCGGACACCGCCGTGCCGCCCGCGTCGCTCCCGGTGCTCACCGCGCACCGCGAGCTGATGGCGCTGCCCGTCGCCGAGCGCCGGGCGGTCGTCACCTCGCCCGGCGGCGCCGAGCGGCTGGCCGCTGCCGGGATCACCTGGGAGGCGCTGGCGGGCTGGCTCCAGGGCCCGATGGACAAGGCGGCGTGGGAGGCCGTCATCCCGTCCATGGGCGCGATGGCGCTCGTCCGCAACCTGCGCAACTTCGACCAGGCCGGAGTGTCCGACGAGGTCGCGGCCCGGGTCGCCGCGCGGATCAGCGACCCCGAGCAGGTGGCACGCTCGCGGCAGTTCCCCTTCCGCTATCTGGCCGCCTACCAGCACGCGCCGTCGCTGCGCTGGTCCTACCCGCTGGAGCAGGCGCTCGGCCACTCGCTGGCCAACGTGCCCGTGCTGCCGGGCCGGACCCTGGTGCTGGTCGACCGGTCGGGCTCGATGTTCTGGTCGCCGGTGGCCGAGCGCTCGCAGCTCAACCGGGCCGACGCGGCGGCGATCTTCGGCACCGCCCTCGCGCTGCGGGCGGAGAGCGCCGACCTCGTGCAGTTCGGTTCGACCAGTGACAGGGTGAGGTTCCGCAAGGGGGAGTCGGTGCTGAAGGTCCTGGGGCGCTTCGGTGACCTGGGCGGCACGGACACCACCGCGGCGGTGCGCCGGCACTACAAGAAGCACGACCGGGTGCTGATCGTCACCGACGAGCAGTACGCGCCGAGCGGGCACGGCGGCCCGACCGACCAGATCCCGGACCGGGTCCCGGTCTACACCTGGAACCTGGAGGGCTACCGGGCGGGCCACGGCCCGTCGGGCTCGGGGAACCGGCACACCTTCGGGGGTCTCTCGGACGCGGCGTTCCGGATGGTGCCGCTGATCGAGGCGGCCCGCGACACCCGCTGGCCGTGGCAGCACTGAGCCGCGACGGCCGGCACCGGGCGTGGCCCGCACTTCACGGGGGGTGCGGGCCACATCCGTGTCCACGCGCGGGCCGCACGCCCGGGACCGGCCGGGCCGGGGATCGGTAAAATCCGAGGAGAACCGCCGGTTCGCGAGGAGTTGCTGGATGTCGCAGGTCAGGCCCATGCGCGCGGACGCTCGGCGCAATTACGAGCGGTTGCTCGAGGTGGCGGCGGAGGCCTTCGCCGAGCACGGGGAGAACGCGTCGCTCGACCAGATCGCCAAGCGGGCGGGCGTCGGCTCCGGCACGCTGTACCGGCACTTCCCCACGCGGCGGGCGCTGCTGGAGGCGGCGTACGTGGACCGGATCGAGGCGCTCGGCAGACGCGCCGACGAGCTGGCGGCGGAGCTGCCGCCGGGGGAGGCGCTCCCGGCGTGGCTGACCGAGCTGTGCGCGGCGACGACCCGGCTGCGGGGCATGAAGGCCCTGTTGGGGGCTGCCGTCGCGGACGGCGGCGCGGTGGCGGTGACGGCCTGCGGTACGGCGGTGCAGGGGGCGGCGACCAGGCTGGTCGGGGCCGCGCAGGAGGCCGGGTGCCTGCGGGCGGACCTCTCGCCGGTCGAGGTGCTGCGGCTGGCGCACGGGGTGGCCACGGCGTCGGAGCTGGGAGGCGGGGGGCCCGAGGAGATCCGCCGGTATCTGACCTTGCTGTGGGAGGGGCTGCG
This sequence comes from Streptomyces albidicamelliae, assembly GCF_025642175.1. NCBI lineage: Bacteria > Bacillati > Actinomycetota > Actinomycetes > Kitasatosporales > Streptomycetaceae > Streptomyces > Streptomyces albidicamelliae. Next base: position 2,267,281 of record NZ_CP106795.1, on the reverse strand, counting down.
GGCGTAGCGGGCGGCCTGCGCGCGGGGCTGTCCTGCGCGCAGGCCGGGGTCGTCCGCGGAGCCGGGGCTCCGGGAAGCTACAGCGCCCTCGCCCCCGGGTCCACCATGTTGCGGACCGTGCGGGCCTTGACGAAGTCGCCGATCGCCGTCATGTCCCACTCGCCGGAGAACTGGCGGACGAGCTTGGCCATCATGACGCCCGTCTGCGGCTCGGCGCCGGTGAGGTCGAAGCGGACCAGTTCCTCGCCCGTCGCCGTGTCGACGAGACGGCAGTACGCCTTGGCGACCTCCGTGAACTTCTGCCCGGAGAACGAGTTGACGGTGAAGACCAGGCCGGTGACCTCCTGGGGGACACGGCCGAGGTCGACCACGATGACCTCGTCGTCGCCGCCGCCCTCGCCGGTCAGGTTGTCCCCGGAGTGCTTGACCGCGCCGTTCAGGATCGTCAGCTTGCCGAAGTAGCAGCTGTCGATGTGGTTGCGCTGCGGGCCGTAGGCGATGACCGAGGCGTCCAGGTCGATGTCCTTGCCGCGGAACGCGGGCTCCCAGCCGAGACCCATCTGCACCCGGGAGAGCAGCGGCCGGCCGCCCTTGACCAGGGACACGGTCTGGTTCTTCTGCAGGCTGACCCGGCCCTTGTCCAGGTTGATCTTCCCGGCGCCCGGCGCGGGGGGAGCGGGCGGTGCCGGGGGCATGGGGGGAGCGGCCGGGGCGGACACCGCCGGGGCCGGCGGGGCGGGTGCCTGCGGCGCGGCGGCGGGAGCGGCGGCCGGCTCCTCCACCGTCACGCCGAAGTCGGTGGCGATGCCGGCCAGTCCGTCGGCGTACCCCTGGCCGACGGCGCGGGCCTTCCACTGGCCGTTGCGGCGGTAGATCTCGACGATGACCAGTGCGGTCTCGGTGCCGAGCTGCGGCGGTGTGAACGAGGCCAGTTCGGTGCCGCCGTCCGCGTCGCGGATCGTGGCGGTCGGCTCGATGCCCTGGAAGGTCTGGCCGGCCGCGTCCGGGCTGGCGGTGACCACGATCTTCTCGATGTCGGACGGTACGGCCGCGGTGTCGACCGTGATGGCGTCGGGTGACGTACCGCCGCCGGAGCGGTACGTCACGCCGGGGCCCGCCGGCTGGTTGTAGAAGATGAAGTCGTCGTCCGAGCGCACCTTGCCGTCGGCGGTGAGCAGCAGGCCCGACACGTCGAGCCGCACCGGGGCGGCGACGTCCACCGTCACGCGCGCGGCGGAGAGAGGGATGTTCGAGCCAGGGGTCATAGCTGTCATGCCGGGTGAACGAACGAGGGCGCTTTACCGTTCCCTTACCAGCCGATCGGCCTACGGCACCACGACGATCTTCCGTCCCACCCCGGCCGCGAACTGCTCCAGAGCCTGGGGGTAGCGCTCCAGCGGGATCCGGTCGCTGATGAGGACGTCCGGGTCCAGCACCCCGCCGGCGAACAGTTCGGCGGCCCGCTCGAAGCTGTGCAGCACGGCCATGGAGCCGGTGATGGTGATCTCCTGGTTGTAGACGCGGTACGGGTCGATGGTGACCCGGGTCGCGTAGTCGGCGACCCCGAACTGCAGGAACGTCCCGGCCTTCGCGACCCGGTCCAGGCCGTCCTGGATGGCCGCCGCGTTGCCGGTCGCGTCGACCACCACGTCCCAGCCGTGCGGCCGGTCGAGTTCGTCCGCGCCGGCCGCCGCGCCCGAGACGCCGAGCCGGCGGGCCGTCTCCAGGCGGGCGGGGTTCACGTCGACCACGTCGACGCTCGCCGCGCCGGTCCGCTTGGCCAGCTCCAGCATCATCAGGCCCATGGTCCCGGAGCCGTAGATCAGGACGTGCGCGCCGAGGCGGGACCGGAGCACGTCGTAGCCGCGGACCGCGCAGGAGAGGGGTTCCACCAGGGCCGCGTCCTCGGTGCGCACGTGGTCGGGCAGCCTGACGCAGTTGGCCACCGGGGCGAGGGCGTACCGGGCCGCGCCGCCCGCCGTCGTCACGCCGATCGCGGCCCACCGCTCGCACAGGTTGTTGTGACCGGTACGGCAGTACCGGCACTCGTGGCAGTACAGCGAGGGGTCGACCGCGACCCGGTCGCCGACGGCGACCTCCGTGACCCGGGTGCCGACCCCGACCACCTCGCCGGCGAACTCGTGCCCCGGCACGATCGGCAGCTCGGGGGCGAACTCGCCCTGGAGGATGTGCAGGTCGGTGCCGCACAGACCGCACGCGGCGACCTCGACGACGACCTCGCGGGGCCCTGGCGTCGGGTCCGGGACCTCGGTGACGACGGCGCGGCCCACGGACTCGATGACGGCGGCCTTCATTTCACGGCTCCCAACGACAGGCCCTGGACCAGTTTGTCCTGGGCGGCGAACCCCGCGGCGAGCACCGGCAGGGAGATGACCAGCGACGCGGCGCACACCTTCGCCAGGAACAGGCCCTGGCTGGTGATGAAGCCGGTCAGGAAGACGGGGGCGGTCTCGGCGACCACGCCCGTCAGGACCCGGGCGAAGAGCAGTTCGTTCCAGCTGAAGATGAAGCAGATCAGGGCGGTGGCGGCGATGCCGGGCAGGGCGATCGGGGCGACCACGCGCGCGAGGATCACGGGCAGTCGGGCGCCGTCGACGCGGGCGGCCTCGATGACGGCGACCGGCACCTCGGCGAGGAAGGACTGCATCATCCACACCGCGATCGGCAGGTTCATGGAGGTGTACAGGACGACCAGGAGCCAGATGTTGTCGAGCATTCCGGTGTTCTTGGCGAAGAGGTAGACCGGCAGCAGTCCCGCGACGGCCGGCAGCATCTTCGTGGAGAGGAAGAAGAACAGGACGTCGGTCCATTTCCGCACCGGGCGGACGGACAGGGCGTAGGCCGCCGGGAGGGCCAGCAGGAGAACGAGGAGCGTGGAGGCCGCGGACGCCACCAGGGAGTTGATCAGGGCGGGCCAGGGGCTCGCCCCGCCGCCGCTGCCGAAGAACTCGCGGTAGCCGTCGAGGGTCGGCGAGGCGGCGAAGGAGGGCGGGTTGGTCGCCGCGTCGGCCTCCGAGTGGAAGGACGTCAGCGCCATCCACGCGACGGGCAGGAAGAACACGATCCCGGTCAGCCAGGCCAGGAGACCCAGGCCGCCTCGGCGCAGGACACTCATGCGCGGGACACCTCCTCGCGGAACAGGGACGACACCACGCGCAGTGCGAAGGTCGCGATGACGATCGAGCCGACGACCACCAGGACGCCCGCGGCGGAGGCGAGCCCGTTCTCGTGGGCCTGGTAGAAGCTCTGGTAGACGGTGTAGGGCAGGTTGGCGGTGCCCAGGCCGCCGGAGGTGAGGGTGAAGACGGCGTCGAAGTTCTGCACGATGTAGACCGACCCCAGCAGGGCGCCGAGTTCGAGGTAGCGCCGCAGGTGGGGCAGGGTGAGGTGGCGGAAGATCTGCCAGTCGCTCGCGCCGTCGACGCGGGCGGCCTCGATCTGCTGCTGGTCGCGGCTCTGCAGTCCGGCCAGCAGGATCAGCATCATGAACGGCGTCCACTGCCACACCAGGGAGGCCTCGACCGCGAGCAGCGGGGTCTTCGAGATCCAGTCCGGCTGCGGGCCGCCCACCAGGTGCAGCAACCCGTTGAACAGGCCGTACTCGGGGTTGTAGAGCACGTGCTTCCACAGCAGGGCGGCGGCCACCGGTACCACGAGGAAGGGGGCGATGAGCAGGGTGCGGACGATGCCGCGGCCGCGGAACCTGCGGTCCAGCAGCAGGGCCAGCGCCAGCCCCAGGACCAGGCTGGCCACCACCACGGCCGCCGTGAGCAGCACGGTCGTCCACACCGAGTGGCGCAGGTCCGTGTCGGTCAGCACCTGGCGGTAGTTGTCGAGGCCGGTGAAGTGACGGGCCTTCGGGTAGAGGGCGTTCCAGTCGAAGAAGGAGATCACCAGCGTGGCCACGAAGGGCAGCTGGGTCACCACGATCATGAAGACCAGGGCGGGCAGCAGCGGGGCCCGGGTGGCCCAGGCGCGCAGCCGGGCGGGGGGCCGCCGTACCGTCCGTGCGGGAGTGGCCGTGAGCGGGGCCGTCGTCGTCGCTGTCATCGTCCCTCGTACTCCTCGGAGATCCGCTCGGCGAGCGCCTGGGACTTCTTCAGGGCCGTGCCGACGGACTGGCGTCCGGCGATGGCCGCGCTGATCTCCTGGGAGACCTTGGTGCCGAGGTCGGTGAACTCGGGGATGCCCACGAACTGGATGCCGGGCGCGGGGCGCGGCTGGACGCCGGGGTTGTCGGGGCGGGCGCTCTCGATGGCCTCCCTGGTCATCTCCTGGAAGGCGGCCGCCTCCTTGCGGTAGGCGGCCCTCTCGTAGGTCGACGCGCGTTTGCCGGCCGGGACGTTCGACCAGCCGCCGGTGTCGCCGACCAGTTGCTCGTAGCCCTTGCCCGAGGCCCAGGAGACGAACTTCCAGGCCTTGTCGGGGTTGCGGGAGGCGTGCTGGATGCCCCAGGCCCAGGTGTAGAGCCAGCCGGAGGACCGGGTCTCCTGCACCGGGGCGGGTGCGTAGCCGAGCTTGCCCCGGACCGGGGAGCCGTCGGCCTCCAGCAGTCCGGCGGCGGAGGTGGCGTCGTACCACATGGCGACCTTGCCCTGCGTCATGTTGTTCAGGCACTCGGCGAATCCGGCCTGGGCGGCGCCGGACTCGCCGTGCTCGCGGACGAGGCCGACGTAGAAGTTCGTGGCCTTCTCGAAGGCCGGGGAGTCGAGGCGCGCCTTCCAGTCCTTGTCGAACCAGGTGCCGCCGAAGGTGTTCACGACCGTCGTCAGCGGTGCCATCAGCTCGCCCCAGCCGGGCAGCCCGCGCAGGCAGATGCCCTTCATGCCGGGCCGGGCGCCGTCCGCCTCGGCGGCGAGCGCGGCGACCTGCCGCCAGGTGGGGTGGGCGGGCATGGTCAGGCCCTTCGCCGCGAACACGTCCTTGCGGTACATCAGGAAGGACGACTCGCCGTAGAAGGGCTGCCCGTAGAGCTTGCCGTCGTCGCCGGTGAGGGACTGGCGCATCGGCTTCAGGACGTCCCGCTCGTCGTACGCGGGGTCCGCGGCGACGTACCCGTTCATGGCGTGCAGCCAGCCGTTGCGGGCGTAGATCGGTATCTCGTAGTTGGAGAGGGTGGCCACGTCGTACTGGCCCGCCTGGTTGGCGAAGTCCTGACTGATCTTGTCGCGGACGTCGTTCTCCGGCAGCACCGTGAAGTTGACCTTGATGCCGGTCTCCTTGGTGAAGTGCGCGGCGGTCAGCTTCTGCAGCTCGGTCATCTGGGGGTTGTTGACCATCAGGACGTTGAGGGAGTCGCCGCCGGAACCGGTCCCGCCCGCACCGGCCCAGCAGCCGGAGATCAGCGGGGCGAGCAGCGTCCCTGCGGCGGCCGTGGCGAGCGTGGCTCGCGGCCTCCGTCGGCTCGGGGTGCGCATGGATCGCTCCTGGAGGTATGGGGATATAAGGGGCGCTCGGAGGGGTGGCGCGCCCTCGGGGGAGGTGGGTGGAGGTGGGTGGGGCAGTCAGACCCGGACGACCTGCGGGCCCAGCAGGGAGTAGCGGTGGGCCTCGGCGGCCGGGAGCAGGGTGCTCGTCACGATCGCCTCCAGGGCGCCGACCTCGGCGAACCGGCAGAAGCTGACCGCTCCGAACTTGGTGTGGACCCCGGCGAACACGGTCCGCCGGGCGCCCCGGATCGCCTGCGCCTTGACCTCGCTGACGGCGGGGTCGGGCGTGGTGAGTCCGTGCTCGCGGGAGATGCCGTTGGCGCCGATGTAGGCGAGGTCGACGACGAATCCGGCCAGCATCCTCGTGGTCCAGTGGTCGACGGTGGCCAGGGTGCCGGGGCGGACCCGGCCGCCCAGCAGCAGGACGGAGACCTGCTCGGCCTCCGCGAGGGCGCCCGCGACCGGCAGGGACGCGGTGACCACGGTCAGCTGCCGGTCCCGGGGGAGGGCTTCGGCGATGAGCTGCGGGGTGAAGCCCTCGTCGACGAAGACGGTCTCGGCGTCCCCGAGCAGCTCGGCCGCGGCGGTCGCGATCCGGCGCTTCTCGGGCACGTGGCTGGTGGCCCGGAAGGCGAGCGTCGTCTCGAAGCCGGCGCTCTCCACCGGGCAGGCCCCGCCATGGGTGCGGCGGACCAGGCCGTGGTCCTCCAGCGCGCGCAGATCGCGCCGTACGGTCTCCTTGGCCACGCCCAGCTCGGCGGCGAGCGCGGTGACGTCCACCGAGCCGGTGGCGCGCGCGGCCCGCACGATCTCGCGCTGGCGTTCTTCCGCCGTCCTCGTGCTCATGCCGTCACCCGCTTCCCTGGGAACTGCCCGTTCGGGCCCATGGGGGAAGTTCTACAGCGGGTGCGCGGCGCTGACCAGGTCTGTTGCGGGCCCGATACTGCCCGGGTGTGCCCGTTCGCCCCCTGCTGTGCCCGTCGCGGACCTGCGGCGGCGTGGGCGGCGGGGTGGGAGCGGGCGGCGCGGATGCCCGAACGCGGCGCGGGCGGGCCCGTTCGGTGCCCGTCCGCGCGCGTGGACGGTCGTTTCCGGCTGCCGGCCCGCCGGTGTGAGGGCTGCCGGGCCCGCCGGCGTCACGGCTGTCGACCCACCGGCGTCACGGCCGTCGGACTCGCCGGTGTCACGGGTCTCCGGCCCGGCGGTCTCCCGGCTGTCCGGAGCCGACGGCGGCTCAGTGGGGCCAGATCGGCGGGTCGGTCACGAAGTGCCCGCCGAGGCGGCCCTGGGCGGGGTCCGCCGGGTCCAGTTCGCCCTGTTCGGCGATCAGCTTCGCGGCCCAGGGTTCGGAGTCGTCCCGCGGTTCGTAGCCCAGCGCCCGTGCCGAGGTGAGGTCCCACCACAGGCGGGTGTTGGCGGAGGAGCCGTAGACCACCGTGTGGCCGACGTCCTCGGCGGTCAGGGCCGCGTGGAAGAGGCGGGCGCCGTCGGCCGGGCTCATCCACACCGAGAGCATGCGCACGCTGGTCGGCTCCGGGAAGCAGGAGCCGATGCGGACGGAGACGGTCTCCAGGCCGTGCCTGTCCCAGTAGAGCTGGGCCAGGTCCTCGCCGAAGGACTTGGAGAGGCCGTAGAAGGTGTCCGGGCGGCGCGGGGTGTCGACCGGGATCAGCGGATCGCCCGCGCGCGGGGCGGGGGTGAAGCCCACGGCGTGGTTGGAGGAGGCGAAGACGATCCGGGGCACGCCTTCGAGGCGGGCCGCCTCGTACAGGTTGTAGGTCCCCTCGATGTTCGACCGGAGCACTTTCTCGAAGGGGGCCTCCAGGGAGATCCCGGCGAGGTGGAGGACCGCGTCCACGCCCCGCACGGCCTCGCGCAGGGCCTCCTTGTCGGCGAGGTCCGCGGTGATCGCGTCCGGCGCGTCCTCCACGGGGCGCACGTCGAACAGGCGCAGTGTGTGACCGTGCTCCGGCAGCAGGGACCGCATCAGGGTGCCGAGCCCGCCTGCGGCGCCGGTGAGCAGGACGGTGCGGGGTGCGGGCATCCTCGGTCTCCTTCGACGTCAACGGCCGCGTTCATGAACGGCATTCACATGCGTGGACACGCTAGGGAGCGCGGACTTGCCTCGTCAAGTGTGCCGTGAACGGGGGAAATCCGCCGCCGATGCGCCCGTTCGCGCGCTTGACCCGCTCCGAGGGCGGCCCGTAGCGTGAGATCGTTCAGAAATATAGACGACGATCAGAAGCATGCACCGACAGGGAGCGCTCGTGACGCCTGCCCCTCTCGCCGCCCGGCTCCGCGACCCGAGCGGGCCGCTCTTCTTCCCCGTCACGGCCTACGGCCCCGACGGCGCCCTCGACCTCGACGTCTTCCGCACCCATGTGCGTCGCGGCGTCGCGGCCGGTGCCGCCGCCGTGTTCGCCTGCTGCGGCACCGGGGAGTTCCACGCGCTGCTGCCGGAGGAGTTCGAGGCCTGCGTCCGGGCGGCCGTGGAGGCCGCCGAGGGGCGGGTCCCGGTCGTCGCGGGCACCGGATACGGCACCGCGCTCGCCGTCCGCTACGCCCGTCTCGCCGAGGGCGCGGGCGCCGACGGCCTCCTCGCCATGCCGCCGTACCTCGTGCTCGCCGGACAGGAGGGGCTGCTGCGGCACTACCGCGAGATCGCCGCCGCCACCGCGCTGCCGGTGATCGTCTATCAGCGGGACAACGCCGTCCTCACCCCGGCGACGGCCGTGGAACTCGCCCGCACCGACGGCGTCATCGGCCTCAAGGACGGCCTCGGCGACCTCGACCTCGTCCAGCGCGTCATCAGCGCCGTCCGCACCGAGGCGCCCGGCGAGTTCCTGTACTTCAACGGCCTGCCCACCGCCGAGCAGACCCAGCTCGCCTACCGCGCCCTGGGCGTCACCCTGTACTCCTCGGCGGTGTTCTGCTTCGCCCCCGGGATCGCGCTCGCCTTCCACCGGGCGCTCGAAGCGGACGACACGGAAACCGTCCGGCGCCTCCTGGACGGCTTCTACCGGCCCTTCGTCGAACTGCGCGCCCAGGGCCGCGGCTACGCCGTCTCCCTCGTCAAGGCCGGCGTGCGGCTGGGCGGCCTGGACGTCGGCGAGGTCCGCCCCCCGCTGCACGAACCGGCCGAGGACCACGTCAAGAAGCTCGCCCGGCTGATCGAGCGCGGGTACGCGCTGCTGGAGGGGGACGCGTGAAGGCGTCGGCGTTCGTCTACCCGTGGGACGTCAACGGGGACCCCGGTGCCGCGGCACGCGTCGCCGGACTCGGCGTCGAGCAGGTGACCCTCGCGTCCGCCTACCACTCCACACGCGCCCTGACCCCCCGCCACCCCCGCCACCGCATCGTCACCGCGGAATACGCGGCCGTCCTCTACCCGCCGGGCGACCGCTGGGCGGGCCGCGGCCTGCGCCCGTACCCCGCCGGCCGCTGGGCGCCCGGCAACGCCTACGGCGAGGCCGCGGCCGCGCTCGCGGACGCCGGTCTGGAGGTGCACACCTGGGTCGTCCTCGCCCACAACTCCCGCCTCGGCGCCGAGCATCCGGACACCTCCGTCGTCAACGCCTACGGCGACCGCTACCCCTGGGCGCCCTGCATCGCCCAGCCCGCCACGCGCGCCTACCTGGTCGACCTCGCGGCCGAGGCCGCGGTACGGCCCGGCGCGCGGGGCACCGAACTGGAGTCCCTCGGCTGGTACGGGCTCCAGCACCTGCACGCGCACGACAAGACCGCCGGGATCGCCCTCGGTGACGCCGGGCAGTACCTGATGTCCCTGTGCTTCTGCCCCTCGTGCCGGGACGGGTACGGCGCGCGGGGCCTCGACGCGGACGGGCTGGCGGCGGCCGTGCGCACCGCGCTGGAGCCGCTGTGGCGGGGCGCCGCGGACGACGGGGGCTGGCCCACGGTCGGCAAGCTGCTCGGCGAGGACACCGCGGCCGCCACGCGCGCGTGGCGTGAGGAAACGGCCGCCGGCCTCCAGGAGGAGGCCGTCACCGCCGTTCGTGCCGCCGCGCCCGAGGACTTCCAGGTCCTGCTGCACGCCGACCCGGTCTCCTACCACTGCGGCGCCAACGTGGGCACCGACCCCGCCCGCGTGCTCTCCGTGGCCGACGGCGTGGTGGTGCCCTGCACGGGGGGTACGGACCTGCTGGCGCCCTTCGCCGAACACGCGGGCGGACGGACGGTGCTGGCCGCCAACCTCACGATCGTCGCCGGCATGGGCGGCGGGCCCGGCACGCTCGCGGCGGACGCGGCACGCGCGCGTGCCGAGGGCGCGACGGAACTGCGGCTGTATCACGCCGGATTGGCGTCGGACGGCGACCTGGCGGCGGTGCGGGAGGCGCTGTCCGCGCGCTGAGCGAGCGCCGCGGCCGTCGCGAGCAGCCCGACGCCGTACAGGGGCAAAAACAGCACGGGGGAGGCCAGTTCGACCAGCCCGGCGCCCGCCCCCAGCCCGACGGCGGTGGGCGAGAGGACGAGGGTGTTCGCGGTGGCCGTCGCGCGGCCCAGCATCGGGCCGGGCGTCTGCCGCTGGACGGCGGTGAACACCGCGACGAGCACGCAGGGCAGGCCCAGGCCGATCCCCGCGGCGGAGGCGAGCGCGACGGCGTCGCAGGGCACCGCCCGCGCGGCGACCGCGCACCCCGTCAGCGCCGTTCCCGCCGCCGCGAACCGGCGCCCGCCGAGCCGCCGCAGCGCGGCCCCCGACACGAGCCCGGCCGTCACCGAACCAGCCCCTGGACGGCGGACAGCACACCCGTCCAGGCGGGGGAGTGGCCGAGGCGGTCCACGACGGCGTACGTCGTCGTGCTGCTCAGCGCGGCCAGCAGCATCGTGGCACCGCCCGCCCGGACCAGCGCGCGCAGCCCGGGGTCGCCCCACAGCCGCCGGACGCCCTCGGCGGTCTCCCGCGACCAGCCGGCGCCGGACCGCACGGGCGGCTCCTCGCGCACCCGCAGCAGCGCGCACAGACCGGCGGCCAGCACGAAGGTGACCGCGTCCAGACAGGCCACGGCCGGGCCGCCGAAGGCCGTGTACAGCGCCGCGCCGGTCAGCGGGGCGAGGAGCTTCGTGCCCTCCGCCGCGGTCATCCGCAGTCCGTTGAAGTCGCCCAGGAGCCGGCCCGGGACGGCCGCGGTGACCAGGGCCGACTCCGCGGCCTCGGCGACGGCGCCGACGGTGCCGTACAGGAACAGGACGGTGCACAGCAGCCACAGCCCGTCGGGCGAGCGGACGGCGAAGAGCGCCATGAGGGCGGCGGCGAGCCCCAGGTTCAGGGCGATGAGCAGGGGCCTGCGGCGCACGCGGTCGGCGATTCCGCCCAGCGCCGGGCCGGCGAGGGTGGGCGCCCACGCGGCGAGCATGCACAGGGCGGGCAGGCTGTCGGACCCGGTCAGGTCCTTGACCCACACGCCGACCGCGGGCGCGAGGGAGGTGGTGCCGAAGGAGGACACCACCACCCCCGCGAGGTACAGCCCGGCGTTGCGGTCCCGCAGGACGCGGCGCACGGTCCAGGAAGTCGTCATGCCAGGTCATCGTGGGCCTGAGGCGGGTACCACCGGATCGGTCAGGTGCCCTGTTCCGGGCCGGGCCGCGGCGGCGACAATCCGTCGGAACCTGGCACCAACGCCCCTGGGGCGCGGGCGGGCGGAACCCTACCGTCGAGCGCATGCGCTACCTCGCTCCGGTCCTCATCGGCCTGCTCTACGTCGTCCTCATGTCCCTCGTCCCCGAGCCGCACCGGCGCCGCCTCAACGCCGTCATGGTGGCCGGTGCGGGCGCCGCCTACCTCGGCGGCGGGGGCCTCGGCGGCTGGGAGTTCGCGTTCACGGCGGTCGCCACCTGGGTCGCCTACCGGGGCCTGGACTCCTGGACCTTCGTCGGCGTCGGCTGGCTGCTGCACACCGCGTGGGACGTCGTGCACCACCTCAAGGGGCATCCGATCGTCCCCTTCGCCCACGACTCCTCGTTCGGCTGCGCGCTGTGCGACCCGGTGATCGCCCTGTGGTGCCTCCGCGGCGGACGCGCGCCGTGGAACCGGGGGCAGGGCACCGATGAGTTTCCGGCCGCCGCCAGGTCAGCCCTGGGTACGGGTACCGCACCTTCGAAGGAGTGAGCCATGACCATGGTGGACCTCGGCCCGCAGACCAGGATCCTCGCGGGGCTCGCCGAGTCCGTGTCCGACGACCGGCTGGCGGACGCCACCCCCTGCCCGGACCTCCCGGTGCGCAACCTGCTCGGCCATCTGCTGCACCTGTCCGTGGCCTTCCGCGACGCCGCCCGCAAGGACCTCGGCGCGGCGACCGACACCAACCCGAACGCCACCCTGCCGGACATCGGCCACGGCTGGCGCGAGGACCTGCCCAAGGTGCTGGACGAGCTGGCCGACGCCTGGCGCGACCCGGCCGCCTGGACCGGTGACACCCGGGCCGGCGGGGTGGACCTGCCGGGGGCGGTGGCGGGTGCCGTCGTCGCGGACGAACTGGTGATCCACGGCTGGGACCTGGCCCGCGCCCTCGGTCTGCCCTACGACCCCGATCCGGACGCCCTCGCGTCCGCCCACGGCTTCCTGCGCGCCGCCGCCGACGACCCGAGCCGCGGCGGCGGCATCTTCGGACCGGTCGTCCCGGTCCCGGCGGACGCACCCCTGCTGGACCGGGCGGTCGGTCTGAGCGGGCGGGACCCGGGCTGGCAGCCGGGGCGCGCGGCTGAGTGTCCGGGCGGGCTCGGCACGAGGGCCCGGGCCGGTGCGGTGGAGGCACGGCGCCGGTGCACCGGCCGACGCCGGCCCGATCGGCGGACGACATGCCCTGACCGGACGGGCCGCGTCCCCCCTTCGGCACGGCGCCGCCAGGATCCACCCGATCCGGTGACCGGAGTTCCGTTTGGCGGAGTGGCGCGGGTCCGGGCGGTCGGCGCCGTACGCTCCCTCCCATGCCGCTCACCCTCACCGTCCTCGGTACCGCCTCGCCCCACCCGGGGCCGGACCGGCCCTGCTCCGGGTACCTGGTGTCCGGTGGGGGCGCCGAGGTGTGGGTGGACGCCGGGCCAGGGACGTTCGCCGCGCTGCAACGGCACACGGACCCGGCGCGGCTCACCGCGATCTGGATCTCGCACCTGCACGCCGACCACAGCGCCGACCTGCTGTCCGCCGCCTACGCGTTCGCCTTCGGTGGCATGACCCCGCCCGCGCCGATCCCGCTGTACGCCCCGCAGGACTGCGCGCGGCGCCTCGCGGGCTTCTTCGGCCGTGCCGACGTCGACTTCCTCAAGGGCGTCTTCGACTTCCGGGCCCTGTACGACGGCTGCGACGTCCGGCACTGGAACCTCCGCCTGACCGCGCGGGCCGTCGTCCACGACACGGAGGCCTACGGGCTGCGCGCCGAGTCCCAGGGCAGCGTGCTGGCGTACTCGGGGGACACCGGACCCTGTCCCGCCCTCGCCGAACTCGCCGCCCGGGCCGACCTGTTCCTCTGCGAGGCGGACGTCGACGCGCACCGCGAGGGCGGACGCCCGCACCCGGTGCACCTGACACCGGAGGACGCCGGCCGGGTCGCCCACGACGCCCGGGTGCGCGAACTGCTGGTCACCCACGTCGGCCCCACGCTGACCCGGGAGTCGGCTGCGGCCCGCGCCGGCGCCGTCTTCGGCAGGCCGGCGCGCATGGCCGTCGAGGGCGACCTCCACGCCCTCTGAGCGTCCTGCGGGTACCGCGCCGACCTCCTTTTGTCAGAGGCATTGACGAAAGCCGGGCCTCCTCCTACCTTCGACGCGTCGTACTTCGTATGTCATATATGAGACGCGCCAGGTGAGATCCGAGAGGGACCGCATGGCCTCCCGCACGGCCGCTGTGCCCCCGCCGATCCCCTCCCGCACGCAGTACGTGCTGGACGCGATCAGACACCGCATCCTCACCGGAGAGCTGACGCCCGGCCGGGCGCTGGTCGAGTCGGAACTGGCCGCGCTGTTCGGGGTGTCCAAGACCCCCGTACGGGAGGCGCTGAAGACCCTCGCCGGGACCGGTCTCGTCGTGATGAACCAGTACAAGGGCGTCACCGTGCGCACGGTGGACGCGGACATGGCGCGCGAGGTGTACGACGTACGGCTGCTGCTGGAGCCCGAGGCCCTGCGCCGGACCGTCCGGCGGGGCGCCTTCCTCGACGCCGCCCGCGACGCGCTGACCCGCGCCGACGAGGCCACCGACACCGCCGAACGCTCCCTGGCCAACCGGGAGTTCCACCGCGCCCTCTACCTGCCGTGCGGCAACCCGCTGCTCGGCCGGATGCTGGACGAGGTCCGCGACCAGGCCGCGCTCGTCTCCGCCGCCGCCTGGGCGGCCGACCCGTCCTGGGAGCGGGAGGCGGCGGAGCACCGCGACATCCTGCGGCTCGCCCTCGGCGGCGACGCGGACGGCGCCGCGAGCGCCCTGCACGCGCACATCGCCTCGTTCGTGGAGCGGGCCTTCCCCCCGGACACCGCGCCCTGGCCCGAGGAGGGCCGACGATGAGCACCCACACCTTCGAGGCGCAGCGGGCGGCCCTGGCCGACGTGGTGGCCATCCCGGTCACCCCCTTCGCCGCCGACGGCTCCGTCGACACCGGCACCCTCCGGGCGCTGCTGCGCCGCCTGCTCGACGGCGGGATCACCACCCTCACCCCCAACGGCAACACCGGCGAGTTCTACGCGCTCACCCCCGAGGAGCGCCGCCTGGTCACCGAGACGACCGTCGAGGAGGCGCGGGACCGTGCCGTCGTCCTCGCCGGGGTCGGGCACGACCTCCCCACGGCGACGGAGTCCGCCCGGCACGCCCGCGACGCCGGCGCCCGCATGGTCATGGTCCACCAGCCGGTCCACCCCTACGTGTCGGCCGCCGGCTGGGTCGACTACCACCGCGCCGTCGCCGAGGCCGTACCCGGGCTGGGCGTGGTGCCGTACGTCCGCGACCCCGGGCTGCCCGGCGCCCGCCTCGCCGAACTCGCCGCGCACTGCCCCAACGTCATCGGTGTGAAGTACGCGGTCCCCGACGCGGCGCGCTTCGCGGCCTTCGCCCGGGACGCCGGCCTCGACCGCTTCGTCTGGGTCGCCGGTCTGGCCGAACCGTACGCCCCGTCCTACTTCTCCGCGGGCGCCACCGGCTTCACCTCCGGACTGGTCAACGTCGCCCCGGCCGTCTCACGGCACATGCTGCAAGCCCTCCGGACCGGCGACTTCCCGGCCGCCATGAAGGTCTGGGAGCGGATCCGGCGCTTCGAGGAACTGCGCGCCGCCCACCGCTCCGCCGACAACGTCACCGTCGTCAAGGAGGCCCTCGCCGCGCTCGGCCTGTGCCGGCGGGACGTGCGCCCGCCGAGCAGGGCGCTGCCCGAGGAGGAGCGTGCCGAGATCGCCGCCGTCGTCGCCGGATGGCCGACATGAGCACACCGCGCCGCGACCCCGCGGAACTGCGCAGCCACCAGTGGTACGGCGCCGACGGACTGCGCTCCTTCAGCCACCGGGCGCGCACCCGCCAGCTCGGCTACCTCCCCGAGGAACACCTCGGCAAGCCGGTCGTCGCCGTCCTGAACACCTGGTCCGACATCAACCCCTGCCACGTCCACCTGCGCGACCGCGCGCAGGCCGTCAAGCGCGGGGTGTGGCAGGCGGGCGGCTTCCCGCTGGAGTTCCCGGTCTCCACCCTCAGCGAGACCTTCCAGAAGCCGACCCCCATGCTCTACCGCAACCTGCTCGCGATGGAGACCGAGGAACTGCTGCGCTCCTATCCCGTCGACGGCGCGGTGCTCATGGGCGGCTGCGACAAGTCGACCCCGGCGCTCCTCATGGGCGCCGCCTCCGCCGATCTGCCCGCCGTGTTCGTACCGGCCGGACCCATGCTCCCGGGGCACTGGCGCGGGGAGGTGCTCGGCTCGGGCACCGACATGTGGAAGTACTGGGACGAGCGGCGCGCCGGCCTCATCGGCGACTGCGAGCTGAGCGAGCTGGAGAGCGGTCTGGCCCGTTCGCCCGGCCACTGCATGACCATGGGCACGGCGTCCACGCTGACCGCGGCCGCCGAGGCGCTCGGGGTGACCGTGCCGGGCGCGTCCAGCATCCCGGCGGTGGACTCCGGGCACGACCGGATGGCGGCCAGGGCGGGGATGACGGCCGTCGAACTGGTCCACCGGGACCGGAAGCTGAGCCGGATCCTCACCCGCGAGGCGTTCGAGGACGCCGTCACCACCGTCCTCGGCCTCGGCGGCTCCACCAACGCCGTGATCCATCTGATCGCCATGGCGGGCCGCGCCGGAGTGAGGCTCACCCTCGACGACTTCGACCGCATCGCCCGCACGGTGCCCGTCCTCGCGAACGTCCGGCCGGGCGGGCGGAAACACCTCATGGAGGACTTCCACTTCGCCGGCGGCCTCCCGGGATTCCTGTCCCGGATCCCCGACCTGCTCCACCTCGACCGGCCGACGGTCACCTGCGACACCCTGCGCGAGCAGCTCGCGGGCGCCGTCGTGCACGACGACGACGTCATCAGGACCCGGGACGACCCGGTCGCGAGCGAGGGCGGGGTCGCCGTCCTGCGCGGCAACCTCTGTCCGGACGGCGCGGTCGTCAAGCACATCGCCGCGGCCCCGCACCTGCTCCGGCACACCGGCCCGGCCGTCGTCTTCGACGACTACCGGACCATGCAGCGCACCATCGACGACCCGGCGCTCGGCATCACCGCCGACAGCGTCCTGGTGCTGCGCAACGCCGGCCCCAGGGGCGGCCCCGGCATGCCCGAGTACGGCATGCTCCCGATCCCGGAGTACCTGCTCAGGCAGGGCGTGCGGGACATGGTCCGGATCTCCGACGCCCGGATGAGCGGCACGAGTTACGGCACCTGCGTCCTGCACGTGGCACCCGAGTCGTACGTCGGCGGACCGCTGGCGCTGGTCCGCACCGGGGACCTGATCACCCTGGACGTCGACGCCCGCAGCCTGCGCCTGCACGTGACGGACGAGGAGCTGCGGCGGCGCCGGGCCGAGTGGACCCCACCGCCCGCCCGCTACACACGCGGCTACGGCGCCCTCTTCGACGAGCAGATCACCCAGGCCGACACGGGCTGCGACTTCACGTTCCTCAGCCGCCCGGGCACAGTAGCGGACCCGTACGCCGGATGAACCTCACGTCCCGCCATCGAACGCCACGCTACTGAGGGGCACTTGTGGACCCGGAAGGGTTCGGTCAAGTGAACGCCACGTGTGGGCAAGGGGAATGTAATGGTCCAGGTCGGCGGGGATGTGGGGGCCGGCGGGGGTGCGTATCGATCGGGTAACAGGGCTCGCGATGTGGTTGTGATGCGCGTAGACAATCTCTGACCTGGTACATCACGTACTTTCACCAGATCCGGAGAATCCATGCGGAAGTCCCTCAGAGCGGCCGCCGCCGGCGCCGCCTGCGTCGTCGCCGGTGCCGCCCTGTACGGCGCGGGCGCGGCCACCGCCGGTCAGTCCACGGCCAACTCGACCCACGAGCCCTACAACATCGGGCTCCTGGTCAAGGACATCGACACCTACTACGGCACCACCGCCGACAGCAACGGCGTCTACCAGGCGTCCCCGGACAGCCCGTACGCCGAGGACCTGGCGCGCATCGACGCCGACGCCAAGCGCTACATCGACAAGGCGGCCCGCAAGGCGCACCGCCACGGTGAGAAGCCGGCCGTCGTCTTCGACATCGACGACACGCTGCTGCTCAGCCTCGACTACGAGAAGCGTTACAACTACACGTACAACTCCACCACGTGGAACGACTACGTGAACAAGGCCGACCGCCCGGCCGTCTTCGGCAGCCCCGAGCTCGTGCGGTACGCCGAGGCCCACGGCGTCGAGGTCTTCTACAACTCCGGCCTCGGCGAGGCCCAGCGGGCCGCCGCGGTGGAGAACCTGAAGAAGGTCGGCGCCGACGTGAACCTCGACGCCGACCACATGTTCCTCAAGGACAAGGCCAACCCGCCGGCCTACCTGAAGGACTGCGCCACCCCGGGCACCTGGAACTGCACGACCGTGCAGTACAAGGGCGGCACCCGCAAGCACATCGAGGACGACCTCGGCTACGAGATCATCGCCAACTTCGGCGACCAGTACTCGGACCTGGACGGCGGCCACGCCGACCGCAGGTACAAGCTGCCCAACCCGACGTACTTCGTCTCCTGACCGCCCCGGCGGCAGGCCGCAGGTCCTGAGCGGACGCTCGTGCCCGGCCCCCGTCACCGGCCCACCGTGCCGGTGACGGGGGCCGCCCGCTGTCCATTCCGTAACACGGCGAAAACCTGAAACAGATGTGGCGCGGGAACAATCCAGCCAGCACCCGCACACCGCTCACCAGGCACCGAGGAGTTGGACCATGTCCGAGTCGCAGAAGGTGGATCAGCGTCCCAGCACCGCGCCACCCGCCCGGAACGGCGTCGACCGGTACTTCCGGATCTCCGAGCGGGGATCCACGTTCGGCCGGGAGATACGCGGCGGCTTCGCCACGTTCTTCACCATGGCCTACATCCTTGTCCTGAATCCGATCATCCTGGGCAGCGCCAAGGACAAGTTCGGCCACTCCCTCGACACCGGCCAACTCGTCACCGCCACCGCGCTGGTGGCCTGTGTGATGACCGTCGTGATGGGCGTCGGCGGCAACCTCCCGCTCGCCATCGCCGCGGGCCTCGGCCTCAACGCCGTCGTCGCCTTCCAGCTCGCCCCGCTGATGAGCTGGTCCGACGCGATGGGTCTGGTCGTCCTCGAAGGCCTGGTCATCTGTCTGCTGGTCCTCACCGGCCTGCGCAAGGCCATCATGAACGCGATCCCGCAGCAGCTGAAGCAGGCCATCGGCGTCGGCATCGGCCTGTTCATCGCGTTCATCGGCTTCGTCGACGCCGGCTTCGTCAGCCGCATCCCGGACGCCGCGCACACCACCGTGCCCGTACAGCTCGGCGCGGTCGGCCGCCTCACCGGCTGGCCCGTCCTCGTCTTCTGCCTCGGCGTCCTGCTCACCATCGCCCTGCTCGCCCGCAAGGTGAAGGGCGCGATCCTCATCAGCATCGTGACGACGACCGTGGTCGCGATCGTCATCGACGCCGCCGCCGACATCAAGAGCTGGGGCCTGACCACCCCGAAGGTCCCGGACAGGATCGTCGCCGCCCCCGACTTCGGACTCGTCGGCCACTTCAGTCTGTTCGGCGGCTTCGCCAAGGCCGGCGTCCTCACCGCCGTCCTGCTGGTCTTCACCCTCGTCCTGTCCGACTTCTTCGACGCCATGGGCACGATCGTCGGCGTCAGCGCCGAGGCCGGACTGCTCGACGACCGGGGCCAGGTGCCCGGCATCGGCCGTGTGCTGTTCATCGACGGCGCCGCCGCCGTCGCGGGCGGAGTCGGCTCGGCCTCCTCCAGCACCGCCTACATCGAGTCCGCGGCCGGCGTCGGCGAGGGCGCCCGCACCGGCTTCGCCAACCTGGTCACCGGCGGCCTCTTCGGCCTCGCCCTCTTCCTCACCCCGCTGCTCACCATCGTCCCGCTCCAGGCGGCGGCGCCCGCGCTGATCGCGGTGGGCTTCCTGATGATGACCCACGTCAAGCACATCGACTGGGACCGCTACGAGATCGCCATCCCGGCGTTCCTGACCATCGCCGCGATGCCGTTCACCTACTCCATCACCGACGGCATCGGCGCGGGCTTCCTGTCCTACGTCGTCATCAAGGCGGTGCTGGGGAAGGCACGGGAGGTCAACTGGCTGCTGTGGGGCGTCTCGGCCCTGTTCCTCGTGTACTTCGCGATCGACCCGGTGGAGCAGATCCTCGGGGTGAGGTGAGGCACGTGGCGCGACCGGTCCGCGGGTGCGCCCGCGGACCCGTCGCGCCCGCGTCGAGCGCTACTTCAGCGCCGCCTGCATCATCGCCTTGGCCACCGGTGCCGCCAGGCCGTTGCCGGAGACCTCGGAGCGCGCCGCGTCCGACTGCTCCACCATGACCGCCACGGCGACCTCCTTGCCGTTGCCGTCCGACTTGCCGTACGAGGTGAACCAGGCGTACGGCGTCTTGCTGTTGTTCTCGCCGTGCTGCGCGGTACCGGTCTTGCCGCCGACGGTCACCCCGTCGATCAGCGCGTTCGTGCCCGTGCCGTCCTTGACGACCGTCTCCATGGCCGACTGGAGCTGCTCGGCGGTCGTGGAGCTGACGACCTCCTCGCTGTCCGCGCCGTCGTCGTAGTCCTTCAGCACCTCACCCCCGCTGTCGGTGATCTGCGAGACCATGTGCGGGGAGACCAGCTTGCCGCCGTTGGCGATGGCAGCGGACACCATCGCCATCTGCAGCGGGGTCGCGGTGACGTCGAACTGGCCGATACCGGACAGCGCCGTCTGCGCCTCGTCCATGTCCGAGGGGTAGACGCTCGCGTAGGCCCGCACCGGGACGTCCCGCTCCTGGTCGTTGAAGCCGAACTTCTCCGCCATGGCCCGCACCTTGTCCTGGCCGAGCTGGACCGCCATGTGACCGAAGACGTTGTTGCACGAATACCGCAGCGCCTCCCGGATCGGAGCGTTCCGGCACGGCGCCGACTTGCTCTCGTTCGGCAGCTCGCGCACCGTGCCCGGCAGGGTGTACGGGTCGGGGCTGTCGGTGGGCACGTCCACGTTCTTGTACAGCCCGTCCTCCAGCGCGGCGGCCGCCACGACCAGCTTGAAGGTCGAGCCCGGCGGCAGCGGCTGACGCAGCGCGCGGTTGGCGAGCGGCTTGTCCTTGTCCGTGGTGAGGGACTTCCAGGCCTTCCCGGCCGTGTTCGCGTCGGTGAGCGAGGCGGGGTCGTACGACGGCGTCGAGACCGCGGCGAGGATCTTGCCGGTCTTCGGGTCGATCGCGACCGCCGCGCCCTTGTTGCCGCCGAGCGCGCGGTACGCCGCCTTCTGCACGGCCGGATCGATCGTCGTCAGCACGTTGCCCGGCTCGGCGCGCCGCCCGGTGACGGTGTCCATCACGGTCTTCAGCTGCGGATCGGTGCCGTTGAGCAGGTCGCTGTAGATGCCCTCCAGCTGCGTGGGGGCGTAGGCCTGCGAGGCGTAGCCCGTCACGGCCGCGTAGAGACTGCCGTTCTTGTACGTCCGCTTGTACGCGAGGTCGCTGCCCTTCGTCCGGGTGGAACCGGTGATCGCGTCGCCGGCCACGATGATGTTCCCGAGCGGCCGCGAGTAGGTCTCGATCGCGTTCCGCCGGTTGTCGTTGTCGTCCGCGAGGGCCTTGCCGTCGTAGAACTGCACCCAGGTCGCCCTGCCCAGCAGAGCGAGCACGAGCAGCAGCGTGAAGACGGACGCCCGCCTGATCGTCTTGTTCATCCCGCTCGGAAGACGAGTGGGACCGGGGCGGACGTTCCCGATCTCACCGCATTCTCATGGAGGCTTCGGTCACCCGGCCCCGCGCGGGGATCAGTCCGCCAGGACCAGGACGACCTCGTCGATCTCCCGGCCGCGCCCGTTCGCGAACCCCCGGGCGCGGGCCGTCTCACGGAACCCGCACTTCTGCAGCACCCGCAGCGAGGCCGCGTTGTCGGCCGCCGCCCGCGCGTACAGAGGCCGCTCGGGCACCTCGGTGACCAGGGCCCGCAGGGCGGCCGTGGCCACGCCCCGCCCCCAGTACGCGCGGTCGATCCAGTACGTCACCTCGCGCTCGCCCGGCTCGCCGTAGACCGCCGTGCTGCCCGCCACCCGTCCGTCGGCCAGGACCGTGCGCACCACGTCGGCGGAGGCCAGCAGACGCTTCCAGCGGACGTCGAAGGCGTCCCGGTCGCCCGGATCTGGTGTGCCGAACGCGGCCATCCGGGCGGCCTCCGGGTCGGTCATCTGCCGGAAGAACACCGCCAGATCGGCGTCCTCCACGGCCCGCAGCGCGATCTCCATGGCTCCCGAGCCTACGACGTGACCCGGCCCGGACCTACGACCACGCGGGCCCGGCCACGGCGGTCCCTCAGAGCCTGCGCGTCGCCAGCGCGAGCCGGTCGCGGGCGTCGAACAGCGCGTCCTTGATGAGCTGCTCGTGGGCGGGGGTCAGCCGGGCCACAGGCACCGAGCAGCTGATGGCGTCGCGGGCGGGGGTGCGGTACGGGATCGCCACGCCGAAGCAGCGCAGCCCCAGGGTGTTCTCCTCGCGGTCGACGGCGAAGCCCTGCTCCCGGACCTGGTGCAGCTCCTCGATGAGCTCCTCGCGGTCGGTGAGGGTGTGCTCGGTGAGCGCGGGCAGCGTCTCCGGCAGCAGCTTGCGCACCTGCTCGTCGGTGTACGTGGCGAGGATCGCCTTGCCGAGGGACGTGGAGTGGGCCGGCAGCCGGCGCCCGACACGGGTGAAGGGCCGCAGGTAGTGCTGGGACTGGCGGGTGGCCAGGTAGACCACGTTGACGCCGTCGAGGCGGGCCAGGTGGATGGTCTCCGTGGTGTCGTCGGAGAGCCGGTCCAGGGTCGGCCGGGCGGCGGCCACCACCTCGTCGCCGTCGATGTACGAGGTGCCCACGAGCAGCGCCCGCACCCCGATGCCGTACCGCGTGCCCGTCGCGTCCGTCTCCACCCAGCCGAGCTCCACCAGGGTGCGCAGCAGCATGTACAGGCTGGACTTGGGGTACCCCACCGCCTCCTGCACGGCCGCGAGGGAGTGCATGCCGGGCCGGCCGGCGAAGTACTCCAGCAGTTCCACGGTCCGTACCGCGGACTTGACCTGCGCCCCGCCGCCTGCGTCGCCTGCCGTCATCGCCCTTGACCCCTTCGTTCGACGAGGACCTGGATATGTGAGGACCCAGATATGTAGTCTCCGAGCAGGAAATTCATCATCAGAGACAGTGTTCAGTATATCGAACGCGGCTGATGGGTGACCGAGGAATTGCGGCCTTACTGGGAGGGACCCGCGGTGACAGCAGCACCAGTCTGGAGTGTCGACCCGCGTACCGGGAAGCAGCGTGAACAGGTCGGGACGGAGGCCACGGCCCAGGAGGTGGACGCGGCGGTCCGCGCGGCCCACGGCGCCCGCGCCGCCCTCGCCGACCGCGCGGTCCGCTCCGCGTTCCTGCGCACGGCCGCCGCGGGCCTGGACGCGGCCAAGGACGGCCTGGTCGAGGCCGCCGACGCCGAGACCGCCCTCGGCCCGGTCCGGCTCACCGGAGAACTCGCCCGCACCGCCTACCAGCTGCGCGCCTTCTCCGACATCGTCGACGAGGGCGCCTTCCTCGACGTCGTCATCGACCACCCCGACGACACCGCGACCCCGCCCGTCCCGGACCTGCGCCGCTACAAGGTCCCGCTCGGCGTCGTCGCGGTCTACTCGGCCTCCAACTTCCCCTTCGCCTTCTCCGTCGCGGGCGGCGACACCGCCAGCGCCCTGGCCGCCGGCTGCCCCGTCGTCGTCAAGGCCCACCCCGACCACCCGGCACTGTCCGAGCTGGTCGCCGGGGTGCTGCGCCGGGCCGCCGCCGAGCACGGCATCCCCGAGGGCGTCGTCGGACTCGTGCACGGTTTCGAGGCGGGCGTCCGGCTGATCGAGCACCCGCTGGTCGCCGCCGCCGGCTTCACCGGGTCCGTACGGGGCGGCCGGGCCCTGTTCGACGCGGCCGCCGCGCGTCCCGTGCCCATCCCGTTCCACGGCGAGCTCGGCTCGCTGAACCCGGTCCTGGTGACCGAGGCGGCGGCGGCCGAGCGCGCCGAGGAGATCGGCGACGGGCTCGCCGGGTCGATGACCCTCGGCGTCGGCCAGTTCTGCGTCAAGCCCGGTCTGGTCCTGGTGCCGTCCGGCGCGGGCGGCGACCGGCTGGTGAAGTCCCTCACCGACGCGGTCGCCGACACCGCACCCGGGGTGCTGCTCGACCACCGGATGCGGGACAACTTCGTCGCCGGGGTGGGCGAGCGCGCCGCCCTGGCGGGCGTCGACTCCCCGGTGCCCCCGGGCGCGGGCGGCGAGCACACGGTCAGCGCCGGGTTCCTGACGGTGCCCGCGGACCGGCTGACCGAGGACGGCGGGCACGACCTGCTGCTGGAGGAGTGCTTCGGGCCGGTCACCGTGGTCGTGCGCTACTCCGACGAGACGGAGGCCACGACCGTGCTGTCCCGGCTGCCGGGCAACCTCACCGCGACCGTCCAGCTCTCCTCCGAGGAGGCCGCCGGACAGGGGCGGGGCCCGGAGATCCTCGCCGAGCTGACCCCGCTGGCCGGGCGCGTGGTCGTGA
Source organism: Streptomyces albidicamelliae (assembly GCF_025642175.1). Classification (NCBI taxonomy): domain Bacteria; kingdom Bacillati; phylum Actinomycetota; class Actinomycetes; order Kitasatosporales; family Streptomycetaceae; genus Streptomyces; species Streptomyces albidicamelliae. The sequence goes on along the minus strand of NZ_CP106795.1, from coordinate 2,243,616 downwards.
ACGCGTGGCCCACCGGCGTGGCCGTGGCCCCGGCCCAGCACCACGGCGGTCCGTACCCCGCGACGACCTCCGGGTCCACCTCCGTGGGGGGTACGGCCATCGAGCGGTGGCTGCGGCCGGTGGTCTACCAGAACGCGCCGCAGTCCCTGCTGCCGAGGGAACTGCGCGACGACAACCCCCTGGGGCTGCCCCGGCGGTTCGACGGGGTGCTGGAGCGGTAGGCCCGCGGGGGCCCGGCCCGGCGCGAACGAGCTGCTGCGACAATCGGACGATGGACGTGGAACTTCCCGAACTGCCCTTCCCCCTCCGCACGTACGGGCCCGACGGGCACTGGTTCCACGAGGACGGTGTGCTGTCCGGATGGGCGGGCCCCCGGCAGGACCGGTTCGTCACGCCCACCGGCGAAGCCCTCGACCCGGCCTCCGACGCGCCCCGGCTGCTGGGCGCGCCGGAGGGCGACTTCCAGCTGATCGCCCGGGTCACCGTGGGATTCCGCGCCGCGTTCGACGCCGGGGTCCTCTACGTCCACGTCGGCGAACGGGCCTGGGCCAAGCTGTGCCTGGAGTACTCCCCGGACGTGCCCACCGTTTGCACGGTGGTCACCCGGGGGCACTCCGACGACGCCAACTCCTTCACCGTGGACGGCAGCTCGGCGTGGTTGCGGGTCAGCCGGACCGGCCGGTCGTTCGCCTTCCACGCCTCCCGCGACGGCCGGCGCTGGACCTTCGTCCGGCTCTTCACCCTGGGCGACGAGAAGGAGACCGGCGCCGCGCTGGTCGGCTTCATGACCCAGTCCCCGCTGGGGGAGGGCTGCGTGGTCACCTACGACCACATCGAGTTCCGTCCCGCCTGGCCGAGCGACCTGAGAGACGGCAGCTGAGGCTCCTGCCGTCCGCTACGCGGCGAACGCGTCGACGCCCGTCAGTTCTGCCGACAGCGCCCACAGCCGTGCCGCCTGCTCCGGGTCGGTCGCCCAGGCCTTGACGCCGGTGCGCTCCTCGCCCTCGGTGGCGGGTTCCGCGATGTCGCAGTCCTCCAGGTAGACGCCGCCGAGACCGTCCAGCTGGGGAGAGGTGGCCGCCCACACCTGGGTGGCCGCGCCCTGCGGCGGGGTCTTGAAGCCCTCGGGGTCGAGCGGGTTGCCGTCCTCGTCGATCCAGCCGCGCTCGACCATCTCCGCCTTGGGCAGGTGCCGCTGCAGCGGGGTGATGATGCCGCCGGGGTGCAGGGAGAACGCGCGCACACCGGAGTCCCGGCCGAGCCGGTCGAGATGGACGGCGAACAGGGCGTTGGCGGTCTTGGCCTGGCCGTAGGCCTCCCACTTGTCGTAACCCCGCCGCCAGTGCACGTCCTCCCAGCGGATGCCGGAGAAGTGGTGGCCGCGCGAGGACACGGAGACGACCCGGGCGCCGCCGGGGGCGATCGCCGGCCACAACCGGTTGACGAGGGCGAAGTGACCGAGGTGGTTGGTGGCGAACTGGGCCTCCCAGCCGGGCCCCACCCGGGTCTCCGGGCACGCCATGATCCCCGCGCTGTCGATCACGATGTCGAGGGTCCGTCCGGAGGCGAGGAACCGCTCGGCGAAGCCGCGCACGCTGTCCAGGTCGCCGAGGTCCAGCTCGTCGAGCTCGACGCCGGACAGACCGGCCACTGCCTGCTCGGCGGTGGCCGGACGACGGGCGGGCACGACCATGCGCGCGCCGGCCTTCACGAGCGCGCGGGTGGTCTCCAGGCCGATGCCCGAGTAGCCGCCGGTGACGAGGGCGAGCTTCCCGGTCAGGTCGACGCCCCGCAGGACGTCGTCGGCGGTGCTGGTGGCGCCGAAACCGGAACCGATCTTGTGCTGTGCAGTGCTCATGCCCGGAACGCTACGAATTGGAGTGCTCTCGAAGTCAAGCGGAGCCCCGGGCCGGACGGGTGAGGCGGGGCCGGGGAATGAAGCGCGCTGTTTGAAGGTTCACGCACCGGGCGGAGAGAGCCTCCATGCCCGTACGACCGTGAGAGAGCCGAAGAATGCGCGTCGAGATCTGGAGCGACATCGCCTGCCCCTGGTGCTACGTGGGCAAGGCACGCTTCGAGAAGGCGCTGGCCGCCTTCCCGCACCGCGACGAGGTCGAGGTGGTGCACCGCTCCTTCGAGCTGGACCCGGGCCGCGCCAAGGGCGACGTCCAGCCGGTGATCACCATGCTGACCAGGAAGTACGGCATGAGCGAGGCGCAGGCCCAGGCCGGCGAGGACAACCTGGGCGCGCAGGCCGCCGCCGAGGGGCTGGACTACCGCACCCGGGACCGCGACCACGGCAACACCTTCGACATGCACCGCCTGCTGCACCTCGCCAAGGAGCACGGCAGGCAGGACCAGCTGATCCAGGCCTTCTACCGGGCCAACTTCGCCGAGGAGCGGTCGGTCTTCACGGAGGGCGACGAGCGCCTGGTGGAGCTCGCCGTCGAGGCCGGTCTGGACGCCGACCGCGTCCGCGCGGTGCTCGCCGACCCCGACGCGTACGCCGACGCCGTCCGCGCCGACGAGCGCGAGGCCGCCCAGCTCGGCGCCAACGGCGTGCCCTTCTTCGTCCTCGACCGGACCTACGGCGTCTCCGGCGCGCAGCCGGCCGAGGTCTTCACCCAGGCGCTGAGCCAGGCCTGGGGCGAGCGCTCCCCGCTGCGGCTGATCGACGAGGGCGACGACGCCCAGGCGTGCGGCCCGGACGGCTGCGCGGTCCCGCAGCACGGCTGAAACCGCAGGTCGGAGGGCATGTATAAGGATCCCTAAGCGGATCCCCGCAAAATTTCGCAATGGACGGGGACTTCGCCGGACCGCAGAGTGGTCCCATGGAGACCACGGAGACGTTCGAGAGAATCGTCCGCGCCGAGTTCACCCCGAAGAGCACCTACCTCAACACCGCCAGCAACAGCCTGCTCCCCGCCCGTACCGTGGCCGCCCTCCAGGAGGCGGCGCTGCTGCGGGCCGAGGGCCGGCCGCTGACCCCGCTGTACGAGGACGTCGAGGCCTGCCGGGCCGCGTACGCCCGGCTGGCCGGCGTACCGGCCGGCCGGGTCGCGCTGGGCGCATCCGTCGCCGCGCACACCGGAGTGATCGCGGCCTCGCTGCCCGCGGGCGCCGAAGTCCTCACCGCCGACGACGACTTCACCTCCGTGCTCAACCCGTTCCACGTCCGGGGCGACCTCCTGGTCCGCACGGTACCGCTGGAGCGGATCGCCGAGTCCGTCCGGCCGGGCACCGCGCTCGTCGCGGTCAGCGCCGCCCAGTCCGCCGACGGCCGCATCGCCGACCTGCCCGCCCTGCGCGCGGCCGCCCGCGCGCACGGCGCACGCACCTACGTCGACTTCTCCCAGGCGGCGGGCTGGCTGCCGATGGACGCGGGGGCGTACGACTTCACCGCCTCCGTCTCCTTCAAGTGGCTGATGGGCCCGCACGGGACGGCCTTCCTCACCGTTCCCGAGGACTTCGGCGGGCTGAGGCCGGTGCTCGCGGGCTGGACGGCGGGCGAGCGGCCCTGGGAGAGCTGCTACGGCCCGGTCGACGAACTCGCGCTTTCCGCGCGGCGGTTCGACCTCACCCACGCCCTGTTCACCCTCGCGGGGCTGCGCCGCTCCCTGGACCTCGTCGAGGAACTCGGGGTGTCCGCGATCCACGCCCATGACGTGGCCCTCGCCGACCGCTTCCGGACCGGGCTCGCGGACCTCGGGCACAAGCCCGTGCCCGCCCCCGGCTCGGCGATCGTCTCGGTGCCCGGACTCGGCTCCCGGCAGCCGGAGTTGAGCGAGGCGGGCATCGAGATCTCCGACCGCGCGGGCAACCTGCGCGCGTCCTTCCACCTCTACAACACGACCGCGGACGTGGACCGCCTGCTGGACGCCCTGTCCGGCTGATCCGGCCGGTTCCGGACATGACCGGGCCGGGGCCTCCCGTCCCACACGAGGAGGCCCCGGCCCGGTGCTCGGGGGGTCACTTCACCGGGGTCTGCCCGACCGGGGTGAAGTCGCGCGCGCCGATGAAGTCCGGCCTGCGCACCGGAGCCGAGAACGGCTCCACCGCCGTGTTCTCCACACTGTTGAACACGATGAAGACGTTGCTGCGCGGGAACGGCGTGATGTTGTCGCCGGAGCCGTGCATGCAGTTGCAGTCGAACCAGGTCGCCGAGCCGGCCTTGCCGGTGAACAGGCGGATGCCGTGCTCGCCCGCCAGCTCGGTCAGCGCCTCGTCGGACGGTGTGCCCGCGTCCTGCATCTGCAGCGACTTCTTGTAGTTGTCCTCGGGCGTGGCGCCGGCGCAGCCCAGGAACGTCCGGTGCGAGCCCGGCATGATCATGAGCCCGCCGTTGGTGGCGAAGTTCTCGGTCAGCGCGATCGAGACGGACACCGTGCGCATGTTCGGCAGGCCGTCCTCGGCGTGCCAGGTCTCGAAGTCCGAGTGCCAGTAGAAGCCGCTCGCGCCGAAGCCCGGCTTGACGTTGATCCGGGACTGGTGGACGTACACGTCCGAGCCGAGGATCTGCCGAGCCCGGCCGACCACGCGGGGATCGCGCACCAGGTTCGCGAACAGCTCGCTGATCTTGTGCACCTCGAAGACCGAGCGGATCTCCTTGGACTTCGGCTCGACGATCGAGCGCTCGTCGGCGCGGATCGCCGGGTCGGTGACCAGGCGCTCCAGCTCGCGCCGGTACACCTCGACCTCGTCCGGGGTGATCAGCTGGTCGACGGCGAGGAAGCCGTCCCGCTCGTACGCCTGGAGATCGGCGGTCGGGATCGGGCCCGGCGTGTCCGGGGAGCCCCAGACGACCGGGTCCTGCCGGGGGACGGTCACCTCGCTGGTGCCGCGGGTGGGGTACAGGTCGGTGACAGTGGTCATGGGTGTCACACCTCCTCGGGCTCGGTGAGCAGCGGGTACACGCCGTTCTCGTCGTGGTCCTCCCGCCCGGTGACCGGCGGGTTGAACACGCAGATGCAGTGGAAGTCCTCCTTGACGCGCAGCGTGTGCCGCTCGTGCCCGTCGAGGAGGTACATGGTGCCGGGCGTGATCGTGTACGTCTTCCCGGCCTCGTGGTCGGTGAGTTCGGCCTCACCCTTGGTGCACACGACGGCCTCGATGTGGTTGGCGTACCACATCGACGTCTCGGTACCGGCGTACAGGATGGTCTCGTGCACGGAGAAGCCGACCCGCTCCTTGGCGAGGACGATGCGCTTGCTCTCCCACGTGCCGGACTTCGCCTTGACGTGCCGGTCGGTGCCTTCGATGTCCTTGAACGATCGGACGATCACGGTGCTGTACTTCCTCCTTGCTAGACGGTTTCGCGGACCGAACGGGCGAGGATGCTCAGCCCCTCGTCCAGCTCGTCGGGGGTGATGGTGAGGGCCGGCAGCAGTTTGACGACCTCGCCCTCCGGGCCGGACGTCTCGATGAGCAGCCCGAGCTCGAAGGCGCGGCGGGCGACCCGCGAAGCCCGGTCCTTGTCACGGAATTCGAGACCCCACACGAGTCCCCGTCCGCGGTACTCCTTCACATCGGCGAGGTTCTCCTCGGTGATGGAGATCAGCGCCTGTTCGACCTGCTCGCCGCGGGTGCGGGTCTGCTTCTCCATGGCCGAGCCGTCGGTCCAGTACGTCTCCAGGGCCGCGGTGGCCGTGACGAACGCCGGGTTGTTGCCGCGGAAGGTGCCGTTGTGCTCGCCGGGCTCCCAGACGTCCAGCTCGGGCCGGAACAGGCACAGCGACATGGGCAGGCCGTAGCCGCTGATCGACTTGGACACCGTGACGATGTCGGGGGTGATCCCCGCCTCCTCGAAGGAGAAGAAGGCGCCCGTGCGGCCGCAGCCCATCTGGATGTCGTCGACGATCAGCAGCATGTCCTGCCGCTCGCACAGCTCCTTCAGCGCGCGCAGCCACTCGGGCCGGGCGACGTTGATGCCGCCCTCGCCCTGCACGGTCTCCACGATCACGGCGGCGGGCTTGTTCAGGCCGGAGCCCTGGTCCTCCAGCAGCCGCTCGAACCACAGGAAGTCCGGGACCTGGCCGTCGAAGTAGTTGTCGAACGGCATGGGGGTGCCGTGCACCAGGGGGATGCCCGCGCCGGCCCGCTTGAAGGCGTTGCCGGTGACGGCGAGGGAGCCGAGGGACATCCCGTGGAAGGCGTTCGTGAACGACACGATCGCCTCCCGACCCTTCACCTTGCGGGCCAGCTTCAGCGCCGACTCGACGGCGTTGGTGCCCGTCGGGCCCGGGAACATGACCTTGTACGGCAGGTCGCGCGGGCGCAGCACCAGGTCCTGGAAGGTCTGCAGGAACGACCGCTTGGCCGTGGTCGACATGTCCAGGCCGTGGGTGACCCCGTCCCGGGACAGATAGTCGATCAACGCCCGTTTCAGTACCGGGTTGTTGTGGCCGTAGTTGAGTGAGCCGGCGCCGGCGAAGAAGTCGAGGTACGCGTGGCCGTCCTCGTCGTACATGCGGCTGCCCTGGGCACGGTCGAAGACGGCGGGCCAGCTGCGGCAGTAGCTGCGGACCTCGGACTCGAGGGTCTCGAACACGCTGAGGTCGGGCTGGGTGATGGTCACGGTGATTCGCTCCTCAGTGGGGGGTGGAGGCGGTCAGCGGGCCTATGCGGTACAGGACTTCGGGGTCGTGCGGGCCGTCCGGGAAGAGGTCGGCGCCGAACAGCACCTCGCGGTCGACCTGTGCGCCGTGCCGGGCGGCGAACGAGGTGAACAGGCGCTCGGAGGCGGTGTTGCCGGGGGTGATCGTGGTCTCCACCTCCGTGATGCCGCGCTCGGCGGTGAGCCGTGCGGTCAGCCCGTCGAGCAGGGCGGCGGCGATGCCGTGGCCCCGGTGGGCGGAGTCGACGGCCACCTGCCAGACGAGCAGTGTCCGGGGACGGTCCGGTCGCACATAGCCGGTGATGAAGCCGACCGGCTCTCCGTCCGCACCGCGCGCCACCGCCGAGGTGCCGGCGAAGTCCCGGCACCACAGCAGATAGCTGTACGAAGAGTTCAGGTCGAGGGTTTTCGAGTCCTTGGCGAGACGCCAGAGCGTGGCTCCGTCGGTCATCGCCGGTCGGTCGATGAGAAGGTCTGCGGGTGCGGCAGTCATGCGGCACGAATTTAGCGAGGCGAATTAGAAATTGCACGGGCGGTTCCGCTGTGCCGCGCAGGGACTCGGGGGAAATGCCCGTATTACCCCACGGAAAATCGGGACAAAGGTGTCTGGTTGTGGAGTGTGTCACAACAAGGAAACCGTCCGAAACGTGCCGGAAAACTTCCCCGTTTAGCTCCGCGGAAAGCGGGCAGAAGAAGACGGGAAGCTATCGTCCGAAGAATTGGCGGAGTTTGTGAAATTGAATTGAATTCACGATCCGCTGGTTTCGCCGACGCGTTCACGTAAAATGCGCACGCCCGCTGCCCCGGCCAAACCCCCGCCTCCGCCCGCCGAACACCTACCACCCACCGACGCCCTACGGCGCCGCCGAACTTCGCCCCGGTGAGCCCGGGCGGCCGGTCGCCTTGCCGGTGTCCCGCTCGGGGGTGCCGGGGCTCTCGGCCCGGTGAGCCCGGGGGCGGGTGGCCGTGTCTGCATCCCCGCGGACTGGTGGCCGGCCCCTGCCGGGGTGGCAGTGGGGCGGGCGGCCGTATCTGTGTTCGTGCGCATCCGCCCGTAGCTGGCGAACGCCTGCCCGCGACCGGCGTCGGTGCCGTGCGCGCCCGTGGGTGGCGGGTCGTCTTGCCGGCGGCGTCGGCCGGGGGTCGGTGTCCCGCTCGGGGGTGTCGGAGCCCTTGGCCCGGTGTGCCCGGGCGGCCGTGTCCGCGTCCAGGTGCCCCCCCGCCTGCGGCTGGCGAGCGCCCGCCTCTGGCCTGCGGCCGTGCCGCATCGCGTCGGTGGGTGGCCGATTGCCTGGCTGGTGCTGGTGTCCCGCTCGGGGGTGTCGGAGCCCTTGGCCCGGTGTGCCCGGGCGGCCGTGTCCGCGTCCAGGTGCCCCCCCGCCTGCGGCTGGCGAGCGCCCGCCTCTGGCCTGCGGCCGTGCCGCATCGCGTCGGTGGCCGGTCGATTGCCTGGCTGGTGCCGGTGTCCCGCTCGGGGGTGTCGGAGCCCTTGGCCCGGTGCGCCCGGGCGGCCGTGTCCGCGTCCAGGTGCCCCCCCGCCTGCGGCTGGCGAGCGCCCGCCTCTGGCCTGCGGCCGTGCCGCATCGCGTCGGTGGGTGGCCGGTCGTCCTGCCGGTGGCGCCGGTCGGGGCCCGGCGCCCGCTCGGGGGTGGCTGGGGTGAGCCTCCCTGCCGGGGCGGTGTGGTCGGTCAGGGGGTGTTCAGGGCTCGGGCGGCCGACTCGATGTCCACCGGTGCTCCCGCCTCGGCCAGCGCCGCGCCCAGCGCGGTGAGGGATCGGCGGACCGTGTCCAGGGTGGCGTCGGGGCCGTAGTGGTTGACCCGGATCATCTCCTTGGCCAGGGCGCCGCCGCCCGCGGCCAGCGGCAGCGCCGGGTCGCTCTCCAGGGCCCGCGCCACCAGCTCCGACGCCACCAGATCCGACGGCACCCGGAGCGTCGTGGCGACCGGCGCCGCGTCCGCGGCCTCGTACACGTACGGCTCCAGGCCCCCGCCGAGCGCGACCGCACCCGCCCGCGTGGCCAGCGCGGCGCCCCGGTGCCGGGCCATCACCGTGTCCAGCCCCGCCGACCCGATGCGCTCCAGGCACGCCTGAAGGGCCAGCATCTCCAGCTGGGCGGGGGCGTGCGGCAGCACCCTGCGGCCGGCGTCGATCCAGCGGTCCTTCCAGTCGAGCAGCGACAGGTAGGAGCGGCGCGGCGCGTGCGGGTTCGCCGCCATCCGGGCCCACGCCCGCTCGCTCACCGAGATCGCCGACACGCCCGCCGGGCCGCCCATCGCCTTCTGCGCCCCGATCACGCACAGGTCCACGCCCCACGCGTCCGGCAGCACCGGCTCGGCGCCCACGGAGGCGACCGCGTCCAGGTAGAACAGCGCGCCGTGCCGCCGTACCACCTCGCCGATCTCCGCGACCGGGTTGGTGTTGCCGGTGGCCGCCTCGGCGTGCACCAGCGACACGAAGTCGATCTCCGGGTGATCGGCGAACGCCTGCTGGATCTGCCCGGGCGTCACCGCCGTGTGGAAGGGCACGGAGATGTCGTGCACGGTCGCGCCGGAGTCCCGGAGCCAGTTGCCGAAGGTCTGCCCGTACGGGCCCGTGATCACGTTCAGGGCCACCGTGCCGGGACCGGCCGCCGCGCGGATCGCGCCCTCCAGCGGCAGCAGCGCCTCGCCCTGCGTGATCAGCACGTCCTGCCGGGTGTCCAGCAGCCGGGCCACCCCGTCCTCGATGGCGGCGAAGCGCTCGGCACTCAGCGGGGGCAGATCGAGGAACGGGTGGGTCACGGCGGTGCTCTCTTCGCTCACGAGGGTTCACGGGCCGGCCGGAGGCCGACGCACACGAGCGTAACCCTCGCCACATCGGCGCCCGCGAACCGGCGACTTCTCAGGCCGGACGGCTCCGATGCCATCGGTTTGGTTTGAGTGACCCAAACATCTCCTTATAATCGGAAGCCACAGTTCCCCCATAGGAGATCCCCCCATGAATACGCTCCTCGGGCGCCGGACCCGCCTTCTGGCCGCCACCACCGCGACCGCCGCACTCGTGCTCGTCGTGGCCGGCTGCTCCTCCAGCGACTCGGGGAGCGGCAAGACCACCGTCAAGGGCGTCCACCTGGCCAAGGCCGGGCAGCTGACCACCTGCACCCACCTGCCCTACCCGCCGTTCCAGTCGGAGATCGACGGCAAGGTGCAGGGCTTCGACGTGTCCCTCATCGACCTCGTCGCTAAGGACCTGGGCGTCAAGCAGCAGATCCTCGACACGCCCTTCGAGAACTTCAAGACCGGCGCCTTCCTCAACTCCGGGCAGTGCGACCTGGCCGCCGCCGGCATGACCATCACCGCCGAGCGCAAGAAGAACGTCGACTTCTCCGACCCGTACTTCGAGGCCACCCAGGCCGTCCTGGTCGACAAGAGCAGCGGTGTGAACTCGCTCGCCGACGTCAAGGCCAAGGGCAAGAAGCTGGGCGCCCAGGCGCAGACCACCGGCGAGGACTACGTCAAGAGCAAGGGCTACGACCCGATCTCCTTCGAGTCCTCCGACGCGGTCCTCAACGGCCTGCGCACCGGCCAGGTCCAGGCCGTCGTCATCGACTACCCGGTCGTCCAGGGCTGGCTCAAGGACAAGGCGAACGCGGACAAGTTCAAGGTCGTCGACAACCTGAAGACCGGTGAGCAGTACGGCTTCACCGTGAAGAAGGGCAACACGGCCCTGCGCGACGCCATCAACAAGGCGATCAAGAACGCCAAGGCCGACGGCACCTACAAGAAGCTGTACGAGCAGTGGATCGGCCCGTACGACTCCTCCGTCGCCTCTCCCGCGGCCTCATGACCGACACGGACACGACCCTCCAGCCGAAGAAGAAGGGACTGACCCGGCGCCAGAAGCGCGCCGTGTCCCGCGGGGTGCAGTACGCCGTCTTCGTCGCCGCCGTGATCGCCTTCGCGGTCTCGGCGGACTGGGGCCGGCTGCAGAACCAGTTCGCCCAGGCCGACATCGCCGAGCAGATGTTCCCGGACGTCATCACGCTGGCGCTGAAGAACACCGTGCTCTACACGCTGTCCGGCTTCGTCGTCGGGCTCGTCCTCGGCATGGTCGTCGCCCTGATGCGGCTGTCCTCGGTGGGACCGTACCGCTGGCTGGCGGGCGTCTACATCGAGATCTTCCGCGGCCTGCCCGCCCTGCTGATCTTCATCTTCGTCGGCGTGGCCGTACCCCTCGCCTTCCCCGGCACGGAGATCCCCGGCGGGACGTACGGCAAGGTGGCCATCGCGCTCGGCCTGGTCTCGGCCGCCTACATGGCGGAGACCATCCGGGCCGGCATCCAGGCCGTGCCCAAGGGACAGATGGAGGCGGCCCGTTCGCTCGGCTTCTCGCCGGCGAAGGCCATGGTCTCGATCATCGTTCCGCAGGCGTTCCGGATCATCCTGCCGCCGCTCACCAACGAACTCGTCCTGCTCTTCAAGGACTCCTCGCTGGTGCTGTTCCTCGGTGTCACCCTGGAGGAGCGGGAACTGTCCAAGTTCGGCCGCGACCTCGCCAGCACGACCGCCAACTCCACGCCGATCCTGGTCGCGGGCCTGTGCTACCTGCTGGTCACCATCCCGCTCAGCTTCGTCGTCCGCCGTATGGAATCCAAGGCCCAGGAGGCGATCCGGTGAGCCGCCCGGAGATCGAGGTACGCGGACTGCACAAGTCCTTCGGCGCCAACGAGGTGCTGCGCGGCATCGACCTGGAGATCGGCCAGGGCGAGGTGGTCTGTGTCATCGGCCCGTCCGGTTCCGGCAAGTCGACGCTGCTGCGCTGCGTGAACCTGCTGGAGGAGCCCTCCAAGGGGCAGGTCTTCGTCGGCGGCACCGAGGTCACCGACCCGGACGTCGACATCGACGCCGTACGCCGCCGCATCGGCATGGTCTTCCAGCAGTTCAACCTGTTCCCGCACCTGAACGTCACCGAGAACCTCGCGCTGCCCCAGCGCCGGGTCCTCGGGCGGGACAGGGCGACGGCCGCGCGGGTCGCCGCCGAGAACCTGGCCCGGGTCGGCCTGTCCGAGAAGGCGGACGCCTACCCGGCCTCCCTCTCCGGCGGCCAGCAGCAGCGCGTGGCGATCGCCCGGGCCCTCGCCATGGGCCCGCAGGTGATGCTGTTCGACGAGCCGACGTCCGCGCTCGACCCCGAGCTGGTCGGGGACGTCCTCGCCGTGATGCGCAGGCTCGCGGAGGAGGGCATGACGATGATGGTCGTCACGCACGAGATGACCTTCGCGCGCGAGGTCGCCGACCGGGTCGTCTTCATGGACGGCGGGGTGGTCGTCGAGGACGGCAGCCCCGAGCGGGTCATCGGCGACCCGCAGCACGAGCGCACCCGGCACTTCCTGTCCCGGCTGCTCGACCCGGCGATGGCCGAGGTCGAGGAGGAGACCTCCGACCAGGTGGGCAAGGACACGCCGTAGGTCGTTAGGGTGCGGTGCATGAGCGATGGCGCGGTGCTGCACGTGAAGGGCCGGGTCCTGGCCGGACCCGAGGACGTCCGTGACGAGCTGTGGGTGGTCGGGGGGCGGGTCTCCTACGACCGTCCCGCCGGCGCCCGCGACATCACCACCGTGACCGGCTGGGCGCTGCCCGGACTGGTCGACGCGCACTGCCACGTCGGTCTCGGCGCGGACGGCCCGGTGGACGCCGACACCGCCGAGAAGCAGGCCCTGACCGACCGCGAGGCGGGCACCCTGCTGATCCGCGACGCGGGCTCGCCCTCCGACACCCGCTGGGTCGACGACCGCCCCGACCTGCCGAAGATCATCCGGGCCGGCCGGCACATCGCCCGCACCCGCCGCTACCTGCGCAACTACGCCTGGGAGATCGAGCCGGAGGACCTGGTGGCGTACGTCGCCCGGGAGGCCGGGCGCGGCGACGGCTGGGTCAAGCTGGTCGGCGACTGGATCGACCGCGGCGTCGGCGACCTGGCCCCGTGCTGGCCGCGCGAGGCGGTGGAGGCCGCCATCGCCGAGGCTCACCGCCTGGGCGCCCGGGTCACCGCGCACTGCTTCGCCGAGAGCTCCCTGCGCGACCTGGTCGAGGCCGGCATCGACTGCATCGAGCACGCCACCGGCCTGACCGAGGACCTGATCCCGCTGTTCGCCGAGCGGGGTGTCGCGATCGTGCCGACCCTCGTCAACATCGCCACCTTCCCGCACCTCGCGGCCGGCGGCGAGTCCCGCTTCCCGGCCTGGTCCGCCCACATGCGGCGGCTGCACGAACGCCGCTACGACACGGTGCGCGGCGCCTACGACGCCGGTATCCCGGTCTACGTCGGCACGGACGCCGGCGGCTCCCTGGCCCACGGGCTGGTCGCGGCGGAAGTGGCGGAACTGGTCACCGCCGGCATCCCGCCGCTGCAGGCCGTGTCCGCGACGAGCTGGGGCGCCCGCGCCTGGCTCGGCCGGCCCGGGCTGGAGGAGGGCGCACCGGCCGACCTGGTGGTGTACGAGGGCGATCCGCGGGCCGACGTACGGGTGCTGGCGGCGCCGCGGCGCGTGGTGCTCGACGGCCGGATCGTCGAATAGCGGGCGCGCCGGCGGACGGTGGGGCGGCGGGGTCCGGGGGGAACGCCTGTGCCCGGTGATTCGAAGAGACGTGCTGAAACACCCCGATCGAGTGAAGTGACTCAGGATCGCAGACCGTTCACCCACAGTGCGTACAAGGTTGACGGGTCCCAAGCATGTTCCGTCTGGGGGTCCCACCGCCTTGAACAGCAACAACTTCCGCATGCCCGCCCGCCGGCTCGCCGCGGTCGCCACCGTCACCGCGCTCACCGCGGCGCCCGCGGTCCTGGGCGTGGGCGCCGCGCACGCGACCGGCGGCCACGGTCGCGCCTCCGCCGTCGTCCTGCGCACCGGGCTCGACGTGTCCCTGCTCAACAAGACCGTGAACGTCCCGCTCGCGGTCTCGCTCAACGAGGTCCAGGCACCGCAGAGCGCCGACAGAACGGCGTTGTCCGCCCGGCTCGACGGCGTGAACGGCGGAAAGCCGTTCACGGTGCTGGCCGCGGACGTCGCCTCGGCGAAGGCCACGGTCACCGCGAAGCGCGCCGAGGGCTCCGTCCGGCTCGTCCACGCCAAGCTGCACGTGCCCGGTCTGCCGCTGCTGTCGGTGATCGAGACCGACGACGTCACCGCCAAGGCGACCTGCGAGGTCGGCAAGGCACCCGTGGCCGCCGCGAACGTCCTGGGCGCCGTCACGGTCCTCGGCAAGCGGGTCACGCTGACCGCCGGCGGCCCGACCGTGGTGAAGGTGCCCGGCGTCGGCGAGGTCGGGCTGGACCTCGCCGAGCGGCGCACCACGACCCGCACGGCCGCCGCTACCGCCCTGCAACTCAAGGTGTCCGTCAACCCGTTGAAGCTCAACGTGGCGGACGTCCAAGGCACGGTCACCCTCGCCAAGGCCACCTGCGAGTCCCCGATGGCGGCGCCCACCAAGCACCCGGCGCCGAGCCACGACCCGGCAGCCGACGTGCGCCCGCAGGGAGCGCCCGCCAAGGCCGACCTCGCGGAGACGGGCGGCAGTTCGGCGACCCCGTACATCGCGGGCGGCGCGCTGGCGCTGCTGCTGGTCGGCGGGGGAGCGGTGACCGTGGCACGGCGCCGCAGGGGCTGACGGCGGACCGGCTCCGCCGGGCCGGGGAACCCGCCCGGCGGCCCGGGCCCCCGTCACCCGTCCGCCTCCCGGATCACTGCCGGCCGAGCGTGGTCAGCGCGGCCGACAGTGCGTCCAGGAAGCCGCCGGCCGTCGCACGGTCCCGCACGGCGACCCGCACCCACTCCGGCCCCAGCCCCGGGAACGTGTCCCCGCGCCGGACCGCGTAGCCGAGGTCGCGCAACCGCCGTCGTACCGCGGCCGCTCGGTCCATGCGGACCAGCACGAACGGCCCGTGTGCCGGTTCCACCACCCGCACACCCCGGTCGGCGAGGGCGGTCAGCCCCGCCACCAGGTGCGCCCGGTCCACGGCGACGCGATGCGCCGCGTGCCCGGCCTCCGCGAGCGCCCGCGGCGCCACGCACGCCTCGGCGGCGGCCAGCGCGGGCGTCGACACCGGCCACAGCGGCTGGGCCCGCTCCAGCGCGTCGACGGTCTCCGGGTCGGCCAGTACGTAGCCGATCCGCAGCCCCGCCAGCCCCCAGGTCTTGGTCAGGCTGCGCAGCACGACGAGACCGGGCACGTCGGTCCGCCCGGCCAGCGCCTCGCGCTCGCCCGGCACCGCGTCCATGAAGGCCTCGTCGACCACCAGCACCCGCCCGGGCCGGGCCAGTCGGGCGATCGCGCCGGCCGGGTGCAGCACGGACGTCGGGTTCGTCGGATTCCCGATCACGACCAGGTCCGCGTCCTCGGGCACGGCCGCCGGATCCAGCCGGAAACCGTCCTCCGCCCGCAACAGCACCCGGTCCACGGTGTGCCCCGCGTCCCGCAGCGCCGCCTCCGGCTCGGTGAACTGCGGGTGCACCACCACCGGCCGGCGCACCTTCAGCGCCCGTGCCAGCAGCACGAACGCCTCGGCCGCCCCGGCCGTCAGCAGCACCCGCTCCACCGGCAGCCCGTGCCGGGCCGCCACCGCCGCCCGCGCGGCCCGACCGTCCGGGTAGGCCGCGAGCGACGGCAGGGACGCGGCGATCTCCTCCCGCAGCCAGACCGGAGGCGTGTCGGCACGGACGTTGACGGCGAGATCGATCAGCCCCGCCCCCGCGTCCCGGACCTCGGCGTCCCCGTGGTGGCGCAGATCGTGTCCGGCGTCCTCAGTGCGCATGGCTGTGCGAGTGCCCGCCGTGAGGGTGGTGCCCGTGCCCGTGGTGGTGGCCGTCGTCGTCGGGGTGGAAG
This sequence comes from Streptomyces albidicamelliae, assembly GCF_025642175.1. Taxonomy (NCBI): domain Bacteria; kingdom Bacillati; phylum Actinomycetota; class Actinomycetes; order Kitasatosporales; family Streptomycetaceae; genus Streptomyces; species Streptomyces albidicamelliae. Next base: position 2,228,139 of record NZ_CP106795.1, on the reverse strand, counting down.
TGCGGCTGCTGCGGCAGCCCCACCTTGTCCTCGAAGCCCGGCAGCGCGATGCGGTACACGCACGAGTCGCAGTTCATCCGCAGGTCGCCCTTGACGGCCTCCTCGTACCGCTCGATCACCAGGTCGAGCAGCTCCGGCTCCGGCCCGATCACGTCGGCCGACCGCACCTCGACGTCCGGGTGCGCGGCCGCCCAGCCCTCGGTCTGCTGCCGCACCCGGTCCGGCAGGATGCCGGTGAACAGGAAGTACGGCAGGACGACGATGCGCCGCGCGCCGAGCCTGGCGCACCGGTCGAGGCCGCTCGGCACGTCCGGCGCCGCCAGCGACACGAACGCCGTCTCCACGCCGGCGTACCCGCGGCCCTCCCACAGCAGCCGCGCCGCCTTGTGCACCTCGGCGTTGGCGTCCGGGTCGGTCGAACCGCGCCCCACGAGCAGCACCGTCACGTCGGCCCGGTCCTCGGGGGTGCGCGCCGCACCGCCGAGCGCCTCGTCCAGCCGCCGCTCCAGCACGTTCAGCAGCGCCGGATGCGGGCCGAGCGGGCGGCCGTAGGTGTACGAGATGCCCGCGTGCCGCTCCTTCTCACGGGCCAGCGCCGCGGGGATGTCCCCCTTGGCGTGCCCGGCGGACACCAGCATCAGCGGTACGGCCGCGAACCGGCGGACGCCCTTGCCGACCAGTTCGGCGACGGCCTCGCCCAGCGGCGGCGGGGACAGCTCGATGAAGCCGCCGGCGACGGGCAGGTCGGGGCGGCGGCGGCCCAGCTGTCGTACGAAGTCGCGGAACGCCTCGGCTCCGGCGTCGTCACGGGTGCCGTGGCCGGCGATCAGCAGGGCGGGCGGGGTGGTCACGAGGTCTCCTCAGACGAAACGGGGTGGTACAGAAGGGCGTTGAGCGCGGCGGAGGCGACGGCCGAGCCGCCCTTCTCGGACACGTTGCTCACGGCGGGCAGTCCGCTCTCGCGCAGCGCCTCCTTGGACTCGACCGCGCCGACGAAGCCGACGGGCAGGCCGATGACGAGCGCGGGGGAGGCGTCCAGGGTCAGCAGCTCCTCCAGGGCGGTCGGCGCGTTGCCGATCACCCAGAGGGCGCCGGGCCCGACCTGTTCGTAGGCGAGCCGGATGCCGTGCGCGGAACGGGTCAGCCCGGGACCGGCCGTGGCGTCCTTCAGCCGGCAGACGGATTCCCGCCGGGTGATGCCGGCCGCGACCATCTCCACGTCCACGACGACGGGCGCCCCGGCGTGCAGCGCCGCGTGCGCCGCCACCAGGTCCTCCTCCGCCATGACGAGGTCGCTCGCGTACTCCAGGTCGGCGGCGGAGTGGACGACCCGCTCCACCACCGCGCGGGTCAGCGGCGGGAAGTGCGTGGTGTCCAGGCGGGCGCGCAGCCGCCGGTAGGACTCCTCCTCGATGGGGTGGACCACTCGGTTCACCGGGCACTCTCCTGCCAGCGGTAGCCGCGCGGGGTCACCATGCGCCCCGCGACGGTGCGGGTCGCCGTGTTGCCCACGGTCACGACCGTCATCATGTCGACCGTCGCCGGATCCAGTCCGGCCAGCGTGGTGACCCGGCTGGACTCGTCCGGCCGGGAGGCGTTGCGGACGACGCCGACCGGTGTGGCCGGGTCCCGGTGCCCGGCGAGGATGCCGAGCGCCTTCGGCAGCTGCCAGTCCCGGCCCCGCGAGCGCGGGTTGTAGAAGGTCACCACGAGGTCCGCCTCGGCCGCCGCGCGCACCCGGCGCTCGATGACCTCCCACGGCGTGTGCAGGTCGGACAGGCTGATGGACACGTGGTCGTGGCCCAGCGGCGCGCCCAGGACCGCCCCGGCGGCCAGCGCGGCCGTCACCCCGGGCACCCCGACCACGTCGATGTCGTCGGACGCCTCGGCGAGCGCCGGGGAGGCCATGGCGTACACGCCCGCGTCACCGCTGCCGATCAGCGCCACCGCGTGCCCGCGCCGGGCCTCCGCGACGGCCGTACGCGCCCGCTCCTCCTCGGCGCCGAGCCCCGACTCCAGCACCCGGGTGCCCGGTCGCAGCAGATCGCGGATCTGGTCCACGTACTGGTCGAGCCCGACCAGCACCGACGCCCGCCGCAGTTCGGCCGCCGCGCGCGGGGTGAGCAGGTCGCGGGCCCCCGGCCCGAGCCCGACGACGGCGAGCCGCCCGCGTCCCGGGCGCCGTACGACGGCGCAGGTCACCATCGCCGGCCGCCCGTCGGCACGCTCGGACTTCCGCTTGGGCACGAGGAGTTCACCGCCGGCGGCCAGGGCGGCGGCCTCCGCGACCGACGGGGTGCCGACGGCGGCGAGGGGCGCGTCGGACGGGTTGGGCACCTCGACGGCCGCCAGCTCCTCCGCGGAGTACGTCACCAGCGGCACCCCGAGCCGTCCGGCGGCCGCGACGAGGCCGGGCTCCTCCGCCTTGGCGTCCACGGTGGCCAGTTCCGCCACCGACCCGGCGGACAGACCCGCCTCGCGCAGCGCCTCCCCGATCAGCCCGAGGACCTCCTCGGCCGGCGCGCCCCTGGACGCGCCGACCCCGACCACCAGGGACGGCGGCCGCAGCAGCACCTCACGCTCGGCCGGCTCGACCGCCCGGTCGGTGAGCCGCACGGTGTACGCCCCCTCGGCCGAGAACGGCAGCGGCGGCAGCGGCCACGCCACCTCGGCCGCCAGCGCCACCGGCTCACCGTCCAGCAGGGCGCGGGAGACCGCGGCGACCGCACCCTCGTACGGCAGCCCGAGCGTGTCCAGCGCCGCCAGGCCGACGGCGTCCGTCGCGGTCGTCACCACGGGCTCGGCGCCCAGCAACCCGCCCACCTCGCGGGCGAGTTCGTTGGCGCCGCCACCGTGCCCGCCGACCAGGGACACCGCGAACCGGCCGCCCTCGTCCACGCACACCACGCCCGGGTCGGCGGTCTTGTCGCCGAGCAGCGGCGCGAGCAGCCGCACCACGGCCCCCGTCGCCAGGAAGCAGACCAGCTGCTCGCACTCCGCGAACGCGGCCCGTACGGACTCGCCGACGGGTCCCTCGTACACCCGGGTACGGTCCGGCCAGGCCGCGGCCAGCCGGTCCCGCGCCGCCGCCCCCGCCGAGGTGGCGGAAATGAGGCCGATCACTGGGCTACTCCTTCACTGGATGCCCGGGGCCTGTCGCCCCAGAGCAGGAACACTGGATTGGTGGCCGCGAGCCGGGTCACGTCCCCGGGCAGCGGCGCCAGCCGCGACGACTGCAGGAGCACCCCGTCGCAGCGGAACCCGGCGGCCGTCAGCGCCTCCCGCGCCGCCGGCACCCGGTCCAGCGCGGCCACGGCGACGACCACGGTCCGCCGGGCCCGCCGTGCGCACGCGCCGACGACGGCCGGCAGCTCACGCCCCCGCCGCCGACGAACACCGCGTCGGGGTCGTCGGCCAGGCCGGACAGCGCGTCCGGCGCCACACCGTGCACCACCCGCACATCGACACCGTGCGCCCGCGCGTTGGCGCGGACGCGCTCCACCCCGTCCTGGGTCTTCTCGACGGCGACGACGGCCGCGCCGAACCGCGCGCACTCCACGGCCACCGAGCCCGACCCCGCGCCCACGTCCCAGACCAGGTCGCCCGGGCGCGGCCCCAGCCGGGCCAGGGCCAGCGCCCGCACCTCGAACTTGGTGATCATCGAGTCCCGGTGCGCGAACGCGTCCTCGTCCAGCGCCCACCGGTCCGGTCCCGCCGGAACACCGGCGACCGTGCGGACCGGCCCCAGCGCCCGGCGCTCGTCCAGGCAGAGCACCACGCTGACCGACGCGCCCCAGTCCCGGGCCGCCGCCTCGGCGGGCGTCACCCGCTCCACCCGCTCCCGCTCCGGGTCGCCGAGCGCCACCGCCACGACCAGGACGCGCGCGCCCGGGTCCGTCCCCGGACCGGCGAGGGCGGCACCCAGCTCCGCGGGGCCGGCTCCCGGCCCGGTGAGGACCGCGACCTTGGGACGCGCCCGGCAGACGTTCACCGCCGTGCGCAGATCCCGGCCGTGCGCGCTGACCACGACCGCGTCGTCCCAGGGCAGCCCGATCCGGGCGAACGCGGCGGCCACCGAGGACACGCCCGGCCGCACGTCCAGCGCACCGGCGCCGAACCGCTCGGCCAGCGCCCGGACGATCCCGAAGAACCCGGGATCCCCGGAGGCCAGCACGACCACCGGCAGTTCCTTGCCGACGTACCCGGCGATCGTGTCCAGGGCGGGCGCCAGCGGTCCGAGCACGACCCGCTCGGCACCCTCCGGCAGAGCCGCCGCGTCCAGGTGCCGGCGCCCGCCGACCACCAGCGCCGCCCGGTCGAGCACGCCGTCCGGCACCGGCGCCCCGGTCCCCGTACCGACGACGGTGATCAACTGTTCGCCCCCCGCTCGCGCAGTGCCCGCCGGGCCTGCGGGTCGGCCTTGCGGTACCCGTGGAAGTGACCCGGGTGGTACAGGTGCGACCGGGTGCCGTGCGCGTCCAGTGCCGGACCGACCAGGAAGAGCGTGTGCTTCCAGAGCTTGTGCTCCTTGACCGTCTCCTCCAGCGTGCCGATCGTGCACTTCACGACCAGCTCCTCCGGCCAGGTCGCCTGGTGGGCGACGACGACCGGGGTGTCGGTCGGGTAGCCGCCCTCCAGCAGCTCGCGCACCAGCTGCCCGCTGCGCGCCGCCGACAGGAACACCGCCATGGTGGTGCCGTGCCGGGCGAACTCGCGGACCTCCTCGCCGGGCGGCATCGGCGTCTTGCCGCCGCCCAGCCGGGTGAGCACGACCGACTGCGCGACCTCGGGGATCGTCAGCTCGCGCCGCGCCAGCGCCGCCACCGCGGAGAACGACGACACACCCGGTACGACCTCCGTCGCGATCCCGAGCTCCGCGCACCGGTCCAGCTGTTCCTGGGTGCCGCCCCACAGCGCCGGGTCGCCGGAGTGGATGCGGGCGACCCGCAGGCCCTCGGCCAGGGCCCGCTCGTAGACGGCGACGACGTCCTCCAGGGACATCGTGGCCGAGTCCAGGACCTCCGCGCCCGCACGCGCGTGCTCCAGCACCTCCGCCTGGACCAGGCTGGCCGCCCAGATCACCACGTCCGCCTCGGCGATCGCGCGCGCGGCACGGAACGTCAGCAGATCGGCGGCGCCGGGGCCGGCACCGACGAACGTCACCTTGCCGGTGGGGGCATCGGCCATGGGAAGGGTCCTCTCGTACGGGGAACGCAAGCGCGGGACGCAAGCGGAAACCAAGTCGGAATCAGTGAAATGTCAGGGTCTGGGGGAGTGTGTCCGACGCCGGATGTGCGCGAAGGCACCTCCATCGGATAGCAAGGGCCTATGGCGGTCTTCGTCGCGCTCGGCGCGTTCCTGATGACGCTGGCCGGCGGCTGGACGGCACAGCGCGTGACCGACCGCAGGCATCTCGTCCTCGGACTCGCCGGCGGACTGATGCTGGGCGTGGTCGGCCTGGACCTGCTGCCGGAGGCGCTGCGGGCGGCGGACCGCGAGGTCTTCGGCGTACCCGCCGCCCTGTTGCTGTTCGTGGCCGGATTCCTGCTGGCCCACCTGGTCGAGCGCACCCTCGCCGCCCGGCAGGCCGCGCACGGCGGCGCCGAGGGACACCGCCACCGCGCGCCCGAGGTGGGCCTCACGGCGGCCGCCGCGATGGTGGGTCACAGCGCCATGGACGGTGTGGCCATCGGCGCGGCCTTCCAGGTGGGCGGCGGCATGGGCACGGCCGTGGCGCTCGCCGTGATCGCGCACGACTTCGCCGACGGCTTCAACACCTTCACCCTGACGAGCCTGTACGGCAACGCGCGCCGGCGCGCCATCGGCATGCTGGTGGCCGACGCGTGCGCCCCTCTCGTGGGCGCGCTGTCGACCGCCTTCTTCCACATCCCCGAACCGGTGCTCGGCGGGTATCTGGGCCTCTTCGGCGGCGTCCTGCTCTATCTCGCCGCCGCCGAGATCCTGCCCGAGGCCCACCACGAGCACCCCGCCCGCTCCACGCTGCTGTGCACGGTCGCGGGGGTCGCGTTCATCTGGCTGGTGGTCGGCCTCTCCGGCGCCTGACCACGGGCGCGGTGTCACAGCTTGCCGCCCCGCCCGCCGTCCCGGCGCGGGGGCGCGATCAGCGTCGACAGGTACGGCAGCGGCGCCCCGTCCAGCTCGGCGGCCGGCCGCACCGACTCCTCGGGCAGACCCAGTGCCGACCCCCACACCGCGTCCCCGAGCCGCCCGGTCTCCCGCAGTGCCTCGGCGACCTCCGCGGCCTGCCGGCCGAACTTGTAGGCCACGACGGTGCCCGGCCCGGCCAGCGCCTCCTTCAGCACCGCCGACCCGGCGGTGACGGGGACGAGGGTCAGCGGCTCGGTGCCCTCCGTCAGCACGGCGCCCGACCGCGCGGCGAGATCCTGCATGGCCGTGATCCCGGGCACGGTCTCCACCACGACGCCGGGCACCAGCTCGGCGATGGTCTGCGCGAGATACGTGAACGTCGAGTACACGTTGGGGTCGCCGATGGTCGCGAAGGCCACGGAGCCGTGCCGCCGCAGCAGTTCCGCGACCCGTCCGCCGGCCGCGTCCCAGGCCGCCTCGCGGCGCGCCCGGTCCGTCCGCTCGTTCAGCGCGAACACCACCCGGACGATGCGCTCCGCGGGCACGTAGTGCGCCACGGTCGCCTCCGCCCGCCCCCGCTCACCGGTGTCCATCACCGGTACGACGACGACGTCGGCCGCACGCAGCGCGTTGACTCCCTTGACGGTCACCAGCTCCGGATCACCGGGACCGACCCCGACTCCGACCAGCGTGCTGCTCATGACGTCCGGCACCTCTCCACGAACCGACGGGCGACACCGGGCTCGGACGCCCAGTGCGTGTGCAGGTAACTCGCGTGCACGCCCTGCTGTACGAAACCTTCGACCCGCCGGACGGGGGCGCGCACGCCCCAGGCGGGAGCGGCCCCGGCGCCCGGCTCGACGACCGTGCGGTGGAACTCGTGCCCCCGCATCCGCGTCCCCGCGGGCGCCAGGACACTGTCGCCGACGGCCACCGCGTCCCGGTAGCCGAGAGTCAGCCGCTCGCTCATCCGGGCGGAGGCGTCGAGCACCCCGCACATGGGACGTCCGTCCAACTCCCGGCACAGATAAAGCAGTCCGGCGCACTCGGCGGCCACCGGGGCGCCACTGAGCGCGAGGGCGGCGACGGCCTCGCGCAGCGGCTCGTTGGCGGACAGCTCGGCCGCGTACACCTCGGGGAATCCGCCGCCGACGACCAGCCCGGCGGTGTTCTCGGGCAGCCGCTCGTCCCGCAGCGGATCGAAGGTGACCACCTCGGCACCGGCGGCGGCGAGCAGCTCGGTGTGCTCGGCGTAGGAGAAGGTGAACGCGGGACCGCCGGCGACGGCGACCACGGGCCCCGGCCCTCGGGCGGGCCGGACGTCGGGCGTCCAGGGGGCGGTGTCCGCCGGCAGCGGGCCGGCGGCGCGCGCCAGCGCCTCCAGGGCCGCCAGGTCGCAGCCCTCGGACACCGCCGCGGCCATCGCCGCCACGGCCTCCACCGCGGCCGTCCGCCGCTCGGCGACCGGCACCAGCCCCAGGTGGCGCGAGGGCGTCTCCACCGGGGCCGCCCGCCGCAGCGCGCCGAGCACCGGCACCCCCGACGCGTCCAGCGCCTCCCGCAGCAGCGACTCGTGCCGGTCCGAGGCGACCTTGTTGAGGATCACGCCCCCGACCCGCACCCGCGGATCCCAGGACGCGAACCCGTGCACCAGCGCCGCCACCGACCGCGACTGCGACGAGGCGTCCACGACGAGCACCACGGGCGCCCGCAGCAGCTTGGCGACCTGGGCCGTGGACGCGAGCTCCCCCTCGCCCGCGGCCCCGTCGTACAGCCCCATCACTCCCTCGACGACCGCGAGGTCGCAGCCCCGCGCGCCGTGCAGGAACAGCGGAGCGACCAGCTCCGGCCCGCACAGGTACGCGTCCAGGTTGCGCCCCACCCGCCCGGTCGCCAGGGAGTGGTACCCGGGGTCGATGTAGTCCGGCCCGACCTTGTGCGGGGACACGGCGAGCCCCCGCGCGGCGAACGCGGCCATCAGCCCCGTGGCCACGGTGGTCTTGCCGCTGCCCGACGAGGGCGCGGCGATGACCAGCCGGGGCACCGACGTCGTCACCACTCGATGCCCTTCTGGCCCTTCTGCCCCGCGTCCATGGGGTGCTTGACCTTGGACATGTCGGTGACGAGGTCGGCGAGGTCCACCAGCCTCTCCGGCGCGTTCCGGCCGGTGATCACCACGTGCTGCGTGCCCGGGCGGTTCCGCAGCACCTCCACCACCTCGTCCGTGTCCACCCAGCCCCAGTGCATCGGGTAGGCGAACTCGTCGAGCACGTACAGCCGGTACGTCTCGGCGGCCAGGTCCCGCTTGACCTGCTCCCAGCCCTCCCGGGCCTTCTCCTCGTTGTCCATCTGGGCGTCCCGCTGGACCCAGGACCAGCCCTCGCCCATCTTGTGCCAGTCGACGGTCCCGCCCTCGCCGGAGGCTCCGAGCACCCGCAGCGCGTTCTCCTCGCCGACCTTCCACTTGGCCGACTTCACGAACTGGAACACCCCGATGGGCCAGCCCTGGTTCCAGGCGCGCAGCGCGAGCCCGAACGCGGCGGTGGACTTGCCCTTGCCGACCCCGGTGTGCACGACGACCAGCGGACGGTTCCTGCGCTGACGGGTCGTCAGGCCGTCGTCCGGTACGACACTCGGCTGTCCCTGCGGCACTACGCGGCCCTCCTCGACGTCCCCTGCACATCCCTGACCAGACCGGCGATCGAGTCGGCCCGCAGCCCGTCCAGCGTGACGGCCGCACCGCCCAGCTCATCCGCGAGCCGCCCCGCGAGACCGAGCCGTACCGGTCCCGACTCGCAGTCCACGACCACCGAGGCGACCTGCTCGGCCGCGAACAGCCGCGCCGCCCGCCCCGCGTGGGCGACCGGCTCCGGACCACCGGTGGCCCGCCCGTCGGTCACCACCACGACCAGCGCGCGCCGCGCCGGATCCCGCAGCCGCTCCACCCGCAGCACCTCGTGCGCCCTGAGCAGCCCGGCCGCCAGCGGTGTACGGCCACCGGTCGGCAGCGACTCCAGCCGGGCTGCGGCCGCGTCGACGGACGAGGTCGGCGGCAGCGCGACCACGGCGTCCGCACCCCGGAAGGTCACCAGACCCACCTTGTCCCGCCGCTGGTAGGCGTCCAGCAGCAGCGAGAGCACGGCGCCCTTCACGGCGCCCATCCGCTGCCGTGCCGCCATCGACCCGGAGGCGTCCACCACGAACAGCACGAGGTTCCCCTCGCGCCCCTCACGGGTCGCCTGCCGCAGGTCGTCCCGGCGGATCACCAGACCTGGCCCGGACCGGCCGCGGGCCCGCTGGTGCGGGGCGGCGGCCTGCACGGTCGCCGCCAGGTGCAGCTTGGTCAGCGCGCCGCGGGGCCGCCGGGCCCCGGTCGTCCGCCCGTGCTCCGTCCGCGCCCGGGACCGCCGCCCGGCGGCGCCCTCGCCGATGCCGGGCACGCTCAGCACCTTGGCCCGGAACGGCTCGGAGGCCCGCGCGGCCGACTGCTCCTGCGCGCCGGACGCCTGCGGCTGCCCGCCCTCACCGGCCTCGGGCCGCGCGGCACCGCCGGCGTCGTCCTGCGGCCCGCTGTCCGGCGCCGGCTGCCCGCCGCCGCCACCGGGGCCGTCCGGATCGGGGTCGTCGTCGGTGTCGCCGTCGTCCCCGGAGAACTGCTCCAGCGTCTCGTCCAGCTTGTCCTCGTCGAGCCCCGGCGCGTCGAAGGGGTTGCGCCGGCGCCGGTGCGGCAGCGCGAGCAGCGCGGCCTGCCGCACGTCCTCGGCGAGCACGTCGGTCCGTCCGGCCCACGCGGCCAGCGCGGTCGCCGTACGGGCCATCACGATGTCGGCGCGCATGCCGTCCACCTCGAAGGCCGCGCAGGTCGCCGCGATCTGCCGCAGCGCCCCGTCGCCGAGCCGCACCTGCGGCAGCAGCCGCCGCGCCGCCACGATCCGCTGCCGTACGGCGGCCTCCTCCTCGGCCCACCGGGCCCCGAAGGCGGCCGGGTCGTCGTCGTACGCCAGCCTGCGGCGCACCACCTCGACCCGCTGCTCGGGCTCCCGCGAGGCCGCCACCTCCACGGTCAGCCCGAACCGGTCCAGCAACTGCGGCCGCAGTTCGCCCTCTTCGGGGTTCATGGTGCCGACGAGCAGGAAACGGGCCGCGTGCCGTACCGAGACACCCTCGCGCTCCACGTACGACGCACCCATCGCCGCCGCGTCCAGCAGCAGGTCGACCAGGTGGTCGTGGAGCAGGTTGACCTCGTCCACGTACAGGATCCCGCGGTGGGCGTCGGCCAGCAGGCCCGGCTCGAACGCCTTCACGCCCTCCGCGAGCGCCCGCTCGATGTCGAGCGCGCCGACCAGCCGGTCCTCGGAGGCGCCGACGGGCAGTTCCACCATCCGCGCGGGTCGCCGGGCACCGCCGCCCGGCTCGTGCGGACCGTCGGGGCACGACGGGTCCGGTGCCGCCGGGTCGCAGGAGAAGCGGCAGCCGGACACCACGTCGACCTCGGGCAGCAGCGCCGAGAGCGCGCGCACGGCGGTCGACTTGGCGGTGCCCTTCTCACCGCGCACCAGCACACCGCCGACCGCCGGCGAGACGGCGTTCAGCAGCAGCGCGAGCCGCAGGTCGTCCTGGCCGACCACGGCCGTGAACGGGAACGGGGTGGTCACTGGTCGCCCTCCAAGTCGCCTTCCAGCTCCAGATAGGTGGCGCGCAGCCGCTCCAGCGTGTCCGCGTCCGGCTCCGCCCACAGCCCGCGGTCCGCCGCCTCCAGCAGCCGCTCGGTGATCCCGCGCAGCGCCCACGGGTTGGACTTCTTCATGAAGTCCTGGTTCTCCGGGTCGAAGACGTACTCCGCGCTGAGCTTCTCGTACATCCAGTCGTCGACCACGCCGGCCGTGGCGTCGTACCCGAACAGGTAGTCCACGGTCGCCGCCATCTCGAAGGCGCCCTTGTAGCCGTGCCGGCGCATGGCCGCCATCCAGCGCGGGTTCACCACACGGGCCCGGAACACCCGGTGGGTCTCCTCGCCGAGCGTGCGCGTGCGCACCTGGTCGGGTACGGCCGAGTCACCCACGTACGCCTCGGGGTTGGCGCCGGTCAGGTGCCGGACCATGGCCACCATGCCGCCGTGGTACTGGAAGTAGTCGTCGGCGTCGACCAGGTCGTGCTCGCGGGTGTCGACGTTCTTCGCCGCGACCGCGATCCGCTGGAACGCCGTCTCCATGTCGCCGCGCGCCGCCCGCCCGTCGAGCCCGCGCCCGTAGGCGTAGCCGCCCCACACCGCGTACACCTCGGCGAGGTCGGCGTCGGAGCGCCAGTTGCGGGCGTCGATCAGCGGCAGCAGGCCCGCGCCGTACGCGCCCGGCTTCGAGCCGAAGATCCGGGCCGTGGCGCGGCGCCGGTCGCCGTGCCCGGCGGTGTCCTCGTCCACGTGCGCCCGCACGTAGTTGGACTCGGCCGGCTCGTCCAGCTCCGCCACCGCCCGCACCGCGTCGTCGATGAGCCCGACCACGTGCGGGAACGCGTCCCGGAAGAAGCCGGAGATGCGGACCGTGACGTCGATGCGCGGCCGGCCCAGTTCCGCGAGCGGGACCACCTCGAAGCCGGTCACCCGGCGGGAGGCGTCGTCCCACACCGGGCGGCAGCCCAGCAGCGCCAGGATCTCGGCGATGTCGTCGCCCTGGGTGCGCATCGCGGAGGTGCCCCACACCGTGAGCCCCACCGACCTCGGGTACGCGCCGGTGTCCTGGAGGTAGCGGGCGACGAGCGAGTCGGCGAGCGACTGCCCGACCTCCCAGCTCAGCCGCGAGGGGATCGCCTTGGGGTCGACCGAGTAGAAGTTCCGGCCGGTCGGCAGCACGTTGACCAGACCGCGGGTCGGCGAGCCCGAGGGGCCGGCCGGCACGTAACCGCCGTCCAGGGCCCGCAGGATGTGGCCGATCTCGTCGGTGGTGCGGGCGAGACGCGGGACGACCTCGGCACAGGCGAACTCCAGCACGGCCACCGCGTCCGGGAGTTCGGTGCCCAGCACGTCCCGCAGGACACCGGGCACCTCCGCGCCGTCCCAGGCACCCGCCTCCAACCGCTCCGCGATCCGCCGGCACAGCTGCTCCAGCAGGTCGATCGCGTCGGACGCGGTCCGGGCCGGGCCCGCCACCAGGTCGGTCAGCTCCACCGGCACCTTCACCGGGGCGCCCGGCTCGGCCAGCAGTTCCTTCTCCTGCAACCCGAAGTACGCGGCCAGCGCGGCCCGCAGCCCCGGCAGCGCGTTCGCCTGCCCGCCCCACACCTGCGAGGCGCGCAGCACCGCGAGGACCAGGTTCACACGCGGCTCGCCGACCGGACCGCCGCCCAGGATGTGCAGACCGTCACGGATCTGCACGTCCTTGATCTCGCACAGGTAGCCGTCGATGTGCATGACGAACTCGTCGAACGCCTCGTCGTCCGGCTGCTCGGCCACGTGCAGGTCGTGGTGCAGCTCGGCGGCCTTGACCAGCGTCCAGATCTGCGCGCGGACGGCCGGGGCCTTCGCCGGGTCCAGGTCGGAGACGAGCGCGTACTCGTCCAGCAGCTGTTCCAGCTTGGCCAGGTCGCCGTACGTGTCGGCGCGCGCCATCGGCGGGACGAGGTGGTCGACCACCGTGGCGTGCCCACGCCGCTTGGCCTGCGTGCCCTCACCGGGGTCGTTGACGATGAACGGGTAGATCAGCGGCAGTTCGCCGAGGACCGCGTCCGGTGCGCAGCCGGCGCTCAGGCCGAGGCCCTTGCCCGGCAGCCACTCCATCGTGCCGTGCTTGCCCATGTGCACGACCGCGTCGGCGCCGAAGCTGTTGTCCAGCCAGCGGTAGGCCGCCATGTAGTGGTGCGAGGGCGGCATGTCGGGGTCGTGGTAGATCGCGATCGGGTTCTCGCCGAAGCCGCGCGGCGGCTGGATCATCACGACGACGTTCCCGAACCGCAGGGAGGCCAGCACGATGTCGTCGCCGTCCACGTACAGGTTGCCCGGCGGCTCGCCCCACGCCTCGGTCATGGCGTCCCGCAGCTCCGGGTCGAGCTTCTCGAACCAGGCCCGGTAGTCGGCCAGCGGAACCCGGGCGGGCGCCGCGGCCAGCTGGTCCTCCGTCAGCCACTCCACGTCGTGGCCGCCGGCCTCGATCAGCCGGTGGATCAGCTCGTCACCGTTGTCCGGGTACTCGGTGAGGCCGTAACCCGCCTCCCGGAGGGCGTCCAGGACGCGCACCGCCGACGCGGGCGTGTCCAGGCCGACCGCGTTGCCGACGCGCGAGTGCTTCGTCGGGTACGCGGTGAAGACCAGGGCGATCCTCTTCTCCGCGTTCGCCTTGTGCTTCAGCCGCGCGTGCCGCAGGGCGATCCCGGCCACCCGCGCGGCCCGCTCCGGGTCGGCCACGTACACCGGGACGTCGTCGGGGCCCTGCTCCTTGAAGGAGAACGGCACGGTGACCAGGCGGCCGTCGAACTCCGGGATCGCCACCTGCATCGCCGCGTCCATGGGGGACAGGGCGGCGTCCGACTCCTCCCAGGCGGCCCGCGAGGAGGTGAGGCAGAGCCCCTGCAGGACGGGCACGTTCAGGTCGGCGAGGGCGCCGATGTCCCAGGCCTCCTCGTCACCTCCCGCCGACGCCTGCGAGGCGTGTGTGCCGCCGGCCGCGAGCACGGTGGCGACCAGCGCGTCGGCCCGCCCCAGCAGCTCGTACAGCCCGTCGTCCGCGCCGCGCAGCGAACCGCAGTACACGGGCAGGGCGTTGGCGCCCTTCGCCTCGATCGCCTCGCACAGGGTGTCCACGAAGCCGGTGTTGCCGCTCAGTTCGTGCGCCCGGTAGAAGAGCACGCCCACCGTCGGCCGGTCCGCCCGCGGTTCGTACGCCCCGTGCACGCCGTACTCCGGCATGCTGTGCGGGCCCTCGAAGCCCTCACCGGTCAGCAGCACCGTGTCCGACAGGAACCGGGACAGCTCCAGCAGGTTCGCCGGGCCGCCCTCGACCAGGTACTTCAGCGCCTCCGCCACCACACCGGCCGGCACCGACGACTCCGCCATCAGCTCGGCGTCCGGCACGGCCTCGCCGCCCAGCAGCACGGTCGGCACACCGGACGCCCTCAGCGCGGCCAGCCCGTCCTCCCACGCGCGCTTGCCGCCCAGCAGCCGGACGACGGCGATGTCCGCGCCCTCGACCAGGCCCGGCAGTTCGGCGGCGACGTCGACCCGGGTGGGGTTGCCGATCCGGTACCCGGCGCCGCAGGCGCGAGCGGCCAGCAGGTCCGTGTCGGCGGTCGACAACAACAACACTGTGCTCATGCGGGCGCTCCCGGTGGAATGAAAGGCAGTCCTTGCGGCGCGCCCGACTCGATGAGCTGCCAGAGCGCGTCCGTGTCCGCGTGCTGTTCGATCAGGTCGCCGAGCCGGTCGAGCTGCTCCTCGCGCAGCGCGGCGAAACAGGTGTCCGGCGCGGGGACGAAGCGGCGGCCCGCGGCGGCCGCCACCTCGCGCAGGAAGGCCCGCCGGAAACCGTCCGACTCCAGCGAACCGTGCCAGTGCGTGCCCCACGTCCGGCCGACCCGGCAGCCGTCCAGGAAGGGCTCGCCCCCGCCGACGGTGGCCACCCCGTGGTGGATCTCGTATCCCTCGACCGGTTCGCCGAGGGCCTCGCCGACCGGCCGGGTCAGCGTCTTCTCGCGGGCGAACCGCACCCGCACGGGCAGCAGTCCGAGCCCGGCGACCTCCCCGGCGCGCGACTCGACCTCGTCCTCGATGTGCTCACCGAGGATCTGGAAGCCACCGCAGATGCCGAGGACCGGACGTCCCTCGGCCGCCCTCCTGGCGAGGGCCCGCGCGAGCCCGCGCTCCCGCAGCCACTGGAGCGCCCGTACGGTCCCGCGCGTGCCCGGGACCACCACGAGGTCGGCGTCCGCCAGCTCCTCCGGGCGGTCCACGAACCGCACCACGACACCCGGTTCGGCGGCGAGCGCGTCCACGTCGGTGAAGTTGGACATCAGCGGGATCGCGCACACGGCGACCCGCAGCACGTCCTCACCGACCGGGGGCGCGACGGCGGACTCCCGGACCGTGCCGCGCAGCGACACGCGCAGTCCGTCCTCCTCGTCGATGCCGAGGCCGTGCCGGAACGGCAGGACGCCGTAGGTGTGCCGCCCGGTCAGGCCGTGCAGCATGTCCAACCCCGGCTCCAGCAGGCTGACATCGCCCCGGAACTTGTTCACCAGGAACCCGGCGACCAGCTGCTGGTCCTCGGGGGAGAGCAGGGCGACCGTGCCGAAGAAGGAGGCGAAGACGCCCCCGCGGTCGATGTCCCCCACCACCAGCACCGGCAGCCCGGCGCCCCGCGCGACGCCCATGTTGACGATGTCGGTCCGCCGCAGGTTGATCTCGGCCGGGCTTCCCGCCCCCTCACAGATCACCGCGTCATACGTGCCCCGCAACTCGGCCAGGCAGTCCAGCACCGTGCCCAGCAGCCGCTGCTGGCGCCCGCCGTGGTACCCGCGCGCGCTCATCTCGCCCACCGGCCGGCCCAGCAGCACCACCTGGCTGCTCTGCTCGCCGCCCGGCTTCAGCAGCACCGGGTTCATCTGCGCGGTCGGCTCGATCCGGCACGCCTGCGCCTGCATGGCCTGCGCCCGCCCGATCTCCGCACCCTCCCGGGTCACGAAGGAGTTGAGGGACATGTTCTGCGCCTTGAACGGCGCGACCTTCACCCCCTGGCGCACCAGCCACCGGCAGATCCCGGCCGTCACGACGCTCTTGCCGGCGTCGGAGGTGGTGCCGGCGACGAGGAGACCCCCGTTCACTTCCCACGTCCCTTCACGAGTCGGCGCGCGGCGACGGTGACGCCGAGCGCGAGCAGGCCGACGCGGCGGGAGAGCCGTACGGCCCGGTCGATGTCGGTGGCCCGGACGGCGCGCCCGGTCCGGCCGTTGAGCACCGGGCGGTGCTCGACCCGGCCGCCGTAGGACAGCGTCCCGCCCAGGCGGACTCCGAGGGCGCCCGCGAACGAGGCCTCCACGGGCCCGGCGTTGGGGCTCGGGTGCCGGTGCGCGTCGGCCTTCCAGGCACGCAGGGCACCGCGCGGATCGGGGCCGGCCGCGGCGGCGAGTACGGCGGTCAGCCGGGCCCCGGGCCAGCCGGCGAGGTCGTCCAGGCGGGCGGAGGCCCAGCCGTAGCGCCGGAACCGGGGCGACCGGTGACCCACCATCGCGTCCAGGGTGTTGACCGCCCGGAAGCCGAGCAGCCCCGGCACTCCGGCGACGGCACCCCACACCAGGGCGCCCACCACGGCGTCGGACGTGTTCTCGGCGACCGACTCGACCACGGCCCGGGCGATCCCGTCGGCGTCCAGCGCCTGCGGGTCCCGGCCGCACAGATGAGGCAGCCGCGCGCGGGCCGCGTCGACGTCCCCGGTCTCCAGGGCGTGCCCGATGGCCCGGGCCTCCCGGGCGAGCGAAGTCCCGCCGACGACCGACCAGGTGGCGGCGGCGGTCAGCGCGGCCGCGGCGGCGGGGGAGGGGCGTACGGCGCGTGTGGCCAGCGCGCCCAGGGCCACGGCGCCACCGGCGCACACGGCGGTGTGCAGCGTCCCCCAGCCGCGGTGGTCGTGCCACAGCGCGCTCTCCACGGCCCCGGCCGCCCGTCCGAACGCGGCGACGGGATGCCCGCGGCGGGGATCGCCGAGGAGCAGGTCACCGAGAAGGCCGGCGGCGGCGCCGTACGCGTAGGAGCGATCGGCACCCATCGGCTCAGCCGGCCGTGGGCACAGGGGCGGGCCTGGTACTGGTCCTCGATCGGCAGCCGAGCATGGCGATACGTGTCCTCACTCAGGGTGTCCGCGCCCTGGTTCGACTGATCCGGCGGTGAGAGTTCCTGGCTCCCGGGGGTTCTTCCCCGGTCACAGTGGCGGGACCGCGCCGGATTCGCACCGGCTTCCTCTCTTGCCGCCGTACATGGCCTGGGCAGTCCACCACGCGCCCGGAAGGGCCGTCAACTTGCCTTTGACCTGCGTGGGGAGAGTGTGCCGATCCCCACATCGTGGGGCGGGCGAGCATGCCGGAGGCTCCCCTCCCGGGCGGGGAGGGGAGCCTCTGCGGTGCTCGTTCGCGTCCGCCGTGCGGCGGACGCCGGGTCAGGCCTTGGCGACGATGAGATACATGCCGTACGCCACCGCGGCCGCGCAGGCGGCGAAGCAGACGTACGCGCCGGTGACGGCGAGGGCGGCGGAGTCGCCCTGGGCCGCGGCCTGTTCGCGCCGGGCCAGGCCCTTGATACCGAGGGTGAACAGGGCCACCAGGCCCACCGTGACCACGAGGCTGACGCCGAAGACGGAGCCGAGGGCCGCCCAGTCGATCTTCATGGGGATGCTTCCTTCAGTAACCGGGGTGCCGGGGTCAGACGGTGGCGGCCGGCGGCGTAGCCGGGGCGGCGGAGGCGGGGTCGGCGACCCGGCCCGGGCCGGTGGACTGGTGCGGGAAGGCGACGGCCGGGTCCTCGGCGACCGTGCCGGCGGGCGGCGGGATCACGGCGGCGATGGCGGTGGTCACCACGCCGGCCGGCTCCTCGGTCTCGGCGACGACGTTGGTGTGGTCGACGACCTCGCGGCGGGAGAGCTTCCAGATCGCGGCGCTGGCGGAGACCAGGAAGACCGCGACGACGGCGGTGCCCCAGTCACCCAGGTCAGTGACGGACTCGGCGCCCGCGCCGACCAGCGCGGCGGCCGGCAGGGTCAGCGCCCAGGCGACGAACATCCGGGTCGCGGTGGACCAGCGGACCACACCGCCCTTGCGGCCCAGACCCGCGCCCATCACCGAGCCGGAGACGACGTGGGTGGTGGAGAGGGAGAAACCGAGGTGCGAGGAGGCCAGGATGGCGGTCGCGGCGCTGGTCTGGGCGGCGAAGCCCTGGCGCGGCTCCAGGTCGGTCAGGCCCTTGCCCATGGTGCGGATGATGCGCCAGCCGCCGATGTAGGTGCCGAGCGCGATGGCCAGACCCGCGGAGAGGATGACCCAGGTGGGAGGGTTGGAGCCGGGGGAGATGGCACCGCCCGCGATCAGCGCGAGGGTGATGATGCCCATCGTCTTCTGGGCGTCGTTGGTGCCGTGGGCGAGGGAGACCAGGCCGGCGGAGGCGATCTGGCCGGCGCGGTAGCCCTTGCGCGTGGCCTCGGCCTCGGCCTTGCCGCCGATGCCGTACGAGAAGCGGGTGGCCAGCATGGCCGCGAGGCCCGCCACGATCGGCGCGGCGACCGCGGGCAGCAGCACCTTGGTCACCAGGACCTCGCCGTGGACCGCGCCGAAGCCGGCCGAGGCGACGGTGGCGCCGATCAGGCCGCCCATCAGGGCGTGCGAGGAACTGGACGGCAGGCCCACCAGCCAGGTCAGCAGATTCCAGAGGATCGCGCCGACCAGGGCGGCGAAGATGACCTCGGGACGGATGCCGGTCTCGTCGACGAGACCCTTGGAGATCGTGTTGGCGACCTCCACGGAGAGGAATGCGCCCACAAGGTTGAGGGCGGCGGACATGGTCACCGCGATCTTGGGCTTCAGGGCGCCTGTCGAGATGGTGGTGGCCATCGCGTTCGCGGTGTCGTGGAAACCGTTCGTGAAATCGAACGCGAGAGCGGTTACCACCACTATCGCGAGGATCAGCGAGAAGCTTTCCATTTACCCAGGCAATCGTTCGAGGTCGTTGGCTGGTCGACCGTAGGCAACCTGGGTGAACGGAAGATGAACTGGGTCCGGCGTCATGGTGACTGTAACGAGTGTTCGGGGTTCCGCTTGTCCGCTTCCGGCCTGGTCGACTCAAGCGCCCCTTGGGTCTCAGCCCCGGGCGAAGCTCCGCAGCCGGCCCGCCGGGCCGTGGAAGAGATTCTGGTCACCCGGCAGCCCGCCCTTGACCCCGTACTGCCAGAACGTCCAGCGCCGCCATCCGCCGGGCAGCTCCCCCGGGGCTTCACCGCCGTGCCGGGCGATCCACAGGGCGTGGGAGGAGAAGGCGCGGCTGTTCCCGGTGCAGAGCCGCCACCACTGGGTGGTCGTGTAGATCACCGGGCGGCGGCCGGTCTCCCGCCGGATCTCGTCGCTGAACGAGCGGATCCAGCGGACCATCCGCCGGTCGCTCAGTCCGTAGCACTTGTCCGAGCCCCCGTACGGGTTGTACTCGATGTCCAGCGCGGGCGGCAGCGTCCAGCCGTCCGCCCGCCAGTCGCCGCCGTGCCGCACGAAGTAGGCCGCCTGCCGGGCGCCGGAGGACTCGTCCGGCCGCGCGAAGTGGTAGGCGCCCCGGATCAGGCCGGCCTCGCGGGCGCCGCCGTACTGCCGGGAGAAGTAGGGGTTGCGGTAGTCCGTGGACTCGGTCGCCTTCACGTAGACGAACCGCGCCCCCTCCGCGCGGGCCTCCGGCCAGTCGACGTGCTTCTGGTGGGACGACACGTCATGCCCGTGCGACAACCGGGCCGACGCCGTCCGGGGGGCGCGGACGCGGGAACCGCGGGCTCCGGCCCCGACCGCCCCGGCTCCGGCGGCCCGGGGGTCGGTTGCCCGGGGGCGGCTGCGGGAAACGCTGCGGCCCGGGGGTCGGCTGCGGGGAGTGCTGCGGCCCGGGGGCCGGCTGCGGGGAGTGCTGCGGCCTGGGGTGCGGCGGCCTGGGGATCAGCTGCGCGGGGGCTGCGGCCCGGGGCCCGGACAGCCACGGGTCGGGCGCCCGGAGGCCGGGAGTCAGGAACCCGGCCCCTTCCGGCGCTGCCCGGCGGGCGGTGGCCGGGAGGTCCGGGGTCCGGAACCCCGAGGCCCGCGGTGCCGCCGCCTCCCGGGCGCCCGGCGTCCGGGCTTCGAGCGTCTCCGCTCCGGTCGCTCGGTGGCTCGCTTCCGCTTCGGTCGCTCGGTGACCTGTCGCCGTCCGCCCTTCCGTCTCCGGCGGCCGGGCCGCACGCGGACCGGCCGCTTCCAGTCGGGCCGCCCGCAAGGTCGTCGCCGTGGGCGCCGCCGAGGCCGGCGCGGTGGCCGTCAGGGCGAGGGCCGCCGTCGCCGCCGCGAGGACACCGGCGCGGTGGCGGAGGGGGATGCGGTCACAGGCCATGCGTCGACTCCCCGGAAGTGGCGGGCGGATGATCACCGGGCGGGCAAGGGGGCTCATTGAAGTCCCGCCGTCCGCCGGACCCACGGCCATCCCCGGCGATCCGCGGCGACTTCCGCCCGTTCGGAGGTACGGCCCCCCCGGTCGCCCGGACGGCCCCCTCACCCGGCGCGAATCCGGCTGGCAGGATCACCGCATGGCTGAAGAGCGACAGGGCACGGCGGAGGAAGCGGCGCCCGGCGGCGAAGGGGAGTCCCCGCACGCTGACCCGGAGCGACGGGCACCGGACCCGGCGCGCGTCTGGGAGGCGCTGGTCGCCACCGCCCGGCGCACCGTCACCGACGGACTGGTCGTCGGCACTTCCGGCAACGTCTCCGCACGCGTCGGCGACCTCGTCCTGGTCACCCCCACGGGCGTCCCCTACGACCGGCTCACCCCCGACGACATCACCGGCGTCGACCTCACCGGACGCCAAGTCCTCGGCACCCTCGTACCGACCAGCGAGCTGCCCCTGCACCTCGCCGTCTACCGCACCACCGGTGCCCGCGCGGTCGTCCACACCCACGCCGTGCACGCGACCGCCGTCTCCACGCTCGTCCCCGAGCTGCCGGCCGTCCACTACATGGCCGGCGCCCTCGGCGGAACCGTCCGGGTGGCCGCCTACGCGACGTACGGCACCGAGGAACTCGCCGAGAACATGCTCCGCGCCCTCGCCGGCCGCTCCGGCTGCCTGCTCCGCAACCACGGCACCGTCACGTACGGCGACACCCTCGACCAGGCGTACGACCGCACCGCCCAGCTGGAATGGATGTGCCGCCTGTGGCTGACGGCGTCCTCCGTGCCGGGTCTGACGCCGTCCCTGCTGACGGAGGCACAACTTGCCGAAGCCGGGGCACGCTTGAAGGGGTACGGCCAACGGAGGTGACCCCTTGCTGCCCAGCCCCCTGCTCCGCCCGCTGCGGGCCCCGCTCGCCCTGATCCGGCGCACGGTGACGAACCCGCCGGCACCGGCCGCACGCTCGGCGCGTGCCGCCCTTCCACTGGCCGGTGGCCGGAACCGCCCCGACACTGGACACGTGGGCCCAGCCAAAGCGACCGCCACCGCACTCACCGCCGTCCTCGCCGCCGGCGCGGCATCCGTCGCCGCCGGCCGCCTCGCCAGCGACGCCGCCCTGAAGGCGCCCGCCGGCCGACCGCTGCCCACCGAGCCCCGGCTCACCGTGCACGGCACGGCACCCGGCCGCATCGCGCTCACCCGCGACCTGGCCTCGCTGCGCCCCGGCACCTACGGCCTCGCGGGCGACGGCTCCCACGCGGTCGTGGGCCCCGTCCTGGAGACGGCCCCGCACACCGCCGACGCCGTCGTCCGCCGCCTCGAACGGGTCACGCACGGCACCTTCGCCGCCGGCGACTCCGTGTGGCTCACCCCGAACCTGTACGTC
Source organism: Streptomyces albidicamelliae (assembly GCF_025642175.1). Lineage (NCBI taxonomy): Bacteria > Bacillati > Actinomycetota > Actinomycetes > Kitasatosporales > Streptomycetaceae > Streptomyces > Streptomyces albidicamelliae. Next base: position 2,206,509 of record NZ_CP106795.1, on the reverse strand, counting down.
GGCGATCCGGCGGCCGCCCTCGGCCTCGACCACGCCGACATCGACGTGCCCGGCGAACTCGGCGCCCTGCCCGCCTGGTTCCTGCCCGGCGGCCGGGACACCTGGGTGATCGCCGTGCACGGTCTCGGCACCACCCGCGAGCAGGCCATGAACGTCATGCGCTTTCTGCACGGCCGCCGTCTGCCGGTCCTCGCGCTCGCCTACCGCGGCGACCTCGGCGCCCCGCGCCCGCCGGACGGGCTGAACCACCTCGGCGAGACCGAGTGGCGGGACGTGGACGCGGCGATCCGCTACGCCGTCCGCTACGGCGCCCGCCGGGTCGTGCTCCTCGGCTGGTCCACCGGCGCCACCATGGCCCTGCGCGCCGCCGAGCACTCCGCGGTGCGCGAGCGCATCGCCGGGCTGATCCTCGACTCGCCGGTACTCAGCTGGGAGGCCACCCTGCGCGCCCTCGCCCGGGCCCGCCGCACCCCGCAGCCGCTGCTGCCGCTCGCGGTGCGGGCCGCCCAGGGCCGGGCCGGGCTGCACGCCGACCGGGTCGCCGAGATCGTCGACCCCGCCCGGCTCGCCGTGCCCACCCTGATCGTCCACGGCCCGCAGGACCGGGTCGCCCCCTGGGAGTTCTCCCGCCGGCTCGCGCACAGCCGCGCCGACCTGGTCACCCTGCACACCGTCCGCGACGCACCGCACGCGGCGATGTGGAACGCGGACCCGCAGGAGTACGAGGAGCGCATGCGGCGCTTCCTCACCCCGCTGATGTAGGAACGGCCGGCCCCCGCCTCCCACCCGGTCCCACCCATTCCGTTTAAGGCCGTACGGCTGGCCGGATCACGTCGGCGCACCCCTCGCCGCGCCCCGTGCGTTGGCCAGCCCCGTCGCCCCCGGTGACATTCCGTTTGGGTTTTCGGACCGTCAACCGGAAGACTGCACCCGTGACGTCCCGTATCCCGCGCGACTCCAGGCTTCGACTCGTCCGACCGCGACCCCTGGCCGCCGCCCCCAGAGCTGTGAACCAGCGGCGCCCGAGCCGCCCCGCACCCCGGCCGCCGGAGGGCACCCCCGCCCCCGCCGAACTGGCCAGAATGGCACGCACCGGCCTGGCCGGCCCGGTCCGCGTCGCCCGCTGGGCCGATGCCGCCCTCGGCCCCGGCAGCGACGGCGCCACCGCCGACGGCAAGGCCACCCTCTCCGAGTCCACCGCCCGACGGGCCGCCGCCGACCTCGGCCTGAGCCTCGCTCAGGTCCGCGCCGACTGGGACACCGCCCGGCTCGCCGGCCTCGTCGAGGTGCAGGCGACAGCGCGCGCCCCGGCTGGCGACTGCGCGCCTGGGACCGCGACGACAGCGCCGTGCTGCGCGGCTGGGTCGCCCTCTTCGACGCCTGGTCGCTCGCGCACCCGGAGCACGAGGAGCACGAGCCCGCCGCCGTCGCCGAGGTCGTCTCGGCCATGCCGCAGCTGCTCTCCTTCCTGCAGCTGTCCGCCGGGCCCGTCCCCGTCGAGCAGCTGCTCGACCTGCTCCAGCAGCGGGTCACCGAACTGCGCACCGAACGCTGTGAGGTGCCCTACGAGCCCGGGACCGAGCAGCCGGCCGGCGCCCCGGGCCCTGCCGAGCCCGCCCCCGCCGCGGACGCCCCGCTCGATCCCCTGCTCGACTGGGCCCTCAAGGCCCTCGCCTCCGTCGGCGCGCTGACCTACGGCGCCGGCCAGGCCACCCTCACCCCGCTGGGCAGCTGGGCGGTCTGGGTCAAGCTGGAGCAGATCTGCGTGGCCGCGCAGAGCCCCGCCGGGAACATCGAGCAGTCCGCCGAGGACATGCTCCGCGGCTGCGCCCAGCTCCGCCCCAACGCGGCCCGTGCCGAGTACCGCGCCTGGCTCGCCGCCCGCCCCGTCGGCAGCGCGGTCACCCAGCTGATCGACGCCGCCCGCGGTGAGGACGCCCTGCTGCGCGGCCTGGCCTTCGAGGCGCTGCGGGTCGTAGGCGCCCCCGCCGAGCCGGACGTCCGGGCGGTCGTGGTGGAGCCGGCGCTCAGACCGTACGCCCTGCTGTGGCTCGCCGAGCACGACGGCGTCGACCCGGAGGACGCCCACGAGGCACTCACCCGGGACGAGGCCACCTGGCTGTGGGTGGACACCGCCGCGGCCGTCGCCGACCACGGTGAGGCGCCGATGCTGGTCCGGCACCTGGAGGCCGCGGTGCAGCCCACCGTCCCCCAGCTGCTCGACGAGGTCCGCGCCGTCGGTCACCCCCGCACCGTGCAGGTGCTGGTCGCGCTCGCCGCCGCGCATCCCGACCCGGCCCTCGCCAAGGCGGTACGCCGGGCGGCCTTCCAGGTGCACACCGGGGGCTGAGCGGCGCGGGGGCCGCTCAGCCGCCGATCTCCGGCGCGTACGTCCCGAAGCTCCACAGGTTGCCCTCGGCGTCCCGGGCCATGTAGTCCCGGGAGCCGTAGTCCTGGTCCGTCGGGGGCATCAGGATCTCCACCCCGTGCTCCACGGCCCGCTGGTGGTGGGCGTCCACGTCGTCCACCACGACGTACACCCCGGCGGGTCCCGCGTCCTTCATCGCCGTGTCGAAGAGGCCGCCGCGGCCCTTGGAGCCGATCATCACCGCGCCGCTGCCCTGGACCAGCTCGGCGTGCATCACCTTGCCGTCCTCCGTCTCGTACACCGAGAGCTCGGTGAAGCCGAGGGCCTCCGTCAGCTGTCTGATCGCCGCCTGCGCGTCCGCGTACAGCAGGGTGGGGTAGATGCTCGGCCGTCCCGTGCCCGTGCCCGCCATGCCGATCACTCCTTCGTGCGTCGGTTCCGTGGCCTGCCGCCCAGTCTCGCAGCCGGCACTGACAACGCGTCAGCGGAACGTGTCGCACCGGCTCATGTCGCCCGTCCGGTACCCCTGCGTGAACCACTGCTGCCGCTGCCTCGCCGACCCGTGCGTCCAGGTCTCCGGCGTCACCCGGCCCTGGAAGCGCTCCTGGATCCGGTCGTCGCCGACGGCCGCCGCCGCGTCCAGGCCCTCGCGGACGTCGGCGGCCGTCAGGCTGGTGATCAGCGGACGGCCCGTCGACTCGTCCGGGGTGGTCGTCGCGTGCCGCGCCCACACGCCCGCGTAGCAGTCCGCCTGGAGCTCGGTGCGCACCGAGTTGCTGTTCGCCCCGGTCAGCCCGTCCTGGGACCGGCCGAGGACACCGAGGAGGTCCTGCACGTGATGGCCGTACTCGTGCGCCACCACGTACGCCTGCGCGAAGGGGCCGCCGGTGGAACCGAACCTCGTCCGCAGGTCGTCGAAGAAGCCCAGGTCCAGGTAGACCTTGCGGTCGCCCGGACAGTAGAAGGGCCCGACCGCCGAGGTGGCCGCCCCGCACGCGGTGCCCACCCGGTCGCTGAAGAGCACCGTCGGCGAGCCGGTGTACGTCCCCCGGCGCCGCCGGAACTCCTGCGTCCAGTAGTCCTGCACGCTGTTGACGACCGCCACGATCCGGCAGTCGTCCCTGGTGTTGGCGTCCCGCCCGGTACGGCAGGTCTGCTGCACCTGCTGGAGCGAGGAGGCCGCCGGCCGCGGGGTGTCACCGCCGGAGGACAGTCCCAGCTCGTCCGGGCCCACACCGAAGAACAGTCCGAGCAGCAGGGCGATCAGCCCGGCGATGCCGCCGCCGACCGTCGCGCGGCCGCCGGGGATCCGGCTGCCGCGCACGTCCTGCACTTCGGAGGTGTCCAGATTGGCGTCGTCGTCGAACTGCACGCGTCACCGCCCTACGTCCCGGTCCCGAGCCCGTGCTCCCCACGGCCGCGAATCCTGGTACCCGCCGCCCCCCACCGGACACCGGCCGTCACCCACGACCACCCACCACCAGCATCCGACCCCACCCCCCACCCCGCATCCCCCGGCGCGCCCCCGCGACGGCCTCCTAGGGCAGGGCGGCTTCTCCGGCCCGGCGACTCCTCGGCCACGACGACCCGCCGCCGCAGCGATCTCCCGGCAGGACCACGCCCTCACCCACGCCCTCCCGGGCCCGGCGGCACCCCGGGCCCGACGTCCCGTGGCAGCGGCTGCCTCCCGAGCCGAGGTCCCGGGCCCCCGGCAGTGCGGCCGGCAGGCCGGCTCGACCGTGACGGCCGCCCGACGGAGTCGCCCGGCAGGCCGCGGCCCGTACGGCGCCTCCCGGCGGACCGGCCCCGGCCGCGCGGGCCACGGACCGCGGCCTACCGGGCGACTCCGGCCATGGCCCCCTCGCGTGAGATCGGCCTCCCGGCGGAACCGCCCTTCCCCGCAGGCCGTGCCCCCGCGCCCCGTACCAGGTCGCAGCCCCGCAGAGGACCGCTACGGGGCGGGAACGATCAGTGGGACGCGGGCCGAACACATGGACGTAGAAAAACCGCTTGCCCGGCCCCGTTAGACTGTCGTCATGGCCATTCTCCTCGCGCATTAGACGGCGGGAACGTCCTCAGCCGCCCACCTGCCAATCCTGTACGCCCTGGAGTCTGTCCGTGATCTCCGCCTCCGGTATCGAGCTGCGCGCCGGTGCGCGCGTCCTCATCGAGAACGCCACCTTCCGTGTCGCCAAGGGCGACCGCATCGGCCTCGTCGGCCGCAACGGCGCAGGCAAGACCACCCTCACCAAGGTCCTCGCCGGCCAGGGCATCCCCGCCGCCGGCACCGTCACCCGCTCCGGCGAGGTCGGTTACCTCCCGCAGGACCCCCGCACCGGCGACCTCGACGTCCTCGCCCGTGACCGCGTCCTGTCCGCCCGCGGGCTCGACGTCCTGATCCGCAAGATGCGCGAGAACGAGGAGCGCATCGCCAACGGCAAGGGCGCCACCCGCGACAAGGCCATGAAGCAGTACGAGCGCCAGGAGACCGAGTTCCTCACCAAGGGCGGGTACGCCGCCGAGGCCGAGGCCGCCACCATCGCCGCCGCGCTCAACCTGCCCGACCGCGTGCTCGGCCAGCCGCTGCACACCCTCTCCGGCGGTCAGCGGCGCCGTATCGAGCTGGCCCGCATCCTCTTCTCGGACGCCGACACCCTGCTCCTGGACGAGCCGACCAACCACCTCGACGCGGACTCGATCATCTGGCTGCGCGACTACCTGAAGACCTACCGCGGCGGCTTCATCGTGATCTCCCACGACGTCGACCTGGTCGAGACGGTCGTCAACAAGGTGTTCTACCTGGACGCCAACCGCTCCCAGATCGACGTCTACAACATGGGCTGGAAGCTCTACCAGCAGCAGCGCGAGGCCGACGAGAAGCGCCGCAAGCGCGAGCGCGCCAACGCCGAGAAGAAGGCCGCCGCCCTCCACTCGCAGGCCGACAAGATGCGCGCCAAGGCCACCAAGACGGTCGCCGCGCAGAACATGGCCCGCCGCGCCGACAAGCTGCTCTCCGGCCTGGAGGCGGTCCGCCAGTCCGACAAGGTCGCCAAGCTGCGCTTCCCGGAGCCCGCGCCCTGCGGCAAGACCCCGCTCACGGCCGAGGAACTGTCGAAGTCGTACGGCTCCCTGGAGATCTTCACCGACGTCGACCTGGCCATCGACAAGGGTTCCCGGGTCGTCATCCTCGGCCTCAACGGCGCCGGCAAGACCACCCTGCTGCGCCTGCTCGCGGGCGTGGAGACGCCGGACACCGGCCAGGTCGTCCCCGGTCATGGGCTCAAGCTGGGCTACTACGCGCAGGAGCACGAGACGCTGGACCCCGACCGCACGGTGCTGGAGAACATGCGCTCGGCCGCACCCGACATGGACCTGGTCGAGGTCCGCAAGGTGCTGGGCTCGTTCCTGTTCTCCGGTGACGACGTCGACAAGCCCGCCGGCGTGCTCTCCGGCGGCGAGAAGACCCGCCTCGCGCTGGCGACCCTGGTCGTCTCCTCGGCGAACGTGCTCCTCCTCGACGAGCCGACCAACAACCTCGACCCGGCGAGCCGCGAGGAGATCCTCGGCGCCCTGCGCACCTACAAGGGCGCGGTCGTCCTCGTCACGCACGACGAGGGCGCCGTAGAGGCACTCCAGCCGGAGCGGATCATTCTGCTGCCGGACGGCGTCGAGGACCTGTGGGGTTCCGACTACGCGGACCTCGTCGCCCTGGCGTGATCGAACGGACTGATCCACTGCGTATGGATCATTCGGCCGATCGGTGATCCATCATCTGTGTGAGATCTCCTCGTATCGAGGTGTGTCGTACACGGATTTTCCGGCCGATCCCTTGGCAGCCAAGGGATCGGCCGCTTCGCATCCCTGACCTGGTACTTCGCGGAACCACCCGTTCGGCCCCGCCGACACGATCCGCTGGAATGGTCCATTCCGCTTGTGGGGACGCGCTCCCGTCGTCACAGCGATGTCCTACGGACCTTGCCGAATGGGTGGCCATCGGGCGCGGGAGGGGTGATCATGAGGAGACCAGAGCGCACTTCCCATGAGGAGGCACGGGTGGCCGAGACTCTGAAGAAGGGCAGCCGGGTGACCGGCGCCGCGCGCGACAAGCTCGCGGCAGACCTGAAGAAGAAGTACGACTCCGGTGCGAGCATCCGGGCGCTGGCCGAGGAGACCGGCCGCTCGTATGGCTTCGTACACCGGATGCTCAGCGAGTCGGGCGTCACGCTGCGTGGGCGTGGCGGAGCGACCCGGGGCAAGAAGGCCGCGACGTCCTGACTCCGGGCGGCCCATCGGCTTCGATGGTGGCCACCCGGTCGGCCGGCTGATCGACCGGGTGGTTACTGTGCAGTCACTTAAGCGTGCCCCCGCACGCGAGCGTGCCCACGGCACGTGCTGCTGACCGCACCCATCGGAGGCGCCCCATGGCTTCGCCCGACCAGGACCTCGCTCCTGTACTCGACAAGGACGGCGTACGGCTCACCGTCGACGACGCGCTCGCGACGGTGACGCTGACCAACGCGGCCAAGCGCAACGCGCAGAGCCCCGCTCTGTGGCGGGCGCTGGCCGAGGCCGGTCGGCTGCTGCCGGGCTCCGTCCGGGTCGTCGTGCTGCGTGGCGAGGGCAAGTCCTTCTCCGCCGGGCTGGACCGTCAGATGTTCACCCCGGAGGGAATCCCGGGCGAGCCGACCTTCATCGATCTCGCGCGCCGTGACGACGCCGGGCTCGACGCGACCATCGCCGAGTTCCAGGAGGCGTTCACCTGGTGGCGGCGCAACGACCTCGTGTCCGTCGCCGCTGTCCAGGGCCATGCCATCGGGGCGGGCTTCCAGCTCGCGCTGGCCTGTGACCTCCGCGTGGTCGCCGACGACGTGCAGTTCGCCATGCGCGAGACCAGCCTCGGCCTCGTGCCCGACCTGACCGGCACGCATCCGCTGGTCGGTCTCGTCGGGTACGCCCGCGCGCTGGAGATCTGTGCGACCGGACGGTCCGTCGGAGCCGAGGAGGCGGTGGCCGCCGGGCTGGCCAACCTCGCCGTGCCCGGGGCCGAACTCGACGCCGCGGCGCGCGATTTGGCGGCGGCGCTGCTGGCCGCGCCGCGTGACGCCGTCGTGGAGACCAAGGCGCTGCTGCGGGGTGCCGTGGACCGCACGTACGACGAGCAGCGTGCGGCGGAGCGGGCTGCCCAGGCGCGGCGGCTGAGGGACCTCGCCGGCGTGGGGAGTGACGACGCCCGCGCGCGGCTGACGAGCCCCCTCTCCGCACGCGCGCGGCCGAGCGCCCCGCCTTCGCCGGGCCGGGGGTCAGTCCACGGCCGTCACCAGGACCGCCACCGTGGGCCGGCCCGCCAGCGCCTCCCGTACGGCCGTGCGGACCTGCCGGGCCACGTCCACGGTCCGGCGGTCCGCGGACACCGCCAGCTCCACCCGGACATGCGGGTGCGGCAGCGCGGCCTCACCGGCACGCTCCTCCACATGGACCGCCCGGCCGAGCCCGCCCAGCGACCCCGTCAGGCCCGTCACCCCGGGCACGGCCAGCGCGGCGGCGGCCACCCGGGTCTCGTCCGGATCGGTGACCTCACGCGCGGGCGCCGGCCGCGGCGCGCGTACGGCCGCGCCGCTCTCCCCGTCGGCCTCCAGCAGGTCCGTCACCCGCAGATCCACCTCCGTCACCGCGAGACCGAGCCGCTCGTGCGCGGCCGTGGCCAGTGCCAGCCGCAGCCGGGCGGCCACCGCCGGCAGAGGTTCGGCGGCCGTCGCCGCGAAATCGGCCGTCACCCGCAGGGCACCGGGCGCCAGCGCCCCCGGCGGAGCGGGTACGACGGGCTCCGGCGCCGCTTCGGGATCGGCCGGCGCGATCCGCAGCGTGCCCAGCCGCACCCCGGGCACCTCGACCGCCGCCACCCGCGCCAGCACCGCCCCGGCCGCGCCCTCCGCGAGCCACGCACCGTCGCGCGGGCCGCCGAGCGGCAGCAGTCTGCCGAGTCCCACCTGCTGCCGCACCGCCTGTGTCCACCGGTCCGCCGTCATTCCTCCAGCCTGCCCCATCCTGGGGCGCAACCGGCGAACCTTGCATACGGTGGTCGAAGGACGACGACCGGAGGGACGTACGGCGATGACCGACATGACGACGAGCCCAGAGGACGGCCAGGAGCCGCAGGTGTCGACCCGCAAGGCCGTTCGGCGCGGCGGTGGCGACCCCGCGGCGCGCGGACGGACCACCATCGCCGACGGCGTCGTGGAGAAGATCGCCGGGCTGGCCGCCCGGGACGTCCTCGGCGTCCACGCCATGGGCAGCGGTTTCGCCCGCACCTTCGGCGCCGTGCGCGACCGGGTGCCCGGCGGCGCCAAGTCCGTGACCCGCGGTGTGAAGGCCGAGGTCGGCGAGGTGCAGACCGCGCTGGACCTGGAGATCGTCGTGGACTACGGCGTCTCGATCACCGATGTCGCACGCGCCGTACGGGAGAACGTGATCGCCGCGGTGGAACGCATGACCGGACTCGAAGTGGTCGAGGTCAACATCGCGGTCAGCGACGTCAAGCTGCCCGACGAAGAGGAGGAGGAGCCCGAAGTGCCCCGCATCCAGTGAGAGTCACGCGTCCGGCACCGCACATCCCTTGAGTCGAGGAGCGCTGCATGAGCATGGCCGTGGCCGGCATGATCGCCGGGATGGCGCTGGGATTCGCCGGCTATTTCGGGGGGTTCGGCGCCTTCCTGCTGGTGGCTGCCCTGGGGGCCGTCGGTTTCGTCGTGGGCCGGTTCGCCGAGGGCGACCTGGAACCGGGCGAGTTCTTCCGTATCCGCGGTGACCGGCGCGACCGGCGGCGGTGACCCGGTGAGCGCCGAGAGCGGCACGCTGCGACCCCCGTCGCCCCTCGTGCCGCCGGGCGAGCGCGGCGCCACCCGGATCGCCGACCGGGTGGTGGCGAAGATCGCCGCACAGGCCGCCCGCGAGGCGCTGCCGCCCCCGCCGGGAGAGGCGGCGGCCCCGCACGCCACCGTCGTCGTGCGGCACGGAACCGCCCGGGTCCGCGTCCACCTCGCGCTCGGCTACCCCTGCGACATCGGCGCCCGCTGCGCCGCCGTCCGCCGCCAAGTCGCCGAACGGGTGGGCGGTCTGGCGGACCTGGAGGTGGCCGAGGTCGCCGTGCGGATCGAACGGCTGCACCTCCCCGCGGCCCCCGGCACGGTCGGGAGGGCGCGATGAGCGAGCCGGGAGCCACCCCGGCCCTCGACGGGGACACCGCCGTCGAGGAGCCCGAGCCCGCGCCCGTGAGCAGCCGGCGCTTCTGGGCCCCGCGCCGGATTCCCGCCGTCGTCGTCGCGCTGCTGCTGGCGGCCGCGTCCGCACTCCTCCTCTACGACGTCGTCGCCGTCCGCGCCGGACACCCGGCGATGCGCTGGCGCCACGCGCTGGCCCGCCAGCTGGCCGAGCGGCAACTGGACGACATGTGGGTGCTGGTGGGCGCGGGCGTCGCCGCCGCCCTGGGCCTGTGGCTGATCGTCCTCGCCGTGACCCCCGGACTGCGCTACCTGCTGCCCATGTGGCGCCCGCGCCCCGACGTCCGCGCCGCGCTCCGGCGCGACGCGGCGGCGCTCCTGCTGCGCGACCGGGCCCTGGACGTCTCCGGGGTGCGCGCGGCACGGGTACGGATGCGCCGCCGGAGGGCCGACGTACGGGCCGTCGCCCACTTCCGCGAACTGGACGACGTACGCGCCGATCTGGAGGCCTCGCTCACCGACACGATCCGGGGCCTCGGCCTGGCCCGGCCGCCCGCGCTGTCGGTGCGCGTGGCCCGGCCCGGACGGAAGGGATGAGGACGATGCGCATCGGTCGCGTCCACCGCGTGCTGCTCGCGCTCGTGGGCCTGCTGCTCCTCGTGGGCGGCGGTTCGGTCCTGGCCGTCGGCCTGGGCGTACGGCCGCCCTTCCGGTGGCTCCACACCGGCCCGCACGACGTACTGCTCAGCCGGGCCGAGCGCACCCACTGGCGGGACACCGGCTGGTGGTGGCCGGCGGTCATCGCCGCCCTGGCCGTCCTGCTGCTGCTCGCCCTGTGGTGGCTGCTGGCGGCCCTGCGCCGGCGCCGGCCGGCCGAGATCCCGGTCGACACCGGGGACGGCGAGGACGCGGTGCTCCTCGGCGGCGCCCTGGAGTCGGCGCTCACCCAGGACGCGGCCCGGCAGGAGGGGGTGGCCCGGGCCCGGGTCCTCCTGCGGGGCCGCCGGGGCGCCCCGACGGCCAGGGCCTGGCTTCAGCTGGAACCGGACGTGGATCCGGCGCCGGCCCTGGCCGACTTCACCCGTCAGGCCCTGGCGCACGCACGCGAGTCGGCGGGCCTCGCGTCGCTCCCCGCCGAGGTACGGCTCGGGGCGGTCAGGCACCACGCGGAGCGGGTGACCTGAGGACCGCCCTCAGAACCCGTGCCGCGTCAGAACCCGTGCCGCGTCAGAACCCGTGCCGCATGCCCCCGTCCACCGGCAGCATGATCCCGGTCAGGTAGGAGGCCGCGGGCGACAGCAGGAACGCCGCCGCCTTCCCGAACTCCTCCGGGGTCCCGTACCTGCGCAGCGGGATCCGGGACTCGTTCGCGGCCCGGGTCGCCTCCGGGTCGGCGGACAGCCCGTCCAGCTCGCGAACGCGGTCGGTGTCGATGCGCGCCGGCAGCAGTCCCACCACCCGGATGCCGCGCGGCCCCAGCTCGTCCGCCAGGGACTTGGCGAAGCCGGCGAGCCCGGGGCGCAGGCCGTTGGAGATGGTCAGCGCCGGGATCGGCTCGTGCACCGAGCCCGACAGCACGAACCCGACGACCCCGCCCTCCTCCAGCTCGGCCGCCGCCGCGCGGGCCAGCCGGACCGCGCCGAGGAACACCGACTCGAAGGCGCTCCGCCACTGTTCGTCGGTGTTGTCGGCGAGGAACCCGGGCGGCGGGCCGCCCACGCTCACCAGTACTCCGTGGAAGCCGCCGAAGTGCTCGCGGGCGGCCGCGATCAGCCGCTCGGGAGCCTGCTCGTCGGCGTTGTCCACGGCCACGCCGACGGCGTTCGGGCCCAGTTCGGCGGCGGCGTCGGCGACCCGCTTCTCGTCGCGGCCGGTGATCACCACCTTCGCCCCGTCGGCGACGAGCTCCCGCGCGGCGGCGTTGCCCAGCCCGCGGGTGGCTCCGGTGACGACGTACACCCGGTCCTTCAGTCCAAGATCCATGGCCCCTATCCTGCCTCCTCGTCCCCGAACAGCGTGAGGGCGGTGTTCACCAGGCCGACGTGGCTGAACGCCTGCGGGAAGTTGCCGAGCTGACGGCGGTGCACGGGGTCGTACTCCTCGGCGAGCAGACCCACGTCGTTGCACAGGCCCACCAGCCGCTCGAACAGCTCCCGCGCCTCCTCGGTCCTGCCGGTCATGTGCAGCGCGTCGGCCAGCCAGAACGAGCAGACGAGGAAGGCGCCCTCGCCGCCCGGCAGGCCGTCGACGACGGAGTCCTCGGTGTCGTAGCGGCGCAGGAAGCCGTGGTGGCCGAGGTCGTCCCGGACGGCGTCGACCGTGCCGACGACGCGCGGGTCGTCGGGCGGCAGGAACCCGACGCGCGGGACGAGCAGCAGCGCGGCGTCGAGTTCGCGGGAGCCGTAGGTCTGGGTGAAGGTGTTGCGCTCGCGGTCGAAGCCCTTCTCGCACACCTCCCGGTACACCTCGTCACGCAGCCGGCGCCAGCCCTCCAGGTCACCTTCGAGCTCGTCGTACCGCTCCAGGGTCCGCACGGCCCGGTCGGCGGCCACCCACACCATGATCTTGGAGTGCACGAACTGCTGCCGGCCGCCGCGCACCTCCCACAAGCCCTCGTCCGGCTGCCGCCAGGCCGACTCCAGGAACTGCATCAGGGAGCGCTGGATGGCCCACATGTGCGGCCGGGTGGGCAGCCCCGCGGCGCGGGCCAGGAACAGCGAGTCCATCACCTCGCCGTACACGTCGAGCTGGAGCTGGTCGACGGCGCCGTTGCCGGTCCGTACCGGCGTGGACCCGGCGAAGCCCGGGAGCCACGGCAGCTCGGTCTCCGGCAGCCGGCGCTCGCCCGCGACGCCGTACATGATCTGGAGGTCGGCCGGATCGCCCGCGACCGCGCGCAACAGCCAGTTGCGCCAGGCCTCGGCCTCCTGGCGGTAGCCCGCGGCGAGCAGTGCGTTCAGCGTGAGCGTGGAGTCGCGCAGCCAGCAGTACCGGTAGTCCCAGTTGCGCACGCCACCGGGTTGCTCGGGCAGGGAGGTGGTCGCCGCGGCGAGGATGCCGCCGGTCGGGGCGTAGGTGAGGGCCTTCAGGGTGATCAGGGAGCGGACGACGGCGTCCCGGTGCGGGCCGTCGTACCCGCACTGCCCGGCCCATCGCCGCCAGTCCGTGACGCTGCTCTCCAGGGCCTCGTACGGGTCGATGAGCGGGGGGCGGGGCTCGTGCGAGGGGTGCCAGGTGAGCACGAACGCGACCCGTTCGCCCTCGGCGACGGTGAACTCGGAGTGGGTGCCGTAGTCCTCGCCCCAGGTGCGGACGTCCGGCTCGGCGCGCAGCCACACCGAGTCGGGGCCCGCGACGGCCACCCGGTGGCCGTCCGAGCGGCGCACCCACGGCGTGACGGAGCCGTGGTCGAAGCGCAGGCGCAGCGTGCCGCGGACGGTGACCCGGCCGCTGACCCCTTCCACGATGCGGACGACATCGGGGGCGTGCTCGCGCTGCGGCATCAGGTCGGTGACGCGGACCGTGCCGTCCCCGGTCTCCCACTCGGTGTCGAGCACCAGGGTGTCGGACCGGTACGCGCGGCGGGTGCAGGTGTCCGCGCCCCTCGGCGCGATCCGCCAGTGACCGTGGTCCTCGTCGCCCAGCAGTCGGGCGAAGCAGGAGCCGGAGTCGAAGCGGGGCAGGCAGAGCCAGTCGATCGAGCCGTCCCTGCCGACCAGGGCCGCCGTCTGTGCGTCGCCGATGAGGGCGTAGTCCTCGATGCGCGATGTCACGCGTTCCGGCTTCCCGGCCTGCCGGGGGGCCAACCAGGTGGTGCGCCGGGGGAGTGATCCGCTCCCGGGGAGCCCGGTGCCGACCGCGGGACGGGTCAGACCGTCGCCGGTTCGCTCTCCTCGGGCTGCTCCTCGGCCGCGGCCTCCTCGCGGTCGCGGATCTCGCGCCGGACCAGGAACCACCAGCCGACCGGTACGGCGGCGGCGAACAGCCACCACTGGATCATGTACGCGTAGTTCAGCGGGGCGTCCTCGCTGCCCGGGTCGGAGATCTGCTCCGGGGACCCGTCCTTGGCCGCGGGTGCCGTCTGTTCCACATAGCCGCCGAGCACACTGGCGCCGAGCCGCCGTGCCTCCTCCGCGCTGTTGATCAGCATGACCTGCCGGTCGGGGAGACCGGCGACGTTCTTGATCCCGCTCGCCGCGGTCGTCTCGTCGGCCTTCAGCCGCCCGGTGACGGTGGTACGGCCGGCCGGCGGGGCGGGGATCTTCGGGAAGTCGGTCTGCGCGCCGTTCGCGGGGATCCAGCCGCGGTTGACGAGGAGCACCTTGCCGTCCGTGAGCACGAACGGGGTGAGGACGTGGAAGCCGACCTCGCCGTCGGCGTTGGTCCGGCGCCGGACCACGACCTCGCGGCCGGTGTCGAAGGTGCCGGTCGCGGTGACCGTGCGGTACTTCTCGGTACGGGTGATCGAGTGCCCGGGGGAGGTCAGCCGCTCGACCGGAACCGGGTCGGCGTGCAGCGCGGTGGAGACCAGGTCGTTGCGTGCGGTGCGCTCCTGGTACCGGTGCTCCTGCCAGAAGCCCAGTCTGATCATCGTCGGGATCAGCGCGATCGCCACGAGGGTGAGGATCACCCACTGGAGGGAGAACAGGAAGCGGTAGCGGTGCACCCCACGACGGTACCTCCGAGCCGTGGGGTGCAATCGGGCGGGTACCGGGTCACACCCGGTCGACCACGCCCGCCTTTCCTTCCGCGCGGGCGCAGTGGGCGCCGCAGTACCAGTGGCCCTCCACCTCGACGCCCTGCCCGATGATCTGCACCCGGCAGTGCTCGCAGATGGGGGCCATGCGATGGATCGCACAGGAGAAGCAGTCGAACACGTGCACAGCGCCCTGTGCGTGGACCTCGAAGGTCATCCCGTAGTCATTGCCGCAAACTTCGCATGTCGCCATGCGCCACAGGGTGAGCCGTCGCCGACCCGCGGGCGAGCGGCCACCGGGTGAGTCGTACGCCAATCACCCATTCGTACGATTACCTGCCGGTCCGGTCGGCTGTGTCCCCACTTGTGCGCGGTCAGCCGTCGGCCGGTTCCACGTCCCCGAGGAGCTGGCCGAAGGCCGCCTCGTCCACGATCGGCGTGCCGAACTGCCGTGCCTTGACCGTCTTCGACGTGCCCGAGTCGGGGTCGTTGGTCACCAGCAGACTCGTCAGGCGCGAGATGCTGGAGGCCACGTGCAGACCGCATTCGGTCGCCCGGTCCTCCAGCAGCTCCCGCTCCGTGGAGGTGTCGCCGGAGAACGCCACCCGCATGCCCTGTTTGAGGCGTTCGCCGTCCTCGTACCGGCCGGGGTTGGGGTAGGGGCAGGCGGGCCGCTTCCGCGAAGGCCGCCAACCACCCGCCCGGTAGCCGCCGTAACCGCCCGACGCCTGGCGCGGCACGGGCCGGTCCGACCACTCCGTCAGCGGCAGGCACTCCAGCAGCGGCAGCCGTACGTCGCCCGCCGCCGCGGCCAGCAGGCTGGGCCGGAACGCCTCCGCCAGCACGCGCGCGTCGTCCAGCGCGTGGTGCGCCCGCTGCTGCACGACCCCGAAGTGCGCCGCGAGCGACTCCAGTTTGAAGTTGGGCAGCGGCAGGCCCAGCTCCTTCGACAGCGCGATGGTGCACAGCCGCTGCCGCACCGGAGCCTCCAGGCGCGCACGCGCGTACTCCCGGGCGATCATCTGCCAGTCGAAGACGGCGTTGTGCGCCACGAGCACCCGGCCGTCCAGCCGGGCCGCGAACTCCTCGGCGACGTCCGCGAACAGGGGCGCCCCTTCGAGCACGTCGCTCGTCAGGCCGTGTATCCACACCGGTCCCGGATCGCGCTCCGGGTTGACCAGCGTGTACCAGTGGTCCTCGACCTCGCCGCGCGCGTCCAGCCGGTAGACGGCCGCCGAGATGATCCGGTCGTCCCGGGCCAGGCCGGTGGTCTCCACGTCAACGACCGCGTATCCCTGGGGATACGCGGCCGGCCACTGGGTGGGGGAGGACACTGCGGTCGCACGGTCTTCGAGCATGGTCATTGAGGATACGGGCCACGACCGACAGCGCCGTCCCTCAGGTGCCGGCCGGCGCTCCGCAATCCGCCCGCGCGATCGGCCGCCGTACGCGCGTGCGTGCCCCCGGCCGCCCTCGCGCCGTCACGCGCCGTCGGATCCGTCCGGCGCCAGCAGGGCCCGCACCAGCGCCTCCACGGCCGTCGTGAACAGCCGCTCCGTGTCGACCGGGCCCGCCAGCGCGCGGGCCAGCGCCGGATCGTCACCGGCGGCCCCCGCGCCCCACAGCTCCTCCTCGCCGGGGTGCTGCGCCGGGGCCCGCTCGCGGTTGCGCTCGACCAGCACGTGCCCGACGACCTGGAACTGCACGGCCCGGACGAACTCGGCGGCCCGTGCCCCGCGCAGCCCGGCCGCGTGCGCCTCGCGCACCAGCGCCTGCTGCGCGGGCAGGAACATCCGCTCGGTCAGGCCCCGTTCGTGCACCAGGGCGACCAGGTGCGGGTGCTCACGCAGCCGGCGGCGCAGGGTGTGCGCGACCGACACGACCCGTGCACCGGGCGTGGCCCCGGACGGGCGGATCTCCCCGAGGTCCGCCATGGTCCGCTCCACGAGCGCGTCCAGCAGGGCCTCCCGCCCGCCGACGTGCCAGTAGATGGACGTCACCGCGGTGCCCAGCTCGGCGGCGAGCCCGCGCATGGTGAGAGCCTCCGGGCCGTGCCGCCGCACCAGCCCGGCGGCTGCCTCCAGCACCGCGTCCCGGGTCAGCGCGCCCCTCGTCCCGCTCGCCATGCGCCCCGACTCCCCTCCGTGCCACCGGCTTCGCCCCGCACGTCTTTACCCCGCACGGAGTCTGCTGTAACTGTGTTACAGATGACGGTCCGTCAGAAGAAGGGCGGTACGGCGTATGGCACGCGTACGGTACGGCGCACGGACCGAGGAGGAGATCGCCGCCGCGCGCGCCGCGAGCGGCCGGCTCCCCGAGATCTGGTCCACGGGCGTGGTGGCCGTCTGGGAGACCGACCCGGACGCCGTGGCCGCGGTGCTGCCGCCACCCCTGAAACCGACCGGCAGCCCCCTCGTCAGGGTGAACATCAGCACCGTCGACCTGCCCGGACAGCCGCTCCCGCTCGGCGCGGGCTCCCTCGCGGTCGCCGCCGCCCACGGTCCGGTCGAGGGCTGGTACCCGCTGGTCATGCCGATGACCCAGGAGCGGGCCCTCACCGGTGGGCGCGAGGTCTTCGGGGAACCCAAGAAGCTCGGCGAGGTGACACTGGAGCGCGACGAGGCCGCCGTCGCCGCGGCGCTGGCCCGGCACGGCGTCGCCTTCGTGACGGTGCGCGGCACGGTCGCCGGTGAGCTGCCCCCGCCGGAGCCGGCGCGCCGGACCGACTTCTACTTCAAGTTCCTCCCCGCGGTGGACGGTTCCGGCTTCGACACCGGCCCCGTCCTGGTGCACTGCCTGCGCCGGGAGAGGACGCGCCGGCTGGAGCGGGTCGACGGCGAGGTCGTCCTGCGGGAGTCGACGTACGACCCCGTGGCCGATCTGCCGGTGCTGCGCCTACGGGAGATCACGCTCGGCGAGAGGACCACCGCGCAGAGCGGCCGGGTCGTCGCACGGGTCGACCCCGACGCCCTGCTGCCCTACGTCCACCAGCGGTACGACGACCCGCTGCAGATCCTCGACGCGCCGGCCGGCGGGCGTCGCTGATGGACCTCGAAGCGGGACAGGTCGCCGTCGTCACCGGTGCGGCGAGCGGCATCGGGCTCGCGCTGGCCCGGAGGTTCGCGGCCGAGGGCCTGAAAGTGGTCCTCGCCGACGTCGAGGCGGCCGCCCTGGACGAGGCCGCCGCCGAACTCCGCGACCGGGGCGCCGACGTGCACGCGCGCGTGGTCGACGTCGGGGTGCGCGAACAGGTCGTGGAGCTGGCCGAGTCGGCGTACGAGACGTACGGCGCCGTGCACGTGCTGTGCAACAACGCCGGTGTCGGCTCCGGCGCCGAGGGCCGGATGTGGGAGCACGAGCCGAACGACTGGCGCTGGGCCTTCGCCGTCAACGTGTGGGGCGTCTTCCACGGCGTCCAGGCGTTCGTGCCCCGGATGATCGCGTCCGGGGCGCCCGGTCACGTGGTCAACACCTCCTCCGGCGACGGCGGTATCGCCCCGCTCCCGACCGCCTCCGTCTACGCCGTCACCAAGGCGGCCGTCGTCACCCTCACCGAGTCCCTGTACGCCCACCTGCGCGCCGAGCACGCGCGCGTGAGCGCGTCGGTGCTCTTCCCCGGGCCGCACATGCTGCGCACGGGCCTGTGGGAGTCGCACCGCAACCGGCCCGGGCGGTACGCCAAGGAACGCCCGCGCAGGACGCCGTACCGCAGCCTCGACCAGTGGGAGACGGCCATGCGCGCGGCGGGCCGGGACGTCCGCTTCACCTCCGTCGAGGACGTCGCCGGACTCGTCGTCACCGGCATCCGGGAGGACCGCTTCTGGATGCTGCCGCCGAGCGAGCACAGCGACGCGCAGATCCGCGCGCGGGCACGCTCGATGCTGGACCGCGCCAACCCGTCGTACCTCGAGAACTTCATTCTGGATTGACCGGGAGGCCGCAGTGACCGACGCCGATTCCGGCCAGGACCCCTACCTGATCATCTCCTCCGACTGCCACGCCGGACCGCCCACCGAGGAGTACCGGCCCTACCTGGAGTCCCGCTTCCACCGGGACTTCGACGAGTTCCTCGCCGGACGCGACCGCCGCCGGGAGGAGATGACCCGGCTCGGCATCCGCAACGAGGAGTTCGCCGACCGCTGGTTCCACGACAACGAGGAGGGCCTGCGCGGCGGCTGGGACTCCGCGCGGCGCCTGAAGGAGCTGGACGGCGACGGGGTGGCCGCCGAGGTCGTCTTCCCGGACGCCGACGCCGTCGACAGCCGGACCGCGGCGCCCTTCGGCGTGGGTCTCGGCCTCTCCGGCGACCAGGACCCCGAACTGGGCATGGCCGGCGCCCGGGCGCACAACCGCTGGCTCGCCGACTTCGTCTCCGCGCACCCCGAACGGCACTGCGGAGTCGCCCTGCTGCCGGTCACCGCCCCCGTGGACCGGGTCGTCGCCGAGATCCACCGCGCCCGGGAGTCCGGCCTCGGCGCGCTGATGATCCCGTCCATGTGGGAGGGGAAGGAGCCCTACCACGACCGCCGTTACGATCCGGTGTGGGCGGCCGCCGCCGAGTGCCGGATGCCCGTGCTCACCCACTCCGGAGCCGCTCCCCGCCACGAGTACGGCGACCATCTCGGCATCTACGTCTCCGAGGTCACCTGGTGGCCCGCCCGCCCGCTGTGGTTCCTGCTCTGGTCCGGTGTCTTCGAACGCCACCCGGGGCTGCGCTTCGGCGTCGCCGAGTCGGGCTGCTGGTGGCTGCCGAACCTGCTGTGGTTCATGGACCGCCTCTACCTCGGCGCCCACGGCGGCAAGAAACTCTCCCCGTTCGAGGGACTGAGGCGCCCGCCGCACGAGTACCTGGACCGCCAGGTGTTCGTCTGCGCCACCAACACCAAACGGCGCGAACTGGCCCAGCGGTACGAGATCGGCGTCGACAACATCCTGTGGGGCAGCGACTTCCCGCACCCGGAGGGCACCTGGCCCGACACCCGCGGATGGCTGCGCCGCACCTTCCACGACATCCCGGTCGCCGAGACCCGCCGCATGCTGGGCCTCGCCGCGGCCGACGTCTTCGGCTTCGACACCGACCGGCTGACCCCCCTGGCCCGCCGCATCGGGCCGACCCCCGCCGACCTCGGCCAGCCGGCCGACCAGAGGGCCGTGGAGGCGTCCTGGGCCCGCTCGCGCGAGACCGGCCGGCACTGGCTGACCGGCGAGGACTTCCCGGCACTGGGGGTGACCCGATGACCGACGACCGCTACACCGTGATCTCCGCCGACTGCCACGCCGGCGCGGACCTGCTGGACTACAAGCCCTACCTGGAGAAGCGGTACCACGACGACTTCGACGTCTGGGCCGCCACCTACGTCAACCCCCACGAGGACCTGCTCGCCGACTCCGCCGACCGCAACTGGAACTCGCGGCGGCGCCTCGCCGAACTGGAGGCGGACGGGATCGTCGCGGAGGTGATCTTCCCGAACACCATCCCGCCGTTCTTCCCGTCCGGCTCGCTCATGGCCCCGCCCCCCGGCGCCGAGGACTTCCGGCGGCGCTGGGCGGGCCTGCGCGCCCACAACCGCTGGCTCGCCGACTTCTGCGCGGCCGCACCGGGCCGCCGCGCGGGCGTCTTCCAGATCCTCCTCGGCGACGTCGAGGAGGCCGTCGAGGAGGTGCGGTGGGCCGCCTCCGCCGGCCTCAAGGGCGGTCTGATGCTGCCCGGCACCCCGCCGGGATCGGGCCTGCCTGAGCTGTACTCGCGCACGTACGACCCGCTGTGGGCCGCCTGCGCGGAACTCGGCGTCCCGGTCAACCACCACGCCGGCTCGGCCTCGCCGCCGCTCGGCGAGGAACCGGCCGCCCGCGCGGTCTTCATGGTGGAGACGACCTGGTTCTCCCACCGCGCCCTGTGGCACCTGATCTTCGGCGGCGCCTTCCGCCGTCACCCGGAGCTCAGGCTGGTCCTCACCGAGCAGGGCTCGGGCTGGATCCCCGGCGTGCTCGGCATGCTGGACTACTACCACGGGCGGCTGGTCGCGGCCGCGTCCGGTGCCGACACCGCGGAGTCGAAGTTCGGCGCCGGACTGGCCGCCGGCATGGGCGCGCCGCCCTCCGAGGTGTGGCGGGACAACTGCTTCGTCGGCGCCAGCTTCATGCGCCCCCACGAGGTGGCGCTGCGCGAGCGCATCGGCGTCGACAAGATCATGTGGGGCAGCGACTACCCGCACGACGAGGGCACCTTCCCCTACACCAGGGAAGCGCTGCGCTTCGCCTGCGCGGGCGTCCCGCGCGCGGAGCTCGCGGCCGTGCTCGGCGGCAACGCGGCCCGCGTCTACGGCTTCGACCTCGCCCTCCTGGACGCCGTCGCCGCGAAGGTGGGCCCCACGGTGACGGAACTCGCCGAACCCCTGCGGACCCCACCGCCCGACGCGACGAGCCCGGTGTTCGCCCGGGGGGCGTCCCTGCGGGTGTGGTGAGACCGGGCACCACCGCCGACGTCGACGGACGCCGCACCCCGGCCACCGCGCCACACCGGCCGTGAGCCTGCACCGGCGGTCGGCGGCGCGCCGACTACGGCGGCGGGCCGGAGGCGGGGCAGAGGCGGGGCAGCTGTCGCGCCGGAGCGGTCGCCAGGATGGGGAGCCGGCCATGGTGCGGTGCCGGCTACGGCGGTGCGCCCGGGGCGGGCAGCCGCTGCCGTGGAGCGGTCGGCACCGCGCGGGAGGCCGGGGAGCGTCGGTGCGGTGACGGTGTCGTTCGGAGTGCGATCCTCCCTGCTGTGACGGAACCCACGCACGACGAGACCCACGGCGGCGCGCTCGGCTCCCGGCTGAACTGGCTGCGGGCCGCCGTGCTGGGCGCGAACGACGGCATCGTCTCCACCGCGGGACTGGTCGTCGGTGTGGCCGGCGCGACCGAGAGCCGGGCCGCCCTGCTCACCGCCGGTCTGGCCGGCCTGCTCGCCGGGTCGATGTCCATGGCGGCCGGCGAGTACGTCTCCGTCTCCACCCAGCGCGACTCGGAACTGGCCGCGCTGGCCGTGGAGCGACGGGAACTGCGCGAGCAGCCGGAGGCCGAACTGCGGGAGCTGACCGACCTGCTGGCGGCACGCGGCCTGTCCCGCGAGGTCGCCCGCGAGGCCGCCGTACAGCTCACCGAACGGGACGCGCTGCGGGCCCACGCGCGCGTGGAGCTGGGCATCGACCCGGACGAGCTGACCAACCCCTGGCACGCGGCCTGGGCGAGCTTCCTGTCTTTCACCGTCGGCGCGCTGCTGCCCCTGCTGGCCATCGTCCTGCCCCCGGCCGGCTCGCGGCTCGCGGTCACGGTCCTCTCCGTCCTGGCCGCGCTCGTCCTCACCGGCTGGAGCAGCGCCCGCCTCGGCGCCGCGGACCCGGGGCGGGCGATCGTGCGCAACGCGGTGGGCGGGGCACTGGCGATGGCGGTCACCTACGCGGCGGGAAGCCTGCTGGGCGCCGCGGGCGTCTGAGCCGGCAGGACACGGCGGCAGGGCACGGCGGCGGGAGCACGGCCCCGCGACGCCGGCCCGAGGGCACCCTCGGCGCGCGGGCCGCGACGGCCGCGGCGTACCGTGAAGTGCGCGTTCGACCACCCCCTGAGCGCGCCGTACGTCTCCGCACACCCCTGCACGAGAAGGACCCCCGCCATGCGCGCCACCACCATCCACGCCCCGTTCGACATGCGCGTGGAGGACGTCCCCGAACCCATGGTGCAGCTGCCCACCGACGCCGTGGTCCGGGTGCTGCGCGCCTGCATCTGCGGCAGCGACCTGTGGGCGTACCGCGGCGAGGCCGCCCGGCAGCCGGGACAGCGCATCGGCCACGAGTTCCTCGGCATCGTCGAGGAGACCGGCTCCGAGGTGGCCACCGTCCGCCGCGGCGACCTGGTGGTCGCGCCCTTCATGTGGTCCGACGGCGTCTGCGACTACTGCCGCGAGGGTCTGACGACGTCCTGCGAGCACGGTGGCTTCTGGGGCTCCGTGGGCTACGACGGCGGCCAGGGCGAGGCCGTGCGCGTGCCGTTCGCCGACGGCACCCTCGTCCAGCTGCCCAAGGAGGCGGCCTCCGACGAACGCCTGCTGTCCGCCCTGCTGACCCTCTCCGACGTCCTCGGCACCGGCCACCACGCCGCCCTCGGCGCGGGCGTCCGCCCCGGCGCCACGGTCGCCGTGGTCGGTGACGGCGCCGTCGGCCTGTGCGCGGTGCTGGCCGCCAAGCGGCTGGGCGCCGAGCGGATCATCGCGCTGGGCCGGCACGAGGTCCGCACCGACATCGCGCGCCGCTTCGGCGCCACCGACGTGGTCGCCGAGCGCGGCGAGGCGGCCGTCGCGGCCGTCCGCGAGCTCACCCGCGGTCAGGGCGCCCACGCCGTCGTCGAGGCGGTCGGCACCGAGCAGTCCATGCGGACGGCCGTCGACATCACCCGCGACGGCGGCGCGATCGGCTTCGTCGGTGTGCCGCACGGCAGCGGCACCGGCCTGGACCTCGGCGTCATGTTCGACCGGAACATCGCCCTGCGCGGCGGTGTCGCCCCGGTCCGCGCCTACATCCCGGACCTCATGCCCGACGTCCTCGACGGCACCGTCGACCCCTCGCCGGTGTTCGACATGACCGTCGGCATCGAGGGCGTGCCGGACGGCTACAAGGCGATGGACGAGCGCACCGCGCTGAAGGTGCTCGTCACCAACGACCGGTGAACCGCTAGGACCAGCGGATCGGCAGCGGCAGCGCGGTGAGCAGTCCCGAGACCGCGACCACCGCGCCCAGCGCGGCCACCTCGGCCCGCGCGGGCGCGCACGCGGTCAGCGGATCGGCGGCCCGGCCGAGCCGGATCCGCGCCCACAGGGCGAGCACGGCGACGACGGCGACCAGGACCACCTTGGCCAGCAGGGTGCGTCCGTACGCCGTCGTCGTCAGCTGCTCCAGAACGGTGCCCGGCGGCATCCGGCGCAGCGCGCTGTACACGCCGGTCGCCGTGACGAGCGCGAGCAGCACGGCCGCCACGCGCGCGTAGCGGCCGAGCAGCGCCGCCCCGGCCGGGTGGCCGCGCCACAGCCGCAGGGTCCGCAGGGCGTGCGGCAGACCACCGGCCCACAGCGCCGCGCACGTCAGGTGCACCAGCGTCAGACCCGAGCCCGCCAGGGCACCGGACTCGCCGGCCGGGTGCGCGCGCAGCGCCTCGGCGACCACCACCGCGGCCAGTGGCCACACATGGGCGGCGCGGCGCCGCGCGAGCACCACCGCCAGCAGGAAGGCGTTCACCTCCAGCAGGGCCAGCCTGCCGTCCCGGGAGTCGTAGAGGCCGCCGACGTCGATCTGGCCCGGGCTGTGCGGGACCAGGTTGCCGGTGGACACCACCGTCGCCAGCGCCAGCGCGGCGAGCAGACCGGCCGTGTTCGCGAACCGCGCCCAGCTGCGCGGCACTTCGGGCGGAGCGCCGGGCAGCCGGCCGGCGAGCCGGTGCACGAACAGCTCGCCCAGGGACACCGACAGCGCCGCGAACAGCACCGCGCGCAGCAGGGCGATGCCGCCCACCCCGGGAGCGGCGGCCTCCCCGGTGCCGTGCAGCGCCGCCGACGGACCGAGCAGGGGGACCAGGGCGCCCAGGGCCACCAGGACCAGGAGGGCCGCGGCCCGGCGGGTGCCGTGCCGCCGGGCCGCGCCGTCCGCGCCGGTCGTCCCGCCGGCCGGTCGTATCAAGGTCACCCCACGATCTTCACCAGTCGCCGCAGAGCCGGGCAAGTCCGGGAAAACAACTGACGGTACGGCATTCCACCGATCCGTACGTTTCCGGCCGCCGGTGTGCTCACCGCCAGGCGGCCGCGTCCGAACCCCAGGGCACGGCGGGCCGGACCCAGTCGGCCGGGCCGCCCGTGAAGGACACCGGCGGCCGGGCGTACCGCAGCCGGCCGAGGGGGCTGTCCGTCTCGGCGAGCCAGGCGTCCGGGCCCGGGTACGGCGGGCCGGTCGCCGGCTCCGGCCGGATCCCGTCCGTCAGCCAGTGCGCGGTCCGGGCGAGGGCCAGCCGTACGCACCGGCCGTACCCGTCGTACGACTGCTCGGTCAGCGCCCGCAGGACGGCCGCCGCCAGCAGATAGCCGGTGCCGTGGTCCAGCACCTGCGCGGGCAGCGCGCCCGGCTTCCCGGCCGAGCCCTCGGTGACCGCGATGCCCGTCGCGACCTGGACCAGGCTGTCGAAACCGCGCCGGTCACCCCAGGGTCCGTACGCGCCCCACGCGGAGATCTGTGCCACGACCAGCCCCGGCCGCCGCGCGGCGAGCGCCCGCGGGGAGAGGCCGAACCGGTCGAGGGCGGCCGGCCGGTAGCCGGTGACCACGACGTCCGCCGAGGCGAGCAGTTCCTCGAACCGGTCCCGGCCGACGGCGAGATCGAGGGTCGCCGACCGCTTGCCGAAGCCCGTGTCAGCGTGCTGGTCGGGGAGTTCGGGCAGCCAGGGTGCGTCCAGGCGCAGTACGTCCGCGCCTAGCAGGGCGAGGGTGCGGGTGGCCACGGGTCCTGCGAGGACCCGGGTCAGGTCCAGTACGCGCAGGCCCGCGGCGGGCAGCAGCACGGCGGAGGCCGGATCGAGCGGAGGGAGCACGGGTGCGCGGGCCGTGTCCAGCCGTTCGCGCTCGACCAGCGGCCGGGCGCGGACCTCTGCGGACTGCTCGTGCGCCCGCCACCGGCCCGGGGTGCGCAGGGCCACGGCCAGGCCGCCCGCGCCGTGGACGGTCTCCTCCGCCTCCAGGGAGGGGAGTTTTGCGAACCGCGCGGCCACCTCGTCGGCCGGGGAGTCCTCGGTGAGGTTCAGCGCGGCGAGCAGCCGGGCCCGGTGGTGCGGGTAGTTGCCGTGGGTGCGCACCCAGCCGTCCGCCGTCCGCCAGAACCGGGACAGCGGTGCGAAGGCGACCGGGGCGCGCCCGTCGACCCGGAGCAGACGCTCGCTGTGGAAGGCGGCCGCGACCGCGCCGTCGTCGACCCGGACGGCGGGCGGGTCACCGAGTCCGGCCCGGCGGGCCGCCAGCTCGGCGGCGGCCAGCGCGCACGCGCCGACGCACGCCCGGGCGAGCTCCCGGACGGGAAGGCGCGCCGGGAGCGCGCCTTCCCGCTTGACGGTGGTGAGCCGTGCCGGGTGGGCGGGATCACCGCCCAGGGCGGACCATGCGTACTCGATAGCAGTCATGACTGCACTATGCAGTATTGACTCGATCAATATGTCTGTCGCGCGGTCCGCCCGCGGAACCGGGTGCCGGGATCTACCTGGTGACGGCGGCCAGTGCGTCCGCCGTGCCCCAGCCGTAGAAGCCGTTGCGGTTCTTCGACCCCTCGCACACCGCGTCGACCTTGCCGTCGCCGTTGATGTCGTACGGGTCGGTGCACGGCGTCGGGTTGGCCTCCGCGTACAGCAGCGCCTTCACCAGGGCCGCCGGGGCGTGCGGATGGGTCGACTTGATCAACGCGGCGACACCCACGACATGCGGCGTCGCCATCGACGTGCCGGCCATGTAGCCCCACTTGCCGCCCGGCAGCGGGCCCAGGATGAGACCGCTGGTCGCCGGGGGCTCCGGCTTCTGGTAGGCCGTCGAGTCACCGCCCGGCGCGGCGATGTCGATCACGCCGAGACCGTAGTTGGAGAAGGACGACTTCAGGCCCTTGGCGCCGGTCGAGGCGACCGTCACGACACCCGGCAGCTGGGTCGGTATGTCGTAGCACTGGTGCGGGTCGATCACCCGGTCCGACGGGGTGCCGTCGTTCGGGGACACCGGGTCGGTGATCGAGTCGGACGCGAGGTCGTAGCTCTCGTTGCCCGCCGCGGCGACGTTGACCGTGCCCTTCCGCTCCGCGTACCGCGAGGCCCGGGTGACGGCGTCCACGAGGGCCCGCTGGTCCGGGTCGTTCTTGCAGTTGAAGTACCACGGGTCGGTGTAATAGCTGTTGTTGGTCACGTCGACGTGGTGCTCGGCGGCCCACATGAAGCCGCAGACCACGGCCTCGGTGTAGAAGTACCCGTCCGGATTGGCGACCTTGATGCCCGCCACCTTGACGCCCGGCGCGACACCGGTGACGCCCACGCCGTTCTTCGCGGCCGCGATCTCGCCCGCCACGTGCGTGCCGTGCGGGCTCTCCGCCGCGCTCGGGCGCCACGACCCGTCCGTCGTGTCCGCCTTGCCCGACACGCAGTTGGCCGACGCCGCGCGGTCGAAGTTCGGCGCGATGTCCGGGTGGGTGTCGTCGACGCCCGTGTCGATGACGGCGACCGTGACGTCCGGGCTGCCCAGCGTCTTCTCGTGCGCCTTGTCCGCCTTGATGGCCGGCAGGTCCCACTGCAACGGCTCCAGCGGGTCCTGGCCGTCCGCCGCCTGCGCGTCGGCGACCTCCTCGGCGGTCAGCACCTTCGGTGTGCCCACGTCGGTGGTGGACTGGGCGGGCAGCGGCGCGTGGCGCGTGGCTCCCGCCGAGTCGACCCCGTGCACCTCGCGGATCTCCTTGGCGAAGTCCGGGTCGGCGGAGTGGACGACGATCACGCCGATCCGGTCGTAGGAGACCACCACCGAGCCGCCGGCCCGGGCGATCGCCTTCCGGACGTGGGCCGAGACCCCGTGTCCCGGGGCCACGTTGACGACGTAGCTGAGCGCGGGCCCGTCGGCGGTGGCCGCGGGAGCGTTGTCCGCGGCGGAGGCGGTGACGTCGGGCAGGAACGCGAGGGCCGTCGCCAGGGCCATTCCCACGGGGATCGCGAGGGCGCGGCGGTAGCGCTGCTTGGGCGCTGTCATTCAGTTCTCTCCAGTTCGTTCGCGGTACGAGCGTGCCGTGCGGGACGTCCTCGTCGTACGACGTCCACCCGCCGGCTACTTGACTGCACGCAGGGCGTCGACGATGCCGAACCCGTAGAAGCCGTTGACCCGCTTGCTGCCGACGCAGGTGGCGTCCACGACTCCGTCGCCGTTCCCGTCATAGGGGCCGGCCGGGCAGCCCGGGTTGTCCGCCTGGGCCTTCAGCAGCGCCTGCAGCTGGGCGGGAGTGGCGTGCCGGTGGGCGGACTTCAGCAGTGCGGCCACCGCGGCCACGTGCGGGGACGCCATCGAGGTGCCCTGCAGGAATCCGTACTGGTTGTTGGGCAGCGTGGACAGGATGCGCCCGTTCTTCGACGGGGTGTCCGGGATCTGGTACTTGTCGCCGCCCGGGCCCGCCACGTCGACGACGCCCTGTCCGTAGCTGGAGTAGTAGGACTTCGCGCCCTGCACGCCCACCGCGCTGACGGTCACCACACCGGGCAGCTGGGTCGGCACGTCGAAGCACTCGTGCGGATCGACCGTGCGGGGGGTCGCCGTCGAGTCGTCCGGGCTGGAGTCGTCCGTCAGCGAGTGCGAGTCGAGGTCGTCGTTGGAGTTGCCCGCCGAGGCCACGTTGAGCGTGCCCCTGTCCTGGGCGTACAGCTGCGCCCTGTTGACCGCGTCCACGATGGCACGTTGATCGGGGTCGTCCATGCAGTTGTACAGCCACGGGTCCACGTAGTAGCTGTTGTTGGTGATCTCGATGCCGTGGTCGGCGGCGAACACGAAGGCGCAGACCACGCTCTCCGGGTAGAACAGCGACGACGGGTCCGGCTGCGCGACGGTGATGCTCGCGACCTTCACCCCGGGCGCCACACCGGCCACGCCGACGCCGTTGCGGGCCGCCGCTATCTCACCGGCCACATGGGTGCCGTGGTAGTGGTCGGCGTCCACCGGCCGCCACGCGCCGTACGTCGTGTCCGGCTTGCCGCTCACACAGTTCGCCGACTGGGCGGCGGAGAAGTTCGGGGCGATGTCCGGGTGGGTGTCGTCGACGCCCGTGTCGATCACGCCGACGGTCACGCTCCTGCTGCCCGGGTCGATCCGCGCGGCCTTGTCGGCGCCGATCGCCCGCAGGTCCCACTGGTCCGCCTCCAGCGGCTCCTCGCCCGCCGCGGCGCCCTTCGCGAGCTTCGCGGCCTCCGCCTTGGACAGGACCTGGACCGCGCCCTCGTCCGTCGTACCCGCCGCGCTCAGCGGCGCCGTACGCGTGGCGCCCGCCGACTGCACGCCGCGCACCGCGCGCATGCGCGCACCGAAGTCCGGGTCCGCCGAATGGGCGACGATCACGCCGATCTTGTCGTAACTGACCACGACCTCGCCGCCGTTGAGGGCGATCGCGCGCAGTACCGAGGCGATCGTGCGGTGGTCCGTCCGGGTGTTGACCACGTACGCGAGATTCGTGCCGTCCGCCGCCCGCGCCGCCGCCGGCGCGGCGGGTGCCGCCGAGGCCGCCGCCGGCAGGAAGCCTAGCGAGGCGGTCAGCGACAGCACGACCGGCACGGCGAGCGCGAGCCGGCGTCTGGAACGCAGATGAGCCATGGGGTCTCCACATCATCCGAAAACGAAACCGCCCGAGACACAGGTGGTGCTCGGGCAGGTGCATGACGGGTGGTGCAGGCCGAAGCTATCTTCCACGCCCGATCTCCGAAAGAGTCCGACCGGCTTGAACCGCTCCGCGCGTGGCGCCGTGACCGTGGACAGGGGGCCCGAGCAGGATCGTGGCCCCCGCCGGAATCACACGGCGGAGTCGGAAGCTGACTTTCGGTAACGTGATCCCGATCCCGTGAGGTCCGACATCGCGCATGACCGTCACCCGAGGAGACTCCGTGGCCACCGAGACACCGCCCCCCGCGCGGGGGACCACACTTCCCTCCACCGAGGAGTTCACCGAGGTGCAGCAGAGCGCGGAGTTCGGTGAACTGCGCCGCGCCTACCGCTCCTTCGCCTTCCCGCTGACCGTCGCCTTCATCGCCTGGTACCTGCTGTACGTGCTGCTCTCCAGCTACGCGGGCGGCTTCATGGGCACCAAGGTGGCCGGCAACGTCAACGTGGCCCTCGTGCTGGGCCTCGCCCAGTTCCTGACCACCTTCCTCATCGCCTGGTGGTACGCGCGGCACGCCGCCGCCAAGCTCGACCCCAGGGCCGAGGCCATCAAGACCCGGATGGAGGGCGGCGCATGAGCCCCGCACAGCACACCCTGCTGGCCGCCGGAGAGGCGAGCGAGCACCGCACGCTGATCATCACGCTGTTCGCGGTGTTCGTCGCCGCGACCCTCGTCATCACCGTCTGGGCGGGCCGCCAGACCAAGGACGCGGCCGACTTCTACGCCGGCGGACGCCAGTTCACCGGCTTCCAGAACGGCCTCGCCGTCTCCGGCGACTACATGTCCGCCGCGTCCTTCCTCGGCATCGCCGGCGCCATCGCCCTCTTCGGCTACGACGGCTTCCTGTACTCCGTCGGCTTCCTGGTCGCCTGGCTGGTCGCCCTGCTCCTCGTCGCGGAGCCGCTGCGCAACTCCGGCCGCTACACGATGGGCGACGTACTGGCCTACCGGATGCGCCAGCGCCCGGTCCGCACCGCCGCCGGCACCTCCACCATCGTCGTCTCGATCTTCTACCTGCTCGCCCAGATGGCGGGCGCCGGCGTCCTCGTCTCGCTCCTGCTGGGCATCACCAGCGACGGCGGCAAGATCGGCATCGTCGCCCTCGTCGGCGTCCTGATGATCGTGTACGTCACCATCGGCGGCATGAAGGGCACCACCTGGGTGCAGATGGTCAAGGCCGTGCTGCTGATCATCGGCGCCCTGCTGCTGACCTTCCTGGTCCTGCTGAAGTTCGACTTCAACATCTCCGACCTGCTCGGCAGTGCCGCCGACAACAGCGCCAAGGGCTCCGCGTTCCTGGAGCCCGGTCTCAAGTACGGCGCCTCCGGCACCACCAAGCTGGACTTCCTCTCGCTCGGCATCGCCCTGGTCCTCGGCACCGCGGGTCTGCCGCACATCCTGATCCGCTTCTACACGGTCCCCACCGCCAAGGCCGCCCGCAAGTCCGTGATCTGGGCGATCGGCCTGATCGGCGCCTTCTACCTGATGACCCTCGCCCTCGGCTTCGGCGCCGCCGCACTGATCAAACCGGACGAGATCATCGCCTCCAACAAGGCGGGCAACACCGCCGCCCCCCTGCTCGCGCTGCACCTCGGTGGAGTGGACTCCAACTGGGGCGCCGTCCTGCTGGCCACCATCTCCGCGGTCGCCTTCGCCACCATCCTCGCGGTCGTCGCCGGCCTCACCCTGGCCTCCTCGTCCTCCTTCGCGCACGACATCTACGCGAACGTCATCAAGAAGGGGAAGGCCACCGAGAAGCAGGAACTGGGCGCGGCCCGCTGGGCCACGGTCGGCATCGGCGCCGTCTCCATCGTGCTCGGCGCCCTCGCCCGCGACCTGAACGTCGCCGGACTCGTCGCCCTCGCGTTCGCGGTCGCCGCCTCCGCCAACCTGCCGACCATCCTCTACAGCCTGTTCTGGAAGCGGTTCACCACCTCGGGCGCCCTGTGGTCGATCTACGGCGGCCTGGTCACCGCCGTCGGCCTGGTGCTGTTCTCCCCGGTGGTCTCCGGCAAGCCGACCTCGATGTTCCCCGACGTCGACTTCCACTGGTTCCCGCTGGAGAACCCCGGGATCATCTCCATCCCGGTCGGATTCCTGCTGGGCGCCGTGGGGACCTGGCTCTCGAAGGAGGTCCCGGACGCCGGCAAGTACGCCGAACTGGAGGTGCGGTCCCTGACCGGTACCGGAGCGCACTGAGCTTCGTACGGACGGCCGCGTCGTCCCGGACTGTACGGTCCTACGACGCGGCCGGGTCGTACCTCGTAAGATCGGGTCGCTGCCCGGTGTCGGCGGTGTCACGTAGGCTCGCAAGTGACGGGCGACATACCTCGCCCGTGAGGACCCTGCATGACCGGGAGAGAGGGAGGGGGCCCACGTGCTCATCGACACCTACGGCCGAGTGGCCACCGACCTGAGGGTCTCGCTGACCGACCGGTGCAATCTGCGGTGCACCTACTGCATGCCCGAGGAGGGGCTGCAGTGGCTGGCCAAGCCCGACCTGCTCACGGACGACGAGATCGTCCGCCTCATCGACATCGCGGTCCGCACGCTCGGCATCGAGGAAGTCCGCTTCACCGGCGGCGAGCCCCTGCTCCGCCCCGGGCTGGTCGGCATCGTCGAGCGCGTCGCCGCGCTCGACCCGCGCCCCCGGATGTCCCTCACCACCAACGGCATCGGCCTGCGGCGCACCGCGCCCGCCCTGAAGGCGGCGGGCCTGGACCGGGTCAACGTCTCCCTGGACACCCTCCGCCCGGACGTCTTCAAGACCCTCACCCGCCGCGACCGCCACAAGGACGTGCTCGAAGGCCTGGAGGCCGCCCGCGAGGCCGGCCTCACCCCGGTCAAGGTCAACTCGGTGCTGATGCCGGGACTCAACGCCGACGAAGCCCCCGACCTGCTGGCCTGGGCCGTCGAGCACGACTACGAACTGCGGTTCATCGAGCAGATGCCACTGGACGCCCAGCACGGCTGGAAGCGCGACGGCATGGTCACCGCCGGGGACATCCTCGACTCCCTGCGCACCCGCTTCGACCTCACCCCCGAGGGCGCCGACGAGCGCGGCTCGGCACCGGCGGAGCGCTGGCTCGTCGACGGCGGCCCGCACCGGGTCGGGGTGATCGCGTCGGTCACCCGCCCGTTCTGCGCGGCCTGCGACCGTACCCGGCTGACGGCCGACGGTCAGATAAGGACCTGCCTGTTCGCCACCGAGGAGACTGACCTTCGCGCCGCCCTGCGCTCCGGCGCCCCGGACGAGGAGATCGCCCGCCTCTGGCGGCTGGCGATGTGGGGCAAGAAGGCGGGCGCGGGGCTGGACGACCCCTCGTTCGTCCAGCCCGACCGGCCGATGTCCGCCATCGGCGGCTGACGAACCCGTCAGGGACGCGGGTCCTCCCACTCGCCGAGCAGGACGACGTCCTTCAGGAACCCGCGCACCCCGAGGAACTGCGACAGATGCTCGCGGTGCTCCTCGCAGGCGAGCCACGTCTTGCGCCGCTCCGGCGTGTGGATCTTCGGGTTGTTCCACGCCAGCACCCACACGGCGTCGACGCGGCATCCCTTGGCCGAACAGACAGGCGTCTCACTCACAGGGTCAGTCACTGGTTCCGTCTCGCAAAGCCCCCGGAAACAAGGCGACGCCGAGCAGCCACGGGGGGAGCTGCCCGGCGTCGGTCCGTCGCTCCGACGGGGGATGCGGAGCGCGTACGCAGTATGTCATGGGTCACCCGCCGCACGGCACCGGAACAGCATGATTGATCTGAGGTTTTCTTGAGCTTCCCGGGTGGCCGCGTTCCGCTTCCGCCACGTCGGCCATGGTCACACCGGGTCGGCCCGCTCGCCCCGCGTTCCGGCCGCCGGGTCCTCGGTCGCGCCCCCCGCGGCGGGCTCCGTCCGCTCGTCCTCACCGCGTGGCGCGTTGATCATCGGACGCGTGGGTGCCGTCACGAACGTGGAGGGCAGCGACGGCGGCCTCTCCCGGCCGGCGTTCGCGATCACTACGGCGACGTAGGGGAGGACGGCACCGAGCACCAGCGCCACGACGGCGACGTACCGCTCGACGTTCCACAGTGTCGCCGCGAGGATCACGGAGACCGTACGGATCGACATCGAGATCACGTACCGTCGCTGCCGGCCCCGCACGTCCTCGGCGAGCCCGGTCCGGGCCCCGGTGATCCGGAAGACCTGGGCGCTGCCGCCGTGCTGTTTCCGCGTCACATTCCACCATCCGCGCGCATCGGACTCACCCCGGGCCCGCACCGTCGTCACACCCGGCGGGGAACCGGCCCGGGCATCTCTTACCGTACGCCGCGCCCGCGCCGGCCACGAGACCGGGGCACCGCCCTGCCAGCGGGAACGCCAGGGGCCCGGACCCGTACGGGGGAGGCCGACATGCGCCGAACGGTGTACACAACCACACTGGCGGTAGTGCTCACGTCGAGCCGTACGAGGAGGAGCCATGGGCTGGTTGTGGGCGATCATCGTGGGATTCGTGCTGGGCCTGATCGCCAAGGCGGTCATCCCGGGCAAGCAGCACAGCCCTCTGTGGCTGACCACCATCTGCGGCATCCTGGGCGCCATCGCGGGCAACGCCATCGCCGGCGCCCTCGGCGTCGCGGAGACCCGGGGCATCGACTGGAGCCGGCACTTCTTCCAGCTCGTGGCCGCGATCATCATCGTCGCGCTCGTCGACGCCCTCTACATGGCGACGCTGGGTAAGAGGAAACAGCAGCGGGCCTGACCCGGCGGCACAGCTGTCGAGCGAGCCGGACCGTTACCGAGCGAGGGGCGCGCCTCCGTACGAGGCGCGCCCGTCGTCGTGCTAGGCGGGGACGACCTCCACCGCGGCGAGGTTCTTCTTCCCGCGGCGCAGCACCAGCCACCGTCCGTGCAGCAGGTCCTCCTTCGCCGGGACGGCGTCCTCGGAGGCGACCTTCACGTTGTTCACGTACGCGCCGCCCTCCTTCACCGTCCGCCGCGCGGCGGACTTGCTGGCGACGAGGCCGACCTCGGCGAGCAGGTCGACGACCGGGCCCAGCTCGGTGACCCGCACGTGCGGCACCTCGGAGAGCGCCGCGGCCAGCGTCGGGCCGTCCAGCTCCGCCAGCTCGCCCTGTCCGAACAGCGCCTTGGACGCCGCGACGACCGCCTCGGTCTGGCCGGCGCCGTGCACCAGCGTCGTCAGCTCCTCGGCGAGTGCGCGCTGCGCGGCCCGGGCCTGCGGACGCTCCTCGGTCTGCCTCTCCAGCTCCTCCAGCTCCTCGCGGGACCTGAAGGACAGGATGCGCAGGTACTTGGAGATGTCCCGGTCGTCCACGTTCAGCCAGAACTGGTAGAACGCGTACGGCGTCGTCATCTCCGGGTCGAGCCAGACGGCGCCGCCCTCGGTCTTGCCGAACTTGGTGCCGTCCGCCTTCGTCATCAGCGGGGTGGCGAGGGCGTGGACCTCGGCACCCGGCTCCAGCCGGTGGATCAGGTCGAGCCCGGCCGTGAGGTTCCCCCACTGGTCGCTGCCGCCCTGCTGGAGCGTGCAGCCGTGGCGGCGGTAGAGCTGGAGGAAGTCCATGCCCTGGAGGATCTGGTAGCTGAACTCCGTGTAGCTGATGCCCTGGTCGGACTCCAGGCGGCGGGCCACGGAGTCCTTCGTCAGCATCTTGTTGACACGGAAGTGCTTGCCGATGTCCCGCAGGAACTCGATCGCGGAGAGGTTCGCGGTCCAGTCGAGGTTGTTGACCATGACGGCCGCGTTCTCACCCTCGAAGGACAGGAACGGCTCGATCTGCGAACGCAGCTTGCCGACCCAGCCGGCCACCGTCTCCGGGTCGTTCAGCGTGCGCTCGGCGGTCGGGCGGGGGTCGCCGATCAGCCCCGTCGCACCGCCCACCAGCGCCAGCGGCCGGTGCCCGGCCTGCTGGAGCCGGCGCACGGTGAGCACCTGCACGAGGTGCCCCACGTGCAGGGACGGCGCCGTCGGGTCGAAGCCGCAATAGAACGTGACGGGACCGTCCGCGAGCGCCTTGCGCAAGGCGTCCTCGTCGGTGGACAGGGCGAACAGCCCACGCCACTTCAGCTCGTCGACGATGTCCGTCACGGTTCTCGTGTCTCCTCGGTGATCTTCGGGGCGGTCGGGTGACAGCCGACTACGAGGTTATACGCCCTGACTGACAGAGCTCATGTTGAAATCGGGGATCCGCAGCGCGGGCATCGCGGCCCGCGTGAACCAGTCGCTCCACTCCCGCGGCAGCGTCTTCTCCGTACGTCCGGCCTCCGCGGCCCGGCCCAGCAGCCCCACCGGGGACTCGTTGAACCGGAAGTTGTTCACCTGCCCGGTCACCTCGCCGTTCTCCACGAGGTAGACGCCGTCCCGGGTCAGACCGGTGAGCAGCAGCGTGGCCGGGTCGACCTCGCGGATGTACCACAGGCAGGTCAGCAGCAGTCCGCGCTCGGTGTCCGCGACCATCTGGTCCAGCGAGCGGTCACCGCCGCCGTCCAGGATCAGGTTCCCGAGCACCGGGGCGACCGGCAGTCCGGTCAGGCCCGCGCTGTGCCGGGTGGTGGTCAGGTGCTTCAGCACCCCCTCGTCGACCCACTCGGTCGCGTGCGTGGGCAGTCCGTTGTCGAACACCGACTGGTCGCCGCCGGAGGAGTGGGCGACCACGAAGGGCGGGCACTCCAGGCCCGGCTCGTTCGGGTCGCTGCGCAGGGTCAGCGGCAGCTCGCTCAGCTTCTCGCCGACGCGGGTGCCGCCGCCCGGCCTGGAGAACACCGTCCGCCCCTCGGCCGCGTCCCGGCCCGACGCCGACCACAGCTGGTAGATCAGCAGGTCGGCGACCGCGGTCGGCGGCAGCAGCGTCTCGTAGCGGCCGGCGGGCAGCTCCACGCGCCGCTCCGCCCAGCCCAGCCGTACGGCGAGCTCGGCGTCGAGCGCCCCCGGGTCGACGTCCTTGAAGTCCCGCGTGGACCGGCCGGCCCAGGCCGAACGGGTGCGGTCGGGAGACTTTGCGTTCAGCTCCAGCGTGCCGGTGGGCTGGTCGTGCCGCAGGCGCAGCCCGGTGGAGGTGCCGACGTACGTCGAGACCACCTCGTGGTTGGCGAAGCCGTACAGCTCCCGGCCACCCGCACGCGCGCGTGCGAACGCCTCGCCCAGCGCCGGGGCGAAGTCGGCGAACACCGCGGAGGAGGTCTCGGCGGGCGCGTCCGTGAAGTCCGGCGACTGCGGCACGCCGCCGACCAGCGGCTGCGCGTCCTCGGCCGGTCCGGCCCCGCGCGCGGCGGCCTCGGCGGCCCGCACCAGGGGCTCCAGCTCGTCCGCGGTGACCGCCGACCGGGACACCACTCCGGACGCGGTGCCCTCCTTGCCGTCCACGGTCGCGATCACGGTGAGCGTACGGCCGCGCGTCACGCCGTTCGTGGTGAGCGCGTTGCCGGCCCAGCGCAGGTTGGCGGTGGACTGCTCGTCCGCGATGACGACGCAGCCGTCGGCACGGGACAGCGCCAGGGCCTGCTCGACGATCTCGTGCGGCTTGTGGGTGCGGGCGCTCATCGACCGGCCTCCTGCGTGGTGTTGAGGATGTTGACGCCCCTGAAGAGCGCGGACGGGCATCCGTGGGACACGGCGGCCACCTGGCCCGGCTGGGCCTTGCCGCAGTTGAAGGCGCCGCCGAGGACATAGGTCTGCGGTCCGCCGACCGCCGCCATGGACCCCCAGAAGTCGGTGGTGGTCGCCTGGTAGGCCACGTCCTTCAGCTGCCCGGTGATCCGCCCGTTCTCGATCCGGAAGAAGCGCTGCCCGGTGAACTGGAAGTTGTACCGCTGCATGTCGATCGACCAGGACCGGTCGCCGACGACGTAGATGCCCCGGTCGACGCCCCCGATCAGGTCCTCGGTGGACAGCCCGGCGGGATCCGGCTGCAGGGAGACGTTCGCCATGCGCTGCACCGGCACATGGCCGGGGGAGTCGGCGAAGGCGCAGCCGTTGGACCGCTCGAACCCGGTCAGCCGCGCGATCCGCCGGTCCAGCTGGTAGCCGACCAGCGTGCCGTCCTTCACCAGGTCCCAGGACTGCGCCTCCACGCCCTCGTCGTCGAAGCCGACGGTCGCGAGGCCGTGCTCGGCGGTGCGGTCACCGGTGACGTTCATCAGCTCGGAGCCGTACTTCAGCTTGCCGAGCTGGTCGAAGGTGGCGAAGGAGGTGCCGGCGTAGGCGGCCTCGTAGCCGAGGGCACGGTCCAGCTCCGTGGCGTGCCCGATGGACTCGTGGATGGTCAGCCACAGGTTCGACGGGTCGACGACGAGGTCGTACAGGCCGGGGTCCACGCTGGGCGCGCGCATTTTCTCGGCGAGCAGTTCGGGGATCCGCTCCAGCTCGGCGTCCCAGTCCCAGCCCGTGCCGGTCAGGTACTCCCAGCCGCGCCCGGCCGGCGGCGCGACGGTCCGCATCGAGTCGAACTCACCGCTGGACTCGTCCACCGACACCGCGGTCAGCTCCGGGTGCAGCCGCACCCGCTGCTGGGTGGTGACGGTCCCGGCGGTGTCGGCGTAGAACTTGTTCTCGTGCACGGTGAGCAGCGAGGCGTCGACGTGGTCGACGCCGTTCGCCGCCAGCAGCCGGGCGCTCCACTCCGCCAGCAGCGCGGCCTTCTCCTCGGCGGGCACGGAGAACGGGTCGATCTCGTACGACGAGATCCACGTCCGCTCCGCGTGCACGGGCTCGTCGGCGAGCTCCACCAGCTCGTCCGACCCGGCCGCCCTGATCACCTGCGCGGAGAGCTTGGCCATGGCCACCGCCTGCGAGGCGACCCGCGCGGCGGCGTCCATGGTCAGGTCGACCCCGGACGCGAAGCCCCACGTACCGCCGTGCACGACCCGGACCGCGTACCCGAGGTCGGTGGTGTCCGACGAGCCGGCGGGCTTGGCGTCCCGCAGCCGCCAGGAGGCGCTGCGCACCCGCTCGAACCGGAAGTCCGCGTGCTCGGCCCCCAGCGCACGCGCGCGTGCGAGCGCGGCGTCGGCGAGGGCCCGTAGGGGAAGCGCCGTGAAGGCTTCGTCGATGGAATGGGGCACGGAGATCTCCCTGCTGTCGTGGCCTGTCGGCTCCGATCATGTCGCGCGATCCGCCCGGCGGACCACATGTTTCCGTTCGTCTTCGGGCGTTTCTGTAGGGACCCGACAGTGACTCCCCTCAGCCACTGTCGGTGCCCGATTGCCCGCGGCAGGGGCGCGACCGATAGGTTTTTGGATGAAGCCGCCTGTCACCAGGTGTTCGGGCGGGCTGTCGGACCGCTGCAGACCGCTATCGAAAGGGTGATCAGTTGAGCCGCTCGGTTCTCGTCACCGGAGGCAACCGGGGCATCGGCCTCGCCATCGCCCGTGCATTCGCCGACGCCGGCGACAAGGTCGCGATCACGTACCGCTCCGGGGAGCCGCCGGCCGGCTTCCTCGCGGTCAGGTGCGACATCACCGACCCGGAGCAGGTGGAGCAGGCCTACAAGGAGATCGAGGAGCAGCACGGTCCGGTCGAGGTTCTCGTTGCCAACGCCGGCGTCACCAAGGACCAGCTCCTGATGCGCATGTCCGAGGAGGACTTCACCTCGGTCATCGACACCAACCTCACCGGCACCTTCCGCGTCGTCAAGCGCGCGAACCGCGGCATGCTGCGCGCCAAGAAGGGCCGTGTCGTCCTCATCTCGTCCGTGGTCGGTCTGCTCGGCTCGGCGGGGCAGGCGAACTACGCCGCCTCCAAGGCCGCCCTGGTCGGCCTCGCGCGCTCCCTCGCCCGTGAGCTGGGTTCGCGCAACCTCACCTTCAACGTCGTCGCGCCCGGCTTCGTCGACACCGACATGACCAAGGCGCTCACCGACGAGCAGCGCGAGAACATCGTCTCGCAGGTGCCGCTCGGCCGTTACGCGCAGCCGGAGGAGATCGCCGCGACGGTGCGGTTCCTCGCCTCGGACGACGCCTCGTACATCACTGGAGCCGTCATCCCCGTTGACGGCGGACTGGGAATGGGTCACTGATCACCATGAGCGGAATTCTCGAGGGCAAGCGCATCCTGGTCACGGGCGTGCTGATGGAGTCCTCCATCGCCTTCCACGTCGCCAAGCTGGCCCAGGAGCAGGGCGCCGAGATCATCCTGACCGCGTTCCCGCGGCCCACGCTGACCGAGCGCATCGCCAAGAAGCTGCCCAAGCCCACCAAGGTGATCGAGCTGGACGTCACGAACGACGAGCACCTCGGCCGCCTGGCCGACGTCGTCGGCGAGGAGCTGGGCGGGCTGGACGGCATCGTCCACTCCATCGGCTTCGCCCCGCAGGACGCGCTCGGCGGCAACTTCCTCAACACGCCGTTCGAGTCGGTCGCCACCGCCATGCACGTCTCGGCGTTCTCGCTCAAGTCGCTGACCATGGCCTGCCTGCCGCTGATGCAGAACGGCGGCTCGGTCGTCGGTCTCACCTTCGACGCCCAGTACGCCTGGCCGCAGTACGACTGGATGGGCCCGGCCAAGGCCGCGCTGGAGGCCACCAGCCGCTACATGGCGCGTGACCTCGGCAAGCAGAACGTCCGCTGCAACCTCATCTCCGCGGGCCCGATCGGCTCCATGGCCGCCAAGTCCATCCCGGGCTTCGGTGAGCTGGCCTCCGTGTGGGACACCCGCGCTCCGCTGGAGTGGGACCTGAAGGACCCGGAGCCGGCGGGCAAGGGTGTCGTCGCCCTGCTCAGCGACTGGTTCCCGAAGACCACGGGTGAGATCATCCACGTCGACGGCGGTCTGCACGCCATCGGCGCCTGATCACCGCGACCGGCGCCCGACCGCCGCACCCGATCGCCGGCGAGGCCCGCACCCCTTCGAGGGGTGCGGGCCTCGGCCGTACGGGGGATTCCCTTCGGGCGTCACCCGTTCGGCCCACCGGCCGGGCCGCCGGGGCACCGGCGGAGCACCCTGGATTACGCGTTCACCTCGCGATTTCCCCACCGCAGCCCGGCGAGGAGGTCCCCTTGTGCGCCTGTCCCGCAGCCTGGCCCCGCTGACCGTGGCCGTGGCCCTCGTGCTCTGTCTGCCGTACGACGCGATGTCGCACGTCCGCGCGGGGGACGGCAAGCCTCCCGCGCCCGGACTGTTCGGCGCCGCCTGCCGTACGTCGGTGGACGGCTCCCACGTGGTCGCCTACTGCCACAACCCCTATGTCGACACCGATCGCGTGCGCCTGCACATCGAGTGCGCCCGCTGGTGGGACATCGACACCGACAGCGCCCCGGTGGACGCCGGGCCCGCCATGACCGTACGGCTCAGCGGCCGCTGCTGGAAGGACGTCGGCTCGGTCTGGGTCAGCCACCAGAAGGTCCGCTGAACCTGTCCGGGCGGCACAGGAACGGATAGCTGGCGGCCTCCACCGCCGCCGCCTCGGCGTCCCCGGTGCGGATCGCGTCCAGCAGCCGGGTGTGGTCCATGTGCGTCTCCGGGGTCAGCTCCGCGCCGACGTCCGCGCGCAGCCAGTCGCGCAGCACCTCGCCCAGGTCGGCGTACATGGCGGTCATGGCGTCGTTGTGGGACGCGGCCACGACGGCCAGGTGGAACGTGGCGTCGGCGGTCACGAAGGCCTCGGCCTCGCCCGTCTCCCACGCCTCCTCGCGCCGCGCGAGGAGCGCGTCCAGCTGCTTGAGGTCCTTCTCGGTGCGCCGCTCGGCGGCCAGCTTCGCCGCGGCCGACTCCAGCGTGGAGCGCAGCTCGGCGATGTGCCGGGGGTCGGCGTCGGCGAAGCGGCGGTGCATCACGCCGGCCAGCTCGCTCGTCGCGACCACGTAGGTGCCCGAGCCCTGCCGGATGTCCAGCAGTCCGTTGTGCGCGAGCGCGCGGACCGCCTCGCGGACCGTGTTGCGGGCCACCCCGAGCTGCTCGACCAGCTCCGGCTCGGTCGGGATGCGCGCGCCGACCGGCCACTCGCCGGAGGTGATCTGGTGGCGCAGCGCGGCGATGACCTGCTCGGACAGCGCCGAACGGCGCGGGTGGCTCAGAGGCATGGCCCACCTTCGCACGTAAGGCCCGGGTGGGGACGCCCCGGGAATGGACAACCAATCATCCCATGATTCTATGATGGGCCTCATGGCTAGTGAGAAGTTCCGGACAGTGGACACCCGTACGGCGATGTCATCCACCGAACGCGGTACGGACGCCCCGGCGGGCACCGAGGAGACGAACCCCGGCGCGGGCCGTACGCGCGCGTGGGCGACCCGGCTGGTCGTCGCCGGCATCCTGCTGTCCGCCCTGAACCTCCGCCCGGCCATCACGAGCCTCGGCGCCCTCCTGGAGGAGGTGCGCGACGATCTCGGCATGAGCGGCAGCGTGGCCGGGCTGCTCACCTCCGTGCCCCCGCTGTGCTTCGCCGTCTTCGGTGTCACCGCGCCACGGCTGGCCCGCCGCTTCGGACCGGCCGCGGTGATCTGCGCCGGCATGGCCGCCATCGCCACCGGCCTCCTGATACGTCCCTACGCCGGCGGCACCCCCGGCTTCCTCGCCGCCAGCGCGCTCGCCCTCATGGGGATCGCCGTCAGCAACGTCCTGATGCCGGTCGTCGTCAAGCGCTGGTTCCCCGACCGGGTCGGCTCCATGACCGGCCTGTACTCGATGGCCCTCGCCCTCGGCACGTCCCTGGCCGCCGCGGTGACCGTCCCGCTGACCGGCGCCCTGGGCGGCAGCTGGCGGTCCGGCCTCGCCGTCTGGGCGGTCCTCGCCATGGCCGCCGTGCTGCCCTGGCTGCCGCTCGTCAGGGACCGCGGCACCGCGCCCGCCCCGTCCCGGCAGCGGACGGCCGCGACGGCGGAACAGCACGCCCCGCTGCGGATGGCCCGGAGCCGCACCGCCTGGGCGCTCGCCGTGTTCTTCGGCCTCCAGGCCACCGCGGCCTACGTCACCATGGGCTGGATGCCGCAGATCTTCCGCGACGCCGGGGTCCCGGCCGGCACCGCGGGCGTCCTCCTCGCCGTCACCATGGTGATGGGCGTGCCGCTGGCCTTCGTCATCCCGCGCGTCGCCACGCGCCTGCCCCACCAGGGACCGATCGCGCTGGTCCTGGGCGTCTGCGGGCTCGCCGGATACGCCGGTCTGTACTTCGCCCCGGCCGCCGGCGCCTGGGCCTGGGCCCTGCTGCTCGGCGTCTCCAACTGCGCCTTCCCGCTCGCGCTGACGATGGTCGGCATGCGGGCCCGCAGCGGACCGGGCGTGGCCCAGCTGTCCGCGTTCGCGCAGAGCACCGGCTACCTGATCTCCATCCCCGGCCCGCTGCTGGTGGGCGTGCTCTACCAGCGCAGCGGCGGCTGGGGCCTGCCGATCGCCCTGATGG
Source organism: Streptomyces albidicamelliae (assembly GCF_025642175.1). NCBI lineage: Bacteria > Bacillati > Actinomycetota > Actinomycetes > Kitasatosporales > Streptomycetaceae > Streptomyces > Streptomyces albidicamelliae. The sequence goes on along the minus strand of NZ_CP106795.1, from coordinate 2,164,447 downwards.
CGGCCCTCATGGTGCCCCAGATGGTCATGGGCGTCCTGGCGGGCCGCAACCGCACGGTCGAGGAGGAGGCGGCGGTGCGCTGACCGGGCGACCCCGGCGGACCGGTCCGGACGAAGGGTGCGAGACTGGGCGCATGCAGCCTGTGCTCGACCCGAACCCGAAGAACGGCCAGAAGAAGATGCTGCTCGTCTTCGGCTCGTTCCTCGCCATCTTCGTGATCATCGCCGTCATCGCGACCCTCGCGTCCCCCTGACGGCAGCCCGCACCCGCCGATGGTGGGGCTGGCCCCCCAACCCCTAGGGGGTCAGGGTCAGGGTCAACTGGGTGGACTTCCGGATGGGTTGGCGACCCCGTCGTCCGTATCTTCGAGAAGTGACCGCAGGACGCGGTCACCGACCCGCTCGACGTCACGGAGGCGACCATGCCGGCCCGCACCCCCTCCCGGCCCCACCCGGCGACCACGGGCGGCGTCGACATCCGGCTGCCCTGGTGGGCCCTCGCCCTGCCCGCGCTCGCCTTCCTGGCGCTCCTCGCACTGATACTGAACCCGTCGGACGCCCACGCGGCGACCGGCGACCCGGCGATCACCCACCTCCTGGAACGCGCCCAGCAGCTCCTCGCCCGCTGACCCGGAGCCCCCGCGCGCGGTGAATCCGCATGTCAACTCCCTGCGCCGCGTGGCCTGTTTCATGCGAAGCTGGGTCACATGAGCGCCGCAGAACCCCGCAGGATCGCCCTCTTCCGGCATGCGAAAGCAGACTGGCCCCAGGTGTCCGACCATGAGCGCCCGCTCGCCGAGCGCGGCCGCATGGACGCCGCGGTCGCCGGACGGAAGCTGGCCGACACCGCCATCACCTTCGACCTGGCCCTGTGCTCGACCGCGGTCCGGACCCGCGAGACCTGGAAGCTCGCCGTCCACGAACTGTCGCACCGGCCGAAAACCGTCTACGAGGAGCGGGTCTACGAGGCCTCGCCCGGTGAGCTGATCGCCGTGCTCAACGAGATCCCGGACGACGTGCGGAACGTGATCATGATCGGTCACAACCCCGGCATCCACGGCCTGGCCGACATCCTCTCCGGCGACGCGGAGGGCGATGCCCGCGACCGGATGAACCGCCGCGGCTTCCCCGCCGCCGGCTTCGCGCTGCTCTCCTACGACGGCCCCTGGAAGAGCCTAGAGCCCGCCGTCGCCACGCTGACGGAGTACTGGGCGCCCACCGAGTGAGTCACGGACGACCCGGCGTGTCCGGGACGCGGGAGGGCCCGGCGCCTCAGGGGCGCCGGGCCCTCCCGCGTCCGCACCGCCGGTGCGGGAGCGGACGGGTGCGGGTGGCGGCGTTCAGTCCTCGCCGTGCGTGTCGGCGGTCTCGACCTCTTCGCGGGTGACGCCGAGCAGGTAGAGGACGGTGTCGAGGAAGGGGAAGTTCACCGCGGTGTGCGCCGCCTCGCGGACCACCGGCTTGGCGTTGAAGGCGACACCGAGACCGGCCGCGTTCAGCATGTCCAGGTCGTTGGCGCCGTCACCGATCGCCACGGTCTGCGACAGCGGCACCCCGGCCTCGGCGGCGAACCGGCGCAGCAGCCGCGCCTTGCCCGCCCGGTCCACGATCTCGCCGGTGACCCGGCCGGTCAGCTTGCCGTCGACGATCTCCAGCGTGTTGGCCTGGGCGAAATCGAGCCCGAGCCGCTCCTTCAGATCGTCCGTCACCTGGGTGAAACCACCGGAGACGACACCGACCTGGTAGCCGAGGCGCTTCAGGGTGCGGATCAGGGTACGGGCGCCCGGCGTCAGCCGCACCTCGTCGCGCACCTTCTCCACCACCGAGGCGTCCAGCCCCGCCAGCAGCGCCACACGCGCGTGCAGCGACTGCTCGAAGTCCAGCTCCCCGCGCATGGCCGCCGCCGTCACCTCGGCGACCTTGTCCTCGCAGCCGGCGTGCGCGGCGAACAGCTCGATGACCTCGTCCTGGATCAGGGTGGAGTCCACGTCCATGACCACCAGCCGCTGGGCACGCCGGTGCAGACCCGCCGAGACCACGGCGATGTCGACACCCAGTGCCGCCGCGTCGGAGGCCAGGGCCGTGCGCAGCGGCTCGGTCTCCACCCCGGAGACGGCGAACTCCACCGCGGTCACCGGATACTTGGCCAGGCGGAAGATGCGGTCGATGTTGCCGCCGGCCTTCGCGATGCGCGCGGCGATGGCGGCCGTCGACTCGGCGGTGAGCGGATGACCGAGCACGGTCACCAGGGAGCGCCCGACCCCGCGCGGACGGTTGTCGCCGTGCCCCGAGAGGATCTCCGCCTGCATCTTCATCGACTCGGCCCAGCTGTGCACGGTCGCCCTCAGGTCGCCCTCCCGGCCGGCCGGCGGCTGGGTGACCAGCACGCACAGCACCAGGCGGCCCCGGGTGACGACCTGCTCGATGTCGACCACGTCGACGTAGAAGGCGGCCAGGGTGTCGAAGAGGCCGGCCGTGATGCCCGGCCTGTCCTTGCCGAAGATCTTGACGAGGAGAGTGGGGACCTCGGAGGTCTGCGAAGCGCTCATGGTGTCACCACCGTATCCGGCACCCAGTGCCGCACGCCGCCGAGGTCCGCCTGACGGACAGGGAACAGTGGGTGTCGGCCCGATGTCAGGGATCTTGCCACCGGAGGACACCACGGCCACCCGCCCGCGTGTCTCCGGCTCCACCACGACTGTGCCACGGGACGCCCGCGAAGGCAGTTCCACGACCGCCGGCCCCGCCGGACCGGCCTCCGTCCCGGGCATCGCGCGCTCCCGGGGCGGCGGGCCCTCATCCGCCGCGCTTCGGTCGCCCCGGTGGCGGCGGCGGTGGCGGTGGCGGCGGCCACTCGGAGCCGTCCGGCCCCGGCGGACGCTCACCCGGCCGCGTGGACGGGCGCTTCCGCGGCCGCGGGGAAGGCCGGCCCAGCGGCCGGACGACGGTCGGGGCGCCGTACACGTCGTCCGGGGGCCGCGGCTCCGGGGCGTCCCGCACCTCCTCCGGGACCCGCAGATAGGGGTTCGTGTCGGGGTTGGGCGGCCGGTGGGGCCGGCCCGGCACGTACGGCCCGGCCTCTCCGCCCGGCCCGGTGGCACCTGCGCCGGGCACCGGCCCGCCACCCCCGGACGTCAGGCCGCACACACCAGGCCGCCCCTGATCCGTCAGGTACGCGGACCCGGCCGGGCTCCCGGCGCCCTGCGCTCCGTTCCCGGCCGCCGCCCACGCACCCGCCGCCCCGGTCGCCCGGGCGAGCAGCGCTCCCACCGCCCCGGCCCCGGCACCCCACACGGCCCCGAGGAGCAGGGCCGCGCCGAGGTGCCCGTGCAGGGTGACTCCCGCGCCGAAGGCGTCGAAGCCGAGCACGGACAGGGAGGCGTCCACGGACAGGTCCGTCAGCCGGGCCAGCAGCGGCAGGGCGAGCGCGGTCGCGACCCCCAGCCGCAGCGCACACCGCCCGGCCAGCCCGAAGGCGCTGTCGGCGGCCCCGCCGCCCCGCCTCCCGCCACCGCTCGCCCCGCCGGCCCGGGTGCCGGTCCCGGACACAGGCCCCCGGCCGCCCCCGCCCCCGGGCCAGCGGTGTCCGCAGGGCCGTCAGCACCCCGGCGAGCAGCATGGTCAGCGCGGCCGCCACCGCCAGCAGCCACACCCGGTCGTCCAGTCCGGCCAGCCGCCCGAGGGTCACCGGCTCGTCGGAGCCCCCGCCGAGGAGTTGGTCCAGGGGATGGGGGAGCAGCTTGCCGAGGACGCCGGTGGCGCGGCCGTCCCAGGGGACGAACAGGCCGAGCGGCAGGCCCAGCCAGACCCCGTTGGGCGTGCCGAGCAGGGCCGCGCCGGCGATCCGCCGCGGATGGTCGTCGCCGACGGCCGCGTACGCCGCCGCCGCGGCCCCCGCCAGCACGGCCAGCAGCAGCACGGTCACGAGTGCCGAGACCGCCGGCCGGACCACCCGGTGCAGGGGAGCCCAGCCCGGCGGCAGCGGGGCGCGGCGGGAGGCGAGCAGCGCGATCAGCAGGATTCCGGCGCACCAGCCGAAGCCGCCGAGGAGTGTGGCCGGGGTGTCCACGGTGAAGCCGACCGCCGCCTTGGCGTGGACCAGGTCACCGACCTTGTCCGGCAGCAGCCCGCCGAGGTCCCCGAGGCCCGGGATGCTCAGGCCGCCGCCGCCGCCCTTCCCGCCCCCGCCCGGCAGCCTGTCCAGGCCGAGCGAGTCGCCGTCGATGGTGACGACGTCGTGACCGGCCCAGGCGAGACCGCCCAGCATCGCCACGAAGAGCGCGATCACCGTGCCCGCGCGCGTGAGGAGTTCGGCGGGGGTGACGGCAACTCCGGCCGCGCGCAGGGACCGTAGGAAGAACCACGACAGCAGCAGCGCACCGACCAGCCCCACCCCGAGTGGCGTGATGTCGATGGCGGTGTGCGCCTCCGCGCCTTTCAGCCCGAACACGGACACATCGCCGGACGGCGAGACCGAACCACCCGCGCCCAGCGCCACAACGGCCGCCGTCATGGGGCCCAGGGAGGCCGAGGTGTCGGCCTGCAGCAGGTGCAGGCCGAGCGCGGCGGTGCCCGCCATCCCGATCAACGCCCAGCTCACCGTGGCGATCGCGGACACGGCGATGTCCGTCCAGGGCAGCCCGGTACCGCGCCGTGCGGTCCCGACGTCCGTGGCAGCGCTCATGGCAGACCCCCCGATCCGCGGCGCGGCACCGCAGCCGCGCTTGTCCCCCCTCGCGGGGATTACCACTCTCCGGCCCGGTTTCAACCCCGTCAACGGGGCGAGTTGAAGCGCGCACCGGTGTTCTTCGCAAGGCCCGAGTTTCGGTCAGAGGGCCGAGCCTGAAATAGTTCCCCACGATGTTCGACATCCCTAGACTCCCTGTGATGGGGGTAACTCGGGGGACAACTCAGTGGGGCATGGAGTGCCGGAACTCGTACTGGAATCAAACGGACGGACCTGGACGCTCGACACGTCCCGGTCCTACACCCTCGGCCGCGATCCGCAGGGTGACATCGTCTTCGACGACGCCAGGGTCTCCTGGCGGCACGCCACGGTCAGCTACAACGGCCGCAGTTGGGCCATCGAGGACCACGGCAGCACCAACGGCACGTTCGTGCAGGGCCAGCGGATCCATCAGATGGAGATCGGCCCGGGCTCGTCGCTGCACCTCGGCAACGCGACGGACGGGCCGCGGCTGAACCTGTCCGGGGCCGCCGCCCCGGTCGGCGGACAGCCGCAGGGGGTGGCGCCGTACGCGGCCCAGGGAGCCGGCGCACCGGGCTGGGCCCAGCAGCAGGCGCCGCAGCAGGCCGCGCCGCCGCAGTCCGTGCCGCACCAGGCACCGGCGCAGCAGAACCCGCAGCCCGGCTGGCAGCAGCCGCAGGCGGGGGCCGGCTTCCCGCAGCAGCAGGCGGGACCGCCCGAGCAGTACGCGCAGAAGACGCCCGGTGGAGGCGCGGGGGCGCCGCCGGTGTACGGCGACCGCAGCCCGACCACGTTCCACCAGTTCTCCATCGGCCGCGTGATGCGCATCGGCCGTTCCCTGGAGAACGAGCTGGTCGTCTCCGACCTGCAGGTCTCGCGGCACCACGCCGAGTTCCACTCGACGCCCGACGGCCGCATGGAGATCCGCGACCTGGGCTCGCACAACGGCACCTACGTCAACGGTCAGCCGATCGCCAAGGGCGGCTCGGCGCTGCTCGGCCCGAACGACATCGTCGGCGTCGGCCACTCCACCTTCCGTATCGTCGGCGACCGCCTCGAGGAGTTCGTCGACACCGGTGAGGTCTCCTTCTCCGCACGCCACCTCACCGTCACGGTCGACGGCGGCAAGCAGATCCTGAAGGACGTCTCCTTCGGCGTCCCGGAGAAGTCCCTGATCGCGGTCATCGGCCCGTCCGGGTCCGGCAAGTCGACCCTGCTCAAGGCGCTCACCGGCTACCGGCCCGCCAACCAGGGCGAGGTCCTCTACGACAACCGCAACCTGTACAAGCAGTTCGCGGAGCTGCGCCAGCGCATCGGTCTGGTCCCGCAGGACGACATCCTGCACAAGGAGCTGACCGTCAAGAAGGCCCTGAAGTACGCGGCCAAGCTGCGCTTCCCGGCCGACACCACGGCCCAGGAGCGCGACTCCCGGATAGACGAGGTGCTGCGCGAGCTGAAGCTGGACATCCACAAGGACAAGAAGGTCACGTCCCTGTCCGGCGGTCAGCGCAAGCGTGTCTCGGTGGCCCTGGAGCTGCTCACCAAGCCGTCGCTGATCTTCCTGGACGAGCCGACCTCCGGTCTCGACCCGGGCATGGACCGTGACGTCATGCAGCTGCTGCGCGGCCTCGCCGACGACGGCCGTACGGTCCTGGTGGTCACCCACTCGGTGGCCGAGCTGGCCCTGTGCGACAAGCTGCTGGTGATGGCGCCGGGCGGTGCGGTCGCCTACTTCGGCCCGCCGGAGGAGGCGCTGAACTTCTTCGGCTACGACAGCTGGGCCGATGTCTTCTCCGCCTTCGAGAACTACCGCGACTACGACTGGGCCGGCCGCTGGAAGGGCTCGCAGCACTACCAGATGTACGCCGCGGACATCGACGCGGTGGCGCCGCAGTCCGTACACATGCCTCCGCCGCAGGCGATGAAGCCGCCCAAGCCGCAGGGCTGGGGCTCGCAGCTGATCACCCTGATCCGGCGCTACGTGTCGGTCATCGCGTCCGACAAGGGCTTCCTGGCGCTGACGGTGATCCTGCCGGCCGTGCTCGGGGCGGTCAGCCTGCTCATCGACTCGGACAAGGGCCTGCTGGTCAACCCGGTCAACCCGCGCACCCACGTGCCGATCCCGAACGGCACGGCGACCACCGTCCTGCTGATCCTCGCGGTCGGCGCCTGTTTCGCGGGCGCCGCGAACTCCGTGCGTGAGCTGATCAAGGAACGGGTCATCTACGAGCGGGAGCGGGCGACCGGCCTGTCCCGGTCGGCGTACCTGATGTCCAAGGTGGTCGTGCTGGGCGCGGTCACCGTGCTGCAGGGCCTGATGGTCGGCCTGATCGGCTTCTCCAGCCGGGAGATCCCGGCCGAGGGGGTCGTCCTCGGCAACTCGACGCTGTTCGAGCTGTGCCTGCCGATCATGGCGCTCGGCTTCACCTCGATGATGTTCGGCCTGGTGATCTCCTCGCTGGTGAAGACCGCGGAGAAGACCATGCCGCTGCTGGTGATGTTCGCGATCATCCAGGTCGTCTTCACCGGCTGCCTCTTCACCCTGCACGGCACCGTCGGCGTCAACGAGTTCTCGTACCTGATGCCGTCGCGCTGGGCGGTGGCCGCGGCCGGCGCCACGCTGGACTTCAACAACATCGCCCCGAACGCCGACGACCCGGGCAGCACCGATCCGCTGTGGGACCACGCGGCCTCGGCCTGGGGCATCGACATGGTCGCGCTGATCGTGCTCGGTGTGGTCTGCGGCTTCCTGGTGTCCCGCTTCCTGCGCCGGCACGAGCCGGAGGTCATGCGGAAGTAACCGCGTCACCGCGTCCGGACGACGTGAAGGGCGGCATCCCCCCGAGGGGTGCCGCCCTTCCGCGTTACGTCAGAGGTCCGCGCCGACCTCAGTACGCGCTGTTCACGTTGTCGATCGAACCGTACTTGTCGGCCGCGTAGTTGGCGGCGGCGGTGATGTTCGCGACCGGGTCGTAGATGTTCCACGAGGTGCCGGCGACGTGGTACGCGTTGAAGGTCGGCGGGATGACCTGCAGCAGGCCCTTGGACGGGATGCCGTTGATCGCGTTGATGTCCCAGTTGTTGATGGCCATCGGGTTGCCCGAGGACTCACGCATGATGTTCTTGTGCAGGCCGTGGTAGGAGCCCGGGATGCCCTTGGTCTTCATGATGTCCAGGGCCTGGCGGATCCAGCCGTCCAGGTTGTTCGTGTACGTCTTCGCGGCGACCGGCTGGATCTCGACACGCTGCGTGGAACGGCTCGCGGCGGCCTGGACGGCGTGCGCCTGCGCGGCCTTCTTCGCGGCGGCCTGGACGGCGGCCTTCTTGGCGGCGGCGTCCGCGGCCTTCTTCGCGACGGCGGCGTCGGCGGCCTTCTTCTGGGCCGCGAAGGTGTCGAGCTTGACCGTCTGGGTGGCGAGCTGGTCGGTGACCGTGCCGTGGACGTTCTTCAGGGCGGTGCCGGTGGCGACCTGGGCGGTCGTGGCCGGGGCACCGGTGGTGACCGTGCCGGCGTTGCTGGGGACGGCCGAGGCGGCGATGGCGACGGCGCCGAGAGCGGCGACACCGGCGATCGCGATCTTGTGCTGCTTGGTCAGGTTGCGACTATGAGCTCGACCGAGAATGTTCTTGGGCATGGCTGAAGGACCTCTTCTGTAGCGCGGAGGTCGCTCTGGCGTCCGCCGTGGGAATCGCTTCCTCCCACACGAACGCCGCGGGGCGGAAACCCACGGCGCTGAGCGACGGAAGCAATTCTTAGCTGGCGCAAAATTCCCAGGCAAAGGTGTGACGTACGATCCCCCATAGTGGATCAGGGAAGGGCAAATCGGGACAGACGAGACCGTCTGCCCCGTTCATGTGGGGGTGGTTTATCTCCTATGCCCTTTCGTACGTGATGTGGGCCCTATGTGCGGGCTCACACCGGCCACCCACCGGTCTCACCGGGAGTTGCCGCAGCGATTCGCTGCGTGAGGGCCCTCCTCCCGGAGGAGGAGGTGCACGTCGCCGAACTCGTGCCAGAGGTAGAGCCCGCGCAGCGCCTCGTCGTAGGCACGCTCGACGGCGGGCCGCCCGGCGACCGCCTCCAGCATCAGCAGGTGCGAGGCCTCGGGCTCGTGCAGTCCGGTCAGCAGCCCGTCGACCACCCGCACCCCCCGCTCCGGCGTGACCACCAGGTCCGTCCACCCCCGTGCCGCCCGGACCGCCCCGTCCGCCCCCACCGCCGACTCCACGGCCCGCACCGCCGTCGTTCCCACGGCGATCACCCTGCCCCCACCGGCCCTCGCCGCGTCGATCAGCCGCGCCGAGGCCGCCGGTACCGCGAACCGCTCCGGGTAGGGCGGCTCGTGCGCCTGTGCCGACGCCACCCCCGTGTGCAGGGTGACCGGCGCGAACTGCACCCCCCGGCTCACCAGCTCCGTCACCGTCCGCGCGGTGAAGGGCCGCGCCGCGCTCGGCATCTCCGCGCTTCCCGACCCGTCCGGCGCGGGCAGCGCGAACACCGTCTGGTAGACCGACAGCGGCTGGTCCCGCTCCGTATAGGAGTAGCGAATGGGCCGCCCGTGCTCCCGCAGCACCTCCGGTACGGCCGCCCCGGCGGCACGCGCCCACCACAGCCGCTCCCCGCGCGGGCTCAGCGGCTCCTCCAGCACCAGCCGCCCCCCGCCCGGCAGCACCACCTCCGTCCGCGTGCGCGTGCCCGTACGCGCGCGTGAGGTGCCGCGCCCGTCCGGCTCCCGCAGCTCCACGGCCCACCGCCCGTCGTCCCCGCGCGTGGAGAAGTGCACCACCACGCGCGCGTGGCCGATCCGTCCGTCCACCGCGGCGGCCAGCGTCGGGGAGGTGTTCACCACCAGGAGGTCCCCGGCCCGCAGCAGCCGCGGCAGCTCGGGGAAGTCGTGATGCGTCACCTCCGTGCCGCGCGACACCAGCAGCCGTACGGCGTCCCGGTCCAGCCCCGGCCCCCGCTGCTCGGCCGGCACCCGCGCGGACAGTTCCTCCGGGACCCGCACGTCGACGGTCACGGCGCCTCCAGCAGCGCCGGCGCCGTGTACCGGCCACTGGCCGGCCGCTCGTCCAGCAGCCGCAGGAACGCCGGTACCACCCCGGCCGGCGCCGGCCGCGGACCGTGGTCCTCCGGTACGGCCGCCGCGTACAGGTCGGTGGCCATGTCCCCGGGGTCCACCGCCCACACCCGCAGCCCGGGCTCCTCCACGCCCAGCACCGCCGCGAGCTGGTCGAGGGCCGCCTTCGAGGCGCCGTACCCGCCCCACGTCCCGTACGCCTCGGCCGCCGCGTCCGAGCTGACCGCGATCACCGCACCCGCGGGCGACTCCCGCAGCAGCGGCAGCACCGCCTGGACGAGGCCGAGCGCGGCCGTCACGTTCACCTCCAGCGCCCGCCGCAGCCCCTCCAGGGGCAGCTCGGCCAGCCGCACCAGCGGCTCGGCGCCCAGCGCGCTCGCGTTGCTCACCAGCAGATCGGCGCCCCCGAACTTCTCCGCGGCGGCCACCAGCTCCCCCCGGTGCTCCGCATCCGTGACATCACCGGGCAGAGCCGCCACCCGCGCCCCCGGCCGGCGACCGCCTGAGCGGTCACCGCCAGCGCCCCGGCGCCCCGGGCGTCGAGCACCAGATCCCAGCCGTGCGCGGCCAGCGCCTCGGCGAGCGCCCGCCCCAGGCCCTTCGAGGCCCCCGTGATGATCGCTACCGGCATGACAACCGTCCCCTCGTCGCTCACCGCCCGCGCCGGGCGGTGCCCACAACCTAGGAACGGCACGGACCCCGCCGCCTCGGACGCGGGCCGCAGAGCACGCGGTCCCTTCGGCGTACACCGCGCGCCCCGGGCCGCTGGACGTACACCGCGGGCCCTGGGCCGTAGGGACATGCACCGCGGGCCCTGGGCCGTAGGACATGCACCGCGGGCCCTACGACGCGGGACGTACACCCCGGCCCGGCCCCCCGGGCGTACGTCCCCCGCCCTAGGCCCAGCGGCCCGGCCCCGGCCGCCACAGGTCCGATCCGCACCGCCGGACCCCGCCGGTACCGTGAGGACATGAGTCAAGGCCCCCGGTCCGGCCTCGCCGCGGTCAGCTCCGCGCTGCTGGCCATGAGCAGGCACCTGGAGGTGCGCGACGTCCTCAAGACGATCGTCGCCTCCGCCCGCGAGCTGCTCGACGCGCAGTACGCCGCCCTCGGCGTCCCCGACGACCACGGAGGCTTCGCCCAGTTCGTCGTCGACGGCGTCAGCGACGCCCAGTGGAAGGCCATCGGCCCGCTGCCCCGCCAGCACGGCATCCTCGCCGCGATGCTGCACGAGGCCCGCCCCGAGCGCCTCGCCGACGTGCGCACCGACCCCCGCTTCGAGGGCTGGCCGGCCGCGCACCCCGAGCTGGCCGACTTCCTGGGCCTGCCCATCCGCGACGGCGACGAGGTCATCGGCGCCCTGTTCCTCGCGAACAAGAACTGCCCCAAGCAGCAGGGAAGCTGCGGGTTCACCCAGGAGGACGAGGACTTGCTCGGCATCCTCGCCCAGCACGCCGCCATCGCCCTCACCAACGCCCGCCTCTACGAGCGCAGCCGCGAGCTGACCATCGCCGAGGAGCGCTCCCGCCTCGCCCACGAACTGCACGACGCCGTCAGCCAGAAGCTGTTCTCGCTGCGCCTGACCGCACAGGCCGCCGCGGCCCTCGTCGACCGCGACCCCGCCCGCGCCAAGGGGGAACTGCACCAGGTGGCCGTCCTCGCCGCCGAAGCCGTCGACGAACTGCGCGCCGCCGTCGTGGAGTTGCGGCCCGCGGCCCTCGACGAGGACGGGCTGATCGCCACCCTGCGCACCCAGACGCAGGTCCTCGACCGCGCTCACAGCGCACGCGTCACCTTCAGCGGCAACGGGTTCCGCGCCCTGCCCGCCGCCCAGGAGGAGGCCCTGCTGCGGGTCGCCCAGGAGGCCCTGCACAACGCCCTGCGCCACTCCGGCGCCGGACACGTCGACGTCAGCGTGGCCCGACGCGGCGGCGGAGCGGTCCTGCGCGTCACCGACGACGGCGGCGGCTTCGACCCGCAGACGGTCCGCCGCGCCGGACGCCATCTGGGCCTGGTCTCGATGCGGGACCGGGCGAGCGGGGTCGGCGGCACGCTGACCGTGGAATCGGCGCCCGGCAAGGGCACCACGATCGAGTTGGAGGTCCCCGGTGGGTGAAGCGATCAGAGTGCTGCTGGTCGACGACCACCAGGTCGTCCGCCGTGGGCTGCGCACCTTCCTGGAGGTGCAGGACGACATCGAGGTGGTCGGCGAGGCCGCCGACGGAGCAGAGGGAGTCGCCCGCGCCGAGGAACTGCGGCCCGACGTCGTCCTCATGGACGTCAAGATGCCGGGCATGGACGGCATCGAGGCCCTGCGCAGACTCCGCGAACTCGACCATCCCGCGCGCGTGCTGATCGTCACCAGCTTCACCGAGCAGCGCACGGTCGTCCCCGCCCTGCGCGCGGGCGCCGCGGGGTACGTCTACAAGGACGTGGACCCCGACGCCCTCGCCGGTGCCATCCGCTCGGTGCACGCCGGGCACGTGCTGCTCCAGCCGGAGGTGGCCGGCGCCCTGCTCTCCCAGGAGGAGGCCAACTCCGGCCAGGGCCGCGGCGGATCGCTCACCGAACGCGAGCGCGAGGTGCTCGGTCTCATCGCGGACGGCCGCTCCAACCGGGAGATAGCCCGCGCCCTCGTCCTGTCGGAGAAGACCGTCAAGACGCACGTCTCCAACATCCTGATGAAACTCGACCTCGCGGACCGCACCCAGGCCGCGCTGTGGGCCGTACGGCACGGTGTGACCGGCTGACACCGCGCTCCAGGAGGAGCCGGCCCCACGGTTCCGGGAGGGGTTCCGTTCCGGGCTGAGATTCATACCGTCGTGGGAATGTCACCCGGATGGCGCATCCTCCGGCGATCTCCGCCGTTCTCCAGTGCGTGCCGCGGCGGACCGCCGCGGTGATCGCCTAGGAGGGGTTGAAAGTGAAGAACCTGAAGAAGGCAGCGGCCGTGACGATGGTGGCCGGCGGCCTGATCGCCGCCGGTGCGGGGATGGCCTCCGCCACGGACGGTGCCTGGGCCGGCGGCGCCGCCCACGGCTCCCCGGGCGTCGGCTCCGGCAACGTCGTCCAGGTCCCGGTGCACGTCCCGGTGAACGCGGTCGGCAACAGCGTGAACGTCATCGGCCTGCTGAACCCGGCCTTCGGCAACGTCGGCCTCAACCACTGAGGTCCCCGGCCCCTGGGGGTTCCGCGTGACGCCGGCCGGGCCCAGCCCGTCCGGCGTCACCGCACGCCCGCGACCAGCGGACCGCGCTCAGCGGACCCCCCGCTCCCGCTCCTCCACGACGGAGTTGTACGCCGCCACCTGCGCCCGCCGGGCCGTCCGCTCCACCGGCCGCAGCGCCGCACCCCGCGCCGCCATCTCCCCGGCGCTCACCGCACCGCCGTGCCCGCGGTCGTACGCCAGCGAGACCAGCAGCCCCACCCGCTGGGCCAGCTCCAGGACCCGCACCGCACGCGGCGGATACCCCGGCGCCAGCACCTCCCGCCCCCGCTCGGAGCGCGCCCGGTACGCGTCGATCGCCGCCTCCGCCACGGGCCCCGAGCCGGCGACGTCCAGCTTCGACAGCACCTCGGTGGCATCCCGCAGCGCCTCCGCCAGCTCCCGCTCCGCCTCGCCCAGCGAGGGCACGTCGGCGGGCGGCGCCTCACGCACCGGCAGCACCGACCAGACCACCTCGACATGCACATCACCCTCGGGCCCGGCCTCGTGCACCGCCGGCACCAGCCCCAACGCGGCACCGAAGCAGACCACCGCCTCCTCGGCCTCCAGCGCCCGCGCGTTGAAGTCGGGCGGACCGCTCAGCCCCAGCGGATGACCGGGCGCCGGCAGCGCGACCCGCAGCCCGGTCGTCCCCAGCGTCCGCAGCCGCCCCAGCGCGAGGGTGAGCCCGACCTGCCCGGATTCACCGGGCAGCCCCTCCACCCGGTGCACCGCGTCCTCGCCCACGATGGCGAGTGCGGCGTCGTCCGGAGAGACAAGTCCGGCCAAAAGGGCGTTTCCCCAAGCGGCGAGGCGTCCTGAACGCGGTTCCGAGAGCATGCCCCCACCCTAAGGACCGGACCGATGGAATGGAGCCGGGCACTCGTGGCGTAGATTTCATATGGGCTGCGCCCACCGGCGCGGCGGACCGAGCCACAGGCGTACGCCAGAGCCGAGACCGGCCACACTGCAAGGGGAGACAACGCGCTCATGAGCGATGTTCTGGAGCTTCAGGACGTATCCGTGGTCCGTGAGGGCCGGGCTCTTGTGGACCAGGTCTCCTGGTCGGTGAAGGAGGGTGAGCGCTGGGTCATCCTCGGCCCCAACGGCGCCGGCAAGACCACCCTTCTGAACGTCGCCTCCAGCTACCTCTACCCCAGCACCGGCACCGCCACCATCCTCGGCGAGACCCTCGGCACCCCCGGCACCGACGTCTTCGAGCTGCGCCCCCGCATCGGCGTGGCGGGCATCGCCCTGGCCGAGAAGCTCCCCAAGCGCCAGACGGTCCTGCAGACGGTCCTCACCGCCGCCTACGGCATGACCGCCGGCTGGCAGGAGGAGTACGAGGACGTCGACGAGCAGCGCGCCCGCGCCTTCCTCGACCGCCTCGGCATGAGCGACTACCTCGACCGGAAGTTCGGCACCCTCTCCGAGGGCGAGCGCAAGCGCACCCTGATCGCCCGCGCCCTCATGACCGACCCCGAGCTGCTCCTCCTCGACGAGCCCGCCGCCGGCCTCGACCTCGGCGGCCGCGAGGACCTGGTCCGCCGTCTCGGCCGCCTCGCCCGCGACCCCATCGCACCCTCGATGATCATGGTCACGCACCACGTCGAGGAGATCGCCCCCGGCTTCACCCACGTCCTCATGATCCGCCAGGGCAAGGTCCTCGCCGCGGGCCCCATCGAGCTCGAACTCAGCTCCCGCAACCTGTCCCTCTGTTTCGGCCTGCCGCTCGTCGTCGAGCAGGTCGGCGACCGCTGGACCGCCCAGGGCCTGCCCCTGTCCTGACCCGCGGCCGACCCGCCCCCTCAGGGGCGTCCCGACCCAACGGTGCCCGGCCCGCTCCCTTTTGCGCCCTGTCCGCCGCCCGACCGCGGTCCTACCATGACCCGTGTGAACGACATCGACGCATGGGTGTGGTGGCTCGTCGGCGCGGCGGCGCTCGGAATCCCGCTCGTGGTCACCGCGATGCCGGAGTTCGGCATGTTCGCGGTGGGAGCCGTCGCGGCCGCGGTCGTCGCCGGTCTCGGCTTCGACGCCGTGATCCAGGTGCTCACCTTCGTCGCCGTCTCCGTCGCCCTCATCGCCGTCGTCCGGCCCATCGCCGCCCGCCACAGCAACCAGCGCCCTCAACTCGCCACCGGAGTCGAGGCGTTGAAGGGCAAGCAGGCCGTCGTACTGGAACGCGTCGACGGCTCCGGCGGCCGGATCAAACTCGCCGGCGAAATATGGTCGGCACGCGCCCTCGACACCGGCAGCGCCTACGAGGTCGGCCAGGAGGTGGACGTCGTGGACATCGAAGGAGCCACCGCGATCGTCATCTGAGGCATCCGGCCCACGAGTTGGGCGACGGTCTGTCAGACTCGACCAGCAAGATCTTCAACATCCGCGAGATCTGCCGACGGTGCCGAGGCGGAGAGGGGTACGGGGAACACGATGGAACCGGTCATCATCGTCCTGGTCATTCTGGTGGTGTTGGTCTTCATCGCCCTGATCAAGACCATCCAGGTCATCCCACAGGCCAGCGCGGCCATCGTCGAGCGCTTCGGCCGCTACACGCGCACGCTGAACGCGGGACTCAACATCGTGGTCCCGTTCATCGACACCATCCGCAACCGCATCGACCTGCGCGAGCAGGTCGTGCCCTTCCCGCCCCAGCCGGTGATCACCCAGGACAACCTGGTCGTGAACATCGACACCGTCATCTACTACCAGGTGACCGACGCCCGGGCCGCCACCTACGAGGTCGCCAGCTACATCCAGGCCATCGAGCAGCTCACCGTCACCACGCTGCGCAACATCATCGGCGGCATGGACCTGGAGCGCACCCTGACCTCCCGCGAGGAGATCAACGCGGCCCTGCGCGGCGTCCTCGACGAGGCCACCGGCAAGTGGGGCATCCGCGTGAACCGCGTCGAGCTGAAGGCCATCGAACCGCCCACCTCCATCCAGGACTCGATGGAGAAGCAGATGCGCGCCGACCGGGACAAGCGCGCCGCGATCCTCACCGCCGAAGGCACGCGCCAGGCGGCCATCCTCACCGCCGAGGGCGAGAAGCAGTCGCAGATCCTGCGCGCCGAGGGTGAGGCCAAGGCGGCCGCCCTGCGCGCCGAGGGCGAGGCCCAGGCCGTCCGTACGGTCTTCGAGGCCATCCACGCCGGCGACCCGGACCAGAAGCTGCTGTCCTACCAGTACCTGCAGATGCTCCCGAAGATCGCCGAGGGCGACGCCAACAAGCTCTGGATCGTCCCCAGCGAGATCGGCGACGCCCTCAAGGGGCTCTCCGGAGCCATGGGGAACTTCGGTCCCCTGGGCGGCGGCAACGGCGGCGGCAACGGCGGCGGCGCCTCCGTCCCGCCCCAGAACAGCGGCCCCGCCACCGGCCGCCGCGAGAAGCCCAGCATCGACTAGGGGTCACCAGGACCCGCCGCCGGGTTCCTAACCGCGCCCCCAGGGGCGCGGTGGCCCCTCGCCTAGGCCGCGTCCCTGGCGAGCCATGCCGGAAGCGCCTCGAAGTCCTCGGCACCGAGAGCCAGCAGCATCGCGTCCGCCGGCGTCGGCTCGAACGGCTCCCGCAGCAGAGCCATCCCGGCTTCGTCCGGCGTCCGGTTCGCCTTGCGGTGATTGTCCTCCGCACACGCGGCCACCGTGTTCAGCCACGTGTCCTGGCCGCCCTGTGACCGCGGCAGTACGTGGTCCACGGTCGTGGCCCTGCGCCCGCAGTACGCGCACCGGTGCCGGTCCCGGACCAGCACCCCCCGCCTCGACCACGGGGCTTGTCTTCGGAACGGCACCCGTACGTATCTGCACAGCCTGATGACCCGGGGCGCCGGTATGTCCAGATCGGCACCGCGCATGCGCAGTTCGGGATGGGCCTGCTCGACGACGGCCTTGTCCTGGAGGACCAGGACGACGGCTCGGTTCAGAGTCACCGTCGACAGCGGCTCGAAGCTCGCGTTCAGCACCAGCGTGTCACGCATCCAGCCCACCTCCCGTGTGCACCTGCCCACCCCCCGGCGGGCTCGGATCAACTCTGTACGGGCACGCCGAGATGGACAACGCAATAAAAAATGCCCGCCTCCGATCACTTCCAAGACCGGAGGCGGGCAAACGTTCCATGAACGCTCGGCTGAATCGACGCGGTGCGGTCAGCCCTTGCCGGGGTTCTCGTACTCACCGATGAGCTGGGCACGCGCGATCGCGTGGAACCGCAGGTTGAAGCCGACGACGGCGGGAGAGGCGTCCGAGTCCGGACCGAGCTTCTCCTGGTCCACCGCGTACACCGTGAAGACGTACCGGTGCGGGCCGTCCCCGGGCGGCGGGGCGGCCCCGCCGAACTCCTTCGTCCCGTAGTCGTTCCGCGCGTGCACGGCACCGTCCGGCAGTCCCTCGAACTTGCCGCTGCCCGCACCCGCCGGCAGCTCCGTCACCGAGGCCGGGATGTCGAACAGGACCCAGTGCCAGAACCCGCTGCCGGTCGGCGCGTCGGGGTCGTAGCAGGTCACGGCGAAGCTCTTGGTCTCCGGCGGGAAGCCCTCCCACCGCAGCTGCGGTGAGGTGTCGCCCTCCGCCTGGACCTGAGCGCCGCCCAGCGTCGCGCCCTCCTCGATGTCCGTGCTCGTCACCGTGAACGACGGCACGGGCGGATGGAAGTCGTGGGGGAGCGGCCGCCGCTTGTGCTCGGTCACCTCGGTACCTCCTGAATCAGTGACGGTAGTCAGCAGCTACCGAGCCTAGAACCAGTTCCGCTTGCTGCCGACCTCGGACAGCCACTGGTTGAGGTAAGCCGCCCAGTCGGTCCCCTGCCAGTCGTTCAGACCGACCTGGAAGGAGCGGAAGGTGTCCGAGCCCTCGCTGAAGAGCCCCGGCTTCTTGTCCATCTCAAGGACGACGTCCATCGCGTTCTCGTCGGCGACGAAGCTGACCTCGACCTGGTTCAGGCCGCGGTACTGCGACGGCGGGAAGAACTCGATCTCCTGGTAGAACGGCAGGCGCTGCCGGGTACCCCGGATGTGGCCGCGCTCCATGTCCGCGTTCTTGAAGCGGAAGCCCAGCTGGATGAAGGCGTCGAGGATGGCCTTCTGCGCCGGCAGCGGGTGCACGTTGATCGGGTCCAGGTCGCCGGAGTCGACGGCCCGCGCGATCTCCAGCTCGGTCGTCACACCGATGTGCATCCCGCGCAGCGCCTGGCCGTCGATCATCGTGACCGGCGTCTCCCAGGGGATCTCCAGGCCGAACGGCACCGCGTGCACCGCGCCGGCCTGCAGCTCGAAGGCACCGCCGAGCCGCACCTTGGTGAACTCGATGTCCTGCTTGTACTCCTGGTCGCCGCTCTCCACCTCGACCTTGGCCTGCAGGCCCACGGAGAGACCCTCGATGTTCTGGTTCACGGACCCGCCCTGGATCCGCACCTCACCCTGGACGACACCGCCCGGTACGACGTTGACCTCCGTCAGCACCGTCTCGACCGAGGCCCCACCGGCCCCGAGGCTCGCGAGCAGCTTCTTGAACGCCATTGACTCTCCCTTTGCGAATGGACCCTCGCCCCGTACAAACGCGATCCACCCCCCGCCGGTTCCGCGGGGACGCCGACCCGTCTGGACTACCCTCGGACGGCATGATCGCGCCCCCGGACCGTACGCCACTGCCCCGAGAGTTCTTCGACCGCCCGGTCCTGGAGATCGCCCCCGACCTCCTCGGGCGCATCCTGGTCCGGTCTACTCCCGACGGCACGATCGCACTCCGCCTCACCGAGGTCGAGGCCTACGACGGCCCGAACGACCCGGGGTCGCACGCCTATCGCGGTCGCACCGCCCGCAACGAGGTGATGTTCGGTCCGCCCGGACACGTGTACGTCTACTTCACCTACGGCATGTGGCACTGCATGAACCTGGTCTGCGGTCCGGAGGGCCGGGCGAGCGCCGTGCTGCTCCGCGCGGGAGAGGTGGTCGAGGGCGCCGAACCGGCCCGCAAGCGTCGACTTTCGGCCCGCAACGACAAGGAACTGGCCAAGGGGCCGGCCCGTCTGGCCACGGCCCTTGGCGTCGACCGCTCCCTGGACGGCACGGACGCGTGCGCACCGGGTGACACCCCGCTGAGGATGCTGACGGGCGCCCCCGTCCCTTCCCACCAGGTACGCAGCGGCCCGCGCACCGGAGTGGCCGGCGCAGGCGGAGACGGCGACCGCTACCCCTGGCGCTACTGGGTGGCGGACGATCCGACGGTGAGCCCCTACCGGGCGCACGTGCCGCGGCGCCGACGAAGTTGACTCGCCCCCGCGAGGTGCGTAATGTATCCCGAGCCGCTGAACCGGGTACGGCGATCGCCTGCAGCCGGAGCGGCCAACCCACTACCTAGCTACAGCCCTCGACGGGGTCGATTCTGGCGCGCCCGCGCGCTCGAATTCGAACTCGCGGGACTCGATTATGAGTCACCGAGGGAATCGGCTAACGTAGTGAATGTCGAAAGGCCGACGAGCGAAAGCCCAAAGCCCCAGACAATCCCGCCGACCGGGAATCGGACGCCGAAAGGATCTGATAGAGTCGGAACCGCCGGAAAGGGAAACGCGAAAGCGAGAACCTGGAAAGCACCGAGGAAATCGGATCGGAAAGATCTGATAGAGTCGGAAACATCGAAGGGAAGCCCGGAGGAAAGCCCGAGAGGGTGAGTACAAAGGAAGCGACCGTTCCTTGAGAACTCAACAGCGTGCCAAAAATCAACGCCAGATTAGTTGATACCCCGTCTCCGGTCGTCACGATCGGGACGAGGTTCCTTTGAAAAAACACAGCGAGGACGCTGTGAACCATCGGACTATTCCTCCGGTGGTTCCGCTCTCGTGCGTGTGCACCGGATTACCGGTAAACATTCACGGAGAGTTTGATCCTGGCTCAGGACGAACGCTGGCGGCGTGCTTAACACATGCAAGTCGAACGATGAACCACTTCGGTGGGGATTAGTGGCGAACGGGTGAGTAACACGTGGGCAATCTGCCCTTCACTCTGGGACAAGCCCTGGAAACGGGGTCTAATACCGGATATCACTCCTGCAGGCATCTGCGGGGGTCGAAAGCTCCGGCGGTGAAGGATGAGCCCGCGGCCTATCAGCTTGTTGGTGAGGTAATGGCTCACCAAGGCGACGACGGGTAGCCGGCCTGAGAGGGCGACCGGCCACACTGGGACTGAGACACGGCCCAGACTCCTACGGGAGGCAGCAGTGGGGAATATTGCACAATGGGCGAAAGCCTGATGCAGCGACGCCGCGTGAGGGATGACGGCCTTCGGGTTGTAAACCTCTTTCAGCAGGGAAGAAGCGAAAGTGACGGTACCTGCAGAAGAAGCGCCGGCTAACTACGTGCCAGCAGCCGCGGTAATACGTAGGGCGCAAGCGTTGTCCGGAATTATTGGGCGTAAAGAGCTCGTAGGCGGCTTGTCACGTCGGGTGTGAAAGCCCGGGGCTTAACCCCGGGTCTGCATTCGATACGGGCAGGCTAGAGTGTGGTAGGGGAGATCGGAATTCCTGGTGTAGCGGTGAAATGCGCAGATATCAGGAGGAACACCGGTGGCGAAGGCGGATCTCTGGGCCATTACTGACGCTGAGGAGCGAAAGCGTGGGGAGCGAACAGGATTAGATACCCTGGTAGTCCACGCCGTAAACGGTGGGAACTAGGTGTTGGCGACATTCCACGTCGTCGGTGCCGCAGCTAACGCATTAAGTTCCCCGCCTGGGGAGTACGGCCGCAAGGCTAAAACTCAAAGGAATTGACGGGGGCCCGCACAAGCAGCGGAGCATGTGGCTTAATTCGACGCAACGCGAAGAACCTTACCAAGGCTTGACATACACCGGAAACGTCTGGAGACAGGCGCCCCCTTGTGGTCGGTGTACAGGTGGTGCATGGCTGTCGTCAGCTCGTGTCGTGAGATGTTGGGTTAAGTCCCGCAACGAGCGCAACCCTTGTCCTGTGTTGCCAGCATGCCCTTCGGGGTGATGGGGACTCACAGGAGACCGCCGGGGTCAACTCGGAGGAAGGTGGGGACGACGTCAAGTCATCATGCCCCTTATGTCTTGGGCTGCACACGTGCTACAATGGCCGGTACAATGAGCTGCGATACCGTGAGGTGGAGCGAATCTCAAAAAGCCGGTCTCAGTTCGGATTGGGGTCTGCAACTCGACCCCATGAAGTCGGAGTTGCTAGTAATCGCAGATCAGCATTGCTGCGGTGAATACGTTCCCGGGCCTTGTACACACCGCCCGTCACGTCACGAAAGTTGGTAACACCCGAAGCCGGTGGCCCAACCCCTTGTGGGAGGGAGCTGTCGAAGGTGGGACTAGCGATTGGGACGAAGTCGTAACAAGGTAGCCGTACCGGAAGGTGCGGCTGGATCACCTCCTTTCTAAGGAGCACTTCTCACCAGCTTCGGCTGGTCAGAGGCCAGTACATCGGCAAATGTTCGATGCTGGTTGCTCATGGGTGGAACGTTGATTATTCGGCACGATCCAGGATGGATCAGGCGCTAGTACTGCCCTTCGGGGCGTGGAACGCAGATCTGATCGGCTGATCGTGTCGGGCACGCTGTTGGGTGTCTGAGGGAATGAGTTTCCTTCAGTCGCCGGTCCCGGTAAAGCATCGCGTAAGTGGTGTGTGACGGGTGGCTGGTCGTTGTTTGAGAACTGCACAGTGAACGCGAGCATCTGTGGCCAAGTTTTTAAGGGCGCACGGTGGATGCCTTGGCACCAGGAACCGATGAAGGACGTGGGAGGCCACGATAGTCCCCGGGGAGTCGTCAACCAGGCTTTGATCCGGGGGTTTCCGAATGGGGAAACCCGGCAGTCGTCATGGGCTGTCACCCGCTGCTGAACACATAGGCAGTGTGGAGGGAACGAGGGGAAGTGAAACATCTCAGTACCCTCAGGAAGAGAAAACAACCGTGATTCCGGGAGTAGTGGCGAGCGAAACCGGATGAGGCCAAACCGTATGCGTGTGAGACCCGGCAGGGGTTGCGCATGCGGGGTTGTGGGATCTCTCTTCTGCGGTCTGCCGGCCGTAGGACGAGTCAGAAACCGTTGATGTAGGCGAAGGACATGCGAAAGGTCCGGCGTAGAGGGTAAGACCCCCGTAGTCGAAACGTCAGCGGCTCGTTTGAGAGACACCCAAGTAGCACGGGGCCCGAGAAATCCCGTGTGAATCTGGCGGGACCACCCGCTAAGCCTAAATATTCCCTGGTGACCGATAGCGGATAGTACCGTGAGGGAATGGTGAAAAGTACCGCGGGAGCGGAGTGAAATAGTACCTGAAACCGTGTGCCTACAAGCCGTGGGAGCGTCGGATACGTGCTTGCACGTGTCTCGTGACTGCGTGCCTTTTGAAGAATGAGCCTGCGAGTTTGCGGTGTGTTGCGAGGTTAACCCGGGTGGGGAAGCCGTAGCGAAAGCGAGTCCGAATAGGGCGTTTCAGTAGCACGCTCAAGACCCGAAGCGGAGTGATCTAGCCATGGGCAGGTTGAAGCGGAGGTAAGACTTCGTGGAGGACCGAACCCACCAGGGTTGAAAACCTGGGGGATGACCTGTGGTTAGGGGTGAAAGGCCAATCAAACTCCGTGATAGCTGGTTCTCCCCGAAATGCATTTAGGTGCAGCGTCGTGTGTTTCTTGCCGGAGGTAGAGCACTGGATAGGCGATGGGCCCTACCGGGTTACTGACCTTAGCCAAACTCCGAATGCCGGTAAGTGAGAGCGCGGCAGTGAGACTGTGGGGGATAAGCTCCATGGTCGAGAGGGAAACAGCCCAGAGCATCGACTAAGGCCCCTAAGCGTACGCTAAGTGGGAAAGGATGTGGAGTCGCACAGACAACCAGGAGGTTGGCTTAGAAGCAGCCACCCTTGAAAGAGTGCGTAATAGCTCACTGGTCTAGTGATTCCGCGCCGACAATGTAGCGGGGCTCAAGCGTACCGCCGAAGTCGTGTCATTGCAGCATATAGCCCCAACGGGTGCTGTGATGGGTAGGGGAGCGTCGTCTGCCGGGTGAAGCAGCACCGGAAGGTAGTTGTGGACGGTTGACGAGTGAGAATGCAGGCATGAGTAGCGATACAAACGTGAGAAACGTTTGCGCCGATTGACTAAGGGTTCCTGGGTCAAGCTGATCTGCCCAGGGTAAGTCGGGACCTAAGGCGAGGCCGACAGGCGTAGTCGATGGATAACCGGTTGATATTCCGGTACCCGCTGTGAAGCGTCAAACATCGAGCATCGTGATGCTAAGGCCGTGAAGCCGCCCTGATCTCTTCGGAGTTGAGGGGAGTGGTGGAGCCGCCGAACCAAGCGGTTAGTAGGTGAGTGATGGGGTGACGCAGGAAGGTAGTCCATCCCGGGCGGTGGTTGTCCCGGGGTAAGGGTGTAGGACGCAAGGTAGGTAAATCCGCCTTGCACATAGTCTGAGACCTGATGCCGAGCCGATTGTGGTGAAGTGGATGATCCTATGCTGTCGAGAAAAGCCTCTAGCGAGTTTCATGGCGGCCCGTACCCTAAACCGACTCAGGTGGTCAGGTAGAGAATACCGAGGCGTTCGGGTGAACTATGGTTAAGGAACTCGGCAAAATGCCCCCGTAACTTCGGGAGAAGGGGGGCCACACTCGGTGATCCGATTTACTCGGTGAGCTGGGGGTGGCCGCAGAGACCAGCGAGAAGCGACTGTTTACTAAAAACACAGGTCCGTGCGAAGCCGTAAGGCGATGTATACGGACTGACGCCTGCCCGGTGCTGGAACGTTAAGGGGACCGGTTAGCTCCATTTCGGTGGGGCGAAGCTGAGAACTTAAGCGCCAGTAAACGGCGGTGGTAACTATAACCATCCTAAGGTAGCGAAATTCCTTGTCGGGTAAGTTCCGACCTGCACGAATGGCGTAACGACTTCTCGACTGTCTCAACCATAGGCCCGGTGAAATTGCACTACGAGTAAAGATGCTCGTTTCGCGCAGCAGGACGGAAAGACCCCGGGACCTTTACTACAGTTTGATATTGGTGTTCGGTTCGGCTTGTGTAGGATAGCTGGGAGACTTTGAAGCAGCCACGCCAGTGGTTGTGGAGTCGTCGTTGAAATACCAGTCTGGTCGTGCTGGATGTCTAACCTGGGTCCGTGATCCGGATCAGGGACAGTGTCTGATGGGTAGTTTAACTGGGGCGGTTGCCTCCCAAAGGGTAACGGAGGCGCCCAAAGGTTCCCTCAGCCTGGTTGGTAATCAGGTGTTGAGTGTAAGTGCACAAGGGAGCTTGACTGTGAGACCGACGGGTCGAGCAGGGACGAAAGTCGGGACTAGTGATCCGGCGGTGGCTTGTGGAAGCGCCGTCGCTCAACGGATAAAAGGTA
This sequence comes from Streptomyces albidicamelliae, assembly GCF_025642175.1. Taxonomy (NCBI): domain Bacteria; kingdom Bacillati; phylum Actinomycetota; class Actinomycetes; order Kitasatosporales; family Streptomycetaceae; genus Streptomyces; species Streptomyces albidicamelliae. The sequence goes on along the minus strand of NZ_CP106795.1, from coordinate 2,140,100 downwards.
CCCCGGGGATAACAGGCTGATCTTCCCCAAGAGTCCATATCGACGGGATGGTTTGGCACCTCGATGTCGGCTCGTCGCATCCTGGGGCTGGAGTCGGTCCCAAGGGTTGGGCTGTTCGCCCATTAAAGCGGTACGCGAGCTGGGTTTAGAACGTCGTGAGACAGTTCGGTCCCTATCCGCTGTGCGCGTAGGAATATTGAGAAGGGCTGTCCCTAGTACGAGAGGACCGGGACGGACGAACCTCTGGTGTGCCAGTTGTTCTGCCAAGGGCATGGCTGGTTGGCTACGTTCGGGAGGGATAACCGCTGAAAGCATCTAAGCGGGAAGCCTGCTTCGAGATGAGTATTCCCACCTCCTTGAGAGGGTAAGGCTCCCAGTAGACGACTGGGTTGATAGGCCAGATATGGAAGCCGGGTAACCGGTGGAGTTGACTGGTACTAATAGGCCGAGGGCTTGTCCATTGATGCTCGCGTTCACTGTGTTGGTTCTGAGGCAACGGCCGTTGCCGGTTTGAGCAGAACGCATAACTACAAAGTGTGCTTGTTCGCTCGAAACCATTAGGGTTTCGGTGGTCATAGCGTGAGGGAAACGCCCGGTTACATTCCGAACCCGGAAGCTAAGCCTCACAGCGCCGATGGTACTGCAGGGGGGACCCTGTGGGAGAGTAGGACGCCGCCGAACAATCTTTGGAGGACCCCTGGTCCCAGCGTTCAGCTGGGACCAGGGGTCCTTTCGTTTTTACAATGCTTGCGGTACCGAAGACAGGAGTCACCATGTCCACCAACTCTCCCGACGATCGACCGGAGCGCGACCAGCGGCGACGGGACAGTGGTGACCGTGGCGATCGGGGCGGCTACCGCAGTGACCGTGGCGACCGTGGCGACCGCGGTGGCTTCCGTCGGGACAACGACCGTCGCGACGACCGAAGTTACGGCCGCCGCGACGACCGCGCCGGCCACGGCGGCCGGCGTGACGATCGCCGTGACGACCGTCGGGACGACCGCGGTGACCGTGGCGGTTTCCGCCGCGACGATCGTCGTGACGACCGGCGCGATGACAACCGTGGTGGTGGCTACCGCCGCGAGGGCGACCGGGGTCCGCGCCCGGCGTACCAGCGTGACGACCGCGACCGTGGCGACCGCGGTGGCTTCCGCGGCCGGGACGACCGCGGCGGCCACGGTGGCCATGGCGGCTTCCGCCGTGACGACCGGCGCGACGACCGCCGTGACGACCGCGGGGGCGACCGCCCCTCGTACCGCCGCGACGACGACCGGGGCGGCTACGGCCGCCGCGACGACCGTGGTGGTTACGGCGGCCGGCGTGACGATCGCCGTGACGACCGTCGGGACGACCGCGGTGAGCGTGGCGGTTTCCGTCGTGACGACCGCCGTGACGATCGTCGTGACGACCGGCGCGATGACAACCGTGGTGGTGGCTTCCGCCGCGAGGGCGACCGGGGTCCGCGCCCGGCGTACCAGCGTGACGACCGCGACCGTGGCGACCGCGGTGGCTTCCGCGGCCGGGACGACCGCGGCGGCCACGGTGGCCATGGCGGCTTCCGCCGTGACGACCGGCGCGACGACCGCCGTGACGACCGCGGGGGCGACCGCCCCTCGTACCGCCGCGACGACGACCGGGGCGGCTACGGCCGTCGCGACGACGACCGCGGCGACCGTGGGGGCTTCCGTCGTGACGACCGGCGCGACGACCGCCGCGACGACCGTCGCGGCGACGACCGCGGTGGCTTCCGCGGCCGGGACGACCGGGGCGACCGTCGGGACGACCGCGGTGGCTTCCGAGGACGCGACGACCGCGGTGCCCGTGGGCCCCGTCGGGACGACCGTGGCGGTCGCCCCGGTGGCTTCCGGGGCCGTGACGACCGGCGTGACGACCGTCGCGGCGACGACCGCAGGGGCGGTGGCCGCTTCCGCGACGAGCGTGACCGCGACCGCGACCGCGAGCCGATCAAGCGGCTGCCCATCCCGGAGGACGTCACCGGCGACGAGATCGACAAGGACGTCCGGCAGGAGCTGCAGAGCCTGCCCAAGACGCTCGCGGAGGACGTCGCCAAGAACCTGGTGATGGTCGCCCGGCTCATCGACGAGGAGCCCGAGAGGGCCTACGGCTACTCCAGGGTCGCCCTGCGCCTGGCCTCCCGTGTGGCCGCCGTGCGTGAGGCCGCCGGCTTCGCCGCGTACGCCACCCAGAAGTACAGCGAGGCCCTCGCGGAGTTCCGGGCCGCCCGGCGAATGACCGGCACCGTGGACCTGTGGCCGATGATGGCCGACTGCGAGCGTGGGCTCGGGCGTCCCGAGAAGGCGCTGGACATGGCCGGTGCCCCGGAGGTGCAGAAGCTGGACAAGGCCGGCCAGGTCGAGATGCGGCTCGTCGCCGCCGGCGCCCGGCGCGACATGGACCAGCTGGACGCGGCCATCGTGACCCTGCAGAGCCCGGAGCTGGCCTCCAGCTCGGTCCAGCCGTGGACCGCGCGACTGCGCTACGCGTACGCCGACGCCCTGCTGGCGGTCGGTCGCGAGAGCGAGGCGCGGGAGTGGTTCGCCAAGGCCGTGGAGGCCGACCGGGACGGCAGCACGGACGCCTCCGACCGGCTCGCCGAGCTGGACGGCGTGGAGTTCGTCGACGCCCTCGACGAGGACGAGGCCGAGGTCCCGGCCGAGGCCGCCGCCGAGCCCGCGAAGGCCGACGCCGACACGTCGGAGAGCGCGGGCGCGAACGACGGCGACACCGAGTCCGCCGCCACCGCCGAGGACGACGGCGACAAGGACTGACCAGGACTGACCAGGACTGACCAGGACCGAAAGGTCTGGCCAGGACCGATGAGAAAAGGGCAGGCCCCGTGGGCCTGCCCTTTTTCATGTGCCGATTTCCTGTGCCGGCCTCGCGGGCCGGCTCAGATCTCCAGCGCCCGCAGCACCAGCCCGGTCGCCGGCTTCGGTCCGAAGGACGTCGACTTGCGGGGCATCGTCACCCCCTGGCGGGCCAGGTCCCGTACGACCTCCTCGCGCACCGGATGCATCAGGACGGCGGTCGAGCCGTCCTGTTCGGCCTTCTCGACCGTGGCCGCCGTGTCGTGGATGTACGCGATGTGGGCCGGCGAGTCCTCGGGGATGTGCCAGACGTGCTCGAGGAGCGTGGCGTGCAGGACGGTGGCGTCCAGGGAGCGCCAGGCGGCCGGCCGGTCCGCCGGGATCGTCCGGGCGAGCAGAGCGGGGTCGGGGTGGTCGAGCAGGTGGAAGGCGCCGTCGCCGGCCAGCAGGAAGGCGTTCCCCGCGCAGGACGCGTCGGCCAGGGCCGCCTGGGCCTCGGCGAGCGGCGTGTCGAGGTGCCGTACCCGGAACAGGCCCTCCACGGCGGCCAGCGCGTCCGCGACGGGCAGGCCGTGCAGCAGCCGGTGGATGGCGCGGACGCGCAGCGGATAGCGGGCGGTGTCGACCAGGAGGACCAGACCGTGGTCCCAGGGGCTCGGGGAGGGGTGCTCCGCACGCAGCCGGCGGTAGGTGGCCCAGCGGTGGTGGCCGTCGGCGATCAGCGCCTGCCGGTGGGCCAGGTCGGACTGGATGAGGCCGAGTTCGGCGGAGTCGGTGACCGCCCACAGCCGGTGCCGGTAGCCGTCCTCGGTGGTCGTCGCCAGCAGGGGCGGGCGCTCGACCGTGCGCTCGACGACGTCCGCCGCCGCGCCGTTGCCGCGGTAGGTCAGCAGCAGCGGTTCCAGGTTGGCGCGTGTGGCGCGCATCAGGGCCGCGCGGTCCGCCACCACCGGCGGCATGACGTCCTCGTGCGGCAGGACCACCCCGTCCTCGGGGTCGGAGACCCGCAGCGCGCCGATGACACCGCGCTGGATCATGCCGTCGCCGTCCCGCTGCTCGTACACGTAGAGGCCCGGCTCGGCGTCGGCGGTGAGGATGCCCTCGTCCAGCCAGCGGCGCAGGGTGTCGGCGGCCTGTTCGGTGCGGGCGCTCGGGGTGCCGGCCTGCGGCAGAATCAGCCGGACGATGTTGTGCGGATCCGCCGACTGGAGGTGGTGCACCCCGTCGGGGCGTACGACGACGTCGTACGGCGGAGAGGTGACGGAAGCCAGGCTGCCGACCCGGTCGGGGTCGTACCGGAGGCCCCGGAACGGGGTGAGTTCCAGCCCTCGGCGCGCCGTTGCTTCCGAGTGACCTGCAGTGTTCATCCCGGCATCGTACGTGTGTCGGTGGCATGCGGGATGATCGGGGGAAAGCGAGTGAACGAGGAGCGATGTGGACATGAGCCAGGGCGTCAGGACGAGTCCCGAGGGCAGTGCGCGGCCCCTGAGCGAGGCGTACGACACGGCGCTGCTCGATCTGGACGGGGTGGTGTACGCGGGCGGGAACGCGATCGCGCACGCCGTGGACTCGCTGGAGGAGGCACGCTCGGGCGGGATGCATCTGGCGTACGTCACGAACAACGCGCTGCGTACGCCGGACGCCGTGGCCGGCCATCTGACGGAGCTGGGCATACCGACGGGGGCGGCGGACGTCATCACCTCGGCGCAGGCCGTCGCGCGGCTGATCAGCGAGCAGGTGCCCGCCGGGGCGCGGGTGCTCGTGATCGGTGGTGAGGGCTTGCGGGTGGCGCTGCGCGAGCGCGGGCTGACGCCGGTGGAGTCGGCGGACGACGACCCGGTGGCGGTGGTGCAGGGGTACGGCGGTCCGGATCTGCCGTGGGGGCGTTTCGCCGAGGCGTCGTACGCCGTCGCGCGTGGCGTGCCGTGGTTCGCGTCCAACACCGACCTGACGATCCCGAGCGGGCGGGGCATCGCCCCGGGCAACGGGGCGGCGGTGGAGGTCGTGCGGATCGCGACCGGTGCCGAGCCGCAGGTGGCGGGCAAGCCGCTGCCCCCGATGCACAAGGAGACGATCATCCGGACCGGCGCGAAGCGGCCGCTGGTGGTCGGAGACCGGCTGGACACGGACATCGAGGGCGCGTTCAACGGCGGGGTGGACTCGCTGCTCGTGCTGACCGGTGTCACCGACGGCGCGCAGCTGCTCGCGGCGCCGCCCCGGCACCGGCCGACCTATGTCGACGGCGATCTGCGCGGACTGCTCGCCGCGCAGCCCGAGGTGACGCGGGACGGGGACGGTTTCCGGTGCGGCGAGTGGACGGCGCGGGCCGGCACGGAGCGGCTGGAGGTCGACGGCGGCGGCGCGGCGGCGCTGGACGGACTGCGCGCCCTGTGCGCGGCGGCCTGGGCGGCGGCCGGTGACGGGGCGTGCGAGCTGGACGGTGGCAAGGCGCTGGCCCGCCTCGGCCTGTGAGCCGGCCCGCCTCGGCGTGAACGAACCCGGGGCCGGCCGCGGATCCGGCCGGGGCGGACCGGACGAACGGAGGGCGACCGGGGATCGAGATCGCATGCGAGGGTAGGCTAACCTAACCACGTGTTGGTCGACAGTCCTCCGGAACAGTGCGCGGAGTCCGCCCCCGCGCCCCCAACCCGCCGGGCGGCGCGGGCCCTTGGGCTCCTGCTCTCGGTCGCGATCCTGGTGCTCGTCGCCGTGGCGAGCATCGCGGTCGGGGCGAAGGCCCTGTCGCCGGACCAGGTCTGGCACGGTCTGTTCCACGACACGGGGACGTACGGGGACGTCGTCGTGGACGAGCGGCTCGCGCGCACGGTCCTCGGTCTGCTGGTCGGCGCCGCGCTCGGGCTCGCCGGCGCGGTGCTGCAGGCGCTCACCCGCAATCCGCTGGCCGACCCCGGACTGCTCGGCATCAACGCCGGTGCCTCCGCGGCCGTCGTCACCGCCATCAGCTTCTTCGGCGTCACCAGCCTGACGGGCTATGTGTGGTTCGCCTTCCTGGGCGCGGCGGCGGTCGGCGCCCTGGTGTGGTTCCTCGGCGGCAGCCGGGGTGCCACCCCGGTACGGCTGGCGCTCGCCGGCACGGCCGTCAGCGCGGCCCTCTACGGCTATCTGCAGGCCGTGATGATCCTGGACGACGCGGCGCTGAGCCGGATGCGCTTCTGGACGGTCGGTTCGCTGGCGTCGGCCACCGACTCGACCATCGTGCAGGTGCTGCCCTTCCTCGCGGTCGGCACGCTCCTCGCGCTCGCGCTGGCCCGGCCGCTGAACGCCGTGGAGATGGGCGACGACACCGCCCGCGCCCTCGGTGCCGACCTCAACCGCACCCGCGCCCTGGCCATGCTGGCCGCCACCGTGCTGTGCGGTGCCGCGACCGCCGCCTGCGGACCGATCCTGTTCGTCGGCCTGATGGTGCCGCACGTCGTGCGCTCCTTCACCGGCCCCGACCTGCGCTGGATCCTGCCGTACGCGACGGTCCTGTCACCCGTGCTGTTGCTCGGCGCCGACGTGATCGGCCGGATCGCGGCCCGGCCCTCGGAGCTACAGGTCGGCATCGTCACCGCGATCATCGGCGGTCCGGTCTTCATCCATCTCGTACGACGGCGGAGGACGGCCCAGCTGTGAAGACTCGCTCCACGAGCCGTGCCGTACGCACCCCCGGCGGTCTCTCGCTGCGCCTGGACCCGCGTGCGCTGATCGTCGTCGTCCTGCTGCTGGCCGCCGCGCTCGCCGCGGCCGTCGCGCTGATCGGCACCGGCGACGCGAAGATCCCCGCCGCCGACGTGCTGCGGACGCTCGCCGGGAACGGCACCGCGTACCAGGACTTCATCGTCAACGAGCTGCGGCTGCCGCGGGTGCTCGTCGGCCTGCTCGTCGGCGCCTCGCTCGGGCTGGGCGGCGCCCTGTTCCAGGCCGTCTCCCGCAACCCGCTGGGCAGCCCGGACGTGCTCGGTCTGTCGCAGGGCTCGACGGCCGGCGCGCTCGTCGTGATCGTGCTGATGTCCGGCAGCGCCACCCAGGTGACCGCCGGTGCGCTGATCGGCGGTCTGGTGACCGGTCTCGCGATCTACCTGCTCGCCTGGAAGCAGGGCGTGCACGGGTACCGGCTGGTCCTGGTCGGCATCGGCGTGTCCGCGGTCGTCACGGCGGTCAACGGCTATCTGCTCACCAAGGCCGACCTGGTCGACGCGACCCGCGCGGTGGTGTGGATGACGGGCTCGCTGAGCGGCCGCGACTGGTCGCAGGTGTGGCCGCTGCTCGCCCTGTGCGCGGTCCTCGTCCCGCTGGTCCTCGCCAACGCGCGCGGTCTGCGGATGATGGAGATGGGCGACGACGTCGCGGGCGCCCTCGGTGTGCGCGTGCAGCGCGTCCGGCTCGTGCTGATGGTCTGCGCGGTCCTGCTCACCGCCGCCGCGACCGCCGCCGCCGGGCCCGTCGGCTTCGTCGCGCTCACCGCGCCCCAGCTCGCCCGGCGCCTGACCCGTTCGCCCGGCCCGAACCTGGTGGCCTCCCTCTGCATGGGCGCCGCGCTGCTCGTCGCGGCCGACTGGGTCTCGCAGCGGGCCTTCGGCGCCGACCAGCTGCCCGTCGGCGTGGTCACCGGCGTCCTCGGCGGCGCCTATCTCCTGTGGCTGCTCGTCACCGAGCGCAGGGCGGGCCGGATATGAGCGCCGCGGAACCCGGGACCAGCGGCACGGAGCCGGCTGTGCGCGATCCGCACCCGAACACCCCTAGGAGCACTGTGAACCGCCTGTCCGCCGAGAACGTCACCCTCGCCTACGACCAGCGCGTGATCGCCGAGGAACTCTCGGTGGAGATCCCCGACAACTCCTTCACGGTGATCGTCGGCCCCAACGCGTGCGGCAAGTCGACGCTGCTGCGGGCGCTGTCCCGGATGCTCAGGCCCAGCCAGGGCCGGGTGCTGCTCGACGGGCAGGCCATCCGGTCGATGCCCGCGAAGAAGGTCGCGCGGACCCTGGGGCTGCTCCCGCAGTCGTCCGTCGCGCCCGACGGCATCACGGTCGCCGACCTCGTCGGGCGGGGCCGCTACCCGCACCAGGGGCTGCTGCGCCAGTGGTCAGCGGAGGACGAGCGGGTCGTGCAGGAGTCGATGCGGCGGACCGGCGTCGCCGAACTCGGCGACCGGTACGTGGACGAGCTGTCCGGCGGCCAGCGGCAGCGCGTGTGGATCGCCATGGCCCTGGCCCAGCAGACCCCGCTGCTCCTGCTCGACGAGCCGACCACCTACCTCGACATCCAGCACCAGATCGACGTCCTCGACCTGTGCGCCGACCTGCACGAGACCCAGGGCCGCACCCTCGTCGCCATCCTGCACGACCTGAACCACGCGGCGCGCTACGCCACCCACCTCGTCGCCCTGCGCGGTGGCCGGGTGATCGCCGAGGGCGCCCCGGCCGAGATCGTGACCGCCGAGCTGGTGGAGGAGGTCTTCGGGCTGCGCTGTCAGGTCATCGAGGACCCCGAGACCGGGACCCCGCTGGTCGTGCCGGCCGCGCGCCGGGCACGGGTCACAGCAGCTTCCTGAGCCGGAACAGGTCCAGCAGGCTCGCCTCCAGCCGCACCCGGCCCCTGCCCCAGGCCGTCGCGAAGTTCAGGTCGCCGCCCACCAGGGCCACCAGGTCGTCGCCGGCCATGGCGAGCCGGATCTGCGCCCTCTCGCGGGGCGGCCCGGGGTGGGTGTCGTCGACCTCGATCCGGCCACCGGTCATCCGGCCCTCGAAGGTGACGTCGAGATCGGTGATGTGACAGCTCACCGAGCGGTCCAGGGCGGCGGCCGCGCGCACGTCGCCCTCGGCGCCCCGCATGTTGTCCGAAAGCTTTCCCAGTGCCGCCCGGCACTCCTCGATCGTGGCCATCGCCACCGACGGTACCCCAGCGGTTCGCGGTAGCGTCTGGGCATGAGCGAGTCCGTGTCCGAGGCCCAGGCCGTCACGCAGGCCGCGGCGGTCGTCACCGAGGCGGAACCGGAGCCGGAGTACGACCCCGCCGCCCCGGCCCCCCTGGACGTCCCCCGCACCCCCACCGGCAACGCCGAGGTGGACGCCCAGCTGGAGCGGGTGGCCGACGTCGACCACCTCGCCACCGACGGCCACATCGAGGTGTACGAGGATGTACACCGGGGGCTGCGCGACGCGCTCACCGCGCTCGACGCCCGCCCGGGACCTCCGGGGCCCTCACCGACGCACCACCAGAGCAGGAGCTGAACCGAACGTGGCAGGAGTCGCACGCCGCCGTCTCGACGCGGAGCTGGTCCGCCGGAAGCTCGCGCGTTCGCGCGAGCACGCCAGCCAGCTGATCGCCGCCGGGCGGGTCACCGTCGACAGGACCGTCGCGACCAAGCCGGCCACGCAGGTCGAGACCGCCGCCCCGATCGTGGTGCAGGCCGACGACAGCGACCCCGACTACGTGTCCCGCGGCGGCCACAAGCTGGCCGGCGCGCTGGCGGCCTTCGTCCCGCAGGGACTCGTCGTCGAGGGCCGGCGCGCGCTCGACGCCGGCGCCTCCACCGGCGGCTTCACCGACGTCCTGCTGCGCGCGGGCGCCACGCACGTCGTCGCGGTGGACGTCGGTTACGGCCAACTCGCCTGGACTCTGCAGAGCGATGAACGCGTCACCGTCAAGGACCGTACGAACGTACGCGAGTTGACGCTTGAGGCGATCGATGGGGAACCTGTGGATCTTGTCGTGGGCGATCTGTCCTTCATCCCGCTCGGGCTGGTGCTGCCCGCCCTGAAGCGGTGCGTGAAACCGGACGCCGACCTGGTGATGATGGTCAAGCCGCAGTTCGAGGTGGGGAAGGAACGGCTCGGCAGCGGGGGTGTCGTACGGAGTCCGCAGCTGCGGGCGGAGGCCGTGCGGGGAGTGGCCGACAAGGCCTGGGAGCTGGGGCTCGGGGTGCGGGGGGTCACCGCGAGTCCGCTGCCCGGCCCGTCGGGCAATGTGGAGTACTTTCTCTGGCTGCGGTCCGGGGCACCCGCACTGGACCCGGCCGACGTCGACCGTGCAGTGGCGGAGGGGCCGCGTTGACACAGAACCAGGCGCGTACGGTTTTCCTGCTGGCCCACACCGGGCGGCCCGCGGCGATCCGCAGTGCGGAACTCGTCGTCAAGGGCCTGCTGCGGCACGGCATCGGGGTGCGGGTGCTGGAGGAGGAGGCCCGCGACCTGCCGCTGCCGGACGAGGTGCGGCTGGTCAAGGAGGCCACCCCGCAGTGCCTCGACGGCTGCGAGCTGCTGATCGTCCTCGGCGGTGACGGCACGCTCCTGCGCGGCGCCGAGTTCGCCCGGGCCTCCGGGGTGCCGATGCTGGGCGTCAACCTCGGGCGCGTCGGCTTCCTCGCGGAGGCCGAGCGGGACGACCTGGACCGGGTCGTCGACCGGGTGGTGGCGCGGTCGTACGAGGTCGAGGAGCGGATGACCGTCGACGTCGTCGTGCACCGCAACGGCGACATCGTGCACACGGACTGGGCGCTGAACGAGGCGGCCGTGCAGAAGGCCGGCGCGGAGAAGCTGCTCGAGGTCGTGCTGGAGATCGACGGGCGTCCGGTGACGGGGTTCGGCTGCGACGGTGTCGTGCTGTCGACGCCCACCGGGTCCACGGCGTACGCGTTCTCCGCCGGCGGCCCGGTGGTGTGGCCCGAGGTGGAGGCGTTGCTGATGGTGCCGATCAGTGCCCACGCCCTGTTCGCGAAGCCGCTGGTGACCTCGCCGGACTCGGTGCTCGCCGTGGAGGTGCTGCCGCACGTCCCGCCGGGCGTGCTGTGGTGCGACGGCCGCCGGACCGTCGAGCTGCCGCCCGGGGCGCGGGTGGAGGTGCGGCGCGGCGCCGTACCGGTGCGGCTGGCCCGGCTGCACCACTCGTCCTTCACCGACCGGATCGTGGCGAAGTTCGCGCTGCCCACCACCGGCTGGCGGGGAGCGCCCCACTAGCGTCCGCCGGCGGATCGGGACCACTCGCCGGAGTGATAGGGGCGGCCTGTGTGCACTCCCCGCCCCGGACCTCGTATGGTCTGTTCCGTGTTGGAGGAGATGCGGATACGGTCACTCGGGGTCATCGACGATGCCGTCGTCGAGTTGTCACCGGGGTTCACCGCCGTCACCGGTGAGACGGGTGCGGGCAAGACCATGGTGGTCACCAGCCTCGGGCTGCTGCTCGGCGGCCGGGCGGACCCGGCGCTGGTGCGGATCGGGGCCGACAAGGCGGTCGTGGAGGGGCGGATCGCCGTGCCCGCGGGTGCCTCCGCCGTCGTACGGGCCGAGGAGGCCGGCGCCGAGCTGGACGACGGCGCGCTGCTGATCAGCCGCACCGTGTCCGCCGAGGGCCGCTCCCGGGCGCACCTGGGTGGACGCAGCGTGCCCGTGGGACTGCTCGCCGAGCTGGCCGACGACCTGGTCGCGGTGCACGGGCAGACCGACCAGCAGGGGCTGCTGAAGCTGTCCCGGCAGCGGCAGGCCCTCGACCGGTACGCGGGCGACACGGTCGCCGTACCGCTCACCAAGTACACCGAGGCCTACCGGCGCCTGCGGGCCGTAGCCACCGAGCTGGAGGAGATCACCACGCGCGCGCGTGAGCGTGCGCAGGAGGCCGACCTGCTGCGGTACGGCCTCGATGAGGTCGCCGCCGTCGAGCCGCGGGCCGGTGAGGACACCGAGCTGGCCGAGGAGGCGGAGCGGCTGGGGCACGCCGAGGCCCTGTCGTCCGCCGCGACGGCCGCGCACGCCGCCCTGGCCGGCAACCCCGAGGACCCCGAGGGGATCGACGCCTCGACCCTCGTCGCGGGCGCCCACCGGGCCCTGGAGGCCGTGCGGTCGCACGATCCGGCACTGGCCGCGCTCGCCGACCGGATCGGGGAGATCGGCATCCTGCTCGGTGACGTGGCCGGTGAGCTGGCCGGATACGCCGACGATCTCGACGCCGACCCGCTGCGGCTCTCCGCGGTGGAGGAGCGCAGGGCCGCGCTGACCGCGCTGACGCGCAAGTACGGCGAGGACGTGAACGCGGTCCTCGCGTGGGCCGAGCAGAGTGCCACGCGCCTCACCGAGCTGGACGGCGACGACGAGCGGCTCGGCGAACTGACCGCCGAGCGGGACGCGCTGCGGACCGAGCTGGGCGGGCTGGCGCAGGCGCTGACCGACGCGCGGACCGGGGCCGCCGAACGGTTCGCGGCGGCCGTGACCGCCGAGCTGGCCTCCCTCGCCATGCCCCACGCGCGCGTGTCCTTCGCCATCCGGCAGACCGAGGACCCCGAGGGCGTCGAGGTCGGCGGACGCGCGGTCGCGTACGGGCCCTCGGGCGTCGACGAGGTGGAACTGCTGCTCGCCCCGCACCCGGGGGCACCGCCGCGGCCCATCGCCAAGGGCGCCTCCGGCGGTGAGCTGTCCCGCGTGATGCTGGCCGTGGAGGTCGTGTTCGCGGGCACCGACCCGGTGCCGACGTACCTCTTCGACGAGGTCGACGCGGGTGTCGGCGGCAAGGCCGCGGTCGAGATCGGGCGGCGCCTGGCGAAGCTCGCCCGGACCGCGCAGGTCGTGGTCGTCACCCACCTGCCCCAGGTGGCCGCCTTCGCCGACCGGCAGCTGCTGGTCGAGAAGACCAACGACGGGTCGGTCACCCGGTCCGGCGTGAAGGTCCTGGAGGGCGAGGAGCGCATCCGCGAGCTGTCCCGGATGCTGGCGGGCCAGGAGGACTCCGAGACGGCCCGCGCGCACGCGGAGGAACTCCTGGAGACGGCCCGGACCGACCGGTGACGAGCCGCGCCGGCTCCTTCGCGCTCGCCGCCGCCGTCACCGGCGCCGGCATGGCCGCGCTGCGCGCCCGCGCTCCCGGCACCCGGGCACGCTGGGAGCGGACGAACCACGCCGGGCGGACGGTCGGGCTGTACGCCGGTCCCGCGTCGGCGGTGGGCGCGGCGGTGGGAGCCGCCCGGGTCCACCCCGCCGCCGGGCTCGCGGTGCTGGTGGCCGGTGCCTGCGGCGCGTACGACGACGTCGCCGGGGACCACCGGCGCGGGTTCCGGGCGCATCTCGGTGCCCTGCGGGGCGGCGAGGTGACCAGTGGCGCCGTCAAGCTGTTCGGTATATCGGCCGCGGGGCTGCTGGCCGGTGCCCTGATGAAGGAACGGCCCGCCGACCGGGTGCTGGCCGGGGTCGTCATCGCCGGATCCGCCCACTTCGCCAATCTCCTCGACGTCCGCCCCGGACGGACCGCGGGCGCGGTGCTCGCGCTCGGGGCGCCCGGACTGCTGCGGAAGGGGCCGGGCGGCGAACTGACCGCGGCCGCCCTGGGGGCCGCCGCGGCCGTCCTGCCCGACGACGCCGGTGAGCGTGTGATGCTCGGGGACACCGGGGCGCACGCGCTCGGAGCGGCGCTCGGCACCGCCGTGGTCGCGAGCAACCGGCGCGCGGGTCTCCTCGCGCACGCCGTCGCCGCCGTGGCCGCCGCCGCGTACGGGGGCCGGGTGTCCGCGTGGGCGGGGGCCCGGTGAGCGGCCGGGACGGTCGTACCCGCGTGTGCTGAGCGTTCGCCCCGTCGCCTCCGCGGCGACGGTGGGGCCGTGGCGGGGTTTCTCTCACCCGTGTGGGTGACGTGCTCCGGCGCATTGCCCCGGCCCGCCGCGGTATGCGCCCTCCCGTGTTCCCGCAACGGCCGGGCCGCCTGGCATGCTTGGCGGGGAACAGGGGGCGGGCGGCGGGCCGGAGCGGTCCGCGCCGCAGGCACGCGGGGTACGTCCTTCCGCCCCCCTGAGCCCGCTACCTTCTGTACGTTTCCTCGTGACCACCCGCGTCGTCGTGACCGCCCCCGCCGAACCAGGAGCCCCGGCCCGTTGAGCCCCGTGAGCAGCAACGCACCGCACGGCCAGTCGCTGCTGCGCACCGTGCAGGTGCTGGGCGGAGGCAACGCCGGCAGCAGCGCGCACGTGCGCTCCCTCGCCGGGGGACTCGTCGCGCGGGGCGTGCGGGTCACGGTGTGCGCCCCCGTCGAGGCCGACCGCACCTACGACTTCACCGGGTCCGGCGCCGAGCACGTCCACGTGCCCCGCAGCAGCGACCCCGCCTCGGTGGCCGCGCTCCGGGCGGCCTGCGCCGACGCCGACCTGGTGCACGCGCACGGGCTGCACGCCTCCTTCCGGGCCGTGCTCGCGCTCGGCGGGCGCGACACCCCGCTGGTGGTCACCTGGCACAACCGGGCACGGGCCGAGGGCGCGCGGGCGCATCTGCTGCGGCTGCTGGAGCGGCGGGTGGTGCGGACGGCGGCGGTGGTGCTCGGCACCAGCTCCGACCTGGTCGACCGGGCACGGCGGCACGGCGCGCGGGACGCCCGGCTCTCGGCGGTCGGCCTGCCGGGCCGGCGCGGGCCCGTCGAGCCCGCGGACCCCGACCGGCCGCGGCCCAAGGTGCGCGCCGAACTCGGCACCACCGGCCGCCCGTTGCTCCTCGCCGTCGGCTCGCTCGACGGGCACCGCGGCTACGAGGTGCTGCTGGACGCGGCCCGCGCCTGGCGCGACCTGGACCCCGTGCCGCTGGTCGTCGTCGCGGGGGAGGGACCGCTGCGGCCGCTCATGCAACGGCGCATCGAGGACGAGGGTCTGCCGGTGCGGCTCCTCGGCCACCGTGAGGACGTGCCCGAACTCCTCGCCGCCGCCGATCTGGCCCTGGTCACCAGCCGCTGGGAATCGCGGTCCGTGCTCGCCCAGGAGGCGCTGTACGCGCGCGTACCGCTCGTCGCGACCCGCGTCGGCGGTGTCCCCGACCTCGTGGGCGACGCGGCCGAGCTCGTCCCGTACGGCGACGCGGAGACGCTCGCGCGGTGCGTGGTCGGGCTGCTCGGTGATCCCGAGCGGCGGGAGCTGCTGCGGGAGCGAGGTGTCCGGCAGGCGGCCACCTGGCCGACGGAGGACGAGACGGTCGCCCAGGTGCTCAGCGTGTACGACGAGTTGACGCAGCCCCGGCCGCTCGCCTGACGCCGCCCGTTCCTAGGGGACATGGCGGCGGGCGCGCAGGGCCAGGCTCAACGCCAGGACCGTCTGCGGGTCGTCGAGGTCGGTGCCGAGCAACTCGCCGATGCGGGCGAGGCGGTTGTAGAGCGTCTGCCGGTTCAGGTGCAGTTCCCGGGCCGTCTCCGCCTTGCGGCCGGCGTGTGCCAGGTAGGTCTCCAGGGTCGGCAGCAGCGGCGGCTTGGAGCGGCGGTCGTGGTCGCGCAGCGGGCCGATCGCACGGTCCACGAAGGCCGCCAGGTCGGGATGGTCGCGCAGCCGCCACAGCAGCAGGTCGATGTCGAGGCGGCGGGCGTCGTACCAGGGCCGGTCGGTCAGGCCCTGGGCCGCCGTCGCCGTCTCCGCAGCGTGCCGCAGCCCCGCCGAGGCCGCGGCCCAGCCGCCGGCCACACCGACCACGACCACCGGCGGCGGCGAGCCCGGCCGCCGCATCCCGGCGCGCTCCACCCCCGTCCGCAGCGCCGCCGCCACCCGGTCCGCGATCGCCGGACGTTCGGACTCCGCCCGCAGCCCCAGCAGCACCAGGACCCGGCCCTCCACCGGTCTGACGCCGAGCAGCACCGGCACGCCCACCGCGGCCAGTTCCTCCGAGACCGCCCGGGCCAGCACGGCCCAGCCGCCGCCGGGCGACAGGGAGTCACCGATCCGCATGACGACGGGCAGCAACGGGCTCTCGCCGGGCCGGAAGCCGAGGACCCGGGCCTGTGCCGGGGCGTCCTCCGCCGCGATACGGCCCTCGGCGAGGTCGGTGAGGAAGTCCCCGCGTCCGCGCGCCGCGAGTTCCTCCTCCTGCCGGGCCTGCATCAGCACCACGGCCAGGATGCCCGCGGCCCGGTCGGCGGCGATCCGGTGCACCGGCGACAGCGGCGAGCGGACCGGCAGCAGCACCAGCCGGGCACGGACCGAACCCGGCGTACCCGGACCGCCCCCGGGCACGTCCACCAGCACGGAACCGGCGGGCGGCGGTGCGTCCTTGTGCGGGCCGCGCAGCCCCTCCCACACCTGCAGCGGGTCCGCGCCCTCCGGCCCGGAACCGGCGGCGTACAACAGCCGGCCGTCGGCGGTCTCCAGGAACACCGGGTTGTCACCGAAGTCGGCCAGGATGCCCAGCACCTGCGGCACCCCGCCGCCCCCCAGCAGGGCCTCGGTACAGCGGCGGTGCACCTCGTCGGCGCGCTGGAGCAGCGCGTAGTGCCCGTTGACGATCTCGGTGTGGATCTCCTCCGTCACCGTCACGAACGGCACCTCGCGGTGCAGCTGGACCAGCGGCAGACCGGCCGTGCGGGCCGTGTCCACCAGGGCCGAGGGCAGCCGGGTGAAGCGCGGGCCCAGCTCCACCACCAGTGCGGCGATCCCGCGCTCGGCGAGGGTCCGGACGAAGGCCCGCTGCTCGGCCGGGCGGGTGCCGAGGCCGTAGCCGGTGGTGAGCAGCAGCTCGCCGCCCTTGAGCAGCGAGGCGATGTTCGGCACCTCGCCCGCGTGCACCCAGCGCACCGTGCGCCCCAGCCGGTCGCCGCCCGCCAGGATCTCCGGCAGACCACTGCGCAGACCGGGCAGCTCCAGCGCCCGCTGCACGGTGATCCCGGCGCCCTGGGTGTCGAATCGGTTGTCCGTACGGCTGTCCATGCAGCGGACGCTACCTGCGCAAACGCCCCGAGGACAGCTTCGGCTCCGGGCCGTTCGCGGCGGTCGGCTACACGGGCCGGATGTTGTGGTTGAAGCGGAACACGTTGTCCGGGTCGTACCGCCGCTTCACCTTCTCCAGACGCAGCGCGTTCTCCTCGCCCAGGCCCGCCCGGACCCGCTCCCGGCCCTCGTCGCCGATGAAGTTGAGGTAGACCGCCCCGGTGCTCCACGGCCGGACGTCCGCCCGCACGTCCCGGACCCAGGCGACGGCCCGCTCGTCGTCGGCCGGATCCGCCCAGATGGCGAACGGGTGCGCGGCCCACGCCGCGTCCCGGTACGGCACCGGGTACTCGTGCGGGCCCGCGGCGATCGCGCCGCCCTGCGGGAACAGCAGGTGCTGGGTGCTGGTCGGCACCGGCATGCTGTCGGCGCGGGCGCAGAAGACGTCCACCAGGTCGTCCGGCAGCCCGCTCAGATACTCCGCCGACCAGTAGTTCCGCAGCCCGGGCGGATCGTCGAGCATGCACTGCACGTCGGCGTACGGCATGTCACCGGCCAGCTCCACCTCGTGCGGCAGCGCCAGCAGCGGCTCGGCGAGCTTGCGCAGGTCGTCCTCGCCGCCCGCGTAGGTCAGCAGGGCGGCGCACACCAGCTTGCCCACCAGCTCGGGCGGGGTGAACTCCTCGGGCGGGCCGGTGATGTACAGCGCCGCGCCGCTCAGCTCGTCCGGTCCGGTGCGGATGACCTCGCGGTAGGTGCGGATCACGTCCGGCCCGAACTGCGGCTGGTACATCAGCAGCACGATGGAGAACTCCGGCAGTTCGTGCAGCTGAAGAGTGAGCGCGGTCGCGATCCCGAAGTTGCCGCCGCCGCCGTGCAGGGCCCAGAACAGCTCGGGGTTCTCGTCGGGGTTCGCGTGCACGCGCTCGGCGTCCGCGGTCACCAGCTCGACGCCGAGGAGGTTGTCGACGGCGAGTCCGAAGGCCCGGTCCAGCCAGCCGGTGCCGCCGCCCAGGACGAACCCGCCCACACCGGTGGTGGAGGCGCGTCCGCCGGTGGTCGCGAGGCCGTGGCGCTGGGTGGCCCGGTCCAGATGGCTCATCGTGGCACCGCCCTCGACCCGGGCCGCCTCGGCGGCCGGGTCCACGGTCACCCGGTGCATCCGGCGCAGGTCCACCACGAGCGCGCCGTCGCCGAGCGCCGACCCGGCCACGCTGTGGCCGCCGCCGCGTACCGCGATGTGCAGGTCCAGTTCCCTGCCGAAGCGCACCGCGCGGACCACGTCCGTGGCGTCCGCGCACTGGGCGATGACCGCCGGCCTGCGGTCGATCATCGCGTTGAAGACGGTACGGGCCTCGTCGTAGCCCGGGTCCCCGGGGGCGAACACGTCCCCGACCAGATCCTCGCGCAGCGCGACGAGGGCCGCGCCCGCCTTCGATGGGGGAGCCATGGCCGCCCCCTTCCGTGCAGGGGCTGGGTGACTCTCCCAGCGTAGGCGCGCGCGGCCCGGTGCTCCTGCTCAGCCGCCGTAGGCGCCCGAGGCCGTCAGCCGCAGCGCGGTGTCGATCAGCGGCACGTGGCTGAAGGCCTGCGGGAAGTTGCCGACCTGCCGCTGCAGGCGCGGGTCCCACTCCTCGGCGAGCAGCCCGAGGTCGTTGCGCAGCGCGAGGAGCCTCTCGAACAGTTTGCGGGCCTCGTCGACCCGGCCGATCATCGCCAGGTCGTCCGCCATCCAGAACGAGCAGGCGAGGAACGCGCCTTCGTCGCCGGGCAGGCCGTCGACGCCCTCGTGCGCGCCCTCGGTCGGGTAGCGCAGGATGAACCCGTCCGTCGTGGACAGCTCGCGCTGGATCGCCTCGATGGTGCCGATCACCCGCTTGTCGTCCGGTGGCAGGAAGCCCATCTGCGGGATGAGCAGCAGCGAGGCGTCCAGTTCCTGCGAGCCGTAGGACTGGGTGAAGGTGTTGCGCTCCTTGTCGTAGCCCTTCTCGCACACGTCCCGGTGGATGTCGTCGCGCAGTTCCTTCCAGCGCTCCAGCGGGCCGTCCGCGTCACCGGACTCGATCAGCTTGATGGTGCGGTCGACGGCGACCCAGGCCATGACCTTGGAGTGCACGAAGTGCCGGCGCGGGCCGCGCACCTCCCAGATGCCCTCGTCGGGCTCCTGCCAGTGGTCCTCCAGGTAGCGGATCAGCTTCAGCTGGAGCAGCGAGGCGTAGTCGTGGCGGGCCAGGCCGGTCATGTGCGCCAGGTGCAGGGCCTCGGTGACCTCGCCGTACACGTCCAGCTGGAGCTGGTGGGCGGCGCCGTTGCCGACGCGGACCGGGGCCGAGTTCTCGTAGCCCGGCAGCCAGTCCAGCTCGGCCTCGCCCAGCTCCCGCTCGCCGGCCAGGCCGTACATGATCTGCAGGTTCTCCGGGTCGCCGGCGACCGCGCGCAGCAGCCACTCGCGCCAGGCGCGGGCCTCCTCGCGGTAGCCGGTGCGCAGCAGCGAGGACAGGGTGATCGCCGCGTCCCGCAGCCAGGTGTAGCGGTAGTCCCAGTTGCGCACCCCGCCGATGTCCTCGGGCAGCGAGGTGGTCGGAGCGGCGACGATGCCGCCCGTCGGGGCGTACGTCAGCGCCTTCAGGGTGATCAGGGAGCGGACCACCGCCTCGCGGTACGGGCCGTGGTACGTACAGTGCTCGACCCACTCGCGCCAGAAGTCCTCCGTCGCCTCCAGCGAGGTCTCCGGCTCGGGCAGCGGCGGCGCCTCCTTGTGCGAGGGCTGCCAGGAGATGGTGAAGGCGATGCGGTCGCCCGGGGCGACCGTGAAGTCGGCGTAGGTGGTCAGCGACTTCCCGTAGGTCTCCGCCTCCGTGTCGAACCACACCGAGTCGGGGCCCGCGACGGCCACCGTGCGGCCCTCGTGCTTGTGCACCCACGGCACGACCCGGCCGTAGGAGAACCGCATCCGCAGGGCCGAGCGCATCGGCACCCGGCCGGTGACGCCCTCCACGATCCGGATCAGCTGGGGGGCGCCGTCACGCGGGGGCATGAAATCGGTCACGCGGACCGTGCCGCGCGGGGTGTCCCACTCCGATTCCAGGATCAGCGAGTCGCCGCGGTAGCTCCGCCGGGCGGCCGTGGGCGGCTCGACGTCGGCGGCGTGCGCCGGGCCGAGCCGCCAGAAACCGTGTTCCTCGGTGCCCAGCAGGCCGGCGAAGATGGCATGCGAGTCGAAGCGGGGCAGGCACAGCCAGTCGACTGTGCCGTCCCGGCAGACCAGTGCGGCGGTCTGCATGTCTCCGATGAGTGCGTAGTCTTCGATGCGCCCGGCCACGTGCAACTCCAGTCGAACGGCCACGTCACCCCCGCGCAGGGGGGCTGTCGCTAGTGCGGTCAAGGGGTCGTTGTTATGCGTCGTTGAGCGGTGAAGCAAAGCAGTCCGCCGAGCCCTGGGGCAACACGACAGTCCTTGCTCAACGAACTGCCGCGCTCTCGTTGTTCCGGATGATGGTGGCGGGGGTGTGCCGTCGTTCCGGCCGGGCTCGGCAGCGAGTGTCCGAGCAGGATACGACGCACGTAGATGATCTGCGTGCCGCTCCGGGCAACCCGTGTGGGCCGAACGAGTGAGCAGCGGGTAAAACCAGTGTGACCCGAGCGCGCCCGTGATGACAGGTGTCGCGCGCCACGCCGTAGCCGGGGAAGCGCGGAGCGTGGCCGGAAGCCATCGCGCTCGGGCGCTGATACCCTGGTAGCCCGTGGACCGGTGGGCCTGAAACCCCCGAACCGCAGCGACGGCACCGACGGCCGGAAGCACAGTGTCTTCCGGGCCGGAAGCCGTACCGCACGACAGCCAGCGACCACGGGAGCCCCCTCTTGGCCATGCCGCCGAAATCTACGACGACCAAGCACATCTTCGTCACCGGGGGTGTCGCCTCCTCTCTCGGCAAGGGCCTCACCGCCTCCAGCCTGGGCATGCTGCTCAAGGCCCGCGGCCTGCGCGTCGTGATGCAGAAGCTCGACCCGTACCTGAACGTCGACCCGGGCACGATGAACCCCTTCCAGCACGGTGAGGTGTTCGTCACCAACGACGGCGCCGAGACCGACCTGGACATCGGCCACTACGAGCGCTTCCTCGACCGGGACCTGGACGGCACCGCCAACGTCACCACCGGCCAGGTGTACTCCACCGTGATCGCCAAGGAGCGGCGCGGCGAGTACCTGGGCGACACCGTGCAGGTCATCCCGCACATCACCAACGAGATCAAGCACCGCATCCGCCGCATGGCCACCGACGAGGTGGACGTCGTCATCACCGAGGTCGGCGGTACCGTCGGCGACATCGAGTCGCTGCCGTTCCTGGAGACGGTCCGCCAGGTCCGCCACGAGGTCGGCCGGGACAACGTCTTCGTGGTGCACATCTCGCTGCTGCCGTACATCGGCCCGTCCGGCGAGCTGAAGACCAAGCCGACCCAGCACTCCGTCGCCGCCCTGCGCAACATCGGTATCCAGCCGGACGCCATCGTGCTGCGCTGCGACCGCGAGGTCCCCACCGCGATCAAGCGCAAGATCTCCCTGATGTGCGACGTGGACGAGGCCGCCGTCGTGGCCTGCCCCGACGCCCGGTCGATCTACGACATCCCGAAGACCGTGCACGGCGAGGGCCTGGACGCGTACGTGGTGCGCAAGCTCGACCTGCCCTTCCGGGACGTCGACTGGACGACGTGGGACGACCTGCTCGACCGTGTCCACAACCCCGACCACGAGATCACCCTCGCCCTGGTCGGCAAGTACATCGACCTGCCCGACGCCTACCTGTCGGTCACCGAGGCCCTGCGCGCCGGCGGTTTCGCCAACAAGGCCCGCGTCAAGATCAAGTGGGTCACCTCGGACGACTGCAAGACCCCGGCCGGCGCCAAGGCGCAGCTCGGCGACGTGGACGGCATCTGCATCCCGGGCGGCTTCGGCGAGCGCGGTGTGACCGGCAAGGTCGGCGCCATCCGCTACGCCCGCGAGAACAAGATCCCGCTGCTCGGCCTCTGCCTGGGCCTGCAGTGCATCGTGGTCGAGGCCGCCCGCAACCTGGCCGACATCCAGGACGCCAACTCCACCGAGTTCGACCCGGCCACCGCCCACCCGGTCATCTCCACCATGGCGGAGCAGATGGACATCGTCGCCGGCGAGGGCGACATGGGCGGCACCATGCGGCTCGGCATGTACCCGGCCAAGCTGGCCGAGGGCTCCATCGTCCGCGAGGTCTACGACGACAGGGAGTACGTCGAGGAGCGGCACCGCCACCGCTACGAGGTGAACAACGCCTACCGCGCGGAGCTGGAGAAGAAGGCGGGCATCCTGTTCTCCGGCACCTCCCCGGACGGCAAGCTCGTCGAGTACGTGGAGTACCCGCGTGACGTGCACCCCTACCTGGTCGCCACGCAGGCGCACCCCGAGCTGCGCTCGCGGCCGACGCGTCCGCACCCGCTGTTCGCCGGCCTCGTGAAGGCGGCCGTCGAGCGGAAGACTTCGAAGTAACACACCAGTTGTACGGTGGCCGGGGTGCGAACCTTCAAAGGTGGGCACCCCGGCTTTCGTATCGGCCGGTTTCTCACTTGCACGTGTGGAAGGACAGGGCATGACGATCAAGGACACCGCCGAGGCGTGGGAGATCCGGGCGACGGACACCCCCTTCGTGGGCAACAAGACCTCCGTCCGCACGGACGACGTGGTCATGCCCGACGGCTCGGTGGTCCGCCGCGACTACCAGGTCCATCCGGGCTCGGTCGCCGTCCTCGCCCTGGACGAGGAGGACCGGGTCCTGCTGATCAACCAGTACCGGCACCCCGTGCGGCACAAGCTGTGGGAGATCCCGGCCGGCCTGCTCGACGTACCCGGCGAGAACCCGCTGCACGCCGCCCAGCGCGAGCTGTACGAGGAGGCGCACGTCAAGGCGGAGGACTGGCGGGTCCTGACCGACGTCTACACCACGCCCGGCGGCTGCGACGAGGCGGTGCGGATCTTCCTCGCCCGCGACCTGTCCGAGGTCGAGGGGGAGCGCTTCGAGGCGGAGCACGAGGAGACCGACATGGAGCACGCGCGCCTGCCGGTCGACGAGCTGGTGCGCCTGGTCCTCGCCGGTGACCTGCACAACAACTGCCTCGTCGTGGGCGTCCTGTCGCTGGTCGCCGCCCGCGGAGGGGACGGCCTGGACGCCCTGCGGCCCGCCGACGCGCCCTGGCCGGCACGCCCCTTCACCTCCTGAACCCACCGCGTCCGCCCATTGGTGTGACCATCGCCTGATCCGATCGGGCGACCCGTCCGCCGCGCTCCCCACGGATCGTCGCAGAGCGTGAACTAGGCTCTGGAAACGCCCGTACCGGAAGATCCGGCGGGCTTGCGCGTGCGGTGGGACGGGAGTGTGGCCCGTGACGGATCAGGCGGTGGACACAGACGAGGCGCGGCTGTCCGCGCACACGGCCGCAGGGGACGGATTCCTGGGCCGCACAAGGGAGTTGAAGGAGCTGCGCGCCGACATCGAGCGTGCGGGCCTGGACACCCTCTCCGGCCGCAAGGCCCCGCGCGCGCGGGTGCTGCTGGTCGCCGGCCGGCCCGGTTCCGGACGGACCGCGCTGGCCGAGGAGCTCGTCCGCCAGGTCGCGGGGCGTTACCCCGACGGGGTGCTGCGGGTACGGCTCGGCGAGCCCGACGGCACCCCGTCCCGGTCGAGCGCGCCGCCCGCGAACTGCTCGGCGCCCTCGGCCTGCCGACCCCCGCCGGAGCCGCCGAGGACGACCTGACCGAGGCGCTGCGCGCCGCTCTCGCCGGCCGGCGGACGCTGCTCCTGCTGGACGACGCCCCCGGCGCCGAACAGGTCGACGCGCTGCTCCCGGAGGCCCCCGACTGCCTGGTGGTGGCCGTCTCCGGCGGACCGCTCACCGGTATCGCCGACGTCCGCCCGTGCACCCTCGGCGGCCTGGACACCAAGTCCGCGGTGGAGCTGCTGACCCGGTTCACCGGCTCGGTCCGCATCACCGTCGACCCGCGCTCCGCCGAGAGCCTCGCCGAGGCCTGCCAGGGCCACCCGGCGGCGCTGGTCCTGGCGGGCGGCTGGCTCGCCGCCCGTCCCCAGGCCGCCGTCTCCGACCTGGCCAAACGTCTGCACGCCGACACCGAGGACGGCACCCCGCTCGCCCGCGTCCTGCGGCTCGTCCATGCCCAGCTGCCCGGCCCCGCCGCCCGGATGCTGCGCATGCTCTCCCTCGCCCCGGCCGGCCTGGCCGACCCGCACACCGCCTCGGCCCTGGCCGGCTGCTCGGTGGAGGGCGCGCGGGCGGTCCTCGACGACCTCGTCGCCCTCGGCCTGCTGCGCACGACCGGCTCCCCCCTGCCCCAGTACGAGGTCCCCGGCTGTCTGCAACCCCTGCTGAAGGCCCTCGCCGAGACCCACGAGAGGCCCGCGGAGCTCCAGCTGGCCCGGGCCCGGATGCTGGAGCGGACCGTCCGGCTCCTGCAGGCCTGCCGGACGATCACCGAGACGGACAGCCCGCAGGCCCGCGAGAAGCTGAACGCCATGCCCCGCGAGGTGCGCTTCCCCAGTCCGCGGGCCGCCGCCGACTGGCTGCGCGTCCGCCGGCCCGCCCTGCTGGCCTCCGCCCGGCTCGCGGTCGCCGACGGGGAGCTGGACACGCTGGCGAGGCGGCTGCTGTCCCAGCTGGTCAGGGCCGTCGTGGCACATGTCGGCACCCGGGCGGCCGCGGCGGACCTGTACGGCGTGCACGGCCTCGTCCTCGACGTCGCCGAGCGGCGCGGACTGTCCCGGGAGAAGGCCGCGGCCCTGCTGAACCTGGGCGATCTCGACGCCCAGACCGGTCGTACCCGGGACGCCCTCGCCCGCTACCGGTCGGCCCTGGACGCCGGACGGGAGGCGAACGATCCGTACGCGACCGGCCGCGCGATGGAATCCGTAGGCGGCGCGTACCAGGAGCTCGGGGATCACGACCGGGCCGCCGACTGGTACGGCCGCGCCCTGTCCGAGCGGCTGGCGCGGGGCGAGCGCGAGCAGGCCGCCCGGCTCTACGGCCGGATCGCCACCGCCCACACCTACGCGGGCCGCTACGGCGAGGCGCTCAGGAACTGGCGGGCGGCCGTGGCCGGCTACCGCAAGAGCGGCGATGTCGCCGCCCAGGCCCGGGCGTTGAGCGAACTGGCCCGGGTGCAGGAGTACGCCGGGCGGCCCGAGGAGTCACTGCGCACCTGCCAGGAGGCGGTGGAGTGGGCGCGGCGCGCCGAGGACGTCCGGCTGCAGGCCGCGCTGCAGCTCAGACTGGCCGACACGCTGGAGCACCTGGGCGACCCCGCGTCGGCCCACCTGCACCGTGCCGCGGCCGAGCGCATGCTGGACGAGGAGCCGTCGAAGGACGACGCAAGCCCGGAACACGACGTTAGCGCCTGCGAAATCCGCAGTGCCGTGAGCGAAGATTGATGCAATGAAAGGCTAGACAGCCGGAACACCTTCATTAGACTGGCTCTGCCGCACACTCCAGCGGTGTCTCCCGGTATGCCCCCGCATGTCTGGGTACGTCTGTAATGCACCCCCATACCCTCTGAGCCAAGGACCGTGATCCACGTGAAGGTCGGCATCCCCCGCGAGGTCAAGAACAACGAGTTCCGGGTGGCCATCACCCCCGCCGGTGTGCACGAGCTGGTGCGCAACGGGCACCAGGTCGTCGTCGAGCGGGGCGCCGGCCTCGGTTCCTCGATCACGGACACCGAGTACGTGGCCGCCGGTGCCGAGATCCTCGAGACGGCGGACGAGGTCTGGACCGCCGCCGACCTGCTGCTGAAGGTCAAGGAGCCCATCGCGGAGGAGTACCACCGCCTCCGCAAGGACCAGATCCTCTTCACCTACCTGCACCTGGCCGCCTCCAAGGAGTGCACGGACGCGCTCGTCGAGTCGGGTACCACGGCCATCGCCTACGAGACCGTCGAGCTGCCGAACCGTGCCCTGCCGCTGCTCGCCCCGATGTCCGAGGTCGCGGGCCGCCTGGCCCCGCAGGTCGGCGCCTACCACCTCATGCGCGCGGCCGGCGGCCGTGGCGTGCTGCCGGGCGGCGTCCCGGGCGTGACCCCGGCGAAGGCCGTCGTCATCGGCGGTGGCGTCTCCGGCTGGAACGCCACCCAGGTCGCCGTCGGTATGGGCTTCGACGTGACCCTGCTGGACCGCGACATCAACAAGCTGCGCGAGGCCGACAAGATCTTCGGTACGAAGGTCAAGGCGATCATGTCCAACGCCTTCGAGCTGGAGAAGGCCGTCCTCGACGCCGACCTCGTCATCGGCGCGGTCCTCATCCCGGGCGCCAAGGCCCCGAAGCTGGTCACCAACGAGCTGGTGTCCCGGATGAAGCCCGGAAGTGTCCTTGTCGACATCGCGATCGACCAGGGCGGCTGCTTCGAGGACTCGCGTCCCACCACGCACGCCGAGCCGACCTTCGAGGTCCACAACTCGGTCTTCTACTGCGTCGCCAACATGCCCGGCGGTGTGCCGAACACCTCCACCAACGCCCTCACCAACGCCACGCTGCCGTACATCGTGTCGCTGGCCAACAACGGCTGGGTCGAGGCGCTGCGCCGCGACGCCGCGCTCGCCAAGGGTCTCAACACCCATGACGGCAAGGTCGTTTACAAGGAGGTCGCCGAGGCCCACGGCCTGGAGCACGTCGAGCTCGAGACCCTGCTCGGCTGACCTACGCGACCTGGTGAGTCGTTAAGTCGTCCCCGGTCAAAAGGCGATTCGTCAACACGTCTCGTCAACATCGCACGCCCGGCCGGACCTTGCCCGACAAGGTCCGGCCGGATGTGTGTATGGTCACTTTGCGACTCTCGGTCAACTCGCCTCGAACGTAACCCTTCGACCGATTCGCACACCGGTGAAACCTGCTGTGCGACGGCCGTACGCCCTTGACAGCGAGATGTTTCATTGCCGACACATCCTGCCGGGTCCGGCGGATTGTGTTGCTGCGGACCGCCGACACGCCATAGAGTCGCCAACCGTCGGCATGGTGCCACGCTGACCTTGTCTAGAAGTTTCCTGGTCACCAAGGAGGTAAGACGACTTGTGAATGAGTCGACATTTTCTCCCGGGGGTGGTCAACCAGGAATGCCCGCACGGGGCCAGGGCCCCGCGGGTGTCGAGGCTGTCGGCTCCGTAGCTGTGCGCACCTTCGCAGCCCACCAGAGTCCGGGGCCGCAGACCGCCCGGACAGCACACCAGAGCATGGATGGCCATCACGTGAACGCCATGGCCGGCGACGGAAGTGGCGCGCCCCACAACCACTTCGCCGACTACGACGAACTGCCCGAGGGGCACTTCTACGACCCCGACGCCGAGTACGAGCCCGATCCCGAGTACGCGGCCACGCTGGCGCCCGACGCGGCCCGCCAGCGCCGTGAGCGCATCGGTCCGACCGGACGCCCGCTGCCGTACTTCCCGATCCCGGGCCCGCTGACCGACCACGGCCCCGCGAAGATCATCGCGATGTGCAACCAGAAGGGCGGCGTCGGCAAGACGACGTCGACCATCAACCTGGGTGCCGCGCTCGCGGAGTACGGCCGGCGCGTGCTGCTCGTGGACTTCGACCCGCAGGGCGCGCTGTCGGTGGGTCTCGGCGTCAATCCGATGGAGCTCGACCTCACCGTCTACAACCTGCTCATGGAGCGGGGCATGTCGGCGGACGAGGTCCTGCTGAAGACGGCGGTCCCCAACATGGACCTGCTGCCGTCCAACATCGACCTGTCGGCCGCGGAGGTCCAGCTGGTCTCCGAGGTCGCCCGCGAGTCGACGCTCCAGCGGGCGCTGAAGCCGCTGCTGCCCGACTACGACTACATCGTGATCGACTGTCAGCCCTCGCTCGGCCTGCTCACGGTCAACGCGCTGACGGCCGCGCACAAGGTGATCGTGCCGCTGGAGTGCGAGTTCTTCGCGCTGCGCGGTGTGGCCCTGCTGACCGAGACCATCGAGAAGGTCCAGGAGCGGCTCAACCCCGAGCTCGAACTGGACGGCATCCTCGCCACGATGTACGACTCGCGCACCGTGCACAGCCGTGAGGTGCTCGCGCGGGTCGTCGAGGCGTTCGACGACCACGTCTACCACACGGTCATCGGGCGCACGGTCCGCTTCCCGGAGACCACGGTCGCCGGTGAGCCGATCACCACGTACGCCTCCAACTCCGTCGGTGCCGCCGCCTATCGCCAGCTCGCCAGGGAGGTGCTCGCCCGGTGTCACGCCGAGTGAGTCTGCCGGGGGCCGACGAACTCTTCCGCACGACAGGGGGAATGGCGCTTCAGCCGTCCAGTCCCCGGCGCGGGGCCAATGGTGAGGCCCGGGTGCCGGCTCCCGCGGGGGAGAGCGACGAGACGGCCGCCACGGACGACGCACCGCAGTCGGTGCCCGTCCAGGGCGGCGACGGAGAGGGCGCAGAGCATGTCGCGGCGGTCGAGACGGAGTCGGCCGAGGCCGGCACCCGTCCGGCGCGACGGCAGGGTCCGCAGGAAGGTTCTGCCGCCGCGCAGCCGCGCAAGCGGGGACGGGCGGCGAACCGGCGGCCCAGCGGGCGCGAGCGGCACGACGAGAAGATCACGGTGTACGTGTCGGCCGAGGAGCTGATGGACCTGGAGCACGCGCGCCTCGTGCTCCGCGGCGAGCACGGTCTCGCCGTCGACCGGGGCCGCATCGTCCGCGAGGCGGTGGCCGTGGTCCTGGCCGACCTGGAGTCCCGCGGGGACGCGAGCATCCTCGTACGACGGCTGCGCGGGCGGTAGCGGTAGCCTGCGGGGGCCATGACCTCGAACGACACCCCCGCCCCCGGCCCAGCAGCCGGCCGCCGGCGTGCGCTGGGCCGGGGACCGGGGACGCCGTCGGCTCCGCGGCCCGAAGCGCCCACGCCGCCCACCGAGCCCGTGCGGGCTGCCGGGGCGGCGGTTGTTGCCGGCCCTGTGTCGGACTCCGAGCCGGTCGCGGTCGCCGAAGCGCTGAGCGCCGCCGAGCCTGCGGCGGCTGCCGGGGCGGTGGATTCCGAGGCTGAGTCGGTCTCCGAGGCGGTCGCGGTCGCTGAAGCGGGGGGAGTCAGCCGGCCCGTGACGTCTGCCGCACCGGCGGTGGCGTCCGAGCCCCTGCCGGACACCGAGCCCGTGCGGGCTGCCGGGGCGGCGGTGGTCGCCGAGCCTGTGTCGGACTCCGAGCCGGTCGCGGTCGCCGAAGCGCTGAGCGCCGCCGAGCCTGCGGCGGCTGCCGGGGCGGTGGATTCCGAGGCTGAGTCGGTCTCCGAGGCGGTCGCGGTCGCTGAAGCGGGGGGAGTCAGCCGGCCCGTGACGTCTGCCGCACCGGCGGTGGCGTCCGAGCCCCTGCCGGACACCGAGCCCGTGCGGGCTGCCGGGGCGGTGGTGGTCGCCGAGCCTGTGTCGGACTCCGAGGCGGTCGCGGTCGCCGAAGCGCTGAGCGCCGCCGAGACTGCCGAACCGGCCCCGCCGTCCGAGCCCGCGGCGGATACCGGACCCGTGCGGGCTGCCGAGGGGGCGAGCGCCACCGGGCCCGTGACGGCCGCCGGAGCGGCGGTGGCGTCCGAGTCCGGGCAAGTGGGGGCGGCGGCGGTCGGTTCCGAGGTGCCCGACGGGGTCTTCACGGTGCGGCTCGCCAACTTCGAGGGGCCCTTCGACCTGCTGCTCCAGCTGATCTCCAAGCACAAGCTGGACGTCACCGAGGTCGCCCTGTCCAAGGTCACCGACGAGTTCATGGCGTACATCCGGGCCATGGGACCGGACTGGGACCTGGACCAGACGACCGAGTTCCTGGTCGTCGCCGCCACCCTGCTCGACCTGAAGGCGGCCCGGCTGCTGCCCCGCGCCGAGGTCGAGGACGAGGCCGACCTGGCGCTCCTGGAGGCGCGTGACCTGCTGTTCGCCCGGCTCCTCCAGTACCGCGCCTACAAACGCATCGCGGACATCTTCAACGAGCGCCTCGCCGAGGAGGCCCTGCGCCGGCCCCGCACCGTCGGCCTGGAACCCGAGCACGCCGAGCTGCTGCCCGAGGTCGTCATCAGCATCGGTCCCGAGGGGTTCGCCAAGCTCGCCGTCAAGGCGATGCAGCCCAGGCCCAAGCCGCAGGTCTACGTCGACCACATCCACGCCCCGCTGGTCAGCGTCCAGGAGCAGGCGGGCATCGTGGTGGCCCGGGTGAGGGAGTGGGGCGAGGTCAGCTTCCGGGTGCTCGTCGAGGACACCGACGACACCCTCACCGTCGTCGCGCGGTTCCTCGCGCTGCTGGAGCTGTACCGCGAGAAGGCGGTCGCCCTGGACCAGGAGACCGCGCTCGGGGAACTGGTCGTGCGCTGGACCGGCGGGGACACGGACGCGGCGCCCCGGGTCACCGACGAGTTCGACCGGCCGCCCGAGGAGCCCAAGGAGGAGAGGAAGCCATGAGCGAGGAGACCGCGGAGCTCCCGGCGGGCCCGCACGGCGCCGCCGACCTCGAGCTGAAGCCCGCCCTGGAGGCGATGCTCATGGTCGTGGACGAGCCCGCGACCGAGGAACACCTCGCCCGGATCCTGGAGCGGCCCAAGCGGCGGATCGGGGACGCGCTGCGCGAGCTGGCCGACGAGTACACCGTGCAGGGCCGCGGCTTCGAACTGCGGTACGTCGCCGGCGGCTGGCGCTTCTACACCCGGGCCGCCTACGCGCCCGCGGTCGAACGGCTGGTGCTGGAGGGGCAGACCGCCCGCCTCACCCAGGCGGCTCTGGAGACCCTCGCGGTCGTCGCCTACCGCCAGCCGGTCAGCCGCAGCCGCGTCTCCGCCGTGCGCGGAGTGAACTGCGACGGCGTGATGCGCACCCTCCTGCAGCGCGGTCTGGTCGAGGAGGCGGGCGCGGAACCCGAAACAGGTGCGATCCTGTACAGGACGACGAACTACTTCCTGGAGCGGATGGGCCTGCGGGGCCTGGACGAACTTCCGGAGCTCGCGCCCTTCCTCCCGGAGGCGGAGGCGATCGAGGCCGAGACCCAGGAGGGCGTACCGTCGTTCGATCCGGACGCCCCGGATTCCGAGGACGCAGACGACAAGACGGAACTTTGATGCGAAGCAGCAGCGGCAGGAACAGCAGCGGAAACAACGGCGGGAGCCGTGGTGGCAACAGCGGCGGCCGCGGCGGGAGCGGTGGTGGCCGCGGTAACTACCGCGGCGCCGGCAACTCCCGTGACGACAACCAGGGCGGCCGGCCGAAGAAGCCGCGTCCGGAGGAGCGGCGCTACGACGTGGGTCCCGGCGCCACCCAGTCCGGCCCGAAGTCCGGACGGGGCGCCTCGGCGCGCGGTGGCGCCAAGGGCGGCCCCCGGCAGGGCCAGGGCACCGGGCGCGACCGTTCGGCGCCGGCCCGCTCGCGCGAGTACGAGACGCGGGTCGAGGAGCGCAACCGGGATCGGTACGCGGGCAAGAAGGACGTCAAGCTGCCCAAGACGTTCCCCGGCGCCGAGCAGGAGGGCGAGCGGCTGCAGAAGGTCCTCGCGCGCGCGGGCTACGGCTCCCGGCGCGCCTGCGAGGAGCTGATCGAGCAGGCCCGGGTCGAGATCAACGGCGAGATCGTGCTGGAGCAGGGCCGCCGGGTGGACCCGGAGAAGGACGAGGTCAAGGTCGACGGCCTGACGGTCGCGACGCAGTCGTACCAGTTCTTCTCGCTGAACAAGCCCGCCGGTGTCGTCTCCACCATGGAGGACCCGGAGGGCCGCCAGTGCCTTGGTGACTACGTCACCAACCGCGAGACGCGGCTCTTCCACGTCGGCCGGCTGGACACCGAGACCGAGGGTGTCATCCTGCTCACCAACCACGGCGAGCTGGCGCACCGGCTGACGCACCCCAAGTACGGCGTGAAGAAGACCTACCTCGCCGCGATCGTGGGCCCGATCCCGCGCGACCTCGGCAAGCGCCTGAAGGACGGCATCCAGCTGGAGGACGGCTACGCGCGCGCGGACCACTTCCGCGTCGTCGAGCAGACCGGCAAGAACTACCTGGTCGAGGTGACCCTGCACGAGGGCCGCAAGCACATCGTGCGGCGCATGCTCGCCGAGGCCGGCTTCCCGGTCGAGAAGCTGGTCCGCACCTCCTTCGGCCCGATCACCCTGGGCGACCAGAAGTCGGGCTGGCTGCGCCGCCTGTCGAACACCGAGGTCGGCATGCTGATGAAGGAAGTCGATCTCTAGACCGCACCTTGCGCCGTTCACCGTCCCCCTTTATTGTCACCGTGACGATAAAGGGGGACGGCGTATGTCCAAGCAGCCGGCGACCGGAGCACTGATCGGCCTCGCCCTCGGGGACGCCCTAGGCTTTCCGACCGAATTCGACGACGTGCCCTCCATCCTCGCCAAGTGCGGGCCCTGGCGGGAGATGGAGCTGCCGAAGCGGGCCTTCGTGTCCGACGACACCCAGATGACCCTCGCCCTCGGGCGCGGACTCCGCACCGCCATGGAACGCGGTCACCTGGCGCCGAAGCGGCTGGAGCGGCCGCTGCGCGAGGAGTTCGTGGACTGGTACCACTCACCGGAGAACAACCGCGCCCCCGGCCGCACCTGCCTGACCGCCTGCGCCCTGCTGAACGACGAGGGCCGGCGCTGGCAGGACGCCAGCCAGATCGGTTCCAAGGGCTGCGGCGCCAACATGCGGGTCGCCCCCATCGGCCTCGCGCCCGGCCTCAGCGACGAACAGCGCTCCGGCGCCGCCCAGTTGCAGTCCGCGCTCACCCACGGCCACCCCACCGCGCTCGCCGCCTCCGACCTCACCGCGCGCGCCGTCCACCTGCTCGCGCGGGGCGTGGACCCGGCCGGCCTGGTCGGGCGCCTGCGCTCGTACGCGCTGGAGAACCGGACCCGTTACGACCACACCTGGCTCGGCGACCTGTGGACCCGCTCCCAGGACCCCGGCCCCGAGCACTTCATCACCCGCGGCTGGGACGAGTGCCTGGCCGTCCTCGACCGCCTCCAGGAGGCCGTGCGGACCGTCTCCCCGGAGACCGACCCGTGCCTGGCCACCGGCGAGGGCTGGATCGCCGAGGAGGCCTTCGCCACCGGACTGCTGTGCTTCCTGCTCTTCCCGGACGAGCCCGTCACCGCGCTGCGCCGGGCCGCCTGCTCCAAGGGCGACTCCGACTCCATCGCCTGCCTGACCGGTGCCTTCGCGGGCGCCTGGCTGGGTGCGGACGCCTGGCCCGCCGACTGGGCCGAGCGGATCGAGTACCGAGGCGACCTGTTGGCCCTGGGAGCGCTCTGGGACGCTTAGGCCCATGATCGAAGACCTCGACATCGACCTCGCCCCCGTGGTCGCGGAACAGCCCGACCCGCTGCTGTTCGCGACCGTCTCCGGCGCCCACCTGTACGGCTTCCCCTCGCGGGACTCGGACGTGGACCTCCGGGGCGTCCATCTGCTGCCGACGGCCGACCTCGTCGGGCTGCGCGAGCCGGAGGAGACCCGCTCGCGGGCCTGGGTGCGGTTCGGTGTCGAGCTCGACCTCGTCACCCACGACCTGCGCAAGTTCGCCCGGCTGATGCTCCGCCGCAACGGATACGTCCTGGAGCAGCTGCTCTCGCCGCTGGTCGTGCACACCTCGGACGCGCACCGGGAGCTGGCCGCGCTCGTCCCGGGCGTCCTCACCGGCCACCACGCCCACCACTACAGGGGGTTCGCGGTGACCCAGTGGCGGCTGTTCGACAAGACCGGCGAACTCAAGCCGCTGCTCTACACGTTCCGGGTGCTGCTCACCGGCATCCACCTGATGCGCAGCGGCGAGGTCCAGGCCCACCTGCCCACGCTCCTCGGCCTGGTGGACGCCCCCGGGTACCTGCCCGAGCTGGTGGCCGCCAAGGCCGAGCGCGAACACGGCACCGCGCGGATCGACCACGCGCGCGTGGAGGCGGACGTGGAGCGGCTGCACGCCGTGCTCGACGAGGCCCAGTCGGCCTCAGTCCTGCCGGACGCGCCCACCGCGCACGACGCCCTGCACGACCTGGTGGTGCGGCTCCGCCTCGAGCGCTGAGGCGCGGCGCACGCGGTAGAGGAAGTCGGCCACCCGCGCGCGGTCCGGCTCCGGCGGCAGCGGGGTGCCCCGCCCGGCCTCCTCGGCCTCGGCCGCCAGCCGGACCATCCACCCCTCGACCTCCGCCCACGGCACCTCGCCGCGCTTCACCGCGAGCAGGGACTCGCGCCGGTCGCCGACGTCGATCCGCAGCTCCCCGGTGCGCAGCAGGTCGCGGGCGCTGATCAGCAGCCGCAGCAGGTGCATCGCGTGCTTCCAGCGCGGTGCGCCCGTCGCGCGGACGTCGGCGTCTAGCTTGCGCCGCTGGCCGAGCGCATAGCGGGTGAAGGTGCCGTGGACGTGGCGGGAGAGGAAGGCGCCCCGCAGGGACAGCAGCTCGCGGCCGGTGCCGTCCACGTGCTCGACCAGGGGCGAGTGCAGGCACTCCAGGATGTTCGGGTTGCCGCGCAGCGCCAGCTCGCAGAACCGCTCCAGCTCCCAGGAGAACTGCTCCTCGCCCGGACCCTCCACATGCGTCGGCGGCTTCTCGAACCGCCAGAACAGGGGGGTGGGGGCGAGGAACACGCCCCGCCGGTCGGTGTCGCTGCCGTCCGTGGCCAGGCCGAAGGCCCGCGAACCCATGACACAGGAGTAGATCGTGTGGTCGCGCACCAGGCGCACGGCGCCTTCGCGGTTCTCGGGGTTCGCGCTGTGCTTCGGGTTCTCGAGCGGCATGCGCGGAGCGTACGCGGAGTGCTCAGGTCAGGCGGATCGAATTTCCCTCCACCTTGATCGACTTCTTCGGCAGCGGCTTCGTGGCGGGGCCGTGGGCCACCGAGCCGTCGGTGACGTGGAACCTGCTGCCGTGGCAGGGGCAGTCGATCGTGCCGTCCGCCACCTTGGCCACCGTGCAGCCCTGGTGCGTGCAGATCGCCGAGAAGGCCTTGAACTCGCCCTTCTTCGGCTGGGTCACCACCACCTTCTCCTCCTTGAAGATCTTGCCGCCGCCCTCCGGGATGTCACTGGTCCGCGCCAGCTCGTTCTGGGTGAAGGCCTCGGCGGCGGGGGAGGTGGACGCCGAGGGGGATGCCGGAGTGCGGGACACCGCGGTGTCCGTGGCCGGAGAGCTCTTGTCGTTCTCGGCGCCGCATCCCACGCATCCCACGGCGAGCGCCGCCGCGCTCGTCGCCAGAACCGTGCGCCGCGTCGTGGGCTGGGTCATGTCACCACTCCGTACAGACGTTGGGGGCAGAAGGTGAAACCGGTACATACCGGGGCGTTCGCATCGTCTCAGTGATCGGGCGCCGCGCGCCCCGCCCGCGCGGGCTGACTACGCTGGACGGATCAGCACAGACACACCTGTCAGCGAGGAGCAGCGCCGTGGCGGTACGAGCGGTCCGGGGGGCCGTCCAACTCGAACGGGACGAGGCCGGACACATGGACGAGCAGGTCGGGGCCCTGCTCACCGCCGTCCTCGAGCGGAACGGGCTGACCGTCGACGACCTGATCAGCATCTGGTTCACGGCCACCCCCGACCTGCACAGCGACTTCCCGGCCGCCGCCGCGCGCAAGCTCGGCATCGTCGACGTCCCGCTGATCTGCGCCCAGGAACTCGACATCGAGGGCGCCATGCCCCGGGTGGTGCGGGTCCTCGCGCACATCGAGTCGGACCGGCCCCGCGCCCGGATCGCCCACGTCTACCTCGGCGCCGCGGCCGCCCTGCGCAAGGACATCGCCCAGTGAGAACCGCACTCGTCATCGGAACGGGCCTCATCGGCACCTCCGCCGCCCTGGCGCTGGTCCAGCGCGGCGTCACCGTGCACCTCGCCGACCACGACCCCCAGCAGGCCCGTACGGCCGCCGCGCTGGGCGCCGGCACCGACGAGGCCCCCGAGGGCCCGGTCGACCTGGCGATCGTCGCCGCCCCGCCCGCCCACGTGGCCGGGGTGCTCGCCGACGCCATGCGCCGGGGCGTGGCCCGCGGCTACCTGGACGTCGCCAGCGTCAAGGGCGGCCCGCGCCGCAAGCTGGAGGCACTGGGCCTGGACCTCACGGGCTACCTCGGCACCCACCCCATGTCAGGCCGGGAGAAGTCCGGCCCGCTGGCCGCCACCGGCGACCTCTTCGAGGGCCGGCCCTGGGTGCTCACCCCGACCCGGGACACCGACACCGAGGTGCTGAACCTCGCCCTGGAGTTGGTCTCCCACTGCCGGGCCGTCCCGGTCGTCATGGACGCCGACGCCCACGACCGCGCCGTGGCCCTCGTCTCCCACATGCCCCACCTGGTGTCGAGCATGGTCGCCGCCCGCCTGGAGCACGCCGAGGAAGCGGCCGTACGGCTGTGCGGGCAGGGCATCCGGGACGTGACCCGGATCGCCGCCTCCGACCCGCGCATGTGGATCGACATCCTGTCCGCGAACCCGGGCCCGGTCGCCGACCTGCTCTCCGACGTCGCCGCCGACCTGGACGAGACGGTGCGGGCCCTGCGGGCCCTGCAGTCCTCCGACGAGGACAAGCGGCGCGACGGCACGGCCGGCGTCGAGGACGTCCTGCGCCGCGGGAACGCGGGCCAGGTGCGGGTACCCGGAAAGCATGGCAGCGCGCCCCGGGTGTACGAGACCGTCGTCGTCCTCATCGACGACCAGCCCGGACAGCTGGCCCGCATCTTCGCGGACGCGGGACGGGCCGGGGTCAACATCGAGGACGTGCGGATCGAGCACGCCACCGGTCAGCAGGCCGGCCTGGTCCAGCTCATGGTCGAGCCGAAGGCGGCGGCGCCCCTGAAGGAGGCACTGCGCGAGCGGGGCTGGGCCCTGCGGCAGTGAGCCCGGTGAGGGCCCCTCCCGCGAGCCAGTAACCTTGTGCGGGGCGCCCTCGCGCCCCCACCCCGCCCACCACCCTTCACCAGGAAGGTGCCCTCCCGTGGAAAACGGCGCCGCCCCGACCGCCAAGCCCGTGATCGTCGCGATCGACGGCCCCTCCGGCACGGGCAAGTCGAGCACGTCGAAGGCCGTCGCCGCCCAGCTCGGCCTGAGCTACCTGGACACCGGCGCCCAGTACCGCGCCATCACCTGGTGGATGGTGGACAACGGCATCGACCTGGCGGACCCGGTCGCCATCGCCGACGTGGCAGGCAAGCCCGAGATCATCTCCGGCACCGACCCGTCCGCCCCGACCATCACGGTCGACGGCGTCGACGTGGCCGGCCCGATCCGCACCCAGGAGGTCACCTCCAAGGTGAGCGCGGTCAGCGCGGTGCCCGAGGTGCGCGCCAGGATCACCGAGCTCCAGCGCACCCTCGCCACCGGCGCGGAGAAGGGCATAGTGGTCGAGGGCCGGGACATCGGTACGACCGTCCTGCCGGACGCCGACCTGAAGATCTTCCTCACCGCCTCGGCGGAGGCCCGCGCGGCCCGGCGCAGCGGCGAGCTCAAGGGCGCCGACGTGCAGGCCACCCGCGAGGCCCTGATCAAGCGGGACGCGGCCGACTCCAGCCGCAAGACCTCGCCGCTCGCCAAGGCCGGCGACGCCGTCGAGGTGGACACCACCGAGCTCACCCTCGCCCAGGTCATCGAGTGCGTCGTCACCCTGGTCGAGGAGAAGCGGGCCGGGAAGTGACCGAGCCGTCCCTCCCCTCGGAGCGGGGCGCCGAGGTCGGGCGGCGTATCGGCGTCGGCCTGATGTACGGGCTGTGGAAGCCCCGGGTGCTCGGCGCCTGGAAGGTGCCCGCCACCGGCCCGGTGATCTTCGCGGTGAACCACTCGCACAACGTCGACGGCCCGATGGTCATGGGCGTGGCGCCCCGGCCGACGCACTTCCTGATCAAGAAGGAGGCGTTCATCGGCCCGCTGAACCCCTTCCTGACCGGGATCGGCCAGGTGAAGGTGGACCGCGCCTCCGCCGACCGCACCGCCATCACCCGGGCCCTCGGCGTGCTGGAGGCCGGGGGAGTCCTGGGCATCTTCCCGGAGGGCACCCGCGGCACGGGCGACTTCGCCTCCCTGCGCGCCGGGCTCGCGTACTTCGCGGTCCGCAGCGGGGCGCCGGTCGTGCCCATCGCCGTGCTGGGAAGCTCCGACCGGCCCGGACGGTTGATCAAGGGGCTCCCGCCCCTGCGGTCCCGCGTCGACGTCGTCTTCGGCGACCCCTTCGAGGCGGGCGACGGCAGCGGGCGGCGCACGCGCAAGGCCCTGGACGAGGCGACCGAGCGCATCCAGAAGCAGCTCACCGCGCACCTGGAAAACGCCAGGCGCCTGACCGGCCGCTAGGCGACACTTGAGTAGTGGATCAGCCGGGAGAAAACCGGACCGATCCACCGACCACCACGAATGAACAACGAGGTACGGACTTCATGAACGACCAGAACCAGCCCGGCGGCTCGGCTGAGCACGAGTACGACCACGGGGCGCTCGGCGACGCCGAGTACGCGGAGTTCATGGAGCTCGCCGCGGAAGAGGGCTTCGACATCGAGGACGTCGAGGGCGCCATCGAGGCGGCGGGCCACGGCCCGCTGCCCGTGCTCGCCGTCGTCGGCCGCCCCAATGTCGGCAAGTCGACCCTGGTGAACCGGATCATCGGCCGCCGCGAGGCGGTCGTCGAGGACAAGCCGGGCGTCACCCGCGACCGCGTCACCTACGAGGCCGAGTGGTCCGGCCGCCGCTTCAAGGTCGTCGACACCGGCGGCTGGGAGCAGGACGTCCTCGGCATCGACGCCTCCGTGGCCGCGCAGGCCGAGTACGCGATCGAGGCCTCCGACGCCGTCGTCTTCGTCGTGGACGCCAAGGTCGGCGCGACCGACACCGACGAGGCCGTCGTACGGCTGCTGCGCAAGGCCGGCAAGCCGGTCGTGCTGTGCGCCAACAAGGTCGACGGCCTGAGCGGCGAGTCGGACGCGGCCTACCTGTGGTCCCTCGGCCTCGGCGAGCCGCACCCGGTCTCCGCCCTGCACGGCCGCGGCACCGGCGACATGCTGGACGCCGTCCTGGAGGCGCTGCCGGAGGCCCCGGCGCAGACCTTCGGCACGGCCGTCGGCGGTCCGCGCCGCATCGCCCTGATCGGCCGCCCGAACGTCGGCAAGTCCTCGCTGCTGAACAAGGTCGCCGGCGAGGAGCGGGTCGTCGTCAACGAGCTGGCGGGCACCACCCGCGACCCGGTCGACGAGCTGATCGAGCTCGGCGGCACCACCTGGAAGTTCGTCGACACCGCCGGTATCCGCAAGCGCGTCCACCTCCAGCAGGGTGCCGACTACTACGCCTCCCTGCGTACGGCCGCCGCCGTGGAGAAGGCCGAGCTCGCCGTCATCCTGCTGGACGCCTCCGAGAACATCTCGGTGCAGGACCAGCGCATCGTCACCATGGCCGTCGAGGCCGGCCGTGCCGTGGTGCTCGCCTTCAACAAGTGGGACACCCTCGACGAGGAGCGCCGCTACTACCTGGAGCGGGAGATCGAGACCGAGCTGGGCCAGGTCGCCTGGGCCCCGCGCGTGAACGTGTCGGCCCGCACCGGCCGTCACATGGAGAAGCTGGTCCCGGCGATCGAGGCCGCGCTCGCCGGCTGGGAGACCCGCGTGCCGACCGGCCGCCTCAACGCCTTCCTCGGCGAGCTCGTCTCGGCCCACCCGCACCCGGTCCGGGGCGGCAAGCAGCCCCGCATCCTGTTCGGCACGCAGGCCGGCACCAAGCCCCCGCGGTTCGTGCTCTTCGCCTCGGGCTTCATCGAGGCGGGCTACCGGCGCTTCATCGAGCGCCGGCTGCGTGAGGAGTTCGGCTTCGAGGGCACCCCGATCCACATCTCGGTCCGGGTGCGCGAGAAGCGCGGCAAGAAGAAGTAGCCCGGACGGCAGCGGCCGTACGGACGAGAAGGGCGGCCCCCCCGGAGCACCGGGGGCCGCCCTTCTCCGTTCGTCCGTCACGCGCCGCGACGCGGCCCGGGCGGCAGGGGCAGGCCCGCCGGGACGTAGTGCATCCCGGTGTCCTGCTGCTGCCGGCCGAGGGTGCCGACGCGCTGCCACTGCGACTGCTGCCGGGCGCTGTACGCCCCGGCGCTGTAGGCGCTGTAGGAGCTGCTGAACGACCCCGCCCGGTGGCCGCCGAGCGACCCGGCACCGTCCGGGATGTCCCCGAAGGCGCTGAACCCGAGCTCCTCCTCGCCGCTGCGGTCGCCCGGCAGCGTACGGAAGGCCTTGACCCACTCCGCGTAGAGCGAGTCGTAGATCGGCGTGGCCGACTGCCCGCCGGCGCCCTCCTGCGCCGCCCGGGCGGACGGGACGGAGGCGAAGGAGGACCGGCGAGGAGGAGGGGGGGTGTCGTATGCGTGCACGTATGTCCAAACGACGGCGCCCGCAAAGGGATGCGGTTGCCTGGCCCGCCTTCGGAGGCGCGGGGCCGCGCCGTACTCAGGTGCCGGCGAGCGGCAGCGCCGCCGCGACCAGCTTCCCGTTCACGGCGGCCTTGTCCAGCGCGTCCCGCAGCAGGTCCTCCCGCGGCTGCCGCCCGATCGAGCCCACCGGCGCCGCGAACATGAGCACCTGCTGGTGCTTGTTGGCCGCCGCCCGCCAGCTGTCGGTCACCTGGAGCGGCTGGTGCGCCTGCCACCAGGCCACCGGCTGGCCCCCGTTCGGGCCGGGCTGGAGCACCGCGTGCAGCTGACCCACGGCGAGCAGACACGACCAGCCGTGCAGCACCGGCGGCACCGAGGCCAGCGCGGTCACCGGCATGAAGCCCTGCTCGATGAGGAGCGGGAGGAAGTCGTCACCCGCGCCGGCGCTGCCCGGGCGCACGATCGGCGAGGTCGGCTCCACCACGAGCGCGGGGTGCAACTCGCCGTCGAGCAGGACGAGTCCGCTGGTCACGCCCAGCACCGCCTGCTGGGGCGCGGCGCTGTGCGGCTCGGCGCCGGCGAAGTCGGCACCGGAGCCGCCGATCGAACGGACGGCGCCCTGCAGCTGCTCCTCGGTGACCTGGACGACCTGCGAGGGCAGACAGCCCGCGTGGGCGAAGGCGAGGACGGCGGTCTCGTCGCCGATGAACAGGACGGTGCTGGTGCGCTCCTGCTCGGAGTCGCCCGGGGTGCGACAGGAGGTGCAGTCGTAACTGCCCGGGGCGTTCTCTCCGGCGAGCAGCCGGTCGGCTTCTTCGTCGCCGATCTCGGCGCGTACGGCGTCACTGACGTCGAGCATGCGCGGCACGGGTGGCTCCCTCGGATGCGGTGCTGGGTCGGCCGGGTGGCTCCCGGCCGATGAGCCCCGGGGTTCCGGGCTCATGAAGAAGACAACGGACGTCCTGTGGTGGGGGTCACGCCCCGCGGGAAACCGGTTCGAACCTTCCACCGCGCTGGGTCACCTTTCGTGCGGAACCGGCCACTCACCGTCAACTGGGCGCCACGTCAAGGAACTTGAATGGGTGAAGTGGGTCACAGATCGCCTGAACAGTTGGTCGACAAATCACGAAATCCACGGACGAACTGGGTGGCCGAAAATCGCCGATACTCGCGGTAACTGTCAACTGGCCTCGCACGACACGTAGTTGGTTGATTCCGGCCGCTCGACCTCCCTACATTCCTCCGCCGTGTGCAACGAGCACCGCTCGGGTTCGTCCGCCACCCGGCACCGGCAGAGCACGATCGCCGGCACCGGGGGCGCGGACGGGGCGGGCGCGGGGGACCGCGGTGATCCGCGGGAAGACGCGCTCCGCCCGGGGGAGCCCGGGTTCGTGGAGAGGGAAATACATGTCCGAGTGTGCCGATACCACCCGCAGCACCGCCCGTGACGACAGCGCCCGCAAGGGCCGTACGACGGCCGCGCTCGCCGGAGCCGCCCTGCTGGCCCCGCTGGGCCTGCTGGCCGCGACCGGCAACGCCGCAGCGGCGGACAACGGAGTGTGGGACCGCATCGCCCAGTGCGAGAGCGGCGGCAACTGGCACATCAACACCGGCAACGGCTACTACGGCGGGCTGCAGTTCTCCGCCGGCACCTGGCGCGCGTACGGCGGCTCCGCCTACGCCCCGACGGCCGACCAGGCCTCCAGGAGCGCCCAGATCGCCGTCGCCACCAAGGTGCAGCAGGCCCAGGGCTGGGGCGCCTGGCCGGTCTGCTCGGCCCGGGCGGGAGCGTCCGGCACGGCACCGACGGCGGCCTCCACCGGCTCCGCGGGCGGAACCGCCTCGAAGGGCGTGACGACGAAGTCCGCCCCGGCGAGGTCCGCCCCGGCGAGGTCCGCCCCCGCGAAGTCCGCCCCGGCGAAGACGCAGGACCGTCCGGCGGCGCAGACGGGCCGCAGCGCGTCCCGCGGCGACCACATCGTCCGCCAGGGCGACACCCTGAGCACCATCGCGGCCTCCCACGGCACCACCTGGCAGCGGATCTACGCCGCCAACAAGGCCGTCATCGGCGAGGATCCGAACCTGATCGTGCCCGGCCAGCGCCTGGACCTCTGAGCACACGCGGGCCCGGGCAGCCGCTGTTCCGACGAGGACAGCGGCTGTCCGCGTCCGCTGGCACACTCGGCCCCATGTTGGAGACCTCGGCACGGCTGCTGCGTCTGCTCTCGCTGCTCCAGGCCCACCGCGAGTGGTCCGGACCCGAACTCGCCGAACGGCTGGGCGTCACCGCGCGCACCGTCCGCCGGGACGTGGACCGGCTGCGCGAGCTGGGCTACCCGGTCAACGCCAGCCCCGGCACCGGCGGCGGCTACCAGCTCGGCGCGGGCGCCGAACTGCCCCCGCTGCTGCTGGACGACGACGAGGCGGTCGCCGTGGCCGTAGGGCTGCGCACCGCGGCGGGGCAGGGCATCGAGGGCATCGGCGAGACCTCCGTGCGCGCCCTCGCCAAGCTGGAGCAGGTGCTGCCGAACCGGCTGCGCCGCCGGGTGGGCGCCCTGAACGCCTTCACGGTGCCGATGCTGCGCGGCGGACCGCCGCTCACCCCGGTCGACCCGGGCCTGCTCACCGAACTCGCCCACCTGTGCCGGGACGCCGAGCGGCTGCGCTTCGACTACGAGAGCCACGAGGGCACCGCGAGCCGCCGTACCGTCGAACCGCACCGGCTGGTGTGCACCGAGCGGCGCTGGTACCTGGTCGCCTGGGACGTCGACCGGGCGGACTGGCGGACCTTCCGCGTCGACCGCATCACCACCAGGCCGCCGCACGGGCCGCGCTTCACCCCGCGCGAACCGCCCGCCGAGGATCTCGCCGCCTACGTGTCCCGGGGTGTCTCCACGGGCGCGTACGCCACGCACGCCACGGTGCGGCTGCTGGTGCCGCTGCCCGAGGCGGCCGAGCGGGTCTCACCGTCCGCGGGGACGCTGGAGCCCGAGGGGGAGGAGACGTGCCTCCTGCGCAGCGGTGCCGCGAGCCTGGACGTGATGGTCGTCCACATCACGATGCTGGGCCTGCCGTTCGAGGTGCTGGAGCCCGCCGAGCTGACGGACGCGGTCAGGAGGATGCGCGACCGGCTCGACGAGGCGCTGGCCCGGGGCGCGGAAGACGGGCCGCGCGCTCCGGGCGGTCCGGGGCGAACGCCGGCGCCGTAGCCGGGGAGCGTACCGCGCTCGGTGTGCGGAAACGGTGAATTTCCTATGCCGCGTCAGCTGCGGTGACCTGCCCGCGGATTGTCGGGACAATCGTGCCCGGGGCCGCCGTGATGCGCGCCGAGCCGCTTTCCGATCGGGGAATTCCGAGCGGCGGCGCGACACGCGTGAATTCTGTTCGACTACCCCGGTAAGCGGTACGAAAACCCCCGTACGTGTGACGGAGTTCGAGCAGAACCGACCCCCGTGGCTGTGACAGAAGCGTGACGGAGCGCGGACGCTTCTCCTACTCGGGCGTGCCGACTAGCCTGGCGGTATGGCACCGATTCCCACTCCATCGGCGGAGCCCCAGGACAGCCCGGACGGGTACGTCGGCCTCGACGCCCCGGACGCCGAGCGGCTCGCTCGGCAGCGGGGGTGGTCGACGGTACGGTCGCTGCCGCCGGGCGCGATCATCACCATGGAGTACCGCACCGGGCGGCTGAACTTCGAGGTCAGGGACGGACTGGTGGCCCGCGCCTGGAAGGGCTGACTCCGGCCCCCGGTACGTGAGTACGGCGAAGGCCCCGCCCCCGGGAGGGGGCGGGGCCTTCGCCGTGGCGCGGGCTGGTCGTGCGTACCGGACCCGCCGCCTGTGT
The DNA here is from genome assembly GCF_025642175.1 of Streptomyces albidicamelliae. Taxonomy (NCBI): domain Bacteria; kingdom Bacillati; phylum Actinomycetota; class Actinomycetes; order Kitasatosporales; family Streptomycetaceae; genus Streptomyces; species Streptomyces albidicamelliae. Next base: position 2,096,428 of record NZ_CP106795.1, on the reverse strand, counting down.
GCCGTCAGCCGCCCGTCAGGGGGCGGGCCGGCTGGGACGTGCCGCGCGGGTGGCGGTCGGCGTGCGGCGGCCGGCGGCTGCCCACCGGGGTGACCGGGGTGCGCTCGGAACGGGCCGTGTGCGGGCCCGGGGCCAGGTGCACCGGGCCGCGGGAGGCGCGCGTGGAGGAGACGGGTTCGCGCGCCGACGGGTTGTCGGCGGCCGCGCCGCGCGGGGTGAGCGCCACCGGCGTGACCGGGACGAGCGGTTCGGTGGCGGGCCGGCCGCGGCGGGCGCGCCAGCGGTCGCGCAGGTCGAAGAGGGCGGTCTCGACCTTGGTGATCAGCGGCTCGAACCAGGGCAGGGCGAGCAGGATCAGCAGACCGGCGGCCCAGCCCAGCAGTACGTCGCTCAGCCAGTGCGTACCGAGGTAGACGGTGGTGAGGCCGACGCCGAGCGAGGTGACCGCCGACAGTGCGGACAGCCAGCGCCGGGCTCGGGGGCTGGAGGCCAGATACGCCAGGATGCCCCAGGTCACCACCGCGTTGGCGGTGTGGCCGCTGGGAAATATATCGCCGCCCAGGCCCATCTCGTTCGAGCCGATGGTGGTCGCGTAGTGCGGACCGAGCCGCCCCATGCCGAGCTTGGCGGCGCCGACCGTGATGTTCAGCAGCAGCAGCGAGGTGGCCAGGGTCAGCAGCGGGCGGAGGGTGTGCTGCCGCCAGGAGCGCCAGCCGAGCCAGGCCGCGACCATCACGGCGGTGGGGCCGCGCTGGCCGAGCACCACGTAGTAGTCGAGGAACGCGTGGATCTGCGGCCACTGCTGGTAGGGCCGGAAGAACATGACCTGCCAGTCCAGCCGGACCAGCCACGAGCTGATCACGACGGCCCACACGATCGCGAGGTAGAAAGCCAGGGTCGCGGTGAACAGGACGACCCGGTGCCGGCTCATCCTCGGCACATCGATGTGGGCCGGTCGTTCCGGCTCACGGTCCAGTCTGGCGAACACCCGGTCCAGACGCCGGGTGAGGTTTCGTTCGGTACGCACCCAATCGACGTTACAGCGAGTGAGCTGTGTTCCCGGTCGAAACAGGGGCTTTGTGATGACGATGTGATGTGGGAAACCTCTCAAGGGCGGTCCGAATTCACGGGATTTCACAATCCCGTGGGGCCGCTCCCGTCAATTCCTTTGATCATGCCGGGTGTTGTTTATATGGCGCTTATGAATGCGTTAACCCGGACCTGGTGCGGAATTCTCCGGGACGTCATCGTCCGGGGGAGTGGATCACGGCGGACCGGAGCCGTTCAGCCAGAACGCCCCGTAGACCGCCGAGGCGACCGCCACCCCGGCCGTGACCAGCGTCGATCGGGAGGTGCGGAGCCGGGCCAGGGCGCAGGCGAGCGGCAGCAGCACCGGGAAGGCGGGCAGCAGCAGCCGGGGCTTGGAGCCGAAGTAGCTGGACGCGCACAGGGCGAGCGCGAGCACGACACCGGTGTACACCAGGAGTTCGACGGGCTGACGGGCGCGGACACCCTTGACGTACAGCCAGATCAGCAGGGCGACACCGATGATCAGGCCGGCGCCGGCGAGGGCGGACGGGAATGACGTGAACTTGTCGGCAACGAATCGGGCGAACGCGTACCCCCCGTCGAACCCGTTGCGCCATCCGGCCTGGACGTCCAGGTATCCGAGCGGGCCCCTGCCGGTGTGCCGGCCCACCCAGAGGACGTACCCCGCGGCACCGAGCGGGGCGAGCGCCATGCCCAGCGCGCGGCGCGTACGGGAGGGGTGCGCAGAGGTCCGTGCGCCGGGGGCGGGCGAGGGGGCTCGTGTGACAGATGGGGTGTATGCGGTACTTGCGTCAGAAGTGGGTGAAGGGGTCGCATGTGCGCGGGGGGCGTGGGGCGTCTCCTGCGCGCCGTCAGTTACCTGATCGCGCCCCGCGTGTGCGCAGTGCTCCTGCGCCGAGGCGTGTTCGTCGCCGCGCGCGCCGTGCGATGCACTCGCGCTTCGGTCCCGCACGAAGGAGAGCGCCCCCGCGACCCATACCGCCGCGACCACCGCCACGCCCACCGGCCGGGTCAGCCCGGCGAACGCCGCCAGCAGCCCCGCGCCGACCCACCGCCCGGTCAGCAGCGCGTACAGCGACCAGGCCGCCAGCGCCGTGAACAGCGACTCGCTGTACGCCATCGACTGCACGATCCCGACCGGCAGCACCGCCCACAGCAGCACCGCGCAGACCCCGGCCCGCCGTCCGTACACCAGGTCGGCGACGGCGAAGATCCCGGCCGCCGCGGCCAGCGAGGAGAGCAGGGCGACGACGAGGCCCGCGTCCGCGTACGACAGCGGGGCGACCGCGTGCAGCAGCCGCTCCAGCCACGGCAGCAGCGGGAAGAACGCGAGGTTGGAGTGGACGTCGCCGTTCGGCAGCCGCACCTCGTAGCCGTATCCCCGCTCGGCGACCCGCGTGTACCAGAGGGAGTCCCAGCGTGCGGTGAGCAAGGTGGACGCGCTCTTGCCGCGCGCGGCACTCCACACCGCCAGCACGAGCAGCCCCAGGACGCGGACCGCCGCGTAGCCCAGGAGGGCGGGGGCCGCCCGGCGCAGGAGGGGGGCGTGGGCCGGTGCCACGCGCGTCTCAAGGTCGGTCACGGGCTCGATTATCGACAGGCGGGGGAACCGGACGGTTCACCGGGTCGTGGTCAAGAGGAGACGGTGTGGCGTACGCCACACGGGTTCCGTTGAGCGTGTGAGAGGTCCGCCACGTGACCGGGCGGTGAACTCGCGTACGCTGACGAGTCACCCGCGTGGGTTTGCGCGGGCCGGAGACCCCGCTCCTCTCCGGCCGTACGACAGGGAGTCCCCACCCCGTCGCTCCGCCCCACGCGAGGGATCATCTGGGAGGTACGTACATGTCCGGGACGACCACGGCTGCCGTACGGCCGCGCCGTCGGACGGCCGGGGCCGGTGCCAACCGCTGGGTCGTCCTCGTCGTCCTCTGTGTGAGCCTGCTGCTCGTCGCCCTCGACGCGACGGTGCTGCACGTGGCGGTCCCCGCCGTCACCGAGGACCTCAGACCCGGCGCCGTGGAACTGCTCTGGATCGTCGACGTCTACCCCCTGGTGTGCGCCTCCCTGCTGATCCTCTTCGGCACCCTCGGCGACCGCGTCGGCCGCAGACGGATCCTGCTGCTCGGCTACTCCCTCTTCGGTGTCGCCTCCGCCGTCGCCGCCTTCGCGCCGACCGCCGAGACGCTGATCCTCGCCCGCGCGCTGCTCGGCGTCGGCGGCGCGATGATCATGCCCGCGACCCTGTCCATCCTGCGGCAGGTCTTCCCCGACCGGCGCGAGCGCGCGCTCGCGATCGGCATCTGGAGCGCGGTCGCCGCCGTCGGCGCGGCGGTCGGACCGCTGCTCGGCGGCTTCCTGCTGGAGCACTTCTGGTGGGGCGCGGTGTTCCTGGTGAACATCCCCCTGATGCTGGTCAGTCTGCCGGTGGGCCGGATCCTGCTGCCCGAGTCCCGCGGCGACGGGCGCGGCCCCTGGGACGTGACCGGCGCGCTGATGGCGGCGGCCGGCCTCTTCGGTGCCGTCCTCGGGGTCAAGCGGGTCGGCGGCGGCGAGGCGGTGCTGAGCCCCTTCACCCTGCTGCCCCTGCTGGGCGGCGCGGCCCTCCTCCTTCTCTTCGTACGGCGGCAGCGCCGGCGCCCCCATCCGCTGGTGGACCTGCGGATGTTCCGCCGGCCCGCGTTCAGCACCTCCGTGGGCTGCATCGTGCTGGCCATGCTGGCGCTGGTCGGTCTGGAGCTGATCGCCGCCCAGTACCTGCAACTGGTGCTCGGCCTCTCGCCCCTGGAGACGGGCCTGCGGCTGCTGCCGCTGACCGTCGCCGCGATGGGGGCGGGACTGGCGGGCGCGCGGATGCTGCGCCGCTTCGGACCGCGCCGGATGGTGTGCCTCGGCTTCTGCCTGACGGCCGCCGCGGTGCTGACCCTGACGGCGATGGGCGCCACCGACAACACCGCACTGCTGCTGGCCGGCTTCGTGCTGCTGGGCTTCGGCCTGGAGACCACCCTCTTCGGCGCCTACGAGTCGATGCTCAGCGAGGCCCCGTCCGAGCAGGCCGGCGGCGCGGCGGCCATCGGCGAGACGTCGTACCAGCTGGGCGCCGGCATCGGCATCGCGCTGCTCGGCAGTGTGATGAACGCGGCGTACGCGCCGGGGTTGCGGTCGGTGCCGGGCGTGCCGCGGCACGCGTCGGCCGCGGCGGGCCACTCGCTCGGCGAGGCCTACGAGATCGCCGGGCGCCTCGGCGGATCGGCCGGGGCCGCGCTGCGCCGGGCGGCGCGGGACTCCTTCGTGCACGGGCTCCATGTGACGCTCCTGGTGAGCGCGGTTCTGCTGCTGCTGGGCGCGGTGATGGCGCTGCGGCTGCCGCGGACCATGCAGTGCGGCGAGGAGCAGGCCGCGGCCGAGGTGGGACTGCCGGCGCCCCGGGAGGCGGAGCGGGCGGCCGAGAAGCCGCGGGTCTCCGCCTGACCCCCTCTGGACGTGCGGGACACTGCACCGTAACGTCGGCCGGAGTGCCGTAACTAGCGCTGCTAGTTTTTGATGAGTTCCCGTGTCCCGGAGGGTGTTCCATGTCCGCGTCCGCGAAGCTGCCCCCGTTCGATGCCGCCGACCCGCTCGGGATCGACGACCTGCTGGACCCGGAGGACCTGGCCGTCCGGGACACCGTCCGCAGCTGGGCCGCCGACCGCGTGCTGCCGTACGTCGCCGACTGGTACGAGAAGGGCGAGCTGCCGCAGATCCGCGAGCTCGCCCGGGAGCTCGGCGCCCTCGGCGCGCTCGGCATGTCCCTCACCGGTTACGGCTGCGCGGGCGCGTCGGCCGTGCAGTACGGTCTGGCCTGCCTGGAGCTGGAGGCCGCCGACTCGGGGATCCGCTCCCTGGTCTCGGTGCAGGGCTCCCTCGCCATGTACGCGATCCACCGGTTCGGCAGCGAGGAGCAGAAGCAGGAGTGGCTGCCCCGCATGGCGGCCGGCGAGGTTATCGGCTGCTTCGGCCTGACCGAGCCCGACCACGGCTCCGACCCCGCCGCCATGCGCACGTACGCCAAGCGCGACGGCGACGACTGGGTGCTCAACGGCCGCAAGATGTGGATCACCAACGGCTCGGTCGCCGGGGTGGCCGTGGTCTGGGCGCAGACCGAGGAGGGCGTGCGGGGCTTCGCCGTACCCACCGACCGGCCGGGCTTCTCGGCGCCCGAGATCAAGCACAAGTGGTCCCTGCGCGCCTCCGTCACCAGCGAACTCGTCCTCGACGACGTACGCCTGCCCGCCACCGCCGTGCTGCCGGAGGTCACCGGACTGCGCGGACCGCTCAGCTGTCTGTCGCACGCCCGCTACGGCATCGTCTGGGGCGCGATGGGCGCCGCGCGCAGCAGCTTCGAGGCGGCCGTGGAGTACGCGAAGACGCGCGAACAGTTCGGGCGGCCCATCGGCGGCTTCCAGCTCACCCAGGCCAAGCTCGCCGACATGGCGGTCGAACTGCACAAGGGGATCCTGCTCGCCCATCATCTGGGGCGGCGGATGGACGCCGGCCGCCTGCGTCCCGAGCAGGTCAGCTTCGGCAAGCTCAACAACGTCCGCGAGGCCATCGAGATCTGCCGGACGGCGCGGACGATCCTCGGTGCCAACGGGATCTCCCTCGAATACCCCGTGATGCGGCACGCGACCAACCTCGAATCGGTGCTCACCTACGAGGGCACCGTCGAGATGCACCAGCTGGTGCTGGGCAAGGCGCTCACCGGGCTCGACGCCTTCCGGTGAGCCCCCGGGGGGAGACAGGGCCGGCGGGCGGCCCTGCCTCAGCTCTGGTTGAAGAATCCGTCCTCACGGCGTGACGCCGGGTCGCCGCTGATGATCTCCGTGTTGGAGGGCGTCAGCAGGAAGACCCGGTTGGCGACCCGCTCGATCGTGCCCCGCAGGCCGAAGGTCAGCCCCGCGGCGAAGTCCACGACGCGCTTGGCGTCGGCGGGCTCCATCGCCGTGAGGTTCATGATGACCGGGACCCCGTCCCGGAACAGCTCGCCGATGGCGCGGGCGTCCCGGAAGCTGTCCGGGGTCACCGTGCCGATCCTGCGCCCCTTCTCCTCGGCCGTGTCCGTGGCCACCTTCACCCGGGGGTCGGTGACCCAGGCGGCCCCGGACTCGGTGCCCTCGGAGTAGTCGTCGTCGTAGTAACGCTCGTCATCGTTGTCGTCGACGAGGCCGAGCCACGCACTCGCCTTGCGTACCGATCCCATGGACGCCTCCTCTCACAGCGGTCTTGCTTTCCGCATCCCTATGGTCATCCATGATGCGGACGGTGCGCCAAGTGGATAGACGCCGCGCGGGGGGTTTGTGACGGTACTGGTGCACAGCGGATCCGTCGAGAGTCCTTGTGCCCCAAGGGCTGAGACTCATACGGATGCTGACTGTGAGTGAAATATGATTGTCAGGGGCGGATGGGTGACGCGCGGGGCGTACGGGTGAACGAGGGCGCTGATACGACCCGACAGTCGGCCGATACGATGCCGAGCTCAACGTCGTGGCACGGCACGGGGGATCGAAGTGTTCGGAATCGTCAGGCCCTGCTCCCACCGGCTCGGGGAGCACCTCAAGGACCAGTGGATGGCGCACTTGTGCGGGCTCTGCCTCGCACTGCGCCGCGACCACGGACAGTTCGCACGGATCGTGACGAACTATGACGGGCTGCTCATATCGGTTCTGACGGAGGCTCAGGCCGGGACGACGGCCGGCTCCCGGCGCACGGCCGGGCCCTGCGCCCTGCGCGGGATGCGCACGGCCTCCGTCGCCCAGGGCGAGGGCGCGCGGCTCGCCGCCGCCGTCTCGCTGGTGCTCGCCTCGGCGAAGGTGCGCGACCATGTCGCCGACCGTGACGGCCTGCTGGCGCGCAGGCCCGTAGCCGCCGCCGCGCGCCGGGTCGCCGCCGGCTGGGGTCGCGCGGGCGCGCACAGCGCAGCCGCGGTCGGGTTCGACACCGGCGTCCTCGTCGACGCGGTCGACCGGCAGCTCGGCATCGAGACGCTCGCCGGTCCCGGCACCCCGATCCTGACGGTCACCGAGCCCACCGAGACCGCGACCGCCGCCGCCTTCGCGCACACCGCGGTGCTCGCCGGACGGCCGGGGAACGCGCGGCCCCTCGCGGAGGCCGGGCGGCTCTTCGGCCGGCTCGCCCACCTGCTGGACGCCGTCGAGGACCAGGGGGCCGACGCGCTGTCGGGCGCGTGGAACCCGCTCACCGCGACCGGCACCTCCCTGACCGAGGCGCGCCGGCTCGCCGACGACGCCCTGCACGGCATGCGGCTGGCGCTGCGGGACGCCGAGTTCAGCGACGGGAAGCTCGTCCATCTCCTCCTGGTCCACGAGCTCCGGCGCTCCGTCGACCGGGCGTTCGGCACGGGGGCGTGCGGACACGGACCCGAGGCCTCCTTCGGACCGCCCCCGGGCCATCACGCGCCCCCGGCGCCGGGCAACCCCTACGGCGCACCCTTCGGCGGCGAGCCGCCGCGCCCGGACAAGCGGGGCTTCTGGGCCGGGTGCGCGGCCGCCATCGGACTGTGCTGCACCTGCAAGGTCTGCTGCGCCGACGAGTACGAGGGGCCGTGGTCCCGCAAGAAGCGTGAGGGCTGCTGCGGCAACTGCGACTGCTCGTGCTGCGAGGCCTGCCAGTGCTGCGAGTGCTGTGAATGCTGCTCGTGCTGTGACTGCGGGATCTGAGGCGCGCCCGGCCTTCCGGTTCCTCAGTCCCTCAGCTCCGGCGGGGAGACGCGGGACGTGGTGAGCGCGGACCCGGACGTGCCCCACTTCTTCAGGATCCGTTGAGGCACTTCAGGCCCGGCTGGTGGGCGAGGGCGTACCGCAGGCCGTTGATCGTGGACATCACGACATCGCTGGGAGGGTCCGGCCGTCGGACAGGTAGGTGGTGCCGGGCGGGGTGCCGTACGCATCGGGAAGCGGTCTCCTGGAGCAGAAGGACGTGAGGCAACGCGAGGAAGGAAAGGCGAGGGGAGGGGTGCGCGTGTGAAGGCGTGGCGGAACACGGGAGAACGCGAGGACACCCGCCGCGAGGCGGGGGCGCGCAGGGGGTCGGCTCAACAGGAGGAGGACCACACGCGACCGAAGTCGATGTGGGAGCGGGTGACCAGCCACTGCTGCGGATGCATGGGCCAAGTGGAACAGGCATCCGATGGCCCGTCAACCGACCTGAGACGTACGGCTCACAGTATGGACATCCTTGACAGCGCACCGAAACGGACGCGTACTCTCGGCGCACGGCCCTGCTGAGGGGCTCGGCCGTGTCCCGCCCCGCTGGGCGCGCCCGTGTGAAGGCACCACCCCCTGACTCTTCCTGTCACGGAGCCTTCGCATGTCATCCGACACCCTCGCCCAAGTCCCCACCGCACCGCTGCTGATGGTCGCGACCCTCTGGTACGCCGTCGTCACCTCCCTGCTCAGCGGCACGGGGGACGCGCGATGAGGCCCCAGCTGGTGATCGTGGGAGCCGGTCCGCGGGGGACCGGCATTCTCGAACGCCTCGCCGCCAACGCCCCCGAGCTGTACGCCGGTACCGGCCTCGACATCCACCTGGTCGACCCGCACCCGCCGGGCAGCGGGCGCATCTGGCGCGAGGCCCAGTCGCCGCTGCTGTGGATGAACTCGCACGCCGAGGACGTCACCATGTTCACCGACGACACCGTGCTGATGGACGGCCCGGTGCGCGAGGGCCCCACCCTGCACGAGTGGGCCGCACTGGGCGGCCGCACCTTCGCCGACCGGCGGCTCCAGGGCCGCTATCTGCGCTGGGTCCACGAACGGGCATGCGCCGAGCTGCCGCCCGGCGTCACCGTCCACCACCACCCCCGCCGCGCCCTGCGGATCACCGGCTCGCCCGAGGGCCGCCAGCAGGTGTGGCTGGAGGACCGCCCGCGCCCCCTCCACGCCGACCTGGTCGTCCTCGCCGTCGGCCATCTGGACGCCGAGCCGGACCCGGCACAGGCCGGGCTGGCGGCGTACGCCCGGGCGCACGGCCTGGTGCACCTGCCGCCCGACTTCACCGCCGACAGCGACCTGTCCGTCCTGCGGGCCGGCGAGCCCGTGCTGGTGCGGGGCTTCGGGCTGGCCTTCGTGGACCTCATGGTGCTGCTCACCGAGGGACGCGGCGGACGGTACGAGGGGGACACCTACCTCCCCTCCGGGCGGGAGCCCGTGCTGTACGTCGGCTCACGGCGCGGGGTGCCGTACCACGCGAAGATCGGCTACGACTGGACCGGCGACCGGCCCCCGCTGCCCCGCTTTCTCGGCCCCGCCGAGGTGCGCCGGCTGCTGGCCCGGCCGGACGGGTTCGACTTCCGGCGCGACGTGTGGCCCCTGGTGGAGAAGGAGCTGGGGTTCGCCCACTACCACCGGCTGTTCACCGCCCACCCCGAGCGCACCGCGATGCCGTGGACCGCCTTCGAGGAGAGGTACGCGCGCACCGGCGGACCCGCCGAGGCGGGCGCGCTGATCGCCGCCGCCGTACCGGACCCGGCCGACCGGCTCGACCTGGCCGCGCTCGACCGTCCGCTCGACGGCGTGCGCCACACCTCCCACGAGGCGTTCCAGGAAGGGCTGCGCGGCTACATCGAGGACGACCTGGCCCGCCGTCACGATCCGGCGTTCAGCGCCGACCTGGGGGTCTTCCTCGGGCTGCTCTCCGTCTACGGGCAGCTCGTGCGGCTCGGGAACACCGGCACCGGATGGCACGGGTTCTTCAGCTATCTGGCCTCCGGTCCGCCCGGACCCCGGCTGCGGCAGATGCTCGCGCTGTCCCGGGCCGGCCTGCTCAGGTTCGTCGGCGCCGACATGGCCGTCACCGCCGAGGACGGGCTGTTCCGGGCCACCAGCCCCACCGTGCCGGACTTCCACGTCGAGGCCCGCGCGCTGGTCGAGGCCCGGCTGCCCGAGCCCACCGTGTCGCGGGCCCGCGACAGCCTGCTGCGCGAACTGCACGCCGACGGCGCCGCCGAGACCTCCGACGGGCTGCTCCGGGTCGACCCCGGCGACGGCCGGATCCTCGACGGCGCCGGGCGCCCGCACCCGCGGCGCTTCGCCCTCGGCCCGTACACCGACGCCCGTACCCCCGGCGCCTTCACACGGCCCCGCACCGGCGGGCCCGCGTTCCGGCAGAACGACGCCGTCGCCCGGGCGGTGCTGACCTTCGTACGGGACCGGGCGGCCGGACGCGCCGCCGCCTGAGCCATCCCCCTTCCGCGAACTCGTAAAGGACACGCATGCGATGACCGTCATGGTCGACATCAGGTCGGTGCACAAGAGCTTCGGCTCGCTCGAGGTGTTCAGGGGCATCGACCTTGTACGAACTCCCCGAGCGCCAGGTGCTCCGACAGCGCACCCGGATCGGTTTCGTCTTCCAGAACTTCCCCCTCTTCCCGCACCTCACGGTCCTCGACAACGTCGTCGAGGCACCCGTGTCCGGGCGGAATCGGCCGCGGAGGGAGGCCGAGGCGAGCGCGCGCCGGCTGCTGGCGCGCGTCGGGCTCGCCGACAGGGCCGGCGCGCCTGTCCACGGCAGTTGTCCGGGCTCGCGCTGGAGCCCCGGCTGCTGCTGTTCCACGAGCCGACCTCGGCACTCGACCCCGAGCCGGCCGGCGAAGTGCTCGCAGTCCGGGACCTGGCCGACCGGGGCACGACGATGATCGTCGTCACGCACGAGATCGGGTTCGCCCGGGAGATCGCCGACACCGTCGTGTTCACGGCCGACGGGAGGATCGTCGAACAGGGCCCACCGCAGGAGGTGCTCGGCGCTCCGCGGGAGGAGCGGACACGGGCGTTCCTCTCGAAGGTGCTGTGAGGATGGCCGGCTCGCGGCCGTCACCGCGGAGCGGCATGCGCAGGCGCGGCGCATGAGCAGTCTGCTGCACCTCGCCGCCGCCCTCGACCAGCTGGACGTCCACGACGCCGGGAGCTACGTCGAACTCGCCCGGCTCGCCGAGCGCGGCGGCCTGGACTTCGTCACGCTGGACGACTCCCCGGACCCCTCCGGTCCCGACGCCCTCGCGGTGCTGTGCCGGGTGGCGCCCGCGACCCGGCGGATCGGACTGGTCCCGACCCTCACCGCCACCCCCACGGCGCCGTACCGGGTGCCGGCGGCCGTGGCCGCCCTGGACCGGGTCGGCCGGGGGCGGGCCGGCTGGCGCGTCGACGTGTCCGGCGGCGCGGAGGAGGCCCGGCCGTCCGGCCGCCGGGCCGTGACACCGGACGGGACGGCGCGGTTCGGGCCGGGTGAGGCCACCGGCTCGGCGGCGGGACCGTGGGAGGAGTGGTGGGCGGGACGGGACGACGGCACGGCGGCGGGTCCGTGGGGCGGCGAGGTCGTGCGGGCCCCGGCGGGCGGCCCGCTCCCCGGACACGACCGGGCGCACCCGGCCGGCTCCACCGCCACCGCCCTCCAGGACCGCGGCCCCACGCCGCTGCCCGGTCCGGCGCCGGGCGACTGCGTCCGCGTGGTCGACGCCACCGACGAGCGGACCTGGAACGGTGCCGCCTTGCACGCGGACGTGGCGCTGGTCCGTGCCGCGACCCCGGCGCGCGCCGCCGCCGTACGAGACGGACTGCGCGCGCGTGCGGCCGTTCACGGACGGCGGCCGGACGCACTGCGGGTGCTGGTGAGCCTGCTGGTGGATCTCGGCGACGGCGAGTACGCGGCCGAACCGGGACACGGCGGCGGGGGGCCGCGGCCCACCACGCGGGGCCCGCTCTACCGCGGCGGCCCGGTCGACCTCGCCGAACTGGTCGGCTCCTGGCACGCGGCCGGTGTCACCGACGGTTTCCACCTGCTGCCCGCCGAACCGCGCCGCGATCTGGAGCGGCTGGTCAACGGCACGGTGGCGCTGCTCCAGCACCGCGGCCTGTTCCGTACCTTCTACCCGGGCGGCACCCTGCGCGAGCACCTGGGCCTCGCCGCACCGGCGTACCGGACGGCCCCGCGGGGAACGGCCGAACACCGATGAGAGGAATGACGGCATGACGACGGACGCGCCCGACGCGTGGAAGCGGTGGCACGAGCAGCGCGTGGAAACGGTTTCCGCGCCCTACGGACCGCTCGCCCTGACCGCGACCCACTGGATCGAGGATTATCCGGAGGGGCGACTTCCGGACATTCCCGGGATCTGGGCCACGGACGGTGCGGGAGTCGTCCTCACCGCCGCCGAAGCCGACGGCCTCACCGTGGACGGCCGGCCCTTCACCGGCGGGCTCCCGCTCACGGCCGACGACGGACCACAGGCCGCGTCGCGCGTCGCCCTCGGCCGCAAACGGCTGTTCGTCCTGGTCCGTGAGGGTGTCTGGGGGGTCCGGGTCTACGACCCCGAAGCCGCGGCCCGCCGTGCCTTCCGGGGTGTCGAGGCCACCCCCTACGACCCCCGCTGGTCGGTGCCGGGGTGCTACACGCCGTACGACGGCCCCCGTACCGTCCGGGTCGGCCACGCGGACGGCCGGGAACGCGGGCTCGCGCTCGCCGGCGAACTCGCCTTCACCCTCGCCGGGCGGGAACGGACGCTGCAGGTGGCACGGCAGGGCTACGGGCGGCTGTGGGCGGTGTTCGCCGACGCCACGAGCGGCGTCACCAGCTTCCGGTTCCGGTTCCTGCATCCCGCGGCGCCGGACGGCGACGGCCGCACCACGGTCGACTTCAACCGGGCCCAACTCCCGCCCAACTCCCGCCGTGCGCCTTCGCCGAGCACTTCATCTGCCCTTTTCCGCCACCCGGCAACACGCTGGACCTGGCGGTCACCGCGGGGGAGCGTGCGCTGACCTGACGTCAGGAAGGAGCCGGGGGCAAGCGCTTGCCGGGGCGGACGCACCGAGATGGTTCAAAGTCCAACGGCCGAAAGGCACCCTTGTGCCGACCGGCCGTTCGGCCGAATACTCCCCCTCAGCGCTTGTCAGGGGCATGCGTGTTCGGAAACCAGCCGCGCCCCTGGCTGCGCCTCACGGGCCCCGACCCCACGCGGGCCCCCGACTTCCCTTGGAGGGAACGAAACGTGAGGATCAAGCGCACCACTCCCCGCAGCGGCACCGCTAGACGGACCCGGCTCCTCGCCGTGGCCACCGGCTTCCTGGCCGCGGCGGCGTTCGCCGCCCCCACCGCGAACGCCAGCGACGCCCACACGTTCAGCGCCACCCAGCTCAGCACGGCGAGCGCCTCCGTGCTCAAGGCCGACGTCCCCGGTACGGCCTGGGCGGTGGACGCCAAGACCAACCGCGTCGTCGTCACCGTCGACAGCACGGTGTCCAAGGCCGAGATCGCCAAGATCAAGGAGCAGGCCGCCGGCAACGCGGGCGCGCTCACCATCAAGCACACGGCCGGCAAGTTCAACAAGCTGATCACCGGCGGCGACGCGATCTACGGCGGCTCCTACCGCTGCTCGCTCGGCTTCAACGTGCACAGCGGCAGCACCTACTACTTCCTGACCGCGGGTCACTGCGGCGAGGTCGCCTCCACGTGGTACAGCAACTCGGGCCACACCACGGTGCTGGGCACCAACGTCGGCTACAGCTTCCCGGGCAACGACTTCGCGCTGGTGCGGTACACCAACTCCTCGGTGGCGCACCCGAGCGCGGTCGGCAGCCAGACGATCAGCCGCGCGGCCACCCCGTCCGTGGGTACGACCGTCTACCGGCGCGGTTCCACCACCGGCACGCACAGCGGCCGGGTGACGGCACTGAACGCCACGGTCAACTACGGCGGCGGTGACGTCGTCTACGGCCTGATCCAGACCACCGTGTGCGCAGAGGGCGGCGACAGCGGCGGTCCCCTCTACTCCGGGTCCACGGCCTACGGTCTGACCTCCGGCGGCAGCGGCAACTGCAGCTCCGGCGGCACGACCTTCTTCCAGCCGGTGACCGAGGCGCTGAGCTACTACGGGGTCACGCTTCCCTGACGGTTCCCCTTCCGGATTCACCGGGCCCCCGCACGCCGTGCCGCGTGCGGGGGCTCGCCGTTGTGCGCTCCGGGGGCGGTGATTTTCGGCCAGGCGTGACGGTCACCGTCCGCCGAGCGGTTACTCGCTCGTAGTGTTTGCAGCGCGAACTTCCAGGCGTGCGCGAGGGCCTGATGGCGAGACGGCGCGTGCGCACCGCCTCCGCGCGCGTCCTGAAGTCGACCTTGTGTGCTCCCTGTGCCGTTAGGAAGAGTAGGCGCCCGTCAACCAGCCTTCCGGCCCGTCAGGTCCCCACAACCCGACCGGCCGACCCCCCACAGGAGGACACGAGTTGAAGCACCGACGCATATCCGGGCGGCGCGCGGCCATGGCGGGCGGCGCTGTGGCCGCACTGGTCGCCGCGGGTGTCACCTTGCAGAATGCGAACGCCAGCGAACCCGCCCCGTCCACGCCGGAGCTGCGGATCCTGTCCGCTCCGGCGGCCGGAAAGCTCGCCTCGACCCTCGGCAGTGACCTCGGCGCCGACTCGGCCGGCAGCTACTACGACGCCCGGGCGAAGCGTCTCGTCGTGAACGTACTCGACGAGACCGCGGCGAAGACCGTCGAGGCGGCCGGGGCCAAGGCCAGAATCGTCGCCAACTCCCTCGCCGAACTGGGTGCCGCGCGCACCACGCTGAAGGCCGACGCGACCATCCCCGGCACCTCCTGGGCGACCGACCCGGTCAGTAACAAGGTGGTCGTCACCGCGGACCGTACGGTGTCCGGCGCCGGGTGGGACAAGCTCAGCAAGGTCGTCGACGGTCTCGGCGCAAAGGCCGAACTGAAGCGGTCCACGGGGAAGTTCAAGCCCTTCATCGCCGGTGGCGACGCGATCAACGGATCGGGCGGCCGCTGCTCGCTCGGCTTCAACGTGGTCAAGGACGGGCAGCCGTTCTTCCTGACCGCCGGTCACTGCACCCAGGCCATCTCCACCTGGACGGACTCCAGCGGCAAGCAGATCGGGAAGAACGAGGAGTCGCACTTCCCGGGGACCGACTTCGGCCTGGTCAAGTACACGGCCCAGGTGGACCACCCCAGCGAGGTCGACCTCTACGACGGCACCTCCCAGAAGATCAGCGGCGCCGCCGAGGCCACCGTCGGCATGAAGGTGACCCGCAGCGGTTCGACGACCAAGGTGCACTCCGGCACGGTCACCGGCCTGAACGCCACGGTCAACTACTCCGAGGGCTCGGTCAGCGGCCTGATCCAGACCGACGTGTGCGCCGAGCCCGGTGACAGCGGCGGCGCGCTCTTCTCGGGCGACGCCGCCGTCGGCCTGACCTCCGGCGGCAGCGGGGACTGCACCGCCGGCGGAGAGACCTTCTTCCAGCCCGTCACCGCGGCCCTGAAGGCCACGGGCACGCAGATCGGCTGACCCGCCCGACACCCCGACACCACGCCCCGCCCCGGCCTCCGGGACGGGGCGTGCGGCTGCGACACCCGGACCGGACGATCGGCAGCGGGTTCGGCCGGTGGTCCGCGGCGGCTTCGGGTGTGTGCTTGTCCGGCGCTGCGGCCCTGGCGGTCGCGGGCCCGTGGATCGGTCGATCCACGGGTGGCCGGGCGTGAGGTCTCGGTCGGGCCTTCGGGGGTGGGGGCGTGTTGGTTCGCCCGGGCCGGCAGAGAGGCCGCGTACCTGGGGACAGGGGGCCGGCCACCGGCCCCGGCCGGCCGCCGGTGCGCACCGCCGGCCGGTGGTTCGACGGCGGCTTCGGGTGTGCGCTCGTCCGGTGCTGCGGCCCTGGCGGTCGCGGGCCCGTGGATCGGTCGATCCACTGGCGGCAGGCGGGCGATCGCGGGGCTCCGGTCGCCGGGGTCAGTCCGCGAGGGCTGCCGGGCGTACCGCCTGGGGGCCGAAGCGGCGGCGTGCCCGGTCCGCGGCGGCTTCGGCCGCGCGTGCCCGCCCGTCGCCGGGGTCCAGCGAGAGCTGGCGGTAGGCGTTACCGGTCGGCAGCAGGCCGTCGGCGCGGATCGCGAAGGCACGGACTCTCGCCCGTTGCAGTCCGAGGGCGGTCAGCAGTCCGAGGGCGGTCGCGGCGAGGGCGGGGGAGTGGTCGGTCGCCTCCGGCAGCGTGCGGGTGCGCGCGCTGGAACTGCGGTCGGCGTACCGCACGGTGAGGGTGAGCCGGCCGGCGACCTGCTTCTCGCCGCGCAGGCGCTGGCCGACCCGGTCGGCGAGGCCGAGGACGGCCCGGTGCTGCTGTGCCGGGTCGAGGCAGTCCCGGTCCAGCACGACGTCCGCGGTCAGGTGCGCCGCCGGTTCCGCCGGGGCGACCGGGCGGGGGTCGCGGCCGTGGGCGCGCTCGGCCAGCAGGCGGGCCGGGCCGGCGCCGAGAAGCCGTTGCAGGGTCGCCATGGGGAGGTCGGTGATCTGGCCGATGGTGTGCAGCCCGTACCTGCCGAGCGTGTCCGCCGTGGCCCGGCCGATCCCCGGCAGCGCGGTGACCGGGCGGGTGTACAGCCAGTCGGCGGCCCGGTCGGCGGGCACCCAGGTGGCGTGTCCGGGCGCGGCGGTGTCGGCCGCCATCGCCGCCAGCATGCGGTTGCCCGCGAGCCCGGCGCTGCTGTCGATGCCGTAGAGGAGCTTCAGCCTGAGCTGGGTCGTCTGGATCAGCTCGTAGGGGGACAGGTCGAAGTACCTGAGCGCCGAGGTCAGGTCCAGCTGGACGGCGTCGGGCGGAACGGCCTGGACATGGGGTGTGACACCGGACATCAGTTCGATGATGTCGTCGTACCGGGTCTCTTCCGGTGCGGCGTGCAGATGGATGTGGGCGATGTGCCGCTGACGCGTCGTCATCCTGCGCTCCCCTGGCTGGTGTACCCGAACTTCTTCAGGTCCGCCGAACGGCTGCCGGCGGGCTGCAGATCGGCGTACGGATGCAGCCGGGCGCCCGTGGTGCCGTTGGCCAGGGTGCGCCGCGGCTGGGCGGGGGTCGGATGCGGATGACGGGAGCCGATGAGGGCGAGCGCGGCCTCCGGGCCGTCGTCGCGGCGGGCGGCGGCGATCTCGTCCAGGTCCCAGGCCATGGTGCCGACGACGGTCCGGCGGGTGCCGCGCACCTGGACCGTGCCGCGGACCAGCAGCAGCCCGCTGTGGAAGACGGTGTACGCGCAGGCCGGGTGGGAGTCCTCGAAGAACGCCAGGTCGACCAGGCCCGAGCCGTCCTCCAGGGTGACGAAGATGATCCGCTTGCCGCTCGCGATCGGCGGTGTCTGGGTGGAGGCCCGCACACCGGCGACGAGGACCTGCTGACCGGCGCGCAGTCCGGCCAGGTGGGCCGCGTCGGTCGCGCCGATCTCGCGCAGCAGCCGGTGGTGGTGCTCCATCAGGTGCTTGGAGACGTCGATGCCGAGGGTGCTCAGTTCGGCGCTCAGGGCCTCGCGGCCGGTCAGCTCCGGCAGACCGCTCGGCTCCGCCCCGCCGACCGCGTGCGTGTCGAAGGGCAACTGGCCCTTGCCCGCCGACCTGCTGCGGGACTGCCGGTGGAGTTCGGCGATCTGGAGCAGCAGGTCACGCCGGGTGAGAGGGCCGTCGTGGAGGGAGTTCAGGGCGCCGATCTCCGCGAGGCGTTCGGCGACCGGCCTGCTGGGACGGGCCCGCTGCCAGAAGTCCGACAGCGATCCGTACGGCTGCTCCTCCTCGATCCGGGCGCACTCCTCCTCGCCGATGCCGTGCACCGCGGAGAGGGCGAGGCGTACACCCCATTGCTCCCCGTCGGTCTTCTCCACGGTGTGCTTCACCCCGGAGCGGTTGACGTCGACGGGCAGCACCGGCACACCGCGCCGGCGGGCGTCGGAGACGAGGACCCGCTTGGGCCACATGCCGGGGTCGTGTTCGAGGAGGCCGGCCAGCAGGAACGCCGGATAGTGCGCCTTGAGCCAGGCGCTCTGCAGGGCGGGTACGGCGAACGCGACCGCGTGCGCCCGGCAGAAGCCGTAGGCGCCGAAGGCCTCGACGGTCTTCCAGACCTGGTCCCGCACCTCCTCGGAGTAACCGCGCGCCTCCGTTCGCTGGTGGAACCAGTCCCTGATCCCCGGCATCCGCTCCTTGTCGCCGAGCGCCCGCCGGGCCATCTCGGCCAGGGCGCGGTCGCAGCCCGTCATCACCGACAGCGTCTCGATGATCTGCTCGTGCCAGATCGTCACGCCGTAGGTGTCGCAGAGCACGGGTTCGAGGTCCGGGTGGGCGTACCGGGGTGTGCCGCCGTGGCGTGCGGCGATGTACCGCTCGGGCATGCCCCCGGCGACCGGTCCGGGACGGAAGAGGCTGATGTCGGCGATGACGTCCTGCGGATCGCGGGGCTGCAACCGGGACAGCAGGTCCTGCTGGCCGGGCGACTCCAGCTGGAACAGCCCCAGGGTCTGGCTCTCCTGGATCAGCTTGAACGCGAAGACGTCGTCGAGCGGCACCTGCTCGGGGTCGTCCAGGTCGATGTGGTTGCCGGTGGTCCGCTCGATCTCGGTGACGGCGTGGGCCATCGCCGACTGCATACGGACCCCCAGCACGTCGAGCTTGATGTTGCCCAGCGCCTCGATCTCCTCCTTCGCCGCCATGGCCATGGGGTAGTCCCCCTGCGGTGTGGGCTGCACCGGCAGCCGGTCCAGCAGGGTCGCGTCGCTGACGACCACGCCGCAGGGGTGCATGGCCATGCCGTGGACCAGTGAGTCGAGGCCTTCGGCGAGCTCCCACAGCGGTCCGTACCGGTCGGCCTCGGCGGCCAGTTGCCGCAGTTCGGGCAGTTCGGCGAGCGCGCGGCTGATGTCCGAGGCCCTCAGGTGCGGAAAGCTCTTGGCGATCCGGTCGATGTCCGCGGGCGCGATGCCGAGGGCCAGGCCGGTGTCCCGCAGGGCCCGGCGGGCCCGGTAGGTCTCGGGCATCGCGGTGACCGCCACCCGCTCCTTGCCGAACCGCTCGAAGATCGTGTCGTAGCACTCCAGCCGCCGGGCGGACTCCACGTCGATGTCGATGTCGGGCAGCGACGCCCGGCGCACGCTCAGGAAGCGTTCGAACAGCAGGCGGTGGTCGAGCGGGTTGGCCGTGGCGATCCCCAGGGCGTGGCAGACCATCGACCCGGCGCCGGAGCCGCGGGCCGCGACCCGGATGCCCTTCTCCCGGATGTCGGCCACGACCTGGCCGACGGCGAGGAAGTACGAGTCGTAGTCCAGCTCGGAGATCACGCCGAGTTCGTCGTCCAGCCGGTCCAGGGCCGCCCGGTCGCGGTCGAGGCCGCGTCGGACCAGGCCGGCCTCGCACCGCGCGCGCAGCAGTTGCGCGGCGCCCGCCGTGCCGGGACCGGCGCCGAAGAGCGTCGGCTCCGGGAAGTGCGGCCTGCCCAGGCCGAGGTCGGCCGCGGGGTCGACGGTGCACAGGTCGGCGGTGGCGGCGGTGTCCGCCAGCAGCCGCTCGGCCCGCCGGGCGTCGGCTCCGGCGCACTCGGCGATCATCAGCGCGGTGGCCGCCATGCTCTTCTCGTCCTTGAGCCAGCGCTGCCCGCTGTCCAGCCGGCGCCGGTCGATCGGGCGCAGCAGTCGCGCGGCGTCCAGGACGTCGGCCAGCCGGTGCTGGTCCGGGTCGGCGTAGCGGACGGAGTTGGAGAGCACCGCGGCGGTACGGGTGCGGTCGGCGAGCGCCAGGGTGCGGGCGGCGAGGCGGAGCGAACCGGGCCCGGTGCCGAAACGTTTATGCACCACGGCTTCCAGCCTGATCCCCCCGCCGAAGATCTCCTGCCACGGCGCCAGCAGCCGCACGGCCACGTCCTCGCGGCCGGCCGCCAGGGCCCGTACCGGTTCCGAGAGCGGTCCGAGCAGCACGGTCAGACCGGGGCCGCCGTACTCGCGCAGCGCCTCCCACGGCACTATCGGAGCCGTACCGGACACCGCGCCGACATGGCCGGCCGACGTGATGCGGCACAACCGGGCCCATCCCTCCCGGTTCTGCGCGAGCAGCGTGAACCGCAGCGGCGGCTCGACGACGTGTGCGCCACCGCGCGCGGGGGTGCGGTGGCGCCGGGCGGGCGGTGGCGGCGCGAGGGCCGCCACCGCGAGGTCGATCCCGAAGAGCGGCCGTATCCCCGCCCCGGCGCACGCCTCGGCGAACCGGACGGCGCCGGTGACGGTGTCCCGGTCGGTGAGTGCGAGCGCGGTCATGCCCCGCTCGGCCGCCCGCCGGGCGAGGAGCTCGGGCTGGGCGGCGCCGTAGCGGACGGAGTAACCGGACGCGACGTGCAGATGGGCGAAGCCCGCCATGCCGCACCTCCCTCACTCCACCCCTTTTCCGCCATACGTCCGATACGTACATCGTACGCTCGTTCGATTACTGTAACCCCACCCGCATCGGTCGGGCGACCAGAAATCGAACGTGTCAGCGATTATCTTCCCGGGACGGAGTGCCGGTGGAACGGGATCTCCCGTGATCCGGCGGGGGCGGGCTCAGTTGGCCCAGGGCGGGGAGAGGCGGGTGCCGTCGGCCAGGCGGGCTTCCAGGCCGATCGAGGTGGTGACCCAGGAGATCGCGGTGTGGTCCGTCGGATTGGTCACGGCCAGGGTCGCCCCCGGATTGATGATCACCGTGTCGCCGGCGGTGATCCGGTCGGTCCGGCCGTCGAGCGTGATGAGCAGCTCGCCGATGAGCAGGTGGAAGATCTCCTCCCGGTTGACGGTGTGGGCGGGGGCCTCGGTGCCCGGCGGTATCTCGCCCCGCCACGCGCACAGCTCCTTGCTGCCGGTGAGCGGGGTGGCGTACGAGACGAACCGGGCGCCGTGGATCTCATGGGTCACGGCTTCCGAGGAGCGGATGACGGGCATGGCGGTGTCTCCCTGGGGAAAGTGGTCAAGCTGCTTGACCATCTCTCCATATGGTCAAGCAGCTTGACCAAATCGTCAAGGGTGTTTCAATGCCTCCGTGCAGAACTCCGACGCCATGGCCCTGTCCGCCGCCCTGCTCGCCGTGGCGGGCGACCTCACCCAGCGCATCCACGACGGGGTGGTGGCCCGCGGCTTCACCGACCTCCGGCCCGCCCACGGCTTCGCCTTCGCGCGGCTCGCGCCGGACGGTGCCACCGTCACCGACCTCGCCGCCCACCTCGGGGTGACCAAGCAGGCGGCGAGTCAACTGGTGGAGGAGATCGTGCGCAAGGGGTACGCCGAGCGGCTGCCGCACCCGGAGGACGCGCGCGCCCGGCTGATCGTGCTGACCGGGCGGGGGTGGGCCTGCACCCGGGCGGCGGAGGAGGCGGCCGCCGAGGTCGTGGGGCGCTGGGCCGAACTGCTGGGCGAGGGTGAAGTGCGCGTGTTGCGCGACCGTCTGGCCCGGATCGCTCCCTACGGTCCGATCAGGCCTGCCTGGTGACGGTCCGTCGGAGCGCCGGTGCGGCGCGCCGGTGATGCTCCGGTTATCACTGGAAGTTTTTACTGACGCGTAACTTCACACTTCCACTACTCGTCCGTAACTTGACGAGTGAACAGCATCCTCGTGATCCGGATCACAGGGTAAGGCCGTCGCACCTCCCTTGAGCCGCAAGGAGATCACACGATGCTGCCCTGGAAGCGAGTGCTCAGACCCCTCGCCGCGCTGCTCCTCACCGCCGCCGTCGCCACCCTCCCCGCCGCCACCGCCCAGGCCGCCTCCGCCCCGAGCAGCGGCTGGAACGACTTCTCCTGCAAGCCCTCCGCCGCCCACCCCCGCCCGGTCGTCCTGGTCCACGGAACCCTGGGCAACTCGATCGACAACTGGCTCTCCCTCGCCCCGTACCTGAAGGACCGCGGGTACTGCGTCTACTCCCTGGACTACGGCCAGCTGCCCGGTGTCCTGCTCTTCCACGGCCTCGGGCCCATCGACAAGTCGGCCGAACAGCTGTCCGCCTACGTCGACAAGGTGCTCGCCGCCACCGGAGCCGCCGAGGCCGACCTGGTCGGCCACTCCCAGGGCGGCCTGATGCCCCGGTACTACCTCAAGTTCCTCGGCGGAGCCGGCAAGGTGAACGCCCTCGTCGGCATCGCACCCGACAACCACGGCGCCACTCTGAGCGGGCTCACCAACCTGCTGCCGTACTTCCCCGGGGCCGCGAACCTGATCAAGGCCACCACCCCCGGCCTCGGCGACCAGATCCCCGGCTCCGCCTTCCTCACCAAGCTCAACGCGGACGGCGACACCGTCCCCGGAGTGCACTACACGGTCCTCGCCACCAAGTACGACGAGGTGGCCACCCCCTGGCGCAGCCAGTACCTGACCGGCCCCGACGTCCGCAACGTCCTGCTGCAGGACCTGTGCCCGCTCGACCTCTCCGAACACGTGGCGATCGGCCTGTTCGACCGGATCGCCTTCCACGAGGTGGCCAACGCGCTCGACCCGGCCCACGCCACCGCCACCACCTGCGCGTCGGCCTTCAGCTGACGCACCGCCGGGGCCCGTCCGGCCTGAGCCGCCGGACGGGCCCCGGAACCCTCACCCGCGGCGGCCGCCCGCGGCGCGCCGCCGCACCGACAGGAACAGCGCCGCCGAACCGAGCGCCAGCGCGGCCGCGCCGCCGATGGCCGCGTACGCGGTGCCGGTGGACGCGCCGGTCTCGGCGAGGTCCTCCGGACTCCCCTCGGCCTTCGGCCGGTCGGGCGCGGCGGCGGGCTCCGCCGAGGTGCTCGCGTCGTCGTCCCCGTGACCGTGGTGCTCGACCGTCGACTTGTCCTCGCCGGCCGCGATCTGCTCGTCGGACGGCGCGGAGGCGACCGGAGCCGGGGTGGACCCGGCGGATCCGGTGCTCTCCGTGCCGCCGGAGCCGGAGCCGGAGCCGGAGCCGGTGTCTTCGGTGCTCCCCGTGCCGCCGCTGCTCTCCGTGCTCCCCGTGCTTCCCGTGCTTCCCGTACCGCCGAAGTCGACGTCCGAGCAGGAGTAGAACGCCTCCGGGCTGTCCGAGCGCTGCCAGATGGCGTACAGCAACTGCCGTCCGGACCGCTCGGGAAGCCTGCCGGCGAAGGTGTAGAAGCCGCCCGAGGCGGAGGGGTCGGTGACCGTCGCCACCGGGTGCTCCAGATCCAGCGCGGACCAGGCCAGCGGCTTCGCGGGGTCGTAACCGGGCTTGGTCAGATAGACCTTGAAGGTCCCCCTGTGCGGCGCGGTCACCCGGTACTCGAAGGTGTACGACCCACCGCGCACGCTCGTCGCCGGCCAGTCGGCGCGGGCCAGGTCGAGCCCCTTGAACTCGGCGTTGCCCGCGCTGCACAGCCTGCCGTCCGGGATCAGCTGCTGGTGCCGGCCGTTCGCATCACCGATCCGGATGCCGTTCCAGTCGTACAGGGCCTGGGTGCCGCCGGCCGTCACGGCCGCCCTGCACGCGGCCGACTTCGGGCTCTCCGGTCCCTCCGCGTAGCACTGCGAGACCCGGCTGACCGGGTCGCCCATCGAGCCGTGCGCGGACGCGGGGGTGGCGGCGAGCGCGGTCAGGGCGAGCGGTGCCGTACCGAGTACGGCGACGGCGGCGGCCTTGCGGCGGGCGCGAGCGGGCATGCGGAACTCCTCCGGACGGTCCGTGGGGGTGGGGTGGATCCCGTGGGGTGATCCGAAACTAGCCCCGGAAGACCGTGGAATCGCCTGCTGGAGGCGGGTGGAGGAGATCCTTATGGTCCCCTTAAGGGGGTGCTCAGACTGCGCTCAGACAGCTACCGTGCGCGGCATGGACGACCAGGAGAACGAGGGGGTCCGGCCGGCCCGCGCTGCCGACGTACCGGCCGTGCGCGCGGTGACGGACGCGGCCTACCGCCCCTACATCGAGCGCATCGGCGTGGTGCCCCGACCCATGGAGGCGGACCACGGAGCGGACGTGGCCGCCGGCCGGGTGTTCGTCACCGGCGACCCCGTCGTCGGGCTGGTGGTGGTCGAGGCGTTCGCCGACCACCTCTTCCTGGACAGCGTCGCCGTCCACCCCGCCGCCCACGGCACGGGCGTGGGGCGGCGGCTGCTGCGCTTCGTGGAGACGCACGCGCGTGAGCTGGGGCTCGGTGAGATCAGGCTCTACACGAACGCGATGATGTGGGAGAACCGGAGGATCTACCCGAAGTACGGGTACGAACTCGTGGAACGCCGCGTCGACGGCCCCTACGACCGGATCCACTACCGCAAGCCGCTGGGCTGACGGCGCCGGGCGGCATCAGCCGTCGGGCCACCAGGTGCGCGCGATGTCCTTGCGCACTTCGGGGCGTCCCGCGGGGCGCTCCTCGGCCTCTTCGCGGATCCGGCGGGTGTCCGTCCTCTTCAGGGGCTTCTGCAGGATCGAGCGGCGCATGGCTGCCTCCTTCAGTGCCTACCGGGTTCCGCGATGTCACGGCGATAGACCCTTTTGGCGAGAGTTCCTCATCGGTGCCGGTCTGTCAGTGGCGGCTGTCACGTCCGCGTTGTCAGTGCTGTGTGTCACTCTCCGGGGATGACGAGCGAGAGTGGACGCACGGTTGCGGATGCCCCGTACGTGGACTGGGATGCCCGGGCCGCCGCGTTCGACGACGAGCCGGACCACGGCCTGCGCGACCCCGAGGTCCGCGAGGCCTGGTCGGACCGGCTCCGCACCTGGCTGCCCGAGGACCCCGCCGATCTCCTCGACCTCGGCTGCGGCACGGGCAGCATGTCGCTCCTCGCGGCCGGCCAGGGACACCGGGTGACGGCCGTCGACCTGTCCCCGGCGATGGTCGAGCGGGCCCGGGCCAAGCTGGCCGGCCACGACGCGGTGGTGCTGCGCGGACAGGCCGCCGACCCGCCGGTGGGGGAGCGGCGCTTCGACGTGATCCTCGTGCGCCACGTGCTGTGGACGCTGCCGGACCCCGCCCGGGTCCTGCGGCGCTGGCGGGACCTGCTGCGGCCCGGAGGCCGCTTCGTGCTGGTCGAGGGCGTCTGGGGCACCCTGCACCCCGTCGGCCTGTCCGCCGGGCGCCTCACCGCCCTGCTGGAGCCGCTGACGGCCGCCCCGCGCGTGGAACGGCTGTCCGGCGACCCGCGGCTGTGGGGCAAGGACGTCGACGACGAGCGGTACGTCGTGATCGCCACCGTGTGAGCGCGCCCGGCGACACCGGACGTCAGGCGAGCAGCTCCGCGAAGCCGCCCGCACGGGCCAGCGCCTCCAGCTCGCCGAGGGCGGCGAGGGCGGCCGACGCGGCCGCGGGGTCCCGCTCCGCCAGACCGCTCTCGGCGAACTCGTCCTCGTCCAGCCGCCGCACGTCCGAGCCGTCGGCGGAGCGCCACAGGTCCAGGTCGAGGTCCTCCACGACCAGTTCGCCGCCGGAGACGACCGCGGGCCGGGTGATGTCGCAGTACCAGCCCTTGAGGGAGCCGTCCGCGGCACGCACCTCCTTCACCGAGTACCAGCGGTCACGCCAGTAGTACTCGGTGAAGACGTCGCCCGGCTCGAACCGCACGAAGCCGAAGTCACGGACTCCGGAACCCGCCCAGGGCGCCCGCACCGCGATCCGGGTGCCGTCGTCCCCGAGCGCGTCCGCCGGGTAACGGATCTTCGTACGGCCCGCCTTGACCAGGACGACCTCCAGACGGGCCGCCGGATCAGCCGAGTTCACGGACATGACGCACCTCCGTGGCGCAGATCTCGTAACCGAGCCACTTGTTGATCGCGATCATCGGGTCGTTCCCCGCGTCGTTCCCGGTGAACGCCTCGGTGAGGCCGGCGGCTCGGGCCCGGTGCAGGGAGTGGGTCTTGGCGAGCTTGGCCAGGCCGCGGCCGCGGTGGGCGCGGGCGGTGCCGGTCATCGCCGTGGAGTAGCGGCCGCCGCCGTCGGTGTAGGCGACGCTGAAGGCGACCGGGCGGCCGTCGACGCACGCGGCCACCGTCAGGTCGCGGTCCAGCAGCGGATGCTTCCAGTACTGCTCGATCCAGGCGTCGTAGTCGGTGTACTCGACGTCGATGTCTCCGGGCTCGTCCCGCATCGTCTCCGTGTCCAGCTCGAACAGCGGACGCGGGTCGTCCGCGAAGTCCGCGGCCGTACGCAGCTCGACACCCGCCGGGGTCTCCGGGAGCGCCGGGAGGGCGGCGCCCGCCAGGTCGAGGCGGAGGAAGTGGGAGGAGCGGCTGCTCCGATAGCCGTGCCGCTCCGCGAAGGCGCGGTGGGCCGGCTCGTCGAGGACCCAGGTGAACAGCCGGGTGGCACCCTCGGCGGTGAGGTGCTCCTCGGCCGCGCGCAGCAGCAGCCCGCCCGCGCCACGGCCGGTCCGGTCGGGCCGGACGTAGATGTTCACCAGGCCCTGGCCCGGCTCGGCGCTGTCGTGGGCCAGATGGACCTGGGCCGTACCGATCACCTCGCCGTCCTCCTCCGCGACCAGGGGGCGGTACCGGGCCTCCGCCGGGACGTGGACGGCGTTGTGACGGACCGAGTCCGAGGTGAACAGGATGTACGGCAGGGCGAGCCGCCGCACCCGGGCGAAGCCCTCGGTGTCGGCCGGGACGTCGGGGCGGAGGTCGCGCACGATCACTGTCATGGGCAGGCACCGTACGCGGCGGACTTCCCCCGGTGCCTCTCATTTTCCGGCGGGTGCGGGACAATCGCCCCGTGAGCCTGAAGATCCGCATCGACGACAGCGCGCCCCCCTACGAGCAGGTACGGGCGCAGATCTCCGAGCAGGCGCGGTCCGGGTCTCTCCCGGTGGGGTACCGGCTGCCGACCGTGCGGGGGCTCGCCGAGTCCCTGGGGCTCGCGGTGAACACGGTGGCCAAGGCGTACCGGGCCCTGGAGGGCGACGGGGTGATCGAGACGCGGGGGCGCAACGGCACGTTCGTGGCCGCCGCCGGCTCGGCCGCCGAGCGCGAGGCGTCGTCGGCCGCCCAGGCGTACGCGGAGCGGGTGCGGCGGCTGGGCCTGGGCGAGGACGAGGCCCTGGCCGCGGTCCGCGACGCCCTGCGCGCCGCCTACGGCGAGTAGCCGGGCCCCGCCGGGGCGGCTCCGGCCCCCGGCCGCACGGCGGTCACCGGTGCCTGGCGGGCTCCGGAAACCGTGTCACCTCAAGACCCGCCCGGCCCGCCGCCCTGCCGAAGACCACCGCGTCTTGGACCGCAGCGCCCCCCGGGTCGTTGTTGAAGTACGCGTACACGTCCTCCGTGCCGCCGAACGTCGTCGCGATCCGGTCCACCCACGTCTCCAGCGACCGTCGGCCGTAGCGCGGCCACGGCTGGGCGCGGCCCTGGTGGAAACGGACGTAGCCCCAGCCTGTGGTGCGCCACAGCGGGGCGACCGGGCGGGCCAGGACGTCAGCCCAGCACAGGGCCGCGCCCCGGGACTCCAGCACCGCGCGCACCTCCGGCGTCCACCACGAGTCGTGGCGCGGCTCGACCGCGACCCGGGTGCCGGCCGGGAAGCAGGCCAGGCAGGCGTCCAGCAGGGACGGGTCGGCACGCAGGGTGGGCGGGAGCTGGAGCAGGACCGGGCCCAGCCGGTCGCCGAGCCCCGCCGCGTGGCTCATCAGCCGCTCCACCGGCTCCCCCGGATCCTTCAGCCGCTTGATGTGGGTGAGATAGCGGCTGGCCTTGACCGCGAACACGAAGTCCGGGGGCACCCGCTCACGCCACGCCTCGAAGTTCTCGCGCGTCGGCAGCCGGTAGAAGGCGTTGTTGATCTCCACCGTCGCGAACAGCCGGGTGTACTCCTCCAGCCACAGCCGCGCCGGGACCCCGGCCGGATAGACGAGGTCCCGCCAGTCCTTGTACTGCCACCCGGAGGTGCCGAGGAACAAGGTCATGGCACCATCAAAGCACTACAGGTACAGGCCCGCGTCCGCCCCTTCGCGGGCGCCGGGCACCGACGTCGGCGTCGTGCCCCTGCGCAGCGCGTACAGCTCGGCGAGGGTCGCCCCCTCCCGGCCGACGCCCTCCTCCGTGCCCAGCCAGTTCACCGCCTCGCCGCGGGTCAGCGGGCCCACCTCGATCCGGGCCAGACAGCGGCCGGGGCGGACCACCGCCGGGTGCAGCCGCTCCAGGTCCTCGTTGGTGGTGACGCCCACCAGGACGTTGCGGCCCTGGCCGAGCAGCCCGTCGGTGAGGTTCAGCAGCCGGGACAGCGCCTGGCCCGCCGTGTGCCGGGCCTCGCCGCGGATCAGTTCGTCGCAGTCCTCCAGCAGCAGGAGCCGCCAGCGGCCCTTGCCGGCGCCGTCGTCCTCGCCGATCGCGATGTCCATCAGATAACCGACGTCGGAGAAGAGCCGCTCCGGGTCGAGCACGCAGTCGACCTGGCACCAGTCGCGCCAGGAGCGGGCCAGGGTGCGCAGCGCCGAGGTCTTCCCGGTGCCGGGCGGTCCGTGCAGCAGGAGCAGCCGCCCGGCGATGTCCTCCGGGGTCGTCTTCATCAGACGGTCCATCGCGTCCGCCACCGGCGCGGTGTAGTTGGGCCGGACCTCGTCCCAGGTGCCCGCCGAGATCTGCCGGGTCGTGCGGTGCGGGCCGCGCCTCGGCGAGACGTACCAGAACCCCATCGTCACGTTCTCCGGCTGCGGTTCGGGCTCGTCGGCCGCGCCGTCCGTGGCCTGGTCGAGGATCCGCTTCGCCAGTTCGGCGCTGGTCGCGGTGACCGTGACGTCCGCACCCCGGTTCCAGCGCGACACCAGCAGGGTCCAGCCGTCGCCCTCGGCGAGGGTCGCGCTGCGGTCGTCGTCGCGGGCGACCCGCAGCACTCGGGCGCCGTCCGGCACCAGGGTCGCGCCGGAACGCACGCGGTCGATGTTCGCCGCGTGCGAGTACGGCTGCTCGCCCGTCGCGAAGCGGCCGAGGAACAGCGCGTCGACGACGTCGGACGGCGAGTCGGAGTCGTCGACGTGGAGCCGGATCGGCAGAGCGTCGTGTGGGTTCGCAGACATGCCGCCATGATCCGGCACGGATGCCCTCCGCGCACGGCATTTCCGCCGCTTGTTCCGGGTGTTCCAGAACTGTTCCGGGTGTTCCCGGAGAGCCGCCCGGCACCCTCCGGCACCACCGGTACGGCCGGTGCCGCCCGCTGACGGCCCGTCAACCCACGGTCCGGTCATGTGCAATAGATGAGCGGTGAACGTTTCGCGTTGATCCTGTTGAGACCACAAAAGTCTTGGCATGGACACTTCCCGTCAACACGCGTAGTTGCTACGACAGTTGTGGCAGAGATGCTGCTAAAGGGAGGTTCCATGAGACGTTCCCGACTTACCGGATTCGTGACCTCGCTCCTCCTCGCCGCCGGCCTCGGTCTCACCGGGGCCGCTTCGGCGCAGGCGTCCACGACCGCCGCCGGTGGCTACGTGGCCCTCGGTGACTCCTACTCCTCCGGGGTGGGATCCGGCAGCTACATCAGCTCCAGCGGCAGCTGTGACCGCAGCACCAAGGCGTACCCGTACCTGTGGAACGCCGCCCACAGCCCGTCGTCGTTCGCCTTCAACGCCTGCTCGGGCGCCAAGACCGACGACGTCCTCGCGGGCCAGCTCGGCTCGCTGAACTCCTCCACCTCACTGGTGTCCCTCACCATCGGCGGCAACGACGCCGGCTTCGCCGACGTCATGACGACCTGTGTGCTCCAGTCCGACAGCGCCTGCATCTCCAAGATCAACACGGCCCGGGCGTACGTCGCCAACACGCTTCCCGGCAAGCTGGACACCGTCTACAACACGATCAGCGCGAAGGCCCCGTCCGCCCGGGTGGTCGTCATCGGCTACCCCCGCTTCTACCTGCTCGGCCAGTCCTGCCTCGGCCTCTCCGAGACCAAGAGGTCCGCGATCAACGACGCCTCCGACTTCCTCAACACCACCATCAAGGCCCGCGCCACCGCCCACAGCTTCGTCTTCGGCGACGTCCGCACCACGTTCTCCGGTCACGAGATCTGCTCGAGCAACTCCTGGCTGCACAGCGTCAACTGGCTCAACATCGGCGAGTCCTACCACCCCACCGCGGCCGGTCAGTCCGGCGGCTACCTGCCGGTGTTCACGAACAACGCGTGACCCGTTCGGGCTCGCCCGTCAGGGTGAACTCGCCGGCGAGCCCGAGGCCGATGCGGAGGCCCCGTCCGACGGGGTCTCCGTCGGGGTGCAGGTCACCGAGAACGGCACGGAGTTCGAGGTCGTCCGCACCGGAGAGCGCACCTCCACGCTGATCTCGTTCTCGACCGTCCCGCCCCCTTCCGGGTACGCCGTGACCGTCACCCGCACCTGTTTGGTCCGTCCGGCGCCCTCCGCGAAGGACAGCGTCCGCCACCCCGGCTCCGACACCGAACCGTGGGCCGCCACCCACCGGTACTCCACGTCGGCCGGCAGCCGCCCCACCGTGAACGTCGCCGTGAACGCCGGCATGCTCGCCGACGGCGGCGGACAGGTCCCGGAGTACGTCGTGCCCGTACCGGTCAGGGTGACGTGCACGGACTGGGCCGGCCGGCTGCTCGCCGACGCGCTGGCGCGCGTGGGCGGCGCAGGTGCCGCCGTGTCCGCGTCGGTGCTGCCGGTGGAGGCGGGGAGTGCGCGCTGCCGCTCGCCCGGCCGGTGTTCGCGGTGTCCTTCCCGCCGTCGCCGTCACCGCCCCGGTGCAGCAGCGCGTACGTCAGTCCCGCCAGTGCCAGGACGACCGCGAGGACGCCGGCGACCAGGACCAGCGCGGCACGGCGGTTCCGCCCGGTCCCCCGATCCGGCTGCGCGGCCGTCGTCGCGGGGTCCGGATACCCGGTGGGCAGCGGCATCGGCGGGGTGCCGGAGGGCCGCGGTGACGGGGACACCGTCGTCGGGGCGTACGGCGACACGACGGCCGCCGTCTCCGTCCGGGACGTGCCGCCCGCCGCCACCAGCCGCAGCTCCCGCTCGGCCTGCTCAGCGGACAGCCGCTCGGCCGGGTCCTTGCGCAGCAGCCCGGCGATCACGGTTGCGAGCGGACCCGCCCGGCGGGCCGGCGGCAACTCCTCGTCCACCACGGCCCGCAGGGTGCTCAGCGGGGTGTCCTGCCGGAACGGGGTGACGCCCTCCACGGCGGCGTACAGCAGCACGCCCAGCGACCACAGGTCCGATTCCGGCCCCGGCGTGCGCCCCAGCGCCCGCTCCGGGGCGAGGAACTCGGGCGAGCCGATCACCTCGCCGGTCATCGTCAGCGCGGACGTGCCCTCGACCGTGGCGATCCCGAAGTCGGTGAGGACCACCCGGCCGTCGTTGGCCAGCAGCACGTTGGCCGGCTTCACGTCCCGGTGGAGCACCCCGGCCGCGTGCGCGCCGCGCAGCGCCGAGAGGACCTCGGCGCCGATGTGCGCGGCCCGCTGCGGCGGCATCGGCCCCTCCGCCTCCAACTGGTCGGCGAGGGACAGGCCGCGCACCAGCTCCATCACGATCCAGGGCCGGCCCGCCTCCATCGCCACGTCGTACACGGTGACCACGTTGCGGTTCGCGACCCTGGCCGCCGCCCACGCCTCACGCTCCAGGCGGGCGTACATCCGCTCCACGTCCGAGGCCGGCAGCCCGGCCGGGGCCCGCACCTCCTTGACGGCCACCTCCCGGTGCAGCGCCTCGTCACGGGCGCGCCACACCGTCCCCATGCCGCCCTCGCCCAGCGGGGACAGCAGGCGGTAGCGGTCCGCGATCACACGTTCACGGCCCGGCTCTTCGGACACGGGCGCCCCCAAGGCATCTCGCGCGAATTCTCCACAAAAGTAGCTCAGCCGAGCGCGGATGCGGCCCCCTTGAGCACCAATCCGATACCCAGGGCCAGCACCACCGACGCGGAGACGAGGGGCAGGGTGCGGCGCACGAGGGCGGTCAGCGGGTGGGCCGTCCAGCGCGGGCGCCGGTCCAGCACCCGGGTGGCGCCGGCACCGAGCCGTACGACGGCGAACCCGGCCGCGCCGAGCGTCAGCGCGAGCCCCGCCCCGTACGCGACGACGAGCAGCAGCCCGAACCAGGCCTTGCCGAGCGCCGCGGCGCCGACCAGCACCACCACGGCGGACGGGCTGGGCACCAGCCCACCGGCGAACCCGAGCAGGATCGTGCCGCGCAGGGTGGGCGCGGTGGGATGGCTGTGGGTGTGACCGCCGTGGGTGTGCACCACACCACCGTGGTGGTGATGCCCGCCGTCGTGGGCGTGGGCGTGGGCGTGGTCGTGATGGTGGTCGTGGTCGTGGTGCCCGTGCCGGTGGGTGTGTCCGTCGTGGCCGTGGTGGTGTCCCGCGCCCGCGGCCTCCGCGTGCGCGCCGACCAGGGCCAACGGGCGTTCTCCGGCGGCCTCGTGGGAGTGCGCCTCGGGACGCGGGTGCGTGGGTACCCGGCTGCGCCAGGCCCGGCGTACGAGGTTGACGCCGGCCACGAGCACCAGCACGCCGCTGGCGACGGACAGCCAGGCGATCACCGAGGGCGTGGCGGCGGAACCGGCCGTGACGAGCAGGCCCAGCGCGACGACGCCGAGGGTGTGGGTCACGGTGACCGAGGCGGCCAGGGGCAGTACGTCCCGCAGCCGGGCCCGGCCCCCGCGTGCCGCCGCCGTCGCGGCCATCAGCGTCTTGCCGTGGCCCGGGGCGAGCGCGTGCATCGCGCCCAGGGCGACCGCGATGAGCAGGGCGAGCGCGGCGAATCCGACGGTGAGGTCACGGCGGGCCACCAGGTCGTCCAGGGCCCGGGTGAAGCGGTCGGCACCCCGGGGCAGCACCCCGGCGCCCGGCGCGTTCTGCCGCTCCTCGGCGAGCGCCGGGCCGCCGGGGCGCACCCGCAGCGACGCGCCGGTGGTGTCGGCGGGCGAGGACAGCAGGTCCTTCGGGTACGTCGTCAGTTCGCGGGACACCGACGTCTTCGGCACGTCCGTCGCGGTGAGCGTCATGCGGTCGCCGCGCGCCGTGATCTCCCGCCAGCCGGGTCCGCCGTCCGCGCCCGCGCCGTGGAAGCCGAGGGCGACGGTGCGGCCGCGGGGAGCGGGGCGGTCAGCCGGCACTCCACGCGGAGGGTGTGCAGACCGGCCTGACCGGGACGCAGCCGTGCCGTGCTCCGGCCGGCCGTGAGCGTGGCCGGCCGCCCGCCGACGGTGAGCCTGCTGTCCTCGGCCGCCCGGGCGCACCGCTGCCGGGCCCAGCCGGCCAGGCCCAGCCGCTTCAGGTCCGGGGCGGCCTGGGTGGCCGGGATCTCGGCCAGGTCCTCCACGTGGTCGACGCGGAGCCGACCGGGAGCGGCGACCAGGCCGTCGTAGCGGTTGACCGTGAAGTTGCCGAGGGGGTGGGCGCTCGCGGTGCCGGCCGGCAGCAGCCCGAGGGCGCACACGGCGAGCAGGACGAACAGCAGACGCGTTTTCACCGGGCGGCCTCCAGGGCCTTGCGGGCCCGCTCGGCACCCAGCGGCGAGAAGCCGGGGTTCAGCCTCAGGGCGGTGCTCAACGAGGCGCGGCCGTCGGTGCGGTGGCCCGTGGCCAGCTCGATCATGCCGCGGTGGTAGAGGAAGGCGGCGTTGCGGTAACCGGTGGCACCGGCCCGGCGGGCGTACGGCAGGGCCTCCTCGTCGAGGCCGTTGACGTGCAGGGCCCAGGCGAGGGCGTCCGCGGTGTGCACGGTGTGCCTGCGGGCCCACTCGGCGCGGGCCGCCCGCAGCGCGGCCCTGCGGTCGCCGTGGTCGGCCGCGGCGAGCGCGGTGTCCAGGTCCGCGTCGACGCCGTTGGCGCGGGCCAGCGCGATCCACGCGTCCACGAGGGCGTACTGCCGCCGGGCCCGCGCCCGGTCGCCGGCCGCGCCCCGCGCCTCGTACAGTTCGCCCAGTTCGACGAGCGGTCCGGGCAGCGGATTCTGCGCGACCACCGTCTCCAGCCCCTTGATCGCCGCCGCGCGGTCCCCGGTCGCCGCCTGCGCGCGGGCCCGGCCCTCCAGCGCAGGCAGATAGGTGTCGTCCGCGGCGAGTGCGCGGGCGTAGTAGGTGAGCGCCGCACTGTGGTCGCCCTGGTTCCAGGCGAGCTGGCCGAGCTGCGCGGCCACGTACGCCGTGTCGCCGGGCGAACTCGCCACGGACAGCGCCTGCTTCAGGACCCGGCGGGCCGTCCGTACGTCGCCCCGCAGCTCGTGCACGTAGGCGTAGCGGGTGAAGACCGGCACTCCCGGCCTGCGCTCGTCGGCCGTCGTGGCCGCCTCGGCCGCCTCGGCGTACCGGCCGAGTTCGACCAGGGCGTCGACGCGGGAGGACAGCGCGCGCTCGCTGTACGGGTTCAGCCGGAGGGCCTGGTCGGCGTGGACCAGGGCGTGCGCGAAGTCGTGCCGGGCCGCGGCCAGAGCGGCGCGTCCGGCCAGCGCCTGGTCGTTGTCCGGTGCCAGCGACAGGGAACGCCCCAGTGCCTTCTCCGCCTGCGGGTACCGGGCGGGGTCGCCCTTGGTCCGCGCCTGCTCGACGTAGGCGAGGCCCAGGGTGGCCCAGCCGCCGGCGTCCCTGGGCTGGGACCGCAGGTGCGCCTGGAGCGCGGCGATGCTCGCGTCCAGGTTCCCGCCGCCGAGGACCCCGGGGTCCACGGCACGGGCGGCGACCGGCACCGACGCGGGCGCCCGGTCGGTACCGAGGGCGATCGCCCCGCCGGTCATGGCCACCGCCAGCAGCACGCCGCACACCGCGAGCTGAGCCCCTCGCCAGTGGCGTCCGGCACCGCGCACCCGCCGGACGGCGACCACCCGGTCGTCGGGCCCGGGAGCCCCGGGCCCGTCGGCGCCGGCCGCGACCTCGCCGGTGCCGGAGGAGGGGGTGTCGTCACCGGTGCCGGCGCCGCGGTGGTCCGTGGCGGGGGTGTCGGGCTTGCCGGTGTCCGTGGCGGGGGTGTTGCGCTCGCTGGTGTCCGCCGCGGAGGTGTCGGGCTCGGCGGTGCCGGGCGCCGCGGTGCCGGCGGTCGCCGCCTCGTCGGTGTGCGGGCCGGACGGTTCACCGGCGTCCGGGCGGGCGTCGGAGGGCCCGCGTCCGCCGGTTCCGGCGGTCACCGCTTCCGTCGCGTCTGCGAAGTCGTTCCTGCGCGGGGCCATGCCCTCTCCTCGGTCGCCCGGTGGTGTCGGAAGGGGAAGGCGCGGCCCGCCGTGGGGGAAGGGAACACGGGCCGCGCCGGTCTGGGGGAGTGCGGATCAGTACGGGCGCTGCAGGCGCCGGCGCCACCACGCGAAGGCGGTGCCGATCAGCAGGATCCCGGCCGCGCCGGAGGCCGCGGAGGCGGCGATCAGCACGGTGTCGTCGGAACCGCCCGCGGACGCGCCGGCCGGCTGGAGGGCGTCACCGAGCTGGCTGCGCACGTCCGTACCCGCGGTCGTGCCCTTGGCGAGCTTGCCCCGCGAACCGGCCGTGGGCTGGGCGACGTACGGGAAGTACTTCTCGAACGACTTGTCGTTCTTGTCGACCGCGTCGCCCAGGTCGTTCTTGGAACCGACCAGTTCACCCTCGACGACCTGGAGCGCCTCGTCGATCACGTCGTCGGTGAGCCGGCGCCCGTTCGGGAAGCCCGCGTTGTCGCCGTCCAGCACACCGAGCCGCTTGGGGTGCATGGCCGGCTTGACCGACGTGTTCAGCCGCAGCTGCTCCGAAGGCTTCACGTTCGGCGGCTGGTTGAGGCCCTTGACGCCCTTCAGGAAGACGTCGACGAGGTCGTTGCGCGGCTCGGCCGGAGCCTTGATCTTGTAGATCGACTCGATGAGCTTCGGCAGCTCCGGATTGGTCACGTTCTTCAGGAACTGCCCGTCGTACGCGGGCTGGGACGCGTTGAACTTGTCCTTGTCCTTCTGCGGGTTGACCACCTCGTTGACCAGCGGGTTGCCGAGGCGCGAGACCTGCGAGTAGTAGCCCTGCGCGTTGCGGCGCTGGGTCGTGGACCAGATGCCGACGATCGGCTGCTTCGCGGACTCGCGGATCAGCGCGTTCGGGACCTGCAGCGCGATCGAGTTGACGTTGTAGCCCTTGAGCGTGTCCCGGCCGACCTCCGTGAGGTTCCCGCCGTACAGCAGGTCGAAGACCCGCAGGTCCAGGAAGAAGGGGTCGTCGGCCTGGCCGGCGAAGGTGGCCGCGCCGCCGGCCGTCTTGTACACGGCCTGCGCGCGCAGCTTGCCGTAGTCCGGCATGGACGCCTTGCCGACGTTCGACGGGGCCACCGGTATGTCGTCCGCGAGCTTCGTCTTCGACATCACGTGCTGGTTCTTCAGCCGGATCAGGTCGATGTCGTACGTCTGCGTGATGTTGAGGTCCGGGTCGTCGAGGCTGGTGACCGGACCGGTGTTGTACAGGAAGGTGTTGCCGTTCTTGGTGTGCGTCTTGAAGGTGTAGCGGAACAGCAGGTCACCCTGCGCGTCACCGTTGCTGTCGACGTGGATGTCGTACTGGGCGTCGTCCGCGAACGTGTAGAAGTTCGGTCCGCCCGCCGGCTCCTCGAACGGGATCCAGTTGGCCACGATCGTCGTCGTGTCGGGCTTGTCGGGACTGACGAACGCGTACAGGTCCGTGTTGTCGTACTGCGGGGTGCCCGAGATCAGCGGGGCCTCCCGGTGGGAGGAGGCGGATGCCGCCCCGGGTTCCAGCGCGGTGACGCCGGCGGCTGCGAGCCCTCCGGCGGCCAGCGCACCGCAGATGAGCGTGACCAGGCCCTTGCGACCTGTGCCGCTCCTGGAGAAGAGAGGTGTCATGCCGTCCGTCCTCAGTGCCGACTTGCCTTTGACGGACGGGTATACGGAGCGGGACCGCCGATCGGTTTGGTCGGACGCCGAAAAACTTTTCCCGAGTTCGCACCCGCGTTTTCGGCCCGTGCATCCGTAACACCTCGGGGAGGTGTGTGCGGTGCGGATGCGCGGTGCGCGGGGAAGAGCCGGCTGCGGCCACGGAGAGGGGGCCCGGATGGCGGCCGACGATCTGCTGGTGCTCGTGGCGGGCGGCGACCAGAGGGCGTTCGAGGAACTGTACGGACTCGTGTCGGGGCCGGTGTACGGACTCGTACGGCGGGTGGTGCGCGACCCCGCCCAGTCCGAGGAGGTCGCCCAGGAGGTGCTGCTCGAACTGTGGCGCTCCGCCGCCCGGTTCGACCCCGGCCGGGGCAGTGCCCTGTCCTGGATCCTCACGCTCGCCCACCGCCGCGCCGTCGACCGGGTGCGCAGCGCCCGGGCGGCCGGCGAACGCGAGCAGCGGGAGGCGCTGCGGGCCGGGGAGCCCGCCTTCGACCAGGTCGCCGAGGAGGTCGAGGCCGGTCTGGAACGCGAATGGGTGCGCCGCTGCCTGAGACGGCTCACCGACCTGCAACGCCAGTCGGTGACCCTCGCCTACTACGACGGCTACACCTACCGTGAGGTGGCCGAGCGGCTGTCGCTGCCGCTCGGCACGGTCAAGACGCGGATGCGTGACGGGCTCACCCGGCTGCGCGAGTGCCTGGGAGGTGCCGCATGAGCGTGCTCGGCAGGCTGCTCGGCCGCGACGACCCGCACTCCCTGGCCGCACCCTACGCGCTCGACGCCCTCGGAGCGGGCGAGCGGCACCGCTTCGAGAAGCACCTGCGCGGCTGCGACCGCTGTGCCGCCGAGGTGCGGGAGCTGGCCGAGGACGCGGTGCGTCTCGCCTGGTCCACGGCGGCCCCGCCGCCCGCCGCCCTGCGCGACCGGGTGCTGGCCGCCGTCCGCGCCACCCCGCAGGAGCAGGCGGCGCCCGCACGCGAGCGCGCGCCCCGACTGCCGCCGCACGTGTGGGGAGTCCAGCCACCCCCGGGCCGCGCGCGTGCGACGGCCCGGCGCCCCCTGTTCGTGCCCTTCGCGACGGCCACCGCCGCCGCGGCCCTCGTCGTCGCCTCGCTGTTCGCGGTCCAGGCGCACCGCACCGAGGGCCGGCTCGACGCCGAGCAGGCCCGGGCACGTGAGATCGCCCACGTTCTCGCCGCCGCCGACGTCCGCGCCACGAGCAGCGCGGATCCGCGGGGGCGCGGTATCGGAGTGATCGCTTCCGCGTCCGAGGGGGAAGCCGTCGTCACGCTCAGCGGGTACGGCAGCCCGTCCGGCGGGCGCGTGCACCAGCTCTGGCTCATGCGCCCCCGCGTGCAACCGCGCTCCCTCGGGCTCTTCGCGGGCGACACGCCCTTGGTGGCCAAGGGGCTCGGCAAGTCCTCGACGTCACTCGCCGTGACCGTCGAGCCTGACGGCGGGTCAGCACAACCCACCAGCCAGCCCATTGTCCAACTCACCCTGAAATCGGTCGGATTCGGAGAGTAGTCAAAGAGGGATGGTCAACCCCCTTGCAGGGAAGGTGAATCCTGTGGCCGTGATACCCGCGTGCCCCACCGGGACGGTAGGGTTACCCTGCCCGGGCCGGGTGGACTCGTACGGGTGGGGAGTGACATGGAGCAGATAACGATGCGCAGCAGGGCCAGGGTCCCTGCGATCACGTGTGGGAGCAGCGCGACCAGTTCGCGTCTCGACCGCCATCTGTCGGTGCTGGGCGGACCCGCCATACCGCAGCGTGAGACGGTCGAGGCGACGTCGCTGATGCGCGAGCTGACGGCGCGTGACACCGTGCACGAGCGCAGCGACCGGGGTACACGCGTCCGTCGCGTCTCCCTCTTCGCGCCGCTGCGCAGGCTGCGCCGCTCGCTGTTCGGCGGCCACTGAGCCGCCCCGAGGGGCCCCGGCCGGTCAGCCGCCGGCCGCCGAGCACCCTCGCCGGGTACCGGCACCGAGCGAACCGGCACACCCGGAGTCCGGTCCCGCCTGCCCGCGCTCAGGCCGCCACGCCGTCCCGGCGCAGCGCTGCGATCTCGTCGTCCGTCATTCCCACGGCGCGCAGCAGCGCCTCGGTGTGCTGACCGAGCGCGGGCACCTCACCCATCCGTGCCTCCTCCCCGCCCGGCAGCGTGATGGGAGGCAGCAGCGCCCGCAGCGGCCCGACCGGCGAACCCACCTCGCGCCACCGCTCCCGGGCCGCGAGCTGCGGATGTTCCGCCAGCTCGTGCAGATCCCTCAGCCGCGCACAGGCGATGCCCGCCTTCTCCAGCCGGGCCAGCGCCTCGTCCGCGTCCAGCCGGCCCAGCGCCCCGGCCACCAGCTCGTCGGTCCGCTCCCGGTTCGCCACCCGCGCCGCGTTCGTCGCGTAGGCGGGATCCGTGCCCAACTCCGGGCGTCTCACGACCTGTTCGGCCAGACGGCACCACTCCCGGTCGTTCTGCACCGACAGCAGTACCCGGCCGCCGTCCGCGGTCGTGTAGGCGTCGTAGGGCGCGATCACGGCGTGCGCGAGCCCGGTGCGCGCCGGCGCCTCGCCTCCGTGCATCGTGTGGTGCAGCGGATGCCCCAGCCACTCGGCGAGCGCCTCCAGCATGGACACCTCCACCGGGCCGCCCCGCCCGGTCGTCCCGCGCCGCACCAGGGCCGCGAGCACGCCCGAGAACGCGTACATGGCGGCGGCGATGTCCGCCGCCGGGACGCCCGCCTTCACCGGCTGCTCCGGGGTCCCGGTCACCGACACGAGCCCCGCCTCGCACTGCACGAGCATGTCGTACGCCCGCTTGTCCGCGTACGGCCCCGAGCCGCCGTACCCCGAGATGTCGACCGCGACGAGTGCCGGGTGCGCGGCGCATAGGGTGGCCGCGTCGAGACCCAGCCGGGCCGCGGCCCCGTGCGCGAGGTTCTGCACGAACACGTCCGCGTCCGCGATCAGCCGCCGTACGACGGCGAGTCCGCGCGGGTCCTTCAGGTCCAGCGCGAGGGACTCCTTGCCGCGGTTGCACCACACGAAGTGCGAGGCGAGACCGCGGGCCGCCGTGTCGTAGCCGCGTGCGAAGTCGCCGCCGTCGATCCGCTCCACCTTGATGACCCGGGCGCCCAGGTCGGCGAGCTGCCGGGTCGCGAAGGGTGCGGCCACGGCCTGTTCGACGGCGACGACGGTGATGCCCTCCAGGGGCAGGGGCTGCTGGTCCATGCCCCGGATCATGCCGGTGACCGGCGGGTTTGTCAGCAGCCCGTCAGCGCTCGCCGCGCGCGTAGCGGCGTACGGCGAGCGGCAGGAAGACCGCGGTCAGGGCGAGACTCCACAGCAGCGACCCGGCGACCGGATGCGCCACCGGCCAGGCGGAGTCCGCCGGGACCGCCGCGTTGCCGAAGAGGTCCCGCAGGGCCGTCGCCACCGCGCTGATCGGGTTCCAGTCGGCGAGCGTGCGCAGCGGGCCGGGCAGGCCGCCCGTCGGGATGTACGCGTCGGACAGCAGGGGCAGTACGAAGGAGGCGGCGCCGAGCTGGCCGGCCGCTTCCTCGCTGCGGGTGAGCAGCCCGAGGAAGATCCCGGCGCAGGTGCAGGCGAACCGGAAGAGCAGCAGCAGTCCCACGGCGCCGGCCGCCCCGGCCGCGGACCCCTCGATCCGCCAGCCCACCGCGAGCCCGACGAGCAGCAGCGGCACGGTCCCGACGGTGGTCACGACGAGGTCCGCGACGGCCTGCCCGAGCGGTACGGCGGCCCGGCTCACCGGCATCGTGCGGAACCGGTCCATCACGCCGCGGTGGGTGTCCTGGGCGGCCTGGAACATGCCGGCCATCAGCCCGCCCGCGGCCGTCGCGACGAGCAGCCCCGGCACCAGGAAGGAGCGGTACTCGCGGCCGGGCATCGCCAGCGCGCTGCCGAACACGTAGCCGAAGAACAGCAGCATGTTGACCGGCATCAGCTGGGTCAGGACCGCCAGTCCCGGGTTGTTGCGGACCCGGCGCAGCTGCCGGCCCGTCATCGCCAGTCCGTCGTACACCGTCGCGGTCATGCGGCGAGCTCCTCGCTGTCGGCGGACTCCCCGGTGAGCCGCAGGAAGACGTCGTCGAGCGTGGGCGGCCGCAGGCTCGCGTCGAGCAACGGCACGCCCGCTGCGTCGAGTTCGCGCACCAGGCGCGGCAGGGTCAGGGTCGTGTCGGTGCTGACCGCGCCCACCGCGTGCCGCTCGCGGTCGAACACGGGCGCGCTGCCGGTGAGCCGGTCGAGGACGCCCGCCGCCTTCGCCAGCGCCTCCCCGTCCGCGACCACGGCCTCCGCGTACGAGCCGACGAGCGCCTTGAGCCGGGCGGGCGAGCCGGTGTGGGCGATCCGCCCCCGGCCCATCAGGGCGACGGTGTCGGCGCGTCCGCGACCACGGCCTCCGCGTACGAGCCGACGAGCGCCTTGAGCCGGGCGGGCGAGCCGGTGTGGGCGATCCGCCCCCGGCCCATCAGGGCGACGGTGTCGGCGAGCCGGTCCGCCTCCTCCAGGTACTGCGTGGTCAGCAGCACGGTCGTGCCGTCCGCCCGCAGGTCGCGCACCGCCTCCTGGATCCGGGTGCGGCCCGCCGGGTCGAGGCCCGTGGTCGGCTCGTCGAGGAAGAGCACCTCGGGCCGGCGGATCAGGCTCGCGGC
The DNA here is from genome assembly GCF_025642175.1 of Streptomyces albidicamelliae. NCBI lineage: Bacteria > Bacillati > Actinomycetota > Actinomycetes > Kitasatosporales > Streptomycetaceae > Streptomyces > Streptomyces albidicamelliae. The sequence continues at coordinate 2,055,123 of NZ_CP106795.1, read as the reverse complement.
GAGGTCCAGCCGGCGCCGCATGCCGCCGGAGTACCCCGCCACCCTGCGGTCCGCCGCCTCGGTGAGACCGAAGCGCTCCAGCAGTTCGTCCGCGCGGGCGGCCGGCCCGCGCACCCGGTGCAGCCGTGCGAACAGCCGCAGGTTCTCCCGGCCCGTGAGGTCCCCGTCGACGGAGGCGTACTGCCCGGTGACCGCGATCCGGCGGCGCACGGCCGGTGCCTCCCGGACGAGGTCGTGCCCCGCGATCCGCGCCGAGCCCGCGTCCGGCCGCAGCAGCGTGGTCAGCAGCCGTACCGCCGTCGTCTTCCCCGCGCCGTTCGGTCCGAGCAGACCGCAGACCGTGCCCTCGGCGACGGCCAGATCCAGCCCGCGCAGGGCGTGCACGGCGCCGAAGCGCTTCCCCAGACCTTCACTAAGTACAGCGTACGTAGTAGTCATGCGGAGACCATAGCGCACTACGTACGGTGTACGTAACTAGGATGGTGGCCGAGGTGATGTCCGATGGCAGTCCGAGGGGCCGTTCCCGAGGTGATCTGGGCGCGTCCCGAGCGCACCGGCCGGGGCCCGAAGCCGGCGTACACGCGCGACGACATCGCGGCGGCGGCCGTCCGGATCGCCGACGCGCGAGGGCTCGACGCGGTGTCCATGCGGCACGTCGCGGCCGAACTGGGCTGCGGCACCATGTCGCTGTACAACTACGTCCCCCGCAAGGAGGACCTGCACGAGCTGATGGTGGACGCGGTCAGCGCCGAGCACGTCCTGTGGGAGCCGAGCGGCGACTGGCGGGCCGACATGCTCCGGGTGGCCGGCCGGACACGGGAGCTGATGCACCGCCATCCGTGGCTGCCGCGGCTGATGTCCCCGGTGTACGGCTTCAGCCCGCACGCCCTGCGTTACCTGGAGCACTGCCTGGCCTGCCTGGACCCGCTGGAAGCGGCCTACGGCACCAAGCTGGAGCTGATCGCGATGCTGAACGGCATCGTCACGACGTACGTCCGCAACGAACTCGACACCGCCGAGCGGGTGCGGGCGCTGCCCTGGTCGGAGGACGAGGAGAACGCGGTGCGGATCGCCTACCTCGGCGGCCGGATCGCCTCCGGCGCGTACCCGAGGATGGCGGCGGCGTTCATGGAGGACGCGGGCCCGATCGACCTGGAGGCGGTCTTCCAGCGAGCTCTGGAACGGGTCCTGGACGCCTTCGCGCCGCGTCGGGCCGGCACGGCGGACGCCGGGGGCGTCGCGCGCCCGGAAGCCGCCCCCGGTCGCGGGGCCGACTAGAGCAGGGCGAACTGGCCGTCCGGGCCCTCCTCGTGGTGGTCCAGGACGGAGGCGGGACGGCGGGACGGCTCCGGCGGAGGCAGCACGCCCGCCTCCCGCAGGGCGGCCGCCGTGACCGCCGACGGCACGTCGAAGCCGGCCCGCCGGGCCCGGAGTTCCGCCAGCAGGGCGAGAACCGTGATCAGCTCCAGCAGCTCCGACGTCCAGGTCTGCGGCCAGGTCGCCGGGCGGATCGCGGCGAGCGTGCCCGGTTCGGCCGGGGCGGTGCGGGCGGTGAACCAGGCCTGAAGGACCCGCACTCCGGCCACCTCGTGGTCCCAGGCCGCCGGCGGGACCGGTGCGATGCGGCCCTCGTCGAGATGCAGGGTCTCCTCGTCGCGGTCGTAGTGCAGGGTCAGCGGGCGGCCCGGCAGCGGGGCCCGGACGTAGGGGCGGCGCCCGCCGGGCAGCTTGGGGCGCTCGCCGTCCCGGCGCAGCAGCCACAGCAGACGGCGGCCCAGGTCCACACCGGACGCCCACCGCCCCGGGTCGTCGGTGAGCGGAACGGTCCGGTCCGGCCGGGCCGCCGCCAGCACCCAGGCCAGCACGTCCGGCGCCGTGGGGCGCTCGCCCAGCCGGGCGGCCAGGTGGTCCAGCAGGCCCGGGGCCAGGTTCGGTTCCGTGCCGCCGGGGCGACGCCACAGCGGGCGGATCCGGCCGGCGCGCAGCGTGGGCAGGAGCGAGGTCGCCAGCAGGGGAGCGTCCTCGTCGCCCGTCTCCACCACGAAGACCTGGTGCGGGCCGGCCACCCGCCACAGCTCCGGGCGGGCCGTGTCCAGCAGCCGGTGGTCCGGGATCAGCCACTGCTCGTCGAAGGGCGCCGCCAGCACCCGTACCGGATCCGCGCACGGCCCGTCGGCGCGCGCCAGTCGCCCGGTGCCGGTGGACTGGCCGGGCAGCTGGCCCACGGCGGAGTGCGGCGTGCGGGCGCGGGTCGGCTGGAACAGGGCCTCGCGGTCGGGGCCCTCCGCCTTCAGCAGGGCGTCCCAGCGGGCCTTCAGGGAGACCGGGTCGGGTGCCGTCGGCCAGGCGCGGCCGGGCCGCAGCGGTGCGACGGACCACGGCATGAGGTCCGCCAGCGGCGGAGCGTCGTCGTGCGTCACGCAGGGCATCGTACGGCCTGGGCGGGGCCCGGGATCAGGTCGCCTCCAGCGTGACGGTGAACGAGAAGCGGTCGCCCCGGTAGTGGATCACCGCCACGTCCAGCACCCGGCCGGCCGCGTCGTACGTGACGCCCGTGTAGTGCAGGATCGGGCTGAGCAGGGGCACTTGCAGCAGACGCGCGGTGTCCGGGTCGGCGAGCCGGGCCTCCACGGTGTCCGTGATACGGCTGATGTCCGCCTTCACGACGTCGCGCAGCACCTTCGTCATCGGCCAGCGGGCCAGGTCCTCCGGGTCGACGCGCGCGGCCAGTTCGGGACGCACGTGGTTGACGGCGTGGTTGGTCGGCTCGCCGGTCTTCTCGTCGCTGCGCAGCCGGTGGTAGGTCGCGACCTCGTCGAGGTCGGGGAAGTACTCGGCGAACGCGGCGGGCACCGGTGTGCGCCCGTGGTCCAGCAGTTCGGTCGTCATGCCGGACTGCTGGGCCACGATCGCGTCCACCGAGCCCAGGAGCCGGACCGGGGCCCCGCGCCGGACCCCGGGCTCGATGAAGGTGCCGCGCCGCCGGTGCCGGCTGATCAGCCCCTCGTCCTCCAGTTCCTTCAGCGCCTGCCGCATGGTCAGCACGCTGACGCCGTAGTGCTCCGCCAGCCGCTCCTCGGTGGGCAGGCGCAGCGGGTCCTCGGGCGAGCGGCCGAGTATCGAGGCGCGCAGCGACTGCGACACCTGATACCAGAGCGGCAGCTTGCGGTTCAGGACGATCGAGTCCGGAGCGAAGGAGGTCACGCGGCTATCCGTACTTGAGGAGGAACATCCCGTCCAGTCACCGGGCGCGGAAGTGACGTTCCAGACCCTGCCAGACGTCGTCGTAGCGCTGCTGGAGGTGGCCGGCGCCGGCGGCTTGCGGGGTGAGGGTGACCGGCCAGCGGGTCTCGAACATGAACGCCAGTCCGTCGTCGACCTTCTGGGGCCGCAGCTCGGCCGCGCTCGCCCGGTCGAACGTCTCCCGGTCCGGGCCGTGCGCGGACATCATGTTGTGCAGCGAGCCGCCGCCGGGCACGAAGCCCTCGGCCTTGGCGTCGTAGGCGCCCTCGATCAGGCCCATGTACTCGCTCATCACGTTCCGGTGGAAGTACGGCGGCCGGAAGGTGTCCTCGCCGACCAGCCAGCGCGGGGCGAAGACCACGAAGTCGACCCCGGCCAGACCGGGGGTGTCCGACGGGGAGGTCAGGACCGTGAAGATGGACGGGTCCGGGTGGTCGTAGGAGATGGTGCCGATCACATTGAAACGGCGCATGTCGTAGACGTAGGGCACATGGTTGCCGTGCCAGGCGACCACGTCCAGGGGGGAGTGGTCGTAGGTGGCCGTCCAGAGGTTGCCGCAGAACTTGTTCACCACCTCGACGGGGCCCTCGACGTCCTCGTACGCGGCGACCGGTGCCCGGAAGTCCCGGGCGTTGGCGAGCCCGTTGGCCCCGATCGGCCCGAGGTCGGGCAGCTGGAACGGCGCCCCGTAGTTCTCGCACACGTACCCGCGGGCGGAGTCGTCGAGCAGCTCCACCCGGAACCGCACCCCGCGCGGGATCAGCGCCACGTCGCCCGGTTCCGCGTGCAGCCGGCCGAACTCGGTGTGCAGCAGCAGCCCGCCATGCTCCGGCACGATCAGCAGCTCGCCGTCCGCGTCCGAGAAGACCCGCTCCATCGAGGCGTCGGCGCGGTACAGGTGCACCGCCATACCGGTGCGCTGCGCGGCGTCGCCGTTGCCGCCGAGCGTCCACAGCCCGGCCAGGAAGTCCGTCCCGGCGGGCGGCTCGGGCAGCGGGTTCCAGCGCAGCCGGTTGGGGTCGGGCACCGTCTCGGTGAAGGGGGCCGTGCGGATGGCCCCGTTGCCGGTGCGGGTGAAGGCGGGGTGCGCGGCCGACGGGCGGATGCGGTACAGCCAGGAACGGCGGTTGTGCGCCCGGGGCTCGGTGAAGGCGGTACCGCTCAGCTGCTCCGGGTACAGGCCGAGCGGCGCGCGCTGCGGCGAGTTGCGGCCCTCGGGCAGGGCGCCCGGCACCGCCTCGGAGGCGTGCTCGTTGCCGAACCCGGTCAGATACGACAGCCCCTCGGCGGTCTTCCGTGCGTCCCCGCTCATGCTCGCTCCCTTGCGCCGCTGATTCCTATGCATCACCGTAGGAATGCGTGGTGATCCGCGCAAGAGGGTCCCGAGTACTCCGCGCGGGGGACGGGGAGAACCAGACTTCAGGGGGATCCGGTTGACGGAGCCTTGCCCTAATGTCCGGAGCATGACGAGAACGTCGTGGACGCGCAGGTCGCTCGCCGCGCTCGCGGCCTGCGTCCTGGTGTCGTGCGCGGCGGCGGGCTGCGGCACCGGCGGGCCGGACGGGGGTACGGCGGCGCCCTCACCGGTCGGCAAGGTGCTGGACGGCACCGACGGCGGGGGCCGCCATCTGCGCGAGGTCGCCGAGGAGGACGCCCCCGAGGTCGGCGTCGAGGTGACCCCGAGTCCGGCGGCTGGATGGTCCGGCTGACCTTCCGCCGCTTCCGCTGCTCCGCGCCCGGCACCGGGCCGGCGGCGGCCCCGGGGCGCGGGCTCGCCCACCTCTTCGTCGACGGCCGGCGGGTCGCCCGGCTGCGCGCGCACGAGTACCACCTGCCCGGCCGCCTGGTCCCGCACGGCACGCACCACGTGACGGCGCGCCTGTACGCCGACGACGGCACCGCGTGGGCCGTGCGCGGCAAGCCGGTGCAGAGCACCGCCGACATCACCGTCTCCGACGCCGAGGCGGACGCGCCCGGGCCGTCGGCCGGGACCGGCACACCGCCCCCCGCCACATGAGTGCACGGGCCACCCTTTCGCGTACTGGAGGGCGAGGTTCACCGGATCCCGGCGGAGAGGCATCATGAAACCCGTGCCCCACGCGACATCCCTCCGCCGCGCGCCGGTCCAGCGACGCAGCGCCGAACGGCTGACCCGCATCCTCGACGCGTGCGCCGAACTCCTCGACGAGGTCGGCTACGACGAGCTGAGCACCCGTACGGTCGCCCTGCGCGCCGGCGTGCCCATCGGCTCGGTATACCGGTTCTTCGGCAACAAGCGGCAGATGGCCGACGCCCTCGCCCAGCGCAACCTGGAGCGCTACACCGAGCGCGTGGTGGAGCGGCTGAAGGAGTCCCGCACGGGGGACTGGCGGGCCGCCATGGACGCCGTCCTGGACGAGTACCTGGCCATGAAGCGCACCGCGCCCGGCTTCTCCCGCGTCGACTTCGGCAACCAGATCCCGGTCGGCTCCCGCCAGGCCGAGCCCAACACCCGCGTCGCCGACCGCCTCATCGGGCTGCTCTCGGCCTTCCTCGACCGCAGTCCGGACGAATCGCTGCACCGTGTCTTCCTCGTCGCCGTCGAGAGCGCGGACAGCCTCGTGCAACTGGCCTTCCGCCTCGACCCGCAGGGCGACGAGGCGATCATCGCCGAGACGAGGGAACTGCTGCGGGCCTACCTGGCACGCGTCCTCGACCGGACGGCGTAGACGCGCGGCCGCACGACGGAGGCCCTCGGGGGGCTCCCCTCCATGCCTACCGGTCGGTATGCTCGCGGCAGCTCGTGCGACACCGCCGCCGCCGACCCTCCGGGAGGACCCGTGTCCCGCACCGCCCTGCGTATCTGCCCCCTGTGCGAGGCCACCTGCGGGCTGACCCTGACCCTCGACGGCACCCGCGTCACCGGTGCGCGCGGCGACCGCGAGGACGTCTTCAGCAAGGGCTTCATCTGCCCCAAGGGCGCCTCCTTCGGCGCCGTCGACGGCGACCCCGACCGACTGCGCACCCCGCTCGTCCGGGAGAACGGCACCCTGCGCGAGGCCACCTGGGAGGAGGCCTTCGACGCGGTCGCCGCCGGCCTGCGCCCGGTGGCGGAACGGCACGGCCCGAACGCCGTGGGCGTGGTCCTCGGCAACCCCAACGTGCACACCGTGGCCGGCGCCCTCTACCCGCCGGTCCTGCTCGCCGCCCTCGGCACCCGCAGCCTCTTCACCGCCTCCACGGTCGACCAGATGCCCAAGCACGTCTCCAGCGGACTGCTCTTCGGCGACGCCAACGCCATCCCGGTGCCGGACCTCGACCGCACCGACCACCTGCTCCTCATCGGCGCCAACCCCCTGGAGTCCAACGGCAGTCTGTGCACGGCCCCCGACTTCCCCGGCCGGCTCAAGGCCCTCAAGGCACGCGGCGGCCGCCTCACCGTCGTGGACCCGCGCCGCACCCGCACCGCGAAGCTCGCCGACCGGCACCTCGCGATACGCCCCGGCACCGACGCCCTGCTGCTCGCCGCGATGGCCACCGTGCTCTTCGAGGAGGGCCTGACCGACCTGGGGGACCTGGCCCCGCACGTCGAGGGGGTCGAGGAGGTCCGGCGGGCCCTGGCCGACTTCACCCCGGAGTCGGTGGCCGCGGCCTGCGACCTCGACGCCGGTGACGTCCGCGCCCTCGCCCGCGAACTCGCCGCCGCCCCCAGCGCCGCCGTCTACGCCCGCATCGGCAGCTGCACCGTCCCGCACGGCACCCTGGCGAGCTGGCTGGTCGACGTCCTCAACGTCCTCACCGGCAACCTCGACCGGCCCGGCGGCGCCCTCTTCCCACAGGCCGCCACCGACAGGACACCCCGGCCGGCCGGCCCCGGCCGCGGGTTCGCCCTCGGACGCTGGCACTCCCGGGTGAGCGGACACCCCGAGGCGAAGGGCGAGTTGCCGCTCTCCGCGCTCGCCGAGGAGATCGACACCGCCACCGACGAGGGCGAACCGGTCCGCGCGCTGATCGTGGTCGCCGCCAACCCCGTCCTCTCCGCGCCCGACGGCGACCGCCTCGACAAGGCCCTCGCGTCCCTGGACTTCATGGTCAGCGTCGACCCGTACCTCAACGAGACCTCGCGCCACGCCGACGTCGTCCTGCCCCCGCCCCCGCCGTCCCAGAGCCCGCACCACGACTTCGCCTTCAACACCCTCGCCGTGCGCAACCAGGTCCGCTACACCCGCCCCGCGGTCCCCCTGGAGTCCGGCCGCATGGCCGAGAGCGAGATCCTCGCCCGGCTGGTCCTCGCCGCCACCGGCCTGCACGGCACCGATCCGGCGGCCGTGGACGCGATGGTCGTCGAGCAGACCCTCGGCAGGGCCGTGCAGGAGGAGCACTCGCCCGTGCACGGCCGCGACCCGCACGAACTCGCCGGCCGGCTCACCGGGGACAACGGCCCCGAGCGCCGCCTCGACATGATGCTGCGCCTCGGCCCGTACGGCGACGGCTTCGGCGCCCGCCCCGGCGGACTGAGCCTGGACCGGCTGCTCGCCCACCCGCACGGCATCGACCTGGGCCCGCTGCGCCCGCGCCTGCCGCAGCCGCTGCGCACCCGCAGCGGCAGGGTCGAACTGCTGCCGGGGCCCGTCGCCGACGACCTGCCCCGGCTCCGGGCGGCCCTGCGGGAACGCCCCGCCGGACTCGTCCTGGTCGGCCGCCGCCATCTGCGGTCCAACAACAGCTGGATGCACAACGTGCCCGCCCTCACCGGCGGCACGAACCGGTGCACCCTGCACATCCACCCCGACGACGCGGACCGCCTCGGCGTCCGGGACGGGGCGGACGTACGGATCAAGGGCGCCGGGGGAGAGGTGGTCGCGCCGGCGGAGGTCACCGACGGGGTCCGGCCGGGTGTGGTGAGCCTGCCGCACGGCTGGGGCCACGACCGGCCCGGCACCCGGCTCGGCCACGCCTCCACCGCTCCCGGCGTCAACGTCAACCAGCTCCTGGACGGCAGCCTGCTCGACCCGCTGTCGGGCAACGCGGTCCTCAACGGCATCCCGGTCAGCCTGACCGCAAGCCTGTGACCTGGACTTTCGCGCTTATTGCTCGCACGCCGACCTCTTGCTGACGCCGGACGACGGGACCTAACGTCAACGCACCGCCGACACCCAGGTGCGATGTTCAAGGGCGAACGTTAGGTATCCATCCATGCTCACCATCCTCGGCTTCGCCATGATCGCGACCTTCCTGGTCCTGATCATGCTGAAGAAGATGTCGCCGATCTCGGCGCTCGTGCTGATCCCCGCGCTGTTCTGCGTGTTCGTCGGCAAGGGCGCCGAGCTCGGCGACTACGTCATCGACGGCGTCACCGGCCTCGCCCCCACCGCGGCGATGCTCATGTTCGCGATCGTCTACTTCGGTGTGATGATCGACGTCGGTCTCTTCGACCCGATCGTGCGGGGCATCCTCGGGTTCTGCAAGGCCGACCCGATGCGCATCGTCGTCGGCACCGCGGTCCTCGCCGCGATCGTCTCCCTGGACGGCGACGGCTCGACCACCTTCATGATCACCGTCTCGGCGATGTACCCGCTCTACAAGCGCCTGAGGATGTCCCTGGTCGTGATGACCGGCGTCGCCGCCATGGCCAACGGCGTGATGAACACGCTGCCGTGGGGCGGCCCGACCGCCCGCGCCGCCACCGCCCTCAAGGTCGACGCCGGCGACATCTTCGTGCCGATGATCCCCGCACTGGCCATGGGCCTGGTGTTCGTCCTCGCCCTCGCGTACGTCCTCGGCCGCCGCGAGCGGAGGCGGCTCGGCGTGCTCACGCTGGACGAGGCGCTGGTGGAGGAGACCGAGACGGTGCTCGTGGGTGCGGGTGCGGGCACGGGTGCGGATGCCGGTGCGGGGACCAGGTCCTCGGGAGGTGCCGGCTCCGGTACCGACGCCTCCCGTGCGGAGCCGGCACCCGGGGGCGACGGTTTCCAGGGTCTCGACCCGCACCGCCCCACCCTGCGTCCCCGGCTGTACTGGTTCAACGCGCTGCTCACCGTCGGGCTGCTGACCGCCATGATCATGGAGTTGCTGCCGATCCCGGTGCTCTTCCTGCTCGGCGCCGCGCTCGCCCTGGCCGTCAACTTCCCGCACATGCCGGACCAGAAGGCCCGGATCGCCGCCCACGCCGAGAACGTCCTCAACGTCTCCGGCATGGTCTTCGCCGCGGCCGTCTTCACCGGCGTCCTGCAGGGCACCGGCATGGTCGACCACATGGCCGACTGGCTGGTCGGCAACATCCCCGACGGCATGGGCCCGCACATGGCCCTCGTCACCGGCGTGCTGAGCATCCCGCTCACGTACTTCATGTCCAACGACGGTTTCTACTTCGGCATCCTGCCGGTGCTCGCCGAGGCGGGCCAGGCCCACGGCGTCTCCTCGCTGGAGATCGCCCGCGCCTCGATCGTCGGCCAGCCCCTGCACATGTCCAGCCCGCTGGTCCCCGCCGTCTACGTCCTGGTCGGCATGGCCAAGGTCGAGTTCGGCGACCACACCCGGTTCGTGGTCAAGTGGGCAGCCCTGACCTCGCTGGTGGTGCTCGGGGCGGGACTCGTCTTCGGCACCGTCTGAATCTGCCAGGGAGGGAACGTCCATGGCGCCCGGTCGGAACCGTGGCTGGCTGCTCCGCCTCGTCCTCGCCTTCGGCTTCGCGCAGGGGGCGGTGTCGATGGCCCGGCCCGCGGTCTCCTACCGGGCGCTCGCGCTGGGCGCCGACGAGCGGGCCGTCGGCGTCATCGCCGGTGTCTACGCGCTGCTCCCGCTCTTCGCGGCCGTACCCCTCGGCCGGCGCACCGACCACGGCCGCTGCGCGCCGCTGCTCCCGGCGGGCGTGGTCCTCATCGCCGGGGGCTGCGCGCTGAGCGGGCTCGCCGGCACGCTGTGGGCGATGGCCCTGTGGAGCGGGGTGATGGGACTCGGCCACCTCTGCTTCGTGATCGGCGCCCAGTCCCTGGTCGCCCGCCAGTCCGCGCCGCACGAACAGGACCGCAACTTCGGTCACTTCACCATCGGCGCATCCCTCGGCCAGCTCGTCGGCCCCGTCGCCGCGGGCGCCCTCATCGGCGCCCCCGACATGGCCGGCAGCAGCGCGCTCGCCCTCGTCGTGGCCGGCGCGGGCGCCGCGGTCGCGTTCACCTCGCTGTGGCGCATCGAGGACCGTGCGGCGCTCAAGTCCCCCTTCCCGCAGGGGGAAAGGGTGCCGGTCGGCGGCATCCTGCGGGCCCGGGGCGTCCCGGCGGGGATCCTCGTCAGCCTCTCCGTGCTGTCCGCCACCGACATCCTCACCGCCTACCTGCCGGTGGTCGGCGAGCACCGCGGCATCACGCCCTCGGTGGTCGGCGTCCTGCTCAGCCTGCGGGCCGGTGCCACCATCGCCTGCCGGCTCGTCCTCACCCCGCTGCTGCGGCTGCTCGGCCGGCCCGCGCTGCTCACCGTGACCTGCCTGCTGGCGGCCGTCCTCTGCGCCGGGATCGCCGTGCCGGCGCCGGTGTGGGTGCTCGGTCCGACGCTCACCGCGCTCGGCTTCTGCCTCGGTGTCGGGCAGCCGCTGTCCATGACGACCGTCGTCCAGGCGGCGCCCGACGAAGCCCGCTCCACCGCGCTCGCGCTGCGCCTGACGGGAAACCGGCTCGGCCAGGTGGCCGCCCCGGCCGCCGCCGGTCTGGTCGCGGGGGTGGCGGGCGTGGCCGCGCCGTTCGTGATGCTCGGGGCGCTGCTGCTGCTGTCGTCCGGGGTGGCGCTGCGGTCGCCGGGGCGGCCCGAGGGCGCGGGCCGGGCGGCACCGGCGCGGCCGAAGCGGCCGGGATTGCGCCGCACGAGCGATATCTGACGGCGCGCCGGGCGTTGTTGCCGCGGGCCGCGCGCCCCATGAAGGAGAGTCCAGGCGAAAGAGCGATTTGTATGAAAATCGTCTGAACCCGGAGGATTGCGCATGCCCACCCTGACACTCCCACGTGCCGTCGGCTCCCGCGCGGGCGCCTCCGTCGTCCTCACCGCTCTCGCCGCGGCGGGCGCGTCATGGGTGGCGGCGCCGAACGCGATGGCCGCGGGTGAGAACGGCGACATCAGGATCCACCGCGCCGATGTGTGGCCCGCCTCGGGCGGCAAGGACGATCCGCTGGTCTGCCGCTTCTACCTCGACGCGGTCAACTTCGACGTTCTCACCAGCGTCTCGTACACCATCACGCCGCAGCCCCCGCTGCCGAGCGCGGCCACCGTCTCCGGCAATATCCAGCTCGCCGGCGGCGCCGGGCACACCGACCCGCTCGGGCTGGCGGACGGCCAGTACAAGATCAGCTGGACGGTGCCGCTGGCTCCGGGCATCCCCCCGACCACTCCTCCCACCACGAAGGAGAAGGTCTTCCGGGTCAACTGCCGTGAGGCGCAGCACGACGGCGCGCAGGGTCCGGGCGGTCAGATCGAGGACCATCAGCAGCAGCAGGACAACGGCGCCTGGGGCGGCCACAACGACCAGCAGCCCCCCAAGGGCGGGGTGCACGCGGGCGGCGGCGGACTCATCGACACCGCGGCCGCGTACTCGCCGGTGGCCGGCGCCGCGGCCGTGGGTCTGATCGCGGTCTGCGGTGTCGTGTACTTCCGGCTGATCCGCCGTCGGCCCCATGGTGCCGCGTAGGTACCGACGCAGGCCCTGGTACCGGACCCGCGCCTACCGCCTCGCCAGGACGGCCCTGCTCGTGGTCGTCCTGGTGACGACGGTGAACCGGTGCGGGGGCGAGGCGGCCACCGGGCCCGCGCAGGCGGGCGGCGCCGACGAGGGGGCGGGCCGCACTCCGCACGTACGGACGGCCGCGGACCGGGCCGGCCGGACCCGGAGCCCCCGCCGCGCCCGCTTCCCCGGTCCCGGCCGACGTCCTTCCGGGTCCCCTCGCTGGGGATCGACGCCCCGGTCATCCCCCTACGGCTGGGCCAGGACCGGCAGTTGGAGACACCACCCGTCGACCGGCCCAAGCTGGTCGGCTGGTACCAGGGCGGTGCCACCCCCGGCGAGTCGGGCACCGCGATCGCCGTCGGGCACCGTGACACGACGACCGGACCCGCGGTGTTCGCGGGGCTCGCCCAGATCAGGCCCGGCAAGCACGTCGAGGTCGCGCGCGCGGACGGCCGCAGCGCCGTCTACTCGGTGGACCGGGTCAAGGTCTTCGACAAGGCCGGCTTCCCCGACAAGGAGGTCTACGGCCGGACCGGGCGCCCGGAGCTGAGGATCATCACCTGCGGCGGCCTCTTCAGCCGGCGGACGGGCTACACCAGCAACGTCGTCGTCTTCGCCCACCTGACCGCGACCAGGTGACCGAGGGCGCGGGCCCGTCCCCGCGCCCCCGGCCGCCGTCCGAAACCGCGGCCTCCGTTCCCGTAGCCGCCCGGGCCGGGGCGTCCCGGAGTACGGGATGTCCGTCCGGCGTCTTCCCCGGCCGGGCACATTCCGTTAACTTCCGTGACCCACAGGCCCCGTGCGACTCGCACCGGACCTTCGGACCCACGGAGCAGCGGCGCTCCGGACAGCTCCCGGGGGCGGCAGCCATGACACGCGCCATCTCTCTGCACGACGTGAACAAGACCTACGCGCGCGGCCCGCGCGTGGTGGACCGGCTCTCGCTGGACATCGCACCCGGCGAGTTCCTGGTCCTGCTCGGCCCCTCCGGCTGCGGGAAGTCCACCGTGCTGCGCATGATCGCCGGCCTGGAGGAGATCGACGAGGGCCGGCTGCTGCTCGACGGCGAGTACGCCAACGACTGGCAGCCCTCCGAGCGGGACATGGCCATGGTGTTCCAGAGCTTCGCCCTCTACCCAAGCATGACCAGCCGCGACAACATCGGCTTCCCGCTGCGCATCGAGTCGCCCGGCGCGGACCCCGGCCCGCGGGTCACCGCCACGGCGCGCATGCTCGGCATCGAGGACCTGCTCGACCGCTTCCCCAGCCAGCTCTCCGGCGGCGAGCGGCAGCGCGTCGCCATGGGCCGGGCGATCGCCCGGCACCCCTCCGCCTTCCTGATGGACGAGCCGCTGTCCAACCTCGACGCCAAGCTCCGCAACCACCTCCGCGCCGAGATCGCCCAGCTCACCCGCGAACTGGGCGTCACCACGGTGTACGTCACCCACGACCAGGCCGAGGCGATGTCCCTCGGCGACCGGGTGGCCGTGCTGCGCGGCGGCCTGCTCCAGCAGGTCGGCAGCCCGCGCGAGGTCTACGCCCTGCCCCGCAACGTCTTCGTCGCCGCCTTCATCGGGACCCCGCGCATCAACCTGCTGCGCGGGCTGGTCCGCGCTCCGCTGGACGGCGCCATGACCGTCAGCCTGGGCAAGCAGGCCCTGCGCCTGCCCGAACCCCTGTCCCTGGACCACCAGTTGCTGAGGGTGCAGCAGGGCCGCGAAGTCATCGTCGGGCTGCGCTCGGAGGCGGTGCGGATCGCCGCGCACGGCACCGCCCGGCCCGGAGAGGTGCCGCTCACCGGGCTGGTCGAGCACGTGGAGTTCCAGGGGCACGAGGTCCTCGTGCACTTCAACACCGGCTCGCGGCCCGCCGTCGTACCCGAACTGGAGGCCCCGCGTCCCGCTCCGCGGCCCGCGCGGCGGCGCCGGCGGGAGGGCCCGACGGTGCTGGACCGGCTGCGGGAGCGGGCCGGTTCCCTGCGCGCCGGTCCCGTGGTGGTGCTGGAGCATCCCGAGGACGCCGTACCGGAGCCCGCGCCCCCGGAGGGACGGCTCCCGGGCGACCTGGTCGTGCGCACCACCCCGGACCTCCGGCTCCAGCACGGCATGCAGGTGCCCCTCCTCGTGGACCTCGCCCACCTCTTCGTCTTCGACCAGCACGGCGACCGGATCTGCCCGTCCCCCGACCGGCTGCCCGACCTGGACGAGTGACCGCCCGCGGGGGAGGCGATGATGTCCCGGGACGCCGACGCCCCGGCCCGCCCGCCACTCCGGGGGCGTCCGGCGGCCGAAGGGATGTCTGGCGCGCGAAAACTAACAGCGCTAGTTTGTGTGCCGGACGACGCAGCCCCGCCGGGAGGAAACGCAGCATGAAGGCACACGACGGCCTGTACATCGACGGCGCCTGGCGCCCGGCCGCGAGCACGGACGAGATCGAGGTCGTGAACCCGGCCGACGAGCGGATCATCGCCACGGTCCCGGCCGGCGGCGCGGCGGACGTCGACACCGCCGTACGCGCCGCGCGCGCCGCCCTTCCCGCCTGGGCCGCGACACCGCCGGCCGAGCGGGCCGCGCGTCTCGCCGCCCTCCGGGACGCCCTCGCGGCCCGCGAGGAGGAGATCGCCGAGACGGTCACCGCGGAACTGGGCTCCCCGCTCCCGTTCTCCCGGGCGGTGCACACGGCCGTACCCCTCGCGGTCGCCGGCTCCTACGCCGAACTGGCCGCCACCCACTCCTTCGAGGAGAAGGTCGGCAACTCCACCGTCCTGCACGAGCCGATCGGCGTGGTGGGCGCGATCACCCCGTGGAACTACCCCCTCCACCAGATCGTCGCCAAGGTCGCCCCGGCGCTCGCCGCCGGCTGCACGGTCGTCCTCAAGCCCGCCGAGGACACCCCGCTCACCGCCCAGCTGTTCGCCGAGGCGGTGCACGAAGCGGGCGTACCGGCAGGCGTGTTCAACCTGGTCACCGGCCTCGGTCCGGTCGCCGGCCAGGCCCTCGCCGAGCACCCGGGCGTCGACCTGGTCTCCTTCACCGGCTCCACGGCGGTCGGCCGGCGGATCGGCGCGGTGGCCGGCGGTGCCGTCAAGAAGGTCGCCCTGGAGCTGGGCGGCAAGTCCGCCAACGTGATCCTGCCGAGCGCCGACCTCGCCAGGGCGGTCAACGTCGGCGTCGCCAACGTCATGTCCAACTCCGGCCAGACGTGCAGCGCCTGGACCCGCATGCTGGTCCACCGCGATCAGTACGACGAGGCCGTCGAACTGGCCGCGGCCGCCGCCGCGAAGTACGGCGACCGCATCGGTCCGGTGGTGAGCTCCGGGCAGCGGGCCCGGGTGCGCGGCTACATCGAGAAGGGCGTGGCCGAGGGCGCCCGCCTCGTCGCCGGCGGCCCCGGCTCCGCGCGCGAGACGGGCTACTTCGTCGAACCGACGGTCCTCGCCGACGTCACCCCTGAGATGACCGTCGCCCAGGAGGAGATCTTCGGCCCGGTCCTCACCGTCCTGCGCTACGAGGACGAGGAGGACGCCCTGCGCATCGCCAACGGCACGGTGTACGGCCTCGCGGGCGCCGTGTGGGCCGCTGACGAGGCCGAGGCCGTCGCCTTCGCCCGGCGCATGGAGACCGGGCAGGTCGACATCAACGGCGGCCGGTTCAACCCCCTCGCGCCCTTCGGCGGCTACAAGCAGTCGGGCGTGGGCCGGGAGCTCGGCGCGCACGGCCTCGCCGAGTACCTCCAGACCAAGTCCCTGCAGTTCTAAGAGGAGTCCGTCCGTCATGGCCGTACGTGCCGCCGTCCTGCCCGCCATCGGCGCCCCCCTGGAGATCACCGGGATCGAGCTGCCGGACCCCGGCCCCGGACAGGTCCGGGTCCGTCTCGCCGCCGCCGGCGTCTGCCACTCCGACCTGTCCCTGACCAACGGCACCATGCGGGTGCCGGTCCCGGCCGTCCTCGGCCACGAGGGCGCCGGCACGGTCGTCGCCGTCGGGGAGGGCGTCTCCCACCTCGCCCCGGGCGACCCCGTCGTCCTCAACTGGGCCCCCTCCTGCGGCACCTGCCACGCCTGCGCGCTGGGCGAGGTGTGGCTGTGCGCCAACGCGATGAACGGCGCCGCCGCCGTCCACGCCCGCACCACCGACGGCACCGAACTGCACCCCGGGCTGAACGTGGCCGCCTTCGCCGAGGAGACCGTGGTCTCCGCGTCCTGCGTGCTGCCCCTCCCGGAGGGCGTGCCGCTCACCGACGCCGCCCTCCTCGGCTGCGCCGTCCTCACCGGTTACGGAGCCGTCCACAACGCGGCGCGGGTCCGGCCCGGCGAGACGGTCGCCGTGTTCGGTGTCGGCGGGGTCGGCCTCGCCACCCTCCAGGCGGCCCGGATCGCCGGCGCGTCCCGCATCGTCGCCGTCGACGTCTCGCCCGGGAAGGAGGAGCTGGCCCGCGCGGCCGGCGCCACGGACTACGTCCTCGCCTCCGAGAACACCCCGCGGGAGATCCGCTCCCTCACCGGCAAGCAGGGCGTCGACGTCTCCGTGGAGTGCGTCGGCCGCGCCGTCAGCATCCGCGCGGCCTGGGAGTCCACCCGCCGGGGCGGCCGGACGACGGTCGTCGGCATCGGCGGCAAGGACCAGCAGGTCACCTTCAACGCCCTGGAGCTCTTCCACTGGGGCCGCACCCTGTCCGGCTGCGTGTACGGCAACACCGACCCGGCCCGCGACCTGCCCGTGCTCGCCGCCCATGTGCGCGAGGGACGCCTGGACCTGTCCGCACTGGTCACCGAACGCATCGGCCTGGAGGGCATCCCGGCCGCCTTCGAGAACATGCTCGCTGGCAAGGGCGGCCGGGCGCTGGTCGTCTTCTGACGCTCAGGGCACCTTCTCGGGTCGCGGCTCCCCGGCCGCGACCCGGGTCGACGGCCCACCGCCCGCCCGGGACCGCGACACCGCCACGCCCGCCAGGCACAGCACGCCGCCCGCCAGGGTGAGGACCCCCGGCACCTCGCCGAGCGCCAGCCACGACATCAGCACCACCAGCGCGGGCACGGCGTACGTCGTCGCGCCCATCCTGCTGGCGGTGGTGCGGGCGAGGGCGTAGGCCCAGGTGGTGAAGGCGAGTGCGGTCGGGAAGACGCCCAGGTAGACCATGTTCAGGGTCGCCGTCAGCGGGGCGCGGGCGGCCTCGTGCACCAGCTGCCCGGCGAACGGCAGGCAGGCCACCGCGCCGACCAGGCATCCGAACGTCGTCACCTGCAACGCGCTCGCGCTGCCCAGGGCGGGCTTCTGCGCGACGACACCCGAGGCGTAGGCCACGGCCGCGAGCAGGCACAGCGCCACACCGAGCAGCGAGGACCCGCCGCCGCCCGACATCGACAGCCCCACGGTCACCGCGCCCGCGAACGACACCGCCATGCCCGCGAGCAGTCTCGGCGGCATCGGATCCCCGAGCAGCCGGGAGCCCAGCAGGGCGATCAGCAGCGGGCCGACGTTCACGACCAGGGCCGCCGTGCCCGCGTCCACCTGCTGCTCGCCCCAGTTCAGGACGACCATGTAGAACCCGAACCACAGCAGCCCGGAAAGCAGGATCCCGCGCCAGGCGGCCCTGGGCGGCAGTCCTCCCCTGCGTACGGCCCAGATGATCCCCAGGGCGAGGGCGCCGGACGCCAGCCGGCCGAGGGCCAGGGCACCGGGGGAGTAGGCGCTGCCCGCACTCCGGATCGACACGAAGGCGGAGGCCCACAGGCCGACGGTGACGGCTGCGGCGCCGGTGGCGAGTATGTGCGGACGGTTCCGGTCGAGCTTCATCATGCTCCCGAGGCTAGGCGGGGGTCCGAGCGGCGGGCTGGCGGAAATCGGACAGCTGCCCACCGGGCCGCCCGAGAACAGGACACCATCGGCGGAGGCCCAGGGAAGATCGCGACCGCCCACGACGCCACCACCCCAGGGGCGCGAGGAACAGCGCGACGAGCCACGACGCGCCCGCACGCGACCGACGACGGCACCACCCCGAAGGGGCGCGGGGAACTGCGCGACGAGCCACGACGCGCCCGCACGCGACCGACGACGGCACCACCCCGAAGGGGCGCGGGGAACTGCGCGACCGCCCACGACGCGCCCGCACCGGACGTACGACGGCACCACCCCGAAGGGGCGCGGGGAACTGCGCGACCAGCCACGACGCCCCCGCACCCGACACACCACCGCACCGCACCCCAGCACCCCCTCCCCCCCGCCGAGACCCGCGTCAGCGCAACGCACTGGACGGAATCCCCAACAGCTCCCCCAGCGCCCGCTCGCCCGACGGAGTCACCCTCACCGCCCGCTCCGAGCCGATCCGGACGCACCACCCGGCGGCCAGCGCGTGCCCGCACAGCGCCGCGCCCGCCAGGCCGGCGAGATGAGGGCGCCGCTCGGTCCAGTCGAGGCACGCCCGGGCCACGGGGCGCCGCCCCGAGCGGTCGAGGGAGATGCCCGCCGCGTCGAACCACTCCGTGCCCGCGTCCGTCAGCGCGAACCCCGTGTCCTGCCGCAGCAGCCCCCGCCGCGTCAGCGCGTCCGTGACCGCGATGCCGAGCCGCCCGGCGAGATGGTCGTAACAGGTGCGCCCCCGGGCCATGGCGGAACCGGCGCTCGACTCGCGCAGCGTCCGGGGCGGGCGCCGGACGTCCCCGGCCGGCCCTTGCGCGACGAGGTCCTCGACGAGCTGCGCGACGCGCGCGTCGGCCAGCCGCACGTACCGGTGCCGGCCCTGCCGTTCCTCGGCGAGCAGACCGCCGGCCACCAGCTTGCCCAGGTGCTCGCTCAGCGTGGAGGCGGCGACACCGGCCCGCCGGGCCAGCTCCCCGGCGGTCCAGGCCCGCCCGTCGAGCAGCGCGAGCAGACAGGCGGCCCGGGTCTCGTCCGCGACCAGCGCGGCGAAGGCGGCGAGGGCTGCCGCCCGGGAGTCCCTGGCGGCGTCCCGGGCAGAGTCCTTGGTGGTCATGGACCCAGCATGCGGCACCGTTGCTTCGGCGCACACCGAAGTGTCGGAAGCCGGCTCACGCACGCTCCCGTGCCTGCTCGTACTGCTGCGCCAGACCGTCGAGCAGCGCGCTCAGACCCGTCTCGAAGGCCCGCTCGTCGATCTTCTCCTGCTGCTCGGAGAGCAGATGGGCCTGGCCGAGGTGCGGGTAGTCGGCGGGATCGTACGCGCTCGCGTCGTCGACGAAGCCCCCGGCGAACGAACCGAGCGCGGAGCCCATGATGAAGTACCGCATCAGCGCGCCGATGGAGGTCGCCTGCGCCGGCGGCCAGCCCGCGTCGACCATCGCGCCGTACACCGCGTCGGCGAGCCGCAGGGCGGCGGGGCGGCGGCCCGGGCCCCGGGCGAGGACCGGGACGATGTTCGGGTGGTCGCGCAGGGCGGCCCGGTAGGAGACCGCCCAGTCGTGCAGCGCGGTCCGCCACTCCCGGCCGTCCTCGAACATCGACAGGTCCACCAGGCCGCTGACCGAGTCGGCGACCGCCTCCAGGATCTCGTCCTTGGTGCGGAAGTGGTTGTAGAGCGAGGGCCCGCTGACCCCCAGCTCGGCGGCGAGCCGGCGGGTGGAGACGGCCGCCAGGCCCTCCCGGTCCACGAGTTCCCGTGCCGTCTGGACGATCCGGTCGGTGCTGAGGAGGGGCTTGCGCGGTCGGGCCATGGCGCACATAGTAGGGCTGCGACAGGAAACTAGCAGTGCTAATTTAAATGTACGGCTTTCAAGATCCATCTGGTGTGGGGTGATCTCGTGGTGAACCTGGGGCTCGACGAGGAGCAGGCGGCCGTACGGCGGCTCGCCCGGGACTTCGTGCAACGGGAGATCGCCCCCCACGTGGTCGCCTGGGACCGCGCCGAGGAGGTCGACCGGGGCATCGTGAAGAAGCTCGGCGAGGTCGGCTTCCTCGGCCTCACCGTCGCCGAGGAGTACGGCGGCTCCAGCGGCGACCACCTGTCGTACTGCCTGGTCACCGAGGAGCTGGGGCGCGGGGACTCGTCGGTCCGCGGAATCGTCTCCGTCTCCCTCGGCCTCGTCGCCAAGACGATCGCCGCCTGGGGGAGCGAGGAGCAGAAGCGGCGCTGGCTGCCCGGGCTGACCGCCGGCGAGTACGTGGGCTGCTTCGGCCTCACCGAGCCGGGCACCGGCTCCGACGCGGGCAACCTCACCACCCGGGCCGTCCGCGACGGCGACGAGTACGTCGTCAACGGCTCGAAGATGTTCATCACGAACGGGACCTGGGCCGACGTCGTCCTGCTCTTCGCCCGTTCCACCGACGCCCCGGGGCACAAGGGCGTGTCCGCCTTCCTGGTGCCCACCGACACTCCCGGGCTGACCCGCCGCACCGTGCACGGCAAGCTCGGCCTGCGCGGCCAGGCCACCGCCGAACTGGTCCTGGAGGACGTCCGGGTGCCCGCCTCCGCGATGCTGGGCGCGGAGGGCAAGGGCTTCTCCGTGGCGATGTCCGCGCTCGCCAAGGGGCGCATGTCGGTGGCCGCGGGCTGCGTCGGCATCGCCCAGGCCGCGCTGGACGCGGCCGTCGGGTACGCCGGTGAGCGCGAGCAGTTCGGCAGGCCGATCGCCCACCACCAGCTGGTGCAGGAGCTGATCAGCGACATCGCGGTCGACGTCGACGCGGCCCGGCTGCTGACCTGGCGGGTCGCCGACCTGATCGACCGCGGCGAGCCCTTCGCGGTCGAGTCCTCCAAGGCCAAGCTGTTCGCCTCCGAGGCCGCCGTCCGCGCCGCCAACAACGCCCTCCAGGTCTTCGGCGGCTACGGCTACATCGACGAGTACCCGGTCGGCAAACTCCTGCGCGACGCCCGTGTGATGACCCTGTACGAGGGCACCAGCCAGATCCAGAAGCTGCTCATCGGCCGTGCGCTGACCGGGGTTTCGGCCTTCTGAGTACCTGCCTGAGTATTCCGGCGGATGTGGCGCGGGCCACGTCCGGCGAGGCTGGACGGCATGAGCGAGACAGCGGACAAGTCCCAGAACACGGCGGCCTTCTACGGCCAGGCCGTCGCATCCTTCGCCGTCGCCATGGCCGCGACGGCCGTAGGCATCTACAAACTCCAGGCCGACGCCTGGGTCCGGGCCTTCCTCGGCATCGCCGTCCTGTACCTGGTCACCTCCGCCTTCACCCTGGCGAAGGTGATCCGCGACCGGCAGGACGGCGCGCGGCGGGCCTACAACCCCTTCGAGAAGCTCTGAGCCCCGGCGGCCCCCGCGGGCGAGCAGGCTAAGCGCTCGCTCACCATCGGCGGTATGGTGGTGCTCCTGTGACCGAGAGGGGCCAACGAGCGATGAGTACGGCGGAGGAGACGACCGGCGGCGAAGTGGAGCCGTGGGAAGAGGTCACCCCGGACGCGGCCCGGCGGCTGCTCGTCGCCGCCGTGGAGGCCTTCGCCGAGCGCGGCTACCACGCGACGACGACCCGCGACATCGCGGGCCGCGCCGGCATGAGCCCGGCCGCGCTCTACATCCACTACAAGACCAAGGAAGAGCTGCTCCACCGGATCAGCCGCATCGGCCACGACAAGGCCCTCG
Organism: Streptomyces albidicamelliae; assembly: GCF_025642175.1. Classification (NCBI taxonomy): domain Bacteria; kingdom Bacillati; phylum Actinomycetota; class Actinomycetes; order Kitasatosporales; family Streptomycetaceae; genus Streptomyces; species Streptomyces albidicamelliae. Next base: position 2,033,638 of record NZ_CP106795.1, on the reverse strand, counting down.
ACATCCTGCGCACCGCCGCGGGGCGCGAGGGCAGCGCCCGGGAGCGGCTGGCCGACGCCGTCAGCTCCTTCGTCCGCTGGCACGCGGGGCGGCGCACCACCGCCCGGGTCGTGCAGTACGAACTCGACGCCCTCGGTCCCGAGGCCCGCGCCGAGATCGTCGCGCTGCGCCGCCAGGTGGACGCCGAGGTGCGCGGGATCATCGAGGACGGCGTGGCCGCGGGCGAGTTCGACGTGCCGGACGTCCAGGGCACCACGCTCGCGGTGCTCTCCCTGTGCATCGACGTGGCCCGCTGGTTCACCGTGAACGGCCCGCGCACCCCGGAGCAGGTCGGCGCGCTCTACGCCGACCTCGTGCTCCGGATGGTGGGGGCCGAGTAGGCCCTCAGAAGTAGTACCGGGACACCGACTCCGCGACGCAGACCGGCTTGTCGCCGCCCTCGCGCTCGACGGTGAAGGCGACGCTCACCTGCACACCGCCGGCGACCTCCTCGACGCCGGTGATCGTGGCGGTCGAGCGCAGCCGGGAGCCGACGGGGACGGGGGCGGGGAAGCGGACCTTGTTCGTGCCGTAGTTGACGCCCATCCGCACGCCTTCGACGCTGATCAGCTGCGGGCCGAACAGCGGCAGCAGGGAGAGCGTCAGGTAGCCGTGCGCGATCGTGGTGCCGAACGGGCCCGCCGCGGCCTTCTCCGGGTCCACGTGGATCCACTGGTGGTCGCCGGTGGCCTCGGCGAACAGGTCGATCCGCTTCTGGTCGACCTCCACCCAGTCGGTGTACCCCAGCTGCTCGCCCACGGCCGCCTTCAGCTCGTCGGGGGAGGTGAAGGTCCTCGGTTCTGCCATGTTCCCGGCCTCTCGCTCGCGTCTCTAAGCAACTGCTTAGCATGGTCGGGTGGGGAGACGATGTCAACGGATCCCGGGGCGGCCGGGTGGGTAATCTCTGCGGAGTGCCCCAGATTCCCGAGAAGATCCACGAGCTGACCGTCGGCCAGCTGTCCGCGCGCAGCGGCGCTGCCGTCTCCGCCCTGCACTTCTACGAGTCCAAGGGCCTGATCGCCAGCCGCCGCACCACCGGAAACCAGCGCCGGTACGGCCGTGACACCCTGCGCCGCGTCGCCTTCGTCCGCGCGGCCCAGCGGGTCGGCATCCCGCTGGCCACGATCCGGGAGGCCCTGGCCGAGCTTCCCGAGGAGCGGACGCCGACCCGCGAGGACTGGGCGCGGCTGTCGGAGAAGTGGCGCTCCGAACTGGACGAGCGGATCAGGCAGCTGAACCGTCTGCGCGACCACCTCACCGACTGCATCGGCTGCGGCTGCCTGTCCCTGGAGAACTGCGTCCTCTCCAACCCGGACGACGTGTTCGGCGAACGCCTGACGGGCTCGCGGCTGCTGGCGGAGAACCGCTGAGCGCTGCGCTGCGCTGCGCGGCTTCGGCCGGACGGCTGGCGTTTCGTCGTCGGGCGCGGGGCCGTCGTGGCCGGTCGCGCAGTTCCCCGCGTCCCCTCGGGGTGCTCACTCGTACTCGGTGCCGCCCTTGCGCGTCAGGTAGGCGGGGCTCACCGCCTTGGCTATGGTGCGGCCGCCCGTCACCGGGCTGTGGCGCTCCACGGCGGGCCGGATCACCACGCCCTCCCGCAGGTGCAGTTCCCGGCCGGACACGGTCTCCCGGCCGCTCGCGAACTCCAGCACCCGCGTGACGTCGTACGGACCCGCGTACAGCCGGGGCACCACCGGGACCTCCCCGGCCAGCTGCTCCGCCGCGTCCAGCCAGCGCACCGTGCCGTCCACCTCCGCCGAGACGTCGAACGCCGCGTACCCGAGCGTGTCCCGCCGGCCGTCGGCCCCGTACGACAGGTCCTGCACCCCCGCGCCGAAGACCTCCCCGAAGACGCCGACCCGGCGCGCGCCGAGCCGCTCGGCCAGCCGGGCCGCCGCCTCGACGACCCCGTGCCCGCGCACCGCCCGCCAGTACAGGTTCCGCGGATCCTCCCGCAGCGCGAGGGACTTGGACCCGAAGCCCTTGGAGGACACGTACACCCGCCCCTCGTCGGCGAGATAGGTGAGCAGGCACGCCGAACCGTGCAGCTTCTCCGTCAGGACGACCGGCTCGCCCGGTGTGAAGATGTCCGGATACCGCTGGATGTTCTCGATGTCGACCCACGGCAGCAGATCCGGCGCCGACTCGACCTCCCCGCTCATGGTCGGCGGGATCGGCGGCACCCACTTGGCGATGCCCAGCCGTTCCGCGAAGTCCCACCCCTCGGCCGCCGCCCGCATCAGGTCGACGTCCGCCAGCGCGCTGGGCCGGCACACGATGCCCTGCGACAGCTCGCCGCGCAGGCGCACCGCCCGGACCCGGTTGGCGTCGCCGCCCGCCAGCCGCCCGGTCAGCCCCAGTTCCTCGATCAGCCCGGCCGGGAGCACGGCCTGCTCGGGGATGTAGACGGCGGCCTCACCGGTGCGGTACGCGCCCTTGGCGACGACGGCCCGGTACAGGCCCACCTGGGCCAGTTCGAGCGCGTCCGCGTTCGGATGGTCGTGGACGGTCAGCACTTCGGCGGTGACGCGCAGCGTCGACATCGCGAACTCCTCGGGTGGGCGGGCAGGTCGGTGCCCGTCGGGTGTGTCTCCTCACCCCCCACTGTCCGCACGGGAAACGGGTGGAGCCACCGGATTCGGGCCTGCTACCGTCCACGCCGCCACCAACTCGGCGTTCGAGGCGGCCCGTCGGCCGTCCGGCAGCAGCAGCGTGTCCTCCAGGCCGATGCGCGTCGCCAGGCCGAGCCGTCCGGCCAGCCGCAGCACCGGCCAGGTGCCGCCCTCCTCGCCGTGCAGCAGCACCGGACGGCCGGCAGCCGTGCCCAGTTCGGCCAGCAGGGCGCGCGCCGAGGCTTCCGCCGTCGCCGGGTCGGGATCGGTCACCTCGGCCAGCACCCGCAGCACCCGGGGCGCGAGCGGTGACGCCGCGAACCGGGCCGCGCCGTCGGTGCCCGACCAGATGCCCGCCTCCACCCCCACGCCCCGCTCCAGCAGGTGCCCGGCGACGTCCTCCGCACCCGGCTCGTGCCAGTTGACCGACGCGAAGTCGGGCAGCACCGACCAGTCGCGCACCCGCGCGAGGCGGGCCGCCGGGTCGGGCTCCGCCCACGCGCCGGTGGTCACCCCGACCGGCACCCGCACCCGCGCCCTGATCGCCTCCAGCGCCGGCGCGAGCACGCGCGGGGAGAGACTCTCGTGGCCGCACGGGGTCCTCGGGTGGACGTGGACCGACGTGGCCCCGGCCGCCACGGCGTCGGCCGCCGAACGGGCCAGCTCCCCGGGGGACATCGGGACCGCCGCGCCGTCGGCCGCCGACCGGCTCCCGTTGAGACACACCTGCACCATGACACGAGGGTGCCCGCCGGACCGGTGGTCATCCCGGACCGCCTCGAAGCCGGGAGTGCGGCATCCCCTGCGCACCCCCGGTGGGATCCCGCCCTCAGGCCGACATCAGCAGCCGTTCACGCCGGGAGGACGCAAGCGCCCGCGGGGTGAGCACGGGCCGCGGCACCAGGATCCCGCAGTCCGTGCAGACCGGTCCGGACGACGGCTCGTGGTCGAGGCCGTACCGCCAGACCAGGCGCTGTCCGTCGCACACCGGGCAGGAGGAGCCCGGGGCCCGCTTCAGCGCCGCGATCAGCCTGCGCAGCACCTCGGCCAGCGGCTCGTCGGGGTGGACCCGCGGGTCGTCGCACCACGCGACCCCGAATCCGCCCCAGGTCAGCCGGTGCCAGTCGTCCACGCTGCCCGGCCTGCGCAGCCCGTCGTGCTTCTCCTTCCTGCGCCGCTCGGTGAACTCCGTCTCGTACGCGAGCCAGACCGAACGGGCCTCCTCCAACTCCTCCAGCGCGGCCACGAGCCGCACCGGTTCGGGGGAGCGGTCCTCGGGGCCGAAGCCCGACCGGGAGCACAGATGGTCCCAGGTCGCCCGATGCCCGTAAGGGGCGAACTTCTCGAGGCACTTGCGCAGTGAGTACCGCCGCAGTGCCAGATCACAGCCCGGATCGCGTACCTGTCTCGCCAGACTCCGGAAACCGGCCATCGCCCTGCACCTCCGTCACACCTGCACCTGCACTTCGGTCACTTCGGCGTCGTCGCAAGGACGTCGTCGAGTAGACGTATCGACAGGCGAATCGGCTCCATCTCTTCTCGGGTTCTGCTTGCCGGACTTCAAAAACTGACGCATGTTCATCTTTGAACTGGGGGATACCGGCGGTAACGTTCGGCCACCCCTGTCGCTAGGAGCTGCCATGCCACGGCGAACCCCACGTAACGCCCTTGACAGAGTGAGAACGTCCCACCGTCTCTTCGGGTTCCTGAAGACGGCGTCCGTATGCGTCCTGACAGCCGCACTTCTTTCCCCGCTCGGCCAGGCCCCCGCGGCGGCGGCCGGCGCGGCCGCCGCCCCCGACTACTGCGGCGGCCGGTGCTCGGACATCCTGCCGCCCGGTGAGAACGGCAACGCGACCCTCGCGCAGATCCTGCTCAACCAGGCCTTCGGCACCCAGCCCGCGCACGCCGAGGACCAGCTCGGACCGTACGCGGGACTCGCCACGGGCTACCCGGCCCTCACCGACGCGAAGATCAACACGTTCTTCGACGACGCCTCCTTCGGCGTCCCCGCGGACCAGGTCGCCTCCACCGAGAAGCCGGCCGGCCGCGGCGACGTGACGATCGTCCGCGACAAGAAGACCGGTGTGCCGCACATCACCGGTACCACCCGCTACGGCACCGAGTTCGGCGCGGGATACGCGGCCGGCGAGGACCGGCTGTGGCTGATGGACGTCTTCCGGCACGTCGGCCGCGGCCGGCTGACCTCGTTCGCGGGCGGCGCGGCCGCCAACCAGGGCCTGGAGCAGCAGTTCTACCGGAACGCCCCCTACACCGAGGCCGACCTCCAGGCGCAGATCGACAACGCGGTGGCGAAGAACGGCGCCCGCGGCCAGCAGGCGCTCGCCGACGTCAAGGCCTATCTGGACGGCATCAACGCCTACATCGACGCCTCCGACAGCGGCCGCTACTTCCCCGGCGAGTACGACCTGACGGGCCACAAGGACGTCATCACCAATGCCGGCACGATCGAGCACTTCAAGGTCACCGACCTGGTGGCGCTCGCCTCCGTGATCGGCTCGCTGTTCGGCTCCGGCGGCGGCGGCGAGGTCGACAACGCCCTCTCCCTGATGGCCGCCCAGGCCAAGTACGGCGTCGAGGAGGGCACCCGCGTCTGGGAGGCCTTCCGCGAGCGCAACGACCCCGAGGCCGTCCTCACCGTGCACGGCGGCGAGAGCTTCCCGTACGGCGCCAAGCCCGCCGACGCCCGGGGCGCGGCCCTGCCCGACGCCGGTTCGGTCGTCCAGGAGCCGCTCGTCCACGACCGCACCGGCACCGGCGCGAGCGCGAGCGCGAAGAGCATGTCCGCCACGGCCGGCAGGACCTCGCTCGGCTCGGCCCGGCGCGGCATGTCCAACGCCCTCGTGGTCAGCGGCAAGTCCACCGCGAGCGGACACCCCATCGCCGTCTTCGGCCCGCAGACCGGCTACTTCGCCCCGCAGCTGCTCATGCTCCAGGAGATCCAGGGACCCGGCATCAGCGCCCGCGGCGCCTCCTTCGCGGGGCTGAGCATGTACGTCGAACTCGGCCGCAGCCAGGACTACTCCTGGAGCGCGACCACCTCCGGCCAGGACATCATCGACACCTACGCCGTCGAGCTGTGCCAGGACGACTACCACTACCTGTACCGCGGCACCTGCACCGCGATGGAGAAGATCGAGCAGAAGAACGCCTGGAAACCGACCACGGCCGACGGCACCGCGGCCGGCTCGTACACCATGCGGGCGTGGCGCACGAAGTACGGACCGGTGGCGTACCGGGCCACCGTCGGCGGCACGAAGGTCGCCTACACCACCCTGCGCTCCTCCTATCTGCACGAGGCCGACTCGATCATCGGCTTCCAGATGCTGAACGACCCCGACTACGTCAAGGGGCCGCAGGACTTCCAGAGCGCGGCGCAGCACATCAACTACACCTTCAACTGGTTCTACGCCGACTCCCAGCACACCGCCTACTACAACAGCGGCGACAACCCGGTCCGGGCGGACGGAGTCGACGCCGAGTTCCCGGTGTGGGCGCGGCCCGCGTACGAGTGGCGCAACTGGGACCCGGCCGGCAACACGGCCGACTACACTCCGGCCTCCGCCCACCCGAACTCGGTCGACCAGGACTACTACGTCTCCTGGAACAACAAGCAGGCCAAGGACTACACGACGGCGTCCTGGGGCGACGGCTCCGTGCACCGCGGCAACCTGCTCGACGACCGGGTGAGGAGGCTCGTCGCGGCCGGCGGGGTGACCCGCGCCCAGCTGGTGCAGGCCATGGCGGACGCGGCCCTCGCCGACCTGCGCGCCGAGGACGTGCTGCCCGACCTGCTCAAGGTGATCGACTCCTCGGCCGTGAGCGACCCCACGGCCGCCGCGGCGGTGGCCAAGCTCAAGGCGTGGTCGAGCGCGGGCGGCAGGCGTACCGAGACCTCGGCCGGTTCCAAGGCGTACGCGAACGCCGACGCCGTCCGCATCCTGGACGGCTGGTGGCCGCTGCTGGTCAAGGCCGAGTTCGAACCGGGGCTCGGCAGTGACCTGTACACCGCGATCACCCACAACCTGCCCGTCGACGAGGCCCCGTCCGCCGGACACGGCCCGACCGGCTCGCACGCCGGCAGCGCCTTCCAGTACGGCTGGTGGAGCTATGTCGACAAGGACATACGGGCGGTGCTCGGGGAGAACGTGCGGGGCGGTCTCGGACGCACCTACTGCGGCGGCGGCAGCCTCACCGCCTGCCGGGACACGCTGATCGACACGCTGAAGCAGGCGGCCGGCCTGACCGCCGCGCAGGTCTACCCGGGCGATGACCAGTGCTCGGCGGGCGACCAGTGGTGCGCCGACTCGATCGTCCAGCGCACCCTGGGCGGCATCAAGCACGGCCGGATCGGCTGGCAGAACCGGCCCACCTTCCAGCAGGTGGTGGAGTACACCTCGCACCGCTGAGGCGGCACGGGCGGCGGGTCAGGCGATACGGCCCGCCGCCAGTACCACTCTTACCAGTTCGGGGTGCACGATGTCGCTGTGCGCCCCGCTCGGTGCGCCTCCGCGCCGGACCACGGCCGCCACGTCGACGCTCACGCACCCCGACGCCGGCAGTGGTCCGGCCAGGGCCGCCGCGAGGTCCGTACGGGCGGTGCCGGAGACCGCCTGGACCCCGTCGTGGCCCATGGCACCCCATCGCGGGCCCAGCACCGCCGCGATCTCGTTGCCCGCACAGGACCGGTCGTCCCCGGCCAGCCGGGACGCCAGCGGGTAGAACGTGCCGAGCGCCGAGTCGAAGTGCGAGTGGCAGCACACGAGCGGGCCGTCGATCCGCCGCTCCCGGCCCTTGAGCGCCCCCGCCCGGTCCGGGTCGTGCGGCAGCCGGGACGCGAACGCGTAGTGCGAGAAGGCGCCCTGGAGCAGCGTCACCGACTTCACCGCACGCACCCCCTCGGGCAGCCCGCGCAGCGCGAAGGCGACCAGCCGCCCGCCGAAGCTGTGCCCGACCAGATGCACCCGTACCCCGGGCGCCGCCTCGGCCAGCCGCCCGACGAGCGGGCCGAGCCCGTGCTCGCCGACCGCGCCGGCCCGGCGTTTCATCGTGTAGTACGTCGCCTGCCGGAGCAGTTCCTTGGCGCCGTCCCAGGGGTCGGGGAGACCGAATCCCGCGGTCGTGCCCGCCGGGTCCAGCGCGGCCAGGGCCCCCGCCAGTTCCTCGCACACCCCCGCCGGGTCCAGGGTGAAGACGGCCGGCTCGCCCTCCTCGTCCGTGTCGGCGGCGCCCCGCCGCCCCTCGTCCAGCAGCAGCCGCACCAGCCGGCCGAACTCCGTCAACCCGGCCTCTCCGCCCGGGCGTTCGTCGAGCATCCGGGCCAGCCGGTCGACCACCGTGGTCCGGTCGGGAAAGGTCTCCAGCAGCGCGCGCCGCGTGTCCTTGTCCAGCGCCGGGCGTGGTGCCGCCCCGGCCTCCTCGGCCGCCACGGACCGGGGGAAGTCCGGGATCGGTTCGTCGCTGAACCGCATCGACGGCCAGATCACCCCCACGTACCCGAGGCGTGCCCGGGGGGCGAGCTCGGAGACCGGGGCGAAGAAGCGCCGGTACAGCGCGGTCGCGCCCGAGCGGTCGTTGTTCCAGCCGTGCGCGAAGACGACCAGGTCACGGACCCCGCGGTCCGTGACCTGCGCCGTCAGCCGGTCGCGTTCGGGGCCGTCCACGTCCCCGTCCGCGTCGAAGGTCAGCTCCCAGTAGGGAGTCACGCTCATCCCAGGATCCGCCATGTCAGGCTCCCTCGTCCCGCCGGGAACGACGCGTTACGGGCGTATCGTCCTGCGGCGGGGCGGAGTTGGCCATACACCGCGTCTCACTTGTACAGCAGATACTCCTTGCGGATCCGCCGGAACGCGGCGAGTTCCTCCTGCCAGGCACCGGTCACCTCGTCGGTGCCGGCGCCCGCGTCGATCATCGTGCGCACCCGCGTGGAGCCGGTCAGCCTGTCGATCCAGTCGTCCGACCGCCAGGCGAAGCCGTCCCACACCTTCCGCGCGGTCACCAGCAGCCCGATCCCGGTCCGCACGGGGTCGAAGGCGGCCCGGTCGTGGACGTGGATCTGCACCCCGCCGACGGTCCTGCCCTGGAACTTGGAGAACGTCGGCGCGAAGTACGCCTCCCGGAACCTGACGCCCGGCAGCCCGAGCCCGTTCGCGGCGGCGGCCCAGCGCCCGTCGATCCCCTCCGCGCCGAGCAGTTCGAAGGGCCTGGTCGTACCCCGGCCCTCGGAGAGGTTGGTGCCCTCGAACATGCAGGTGCCGGAGTACACCAGCGCCGTGTCCGGGGTGGGCATGTTGGGGCTCGGCGGCACCCAGGGCAGCCCGGAGGCGTCGTAGAAGTCCCGGCGCTTCCAGCCCGTCATCAGCACGGTCTCCAGCGGGACGGGCGTGGCGAGGAACTCCCCGTTGAACAGCCGGGCCAGTTCCGCGACCGTCATGCCGTGCGCCTGCGCGATCGGCTGCCGGCCGACGAACGTGGCGAACTCCTTGTGCAGCACCGGGCCCAGCGCCGCGCGTCCGGTCACCGGGTTCGGGCGGTCGAGGACGACGAACCGCTTCCCGGCGAGCTGCGCCGCCTCCATGCAGTCGTACAGCGTCCAGATGTAGGTGTAGAAGCGGGCACCCGCGTCCTGGATGTCGAAGACGACCGTGTCGACCCCGGAGGCGGTGAAGACGTCGGCCAGCGGGCGGCCGCTCTTGAGGTAGGTGTCGTAGACGGGCAGGCCGGTCGCGGGGTCGTCGTAGCGGCCCTCGGAGCCGCCGGCCTGGGCGGTGCCGCGGAACCCGTGCTCGGGGCCGAAGACGGCCGTCAGCCGCACACGGGGATCGGCGTGCATGACGTCGACGAGGTGGCGGACGTCCCGGGTGATGCCGGTGGGGTTGGTGACGATGCCCACACGCCGGCCGTCGAGGAGGGCGTATCCGTCGGCGGCGAGTCTCTCGAATCCCGTGCGCAGGCGACCGGTTGCGGCTGCGGTCGGCGGTCCGAGCGAGGCGGTGGCCGTGGCCGCTGCGAGTAAGGCTCTTCTGGACAGGTGCATGAGGTGACCTCCACGTCGAGCGCTTCCGCAGGCAGTGTGGCAGGCTGCGGGCCGTCTGTCGTTGATCGCGCGGTCGCCCGCGCCCCTGGCGGGTCGACCCTTCCGTAGCTACATACCGACTGGTTAGTCTGGCCCGGCGGAGCCGATGCGCGCCGCGCGACGTCGTGCCGAAGGAGACCGATGGTGAAAGCCGTGCTGGATGCCGGAGTGGTCGTCACCGGAGCGGGTGGCGGGATCGGGGCCGCACTGGCCAGGCGGTTCGCCGCCGAGGGCGCCCGGGTCGTGGTGAACGACCTCGACGCGGACAAGGCCAAGGCCGTGGCCGAGGAGATCGGCGGGACCGCCGTCCCCGGCGACGCCTCCGCGATCGTCGCCGACGCCCGGGACGCGCTCGGCGGCACCGTCGACGTCTACTGCGCCAACGCCGGCGTCGCCTTCGAGGACGGCGCTGCCGACGGCCCGCTGGACGAGAGGACCTGGGGCCTGTCGTGGGACGTCAACGTGATGGCCCATGTCCGCGCCGCCCACGAGCTGTTGCCGGGCTGGCTGGAGCGGGGCGGCGGCCGGTTCGTCTCCACCGTGTCGGCCGCCGGGCTCCTCACCATGATCGGCGCCCCCTCCTACAGCGTCACCAAGCACGGTGCCTACGCCTTCGCCGAGTGGCTGTCCCTCACCTACCGCCACCGCGGCCTGAAGGTGCACGCGATCTGCCCGCAGGGCGTCCGCACCGACATGCTCGCCGCCACCGGCAGCGCCGGCGACCTGGTGCTCCACCCGACCGCGATCGCACCGAAGGCCGTCGCGGACGCCCTGTTCCGGGGCATCGAGGAGGACCGCTTCCTGATCCTGCCGCACCCCGAGGTGGCCGGCTTCTACCAGGCGCGGGCCGGCGACCCCGACCGCTGGCTGGCGGGCATGAACCACCTCCAGCGCACGTGGGAGGAGACCCGATGACCGCCCCCCGGTACGCCGACCGCCCCTGGCTGGACCTCCTCGACGACGCCCAGCGCGCCCCCGTGGCCCCGGCCGACTCCCTTCTGCACGCCCTGCGCGCCGCGGTCGCGGCGACACCCGAGCGGACCTTCCTCGCCTACTTCGACGCCCGGCTCGACTACCGCGAGGTGGACGAGCTGAGCGACGGCGTGGCGGCCCACCTCGCCGCGCGCGGGCTGGAGCGCGGCGACCGGGTGGCCGTCCTGCTGCAGAACTCCCCGCACTTCGTGCTGGCGCTGCTCGGCGCCTGGAAGGCGGGCGCGACCGTCGTCCCGGTCAACCCCATGTACAAGGCGGGCGAGGTCGCCCACGTCCTGCGGGACGCCGAGGTGTCCGCACTGGTCTGCTCGGACCGGGCCTGGGAGTCGTACCTCCGGGGGACCGCGGCGGACTCTCCGGTGCGGATCGTGCTCACCGGCTGCGAACTGGACTTCCAGACCCGCGGCGACTCCCGGGTGCTCACCTTCGAGCGGCTGCCCCAGCCCCCGGACACCGACGACCTCGTGGCGGTCGCCCGGCAGGGCGGCCGGGCACCCGGGGACCGCACCCCGCGCCCCGACGACATCGCCCTGATCAGCTACACCTCGGGCACCAGCGGCGCCCCCAAGGGCGCCACCAACACGCACGGCAACATCATGCACAACGCCGAGCGCCAGCGGACCGGGCTCGCTCTGCCCGACGCCCCCGTCTACTACGCGCTCGCGCCCCTCTTCCACATCACCGGCATGGTCTGCCAGCTCGGCGCCTGCCTGAACAGCGCGGGGACCCTGGTCCTCGCCTACCGCTTCGACCCCGGGGTCGTCCTGGAGGCGTTCGCCGAGCACCGCCCGCACTACACGGTCGGCCCGTCGACCGCCTACATGGCGCTCGCCGCCCACCCGGACGTCACCCGCGAGCACTTCACCTCCTTCGTGAACATCTCCTCGGGCGGCGCTCCCGTGCCGCCGGCCCTGGTGGAGCGGTTCCGGGAGCGCTTCGGGCCGTACATCCGGGTCGGCTACGGCCTCACCGAGTGCACCGCCCCCTGCGCCTCCGTCCCGCCCGGCCTGGAGGCCCCCGTCGATCCCGTCTCCGGGACGCTGTCCGTCGGCCTGCCCGGCGCCGACACCGTCGTGCGCATCCTGGACGAGCGCGGCGCGGAGGTGCCGTTCGGCGAGCAGGGCGAGATCGTCGTACGCGGCCCCCAGGTGGTCCCCGGCTACTGGCGGCGCCCCGAGGCCACCGCGGAGACCTTCCCGGACGGGGAGCTGCGCACCGGCGACATCGGGTTCATGGACGAGCGGGGCTGGCTGTACGTCGTCGACCGCAAGAAGGACATGATCAACGCCTCCGGCTTCAAGGTGTGGCCGCGCGAGGTGGAGGACGTCCTGTACACGCACCCCGCGGTGCGCGAGGCGGCCGTCGTCGGCGTCCCCGACGGCTACCGTGGGGAGACCGTCAAGGCCTATATCAGCCTCCGTCCGGGCGCCACGACGGACCCGGACGAACTCTCGGTGTACTGCAAGGAGAGACTGGCCGCCTACAAGTACCCGAGGCAGGTGGAGATCCTGCCCGACTTGCCCAAGACGGCGAGTGGGAAGATCCTCCGTCGGGAACTGCGTTCCCGCGCGCACGACGACAACGACGCCGGTCAGTAGGCGACGAGGAAAGGCAGGTGGCGGCAGTGCCCAGGACTACGGACGGAGACGGGACGCCCGTTCCGCAGCGGCTGCTGGCCGCCGCCACCCGGCTCTTCGCGGAGCAGGGTTACGACCGCACCTCGGTGCAGGAGATCGTCGAGGCGGCCGGCGTCACCAAGGGGGCGCTGTACCACTACTTCGGCTCCAAGGACGACCTCCTGCACGAGGTGTACGCGCGCATGCTCCGCACCCAGCAGGAGCGGCTGGACGCCCTCGCGGACGCCGACGAGCCGGTGGAGAAGCGGCTCAGAGCCGCGGCGGCGGACGTCGTCGTCACCACGATCGAGCACCTCGACGACGCGATGATCTTCTTCCGCTCGATGCACCAGCTGAGCCCGGAGAAGAACAAGCAGGTCCGCGCCGAGCGCCGCCGCTACCACGAACGGTTCCGCGCCCTCGTGGAGGAGGGCCAGAAGACGGGCGTCTTCTCCACGGCCACCCCGGCCGACCTGGTCGTGGACTACCACTTCGGTTCCGTCCACCACCTGTCGACCTGGTACCGCCCCGACGGCCCCCTCACCCCCCAGCAGGTCGCCGACCACCTCGCCGACCTGCTGCTGCGTGCCCTGCGCCCGTAGGACCCCCGGCACGGGCGAGGGGCGGCCGCGCCCGCGGCCGCCCCTCGCCCACGTGTGCCTACAGGTACTTCTTCAGCTCCCGCCGCGCCAGCGACCGCTGGTGCACCTCGTCCGGGCCGTCGGCGAGCATCAGGGTGCGGGCGCTCGCGTACAGCTCCGCCAGCGGGAAGTCCTGGCTCACGCCGCCCGCTCCGTGCAGCTGGATCGCGCGGTCCAGGATGCCGACCACCGCCCGCGGAGTGGCGATCTTGATCGCCTGGATCTCCGTGTGGGCGCCCTTGTTGCCGACCGTGTCCATCAGCCAGGCCGTCTTCAGCACCAGCAGCCGCAGCTGCTCGACGGTGACCCGGGCGTCGGCGATCCAGTTCTGCACGACGCCCTGCTGGGCCAGCGCCTTGCCGAACGCGGTGCGCGAGACGGCCCGCCGGCACATCAGCTCGATGGCGCGCTCGGCCATGCCGATCAGCCGCATGCAGTGGTGGATCCGGCCCGGCCCGAGCCGCGCCTGGGCGATGGCGAAGCCGCCGCCCTCCTCGCCGATCAGGTTCGTGACCGGTACCCGGGCGTGGTCGAAGACCACCTCGGCGTGGCCGCCGTGGGAGTGGTCCTCGTAGCCGAAGACCTGCATCGCGCGCCGCACGGTGACGCCGGGGGTGTCGCGCGGGACCAGGACCATGGACTGCTGGCGGCGGATGTCCGCGCCGTCCGGGTCCGTCTTGCCCATCACGATGAAGATCTTGCAGTCCGGGTTCATCGCCCCGGAGATGTACCACTTGCGGCCGGTGACGACGTACTCGTCGCCGTCCCGCTCGATGTGCGTGGTGATGTTCGTGGCGTCCGAGGAGGCCACGTCCGGCTCGGTCATCGCGAACGCCGAGCGGATCTCGCCGGCCAGCAGCGGCTCCAGCCACTGCTTCTTCTGCCGGTCGTCGGCGAACTGCGCCAGCACCTCCATGTTCCCGGTGTCGGGCGCCGCGCAGTTCGTCGCCGTGGGCGCGAGTTGCGGGGAGCGGCCGGTGATCTCGGCGAGCGGCGCGTACTGGAGGTTCGTCAGCCCGGCGCCGTACTCGGTGTCGGGCAGGAAGAGGTTCCACAGCCCCTGCCTGCGGGCCTCCGCCTTCAGCTCCCCGACCACGGCCGGGGTGTCCCACGGCGAGGCCAGCGCGGCCCGCTGCTCCTCTGCGACCGGCTCGGCCGGGTACACGTACTCGTCCATGAAGGCGAGGAGCCTGGCCCGCAGTTCCTCGGTGCGCGCGTCGAACGCGAAGTCCATGTCGGGTCAGCCTTCCTGCAGAGTGGTCAGTCCGTGGTCGATGAAGACGGGCACGAGCTCGCCGATCCGGTCGAAGCCGCGGCCGACCGTCTGGCCGAGCGTGTACCGGTAGTGGATGCCCTCCAGGATCACGGCGAGCTTGAACCAGGCGAACGCCTCGTACCAGGAGACGGCGGAGACGTCGCGCCCCGAGCGCGCGGCGTACCGCTCGATCAGCTCCCGCGGGGAGGGGTGGCCCGGCGCCTCGGCGGTGGTGGAGACCGGGGAGTGGGGCGTGCCGAGCGGCCGGCTGTACATCACCAGCAGACCGAGGTCGGTCAGCGGGTCGCCGAGGGTCGACATCTCCCAGTCGAGGACCGCCTTGATCTCGTCGTCGTCCCCGATCAGGACGTTGTCCAGCCGGTAGTCGCCGTGGACGACGGTGGGCGCGGGGGAGGCGGGCAGCTCCCGGCCGAGCGCCGCGTGCAGTTCGTCGATGCCGGGCAGCTCGCGGTTGCGGGAGGCGTCCAGCTGCTTGCCCCAGCGGCGCAGCTGCCGGTCCAGGAAACCCTCGGGGCGGCCGAAGTCCGCGAGTCCCACCTCGGCGGGGTCCACCGCGTGCAGCTCGACCAGCGTGTCCACGAGGGAGAGCACCGCGTTCCGGGTGCGCTCCTCACCGAGCGGCGCGAGCTGCTGGGCGGTGCGGTACGGGGTGCCCTCCACGAACTCCATGACGTAGAACGGCGCCCCGAGCACCTCCTCGTCCTCGCACAGCAGCACCGGGCGCGGAACCGGCACCCCGGTCGGGTGCAGGGCGTCGATCACCCGGTGCTCACGCTTCATGTCGTGCGCGGTGGCCAGGACATGGCCGAGCGGCGGCCGTCGTACGACCCATTGGGAGGTGCCGTCCGAGAGCGCGTAGGTGAGGTTCGACCGTCCGCCCTCGATCAGCCGGCCGGTCAGCGGGCCGGTGACCAGACCGGGGCGCTCGCGGTCGAGCAGGGCGCGCAGCCGGTCCAGGTCGAGTCCGGGCGGGTGGTCGGCGCTCATACATCACTCCTACGAACGGACGAACAAGTCCCGACTCATGATGCCGACCGGTCGGTATGTAGTCCAGTACGCGTGCCGAACACGGCGCGAAACGTGACCGGAGCCACGATAGGCCGACGGCTCCCCGGCCGGTGTGCCGGGGAGCCGTCGGTGCCGCTTCGCGGACGGGGCGGAGGGTCAGTGATCGTCCCAGTGGTCGCCGTGCTCCGCGTGCCGGTGCCCGTCGTGCAGATAGTCGACGTGGTCCCCGTGCGGCACCTGGGCGTGTCCGCACTCGTCGTGGTGCACGTGCTCATGACCGTCGTGCGCGGTGTGCCCGGCCGGTTCGCACTCGTCCCAGTGGCCTTCGTGCTCCCGGTGCAGATGGCCGTCGTGCGCGTAGTCGAGGTGGTCGCCGTGCGGTACCGCCGGATGCCCGCAGTCCGGACCGTGGGTGTGCGTCCCGTGTGCGGTGTGTTCCTGGTGAAGGGTGGTCATCATGCTCACCTTCGGGGGGTACGGGGTGCTGACGACGGACAGGCTGTCACGCGAAAGCCGCTTATTGGGACATACCGGTTGCGTGGCGCACGAGTACCCCGGAGGGTCGAGGACATGAAGGGCATCAGCTACACCCGCTACGGCGGTCCCGAGGTGCTGGAGTACGGCGAGGTGCGCGACCCCAAGGTCGGCCCCGACCAGGTACTGGTCGAGGTGCGCGCCGCGGCCGTCAACCCGGTCGACTGGAAGTGCCGCGAGGGGTACCTGGACTCCGTCCTGGACGCCGTCTTCCCGGTCGTCCCCGGCTGGGACGTCAGCGGCGTGGTCGTCCGGCCCGGACCCGCGGTCACCGAGTTCGCGGCCGGCGACGAGGTCATCGGCTACGTCCGCGAGGACTTCCTGTCCCGGGGCACCTTCGCCCAGTACGTCGCCGCGCCCGTGCGCACGCTGGCCCGCAAACCCGCCGGCCTGTCCTTCGAGGAGGCCGCCGGACTCCCGCTGGCCGGGCTCACCGCCTACCAGGTGCTGGTGAAGGCGCTGGAGGTCGGACGCG
The DNA here is from genome assembly GCF_025642175.1 of Streptomyces albidicamelliae. Classification (NCBI taxonomy): domain Bacteria; kingdom Bacillati; phylum Actinomycetota; class Actinomycetes; order Kitasatosporales; family Streptomycetaceae; genus Streptomyces; species Streptomyces albidicamelliae. The sequence continues at coordinate 2,017,348 of NZ_CP106795.1, read as the reverse complement.
GGGAGACGGTGCTGGTGCACGCGGCGGCCGGCGGGGTCGGTTCCCTCGCCGTGCAGATCGCCGCCCATCTCGGCGCCCGGGTGATCGGCACGGCGAGCGAACGCAACCACGACTACGTACGCGGCCTCGGCGGCGAACCCGTCACCTACGGGGACGGCCTGGCCGAACGGGTGCGCGCCCTCGCCCCCGAGGGGGTCGACGCCGTCTTCGACACCATCGGAGGGGACACCCTGCGCACGTCCGTGGACCTGCTCGCCCCCGGGGGCCGCCTGGCGTCCATCGCCGACCCGGAGGTGCTCGGCCACGGCGGCCGGTACTGCTTCGTCCGCCCCGACGCCGAGGACCTGGCGACCCTCGCCGGGCTGGCGGAGCAGGGTGTCCTCACCGTCCACGTCGAGGAGACGTTCCCGCTGGAGCGCACGGCCGACGCCCACCGCCGCAGCCAGGAGGGCAGCACCCGCGGCAAGATCGTCGTGACGGTCGACCGGCCCGGCGGTGAAACCCCCTAGACCACCAGCACGGCCGCGCACACCGCCGTCGCCACCGCGCACAGCACCGCCGCCGCCGCGTGCCGGGGGGTGAACGCGGGCGGCGGGGTGCCGGCGGAGAGCGTGCGGATGCGGTGGTGGGCCACACCGAGGAAGCCGAGCCACAGGGCACAGCACACCGCGCACATCACCAGCCCGGTCGCCGACCCGTCGCGCAGCGCGGTCCGTACCGCGAGGACGGCGGCCACGGCGGCGGACAGAGTGGTACGGCGCCAGGCCAGACGCGTGCGCTCCGGCTGGAGCCCCGGGTCCCGGCCCGCCGCGCTCACCCCTCCCATCCGACCAGCACCACCACGACCATCGCCACGGCGACCACCGCGACGACCAGGCTCAGCAGGGCCGGGAAGCGGGACGCGGGCAGGTCCTCGCCGCGCCGCATCGCCCGCTCGCAGCGCACCCAGTGGTTCAGCGCCCGCAGGGAACACAGCACACCGGCGCCCAGCAGCGCCAGCGCGAGACCGACCCGCCAGCCCCAGCGCAGGTCCGGCAGGAACTGGTCCACCGCGAATCCGCCGCCGATCAGCGCCAGCGCCGTCCGCAGCCAGGCCAGGAAGGTGCGCTCGTTGGCGAGCGAGAACCGGTAGTCGGGCGTGCCACCCTCTTCCCGCACCTGCTCCGGCGCGAACCACAGCCGGATGGTGCGTACGAATTCGCTCACGCCGACGACCCTACCGGCGCCTCAGTCACCGGCCCGGAACGCCCGCAGCCGCTCGTGGGCGGCCAGCCCGTCGGGCACCCACTCCCACTCGCCGAGCCGCCGCCCGACCTCCTCCTCGGACAGGAAGCCGTACCACTGGACCTCCTCGGCCTGGGGCCACACGGGCAGCTCGCAGCGCACCTCGTACACCGCCGACCACCAGCTCTTCCCGGCCCCGTCGTCGTACAGGAACTTGAAGAGGAACACCGGCCGGGGCAGTCCCCGCACGCCCAGCTCCTCCTCGGCCTCCCGCAGGGCCGCCTCGTCGTAGGACTCGCCCGCCCCCACGACCCCGCCGACGAACAGGTCGTACAGGGAGGGGAACACCAGCTTCGTGGCCGTACGCCGGTGCACGAAGAGCCGGCCGGCCGCGTCCCTGGCCTGGACGAACACACAGCGGTGGCGCAGCCCCAGGGCGTACGCCTCGCCGCGCGGGCGCCGGCCGACGACCCGGTCGTGCTCGTCGACGATGTCGAGGATCTCGTCGGCGGGATTCCGGTAGACGGGGTTCCGGTCGGCGGGGTTCCGGTCGGCAGGATTCCGGTCGGCAGGATTCCGGGCAGCGGGGTTCATGCCCCCCATCCAAGCAGCCGGGTTCAGCGCCGCTGCAGGTCGCCGCGGCGCGGTTCCGGGGTGCCGCAGGGCATCGCCGGGTGCAGACCGAGCAGGACGATGCCGGTGACGACGGCCGCGAGCCCGGCCGCCTCCCACGCCAGCGCCCCGGTGTCGGTGCGCAGCCGGTCCCCGAGGAAACCCACCCCGCACAGGATCCCGGCGAGCGGCTCCGCCGCGGTGAGCGCGGGCAGCGACATGCGCAGCGGCGCGGTCTCGAACGCGCTCTGCACCAGGATCAGCCCGCTGACGCCGCACGCCAGCACACCGTAGGGCTGCCAGCCGGTGAGCAGCTCGGTGAGACCGCCGTCGGAGAACAGCGTGCCGCTGACCCGGGTCAGCGCGTCCTGCACTCCGTAGAGCAGCCCGGCGGCGGTGGCCAGCAGGACCGGCCCCCAGTTGAGCCGGGAGCGCCTGCCGTACGTCGTCAGGACGAGCGCGGCGCCCACCATCGCACCGATGATCAGCCAGTGCCGCAGCGGATCCTCCACCGCGCTGCCGCCGCGCGGTTCGCCGGCCATGATGAACGTGCTCACACCCCCCGCCAGCAGCAGCAGACCGGCCCAGCCCTGGCGGCCGAGCGGCTGTCTGGTCTGGTGGCGCGAGAGGGCGAGCGCGAACAGCAGGTTGGTCGCGAGGAGCGGCTCGACCAGCGAGATCTCCCCCTTGCCGAGGGCGACCGCGCCGAGGACCATGCCGGCCACCATCAGGCCGAGCCCGCCCAGCCAGCGCGGCACCCGCATCAGGTCGAGCAGCAGCCGGAAGGACAGGTAGTCGCTCAGCGGTGCCTTCTGTGCCGCGTTCTGCTGGAGCACGAAGCCGAAGCCCAGACAGCAGGCAGCACTCACGGCGAGAAGGAGAACCAGAACGGACACGCTGCGTACCTCGATCATCCGGCCGGACCACGGACGCGTAGTGGCCGACTGTAGCGCTCCGGGGACCCCGTCGACCCGGAGTGTGCCCGGAACCGGGCAGTTGACTCGGTCACGCCACCCGGTCGGGCACAAGGCGCGCCGAGGCGGGGGCGTACGTCCGGCCATGTTCCGTGGCCCGGCCGCCCGGCGCCATGGCGTACGCCACAGATGACGGACGAAAGCCCCGGAGGAGGCCCCACCTGCACCCCTGATTCCCAAGTTCCGTTTCACACACGGTAGTTGAAGGGAGCAACTCCAGGGTTCCGCTTGACGCCATCCATGGCGGGGGGTTTGCTGTGCGTGACCGGTCGATGGCAGCCCGAGAAACAGGAAGTCCCGCGGTGCCTCCTCTCCCGCCCCTGCTCGGCGTACGCCGGGCCCTCACGGACCAGTCCGGCGACGCGCCGGACGCGCCCGGCGCCTTCGACCACGCCCTCGACGACGAGGGGCTCCGCACCGCCCGCGCCGCCCTCGCCCAGGGCCGCCGGCAGGCCGCCCGCTCCCTGCTGCTGCACACCGGTGACGACTGGGACCGCCGAGCCCACCGCCTGACCGTCCTCGCGCGTGAGCCGTACGCCGCCGCCTGGGCCCACGACTGGGCGCAGGCCGAGCCCGGCTCCGCCGACGCCGCCACCCTGTACGCCCTGGCCCTCGTACGGCGTGCCCTGCGCGGCAAGGAGGACCCCGGCGACGCCCGCGCGGCCTGTGACACGGCCGCCGCGCTCGCCCCGGCCGACCCCACCCCATGGCTCGGCCTGCTGCTGCTCGCCCGCCGCCTCGGCACCGAGGGGAGGTGCTCGGCGCCTTCGCGGAGGTCCGCCGCCGGCACCCCGAGCACCACCACGCCCACCACCTGCTGATCGCCCGCCTCGCCGAACGGCCCCCGGGCGGCCGGCCCGAGGCCCACGAGGCGTACGACGTCGCCGAACGGGCCGCCGCCGAGGCCCCCGCCGACTCCCCGCTGGCCGTCCTCCCGGTCGTCGCCCACGCCGAGCGCCACCGCGTCCTCACCGCCGCGGGACTCGCCCCGGCCGCCTCCGGGCACTGGGCCGGCCCCCGGGCCCGCGGCGTCCTGCGCGCATGCTTCGACTGGTGGCTGGAGTGGGAGCACGACGACCACCCCCGGCGCCTCCTCGACCTCAACCACCTGGCCTTCGCGCTGTCCTCGGCCGGCCGTCCCGCCGAGGCGGCACCCCTGTTCCAGCGCATCGGCGAGCACGCCACCGCGGCGCCCTGGTCGTACGCGCACCCGGACCCCCGGGCCGCCTTCCACGCGGCCCGCGCCCGCGCGCTCGGCCGCTGAGCGGCCGCCGTCGTAGGTGAGAAGTGATGACGGAACTCTTACCGGTGACCCGATTCCCTGGCCCCGCCGGCTCCCGAGTGCTCGAATGAACAGGTGAACCCCGAACGACCCGAACCACCGGAGGAACCGGCCGGACGGCCGATCGGCCGCCGCGTCTTCCTCGGCACCCTCGGCCTGGGCGCGCTCGGCGTGGCCACCGCGCCCGTGCTCCAGCGCGGCCTCGAAGGGCTGCTCGGCTCCGTCGCGGGCGAGGACCCGACAGGCCTGACCGGTCTGCTGCCCAACGGCGGTGGCTTCCGCTACTACTCCGTCGCCGCCTCCGTCCCGCACCGGAGCGCGGCCGACTACCGCCTCACCGTCGACGGACTGGTCGACCGTCCGCGCGGCTACACCCTCGCCGAACTGCGCGCCCTGCCGCAGACCCGGCTGGTCAAGGACGTCCAGTGCGTCACCGGCTGGCGCGTCCCGGGCACCCCCTTCCAGGGCGTACGGCTCGCCGACCTGCTCGACGCGGCCGGTGTCCGCCCGTCGGCCAAGGCGATCCGCTTCACCTGCTTCGACGGCACGTACAGCGAGAGCCTCACCCTCGCCCAGGCCCGCCGGCCGGACGTCCTGGTCGCCCTGCGCATGCAGGACAAGGACATCGGCCACGACCACGGCGGTCCGGTCCGGCTCTACGTCGCCCCCATGTACTTCTACAAGTCGGCCAAGTGGCTCTCCGGCATCACGGTCACCGACCGGGTCCGGCCCGGCTACTGGGAGAACCTCGGCTACGACGTCGACGCCTGGGTGGGCCGCTCGAACGGACGGACCGATGAGCCTACGAGCTGAGACCCCGGCCCCGCCGGGCGCCCGCGTCCGCCGCTTCGGCCGGTCCCAGCGGTGGGTGCACCGCGCGACGGCGGCCCTGATGGGGGTGTGCGTGGTGACGGCGGCCGTCCTCTACATCCCGCAGCTGGCGGTCATGGTCGGCCGCCGGGCCCTCGTCGTGCGGGTCCACGAGTGCGCGGGCCTCGCCCTGCCGGTACCGGTGCTGCTGGGCCTCGTCTCCCGGGGCTTCCGCGCCGACCTGCGCTTCCTCAACCGCTTCGGCCCGCACGACCGGCTCTGGCTGCGTGCCGCGCTCCGCCGCGACCGGCGGCCCGCCTCGCGGCCGGCCGGGAAGTTCAACGCCGGCCAGAAGGTCTACGCCGCCTGGATCGCCGGCGCGACGCTGGTCATGCTCGGCACGGGCCTGATGATGTGGTTCACGCGGCTCACCCCGCTGCTGTGGCGCACCTCGGCGACCTTCGTCCACGACTGGCTGGCGCTGACCATCGGCGTGGTCCTCGCGGGGCACATCGGCATGGCGCTGGGCGACCCCGAGGCCAGGAGGGGCCTGCGGACGGGATCGGTGAGCGGGGAGTGGGCGAAGCGGGAGCACTCCCTGTGGCGCCCCTGACGGCGACCGGCCTCCGCTGGGGGAGTGCGGCCGGTGCAAGGGCGATACGGCTCACGGCGACGGTGTTTGGCCCCCGCGCGGCCCGCCGTCCCGGGACCGGCGGGCCGGCGGCGCCTCCAGGGCGCCGACGCGGGGTAACCGGAACCTACGCTTCCCAAAAGCAAAATGGAAGCCCTCATTCCTGTTGACCGCGCGACGTGCCGCGACGCACTCTGAACCCCACGCGCCACAGAGGAGCAGCACGATGAGCCGAGCCACCGACACCGTCCGCGTCGTCGAGTACTGGACGGACCGGGACACCCACGTGATCATTCCCGTCCAGCGCTGCGAAGAGGTCGACCGCATGAGCGACGCGCAGCTGATCTCACGGTTCGGTGACCCCGAGCACGGGACGGTCGCCCGCATCGTCCACTAGGGACGCGCGTCCCTAGGGGCGCGCGTCCGCCAGGGGCGCGCGGCGAAGTCCAGCAGCACCTTGCAGGACCGCTCCCGGTCGGCGGCCAGCGCGAACGCGGCCTCCGCTTCGGCCACGGGCATGACGGCACTGATCAGTCCGTCGAACTCGCCGCGGGCCGTGAGCAGTTCGAGGGCGTCGTCGAACTCGTCGGCGAACCGGAACGACCCGCGCAGCTCGATCTCCCGGCTCACCACGAGGTTGCCGGCGAACGGGCTCCGCCCCGGCGGCAGCATTCCGAGCTGCACGACCACGCCTCCGCGCCGCACCAGCCGCAGACATGTCTCCAGACCGGCCGCGATCCCCGACGCCTCGACGGCCACGTCCACGTCCTCCGGCCGGCCGGAGTCGCCTGGGCCGTCGGCCCGTACGAGCGTGTCGGCGCCGGCGACGGCCGCGTACCGCAGCGCCTCCGGCACCAGGTCGGTCACCGTCACCCGGGCCGCACCGGCCGCCTTCGCCGCCGCGACCACCAGGCAGCCGATCGGTCCGGCCCCGGTCACCAGCACATGCAGCCCGGACACGTCCCCGGCCCGCCGCACGGCGTGCAGGGCCACCGACAGCGGCTCGGCGAGCGCGGCCCGCCGCAGTCCGAGACCGGCCGGAAGCTCCCTCAACTGGTCGGCCGGTACGGCCACTTGCGCGGCGAATGCGCCCTGCACGTGCGGTGTGCGGGCCGCGCTGCCCAGGTAGCGGGTGTCACGGCACACGTTCGCCCGCCCGTCGGCGCACTCCGGACAGACCCCGCACGGCGTCGCCGGATGCACGGCGACCGCCGTACCCGGGGCCGGGCCGGCCGCGTCCGCGCCGTAGGAGACCACCGTCCCCACCACCTCGTGACCGAGGACCAGCGGCTCGCGAAGCCGGAAGTCCCCGACCCCGCCGTGCCGCCAGTAGTGCAGATCGGACCCGCACACCCCGCCGTACCGGACGGCCACGAGCGCCTCGCCGGGCCCCGGTTCGGGAGCGGGCAGCTCCGTCACCCGGAGGTCGCCCGCGCCGTGGACCACACAACCCAGCACGCCCACCGCCCCCTTCACAGCACGCTGGTCATACCGCCGTCGACGTACAGCACCTGCCCGCCGACGAAGTCCGCGGCGGGCGAGGCGAGGAAGAGCAGTCCGCCCACCAGGTCCTCGGTACGGCCCCAGCGGCCGGCCGGGGTGCGCCCGCGCACCCACGTGCTGAACTCCTCGTCCGCCACCAGGGGACGGGTCAGCTCGGTCTCGATGTAGCCCGGGCCGAGGCCGTTGACCTGCACACCGTACGGTCCCCAGTCCGCGCACATGCCCTTGGTGAGCATCTTCAGCGCGCCCTTGGTCGCCGCGTACGGCGCGATGCCCGGCCGGACGACCTCGCTCTGCAGCGAGCAGACGTTGACGATCTTCCCGTGGCCGCGCCGCGTCATGCCCCGGGCGGCCTCCCGGCCGACCAGGAACGCACTCGTGAGGTTGGTGTCCAGCAGGCGGTGCCAGTTCGCGTCGGTGAATTCCAGCAACGGGGCGCGCAGCTGCATGCCCGCGTTGTTCACCAGGATGTCGAGCGGGCCCACCCGCTCCTCGACGCCGGCGATCCCGGCGGCCACGGCCGGGCCGTCGGTCACGTCGAACACCGCCGTGCGGACGTCGCCGGGCAGCTCGGCGGCGGCCTCGGCCAGCCGGTCGCCGTCGCGCCCGTTGAGGACCACCGTGCAGCCGGCCTCGGCCAGGCCCCGCGCCAGCGCGAGGCCGATGCCCCGGCTGGAGCCGGTGACCAGGGCCGTACGGCCGCCGATGTCGAAGAGGGGGTGGGCCGTCATCGCCGTGACGCTCCTAGATCACCAGGGACAGCAGCAGGATCAGGCCGCCGGAGACCACCGAGATGATCGTCTCCATCACCGACCAGGTCTTCACCGTCTGCCCGACGGTCAGCCCGAAGTACTCCTTCACCAGCCAGAAACCGGCGTCGTTGACATGGCTGAAGAAGAGCGAGCCCGCGCCGATGGCCAGCACCAGCAGCGCCGCGTGGGTGGTCGACATGTCGGCCGCGAGCGGCGCCACCAGACCGGCCGCCGAGACCGTCGCCACCGTCGCCGAACCGGTCGCCAGCCGGATCGCCACCGCGATCAGCCAGGCCAGCAGCAGCGCCGGGATCGACCAGTCCTTGGAGATGTCCAGGATCATCTGGCCCACACCGGAGTCGATCAGCGTCTGCTTGAAGCCGCCGCCCGCGCCCACGATCAGCAGGATGCCCGCGATGGGCATCAGGCCCTTCTCGACGGTCTGCTGGAGGCGGTCCCTGCCGAAGCCGGCGGGCCGGCCCAGCGTGAAGAAGCCGACGAGCACGGCGGCGAGCAGGGCGATCAGCGGGGAGCCGATGACGTCGAAGACCCGCTGCGTGGAGTTCGCGGGGTCGTCGATGACGATGTCCACGAGCGCCTTCGCCAGCATCAGCACCACCGGCAGCAGCATGGTGAACAGGGTCGCGCCGAAGCCCGGGCGGCGCTCCAGCTCGTCCGAGGCGCGCTGGGGCAGCATCCGGTCGGGCGCCGGGACGTCGACCCAGCGGGCCGCGACCTTCGAGAACAGCGGACCGGCGATGATCACCGTCGGGACGGCGACCAGGAGTCCGAGCGCCAGCGTCACACCCAGGTTGGCCTTGACCGCGTCGATCGCGACCAGCGGGCCGGGGTGCGGCGGGATCAGGCCGTGCATCACGGACAGACCCGCGAGGGCGGGGATGCCGATGCGCATGACGGAGTAGTTGCCGCGCTTGGCGACCATCAGCACGACCGGGATCAGCAGCACGATGCCGACCTCGAAGAACAGCGGCAGGCCGATCACGGAGGCGATCAGCACCATCGCCCAGGGCATGGCGCGCCCGCCCGCCTTGGCGAGGATCGTGTCGACGATCTGGTCGGCGCCGCCGGAGTCGGCGAGCAGCTTGCCCAGGATCGCCCCGAGCGCGATCAGGACGCCGACGCCGGCCACGGTGGTGCCGAGTCCGGTGGTGAAACTGACGATGGCCTTGTCGAGCGGCGCTCCCGCGACCGCTCCGAGCACCAGTGACCCGATGGTCAGGGCCAGGAAGGCGTGCAACTTGAACTTGGTGATGAGCAGGACGATCACGGCGATGCCCACCAGGACGGCTATGCCCAGCTGGGCATGTCCGGCGGAGGTGATCGGCGCAGGCGCGTCCGCTGCCAGCATCTCGACGCTGAGTCTGGTCACGGGGGTTCCCTTGTGAGGACGGGGGACGGGGGTGAGGTGTTACTCGGATGCGAGGGGGAGCGCGTCCAGCGCCCGTACGGCGCGTTCGGTGATCTCCTGGGGGCTGCCCGCGACGTCCACGGCGACGCCCGCCTCGTCCGCCCCCAGCGGCTGCAGGGTGGCGAACTGGGAGTCCAGCAGCGCGGTCGGCATGAAGTGCCCCTGCCGCTGCGTCATCCGGTCCTCGATCAGCTTCCGGTCACCGGTGAGATGCACGAACACGACGCCCGGGGCCACGGCCCTGAGCCGGTCGCGGTACGACCGCTTCAGCGCCGAGCTGCTGACCACCCCGCCGAGCCCGGCCCGCCCGTGCGCCCAGTGCCCGATGGCCTCCAGCCAGGGCCACCTGTCGCTGTCCTCGAGCGGGATCCCGGCGGACATCTTGGCGATGTTGGCCGGGGGGTGGAAGTCGTCGCCCTCGGCGTACGGAACGCCCAGTCGCGCGGCGAGCAAGGGACCGATGGTGGTCTTGCCCGTCCCCGCGACGCCCATCACGACGACGACCTGGGGGGTACGCATCACTGCCTCGCTGTCTTCCTCGACATCCGACGCCACGTCGGCGTCGCCACACTGAAACCCATTAGGTACGACGAATTCAAGAGTGTGTGACGTATAAGTCTGACTTTTTGTCTCTGTGATCCAGGCCGTACGCTGAGTGCATGACCACACCGGGCCGGGGCTTGCACGGCCACGTACTGGACACCCTCGGCCCCGCGATCACCGCGGGCGAGTACCCGCCGGGCAGTGTTCTGCGCACCGACGAACTCGCCCAGCACTTCGAGGTGTCACGCTCCGTGATGCGCGAGGCGGTCCGCGTCCTGGAATCCATGCACCTGGTCGAGTCCCGCCGCCGCGTCGGCGTCACGGTCCGCCCCAAGGCCGAGTGGAACGTCTACGACCCGCAGGTCATCCGCTGGCGCCTGGCCGGCGCCGACCGCCCCCACCAGCTGCGCTCCCTGACCGTGCTCCGCTCGGCGGTCGAGCCCCTGGCCGCGGCCCTCGCCGCCCGGCACGCCACGGCGGAGCAGTGCGCCGAACTCACCGAGTGCGCCCTCGGCATGGTGGCCAACTCACGCGGCCACCAGCTGGAGAAGTACCTCATCCACGACATCGCCTTCCACCGCGTCGTCCTCAACGCCTCCGGCAACGAGATGTTCGCCCGCCTCGGCGACGTCGTCGCGGAGGTCCTGGCGGGCCGCACCCACCACGAGGTCATGTTCGAGGACCCCGACCCGGCGGCCGTGACCCTGCACGTACAGGTCGCGGAGGCGGTCCGCGCCGGCGACGCGGCCCGCGCCGAGGAACTGACCCGCCAGATCACCGTGGGCGCCCTCCAGGAACTGGACATCCTGGCGCCCTAGCCGGTCTCACTCCCGCTCTTCGGGAAACTCCCCGTCCACGTACGCCCACGCCCCGTCCACCCGCTCGAACCGGCTCCGCTCCAGTAGCGAACCGCCCCGGTAGGACGCCCGGAACGTCACCGAGCCCGAGCTGTGGAAGGCCGACCCGTCGGTGGCGTCCAGGATCTCCAGACCCGTCCACCTCGTCCCCGGGTCCAGCTCCAGGTGCCCGGGCCGGGTCCGCGGATGCCAGGTGCGCAGCAGATAGCCCGTGTCCCCCTTCACGAACGCGCTGTACCGCGAGCGCATCAGCAGCTCCGCGGTCGGGGCGGCCGCCGAGCCGCCGTGGAAACGGCCGCAGCAGGCGTCGTAGGACGCGGGGAGCCCGCAGGGGCAGGTACGCGAGGTCATGACGCACATTCTGCCCGGACCGGGGAGGCGTCCGCCGCGGCCCGGGTGCACAGTGGAAGGGGCGTGGTCGCCGCGCCCCGCCAAGGCGCGGGCAACCGCGCGACCAGCCACGACGGACCGGCAGGCGACCGGCGGCCCGTAGCGGCCCGACCCGCGGAGCGAGGTGGCGGACGATGACCCGACCGGTGAGCAGCCGTGCTCCGGCCATCAAGGAATGGCGGCTGAACCTGTACCTGTCCGAGCACGACCCGGACACCACGGCCCGGATCGTCCTCGACACCGGCGACAACGTCCTGGAGAGCCACGCGGAGGCCCGGCGCAGCCCCTACGACCAGGCGATACCCGACATCGGCGACGAGCTCGCGGCCGGCCGCGCCCTCATCGCCATGGGCCGGCTGCTGCTGCGCGCGGCCGACGGGGACATGAAGGCGACGGGAGCCGCCGACACGGAGGGCCCCTCCCCGCTCTGGCTGGCCCGGGAGTGACGGAGCGGCACCATGCTCTTCACCGACCGGACCGAGGCGGGACGGCAGCTGGGCAGCCGCCTGCGGCACCACCTCAGGGGCCAGGACGTCGTGGTGCTGGGGCTGCCCCGCGGCGGGGTACCGGTCGCCGCCGAGGTCGCCGAGGCACTCGACGCGCCCCTGGACGTCTGCCTGGTCCGCAAACTGGGCGTGCCCTACCAGCCCGAACTCGGCATGGGCGCCATCGGCGAGGACGGGGTACGCGTCGTCAACCAGGAGGTGCTGCGGCACACCGGCGTCGGCCCGGCCGACCTGGACCGGGTCGAGGCGCACGAGCGCACGGTCCTCGACCGGCGGGCGGCCCGCTACCGCGGCGCCCGCGCCCCCGTCACCGTCACCGGCCGGACCGCCGTGGTCGTCGACGACGGAGTGGCCACCGGCTCCACCGCCCGGGCCGCCTGCCGGATCGCCCGGGCCCGGGGCGCGGCCCGCATCGTGCTGGCGGTACCCGTGGCACCCCGGGACTTCGCCCGCCGGCTCGGCGCCGACGCCGACGACCTGGTCTGCCTCGACACCCCCGCCGACTTCTTCGCCATCGGCCAGTTCTACGGCGACTTCACCCAGGTCGACGACGACGAGGTCACCGCCCGCCTGCGACAGGCCGCCGCCCGCCACGGCCGGGCCACCGCCACCCCCGGCCAGGACCACGAGGTCGAGCCGGTCGCCGGCACCGTACGCCTGCGCGGACGGCTCACCCTGCCGGCCGGCGCCACCGGCGTCGTCGTCTTCGCCCACGGCAGCGGCAGCAGCCGGCACAGCCCCCGCAACCGGTTCGTCGCCCGGGGACTGAACCGGGCCGGACTCGGCACCCTGCTCTTCGACCTGCTCACCGAGGACGAGGAACGCGACCGGGCCAACGTGTTCGACATCCCCCTGCTCGCCGAACGGCTGGCCGGCACCACCGACTGGCTGCGCCGCCGCCCCGACGCCGAAGGGCTCGCCGTCGGCTACTTCGGCGCCAGCACCGGCGCCGCCGCCGCCCTGTGGGCCGCCACCGAACCCTCCGCACGCCCCGCCGCCGTCGTCTCCCGCGGCGGCCGGCCCGACCTCGCCGGGCCGCGCCTGCCCGCGGTGACCGCGCCCACCCTCCTCGTCGTGGGCGGCGCCGACCCGCTGGTCCTCGAACTCAACCGCGCGGCACAGGCCCGGCTGAGGTGCGAGAACCGGCTGGAGACCGTCCCCGGTGCCACCCACCTCTTCGAGGAGCCCGGCACCCTGGAGCGGGTGACCGACCTGGCCCGCGACTGGTTCACGGACCACATGGCACCCGCGCACGTGTAGGCCGGACCGTGCACGAGGGACGCCTCACCCTCTTCCTCGCCGGCGACGTCATGCTCGGCCGGGGCGTCGACCAGATCCTCGCGCACCCCGCCGACCCGGCCCTGCGCGAGGACTGGGTGCACGACGCCCGCGACTACGTCGCCCTCGCCGAGGCCGCGAGCGGACCGATACCCCGGCCCGTCGATCCGGCCTGGCCGTGGGGCGAGGCACTGCCCGCACTGGACCGCGCCGCACCCGACGTCCGCGTGCTCAACCTGGAGACCGCCGTCACCGCGGACGGCGACTTCGCGCCGGGCAAGGGCGTCCACTACCGCATGAACCCCGCCAACCTGCCCTGCCTGGCCGTGGCCCGCCCCGACGTCTGCACCCTCGCCAACAACCACGTCCTCGACTTCGGGACGCGCGGCCTCGCGGACACCCTCGACTCGCTGACGGCGGCCGGCCTGCGGACGGCCGGCGCCGGCCCGGACCCGGACACGGCGTGGCGGCCCGCGACGGTCCCCCTGCGCACCGGCGGACGCCTGCTGGTCCTCTCCTTCGGCATGCCCTCCAGCGGCATCCCGCACAGCTGGGCCGCCACCGCCGAGCGGCCCGGGGTGGCCCTCGTGGCCGCGCCCACCGAACGCGCCGCGGCCCTCCTCGCCGACCGGCTGCGCGCGCGCAGAAGGCCCGGCGACCTCGTGGTCGCCTCCGTCCACTGGGGCTCCAACTGGGGACACACCGTCACCCGCGCCGAGATCCGCTTCGCCCGCGCGCTCGTCGACGCCGGGGTCGACGTCGTCCACGGCCACTCCTCGCACCACCCGCGCCCGGTCGAGGTGTACCGGGACCGGCTCGTCCTCTACGGCTGCGGCGACCTCGTCAACGACTACGAGGGCATCGGCGGCCACGAGCGCTACCGGGACGACCTGCGACTGCTGTACCTGGTCTCCCTGGACAGCGGCACCGGCCGGCTGACCGGCCTGCGCATGGTGCCCCTCAGGGCGCGCCGGATGAGCCTCACGCACGCCTCCGCCCGGGACACGGCCTGGCTGCGCGCCACCCTCGACCGGCACGGCCGCGACCTGGGCACCCGGGTCGACCTCGGACCCGACGGCACCCTCACCGCACGGCCCCTGCGCCCCGGCCCGCCCCGCTGAACGCGCCACCCGGACGGGCATGGCGGAGGCCGGGCAACGCAAAAGGCCCCCGCAGAGCAGGGGCCTCGCTGGTGTCCGAGGGGGGACTTGAACCCCCACGCCCGATAAAGGGCACTAGCACCTCAAGCTAGCGCGTCTGCCATTCCGCCACCCGGACAAGGTGTCTGTCGCGCGGGGTTTCCCTCGCGGCGACGAAGGAAACATTACCAGGCTTTCGGAGGTGCCTGATCACCCCCGGTCCGGGGGCGGCCCGGCGTGAACGGCGTGTGACGGGCCGGTACCGGTCTTTGGCCCGGACAGGGGGCGGAGAGAGGATGAGGGGACCACCGACGGGGACGCCCCCGGCACGACCGCGGACGGGACGACCGGCGGACAGGCAGCAGTGACAGCGGGAGGAAGCAGCGTGAGCGAGACGGACACGGCCAGGAGCGTCACCGGCGAGGACGAGGTCGTGGACCTCTGCCGCGAGCTGATCCGGTTCGACACCAGCAACTACGGCGACCACTCCGGACCCGGTGAGCGCAAGGCCGCCGAGTGGGTGGCCGAGAAGCTCGCCGAGGTCGGCCTGGAGCCACAGATCTTCGAATCGCATCCGGGGCGCGCCTCGACGGTGGCCCGCATCGAGGGCGAGGACCCGTCCCGGCCCGCGCTGCTCATCCACGGGCACCTGGACGTCGTACCGGCCAACGCGGCCGACTGGACCCACCACCCCTTCTCCGGCGAGATCGCCGACGGATGCGTGTGGGGGCGCGGCGCGGTCGACATGAAGGACATGGACGCGATGACCCTCGCGGTCGTGCGGGACCGGCTGCGCAGCGGCCGGCGGCCCCCGCGGGACATCGTGGTCGCCTTCCTCGCGGACGAGGAGGCGGGCGGCACCTACGGCGCCCGGTACCTGGTCGACAACCACCCCGAGCTCTTCGAGGGCGTCACCGAGGCGATCAGCGAGGTCGGCGGCTTCTCCTTCACGGTCAGCGAGCAGCGGCGGCTCTACCTCATCCAGACCGCCGAGAAGGGCATGCACTGGATGAAGCTGGCCGTGGCCGGCAACGCCGGGCACGGGTCGATGATCCACCGCGACAACGCCATCACCGAGCTGTCGGAGGCCGTCGCCCGGGTCGGCCGGCACACGTTCCCGGTCCGGGTCACCAAGACCACCCGGGCCTTCCTCGACGAGCTGGGCGACGCGCTCGGCACCGAGCTGGACCCGGAGGACATGGAGTCCACCATCGCCAAGCTCGGCGGCATCGCCAAGCTCATCGGCGCGAGCCTGCGCAACACGGCCAACCCCACGCAGCTGAACGCCGGCTACAAGGTCAACGTCATCCCGGGCGAGGCCACCGCCCACATCGACGGCCGGTTCCTGCCCGGCCACGAGGAGGAGTTCCTCGCCGACCTCGACCGGCTCCTGGGCCCGAACGTGCGGCGCGAGGACGTGCACGCCGACAAGGCCGTGGAGACCACGTTCGACGGGGCGATCGTCGAGGCCATGCAGTCCGCGCTGCTCGCCGAGGACCCGGCGGCGAAGGCGATCCCCTTCATGCTGTCCGCCGGCACCGACGCCAAGTCCTTCGACGACCTGGGCATCCGCGGCTTCGGCTTCGTGCCCCTGAAGCTGCCGCCGGAGCTGGACTTCGCGGGCATGTTCCACGGGGTGGACGAGCGGGTGCCGGTGGACGGGCTCCAGTTCGGCGTGCGGGTGCTCGACCGCTTCATCGACGCCTCGTGAGGCCCTTTCCCCGGGTAATCGGCCAGCCGTACGAGATCGACTGAGAAGGGTGAATACGACGATAGGCTCGTAGCCTCATTAGTTCCTCCTCGTTACTGGTGATGTGACTCCGCACCTTGGAGTCGCATTGCCAACGAGGAGGAACAATGATCAAGAAGGTCGTCGCTGCTGCGGCTGCCACCGGTGGGCTGGTTCTCGCGGGTGCGGGCCTCGCCGTCGCCGATTCCGGTGCCCAGGGTGCCGCCGTGCACTCCCCGGGTGTCCTTTCCGGCAACGTCATCCAGGTGCCCGTGCACGTCCCGGTGAACGTCTGCGGCAACACGGTCAACGTGATCGGGCTCCTGAACCCCGCCTTCGGCAACACCTGCATCAACAAGTGACGCCGGCTCCCTGAGGGGGCGTCTTTTTGCGAGCCGTCGGCCTCGGAGCGCGCGCCATGCGCTCCGAGGCCGACCGGCCTTTCTGCACCGCTCCACGTCCCGGACCGGTGTACGCGGAATTTCGAAGGCAGGGGGGAACTCAGCATGCGACAAGGCACCCGCAAGGGCCTGATGACCATGGCCGCGGCGACCGGCGTGATCGCCGCCGCGAGCGGCTACGCCCACGCCGACTCGGGCGCGCACGGCACCGCCGGCGGCTCACCCGGCGTACTGTCCGGCAACACGGTGCAGGCGCCGGTGCACGTGCCGGTGAACGTCTGCGGCAACACCGTCGACGTCGTCGGGCTCCTCAACCCGTCGGCCGGCAACGCCTGCGCCAACCGGGGCGGCGGGTCCGGGGGTTACGGCGACTCGGGTTACGGCGACTCGGGCCACCACGGCTCGCACGCCGGCGGCCACACCGGTGGCTCACCGGGCGTCGGTTCCGGCAACACCGTCCAGGTACCGATCGACGTTCCCGTGAACGTCTGCGGCAACAGCGTCGACGTCATCGGCGCCGGAAACGCCACCACGGGTGACGACTGCGTCAACGGCGGAGGCGGTCACCACACCCCGCCGGGCGACGGCCACGGCAACCCGCCCGGCCACCCGGGCCACCCCGGGCATCCGGGCCATCCGGGGCACCCGGGCACTCCCGGTCATCCGGGGCACCCCGGCACGCCCGGTCACCCCGGTACGCCGGGTCACCCCGGTACGCCGGGTCACCCCGGCACTCCCGGTACGCCGGGTCACCCCGGTACGGGTACGCCCGGCAAGGGCGGCCACACGTCCCACGGGTCCACCCAGGTCCACGCGCAGACCGCCGGTTCGACCCGGACACCCGCCACCGCCCAGCTCGCCCACACCGGCAGTGACGTCCCGCTGGGCCTGGCCCTGCCGGTCGGCGCCGGGGCGCTGCTCGCGGGCGCGGTCCTCTACCGCAAGGCACGGGCCGCGGCGTAGACACGACGCCGGACACGCAGCGGGCCCCGCCGTCCCGGCGGGGCCCGCTGCGTTCACCTGTCCTGTCGTGTCCGGTTCCTGTCCGTCCGTCTCACCAGGTGGCGCGCACCTGGCGGATGATGCGCCGGCGCAACCGCACCCTGCGGCTGCCGTCGCGCAGCAGGCTCAGTCGGTCCAACTCCCAGTGTCCGTACTCGGCATGGTCGGTCAGCAGACGCGTGGCCTCCTTGCGGGAGACCCCGCGAGGCACGTACACGTCGACAAATTCGTATTCCGGCATCGCATCTATTGTGCGGGCTGGTGCCCGGTACGGATAGCGTCTGCACTATGTCTGATGCTGCGCAGCCCACCGCTGCCGAGGTACGCGCCGCCGCCGAAGCGGTGAAGACCGCGCTCGACCGCCACCTGGCTGCGGTCGAAGGCCGGTCGGGGGAGGACGACCCGGCCGTCTCCGAGGCGTTCAACCAGCTGGCCGCGGCCGCCGAGGCGTACGACGAGGTGCTCTACGACCGCTACGACGAAGTCACCCCCTTCGAGATCCCGGGTGCGGAGGACACGCTGCCGCCCTACGCCGGCCCCGAGGAGCCGAACGCCGTCAGCGTGCTGATCCGCCGCGACTACACCGTGGCGGAACCCCAGCGGCTGCTGGCGCAGGCCCAGCGGGTCGAGGCGGCCGAGTACGAGGACATCGGCGGCGACGGAAACGGTGCCGGCGCGACCCTCCCCGGGGCGCTGGGCATCCTGTTCGGCGAGTTCGAACCGGACGAGATCGCCTCCCGGCACAAGGAGTTCGGCCTGGAGGAGGGCGACTCCACGCTCTGGGTCACCGCGACCGACGAGGCCCCCGAGGCCGGGGAGTGGCTGGAAGCCCCGTTCGAGCAGGTCGATCCGCAGCAGGTGGTGTGCCGGTTCGACGTCAGCGCGGTGTTCGACGACGAGGACGACGACGGGGACGACGAGGACGATCTCGAATTCGTCGAGGACACGGGCGACGTGGACGAGGCCGTCGACGTGGACGACGCCGAGGACGCCGGGAGGTGATCCCGGCCCGCGGTGCCGTCACGACCCGGGGCCGGCACGGCACCGCCGGACCCCGCCCGCGCGGCTGACGGCCACCGGACCCCGCCGTCGCGGCTGACGGCCACCGCGACGGGGGAGCGGGCCGGCGTCAGTCCGGCGTCGGCACCTGCGAGCGCAGCAGCGTCTGGAGCCGGGTCGTGCGCGGCTTGGCCGTGATCTCCGCGACCGCCTTCGGCAGCGCCTGCTCCACTCCGTGCACCACGGACAGATGCCGCTCCGCCCGGCCGAACGCCGTGTACACCCAGGGCCTGCTGAGCGCCTGCGCCGCGTCGCCGGGCAGCACCACGACCGCCGCGGGCCAGCGCGCGCCGACCGCCTGGTGCGCGGTGAGCGCCCAGCCGTGCCGCACACAGGCCTCCACCCGCTCTCGCGGTACGACCACGGGGGCGCCCGCGCAGGTCAGGTGCAGCCCCTCGGTGTCGGCCTTGACCACCACTCCCGGCACGGCACGGCCCGGCGCGGGGGAGTGCACGATCCGGTCGCCCGGGTCGAAGCCGCCGAAGCGGCCCGGACCGGGGTTGAGCCGCTCCTTCAGGGCGGAGTTGAGAGCCCGCGTGCCCACGGCACCGCCGTGCCCGGGGGTGATGACCACGGTCTGCTCGGCGGGGACGCCGATCGCCCGCGGTACCGAGTCGGCGACCAGCTGCACGGTCCGGTGCACGGCTTCGCCCGCGTCGCGCACCGGCACGATGACGATCTCCTTGCCGGGCGCGTCCACCTGGTTCAGCTCGCCCACGCCGACACCGGAGACCAGCTCGCCGAGCGGGCCGGGGTCGGGGACGCGGGAGGCGATCTGGGGGCAGTTCCGAGCGGCGAGGAGATCCGCGAAGACCCGCCCCGGACCGGCAGACCAGAGCACCCCCGGGTCTCCGCTGAGCAGCAGCCGGGCACCGTCGGGCAGTGACTCCACCAGCATCGCGGCGTGCTCCACGTCCAGCTGGGGCGCGTCCAGCACGATCAGCAGATCGAGTTCCAGCGCACCGTCGGCGTCCCGGCCGGGCCCCTCGGCGCCGGAAAGGAGTCCGTCGACCGTGCCCACGCCGTGCTCCGCCGGCTCCCCGCCGGACAGCGCCGCGAGGCGGTCCCGCCCGTCCGCGGTGTGACAGGCGGCGAAGGCCCGCAGGCCCGCGGCCCGGGCGGCGTCGAGCAGCGCCGCCGGTTCGGCGCGGGCCGCCTCCCCGCCGGTGTGCAGCACCAGGCCGTGCCCCGCGACCGCGCGGACCAGCTCGGCCGGCCCCCGGGACACCCCGGCGACGGCCCCCTCCCAGGCCTGCTCGGCCTCCTTCGGCAGGGAGTTGACCAGCCGGGCCAGGCCGTCGGCGAGGCTCTCCTCCGCCATCGCGTACCGCTCCAGGGCGACGAGGGCCCGGACCGGCCGCTCGGCCTCCTCCTCCTCCTCCTCGGCGTCCTCCTCCCGCACGGCCGGGGCGCCGGGCTCGTCCAGCGGGTCCTGGAACATCAGGGCCTCGCCCTCGGCGAGCGCCTCCTGCACCGCCTCGTCCGGGCCGGGCACCCCCTGCCGGCCCAGAGCCGTGATGAGCGTGGACAGGTCCAGGGCGGTGTGGCCGGCCGTGGCGGCCTGCTCCAGCAGCCAGACCGTGAGCGCGCGGCCCCGCCGCTCGTCGTCCGGACCGCAGGCGGCACCGAGCAGCGCCCGCGCGAAGCCGTCGGCCTGCTCGGGCCTGACACCGGCGACCCGGAGCAGCTGCCACGGGTCCTCCCGCAGCGCCGTGTCGGCGCCCTCACCGAGAGCCGCGGCCACCTGGACGGCCAGCGAATCCGGTGCGCCGCCCTCGGTCAGCACCCGGCGCGCCGCCTCCACGACCTGCGGTGCGGGCGCGTCGGACACGACGGACGCGACGGGCACGGCATGGGCCGGGGCGGGCGCGGGCTGGGGACGCCGGACGGGCTCCGCAGCCGGGTCCCGCGGGGCGGGCGCGGGTGCGGCCGACATCGCGGCCACCGGTTTCCGGCCGCTCTCCACCGCGCGTACGGCCGCGAGCAGGTCGGCCGCCGTGCCGCTGAGCTTGGCACCGCTGGCGATCGGGGCGTCGCGTTCGGCCTTGCGCCGCTCGATGCGCTCCCGCTCGATCCGCTGCGCGGCCAGCTCGGCCGCCGCCTCGGACCGCTCGGCGGGCCCACCCTCCTTGCCCTCGGTGAGGTCCGCGTCCCCCTCGGCGCCGCCGGACCCCGCCGTCTCCCCGGTGTCCTGCCCGGACTCCTGCGTCTCCCCGGTGTCCTGCCCGGACTCCTGCGTCTCCCCGGTGTCCTGCCCGGACTCCTCCGGTTGCCCGGTGTCCTGCGCACGGCTCTCCTCGGGCGCCGCTTCCGGGCCCGCCGTCCCCGGATCGTCCGGTGTCCCCGGCCCGGCTTCCTCCGTGGTCTCCGGCTCCGTGCTCACAGCGTGCTCCAGTCGTGATCGGGATAGCGGTGCACGGGCGCCGACACATCGTCCAGCGCCCGGCAGATCTCGTCAGGAAGACTAAGGGCCTCCACTGACAACGCGGCCGTGAGCTGCTGCGCGTTGCGCGCGCCGACGATCGGCGCGGCCACGCCCGGCCGGTCCCTGACCCAGGCGAGCGCCACCTGAAGGGGGGTGACCGCGAGCCCGTCGGCGGCGGTCGTCACCGCGTCCACGATGCGTGTCGCCGTGTCGTCCAGGTACGGCTCGACGAACAGCGCCAGGTGTTCGGAGGCGCCACGCGAGTCCGGCGGAGTGGCATGGCGGTACTTGCCGGTCAGCACGCCCCGCCCGAGCGGGGAGGACGGCAGCAGACCGACACCGAGATCGAGCGCGGCGGGCAGCACCTCGCGCTCCGCGCCCCGCTGGAGCAGCGAGTACTCCAGCTGCGTGGCGGCCAGCCGGGTCCGGGTGCCCGGCGCCGCGAGCTGCCAGGTGGCCGCCTTGGCGAGCTGCCAGCCGCAGAAGTTGGAGACGCCCGCGTACCGGGCGCGCCCGCTGCTGACGGCCAGATCGAGGGCCTGGAGCGTCTCCTCGAGCGGGGTCTCGGGGTCGTAGGCGTGGACGTGCCACAGGTCGACGTGATCGGTGCCCAGGCGGGCCAGGGACGCGTCGAGCGCGGCGAGCAGGTGGCCGCGCGAGCCGTCGTAGCGACGGTCGGGATCGGGGACGCTGCCCGCCTTGGTGGAGATCACCAGGTCCCGGCGCGGCACCAGGCCGTCCATGAGCCGCCCGAGCAGATACTCCGCCTCCCCGTCGCCGTACACGTCGGCCGTGTCGACCAGGGTCCCGCCGGCATCCCAGAACGCCTTCAGCATGTCCGCGGCGTCGTGCTCGTCGGTGTCCCGGCCCCAGGTGAGGGTGCCGAGCCCGATCCGGGACACACGCAGGCCGGTACGGCCTAGATGCCTCTGCTCCATGCGGGCGAGATTACTGGCCAGAGCCTCTGCCGTGGGTGGCCTGTGGACAACCGGTTCCGCCCAGGTCCTCGGCGCTCCGGGCGCCCGTCCGCCCTGCGTACCCTGCCCCCGGGCGCCACCGCGCGCTAGGGTCACCCCCACAGGGACGTTACTCACGGGTAAGGGGAATGGGCCATGCAGCTCGGGATCAACCTCGGCTACTGGGGTGCCGGAATGGACGGGGACAATCTGGCCGTGGCCCAGGAGGCCGACCGGCTGGGGTTCTCCGTGTGCTGGGCCGCCGAGGCCTACGGGTCCGACGCGGCCACGGTGCTCAGCTGGGTCGCCGCGCAGACCGAGCGCATCGACGTCGGCTCCGCCATCTTCCAGATCCCGGCCCGGCAGCCCGCGATGACCGCGATGACGGCCGCGACGCTCGACTCCCTGTCCGGCGGCCGGTTCCGGCTCGGCCTCGGCGTCTCCGGACCGCAGGTCTCCGAGGGCTGGTACGGCGTCAAGTTCGACAAGCCGCTGGCGCGCACCCGCGAGTACGTGGAGATCGTCCGCCGGGCGATGACCCGGGAGCGGCTGACCTACGAGGGCGAGCACTGGACGCTGCCGCTGCCCGGCGGCCCGGGCAAGCCGATCAAGCTCACCGTCCACCCGGAGCGTGAGCACATCCCGCTGTACATCGCCGCGATCGGCCCGAAGAACCTGGAGCAGACCGGCGAGATCGCCGACGGCGCGCTGCTGATCTTCCCCGCCGCGGAGCACCTGGAGGAGACCACCCTCAAGCACCTGCGCGCCGGCCGGGAGAAGGCGGGGCTCACCCTCGACGGCTTCGACGTCTGCCCGACCCTGCCGCTCGCCGTCGGCGAGGACAAGGACGTGGCCCGGCTCGCCGACACCTTCCGCCCCTACACCGCGCTGTACGTCGGCGGCATGGGCAGCGCCAAGCAGAACTTCTACAACCAGCTCGCGCAGCGCATGGGTTACGAGAAGGAGGCCGCCGAGATCCAGCAGAAGTACCTGTCCGGGGACAAGCAGGGCGCGGCGGCCGCCGTGCCGCAGGACCTCATCGACAAGACCGCGCTGCTGGGCTCCGTGGACCGCATCGCCGACCGGATGAAGGCCTACGCGGCCGCCGGCGTGACCACCCTCAGCCTCGCCCCCGCCGGCTTCACGCTCGACGAGCGGCTCGCCTCCCTGCGGGCCGGCAGCGAGGCCCTGGAGCGCGCCGGCCTCGCCTGACCGGAGGGAAGTTTCCGCGGCCGTGGTGGGGGCTCGGGGGTCTTCCCCGCCACGGCCGTCACGAGGATCAACGCGCCCGGCGGCAGGCGGTTACGACCTCGGCGCGTCCGTCTTTCGGCCGATCGGCTCACCCCCTGTTGCGACCCCACTCTGCCCGCAATTGACTCGTTCTTTGCGGAATCCTGCAGAGAGGTGTCTGCCATGCTGTCGGCCAAGCGTCTGTTCCAGGAGATCCTCGGCAACGACGAGTCCTTCCGGCTCTTCTGCTCCATCGCCGCGGGCGGAGAGGCCCAGGGCGGCTGGGAGAACGGGCGCATCGCCGCACTGGTGCCGCACAGCCAGCGGGCCCTCGCCCCCAAGATCGCCCGCCACGGCGCCGACGAGGACAAGCACGGCCGCATCTTCACCGCCCTGCTGCGCAGACGCGGGCTCACCCCGTGCCCCGTCCCGCCCGAGACCGACTACACGATGCTCCTGGAACGGCGCGGCATCGGCCTCGCCCACGACCGGCTCGCCCGGCAGGAACCGCTGACCGAAGGCGACCTCGTCGTCTACCTCGCGCACAGCAGGGTCACCGAACAGCGCGCCGGCGAACAGATGCGGCTGCTCCTGCGGCACTTCGCCGGCCACCCGGAGATCGGCCGCGCCGTCCGCGTGATCGCGCACGACGAGGACAACCACCTCGCCTACACCCACGAGGAACTGCTGCGCCTCGCCGCCGCCGGGCACGGCCGGCTGATCCTGCGCACCCTGCGCGCGTGCGCGCTCGCCGAGATCCGCGTCCACCGCGACGTCAGCCTCGCCGTCATGGCGCACATGGGCCGCATCCTCGGCTGGCCGAGACCCCGGGCCGCGCTGCTCGCGGCCGGCATCCACACCGTGTACGCCTGGGAACGCCTCGCCGGCTGGCGCCGCATGGTCGCCCTCCGCATGCCCGAGCGCCGTGACGCCCTCGGCGGCCCGGCACCCGCCCCGGCCGCCGAGTACGCCTGAGGACGCCGCCTCACAGCCAGCCGCGCCGCTTGAACAGCCGGTACAGCAGCACCTCCAGCACGGCCATCACGGCGATCACCACCGGGTACGCCCACAGCCAGTGCAGCTCGGGCATGTGCTCGAAGTTCATGCCGTAGATCCCCGCGATCATCGTGGGAACCGCCGCCATCGCCGCCCAGGCCGAGATCTTCCGCATGTCGTCGTTCTGCCGCACGCTCATCTGCGCCAGATGCGCCGACAGGATGTCCGACACCAGCCGGTCCAGGCCGTCCACGGACTCGTTGACCCGCATGAGGTGGTCGCTCACGTCACGGAAGAAGGGCCGCGCCTTCTCGTTCACGAACGGCACCTCGCCGCCGAGCTGCCCCACACCGGCCAGCCGGGTCATCGGCACGGCCAGCGGGCCGGTGGCCCGGCGGAACGCCAGTACCTGCCGTTTGAAGGTGTAGATCCGGGACGCGGTGTTGCGCGAGCCGCCGGTCTCCGGCTGGAACACCTCCGCCTCCAGCTCCTCCAGGTCGGTCTGCAGTTCCGTCGCCACCTCCAGATAGTGGTCGACGACGGCGTCGGAGATCGCGTACAGCACCGAGGTCGGGCCCTTGTCCAGCAACTCGGGCTCCGCCTCCAGCCGGTGCCGTACCGCCGCCAGCGGCGAACCCTCGCCGTGCCGGACGGTCACCGCGAAACCGTCACCTATGAAGATCATGATCTCGCCGCTCGAGACGGTGTCGCTCTCCGGCTCGTAGACGACCGGCTTGAGCACCAGGAACAGCGAGTCGTCGTACACCTCGAGCTTCGGGCGCTGATGCGCCTTGAGCGCGTCCTCCACCGCCAGCGGATGCAGCCCGAACTCCCGGGTGACCAGGTCGAACTCCCGCTCGGACGGCTCGTGCAGCCCGATCCACACGAAGCCGCCCGCCGCCCGCGCCTCCTCGAGCGCGTCCGACAGGTCCTCCGGGCCCTCCGTACGGTGCCCGTGCCGGTAGATGGCACAGTCCACGATCACGTGCCGCATCCTCCCTTCGCCCGGTCGCCGCCGCACGGCGGCGACCACCTACCCTTGCCGCATGCCCACCCTGATCCTCGTAAGGCACGGACGGTCCACCGCCAACACCTCGGGCGTGCTCGCCGGGTGGTCGCCGGGCGTCGCCCTGGACGAGCGCGGCGCCGCGCAGGCCGCCGCGCTGCCGGGCCGGCTCGCGGGCCTGCCCCTCTCCGAGGTGGTCGTCAGCCCGCTCCAACGCTGCCAGGAGACGGTCCGGCCGCTGCTGGAGGCCCGCCCGGAACTGCGCCCCCACACCGACGAGCGGATCGGGGAGTGCCACTACGGCGACTGGACCGGCCGCAAGCTCGCCGAGCTCACGGACGAGCCGCTGATGGAGGTCGTCCAGGCCCACCCGTCGGCCGCCGCCTTCCCGGGCGGCGAGTCCATGCGGGCCATGCAGACCCGCGCCGCCGAGGCCGTACGCGAGTGGAACGCGCGCGTGGAGGCCGAGCACGGCGCCGACGCCGTCTACCTGATGTGCTCCCACGGTGACATCATCAAATCCCTCGTCGCCGACGCCCTCGGACTCCATCTCGACCTCTTCCAGCGGATCTCCGTGGAACCGTGTTCCATCACCGCGATCCGCTACACCCGCCTGAGGCCGTTCCTCGTCCGCCTCGGCGACACCGGGGATTTCGCTTCCCTCGCCCCGCGCGAGGAACCCGGCGAGGGCGACGCACCGGTCGGAGGCGGTGCGGGCGCACCGTGATCGTCGGGCGCAGTAGGGTGAAGCGACCCACCGCGTCGCCCATCCGTATGGCCCGCACCACCGAAACTCTCGAACCCACTGGAGACAGGACGTGTCCCGTCAGGTGTTCCTCTACGACCAGCCGGACCGCTTCGTGGCCGGCACGGTCGGACTGCCCGGGCGCCGTACGTTCTTCCTCCAGGCCACCGCAGGCCCCCGGGTGACCAGCGTGGCCCTGGAGAAGACCCAGGTCGCCGCACTCGCCGAGCGCATGGACGAACTGCTCGACGAGGTCGTGCGCCGCAGCGGGGGCAGCGCCGCGGTCCCCGCCATGGCACCCACCGAAGTCGCCGACAGCGCCCCGCTGGAGACCCCCATCGAGGAGGAGTTCCGCGTCGGCACCATGGCCCTGGCCTGGGACGGCGAGGACCAGTGCATGATCGTCGAGGCGCAGGCCCTCGTCGAACTGGACGCGGACAACGACGAGGACCTGGCCGAGGCCGAGGAGCGGCTCCTCCAGGACGAGGAGAACGGGCCCCCGATGCTGCGGGTCCGGCTGAGCGGCGCGCAGGCCCGGGCCTTCGCCAAACGCGCCCTGGACGTCGTCAACGCCGGGCGGCCGCCGTGCCCGCTGTGCAGTCTCCCGCTCGACCCGGAAGGACACGTATGTCCGCGCCAGAACGGATACCGCCGCGGAGCGTGACGGACGACGGCACGGCCGCCGCCGACCTGCTCGCGCACGGTGAGCTGACCGTACGCGGCCGCATCCGCGAGGCGTCCAACGCGGCACTGTTCTGCACGGTCGCCCGCGACGGCGTGCAGGCCTCCTGCATCTACAAGCCCGTGGCGGGGGAGCGCCCCCTGTGGGACTTCCCCGACGGCACCCTCGCCGGCCGGGAGGTGGCCGCCTACGAGGTCTCCGAGGCTACCGGCTGGGGCCTGGTACCGCCCACCGTCCTGCGCGACGGGCCGTACGGCGAGGGCATGTGCCAGCTCTGGATCGACGTCCGGCCCGAGTCCGAGCTGCTCGCCCTGGTCGACGGCGAGGAACCGGAGCCGGGCTGGAAGGCGATCGGGTTCGCCGACGTCGGCGAGGGCCGCACCGCGCTGCTCGTGCACGCCGACGACGAACGGCTGCGCCGGCTCGCCGTCCTCGACGCGGTGATCAACAACGCCGACCGCAAGGGCGGCCATCTGCTGCCCACCGCCGACGGCCGGCTCTACGGCATCGACCACGGCGTCACCTTCAACGTCGACGACAAGCTGCGCACGCTGCTGTGGGGCTGGGCCGGGGAACCGCTCACCCCCGAGGCGGCCGACGTCCTCGGAGGGCTGCGGCAGGCCCTGGACGGGCAGCTGGGACAGCGGCTGGCCAAACTCCTCACCGCGGCCGAGATCGACGCCACCCGCGCGCGTGTCGACGCGCTGCTCACCGCCGGCCGGCACCCCGAACCGAGCGGGGAGTGGCCGGCGATCCCCTGGCCACCGGTGTGAGCCCGGGGGCGGTGCCCGCACACCGCCGCCGGGGGCTCGGGAGCGTTCGAACGGCTATCCGGCCCGATCCCGTTCGTTGCCGCAGCTCGCCGCCGGTTAGGCTCATGTACATGCATGCCTGGCCCGCTTCCGAGGTCCCCGCCCTGCCTGGTCAGGGCCGCGACCTGAGGATCCACGACACCGCGACCGGCGGCCTCGTCACCCTCGACCCCGGTCCCGTCGCCCGCATCTACGTGTGCGGCATCACGCCGTACGACGCGACCCACATGGGTCATGCGGCGACCTACAACGCGTTCGACCTCGTCCAGCGCGTGTGGCTCGACACCAAGCGGCAGGTCCACTACGTCCAGAACGTGACCGACGTCGACGATCCGCTGCTGGAACGCGCGGAGCGGGACGGCGTCGACTGGGTCGCCCTCGCCGAGAAGGAGACGGCCCTCTTCCGCGAGGACATGACCGCCCTGCGGATGCTCCCGCCCCAGCACTACATAGGCGCCGTCGAGGCGATACCCGGCATCGTCCCGCTGGTGGAGAGGCTGCGCGAACTCGGCGCCGCCTACGAGCTGGACGGCGACATCTACTTCTCCGTCGAGTCCGACCCGCACTTCGGCCAGGTCTCGAACCTCGACGCGGCCGCCATGCGGCTGCTGTCCGCCGAGCGCGGCGGCGACCCGGAACGCCCGGGCAAGAAGAACCCGGTCGACCCGATGCTGTGGATGGCCGCCCGCGAGGGCGAGCCCAGCTGGGACGGCGGCTCGCTCGGCCGGGGCAGGCCCGGCTGGCACATCGAGTGCGTGGCCATCGCCCTCGACCACCTCGGGATGGGCTTCGACGTCCAGGGCGGCGGTTCCGACCTGGCGTTCCCGCACCACGAGATGGGCGCCTCGCACGCCCAGGTGCTCACCGGCGAGTTCCCGATGGCCAAGGCGTACGTGCACGCCGGCATGGTCGCCCTGGACGGCGAGAAGATGTCGAAGTCCAAGGGCAACCTGGTCTTCGTCTCCCGGCTGCGCCGTGACGGTGTCGACCCCGCCGCCATCCGCCTCGCGCTGCTCGCCCACCACTACCGCGCCGACTGGGAGTGGACCGACCAGGTGCTGCGGGACGCCGTCGACCGTCTCGGCCGCTGGCGCGCGGCGGTCTCCCGGCCCGACGGCCCGTCCGCCGACGCGCTCGTGGAGGAGATCCGCGAGGCCCTGGTGAACGACCTGGACGCGCCCGCGGCGCTCGCCGCGGTCGACCGCTGGGCGGCCCGCCAGGAGGAGCAGGGCGGTAGCGACATCGGAGCGCCGGGACTGGTGAGCCGGGCGGTGGACGCGCTGCTGGGCGTGGCCCTGTGACCACCGGCGGCAGCGGCCGGTAGACAGCGAGAGGGGGCGGTTCCCGGCCGGGAACCGCCCCCTCGTCGCTGTCCTCAGTCCTCCGGGCCGTCCTCGTCCTCGCCCTTCGGGCCGCTCCCGGCCGCACCGCCGCCGGAAGAACCCGAACCGCCGGAGGTGTCCGGCTTCGACGGGCGCGGCCTGCCGCCCGGGTTGTCCCGCAGGAACGAGCCGCCCTCGCCGCCCTCGGCCGTCGCGTGGCCGCCCGGCGGACCGGCATCCCGGCGCCGCAGGTACCGCTCGAACTCGCGGGCGATCGCCTCGCCCGACGCCTCCGGCAGCTCGGCCGTGTCCCGGGCCTCCTCCAGCGTCTGCACGTACTCCGCGACCTCGCTGTCCTCGGCGGCCAGCTGGTCCACGCCCACCTGCCAGGCGCGCGCGTCCTCGGGCAGCTCGCCCTGCGGGATGCGCAGGTCCAGCAGGTCCTCCAGGCGGTTGAGCAGTGCCAGGGTGGCCTTCGGGTTCGGCGGCTGGGAGACGTAGTGCGGGACGGCCGCCCACAGCGACACCGCCGGCACCCCGGCGTGCGCGCACGCCTCCTGGAGGACGCCGACGATGCCCGTCGGGCCTTCGTACTTGGTCTCCTCCAGGTCCATGCGGCGGGCCAGGTCCGCGTCGGACGTGACCCCGCTGACCGGCACCGGACGCGTGTGCGGGGTGTCCCCGAGCAGGGCGCCCAGGACGACCACCAGCTCCACGCCCAGCTCGTGCGCGAAGCCGAGCAGCTCGTTGCAGAACGAGCGCCAGCGCATGGACGGCTCGATGCCGCGGACCAGCACGAGATCGCGCGGCTTGTCGCCGCCGACACGGACCACCGACAGCCTCGTCGTGGGCCAGGTGATCTTGCGCACACCGTCTTCCATGAACACCGTGGGGCGGTTCACCTGGAAGTCGTAGTAGTCCTCGGCGTCCAGGGCCGCGAACACCTCGCCCTTCCACTCGCGTTCCAGATGCGCGACCGCCGTGGAGGCGGCGTCGCCGGCATCGTTCCAGCCCTCGAACGCGGCCACCATGACTGGGTCGATCAGCTCGGGAACCCCCTCCAGCTCGATCACCCAGTGCCTCCTTCCGACGTGCCCTCGCTTGACCCACCAACCTTACGGCGTCCGGCGGGGGCGTCCGCAGCCCCCTCGTACGGGGGTGGTGAACGGATCACTGCCCCGATCCCCACCCCGGAACACCCCCGGTCGGCGGCGAGCCCGCGCGGCCCGTGCCGGGCATTTCCCGGGGTGACGCGCGAACGCGGCGCCACCCCGGGGGTGGCGCCGCGCCGGGCCGGGATCCGTCAGCCGAACGCCTTGACGGCCTGGTAGTACGTCCACGCCGTGCCGTTGCAGGTCGTCTTCGTGGCGCCGGAGTAGCCGTTGCACACCCGCTTGAGGTCCTCGTACAGGGCGCTGTCCAGGCGCGCCTTGTTGGCGCTGAAGGTGCCGGCCGCCTTGTAGTTGCGGTAGCCGAAGTCGTGGCGGGCGCAGGAGAGCGAGAAGGGGAAGCCGAAGGGGTTGTCCGGGGAGGAGCTGCAGTAGTCGGTGGACCAGTCGAACTGGTAGGCCGCCCAGGCCGACTGGTTCGCGCGGGCCGCGGCCCAGGTGCTGTAGCTGGACGCGCTGGTCTGCGTCCAGGTGGCGAGCACCTGGGGCTTGTCGGCGGGAGCCGCGGTGGCCGAGCCGGCGGTCGCGGTGACGGTGACGAGGGCCATGGCCGAGGCGGCGAGGCCGGTGGCGAGTCTGCGGTGCATCCCACACCTCCAGGAGACCTGCGATCCGGCCATCGGACCGCAGGTGCATGACAATGGAGGCGGGGGCTGTAGCTCCCCTTTAACGTGCTCCGGCCGCTCCCACAGGGCGGAAGGGGACGGCGGCCGCCGCCCCCCCCGTACGCCTCACCGCCCGGTCAGCTCCAACTCCAGCAGCCACTCCACGACTTCGGTGTGGTGCCGGGCCTGCCGCGGATCCGCGCCCCACACGTACAGCCCGTGCCCGGCGACCACCACCGCGGGCATCCGCGGGTCCCGGGCCGCCTCCAGCCGGTCGCCCAGCTCCGCCATGTCCTGGCTGTTGGCGACGACCGGCAGCCTCACCTCGACCCCGTGCGCGGGCTGTCCGACCCCCTTGAGCATCTCCAGGTCCCGCAGGAGGATCCCGCCGGGCTTCCGGCGCCCCATCGCCACCGACGCCACCGTGTGCACGTGCACCACCGCGCCCGCACCGGTCGACGCGGCCACCCGCGCGTGCAGCGCGGCCTCCGCCGACGGCCGGCCGCCCTGCACGGCCGCGCCCCGCTCGTCCACCAGCACCACGTCGGCGGAGGTCAGCTCCCCCTTGTCACGGCCGCTCGCGGTCACCGCGAGCCGCAGCGGATCACGGGACAGCACCACCGACAGGTTCCCCGACGTACCCCGCATCCAGCCGAACGAGGCGAACCGGGCGGCCTCGGCGGCCAGCACCGCCCCCGCCTCGGCCAGGTCCCGCGCACCGCCGCCCGCGCTCACCCGCCGCTCCGCACCACGGTGATCGCGTCGAACGTCCCCGCCTCCGCGTGGTCGCCGGCACCCCGCGCGAAGTACGGCTCCCCGGGCCGCCGCACCCCGACCGTCCGCCACCCCGCCGCCCGCGCCGCGTCCAGCTCACCGGCACGGTCGGACAGGAACAGCAGCCGGCCCGGCGCGACACCCGTCGCCGACGCGATACGGCGGTACGACTCGGGCTGCTGCTTCGGTCCCGCGTTCTCGGTGTCGTACAGACCGGAGAGCAGCGGCAGCAGATCACCGCCCGGCGCCGAGGAGAACCAGGCCCGCTGCGCGGCCACCGACCCGGACGAGTAGACGTACAGCCGGACGCCCGCCGCGTGCCAGTCGCGCAGCGCCGGGACCACGTCGTCGTAGAAGTGCGGGACCAGGTCGCCCCGGGCGAACCCCTCGCGCCAGACGAGCCCCTGAAGGGTCTTCAGGGCGGTCTCCTTGCGGTCCTCGTCCAGCCAGGCGTTGAGCGTCTTCTCCACCCGGACCGCGTCGGCGTCCGGTTCCCCCGTCACCTCCCGCACCCGCGCCACCGCCCGCGCCACCTCGGGCTCCCCGGCGCGCTCGGTGAGCAGCGCGGCGAACCGGGCGCGCGAGTACGGGTACAGGACGTCCACGACGAACCGCGTGGCGCTCGTCGTGCCCTCGATGTCGAGCACCACGGCGTCCGCCCTCAGGCGCAGGCTCACCCGGCGGCCCCGTCCCGCTCGTACCCGGCGGTCAGCGTGTCGTGGTCCGGGAACAGGGAGGCGATGGCGGAGCCGGTGAAGTTGCCGATCCAGCCGTCCTCCTGGTGGAAGAAGCGGATCGCGGTGAACGACGGCCGCGTGCCCATGTCGAACCAGTGCGTGGTCCCGCGCGGCACGCCCAGCAGATCGCCCCGCTCGCACAGGACCGCGTGCACCTCCCCGTCCACGTGCAGGTAGAAGACACCCGAGCCGGAGACGAAGAAGCGGACCTCGTCATCGTCGTCGTGGGTGTGCTCCTGGAGGAACTTCTCGCGGGCGGCCTCCGCCCGCACCGGGTACTCCGGGTCGTCACCGGGGTGCAGGCCGAGCACGTCGACGGTGGTGAAGCCCTCCTCCGCGCTCAGCCGGTCGATCTCCGGCCCGTACGCGGCGAACACCGCCTCGCCGCCGGCGTCGGCGGGCACGTCAGCGCGGACCGGCCACTGCTCGTAGCGCACCCCGAGGGGCTTCAGGGCGGCCGCGATCTCGGCGGGGTCCGAGGTACGGCGGACCACGGTGTCGGGGCCGGACTCGGGCCAGGTCGTCAACAGGGTCATGGCAGCAACTCCCGCGGTGTTCGGGGGACTTCAGGACACCGAGACAAGCACCCGGGGAGCGGCCAGGGGAAGAGGGCGTGGTCCCGGCGGACCGCCGCCGGACACACGGAAGGGGCGGCTCCGTCGTCGGGAGCCGCCCCCTCACGCCGATCCGGACCCGGTACGGGGGTCCGGAACGCGATGCCGGCCGGTCCAGGTCAGGGGAGGAGCGGACCGGCCGGCACCGACACCTACTTCTTGTCGAGCAGGCCCTGCACCTTGTCGCGGACCTCGTCCGTGGCCAGGCCGCGGATCGTCAGGGTCGTACGGCGGCGCAGGACGTCGTCCGCCGTCTCGGCCCACTCGTGGTCGCGGGCCCACACGACCTGCGCCCAGATCTCCGGGGCCTCCGGGTGGACGCGCTCGGCCAGTTCCGGCTGCTCGTTGGCCAGCCGGGCGATGTCGAACGCCAGCGAACCGTAGTGGGTGGCCAGGTGCTTGGCCGTGTCGGCGGCCATCCGCGGACCCGGCGCCGGGTGGTCCACCAGCAGACGGTGGGCGACCGCGCGCGGGTTGGCGACACCCGGCAGCGGCAGCTTCTTCGGCAGCGAGGAGATCGGCTCGAAGTCGTCGCCGAGCGGGTGGCCCGGCAGCTCCTCCAGCTTCTGCATCACCGTGCGGCCGATGTGCCGGAAGGTGGTCCACTTGCCGCCCGCGACGGACAGCATGCCGCCCCTGCCCTCGGTGACGACCGTCTCGCGCTTGGCCTTGGCCGTGTCGCCGGGGCCGCCCGGCAGCACACGCAGACCGGCGAAGGCGTAGGTGATCAGGTCACGCTGCAGCTGCTGGTCCCGGACGGAGAACGCGGCCTCGTCCAGGATCTGGGTTATGTCCTTCTCGGTGACGGACACGTCCGCCGGGTCGCCCTCGAACTCCTCGTCGGTCGTGCCGAGTAGCAGCATGTCCTCCCAGGGGAGGGCGAAGGTGATGCGGTACTTGTCGATCGGGGTGGCCAGCGCCGCCTTCCACGGGGAGGTGCGCTTGAGCACCAGGTGCGCGCCCTTGGACAGGCGGATGGACGGCGCCGCGTTCGGGTCCTCCATCCGGCGCAGGTGGTCGACCCACGGGCCGGTGGCGTTCAGCACCAGACGGGCGTTGACGCCGAACTCGTCCCCGGAGGTCCGGTCCTTGAGGTCGGCACCGGTGACCCGGCCCTTGGTGAAACGCAGCCCGGTGACCTCGGCGTGGTTGAGGACGACCGCGCCCGCCTCGACGGCCGCGCGGACCGTCATCAGCGCCATGCGCGCGTCGTTCATCTGGTCGTCGCCGTACACGGCCACGGCCTTGAGGTTCTCGGTGCGCAGCTCGGGCACGTCCTGCGCCGCCTTGGCGGGGGAGAGCAGGTGGCCCACGCCGTCACCGAAGGCGGAGAGCGCGGAGTAGGCGAAGACGCCCGCGCCGAGCTTCGCCGCGCCGTGCGGGCCCCCCTTGTACACGGGGAGGTAGAAGGTGAGCGGGTTCGCCAGGTGGGGGGCCACCTGGCGGGAGACCGCACGGCGCTCGAAGTGGTTCTCCGCCACCAGCTTCACCGCGCCGGTCTGCAGGTAGCGCAGACCGCCGTGGAGCAGCTTGGAGGAGGCGGAGGAGGTGGCACCGGCGAAGTCGCCGGCGTCGACCAGCGCCACCCTGAGCCCGGACTGCGCGGCGTGCCAGGCGGTAGAGATGCCCAGGATGCCGCCGCCGATCACAAGAAGGTCGTACGACGCCTTGGAGAGCTGCTCCCTGGTCTCGGCCCGGCTCGGGTTCGAGCCGGAGGCGGGGTGCGTCCCCAGGGCAGGCACGGACTTCAGGGTGGACTGACTGGTCATGTCGGGTACTTACTCCTCGTCAGAGCTTTCTGAGCGGTTCGGGCCGCTCAGTCCTCGTCCTCGATCCAGCCCATGGTCCGGTCGACGGCCTTGAGCCAGTTCTTGTACTCACGGTCGCGGGTGTCCGCGTCCATCTGGGGGGTCCATTCGGCGGCCCGGCGCCAGTTGGCGCGCAGTTCGTCGGTGCTGGACCAGAAGCCGACGGCCAGGCCGGCGGCGTAGGCGGCGCCGAGGCAGGTGGTCTCGGCGACCATCGGGCGCACCACGGGTGCGTCCAGGACGTCGGCGAGGGTCTGCATCAGCAGGTTGTTGGAGGTCATGCCGCCGTCGACCTTCAGGGCCACCAGCTCGTCGCCGGAGTCCTTCACCATGGCGTCCGCGATCTCCCGCGTCTGCCAGGCGGTGGCCTCCAGCACGGCACGCGCGAGGTGGGCCTTGGTCACGTACCGGGTCAGACCGGCGATCACACCGCGGGCGTCGGAACGCCAGTGCGGGGCGAACAGACCGGAGAAGGCCGGCACGAAGTAGGCGCCGCCGTTGTCCTCGACCGAGAGCGCGAGCGTCTCGATCTCGGCGGCGGTGGAGATCAGGCCCATCTGGTCGCGCATCCACTGCACCAGGGAGCCCGTGACGGCGATCGAGCCCTCCAGGGCGTACACCGTCGGCTGCTCGCCGATCTTGTAGCCGACCGTGGTCAGCAGACCGGCGTAGGAGTTGATGATCTTGTCACCGGTGTTCATCACCATGAAGGTGCCGGTGCCGTAGGTCGACTTGGTCTCGCCCTCCGAGTAGCAGCACTGGCCGAACAGGGCCGCCTGCTGGTCGCCGAGCGCGGAGGCGACCGGGATGCCGCCGAGCAGGTCGCCGAGCTTGCCGCCGGTGACCTCGCCGTAGACCTCGGCCGAGGAACGGATCTCGGGCAGGATCTGCAGCGGCACGCCGATGGACTCGGCGATCTTCGGGTCCCACTGCATGGTGTGCAGGTTCATCAGCAGGGTGCGCGAGGCGTTGGTGACGTCGGTGACGTGCCGGCCGCCGTCGACACCGCCGGTCAGGTTCCAGATGACCCAGCTGTCCATGGTGCCGAAGAGGATGTCGCCCGCCTCGGCGCGCTCCTGGAGGCCGTCGACGTGGTCGAGCAGCCAGCGGGCCTTCGGACCGGAGAAGTACGAGGCCAGCGGCAGGCCGGTCTCGCGGCGGAAGCGGTCCTGGCCGACGTTGCGGCCCAGCTCCCGGCAGAGGGCGTCGGTGCGGGTGTCCTGCCAGACGATGGCGTTGTGGACGGGCTCACCGGTGTTCTTGTCCCACAGCACGGTGGTCTCGCGCTGGTTGGTGATGCCGATGGCCTTGATGTCGTCGCGGGTGATGCCGGCCTTCTGGATGGCCCCGGCGACGACCTCCTGGACGTTGGTCCAGATCTCGTTGGCGTTGTGCTCGACCCATCCCGGCTTCGGGAAGATCTGCTCGTGCTCCTTCTGGTCGACGGAGACGATCCGGCCGTCCTTGTCGAAGACGATGCAGCGCGAGGAGGTCGTGCCCTGGTCGATGGCCGCGATGAACGGGCCTGCGGTGTGGGCGTCGGTCACTGTGTGCTCCTGGAAGATCCGTGGTGTTGGGGCTGTACGTACGGCGCGTGCCGGGAAGTCCTGGTGCTTCTTAAGCGAATGCGACGTTGTAGATGCCTGCACCGATGGCGCCGCCGATCAGCGGGCCGACCACCGGGATCCAGGCGTAGCTCCAGTCGGAACCGCCCTTGTTGGGCAGGGGCAGCAGGGCGTGCACGATGCGCGGGCCGAGGTCACGGGCCGGGTTGATCGCGTAGCCCGTCGGGCCGCCCAGGGAGAGACCGATCGAGACCACCACGAGCGCGGTGATCAGACCGCCGAGGACGCCGAGGCCGTTGCCCTTGTCGTTCAGGCCCTGGGTGAGGACCGCGAGGATCAGCACCACCGTGCCGATGATCTCCGTGGCGAGGTTCTGCGCGATGTTCCGGATCTCCGGGCCGGTGGAGAAGACGCCGAGGACCGGGCCCGCGCCCTTCTCCTGGGCCTCGACGGCCTTGGCCGCGGTGGCCTGCGCGCCCGGACCGCCGACGATCTCCTTGTCGGTGAGGTGCGCGTGGAACTGGCCGTAGTAGGCGAGCCACACCAGAGTCGCGCCGATCATCGCGCCGAGCAGCTGGCCGGCGAAGTAGGTCGGAACGTTGCTCCATTCGCCGTCCTTGATCGCCAGGGCGACGGTCACGGCCGGGTTGAGATGGGCGCCCGAGAGCGGCCCGGAGATGTAGACGGCCGTCAGTACGGCGAAGCCCCACCCGAAGGTGATGGCGAGCCAGCCGGCGTTACGGGCCTTGGAGGCCTTCAGCGTCACGGCGGCGCAGACGCCGCCGCCGAGCAGGATGAGTATGGCGGTACCGATGGTCTCGCCGATGAAGATGTCGGAGCTGGACACCCGCGACTCCTTTGTCCTTCGTCCAGGGGTAGCCGAACCCCGGGTCCCTCCGGGGGTCTGGCGCCCTCGGGGGTGAGAGCGATGAGCTGGCCCTTGGCGTTGTCACACTCTAACGCGTATTGCCGGTAGGTGTTCGACAATGCCGACCGATGGACGGGAGTCTTGCTTCGGCGTTACGCGTGCGTCAAGAGTTCTGTTATCGAAAACAGGATCGTTATTGATCGCTGCCGGTTATCGCTCTTCCCTGCGCTGACATACCTTCTCGCCCTATATGTCCATTTCAGAGTATGGCGAGAACCGGAACGCCGCCCGGCGTCCCGGTCACCCACTCGCAGGAGCGCGCAGCGCTCAGAAACGGCCCGCGCCCAAGTCCCTGGAGACGGCCCGGGCGCAGTCGCGCACCGCGGCGATCAGTTCGGGGCGCAGCTCGCCCTCCCGGCACAGCCGCTCCACGGCACCGGTGATGCCGACCGCACCCACGGGCATCCGCCGCCGGTTGTGGATGGGCGCCGCGACGGACGCCACCCCCTCGTACGTCTCCTCCACGTCGGCCGCGTACCCACGCGCGCGCGTCAGGTCGAGAAGATGCTCGAAGTCGCCCGCGTCGCACACCGTGCGGTCCGTGAAGGGCTTGCGGTCGGCCTCCAGCACCTCGCTGTGCGCCACCGGGTCGTACGCCGACAGGACCTTGCCCAGCGCCGTGGAGTGCAGCGGCTGCATCGCCCCGATCTCCAGCACCTGCCGGCTGTCGTCCGGCCGGAAGACGTGGTGCACGATCAGCACGCCCTGCTGGTGCAGGACGCCCAGGTACACGCTCTCCCCGCTGGAGCGGGCCAGGTCGTCCGTCCACACCAGCGCCCGCGCCCGCAGCTCGTGCACGTCGAGATAGGTGGTGCCCAGGCGCAGCAGCTCCGCGCCCAGCTGGTAGCGCCCCGAGGCGTCGTCCTGCTCCACGAAGCCCTCCTGCTGGAGGGTGCGCAGGATGCCGTGGGCCGTGCCCTTGGCGAGGCCCAGCGACGAGGCGATGTCCGACAGGCCGAGGCGCCGCTCGCCGCCCGCCAGTAGCCGCAGCATCGCGGCCGCCCGTTCGAGCGACTGGATGTTCCGTGCCATCGCCGTCCTGCCTCCGTCTCCTCCGACCGCCGACGATCGCCGTCGACGCCGTCCACTGGTGTCGACCGCAGTCGTACACCGTCGTACGTCGTGTTAACCGCCGTTCGGCAATGTCGAACACTACCGGTCGATGCCGACCTCCCGCTAATG
Source organism: Streptomyces albidicamelliae (assembly GCF_025642175.1). NCBI lineage: Bacteria > Bacillati > Actinomycetota > Actinomycetes > Kitasatosporales > Streptomycetaceae > Streptomyces > Streptomyces albidicamelliae. The sequence goes on along the minus strand of NZ_CP106795.1, from coordinate 1,979,671 downwards.
GTCCGACGACACCTGTTACATCACACGTGGCCCGGACGTGGTGCCGGGGCCATCCGCGTCCGCCTCGTGGACGCCGCTGCCCATCCAAGCCCACTCCCGGCTACGCTGGCGCCGTGCGGCCCCCGCCCAGCCGGGGAATCCGCATAGCCGACAGCCGTCGCATCCCAGGGAGCCCCTTCATGGCCTCGTTGCCAACGTCCCCTTCCGCCGACAGCCGGACCCGCGTGTCCGCGCTCCGAGACGCGCTCGCCACCCGCGTGGTCGTGGCCGACGGAGCCATGGGCACCATGCTCCAGGCCCAGGACCCCACCCTCGACGACTTCCAGCAGCTCGAGGGCTGCAACGAGATCCTCAACCTCACCCGCCCGGACATCGTCCGCTCCGTCCACGAGGCGTACTTCGCCGTGGGCGTCGACTGCGTCGAGACCAACACCTTCGGAGCGAACCACTCCGCCCTCGGCGAGTACGACATCCCCGAGCGCGTGCACGAGCTCTCCGAGGCCGGCGCCCGCGTCGCCCGCGAGGTCGCCGACGAGTTCACGGCGAAGGACGGCCGCCCCCGCTGGGTCCTCGGCTCCATCGGCCCCGGCACCAAGCTCCCCACCCTCGGCCACGCCCCCTACACCACCCTCCGCGACGCCTACCAGCGCAACGCCGAGGGCCTGGTCACCGGCGGCGCCGACGCCCTGCTCGTCGAGACCACCCAGGACCTCCTCCAGACCAAGGCCGCCGTCCTCGGCGCCCGCCGCGGCCTGGAAGCCCTCGGCATCGACGTGCCCGTGATCGTGTCCGTGACCGTCGAGACCACCGGCACGATGCTCCTCGGCTCCGAGATCGGCGCCGCGCTGACCGCGCTGGAACCGCTCGGCATCGACATGATCGGCCTGAACTGCGCCACCGGCCCGGCCGAGATGAGCGAACACCTGCGCCACCTCGCCCGCAACGCCCGCATCCCCCTGTCCTGCATGCCCAACGCGGGCCTGCCGGTCCTCGGCAGGGACGGCGCCCACTACCCGCTGACCGCGCCCGAGCTGGCCGACGCGCAGGAGACCTTCGTCCGCGAGTACGGCCTCTCCCTGGTCGGCGGCTGCTGCGGCACCACCCCCGAACACCTGCGCCAGGTGGTGGAACGGGTCCGCGACCTCACCCCGGCCCCGCGCGACCCGCGCCCCGAACCGGGCGCCGCCTCCCTGTACCAGTCGGTGCCGTTCCGGCAGGACACCGCCTACCTGGCCATCGGCGAGCGCACCAACGCCAACGGGTCGAAGAAGTTCCGCGAGGCCATGCTGGAGGCCCGCTGGGACGACTGCGTGGAGCTGGCGCGGGAGCAGATCCGCGAGGGCGCCCACATGCTGGACCTGTGCGTGGACTACGTCGGCCGCGACGGCGTCGCGGACATGGAGGAACTCGCCGGACGCTTCGCGACCGCCTCCACCCTGCCGATCGTCCTGGACTCCACCGAGGTCGACGTACTCCGGGCGGGCCTGGAGAAGCTCGGCGGCCGCGCCGTCATCAACTCGGTGAACTACGAGGACGGCGCCGGCCCGGAGTCGCGGTTCGCGCAGGTCACGAAGCTGGCCCAGGAGCACGGGGCCGCCCTGATCGCGCTGACCATCGACGAGGAGGGCCAGGCCCGCACCCCCGAGAAGAAGGTGGAGATCGCCGAACGGCTGATCGACGACCTGACGCGGAACTGGGGCATCCGCGAGGACGACATCCTCATCGACACCCTGACCTTCACCATCTGCACCGGGCAGGAGGAGTCCCGCAAGGACGGCATCGCCACCATCGAGGCCATCCGCGAGCTCAAGCGCCGCCACCCGGCCGTCCAGACCACCCTCGGCCTGTCGAACATCTCCTTCGGCCTCAACCCGGCCGCCCGCATCCTGCTCAACTCCGTCTTCCTGGACGAGTGCGTGAAGGCGGGCCTGGACTCGGCGATCGTGCACGCCTCGAAGATCCTCCCGATCGCCCGGTTCGACGAGGAGGAGGTCCGCACCGCCCTCGACCTCATCCACGACCGCCGCGCCGAGGGCTACGACCCGCTGCAGAAGCTGATGCAGCTGTTCGAGGGCGCCACCGCGAAGTCGCTGAAGGCCGGCAAGGCGGAGGAACTGGCGGCGCTGCCGCTGGAGGAGCGCCTCAAGCGGCGGATCATCGACGGCGAGCGCAACGGCCTCGAGCCGGACCTCGACACGGCGCTCCAGGACCGGCCCGCGCTGGACATCGTCAACGAGACCCTGCTCGACGGGATGAAGGTCGTCGGCGAACTGTTCGGCTCCGGCCAGATGCAGCTGCCGTTCGTGCTCCAGTCGGCCGAGGTCATGAAGGCGGCCGTCGCCTACCTCGAACCGCACATGGAGAAGTCGGACGCCGACGGCAAGGGCACCATCGTGCTGGCCACCGTGCGCGGCGACGTCCACGACATCGGCAAGAACCTGGTCGACATCATCCTGTCGAACAACGGCTACAACGTCGTCAACCTCGGCATCAAGCAGCCCGTCTCGGCGATCCTGGAGGCGGCCGAGGAGCACCGGGCCGACGTGATCGGCATGTCCGGACTGCTCGTGAAGTCCACGGTGATCATGAAGGAGAACCTGGAGGAGCTGAACCAGCGCGGTCTGGCCGCCCGCTTCCCGGTCATCCTCGGCGGCGCCGCCCTGACCCGCGCCTACGTCGAACAGGACCTGCACGAGGTCTACGAGGGCGAGGTCCGCTACGCCCGCGACGCGTTCGAGGGCCTGCGCCTGATGGACGCGCTGATCGGCGTCAAGCGGGGCGTGCCCGGCGCCAAGCTCCCGGAACTGAAGCAGCGCCGGGTACGCGCCACCGCCCCCGTGGAGGTCGAGGAACGCCCGCAGGAGGGCCACGTCCGCTCCGACGTCGCCACCGACAACCCCGTGCCGACCCCGCCCTTCTGGGGGACCCGCGTCATCAAGGGCATCCAGCTCAAGGAGTACGCGAGCTGGCTCGACGAGGGCGCCCTGTTCAAGGGCCAGTGGGGGCTCAAGCAGGCCCGCACCGGCGAGGGACCCACGTACGAGGAACTGGCGGAGACCGAGGGCCGTCCCCGGCTGCGCGGCCTCCTCGACCGGCTCCAGACCGAGAACCTCCTCGAAGCGGCCGTCGTCCACGGCTACTTCCCCTGCGTGTCCAAGGACGACGACCTGATCATCCTGGACGAACAGGGCAACGAGCGCACCCGCTTCACCTTCCCCCGCCAGCGCCGCGGCCGCCGGCTCTGCCTGGCCGACTTCTTCCGGCCCGAGGAGTCGGGCGAGACGGACGTCGTCGGACTCCAGGTCGTCACCGTCGGCAACCGGATCGGCGAGGAGACCGCCAAACTCTTCGAGGCCAACGCCTACCGCGACTACCTCGAACTGCACGGCCTCTCCGTGCAGTTGGCAGAAGCCCTCGCCGAGTACTGGCACGCCCGCGTCCGCGCCGAACTCGGCTTCGCCGGCGAGGACCCGGCCGACATCGAGGACATGTTCGCCCTGAAGTACCGGGGCGCCCGCTTCTCCCTCGGCTACGGCGCCTGCCCCAACCTGGAGGACCGCGCCAAGATCGCCGAGCTGCTGAAGCCCGAGCGGATCGGCGTCCACCTCTCGGAGGAGTTCCAGCTCCACCCCGAGCAGTCCACCGACGCCATCGTGATCCACCACCCGGAGGCCAAGTACTTCAACGCCCGCTGAGCCCTCCCGGGGGTCGGCGTCCGTCGCCCACCCGCCGCTCCGCGTCCGGCCGTGCGCGTGTGCGGCCGGATGCGGGGTCGGTCGCGCAGTTCCCCGCGCCCCTGCGGGGCGCCGAGGTGCCGCCGCAGGGCATGCCGAAGGGCCTCTGGCCTGCGCCGGGGGTGTTTCCAGGGATACCCGAGGGCGCGCGGGATAAACGAGGCGCTTCGGGCGCCGGAGACGTACACTGGTCGGTCCACCGCAGGCCGGTTCCCCGCACGGGAACCGGCCTGGTCGTCCCCCGAGGAGGTGCGCCAGGATGACCAGCACGGTCCCCGCGCTCGGAACCCGTACGGCCGAAGGCTCCGCCCTGCAGGCGGTCCTCCTCGACATGGACGGCACCCTGGTGGACACCGAGGGCTTCTGGTGGGACGTCGAGGTGGAGGTCTTCGCCGCCCTCGGCCACACCCTGGACGACTCCTGGCGGCACGTCGTCGTCGGCGGCCCCATGACCCGCAGCGCCGGCTTCCTCATCGAGGCCACCGGCGCCGCCATCACGCTCGCCGAACTCGCCGTCCTGCTCAACGACGGCTTCGAGGAGCGCATCGGCCAGGCCCTGCCCCTGATGCCCGGCGCCGCCCGGCTGCTCGCCGAACTCCACGAACACGCCATCCCCACCGCCCTGGTCTCCGCCTCCCACCGGCGCATCATCGACCGGGTGCTCACCGTGCTGGGCCCCCACCACTTCGACCTGTCCGTCGCCGGCGACGAGGTCTCCCGCACCAAGCCCTTCCCCGACCCGTACCTGATGGCCGCCGCCCGCCTGGGCGCCGACCCCTCCCGGTGCGCCGTCGTCGAGGACACCGCCACCGGCGTCGCCGCCGCCGAGGCCGCCGGCTGCCGGGTGGTCGCCGTCCCCTCCGTCGCCCCCATCACCCCGGCCGCCGGACGTACCGTGGTCCCCTCTCTCGAAGCCGTCGACCTGGCATTTCTGCGCAGCCTGATGACGGAAATGCGCTAGCCGTTCACCCAGCGTGCAATGTCCATCCAGCCGGGTTGGACACATTCCCGGGGAAGTACACCCGAGTGGAACCCGAGGGGAACACGAGGGGAAATGCAAGTCGGCCGAGCGGCCGGAATGCACTGACTCCCCGCACAGTTACAGGTGTGAGGTTCCCCACGCCCGACGACCTCGACAACGTTGCCGTGCTGTGCTGGTCCACCCCGTTCGGCCCGAAACGGCGGGTCCTTGTGTCCCGATTGATGGGAAGCTGCACTAATCCTGCCGCTGTCGGGTTTTCGGTGCGTCCTCGCCCGGTTCCCCTGCGTGATGAAGGGTCAACTCGCGCGGCCGCGAACCCTCCTGCGCGCGCGGACTAATCTCATCGCGAGAACATCGCCGCAACCCCCGTGACCCGCCGCACCACCCATGCATGCCGGTTACACGGACCCGAACAGCTCTGGAGAAACTCCCGCATGAACCGCAAGACTTTGGTGCTGCCGGCAGTAGCCGGCCTCCTCACCCCGGTTCTCGCCGCGTGCGGCACGTCCGACAGCGGGAGCAACAGCGGCGACGCCATCGTCGTCGGCACCACGGACCGGTTCACCGCCACCGCCGACGCCCCGGCCCCCCTCGACCCCGCCTACGCCTACGACGTCGGCACCTGGAACGTCCTGCGCCAGACCGTGCAGACCCTGATGGCCCAGCCCAAGGGCGAGGGCGACCCCATCCCGGACGCCGCGGAGAGCTGCACCTTCACCGACAGCGGCAGCGAACGCTACGCCTGCAAGCTGCGTGAGGGCCTGAAGTTCGCGAGCGGCGACCCGGTGACCGCGGCCGACGTCAAGTTCTCCATCGAGCGTGCGCTGCGCATCGACGCCGACAGCGGTGTCGCCGCCCTGCTGAACACGATCGACACCATCGAGACGCAGGGCGACCGCGAGGTCGTCTTCCACCTCAAGACGGCCGACGCCACCTTCCCGTACAAGCTGTCCACCCCGGTCGCGGGAATCGTCAACCCGAAGGACTACCAGAAGGACAAGCTGCGCGACGGCTTCGACGTCGACGGCTCCGGCCCCTACACCTTCAAGGCCGACGTCAAGGGCGACGCGATCGCCAGCGCCACCTTCACCAAGAACCCCTCGTACAAGGGCAGCGTGACGGTGAACAACGACGAGGTCGTGCTGCGCGCCTACGACAACGCCGACGCCATGGGCACCGCCATCGACAAGGGCGACGTCGACGTCATGACCCGCACCATGTCGCCCGCCCAGATCCAGAAGCTCGACGGCGGCAGCAGCGACAGCGTCGACCTCGTCGACATGCCCGGCCTGGAAATCCGCTACCTGGCCTTCAACACCACCGCGTCCACGGTCAAGTCCAAGGCCGTCCGCCAGGCCATGGCCCAGATCATCAACCGCGGCGAACTCGTCGCCAAGGTCTACGGCACCCAGGCCGAACCGCTGTACTCGCTGGTCCCGGCCACGGTCACCGGCCACTCCAACTCGTTCTTCAACAAGTACGGCAACCCCAGCGTCGACAAGGCCAAGAACCTGCTCGGCAAGGCGGGCATCACCACCCCGGTGAAGCTGACCCTGCACTACACGACCGACCACTACGGCTCGGCCACCAAGCAGGAGTTCCAGGTCCTGCAGAAGCAGCTCAACAACAGCGGCCTGTTCGACGTCTCCATCAAGGGCCACCCCTGGGCCACCTTCCGCCCCGCCGAGCAGAAGGGCCAGTACGACGTCTACGGCATGGGCTGGTTCCCCGACTTCCCGGACGCCGACAACTTCCTCGCGCCCTTCCTCGACAAGGACAACTTCCTCGGCTCGCCGTACTCCAACACCACCATCCAGCGCAGCCTGATCCCGCAGTCCCGCCGCGAGGCCGACCGCATCGGCGCCTCCAACAGCCTGACCGAGATCCAGGACATCGTCGCCGAGGACGTCCCCGTCCTGCCGCTGTGGCAGGGCAAGCAGTACGTCGGCGCACGGAACGACATCACCGGCGTCGCCTACGCCCTCAACTCCTCCTCCACGCTCCAGCTGTGGGAGCTCGGCCGCGGTGTGAGCGGCTGACGGCTCTCTCAACCCGGGGGCCAGGCACGACGGCCCCCGGGGAACCGGCGCCAGGACGGTGGCTCCGGTGTGACGAACCGACGACAAGGCACAATTCAAGTGAACATGCGCAACCAGTGGCCAGTCCTGCCCGTCGTGGCGGGGCTGGCCTCCGGCCTGTTGACCGGCTGTGGCTCCGAGACCGGTGATTCCGGGGGCACCGGCTCCTCCATGGTGATGGGGATGTCCGACGACGTCCTCGCCACGGACCCGGCATCCGGCTACGACCCCGGCTCCTGGATACTGTTCGACAACGTCTTCCAGACGCTCCTCAGCTTCCCCAAGGGCGGCACCGAACCCGAGCCCGAACTGGCGAAGGAATGCACCTTCACCGACACCCGGGCCATGGTCTACCGGTGCGAACTCAAGGACGGCCTGAAGTTCAGCAACGGCGACGCCCTCACCTCCGAGGACGTCAAGTTCTCCTTCGACCGCATGAGGAAGATCGACGACCCCGCGGGTCCCGCGATCATGTTCCCGATGCTCGGGAAGGTCGACACCCCGAACGAGAAGACCGTCGTCTTCCACCTGAAGGTGCCCGACGCCACCTTCCCCAGCAAGATCGCCTCGGGCGCCGGCTCCATCGTCGACCACCGCCAGTACGACGCCGACGGCCTGCGCACCGACCACAAGGCCGTCGGCTCCGGCCCCTACAAACTGGACTCCTTCGACAAGGACCAGGCCGTCTTCTCCGTCAACGGCAACTACCGGGGCACCTCCGAGATCAGCAACTCCGGAGTCACCCTCAAGTTCTTCCACGGCGACCAGCCCGCCCTCAAGCGCGCCCTCCTCGAAGGCGACATCGACATCGCCTACCGCGGCCTGACCGCCACGGACGTCGCCGACCTCGACCGGCAGAGCGACACCAAGGGCGTCGACGTCATCGAGGGCAGCAGCGCCGAGGTCCAGCACCTCGTCTTCAACATGAAGGACCCGGTCGCCGGCAAGCTCGGCGTCCGCAAGGCCATGGCCCACCTCATCGACCGCGAAGCCCTCATCAAGAACGTCTACGACGGCACCGCCACCCCGCTCTACTCGATCATCCCGGCGGGCATCGCCGGCCACAACACCGCCTTCTTCGACATCTACGGCGACCGACCCGACCGCGCCAAGGCCGCCGCCGCGCTGCGCGCCGACGGCATCACCGGCAAGGTCAAGCTCACCCTGTGGTCCACGCCGTCCCGCTACGGCCCCGCCACCGACGAGGAACTGAAGGCCATCGCCGGCCAGCTCAACGCCAGCGGCCTGTTCGACGCCGACGTCAAGTCCGTCGCCTTCGACCAGTACGAGAAGGACATCGCCAAGGGCCGCTACGGCGTCTACGTCAAGGGCTGGGTGCCCGACTACCCCGACGCCGACAACTTCACCGCACCCTTCTTCGGCAAGGGCAACGTGCTGGCCAACCACTACAGCAACCGCACCATCACCGGATCCCTCATCCCCGGCACCGCCGCACAGAGCGACCGCGCCGCCACCGACAAGGACTTCGGCCGCCTCCAGGACATCGTCGCCGACGAACTGCCCATCCTGCCGGTCTGGCAGGGCAAGCAGTACGCCGTCGTCCGCGACGGCGTCTACGGCCTGGAGTACTGCCTGGACGCCTCCACGGTGTTCCGGTTCTGGGAACTCCACAAGAGCTGACCCCGGACACCACAAGGGCGCCCCCTCCCACCCGGTGGGAGGGGGCGCCCTTCGCCGTCGTACCGGCTACTGCGCGCCCGGCCGCACCAGCCCGCTCTCGTACGCGTACACCGCCGCCTGCACCCGGTCCCGCAGCCCCAGCTTGGTGAGCACATGCCCCACGTGCGTCTTCACCGTCGTCTCACTCACGAACAGGTCCGCCGCGATCTCCGCGTTCGACAGCCCCCGCGCCACCAGCTTCAGCACCTCCACCTCACGGTCGGTGAGCGTGTGCAGGGTGTCCGGCACCGGCTCCTCACCCGACGGCAGATGCGTGGCGTACTTGTCCAGCAGCCGCCGGGTGATGCTCGGCGCCAGCATCGCCTCACCGCCCGCCACGACCCGGATCGCCTGCACCAGCTCGTTCGCCGGCGCGTCCTTCAGCAGGAAGCCGCTCGCACCCGCCCGCAGCGCCTCCACCACGTACTCGTCCAGGTCGAACGTCGTCAGCACCAGCACCTTCGCCGGGCCGTCCCGCCCCGGACCGGTGATCTGCCGGGTCGCCTCGACACCGTCCATCCGCGGCATCCGGATGTCCATCAGCACGACATCCGGCTGCAGGGCCCGCACCTGGTCCAGGGCCTGCAGACCGTCGCCGGCCTCGCCGACGACCGCGAGGTCCTGCTCGGCCTCCAGGATCATGCGGAACCCGGTACGCAGCAGCGGCTGGTCGTCGACCAGTAGGACGCGGATCGCCACGTGACACTCCTTCGCTAGTCCGGCCCCATTCTGCCCTGCGCGACCCCGTCGACGGGCCGCCGGGGCACCCCCGGCACCGGCTCAGCCCACCCCGGGACCCGACTCCACGACCGGCAGCGGATAGGGCGGGGGAGTACCCCCGAACTCCGGGCAGTGCGCCTGGTGGTCGCACCAGCCGCACAGCTTCGTCGGCCGCGGCCGCCACACCCCCGTCCGTGTCGCCTGCGAGATCGCCTCCCACAACGCGTGCAGCTTGCGCTCCACCCGCTCCAGATCCGCGAGATCCGGGTCGTACGTCAGCACGTCCCCACTGCCCAGATAGACCAGCTGCAGCCGGCGCGGGACCACCCGCTTCAGCCGCCACACCACCAGCGCGTAGAACTTCATCTGGAACAGGGCGCCGTCCGCGTACTCCGCCCGCGGCGCCTTCCCCGTCTTGTAGTCGACGATCCGCACCTCGCCCGTCGGCGCCACGTCCACCCGGTCGATGATCCCGCGCAGCCGCAGCCCCGACTCCAGCTCCGCCTCCACGAACAGCTCACGCTCGGCCGGCTCCAGCCGCGTCGGATCCTCCAGCGAGAACCAGCGCTCCACCAGCCGCTCGGCCTCCGCCAGCCAGCGGGCCAGCCGCTCGCCCTCCGGATCGTCCGCGAACAGCTCGGTCACCTCCGGCCTGCTCTCCCGCAACCGGTCCCACTGCCCCGGGATCAAGGCCTTGGCCCGCGGCACCGTCCGCTCCCCGGCCGGCGCGTCGAACAGCCGCTCCAGCACGGCGTGCACCAGCGTCCCCCGGGTCGCCGCCTCACTGGGCTTCTCCGGCAGCCGGTCGATCACCCGGAACCGGTACAGCAACGGACACTGCATGAAGTCACCGGCCCGCGACGGAGACAGCGACGACGGCGCCACCGCGACCCGCCCGGCCACCGGCGCCCCTTCCCCGCCGGCCCCGGACGCCTCCTCAACGGCCCCGGACTCCGCCTCACCGGTCGCGGCACGCGCCGCGGCCGGCACGGGCGCCGCCTCACTGATCGCGGCATCCGCCTCACCGGCACCGGTCCCGGCATCCGCCTCACCGGCGCCGGACGCCACCGGACCGCCCGCGGCCACGTCCGACTCCGGCCCGCCCGCGGCGCCGCCCATCGAGGGGACCGGTCCCGCCTGGGCCGGCAGCGCCGCCCCGGACGCCCTCGGCCCCCCCGGGACGACCGGTTCCGTCTCATCGGCGCCGCCCGCCCGGGGCCCCGCCTCCTCGATGCTGCTGTCCATTCCACAGACCATACGGCCCGCCACCGACAGTGACCCAGCCCGCGACCGCGTCGGCCACCCCACCACGGGGCAAACACAAGGGGTGCCGGGGCGAAACACGCCACCACGGCCGCATACCATCGACCAGAGACCCTTCCGCCCCGTCAGGCGCGGAGGACGCTTCGAACGAGGGGAAACCGTGGACGTGAGCGGCGGGAGCGGGCAGCCGCGGTCCGGCAACGACGAGCCGGCCGAGCACCCCGCAGGTCCAACGGCCCCGGCGACCGGACCCACCGATCACCCCGGCCCCGGGCCCGCACGGCCCCAGCCCCCCACGCCCGGGCAGGACCGGCCCGAACCGTCCGCGACCCCCGCCCCCGCACAGGACACCCCCCACCCGGACCGCCCCACGGCCGACGACGAGCCCGCCCGGCAGCCGGAAACCGGCACCCGACCCGTGACGACCGGCACCGACGACACCCCCGGGACCGGCACCCCCACTGCCCCCGGCGACAGCACCCCCCAGGCCGACCCCCACCACCAGGCCCCCCGCCCCGCGCCCCACGCCGAGCACACGGACCACGCCGAGCACCGCTCCCTCGCACACTCCGGGATCGCCAAGGGCGCACCGCCCCGGCCACGGCCCAAAGAACCCGGCGGCGGCATCCTCATGGGCCGCCCCTTCGGCGTCCCCGTCTACGTGGCCCCCAGCTGGTTCCTCGTCGCCGCCCTCATCACCTGGGTCTTCGGCGGCCAGCTCGACCGCGTCCTGCCCGAACTCGGCGCCGCCCGCTACCTCGTCTCCCTCTTCTTCGCGGTCGCCTTCTACGCCTCCGTCCTCGTCCACGAACTCGCCCACACCGTCGCCGCGATCCGCTTCAAACTCCCCGTCCGCCGCATCCAGCTCCAGTTCTTCGGCGGCGTCTCCGAGATCGAGAAGGAAGCCGAGACCCCCGGCCGCGAATTCGTCCTCGCCTTCGTCGGCCCCCTGCTCTCCCTCGTCCTCGCCGGCCTGTTCTACCTCGCCATGAAACCCGTCGAACCCGGCACCGTCCCCGGCGTCCTGCTCGCCGGACTCATGGTCTCCAACCTCATCGTCGCGATCTTCAACCTCCTGCCCGGCCTCCCCCTCGACGGCGGCCGCATGCTCCGCGCCGTCGTCTGGAAGCTCAGCGGCAAACCCATGACCGGCACCGTCGCCGCCGCCTGGGTCGGCCGCGCCCTCGCCGTCTCCGTCCTCATCGGCCTGCCCCTGCTCAACCAGTCCGGCGCCCTCGGCGGCAGCGGCGAGGACACCGGCGGCATGGACACCGTCACCGACGCGCTGCTCGCCGCCATCCTCGCCGCGATCATCTGGACCGGCGCCGGCAACAGCCTCCGCATGGCCCGCCTGCGCGAACACCTCCCCGAACTCCGCGCCCGCACCCTCACCCGCCGCGCCGTACCGGTCGAGACCGACACCCCCCTCTCCGAAGCCCTCCGCCGCGCCAACGCCGCCGGCGCCCGCGCCCTCGTCGTCGTCGACGCCGACGGCCACCCCCTCTCCCTCGTCCGCGAGGCCGCCATCGTCGGCGTACCCGAACACCGACGCCCCTGGGTCGCCGTCAGCGGCCTCGCCCAGGACCTCACCGACGGCATGCGCGTCTCCGCCGAGCTGTCCGGCGAGGAACTCCTCGACACCCTGCGCGCCACCCCCGCCACCGAGTACCTCGTCGTCGAGGAGAGCGGCGAGATCTACGGCGTCCTGTCCGCCGCCGACGTCGAACGCGCCTTCGTCAAGGCCATGGCCAGGCCCACGCCGTAGTGGTCCGCGGCCCCCGCAAAGGCCGGTAGTCTGTTCACATGTCCGAACCGACCGGTGCCGCCCGCAGGCGCGGGCCCTTCAAGGTCGGGGACCAGGTACAGCTGACCGACCCCAAGGGCCGCCACTACACGTTCACGCTCGAAGCCGGGAAGAACTTCCACACCCACAAGGGCTCCTTCCCGCACGACGAACTGATCGGCGCTCCCGAGGGCAGCGTTGTCCGCACCACCGGCAACGTCGCCTACCTCGCGCTGCGCCCCCTGCTCCCCGACTACGTCCTGTCCATGCCCCGCGGGGCAGCCGTCGTCTACCCCAAGGACGCGGGGCAGATCCTCGCCTTCGCCGACATCTTCCCCGGCGCACGCGTCGTCGAAGCCGGCGTCGGCTCCGGCTCGCTCAGCAGCTTCCTGCTGCGCGCCATCGGCGACCAGGGCATGCTGCACTCCTACGAGCGCCGCGAGGACTTCGCCGAGATCGCCCAGGCCAACGTGGAGCGCTACTTCGGCGGCCCGCACCCCGCCTGGCAGCTCACCGTCGGCGACCTCCAGGACAACCTGTCCGACACCGACGTCGACCGCGTCATCCTCGACATGCTCGCCCCCTGGGAATGCCTGGAGTCCGTCTCCAAGGCGCTCGTCCCCGGCGGCATCCTCTGCTGCTACGTGGCCACCACCACCCAGCTCGCCCGGACCGTCGAGTCCATCCGGGAGATCGGCTGCTTCAACGAGCCGACCGCCTGGGAGACCATGATCCGCAACTGGCACATCGAGGGCCTGGCCGTCCGCCCCGACCACCGCATGATCGGCCACACCGGCTTCCTGCTCACCGCCCGCCGCCTCGCGGACGGCGTCGAGCCCCCCATGCGCCGCCGCCGCCCCGCCAAGGGCGCCTACGGCGAGGACTACGCCGGCCCCAACGCCGACGGCGGCACCGGCCGCTGACCGGCCGCACACCCGGACAACGCAAGGGCGCCGTGCCCGAGTTCCCCCACCACAGGGGGAACTCGGGCACGGCGCCCGTCCGTTGACAGGACACCAATACTCCCGCGCCCCCACGGCCCCGCCCGGACCCACCCCGCGGAAATCCCGGACCCCGCCGTTCCCCCGCACTGTGACGTGTGGCACCATGCTGGCCACCCCCACCGGCACAGCCCTCGCAGGAGACACTCCTAGTGCAGCAATCCGCCGTTCCGGAGCTCGCCCACACCCAGACCCGGCCCATCCACTGGGTGGCGACCGCCACCGCCGTCGCCGGCGTCGTCGCGCTCTCCTCCGTCGTCCAGCCCGGATCGGCCACCGCCGCCCAGACCGCCCCCGCCACCCGGACCCAGTCCGCCCCCGCCGCCGCGGCCCCGCCCAGCACCACCGGCGTGGCCTTCCCGCTGCAGTGCGGACCCGTCAAGGCGATCGTCGTCAAGAAGACCACCGGCGACCTCGACGGCGACGGCAGGCCCGAAACCGTCGCCGTCGTCCACTGCGACGCCCCCATGGGCACCCCGCCCGACGGCGTCTACGTCCTCACCCGCTCCGCCGGCAGCCCCAAGCCCCGCGTGGTCGCCACCCTCGTCGACCCCAAGGACCGCTTCACCGTCACCGACTTCGCGATACGCGAGGGGACGGTCGCCGCAACCCTCCTCGGCTACTCCTCCGACGACGTACCCAGTTGCTGCCCCGACGTGAAGACCCCGGCCACGTGGCGGTGGAACGGCAGCGCCTTCCTCCGCTCCACCCCGGCCGGGGCCCACAGCGTCTGAACCGGACTACTCCGCGTCGGGCCCGTACACCTCGACCTTGTCCGAAACCCGGCGCACATGGATGCACTCCCCGGGACACTCCCTGGCCGAATCCACCACGTCCGCCAGCAGCGGCAGCGGCACCGGCGTCGTCGCCCCGCCGGCCTGCAGCAGCTCGTCGTCCGCGCCCTTCACATAGGCCAGCCCGTCGATGTCCAGCTCGAACACCTCGGGGGCGTACTGGGCGCAGATCCCGTCGCCGGTACACAGGTCCTGGTCGATCCAGACCTCCAGCGCCTCGCCGCCCGGGGCCTCCTGCTGCACGGTCATCTCTCCTGCCGTCGGTTCGCCGGGCGGTCCCGGCACCCCGAGGGCCAGCCGGTTCCGCTCCAGCGGCTGTTGAACACCCCCGACCCTACCTCCGCCCGGAACACGGCCGTCCTCCACCGCCACGCGGTCTCCGCCCCCGGCCCCCGGGTACGAGGGCCCGACCGGGAACAGAGGTACCCCCGCCACGGACCCGCACACTTCAGGCCCCGCCGGCGGTGACCCCGTCCGACCCGACCGTCGCTCTGCGTGATGACCGTACGAGCGCCCTCGCGGCTGCCCGCACCGGGGCCACCCAGCCCGACTGGACAACTCCGGCCAGTAATGAAGGAATTTGACCACCCCGTGCTTGGAACAGGCTGCTTCCCCCTCACGTTGAGTGGGTATCCCCTCCGTGCGAGGGAGAGCGCACCGGGTGACCGACGACACACCTTGACAGTCTTTATGATCTAGGGGTTTCAATCGACACCCACCCAGGTAGGGTCTGGAAGCGTCCAGCTCCCCTTGGAGGAGGTGAGGACCGTGGCAGCCCACGACGACGACATGAACCGCGGCATCCGCCCGGGACGAGGGTCCGACGACCCGGCCGGGCAGATCGCCTACCTTGAGCAGGAGATCGCCGTCCTGCGACGTAAGCTCGCCGACTCTCCGCGACACACGAGGATTCTCGAAGAGCGGATCGTCGAGCTGCAGACGAACCTGGCCGGCGTGTCCGCCCAGAACGAAAGACTGGCCAACACACTCCGCGAAGCCCGCGACCAGATCGTGGCCCTCAAGGAAGAAGTCGACCGGCTCGCCCAGCCGCCGGCCGGCTTCGGAGTCTTCCTGCAGGCCAACGAGGACGGCACCGCCGACATCTTCACCGGCGGCCGCAAGCTCCGCGTGAACGTCAGCCCCAGCGTCGAGCTCGACGACCTCCGGCGCGGCCAGGAAGTCATGCTCAACGAAGCGCTCAACGTGGTCGAGGCCATGGAGTACGAGAGCGTCGGCGACATCGTCACCCTCAAGGAGATCCTCGAGGACGGCGAACGCGCCCTCGTCCTCGGGCACACCGACGAGGAACGGGTCGTACGGCTCGCCGAGCCGCTGCTGGACGTCACCATCCGACCCGGCGACGCCCTGCTCCTCGAACCGCGCTCCGGCTACGTCTACGAGATCGTCCCCAAGAGCGAGGTCGAAGAACTCGTCCTCGAAGAAGTCCCCGACATCGGCTACGAGCAGATCGGCGGCCTCGGCGGCCAGATCGAGGCCATCCGCGACGCGGTCGAGCTGCCGTACCTCTACCCCGACCTGTTCCGGGAGCACGAGCTCCGCCCGCCCAAGGGCGTCCTGCTCTACGGCCCCCCCGGCTGCGGCAAGACACTCATCGCCAAGGCCGTCGCGAACTCGCTCGCCAAAAAGGTCGCCGAGGTCACCGGCCAAGCCGCCGGCAAGAGCTTCTTCCTCAACATCAAGGGCCCCGAGCTCCTCAACAAGTACGTCGGCGAGACCGAGCGGCAGATCCGCCTCGTCTTCCAGCGCGCACGCGAGAAGGCCAGCGAGGGCACCCCCGTCATCGTCTTCTTCGACGAGATGGAATCCCTCTTCCGCACCCGCGGATCCGGCGTCAGCTCGGACGTGGAGAACACCATCGTCCCCCAGCTGCTCGCCGAGATCGACGGCGTGGAAGGCCTCCAGAACGTGGTCGTCATCGGCGCCTCCAACCGCGAGGACATGATCGACCCCGCCATCCTGCGCCCCGGCCGGCTCGACGTGAAGATCAAGATCGAGCGTCCCGACGCCGAGGCCGCCAAGGACATCTTCGGCAAATACCTCACCGAACGCCTCCCCCTGCACGGCGACGACCTCGGCGAGCACGGCGGCGACAAGGCCACCACCGTCCAGAGCATGATCCAGACGGCCGTCGAGCAGATGTACGCCGAATCCGAGGAAAACCGCTTCCTGGAAGTCACCTACGCCAACGGCGACAAGGAAGTCCTCTACTTCAAGGACTTCAACTCCGGCGCCATGATCGAGAACATCGTGGGCCGCGCCAAGAAAATGGCGATCAAGGACTTCCTCGAAAAGAGCCAGAAGGGCCTCCGCGTCTCCCACCTCCTCCAGGCCTGCGTGGACGAGTTCAAGGAGAACGAGGACCTGCCCAACACCACCAACCCCGACGACTGGGCCCGGATCTCCGGAAAGAAGGGCGAACGGATCGTCTACATCCGTACCCTCATCACCGGAAAGCAGGGCGCGGACACGGGACGCTCCATCGACACGGTGGCGAACACCGGTCAGTACCTGTAAAAGCAGGGCGGCTGCGGGTGCCCTCACCGGGTACCCGCAGCCCTTGCGTTTTTCAGGCCACGACCGGAGCAGCCAATGACGCAAATGATCTCCCCACCAGCGCAAAGGCGTTCTAGGCTCGTTCCTACCGCCGAATCGCGCAGTGCGGGGACGGGCACCGCACACGCACCGGAGCGCCAGCGGTACTTGAGCGACGCCCACGACCGAGGGTGCCGCCGGGCAAGGAGGGCCGCATGACCGTACGGCGAGTAATGGGCATCGAGACGGAGTACGGGATCTCCGTCCCCGGCCACCCCAACGCCAATGCCATGCTCACCTCGTCCCAGATCGTCAACGCCTACGCCGCGGCGATGCACCGGGCCCGCCGGGCCCGCTGGGACTTCGAGGAGGAGAACCCGCTGCGCGACGCGCGAGGCTTCGACCTCGCCCGGGAGGCCGCCGACTCCAGCCAGCTCACCGACGAGGACATCGGCCTCGCCAACGTGATCCTCACCAACGGCGCACGCCTCTACGTCGACCACGCCCACCCCGAATACAGCGCCCCCGAGGTCACCAACCCCCGCGACGCCGTCCTCTGGGACAAGGCCGGCGAACGCATCATGGCCGAGGCCGCCGAACGCGCCGCCCAGCTCCCCGGCGCCCAGCCCATCCACCTCTACAAGAACAACACCGACAACAAGGGCGCCTCCTACGGCACGCACGAGAACTACCTGATGAAGCGGGAGACCCCCTTCTCGGACATCGTGCGGCACCTCACGCCCTTCTTCGTCTCCCGCCAGGTCTTCGCCGGCGCCGGCCGCGTCGGCATCGGCCAGGACGGCCACGAACACGGCTTCCAGCTCAGCCAGCGCGCGGACTACTTCGAGGTCGAGGTCGGCCTCGAGACCACGCTCAAGCGCCCCATCATCAACACCCGCGACGAACCCCACGCCGACGCGGAGAAGTACCGCCGCCTGCACGTCATCATCGGCGACGCCAACCTCTCCGAGATCTCCACCTACCTCAAGCTGGGCACCACCGCCCTGGTCCTGTCCATGATCGAGGACGGCTTCATCGCCGTCGACCTGGCCGTCGACCAGCCCGTCCGCACCCTCCACCAGGTCTCCCACGACCCCTCCCTCAAGCGCCTCGTCACCCTCCGCAGCGGCCGCACACTCACCGCCGTCCAGCTGCAGATGGAGTACTTCGAGCTCGCCCGCAAGTACGTCGAGGAACGCCACGGCGCCGACGCCGACGACCAGACCACGGACGTCCTCAGCCGCTGGGAGGACACCCTCACCCGGCTGGAGAACGACCCCATGAGCCTCGCCGGCGAACTCGACTGGGTCGCCAAGCGCGAACTCATGGAGGGCTACCGCCGCCGCGACGACCTCGACTGGGACGCCGCCCGGCTCCACCTCGTCGACCTCCAGTACGCCGACGTACGGGCCGAGAAGGGCCTCTACAACCGCCTGGCGGCCCGCGGACGCATCAAGCGGCTCCTGGACGAGGCCGAGGTCGACAGGGCCCGTACGAAGCCGCCGGAGGACACGCGCGCGTACTTCCGCGGCCGCTGCCTGGAGCAGTACGCCGACGACGTCGCCGCCGCCTCCTGGGACTCGGTCATCTTCGACCTCCCCGGCCGCGACTCGCTGCAGCGCGTCCCAACCCTGGAACCGCTACGCGGAACGCGAAATCACGTCAAGGAACTGCTCGACCGCTGCCGCACCGCGGAAGACCTGGTCAGGGTCCTGTCAGGCGGCTGAGCGCGACCAGCGGGTACTCGTACCGCTCCGGGCGGGCGGGGTGGAAATCCCCCCGCCCGGGAATCATCGAGGTGGCCCCCGCACGTTGTGGAAACTGCGGGGCCGATGTCGGACCCGGCTTGTAGGGTCTGATCATCACCGATCGGCAGGCGAACTGAGCGGGGTGAGGGTTATGGCAACCAAGGACACCGGCGGCGGCCAGCAGAAGGCGACGCACTCGACCGAACAGGCCGAGGAGCAGACGCAGGAAGCACAGGCCTCGGAAGACCTCAAGGAACGGCACGAGAAGCTGTCGGACGACGTGGACTCGGTGCTGGACGAAATCGACGATGTCCTAGAGGAAAATGCCGAGGACTTCGTGCGCTCCTTCGTTCAGAAGGGTGGAGAGTAGGTTCTTCCTTCGAATCGAAGGTGGCGGGGGAGTCGGAAGTTGGAAGGCCTAGACGACGCGAAGCGCTGCTCGCGGTGCAAGCAGAACAAGCCGCGGGCGGCGTTCGCGCGAAACAAGGCTGTGCGTGACGGGCTGCAGGCCTATTGCCGGGAATGCGCGGCTGCCTACCATCAGGCGCGGCAACTGGCCAAGGGGAAAAACGTGCGACCCCCGGTGGAAACACCGGAGGGGCACAAGTTCTGTCGACGCTGCGGGGTGATCAAGCCGCACAGTGAGTGGCACCGCAACGCGACGGCTTCCGATGGGCTGTCGACAAGCTGCAAAGCCTGCCGTGCCCAGAAGGGGCGCGCCGATCACCTGAAGCGCTCCTACGGGCTCACCGAGGCCCAGCGGGACGCGATGGTCGTCTCCCAGCGCGGACTCTGTGTGATCTGCCTGAACGCTCCGGCCGTACATGTGGATCACTGCCACAAGACGGGTAGGGTCCGTGGCGTACTGTGCTTCAACTGCAATTCGGCCATCGGCAAGTTGGGAGACGATCCCGACGCCGTCCGCCGGGCCGCCGCCTACCTGGAAGGAAACTCGTGGAAGCCAATACTCGTGGCACCGGGCGTCTACCAGCTGCCTTCCTGACGCCGGGATCCTCCTCGTTCATGGATTTCCTCTCCGAGCACCAGCCCGAGCTGCTGCCGGGCAAGCGGCAGCTGCCGCCCACGCAGGGTGTGCTCGAGGCGCCGCACGGGACGACCATCGTGGCGGTGACGTTCCCCGGTGGTGTGGTCCTCGCCGGTGACCGCCGGGCCACGATGGGGAACATGATCGCGCAGCGGGACATCGAGAAGGTGTTCCCGGCGGACGAGTACTCGGCCGTCGGTATCGCCGGCACGGCGGGTCTCGCCGTGGAGATGGTCAAGCTGTTCCAGCTGGAGCTGGAGCACTTCGAGAAGGTCGAGGGCGCCCAGCTGTCGCTGGAGGGCAAGGCCAACCGGTTGTCGACGATGATCCGGTCGAACCTGGGGATGGCCATGCAGGGTCTGGCCGTCGTCCCGCTGTTCGCGGGGTACGACGTGGACCGGGAGAGGGGCCGGATCTTCTCGTACGACGTGACGGGCGGGCGTTCCGAGGAGACCCATTTCGCGGCGACGGGTTCCGGCTCGATCTTCGCGCGGGGTGCGATGAAGAAGCTGTTCCGTGACGACCTGTCCGAGGAGCAGGCGACCACGCTGGTGGTGCAGGCCCTCTACGACGCGGCCGACGACGACTCGGCGACCGGTGGTCCCGATGTCGCCCGCCGGATCTACCCGATCATCACGGTGATCACCGAGGACGGTTTCCGCCGGCTCACGGAGGACGAGGCCTCCGGGGTCGCGCGCGCGGTGCTCCAGAAGCGTCTGGAGGAGCCGGACGGTCCCAAGGCCGCCCTGCTCTGAGCGCGGGCCGCGGTGTGTTTTCAAGGTGATCCAGTGACCATGACAGAAAGGGACGGATAACCGGTGTCGACGCCGTTCTATGTCTCACCTCAGCAGGCCATGGCCGACCGGGCGGAGTACGCCCGCAAGGGCATCGCCCGGGGCCGCAGCCTGGTCGTTCTCCAGTACGCCGACGGCATCGTGTTCGTCGGTGAGAACCCGTCCCGTGCGCTGCACAAGTTCAGCGAGATCTACGACCGGATCGGCTTCGCGGCCGCCGGGAAGTACAACGAGTACGAGAATCTGCGGATCGGTGGGGTGCGGTACGCGGATCTGCGTGGGTACACCTATGACCGGGACGACGTGACCGCGCGTGGTCTGGCGAACGTGTACGCGCAGACGCTGGGCACGATCTTCTCCTCGGCGGCCGAGAAGCCGTACGAGGTGGAGCTGGTCGTGGCGGAGGTGGGGGAGACGCCTGAGGGCGATCAGATCTACCGGCTGCCGCACGACGGTTCGATCGTGGACGAGCACGGTTCCGTGGCGGTGGGTGGCAACGCGGAGCAGATCAGCAGTTTCCTCGATCAGCGGCATCGTGAGGGGATGACGCTGGCGGAGGCTCTGAAGCTGGCCGTGCAGGCGTTGTCGCGGGACACCAATGGCAGTGAGCGGGAGATTCCCGCGGAGCGGCTGGAGGTGGCGGTGCTGGACCGTACGCGTCCGCAGAAGCGGAAGTTCAAGCGGATCGTGGGTCGTCAGCTGGCGCGTCTGCTGGAGGCGGGCGGGGCGGCGACGGAGGCGGAGAGCGCCGAGGAGGAGTAGCGGTCGTTCGGCCGGTCCGTGATCGACGGTGTGTGCCCCGTCCGGGTTTCCCGGGCGGGGCACGCGGCCGTTCAGGGGGTGTGTGGCGGGGCTGTGGAGCCGCGGACGACGAGGTGGACGGGGATGTCCTGGCGGTCGGGCTCGCGGCCGTCCAGGACGGCGAGGAGGGCGTGCATGCCGCGTTCGCCGAAGAGTTCGGCGTCGAGTCGGACGGTGGTGAGTTCGGGGTCGAGGGCGGTGGCGAGGGCGAGGTCGTCGAGGCCGGTGACGGAGATGTCCTGGGGGATGCGCAGGCCGAGGCGGCGCAGGGCTTTGTAGGCGCCGGCGGCGAGTTTGTCGTCGTCGCAGACGATGGCGGTGGGGCGGGGGCCGGGTGCGGTGAGTGCGGTGGTGGTGGCGGTGAGGGCGCCTTCGATGGAGATCGGGGCGTGGGCGGTGCGGAGGTGGGTGCCGGGTGTGGCGGCCATGCGGGCCGCGAGTGCGTGCCGGCGTACGTCGAAGGTCCAGGAGGGGACGTCGGCGGCGAGGTGGAGGACGTCGCGGTGGCCGAGGGTGAGGAGGTGGTCGGTGATCTGGCGGATGCCGTCGGTGATGTCGAGGTTGACGGTGGCGGCGCCGAGGCTGCCGTTGGGGTCGCTGTCGAGCATGACGAGGGGGAGTTGGTCGCCGCGGATGGCGGTGAGGGCGTCGGCGGCCATGGAGGAGGCGATGACGCCGTCGAGGGCGGCCTGGGCGGAGGCGAAGGGGTCGCGGGCGGGGCCGATGCCTTCGGGGGAGGGGTAGAGGACGACGCCGAAGCCGTGGTCGGCGGCGACGCGTGCGGCGCCGGTGTAGACGCCGGCGAAGAATTCGGTGGTGAGGGCGGGGACGACGAGGAGGACGGTGCGGGTGTGGCCGAGGCGGAGGTTGCGGGCGGCGAGGTTGGGGCGGTAGCCGAGGTCGCGGGCGGCTTCGCGGACGCGTTCGGCGGTGGTCTCGGAGACGCGGCCGCGCCATTTGTCGCCGAGGACGAGGGAGACGGCGGCCTGGGAGACTCCGGCTGCCTGGGCGACGTCACGGCTGGTCGGGCGCGTGCTGCTGCGTGCCACCGGGGGCGTGCTCCTCTTCTGGTGGTTCGCCGTCGGGGTGTCCGGGGCTCACGTACGGTCGTCTGGACGGGTGAACTGCGCACATGGTACGTATGACGGGGGGCGTTATACGTAACACTTCGGGCCGTCGAGGCGTCCCGGGCGAGCCGTTGGAGGCTGGACATGGCCACGGGATACCTGGAGATCCTGCGGGCGCGGCACGCGTTGCGGCTGCTCACGGGCACCCTGGTGGGGCGGCTGCCCAACGCGACGGCCGCGATCGCGCTGGTGCTGTTCGTGCGCGCGGAGGGCGGCACGTACAGCCTCGCGGGCGCGCTGGCGGCGGTGTACGGCGTGGCGAACGCCGTGGGCCAGCCGATGCTGGGCCGGCTGGTGGACCTGTACGGGCAGCCGCGGGTGCAGTTTCCGGCGGCGGTGCTCTCGGCGCTCGCGATGACGGTCTTCGCCTTCTCGGGGACGGATCCGCTGCCGGTGGCGTACGCGGCGGTTGCGGCGTCCGGTCTGTTCACTCCGCCGCTGGAGGGCGGTCTGCGGGCGCTGTGGCCGTCGGTGCTGCGCCGTGAGGAGCAGGTGCACACGGCGTACGCGATGGACGCGGTGGCGCAGGAGATCATGTTCACGGTCGGGCCGCTGCTGGTGACGGTGTGCGTGTCGGTGTGGGACGAGCGGGCGGCCCTGCTGGTGCTGAGTCTGCTGGGTGTGCTGGGTGCGCTGTCGGTGGTGGTGTCGCCGCCTTCGCGCGCGTGGCGGTCGGCTCCGCGTGAGGCGCACTGGCTGGGTGCGCTGCGTTCGCCGGGGCTGTTGGCGCTGCTGGCGGCCTTCCTGTTCGTGGGGATCGCGCTGGGTTCCATCACGGTCGCGTCGGTGTCGTACGCGGACGGTCACGGTGGGGACGCGGTGTACGGGTGGCTGATGGCGGGGCTGGGGCTGGGTGCGCTGGCCGGCGGGACGGTGTACGGGGCCCGGCGGTGGGCGGGTGTGCCGGAGCGGCGACTGCGGGTGCTGGTGGCTCTTCTGGCGGTGTGTTACCTGCCGCTGATGCTGATGCCGGGTGCGGTGGCGATGGTGTTGCTGAGTGTGGTGTCGGGTGTGTTCCTGGCGCCGTGCATCGCCTGTGCGTTCATCATCGTGGACCGGCACGCGCCGGCGGGGACGGTCACCGAGGCTTTCTCCTGGCTTGTGACGACGTTCACCGTAGGCGCGTCGGTGGGAACGGGCCTGGCGGGGCCGGTGGTCCAGGCGGGGGGCACGCTGTGGGGTTTCGCGCTGCCGGGGGCGGCGGGGGCGGTGTCGTTGCTGGTCCTGCTGGCCACGGGGCGGGTCCTCGCAGCTCCCGCGCGGGGCGCGGTCGTTGCGGCTTCATCGGAAAATGATCCAAATCGTGCTGCCGAACCCCGTTTCAGCTCGGGGGATCGGGCGTAATGTTCAGTCATGGACCGCCGCATTTTCGGGCTGGAGAACGAGTACGGCGTCACGTGCACGTTCAGGGGACAGCGCCGCCTGTCGCCTGACGAGGTGGCGCGGTACCTCTTCCGCCGTGTCGTGTCATGGGGCCGTAGCAGCAATGTCTTTCTGCGGAACGGCGCCCGGCTCTATCTCGACGTGGGATCGCATCCGGAATACGCGACACCCGAATGTGACAACGTGACCGAGTTGGTCACCCACGACAAGGCCGGCGAGCGCATTCTCGAAGGACTCCTGGTGGACGCGGAACGACGCCTGCACGAGGAGGGAATCGCGGGCGACGTCTACCTCTTCAAGAACAACACCGACTCGGCGGGCAACTCCTACGGGTGTCACGAGAACTATCTGGTGGCACGGCACGGGGAGTTCTCCCGGCTCGCGGACATCCTCATTCCGTTCCTGGTGACGAGGCAGCTGCTGTGCGGTGCGGGCAAGGTGCTGCAGACGCCGCGCGGTGCGGTGTACTGCGTGAGCCAGCGCGCGGAGCACATCTGGGAGGGCGTCTCCTCGGCGACGACGCGTTCCCGTCCGATCATCAACACCCGCGACGAGCCGCACGCGGACGCCGAGCGTTACCGCCGGCTGCACGTCATCGTGGGCGACTCGAACATGTCCGAGACGACCATGCTGCTGAAGGTCGGGGCGACCGATCTGGTGCTGCGCATGATCGAGGCGGGCACGGTGATGCGTGACCTCACGCTGGAGAACCCGATCCGGGCGATCCGGGAGGTCAGTCATGACATCACCGGCCGGCGCAAGGTGCGTCTGGCCAGTGGCCGGGAGGCGTCGGCGCTGGAGGTGCAGCGCGAGTACTTCGACAAGGCCGTGGACTTCTGCGACCGGCGCGGTATCCGTACGGGTACGGTCGCGCAGGTGCTGGAGCTGTGGGGCCGCACGCTGGACGCGATCGAGACGGAGGAGCTCGACCGGATCGGCACCGAGATCGACTGGGTGATGAAGTACAAGCTCATCGAGCGGTACCGGGCGAAGCACAACATGACGATGTCGCATCCGCGGGTCGCGCAGATAGACCTCGCGTATCACGACATCCACCGTCGTCGTGGTCTGTACTACCTGCTGGAGAAGAAGGGGCAAGCCGCCCGGATCTGCAACGACTTGAAGATCTTCGAGGGCAAGTCGGTGCCGCCGCAGACCACTCGGGCGCGGTTGCGCGGTGACTTCATCCGGCGGGCGCAGGAGCAGCGCAGGGACTTCACGGTGGACTGGGTGCATCTGAAGCTCAACGACCAGGCGCAGCGGACCGTGTTGTGCAAGGACCCGTTCCGTTCGGTGGACGACCGGGTGGAGAAGCTGATCGCCGGAATGTAGCGAAAAGCGGGCGAGTCAAGCGTTCGGGCCCTGAAATGCCGGAACGCCACACGGGCGCCGTACGTTTACCGTACGGCGCCCTTCTCACGTCGTAGAGTTGCGCGCACGCCCACCACAAGATCGACCGATTACGAGGCCTTCCGTGCGCCGACGTTCACTCCTCCTCGCCGCCCTTCCCGCGGGACTCGTCACGCTCTCCGCCTGCGGTGACGACAAGTCCGGCGCGAGCAAGGGCGCCTCGCCGTCGCCCTCGGTGTCGAGCGCGCCGCCGCCGAAGATCGTGGACGGGCCCCTGCCGGCGATCACGGCGGGCAAGAAGTTCGGTGAGAAGCCGACCGTGGCGAAGGGGACGGGGGATCCGTCGCCGAACCTTGCGGTGAAGACGGTGATCGCGGGCAGTGGCCGCACGATCGCGGAGAACGACTTCATCCAGGCGAACTACCTGGGCCAGATCTGGGACACCGCCAAGGTCTTCGACAACTCCTACGACCGGGGGCGTCCGCTGCTGATGCAGCTGGCGCAGGGGACGATCATCGACGGCTGGCGGTATGCGCTGGCGGGCAAGAAGACCGGCAGCCGGGTGGAGATCGCGGTGCCGCCGGAGCTGGGGTACGGCAAGGCGGGCCAGCCGGACGCGGGGATCAAGGGGACGGACACGCTGGTGTTCGTGATCGATCTGATCGAGTCCTTCAACTCGAAGAGTTCCGCCCAGGGCAAGCCGGTGGCTCAGGATGATCCGGCGCTGCCGAAGGTGGCCACGAACACCGACGGGCAGGTGCCGAAGGTGACGGTGCCGAAGTCGGACCCGCCGAAGAAGCTGGTGTCGGCGTATGTGCTGGAGGGTGACGGTCCGGAGCTGAAGGCCGACCAGACGGTGCTGTGCCAGTTCCAGGGCCTGGTCTGGGAGGGCGGGAAGACCTTCCAGCGGACGTACGGCTCGGGCCGGCTGAGCCAGTTCTCGCTGGAGCAGATGGAGCAGACGGTGAAGGGTCTGGCGCAGGGGCTGACGGGCAAGAAGGTCGGCAGCCGGGTGCTGGTCGTGGTGCCGCCGGAGCTGGGGTACGGCGACAAGCCGCCGACCGGCGGGGTCATCAAGAAGGACTCCACCCTGGTCTTCACGGTGGACATCCTCGCCGCGATGTAGGGCGCGGTGCGTCCGTGGCGGGCGGGAGAGCTGCGGGGATGAAAGACTGTCCGCGTTTCGTGTCGTACACAAGCAGGAGCTTTTGACGTGAGCATCGAGAAGCCCGAGATCGACTTCCCGGGCGGCGAGCCCCCGGCTGACCTCGAGATCAAGGACATCTGGGAGGGCGACGGCGAGGTCGCCTCGGCCGGCGACTTCGTCAAGGTCCACTACGTGGGCGTCGCGTTCTCCACCGGTGAGGAGTTCGACGCCTCCTGGAACCGCGGTACCCCGCTGGACTTCCAGCTCGGTGTCGGCCAGGTCATCCAGGGCTGGGACAAGGGCGTGCAGGGCATGAAGGTGGGTGGCCGCCGTCAGCTGGTCATTCCCGCGCATCTGGCCTACGGCGACCGCGGTGCGGGTGGCCGTATCGCTCCGGGTGAGACGCTGATCTTCGTCTGCGACCTGGTCGGTGTGACCAGGCGCTGACCGGATCCGGTCGGAAGGGGGCCCGTGCGGTACGCGCGGGCCCTTCTTCGTTGCCGCTTGCCGATCAGGAGGGGTCACCTTCCTGGTCCGGCTTTTGTCCGGACACCTGGGAGCGGTACGGTCATCGGTCGGAAGCACCATAGGGAAGGCGAAGGGCGTCGATGGCCATTGCCAAGGCCGAGCGGCTGATGAACCTCGCGTTGTGTCTGCTCGGGACACGGCGGCCGCTCAGCAAGCGTGAGCTGCGCGAGTCCATCGAGGCCTACCTCGAAGCGGGGAACGACGACTCGTTCAACCGGATGTTCGAGCGTGACAAGGACGACCTGCGCGAGCTGGGCCTGGTCATCGAGACGGTGGAGAACCTCGAGGGCGAGGTCGGCTATCTCGCCCGCCGGGACAGCAACCGGCTGCCGCCGATCACCCTGGACGCCGAGGAGGCCGCGGCCCTGGGTCTGGCCGCGAAGGTGTGGCAGCAGGCCCGGCTGGCCGGTGCGGCCAGTGGCGCCCTGCAGAAGCTGCGTGCGGCGGGGCTGCCGGAGGACGTCGATCCGTACGAGGCGCACGGGGCGCTGGAGCCGCGCATCCCGGTGCACGAGGCGGCCTTCGAGCCGTTGATGCTGGCCTGCCGGGACCGCCGGCCGGTGCTGTTCGACTACCGCAAGGCCTCCGCCGTGCATCCGGAGCCGCGGCATGTGGAGCCGTGGGCGCTGGAGTGCTGGCGCGGCCACTGGTACCTGGCGGGCTGGGACCGGGACCGGGGCGCCGAGCGTGTCTTCCGGCTCTCGCGGATCACGGGCCGGGTGCGTTCCCGGGGTACGGGCTTCACCGCGCCGGTGCCCGACGTCGTCACCGTGCGGGAGACCGTGGCGGGCTGGGCGGGGGAGATCGCGGACCGTTCGGCGCTGATCCGGCTGCGGTCAGGTGCCGGTTACCCCTTGCGGGCGAAGGCCGTCGGGGTGCGGGAACTCGGTGACGGCTGGGACGAGTTGGAGATCCCGTACGGGCACGGTCTGGATGCCTGGCTGGTGGAGTTCGGGCCCGACGTGGTGGTGCTGGAACCGGCCGAGCTGCGGGCGGACGTGGTGGACCGGCTGCGTGCCGTGGCCAAGGGCTGAGGGGGAGCAGGACAGTGGCAGGCAAACCGGCCAGGCCCGTGAACGCCATCGACCAGACCCGGCGGATGCTCTCCCTGGTGACCTATCTGCGGGAGCGTCCGGGTGCCCGGATCGCGGACGTCGCCCGTGCCTTCGGCATCAGCGAGGACGAGCTGGTCGCCGACCTCGATCTGCTGCCGATGTGCGGGACGAGCTTCCGCGGCGGGGATCTGCTGGACATCGACACCGACGGCGAGCGCATCTGGTGGCACAACCCGGCGGCGCTCGGCGAGGAGGCGGCGGAGCCGCTGCGGCTCGCCGCCGACGAGGCCACCG
Organism: Streptomyces albidicamelliae; assembly: GCF_025642175.1. Taxonomy (NCBI): domain Bacteria; kingdom Bacillati; phylum Actinomycetota; class Actinomycetes; order Kitasatosporales; family Streptomycetaceae; genus Streptomyces; species Streptomyces albidicamelliae. The sequence continues at coordinate 1,951,811 of NZ_CP106795.1, read as the reverse complement.
CGCTGCTGGTGGCGGCCCGTGCCGTGTCGACGCTGCCGGGGCTGCGGGAGAGCGACCGCCAGGCCCTGCTGCGGGCCACCGCGAAGGTGGAGACGGCGGCCGGTGAGGTGGCCGGTGCCAGTTCCCGGCTGTCGGTGACGTTCGAGTCCGAGGGCGGGGTGTTCGCCGATGTCGACCGGGCGATCTCCGAGCGCCGCCGGCTGTGGATCCGCTACTACTCGCCGGCCCGTGACGAGGTCACCGAGCGCGAGATCGACCCGATCCGCCTGGTCAGTGTCGGGCACACGTACGTCGAGGCGTGGTGCCGGCGCTCGGAGGCCCGGCGCACCTTCCGGCTGGACCGGGTCGCGGAGATCCGGATCCTGGACGAGCCGTCCGCGCCGCCGGAGATCGAGCTGCGGGATCTGTCCGAGGCGCTGGTGCAGCCGGCGGCGGAGGATCCGGAGGTCGTCGTCGAGGTCGGTCCGGGCGGCCGCTGGGTCGCCGAGTACTACCCGCACGACAGCGCCGATGAGCTTCCGGACGGCGGGTTGCGTATCACTCTGCGGACCCCCGATCCGGCGTCCCTGCGCCGGCTGGCGCTGCGGCTGGGCCGCGACGGCAGGATCGTCTCGCCGCCGGAGCTGGCCGACAGTGCCCGCAGCGCGGCCGGACAGGCGCTGGCGGCGTACGACGTGCCGCCGGTCGCGGTGCGGGGTGCCGGCGGCGGGGACGAGCGGCCGGAGTGAGCCGCGGTGGGCGGCACCGGCCGCCGCGGCCCGGGTGTCGGCGACCAGCTACGAAGGAGCGAGGGATTTGAGCGAGTCTCCGGGGTCGGGCGCGGGCGGGATGACGGTGGCGGCGGCCTTCGCCGGGATGAGAAGAGCGGTCCCGGTGATGTTCAGAGCGGGCTGCCCGGACTGCCGGGGCCGTTTCGAACTGGCGGCGAGTGCCCTGCGGCTCGCGATCGGCGGGAGCAGCCGGACGACGTTCTACTCCTTCACCTGCCCCGAGTGCGGGGCGGCGGTCCGCAAGCCGGCGGGGGAGCGGGTGGTGGAGCTGCTCACCGGCGGCGGGGTGCGCACCCTGCGGCTGCACTCCACGGCGTAGGCGGCTGCGTCCGGCGGCGGGAGACGGTCTAGGCTCGGTGGCATGTTCTGGCCGATGTTCGCGGTAGCCGTGGGTTTCCTGGGTCTCGCCGTTCTGGGGGTGCTCGCCGTCCGGGTCTTCGTGGAGGCGCGGCGTCTGGGGCGGCAGGTGGCGGCCTCGGCGAGCCGTATCGACCGGGCGGCGGAGGATCTGGAGCGGTCCGTGGCGAGCGCGTCCCGCGCGGTGGACGCGCTCTGAGCCGTCGCGGGGACGCGGGTGAGGTGGGCGGCACAAGCGGTTTGCGTCACTTCGCCCTGTCATGCTGCCCATCGGGAAAGGTACGCTGCTGGTCGTGGTGCGGCGAACGAGGCCCGTGCCGCTGACCGGGAGTACGCACGGGGATTGCCTGACGTTTACCCCTGAGCGTTACGATCGCTGACAGCACGACCATCGGACGCATGTCCGACGGGTCGGACAGCGCCCACCCCCAGCCGCCTCGGTGAGAAGGTAAAGACTTATGTTCGGAAGGCTCGGAGCTCCCGAGATCATTCTCATCCTCGTCGTCATCATCCTGCTGTTCGGCGCGAAGAAGCTTCCGGACATGGCCCGCTCGCTCGGCAAGTCCGCGCGCATCCTCAAGAGCGAGGCCAAGGCGATGAAGGAAGAGGGCAACTCCTCCCAGCAGGCGCCCGCGTCCAACGAGCAGCCCCCGGCCCAGCGCACCATCAAGGCGGCCCCCGGCGACGTGACCAGCTCGCGGCCGGTCAACGAGCCGACGGATTCCACCCAGCGCTGACGCAGGGCCGGAACGCCCCGGCCCGCCGCACGAGATGAGGACGTGGGTTGCTCAAGCCTGCCCGCAAGAAGGAGAGAGATCCCGAGGGGCGGATGCCCCTCGCGGATCACCTTCGTGAGCTCCGCAACCGGCTCGCGAAGGCCATGCTGGCCATCGTCATCGTGACGGTCGTCGCGGCCTTCTTCTACAACGACATCATCAACTTCCTGACGAAGCCGATCCTCGACTCGGTGGGTTGCCAGGAGACCTTCGAGCAGCTGGCGAAGTCCTCGGACAAGCACACCTGCGCGGAGATCACGATCAACGGCCTGCTCGCGCCCTTCACGCTGGCCCTGCAGGTCTCGCTGACGGCGGGCGTGGTCCTCGCGTCGCCGATCTGGCTGTACCAGCTGTGGGCGTTCGTCGCGCCGGGTCTGCACCAGCACGAGAAGAAGTACGCCTACGCCTTCGTCTTCACCGGCGCCCCGCTGTTCTTCGGCGGTGCGTTCTTCGCGTACAAGGTGCTGCCGACCACCGCGAAGGTGCTGATCGACTTCACGCCGAACGGCGACATCAAGAACCTGCTGCCGCTCGACGACCTGCTCCAGCTCGTCACCCGCATGGTGCTCGTCTTCGGTCTCTCCTTCGAGCTGCCGCTGCTGCTGATCATGCTCAACCTCACCGGGGTGCTGACGGGCCGGCGGATGCTCGGCTGGTGGCGGGCGATGATCCTCGGCATCACCGTCTTCGCGGCCGTGGCCACGCCGAGCACGGACCCGCTGTCGATGCTGGCGCTCGCGGGACCGATCTGGGTGCTGTACTTCGGGGCCGTCGGCTTCTCGCTGCTCAACGACCGCCGCAAGCTGCGCCGCGACGCGGCAGGACCCGGGGACGACGAGGCCTCCGAGCTGGATCTCACGCCCGAGGAGATCGGGGCGGTCGAGCCCATCCCGGCCGCGCGGGCGCTGCCCGAGCAGGCGAGCACGGACCGGGTCAACGGCTACGACGACGTCACCTGAGCCGCGCCGGACCGCTCCGCGGTCCGCTGTGCGATGCCCTCGTCCCACCGGGACGGGGGCATCCGTGTGCTCCGGTCGATCGGTGCCCGTTCCCGATAATGATCGTCCTGTTGTCAGTGGGGCCCGGTACGCTCGAAAGTACGATGACAGAGGACCTCTCACCGGCCGAGCGGTACGCGGCAGCCCGCAGGCGGGCAGCCGAGCAGGCCACCGCGCTCGCGTCCTTCCGCGAGATGTACGACTTCGGCCTCGACCCCTTCCAGATCGAGGCCTGCCAGGCGCTCGAGGCGGGGAAGGGCGTGCTGGTGGCCGCCCCCACCGGCTCGGGCAAGACGATCGTGGGCGAGTTCGCCGTCCACCTCGCCCTCCAGCAGGGCAAGAAGTGCTTCTACACGACACCCATCAAGGCGCTGTCGAACCAGAAGTACGCCGACCTGTGCCGCCGCTACGGCGCCGACAAGGTCGGCCTGCTCACCGGCGACAACAGCGTGAACTCCGAGGCGCCGGTGGTCGTGATGACCACCGAGGTCCTGCGGAACATGCTGTACGCGGGCTCCCAGACCCTCCTCGGCCTCGGCTACGTGGTCATGGACGAGGTGCACTACCTCTCCGACCGCTTCCGCGGTGCCGTATGGGAGGAAGTGATCATTCACCTGCCGGAGTCGGTGACCCTCGTGTCGCTGTCGGCGACCGTGTCCAACGCGGAGGAGTTCGGCGACTGGCTGGACACCGTCCGCGGCGACACCGAGGTGATCGTCTCCGAGCACCGGCCCGTGCCGCTGTTCCAGCACGTGCTCGCCGGGCGGCGGATGTACGACCTGTTCGAGGAGGGCGAGGGCCACAAGAAGGCCGTCAACCCCGACCTCGCCCGCCTCGCCCGCATGGAGGCCACCCGGCCGTCGTACCAGGACCGCCGGCGCGGCCGTGCGATGCGCGAGGCCGACCGGGAGCGGGAGCGCCGGCAGCGCTCACGGGTGTGGACGCCGGGCCGCCCGGAGGTCATCGAGCGCCTGGACTCCGAGGGTCTGCTGCCCGCGATCACGTTCATCTTCAGCCGCGCCGCCTGCGAGGCCGCGGTCCAGCAGTGCCTGTACGCGGGTCTGCGGCTCAACGACGAGGAGGCGCGGGACACGGTCCGCGCCCTGGTCGAGGAGCGCACGGCGCACATCGCGCCGGAGGACCTGCACGTCCTCGGCTACTACGAGTGGCTGGAGGGCCTGGAGCGGGGCATCGCCGCCCACCACGCGGGCATGCTGCCGACGTTCAAGGAGGTCGTCGAGGAGCTGTTCGTGCGCGGCCTGGTGAAGGCCGTGTTCGCGACCGAGACGCTCGCGCTCGGCATCAACATGCCCGCCCGTTCGGTGGTGCTGGAGAAGCTCGTCAAGTGGAACGGCGAGCAGCACGCCGACATCACGCCCGGCGAGTACACGCAGCTGACCGGCCGGGCCGGCCGCCGCGGCATCGACGTCGAGGGCCACGCCGTGGTGCTCTGGCAGCGCGGCATGAGCCCCGAGCACCTGGCCGGTCTCGCGGGCACGCGTACGTATCCGCTGCGCTCCAGCTTCAAGCCGTCGTACAACATGGCGGTCAACCTGGTGGAGCAGTTCGGCCGGCACCGCTCGCGGGAGTTGCTGGAGACCTCCTTCGCGCAGTTCCAGGCCGACAAGTCGGTCGTCGGGATCTCCCGGCAGGTGCAGCGCAACGAGGAGGGCCTGGAGGGCTACAAGGCCTCCATGACCTGCCACCTCGGTGACTTCGAGGAGTACGCGCAGCTGCGCCGCCAGCTGAAGGACCGGGAGACGGAGCTGGCCCGCCAGGGTGCGAGCCAGCGGCGTGCCGAGGCCGCCGTCGCGCTGGAGAAGCTCAAGCCGGGCGACGTGATCCACGTGCCCACCGGCAAGTACGCGGGCCTGGCGCTGGTGCTGGACCCGGGTCTGCCCGCCGGCCGTTCCAACGGGCACCGCGGCTTCGACCACCACGACGGCCCGCGCCCGCTGGTGCTGACCGCCGAACGGCAGGTGAAGCGGCTGGCGTCGATGGACTTCCCGGTGCCGGTCGAGCCGCTGGACCGGATGCGGATCCCGAAGAGCTTCAACCCGCGTTCCCCGCAGTCGCGTCGGGATCTGGCGTCGGCGCTGCGCACCAAGGCCGGGCACATCCCGCCGGACCGGGCCCGCAAGAAGCGTTCGCAGGCCGCGGACGACCGGGAGATCGCCCGGCTGCGGACGGCGATCCGCGCGCACCCCTGCCACGGCTGCAACGACCGTGAGGACCACGCGCGGTGGGCGGAGCGGTATCACCGGCTGCTGCGGGACACCTCGCAGCTGGAGCGCCGCATCGAGGGCCGGACGAACACGATCGCCCGCACGTTCGACCGGATCGTCGCCCTGCTGACCGAGATGGACTACCTGCGCGGTGACGAGGTCACCGAGCACGGCAAGCGGCTCGCCCGGCTGTACGGCGAACTGGACCTGCTGGCCAGCGAGTGCCTGCGCGAGGGCGTCTGGGAGGGCCTGAGCCCGGCCGAACTGGCCGCCTGCGTCTCGGCGCTGGTGTACGAGGCGCGGGTCGGCGACGACGCGATGGCGCCGAAGCTGCCGTCGGGGAAGGCGAAGGCCGCGCTCGGCGAGATGGTGCGGATCTGGGGCCGGCTGGACGCCCTGGAGGAGGACTTCCGCATCAGCCAGACCGAAGGCGTCGGGCAGCGCGAGCCCGATCTGGGATTCGCCTGGGCCGTGTACATGTGGGCCTCCGGGACGGCGCTCGACGAGGTGCTGCGCGAGGCGGACATGCCGGCGGGCGACTTCGTGCGCTGGTGCAAGCAGGTGATCGACGTGCTCGGGCAGATCTCGGCGGCCGCGCCGGCCGAGGGCTCGACCGTGGCGAAGACCGCGCGCAAGGCCGTCGAGCAGGTGCTGCGGGGTGTCGTCGCCTACTCGTCGGTGGGCTGAGCGGAAGGCGGCCACCGGCCGCCGCACGGTGTGAACTCCGGGCCCCCGCCCGGTGGACGCGCCCCCTTGGGTGAGGGGAGCGGGTCCGCCGGGCGGGGGCCGTCGTTCGTCAGCCGACGGACGCCTATTCACTCATCACGGTGAGTGACCTTCGCATACCCGTTCACGGTGACCGAACGTGTTCGAATGGGAGCCGTGCGTGTAAATGGAGCCGAGCGTACTCCTGTCACGCAAGGGATTTCCGGTGCTTGCCGAATATGACACAGCGATGATCCGGTCGGACTAAGCTCGCCCGCGGCGCACCGAGTTGAGGTGAATTCGTGCGCCTGTTCCCAAATCTCCCGAAGATCCCGTCAGTTCCATGAACCTTCCCCTTCCATGCTCCCCCGACACCCAGCCGATTCGTCTCAGAAGGCATCCATGGTGAGTGTTCAGAAGCCTCCCGGTCGCCGTGAACGTCCCTATGCGCGCGTCCTGTTGCCGCCGGCCATAGTGATGGCCGCCGCGAGCGCTGCCGCCATGGCCCTGGTGCCGGCGTCGGCCCGGCTCGCCGTGGGCCTGTGCGGGGCGCTGGCGGTGCTGCTGGTGCTCGTCACCGGCGCGGAGGCCGCCCGCCGGGGCCGCATCCTGCGCGAGACCAGGGCCGAGCACGCCCGTCACCGCGCGTATCTGGAACACCGGCTCGCCGCCCACGACGACCTGATCACCCGCTTCGCCACGGACATCATTCCGACCGGCCTGCTGCGGCTGCGCGCCGGCGAACCGCTGCGGGACGTACTGACCAACGTCTACGACGTCGACCCCGAACTGCGCGGACTGCACGAGTCGTACCGCGAGATGTTCCGCGTCTCGCTGCGCGGCGCCGACCACGAGATCTCGATGCGCGACGCCACCGAGCGCTCCTTCGTGAGCATCGCCCGCCGCGTCCAGGCCATCGTCCACCAGCAGGCCAAGGAACTGCGCGAGATGGAGGAGGACCACGGCCGCAACCCCGAGGTCTTCGACGACCTCCTCCGCCTCGACCACGGCACCTCGCTGATCGGCCGGCTCGCCGACACCATCTCCGTGCTCGGCGGCGGCCGCCCCGGACGCCAGTGGCCCCTGCCGGTCTCCCTCTACAGCGTGCTGCGCGGCGCCATGTCCCGCATCCTCGAGTACCGGCGCATCGAGCTGAGCTCCATCGTCAACATCAACATCAAGGGCACCGCCGTCGAGCCGGTCATCCACGCCGCCGCCGAGCTCCTCGACAACGCCACCCGCTACTCGCCGCCCACGAACAAGGTGCGCGTCACCGCCGCCGAGGTGCAGGCCGGTATCGCCGTCGAGATCGAGGACGCCGGTGTCAGCCTCAGCGAGGAGTCCCGCGCCCGCATCGAGCAGATGATCGAGGACGCCAAGAACGGCGACGACGCGCAGAACCTCGGCGAGAACCCGCGCCTCGGCCTCGCCGTCGTCGGCCGGCTCTGCAAGCACTTCGACATGGAGGTCTCGCTGCGCGCCTCCGCCTACGGCGGTGTCCGCGCGATCCTCATCATCCCGCGCGTCATGACCACCACCGAGCCCGGCGTCGGCGCCGCGCACGGCATCGGCGCCACCGGCGTGCCCCAGCCCGAACTCGGCGCCGTCGAGGGCCCCAAGCGCCCGCCGAAGCGCCGCCGCCCCACCAGCCCCAAGATCCCGGCCGGCATCTCCATGGAGGACGACGTCCCGGAGGTCACCGAGTGGACCGCGGGCGGTCTGCCCCAGCGCCGCAGCCGGGTGAAGACCTCGCTCACCCAGCGGTACGCCGAACAGGCCGCCATCGAACGCGCCGAGCGCGAGGGCAGGCCGACCATCTGGTCCCAGACCCGGTCCGAGCCGGAACCCGAGCCCGAGATCGACCCCGAGCGCAAGAAGCTCATGGACCGGCCGCCCGGCATGTGGATGGAGGCCTTCTGGGACGGCCTGCGCAAGGGCATGCCCGAGGACGCCACCGCCGCCGAGCTGACCGACTTCACGCTCAACCCCACCAAGTACGTGCACCTGCTCAACGATTCGGACGACCCCATCGAGGGGGCCACCGAGGCCGACGACGAGGGGACTCTCAAGTGATCCAGCAGCGAGCGAACCTGGACTGGATGCTCAAGCAGCTGAACGACGGCGTGCCGGGCATCGAGATGATCGTGGTGCTGTCCGCCGACGGACTGCGCATCGCCCGCTACGGCGGCGACCCCGACGCCGCGGACCGGGTGGCCGCCGCCTGCGCGGGCGTGCAGAGCCTGGCCGGCGCCATCATCCAGGAGATCCCCGGCGCCGGGGACATGAAGGTCGTCGTCATCGAGATCGAGGGCGGCTACTTCTACCTGATGAACGCCGGCGCCAACGCCTACCTCGCCGTACTGGCCGACGTGACCTGCGAGCCGGGCCGGATGAGCGGCATGATGCGGGACCTCGTCGTCCGGATCGGCGCCCATCTCACCAGTCCGCCCCGGCGGAACGGGCAGACCGTATGACACCTCCACGACGCAAACGGCGCCAGCCGCAGCACCAGCGACAACACCTGCCGCCCCCGCCCCCGCCGGGGCCCCAGCCGGCGGGCGGCCAGGTGCCGCCAAGGAACCCCGAGCGGCTGTACACGATCGCCGGGTCGGCGGACGGCGCACGGGCCGAACTCGACCTCGTGACGCTGATCGTGGCGCGCTCCGCACCCCAGCCGGCCGCGTCACCGGAGGAGTCGGCGGTGCTCCGGCTCTGCGCGGCCCCCCTGTCCGTGGCCGAGCTCTCGGCCTATCTCCAACTGCCGTTCAGCGCGGTGACCGTACTGATCACCGAGCTGATCGCGGCCGAACTGGTGCAGGCGCGCGCCCCGATCGTCCGCCAGGCGGTCCCCGACCGTTCACTCCTCGAAGCGGTGATGCATGGACTTCAACGGCTCTGACACGCTCCCCGGCCCGCGCACCGAGGACCACCTGCCGCACACCGCGCAGGCCGCGGTGAAGCTGGTGATCGTGGGCGGCTTCGGCGTCGGCAAGACCACCATGGTCGGTTCGGTCAGCGAGATCAGGCCGCTGACCACCGAGGAGACCATGACGCAGGCCGGCATCGGCGTCGACGACAACTACGGCTCCGACTCCAAGACGGCCACCACCGTGGCCATGGACTTCGGCCGCATCAGCATCACCGACAAGCTGGTGCTCTACCTCTTCGGCACCCCCGGCCAGGAGCGCTTCTGGTTCCTGTGGAACGGCCTGTTCGAGGGCGCCCTCGGCGCGGTCGTCCTGGTCGACACCCGGCGTCTGGAAGTCAGCTTCGACGTCATGGGCCGGCTGGAGGAGCGCGGGGTGCCGTTCGTCGTCGCCGTCAACTCCTTCCCCGACGGGCCCCGCTATCCCGTCGAGGAACTGCGCACCGCGCTCGACCTGGCCCCGGACATCCCGATCATCGAGTGCGACGTGCGCCGCCGCGCCTCCAGCAAGGACGTGCTCATGACGCTCATGCGCTTCCTGCACTCCCTGGCCATGTCGGGCGCCCTCACCTGACCCGCAGCCGACCGACCCCCACTCCATCCGTTCCGGAGCGATCACTGTGACGCCTGAACCCCAATACCTCACCGGCACCGACCCCACCCCCGGCCCGCCGCCCGGCTGCCCGGCGCACGGGCTCGGCCCCGGGGGACTGCACCGGCTCTACGGCCCCGACGCCGAGGACCTCGGCGACCTCTACGAGCGGCTGCGCGACCAGCACGGCCCGGTGGCCCCCGTACTGCTCCACGACGACGTGCCGATGTGGGTGGTCCTCGGGCACGCCGAGAACCTGCAACTCGTGCGCAGTCCCTCGCAGTACACCCGGGACAGCCGGATCTGGACGCCGCTGCTGGACGGCGAGGTCAAGCCCGACCACCCGCTCATGCCGCACATCGCCTGGCAGCCGATCTGCTCGCACGCCGAGGGCGACGAGCACCAGCGGCTGCGGGCCGCCGTCACCGCGGCCATGTCGACCATCGACCACCGCAGCGTCCGCCGGCACATCGGCCGCTCCACACAGGCCCTGGTCAACAGCTTCTGCGAGCGGGGCCGGGCCGACCTGGTCTCGCACTTCGCCGAGCACCTGCCGATGGCCGTGATGTGCGAGATCCTCGGCATGCCCGAGGAGTACAACGACCGGATGGTGCAGGCCGCCCGCGACGCGCTCAAGGGCACCGAGACCGCCATCCAGAGCCACGCCTACGTCATGGACGCGCTCAGCCGGCTCACCACCCGGCGCCGGGCCAGGCCCGAGGACGACTTCACCAGTCACCTCATCACCCACCCGGCCGGACTCGACGACGACGAGGTCCGCGAACACCTGCGCCTCGTCCTGTTCGCGGCCTACGAGGCCACCGCCAACCTGCTCGCCAACGCGCTGCGGATGGTCCTCACCGAGCCGGGTTTCCGTGCCCAGCTCAACGGCGGCCAGATGACCGTGCCCGAGGCGATCGAGCAGTCGCTGTGGGACGAGCCGCCGTTCAGCACCGTCCTCGGCTACTACGCCAAGCAGGACACCGAGCTGGGCGGGCAGCGCATCCGCAAGGGCGACGGGCTGCTGTTCGCGCCCGCCCCGGGCAACCTCGACCCGCGCGTCCGCCCGGACCTGTCGGCCGGCATGCAGGGCAACCGGTCCCACCTGGCCTTCGGCGGCGGCCCGCACGAGTGCCCCGGCCAGGACATCGGCCGTGCCATCGCCGACGTCGGTGTCGACGCCCTGCTGACCCGGCTGCCGGACATCGGGCTCGACTGCGCGGAGGACGACCTCCAGTGGCGGGCGTCCATCGCGTCCCGGCACCTGGTGGCGCTGCCGGTGCGGTTCGAACCCAAGCCGCAGCAGGACGTCGACCTGCCGCCGCGGGCCATGCCCCTGCCGCAGCAGCGCGCCGACTGGCAGGTCGGCACCCTGAGCAGCGCCCCCGCCCCGGCCGCCGAACCGCTGCCCGCCCCGCGCCCCGCGCCGGACTTCGTCCCCGCGCCGGCCGGTCCGGACCGGCCGAAGGGCGTCTGGCGGCGCCTGCTGCACTGGTGGCGCGGCGAGTGACCTAAGGCCTGTCGTTCGGATCAGGCCGGCCTGGCCCACGGTGCCTTGTCTGCCGACCCGAGCGGGGCGTGCCACGCCCTGCGGCGCGGGCATGATCCAAACGCCAGGCCCTAGGTCTGCTCGCCACCGGCCCAGGTGTCGTACGACGACCAGGCGCGGAGCACGCAGCCGCTGACGAACGCGTGCTCCGCCCCGGTGACCGGGTCGGTGAACGCCAGCCTGCGCGCCAGCAGTTGCAGCGGGCGCCGGAAATCACCGGGCGGCACCGGGCCGGTCACCTCCGGGTACAGCGGGTCGCCCAGGATGGGCACGCCCAGCGTGTTCAGGTGCACCCGCAGCTGATGCGTCTGCCCGGTCGCCGGGAGAAGCCGGTACCGGGCCAGCCGCTCCCGGTGGGCGGCGAGTTCCACGTACGTCTCGGCGTTCGGCTCACCCTCGACCTCGCGCGCCGCCTGCACCCCGCGCTCCTTGACGATCCGGCTGCGCACGGTGCGGGGGAGGGCCAGCGCGGGGTCGTGGGGGGCGATCGCCTCGTACTCCTTGCGGACCAGCCGCTCGGCGAACAGCGACTGGTACGCGCCGCGCTCCTCGGGCCGCACCGTGAACAGCACCAGCCCGGCGGTCAGCCGGTCCAGGCGGTGCGCGGCCGACAGCGCCGGGATGCCCAGCTCGTGCCGCAGCCGGGCCAGCGCGGTCTGCGCGACGTGCGAGCCGCGCGGGGTGGTGGCCAGGAAGTGCGGCTTGTCGGCCACGACGATGTGCGCGTCCCGGTACACCACCTCCACCGGGAACGGCACCGGTACCTCGGGGGGCAGCTCCCGGTGGAACCACACGAACATCCCCGGCTCGTACGGCGCGCCCGGCGCCACCGGCCGCCCGTCGGCGCCGACGATCAGCCCCGCGTCGAACATCCCCTCGACGACCCCGGGGCCGGCGCCCGTCAGCCGCTCCACCAGGTGCTCGCGCACGGTGGCCCACGCCCCGTCCACGGGGAGCCGCACCCGTACGGGGTCGACCCCGTCGCGCTGGGGGAGCGGGGCGGGCGGCGGCGGGGTACGGCGTCTCATCGGCACCCAGGGTACGAGGGGGTGGTCCATGCGTGCCGATCCGGTGTGGGGCGGGCCCCCCGGTGGGCAGGATGTGGATCATGCCGTTCCTCACCAGCCCGGTGCTGCCTCCCGGGACCCTCGCCCGTACCGCGCAGCCCTCCCTGCCCACCGGCGACGGCCTGCTGCTGCGCCCCTGGCGGGCCGGGGACGCGCCCGCCGTCCACGCCGCCTTCCAGGACCCCTCCCTCCACCAGTGGCACATCAGGACCTGCGACTCCGAGGAGGAGGCCGCCGGCTGGATCGCGCAGTGGCGGGCGGGGTGGGAGGGCGAGCGGGAAGTCCAGTGGGCGGTCGTGGACGAGGCGACGGACGGGCTGCGGGGCCGGGTCGCGCTGCGTCAGATCCTGCTCGGGGACGGTGTCGCCGAGGTCGCCTACTGGACGGTGGCCCGGGCGCGCGGCCGGGGTGTCGCCGCCCGCGCCGCCACCGCCCTGAGCCGCTGGGCCTTCGAGGAGATCGGCTTCCACCGGCTCGAACTCTTCCACGCCACCGCCAATCCGGCCTCCTGCCGGGTCGCCGAGAAGGCCGGCTTCGCTCTGGAGGGCACCAAACGCAGCGCCCTGCTGCACCGGGACGGCTGGCACGACATGCACTTCCACGCGCGGGTGCACGGCGACTGACGGCCGGGGCGGCCCCCGGGACGTACAGGACTCGGGCATCGTCCTCGGGTGCTGGGCGGGCGTGCCATGATGACGGGTCGTCTCCCGTCGTCCCTGGGTGTCCCGCATGCCGGTGTTCGAACTCGCCGACCGACTCGTCGTCGGAGTGGCCTCCAGTGCCCTGTTCGATCTGCGGGAGTCGGACGCGGTGTTCCGGGAGCAGGGCGAGGAGGCCTACCGGGCCCACCAGGAGGAGAACGTCGACCACACGCTGCGGCCGGGGGTGGCGTTCGCCTTCGTCCGGCGGCTGCTGTCCCTGAACGACCTGAGCGAGCCCGGGGACCCGCTCGTCGAGGTGATCATCCTCTCCCGCAACGACCCGGACACCGGCCTGCGGGTCATGCGGTCGATCCAGGCGCACGGTCTGCCGATCAGCCGGGCCATCTTCCGGCAGGGACGCTCCCCGTATCCGTTCATGACGGCGCTGAACATGTCCCTGTTCCTGTCGGCCGACGGGGGCGACGTGCGCGAGGCCGTCGCCGCGGGACTGCCGGCCGGGCATGTGCTGGGGTCGGCGTACGCGGACGACCCCGCCGACCGGGACCTGCGCATCGCCTTCGACTTCGACGGAGTGCTCGCGAGCGACGCCGCGGAGCAGGTGTTCCAGTCGGCCGGTCTGGAGGAGTTCCGCGCGCACGAGGCCCGTAACGCGGCCACCCCGCACGACCCCGGTCCCCTGCGGGACTTCCTCGCGGGGGTGAACCGCATCCAGCGGCGCGAGGAGGAGCGGCGCAGGAGCGATCCCGGCTACGAGATGCGCGTCCACGTCTCCATCGTGACCGCCCGCAACGCGCCGGCGCACGAGCGTGCCGTGCGCAGCCTGAAGGAGTGGGGCGTACGGGTCAACGACGCCTTCTTCCTCGGCGGTATAGACAAGGGGGCGGTCATGAAGGTGCTGAACCCGCACATCTTCTTCGACGACCAGGTGACCCACCTGGAGAGCACGTCCCGGACCACGCCCAGCGTGCACGTCCCGTTCGGCAGGATCAACGAGACGGCGCCCTGAGCGCGGCGGGGCTCACGCGGCGGCCGCGCCGCCCTCCTGCTCCGCCTCGATACGGGCGTTCCAGTCCCGCTTGGAGGCCTGCCAGCCGTCCTCGTTGTGGCCGAGCCGCCAGTAGCCGGAGATGGACAGGTCCTCGCGCGGGATCTGGAGCTCCACGCGGAGCAGCCGGCGCAGCTCCTTCACGAAGCCCGCCTCGCCGTGCACGAAGGCGTGCGGCCGGCCCGCCGGGAAGTCCAGCGCCCGTACGGCCTCCAGCAGGGCCTCGCCGACCGGGCGGGTCCCACGGTGCAGCCAGACGACCTCCACCTCGGAGTCGATCTTCTGCTCCTCCTCGGGGCCGGAGACCTCGATGAAGGCGTGGGCGCGGGCGCCGGCCGGCAGGGTCTCCAGGGCGCGGGCGATCGCGGGCAGCGCGCTCTCGTCGCCGGCGAGCAGATGCCAGTCCGCGTCCGGGGCGGGCGCGTAGGCGCCGCCTGGGCCCATGAAGCGGACCGGGTCACCGGGCCGGACGCGGGTGGCCCACGGTCCGGCCAGGCCCTCGTCGCCGTGGATCACGAAGTCCAGGGTCAGCTCCCGGTGTTCCGGGTCGAAGGCGCGCACGGTGTAGGTCCGGGTCACCGGCCACTGCTCGCGGGGGAACTCCGCGCGGATGCGCTCGAGGTCGAAGGGCTCGGGGTAGGTCACGCCGGGCGGCGCGAACAGCAGCTTCACGTAGTGGTCGGTGCAGGTGTCCGCGGCGAATCCGGCGAGGCCCTCGCCGCCCAGCACCACACGCTGCATGTGGGGGGTGAGGCGTTCGGTGCGTACGACCTGGGCGGTATGGGCCCTGCGCGGCTGACGTCCCGGGCGCTCTGCCATCACGGCCTCCTGCGAGATTGGTTAGGTTTACCTAAGTTAGCACCTCGCTCCGAGTGAACACCTCTCTCCCGAGGGCTCGATGGGAGCCCTTTGCCGGAATATTTCCCACTGGGTCACTCCACGAGCGTGTCCAGCAGCCGTTGCAGGGAGCCGCCCAGGCCCCAGCGCTTCGCCAGGTCCTCCAGTGCCGCCGGGTCGCGCGGGGTGTGCGGCAGGGCGGTGTCGACGTCCGGCAGCGGCACGTCGCCGGCCACCCGGACCACCTTCGGCGCGACCGCGAGGTACGGCCTGGCCTCGGTGAGCCGCTTGCGCTGCGACGGCGTGAGCTTCGCCCGCGGGTCGTCGACCGCGGCCATGATCCCGGCGAGGTCGCCGAACTCGGCGAGCAGCTTGGCGGCCGTCTTCTCGCCGATGCCGGCCACGCCCGGCAGGCCGTCGCTCGGGTCGCCGCGCAGCAGCGCGAGATCCGCGTACCCCCGCCCGTCGACGCCATACTTCTCGCGCAGCACCGCCTCGTCGGTCAGCTGCAGCGTGCCGACGCCCTTGACCGGGTACAGCACCCGGATCCCGCGGCCGTCGTCGACCAGCTGGTACAGGTCGCGGTCGCCGGTGACGATGTCGACCGGGCCGTCGGCGCGGGCGGTGAACGTGCCGATCACGTCGTCCGCCTCGTACCCCGCGACCCCGACGCGGGCGATACCGATCGCGTCCAGGACGTCCTCGATGACCGGCACCTGCGGGGAGAGGGTGTCCGGCACCTCCTCCTCGTCCGGGCCGCCCTCGTGCTCCTCGGCCACCCGGTGCGCCTTGTAGGTGGGGATCAGGTCGACCCGCCACTGCGGGCGCCAGTCGGCGTCCATGCAGGCGACCAGCCTGTCCGGCCGGTGGTCCTTCACCAGGCGGTCGATGAAGTCCAGCAGTCCCCGCACGGCGTTCACCGGCGTGCCGTCGGGCGCCTTCACGGAGTCCGGGACGCCGAAGTAGGCGCGGAAGTACAGCGAGGCGGTGTCGAGGAGCATCAGTCGTCCGGTCACGCTCGCATCATGCCGTACGGCACCGACAGCGTCCCCCCGCGCCGGAACGAGTTGCGTGCTGCGCATCGCCGTGAGCCCTGCCACTTGTGCGTTTGTCCTGGTCGGACGGGGGGAGGTGCGGTTCTCGGAGCGAGGCTGTTGCACTTTTCAACTGTTCGCGGCCCTACGTCTCCTGTTCCTGTCCCCGGAGACGAGAGGTACGCGTGCAAGCCAGGCTTGAGGCGGAGCACCTGTTCAAGGTGTTCGGCAGACGACCGGACGCAGCAGTGAAGACCCTGAAGCAGGGCACCGACCGGGAGGAGCTGCGCGCGGACGGCACGACCGCCGCGGTGATCGACGCGTCCTTCCGGGTGGAGGCCGGTGAGATCTTCGTCGTCATGGGGCTGTCGGGCTCCGGGAAGTCCACCCTCCTGCGCATGCTCAACGGCCTGCTGGAGCCCACCGCGGGCACCGTCCGCTTCGACGGGCAGGACCTGACCGGGCTCGCCGACCGCGAGCTGCGCGAGCTGCGGTCGAAGAAGATCAGCATGGTCTTCCAGCACTTCGCGCTCTTCCCGCACCGCAGCGTCCGCGACAACGCCGCCTACGGCCTGGAAGTGCAGGGCGTGCCCCGCGCCGAGCGCGGACGTCGCGCCGACGAGGCGCTCGCCCTGTGCGGCCTGGCCGGCTGGGAGACGTCCTGGCCCGACGAGCTGTCCGGCGGCATGCAGCAGCGCGTCGGCCTGGCCCGCGCGCTCGCCACCGACGCCGACCTGCTGCTGATGGACGAGTCCTTCAGCGCCCTGGACCCGCTCATCCGGCGGGACATGCAGGACCAGCTGCTGGAGCTGCAGAAGACGCTGAAGAAGACGATCGTCTTCATCACCCACGACCTCAACGAGGCGATGCGGCTCGGCGACCGCATCGCCGTCATGCGCGACGGCCGCATCGTGCAGACGGGCACGGCCGAGGACATCCTGCTGCGCCCCGCGAACGACTACGTCGCCTCCTTCATCCAGGACGTCGACCGCTCCCGCGTGCTGACCGCCGCCGCCGTCATGGACACCGCCCTGCGCGGCGACGAGGCCGACTGCGACTGCGAGACCGCGGCACCGGGCACGCCGTTCACCGAGCTGTGCGCGATCAGCGCACGGCTCAGCCACCCCGTCGCCGTCGTCGACGGCGACGGCACCCTCGTCGGCGTCGTGCCCCGGCAGCGCCTGGTCGGCTTCCTCGGCGACGAGACGAACGAGCCCGCGGTGTGCGGCGACGGCCCGAAGAAGGTGACCGCCCGTGCCTAGGCTTCCCCTCGGCGACTGGGTCGACTCCGGCGTGAACTGGCTGGTCGACCACTTCTCCTGGCTCTTCGACGCCGTCAAGGCGGTCCTGGAGGGCATGTACGACGGCATCGACGCCGTGCTCACCGCGCCCGCGCCGCTGCTGATGGCCGGCATCCTCGCCGTCGTCGCCTGGTGGCTGCGCGGCCTGCTCGCCGGTGTCCTGGCCTTCGCCGGATTCGCGCTGGTCGACTCGCTCGACCTGTGGGACCGCGCCATGTCCACACTCGCGCTGGTCCTCGTGGCGACCGTGATCGCCCTGGTGATCTCGCTGCCGCTGGGCATCTGGGCGGCCCGGTCCAAGGCGGTCAGCGCGGCCGTACGGCCCGTGCTGGACCTGCTGCAGACCATGCCGTCGATGGTGCTGCTGATCCCGGCCATGCTCTTCTTCGGCCTGGGCACCGCCGCCGGTGTGGTGGCCACCCTGATCTTCGCGCTCGCCCCCGGCGTCCGCATGACCGAGCTGGGCATCCGGCAGGTCGACGCCGAACTGGTGGAGGCCGCCGAGGCGTTCGGCACCACCCCGCGCAACACCCTGTGGCGCGTGCAGCTGCCGCTCGCCCTGCCGACCATCATGGCCGGCGTCAACCAGGTGATCATGCTGGGCCTGTCCATGGTCGTCATCGCGGGCATGGTCGGCACCGGCGGCCTCGGCGGCGCCGTCAACGAGGCCATCGGCCAGCTCGACATCGGCTACGGCTTCGAGGCGGGCGTCGGCATCGTCGTCCTCGCCATCTACCTGGACCGGATCACCGGCGCGCTCGGCACCCAGCTGTCCCCGCTGAGCCGCCGGGCCACCGCCAAGGCCCCCACGCGCGCGTGGTCGTACCGCCCCCGGCCGGCGGTGGCCCTCGCCGGTGTGGTGATCCTCGCCCTCGTCGCCGGCGGGCTCGGCGTCTTCGGCGACTCCAGCGGCACCTCCGAGGCCTCCGGCACCGACGTCGGCAAGGGCAGGGAGATCAAGATCGGCTACATCCCCTGGGACGAGGGCATCGCCTCCACCTTCCTCTGGAAGGAGCTCCTCGAGGAGCGCGGCTTCAAGGTGACGACCACCCAGTACGCGGCCGGCCCCCTCTACACCGGCCTCGCCACCGGCCAGCTCGACTTCGAGACCGACTCCTGGCTGCCCACCACGCACGCCGAGTACTGGCGCAAGTACGGCAAGCAGCTCGACGATCTCGGCAAGTGGTACGGCCCCACCTCCCTGGAGCTGACCGTCCCGTCGTACGTCAAGGACGTGAACTCCCTGGCGGACCTCAAGGCCCACGCCTCCGAGTTCGGCGGGAAGATCGTCGGCATCGAGCCCAGCGCGGGCATGATGGGCCTGCTCAAGGACAAGGTGCTCGGCGCGTACGGCCTCAAGGGCGACTACGAGGTGATCGACGGCTCCACCCCGGCGATGCTCGCCGAGCTCAAGCGCGCCTACGCCAAGAAGCAGCCGGTCGTCGTCACCCTCTGGTCGCCGCACTGGGCCTACAGCGACTACGGCCTGAAGAAGCTGAAGGACCCGAAGGGCGCCTGGGGCAAGGGCGACGGGGTGCACACCCTGGCCCGCGAGGGCTTCGCCGCCGACAACCCCGAGGTCGGCCGCTGGCTGCAGGACTTCTCCATGACCGAGAAGCAGCTCACGAGCCTGGAGGCGGGGATCCAGAAGGCCGGCAAGGGCAAGGAGCAGGACGCCGTCCGCGACTGGCTCAAGCGCAACCCGGGCCTGGTCGACAAGTGGGCCCCGGTCGCCAAGGGCGGCACCGACAGCCGGGCGGCCGGGTGACCTGACCGGCCCGGACCGCCTGCCGAGGGGCGGACAGCACCGTACGACGGCGCTGTCCGCCCCTCTCGGCTTCCCGGCCGCCCCGGCCCGCCGGCCACGGATCCGATTCGGCCAATCACCGCACGTGATGACCATGGGCGCGGACGGAGCTGCACCGCCCGCCCGAGCGGCGCAATCACCTCCGGCACAGGCCTGTTCCGGCCGGGCGCGCGCCCGTGACGGGGTGGCGCGAACCGTGGGGGTGCGCTCCCATGCGCATGTCAGCAATATGGCAGCCGCGTGAAACGGTTTGCCGAACATGCGTAGGGTGCAGAGAAGTCATCAGAAGGGGCATGCCTCCCGGCGGGCACCCGGAGAGCGGCACGACGAGCGAGGGAGGGAGCCGAGGCCATGGGCGACCACAAAGAGCAGCAGCCCGTGCGGGTGGGCGCGGCCGTCCGGCGGCGCCGCCGTGCCCTGGAGCTGACCCTCGCGGGCCTCGCCGAGCGCACCGGACTCTCGGTGCCCTTCCTCAGCCAGGTCGAGAACGACAAGGCACGACCCAGCCGCAGCTCACTGGAGAAGCTGGCCGACGCCCTGCGCACCACGGCCGTCGAACTCCTCGCCGCCGCAGACCCCGCCGCCAGCGTGGACGTCGTCCGTGCCGAACCGGTCGCGGACGGCGACTTCGCGCCGCGCACGCGCTCCCTGGTACGCGGCCACCACCAGCTGCACGCCTCCGAGTTCACCGGCGACCACGACGCCGGCCGCGAGTTCCAGCACCGCAACGACGAGCTGATGTACGTCGCCGACGGTGCCGTGGAGATCGAGGCCGAGGGCCGCGCCCACCGTCTCGGCCGCGGCGACACCCTGTACCTGACCGGTGGTGTGCGGCACCGCTGGCGGGCCACCGTCCCGGACACCAGGATCATCGTGGTCGCGGTCGCCGAGCACATCGAAGCGGTCAAGGACAGGTCGCGCTAGAGGTTCCGCGCGGACAGAAGGGCGTGACGCGTGGTGGACCCCGTGTCTCTCGGCGGTGGCCGGCCCGGCGGCTCCCCGCGCCCTTCGGCGGCGCGGGTCGTCTCCCTGGTGCCGTCCCTGACCGAGGCGGTGGCCGAGACCCTGCCCGGCGCCCTCGTCGGCGTCACGGACTGGTGCAGCCGTCCGGCGGACCTGGCCGTCACCCGGATCGGCGGGACGAAGAACCCGGCCCTCGACCGAATCCTCGCCCTCGCTCCCGACCTGGTCGTCGCCAACGAGGAGGAGAACCGCGCCCCCGACCTGGACGCGCTGCGCACGGCCGGTGTGCCCGTGCTGGTCACCGAGGTGCGGACGGTGCCGCAGGCCTTCACGGAACTGGAGCGGGTGCTGACCGCGTGCGGGGCGCGGAGCCGCCCCCGCTGGCTGGACGAGGCGGAGGCCACCTGGGCCGCGCTGCCGGAGCCGGCCGTCCGCACGACGGCGGTCGTCCCGATCTGGCGGCGCCCCTGGATGGTCCTCGGCCGCGACACCTTCGCCGGGGACGTCCTGACCCGCCTGGGCGTCGACCACCGCTACGCCGGCCATCCCGAGCGCTACCCCCGCGTCCCCGTGGAGGAGCTGCGCGCCGCCGCCCCGGACCTGGTGGTCCTCCCCGACGAGCCCTACCGGTTCACCGCCGAGGACGGCCCGGAGGCCTTCCCGGGGCTGCGCTGCGCGCTGGTCAGCGGACGGCACCTGACCTGGTACGGCCCGTCACTGGCGCGGGCGCCGCGGGTGCTGGCCGGAGCCCTGCGGGCAGCGCGCCGCTGAGCAGTCCGCGCACGGTGCCGGAGGCGGCCGCGAGCCAGGCCGCCGCCAGTACGGCGTACAGGCCGGCGGCGAGGGCGCCGTACGCCGTGAGCCCGGTGTGCCGGGCGAGGGCCGCGGCGCCGGTGACACAGGTGCCGACGGGGAAGGTGAACGCCCACCAGGTCATCGAGAACCCCATGCCGTGCCGCCGGGCCCGCACCACGTGGGCGGTCGCGAACGCCAGCCACAGCAGCGCGAACCCCATCACCGGCACCCCGTAGAGCACGGCGAACACCTCCAGGCCGCGCGCGTACGGGGCCGGTACGGCACCGGGAGCGGCCTCCGCGATCAGCGCGACCGCGGTGGTGGACTGGCCGAGCGGGCCGAGCACCAGGAACAGGGTCGGGGCGAGCGCGAGCGGCGGCGGGCCCGAGGCGACCAGCCGGGCGAAGACCAGCGGCAGCATCAGCAGCGTCGCGAACAGGCTCAGCCCGAACAGCGCCAGGCAGGCCAGCAGCAGGGTCGCGCGGGGCTGGCCCGGCGGCAGGTGCGGAACGAGCAGCGGACCGACGGCGGCCGACACCATGGGGGCGACCAGCGGCAGCAGCCAGACCGGACCGGCCTGGGACGGCTCGACGCGGTGCCGTACGGCCATCAGGTACGGGACGGCCACGGCGGCGGCGAGCCCGACCACCGTGCCCGCGGTGAACAGCACCGCGTCCAGGACCACGGCCGCCGCGGTGCCGAGCAGGGGCCGGCCGGCCGTCATGGCACCGCCGCCCACCGCCAGCAGGGCCATCGCCAGACAGCCGTAGAAGGGCGCCGCCGCCGGGTCCAGCAGGTCGCCGCGGGCCCAGTCCCGGTGGCGGGCCCGGCGCAGCGCCCGGGCCGCCAGCAGGGTCACCAGCGCGACCAGCGACAGCACCCAGAACCCCGCCGGGAGCGTGCGCAGGCCCTCCGGGTGCCCGGGCAGCGCGGCACCGGCCGAGCCGATGACGGCGGTGCCCATGACGGACGCGTACCAGTTGGGCCCGAGGTGCTGGAGGCGTGCCGGGCACGGGCCGGCGGGGGCGACGGGGGCGGACGGGGCCGGGGCTACGGTGACCATGGCTCCACGCTCGCGCCGCTGTCCCCGCCTGACCAGGGAGTTCCGCCCTATGAGGGCATAAGCTTGTCTTATGAGTGAGGCGGAGGGGCGGCAGGAGCGCGGGCAGTCGCTGGCACACCGGGTTCCCGATCTGGCCGGGCTGGAGCTGCTGCTGGCGGTGGCGCGGCTGGGCAGTCTGGGCGCGGCCGCGCGGGAGGTGGGCATCACCCAGCCGGCCGCGAGCAGCCGGTTGCGCTCCATGGAGCGGCAGCTGGGCGTCGCGCTGGTCGACCGCTCGCCACGCGGTTCCCGGCTCACCGACGCGGGCGCCCTGGTGACGGACTGGGCCCGCCGGGTCGTGGAGGCGGCGGCCGCGTTCGACGCGGGCGCGCGGGCCCTGCGGGACCGGCGGGACTCGCGCCTCAGGGTCGCGGCCAGCATGACCATCGCCGAGTACCTGCTGCCCGGCTGGCTCCTCGCGCTGCACGCCGAGCGTCCCGACACGGCCGTCTCGCTGCTCGCGGGCAACTCGGCGAAGGTCGCCGAGCTGCTGCTGGCCGGCGAGGCGGACCTCGGCTTCGTGGAGGGGCTGACGGTGCCGACCGGCCTGGACTCCGTGGTCATCGCCCACGACCGGCTGATCGTCGTCACCGCCCCCGGGCACCCCTGGGCCCGCCGCCGGCGTCCGCTGACCCCCGAGGAACTCGCCGGGACCCCGCTGATCCTGCGCGAGCGCGGATCCGGCACCCGGCAGGTGCTGGACGCGGCGCTCGGCGGCCTGGCCCGCCCTCTGCTCGAACTCTCCTCCACCACGGCGGTCAAGGCCTCGGCGGTCACCGGTGCGGGCCCGTCGGTGCTGAGCGAACTGGCGGTGGGGGAGGAGCTGGCCATGCGGCGCCTGGTGAGCATCCCGGTGGAAGGCGTCCCCCTGCGCCGCGACCTGCGCGCGGTCTGGCCGACGGGCCACCGCCCGGCAGGCCCGGCCCGCGAACTGCTGTCGCTGACACGCGGCTGAGAGGTGCGGGACGCGTCGGCGTCTCCCTGTGCTGTGGCCGGCCTGCGGCAGCAACGCACGGGCCCGACCCGCGGAACGGCGACCCGTCGGCCCGCGGTCCGGGCGCAGGAAGACGCCCCGCACCGCCCGACACAGCAGCCCGCCAACGACAGCACACCGGGTGCCCCACCCCCACCGCCCGGCACCGCACACGTCACGACGCAGGAAGACACCCTCGCGCCCAGCAGTCGCAGCCGCGCGTCAGCGGCAGCAACGCTCGGGCCGGCCCGCCGTTCGGACCGCACGCAGGCCACCGGCGCAGGGAGACGCCCCCGCGTCCCGCACGCCTCCGCCGCACGTCACGGAAAACGCTTGGCCGGGGGGCGGGCCGCTCCGCCATCATGATCGGCATGACTCTCACCGCCCCGCCCGCCACCGGCGTCCGCGCCCCCTGGGAAGACCTCCCGCGTGCCGTGCGGGACGCGGTCGGCGGGGTGCTCGGGGCGCCGGTCGTCCACGCCGTGACCCAGAGCGGCGGCTTCTCGCCGGGCGTGGCCGCACGGGTGCGCACCGCGGCCGGCGGCACCGGCTTCGTCAAGGCGGTGAGCGCCGCGGCCAACCCGGACAGCCCCGCTCTGCACCGCAGGGAGGCGCGGATCGCCGACGCGCTCCCGGCCGGTGTGCCCGCGCCCCGGCTGCTCGGGTGCTACGACGACGGCACCTGGGTCGCCCTGGTCTTCGAGGAGGTGACGGGGCGCCAGCCGCACGTGCCCTGGCAGCCGGCGGAGCTGCGCCGGGTGCTGGACGCCGTCACCCTCCTCGCCCGCACCGCCGGCCGGGCGCCCCTGCTCGCCCCGCCCGTCGGCGAGGCCCTGGCCGAGGACTTCACCGGCTGGCGCGCACTCGCCGAGCGCGAAGCCGGCGACCTGCGGGGCGGACTCGGCGCCTGGGCCGCGGATCACCTGCCGGAACTCGCCGCGCTGGAGGCCCGGTGGGCCGAGGGCGCGGCCGGGGACACCCTGGCCCACGGCGACCTGCGCGCGGACAACGTCCTGCTGACGGCAGACGGCCGCGTCGTCCTCGTGGACTGGCCGCACGCCGTGCGGGCCGCCGCCTGGTTCGACCTGCTCGTGCTGCTGCCGTGCGTGCGGGCCCAGGGCGGCCCCGAGCCGGAGGAGGTCTTCACCGCGCACCCGCTCGGAAGCGCGGCGGACCCGGACGCGGTGACCGCCGCGCTGGCCGCCCTCACCGGCTACTTCCTGCGCGGTTCGCTGAAGCCCGCCCCGCCGGGACTGCCCACCCTGCGGCCCTTCCAGCGGGCCCAGGGCGAGGCCGCCCTGACCTGGCTCAGAAGGCGGCTGTGACCAGGGCGCGCATCACCCGCAGGTCCTCGCCCATCTCCGGATGCCACTGGACACCCAGCACCCAGCCCCGCTCCCGCGGCAGCTCGACCGCCTCCACGGTGCCGTCCGCCGCGTAGGCCGACGGCACGAGCCCCGCGCCGAGGGTCTCCACCGCCTGGTGGTGGTACGTCGGCACCGTCAGCTCCTCCGGGACGATCCCCGCGTACAGGGTGCCCGGCACCGGCTTCACCGCGTGACCGCCGAACACGCCGACCACCTCCGCGTGCCCGTCCAGGTGCTGCACCAGGGTCCCGCCGAGGGCCACGTTCAGCAACTGCATGCCCCGGCAGACACCGAGCAGCGGCACGCCCGCCGCGAGGGCCGCGTCGATCAGCGCCAGCTCCCACACGTCCCGCTCGTGCGCGGGCGGCCCCGTGCGGGGCGACCGCTCGGCACCGTAGCGGGCGGGATCGACGTCCGGGCCGCCGGCGATCACCAGCCCGTCCAGGCGGGCGACGGCGGCCGCCGCGTGCGCGGGAGCGTCCGGCGGCAGCATCGCCGCCAGCGCCCCGGCGCGCTGCACCAGCCGGGGATAGGCGGCCGGCAGCAGCGCGGCGGCCAGTTCCCAGACCCCCCAGCGCGTACCGGCCTCCAGGTACGTGCTCACACCGATCAGCGGTCGTACGGTCATGCTGCCCTTCCCGGAAAGCGCAAAGGTGCTCACCCACACCTTTGCAGAAGCCGGCTCAGGTCAGGAAGCCCCGCAGCAGGGCCGCCGTGCCGGCGCAGTGCTCGCGCATCATCTCCCGCGCGCCGCCCGCGTCCCCGTCCAGCACCGCGTCCACCAGTGCGGTGTGCTGGCGCTGGGAGTGCTCCAGGTTGCGCACCAGCAGCGGGATGCAGTCCAGCAGGTCGTTGACGGTGGCCCGGACGGCCGCGTACTGGGCGGTGAGCGACGGCGAACCGCACAGCTCGGCGAGCGTCAGGTGCAGCAGCGTGTCCTGCCGCCGGTAGTCGGCGAGCGGTGCCTCGTGCGTGCGGTGCAGCGCCTCCCGGAGCCGGCCGGCCCGCGCGTCCGTCAGCCCGTGCGCCGCGCACAGCCCGGCCGCCCCCACCTCCAGCACCTCGCGGAAGCGCAGCACGTCCTCGACGTCGACCCCGGCGACGCGCCGCCGCAGCTCGTCCTCGCCGCCCGCGTCCGCGCGCGGCAGCACGAACGTTCCGCCGTACCGCCCGCGCCGCGCCTCCACCAGCCCCTGGTCCTGCAGCACCTTCAGCACCTCGCGCAGGGTCACCCGGCTGATCCCGAGCCGCTCCGCCAGTTCCCGCTCGGCGGGCAGCCGTTCGCCGCCCGGCACCAGGCCCAGCCGGACGACCTGCAGGATCTGCTCCAGCGCCTCCTCGAAGCCGTTGCCCGCCCGCACCGGCCGCAGCACCGGAGCGAGGCGGTCGCCGATCCCCCCGGTGCCCGCCCGCTGCCACTCCGTCTCCCGCGACACCCGCCGTACCCCCTTCCCAAGCAATGGTTCTGAGCAATACCTTATGGCTCCCGGCCCGGCCGAAGAGGCGCGAAGGCGCCGAAGGAGGCTCTCCCGTGGCAGACCGCACAGCCCCGCTCAGCGTCGAGGAACTGCACGCCCTCGTCGCGGGCGGTGAGATCGACACTGTCGTCCTGGCCTTCCCCGACATGCAAGGGCGTCTTCAGGGCAAGCGGTTCGCGGCCCGCTTCTTCCTGGACGAGGTCCTGCACCACGGCACCGAGGGCTGCAACTACCTTCTCGCCGTCGACACCGAGATGAACACCGTCGACGGCTACGCGATGTCCTCCTGGGACCGCGGCTACGGCGACTTCGCCATGCACCCCGACCCGTCCACCCTGCGCCGCATCCCCTGGCACCCCGGCACGGCGCTGCTCGTCGCCGACCTCGCCTGGAACGACGGCTCCCCGGTGGTCGCGGCCCCGCGCCAGATCCTGCGCCGCCAGCTCGACCGTCTCGCCGGTCTGGGCCTCACCGCCCAGGTCGGCACCGAGCTGGAGTTCATCGTCTTCAAGGACACCTACGAGCAGGCCTGGAACGCGAACTACCGCGGCCTCACCCCGGCCAACCAGTACAACATCGACTACTCCGTCCTCGGCACCGGCCGCATCGAGCCCCTGCTGCGCCGCCTGCGCAACGACATGGCCGGCGCCGGCCTCACCGTCGAGTCCGCCAAGGGCGAGTGCAACCCCGGCCAGCACGAGATCGCCTTCCGGTACGACGAGGCCCTCGTCACCTGCGACCAGCACGCCCTGTACAAGACCGGCGCCAAGGAGATCGCCGCCCAGGAGGGCGTCTCGCTCACCTTCATGGCCAAGTACGACGAGCGCGAGGGCAACTCCTGCCACATCCACCTCTCGCTCGCCGACGCCGACGGCGCCAACGCCATGGCCGACGACGAGGGCGGCATGTCGGACGTCATGCGGCACTTCCTCGCCGGACAGCTCGCCGCACTGCGCGACTTCTCGCTCCTCTACGCGCCGAACATCAACTCCTACAAGCGCTTCCAGCCCGGCTCCTTCGCCCCGACCGCCGTCGCCTGGGGCCACGACAACCGCACCTGCGCCCTCCGGGTCGTCGGCCACGGCCGCTCCCTGCGCTTCGAGAACCGCCTCCCCGGCGGCGACGTCAACCCCTACCTCGCCGTCGCCGGACTCGTCGCGGCCGGCCTGTACGGCATCGAGCAGAAACTCGAACTCCCCGAGCCGTGCCCCGGCAACGCCTACACCGCCGACTTCCAGCACGTCCCGACCACCCTGCGGGAGGCCGCCGGACTCTGGGAGAACAGCCCCGTCGCGAAGGCCGCGTTCGGCGAGGAGGTCGTGGCCCACTACCGCAACATGGCGCGCGTCGAACTGGACGCCTTCGACGCCGCGGTCACCGACTGGGAACTGCGCCGCTCCTTCGAACGCCTGTGAGGCGACCACCCGTGAAAGGCCACCACGTGTCCGACCCGCACGAGCTGACGGTCCTCAACCCCGCCACCGAGGAGACCGTCGCCACCGTCCCCGCGGCGAGCGCCGAGGACGTCGACACCGCCGTCGTACGCGCCCTACGCGCCCAGGCCCGGTGGGCCGCCCTCGCCGGCGCCGACCGGGCCCGGCTGCTCCGCCGGTTCGCCGACACGGTCGACGCGCACCTGGAGGAACTCGCCCAGCTGGAGGTCCGCGAGGCCGGCCACACCGTCGGCAACGCCCGCTGGGAGGCCGGCAACGCCCGCGACCTGCTCCTGTACGCGGCCGGCGGCGCCGAACGCCTGCTCGGCGCACAGATCCCGGCGCCCGGCGGCTTCAACGTCACCTTCCACGAGCCCCTGGGCGTCGTCGGCGTCATCGCCCCCTGGAACTTCCCGATGCCGATCGCCGCCTGGGGCTCCTTCCCGGCGCTGGCGGCGGGCAACGCGGTCGTCCTCAAGCCCGCCGAGACCACCCCCCTCACCGCGCTCCGCCTCGCCGGACTCGCCCTGGAGGCGGGCCTGCCCGAGCACGTGTTCCAGGTGCTGCCCGGCCACGGCCACACCGCCGGACGCGCCCTGGTGGACCACCCCGACGTCGCCAAGATCGTGTTCACCGGCTCCACGTCCACCGGCCGCGAGGTCATGGAGCGCTGCGCCCGCCTGGTCAAACCGGTCACCCTGGAACTCGGCGGCAAGAGCCCCAACGTGGTCTTCGCCGACGCCGACCTGGAAGCCGCCCTCGACCCCTTCTCCTTCCTGGACAACTCCGGCCAGGACTGCTGCGCCCGCACCCGCGTCCTGGTGCAGGAGTCGGTGTTCGAGGAGGCCCGCGCGTTCCTCGCCGAGGCGCTGGCCGCCGTCGTCGTGGGCGACCCGGCCGACGACAAGACGCAGATGGGCCCGCTGATCTCCCGGCAGCAGCTGGACCGCGTCCGCTCCTACGTCCCCGAGGACGCCCCGGCCCTGCGCGGCACCGCCCCCGAAGGCCCGGGATTCTGGTTCCCGCCGACCGTCCTCACCGGGGAACGGCCGGACGGCCGGGCCGCCCGCGAGGAGATCTTCGGTCCCGTCGCCGTCCTCCTGCCGTTCGCCGACGAGGCCGACGCCGTCCGTCTCGCCAACGACACCCCCTACGGCCTCTCCGGCTCCGTCTGGACCCGCGACCTGGGCCGCGCCCTGCGCGTCTCGCGGGCCGTAGGCGCGGGCAACCTCTCCGTCAACTCCCACTCCAGCGTCCGCTACTGGACCCCGTTCGGCGGCTTCAAGCAGTCCGGCCTCGGCCGGGAACTCGGCCCCGACGCCCTGACCGCCTTCACCGAGACCAAGAACGTCTTCATCAGCACGGAGGGCCCCGCACAGTGACCGACACCACCGTTTGCCGCCGCCTGGTCGGCCGTACCGCCGTCGTCACCGGAGCCGGCAGCGGCATCGGCCTCGCCGCCGCCCGCAGGCTCGCCTCCGAGGGCGCCCACGTGGTCTGCGCCGACGTGGACGAGACCCGGGGCAAGGCCGCGGCCGACGAGACCGGCGGCCTCTTCGTGAAGACCGACGTCACCGACCCCGAGCAGGTAGAGGCCCTCTTCAGGGCCGCCCACGACACCTACGGCAGCGTCGACATCGCCTTCAACAACGCCGGCATCTCCCCGCCCGACGACGACTCCATCCTGGAGACCGGACTGGACGCCTGGAAGCGCGTCCAGGAGGTCAACCTCACCTCCGTCTACCTGTGCTGCAAGGCCGCCATCCCCTACATGCGCCGCCAGGGCAGGGGCTCCATCATCAACACCGCGTCCTTCGTGGCCCGGATGGGCGCGGCCACCTCCCAGATCTCGTACACCGCCTCCAAGGGCGGCGTGCTCGCCATGTCCCGTGAACTGGGCGTGCAGTTCGCCCGGGAGGGCATCCGGGTGAACGCCCTGTGCCCCGGCCCGGTCAACACCCCCCTGCTCCAGGAACTGTTCGCCAAGGATCCGGAGCGGGCCGCCCGCCGCCTCGTCCACATCCCCGTCGGACGGTTCGCCGAGGCCGAGGAGATCGCCGCCGCCGTCGCCTTCCTCGCCAGCGACGACTCCTCCTTCGTCAACGCCACCGACTTCCTGGTGGACGGCGGGATCTCCGGCGCGTACGTCACCCCCCTGTAGGGGACGAACGGTACGGTCCACGCGTATGCGACACCTTCTCGCGTGGACCCTGGCCGCGGCCGCCGTCCTGGCGGCCGCGCCCGCCGCGAACCCCGCCACCCGGCAGTGCCCCCGCCTGACCGCCCGCTGGTACGGCGACAACCGCGCCCGCCTCCAGCAGGTCGTCGACGCCCACGGCAGTTGCTCCGGACGCTCCGGCGCCGTCGCGGTCTTCGACTGGGACAACACCGTCACCAAGAACGACGTCACCGACGCCACCCTGTCCTGGGCGCTCCGGCACGACCGGCTGCCGCGCCCCGCCCGCTGGAAGGACACCAGCGCCTGGCTGACGGACACCGCCGACCGCGCCCTCACCGAGGCCTGCGGCACGGGCACCCCCGGACCCCTGCGGACGTCCACGCGCCCCCGCTGCACGGACGAGATCGTGGAGATCCGCGAGAACGGCACCACCACGAGCGGCGCCCCCGCCTTCGCCGGCCGCTGGAACCACCGGCGCACCGTCCCGCAGTACGCCTGGGTCCCGCAGCTCTTCGCCGGCCGCACCCCCGCCGAACTCGCCTCCTACGCCCGAGCCGCCCGCCGCGAGGCCCTCGCCGCCCCGCTCGGCGCCACCCGCACCCTCGGCACCCACACGGTCCCCGCCGCGGTCCGCTACTACGACCAGCAGGTCGATCTGATCCGCACCCTCCGGCGGGCCGGCTTCCGGGTGTACGTCGTCTCGGCCGGTGCCGAACCCGTCACCGAGGTCTGGTCACGGGCGGTCGGCGTCGACGCCGCCCACACCATCGCCATCCGCTCCGTCCTCGACCGGCGCGGCCGGATCACCGTCCGCAACGAGGGCTGCGGCGGCGTCCCGGCCGACCGGGGCGCGGTGATCCCGTACATCGACGGCAAGCGCTGCTGGATCGACCAGGAGATCTACGGCGTCCGGGGCGCCCGGGCCTGGGAGCGGCAGCCCGCCCGGCTCCGTCCCGCCCTCGCCGCCGGCGACGCCGACACCGACGTCACCTTCGTCGGCGACGCCACCGGCGCCCACCTCGTGATCAACCGGAACAAGCCCGAGCTGATGTGCCGGGCCTACGACGACGCGGACGGCCGCTGGCTGGTCAACCCCATGTTCCTCGCGGCGCTGCCGCGCCGGACCGCGCCCTACCCCTGCTCGACCACCGCCCGCACCGCCCCCGACGGCGGCCACGGGCCCCTGCGCCGTCCGGACGGCACCGTGGTGCCGGACCAGGCGGACAGCGTGCACTGACAGCGCGCACCGGCGGCGGGTCAGAGGAACGTCCGGCCCTCGCCCCGGTAGGTCGGCACGGTCGCCGTGACCGCGTCGCCCTCGATCAGGTGCAGGACCTCGAACCGCTCGCACAGTTCGCCCGCCTTGGCGTGCCGGAACCACACCTTGTCGCCGATGAGCAGGTCGTCGGCGGGCGAGCCGAGCAGCGGGGTCTGCACCTCGCCGGGGCCCTCCTGCGGGTCGTACGCCAGCCCCTCCGGCAGGTACGGCACCGGCAGCCGGTCCGGTCCGGCGGCGCCGGAGGCCGGGTAGCCGCCGCCGAGCACGGTGACGACGCCCACCCCGGGCCGCCGGACGACCGGCTGCGCGAACAGGGCGGCCGGACGGCCCGTGAACGAGGTGTAGTTGTCGAAGAGCCGCGGCACGTACAGCCCCGAACCGGCGGCGATCTCCGTCACCGCGTCCTCGGCGGCGGTCTGCTGCACGCTGCCGGTGCCCCCGCCGTTGACGAACTCCAGGTCCGGGACGACGGACCGCACCGCACGCACCACGGCTGCCCGCCGCTCGGCCAGCTCCCGCCGGGCCGCGGCCTGCATCAGCCGGATCGCCCGGGAACGCAGCGGCCGGCCGGCCACCGCGTCGCCCACGCCGGCGATGTGCCCCTCGTACGCCATGATCCCCACCAACCGGAAACCCGGCCGCCGGGCCACCGAGCGTGCCAGGTCGGCGAGTTGCGCGGGGGAGCGCAGCGGCGAGCGCCGGGCCCCGACCCGCACCCGGCCGCCGAACAGCTGCAGCGAGGTGTCCAACTCCAGGCAGACGCGCACCACTTCCCGGCCGCCGTCGCGCGCCGCCTCGATGAGGTCGAGCTGGGCCGGGTCGTCCACCATCACGGTGACGGCACCGGCGAGCTTCGGATCGGCGGCCAGTTCCCCGAACCCGGCGCGGTCGGCCGACGGGTAGGCCAGCAGGACGTCGTCGAACCCGGACCGCGCGAGCCACAGCGACTCGGCGAGGGTGAACGACATGATGCCCTGGAAGCCGTCCCTGGCCAGAACCCGCTCCAGCAGGGCGCGGCAGCGGACCGACTTGCTGGCGACCCGCACGGGCTTGCCGGCGGCGCGGCGCACGAGGTCGTCCGCGTTGGCGTCGAAGGCGTCCAGATCGACGATCGCGAGGGGGGCGTCGAGATGGGCGGTGGCCCGGTCGTAACGGGCCCGGTCGGCGGCGAGCGCAGTCATGACGGAAGCCTGCCAGACAGGCCTACCGCAGGGTAGGGGGATGTTCCGGGCAGATGCCCCCGGGGGCCGCCCACGGGTTCTCCGCCGGTGCCCGGCAACCCGTAGAGTGACGCGCACGAACGGCGGAACGCACCCGGCGCACATCTGAACCGGGATGCCGGTCCGGCCGTACGGGTATGCGTGCCCGGAGGGATCTTCCGTACCGGGCGCGGCCGAGCGGCAGGACGGCCCGCGTACGAGAGCGGCCCGGGCACGAGGGAACGGGGGGTGCATGAGCACGGAAGCGCGCCACGCCCCGATTCCGCCGCGCCCCTCCACTCCACCCGGCACCGCCCGCGAGCCGTCGCCCCAGGGCACGCCGGCACCGGCACGCGAGGCCCGCCCGCCCCACGTCGCCCCGCCCCGCCCGTCCCACCCGCCCACACCCCCGACCCCGAGGACGAACCCTCCGTCTTCACCCCCAGAAGCCCGGGCGGCTCCGCCCGGCCCCGCCCCCACGACTCCCGGCTGCCCGCCAGTGGCTCCGCACACGGGCGCCCGGCCGCCGCCGACGCTTCCGGCGGACGCGGTGACGGGCTGCCGGCCGGCCCTGCTCGCGCCGGGCGGGTGCCCGGTGACGCATCTGTCCGCGACGGCCGGCTGCCCGCCGATGGCCCCGCGCGTGGCGGCGGCCCGGCTGTCGGCGGTGACCTGCGGTCGGCGGGGGTCGCGGTGTCGGGCCGCAGGCCGGGAGTGTCGCTCGCGACCAGCGGCGGCCCGGGGGCGCGGCTGCCGCTGACGGGCCGCTGCCCGCCGGGGGCCCGTGCGTGACGGCCGTCCGGCGGCCGGGGGACCTGCGGGTGGCGGGCGTCCGGCTGCCGGTGGTGCTGTCGGCGGTGACCTGCGGTCGGCGGGGGTCGCGGTGTCGGGCCGCAGGCCGGGAGTGTCGCTCGCGACCAGCGGCGGCCCGGGGGCGCGGCTGCCGCTGACGGGCCGCTGCCCGCCGGGGGCCCGTGCGTGACGGCCGTCCGGCGGCCGGGGGACCTGCGGGTGACGGGCGTCCGGCTGCCGGTGGTGCTGTCGGCGGTGATCTGCGGTCGGCGGGTGGTCGCGGTGTCGGGCCGTCCGCCGGGGGCCCCGCTCGGGACGAGTGGGTGTCCGGGGGTGGGGAGGACCTGGGGCGCGGCCGTGCCGTGGACCCTTCGGCTCCCGCCCTGCCCGAGATCGCCGACCCCGTGAGTCCGCCTCCGCCGCCCGCGTCCGCCCGCTTCCCCGACGCGCCGCCGAGCGCGCGCCGCGCGGCCGCGACCGGCCCGGCCCGCCGGCCCGGCGGGTCGCCGGTGCCGGGGGAGACCGTGCCGGAGACGACGGCCCGGCTCCGTCCCGCGGGGACGGCCGCCGCCTGGCGGCCCCGAGGGAGACCCCCGCCGAGACGACGACCCGGCTCCGTCCGATCCGCTCGGCTCCGCCCTCCACCCCGGCGGCCGCCGAGAGCCGTACCGGCGAGGACACCGGCGCACCGGCGGCCGCCGGGCGCACCGCTCCCCGGCGCCCCGAGCCGGCCCCGGCAAGGCCCACCTGGAGCCCCGCCCCGCCGCCGGCCGCGCCCACCGCGCCGGACCCCGCGCTCTCCTGGAGCGCCGGGTCGGCCGCCCGGCCGTACGTGTCGTTCGCGGAGCCCGAGGCGTTCGCCGAGCGCCGGCGCCCGCGGATACGGCCGCGCACCGCCGCGGCCGCCGCCTGCCTCGTGCTCGGCCTCGGACTCATCGGCGGCGCCGTGACCGGCACTTGGCTCACCGGGGACGGCACCGAGGACGTCACGGGCGACACGTACACGAGCGCCGGCACGCTGTGGCACAGCGTGCCCGTCGACCAGCTCTTCCCCCGGACCGTCGAGGGCACCGGCGCCGGACCCGGCGGCGCCGACCGCACCTGGACCCGTGTCGCCGTGGCCCCGGACAGCGGCTGCGCCCAGGCCTTCGACCCGCTGCTGCGGAAGGTCCTCGCCCCCGTCGGCTGCCGGCGGCTCCTGCGGGCCACCTACACCGACGCCACGCAGAGCTACGTCACCACCGTCGGCCTGCTGTTCACCAAGGCCGACCCCGCCGCCATGTCCGCGCTCGCCCGGCGCTTCGACGACGAACGCCTGGACCGGCGCAACGACCTGATCCCCCGGCCCTACGCGGCCAAGGGCACGGTCGCCGCCCACTTCGGCGACGCGCAGCGCGCCTCCTGGACCGTCTCCGTCGTCACCGACGCACCCGTCGTCGCCTTCGCCGTCTCCGGCTGGGCCGACGGCCGTACGGTCGACTCACCGCAGCCCGCCGCGGAAGCGGCCCGCTCCGGCGCCACCACGGCACCGGCCCAGGCGGGCCTCGGCAACGAGGCCCAGGGCCTGGCCGACCGCATCGAACGGCGCCTGCGCCGGACCATCGGCACGGCCACGGAGAAACCCTCATGAGGCGATCGACACCCGCCCGCCGCCGTACCGGAGCCGCGGTGAGCGCGCTGCTCGCCGGCTCCCTCGTCCTGCTGCCGGCCACCGCCGCCCACGCCGACGGCATCCGCGCCCAGCAGTGGGCCCTGTCCGCGCTCCACCTGACCGAGGCCTGGCAGACCACCAAGGGCCGCGGCGTCACCGTCGCCGTCCTGGACACCGGCGTCGAGGCCGACCACCCCGACCTCGCCGGAAACGTGCTGCCCACCAAGGACATGATCGGCTTCGGCGCC
Source organism: Streptomyces albidicamelliae (assembly GCF_025642175.1). Lineage (NCBI taxonomy): Bacteria > Bacillati > Actinomycetota > Actinomycetes > Kitasatosporales > Streptomycetaceae > Streptomyces > Streptomyces albidicamelliae. The sequence continues at coordinate 1,917,701 of NZ_CP106795.1, read as the reverse complement.
GGTCCGGGCGACCGCGACTGGGCCCGGCACGGCACCGCCATGGCCGGCATCATCGCCGGACACGGCCACGGACCCGGCGACACCGACGGCGTGCTGGGCGTCGCCCCGGAGGCGAAGATCCTGCCGGTCCGGGTCATCCTGGAGGACGGCGACTCCGCCCGCACGAAGGCCCGCACCACCCGCGGCAACGCCCTCGCCGACGGCATCCGCTGGGCCGCCGACCACGGCGCCGACGTCATCAACCTCTCCCTCGGCGACGACTCCGACTCCGCCCACCCGGAACCCGGCGAGGACGAGGCCGTGCAGTACGCCCTGAAGAAGGGCGTCGTCGTCGTGGCCTCCGCGGGCAACGGCGGCGCCAAGGGCGACCACGTCTCCTACCCGGCCGCCTACCCCGGCGTCATCGCCGCCACCGCCGTCGACCGCTACGGCACCCGCGCCTCCTTCTCCACCCGCCGCTGGTACGCCGCGGTCAGCGCGCCGGGCGTCGGCGTCGTCATCGCCGACCCCGACCACAAGTACTACGAGGGCTGGGGCACGAGCGCGGCGTCGGCGTTCGTCTCCGGCGTGGCGGCCCTGGTCAGGGCCGCCCACCCCGACCTGAAGCCGGCCCAGGTCAAGAAGCTCCTGGAGGACAGCGCCCGGGACGCCCCGGTGGGCGGCCGCGACGACTCCCGCGGCTTCGGCATGATCGACCCCGCGGCGGCCCTCCGGTCGGCCGCCCGCCTCAAGCCGCAGGGCCTCCACGCGGCGGCCTACGACGGCACGTACTTCGGTCCCGGACCGGACGCCCCCAGGTCCACCGGCAGCACCGCCGACTGGGCGGCCCCGCTCGCCGGCGGCCTCGGGGCAGTGCTCCTGGTGGCGGGCGTGATCCTCTGGCGGGGACGCAGGTCCGCACCGTAGGGCGCATGGCCCCTACGGAACCGACGCGAACGACCCCACCGCGGCCTCGGCCGCGGCCTCCACCAGCGCGATCCCCTTCGCCTGCGTCACCGTCCCCCGGGACAGCACCGCCACCAGGTACCCGGCCGAGTCCACCGTCACCCGCCCGATGCTGTTCACGACCCACAGCCCGGTCGAACTCCGCGGCAGCCACCCGTTCTTCAGCGCGGAGGAACCGCCCGTCGCGGCGGCCGAGACCCCCCACCGCTGATCGGCCTCCACCCCCCGCATCAGCCCCCGCACATACGTCCGCGACGCGGTGCTCAGCAGCGACTCGTCCCCGAAAACCTGCTCCAGCAGCGCCAGTTGGTCGGCGGCCGTCGTCTGCGTCAGCCCCCACAGATCCCCGGACCCCCCCGAGGTCCCGGTCAGCCCGAACCGCGCGTTCGCCGCGTCCAGCCCCTCCGCGCCGCCGATCGCGTGCCACAGCCCGGTCGCGGACGCGTTGTCGCTGTTCTCGATCATCTTCGTGGCCCACGCCCGCTCGGCCGCCGTCAGCCGCCTGCCCGCGTCCTGCGCCTGGAGCAGCAGCGCGGCCAGGATGTCGACCTTGACGATGCTCGCCGAGTCGAAGGCCCCGTCCCCGTGCACGGCGCTCTCACCGGAGCCCAGCTCCATCACCGCCACCGACACCGCCGCGCCCGACGGCACGGCCACCTTCGCCATCGCCCTGCTCAGCAGCGCCTTCCGGTCCACCGCCGCGGGCCCGGTCACGGGCTCCACCGATGCCTCCTCGCCCGCCCCGGCCGAGGGGGAGGCCGAGGGCTTCGCCGCCGACGATACGGCCGCGGGCACCGGGTGCGCCCGCGTGCGCACGTACACCGAGCCGCCGGCCACGACCGCGGTCACGGCGACGGCGGCGAGTGCGCCGGCGAGAAGGGGGCGGCGCGGGGACGGGCGCGCAGGGCCAGCGCGGCGGGCTCGGGGGGACTCCATGCCCGCGATGCTCGGCGCCCGGACTGTGCGCCCCCTGAGCCGGACCTGGGACCCGGATCAGGGAACACGGAGATTCCTGTGCGGACCGGGCGACGGGAGGCCCGGCCCCGTACGGGCCCGGGGTGCGCCCCCCTATAGGGTCGGTGACCGTGGCGAACAAGAACATCCCCGACCCCGGCTTCTCCGACGACGACGGCTCCGCCGACCCGCGGCTGACCGCGGCGCTCGCCGCCTGGGCCGAGGACCGCGGCGCGTCCGGCCCCGTCCTGGAGGCGCTCAGGGGCGCCCGGCTGCTGGTCCCCGTCGTCGCCGTGCTCGGCGAGGTCGAGGAGGACGAGAACGGGCTGCGCCGCGAGAAGACCAGCGACATGGCCGTACCCACCCTGAAGGCCGGCCACCGCACCGCTCTGCCGGCCTTCACCTCGACCGACTCCCTCGCCCGCTGGGACCCCGCGGCGCGCCCGGTCGCCGTACCCCTGCACCAGGCCCTGGAGGCCGCCGCGCACGAGAAGGCGGACACCGTCGTCCTGGACCTCGCCGGGCCCGTGCCGTTCGAGCTGACCGGGCCCGCGCTGCTCGCCCTCGCCGAGGGGCGCACCAGCACCGACCCGCTCGCGGACCCGGCCGTCGTCGAGGCCGTCCGTACGGCCGTGGCGGCCGAGCCCGCCGTGCTCCGCGCCCACCTCGGGCCCGGACGGGCCGACGGCACCCTCGCGCTGGTCCTCGACCCGGCCGCCGCGCCCGCCGAGGCCGCCCGCGCGGTCGCCGAGCGGCTCGCGGCCGACGAAACACTGAGGGCCCGCCTGGTGCGCGGCCTCGACCTGGCACTGCTGCCGGCCGGGACGACGCCTCCGGGCGAGCCCCTGTACGTGAAGGAGTAGATCAGCTGTAGACGGGCCCGGTGTACTTCTCACCGGGGCCCTGGCCCGGCTCGTCCGGGACGATCGACGCCTCGCGGAACGCCAGCTGCAGCGACTTCAGACCGTCGCGCAGCGGTGCCGCGTGGAAGGAGCTGACCTCGGTCGCGCCCGCGTCCAGCAGGCCGGCGAGCGCGGTGATCAGCTTGCGGGCCTCGTCGAGGTCCTTGTACTTGTCGCCCTCCTCGCTGAGCCCGAGCTTCACGGCGGCGGCGCTCATCAGGTTGACGGCGACCGTCACGATCACCTCGACGGCGGGGACCTCGGCGATGTCCCGGGTCATCGCGTCGAAATCGGGGGACTCGGCAGGGGTGTCACTCATGCCCCACACGATAGGCGGTCCGGCCCGGCCTCCCTCAATTAGCCCTTGTCAAGCGATCCTGCTAACCTGGTGGACGACCGGCCGGACATGCCATGAGCAGAATCAGGGCATCCGGCCCACAAGTGGAGGCTCCGATCTCCCACCTGACCGTCCTCCGGGACGGCGGGTCCCCGGTCAGGCGGCCACCATCGTTCCGTACGGACGATGGAGTCGCCCGAAAGCGCGCCCCGCGGCATCGCGGCGGTGCTCCGGTAGTCATTGGAGCCCGCCTGTGATCGTACCGGGGCATTTTTTGTGCCTCGGTGCGGTTGGGTCGCAGGAACAAGACGTTACGCGGCTGTCCGCCAGACCGTCGCGTGGTGCTACCGAGGAGGATCCATCAGCGCCGAGCCCCGCATCAACGACCGGATTCGCGTTCCCGAGGTGCGACTTGTCGGTCCCAGTGGTGAGCAGGTGGGCATCGTCCCGCTCGCGAAGGCACTGGAGCTTGCGCAGGAGTACGACCTGGACCTGGTCGAGGTCGCGGCGAACGCCCGTCCGCCCGTGTGCAAGCTCATGGACTACGGGAAGTTCAAGTACGAGTCGGCCATGAAGGCCCGTGAGGCGCGCAAGAACCAGGCGCACACGGTCATCAAGGAGATGAAGCTCCGGCCGAAGATCGACCCGCACGACTATGACACCAAGAAGGGTCACGTCGTACGGTTCCTCAAGCAGGGCGACAAGGTCAAGATCACGATCATGTTCCGTGGTCGCGAGCAGTCCCGGCCCGAGCTGGGCTACCGACTGCTGCAGCGTCTCGCGGAGGACGTCCAGGACCTCGGCTTCGTGGAGTCGAACCCGAAGCAGGACGGCCGAAACATGATCATGGTTCTCGGTCCGCACAAGAAGAAGACCGAGGCGATGGCCGAGGCCCGTCAGGCGCAGGAGGCCCGCAAGGCCGAGGCGAAGGCGAACCCCGGTAAGTCGCAGAACCCTGCCGAGGCCGAGGCGCCGTCCGAGGAGCCTGCCGAGGCGTGATCCCGGGGGACCCGTGTCCCCGAGGATGTAACCGAAACAAGAGCGACGCTCCACCGTGCCCGGTTTCACGACCGGGCATCGGAGCGCCACCGACGAGGAGAGAACGGCGCTATGCCGAAGAACAAGTCGCACAGCGGTGCCAGCAAGCGCTTCAAGGTCACCGGCTCCGGCAAGGTGCTCCGCGAGCGCGCCGGCAAGCGCCACCTGCTCGAGCACAAGTCGTCCCGCGTCACGCGTCGCCTCACCGGCAACGCCGAGATGGCCCCGGGCGACGCCGCGAAGATCAAGAAGCTTCTCGGCAAGTGACGCACCGGCGCTCACCATTCGCCGAGCGCCGTACGTCAGGACCGGGACCCAGTCGTTTCCGGGTCGTGTGAGTACCCCCCACGACCCCGCTACAAGGAGTTAACAAGTGGCACGCGTCAAGCGGGCAGTCAACGCCCACAAGAAGCGCCGGGCGATCCTCGAGCAGGCCTCCGGCTACCGCGGTCAGCGTTCGCGCCTGTACCGCAAGGCCAAGGAGCAGGTCACCCACTCGCTGGTCTACAACTACAACGACCGCAAGAAGCGCAAGGGCGACTTCCGTCAGCTGTGGATCCAGCGCATCAACGCCGCTGCCCGCGCCAACGGCATCACCTACAACCGCTTCATCCAGGGTCTGAAGGCCGCGAACGTCGAGGTCGACCGCAAGATCCTGGCCGAGCTGGCCGTCAACGACGCGAGCGCCTTCGCCGCGCTCGTCGAGGTCGCGCAGAAGGCGCTGCCCTCGGACGTCAACGCGCCGAAGGCCGCGTGACGCCGCGCTGGCTCTAGCCGACGCTCACTGGACCCGCAGGCTGTCATGGCTTGCGGGTCCTGTTGTTTGGTTCCGGCTGCCGTCGCGGCCGCGGGCTCGTCGTGGTCGCCCGCGCAGTTCCCCGCGCCCCTTCCGGGGCGCCATGACTTTTCGAAGGTACGAGGATGCCGTCCGTGTCTCCTGAGCTGATCTCGTCCCGGTCCGCGCGTGTCCTGGCCGCGCGCCGGCTCGCCAAGCGGAACTTCCGGGGCAAGGACCGGCTGTTCCTCGCGGAGGGGCCGCAGGCCGTGCGGGAGGCCGCGGCGCACCGGGGCCCGGACGGGACCGCGACCCTCGTCGAGCTGTTCGCCACGGTCGAGGCCGCCGAGCGGTACGCCGACATCGTCGGCGCGGCGCGCGGCGCCGGTGCCCGGGTGCACCTCGCCGCCGAGGAGGTCATCGCCGAGATCTCCACCACCGTCACCCCGCAGGGCCTGGTCGGGGTCTGCCGGTTCCTGGACACCCCGTTCGAGGACATCCTCGCCGCCCGGCCGCGGCTCGTCGCCGTGCTCGCCCACGTACGCGACCCGGGGAACGCCGGCACCGTGCTCCGCTGCGCCGACGCCGCCGGCGCCGAGGCCGTGATCCTCACCGACGCCTCCGTCGACCTGTACAACCCGAAGGCCGTACGGGCCTCCGTCGGCTCGCACTTCCACCTGCCCGTCGCCGTCGGCGTACCCGTCGAGCGGGCCGTCGCCGGACTGCAGGACGCCGGTGTGCGCATCCTCGCCGCCGACGGCGCGGGGGACCACGACCTCGACGAGGAACTGGACAAGGGCTGCATGGGCGGGCCGACCGCCTGGGTGTTCGGGAACGAGGCCTGGGGGCTCCCGGAGGAGACCCGCGCCCTCGCCGACGCCGTCGTGCGCGTCCCCATCCACGGGAAGGCCGAGAGCCTGAACCTGGCGACCGCCGCCGCCGTATGTCTCTACGCGTCGGCCCGTGCACAGCGCGCCTCCGGAGGGTGCCGCTCCGTCACCCAGAGCTAGTAGGGTGACCCACTCGGGGCCCTGCGCCGTCTGAGAGGTGGGGTACGGGGATGAGTGTGGCCGGCACGAACGCTGCGCCGGAGGGACGGGACACGCCGGGCACTCCCGCGCCCCCGCACGGTGAGGCCGGCCTCTGCATGGACCCCGACCAGCTGCCCGACGGTCTGGTCGTCGCCGACGAGCGGGGCCGGGTCGTCCGTTTCAACGCCGCCGCCGCCCGCATCACCGCCGTGTCCGCCGCCGACGTCCTCGGGCTGCCCCTGGAGAAGGCGCTGCCCCTGGAGGACCTGGAGGGCCGGCGCTGGTGGCAGCTCACGGACCCCTACGGCGGGCTCGCGATCCGGGTCCGGCAGCCGGAGCGCAACCTGCTGCTGCCCGGCGGCCGCGAGGTGCTGGTCTCCGCCCGGTACGTGCGCGACGCCCCCCTCGCACCCGTGCGGCGCGTGGTCGTCTCCCTGCGCGACACCGAGGCGCGCCGCCGCACCGAACGCAGCCACGCCGAACTCATCGCCACCGTCGCCCACGAACTGCGCTCGCCGCTGACCTCCGTGAAGGGCTTCACGGCCACCCTGCTCGCCAAGTGGGAACGGTTCACCGACGACCAGAAGCGGCTGATGCTGGAGACCGTCGACGCCGACGCCGACCGGGTGACCCGGCTCATCGCCGAGCTGCTGGACATCTCCCGGATCGACTCCGGGCGGCTGGAGGTGCGCCGCCAGCCCGTCGACATCGGCGCCGCCGTCTCCCGGCACATCCAGGCCTACGTCGCCGCCGGCCAGCGGGCCGACCGCTTCCTGCTGCGCCTCGAACAGCCGCTGCCCGCCCTGTGGGCCGACCCCGACAAGGTCGACCAGGTGCTCAGCAACCTCATCGAAAATGCGGTGCGGCACGGCGAGGGAACCGTCACCATTGACGTCACGCCCTCGGCGTCCCCCCGCGAGGGCGAGGAGACAGGCACGTCGGTCACGGTGAGCGACGAAGGGCCCGGCATCCCGGAGGAATCCATGAACCGCGTCTTCACCCGCTTCTGGCGGGGCAGCAAGCGCGGCGGAACCGGCCTCGGGCTCTACATCGTCAAGGGCATCGTGGAGGCCCACGGCGGCACCATCACGGTCGGCCGTGCGCCCGGCGGCGGCGCCGAGTTCCGATTTACGTTGCCCGTGGCGACTCCGGCGTATCTCGCCTGACGGCCCACGGGCTCTTCGTACACCTCCACCCCGTTAGACTCGGCCTTTGGCACCTTTGTGTCCTGCGCACGGCCCGCACGAGTCGGTGACGGGGACCATCCGCCTGGGGGCACCTCCCAGCGTCAGCTGGGGGACAAACGGAAGTACGGGAAGAGATGTCGGCACCCAATAAGTCGTACGACCCTGTCGAGGTCGAGGCGTTGAAACCGGAAGAGATCGAGCGCATGCGGGACGAGGCGCTCGCCGCCTTCGCCGCCGCGGACTCCCTCGACGCGCTGCACGAGGCCAAGGTCGCCCACACCGGCCCCGCCTCCCCGCTGGCGCTCGCCAACCGCGAGATCGGCGCCCTGCCCCCGCACGCCAAGGCCGAGGCCGGCAAGCGCGTCGGCATGGCCCGCGGCGCCGTGAACAAGGCCCTCGCCGGCCGTCAGACCGAGCTGGAGGCGGAGCGGGACGCCCGCGTGCTGGTGGAGGAGGACGTCGACGTCACGCTCCCCTACGACCGCGTGCCGGCCGGTGCCCGCCACCCGCTGACCACGCTCTCGGACCGCATCGAGGACATCTTCGTGGCCATGGGCTACGAGGTCGCCGAGGGCCCGCAGGTCGAGGCGGAGTGGTTCAACTTCGACGCCCTCAACATCGGCCCGGACCACCCGGCCCGCGGCGAGGCCGACACCTTCTTCGTCCAGGGCCCGGACGGCGGCACCGAGTCCGGTGTGGTGCTGCGCACCCACACCTCGCCGGTGCAGATCCGCTCCCTGCTCGACCGTGAGCTGCCGGTCTACGTGATCTGCCCCGGCCGCGTCTACCGCACGGACGAGCTGGACGCGACCCACACGCCCGTCTTCCACCAGGTCGAGCTGCTCGCCGTGGACGAGGGCCTGACCATGGCCGACCTCAAGGGCACCCTCGACCACATGGTCCAGTCCCTGTTCGGCGAGGGCATGAAGACCCGGCTGCGGCCCAACTTCTTCCCCTTCACCGAGCCGAGCGCCGAGATGGACATGCTCTGCTACGTGTGCAAGGGCGAGTCCGTCGGCAACCCCGACCGGCCCTGCCGCACCTGCTCGTCCGAGGGCTGGATCGAGCTCGGCGGCTGCGGCATGGTCAACCCGCGGGTGCTGGCCGCCTGCGGTGTCGACCCGGAGAAGTACAGCGGCTTCGCCTTCGGGTTCGGCATCGAGCGGATGCTGATGTTCCGCCACAACGTCGAAGACATGCGAGACATGGTCGAAGGTGACGTCCGGTTCACCCGGCCCTTCGGGATGGAGATCTGATGCGGGTCCCGCTTTCCTGGCTGCGGGAGTACGTCGACCTGCCGGCCACCGAGACCGGTCGCGACGTCCAGGCCAAGCTCATCTCGGCCGGTCTGGAGGTCGAGACGGTCGAACAGCTCGGCGCCGACCTCAAGGGGCCGCTCGTCGTCGGCCAGGTGCTGACCATCGAGGAGCTGGAGGGCTTCAAGAAGCCGATCCGCTTCTGCACCGTCGACGTCGGTCGGGCCAACGGCACCGGCGAGCCCCAGGAGATCGTCTGCGGCGCCCGCAACTTCGCGGTCGGCGACAAGGTCGTCGTGGTCCTCCCCGGCGCCACGCTCCCCGGCGGGTTCTCCATCGCCGCCCGCAAGACCTACGGCAAGACGTCCCACGGCATGATCTGCTCCACGGACGAGCTGGGCATGGGCGACGACGGCACCCACGGCATCATCGTGCTGCCGCCGGAGACCGAGGTCGGCAAGGACGCCGTCGAGCTGCTGGAGCTGGTCGACGAGGTCCTGGACATCGCCGTCACCGCCAACCGCGGCGACTGCCTGTCCATCCGCGGCGTCGCCCGCGAGACCGCCATCGCCTACGGCCTGCCGCTGCGCGACCCGGCCCTGATCGACGTACCGGCCCCGAACGCCTTCGGCTACCCGGTGAAGGTCTCCGACCCCGCGGGCTGTGACCGCTTCACCGCCCGCACGGTCACCGGCCTGAGCCCCGAGGCACGCTCCCCGATCTGGCTCCAGCGCCGGCTGCAGAAGGTCGGCATGCGGCCGATCTCGCTCGCCGTCGACGTCACGAACTACGTGATGATGGAGCTGGGCCAGCCGCTGCACGCCTACGACCGCCGGCTCGTCCAGGGCACCATCGGCGTGCGCCGGGCCGAGGAGGGCGAGAAGCTCGTCACCCTCGACGGCGTCGAGCGCAAGCTGCACGCCGACGACCTCGTCATCACCGACGACCGCGGCCCCATCGGCCTCGCCGGAGTCATGGGCGGCGCCAACACGGAGATCGCCGACCACGACGACCTCCAGAACGCCACCACGGACGTGGTCATCGAGGCGGCCCACTTCAACGCCGTCTCGATCGCCCGCACCGCACGCCGGCACAAGCTGCTGTCCGAGGCGTCCCGCCGCTTCGAGCGCGGCGTCGACCCGCAGGCCGCGGCCGCCGCCGCGCAGCGCACGGTCGACCTGCTGGTGCTCCTCGCGGGCGGCACGGCCGAGGCCGGCGTCACCGAGATCGTCGCGCCCTCGGCCCCGCACACCGTGACGATCCCGGCCGACCACCCGGACAAGGTCGCGGGCGTCGACTACGGCCGCGAGACGGTCGTGCGCCGGCTCCAGCAGGTCGGCTGCGACGTCATCGGGCAGGACGAGCTCGTCGTCACCGTCCCGTCCTGGCGGCCCGACCTCGCCGAGGCGAACGACCTGGCCGAAGAGGTCATCCGCCTGGAGGGCTACGAGAACCTGCCCTCCACGCTGCCCAAGCTCCCCTCGGGACGCGGGCTGACCCACCGCCAGCGGCTGCACCGCCGGGTCGGCCGCGCGCTGGCCGGCGCGGGCTACGTCGAGGCGCCGAACTACCCGTTCGTCGGCGAGCAGGTCTTCGACCAGCTCGGACTGGAGCCGGACGACACGGCCCGCCGCGTCGTGAAGCTGGTCAACCCGCTCAACGACGAGGAGCCCGCGCTCCGTACGACGCTGCTGCCGGGCCTGCTCGGCGCGCTGCGCCGCAACGACGGCCGGGGCGCGCACGACCTGGCCCTCTTCGAGACGGGTCTGGTCTTCCACCCGCGCGAGGAGCCGGGGACCGCCACGCACCTGTCCGTCGACCGGCGTCCCACCGACGAGGAGATCGCCGCGCTGAACGCCGTGCTGCCCGAGCAGCCCCGGCACGTGGCCGTCGTCCTCGCGGGCGGCCGCGAGCAGGCCGGCTGGTGGGGCAAGGGCCGTCCGGCCGACTGGGCCGACGCGGTGGAGGCCGGACGCGCCGTCGCCCGGGAGGCCGGTGCCGAACTGGTCGTCCGCAAGGGTCAGTACGGCCCGTGGCACCCAGGCCGCTGCGCGGAGCTGGTGGTCGTCGCCGACGGCACCGAGCAGGTCGTCGGCCATGCCGGAGAGCTGCACCCGCGGGTCCTGAAGGCGCTGGGCCTGCCCGAGCGCACCAGCGCGATGGAGCTGAACCTGGACGCGCTGGAGTCCGTGGGCGACGGCGTACCCCAGGCCCCGCGGATCTCCACGTTCCCGGTCGCCACGCAGGATGTCGCGCTCGTCGTCGACCGGCCGGTGCCGGCGGCGGAGGTCGAGGCGGCGCTGCGGGAGGGCGCGGGTGAACTCCTCGAGTCCATCCGGCTGTTCGACGTGTACGAGAACGCCGAGCAGCTCGGCGACGGGAAGAAGTCGCTGGCGTACGCGCTGCGGTTCCGCGCCGGTGACCGGACGCTGACCGTCGACGAGGCCTCGGCCGCGCGGGACGCCGCCGTCGCCCTCGCGGGCGAGCGCACCGGGGCGGTGCTCCGGGGCTAGTCGCCTTCCGGGCTCAGCGGCCGGCCGGTAACGACGTCGTCGTGACCGGCCGGCCGCATAAATGCAGGTTGGCCCGGGCTCGCCTCACTCGTTCGGGTGGGAATCAGGGGTGATCAGGTCCGTCCGGGCCGTCCCTGTCGACAGAATCGGACCGGCCTTTCGGGGTCGGTCCATCTGCTCTGTCAGGGCCCGGATGGGGGACCACAGGCATGATCCGCATCAAGGCACGGCCGACCACCGCGCGCGGAGCGGTACTGCCCACCATGTGGGGGGCCGTGGCGGTCGCCTACAAGTACGGCTGCCCGCTCGCCCAGCAGAACGGGCTCGGCGCACGCATCGTCACCAGCGCGGTGTTCTTCGCGGTGGGCACCGGCCTGGTGGTCCACGTCCGCCGCTCCCTCCTCCGTGAGCTGCGGCTGGCCCGGCGGGCGGCGCGCGTCGCGCAGAGCGTCGTGCTGCGTCCGCCGCCCCCGCGTCTCGACGGGCTGAGCGCCGCCGCCGCACAGCTGTCCGCGGACCGGGGAGCGAGCGTCGGCGGCGACCTGTACGAGGCGATCGCCACCGAGCACGGCGTCCGCGTGGTGATGGGGGACGTACGGGGGCACGGTCTGGCGGCTCTGGGCACGGTCGCCGCGGTCCTGGGCAGTTTCCGCGAGGCCGCTCACGACGAGCCGGCACTCGACCTGGTCATGCGCCGGCTGGAGCGGGCGCTGGACCGGCACCTGCGCGAGCGGGCCCGCGCCGAGCACCCGGCGGCCGGCGGCCCCGACCCGGACCGTCCCGTCGCCGAGGAGTTCGTCACCCTCGTGCTGCTGGAGATCGGCCGGGACGGCGAGCTGCGGGCCCTCAACTGCGGCCATCCGTGGCCGTATCTGCTCAGCGGTACGAGGGTCGAGCCGTTGACGCGTGCGGATCCGCTCCCGCCGCTGGGCCCCTTCCCGCTGCCGCCGGACCTGCGGGCCCGCCCCTGCGGCCGGCTGCTCCCGGACGAGGCGCTGGTCCTCTTCACGGACGGCGCCGAGGACGCCCGGGACGCCCGGGGCCGGTTCTTCGCGCTCCCGGAGGTCCTGCGCAGGGCCGTGCGCGACCATCCGGTCTCCGCCCAGCTGGTCCTGCGCAAGGTCTTCACGGCCCTGCTGCACCACACGGCCGGCAGACCCGCCGACGACGTGGCGCTCCTGGTCCTGCGCAACGACCGCGGCGGCGCCCGGCTCTCCTGCCTGGGAGCGCGGGGGAGCGGGCGGCCGGCCGCCATCGACCCGCATCCGACGACACGTCCCTGACCCGAACCCGCGCGCCGACGCCCGGCCGCGGGCCGGGCCGCCGCTTTTCGAGGGGGAGCCGGCGGCCCGGCCGACCTCTTGCGAGGGATGCCAGTCAACCGGCGGAACACGCTGAGCGACAGCGCGCGTACGCACCGGATGCACGTACTCCGTTCACACCCCGTGTGAACCCGGTGCCACTACGCTGACCGCACCAGGCCATTCGGGGGGCATCCATGCAGCCCAACACTCTGCTCGACGCGATCCTGGACGAGGCGGGGATCTCGCACGCGGGTCTCGCCGCCCACGTCAACCAGGCGGGCCGGCGACGGGGCCTCGCGCTCCGGTACGAGCACACCGCCGTGGCGCGGTGGCTGAAGGGACAGCGGCCCCGCGGCCAGGTGCCCGACCTGATCTGCGAGGTGCTCGCCGGACGTCTGCACCGTCCGGTGACCCTGGACGACATCGGCCTCGGGGTGCCCGGTGAGCCGAGCACCCCGCACGCCGGTTCGCTGAGCGGGTTCGTGGAGCGGGCGACCGCCCTGTGGCGGTCCGACGAGCAGCAGCGGCCGCACGTGCTCGGCGCTCCGGCCGTCACGGGCACTCCCGCCGTCATGCCGGTGTGGGAGTGGGAGAACCCGCCGGAGGACGTCGACGTGTCCCGCGGCGGCCGGCACCGGGTGACCGCCGCCGACATCGAGATGCTGCGGGCCGCCCGCACGCACTACGAGCAGATGTACCGCAAGGCCGGCGGCGTCGCGACGCGGACGCGGATCGTCGGCTTCCTCAACGCCGAGGCCGCGCCGCTGCTGCGCGGCAGCTACACCGACGCCACCGGCCGCCAACTGCACCGCTCCACCGGCGGGTTGGTGGCGATCGCCGGTATCTGCGCGTACGACTCGGACGCCCACGGCCTCGCCCAGCGCTACTTCCACCAGGCGCTCAGGCTGGCGAAGGCCAGCGGGGACCGGGGACTGGGCGCGTACGTGATAGCGCTGCTGGTCAACCAGTCGCTGTTCATGCGGGAGTACCGGCAGGCCGTCGCCTTCGCGGAGGCCGCGCTGCGGGCGGCGGGCCGGCACATCACCCCGGCGCTCGCCTCCGACCTGTACGCGATGCAGGCCAAGGCGTACGCCCACCTCGGCGATTCGGGCAGTGCCCTGTCCTGCATCCGGCGCGCCGAGACGGCCGCCGACCGCATCCGCCGCGGATACGAGCCCGACGAGACCGGCTACGTCCAGCCCGGCCTCGTCAACGTGCAGGTGGCCGAGGCGCTGCTGAGCCTCGGGGAGCTGGCGGCCGCCCGGGAGCACGCGGCCGCGGCGGTCGACAATCCGGCGCACGACCGCGGGCGGGTGCACCGGCTCGCCATGCTCAGCACGATCGAACTGCGCCAGGGCAACGCCGACAAAGCGGTGGTCACGGCCGTGCAAATGGCCGAGCAGGCCCGCGGGATGGAGTCCCAGCGGCTGCGCGACAGACTCCGCGCGGTGCGCGAGCATCTGGTGCGCTGCGGCTCGGCCGGGACCGCCGAAGCCGCCGAACTCATCGACGGCGCCCTGCGCGTACCGCTGTAGGCCCACTGTAGGAGCACCGTCCCTGCTGCGATATTGCCACTTACTCGGCGGAAGGTGGCAGAACCGTGCAGTGGACGAAGCAGAACGAACAAACTGTGTATGCAAACCGCTGGTTCAGGGTCAATCTCGCGGATGTCGAGCTGCCCGACGGCCGGCATCTGGACCACTTCCTGATCCGGCTGCGGCCCGTGGCGGTGGCCACGGTGGTCAACGAGGCCAACGAGGTCCTCCTGCTGTGGCGTCACCGCTTCATCACCGACAGCTGGGGATGGGAACTGGCCGCGGGCGTCGTCGAGGACGGCGAGGACATCGCGGGCGCGGCCGCCCGGGAACTGGAGGAGGAGACCGGCTGGCGGCCGGGGCCCCTGCACCACCTGATGAGCGTGGAGCCGTCCAACGGCCTCACCGACGCCCGGCACCACATCTACTGGTCCGACCGGGGCGAGTACACCGGACACCCCGTGGACGACTTCGAGTCGGACCGTCGGGAGTGGGTGCCCCTCAAACTCGTCCCCGACCTGATCGCCCGTGGGGAGGTCCCGGCCGCCAACATGGCGGCCGCGTTACTGCTGCTGCACCACCTCAGGCTCGCCGAGGGCTAGCGGACCGTCAGCACCTGCCAGACGGCCACGACGAGCGCGCCCAGCGCCGTCAGCGCGGCGAGCGAGGGCAGGGGCCAGCGGGCGTGTTCTAGCGAGACCATGCGGGTGCTCAGCTCGTCCAGCTCCTTCGCCGTCTCCTCGGTGCGGTGACTGAGCAGCGCCAGCCCTCCCTCGACGCGGGCGTAGGCCACATCGAGGCGGCGCCGTAACTCTGCGAGTTCTCCCTGGACCACGGGATGCTCCGGTTCGGCGGTCACGGGTCCGCTCCTTTCGGTGGTCGGTGGGGATGGTTCCGCATCCCTTGCATGCGCATGCAGAGTCAACTCGCCTGGTGGGCGGGAGGGGAGCGTGTGCGAGGGGCATATGCGGGCCCGGCGCGCACACGGAGTGTGAAACGCGCGGGCCCGGCACCGAGATCCGGTGCCGGGCCCGTGGGGGTCGCTCTGCGTGATCAGCCGTAGGGGTAGAAGCCCGAGCCGGTCTTCCGGCCCAGCCGGCCCGCCTCGACCATGCGCTGCAGCAGCGGGGGAGCGGCGTACAGCGGCTCCTTGTACTCGGCGTACATCGAGTTCGCGATGGACACGATGGTGTCCAGACCGATGAGGTCGGACAGCTTCAGCGGGCCCATCGGGTGGGCGCAGCCCATCTCCATGCCGTTGTCGATGTCCTCGCGGCTCGCGATGCCCGACTCGAACATCCGGATCGCGGACAGCAGGTACGGCACGAGCAGGGCGTTGACGACGAAACCGGAGCGGTCCTGGGCGCGGATGGCGTGCTTGCCCAGCACCTTCTCGGCGAAGACCTGGGCGCGGCTGAGCGTGCCCTCGGAGGTCGTGAGCGCCGGGATCAGCTCGACCAGTTGCTGCACCGGGGCCGGGTTGAAGAAGTGGATGCCGACGACGTGGTCGGGGCGGGAGGTGGCGACGGCCAGCTTCACCAGCGGGATCGAGGAGGTGTTGGAGGCCAGGATCGCGTCCGCCCGGGTCACCACCTGGTCGAGCACCTGGAAGATCTCCGTCTTGACCTGCTCGTTCTCCACCACGGCCTCGATGACGAGGTCACGGTCGGCGAACTCGCCGAGGTCGGTGGTGAAGCTCAGGCGCGCCTGCGTGGCGTCCCGCTCCTCCTCCGTGATCTTGCCGCGCTCGGCGGCCTTGGCCAGGGAGCCGAACAGCCGGGTACGGCCGATCTCCAGGGCCTCGCCGGTGGTCTCGGCGACCTTCACGTCCAGTCCCGCGCGGGCGCACACCTCGGCGATGCCCGCGCCCATCTGGCCGCAGCCCACGACTCCGACGCGCTCGATGTCGGTCACATCGTTCCCTTCGCTGGATTCTCCGGCTCGCTGGCAGACCTCCGGGTTCGGCGCCTGCTCCGATCGTGCACGTTACCGCCAAGTATCGATGATCGATCGGCGGGGTGGGGGCATCCTAAGCCGCGGAACGATCCGTGACGGAGCGGATCCGGAGGGTAGGCGGTGTGCGGATGGTGCGGATGTCCCGGCGGGCCTTCACGCTGACCGCGCTGTCGGCGCTGGCCACGGCCGCCCAGGGCGCGACGACGGCGTGCGGCACGGTACCCGGGGGCGGCCCCCGCACGGGGGCGGCAGGGCGCCGGGCCGGAGAACCGGATGACCGCGCAGGGCGGGGCCGCGGCGGGGCGGCGGGACGAGGTCGCCGAGATGCGGGGGGTGTGGGTCGCGACCGTGGCCAACCGGGACTGGCCCTCGCGGCCCGGCCTGCCGGCGAGCACCCAGCGGCGGGAACTGCTCGCCCACCTCGACAAGGCGGTGCGCAACAAGCTCAACACGGTGATCCTCCAGGTGCGGCCCACGGCCGACGCCCTGTGGCCCTCGCCGTACGAGCCCTGGTCCGAGTACCTCACCGGCACGCAGGGCGGGGACCCCGGCTGGGACCCGCTCGGCACGGCCGTACGGGAGGCCCACGCGCGGGGCCTGGAACTGCACGCGTGGTTCAACCCCTACCGGATCGCCAACCACACGGACCCGGGCCGGCTCGTCGCCTCCCACCCGGCGCGCAGACACCCGGACCGGGTGGTCTCCTACGACGGGAGGCTCTACTACAACCCGGGCCTGCCCGAGGTCCGCGCCTTCGTCCGGCAGACCGTCCTCGACGCGGTCGCCCGGTACCCGGTCGACGGGGTGCACTTCGACGACTACTTCTACCCGTACCCGGTCGCCGGCCAGACCTTCGACGACGACGACGCCTACGACCGCCACGGCGGCGCGTTCGACAGCCGGGCCGCCTGGCGGCGGGACAACATCGACCGGCTGGTGCGGGAGACGGCCGAGGGCATCGGCCGGGTACGGCCCGGCACCCGGTTCGGGATCAGCCCCTTCGGGGTGTGGCGCAACGCCTCGACCGACTCCCGCGGCTCGGACACGCGGGCGGGCGTCCAGACGTACGACGACCTGTACGCGGACACCCGCACCTGGGTCAGGAAGAACTGGATCGACTACGTCGTCCCGCAGCTGTACTGGCACATCGGCAACGGTGACGCGGGCTACGCCGAGCTGGTCGCGTGGTGGGCGCGGACCGTCGAGGGGACCCGGACGCGGCTCTACCTCGGCGAGGCGCTCTACAAGGCCGGCGCGGCGGGGGAGCCGTCGGCCTGGCAGGACCCGGTGGAGCTGTCCCGGCACCTCACCCTCGCCGCGGGATATCCGCAGGTGCACGGCCATGTGTTCTTCGCCGCCAAGGACGTGGCGGCGGACCCGGTCGGGGCGATGGCACGCGTGGTCGCCGATCACTACCCGCGACCGGCGACACCACCGCGCTGACCTACCGCTGTTGTTCGCCCCGGTGCTCGACCTGGCAGTCGGGGCCGGGAGACATGATCGCCTCGTGTCCGTCCTGGAAGCGGACCCGGTAGGGCGGGTTGCCCTCCTGCCCCATCACTTCGACGACTTCCGAGACCTGGTCGTGTTGGCCGACCACCCTGCCGTGCTGGACAAGACGGTCGCCCTTGGATGCGCGCATCTACCGGCCCTCCTCATGTTCACGACCGCTGGGTGACGGCGATGCACACGAGCACGGCGACAGCGGTCAGGGGAGCGGCCGCCGTGAAGTGCTCGCCCAGCAGCAGCGCCGACCACACCAGTGTGAGCAGGGGCTGGGCCAACTGCAACTGGCTGGCCCGGGGGATGCCGATGGCCGCCATGCCCCGGTACCAGACGACCAGGCCGAGGAACTGCGAGCCCAGCGCCACCCAGAGGACCCCGGCGACGCCGTGGGCGGTGAGGTGGACCGGCTCGTACGCCAGCGCCACGGCGGCGGCCGGCACGCTCAGCGGAAGGCACAGCGTCAGCGCCCAGCCGATGACCTGCCAGCCCGGCATGACCCGGGCCAGCCGGCCACCCTCGGTGTATCCGGCCGCGCACACGAGCAGGGCCGCGAAGAGGTAGGCGTCGGCGGCGGTGAGCGCCCCGCCGCTCTGCCCGATCGTGAAGGCGAGCACGGCCGCGGCGCCCGCCACGGCCGCCAGCCAGAACCTGCGGGAGGGCCGGCTGCCCGTGCGCACGGCCGAGAAGACGGCGGTGGTCAGCGGCAGCAGCCCCACCACGACGGCGGCGTGCGCGGTGGTGGAGGTCTGCAGGGCGAGCGTGGTCAGCATCGGGAAGCCGAGCACCACGCCGAGGGCGACCACGGCCAGCCCCGGCAGATGGCGCCGCTGCGGCAGCCGCGCCCGCAGCACCAGCAGGCAGCCGCCCGCGACCAGCGCCGCGAGGACGCTGCGCACGGCCACCAGCGACCAGGGTCCGAAGCCCTGAAGTCCCCAGGCGGTGGCCGGGAAGGTCAGGGAGAAGGAGGCGACACCGAGCGCGGCCAGCCCGGTGCCGAGGGCCCGGCGCTCCCGAGGAGTGGTCACCGCTATCGGGGTGGGCGTAGTAGCGCTACTCTGTACTCTCATGTATGAGCGTAGCAGTGTGAGTGAGCTGGCAGAAGAGCTACGCAGGGAGCTCGACCGCTACTCTCCCGGTGGAAAGCTGCCGTCGAGTCGTGCTCTGGTGGAGCGGTTCCGGGTGAGCCCGGTGACCGTGTCACGGGCCCTCGCCCAGCTGTCCGCCGAGGGGCTCGTGATCACCCGGCCCGGCGCCGGGGCCTTCCGGGCCCGGCCGCGCGCGACGGAGACCTCCGCCGGGGACACCTCCTGGCAGGAGGTCGCGCTGAGCGCCGACGGCACCGCCGAACTCGTACCGCGCACCGTGGACGCCTCCGGTGTCACCGTCTCGCTGGCCGCCCCGCCGCCCGGCGTGCTGGAGTTCAGCGGCGGGTATCTGCACCCCTCGCTCCAGCCGGAGCGGGCCATGGCGGCCGCCCTCGCCCGGGCCGGCCGGCGGCCCGGCGCCTGGGGCCGGCCGCCGCTGGAGGGGCTGCCGGAGCTGCGGGAGTGGTTCGCGCGCGGGATCGGCGGCGCGGTGACGGCGGCCGAGGTGCTGATCGCGGCCGGCGGGCAGGCCGCGCTGGCCACCGCACTGCGCGCGCTCGCCCAGCCCGGCGCCCCGGTCCTCGTCGAGTCGCCGACCTACCCGGGCATGCTGGCCCTCGCCCGCGCGGCCGGTCTGCGCCCGGTGCCGGTGCCCGTCGACGCCGAAGGAGTGCGCCCCGACCTGCTCGCCGACGCCTTCCGGGCCAGCGGCGCGCGGGTGTTCGTCTGCCAGCCCCTGTTCCAGAACCCGACCGGTGCCGTGCTCGCCCCCGCGCGGCGCGCGCGGAGGTGCTGCGCATCGCCCGCGAGGCCGGCGCGTTCGTCGTCGAGGACGACTTCGTCCGGCGTCTGGTGCACGCCGACGCGGGCCCGCTGCCCCGGCCGCTGGCCGCCGACGACCCGGACGGCGTGGTCGTCCACGTCGGCTCGCTCACCAAGGCGACCTCGCCCAGCTTCCGGGTGAGCGCCCTGGCGGCCCGCGGTCCGGTGCTGGAACGTCTGCGGGCCATCCAGGTCGTGGACAGCTTCTTCGTCCCCCGGCCGCTCCAGGAGGCCGCGCTGGAACTCGTCGGCGCACCGGCCTGGCCCCGCCATCTGCGCACGATCGCGGGGGAGTTGCAGGCCCGGCGGACCGCCATGACCAGCGCGCTCGCCCGGCACCTGCCCGAACTCGCCCTCCCGCACGTCCCGTCGGGCGGCTACCACCTCTGGCTGCGCCTGCCCGACGGCGCCGACGAGTCCGCGCTGGCCGCGGCCGCCCTCCGGGCGGGCGTCGCCCTCACCCCGGGCCGCCCCTACTTCAGCGCCGAACCCCCGGCCGCCCACGTCCGGTTGAGCTTCGCCGCGGTCGCCGGGACCGGGGAGATCACGGAGGGTGTGCGGCGGCTGCGGGCGGCCTGCGACGAGGTGCTGTGACCGGGGCGCGCGGCACCGGCCGCGATATCCGGTCGACTCCGCCGCCCCGGCCTGTGATGATCACGCGATGAGCGACCGGACCGGACTGCCCGAGGGCTACGAGTTCTCCGCCGACCCCGCACGCGTCGACGTCGACCGGGTGCACCGCTGGCTGTCGACCGACGCCTACTGGGCGATCGGCCGGTCCCGCGAGAAGCACCGGCGGGCGATGGAGTCGTCGCTGAACTTCGGGGTGTACGCGACGGCGTCCGGGGAGCAGGTGGCGTACGCGCGGGTGGTCACCGACCGGGCGCTGTTCGCCTGGCTCGCGGATGTGTACGTCGACCCGGCGGTGCGCGGCAAGGGGGTCGGCACGGCGTTCGTCGGCCGTGTCCGCGACCAGCTGGAGCCGTACGGACTGCGCCGCATCCTGCTCGCGACCCAGGACGCGCAGGAGGTCTACCGGAAGCTGGGCTTCCGGCCGCTGGACCGTCCCGAGCAGTGGATGATCCACCCTTTCGAGTAAGCGCTCGTACACCGCCGGTGACTCCGGACGGCAGCTCTTGACCTGCGCAGCCGCACGGCTCACCATCACCGCATGCCACTGAGGGTGACGTTCGTCGCCGCCGCGCGCAGCTCCTCGCTGCTCGCCGAGCGCTTCGAGGACGACCGGCAGCTGGACCAGGCCGGGTGGGACGAGGTGCAGCGTGCCGCGGGGGACCTGCTGCCGCTGGCCGCCGCCGACCTGCGCTACTGCTCGCCGACCCCGCGCAGCCGGGCCACCGGCGACGCCCTGGGGTACGCCCCGCTGGTGCAGCTCGCCCTGCGGGACTGCGACATGGGCCGCTGGCGCGGGCTGACCCTGGGCGAGGCGATGGCCCGGGAGCCGGAGGCGGTCGACGCCTGGCTCGCCGATCCGCGGGCCACGCCGCACGGCGGCGAGTCGCTGCTCGGGTTCATCTCCCGGGTCGGCGGCTGGCTGGACACCCGGCCGGCGGACGACGGCGGCCGGATCGTGGCGGTCGCCGAGCCGTCGGTGATCCGCGCGGCGCTGGTCTACGCCCTGAAGGCGCCGCCCACGACCTACTGGAACATCGACGTGCGCCCGCTGTCCACGACCACCGTCACCGGCCGCGGCGGCCGCTGGAACCTCCGCCTCGACGGCATCGCCCCCCAGCCCTCGCGGACCTAACCGGTGGTCTCGGCCTCGCGCGCGTACTCGGTGGTGAGGACGAGGTCCTTGGCGGGGCCGGCGACCCGCCAGACCGTGCGCCAGTGGTCGGCGTCGAGGACGGTGAACTCGCCGCGGTAGTGGTCGGCGGCGCAGGGGTGGCCGGCGACGTACCGCCCCGAGGTCAGGTCCAGTTCGTGGAAGGGGCGGCCGTCCGCGAACCGCACGTCCGCCGTCCCCGGGGCGTGTCCCGGCAGGAACCGCAGGGTCCGGGTCGCGGGACGCGCGACGCCCTGCCAGGTGAACGTGCCGGACTCCTCGTGCAGCAGTCCGCCCTCCGGCAGGCGGCTGAAGACGGTCGTGCCGTCGAAACGCCCTTCCTCCCCGCCGGCCAGGTCCCGCACGGTCCGCGTCACGCGCCAGCGCCCCGCGAGGTGGGCCAGCACGTCCGGCACCGGCCGGAACCCGCTCATCGTCGCGCCCTCCCCCGGGCGGAGGGGCCGGACACGAGGACGGGGGGGCGGCGGAGCGTGCATGGGTCGAGCTTACGGTGACGCCGCCCCGCCTCCCGCGGGTCAGGCCGAAGCGGCCGGAGGCTCCTCGGCGGGCTGCTCCAGCGGCAGCAGCCCGCGCTCGGCGAAGACCTTCTTCGCGACGAACGTGGCGTTGAGCGCCTTCGGGAAACCGCAGTAGCCGGCCGAGTGCAGCAGCGCCTCCACGATCTGCTCCGGGGTGAGACCCACGTTCAGCGCGGCGTTGACGTGCACCTCCAGCTGCGGCTCGCAGCCGCCCAGTGCGGTCAGCATGCCCAGGGTCACCAACTGGCGGTCGCGGGGCGCGAGCTGCGGCCGTGCGTAGATCTCGCCGAACCCCCAGGAGACGATCTGGTGGCCCAGCTCGGGGCTGACGTCGGCGAGCGAGTCGATCACCCGCCGGCCCGCCTCGCCGTCGACCGCGTTCAGCACCTCCAGGCCGTGGGCGAAGCGCTCTTCCCGGGTCGTGCTCTCGCTCATACCGACTCCTCCGTCTGCGGCCCCCGCTCGTACGGCGGCCGTTCCTGCTCCGTGTGGAGAACCGTAGGAGTTGGAGTGCGCTCAAGGTCAACCCACCGACGCGCTTCACCTCCGCATCACCCTCCGGAAAATCCGGATTCACCGGGCAGCGGCGAAATTCATCATGCGTTCACCGAATTCGGAGGGATACGCCTCACTTATCGATGAGCACACAACCAACCGGAAAGTCGCCCCGTCTAAGTCCGCGAAATCCGTGAAGTGAATTCGCTGGGGGCCTGCCGAGAAATGCAACGCTTCACCACGCCCGGTGGACCTCGCACACCCGCTCGCGCCGCCGCGCTGCTCGCCGCTGCCGTCACGGTCACGGCTTTCTGCGCCGCCGACGTCCTCGCACGCAGCTATCCCTTCGGTCCCCGCACCCGCAGTGTCAACGACCTCGGCAATCAGTACGTCCCCTTCCACGCCCACCTGTGGGACCTGCTGCACGGCCGGGCCGACGGCGGACTCCTGATCAACTGGCAGTCCGGGTACGGCACCAGCTTCCTGCCGGACCTCGGCACCTACCTCGGCAGCCCCTACGCCCTGCTCGTCGCCGTCTTCCCCCGGGACCGGATCGACCTCGCGGTCTACGCCGTCACCGCCCTGAAGACCGCGTCGGCCGCCGCCGCCATGGCCTGGCTGCTGCTCACCCTGCGCCCCGGCCGCTGGTGGGCGGCCGGACTGCTCGGCGCCTCCTACGCGCTGTGCGGCTGGAGCGTCGCCGACGCCTCGTACAACCCGATGTGGCTCGACGGCCTGATCGCCTTCCCGCTGCTCTGCCTGGTCGGTGAACGGGCGATCGCCGGCCGCGGGAGGCTCCCGGGCGTCCTGATCGTCGCCCTCGCCTGGACCGCCAACTTCTACACCGCCTACATGGCCACCCTCGGAGCCGCCCTCGTCCTGCTGCTGCGCCTGCTGCTCATCCGCCCGCCCCGCCGGCAGGCCCTCGCCGCGGCCGGCCGTGCCGCCCTCACCGTCACCCTAGGCGTGGGCCTCGCCGCTCCGCTGGTCACGGTGATCTGGTTCGGCACCCGGCACGCCCGCCCGGGCCGCGTACGGCAGTTCGCGCCGGTGCCCGTCGAGGACGTGGCGGCCCGGCTGCTGCCGGCGACGTACGGCTTCGGCTCCCCGGCCCTCTACGTCGGCGCCCTCGCCCTGCTGCTCGCCCTCGCCCTGCCCTTCCACCGGGCGGTCCCGGCCCGGGTGCGCGCGGGCTGGACGGCACTGGTGCTCGCGGTGGCCCTGTCGCTCCAGTGGGGCCCCACCCACCTGGTCTGGCACGCCTTCGCCACCCCGCAGGGCAGCGCCTACCGGCAGGCCTTCGTCCTGTGCGGACTGCTGGTCCTCGCCGCCTGGCACGCGCTGTCCCACGGCCCGCCCGGCCCGCGCGCCCTCGGTGCCGCGACCGCGCTGCTGGCCCTGATCACCGCCGTCGCCGCACGCGGCGAGCTGGTCCGGCCGTACACCTGGACCGTGCTGGGGCCGGCCGTCGCGGGCGCGCTGGCCGGCCTCGTGCTGCTGGGCCGGGCCGGGCGGCGCGCCGGACCGGCCGCGCTCGCCGCCGTCCTGCTCCTCGGCGGGCAGCTCGGGGAGACCGCCGCCACCTCGGCCGTCGCCACGAAGCTGCGCCTCGGTCACCTGGACGACTACGCGCCCTGGGGGCCGCGACAGGAGCGGCAGGCCGCCGCGGTCGCGCGGGCCGACGACTGGCCCCGGTACCGCACCGACCCCGGCCGCGAGCAGACCGTCGGCAACGACCCGATGCTGGTGGGCGGCCAGGGCGCCGCGTACTACAGCAGCCTGACCCCGGACGTCCTCAGCCGTACCCTCACCGCCCTCGGCGGCGGCTGGACCTCGCGCGGCCGCAGCGTGCAGAGCCTCGACAACGCCGTCACGGACGTCGTGTTCTCCGTCGGCGCCCGGGTGCACTCCCCGCCGGACCCGCACCAGATGTACCCGCCCGCGGACGGTACCCGGGTGACCGTGAGCCGGCAGGACGTCCCGCCGCTCGTGACCGTGCGGGCCACCGCCGCCACCGGGTCCTTCGGGCCGTCGCCCTACCGCAACCAGGAACTGCTGCTCGGCAGCCGCGTCTACACCGTGCCCCGGCTCACCGTGCACGACGACGACGGGCGGCCGGTCCGGACGCGCCGGGTCGGCACCGGGACCGCCGTGGCGAGGCCGGCCATCACGGCCGTCTGCCCGGCCGGAACCCAGGTGCAGCTGTGGGCGCCGCACTTCTCCGGCACCGCGCGCCTGGCGGGCACCGGCGCCCCGGCGGCCGTCTTCCGGTTCGAGTACCCGCGCAACCGGGCCGCCATGGAGCCGCTCGGCCGCACCCCGGCCTCCGGCCGGGTGCGCGTCGAACTGACCCCGAGCCGCCCGGGCCGGGTCCCGGCCGGCGCCGTCGGCTGCCTGGACACCGGGCGGCTGCACACCGCCGCCGCCCGCCTGAAGGCGACCGGAGCCACCCGCGTGACGGTCTCCGACGGCGTCGTACGGGCCGAACTGCCCGCCGGCAGCAAGGGGGTCGCGGTCGTCGCCGCACCCCGCATCGCCGGCTGGCGGTGCGCGGCGGGCGACGGCCCCGCCCGCCCCGCCGGGCGGTATCACGGCCTGATCGCCGTCCCGCTGGACGCCGGTGCCACCAGCCTGACCTGCACTTTCCATCCACCCGGCCTGCGGCTGGGCACGACCGTCGGGGCCGCCTCGCTCGGGGCCCTCGTCCTGCTCACCGCCTGCACCGCCGTCCGCCGCCGGCGCTCCACCGCGCCGCCCACGCCCACATCACCGCGCGAGCGCGCGACCACCGCTTCCTGACCGCGCCCAGGGGGGATCCGCCATGCTGATATCGATCGTCGCACCCTGCTACAACGAGGAAGACGCCGTCGAACGCTTCCACCAGGAGGTGCAGAAGGTCGCCGACGAACTGCTGCCGCTCGGCCACGACATGGAGTTCGTCTACGTCGACGACGGCAGCCGTGACCGCACCCTCGCCGTCCTCAGGCACCTCGCCGACCTCGACCCGAGGGTGCGCTACGTGTCCTTCAGCCGCAACTTCGGCAAGGAGGCCGCCCTGCTCGCCGGCCTGCGGCACGCCTCGGGCGACTCGGTGATCGTGATGGACGCCGACCTGCAGCACCCGCCGGCGCTGATCCGGCGCATGGTGGAACTGCGGGAACAGGGCCACGACCAGGTCATCGCCCGGCGCTCGCGCACCGGTGACCGCCTCACCCGTACCCTCACCGCCCGCCTGTACTACCGGCTCGTCAACCGCCTGGTCGACGTCGAACTCGTCGACGGCGTCGGCGACTTCCGGCTGCTGTCGCGCAGGGTCGTGGACGCGGTGCTGGCCCTCACCGAGTACAACCGCTTCTCCAAGGGTCTGTTCGCCTGGGTGGGCTTCCCGAGCACGACCTTCGAGTACGGGAACGCCGTCCGCGAGGCCGGCCGCAGCTCCTGGAACCTGCGCGGCCTGCTCAACTACGGCCTGGACGGCCTGCTGTCCTTCAACAACCGCCCGCTGCGGGCCGCCCTGTGGCTCGGCATGGGCCTGCTGCTGTGCGCGGGCCTGTACACCGCCTGGATCGTGGGCGCCGCGCTCGCCAACGGGGTCCAGACCCCCGGCTATGTGACCATCATCACCGCGGTCACCGCCCTCGCGGGCGTCCAGATGGTCATGCTGGGAGTGATCGGGGAGTACACCGGCCGTATCTACTACGAGGTGAAGGGCCGCCC
Organism: Streptomyces albidicamelliae; assembly: GCF_025642175.1. NCBI lineage: Bacteria > Bacillati > Actinomycetota > Actinomycetes > Kitasatosporales > Streptomycetaceae > Streptomyces > Streptomyces albidicamelliae. The sequence continues at coordinate 1,892,021 of NZ_CP106795.1, read as the reverse complement.
GCACTTCCTGGTGAAGGCGACCAACGTGGAACGCGCGAAGGATCTCATTCCTTGATACGACAGATCATCACCTTCGCCCTGGTCGGTGTGGTCAACACCGCCACCTATTACCTCCTCTATCTGTTGTTCCTGAGATGGCTGCCCTATCTGGCCGCGCACGTGCTCGCCTTCGCGCTCAGCATGGTCGGTTCCTTTTTCCTGAACGCGCGCTTCACCTACCGGACGCGGCCCACCTGGCGGAAGTTCCTGCTGTTCCCGCTGACCAACGCGACCAACTTCGTCATCACCACGGCCGGGGTGTACGTCATCGTCGACGTCCTGCACGCGGGCAGCCGGTTCGCCCCGCTGCTCGCCTCCGCGGCGGCGATCCCGGTCACCTTCGTCGTCTCCCGCTGGGTGATGCTCCCCGGTCGCGAGACCCGGTCGATTGCATAAACGTGCAGCGATACGTATAGTCATGCCATCCAGAGGAGGATGGACATGGTGGTACGTGCGGCGGTGGCCGGGGCGAGCGGATACGCGGGCGGGGAACTCCTGCGCCTGCTCCTCGCGCACCCCGAGGTCGAGATCGGCGCCCTGACCGGCAACACGAACGCCGGGCAGCGGCTCGGCGCGCTCCAGCCGCACCTGCTGCCGCTGGCCGGCCGCGTGCTCACCGAGACCACGGCCGAGCACCTCGCCGGGCACGACGTGGTCTTCCTGGCGCTGCCCCACGGGCAGTCCGCCGCCGTCGCCGAGCAACTCGGCCCCGACGTCCTCGTCGTCGACATGGGCGCCGACTTCCGGCTGCGGAACCCGGCCGACTGGGAGACGTACTACGGCTCGCCGCACGCCGGCACCTGGCCCTACGGCCTCCCCGAACTTCCGGGTGCCCGCGCCGCGCTGGAGGGGTCCAAGCGCATCGCGGTGCCCGGTTGCTACCCCACCGCCGTCACCCTCGCCCTGTACCCGGCCTACGCGGCGGGGCTCGCCGAACCGGAGGCGGTGATCGTCGCCGCGTCCGGCACCTCCGGCGCGGGCAAGGCGCCCAAGCCGCACCTGCTCGGCAGCGAGGTCATGGGCTCGATGTCGCCGTACGGCGTCGGCGGCGGCCACCGGCACACCCCCGAGATGATCCAGAACCTCAGCGGCGCGGCGGGGGAGCGGGTCGCGGTGTCCTTCACCCCGATGCTGGCGCCCATGCCGCGCGGCATCCTGGCCACGTGCAGCGCCTCCGCCGTGGCGGGGGTGACGGCCGACTCGGTCCGCGCGGCCTACGAGAAGGCCTACGCCGACGAGCCCTTCGTCCACCTGCTGCCCGAGGGCCAGTGGCCCGCGACGGCGTCCGTCCACGGTTCCAACGCCGTTCAGGTGCAGGTCGCGTACGACGCCTCCATGAGCCGCATCATCGCGATCAGCGCCATCGACAACCTGACCAAGGGCACCGCGGGCGGTGCCGTGCAGAGCATGAACCTCGCCCTGGGACTCGACGAGACCACCGGGCTTTCCACGATCGGAGTCGCACCGTGAGCGTCACGGCAGCCAAGGGATTCACGGCGGCGGGCATCGCCGCCGGGATCAAGGAGAACGGCAACCCCGACCTGGCCCTCGTGGTCAACGACGGGCCCCGCCGTGCCGCCGCGGGCGTCTTCACCTCCAACCGCGTGAAGGCCGCGCCGGTGCTGTGGTCCGAGCAGGTCCTCAAGGGCGGCCAGGTGTCCGCCGTGGTGCTCAACTCCGGCGGCGCCAACGCCTGCACCGGACCCAAGGGCTTCCAGGACACCCACGCCACCGCCGAGAAGGCCGCCGAGGTGCTCGGCCGGGGCGCCATCGAGATCGCGGTCTGCTCCACCGGCCTGATCGGCGTCCTGCTGCCCATGGACAAGCTGCTCCCGGGCATCGAAACGGCCGCCGCCCAGCTCTCCGAGCACGGTGGTGAGAAGGCCGCCATCGCCATCAAGACCACCGACACCGTCCACAAGACCTCCGTCGTGACGAAGGGAGGCTGGACCGTCGGCGGCATGGCCAAGGGCGCCGGCATGCTCGCCCCCGGCCTCGCCACCATGCTGGTCGTCCTCACCACCGACGCCGACCTCGGCGACGAGGAGCTGGACAAGGCCCTGCGCGCCGCGACCAGGGTCACCTTCGACCGCGTCGACTCCGACGGCTGCATGTCCACCAACGACACCGTCCTGCTGCTCGCCTCCGGCGCCTCCGGCGTCACCCCGGAGCACGCCGAGTTCGCGGAGGCCGTCCGGCAGGTCTGCGACGACCTGGGCCGGCAGCTCATCGGGGACGCCGAGGGCGCCAGCAAGGACATCAAGGTCGAGGTGATCAACGCGGCGAGCGAGGAGGACGCCGTCGAGGTGGGCCGCTCCGTCGCCCGCAACAACCTCCTCAAGTGCGCCCTGCACGGCGAGGACCCCAACTGGGGCCGGGTCCTCTCCGCGATCGGCACCACCGGGGCCGTCTTCGAGCCGGACCAGCTCAACGTCGCCATCAACGGCGTCTGGGTCTGCAAGAACGGCTCCGTCGGGGAGGACCGCGAGCTGGTCGACATGCGCTACCGCGAGGTGCACATCGTCGCCGACCTCGCCGCCGGCTCCGACACCGCGACGATCTGGACCAACGACCTCACCGCCGACTACGTCCACGAGAACAGCGCCTACTCCTCATGACACCCACGCGAAAGCACACCGCGCTGCCCAAGGCGCAGATCCTCATCGAGGCGCTGCCCTGGCTGACCCGGCACAACGGCAAGACCGTCGTCATCAAGTTCGGCGGCAACGCCATGGTCGACGAGGAGCTGAAGGCCGCGTTCGCCAAGGACGTGGTGTTCCTCCACCACGCCGGCCTCAAGCCCGTCGTCGTGCACGGCGGCGGCCCGCAGATCAGTGCCGCCCTGGACCGGCACGGCATCGTCAGCGAGTTCAAGGCGGGCCTGCGCGTCACCACCGAGGACGCCATGGACGTCGTACGGATGGTCCTCGCCGGGCAGGTGCAGCGCGAGCTGGTCGGCCTGCTCAACCAGCACGGCCCGCTCGCCGTCGGCCTCACCGGCGAGGACGCCCACACCATCACCGCCACCCGCCACCAGCCCGAGATCGACGGCGAACTCGTCGACATCGGGCGGGTGGGCGAGATCACCGAGATCGACACGGGCGCGATCGAGGCCCTGCTCGCCGACGGCCGCATCCCGGTCGTCTCCTCCATCGCCCGCAGTCAGGACGACGGACATGTCTACAACGTCAATGCTGATACGGCGGCTGCGGCACTCGCTGCGGCACTGGGCGCCGAGACCCTCATGGTCCTCACCGACGTCGAGGGCCTCTACGAGGACTGGCCCCACTCCGACGAAGTGATCAGCCGCCTCACCGCATCCCAGCTGGAGAAGCTGCTGCCGGAACTCAGCTCCGGCATGGTGCCGAAGATGGAGGGCTGCCTGCACGCCGTCCGCAACGGCGTCACGACCGCCCGCGTCATCGACGGCCGGGTCCAGCACTCCATCCTGCTGGAGATCTTCACCGACGAAGGCATCGGCACCATGGTCGTGCCCGACGAAGCCGAGGGGGAACAGTCATGACGGGGACCGGGAGCAACGCGGAGCTCACCACGCGGTGGCAGGGCGCGCTCATGAACAACTACGGCACCCCCCGGCTGCCGCTGGTGCGCGGTGCGGGCACGACGGTGTGGGACGCCGAGGGCCGCGCCTACCTCGACTTCGTCGGCGGCATCGCCACCAACGCCCTCGGCCACGCCCACCCGGCCGTCGTCGAGGCCGTCAGCCGGCAGATCGGCTCCCTCGGCCACATCTCCAACCTCTTCCTGGCCGAGCCCACCGTCGCCCTCGCCGAGCGGCTGCTGCAGCTGTTCGGCCGCGAGGGCCGGGTCTTCTTCTGCAACTCCGGCGCCGAGGCCAACGAGGCCGCCTTCAAGATCGGGCGGCTGACCGGTCGGACCCACATGGTCGCCACTGAGGGCGGCTTCCACGGCCGCACCATGGGCGCCCTCGCCCTCACCGGCCAGCCCGCCAAGCAGGAGCCGTTCCGGCCGCTGCCCGCCGACGTCACCCACGTGCCCTACGGGGACGCCCAGGCTCTGGCCGCGGCGGTCACCGAGGAGACCGCCCTCGTCGTCGTCGAGCCGATCCAGGGCGAGAACGGCGTGGTCGTACCGCCGCCCGGCTACCTGAAGGCGGCCCGCGCGATCACCGCGGCCACCGGCGCCCTGCTGGTCCTCGACGAGGTGCAGACCGGCATCGGCCGCACCGGCAACTGGTTCGAGTACCAGGCCCACGAGGGTGTGCTGCCCGACGTCGTCACCCTGGCCAAGCAGCTCGGCGGCGGACTCCCGCTCGGCGCCACCGTGGCCTTCGGCCGCGCCGCCGACCTGCTCGGGCCCGGCCAGCACGGCACCACCTTCGGCGGCAACCCGGTCGCCTGCGCCGCCGGACTCGCCGTCCTGGACACCATCGCCGACGACGGACTGCTCGAGAACGTCAAGCGGCAGGGGGCGGCGCTGCGCGACGGAATCGAGGCGCTGGGCCACCCGTTGATCGATTATGTCCGGGGCTCGGGCCTGCTCCTGGGTATCGTGCTCACCGGGCCGCACGCGCCTCAGGTGCAGCAGGCGGCCCAGGAGGCCGGTTTCCTGGTGAACGCCCCCGCCCCCGACGTCGTACGGCTCATGCCGCCGCTGAACCTGCGGGACGACGAGGCGGGAGCGCTGCTCCAGGCACTGCCCGGCATCCTCGACACGGCCCACGGGGACGGACGATCCGGAGAATGAGACGACGATGAGCCAGGCGCAGGACCACGACCAGACGGCGGGCGCCGGGCCGGCCGTGCCGCAGACCCGCACCGCACGGCACCGCCGGATCGTGGACATCCTCAACCGGCAGCCGGTGCGTTCACAGAGCCAGCTGGCGAAGCTGCTCGCCGACGACGGGCTGAGCGTCACCCAGGCGACGCTCTCCCGGGACCTCGACGAACTGAACGCCGTGAAGATCCGCAACAACGACGGCGACCTGATCTACGCGGTGCCGAGCGAGGGCGGGTTCCGCACCCCGCGCGCCCCCCTCGGGGAGTCGGCGAAGGAGGAGCGGATGCGACGCCTGTCGCAGGAGCTGCTCATCTCCGCGGAGGCCTCGGCCAACCTGGTCGTGCTGCGCACCCCGCCCGGGGCGGCGCAGTTCCTCGCCTCGGCCATCGACCAGGCCGAGCTGCACGACATCCTCGGCACCATCGCCGGCGACGACACGCTGCTGCTGATCAGCCGGGAGCCGACCGGCGGGCAGGCCCTGGCGGACCACCTGCTGCGACTGGCGCAGAACGGGCACTGACCCGCGTGCGGGGCCCGGCCCGCCGACGGAGAATGGGTAGGTGATCTTCCGCGGCGAGCGGTCAGGCGGGCGGGCAATCCCCTGGCGGCCGTCGAACGTATACAGAGGTGTGTCGGGTTCCCGGTCCCCCGTCGGCCGTCTCCCGGACGAGGCTCTGCTGTCCGGGCTGGCCACCGGCGATCCGGAGCTCGCCGTGCTCTTCGTACGGAGGTTCCAGCACCGGGTCTTCGGTGTCGCCATGACCGTCACCGGGGACCAGCAACTCGCCGAGGACGTCGCTCAGCAGACGTTCGAGCGTGCGTGGAAACATGCCCAGATCTACGACTCGCGCCGCGGTTCGGTCACGACCTGGCTGACGACCATCGCGCACAACCTCGCCATCGACGCCGTCCGCGCACGGCGGACGGAGCCGATGGCACCCGAGGACCTCGACCCCCTCCTCGGAGTCGTCACCGAGACCCCCGAGCGGTGGGCGCTGGCCGACGAGGCCTCCTCCCAGCTCCGGGCGGCCCTGGCACGGCTGCCGCGGGAGCAGGCCAGGGCCCTGATGATGGCAGGCATCTACGGCATGACGGCCCAGCAGATCGCCGACGCGGAGAAGATCCCGCTGGGCACCGCCAAGACCCGGATCAGGGCGGCGATGGCGAAACTGCGCACCACACTCGCGTCTCCGAAGCGAGGCGACCATGTCCAGTGACGCGAACTGCGAGAAGCTGCGGGAGGTCGGCGCCGAGCTGGCGCTGGGCGTGCTGCCCGGCCGTGAGCGGGCCGAGGCGATCGCCCATCTGGACCGGTGCGCGGGCTGCCGGGAATTCGTCCGGCAACTGACCGGGATCGGCGACCGGTTGATCGGGTTGCTGCCCGACAGCGAACCGCCGCCCGGCTTCGAGACACGGGTGGCGCGCGCTCTGACGCAGCGCTCGGGATCCGAGGGACGGCGGGCCGCCCCTGCCGCCGCCCGCACCCCCGGGGATGCGCGGCCGGGCGCGGCGGGCCAGGCTGCGGGTCGCGGCCGTCGCCGCCGCGGTCACCGTGGCGATCGGCTTCGCCGGCTGGGCGGTCGGCACGGCCGTCCAGGAGGTCACCGCCTCGGCGCCGCCCGCCGTCGGGTCAGAGCCCGTGCTGGTCGGGGACATGACCTCGGCCGAGGACGGCGGGGAGCCCGTGGGCGAGCTCTACGCCCACCCCGGCAGCCCCGGCTGGCTCTTCGTCTCCGTCGCGCTCACCGGCCCGGGCACCCCGCACGACGGCCGGGTCACCTGCCTCCTCGAACGCGCCGACGGCACGACCGTCCGCGCCGGCGATTTCCCCGTGCGCGACGGCCGCGGGGCCTGGGGCGTCGCGCTCCCGCACGACCTGACCGCGTTCTCCGGCGCCCGGCTGACGGCCGCCGACGGCACGGTCCTCGCCACCGCCGAGCTCCAGAAGGGACGGGTCGTGACCCCGCAGGCGTGAAAGGGCGAGCAGCCTCGGGCGGGCCCGCCCGCTCACGTGCGGCGCGGCGGCACCGGCAGCACCCCCGCGAGGGCGGCGGCCAGTTCGGCCATGTGGGGACGGGCCGCGGGATCGGCTTGGAGACAGCCGTCGACGGCGGCGGCGAGCGGATGGGGCAGCCGCCGCAGGGACGCGACCGGCGGCGCGCCCCGCTTCGGTTGCGGGAACCACTCGCCGCCACCGCCGGTCCCGCTGCCGTCGTACGGCTCGCCGCCGCTTACGTGCCCACCGCCCGGGTCGAACGGCGTGTGTCCGCAGGCGAACTCGAACAGGGTGACCCCGATGCCCCATACGTCGGCGGCGGCCGAGAGGGTCCCGCCGCGGGCCTGCTCGGGGGAGAGGTAGCCGCGGGTGCCCAGACCGGCCGGGGCGGGCCCCGGAGCCCGCGCGACGCTCAGGTCCAGCACGGTCGCGTGGCCGCGTTCCACCACGACGTTGGACGGTTTGAGGTCGAGGTGCAGCAGGCCCTGCCCGTGCAGGTAGTGCACCGCCGAGCACAGCTGGACCCCCAGCAGCGCCACATCGGCGGCGGCCGGCCGGCGCCGCAGCCGGTGCAGCAGATGCGACAGCGTCTCGCCGGTCAGGGTCTCCAGGACGACGAGCGGCTCGGGCCGGTCCAGGACGTCGTAGGCGCGGACCAGGTGCGGGTGGGTGAAGTCCCGCAGCCACCGGCCCTCCCGCAGCAGCCGCTCGCCCAGCCGGCGCTCGCCCCTGCGGTCCGGGCGCAGCATCTTGAGCACGCACCGGCAGTTCCGCTCCGCGCTCCAGGCGTCGTGCACGTCGAGCCAGCCGGTACGGGTGAGATGCGCCAGCACCTCGTAGCCGGGGGCCGGTTCGGTGCCGGGCAGCAGCGGCGGGGCCGGTCCGGCGGCGGTGCGGTTCATGGCGGCACCGCTCCCGCGCTCAGCCGGTGCAGCCGGGCGTACGCCCCCTCGCGGCCCAGCAGTTCCCGGTGGTCGCCGCGCTCGACGACCCGGCCGTGGTCGAGCACCACGATGCGGGTGGCGTCGCGGACGGTCAGCAGGTTGTGGGAGATGACGACGGTCGTCCGCCCGGCCATGAGCCGCCGCAGCGGTTCCATGATCCGCCGGCCCGAACCGGCGTCCAGTCCGGCGGTCGGCTCGTCGAGGAGGAGGACCGGCGCGTCCCGGATCATCGCCCGGGCGATCGCCAGCCGCTGGCACTGCCCGCCGGAGAGGGTCCGGCCGCGCTGTCCGACGAGCGTGTCGTAGCCCTCCGGGAGCCGCTCGACGAACTCGTGCGCGTCGGCGGTGCGCGCCGCGGCGGCGATCTCCGCGTCCGTGGCGTCCGGCCGGCCGTAGGCGATGTTGTCCCGCACGGTCCCGTGGAAGACGAGCGTCTCCTGCAGCACCACGGCGACGCTGTCCCGGACGCCGGCCAGGGCGAGGTCCCGCAGATCGGTCCCGTCCAGCCGGACCGCTCCCCGGTCGGGGTCGTAGAACCGCAGCTGGAGCTTGGCGAGGGTGGACTTGCCCGCCCCGCTCGCCCCGACCAGGGCCAGCGTCTCCCCGGGCGCCACGTGGAAGGACACGTCCGACAGCGCCCAGGCGTCCGTACCGGGATAGCGGAACCACACCCCGTCGAACTCCACGTCCCCGCGGGCCCGGCTGATCCGCCGGGCGCCGGGCGCCTCGGCCACCTGGGGCCGCTGGTCCAGCAACTCGATGATCCGTTCCGCCGAGGCGGAGGCCGCGTAGAAGGTGGTGCCGAGGTGGGACAGTCCGCGGACCGGGCTGTACAGCTTGCCGATCAGCGCCAGGAAGACCAGCAGCCCGCCCAGCGTGAGCTGTCCCTGGGCCAGTTTCCAGGTGCCGAGGGCCATCACCGCCAGGCCGCCCGCCACCTCGATGGTCTCGACGACCGGCCCGTAGACGGCGCGGATCCGTACCGAGGCCATGGCGGCCCGGAACCTGCCGACGTTCTCCCGGTCGAACCGCCCCGCCTCCCACCCCTGCCGGTTGTACGCCTGCACCAGCGCGACGTTGCCCAGGGTCTCCTCGGCGATCGCGCTGAGCGAGCCGCTGCGCCGCCGCCGCTCCCGCGAGGCCTCCTTGATCAGCCGCGAGAAGTGCCGGGCCGAGCCCCAGAACAGGGGCACGATGACCAGGGCGAGCAGGGTCAGGTCCCAGCGCAGGTAGAACAGCAGGCCGAGGAAGACGGCGAGGCGCACCACGTAGTAGAGGGCATCGGCGACACCCGAGAGCAGGAACGTCTCCACCGCGTCGACGTCGCCGGTGACGCGGGACAGCACGTCCCCGAGCCGCCGGCGTTCGAAGAAGCCCAGGGACAGGCCCTGGACGTGCCGGAACACGTCGGAGCGCAGCCTGAGCAGGAAGCGCTCGCCCACCCAGGTGGACGTCACGTCGTCGGCGAAGCCGAGCACCCCGGAGCAGACCACCAGTCCCAGGTAGGCCGGGGCGATCCAGAGGAAGGGCCGCAGGTCCCGCGGGACGAGCACGTCGTCCACGACGATCTTGAAGAGCCAGAGCTCCGCCGCGTCGACGACGGGGGCGGTCAGGCTCAGCAGGACCACGGGCAGCAGCCAGCGCCGGCCACCGCGGGTGTACGGCCAGAACCGGCGGAACACCTCGCGCGGGGGCACGTGGGGCGCGGCCGCGACGACGGGGTCGGAGGTCTCGCCCACCGGCGGCGGACGGCGAAGGACGGTCACCATGGTGCGTGTTCACGGACGGGGGGAAGCGGGCCGGGGCCTCCTGTCCCCGGTCCGCTCGGTCCTCGTCGTGCGGTCAGTAGCCGCCGTGTCCGTGGCCGCCGTTGCCGTGGCCATGACCGTTGCCGTGTCCGTGGCCGTGACCGTCTCCGTGGTCGCCGTGATCACCGTGGTCGTGCCGGTGTCCGTGTCCGGAACTGTCGTGCCCGGACGTGTCGTTGCCGTCGTCCCGGTGCCTCGCGGGCATCAGATGGCTGAAGATGGCCATGTTCGTTCCTCCCGAAACTTGCCTCACACCGGATACGTCCGGGAGCGGGAGTCGGATGGCGTTCCGGGGCAAAAAAGTTGAAAAAGGCGCTACCTCAGCCGAGCCGGGCCGCCAGCCCGCCGGTGCACCGCACCTCGTCGCCCGCGGTGATCAGCAGCGCCTCCACCTCGGGCAGCGACTCCAGCCACGCCAGGCCCGCCCGCGATCCCATGGCGAAGGCCGCCGTGGCCCAGCAGTCCACCCAGGTCAGCCGGGGCCCCACGACGGTCACCGCGACCAGGTCCGTGACCGCGGGCCGGCCCGTGCGCGGGTCCATGATGTGCGCTCCGCGCTCCGCAGTCCCGGACGTTGCGACGGACAGCTCCGCCACCCCGGCCGCCGAGATCACCGCCGCGAGACCGCCCGGCCGCAGCGGATCGGCCACCCCGACGCGCCACGGCCGGTGCGGGTCCGGCGCGCCGAGCATCTGGACGTCGCCGCCCCCGTTGACGCTGACCCCCGCACCCCGTCGACCCGCTCCAGCCGCCGGGCCGCACGCTCGGCCGCCCAGCCCTTGACGATGCCGGTGGGGTCCACCGAGCCCCGGTACCGCGGGCTGAACCAGCCCTCGCTCAGCCGCTCGGCCTCGGCGGCGAGCTCCAGCACCGCGGCCACCTCGGGGGCGCAGCGCGCCACGGTCAGCTCGCCGCGGGCCAGCCGGGAGACCTCGCTGTCCTCGCGGTAGGTGCTGAACAGGGCGTCGGCCCGGTGCAGGCCCGCGACGGCCTCGGCGAGTGCCGCCCGTACGGCGCCGGGTTCCCCGCCGCGGACGTCGAAGGAGAAGACGGTCCCCATGACCTCCTCCGCGTGACGCACCGCGGCGGGAGCCTCGGCCGGCTCGGCCACCGTGTCCGTCACCGCGCCTGGTCCAGCGCCGACTGGAGCGACTTCTTGTAGCCGGTGCTGGTGTAGGTCGCCCCGGAGACGGCGTCGATGTCGGCGTTGCCGGCGGCGACGGCCTCCTGGTTGAGCTTGGGGACGGCGAGCTGGGTCTTCTGGTCGCTGAGGCCGCCCTTGGGTGCCTGGACCGCCTCGGCCTTGGTGATCCTGCCGCCGACGAGGGTGATCCGCACCTGGACCGGCCCGTACTGGGTCCGCTCGGCCTTCCCGGTGACCGTCCGGGCCTGCCCGGCGGCCGAGCCGGCGGTGCCCGAGGCCCCAGAACCGCCCGAGGGCGCCGCCGTCCTCATCCTGTCCAGCGCCGACTGGAGCGACTTCTTGTACCCGGCGCTGGTGTAGGTCGCCCCGGAGACGGCGTCGATGTCGGCGTTGCCGGCGGCGACGGCCTCCTGGTTGAGCTTGGGGACGGCGAGCTGGGTCTTCTGGTCGCTGAGGCCGCCCTTGGGCGCCTGGACCGCCTCCGCCTTGGTGATCCTGCCGTTGCTGACGGTCAGCCGCACCTGCACGGCCCCGTACTGCGTCTGCGCCGCGTCACCGGTCACCGTGCCGGAACCGGCGCCGGCCCCGGCGCCGCCGCGCGTGCCGCCCTGCGGGGACTCCTGCCCCGCCGCGGGCTGCTGCGGGGCGGCGCCCACCGCCGACGCCGACGCCGGGTCGGACGCCGGCTTCAGCGACAGCAGCAGCACGACACCGGACACCGTCGCGGCGGTGGCCAGCACGACCCGCCGAATGGGGTGGCTCTTCCTCATCTGTCCGTAGCTCCCGCTCACATCTCGAACGACTCGTGATGGATGCGGCGGGCGGGTACCCCCGCGCCGCGCAGTGCCTCGTACACCGACTGCGCGAACCCGGGCGGGCCGCACATGAAGACGTCGTGGTGGTCGATGTCCGGGATCTTCTTCTGGAGGTTCTCCGCGGAGATGTCCGGCCGTTCGCCCTCGGGGCTGTTGACCGCGTACATCAGCCGGGCGCCCCGCTCCTCGGCGATCGCCGCGAGCTCGTCCCACAGCGCCAGGTCCCCGGTGGTGTTGGCCCGGTAGAGCAGGGTGATGTCCCCGGCCGCCCCGGGCAGCGTCTCGAACAGCGCGCGCATCGGGGTGATGCCGACCCCGCCCGCCACCAGCAGCACCTTGCCGCGGCTGCGGCGCTGCGCGGTGAGCGCGCCGTACGGTCCCTCGGCGTACACCCGGGTGCCGGGCGTCAGTTCGCGCAGCCGGGCACTGTGGTCGCCGATCGCCTTCACGGTGATCCGCAGCATGTCGGGCCGGGGCGCCGCCGACAGCGAGTACGGGTGCGAGCTGAACCGCATGCCCGGCGCGAGGAACCGCCAGCGGAAGAACTGGCCCGCCTCCGCGCCCATCCGGTGCAGCTTCCGCCCGCCGATCAGCACCGAGACGATGCCCGGCGTCTCCTCGACGACCGCCTCCACCCGCATCCGGTGCCGGACGTTCAGCCGGATCGGGGTGAGGATCCGGTACCAGAGAACGAGCGCGGTGACCGTGCCGTACAGGCCGTACCAGAACGTCTTGGCGGCCGGCTCGACCGCGAAGTCGTTGCCGGTGGTGATCTGGTGCCAGAACGTCAGGAACACGGCCGCGTACGTCAGCAGATGGACGTGGTACCAGGTGTCGTACGGCATCCGGCGCCGGATGCCGCCGGTCGACGTCAGCCCGATGAGCACGAACAGGCCCGTGCCGATGGCGGCCTTGCCCATGTCCGGCAGCTGCTCGACGGAGTCCACGGTCTGCTGCACGATGTCGCCGAGCGACTTGCCGGCCTGCAGCGCGTACCCCCACATGGTGAGGAACACGTGCGCGACGATCAGGCAGAGCGTGTAGCGGCCGCTCATCGCGTGCCAGCGGGCCACCCGGTCGGAGCCGACCCGCCGCTCCAGCGCCGGTACGCGCGCCATCTGGAGCACGACGAGCGCCATCAGATAGCCCGCCAGCAGTCCGGTGATCCGGCCCGCGTTGAGGATCCTGCTGTTGTCGTCGGCGATCGAGGGGGTGTTGTGCCACCAGAGCCACAGCACCGCCGTCGCCCCCGCCCAGACCGCGAGCAGCAGCGGGACGGCCGGGGAGCGGCGCGGGCGGATGCGGCGCATCGTCTGGCGGCGGGCGGCACGTCCGCCTGCGAGCGTGGTGGTCACGGTTCCTCCGGGGGGACTTGACCCATGGCCCTCACATACGTGCCGCGTCCGCCCGGTGTTCAGAGGCCGGCCGAGTCGAGGGCGGACTGCAGGGACTGCTGGTAGCCGGTGCTCGTGTAGGTGGCGCCGGACACCATGTCGATCCGCGCGCTCTGCGCCGCCAGCACCTCGCGCCGCAGCTGGGGGAGGGCGTAGCTGTTGATCTCCTGGTCGCGCGGGTTGTCCTGCGGGTACTGCACGGCCGTCACGTCCGTCACCCTGCCGTTCTCGATCGTCACCCGCACCTGCACCGGTCCCCAGCGGGTCTGGACGGTGTCACCCGTGACGGTCCTGCTCTTCGAGGCGGTGCCGCCCGGGGCCGTACCGCCCGACACGGACGGCGACTTCGCGTCGGCGGTCACCACCGTGGGCGGGGTGTGCGGTTTCAGCGACAGCAGCATGACCGTCCCGGACACCGTGGCGGCACTCGCCAGGACGATCCGGCGCAGGGGGCGGTTCTTCTTCAGCGCGTGCATGTGGAGGGCCTCACAGCTCGAACGACTCGTGGTGGATGCGGCGGTCCGGCACCCCGGCCGCCCGCAGTGCCTCGTACACGTCCCGTGCGAAGCCGTGCGGCCCGCAGACGTAGACGTCGTGGCCGGGCAGGCCGGGGACGGCGGCGCGCAGCGACTCCGCGGTGACGGGCGGGCGTTCGCCCCGGGGACCGTTCAGGGCGTACAGCACGCGGGCGCCGCGCCACCGGGCGATCGCCTCCAGTTCGCCGCCGAGCGCGAGGTCCTCCGCGGACCGCGCCCGGTACAGCAGGGTGACCTCGCCGGGCAGCGTCTCGAACAGCGCGCGCAGGGGGGTGACGCCGACCCCGGCCGCGATCAGCAGGGAGCGGTGGCCGGTGGCCCGCCCCGCGGTCAGGGAGCCGTACGGGCCCTCCGCCCACACCCGGGTGCCGGGCCGCAGCAGCGGCACGGCGGCGCTGTGGTCGCCGAGCGCCTTGACCGTGACGCGCAGCATGCCGGGGCGTGGCGGCGCCGACAGGGAGTACGGCGTGGAGGTCCAGCCCATCCCGTCGGCCAGGAACCGCCAGCGGAAGAACTGCCCGGGCAGCGCGCCCAGTTCGTCCAGGTGCCGCCCGCGCACCACGACGGAGTGCACCCCCGGCGCCTCCCGGTGCACGGAGTCGACGCGCAGCCGGTGCCGCCGGTTGAGCCGTACCGGGGCGAGGATCCGGAACCACACCACCAGCGCCGCGACACCCAGGTACAGGACGTACCAGAGGGCGGTGGCCACCGTGCTGCCGGCGAACTGCTCACCCAGCGTGAGCTGGTGGAAGAAGGCCAGGAAGACGGCCGCGTAGGTGAGCAGATGGACGTAGTACCAGAACTCGTGGCGGACGCGGCGGCGGGCGGCCCGCACCGACGTGACGCCGACCACGAAGAGGATCACCGTGCCGGCGGTGGCCTTGAGCATGTCCGGGTAGTCGAGCACCACGGTGACCGTCTCGTGCCACCACGAGACCCGGTCCTGGGCCGCGTACCCGGCCAGGATCAGCGTGACGTGCGCGAGCAGCAGGCAGACCGTGTACCGGCCGGCCATCGCGTGCCAGCGCGCCACCCGGTCCGACCCGATCCGGGTCTCCAGCAGAGGCACCCGCGCCATCAGGCCGACCAGCACCGCGCAGGCGTACCCGCACAGCAGTCCGGCGATGCGTCCGGCTCCGGTCAGCACTCCGGCCGTGCCGACCACCGCGCCGGTGTCCGTCCACCAGAGCGCGACGACGGCCGCCGCCCCCGCCCACAGCACGGCCAGCACCGGCCCGGCGGGGGAGGGCCGTGCCGTCCCCGGCCGGGGCGGGGCGCTCCGCCCGGTCTCCACGGTGGTCATCAGTGCCGTTCCCTTCGTCCGTCGGCCAGGCCACTGTGCGGGCCGAACCTCTGAGCCGGCTCTGAAAGGGGCCACTTCAGAGGGTTCTCCGAGGGTCTTCTCAGAGAGGTCTCAGACAGGGGCGGCACCCTCTCAGAGGAAACTCACAGGACCCGGGGCCGCTGCTCGCCCCGCGCTGGAGCGATGCTGGTGGACGCGATGCACACGACCCGTTCGGGCCGCCCGGCCCTCACCCGCCCCGACGGGACCCCGCTGCGGGTCCTCGTCGTCGACGACGACCCCGACCTCGCGGAGGTCCTCACCGGCGCCCTGCGCTACGAGGGCTGGCAGGTCCGCGCGGCCGGCGACGGGGCCGGCGCCCTCGCCGCGGCCCGCGAACTGCTGCCCGACGCCGTCGTCCTCGACGTGATGCTCCCGGACACCGACGGCTTCGCCGTGCTGCGCGGCCTGCACGAGGTGAAGCCCGACGTGTGCGTGCTGTTCCTCACGGCGCGGGACGCGGTGGAGGACCGGATAGCGGGCATCACCGCGGGCGGTGACGACTACGTCACCAAGCCCTTCAGCCTGGAGGAGGTGGTGGCCCGGCTGCGCGGGCTGCTGCGCCGGGCCGGGATGGCCCGCCGGCCGGAGGAGGGACCGCGGCTGACCGTCGGCGACCTGGTGATGGACGAGGACGCGCGCGAGGTGACCCGGGCCGGCGGGCTGATCGACCTCTCGCCGACCGAGTTCGAACTGCTGCGCTTCCTCATGCGCAACCCGCGCCGGGTGCTCAGCAAGGCGCAGATCCTCGACCGGGTCTGGTCCTACGACTTCGGCGGCCGCGCCCACGTGGTCGAGCTGTACATCTCCTACCTGCGCAAGAAGATCGACGCGGGCCGCGACCCCATGATCCACACCGTGCGCGGGGCGGGCTACGTCCTGAAGCCGGTGACCCGGTGACCCGCGCGGGCCGGCTGCCCCGTCCCCGCAGCCTCCGCGCCCGGCTCACCGCCGGCCTGGTGGTGCTGCTGGCCGTGAGCTGCGCCGCCGTCGGACTGGCCGCGGTCGTCGAACTGAACGGCTTCCTCACCCAGCGCCTGGACCAGCAGCTCACCCAGGCCGGCACCCGTTTCCCGGAGAGCCTGGAGCACGCGGGAAAGCTGCCCGACGACCACGACGGCGACGAACGCGGCGACACCCGCCGCATGGCCACCGGCACCTTCGGCGCCCGTCTGCTGCACGGCAGCGTCACCCACAGCGGCCTCATCCGCTCGGGCGACCCTGCCGCGGACCTGGACGTCGGCCTGACGGCGCGGGACGCGCGGCGGCTGGCCCGGACACCGGCCGACGGCCGGCCCCACACCGTCGAACTGTCCGCGCTCGGCCACTACCGGCTCACCGCGTCCCCCGGCCGGGACGGGGACGTGCTGATCGTCGGACTCCCGCTGGAGCCGGTCGAGGCCACGGTGCACCGGCTGGAACTGGTGGCCGGCGCGGTCTTCGGGCTGGCCCTCGTGGTGACCGGGGTGGCGGGTGCCCTCTGGGTCCGCTGGTCCCTGCGCCCCCTGGCCGAGGTCACCGTCACCGCCACCCGGGTCGCCGAACTCCCGCTGGCCAGCGGCGAGGTGACCCTTCCGGCGCGGACCTCCGACAGCGACCCGCACAGCGAGGTCGGCCGGGTCGCGGCGGCGCTCGACCGCATGCTCGGCCACGTCGGGGACGCCCTCGCCCAACGGCACGCGAGCGAGGAGCGCCTGCGCCGCTTCGCCGCGGACGCCAGCCACGAACTGCGCACCCCGGTCGCCTCGGTCCGCGGTCACGCCGAACTGGCCCTGCTGCACCCCGGCCCGGTGCCGCCCGAGGTCACCCGGGCCCTGGAGCGCATCGCGGCCGAGTCGTCCCGGATGGGCCTGATGGTCGACGACCTGCTGCTGCTCGCCCGGCTCGACGCCGGCCGCCCGCTGGAGCGCCGCCCGGTCGACCTGACCCACCTGGTCCTGGACGCGGTCACCGACGCCCGGGCGGCGGGCCCGGACCACCGCTGGACCCTCGACCTGCCCCGGGAGCCGGTCACCGTCACGGGGGACGCCCACCGGCTCCAGCAGGTGCTGGCCAACCTGCTCGCCAACGCGCGTCTGCACACCCCGAAGGGCACCGAGGTCACGGTGACCCTGGACGCCGGGCCGGAGACGGTCGGGCTGTCCGTGCACGACGACGGCCCCGGTGTCCCCGAGGAGGTCCGGCCGGCCGTCTTCGAGCGGTTCACCCGGGCGGAACACCGCCGCAGGCCGGACGCCCCCGGCGGCGGGGCGGGGCTGGGGCTGGCGATCGTGGCGGCGGTGGTGGAGGCGCACGGGGGCGGCGTCGGGGTGGAGAGCTCCCCGGGTTCGACCGCGTTCTCCGTGCGGCTGCCCGCCGGCGCCGCGCTCAGTAGCGGGTGATCGCCGTGTCCCCGCCGTCCGTCCCGATGGCGACGTGCGGCTTCTTCCCCGGCTCCGCCCACTCCAGGATGCGCCGCATCGCGTCCTCCGGGACGGACACGCAACCGGCCGTCGCGGCCCGGCCGTTGACATGCAGGAAGATGCCGGCGCCGCGCCCGCGCACCGGCCGGTCGTAGTTGAACCCGATGACGAGTCCGTACGCGTACTGCGTCGGGTAGGAGACCAGGTGCTCGGACTCGGCGGCACGGCAGTCGGCGGGCAGGGGGTCCACCCACCGGTTGTAGGCGTCCGAGTCGTTGTCCTGGCACCACCAGGAACTGTCCAGCACCGGCCGGTACGCGACGCGGGTGCCTTCGGGCGCCGCCTTGGTCCCGAAGGCGAACGGGAGGTCGTACAGGCCGGTGGGCGTCGTGTTCGTGCCCTGTTTCCGCGCCCCGCCCTCGACGAGCCCGTTCGCCCCGAACCGTGCCGGTGCGGAGCCGGCCTGCACCCACTGCCCGTCCCGCAGGTCCCACCAGGCGACCGTCCCCGACGTCGCGCCGGTGTCCGCGGCCTGGGCGGTGATCAGCTGGGTGCCGCCGCCCGTGTCCGCCAGCCGCGCGGGCAGCGCGGCCGGCTCGGGGGCGGCCCGGAGGCCGAGCAGGCCGAGGGAGGAGACCGAGACGAGGGCGAGGACGACACCTGGGCGCATGGCTCAGACCGTAGACGGAGGCAGCGGCAGCGGCAGCCCGGGTAGTCCGTCCAGGCTGGTCGCGATGTGCTCCTTCTTGGCGAAGTAGGCGCTCAGCGAGGCGTCGTCCTCCCGGGAGAAGCGCCTGCCGTGCAGATCGCGGTCCTCCTCGTAGGCCATGTGGGGAACGGCGTACCCGCAGCTGTCCCGGACGGTCTCGGCGCGCACGACGACGATCGCGCGCAGCCCGTGCGCCGAGGGCTCGATGTCCGGGAAGCGGGTCAGCAGCTCCGCGAAGCGCGGGTCGTCCCGGAAGACGGGCTCGCCCCGGCCGTGCACGCGCACGATGTTCGGCGGCCCCTGGAAGGCGCACCACATCAGGGTGATCCGCCCGTTCTCCCTGAGGTGCGCGATCGTCTCGGCGGTGGAGCCGGCGAAGTCCAGGTAGGCGACGGTCAGTTCGTCCAGCACGGCGAACGAGCCGCGCAGTCCCTTGGGGGAGAGGTTGACCGTGCCGTCGGCGGACAGCGGGGCGGTGGCGGTGAAGAAGAGGGGCTGCTCCTCGATGAACCTGCGGAGTCTGCCGTCGATGCGCTCATAGGTCTTTCCCATGTCTAACGATTATCGACGAACATCGTTCGGCTGTCTAAGGAATTGCCGAGCCGAAGTCCTGCCCGACGTGTCACCCGGAAGCGCGATTGACGAACCATGCGGAGTTCTGCATACTCATGCATGTCAGCGAATGCACTGTGAGGAGAAACCCGTGACCGAGCGCGTCGTACTCGCCTATTCGGGCGGTCTGGACACCTCCGTCGCCATCGGCTGGATCGCCGAGGAGACGGGCGCCGAGGTCATCGCCGTTGCGGTCGACGTCGGCCAGGGCGGCGAGGACCTGGACGTCATCCGCAAGCGCGCCCTCGCGTGCGGCGCCGTGGAGGCCGAGGTCGCCGACGCCAAGGACGAGTTCGCCGACGAGTACTGCCTCCCGGCGATCAAGGCCAACGCCCTGTACATGGACCGCTACCCGCTGGTCTCCGCCCTCTCCCGGCCGACGATCGTCAAGCACCTCGTCGCCGCCGCCAAGAAGCACGGCGCCACCACGGTCGCCCACGGCTGCACCGGCAAGGGCAACGACCAGGTCCGCTTCGAGGCCGGCATCGTCGCCCTCGCCCCCGACCTGAAGTGCATCGCCCCGGTCCGCGACTACGCGATGACCCGGGACAAGGCGATCGCCTTCTGCGAGGCCAAGCAGCTCCCGATCGCCACCACCAAGAAGTCCCCGTACTCCATCGACCAGAACGTCTTCGGGCGCGCGGTCGAGACGGGCTTCCTGGAGGACATCTGGAACGCCCCGATCGAGGACATCTACGAGTACACCTCCAACCCGGCCGTCCCGCGCGAGGCCGACGAGGTGGTCATCACCTTCAAGCAGGGCGTCCCGGTCGCCCTCGACGGCAAGCCCGTCACCGTCCTGCAGGCCATCCAGCAGCTCAACGAGCGCGCCGGCGCCCAGGGCATCGGCCGGATCGACATGGTCGAGGACCGCCTCGTCGGCATCAAGTCCCGCGAGGTCTACGAGGCCCCGGGCGCGATCGCGCTCATCACGGCCCATCAGGAGCTGGAGAACGTCACCGTCGAGCGCGAGCTGGCCCGCTACAAGCGGCAGGTCGAGCAGCGCTGGGGCGAGCTGGTCTACGACGGCCAGTGGTTCTCCCCGCTCAAGCGCGCCCTGGAGGGCTTCATCGACGAGGCCAACCAGCACGTCTCCGGCGACATCCGGATGACCCTGCACGGCGGCCGCGCGGTCGTCACCGGCCGGCGCTCGGAGTCGTCCCTGTACGACTTCAACCTGGCCACCTACGACACCGGTGACACCTTCGACCAGGCGGCGGCCAAGGGCTTCATCGACATCTACAGCCTGTCGTCGAAGATCGCCGCCAAGCGCGACCTCGCCTGACCGCGTACGGCCTTCGGGTCGCCTCGCGCGCATCAGCCTGACAGCCGCCTCCTCGCCTGCAAGGGTGGGGAGGCGGTCGCACAGAGGCCTCTGTGCCACACAGACCACCTCCGAGGAGCAACGCAAGTGAGCAGCAACAGCGGTGACGTACGGCTCTGGGGCGGCCGTTTCGCCGACGGTCCCGCCGAGGCCCTGGCCAAGCTGTCCGCGTCCGTCCACTTCGACTGGCGGCTCGCGCCCTACGACATCGCCGGTTCGCGTGCCCACGCGCGCGTGCTGCACAAGGCGGGCCTGCTCACCGAGGACGAACTGACGCGCATGATCGCCGGGCTCGACCGGCTGGAGGCGGACGTCGCCGACGGTTCCTTCGTGGGCACGATCGCCGACGAGGACGTCCACACCGCCCTGGAGCGCGGCCTGCTGGAGCGGCTCGGCCCGGACCTCGGCGGCAAGCTGCGCGCCGGCCGCTCCCGCAACGACCAGGTCGCCACCCTCTTCCGGATGTACCTGCGCGACCACGCCCGCGTCATCGGCGGACTGATCGCCGACCTCCAGGACGCGCTGATCGGCCTCGCCGAGGCCCACCCGGACGTGGCCATGCCCGGCCGCACCCACCTCCAGCACGCCCAGCCGGTGCTCTTCGCCCACCACGTCCTCGCCCATGTGCAGTCCCTGTCCCGGGACGCCGAGCGGCTGCGCCAGTGGGACGAGCGGACGGCCGTCTCGCCGTACGGCTCCGGCGCGCTGGCCGGCTCCTCCCTCGGCCTGGACCCGGAGGCGGTGGCCAGGGACCTCGGCTTCGAGCACGGCAGCGTCGGCAACTCCATCGACGGCACGGCGTCCCGCGACTTCGTGGCCGAGTTCGCCTTCATCACCGCGATGATCGGCGTGAACCTCTCCCGGATCGCCGAGGAGATCATCATCTGGAACACGAAGGAGTTCTCCTTCGTGACCCTGCACGACGCCTTCTCCACGGGCTCGTCGATCATGCCGCAGAAGAAGAACCCCGACATCGCCGAGCTGGCGCGCGGCAAGTCCGGCCGGCTGATCGGCAACCTGACCGGGCTCATGGCGACCCTCAAGGCCCTGCCCCTCGCCTACAACCGCGACCTCCAGGAGGACAAGGAGCCGGTCTTCGACTCCTGCGACCAGCTGGAGGTGCTGCTGCCCGCCTTCACCGGCATGGTCGCCACCCTCACGGTCAACCGCGAGCGCATGGAGGAACTGGCACCGGCCGGGTTCTCGCTCGCCACCGACATCGCCGAGTGGCTGGTCAAGCAGGGCGTGCCGTTCCGCGTGGCCCACGAGGTCGCCGGCGAGTGCGTGAAGGCCGCCGAGGCCGAGGGCAAGGAACTGGACGACCTCACGGACGAGCAGTTCGCGAAGATCTCCGCGCACCTCACGCCCGAGGTCCGTACCGTCCTGAACGTCCCGGGCGCCCTCGCCTCCCGCAACGGCCGCGGCGGCACGGCCCCGAGCGCCGTCGCGATCCAGCTGGCGGAGGTCAAGGCGGACGTGGCCGGCCAGCACACCTGGGCGACGGCCCGGCTGCGGGCCTGACCCCGTCCGCACCCTGAGGCGAGAGGCGTCACGGGTTACGTTGGTCGCGAGCCGTACCGTGCCCGACCGAACGGAGCCCGCGATGCCCTTCGCCCGCCTGGCCGCAGCGACGACCCCCACCTGTCACATCGGACTGGGCCTCGCGGCGGTGGGCCGTCCCGGCTACATCAACCTCGGCCGGGACCGCGACCTCGGGGAGAACCGCAGCGCGGATTCCCTGCGCGCCCGCACCCACGAACTCCTCGACGCCGCCTACGCCCAGGGCGTCCGCTACTTCGACGTCGCCCGCTCCTACGGCCGTTCGGAGGAGTTCCTCGCCGACTGGCTCCACGCCCGCCCCGACGTCGACGACGTGGTCGTCGGCAGCAAGTGGGGCTACACCTACACGGCCGGCTGGTCCACCGACGCCGAGAAGCACGAGGTCAAGGACCACGGCCTGGCGACCTACGAACGGCAGCGCGCCGAGACCGACACCCTGCTCGGCGACCGGCTCGACCTCTACCAGATCCACTCCGTGACCCCGGACAGCCCCGCCCTCACCGACAAGGAACTCCACGCCAGGCTCGCCGAGGCCGCGGCCGGGGGCCTGACCGTCGGCTTCTCCACGAGCGGCCCCGCCCAGGCCGAGGCCGTCCGCGCCGCCCTCGCCGTCACGGTCGGCGGCGAACCGCTGTTCCGGACCGTCCAGTCGACGTACAACGCTCTGGAGACCTCCGTGGCCCCGGCGCTCGCCGAGGCGCACGAGGCCGGGCTCACCGTGATCGTCAAGGAGGGCATGGCCAACGGGCGGCTGGCCGCGCCGCACGCCCCGGAGGCGCTGCGGGCCGTGGCCGAGGAGTCGGGGCTCGGCTGCGACGCGGTCGCCCTCGCGTGGATCCTGCGCCGGCCGTGGACCGGGGTCGTCCTCTCCGGCGCCGCGACCCTCGACCAGCTCGTCTCCAACCTCCACGCCCCGGCGGTCGACCTCGACGAGGAGCAACTGGCCCGCCTCGACGCGCTGGCCGAGGAGCCGGGCGCCTACTGGGAGCGGCGCGGACAGCTCCCCTGGCACTGACGAGAACCGGCGAGCACCAGCGGTAATGAGTCACGCATGCCCATCGTGAGACAAAGATGTCTCACCTGGGCTACACTTGTCTCATGGCCCTCGATCGTGACCACGTGCTGCGCAGCGCAGCCGCCCTGCTGACGCGCAAGTCCACCGCCACCATGGACGAGGTCGCCAAGGCCGCGGGAATCAGCAGGGCCACGCTGCACCGCCACTTCGCCGGCCGTGACGCGCTCGTACGGGCGCTGGAGGCGCTCGGCATCGCCGAGTGCGAGGCGGCGCTCGACGCGGCCCGCCCGGACGAGGGCCCGGCGGGCGAGGCCGTCCGCCGTCTGGTCCGCGCGATCGAACCCTCGGCGGCCCTGCTGGCCTTCCTCTACACCGAGAACCAGCTGTTCGAGGGCGAGGGGCAGAACGAGGGCTGGGCCCGCATGGACGAACGTCTCACCGCCCTGTTCCGGCGCGGCCAGGAGAGCGGCGAGTTCCGCATCGACCTCACGCCGGCCTGGCTCACCGAGGCGCTGTACGGCCTGCTGGCCTCCGCCGCCTGGGCCGTGTGCGAGGGCCGCGTGGCCTCCAAGGACTTCACCCACTCGATCGTCGAGCTGCTGCTCGGCGGCGCCCGCCGCCCGAACGCCTGAGGCGACGCACGGCGCGGGAACGGCACGGGCGACAAGAACGACGCACGCAGAAGAGAGGAATCATGACCAGCACCCTGCAGCCGGCTCGCGCGGCGGAGGTGGAGAAGCGCCCGGGCCGCTGGCTCGCGCTCTCCGTCCTCGTCCTGGCCGTGCTGCTGGTGGCCGTCGACGCCACCGTCCTCGGCCTGGCGACCCCCTACATCAGTGAGGACCTGAACCCCTCCGGCAGCCAGCTGCTGTGGATCGGTGACGTCTACTCCTTCGTCATCGCCGGCCTGCTGGTCTCCATGGGCAGCCTCGGCGACCGCATCGGACGCAAGCGCATCCTGCTCTGCGGTGCCACCGCGTTCGGCGCGATATCCGTGCTGAACGCGTACGCGTCGACCCCGGAACTCATGATCCTGGCGCGGGCGTTGCTGGGCGTCGCGGGCGCGACCCTGATGCCCGCCACCCTCGCCCTGATCCGCAACCTCTTCCACGACGCGCGCGAGCGCAGCCTCGCCGTCGGCATCTGGGGGGCCACCGCCTCCGCCGGCACGGCCGTCGGCCCCGTCGCGGGCGGATTCCTGCTCGAGCACTTCTGGTGGGGGTCGGTCTTCCTGATCAACCTGCCGGTCATGGCGGTCCTGGTCCTCGTGGGCATCCGCACCCTGCCCGAGTCCCGCAATCCGAACCCCGGCCCCTGGGACCTGGCCAGCGTGCTGCTGTCGCTGGTCGGCATGATCGGCATCGTGTACGCGGTCAAGGAGCTGGCCACGCACGGCCTCACCTGGTCCACCGCCGCGGCGGCCCTGCTGGGCGCCGCCGCGCTGTACGGGTTCGTCCACCGTCAGCTCACCATGCCGACGCCGCTGCTGGACATGCGGCTGTTCAGGCGCCGGGGCTTCAGCGGGGCGGTCCTCGCCGACCTGCTGACCGTGCTCGGCATGTCCGGCCTGGTGTTCTTCCTCTCCCAGTACCTGCAACTCGTCCAGGGCAGGCGCCCGTTCGAGGCCGGCCTCGCGGAACTGCCCGCGGCCGTCGGCGCGGTCGCGGCCGGTCTGGTCGCCGGCCGCGCGGCCCGGCGCTTCTCGGTCCGCGCCGTGGTCTCGGGCGGTCTGGCGGCCGTCGGCCTGGCCCTGGCCGTGCTGACCACGCTCGGCCGGGCCACCGGCTACCCGCTCCTCGGTGCCGCCCTGCTCGTCGTCGGTGTCGGCGCGGGCTTCTCCTTCACCGTCACCGCCGACGTGATCCTCTCCAGCGTGCCGAAGGACCAGGCGGGCGCAGCCTCGGCGGTCTCCGAGACGGCGTACGAACTCGGCGCGGCCCTGGGCATCGCCCTGCTGGGCTCGATCGTGACCGGCGTCTACCGCGGCTTCACCGGCCCGGCCGGCACCCCGGCCCAGGCCCACGAGTCCCTGGGCGCGGCGGTGGAGTCGTCGGCCCACATGGCCCCGCACTCGGCGGAGGTACTGCTGACGGCGGCCCGCGACTCCTTCGTCCACGGCCTGCAACTGGCCTCGGGCGCCGGAGCGGCGGTCCTGCTGGGCACGGCCGTCGCCGCCTGGTTCCTGCTGAAGGGCCAGAAGCTGGAGAGCGCGGAGTAGACGGAGCCCCTCAGGGGCGCGGGAAGCCGCGTGCGCGAGCACGCCCCACCCGCGCCCTGTGGTGCCCCGTCCCCTCAGCGCTTGTAACCCAGCACGGTCATCATCCCGCTCTCCGAGTGGTACTGGTTGTGGCAGTGCAGCATCCACAGCCCGGGGTTGTCGGCGTCGAAGTCGACGACCAGCTTGCGGTGCGGCAGCACGATCGCGGTGTCCTTGCGGGCGCCGACCGCGTCCAGACCGGTCATCGCGAAGGTGTGCCCGTGCAGGTGCAGGGGATGCCACATGTCCGTGGCGTTGATGAGGGTGAGCCGTACCCGCTCACCGGCGCGGACCGGGTGGCGCTGCCGCACCGAGTAGGGCTCGTGGTCGAAGGCCCAGTCGAACTTCTTCATGCCGCCGGTGAGCCTGATGCGCATCTCGCGGTCGGGGCGGCGGTCGTGGAGGGCCACGGAGTCGTGGGGCAGCAGACGGCGGGCGGGGACGGTGTTCCCGTCGAGTTCGTCCGGGTGGACGTCGGCCGGCGGGAGGTTCTTGTTCCCCTTGGAGGTGCGCAGGACCGCGACGGCCCTGCCCTTCTTGCCCTCGGGAAGGGCGACCAGCGGGAACACGCCGTCCTTGGCGGTGATCAGCACGTCGTAGCGCTCGGCCATGCCGACGAGGAGGGCGTCCGTCGTCTTGTGCTTCACGGGGTAGCCGTCGGTGTGCGTGACGGTCATCCGGTGGCCGCCCAGGGCGACCCGGAAGGCGGTCTCGGAGCCGGCGTTGATGATGCGCAGCCGGACCCGGTCGCCGGGGCGGCAGCGGAACACCGACGGGTCCTTGGGCAGTCGTCCGTTCACCAGGTAGTGCGGGTAGGCGACGCTGCCGCCCTCGCCGTGCAGCATGCGGCTGTGGGAGTCGTGCAGCACCCGGGAGGGGCCCGTGGGCTTCTTGGGCTTCGTGGCGTTCCTGGACGGTGAGGGGTGTGCGGAGTGCTTGCCCGGGCTGTCGTGACCTGGACCCATGGCCATGCCGCCCATGTCCATGGCGCCGCCGGGCTTGAGCTGCTCCAGGACCTGCTCGGGGGTGGAGCCCTCCACTCCGTCCAGCCAGTCGTCGAGGACCAGGACCCACTCCTTGTCGTAGGAGAGGGGCTCCTTGGGGTCGTCGACGACGAGCGGCGCGTACAGCGCCCGGTCGGCCTGCATGCCGACGTGGGAGTGCAGGAGGTAGGTCCCCGGGTGCGGGACGGTGAAGCGGTAGCCGAACTCGTCCCCGGGCCGGATGGCCGCCTGGGTCAGGTCCGGGACGCCGTCCATGTCGCAGCGCAGCCGCACCCCGTGAGAGTGCAGGGTGGTGGTGGCGGGCAGCCGGTTGGCGAACGTCAGGTCGAGCACGTCCCCGGCGGTGACCCGGACCAGCGGGCCCGGCACCGTCTCGTTGTACGCCCAGGTGCGGACCGACCGCCCGCCGAGGTCCAGCTCGGCCTCGGAGGCGGTGAACCGGTAGGTGCGCACGCGGCCCGCCCCGCGCTTCCGTTCGGCGGCGAGCACCTCGGGATCCGACGGATTGACGTACCCCCGTGGCCCCTCTGGGACGAACGCCTTCTCGCCACCCGTGTGTTGGGGGCCGGAGCTGGGCTCGGATCCGGAGCCGGTGCAGGAGGCGAGGAGGCCTGCGCCGGCGGCGGCGATCGGGGCACGGAGAAGGGTACGCCGAGAAGGTTTGTACATGTCTGAATCAGACATGTTATGTGGTCATATGGCCTGTAGATGGGGCCGAATGCCCGATGTGTCGGCGACAGATTCCACCGGCAGGCGGACGGTGCGGGCCGTCGCGTCCGTCCGGGCGGACGGTCTCAGGCGGCCTTGGCCTTCGTGGCGTACATGTCGACGTACTCCTGGCCGGACAGCCGCATGACCTCGGCCATGACCGAGTCGGTCACGGCCCGCAGCACGTAGCGGTCCCGGTCCATGCCGTCGTACCGGGAGAACTCCATGGCCTCGCCGAACCGGACGGTCACCCGGCCGGGCCGCGGGATGCCCCGACCGCCCGGCTGCAGCTTGTCGGTGCCGATCATGGCGAACGGGACGACCGGCGCGCCGGTCATCAGGGTCAGCCGGGCGATACCGGTGCGCCCGCGGTAGAGCCGGCCGTCGGGGGAGCGGGTGCCCTCGGGGTAGATCCCGAAGACCTTGCCCTCCTCCAGGATCCGGCGCCCGGTCATCAGCGCGGCCACGCCGCCGTTGGCGCCGTCCCGGTCGACCGGGATCATGCCGACGCCGGTGAAGAACCACGCCATCAGCCGGCCCTTCACGCCCTTGCCGGTGACGTACTCGTCCTTGCCGATGAAGAGCACCTGCCGCTTGGTGACGACCGGCAGCACGATCGAGTCGATGAACGTGAGGTGATTACCGGCCAGGATCACCGGACCGTCCCCCGGGATGTTCTCCACGCCCTCCACCTGTGGGCGGAACATCAGGCGCATGATCGGTGCGAGCACTGCCTTGATGAGCGCGAAGCGGGACAACGGGTCCTCCGATGTCGAGGTGAGCGATATGAGTCTGTGCAGGTGAGGACATTACTCGCGGCGCGTGGCCGAACGCACATCGGGTGCGGCCGGTTCACCGAGGTCTTACGTACTGTTGACACGCGTTTACCTGCGGTGACGCCTCGTGGGCGGCCCGTCACAAGGTGTAGGAGATGTGACGGACGTCGCGCCGTGTCCTCACTCTTCCGGTTACCCGGGCCCCGCCCGGGGATGCCGACGGGCCGTCAGGTTCCGCCGCCCGGCGGACACACGGCGGCACCCGGGTGTTCCGGTCGAGGTCTCCCGTCCGTCATGTACACACCCCTACGATCGGCCCGCACGCAAGGCGCGAGCCGCACCGCAGGGTGCGGACCGCGAAGGGTGCGCCGACGGTACGGCGCGGCGCGGACGGCAGGAGGACGCCCATGGGCGGCGACCAGGCGAACGAGCGGGCACAGGGCATCACGGGGCGGCGGGCGATCCTCGGCGCGGCGGTGCTCGGCGCGGGCGGAGCGGTCCTCGGACTGCCGGGTGCGGCCAGAGCCGCCGAGTCTCGTACGGCCGGGCACGGCGGCCGCGGACTGAAGGGACTGCCGGTGCCGACGATCATCGGCCACCGGGGCGCCAGCGGCTACCGCCCCGAGCACACCTTCGGCTCGTACGAACTGGCCCTCGACCTCGGCGCCGACATCGTCGAGGCGGGTGACCTCGTCCCGACGAAGGACGGGCACCTCGTGTGCCGGCACGAGCCGGAGATCGGCGGCACCACGGACGTCGCCTCCCACCCCGAGTTCGCCGGCCGCAGGACCACCAAGCTCCTCGACGGTGTCTCCACGACCGGCTGGTTCACCGAGGACTTCACGCTCGCCGAGCTGAAGACGCTGCGCGCGGTCGAGCGGATCCCCGCCAACCGGCCGCACAACACCCTCTACAACGGGCGCTGGGAGATCCCCACGTTCGAAGAGGTCCTCGTCTGGCAGGACGAGCAGACCCGCAAGCGCGGCCGGCAGGTGTGGATCTACCCCGAGACCAAGCACCCCACGTAC
The DNA here is from genome assembly GCF_025642175.1 of Streptomyces albidicamelliae. Taxonomy (NCBI): domain Bacteria; kingdom Bacillati; phylum Actinomycetota; class Actinomycetes; order Kitasatosporales; family Streptomycetaceae; genus Streptomyces; species Streptomyces albidicamelliae. The sequence continues at coordinate 1,863,847 of NZ_CP106795.1, read as the reverse complement.
TTCCGCAAGCTCGGCCTCGGTCTGGAGGAGCGGGTCGCCAAGCTCCTGCGCAAGCACGGCAAGGACGGCCGGAAGTCGCCGGTCGTCCTGCAGTCCTTCGAGCCCACCAGCATCCAGAAGCTGAACCAGCTGGTCGACAACCCGCTCGTCGTCCTGCTCTCCTCGGCCGGCAGCCGCCCCTACGACTTCGTCGAGACGGGTGACCCGCGCACGGTCGCCGACCTGATCACGCCCAAGGGTCTCCGGGAGATCGCCGGCTACGCCCAGGGCATCGGTCCGACCCTGGACCTGGTCATCCCGAAGAACGCGGACGGCACCCTGGCGCAGCCGACCACCCTGGTCGCCGACGCCCACAAGGTGGGCCTGCTCCTGCACCCGTACACCATGCGCAACGAGAACCCCTTCCTGCCGGCCGAGTACCGCAAGGGCAGCGCGCCCGACGGCTACGGCGACGCCTTCGGTGCCTTCAAGAGGTACTTCGCCACCGGGATCGACGGCGTCTTCACCGACAACGCCGACACCGGCCTGCTGGCCCGGGCCGACTTCCTCGACGGCTGATCCGCGTCAACCGGCCGCCGCGCCGGCACCCCGTTCGGGGTGACTCCGGGCCGCCCCGGCAACCCGCCGCCGGGGCGGTTCGTCGTTTCGCACATGACACACGAGCTGGTAGCCGACCTGCATCCGCTGCTCACCGCCGAGGCGCTGGCCGAGGCGCATGCCTCCGGGGGCGAGCCGGGCGACCTGGAGCAGGCCGTCTGGCTCCGCCTGCTGGAGCGGCTGGAGACCGACGGTCCGCCGCCGGACCCCCAGGGCTGGCTGCGCAAGGCCGTCCGCGCCGAGGCCCGCCGCGCCCGTCGCACCACCCGCCTCGAACGCCCCTACGGCGCCGAGCCGGTGGACGACGACCGGCCCGGTCCCGAGCAGCTCGCCCTCCGGGCCGCCCGGCACCGCGCACTGCGGGACGCGGTGCGCCGGCTGCCCGGCCGCTGCCCCCGACTCCTGGAGGCCCTGCTCTCCCCGAAGGACCTCACATACCGGGAGATCGCGGGGGAGTTGGGTATCTCACAGGGCAGTCTCGGCCCGGAACGCTCCAGATGTCTTGGTTGTCTGCGTCGTTTGCTCACCCCGGAGGTTGCTTCCCGTGGAGTGCGGGGATAGGAGTGGGGGACGACAGGTGATCAGGTGAGCGGGAGGCGTGCGCACATGGGCATGAGCGTGACCATCTCGGTGGCGACCGAGCAGGACACGGAGCAGATCTTCAAGCTCCAGTACCTGTGCTTCCAGAGCGAGGCGGCGCTGTACGGCAACTACCGCATCGACCCGCTCGTCCAGACGCTGGACTCCGTCCGTCAGGAGGTCGCCGCCGACTGCGTCTTCGTCGCCCGGCTCGGCGACGAGGTGGTCGGCTCCGTGCGCGGCAAGGTCACCGAGGACGGCGCGGCCGCCATCGGCAAGCTCTGCGTCCACCCGCGCCTCCAGGGCCACGGCATCGGCGCCCGGCTGCTGCGCGCGGCGGAGACGGCCCTGTCCGAGCAGCGCGGCGCCACCCGGTTCCGCCTCCACACCGGCCACCGCAGCGAGGGCAGCCTGCGCCTGTACCGCCGCTCCGGCTACCAGGCGGTGGGCCGGTCGCAGGGCGCCGACGGGGTGGAGATGATCGTGCTGGAGAAGCAGGCGGGCACGTACGCCCAGACCGCGTGAGCCGAACGCCCGGCGGCGGCGCGGGGCGACGTGCGGGAAGCGCGCCGCGTCCGCGCCCGGCCGGACTTCCTCAGCCGGTCCGGCGCTCCCGCGCCTTGCGCAGCCAGTACAGGGCGGAGAGCGGCAGGAGCACGGGGATGAACACGTAGCCCATGCCGTAGTCCGACCAGACGGTGGCGTCGGGGAACGCGGACGGCTCCACCAGGGTCCACGTGCCCACCACCAGCACGCCCACGAGCTCCGCCGCGCAGCACACCAGGGCCGCCCGGCGGGCCGTCTCGCCCCCGCGGACCAGCGTGTACGTGATGAAGCCGTAGACCACGCCGGCCACGGCCGACAGGGAGTACGCCAGCGGCGCCCGGCCGAAGTCCGTCGCGATCTGGTAGGCCGACCGCGACACCGCGCCGACCACCATCACGCCGTAGAACCAGACGAGCAGCATGCCCGGCCCGCCGATCAGCCGGGCCGGCTTCTCCTCCACCGCCGTCACCTCAGCCTCCCCAGATGTCGTAGAGCCGTACTTCGAGCACCGCGAGGACCACGCCGCCCGCCGCGGCCGTCACCGAGCCCCAGCGCGTGCGCTCGGACAGGGACATGAACCCGGCCGCGGGGACGCACGCGAAGGCGCCCAGCAGATACGCCACGAAGATCACCGTGCCCTGGTCCGGCTTCTCGCCCCGTGCCAGCTGCACGATCCCGACGACCAGCTGGATCACCGCCAGCAGCGACACCACGGCCATGCCGATGAAGTGCCAGTCCTTCGTCGGCTGGTCCCGGTAGGCGGCCCAGCCGCACCAGGCGGCGAGCAGCAGCGCGGCGACGCCGGTCACCAGCGTCAGGGCATTGAGCATGCGGTGACCTTATTACGGCGGAATCGGGCCCCCGCCGCCGACCCCGCCGTACGCCGTAGGGTCTAGACCATGACGATCCACGCACACGCACTCCTGTTCGACAACGACGGCACCCTGGTCTCCTCCCTCGACTCCGTCGAGCGCTGCTGGACCCGCTGGGCCGGGGAGTACGGGATCACCGCCGAGCAGTTCGGGCGCGTGGAGCTGCACGGCCGCACCGCGGTGGAGATCGTCGGCGACCTGCTGCCCGCCCACCTCGTCCCCGAGGCCGTCGCCCGCGTCGAGCGGCTGGAGGTCGAGGACGTGCCGAACGGGGGAGTACGGCTGCTGCCCGGCACCCGGGACTTCCTGGACTCCCTGCCCGCCGACCGCTGGGCCGTGGTCACCTCCGCCACCGGCCGCCTCGCCGAGGCCCGCCTCGACGCGGTGGGCATACGCCCGAAGTTGCTGGTCTCCGCCGACGACGTCACCCGCGGCAAGCCCGACCCCGAGCCCTATCTGCTCGCGGCCCGCAGGCTCGGCGTGGACCCGGCGCGCTGCGTCGTCTTCGAGGACGCCCCCGCCGGACTCCGGGCGGGCCGGGCGGCCGGTATGACCACCGTGGCCTTGGCCACAACCCACCGCGCGCAGGAGCTGGACGCCGACCTGGTGGTGCGGGACCTCTCGGCCCTGTCCGCACTGGTCACCCCCGCCGGCGTCGAGGTCGCCGTCCGCCGCTGAGCCCGTGCCCCGGGTGTCCGCCGCTGTCCACTATGCGGACAGCGGTCACCGGTCAGCACCGTACGTCTGCTTTACTGATCGCATGACCACCACGAGCAGCCGCATCCCTGCGACCGAGGCGACCACTACGCCCGGTGCTCGTTGTATGTGTCCGTGCCGAATGTGCGCCTTCTAGAGGGCCCCCGCACCACCTGAGCCTCGCGCCCCGAAGCGAGAGCCACGGCCTGTCCCGCGCCGATTCACGAGCGCGATCGCCGGCCGCCCCGCGCACACGGCGTTCTCCCCGGTCGCACCACCTCCGTGAGAACCGTGCCGCGTCCCTGAACGAACGCACGAATGCACCCGTGCCCGGGCACACCCATGCCCCGCGCACTCGACAGTGACGGAAACCCACGTGATCACCACCTCGGGCCTGACCAAGGTCTACCGCTCCCGCGGCCGTGAGGTCACCGCCCTCGACGGCGTCGATCTCCATGTCCGCGAAGGCGAGGTCTACGGCGTCATCGGACAGTCCGGCGCCGGCAAGTCCTCCCTCATCCGCTGCGTCAACCTGCTGGAGCGCCCCACCACCGGCACCGTGACCGTCGCCGGGCAGGACCTCACCGCCCTGGCCGGCCGCGGACCGCGCGCCGGCCGGGAACTGCGCCGGGCCCGCAGCAGCATCGGCATGGTCTTCCAGCACTTCAACCTGCTGTCCTCGCGGACCGTCCAGGACAACGTCGAACTGCCCCTGGAGATCCTCGGCAGGTCCGGCCGGGAACGCTCCCGCAAGGCCCTGGAACTGCTGGACCTGGTCGGCCTGGCCGACAAGGCCAAGGCCTACCCCGCCCAGCTCTCCGGCGGGCAGAAGCAGCGCGTCGGCATCGCCCGCGCCCTCGCCGGCGACCCCAAGGTGCTGCTCTCCGACGAGGCCACCAGCGCCCTCGACCCGGAGACCACCCGCTCCATCCTCCAGCTGCTGCGCGACCTGAACCGGCAGCTGGGCCTGACCGTCCTGCTCATCACCCACGAGATGGACGTCGTGAAGTCGGTCTGCGACTCCGCCGCCCTCATGGAGCGGGGCCGGATCGTGGAGTCCGGCACGGTCAGCGAGCTGCTGGCCACCCCGGGCTCCGAGCTGGCCGCCGCGCTGTTCCCGGTCGGCGGCGAGGCCTCGGGTGCCGAGCGGACCGTCCTGGACGTCACCTTTCACGGCGAGGCCGCCACCCAGCCGGTCATCTCCCAGCTCTCGCGCACCTACAACGTCGACATCTCGATCCTCGGCGCCGCCATCGACACCGTCGGCGGCCTCCAGATCGGCCGGATGCGCATCGAGCTGCCCGGCCGGTACGAGGACAACGTGGTGCCCGTCGGCTTCCTGCGCGAACAGGGCCTGCAGATCGATGTCGTCGGCCACGAGGGCGCGGCGCCCCTGCTGGTCAAGGAGGGTGCGAAGTGACCTGGTCCGAGATGCAGCCGGTGCTGTCCCAGGCGTGTTGGGACACGCTCTACATGGTCGGCTGGTCCACGCTGATCGCCGTCGTCGGCGGACTTCCGCTCGGCATCCTCCTCGTCCTCACCGACCGGGACGGCCAGCTGCGCAACGTCGTGGTGAACAAGGTCATCGGGCAGATCGTGAACGTCGCCCGCTCGATGCCGTTCATCATCCTCATGGTCGCGCTGATGACCTTCACCCGGTGGATCACCGGCACCACCATCGGCCGCGAGGCCGCGATCGTGCCGCTCGCCATCGGCGCCATCCCGTTCTTCGCCCGCCTGGTGGAGATGTCCGTCCGCGAAGTGGACGGCGGTCTCGTCGAGGCGGTGCAGTCCATGGGCGGCAGCACCTGGAAGGTCGTCCGCAGCGTCCTCGTGCCCGAGGCGCTCCCCTCGCTCATCTCCGGTGCCACCACCACGATCATCGCCCTCATCGGCTACTCCGCCATGGCGGGCACGGTCGGCGCCGGCGGCCTCGGCGACGTCGCCGTCCGCTACGGCTACCAGCGCTTCGAGACCGGCATGATGTGGATCACCGTGGCCATCCTCGCGGTCGTCATCTCCCTGCTCCAGGTCGTCGGCGACTACGCGGCCCGCTCCCTGCACCGCCGCAGCGGCGGTTCCGGCGGCCTGCTCCTCTTCAGGCCCCTGCGCGGCGTCCTCGCCGGCCCGGCCGCCGCCGACGCGGTCAGGAAGAGCTGAGCACCGCTTTCTCCCCAGACTCCCCGTCCACCCGACACGGGGTCGCACCACCCATCAGGAAAGGCACTTTTCGTGCGTAACACCGCCAAGATCACCGCCGCCGTCCTCGCCACCGGAGCCCTCACCCTCGGGCTGACCGCCTGCGGCTCCGGCAAGGACTCCGCCTCCTCCGCCGACTACAGCGGCCCGCTGGTCGTCGCCGCGAGCCCGACCCCGCACGCCCAGATCCTCGACTTCGTCAAGAAGAACCTGGCGTCGAAGGCCGGCCTCGACCTCGAGGTCAAGGAGTTCACCGACTACATCACGCCGAACACGGCGACCGAGGACGGCTCCGTCGGTGCCAACTACTTCCAGAACCAGCCGTACCTCGACGACTTCAACAAGAAGCGCGGCACCCACATCGTGCCCGTCGTCACGGTGCACCTGGAGCCGCTCGGCCTCTACTCCCACAAGGTGAAGAAGGCCGACGCCCTGAAGAGCGGTGCGACCGTCGCCGTCCCGAACGACGCCGTCAACGAGGCCCGCGCCCTGAAGCTGCTCGCCGCCAACGGGCTCATCACCCTCAAGGACGGCGTCGGCACCGAGGCCACCCCGGCGGACATCACCAAGAACCCGCGGAACCTGAAGTTCAAGGAGGTCGAGGCGGCCCAGACCGCGCGCTCCCTGGACGACGTGGACGCGGCCGTGATCAACGGCAACTACGCCATCTCCTCCGGCATCAAGCCCGCCCAGGACGCCCTGGTCCTGGAGTCCGCGAAGAACAGCCCGTACGGCAACTTCCTCGCCGTGAAGAAGGGCGACGAGAAGGACCCGCGGGTGAAGAAGCTCGCGAAGCTCCTCACCTCGCCCGAGGTCAAGAAGTTCATCGAGGACAAGTACCAGGGCTCGGTCATCCCGTCCTTCTGATCGTTCCGGCCGGCCCGGCCCCTCCGGGCCGGCACCGGACGTGCACGGCGTTTCGCGACGCACGGGGTCCACTCCCTCACACGGAGTGGACCCCGTCGTGCGGTTCCGGGGTTTCATGCTGCATGCTGGGCAGTTCAGCGGGGTCGCCCCCGACGGTCCTGATGACCCATCAACTCTTCCGAAGGTTACGGAGCGGCGCATGACTAGCACCTTCCCCAACATCTCCATCAGCACGGAGCGGTTGGTGCTGCGTCCCCTCGACGAGGACGACGTGCCCGCGCTGGCCGAGATGATGAACGACGAGCAGATCGCCGCCTGGACCGACGTCCCCCAGCCCTTCACCGAGGCCGGTGCCCGGCACTGGATCACCCAGTACGCCCCCGCCGAACGCGGCTCCGGCCACGGTCTCGACCTCGCCGTCACCGAGTTCCTCACCCAGCGCCTGGTCGGCATCGTCCAGCTCACCAGGACCGACTGGCGGATCCGCGCCACCGAGCTGTCCTACATCGTCGCCCCCTGGGCCCGCGGCGAGGGGTACGCCTCCGAGGCCGCCCTCGCCACCGCGCAATGGCTCTTCGGCGACCAGAAGTTCGAGCGCATCGAGCTGCGCACCGCCGCGGACAACACCGCCTCCCAGCAGGTCGCCCAGAAGATCGGCTGCATCAGCGAGGGCGTCCTGCGCAACGCCTGCATAGTCCACGTGCGCATGGAGGACGGCACCTGGACCGACATGCGCACCGACTTCATCGTCTGGAGCCTCCTCCCGGAGGACCTCGCGAGCACCGAAGAACAGCTCGCCGACACCAGCGGCTTCACCTCGTACTCCGACTGGAACTGACGCCCGCTCGTCCCGCGGGCCAGGCCCGGGCGCGCGTCCGGCCGCCCCACCGGGTAGTCTCACCAAGCCCGACCGAGGGCCCCTGGCCCTGACGACCTGCGCACATCTGGAGAAACACGACGATGGCCGACCGGGTCACGGTGATCGGCTGGGACGGCTCGCCGCTGACCGCCGCGGCACGCTCCGCCCTCGGCGCCGCCACGCTCGTGGCCGGCGCGGCCCACCACCTGGCGCTGCCCGAGATCCCGCCCGCCGCCGAACGCATCCGCCTCGGCAGCCTCGCCCTCGCCGCCCGCCGCATCGCCGCGCACCGCGGCACCGCCGTGGTCCTCGCCGACGGCGACCCCGGCTTCTTCGGTGTCGTACGCACCCTGCGCGCGCCGGAGTTCGGCCTGGAGGTCGAGGTCGTCCCCGCCGTCTCCTCCGTCGCCACCGCCTTCGCCCGCGCCGGCATGCCCTGGGACGACGCCCAGGTGGTCGTCGCCCACCCGCGCACCCTGCGCCGGGCCGTGAACGTCTGCCGCGCCCACACCAAGGTCGCCGTCCTCACCGCGCCGGGCGCCGGCCCCGCCGAACTGGGCCTGCTGCTGGAGGGCGTCCACCGCACCTTCGTCATCTGCGAGGAACTGGGCACCGAACGCGAACAGGTCAGCGTCGTCACCTCCGACAAGGCGGCCGACCACACCTGGCGCGACCCCAACGTGGTCGTCGTCATCGGCGGAACCACCGCACCGGCCGGCCCGGCCGACGGCGGCGGCTGGATCGCCGGCCGCGACCCCGCCACCGGCCCGCGCGGCTGGGTCCAGCCCGACGAGACGTACGGCGGCGGCCTCGGGGAGGGCGAGACGGAACTGCTCCGGGCCGCCCAACTCGCCCGTCTCGGCCCCCGCGTCGGCGACCTCGTCTGGGACATCGGCTGCGGCTCCGGCGCGTTCGCCGCCGAGGCCGCCCGCGCCGGTGCCGCCGTCATCGCCGTCGACCGGCTCCCGCGGGCCTGCGAGCGGACCGACGCGGCCGCGCGTCACTTCGGCGTCCAGCTTCAGGTGGTCCACGGCACCGCCCCGCACGTGCTCGAAAACCTGCCCGAGCCCGACGTCGTACGGGTCGGCGGCGGGGGCGCGGCCGTCGTCTCCGCGGTCGCCGACCGGCGCCCGCAGCGCATCGTCACGCACGCCGCGACCCGCGACGCGGCGGAACTCGTCGGCCGTGATCTGACCGAGCACGGATACCGCGTCGAGTGCGCCCTGCTGCAGTCCGTCGAACTCGACACCCGGGCCTGGACGGAGACCGAGCGGAACGTAGCGTTCCTGCTCAGCGGGGTTCTGCCGGATCGCGCCCCGTGATCCGGTTGTCGTACCGCGCGCGGTAGGCTGGCCGATCGTTGTACCGCACCGGCGGCCCGGAACTTCGTTCGCCAATGTCCGGAACGCACGCCCGCTTTGAGGGTGGGTGCGGTACTGCGTAACCGGAGGACGCGCAACGTGGCGCAGTCCACAGCGGGCTGTCGCGGATCATGCTGTCGCGACGGGGGAACGGCCGGGACAATGCCACTGAATGGCTTTGTCGCCTTTTTTGGGCGGGTCGTTCGTGCCGCTGGGCACGGACGCTCGTTCTTCACTACGGGGCGGTCGGTGCGCCGTTCCGGGTGAGCTGGTCGTAGGAGCACTAACCGATGGGCGAGGGGTACGCATGACGGACACCGGCCAGGTCCCGGGCGAGGGGCAGCCGGAGAGCGCAGGCATGGTGGAACAGCCGGGCGTTCCCGCGCACGGTGCGTACACCTACCTGTCCGAGGCGCCGGCCGAGGACGAAGACCTGCTGCTGCCGGGTGCCCAGGGCGCGTGGGGCAACGAAGTGCCGCCACCCGCTCCGGAGCCGGTGGTCGAGGCCGTCCACCAGCCGGGCCCGCACGAGACGGCGGGCCGGGACAGCGGTTCGGTCGACCTCAGCGGTGTGCGCCTGCCCAGCCCGGCCCCGGCGTCCGCGGTGTCGTCGCCCATTCTCTCGGCGCCGCACGACCCGGCGGCCGCCCAGCAGCAGGCGCGCCGCCCGCTGCACCTCGGCCCGCCGATCCCCGACGCCTCCGCGAGTCCGGTCCGCTCCCTCGCCGACCGCGGACCCGCCGGAGCGCCGGTACGGCAGCCCGGACCGCAGACCGCCGGTCCCGAGTACTTCGAGGCGCAGCCCCTGCGCGACATGGCCCCGCAGAGCGCGGCCCCGTGGGGTGCCGCGCCCGCCGCCCACGCCCCGGCCGACACGGGCACGGCCCCCGACGCCGCGGTACAGGCCGGCGCGCAGGCGCCGGCTGCCGAAACGGTTGACCCGGCCGCCGTCCCGGTGGCCGACGCCGCCGAGCAGGCCGAGCAGACCGGCGCCGCGCAGGCGACCATCGCCCGTCTCGCCACCCAGGCCGCCGCTCAGGCACCGGCCCAGGTCGTGCACGGCCACGACGGGGTGCAGCCCGCCCACGGTCACGACGGTGTGTCCACGGCTCCCCCGGAGCAGGGCCCCGAGGACCCCGCCGCCGAGGCCGCGCCGGACGGGCAGCCGGTCGAGGGTGCCGCGGTCGCGCCGGAAGAAGGCGTCACGCCTGCCGTCGCCGAGGCCGGGCAGACCGCCGACGCGCCCGCTGACACCGAGGCGGCCGTGCCGGTCCAGGAGGCGGGTACGGCCGAGCCGGGTCCCGGCGCCCAGGAGGCGGACGCACCGGAGACGGACGTCCAGGGCGTGCCGGCGGACGTGCCGGCCGAGGCGATCATGCCCGTCCAGCAGGCCGATCCCGGTCAGCAGGCCGATCCCGCTCAGCCGACAGATCCGGCTCAGCACGCCGATACCGTCCAGCAGCCGGTCCCCGTCCAGCAGCCGGACGCCGCTCCGCAGACGGTTCAGCCGGTGGACGCCCCCGAGCAGAGCGCGGGCGAGCAGACCGCCGACGCGACGCAGGCTCCGGTGCCCGCCGAAGCCGTCGTCGTGACCGAACCCGGGACGGCCGGTGCCGGCCAGGCCGCGGCCGAGGCCACGCCCGAGGTCGCCGACGCCCAGCAGACCGAGCCGCCCGTGGTCGCCGCCGAGGACGCCGCCCAGCCGGAGGATCCGGCGGCCGGCCCCGCCGCCGGGGTGGCGGAGCTCCCCGAGGCGCAGCCCGCGGCCGGGCAGCCGGTGCCCGAAGCCGTCGCCGTACCGGTGACCGAGCCGACGCCGGTACAGCCCGCCGAGCCCGCCGCACCGTCCGAGAACACCCCCGTCGCCGTACCGGAGGAGTCCGCGGCCGAGGAGACCGGAGCCGAGGAGACCGGAGCCGAGGAGACCGGAGCCGAGGAGACCGCGGCCGGGGCCCCCGTGCCGCAGGCCCTTGTGGAGGCCCCCGCCGAGGAAGCCGTACCGGTCCCGACCGCCGTCGAGGCAGAGGGCGCGCCCCAGCCGCACCCCCTCGTCGTCCAGGATCCGCAGCAGGCCGGCCCCGCCGAGCCCGCCGCCGAGGCGCTGCCCACTGCGCCGCTGCCCCAGCCCTCGGTCCACCCGGAGCCGCAGGCCCACCCCGACACCGTGGCGCAGGCCGCCCCCGAGCAGGCCGTCCAGCCCCTCGCCCCGGCCGGCCCGCAGACGCTGCCCGCCGAGCAGGCGCCCGTGCCCGCCCCCGCCGAGGAGACGACCGCGCACCTCGGGACGGCCGCCGCCATCGCGGGCGCGCACCCGGAGACCCCGAGCAGCCGGCCCCCGCCGACGCACCGGCCGCGGACGTCGCGCCGGCGCCGCAGCCGGAGCAGCCGCTCGGCCGGTTCGTGCCGGTGGACGGCCAGGTGCCGACCACCCCGCACCTCGCGCCGACCCCGCCGCAGCCCCTCGTCCTTCCCGCGGACAGGCTCCAGGACCTCCAGGGTCCGCAGGAGCAGCCGGAGCCGGTCGCCGCCACGGTGCCCGCGCCGCGCGAGGGCGAGCCGGCCGTCGTACCGGCCGCGCCGGACGCCGAACGCCCCGATGTCGTACAGCACGCCGACGATCTGCGGACCAGGGCCGCCGACCAGGAAGAAAGCACGGCCGACGTGGCAGAGGCAGAGCGGTCCACCGGCCCGGCGGCGCCCGGCTACGACGACGCCGAACGCGAAGCCGTGCTCAAGGTCATGCGCGAGCGCCGCGACATCCGCAACGGCTTCCGCGGCGACCCGATCCCGCACGAGGTGCTGCTGCGCGTCCTGGAGGCGGCCCACACGGCGCCCTCCGTGGGCCACTCGCAGCCCTGGGACTTCGTCGTCATCCGGTCCGCCGAGACCCGGCGCACCATGCACGAACTGGCGATGCGCCAGCGCGAGGCGTACGCCAAGTCGCTGCCCAAGGGCCGGGCGAAGCAGTTCAAGGAACTGAAGATCGAGGCCATCCTCGACACCCCGGTCAACATCGTCGTCACCGCCGACCCCACCCGTGGTGGCCGGCACACCCTCGGCCGGCACACCCAGCCGCAGATGGCGCCCTACTCCTCGGCGCTCGCGGTGGAGAACCTCTGGCTCGCCGCCCGCGCCGAAGGCCTCGGCGTCGGCTGGGTCAGCTTCTTCGACGAGCGGGAGATGGTCCGCTCGCTCGGCCTGCCCGAGCACCTGGAGGTCGTCGCCTACCTGTGTGTCGGGTACGTCGACGAGTTCCCGGACGAGCCCGAGCTGATGCAGGCCGGCTGGTCCAAGCGGCGCCCCCTGTCCTGGGTGGTGCACGAGGAGACGTACGGCCGCCGCGCCCTGCCCGGAGAGGAACCCCACGACCTGCTCGCCGAGACCGTCGCACAGATCCGCCCGCTCGACGCCAAGGCGCTCGGCGAGGCGTGGGAGCGCCAGAAGCGCATGACCAAGCCGGCCGGCGCGCTCGGCATGCTGGAGATCATCTCCGCGCAGCTGTCCGGGCTGTCCCGGCAGTGCCCGCCGCCGATCCCGGAGCCCGCCGCCGTCGCGATCTTCGCGGGTGACCACGGCGTGCACGCCCAGGGCGTCACCCCGTGGCCGCAGGAGGTCACCGCCCAGATGGTGGCCAACTTCCTGGGCGGGGGAGCGGTCTGCAACGCCTTCGCCAACCAGGTCGGCGCCGAGGTGTGCGTCGTGGACGTCGGCGTCGTCGCCGACCTGCCCGCCACCCCGGGCCTGCTGCCCCGCAAGATCCGCGGCGGCACGTCCGACATGACCACCGGCCCCGCGATGACCCGCGAAGAGGCCAAGGCGGCCATCGAGGTGGGCATCGAGACCGCCCGCGACCTGGTGGCGGCCGGCAACAAGGCGCTGCTCACCGGAGAGATGGGCATCGCCAACACCACCGCGTCCGCGGCGCTGATCTCCGTCTTCACCGGCGCCGACCCGGCCGAGGTGACCGGACGCGGCACGGGCATCAACGACGAGACGCTCGCCCGCAAGACCGACGTCGTCCGCCGCGCCCTGGAGTTCCACCAGCCGGACCCGGCGGACCCCGTCGGCGTCCTCGCGGCCATCGGCGGCTTCGAGCACGCGGCCATGGTCGGACTGCTCCTCGGCGGCGCCTCGCTGCGTACGCCGGTGATCCTGGACGGCGTCAGCGCCGGTGCGGCGGCCCTGGTCGCCCGGGCCATCGCCCCCGAGGTCCTCGCGGCCTGCATCGCGGGCCACCGCAGCGCGGAGCCCGGCCACGTGGCCGCCCTCAACAAGCTCGGCCTGCGCCCCCTGGTCGACCTCGACCTCCGTCTCGGCGAGGGCACCGGCGCCCTGCTCGCCCTGCCGCTGGTGCAGAGCACGGCACGGGCGATGCACGAGGTGGCCACCTTCGACTCGGCGGGCGTCACGGAGAAGTAGCCGTCGCGCGACGGGGCGGTCCGGTGTTCAGCTGCCGGACCGCCCTGCCGTCCGCCGTGCCCACGGCATAAAATCCGCACGTCAGGGCCGCTCCGAAGTTGCAGCGCGCCCATCTCACCAGCGCGCCCGACCCACAGCTGCACGAGGAGCCGTACCTCATGGCCGAACACCCCGCCTACCCCGTAGGCCTCCGCCTCTCCGGCCGTCGCGTGGTCGTCCTCGGCGGCGGTCAGGTGGCGCAGCGACGCCTGCCGGCGCTCATCGCCGCGGGTGCGGACATCGTGCTCGTCTCTCCCGAGGCGACTCCCTCCGTCGAGGCCATGGCGGACACCGGCGAGATCACCTGGCTGCGCCGGGGGTACGAGGACGGCGACCTCGCCGACGCCTGGTACGCCCTCATCGCCACCAGCGACCCCGAGGCCAACACACGGGCGTCGGCCGAGGCCGAGCGGAACCGCGTCTGGTGCGTCCGCTCCGACGACGCCGACCGGGCGACCGCCTGGACCCCGGCGACCGGACACAGCGAGGGCGTCACCGTGGCGGTGCTCACCACCGACGCGCGCGGCCGCGACCCCCGCCACACCGCCGCCATCCGGGACGCGGTCGTGGAGGGCCTGCGCGACGGCACGCTCGTCGCCCCGCACCACCGCACCCGCACGTCCGGCGTCGCCCTGGTCGGCGGCGGCCCCGGCGACCCCGATCTGATCACCGTCCGCGGCCGCCGGCTGCTCGCCGAGGCGGACGTGGTCATCGCCGACCGGCTCGGCCCGCGCGACCTGCTCGCCGAACTCCCGCCGCACGTCGAGGTGATCGACGCGGCGAAGATCCCGTACGGCCGCTACATGGCCCAGGAGGCCATCAACGACGCGCTGATCGAGCACGCCAAGCAGGGCAAGTCGGTCGTCCGTCTCAAGGGCGGCGACCCGTTCGTCTTCGGCCGGGGCATGGAGGAGGTCCAGGCGCTCGCCGAGGCCGGCATCCCGTGCACGGTCGTCCCCGGCATCTCCAGCTCGATCTCGGTACCGGGCGCCGCGGGCATCCCGGTCACACACCGGGGCGTCGCCCACGAGTTCACCGTGGTCAGCGGGCACGTGGCCCCCGACGACGAGCGTTCCCTGGTCGACTGGCCGTCCCTGGCCAGGCTCACCGGCACGCTGGTGGTCCTGATGGGCGTGGACAAGATCGGCAAGATCGCCGAGACGCTCGTCGCGCACGGCAGGTCCCCCGGCACGCCGGTCGCCCTGGTCCAGGAGGGCACCACGGCCGCCCAGCGCCGGGTGGACGCCACCCTCGCCACCGTCGCCGAGACCGTACGGACCGAGGACGTGAAGCCCCCGGCGGTCATCGTCATCGGCGAGGTCGTGCAGGTCGGCCCCGGCACTTCCGCCTGACCCCCGGGCCGCGCGTGGCTCGATCACGCGTAACCCCGGGTAACCCACCCGCTCCCAGCCGTTGGCACCACACCCAGGACAAGGCAGTATCACCCTGTGGCCGATCTCATCACCGTCGACGACCCCGACGACCCTCGCCTCTCCGACTACACGGGCCTGACCGACGTCGAGCTGCGCCGCAAGCGCGAACCGGCCGAGGGTCTGTTCATCGCCGAGGGCGAGAAGGTCATCCGCCGGGCCAAGGAAGCCGGCTACGAGATGCGCTCCATGCTGCTCTCGGCCAAGTGGGTCGACGTCATGCGCGACGTCATCGACGAACTCCCGGCCCCGGTGTACGCCGTCAGCCCCGATCTCGCCGAACGCGTCACCGGCTACCACGTCCACCGCGGGGCCCTCGCGTCCATGCAGCGCAAGCCCCTGCCGACGGCCGCCGAACTGCTCCGCTCGGCCCGCCGCGTGGTGATCATGGAGTCGGTCAACGACCACACCAACATCGGCGCGATCTTCCGCTCGGCCGCCGCCCTCGGCATGGACGCGGTCCTGCTCTCACCGGACTGCGCCGACCCGCTGTACCGCCGCAGCGTCAAGGTCTCCATGGGCGCGGTGTTCTCCGTGCCGTACGCCCGGCTCGAGACCTGGCCGAAGGGACTGGAGTCGGTCCGCGAGGCGGGCTTCACCCTGCTCGCGCTCACCCCGGACGAGAAGGCCCGCAGCCTCGACGAGGCCGCCCCGCACCGGATGGACCGGGTGGCGCTCATGCTCGGCGCCGAGGGCGACGGGCTGTCCACCCAGGCCCTGGTCGCCGCCGACGAGTGGGTCCGCATCCCCATGTCCCACGGCGTCGACTCCCTCAACGTGGGAGCCGCGGCAGCCGTCGCCTTCTACGCGGTGGCAACCGGCCGTCCGGAGTCCTGAGCCGCCCGGCCGGAGTCCCTGGCCGCCCGTACGGAGTCCCGAGCCGCCCGGCCGGGGCTCACCTGCCGAGATCCAGGCTCGGCGCCGACGCGGTACCGCCGGCCGTCGGCACACCGCCGTCGAGCGGTCCGGCGCCTTCGAGCGGCGCGTGGCTCGGCTGCGCCTGCCGCCGGCCGCCGTCACCGCCGAGCCCGCGCGCCGGCCCCTGGCAGCCCTGCGCCACCGCGATGCCGAGCGCCACGAGCAGCGTCACCACCACGAACACGAACAACCGCTGGCGCAGCAGCCGCGGATTGGCCGGCCGCAGCCCGGTGCCCGTCGCGCGCTGCTGTCCCGGACGCCGCGCACCACCGCGCTGAGCGGGACGGCTGCCGGTGTGGGAGCGCGCGCCACCACCGCGCGGCGCCGGAGTCGTACGGGCACCACCCGGGCGGGAGGCCGGACCTCCGCCCCGCGTGCCGCCGCCCCGTGAGGGCACCCCGCCGCGGGACGGAGCGCCGCCGCGGGAGGGGACACCGCCACGCGGCACCGGAGTGTGGGGAGAGGCGCGCCGCTGCTGGTCCGGATAGGTGTCGACGAGCCGCCCCGTGGGCCGGTCCGCCTCCTCCGCGCGCGGCCCCGGCGGCCTCGCCTCGGCGAGACCCTGCGCCTCCCGGGCGGCGATCTCCTTCAGCCGCAGCGACAGCTGCAGGGTGCTCGGCCGGTCCTCGGGGTCCTTCGCCAGACAGGCCCGCACCAGCGGGGCGAGCGCGTCCGGTACGCCGTACAGCTGGGGCTCCTCGTGCACCACGCGGTACAGCATCACCTCGGAACTGCCGTGCCCGAACGGGGAGTCACCGGTCGAGGCGTACGCCAGCGTCGCGCCCAGCGAGAAGACGTCCGTCGCCGGGGTCACCGCCGCGCCGCGCACCTGCTCCGGGGCGAGGAAGCCGGGGGAGCCGACCGCGGTGCCCACGTGGGTGAGCGTGGAGGCGCCGGTGGCCCAGGCGATACCGAAGTCGATGATCCGCGGCCCCTTGGGGGACAGCAGGATGTTGGAGGGCTTGAGGTCACGGTGGACGACACCGGCCTCGTGCACGGCGACCAGCCCCTCGGACAGGGCGGCGCCGATCGCCGCCGTGTCCGCGGCGCCGAGCGGCCCCGCGTCGGCGACCTTGTCGTGCAGGGAGGGGCCGGGCACGTACTGGGTGGCGAACCAGGGCCGCTCGGCGTCCAGGTCGGCGGCGACCAGCCGGGCCGTGCAGCCGCCCCGGATCCGCCGGGCCGCCGAGACCTCACGCGCGAACCGGGACCGGAACTCCTGGTCCTCCGCGAGATCGGGCCGGATCACCTTGAGCGCGACCCGCTGGCCCTTCTTGTCGGAGCCGAGGTAGACCACGCCCATTCCGCCCGCGCCGAGCCGTCGGTGAAGCCTGAACGAGCCGACGACGCGCGGGTCCTCGCGCCTCAGGCGCATCATCGCCATGTTCATCCCCGCTGCCCGGTCCCTGTGACGTGGCACAGCTTACGTTTCCGTGGCCGCCTGCGCGCAGAGGCCGCGCCCTCGGGGCCGAACGGATTGTGGCCACCGCATGTGCCACGTGAAAAACGGTCAGGAACCCGGCGCGTACGCAGGTCTTGAGGAGGCCGACCGAGCAACCGGACGTCAGGAAGGGGAGGTTGGGATCAGTGCGGAGGTGAGCCGGCGGGCCGGGACGCCCGCCGCCGGTCCGACGCGAACGGTGCGGCGGACCGCCCCCGAAGTGGATCACCCGCCTTCCGCGGACCCTTTCCGGCCCCCGGCGCGAGTGAGCGAAGTCACTCCGTCCGGCCCGCCGGACGGATCCGACATGACGGGACACCGCGGGCACCCCCTCGGGGAAGACCCCGAGACGCGGGACCGCGTCTCCACCCTGGGGAGTACCTCGCGGGTCGTGGCTCATCCTCCGGGAGGCCCGCCGATCGGTACGAAGGCATGACGCCCCGGATGCGGCCCACGCCTAGATTTGAGGTCAAGCGGCGGGTGCAGCACTCGTCCCCCGAGGTCGGTCACCCGCCGCTTGCCGAGAACCACACAGACGGTCAGGAGAGGGACCATGGCCCACACGGCACCGCGACGCACGACGTTCGCCCCCCGCCGGACGGGCCGTCGCCACCCCCTGGTGGCGACGCTCATGGCCCTTCCCCTGGCGGCCCTGCTCCTCCTCGTCTTCGACGGCTGGGAGACGGTGGCCACACAGGCGTCGTCCGTGGGTGTGATGCTGGGGCGCTGAGCGGCGCCCCCAGGCCCGGAAGAGCGGTCCGGGTGGGGACATCCATCCAGGAAACCCCGTGGGGACGGGGGTGCGGCGGACGGCACGAATGCCGGCGCAGCTGGGGAGCTGCGCCGGCATTGCGCCGTTTCCGGGTCCGGGCGGCCGTGTCACCGGGGCGGACGCGGCGGCACCGGACGAGCGCGATCGGCCGTGCCTGCCTGACGGCGGCACCGGTCACCACGCGGCCCGCGTCACCTGTCCGCTCGGCGGCACGAGTCACCACACAGCCCGAGTCAGCCGGCACCGGTCACCGCGCAGCCCACGTCAGGTGTCCGCGCAGCGGCACTCCGCGAGCGCATCGGCCCGAGCGCCTCCCGACAGCGGCACCGTCCACCACGCGGCCCGCGCCAGCTCTCCACCCGGCGGCCTGCTCACCACGCGGCTTGCTCCAGCTGTCCGCACGCCACGCGGCTTGCTCCAGCTGTCCGCGCGTCGGCACGGATCACCGCGCAGCCCAGGCCAGCTCTCCGCCCGGCGGCTCCGGTCACCAAGCGGCTTGCTTCAGCTGTCCGCACGCCCGCACGGATCACCACGCGGCCCAGGCCAGCTCTCCGCCCGGCGGCTCCGGTCACCGCGCGGCTTGCTCCAGCTGTCCGCGCGTCGGCACGGATCACCGCGCAGCCCGCGCAAGGTGTCCGCGCAGCGGCTCCGGTCACCGCGCGGCTTGCTCCAGCTGTCCGCGCGTCGGCACGGATCACCGCGCAGCCCGCGCAAGGTGTCCGCGCAGCGGCTCCGGTCACCGCGCGGCTTGCTCCAACTGTCCGCACGCCCGCACGGATCACCACGCGGCCCAGGCCAGCTCTCCGCCCGGCGGCTCCGGTCACCACGCGGCTTGCTCCAGCTGTCCGCGCGTCGGCACGGATCACCGCGTAGCCCACGTCACCTGTCCACGCAGCGGCACGGAGCACGCCGCAGCCCACGCCGGCTGTCCACCCAGCGGCAACCGCCACCACGCACCCCACGCCACCCGTCCGCCCACCCGCTCCCGTCACCCCGCACCCCACCGCGACAGAGCCCGTGCGCCCCGTGCCCCCGCCCGCGTACGCTCACCCCGCACTCCCGCCCGACCCCGAGGGACCCGTGAGCCTCCTTCCCGTACTCACCGCGCAGGCCGAAGCCGCCGCCCACCGCCACACCGGCGCGGCCGCCTGCGCGTGCGGCACCCCCGTCACCCTCGCCGACCGCCCCGACGCCACGGTCGTCCGGCACGCCGGCACCGTCGCCAAGGCCCATGCCCCCGACACCGACCCCGCCGGGCTCGGCATCCGCCTGGCCGTGGCGGCGTACCTCCCCGACGTCCTCCTCGCCCCGCTCACCCCCGCCCCGGTTCCCCTGCGCGACCGCCTGGTGACCTTCTGGCCGTACGGCGCCCCCGTCGACCCCGACGATCCGGACGCGGCCCCCTGGGAGGCCGCCGCCACGCTGCTGGCCCGCCTGCACGGCACCGATCCGCTCGCCGTGGGCGGCGGCGGTCCGGCGGGCCCAGCGGCCCTGCCCCCCATGCGGGGCCCCGCCAAGGCCGCCCGTGCCGTCCGCCGCCTGCGCACCGCCCTGCACGGCGTCCCCCGCGAGTCCGCCGCGCACGCGGCCGCCGTACCCGTGCTCCGGGCCTGGACCGGGCTCCCCGCCTGGGCCAGGGCGGAAGTGCCCATGCCGGGACCGGCCGCCCTGTGCCACGGCGATCTCCATCTCGGCCAGCTCGTCCGGCACCCGGCCCCCGACGGCCCCTGGCGGCTGATCGACGTGGACGACCTCGGCGTCGGCGTCCCGGCCTGGGACCTCGCGCGCCCCGCGGCCTGGTACGCCTGCGGACTCCTCCCACCCGACGAGTGGACCCGCTTCCTGACCGCCTACCGGCGGGCGGGCGGCCCGGCCGTGCCCCCGGACGGCGACCCCTGGGCCGCCCTGGACGTGCCGGCCCGCGCGCTCACCGTGCAGACGGCCGCCCTGACGATCACCAAGGCGCTCGCCGCGGACCGCCCCCTGGACGAGGTGGAGCAGGCCCTGGTCGACGCCTGCGACCGAATGACGTCCGTCCCCCGCCATTTGACCCCCGGATTGTCGGACTAGGCTGCAACCGCCCGGGGGCGGACGGAGTCTGTCCTGGGGAAACACGAAGCACGACCGACCGGCGAGGAGTTGAGCCGACCATGCAGTGTCCGAAGTGCCATGCGCCCATGCACACCTACAACCGCAATGGCGTCCAGATCGAGCAGTGCAGCGGTTGCCGCGGCATCTTCCTCGACTACGGCGAGCTGGAGTCGCTGACCCGCCTGGAGTCCCAGTGGACCCAGCCCGCGCCGCCGCCCCCGCCGGCCCCGCAGGCGTACCCGGCCGCCCCCTCCGCGCCGGCCTGGGGAGCCCCGCACGGCGGCGGCCACCACGGCGGCGGCCACGGCCACTACGGGCACCACCGCCACAAGAGCTTCGGCCACATGCTCTTCTCCAGCTGAGCGCGCACGACGAAGCCCCCGGCCGTACGAGACGGCCGGGGGCTTCGGTGTGTGGACGATACTGGGATTGAACCAGTGACCTCTTCCGTGTCAGGGAAGCGCTCTCCCGCTGAGCTAATCGTCCGCGGGCTGTGACCCTGGAGTCACAGTCGGTGCGCGATACTGGGATTGAACCAGTGACCTCTTCCGTGTCAGGGAAGCGCTCTCCCGCTGAGCTAATCGCGCGGGGTACGGATCTTCGAGAAGACCCTCGGACCTTCGAAGAAGATCCAGTGGACGATACTGGGATTGAACCAGTGACCTCTTCCGTGTCAGGGAAGCGCTCTCCCGCTGAGCTAATCGTCCTTGGAGGTGGAGACGGGATTTGAACCCGTGTAGACGGCTTTGCAGGCCGTTGCCTCGCCTCTCGGCCACTCCACCAGGAGTGTAGGGGATCGGGACGACCCCTTCTTCCTTCGAGCGGACGACGAGGCTCGAACTCGCGACCTCAACCTTGGCAAGGTTGCGCTCTACCAACTGAGCTACGTCCGCCTGTCGTTTCGGTCCGCTTCCGCGTCCCGGCGACGTGTTGAACTCTAGCGGATTCCCGGGCCAGTACAAAAACGCGTTTGCGCAGCGTGCTGCGGTGCATCCGGCGGACCTCGTGGTCAGGGCCCCCGCAGGGACGTCCCCGGGCCAGCTGTCCGACACCCGACCTAGACTCGACCACGTGCTCCACCACCCTTCCGGCCCCGCTTCCCGGCTCTCACCGCTGGCCCGCTTCGGCGACCGCGTCGCCACCGGCCTCCTCGACGTCACCAGCGATCCGGCCGCCCTGGACTCCACCGGTTTCTGGGCCGTGTGCGCGGACTTCGAGGGCCGCCTCACCTGCGCCCGCTTCGCCGACGTACGGGAGGAGCCGGTGCCCGCGCCGGTGCCGGGCGGCTGGCGGGGGCCGGCCGTGGGGGAGTGGACCACCTCCCTGGACCGCGCCGCGTACACGGCGGCCGTCCGCCGGATACGCGAGCACATCGCGGCCGGCGAGGTCTACCAGGCCAACCTCTGCCGGGTGCTCGCCGCGCCCGTCGCCCCCGACGCCGACGTGGACGCCCTGACCTCGCTGCTCGCCCGCGGCAACCCGGCGCCGTACGGGGGGACGATCCGGCTGCCGGAGCACGGCGTGGAGATCGCCACCGCCTCGCCCGAGCTGTTCCTGCGCCGGGACGGCAGGGTCGTGGAGTCCGGCCCCATCAAGGGCACCGGACGCACCGAGGCGGATCTCCTGGAGAAGGACTACGCCGAGAACGTGATGATCGTGGACCTCGTCCGCAACGACATCGGACGGGTCTGCGCGACCGGCAGCGTCTCGGTGCCCGACCTGTGCGCGGTGGAGAAGCACCCCGGCCTGGTCCACCTGGTGTCCACGGTCCGCGGCGAGCTGGCGGAGGGCGCCGGATGGCCGGAGCTGCTCGCGGCGGCCTTCCCGCCCGGCTCGGTGACCGGTGCGCCGAAGTCGAGCGCGCTGCGGATCATCGAGGCCCTGGAGACGGCCCCGCGCGGCCCGTACTGCGGCGGCATCGGCTGGGTGGACGCCGACCGGGGCACCGGCGAGCTCGCGGTGGGCATCCGTACCTTCTGGATCGACCGCGCCGAGGGCGTCCTGCGCTTCGGCACCGGCGCCGGCATCACCTGGGGGTCGGACCCCGACGGCGAGTGGCGGGAGACCGAGCTGAAGGCGTCCCGGCTGCTGGCGGTAGCGTCGGGGACGTACGAGGAGAGCGGAAGGGCGTTCGCATGAGGATCTGGCTGGACGGCGAGCTGCGGGACCTGGAGTCCGCGCGTGTCTCCGTCTTCGACCACGGACTGACGGTCGGCGACGGCATCTTCGAGACGGTGAAGGCGGTCCACGGCAAACCCTTCGCGCTCACCCGGCACCTGGACCGGCTGACCCGGTCCGCCCGTGGCCTCGGGCTGCCCGACCCCGACCACGACGAGGTGCGCGAGGCCTGCGCGGCGGTCCTGGAGGCCAACCCGATGCCGCTCGGCCGGCTGCGGATCACCTACACCGGCGGCCACGGCCCGCTCGGCTCCGACCGCGGCGAGCACGGCCCGACCCTGTTCGCCGCCGTCGGCGAGACCACCCGCCGGCCGGACGTCACGGCCGTGATCACGGTCCCGTGGACGCGCAACGAGCGGGGCGCCCTGACCGGCCTGAAGACCACCTCGTACGCCGAGAACGTGGTCGCCCTGGCCCGCGCCCACCAACACGGCGCGTCCGAGGCGCTGTTCGGCAACACGGTCGGGCAGCTCTGCGAGGGCACCGGCTCGAACGTCTTCGTCGTCCTGGACGGCGAGATCCACACCCCGCCGGTCGCCTCGGGCTGTCTGCCCGGCATCACCCGCGCCCTGGCGATCGAGTGGACGGGCGCCAGGGAGACCGACCTGCCGCTGGACGTGCTCGACCGGGCCGACGAGGTCTTCCTGACCTCCACCCTGCGGGACGTGCAGGCGGTGCACCGGGTGGACGACCAGGAGCTGGACGGCGCCCCCGGTCCGGTGACGGCCAAGGCGATGCGGATCTTCGACGAGCGGGCCGGGCAGGACCTGGACCCCTGACCGGGGCGGGCGGCGGAACGGGCGTCACCGGTCCCGTGGACCGGTGGTGGCGCGCGAACGCCCTTCACCGAGGCGGAAAACGGGCTGACGGGACCGGCCGTCGCGGGTAGAACACCAGTGATGACCACGACCCTGCGGCCGAGCGAGCCGCTCCGGCACCACCCCGACGGGACCCGTTCACGCCGCTTCCAGGTGTGTGTGAACAGCCGTCCCGTCGGCGAGATCCATCTCGGCACCTCACCCTCCCTCGGCGCCTCGGTGGCCCGCGTCCTCGAGCTACGGGTCGAGGAACCGGACCGGCGGCGCGGCCGGGGCACGGTGGCCGCGCTCGCCGCGGAGGAGGTGGCGCGCGGCTGGGGCTGCCGGCAGATCGAGACGGTCGTCCCCGCCGCCGCGGAGGCCGCGCTGCGGCTGTTCGACGCCCTCGGGTACACCGTGCGCAACCGGGGCATGGAGAAGCGCCTCGGCACCGCTCCGCCCGAGCTGCCGCCGGGCAGCCGGGCGCGTCCCACGACGGGGGCCGAGTTCGCGGCGTGGCAGGAGCACGAGCGCGAGACCTACGCCCGCCAGTGGATCGAGCGGGGCGTCCCCGAGGCCGCGGCCCGCGCCAAGGCGGCCGACGACCACGCGCGGCTGCTGCCGCGGGGCCTCGCCACCGACGGGATGGTCTTCAGCGTTCTGGAGCACGACGGGACCCGTGTCGGCACCCTCTGGCTGGCCCTCCAGGAGGCCGCGGCCTTCGTCTACGACGTCCGGGTCGACGCGGCGTCTCGCGGCCGGGGCCATGGCCGCACGCTCATGCTGCTGGCCGAGCGCCAGGCGATCGAGGCCGGCCGCCCGGTCCTCGGCCTCAACGTCTTCGCGGGCAACACCCCGGCCGAGCGGCTGTACGCCTCACTCGGCTACGCGACGGTGACCCACTCCCTCGCCAAGCCCCTGCTGTAGGCCCCCGGCGGGGGGTTCCCGGCGGGGTGCCGCCGGCTCAGGCCTCCCGCTCGGCCAGCAGCCGGTCGGCGATCTCCTCGATCCGCTCGCGCAGCCCCTCCTGGCTCTTGCCGCCGTCGAGGCGTTCGCCGCCGATGACGTACGTCGGGGTGCCGGTCACGCCGACGGCCTTGCCCTCGGCCTGGTCGGCGTCGACGATCAGGATGTGCCGGCCGTCGATCAGCGCGGTGTCGAACTCCTCGGCGTCCAGACCGAGTTCGCGGGCCACCTCGACCAGCAGGGACTCACCCTGCCGGTCCAGCTCCGCCACCCGCTCCAGCACGGCCTCCACGTACGGCCAGCCCTTGCCCTGCTCCAGCGCCTCCTCGGCGGCCTGCGCGGCGGCGAAGGCGTGCTTGTGCTTCTCCAGCGGGAAGTGCCGCAGGCGCAGCTCCAGCCGGTCGCCGTAGCGGGCGCGCAGGGCGCGGACGTCGTCCAGGGCGGTGCGGCAGTCGGGGCACTGCAGTTCGCACCAGACGTCGAGGACGAGGGCATCGGTGCGGGCCGGGGAGGAGTCGCTCATGCGCACCAGTGTTCCAGGCCGGGCGCGGCCGACCCAATCGACCGGCGCGGGGCTCCGGGCCGGAGCGGGGGAGGAGGCGACCGGCACTCCAGGAGGAGCCGACCCGGAGATGTCCCTGATGTCCGCCGGGACCATGGCATCACGGCGGCCGGGCGGTGCAGGATGGAAGGGACGAAGCGCATCCGCGGACGCCGGTGTGCGCTTGGCCGATCGCCACCCGACCGCCGATCGCCACCCGACCGAGCCCGCCAGGAGGACCGGATGATTGCCGAGACCGTCTGCTCCGCCGTGTCCGCGGCGGGCCTGGGCATCGCGGTGGTCACGGCCTACCGCAGGCGCTTTCTGTCGGCGGCCCGCATCGCGGCCTACTCCCTCGTACCGGTCGGCCTGGTGATGACCGGAGTCGTCGGCTGGCTCGCCGACACCGCGCTCAGTCCCACGGCCTGGGCGGGCTTCGGGCTGCTGGGCGCCGCCTGGCTGCTGCTCGCGGGCACCCGCGCGGTGGAGCGCCGGCGTGGCGGCGCCGGTGCCGAGCGCAAGGCGGCCAAGGGCGACCGGCGGGAGGCGGTGGCCCCCGCGGCCTCGGCGCCCTCCCTGGGCCAGGGCTCACGCCCCGCGTCGCGGCCGGCCGCCGCCCCCCGCGCCGCCGACTCGGCCGACGACTTCAGCGACATCGAGGCCATCCTCAACAAGCACGGCATATGACAGTCACACCATTCACGGAAACGACACAGTGGGTCCCGTGACGTCCGGAATCGTTCATGAGACGAACGAGAGATCACGGTTTCGGTGAAGTCCCGCAAGATCCCCGAGTGCTGATCGCGTTCGGGGCGCCGGGTGGGTCATCATCGGCCGCGAGATGCTGGACACAACACAGAGCGAGGCCGCGCCGCCCAAGGACGAGCCGCGCGGATGCCTCTTCGCCCTTTCCCAGCCACCGCTGATGATCTTCCTTGCGGTGATCGGGTGTCTGCTGCTCATGGGTGCGCTGCACGACCTGCTGCTGCTGTGAGCCGTACGCGTCCGTCCCGGCGCCACCCGCCGGGACAGACGTCGCCACGGGCCGTGAGGGGGCCGCCCCCCGGCCCGGCCGGGTCAGCCCGTCGCTTCCTTGCGCCGCGCCCGGTAGGCGGCGACATGCAGCCGGTTCCCGCAGGTCCGGCTGTCGCAGTAGCGGCGCGAGCGGTTGCGGGACAGATCGACGAAGGCGCGCCGGCAGTCCGGTGCCTCACAGCGCCGCAGCCGCTCCTGTTCTCCGGCGACCACGAAGAAGGCGAGCGCCATTCCGCAGTCCGCGGCGAGGTGATCGGCCACGGACGCCCCGGGGGCGAAGTAGTGCACATGCCAGTCGTAGCCGTCGTGGTCCGTGAGACGCGGTGTGGTGCCGGCCGCGGCCACCAGCTCGTTGATCATCCCCGCGGCGGCCCGGGCGTCCGGCGCCGCGAAGATCCCCGCGAACCGGCCGCGGATCTTGCGCACCGCCGAGAGGTCGAACTCGGACAGCACCCCGACATCGCTGATTTCGTGGTTTCGCACGAAGTCGGCGAGAGCCGCGACATCCTGCAGTCCGTCCGTGGAGGTGTCGTCCTCCGGCGCGGAGTTCACCAGATCCACCACGGTGTCGAGTGCGCACCGGGTGTCGTGGGTGATCAGCACGTTTCGCTCCCTGGCCTGGTGGTCGGGCGGGCGCCCGCCGATGCTGGCCGATGGTAGCGACAACGCGCCCACCGCACCGGTCCCGCTCGACCTCGACTGCCGGTAGAACGCCTCCGCGCCCCGGGCGGTTCCCGGACGCGCGGCGCAGGGGCCGAGGAGCCGCCCAGGCGCGGCACGGGCGCACGGGCACAGGCCGACACCGTCCCGCGAACGCTCACGGTGACGGCGCCGGCCTGTGCCGTATGCGGTTGTCTTGGCCCGAGCCGTCTCCCCGAGTGGACGGCGCCGGGCTGCTTGGGGTGGCGGCGACCTAACTCTCCGCCAGGATGTGCGAGAGCTCCTGATCCAGGTCGAAGTGCCGGTGCTCCGTGCCGGGCGGCACGGCGGCGTCGGTTCGCTTCAGGAAGGACTCCAGGGCCCGCGCCGGGGCCTCCAGCAGAGCCTCTCCCTCAGGGGAGCTGAGGGCGATGCAGACGACGCCCTGACCATGGCTGCGCGATGGCCAGACGCGGACGTCGCCGGTGCCGGTGGGCCGGTGCAGCCCCTCGGCGAGGAGGTCGCGGGCGAACACCCACTCGACGGTCTCCTCGGCTCCGGTGTGGAAGGTGGCGTGCACGGCGTAGGGGTCGGCCGTGTCGTACCGCAGGCCTGCGGGGACAGGCAGGGAGGACTCGCTCGACACAACGAGGCGCAGGTGCAGCTCGCAGCTGACCGTGGTGTTCATAAGCGCCAGGGCCTTTCGCTCAGTGTGCGCTCGGGGATTCGCACGTCGGCGAAATCGACATGCCACCTACGGTGCCGTTGTAAACCCCTCTGGGAGTTTTGCCTGGCTTTACGTAACTCTTCCGGCCGAGAACTCGTACCAGATCTACGACCATTCCGGTGACTGGATTCACTCCGGTAGGGTTTGTCTGTATGAATACGGGGAGTGACGAGCCGGGCGAGGTCGCAGTGGCCGGGGACGAGCGGAAGGCGGACGATCGAGTGAGCGAAGCGGACGCCGAGCGGGGCCTCGGCTCCCGTGCGCCGGAATTCATCAAGGCCCGCCGGGCCCTGCACGTGAGCTGGCAGGTCGGTGTCTTCGTGCTCGGCCTGGCGGTCGTTGCCCTGGGCATCGTGATGCTGCCGCTGCCGGGACCCGGCTGGGTGGTGATCTTCGGCGGCATGGCGATCTGGGCGACCGAGTTCGTCTGGGCCCAGCTGGTGCTCCGCTGGACGAAACGCAAAGTCACCGAGGCCGCCCAGCGAGCCCTCGATCCCCAGGTGCGCCGGCGCAACATCACCCTCACCGTGATCGGTCTGGTGATCGTGGGCGTGCTGGTGGGGATCTACCTGTGGAAGTTCGGCGTCGTCATGCCGTGGAAGATCAAGGACCAGTGAGCCGCCGCCCGGGGCCCGGCCGCCCGCCGGTCCGGCCCCCGGTCGGGACCACCCCCTGACATCGGGTAATGTTCTTCCTGCGCCCGGGCGATTAGCTCAGTGGGAGAGCGCTTCGTTCACACCGAAGAGGTCACTGGTTCGAACCCAGTATCGCCCACCCGGACCGACGGCCCATCTGCTTCGAGCAGGTGGGCCGTCGTCGTACCCGCCCCCTGGCTCACGCGGTGGGCCGCTTCGGGCGCGGCATTGCCGCGGGGAGAAGTTCCGGACGCGGGCGGCCGGCGGAAATACCTCGCACGTCTTCCGGAATGCCGTCGCATTTCTTCGCAAGTACGACAAGCGCGGAATTCCCGTGGGCCTCAAGTCCCGAGTGCCGGCACAAATCTGAGCCCCAGTCACTCCGGTCGGCCCGCGCGTCGTCTCGTTCTTCGGCCTATTCCGCTTCGCCGCGTCGAACCCGGCGCCGCCCGGCGAGGAGAGGCCCGCCCGGCCGGGCAGACTCCGGTCATGGACTGGAACCACTACCGCTTCCGGACCCTGTGGTCCCTGCCCGCCCCGCCCGCGACGGTGTACGCGGCGCTGGAGCGGCCCGAGGACTACCCCCGATGGTGGCCACAGGTGCGGACGGTGACCCGGCTGGACGACGAGACCGGTGTGATCACCATCCGCTCCCTGCTGCCGTACGCCATGACCTTCACCGCGCGTACCGCCGGCCGTGACCCGGCCGCGGGCATCCTGGCGGTGGACATGACCGGGGACATCGAGGGGTGGGCGCGCTGGACGGTCACCCCCGCCGGTGCCGGCGCGCTCGTCCGGTACGACCAGGAGGTCGACGTGCGCAAGCCGCTGCTCAGGCGGCTGGCCGTCCCCGGACGGCCCGTCTTCCGCGCCAATCACCGGCTGATGATGCGGGCCGGACGGCGCGGACTGCTGCGGTACCTGCGAGCGGTTTGAACGAACGGCTCCCGGACCTGTATTGTTCAGTGCGTTCCCGGGCGATTAGCTCAGTGGGAGAGCGCTTCGTTCACACCGAAGAGGTCACTGGTTCGAACCCAGTATCGCCCACCGGGAAAGAGCCGGTCCGCAGCAGCGGACCGGCTCTTTTGACGGCGGCGGCCGCTGCCGGCGCTACGCCGCCGCCGGCAGCTCCGGCCGCAGCGGCCACTCCGTGTTGACGATCTCCTCCGAACCGCTGCGCGCGAACCAGGCCTGGAGCCCACGGGCCTGCGCCGCATGCCAGTTGGCCTGGAGGGTGTGCAGATCCGCCGGGGACAGCCGCTCCAGCCGGGTCGCGAACCGCCGGCCCAGGGCCCGTACGACGTCCAGCGCGGCCAGTGCGTCCGCCGCCGCGTCGTGCGCGTCCTGCAGGGTCACACCGTAGTGCCCGCACAGGTCGGTCAGCGTGCGGCGCCCCTTGCGGTATCGGTCCAGATGCTTGTCCAGCACCCTCGGGTCCAGCACCCGCAACGGCACCGGCTCCAGCCAGCGGTCCAGCCCGGACGCCCGGTGCCGGCGCAACTCCCGGTCCAGCAGCGTCAGATCGAACGGCGCGTTCATCACCACCACCGGCCGCCGCATCGCCGCCTGCTCCGCCAGCTGCTCGGCTATCTCGTACATCACCGGCGCCGGCCAGCGGCCGTTGCGCTGCAGGTGCTCCTGCGTCAGCCCGTGCACCGCCGTCGCCGCCTCGGGCACCGCGACCCCCGGATTCACCAGCCAGCGAGTGATCCGGGGCCGGGTGCCCGGCGCATCCTGGACGACGACGGCGGCCGACACGATCCGGTCGGTCTCGACGTCCACGCCCGTCGTCTCCGTGTCGAAGGCCGCCAGCGGCCCCTCGTACCAGGTCGTCATCCGCACACAACTCCTCGTTCACCCATGGCAGGTGACGTTCCGTCTTCTGCCTGTTTGGTGATACCCGGGCCGTTTGCGACGTACGCCGGAAGGAGACAACAGGAATACGGGTCTTTGCAGTTCAGCGGCCCACAGCGGGAAAACTCATTGCTTGGAAGGCTGTTGGTCATGGCCATAGCGCAGCCCGAGCGGGGCGGGCTGCTGCCCGACCGCCCGGGCACCCTCCGCGGCACGCTCGCCACCACCGCCTGCATGGAGACACTGCAGGTCGGCTATCTGCACGCGGTCGCCGCCGCGGCCGGCTGCTCGCTGTCCCAGCCCTTCCCGGACAACGGCATCGACTGGCACGTCAGCCACAGCGCACCCGGACACACCGTCGACGACGAGGTCACCATCAAGGTGCAGCTGAAGTGCACCTACCAGGTCCCGCCCAACCCGCCGGGCCGCTTCTTCTCCTTCACCCTCGACAACGACCACCTGCGCAAGCTGGCCCGCACTCCCGTCTCGGTGCACAAGATCCTGGTCGTCATGCTGGTGCCGCGCGCCCAGGACGACTGGCTGCGCGCGAGCCACGACCGGCTCGACCTGCGGCACTGCTGCTACTGGGTCAACCTGGCCGGCCACCCGGTCACCGGCCGGCACCGGACCACCGTGCGGATACCGACCGCGCGCATCTTCGACGACCGGGCGCTGTGCGAGATCATGACGCGGGTCGGGACGGGAGGCAGGCCATGAGGAGCCGTCCGTACGACGAGCCGGCCCGGCCGGTCCGGCAGCACCCCGACGACCTCCCCTGGAACCGCCCTCCGGAGCCCGCCGAGGTCGACCCGGCCGTGCTCGGCGCCCTGCTGCGCCGGCACGGCTGGCAGCGGCGCGGAGGTGCCGCCGGAAGGTACGGCCGCTGGACCCCGCCCGGCCCGGGCGCCGGCGGCACCAGCCTGCTCGTGCCGGAGAACCGCGCCTTCCCGGACAGCGACGACCTGCTCGGCGAGGCCCTCGACGCGCTGGCCCGCAGTGACACCCCCTCCGCCCGCGAGGTCCTCATCTCCCTCGCCGTACCGAGCGACGAGATCCGCTGGTGGCGGGACACCCCCAGGGGGCCCGTGGGCGCCGCGCACTGGACGGCCGACGAGCAACTGCGCGCCGCCGCCCGGCAGATGCTGCTCGCCGCCGCGCTCGCCACCCGGGCCCGGGCCGGCTACTACGGCGCCCGCCACCGCAGACCGGCCGCCGCCCTCATGGAGGACGTCCTCGTCGGACCCGCCACCGAGGGCCGCACCCTCACCGCCTTCGTGCCCGCGGCCACCGGCCGGCACCTCGCCGTACGGCTCCACCAGGCCCTTTACGCCACCCGGGAGGCCATCGACTACCGGCGGGCCACCGGCGGCATGGACGCCTTCGACGGCGCCGTCGAGGCCGGCGTCAGCCGCGAACTCACCGAGGCGCTCGGCGCGCTCGTGCGGGGCACCGAGGGCGCCCGCGTCGCCGTCGCCTGGGCCCCCGGGGCCGGCGTGCCCGAGGGCTGCGCCGCCTCCGCCGAACCCGTCGAGTTCTCACCGGGCGACCTGCCCGTGCTCCGCGAGGCCGCGGCCCGCTATCTGCGCGAGGAGCCCTCCGTGCCGGTCCGCGTCACGGGTGCCGTCGTCCGCATGCGCCGCTCCGGCCCCACCGGCGAGGGCACCGTCCGCCTGCGCGTCCTCGC
Source organism: Streptomyces albidicamelliae (assembly GCF_025642175.1). Classification (NCBI taxonomy): domain Bacteria; kingdom Bacillati; phylum Actinomycetota; class Actinomycetes; order Kitasatosporales; family Streptomycetaceae; genus Streptomyces; species Streptomyces albidicamelliae. The sequence continues at coordinate 1,833,105 of NZ_CP106795.1, read as the reverse complement.
CGGCGTCGAGGTCCCGCACCTCCGCGTCACCCTCGACGAGGAGGACTACCGCATCGCCGGCCACGCCCACCTCGTCGGACTGCCCGTCCGGGTGCACGGCCGGCTGGAGCGGCGGGGCGGCTTCCGCCGGCTCACCGGCGCCTCCGGCGTCGTACCCGTGCAGGTGGACGACGCCGAGCGGGACCGGCTGATGAAGGCCCTCCAGGAGAACCTCGACTTCTTCGAGGAGGCGTGCGGAGAGGGGGAGGCGGGAGCGTACGGGGACGCGGACTGACGGTGACCGTTTCGCGGTCGGTGCCGTCGGGTCGGTACGATCGCCTGTGCGCGCGCTCCTGGTATGGCGCCGCATCCCACCTTCAGTCAGGAGAGACCGGTGTCAGACGTCCGTGTGATCATCCAACGCGATTCCGAGCGGGAAGAACGCGTGGTGACGACGGGCACTACGGCCGCCGACCTCTTCGCGGGCGAGCGCTCGATCATCGCCGCGCGCGTGGCCGGCGAGCTGCGGGACCTCAGCCACGAGCTGTCCGACGGCGACGAGGTCGAGGGCGTCGAGATCTCCTCCGAGGACGGCCTGAACATCCTGCGCCACTCCACCGCGCACGTCATGGCGCAGGCCGTGCAGGAGCTGTTTCCCGAGGCCAAGCTGGGCATCGGCCCGCCCGTCAAGGACGGCTTCTACTACGACTTCGACGTCGAGAAGCCCTTCCACCCCGATGACCTCAAGGCCATCGAAAAGAAGATGCAGGAGATCCAGAAGCGCGGCCAGCGCTTCTCCCGTCGTGTCGTCACCGACGAGGCCGCCCGCGAGGAGCTGGCCGACGAGCCGTACAAGCTGGAGCTGATCGGCCTCAAGGGCTCCGCGTCCCACGACGACGGCGCGGACGTCGAGGTCGGCGCCGGCGAGCTGACGATCTACGACAACCTGGACGCCAAGACCGGCGAGCTGTGCTGGAAGGACCTCTGCCGCGGTCCCCACCTGCCGACCACCCGGCTGATCCCGGCGTTCAAGCTGATGCGCAACGCGGCCGCCTACTGGCGCGGCAGCGAGAAGAACCCGATGCTCCAGCGCATCTACGGAACCGCCTGGCCGTCCAAGGACGAGCTGAAGGCGCACCTGGACTTCCTCGCCGAGGCCGAGAAGCGCGACCACCGCAAGCTCGGCAGCGAGCTGGACCTGTTCTCCATCCCGGAGCAGATCGGCTCCGGCCTCGCCGTCTTCCACCCCAAGGGCGGCATCGTCCGCCGCGTGATGGAGGACTACTCGCGCCGCCGCCACGAGGAAGAGGGCTACGAGTTCGTCTACACCCCGCACGCCACGAAGGGGAAGCTCTTCGAGACGTCCGGGCACCTGGACTGGTACGCCGACGGCATGTACCCGCCCATGCAGCTCGACGAGGGCGTGGACTACTACCTCAAGCCCATGAACTGCCCGATGCACAACCTGATCTTCGACGCGCGCGGCCGCTCCTACCGCGAACTGCCGCTGCGCCTCTTCGAGTTCGGGACCGTGTACCGGTACGAGAAGTCCGGCGTCGTGCACGGCCTGACCCGCGCCCGCGGCTTCACGCAGGACGACGCGCACATCTACTGCACCCGTGAGCAGATGTCGGAGGAACTCGACAAGACGCTCACCTTCGTCCTCGGGCTGCTGCGCGACTACGGCCTGACCGACTTCTACCTGGAACTGTCCACCAAGGACCCGGAGAAGTTCGTCGGCTCCGACGAGGTCTGGGAGGAGGCCACCGAGACGCTCCGCCAGGTCGCCGAGAAGCAGGGCCTGCCCCTCGTGCCCGACCCGGGCGGCGCCGCCTTCTACGGCCCGAAGATCTCCGTGCAGACCAAGGACGCCATCGGCCGCACCTGGCAGATGTCGACCATCCAGCTCGACTTCAACCTGCCCGAGCGGTTCGACCTGGAGTACACCGGCCCCGACGGTGCCAAGCAGCGCCCGGTCATGATCCACCGCGCCCTGTTCGGCTCCATCGAGCGGTTCTTCGCCGTGCTGCTGGAGCACTACGCGGGCGCCTTCCCGGCGTGGCTGGCCCCCGTGCAGGCACTCGGCATCCCGATCGGCGACGCGCACGTGGAGTACCTGGAGAAGTTCGCCGCCGCGGCCAAGAAGCAGGGGCTGCGCGTCGAGGTGGACTCCTCCTCGGACCGCATGCAGAAGAAGATCCGCAACGCCCAGAAGCAGAAGGTGCCCTTCATGGTCATCGCGGGCGACGAGGACATGTCGAACGGCTCGGTGTCCTTCCGCTACCGCGACGGCTCCCAGGAGAACGGCATCCCCTTCGACGAGGCGATCGCCAAGATCGCGAAGATCGTGGAGGAGCGGACCCAGGTCTGAACCGCCTGAGCCGCGAGGGCCCCCGGGATCACGGTCCCGGGGGCCCTTTTCTGTCGCTGCCCCGTGTGAACGTCTGCATCAGCCAGGACGAGAACGAACCCGTCACCGCGCCGAGCAGGCCGATCCCGCAGGCCATCATCCCGATCGCGATCGTCCGCCCGAGCCTGGTCACCGGGGTGATGTCGCCGTAGCCGACGGTGCTGAGCGTCGACGCGGCCCACCACACCGCGTCCCCGAAGGTCGTCATGGTGGCGCCGGGCGCCCCGCGCTCCTGCTGGAACACCGCGAGGGCACCCGCGAAGCCCAGCAGCAGCGTGGACAGGCTCGCGTAGGAGATCACCCGGGCGTACAGGGAGAGCCTGGGTTCGCCCTGCCGGCGCTGGATGACGTCGTAGAGCGGGACGATCCGCAGCGGGCGCAGCAGCGGCAGGACGACCACGACGGTGTGCAGGAAGTGCGTGCTGACGAAGCGCAGGAAACGCTGCCCCCCCAGGCGCCACCGCACCAGGTAGTCGGCGGCGAACACCGCCCAGAGGGCGAGCATCACCCACAGGCACAGGTCCCGCCAGTGCGCCAGGCCCACGGCCAGGACGCGGGTGGCGTAGGCGGCCATGAAGACCAGCGACGCCACGAAGAGCGGGATCTCGGTGCGCTGCTCCCAGCGGGCCGCGCGGCTGTCGACGTCCACCGGCCAAGCTTGGCCGGTGACCGTCATCGAGGCGCCCCGGCGACACGCCGCGAACGGGCGAAGCCATATGCTGCCTAGCATGACGAGTGAGCCGGAGCAGCAGATCGGAGTGGGGACGCAGGACGCGTTCCAGCGCCTGTGGACGCCCCACCGGATGGCCTACATCCAGGGCGAGAACAAGCCCACCGGTCCGGGGGCGGACGACGGCTGCCCCTTCTGCTCGATACCGGCCAAGTCCGACGAGGACGGGCTGATCGTGCGACGCGGCGAGCACGTGTACGCGGTCCTCAACCTGTACCCGTACAACGGCGGCCACCTGATGACCGTGCCCTACCGGCACGTGGCCGACTACACCGAGCTGACCGGGCCGGAGACCGCCGAACTCGCCGAGCTGACCAAGCAGGCGATGCGGGCCCTGCGTGCGGCCTCCGGCGCGCACGGCTTCAACATCGGCATGAACCAGGGCACGGTCGCGGGCGCCGGCATCGCCGCCCACCTGCACCAGCACGTCGTCCCGCGCTGGGGCGGCGACACGAACTTCATGCCGGTGGTCGGCCACACCAAGATCCTGCCGCAGCTCCTGGCGGACACCCGCAAGATGCTGGCGGAGGCCTGGCCGGCCTAGCGACCGGGGGGGGCGGCGGCGCGGCTCCCGGACTCCCGGACCGCCGCCGAGGACACCCCCTCGGCCGAGCCGCCGGACGCCTACGCGTCGTACACGTCGGCCTTCCTCGGCGTCGGGTCCTGGACGTTGCCGCTGAGGAACGCCGAGCGGGCACCGAACTTCTCCGTGTCCACGCCGTTCTCCTTCAGCACCCTGATCGCCGCCGAGTGCACCACCCGCAGTACCGGTGTGGCCGCGCGCAGCGCGTCGTCGGCCATGAAGCGGTGCCGCCACGGCTGATCGGCCCAGGCGTGCCGCAGACCGAACGGCTCGGGCAGTCCGAGCGAGCCGCCCAGCCAGTTCAGCAGCGGCGGGTACCAGGTCAGCGGGGCGCGCGCGGCGAGCCGTACCACCTCGTCGGTGGTGACCAGCGGCAGCTTGATCGTGCGGTTCTCCCACGGCTTGAAGGACTTGGCGACCTCCTTGACCGGCGCCTCCGGCTTCGTGGTGAAGAGCGGGTTCACCGGCCCCAGGGCGTGCCCGGTGACCTCGATGCGCAGCGTCTCGTGCAGCACGGTCACCGTGATCAGCATGGTGATGACCAGCTGGCCGTCCCACAGCGTCCACTGGACGCCCAGATAGTGCCGGTCACCGCTGCCGAACTGCTGCTTGTTGCAGATCTCCTGTATGGCGTGCGGCTTGATCTGGAAGGCCTCGACGTCGGTGCCCTCGGGCCGGGACACCGCGGCGGCCTTCTCGCCGATCGGCGTGACGATCCAGTGCTTCACGGACGGCTTGGGGAAGCCGCCCGTGTTCAGCGGGCCGCGCTCCAGCATGGCCAGCTGGTCGTGGATCGCGCGTATGACGTCCCAGCTGCGGAAGGGGTGGATCTCCCTGGTGCCGTCGGCGGGCACCAGTTCCTCGGCGAGCTGCCAGGCGCCCCACCGGGTGCCCATGCCGAGTATGCCCTTGGGGCCGGCGTAGAAGACCGAGTTGGACTGCTGCTCGGCGCTCAGCCGGGCCAGCGACTGGCGCAGCTCCTCCGCGGCCGTCTGGCCGGGCCCGCGCGGCACGGCCTCCGGGACCTTGGCGCCGACGCTGGTGCCGGACAGCAGGCCGTCCCAGCGGGCCCGCAGATCCTGGGCGGCGCTCTCGCAGACCCGCTTGGCCCAGAACCAGCCCAGCACGGGCAGGACGACGCACGCACGGGCGTACCACGCCCAGAGCCCGCCGAACGGCATCTTGACGAAGAACAGCGCGGCGAGCACGCCGACACCGAGGAGCAGGGCCGTGGCGAGGGGGCCGGCCCGCTTGTCGTCGCGCCGGGCGACGAACATGCGCAGCTGGAAGACGAGCAGCCAGACGATCAGCCCGGGCAGGAAGACCAGACCGCACAGCACCGTCACGGCCGTCAGGCGGTTGTCGCGCTCGCGGCGGATGTTGTTCGCCGCCAGACAGTGCTCCACCACGAACTGCGGTTCGGAGCCGAAGGACTGGATGAGCGGCTTGCGGCCGGGGGCGAGCATCCGGTCGATCACGGCACGCGAGAACGACTCACCGAGATTGGGCCGGAGCAGCTTCATCCGGCCGGCCTTGACGGTCGACTGGTGCCATTCGTTGTCGGCCTTCTTGATCTCCTCGACCGGGCTGTCCCGGTACGCGGCGGAAGCCAGCGCGGAGGTCGCCGCCTGTCCCTCGTCGCCCGAGACGGGCACCTGGGGCCCGTCCCACTCCGTTCCAAACGACATTCCCGCCCCCATCACCGCCGGCGTCGCTCCTGCGGCCTTCCCGACTTCCCTGCCCCGCACACCTGTTGACCCGGCCCTCGTGCCGAAACCACCCCCATGACCGGACGGCTGCGGCACCACGTGATCAGGTGATCAGCGTATCCGGCGCCACCGACAAGCGGCGGGCGGACGGCCGAAGCCGCCCGCCCGCACCGGCCGGGCGCGAAAGGACTACGCGCCGTCACCCGCCTGTTCGCGGATCCGCTCGGCGATCTGCGGCGGCATCGGCTCGTGCCGGGCGTACGCCCGGTCGAACCGGGCCGTGCCGTGCGACAGCGAGCGCAGGTCCACGGCGTACCGGCCGATCTCGAACTCCGGCACCTCGGCCCGGATCAGCGTCCGCCCGGTACCCACCTGTTCGGTGCCGAGCAGCCGGCCGCGCCGGCTCGACAGGTCGCTCATCACCGGGCCCACGTAGTCGTCGCCGACGAGGACGGTCACCTCGGCGACCGGTTCCAGCAGATGGATCCGCGCGCCCGCGGCGGCCTCGCGCAGCGCCAGCGCGCCCGCCGTCTGGAAGGCGGCGTCGGAGGAGTCCACCGAGTGCGCCTTGCCGTCCAGCAGGGTGATCCGGACGTCGATGAGCGGATACCCGGCGGCCACGCCCTTGGCGGCCTGCGCCCGGACGCCCTTCTCGACGGACGGGATGAACTGCCGGGGCACCGCCCCGCCGACCACCTTGTCCACGAACTCGATGCCCGAGCCGCCCGGCAGCGGCTCCACCTCGATCTCGCAGATCGCGTACTGCCCGTGCCCGCCGGACTGCTTCACGTGCCGTCCGCGTCCGCCGGCCCGGGCCGCGAACGTCTCCCGCAGGGACACCCGGTGGGGGACGACGTCGACCTGGACGCCGTAGCGGCTGCGCAGCCGTTCGAGGGCGACGTCCGCGTGGGCCTCGCCCAGGCACCACAGGACCACCTGATGGGTGTCCTGGTTCTGCTCCAGGCGCATCGTCGGGTCCTCGGCGACCAGCCGGGCCAGGCCCTGGGACAGCTTGTCCTCGTCGGCCTTGCTGTGCGCCTGGATGGCGAGCGGCAGCAGCGGGTCCGGCATCTGCCAGGGCTCCATCAGGAGCGGGTCGTCCTTCGCGGACAGCGTGTCACCGGTCTCCGCACGGCCCAGCTTGGCCACGCTCACCAGGTCTCCGGCGACGGCGTGCGTCACCGGACGCTGCTGCTTGCCGAAGGGCATGGACAGGGCGCCGATCTTCTCGTCGACGTCGTGGTCCTCGTGCCCGCGGTCGGCCAGGCCGTGCCCGGAGACGTGCACCGTCTGGTCCGGGCGCAGCGTCCCGGAGAACACGCGGACGAGGGAGATGCGGCCGACGTACGGGTCGGAGGAGGTCTTGACGACCTCGGCGACCAACGGGCCGTCGGTGTCGCACGGCTTCAGCTCGCGCCGCTCGCCGTCGATGGTCGTGACACCGGGCAGGGGGTGCTCGAACGGGGTCGGGAACCCGCCGGTGATCAGCTCCAGCAGCTCGACCGTGCCGAGTCCCTGGCGGGCGCCCTCGGCGGCGGGCGCGGCGGCGAGGACGGGGAAGAAGCTGCCACGCGCGACGGCCCGCTCCAGGTCCTCGATCAGCGTCTTGACGTCGACCTGCTCACCGCCGAGATAGCGGTCCATGAGGGTCTCGTCCTCGCTCTCGGCGATGATCCCCTCGATGAGCCGGTTGCGGGCCTCCTCGATGTCCGGCAGCTGGTCCTCGCCGGGCTCGGAGTCCTTGCGCTCACCGGCCGCGTAGTCGAAGAGCTTCCGTGACAGCAGCCCGATCAGCCCGGTCACCGGCGCGTGCCCGTCCGGGCCCTCGGGGCCGCGCAGCGGCAGGTACAGGGGCAGTACGGCGTCGGGGTCGTCGCCGCCGAAGGCCTCCGCGCAGATCCGCGTGGTCTCCTCGAAGTCGGCGCGCGCGGACTCCAGGTGCGTGATCACGATCGCGCGGGGCATGCCGACCGCCGCGCACTCCTCCCACACCATCCGGGTCGAGCCGTCCACCCCGTCCGAGGCCGAGACGACGAAGAGGGCCGCGTCCGCGGCGCGCAGACCGGCCCTGAGCTCACCGACGAAGTCGGCGTATCCGGGGGTGTCGAGCAGGTTGACCTTGATGCCGTCCCATTCGACCGGCACGAGGGAGAGCTGTACGGAGCGTTGCTGCCGGTGCTCGATGTCGTCGTAGTCGGACACGGTGCCGCCGTCCTCGACGCGGCCCGCCCGGTTCACCGCCCCCGCGGTCAGCGCGAGGGCCTCCACCAGCGTGGTCTTGCCCGCTCCGCTGTGGCCGACCAGCACCACGTTCCGGACGGACGTGGGTCGGTCGGCCGCCAGAGCCCTGCCGGCGGCTCCGGGGTGTGTCTGTGTCTTGTCGCCCATGATCCTGCCTCCCGTGCACGGTGAGGTCACTGTGGGCGCGGACACGCGGGACCCGCGTGCACTGGCGGCTCCGGCGACGCCCGCGGTTATTCGAGCTTTCCACTCCCGTCATGCCGCGTCCATACGAACGACCACGAAGGCCGCGGACCGGTACCGATCGCGCCACACACGCCCCGAGTGCGGCCGCCGGCACCGGTTCGAGGCACGAGCCGCGGGTGCCCGCCCGTCGAGCGCGCACGTGCGTGGCTACGATGGGCCAGCCGGCGGCCACCAGGGCCGCGGCGACACCGACCGTCGGGAAGGCCATGCTGAACAAGTACGCGCGTGCATTCTTCACGCGTGTCCTCACGCCGTTCGCCGCGTTTCTCATCCGCCGGGGCGTCAGCCCCGACACGGTCACGCTCCTCGGCACGGCGGGTGTGGTCGCGGGAGCGCTGGTCTTCTACCCCAGGGGCGAGTTCTTCTGGGGCACGGTCGTCATCACCCTGTTCGTCTTCTCCGACCTCGTCGACGGCAACATGGCCCGCCAGCTGGGCCGCTCCAGCCGCTGGGGCGCCTTCCTCGACTCCACCCTGGACCGGGTCGCCGACGGCGCCATCTTCGGCGGCTTCGCGCTCTGGTACGCGGGCAACGGCGACGACAACGTCCTGTGCGCCGTCTCGATCTTCTGCCTGGCGAGCGGCCAGGTGGTGTCGTACACGAAGGCGCGCGGGGAGTCCATCGGGTTGCCGGTGGCGGTCAACGGGCTCGTGGAGCGTGCCGAGCGGCTGGTGATCTCGCTGGTCGCGGCCGGTTTCGCGGGACTGCACAAGTTCGGGGTGCCGGGCATCCAGTGGCTGCTGCCGGTCGCCCTGTGGATCGTCGCCGTGGGCAGCCTCGTCACGCTGATCCAGCGGGTCGTCACCGTCCGCCGTGAGTCCGCCGAGGCCGAGGCGGCCGCCGGGCAGAACACCTCCCAGGGGAGCGAGGCCGCGAAGTGAGCACCGCCGACCGGCTCACCGACTCGCTGTACGGGCTCGGCTGGAGCACCGTCAAGAAGCTCCCCGAACCGGCCGCCGTGCGGCTCGGCCGCACCATCGCCGACCTCGCCTGGAAGAAGCGCGGCAAGGGCGTGCGGCGCCTGGAGTCCAACTACGCGCGCGTGGTGCCCGACGCCACGCCCGAGCGCCTGGCCGAGCTGTCCCGCGCGGGCATGCGCTCCTACCTGCGCTACTGGATGGAGTCCTTCCGGCTCCCCGCCTGGAGCGCCGAGCGGGTGCGGACGGGCTTCGACCCCAAGGACATCCACTTCCTCACCGACGGCCTCGCCTCCGGCCGGGGCGTCGTCCTCGCCCTGCCGCACCTGGCCAACTGGGACCTGGCCGGCGCCTGGGTCACCACCAAGCTCGGGACGCCCTTCACGACGGTCGCCGAGCGCCTGAAGCCCGAGACGCTGTACGACCGATTCGTCGCCTACCGCGAGGGCCTCGGCATGGAGGTCCTGCCGCACAGCGGGGGCTCCGCCTTCGGCACCCTGGCCCGCCGGCTGCGCGACGGCGGCCTGGTCTGCCTGGTCGCCGACCGCGACCTGTCCGCCTCCGGCGTCGAGGTCGACTTCTTCGGCGAGACGGCACGGATGCCCGCCGGCCCGGCCCTGCTCGCCCAGCAGACCGGCGCCCTGCTGCTGCCGGTCACACTCTGGTACGACGACTCGCCGGTCATGAAGGGCCAGGTCCATCCCCCGATCGAGGTGCCGGAGTCAGGCACGCGCGCCGAGAAGACGTCTGTCATGACACAGGCGCTGGCGAACGCCTTCGCCACCGGTATCGCCGACCATCCGGAGGACTGGCACATGCTCCAGCGCCTGTGGCTCGCCGACCTCGACCCCGCGAAGGGACCCTCGTGAGAATCGGGATCGTCTGCCCGTACTCCTGGGACGTGCCCGGTGGCGTCCAGTTCCACATCCGCGACCTGGCCGAGTACTTCATCCGGCTCGGCCACGAGGTCTCCGTGCTCGCCCCGGCCGACGACGACACGCCCCTGCCGCCGTACGTCGTCTCGGCCGGCCGCGCGGTCCCGGTGCCGTACAACGGCTCGGTGGCCCGGCTCAACTTCGGCTTCCTGTCGGCGGCGCGGGTGCGGCGCTGGCTGCACGACGGGGCCTTCGACGTGGTCCACATCCACGAGCCGACCTCGCCCTCGCTGGGCCTGCTGACCTGCTGGGCGGCCCAGGGGCCCATCGTCGCGACCTTCCACACCTCCAACCCGCGCTCGCGCGCCATGATCGCCGCGTACGCGATCCTGCAGGCCGCGCTGGAGAAGATCAGCGCGCGGATCGCCGTGAGCGAGTACGCGCGGCGCACGCTGGTCGAGCACCTCGGCGGGGACGCGGTGGTCATCCCCAACGGCGTCGACGTGGACTTCTTCGCCCGGGCCGAGCCGAGGCCCGAGTGGCAGGGCGACACGATCGGCTTCATCGGGCGCATCGACGAACCCCGCAAGGGCCTGCCCGTGCTGATGCGGGCCCTGCCGAAGATCCTCGCGGCCCGCCCGGGGGCGCGGCTGCTGGTCGCCGGGCGGGGTGACGAGGAGGCGGCCGTCGAGCAACTGCCGAAGGAGCTGCGCTCGCGCGTGGAGTTCCTCGGCATGGTCAGCGACGAGGACAAGGCGCGCTTCCTGCGCAGCGTCGACCTGTACGTCGCGCCCAACACCGGCGGCGAGAGCTTCGGCATCATCCTGGTCGAGGCGATGTCGGCGGGCGCCCCCGTCCTCGCCTCCGACCTGGACGCGTTCGTGCAGGTCCTGGACAAGGGCGCGGCGGGCGAGGTCTTCGCCAACGAGGACGCGGACGCCCTGGCCGAGGCGGCCGTACGGCTGCTCGGCGACCCGGAGCGGCTGGCCGAGCTGCGCGACCTCGGAAGCGCCCACGTGCGGCGCTTCGACTGGTCGACGGTCGGCGCGGACATCCTGTCCGTCTACGAGACGGTGACGGCCGGTGCGGCGGCGGTGGCGGCGGACGAACGCACGACGGGCCTGCGAGCACGCTTCGGCCTGGCCCGGGACCGAGCGGACGTGTAGGGCCCCTCGGCGCGGTGGCGGGGAGGGCTGCTGCCTGCCGCCCCCGCACCTGGCCGGGCCGTCGTGGCTCGGCGGGCGACCGCCTCTTGAGCGGGGGGCGCACTGCGTGCCGCCCCCTGAGACCACCGGCCACCGGCCCGGACGCGTCCCCAGGTCTGCAGGGCCCCTCGGTGCGGGGGCGGGGAGGCTGCGGCTTGCCGACCCCGCACCTGGCCGGGCCGGCTCGGCTCGGCGGGGGACCGGCCTGGCCGGCGGGCGTCCTGTGGGCGCGGGTGCATTGCGCGCCGCCCCCTGAGACCACCGGCCACCGGCCCGGAAGCGTCCCCAGGCCTCAGGGCCCCTCGGTGCGGTGGCGGGGAGGCTGCGGCCTGCCGACCCCGCACCTGGCCGGGCCGACTCGGCTCGGCGGGCGACCGGCGTGTGGGCGGGGGCACACTGCGCGCCGCCCCCCGAGACCACCGGCCACCGGCCCGGAAGCGTCCCCAGGCCTCAGGGCCCCTCGGTGCGGTGGCGGGGAGGCTGCGGCCTGCCGTACCCGCACCTGGCCGGGCCGGCGCGGCTCGGCGGGCGACCGGCGTGTGGGCGGGGGCGCACTGCGCGCCGCTCCCTGAGACCATCGGCCACCGGCCCGGACGCGTTCCCCGGTCGTCCCGATAGCCTTCGCCCGTGACCGCAACCCTCATCTGGATCCTTGTCGCGCTCCTCGCCGTCGGTGTGTACCTGAGCTGGACGGCCGGGCGGCTGGACCGGCTGCACGTGCGGATGGACGCCGCCCGCGCCGCGCTCGACGCGCAGCTGCTGCGGCGGGCCTCCGTGGCGCAGGAACTCGCGACCTCGGGCGTGCTCGACCCGGCCGCCTCGATCGTGCTGTACGAGGCCGCGCACGCGGCCCGGCAGTCCGAGGAGGAGCAGCGGGAGGTGGCCGAGAGCGAGCTGAGCCAGGCGCTGCGCGCCGTCTTCGGGGACGCGCAGCAGGTCGAGGCGGTACGGGAGGCCCCGGGGGGCGAGGAAACGGCCCACGAGCTGGCCGAGGCGGTACGCCGGGTCCCCATGGCCCGCCGCTTCCACAACGACGCCGTCGGAGCCGCCCGGCGGCTGCGCGAACACCGCAAGGTCCGCTGGTTCCGGCTCGCCGGCCACGCCCCGTTCCCGCTGGCCTTCGAGATGGACGACGAGGCGCCCGCCGCCCTGGTGGAACGGGTGTCGTGAACTTGCGCCGACGGGTCCATGACCGAAAAGGATCCACCGGCTCACCATTGGCCCTTGCTGTGGCCTGGTCCACTCACGTTTCCTCGATGCTGCAGAGAAACCCTCTTTCCCTTCAGTGAGGTCACCCGTGTCCACCACCGAGAACCAGGCTCCCGAGACCGGCACCGCCCGTGTGAAGCGCGGCATGGCCGAGCAGCTCAAGGGCGGCGTGATCATGGACGTCGTCACGCCGGAGCAGGCGAAGATCGCCGAGGACGCGGGCGCCGTCGCCGTCATGGCCCTGGAGCGGGTCCCGGCCGACATCCGCAAGGACGGCGGCGTGGCCCGTATGTCCGACCCGGACATGATCGAGGGCATCATCGACGCGGTCTCCATCCCGGTGATGGCCAAGTCCCGCATCGGCCACTTCGTCGAGGCCCAGGTGCTGCAGTCCCTCGGCGTCGACTACATCGACGAGTCCGAGGTCCTCACCCCGGCCGACGAGGTCAACCATTCCGACAAGTGGTCCTTCACCACGCCGTTCGTGTGCGGTGCCACCAACCTGGGCGAGGCCCTGCGCCGCATCGCCGAGGGCGCCGCGATGATCCGCTCCAAGGGCGAGGCCGGCACCGGCAACGTCGTCGAGGCCGTCCGCCACCTGCGCCAGATCAAGAACGAGATCGCCAAGCTGCGCGGCTTCGACAACCACGAGCTGTACGCCGCCGCCAAGGAGCTGCGCGCCCCCTACGAGCTGGTCAAGGAGGTCGCCGAGCTGGGCAAGCTCCCGGTCGTCCTCTTCTCCGCCGGCGGCGTGGCCACTCCGGCCGACGCGGCCCTGATGCGTCAGCTCGGCGCCGAGGGCGTGTTCGTCGGCTCCGGCATCTTCAAGTCCGGCGACCCGGCCAAGCGCGCCGCCGCCATCGTCAAGGCCACCACCTTCTACGACGACCCGAAGATCATCGCGGACGCGTCCCGCAACCTCGGCGAGGCCATGGTCGGCATCAACTGCGACACCCTCCCCGAGACCGAGCGCTACGCCAACCGCGGCTGGTAAGCGAAGGCCCACAGGTACACCACCCCATGAACACTCCTGTCATTGGCGTCCTGGCCCTCCAGGGCGACGTACGGGAGCACCTCATCGCCCTGGCCGCGGCCGACGCCGTGGCCAGGCCGGTGCGGCGCCCCGAGGAACTCGCCGAGGTCGACGGCCTCGTGCTGCCCGGCGGCGAGTCCACCACCATCTCCAAGCTCGCCGTGCTGTTCGGCGTGATGGACCCCCTCCGCGCGCGCGTGCGGGACGGCATGCCCGTCTACGGCACCTGCGCGGGCATGATCATGCTCGCCGACAAGATCCTCGACCCCCGCTCGGGCCAGGAGACCATCGGCGGCATCGACATGATCGTGCGCCGCAACGCCTTCGGCCGGCAGAACGAGTCGTTCGAGGCAGCGGTCGACGTGAAGGGTGTCCCGGGCGATCCTGTGGAGGGCGTCTTCATCCGCGCCCCCTGGGTCGAGTCCGTGGGCGCCCGGGCCGAGGTGCTCGCCGAGCACGAGGGCCACATCGTCGCCGTCCGCCAGGGCAACGCGCTCGCCACGTCGTTCCACCCGGAACTGACCGGCGACCACCGCGTGCACTCCCTGTTCGTCGACATGGTGCGCGCCGACCGGACCCCCGACTCCTTGTAGGATCGCTGGGGTTCGTTACAGAGTTGGGTTACGCGAAGGAGACAGGCAGATGTCCGGCCACTCTAAATGGGCTACGACGAAGCACAAGAAGGCCGTGATCGACGCCAAGCGCGGCAAGCTCTTCGCGAAGCTGATCAAGAACATCGAGGTCGCGGCGCGTATGGGCGGCGTCGACCTCGAGGGCAACCCGACCCTCTACGACGCCGTGCAGAAGGCCAAGAAGCAGTCGGTTCCCAACAAGAACATCGACTCTGCCATCAAGCGCGGCGGCGGCCTCGAGGCCGGTGGCGCCGACTACGAGACGATCATGTACGAGGGCTACGGTCCGAACGGTGTCGCGGTGCTCATCGAGTGCCTCACCGACAACCGCAACCGCGCCGCCTCCGACGTCCGCGTCGCCATGACCCGCAACGGCGGCAACATGGCGGACCCGGGCTCGGTGTCGTACATGTTCAGCCGCAAGGGCGTCGTCATCGTCCCCAAGGGCGAGCTGAGCGAGGACGACGTCCTCGGCGCCGTCCTGGAGGCGGGCGCCGAGGAGGTCAACGACCTCGGTGAGACCTTCGAGGTCATCAGCGAGGCCACCGACCTGGTCGCGGTCCGCACCGCCCTCCAGGAGGCCGGGATCGACTACGACTCCGCCGACTCCAGCTTCGTGCCGTCCGTCCAGGTCGAACTGGACGAGGACGGCGCCAAGAAGATCTTCAAGCTCATCGACGCGCTCGAGGACAGCGACGACGTGCAGAACGTCTTCGCCAACTTCGACGTGAGCGACGAGATCATGGAGAAGGTCGACGCGTAACGCCTCGCGGCTCCGACACGCGTTTTCCGGCGGGCCGGTGGGACACGTCCCACCGGCCCGCCGCGCTGTACGGCGTTGTCAGTGACACCCGATAGCCTGCACGAACAGGTTGTCGACGGGAGGGGCGCTCGTGCGTGTACTGGGGGTGGACCCCGGCCTGACGCGGTGCGGTGTCGGCGTGGTCGAGGGAGTCGCCGGGCGGCCGCTCACCATGCTCGGGGTCGGCGTCGTCCGGACCCCCGCGGACGCCGAGCTGAGCCGGCGGCTGCTCGCCGTCGAGCAGGGCATCGAGGAGTGGCTGGACGAGCACCGGCCCGAGTTCGTCGCCGTCGAGCGCGTCTTCAGCCAGCACAACGTGCGCACGGTCATGGGCACCGCCCAGGCCAGCGCGGTCGCCATGCTGTGCGCCGCCCGGCGCGGCATCCCCGTCGCCCTGCACACTCCGAGCGAGGTCAAGGCCGCCGTCACCGGCAGCGGCCGTGCCGACAAGGCGCAGGTCGGAGCCATGGTCACCCGACTGCTGCGGCTCTCCGCGCCGCCGAAGCCGGCCGACGCCGCCGACGCCCTCGCGCTCGCCATCTGCCACATCTGGCGCGCACCCGCGCAGAACCGGCTCCAGCAGGCCGTCGCCCTGCACACCGCCCACGCAACGAAAGGCCGGACGGCATGATCGCCTTCGTCAGCGGCACGGTCGCCGCGCTCGCCCCCGACGCCGCGGTCGTCGAGGTCGGCGGGGTCGGCATGGCCGTCCAGTGCACGCCGAACACCCTGTCGACGCTGCGCACCGGACAGCCCGCCAAGCTGCACACGTCCCTCGTCGTCCGCGAGGACTCGCTCACCCTGTACGGCTTCGTCGACGACGACGAACGCCAGGTGTTCGAGCTGCTGCAGACGGCGAGCGGCGTCGGCCCGCGCCTCGCCCAGGCCATGCTCGCCGTGCACACCCCGGACGCGCTGCGCCGCGCGGTCGCCACCGCCGACGAGAAGGCCCTCACCGCCGTGCCCGGCATCGGCAAGAAGGGCGCCCAGAAACTGCTGCTGGAACTGAAGGACCGCCTCGGCGAGCCCGTCGGCGCCCCCGCGATCGGCGCCCCGGTCACCCAGGGCTGGCGCGACCAGCTGCACGCGGCTCTGATCGGCCTCGGCTACGCCACCCGCGAGGCCGACGAGGCCGTGACCGCCGTGGCACCGCAGGCCGAGGCCGCGGCCGGCACGCCCCAGGTCGGCCAGCTGCTGAAGGCCGCCCTGCAGACCCTGAACCGCGCCCGCTGACCTGCGCCACCCGCTAGGAGATCTCCGTGAACCGGCACGACCCGACCGACACCCCCGCCGAGGAGCGGCTGGTGGGCTCCGTCGCCGACCGGGAGGACCAGGCCGTCGAGGCCGCCCTGCGCCCCAAGGACCTCGGCGAGTTCATCGGCCAGGAGAAGGTCCGCGAGCAGCTCGACCTCGTCCTGCGCGCCGCACGCGCGCGCGGCGCCACCGCCGACCACGTGCTGCTGTCCGGCGCGCCCGGCCTCGGCAAGACCACCCTGTCGATGATCATCGCGGCCGAGATGGGCGCCCCCATCCGCATCACCTCCGGCCCCGCCATCCAGCACGCCGGCGACCTGGCCGCCATCCTCTCCTCCCTCCAGGAGGGCGAGGTCCTCTTCCTCGACGAGATCCACCGCATGTCCCGGCCCGCCGAGGAGATGCTGTACATGGCGATGGAGGACTTCCGCGTCGACGTGATCGTCGGCAAGGGCCCCGGTGCCACCGCCATCCCGCTGGAGCTGCCGCCGTTCACCCTGGTCGGGGCCACGACCCGGGCCGGTCTGCTGCCGCCCCCGCTGCGCGACCGCTTCGGCTTCACCGCGCACATGGAGTTCTACGAGCCCCACGAACTGGAGCGCGTCGTGCACCGCTCGGCGCACCTGCTGGACGTCGAGATCGAGCCGGACGGCGCCGCCGAGATCGCCGGCCGCTCCCGCGGCACGCCCCGAATCGCCAACCGTCTGCTGCGCCGTGTCCGTGACTACGCGCAGGTCAAGGCGGACGGCGTGATCACCCGCGAGATCGCGGCGGCCGCCCTCGCCGTGTACGAGGTCGACGCGCGCGGACTCGACCGGCTCGACCGTGCCGTGCTGGAGGCCCTGCTCAAGCTGTTCGGCGGCGGCCCCGTCGGACTGTCCACCCTCGCCGTCGCGGTGGGGGAGGAGCGGGAGACCGTCGAGGAGGTCGCCGAACCGTTCCTCGTCCGGGAGGGACTGCTGGCGCGCACCCCGCGCGGCCGGGTGGGCACGCCCGCCGCCTGGGCGCACCTGGGGCTGACCCCGCCCAGGTCCGCGACGACGGGAAACGGACAAGGGGACCTGTTCGGGGCGTGAGGGCGATGTGATCGCTTCGTGACGGCGAGGGCATTGGCCGGAGCAGGAACCCAGGTGCCATGCTGAGCGTTGTTCCATGCGCGCGGACTCGCTTAGACTCCGCCGATGCCGCCCTTGCGGGTGGCGCCGACCCACACCCCCGTCAAGGCCGCTCTCCGTCGCGGTCGCGCGAAGGAAACCCCGTCCCGTGAATGCCTTTACCCTTCTCCCCTTCATCGTGCTCATCGCGGCCATGTTCCTGATGACGCGCTCGGCCAAGAAGAAGCAGCAGCAGGCCGCCTCCATGCGGAACGAGATGCAGCCCGGATCCGGCGTCCGCACCATCGGGGGGATGTACGCGACGGTCAAGGAGGTCAACGAGGACACCGTCCTCCTCGACGCCGGACCGGGCGTCGACCTCCTCTTCGCCAAGAACGCCATCGGTGCCGTGCTCACCGACGACGAGTACAACCGCATCGTGCACGGCGTCGAGCACGACCTGAAGTCCGACGCCTCCGTCGTCCCCGACGACGCCTCCTCCCTCACCGAGAGCGACGAGACCGACGGGCCCGCCGCCGCTGCCGCCGCCGACGACAAGATCGAGCTCGGTAAGAAGGACGCCGCCGAGCGCGGGGACGACGCCATCCAGGCCGCCGAGGACAAGGCCGAAGCGGCCCAGGCCGCCGACGCCAAGGCGGAGGACGAGCCGAAGAAGACCGACGGCGACTCCGACGCGAAGTAGTCACGCCCCGGGACGCGCGGCGGCGGCACCCCGCCCCGCGCACCCCGGGCGCGTCTGTTTCGCACGGGAGCCCGACACCATGTCATGGCCGACCGCGCCGACCGGGCGCGGGGCGGCCCGAGAGGGAGTACGAGAAGGTGGCAGCACCTAAGAGGGGCCGGAGCGCGAGCGCCCAGAGCAAGCCAGGGCGCTCGCTGGCCCTCATCCTGATCGCCATCGCGGCGCTGACCGGAGGGATGTTCCTCTCCGGGCACAAGACTCCGCGTCTCGGCATCGACCTCGCCGGTGGCACGAGCATCACGCTCAAGGCGAAGGCCGACCAGGGGTCCGCGATCAACAAGGCCAACATGGACACCGCGGTCGACATCATGAACCGCCGCGTCAACGGCCTGGGCGTCTCCGAGGCGGAGGTGCAGACCCAGGGGAACGACAACATCATCGTCAACATCCCCAAGGGCACCAACTCCAAGGAAGCCCAGCAGCAGGTCGGCACCACCGCCAAGCTGTACTTCCGGCCGGTCCTGCTGCAGGAGGCCAGCGCCCCCGCGGGCAGCCCCTCGCCGAGCGCGTCTACCAGCGGCGGCTCCTCGCCGAAGCCCGGCGCGAGCCCGTCGTCGAGCTCCTCCGCCAAGGAGAAGGCGACCTCGTCCGGCTCCTCGTCCCCCAACGCCACGGCGACCTCCCAGGGCCGCCCGGTCACCGACGCGCTGAAGGCCGGCTCCCCCTCGCCGAGCGGGTCCCCCTCCGGCAGCGGCAAGCCGTCCGCCAGCCCCTCGGCCTCCGGCAGCGGCTCCGGCGACGCCAAGCAGCTCCAGGCGCAGTTCGCCGCCCTGGACTGCACCAAGCCCACCGACCGCGCCAAGGCCGGCAAGGACGCGAAGCCCGGCGACTCGACCGTGGCCTGCGGCCAGGTCGACGGCAACTGGTACAAGTACCTGCTGGGCCCGGCCGGCGTGGACGGCACCGAGGTGAAGAAGGCCCAGGCGGTCTTCGACACCCAGGGCGCCGCGGGCTGGCAGGTCCAGATGACCTTCACCAAGACCGGTGCGAACAAGTTCGCCGACATCACCGGTCAGCTCGCCCAGAAGCAGAAGCCGCAGAACGAGTTCGGCATCGTCCTCGACGGCGAGGTCGTCTCCAGCCCCTTCGTGCAGCAGGCCATCACCGGCGGCCAGGCGGAGATCTCCGGCAGCTTCAAGCAGGAGGAGGCGCAGAGCCTCGCCAACATGCTGTCGTACGGCGCCCTGCCGCTGTCCTTCCAGGAGCAGTCCGTCACCACCGTCACCGCCGCGCTCGGCGGCGAGCAGCTGCACGCCGGACTCGTCGCCGGCGCCATCGGTCTCGCGCTGGTCGTGATCTACCTGGTGGTCTACTACCGCGGCCTGTCGATCGTGGCCATGGCCTCGCTGCTGGTCTCCGCGATCCTCACCTACCTGATCATGACGTTGCTGGGCCCGGCCATCAATTTCGCGTTGAACCTGCCGGCCGTCTGCGGTGCCATCGTCGCGATCGGTATCACGGCGGACTCGTTCATCGTGTACTTCGAACGCATCCGCGACGAGATCCGCGAGGGCCGCTCCCTGCGCCCCGCCGTGGAGCGGGCCTGGCCGCGCGCCCGGCGCACCATCCTGGTCTCGGACTTCGTCTCGTTCCTGGCCGCCGCAGTGCTCTTCATCGTCACCGTGGGCAAGGTGCAGGGCTTCGCGTTCACGCTGGGCCTGACCACCGTGCTCGACGTGGTCGTCGTCTTCTTCTTCACCAAGCCTTTGATGACGGTCCTCGCACGCCGCAAGTTCTTCGCGGACGGCCACAAGTGGTCCGGACTCGACCCGAAGAGCCTCGGTGCCAAACCGCCGCTGCGCCGCACCCGCCGTCCTGCCGGTCCCACCGCCGGCCCCGTCGACCCGAAGGAGGCCTGAGCCATGTCGAAACTCGGCAACCTCGGCGCTCGACTGCACCGCGGCGAGATCTCCTACGACTTCGTCGGCAAGCGCAAGATCTGGTACGGCGTCTCGATCCTGATCACCATCACCGCCATCCTCGGCCTGGCGGTGCGCGGTCTGAACATGGGCATCGAGTTCCAGGGCGGCGCGGTCTTCACCACGCCCACGGGAATGAGCACGTCGGTCGCCCAGGCGGAGGAGTACGCCAACGAGGCGTCCGGCCACCAGTCGGTCGTGCAGAAGCTCGGCAACGGCAGCCTGCGTATCCAGATCGCCGGCATCGACACCGGCAAGTCCGACCAGATCAAGCAGGACCTGGCCAAGGACCTGAACCTCGACCCCGAGAAGCTCGCCGCCGACCTTGTCGGCCCGAGCTGGGGCGAGCAAATCGCCAACAAGGCCTGGGAGGGCCTGGCGATCTTCATGGTCCTCGTCGTGATCTACCTGGCGATCGCCTTCGAGTGGCGCATGGCCGTCGCGGCTCTGATCGCGCTGATCCACGACATCACCATCACGACGGGCATCTACGCGCTCGTCGGCTTCGAGGTCACCCCCGGCACGGTCATCGGTCTGCTGACCATCCTCGGTTACTCGCTCTACGACACGGTCGTCGTCTTCGACAGCCTCAAGGAGCAGACGAAGGACATCACCAAGCAGACCCGCTTCACCTACAGCGACATCGCCAACCGGTCGATCAACGGCACCCTGGTCCGTTCCATCAACACCACGGTCGTCGCGCTGCTGCCGGTCGCCGGCCTGCTGTTCATCGGCGGCGGCTTCCTCGGCGCCGGCACGCTGAACGACATCTCGCTGTCGCTGTTCGTGGGTCTCGCGGCCGGTGCGTACTCGTCGATCTTCATCGCCACCCCGCTCGTCGCCGACCTCAAGGAGCGCGAGCCGGCGATGAGGGCGCTCAGGAAGCGGGTCCTGGCCAAGCGCGCCCAGGCGACCACGGAGGACGACCTCGCCGAGGCACGCTCCGACGGTGACGACGCCACTCCCGCCGTCGTCGGCCCGCGCAACCAGCCCGCGTCCCGCAACCGGGGCCGTGGCCGGACGCCGGGGAAGCGCCGATGACCGACATCAAGGAGCTGCTGCTCAGCCGCATCCGTGACGTCGCCGACTACCCGGAGCCGGGGGTGATGTTCAAGGACATCACCCCGCTGCTGGCCGACCCGGCCGCGTTCACGGCCCTCACCGACACCCTGGCCGAGATCGCCGCCGGCACCGGCGCGACCAAGGTCGTCGGACTGGAGGCCCGCGGCTTCATCCTGGGCGCGCCGGTCGCCGTCCGCGCGGGCCTGGGCTTCATCCCGGTCCGCAAGGCGGGCAAGCTGCCCGGGGCCACCCTCCGGCAGGCCTACGACCTCGAGTACGGCTCCGCAGAGATCGAGGTGCACGCCGAGGACCTGGCCCCCGGCGACCGCGTGCTGATCGTGGACGACGTCCTGGCCACCGGCGGTACCGCCGAGGCCGCGGTCCAGCTCATCCATCGCGCCGGCGCCGAGGTCTGCGGCGTCGCCGTCCTGATGGAACTGGGCTTCCTGAGCGGCCGCGCCCGCCTGGAGCCGGTCCTGGACGGGGCACCGGTCGAGGCACTGCTCCAGGTCTGAGCCGAGCACAGCAGCACAGCAGCGGCCGTCCCGGCACCACCGGGGCGGCCGCTCGCGTCACCGGACCCGGACCCGGCCCCGCGCATCGCCGTACCGGCATCCGCCGCACCCTCGCGGGACACCCCCCGGACACCTCCCGGAATCCCACGGGAGGTGTCCGCGTTGCAGGGGTAGACGGTCCTCACAGCCGCCTGCAGGCGATGACCACGCGCAGGATCGCTACCATGGGATCTCCGGAGCCTGACCGGGGGACCCGGATCGCGCACGAGGAGCCCTCTTGCCAGACGAGGCCCAGCACCTGACCGCCGCCAAGCCCGAGTCCGCCTCGGCCGCCGCGGCCAAGCCCGCGCCCAACGCGCCCCACGCGAAGAACGACACCCGCGGGCCGGTCGAGCACGCCCAGTCCGCGCCCGTCGAGAAGAGCGCCGAGGCCTCGCGTCCCAAGCCCGCCCCCGCTCCCGAGAGCACCCGGCCCGGGGCGGCCGCGGCGGAGCGCCCGGCACAGCCGCCCGTGGTGCGCCAGCCCGCCACCCCGCCGGCCCGCAGCGGCTCGTCGAACCGCGTCCGCGCCCGCCTCGCCCGCCTCGGCGTCCAGCGCGCGAACCCCTACAACCCGGTCCTGGAACCGCTCCTGCGGATAGTCCGCAGCAACGACCCCAAGATCGAGAACGCTACGCTCCGCCAGATCGAGCGCGCCTACCAGGTCGCCGAGCGCTGGCACCGCGGCCAGAAGCGCAAGAGCGGCGACCCGTACATCACGCATCCGCTCGCCGTCACCACCATCCTCGCCGAGCTGGGCATGGACCCGGCCACCCTCATGGCGGGGCTGCTGCACGACACCGTCGAGGACACCGAGTACGGCCTGGAGGACCTGCGCCGCGACTTCGGTGACGTGGTCGCCCTGCTCGTCGACGGCGTGACCAAGCTGGACAAGGTCAAGTTCGGCGAGGCCGCCCAGGCCGAGACCGTGCGCAAGATGGTCGTGGCGATGGCCAAGGACCCGCGCGTCCTGGTCATCAAGCTCGCCGACCGCCTGCACAACATGCGCACCATGCGCTATCTGAAGCGTGAGAAGCAGGAGAAGAAGGCGCGCGAGACCCTGGAAATCTACGCGCCACTCGCCCATCGCCTGGGCATGAACACCATCAAGTGGGAGCTGGAGGACCTCGCGTTCGCGATCCTCTACCCCAAGATGTACGACGAAATCGTCCGGCTCGTGGCCGAAAGGGCACCGAAGCGGGACGAGTACCTGGCCATAGTGACCGACGAGGTCCAGGCCGACCTGCGCGCCGCCCGCATCAAGGCGACCGTCACCGGCCGCCCGAAGCACTACTACAGCGTCTACCAGAAGATGATCGTGCGGGGCCGCGACTTCGCCGAGATCTACGACCTGGTGGGCATCCGCGTCCTCGTCGACACGGTCCGCGACTGCTACGCCGCCCTCGGCACGGTGCACGCGCGATGGAACCCGGTCCCCGGCCGGTTCAAGGACTACATCGCGATGCCCAAGTTCAACATGTACCAGTCGCTGCACACGACGGTCATCGGGCCCAACGGCAAGCCGGTCGAGCTGCAGATCCGCACCTTCGACATGCACCGCCGCGCCGAGTACGGCATCGCCGCGCACTGGAAGTACAAGCAGGAGGCCGTCGCCGGCGCCTCCAAGGTCCGCACCGACGTGCCGAAGGCCGGCAAGGACAAGGACGCCATCAACGACATGGCGTGGCTGCGGCAGCTGCTGGACTGGCAGAAGGAGACCGAGGACCCCGGGGAGTTCCTGGAGTCCCTGCGCTTCGACCTGTCGCGCAACGAGGTCTTCGTCTTCACCCCCAAGGGCGACGTCATCGCACTGCCCGCCGGGGCGACCCCGGTGGACTTCGCGTACGCCGTCCACACCGAGGTCGGCCACCGCACCATAGGAGCACGGGTCAACGGCCGCCTCGTCCCGCTCGAGTCCACCCTGGACAACGGCGACCTGGTCGAGGTCTTCACCTCCAAGGCGCCCGGCGCCGGCCCGTCCCGCGACTGGCTCGGCTTCGTCAAGTCGCCCCGCGCGCGCAACAAGATCCGCGCCTGGTTCTCCAAGGAGCGCCGCGACGAGGCGATCGAGCAGGGCAAGGACGCCATCGTCCGCGCCATGCGCAAGCAGAACCTGCCGATCCAGCGCATCCTCACCGGCGACTCGCTCGTCACGCTCGCGCACGAGATGCGCTACTCGGACATCTCCGCGCTGTACGCGGCCATCGGCGAGGGCCATGTCTCCGCACCGAACATCGTCCAGAAGCTGGTCCAGGCGCTCGGCGGCGAGGAGGCGGCCACCGAGGAGATCGACGAGGCGGTCCCGCCGTCCCGCGGCCGCGGCCGCAAGCGCCGCTCCAGCGCCGACCCCGGCGTCGTGGTCAAGGGCGTCGACGACGTGTGGGTCAAGCTGGCCCGCTGCTGTACGCCCGTGCCCGGTGACCCGATCATCGGCTTCGTCACGCGCGGCAGCGGTGTGTCGGTCCACCGCAGCGACTGCGTCAACGTCGACTCGCTGTCCCGCGAGCCCGAGCGCATCCTCGACGTCGAATGGGCGCCCACCCAGTCCTCGGTCTTCCTGGTCGCCATCCAGGTCGAGGCCCTGGACCGGTCCCGGCTGCTGTCGGACGTCACGCGCGTCCTGTCCGACCAGCACGTCAACATCCTGTCGGCGGCCGTCCAGACCTCCCGCGACCGGGTGGCCACCTCCCGGTTCACCTTCGAGATGGGCGACCCCAAGCACCTCGGTCACGTCCTGAAGGCCGTGCGCGGTGTCGAGGGCGTGTACGACGTCTACCGGGTGACCTCCGGACGCAGCCGGTCGTAGCCGCGCGGACATGCGAAAGGGCCCCGTACGGTCGTACGGGGCCCTTTCGCATGTCCGGTGAACGGGTCAGCCGCCGAACTCCTCCAGGCCCTTCAGAGCCTGGTCCAGCAGCGCCTGGCGGCCTTCCAGCTCCCGCTCCAGCTTGTCGGCCCGGGAGTTGTTGCCCTGGGCGCGCGCCTGCTCGATCTGTCCCCGCAGCTTGTCCACGGCGGCCTGGAGCTGCCCGGTCAGACCCTCGGCACGCGCACGCGCCTCCGGGTTCGTCCGGCGCCACTCGGCCTCCTCGGCCTCCTGGATCGCCCGCTCGACCGCGTGCATCCGGCCCTCGACCTTCGGACGCGCGTCCCGCGGGACGTGGCCGATGGCCTCCCAGCGCTCGTTGATCGAGCGGAAGGCGGCCCGGGAGCCCTTCAGGTCCGAGATCGGGAGGAGCTTCTCGGCCTCCTCGGCCAGCTCCTCCTTCAGCTTCAGGTTCTCCGCCTGCTCCGCGTCCCGCTCGGCGAACACCGAGCTGCGGGCGGCGAAGAAGACGTCCTGGGCGCCGCGGAAGCGGTTCCACAGGTCGTCCTCGTGCTCGCGCTGGGCCCGGCCCGCGGCCTTCCAGTCCGCCATCAGCTCGCGGTACCGGGCCGCCGTCGGACCCCAGTCCGTGGAGCCGGACAGCGCCTCGGCCTCGGCGACCAGCCGCTCCTTGATCCGGCGGGCCTCCTCGCGCTGCGCGTCGAGCTGCGCGAAGTGCCCCTTGCGGCGCTTGGAGAACGCCGACCGGGCGTGCGAGAAGCGGTGCCACAGCTCGTCGTCGGACTTGCGGTCCAGACGCGGCAGCCCCTTCCACGTGTCCACCAGGGCCCGCAGCCGCTCACCGGCCACCCGCCACTGGTCGGACTGCGCAAGCTCCTCCGCCTCGGCGACCAGCTCCTCCTTGGCCCTGCGGGCCTCGTCGGACTGCTTGGCCCGCTGCTGCTTGCGCTCCTCACGGCGCGCCTCGACGGTCTGGACGAGCTTGTCCAACCGCTTGCGCAGCGAGTCCAGGTCACCGACCGCGTGGTGCGCCTCCACCTGCTCGCGCAGGTGGTCGATCGCCGTCTGGGCGTCCTTCGCCGACAGGTCGGTGGTCTGGACTCGCTTCTCGAGGAGGCCGATCTCGACAACCAGGCCCTCGTACTTGCGCTCGAAGTAGGCAAGCGCCTCCTCAGGGGAGCCGGCCGCCCAGGAACCGACGACCTGCTCGCCGTCGGCCGTACGCACGTACACGGTCCCCGTCTCGTCGACGCGGCCCCACGGGTCGCTGCTCACAGCGCCTCCTCCACATGATGCCTGCGGGGGCCTCAGCACCCCCGGGCATCGTCCACAGTTTCGTCACGGCCAACATAGGCGACCAGCGGGTTGCCTGTCCGCATCCAGCACGACCGAAAATTACGCAGCCCGCCGTTCCCGGGCCCCGGGTGACCTCAGGACTTGGTGACCGTCGCCTTGTCGATCACCACGGTCGCGTTCGGCGCGGTGTTCCCGGTGGTCGGGTCGGCCGCCTGCGCGCCCGCGTCGGCGATCTTCTTCAGCACCTTCATGCCCGCCGCGTCGATCGTGCCGAACGGGGTGTACTGGGGCGGCAGCGGGCTGTCCTTGTACACGAGGAAGAACTGGCTGCCGCCGGTGTGCTTCTGGCCGGTGTTGGCCATCGCCACCGTGCCCGCCGGGTACGAGTTGCCCTTCAGGCTCTTGTCCTTGAGGTTCTCGTCCGGGAGCGTGTAGCCGGGACCGCCCATGCCGCTGCCCTGCGGGTCGCCGCACTGGAGCACGAAGATGTTCTCCGGGGTGAGCCGGTGGCACTTGGTGTGGTCGAAGTAGCCCTGGCCGGCGAGGAAGGCGAACGAGTTCACCGTGTGCGGGGCCGCCGACGTCTTC
Organism: Streptomyces albidicamelliae; assembly: GCF_025642175.1. NCBI lineage: Bacteria > Bacillati > Actinomycetota > Actinomycetes > Kitasatosporales > Streptomycetaceae > Streptomyces > Streptomyces albidicamelliae. The sequence goes on along the minus strand of NZ_CP106795.1, from coordinate 1,807,177 downwards.
AGGTCGACGCCGATGTCGCCGCACGTCGTCGCGAGCTTCATCGTGTACTTCGCCGACGTGTCGATCGACATCGCCGGCTCCTTCTTCCAGCTGAGCTTCTTCACCGAGCCTGCCGCCGGCTTGGCGCACGGATCCGGGGCCTTGCTCGTCGGCGCTGCGCTCGGGGTGACCTCGGCACTGGCGTTGGCCTTGCCGCCGTCGTCGTCCTTCAGCACCCCGGTCGTGTACAGGGCGACGCTGCCGATCACGACCACGCCCAGCACCGACGCGATCACGGAGTTGCGCAGGTTGGCCTTGCGCCGCGCCTGGGTGCGCCGCTGCTGCTGCCGCAAGAACTTCTCCCGGGCGAGCTGACGCCGCCGCTGCTCCTGGGTGACCACCGGGTTCTCTCCTCATGCGTCGTGTGTCGGGCGGCACGCGTGCGTCCTGCTGAGCCGAGCGCTGCGTGTAGCCCCGTACCGTATATGGGTTCGCTGAGTAAACGGCAGCGCCGGTAGGCTCTGACGCAGCTGAAGCCGCCTGTAATCGACACAACGAAGGACGATCGTGCTCATTGCCGGGTTCCCCGCCGGGGCCTGGGGGACGAACTGCTATCTCGTCGCCCCCGCCGCCGGTGAGGAGTGCGTGATCATCGACCCCGGCCACCAGGCCGCCGAAGGCGTCGAGGAAGCGCTGAAGAAGCATCGGCTCAAGCCCGTCGCCGTCGTCCTCACCCACGGACACATCGACCACGTCGCCTCGGTCGTCCCCGTGTGCGGTGCCCACGACGTACCGGCCTGGATCCACCCCGAGGACCGGTACATGATGACCGACCCCGAGAAGGCGCTCGGCCGGTCCATCGGCATGCCGCTCATGGGCGAGCTGACCGTGGGGGAGCCGGACGACGTCAAGGAGCTGACCGACGGCGCGCGGCTGTCGCTCGCCGGCCTGGAGTTCTCCGTCGCGCACGCGCCGGGCCATACCAAGGGGTCGGTGACGTTCCGGATGCCCGAGTCGAGCGACGTCCCGTCGGTCTTCTTCTCCGGGGATCTGCTCTTCGCCGGCTCCATCGGACGCACCGACCTGCCCGGCGGTGACATGGCCGAGATGCTCGACTCGCTGGCCCGCGTGTGCCTGCCGCTCGACGACTCGACCGTGGTGCTGTCCGGCCACGGCCCCCAGACGACCATCGGCCAGGAGCGCGCCACCAACCCGTATCTGCGGCAGGTGGCCGCCGGCCCGGGAGCGTATGCCGACGCTCCCCGACGAGGAATGTGACGAGAGCTTCCGTGAGCACCTTCAAGGCCCCCAAGGGCACCTACGACCTGATCCCGCCGGATTCGGCCAAGTACCTCGCGGTGCGTGAGGCGATCGCCGCGCCGCTGCGCAACTCCGGCTACGGCTACATCGAGACGCCCGGATTCGAGAACGTCGAGCTCTTCGCGCGCGGTGTCGGCGAGTCCACCGACATCGTGACGAAGGAGATGTACGCCTTCGAGACCAAGGGCGGCGACTGGCTGGCGCTGCGCCCCGAGGGCACCGCGTCCGTACTGCGCGCGGCGCTGGAGGCCAACCTGCACAAGGCGGGCAACCTCCCGGTCAAGCTCTGGTACTCCGGCTCGTACTACCGCTACGAGCGCCCCCAGAAGGGCCGTTACCGCCACTTCTCCCAGGTGGGCGCCGAGGCGATCGGCGCGGAGGACCCGGCGCTCGACGCCGAGCTGATCATCCTGGCCGACCAGGCGTACCGCACGCTGGGCCTGCGCGACTTCCGCATCCTGCTGAACTCGCTGGGCGACCAGGAGTGCCGGCCGGTGTACCGCGCCGCGCTCCAGGAGTTCCTGCGGGGGCTCGACCTGGACGAGGACACCCTCCGCCGCTCGGAGATCAATCCGCTGCGCGTCCTCGACGACAAGCGCGAGTCGGTGCAGAAGCAGCTCACCGGCGCCCCGCTGCTGCGGGACTACCTGTGCGACGCCTGCAAGGCGTACCACGAGGAGGTCCGTGACCTGATCACGGCGGCGGGCGTGGCCTTCGAGGACGACCCGAAGCTGGTGCGCGGCCTGGACTACTACACCCGCACCACGTTCGAGTTCGTGCACGACGGCCTGGGCTCCCAGTCCGCCGTGGGCGGCGGCGGCCGCTACGACGGCCTGTCCGAGATGATCGGCGGCCCCGCGCTGCCGTCCGTCGGCTGGGCCCTCGGGGTGGACCGCACGGTACTGGCCCTGGAGGCCGAGGGTGTGGAGCTGGACATCCCCGCCGCCACCAGCGTCTTCGCCGTGCCGCTCGGCGAGGAGGCCCGCCGGGTCCTGTTCGCGAAGGTCACCGAGCTGCGCAAGGTCGGCATCGCGGCGGACTTCTCCTACGGAGCCAAGGGCCTCAAGGGCGCCATGAAGAACGCCAACCGCAGCGGCGCCCGCTACACGATCGTCGCGGGCGAGCGCGACCTCGCCGACGGTGTCGTCCAGCTCAAGGACATGGAGTCCGGCGAGCAGACGGCGATCGGCGTCAACGAGATCGTGGCGGAGCTGGAGTCGCGGCTCGGCTGAGCGACCGACCACCGAGGGGCGCCGGGTCTTCCCGGCGCCCCTTCGCCGTACCCCGCGTCAACTCGGCGGCCCCCGGGTTCGCCCTGCCGGACGATCCCCGAAAGAGGCCTCCGCGCCGGCGGCGCCGTCGCGGGGGCCGGGCCCGGATCCAGGCCGCCCACCCAAGGTCACGGCGCCCCGGGCGGCGGCCGGAACCGAACGGTCCGTGCGCCTCGCGCGTACCTCCTTACGTCCACCGAACGGTGGACGCACCAGGCTGTGCGGCACAATGGCCCTGCCCGAAGATGGTCCAACTCTCAAGTGACGGAATCGGCGTGATGAGCAAGACGACAGTGAAAGACGTCTCCACCGAGCCCGGTCCCGAGCGTGCCGCCGACACCCCGCGCACGGTGGGCGGCAGCCGCGCCTTCGCCCTGCTGCTGGTGATCACCGGCGCGGCCGGACTGCTGGCCGCGTGGGTCATCACGATCGACAAGTTCAAGCTCCTCGAGGCCAAGGTCGCGGGCAAGACCTTCACCCCCGGATGCAGCCTCAACCCGGTCGTCTCCTGCGGCAACGTCATGGAGAGCAAGCAGGCCGCCGCGTTCGGCTTCCCGAACCCGATGCTCGGCCTCGTCGCCTACGGCATCGTCGTCTGCGTCGGCATGAGTCTGCTGGCCCGCGCCCGGTTCCCGCGCTGGTACTGGCTGACCTTCAACCTCGGCTGCCTCTTCGGCGTCGCCTTCTGCACCTGGCTGCAGTTCCAGTCCCTGTACCGGATCAACGCCCTGTGCCTGTGGTGCTCCCTGGCATGGGTCGCGACGATCACCATGTTCTGGTACGTGACCTCGTTCAACGTCCGCAACGACCTCCTGCCGGCCCCGCGCCGGCTGAAGGGCTTCTTCGGCGAGTTCACCTGGGTCGTGCCCGTGCTGCACGTCGGCATCATCGGCATGCTGGTCCTCACGCGCTGGTGGGACTTCTGGACCGGCTGAGGCGCCCGCTCCCGGGCCCCGGAGGGATTGTCGGTGGGGTGATTTAGGGTTTCAGCGTGGAACCCGACCTCTTCACCGCCGCAGCAGAAGAACGCCAGGAGAAGGACCCGGCAGCGAGTCCCCTGGCGGTGCGCATGCGCCCGCGCACACTCGACGAGGTCGTGGGCCAGCAGCATCTCCTCAAGCCCGGCTCGCCGCTGCGCCGGCTGGTCGGTGAGAGCGGCGGCGGCCCCGCCGGACCGTCCTCGGTGATCCTCTGGGGCCCGCCCGGCACCGGCAAGACGACCCTCGCCTACGTCGTCTCCAAGGCGACCAACAAGCGGTTCGTGGAGCTGTCCGCGATCACCGCGGGCGTCAAGGAGGTCCGCGCGGTCATCGACGGCGCCCGCCGCGCCACCGGCGGTTTCGGCAGGGAGACCGTCCTCTTCCTCGACGAGATCCACCGCTTCAGCAAGGCCCAGCAGGACTCCCTCCTGCCCGCCGTCGAGAACCGCTGGGTGACGCTGATCGCGGCCACCACGGAGAACCCGTACTTCTCGGTGATCTCCCCGCTGCTCTCCCGCTCCCTGCTCCTCACCCTCGAACCCCTCACCGACGACGACGTCCGCGGCCTTCTCAGACGCGCGCTGAGCGACGAACGCGGCCTCAAGGACGCCGTCGCCCTCCCCGAGGACACCGAGGCCCACCTGCTGCGGATCGCCGGCGGCGACGCCCGCCGTGCCCTGACCGCCCTGGAGGCCGCCGCCGGGGCCGCCCTGGACCAGGGCGAGTCCGAGATCGGCCTCGCGACGCTGGAGCAGACGGTCGACCGCGCCGCCGTGAAGTACGACCGCGACGGCGACCAGCACTACGACGTCGCCAGCGCCCTCATCAAGTCCATCCGCGGCTCGGACGTCGACGCGGCCCTGCACTACCTGGCCCGCATGATCGAGGCCGGCGAGGACCCCCGGTTCATCGCCCGCCGGCTGATGATCTCCGCCAGCGAGGACATCGGCCTGGCCGACCCGAACGCCCTGCCCATCGCCGTGGCCGCGGCCCAGGCCGTCGCGATGATCGGCTTCCCCGAGGCCGCGCTCACCCTCAGCCACGCCACCATCGCCCTGGCGCTCGCCCCCAAGTCCAACTCGGCGACCACCGCGATCGGCGCAGCGCTGGAGGACGTGCGCAAGGGGCTGGCCGGCCCGGTCCCGCCCCACCTGCGCGACGGCCACTACAAGGGGGCCGCCAAACTCGGCCACGCGCAGGGGTACGTGTACCCGCACGACCTGCCCGAGGGCATCGCCGAGCAGCAGTACGCCCCCGACGCCCTCAAGGACCGCGCGTACTACACCCCGACCCGGCACGGCGCCGAGGCCCGCTACGCCGACGCGGTGGAGTGGACGAGGAACCACCTCGGTCGCAAGCGGTCATGAGCACCCTGTAGAATCCGTCGGAGTGCTGCGTCCCGTGTCCGGCTTCGGCCGGCGCCTCAGGCGGGACAACCAGCCGGATCTTTCGATCCAGGAGCGTCGCGCACCGTCGTAGGTGTCGCGGGCAGCCCACCACCACCCGGAGTTCCGGGACCGGTCGGTGGGCCGTTCGTGTGCTGCACGTATGTGCCCAGATCAGGGGAGCGGCTGCCTGACACGTCCCGCGTGGACCTGTCGGGAATTCCCCGGCTGCGGATGCGACCTCCCGTAACCCTGAGGCAGCCGAAAAGGAAAAGGAAAAGAAGTGGCGAACCAGTCCCGCCCCAAGGTCAAGAAGTCGCGTGCCCTCGGCATCGCGCTGACCCCGAAGGCCGTCAAGTACTTCGAGGCCCGCCCCTACCCGCCGGGCGAGCACGGCCGTGGCCGCAAGCAGAACTCGGACTACAAGGTCCGGCTGCTGGAGAAGCAGCGTCTGCGCGCGCAGTACGACGTGTCCGAGCGCCAGCTCGTCCGCGCCTACGAGCGTGCCTCCAAGGTCCAGGGCAAGACCGGTGAGGCCCTGATCATCGAGCTCGAGCGCCGTCTCGACGCGCTGGTCCTGCGTTCGGGCATCGCCCGCACGATCTACCAGGCCCGTCAGATGGTCGTGCACGGCCACATCCAGGTCAACGGCCAGAAGGTCGACAAGCCGTCCTTCCGTGTCCGTCCGGACGACGTCGTGCAGGTCCGCGACCGCTCCAAGGAGAAGACCCTCTTCACGATCGCTCGTGAGGGTGGCTTCGCCCCCGAGGGTGAGACCCCGCGCTACCTCCAGGTGAACCTCAAGGCCCTGGCGTTCCGCCTGGACCGCGAGCCGAACCGCAAGGAGATCCCGGTGATCTGCGACGAGCAGCTCGTCGTCGAGTACTACGCCCGCTGACCCCGGTCACGGCGTACGCCTCAGCCCGCCGTCTCCCCGCCCTTCCGGGTGGGGGAGGCGGCGGGTTCGCGTTTCCCGGACTCCGCGCGCCCCTGGTCCACCGGCCCCCGCGGCGCGGGCAGCGCGCCCAGCGGCCGTACCCCGTCCTGCCGCAGCGCCCGGGCCACGGCCGCGTCCCGGCCCAGCCGCGCCCCCACCCGTACGCACTCCTCGTACCGCGCGTCCCCGAGGGCCTGCCGGGCGGCCGCCTCGCACTGCTCGTGCGGGGCGTTGAAGTACGCCGAGCCGAACAGCGGCAGCCCGACGGACGGCCACATCCCGGCCGCCGCGCCCTGCAGCACCGCCGCCTCGGCCGGGTCGCCCTGGGAGGCGGTCACCAGCGCCAGCAACTCGATGGCCAGCACCGAGCCCAGCAGGTCGTGGAAGGCGTGCACATGGCGCAGGCAGTCCGCCAGCAGCTCCCGCGCCCGCTCGGCGCCGCCGTCCAGCAGGGCCGCGTACGCCAGCACGTAGAGCGCGTACGACCGCGCCCAGCGCTCCCCGTGGTCCTCGCACACCCGGCGCACGTCCTCGCACAGCCGCACCGCGTCCGCCAGGTCCCCCTGGAAGGCCCGGGTCATGGCCAGTTCCACCTGGCCCATCAGCACGTTGCTGTTGAGCTCCCCGATCCGCCGATAGCGGTCCAGCGCCGACCGCAGCAGCGTTTCCGCACGGGCCATGTCGTCGGTGACCAGGGCCAGGCAGCCGGAGCGGTGCTCCGCGTAGGCCGCCGCCGTCGGATCGGCCGACCGCTCCGCCTGCTCGCGGCACTCCCGCAGCGCCTGGAACGCGGGCACGGTGTCGCCCTGCAGGATCGCCACGTAGCCCAGCACCCACAGCGCCTTGAGCCGCGACTGCTCGTACTCCGAGTCCAGCTCCACACTGCGCTCCAGCCAGCGGCGCCCCTCCGCCAGCCGCCCGCAGCCCACCCAGCAGAACCACAGCGAACCCGCCAGGTACTGCCCGAGATGCGCCTCCTCCGGCTCGGTCAGGCAGAACTCCAGCGCGGCCCGCAGATTGGGCAGCTCCGCGTCGACCCGGTCGGCCACCTCCCGCTGCCGGGGCGAGAACCAGTCCAGCTCGCACCAGGTCGCAAGGCCCAGGTACCAGTCGCGGTGCCGCCGGCGCAGCCGGGCCGCGTCCCCCGTCGCCTCCAGCCAGTCGGCGCCGTAGGCACGCACGGTGTCCAGCATCCGGTAGCGGGGGCCCGCCGGGGCCTCCTCGCGGGCGATGACGGACTGGGCGAGCAGCTCCGACAGCACGTCCAGCACGTCCTCGGCGGCCAGTCCGTCCCCGCTGCACACGTACTCGGCCGCCTCCAGGTCGAAGGTCTGCGCGAACACCGACAGCCGGGCCCACAGCAGCCGTTCGGCGGGCGTGCACAGCTCGTGGCTCCAGCCGATCGCGGTGCGCAGCGTCTGGTGCCGGGGCAGCGCGTCGCGGTCGCCGCCGGTCAGCAGCCGGAACCGGTCGTCGAGCCGCTGGAGCAGCTGGGCCGGGGAGAGGGCCCGCAATCGTCCCGCCGCCAGTTCGAGCGCCAGCGGGATCCCTTCGAGGCGCCGGCACAGCTCCCGCACCTCGGGGCCGTCGGTCACCCGCAGCCCCTGTTCCCGGGCCCGTCCGGTGAACAGTTCCGCCGCCTCGTCCGCGCCCAGCGGGGCCAGCGGGAACAACCGCTCGCCGGCCAGCCCCAGCGGACGCCGGCCCGCGGCCAGCACCCGCAGCTCCGGCAGTGTGCGCAGCAGCTCCGCCACCAGCCCGGCGCAGGCCTCCACCAGGTGCTCGTACCCGTCCAGCACCAGCAGCACCCGGCGGCCGGCCAGCTGCTCCAGCAGCACCTGGCGGGGCATCCGCGCGGTGTGGTCGGTCAGGCCCAGCGCCTCCAGGACCGCGTACTCCACGAACTGCGGATCCCGCACCGGCGCCAGCTCCGCCCGCCCCCGGACCGGGCCGTCCGCCGGGGCACCGGCCGCCCACCGCGCCGCCGCCCGCACGGCCAGCCGGGACTTGCCGACGCCGCCGACCCCGGTCACCGTCACCAGCCGGGCCCCGTCGAGCGCCGCCGTCAGCGCGGCGAGCTCGGTCGAGCGCCCGACGAAAGCGGTCAGTTCGAGGGGCGGACCGGCGTCCGTCCAGGGGCCGGGGCTCTGAGGACCTCGCATGGGACACGGAGCGTACTGAAGTGTGTTCATTCCGTACAATCGCTTCCCGCGACCGCGTGCGCGGCACCGGGGAATCCGGTACGGAGCCCCGGCCCCGGCGCGATAGGCTCGGGGCCACGACTTTTTCGATGCTCAGGCACGTTTGAGGGAGTGGGTGCGCACAGTGTCCGGTGGAGAGGTGGCCGGGATCCTGGTGGCCGTCTTCTGGGCGATCCTGGTCTCCTTCCTCGCCGTCGCACTGGCGAGGCTGGCCCAGACGCTCAAGGCGACCACCAAGCTCGTGGCCGATGTGACCGACCAGGCCGTCCCGTTGCTCGCCGACGCCTCCGCGACCGTGCGCTCCGCGCAGACCCAGATCGACCGGGTCGACGCGATCGCCTCCGACGTCCAGGAGGTCACGTCGAACGCCTCCGCGCTGGCCGGCACCGTCGCCTCCACCTTCGGCGGGCCGCTGGTCAAGGTCGCGGCCTTCGGGTACGGCGTGCGCCGCGCACTGGGCGGCCGCAAGGAGGACGTGCCGGCCAAGTCGCCCCGGCGTACCGTGATCGTGGGCCGCACGGTTCCCGCCGCACGACGCAAGCGGAAGTAAGGACTGAGACCGAGCGATGTTCCGTCGTACGTTCTGGTTCAGCACGGGCGTCGCCGCCGGTGTGTGGGCCACCACCAAGGTCAACCGCAAGCTCAGGCAGCTCACCCCGGAGAGCCTCGCCGCGACCGCGGCGAACAAGGCACTGGAGACGGGTCAGCGCCTGAAGGACCGCGCGGTCGGCTTCGCGCTCGACGTCCGCGACAACACGGCGCAGCGGGAGGCCGAGCTGGAGGAGGCCCTCGGCATCCAGGACGACCCCGAACTCCCCGCGCCCCGGCGGTACCCCGCCATCGAGAACGACCGCAGCAACCCGAAGTACATCGAGAACACGACGTACTCGTACAACCGGAATGAGGACCACTGATGGAGTCGGCCGAGATTCGCCGCCGCTGGCTGAGCTTCTACGAGGAGCGCGGGCACACCGTCGTGCCTTCGGCGTCGCTCATCGCGGACGATCCGACCCTGCTCCTCGTCCCCGCCGGCATGGTCCCCTTCAAGCCCTACTTCCTGGGTGAGGTCAAGCCGCCCTTCGCGCGCGCCACCAGCGTGCAGAAGTGCGTGCGCACGCCCGACATCGAAGAGGTCGGCAAGACCACCCGCCACGGCACGTTCTTCCAGATGTGCGGCAACTTCTCCTTCGGCGACTACTTCAAGGAAGGCGCCATCAAGTACGCCTGGGAGCTGCTCACCACGCCCCAGGACAAGGGCGGTTACGGCCTGGAGCCGGAGAAGCTCTGGATCACCGTCTACCAGGACGACGACGAGGCCGAGCGCATCTGGCACGAGGTCGTCGGGGTGCCGAAGGAGCGCATCCAGCGCCTCGGCATGAAGGACAACTACTGGTCCATGGGCGTCCCCGGCCCGTGCGGCCCCTGCTCCGAGATCAACTACGACCGCGGCCCCGAGTTCGGCGTCGAGGGCGGCCCGGCCGTGAACGACGAGCGGTACGTGGAGATCTGGAACCTCGTCTTCATGCAGTACGAGCGGGGCGAGGGCATCGGCAAGGACAACTTCGAGATCCTCGGGGAACTGCCGAGCAAGAACATCGACACGGGCCTCGGTCTGGAGCGGCTCGCCATGATTCTGCAGGGCGTGCAGAACATGTACGAGATCGACACCTCGATGGCCGTCATCGAGAAGGCCACCGCGCTGACCGGCGTCCGCTACGGCGACGCCCACGACTCCGACGTGTCGCTGCGCGTCGTCACCGACCACATGCGCACCGCCACCATGCTCATCGGCGACGGTGTCACCCCGGGCAACGAGGGCCGCGGCTACGTCCTGCGCCGCATCATGCGCCGCGCCATCCGCAACATGCGGCTGCTCGGCGCCACCGGTCCGGTCGTCCAGGACCTGATCGACACCGTGATCGGCATGATGGGCCAGCAGTACCCCGAGCTGATCACCGACCGTGAGCGCATCGAGAAGGTCGCCCTCGCCGAGGAGAACGCCTTCCTCAAGACGCTGAAGGCCGGCACCAACATCCTCGACACCGCCGTCACCGAGACCAAGCAGTCCGGCGGCACCGTCCTCTCCGGCGACAAGGCCTTCCTGCTCCACGACACCTGGGGCTTCCCGATCGACCTCACCCTGGAGATGGCCGCCGAGCAGGGGCTGGCCGTGGACGAGGACGGCTTCCGCCGCCTGATGAAGGAGCAGCGGGAGCGCGCCAAGGCCGACGCCCAGGCCAAGAAGACCGGGCACGCCGACATGGGCGCCTACCGCGAGATCGCCGACGCCGCCGGTGCCACCGACTTCATCGGCTACAGCGACACCGAGGGCGAGACCACGATCGTCGGTCTGCTCGTCGACGGCGTCTCCTCGCCGGCCGCCTCCGAGGGCGACGAGGTCGAGGTCGTCCTCGACCGCACCCCGTTCTACGCCGAGGGCGGCGGCCAGATCGGCGACACCGGCCGGATCCGCGTCGACACCGGTGCCGTCATCGAGGTCCGCGACTGCCAGAAGCCGGTCCCGGGCGTGTACGTCCACAAGGGTGTCGTCCAGGTCGGTGAGGTCACCGTCGGCGCCAAGGCCCACGCCTCCATCGACGCCCGCCGCCGCACGGCCATCGCCCGCGCCCACTCGGCCACCCACCTGACCCACCAGGCGCTGCGCGACGCCCTCGGTCCGACGGCCGCCCAGGCCGGTTCCGAGAACCAGCCCGGCCGTTTCCGCTTCGACTTCGGCTCCCCGTCCGCGGTCCCGACCGCCGTGATGAGCGACGTCGAGCAGAAGATCAACGAGGTGCTCGCCCGCGACCTCGACGTGCACGCCGAGGTCATGGGGATCGACGAGGCCAAGAAGCAGGGCGCGATCGCCGAGTTCGGCGAGAAGTACGGCGAGCGCGTCCGCGTGGTCACCATCGGCGACTTCTCCAAGGAGCTGTGCGGCGGCACGCACGTGCACAACACCGCCCAGCTGGGTCTGGTGAAGCTGCTCGGCGAGTCCTCCATCGGCTCGGGTGTCCGCCGTATCGAGGCCCTCGTCGGCGTGGACGCGTACAACTTCCTCGCCCGTGAGCACACGGTCGTGGCCCAGCTCCAGGAGCTGATCAAGGGCCGCCCCGAGGAGCTGCCCGAGAAGGTCTCCGCCATGCTCGGCAAGCTGAAGGACGCCGAGAAGGAGATCGAGAAGTTCCGCGCCGAGAAGGTGCTGCAGGCCGCCGGCGGTCTCGCCGAGTCCGCCAAGGACGTGCGCGGTGTGGCGTTGGTCACCGGGCAGGTCCCGGACGGCACCACCCCGGACGACCTGCGCAGGCTGGTCCTCGACGTGCGCGGCCGCATCCAGGGCGGCCGGGCCGCCGTGGTCGCCCTGTTCACGGTCAACAACGGCAAGCCGCTGACCGTCATCGCCACCAACGAGGCAGCCCGCGAGCGCGGACTCAAGGCCGGCGACCTGGTCCGCACGGCCGCCAAGACCCTCGGCGGCGGCGGTGGCGGCAAGCCGGACGTCGCCCAGGGCGGCGGCCAGAACCCGGCCGCCGTCGGCGACGCCGTGGACGCCGTGGAGCGTCTCGTCGCCGAGACCGCCAAGTAAGCCACGTAAGAAACGGTCGAGAAGATGCGCAGAGGACGTCGACTCGCGATCGACGTCGGGGACGCCCGGATCGGGGTCGCCTCGTGCGACCCCGACGGGATCCTCGCCACCCCGGTGGAGACGGTCCCCGGCCGGGACGTCCCGGCCGCCCACCGCCGGCTGCGGCAGCTGGTGGAGGAGTACGAGCCGATCGAGGTCGTCGTCGGCCTCCCTCGCTCCCTTAAGGGGGGCGAGGGCCCGGCCGCCGTCAAGGTCCGTGCCTTCGCGCAGGAGTTGGCCAAGGGCATCGGGCCGGTGCCGGTGCGGCTGGTCGACGAGCGGATGACGACCGTGACGGCCAGTCAGGGGCTGCGGGCCTCGGGGGTGAAGTCCAAGAAGGGACGCTCGGTCATCGACCAGGCCGCCGCTGTGATCATCCTGCAGCAGGCCCTGGAATCCGAACGGGTGTCAGGTACAGCACCCGGCGAGGGCGTCGAAGTGGTCATCTGATCGCGATACGGTAACGTTCCGCGCGATGCGCCGGTGTTCGAACAGCCGGGGCACAGCAAGAGGCGGAACGGAAGCCGGCCCACCGGCCGCGAGTCCGTCGGCCTCGCGGCTCTAGGGGATCGATGACTGAGTATGGCCGGGGCCCAGGCTCCGAACCGTGGCATCCGGAGGACCCGTTGTACGGGGACGGCGGATGGGAAGGGCAGCAGGCGCACGTCGGCCGGCAGTCTGCCTACGGCGGCCACCCGCAGCAGCCCTACCCGCAGCAGCCGCAGTACGGCGACTGGAGCCAGGAACAGCAGGCCGCGTACGGCGGACAGCAGCAGCACCAGCACTACGACGGCCAGGGCCACCCGCAGTACGACCAGAATTACGCAGGTCACGCTCAGCAGCAGCAGCATTTCCAGCAGGGCACGTGGGACGCCAGCGGCAGCCACGGCCAGGTGCCCTACGCCGCCGATCCCGGTGATCCGTACGGCCAGCAGCCGGCGGCGTACGGCGCACAACAGCCCGACCTCTACGGCACCGAGGACGCCTACCCGCCGCCGGTGCCGCCCGGCCGCCGCCGCCCGGAACCGGAACCGCAACCGGAACCCGCGGCCGACGAGGAGGAGCACGCCTTCTTCGCGGGAGACGGGGGCGAGGACGACGAGGAGCACGAGCTCCAGAGCCGGCGCGAGAAGCGCGGCAAGGGCCGCAAGCCCGTCAAGAAGAAGAAAGGGCGCACCGGGTGCGCCTGCATGGTGGTCGTCCTCGTCTTCGGCGGTGGCCTCGGCGGGGTCGGCTACTTCGGCTACAAGTTCTACCAAAATCGTTTCGGCGCGGCCCCGGACTACGCGGGCAGCGGCAACGGCGAGCAGATCACGGTCACCATCCCCAAGGGGGCCGGCGGCTGGGCCATCGGCGAGAAGCTGAAGGAGGCGGGAGTCGTCGAGAGCGCGGCCGCGTTCGTCTCCGCGCTCCAGGCCAACCCCCGGGGCAAGGGGCTCCAGGACGGTGTCTACACCCTCCAGAAGGAGATGTCCGCCGCGAGCGCGGTGGAGCTGATGCTCAGTCCGAAGAGCCGCAGCAACCTGATCATCGCCGAGGGGCGGCGCAACACCGAGATCTACAGCATGATCGACAAACGCCTCGGCGTGAAGGTGGGCACCACGGCGCGCGTCGCGAAGAAGGACTACAAGCACCTCGGCCTGCCGGCCTGGGCGCTGAACCACCCCAACCTCAAGGACCCGCTCGAAGGTTTCCTCTACCCCTCCAGCTACCCGGTCGCGAAGGGCCAGGAGCCTGACGCCGTGCTGAAGAGCATGGTGTCCCAGGCCGCCTCGACGTACCAGGAACTGGGTCTGGAGAAGAAGGCCAAGGTCCTCGGGCTCGACAGCCCCTGGCAGCTGCTCACCGTGGCGAGCCTGGTGCAGGCCGAGGGCACGAGCCACGACGACTTCCGCAAGATGGCCGAGGTCGTCTACAACCGCCTCGAACCGGACAACCCGCAGACCTACGGGCGGCTGGAGTTCGACTCCACGTACAACTACGTGAAGAACCAGAGCAAGATCGACCTGAGCATCGCCGAGCTGCGCAAGTACAACAACCCGTACAACACGTACTTCTCCAAGGGCCTGCCGCCGGGACCCATCAGCAACCCCGGCGAGGAGGCGCTCAAGGGCGCGCTCGACCCGACCGACGACGGCTGGTACTACTTCATCTCGATGGACGGCAAGACCAGCAAGTTCACCAGGACGCTCGAGGAGCACGAGAAGCTCGTGAACGAGTGGAACGCGTCGCGGAAGAAGAACTGATGACTGTGAGACGCCGGGCCGCCGTGCTCGGTTCGCCCATCGCGCACTCCCTCTCCCCGGTGCTGCACCGGGCCGCGTACGACGAACTCGGTCTCAACGACTGGTCCTACGACCGATTCGAGGTCGACGAGGCGGCACTGCCCGGGTTCCTCGAAGAGCTCGGGGCGGAGTGGGCGGGGCTGTCGCTCACGATGCCGCTCAAGCGGGCCGTCATCCCGCTGCTGGACGAAATCAGCGACACGGCCGCCTCCGTCGACGCGGTCAACACGGTGGTCCTCACCGAGGACGGCCGCCGCCTCGGCGACAACACCGACATCCCGGGCATGGTCGCCGCCCTGCGCGAGCACGGGATCGAGGAGGTCCCCTCCGCCGCGATCCTCGGCGCCGGCGCCACCGCCTCCTCCGCGCTGGCCGCGCTGGCCCGGATCTGCACCGGCGAGGTCGTCGCCTACGTCCGCAGCGAGGCCCGCGCCGCGGAGATGCGCGAGTGGGGCGAGCGGCTGGACGTGGACGTACGCACCGCGGACTGGGCGGACGCGGCCGAGGCACTGCGCGCCCCGCTGGTGATCGCCACGACGCCGGCCGGGACGACCGACGCCCTCGCCACCGCCGTACCCGAGCGCCCCACCACCCTCTTCGACGTGCTCTACGACCCCTGGCCCACCGAGCTGGCGGCCCGCTGGTCCATGTTCGGGGGAGCCGTGGTCAGCGGGCTCGACCTGCTCGTCCACCAGGCCGTCCTCCAGGTCGAGCAGATGACCGGCCGCTCCCCGGCCCCGCTGGAGGCCATGCGGCACGCCGGCGAGAAGGCGCTCGCCGCCCGCTGACCGCCGCCGTGCCGTCCGCCTGCTGGACCGGCGGCCGGACACCGGCCCCGGACGTGGGAGGATCGTAGGTGGCGTGCCGGGGTCGCGCATCCGGCCGCGCCGTCGCCGTACGCGCGGACACGCGTACTGAGGGCAGTACCGGGCGCGAACACTGAGGAGCACCGTTGAGCAGGCTGCGTTGGCTGACCGCGGGGGAGTCCCACGGTCCGGCACTGGTCGCAACGCTGGAGGGCCTTCCCGCCGGCGTGCCGATCACCACGGAGATGGTGGCGGACCACCTGGCACGGCGACGGCTCGGTTACGGCCGCGGTGCGCGGATGAAGTTCGAGCGGGACGAGATCACCTTCCTGGGTGGCGTCCGGCACGGACTGAGCCTCGGTTCCCCGGTGGCGATCATGGTGGGCAACACCGAGTGGCCCAAGTGGGATCAGGTCATGGCGGCCGACCCGGTCGATCCCGAGGTGCTGGCCGGGCTCGCCCGCAACGCGCCGCTGACCCGGCCCCGGCCCGGCCACGCCGACCTGGCGGGCATGCAGAAGTACGGCTTCGACGAGGCCCGCCCGATCCTGGAGCGCGCCTCGGCCCGGGAGACCGCGGCACGGGTGGCGCTGGGCGCCGTGGCCCGCTCCTACCTGAAGGAGACCGCGGGCATCGAGATCGTCTCGCACGTGGTCGAGCTCTGCTCCGTGAAGGCCCCGCAGGGCGTGTACCCGACGCCGGCCGACGTGGAGAGGCTGGACGCCGACCCGCTGCGCTGCCTGGACGCGGACACCTCCAAGGCGATGGTCGCCGAGGTCGACCAGGCCCACAAGGACGGCGACACCCTCGGCGGTGTGGTCGAGGTGCTGGCCTACGGCGTTCCGGTCGGTCTCGGCTCGCACGTGCACTGGGACCGCAAGCTGGACGCCCGTCTGGCCGGCGCCCTGATGGGCATCCAGGCGATCAAGGGCGTCGAGATCGGTGACGGCTTCGAGCTGGCCCGGGTGCCCGGTTCCCAGGCGCACGACGAGATCGTGCGGACCGACGAGGGCATCCGGCGCACCTCCGGCCGCGCGGGCGGCACCGAGGGCGGCCTGTCCACCGGTGAGCTGCTGCGGGTGCGTGCCGCGATGAAGCCGATCGCGACCGTGCCGCGGGCGCTGCGGACGGTCGACGTCACCACCGGCGAGGCGGCCCAGGCGCACCACCAGCGCTCGGACGTGTCCGCCGTGCCGGCCGCCGGCATCGTCGCCGAGGCGATGGTCGCGCTGGTCCTGGCCGACGCGGTCGCGGAGAAGTTCGGCGGCGACAGCGTGGCCGAGACCCGGCGCAACGTGCGCTCGTACCTCGACCACCTGCAGATCCGGTGAGCGCCATGCCTGCTCTCGTACTCGTCGGTCCGATGGGCGTGGGCAAGTCCACCGTGGGCCGGCTGCTCGCCGAACGGCTCGGCACCGGGTTCCGGGACACCGACGAGGACATCGTGGCCGCCGAGGGCCGCAGCATCGCCGACATCTTCGTGGGGGAGGGCGAGTCCGCCTTCCGCGCCATCGAGAAGCGGGCGGTGCGGGACGCGCTCGCCGGGCACGAGGGCGTCCTCGCGCTCGGCGGCGGTGCCGTCCTCGACGCGGAGACCCGGGCGCTGCTGGCCGGGCACCGGGTGGTCTACCTGTCCATGGACGTGGAGGAGGCCGTCAGGCGCACCGGCCTCAACGTGGCCCGCCCGCTGCTCTCGGTCAACCCGCGCAAGCAGTGGCGCGAGCTGATGGAGGCGCGGCGGCACCTGTACGAGGAGGTCGCCACCGCCGTCGTGGCGACGGACGGCCGCACCCCCGAAGAGGTCACCCGAGCAGCGCTCGACGCACTGGAGTTGAAGGAAGCATGAGCGAGTCAGTCACCCGGATCCAGGTCGCCGGCAGCGCCGGGACCGACGCCTACGAGGTGCTGGTCGGCCGGCAGCTCCTGGGCGAACTGGCCGGGCTGATCGGACCGAAGGCCAAGCGGGTGGCGGTGATCCACCCGGAGGCGCTGGCCGAGACCGGTGACGCGCTCCGCGCCGACCTGGCCGGGCAGGGCTACGAGGCCGTCGCGATCCAGGTGCCCAACGCGGAGGAGGCCAAGACCGCCGAGGTCGCCGCCTACTGCTGGAAGGCGCTGGGCCAGTCCGGCTTCACGCGCACCGACGTCGTCGTCGGCGTGGGCGGCGGCGCGACCACGGACCTGGCCGGTTTCGTGGCCGCGACCTGGCTGCGCGGGGTGCGCTGGATCGCGGTGCCGACCACCGTGCTGGCGATGGTCGACGCGGCGGTCGGCGGCAAGACCGGCATCAACACCGCCGAGGGCAAGAACCTGGTGGGCGCCTTCCACCCGCCGGCCGGCGTGCTGTGCGACCTGGCCGCGCTGGACTCCCTGCCGGTGCACGACTACGTCTCCGGTCTCGCGGAGGTCATCAAGGCGGGCTTCATCGCCGACCCGGTGATCCTGGAGCTGATCGAGTCCGACCCCGAGGCCGCCCGGACCCCGGCGGGTCCGCACACGGCCGAGCTGATCGAGCGGTCGATCCGGGTGAAGGCCGAGGTCGTCTCCTCGGACCTGAAGGAGTCGGGTCTGCGGGAGATCCTCAACTACGGCCACACGCTCGGCCACGCCATCGAGAAGAACGAGCGCTACAAGTGGCGGCACGGCGCCGCGGTCGCGGTCGGCATGCACTTCGCCGCCGAACTGGGCCGCCTCGCGGGCCGTTTGGACGACGCTACCGCGGACCGGCACCGCACGGTGCTGGAGTCCGTCGGCCTGCCGCTGCACTACCGCTACGACCAGTGGCCCAAGCTGCTGGAGGCGATGAAGGTCGACAAGAAGTCGCGCGGCGACCTGCTGCGCTTCATCGTCCTCGACTCGCTCGGCAAGCCGACCGTCCTGGAGGGCCCCGACCCGGCCGTCCTGCTCGCCGCCTACGGAGAAGTGGGCCAGTAGGTCCCGCACTGTTCCGTACGCCCGTTTTCCCTCGGTCCGATTTCCTTTGCGGAACGGGCACTTCGGGCCGCCCCCGGCCGTTTCACCAAACGACGGCCGGGGACGGTACCGTTCGGTACGGCGCGGGGTGCACCCCCGTTGCCAGCACCAACTGCCCGCAGCGGGTGTGCCGGAGGGGCGCGACACCGCCCCGGGCGCCCCGGCGGCGGACGAGCCGAGCGACGAGACGGAGTGGCAACGGATGCAGCACGCAGTGGGGTCTGAGCTGCCTCCGCCGCACCGGCCGGGGCAGGTGCCGCACGCCGGCTGGGCGCCGGCCGGGCACCACCCGGGCCCGCACCAGGGCAGCTCCCAGGGGCCCGCGCCCGTCCCCCCGCCGCCCCCGGCGCCGAGCTTCCCGGCCGCGTCCGCTCCCGTGCCGCCGCCCCCACCGCACACCCCCGCGCAGCCGGCCCCCGATACCACCGGTCACCTGTCCCTGCCACCCGGCGGCCCGGTCGGCGTGCCCATGGCGCCGCCCGCCGCGGTGGTCCCGGACCCGACGGCCACCACCCTGGCCGTCCTGCTGATCGGCCCGGCGGGCGCGGGCAAGACGAGCGTGGCCAAGTACTGGGCGGACCACCGCCGCGTCCCCACGGCCCACATCAGCCTGGACGACGTCCGCGAATGGGTCCGCTCGGGCTTCGCCGACCCCCAGACCGGCTGGAACGACAACTCCGAGGCCCAGTACCGCCTGGCCCGCCGCACCTGTGGCTTCGCCGCCCGCAACTTCCTGGCCAACGGCATCTCCTGCATCCTGGACGACGCCGTCTTCCCGGACCGTCCGGTCGTCGGGCTCGGCGGCTGGAAGCGCCACGTGGGCCCCGGGCTGCTGCCGGTCGTCCTGCTGCCTGGCCTGGACATCGTCCTGGAGCGCAACGCGGAGCGCTCCGGCAACCGCCGCCTCACCGACGAGGAGGTGGCCCGCATCCACGGCCGCATGGCCGGCTGGTACGGCTCGGGCCTCCCGATCATCGACAACTCCCAGCTCGACGTCCCGGGCACCGCGCGGGTGCTGGACGAGGTCCTGGCCAGGGCGATCGCGAGCCCGCCGAGCTGGTGAGACGGGGGCGCGGACCTCCACGCGAACCCCACTCGGCCCCACCCAACCGGCACAAATCGGTCAAAACTCCTACGCTCATCTCATGTCAGAGGTGTACGCGAACCGCCGATCCCGCCTGAGGGAACACTTCAACGCGGCCGGTACCGCGGCAGCGCTCGTCACCCGCCCCGCCAACGTGCGCTATCTCGCGGCCGCAGCCCCTCAGGGCGCCGTCCTGCTCCTCGGTAGGCGCGAGGACCTGCTCGTCTGCGCCGGGCCGCCCGAGGACCGCCCCTACGAAGGCCGGCCCGACGAGAACCTGCGGCTGCACGTGCTGCCCACGCCGGCCGGTGACGCGGCGGTCGCCGCGGCCGGCCTCGCCGCGGCGCAGGGCGCCGATTCCCTGGCGGTCGAGGAACACCACCTCACCGTGGCCCGGCACAGGACGCTGACGTCGGTCGCCCCCGCCGTGCGTCTCGCCGACATCGGCGGGGCCGTGGAACAGCTCAGGGTCGTCAAGGACGAGGAGGAGATCTCCTGCCTGCGCATCGGTGCGGAGATCGCCGACCAGGCGCTCGGCGAGCTGCTGGAGTCCATCCTGGTCGGCCGTACCGAGCGGCACCTGGCGCTGGAGCTGGAGCGGCGCCTGGTCGACCACGGTGCCGACGGCCCGGCCTTCCCCACCTCCGTGGCCACCGGACCGCACTCCGGCCGGCGCGGCCACCGCCCGACCGACCGGCGGGTGGAGGAGGGCGACTTCCTCTCCGTCTGCCTGGGTGCCACCTACCGCGGCTACCGCTGCGAGATCGGCCGCACCTTCGTCATCGGGACCTCGCCCGCCGACTGGCAGATCGAGCTCTACGACCTGGTCTTCGCCGCTCAGCGCTCCGGACGCGAGTCCCTGGCGCCGGGCGCCGCCTACCGTGACGTCGACCGCGCGGCACGGCAGGTCCTGGACTCCGCCGGGTATGCGGAAGCACTGCCACCGCTGACCGGACACGGTGTCGGACTCGAAATCGACGAGGACCCGCAGCTGGCCCCCGCGGCCATGGGTAAACTGGACGCTTGCGTGCCGGTCACCGTCGAACCGGGGGTCCACCTCCCGGGCCGGGGCGGTGTCCGGATCGATGACACGCTCGTCGTACGCCCCGAGGCGGACGGCGGACCCGAGCTACTCACCATCACGACCAAGGAGCTGCTCGCGCTCTAGCCTCTCGCTGAGCGCGAGACCCGGGGTCGTACGTCAGTCCAGGAGATTCCGCAACCGTGGCTTCCACGAACGACCTCAAGAACGGCATGGTGCTCAAGCTCGAAGGCGGCCAGCTCTGGTCCGTCGTCGAGTTCCAGCACGTCAAGCCCGGCAAGGGCCCGGCCTTCGTGCGCACCAAGCTCAAGAACGTGCTCTCCGGCAAGGTCGTCGACAAGACCTTCAACGCCGGCGTCAAGGTCGAGACGGCCACTGTCGACAAGCGCGACATGCAGTTCTCGTACATGGACGGCGACTACTTCGTCTTCATGGACATGGAGACCTACGACCAGCTGATGGTCGACCGCAAGGCCGTCGGCGACGCCGCCAACTTCCTCATCGAGGGCTTCACGGCCACCGTCGCCCAGCACGAGGGCGAGGTGCTCTTCGTCGAGCTGCCGGCCGCCGTCGAGCTGGTCGTCCAGGAGACCGAGCCGGGCGTCCAGGGCGACCGCTCCACCGGTGGCACCAAGCCCGCCACCCTGGAGACCGGTCACCAGATCCAGGTCCCGCTCTTCATCACCACCGGTGAGAAGATCAAGGTCGACACCCGCAGCAGCGACTACCTCGGCCGGGTGAACAGCTAACCGTGGCTGCCCGCAACACGGCCCGCAAGCGCGCCTTCCAGATCCTCTTCGAGGGCGACCAGCGCGGCGCCGACGTCCTGACGGTCCTCGCGGACTGGATCCGGCTCTCCCGGTCCGACACGCGACAGCCGCCGGTCAGCGAGTACACGATGCAGCTGGTCGAGGGCTACGCGGAGCACGCGCGGCGCATCGACGAGCTGATCGCCCAGTACGCCGTGGGCTGGACGCTCGACCGGATGCCGGTCGTCGACCGCAACATCCTGCGGCTGGGCGCGTACGAGCTGATCTGGGTCGACGAGACCCCGGACGCCGTCGTCCTGGACGAGATGGTGCAGCTGGCGAAGGAGTTCTCGACGGACGACTCGCCCTCGTTCGTCAACGGTCTGCTGGGGCGTCTGAAGGAACTGAAGCCCACGCTCCGCCGGGCCTGACCGAACCGCCCCCCGGGGTGGCCGACGTCGTACGAGGGGCGCCGGGAGACCGCAGTACGCCGGCCGCGGGTCGTCCGCGGCCCGTCGTGCGGTCCTCCGCGCCCCTCAGGCGTGTCCGCACCGGCCGGAGAGGTCCCGTGGCCGCCGTGGGACGCCCTCCCGGCGTCCGGTACCGGGGCGCGCCAGCGCAGACGTGAAACGCCGCCGGGGCGGCCGGAACCAGGTGGTTCCGGCCGCCCCGGCGGCACGTTTCTGCTGAGGTGTTCGGCGGGGTCAGGCGTCTTCGTGCGTGGCCACGGCGCGGCGGGCGTCCGCGTCCAGGACGCCCCAGCTGATCAGCTGCTCGGTGAGGACCGAGGGGGACTGGTCGTAGATCACGGCGAGGGTGCGCAGGTCGTCCTGGCGGATCGAGAGCACCTTGCCGTTGTAGTCGCCGCGCTGGGACTGGATCGTCGCCGCGTAGCGCTGCAGCGGGCCCGCCTTCTCGGCCGGCACCGTGGCGAGCCGCTCAAGGTCCAGGACGAGCTTCGGCGGCGGCTCGGCGGCTCCGCCCGGCGTGGTGCCCGGCAGCAGTTCCTGCACCGGGACGCCATAGAAATCGGCCAGCTCGGCGAGACGCTGGACGGTCACGGCACGGTCACCGCGCTCGTAGGAACCGACCACCACGGCCTTCCAGCGACCCTGGGACTTCTCCTCGACACCGTGGAGGGAAAGGCCCTGCTGGGTGCGGATGGCCCGGAGCTTGGCCCCGAGCTGTTTGGCGTATTCGCTGGACATATAGCTCCCCGGACACTGTGTCGACGCGGCCGGCTGTCTTCCCGCCGCGCGGCTGGTAACTCACTGTGAGGTTACGCAGCGTGACTCTCATGCGTCAAGCCGAATGGGCCACCCCGACTCTTCCGTGCCGGTGCCGGCCGATTAGGCCAAGCGGGTGATCGAGACCTCCGGGGAACCTGCTACGGTGGATGGCGCAAATCCGACGTCCTTTAAGGTCCGTCCCGTGAGGCGGAGAAGGAGGTCCGTTTCGTATGGACACGCACGCCAGCGCACAGGCAGCCGATGCGCGACCCGTTCTCGAGGGTCCCGACATCGCGCGGGTGTTGACCCGCATCGCCCACGAGATCGTCGAGCGCGCCAAGGGCGCCGACGACGTGGTGCTCCTCGGCATCCCGACCCGCGGCGTCTTCCTCGCCCAGCGGCTCGCCGCCAAGCTTGAGCAGATCACCGACCGCAAGGTCCCCGTCGGCTCCCTCGACATCACCATGTACCGCGACGACCTGCGCATGCACCCGCCGCGTGCGCTGGCCCGCACCGAGATCCCCGGTGACGGCCTCGACGGCAAGCTCGTCGTCCTCGTCGACGACGTGCTCTTCTCGGGCCGCACCATCCGCGCCGCCCTCGACGCCCTGAACGACATCGGGCGCCCGCGCGCGGTCCAGCTCGCGGTCCTGGTCGACCGCGGCCACCGCGAACTGCCCATCCGCGCCGACTACGTCGGCAAGAACCTCCCCACGTCGCTGCGGGAGACGGTCAAGGTCCAGCTCGCCGAGGAGGACGGTCGTGACACCGTGCTGCTCGGTGTGAAGGCCGACCAGTAGCAACTCAGGCGCCGCGCCGCTTCGGCGTGCCCGCACACGCGCCCGTTTGCCCCATATCTCCCGAATGAACTGCCTTACGGAGCCTGACAGATGCAGCGTCATCTCATCTCGGCCGCCGACCTCACCCGCGACGACGCCGTCCTGATCCTCGACACCGCCGAGGAGATGGCCCGGGTCGCCGACCGGCCGATCAAGAAACTGCCGACCCTGCGCGGCCGCACGATCGTCAACCTCTTCTTCGAGGACTCCACGCGCACCCGGATCTCCTTCGAGGCCGCCGAGAAGCGCCTCTCCGCGGACGTGATCAACTTCTCCGCCAAGGGGTCCTCGGTGTCCAAGGGCGAGTCCCTGAAGGACACCGCCCAGACCCTGGAGGCGATGGGCGTGGACGCCGTCGTCATCCGGCACGGCGCCTCCGGTGCCCCCTACCGCCTGGCGAACTCCGGCTGGGTCGACGCCGCGGTCATCAACGCCGGCGACGGCACCCACCAGCACCCCACCCAGGCCCTGCTGGACGCCTTCACCATGCGCCGTCGGCTGGTCGGCCGGGACGCCGGACTCGGCCAGGACCTGTCCGGCAGGCGGATCACCGTCGTCGGGGACGTCCTGCACAGCCGGGTCGCCCGCTCCAACGTCGACCTGCTGCACACCCTCGGCGCCGAGGTCACCCTGGTCGCCCCGCCCACCCTGGTGCCGGTCGGCGTCGAGAACTGGCCCTGCGAGGTGTCGTACGACCTCGACAGCACCCTGCCCAAGTGCGACGCGGTGATGATGCTGCGGGTCCAGCGCGAGCGCATGAACGCGGCCTTCTTCCCGACCGAGCGCGAGTACTCCCGGCGCTACGGCCTCGACGGCGACCGCATGGCCAAGCTGCCCGAGCACGCCATCGTGATGCACCCCGGCCCCATGGTCCGCGGCATGGAGATCACCGCCGAGGTCGCCGACTCCGACCGCTGCACGGCCATCGAGCAGGTCGCCAACGGCGTCTCCATCCGGATGGCCGTCCTGTACCTGCTGCTCGGCGGCAACGAACCCGCCGTCACCCGCCCCACCGGTTCCGAGGAGAAGTAACAGCATGAGCAAGATCCTGATCCGTGGTGCGAAGGTGCTCGGCGGCGAGCCGCAGGACGTCCTGATCGACGGCGAGACCATCGCCGAGGTGGGCAGCGGGCTGTCCGCCGAGGGCGCCGAGGTCGTGGAGGCCGCCGGCCGGGTGCTGCTGCCGGGCCTGGTCGACCTGCACACCCACCTGCGCGAGCCGGGCCGCGAGGACTCCGAGACGGTCCTCACCGGCACCCGCGCCGCGGCGAGCGGCGGCTACACCGCCGTCTTCGCCATGGCCAACACCTTCCCGGTCGCCGACACCGCCGGCGTCGTCGAGCAGGTCTACCGGCTCGGCCGGGACCACGGCTACTGCGACGTGCAGCCCATCGGCGCCGTCACCGTCGGCCTGGAGGGCAAGAAGCTCGCCGAGCTGGGCGCCATGCACGAGTCCGCGGCCGGCGTCACCGTCTTCTCCGACGACGGCAAGTGCGTGGACGACGCCGTGATCATGCGCCGCGCCCTGGAGTACGTGAAGGCCTTCGGCGGCGTCGTCGCGCAGCACGCCCAGGAGCCGCGCCTGACCGAGGGCGCCCAGATGAACGAGGGCGTCGTCTCCGCCGAGCTGGGCCTCGGCGGCTGGCCGGCCGTCGCCGAGGAGTCGGTCATCGCGCGGGACGTCCTGCTCGCCGAGCACGTCGGCTCCCGCGTCCACATCTGCCACCTCTCGACCGCCGGCTCCGTGGAGATCGTCCGCTGGGCCAAGTCCCGCGGCATCCAGGTCACCGCCGAGGTCACCCCGCACCACCTGCTCCTCACCGACGAGCTCGTGCGCACCTACAACCCCGTCTACAAGGTCAACCCGCCGCTGCGCACCGAGCGGGACGTGCACGCCCTGCGCGAGGCGCTCGCCGACGGCACGATCGACATCGTCGCCACCGACCACGCCCCGCACCCGCACGAGGACAAGGACTGCGAGTGGGCCGCGGCCGCCATGGGCATGGTGGGCCTGGAGACCGCGCTGTCGGTGGTCCAGGAGACGATGGTCGCCACGGGCCTGCTGGACTGGGCCGGCGTGGCCGACCGCATGTCCGCCAGGCCCGCGCAGATCGGACAGGCCACCGGCCATGGACGTCCCGTCTCGGCAGGTGAGCCCGCCAACCTCACCCTCGTCGACACGGAATACCGTGGCCCGGTGGACCCCGCGGGCTTCGCCTCGCGCAGCCGCAACACCCCGTACCAGGGGCGTGAGCTGCCGGGCCGTGTGACGCACACGTGGCTGCGGGGCAAGGCCACGCTCGTCGACGGGAAGCTCACGTGACACCTGTAATCCTGCTGGCCGAGGCCGAGAAGTCGGCCGACGTCACCAACTGGCCCGGCCGCATCGGCTGGCTGGTCGGACTCGCCCTCTTCGTCGCGCTCGTCTACTGGCTGATGCGCGAGGGATGGAAGTGGCGCGGCACCCTCCAGGGCGACCTCCCGGCCCTGCCCACCGCGCCGGACGAGACCGGCCCGGTGAGACTGAGCATGAGCGGCCGCTACCACGGCTCCACCACCGCCGGGCAGTGGCTGGACCGCATCGTGGCCCACGGCCTCGGCACCCGCAGCCGGGCCGAGCTCACCCTGACCGACGAGGGCCTGGAGGTCGAACGTCCCGGAGCGACCGACTTCTTCGTCCCCACCGCCGCGCTGCGCGGCGCCCGGCTCGACAAGGGCATCGCCGGCAAGGTCCTCACCGAGGGCGGACTGCTGGTGGTGACCTGGGCGCACGGCGACAAGCTGATCGACTCCGGCTTCCGCTCCGACCGCTCGGCCGAGCACACCGAGTGGGCCGACACCCTGAACCAGATGACCAACGACACGGAAGGCGCACGATGACGACCTCCACCAGGGGAGCCGCGAAGACTCCCGCCGTACTCGTCCTGGAGGACGGCCGCACCTTCCGCGGCCGCGCCTACGGGGCCGTGGGGGAGACCTTCGGCGAGGCCGTGTTCTCCACCGGTATGACCGGCTACCAGGAGACCCTCACCGACCCGTCGTACGACCGGCAGATCGTCGTCGCGACCGCCCCCCAGATCGGCAACACCGGCTGGAACGACGAGGACGACGAGTCCGCGCGCATCTGGGTCTCCGGCTACGTCGTGCGCGACCCCGCGCGCGTGCCGTCCAACTGGCGGGCCAAGCGCTCCCTGGACGACGAGCTGGTCGCCCAGGGCGTCGTCGGCATCAGCGGGATCGACACCCGCGCCCTCACCCGCCACCTGCGCGAGCGCGGCTCCATGCGCGCCGGCATCTTCTCCGGCGAGGCGATCGCCCCCGAGTCCGAGCTTCTCGCGCGCGTGCAGGCCCAGCCGCACATGAAGGGCGCGAGCCTCTACGAGGAGGTCGCGACGAAGGAGGCGTACGTCGTCCCCGCGGTCGGCGAGAAGCGCTTCACGGTCGCCGCCGTCGACCTCGGCATCAAGGGCATGACCCCGCACCGCATGGCGGAGCGCGGCATCGAGGTGCACGTGCTGCCCGCCACCGCCACGGCCGACGAGATCTACGCGGTCGAGCCGGACGGCGTGTTCTTCTCCAACGGACCCGGCGACCCGGCGACGGCCGACGGCCCGGTCGCGCTGATGAGCGCCGTCCTGGAGCGGAAGACGCCGCTGTTCGGCATCTGCTTCGGCAACCAGATCCTCGGCCGCGCCCTCGGCTTCGGCACCTACAAGCTGAAGTACGGCCACCGGGGCATCAACCAGCCGGTCCAGGACCGGACGACCGGCAAGGTCGAGGTCACCGCGCACAACCACGGCTTCGCCGTCGACGCGCCGCTCGACAAGGTCAGCGACACCGAGTTCGGCCGCGCCGAGGTCTCGCACGTCTGCCTGAACGACAACGTCGTGGAGGGGCTCCAGCTGCTCGACCAGCCCGCCTTCTCCGTCCAGTACCACCCCGAAGCGGCAGCCGGTCCGCACGACGCCGCCTACCTGTTCGACCGCTTCGTATCCCTGATGGAGGGCCAGCGTGCCTAAGCGCACCGATATCCAGTCCGTCCTGGTCATCGGCTCCGGCCCGATCGTCATCGGCCAGGCCGCCGAGTTCGACTACTCCGGCACCCAGGCGTGCCGCGTGCTCAAGGCCGAGGGCCTGCGCGTGGTCCTCGTCAACTCCAACCCGGCGACGATCATGACCGACCCGGAGATCGCCGACGCCACCTACGTCGAGCCGATCACCCCGGAGTTCGTCGAGAAGATCATCGCCAAGGAGCGCCCCGACGCCCTGCTGCCCACCCTGGGCGGCCAGACGGCCCTGAACACCGCCATCGCGCTGCACGACAACGGCGTCCTGGAGAAGTACGGCGTCGAGCTGATCGGCGCCAAGCCCGAGGCCATCCACAAGGGCGAGGACCGCGACCTGTTCAAGGACGTCGTGGAGGAGGTCCGCCGCAAGACCGGACACGGCGAGTCCGCCCGCTCGGTCATCTGCCACACGATGGACGACGTCCTCCAGGGCGTCGAGACCCTCGGCGGCTACCCGGTCGTGGTCCGCCCGTCCTTCACCATGGGCGGCGCCGGCTCCGGCTTCGCGCACGACGAGGAGGAGCTGCGCCGCATCGCCGGCCAGGGCCTCACGCTCTCCCCGACCACCGAGGTGCTCCTGGAGGAGTCCATCCTCGGCTGGAAGGAGTACGAGCTGGAGCTGATGCGCGACAAGCACGACAACGTCGTGGTCGTCTGCTCCATCGAGAACTTCGACCCCATGGGCGTGCACACCGGCGACTCGATCACCGTCGCCCCGGCGATGACGCTGACCGACCGCGAGTACCAGGTGCTGCGCGACGTCGGCATCGCGATCATCCGCGAGGTCGGCGTCGACACCGGCGGCTGCAACATCCAGTTCGCGGTGAACCCCGACGACGGCCGCGTGATCGTCATCGAGATGAACCCGCGCGTGTCGCGCTCCTCGGCCCTCGCCTCCAAGGCGACCGGCTTCCCGATCGCCAAGATCGCCGCCAAGCTGGCCGTCGGCTACACGCTCGACGAGATCCCGAACGACATCACCCGGGAGACCCCGGCCTCCTTCGAGCCCACGCTCGACTACGTGGTCGTCAAGGCCCCCCGCTTCGCCTTCGAGAAGTTCCCGCAGGCCGACTCCACGCTGACCACCACCATGAAGTCCGTCGGCGAGGCCATGGCCATCGGCCGCAACTTCCCCGAGGCCTTCCAGAAGGCGCTGCGCTCGCTGGAGAAGAAGGGCAGCCAGTTCACCTTCGTCGGCGACCCCGGCGACAAGGACACCCTGCTGCGCGAGGCCGTGCGCCCCACCGACGGCCGGATCAACACCGTCATGCAGGCCATCCGCGCGGGCGCCACCCCCGAGGAGATCTTCGCGTACACGAAGATCGACCCGTGGTTCGTGGACCAGCTCTTCCTGATCAAGGAGATCGCGGACGAGCTGGCCGGCGCGCCCGAGCTGACCGGCGACCTGCTCGCCGAAGCCAAGCGGCACGGCTTCTCCGACCAGCAGATCGGCGAGATCCGCGGCCTGCGCGAGGACGTCGTCCGCGAGGTCCGGCACGCCCTCGGCGTCCGCCCGGTCTACAAGACGGTCGACACCTGCGCCGCCGAGTTCGCCGCGCGCACGCCGTACTTCTACTCCTCCTACGACGAGGAGTCCGAGGTCGCGACCCGCGAGAAGCCCGCGGTGATCATCCTGGGCTCCGGCCCGAACCGCATCGGCCAGGGCATCGAGTTCGACTACTCCTGCGTCCACGCCTCCTTCGCGCTGTCCGACGCCGGGTACGAGACCGTGATGGTCAACTGCAACCCGGAGACCGTCTCCACGGACTACGACACCTCCGACCGCCTCTACTTCGAGCCGCTGACGCTGGAAGACGTGCTGGAGATCGTCCACGCGGAGTCCCTCGCCGGCCCGATCGCCGGTGTGATCGTGCAGCTCGGCGGCCAGACCCCGCTCGGCCTCTCGCAGGCCCTCAAGGACAACGGCGTGCCGATCGTCGGCACGTCCCCCGAGGCCATCCACGCGGCCGAGGACCGGGGCGCCTTCGGCCGCGTCCTGGAGGAGGCGGGCCTGCCGGCCCCGAAGCACGGCACGGCCACCACGTTCGAGGGTGCCAAGGCCATCGCCGACGAGATCGGCTACCCGGTCCTGGTCCGGCCCTCGTACGTCCTCGGCGGCCGTGGCATGGAGATCGTCTACGACGAGACCCGCCTCGCCGCCTACATCGCCGAGTCGACCGAGATCAGCCCCTCCCGGCCGGTCCTCGTCGACCGCTTCCTCGACGACGCCATCGAGATCGACGTCGACGCCCTGTACGACGGCGAGGAGCTCTACCTCGGCGGTGTCATGGAGCACATCGAGGAGGCCGGCATCCACTCCGGCGACTCGGCGTGCGCCCTGCCCCCGATCACCCTCGGCGGGTTCGACATCAAGCGCCTGCGCGCCTCCACCGAGGCCATCGCCAAGGGCGTCGGCGTGCGCGGCCTGATCAACATCCAGTTCGCGATGGCCGGCGACATCCTCTACGTGCTGGAGGCCAACCCGCGCGCCTCCCGTACGGTCCCCTTCACCTCGAAGGCGACCGCGGTGCCGCTCGCCAAGGCCGCCGCCCGCATCTCGCTCGGCGCGACCGTCGCCGAGCTGCGCGCCGAGGGCCTGCTGCCGAAGAACGGCGACGGCGGCGAGCTGCCGCTGGACGCGCCGATCTCCGTCAAGGAGGCCGTCATGCCCTGGTCGCGCTTCCGCGACATCCAGGGCCGCGGCGTCGACACCGTCCTCGGCCCGGAGATGCGCTCCACCGGCGAGGTCATGGGCATCGACTCGGTCTTCGGCACGGCGTACGCCAAGTCGCAGGCGGGTGCCTACGGCCCGCTGCCCACCAAGGGCCGCGCCTTCATCTCGGTCGCCAACCGCGACAAGCGCTCGATGATCTTCCCGGCGCGCGAACTGGTCGCCCACGGCTTCGAGCTGCTCGCCACCTCCGGCACCGCCGAGGTCCTCAAGCGCAACGGCATCCACGCCACCGTGGTGCGCAAGCAGTCCGAGGGCACGGGCCCGAACGGTGAGCGGACCATCGTCCAGCTCATCCACGACGGCGAGGTCGACCTCATCGTCAACACCCCGTACGGCACCGGCGGCCGCCTCGACGGCTACGACATCCGTACGGCGGCCGTGGCACGCTCGGTGCCGTGCCTGACGACCGTCCAGGCGCTCGCCGCGGCCGTCCAGGGCATCGACGCCCTCAACCACGGCGACGTGGGCGTCCGCTCGCTCCAGGAACACGCGGAACACCTGACCGCGGCCCGCGACTAGCAGCCCCGAGGGGGACACCGGAAACGGTGTCCCCCTCTTCACGAGGACACCCATGTACAAGATCTTCTTCAATCTCGTCTTCAAGCGCATGGATCCCGAGAAGGCCCACTACCTGGCCTTCCGCTGGATCCGGCTGGCGGTCCGCGTCCCGGTGCTGCGCACCTTCGTCGCCGCCGCCCTCGCGCCCCGCCACAAGGAGCTGCGCACGGAGGCCCTCGGGCTGCGCATGCACGGCCCCTTCGGGCTCGCGGCGGGCTTCGACAAGAACGCCGTCGCGATCGACGGCATGTCCATGCTGGGCTTCGACCACGTCGAGATCGGCACCGTCACCGGCGAGCCGCAGCCCGGCAACCCCAGGAAGCGGCTGTTCCGCCTCGTCGCCGACCGGGCGCTGATCAACCGCATGGGCTTCAACAACGACGGCTCGCTGGCGGTGGCGGCCCGCCTGGCCACGCGCCGGCCGGTCTTCCGGACGGTCGTCGGCGTCAACATCGGCAAGACCAAGGTCGTCCCGGAGGCGGAGGCCGTCGGCGACTACGTGAAGTCGGCCGAGCGCCTCGCGCCCTACGCGGACTACCTGGTCGTCAACGTCTCCTCGCCGAACACGCCCGGCCTGCGCAACCTCCAGGCGACGGAGGCGCTGCGGCCGCTGCTGACGGCCGTGCGCGAGGCCGCCGACCGCACGGTCGCGAACCGGCGCGTCCCGCTGCTGGTGAAGATCGCCCCCGACCTCGCCGACGAGGACGTCGACGCCGTCGCCGACCTCGCCGTGGAACTGGGCCTGGACGGCATCATCGCCACCAACACCACCATCGCGCGCGACGGTCTCGGCCTGAAGTCGGCGCCCTCGCTGGTGAAGGAGGCCGGCGGGCTGTCCGGCGCCCCCCTCAAGGAGCGCTCCCTGGAGGTCCTGCGCCGCCTGTACGCGCGCGTGGGCGACCGGATCACCCTGGTGGGCGTCGGCGGCGTCGAGACCGCCGAGGACGCCTGGCAGCGCATCCTGGCCGGTGCCACGCTGGTCCAGGGGTACAGCGCCTTCGTCTACGAGGGCCCCTTCTGGTGCCGGGCCGTCCACAAGGGCCTCGCCGCCCGCCTGCGCACCAGCCCGTACGCCACCCTCGCCGACGCGGTCGGCGCCGACGTGAGGAAGTCCGCATGACTGTTCTGGAGCCCTTCGGCGCCCGGCTGCGCCGTGCCATGGACGAGCGCGGCCCGCTCTGCGTCGGCATCGACCCGCACGCCTCCCTGCTCGCCGAGTGGGGCCTGAACGACGACGTGGCCGGCCTGGAGCGGTTCAGCCGCACGGTCGTGGAGGCGGTGGCCGACCGGGTCGCCGTCATGAAGCCGCAGAGCGCCTTCTTCGAGCGGTTCGGCTCCCGCGGTGTCGCCGTCCTGGAGAAGTGCGTCCAGGAGGCGCGCGCGGCCGGCACGCTGGTCGTGATGGACGCCAAGCGCGGCGACATCGGCTCGACCATGGCGGGCTACGCCGAGGCCTTCCTGCACAAGGACGCCCCGCTGTTCTCCGACGCCCTCACCGTCTCGCCGTACCTCGGCTACGGGTCGCTCAGCCCCGCCGTCGCGCTGGCCCGGGAGAGCGGCGCCGGTCTGTTCGTGCTCGCCCTGACCTCCAACCCGGAGGGCCCCGAGGTCCAGCACGCGGTGCGCGCCGACGGGCGCAGCGTCGGCGCGACCATGCTCGCCCACCTGGCGGCGGAGAACGCGGGGGAGGAGCCGCTGGGTTCCTTCGGCGCGGTCGTCGGCGCCACGGTCGGCGACCTGTCGTCGTACGACCTCGACATCAACGGACCGCTCCTCGCCCCCGGCATCGGCGCCCAGGGAGCGACCCCGGCGGACCTCCCCGGGGTCTTCCGGTCGGCCGTGCGCAACGTGGTGCCCAACGTCAGCCGAGGTGTGCTGCGGCACGGTCCCGACGCCGGCGCGCTGCGCGGGGCCGCCGAGCGCTTCGCCGAGGAGATCCAGGCCGCCGTCGCGGGTGCCTGAGACCCGCGACGGGCGTTCACCCGGACGTCGACGAGCCGACTTGAGTGTGAATACATCCTCAAATCGGGGGCAGTATGTCTGAAATGTCCGGCCTGGCGGAGGCTGACCAGGACTTTTCCGCTGTTCTCGCTGACTCTGGCGAACTTGCCCGCTAGTCTCCGAGCAGTGGGGGCACCTCCCACGCCCTTCCAGGCAGTGGGGGAGGACGGGCAGCGTGTTGCTCGTGGCTCCCCAGGTGTGGGGCGACTAGGTTCCTCACCGGTCCGTATCCGACAGTTCGACATCCGAGGTGACGTAGGCGTGGCTCTTCCGCCCCTTACCCCTGAACAGCGCGCAGCCGCGCTCGAAAAGGCCGCCGCGGCTCGCCGGGAGCGGGCCGAGGTCAAGAATCGACTCAAGCACTCCGGCGCCTCCCTGCACGAGGTCATCAAGCAGGGCCAGGAGAACGACGTCATCGGCAAGATGAAGGTCTCCGCCCTGCTCGAGTCCCTGCCGGGCGTGGGCAAGGTCCGCGCCAAGCAGATCATGGAGCGTCTGGGTATCTCCGAGAGCCGCCGCGTGCGGGGTCTCGGTTCCAACCAGATCGCCTCCCTGGAGCGTGAGTTCGGCAGCACCGGCTCCTGAGTCCGGGTCTTGCCGGACCAGGAGTCCCGGGCACACCGGGATTGCTGGAATAATCGCTGCATGAGTGAACGTCCGCGGCTGACCGTGCTCTCCGGCCCTTCGGGGGTCGGCAAGAGCACGGTCGTCGCCCATATGCGCAAGGAACACCCCGAGGTCTGGCTCTCGGTGTCGGCGACCACCCGCAAGCCGCGCCCCGGTGAGCAGCACGGAGTCCACTACTTCTTCGTCACCGACGAGGAGATGGACAAGCTGATCGCCAACGGTGAGCTGCTGGAGTGGGCCGAGTTCGCCGGCAACCGCTACGGCACGCCCCGCGCGGCCGTGCTGGAGCGGCTGGAGAACGGCGAGCCCGTCCTGCTGGAGATCGACCTCCAGGGCGCCCGGCAGGTCCGGGAGTCCATGTCCGACGCCCAGCTGGTGTTCCTGGCTCCGCCCTCCTGGGAGGAGCTGGTGCGCAGGCTCACCGGGCGGGGCACCGAGCCGCCGGAGGTCATCGAGCGCCGCCTGGAGGCGGCCAGGACCGAGCTGGCGGCCGAGCCGGAGTTCGATACGACCCTGGTCAACACCTCCGTCGAGGACGTGGCTCGCGAGCTGCTAGCCTTGATGGACGTTGTGTGATCACGAGTGTGTGATCATGAATGATTCTTTCCCACCCATCGGAAGGTAGAGCGTGTCCTCTTCCATCACCGCGCCCGAGGGCATCATCAACCCCCCGATCGACGAGCTCCTCGAGGCCACCGACTCGAAGTACAGCCTCGTGATCTACGCGGCCAAGCGTGCCCGCCAGATCAACGCGTACTACTCGCAGCTCGGCGAGGGCCTCCTCGAGTACGTCGGTCCGCTGGTCGACACCCACGTGCACGAGAAGCCGCTCTCGATCGCCCTGCGCGAGATCAACGCCGGTCTGCTGACCTCCGAGGCCATCGAGGGCCCCGTCCAGTAGGACCGCGCGGTAGTACTTTCAGATTGCGTAAGACTTATCCACAGGCCCGGCAGTCACTCTGCCGGGCCTGTGGTGTGTGATGGAGCCGTGCGTTCGTGTCCGGCGCACATGGCACGAGTCCGGGAGAGACGGTGGACAAGCCGAGGGTCGTTCTTGGGGTCAGCGGTGGCATCGCCGCGTACAAGGCCTGTGAGCTGCTGAGAAGGTTCACGGAGTCGGGCCACGACGTCCGCGTGGTGCCGACCGCCTCCGCGCTGCACTTCGTCGGTGCGGCCACGTGGTCCGCCCTGTCCGGCAACCCGGTCTCCACCGAGGTCTGGGACGACGTCCACGAGGTCCCGCACGTCCGGATCGGCCAGCACGCCGACCTGGTCGTGGTGGCCCCGGCGACGACCGACATGCTCGCCAAGGCCGCCCACGGCCTCGCCGACGACCTGCTGACCAACACACTGCTCACGGCCCGCTGCCCGGTGGTCTTCGCCCCGGCCATGCACACGGAGATGTGGGAGCACCCCGCCACCCAGGAGAACGTGGCCACGCTCCGCCGCCGCGGCGCCGTCGTGATCGAGCCCGCCGTCGGCCGGCTCACCGGCGTGGACACCGGCAAGGGCCGGCTGCCCGACCCCGCGGAGATCTTCGAGGTCTGCCGCCGGGTGCTGGCCCGCGGCGCCGCCGAGCCCGACCTGCGGGGCAGGCACGTCGTCGTCTCGGCCGGCGGTACCCGCGAGCCCCTCGATCCGGTCCGCTTCCTCGGCAACCGCTCCTCCGGAAAGCAGGGCTACGCCCTCGCCCGTACGGCAGCGGCGCGCGGCGCCCGGGTGACGCTGATCGCCGCCAACACCGGCCTGCCCGACCCGGCCGGCGTGGACGTCGTCCAGGTCGGCACGGCGGTCCAGCTGCGCGAGGCCGTCCTGAAGGCGGCGGCGGACGCCGACGCGGTGGTCATGGCCGCGGCCGTCGCGGACTTCCGCCCCGCGGCCTACGCCACCGGGAAGATCAAGAAGAAGGACGGGCAGGAGCCCGCCCCGATCGTCCTGGTGCGCAATCCGGACATCCTCGCGGAGGTCTCCGCGGAGCGCGCCCGCCCCGGCCAGGTGATCGTCGGCTTCGCCGCCGAGACCGACGACGTCCTCGCCAACGGCCGCGCCAAACTCGCCCGCAAGGGCTGCGACCTGCTCGTCGTCAACGAGGTCGGGGAGCGGAAGACGTTCGGTGCGGAGGAGAACGAGGCGGTCGTGCTCGGCGCCGACGGCAGCGAGACCCACGTTCCGCACGGGCCGAAGGAAGCCCTCGCGGACACCGTCTGGGACCTCGTCGCCCCCCGTCTGGCGTGAGCGGGCCGTCGTCCGGGACCGTTCCGCTTCGGCGCTCCGCGCCCGTTCCGGTTCGGCCGTCCGGGACCGTCGCGGTTGGGCCGTCCGGGCAGACTTGTGCCGGTCGTACGACGGCCCGGCACCGGGAGCGCAATGTCGTGCGGCCGCCCTGGCCAAGGCCGTCCGGCATTGTGCAGAATGCCCGTGCCGCAGGTCACAGCGCTCCCGTCAGGCGAGACGGTGGCCCATCGGTCGAGCGCGACCGATAAACTGTTCTCGGACGGCGCCGGGCTGCAGCCCTCGCGTCGTCCGCAAATGATCAGCCAGCAGCCGCTGCAACCCCAGGGAGCGTTGTGTCCCGTCGCCTGTTCACCTCGGAGTCCGTGACCGAGGGTCACCCCGACAAGATCGCTGACCAGATCAGCGACACCATTCTCGACGCGCTCCTGCGCGAGGACCCGACCTCCCGGGTCGCCGTCGAGACGCTGATCACCACCGGCCTGGTGCACGTGGCCGGCGAGGTGACGACGAAGGCCTACGCGGACATCGCGACCCTCGTCCGCAGCAAGATCCTCGAGATCGGCTACGACTCCTCGAAGAAGGGCTTCGACGGCGCCTCCTGTGGTGTGTCGGTGTCCATCGGCGCGCAGTCCCCGGACATCGCACAGGGCGTCGACACCGCCTACGAGTCCCGCGTCGAGGGCGACGAGGACGAGCTGGACCGGCAGGGAGCGGGCGACCAGGGTCTGATGTTCGGCTACGCCTCGGACGAGACGCCGACGCTGATGCCGCTGCCGATCTTCCTGGCGCACCGCCTGTCCAAGCGGCTGTCCGAGGTCCGTAAGAACGGCACGATCCCCTACCTGCGCCCGGACGGCAAGACGCAGGTCACCATCGAGTACGACGGTGACAAGGCGGTCCGTCTGGACACGGTGGTGGTCTCCTCCCAGCACGCCTCGGACATCGACCTGGAATCGCTGCTGGCGCCCGACATCCGCGAGTTCGTGGTGGAGCCGGAGCTGAAGGCGCTCCTGGAGGAGGGCATCAAGCTGGACACCGAGGGTTACCGGCTGCTGGTGAACCCGACCGGCCGCTTCGAGATCGGCGGCCCGATGGGCGACGCGGGTCTGACCGGCCGCAAGATCATCATCGACACCTACGGCGGTATGGCCCGCCACGGCGGCGGTGCCTTCTCCGGCAAGGACCCGTCGAAGGTGGACCGCTCGGCCGCCTACGCGATGCGCTGGGTCGCCAAGAACGTCGTGGCGGCGGGCCTGGCCTCCCGCTGCGAGGTCCAGGTCGCCTACGCGATCGGCAAGGCCGAGCCCGTCGGTCTCTTCGTCGAGACCTTCGGCACGCACAAGGTGGAGACCGAGAAGATCGAGAAGGCGATCGAGGAGGTCTTCGACCTCCGCCCCGCCGCGATCATCCGCGACCTCGACCTGCTCCGCCCGATCTACTCCCAGACGGCTGCCTACGGCCACTTCGGCCGCGAGCTGCCCGACTTCACCTGGGAGCGCACGGACCGCGTGGACGCCCTCCGCCAGGCCGTGGGCCTGTAGTCCCGCACCCGCCTTCCGACCGAGGCCCGGCTCCCGATGGGGGGCCGGGCCTCGGCGTGTGCGCCGGACGGCGACGTACCGTGTGGCCGCCGGTTGTCGGTGCCGTTTGGTAAGAATGCAGGCGTGAGCGGCGAGAACGGGGTGCCCCGGACGGACGGGGACGGCGGGGCCGAGGCGGCGCCGCCGGAACAGCTCGCGCTCATCCGGGAGAGCGTGCGCCGGGCGAAGGCGCCCCGGGCCAAGCCGCGGACCTGGCGTGGGGCCGCGCTCGCCAAGGAGCTGCCCGTAGCGCGGGTGCTGGTGGACAAGGGCGTGCTGCACCTCGACCGCTACTTCGACTACGCGGTGCCCGAGGAACTGGACGAGCAGGCGCAGCCGGGCGTCCGGGTGCGGGTGCGGTTCGGAGCCGGACGCGGCCGGGTGCGCGAGGGCCGCCGCGAGGGGGGCGGGCTCATCGACGGGTTCCTCGTCGAGCGGCGCGCCGAGTCGGACTACTCCGGGCCCCTCGCCGCGCTCGCGCAGGTCGTCTCACCGGAACCGGTGCTGAGCGAGGAACTGCTGGGGCTCGCGCGGGCCGTCGCCGACCGGTACGCGGGCAGCCTCGCCGACGTCCTCCAGCTCGCCGTGCCGCCGCGCAGTGCCCGCGCCGAGCAGCGGCCGTCCCCGCCTCCGCTGCCACCGCCCGACGCGCCGGACGCGGGCTCCTGGGGGCGGTACGAGCACGGCGCCGCCTTCGTCGAGGCGCTGGCCTCCGGCGGCGCCCCCGGGCCGTGTGGAACGCGCTGCCGGGCCCGCAGTGGAGCGAGGAGCTGGCGAGAGCGGTGGCCGCCACGCTCGCCTCGGGACGCGGTGCGCTGGTCGTCGTACCGGACGGGCGGGCCGCCGCGCGGGTCGACGCCGCGCTCATCGCGGTGCTCGGCGAGGGCCGGCACGCGCTGCTCACCGCCGACGCCGGACCCGAGAAGCGGTACGCGCAGTGGCTCGCGGTACGGCGCGGTTCCGTCCGCGCGGTCGTCGGGACGCGCGCGGCGATGTTCGCGCCCGTGCAGGATCTGGGGCTGGTCGCCGTCTGGGACGACGGCGACGACAGCCACAGCGAGCCGCACGCCCCCCAGCCGCACACCCGGGACGTCCTGCTGCTGCGCGCCGCCCTGGACGGCTGCGCCTTCCTGCTGGGCGGCTTCGGCTGCACGGTGGAGGCCGCCCAGCTCGTCGAGAGCGGCTGGGCCCGTCCGCTGGTCGCCGGCCGCGAGCAGGTCCGCCGTACCGCGCCCCTGGTGCGGACCGTCGGCGACGACGACCTGGCGCGGGACGAGGCCGCCCGCGCCGCCCGTCTGCCGTCGCTCGCCTGGCAGGCGGCGCGCGAGGGGCTGCGGCACGGACCGGTGCTGGTCCAGGTGCCCCGGCGGGGTTACGCGCCCCGGATGGCCTGCGCCCAGTGCCGGGCGCCCGCGCGGTGCCGGCACTGCTCCGGTCCGCTCGAAGGGCAGGACGCGGGAGTCCTGAAGTGCGGATGGTGCGGCCGCGAGGAGGGCTCCTGGCACTGCCCGGAGTGCGGCGGCTTCCGGCTGCGGGCCCAGGTCGTCGGCGCACGGCGCACCGCCGAGGAGCTGGGCCGGGCCTTCCCCGCCGTACCGGTGCGCACCTCGGGGCGCGAGCACGTGCTGGACACCGTGCCGGGCACGCCCGCGCTGGTCGTCAGCACCCCGGGGGCCGAGCCGGTCGCCGAGGGCGGCTACGCGGCGGCCCTGCTGCTGGACGGCTGGGCCATGCTCGTACGCCCCGATCTGCGGGCCGGAGAGGACGCGCTGCGCCGCTGGATGGCGGCGGGAGCCCTGGTACGGCCGCAGGGACAGGGGGGCACGGTGGTCGTGGTGGCGGAGCCGACCCTGCGGCCCGTGCAGGCGCTGGTGCGCTGGGACCCCGTCGGACACGCGGTGCGCGAGCTGGCCGAGCGGGCCGAGCTGGGCTTTCCGCCGGTGTCCCGGATGGCGGCCGTGTCCGGCGTGCCCGAGGCGGTCGCCGAGTTCCTGGCGGCGGTCGACATGCCGCCGGACGCCGAGGTGCTGGGCCCGGTCCCGGTGGCTCCCACCTTGCCGGGCCGACCGCGCAGACCCGGCGCCCCGCCATCGGGCGAGCAGTGGGAACGGGCGCTCGTGCGGGTGCCCCCGGGCAGCGGGGCGGCGCTCGCCGCCGCCCTGAAGACCGCGCAGGCCGCGCGCATGGCACGGGGGAGCGGGGAGGCGGTGCGGGTGCGCGTCGATCCGCCGGACATCGGGTGACGGGCCGGTAGGCACGGCGCGTACGGTGCGGCGCCGGGGGCCGTGCCCAGGCCCCGGGCATACGTCTGCCCTCCCGGACGCGGACCGGGAGGGCAGGGGTGGTGGCGGGCCGTCAGCCGTTGCGCGGGCCGGGGAAGGCGGTCGGCCGGGCGTCCTCGCGCAGGGCCGGGCTGCCCGCGGTCGGCTGGGTGGGCATGGAGCGGGCCGCGGGGACCGTCGGCACCGTGGGCAGGGCGGTGTTCACGTTGAGCGGGCGGGAGGCGGACGGATCCGAGGTCCGCTCGGCCTCGGCGGCGGCCTGGGCCGCGGCCCGGCGGGCGCCGTAACGGCGGTGCACCGCCTGCTTGGTGACGCCGAGGGCCGAGCCCACCGCGTCCCACGAGAAGCCGAGCGAGCGGTCGAAGTCCACGGCGGCCGTGACCAGGGTCTCGACACTGTCCCGGAGCTCCTGGGCCAGACGCACCGTCGGGGCGGGGGCGCGTCCGTAGACGACGAAGCCCGTGGACGGGCCGGAGCGGCGCGGGCGGTAGACGTTGCCCAGCTGGGCGGTGAGTGTGCGCAGGGCGTCCACCTGCCGGCGGACCCGCTCGATGTCCCGCACCAGCAAGTGCAGGCTGGCCCGGGCCTGGGCGTCGTGGGTTGCGTGGTCGGCCATGAACAAGCCTCTCGAACCGGCGTTGAAAGGAATTGGGCCGCCAAAGCGGCCCGATGTGGTCAACTCTTTCTTGACCAACGCGTGTGCGCTCCGCTGGTCACGGGGTGGGGGCGTACGGGCATTTGCGTACGCCGCCCTCCGGTCCGTGCGCCGCCCGCTGCCGGGCGGCACCTCGGGGGCCGTTCACCGTCCGCGCCGTCGTGGTCATGGTCATAGACTGGTGCGCTGCCCGCCCGACCCCGCCCGAGAGGCCCGATCCCGCCCATGAAGCTCGTCTTCGCCGGTACCCCCGAGGTCGCCGTTCCCGCTCTGGACGCCTTGATCGCCTCCGGGCGGCACGAGGTGGCCGCTGTCGTCACGCGGCCCGACGCGCCGGCCGGGCGCGGGCGCAGGCTGGTCGCGTCGCCCGTCGCCGAGCGGGCCGAGGAGGCCGGGATCGAGGTGCTCAAGCCGCTGAAGCCGCGGGACCCGGAGTTCCTCGAGCGGCTGAGGCAGATCGCCCCGGACTGCTGCCCGGTCGTCGCCTACGGCGCCCTGCTGCCGAAGGCCGCCCTGGACATCCCCGCCCACGGCTGGGTCAACCTGCACTTCTCGCTGCTGCCCGCCTGGCGCGGGGCGGCGCCGGTGCAGCACTCCCTCATGGCGGGCGACGAGATCACCGGCGCCTCCACCTTCCTCATCGAGGAGGGGCTGGACTCCGGGCCCGTCTATGGCACCGTGACGGAGGAGATCCGCCCCACCGATACGAGCGGCGATCTGCTCACCCGGCTTGCGTTCGCCGGCGCGGGGCTGCTGGCCGCGACCATGGACGGCGTCGAGGACGGCACGCTGAAGGCCGTTCCGCAGCCGTCGGAGGGCATCTCCCTCGCGCCGAAGATCACCGTCGAGGACGCCCACGTGGACTGGGCGGCCCCCGCGCTGCGGGTGGACCGGATGGTGCGCGGCTGCACCCCGGCGCCCGGCGCCTGGACGGCCTTCCGCGGCGAGCGGCTCAAGCTCATCCAGGTCACGCCCGTGCCCGAGCGGACCGACCTCGCCCCGGGCCGGCTCGCGGTGGGCAAGAACAGCGTGCACGTCGGCACCGGCTCGTACGCCGTCGAACTGCTGTGGGTGCAGGCCCAGGGCAAGAAGCCGATGCGCGCGGCCGACTGGGCCCGCGGCGTCCGCATCACGGAGAACGAGACACTCGGAGCCTGATCCCTGCCGGGAGTGCCGGGACGTTGGGGGCATGCCCCGTCGGACGCAGAAGCGGCAGGACGGTGCCTTGTGACGCCGTGCCGTTGGCGGGGGTCTACGAAGCGACCGGGGCCGTACCGGGGCACGGCCCGCGTGCGTGGAGAGCGTGGCTGCCCGCCGGATCCGCTCGACCGGCCGGTGAGGGGTCCTGGGCGGCGGGCGGGTGAGAACGAGGGCCGGGAGACGAGAACGCCGGCCGACTGCCGGCGGTGGGCCGGGTCGGGCTGACCCGGGGAGCGAGCGAAGCAGCCGTGCCCATCGGAGTGGCGGCGGCCGGGCCGGCCGGTGGCGGCCATACGGGCTGCGCCGGGCCCGGCCCGGCGTTCGCGTCCGGGGCGCCGGACGCGGCGGGCGGGTAAGGACGAGGGCGGGGGTCACGAGAACGCCGGCCGGCCGTCGGCGGTGGGCCGGGTCGGGCTGACCCGGGGAGCCGACGGGGCAGCCGTTCTCGTCAGGGCGGCGGTGGCTGGCCCGGCCGGTGGCGGCCATTCGGGCTGCGCCGGGCCGGGCCCGGCGTTCGCGTCCGGGGCGCCGGACGCGGCGGGCGGGTAAGGACGAGGGCGGGGGTCACGAGAACGCCGGCCGGCCGTCGGCGGTGGGCCGGGCCGGGCTGATTCGGGGAGCGAGCGAAGCAGCCGTGCCCATCGGAGTGGCGGCGGCCGGCCCAGCCGGTGGCGGCCATTCGGGCTGCGCCGGGCCGGGGCCGCGGCGTTCGTGACCTGGGCGCCGGACGTGGCGGGCGGCATTGTCCGGGCCGCGGCATGGCACGGTGCGGGGGCGCGGCCACTGGTGCTGCGCCGGGCAGAGGGCGCGGCGTTCGTGTCAGGGGCGGCTGGACGTGGCGGGCGGCATTGTCCGGGCCGCGGCACCGCACGGTGCGCGGGCGGCGAGGTCCGGGGGCGATGCCGTGGCGACGCGCCGGGGCGGCACCATGGGTCGCCATGGAGCGGTCCGGTTGCCCGTCGGCGGGGCGCCCCGGGCGGGGGGAGGGGCCCTGGGGCGACGTAGGCTGGACGGTGCAGCCACCTTCTTCACATCCGGAGCACCTTTTTCGTGAGCGAGCAGTCCCGGCGGCCCCACAAGCCCGCCAAGCCCTACCGCCGTCCCCAGAAGGACCCCGTCCGCATGCTGGCCTTCGAGGCGCTGCGCGCGGTCGACGAACGGGACGCGTACGCCAACCTCGTGCTGCCGCCGCTGCTCAGGAAGGCGCGCGAGAAGGGCGACTTCGACTCCCGGGACGCGGCCCTCGCCACCGAGCTGGTGTACGGCACGCTGCGTCGGCAGGGGACGTACGACGCCGTCATCGCCGCCTGCGTCGACCGTCCGCTGCGCGAGGTCGACCCGCCGGTCCTCGACGTGCTCAGCCTGGGCGTGCACCAGCTGCTCGGCACCCGCATCCCGACGCACGCCGCCGTGTCCGCCTCCGTCGAGCTGGCGCGGGTGGTGCTCGGCGACGGCCGGGCCAAGTTCGTCAACGCCGTGCTGCGCAAGGTCGCGCAGGACGACCTCCAGGGGTGGACGGAGAAGGTCGCGCCGCCCTACGACGAGGATCCCGAGGACCACCTCGCCGTCGTGCACTCGCACCCCCGGTGGGTCGTCTCCGCGCTGTGGGACTCCCTCGGCGGCGGGCGCGCCGGCATCGAGGAGCTGCTGACCGCCGACAACGAACGGCCCGAGGTGACGCTCGTCGCCCGCCCGGGACGGTCCGGCACCGAGGAGCTGCTGCGCGAGGAGTCCGCGGTCCCGGGGCGCTGGTCGCCGTACGCCGTGCGGCTCGCCGAGGGCGGTGAGCCGGCGGCGGTCGACGCCGTGCGCGAGGGCCGGGCCGGAGTGCAGGACGAGGGCAGTCAGCTGGTCGCCCTCGCGCTGGCGAACGCCCCGCTCGACGGGCCCGACGAGAAGTGGCTCGACGGCTGTGCCGGCCCCGGCGGCAAGGCGGCGCTGCTGGCCGCCCTGGCCGCCGAACGCGGCGCCGCCCTGCTCGCCGCCGAGAAGCAGCCGCACCGCGCCGGCCTGGTGGCCAAAGCCCTGCACGGCAACCCGGGGCCGTACCAGGTCGTCACCGCCGACGGGACCCGGCCGCCGTGGCTGCCCGGCAGCTTCGACCGGGTGCTGATGGACGTGCCGTGCACCGGCCTCGGCGCCCTGCGCCGGCGCCCCGAGGCCCGCTGGCGGCGGCGCCCCGAGGACCTCGACAACTTCGCGCCGCTGCAGCGGACCCTGCTGCGCACGGCGATCGACTCCGTGCGGGTCGGCGGGGTCGTCGGCTACGCCACCTGCTCACCGCACCTCGCCGAGACCCGGGCGGTCGTCTCCGACGTGCTCAAGCAGCGCCCGGACACCGAGCTGATCGACGCCCGCCCGCTGCTCCCGGGGGTCCCCGACCTCGGCGACGGTCCCGACGTCCAGCTCTGGCCGCATCTGCACGGCACCGACGCGATGTACCTGGCGCTGATCCGCCGGACCGGCTGACCCCGCCCGCCGGGCACACCCGCGGCACCCGGAGCGCGCGGCACCGCGAACACCGCTGGCACCGCGGACACCGCCGAGCGTCACGGCCCGCTGACCGAGCGTCGCGGAACCGCTCCGGCTACGCCGCGTGTTGTCCACAGGCGGTAGCCCGCGGTCGTACAAATACGACGAACGGCCTCGCCTGTGGACCGGTGCGAACATCAGTGCTTCGGACATGGCAGGCTTGGGTCATGGCCGCGCAGATCAACCCCAGCATCCTGTCCGCCGACTTCGCCCGCCTCGCGGAGGAGGCCAAGGCGGTCCAGGGCGCCGACTGGCTCCACGTCGACGTCATGGACAACCACTTCGTGCCGAACCTCACGCTCGGTGTACCGGTGGTGGAGTCCCTGGCCCGGGCGACGGACACCCCGCTGGACTGCCACCTGATGATCGAGGACCCCGACCGCTGGGCGCCCCAGTACGTGGAGGCGGGGGCCTCGTCGGTCACCTTCCACGTGGAGGCCGCCGCCGCGCCCGTGCGACTCGCCCGCGAGATCCGTGCCAAGGGTGCCCGCGCCTCGATGGCGCTGAAGCCGGCGACGCCGATCGAGCCGTACGAGGACCTGCTGCCGGAACTCGACATGCTGCTGATCATGACCGTCGAGCCGGGCTTCGGCGGCCAGGCCTTCCTCGACATCATGCTGCCGAAGATCCGCCGCACCCGGGAGCTGATCGGCAAGCACGGCCTCCAGCTGTGGCTGCAGGTCGACGGCGGTGTGTCGGCCTCGACGATCGAGCGGTGCGCGGACGCGGGGGCGGACGTGTTCGTCGCCGGCTCGGCGGTGTACGGGGCGCAGGACCCGGCGGAGGCGGTCCGTGCACTGCGCGCCCAGGCGGACACGGCCACCGCCGCGGCGTCCTGGGCATGCGACCACTGAGCCACAGCTACGTGAACGGTTGAGAGTACGGCGCCCATCAGGGCGGATCAGTTGCGCCGAATCTGCAAGGATGAACGGCGAATCCAGAGTGTGAACAGCAGTGAGGAGATCGCCGTGTCGGGTATGTCGGCGGGCCGGTCAGCCATGCGGATGGGACCCGCTGAGCTGGTGCAGGCGGCGGCCATGGCCCGCCGCTTCTACCTCGAGGGCAAGTCCAAGATCCAGATCGCGGAGGAGTTCGGCGTCAGCCGCTTCAAGGTGGCCCGGGTCCTGGAGACGGCTCTCGAACGGGATCTCGTGCGCATCGAGATCCGCGTCCCGGCCGAGCTGGACGCCGAGCGCTCCGACGCGCTCCGCGCCCGCTACGGCCTCAGACACGCCGTCGTGGTCGAATCCCCGGCCGACGCCGAGGAGACCCCCGACCCGGAGAACCTGGGCGAGGTCGCGGCCGACCTGCTCGGCGAACTCGTCAACGAGGGGGACGTGCTCGGGCTGGCCTGGGGACGCTCCACCATCCACATGGCGGCGGCGCTCGACCGGCTGCCGCCCTGCACGGTGGTGCAGCTGACGGGTGTGTACGACGCCGGGACCGCCGAGCGCGGCTCCGTGGAGGCCGTGCGCCGTGCCGCCCAGGTGTCCGGCGGCGACGCGCACCCCATCTACGCGCCGATGCTGCTGCCCGACGCGGCCACCGCGGCGGCGCTGCGCAACCAGACCGGGATCGCCCGGGCCTTCGAGTACTTCGACAAGGTCACGGTCGCCTGCGTCTCCATCGGCTCCTGGGAGCCGGGCATCTCGACGGTCCACGACATGCTCAGCGACGAGGAGCGCGCGCACTACGCCTCGCTCGGGGTCGCCGCCGAGATGTCCGCGCACCTCTTCGAC
The DNA here is from genome assembly GCF_025642175.1 of Streptomyces albidicamelliae. NCBI lineage: Bacteria > Bacillati > Actinomycetota > Actinomycetes > Kitasatosporales > Streptomycetaceae > Streptomyces > Streptomyces albidicamelliae. The sequence continues at coordinate 1,762,262 of NZ_CP106795.1, read as the reverse complement.
GCCGACGGGCGCCGGATCGGGCGGGACCTCGGCGAGCGGTGCATCACGGTCAAGACCGACCAGCTGCGCCGTATCCCGGAGGTCGTGGCCATCGCCGGCGGGCAGCGCAAGGCGTCGGCGATCGACGCGGTGCTGCGGTCCGGCCTCGTCACCAGCCTGGTGACGGACACCTCCGCCGCGGACTACCTGATGACCGCGGGCCCGACGCCGAAGCCCGCGCTCAACCGCCAGGACCCCGACGGGCCCTGAGCGCGGGTCGCGGCACCCGCGCAGCGGGACGGCCGTGGCAGCATCGTCCCCATGCTGCTGCGGTTCGTCCCCCGCGCGCTCGCGGGACTGCTGGTCTGCCTCTCCGTCCTGCTGACGGGGTGCTCTCCCGGCCCGGTCACCACCACCGCGCCGGCGGCGTCCACCCCGGCGTGGGCCAGGGGCACGGGCACCGTGGCGGCGTCCCGGCTGCCCGCGGAGGCGCGCCGGACGCTCGCGCTCATCGACAAGGGCGGCCCCTACCCCTACGCCCGCGACGGCGTCGTCTTCGGTAACTTCGAGGGCCGGCTGCCGGATCACCGGCGCGGCTACTACCACGAGTACACCGTGCCGACGCCGGGCTCCCGCGACCGCGGGGCGCGGCGCCTCGTCACCGGGCAGGGCGGGGAGATCTACTACACCGACGATCACTACGACACGTTCCGGGCGGTACTGAGATGAGCCAAGACCTGACGGGGCGCTTCGTGGTCGCGCTGGACCTCACCGGGGTCACCGACAAGGCCGGCCTGATGGACCGCGTCGCCCGGGCCCTCGCGCTGCCCGACTGGTTCGGCCGCAACTGGGACGCGCTGGCCGACTCCCTGTGCGACCACACCGTCTGGCCGGAGGGCGCGGTCGAACAGGGGATGCTCGTCGTCGTGCGGGGCTGGCAGCCGTACGCCGAGGCGAGCCCGGAGCAGTGGCGGACGGCCCAGGAGGTGTTCGCCGAGGCGGTGGACCGTACTCCCTCCCTCGCCGTCGTCCTCGCCCTTGGAGGAACCTCCCAGGTGATCGGCCGCGACCCTGGATGTTCTGTCGGGGCATGACCGCCGCGGCGTCATGGGACAATGAAGTACGTGCTCTTTTCCCCTGGCGCACCCGTCGGGGGGTCACCTCTGATCGACTGGGATGTGCAGCACGTGCGTTTCCTCAATGACATCCAGCCCGCGTACGACCTGACGTACGACGACGTGTTCATGGTGCCGAGCCGCTCCGCGGTGGGCTCGCGTCAGGGCGTGGACCTCAGCTCCCCGGACGGCACGGGCACCACCATCCCGCTCGTCGTCGCCAACATGACCGCCATCGCCGGCCGCCGCATGGCCGAGACGATGGCTCGCCGCGGCGGCCTGGTGGTCATCCCGCAGGACATCCCGATCGACGTGGTCACCGATGTCGTCTCCTGGGTCAAGAGCCGGCACCACGTGCTGGACACCCCGATCGTGCTGGCCCCGCACCAGACCGTCGCCGACGCGCTCGCCCTGCTGCCCAAGCGGGCGCACAACGCCGGGGTGGTCGTCGACGAGAACCAGCGACCCGTCGGTGTGGTCACCGACGCGGACCTGACCGGTGTGGACCGCTTCACCCAGCTCGAAGTGGTCATGTCCAAGGACCTGCTCCTGCTGGACGCGGACATCGACCCGCGCGAGGCCTTCCAGACACTGGACACCCACAACCGCCGCTACGCGCCCGCCGTGGACAAGGACGGCAAGCTCGCCGGCATCCTCACCCGCAAGGGCGCCTTGCGGGCCACGCTGTACACCCCGGCGGTGGACGCGCAGGGCAAGCTGCGCATCGCCGCCGCCGTCGGCATCAACGGCGACGTGGCGGGCAAGGCCAAGCAGCTGCTCGACGCGGGCGTGGACACGCTCGTCATCGACACCGCGCACGGCCACCAGGAGTCGATGATCAGCGCGATCAAGGTGGTCCGCGCCCTCGACCCGCAGGTGCCGATCGTCGCGGGCAACATCGTCTCCGCGGAGGGCGTCAAGGACCTCATCGACGCCGGCGCGGACATCATCAAGGTCGGCGTGGGCCCCGGCGCCATGTGCACCACCCGCATGATGACCGGCGTGGGCCGGCCGCAGTTCTCGGCCGTCCTGGAGTGTGCCGCCGAGGCCAGGAAGCACGGCAAGCACGTGTGGGCGGACGGCGGTGTCCGCCACCCGCGCGACGTGGCCATGGCCCTCGCGGCCGGCGCGTCCAACGTCATGGTCGGATCCTGGTTCGCCGGTACCTACGAGTCCCCGGGCGACCTCCAGCAGGACGCCGGGGGCCGGCTGTACAAGGAGTCGTTCGGCATGGCCTCCGCGCGCGCCGTGGCCAACCGGACCTCGGAGGAGTCGGCGTACGACCGGGCCCGCAAGGCGCTGTTCGAGGAGGGCATCTCCACCTCGCGGATGTTCCTCGACCCGGCCCGCCCGGGTGTCGAGGACCTGATCGACTCGATCATCGCGGGCGTCCGTTCCTCCTGCACCTACGCCGGTGCCGGCTCCCTGGAGGAGTTCGCGGAGAAGGCGATCGTCGGCATCCAGAGCGCCGCCGGCTACGCCGAGGGCAAGCCGCTGCACGCCAGCTGGAACTGACGCCAAGTCCCGTCCCGACGGCCCCCGTTGTCCCCCTCCCGGGAACAGCGGGGGCCGTCGGCGTTCCCGGGCTCCGCGCGGCCTGCGGAGCCCGTGGCCGGGCCGTCGTGCAACGGTCGGCAGCCCGCGCGCAACGATTTGGCATTCCGGTCCGATGAACGCAATGATCATGCGGGCATGCGCAAGGTTGCTGCATTACGCCCGTAAAGCCCACCCCCGTAGGGTGCTGCGCTATACGTGGCGGGGACTCCGCTCGGCGGATCCCTGCTCTCGCGGGCTGCCGCCGGTCCCCGCCCCGAGGGTCCTGCGGCCATGCCGGACCCGACCCCACCCAGACCGGCAGCGATAAGGAGCCCACACGTGCTCGACCAAGGCGCACCCCCGCACAACGAGAGAGCGGCCGCCCCCGCGTCCCCGGGCGTCGCCGCGCGCCTCATGCGTCGCAAGCCCGTGGAACGCCTGGTCGCCGAGGGCGGCCAGGGCGAGGGAGGGCAGCTCCGGCGCTCCCTCGGACTGTGGCAGCTGACCATGATCAGCATCGGTGCCACACTTGGCACCGGCATCTTCGTCGTCCTCGGCGACGCCGTCCCGAAGGCCGGTCCCGCGGTCACCCTGGCGTTCGTGATCGCCGGACTCACGGCCCTGTTCTCGGCGCTGTCGTACGCCGAGCTGGCGGGCAGCATCCCGGTCGCCGGCTCCTCCTACTCGTATGCGTACGCAACGCTGGGTGAGCTGGTCGCCTGGGTCTGCGGCTGGTGCCTGGTGCTGGAGTACGGCGTGTCGGTGGCCGCCGTCGCCGTCGGCTGGGGCGAGTACCTCAACGAGCTGCTCGACGGCACCATCGGTGTCACCATCCCGGGCGCCCTGTCCTCGGCGCCGGGCGAGGGCGGCATCATCAACCTGCCCGCCCTGATCGTCGTCCTGCTGGCGATGGTGTTCCTGCTCGGGGGTGCGCGCGAGTCCGCCCGCGCCAACACGATCATGGTCTGTGTGAAGATCGTCGCCCTCGTGCTGTTCTGCGCGGTGGGCTTCATGGGCTTCAAGTCCGGCAACTACGCCGACTTCATGCCGCTCGGCATGACGGGCGTCAGCGCTGCCGGTGCCACGCTGTTCTTCTCGTACATCGGTTTCGACGCCGCCTCCACCGCCGGTGAGGAGGCGAAGGACCCCAAGCGCGACCTGCCGCGGGCGATCATGCTCTCGCTGATCATCGTGACCGTGCTGTACGTGCTCGTCGCGGGTGTCGCGGTCGGCGCCTGGAACTGGAAGAAGTTCGACGGTTCGGAGGCGACCCTCGCCGCGATCATGAACGACGTCACCGGCCAGACCTTCTGGGGCACCATGCTGGCGCTGGGCGCGGTCATCTCCATCGCGAGCGTGGTGCTCACCGTTCTCTACGGCCAGACCCGCATCCTCTTCGCGATGGCCCGCGACGGCCTGGTGCCGAAGGCGCTCGGCAAGGTCCACGCGAAGACCGGCGCGCCCCGCCTCAACACGGTGATCGTGTCCCTCTTCTGCGGTGTGCTCGCCGCGCTCATCCCGCTGGGCAAGCTGGTCGACGCCACCAGCATCGGCACGCTGTTCGCCTTCGCCCTCGTCAACGTCGCGGTGATCGTCCTGCGGTACCGGCGGCCGGGGCTGGAGCGCACGTTCAAGGTGCCGTTCGGGCCGGTGCTGCCGGTGCTGGGCTTCCTGTTCTGCGCGTACAACATGTTCAGCCTCGACACCGTCACGTGGGTCGTCTTCGGATGCTGGATGGCCGTCGGGCTCGTGTTCTACTTCGTGTACGGCTATCGCCGTTCCCGTCTCGCGACCGACGACGCGCTCGCGGTGACGGCAGAGAAGTGACCGAACCGAAGAAGTGAACAACCCCCTGTGCTGAACGATCTCGACGAACGCATCGTGCACGCCCTCGCCGAGGACGCCCGCCGCTCCTACGCGGACATCGGGCAGATGGTGGGCCTGTCCGCGCCCGCGGTGAAGCGGCGCGTGGACCGGCTCCGCGCCACCGGAGCCATCACCGGATTCACCGTCCGGGTGGATCCGGCGGCGCTCGGCTGGGAGACCGAGGGATTCATCGAGATCCACTGCCGGCGCAACACCTCGCCGGAGACCATCCAACGGGGTCTGGAGCGCTACCAGGAGGTCGTGGCCGCGTCGACCGTCACCGGCGACGCGGACGCGATCGCCCAGGTGTTCGCCTCCGACATGCGCCACTTCGAGCGGGTCCTGGAGCGCATCGCGGGCGAGCCGTTCGTGGAACGGACCAAGTCGGTCCTGGTCCTGTCGCCCCTGCTGCGCCGCTTCTCCTCCGGCGCGCCTGGGTAGGAAGGCACGGTTCTCCGCACCTTCCGGGCAGGCTGCGCCGCAGTACCGCAGGGGCGCGGGGGACCGCGCGAGCGACCACGGCGGACCCGCGCCCCGCGACGAGCACAAGCCCCCGCTCTACTCCGCCGCCTTCCGCGCGAGCGGATTGTTGCCGATCGAGTTGTGCACGCTGAAGCTCACCGCGTCCGGCCGGTAGCGGTCGTCCGACCACTCGACCGGCCGGCCCTCCCGTGTCGTCGTCACGCGCCGCACCCGCAGCAGCGGGCTGGTGCGGCGGACCCCCAGCAACTCGGCGTCCAGTGCGCCGCAGGCCACCGCGTCGATGACGTGCTCGCCGTAGGCGAAGACCAGACCGGTGTCGTCGTACAGGCGCTGGGTGACCGACGGGCAGTCGGGTTCGATCACCTCGACCGCGGGGGAGATCCAGTCGGCGTACACCGTGCGCTCCAGCAGCACCGGTTCGCCGTCCAGGCCGCGCACCCGCAGGACGTGCAACACCGGGGTGCTGACGGTGAGTTGCAGGCGTACCGCGTCCTCGTGGCCGGCCGGGCGGTACTCCTGGGTCACCACGTGGCCGGTCGCCTCGTGCCCCATGGCCCGCGCCCACTGCGCGAAGCTGCGCAGTTCCTCGAAGCTCTGGCTGCGGCGGCTGGCCAGGACCACCCGCCGGGCGCCCTGCCGGGACCCGATGAGCCCCTCGGCGGTGAGGGCGGCGACGGCCTGGCGGACCGTGCCGCGCGAGACGCGGTAGTGCGCGGCCAGCTCCGACTCCGAGGGCAGCCGGCTGCCGACCGTGTACTCCTCGCGGTCGATCGCGCGGCGCAGTTCGTCCGCGATCTCCTCGTGTCGCGCCGTCATGCTTCCCCTCTGCGTAGGCCGCTGTGCACAGCGTGACCAGCCTAATAGACGTCGGCTGGTGATCCGTGTCAGCCGGAACTGTGCAGGGACACGGGGTCTGCTGTTTCGCCGGTGTTCATGGACAGGACACCGACGCCGGGCGTACTGAGGCCAACTTGTTCATACAAGTTCTCACTCCACTCCCGTGCGCCCCCTGGAGAGACCGTGACCGTGTCCCTGCCGAGAAACGCCGTCCTCGGCGGCTCCCTCGCCGTCGTCGCCGCGCTCGCGCTCAGCGCCTGCGGCGCCGCGCCCGACAACGCGTCCAGCACCACCAAGACCGGCAAGAACGCCGCCACCGCCACCTCCGCGGCCGACTTCGGCGGCATGGACGCCCTGGTCGAGGCGGCCAAGAAGGAGGGCAAGCTGCACATCATCGCGGTGCCCCGCGACTGGGCCAACTACGGCGCGATCATCGACGGCTTCCAGAAGAAGTACGGCATCAAGATCGAGGACGAGAGCCCCGACGGCTCCAGCCAGGACGAGATCAACGCCGTCACCTCCAGGAAGGGCCAGGACCGCGCGCCCGACGTCCTCGACCTCGGCAGCTCCTTCGCCCTCAGCGCCGCCCAGCAGGGGCTGCTCGCGCCGTACGAGGTGGCCTCCCACGGCGACATCCCCGAGGCCCAGAAGGACCCGAAGGCCCGCTGGTACAACGACTACGGGGGCTACATCTCCATCGGCTGCGACGCCAAGCGGGTGAAGTCCTGCCCCACCACCTTCAAGGACCTGCTCAAGCCGCAGTACAAGGGCCAGGTCGCGCTCAACGGCAACCCCACCAAGTCCGGCTCCGCCTTCGGCGGCGTCTACGCGGCCGCGCTCGCGAACGGCGGCTCCTTCGACGACATCCAGCCCGGCCTGGACTTCTTCGCCGAGCTGAAGAAGAACGGCAACTACACGCCGGTCGAGTCCACCCCGGCCACCGTGGAGAAGGGCGAGACGCCGATCTCCATCGACTGGGACTACCTGAACGCCGGCTACGCCGAGGAGTTCACCTCGAAGGGAGTCGACTGGAAGGTCTCCATCCCGGCGGACGGCCAGTACGCCCAGTACTACTCCCAGGCCGTCAACAAGGACGCCCCGCACCCGGCGGCGGCCCGCCTGTGGCAGGAGTACCTGTACAGCACCGAGGGCCAGAACCTGTGGCTCAAGGGCTACGCCCGCCCCGCCCTGATGACCGCCATGGACAAGGCCGGCACCCTCGACAAGACGGCCGCCGGCAAGCTCCCGAAGGTCAGCGGCACCCCCTCCTTCCCGACCGAGGACCAGCAGAGCAAGGCCAAGACGGCCCTCGCGCAGGGCTGGGGGAAGGCCGTCTCCGGATGACCGCCGCCCTCCCGCGCGCGGACGTGGCGCCCGTCGCTTCGGCGAAGCGGCGGCGCCGCGCCCCCGGCTGGCTCGCCGTGGTGCCCCTGCTGGCGTTCACGGCGATCGCCTTCGGACTGCCGGCCCTGGCGGTCCTGGACGGTGCCTTCACGGTCAAGGACCCGACGACGGGCACCGCCTCCTACACCGCCGCGAACCTCACCGCCTCGCTCCGGGGCCCGTACCTCACCGCCCTGCTCGGCAGCGTGAAGCTGTCCGCGGTCTCCGCCGCGCTCGGCGCCCTGCTCGGGCTGCCGCTCGCCCAGGCCGTGGCCGGCTCCCGCTCCCGCGCGCTGCGCGAGGCCGTGCTGACCGCGTCCGGTGTGCTCGCCAACTTCGGCGGCGTCCCGCTGGCCTTCGCCTTCGTCGCCACCCTCGGCAACGCGGGCGTGCTGACCGTGCACCTCGGCCTGAAGGACAGCGGCTGGGACCTGTACAGCTTCTGGGGACTGGTCCTCGTGTACCTGTACTTCCTGATCCCGCTGATGGTCCTCACCATCACCCCGGCCCTGGACGGCCTGCGCTCCCAGTGGCGGGAGGCCGCGCTGAACAACGGCGCCACCGGTGTGCAGTACTGGCGGCACGTGGCCCTGCCCGTGCTGGCGCCCTCCCTGCTCGGCGGCCTGGTGCTGCTGTTCGGCAGCGCCTTCGCCGCCTACGCCACCGCCGCGGCGATGGTCGGCAGCGCGGTCCCGCTGGTCACCCTGCAGATCGCCGACGCCCTGTCCGGCAACGTCCTGGTCGGCCAGGAGAACGTGGCCCTCGCCCTCAGCCTCGACATGGTGCTGGTGGCGGGCCTGGTGATGGCCGTCTACCTGCCCCTGCAACGACGGAGCGCCCGATGGCTCGACGCCTGACCCCCTGGCGGTGGGCCGTCCTCGGCCTGGCCGCGCTGTACTTCCTGGTGCCGCTCACCGCCTCCGTGATCTTCACGGTCGACGTGCCCGGGCAGGGCGTCACCTTCGACGCCTACACCCGGATCCTGTCCACCGAGGGCTTCGTCTCCAGCCTGCTGCTGTCGCTGGAGCTGGCCGTCGCCACCATCGCGGTCGTCCTGCTGCTGACGGTGCCCGCCGTGGTCGCGCTCAGGCTCGGTGCGCCGCGGATGCGGCCGGTGGTCGAGGTGGTGTGCTCGCTGCCGCTGGTGGTGCCGCCGATCGCGTTCGTCGCCGGGATCGTCACCGTGCTCAAGTGGGGCCCGGAGCACCTGTCCCGGACCCCGCTGTTCCAGACGTTCGTGGTGATCCAGAACGAGAACTTCCCCGTGGTCCTCGTCCTCGCGTACGTCGTGATGGCGCTGCCCTTCGTGTACCGCGCCCTGGACGCCGGCCTGCGCTCCATCGACGTGGGGACCCTCGTCGAGGCCGCCCGCAGCTGCGGTGCCTCCTGGCCGCAGGCGCTCGTCCGGGCCGTGCTGCCGAACCTGCGCGGTGCCCTGCTGAACGCGTCCTTCCTCACCCTGGCGCTGGTCCTCGGCGAGTTCACCGTCGCCCAGCTGCTCGGCTTCAGGCCCTTCGCGGTGTGGATCTACAACGTCGGCGGCTCGCAGGCCCAGATGTCCGTCGCCGTGTCCGTGCTCAGCCTGCTCGTCACCTGGGCCCTGCTCCTCGCGCTCGCCGGTGCCGGCGGCGGACGCACCCGAACCGCTTCTTCCCGGGGATGAACCGTCATGACCGTCACCACGCCTGAGAAGGCCACGGCCGAAAAGGCCGCCACCGTCGAATTCCGCGGTCTGCGCCGGGAGTTCGGCGCCACCGTCGCCCTCGACGGGCTCGACCTGACCGTCCGGCCGGGGGAGTTCCTGGCCCTGCTCGGCCCGTCCGGCTGCGGCAAGACCACCGCGCTGCGCATGCTCGCCGGGTTCGAGCATCCCGACTCCGGCGCCGTCCTGGTGGACGGCGAGGACGTCACCCGGGTCCCGGCCCACCGCCGCGACGCCGGGATGGTCTTCCAGTCGTACAGCCTCTTCCCGCATCTGGACGCCGTCGACAACGTCGCCTTCGGGCTGCGGATGCGCAAGGTCCGCACAGCCGAACGCCGCGCCCGCGCGGCCGAGTTGCTGGAACTGGTCGGCCTCGGCGACAAGGGCGCCCGCTACCCGCACCAGCTCTCCGGCGGCCAGCAGCAGCGCATCGCGCTCGCCCGCGCCCTCGCGCTGCGCCCACGCGTGCTGCTGCTCGACGAGCCGCTGTCCGCGCTGGACGCCAAGGTGCGCCTCACCCTGCGCGAGGAGATCCGCCGGCTCCAGCAGGAGCTCGGCATCACCACCCTGTTCGTCACCCACGACCAGGAGGAGGCCCTGTCGGTCGCCGACCGGGTCGCCGTCATGCGGGCCGGGCGGCTCGAACAGTGCGCCGGGCCCGCCGAGCTGTACGGGCGCCCGGCCACCGCGTTCGTCGCCGAGTTCGTGGGCACCATGAGCCGCCTGCCGGGCGAGCTGAGGGACGGCACCGTCGAGGTGCTCGGGCAGCGGCTGCCCGCCGAGGGCGAGGTGCCCGACGGCGCGGTGGACGTGCTGGTGCGGCCCGAGGCCGTCCGGCTGCACACCGACGAGCGGGGCGGTGCCCGCGTGGTCGCCACCGCCTTCCTCGGCGCGGTCGTCCGGGTCACCGTACGGCTCGCCGACGGCACCGAGGCCAAGGCCGACCTGCCCGCGCACGAGGCCGCCGGGCTCGGCGCCGGAACCGCCGCCACCGTATCGCTGCCCGAGCGGCCCGTGCTGGTGGCCGAACGTATCCAGAAGTGAGGAAAGACCCCGACGTGACCCCCCACGCCCCCGACCGCCCCCACCGCCGGCTGCATGCCGTCCTGTTCGACATGGACGGCACCCTCGTGGACACCGAACGCCTGTGGTGGGAGGCGGTCGAGCAGGTCGCCGGACGGCCGCTGACCGAGGCCGATCAGCCGGAGGTGCTCGGCCGCCCCGTCGAGCACACCGCCGGCTGGCTCGGCGCGGCCACCGGCAGGCCGGCCGCCGATCTCGTCGCCGTCCTGCACCGCGAGTTCGCCGAGCGCGTCCGCACCGGCATCGTGCCCCGCCCCGGCGCCGTCGAGCTGCTGGACGCGCTCGCCGCCGACGGCGTGCCCGCAGCCCTGGTCACCGCGTCCCCGCGCGCGGTCGCCGACGTCGTCCTCGACGCGCTGGGCACCCACCGGTTCGCGGCCTCCGTCACCGCCGACGACACCGCCCGCACCAAACCCGCCCCCGATCCCTACCTGGCCGCCTGCCGGGCCCTCGGTGTCGACCCGGCGGCCTGTGTCGCCGTCGAGGACACCGAGACCGGCGTCGCCTCCGCCGAGGCCGCCGGGTGCACGGTGCTCGCCGTGCCCTCGCTCGCGCCGATCGGCGAGGCGCCCGGCCGGACCGTGCGGGACAGCCTGGCCGGGGTCACGGCCGCCGACCTGGAGCGGATGGCCGTTCCCCGGCTCCGCGTGATGAGCTGGAACCTGTGGCTCGGCGGCAGCGAGGTCGACGACCACCGGGCCAAGCAGGTCCGCGCGGTCGTGGAGAGCGGTGCCGACGTCGTCGGGCTCCAGGAGACCGGCGGGACGGCCGCCCAGGAACTGGCCGAGGCCCTCGGCTGGCACCACCACCGGGCCGGCGAGAACCTCGGCGTCCTCAGCCGCCACCCCGTCACCGCCCGCTTCGGCGACCCGGACGTCGGTTTCTACGGCGCCGCCGGTGTCCGGATCGCGGTCGCCCCCGGCCGCGAGGTGGACATCTGGACCGCGCACCTGCACTACACGCCGTACGGGCCCTACGAGGCCGCCTTCGACGGACTGCCGGCGGCCGCGCTGATCGCCCACGAGGAGCCGCGGCTGAGCCAGATGCGGGACGCGCTGGACCGGATCGCCGAGTCGTCGGACGACGGCGTCCCGGTCGTCCTCGTCGGCGACTTCAACTGCCCCTCCCATCTGGACTGGCCGGACGTGCGCTGGCCGGTGACCGAGGCGGCCGAGGACGCGGGGTTCGCCGACTCCTTCCGCGCGGCCCACCCCGACCCGGTCGCCGAACCCGGGCACACCTGGTCGCCGGTCCATCCGGTGCACGAGGACGGCAGCGGACGGCCCGAACCGCAGGACCGGATCGACTACGTCCTGCACCGCGGACTGACCGTGCTCGACTCCCGGACGCTGGTCACGGGCACCCCGCGGGCCTGGCCGGACGTGGCGGGCAACGACTGGCCCTCCGACCACGCGGCGGTCGTCACCACCTTCGCCCTGCCCGCCGGGTGACCCGGGGTTACCGCAGGTCACCATTGCGGGGCCGGTGCTGATCCCGTAGGTTGTGCCGAACTTTCTACCGACTGGTAACACCGGCAGGTCTCCATGCGCTGGCCCCTCGGCCGTCCCACCACCGTTCGTGCGCGGATCGTGGCGCTCGCGCTCGCCCCCGCCGTCGCCCTGATGGCCCTGTGGAGCTTCGCCATGGTGTCCGTCACCGCCGAACTGCGCGCGCTGGTCCGGCTCCAGGGGGTGTACGAGGACTTCGGCACCCCCGTGGACACCGCGATCGGGCAGATCCAGATCGAGCGGCGGATGTCCGCCACCTACCTGGGCGGCCGCCTCGACACCACCACCGCCGGGCGGCTGCTCGGCCAGCAGCGGCGCACCGACCGGGCCGTGGACGCCATGCGGCAGGCGGTCCGGGACGGTGACCGGGACCGGCTCACGGACCGTCAGCGGCAGGCGCTGGACACCATGGTGAAGGCCACCGGCAGACTGGAGGCACTGCGCGAACGCGTCCTGTCCCGGCGGCTCAGCTGGGACCGGGCCGTGGACGAGTACAGCGCGCTCGTCGAGCCCGGCTTCGACGTGCAGTCCACGCTCACCGCGCTCCAGGCCGGACAGCTCGCCCGCGAGGCACAGGTCGTCGTCGAGCTGGTCCGGGTCCGGGAGTTCGTCTCCCGGGAGGACGCCCTCGTCGCGGGCGCACGCGCGGCCGGCACGCTGACCGACCGGCAGTACGACAGCCTGACCGCGGCCATCGAGGACCGGCGCGTCTTCGAGCGGACGTACGTGCCGGACCTGCCCGCGGACTCGCGGGCCCTGTTCGAGCGGTTCGCCCGGGACGACCTGCACCGCTCCCTGGAGGGGGGCGAGGACGCGCTGCTGCGCTCCGGTGCCGCCGGTGCCGGGCGGGCCGTCGCCACCGACAGCTGGCGCTCCACCACCGACCGGGCCGTCAAGCGGTACATGCTGCTGTGCACCCGGTCCGCCGAGAACTCCGCCGCGCGCGGACGGGCCTTCGCCTACCGGGAGCTGACGAAGGCGGCCGTCGTCGGCGCGGTCGGGCTGGCCGCCGTGGCCCTGTCGCTGTGGTTCGCGGTGCGCGGCGCCCGGCGGATCTCCCGGCGCCTGGAGACCCTGCGGGACGCCGCCGACGTCCTCTCGCAGCGCCAACTGCCCGACGTCATGCGGAGACTGGGCGCCGGCGAGGAGGTGGACGCGGTCGCCGAGGCCCCGCCGCTCGCCGCCGACGACGTGCGCGACGACGAGATCGGGCAGGTCGGCCGGTCCTTCAACGCGGCCCGCCTGGCCGCCGTGGAGGCCGCGGTCCGGCAGGCGACCCTGCGCCGCGGTCTGTTCGCCGTCCTGCTCAACATCGCCCGGCGCAACCAGGCGCTCGTGCACCGCCAGCTGAAGCTCGTCGACACGCTGGAGCGGCGCACCGAGGACCCGGACGTGCTGCGCGAGCTCTTCCGCATCGACCACCTGACCACCCGGATGCGCCGGCACGCGGAGAGCCTGATCATCCTGTCCGGCTCCGCGCCCGGCCGCCGCTGGCGCAGGCCGGTGCCCGTCGCGGACGTCGTCGCGTCGGCCGTCGGCGAGATCGAGGACTACGCGCGCGTGGTCGTGCCGCCGATGCCGGAGACGGGCGTGGCCGCGGACGCGGTCGCCGACGTCGTGCACCTCGTCGCCGAGCTGCTGGAGAACGCCACGGTGTTCTCGCCGCCGCACACCCAGGTCACTCTGCGCACCGGCCGGGTGGGCGGCGGCTTCGTCCTGGAGATCGACGACCGGGGCCTCGGCCTCGACGCCGGGCAGCGGGCCGAGGCCCAGCGCACCCTCACGGACCCCGACGCCTTCGACCCGACCCGCCACGACCGGCTCGGCCTGTACGTCGTCGGCCGCCTCGCCGCCCTCCACGGCATCGAGGTGAGCCTGCGCGACTCGCCGTACGGCGGTACGACGGCGGTGGTGCTGCTGCCCGAGAGCGTGCTGGCGGAACCGGAGCCGGCGCGGGCCGGGGCGGACGTACGCCGGCCGGTGACGCGGGCGGAGACGGGCCGGGGAGCCGGAGCACGGCCGGGGCCGGACGGCACCGCGGACACGGCCACCGGCGCGCCGCCGGCGGGCACCGGGGGCCCGGCGACCGGTGTCCGAGCGGCGCGTGGGCTTCCCGGGCCGCGGACCGGTGAGGGGATCGCCCCGGTGCGGGAGCTGCCGACGAGGAGGCGGGCGCGGTCGCGGCCGGAGCCGGCACCCGCCGGACCGGTCGCGGAGCGGGACTCCGCCGCCCCGGCGCCAACCGCCCCGGCGCCTGCCGCTCAGGAACCTCCCGCCCCGGCGCCTGCCGCTCAGGAATCTCCCGGCCCGGAATCTCCCGCTCGGGAACCCGCCGCGGCCACGCCGGCGCTGCCTTCGCTGCCCAGTCGGACCCGCCAGGCCGCCCTGGCCCCCGAGCTGCGCGACGATCCGGCCGGCCCCGGGGCCGCGCCCGAGCGGGCCCTCGACCCCGAGGAGATGCGCGCGATCTTCGGCGCCTTCCAGCGGGGCCTCGACCGCGGCCGCAACGGCCTCCCCGCGACCGGGGAGCCGGTCGCGGACGGGACGCCCGCCCGGGCCGCCGACCCGACCACCCACGCCGACGAAGGGACGGACACCGACGATGCCCGGTGACGATCACAACCCCGAGCAGACCGACGTGCCCGCGGGAGCGCCCGGCACGGACCTGGGCTGGCTGCTGGACGACCTCGTCGCACGCACCGACCACGTACGCCAGGCCGTGCTGCTCACCGCCGACGGACTGCCGCTGAGCAGCTCCGACGGCATGCGCAGACGCGACATCGAGCACCTGGCCGCCATCTGCTCCGGCTTCCACGGCCTGGCCAGATCGGCGGGGGAGCGGTTCGCGGCGGGCGAGGTGCGGCAGACCATGGTGATGCTGGACGACGCCTACCTCTTCATCACCCCCGCCGGCCACGGCAGCAGGCTCGCCGTGCTGAGCGAGGCCCGGACCGACGTCGGTCAGCTCGCCCACGAGATGGCCCTCCTCGTCCGCCGCCTCGGCAGCCACCTGGACGCCGCGGCCCGATCGGGCTCCTGAACCGGCGTGAGCGACGAGCACTGGTACGAGGACGAGACCGGGTCGATGGTGCGCCCCTACACCGTGACCCGGGGCCGTACCCGGCCCGACGGCCGGCACACCGTCGACCTGATGTCCCGGGTCACCGCGCTGGACACCGACGGGCCGGATCACGCCGTGGACCACGCCGGTGCGGCCCTGCTCGAACTGGTCCGGCGCGGCCCCCGCCCCGTGGTGGAGCTCGCGGCGGACGCCGACCTCCCCCTCACCGTCGTCCGGGTCCTCCTCGGCGACCTGGCCGCGGCGGACCTGATCCGCATCGACGAGCCCCGGCGCGCGGGACCCGACGGCACCGCCACCGACCCGGTCCTGCTCCGCGAGATCGTCCAACGGCTCCGGCAGCTCTAGCACGGGCGCCGAGGCGACCGCCGTACCGGAGCTGACCAGCGGGGACGCGGCCGGTGAACCGACGGCGGTCTTTTTCCGCAGAGGCGGCGGCGGTCCCCACGCGAGCCCCTGCCCGCGCCCGAGCCCCCGCCCGCGGGGGCGCCGGCCCGACGGCCGCGCAACGAATCGCCGCCGAACCCGTGGTGCACGCAACAAACCGCGCACCGGCGCGCAACGGCTCCTTCTTGTCCGGCCGAGCGCCCCGAACGTACCTTTCTTCTGGCCCCCAAAAACCCTTTTCCGGTGAGGACCCCGCATGCGCACCGCCCTGCTCCAGAGCTCCGGCCGCCCCGGCTCCGTCGCCGAGAACCTCAAGGTCCTCGACGCCGCCGCGGGCCGGGCCGCCGCCGCGGGCGCCGTGCTGCTCGTCGCGCCGGAGATGTTCCTGACCGGGTACGCGATCGGCGACGACATCGCCCGCCTCGCCGAGCCCGCCGACGGCGAGTCCGCCGACGCGATCGCCGAGATCGCCGGCCGGCACGGCGTCGCGATCACCTACGGTTACCCGGAGCGCGACGGCGAGACCGTCTTCAACTCCGCCCAGCTGATCTCCACCGACGGCACCCGGCTCGCGAACTACCGCAAGACCCACCTCTTCGGCTGCGCCGAGCGCGAGCACTTCACGCCCGGCGAGCAGTCGCTCGTCCAGGCCCGGCTGGGCGGCCTGACCGTCGGCATCATGATCTGCTACGACGTCGAGTTCCCGGAGAACGCCCGCGCCCACGCCCTGGCCGGCACCGACCTGCTCGTCGTGCCGACGGCGAACATGCACCCCTTCCAGTTCGTCGCCGAGTCCATGGTGCCGGTGCGTGCCTGGGAGAACCAGATGTACGTCGCGTACGTCAACCGGGTCGGCGCCGAGGGCGAGTTCGAGTTCTTCGGGCTCTCCGCCCTCGCCGGGCCCGACGGGATCGCCCGCACCCGCGCCGGCCGCGGTGAGGAGCTGGTCGTCGCCGACGTCGACCCGGCCTTCCTCGCCGCCTCCCGCGAGGCCAACCCGTACCTGAAGGACCGCCGCCCCGGCCTGTACGGATCCCTGGTCTGACCCCCCCGAGCCCTCTCCGATCCACCCGCGCAAGGAGTCCGTACCCCATGACGTCCACGGTGCCCAACGCCGTCGAGCACACCGACGAGCAGCAGCCGCCGATCACCATGTTCGGCCCGGACTTCCCCTACGCCTACGACGACTTCCTCGCCCACCCGGCGGGCCTCGGGCAGATACCGGCGACCGAGCACGGCGCCGAGGTCGCGATCATCGGCGGCGGTCTGTCCGGCATCGTGGCCGCGTACGAGCTGATGAAGATGGGCCTCAAGCCCGTCGTCTACGAGGCCGACCAGCTCGGCGGCCGGCTGCGCACCGTCGGCTTCGAGGGCTGCGACGAGGAGCTCAACTGCGAGCTGGGCGCCATGCGGTTCCCGCCGTCCTCCACCGCCCTTCAGCACTACATCGACCTGGTCGGCCTGGAGACCACGCCGTTCCCGAACCCGCTGGCCGAGGCCACCCCGTCGACCGTGGTCGACCTCAAGGGCGAGTCGCACTACGCCGAGACCGTCGAGGACCTGCCCCAGGTCTACCGGGACGTGGCCGCCGCCTGGAACAAGTGCCTCGAGGACGGCGCCGACTTCTCCGACATGAACCGCGCGATGCGCGAGCGGGACGTCCCGCGCATCCGCGAGATCTGGGCGCAGCTCGTCGAGAAGCTCGACAACCAGACCTTCTACGGCTTCCTCTGCGACTCCGAGGCCTTCAAGTCCTTCCGGCACCGCGAGATCTTCGGCCAGGTCGGCTTCGGCACCGGCGGCTGGGACACCGACTTCCCGAACTCCATCCTGGAGATCCTCCGCGTCGTCTACACCGAGGCCGACGACCACCACCGCGGCATCGTCGGCGGCTCGCAGCAGCTGCCGCTGCGCCTGTGGGAGCGCGAGCCGGAGAAGATCGTCCACTGGCCGTACGGCACCTCGCTGAAGTCCCTGCACGCGGACGGCGAGCCGAAGCCGGCCGTGACCCGGCTGCACCGCACGGCGGGCAACCAGATCACCGTCACCGACGCCAACGGCGACATCCGCACCTTCAAGGCGGCCATCTTCACCGCCCAGTCCTGGATGCTGCTGTCCAAGATCGCCTGCGACGACTCGCTGTTCCCGATCGACCACTGGACGGCGATCGAGCGCACCCACTACATGGAGTCCTCGAAGCTCTTCGTGCCCGTGGACCGGCCGTTCTGGCTGGACAAGGACGAGGAGACGGGCCGGGACGTCATGTCGATGACGCTCACCGACCGCATGACCCGCGGCACCTACCTGCTGGACGACGGCCCGGACAAGCCGGCCGTGATCTGCCTGTCGTACACCTGGTGCGACGACAGCCTGAAGTGGCTCCCACTGTCCGCGAACGAGCGGATGGAGGTCATGCTGAAGTCGCTCGGCGAGATCTACCCGAAGGTCGACATCCGGAAGCACATCATCGGCAACCCGGTGACCGTCTCCTGGGAGAACGAGCCCTACTTCATGGGCGCGTTCAAGGCCAACCTGCCGGGCCACTACCGCTACCAGCGGCGCCTGTTCACGCACTTCATGCAGGACCGGCTGCCCGAGGACAAGCGCGGCATCTTCCTCGCCGGCGACGACATCTCCTGGACGGCCGGCTGGGCCGAGGGCGCGATCCAGACCGCGCTGAACGCGGTCTGGGGCGTCATGCACCACTTCGGCGGCGAGACCGACGCGGTCAACCCGGGCCCGGGTGACGTCTACGACGAGATCGCCCCGGTGGAGCTTCCCGAGGACTGACCGGGACAAGGACCAAGGCGCGGCCGGCCGGCCTCAGACTCCGGCCGCCCGCGCCTTTTCGAACACCTCGGCGGCGACGTCCGTCAGCTCCCGCGCGTCCCGCGCCTCGCCCTGGAGGTCGACGAGGATCTCGTCGAGTCCGATCCGGGCGTGGTCCACGAGATCGGCCACGATCTGGTCGACGCTGCCCTGGAAGGGCCTGCGGTCGGCGCCCTCGTACGGCTTGGCGCGCACGCCGGTGTTCGCCCGCAGCACCGTCCGGATCGGCCCGGTGCGCCCGCGCTCCTCGGCCATGTCCCGCAACCGCCGCCACTGGGCGGCGACCTGCTCCGCGCCGGTGCCCGTGGGCAGCCAGCCGTCGGCGTGGTCGACCAGCCGGCGCAGGGCCCTGCCGTTGCCCGCGGCGAGCAGGATCGGGATCGGCCGGGCGGGCTTGGGCCCGACCACCGCCGAGGCGATCCGGGTGACCGTGCCCTCGTGCACCACCGGATCCGGGCCCCACACCGCGCGGCACACCTCGATGGTCTCGTCCAGCACCCTGCCGCGTTCCTCGAAGGGCCGGACGCCCGAGGCTGCGTACTCGTCCAGGGACCAGCCGGTGCCGAGGCCGGCCACCACCCGGCCGCCGCTGGCCGCGTCCAGCGTGGCCAGGGCCTTGGCGAGCTGGAACGGCAGGTGCAGCGGTGCCACCAGCACACTGGAGCCCAGCTCCACCCGCCGGGTGGCCGCCGCCGCCAGCGTGAGGGTGACCAGCGGATCGGCCACCGCCCGGTAGCGGTCGGGCCAGGGCAGGCCCTCGATGCCGTACAGGCCCTGGGTGGCGGGCTCCGGGAACAGGGCACGCTCGAAGACCCACAGGCTGTCGTAGCCGATCTCCTCGGCCGCGCGCGCCACCCTCGGGACGTCGTCGCCGATCGAGTACTGCCGCATCTGGGGAAGTCCGAGTCCGAGCCGGGTCGCCATGCAGTCGCTCCTCTGCGGTCGGGTGTCGGCAGTTCAACTCCCCGCCGGGACGGAAGAGTTCCGCATACGGCACACCAGGGCGCCGACGGGCCGCGGTGGCCGGTGGAGGGCGGGCCGGATCAGCAGGCGAGCGGGGTCAGCAGCATCCGCCCGGCGAACCCCACCGCCGCGTCCAGCCGTTCGGTGAACTCCTCGGCCACGTCCCCGCAGCGGCGCAGTGCCCACAGCGCCCGCGCCGCCGCCCAGGTGGCGTCCCGGGCCCGCTCCAGGCTCCAGGAGCCCAGCAGATGGGTGAGCGGATCGGCGAGCTGGAGCAGGTCGGGGCCCGGCATCAGCTCCTCGCGGACGCGCTCCTCCAGCGAGACGAGGAGATCGCCCACGCGGTCGAACTCGTCCTCCAGCTCGGCCGGTTCGCAGCCGAGCGTGCGGCAGGCGTCCACCACGGCGAGCGCGAGATCGTGCCCGATGTGCGCGTTGATGCCCGCCAGCGCGAACTGCAGGGGGCGTACCCCGGGGTGGTGGCGGAGCTGGAACAGCGGCCGCCAGCAGGCGGGCGGACGGCGGTCCGCGGCCGCCGTGTCGACGGCCGCGAGATACCGCTCGGCGAACCGCACGTCCAGCGCGATCGCCGCCCGCGGGTCCGTGAACCTCCCGCCGTGCAGGTGCCGTCCGAACTCCTCGGTGACGGCCAGGTAGACGCGGTTGAACACGGCGACCCCGTCCCGCTCGGGCAGTGCCGCGTCGAGGGCGCGCATCCGGGAGAGGACCGCGTCGACGGGAGTGATGAGGTCTTCCGGCTGCGCCATGGGGGAAGGGTCCCAGCCCCGGGCCGACCGGTGTGCCGACCGGCCCGGGGCTTCGCCGGATCGGGGGAACGCGGGGCCGTACGGGATGCGGCACCGCGCGCACGTCAGGCGGACTCGCGGTGGAGGGGGAACGGCACCGGGAGCGGCCCGTGTGCCCTGCGGTCGGCCGGGCGGCGGGCCGCACGCGGCCGAGCCGTCCGGCACCGACTGCCGGCGACGGTGGCCGCGGCGGTCACCGGGATCGGCTTCCGGAGCACGGCCCACGAGATCGCCTACGACCGCCGGGCCCCCGGCGCGGACCACCGGCCTGCCCGCGGGTGAAGCCGCACGGCTGCCGGGCCCGGCCGGGAGCTCACGCCGTCGTGCGCCTACGACTTGGCGCGTGGGTCGCGGTCGTCGTAGCGGGACGTGCCCTCGTCCAGCAGCGGCCCCTGCTGCTTCAGATGGGCCGGGGCGAAGGCGCGCAGGGCGTGGTAGCCGGTGATGACGACGAGGGTGCCGAGCGCGATGCCGCTGAGCGAGAAGGTGTCGGAGAACTTCATGCTCACGTTGCCGACGCCGATGATGATGCCCGCGGCGGCCGGGACCAGGTTCAGCGGATTGCGCAGGTCGACCTTGGCGTTGATCCAGATCTGGGCGCCGAGCAGGCCGATCATGCCGTAGAGGATGACGGTGATGCCGCCGAGGACCCCGCCCGGGATCGCGGCCACGATCGCGCCGAACTTGGGGCAGATGCCGAAGAGCAGCGCGAAGCCGGCGGCGGCCCAGTAGGCGGCGGTCGAGTAGACGCGGGTCGCCGCCATGACCCCGATGTTCTCGGAGTAGGTGGTGTTCGGCGGGCCGCCCACCGCGGTGGACAGCATGGAGCCGACGCCGTCGGCCGAGATTGCCGTACCGAGCTTGTCGTCCAGGGGGTCGCCGGTCATCTCGCCGACGGCCTTCACGTGTCCCGCGTTCTCCGCGACCAGGGCGATGACGACCGGCAGCGCGACCAGGATCGCCGACCACTGGAAGGTCGGCCCGTGGAAGGAGGGCAGGCCGATCCAGTCGGCCTGCGAGACGCCGGAGAGGTCCAGCCGCCAGTGGTCGGTGATCTTGCCGCTGGGGCTCATCGAGTGGATCTTGCCGAAGATCCGGTCGAACGCCCAGGAGACGAAGTACCCGAAGAGCAGCCCCAGGAAGATCGCGATGCGTGACCAGAAACCGCGCAGACAGACGACGGCCAGTCCGGTGAACAGCATGACCAGCAGCGCCGTCCACTGGTCCTGCGGCCAGTAGGTGGAGGCGGTGACCGGGGCGAGGTTGAAGCCGATCAGCATGACCACCGCGCCGGTGACGATCGGCGGCATCGCCGCGTGGATGATCCGCGCCCCGAAGCGCTGCACCGCGAGCCCCACCAGGAAGAGCGCGACACCGACGACGAAGACCGCGCCGGTGACGGTCGCGCTCGTGCCGCCCTGCGCGCGGATGACCGCGGCGACGCCGACGAACGACAGGGAGCAGCCGAGGTAGCTGGGCACCCGGCCGCGGGTGGCGAGCAGGAAGATCACGGTCGACACGCCCGACATCATGATCGCCAGGTTGGGGTCCAGGCCCATGAGCACCGGTGCCACGAAGGAGGCGCCGAACATCGCGACGACGTGCTGCGCGCCCAGTCCGACCGTGCGGGGCCAGGAGAGCCGTTCGTCGGGGCGTACCACCGCTCCGGGCGCGGGCGTGCGCCCGTCACCGTGCAGCTTCCAGCGCACGCCGAGATCCATGGTGGGGTTTCGCTTTCTCTGTACGTGAAGACGGTCCGAACCATTGTCACGTGTACCTCGCGGCTCTACGCTCGCATGGTCCCATTCATGAATTTCGTTCATCTATCTGAACGTTCGCTCCCGGGATCGGAGTGCCCGATGAGAGGAAGCCCCCGTGCGGCCTTGCTGCTCGCCGCCGTGGTGACCTTCACGACAGCCCTGCTCGCCCCCTCCGCGCACGCCGCCCCGGCCGCCCCCGGGGCCCCGCGCACCGCCGTCCTCGACGGCGCCCGTCTCCAGCGGACGCGGGCCGGCCTCGATCACGACCCCCGGCTGCGGCGGACCCTGAAGGACCTCATGACCCGTGCCGACGCCTGGCTGGACCAGGGCCCCTGGACGGTCGTCGACAAGCCGAGGCCGGCGCCCGGGGGCGACGTCCACGACTACCTGAGCCAGGCGCCCTACTGGTGGCCCACGACCACTCCGACGGCCGGCAACCCCTGGGGCTGCCCGTACGTCCAGCGCGACGGGCAGCGCAATCCCGAGGTCGACACCGGCACGGACCGCCAGGACGCCGAGAAGGTCTTCGACGCCACGTACGACCTCGCGCTCGCCTGGTACTACACGGGCGGCCGCGCCTACGCCGTGAAGGCCGGGGACATCCTGCGCACCTGGTTCCTGGACCCGGCCACCCGGATGAACCCGAACCTGGACCACGCCCAGTTCATCCCCTGCAAGTACGACGGCCGGGCCATCGGCGTCATCGACTTCTCGCAGTCGTACACCAGCGTGCTGGACGCCCAGGCGATCCTCGCCACGGGCGCACCCGGCTGGACCGGCGCGGACCGCGCCGCGATGGGCGAGTGGAACTCCGGCTTCCTTGACTGGCTGGAGAACAGCGAGTTCGGCCGGCAGGAGGGGGCGGCCGCCAACAACCACGGCACCTTCTACGACCTGCAGCTCGCCGCCCTCGCCTACGCCACCGGGGACACCGCCCTGGCCCGGCGGACCGTGCTGGCCGCGCGCACCGCCCGGATCGACCCGCAGATCGCGGGCGACGGCAGCCAGCCGCAGGAACTCGCCCGCACCCGCAGCTGGCACTATTCGACCTTCGACCTCGTCGCGTACACCCGGCTCGCGGCCATCGGCCGGCACGTGGGCGTGGACCTCTGGCGCTACCGCGGACCCGACGGGCAGAGCCTGGTCAAGGCCGTCGACTACCTGCTGCCGGCCGCGACCGGCGCCGCACGCTGGCCGCACCCCGAGCTGGACTTCCTCCGGTACGCGGCGGCCGATGTCGTGCACGCGGCGGCGGACGCCGGCGACCGGGCGGCGAAGGCGGCCGTCCCGCGTCTGGAGGCCCCGCCCGGGGGAGATCTGTGGGCCCTGCGGCCCGCCGCCGAGCAGCTGGACTCGATAGCGGGCTGACCAGGCACTTCCCGGTGCGCCGGGCTTCTGAGCGGTCGCTTAGTATGGAAAGCGCCCGGGGGTGGGCGTGCCCCACCCCGCCAGCGACGCCCAGGAGCCCTTCCGTGACCGCCGAAGCCCCGACCGCCCCCGTGGTGTCCCACGGCCGGCTGATTCCCGTCACCGTCCACTTCGACGACCTCGACGCGCTCGGCCTCCTGCACAACGCCCGCTACCCGCTGATGGTCGAGCGGGCCTGGACCGAGCTCTGGAACGAGCACGGCGTCCGCTTCGACGGGGACTGGGCGGCCGCCGGCGACGCGTGCAACGCCGTCCGCGAGCTCACCATCGGCTACGAGGCACCGGTCACCCGCCCCGGCACCTACGCCGTGCACCTCTGGCTGGAGCGGCTCGGCACCACCGGTCTGACCTACGGCTTCCGCTTCTGCTCGGCCGACGGGAGCGAGACCTACGCGCGGGGCACCCGGGTACTCGTCCGGCTGGACTCGGCGACCCTGCGCCCCGCGCCGTGGAGCGACGCCTTCCGGGCCGTGGGCGAGGAACTGCTGCGGGCCGCGGACTGAACCGGGCCGGGCACGGCTAGGGCCTGTCGTTTGGATCAGGCCGGCCTGGCTCACGGTGCCTTGTCGGCCGACCCGAGCGGGGCGTGGTGCGTGCAGCTGCAAGGCGGAGGAGGGCGGCGGCGCGGAGCGTCGACAACCGACGACAACGCCGCAGATGCGCGTGCCACGCCCCGCGACGCCGGCATGATCCAAACGACAGGCCCTAGTGCCAGCAGGTGGCCTCGCCCCCGCCGCTGCCGTCCGCCTTGCTGCCGGCGGACACCTCGAAGGCGATGCCCGAACCCACCTCCGGTGCCGGGGAGATGTATCCGGTGCGGAAGTCGACGGTCAGCAGCAGATGCCGGCCGTGTTCGGTCCTCGTCCAGCAGGCGCCCTCCACGGAGGCGGGCGCCGCCACGGCGCTCGGGTCCCGTTCGGGGCGCCAGCCGGCCGCGGCGGCCGCCCTCGTGTAGTGCGCGACGACGTCACCGGGGCCGCCCGGGAAGGCGTACAGCCGGTCCGCGTGCAGCCAGGGCGCACCGCTGCTGTCGTCGTCGCAGCCGGTGGTCACGCCCGTGCCGCGGTAGTTGGCGGGTTCCGCGGCGCGGGCGGGTGCCGTGCCGAGCACCGGCTCGGCGGCCAGCCGCTTCAGGTCGCCGCCGGTGCCGTGGCAGCCGTCGCCGCCGATGAGCGAGCATCCGCCGAGGAAGGCGGCCGGTACGAGGAGGGCGGTCGCCAGCCCGGCACGGGCGGGGGCGGACGGCGAGGTGGGGGACAACGGGTCTCCTGTCCGGGAACGTCGGAACCCGACGTGCCGGGGCGCGGCGCCGTCAGGGGCGTGGGTCGGGAACCGCCGTGGCCTGCGGGCTGATCTCCTTGCGGCCGCCGCGTTCGGCGGTGCGCAGGACGCCCGCGAACACCGCGAGCCCGGACGCCAGGACCGTCACCACGCAGAACGACACCACCAGGCTGGTCGCCTGGGCAACCCCCCCGATCAGACTCGGTGCGATCAGCCCCGAGGTGTAGGTGATGGTCGCGACGCCCGCGATGGCCTGGCTCGGATTCGGGCCCGCGTGTCCTGCCGCCGCGAAGCAGAGCGGGACGACCACGGCGATGCCGAGACCCATCAGCGCGAACCCGCCCATCGCCACGGCCGGATGGCCGGCGAGGACGATCAGCAGCCCGCCGAGGACGGCCAGCATCCCGCCCGCCCGGACCGTGCGGACCGCGCCGAAACGGTTCACCACGGCGTCCCCGGCGATCCTGGCCACGGCCATCGTCAGCATGAAACCGGTGGTCGAGGCCGCGGCCAGACCGGCCGAACCGTCCAGCCGGTCCCGCAGAAACACCGCCGACCAGTCGAGGCTCGCGCCCTCCGCGAACACCGCGCAGAAGCCGACCGTGCCGATCAGCAGCGCGGAGCGGGGCGGCAGGGCGAACCGCGGGGGCGGCTCCTCGTCCTCGGCCGGCTGGAGGTCGAGCACCCAGTTGCAGGCCAGCAGGCCCAGGAGGGTCAGGGCCGCCGCGGCGAGCGCGTGATGGAGGCGCGCGTCGGAACCGAGGTGCGCGGCGAGCGTGCCCGCCGCCGAGCCGACCAGCGCGCCCGCGCTCCACATGCCGTGCAGGCCCGACATGATCGACTTCTCCAGCAGCCGCTCGATCTCGACGCCGAGCGCGTTCATCGCGACGTCGGCCATCCCGGCGGTGGCGCCGTAGGCGAACATGGCCAGGCACAGCGTGTACAGGTTCGGCGCGAGGGACGGCAGGATCAGCGACAGCGTCCACAGCGTGAGCAGCCCGCGCAGCGCCGTACGGCTCCCGAAGCGGTGGCTGATCCGGCCGGCCAGCGGCATCGCGCACGAGGCGCCGAACGCCGTGAAGGCCAGCGCGAACCCCAACTGGCCGGCGCCGAGCGAGGCGTGGTCCTGGATCCAGGGCACACGGGTCGCGAAGGAGCCGGTCACGGCGCCGTGCACGGCGAACACGGCCGCCACGGCGTACCGGGCGCGCCTGACCTCGTCGCGTGCGTAACCCACGTCACCCATGCTCCAGTCCCTCCCCGGGAGTTCCCCACCCGCCGTGCGGCACGCGCCGTAAACTATCAGGGACCCTGCCTGATAGATAGGTCGTATTCCGCCCCCCGCCGGCGCGGCTCGGGGGACCGACGGGCGGCCCGGTCGCAGCGATCTGGGAGGATTCCCGTCATGCCCGCATCACCGAGCACCGCCCGGGCCATCAACGACCGGGTCGCCCTCCGGCTGCTGCAGCAGGAAGGCCCGCTGACCGCGGGGCAGTTGAAGCAGCTGACCGGGCTGTCCCGGCCGACGGTCGCGGACCTCGTGGAACGTCTCACGGCCTCCGGGCTGATCACGGTGGTCGGCGAGTCAGGCGAGCAGCGCCGGGGCCCGAACGCCCGCCTCTACGGCATCGTCGCCGGCCGGGCCCATCTCGCCGCCCTGGACGTCCGCACCGAGGGCGTCCTCGTGCTCGTCTCCGACCTGGTCGGGCGGGTCCTCGCCGAGGCGTCCGTGCCGATCGGCGGCGACGCGGGCACCGGTCCCGCCGTGGAGCAGGCGGTGGCGGCGGTGGAGCGGACGGCCAAGGAGGCCGGGGCCGACCGGCTGCACACCGTCGGCATCGGCGCGCCCGGTCTCATCGACCCGGCCACCGGCGACCTCCGCGACTCCGCCGGGCTGCCCGCCTGGCACCGCAACCTGGCCGCGGCCCTCCAGGAGCGGCTGCCCGGTGCCCGGGTCACCGTGGAGAACGAGACCAACCTGGCCGCCCTGGCCGAACAGCGTGAGGGCGCCGCCCGGGACCGGGAGACGTTCGTCCTGCTGTGGCTGGGGCACGGTGTCGGCGCCGCGGTCGTCCTGGACGGCATCCTGCGCCGGGGCGCCTCGGGCGGCACGGGTGAGATCGGCTTCCTGCCGGTCCCGGGTACGACGTCCCTGCCGTCGGCGACCGACTGCGACGGCGGCTTCCACTCGCTGACCGGTGCGGCGGCGATCGGCGCGCTGGCGGTCCGGCTGGGCCTGCCGGCCCCCGCGACACCCGACGGCCCGGGCGCGGCGGCGATCGTCCGCCGAGCGGCACGGACGACCGCCGAGGCCGACGGCTCCGCCGGTGCGGATGGGGTGGCTGCAGGCTCGCTGGACGCGGGGCGCGGGCGGCTCGCGCCTGGCGGACCGGCTTCCGTTGCCGGGGCCGCCGCCGCGGACGGGGCCGAGGGTGCCGGTGCCGGTGCCGGTGCCGGTGCTGGTGCCGGCGGGGCGGCCGGCTCGTCGGCGGAGGCCGGGTACGGGGGCTCAGCCCTCGGTGAATCCGCCTCGGTGGACGCGGCTGTCGCCTTCGGCGGTGATGGATCCGCCCCCCTGGACCCGGACCTCGCCGCCCGCTTCCTCGGCGTGCTCGCCGACCGGATCGCCGTGGGTGTCGCCTCCGTCGTGGCCGTCCTCGACCCCGGCTGCGTGGTGCTCGGCGGGGAGGTGGGGCAGGCTGGGGGAGCGGTGCTCGCGCGGCTCGTGCAGGAGCGGCTGCGGCGCATGTCCCCGCTGGCCACCGAGGTGCGGGCCAGCAGCCTCGGCGGCACGGCCGTACTGCGCGGAGCCCTGCTGACCGCCCGCGAGCGCGCCCAGGACGAACTCTTCGCCCCACCGGAACGCCACTAGGGCCGGCCGGCATCGCCTCCGGCTGGACAGGGGAGCCCGCGGCTCGGGGCAGCCCCCTACGGAAGCGGTGCGCCCGCTTCTGCTCGGCACCGCCTCCCCGCCCTTTCCGAGCGGCGTCCAAGTCTCGCTCCGCACCGTCTGCCGGCTGGTCCAGGCCGCATATGGCTCGGGGCCGGCCCTCAGGAAACGATGCGCTCAACTCTGCTCGGCATCGCCTCCCCGCCCTTTCCGAGCGGCGTCCAAGTCTCGCTCCGCACCGTCTGCCGGCTGGGCGACGCCGCATGCGGCGTGGGCTCGTCCCGTCCGGTAGCGGTGCGCCCGCTTCTGCTCGGCATCGCCTCCCCGCCCTTCCGAGCGGCGCCCAGGTCTCGCTCCGCACCGTCTGCCGGCTGGCCCACGCCGCATGCGGCGTGGGCCCGTCCCGTCCGGTAGCGATGCGCCCGCTTCTGCTCGGCACCGCCTCCCCGCTTTCCGAGCGGTGCTCAAGTCACCGTCCGTCGGCCGGGCGGCGCGGCAACCTCGCCCCGACGCCGCGTGGCGGCCGGACCCTGGAGCCCGCGGCTCATCCCCGCCCGTCTCCGAAGCGGTGCGCCAGGTGCTGTTCGAAGCTCACCTTGCCCACCGCGTGGTCCGGTGCCAGGTGACCGCCCGCGCGGAAGGCGCCGTAGGCCTTGCCGAAGAGCGGGAGTCGCACGATCGGGCGGCGCCGGCCGGTGGCCCGCAGGTAGGACCGCGCCAGCGAGTCGAACGAGCGCACCTGCGGACCGCCCATGTCGGGCACCCGCCCGGCCGGTGCG
The DNA here is from genome assembly GCF_025642175.1 of Streptomyces albidicamelliae. Lineage (NCBI taxonomy): Bacteria > Bacillati > Actinomycetota > Actinomycetes > Kitasatosporales > Streptomycetaceae > Streptomyces > Streptomyces albidicamelliae. The sequence goes on along the minus strand of NZ_CP106795.1, from coordinate 1,734,568 downwards.
GCGATCGCCAACTCGGCCAGGCGACGGGCCACTTCCGTCACCTCGACGGGCTGGTCCGCCACCCCCGCGGGGAGCACCAGGACCGGCGACTTGGCCAGCCCCCGCAGAACGGAGACCACCAGGTCGTGGAACTGGGTCGTGCGCAGCACCGTCCAGCCCAGCCCCGAGTCCTCGATCTGCCGCTCCACCGCGAGCTTGCTCCGGTAGTAGCCGAACGGCACCCGGTCGACGCCGACGATGGAGATGTAGAGGAGGTGCCCCACCGTGGCCCGTCGCGCCGCCTCGATCAGATGCGCGGCCGCCTTCTCGTCCCCGCCCCTTGGGCTGCTCGCGCAGTGCACGACCGTCTCCACGCCCGCCAGGGCCGTGTCCAGCCCCGGACCGCCCTCGCGCAGATCGACGGCGTACGGCCGCGCGTGCCGGCTGAGCACCCGCACCTCGTGCCCGCCCGCCCGCAACTCGTCCGTGACGACCCGGCCGAGCGTTCCGGTCCCGCCGGTCACCAGGATGGTGGTCATGCTGTTCTCCGTCCCCTCAGGACACCGCGGCACCCCTGGGGGCACCCTTCGGGAAGTGGGACGTGGGACGGCCCCGCGAATGTGACATGGCACCGTGACACGACCCGGCGGCGGGCAAGGGCCGTCGTCACCGCCGCCGGGCCCGCCCGCACCCTAAAAGGACTAGACCAGTGTGGTCAATGGGTTCGAGCCAACGTCAACGCGCCACCTCGATGCGGAAGTTGACCGGCGGTACTGCGCGGAGCAAGGCCCGTGGCACGCACTGTGAGCGAACCCACACCCGCCCCCTGTCTGGGTGAGCGTCCGGCGTGGCACACTGGCCGTGTACCAGAAGCAGCGCACTCCGGGGTCGGTGAAAGTCCGAACCGGCGGTTACAGTCCGCGACCCGACCGCTTCCAGCGGCCGGTTGACCAGGTGAAATTCCTGGACCGACGGTTAAAGTCCGGATGGGAGGCAGTGCGCGGCGGGCGGGCATGCGTCATGTGTGCGCGCCGCCGTATCTGGACTCGTCCGTACGCGGGCGCGTCCTCTTCGGCGTCGCCCCCGATGTGTGTTCACCCGTTGATTCTGTCGTCTTCGACAGGCCCCGGAGTCCGTGCCCCCATGAGGCAGGAGGACCCGGGAAGTGTTCACCGGAATCGTCGAAGAACTGGGTGAGATCACCGCCGTCGAGAATCTCGGCGACGCCTCCCGTTTCCGGCTCCGCGGCCCCGTCGTGACCGAGGGCGCGCAGCACGGCGACTCCATCGCCGTGAACGGGGTCTGTCTCACCGTCGTGGAACACGAGGGCGACGAGTTCACCGCCGACGTCATGGCCGAGACGCTCAAGCGCTCCAGCCTGGGCGCCCTCGCCGTCGGCTCCCGGGTCAACCTCGAACGCCCCATGGCCGTCGGAGCGCGCCTCGGCGGGCACATCGTGCAGGGCCACGTGGACGGCACCGGGCAGATCCTGGCCCGCACCCCGTCCGAGAACTGGGAGATCGTGAAGGTCTCGCTCCCCGCGGACCTCGCGCGCTACGTCGTGGAGAAGGGCTCCATCACGGTCGACGGCATCAGCCTCACCGTGGTCGACGCCGGCGCCGACCACTTCACGGTCAGCCTCATCCCGACCACCCTCGCCCTGACCACCCTCGGCCACAAGCAGCCCGGTGACCCCGTCAACCTCGAGGTCGACGTCGTCGCCAAGTACGTCGAGCGCCTCCTCGGCGACCGCGCGCAGGGAGCCACCAAGTGAACTGGCTGAACTCCGAGGCCTTCACCCTCTTCGGCCAGCACATCATCTGGTCGGACATGGTCGGCAACATCCTCGGCCTCATCACCCTCGCCCTCGGCTGGCGCCGCTCGCTGTGGACCTGGCCCGTGCAGTTCCTGTCCGGCCTCGTGCTCTTCGCGGCCTTCTACGGCCACCTCACCGGCAGCGCCGGCAAGCAGGTCGTCGTCATGGCGGTCGCGCTGTACGGCTGGTGGCAGTGGCAGCGCAGCAAGGACCGGGCCGTGGACGGCCACATCGTCCCCCGGTTCGCCACCTGGCGTGAGCGGGCCGCGATGCTCGGCGCGGCAGCGGCCGGAACCGTCGCGGTGGCCCTGCTCTTCACGGCCTACCCGTCCCTGTCCTGGGATCCCTGGCCGGACGCCTACATCTTCGTCGGCACCGTCGTCGCCATGTACGCCCAGGCCAAGGGCATGGTCGAGTTCTGGTTCGCGTGGCTGCTCGTCGACCTCGTGGGCGTACCCCTCAACTTCGCCAACGGCTACGCGTTCTCCGGCTTCGTCTACGTCATCTACGGCGCACTCGTCCTGTGGGGCATGCGCGACTGGTGGCTGCGCTCCCGCAGGAGCCCGCAGCCCGTCCTGGAAGGAGCGCCGGCATGACCTCGGCACCGATCCTGTACCGCACGGACGACATCGAGAACTTCCGACTCGACCCCGTGGAGCAGGCCATCGCGGACATCGCGGCCGGCCGCCCGGTCGTGGTCGTCGACGACGAGGACCGCGAGAACGAGGGCGACCTCGTCATCGCCGCCGAGAAGGCGACCCCCGAGATCGTCGCGTTCATGATGAGCGAGTGCCGTGGCCTGATCTGCGCCCCCATGGAGGGCGAGGAGCTGGACCGGCTGCGCCTGCCGCAGATGGTCGAGGACAACACCGAGTCGATGAAGACGGCGTTCACCGTCTCCGTCGACGCCTCCGCCGCGCACGGCGTGACCACCGGCATCTCGGCCGCCGACCGCGCCACGACGCTCCAGCTGCTGGCGAACGGCACCGCCGAGCACACCGACTTCGTGCGCCCCGGCCACATCTTCCCGCTGCGCGCCCGGCCCGGCGGCGTCCTCGTCCGCGACGGCCACACCGAGGCCGCCGTCGACCTCGCCCGGCTCGCGGGCCTGCGCCCGGCCGGCGCCATCGTGGAGATCGCCGGCGAGGACGGCCGCATGCTGCGCCTGCCCGAACTGATCCCCTTCGCCCGCAAGCACGGCCTGACGATCATCTCCATCGAGGACCTGATCGCCTACCGCCGCGGCAGCGAGCCCACCGTCCGCCGCGAGGCCGAGACCCGGCTGCCCACCGCGCACGGCACCTTCACCGCCTACGGCTACCGCTCCACCCTGGACGGCGTCGAGCACGTCGCCCTCGTGCACGGCGAGATCGGCACGGGCGAGGACGTCCTCGTCCGCGTCCACTCCGAGTGCCTCACCGGAGACGTCTTCGGCTCCCTGCGCTGCGACTGCGGCCCCCAGCTGGACACCTCCCTGGCCCGCATCCAGGAGGAGGGCCGCGGTGTCGTCGTCTACCTGCGCGGCCACGAGGGACGCGGCATCGGACTGCTGTCCAAGCTGCGGGCCTACCAGCTCCAGGAGCAGGGCCGTGACACCCTCGACGCCAACCTGGAACTGGGCCTGCCCGCCGACGCCCGCGACTACGGCGCCGGCGCGCAGATCCTCGCCGACCTCGGCGTCCGCAGCGTCCGGCTCATGACCAACAACCCCGACAAGACCGACGCGCTGCTGCGCCACGGTCTGCGGGTCACCGGCCGCGAGCCGATGCCGGTCCAGGCCGGCGAGCACAACCTGCGCTACCTGCGCACCAAGCGGGACCGGATGGGACACGACCTGCCCTGGCTGGACACGCCGGCCGTGTCGGCTCCCGCGGCCGCGCCCGCGGCCACCTGCGGCAACCAGTAAGCGAAAGCACTTAGGAGAGACGTGAGCGGCAAGGGTGCACCGGAGCTGTCCGTACGCAACGCGAGCGACCTCAGGGTCGCCGTCATCGCGGCACAGTGGCACGTGAAGGTGATGGACGGTCTGGTGAACGGCGCCCTGCGCGCCCTGCACGAACTCGGCATCGACGAGCCGACGCTGATCCGCGTCCCCGGCAGCTTCGAGCTGCCGGTCGCCGCCAAGGTCCTCGCGGGCCGCGGCTACGACGCGGTGGTCGCCCTCGGCGTCGTCATCCGCGGCGGCACCCCCCACTTCGACTACGTGTGCCAGGGCGTCACCCAGGGCCTCACCCAGGTGTCCATCGAGACCGGCGTCCCCGTCGGCTTCGGCGTGCTCACCTGTGACACCGAGGAACAGGCCCTGGACCGGGCCGGTATCGAGGGTTCCCACGAGGACAAGGGGCACGAGGCGGTGACGGCGGCGGTGGCGACCGCGGCCACGCTCCGCTCAGTATCTGAACCCTGGCACTGAGGCACCGCCCGAACCGCGTAGGGTGGGACCACCATGTCCAAGAAGACGTTCGAGGAGCTCTTCACCGAGCTCCAGCAGAAGGCCGCCCACGGCGACCCCGCCACCTCCCGCACCGCCGAACTGGTCGGGAAGGGCGTCCACGCCATCGGCAAGAAGGTCGTCGAAGAGGCCGCCGAGGTCTGGATGGCCGCCGAGTACGAGGGCAAGGAGGCGGCTGCCGAGGAGATCTCGCAGCTGCTGTACCACGTCCAGGTGATGATGGTCGCCCGCGGGATCTCCCTGGACGACGTCTACGCCCACCTGTAGGCCCGCCCTCCGCACCAGCCGCAAGAAACCCCTTCACGCAAAGGAAGCCGACCTCATGCTGCGCATCGCCGTCCCCAACAAGGGTTCCCTGTCCGGCCCTGCGGCGGAGATGCTGCATGAGGCCGGCTACCAGCAGCGCCGCGAGTCCAAGGAACTGCGCATCGTCGACCCGGAGAACGAGGTCGAGTTCTTCTACCTCCGCCCCCGCGACATCGCGATCTACGTCTCCTCCGGCAAGCTCGACATCGGCATCACCGGCCGTGACCTGCTGATCGACTCCGGCGCCGACGCCGAGGAGATCCTTCCGCTCGGCTTCGCCCGCTCGACCTTCCGCTTCGCCGCCAAGCCCGGCACCGCGGACGGCATCGAGGACCTCAAGGGCAGGACGGTCGCCACCTCCTACGAGGGGATCGTCGCCGGGCACCTCGCCGACCGCGGCGTCGACGCCTCCGTCGTCCACCTGGACGGCGCCGTCGAGACCGCCATCGAGCTGGGCGTCGCCGAGGTCATCGCGGACGTCGTCGAGACCGGCACCAGCCTGCGCAACGCCGGCCTGGAGGTCTTCGGCGAGCCGATCATGAAGTCCGAGGCGATCGTCGTCCGCCGCACCGGCGCCGACTCCGAGGAGGCGAAGGTCCAGCAGTTCCTGCGCCGCCTCCAGGGCGTCCTGGTCGCGCGGACCTACGTGATGATGGACTACGACTGCCGGGTGGAGCAGCTGGAGAAGGCCGTCGCGCTCACCCCCGGCCTGGAGTCCCCGACCGTGTCCCCGCTGCACAACGAGGGCTGGGTCGCGGTCCGCGCCATGGTCCCCGCCAAGGAGGCGCAGCGGATCATGGACGACCTCTACGCCATCGGCGCCCGCGCCATCCTGACCACGGCCATCCACGCCTGCCGCCTCTAGAGGTACGCCACAGATGTCCGACGTTCCCACGCTTCCCGTCACCTTCCGGCCGGGCCACACCCGGGCCATCCTGCTCACCGCCGGCGCCGTGATCTTCGTGGTGATCTCCGGGATCGCGCTGCTGCTCGAGCTCGGCCCGGGGGAGCGGCTCACCTTCGTCCTCACCGGGGCGCTCAGCTTCTGGGCGCTGGCCCAGATCGCCCGGGTGCGGGTCGTCGCCGACGAGTCCGGCGTCACCGTGGTCAACATCGCGAGCAGGCGCCGCCTGGACTGGGCGGAGATCGTCCAGGTGAACCTCCGTCCGGGGGATCCCTGGGTGTTCCTCAACCTCAGCGACGGCACCAGCCTGCCCGCTCTCGGCATCCAGCCGGGCCTCGCCAGACAGCGGGCCGTCGCCGACGCGCGCACCCTGCGGGAACTCGTCGAGACCCGCTCCACGGCCCGCCGCGCACAAGATCAGGGCTGACTCGGGGCCGTCCGCCCTGCCCCACCGGCCCGTGTCTTGATTAATCTGGTGACTGGAGGCGTTTCGCTGCGCCTCCGCCCCTGCGTGCCACCCGGCGCCCGGGGGTTCCTGCTAACTGAGGAGTGACTCCCTCCGGCGATGGACGGATCGTCCTGTAGTACCTGCGCCGCCCCTGCCCGACATACCGGGAAGGCGGTGGCAGCGTGACCATCTCTTTGCTGCTCCTCGGAGCGGCCCTCCTGCTGATCCTCGCCAACGGCTTCTTCGTGGCCGCCGAGTTCGGCCTCGTCACGGTCGAGCGGCCGGACGCCGAGCGGGCCGCCGCCGAAGGCGACCGCCGCGCCCGTACGGTCGTGGAGTCGCTGAAGGAGCTCTCCTTCCAGCTCTCCGGCACCCAGCTCGGCATCACCATCACCTCCCTGGTCGTCGGCATGCTCGCCGAACCGGCCCTGGCCGGGCTGCTGCACAGCCCGTTCGCCGCGCTCGGCATCCCCGAGGGCGCCGTCTCCGGCGTCGCCGTGGTCGTCGGCATGCTGCTGGCCTCGGCCATCCAGATGGTGATCGGCGAACTCGTACCCAAGAACTGGGCGGTGTCGAAGCCGCTGCAGGTCGCGCGCTTCGTCGCCGGCCCCCAGCACCACTTCTCCCGCCTGTTCCGGCCGGTGATCGCCGCACTCAACACGGTCGCCAACCGGCTGGTCCGCGCACTCGGCGTCGAGCCGGCCGACGAACTGGCCTCCGCCCGCACCCCGGGCGAACTGGTGTCCCTCGCCCGGCACTCCGCGCAGGCCGGCGCCCTGGAGCAGGACACGGCCGACCTCTTCGTCCGCACCCTGTCCCTAGGCGAGCTGACCGCGCAGCACGTCATGACCCCCCGGGTGAAGGTCAGCGCCCTGCAGGACTCGGCCACCGCCGAGGACGTGGTCAACCTCACCCGGGCCACCGGACTGTCCCGTTTCCCCGTCTACCGGGAGAAGATCGACGAGATCGTCGGGATGGCCCACCTCAAGGACGCGCTGGCGGTTCCCGTGCACGACCGGCTGCGCACACCGGTCGGCCGCATCATGCGCAAGGCCCTCCTCGTGCCCGAGACCCTGCCCGTCCAGCCCCTGCTCGCCCGCCTGCGCAGCGAGCAGCCCATCGCGGTCGTCGTCGACGAGTACGGCGGCACGGCCGGTGTGGTCACCCTGGAGGACATCGTCGAGGAACTCGTCGGCGAGGTCCGCGACGAGCACGACGCCAAGGACATGCCCGAGCTGGCCCCGGCCCCGCCCGAGGACGGCAGGCCCGCCTGGGACGCGGACGGCAGCTGCCGTGTCGACATCCTCCAGCGCATAGGCCTCGACGTGCCCGAGGGGCCGTACGAGACCGTCGCCGGACTGGTCGCCGACCTGCTCGGCCGCATTCCCGCGCCCGGCGACCGGGCCGAACTGCCCGGCTGGCGCCTGTCGGTCCGGCAGGTCGGCCACTACCGCGCCGAACGGGTCCGCCTGGTCCGGACGGTCCCCGCGGTGAACGTCATGGAGGCCGTCCGATGAGCGTCCTCCAACTGCTCTTCGCCGCGCTGCTGGTGCTCGCCAACGGCTTCTTCGTCGGCGCCGAGTTCGCGCTGGTCTCGGTGCGCCGCAGCCAGATCGAACCGCTCGGCACCGTCCGGGCCCGCCAGGTGCTGGTCGGCCTGGAGCGGCTGCCGCAGATGATGGCCGCCGCGCAGTTCGGCATCACCGTCTGCTCCCTGACGCTCGGCGCGGTCGCCGAGCCGACGGTGGCCCACCTGCTGGAACCGCTGTTCGAGGCGATCCACCTGCCGGACGGCGTGGTGCACCCCCTCGGCTACGTCATCGCCCTGGCCGCCGTGGTCTTCTTCCACCTGGTCATCGGCGAGATGGTGCCGAAGAACCTCGCGATGGCGGCCCCCGAGAAGGCGGCACTCTGGCTCGGCCCCGGCCTGGTCTACTTCGCCCGCCTCTGCAAGCCGATCACCGTGTCCCTCGGCGCCTGCGCCCAGGGCATCCTGCGGCTCTTCCGCGTCGAGCCGAAGGACGAGGTGGAGGCGGTCGTCACCACCGAGCAGCTCAACCGCCTGCTGGAGGACTCCGGTCAGGCGGGCCTCCTCGGCCCCGAGGAGCAGGAGCGGCTGGAGGACGCCCTGGAGCTGGGTTCGCGCCCGGTGACGGACGTCCTGCTGCGCCGGGAGTCCCTGGTCACGGTGGCCCCCTCGGTCACCCCGGGCGAGATCGTGGAGCTGACCGCCCGAACGGGCTTCTCACGCTTCCCCGTAGCGGCGGGGGAGAAGGGGCCCTTCATGGGATACGTCCACGTCAAGGACGTCCTCGACCTGGAGGACTCCGAACGCGCCGTGCCCCAGCACGTCTGGCGCCCCATGACCACCCTGCGCGCCGAGCTGCCGCTGGACGACGCGCTCACGGTGATGCGCCGGGCGGCCACCCACCTGGCCCAGGTGGCCGACCCCACCGGCCGGGTCCTCGGTCTGGTCGCCCTGGAGGACGTACTGGAACTGCTGGTCGGCGAGGTACGGGACCCGGCGCACCGTGAGGTGCCCGACGTCAGGCTGACCGAGCCCAGGGGCAGCGGCGAGCCGGAGGGAGCGCTCGCCGGCTAGCCCGGGCGGTGTCCGGGGATCCGCGCGACCGCACGCGGGCCCCGGCACCGGCCGGGGGACCGGGACACCGTCGGCTACCCGGCCGGCGGATCCTGCGGGCCCCGCCCCGACAGCACCTCGCCGTACGCCTGCATCAGGTCCGGCAGCCGCAGTGTCGCCAGGTCGTCCCGGGACAGCGAGCCGACGCAGGTCGACAGCCGCAGATCCCGGTACGCACAGCTCTTCTCGTACAGCGTCCGCAGGAACCGCCCGTTGCCCAGCTCGTCGATCCACCCCTGGTCGACCACGTGCCCGGCGATCGAGCGCAGCTCCTCCAGCGCCTCCTCGTCCCACCGGTCACCGTTGTCGGCCGCCAGCACCTTGCCGATGTCGGTGAGCTCCAGCGGCCGGTAGGAGGGGAAGTCCACCCGGGTCGTGAAGCGGGAGGACAGCCCCGGGTTCGCCGCCAGCAGCCGGTCCATGCCCTCCGGGTAGCCGGCCAGGATCACCACCAGGTGGTCGCGGTTGTCCTCGGCCCGCTTCAGCAGCACCTGCAGGGCCTCGTCGCCGTACGCGTCCCCCTTGCCGTACCCGGAGTTGGACAGGGAGTACGCCTCGTCCACGAACAGCACCCCGCCGATCGCGGAGTCGATGAGCTCGTTGGCCTTCACGGCCGTCTGTCCGAGGTACTCACCGACCAGGTCGGCCCGCTGGGCCTCCACCAGGTGGTCCCCGCCGAGCAGGCCTAGGGCGTAGAACACCCGTCCGAGGATCCGTGCGACCGTGGTCTTGCCGGTCCCGGACGGCCCGGAGAAGACGAAGTGCCGCTTCGGCGGCTGCACCGGCAGTCCCTGCCCGGCCCGCAGCCGGGCCATGTTCAGCTGCGCGGACAACGCCTTGACCTGGCGTTTGACCGGTTCCAGCCCCACCATCCGCTCCAGCTCGGCGAGAGCCTCCTCCAGCAGTGCCGGATCGGTCGGCCCGGCGGGGATCGCCGACGAACTCACGCCGGTCTTGACCCGCACCACCGGATCGGTCACCGACGGCAGGGGACCGGTCGGCAGGTCCGGCTCGGGCAGCCGCAGATCACGGCCCTCCATGCCGAACACCGGATCGAAGAGGTCGGGCCCGTCCGCGGTGTCCTGCCCGGCACCGGTCAGGGTGATCGCGGCGAGATCGGCGGCGTCGTCGAACCCGTCGCCCTCGGCGATCGCGGCGAGCCGGGCCGAGGTGTCCATGAAGGCCGGGTCGACCCGGTGCACCGCGCGGTACAGCGGGAGGGCGGCGGCCGAGCGGCCGGTCCCCTCGTGGGCGCGCGCCAGCCAGTACCGCAGTTCCTTGCGCTGCGGCTGCTCGCTGCGGCAGCGCATCAGCGCCGCGGCGAGTAGCGGCTCGGCCTGTCCGTACATCTCCAGCCGGACCCGGGCCATGCCGCCGAACAGTCCGGCCTCGATGCCGAGCAGGGTGTCGTCCAGCAGCGGATCGGTGTGCCGGACCAGCTGCTCCCAGTCCTTGACCAGATAGGCACGGCAGGCGTGCAGGAAGCGGACCTGCGGGTCGGTGTCGACCGGGGGCAGCCCGGCGAGGGCCCGGTCCAGCTCCGGCACGTGCCGGCCGTCCAGCCAGTGCGAGGCGTGCGCCAGCAGCAGGTCCCGCGGACTCTCCAGCACCGGCTGCACCCACCAGCCCAGCCAGTACCAGGAGTTGAGGGTCCTGCGGTGCCGGGCCCGCTGTTCCCCGAAGCGCTCGCGGTGCCGGAACATCCGCAGCAGCGCGGTCGTCGTGTCGACGCGCAGCGCGTGCAGCCCGAGCCAGGCGTCGGCCATGCCCGGATCCATCCGCACCGCGGTGCGGAACTCCTCCTCGGCCTGCGGGTAGGCACCCACCGTGTAGGCGTCGACCCCCCGCAGCCAGGCAAGATCGGCCGGGGCCTCGGGGCCCTGCGTGCCGAAGTCCATCCCGTCCCCCCACAGACCGTGTCCCCGTGGTTCACCACCGGGCAGGCACCCGACGGCCGCCGCCGTCGAACCGCCGTGCCGCGGACCGGAGTTGCAGGTGCTCCAGGCAGCAGCTCGAAGGTCGCACCGAGGGCATCGTACCCGCGGGGAGACCGCGTTCCGAAGGGTGCGGCACAGGCCGTCGAGGGAGGTGGGAGCAGACGGGGCGCACACGATTCGGTGACCGAGGGTGAGCGGATCGGTGCGCGCGGCGCCCGGAGAGGCGGCTGCGGACAGAACGAAGCCCCCGATCACGGGGGAACAACCGGGGGCTTCGCGTCTGAGGGGCGGCTCCAAATGGCCGCACATTGAGAACGTAAGTCCTGTCCGGGCTGCGGGTCAAGCGAAGTTGAGGCACTCGGAGAAGTTCGGCCACGGGGGTTTTCACACCTTCACCACATCGCCGATGGCCCCTCACTCTGGGTAGCGGTATGGTCCGGTCCAGGCGTCGACCCGGGCCCCGGCAGTACCTCGTACCCCTCCGCTTTCTGCAGTATCAGCAGATCGGCATGGGGGCGTGAGGGGTCGGCGGCGAAGTGCGCCTGCTCCGCCCGGATCCATCCGTCCCAGAACGCGCGCTGCTCCGCCCCGTCGCGCGAGCGGCCCCGCGCCCAGGACTCCTCCGGCGGCAGCTCCATCCACAGCAGCCGCGCCAGATACGGCCGCAGTGCCCGGCGCCCGGCCCCGACGCCCTCGATGAGCACCACGGGCGCCGCCGGCAGCGGCCGCGGCGCGCCGAACGCGCGGGTGCGCCAGTCGTACGGGGCGCAGTACGCGCTCTCACCGCGGCCGAGCGGACGGATCACCTGGGCCATGAGCCGGTCGGTCCACGCGAAGAGCTGCTCGTGGCTCGCCACGTCGTCGAGGTGGAGCACCGGCGCTCCACCGAGCGCGGCCGCCAGCCGCCCGGCGAAGGTCGACTTCCCGGAGCCGGCGTGCCCGTCGACGCCGATCAGCCGGACCGGCCCCAGGGAGGGGGGTAGCCCGCGCAGCCGGGCGGCGAGGTCGTGAATGGTGAATCCCGAGGTGTGGTGCCGTGTGGGGGTTTTACGGAAACAGTGTAGTGACGGCACCCAGGAGGCCCCCACCACCCACGGGATCGGGCCAAAGGACGTCGCAATTTGAACCATCGGCTGGCGTCCAGTCAATGTCTTCGATAAACATTCCGAATCCCCTGACCGATATGTCGAATTCGGCGTTCCGGGTGCGCCCGCCGCTGAGTAAGGTGCCTTCTGCGCAACTGCGACGCGTCGAACGGGGACGGACGGGTGGAGATGGCCGCGGAGTTATTCGAGGGGCAGTATGTGTGGCACCCGGCGGCCGACGACCGTGTCCTGGCAAGCGTTTGCGTCGATGTGCGCGCCGGACGATATCGGCACGCGCACGAGGCGCTGGCCGAGACACGTGCCGACTTCGCCCTGCGCGCCCACCGCTCACTCGTCCTCGCCTCCGAGGCGGCCGGCACCGACCTGGTCGAGCGCTGGCTGGACGAGGAGCCGTCGCCCGAGGCGGCGCTCATGTGGGCCCGGGTCGCGGTGCAGCGCGCCCTGCGGGCCGCCGACCAGCGGGACGACCGTGCGCAGGCGCTGGAGCGGATCGCGCTGACGGCCTGCGACCGGGCCGCCGCCGCGGCCCCCGGGACCCCACCCCTGGGTCGCCAAGCTGGCCATGGCCCGGCTGCACCGGCTGCGCGACCCGGCCCCGCAGGGGCTGCTCACCGCGCCGCCCGGCCCCTGGCGGCTGTTCGCGCACGTCCTGTCCCTGGACCCCTGGCACCGCGAGGCCCACCACCGCTTTCTGTCCTGCTTCTTCACACGGCACGGCGGTTCCGTCAACGCCGCCTGGGACGTCGCCGCCTTCCTCAGTCAGCGGGCGCCCGCCGACTCCGCCCTGCGGCTCCTGCCCCTGGTGGCCCTGGTGGAGAGCTACAACCCGACCCAGCTGCTCGCCGACCGGGTCTGGGAACAGCCCCAGTGGCGCTCCACCGCGCTCGCGATCTACCACAACTGGCTGCCGGCGGTCGCCGGTTACCGCTTCACCCCGGTGCTCGACCTGGCCTACCTCGCGCACGCGCTGGTCATGGCCCAGCGCGAGTTCGAGGCCCGGGCCGTGTTCGCGGCGATGGGACCGTACGCCTCGCGCATGCCCTGGAGTGCCTTCGGCGACCCCGTCGAGCAGCTCTCCCGGGCCCGGCGCGCCTGCGGACTGCCCGTGCCCGGACCGGCCTGACCCCGCACGTCCCCCCACCTTCCCCCGGAGAGAAAGGCCGATCTGTGTCGGAACGGACATCGACGCCGCGGACCGAGGCCCGCGCGGGCGACGCCCCGGTCGTGCTCGACGACGACGCGACCCTGCACGCGATGGGTTATCCGCGGAAACTCACACGGCGCTTCAAGGCGTTCGACAATTTCGCGATCTCCTTCACCATCATCAATATCCTCTCGGGTATTTTCTCGTCCTTCGGATTCGGTATGAATGCGGGCGGCCCCCGCGTTCTCGTGTTCGGCTGGATAGGCGTGTCCGTCATGGTGCTGCTCATCGGTGCGGCCATGGCGGAAGTCGCCTCCGCCTATCCGACGAGTGGTGCGCTGTATTTCTCGGCCGGTAAACTCGCCAAGCGGCACAAGGGCGCCTGGTCGTGGTTCACCGGCTGGCTGAACTTCGTGGGCCAGATCGGCGGCACCGCCGCCACCGGCTATGCGGCGGCCACCTTCATCCAGGCGTTCGTGCAGCTGCAGTGGCCCTCCTACCAGCCGACCGTGCACCAGACGGTGCTGATCACGGCCCTGATCATCGTGCTCCAGGGGCTCGCCAACACCTACACCGTCCAGCTCGTCGCCGTCCTGAACCGGATTTCCGTGTGGTGGCTGCTGATCGGACTCGTCGTGATCGTGGGCGCACTCGTAGTGATGCCCGATCACCATCAGCCCGCGTCCTTCGTGACGCATTTCGAGAACAACACCGGCTTCACGAACGGGCTTTACGGCGGCATGCTCGGCCTGCTGGTCACCAGCTGGACCTTCACCGGCTTCGACGGCAGCTTCCACATGTCCGAGGAAACGGTCGGCGCCACGGTCAACGCCCCCAAGGGGATCACCCGGGCCATCGGCTATTCGGCGATCACCGGGCTGATCCTGATGCTCGCACTGGTCTACAGCATCGGCGACTACGCCAAGGTGGCCGGGTCGGGTACGCCGCCCGTCCAGATCCTCATCGACGGGCTCGGACTGGGCGTCGCCAAGGTCATGCTCCTCATCGTCATCGGCGCGATGCTCTTCTGCGGTCTGGCCAACCTCACCAGCAACACCCGGCAGATCTTCGCCTTCTCGCGGGACGGCGCCATGCCGGGCTCCCGCTGGTGGCACTCGGTCTCGCTGCGCACCCGTACGCCGGTGAAGGCGGTGTGGCTCGCGGTGGGCTGCTCGCTGGTCCTCGTGGTGCCCGGCTGGTGGTCGCACACGGCGTTCACCGCGATCGTCAGCGTCAACGTGGTCGGCCTCTTCCTCGCCTACGCGGTGCCGATCTTCCTGCGGCTCCGGCTGGGTGACGCGTTCCGGCCCGGTCCCTGGCACCTGGGCCGCTGGGGCCGGCCGATCGGGTGGCTCGCGGTGGTCTGGATCCTGGTGAGCAGCGTGCTGTTCATGCTGCCGCAGGCGTCGCCGATCACCGTCGACTCCTTCAACTACGCGCCGATCGCCCTCGCCGTCGTCCTGCTCGTGGCCACGGTGTGGTGGTTCGCCACGGCCCGCCGCCGCTTCCAGGGCCCGGTCAGCTACGGCCGCCCGGACGAGGTGGCCGCCATGGACCTGGTCTGACCCGCCCTCCGATCCATTCGGCCGCCCCACGGCCACCGTCCGACGCATCGACTCGGCCGGGTCGTCCCCGGCCCGGCCCGTCGGCCACCCCGGCCCCGGCGCGCGACCCGCACGCGCCGGGGCCTTCGGGCACCTGGCGGGAATCTCCGCCTCGGCCGTCCCGCCACCCTCGTGGGAGGTCCGGCCCCGCCCCGGAAACCCCTTTCAGTGGCGCAGACCAATATTCATCGCGCCGCATGTGCGGAAGTGCTGGCAGGGGCATGCCGCCTGATCCATAGTTGGCCCACACACCGTGCACCGGACCAGCCCCGACTCGCACCCCTGGGGGTCAAAGCGCCCATGAGCAGAGCCGAACAGCCGTCCCGCAGAACCGTCCTGGCCGTCGCCGTCGCCGCCGCGGTGACCGGCGCGAGCGCCACCACCGCCAGCGCACAGCCGACCGCCGTCCGGACCCGGGCCTCCGGTCCGACGCCGGCCCGCCCGATCGACTACCACGCCTGGACCACCCACCACGAGTGGCGTTCCGGCGCATCCCAGGGCACCCGGGCCGTCTCGGGCGCCCGCCCGGGCGTCGTGATCGCCGTCCCCGCGGGCCGCAGCGACTACACCGACCCGCACACCGGCACCACCGCCGAGTGGGAGTACGCCACCTGGACCTCGGGCGAGCACCGGCTCACCGTCCCGGCCACCGAGGTCGTCGCCTCCTGGAACGCCCACACCCCGGACGGCACCTGGATCCAGGTCGAGCTGCGGGGCACCTACTCGGACGGCACCGACACCCCCTGGTACGTGATGGGCCGCTGGGCGGCCGGCGACCAGGACATCAAGCGGACCTCCGTGGACGACCAGACGGACGGCCGGAGCACCATCTGGACGGACACCTTCTCCATCGACGACGCGAGCACCGGCCTGCGCCTGACGTCGTACCGGCTGCGGCTGACCCTCTACCGCAAGCCCGGCACGCGGCTGACCCCCACGGTGTGGCGGCTCGGGGCCATGGGCTCCGACATCCCCGACCGTTTCACGGTCCCGGCCTCCACTCCGGGCCTCGCCCAGGAGCTGGCCGTACCGCGCTACTCGCAGGAGATCCACAAGGGGCAGTACCCGCAGTTCGACAACGGCGGCGAGGCGTGGTGCAGCCCCACCTCCTCGCAGATGATCATCGAGTACTGGGGCGGCCGGCTCACCCCCGAGCAGCTGTCCTGGGTGGACCCGTCCTACGCCGACCCGCAGGTGGACCACGCGGCCCGCTTCACCTACGACTACCAGTACGAGGGCTGCGGCAACTGGCCCTTCAACGCCGCCTACGCGGCCACCTTCCACGGCCTGCAGGGCGTGGTCACCCGGCTCGCCTCGCTGACCGACCTGGAGACCCTGGTCGCCGCCGGCATCCCGGCCATAACGTCCCAGTCGTTCCTCAAGACCGAGCTGACCGGCGCGGGCTACGGCACCTCCGGGCACCTGATGACGGTCATCGGCTTCACCGCGGACGGCGACGTGATCGCCAACGACCCGGCCTCGCCGGGCGACGACGCGGTACGGCGGGTCTACCTGCGCCGGGAATTCGAGAACATCTGGCTCCGGACCAAGCGGTACAACGCCTCCGGCGGTGTGTCCTCGGGCACGGGCGGGGTCTGCTACCTCTACTTCCCCGCGCACCCGAGCCCCCGCCAGCGCAAGGCGCTCGCCGCGGTGGGAGTGCGCTGACCCGGCCCGTGTGAGCAACGTCTCCGCCGCGAAAGCCGTCGCGGGTGGCAAGGTGGACAAATGGGTGGGGGGACTCCACTCCGTACGTCCGACCTCTGTGAGAAACCATGACCGCACACCCCGCCACCGCCACCCGCGTCCGCACCGGCGGCCCCCAGGAGGACGGCCCGAAGATCCTCGAGCACGTCATGGGCTGGGTCCTCGTGGTGGTGGTCGCGATGCTCGTGACCCGGCTCGGGCTGCTCTGACCCGGGCCCTCACCGAGCCGGCATGTTCTGACATACTGCGGCTGTCCCACCGACCTACCGGACCAGGGTCGAAAGTGAATATGCCTCAGCAGCGTGCCGCCGCCCGTCCCCGGGTGGGCGGCACCGAGCGATCCACGGCGCGCCGTGCCGAACTCATCGCCATCGGACGGAAGTTGTTCGCGGATACGTCCTACGACGCGCTCTCCATGGACGACATAGCCCGCCAGGCGCATGTCGCCAAGGGGCTGATCTACTACTACTTCCGGTCCAAGCGCGGCTACTACCTGGCCATCATCCAGGACTCCGTGGCCGACCTCGTCTCCTTCGCCGCGAGCGGCACCGAGCTGCCCGCCAAGGACCGGGTCCAGCGCACGGTCGACAGCTATCTGCGCTATGCCGAGCACCATCAGGCCGCCTACCGCACCATCGTCAGCGGGGGCGTCGGCTTCGACACCGAGGTGCACGACGTCCGGAACGGCGTGCGGGAGGCCATCGTCGCCACCATCGCCGAGGGGGCCTACGGTCGCACCGACATCGCCCCGCTGGCCCGGATGGGCCTGCTCGCCTGGGTGTGCAGCGTGGAGGGCGCCACCCTCGACTGGATCGCGCGCCCCGAACTCTCCCGCGACGCCATGCGCGAGCTGCTCGTGAAGACGCTCGGGGGAGCCCTGCGCGCCATCGAGGAACTCGACCCGGCGCACCCGGCCCCGCCGGCGGCCCGCCGGGAAGGCTGACGCGTACGAGGGAGCGGAGGCTCGTGGTCCTCCGCGCCCTCGCCCCGTGGGCCGGGTCAGTGGATGGCCCTGATCAGCTCACCGCCCGCGGTGTCGCCGCTCAGCTCCCAGAAGAAGGTGCCGCCGAGGCCCTGCTGGTCCTTGAACGCCATCTTGGTGCCGATGGTCGCCGGGGTGTCGTAGCTCCACCAGTCGCTGCCGCACTTGGCGTACGCCGTGCCGCCCACCGTGCCGGTCGCCGGGCACTTCGCCTTGAGTACCTTGTAGTCGTCGATGCCCTGTTCGTATGTGCCGGCCGCCGGGCCGGTGGCGGTGCCGCCGGGGGCCGCCTGGGTGACCCCGGTCCAGCCGCGCCCGTAGAAGCCGATGCCGAGCAGCAGCTTGGCGGCCGGGACGCCGAGACCCTTGAGCTTGGCGATGGTCGCGGAGGTGTGGAAGTTCGCCTTGGGGATGCCCGCGTACGAGTTCAGCGGGGAGTGCGGGGCGGTCGGGCCGGTGGCGTCCCAGGCGCCGAAGTAGTCGTACGTCATCGGGTTGTACCAGTCGACGTACCCCGCGGCGCCCGCGTAGTTCGCCGCGTCGATCTTGCCCCCGGCGGTGGCGTCGGCCGTGATCGCGGCGGTGACCAGACTGCCGGAGCCGAACTTCGACCGCAGCGCTGCCATCACGTTCTTGAAGGCCTCCCGTCCGCTGGTGTCGCAGGTGTTGCCGCAGGCGTTCGGGTACTCCCAGTCGATGTCGATGCCGTCGAAGACGCCCGCCCACTTGGAGTTCTTGACCAGGTCGTAGCAGGACTGGGCGAAGGCGGCCGGGTTCTTCGCGGCCTCCCCGAAGCCGCCGGACCAGGTCCAGCCGCCGAAGGACCACAGGACCTTCAGGCCGGGGTGCTTCTTCTTCAGCTTGCGCAGCTGGTTGAAGTTGCCGCGCAGCGGCTGGTCCCAGGTGTCGGCGACGCCGTCGACGGACTCGGCGGCGGTGTAGGCGCGGTCGGTCGCCGCGTAGGAGTCGCCGGGCGCGCACTTGCCGCCGGTGACGTTGCCGAACGCGTAGTTGATGTGGGTCAGCCGGGCCGCTGAGCCCGACGTCTCGATGTTCTTGACGTAGTACTTGCGGTCGTAGGTGCCCCATTCGGTGAAGTAGCCGACGACCTTGGAGCCGGCCTTCACCTGGGGCGCCGCCGGGGCGGCCGCGGTCGCGGTGCCCGCGCCGGCGAGCAGTCCGGCGCCGAGGACGGTGGCGCACGCGGCGGCGACGAGCGCCCGGAACCGGGCGCGGGGGCGGTGGGGAGTGTGCATCGGTGTGTCTCCTCGTGGGGGAGAGGGGAACGCGCGCCGATTGGCATGAACGCGGTAAAGCGTTGGTCATGCACAGTAGGAGGACTAGACCATTAGGTCAATGGTTCGGACCAATCGAGGCTGTCGGGACATCGCCGCCGGATATCCGAAGTAAGCGGTCGTTAACTGGTGACGCGAGCACGCCGATCGGGCATACTCACAGCGCAGCCGCTGGTCAGCAGCTTCCGAGACCCGGAGGCGGGCGCCTTCGGCGATCCGACGATCAGGCGGAGCCGCCCCCCACCCCGGGCCGTACCGCCGGTGCCCGAACAGGGAGGAGACCGACGCCATGTCCGACCGCGACCCGCAGCCGGTGGAGCGTCAACTGCCGACGGAAGAGTCGAGGGATCTGCTCGCACTCGTCCGGGAGATCGCCCAGCGCGAGATCGCGCCGAAGGCGGCCGAGGAGGAGGACGCGGGACGCTTCCCGCGCGACGTCTTCACCCTGCTCTCCGAGTCCGGCCTGCTCGGCCTGCCGTACGACGCGGAGTACGGCGGCGGCGACCAGCCCTACGAGGTGTACCTCCAGGTCCTGGAGGAGCTGGCCTCGGCCCGCCTCACCGTCGGTCTCGGCGTCAGCGTGCACACCCTCGCCTGTCACGCGCTCGCCGGCTACGGCACCAAGCAGCAGCAGGTCGAGCACCTTCCCGCCATGCTCGGCGGCGGCCTGCTCGGCGCGTACTGCCTCTCCGAGCCCGCCTCGGGCTCCGACGCGGCCTCCCTGCGCACGAAGGCCGTCCGCGACGGCGACGCATGGGTGCTCGACGGCACGAAGGCCTGGATCACGCACGGCGGCATCGCCGACTTCTACACGGTGCTGGCGCGTACGGGCGAGGACGGCCCGCGCGGGATCACCGCCTTCCTCGTGCCCGGTGACGCACCCGGGCTGAGCGGCGCGCTCCCCGAGAAGAAGATGGGCATGAAGGGCTCACCGACCGCCCAGGTCCACCTCGACGGCGTCCGGGTCCCCGACGACCGGCGCATCGGCGAGGAGGGCCAGGGCTTCGCCATCGCCCTGGCCGCCCTCGACTCCGGCCGGCTGGGCATCGCGGCCTGCGCCGTCGGCCTCGCCCAGGCCGCGCTCGACGAGGCGGTCGCCTACGCCACCGAGCGCCGGCAGTTCGGCCGGCCCATCGCCGACTTCCAGGGCCTGCGCTTCATGATCGCCGACATGGCGACCCAGATCGAGGCCGGCCGCGCCCTCTACCTCGCCGCGGCCCGGCTGCGCGACGCGGGCAGGCCCTTCGCCAAGCAGGCCGCCATGGCCAAGCTGCACTGCACCGACACGGCCATGAAGGTCACCACGGACGCCGTGCAGATACTCGGCGGCTACGGCTACACCGCCGACTTCCCGGCCGAGCGCTACATGCGCGAGGCCAAGGTGCTGCAGATCGTCGAGGGCACCAACCAGATCCAGCGGATGGTCATCGCCCGTCACGTGGCGGGACCCGAGGCTCGCTGAACTGACCCCGCAGGACCGTGGGGGCCGCCAGCCTGACCCACTCCGGGTCGTGGCGGCCCGGCAGGGTGCGGCCGCCGTCGGCCCAGACCCGCAGGAGATCGCGGTAGATGGGCGGGTCCTGCGGGGGAGGCGGCGGCGGAACCGATTGCGCCGGGCGGGGCACGAAGATGCGGCGCGGACGCCCGGTGACCGTGTGCAAGGGGGTCATACCCCAAGAACGTGACGCGGGTGCCGCGGGTTACCCCCGGGCCGAATCGCGCGTGCGTTCACCGCCGACCTCCTTCCCCCCTCTGGCCGTCTCCGGTCATCTGACGTACCGTCAGCTGACCGTCTCCAGGGGGGTGTCCGTGGCCGACGACGACCGACCCGTACCGCTCGACGAGTACCCCGTGCACCAGGTGCCGCTGTCCATGAAGCACGTGGCGACCGGGGACCGCAACGCCTACGACCGCTGCATCTTCCACGTCCTCGACCACACCGGCCGCGCCCTGCTCATCCTCGGCCTCGGCGTCTACCCCAACCTGGGGGTCGTCGACGCCTACGCCACCCTCCGCACCGGCGACGTCCTGCACGCCGTCCGCGCCTCGGACGCCCTCGGCGAGGACCGGATGCGGCTCGCCGTCGGGCCGCTGCGCATCGAGGTCCAGGAGCCGCTGCGCCGCCTGCGCCTGGTCTGCGAGGACGAGTCGCTCGCCTACGACCTCACCTGGACGGCCGCCTTCCCGGCCCTGTGGGAGCCGCACCACCTCCAGCGCCGGGGCGGCCGGCTCACCCTGGAGGGCCGGCGCTTCGTCCAGGCCGGGACGGTCGCGGGCGTCATCCGCGCGGCCGGCGAGGAACTCGCCGTCTCCTCCGACGGCTGGACCGGCACCCGGGACCGCAGCTGGGGGGTGCGCCCCATGCCGGGCGAGGAGGGCGGACGGCTCGCCGACGACCACCCCGCCGAGGGCTTCCACTGGATCTGGTGCCCGGCCGCCTTCGACGACCGCTTCCTGATGGTCGTCACCCAGGAGGACGCCGACGGCCACCGCTCCCTCAGCGACGCCACCCTCGTCCGCCCCGGCCACCGCGACCGGCAGCTCGGCTGGCCGTACACCGAGATCGGCTACCGCCCGGGCACCCGGCACCCCGAGCGCGCCGTCGTCCACCTCGGCGACCCGCGCGCACCGCGGGTGCTGGAGGTGGAGATCCTCACCTCCTCCCCGCTCGCGATCGGCGCGGGCTATCCGCCCGCCGGCGACTGGCAGCACGGGACCTGGCAGGGCCGGGGCTGGACCGACCGCCGTACCTACGACATGACGTCGCCCGACCCCCTGGCCGCCTACGGCGTCACCGACCACTCCGCCCGGTTCCGGCTCGACGGGCGGACCGGCTACGGGATCTTCGAGCACGGCACCTTCGGCCGGCACGACCCGAGCGGCTTCACCGGATTCGACTCGGTCGCACCCTGAAGGAGGACGAGATGGCCACGGCACCGCGTCCCCGCACCACCACCCGCGACCCCGGGGAACTGACCCGCCGCCTGACCGCCTGGCTCGGCACCCGGCTGCCCGGCGCCCGGGCCACCGGTGTGACCGTCCCGGCCTCCAACGGCATGTCCAGCGAGACCCTGCTGTTCGACATCGATCACCCGCGAACCCCGGTGCGGGCCTGCGCGTTGCGTCTCGCCGCGGACCCGGCGGCCTACACCGTGTTCCCGGAGTACGACATGGCCCGGCAGTACCGCACCCTGCGCCTGGTGGCCGACCACACGGACGTGCCCGTGCCCGGGACGCTCTGGCTGGAGGAGGATCCGGGCCCGCTCGGAGCGCCGTTCTTCGTCATGGCACGGGCCGAGGGACGCGTGCCGCCGGACGTCATGCCGTACACGTACGAGGGCAGTTGGCTGTACACGGCGACCGATGACGAGCGCGAGCGGCTGGAGGCCGCGACCATCGGGCTGCTGGCCCGCCTGCACGACCAAGTGCCCGTCGGCGAGGCCCGGTTCCTCGACCTGCCCGGCGAGGGCGACGCACTGCGCCGGCACGTCACCGCCCAACGCGCCTACTACGCGTGGGTGATCGACGGCCTGGCCCGCTCACCCCTCATCGAGGCCGCCTTCGACCGGCTGGAGGACATGTGGCCCCGCGACCCCGGCGAGGTGGTGCTGAACTGGGGCGACGCGCGCATCGGCAACATCGTCTACGACGGGTTCGACCCGGTCGCCGTACTGGACTGGGAGATGGCGGCGCTCGCCCCGCGCGAGGTGGACCTCGGCTGGACGATCTACCTGCACCGCTTCTTCCACGACCTGACGACCGGCTCCGGGCAACGGGGGCTGCCCGGCCTCCTGCGCCGCGACCGCGTCGAGGCCCGCTACGCCGGGCTGACCGGCCACACCCCGCGGGACATGGACTTCCACATCCTCTACGCCGCACTGCGGCACGCGATCGTGATGCTGCGCATCGCCTACCGGCAGGCGTACTTCGGTGAGGTCGACGTCCCGGCGGACCCGGACGCACTGATCCTGCACCACGACAGTCTGCGCGCCATGGTGCAGGGCAGTCACCCGTACTGAGCGGGGCCTTGCGCGGGCGCCTCAGGCAGCCTGGCGGCGCATCTCCGCCGCCCGCATCGGGCGCGAGCCGGGACCGCCGACGTGCGAGAAGGGCTGCGTCCGCCAGTCCAGGCCCTGGGGCAGCGTCAGCAGCAGGGCGGTGTCCTGCTCCTGCGGGGTGAAGTCCTCGTCCGCGGGGCGGGCCTCGGCCGCCGCACGGCCCGTGCCCGCGCAGACCGTGAGCCCGAACGGGTTCCACGGCGTGGCGCACAGCGCGTGCTCCGGCAGGGCCTCCTCGTCCGCCAGCAGCGCGATCGGCTGCGCGCAGTCCGGGCAGATCACCCGGTACATCTCGAAGGTGTCGTAGGTGTCGAGTTCCTCGTCGAGGGCGTCGGGTTCGACGCCCTCCGGCTCGGGCTCGACGACCGGCTGCTGCCGCTTGGGCGTGGAGCGACCAGGGCGGTTGACACTCTGCATGGGATTCTCCCCCTAAGGCTGGGCCGTGACGGCACTGCGGCCTCGACCACACCAAGCACTTCCCGTCAGCCCTCGGCGGTAATCACGAGAACATCACAGAGCCTGTTCCAGCCATGTGGTGTTCGTCACACGCCGTGCGCAGGTGCCCGGCGGGGGGACCGCCACGGTGCTTTTTGTATCGAACCGGCCATGACCTGCGCTCTCGGCTATCCGAGGAGATCACCCGCACGGTAGGTTTTGGCGCCATGGAGGAGCTGGACCGTCAGATCGTGCAGCTGCTCGTCAAGGACGGGCGGATGAGCTACACAGACCTGGGCAAGGCCACGGGCCTGTCCACCTCGGCCGTGCACCAGCGGGTGCGCCGGCTCGAACAGCGTGGAGTCATCCGCGGCTATGCCGCGGTGGTCGACCCGGAGGCCGTGGGGCTCCCGCTCACCGCGTTCATCTCGGTGAAACCCTTCGACCCCAGCGCCCCCGACGACATCGCGGAACGCCTGGCCGGCGTCCCCGAGATCGAGGCCTGCCACAGCGTCGCCGGCGACGAGAACTACATCCTCAAGGTGCGCGTGGCCACCCCGCACGAGCTGGAGGAGCTGCTGGCCCGGCTGCGCTCCCTCGCCGGGGTCTCCACCCGCACGACGGTGGTCCTGTCGACCCCGTACGAGGCCAGGCCGCCGAAGATCTGAACCCGGGACGCCACGTACCCGGCGTCCCGCCCTCCGGGCGCGCCGCCCCGGTGCCCGCGGCGCCCCGCGCACGCGAGAGACTGTCGGTCATGAGTGAGCAGTCCGCCGAGCCCAAGACCGTCCTGCTGCGCCGCGGGGAGGTGCACAGCCCCGCCGACCCCTTCGCCACCGCGATGGTGGTGGAGCGCGGCCAGGTCTCCTGGGTCGGTTCCGAGGGCGCCGCGGACGCCTTCGCCGACGGGGTGGACGAGGTGGTCGACCTCGACGGCGCCCTGGTCACACCCGCCTTCACCGACGCCCATGTGCACACCACCGCCACGGGCCTCGCCCTGACCGGCCTCGACCTGTCCACGGCCCCGTCCCTGGACGCGGCCCTCGCCCTGGTCCGGGAGTTCGCCGCCGCCCGCCCCGGCGACCGGGTCCTGCTGGGCCACGGCTGGGACGCCGCCCGCTGGCCCGGCGGCCGGCCGCCGACCCGTGCGGAGCTCGACGAGGCCACCGGCGGCCGCCCGCTGTACCTCTCCCGCATCGACGTGCACTCGGCGGTCGTCACCACCGCCCTGCTGGACCTGGTGTCCGCCGACGTCCCGCGCGAGGACGCCCCGCTCACCGCGGACGCCCACCACACCGTGCGCGAGGCCGCCCTGGCCGCCATCACCCCCGCCCAGCGCGCCGAGGCCCAGCGCACCGCCCTGGCCCACGCGGCCTCCCTCGGCATCGGCTCGGTGCACGAGTGCGGCGGCCCGCAGATCTCCTCCGCGGACGACTTCACCGCGCTGCTGCGCCTCGCCGGCGAGATCCCCGGCCCCCGCGTCGTCGGCTACTGGGCCGAGCAGGGCGACGAGGGCGTGACCAGGGCACGCGAGCTCGGGGCCACGGGCGCGGCCGGGGACCTCTTCGCCGACGGCGCCCTCGGCTCGCACACCGCCTGCCTGCACGAGCCGTACGCCGACGCCGGCCACAGCGGCACCGCCTACCTGGACGCCGACGCCGTGGCCGCCCATGTCGTCGCCTGCACCGAGGCGGGTCTCCAGGCCGGCTTCCACGCCATCGGCGACGCCGCCGTGACCGCCGTCGTCGAGGGCCTGCGCGCCGCCGCCGACAAGGTCGGCCTCGCCCGCGTCCGGGCCGCCCGCCACCGTGTCGAGCACGCCGAGATGCTCACCCCCGGGACCGTCGCCGCCTTCGCCGAGCTGGGCCTGATCGCCTCCGTCCAGCCCGCCTTCGACGCCCTGTGGGGCGGCGAGGACGGCATGTACGCCCAGCGCCTCGGTGCCGAGCGGGCCCGCACCCTCAACCCCTACGCGGCTCTGCTGCGGGCCGGTGTGCCCCTCGCCTTCGGCTCCGACAGCCCGGTCACCCCGCTCGACCCGTGGGGCACGGTCCGTGCCGCGGCCTTCCACCACACGCCCGAGCACCGCATCTCCGTCCGCGCCGCCTTCACCGCGCACACGCGCGGCGGCTGGCGGGCCGTGGGACGGGACGACGCGGGGGCCCTGGTGCCCGGCGCGCCCGCCGACTACGCCGTCTGGCGCACCGACGAACTGGTCGTGCAGGCACCCGACGACCGGGTCGCCCGCTGGTCGACGGACCCGCGCTCCGGCACCCCCGGCCTGCCCGACCTCACCCCGGGCCGTGAGCTGCCGGTCTGCCTGCGGACCGTGGTGGGCGGCCGGACGGTGTTCGTACGGCCGGGCGAGTGATCTACCGGGGTGGCGCGGTGGCGGTCGATCCCGGCCGCCGCGTCGCCCGACCTGCGCATCCTCCGCCCGCACCGCAAGGAAGCCGCTGTCCGCGCAGGTCAGGGGAGTGTTGACAGTCGGCGGCCGGGGGCCGGTAGGTTCGGCCGAGTCCACCACCGGACGCCCGACCGGGGAGCGTTCACGCAACTCGTCGCAGCGCCGCTGGGTCAGGGACGGTGTGCCGCACCGGGGCACCGTCACTGGGAGCCAGGCTCAGCGCCCGCGCCGACGGGGGAACCTTCCAGCCGGTCGGCCAGGTGTGACCCGGGTGGGGCCCGGGCGCTCAGTAGACAACGGCTTTCGGTCGATCCGCAGCCAGCGGGTCCCAGGTCGGCCCGAAGGGCGCCGGGCCCCCATCCGTAGCGGCACGCGGTGCCGTAACCGGGCTTCTTACCCCGCTTTTGTGCAATCGACACCGTCGGGGGACCGCGTCGGCGCGTCATGCCAGGCCGCGGCCACTATGGTGGATCCCTGCGTACGACATTGAAGGGGCAGCAGTGAACGACGGCGACGGGACCCTCGCGGCCAAGGCCCAGGGGCGACAGTTCGGTCCGCTCGGCCTGGCCTTGGTGATCATTCCGACCTACAACGAGGCGGAGAACATCAAGACCATCGTCGGCCGGGTGCGCAAGGCCGTCCCCGAGGCGCACGTGCTCATCGCGGACGACAACAGTCCCGACGGAACGGGCAAGCTCGCCGACGAACTCGCCGCCGACGACGCCCACGTGCAGGTGCTGCACCGCAAGGGCAAGGAAGGCCTGGGCGCCGCCTACCTCGCGGGCTTCCGCTGGGGCATGGAGCACGGCTACGGCGTGCTGGTGGAGATGGACGCCGACGGCTCCCACCAGCCCGAGGAACTGCCCCGCCTGCTCACCGCCCTCAAGGGTGCCGACCTCGTCCTCGGCTCGCGCTGGGTGCCCGGCGGCCGGGTGGTGAACTGGCCGAAGTCGCGCGAGTTCATCTCCCGCGGCGGCAGCCTCTACTCCCGCCTCGCCCTGGACCTGCCGCTGCGCGACATCACCGGTGGCTACCGCGCCTTCCGCCGCGAGACGCTGGAGGGCCTGGGCCTCGGCGAGGTCGCCTCGCAGGGCTACTGCTTCCAGGTCGACCTGGCGCGGCGCGCGGTCAAGGCCGGCTACCACGTCGTCGAGGTGCCGATCACCTTCGTCGAGCGCGAGCTCGGTGACTCCAAGATGAGCAAGAACATCGTCGTCGAGGCGCTGTGGCGGGTCACCGCCTGGGGCGTGGGCGACCGTGTCGACAAGATCACCGGCAAGGGCAAGCAGGCCTAGTCCGCACCGCTCCGTTTTCCCCGGTCAGCCCCTTATCCCGCGCTGAGCCGCCGCCAGGCACACTGGGAGCATGACGACTGGCGCTCCCACCTCTCCGT
The DNA here is from genome assembly GCF_025642175.1 of Streptomyces albidicamelliae. Classification (NCBI taxonomy): domain Bacteria; kingdom Bacillati; phylum Actinomycetota; class Actinomycetes; order Kitasatosporales; family Streptomycetaceae; genus Streptomyces; species Streptomyces albidicamelliae. Next base: position 1,707,954 of record NZ_CP106795.1, on the reverse strand, counting down.
ACACCGCCCGCCCCCGGCGCTCCGGGCTGCGCAGGTATCTGCCGCTCGGTGTGGCCGCCTGGCTGGTGCTGGAGATCTGGCTGCTGACCCTGGTCGCGGGCGCGGCCGGGGGGCCCACCGTGTTCCTGCTCCTCGTGGCCGGCGTCGTGGCCGGCTCCGTGGTGATCAAGCGGGCGGGCCGTCGCGCCTTCCAGAGCCTCAACGAGGCCCTTCAGCGGGGCGGATCCCCCGAGCGCGGCGGCGGCAACGGCCTCATGATGCTCGGCGGCCTGCTGCTGATCATCCCGGGCCTGATCTCCGACGCCATCGGTCTGCTCCTGCTGGTCCCGCCGGTCCAGAAGGCCGTGAGCCGCTACGCCGAGAGTGCCGTGGAGAAGCGGCTCCGCAGGGCCACCCCCGGCAGCCTGGGTGACGCCTTCCAGCAGGCCCGCATGCACCGCCCCGACGGCAAGGTGGTGCAGGGCGAGGTCATCCGCGAGGACCGTCCGGAGGCGGGGGAGCAGCGGCCGCCGCTGACGCGCTGAGCCGGGCGGGCGGTCCGGCGCGCCGGACCGCCCGCCGCGACAGAGCATGAAAAACCGCGGGCGCCGTACGTGATGTACGGCGCCCGCGGTTGTGTCTGCGGTGTTACGCGGACTTGCGGCTGTCCCGAGGGTGAACCGCGATGTTCATCGCCCCCGAGCGCAGAACCGCCAGGCGCTCCTCGAGGACCTCTTCGAGCTCCTCACGGGTGCGCCGCTCCATCAGCATGTCCCAATGGGTACGCGCGGGCTTGGCCTTCTTCTCTTCAGGGCCGTCGCCGTCAACGAGGAGTGCTGGGGCCCCGCAGACCTTGCACTCCCACTCCGGCGGGATCTCCGCCTCGACCGAGAAGGGCATCTCGAAGCGGTGCCCCTTCTCGCATGCGTACTCCACGGCCTGGCGCGGAGCCAGGTCGATACCGCGGTCCGTCTCGTAGCTGGTCACTACGAGGCGCGTACCGCGAAGAGCTCGCTCACTCATGAATCGTGCCTCCCGGGCTTGTCGCCCACAGGACAGGTGTCGCTGTCGTCGTCATCCGGTCAACGTCCGGTCGGCGGTAAAGATTCCCGTTCCGTGTCCCGTTCCGGGTCACGCGTCGCCGTCGTAGCCGCCCCTTGTTCTACCCACAGGCGCCCGGTTTGTCACATCTGCTAGCAGATGTCACCCAGCGTTTCGGCATCTTTGACGCGCAGTAACGGTACGCCTGCCAGGCCAAACGCGTACACTACCGCCCTTTGGGTTTGAACGCTAAATCGAAACTAGATCTTCTCCGGAACCGGGTTCCCCGCCGCGCCGATCGCACGCCGCACCGGGACCCGCGCGAGCAGGGCGAACCCGATGACGAAGAAGGCCACGAGCGACAGGATCGCCGAACGGTAGCTTCCGGTCAGCTGGTAGGTCAGGCCGAACAGCAGCGGCCCGAGCCAGCTCATCCCGCGGTCGCTCAGTTCGTACGCGGCGAAGTACTCGGCCTCCTTGCCCGGCGGCACCAGGTGGGAGAAGAGCGACCGGGACAACGCCTGGCTGCCGCCGAGGACCAGTCCGATCCCGGAGGCCAGCACGAAGAACCACACCGGGGCCTTGGCGGGCAGGAACCAGCCGGCCGCCAGGATCGCCGTCCAGGCCACCAGTGAGCCGAGGATCGTCCGCCGGGCGCCGTACGTCCGGGCCAGCCGTCCCATCGCCAGCGCCCCGGCCACGGCGAGGACCTGGACCAGGAGCACGGCTCCGATCAGCGTCGACTGCCCGAGTCCCAGCTCCTCGGAGCCGTAGACCGAGGCCTGGGTGATCACCGTCTGGATGCCGTCGTTGTAGACCAGATAGGCCAGCAGGAACGACAGCGTCAGCGGATGGCCGCGCATGTCCCGGACGGTGTCCACGAGCTGCCGCACCCCGGGAGCCGCCGCCCGCTCCCCGTCCGCGTGGCGGTCCCGGAGCCTGCGCAGCGGTACGAGGGTGAAGGCGCCCCACCACAGGCCCGCCGAGGCCAGGCAGACGCGGACCGCGGCCGTCTCGGACAGGCCGAAGGAGTCGTGCGCCGTGTACAGCACCAGGTTGGCGACGAGGACCAGGGACCCCGCCGCGTACCCGAAGGCCCAGCCGCGCGAGGAGACGGCGTCGCGCTCGTCGGGCGGGGCGATCTGCGGCAGGTAGGAGTTGTAGAGCATCATCGCGACGGACTGCGCCGCGTTGGCCACGACGAGCAGCACCCCGCCGAGCAGGTACCGGTCGCCGTCGAGGAAGAACATGCCGGTGGTCGCCGCCGCACCGGTGTAGGCCGCCGCCGCGAGCAGCGGCTTCTTGCGGCCCGTCCGGTCGGCGGCCCCGCCGACGAGCGGCATCACCACGACGGCCGCGATCACCGACAGGGACACCGAGTAGGCGAAGAAGGAGCCGGCCCGCACCGGGACGCCCAGCGGGTGCACATAGCCGTCGGCGTCCGCGGCGTGCTCGGCGACGGCGGTGAGGTACGGGCCGAGGAACACGGTGAGGACGGTCGTGGAGTAGACCGAGCACGCCCAGTCGTAGAAGTACCAGCCGCGCTGTTCGCGCTTCCGGCCGGCGGTCTCGTCCGCCGTCCGTGTGCGCACGGTCTCGGTGCCCACCCGTGCCCTCGCTTCTCCGCAGAAGTGCCGTGCGAAGGCGGGGCCCCGGCCGGTCCGGGCGGTCAGACCCAGACGCCGCGGTCCTCCATGACCTCGCGCAACGTGTCGATGTGATCGGTCATGATGCCATCAACGCCCAGCTCCAGGAGCCGGTGCATCCGCGCGGGTTCGTTGACCGTCCACACGTGCACCTGCAGCCCGCGCGCGTGGGCGGCGCGGACGAAGCGCTGGTCGACCACCGGGACGCCCGACTGGGCCTCGGGCACCTGCGCCGCGACCGCGGACCGGCGTACCGCCGCGGGCAGCCCCCAGGACCGCAGCCGCAGGCTGAGCACCCCCCGGGTGCCGAACGAGGTGGCCAGACGCGGCCCGGCCAGCCGCTGGGCCCGCAGCACGCGTGCCTCGGAGAAGGAGCCCACGCAGACCCGGTCCCAGGCGTCGGTGCGCTCGATCAGGTCCAGCAGGGGCCGCAGGGCCGGCTCCGCCTTGACGTCGACGTTCCAGCGGACCTCGGGGAAGGTCTCCAGCAGCTCCTCGAACAGCGGCACCGGCTCCCGGCCGCCCACACGCGCCTGCCGTACGTCGTCCCAGCGCAGGTCCGCGATCCGGCCCGCGCCGTCGGTGACCCGGTCCAGGGTCGTGTCGTGGAAGGCGACGAGACGGCCGTCGGCCGTGACGTGGACGTCGGTCTCCATGTACCGGTAGCCCGTCTCGAACGCGCGCCGGAACTGCGCCACGGTGTTCTCCAGCCCGTCGGCGGCCCCGCCGCGGTGGGCGAAGGCGATGGGCCCCGGATGGTCCAGGTACGGGTGGCGTATGGGCGGTGTCGTGAGGGTCACCCCGGCAGTATCGCTCCCTCCGGTGTCGCGGCGGCAACGACCGTGCTGCGGTCCGATGCCGCGGGGACGGCGAACATCCGCAGGAAGAACTGGGCCAGCGGGCCGATGGAGACGGCGTACAGCACCGTGCCGACGCCGATGGTGCCGCCCAGCAGGAACCCGGTGACCACGACCGCGACCTCGATCCCCGTCCGCATCAGCCGGATCGAGCGGCCGGTACGCCGGTGCAGTCCCGTCATCAGCCCGTCGCGCGGGCCCGGCCCGAAGTCCGCCGCGATGTACAGCCCGGTCGCCACGCCGTTCAGCACGATGCCCGCGAGCAGGAGCGGGACGCGTACGGCGAGCGCGTGTGCGTCCGGGAGGAGGGCGAGCGTGCCGTCCATGGCGAGGCCGACGACGAAGACGTTGGAGACCGTTCCGAGTCCGGGGCGCTGGCGCAGCGGGATCCACAGCAGCAGCACCGCCGCCCCCACCACGATCGACACCACGCCGATGGTCAGTCCGGTGAGCTCCGCGAGCCCCTGGTGCAGCACGTTCCAGGGCTCCAGGCCGAGCCCGGCCCGCACGAGCAGCGCGGAACTCGCGCCGTACAGCGCGAGTCCGGCGTACAGCTGGATCGAACGGCGTCCGAGACGGCCGTGCCTCGACATGACGGACACGACATACCCCCCTGGGTGGTGGCGGTGGCCTGACGCATGACACTCTGTGGCTGGGGATGAATCGGCATCCATGGCCAATTCGGGGAAGGTGGACTGATCGTCATGGCGCAGTGGACCTCTGCGATGGGGGCCGCCCAACTGGCGCGGCTCCTCAACTCCCAGCAGGAGCGCCCCGCCGGCCCGGGCACCCGGCGCCCTCCCGCCTACCGTGCCCTGGCCGACGGCATCCGGCTGCTGGTGCTCGAAGGCCGCGTTCCGGTGGCCGCCCGCCTCCCCGCCGAGCGGGAACTCGCCCTCGCCCTCTCCGTGAGCCGGACCACCGTCGCGGCCGCCTACGAGGCGCTGCGCGGCGAGGGCTTCCTGGAGTCCCGCCGCGGAGCCGGGAGCTGGACCGCGGTGCCCGCGGGCAACCCGCTGCCCGCGCGCGGCCTGGAGCCGCTGCCCCCGAGGCCCTGGGCTCGGTGATCGACCTGGGCTGCGCCTCGCTCCCGGCGCCCGAACCGTGGCTCACCCGGGCGGTCCAGGGCGCCCTGGAGGAGCTGCCGCCGTACGCGCACACGCACGGCGACTACCCGGCCGGGCTGCCCGCCCTGCGCGCGATGATCGCCGAGCGCTACACCGCGCGCGGGATCCCCACCATGCCGGAACAGATCATGGTGACGACCGGTGCGATGGGCGCCATCGACGCGATCTGCCACCTCTTCGCGGGCCGCGGCGAGCGGATCGCCGTGGAGTCCCCGTCCTACGCCAACATCCTCCAGCTGATGCGGGAGGCGGGCGCCCGGCTCATCCCCGTCGCCATGGCCGAGGGGCTGACCGGCTGGGACCTGGACCGCTGGCGCCAGGTGCTGCGCGAGGCCGCGCCGCGCCTCGCCTACGTCGTCGCCGACTTCCACAATCCCACCGGCGCGCTCGCCGACGAGGACCAGCGGCGCCGGCTGGTGGACGCGGCCCGCTCGGCCGGCACGGTGCTCGTCGCCGACGAGACGATGTCCGAACTCTGGCTCGACGAGGAGTACGGGAACGGCGGCATGCCCCGGCCCGTGTGCGGCTTCGACCCGGCCGGTTCCACGGTCATCACCGTCGGATCCGCCAGCAAGGCGTTCTGGGCGGGCATGCGGATCGGCTGGGTGCGCGCCGCTCCGGACGTCATCCGCAGCCTGGTCGCGGCGCGTGCGTACGCCGACCTGGGCACGCCCGTCCTGGAGCAGCTCGCCGTGAACTGGCTGTTCAGCACCGGCGGCTGGGAGCAGGCCGTGGACCTGCGGCGCGACCAGGCCCGGGGGAACCGGGACGCGCTGGTGGCCGCCGTACGCCGGGAACTGCCCGGCTGGGAGTTCGAGATCCCGCGGGGCGGCCTGACCCTCTGGGTGCGCGCCGGGGGCCTCTCCGGCTCCCGGCTCGCGGAGATGGGGGAGCGGGTCGGCGTCCGTGTCCCGTCCGGCCCGCGCTTCGGCGTCGACGGCGCCTTCGAGGGCTATGTCCGGCTCCCGTTCACGGTCGGGGGAGCGGTGGCCGACGAGGCGGCGGCCCGCCTCGCGGCCGCGGCCCGTCTCGTGGAATCCGGAGCGACGGGAGGCTCGGAGGCCCCGCGCACGTTCGTGGCGTAGCCGACCGGGGCTGACCGGTGGCGTGCTGCCGGCCGGCGCGCGGCATCCGCCCGCACGTCGCGCGGCGCCGCGATGCCGTGCCGCCGGGGTGTCGCGCCCTTGCGGCGCCGGCCGCCGCGCTGCCGCGGTCACGGGGTGCCGCGTCCCTGCGCCGCCGCGCTGCCCGGTATCCGCCCCCGCGGGGTGACCGCGCCTCCGCGCTGCCGCGCTCTGGGGATGCCGTGGCGCGGGACTACCTGGCTCACCCCCCGCTGCTGTACCGCCGCGCCGACCTGCGGTGTTGCGCCTGGGCACCCTCGCGCCCCTGGAGGGCCGAGCCTCCTGCCGACCCGCCTCGCGCCGCTGGGGTGCCCCGCCTCCGTGTTTTCGCAGCGTCGGGCGCCGTGCCCTCGCGCCGCCGCGTCTGCGGGGGTTCGCGCCGTCGCGCTGCCCTGTGGCCGCCCCGCCGGGGGTACGTGCCGTCGCGCCCTCCCGGGCTACCGATGTCGGCCCGCGCCCCACGCACCCGCCGGGGTGCCCCGGCAGGCATCGCAGCGGGGCCCTACGAGGGTTCCGCGGCCAAGGCCTCTGCGGGAGCCGGGGCGGGCTTCGTGAGGTCCGTCGGGGCCGGCGGCTCCGGCGGCTGCTCGTCCGCCGGGGTCGTGCGCGGCGGCAGCAGCGCCAGCACGGCCTGCCGGTCCACGTCGCTCGTCGCCTCGTCGTACGGATCGGGCGTGCGCGGCACCTGGAGCCGGTGCACCGGGCCCGACCCCAGCCGGGCGTACCCCCGCCCCGGCGGTACGTGTGCGAGGGCCGTCGTGTGCGGCGGCATCCCCAGAACCGCCTCGACCTGTCCCGGTGCCGCGGGCCCGAGCACGACACGCGCGCGGGTGTGCTGCCGTACCGCGTCGCTCAGCGCGTCCGCGCCGTCGATCTGCTCGGCCACCACCACGGTCACGTTCGCGGCGCGGCCGTGCCGCAGCGGCACCTGGAGCAGTGCCTGCGGGTCCTTGCGGCCGTCCGTCGCGGCGAGATGGGCGAAGACGCTCGGGCGGTCCAGCACGATCCACAGCGGTCGCCGGGTGTCCTCGGGCGGCGGGTCGCCCGCCTGCCGGGCCAGGTTGATGGCGATGAGCCGCCGCTCGGTCTCCTGGGCGGCCCACTCCAGGCTGGCCAGCGCCCCGGGGAGGGCGCACTCCACGGCCAGGACGCCGTCCCGGCCGGTCAGGCACGCGTACTCACCCGTGCCGCCGCCGTCGACGATCAGGACGTCGCCGTACTCAAGGGCCTGCAGGGCGATCGAGCGCAGCAGGGTGGAGGTGCCGCTGCCGGGGTGGCCCATGGCCAGCAGGTGCGGCTCGGTGGAGCGGATGCCGGTGCGCCAGACGACCGGGGGGACGTCGATCTCCTCCTCCGCGAAGGACAGGGGGAGCGTGCGCTGGACCTCGCCGGGGTCGGTGAAGCCGAGGACGGTCTCGCCGGGCGCGGTGACGAAGCGCTGGGCGGTGATGTCGGTGGGCAGCGGGGCGAGGACGGTGACCGTGAGCTGGTTGCCCTCCTCGTCCCACGCGAAGCGGTACTCGCGGCCCCGCCCGGCCTTCGCGGTGAGCACCTGCTCGATCCGCGCGCGGGCCGCGGCCTCGCCGTCGGGGAAGTAGGCGGGGTAGCGGATCACGAGGTGACCGACGCGTCCGCCGTCGTCGAACTCGTGCTCGGGGAAGGCCTTCTGCCAGTCCCCGCCGTGCAGGAAGAGCGGCGCGGGGTCCTCGGGACCGGTGAAGTACGGCACCAGGGCCTCGTACAGCGCCTGGAGCCGCTCGGTCTGTGACTCGTCGGGCCCCTCGGGCTCCCGCGGGGTGCGGTCGCGGCCCTGCCAGGCCGCTGCCGCCATCACGGTGATGACGGCGAGCAGCGGCCCGTACGGCACCAGGGCCACGACCAGGAACACCGAGGCCGCCAGGAACAGCAGTGGCCCGCGTCGGTCCTTCGGGGTGTCCGCCCATCTGCGCCGCCCGGCCGTGGCCAGCCGGCGCAGTCCGCGCGAGACGGTGATCAGCGGGTGGAGGACGTCGGTGGCGCTGTCGGCCGCCGTCCGGGCCAGCTCCCGGCTCCGGGCGATCTGCGTCCGGGCGATCTGCGCGCTGTCTTTGCTCAGAATGCGGGGGAGAGGGCGCCGGGCCACTGCTGTCTCCTGATCGTGCGTGCGGGCGTGACGGTCGGGGTCAGAACTTCAGGCCGCCGAGGAGGCTGGCCAGACTCTCGCCGCCTGCCTTGATGCTCGGGGCGATGGCCGTGCTCGACAGGTAGAAGCCGAACAGGGCCGAGACCGTGGCGTGCGAACCCTTCAGTCCGTCCTTGCGGAAGAAGAGGAAGACGATGACGCCGAGCAGGAACACGCCTGACAGGGAGAGGATCATTTCGGGCCTCCTGGTGTCGAAGGTGGGGGACAGTCACCATGAGTTGTTCCAGGATCACAGCATGTATCCATACTATTAAAGGTGCAACTGGGTGAAATACGGCTGATTTCCCCCACTCGGCGGAGCCGATCCGACCCGGTTGACCGGGATTTCCGCCGCCGACGGAGCCTGTCGGTGATCTTTACCTCGGGCAGATCGGGTCATGTGCCGCGAGAGCCAGTACGCTGGCGATTCACTCGTACGGCGGCGTACGGCCGCGTCCCACGCGCTGCCGTACGCTGCCTGACGTTCACCGAAGTTCCGAGGAGAGGCGGTCCGGCCGATGAGCGAAGCCCCCGACCCCGAGGTCGTGGAGCTGGCCACCAAGATCTTCGATCTGGCCCGGCAGGGGCAGACCGAGGCACTCGTGGCGTATGTCGACGCGGGCGTGCCGGCCAACCTCACCAACGACCGCGGCGACTCCCTGGTGATGCTCGCCGCCTACCACGGCCACGCCGACGCGGTGAAGGCGCTGCTCGCCCGCGGCGCGGAGGCGGACCGGATCAACGACCGGGGCCAGACCCCGCTCGCGGGCGCCGTCTTCAAGGGCGAGACGGACGTGATCAAGGTCCTGCTCGAAGCCGGGGCGGACCCCGCCGCGGGCACGCCGTCGGCCGTCGACACGGCCCGCATGTTCGGCAAGGCGGAGCTGCTGGAGTTGTTCGGCGTCAACTGAGCCGGACGTCCTGATCAGGTACGACACGGAAAACGGGGGAGGCGGTAAGAGGCCGCCGTAAATACGGTCGCGGCAGCACACACCGCGGGTCATCATGACGTCGTGATTCACGGACGCGATGGCTGGGCAGGTGTTGCCGCACCGCGCGGGCCGTGATGCGGTCCGCATGGGCCACCGACGAGAGGCAGAGAGAGATGGTCTACAGCAAGCAAGAGACGGCGGGCGCTCCGACGTTGTGTCACGCGGCCAGGTAATGCGTGTTCCCCGGTTGCGTCGACGCTTGATGTGAGGCTGTTTCCCATGTTCGATCCGGTCATAGCGCCCAGCGGTACGCTGCTCGGGCTGCTCCAGCGCGGTCGCGGCGACGGCACGCTGCACGCGCTCACCGCCCCGCGCGCCGAAGCGCTCGCGGCCCTCAACCACTGTGTGCTGAGCGATCCCCGCCACGACTGGCAGGTGGAGAACCGCTCCCTGTACTACGCCCGGCTCTACCTCGACCTGAACGGCGAGCTGGACGCCGTCGAGGCGCACCTGTTCGACGCCGAGGACGTCCTCGACACCGAGGACTCCCGCACCGGCCTGGCACTGGCCGTCCTCGGGCACCTCGCCTCCTACGGCAGGCGGGACGCCCTGGAGCTGCTGCGCAGGTACGCCGCCCACGGCTCCAACTGGGCCTGGGCCCTGGACGAGCTCGCCCTGCGGGACGACGACGCGGGCCTGCGCGCCCTCGCCGCCCCCGTGCTGGCCCGCTTCCCCGCCGATCCCGAAGGCGACGCCGAGCTGGCCGCCACCGTGCGGGACGCCTTCGAACCGCGGCCCTGGCGGCTGTGGGCCGAGGATCCGCGCGAAACGATCGCCACGCGCGTGCGTGCCGCCCACGAAGCCGGCTGTTTCGACCGCTGGCAGCGGCAGATGCGGCCCACCGGGCCGCGCCCCGGCTGGAGCGTGCGCGCCGTCTTCGAATGGGCCCAGCAGGGCATGGACCGCGGCGCCGCCCTCCACGTCCCGGCCGCCCGCTGCCTGGTCGCCGTGGCCGGACCCGAGGACCGGCCCGAGATCCTCCGGGCCGCCCGCGACGGCGACGACGGCGCCCGCTGCACCGCACTGCGCTACCTCGCCGACAGCAACGATCCCGACGCCCTGGACCTCGTCGAGGCGGCCGTCGTGGACGGCACGGCTCCCGTCGTGGAGGCCGCCGTGGACGCCTTCGAGCGGATGCGCAGCGTCGCCGCCGTCGACCGGGCCCGCGGCTGGGCCCAGCGCCCCGACGCCCTCGGCGCCGCCGCCGGACGCGTGCTCGCCTGCCGGGGCGGCACCCAGGACCGTGAACTCGTCCTCGGGGCCCTGCGCGAGGCCGTACGCGGCGAAGGCCCCGACGCACCCACCCTGTGGACGCTCGTCGACGGCGCCGGACGCCTCGGCATCGCCTGCGCGGCCCCCGTGCTGCGCCACGTCTACCGCGAGACGGCCTCCTCCCATCTCCGCGGCCGCGCCGCCCGCGCCTTGGCCGCCACCGATCCCTCCTTCGCCACCGGATTCGCCGTCGAATGCCTGTGGGACTGCGAGGAGACCACCCGCGAAGTGGCCGCCCGGCACGCCGAGACCGGTGACGCGCGGGTCGTGGAGCGACTGCGCCGCCTGGCCGTGGACCCGGCCGAGGAGGACGAGGTGCAGACGGCGGTGCGCAGCCGCTTCGGCCCGGACCTCGCCGCCGGCTGATCCTCCCCCCGCACGCACACGGCCGCGGCGCACGACCGCCCGCCGTGTGAACAACCGGTGACCCGCGGGTCAGGCGGCCATGACGGCCGTCTGACCCGCTCGGGTGTGCGGTCCAACGCTCATGGGACGTTTCCCGCGCGGAAAGATCGAAGTCGACGCGGCCACGTCCGGCACGGCGACAACACCCGTATGCGTGTCGTCATCGTGACCGAATCCTTTCCCCCCGACGTGAACGGCGTGGCCCACTGCGCGTTCCAGACCGCCCGGCACCTCGTAGATCGCGGTCACCTCCCGCTCGTCGTCGCGCCGGCCACCGCCCCCGGCAGCCCGCCGGACACGGATGCCCCGTGCCCGGTCGTCCGAGTCCCCTCCCTCCCCCTCCCCGGCTACCCGCAGGTCCGCGTCGCCCTGCCGAGCAGGCGGCTCGCCGCGGCCCTCACCGAGCACCGCGCCGACGTCGTCCACCTGGCGAGTCCCTTCGTCCTCGGCGTCCGCGGCATGGCGGCCGCCGCCCGCCTCGGCATCCCCGCCGTCGCCGTCTACCAGACCGACCTGGCCGGCTACGCCCGCACGTACATGGGCGCCGGAGAGGCCGCGGCCTGGCGCCGGATACGCTCCGTGCACTCCGCCGCCGACCTCACCCTGGCCCCGTCCAGTGCCGCGCTCGACGACCTGGAGGCACACGGTGTGCCCCAGGTACGGCTGTGGCCGCGCGGCGTCGACACCGTACGTTTCCGGCCAGAGCACCGCGACGCGTCGCTGCGCCGCGAACTCGCCCCGAACGGCGAGCTGATCGTCGGCTACGTCGGCCGGCTCGCCCCCGAGAAGCACGTGGAACTCCTCGCCGGGGTCGACGCGATGCCGGGCGTGCGGCTGGTGGTCGTCGGCGACGGACCCAGCCGGCCCCAGCTGACCGAGGCCCTGCCCGGCGCGGTCTTCCTGGGCCGCCGCACCGGCGGTGAACTGGCCCGGATCTTCGCCTCGCTGGACCTGTTCGTGCACACCGGCCCCTTCGAGACGTTCTGCCAGACCGTCCAGGAGGCCATGGCCAGCGGTGTCCCGGTCGTCGCCCCCGCCGTCGGCGGCCCCCTCGACCTGGTGGCCCACGGCCGCACCGGCCTGCTCGTGCCGCCCCGCGACGCCGCCGCCGTGCACGACGCCGTCCGCGAACTGGCCGCCGACCCCGCGCGGCGCGCCGCCTACGGCACCGCCGCCCGCGCGATGGTCGAGGGCCGCACCTGGGCCGCCGTCGGCGACCGGCTGATCGCCCACTACGACGACGTCCTCGCGACGCGGAAGACGGCGGTGGCGGCATGACCGGCCAGTCCCTGCGCATCGTCCGGCTCGCCAACTTCGTCGCCCCCGCCTCCGGCGGCCTGCGCACCGCCCTGCGTGAACTGGGCAGGGGCTACCGGGCCGCGGGCCACGCACCCGTGCTGATCGTGCCCGGCGAACGCCACACCGACCGCGACACCGAGCAGGGCCGGGTCATCACCCTCCCCGGCCCCCTGCTGCCCGGCACCGGCGGCTACCGCGTCCTCACGGACCGGCGGCGCGTCGCCGCCCTGCTGGAGGACCTCGCCCCGGACCGCCTGGAGGTCTCCGACCGGACGACCCTGCGCTGGACCGGCCGCTGGGCCCGCCGCGCGCGCGTGCCCTCCGTCATGGTCTCCCACGAGACCGCCGACGGCGTCCTGCGCACCTGGGGCCTGTCCGAGCAGCTGTCCCGCCGGGCCGCCGACGCCCTCAACACCCGTACGGCGCACGTCTACTCGCGGGTCGTGTGCACGACGGAGTTCGCCGAGCGCGAGTTCGTCCGCATCGGCGCGCGCAACGTCGTACGCGCCCCCCTCGGTGTCGACCTGATGGAGCGCCACCCCGGGCTGCGCGACCCGGGGCTGCGGGGACAGTACGCGCGCGGGGACGAGACGCTGCTCGTGATGTGCTCCCGGCTGTCCGTGGAGAAGCGGCCCGGCACGGCCCTGGACGCCTTGGAGGCGCTGCTGCGGCGCGGACGGCGGGCCGCGCTGGTGGTGGCCGGGGACGGACCGCAGCGAGCCCGGCTGGAACTGCGCGCGCGGGAGCGCGGGCTGCCGGTGACCTTCCTGGGACACGTCTCCGACCGGTCCCTCCTCGGCGCGCTCCAGGCGTCCGCCGACGTCTGCCTCGCACCCGGACCCGCCGAGACCTTCGGGCTGGCCGCCCTGGAGGCCATGGCCTGCGGCACACCGGTGGTCGCCGGCGCGTCCTCCGCGCTGCCCGAGGTGATCGGGTCCGCCGGCGCGGCCGCGGCCGGTACCGGTGAGGCGTTCGCGGACGCCGTCGAATCCCTCCTCGCGCGCGGCGAGTCCGTGCGGCGGGACGCGGCACGCGCGCGTGCCGAGTGCTTCGGGTGGGGAACGGCCGTCGAGGCGTTCCTGGCGGCCCACGACACCGAGGTGGTGCGCCAGGCGGAGCCCCGCCGCGCGGTCGCGGAGGGCGTGGCATGAGACCCGTCCGCTTCGTGGCCCTCGGCGACTCGCTGACCGAGGGCGTGGGCGACCCCGCCGGGGACGGCCGGCGCGGCTGGGCCGCGCTCCTGGCGGCCGCGCTGCCGGTGGAGTTCACCAACCTCGCGGTCAGCGGGGCCCAGACCCGGGACGTGCTCGAATCGCAGACCCCCGCCGCCCTCGACCTGAGGCCCGGCCTCGTCTCCGTGGTCATCGGCGTCAACGACACGCTCCGGCACACCTTCGACATCCACACCGTCGCCGCCAACCTCGACCGGACCTACGCGGCCCTCACCGGCCAGGGCGCCACCCTGCTCACCGCCTGCCTGCCCGACCCCGGCGCCATGCTCGGGCTCCCCGGCGCGCTGGGCCACCCGCTGGCCCGGCGACAGCGGGCGGTCAACGACGTCGTGCACGCGCTGTCCGAGCGGTACGGCGCCGTCCACCTGCACGCGGCGGACGGCGACTGGGTGAGCGACCGCACGCTGTGGAGCGCCGACCGGCTGCACCCGGGGGAGCGCGGGCACCGGCAGTTCGCGGTCCGCTTCCACGCCCTGCTCGCGGAGGCGGGCCGGGCGACCGGGGAGCCGCCCTCGCCGGAACCGGAGTTCCCGGCGCCGACCCGGACGGAAAGTCTGTGGTGGCTGGCCACCGCCGGCACCGGCTGGGTGGCCCGGCGCTGCAAGGACCTGCTCCCGCAACTGCTGCGCCTGGCCGCCGACGAGCTCCACCACCGCGCCCGGGGCACCAGTTCCCGCCTCGACCTGAGCGCGTCGGCGGCCGTGTCCGCGGCCCTCGCGGCGCTGCCCGAGCGCACCGTCGACGGGGCCGGGGCTCAGCGGCGCCGTACCGGCACGAAGCGGACCGGGGTGCCCGGGAGCGCCTGCGCCGCCGCCGGGAGGTCGGCGGCGCGGACCACCGCGATGACCGGGTAGCCGCCGGTCGTCGGATGGTCGGCCAGGAAGACCACCGGACGTCCGTCCGGCGGGACCTGGACCGCGCCGAGGACCACGCCCTCGCTGGGGAGTTCACCGGGCCGGGCCCGCTCCAGCGGGGGCCCTTCGGTGCGCAGGCCGATGCGGTTGCTCGCCGGGGAGACCCGGTAGGCGCGCGTGGTGAGCGTCCGGACGGCGCCTGCCGTGAACCAGTCCGCGCGCGGCCCGGGGGTCACCCGGAGCACGAGGCCGGCGGGCGGGCGGGGCTGCGGGACGCCGTCCACGCGCGCGGGCGGCCCGGCCGGGGCGCCCAGGGGCAGCACCGTGCCGTCGGTGAGCGGCGCCGGGCCGAGGCCGGACAGCAGGTCCGTGGCCCGGCTGCCGAGGACCGGCTCCACGGCGATGCCGCCGGATACGGCCAGGTACGCGCGCACCCCGGCGGTGGCCGCGCCCACCTCCAGCAGCTCGCCCTCCCGCACGAGGACGGGGGCACCCCACGCGGCCGGGCGGCCGCCCACCCGGACGGGGCAGGGCGCGCCGCCCACCGCCACCGTCACCGTCGAACGGGGGCGCACCGCACAGCCGTCGAGCGTGGTCTCCAGGACGGCCGCGTCCGGCGGGTTGCCGACCAGCCGGTTCACGAGCGCGGCCGCGGGCCCGTCGAGGACCCCGGAGCGGGGCACCCCGAGGTGGGCGTACCCGGGCCGGCCGCGGTCCTGCACGGTGGTCAGCGCCCCGGAGCGCACGACGACGAGCGCACGGTCGGTCACGCGCGCTCCCCGGCCGGCCGCGCCGCGCGGGTACCACGCGTACGCGCGCGTGACCGCTCGTGGCGCCCGGCGTCGGTACCCCGTGCCCGCGCGCGTGGCCCGTTCACGAGTCCTCCGCCGGGACGAACCGCACCCGCGCTCCGGGTGACAGCAGGGCGGCCGGTACGCGCGCGTGGTCCCACAGCACGGCGTCCGTCGTACCGATCAGCTGCCAGCCGCCCGGCGAGGAGCGCGGGTAGACGCCGGTGTAGGGGCCGGCCAGGGCGACCGCGCCGGCCGGGACCGCCGTGCGCGGCGTGGCCCGGCGCGGCACGTCGTAGCGGCCGGGGAGTCCGGTGAGGTACCCGAAGCCCGGTGCGAATCCGCAGAAGGCCACGGTGAATTCGGTGCCCGCGTGGATGCGGCCCACCTCCGCGCGGGGCACGCCCCAGTGCGCGGCGACCTCCGCGAGGTCCGGGCCGTCGTAGCGCACGGGCAGTTCGATCGGCGCACGCGCGCGGGGCGGCGCCGGGGGCACCGCGGCGCGGGCCAGTTCGGCGGCCCGGCGGACCGGGTCGTCCAGGCCGTCGAGGAGGACCGTACGGGCCGCCGGCACGATCTCGCGCACGGCCAGCGAGCCCTCCGCGCGGCGCCGCAGCAGCTCGGCGTGGAGGGCCTGCGCCTCCTCGCCCGAGGCCACCTCGACGAGGAGTGCGTCGTCGCCGACGGGAAGCGCCCTCACGCGAACGCCTCCACCCGTACCCCGGCCGCCAGCAGCCGCTCGCGCACCCGGCGGGCCAGGTCCACCGCGCCGGGCGTGTCGCCGTGCAGGCACAGTGAGCGGGCCCGCACCTGTACGCGCGCGCCGGAGTACGCGGTGACCACGCCGGACCGTGCGAGGCCCACCGAGCGCTCCACGACGGCCTCCGGATCGGTCACCACGGCACCGTCCCGGCCCCGGGGCACCAGCGTGCCCTCGTCGGTGTACGCGCGGTCCGCGAACGCCTCCGTGACGGCCGGCAGCCCCGCCCCGGCGGCCAGTTCCAGCAGCCGCGAGCCGGGCAGGCACAGCAGGGGCAGCGAGGCGTCCGCGAGCAGCACACCGTCGATCACCGCCCGGGCCTGCTCCTCGTCGTGCACGACCCGGTTGTAGAGCGCGCCGTGCGGTTTGACGTACGCCACGCGCGCGCCGGCCGCCCGCGCGAACACCTCCAGGGCGCCGATCTGGTAGGCCACTTCGGCCGCCAGCTCGGCGGGCGGCACGTCCATCGCGCGCCGCCCGAACCCGGCGAGGTCCCGGTAGGAGACCTGCGCGCCGATCGTCACCCCGCGCGCGGCCGCCAGTTCGCACACGCGGCGCATGGTCGCCGCGTCCCCTGCGTGGAACCCGCAGGCCACGTTGGCGCTGGTGACGACGGACAGCAGCTGTTCGTCGTCGGTCAGCCGCCAGCGGCCGAAGCCCTCGCCGAGGTCGGCGTTCAGATCGATCGCGGTCATGGTGCTCTCGTGTCTCCGCTCCGTGTGCGTTCGGGGTGCGTTCTCGGGTGCGGCCGGCTGCGGTCGGGGCCGTGGGCCGGCGGCACCGGTGTCAGTCGACGCCGACGAGCCGGTACTGCTCGTCACGGGCGTCGGTCAGGAACATCTGCCCCGGTGCGTGGGTGATGGCGAACGGCGGCCTGGAGGCCATGACCGCCGCCTGAGGAGTCACCCCGCAGGCCCAGAACACCGGGATGTCGCCGTCCGCGAGGACGACCGGGTCCCCGAAGTCGGGCCGGTCCAGGTCCGCGATGCCCAGGGCGGCGGGGTCTCCGCAGTGCACCGGGCCGCCGTGCACGGCCGGCAGGAGGCTGCTCTCCCGGATCGCGGCGCGCAGGTGCTCCGGCGGCACCGGGCGCATGGACACCACCATCGGGCCGCGCAGCCTGCCCGCCTCGCGGCACGCGCGGCCGGTCGCGTACATCGGCACGTTGCGGCCCTGCTCGACGTGCCGGATCGGCACGCCCGCCCGGGCCAGCGCCCACTCGAAGGTGAAGCTGCACCCGAGCAGGAACGACACCAGGTCGTCCCGCCAGTACGCGCGCGCGTCCGTCGGCTCGTCGACGAGTTCGCCGTCCTGCCACACCCGGTAGCGCGGCAGATCGGTGCGCAGGTCCGCGCCCTCGGCGAGGACGGTCGTCACGGAGCCGGCGTCGGTGACGTCGAGCACCGGGCAGGGTTTCGGATTGCGCTGGCAGAACAGCAGCATGTCGTACGCCCAGTCGGCGGGTACGGCGATCAGGTTGGCCTGCGTGTGGCCCGCGGCGACCCCGGCCGTGGGTCCGGCCAGGCCCTCGCGGAAACGGGCCCGCGCGGTTCCCGGGCTCCACGCGTGCGCGTCTTCGCGGGCCGCCGCGACCGGCCGGTCCCCGGTACGGTGCGGCCGCGTCACGCCAGTTCCCTTCCACGGGTCTCCGGCAGCCCGAGCAGCGCGAGGGCCGCGAGCCCGTAGCCGAGCGCCCCGAAGACCAGCGCACCGCCCACGCCCCAGCTGTCCGCGAGGAAGCCCACCAGGGTCGGGAACACCGCGCCGACCGCGCGCCCGGTGTTGTACGTGAAGCCCTGGCCGGTGCCGCGCACCGCCGTCGGGTACAGCTCGCTCAGATAGGAACCGAAGCCGCTGAAGATGGCCGACATGCAGAAACCGAGCGGGAAGCCGAGCACCAGCAGCAGGGTGTCGGCACCGTGCGGGATGTTCGCGTACGCGAGGACGCACACCGCCGAAAGCAGCGCGAACAGCCAGATGTTGGTCCGCCGGCCGAGCCGGTCGGTGAGGTGGCCGCCGGTCAGGTAGCCGAGGAACGCGCCGGAGATCAGGAACGTCAGATAGCCGCCGGTGCCGACGACCGACAGGCCGCGCTCGGACTTCAGGTACGTGGGCACCCAGGTGGCCAGCGTGTAGTAGCCGCCCTGCACGCCCGTGGACAGCAGGCTCGCGAACACCGTGGTGCGCAGCAGACCCGGAGTGCCGTTCCGGCCCGGGCGGAAGATCGCCGCGAACGAGCCCCGCGCCGGGTCCTGTTCACGGGCCGCCGTCGCCGTCGGGGCGTCGTGGACCCGGCGCCGCAGCCACACCACCAGCAGCGCGGGCAGCGCGCCGGTCCAGAACATCACACGCCAGGCAAGGTCGTCCCCGACGAAGGAGAAGACGAGCGTGTAGACGACCGCGGCCAGCGCCCAGCCGACCGCCCAGGAGCTCTGCACCGCGCCGAGCGTGCGCCCCCGGTGCCGGGCGCTCGCGTACTCGGCGACCAGGATCGCCCCCACCGCCCACTCGCCGCCGAAGCCGAGCCCCTGGAGCGCGCGGAAGACCAGCAACGTCTCGTAGTCGGGCGCGAAACCGCAGGCCACCGTGAACACCGCGTACGTGATCACCGTGATCATCAGGGCCCGGACGCGGCCCACCCGGTCCGCGACCACCCCTGCCACGGCGCCGCCGACCGCGGACACCACCAGGGTGACCGTGGTGAACAGGCCGGTCTGGCCTTTGCTGAGGCCGAAGTACGCGGAGAGAGCCACCATGCTCAGCGGCAGGGTGAAGTAGTCGTAGGAATCCAGGGCGTATCCGCCGAAAGCTCCGGCGAAGGCGCGTCGGCCACGCGGGCCGAGAGCGCGGAGCCAGCCGGACGCGCCGTCCTCGGCGGTGCGTTCGGGGTGCGCCGGCCGTACTCCGGAGGGGGCCGGCCGGGGCGGTGGTGTCGTGCTCATGGGCACCTCGCAGGAGGGGGACGGAGGGTGCGGGGAAGTGAGCCGTGCGGAGCACCGTAGGGGATCGTTCAACGATCCTTCAATACCTCCGTTGTCTCGTTCCGGTGCGTGCGATTGAATTCCGGGCATGGCAGAGCAGCTGGCCGGACTGGCCGACGACCGCGCCCTCCTGGGGCGCACGAGCACGGCGGAGCGGGTTTCGGACATCCTCAGGAGCCGCATCGCCGACGGGTACTTCCCACCCGGCACCCGGCTGTCGGAGGACGGGATCGGCGGGGCGCTCGGCGTCTCCCGCAACACCCTGCGCGAGGCGTTCCGGCTGCTCACGCACGAGCGCCTGCTGATCCACGAGCTCAACCGGGGCGTGTTCGTCCGGGTGCTGACCGTCGAGGACGTCGAGGACATCTACCGCACGCGCTCCCTCGTCGAGTGCGCCGTCGTCCGCGGCCTGGGCGAGCCGCCCTACCCGCTGCGCGGACTGGCCTCCGCGGTCGCCGAGGGCGATGCCGCTGCCGCCGACAATGACTGGAAAGCGATGGGCACGGCCAACATCCACTTCCATCAGGAACTGGTCGCCCTCGCCGGCAGCGAGCGCACCGACGAACTGATGCGCAGCGTCTTCGCCGAGCTGCGGCTGGCCTTCCACGTCGTCGACGACCCGCGCCGGCTGCACGAGCCGTACCTCGCCCGCAACCGCCGGATCCTCCAGGCCCTCCAGGCCGGTGAGCGGACGACCGCGGAACACCTGCTGCAGACCTACCTCGCGGACTCCCTGGAACGCGTGGTCGAGGTGTACCGCCGCCGGGTCGGCGAAGAGGGCGCCGAGTAGGAGCGCCCGGCTCCGGGCGGGGGGCCAAACCGGCGGAGCCTCTCGTTTGGGTCGATGTCAGACCGAGGACCTAGTCTGTGCACCGTGACTTCGCCTGCATCGACGGACAGCGTTCCGCCCCAGCTCAGCGCGGGGCCGCGCCCGGCGCCGGGCCCGGCCGCCGACGAGGGGCTGGCGCGCCGGCTGCGCGCGCTCGCCTGCACCGCGCCGCTGCACGACCTCGACGCGCGCAAGGCCAACCTGGCCGGCGAGTACTCGGTGTACGGGATGGCCGAGGTGGCACTGGCCGCCATCGACCTGGTCACGCTCAACATGGACTTCGACACCGGCGCCGACCACGAGCAGATCGTGGCCCGGCTCGTCCCGCGCATCGGCGCCCAGGCCCCGCACCGCCCCACCGCCGAGCACGAGCGCGTGGCCCGCTGGGTCCTGGAGAACCTGATCAACGTCGGCAGCGTAGACCGCGGCTTCCGCGCGGTCTACGGCACCTTCGCGCCGGACGGCAGCTACGTCCGGCGGGACTACGACTTCAAACTGATCGAAGAGGTCCCCGGCCCCGGCGGCACGGTCTACCTGCGCACCACCGACGAGGCGGTCAACGTCCTGGTCGGCGCCCTCGACACGGATGTCACCAGCGCCCAGATCGCCGCCGAGGTCAAGCTCGAGGTGCTGATCAACCGCGGCCGTCTCGCCGACGCCCAGCTCGCCGCCGAGCAGGCCCGCTACCGCACGGTGCAGTACTCCGAAACCCTGCGCCGAGCCCTCGACGCCACCCGGCGCAACGTCCGCGCGGTGGACTGGCTGGGCGCCGTGCCCGACATGATCGCCGAGGCCCTGGACCACGTGGCCGAGCGCTACCGCCACGAGAACGCCATCCTCACCAACATCCGCAAGGCCCGGGACGAGACCGAGGACGCCGAGCACAAGCGCCGCGCCGCCGAGCTGGTCGACATCGTCAAGGACTGCATCCGGCGCCACACCCAGCTCCAGTCGCGCCTGCTGGAGGCCGGCCCGCTGTTCCGCGCGGAGCAGGACCGGCAGGCCTTCGCCACCCCCGCGACGACCTCCGGTACGGATCTCTACGGCCACCTCGTCGCCCCCCTCCTGCCGCTGCCCCTGGAGCAGGCGACCCGGGTCACGGACGCGTTCTTCGCGCACGGCACCGGCCTGCGCACACCGGTGTCGGTGCGCGTCGCCGACCTGGTCGACATACTGCTGACGCCGCCGGTGGAGCGGGAGCACCTGGGCGCGGAGATGCCCGAGCCGGACCTGATCGCCACACCGGACGACAGCCGGTTCAGCGAGGAGCAGCTGGCCACCGCGACGGACCTGCTGGACCTCCCGGCGGACGCGCCCCGGAGACTGTCCGGGCTGCTCTCCGAGGCACGCCGGACGGGCGACCCCGAGCTGGCCTACCTCGTCGCCCTGCTGGCGGTCCACGCGGCCAGCCCCGCGGTCGGCACCGCCTACCGCCAGGGCGAGGAGAAGCTGCTGTTCGCCGTGGACGACGGGACGGAGCTGGACGACCCCGAGTTCGGCGGCGCGGACCTGATCGTCGGGACGGCCCTGCTGGACGCGGCGGGGATGGCGGCCGACAGGACGGAAGCAGCATGAGTGACCGAGAATGCGACAAGGAGTCAACGCCGTGAGCGAGCACGTCGAGTGGAGTGACACGGAGGCCCCGGCCCCGTCGGCATCCGCCGCCGTCACCCCCGCCGACGCCGCCGACGCGGCGCGGCTCGTCGCCTTCGGACTGCAGCCCAAACTGCAGCCCGCCCGCGACCAGGAGTACGCGGAGCTGCTGCGCCGCTACCGCGACGACCCGCCCTTCGCGCGGCTCGCGGACGCGGTCGCCGCAGGCCTGGGACTCGTCGTGCTGGAGGTGTCCCCGCGCGCCGGCATGGCCGTGACCGCCGCCGAGGACTCGGTGTTCGCCGTCCGCATGGGCGACTACGCGCGTCGCACCGCCGCCGACGCCGGCGACCGCTTCCTGCACGGACTCGCCCATCTCGCCGTCGCCGCCCTGGCGTTCCCGCGCCCCGAGGACCTCGCCGACGACACCTACATCGGCCGTGTCTCGGTCAACGGCGTCGACGCCTTCGTCCGGCAGGCCTGCCGGCGCCTGGAGGAGCGCGCCGAGGAACAGGGCGTGAACACCGACCCCGCGACGGACGCCCCCGGTCTGGAGGCCGCCTGGCGGATCTGGGCCCGCCGCAGCGCCACCGGCGCCACCAAGGACGCCCGCCGCCCGGCCGCCTCCACCACCGGCATGGTCGCGAAGGCGGTGGCCTTCCTCACCGACTCGGGCTTCCTCCAGCGCACCGGCGACGACAACGGCGGCACCTACCGCACCACGGCCCGCTACCAGCTCCAGGTCCGCGACCTGGCCGGCAGCGCCGCCATGGCCGAACTGCTGGAGCTGGGCGTCGTCCCGGTCACCGACGGCACGGCCAGCCTGCTGCCCGCCGAGGACACCGACGACCTGGAACTGGTGGCCGACGCCGGGCTGCCGTTCCACGCGCCCTCGCACCCCTGAACCCCCCGCACCGCAAAGAAGACTGACGAGAGTCCGCCATGTACGAGCTGTCCCGGGTCCGCCTCTACTCCATCGGTCCCGCCGGTGCGCGCTACGCCGACACCGTGCTTGACCTGCGGGGCGTGGGCGAGCCCGTGCCCGACCCGGCGCCCACCCAGGCAGAGTTCTTCGCGGAGGAGCCGTCCGGACCGCCGCGCCGGCCGGCCCCCGCGGGCGTGCTGTTCCTGGAGAACGGCGGCGGCAAGTCCGTCCTGCTCAAGCTGATCTTCTCGGTGATGCTGCCGGGCCACCGCAACACCCTCGGCGGCGCCAGCTCCGGCGTGCTGCGCAAGTTCCTGCTCGCCGACGACTGCGGGCACGTGGCCCTGGAGTGGCAGCACGTGCAGACCGGCGAGTGCGTCGTCGTCGGCAAGGCCAGCGAGTGGCGCGGCCGGCAGGTCTCCAACGACCCGCGGAAGTTCGCCGAGGCCTGGTACTCGTTCCGGCCCGGCCCCGGACTCAGCCTGGACAACCTGCCCGTGGCCGAGTCCACCGCCGTACGGCCGCCCGTCGAGGGCACCTCCGGTGCCCGGGGCCGCCGCCGCACCATGAAGGGCTTCCGCGACGCCCTCACGGAGGCCGGCAAGGCCTACCCGCACCTCGAAGTGCACTGGGAGGAGACCCACGACCGCTGGATCGAGCACCTCGGCGACCTCGGCCTCGACCCCGAACTCTTCCGCTACCAGCGCGAGATGAACGCCGACGAGGGCGAGGCGGCCGGTCTCTTCGCGGTCAAGAAGGACTCCGACTTCACGGACCTGCTGCTGCGCGCGGTCACCGACACCCGCGACACCGACGGCCTCGCCGACCTCGTCAGCGGCTTCGGCAACAAGCTCGGCCGGCGCGCCGAACTGATCGCCGAACGCGACTTCACCGCGGGCTCGGTCGACCTGCTCGGACGCATCGTCGAGGCCGCCGACGCCCGCGGACGCGCGCGTGAGATCCACGCCGGCGCCGAGCGCCGTACCCGCACACTGGCCCGGCGGCTGTCCGCGCGGGCCGTACGGGAACGGGTACGCGCCGCCGACCTCGCCCAGCGGGTCACCGCCGCCGCGTACACCGTGACCCACTCCGAAGGCGCACGCGAGCGCAGCGCCCTGATCGCCGCCGAACTCGCCTACCGGCACGCCTCGCTGGCGCTCGCCGCCGCCGAGAAGTCCGCCGCGGCGCAGAAGCGCGAGCTCGCCGAAGCCCGCACCCTGCACTCCGCCTGGCAGGCCGCGGAAGTCGTACTGCGCCACCGCGCCGCCGCCGACCGCGCCGCGCGCGTGTCCGCCGCCATCCGGGAGGCCGAACGCGACGCGGCCCCCGCGCTCGCGGCCCGCGCCAAGGCGGCCGTGGACCTCGTACGGGCCCTGCAGGCGGCCGCGGAGAGCGCCGAGGCCCTCGCCAACGAGGAGGAGGAGCGCTCCGCCGCCCTCCAGGAGGTCAGCGACTCCGCCTACCGGGACTCCACCTCCGCCGCCACCGAGGCGCAGCGCGCCCGCAGCGAGGCCGGCCACCTGCGCCAGCGCCTCACCGAGGTCGAGCAGGAGACCGCCGAGGCCGTCCGCGCCGGCTGGCTGGACGACAGCTCCCCGGACGCCGACCCGGCGCGCGCCGCGCTCGCCGCCAGCGACGCCGAGAAGACCGCCGTGGCTGCCTGGGACGCGGCCCGCGAGGCCGCCCGCAGGACCACCGAGCACGCGCGCGAGGCGGCCTCCGCCGAGTCCCGCGCCGAGCTGACGGCGGCCCGCGCGGCCGACGCCGGTACGGCTGCCGAGCGCGCCCACGAGGCCGAGCGGCGCCTGGCCGAGTCGCTGGCCACCGAGGAGCGGCTGGCGGAACTGCTGAGCCTGCCGGGCGCACCCGGGGCGGTACGCGTGGGCGTGCCCGCCCCCAGGACCGGAGCGGACGACGGCGCACCGCACACGCCGGCCGCGGACCCGGCGGCACCGGCCGAGAGCCCGCTCACCGCCGAGGAACTCGACCGGTTCGCCGACGAGTTGCGCGCCCTCCTCGACGACGCCGTGTCCGCCGCCGAACGGCACCTCTTCGAACTCCGCACCGCGGCCGCCGACGACTCCCGGATCCTCGGCGCCCTCGGTGACGGCGGACTGCTGCCGCCCGGCCCCGACGTCCTGGCCACCGTCGAGTTCCTCGGCGAGCACGGCATCCCCGCGCTGCCCGGCTGGCGCTACCTCGCCCAGGCCGTCGCCCCCGCCGACCACGCGCGGGTGCTCGCCGCCCGCCCCGAACTCGTCGACGGCGTGATCATCACCGACCCCGACACCCACGCGCGTGCCCGCGAGGCCCTCGGTGACGCCGCCCTGCTGCCCCGCTCCGCCGTGGCCGTCGGCACGGCCGCGGCCCTGCTCGCCCCGACCCCCGCCGACGACGCCGGCCCCGGCGACGTCTTCCTCGTACCGCCGAACCCGGCCATGCACGACGAGCACGCCGCCGACGAGGAACGGCAGGCCCTGCGCGCGCGGGCCGGCGAACGCGACGAGGAGATCCGCACCCTCGCCACCCGCCTCGGCAAGGACCGTGAACTGGCCGCCCGGCTCGCCTCCTGGCGCACCGGCTGCCCCGCGGGGCGCCTCACCGAACTGACCCGCGCCGCCGAGGAGGCCCGCGCCTTCGCCGAGGAGGCCGAGGCCGAACTCGCCGAGGCACGGACCGCACGCGCGGAGGCCGACGAGGCCGCCGCCGAGGCCGCGCAGATCCGCGACGAACGGCAGGAGACCGCCCAGAAGGCCCGCCGCGCCGCCGACGCCCTGGCCGGACTCGCCTTCCGGCTCCGCGAACGCGCCGGCTGGCAGGCCAAGCTGCGCGAACTCGCCGACGAGGCCACCGAGTCCGAGGCCCGCGCCCAGACCTGCCTGGACCGCGCCCGCGCCGCCGACGAGGACCGCAGGGGCGCCCAGCGCGCCGCCGACGACGCCCGCCGCACCGCGCGCGCCCTGCGTGCCGAGCGCTCCGAGATCGCGGGCGCCCCCGACGACGTACCGGACGACGGCGCGGACGCCCCCGAGGCGTCCCTGCCCGCTCTGCGCGAGGCCTACCGGGCCGCCTCCCAGGTGTACGAGAAGGTCGGCGTCGGCGCCGACCTGCGGGCCGAGCAGGCCCGCGCGGAGAGCGACGAGAGCGCCGCCCGCGCCGAACTCGACCGGCTCAGCAACAAGGTGCGCACCCGGGCCGAGCAGCTGCTCCAGTCGCCCGACGGCTCCGACGGACCCTCCCGGCAGGCGGCCGCCGCCCGCGCCGAGGAACTGGTGCAGCTCCTGGAGACCCGGATGTCGACCGCGAGCGAGCAGCTCGGCCGGCTGCGCGGCGAAGCGGAGCGGCACGCGCCCGAGGACGCCGAGACGCACACCGAGCTGCCCGAGGAACTCCTCCCGCGCGACGCCGAGCACGCCCAGGCGCTGCTGCGCACGGCCACGGCCGAACTCGCGGCCCGCGCCGAGGCGCTGGCCGGGGCCCGCGAGGCGCACGCGGAGCTGCTGGAGGCCCACCGCGCCGCCGAGGACGCGGCCGGCGGCTTCGACGAGATCGCCGCGATGCTCCGCGACCTGCTCCGCGAGCACACCCCCGACGAGGAGCAGGAGGAGCCGGAGCCGTACCCCGGCAGCCTGGAGGAGGCCCGGCACTCCGCCGCCGAGGCCCGCCGCTCCCTGCGCGGCTGTGCCGCCGACCTGTCCGCCGCCGAGACCGGCGTGCGCGAGGCGAGCGACGTCCTCGTCCGCCACGCCAACTCCACACGCTACGAACAGGTCCGCACGCCCGCCCGGCAGCAGATCCGCGAACTGCCCGCCGCCGCGCTGCCCGAGCACGCCCAGAAGTGGGCGGACGCCTTCGCGCCCCGGCTGCGCGTCCTGACGGACGAACTCGCCCAGCTGGAGCGCAACCGCGACTCGATCGTGGACCGGCTGCGCGGACTCGTGGAGTCCGCGCTGGCGACACTGCGGTCCGCCCAGCGGCTCTCCCGGCTGCCCGAGGGCCTCGGCGAATGGTCCGGGCAGGAGTTCCTGCGCATCCGCTTCGAGGAGCCCGACCAGGCCACGCTCACCGAACGGCTCGGCGAGGTCATCGACGACGCCACGCGCGCGGCCGTGAAGAAGAACTCCGACCTGCGCCGCGACGGCATGTCCCTGCTGCTGCGCGGTGTCGGGGCGGCCCTCCAGCCGAAGGGCGTCGCCGTCGAGATCCTCAAGCCGGACGCGGTCCTGCGCGCCGAACGCGTCCCCGTCGGCCAGATGGGCGACGTCTTCTCCGGCGGCCAGCTGCTCACCGCGGCCATCGCCCTGTACTGCACGATGGCCGCACTGCGCTCGAACGACCGGGGCCGCGACAAGCAGCGGCACGCGGGCACGCTCTTCCTGGACAACCCCATCGGCCGCGCCAACGCCACCTACCTGCTGGAGCTCCAGCGGGCCGTGTCGGACGCGCTGGGCGTCCAGCTGCTCTACACCACCGGCCTGTTTGACACGACGGCGCTGGCCGAGTTCCCGCTGGTCATCCGTCTGCGCAACGACGCCGACCTCAGGGCGGGCCTGAAGTACATCAGCGTGGAGGAGCACCTGAGGCCCGGCCTGCCGGAGCAGCCGCGGACGGGCGAGGCGGTGCACAGCGAGATCACGGCGACCCGGATGTACAAGAAGCCGGCAGGCAGCACGGCGTGAGGGCGCGGGCGCGGCCGCCGTCCGGCAGCCGCGCCCGCGGCCTCAGGTGCCGAGTCGGTGCGCGTCCTCCTTCAGGAGGTCCGCGCACTTCTCGCCGATCATCATCGTCGTGATGCACGGGTTGACGGTGATCAGGTCCGGCATCACCGACCCGTCGGCCACCCGCAGCCCCTCGACGCCCTTGACCCGCAGCCGCGCGTCGAGCGGTGCCGCGGGGTCGTCGTCCGCTCCCATGCGCACGGTGCACGACGGGTGGTAGACGGTGTTGTGCGTCCGGCGGATGTAGTCCAGCAGTTCGTCGTCCGTCCGGACGTCGGGCCCCGGCGCCAGTTCCGCGCCTGCCCAGCCGCTCAGCGCGGGTTGGGCCGCGATACGGCGCGCCAGCCTCAGCCCGTACGTCATCACCCGCACGTCGTGCTCGTGCGTGAAGTACCGGGGATCCACCTTCGGTTTGTCCCGGTAGTCCCGGGTCCGCAGCCGTACCGTGCCGCGCGACCTCGCCCTCGTCACGTTCGGCGTCAGACAGAACGCGTTCTCCGACGTGGGGTAGCCCCAGCGGGCGGTGTTCATGTCGAACGGCACCGAGCCGTAGTGGAACATCAGGTCGGGCCGGTCGAGGCCGGGTTCGGTGTCGTAGAAGACGCCCGCCTCCCACCACTGGCTGGACGTGGTGGTCATCGGCTGCTTCGCCTCCCACATGATCACGCCCTCGGGGTGGTCTTGGAGGTTCTCGCCGACGCCCGGCGCGTCGACGACCACGTCCACACCGACCTCCCGCAGATGGGCGGCCGGGCCGATGCCCGACAGCATCAGCAGCTTCGGGGAGTCGATCGAGCCGCAGGAGAGGATCACCTCGCGCCGCGCCCGCACCGTGCGGGTGTGCACCAGATCGGGGTCCAGGTACTCGGCGCCCACGCACCTGCGCCCCTCCAGCATCAGCTTCCGGGCCCGCACCCCGGTCCGGACGTCGAGACGGGGGCGTTTGCCGAGCACGGGGTGGAGATAGGCCACCGACGAGGACTGACGGACGTTGTTCTCGTCCGAGTTGATCTGGAACCAGTTCGCCCCGCGCACCACGGTCCTGCCGGTGTTGAACGGGACCGTCGGGATGCCGGCCTGTGCACACGCCTCCAGCAGCGCCGCACCGCACGGGTCGCCGCCCTTCAGCGTGCGCAGCCTGACGGGGCCGGTGCGGCCGTGGTGGTCGCCGGGCGCGTCGTTGTTCTCCAGCCGCCGGTACAGCGGGAACAGGTCGGCCGCGCTCCAGCCCGTGCAGCCCCGGGCCGCCCAGTCGTCCAGGTCCTCCGCCGGCGCCCAGAAGGCGATGCACGAGTTGTGCGAGGAGCAGCCGCCCAGCACCTTCGCGCGCGCGTGCCGCAGGAAACTGTTGCCGGTGGCCTGCGGTTCGACCGGGTAGTCCCAGTCGTACCCGGACTCCAGCAGGCCCATCCAGCGCTCCAGCCGCAGCACGGCGTCGTCGCCGACGTCGCTCGGGCCCGCCTCCAGCAGGCACACCGTCACCGCGGGGTCCTCGGAGAGGCGGGCCGCCACGACGTTGCCCGCGGTTCCGCCGCCCACCACCACGTAGTCGAACTCGTCGATGCTCATACGACCTCCTGGCCGGCCGGGAACGGGGAAATCAGTCGGACGCCGGAGCGGCGAGGGGGGAGGCGGGCGCGCCGGGCGGCACCTCGGAGCGGTGCTCGGCGAGGACGCCGGTGCGGTGGCGCTGGACGAACCAGTAGTAGGCGAAGCCGCCGCCCGCGATGACCGCGACGAACAGCACCGCGCCCCAGCGCAGGTACCAGTGGTGGGGGGCGCTCGCGTTGTAGACCGCGGTGCGGGGCCAGATCAGGTTGACCGTCATGGCGGCGCCCCACACCACCGCGACGATGTTGACCGGCAGCCCCCAGCGGCCCAGCGAGAACCTGCCCCCGCCCGCCGGCTGCCACTTTCCGCGCAGCCGGGCCACCAGCATGGGCGCGGTGACGCCCAGGTAGGCGAGGTAGATCATGATGATGCCGATGCTGGTGACGACCGTGAAGATCTGCGGCTGGCGGATGTTGACCACGAGGATCGCCAGCGCCAGCACACCGATGATCACGGCCGGCAGGACCGGGGTCCGGAAACGGGGGCTGACCCGGGCCATCAGCGAGGACGCGGGCAGGTTGTTGTCCCGGGCCATCGCGAAGGCGAGCCGGATCGCCGCCGTGTGCACGGCCAGCGCGCACACCGTGACCGCGATCAGCACGCACCAGAGCATCGCCTTGCCGGCCGTCGGCCCGAGCACGTCGAGCACCACGAACTGCAGCCCGTCCGTGGACAGCTTGTCGCCCTTGAGGCTGGAGACGCTCATCAGGGCGAGCAACAGCACCAGGCCGCCCAGGACGAAGGAGGCGACGATCGCGCGGATGATGGCGCGCGGGGCGTTGCGCGACGGGTCCAGGGACTCCTCGCCGAGCGAGGCGGCCGTGTCGAAGCCGTACATGACGTACGCCGACGCCAGGGAGGCCACGAGGAAGGCGCCGAGGTAGCCGGCCGAGTACCCCGCGCCGGTGTGGTTCGTCTGCATGACGACCTGCGGACCGCGGACGATGTGGACGGCGAACAGGACGATCAGTACGACGGTGGCGATCAGCTCGATGAACACGCCGGCCGTGTTGATCGTCGCCATGAGCTTGACGCCGAACGCGTTGACCAGCGTGGTGAACAGGATCAACACGGCTGCCAGGACGACGGCGTTGGTCGCCACGTCGTACGTGCCGGTGCCGTCCCCGACGAACTGGAACCTGGCGGAGATCTGCGGCAGTGTCAGCTGGTAGGCGAGGGCGACCGCCGCGATGGACACGATCGACGCGATCAGCATCATCCACCCGGCGAGCCAGCCGAGATGCGGATTGCCGATCTTCTTCGACCAGTTGTAGACCGAACCGGCCACCGGGTAGCGGGCGGCCAGTTCCGCGAAGCACAGGGCCACCGCGAACTGACCGCCGAACACCAGGGGCCACGACCACCAGTAGGCGGGGCCGCCGCTGCCGTAACCGAAGTAGAACAACTGGAAGGTGCCGGTGAGGATGGAGATGTAGCTGATCCCGGCCGCGAAGGTGTGGAAGGTGCCCAGAGTGCGTTTGAGTTCGGGCCGGTAGCCGAACTCGGCGAGTTCGGCGTCGTCCCGGTGGTGCGGGCCTGGCGATTGCTCGGTGGTCGTCATGAGCGGACTCCTCTGGCTGTCAGTCGAACCAGCCCTGTGGTGCCGGCGCCGTGTTGCGCCAGATGTGTTTCGTCTCGCGGTACTCGGCGAGCCCCGCCGGTCCGAGTTCACGCCCGAACCCGGACTGCTTGTAACCACCCCACTCGGCCTGCGGCACGTACGGGTGGTAGTCGTTGATCCAGACCGTGCCGAGACGCAGCCCCGCCGCGACCCGGGCGGCCCGGCCCTCGTCGCGGGTCCAGACGGCACCCGCGAGGCCGTAGACCGTGTCGTTGGCGAGGCGCACGGCCTCCTCCTCGGTGGTGAACCGCTCGACGGTCAGCACCGGTCCGAAGGATTCCTCCCGGACCACCGACATCCCGCTCGTGCACGCGTCCAGGACGGTCGGCAGGTAGTAGAAACCCTCGTCGAGGCCGGGTCCGGAGGGCCGGGCGCCGCCGCAGCGCAGCACCGCACCCTCCGCGAGCCCCCGCGCCACGTACGCCTCGACCTTCGCCCGGTGGGCCGCCGAGATCAGCGGCCCGGTCCGCGCCCGCTCGTCGAACGGGCCACCCGGCCGGATGCCCCGCGCCCGCCGGACCACCTCGGCCGTGAACCGCTCGTGCAGCGAGTCCTCCACCAGCAGCCGGGCCCCGGCGGAGCACACCTGGCCGGAATGCAGGAAGACGGCGGTCAGCGCCATGTCGACCGCCGCCTCGAAATCGGCGTCGGCGAAGACGATGTTCGGGTTCTTGCCGCCGAGTTCGAGCGCGACCTTCTTCACCGTGCCGGCCGCGGCCGCCATCAGCAGGCGCCCGGTCGCCAGGCCACCGGTGAAGGAGACCAGGTCGACGTCCGGATGGTCGCCGAGCGGGGCGCCCGCCACCGGACCCGCGCCCAGCACCAGGTTCCCTGCACCCGCCGGCAGTCCCGCCTCCGCCAGCAGCCGAAGCAGATGGATCGCGGTGTGCGGGGTCAGCTCGCTCGGTTTGAGCACGAAGGTGTTCCCCGCCGCCAGCGCCGGGGCGACCTTCCACGCGGTCTGCAGCAACGGGTAGTTCCAGGGCGTGATCAGGGCGCACACGCCGACGGGCTCGTGCACCACCCGGCTGTCGACACCGTCCCGGCCGGTGTCGATCACCCGCCCGCTCTCGCACGCGGCCAGCCGCCCGAAGTAGCGGAAGCAGCCGACGACGTCGTCGACGTCGTAGGCGCTCTCCACCAGCCGCTTGCCCGTGTCCAGGGACTCGGCGCGGGCCAGGGCGTCCTTGTCGCGCAGCAGGAGATCCGCGACCCGCAGCAGCAGATCCCCGCGCTCCGAGGGCGCCGTACGCGGCCAGGGGCCGGTGTCGAAGGCCCGCCGGGCCGCCGCGATGGCCTCCACCGTGTCCTTGCCGCCGGCCTCGTCCACGACCCCGACCAGGGAGCCGTCGGCGGGACAGCGGATCTCCCGGGTGCGCCCGTCCAGGGCGCCCCGCCACACTCCGTCGACGAAGAGGTCAGGCACGGGAGCCTCCCAGCCGGTCCAGCAGCCACTCGTGGAAGATCCCGATGTGATGCTCGTTGGGGACCAGCACACCGCCGTCGCGGTACGCGCGAGAGGACATCGCCGGCTGGGTGCGCTCGCAGGCCGCGAAGTCCTGGACGTTGACGCGGTGGAACAGCTCCACCGACTTGGACACGTCCGCGCCCGACGCCACCACCTCCGGCGCGTACAGCCAGTCGCACTCCACGACCGTGCGGTCCTCGGCCAGCGGGAACATGCGGTGCAGGATGACGTGGTCGGGCACGAGGTTGACGAACACCGTCGGCTTGACCGTGAGGGCGTAGTAGCGGCGGTCCTGCTCCTCGGCCAGCTCGGGCAGCCGGGTGAAGCCCGCGCTGCCGTCCACCGTGAAGCCCTGGACCTCCGCGCCGAACCGCGCGCCGTGGCCCACGTAGTACTGCGCCGCGTACCCGTCCGCGAACTCCGGCAGCACCTCGGTGAGTTCCGGGTGGATCGTCGCGCAGTGGTAGCACTCCATGAAGTTCTCGACGATCAGCTTCCAGTTGGCCCTCACGTCATAGGTGATGCGTCTGCCGAGCGCCAGGTTGTCCGTGCCGTAGTGCTCGATCGCGGCCGCGTCGCCGAGCCGTTCGACGGCGGCCCCCATCACCGTGTCCTCGAAGGAGGGCGGCGCGTCGGCGAGGCACACCCACGCGTAGCCGAGCCATTCGCGCAGAGCCACCTTGATCAACCCGTACGCGACCCGGTCGACGTCCGGCATCTTGATCAAGTTGGGTGCGGCGATCAACCTGCCGTCGAGGTCGTACGTCCATGCGTGGTACGGGCATTGCAGGCTGCGCCGCACCTGGCCGGACTCCTCGGTGCACAGCCGGGCCCCCCGGTGCCGGCACACGTTGAGGTACGCGCGCAGCCCACCGGTCCGGCTGCGGGTGACCAGGACGCTCTCGCGGCCCACCTGGACCGTACGGAAGGCGCCCGGCCCGGCCAGGTCGGCGCTGCGGACCGCGCAGAACCACAGGGACTCGAAAACGGCCTCCTGTTCCTGCCGGAAGACGTCCGGGTCGGTGTAGTAGCGGCCCGGCAGCGTCGCGACGAGGCTCGGGGAGATCGGGGACGTCGTCACGGGCGTGCTCCTCGTTCGGATGAGTCCCGGGCGGGCGCGGCCGCGAGGCGGGCGGGGTCGAACAGGCCGATCGGGTGCGCGGTGGAGCCGGTCAGGGCCAGGTCGGCCAGGATCTCGCCGACGACCGGGACGAACTTGAAGCCGTGCCCCGAGAACCCGCAGGCGACGGTCACCGACTCCGGGTGGACCGGGTGCCGGGCGATCACGAAGTGCTCGTCGGGCGTGGTGGAGTACATGCAGGTGGCGGCCTTGAGGAAGGTGCCGGGCAGATCCGGGACGCAGCGGGCCATGTGCTCCGCCATCGCCGTGACCTCGTCGTCGTGCACGGTCCGGTCGATGGTCTCCGGCGTGGTGACGCGGCCCTTGCGGAAGAAGGCGACCTTGGCGCCCCCTTCGGGGCCGTCGATGGCCGGGAAGCCGTACACCTGGACCCCTGCCGCGTCCTCCCAGATGTAGACCGGGTGCCGCTCGGGCACGAACCGACCGGTGCCGCCCCTCGGCTGGAACCAGTACATGACCTGCCGCTCGACGGTGACCGGCACCCCCACGTCGGCGAGGAGCCGCGGCGCCCACGCGCCGGGGCAGATCACCAAGTGGTCGGCCGTGTACGTGTTCTCGGCCGTGTGCACGCGCACACCGTCGCGGTACGGCTCCCAGCGCAGCACCGGTTCCTCGAAGTGCAGCGCGGCGCCCTGCCGGGTGGCCAGCTGGAGGTGGGCGGCGACCGTGTTCTCGGGCCGGAGCAGACCGGCCCGCGACTCGTACAGCGCCACCTCGTCGTCGTCCGGAGTCAGGGTCGGGAAGCGACGGCGGATCTCCTTCGCGTCCAGCATCTCGTGCGGCAGGTCCCACCGCTCCGCCGACCGCAGGGAGCCGGCGACGGTCCGCGACTCCGGGCGCCCGACCATCACCCCGCCGCAGAGCAGGGCGATCTCCCGGCCGGTGGCACGCGCGAGGTCCTCGTACAGCTCGTAGGCGCGCAGCAGCAGCGGTACGTACGCCGGGTCCTCGAAGTACGACTGCCGGGTGATGCGGGAACCGCCGTGGCTGGAGCCGCGGCTGTGCACCGGACCGAACCGCTCCAGGCCGAGGACGCGGGCGCCGCGCGCGGACAGGTGGTGGGCGGCGGCGCCGCCCATGCCGCCGAGACCGATGACGACGACGTCGTAGGACGGTGACACGGGGCCTCCTAGCGGCGGATGCGGGTCATCTTCGGGTCGAACAGTGGCTCGTCGGCGACGCTGGCCGCGACCTTCTCGCCGAAGTACACGACCTGGACGCCGGTGCCGGTGGGCAGGCCCGCCGGGAGCCAGGCGTAGGCCACGCAGCGGCCGAGGGTGTAGCCGTACGACGCGCTGGTCACATAGCCGGCGGGGGCGCCGTCGACAAGGACGGGCTCCTTGCCGAGAACGACGGCCGCGGGGTCGTCGAGCAGCAGCGGGGTGAGCCGCCGGGTGGGCTCGGACAGGCCGCGCAGGGCCTCCTGGCCGACGAACTCCTCCTTGTCCATGCGGACCGCGAAGCCGAGGCCCGCCTCGAAGGGGGTGTGCTCGTCGGTCATGTCCCTGCCCCAGGCCCGGTATCCCTTCTCCAGCCGCAGGGAGTCGAAGGCGGAGCGGCCGGCGGCGATCACGCCGTGTTCCTGTCCGGCCTCCCACAGCGTGTCCCACAGCCGCAGGCCGAGGTCGGCCGTGGTGTACAGCTCCCAGCCGAGCTCGCCGACGTAACTGAGCCGCATGGCCGTCACCGGCACGTGCCCGAGCCAGGTCTGCTTCACCCGGAAGTAGCCGAAGCCCTCGTGCGAGAAGTCGTCCGCGGTCAACGGCTGGACCAGGGCGCGGGCGAGGGGGCCCCAGACGCCGACGCAGCAGGTGCCGGAGGTGATGTCCCGGATCCGCACGTCGTCCGGCGCGTACCTCAGCAGCCGGTCCAGATCGGCGGGGGAGTTGGCCCCGACCTGGAAGCGGTCGGGCGCGAGGCGAGCGACGGTGAGGTCGGAGCGGATGCCTCCGGTCTCGTCGAGCAGCAGGGTGTAGGTGACGGCGCCGGGTTTCCGGCGGAGGTTGTTGCTGGTCATCCGGTCGAGGAAGGCGAGGGCGCCGGGGCCGGTCACCTCCAGGCGGCGCAGCGGGGTCATGTCGTACAGGGCGACCTTCTCGCGGGTCGCCATGGCCTCGGCGGCGGCGACGGGCGACCAGTAGCGGGCCGACCAGGCGTCCCGTGGGGGAAGGCCGCCGGGGCCGCCCGTGTCGTCGAGGAGCGCGGCGTTCGCCTCGTACCAGTGCGGGCGCTCCCAGCCCGCCCCCTCCAGGAAGAAGGCGCCGAGCTGCTGCTGACGGGCGTGGAAGGGGCTGACGCGCAGTGGCCGTGGACGCTCCATCGGCTGGAGGGGGTGCAGTACGTCGTACACCTCGACGAACTGCTGTGAGCCGCGTTCACGCACGTACGACGGTGAACGCTGCACCTCTTCGAACCGCGTGAGGTCGCACTCGTGCACGTCGAGCGAGGGCCGCCCGTCGACCATCCACTCGGCCACCGCCTTGGCCACACCGGCGGAATGGGTCACCCAGACCGCCTCGGCCAGCCAGAAACCGCGCAACTGCCGGGCCTCCCCCAGGAGCGGCATACCGTCCGGCGTGAAGGAGAAGACCCCGTTGAACCCGGCCTCGATCCGCGACTCCCGCAGGGCGGGCAGCAACCGCCGGCAGTCCTCCCAGCTCGGCGCCCAGTCCTCGGCGGTGAACGGATACGAGGACGGCATCGCCATGTCCCGGGCACTTGCTTCGTCGTACGCCGGTACGGCGAACGGGTCCACCGGCATCGGCCGGTGCGCGTACGAGCCGATGCCGATGCGGTCGCCGTGCTCACGGAAGTACAGGTCGCGGTCCTGGAAGCGGAGGATCGGCCGGGTGGCCTCCGCCACGGCACCGCTCAGTTCGGGCAGCGGAGCGGTCTTCGCGTACTGGTGGGCGAGCGGTTGCAGCGGTACGTCGACACCGGCCATGCGGCCGACGACCGGGCCCCAGAAGCCGGCCGCCGAGACCACGTGGTCGGCCGGGAAGGAGCCCTGGTCGGTCACGACCGCGGTGACCCGGCCGTGCTCCTGCTCGATACCGGTGGCCGTGTGCCGCTCCAGGAAGCGTGCGCCGCGCGCGGTGGCCCGGTCCATCTGGGCGCGGGCCGCGAGCAGGGCCCGGGCCAGGCCGTCGTCCGGGGTGTGGAGCCCGCCGAGGACCATCGACTCGTCCAGCAGCGGCCAGAGTTCCTTGCAGCGGGCGGTGCTCACGACCTCGGCGCGGATGCCCCAGGAGGCGGCGTAGCCGGCCCTGCGGTGCAGCTCCGCCAGACGCTCGGGGGTGGTGGCCAGTTCCAGGCCGCCGACCTGGTCGAAGCAGGCGTCACCGGCCACGTCGAGGGAACGGAACTTCTCCACCGTGTACTTGGCGAACTCCGCGAGCGTCTTCGAGGGACTGGTCCGGAAGACGAGCCCGGGGGCGTGCGAGGTCGAGCCGCCCGGCGCGGGCAGGGGGCCCTGTTCCAGGACGGTGACGTCGGTCCAGCCCCGGGCGGTCAGCTCGTCGGCGAGGGAACAGCCGACGATGCCGGCACCGATGACGACGACGCGCGGGCCGGGGGCGGGCTGGTGACCGGGGGTGCGGGCGGCCTGGTGGGCGGGGGTGCGGGCGACTTGGCGGGCGCGGTGGCGGAAGTACTCGGGTGTGCTGGACATGCCCCTCCTCGTGGTGACGGGGAATGGGAGTGGTGGCGGGACGGCGGGCGCGGGAAGCCGGTCAGACGGAGGCGAGGTGCGCCCGCTCCGTGGTGGTGGCCGCGAAGGTGCGGGGGAAGAGCGGTGGTTCGTGGTCCTCGGACGGCAGCAGGACAGGCGCACCGGCCGGGACGGAGGGCGTGGCCGCCTTGCGCGGCCTCGCCGCCCCCGCGCTCACAGGACCACCACCGAGCGCAGCACCTCACCCCGGTGCATCTTGCCGAACGCCTCCTCCACCTGGTCGAGGGCGATGGTCTCGGACACGAACGCGTGGAGATCGAGCAGGCCGTACAGGTACTGGTCGATCAGGTACGGGAAGTCGCGGCTCGGCAGGCAGTCGCCGTACCAGGAGGACTTGATGGCACCACCGCGCGAGAAGACGTCGATCAGCGGGAGTTCGATCCTCATCTCGGGCGAGGGGACGCCGACCTGGACCAGCAGGCCCGCGTGGTCGCGCATGTAGAAGGCCTGCTCGAAGGTCTCCGGGCGGCCCACCGCGTCGATCGCGAGGTCCACCCCGTGTCCGCCGGTGAGCTTGCGGACCGCCTCGACCGGGTCGGTGCCCCGGGAGTTGACGGTGTGGGTGGCGCCGAACCTCTCCGCCCGGTCCAGCTTCCTGTCGTCGATGTCGATGGCGATGACCTTCATGGCACCGTTCAGACAGGCCCCCGCGATGGCCGCGTCGCCGACACCGCCGCAGCCGATGACGGCGACCGAGTCGCCCCGGCCGACCTTGCCGGTGTTGACCGCCGCGCCGTACCCGGCCATCACCCCGCAGCCGACGAGACCGGCCGCCTCGGGGCGTGCGGCCGGGTCGACCTTCACCGCCTGACCGGCCGCGACCAGCGTCTTCTCCGCGAAGGCGCCGATCCCCAGGGCGCTGCTGAGCGGAGTGCCGTCCGGCAGGGTCATGGGCTGGGCGGCGTTACGGGAGTCGAAGCAGTACCAGGGCCGGCCACGACGACAGGAACGGCAGCTGCCGCAGGGCGCGCGCCACGCGAGCACCACGTAGTCGCCGGGTTTCACCTCGGTGACACCCGGTCCGACCTCGGCGACGGTGCCGGACGCCTCGTGCCCCAGCAGGAACGGGAAGTCGTCGGTGATCGCGCCCTCCCGGTAGTGGAGATCCGTGTGGCACACCCCGCATGCCTGTACGTCGACGAGGACCTCACCGGGGCCGGGATCGGGAACCACGATCGTCCGCACCTCCACGGGTGCGCCCCTCTTCACGGCGACTACGGCACGGACCTCGTGTGGCACGACAAGCTCCTCTGCTGGCTGTTGCGCATTGCACGATGGGTTGCGTGATGGGGAACATACTGAGAACGCCGCCACGGAGCCGTCAAGAGGTGCGGGACAACCCTCGACCGCCGCGAAACCCACGGGACGGAACCCAACGCACACACAACGGCGCGGGACCAGGTACGTCCCGGTCCCGCGCCGCCGTCCGTGCGTTGTGAACGCTCCGCCGTGTCCGCCTGCCGCTACCTCAGAAGCCGTACCCCATACGGCGCGAGAGCTCCGCGCCCGCCGCCACCGTCCGCTTCGCCACCTCCGGCAGCCGGTCCGCGTTCAGCCGGTACACCGGACCCGAGACGCTGATCGCCGCGATCACCTTCCCGTCGTGCGCGCGCACCGGCGCCGCCACGGCGGCCAGACCCAGCTCCAGCTCCTCGACGGTGAGGCCGTAGCCCTGCTCGACGACGGCCTCCAGCTCGGCGCGCAGCATCGTCGCGCCGGTGACCGTCCGTTCCGTGAACCGTGGCAACGACCGCGCCAGCAGGCCTTCGCGCAGGGTGGGCGACATGTGCGCGAGCAGCACCTTGCCGCTGGAGGTGGCGTGCAGCGGGGTACGTCGGCCCAGCCAGTTCTGTGCGGTGACCGACGCGGTGCCGCGGGCCTGCATGATGTTGACCGCCGCATCGTCGTCCAGGACGGCGATGTTCACCGTCTCGCCCAGCTCGTCGGCGACCTCCCGGCAGACCGGGACACCCTCCTGGGAGATGTCCAGCCGCACCGCCGCCGCCCCCGCCAGGCGCAGGACGCCGGCTCCCAGGTAGTACTTGCCGCGGTCCTTCGCCTGAGCCACCAGGCCGCGGTTCTCCAGGACGCCGAGCAGCCGGAAGGCCGTGGACTTGTGCACGTCCAGCTCGTCGGCGATCTCGGTGACACCCGCCTCGCCGTGCCGGGCGAGGATCTCCAGCACGCTCACGGCGCGGTCCACGGACTGCACCGCACTGGCCGCGCCGCGGCCGCCCTGCCTCCCGGTGGTCCCCGGGTTCTCCGTGGTCTCCTCGTTTCGGTCGGACTGCTTCTGCGCGCGGGTCATGGCTGAACTCTCACCACCTGGGGGCCCGGTTCGGGCCGCATCTGCGGGAAGTGCTTGACGTGACGGTCGTCCCGCCCGGATTCTGTTGCGCATAGCGCCGACTGATGCGCCATGCGAAACATTATGGTACCCAAGTGTCCGGATCCCGGAAGGGTCCCGGGCCACCGGGACCGCCTGGACGCCCTGGACGACCCGGGCGACCCGGGCGACCCGGGCGACCCGTACGGGCGAGGTCCCGCGCCCGGACCGGCCGGCGTCCGCCACTCCCGCACCGCTTACCCGCACCGCCTACCCGCACCGCTTCCCCGGGCCGGACCGGCCGACGGCCGGATTCCGCCCGCACCCTGACGCCTGCATCGAGCAGGTCCCGGACCCGGCGTCCGGGGCCGAGAGGGGGGCCCGTGATTCCCGTCTGCCGCCTCGAAGACCTCCCCGCGGGGGAGTCCCGCCGCGTCGAGACCACGCCACCGATCGCCGTCTTCCACACCGAGCACGGCGAGCTGTACGCCGTCGACGACACCTGCACCCACCAGGACGCGTCGCTCTCCGAGGGCTGGCTGGAGGGCTGCCTGGTCGAATGCCCGCTGCACGCCGCGTCCTTCGACCTCCGCACCGGCGAGCCGGCCTGCCTTCCGGCGCGGCGCCCGGTCCGCACCCACCGCGTCACCGTCGAGGACGGCGTGATCCACGTCCACCTCACGGCGGAGGAGGGCACCGCCGCATGAATCCCGCCGAGCACCGGCCCGGTCCGCCCGCCCCCGCGCACACCGCCCGCACCGCGAGGAGCCGCCCCGCATGAGGACCGTGACCGTCGTCGGCGCCTCTCTCTCCGGACTCCACGCAGCCCGTGAACTGCGCGCCCAGGGCTTCGACGGCCGACTCGTGATCGTCGGCGAGGAACCCCACCGCCCCTACGACCGCCCTCCCCTCTCCAAGGACTTCCTCACCGGCCGCACCGGCGAGGAGCAACTGGCCCTCACCGACGCCGAGGAGACGGCCCACCTCGACGCCGAATGGCTGCTCGGCGTCCGCGCCCGCTGCCTCGACGCCCGCGGCCGCGCCGTCCTGCTCGGCGACGGACGCACCGTGTCCACCGACGGCGTGATCATCGCCACCGGCGCCGCCGCCCGCAGACTGCCCGGCGACCCCCTGGCCGGCGTGCACACCCTGCGCACCCTCGACGACGCCCGCGCCCTGCGCGCCGACCTCGCCGCGGGCCCCCGCCGGATCGTCGTCATCGGCGGCGGCTTCATCGGCGCCGAGACCGCCTCGTCCTGCGCCCGGCTCGGCCACACGGTCACGGTCGTCGAGGCCGCACCGCTGCCGCTGCTGCCCCAGCTCGGGCCACGGATGGCCGCCGTGTGCGCCGCTCTGCATCGCCGCGGCGGGGTGGAGTTGATCGCCGGCACCGGCGTGGCCGGACTGCGCGGCTCCGGCACCGTCACCGGCGTGCGTCTCGCCGACGGCCGCACCCTGCCCGCCGATGTGGTCGTGGTCGGCATCGGCGCCCGCCCCCGCACCGACTGGCTGGACGGATCGACGCTCGCCCTGCACGACGGCGTGCTGTGCGACGACGGCTGCGTGACCGCCCTCCCTCAGGTGGTCGCGGTCGGCGATGTCGCCCGCGTCGGCGGCACCCGCGCCGAGCACTGGACCTCCGCCACCGAGCAGCCCCGCGTCGCCGTCGCCAACCTCCTCGCCGGCCGCACACGGGAGACCTTCCGCCCACTGCCGTACTTCTGGTCCGACCAGTACGGCACCCGCATCCAGTTCGCCGGCCGGTACCGCGACGGAGACACCGTCCAGGTCACCGAGGGCGACTTCACCGACGGCCTGCCCGGCGAGGACGGGTTCCTGGCCCGCTACGAACGCGACCGCCGCACGGTCGCCGTGCTCGGCGTGGACCGGCCACGCGCCTTCACCCGAGCCCGGCGCGAACTCCAGCGGGACCTACGACAACAGGAGGAACGCGGGCGGGCCGAGCAGGCAGT
Organism: Streptomyces albidicamelliae; assembly: GCF_025642175.1. NCBI lineage: Bacteria > Bacillati > Actinomycetota > Actinomycetes > Kitasatosporales > Streptomycetaceae > Streptomyces > Streptomyces albidicamelliae. Next base: position 1,667,498 of record NZ_CP106795.1, on the reverse strand, counting down.
GCTCTGAGCCCACGAACCGTGCGTGCCCGGCCGGGACCGCCCACCCGCCCGCTCCCCGGGTCGTACCCGTGCGCGTGCCGCGCGGGCACGACCCCGGGATCGTCAGGAGTGGGACAACTGCCCGGCGCCACGCCCGCGTATCCGCCCCTGTGCGCGCACGGCCGCCCGCTCCTGACGCCTACGGGCGCGCCGCTCGCGCCGGAGCGTCCGGGCGGTGCTGCTCGGCTCCGAGACCACGCCGTTCCGCTGGTTCCACACCTGGCGGGTCACCCACACGTCGACCACGGCCCAGGTCGCCAGCACCGTGCTCGCCACAGCGCTGATCACCATGGGGAAGGCCAGCCAGGACCCCGCCAACGTGCACAGGAACGCCACCATCGCCTGGATCAGCGTCACCGCGATCACGATGACCGCCCGCACCGCCGCCGTGCGCACCGGATCGGGCAACGGGTGCCGGCGCGCCGGCTCCTCGACCCACAACGGCCGGGCTATCTCCAGCTGTTCACCATCTGTCAGTTCCGAGGTGCGCGCGGGCCCCGGAATGTCGCGATCCGGCGCCCCCCGGACCTGTCGAACCACCGAGCGTCCCGCCACGCTCTCCTCGGACGCCCTGCTCCGCTCCGCCGTGCCCATCACCGTGTCACTCCCCACCGCCGGCAGGCCGCTCGCCCCGGCGTCCGAAGACTCCGACTCCCCAGTGGCTGCCCGGCTTGCGCTGTTTTACGCCGCCGGGATGCGGGATGCGGCTCCTGTGTCCCATTCCGCCCCCATCTCCCACACGTAGGACGATCGAGATCCCACGAAGATTCCCCAGCGGCGAAAAAATCCAGCCAACCGCCTGTCCGACCCGTCGTGTCCGCTCCTTCCGTGTCCCCACGAATCCCGGTGGCAATCTCCCGCAATGCCCGGACAACTCGCCATGTCTCGCCGCCCCTGCGGAAGTTCGCCCTCCGGACATGCCTTCGAGTTATCTGTGAGGCGGTAGTAGGCTCGCGCCGTTTGTTGACGCACATGCGCACCCCCGACCGGCGGGGGTCGAGCTGGGGGAGGCCATGCGCTTTCGCGGGAAGTCGATCCGCCGGAAGATCGTGGCGCTGCTTCTCGTGCCGCTGGTGTCCCTGACCGCCGTCTGGGGCTTCGCCACGGTACTGACGGGTCGCGAAGTCGCCCGGCTGTTCCAGGTGTCCAACGCCGTGCAGGACATCGGCTATCCCGCCGAGGACACCGTGCGTGTCCTGCAGCAGGAGCGGCGCCAGACCCTCGTCTACCTCGCCGACCCGAGGGCCGCCGACGCGCTCACCGCGCTGCACCGCACCCGCAGCGCCACGGACGGGGCGATCGCCAAGGTCCGTAAGAACGCCCAGGACCGCGACCTGCGCGACGGCATGGACGCCGAGGACGGCGAGCACATCACCGCCGTCCTGGACGCCCTCGACGGCCTCGACTCCCTGCGCCGCGGCGTCGAGCAGGGCATGGTCACCCGCGCCCAGGCCCTCGACCGCTACAACCGACTCGTCGACCCCTGCTTCGCGCTGCTCGCCGCCCTCGACGGCATCGACGACGTCGACATGGACCAGCAGGCGCGCGCCATGGTCAACATCACCCGCGCCCGCGAACTGCTCTCCCGTGAGGACGCCCTTCTCGGCTCCTCCCTCGTCGTCGGCCGGCTCACTCCCGCGGAGACCCGGGACATCTCCGACCTCGTCGCCCAGCGCTCCCTCCTGTACGACATCAGCCTGCCGCTGCTGCCCGCCGCGGAGCGCGAACGCTACGAACGCTTCTGGACGAACGCCACCACCGCACCCCTGCGCATGGCCGAACAGACCGTCGCCGACACCGACGACGGAACACCGCGCGGCGTCGACGCCAAGAGCTGGGACACGGCCGCGGCCGGCGTCCTCGACGAACTCGGGGCGCTCGACGACCAGGTGGGGGACGGCTTCCAGGACCGCATGCGCCCGGTGGCCATGAGCGTCATCGTGCAGGCCGCCGTCGTGGGCGTCCTCGGCCTGGTCGCCGTCCTGTTCTCCCTCGTCCTCTCCGTGCGCGTGGGCCGCGCGCTCATCCGCGACCTGAGGCAGCTGCGCCTGGAGGCGCACGAGGCGTCCGGCGTCCGGCTGCCCAGCGTCATGCGCCGCCTGTCCGCCGGTGAACAGGTCGACGTCGAGACGGAAGTGCCACGGCTCGAGTACGACAAGAACGAGATCGGAGAGGTGGGCCAGGCCCTCAACACCCTCCAGCGCGCCGCCGTCGAGGCCGCCGTCAAGCAGTCCGAACTGCGGTCCGGTGTCTCCGAGGTGTTCGTCAACCTCGCCCGCCGCAGCCAGGTGCTGCTGCACAAGCAGCTCACCCTGCTGGACACCATGGAACGCCGGACCGAGGACACCGACGAACTGGCCGACCTGTTCCGGCTCGACCACCTCACCACGCGCATGCGCCGGCACGCCGAGGGCCTGGTGATCCTGTCCGGCGCGGCGCCGTCGCGGCAGTGGCGCCGCCCCGTGCAGCTCATGGACGTCGTCCGCGCAGCCGTCGCCGAGGTCGAGGACTACGAGCGCATCGAGGTACGGCGGCTGCCGCGCGTCGCCGTCACCGGCCCCGCCGTCGCCGACCTCACCCACCTCGTGGCCGAACTCCTCGAGAACGCCACGGTGTTCTCGCCCCCGCACACCGCCGTCCAGGTCCTGGGTGAACGCGTCGCCAACGGGTTCACGCTGGAGATCCACGACCGCGGGCTCGGCATGACGGCCGAGGCACTGCTGGACGCCAACCTCCGCCTCGCCGAGACACCTGAGTTCGAACTCTCCGACACCGACCGGCTCGGCCTGTTCGTGGTCAGCCGCCTCGCCCAGCGGCAGAACGTCCGCGTCTCCCTCCAGCCGTCTCCCTACGGCGGTACCACGGCCGTCGTCTTCATCCCCGACGCGCTGCTGACGGACGACGTCCCGGACACCAACGGCATCGGCTTCCGCCTCGACCGGGAGCGCCCGGCCAAGGACAAGGGGCAGCTCTCGGGAGGCGCCGCCGGACGGTCCACCGTACCGGCGCAGTTGCCGGGCCTGCCCACCTCCCTGCTGGACGGCCCGGTCGAACTGGAGGCGCCCGTCGATCTCGACGCCCTCGACGGCTTCCCGGGCGTCCTTGCGGACGAGGACAGCGAGCGCGGCGGACTCTTCCGGCACCGCCGGACGCTCGCCGGCACCGACGACCGGACGGGCACCCTGGCCGGCGGGCAGCCCCCGGCCGAGGAGCCGCGCGAACCCGGCCCCGTACCACTGCCGCGACGGCAGACGCCGAAACTGGTGAGCTCGCACGGCAGGCCCGTCACCGACCAGCGCTCCCGCCGAGGTGAACCGGAGCAGCAGCCGTCCGCCGGACCGCGCCGCGCCGACACCGGCGGTCTCGCCCCCCTGCCCGCCCGGCGCCGCGGGGCCACCTCCCGCCGCGCGGCGGACCTCGCCGACCTCACGGAGCGCGTCGCGGAACCCGGCACGGCCCCGGCCGACGGCGCTCCCGAGACGGCCGAGCCCCCGGCACTGCCCAGGCGGACCCGGCCCAAGGCGATCGTCTCCGGCAGCCCGGACGACACGCCCACGGCCGCACCAAGGGGCGAGGCGGCACCGATCGACGGTGACCAGCCCCCGTTCGGCGGCCCAGCACCGTGGACGCCCGGTGAGCGCATCTCCAGCGGCGGCGAAACGACCCCGACCGACGGTGAAGCGCCCCGGACCGGTGGTGAGACAGCCTGGCCTGGGAGCAAGCGAACCCCGACCGACGGCGAAGCGCTCCGGACCGGTGGTGAGCAGGCGCCGGCCGACGGCGAGCGGGTCCGGACCGGCGGCCAGGCAGTCCCCACCGGCGGCAGCACCGCCCCGCCACTCGGGGGGACGGGCACGGAACCGGCCACCGGCGCCCTGCCCCGACGTGTCCGCCAGGCCAACCTGGCTCCCCAGCTCAAGCAGGACACCCAACGGCGCGCCGAGCGCGCGGACCGGACTGCCGACCGCGACGCCGACGAGGTCCGCAGCCGGATGGCCTCCCTCCAGCGCGGATGGCAGCGTGGTCGGGAGGAGAACGCCGCGGGCGACGGGGCCCGGAACGGCACAGCACCAGGAACGAACGAGGGGGACGGTCGATGACCGCACCGAACGCGACCGGCCACACAGGAACCGACAAGGTGGAGCTGAACTGGCTCCTGGACGACCTCGTCGACCGGGTCGCCAGCATCCGCAAAGCCGTCGTCCTGTCCGGCGACGGGCTGCCCACCGGCGTGTCCAAGGACCTGTCCAGGGAGGACAGCGAGCACCTCGCCGCCGTCGCCTCCGGCTTCCACAGCCTCGCCAAGGGCGTCGGACGCCACTTCGAGGCGGGCAGCGTACGGCAGACGGTGGTCGAGCTCGACGACGCCTTCCTGTTCGTCACCGCCGCCGGTGACGGCAGCTGCCTCGCCGTGCTCTCCGACGCCGACTCCGACGTCGGGCAGGTCGCCTACGAGATGACCCTGCTGGTCAAGCGGGTCGGTGTGCATCTGGGTGCCGCCCCGCGCACCGATCTGCCCGCAGGCGGGTAGTGGGATGACATGAGCGGAGACGGTCAGGGAAGACACCACTGGTTCGACGACGAGGCCGGACCGGTCGTCCGCCCGTACGCCATGACGCGCGGCCGCACCACGAGTGCGGGCCAGCACCGCCTCGACCTCATCGCGGTGGTCGTCACGGAGCCCGACACGGGCGACCCGGAAGCCGACCCGACGCTGTCGCCGGAGCACGTGGAGATCGTCGCGCTCTGCCGCGACACGCCGCAGTCGGTCGCCGAGATCGCCGCGGAACTCGATCTGCCCGTCGGCGTGGTCCGCGTCCTCGTCGGCGACCTGGTCCACGCGGAACTCGTCCACGTCACTCGCCCGGTTCCCCCGGCCGAACTGCCTGACGAGAGTATTCTGCGCGACGTGATCAACGGCCTCCGGGCGCTGTGACCGGCGCGGAAGCGGAGTACTGACGTGACTGGCTGGCAGTTCTGGGTCGACCGAGGGGGCACCTTCACCGACATCGTCGCCCGTCGCCCGGACGGCCGGCTGCTCACCCACAAGCTCCTGTCCGACAACCCGCGCTACGCCGACGCGGCCGTCACCGGCGTACGCGAACTCCTCGGAACCTCGCGGGAGCCCGTCGAGGCCGTCCGCATGGGTACCACGGTCGCCACCAACGCCCTGCTGGAACGCAAGGGCGAACGGACCCTCCTCGTCATCACCCGCGGCTTCCGCGACGCCCTGCGCATCGCCTACCAGAACCGGCCCCGCATCTTCGCCCGCCGTATCGAACTGCCCGGCCTGCTCCACGAACGGGTCGTCGAGGTGGACGAACGGGTGGCGGCGGACGGCACCGTCCTGCGCGTCCCCGACCTGGACGCCCTCGCGGAGCCGCTCCGGCGGGCATACGACGACGGGATCCGCGCGGTCGCCGTGGTCTGCCTGCACAGCCACCTGTACCCCGCCCACGAACAGGCGATCGGGGAGCTCGCTGCCCGCACCGGCTTCCCGCAGATCTCCCTGTCCAGCGAGGTCAGCCCGCTGATGAAACTCGTTCCGCGCGGGGACACCGCCGTCGTCGACGCCTACCTCTCGCCCGTGCTGCGCCGCTACGTCCAGCACGTCGCCGACGAACTGCACGGCGTCCGCCTGATGTTCATGCAGTCCAACGGCGGCCTGACGGAGGCCGGGCAGTTCCGCGGCAAGGACGCCGTCCTCTCCGGCCCGGCCGGCGGCATCGTCGGCATGGCCCGCATGTCGCAGCGCGCCGGCTTCGACCGGGTCATCGGCTTCGACATGGGCGGGACCTCCACCGACGTCTCGCACTTCGCCGGCGAGTACGAACGGGTCTTCACCACACAGATCGCGGGCGTCCGGCTGCGCGCCCCCATGCTGGACATCCACACCGTCGCCGCCGGCGGCGGCTCGGTCCTGCACTTCGACGGCTCCCGCTACCGCGTGGGCCCCGACTCCGCCGGCGCCGATCCGGGCCCCGCCTGCTACCGCGCCGGCGGCCCCCTCACCGTCACCGACGCCAACGTCATGCTCGGGCGGATCCAACCCGGCCACTTCCCGGCCGTCTTCGGCCCCCATGGCGACCAGCCCCTGGACGCGGACCTCGTCCGGGACCGGTTCACCGCCCTCGCGCGCGAGATCCACGAACGCACCGGCGACGACCGGACCCCGGAGCAGGTGGCCGAGGGATTCCTCCAGATCGCCGTCGCCAACATCGCCAACGCCGTCAAGCGGATCTCCGTGCAGAAGGGCCACGACGTCACCCGCTACGCCCTGACCACCTTCGGCGGAGCGGGCGGCCAGCACGCGTGCCGGGTCGCCGACTCGCTCGGCATCCACAGCGTCCTCGTACCCCCCATGGCCGGTGTGCTCTCCGCGCTCGGCATCGGTCTCGCCGACACCACGGCCATGCGCGAACAGTCCGTCGAGGCACCCCTCGAGGCGGCCGCCATGCCCGGCATCCGCAAGACCGCCGACGACCTGGAGACCGCGGCCCGCACCGAACTCCTCGCCGAGGACGTCCCCGAGGAACGCATCGGGGTCATCCGCCGGGCACAGCTGCGCTACGACGGCACCGACACCGCCCTCACCGTCGAGCTGGCCGAGCCCGACGCCATGACGCACGCCTTCGAAGAACGTCATCGCGCCACGTACTCCTTCACCCTCGACCGCCCGATCGTCGTCGAAGCCCTCTCCGTCGAAGCCACCGGCATCACCGCACCCCCCGATCTGTCCGCCCTCGCCCCGTACGAGGGCCGCCCCACCGCACCCGACACCGTCCGCCTCCACACCGGCGGTGCCTGGCGCGACGTACCCCTCCACCGCCGCGAGGGCCTTCCTCCCGGCGAGACCGTCACCGGCCCCGCGATCGTCACGGAGGCCAGCGCGACGACCGTCGTCGACGACGGCTGGCGGGCCGTGGCGACCGACGACGGGCATCTGGTCATGGAACGCACGGCGATTACGGAGAGTTCCCGACTGGACACGGAAGTCGACCCGGTCCTGCTCGAGGTCTTCAACAACCTCTTCATGTCGATCGCCGAACAGATGGGCGCCCGGCTGGAGTCCACCGCCCAGTCCGTCAACATCAAGGAACGCCTGGACTTCTCCTGCGCCCTGTTCGACCCCGACGGAAACCTGGTGGCCAACGCCCCGCACATCCCCGTCCACCTGGGCTCCATGGGCACCAGTGTCAAAGAGGTCATCCGCCGGCGCGGCACCGCGATGCGCCCGGGGGACACCTACGCCGTCAACGACCCCTACCACGGCGGGACGCACCTGCCCGACGTCACGGTGATCACCCCCGTCTTCGACACCGACCGGGCGACGGACACGGAGGGTGAATCGAAGATCCTCTTCTACGTCGCCTCACGCGGCCATCACGCCGAGATCGGCGGCATCGACCCGGGCTCCATGCCGGCAGGCAGCCGCACCATCGAGGAGGAGGGCGTCCTCTTCGACAACTGGCTCCTGGCGGAGGAGGGCCGGTTCCGCGAGGAGGAGACCCGCCGGCTTCTCACCGAAGCCCCCCACCCCTCCCGCAACCCCACCACCAACCTCGCCGACCTGCGCGCCCAGATCGCCGCCAACCGGAAGGGTGTCGACGAGGTCCGCCGCATGATCGCCGAGTTCGGCCTCGACATCGTCCAGGCCTACATGCGGCACGTTCAGGACAACGCCGAGGACGCCGTCCGCCGCGTCGTCGACGCCCTGGCCGACGGGGAGTGCGCCTACGAGACCGACTCGGGCGCGGTCATCCGGGTCCGGGTGCGCGTCGACCGCGCCGGACGCCGGGCGACCATCGACTTCGGCGGCACCTCCGCGCAGCTCGCCACCAACTTCAACGCCCCCTTCGCCGTCGTCAACGCCGCCGTCCTGTACGTCTTCCGCACCCTGGTCGCCGACGACATCCCGCTCAACGACGGCTGTCTGCGCCCCCTCGACATCGTCGTGCCGCCCGGTTCGATGCTCGCGCCCGAACCGCCCGCCGCGGTCGTCGCGGGCAACGTCGAGACCTCCCAGGCCATCACCGGCGCCCTCTACGCCGCGCTCGGCGTGCAGGCCGAGGGCTCCGGCACGATGAACAACGTCACCTTCGGCAACGAGCGCCACCAGTACTACGAGACCGTCGCCTCCGGATCCGGAGCGGGCGACGGCTTCCCCGGCGCGGACGTCGTGCAGACCCACATGACCAACTCCCGGCTGACCGATCCGGAAGTCCTGGAGTGGCGGCTGCCGGTCAGGCTGGAGGAGTTCGCCGTCCGGCGGGGGAGCGGCGGCGCCGGGCGGTGGCCGGGCGGCGACGGCGCCGTACGCCGGCTCCGCTTCCTCGAACCCATGACCGTCTCCACGCTCTCCCAGCACCGCCGCGTACCCCCGTACGGGATGGCGGGCGGCGAACCCGGAGCGCTCGGCGCCAACCGGGTCGAGCGCACCGACGGCACGGTCACCGATCTCGGCGGCAGCGGCTCGGCCGACGTCGGGCCGGGCGACGTACTCGTCATCGAAACCCCCGGTGGCGGCGGCTACGGCCGGCCGTCGCCCGATTCCCATCAAGCAGGAGAAGAGATCGATGATCTTCGGGCGTTCTGAGCGCGGCAAGCCCCCGGTCGAGCCCGTCACGCTCAAGATCCTCGTGGCCGGCGGCTTCGGCGTGGGCAAGACGACCCTCGTCGGCGCGGTCAGCGAGATCAGGCCGCTTCGGACCGAGGAACTGCTCACCGAGGCCGGTCGTCCGGTCGACGACACGAGCGGGGTCGAGGGCAAGCACACCACCACCGTGGCCATGGACTTCGGCCGGATCACGCTGCGCGAGGACCTGGTGCTCTACCTCTTCGGCACGCCCGGGCAGGAACGGTTCTGGTTCATGTGGGACGAGCTGTCCGAGGGCGCGCTCGGCGCCGTCGTCCTCGCCGACACGCGGCGCCTGGAGGACTGCTTCGCCGCCGTCGACTACTTCGAACGGCGTTCCATACCCTTCCTCGTGGGTGTCAACTGCTTCGAGGAGGCCGCGCGTTATCCCGCCGACGCCGTCCGCCAGGCCCTCGACCTGGACGACGACGTGCCCGTCCTGCTGTGCGACGCCCGCGACCGCGAGTCGGTCAAGGACGTGCTCATCGGCGTCGTCCAGCACGCCATGGAGTACGCCGCGGGCAGCCGCCGGGCCGCCGCGACCTGAACCGGCGGGCACGGCCCGTACCCCCGCCGACAGGGGTACGGGCCGTGGTCCGGTGCGGGCCCCACGCGCGCGTGGGGCGCCCGTCTACGCGCCGTCCTCCTCCAGCCAGCCGAAGCTCTTCTCCACCGCCTTGCGCCAGCTGCGGTACTCGCGGTCGCGCACCGACGCCTCCATCGCGGGTGCCCACTCGGCGTCCTTCCGCCAGTGCGACTTCAGCTCGTCCAGGTCGTTCCACACGCCCGTGGCCAGACCGGCCGCGTAGGCGGCGCCGAGGCAGGTCGTCTCCGACACCCTCGGGCGGATCACCGGAACGCCCAGCACGTCCGCCTGGTGCTGCATCAGCAGATTGTTCTTCGTCATGCCGCCGTCGACCTTCAGGGTCGTGATCCGTACTCCGGAGTCCTGGTACATGGCGTCCACGACCTCACGGGTCTGCCAGCTCGTCGCCTCCAGCACCGCGCGCGCGAGATGGGCCTTGGTGACGTACCGGGTGAGCCCGGTGACGACCCCGCGCGCGTCCGAGCGCCAGTAGGGCGCGAACAGGCCCGAGAACGCGGGCACGATGTAGGCGCCTCCGTTGTCCTCGACGCTCGCAGCCAGTGACTCGATCTCGTCGGCGGTGCGGATGATGCCGAGCTGGTCGCGGAACCATTGGACCAGGGCGCCCGTTATCGCTATGGATCCCTCCAGGCAGTACACCGGCGCCTCCCCGCCGATCTTGTAGCCCATCGTCGTCAGCAGCCCGCTCTTGGACGGCACCGGCCGGTCGCCGGTGTTCAGCAGCAGGAAACTGCCGGTGCCGTAGGTGTTCTTCGCGGTGCCGACGTCGTAGCAGGCCTGCCCGAACACGGCGGCCTGCTGGTCGCCCAGCGCCGAGGCGACGGGCACGCCCGCCAGCTGCCCGACCGCGGTGCCGTACACCTCGGCGGAGGACCTGATCTCGGGGAGCACCGCCTCGGGGATGTTCATGGCGGAGAGGATGGAGGAATCCCACTGGAGGGTCTCCAGGTTCATCAGCATGGTGCGGCCGGCGTTCGTGACGTCGGTGACGTGCCGGCCGCCGTCGGTGCCTCCCGTGAGGTTCCAGATCAGCCAGGAGTCGATGGTCCCGAAAGCGATCTCGCCGTGCTCGGCCCGTTGCCGCAGCCCGGGCACCTGGTCCAGCAGCCAGGCCGCCTTGGGGCCGGAGAAGTAGCTGGCCAGCGGCAGCCCGGTCTGGTCGCGGAAGCGGTCCTGGCCGTCCGTGCCGCCGAGTTCGTGGCACAGGGCGGCGGTGCGGGTGTCCTGCCACACGATCGCGTTGTGCACCGGCTTGCCGGTGGCGCGATCCCACAGCACCGTGGTCTCCCGCTGGTTGGTGATGCCCAGCGCGCTCAACTGGTCGGCGCGCAGCCCGGCCTTCGCCAGCGCCCCGGCGACGACGGCCTGCACCTTGGACCAGATCTCGGTGGCGTCATGCTCCACCCAGCCCGGCTTCGGGAAGATCTGGCGGTGCTCGCGCTGGTCGACGGCGACGATCGCGCCGCTGTGGTCGAAGACGATGCAGCGGCTGGAGGTGGTGCCCTGGTCGATGGCGGCGACGTACTTCTCGGCGTTGTCCGTCATGGCTGTCCCTGGGTCTAGGGTCGGGTCGCTGGTCGTAGGGCGGTGCGGGCCCGCCTGGGGGTGGCGGGCCGGGCGGGTCAGAAGGCGATGTTGTAGAGCAGACCGGCGAGCGCTCCGCCGATGAGGGGGCCGACGACCGGGATCCAGGCGTATCCCCAGTCCGACGTGCCCTTGTTCGGGATCGGCAGGAAGGTGTGCACGACGCGCGGGCCGAGGTCGCGGGCCGGGTTGATGGCGTAGCCGGTGGGGCCGCCGAGGGACAGACCGATGCCGACGACGAGCAGGGAGACGATCAGCACGGTGGTGCCGGACTCCCCGAGTCCCTTCGTCAGCCCGAAGGCGAGCACGGGCAGTACCAGGGCGACGGTCGCGATGATCTCGGTGATGAGGTTGGCGACCGGGCTCCGGATCTCCGGGATGGTCGAGAAGATCCCGAGGGTCGGCACCGGTTCGTCGGCCGTGCCCTCGGTGGTGCCCGTCCTGCGGACGTTGGCCTGGAACTGGGCCAGATAGACCAGGTAGGCCAGGACGGCGCCCAGCATCGCGCCGACGATCTGCCCCAGCAGATACACCCAGACCTTGTCCCACTTGCCGGTGTCCACGGCGATGCCGATGGTCACCGCGGGATTCAGCTGGCCGCCGGAGAGGGGTGCCGCGGTGTACGCGCCGGCGAGCACACCGAAGCCCCATCCGAAGGCGATCACCACCCAGCCCGCGGCCCGCGCCTTGGAATATCTCAGGGTGACGGCGGCGCAGACACCGGCACCGAACAGGATCAGGATCGCGGTGCCGACGATCTCCCCGACGAAGATGTCTCCATTGCTCATGGGCGGCTCCTTTGACGCCGGTCGGGACGATCAGCCCCGACCTCCTGTGCAGGAACGATGCGCGTGGCGACTTCAGCCGACGGCAGGGAGGCCCCGCGCCCCGCCCGGCGTCCGTGACGAGCGTGCCTCGCAGCCGGATCGCCTCGGGCGGACGGGCCGTTGAGCAGGACAGACCCGTGGCACAGCGCCTGATAACGCCGAGAATGTACGGCGATGTCGGCTGACACCGGGAAGTGTTCACCGGCGTCACGGGGGCGTCAAGGTTGCCGACGGGGACGGTGACAGCCACGCTGCCCCACGCGGCGGGAAATCCTCAACGGCGGCGCGCGGGGGAGGGGTTCACCACCGTGGCTCGGCCGCCGCGTAACCCGCCTGCGCCGGTGCCGCGCCCGAGCCGCCGCGTCGCAGCTCGTGGCCCGGCAGCCCCGCGCGCCCCAGCACCCAGCTCGCACCACTGAGCGCCTTGGCCGCCTTCTTCAGCGGAGCGAGCTGGGCGGCGGCCTGCCGATGGTCGCGCACACTGCCCGGCGCACACACCACCGTGGCGAGGGAGAGGGTGACCGGCCGCCCGCCCGCCGCCCACGGCACGTCGAGCACGGCGGCGGCCAGCGGGTCCAGCGCCTCCACATCGGACAGCACCAGGAAGTCGTCGCCGCCGATGTGCCCCACGCGCGCGTGCCCGGCGACCTCCTCGTGCAGCGTGCGCCCCACCGACCGGATCAGCTCGTCACCCGCCGCGAACCCGGCGCCGTCGTTGACCTGCTTGAAGTGGTCGATGTCCAGCCAACTGAGCGCGAACAGCCGCCCGTCCGCGATCCGCCGGTCCACCTCGCCCGTGATCGCGTCCGAACCGGGCAGCCGGGTCAGCGGATTGAGTCCGGCCGCCTCCTCGACCCGGCTCTCGGCCAGTGCCCGCACGAGATCCGCGAGCCGTACGACCCCCACGCACCGGCCGCGCTCGTCGACCACGGCCACATCGTCGGAGGTCCGGTCCCGGCCGCCGACCGCGACCACGTCCAGCACCTCCCAGGCGGTCGCGCCGATGCCCACCGTCCGCGGCGCGTCACCCAGCTTGAACGCCGGCCGGTCCGCGTACAGCGCGTGCCCGTAGCGGCCGGACATCGACAGCAGGAACCGCGACCGGTGCACCGACCGGACCGGTCGGCCGGCCTGGTCCACCAGCAGCACCCCGGAGACGTCGGGCGAGCCCGTCAGCAGCGCCCGTACCCGGCCCGCCGGAGCGGTCACGGGCAGGACGGCGGCCGGACGGACGAACTCCTGCACCGAGGGCCCGGACCGGGGCATGGCTAGGAAGCCGCGCGAGAGCGGCGGAACGTATACGTCCGCCACGGGAATCCGGGCCGGCGGCGCGAACAGCTCACCCTGCGCCAGCTGCGCGCCCGCCGCCACCGCGGCCGCACACTGCAGTTCGGTCTCCACTCCCTCCACCGCCACCAGGGCGCCCAGCTCCTCGCACAGCGCCCGCATGGCCCGCACCGCCGCCGGCCGGGCCAGCAGCGAGGCGTCGAGCTTGACCAGGTGGGGCGCGAGATCGGTGAGCAGTCTGAGGGGTACGTCACCGTCGCCGATCCCGTCGGCGCTGAGCCGGAACCCCTGCTCGCGCAGTACGGCCACCGCCTCCAGCAGCGCCCGATGGGGCACGTGCGTGAAGGGCGGGACGATGTCGAGGGTGACCTCCCAGGGCAGCCGCCCCGCGGCGCGTACGGCGTCGTGCAGCGGCGTGAGACCACCGAGGTCGGCGAGCGTCGCCGCGAACACGTTCAGGTGCAGCGGCAGCAGCGTCTCCTTGCGGGTCGCCGCGCGGAGCGCCAGCACGGCCAGCATGCCGTCGAGTTCGGGGTCACGGCGCGCCTCGGCCAGGATGTCACCGGTCTCCGGGCGAGCCAGTGTCTCCAGTGCGGCGACCGCGCCCGTCCTCAGGTTGACCACCGGCTGGAAGGCGAAGCGGAGAGTATCCGTCCAGGAGTGCACGGGAGCATGATGGCTCCGCCCGGGAACGCCCAGGGCCAGTTCACGAGACGTTCACGCAGGATTCCTGCCTGATCACGGAGCGTATGGATCCCTGGCGTCCCTCGTGCCGCAGAAGCCGCGTGGCGGAGCCGGTCATCTCACCGCGATCACCGACGATCCGTGCCCGAACAGCCCCTGGTTGGCGGTGATGCCCACGCGCGCGCCGGTCACCTGGCGCTCCCCGGCGGCGCCCCTCAACTGCCAGGTGAGCTCGCAGACCTGGGCGATGGCCTGGGCCGGCACCGCCTCCCCGAACGAGGCGAGTCCGCCGCTGGTGTTGACGGGTATGCGGCCGCCCGGTGCCGTCGCCCCCTCCCTGAGCAGCTTCGCCCCCTCGCCCTCGCCGCACAGCCCCAGATCCTCGTACCACTGCAACTCCAGCGCGGTGGACAGGTCGTACACCTCCGCGAGGGACAGGTCCTCGGGTCCGATGCCCGCCTCTTCGTAGGCGGCCCGGGCGATGGACGCCCGGAAGGTCCCGGTTCCGGGTTCCACCGCCACCGCGCAGTCCGTGGCGATGTCGGGCAGGTCCAGGACCGTGTTCGGAAAGCGGGGGGTCACGGTGGACACCGCCCGGATCAGCACCGGACGCATGACGCCGTGCCGGTGCGCGAAGTCCGTGCTGCACAGCACCAGGGCCGCGCCGCCGTCGGAGGTGGCGCAGATGTCGAGGAGCCGCAGCGGGTCGGCGACCACGGCGGAGGCGGCGACCTCCTCGGCGGTGACCCGTCTGCGGTAGCGGGCGTACGGATTGAGCGCCCCGAGCGCCGCGTTCTTCACCTTCACCAGCGCGAAGTCCTCCGGAGTGTCCCCGTGCACCGCCATGCGCCGCCGGGCGTACAGCCCGAAGTACGTCGGATTCGTCGCGCCCAGCACACGGAAGCGCAACCAGTCCGGGTCGTCCGGGCGATCACCGCCCGCCGGCCGGAAGAATCCCTTGGGCGCGGCGTCCGCACCGACCACGAGGACGACGTCCGCGAGACCCGCGAGGATCTGGGCCCGCGCGGTCGCGATGGCCTGCGCCCCCGACGCGCAGGCCGCGTACACACTGGAGACCCGTGCGCCCTGCCAGCCCAGCGCCTTGGCGAACGTCGCTCCGGCCACGTACCCCGGGTAGCCGCCACGCACCGTGTCCGCGCCGACGACGGATCCGACGTCCCGCCACTCCAGCCCGGCGTCCGCGAGCGCCGCCCGGGCCGCTGCCGTGCCGTACTCGACGAAGCTTCGGCCCCACTTGCCCCAGGGGTGCATGCCCGCGCCGAGCACCGCCACGTCCGCCGTCATGCCGTCACCCCCGTCGGCCGCCAGTGCCAGGTCGTCCAGGTCGTCTCCGTGTCCTCGTGGAGCACACCGGCGATGACCTCCACCTCCATGCCCACCGTCAGATCGGCGACGGTGACCCCGGGAGCCGCCTGGCCCAGGACGACCATCCGCTCGGCCTCCAGCTCCACCGCGATCAACGCGTACGGCTCCCAGGGAAGTTCCGGATTACTCACATAGGGTGACGGAGGCCGGTAGCGGCTGTCCGTGTACGACCAGATCCGCCCCCTTCGTGACAGCGGGGTCTCCTCCAGGGCGCCGCCCGCGCAGTGCGGGTTGCGGCAGTGGGTGTCCTCGCGCGGGAAGAAGACGGACGCGCAGGACGCGCAGCGGGTCCCGAGCAGCCGGAAGCCGTCCCCCTCGCCGGTGAACCAGCCGGCGACCGCGGGTGTCGATGCGTGCGGCAAAGCCCCTCCCTCAGGCGATCTGACGAAGCGTCAGGAGTCTGCCACGGGCCACGGGAAAAGGGCAGGCCGTCTCTGTGAACCGAAACGGCCCCCACGGCGTCGTGTTACCTGAGAGGCGGCCGGGATCGACGGGGGTGATTCCGGCCGCCCCTCCTGTCACTCGTCATTCCTTGCGCGCCGATGCCGGAAGACGCCCTTCCTCTGATCGGATACAGTCCGCGCGTGTCCGAAATTCAGCACCCAATTGCCAACTCCGCACCGAACTCGCATTGTTCGAACTGCGGATCGCCCTACGGGGAGGGCGTCTCCGGCTGGCCGCGCAACTGCCCGCACTGCGGGACGGTCGCCTACCGCAATCCGCTGCCGGTCGCGGTCGCGCTCCAGCCCGTGTACGACACCAAGGGCACGGCCCTGGTCGTCATCACCCGAACCATCGCCCCCGCGCGCGGAGGCATCGCCCTGCCCGGTGGCTACATCGACGACCGGGAGGACTGGAAACAGGCCGTCGTACGCGAACTCAAGGAGGAGACCGGAATCGACGCCGCCGCGCGCGACGTCCGGCTCGCCGACGCCATGAGCTCGCCCGACGGCCACCTGCTGCTCTTCGGCCTGCTCCCGGAACGCCCGGCCGAGGGACTCCCGCCGTCCGACGCCACCGACGAGACCGAGGGCTGGAACCTGCTGCGCCGGGCCGAGGAACTCGCGTTCCCGCTGCACACCCTGGCCGCGCGGGCCTGGTTCGAGGGCCGCTACATCTGAGCCGGACGACTCGGCCGAGCCGCCACCGCGCGACACGGCTCAGCCGAGCCCCCGCACCCGCACCGGGCAGGACGGCTCGACCGGGCCGTCCTCCCCCTCCCGGGTGACCACCACCCGCCGGCCCTGCCTGCGCGCGACGTAGCGCTCGATCTCCGGTTCGTCCCAGCCGTCGCCCGCGTCCCGCACCACCAGACCGCCTCCCGTCCGCCCGCGCGCGGGCGCCCAGACCTCCAGCTCGAGACCGTCGTCCGCCCCGCGCACGGGCACGACCGCACCCGCGCGCGCGAACACCGGTATCCGCGACAGCGGCGCGTCTACGAGGACCTGGGCGGGCCCCTCGTACGCCTCCTCCGTGGCCGTGTCGTACCAGCGGCCCGGGGGCAGCTGCACCGCACGCCGGCCGGCACCCGGATCGAGGACCGGGGCCACCAGCAGGCTGTCACCGAGCAGAAACGCGTCCTCGCAGTCCCGGAGCGACCGGTCCTCCGGAGCCCCCCACCACACCGGCCGCACATAGGGCGCGCCGGTCCGCCGCGCCAGATGCGCCAACGTCACGAAGTACGGCAACAGCCGCCGCCGCTCCAGCAGCGCCACGCGCGCGTGCTCCAGCACGTCCGCACCGAACTCCCAGGGCTCCCTGCGCCCCGCCCGCAGACTCGCGTGCGTACGGAACAACGGCAGGTACGCGCCGAGCTGGAACCACCTCAGGTACAACTCCGGCGACGGACTGCCGTCGAAACCGCCCACGTCCGGACCCGAGTACGGAACCCCGCACAGACCCAGCCCCAGCACCAGCGACAGGGACGCGCGCAGCCCCGGCCAGCCCGTCGCCACGTCCCCCGACCAGGTGCCGCCGTACCGCTGCGCCCCCACCCACCCCGAGCGCGAGAACACGAAGGGCCGCTGCTGCGGCGACAGCTCACGCAGCCCCGCGTAGCCCGCCTGCGCCATGCACAGCCCGTACACGTTGTGCGCCTCGCGGTGGTCGCCCTCGCGCCCCTCCAACGCGTGCCGGGCCGAACGCGGCAACGTCGCCTCACCGAACGCGCTGAACGACGTCGGCTCGTTCATGTCGTGCCAGAACCCGGCGAAGCCCTGCCTCAGCCGCTCCTCGTACAGACCGCCCCACCACTTGCGCACGCGCGCGTGGGTGAAATCCGGGAAGACCGAGTCACCGGCCCACACCACGCCCCGCACCGTCCGGCCCGCGGCGTCCCGCACGAACGCGTCCACTTCCGAACCGCTGTCGTACACGGCGTTGCCCGGCACGGCCCGCACCGCCGGATCCACGATCGACACCAGCCGGATCCCGTCCCGCCGCAACTCGTCCGCCAGAACGGGCAGCTTGGCGAAGCGCTCACGGTCGACGGTGAACACCTGATGCTCGTCGTAGTGGTCGATGTCCAGGTGGACGGCGTCCAGGGGCAGACCGCGCTCCTGGTAGCCCGCGACGATCCGGCGCACCTCCTGCTCGCTGCCGAACCCCCACCGCGCGTGATGGTGGCCCAGCGCCCACGCCGGCGGCAGGGCGGGCGCCCCCGTCAGCGAGGCCCACGTGTGCAGCACGCGCGCGGGCGTACCCACCATCACCCAGCAGCGCAGCGGCCCGCCGTCCATCCGCACCTCGCAGCGGCCCGCCCGGTCGTGCCCGGACCCCGCGCCCTCCGCACCCTCCCGCAGCACCACCGTGCCGTCCCACGTGGAGTCGTGGAACACCAGATGCGTGCCTGCGTCGGCCACCACGAGCTGCACCGGCATCGTCAGATAGAGCGGATCGTCACCGGGCCCGAACGCACGGCCCGGATCGGTGTTCCACAGCCGGTACGACCCGTCCCGCAGCCGGGGCCCCGACGCCCGACCGCCAAGGCCGAAGAACCGGGCGTCCGCCGCCACCTCCGACCGCTGCATCCACCGGGCCGCGCCCCCGCCGACCGGCTCCCACCAGCGCGGCGGAAGATCCCGGCGCAGCGTCACCCCGCCCGGAGTGCACACCTCCACCGCACCGTGCCGGGAGACGACGACCGTCACCCGCTCGGCGACCACCCGCCAGCCCCCGTCCTTGTCAGGCTCCAGCACCGCACGCGGATCCGGCTCCGGACTGTTCCCCGCCAGCGCGTACGACGGCTGCGGACCGGCCCCGTCCCACCCCCAGAAGACGGCACCGTTCACGGCGACGGTGATCCGCAGCTCCGACCGGCCGAACCGGATCAGACCGCCCCCCGGCCCCGGCTCCACGCCCTGCACCTGCCCCGGGACCCGCGCCCGTTCGGCCCCCCGCTGCGGCAGCGCGGCCGCGTCGATGCGCCTCCTGCGCCACGCGGCCCGCACGGTACGCAACCCCCGAGCCGCCATCCCCCCACCGACCACACTCACCGAACGCACCAGGTCACGACCGTCCATGCTGCTCACCCTGCCACCGAGCGCCCCACGCGCGCGTGTCGTTCAACTGCCGTTCACCCGTGCCGAGCCCACATCTTCACGACACGGACTATGTGGGGCGCGCCCTGGTGCAGAAGTCGATCACATGGCATCGTCCCTGTCAGCCGCGTCACGCGCACACCCCAGCCGTGCGCGGACCGACGCACACGACGCGCACAGCCCGGGAGCCGCCCCATGTCGACCGCGAACCCCCAGCCGCTCTGGCAGCCCGATCCCGAGCGGATCGCCCAGGCACGCATCACCCAGTTCCAGGCCTGGGCGGCAGAGCACCACGGCGCACCGGCCGAGGGAGGCTACCCGGCACTCCACCAGTGGTCCGTCGAGCAGCTGGACACCTTCTGGAAAGCCGTCACCGAGTGGTTCGACGTGCGGTTCTCGACGCCCTACGCGCGCGTGCTGGGCGACCGCTCCATGCCCGGCGCCGAGTGGTTCCCCGGAGCCACCCTCAACTACGCCGAACACGCCCTGCGGGCCGCCGACGACCGCCCCGGCGAACCCGCCCTCCTCCACGTGGACGAGACCCACGAGCCGCGCCCGGTGACCTGGTCCGAGCTGCGCCGCCAGGTCGGCGCCCTCGCCGCCGAACTCCGCACCCTCGGCGTACGCCCCGGCGACCGCGTCAGCGGCTACCTGCCGAACATCCCCGAGGCAGTCGTCGCCCTCCTCGCCACGGCCGCCGTCGGTGGCGTCTGGACCTCGTGTGCCCCCGACTTCGGCGCCCGCAGCGTGCTCGACCGCTTCCAGCAGGTCGAGCCCGTCGTCCTGTTCACCGTCGACGGCTACCGCTACGGCGGCAAGGAGCACGACCGCCGCGAGACCGTCGCCGAACTGCGCCGCGAACTGCCCACCCTGCGCGCCGTCGTCCACATCCCGCTCCTCGGCACCGAGACCCCCGACGGCGCCCTCGAATGGTCGGCGCTCACCGCCGGCGACACCGCCCCCGTCTTCGAGCAGGTCCCGTTCGACCACCCGCTGTGGGTGCTCTACTCCTCCGGCACCACCGGCCTGCCCAAGGCCATCGTCCAGTCGCAGGGCGGCATCCTCGTCGAACACCTCAAGCAGCTCGGCCTGCACTGCGACCTCGGCCCCGAGGACCGTTTCTTCTGGTACACCTCCACCGGCTGGATGATGTGGAACTTCCTCGTCTCCGGCCTGCTCACCGGAACCACGGTCGTCCTCTACGACGGCAGCCCCGGCTACCCGGACACCGGCGCCCAGTGGCGTATCGCCGAGCGCACCGGAGCCACCCTCTACGGCACCTCCGCCGCCTACGTCATGGCGTGCCGCAAGGCCGGCGTGCACCCGTCCCGCGACTTCGACCTCTCAAAGGTGCGATGCGTCGCCACCACGGGCTCGCCCCTGCCCCCCGACGGCTTCCGCTGGCTGCACGACGAGGTCCGCGACGACCTGTGGATCGCCTCCGTCAGCGGCGGCACCGACGTCTGCTCCTGCTTCGCCGGCGCCGTACCGACCCTGCCCGTGTACACCGGCGAACTCCAGGCGCCCGGCCTCGGCACCGACCTGCAGTCGTGGGACCCCAGCGGAAAGCCCCTCGTCGACGAGGTCGGAGAACTGGTCGTCACCAACCCCATGCCGTCCATGCCCATCCACTTCTGGAACGACGGCGACGGCAGCCGCTACCACGACAGCTACTTCGACACCTACCCCGGCGTCTGGCGCCACGGGGACTGGATCACCGTCACCGGGCGCGGTTCCGTGATCATCCACGGCCGCTCCGACTCCACCCTCAACCGGCAGGGCGTCCGGATGGGTTCGGCCGACATCTACGAGGTCGTCGAGCGCCTGCCCGAGATCAGGGAATCCCTCGTCATCGGCATCGAACAGCCCGACGGCGGCTACTGGATGCCGCTCTTCGTGCACCTCGCACCCGGTGCCGCCCTCGACGAGGCGCTGCTCGGGCGGATCAAGCAGGCCATCCGCGAACAGCTCTCGCCCCGCCATGTGCCCGACGAGGTCATCGAGGTGCCCGGCATCCCGCACACCCTCACGGGCAAGCGCATCGAGGTCCCGGTCAAGCGCCTCCTCCAGGGCACACCGCTGGAGAAGGCCGTCAACGCCGGATCCATCGACAACCTCGCCCTGCTCGGGTTCTACGAGGAGCTCGCCCGCAAGCGCGGCTGAGCCGACCCGGCACCTCACCCACCGCACACGCTTCCCGGACCCCGCCGCACACGGCCGCGGGGTCCGGATCGGCGGCATGCGCCGCCCAGCCCCTTACAAGCCTGTCAACTGCACAGTTGCCCGGTGCTCCCGCCCCCGGCCCCTCGCCCGCGATCCCGTTGTCAGTGGGCCCGGTTACGGTGAGTGAGCATTGATCGACCGCGCACTTGGGGGAAACATGGCGCACACCGACCACCAGACCATGCGACGCGAACTGCGCCGCGAGATCGCCGGCACCATCGGTCTGCTCACCGACGAACACGACTTCCGCACCATGCGGCGCTACCGCAGCTTCACCTTCGACGACCACTCCACCTACCTGCGGCAGGTGGAGTCCGTCCTCAGGAGCCGCGCCGCCCAGGGCACCCACACCACCCTCGCCCTGTTCGACCCTGAGGACTACGCGGTCTACTGCGCGGAAACCGGCCTCGACCCCGAATCCCACACCAGCAGGACCCGGTTCACGGCCGAACTCGCCTCCACCGGCCCCACCGTCCCCTACGACGGCCGCCCCCTCGCCACACTCCTGCCGGCCCTCGTGGACGAAGCCGTACGCCAGGCCACCTGGGAGTACGCCACCACGCTCCTGACCCGCCTGGGCCCCTGCCCCACCTGCGGCGAGGACATCGGCAGGGCCGCCTTCACCCGTGCCTCCGATCTCCTGGTCCGCATCCTCGACACGGCACCGCCCGGCGACCGCCACCTCGTCTGCAGCGTCTCCGGCCCACCGGACACCCTCGTCTCCGTCCTCCACGGAGACCAGGACGCCCAGGGGGACACCCGGCTCGACGAGGCGGAAGCCCTCGAATTCACCAGCGTCCTCGCCCTGGGCCTCGCCACTCGCAGCCCCGGCGGCCTGGTCATGCGCACCAGCGCCCCCGGAACCGCCGACCAGGTCTACGGATGGCGGATGCGCACAGGCGCCTTCGAACCGCTCACCGCATCGGAGGTGTTCGACGCCTACTGCACCGACGCCGAAACCGGCGACCTCATCTCCCCGGAGCCCGGCGTCGACTACTGCGAGCCACCCGACCTCGGAGAGGACCGCACCGGAGAGGGACACCACCACTGACCCCGAGCCCCGACGGCCGAACGCACCAGGGGCGCCCCACCGAAGGCGGGACGCCCCTGCACACCTGGTGCGCCCTACAGACCGCGACTACTCGCCGGACAGCACCGCCTGGGCCGCGCTCCGCGCCTCCTCGGCACTGTCCGCCGCACGGGCGGCCGCCGCGGCACGCTCGCACTGCGCCAGCGTGTACTTCGCCAGCGTCGCCCGTACATACGGAAGGGACGCGGAACCCATGGACAAGGAGGTGACACCCAGACCGGTCAGCACACACGCCAGCAGCGGATCGGACGCGGCCTCGCCGCACACGCCGCAGCTCTTGCCCTCGGCCCTGGCCGCCTCGGCGGACAGCGCGACCAGATCGAGCAGCGCCGGCTGCCACGGGTCCTGAAGCCGCGAGACCGCACCGACCTGCCGGTCCGCCGCGAAGGTGTACTGCGCGAGGTCATTGGTCCCCAGCGACAGGAACTCGACCTCCTGCAGGATCGAACGCGCCCGCAGCGCGGCGGACGGGATCTCCACCATCGCGCCGAACTTCGCGCGCAGCCCCGCCTCACGGCAGGCGTCCGCGAACGCCTTGGCGTCCGCCCGGTCGGCCACCATGGGCGCCATGACCTCGAGGTACACGGGAAGCCCCTCGGCGGCCCGCGCCAGCGCGGTCAGCTGCGTCCGCAGAACGTCGGGATGGTCCAGCAGCGTACGGAGACCACGGACGCCGAGCGCGGGGTTCGGCTCGTCCGCCGGCGTCAGGAACTCCAGGGGTTTGTCCGCACCCGCGTCCAGCACGCGCACGACCACACGGCCCTCGGGGAACGCCTCCAGCACCTGCCGGTAGGCCTCCACCTGCTTCTCCTCGGAAGGGGCGTTCTTGCTGTCGTCGAGGAAGAGGAACTCGGTCCGGAAGAGACCGACACCCTCGGCACCGGCCTCCACAGCCGCCGGCAGGTCCGCCGGACCGCCCACGTTGGCCAGCAGCGGCACCTTGTGCCCGTCCGCGGTAGCGCCCGGACCCGTCGACGCGGCGAGCGCGGCCTTCCGCTCGGCGGCCGCCGCCGCCAGCTGCGCCTTCTTCTCCTCGCTCGGGTTGACGAAGACGTCACCGGTGCTGCCGTCCACGGCCACCACGGTGCCCTCGGCCAGCTCACCGGCACCGGGCAGGGCGACAACGGCCGGCACACCCAGCGCACGGGCCAGGATCGCGCTGTGGCTGGTCGGACCGCCCTCCTCGGTGACGAACCCGAGCACCAGAGACGGGTCGAGCAGAGCCGTGTCCGCCGGCGCCAGGTCCCGCGCGACGAGTACATAGGGCTCATCACTGTCCGGGACACCCGGCATCGGAACGCCCAGCAGCCGGGCGACGATGCGGTTCCGCACGTCGTCGAGGTCGGCCACCCGGCCGGCGAGGTACTCCCCGGCACCGGCCAGCAGCTCCCTGTACGCCGCGAACGCGTCGTACACCGCACGCTCGGCCGTGCTGCCGACGGCGATGCGCCGCTCCACGTCGGCCATCAGCTCGGGGTCCTGGGCCATCATGGCCTGCGCCTCGAGCACCGCCTGCGCCTCGCCCCCGGCCAGGTTGCCGCGTGCCATGAGGTCGGCGGCCACGGCGTCCACGGCCTGGCGCGCCCGGCCCTGCTCACGCCCGGCGTCTTCGGTGGGGATCTGCTTGGCCGGCGGCTCCAGAACCGCCGTCCCCATGTGCCGCACCTCGCCGATCGCCACGCCATGGCTCACGCCGACGCCTCGCAGCGTTGTCTCCATCTCACCCGTCTCCGTTAGTGCGGCGGGTCCGTCGCCGCGGTGGTGGTTGTCCTGTCGGCCGTCCTGCGACGGCGCCGCCGTCAGTTCCAGGCGAAGAGGCTGTCGCCGGCCTTCACGTCTCCGCTGTCCCGGAGGTCGGCCAGGGAGTCGGCCGTGGCTTCCAGTGCGACGACGGGACACACCGGGGACTTGCCGGCCGCCTCGATCGCGGCGGGGTTCCAGCGCACGATGGCCTGGCCGCGCCGGACGGTGTCGCCCTTGGCCACGAGGAGCTCGAAGCCCTCGCCGTTGAGCTGGACGGTGTCGATGCCGAGATGGGTGAGCACACCGTGTCCTTCGTCGTCCACGACGACGAAGGCGTGCGGGTGCAGGGAGACGATGACGCCGTCCACGGGTGACACGGCCTCGGAGGGTTCACGTACGGGGTCGATCGCAGTGCCCGGGCCGACCATGGCCCCGGAGAAGACCGGATCCGGCACGGCGGCCAGTCCGATGGCGCGTCCGGCGAGAGGGGACGTCACGGTGGTCATGGGAAGCCTCCCAGGAGTGGAGCTGCAGGTAGGGCCGTCACTGCCTGTCCCTGACGGCGCACTGAGCAGCAGGGTATGTCAAAGGAAGTGGCGGTTCCGTACGGAACCTACCAGTAAGTGGTCTAGACCACCAACCCTATCGATTTGCACGGGCTCCGACGCCGCGTGTACAGTCGTACTCCTGCTTGGGACGGAGCGGCGCGAAAGTGCGTCCGTCCGGCAGCACCCAAACTTGTCAGATCCTATCTCGGGGTCACCTTCCGCATGTCTGCGGGGCGGTGGTCAGGGGGACGGAAAAACACTGATAGAGTTTGAAACACCGAAGGGAAGCCCGGAGGAAAGCCCGAGAGGGTGAGTACAAAGGAAGCGACCGTTCCTTGAGAACTCAACAGCGTGCCAAAAATCAACGCCAGATTAGTTGATACCCCGTCTCCGGTCGTCACGATCGGGACGAGGTTCCTTTGAAAAAACACAGCGAGGACGCTGTGAACCATCGGACTATTCCTCCGGTGGTTCCGCTCTCGTGCGTGTTCATCCCGATTACGGGAAAACATTCACGGAGAGTTTGATCCTGGCTCAGGACGAACGCTGGCGGCGTGCTTAACACA
This sequence comes from Streptomyces albidicamelliae, assembly GCF_025642175.1. Taxonomy (NCBI): domain Bacteria; kingdom Bacillati; phylum Actinomycetota; class Actinomycetes; order Kitasatosporales; family Streptomycetaceae; genus Streptomyces; species Streptomyces albidicamelliae. The sequence continues at coordinate 1,642,740 of NZ_CP106795.1, read as the reverse complement.
TGCAAGTCGAACGATGAACCACTTCGGTGGGGATTAGTGGCGAACGGGTGAGTAACACGTGGGCAATCTGCCCTTCACTCTGGGACAAGCCCTGGAAACGGGGTCTAATACCGGATATCACTCCTGCAGGCATCTGCGGGGGTCGAAAGCTCCGGCGGTGAAGGATGAGCCCGCGGCCTATCAGCTTGTTGGTGAGGTAATGGCTCACCAAGGCGACGACGGGTAGCCGGCCTGAGAGGGCGACCGGCCACACTGGGACTGAGACACGGCCCAGACTCCTACGGGAGGCAGCAGTGGGGAATATTGCACAATGGGCGAAAGCCTGATGCAGCGACGCCGCGTGAGGGATGACGGCCTTCGGGTTGTAAACCTCTTTCAGCAGGGAAGAAGCGAAAGTGACGGTACCTGCAGAAGAAGCGCCGGCTAACTACGTGCCAGCAGCCGCGGTAATACGTAGGGCGCAAGCGTTGTCCGGAATTATTGGGCGTAAAGAGCTCGTAGGCGGCTTGTCACGTCGGGTGTGAAAGCCCGGGGCTTAACCCCGGGTCTGCATTCGATACGGGCAGGCTAGAGTGTGGTAGGGGAGATCGGAATTCCTGGTGTAGCGGTGAAATGCGCAGATATCAGGAGGAACACCGGTGGCGAAGGCGGATCTCTGGGCCATTACTGACGCTGAGGAGCGAAAGCGTGGGGAGCGAACAGGATTAGATACCCTGGTAGTCCACGCCGTAAACGGTGGGAACTAGGTGTTGGCGACATTCCACGTCGTCGGTGCCGCAGCTAACGCATTAAGTTCCCCGCCTGGGGAGTACGGCCGCAAGGCTAAAACTCAAAGGAATTGACGGGGGCCCGCACAAGCAGCGGAGCATGTGGCTTAATTCGACGCAACGCGAAGAACCTTACCAAGGCTTGACATACACCGGAAACGTCTGGAGACAGGCGCCCCCTTGTGGTCGGTGTACAGGTGGTGCATGGCTGTCGTCAGCTCGTGTCGTGAGATGTTGGGTTAAGTCCCGCAACGAGCGCAACCCTTGTCCTGTGTTGCCAGCATGCCCTTCGGGGTGATGGGGACTCACAGGAGACCGCCGGGGTCAACTCGGAGGAAGGTGGGGACGACGTCAAGTCATCATGCCCCTTATGTCTTGGGCTGCACACGTGCTACAATGGCCGGTACAATGAGCTGCGATACCGTGAGGTGGAGCGAATCTCAAAAAGCCGGTCTCAGTTCGGATTGGGGTCTGCAACTCGACCCCATGAAGTCGGAGTTGCTAGTAATCGCAGATCAGCATTGCTGCGGTGAATACGTTCCCGGGCCTTGTACACACCGCCCGTCACGTCACGAAAGTTGGTAACACCCGAAGCCGGTGGCCCAACCCCTTGTGGGAGGGAGCTGTCGAAGGTGGGACTAGCGATTGGGACGAAGTCGTAACAAGGTAGCCGTACCGGAAGGTGCGGCTGGATCACCTCCTTTCTAAGGAGCACTTCTCACCAGCTTCGGTTGGTCAGAGGCCAGTACATCGGCGCACGTTCGATGCTGGTTGCTCATGGGTGGAACGTTGATTATTCGGCCGGATGTCACGGGTCGGAGGCTGCAAGTACTGCTCGCAAGAGCGTGGAACGCATGATCTTCGGACGGGATCCGGTCGGGCACGCTGTTGGGTGTCTGAGGGAATGATCTTCCTTCAGTCGCCGGCCCCGGTAAAGCATCGCGTAAGTGGTGTGTGACGGGTGGCTGGTCGTTGTTTGAGAACTGCACAGTGAACGCGAGCATCTGTGGCCAAGTTTTTAAGGGCGCACGGTGGATGCCTTGGCACCAGGAACCGATGAAGGACGTGGGAGGCCACGATAGTCCCCGGGGAGTCGTCAACCAGGCTTTGATCCGGGGGTTTCCGAATGGGGAAACCCGGCAGTCGTCATGGGCTGTCACCCGCTGCTGAACACATAGGCAGTGTGGAGGGAACGAGGGGAAGTGAAACATCTCAGTACCCTCAGGAAGAGAAAACAACCGTGATTCCGGGAGTAGTGGCGAGCGAAACCGGATGAGGCCAAACCGTATGCGTGTGAGACCCGGCAGGGGTTGCGCATGCGGGGTTGTGGGATCTCTCTTCTGCGGTCTGCCGGCCGTAGGACGAGTCAGAAACCGTTGATGTAGGCGAAGGACATGCGAAAGGTCCGGCGTAGAGGGTAAGACCCCCGTAGTCGAAACGTCAGCGGCTCGTTTGAGAGACACCCAAGTAGCACGGGGCCCGAGAAATCCCGTGTGAATCTGGCGGGACCACCCGCTAAGCCTAAATATTCCCTGGTGACCGATAGCGGATAGTACCGTGAGGGAATGGTGAAAAGTACCGCGGGAGCGGAGTGAAATAGTACCTGAAACCGTGTGCCTACAAGCCGTGGGAGCGTCGGGATCTTCGGATCCTCGTGACTGCGTGCCTTTTGAAGAATGAGCCTGCGAGTTTGCGGTGTGTTGCGAGGTTAACCCGGGTGGGGAAGCCGTAGCGAAAGCGAGTCCGAATAGGGCGTTTCAGTAGCACGCTCAAGACCCGAAGCGGAGTGATCTAGCCATGGGCAGGTTGAAGCGGAGGTAAGACTTCGTGGAGGACCGAACCCACCAGGGTTGAAAACCTGGGGGATGACCTGTGGTTAGGGGTGAAAGGCCAATCAAACTCCGTGATAGCTGGTTCTCCCCGAAATGCATTTAGGTGCAGCGTCGTGTGTTTCTTGCCGGAGGTAGAGCACTGGATAGGCGATGGGCCCTACCGGGTTACTGACCTTAGCCAAACTCCGAATGCCGGTAAGTGAGAGCGCGGCAGTGAGACTGTGGGGGATAAGCTCCATGGTCGAGAGGGAAACAGCCCAGAGCATCGACTAAGGCCCCTAAGCGTACGCTAAGTGGGAAAGGATGTGGAGTCGCACAGACAACCAGGAGGTTGGCTTAGAAGCAGCCACCCTTGAAAGAGTGCGTAATAGCTCACTGGTCTAGTGATTCCGCGCCGACAATGTAGCGGGGCTCAAGCGTACCGCCGAAGTCGTGTCATTGCAGCATATAGCCCCAACGGGTGCTGTGATGGGTAGGGGAGCGTCGTCTGCCGGGTGAAGCAGCACCGGAAGGTAGTTGTGGACGGTTGACGAGTGAGAATGCAGGCATGAGTAGCGATACAAACGTGAGAAACGTTTGCGCCGATTGACTAAGGGTTCCTGGGTCAAGCTGATCTGCCCAGGGTAAGTCGGGACCTAAGGCGAGGCCGACAGGCGTAGTCGATGGATAACCGGTTGATATTCCGGTACCCGCTGTGAAGCGTCAAACATCGAGCATCGTGATGCTAAGGCCGTGAAGCCGCCCTGATCTCTTCGGAGTTGAGGGGAGTGGTGGAGCCGCCGAACCAAGCGGTTAGTAGGTGAGTGATGGGGTGACGCAGGAAGGTAGTCCATCCCGGGCGGTGGTTGTCCCGGGGTAAGGGTGTAGGACGCAAGGTAGGTAAATCCGCCTTGCACATAGTCTGAGACCTGATGCCGAGCCGATTGTGGTGAAGTGGATGATCCTATGCTGTCGAGAAAAGCCTCTAGCGAGTTTCATGGCGGCCCGTACCCTAAACCGACTCAGGTGGTCAGGTAGAGAATACCGAGGCGTTCGGGTGAACTATGGTTAAGGAACTCGGCAAAATGCCCCCGTAACTTCGGGAGAAGGGGGGCCACACTCGGTGATCCGATTTACTCGGTGAGCTGGGGGTGGCCGCAGAGACCAGCGAGAAGCGACTGTTTACTAAAAACACAGGTCCGTGCGAAGCCGTAAGGCGATGTATACGGACTGACGCCTGCCCGGTGCTGGAACGTTAAGGGGACCGGTTAGCTCCATTTCGGTGGGGCGAAGCTGAGAACTTAAGCGCCAGTAAACGGCGGTGGTAACTATAACCATCCTAAGGTAGCGAAATTCCTTGTCGGGTAAGTTCCGACCTGCACGAATGGCGTAACGACTTCTCGACTGTCTCAACCATAGGCCCGGTGAAATTGCACTACGAGTAAAGATGCTCGTTTCGCGCAGCAGGACGGAAAGACCCCGGGACCTTTACTACAGTTTGATATTGGTGTTCGGTTCGGCTTGTGTAGGATAGCTGGGAGACTTTGAAGCAGCCACGCCAGTGGTTGTGGAGTCGTCGTTGAAATACCAGTCTGGTCGTGCTGGATGTCTAACCTGGGTCCGTGATCCGGATCAGGGACAGTGTCTGATGGGTAGTTTAACTGGGGCGGTTGCCTCCCAAAGGGTAACGGAGGCGCCCAAAGGTTCCCTCAGCCTGGTTGGTAATCAGGTGTTGAGTGTAAGTGCACAAGGGAGCTTGACTGTGAGACCGACGGGTCGAGCAGGGACGAAAGTCGGGACTAGTGATCCGGCGGTGGCTTGTGGAAGCGCCGTCGCTCAACGGATAAAAGGTACCCCGGGGATAACAGGCTGATCTTCCCCAAGAGTCCATATCGACGGGATGGTTTGGCACCTCGATGTCGGCTCGTCGCATCCTGGGGCTGGAGTCGGTCCCAAGGGTTGGGCTGTTCGCCCATTAAAGCGGTACGCGAGCTGGGTTTAGAACGTCGTGAGACAGTTCGGTCCCTATCCGCTGTGCGCGTAGGAATATTGAGAAGGGCTGTCCCTAGTACGAGAGGACCGGGACGGACGAACCTCTGGTGTGCCAGTTGTTCTGCCAAGGGCATGGCTGGTTGGCTACGTTCGGGAGGGATAACCGCTGAAAGCATCTAAGCGGGAAGCCTGCTTCGAGATGAGTATTCCCACCTCCTTGAGAGGGTAAGGCTCCCAGTAGACGACTGGGTTGATAGGCCAGATATGGAAGCCGGGTAACCGGTGGAGTTGACTGGTACTAATAGGCCGAGGGCTTGTCCATTGATGCTCGCGTTCACTGTGTTGGTTCTGAAACCACGACCAGGTCGCCGCCGTGTGGTGGCGTTTCGGTTGAGAGTTTCATAGTGTTTCGGTGGTCATAGCGTGAGGGAAACGCCCGGTTACATTCCGAACCCGGAAGCTAAGCCTCACAGCGCCGATGGTACTGCAGGGGGGACCCTGTGGGAGAGTAGGACGCCGCCGAACTCCTTTTACAGCTCCGGCTCTTGGGCACACGCCCGAGAGCCGGAGCTTTTTTGCGTTGAGGTAGGGTCAGGGGGCATCATCGGATCCTTTTCGCACAGGAGGCCCCCGCGTGGAGGTCCAGGAGACCCGTGTCCAGACGGACCGGGTCCTCACCATCCCCAACATCCTCAGCATGGCGCGGCTCGTCGGCGTACCCGTCTTCCTGTGGTTGATCCTCAGGCCGGAGTTCGGCGGCCCCAAGAGCGATGGCTGGGCTCTCCTCGTGCTGGCGTTCAGCGGGGTCAGTGACTACCTGGACGGCAAGCTCGCCCGCCGCTGGAATCAGATCAGCAGCCTCGGCCGGCTCCTCGATCCCGCCGCCGACCGGCTCTACGTGCTTTCCACGTTGCTCGGTCTCACCTGGCGGGAGATCCTGCCCGTCTGGCTCACCGCCCTGCTGCTGGCGAGAGAACTGGTTCTCCTGGTGATGGTGGGCATCCTCCGCCGGCACGGCTATCCGCCGCCGCAGGTGAACTTCCTCGGGAAGGCCGCCACGTTCAACCTGATGTACGCCTTCCCGCTGCTGCTCCTCAGCGACGGCACTGGTTGGATCGCGTCACTCGCTGCCATTTTCGGATGGGCGTTCGCCGGATGGGGTACAACGCTCTACTGGTGGGCAGGAGTGTTGTACGTGGTACAGGTCCGCCGTTTGGTGCGCGCGGACGCCATGGCCGATTGAGCTCGGCGATTGCCCGAACGTAACGCCTCGATGGCCCGCGGTGGAAATGTGCGGGACAATCAAGACGGGTGAAGTCGGCTAGACCGTCATCTCTTGGAGGAGGACGCTTCCGACATGAAGGCCGTCGTGATGGCCGGTGGCGAAGGCACTCGCCTGCGCCCCATGACCTCGAGCATGCCCAAGCCTCTCCTGCCCGTGGCGAACCGCCCGATCATGGAGCATGTGCTTCGGCTGCTCAAAAGGCACGGGCTCAACGAGACCGTCGTCACCGTGCAGTTCCTGGCATCGCTCGTCAAGAACTACTTCGGTGATGGCGAAGAGCTCGGAATGGAGCTCACTTATGCCAATGAGGAGAAGCCACTCGGTACCGCCGGAAGCGTCAAGAACGCCGAAGAGGCGTTGAAGGACGATGCCTTCCTCGTCATCTCCGGCGATGCCCTGACCGACTTCGACCTCACCGAGCTGATCAATTTCCACAAGGAGAAGGGCGCGCTCGTCACGGTCTGCCTGACGCGCGTACCCAACCCGCTGGAGTTCGGCATCACCATCGTCGACGAGGAAGGCAAGGTCGAACGCTTCCTGGAGAAGCCGACCTGGGGTCAGGTCTTCTCCGACACGGTCAACACGGGCATCTATGTCATGGAGCCCGAGGTGTTCAACTACGTCGACCCCGACGTTCCGGTCGACTGGTCCGGCGATGTCTTCCCCCAGCTGATGAAGGAAGGCAAGCCCATCTACGGCTACATCGCCGAGGGCTACTGGGAGGATGTCGGCACCCACGAGAGCTACGTGAAGGCCCAGGCGGACGTCCTCGAGGGCAAGGTCAACGTCGCCCTCGACGGCTTCGAGATCTCGCCGGGCGTATGGGTCGCCGAAGGGGCCGAGGTGCATCCCGACGCCGTGCTGCGCGGGCCGCTCTACATCGGCGACTACGCGAAGGTCGAGGCCGGCGCGGAGATCCGCGAGCACACGGTCGTCGGCTCCAACGTCGTCGTGAAGAGCGGAGCCTTCCTGCACAAGGCCGTGGTGCACGACAACGTGTACGTCGGGCAGCACAGCAATCTGCGCGGCTGCGTCGTCGGCAAGAACACCGACATCATGCGGGCCGCCCGGATCGAGGACGGCGCGGTCATCGGTGACGAGTGCCTGATCGGTGAAGAATCGATCGTTCAGGGCAACGTCCGCGTCTACCCGTTCAAGACCATCGAGGCCGGCGCCTTCGTCAACACCTCGGTCATCTGGGAGTCCCGCGGACAGGCCCATCTGTTCGGTGCCCGAGGTGTCTCCGGCATCCTGAACGTGGAGATCACACCGGAACTGGCGGTGCGGCTCGCCGGCGCGTACGCGACCACCCTCAAGAAGGGCTCGACGGTCACCACCGCGCGTGACCACTCCCGAGGTGCCCGGGCGCTCAAGAGAGCGGTTATCTCCGCGCTGCAGGCCAGCGCCATCGACGTACGCGACCTGGAGAACGTGCCGCTGCCGGTGGCCCGGCAGCAGACCGCGCGCGGCAGCGCCGGCGGGATCATGATCCGTACCTCGCCCGGTGTGCCGGACTCGGTCGACATCATGTTCTTCGACGGCAACGGCGCGGACCTCTCGCAGGGCAGCCAGCGGAAGCTGGACCGGGTGTTCGCCCGCCAGGAGTACCGGCGCGCGTTCCCCGGCGAGATCGGTGACCTGTACTTCCCGGCGAGCGTCTTCGACTCGTACACCGGATCGCTGCTGCGGAACGTCGACACCACCGGGATCGCGGAAGCGGGTCTCAAGGTGGTCGTGGACGCCTCCAACGGGAGCGCCGGGCTAGTGCTGCCCAGCCTGCTGGGCAAGCTGGGCGTGGACTCGCTGACCATCAATCCCGGTCTCGACGAGTCCAGGCCCACGGAGACGGCCGACATGCGCCGGAGCGGGCTGGTCCGGCTCGGCGAGATAGTGGCCTCCTCGGGTGCCGCCTTCGGTGTCCGGTTCGACCCCGTCGGCGAGCGCCTGTCGCTCGTGGACGAGAAGGGCCGGATCATCGAGGACGACCGGGCGCTGCTGGTGATGCTGGACCTGGTCGCCGCCGAGCGGCGCAGCGGCCGGGTCGCGCTGCCGGTCACCACGACCCGGATCGCCGAGCAGGTGGCCGCGTACCACGGCACCCAGGTCGAGTGGACGACGACGTCGCCCGACGACCTCACGCGCGTGGGCGGCGAGGAAGGCACGATCTTCGGAGGTGACGGCAAGGGCGGCTTCATCGTGCCCGAGTTCAGCAGGGTCTACGACGGCACGGCGGCCTTCGTACGGCTGATCGGGCTGGTGGCGCGCACGCAGCTCACCCTGAGCCAGATCGACGCCCGCATTCCGCGTGCGCACGTGCACAAGCGGGACCTGGCCACTCCGTGGGCCGTCAAGGGTCTGGTGATGCGGCGCGTGGTCGAGGCGGCCGGGGATCGCTTTGTCGACACGACCGACGGTGTGCGGGTCGTGGAGACCGACGGGCGCTGGGTGATGGTGCTGCCCGACCCCGCCGAGGCGGTCACGCACCTGTGGGCCGAGGGGCCCGACGACGCGTCCGCGCAGGCTCTGCTGGACGAGTGGGCGGCCGTGGTGGACAGCGCCGGCCGGTGAGGCCGGTGACGGTGGACGGTTCCCCGAGCGGGGCCGCCGGCCTCTGACGGTCGGCGGCCCCGCTCTGGGAGGGCCTAAAACCACCGCACGCGCGCGTGCCGGACATGTGTCCCCAAGGGGGCCTGTCCGGCACGCCGGTGGGGCCATTCGGAGGTACTGCTCGCGACATGCGACGATGTGCGGCATGCCGCAGCAACCCCCCGTTCGGAGCAGCCCCACGCGGCCGTCGCGCCCGGACGCCTCCATGTCGTTGATCACCAACGTCATGGACCACAGCCTCGACGACGGGTATGCCGAGGCCGCGGCCCGGAGAAAGACCCAGGGCGGGGGCGGGCTGCCGAAGACCCTCCGCGCGAAGCTGGGCCTGGCGTCCGGCCTCGTCCTCGCCGCGCTGGTCGTGACCCTCGGGGCGGCGCAGGCGCGGGTGGCGGCCCCGGTGGTCGCCAAGGAGCGCCAGGAGCTGATCGACCGCATCGACACCGAGACCTCCGCCGCGGACAGGCTCGAGGGCTCCGTGGACAAGCTGCGCGACGAGGTCGGCGCGCGGCAGCGGGCGGCGCTGAGGTCGAGCGGCGGCAGCACCGAAGCCGATCTGGTGGGCCTGCTGTCGGGCGCCACACCGGTGCACGGGCCCGGCGTCAAGCTCGTCGTCAACGACGCCAAGGAGGCCAGTGGCGGCGGCGAGGGGAGCAATCCGCGGGAGACCTCGGGCTTCTCCGACACCGGCCGGGTGCGCGACCGGGACATGCAGCGCGTGGTCAACGGGCTGTGGGCCTCGGGGGCCGAGGCCGTCTCCATCAACGGTCAGCGGCTGACCGCCCTGTCCGCGATCAGGGCCGCGGGTGACGCGATACTGGTCGACAACAAGCCGCTGGTGCCGCCGTACACGGTGCTGGCGGTGGGGGACGGTCAAAAGCTCAGCACGCGGTTCCAGGACAGCCCCGACGGGCTCTATCTGCACGCCCTGCGGGAGAACTACGGCGTCCGGGCCACCATCTCCACGGAGGGCGACGTCCGTCTGCCCGCCGCACCGAGTGTGATCGTACGAACCGCACAGCCGCTCGCCGACACAACTGAGAAGGGCACATCGTGATCGCCGTACTGGGCCTCGTCGTGGGAGTCGTGGCCGGCCTGTTGGTCCGGCCCGAGGTTCCGGCGGTCGTCGAGCCTTACCTGCCGATCGCCGTCGTCGCGGCGCTGGACGCCGTCTTCGGTGGCCTGCGGGCCATGCTCGACGGAATCTTCGACGACAAGGTCTTCGTCGTGTCGTTCCTGTCGAACGTGGTCGTCGCCGCCCTGATCGTCTTCCTGGGCGACAAGTTGGGTGTGGGCGCCCAGCTGTCCACGGGTGTCGTCGTCGTCCTGGGTATCCGAATCTTCTCCAACGCCGCGGCGATCCGGCGGCACGTGTTCCGGGCGTGAGGGCGATGAGCGACGAGAGCAGCCGCAACGGCCAGGACGAACAGAAGCAGAACACGGAGAACGGACCCGAGCGGAACGGCCCGGAGCGTCCGGACGCCGCCGACGGCCGCGGCGGCCGGGAGACGCGGCCGGAGAACGGTCTGCGCAGGGAGCTGCCCGCCGAGGTCCCCGCCCCGGCGCCCGGAGCCGGGCAGACGCCGGGGAGCGGCCCGAGGAGCCGGTGACCGGCCGGCAGCGGCTGGCCGAGGGCCTGTGGCCGCCGCGTGTCACCCGCGCCCAACTCATCGTCGCCGTGCTGCTGTTCGGCCTCGGCTTCGGCCTCGCCGTGCAGGTGGCGTCGAACAGCGACAGCGACAGCGCGCTGCGCGGAGCGCGGCAGGAAGATCTTGTTCGCATCCTCGATGAACTGGATTCGCGTACTCAGCGTCTTCAGGACGAGAAGCAGGGACTGGAGAAGCAGAGTCAGGAGTTGCAGAGCAGCTCCGACCAGGCCGCGGAGGCGCGCAAGCAGACCGCCGAGAAGGAGAGACAACTCGGCATCCTCGCGGGCACCGTGGCGGCGCAAGGTCCCGGCATCACCATGACGATCGAGGACACGAAGGGGACGGTCCAGGCGGACATGCTGCTCGACGCTATCCAGGAGCTGCGCGCGGCCGGTGCCGAGGCGATCGAGGTCAACGGAGTGCGGGTGGTCGCCAACACCTACCTCACGGACTCCGGTGATTCGGTGAGTGTCGACGGGAACAAGATCAACGCCCCCTATCGTTTCAAGGTCATCGGCAAGCCGCAGGACCTGGAGCCGGCGCTGAACATTCCTGGAGGCGTGGTGCAGACCCTGGAGAAGGAGCAGGCCACGGTGACCGTCGAACGGTCCGACAAGATCGTCGTGGATGCCTTGCGGCACGTGAAGCGGCCTGACTACGCTCGGTCGTCCTCCCAGTGAACCGGTGGTGCATGGGGGACGTCAGGCAGGGGCATGAGGTTGCGGGGGGTCGGCGCACCGAAGAGGTGGCGCGTGGTGGAAACTGTCTGGTGGTTACGGACGTTGTGAAGATGTCCGGCTCGGCCGGTGTAGGCAATCAGGGTTCGTCCTGCCCCACGGGCGGGTCTGTTTCGGTCAAGGGGAATCGCCCGTGAAGTTGTTTGCGAAGTTGTTCGGCAAGAGCGCGCGAGAGGGCAGCGACAACGCGACCGCTCGCCATCGCGCGCAGCCTGACCAGGAAGGACAGCGTCCGCTGTTCCGCGACCAGGTCGCTGGTCCGGGCGGTGACATTTCGGGTGGTCAGGGCGCGGCGTCTGTTGACCCTGCCCAGTCCGGCGGCATAGGTTTCGGGCAACCGTCAACCTCAGGTGCGGGTGGAGGGTTCGCCTCCGGTCCGTACGCGTCCAACGCCCCGGGTGGGCAGCCGCGGCAGGAGGATCCGTCGATGTCGGCCCTGGTGTGTACGAGGTGCGGTAACCGCAACGCGGAGAACGCTCGCTTCTGCTCCAACTGCGGTGCGCCGCTGCGTCCCGGTGTGGCGCCCGAGCGCGCCTCCGAGACGACGTCCACGATCTCGATCTCGGGTATCGAGGCCTACGAGGCGGAGGCGACCGGCCAGACCCCGCTGCCGATGCTGTCGCCCGAGGCGCAGGCCGCGGTGGACGCGCTGCCGCTGGGCTCGGCGCTGCTGGTGGTGCGCCGCGGTCCGAACTCGGGCAGCCGCTTCCTGCTGGACAGCGACCTGACCACGGCCGGACGCCACCCGCAGAGCGACATCTTCCTGGACGACGTGACGGTCTCCCGCCGGCACGTGGAGTTCCGGCGCTCCCCGGACGGCTCGTTCACCGTGGCCGACGTGGGCAGCCTGAACGGCACGTACGTCAACCGGGAGCGGATCGACCAGGTCGCCCTGTCGAACGGTGACGAGGTGCAGATCGGCAAGTACCGGCTGGTGTTCTACGCGAGCCGGCACGGCATCTGACCCGCCCCCGGACCGGCGTCCGGGGGGAACCCCAGGGAAGGTCCATGCTTCACACACCGAGCGGCGGTGCCGGAAGCGGTACCGCCGCCAGGGACAGCGGGCTGATGAGCATCGGCGCGGTGCTGAACGCGTTGCGTGACGAGTTCCCCGAGGTCACCATCTCCAAGATCCGTTTCCTGGAGGCCGAGGGGCTCATCGAGCCGCAGCGGACCCCGTCGGGGTACCGCAAGTTCAGCGCCGGGGACGTCGAGCGCCTCGGCCATGTCCTGCGGATGCAGCGGGACCACTATCTGCCGCTCAAGGTGATCCGCGAGCACTTGGACGCGATGGAGCGGGGCGAGGCCGTCCCGCTGCCCCTGGTGGGGCGCCAGCGCACCGGGGACGACGTGCCCGTACGGGCCGAGGGGCCCACGGTGGCCCGGGTCGGCCGCGCCGAGCTGCTCGCGGCGGCGGACATCGACGAGGGCGAGCTGAAGGAGTGGGAGTCCTACGGGCTCCTCGCTCCGCTGGAGGACGGGGCGTACGAGGCGGAGGCCGTCACCGTGGCCGCGCTCGTCGCCGAGCTGGGCCGGTTCGGCATCGAGCCGCGCCACCTTCGGGTGATGAAGGCAGCCGCCGACCGGGAGGCCGGCCTCGTCGACCAGGTGGTGGCCCCGCTCAGGCGCCACCGCAATCCGCAGACCAGGGCACATGCCGAGGCCCGTACGAAGGAGCTGGCCGCGCTCACGGTGCGGCTGCACGCCGCTCTGGTGCAGACCGCCCTCGGTGTGCGGCTGCCCTGAGGCGGGGACGAGGCCGCAGGCGGCCGGATCGGCCACCTGTTCCCGGCCCGACTACCCAAACATCCCGGGCACGGCCTAGGGTTGCTGTGTGAACGAGCTCGATGTCGTAGGTGTCCGGGTCGAAATGCCCTCCAACCAACCGATCGTGCTCCTGCGCGAAGTGGGGGGCGACCGTTACCTCCCCATCTGGATCGGACCGGGGGAGGCGACGGCGATCGCTTTCGCCCAGCAGGGCATGGCGCCCGCGCGACCGCTGACCCACGATCTGTTCAAGGACGTGCTGGAGGCCGTCGGCCAGGAGCTGACCGAGGTGCGCATCACCGATCTGCGGGAAGGCGTCTTCTACGCGGAGCTGGTCTTCGCCAGCGGCGTCGAGGTCAGTGCCCGTCCCTCCGATGCCATAGCGCTGGCCCTGCGCACCGGGACGCCGATCTACGGCAGTGACACGGTGCTGGACGACGCGGGTATCGCCATTCCGGACGAGCAGGAGGACGAGGTGGAGAAGTTCCGCGAGTTCCTCGACCAGATCTCGCCCGAGGACTTCGGCACCAGCAGCCAGTGAGCGGCGGACGCGGCGGCCGGCTCGACGGAACGAGGGCCGGCCGGTCGGCGTGTGCGAGCGGATCGCGGGCATTTGCCACCGGCCATTGAGAGCGTCCTACGGCCCGGCGCGAGCGCATTCGGCTAGCCTTTCCCCGCGGTGGGGCACGGAAAACCACTCCTAGGGTGATTATCACTCGGCGTGCCGAGTGTGGCGATCGTTGACGCACCCCTGGTGACTGCCTACCGTCGAGAAGGCAGGTCAAGGACGGAGGTCGGCGTGAGAACGAGCGGCGACGGTACGGCTGGGGGTGCCCCCGGACGCGGTCTGGGGGAGAGCGGTCCGTACCCTTCCCCGAGCTCTCAGCTGCGTTCGAACAGGGGTCATCCCCATTCCGGCAGCGCGGTCGACAACGCTCCGCAGCGACCGACGGCGGTGCCGAACGGCGGAGGGGCGGCGTCCATGACGTCCGAGGAGATCGGTTACCGCGGGCCCACGGCCTGCGCGGCCGCCGGCATCACCTACCGGCAGCTCGACTACTGGGCCCGTACCGGCCTCGTCGAGCCGAGTGTGCGGCCCGCGTACGGGTCGGGCACCCAGCGTCTGTACAGCTTCCGGGACGTCGTCGTCCTGAAGATCGTCAAGCGGTTCCTCGACACGGGTGTCTCGCTGCAGAACATCCGCACGGCCGTCCAGCACCTGCGGGAACGCGGTTTCCGCGACCTGGAGCGGATGACGCTGATGAGCGACGGGGCGACCGTGTACGAGTGCACCTCGCCGGACGAGGTCCATGCCCTGCTCCAGGGCGGTCAGGGCATCTTCGGGATCGCGGTCGGCGTGGTGTGGCGGGACGTGGAGAGCGCGCTCTCCCAGTTGCACGGGGAGCGCGTCGACACGGGCGAGACCCTCGTCGGTCACAACCCCGCGGACGAGCTGGCGCGGCGCCGCAACCGCGCGGTCTGACCTCGGCGCCGGCGGGCGCGCCCGGGGGCGTCACCGCATTGTCAGTGTCGTGGTGCAGCATCGGAGATGTGAGAAACGCGCCCACGATCCTGCATCTCGACATGGATGCCTTCTTCGCCTCGGTGGAGCAGGCGTCCAAGCCGAGCCTGCGCGGGAAGGCGGTCGTCGTGGGCGGGCTCGGACCGCGCGGGGTGGTGGCGACCGCGTCGTACGAGGCCCGGGTGTTCGGGGTCAACTCGGCGATGCCCATGGCCCAGGCGCGCCGGAGGGCCCCCAACGCCGCCTATCTGGTGCCGCGCTTCACCGTGTACCGGTCGATCAGCGAGCAGGTGATGGCGCTGCTGCGGGAGCTGTCGCCGCTGGTGGAGCCGCTCAGCCTGGACGAGGCGTTCGTGGATCTGGAGGCCGGGGGGACGGCCTGGGACGAGGAGTCGGCGCGGCTGGCCGGGGTGCGGCTGCGCGCGGACATCCGGGCGGTCACCGGGCTCACCGGGTCGGTGGGGCTCGCCGCCTCCAAGATGCTCGCGAAGATCGCCTCCGAGCAGGCCAAGCCGGACGGCCTGGTGCTCATCGAACCGGGGACCGAGCGGGCACTGCTGGCGCCGATGACGGTCCGGACGCTGCCGGGGGTCGGACCTGCCACCGGGGACCATCTGCGCAGAGCCGGGATCACCACGGTCGAGGAGCTCGCCGAGGCGGGGGAGGACGAGCTGGTCCGCCTGCTCGGCAAGGCGCACGGGCACGCGCTGTACGCGATGGCGCTGGCGCACGACGACCGGCCCGTGGTGGCCGAGCGGGAGGCCAAGTCGGTGTCGGTCGAGGACACCTACGACGTGGACATCCACGACCGGCTGCGGGTGGGGCTCGAGGTGCAGCGGCTGGCCGACCGCTGCGTGGGGCGGCTGCGCGGCGCGGGGCTGTCGGGGCGGACCATCGTGCTCAAGGTGCGGCGGTACGACTTCTCGACGCTCACCCGCTCCGAGACGCTGCGGGGGCCGACGGACGACCCGGCGGTGATCCGGGAGGCGGCCGCGCGGCTGTTGGAGGCGGTGGACACGACGGGCGGGGTGCGGCTGCTCGGTGTGGGGGTCACGGGGCTCGCGGACTACACCCAGGAGGACCTGTTCGCGCAGGCGGCGCAGCCGCACTCCGCGGGGGCGGTGGAGGCCGCGCCGGTGGCGGCCGTCGCCGAGGCGGTGCCGGAGCCGGAGGAGCCGGCCGAGCGGCACTGGCGCGCGGGGCAGGACGTACGGCACACGGAGTACGGGCCCGGCTGGGTGCAGGGCAGCGGGCTGGGGCGGGTCACGGTGCGCTTCGAGACTCCGCAGTCGCCTCCGGGGCGGGTGCGGACGTTCTCGGTCGGGGACCCCGCGCTGGAGGCGGGTGAGCCGCTGCCGCTGGTCCTGGACCCGGGCCTGACCCTCTCGCCCACCCGTCCCACCCCGCCGAGCGGCCACATCGCCGTGCCGGGTGCGGGCTGACGCACGGGTGCACCCGGGGCCCGGCGCGCGCACCGCGGGGGTGCCGTCGGCCGGTGTGCCGCCCGCGACGGTTGCCGGGCGTTTGTGCCGCCCGCGACGGTGCCGGGCGTTCGCGGGCAGGCGGCCGCGGACGTGCCGTACCCAGCGGCGCGGGGGCGTGGAGGTGTTCGGATGGGTGGGGCCGGGAGAGGGAAGGAGCCGGCGTCAGGGTTCTTCCGAGCCTGCCAGCTTGCCGAAGTCGTGGTCGGGGAACGTGTGGGGCGGAGCCACGTCGAGGCCGTAGTGGTGGTAGAGCTGGAGTTCCTGCTCGGGGGAGAGATGGCGGCCGACACCGAAGTCGGGGGCGTCCTTGATGAGCGCGCGGTCGAAGGGGACCCGGAGGGCACCCTCGATCAGCTCGCTGGGCTCCAGGGGGACGAAGGCGTCCCGGGAGAACAGGCCGGTGCGTATGGCCGCCCACTCGGGCACACCGGTGGCGTCGTCGAGGTACACCTCGTCGATGGTGCCGATCTTGGTGCCATTGCGGTCGAACGCCTTGCGGCCGATCAGGTTGCGCGGATCGATGTCGGTCAGCACGGTCCCTCTCCCTCCACTTGGTCGCAACTCATCCGTAAGCACTACAAAAGAGCACATTCAAGGAGGCGGCCACTCGAAGCCCCGGGCGTTGACCTCGCTGGTAGGCTGACAGCGGCTGCTGACCCCGTGCGGGAGAGTCCTCCGACCATCCTCGGAGGCGCCGAAGGAGCAAATCCTCCCCGGAATCTCTCAGGCCCACGTACCGCACGGACGAGGTCACTCTGGAAAGCAGGGCGGATGTCGACGGCGTCCGCCCTCACCGACGGTGAAAGCCGGCGTCCGCGGACGTCCGGTGAAGCTCTCAGGTTGAGATGACAGAGGGGGAGGCCGTCGGGGTATCCGTACCGGGGTGCCCCTCGAAGGTCGCGTCAGACCAGGAGGCCTCCGCAATGACCGCCCATCGCACCCCGCTCGCCGAGCTCGAAGCCGGCATTCCCTTCGAGCAGCGCCACATCGGCCCCGACCACGAGGCGCGGGCCAAGATGCTCGCGCACGTCGGCTACGGCTCCCTCGACGACCTGACCGCCGCCGCGGTCCCGGACGTGATCAAGAACGCCGACGCGCTGGACCTGCCGGGTGCCCGCACCGAGGCCGAGGTGCTCGCCGAGCTGCGCTCGCTCGCCGACCGCAACCAGGTCCTCGGCTCCATGATCGGGCTCGGTTACTACGGCACCTTCACCCCGCCGGTCATCCTGCGCAACGTCATGGAGAACCCGGCCTGGTACACCGCCTACACGCCGTACCAGCCGGAGATCTCCCAGGGCCGTCTGGAGGCCCTGCTGAACTTCCAGACGATGGTCGCCGAGCTGACCGGCCTGCCCACCTCCGGCGCCTCCCTGCTGGACGAGGGCACCGCCGCCGCCGAGGCGATGGCGCTGTCCCGGCGCATGGGCAAGAACAAGAAGGGCCTCTTCCTGATCGACGCGGACGCGCTGCCGCAGACGATCGCCGTGATCGAGACCCGTGCCGAGCCGACCGGTGTCGAGGTCGTCGTCGCCGACCTCAGCGACGGCATCCCGGCGGACCTCGCCGCCCGTGAGATCAACGGCGTACTGCTGCAGTACCCGGGCGCCTCCGGAGCCGTACGCGACCTCAAGCCGGTCATCGACCGGGCGCACGAGCTCGGCGCCCTCGTCACCGTGGCCGCCGACCTGCTGGCCCTGACCCTGCTGACCTCGCCGGGCGAGCTGGGCGCGGACATCGCCGTCGGCACCACCCAGCGCTTCGGCGTACCGATGGGCTTCGGCGGTCCGCACGCCGGCTACATGGCCGTCCACGAGAAGTTCGCGCGCAGCCTGCCCGGCCGCCTCGTCGGTGTCTCCGTCGACGCCGACGGCCACAAGGCCTACCGCCTCGCGCTCCAGACGCGTGAGCAGCACATCCGCCGGGAGAAGGCCACCAGCAACATCTGCACCGCGCAGGTCCTGCTCGCGGTGATGGCCGGCATGTACGCCGTCTACCACGGCCCCGAGGGACTGCGGACCATCGCCCGCCGCACCCACCGCTACGCCTCCCTCCTCGCCGCGGGCCTGCGCGCCGGCGGGATCGAGATCGTCCACGGCGCGTACTTCGACACGCTCACCGCGCGCGTGCCCGGCAAGGCCGCCGAGGTCGTCGCCGCCGCCCGGGACAACGGGGTCAACGTGCGTGCGGTCGACGCCGACCACGTCTCCCTCGCCTGCGACGAGACCACCAACCGCGCGCAGCTCGCCGCCGTCTGGTCCGCCTTCGGTGTGGACGCCGACATCGAGGCGCTGGACGCGACGGCCGAGGACACCCTGCCCGAGGCGCGGCTGCGCACCGACGACTACCTGACCCACCCGGTCTTCCACGAGCACCGCTCCGAGACCGCGATGCTGCGCTACCTGCGCAAGCTCGCCGACCGCGACTACGCGCTCGACCGCGGCATGATCCCGCTGGGCTCCTGCACCATGAAGCTCAACGCGACCACCGAAATGGAGCCGGTCACCTGGCCCGAGTTCGGCCAGCTGCACCCCTTCGTGCCCGCCGAGCAGGCCGAGGGCTACCTCACGCTCATCCGCGAGCTGGAGGAGCGTCTCGCCGAGGTCACCGGCTACGACAAGGTCTCCCTCCAGCCGAACGCCGGTTCGCAGGGCGAGCTCGCCGGTCTGCTGGCCGTCCGCGGCTACCACCGGGCCAACGGTGACGAGCAGCGCACCATCTGCCTCATCCCGTCCTCCGCGCACGGCACCAACGCGGCGAGCGCCGTGATGGCCGGCATGAAGGTCGTCGTCGTCAAGACCGCCGAGGACGGCGAGATCGACGTCGAGGACCTGCGCGCCAAGATCGAGAAGCACCGTGACGAGCTGTCCGTGCTGATGATCACCTACCCCTCCACGCACGGTGTGTTCGAGGAGCACGTCGCCGACATCTGTGCCCAGGTGCACGAGGCCGGCGGTCAGGTGTACGTCGACGGCGCCAACCTCAACGCGCTGGTCGGCCTCGCCAAGCCGGGTCACTTCGGCGGTGACGTCTCCCACCTGAACCTGCACAAGACCTTCTGCATCCCGCACGGTGGCGGTGGCCCCGGCGTCGGCCCGGTCGCGGTCCGCGAGCACCTGGCGCCGTACCTGCCGAACCACCCGCTCCAGCCGGCGGCCGGCCCCGAGACGGGCGTCGGCCCGATCTCGGCGGCGCCGTGGGGCAGCGCGGGCATCCTGCCCATCTCGTGGGCGTACGTCCGCCTGATGGGCGGCGAGGGCCTCAAGCGGGCCACCCAGGTCGCCGTGCTCTCGGCGAACTACGTCGCCAAGCGCCTCGAGCCGCACTTCCCGGTCCTCTACACCGGTCCCGGCAACCTGGTCGCGCACGAGTGCATCATCGACCTGCGCCCGCTCACGAAGGCGACCGGCGTGAGCGTGGACGACGTGGCCAAGCGCCTGATCGACTACGGCTTCCACGCGCCGACGATGTCCTTCCCGGTGGCCGGCACGCTGATGATCGAGCCCACCGAGTCGGAGGACCTCATCGAGCTGGACCGTTTCTGCGACGCGATGATCGCCATCCGCGCCGAGATCGAGAAGGTCGCCGCCGGCGAGTGGCCGGCGGAGGACAACCCGCTGGCGAACGCCCCGCACACCGCTGCCGCGCTCGGCGGTGAGTGGACGCACGCCTACAGCCGCGAGGACGCCGTCTTCCCGGCCGGCGTCTCGGCCGCCGACAAGTACTGGCCCCCGGTGCGCCGTATCGACCAGGCCTTCGGCGACCGCAACCTGGTGTGCTCCTGCCCGCCGCTGGACGCGTACGAGGACTGAGCGAACCCGACGGCCGAAGGCCCCGCCCGGAATCCGGGCGGGGCCTTCGGGCTTCCTACGCCGTCGCCAGGGCGACCTCGGTGGACTTGATCAGGGCGATGACGTCGGAGCCCACGAAGAGCCCGAGGTCGCCGGCCGCGTCCTTGGTGATCGCGGCGGTGAGTTCGCCCCCGGCCATGGAGACCCTCACGGTGGCCATGACCTCGCCGAGCAGGAGCTGGGTGACCGTGCCCGGGACCTGGTTGCGGATCGACAGGCCCTCGGTGCGGCTGGTGGCGAGGGCGACCTCGGTCGACTTCACCAGGGCGCGCACCTCGGAGCCCGGGGCGAGGCCGAGCTCCTCGACGGCCTCCAGCGTGATGGCCGCCGTGAGGTTCTGCCCGCCGGTCAGCCGGACCTTCACGGTCGCCATGACCTCGCCCGGCCGCACCTCGGTGACGGTGCCGGGAAGCTGATTGCGGATGCTCAGAGTCATGGGCCCTCACCGTAGTGGGGGAAGGCGTTCAGGCCGGGTATGCGTGCGTCTGCGTCGCCTTGACCGTCGCCCAGACCGGTGCACCCGGATGGAGACCGAGTTCGGCGGCGGCCACCGTGGTCAGGTCCGCGGCCAGGGGCAGCTCACCGGCCAGGTCGGCGCGGATCTGGTCGCCGTGGGTCTCCAGTCCGGTGACCTCGCAGCGCCACAGGTTCCGTGCGCTCGCGCCCGTGGGCCGGTCGCGGAACAGGGTCACGGCGGACGGCGGGAACGCCACGAACACCGGCCCGGACAGGTCTTCCGTGGTGGTGATCGAGGGGCCGGCGTCGAGCCGTACCGTGTGCCGGTCGGCGCGTCCGCGGTAGAGGTTGAGGCCGACGAGCTGGGCGATGTAGTCCGTGCGTGGATGACGGGCGATGTCGGAGGGGGTGCCCTGCTGGACGACCCGGCCGTGCTCGACGACCACCAGCCGGTCCGCGAGCACCATGGCGTCCAGCGGGTCGTGGGTGACCAGCACGGCGACCGCCTCGAACGCGGCCAGGTGGCGGCGGAGCTGGGCGCGGACCTCCAGACGGGTGCGGGCGTCCAGTGCGGCCAGCGGTTCGTCCAGCAGTAGCAGCCGGGGGCGGGTGGCCAGGGCGCGGGCGACCGCCACACGCTGGGCCTGGCCGCCGGAGAGCCGGCGGGGCTTGGCACCGGCGTGGTCGGCGAGCCCCATCCGGTCCAGCCACGCGGCGGCCTGGGCGCGGGCCTCCGCCTTGCCCACGCCCTGGCAGCGGGGGCCGAAGGCCACGTTGTCCAGCGCGGACAGGTGCGGGAAGAGCAGGTAGTCCTGGAAGACGACGCCGACCGGACGGTTCTCCGGGGGCGTGCGCTCCAGGGCGCTGCCGTCCAGGCGCAGGTGTCCGGCGCTGAGCGGGACGAGGCCGGCGAGGGCGCGCAGGGCCGTGGTCTTGCCCGCGCCGTTGGGCCCGAGGAGGGCGACGACCTCCCCGGGGACGGCCGTCAGGGCCACGTCCAGGCGGAAGGCGGAGCGCTCGACGACGAGGTGGGCGTCGAGGCCGGCGTCACCTGCGAGGGGCTCCCGCGGTGGGGCGGCGGCCACGGAGTGTTCCCGTACGGTTTCCGCGTCCCGTCCGCCGGAGGATCCGGCGTCGTCGGCCGTCCTGGAATGCGGATTGCTCATGATGTCGTCATCCAGCGGTCGCGCAGGCCGGCCAGTACCGTGATGGACACGGCCAGCAGGACCAGGCTCAGGGCGATGGCGGCCTCCGGGTCGTTCTGCAGGGCGAGGTAGACCGCCAGGGGCATGGTCTGGGTGCGGCCGGGGAAGTTGCCGGCGAAGGTGATCGTCGCGCCGAACTCGCCGAGCGCGCGGGCCCAGGCGAGCACGGAGCCCGCCGCGACACCGGGGGCGATCAGGGGCAGCGTGACCCGGCGGAACGCGGTGAACCGGGACGCGCCGAGCGTGGTGGCCGCCTCCTCGTAGCGCGGGTCGGCCGCGCGCAGCGTGCCCTCGACGCTGATGACCAGGAACGGCATCGCGACGAACGCCTCCGCGATCACCACGCCAGCGGTGGTGAAGGGCAGGGTGATCCCGAACCAGGAGTCGAGCCACTGGCCGACCACCCCGTTGCGGCCGAGGGCCAGGAGCAGGGCCACACCGCCGACCACCGGGGGCAGGACCAGGGGGAGCGTCACCAGGGCGCGCACGAGACCGCGGCCGGGGAACTCGGTGCGGGCCAGCAGCCAGGCCAGCGGCACGCCCAGGACGAGGCTGACGGCCGTGGCGGCGGTGGCGGTGATCAGGGACAGCTGCAGCGCCTGCCACACCTCGGGGCTGGTCAGCTGTTCCGGCAGGCTGCGCCAGGGCGCCCGCAGCAGCAGCGCGAGCAGCGGCAGGAGCAGGAACACCAGGGCGATCAGGCCCGGCAGGAGCAGTGGCAGGGGCACCCCGCGCCGGCCCCCGTGCCGGCGCGGCGGCGCCGCGGCCGGCCCGTGCGGGGGCCGGCCGCGGCGCCGGGCTCGTCGAGCCGGGTCACGGCTTGAGGAACCCGGCCTTGCTCAGCACCTGCTGCCCTTCGGCGGACTGCACGAGGGCGATGAACGCCTTGGCGGTCTCAGCGTGCTCGGCGTTCTTCAGCAGGGCGATCGGGTAGTCGTTGATGGCCTTGGCCGACTCGGGGAACTCCACGCCTTCCACCTTGCCACCCGCGGCCTTCACGTCGGTCTTGTAGACGACGGCGGCGTCGGCCTCCTTCAGCTGCACCTTGTTCAGGGCGCCCTTGACGTCCTGCTCGTAGGAGACCGGGGTGAGCTTGAGGCCGCCGGCGTCCAGGGCCTTCTGCGCGGCGGCGCCGCACGGCACGGTCTTGTCGCACAGGACGACCTTCAGGCCGGACTTGGTGAGGTCCTTCAGGGAGGCCACCTTGTGCGGGTTGCCCGGCACGGTGGCGATCTCCAGCTGGTTGCGGACGAACGTGGCCGGAGCGCCGACCGCGTCCTTCTTGTCCGTCACGATCGCCATGGTCTTGGGGCTCGCGGCGGCGAAGACGTCCGCCGGGGCGCCGCTGGTGATGCTCGCGGCGAGCGCGTCGCTGCCGCCGAAGTTGAAGCTGACCTTGGTGCCCGGGTGCTGCTTCTCGAACTCCTTGCCCAGGGTCGTGAAGCTCTCCTTCAGGGAGGCCGCCGCGAACACGGTGACCGTGCCGGAGAGCTTCGGCGAGGCCGGGGTGTCCGACTTCCCGGAGGTGTCGGTGGCCTTGTCGGTGTCGGACGAGGAGGAGCAGGCGCTGAGTGCCATCAGGGCGGCGGCTCCCGCACCGGCCAGCTGCAGCGTCCGGCGGGTCCGGCGCACGGAACGGGTCTTCACGGATCTACTCCTCGGGTTCTGTGGATCAACTGTCGCGCCCTGTCGGCCAGGCGATCGGCCGTGCGGCGATGATACTGCCGCATCTGCCAGGAGTAAGTCTCCTGTCGCATCGCATGAGCTGCGAACCCGCGGTTTGTAGCTTGCATGTGCGTTTGTACGGCACTTCCGGGCGGGTACGGTGCTGCGGGAGGTGGTCGACGGTGACGCTCGCGGAACTCGCCCTGACCGGCGATCTGGTACGACCCGCCCTGCTGACCGTGCCGCGGCTGCTGCGCTGGCCGCAGCACCGTGCGGACGTCAGCTTCGAGTGCGCGACCAGCGGCACCCGGCACCACCGGTTCGCCGGACCGCGCCTGTACGACGTACTCGCCGACGCCGGCCCCGG
Source organism: Streptomyces albidicamelliae (assembly GCF_025642175.1). NCBI lineage: Bacteria > Bacillati > Actinomycetota > Actinomycetes > Kitasatosporales > Streptomycetaceae > Streptomyces > Streptomyces albidicamelliae. The sequence continues at coordinate 1,619,581 of NZ_CP106795.1, read as the reverse complement.
CTTCGATCCGGGGCGGCGCAAGGACCGGCTGCGGTTCCTCATCGCGGTCACCGGCACCGACGGCCACCACGCAGTGCTGTCCTGGGCCGAGATCGACCCGGACTTCGCCGCCGCGCCCGTACTGCTGGCGGTCTCCATCGACGACACCCCGCTGGACGCGGCGGGGCCTCAGCTGGTCCTGCCGCAGGACCGGTGCGGAGCCCGGCACATCAGCGGGATCACCGCGATCCGGGTGGACGGGGGGTACCGCTTCGAGCCGGACGGTTCGCGCGGGTCGGCTCTGCGGCGTCCAGCGCCAGCCACACCCGGTCGCGCGTCAGCGGCCGGCCGGCTGGGCGACGTGTGGCAACTCGTCGGAGGATGCGTGCCGGACACCGTGCTGCACGGTGGCACCGCGGCGCCCGTGGCCGGTCCCGAGGGCCTGCCCGGCGCGCCGGCCCAGGCCCGCTACGCCCTCTCCGCGGCCCGGACCGGCGCGCCGGGCACGTCACGCCTCACCGACGCGACGTCGCTGACCAGCCTCGACGGCCTGCTCGCCGGGGTACCGGCCGAGGTGCGCCGGGCCTTCGGCGCCAAGGTCCTCGGCCCGCTGCTGGAGACCGGCCGGCCGCCGATCGCCGCCCTGCTCGACACGCTGGAGACCTTCCTCGCCTGCGACGGCTCCTGGGCGCGGACCGCACAGGCACTGCACCTGCACGTCAACACGGTGCACTACCGGGTCGAGCGCATCGAGCGGCTGACGGGGCGTGACCTGTCCCGGCTGACGGACCGGCTCGACCTGTGGGCGGCGCTGCTGTGCCGCTGAGGGGCTTCGACCACCGGCGCCCGGTGGGTCAGACGCGGTCGATGTGCACGTTGGTGGACTTCACGCGCGCGGTGGCCTCCATGCCCACCTCCAGGCCCAGCTCCTCCACCGCCTCCCGGGTCAGCAGCGACACCAGCCGGTGCGGGCCCGCCTGGATCTCCACCTGGGCGGCGACGTCACCGAGTTTGATGGCGGTGACGATCCCGGGGAAGGCGTTGCGGACCGAGGTGTAGGAGGCGTCCTCCTCGCCGCCGCCCGTCCTGGCCAGTTCGACCGAGAACGCGGCGAGATCCTGGCCGTCGATGAGACGGCGTCCCGCTTCGTCGCGATGGGTGGCCACCCGGCCCGCGTCGGCCCAGCGGCGGGCGGTGTCCGGGCTCACGCCGAGCAGCCGCGCCGCCTGGCCGATCGTGTAGGACTGCATGCCGGTCACGATAGGGCCAGGCGGCGGGCACCGCGGACCGGGGTCGGCCGTCGCGGACGACGGGAGGGCCGGACGGGGAGCCGCCGCCGGCGCGCCCGGGGTCAGCGCGTGTGCACGGGCGGGGCCGGCCGGTGGGGACGCGCGGGGTTCAGCCCGTGTGCACGCGCGGCCTGCGCGCACGGTCCGGTTCCGCCTCGCGCAGCACCTCGCGGGTGACCGGGGCGACCTCGCCCTGGCCGAACAGGAAGAACCGCAGGAAGTTGGCGAACGGCGTGCCCTCGGTCCATTCGAAGTAGATGTGCGGGGTGCAGCCGGTGGTGTTCCGGGCGTGCAGGAGCAGCGCGGCCAGGGCGTTGGGGATGGAGGAGTGCTCCAGGGTCAGCACGCGGTAGCGGCCGTGCAGGACCTCGCCGCGGACGGTCATGCCCGTCTCGAACTCGGACGGGTCGGTGACCGTGACCTCGGCGAAGACGAAGTCCTCCTGCTCGGGCATGTCGTTGTCCGCGCGGATCTGCTCGATCTTGTCCCGGTACTCGGCCTTGTCACGGCGGTCCGGCTCGTTCGCGATGAACCGCATCTTGCGGCTGGCCATGTCCCGGATGAAACGTTCGGCCATCGGATCGAGCGTCACGCTGGTCACGCGCAGTTCGAAGGCGCGGGCCAGCCGGGACAGGAAGGAGACCAGCATGATGCCGACGATGAAGCAGGCGCCGATCTTGACACCGTCCGGGCGCTCGATGACGTTCACCACGGTCGTGTAGAGGAAGACCGTGGCGATCACCGCGAACGCGACGGTCCAGTGCCGCTGCCGGGCCTTGCGGGCGGCGATGGTCACGGCGATCGCCGCCGAGCTGATCAGCACCAGGACACCGGTGGCGTACGCACCGCCCTGCTTGTCGACGTTGGCGTCGAAGATCCAGGTCACCAGGAAGGCGACCAGCGTGAAGACGATGACCATCGGGCGCACCGCGCGCGCCCACTGCGGGGCCATGCCGTAGCGGGGCAGGTAGCGCGGCATCAGGTTGAGCAGGCCGGCCATGGCGGACGCGCCCGCGAACCACAGGATGCAGATGGTCGAGACGTCGTAGACCGTGCCGAAGGCGCCACCGAGGTACTCGTGCGCGAGGTAGGCGAGCGCACGGCCGTTGGCCGCACCGCCGGGCTTGAACTCGTTCTCCGGGATCAGCAGGGTGGTGATGAAACTGGTGGTGATCAGGAAGCAGCTCATGATGAGCGCGGCGGTCGTCAGCAGCTTCTTGGTGTCCCTGATCCGGCCGGTCGGCCGCTCCTCGGTGTCGCCCGGGTCGCCCTGGACGTGCGGCATGACGGCGACGCCGGTCTCGAAGCCGGACAGGCCGAGGGCGAGCTTCGGGAAGACGATCAGGGCCACGCCGATCATCACGAAGACGTTGCCGTGTTCCGCCGTCAGGGCGGACGCCCAGTCCGCGACGACGTGTTCGGCCGTGAGGACGTGGTAGATGCCGACGATCACCACGACGAGGTTGAGCACGAGGTAGATGCCGACCAGGGCGACCGCGACGCCGATGGCCTCCAGGAAGCCCTTCAGGAACACCGCGCCGAGCAGGGCCACCAGGAAGAGGGTGATCACCATCTGGTGGCCCTGGAGGGTGCTGGTGAGATGCGGGTTCTCCACCAGGTGGGTGGAGGCGTCGGCCGCGGACAGGGTGATGGTGATCAGGAAGTCCGTGGCCGCGAAGCCGAGCAGGGTGAGCACGAAGAGCTTGCCCTGCCAGAACGACAGCAGCCGCTCCAGCATCGCGATCGAGCCCTCGCCGTGCGGGCTCTCCTCCGAGACGCGGCGGTAGACCGGCAGGGCGCCGGCCAGGGTCACGATGACGAGGACGATGGTGGCGATGGGGGAGAGCAGGCCGGCCGCCAGAGCCGCGATGCCCGGCTGGTACCCGAGGGTCGAGAAGTAGTCGACACCGGTCAGGCACATCACCCGCCACCAGCGCTGCCCCTTGTGCGGGGGTTCGGGTTCGGCGTGCGGTCCCGTGTGGCCACCGGGCTTGCCCATGTCGGACAGGCCCTCCAGCATCCAGGCGCGCAGGCGGCCGGTACTGGGAGGGCGTTCGGTCGTGGCCATGGAGGTGCTCCTGACGTGTGGCTCCGAGGGTTCCGGCCATCACGCGGACGGCGGCACCAGCGTAAGCAGAGAGTGACGCCAGGGCCCACGGATCGGGGCTCCGTGGGCGTCAATCTTGCGTTAAGAATGGCCCCCTGCCGCGCGCACCGCATCAAGAAGCGGAGGCGGGAGACGGTCGGCCGGCAGGGAACCGACCGGGAACCCGAACGCGGCATCGCCCGAGAGGCGGACACCGAGCGTCATGTTCTACGACGCGGGAGGGCATGCGGTGTGGCGGGCCCGGGTGGTCAGTCCAGGCCCGAGGCGCGGAAGACGCTCAGGGCCGTCTCCCGGTCGAGGTCGTCGGCGAGGCTGTGCAGGGCCGCCGTGCCGCGCCGCAGCGTTCCGTTCCTCTCCGAGCCGCGCGTGCCCTCGTCGAGGCGGTACCAGAGGTCGGGATTGCGGATCAGGAGTTCGGGGTCGATCTCGACGCGGTCGCCGAAGGCGTCGGCCAGCACCAGGCGCCGGGTCACGCCGTTCACCGGGCGTACCGTCACCAGCAGGTCGGTGCGGACCCGGCGGGTGCGCAGCAGGCGGCGGCTGGCGAGCCAGCCCTCGCCGGCCGACACCCGGGCCGGGAACAGGACGAGGAGCAGGAGCAGCGCCAGCAGCAGCCACAGGCCGCCGCGCCACCAGTCGAGGGAGCCCGCCGCCCAGTCGACGAACAGCAGCAGGACGAACAGCGCGGCGGAGCAGCGGGCCGACGTGCGTACCTCCTCGGCCCAGCTGCGGTCGTGCACCACCCCTCCGGCGAGGGGGCGCAGGTCGTCGCGGTGCTTCATGGTGTCGACGGTAGACAGTGGCCGCCCCGGTGGAAACCGTCCGCACCGCCCCCTGACGGCGCCCTGACGCCTGCGGGGCCGTTCTTGACGCGGTCACAGCACCCGGCCCTCTCTCACAGACCCCGGGTGTCCATGCGCAGATGCCAGGTGTTGCGCCGGTGCACGGACAGCAGCTCGGACTCCAGCGGGGACGGGGGCACCGCGAGGACCGGACAGCGGGCGTGGGCCAGGCAGTGCCGGGAGACCCGGCCGGAGAAGGCGCGTTGCAGGCCGCGCCGCCCCGCGCCGACGACCAGCAGGTCGTTGTCCCGGTCCGCGGTCGCGACCAGCGCCCGGCCCGGGGCGCCGCGGACGATGACGGGGTGCATCGGCACCCCGGGGCCCTCGGTCCCGAAGATCTCGTCCAGCACCGATGCCAGCCGCTGTCCGGCCAGCCGTTGCCACTCCTCGACCAGCAGGGCGGCGGCGGGGGAGCGCCGCGCGGCGGGGTCCCCGCCCGGCGGTTCCCAGGCGAGTACCGGCCACAGTTCGGCGCCCAGCCGGCGGGCGAGCGCGGTGGCCCGCCGCAGAGCCGTGACGCTGCCCAGGGAGCCGTTCACACCGACCACCACACGGGCGGCCGCCGAGGCGTCGTAACCGGACATGACTCCCCCGTTCGTTGCGTACGGGCGCCGACCGGGCGACTTTTGCGGGCGCGAGACCCGCGAGGCCCTTGCTCTCCTTCCATCCCACTCCCGCGGCGGCGATTCGACCAGCCGGGCGGCGGGGTCCGGGCGGGCGGCACCGCCGACCTCTTCGCAACTCGCCCCGAAGACGCGGGAATCGGCGCTTCGACCGAAACATTCGAGCACCGAACGGGGGAGTCCGCCGCCATGTCTCCCGGTCCCCCCGAGCCCCCGCGCGCCCAACTCGTGCGCGACACCTTGACGCTCCCCACCCGCCTTCCTAGAGTCCGGGTTCGGAACGTTCGGGACTTGCTCCGAATGTTTCGAAGTGCCGGGCTGGGGTCAGCGTGACGGACCACGCGTCACGAGCCCAGCGCTTCTCGTCCGGACCTCTCCGAAGCAAACCCGAAAGTTTCGAAGGAGCGCATGATGGGCGACCCCGCACTGTCCCGCCGCGGCTTTCTGGCGGCCTCCGTGGCCGCCGGCCTGGGAGCGACCGCGCTCAGCGGTTGCGGCGGCGACTCGGACGGAGGGTCGTCCTCGGGGACGACCACGATCGAGTGGTGGAACATCTCGACCACGGAGCCGACCAAGACCGTGTGGGCCGGCCTCGCCAAGAAGTTCGAGGCCGAGCACCCCACGGTCAGAATCAAGATCGTCCAACTGGAGAACGACGCCACTCGTGCGGAAGACCGGAGTGCTGCCGGTCGTCCCCGCCGCCGAGAGCGCCCTCGGCGACCGCAACCTCAAGGCCGTACAAGCCCAGTTGAAGGCCGCGACCGGCTTCCAGCTCTACCTCGACCAGGCCTACGCGCCCGCCGTCGGCCAGGAGGTCAACGACAGTGTGACCGCGCTGATCGCCGGGTCCAGGACACCCGAGCAGGTGGCGCGGTCGATCACGAAGGCCGCCGGGGAAGCGCAGTAACCGGCGATGACCTCCACCTTCCTCCCGGACCGGCGCACCGGCTCCGCCGCCGGCCGAACGGCACCGGACGCGGCCGGCGGGCGGACACGGCGGCGCGCGCTGCACTGGCTCACCGCGGTGGGCTTCCAGCTGCCCGCGCTGCTGCTGTTCACCGGACTGGTACTGCTGCCGGTGCTGTTCGCGCTGTACGCCGCCTTCTTCCGCTGGGGCGGGTTCGGCATGCCCTCCGACTATGCCGGCGGCGACAACTTCACCCGGCTGTTCGAGGACCCGGTCTTCCTGGGCGACCTCTGGCGCTGCCTGGTCCTGGTCGTCCTGTCGCTCGCCCTCCAGCTGCCCTTCGCCCTGGCCATGGCCGTACTGCTCAACCAGCGGCTGCGCGGGCGGGCCGTCTACCGGACGCTGTTCTTCGCGCCGTACGTCCTGTCCGAGGCCATCACCGGTGTGCTGTTCGGCATGGTCTTCGCCCCCGGCGACGGGCTCGCCGACCACGTCCTCGGCGCGGTCGGCCTCGACGGCCTGGGCGGCGAGTGGTTCGCCGGGCCCTCCTCCGTCATGGCGACTCTCTTCCTGGTCATGACCTGGAAGTACTTCGGCTTCCACATGATGCTCCATCTGGCCGGACTCCAGGCGGTCCCGGCCGAGTTGACCGAGGCCGCGCTGATCGACGGCGCGGGCCCCTGGCAGCGCTTCCGCAACGTCACCCTGCCGCTGCTCGCGCCCACCCTGCGCATCAGCGTCTTCCTGTCCGTCATCGGGTCGATCCAGCTGTTCGACCTGGTGTGGGTCGTGACCCAGGGCGGTCCCGACCACCACTCCGAGACGATGGCCGTGACCGTGTTCCAGTACGGCTTCAAGCGCTACCAGGTCGGCTACGCCAGCGCGATCAGCGTGGTCATGTTCGGCATCTGCCTCGTCTTCGCCCTCGCCTACCAGCGGTTCGTGCTCCGCCGTGACCTGGAAGGGGCCACCACCACGATGAGGGGAGCCGGCACATGAGCCGTAGGACCTTACGGACGCTGCCGCTGCACGCGATCCTCGTCGTGGTCGGCGTGGTGATGCTGGTGCCCCTGGCGTACGCCGTGCTGTCCGGCTTCAAGTCCACCGACGAGCTGTCCCGCAATCCGTTCGGCCTCCCGGACCGGTGGCTGACCGGCAACTACACCGGCATCCTCGGCTCGGGCGACTTCTGGCGGCTCCTCGGGAACAGCACGCTGATCGCGGTGGCGACCACCGTCCTCGTGGTCGCGGTGTCCGCGCTCGCGGCCTTCTCCTTCGCCCGTTTCGCCTTCCGCGGACGGGAGTTGCTGTTCACGTGCTTCACGCTGGGGCTGATGTTCCCCTTCGCGGTGGCCGCCCTGCCGCTGTTCCTGCTGCTGCGCTCCCTGGACCTGCTGGACAACCCGCTCGGGGTGATCCTTCCGCAAGCCGCGTTCGGAGTGCCGATGACGATCATCATCCTGCGCGGATTCTTCCGGCAGATCCCCGGCGAACTGGAGGAGGCGGCCACGCTCGACGGATGCGGTGCCTTCGGGTTCTTCTGGCGGGTGCTGCTGCCCATGGCCCGGCCCGCGCTCGGCACGGTCTCGGTCCTCGCCGTGGTCACCAGCTGGAACAACTTCTTCCTGCCGCTGCTGGTGTTCACCGACGGCACCTGGTGGACCCTGCCCATCGGCGTCCAGCAGTTCCAGGGACAGTACTCGGCGGAGTACGCGCGGGTCTTCGCCTACCTGGTGCTCGCCATGGTCCCCGCGCTCGCCTTCTACTCGGTCGCCGAGCGCCAGCTGGTCGGCGGCCTCACGGCGGGCGCGACCAAGGGCTGAACCGTGCCCACTGTCACCTCTGGCTACGGACGGTGACCGGCCCCGGACACACGTCGGGGCCGGTGCGCACCGGGTGTGTGCGGCCGGCCCCTCGGGTCGCTCGTGCTCTGCTCAGGCGGCGGTCATCACGCGCTCCGCGCCCAGCGGACGGTGCGGAGCGATGATGCGGCCGTCGGGCAGCAGCTCACCGGTGTCCTCGAAGAGGAGGACGCCGTTGCACAGCAGACTCCATCCCTGCTCCGGGTGGTGCGCCACGAGTCGGGCGGACTCCCGGTCGGCGGATTCTGCTGGCGGGCACGGTGGCTGGTGCTGGCACATGGGTGGGATCTTTCGCTGTGTCGTGGTCATGTCCGGTCCCCCGTGGTGATGAGTCGGTCGGTCCCAGTGTTGCCCTCTGGGCGTCGTTCCGCAGGGATTTCGCAGCACCGCTTCTCATAGGTTCATGACGTGTCACCCGCGCGGACGGTTCAGTCCAACTGCACTGTCTCTTCGGGTGGTTTCCCGTGGTCAGAACGGGCTAGTCCGCTCGGTGCGACCGGGCGCGCGGCTACGCAGCCGTACCTCATGTGCACACACAGTCGTACCCCGCTTCCCTGGAGGGAAGCGGGGTACGAGGCCCTCGGTCAGGCGGGTGAGCCGAGCAGCGGGACAGGAGTGGCGCGATGGGTCAGCACCGGCAGCAACTCGGCTACCGGGAAGGGCCGGTGCGTGGGTATGCCGGGCGGTGCCGGTGCCAGCGGGACGAGCAGATCGGTGGCCGCCGGGTGGCCCTCGGCGCCGTCGGCCGCGCAGTCGCCGTGCAGCCACAGGGTGAGCATGTAGAGACCGGGCACGGACAGCAGTCGTGCCTGGTACGGCTGTTGCAGCGCCTCGGCCTGCTCCAGTGCGCGCTCGGTGGAGGTGACGTACGGGCCCTCGAAGAAGTGCGAGAAGGCCCAGCCGTCGGGGGTGAGCATGGTGTCCGCCGCGGCGACGGCCCGGTCGCCGCAACGGATCAGGAAGCGCCAGCCCGCCAGTCGGGTGGCGGACAGGCCCTGCGCGGTGATGCGGTCCAACACGTGGACAGGCAGCGGAAGTTCGGGTGTCGCGGGGCCCTGCGCGGCGCGCAGGGAAGGGGTGCGGGCCTCACGCACCGCGGTCGGGGAACCGAGGGCGGTGAGGACGGAGCGCAGGGCGGGCGCAGGGGCAGGGGGCACGTGAAGCGGCATGTGGGTCGCCTCTCAGTCGACAGGCGCGGCGGCGCGAGGAGGGGTGGGGCGGACGGCGCTGTCTGCTCACGGAAGGCCAAAGGGGTGTGGGCCCGGGTCGGTGAACAAAGGGTGCGGCTCGGCCCGCCGCCCGTCGTGGTGACGGCAGGAACGCGGCAGGAACCAGGACCGAGGGCGCCAACCTTCTGCCTTGTGGACGAAGTTTATATGACGCATGTTCGGCCGTTGTTTCGTCTATCCCATTTCGGTAAGTCCCGCAAGGCGCTAATGAGTCGTCGATTTGCGGGGCTCATCCCGATTCCCGAGCCGGTACCTCACCGCTGACCTGGTTCTACGCGCCGGTAGCGGTCGGCCGAATGTCGTCGGCGTTTTTCACGAGGCGTTCGGGGCACCCGAAGATGCACGGTGCAGCATGCCCCGTGAATGTGCCGCGGGGAACATTCGACAGACTAGCGGGCGCCGGGCCCGCGCGGGACGTTATCGATCGCCCGGGCTGGGCATCATCCCACCTGACCCGGGAGAGCCCGGCGGCCGGATCGTCGGCCCGCCCATCCGAGGAGGGACACTTCGATGGGGGAGAAGGTCGCGGCAGGGCAGTTCGACCTGTCCGATCGCCAGCGCTACCGCGAAAAGCTCCAAAAGTGCCTGACGGGACTCGAGCGCCTGCTGGCAGAGAAGCGGTTCGATCGCCCCAAGAACCTCATGGGGGTCGAGATCGAATTGAATCTCGCGGGATCCGACGGCATGCCCAAAATGTTGAACGGGCAGGTACTGGAGCGCATCGCGAGCCGAGATTTCCAGACCGAACTGGCGATGTTCAACCTGGAGGTCAACATCGCCCCGCACCGGCTGGGCGGACGGGTATTCGACCGGCTGGCCGAAGAACTGCGGACCTCGCTCGCCTACGCCGACCGCAAGGCCGGCGAGGTGGACGCGGGCATCGTGATGATCGGCATCCTGCCCACCCTGGACCGGGACGACCTGGTCTCCTCCAACCTGTCCGAGGTCGACCGGTACACCCTGCTCAACGACCAGATCGTGGCCGCGCGCGGGGAGGACTTCCGGCTCGACATCGAGGGCGTGGAGCACCTGGTCTGCACGTCCAAGTCGATCGTGCCCGAGGCGGCGTGCACGTCCGTGCAGCTGCACCTGCAGGTCACTCCGGGCCGGTTCGCCGACGTGTGGAACGCGGCGCAGGTGGCGACCGCCGCGCAGATCGCCGTCGGCGCCAACTCGCCGTTCCTCTTCGGTCACGAGCTGTGGCGCGAGTCCAGGCCGCCGCTGTTCCTGCAGTCCACCGACACCCGGCCCCCCGAGCTCCAGGCGCAGGGCGTACGGCCGCGCACCTGGTTCGGCGAGCGCTGGATCACCTCCGCGTACGACCTGTTCGAGGAGAACCTGCGCTACTTCCCGGCGCTGCTGCCGCTGTGCGACGACGAGGAACCGCTGGAGGTCCTGGAGGCGGGTGGCGTTCCCAAGCTCGCCGAGCTGGTCCTGCACAACGGCACGATCTACCGCTGGAACCGGCCGGTGTACGGCATCGCGGACGGCGTCCCGCACCTCAGGGTGGAGAACCGGGTACTGCCGGCCGGGCCGACCATCACCGACGTGATCGCCAACGCGGCCTTCTACTACGGCCTGGTGCGCGCCCTCGCCGAGGAGTCCCGCCCGGTGTGGACCCGGATGCCCTTCGAGGTGGCCGAGGCCAACTTCGACGCGGCCTGCCGGCACGGGATCGACGCGCGGTTCGTCTGGCCGCGCCGGGGCCGGTACGGCGGTACGGGCGAGGTCGACGCGGTGACCCTGGTCCGCGACGAACTGCTGCCGCTCGCCGCCGCCGGGCTGGACGCGTGGGGCGTCGAGGCCGCCGACCGCGACCTCTACCTTGGCGTCATCGAGGAACGCTGCCGGCGCCGGGTCAACGGCGCGTCCTGGCAGGCGGCGACCTTCCACCGCGCCCTGGAGCAGGGCCTGAGCCGTGAGGCCGCGCTGGCCGCGACGACACGGCGCTACGCCGAGCTGATGCACGTGGGCGAACCGGTCCACACCTGGCCGGTCGGCCTGCCCGAACCGGTACCGCTGGGCTGAGCCCGCAGAGGTGCGTCGTGGCCGGCTGAGGGGTGCCCGCGAAGACCGTCGGCTGGGCGCCGCTCTGTGCCGGGGGCCGCGGTGATCGGCTGCGATCGACTGCGATCGGCTGCGTCAGGGGGCCGGGCGGGGTATCGGCCTGCGCTGACGACGTGCGGGCGGGCCGGTTCGTTCTACCCGGTCGCCGGTCGCCGGTCGCCGGTCGCCGGTCGCCGGTCGCCGGTCGCGCGGTGAGCGCTGCGGGCGCTGCGGGCGTGCCGGGCGCTCGGCCCCCTCAGCCCACCGAGCCGCCCTTGCCAGGTCCTGCGAGCCGCCCTTGCCAGGTCCTGCGTACCGCGATGCGCTCATCCGGGAGCCCTGGGCGTGGGCCTTGGCGGGGTGCTCCCAGGCTCTTCTGCGATCCTTGCGGGCGAAGGTGGGCCGGGGGTCCATGAGCCGGTGGAGGCAGGAGTGCAGGTGGACGCTGAGTCGGTGGCCGATTCCGGGATGCGGGAGCGTGATCCGCGGCGGATGCTGCGCGACGAGACGCTGCTCGTCCTCGCGCTCTCGCTGGGCGCGAGCGGTGTCTCCGCGCTGATCAGTTTCATCGGCTCGGTCACCAAGCCGGGCGGTCTGAAGGACCAGGCTGCCACCCTGAACGCCTCGGCGGCACCCGGCCGCCCATGGCTCGACCTCGCCTGGCAGCTCTTCGGCATCGCCTCCGCCCTGGTGCCCGTGGCGCTCGTCGCCCACCTGCTGATGCGCGAGGGACGGAGCATGCGGACGCTCGGCTTCGACCGCACCCGCCCGTGGCCCGACCTCGGCCGGGGAGCCGCCGTCGCGGCCGTGATCGGCAGCACCGGCATCGCCTTCTACCTGGCCGCCCGCGGCTTCGGATTCAACCTCACCGTCGTACCCGAGGCACTTCCCGACGTGTGGTGGAAGTACCCCGTGCTCGTCCTGTCCGCGCTGCAGAACGCGATCCTCGAAGAGGTCATCGTCGTCGGCTACCTGCTGCGCAGGCTGGGCCAGCTCGGCTGGACCCCGGGCACCGCGCTGGTCGCCAGCGCGGTGCTGCGCGGCTCGTACCACCTCTACCAGGGCATCGGCGGCTTCATCGGCAACATGGTCATGGGCGTGGTGTTCGTCTGGCTGTACCGCCGCTGGGGCCGGGTCGGCCCGCTGGTCGTCGCGCACTCGCTGCTCGACATCGGCGCGTTCGTCGGCTACGCCCTGCTCGCGGGGAAGGTGGGCTGGCTGCCGACGGCCTGACCGCCGCGGGCGCCGCTCAGGCGCGCAGCTCGCCCTCGATGACCGTGACCGCGTGCCCGGTGAGCAGCGTGCGCGCGCCGCGCAGACCGACGCGCACCAGCCCGCTGCGCGGGGACGCCTGGAGCCCGGTGAGGTCGTCGCGGCCGAGACGGGCCGCCCAGTGCGGGGCGAGTGCCGTGTGGGCGCTGCCGGTCACCGCGTCCTCGTCGATGCCGACGTTGGGAAAGAAGCAGCGGGAGACGAAGTCGTAGCCCCGGGCCGGGTCCTCGGCCCGGGCGGTGACGATGATGCCGCGCGCGGAGTGGGCGCCGAGCGCCCTGTGGTCGGGGGAGAGGCCGAGGACGGTCTTCTCGTCGGCCAGTTCCACGAGGAGGTCGCCCACGTTCGGGCCGGTGTCGAAGGCCGCGGCCGGCTCCGCGCCCAGTGCCTCCGCGACCCCGGCCGGCGCCTCCACGCGGGTGAGCGGGGCCGTCGGGAAGTCCAGGGTGACCGAGCCGTCCGCAGCGGGCGTGGCGATGAGCACACCGCTGCGGGTGGCGAACCGCACCGGGCCCTCGTGGGCACCGGTGGTGCGCAGCACGTGGGCCGTGGCGAGGGTGGCGTGGCCGCACATCGCGACCTCGGCGACCGGGGTGAACCAGCGCAGTGCCCAGTCCGCCTCGCCGTCTCCGGGCAGCCGGTGCGCGAACGCGGTCTCGGCGTGGTTGACCTCCATGGCGACGTTCTGGAGCCAGTCGTCGTCCGGGAAGACGTCGTCGAGGAGCAGTACTCCGGCCGGGTTGCCGGCGAAGGGGCGGTCGGTGAAGGCGTCGACGATTCGGATACGCATGGCGCCGACGCTAGTGAACGCGCCGGCGCCACGCCCAAGGCCAATTCACGGCTGCCGGACTGATTTCCGCCCGGCGGTCGCGCGGACCGCCCACGCCCACGGGAGGAGCTGCGCAGCCCCGAACGACATCTCCACCACGAGGAACGGCCACAGCACCGCCGGCCCGCCGTGCGCCAGCGCATAGGCCTGCCAGAGGGAGAACAGGACGCGCGCCATCCCGTCCAGCAGCCCGTGCTCCGGAACGGGCCGTAGCACCCGCAGGAGGGACCAGGCCACCACGACCGAGCCCATGAGGTTGGCGTAGAGCGTCTGCATCGGGGTGAGTGCGGGCATGGTGCCGAGACCCGCCGCGTCCCCCGCGGCCGACAGCAGACGGTGCACCAGGGCGTAGCTCCAGGGGGTCGCGAAACCGGCCGTGACGACCAGGTCGTACCAGCCGCTCGTCCGGACGAGACGCAGGTAGGCGGGGGCGGCAGGGCTCATCGGGACTCCTCGGGAGGGGCTTGCTCGGGCGCCGCTCACGCTAGACAGCGGAGTACGCTCCAAGGTCAAGTCGACCGAGCGGCGGGGGAGCCATGCGGATCGGAGAACTGGCCGCGCGCAGCGGGGTGTCCAAGGACACGCTGCGCTTCTACGAGAAGATCGGCCTGATCGCGGGCGACCGCCTGCCCAACGGCTACCGCGACTTCCGGCCGGAGACGGTGACCTGGCTGCGCCACGTCCGCACCGCGCAGTCGCTGGGGTTCACCCTCGCCGAGATCGCCCGGCACGGTGCGGAACTGCGGGACGCCCCGGACAGTGGCGAGGCGCTGTCCGCCCTGCTGGCGGAAAAGATCCGCCTCGTCGACGAGCGCATGGCCGCGCTCGCGGCTCTGCGGGCCGACCTCACCTCCCGGGCCGGGACCGCCTGCCCCCTGCGCGCGAACGAGGCCTCCTGAACCCTGCCCTGCCTACGATGGACCGCATGGTCCATTGCGGAGGAGGCGGGCGTGGGCGCGAAACTGACCGCGAAGGGGCGGGCGACCCGGAGCCGGATCGTCGAAGGGGCCGCCGAGGTGCTGCGGGAGAAGGGTGTCGCGACGGCGACCCTGGAGGACGTGATGGCGCGGACCAGCACCAGCAAGAGCCAGCTGTTCCACTACTTCCCGGCCGGCAAGGACGAACTGCTCCTCGCCGTGGCGCGGTTCGAGGCGGATCAGGTCATCGAGGACCAGCAGCCCGAACTCGGCCGCCTCGACTCGTGGGAGGCCTGGGAACGGTGGCGGGACGTGGTGGTCGAGCGGTACGAGGCCCAGGGGGACACCTGCCCGCTCGGCTCGCTGTTCCTTCAGGTCGGGCGTTCGACCCCGGGGGCGCGGGCGATCGTGATCGAGCTGATGCGGCGCTGGCAGGAGGGCCTGGCCGCGGGCATCCGGTCGCTGCAGGCGACCGGCAGGCTCCCCGCCGGAGTCGACGTGGACGCGCGCGCGGCGGCGCTGCTCGCCGCGGTCCAGGGGGGTGTCTCCATCCTGCTGTCGACGGGCCGTTCCACCCACCTGCGCGCCGCCCTCGACCAGGGCATCGAGGACCTGCGCCGGGCGGCTCCGCCGCTCTCCTGAGGGCGCGTCGCGGGACCGGCCGCGTCCCCTTTCCTCACCCGGCGATCACGGCTGCCGCGGTGCGGCCGCCGTCGACGTCCAGGACGATGCCGTGGACGAAGGAGGACTCGTCCCCGGCCAGGTACACCGCGGCGTCGGCGACGGCCTCGGGGGTGCCCATCCGTCCCGCGGGCGTGCCCTTCATCATGACCTCGGCGGGGTGGACCTCCCCGGGGGCGGCCGTCTGCACCACGCCGGGGGAGATCGCGTTCACTCGCACCCCGTGCGGGCCGAACTCCGCCGCCCAGGCGCGGGTCAGCGTCTCCATGGCGCCCTTGGTGGAGCTGTAGAGGGCACCGACCGGGATGCCGAGGCGTGCGATCCAGGAGCCCAGGTTGATGATCGTCCCGCCGCCGGCGTCCACCATGGCGGGCGCGACGGCCGCGGTGAGGAAGAACGGCGCCTTCACGTTGACCGCGTACACCTCGTCGAAGGTCTTCTCGTCGGTGGCCGCCGTGGTGTCGCCGGGGTAGATGCCGGCGTTGTTGACCAGCACGTCGACACGGCCGCCCAGGACCCGTGCCGCCTCCCGCGCCAGTGCCGTCGAGGCGGCGGCGCTCCCGTCCAGGTCGGCCCAAACGAAGTCGGCGAGTCCGCCGCGTGCGCGGATCCCCTCGACGACCTCCCGGCCGCGCTCGGGACTGCGGCCCGACACGGCGACCTGGGCACCCTCCGCGGCGAACGCCTCCGCGATGGCCCGCCCGATGTTGCTGGTCGCGCCGGTCACCAGGGCAGTCCGGCCCGCAAGTCGCATCGACATCGACATGATCCACTCCGTTGCTCGGGTCTCTCGGTTCGTTCGGTACGAAGCCACTGTGCGAGGCCACTGTGCGAGCCAGAAATTGGACCTGCAAGTCCAGAGAGCAGCTACGCCCCGGGTGTGGGGAGGGTTGTCAGGCAATCGGTTCCGATATATCGTTGAGCCATCGCGAACGATACGCGATGCATACACGACAGATCATCGATGTAATGGAGTGATCGCGATGCGTTCCCACGGATACGAGCGTGGACATCGGCACGAGGGCCCCGGCCGCTGGGGCCAGGGCGGCTTCGAGGGCCGGCGGGCGGCTTTCGGGCCCTTCGGTCCGGGCGGTCCGGGTTTCGGCCCGGGTGGTCCCGGGTTCGGCCCCGGACCCTGGGGGCCGCGAGGGCGCGGGGGCCCGCGAGGAAGGGCGCGGCGAGGTGACGTGCGCGCCTCGATCCTGGCCCTGCTCAAGGAGCGGCCCATGCACGGCTACGAGATGATCCAGGAGATCGCCGAACGCAGCGGCGGCGCGTGGAAGCCGAGCCCCGGCTCGGTCTACCCCACCCTGCAACTGCTGGAGGACGAGGGCCTGATCGCCAGCGAGAGCGAGGGCGGCAAGAAGCTGTTCTCCCTCACGGACACCGGGCGCAGCGCCGCCGAGGAGGGCCCGGAGGCCCCCTGGGAGGAGGCTTCGCGCGGGGTCGACTGGGAGGCCCTCAGCGAGATCCGTCAGGCAGGCTTCGGGTTGATGGAGGCCTTCGGCCAGGTCTGGAAGACCGGCAGCAAGGAGCAGCGCGAGAAGGCGCTGACCGTCATCAACGACGCCCGTAAGAAGCTGTACCTCATCCTGGCCGACGAGCACTGAGCCAACGGCCGTGAAGGCGCCCCGCGCGACACCCGCGCGGGGCGCCTTTCCGCGTCCCGGCTCAGGTCACCAGACCGTCCAGCTTGCGCAGCGACTCGTTCAGGGCGGCCGTCGCGGAGTCCTTGAGCTTGCCCGCCATCAACGACACCGCGGCTCCCGTGAACTCGCCGTCGATGCGCAGGGTTGTGGCCTCTCCGTCGGGGGTGAGCGTGTAGCGGGTGGCGACGGTCACCGCCATCGGGCCCTTGCCGCGAATCGCGAGCACCCGGGCCGGCTCCAGTTCCTCGATGGTCCAGTCGACCTCCGCGGGGAAGCCCATCAGTTTCATGTTCTCCTGGAACGTCCCGCCGACCGCCAGGGTCTTGGGGCCGCCCTCGGGGAAGCTGGTGTGGGTCGCGTTCCACTCCGGGTACGACGGCCAGTCGGTGAGCTGGGCCCACACCTTCTCGGCCGGCGCCTGGATGCGTGCCTCCGCGCTGACTTCGGCCATGCGACCACCCCTTCGGGTCGGGCGTATCGGGCTACGGTGTCGCGGAAAGTAGCCGCAGAGGCGTGAACATTCAATACTGATGAACCGTCAGGGCGGTGGTCGGGAGACGGACCCGGGTGAGCCAGGAGCGCCGGCCAGGTTCCGGTGTCCTGTGCCGAACCGGTCAGATCTCCTCCGTAAGGATGAGATTCCGGCCGGGGTTGTCCACTCGGTGTGGGACGCGCAAATGGTTCCCCTCGTGGATGACGCCCCTCGTTGTGGCTGATGAGGTGGGGGATGTGCAACCCCGTACAGCCCCCCTTGCCGTCCGGGACGAGGCGGCTGCGCACTTCGCGGACGATGCAGGGCTCGACGCCGAGCCGGCAGCGGTGCTCGCCGGTGCCCGCCGCAGGGCGGTCCGGGACGGGGACCGCCAGGTCGACACCGCCCACCTGCTGCACTCCCTCCTCGAGCACGACCCCGAGGTGCGTGCCGCCGTCGGCGGGGCGCCCCGGCTCGTCCGGCTGCTCGGCTATCTCGTGCAGCGCAGCATCGGCTACGGACTGCGCTGGCAGAGCACGGTGGAGGACTCCGGGGCGCCGGCGGCGGTACCCGCGCCGGCCGAACCGGGGTCGTCCGTCACGCCCCCGAGCCCCGTGCGGTGACCGCACCGGCCGGTCCGCCCGCCCCGGCGGCAGGTGTGGTTCCCCCGCCCGTGCGGTGACCGCACCGGCCGGTCCGCCCGCTCCGGCGGCAGGTGTGGTTCCTCCCGCCCGTGCCGCGCACGGCGGGCCCCGGGACGGAGCGGGCTGGTCGCCCGCCGCGTTCGCGGCCCTCGCCAGGGCGCGCGAGCGTGCCGCGCGCCGGGGCGAGGACCGAGTCAGCGGCACCGACCTGTTCGCCGCGCTCCTCGCCGACCCGCGTTCCCGCGCCGTCGAAGTCCTCGGGCGGGCCGGCATCTCCGCACGGGAACTGACCGCCCGGGTCGAGAGCACCGCCGAGCAGCCCACCGGCGAGGGCACGGCGACCTGCTGACGCTGCGGCCGTGGACGGCACGGTGTCCTGCTGACGCGTCGGTCGGCGATGGCACCGCGAACTCGTGACGGTTCGGCCGGGGACGGCCGCGGTGTCCTGCTGACGCTTCGGCCGGTGCCGGCAGGGCGAGCCGCCGGCGATCCGGGCCGTAAGCGGAACGGTGTCCTGTTGGCGATTCGGCCGTGGACGGCACGGTGTCCTGCTGACGCCGCGGTCGGCGACGACAGGGTGACCTGGTGACGCGTCGGCCGGCGACGGCGCCGCGAACTCGTGACGCGCCGGCCGTAGCCGGAACGGCGACCTGCTGATGCTTCGGCCGTGGACGGCACGGTGACCCGCCGGCGCTTCGGCCGGTGCCGGCAGGGCGAGCCGCCGGCGCTGCGGCGCCCGGTGCGGCAGGCCGTCCACCAGCTGAGACAGGTGCCAACAGTGGTGACGGTACTGTCTTCTCCTGTCATCATGTGCCGGTGCATACGTCTGTGAGCAGTCAGGGCGGCCGCGGCAAGGGTGTCGGGCTCGGTCTCGCGCTCGCCTCGGCCCTGGCCTTCGGCGGGTCCGGAGTGGCCGCCAAGCCGTTGATCGAGGCGGGTCTGGACCCGCTCCACGTGGTGTGGCTGCGGGTGACCGGCGCCGCCCTGGTCATGCTGCCGCTCGCCGTGCGGCACCGCGCCCTGCTGCGCCGCCGTCCGGCGCTGCTCGCCGGCTTCGGGCTGCTCGCGGTCGCCGGTGTGCAGGCCTGCTACTTCGCCGCGCTCTCCCGCATCCCGGTGGGCGTGGCGCTGCTGATCGAGTACCTGGCTCCCGCCCTCGTCCTCGGCTGGGTGCGGTTCGTGCAGCGGCGGCCCGTCACCCGTGCCGCCGCGCTCGGCGTGGTCCTCGCGGCCGGCGGTCTCGCCTGCGTGGTCGAGGTCTGGTCCGGGCTGAGCTTCGACGCGCTGGGCCTGCTGCTCGCGCTCGGCGCGGCCTGCTGCCAGGTCGGCTACTTCGTCCTCTCCGACCAGGGCGGCGACGCCGGCGACGAGGCCCCCGATCCGCTCGGAGTCATCGCCTACGGGCTCCTCGGTGGCGCCGCCGTGCTGACGGTCGTCGCCCGCCCCTGGGGCATGGACTGGTCGGTGCTGGCCGGTTCCGCGCACCTCGACGGCACCGCCGTGCCGGCCTTCGCGCTGCTGGCGTGGATCGTGCTGATCGCCACGGTGGCCGCCTACGTCACCGGAGTGCTCTCCGTGCGGCGGCTGTCCCCGCAGGTCGCCGGTGTCGTCGCCTGCCTGGAAGCGGTGATCGCGACCGTGCTGGCCTGGGTGCTGCTCGGCGAGCACCTGTCCGCGCCGCAGATCGCGGGCGGGGCGATCGTGCTGGTCGGCGCGTTCATCGCCCAGTCCTCCGCGCCGGCCGACGGCTCCCCGCGGCCGGTCGCCCAGGGCGGTGCGGAACTGGAGTTGTCCGCTCGCGGTACGGCGGCCTAGGGTGCTGGACATGGCGTCGAACGCACTCGTCCTCCCGCCCCCGGCCGTCTGAGGCGGGCTTCCGGTACACATGCCCGGCGCATCCGCGCCGGGTCCGACGGTGCAGCCCGCAGCTGAAGTCCGCGCGCCCCGCCCGAAGGGGTCGCCCTCGAACTTCCGCACCACCGTGTGCGCCTCTGCGGAGAGAATCCCTTGTCGAACGTCGCATCCGGCCTGCCCGTGGGGCGTGGCCTGCTCTATCTGATCATCACCGGTGCCGCCTGGGGCACCGCCGGCGCCGCGGCCTCGCTGGTCTACCGGACCAGTGACATGGGCGCCTTCGGGCTGTCCTTCTGGCGCTGTGCGCTGGGGCTCCTGCTGCTGCTGGCCGGCCGCGGGCTGCGTCCGCGCGTCCGCCCGGTCGCCGTCGAACCCCGGGCCGCCGGGTCGGCCGCGCGGTGGCCACCGGCCTGGGCCTCGCGGTGTTCCAGACCGCCTACTTCGCGGCCGTCGGGTCCACCGGACTGGCCGTGGCCACCGTCGTCACGCTCGGCGCGGGCCCGGTGCTGATCGCGCTCGGCGCCCGGCTCCTGCTGGGGGAGCGGCTCGGCGCCGGAGGCGTCCTGGCCGTCGCCGGTGCGCTCGGCGGACTGGCCGTCCTCACCTTCGGCGGCTCGGCCGCGACCGTCCGCCCGGCCGGTGTGCTGCTGGCGCTGGTGTCGGCGGCGGGGTACGGCGCCATGACCCTGCTGACCCGCTGGTGGGGCCGGGACGGCAGTGCCGACGCGTCCGACACCACCGTGGGGGCGTTCGCCGTGACCGCCCTGTGCCTGCTGCCGTTCGCGCTGCACGAGGGACTGCTGCCGCACACCGCCCACCCGGCGCGGCTGCTGTGGCTGCTGCTGTACACCGCGGCGGTGCCGACGGCCCTGGCGTACGCGCTCTACTTCGCGGGTGCGGCCGTCGTACGGTCCGCCACCGTGTCCGTGATCATGCTGCTGGAACCGGTGACCGCGGCCGTGCTCGCCGTGGCCCTGCTCGGCGAGCGGCTCACCGCGGCCACCGCGGCCGGCACCCTGCTCCTGCTGGGCGCGGTCGCCGGACTCGCCGTGAGCGAGGCACGCGGGGCCCGGCGGCAGCCCGCGCCGGTGTGACCCGTGGGCCCGCCGCCCGCGGCGATGCCCGTCAGGGCGCCGACAGGTAGTCCGGCAGTCCGATGCCGGGCGCGAGGTCGGCGTTGGCGACGGGGGTGTCGTAGCCCTTGCGGAGCGGGACGACGCCGGCCCAGTGGGGGAGGCCCAGGTCCTCCGGCTCGTCGTGGGCGCCGCCGGTGCGGACCTTGGCCGACACCTCCCGGAGGTCGAGGCGGATCACCGCGGTGGCGGCCAGCTCCTTCTTGTTCGCGGGCCGGGAGTCGGCTGCCCGGCCCGCGACGACGTGGTCCACCAGCGCGTCCAGGGCCAGCCGCCGCTCCTCGGGGTCGGTCACCTCGTGCGCGACACCGTGCACCACGACCGAGCGGTAGTTGATCGAGTGGTGGAAGGCCGACCGGGCCAGCACCAGCCCGTCGACGTGCGTGACTGTGAGGCACACCCGCAGGCCGGGGTCGGCCTGGCCGGTCATCCGCAGCGGGCGCGAGCCGGTGGACCCGTGGACGTAGAGGCGCTCGCCGACCCGGCCGTACAGCGTCGGCAGCACCACCGGCGCGCCGTCGCGGACGAAGCCGAGGTGGCAGACGTATCCCTCGTCGAGTATCGCGTGGACCAGTTCCTTGTCGTACGACGCCCGGTCCGCGGAGCGCGTGGGGACGGTGCGGTCGGTCGGCGTGTAGGCGGCGGTCCGCGCTTCCTCGGTCGTGCCCTGCATGACGGGTCCTCCTGGCGATCTCTATTGCACTAGTGCATAATAGGCTTTGTGCTAGGAGAGTATCGGATTCAAGGACGGGGCGCAGCCGAGATCGCCGCCGGTGTGGAGCGGGCGGTGGGTGCGGGCGAGCTGCAGCCGGGGCAACCCCTGCCTCCCATGCGGGAGTTGGCGGCCCAGCTGGGGGTGAACCCGAACACCGTCGCGGCCGCCTACCGCATCCTGCGGGAACGCGGGGTCATCGAGACGGCCGGCCGCCGGGGCAGTCGGGTCCGGCCCAAGCCGGCCACCACCGGCCGTGAGGAACTGCGGGTGGAGGTGCCCGCGGGGGGCCGCGACCTGTCCACCGGCAACCCCGATACGGCCCTGTTGCCCCGCCTGGCACCGGCCCTGGCCGCGGCGGCCGAGCAGGGCGACCGCCGGCCCGTCCTCTACGGAGACGACCCCGTCGACGCGGAACTCGTCCGCCTCGCGCGTGCCGAGTTCGACGCCGACGGCCTGCCGACGGGCCCGGTGACGGTCACCTCCGGCTCCCTGGACGCCATCGAACGCGTCCTCGCCGCCCATCTCAGGCCGGGCGACGCGGTCGCCCTGGAGGACCCCGGCTGGGGCAGCGCCCTCGACCTGGTCCCCGCTCTCGGGCTGCGCCCGGTCCCCGTCGGTGTCGACGACGACGGGCCGCGCCCCGACGACCTGCGTCGCGCCCTGGAGTCCGGGGCCCGCGCCCTCATCGTCACCGACCGCGCGCAGAACCCGACCGGCGCCTCCGTGACCGCGTCGCGCGCGCACGACCTGCGGGCGGTGCTGCGCGCGCACCCGGAGACGCTGCTCATCGAGGACGACCACGGCCACGGCATCGTCGACCTGCCGCTGCACCCGCTCGCCGGCGTCACCCGGCACTGGGCCTTCGTCCGCTCCGCCGCCAAGGCCTACGGCCCCGACCTGCGACTCGCCGTCCTCACCGGCGACGGTGTCACCGTCGACCGGGTGCGGGGCCGGCAGCGCCTCGGCCCTGGCTGGGTGAGCCTGCTGCTGCAGCGGGCCGTGGTCCGGCTGTGGGCGGACGGCGCGGTCGACCGGGCGGCGGTGGCGCAGTCGTACGGCGCCCGCCGGAATGCCCTCGTCGACGCGCTGGCGACCCACGGGGTCGCGGCGCACGGCCGCAGCGGGATGAACGTGTGGGTGCCGGTGCCCGACGAGACCGGCGCGGTGGCCCGCCTCCTCCAGGCGGGATGGGCGGTCGCCCCGGGCGCCCGCTTCCGGCTGGCGTCCCCGCCCGGCATCCGCATCACGGTCTCACCCCTCACCCCGGAGGACATCACCCCGCTGGCGACCGCGGTCGCGACAGCGGTCCGCCCCTCCCCGGTCCGGGTCTACGGCTAGGGCCTGTCGTTCGGACCAGGCCGGCCTGGCTCACGGTGCCTTGTCGGCCGACCGCGACGCGGGCATGATCCAAACGACAGGCCCTAGGCGCACGCGCGGTCCGACCCTCCCCGGGCCGCGTCCACGGCTGGGCGTACGGGCGGGGCCGAGTGGGGGCCGGAGGACATCGGCGACCCGCGCCCCGGCACGCGCCGAATCGCTAGGCGCCCCGGCGGCGGACCTGGGTGAGGGCCGCGCCCGCCAGGACGACGACCGCGCCCACCGGTGTGGTCCAGCGCAGTGACTCTCCCAGGATCGCCACGCCCGCGGCCGTGGCGATGACCGGGATGAAGTACGTGACCATCTGCGCGGTGGTCGGGCCGACCTCGGCGACCAGCCCGTACTGGAGGAGCACCGCCAGCCCCGTGCCCAGCGCGCCCAGCGCGGCGATCGCCAGCAGCGGCACCACGGAGACATGGGTGGGGAACCCGGCGAACAGCGGGGTGACGACGGCCAGCTGGAGCGTCGCCAGCATCAGCTGCGCGCCCGTCATCGACAGGTGGGAGTTGCCCGTGCCCGCCAGCTTCCGCCGGACGTAGATCCACCCCACCGGGTAGCTCAGGGAGGCGAGCAGCGCCATCGCCGTGCCCCTCGCGTCCAGACCGTGGAAGCCCTGCCAGGCGCCGAGCACCGTCAGAACGCCGAGGAAGCCGAGGCCGAGACCGGCGACGCGCACCCGGGTGGGCCGGTCCTCGGAGAGGGCGACCAGGGACAGCGCCATGCCCCACAGCGGGGACGTCGCGTTGCAGATGCCGGCCAGCGTGGACGGGATCGTCAGCTCCGCGTAGGCGAAGAGGGAGAACGGCAGGGCGTTCAGGAAGAACGCGGCGACCGCCATGTGGCCCCACAGACGGGCCCCGCGCGGCAGCCGCTGCCGCTTCACGGCCATCGCCGCCGCCAGCACCGCCGAACCGAACACCAGCCGCCCGAGCGTCACCTGGAACGGCGCGTACCCGTCCGTGCCCACCTTGATCAGCAGGAAGCTGAAGCCCCAGATCAGGGAGAGGGCGCCGAAGCGCAGGCGCCAGTCGAGGCGGGCGCGGGGGCGGGCGGGTGCGGGGGACTGGGTCCGGGGTGCGGTGACCGTGCTCATGGCGTCAACGATGCTTGAAGCAACCTCGTAGCACAATCGAGAATTGTCACTCGATATCTCTTAGTATCTCTTACATGTTGAACATCGAGCGCCTGCGCACCCTGGACGCCCTGGCCCGGCACGGCTCGGTCAGCGCGGCGGCCGAGGCGCTGCACGTCACCACGTCCGCGGTCTCCCAGCAGCTGAGCAAGCTGGAGCGGGAGATCGGCCAGCAGCTCCTCGCCAAGAACGGGCGCGGCGTACGCCTCACGGACGCCGGCCGGCTGCTGTCGGAGCACGCGGGGCGCATCCTGTCGCAGGTCGAGCTGGCCGAGTCCGACCTGGAGGCGCACCGCGGCCAGGTCGTGGGCGAACTCCGGCTCTCCGCCTTCCCGACCGCCGCCCGCGGCCTGTTCCCGGACGCGCTGGCCACCCTGCGCGCCCAGCATCCCGGGCTGCGCCTGCGCTCCAGCGAGCTGGAGCCGGAGAAGGGCGTCGCCGGGGTGGTCCGCGGCGATCTCGACCTGGCCGTCGTCCTGGACTGGTACAACAAGCCGATGCCCGTCCCGGACGGCCTGGTCAAGGCGCCCCTGCTGGACGATCCCGCGGAGGTCGCCATGCCCGCCGGGCACCGGCTCGCCGGCCGGGACGAGGTGGACCTCGCCGAGTTCGCCGAGGACGAGTGGATCACCTGGGGCGAGGGCGAGTTCTGCCACGAGTGGCTGATGTTCACGCTGCGGTCCAAGGGCATCGAGCCGATCATCGGCCACCGCGCCGGCGAGACCCACACCCAGCTCGGCCTGGTCGCCGCCGGGCTCGGGGTGTGCATCGCGCCGCTGCTCGGCCGCCGTCCCGTGCCCGAGGGCCTGGTCCTGGTCCCGCTGCGGCAGCGGATCCGTCGCCATGTGTACGTCGTCTGGCGGGCGGACGCCGACCGCCGGCCCTCGATCCGCGCGGCGGTCGAGGCCCTGCGCACGGCGGCCCGCCGGCTCGACTGACCCCTACGCACCGCCCAGCTTGCGGAAGTCCCAGGAGACGATCTTCTCCGGGGTCAGCCGGGCCCAGGCGTGCCGCCCGTCGTGCGGCATCTCGTCCAGGCCGAAGTTCTTCCGGGCGAACAGCGTCTCGGCCGTGTCGAGCTCCGCGCACAGCTCACCGGTGCGCGGTACCTCGCCCACGAACTCCACCCGGCCGGCCAGCTCGACGCCGCGCAACTGGTCGTACTCCTCGCCCGAGTCGACCACGACCGCCACCCGCGGATCGCGGCGCAACTGCGCCCAGCGCCTGCTGCGCACCACCGAGTACAACCACAGCGACGTCCCGTCCCAGGCGAACCACAGCGCGCTCACGTGCGGTGCGCCGTCCGCCGAGACGGTCGCGACCCGGCAGGTGCGCTGGGCGGTGAGGAACTCGTCCAGCTCGCCCGGCGTCATCATGATCTTCCGGCCCCGGCGCTGCTGAGTGACGGTCATACGGCCCCCTCTTCTCCCACGTCGTGCCAGAGAACTACCCTGTACCGGTGATCCTCTGACATCACGTCAGAAAAAGGAATGCCTCGTCTTCCACCCGCGCCCGGACACGGCTACTCTCACCGCCCCGAGCCCCGGTGAAAGAGTGCGTGATGCCGTCGTACGAGCAGCTGCGGGACCTCCTCGACCCCGCGCACACCGTCCTGCTGACCGTGGAGTGCCAGCAGGGGGTGGTCGGACCGGACAGCGCCCTGCCCGAACTGGCCCGCGAGGCCCGCTCCTCCGGAGCTCTGGGCAATGTATCCCGGCTGGTCGCCGCCGCGCACCGGGCTGGCGTCCAGGTGATCCACGCGGTCGCCGAGCGCCGCCCGGACGGCCGGGGCGCGAACCGCAACGCCCGCCTGTTCCGCGCCGCCGGACGGCTCCCCGTCCAGCAGCTGACCGGCACCAGCGCGGTCCGGGTCGCGCCTCCGATCGAGGTCGCCGAGGAGGATCTCGTCGTACGGCGGCTGCACGGCCTGTCCCCGATCCACGGCACCGGCGTCGACGCCCTGCTGCGCAACCTCGGCTGCCGCACACTGGTGGTCACCGGGGTCTCGGCCAACGTGGCCGTGCCCAACGCGGTGTTCGACGCCGTGAACCTCGGCTACACCGCCGTCGTGCCGGCCGACGCCGTCGCGGGGGTGCCGGCGGACTACACCCCCGCGATGATCCGCCACACCCTCGCACTGGTCGCCACCGTCACGACCACCGACGACGTCCTTGGCTGCCTGTTCCCGCAACCGGCGGGACCGACCCCGCTCAGGCCAGCTTGATGTCCTCCCCGGAGACGGTGATCTTCGCCGCGGGCAGCGGCTTGGTCGCCGGTCCCTTCTTCACGCTGCCGTCCTCGGCGGAGAAGTGGCTGTTGTGGCACGGGCAGACGATGACGCCGTCCGCCACACTGCCGACCGCGCAGCCCTGGTGGGTGCACTTGGACGAGAACGCCTTGAACGTGCCCGCCGCCGGCTGGGTGACCACGACACCCTGATTTTTGAATATCCTGCCGCCCCCCTCGGGGATGTCCGAGGTCTTGGCGAGCGTGCCGCCCGCGGCCTGTCCGGCCCCGGTGTCGACGGTGTCGGACGAGTCGTCGCCCGAACCGCAGGCGGTCAGCGCGGCGGCGAGCCCTGCCGCTCCCGCCGCCGCCATGACGGTACGGCGGGCCGGTCCCGATGCGGGCTGGAGCGAAGCGCTGGTCATGTGGGCAATCCCTTCCGCGGAGCTCGACGTGATCCGTCATGGGGTACGGCCCCGGGGCGGCGGCCGTTCAGACGGGCACCCAGATCCTTGCGGCCGGGTGGTGGGCGGGCCGTGAACCGTGGCTGTGGGCCCGCTGTCGGCCGGGCGCCCGCCGCGATCAGTAACCTGGGGCGATGCTCAAGGAAGTCACCGCCACCCGTTACATCACGCCCCTGCGTGAGGGGGGCTCGCTGCCGGGACTCGTCGAGGCCGACGACTTCGGGACGTACGTCATGAAGTTCACCGGTGCCGGTCAGGGCCGCAAGACACTGGTCGCCGAGGTGGTCTGCGGCGAACTCGCCCGGCGCCTCGGGTTCCGGATGCCCCGCCTGGTCACCGTCGAGCTGGATCCGGTGCTCGGGCTCGGCGAGCCCGAACAGCAGGTGCAGGACCTGCTCCGGGGCAGCGGCGGCACCAATCTCGGCATGGACTTCCTGTCCGGTGCCCTCGGCTACGACCCGCTCGCCTTCGAGGTGAGCGCGGAGGAGGCGGGCCGGATCGTCTGGTTCGACGCGCTGATCAACAACGTCGACCGGTCCTGGCGCAATCCCAACCTCCTGGTGCACCGGGAGGAACTGTGGCTCATCGACCACGGCGCCACGATGATCTGGCACCACAACTGGCCCTCCGCCGAGGCCTCCGCGGCCCGTCCCTACGACGCCGCCGACCACGCCCTCGCCCGTTTCGCCCCGGACGTCACCGCCGCGGCGGCCGAACTGGCACCCAGGGTCACCCAGGACCTGCTGGACGAGGTCACCGCCGAGATCCCCGAGGCGTGGCTCGCCGGGGAGCCCGGCTTCGACACCCCGGACGAGCTGCGCCGGGCCTACGCGCGGCCGCTGCTCGCGCGGGCCGCCGTCATCGCCGGACGCATCACCGGCATCGGCTTGGAGGAGGGCAAGTGAGCGAGCGTCACATCCACATGGCCGGCCATGTGACCGAGCGGCACATCACCCGGGCGGGTCAGGGCGGCGACCGGGACGTGTTCGAGTACGCGCTGCTGCGGGTCGTTCCGCGCGTGGAGCGCGGCGAGTGCATCAACGCGGGCGTCGTCGTGTACTCCCGCGCCCGGGCCTACGTGGGGGCTCGAACCCATCTGGACGAGGCCCGGCTGCTGGCCCTGGACCCGCGGGCGGACCTGACCGGGATCCGGGCCGCGCTCGACGCCGTGGAGAAGGTGTGCGCGGGCGGGGACGGCGCCGGCCAGGCGGCCGGTGACGACGCCGGACGGCGCTTCCGGTGGCTGATCGCGCCGCGTTCCACCGTCGTCCAGCCCGGGCCCGTGCACACCGGTCTGACCACCGACCCGGCCGCCGAGACGGAACGGTTGCTGGACCTCCTGGTGAGGTAATGGATCACACCGGCCGGGTGTGCCGTTGACACCGGGTGCCAGGGCTTCTAGCGTCACGGGTGCTGAAGGTACTAAGCGGTCGCTCACCGCATGAGGGGCCTCCGACGGGGGCCCCGACAGGTTCTCTCAAGGGCGAGGAGAAGCAGCAATGTCCACCACTGAACAGCGGGTCGCGGTAGTCACCGGCGCGGCGCGCGGCATCGGCGCCGCCACCGCCGTACGGCTGGCCGCCGAGGGTCGCGCGGTCGCCGTGATCGACCTCGACGAAGCCGCCTGCAAGGACACCGTCGAGAAGATCACCGCGGCCGGCGGCAAGGCCGTCGCGATCGGCGCCGACGTCTCCGACGAAGCCCAGGTCGAGGCGGCCGTCGCCCGGATCGTCGAGGAGCTGGGCGCCCCGACGATCCTCGTCAACAACGCGGGCGTGCTGCGCGACAACCTGCTGTTCAAGATGAGCGTCTCCGACTGGGACACCGTCCTGAACGTGCACCTGCGCGGCTCCTTCCTGATGACCAAGGCCGTCCAGAGGCACATGGTCGACGCCGGCTTCGGCCGGGTCGTCAACCTCTCCTCCTCCTCGGCGCTCGGCAACCGCGGCCAGGCCAACTACTCCGCCGCCAAGGCCGGTCTGCAGGGCTTCACCAAGACCCTCGCCATCGAGCTGGGCAAGTTCGGCATCACCGCCAACGCCGTGGCCCCCGGCTTCATCGCCACCGAGATGACCAAGGCCACCGCCGACCGCGTCGGCATGGGCTTCGACGACTTCAAGGCCGCCGCCGCCACCCAGATCCCGGTGCAGCGCGTGGGCGAGCCCGAGGACATCGCCAACGCCATCGCCTTCTTCACCGGCGAGGCGGCCGGCTTCGTCTCGGGCCAGGTGCTGTACGTCGCCGGCGGACCGCTCGACTAGGGACCTTGGGGAATCACCGACATGACTGAACTTCCGGAGCTGTCCGGCCGGGTCGCCCTCGTGACGGGCGCCAGCCGCGGTATCGGCTACGGCGTGGCCGAGGCGCTGGTCGCCCGCGGCGACCGCGTCTGCATCACCGGCCGCACCGAGGACGCCCTCAAGGAGGCCGTCGACCGGCTCGGCGCCGAGCGTGTCATCGGCGTCGCCGGTAAGGCCCACGACCTCGACCACCAGACCGAGGCCGTCGAGCGCACCATGGAGGCCTTCGGCCGCCTCGACTTCCTGGTCAACAACGCCGGTACCAACCCGGTGTTCGGCCCGATCGCGGACCTCGACCTGAACGTCGCCCGCAAGGTCTTCGAGACCAACGTGATCTCCGCGCTCGGCTTCGCCCAGAAGACCTGGCACGCCTGGCAGAAGGACAACGGCGGCGCGATCGTCAACATCGCGTCGATCGCCGGCCTCGCGCCCTCGCCGTTCATCGGCGCCTACGGTGTCAGCAAGGCCGCGATGATCAACCTGACCCAGCAGCTGGCGCACGAGTTCGCGCCGAAGGTGCGGGTCAACGCCATCGCCCCGGCGGTCGTCAAGACCAAGTTCGCGCAGGCCCTGTACGAGGGCCGCGAGGAGGAGGCGGCCGCCTCCTACCCGCTCGCCCGGCTCGGCGTGCCCTCCGACATCGGCGGCGCGGCGGCGTTCCTCACCTCGGAGCAGTCCGACTGGATCACCGGCCAGACGCTCGTGGTCGACGGCGGCCTCTTCCTCAACGCCGGCGTCTGACCGTCCGACTGCCGGACGTCCGTATCGGGCGCCGTTTCCCCGCGGAACGGCGCCCGAAACGCCTCTGGGGATACATCCAGCGGCATGACAACGTAGTCATCGTTCAATCGATCAAGAACGCCTGCTTCGGAGGAGGTTCAGGGGCCCGGACGCTGCGGTATGGTCTGCCGACCCTTGGTATGGCAGATCGAGGAGCGTGCGCGTGTTCAACCGGAACCGATTCCTGCGGAGAGTCGCGGCGATCGCGTCCATATCCCTGGTGACCGGCTGCAGTCTGCTGTCCGACAGCGACCCCGAGAGCGAGGGGCCGATCGTCGTGGGCACCACCAGCGCGCCCAGCACGCTGGACCCGGCCGGAGCGTGGGACGGCTCCTGGGAGCTGTACCGCAACATCTTCCAGACGCTCCTCGCCTACCCCAGCGGCGCCACCTCCCCGCAGCCCGACGCCGCCGAGAGTTGCGCCTTCACCGACAACAGCAGCCGCACCTACCGCTGCAAGCTGCGCTCGGGGATGAAGTTCGCCGACGGCGACCCGCTGAACGCGGAGGCCGTCCAGCACTCCATCGACCGCATCCGCACCATCAACGCCCCCGGCGGGCCCGCGGGGCTGCTCGGCAGCCTGGACCGCGTCCAGACCTCCGGCGACCGCGAGGTGATCTTCCACCTCAACCAGCCGGACGCCACCTTCCCGTTCGTCCTGGCCACCCCCGCCATGTCGATCGTCGACCCGGACGACTACCCCGCCAACTCCCTGCGCAAGGACACCAAGGTCTACGGATCCGGACCGTACAAGCTCCAGTCGTACGAGGACGGCAAGCAGGCCGTCCTGGTCGGCAACGGCAACTACCGGGGCTTCGCCGACCGGCAGAACGACGCGGTGACCATCCGCTACTTCCAGGACTCGTCCACCATGGTCAAGGCGCTGCGCGACAAGCAGATCGACGTCACCTACCGCGGTCTCGCCGCCGACGACATCATCGCGCTGCAGCAGCACGACACCGCCGATCTGCAACTGGTCGACGGCGCCGGCACCGACATCAGCTACCTGGTGTTCAACCCCAAGGACCCCTGGGCCAAGCAGCCCGCGGTGCGCAAGGCCGTCGCCCAGGTCGTCGACCGCGGCGCGATCTCGCACAAGGTCTACCGCGACACCGTCGACCCGCTGTACTCGATGGTGCCCAAGGGCCTCACCGGGCACGCCACCAGCTTCTTCGACGACTACGGCGACCCGAGCGTCCCCAAGGCGCGCAAGATGCTCACCGACGCGGGCATCACCCGCCCCGTCCCGCTCACCCTCTGGTACACCACGGACCGCTACGGCTCCGAGACGGCACTGATGTTCAAGGAGATCAAGCGGCAGCTGGAGGCCTCGGGCCTGTTCACCGTCACCCTCAAGAGCCGCCCCTGGAAGACCTATGTGGTCGGCTACCAGAAGGGCGAGTACCCGGTGTTCGGCCGCGGCTGGTTCCCGGACTTCCCGGACGCCGACAACTTCATCGCCCCGTTCGTCGGTGCGAAGAACGCGCTCGGCACGCCCTACCCGGCCAAGGAGATCACCGACCGGCTGCTGCCCCACTCGCGCGCGGAGAGCGACCGTGCCCAGACCGTCAAGGACATGGAGCAGGCCCAGCAGGTCCTGGTCGACGACGCCCGGCTGATCCCGCTGTGGCAGGGCCGGCAGTACGTGGCGGCCAGCGACGACGTCTCCGGCGGCGAGCAGGCCCTCGACCCGTCGACGATCATGATGATGTGGATGCTGCACCGCAAGACCAGTTGGTGAACGGCCCTCACGGCAGCCGTTGTCAGTGGTCGCCTGTAGGTTCTGGAGCAGTGACCGCAGGCCGTAGTTGATCGACATCGTGAGGACGTTGACGTGACCGACATCGCCATGCTGCCCGAGTCCTGGCGCGGGGTTCTGGGCGACGAGCTGGAGCAGCCCTACTTCAAGGAGCTGACCGAGTTCGTCGAGGAGGAGCGGGCGAACGGCCCTGTCTACCCGCCGCGCGAGGAGGTCTTCGCCGCGCTGGACGCCACGCCGTACGAGCAGGTCAAGGTCCTCGTCCTGGGGCAGGACCCCTACCACGGCGAGGGCCAGGGCCACGGCCTGTGCTTCTCGGTCCGCCCGGGGGTGAAGACCCCGCCCTCCCTGCGGAACATCTACAAGGAGATGCAGGAGGAGCTGGGCCTGCCCGTCCCGGACAACGGCTACCTGATGCCGTGGGCACAGCAGGGCGTCCTGCTGCTCAACGCGGTCCTCACGGTCCGGGCCGGCGAGGCCAACTCGCACAAGGGCAAGGGCTGGGAGAAGTTCACGGACGCGGTGATCCGTGCGGTGGTCTCCCGCCCGGACCCGGCGGTCTTCGTCCTGTGGGGCAACTACGCGCAGAAGAAGCTCCCGCTGATCGACGAGACCGGGCACATCGTGGTCAAGGGCGCCCACCCGTCGCCGCTGTCGGCGAAGAAGTTCTTCGGCTCGCGCCCCTTCACCCAGATCAACGAGGCCATCGCCCGGCAGGGCCACCAGCCCATCGACTGGACCATCCCGAACCTGGGCTGACGGCCACCGGTCCCGGCGCGACGGCGCCGCCTGACCGGATATGCCCACGGCGCCGGTTAGCGTCGGCAGTGGACCATTGCCGACGTCCCGGAGGGACACCGTGGCGGAGCGACAGGAGCAGGCGGCAGCGGACGCCGTGCTGACACGGATCGGGCAGGTCGTGATGCTCCACCACGGTGGCGACCGCGAGGAGGCCCGCAGCCGCTTCCTGGACCTGTGGGCCGAGATCGGCGAGGACGGCGCCCCCCTGCACCGATGCACCCTCGCCCACTACCTCGCCGACACCCAGGACGACCCCGCGGACGAACTGGCCTGGGACCTCAGGGCGTTGTCGGCGGCGGAGGAGCTGGCGGACGGTCGCGGCGGCGATCCGCCGGGTGTGCGGGGGTTCCTCCCCTCCCTGCACCTGAATCTGGCCGCCGACTACGTCAAGCTCGGCCGTGCGGAGGCCGCCCGCAGCCATCTGCGCCGGGCCCGGACCGCCGCGGGCGCACTGGCCGACGACGGCTACGGCAGCGGCGTCCGGGCCGCGATCGGCCGGCTGGAACTGCGGCTGGGTGAGGACGGCGCGGCGGGCGGGGACCTGTGGGGGCCGCCCCGGCAGCGGCCGAGCTAGGACCGGCGGACCGGGGTCCTGCGGGTCCGCGCATCCCCTCAGTGCCCGTAGGCCCGCTCGCAGATGACCGATTCGGGGCTGTCGCCGCGCCAGCCGCCGTACCGCTCGCCGAGAGCGCACACGTCCGGTGCCTTCGGGACGGGCTGTGAGACGTCCGGGACATCGGCACCCGTGTTCCGCCGGCGCTCCGGCTGCCGCCGCTCGGGCTCGGGCGCCGGCGGGGCGGGCGCCCGGTGCGCGACCGGCGGCGCCGCGGAACGCGGGGCCCGAGGTGCGGAGTGCGCGGGGTGCCGGGAGGGACCGACCATCTCCAACGCCTCCTGCGCCGGTGCCTGCACCACCCGGGGCTCCGCGCCGCGCTCCGGCCGGGCCGCCGTCGGCCGCGCCGGCGCCGTGTCCGGTGGCGGTCCCGGTGCCGCCTGACGCTCGACCGTCATACAGCCGGAGAGGGCCGAGACGGCCACGCTGACGAGGAGCGCTGCGGTGGTGGTCGATCGATGCACCCGCGCCACTTTGGTGGTTCGGGTGCCGGCTCGGCAGCAGGGAGCGGACGTCGGGCCCCCGCACGGGTGATCTCGTGCCCCGTACGAATGTCTTCGGAGGACCGAGGGTGACGTCCGGCGCCGCCGGGGCGCCTCTCCCCGCAGGTCTCAGCGCCCCAGCATGCCCGCCAGCAGTTCCCGCAGGCCCGTGCGGATCGCCTTCTCGTCCGGCACCTCCGTGCCGAAGGACCCGGCCGCGCACGAGAACATCAGCCCGTCGGCCCAGGCCACCAGGGACAGCACATGCCGGGCCGGGTCGGGCGAGCCGACGGCCGTGAGCATCGCGGCGAGCTGCTCCTTGAAGACGGCACCGGTCCGGTCGTAGAAGGCGCGCAGTTCGGGCCGGCGGGTGGCTTCCAGGGCCAGTTCGTAGCGGGCGATCAGCAGGTCGCGGTCGCGGGTCAGGGAGCGGTGGACGGCGAGCGCGAGCCCCCGAGCCAGCGCGTCCAGCCCGCCGCCCGGCTCCGGCATCTCCTGGATCGCGAGCACCCGGGCCTCCCGCTCGGCGTGCCGCCGCACGGCGAGTTCGAGCAGCGCCTGCCGGGTCCGCGCCACGTTCGACGTCGAACCGAGCGGCAGCCCCGCCGCCTCGTCCACCGCCCGGTGGGTCAGCCCGCGCATACCGCGCTCGGCCAGCAGGGCGAGGGCGGTGTCGGCGACGAAGTCGGCGCGGGAGGCCCCGGAGGTCCCGGAGGAGCCCGGGGTGCTGGGCGTGCCGGGCGTGCTGGGTGTGCTCACGGACATGGGGACGACCCTACCCACTTGACTACGGCTGTAGTATCGTCAGCCCGTACTACAGATGTAGTCCACGGAGTAGGGGGAGAGCCATGGCACAGCCGAAGCGCGCGATCGTCATCGGCGGCGGGATCGGGGGTCTGACCGCGGCCGCGGCCCTGCACCGGCGCGGCCTCGACGTCACCGTCCTGGAGCGGGCCCCTTCCCTTCAGCCCGTCGGCGCGGCCATCTCGCTCGCCCCCAACGCCCTGCGCGCCCTGGACGTCCTCGGCATCGGCGACGAGATCCGCGACCTCGCCGCCTGGCAGGGCGACGGGGGACTGCGCACCCCGCGCGGACGCTGGCTGTCCCGCTCCAGCGCCGAGGCCGCCGAAGCCCGGTTCGGCGGCCCGCTGGTCCTGCTGCCCCGCGCCACCCTCGTCGACCGGCTCGCCGCCCTGCTCCCGCCCGGCACCGTGCGCACCGGGGCCACCGCCACCCTCGCCGACCCGGGCGACCGCACCCGGCCCGCCCGGGTGACCACGGGCACGGCGGAGCTGGAGGCCGACCTGGTGGTGGGCGCGGACGGCGTCAACTCCCGTGTCCGCGGCACCCTGTTCCCCGAGCACCCCGGCGCCGTGTACGCCGGGTTCACCACCTGGCGCGTCCTGATCACGGTGCCCGGCGTGGAGTTCGCCTCGCACGAGACCTGGGGCCGCGGCCACATCTGGGGCACCCACCCGCTGCAGGACGGCCGGGTCTACGCCTACGCCGCCGCCACGGCCCCGGCGGGGGAGAAGGCCCCGGACGACGAACGGGCCGAACTCCTGCGCCGGTACGGCGACTGGCACCAGCCCATCCCCTCCGTCCTCGCCGCCGCCCGCCCCGAGGACGTGCTCCGGCACGACGTCCACCACATCGCCCGGCCCCTGCCCGCCCACCACCGCGGCCGGGTCGCCCTCCTCGGCGACGCGGCCCACGCCATGCCGCCGACCCTCGGGCAGGGCGGCAACCAGGCCATCGAGGACGCCGTGGTCCTCGCCCACCACGCCGCCGACCTGCCCGCCTACACCACCGCCCGGCTGCCCCGAACGACCGCGATCGCCCGCCGGGCGGTCCGGGTGGCCCGCCTCGACATGGCGGGCAACCGCGCCGTCGTCGCCGTACGCGACACCGCGATCGCCGCCCTGTCCAAGGCCGGACCGACGCTGGTCCTGCGCGGCTTCGACGGCATCGCCGACTGGCGGCCCCCGTATGCTGCCGATCGGACGCACACAGGCGAGCGGGACAGGGAGCACACGTGAAGGTCGGCTGCATCGGACTCGGGGACATCGCGCAGAAGGCGTACCTGCCGGTGCTGGGCACGCAGCCGGGAATCGACCTGCACCTGCAGACCCGCACGCCCGCGACCCTGCACCGGGTCGCCGACACCCTGCACCTGCCCGCGGAACAGCGCCACACGAGCCTGGACTCGCTCCTCGCCGCCGGCCTCGACGCGGCCTTCGTGCACGCGCCCACCGCCGTCCACCCGGAGATCGTCACCCGGCTGCTGGAGGCGGGCGTGCCCACGTACGTGGACAAGCCCCTCGCCTACGAACTCGCCGAGTCCGAGCGGCTGGTGGCCCTGGCCGAGCGGCGCGGAGTCGCTCTGGCCGTCGGCTTCAACCGGCGCTACGCCCCGGGATACGCGCAGTGCGCGGACCACCCGCGCGAGCTGATCCTCATGCAGAAGAACCGGATCGGGCTGCCCGAGGAAGCCCGCTCGGTGATCCTCGACGACTTCATCCACGTCGTCGACACCCTGCGGTTCCTGGTGCCCGGACCGGTCGACGACGTCACCGTGCGCGCCCGCGTCGAGGACGGGCTGCTGCACCACCTCGTCCTCCAGCTCGGCGGGGACGGCTTCACCGCGCTCGGCGTGATGAACCGGCTCAGCGGCTCGGCCGAGGAGATCCTCGAGGTCTCCGGGCAGGACACCAAGCGTCAGGTGCTCAACCTCGCCGAGGTGATCGACCACAAGGGCCAGCCGACTGTCCGCCGCCGCGGCGATTGGGTGCCCGTGGCCCGTCAGCGCGGCATCGAGCAGGCGGTCCTCGCCTTCCTCGACGCCGTCCGCGCGGGGAAGGTCCTCAGCGCCCGGGACGCGCTGGCGACTCATGAACTGTGCGAGCGCGTGGTACGAGCGGTTCAGGACCGTTCCGGCGCAGCCTGAGCGCCCGCACTCCCTCCGCCCCGCACAGCGCGGCCAGCACCAGCAGCGCCCCGTGCACCGGCCAGTCGCCGTAGCGGACGTACGGCGTGACGCCGTGCGCGAGCGGAACGTCGTACACGCGCGCGGTGCTGGCGTCCGTGCCGAGCCACGGGCCGAGGCGCTGCCCGCCCGGCCCGTACACGGCCGAGACACCGGTGAGCGTGGCGTGCACCATCGGGCGGCCGGTCTCCGCCGCGCGCAGCGCCGCCAGCGAGGCGTGCTGCTCCGGAGCCCAACTGTGCTGGAACGAGGACGTGGAGGTCTGCCCGAGGAGGAGGTCCGCGCCGTCCTCGGTGAGATGCCGGCTCATGTCCGGGAACGCCGTCTCGAAGCACACCAGCGGACCGATCCGCAGCCCGTGCCCGACGTTCATCACGACCTGCTCGCTGCCGCGCCTGCGGTCCTCGCCCGCCGCCTTGCCGACCGACGTGGCCCAGCCCAGCAGCGAGCGGGCCGGTATGTACTCACCGAACGGCACCAGTCGCATCTTGTCGTACCGCTGGCCGTCCGGGCCGTCCGGGCCGACCAGCACCGAACTCTTGTAGATCCCGGGCCGGTCGGAACGGCGGGCGTCCACGTTCACCAGCACGTCCGCGCCGGTGTCGCGGGACAGCGCCGCGATCCGCCGGGCCAGGTCGGGCCGGTCCCCCAGGTCGAAGCCCACGCTGGACTCGCCCCACACGACGAGGTCGACGTCCTGGCCGGCGAGCCGCCGGGTCAGCTGCTCCTCGCGGTCGAAGCGCTTGTCGCCGCTGTCCTGCCCGTCCACGACGCCCGGCTGGACGACGGCGATCCGCACCCGCCCGTCCACGTCCGGGTGCGGTGCCCACGCCCACGCCGCCGAGGTCGCGGCGGCCGTGGCGACCAGGGAGGCCACGGCCGGCACCCGCGACTCGCGCACGGACACCAGGACGGCCAGGGCCACGTTGACCGCCACGACCAGGAAACTGAGCAGCCACACCCCGCCGACCGAGGCCAGCCGCAGCGCCGGGCCCACCTGCCACTGGCTGGAGCCCAGCATGCCCCACGGCCCGCCGAGCCCCTGCCAGGACCGCACCAGCTCCACCGCCAGCCAGGCCGACGGCAGTACCAGCAGCGCGGCGGCGCCCCGGCCCGGTGACGGATCGCCGCCCAGGAAGCGGCGGATCAGCATGCCCCAGGGAGCCCAGAGCGCGCCCAGCAGGACGGCTATGAGGAAGATGAACACGTGCAGGCTCGGCAGCAGCCAGTGGTGCACCGCTACCAGGAAGCCGAAGCCGCCCGACCACCCGTCGTACGCCGCCCGCCGTGCCGTCGGCGCCGAGCGGGCCAGCAGGATCCAGGGGACCAGTGCCACGTACGCGAACCACCACAGGGAGGGGGCCGGGAACGCGAGCACGGGCAGGGCACCCGCGAGGGCGGCGGCACCGGAGCGCCGCCAGGGGGAGGTGAGCCAGTGGCCGATCGTCCTCATAAGGACCCTCTTTACCCAGCACTGGCTCCAGTGTGCGCGTCGCGTCGGATCTCCGACAGTGCGTCGTCGCGGGGGAACGGGGCGTGGCGAGGTGCGCGACGGGCGGATGCGGCGCCGGGTTGCCGGTACCGCGCCCGCCGGGTGCTCAGTCCCGCAGGTCCGCGGGGCTGCGTTCGGGCAGGCGGCGCCACTTCTCGTGGACGACGACCTCACTGAGCCGCCAGCCCTCCCGGGTGCGCAGGAGCCCGAAGTCGTAACGCCCGCCGCACACCAGGTCGGGCGCGGCGGGGCCGCCGTCGGACGTGAACCGCATCGGGTTGAGGTAGTCGGCGCGTACCCGGGCGGTGTCTCCGGTGTCGTGGTCCAGGAGACCGAACCGCACCCGGCGGTTCACGATCAGGTGCTGGCGCATGTCGAACAGGGCCAGGCTCTCGGCCAGCCATCCGGCGACCTGTGCCGCGTCGCCCTCGATGCCGCCGGCCGAGCGGTAGTCGGCCCGCCCTTCCGCGGTGAACAGCCGGCGGTACGCCGTCCAGTCGCCGTCGTCGACCGCCCCCGCGTACTCGGTGATCAACTCGTCCACGGTCAGCCGGTCCAATACGGTGGCGAGCTCAGCGCGCTGCGTCATCGGCACAGTTTTGGGCATGGGAGGCGTGGAGCCAAGAGGGACGCCCGAGATCGGGTGCCGCGTGGTGCGACCGGAACGCGAACCCGCCGGTACGCACGAACACACCGTCGAGAGCGAACCGCACTTCCGACGCGTCCCCGGGGTCCAGGGCCTACTCCACCTCGATGCCGTAGTCCGCGACGAGCTCCTCCAGGCCGCCGGTGTAGCCCTTGCCGCCGAGGACGAAGTCCCAGTCGCCGCTGGATCTGCGCCGGAAGGAGCCGAGTACCAAAGCGGTCTCGCCCGGCCGGCCGTCGGAGACCTCCAGTCTGCCCAGTTCGGTCATCGCGGGGTCGAGGAGCCGGATGCGCGCGTCCGTGAAGCCGGAGAGGTCGGCGTCCGGGTTGACCTCCGGATCGACGGCGGCGACGAGGACGAACCGGTCGGCCCCACTCGGCAAAGCGTCGAAGGAGACACAGATCGCGGCCTTGTCGGGCGCGTTCGCGGGCAGGGCGCGGACGGTCCCGTCCGGTGTCCGCGGATTGTTGAAGAAGACGAAGTGGTCGTCGCTCAGGACGCGGTTGCCGCGGCAGACCAGCGCGCACACGTCCAGGGCGACACCGCCCGTCCACGACATGCCCAGGACGTTGTAGTCGTCGGGCAGCCGGGAACCCGCCACCGGAGCCGCGGGCTGCGTTCCGCTACGGCGGGCACCCTCGCCCAGCCGGCCGCGGAGTCCGTGACGGTGCAGCAGGTCGACGAGTTCGGTTCCCGGGATCAGTTCCAGCGGCTTGCCGTTGGCGAAGGTGTGGGAGCCGGGGCCGAACCCCGAGGTCGTCACGAGCACGCCCTTGTTGGCGCCGGCGTCCTGGACCGTGCCGTACAGGTCGCGCACGGCGGTGGGCGGCACCGTGTTGCGGTAGCGCTTCACCTGGACGACGATCTTGCCGCCCCGGATCGGTGCCGGGTCCAGGGCGTCGACGTCCACCCCGCCGTCATTCGAGCGCTGGGTGGTGACCGCCTGCATGCCCATGGCCCGGAAGAGATCGGCGACGAGGTTCTCGAAGGCGATCGGATCCATCTCGTACAGGTCGGGGTCCTCGTCGCCGCCGTGCGTGACGACACGGTTGCCGACCTCCTGCGGCCGGCGACTCGGCCGCACCGGCGCGAGTTGGTCGGGCCGGGCCGAGAGCTGCCCGCGCAGTCCGTCGGCCAGGCAGCTGCAGGCGTCCACCTGTGCCAGGTGCAGATCGCGGAACGCCGAGCGCGCGGCCATGACGGTCGCGAGGTAGATGTGACCCGGCCGGCCCGTCGTGGGGTCGTGCCCGTCCACGAATCCGTTCAGGGACACGGACTCGAGCGCGCCCAGCTCGTCGGCGGCGAAGAGTTCGTGCGGGACGAGCAGCATGCACTGCGCCAGCACCTCACGGTAGAGGGCTCTGCGTTGACCCACGGGCCGGGGCGTCTCCTTCTCCTGGTCCAGGCTGGGCATGTACCGGACGGACTTGGCCTCGG
Source organism: Streptomyces albidicamelliae (assembly GCF_025642175.1). Taxonomy (NCBI): domain Bacteria; kingdom Bacillati; phylum Actinomycetota; class Actinomycetes; order Kitasatosporales; family Streptomycetaceae; genus Streptomyces; species Streptomyces albidicamelliae. The sequence goes on along the minus strand of NZ_CP106795.1, from coordinate 1,580,036 downwards.
GGACGACGTCGTAGGCGGGCAGTTCCCAGTCGAGCACCAGCTGTCCGGCCGCCGGGTCGTAGGCCGCCGTCACCTGGCGCGGGAAGCCCTCCGGCCACGCGGTGGACGCGTAGAGAGCGGCGGAGAAGTACTCGACCACCGCCTCGGGATCGCGGCGCCGGACCCCCTCGGTCAGCTCCACGACGCCGGCGTTGTGCCGCCGCACCTCGGCCAGCTGGGTGTCGGCCCACTGCTGGTACTCCCGCTGGTACGACGCCAGTTGCCGCTGCCGCTGGGCCTCCGCCGCCTGGGCGGCGTGCCAGTCCCGCTCGAACCGCGCGCGGGCCTCCGCCTGCGCCTGGGCGCGGCGGCCCGCGGTCCACCCGGTCTGCGTCTGGTAATGATCGAAGTCGGGCATCGGCACGGGCCGCGCCAGCGGACCGGGAGCGAACGGCCGGACCTCCTCGGGGCGCATGAGGGAGGCGGCCCGGAAGGCCGGCGCCCGGCAGCCCGAGGCGAGCAGACCTTGCAGCGAGGTGACCCGCGCGTCCAGCTCCTCGGTGCGGCGCAGCGCCTCCGCCTGCCGGTACTCGCGGTGACTCTGGACCGCCCGCCGCTGATGGGCACGTGCCTGCTGTGCTTCCTGTCTGCGCCGTCGGGCTTCCGCCTCCGACTGCCTCTGCTGCTGCCGCTGCATCTCGGCCCAGACCCCGACCAAGCCACTGGAGCGTCGACTCATGTCCCGCAGGCCCTCCCCAAGGCGCTCTGGTTGTCCCCACAACCAGGTGTGACGGCACGACTCTAGTCAGCGAGGGCCGTCTCGCACATCCACTCGGCACGAGCGGGGTGCGCCATCCGCTTCCGTGGGCTCGACCACGGCGGCGGCGCGAGCGCGATCGGTGGCGCCGGGCGGCGGGCACGACGCGTCGGCGCCGGTGCGGCCCCCTGCCGGACGGTTACGCGGCTCAGGCCGCCTCGATGACGCGGGTGCGGATCGCTTCGGCCCATTTGACCACCAGCAGTTCGTACTCCGCGCGCTCCTGCGCCGACAGGGTGCCGCCCGCACGCAGCCACAGCGCCCGGATCTGCTCGTTCAGCTCGGCAGCGGAGCGCACGGAACCAGAGGGCATGGAATCGGGGGACATGCGGACAAGCCTAGGGGCAAGCACTGACACTGCGCTACCGCATGGCTACACAGAAGGTATGCGGTTGGTCACCGCCGGCGCCCTCACGCCCACCGTCAGTCGACCCGGACCAGAACGCACATGCCCTGCTGGGCGGCCGTCCGGAAGAACGCGCTCGTGAGGGTGAAGTACCGGCTCAGGTAGGCGCGTACGTCGCCCCGGAAGCCGTCGAACCCGCAGGCCGCGGCCGCCGCGGAGGGGTCCGCCGGCAGGGTGGCGAGGACATCGTCCAGGGCGAACTCGTCGAGGGCGCGGGAGATGTCCGAAACGGCGGCCGGTGCCAGGAGCCGCGGCGGGCCGTCGTACCCGTCGTAGACCTCGGGATGGTCGAGGAACTCCACGTCCCCGCCGGGGTCGCCGCTGGTCACCCTGTCGAGCAGCCGGTCCGCCGCGCTGTCCCCGAGCCGGTCGCGGCAGTACCACTTGAGTCCCCACGGTGCCCAGTCCGCGTCCAGGGTGTCGTGCGCCGGCGGGTCCCAACCCGGCTTCGCCTCCGCCGAGTCGAGCGCCGAGGCGCGGCAGCGCTCCAGACAGGCGGGGGTGACGCGGGCGAACTGCTGGGTGAGGGCCATGCGTCCGGAGCGTAGCCCGCGGGGTCCGGCGTCAGCTCGCCGATTCCGCCGCGTGCGGGCTCAGCACGTCCGCCGAGACCAGGGCGATGATGACGACGCCGAGGGCGATGCGGTACCAGACGAACGGCATGAAGCTCTTGTTGGAGATCCACTTCATGAACCACGCGATGACCGCGTATCCCGAGGCGAACGCGATCACCGTCGCGAACAGCGTCGGGCCCCACGCCACATGACCCTCGCTCACCGAGTCCTTCACCTCGAAGGCACCCGAGGCGAGCACCGCCGGGATGGCCAGCAGGAAGGAGTAACGGGCCGCCGCCTCGCGCCGGTAGCCCATGAACAGGCCGCCGCTGATGGTCGCGCCGGAGCGGGAGACGCCCGGGATGAGGGCGCAGGCCTGGCACAGGCCGAACACCAGGCCGTCCTTGACGCTCAGGTTCTCCAGGGACTTGCGCTGTTTGGGCGCCCGGTGCCGGCCGCCCGTCTCGTCGCGGGCCGCCAGCCGGTCGGCTATGCCGATGACGACACCGACGACGATGAGCATGGTGGCGGTGATCCGCAGGTCCCGGAACGGCCCCTCGATCTGGTCCTTCAGCGTCAGACCCAGCACACCGATCGGAATCGAGCCGACGATCACCAGCCAGCCCATCTGGGCGTCGTGGTCGTGGCGCATGGCCTTGTCGAACAGCGAGCGGAACCAGGCGGAGACGATACGGCCGATGTCCTTGCGGAAGTAGATCAGGACCGCGGTCTCCGTACCGATCTGCGTGATCGCCGTGAAGGCCGCACCGGGGTCCTCCCAGCCCGAGAACGCCGCGGTCAGTCGCAGGTGGGCGCTGGAGGAGACGGGCAGGAACTCGGTCAGCCCCTGGACGAGTCCGAGGACGAGGGATTCAAACCAAGACATGGAGGTACGGCGTCCAAGTGCTGAGGGGAGAAGGGCCGGAGCGAGACGTGCTGATCATGTGACGAAGGCAGCGTAGCGGGCCCGGGTGACGGCACGGCAACAGGGGTTGGACGGCAGTTCGATCGGCTCGACGGGTTCCGGCGGGGCGTGTGTCAGGCCGCGGTCGGTCCCGAGACCGTCCATCCCGGCGCCTGGGGGTGGGCCGTCAGGTCCTCGTGCCGTACCGGGTCGCCACAGGCCCGGCAGGTGACCACCGGCACCAGTTCGTTGCCGCAGGCGTGCTCGACGACCATGGGCAGGTCGGTGCCCTGGCGGAGGTGGCGGTCGCCCCACTCCTTCAGGGTCATCAGGACCGGCTCCAGCTCCAGGCCCGCCGGCGTCGGCCGGTACTCGAAGCGCTGGGGGCGCTCGCTGTAGACCTTCTTGGTCAGGATTCCGGCGTCCACGAGCCGGCGCAGCCGTGTGGCCAGGACGTCACGGGGGGCGCCGATGTTGCGCACGAGCTGGTCGAAGCGGCCGTTGCCCAGGCACACCTCCCGCAGGACGAGCAGGGAGTACTTCTCGCCGACCAGCGCGAGGGCGTCGGCGATCGAGCAGGGGCGCGGGTCCTTCGTGGCGGCCATGAGCCCAGTCTAGGGGCCGGCGCCTAGAGGGTTTGATTTTCCAACTCACGGCGCTATGGTGAGTTCGGATTTCTTACTCACTAGTAGCTGCCGCTCCACCTCTACCTCTCGGGTACCGGGCGGCCAAGGAGGCCCGCACCATGCGCGACGCAGTCATCGTCGAAGCCGTACGCACACCCATCGGCAAGGGCAAGCCGAACGGCTCCCTCGCCCACGTCCACCCCGTCCAGCTCCTCGCGCACACCCTGCGCACCCTGGTCGAGCGCTCCGGCGTCGACCCCGGGCTGATCGACGACGTCATCGGCGGCACCGTCGACCAGGTCGGCGAGCAGGCCATGAACACCACCCGGTACGCCGTTCTCGCGGCCGGCTTCCCCGAGACCGTCCCGGCGACCACCGTCGACCGCCAGTGCGGCTCGTCCCAGCAGGCCGTGCACTTCGCCGCGCAGGGCGTCATCTCCGGCGCCTACGACCTCGTGGTCGCGTGCGGTGTGGAGTCGATGAGCCGGGTGCCGATGTGGTCGAACGTGCCCGCCGGCAAGGACCCGTTCGGCCCCGGAGTCGCCGAGCGCTACCCCGAGGGCCTGGTCCCCCAGGGCATCAGCGCCGAGCTGATCTCCGCCAAGTGGTCGCTCACCCGCGCGCGCATGGACGAGTTCGCCGTCGCCTCGCACCACAAGGCCGCCGCCGCGTGGGAGGCGGGGCTCTTCGACGCCGAGGTGGCACCGCTGGACGGCGTGTCCCGCGACGAGTGCGTACGGCCCGGCAGCACCCCGGAGATCCTCTCCGGGCTCAAGCCCGCCTACTACGACCCCGGCTTCGCCGAGCGCTTCCCGCAGATCGAGTGGAACGTCACCGCGGGCAACGCGAGCCCCATCAACGACGGTGCCTCCGCCGTCCTCATCACGTCGAGCGAGACCGCGGCCCGCCTGGGGCTGCGCCCGCTGGCCCGTCTGCACAGCTTCGCCGTGACCGGTTCCGATCCGCTGCTGATGCTGACGGGTGTCATCCCGGCGACGGAGAAGGTGCTGCGCCGGGCCGGGCTGGACCTCGGCGACATCGACCTCTTCGAGGTCAACGAGGCGTTCTCCAGCGTGGTCCTGGCCTGGCAGCAGGAGACCGGCGCCGACCTCGCCAAGATCAACGTGCACGGCGGCGCCATCGCACTCGGCCACCCGCTGGGCGCCAGCGGCACCCGTCTGACGACCACGCTGGTCCACGCGATGCACGAACGCGGTGCCCGTTACGCCCTCCAGACCATGTGCGAGGCGGGCGGCCTGGCCAACGCGATGATCCTTGAGGGAGTCTGAGCGCTCCCCGTCCGACCCGCCCCCCGGGGCACATCCGCCCACATCCGCCAACGGCCCACCCCGGCACCGACGACCGAGCCCAGCCGCGCGGCCACCGACCGCTGGTGCGTCCCGCGCCGGCGGCAGGGCCGTACACGGGCTCCGGCCGGTCGGTGCGGGGGACGGCCGGTTGTCGGCGGCCGGTCCGAGGCGGCCTGGCCGCGCCGTGCCCGTCTGCTCGCCGTCCGAACGGCCGCCGGGCGGTTCCGCGGCCGTTGGTCCGTCCGGCGGCGGTGAGACGCGTCGCTGCGTGGTGTCCCGGCTGCTTTCCGGCCGGCCGATCCGGCGGTCGGGGCCGTTGCAGGCGGCCGGCCCAGCCGCCGTCCGCTCGACGGCCGCCGGTGCGTCCCGCCCGGGCCGCAGGGCCGATCACCGGCTCCGGCCGGTCGGTGCGGGGGACGGCCGGTTGTCGGCGGCCGGTCCGAGGCGGCCTGGCCGGGCCGAGCCCGGCTGCTGGCTCGCCTAAAGGCCGCCGGAACTGGTGCGTCCTGCGCCGGCCGCAGGGCCGTACACCGGCTCCGGCCGGTCGGGGGCGGGGGTGGCGGGCTGATCGGGCGGGCCGGTGGTGGCCGGGTTGGTCAGTGGCCGCGCAGTTGGTGGCGTTTGCGCCAGGCCACCGCCGTGCCGACCAGCGCGGGTACGGCGATGCACGCCATCGCGATCAGGAAGGCGGGGGAGGTGGGGGACGAGGCGCGGGCCCCGGCGACCGCGTAGGCGGCCGTGTTCGGGATCGAGCCGAGTGCCGTGGCCAGCAAGAAGGACAGCCAGCCCATGCGCGACACGGAGGCGCAGTAGTTCGCCACCCAGAACGGCACCCCCGGGAACAGCCGCGCCACCATCATGGAGCGGAACCCGTGCCGGCTGAGCTGCCCGTCGGCCGCCTTCAGCCAGCGGCCCCGCAGCAGCGGGCGCAGCGCGTCCTGCCCGAGGACACGGCCCAGCCCGAAGGCCACCCCGGCCCCGAGCACCGTGCCCGCCAGCGCCGTCGTCAGTCCCACCTGTGAGCCGAACAGGGCACCCGCCGCCAGGTTCAGCAGGGGGCGCGGCACGAACGCCACGGTGCACAGGCCGTACGCCGCCCCGAACACGACGGCCGCGGCGGCCCCGCCGAGCTGCGGCGGCCAGCCCTGCGTCAGCAGCCGTTGCGGCTCGAACAGCAGCACGCACGCGGCGGCGGCAGCGAGCAGGACGCAGAGCAGGGAGAGCCGGGCGTAGGGGGACAGCAGCACGCGAGTGCAGCGTGCGGCCGGTCCCGCGGGACGCGGCGGCGGCGGCACGGGGACGGTGAGCTCCGTGGCGGCGACCCGGGGAGAGGCCGTGGCGGTGCCAGAGCGGTTGGCATCGAGCATCCGGTGACATTAACCGACGAGCGTGTCTGATCGCCGTATGGTTCGTCTCATGACCGTCACGGGCGCGGCCCCGCCGGACGTACCGCGCAGCGCCCTCGCCGACACGGTCCTGGACCGCCTGACCACCGCGTACGCGGCCGCGGCCGATCCCGGGCGGGCGGCCGCCATGGGGGCGTACATGAAGGACGTCACACCTTTCCTGGGCATCCCCACCCCGGCCCGCCGCGCCCTGTCGCGCACCGTGCTGGCCGGTACCGCGCGCCCCGACGAGGCCGACTGCACGGCGGTCGCCCTGCGCTGCTGGGCGCTGCCCGAGCGCGAATACCACTACTTCGCCGTCGACTTCCTGCGGCGGCACGCGGCCCGCTGCTCCCCGGGCTTCCTGCCGGTGACCCGGTACCTCGTCACGACCGTCCCCTGGTGGGACACCGTCGACCTGCTCGCCGCGCACGTCGTCGGCGCGCTGGTCGCCGCCGCCCCGGAACTCACCGCCGCCATGGACGTCTGGATCACCGACGACGACCTGTGGGTGGCCCGCACGGCGCTCCTCCACCAGCTCCGCTACAAGGAACGCACCGACGCCGACCGGCTGTTCGTCTACTGCCTGCGCCAGTCGGGCCACCCCGACTTCTTCATCCGCAAGGCGATCGGCTGGGCGCTGCGCGAGTACGCCAAGACCGACCCCGGCGCCGTACGGGACTTCCTGGCGCGGGAGCGCGGCCGGTTCGCCCCGCTGACCGTGCGGGAGGCGCTGAAGAACGTCGGCGCCTGACCCGGCCGCGGCCCCTTCCCGCACCGCGCCGACCGGCGGCTCCCGGCCCCACTCACCGTCAAAAACCATTCGACGCCGGGCAGACCGTCGGCGATGATCGGCCTCATGTTCCGGTACGCCTTCCTCCTCGCAGCATCCGCCGTCGCGGATGCGCCGAAGGCTGCCGTCCCGTTCCTCGCGGCCGCTGTCGACGGCGCCCGAAGCTGACCCTCTCCGGATCGACCGGCGGACCCCGCAGGGGGAGGGTCGGCCACTCACCGGGGTCCCGCGTTCCCGTACGACCGGAGAGGCTCCGAGGTACAGCCATGTCCAAAACGGCCTACGTGCGCACCAAGCCGCACCTGAACATCGGCACCATGGGTCACGTCGACCACGGCAAGACCACCCTGACCGCCGCCATCACCAAGGTCCTGGCCGAGCGCGGCACCGGCACGTTCGTGCCGTTCGACCGCATCGACCGGGCCCCCGAGGAGGCCGCCCGCGGCATCACCATCAACATCGCGCACGTCGAGTACGAGACCGACACCCGGCACTACGCCCACGTCGACATGCCGGGCCACGCGGACTACGTCAAGAACATGGTCACCGGCGCCGCGCAGCTCGACGGGGCCGTCCTCGTCGTCTCCGCGCTCGACGGGATCATGCCGCAGACCGCCGAGCACGTGCTGCTCGCCCGGCAGGTGGGCGTCGACCACATCGTGGTCGCGCTGAACAAGGCCGACGGGGCGGGGGACGAGGAGCTCGTCGACCTGGTCGAGCTGGAGGTCCGCGACCTGCTCACCGCGCAGGGGTACCCGGGCGACTCCGTACCCGTCGTCCGTGTCTCCGGTCTTAAGGCGCTGGAGGGCGACCCGCGTTGGACGGCGTCCATCGAGGCGCTGCTCGACGCGGTGGACACCTACGTGCCGATGCCGGAACGCTACGTGGACGCCCCGTTCCTGCTGCCGGTGGAGAACGTGCTCACCATCACCGGCCGGGGCACGGTCGTCACGGGCGCCGTGGAGCGCGGCAGACTCCGCGTCGGGGACCGGGTGTCGGTGCTCGGCGCGGACGTCGAGACCGTGGTCACCGGTCTGGAGACGTTCGGCAAGCCGATGGACGAGGCGCAGGCCGGGGACAACGTGGCCGTGCTGCTGCGCGGGGTGCCCCGGGACGCCGTCCGTCGCGGGCACGTGGTGGCGGCGCCGGGCAGCGTGGTGCCGGCGCGGCGGTTCTCGGCCCAGGTGTACCTGCTGTCGGGGCGCGAGGGCGGCCGCACGACACCGGTCGCCACCGGGTACCGGCCGCAGTTCTACATCCGTACCGCGGACGTGGTGGGGGACGTGGACCTCGGCGCGGCCGCCGTCGCCCGGCCGGGGGAGACGGTGCGGATGACGGTGGAGCTGGGCCGGGAGGTCCCCCTGGAGCCCGGCCTCGGGTTCGCCGTCCGCGAGGGCGGGCGGACCGTCGGAGCGGGGACCGTCACCGCCGTGGAGTGAGGGCGGCGAGCGTGGAGGACCGCGCGGGCGCGAGGACCGCCCGCGTGGTCCTCCGCGCTCCCGCGCCGGCGCGGTCACCGACAATGAAAGGGTGAACGCATCGATACCCGTGACCCGGGTCACCGACCACGGCACCGCCAAGCTGATGCCGGACGTCGACCGTGCGCGGGCCTGGCTGCTCACGGTCGACGGGGCACCGCAGTCGTACGTGGATCTCGACGACCCCGCGTACCTGGAGTTCGAGTACACACGGCGGCTCGGATACGTCCTGGACGCCGTGGCCGAAGAGGGGCGGCCGCTGCACGTCGTCCACCTCGGGGGAGGGGGGCTGACGCTGCCGCGCTACGTGGCCGCCACCCGGCCCGGCTCCCGGCAGGAGGTGATCGAGGCCGACGGCGCCCTGCTGGAACTGGTCGCCGAGTACCTGCCCCTGCCGCCGGACTCGGGTGTCACGCCGCACGCGGCCGACGCCCGGGCCTGGCTGGAGGCGGCCCCCGACGACCACGCCGACGTGCTGATCGCCGACGTCTTCGGCGGGTCACGGGTACCGGCCCACCTCACCACGCTCGCCTACGCCCGCGAGGCCGAGCGCGTGCTGCGCCCCGACGGGGTCTACCTGGCCAACCTCGCGGACGCGGCGCCGTTCGGCTTCCTGCGGTCCCAGCTGGCCGCGTTCGCCACGGTCTTCGAGGAACTCGCGCTCATCGCCGAGCCGGGGGTGCTGCGCGGGCGACGGTTCGGCAACGCCGTGCTCGTCGCCGCGCACCGGCCGCCCGCCGTCGCGGTGCTGGCCCGCCGGGCCGCCGCCGACGCCTTTCCCGCACGGGTCGAACACGGAGCGGCGGTGAGGGAGTTCATCGGGTCGGCCCGGCCGGTCGACGACGCGGACGCCGTGCCGTCACCCGAGCCCCCCGACGGGGCTTTCGGCATCGGCTGACGCCTGCGGGGCGGCTGCGGGGCGGCTGCGGTGGATCAGCCGATACGGATCAGGACGGGTGCGGGTGCCGGCGCGGTGATCGCGGGCGTGCCGGGAGCCTGGGCATCGCCCGTGTTCGGTGCCTCGCCCCCACCGGCGACTCCGCCTGCGTGCGGTCCGGCGGTTGCGGGTGATCCCGCCGTGCCCGGGTCCGGCGCGAGTCCGTCGGCCCACAGCTGGTCGACACGGGAGCGCTCGGTGACGTTCGGGTAGCGATTGGTGCAGGACGGGCCGGCGGTGCCCCCCGACATCAGCTCGCTGCACGGCCCGCCGTAGTGGTCCGGCAGACCCAACACGTGTCCGGTCTCGTGAGCGACGACGCGGACCGAGTCGTACTGCTGGTTCTGGGTGTAGTCGAGGAACACGTAGCCACTTCCGTGGTTGTTGGAGGAGCTGTAGGACCCGCGCGGGTCGTTGCCCTCGCGGTAGGAGAAGTCGGCACCACCGCTCGCCGCCTCCTGCAGCTTGACGTGGGACTCGGAGCTGTTCCAGATCGAGGCCGCGCTCGCTATCTGGGCACGGAAGCTCGGTGCCTGCGAGGCGTCGTAGTAGACGGTCACCGCCTGCGCATTCGGCTGGGCGGCACGTTTCTCGGCAACGGACTTCTGCACGGCCTCGAAGAACGCCTTGTTGTTCGCGGCCTCCTCGGCCGACCCGGAGTACCGCGCCACGGAGGTACCGGTGGCAGCGGACGCGGTGTCGGCCGGCACGGCGCCGGCCGGTACCGCCGCGCCCAGCGCGCTGGTGGCCAGACCCAGAGCGAGGGCGAGGAGCCTCGCGGACGTTCGGGACGACTTCATGTGGGGGGCTCCTACTCACTCGGTGACGCCGAACGCCCGGTGCCCGGTCGGCTGCGTGTGCACACCGGTTCCGAACTGCGGCGACGTCCTGTGGGGCGTCATTCTTGGAGCGGCTCGACAAGAGCGCAAAGGGTCCTCGCCACTACGTCGCCTCGTAGGTCCCCGGACCCCGTCAGGGCAGGCACGGGTCTCCGGTCCGTGCACGGCGGGGCGGACGGGAAGGGCTGTCGCGGCGTCAGAAGCCTTACGTCACCGGGCGACGGGGCGTGCGGCCCGACCGGGGGAGTCCCAGAACGTGCGGCGGGATCCCCATCCGGGCCAAGGCGGACAAATCCCTAGATGTCTTCCATGGTGTGTCTACTAAGGGACCCGAGTTGTCGGCGGAACTCTGTGGTGGACGTCACAGAAAGGGAGCTTTCGCTTCTTTCGGATCACTTGACCCGGCACCCGTGGGCCGCCGTGACCGTGGCGGCCCACGGGTCCGGAGGGGTCACTCGTTCGTGGGCATGCCGTGCAGCCGGACCGTGGCGAGGACCTTGAGGACGCTCGCCTTGGGGACCTCGCCCTTGGCGCCCTTGGCGCCGTAGAAGTTGAACGACACGTAGTTGTGCGCGGCGTTCTTGAAGCCGAAGGTGAGCGCCTTGCCGTCGGTCACGCACTTGCCCTTGCGCGGGGTGTGGGTCGACTGGGCCCACGCGTAACTGCCCTTGACGCCCGAGGTGGTGGTGAAGGGGGTGGCCTTCTTGTCCCAGGAGATGCTCTTCTTGTCCGGCATCGTGTAACCGCCGTAGACCCACCAGGGCGGGGTGTTGATCGCGATCTCGTCCGTGTTCTTCGCGGTGTTGGCGCCCTTCGTGCCCACCACCGCCAGCGGGGTGTCGCTGGTGCGGCCGTCCTTGTCGTCGTCCGAGGTGCACCACTTGGGCTTGTACTCGGCGCTGGCCGACACGGTGATGCCCTTCTGCTTCGGGTCGTCGAACTCGAAGCCGATGGAGAGGCCGGGCTGGTTCACCTGCCAGTCCGCGGGCACGTCGAAGGCGATGCCCCACTTGGTGTTCACGACGACCTTCCAGCCCGGGATGGTCGGCTTCTCGGCCTCGCCGCCGCGCGGGTTGTCCTCGGAGGCCGAGGCGGAAGGGTCGGTCGCCGGGGTGCTGGGTGCGTGGGTCTTCTTCTGCCCGCCGCCCTTGCCGCCGTCCGCCTCGTCGTCCTTCGAACCGCCCAGCACCAGATAACCGGTGACGGCGGCGGTGACCACGACCGCCGTGGCCGCGACGATGGCGATCAGCTTGGTGCGGCCGCCACCGCCGCCCTGCGGGGGTGCGGGGACGGGCGCCGTGGGGGGCTGCCCCCACTGCTGCTGGCCGTACGGGCCGGCCTGCTGCTGGCCGTACGGGCCCGCCTGCGGATACTGCTGAGGTCCGGGCTGCTGGTACGGATTCTGCTGCTGGTAACCCGGCTGCTGGTACGGGTTCTGCTGCGGGTTCTGCGCGCCCCCTGGCGGCTGCTGATCTGGCCACATGGCCAGTAACACTAGTGCCGTCGTGTACGGGGCGGATCAACCGGTCCTCGTCAAGGTGCCCGGCGGTGGCGTGACCGTCGGCACAGGATCTGGTCAGGTGCTGCTACTCGTAAGTAACATGGCGTCCATGAGCGCAGACCAGATGTCGATCGGCGAGATGCTCGCCGCCACCGTGCCGATGGCCCGGACCCTGAACCTGGAGTTCCAGGAGACCACCCCGGACAAGGCCGTGGTGTCCCTGCCGGACCAGGGCGAGTACCACAACCACGTGGGCGGACCGCACGCCGGCGCGATGTTCACGCTCGGGGAGTCGGCCAGTGGGGCCATCGTGCTGGCCGCCTTCGGGGACCAGCTCTCGCGTGCCGTACCGCTCGCCGTGCGGGCCGACATCGCCTACCGGAAGCTGGCGATGGGCGCCGTCACCGCGACCGCCACGCTGGGCCGTCCGGCCGCCGAGGTGGTCGCCGAGCTGGACGCCGGGCAGCGTCCGGAGTTCCCGGTGGCGATCGAGATCCGGCGCGCGGACGGAGCGGTGACCGGCGAGATGAGCGTCCTGTGGACGCTGCGCCCCATCGACCAGCAGAAGTGAGCCACAGGCCCGGCACGGGGTCCCTCGCGGACCCCGTGGCCGGGCCCGTCGGCCGTCGGCGGGCGGGGAACTGAGCGGATCGCGGCTCCCGGGCCGCCGCCGTTTCAGGCCGCCCGGCCACGTCCCCGGACACCGGTGGACCCCGCGTCGCCGGTGCCGCCGGGTTCCAGTGCGGTGACGAACTCCTTGAGCCAGGCGGTGAATTCCGGCCCCAGGTCCGGGCGTGCGCACGCCAGGCGGACCACCGTGCGCAGATAGTCGGCCTTGTCACCGGTGTCGTAGCGCGGGCCCGTGAAGACGACGCCGTGCACGGTGCCCTCAGCCGCCAACTCCTGCAAGGCGTCCGTCAGCTGGATCTCCCCGCCGCGGCCCGGCGGAGTGCGCTCCAGGACGCCGAACACGGCCGGGTCGAGGACATAGCGGCCGATGACCGCGTACCGGCTCGGCGCGGTTCCGGGCGCCGGTTTCTCCACCAGACTCGTCACCCGGACGAGGCCCGCCTCGTCCGTCGGCTCCACCGCCGCGCAGCCATAGAGGTGGATCTGTGCCGGGTCGACCTCCATCAGGGCGACCACGCTGCCCGCGTACCGCTCCCGGACCTCCAGCATCCGGCTGAGCAGGGGTTCGCCGGGGGCGATCAGATCGTCGCCGAGGAGGACCGCGAAGGGCTGGTCCCCGACATGGTGGCGGGCGCACAGCACGGCGTGGCCGAGACCGAGCGGGTCGCCCTGCCGGATGTGGTGGATGTCGGCGAGCCGCGCCGGATCGCGTACGGCGTCCAGGCGCACGGTGTCGCCCTTGGCCGCCAGGGCCTGTTCCAGCTCGAAGGCGTGGTCGAAGTGGTCCTCGATGGCCCGCTTGTGGCGGCCGGTGACCATCAGGACGTCGTCGAGCCCGGCCGCTGCCGCCTCCTCGACCACGTACTGGATGGCCGGCTTGTCGACTACGGGCAGCATCTCCTTGGGTGTGGCCTTGGTCGCGGGCAGAAACCGGGTGCCGAGACCGGCGGCCGGTACGACCGCCTTGCGGACCGTGCGGGCGGCGGCGGAGGGCGTGGTGGAGTGGGGGGCGATCATGCGGCCATGCTGGGACACGCCGATGAGAGCGCGCCCGGAGAATCATGGGAACCGGCTGTGGGAGACGCGCCGCGTGCGGTGCGGAATTCGGAGATGTGGTGTGCCATCCCCCTTTCGCCGCACACCGGTTGACCGGCTTGTGACCGCCGTTCGGACGCCCATTCGGAGCGTACCGACGGTAACCCACGGATGGTGGGCCGATGTTGGCGCCGAGTCAATCGAACTTCTTGTTTCCTGTGATGCGCGTGTGCGAAGGTGAGCCTCCCCACGGGAGGGCAGAGGCAGGCGCCCGACGCCCGGGCCGGCCCTCAGGTACACACCAATCCGGCACTGCTTTCCGACAGGACACCCGCTTTCGCACACCGTCCTGCGGCTGGAAAGGAAATGGTTCCGTGCAGTCCCCCCACCCCCCACGCCCGCCGTATCCGCCGCTGCCCGGCTCGACCGGGGAGTCCGACCGTCATCTCATCGCCCGGCTCGCCGGTCCGCACGTCGCCCGTCACCACGCCGTCGCCCTGCTGCTCGCCCGGCACTGGCGGGCCGCCGCTGACTACGCCGTCGTCTGTCTGACCTCCGCCGGACCCACCGCCCACCTCGTGGCCACCGCGTCCTTCCACGAAGTCCTCGGCCGTATGACGGGCGGCGCGGTCGGCGGAGCGCTGCGCCCCCAGCTCCTGGTCGCCGTCCGCGACAGCGTCCGCGCCTGGGCGACGGACGAGAGCGCCTGCGCCGCACTGCCGGAATTGCGCAGAACCGCCGGTGGTCGCGGACTCAGTGCGACAAAGCCCGGCACACCGGAAAGGCGACAGCTCGCCGAACGCGCTTTCCAGGCTCTTCCCGGCGCCTCGCAAAGCCTTCTCTGGCATACCGAGGTCGAGGCGGAACCCATAAACATACCCGCCGGTCTGCTGGGTATCGACGTGCCCACCGCGAGGGCGGCACTGGACCAGGCCCGCGAACAATTCCGCACCGGTTGCGTACGCGCCCACCGCGAACTCGCGCCTTCCAGGGAATGCCGTTTCTACAACCGGCTCCTCGACGTCCCCATTCGGCGTGGCGGTGCCCTGCTGCCCGAGGTGCGGCGGCATCTCGCGGGGTGCGGACACTGCCGGTACGCAGCCGAGCAGTTCGCCCACTTCGACGGCCGACTCGGGGTGCTGCTCGCCGAGACCGTGCTCGGCTGGGGCGCCCGCCGTTACCTCGACTCGCGCCCCGGACGCGCCGCGGCCGTCGGGACGGAGCCAGAGGTGGAGGCGGACCGTCCGGTGAGCGGCGGCCGTCATCGCACCCGACCGCACCACCGTCACCGTACGGCGATGGCCGTCGGCGTCGGGCTGACCGCACTCGCGCTGCTCGCCACCGTCCTCGTGACGCGGAGCTGGTCCGATGACAACGGTGTCCCCGGGCGGGGCACCGCCCGGCACTCCCCGGTCGGTGGTACGCCTCGTTCGGCCGGGCCCGGCACCGGCGCGCGTTCCGCAGGCTCGTCCTCGGCGGCGTCGGCCGGATCCGCCGGTTCCACCGGTTCCGCCAACTCCGCCGCCTCGGTCGGTGAGTCCGCCGAGGTGGCCCACGGCAGGCTGCGCGGTCTCGCCTCCGGGCTCTGCCTGGACGCGCGCGGCGACGAGCCGGGCACGGGCGTACGGCTCGCGCACTGCTCGGCCGCGACCTCGCAGCAGTGGTCGTACCGGGTCGGCGGTCTGTTGCGCAGCGCCGCCGACCCCGCACGCTGCCTCGCCGCCGATCCCGCCGGGAGGCGCGTCGTGATGGACGGCTGCGGGGAGCGCGCGGCGGCGACGTCCTTCGACATCACCGTGCGCGGCGAGATCATTCTCCGCGAGCACCGGGGTCTCGTGCTGACGCCGGGTCGGGGCGGAGCGGCCACCCGGGTGGGGATCGCCGCCCGGAACGGCTCGCCGTCGCAGCGGTGGCTGCTGGATACGGGCGTACCCGGGCCCTCGCACTCCGGCGGCGGAGAGCCGTCGTCACCGGCGCTGCAAGGGCGGTCGTCGCAACCGGCGGAGAGAGCGGGGGGACGGGCGCCCGAAGGGCGAACAGGCGCCGCCACGCCTCGCGTGGTCCCCGGAGCGGAGGGTGGCGGCCCCGAGTACGGTGCCCCTGCCCCGCGCATCGCCCAGGCGGGCGCGGAGGACCGGCGGCGGCCGTCCGCCGGCGCCGGCGTGCCGGGCGTGGCCGGTGACCTCGTCGCCTCGGTCACCGGCCTGCCGGCGTCGCTCGTCGCGGGCAGGCCGACACCGCCGTTCCCCGGCGCTGCCGTACCGGCCGTCCTGGGCTCGACCTCCGGCTGACACCGCGGGGCACCGGCGCGCCGCGAAGGGTCACTCCGACAGGGGTGGCCCTTCGGGCTGCCCGGCCGGTACAGGTGCGCTGACCTGCGGATTCCCCGCAGGTCTCCGGACTGTCCGGGCGGTGCACCTGACGGTTCGTCAGCTACTGAGGAGTTCCATCGGCAGGGTTCGAGCCACGGGGCAGGGGTCATGCGGAATTTACAGACGTCGTCCCGGTGTAGTGACGCGTTGCGTTCACATGTGGGTGCGGTGAACGGCGCGCACGCTTTGGCGGGCTTGTGCCGGTGTGACACCCCGCACCGGACCGCCGTACAGGCAGAGCGGGCCGGTCAATTGCCAGGATTTCCGGCTCCTTGCGGGGAATTCGGCGGCCTGGCCGAATCGATGCCACCGCGCACGAAATGGCTGCGACGTCATTGACCCGCCAGTAAGTACCTCGCTAGTTTCCGTTGGCCTCGCACCAGAGCGTCCCGCCGCACAAACCCCCCACCGTGCTGTCTCGCCGATTGTGTCGGAGCATCATGACCTCCCTTGTGCGCGCCCATGACCTGATCCTGTGCCTCACCCCCTTCGGCGAACCCGACGCCGCCCTCGCCGCCGCGGCCTGCGCCGCGGGCGCGTTCGGCGTCCTCGACCTGGGCACCGGCGACCGAAGATCCCGGGAGGAACTCTCCAGACTGAGACGGGCCGCGCCGGGCCGGTTCGGCGTACGGGTGACCGGCCGCTGCGCCCTGGATCCCACCGACCTCGCCGGTGGCCCCGACACCGTGATCCTCGCGCCGGACGCTCCCTGGCCGGTGAACCGACTCAGCTCCGCGTACCGGGTGTTGGCGGAGGTGACCGACTCGGTACGGGCCCGGCAGGCCGTACGCGACGGCGCCCACGGGCTGATCGCCCGGGGGGCGGAGGCGGGCGGCCGGGTCGGTGAGCTGAGCACCTTCGTCCTGCTGCAACAACTGCTGGCGGACGAGGAGTTGGACGGCGTCCCCGTCTGGGCGTGCGGGGGCGTCGGACCGCACACGGCCGCCGCCGCGGTCGCGGGCGGAGCGGCCGGGGTCGTCCTCGACAGTCAGCTGGCGCTCCTGGCGGAATCCTCGCTGCCCGAGTCCGTGCGGGCCGCGTTGCGGTCCCTCGACGGCTCGGAGACCGTGGTGCTGGGCGGGCACCGGGTACTGCGCCGTCGCGGGCCGGGCACGCCCACGCCACCGGCCGACGACCAGGAGACGGTCGCGTCCCTGCTGGGCGCCCGGGACCTGCGTACCCAACTGCTCCCCGTGGGCCAGGACGGCTTCCTGGCCGCCCGGTTCGCCGACCGGTGGGCCGACGTGCGCGGAGTGGTGAGCGCGGTGTCCGGGGCGATCCAAGCACTGGCCGACGCCGCTCCGGCCGACGGGGCCGACCTGGCGAACGGCTCGGCTTCGGCCGACGGGGCCGACTTGGTGAACGGCTCGGCTTCGGCCGACGGGGTCGACTTGGTGACCGGTTCGGCTTCGGCCGACGGGGTCGACTTGGTGACCGGTTCGGCTTCGGCCGACGGGGCCGACTTGGTGACCGGTTCGGCTTCGGCCGAGGGAGCCGGCCTGGTGACCGGTTCGGCTTCGGCCGACGGAGTCGACCTGGCGACCGGCTCGGCTTCGGCCGACGGGGCCGACCTGGCGACCGGCTCGGCTTCGGCCGACGGGGCCGACTTGGCGAACGGCTCGGCTTCGGCCGAGGGAGCCGGCCTGGTGACCGGTTCGGCTTGGGCCGACGGGGCCGACTTGGCGAACGGCTCAGCTTCGGCCGACGGGGCCGACTTGGCGAACGGCTCAGCTTCGGCCGAGGGAGCCGGCCTGGTGACCGGCTCGGCTCCGGCCGACGCAGCCGGACGGGAGGCCGTCGACCGTGGGGACGGAACCGCTGGCCCGAGCGGTGCCGATGGAGCGAGCCGTGCCGCCGGACCGGGCGGTTTCGCCGGAGCGAGCGGTGCCGATGGTCCGACCGGTTTCGCCGGAACGAGCGGTGCCGATGGTCCGACCGGTTTCGCCGGAGCGAGCGGTGCCGATGGTCCGAGCCGTGCCGCTGGCCCGAGCCGTGCCGATGGAGCGAGCCGTGCCGTCGGACCGACCGGCGTCGCCGGAGCGAGCGGTGCCGATGGTCCGAGCCCGGCCGATGGACCAACCGGCGCCGACGGACCGGCCAGAACCGCCCGACCGCACGGACCTGCCGGCGTCGAGTACCCCGCGTTCGCCGGTGCCCTGCGGCCCGGGTCCGGCATGAGCCGGGCCCTCGGCACCCGACTGCCGGTGGCGCAGGGGCCGATGACCCGCGTCAGCGACCAGGCGGGCTTCGCCGCGGCCGTCGCCCGGGACGGGGCCCTGCCCTTCCTGGCACTGGCCCTCGCCGACGGCGAGCGGACCCGGTCGATGCTGACCGAGGCGCGAGCGGTGCTGGACGGACGGCCCTGGGGCGTGGGCGTGCTCGGCTTCGCACCCGAGGACATCAGAAACGCCCAGCTCGAAGCCGTACGGGAGCTGCGGCCCACGCACGCGATCATCGCGGGTGGCCGGCCCGCCCAGGCCGAGGCGCTGGAGCGCGCCGGGATCCGCACGTTCCTGCACGTGCCGTCGCCGGGGCTGCTGCGGCAGTTCCTGGACGCCGGGGCACGCCGGTTCGTCTTCGAGGGCTCGGAGTGCGGCGGACACGTCGGGCCCCGGGCCTCCTTCCCGCTGTGGGAGGCCCAGCTCGCCGCCATCGAGGACTTCCTGGCCGACACCGCGGGTCCCGGCGACGACGCGGCCCACGGCCTGGAGATCTTCTTCGCGGGCGGCATCCACGACGAGCGGTCGGCGGCCATGGCCGCCGCCCTCGCCGCGCCCCTCACCGCACGGGGTGCCGCGGTCGGCGTCCTCATGGGCACCGCCTACCTGTTCACCGAGGAGGCCGTCGCCCACGGCGCCGTCCAGCCGCTGTTCCAGCACCAGGTGCTCGCCGCCACCGCGACCGCGCTGCTGGAGACCGCACCGGGGCACGCGACCCGTTGCGTACCCAGCCCCTTCACGCACGACTACCGTGACCGTGAGGCCGCGTTACGCACGGCGGGCGTGCCCGACCGGGAGGTCTGGGAGACGCTGGAGCGCCTCAACGTGGGCCGGCTGCGCATCGCCAGCAAGGGCCTCGAGCGCACCGCAGACGGCGCGTTACGGACCGTGGCCGAGCAACGGCAGCTCACCGACGGGATGTTCATGGCGGGTGAGGTGGTCGTCCTGCGCACGGCCACCACCACCATGGCGGACCTGCACCGCTCCGTGACGGACGGCGCCGCCGACTTCCTCGCCGCGCGTACCGCCCCACTCGCCCGGACCGCCGAGCTCGCCCGGGCCGCGCACGCCTCGTGGCCGAAACCGGGATCCACGGCCGAACCACAACCGCCCGCACCGCTGGACGTCGCGATCGTCGGTATGGCCTGCATGTTCCCGCAGGCGCCCGACCTCGCCACCTTCTGGGCCAACGTCGTCTCCGGGCACGACGCCGTCACCGAGGTCCCGCCGGACCGCTGGGATCCCGCCGTGCACCACGCCGCCGGCAGCACGGCCTCCGTCTGGGGCGGTTTCCTGCCCCGCATCCCCTTCGACCCGCTGCGCTACGGCATCCCGCCCGCCTCCCTCGGCAGCATCGAACCCGTCCAGCTGCTCTCCCTGGAGGCGGCCCGCAGAGCACTGGACGACGCCGGATACGGAGCGGGGGGAAAGGAGTTCGACCGCTCGCGGACGTCCGTCGTCTTCGGTGCCGAGGCGGGCAGCGACCTGTCGAACGCCGTCACCCTGCGGGCCGTCCTGCCGGCGTACTACGGCAGGGTGCCCGACGGCCTGGACGAGCAACTGCCCCGGCTGACCGAGGACTCCTTCCCCGGCATGCTCGCCAACGTCATCTCCGGCAGGATCGCCAACCGCCTGGACCTCGGCGGCGCCAACTACACCGTCGACGCCGCCTGCGCCTCCTCCCTCGCCGCCCTCGACGTGGCCTGCAAGGAACTCGTCTCCGGCACCAGTGACGTCGTGCTGTGCGGCGGCGCCGACCTGCACAACGGCATCAACGACTACGTGCTCTTCTCCTCCGTCCACGCGCTCTCGCCGACCGGCCGGTCCCGCGCCTTCGACGCCTCCGCCGACGGCATCGCCCTCGGTGAGGGAGTGGCCTGCGTGGTCCTCAAGCGGCTCGCCGACGCCGAACGCGCCGGCGACCGGATCTACGGCGTGGTCAGGGGCCTGGGATCCGCCAGCGACGGCCGCTCGCTGGGCCTGACCGCGCCCCGGCCCGAGGGCCAGCGGGCCGCGCTGGAACGCGCGTACCGCAACGCCGGTGTCTCACCCGCCGACGTCGGCCTCGTCGAGGCGCACGGCACCGGCACCGTCGTCGGCGACCGAACCGAACTCGCCGTACTGGCGGAGGTGTTCACCGCGGCGGGGGCCAGGGCGGCGGGCTGCGCGCTGGGGTCCGTCAAGTCGCAGATCGGGCACACCAAGTGCGCCGCCGGTCTCGCCGGGCTGATCAAGACCACCCTCGCCCTGTACACCGGGGTCACCCCGCCCACCGTGCACCTGGAGCGCCCCAACCCGGCCTGGGCGAAGGACGACAGCCCGTTCGTCTTCCACACCCGGGCCCGGCCCTGGACGGCACCGGCCGCCGAACGACTGGCCGGAGTCAGCGCGTTCGGCTTCGGCGGCACCAACTTCCACGCGGTGCTCTCCGCCCACGAGGGTGCCCCACCGCCCCGGCGGACGCTGGACGCCTGGCCGGCCGAGCTGTTCCTGATCCGGGGACGGGACACCGCGGCGGCCCACCGGGAGGTCACGGAACTGCTGCGGGCCGTCGAGGCCGAGGGCCGCCCCTGGCGCCTGCGCGACCTGGCCCTCGCCGCGGCACACCGGGCCGACACCTCGAACGAACCGGTGCGCGCCGCGCTCGTGTCCCGGGACACCGCGGAGCTGGCCGGGCAGCTGCGGCGGGTCCTCGCCGGGGAGCACGATCCGGCCGCCGGCATCCACCTCGCGGACCGCACGGACGGCGACGCGGTGCCGGACGCGGCCCACCCCGCCGATCCCGCACCGGCGGGCAAGATGGCCTTTCTGTTCCCGGGCCAGGGCAGCCAGCGGACCGGCATGCTCGGCGACCTGCTGATCGCCCTGCCCGAACTGCGCCACTACCTGCACCTCGGCCACGTCCACGAGGACCTGATCTACCCGCCGGCCGCCTTCGACGACACCGCCCGTGAACGCCACCGCACCGCCCTGACCGACACCCGCACCGCACAGCCCGCGCTCGGCATCACCGGCCTCGCCGCCCACGCCTTCCTCACCGCCGCGGGCGTACGGCCGGACATGGCGGCCGGACACAGCTACGGCGAACTCGCCGCGCTCGCCGCGGCCGGTGCCCTCGATCCGGAGACGCTGCTGGAGCTGAGCGCCGAGCGGGCCGAGGCGATCCTGGCCGCGGCCGGGGACGAGCCCGGCACCATGGCCGCCGTCGGCGCCGGCGCCGAGGACGTCGTACGGGCCCTCCGGGCGGCCGGGGCGCCCGGGTCGGTCGTCGTCGCCAACCTCAACTCGCCCGAACAGACGGTGATCTCGGGACCGACGGCGGACGTGGACACCGCCGTACGGCTGCTGCGCACCGCCGGTCTCGGCGCCCGCCGCATCCCCGTGGCCTGCGCCTTCCACAGCCCGCTGGTGTCCGCGGCGGGAGAGCGGTTCGCCGAGGTCCTCGCGGAGAGGACCGTACGGCCGCCCGAGTTCCCGGTGTGGGCCAACCGCACCGCCGCGCCGTACCCGCACGACCCCGACGGGGTGCGCGCCGAACTCGCCGCGCAGATCGGGTCCCCCGTCGGATTCGCCGCCCAGATCCGGGCGATGTACGCGGCGGGCGCGCGCACCTTCGTCGAGGCGGGCCCGGGCACGGTGCTCACCCGGCTCGTCGGGCAGATACTCGGCGACCGCCCGCACCGCACGATCGCCTGCGAACCACGTGCGGACAGCGGCCTGCCCGGCTGGCTCGACGCCCTCGCGCGCCTGGCCGTCGCGGGAGTCCCCGTGCAGACCGCCTGGCTGCTGAGGGGACGCGACGCCGTCGACGCGCTGCGCGCACCGGTACCCGAGCGGCCCGGCTGGACGGTCGACGGTCACCTCGTCCGCACCGCCGACGGAGCCCCCCTGCCCGGTGCCCTCGCACCGGCCCGACGAGTCCTGGAGACGACTGTGACGAGCGACCAGCCGTACGGCGCCCCCGCCGACCGGGACGCCCTGATCTCCGAGTTCCTGCGCACCAGCCGGGAGATGATCGCCGCCCAGCGCGACGTGCTGCTCACCTACTTCGGTGCCGGCCCGGCGGCGCCCGCCGCACCGCCCCTCCCGCCGCAGCAGCTGCCCGCGGCACCCGTCCGGCACGCCGTGGCGCCACCGGAGCCCGAGCCCGCGACGGCCGGCGGTGACACCGCCGGGCCGGACGTCGAGCGGCTCGTCCTGCAGATCATCAGCGAACGCACCGGCTACCCCGTCGACATGATCGAGCCGGACCTCGACCTGGAGGCGGACCTGAGCATCGACTCCATCAAGCGGGCCGAGATCGCCGGTGAGCTCGCCAAGCGGCTGGGCATCGCGGACGGGGCACAGGTCCTGGACGACGCCGAGCTGGAGGAACTGGCCAAGGCGCGTACGGCGGCGGCGGTGACGCACTGGCTCACGGCGCGGACGGGAGCCGATCCAGGTGGCGGTGGCCAGACCGATCCACCGGTCGAGCAGCGGTCCGCGCCCTCGGACCACGGGCCCGAGCAGCCCACGACACCACCCGGGGAGGGGATCGAGGGGCTGGAGGTCGCGGCTCCCCGCCGTCTGGAGCTGCGGCCCGTTCCGCTCCCCGCACCGCAGGCCGCCGATCCGGACCGTGTCCTGGCCGGACGCCGGTTCGTCCTCCTCGGCGGCGGTGCCGGCGACGGCGAGGGCCCCGGCACGGAGGAGCCCGCCTACGAGCGCGGCACCGCAGGCGTCGCGGAGGCGGTCGCGCGACGACTCACCGGGCACGGCGCGGACGTCCGGCTCCTCGGCCGTGACCACCTCCTCGCCGCGGGCGACCCCGCGCTCGACGGCCCGCCCGACGGCGTGGTGTACCTGGGCGCGCTCACCGGCCCGGACGCCCCGGTGCTGCCCGACGCCTTCCCGGTGGTGCGGGCGGCGCTGGCACGCGGACCGCGCCGGCTGCTCGCGGTCCGCACCGCCGACCGGAGCGGGTCACCGCGGTCCGCCGGACTCGACGGACTGTTCCGGACCGTCGCACGCGAGTACCCGGACCTCCTGGCCCGCGTCGTCGCCGTCCCGGACACCTCCGCGCCGGCCGTCGCCGACGCCGTACTCGCCGAACTGCTCGCCCCCGAACCGGCCCCCGTCGTCCTGCGCACGGCGGACGGAGCCCGGCAGGGCCTGGAGCTGACGCCCGCACCGCTCGGCCCGCTGGGCGGCACCGGCGCCGGGCCGGCCGGCGAGGGCGCCGCCGAGGCCGCGGCGCTCGGTCTCGACCGTGACTCCGTCGTGCTGCTGGTCGGCGGCGCCCACGGCATCACCGCGAGGTTCGCGGCCACGCTCGCCACGGCCTCCCGGTGCCGTATCGAACTCCTCGGCCGCACCCCCGCACCCACCGGACCCGAGCCCGCGTCGACCGCCGCCGCCCGCACCCCCGTCGAACTGCGGGCCGCGCTCGCCGCCGGGCCCGGCGCGCCGAAGCCCGCCGAGATCGACCGGGCCGCCCGGCTGATCCTGGCCCAGCGCGAGATCACCACGACCCTCGCCGAACTCACCGCACACGGCAGCGCGGCCCGCTACCGCTCCGTGGACTTCCGCGAGCGGGACGCCGTCCTCCAGGCCGTCAAGGAGATCCACGCCGAACACGGCCGGCTCGACGGTGTCGTATTCGCCGCCGGGATCATCGAGGACCGGCTCATCGCCGAGAAGACCCCGGAGTCCTTCCAGCGCGTGTACGGCACGAAGACGGCGGGTGCCGCCGCACTGTTCGCCGCGCTGGACGACCTGCCCTCCGCACCCGCGTTCACCGTGCTGTTCGGCAGCATCGCCGCCGTCCTCGGAAACCGCGGCCAGGCCGACTACGCCGCCGCCAACGACGCCCTGGAGACCCTCGGCGCGCGGTGGGCCGCCCGCACGGGCAACCGGGCGCTCACCGTGCACTGGGGCCCGTGGGCACCGTCCGGCACCCACACCGGCATGGTCGGCGCGGAGCTCGGCCGCGAGTACGCCCGGCGCGGGGTACGGCTGATCGACCCGGACGAGGGCACCGCCGCCCTGTTGCGAGAACTCGCCTGGGGCGACCCGGCGGTCCGTGCGGTCGTCCACACCGCGTCGGGCTGGTGAGATGACGCAGCCCCAGACACCCGTCGCCATCGTCGGGATGGCGGTGCTGCTGCCCGGCGCGCCCGGCCTCGACGCCTACTGGCGCAACCTGCGGGACGGCGTCGACGCGATCCGGGACGTCCCCGCCGACCGCTGGGACGCCGACTACTACGACCCCGGCTCCGCCGCCGGGCCCGCCGTCCCCGACCGGGTGTACTGCCGCCGCGGGGGCTTCGTGGACGGCCTGGCCGAGGTGGAGGTCACCCGCTACGGCATCATGCCCGCCTCCGTGCCCGGCACCGAACCCGACCAGATGATCGCCCTGGACGTGGCCGCCGCCGCGCTCGCCGACGCGGGCGGCGCGGACCGGCTGCCCGAGCGGCACCGGGTCGGGGTGACCCTGGGCCGCGGCGGCTACCTCACCCCCGGCCTGGCCCGGCTGGACCAGCGGGTACGGACGGCCGGGCAACTGGTGCGCACCCTGGGCGAGTTGCTGCCCGAGCTGTCGGCCGCCCAACTGGACCGGGTGCGGACGGCGTTCACCGAGCGGCTCGGGCCCGACAGCCCCGACTCGGCGATCGGACTGGTCCCCAACCTCGCGGCCTCCCGCATCGCCAACCGGCTCGACCTGCGCGGCCCCGCCTACACCGTGGACGCGGCCTGCGCCTCCTCACTGGTCGCCGTCGACCAGGCGGTCACCGAACTCGCCGTCGGGCGCTGTGACGTGATGCTGGCCGGGGGAGTGCACCACTGCCACGACATCACCCTCTGGAGCGTCTTCTCCCAGCTGCGCGCCCTCTCCCCGAGCCAGCGCATCCGGCCCTTCCACCGCGACGCGGACGGCATCCTGATCGGGGAGGGCACCGGTGTCGTCGTCCTCAAACGGCTCGCGGACGCCGAGCGCGACGGCGACCGCGTCTACGCCGTGATCCGCGGGACGGGCGTGGCCGGCGACGGCCGTACGGCCGGCCTGGTCAGCCCCGACCCGGGCGGACAGGCCCGGGCCGTGCGGCAGGCCTGGCGGGCCGCCGGGCTCGACCCGGCCGCCCCCGGCTCGATCGGCCTGCTGGAGGCCCACGGCACCGCCACGCCCGCCGGGGACTCGGCCGAACTCAGCACGCTCGCCACGGTGTTCGGCCCTCGCGGCAGCCTCGGCGAGGGCCGGCGCCCGGTCCTCGGCTCCGTGAAGTCGATGATCGGCCACACCATGCCGGCCGCCGGGGTGGCGGGCCTGGTCAAGGCGGCCCTCGCGCTGCACCACGGCACCCTGCTGCCCACCCTGCACTGCGACGACCCCCACCCCGCCCTCGCCGCCACCCGCTTCCGCACCCTGGAGCGCGCCGCCCCCTGGGAGACCGACGCGGGCGGACCGGTCCGCCGGGCGGCCGTGAACGCGTTCGGCTTCGGCGGCATCAACGCCCACGTGGTACTGGAGGAACCGCCACGAGCGCGCCCGGCCCCGACGCCCGCCGCGCCGCCCGCTCCGGCGTCTGCCGTGCGGCCCGTGCCGGCGTCCGGCGCGCTGCCCGCTGCGGCGTCCGGCGCGCTGCCCGCCTCGGCGTCCGGCGCGCTGCCCGCCTCGGCGTCCGGCGCGCCGCCCGCTCCGGCGTCCGGCGCGCCGCCCGCTCCGGCGTCCGGCGCGCCGCCCGCTCCGGCGTCCGGCGCGCCGCCCGCTCCGGCGTCCGGCGCGCCGCCCGCTCCGGCGTCCGGCGCGCCGCCCGCCTCGGCGTCCGGCGCGCCGCCCGCCTCGGCGTCCGGCGCGCCGCCCGTCCCGGCGTCCGGCGCGCCGCCCGTCCCGGCGTCCGCCGCGCCGCCCGCTCCGGCGTCCGCCGCTCCGGCGTCCGGCGCGCTGCCCGCTGCGGCGTCCGTCGCGCTGCCCGTCCCGGCCTCCGTGAGCCTGGTCGAGCCCGAGCGCGTCCTCCTTCTCGCCGGCGAGCGCACGGAAGACCTCACCGTCTCCCTCGCGGCCGACGACACCGCCGTCCTCGCCGCCGGACTCGACCCCTCGCGGCCCCACCCCCACGCCGGTCCCGTCCGGCTCGGTGTCGTGGACCCGACCGCCAAGCGGCTCGCGCTGGCCCGCCGCGCGCTCGCCAAGGGCCGTGCCTGGCAGGGGCGCAACGACGTCTGGTTCCGGCCCGGCCCCCTGCTCGGCCCCGCCGGCAGGGGCAGGCTGGCCTTCGTCTTCCCCGGCCTGGAGGGCGACTTCACCCCTCGCACCGACGACGTCGCCGCCCACTTCGGCCTGGCACCGGTCTCCGGCACCGGCACGGACGTACGGGTCGACGACGTCGGGCGGCACGGCTTCGGCGTGGTGGGCGTGGGCCGGCTGCTCGACCGGGCGCTGCGCCGCATGGGCGTCGTCCCGGACGCGGTCGCCGGGCACAGTGTCGGCGAATGGACGGCGATGGTGGCCGCCGGGATGTACTCGGCCGCCGAAGTGGACGCCTTCATGGCCGAGTTCGACCCGGACACGGTGACCGTGCCCGGTCTCGCCTTCGCGGCCGTCGGCGCGTCCGCCGCACAGGTCGGTGCCGCGCTCGCCGAGTCCTGGACGGACTCCGGGATCGTCCTCTCCCACGACAACGCACCACGCCAGTCCATGGTGTGCGGGCCGGACGCGGCGGTGGAGGGCTTCGTACGGTCGTTCCGGGCGCGGGGCGTGATCTGCCAGGTGCTGCCCTTCCGATCCGGCTTCCACACACCGATGCTCGAACCGTACCTGGCCCCCATCGAGCGGGCCGCCGACCGCTTCCGGCTCCATCCGCCGACCGTGCCGGTCTGGTCCGGGACCACCGCGGCGCCCTTCCCCGAGGCCGAGCCGGCGGTGCGGCGGCTGTTCGTGCGGCACCTGCTGGAACCCGTCCGCTTCCGCGAACTCGTCGAGGCCCTGTACGCCGACGGGCATCGCGTCTTCGTCCAGACAGGGCCGGGCAGGCTCACCTCCCTGATCGGGGACACCCTCGGCGACCGCGACCACCTGGCCGTCGCCGCCAACACGGCCCACCACGGCGGCCTGGCCCAACTGAGGCGCGCGGCGACGGCGTTGTGGACGGCGGGCGCGGCGGTGGCCCCGGCCGTCCCCGCGCCCGCACCGTCGCCCCGGCCGCCCGCCGACCACCTGCCGTACGCGAAGCAGCCGCCGACAGCCGGGCAGCCGCCGACAGCCGGGCAGCCGCCGACGGCCGAGCCGTCCATGCCCGCCGAGCCGTCGATGCCCGCCGAGCACGTACCGGCCGGGCCGACGGCGTCCCGGGGGCTCCCGCCGGGCGCCCCCGGTCCGGCTCGATCTCGGCGGCGCCCTCGTGTCGCTGGACGGACCCGGCCTCGCCGCCCTGCGCGCGGACCTGCGGCCGGTCGCGCAGCCGGCGGGCACGCCCACCGTGCTGGACGGACTCGCCACGCGCTTCCCGGCCGCCGCGGAACTCACCGCCCTGCTCCAGGACACCGCGGACACGGCGGCGCAGCTGATCGCGGCGCACCACCGGCGCACCACGGCGACCGCCCCTCCGGCCCGCCCGGACCCGGCGGCGGCCGCGATCCGCAACCCGCCCGCGGGCACCGCACCGGCCGGCCCGCCAGAACCGGCGGCCGGCCCCACCGTCACCACCCTCCACGTCTCCCCGCAGACCATGCCCCACCTCCTCGACCACTGCTTCTTCCCGCAGCGTCCCGGCTGGCCGG
This sequence comes from Streptomyces albidicamelliae, assembly GCF_025642175.1. NCBI lineage: Bacteria > Bacillati > Actinomycetota > Actinomycetes > Kitasatosporales > Streptomycetaceae > Streptomyces > Streptomyces albidicamelliae. The sequence goes on along the minus strand of NZ_CP106795.1, from coordinate 1,552,495 downwards.
AGGTGGCGGACCGCTGGCCGGTGGTGCCCGCCACCACGATCGTGCGGCACATGACGGACGCGGCGGAGCGGGCGAGACCCGGGCTGCGGGCGGTCGCCGTGCTCGGGGCCCGGTTCGACCGGTGGCTCACCGCGACACCTCCCGTCGACGTGGCGGTCGCCGTCACCCCGGTGGCCGGGCACCCCGACCGGGTCGGCGTGACGTTCGGGCCGACGGCCCGCGCCGTGGTCGAACTCGCCCCGCACCACCCGGCACCACCTCCGCCCCGTCCTCTCCCGGACGCCCCCGAGCGCGTCCCGGAGCACACGGCCGCCCAGCTCTACCGCGACCGCTGGATGTTCCACGGCCCGGGATTCCAGGGCCTGACGGAGCTGACCGCGATCGGCGAGCGGCACATCCGGGGCGTGATCACCGCCCCCGCGGCACCGGGCGCCCTGCTGGACAACGTGGGCCAGCTCCTCGGCTACTGGATCATGGCGACCCGTACCGAACGGACCGTCGTCTTCCCCGTGCAGATCGGGCGGTTGCGCTTCCACGGACCCCACCCCGCGCCCGGCACGGAGGTCCGCTGCCTGGTGCGGATCACCTCACTCACGGACACCCTGCTGGAGGCCGACGCCGAGCTGACCGTCGGCGGCAGGGTGTGGGCCGTGCTCGGCGGCTGGCAGGACCGCCGCTTCGACAACGACCCGACGACCAGGCCGGTCGAACGCTTCCCCGAGCGCCACACCCTGTCCGAGGCGCGGACCGGTGGCTGGGCTCTCGTGCACGAGCGGTGGCCGGACCTCGCCTCACGCGAGCTGATCATGCGCAACTCGCTGGGCGGTGCGGAGCGGGCCGCGTACGCCGACCGGCCGCCGCGCGGCCGCCGGCAGTGGCTGCTGGGAAGGATCGCGGTCAAGGACGCCGTACGGCAGTGGCTCTGGCGGCACGGCGAAGGGCCTGTCTTCCCGGCCGAGATCCAGGTCCGCAACGACGAACTCGGCCGCCCGTACGTCACCGGGGTGCACGGCCGCACCCTGCCCCCGCTGGACGTGTCGCTGGCCCACCGGGCCGAGGCGGGCGTGGCGATCGTACGGCCGCACTCTCCCCGCCCCGGCCCGGGCATCGACGTCGAGGAGGTCACCGACCGCGACCCGGCGACCCTCGGTACCGCGCTAGGCCCGGCCGAACTGCGGCTCCTGCGGGACCTGTCGGCGGACGGAACCGGAGCCGAGGCCCTGTGGTTCACCCGCTTCTGGGCCGCCAAAGAAGCGGTCGCCAAGGCCGAGGGCGTCGGATTCGGCGGCCGTCCACGGGACTTCACCGTGCTGGAGGCCGCCCCGGACGGCGGCAGGCTGCTCGTCGCCGGCCGCCTGGAACGCGCCTACACCGTGCACTGCGCACCCGCGCACAACCCACCCGCCCTGCCACCGCGCGACTACGTCGTGGCCTGGACGACCGGGCCCGCAGCCGGCGACAGACCGGCCGACCACGGTCAGGACCACGGTCGGGACCCACGACAACCCCCCACCGCAGCCGAGGAGAACACCCGATGAACCCCACCCCGCCGGACCCGGCGCGGCACACCGCGGACACCGTGCTCGCCGACGTCACCGGCATGCTCCGCACGGTGCTGGCGGAGTACGGCGACGACGACGTGGCGATCGGCATGGCCACGTCCTTCAACCGCGACCTGGAGCTGGAGAGCATCGACCTCGTCACGCTGGCGGGCCTGCTGGAGGAGCGCTACGGGGAGCGGGTCAACCTCGCCGAGTTCCTGGCCGGCATGGAGTTCGACGAGATCATCGAGCTGACCGTCGGCCGGCTCGTGGACCACGTGGTGCGGAGCCTGACGACGGCCCAGGCGGGCTGAGCCATGGCCATGGTCGACGCGGGCGGCATCCGGCTGCACGTCCAGCGCATGGGCCCCGCCGGCGGCCGCGCCCCGCACGCCACGGTCGTCCTGGTCCACGGACTCCTCACGGACAGCCTGGCCAGCCACTACTTCACCGTCGCCCCCGCGCTCGCGGCGGCCGGACTCGACGTCGTCATGTACGACCTGCGCGGCCACGGCCGCAGCGAGCGCCCGCCGCGGGGCTACACCCTGGACCACAACATCGACGACCTCACGTCCCTCCTGGACCGCCTGGACCTCACCGGGCCGCTGCACCTCGTCGGCAACTCCTACGGGGGCACCATCGCGTTCGGCCACACGGCCCGCCACCCCGACCGCACGGCCAGCCTCACGCTGATCGAGTCCGAGCCAGCCACCGCCGGCTGGGCGGCCAAGATGGGCCGCATCCTGCGCCGGGTGAGCACGGAACTCGCCCGCGACGAGGACGCCGCGCTCGCCTGGATCGCCGCCCACCGCGGCCGCCACACCGCCCGTCTCGCCAGAGGAGCGGCCCGGCTCGTGCGCGAGACCACCCTCGGCCGGGACATCCCCGCCAGCCGGGTGCTCACCGACGCCCAGATCAGGGCCGTCCGCCGCCCGGTGCTGGGCGTGTACGGCGGCGACTCCGACCTGGTGGACCTGCTTCCCCTGAAACGCCGGCTGCTGACCGACTTCCGGGCGGTCGTCCTGCCTGGACACGAGCACTCGGTGCTGGTGGAGGCGCCCGGCACGGTCGGCGGGCACATCCTGGACCTCATCCGGCCCGGGGCGGGCGTGCGGTGAGCGCCTACCTCTTCGTCGTCCCGCCGCTCACCGGGCACATCAACCCCGCCGTCGGTGTCGCCGCCCGGCTCGCCGCGCACGGCAACCGGGTGGCCTGGGCCTGCGCCGATGCCGCACTCGTACGGCGGCTCGCGGGCGCCGACGCCGAGGTGTTCGCGTGCGCCGGCCCGGTGCCGGGCGCCGAGGGCGCCGTACGACCGCCGGAGCTGCGCGGCGCCGAGGCGCTGAAGTTCCTCTGGGAGTGGTACCTGCTGCCGCTCGCCGACGCGATGGCACCGGGGGTCCGCACCGCCGTCACCGAGTTCCGGCCGGACGTGGTGATCGCCGACCAGCAGGCCTTCGCCGGCGCACTGGTGGCCGAACGCCTCGGAATCCCCTGGGCCACCTCCGCGACCACCTCGGCGGAGTTCACGGGCGCCTACGACGGTCTGCCCAAGGTCGCCGACTGGCTGCGGCTGCGCCTGGCCGAGCTGCGCGCACGCGTCGGCGACCCGTCCGGCAGTGCCGACCCGCGCTTCTCGCCGCACCTCCTGCTGGTGTTCAGCACACCCGAACTCATCGGCCCACTGGCCCCCTTGGCGCCGCACATCCACTACGTCGGACCCTCCGTCGCCGGGCGTCCTCCCGCGACCGGCTTCCCGTGGGCATGGCTGGACCACGGCCGGGCCAAGGTCCTGGTGACCCTGGGCACGGCCAACACCGACACGGGGGGCCGGTTCCTCGCCGCGTGCGCCGCCGCACTGCGGGACCGGGCCGACCGCGTCCAGACGGTGTTCGCCGACCCGGGCGGCGCGCTGCCCGCCACGGCCGGCGACAAGGACGTGCTGGTCCTGCCGTCCGTCCCCCAGCTCCCGCTCCTGGCACGGATGGACGCCGTCGTCTGCCACGCGGGCCACAACACCGTGTGCGAGGCCCTGTGGCACGGCGTCCCGCTGGTCGTGGCGCCGATCCGCGACGACCAGCCCGTGGTGGCCGGACAGGTCGTGGACTCGGGCGCGGGCGTCCGGGTCAGGTTCGGCCGGGTGACCGCCGACCGGCTCGGCGAGGCCGTCGACACCGTCCTGCACGATCCCGCCCACCGGTCCGCCGCCGCCCGGGTCCGCACCGCGTTCCGCGCGGCCGGCGGCGCCCCGGCCGCGGCGGCCCACCTCGAACGACTCGCAGCGGAGACCCGATGAGCGACCACCGAGCGAAGTCCGACCGCATCGCCGGCCTGCGTCCCCGCTACCGGAAGGACCTGGCCGGCGGCACCGACCGCTTCTTCGCCCCCCGGCGCACCACCTGCCCCTGGTGCGGGTCGGAACGGCTCGCGGCCCGGCTGCACACCACCGACCTGCTGCAGCACAAGCCGGGCCGCTTCACCCTCGACCGCTGCGCCGACTGCGGCCACGTCTTCCAGAACCCCCGGCTCACCGACGAAGGACTGGAGTTCTACTACCGGGACTTCTACGACGGCCTCGGCGAACAGCGGATGAGCGGCACCTTCGGCGGCCGTACCGCGATGTACCGGAGCCGCGCCGAGGCCATGCTGCCGCACGACCCCGCACCGAAGACCTGGCTCGACGTCGGCACCGGCCACGGCCACTTCTGCGCGGCCGCCCGCACCGTCCTGCCCGCCACCTCCTTCGACGGGCTCGACTTCACCGACGGTGTCGAACTCGCCGCCCGCGAGGGCCGTGTGGCCCACGCCTGGCGCGGCGCCTTCCCGGACCTCGCCCCCGAACTGGCCGCCCGCTACGACGTGGTGAGCATGTTCCACTACCTGGAGCACAGCACCGACCCCGACCGGGAACTCCGCGCCGCCCACGAGGCCGTGCGCCCCGGCGGTCACCTCGTCGTCGAGGTGCCGGATCCGCGCAGCCGGTACGCCCGCCTCCTCGGCCGCTGGTGGCTGCCCTGGCTCCAGCCCCAGCACCTGCACCTCGTGCCCGCCGCCAACCTGCGGCGCCGGCTGACCGAGCGGGGCTTCACGGTGGTCGCCGAGCAGCACGCCGAGGCGCACGACCCGGTCGACCTGCTCGCCGCGGTCTGGCTCGCCCTCGACCGCGCCGCCCCGCGCGAGGACGCCCCGTGGCTGCCCGAACCGCCCGGTGCGCTCCGGCGCGGCCTGCGCGCCGCGATCCTCCTCGCGGGTGTGCCGGCCCTGGCCTCGGCGGCCCTGCTCGACCGCTTCGCGGTGCGCCCCCTGGCCCACCGCCTCGGCCTGTGCAACGCCTACCGCCTGGTGGCCCGCCGCGAGTAGCGGGGAGCCGGCCGGGGGCGCCCGGTGCTCACAGCGCCCCGCCGCGGAACATGGCGGAGAGCGTCAGGGCGCCGGGCAGGAGCGGGAGCCAGTCGGTCAGGACGCGGAAGCCGATCACCGTCGCCGTGGCCATGGGCGGCGCGGCGCCGAACACGATCAGCGTCCACACGAGCGCCGCGTCCACCGCCAGCCCGCCCGGCGCCGGCACCGCCCCGCCCGCCGTACCCGCCGCGAGGTGGGCCAGCGCCACCTGCTCCCACGGCAGCCCCAGCCCCAGCGAGGTCCCGACGCACGCCAGGGTGCTCGCCTGCACCAGCGGCATGGCGACCGCCCCGCCCCACAGGGCGGCCACCCGGCAGGGCCGCGCGTGCACCGCCCGGGCGTCGGCGAGCGCGGAGCGCAGCAGTCCCGTCACCGGGCGCCGCAGCGGTCGTACGACCGTCAGCAGGACCCCCGCGAGCGCGAGGACACCGCCCGTCACGGCGGCCGCCGGAACCAGCAGCCGGCCGTCCGGGACCAGGTCGCCGAGGCGCCGCCAGGCCGGCGACACCGCCAGGAACACCAGCAGCACCAGCGTCTTCGCGGACGACTTCGCCAGGGAGTACAGCCCGATCGAGGCGGTGGCCCGGTCCAGCGGCACCCCTCGCGCGCGCAGGAAGCGCAGGGTGACGGCATGGGCGCCCAGAGCGCCGGGCAGCACGTGGTTCGCGGCACCGGCGGCGAACTGCGAGGCGAGCAGCCGGCCCGGGGGCAGCGGGTCCGGCAGCGCGCCCTGCCGCACGCACGCGGCCGCCACCCAGTTCAGACAGGTGAGGCCGGCACCGGCCAGCAGCCACCACGGATCGGCGGCGAGCAGCCGCCGGACCCCCTCGTACAGGACGGGCCGGTTGGTCACGGCCCAGCCCCCGGCGAGCAGCACGGGAGCCAGGCACAGGGCCAGCCGCGCGGGCCGGCCGTACAGCGGTGAGGACGGCCGGGCGGGCGCGCCGGCGCCGGAACCGGGCACCACAGGTCCGGCGGCGGTCCCCGGTCCGGGACACGGGGGAGCGGCGGCCGGGCCGAGCGGGGGGAGCGGGGACACTGAGGACACGGGGACGTCGTCCTTCCGCAGCGGGCCCCGCGACGGGGGCCTGGGGGAGGCGGGCGGGCCAACCGCGAAGAGCCTTCCCCTCCCGCGTGACACCGGGACGTCCGCAATCCCAATGAGCGAGGGCGGTCCGGTGCCGCCGGGCAGGTGCGCGCGAACCGCCGTTCACCGCCGACCAGGTAGCCTTCCCATGGGGTGCGCTTCGCATGCGGGACCCCGGCCCGTACAGCGAACAGGGGAGGAACCGGCGGTGCACGTCACTGAATGGCTGGACTCGGTGCCCGCCGCCGCGGTGTACGCCGTGGTGGCCCTGGTGATCGGACTGGAGAGCCTGGGCATCCCCCTGCCGGGCGAGATCGTCCTCGTCTCGGCGGCGCTGATGTCCTCGCAGCACTCCGGCGTCAACCCCGTCGTGCTCGGTGTGTGTGCCACCGCCGGCGCGGTGATCGGCGACTCCATCGGCTACGCGATCGGCCGCAAGGGCGGACGCCCGCTGCTGGCCTGGCTCGGCGCGAAGTTCCCGAGGCACTTCAGCGAGGGCCATGTGGCGACCGCCGAGCGCTCCTTCGAGAAGTGGGGCATGTGGGCCGTCTTCTTCGGCCGCTTCGTGGCGCTCCTGCGTATCTTCGCCGGGCCGCTCGCGGGCGTGCTGCACATGCCGTACTGGAAGTTCCTGATCGCCAACGTCCTCGGCGGCATCTGCTGGGCGGGCGGTACGACGGCCGTCATCTACTACGTGGGCGTCGTCGCCGAGGACTGGCTGAAGAGGTTCTCCTACCTCGGTCTGGTGGCCGCCCTGCTGATCGGCCTGGCCTCCATGCTGATCATCAAGCGCAAGGCGAAGAAGGCCCAGACGGACCGGACCGCGGCACCGGAGGCGGAGCCGGTGAATGCCGGGGACTGAGACGCCCCCCGCAGGCCCCTACTGGTGCACGTCCCGGTGCGTCTTCGCCAGCTCCGCGTAGAGCGTGCCGTTGAGCGTCACACCCTGCCGCTCCTCCTCGCTCAGCTCCCGCCGCACCTTCGCCGGCACTCCCGCCACCAGCGATCCGGGCGGCACCACCATCCCCTGCGGCACCAGCGCCTGGGCGGCGACGAGCGACCCGGCCCCGATCACGGCCCCGTTGAGCACGGTCGCCCCCATGCCGATCAGGCAGTCGTCCTCCACGGTCGCCCCGTGCACCACCGCGTTGTGCCCGATCGACACCCGCTCCCCGACGCTCACCGGGAACCCGGGGTCGGCGTGCAGCGTCACGTTGTCCTGGACGTTCGCGCTCGCACCCACGGTGATCCGCTCGACGTCGCCCCGCACCACCGCGCCGTACCAGACGCTGGCCCCCGCGTGCAGCGTGACGTCACCGATCACGGAGGCCGTGGGCGCCACGAACGCCTCCGGATCGATCTGCGGCTCCTTGCCGCCGATACCCACGATCAGCGCCTGCTGCGTCATCACCGTCTCCTCGCGTCCGTCGGTTCCCCGCACGGTACGGCACCGGGTGGGGTGAAGATCACAGCAGCCCGCCCTCTCGCCCGGGGCGACCGGTGAGTAACGTGACCCCGTGCCGAAGCGCAAGAACACGTTCTCATCCTGGCGACGCAGGCTGCTTCAGCGCGCCGTGCACACGGGCTGGGCCTGGGCGCAGCGCACGGGAGCGGTGTCGGCGGAGAACCCCGGCCGCTTCCGTTTCGGCTCCATCGGCGAGGCCACCCGGCTGGCCTTCCCGCTCGGCACGGTCTTCGGCGAACCCTGGATCCACCTCGGCTCGCACTGCATCATCGCGGAGCAGGTCACCCTCACCGCCGGGCTGATGCCCGACCTCGATCTCGGTCCGGACCCCATCCTTCGGGTCGGCGACGGTGTGGTCCTCGGCCGCGGCAGCCACGTCATCGCGGACACCACGGTCACCATCGGCAGGGACTGCTACTTCGGACCGTACGTCTACGTCACCTCGACCAACCACTCCTACGACGACCCCCACCAGCCCATCGGCAGGCAGTGGCCGCGCATGGAGCCCGTCGAGATCGGCCCGGGCTGCTGGATCGGCACCGGCGCGGTGATCCTGCCGGGTGCCCGGATCGGCCGGAACGTGGTCGTGGCGGCCGGCGCGGTCGTGCGCGGCACGGTGCCCGACCACGCCGTGGTGGCCGGCGCCCCGGCGCGGGTCGTACGGCGCTGGACCCAGGAGGACGGCTGGCAGCCGCCGCTGCGGACGCCGGCCCCGGTGCCGATCCCGGACGGCACCACGCCGGCGGAGCTGCGGGCACTCGCCGACCTGGACGAGGAGGCGGTGGCCCGGCTCGCCGCGCTGGAGCCCGAGGGCTGACGCGGCGCGTGCGGGCGTCAGCCGGTCGCCAGCAGGAGCGTGCCCACCAGCGCGAGCCCCGCGCCCGCCGCCTGCACCGCGCGCAGCCGCTCGCTGAGGAAGCCGCGCGCCGCCAGCGCGGTCACCACCGGGTACAGCGAGGCGAGGACGGCCGCCACGGTGACCGGACCGTGCTGGGCGGCGACCGCGTACGTGCCGTTCGCCGCGACGTCGGCGAGCCCCACGAAGGCCAGCGCCGGCATCGACGCCCAGGGGAAGCCGTCCTCCGGTACGGCGGCGCCGCCCCGCCGGACCGACGCGGCGAGCGCGACCCCGCCGACCGCGACGTTCGTCACCCGCTGCACGAACAGGGCCAGGAACAGTCCGGTGACACTCGTGGACGCCTCCGTGATCAGCGCGAACACCGTGCCGAAGCCGAGCGCAGCGACCAAAGTCAGCAGCACCGTCCGGCGCTGCACGGCCGCGCCCCGCAGCTGCGGACCGCCGGCCAGGACGACACCCGTGACGGCCACCGCGATGCCGGCGGCCTGGAGCAGCCCGGGGCGCTCGCCGAGGAACAGGCCGACACCGACCGGGACGGCCACGCTGAGGGTGGCGATGGGCGAGACCACGCCCATCGGGCCGAGCGCGAGGGCCTGGTAGAAGGAGAGCAGGGCCACCGGCCCGATCAGACCCGCCGCGAACGCGAACCACAGCCGGGGACCGGCCTCGCTCCAGCCGCCGGTGGCGACGACGACCGCGCCCAGCACGGCCGCCGCGACGGCCTGCGACACGACCACGACCGTGAGCGCGGGCGTACGGCGGGTCAGCAGCCCGCCGCCGAAGTCGGCCAGCCCCCACAGCAGGCTCGTGGTCAGGGCGAAGAAGGCGGTCACGATGCCTCGCAGTACAGTTTGTTGAACGAGCGGGTGCGTCCCACGGTAGTTCACTCTGGTGAACTGCGTCATTCAAAATATTTGCCCATCTCGGATATTGGACGGATCGTGTCGGACCTCGAACTCCTGACCCAGTCCCTGGCGCGCAATGTGAAGCACTGGCGAACGGTGCGGGGCTTCACGCTGGACGTGCTCGCCGCCCGGGCCGGCGTCAGCCGCGGGATGCTCATCCAGATCGAGCAGGCCCGCACCAACCCGAGCATCGGCACGGTCGTCAAGATCGGTGACGCGCTCGGCGTCAGCGTCACCACGCTTCTCGACTACGAGCGGGGTCCCAAGGTCCGTGTCGTCCCGGCCGACCGGGCCGTACGCCTGTGGCACACCGAGGCCGGCAGCTACAACCGCCTCCTCGCGGGCACGGAGGCCCCCGGTCCGCTGGAGATGTGGGACTGGCGGCTGATGCCGGGGGAGAACAGCCCCTCCGAGCCGCATCCGGTCGGCACGGTCGAACTGGTCCACGTCACCACGGGTGTGCTGACCCTCACCGTGGACGGCGAGGACCACCTGGTCCCGGCCGGCGCGAGCGCCTCGTTCGAGGCCCACCTGCCGCACACCTACGGCAACCGGGGCGAGGCCCCGATGGAGATGGTGATGGCCGTCTCCGTGCCGCCCGTGCCCTGAGACACCCGTACGGCGCACGGGCGGGACTTGTTAGCGTGCGGCCATGCGCGCACCCATCGGAGACTTCGACACCGCCACCCCGGCCCCGGACTGCCTGGACGAACTGACCGCGCCGGTCGCCGACGCCGTACGCGGCTGGCAGGGCGCCGTCCCCGCCGACCGGATCCTCTACGTCGACACCGACCCGCGCTGGGCCGACACCGCCGTCTTCGTCGAGCACTACGGCCGCGACCTGCTGGAGCGGTCGGCGAACTGCGTCGTGGTCGCGGGCAAGCGGGGCGGCGAGACCACCCTCGCGGCGTGCCTGGTCCTCTCCACCACCCGGGTCGACGTCAACGGTGTCGTCCGCCGCCAACTCGGCGCCCGCAAGGCCTCCTTCGCCTCCATGGAGACGGCGACCGGCGAGACCGGCATGGAGTACGGCGGCATCACCCCGCTCGGCCTGCCCACGGGCTGGCCCGTGCTGGTCGACTCGGCCGTCGTCGACCTGCCCTACGTCCTGGTGGGCAGCGGCCGCCGCCGCGGCAAGCTCCTGATCCCCGGCAAGGCCCTCGCCGAACTCCCGGGCGCGCTGGTCCTGGAGGGCCTCGGCACCACCTGAGTCACCGGGGCGGGGCTTCGCGGGGGACGCCGGTCCGCCGCGGGTGCGTCCGTCAGGCCGGCAGGTGATGGGCGAGGGCCAGGTGCGGGTCGGTCTCGCCGGGCGCCGGCGCCGGGTCGGCGTGGACCAGCGCGGCGGTCAGGCGCGGTACGGCGTGCAGCAGCGCGTGTTCCGTCGCCACGGCGATCGCGTGCGCCTGCCGTACCGTCGCCTCGCCGTCCACCACGACCGCGAGTTCGGCCCGCAGCCGGTGCCCGATCCAGCGCAGCCGCAGCTCGCCCACCTCCCGCACGCCCGGTACCTCCCGCACCGCCCGCTCGGCCCGGTCCACCAGCGCCGGATCGACCGCGTCCAGCACGCGCCGGAACACCTCCCGCGCCGCGTCCCGCAGCACCAGCGCGATCGCCGCCGTGATCGCCAGCCCCACCAGCGGGTCGGCCGCCCGCCACCCCAGGGCGGAGCCCGCCGCGCCCAGCAGTACGGCCAGCGAGGTGAAGCCGTCGGTACGGGCGTGCAAGCCGTCGGCGACGAGTGCGGCCGAGCCGATCTCCCGCCCCACCCGGATCCGGTACCGGGCCACCCACTCGTTCCCCGCGAAGCCGACCAGCGCGGCGACCGCGACCACCGGCAGATGCGTCACCGGCCGCGGGTCGAGCAGCCGCCCGACGGCCGCCCAGCCGGCGAAGACCGCCGAGGCGGCGATGACCAGCACGACGACGAGTCCCGCGAGGTCCTCGGCCCGCCCGTACCCGTAGGTGAACCGCCGGTTCGCCGCCCGCCGCCCCAGGACGAAGGCGATGCCGAGGGGAACGGCGGTCAGCGCGTCGGCCGCGTTGTGCACCGTGTCCCCGAGCAGCGCCACCGATCCGGACACGGCCACGACGCCGGCCTGCGCCAGCGCGGTCGCCCCGAGCACCGCCAGCGACACCCACAGCGCACGCATCCCGCGTGCCGAGGACTCCAGCGCCGGGTCCACCTTGTCGGCCGTGTCGTGGGAGTGCGGGGAGAGCAGGTGGGCGAGACGGCGGCGCGGGCCGGTGGAGGAGCCGTGCGGGTGCGGGTGCGGGTGCGCCCCGTGCTGATGAGGGTGCCGTTCACTCACGTCGAGCCCCTTCGCGGTGTGCGGAAGTGGACGCGCGGCGCCCACGGAGCCATTATGTGCGTATGAGCGCACGCATGCACCTATCACCTGCACACCATGCGCATCCGCGCAGCCCGGGCGAGGAGCGGTTCGCGCTCGCCGCCGAACTCCTCTCCCTGCTGGGCGACCGCACCCGCCTCGCGCTGCTGCACGCCCTGGCGGAGGGCGAGGCCGACGTCGGCACGCTCACCGAGGCGTGCGGAGCCGCCCGCCCGGCCGTCAGTCAGCACCTGGCCCGGCTGCGGCTCGCCGGCCTGGTGGACACGCGCAAGGAGGGCCGCCGGGTGATCTACTCACTCCGCCACGGCCATCTGCGCCGGCTGGTCGAGGAGGCGCTGCGGACGGCGGACCACCGGCTCGCCGAGCGCGGTGGTGAGGCGGGGACGGCCGGCGGTGAGGGACCGGTCACCGAAGCGGGGCGCTGAGCCGTTCCAGCAGGCCCAGCCTCTTCCGGGGCCACCGTCGCGGGAGCGGCCCCGTGTCTCAGCGGCCGTACGAGCGCGGTGGCCTCCGCCGTCCGAGCCGGCCGCCACCGCGTTCGTACGGGCCGCCGGATCAGAACGCGGTGGCCGTCCCGAGGTAGCGCTCGGCGAAGGCCGCCGCCGCGGCCGGCGAGGTGAACAGCCGGCGCAGCCGGGCCAGCGCGGTCCCGGTGCGGTAGGGGTCGCCGGAGGAGGCGCCGTGGTAGATCCCGGAGAGCCACTCGGAGAACTCGTGGTAGTCCCACACGCGCCGCAGACAGGTCTCCGAGTAGCCGTCCAGGCCCGCGGAGTCGCCCTCGGTCAGCTGGGCCACGAGGCCGTCGCCGAGCAGGAACGCGTCGTGCAGCGCGAGGTTCATGCCCTTCGCGGCGATCGGCGCGACGAGATGGGCGGCGTCGCCGGCCAGCAGGAGACGGCCGAACACCATCGGTTCGACGACGTAGTTGTGCATGTCCAGCACGCGTTTCTCCAGCAGCCGCCCCTCCGCGAGCGGCGGGCGGTCCGCCGCGTGCAGGCGCCGCTGGAGTTCGTCCCAGACACGGGCGTGCGACCAGTCGTCCGGGTCGTCGCCGGGCGGGCACTGGAGGTAGTAGCGGGTCACCTCGGCGCTGCGGGGCATGTGCCCGGCGAACCCGTCGGCGTGTATGCCGAACAGCACGCGGTCGGCGGACGGCGGCGCCTCGGCCAGCAGCGCCAGCCAGCCGATGCCGTAGTCGTACCGGGACGTCCGCGCCCGCGCGGGCAGCGCGGCCCGGCTCGCCCCGCGGGCGCCGTCGCAGCCGGCGACGAAGTCGCAGGTCACCAGCCGGCGTTCGCCGCTGTCCGGGTCGGTGTACGACACGGAGGGCCGGTCGGACTCCAGGTCGTGCAGGCGTACGTCGCGCACGCCGAAGCGGATCTCACCGCCGCGTACGTCGGCGTACTCCCGCACGAGGTCGGTCACGAGCAGCGGCTGCGGGTAGACCCAGTGGTGGCGTCCCGTCAGTTCGTGGTACGGGAAGCGGTGGCCCCGGCCGTCGAAGCGGAACTCGAACTCGGTCTGCCGTTCCGCGCGCCCCAGCAGGCCGCCGGCCAGCCCGCGCCGTTCGAGACCGCGTACGGCCCATTCCTCGATGACGCCGGCGCGGGGCCGCTGCTCGATGAACGCACGGGTCTCGGTCTCCAGGACCAGACAGTCGACGCCGGCGGCCCGCAGGATGTTGCCGACGGTCAGACCGGCCGGCCCGGCGCCCAGGACGACGACCGGAAAGCGGGCGGCGCAAGGGGAGTCGGTGTGGGGGGAGGGAGACATCACGCCAGCATAATGACGGTGTCCCGCCGGACGAGCCGACGGGACACCGTGGGTGACGCGGGAGCGGGTCAGTGCGCGGGCATGTCCGTGACCACGACTTCCTCGATGCTGCGCTCGATCGCCTCCGGCTTCGAGGCGGTGGCCTTGGCCCAGTAGTAGATGACCACGGAGAAGGCCGCCACGACCAGGATGTCCCAGTACATCGGGATGGTGCCACGGCCGCCGAAGCCGCCCAGCCAGGAGATCAGGCCCAGGCCGAACAGGTAACCGGGCAGCCACTGCGCCGCCTTGAAGTCCATCCGGGGCGCGTCCGGCCGGCGCTTCGCGGTGGCGTACCAGGCGTACGAACCGAGCAGCACGTAGCCGAGCAGGATCGCGAAGCCCAGCCGCCACAGGGTGTCCCAGCCGGCCCAGTAGATGATCAGGTTGGCGACCACGAACGACGCCGGCGAGATGAACTTGCCGAAGGGCAGCCGGTAGGGGCGATCGTGGTGCGGCAGCCGGTCGGAGAAGACGCCGTACGCCAGCGGGGCGCCCGCGTACATCAGCACACTCGCCGAGGTGATGAAGCCGACCAGCTCCTGCCAGCTCGGGAAGGGCAGGAAGCAGACCACACCGGTGACGAACGACATGAGCAGGCCGAACCACGGCACGCCGCGCTTGTCGGTCTTGGCGAACGCCTTCGGCGCGTAGCCGTTCTTGGCCAGGCCGAAGGAGACGCGGGAGGTGGCGGTGGTGTAGATCAGGCCGGTGCCACCGGGGGAGATGATCGCGTCGACGTAGAGCACCCAGCCCAGCCAGCCGAGGCCCACCAGGGTCGCCAGGCCCGCCCACGGGCCGCTGATGCCGGCGAAGTCGAGCTTGGCCCAGCCGTGCGCGAACGAGGCGTGCGGCAGCGCGGCGATGAACACGATCTGCAGCAGGATGTAGATCACGGCGCCGATCGCCACCGAGCCGAGGGTCGCCCGCGGCAGGTCACGCTTCGGGTTGCGGCTCTCGCCCGCCAGCTGGATCGCCTGCTCGAAGCCGAGCAGCGCGAAGATGATGCCGCTGGAGCTGATGGCGCCCAGGACGCCCTTCATGCCGAACGGCGCGAAGCCCTCCGAGGTGAAGTTGCTGCCGTGGAAGTTGCCCACCGCGATGATGAAGATCGCCGCGAGCGGGACGGCGATCTTCCACCAGGTGGCCGCGCTGTTGGTGTGCGCGAGGGCGCGGACACCGAAGAAGTTGACACCGACGAAGATCGCCATCAGCACGACGGCCGAGAGGAAACCGCTGGTCGTCAGTGTGCCGTCGGCGTGCTGCAGACCCTGGGCCCACTGCCAGTGACCGGCGTAGCCGATCATCGCCTCGACCTCGATCGGCGCCACGGTGGCCGCCTGCAGCCAGGCGAACCAGCCGAAGGACATGCCGGCCAGGCCGCCGAACGCGTAGTGCGGGTAGCGGGCCGTGCCGCCGGCGACCGGGAACATACCGCCGAGTTCGGCGTGCACCAGCGCCAGCAGCACGATGGCCACCGTGCCGATCACCCACGAGATGATCGCCGCGGGGCCGGCCACGACGACCGCCTTCTCGGCGCCGTACAGCCAGCCGGATCCGATGATGGAGCCCACGGAGGCCCACATCAGACCGATCAGTCCGACGTCCCGGCGCAGACCGCCGGACTCCGTCGTGGCCTGTGGCAAGGCGTCGACTTTCGCCATGTCAAGTGGCCTCTCAGTTCATGAACGCAGAATTAACGAACGACGCCACAGGCTAGGAAGGCATTCCGCGCCACGGAAAGACTGTTTAGGAAAACTTGACCCAGGATCTTGCCTGTCTTGGGAACGGTCACGCTGACGGTCTTCGCACAGGTCAGACATCAACTCGGAATGTCAATATTCAGCGGTGAATTGTGAGAAGAAGGTGAGACAGCTCACCGCAACAGGGGAATTTCGATCGCCGGGCAGCGGTCCATGACCATCTCCAGACCCGCCTCCCGGGTCCGCGCCCGGGCGGCCTCGTCGACCACGCCCAGCTGGAACCACACCGCCCGCGCGCCCTTCGCCACGGCCTCGTCGGCCACCGCGCCCGCCAGCTCGCTGTGCACGAAGACGTCCACCACGTCGACGTCGAAGGGGATGTCCGCGAGGGTGGCGTACCCCTGCTCGCCGTGCACCGTCTCGGCCTTCGGGTGCACCGGCACGATCCGCTTCCCGTACCGCTGGAGCACCTGCGCCACCCCGTACGCGGCGCGGCTCCGGTTCGTGGACAGGCCGACCACGGCCCAGGTGTCGCCCAGCTCGGTCAGGATCCTGCGGATCGTCGCTTCGTCGCCGTACACCGGCTGCCTCCAGAGGATGTCGGGTGGTCGGAACGCCGGCCGGACCGGTTCTCCCCGTCCGGCCGCGTCCCGGCTGCTTCGTCCGGGCAACAGCACCCTCCGGGCGCTGATTCCCGCCCCCGTACCCCGGCACGGCGACCGGAATCGGGGCAAGGTGCCTGCGCGGCGCCGCCCGCCCGCCTACGCTCGGCCCGTGCTGCGCATCCTCGACGCCCGTACCGGTGAGCCCGTCCCCGCCGCGCCCGCCCGGCGCGGCCTGACCCGTATCGAGGCCCACGCCTCCGGCCTGGACCCCACGGACCTGCGGGTGCTGCTCACCGCCGACCTCCTCGTCCGGGCCCTGGAACTGGGCGGCACCCCCGTCTGGACCATCCTCACCGCGCCCCTCCGGCTGGCCGAGCTCCGTACGGCCGCCACGGCCCTGGCGATCCGCCCGTTCGAGGACGGCCGCGACCTGGCGTCCGGGCTGGGGGACGCGCAGGCGATCCATGTCGTGGCCGGGGACGGCGGACCCGTACCGGGCCCGGGGCCGGTCGCGAGCGTGGCGCCGGTGGTGTGGACCGGGGAACCGGGGCCGCCCGCCGCCGACGGGACACGGTCCGGCGCCACGCCCGCGGACTCCGGCGTGGGCCGGGACGCCGTCCCCGGTGTGCCGCCGGGCGCTTCCCCGACGCCCCCGCGCCTCCCGCTGCCCGACCTCCTCGCCGACCCCGCCGCCCTGCGCCTGGCCCTGCTCTCGGTGCCGCGCGGCGAACCGGTGCACCTGGACCGCGCCGGGCTCGACCGCGCCGCACAACGGCTCACCCACTGGCGGCGGGCCGTGGCCGCGTGGGCGCGCAGGCCCTCGCGGCCGGTGCCCGAGGAAGTGCGGGTGCGGCTGCGGGCCGCCTGGGAGGACGATCTCGACCTGCCCGCGGTCCTGGAGGTCCTGCGGGACGTGGAGGGCGCACCCGGCGTGCCCGACGGCGCCCGCTTCGAGACGTACGTCTACGCCGACCGGCTGCTCGCCCTCGACCTGCCCCGCGACCTGGGGACCCTCGCGTGATCGAGCGGGCGGGCGCCGGCCCGATGCGCCGTCTGATGGTGCTGCGGCACGCCAAGTCCGCCTGGCCCGAAGGGGTCGAGGACCACCGCAGGCCCCTCGCGCCGCGCGGACTGCGGGACGCCCCGGCGGCCGGCCGCGCCCTCGCGGAGGCCGGCGGCCTGCCCGACCTCGCCCTCTGCTCCACCGCCGTACGCGCCCGCCGCACCTGGGAGCTGGCCGCCGCCGAATGGGGCACCCCGCCCCCGGTCCGCTACGACCGCCGGCTGTACGCGGCCGACGCGGCGGATCTGCTCGACGTCGTGCGCGAGGTCCCGCGGGAGGTGGAGGCGCTGCTGCTGGTCGGACACAACCCCGGCCTGGAGGAACTGGTGGCGGAACTGGCCGGCGACGGACTCGACGACTCGCTGGAGCGGCTGCGGGCCAAGTTCCCGACGTCCGCGCTCGCGGTCCTGACCTGGCGCGGCACCGGCTGGCCGGCCCTCGGCCCGGGCACCGCCCTGCTCACCTCCTTCATGGTGCCGCGCGGGAAGAAGTAGCCGGGGGAGCGGAGGGGCGAGAAGGCCGACCCGGCTCTGGGCGGGGGCGCCCGCACCGCGATCATGGCCCGCGGCCGCCTCGCCTAGGCTGACGGGATGCAGGACGAGTACCGCACAGTGGCCCGCGCGGGCGTGCACGAGACCGAGGTCAACCGCTCCCGCTTCCTGTGCGCCGTCGCCCCGGCCGCCACCGAGCAGGAGGCGCAGGAGTTCATCGCCTCCGTCCGCAAGGAGCACGCCGACGCCTCCCACAACTGCTGGGCGTACGTCATCGGCGCGAACGCCCAGGTGCAGAAGGCCAGCGACGACGGCGAACCCGGCGGCACCGCGGGCGTTCCCATGCTCCAGATGCTCCTGCGCCGGGACATGCGCTACGTCGTCGCGGTCGTCACCCGCTACTACGGCGGCGTCAAGCTCGGCGCCGGCGGACTCATCCGCGCCTACGGCGGATCCGTCGGCGAGGCCCTGGACACGCTCGGCACGATCACCCGGCGCCGCTTCCGGCTGGCCACCGTGACCGTCGACCACCAGCGCGCGGGCAAGGTCCAGAACGACCTGCGCGCCACCGGACGCGAGGTGCGGGACGTCCGCTACGGCGAGGCGGTCACCATCGAGATCGGCCTGCCGGACGCCGACGTGGACGCCTTCCGGGCCTGGCTCGCCGACACGACGGCGGGCACGGCGGTCCTCGAGCTGGGCGGGGAGGCGTACGGCGACGCGTGAGCCGGGGCGCCCGGGGCTCCGGAGCACGCCCGCGCCGAGTGCATCCGCTCACACGGGACGCAGGGGGTGAAAGGCGTGAACCATCCGCGCCGATGGGTGGGAAAGCCGCTTCTTTCGCTTTTGTCCGTTCGAGGTGGCGGCCCGCACGCCCTTCGGCCGAGACCCCCAACGGCCCTTCACGGGCGGCCCGTCGAGCGCGTGCCACCGCCACCGCGGGGCGGCGGGGACGTCAGGTACGGAAGGAGCCGGGCGAAGAGGGGAAGACGGGAGTTACCGCCCGTGATGTCGGACCCGGCCGTTAGTCTCGGGGATCATGAGACTCCTGCACACCTCCGACTGGCATCTCGGCCGGGCCTTCCACCGGGTGAACATGCTCGGGGCCCAGGCCGAGTTCATCGGTCACCTCGTCGCCACCGTGCGCGAGCGCGAGGTGGACGCGGTGGTCGTCGCCGGGGACGTGTACGACCGCGCGGTGCCCCCGCTCGCCGCGGTCGAGCTGTTCGACCGGGCCCTGCACCGCCTCGCCGCCATCGGCGTGCCCACGGTGATGATCTCCGGCAACCACGACTCGGCCCGCCGCCTCGGCGTCGGCGCGGGACTCATCGACCGCGCGGGCATCCACCTGCGCACCGAACCCTCCGCCGTCGGCACCCCGGTCGTGCTGTCCGACGCCCACGGCGACGTCGCCTTCTACGGCCTGCCGTACCTCGAACCCGCCCTGGTGAAGGACGAGTTCGCAGTCGACCGGGCCGGTCACGAGGCCGTGCTCGGCGCCGCGATGGACCGCGTCCGCGCCGACCTCGCCACGCGCGCGCCGGGCACCCGCTCCGTCGTCCTCGCCCACGCGTTCGTCACCGGCGGCCAGGGAAGCGACAGCGAACGGGACATCACCGTCGGCGGAGTGGCCGCCGTACCCGCCGGGGTCTTCGACGGCGTCGACTACGCGGCACTCGGGCATCTGCACGGCTGCCAGACGATCACCGAGCGCGTGCGCTACTCGGGCTCCCCGCTCGCCTACTCCTTCTCCGAGACCGACCACCGCAAGAGCATGTGGCTGGTCGACCTCGCCGCCGACGGCTCCGTCACCGCCGAGCGCCTCGACTGCCCGGTCCCACGCCCGCTCGCCCGGATCCGCGGCACCCTGGAGGACCTCCTCGCCGACCCGGGACTGACGCACCGCGAGGACGCGTGGATCGAGGCCACCCTCACCGACGCGGTCCGCCCGGCCGACCCCATGGCCCGGCTCACCGAGCGCTTCCCGCACACCCTCAGCCTCGTCTTCGACCCCGAGCGGGCCCCGGACGACCCGCAGGTGTCGTACGCCAGGCGGCTCGCGGGCCGCAGCGACCAGCAGATCGCCCAGGACTTCGTCGCCCACGTCCGCGGCGCCGGCCCCGACGAGCGGGAGACGGCCGTGCTGCGGGACGCCTTCGACACGGTCCGCGCCGACCACGCCGTACGGGAGGTGGCCCGGTGAGGCTGCACCGGCTCGACATCACCGCCTTCGGGCCCTTCGGCGGCTCGCAGCGCGTCGACTTCGACGCCCTGTCCGCCGCCGGGCTCTTCCTGCTGCACGGCCCGACCGGCGCGGGCAAGACATCCGTGCTCGACGCCGTCTGCTACGCCCTCTACGGTTCCGTGCCCGGCGCCCGTCAGAGCGGCCAGGGCATGAACCTGCGCAGCGACCACGCCGAGCCGGGCATCCGGACCGAGATCCGCCTCGAACTGACCGTCGCCGGACGCCGGCTGGAGATCACCCGGCAGCCGCCGTGGGAGCGGCCCAAGCTGCGCGGCAAGGGCACCACCGTCGACAAGGCGCAGACCTGGCTGCGCGAGTACGACTCCACCGCCCGCGCCTGGCAGGACCGCAGCCGCTCCCACCAGGAGATCGGCGAGGAGATCACCCAGCTGCTCGGTATGAGCCGCGAGCAGTTCTGCCAGGTCGTCCTGCTGCCCCAGGGCGACTTCGCCCGCTTCCTGCGCGCCGACGCCGAGGCCCGCGGCAGGCTGCTCGGCCGCCTCTTCGACACCCAGCGGTTCGCCGACGTCGAGAAGCGCCTCGCCGAACGCCGGCGCGCCACCGAGGCACGCGTGCGGGACGGCGACGCGACACTGCTCGCCGACGCCCACCGCATGCAGCAGGCGGCCGGGGACGCGATGGAGCTGCCCGAGCTGGCCCCGGCGAGCCCGGCCTGGCCGAAGCCGTCCTCCAGGCGGCCGCCGTCGCCCGCGCGACCGCCCGCGAACGCCTCACCGTGGCCCACTGCCGCCTCGGCGCCGCCGAGTCCGCCCACACCGAAGCCCGCCGCGCCCTCGGTGACGCACGCGAACTCGCCCGGCTACAGGACCGGTTGGCCGAGGCGCGCCGGCGCGCCGAGGACCTTCAGGAGCGGGCCGGCGCGCACCGCGAGGACCAGCAGCGCATGGAGCGCTCCCGCAAGGCGGAGTCGGTCGCACCCGCGCTGGAGCTGCGGGACGTCACCGAGGAGGAGCACCGCCGGGCCGACCGGGCCGAGGCGCACGCGCGCGGCCTGCTGCCCGACTCCTACGCCGACGCCGACGCCGGCACACTCGCCGGTGCCGCCCGCCGTGCCGCCGAGGAACTGGGCGGTCTGGACGCCGCCCGGCGCGCCGAGCAGCGGCTCGCCGCCCTGATCGAGGAGCGGGCCGGGCTCGATCGGCAGGAGCGCGCCGACGACGACGTGCTGCGCGAGGCCGAGTCCTGGCTCGCGGACTGGGACACCACACGCGCGGCCCTGCAGACGCGCATCGACTCCGCCCAGGAGGCCGCCACCCGCGCCGAACAGCTCGCCGTACGGCAGGAGCCCATGGCGGCCCGGCTCGCCGCCGCCCGCACCCGGGACGAGCTGGCCGCCGACCTGGAAGCGGCCGGGCAGCGCGCCCGCGCCTCCGAGCAGAGCGCCCTCGACGCCCGCGCCCACTGGCTGGACCTCAAGGAACAGCGCCTGAACGGCATCGCCGCCGAACTCGCCGCCCACCTCACCGACGGCGAGCCCTGCGCGGTGTGCGGCGCCACCGCGCACCCCGCCCCGGCACGCAAGGTCGCCGGACACGTCGACCGGGAGGCCGAGGAGCGGGCCCACGCGGACTCCCGGCGGGCGGACCGGCAGCACGCCGAGGACGAACGCCGCCTCGGCGTCGTCCGCGAGGCCCTGGCCGCCGCCACCGCCGAGGCCGGCGACACACCCACCGCCCGGCTCGAAGCGCAGACGGCGGAGCTGGAGCGGGAGCACGCCCGCGCCCGCCGTGACGCCTCCGCGCTGCACGCCGCGCACGAGGAGCTGCGGCGCGCCGAACAGGAGCGCGAGCGGCGCCTCGCCGACCGCCAGCAGGCGGCCGTCCGCACCGCCTCCCGCCTCACCCGGCGCGAGACCCTGGAGAGGGAACAGGCGCTTCTGGAGGAGGAGTTGGCGCAGGCGCGCGGCACCGCGGACAGCGTGGCCGCCCGTGCCGCCCAGCTGGAACGGCAGGCGGCGCTGCTCACCGGTGCCGCCGACGCCGCGCGCGCCGCCGAGGACACCGCCCAGCGGCTGAAGGACGCCGACGCCCGTCTCGCCGACGCCGCCTACCGGGCCGGTTTCGACACCCCGCGGGCAGCCGCCGCCGCGCTCCTGGACGACGCCGCGCACCGGGAACTCCAGCACCGCCTGGACGCCTGGCACAGGGACGAGGCAGCCGTGCGCGCCGTACTGGCCGAGGCCGACACCGCGGACGCCGCCCGGCTCCCGGCCGCCGACGTGCCGGCGGCGGAGCGGACCGCGGCCACGGCGGAACGCCGCCTGCGCGAGGCGGCCTCCGCGCGCGACGCCGCCGACCGCTGCTGCACCGAGCTGGACCGTCTGTCCGCCGGGGCCACCGAGGCCGTACGACGCCTCGGGCCGCTGCGCGACGAGTACGACCGGGTCGCCCGGCTCGCCGCCCTCACCGCCGGCACCTCCGCCGACAACGAACGCCGGATGCGCCTGGAGTCGTACGTACTGGCCGCCCGGCTGGAGCAGGTCGCCGCCGCCGCGACCGTCCGCCTCCAGCGCATGTCCTCGGGCCGCTACACCCTCGTCCACTCCGACGACCGCACCGGACGCGGCCGCAGCGGGCTCGGGCTGCACGTGGTCGACGCCTGGACCGGGCGGGAGCGGGACACCGCCACCCTGTCCGGCGGCGAGACCTTCTTCGCCTCCCTCGCGCTCGCCCTCGGCCTGGCCGACGTCGTCACCGACGAGGCGGGCGGTGTCCGCCTGGACACCCTCTTCATCGACGAGGGCTTCGGCAGCCTCGACGACCAGACCCTCGACGAGGTCCTGGACGTCCTCGACTCCCTGCGCGAACGCGACCGCAGCGTCGGCATCGTCAGCCACGTCGCCGACCTCCGCCGCCGTATCCACGGCCAACTGGAGGTCGTCAAGGGCAGAACGGGATCGGTGCTGCGGCAGCGGGAGGCGGGCTAGCGGCCCAGGGGGCGGCGGGGCAGCGGGGAGGAGTAGACGACGCTCGTCGTCACCGAGCCCAGGGCGCCGATCTTCCCCGAGATCTCCTCCAGGTGGGACATGGACCGCGCGGTGACCTTGATGACGAAGCAGTCGTCGCCGGTGACGTGGTGGGCCTCCAGGATCTCGGGGGTCGCCGCGACCAGGTCGTGGAACGGCCTGTAGTTGCCGTTCGGGTACCTGAGCCGCACGAAGGCCAGTATCGGCAGGCCGAGCCGCTCGGGGTCGACGACCGCCGCGTACCCCTGGATGACGCCCGCCTCCTCCAGCCGCCGGACCCGTTCGGTGACGGCACTCGGCGACATGGAGACCGCCCGGGCCAGCTCGGCGTAGCTGGCCCGTCCCTCGCGTTGGAGGACTTCGAGGATGCGCCAGTCGGTGGCGTCCGGGGAATACACGGTCATCCCGGATGAATAGCAGGGGAATCCCCGGCCCGGCAAGGGCAGGACCGTGGATCGTCCCTTCAGGGTGGGGGCGGCGGACCGTAGATTTCCCTGCATGATCACTCACGCCTCCGAGAACCCCGTCCTGCGGGTCGCCCCCGCGGCTCCCGCCGAGGCCGCCGCCCACTTCCGGGCGAGCCTCGCCTTCCACGCCGACGTCTCCGACGTGGCCGCCGCCCTCACGGCCGGCACCGACCCCGGCTTCGCCGTCGTCGACACCCGCTCCACCGCGTCCTGGGACCAGGGCCACGTCCCCGGCGCCGTGCACCTGCCGACCGCGCTCGTCCCCGAGCAGGCCGAGCGGCTCCTCGACCGGTCCGTGCCCGTCGTGACCTACTGCTGGGGACCCGGATGCAACGGCGCCACCCGCGCCGCCCTCGCCCTCGCCGAACTCGGCTTCCGGGTCAAGGAGATGCTCGGCGGCTTCGAGTACTGGGTCCGCGAGGGCTTCCCCTACGAGACCTGGCAGGGGCCCGCCCGACGGGACGCCGACCCGCTGACGGCACCCGTGGAAGGCGAGTGCGGCTGCTGACGGCCCGCCGTGTAGGTTCTGGCGCCATGGCTCGATACGCGGATCCAGGCGTACTGGAGTGGGTGGAGTCGGGCGGCGGCCCGCTGATAGCCGTACCGGAGACGGTCCTGCCGTTCTGGGCGGGTGCCGACACCGAGGAACTCGACACGGACTACGACCGGGCGTGCGAGGTCGCCGGACACATCGGCCTGCTGCCGGTCGGCGACAGCGCGGCCCTCGTCCTCGGTGACGAGCCGGCCTCCACCTCCTACCTGCCCGAGCACCACACTCTCGTCCGCTGGTCGGCGGCGGACTCCGAGGACGAACTGCTCGCCGCCGTCCCGGCCGCGCTCGCGGAGGCCGAGTGGGGCGACGAGGTCCGCTGGACCGTTCCCGGCCCCGTCGTCCTCTTCGACTCCGCCCGGCAGGGCGGCGACACCCCGCACGTCGAACACCTCCGCATCCCGCTGGACCCGGGCCCGTACGCGGTGCGAGCCGCCTGGGCCACTCCGCGACCCGAGACCTGGGTCGGCCTGGTGCAGCTCAGACGGCTCGCCGGCTGACGGGCCGCTCGCCCGTCACACCCTCAACGCAGGTCGTCGAAGGCGATGTTCAGGTGCCGGGGGCCGCGCAGCACGGCGTTCGGCCGGTACGGCGGCGGGTCCTCGACCAGCCGCGGGTTCTCCAGCCGGCGGGCCAGCTCGGTCAGGGCGATCTGTGTCTCCAGCCGGGCCAGCGGAGCGCCGAAGCAGCTGTGGATGCCGCTGCCGAAGCCGAGGTGCTGGATGTCCTCCCGGTCCGGGTCGAACCGCTCGGGGTTCTTGAACCGCTCCGGGTCCCGGTTGCCGGCCGCGATCATCAGCCAGATGCGGGACCCCTTGGGGATGGTGACCCCGCGCACCTCGATGTCGGCGATGCAGGTGCGCTGCGGCACGATCTGCACCGGCGGCTCGTACCGCAGCAGCTCCTCCACGATGTTGACCGCCAGCCCCGGCTCCTCCCGCAGCCGCCGCAGGACGTCCGGGTGGCGCAGCAGGGTCAGCATGCCGTTGGTGATGAGGTTGACCGTCGTCTCGTGACCGGCGATCAGCAGCAGCACGGCGGTGCTGAGCACCTCCATCATCGTCATCGAGCCGTTCGGGCCGTCGCTGCGCACCAGGTCGGAGAGCAGGTCGTCCTGCGGCTCCTTGGTGCGCTGCTCGGCCAGGCCGGCCAGGTACATGCCGAGCGCCATCCGGGACTCCCGCAGCGAGTTCAGGAACTCCTCGTCCGCGCCCTGGCGGGTGTCGGGGTCGAGGCTCGCGACCAGCGGATCGACCCAGGCGCGGAACTTCGGCTCGTCCTCGCGGGGCACCCCGAGCAGCCGGCAGATCACCGTCACCGGGAACGGATAGGCGAACTGGTCGACCAGGTCGACCTGCCGGGCGTCGCCGAAGCCGTCGATCAGGTGGGTGACCGTCGCCGCCATGTCACCCCGCAGGTTGTCGACCCGGCGGGGCCGGTGGGGCGGCCCGAAGCCGCTGTTGGCGATGCGCCGCAGCCGGTCGTGCTCGGGCGGGTCCAGGCGCAGGAAGGACGGCGGCAGCCCGCCCGTCTCCTCCAGGTCGTTCAGCGCGTCGCGCCCCGAGGCGGCCACGTTGGCGGCGTCGGAGCTGATCCGCGGATCGTGGAGCAGGGCCTTGATGTCGTAGTAGGAGCTGAGGACGTAGGGGCCGCCCTCCTCCTCGTGCAGCACCGGGGTGGTGCGGAGCTCCTCGTACAGCGGGTACGGGTCGGCGCGGTTCGCGAAGTCGGTGATCCGGTTGACCAGCGAGTCCTCTGTCATGGCAGGTCCTTGGGCGTCGGGCCGGACGGCCGTCTAGTGGCGGGCGGGGTGGAAGACAAGCTGCTGGTCGGCCGGCGAGTAGCCGCTGAGGGTCACGGTGGGGCCGTGGGTGGGCAGCGACGGGTCGGGGAAGTCGGCGGCCACCGGCTGCCGGCCCTCGGGACGCCGGTCCATCGTCGGGTACTCCACCGGGAACGGCGCGCCCCGCTCGATCTGCCGCGCGTAGAACTCCAGCCACCGGGTGTTGTCGAAGCTCACGGCGGCGATGACGCGGCCCTGGTAGCCGTACACGCTGACGAACCGGCGCTCGGCCGGCGAGCCCTGCGTGATCATGATCTGGTCGCCCATCGGCGGCACACCGACGGACTTGATGTTCACGCCGAACATCGACGACCAGAAGGCCGGCATCCACAGGTGCGGCCGCCGGTCGGCGCCGTGGCAGATCATGTTGTGCGCGGCCGTCTCCGCCTGCGCCACGGCGTTGCCCCAGTGCTCCAGCGACAGGAACTGGTAGCCGAACAGCGCGTGCGGGGACCGCGCGACGTCACCGGCGACGAAGACGTCGTCCGTGACGATGCCCCGGAAGTCGAAGGCACGGCAGCCCGCGTCGCAGGCGATGCCCCGGGGCCCGGCGCCCAGCCCGGACCCGGCCAGCCACTCCGTGTTCCGCAGCGAACCCAGCGAGACCACGACCACGTCCGCCTCGACGACATTCTCGTCGGACAGGTGCACCGCCCGCACCCTGCCCGTCGCGTCGCCCTCCAGACCGGTCACCGTGACATGCGTGCGCAGATCGACGCCGTTCTCCAGCTGGAGTTCCGCGGCGACCGCGCCGACCACCCCGCCGAGGGCACCCACCAGCGGCGCACCCGCGCGCTCCGCGACGGTGACGGGGATGCCCATCTCCCGGCAGGCAGAGGCGACCTCCGAACCGGCGAACCCGGCACCGATGACGAACACCCGGCGCGGCCCCGCCTTCAGCCGGTGGTACAGGTCGGCCGCGTCGTCCCGCGTCCGCAGCAGACAGACGCCGTCCAGCCGGGCCTCCTCCTCCTTCGGCCAGGGCCGGGCGCGGACACCGGTCGCGATGAGCAGCCGGTCGTACTCCACCTCGTCGCCGTCGGCCAGCCGGACCCGTTTGGCCGACAGGTCGAGCCCGGCCGCCGGCACACCGAGCCGCCACTTGGCGTCGATCTCCCGGCGGTGCGGCAGTTCGGTGTGCAACGGCGACGCCCTGCCCAGCAGCACAGACTTCGACAGCGGCGGCCGGTCGTAGGGCTCGTACGGCTCGTCGCCGATCAGGGTCAGCTCCCCGGCGAAGCCCTCGGCGCGCAGGGTCTCGGCGGCGCGCAGGCCCGCCAGGGAGGCGCCGACGACGACGATCCGGCCCTCACGCCTGAGCCATTCCACCTGGTCAGTGGCCATCGGAGGCCCCCAGCGCGGACTGGGACGCCGACTCCTTCGCACCGTCCAGACCGTCCGCGGTGATCGCCTGCACCGGGCACGCGGCGACGGCACGTGCCAGCCGCTCCCGCTGCTCCTCCTCCGCCCGGGGGTTGTACACCAGCGACTCCTCGCCGTGCATGGCGAAGACGTCGGGGGCGAGGAACGCGCACTGCGCGTACCCCTGACACTTGTTGAGATCGACGACGAGCCTCATCGACGCTCCGCCCTTTCCGGTGGCCAGGTCCGGTGCGCTCCACCCCGTGGCGTGCGGTCAGCTCCGGACGGCGGTCATGTCCCGCACGCCAGCATGGGAGCCGGTCCGCGGTGCCGCCCGCCGGGAGGACCGTCCGGGTGAACGGCGACGCGGGGGCACCGGCACGGTCAGGAGGACGCGGCGGCCCGGGCCCTCGCGCGGCGGCCGACCACGAGGATGTGCAGGCTGAGCACGAGTGACCAGCCCGGGAAGACCAGTTCCGCCCAGGGCACGTTCGGGCAGACGAAGAGCAGCGTCAGCGTGGTGAGGATGCCCACGACCGACAGCCAGCGCGGCAGCACCCCGAGGCGGTGGCCCATCACCGACAGGGAGCACACGAAGACGGCCGCCATCCGCATGCCGTACCCCACCAGCAGCGTGTACGCGAAATTGCGGCCGAAGTCCCAGACGGACGGCCCGGGCGTCGCGCCCGTGGGAGCCTCCAGGGCGAGGACGGCGGACGCCGCCGCGGCGCCCCCGAACATCATGGCAGTGAAGATCAGTCCGCTGCCCAGGAAGACGGTGGCCAGAAACCGGTCCTCGACCGCCCCGACATGGGTGCGTACGGCGCCGACGAACCACAGGAAGAAGATGCCGGCGAAGGGCACCAGCGTGAGGGCCGCCAGCA
This sequence comes from Streptomyces albidicamelliae, assembly GCF_025642175.1. Lineage (NCBI taxonomy): Bacteria > Bacillati > Actinomycetota > Actinomycetes > Kitasatosporales > Streptomycetaceae > Streptomyces > Streptomyces albidicamelliae. The sequence goes on along the minus strand of NZ_CP106795.1, from coordinate 1,524,874 downwards.
CGGCCCTGCGCCGCCCGGACTGCTGGAAACCCTGGGCGGTGATCGCGTCGGCCCCCGCGGGGACCCCCAGCCGGACCAGGACGATCGTCGCCGCCAGCAGCAGCGCGAACACGACCCCGGCCAGCCCGGCCGCCCCGGGTGTCTCCAGCACCCGCTGCCGCGGCCTCTTCTCCCGCATTCCCGGCCCGCCTCCTCCGCGTCGCCCCGGCACCAGCTAGCGGCCTGGCCGCCGCGGCCGCCACCGGGGGACGGCCGGACGGCCGACGGGGCGGGCGCCGCCTGCCCCCAAGGCGGGCCGTACCGGGCGGTCGGGCGGGCCGTGGTCGAGCGGTACGAGGTCCGCCGCCCGCTCGCCGGTCCCCCGCACCGGGCGCGGCGCACCCCTGCCGTGGCCGGTCATGTCCCCAGACGCGCACCACCCCACCCCCGAGGACCTGTGCCGGGACCCCGCTGCCCCTGCTGGGCCGTAGGGCCCTCGCCACCGGCGCCGGCCGGCGGGCGGGCGGGGATCAGGCACGCTGTCGCCCGGCGGCCGGCCGCGTACGGCGCCGCCGTCCACCTCCACCGTCACGTACCGCACGACGAACGCCCTCAGCGGCCGCGACGGCACCCCGGACGAGGTCGACGCCGCGATGCCGGACGCGCACACGCGGCCGTCGCGGCGCGGTTCCCGGCCGGACGCTGAGGGCTGCCCGGCGACCCGGCCCGCCTCGTCGCCTGGCCGGCCACCGACGAGGCGGGCTGGATCACCGGAGAGGACATCAACTGCGAAGGGCGGTTGCGGCGTTGAACCGGCGGACGACGGCCGGGAAGCCCCGGGAGGTCAGAGCCGGGCCAGCTCGTCCACCAGGTCGTCCAGGCCCAGCGAACCCTGCGACAGCGCCGCCATGTGCCAGGCCTTCAGGTCGAACGCGTCGCCGTGCCGCGCGCGGGCCTTCTCCCGGCCCAGCAGCCATGCCCGCTCACCGAGCTTGTAGCCGATCGCCTGACCCGGGATCGTCAGGTACCGGGTCAGCTCGCTCTCCACGAAGTCCGCGGGCCGGCTGCTGTGCGCCCCGAAGAACTCCTGCGCCAGTTCCGGCGTCCAGCGCTCCCCGGGGTGGAACGGCGAGTCCGCCGGGATCTCCAGCTCCAGGTGCATGCCGATGTCCACGATCACCCGCGCCGCCCGCATCATCTGCGCGTCCAGGTAACCGAGCCGCTCCTCCGGACCCGTGAGGTAGCCCAGCTCGTCCATCAGCCGCTCCGCGTACAGCGCCCAGCCCTCGGCGTTGGCGCTGACCCCGCCGACGGTCGCCTGGTAGCGGGAGAGGTTCTCGGCCACGTGCGCCCACTGCGCGAGCTGCAGATGGTGGCCGGGCACGCCCTCGTGGTACCAGGTCGAGACCAGGTCGTACACCGGGAACCGGGTCTGGCCCATCGTCGGCAGCCAGGTGCGGCCGGGCCGGGAGAAGTCCTCCGAGGGCGCGGTGTAGTACGGGGCGGCCGCGCCGCCGGGCGGGGCGATGCGCGACTCCACCTTCCGCACCCGCTCGGCGAGTTCGAAGTGCGTGCCGTCCAGGTCCTCGATGGCCTTGTCCATCAGGCCCTGGAGCCACTCACGGACCTCTTCCACGCCCTCGATGTGCCGCCCGTGCTCGTCGAGGTGCGCGAGTGCCACCCACGGGGTCTCGGCGCCGGGCAGGATCTTCTCCGCCTCCTGCCGCATCTCGCCGAGGATGCGGTGGAACTCCGACCAGCCGTACGCGTACGCCTCGTCCAGGTCGAGGTCGGTGCCGTTGAAGTAGCGGGACCAGCGCGCGTACCGCTCCCGGCCCACCGTGTCCGGGGCGCCCTCGACGGCCGGCGCGTACACGTCCCGCAGCCAGTCCCGCAGCTCCACCAGGGCGCCGGTGGCCGCGCGGGCGGCTTCCTGGAGTTCCGTGCGCAGGGCCTGCGGGCCACCGTCGGCGAAGTCCTCGAACCAGCCCCGGCCCGAGCCGTCGGTGTCCGTCCACTCCGTGAGCTGTTCGATGAACGTCGCGGTCGGGCGCGGGGCGGCGAACAGCTTGCGGTCCAGACCGAGTTGCAGCGACTCGTGGTACCCGGCGAGGGCGGCCGGCACCGCGCGCAGCCGCTCGGCGATCGCCGCCCAGTCCTCGTCCGTCTGGGACGGCGTGACCGTGAAGATGTCCCGCACCGAGTGACCGGGCGTGTGCATGTTGCCGACCGCGCGCAGGTGCTCGCCCGCCTCGTGCACGGCGAGTTCGGCGGTCAGCCGCTCGCGCAGCAGCCGGCCGCAGCGCCGCTCCACGTCGCTGTCCGCGCCGGGCCGGCGTTCCGCCTCGTCCAGCTTCGCCAGGGTGGTCCGGGCCAGCTCCGCCAGGGCCTCCTGACCTGCCGGCGAGTAGTCGGGCAACCTGCTCGAACTCTCCTGTACGCCGAGGTAGGTACCGGTGATCGGATCGAGGGCGATGAGGTCGTCCACGTACGCGTCGGCGACCTGACGGGGGAGCGGGCTCTTGGTGTCAGACATGCCGCCCATCCTCGTACGCCGGGGATCACCGCGTCACCCACGCATCGGGGGATTCAGCTCTGGGCGTGGCCGGGCGGCAGCAGTGGCCCGCACTCCCACTGCTGGAAGATCAACCGGGTCTCCACCCGGGCCACCTCCCGCCGTGCCGTGAACTCGTCCAGCACCAGCCGCTGCAGATCGGCCATGTCCGCGACGGCCACGTGCACCAGGTAGTCGTCGGGGCCGGTCAGGTGGAACACCGAGCGCGCCTCCGGCAGCTCGCGGATCCGCTCGACGAACGGTCCCACCAGCTCCCGCCGGTGCGGACGCACCTGCACCGACAGCAGCGCCTGCAGCCCGCGGCCCAGTCTGCCCGGGTCGACCTGCAGCCGGTGGCCGAGTATCACGCCCGAGCGGCGCAGCCGGGTCACCCGGTCCAGACAGGTCGACGGCGCCACGCCCACCTGCGCGGCGAGGTCCCGGTAGGTGGTCCGGGCGTCGTTCTGCAACAGACGCAGCAGGTGGAGGTCCACCGGATCCAGTACGACAGATTCGGCCATTGGCCGAACGTAGCACGGTGTTCGATTCCGGTGAACCGTTCGATGTTCACCCTTCCGCCCATGGACACAGCGAGCACCGGTGCCTACGACGACGTACGCACCGCCACGAGAGCACTGGCCACCGAGGCCGTGCACGCCGGCCGCGACGATCTCGCCCGCCAGGGTCTGCACGCCCCGCCGATCGACCTGTCCACCACCTACCCGTCGTACGACAGCCGCGGCGAGGCCGCCCGCATCGACGCCTTCGCCGCCGACGGCGCCGATCCGGTGGGCCCGCCCGTCTACGGCCGCCTCGGCAACCCCACCGTCGCCCGCTTCGAGACCGCGCTCGCCCGTCTGGAGGGCACCGAGTCCGCCGTCGCCTTCGCCAGCGGCATGGCCGCGCTCAGCGCGGTCCTCCTCGCCCGCTCGGCCGTGGGCCTGCGGCACGTCGTCGCGGTACGGCCCCTGTACGGCTGCAGCGACCACCTGCTGACCGCGGGGCTCCTCGGCTCCGAGGTCACCTGGACCGACCCGGCCGGCATCGCCGACGCGCTGCGCCCGGACACCGGCCTGGTGATGGTCGAGTCCCCGGCCAACCCCACGCTCGCCGAGGTCGATCTGCGGGCCGTCGCTCACGCCTGCGGTTCCGTCCCGCTGCTCGCCGACAACACCTTCGCGACCCCCGTGCTCCAGCGTCCGGCCGAGCAGGGCGCCCGGCTGGTGCTGCACAGCGCCACGAAGTACCTCGGCGGTCACGGCGATGTGCTCGCCGGGGTCGTCGCCTGCGACGAGGAACTCGCGGGCCGGCTGCGGCAGATACGGTTCGCCACGGGTGGCGTGCTGCATCCGCTGGCCGGCTACCTGCTCCTGCGCGGCCTGTCCACGCTCCCCGTCCGGGTCAGGGCCGCGTCCGCCAACGCCGCCGAACTGGCCCGCCGACTCGGCGACGACCCGCGCGTCGCCCGCGTCCGCTATCCACGGCTCGGCGGCGCGATGGTCGCCTTCGAGGTGCACGGCGACCCGCACGAGGTCATCAGCCGGGTCCGGCTCGTCACCCCGGCGGTGAGCCTGGGCAGCGTCGACACCCTCATCCAGCACCCCGCGTCCATCAGCCACCGGATCGTCGACGCCGACGACCGGCGTGGCGCTGGCGTGAGCGACCGGCTGCTGCGGCTGTCCGTCGGCCTGGAGGACGTGGACGACCTCTGGGCCGACCTCGACCAGGCCCTCGGTGTCCCGGCCCGCACCCCGGTACCCCTCCGGGAAGCGGTCCACTGACCGGGGTGTCCGCCGTCGTCCGGGTCGGGGGACCGGACGATCGGCGGGCGGGAGCGGTCGGCGGTGGTGCGCGAGGCGGCACCGCCGGCCGCCGGGCTCTGACCGCCGCCGTCGGCGTTCCCCGCGCGGACCCCGCCCGGCCCTGGCGCAGCGGTGGCACGAGGGCGGTCGGATGCGGCCGGCCCGGAGGCGAGGTGATGGCGGCCGGGACGCGGCCGCCCGCACCCGGCGGAACGCGGAACGCCCCGACCGGGCGGGACGCACCGCTCGCCGCGCTTGGCGGGTCAGTCCCGGCGCGTCGGGGCGCCGAGCTGGTCCTGCGCGGTGTCGTAGGCGGGCCGGGCGACGGCGGGTGCGGCGTCCAGCCGGGCCGTGATCACCAGGGTGCCCTCCTCGATCTGGTAGTCCAGGGGCAGTCCGAGACCGCGCATCGCGGCGACCATGCCGGTGTTGGAGGCCTGCGTCACCGCGTACACGCTCTCGCAGCCCGCCTCCACGGCCATCGTCACCAGCCGGCCGAGCAGTTCCGCGCCGATACCGCGCCGCTGCCACGCGTCCTCGATCAGCAGCGCGATCTCGGTCTCGTCGCCGTCCCACAGCAGATGCCCGAGGCCGACGACCCGGCCCGAGGTGGTCTGCGCGGCGAGGGTCCGCCCGAAGCGCGGGCTGAGCAGATGGTTCAGATAGCGGTCGGCGTCGGCGACCGGACCGTGGTAGCGCATGCCGAGGGTGCGCGCCGAGCACCGCTCGTGCATCGCCTTCGCCGCCGGCACGTCCCCGGTGTCGATCCGCCGCACGGTGATCTCGTTGCCCTCGGGCAGCGTCAGCACGTCCCGGCCCTCCGGGATCCGCGGGCCGAGCCGGCTGTCCAGCTCCACCAGCGCCCGGGCCCGCGCGAACTCGGTCGGCGTGAACGGCAGATACGGCCGCTCCACGGTGAGCACCCCGCCCTCCGGCCCCCTCAGCCGCATGACGGTGTCCTCCAGGACGCCCTCCACCGGCACCGGCTCCGGCCCGCGCCCGCCGCCGACCGGCGTCCCGGGCAGCGAGCGGATCGAGCACCGGCCCAGCAACTGACGCAGGGCGAGGGGAAGTTCGGCGGGGTCCAACGCGGTGCGGGCCGCGAGGCCCAGCACCCGGGTCGGGGCGTCGACCAGATCGTGGGCGTCGGCCCGCTCGATCCAGGTGGACCTGCCCCCGGCCAGCGAGACCGCCCGGGTGAGTTCGGCCGCCTGCAGTCCGCCCGGCGCCCGGACCAGGAACTCGTCCACGGTGCCGTCGGCCAGCGGGTGCGTCTGCAGGCTGAGGATGTCGACCCGGAACTCGGCCAGCGCTGCGCAGAGCGCCGCCAGCGATCCGGGTTCGTCCTTCACCGTCGTCCGCATCCGCCACAACGCACCGGTGCCGGCCACCTCGTCCGTCGAGGCGCCGGGCTGCCCGGTGGGCCCGGCCGACCGCGTCCGCGCGGCCGGCCGGGCACCGGTATCACTGACCGGCGGTGCGTGTCCGTGGCGCCGTGCCCACCAGACGTGGAAGCCTGCCGTCGCCGCCAGCACCATCGCGGAGATCACCAACAGGGTCGGACCGTCGGGTCCGTGGCCGATCAGGTTCGCCACCGCGTCCGCCACGGCGACGGCCGTGAAGAGCGCGGCGAGTTCGACGACGTCCCGCCGCCAGTGGTGCACGGGCCGTCCGTGCTTCGTCCGGGTCACATCAGACATGTCTGGAGTCATGCAGCCACTGTGAAGGAAGGGTGTTGCGTGATCACGAACGGTTTGTGACCGATGGGTAAAGCATGCTCCGCCCCATTTATTGCATTTTCTATTGCTGAGGGTGCGGCCAGGTCGCGCCCGGAGGCCGGTCCACGGCCCGGCCCGACCGGTTCACGCGGCCAGCGCCTGCGAGGCGAGCGCGGCGCGCAGCCGCCGCGCCTCGGTGACCAGCCGGGAACTCCCCTTGCGCGCGGCGATGCCCGCCAGATGAGGCACCTCCCCGTGTGCCCCGCAACGCTCGGCGCAGTCCGCCGCGGCGGCCAGCAGATCCCCGAACCCTCTGGCGGGGACGGCGGACGCCTCCGGCCGGCCGGTCGCGAGGTCGGCGCACAGCACGGGAAGGGTGTGCCGCAGAATCTCCCAGACCGTCGCGTGGGCACCGGTGGCCGCCGCCGTCCGAGCCGAGTCGGCCAGCCGCTGCGGCTTCACCGCGCCGCGCCGCACCAGCTGGCCCAGGTCCGCGCCCAGCGCCGCGGCGTCGAGCTGACCGCGCCCGGCCAGCACCAGCAGGGCGTCCACGGCGGCGAGCCGGTCCTCAGCGTGCCGTGCCCCGAGACCGTAGGCCACGCACAGGTGCACGGCCTCACCGGCCGGTCCACCGGACTCGGCGAGCAGCGGCAGGACGCCGGCACCCCGGCCGTCGTCCACGGCCGTGGCCGTCACGTCGTGCAGCAGCCGGACCGCGACCAGCTCCCGGCGCTCCGGCAGCACCGCGAGCCAGTGACGGCGCAGCGCGTGGTCCCAGTGACCGCACCAGCGCTCGGTGAAGACGGAGACCGGGCCGCCGAGCCGGTGGAACTCCTGCGGGAGACCCTCCACGAGCTCCGGCAGTTCACCGAGCTCCAGCAGTACGCGCGGGCCGTGGACGCGCCGCCGGACCGGAGGCCGGACCGGACCGCCCGCCGACAGCAGATGGGCCAGCCGCGCACCCTCGTGGGTGCGGAGCTCCCGCGCGTGCCGCGCGGCCTCCTCGGCCGCCGCGCGGTCGTCCGTGCGCACCCGCAGCAGAGCCTGGGCGAAGTCGGCCGCGCCGACCCGGGCGCCCAGCCGCCGGTACTCCGCGAGGCGGGCCACCAGGTCCGCCGGCTCCAGCAGGCCGGTGCTCCAGGTGGGTGTGGCGAGCAGCAGCGGCAGCGGATCCGTCCGGAGGCGGTACGCCACCTCGCGCAGCCGGGCGTCGAACACCCGGCTGAGGCCGGCGTGCGGGCACTCGTGCTCGTTGGGGCCGCGCCGCACCGCGTCCAGCAGCGTGGCCGTGCTCACCTTGCCCTGCAGGGTCGCGAGGAGCAGGTCGAGACCCTCGCCGGCGCCGAGTGCGCCGTAACGGCCGTTGCCGAACATGTCGTCCATACGCGGCCAGTGGGTGTCGTCCGAGGTCGCCCACCAGCGGTTCGCGACGACCGGTCCGAGCGCCTCACGCAGCGCCTCGGGGTCCCGGTGGGCGTGGCGCACCAGGCCGTCCAGCACCCGCTCGTAGGCGGCGACGCCCTCGTCGGCGGAGGCCAGCACCGCGCCGATCTCCTCGGCCAGTTCCACCGCCGTCTCCGGCGCGGGCCGCAGACGCACCGGCTCGGGGGCGGGCGGCAGGACCTCCTCGTACACCTCCGGCGACGCCACGGTGATGCCCGGCAGCGTGGCCGCCCTGGCGCGCAGCACGGGGGACAACTGCTCGACCGCCCAGCCCAGCTCCTCGAGCGAGCCCAGCCGTGCGGCATGCCGTTCGACCAGTTTGAGGGCGCGCTCCTGCACCTGGGCGTCCTCGTGCCCGAACGCCTGGGCCACCACCGGCAGCAGCTCCGCCGCGGTGCCCGGCTCACGGGCCAGCACCTTGCCGAGCAGCACCAGCTGCGCCCGCACCAGCTTCTTCTCCGCGCGGAACAACAGTCCCTCGGAGGCCTCCGCCAACTGCCGCGAGGTGAGCTCGCCGTCCAGGGCCAGGGACGCGAGCACCGCCTGGGCATGGCCGGCCACGGGGGAGACCGCGTCCCGGGCGAGGGCGGTCCACTCGGCGACCCGCTCCCGCTCCTCCTCCCGCCCCAGGGCGAGCCCGGTGAGCAGCGGCAGGAAGACCCGGTGGTCCGTGGGGCCGCCACCGCGCAGCAGCCGGGCGACGCAGGCGTCCACGAGGAACGCGCGGTCGAGGACACCGTCCCGCGCCAGAGTGAGGAGCGCGCTCTGCCACGAGTGCGGTCCGTCCTCCAGCAGCCAGCGCACCTCGCCGAGGTCCGAGAGCGTGAACAGACCGGCGACCAGAGCGGCCAGATGAGGCTCGACGCGCAGCGCGTCCAGCACCTTCGACTCGTCCCACCGGCCCCCGACGTGCTGGACCCAGCCGACGAGGTAGGCGTCCGTGACGGGCACCTCGCAGCCCGCGCGCGCCACGAGCCCGGACACCAGCGGGTACGGCACCCGCGCGGACACCGGCCGGCGTGCCAGCCGGTGTGCGACATCGGCCAGCCAGCCGGCGTCCCGGTGCTCCAGCGCCCGCAGGACGCTCTCGGTGGGGGCCTGACGCCAGCGCATGTCCGCGCCGGCGAGCCAGTCGGCGGCCGCCGCCGCGCCCGTCTGACAGGCGGCCCCCGCCAGATGCAGCGCCGGGGAGATCCGCTCGGACCGGGACTCCCACCACGGGACCGCCCGCATCTCCTTGCGCAGCTCCTTCAACTCCGGCAGATGAAGCCGCCGTTCGGCATCCGTCAGCCCGGTCAGCAGTTTCAGCGTGTCCGCCGTGCGGCCCGCCCGGACCGCTTCCATCAGCTCGCTCATCGCACACCCCCATCGATTCCCGCCAGACCCCGCCGCACCGCGCCGGCGCTCGCCGCCGCTCCCGGCACCGCGCCGCGCCGGACCATCCGCACCGCCAGCGCGTGCTTGCACGGCCCGCGCCCGCCCCGGTACCTCGCCCACCACAGACAGCTGCAGGTGAGCACCCCCGCCTCGTCCCGGACCCGGTGCAGATGGCCGTCCTCCGCCGTCACCGTGGCGAGGGCGCCGTCCACCGCCACCGCGCCCGCCTCGACCAGCGCCCGCGCCGAGCGCAGCCGCGGGTTGTGCCGCTCGGCCCGCCCCGAGTCGTACGGCAGCTCACGGTGGAAGTGGGCCGCCTCCGCCGTGTCGTACCCGACCTGGCCCGAGGTGCCCAGCCGGACCAGGGCGGCACGGACCCGCTGCGGGGTGAGCCCGGACGCGGCCGCGAGGTCGGCCACGTCGACGCGCGGCTCCCAGGCCAGCAGGACCGAGATCAACTCGGCGTCCTCCGCCGCCTCTTCCGTGGCCAGCGCGTCCAGCACCCCGCCCTCACCGGAGAAGCCGCGCGAGGCGTCGGGTGACAGCGTCAGCGTGAGCCGCATGCCGGGCAGGACGACCTCCCAGGCGGCGGCCGCCGGGGCCGTACCGGTGACGGCGGGGCCGTAGACCCGCAGGGCCGTCGCGTGGCGCAGCACCCGCTGGAGTGCGGTCAGCCGCTCCGGGCCCGGCAGGCAGACCGCGCCCGGCACCGGACGGGTCGTCGGCCGCAGCCCCCGGCCCACCGGTATCACCCAGCGCGGCGCGGCGGGGGCCCGGCGGCCGCCGTCGGAGCGGGGCAGTCCGCGCAGGAACCGCACGGCCTCGGCCGCCGGCAGTTCGGCCCGCAGGTCGAAGCCCGCCGCCACCACCTGCGCCTCGGCGAAGCCGCGCAGCCAGCGGTCGGGCAGCGGGACCTTCTTCTCCACCACCGGTCCGCCCAGGGTGGTGACCGCCAGCTCGTCCGGGCCGACCCTCAGGTGCAGCGGGTCGTCGCCGCCGAGGCGGGTCAGCGCCTCGCGCAGCGGGTTGTTGACGTCGACGTTCGTGGTGCCGTGACCCACCTCGCCGCCGTCCAGGCCCGGGGTGAGCACGTCCAGGCGGGCGTACACCCCGCCGCAGCCGGAGAAGGACTCGAAGCGCAGCCGGTCTCCGTTCCCCGTCACGACCGGGTCGAGCGAGGCACGCAGCTGCGGCTGGTAGTACCGGGCGGCCGCCACGTCGGCCACCGCGAGCAGTCCCGCCGCCGCCACCTGGGGTGTAGTCAGAAAGCCCGCGAAGAAGCTCGGATGGTCCTGGACACCCGTCGGTGTGGCCCCGCGGGAGGTTTCCAGCCCGAGTCGGCGCCCGTCCGCCGCCGACTCCAGCGCGGAGGGTCGGCGATAGGCCACGGCCTGCAGTGATCGCGTCATGGAAAAACCGTAGAGGCGACCACTGACAATGGGTCCGACCTGCGGAAACAGCCGAGACGCAGGGGCAGTTGCCGTGCCGCGCTCCGGGGGATGACGCCGGGGCGCGGCACACTCGACAGGGTACGGGGCGCGGGGGCCCCGCCGGTGTTACTGGCCGACCCGGCCCGGCTGGAGCGACTTCGTGAACAGCACGGTCCCGTCCTGCTCGCGCAGCCGGACCGTCAGCTCGCCGCTGCCGCCGTCGATGTCGACCTCGCCGAAGAACTGGTAGCCGCCCGCGGGCGACACGTTCGACGCGGTCGGCGCCTTCACGAACACCCGCTCCGGACCGAAGGTGCCGTCCAGCGCGCTCGCCGGGAACGCGCCCGCGTTGAGCGGACCGGAGACGAACTCCCAGAAGGGCTCGAAGTCGGTGAACGCGGCGCGCGACGGCTGGTAGTGCTGGGCGGAGGTGTGGTGCACGTCCGCCGTCAGCCACACGGTGCCGGTGATCCGCCGGTGCTTGATGAACCTGAGCAGTTCGGCGATCTGCAGCTCACGGCCGAGCGGGGCGCCCGGGTCGCCCTGCGCCACCGCCTCGAAGTTCGGGCGGCCCTCCGTCGTGTCGGGCACGACGAGACCGATCGGCATGTCCGCGGCGATCACCTTCCACACCGCGCGCGAACGGGACAGCTCACGCTTGAGCCACTGCAGCTGCTCGCGGCCGAGGATGCCCTGCGGGTCGACGGTCTGGCCGTCGGGGGAGTTGGCGTTGCGGTAGGTGCGCATGTCCAGCACGAACACGTCCAGCAGCGGGCCCTGGCGCAGCACGCGGTGGACGCGGCCCTCCTTCGCGCCCGGCCGCAGCGTGGAGATCGGGAAGTACTCGCCGAACGCCCGCCGGGCGCGTGCGGCGAGCACGTCGACGCTCTTCTCGGTGTACCGGGTGTCCGTGGCCGCGATCACCTCGCCCGGGTACCAGTTGTTGCGGACCTCGTGGTCGTCCCACTGGATGACCGAGGGCACCTGGGCGTTGAACCGGCGCAGGTTGTCGTCGAGCAGGTTGTAGCGGAAGTTGCCCCGGAACTCCGCGAGCGTCTCGGCGACCTTCGCCTTCTCCTCGGTGGTGACGTTCCGCCAGGTGCTGCCGTCGGGCAGGGCCTGGGTGGCACTGATCGGGCCGTCGGCGTAGATGTTGTCGCCGCTGCACAGGAAGAAGTCGGGGTCGAGCCCGGCCATCGCGTCGTAGATGCGGTAGCCGCCCCGGTCGGGGTTGATGCCCCAGCCCTGACCGGCCAGGTCACCCGACCACAGGAACCGTACGCCGTTGCGGCGGTGCCGGGAGACGGTACGGAAGGCGCCCGCCACCGGTTCGCCCGTGCGGCGCGGGTCGTCGGGGTCGGCGAGGAGCACGCGGTAGTGGATCTGTTCGCCGGACGGCAGGCCGTGCAGCCGGGTCGTGCCGGTGAAGTCCGTGCCGGCGTCCAGCAGCGGGCCGTGGAAGCGGCGCGGGTTGCGGAACGACTCCGTCGCCGACGTCTCCACGATCATCCGGGCCGGCCGGTCCGAACGCACCCACACCAGGCCGGAGTCGGTGGTCACGTCGCCCGTCTGCACGCCCCAGCCCGCCTGGGGGCGCCCGGACCGGGCGAACGCCGGGGCCGCGCCGAGGCCCACGGGCAGGGTCAGGGCCGCCGACGCGGCGAGGGAACCGCGCAGAACGCTGCGGCGGCCCGGGAACGGACGGTGTGACATGGCTGCGCCTCCAGGAACGGGATCCGGCCAGTGTGCAGAGCCACACCTACTGGGGTGCTGCGGCGCGCACGGAAACCGAAGGTGAACAACGGACCGTGCGGCCACCGGACTCCGTCGCGCTCACGAAGACCGACGGTACGTCAGCCGGTGGGCGCACTGGGTGGCATCGGCGCGGGTCGACGCCTACGGGACGGCTGCGGGGAGGGGCTGATACAGGTGCGCCGTCGGGTCGACCGGCACGCGGCCGTGCCGGGGCCCAGCGCGTGGCCCCTGCCGCCGAGCCGGCCACGCGCGCGTGGCTGCCCTGAAGCGCGCGTGTGCTGAGCCGGGCGACAGCGGCGGCGGGACGGCAAGTACGCCTGGCAGCTGCCGCTGCGGCGACAATCGAGACCGGCCGGTACGCGGCCGTGCCGGGGTCTCCCGCCCGCGACCGGCGCCGGTCGCAGGTTGCCGCTGGCATGGCGACGCGCGGCGAGCCCGTGCGCGACTGCCCTGACACCGCGCCCGTGCCGCGACGGCTGCCTCTGGGGCGGCGTCGATACGGGAACCGTGTCCGTCAGCGGCTGCCGTCGAGGATGACCCGGGCGACCAGGGCCGGGTCGTCGTTCATCGGGCAGTGGCCGCAGCCGGGCAGCCGCACCAGGCGGGCGTGCGGGATCATCTGCTTGGCGCGTATGCCCTGGCGGCGCAGGAGCAGCCGGTCCTGCGTCCCCCAGGCCACGGTGACCGGCAGGCCCGGCAGGTCGTCGGTGAACCGGACGGCGGTGCCCGCGCGCAGGGTGGCGTCGAAGCCGGTCGCCCCCACGAGGGCGAGCGTCTCGGCCACCACGGCCTCCGGAGCGCGGCGCGCGGGCCGGCTGTAGATGGTGCTCGTCAGCGCCGTACGGCCGGCCGCGCTGCGGCTCAGCCGCTCCACCAGCGGCAGCGGCAGCCGCTGGGCGATGCCCCGCATCGCCAGCAGCACCGCGAAGGCGTACCGGCGCTCGGCCTCCGTCCAGAACCCGGCGGGGGACAGCGCCGTGACGGACCGTACGCGCTTCTCGCGGCCCAGTTCCAGGGCGAGTAGTCCGCCCAGCGAGTTGCCGGCGATGTGCGGGCGGTCCAGTTCCAGGGCCTCGAACAGGGCGCCGAGCACGGTGTTGGTCGTGGGCAGGTCGTAGGCGAGGTCGCCCGGCAGGGCGGGGGAGGCGCCGAAACCCGGGAGGTCGACGGTGATCACGTCCCGCTCGGTGGCGAGGATGTCCACGACCGGGTCCCAGGCCTGCCGGTGATGGCCGATCCCGTGCAGCAGGACCAGCGGTGCTCCGTGTCCCACGCGCGCGTAGGACACGGTCACGTCCTTCGGGCCGTGCGCGGTGGGGACCTGGAAGGAGACGGTGGCGGACATGGGTGCTCCTCGTCTGGGTGCCGGCGGACGCCGTAGACAGCTTGTCAGCAATTACTACCGACGGGTAGCCCCAGATCGCCCCGGACCGGCCCCGCACGGGACCCGCCGGCAGCTCTCGGCGCCGGCCGCGCCGAGAGCTGCCGGCGCCGACACGCCGCCCACCGCGTCGACTCATGGCGCTGCGGGTACGCCCATGCTCGGACCGGTGTGGACGGACCGGTTCCGGGTGGACACCCGTCAGGTGTGTCGGATGGGATGACGAGGTGACCACCGACCTCACCGACGTCTTCGAAACCCACCGGCCCCTGCTCATGGGGGTGGCGTACCGCATGCTGGGCCGGGTCGCCGACGCCGAGGACGTGGTCCAGGACGCCTGGCTGCGCTGGTCCCGTGCCGACCGCGGCGAGATCGGCGAACCGCGCGCCTACCTGGTGCGCATCACCACCCGGCTCGCCATCGACCGGCTGCGCCGCGCCAAGGCGCACGGCGAGGCGTACATCGGCCCGTGGCTGCCGGAGCCCTGCGTCACCGAGTTCGGCGGCACCGCCCCCGACACCGCGGAGCGTGCCGTGCTCGCGGACACGGTCTCCCTCGCCGTCCTGGTCGTCCTGGAGTCGCTGTCCCCGCTGGAACGGGCCGTCTTCGTGCTCAGGGAGGCCTTCGGCTACCCGTACGCCGAGATCGCCGCCCTGCTCGACCGCGGCGAGGCGGCGGTACGGCAGCTCGCCGGGCGCGCCCGCCGCCACGTGGCCGAACGACGACCGCGCTACGACGTGGACCCGGCCCGGCGCCGTGACCTGACCGAACGCTTCCTCGCCGCGGCGGGCGGCGGCGATCTGGAGGGCCTGCTGACCCTGCTCGCCACGGACGTCCGCCTCGTCGGCGACAGCGGCGGCAAGGCCAAGGCGCCGCTGCGCACCCTGCACACCGCGGACAAGGTGGGGCGCTTCCTGATCGCCGTGTCGGGCACCGTCCCCGACCTGGCCGTGCGCTTCCTGGAGGTCAACGGCGGTCCCGCCGTGCTGATCCTGTCCGGCGGCAAGCCCGACAGCCTGATCCAGGTGGACGTCGCCGACGACCGCGTCAGCACCGTGTACATCGTCCGCAACCCCGACAAGCTGCGGCACCTCGCCGACCGCTGAGGCGCCTTCGCCGGCCGGACCCCGCGAGCCCCCGTCGTGCGACGGGGGCTTTGCCGCGATGTCACACACACCGCCCATGACGAACGCTTCGTGAACGCTCCACCGCGGACGTCCGGGTCAGGGCGCAGGGGGCCGAGGATTGGTCTTGACCAAGGGTGACGGCAGCCCTATCGTCGCAGAGAAGTGCAACAACCTTTAATAAACAAGGGCGCTAAAAACCGCCGGACCACGGCTCTTGCGGAGGACAGGGTGGGGACCACGCAGCTGGAATCGGTGCCGGAACCGAAGTACTGGCATCTCAAGACCGTGCTCACCGAGGCACTCGACTCGGAGTTCTCGGTCGGTGAGATCCTGCCCAACGAGCGCGACCTCGCCGCCCGCTTCGGCGTGGCGCGCGCGACGCTCCGCCAGGCCCTCGAACAGCTCGAGCTGGAAGGGCGCCTGCAGCGTCGGCGCGGCGTCGGCACGACCGTGGCGCCGCCGCGCGTGGGGGTCGCCGTCGGCACCGAGCAGCACACCTGGCCGGGGGCCGCCCAAGACGCCTGGCAGCCCGTCGACAGTGCCCAGGAGACCCCGCCGGCCGCGGTCGCCGCCGGCCTGGAGACCGGCCCGGACGACGCCGTGCACACCGTCCGCCGCTCGCGTATGTCCCACGGCCAACTGGTCGCCACGGAGCTGCTGTACATCCCGGCGGACTCGGTCCCCGACCTCACCGCGATCGACGCCCCGTCCGGCCCGGCACGCGCGCGTGCGGTGCTGCGCGAGCTCCAGCGGCTCGACCTGGAGGGGCAGGACCGCGCCGTCGAGCTGGGGTCCGCCCGCGCGGACGACGCAAGGGAACTCGACCGGCTGCCCGGCTCGCCCGTCCTGGTCGTCACCACCCGCTTCTTCGCCCGGGGCGGCCGCACCGCGGCGCTGTCCGTGGCGACCTACCGCGCCGACACCTGCCGGCTCACCTTCGGCGACTCGGCAGGCGTCGAAATACACCACGACCCCGAGCGGCAGGCCTCCTGACCCCTCCGCCGAGACTCCCTTCCGGGCGTGGGACGGACTCCGCGAGCCCGTCCCACGCACGCCCACGGCACCCCGTCGCGCCCCGGAACTCCACCGGGGCGCCGGGCGTCTGACGGTCCGGTACACCAGCGTGCACGCGCACCGACACCGTCAGCGCGGCCGTCGCCGAAACGTGCGGCTTCGCCGGTCAGAGCCACCTCACCCGGACCATGCGCCGCCACCTGGGCCTGACCCCCGGCGCCCTGCGCCCGGACCGCGCGGAAGCCGCCACCAGTGGCGACGACGGCCTCCCGTTCGACGCCTGAGCCGTCTCCTTCGCCGGCCGGCCCTCGATGTCCACGGCGACAGCGGCAAGGCGCTCCCCGTACGTCCCGAGGCGCCCCGCCCCGGCAGGCCCCCGGCAGGCCCCGTCCCGGTCAGCGGCGGGTCGTCGCCGCGCCCTCCACCGCGAACAGCTGCGCCTCCACGTGGTCCAGCGCGAGACGGAGCGCCCCCGTGGCCACGACGGCCTCGCCCAGCAGCGAGAGCGCCACCCGGGGCGGCCGCAGGCAGTAGCGGGCCAGTTCGCGGCGCAGCGGCTCCAGGACCCCGTCGAGTCCGGCAGCCCAGCCGCCGATCACGACCAGCTCCGGATCGAGCGCCAGTACCAGCGCGGCCACGTCGTGCACGAGCCGGTGGTTGAACCGCTCGACCGCCGCCCGCGCCCGCTGGTCGCCGTCCCGCGCCAGCGCGAACACCTCGGCGACCGCCTGCTCGTCCAGCGGGTGCAGCGGCTCGTCCGTGGTCGACAGCAGGGTCTCCGGCGTGGCCTCCCGGCCCAGCAGGTGCAGCGCGCCGATCTCCCCGGCCGCCCCTCCGTACCCGCGGTGCAGCCGGCCGCCGATCAGCGAACCCGCCCCGGGACTGAGCCCGGCCAGCACGAACACGACGTCGTCGGTCCCGGTCGCCGCGCCCTTCCAGTGCTCGGCGACGGCCGCCGCGTTGGCGTCGTTCTCCACCAGCACCGGGCACTTGAAGGAGCGGCTGAGCCGGTCACCGAGCTTCAGACCCGTCCACTGCGGCAGGGCCGTGCTCAGCCGCACCGTTCCGTCGGCCTCCACGATGCCCGGCGTGCCCACGCCCACCGCCCGCAGCGAACCGCGCGCGACCCCGGCCCGCCGCAGCAGCTCGGCGACCGCTCCGCGCAGCCGGTCGAGCCGCTCGTCCGCCGGGGCGGACTCGTCGACCTCCTTGGCCTGCGCGCCGAGCACCCGCCCGTCCAGGTCGGACAGCAGCGCGGCGACCCGGTGCGGCCCGATCTCCAGGCCCAGCAGATGGCCCGCCTCGGCCCGGAACCGGAACCGCCGGGCCGGCCGGCCCTGGCGTCGCGCGGTGCCCTCGTCGGCCGCGGTCTCCACGACGAGCCCCGCCTCGATGAGGCCCTCGACCACGCCCTCCACGGTCGGCCGGGACAGACCGGTGACCCGGGTGACCTCGGTGAGCGTCGCGCAGTCCGTGGCCCGCAGCGCGTGCAGCACCACCGCGGAATTGATCCTTCGCAGCAGCGAGGGATCGCCGCCGGTCAGCTGCCCCACCGTCCGTCCTTCCAGCTCGCGGGCGTGTTTGCCGGATCGTACTCGGCCCGGCGCACCCCGGCGAGTGCGGGTCGCCCCGGGCCGCGTGCCCGCCGTCGACGGCGGCCACGGCCGCCCGCACCCGGTCAGCCCGGCTCGACGAATCCCGACTCGTACGCGGCGATGACCGCCTGGGTGCGGTCGCGCGCGCCCAGCTTGGCGAGCACGCCGCTCACATGCGTCTTCACCGTCTCGGTACCCACGACCAGCCGTTCGGCGATCTCCGCGTTGGACAGCCCTCGCGCCATGAGCCGCAGCACCTCCGCCTCCCGTTCCGTCAGCCGGGCCCGCTCCAGCGCGGCCTGCGCCGTGCGTTCACCGTCGCCGTACCGGGCGGCCAGGCGTCGTACGGAGGCGGGGAACAGCAGCGACTCGCCCTCCGCCACCAGCCGTACGGCGTGCACGATCTCGGCCGGCCGGGCCCGCTTCAGCAGGAACCCGTCGGCACCGGCGCGCAGCGCCTCGTACACGAACTCGTCGTCCTCGAAGGTGGTCACCACCAGGATCTTCGGCGGCTCGGGCACCGTGCGCAGCACCGCGCGGGTGGCCTCGATGCCGTCCAGCAGCGGCATGCGGACGTCCATCGCGACGACGTCCGGCCGCAGTTGACGCACCAGCGGGATGACGGCGGCCCCGTCGGCCGCCTCACCGACCACCTCGATGTCGGGCTGTGCCTCCAGAACGGCCCGCAGACCCGCGCGGACCAAGGGCTCGTCGTCGACGAGGAGTACGGTGACCGGCATCCCGCCAGCGTAGATCAACTCAGCGGCAGCTCCGCGCGCACCTGCCAGTCGCCCTCGTCGGGGCCGGTGCGGGCGGTGCCGCCGAGCAGCGCGGCCCGCTCGCGTATGCCGCGCAGACCGCTGCCCCGGCCCGGACCGGGCACCGGAGCCGGCAGCGGATTGCGGACCTCCAGGTCCAGCCGGTCGCCGGTGACCCGGACACGGACCCGCACCGGGACGGCTCCCGCGTGCCGCAGCACGTTGGTGAGCGCCTCCTGGAGGATGCGGTAGCCCTCCCGGGACACCGGTCCGGGCAGGGCGGCCACCGGACCGCTCACCTCGGCGTCGACCTTCGCACCGGAGGTCCTGGCCGAGTCCAGCAGCCGGCCCGCGTCGGCCAGGGTGGGTCTCGCGCTCACCGGCCGGTCGGCCTCGCGCAGCACGCCCAGCACCCGCTCCAGGTCCTCCAGGGCCGCCCGGCCGGTCTCCTCGATGGCGGCCAGCGCACGGTCGGTGAAGCCGGGATCGCCGGCCGCCCGTGCCGCGCCCGCCTGCACCACCGCGACCGTCAGGGCGTGCCCGATCGAGTCGTGCAACTCCCGCGCGATGCGCGTGCGTTCGAGAAGCTGCTCGGTGCGCAGCTCCAGGGCCTCCAGCCGCTCGGCGGCGGACGGACCCAGCAGCCGGCGGGCCCCGGCGGTGGCCAGTGCGCCGAGGCCCACCACCAGGCCGTACAGGGCGATCAGGGGGAGCGGGACGAGGAGCCCGTACGCCCAGTGCGGCTGCACCTCGTCCAGCAGCGGGGAGTGGGGGTTGGTGTGCCCGCCCGCGAGCCGGCCCAGCTCGTAGGAGAAGACCGGCAGCCACACCGAAGCGAACGTCGTCGGCACGGCGAGGAGCATCCGCAGCTCCAGCCAGAGCACCGTACGCCCTCGGTCCCGCCAACTCGCCGACGGCGTCACCGATATGCCCGGCTCCGCCGTGCCGGGCGTCAGCAGCAGCCGGGCCTGGACGCCCTCACCCACGCGCACGGCGGGCACCAGGCCGACCGGCAGGAGGACGAGCGCGGGCACCCACGGCTTCGACATGTCGATGAACAGCCACACGCTCTCCATCAGCATGGGCACCCACAGATGCAGCAGCCGGGTGTACGTCGTCCCCCGCAGGAGCGGGCGAAGGCAGCGGACCATGAGCACATCGTCGCAGGTGGCGCCGGAGACGGACCTCCCCCGCACGGGGGAGGCGGTCCCCACCGGCGGGGGAGGGGCAACCGTCCGCGAAGGGCCAGGCTGTGGGTCATGTTGAGCATCGACGTGCGAGACCTCACCAAGGAGTACGCCGGCCGCCGGGCCGTGGACGGCCTGACCTTCAGCGTGCGCCCCGGCAGTGTCACCGGCTTCCTCGGCCCCAACGGCGCGGGCAAGTCCACCACCATGCGACTCGTCCTCGGCCTCGACCGGCCCACCTCCGGTACGGCCGTGATCGGCGGCCGCGCCTACACCGAACTGCGGGATCCGCTGCGCCGGGTGGGCGCCCTGCTCGACGCGCGTGCCGCACACGGCTCCCGGACGGCACGCGACCATCTGCGGGCCCTGGCCGTCAGCAACCGCATCCCGGCCGGGCGGGTCGACACGGTGCTGGAGGAGACCGGACTCGCCGCGGTCGCGGGACGCCGGGTGAGGACGTACTCCCTCGGCATGCGCCAACGGCTCGGCATCGCCGCCGCCCTGCTCGGCGACCCCGAGGTGATCCTGCTCGACGAGCCCGCGAACGGCCTCGATCCCGAAGGCATCGTGTGGATCCGCTCGTTGCTGCGCGGGCTCGCCGCTGAGGGCCGTACGGTCCTGGTCTCCAGCCATCTCATGGGCGAGACCGCCGCGTTCGCCGACCACCTGCTGATCCTCGGCCGGGGCCGCCTGCTCGCCGACACACCGGTGCGGGAGTTCATCGACGCACGCGTACGGCCCCACGTCCGCGTCCGCAGCACCGATCCCGTCGTCCTCGGTGCCCTGCTCGCCCGGCACGGGTACGACGCCTCCCGCGGTGGGGACGGCAGTTGGACGGTG
The DNA here is from genome assembly GCF_025642175.1 of Streptomyces albidicamelliae. Lineage (NCBI taxonomy): Bacteria > Bacillati > Actinomycetota > Actinomycetes > Kitasatosporales > Streptomycetaceae > Streptomyces > Streptomyces albidicamelliae. The sequence goes on along the minus strand of NZ_CP106795.1, from coordinate 1,504,914 downwards.
CGGCACGAGCGCGTGGACGACATCGGCCGGCTGATGTCCGAGGCGGGCGTCCCGGTCCTCGAACTCGCGGCCGGTGAGGCCACCTTGGAGGAGGCCTACCTCGATCTGACCGCTGCCGAGGCGGAGTTCGCCGCACAGCCCATGGAGGCCTGACCATGTCGTTCGTCCCCGTGTTCCACGCCGAGTGGATCAAGATCCGCACCCTGCGCTCCCTGCGGGGCGCACTCGCCGGAATCCTCCTGGCCACCGCCGCGTTCTCGGCGCTCGCCTCCGCCGACGCCGACACGGGCGACGCCGACCCGCTGTTCGCGGTGTTCTTCGGCGTCAGCTTCGGCCAGATCGCCGCGATCGCCTTCGGTACGACGGCCGTCTCGTCCGAGTTCCGCGGCGGCGCGCTGGGGCTGACGCTGGCGGCGGTGCCGGACCGGCGGCGCTGGTTCGCCGCGAAGGCTACGGCGATCGCCCTGCCCGTGCTGGCGGTCGGCCTGCTGACCGGGCTGGTGACGCTCGTGGTGGGCAAGGCGGTGCTCGGGAACGCCGGACCCGGCTGGACCGAGGGGCTGCGGGGCGCGGTCGGCTGCGGACTCCAGCTCACGCTCATGGCGCTGTTCGCCGCCGGTCTTACGGCCGTGCTGCGCAGCGGGGTCGCGACTCTCTCGGTGCTGATCCCGTTCCTGCTGATCGTGTCCTTCGTCGTCGGCGACCTGTCCGGCGGGGTCGCCGACCTCCTGCCCGACCGGGCCGGCCAGGTCGTCCTGCACAGCACCTGGGACGGCACCCTCGGCCCGTGGACCGGCCTCGCGGTGACCGCCCTGTGGACGGCAGTGAGCCTGCTCGCGGGCGGCTGGTGCCTGAAGACCCGCGACGTGTGACGGCACACCCCGACGCCCGTCGTGAACCGTCCGGCGCCGGACGACGTGGCGCTCGGGTGCCGTCCGCCGACCTGATCAGCCCTGGCCGGCGCGGTCCCCCGGGGCGAACGCGGTCTGTCGCAGGCGGGCGAACTCCTCGGCCATCGTGGCCGCCGTCCAGTGCGCGTTCAGTCCGCTCGGATTGGGCAGCACCCACACCCGGCTGTCCCCGACGACCCGCTCCTGCGGGCCCACCCGCGCCGTGCGGTCGCCGAACGCGGACCGGTACGCGGTCACGCCCACCACGGCCAGCCACCTCGGCCGCAGCTCCGTCACCTTCGCGGTCAGCAGCCGTCCGCCCGCCACGTACTCCTCGGCGGTCAGCTCGTCCGCCCGCGCGGTCGCCCGCGCCACCACGTTCGTGATGCCGAGGCCGTACGACAGCAGCTCGCCCTGTTCGGCCGGCCTCAGCAGCCGCGGGGTGAACCCGGACAGGTGCAGCACCGGCCAGAACCGGTTGCCGGGGCGGGCGAAGTGGTGGCCCGTCGCCGCCGTCATCAACCCGGGGTTGATGCCGCAGAACAGGACGTGGAGGCCGTCCGCGACGACGTCCGGTACGACACGGTCGCGGGCGGCCTCCAGCTCCGCCTTCGTGAAGCGGGGCGAGCGGGGGGAGCCGCTCAGAGGATCGCCCCCGGGGTGTAGCCGGCGGCCTCCGGATGCTGCTTGGCGAGCTCCTCGATCCGGCCGACGACCACGCCGACCTGGTCGGCCGCGGCACCGGTGAAGGACAGCTTGTCGGCCATCAGCGCCGCCAGCTGCTCCCGGTCGAGCGGCAGCCGCTCGTCGGCGGCGAGCTTGTCGAGCAGCTCGTTGCGCTCGGCGCCCTGCTCCCGCATCGCGAGCGCGGAGGCGACGGCGTTCTCCTTGATCGCCTCGTGCGCGACCTCGCGGCCCACGCCCGCGCGCACGGCACCCATGAGCACCTTGGTGGTGGCGAGGAACGGCAGGTAGCGGTCCAGCTCGCGGGCGACGACCGCCGGGAAGGCGCCGAACTCGTCGAGGACCGTCAGGAAGGTCTCCAGCAGGCCGTCCAGCGCGAAGAACGCGTCCGGCAGCGCGACCCGGCGCACCACCGAGCAGGACACGTCGCCCTCGTTCCACTGGTCGCCCGCCAGCTCACCGGTCATCGAGGCGTAGCCGCGCAGGATCACCATGAGGCCGTTGACGCGCTCGCAGGAGCGGGTGTTCATCTTGTGCGGCATCGCCGAGGAGCCGACCTGGCCGGGCTTGAAGCCCTCGGTGACCAGCTCGTGCCCGGCCATCAGCCGGATCGTCTTGGCCAGCGAGGACGGCGCCGCCGCCAGCTGCACCAGGGCGGTGACGACCTCGTAGTCCAGCGAGCGCGGGTAGACCTGGCCGACCGAGGTGAACGCCTGCGAGAAGCCGAGGTGCCCGGCGATCCGGTCCTCCAGGTCGGCGAGCTTCGCCGCGTCGCCACCGAGCAGGTCCAGCATGTCCTGCGCGGTGCCGACCGGGCCCTTGATGCCGCGCAGCGGGTAGCGGCCCAGCAGCTCCTCGACACGGCCGTACGCCACGAGCAGCTCGTCGGCGGCCGTCGCGAAGCGCTTGCCGAGGGTCGTGGCCTGCGCGGCGACGTTGTGCGAGCGGCCGGCCATGACCAGCTCCGCGTACTCGCCCGCGAGCTTGCCCAGCCGCGCCAGCACGGCCACCGTGCGGTCGCGCATCAGCTCGAGGGAGAGCCGGATCTGCAGCTGCTCGACGTTCTCGGTGAGGTCGCGGGAGGTCATGCCCTTGTGCACGTGCTCGTGCCCGGCGAGGTCGTTGAACTCCTCGATCCGCGCCTTCACGTCGTGCCGGGTGACCTTCTCGCGCTCGGCGATCGAGGCGAGGTCGACGGTGTCGAGAACGCGCTCGTAGTCGGCGATCGCCGCGTCCGGCACCTCGATGCCGAGGTCCTTCTGGGCCCGCAGCACGGCGAGCCAGAGCCGGCGCTCCAGCTTCACCTTCTGCTCGGGCGACCAGAGCGTGGCGAGCTCGGCGGAGGCGTAACGTCCGGCGAGGACGTTCGGGATGCGGGGCTTGGCGGGCGCAGAAGTCACGTGTCCAGATTCTACTGGCGATTCGTGCAGGCCAGCGCCACGGGGTGGTTCGGCGGAAGCTACGAGACGCCCGTCACCCCGTCCGGGCCGGGGGGCACCCGCGGTCTCGCCGGCGGCACCGTCCGCTCCACGGGCCCGGTGCACGGCCACGACCTCGGCCCGGGCGCCGTCCCGCCTCCTCTTCAGGGGGCGTGGGCGAACGGCCGTACCGCCGGTGCGGCTACGCCAGGTCCTCGTACGGCAGCAGCTCCGGCCGCTTCGCCGGACGGCCGTCCCCGGAGGAGCGGCCGGTCAGGCGCCGCCCTATCCACGGGAGCAGGTGCTGCCGGGCGAACCGCGCGTCCGCGACCCGCCGGGTCATCCAGCCCGGCGGCAGGGTGGCCGGCATCGGCACCCGCCAGTCGGGGTCCTCGGGCGGGTAGCCGAGCGTCTGCCAGACCGCCTCGGCGACCCGGCGGTGCCCCTCGGCGGTCAGGTGCAACCGGTCCACGTCCCACAGGCGCGGGTCGGACAGCGAGGGCGCCCCGTACAGGTCGACGACCAGGGCGCCGTGCTTGCCCGCCAGCTCGTCCACGCACGCGAACAGCTCCTCCATGCGCGGCCGGAACCGCTCCAGCACCGGGCCCTGGCGGCCGGGGCTGCGCATCAGCACCAGCTGCTCGCAGGACGGCGCGAGGCGCTCCACGGCCTCGGTGAGCAGGTCCCGGACCCGGACCATGTCGCACTTGGGCCGCAGGGTGTCGTTGAGGCCGCCGACCAGGGTGATGACGTCGGGCCTCATGGCCGCGGCCACCTCGACCTGCTCGTCGACGATCTGCCGGATCAGCTTCCCGCGCACGGCGAGGTTGGCGTACCGGAAGCCGGAGGTGCGGGCCGCCATCCGCGTGGCGAGCAGATCGGCCCAGCCGCGGTAGGAGCCGTCGGGGAGCAGGTCCGACATGCCCTCGGTGAAGGAGTCGCCGACCGCGACCAGGCTGGTGTGCGTGGGAGGTGTGGGATTCGTCTGCATGGCGACAGCGATGGTATCCCGGCTCCATACCCGCCGGTCGGTCGGCCCGGTCCCGCCCACGGACGGGACCGGGCCGCGGGCGCGGCCAGGGTCAGGCGGGCTGGCCGAACAACTGCCGCAGCACGTCCTCCATGGTCACCAGACCGGCCAGCCGGCCGTCGTCGCCGAGCACGGCCGCGAGGTGCGTACGACTGCCCCGCATGGCGGTGAGCACGTCGTCCAGCGGGGTCCCCTCGCGCACCCGCGGGATGGGCCGCATGTCCCGCAGCCGGAACGGCACGTCCCGCGGCGAGGCGTCCAGCGCGTCCTTGACGTGCAGATAGCCCACGATCCGCCGGCCCGCGTCGACCACCGGGAACCGGGAGAAGCCCGAATCGGCCGCCAGCCGCTCCAGCTGCTCCGGTGTGACGCCCACGCGCGCGTAGACGACGCGCTCCAGCGGGACCACCACGTCCCGCACGGGCCGGCTGCCCAGCTCCAGGGCGTCGTGCAGCCGCTCCTGGGCCCGGCCGTCGATCAGCCCGGCCTCGCTGGCGTCCTTGACGATCTCGGCGAGTTCGGCGTCCGTGAAGGTCGCCGCGACCTCGTCCTTGGCCTCCACGCGCAGCAGCTTCAGCAGGCCGTTGGCGAAGGCGTTCACGGTGAAGATCACCGGTCGCAGCGCCCGGGACAGGCCGACCAGCGGCGGCCCGAGCAGGAGCGCGCTGCGCACCGGTTCCGCGAGGGCGATGTTCTTGGGCACCATCTCGCCGAGCAGCATGTGCAGATAGGTCGCCAGGGTCAGCGCGATCACGAAGGAGACCACGTGGCCCGCGCTCGCGGGCACGCCGACCGCGTGGAACACCGGCTCCAGCAGGTGCGCGATCGCCGGCTCGGCGACCACGCCGAGGACCAGGGTGCACAGCGTGATGCCGAGCTGGGCGGCGGCCAGCAGCGCCGACACGTGCTCCAGACCCCACAGCACGCTCCGGGCCCGCCGGTCGCCCTCCTGCGCGAGCGGCTCGATCTGCGAGCGGCGCACGGAGATCAGCGCGAACTCGGCGCCGACGAAGAAGGCGTTGACGACGAGCGTCGCCAGGCCGATCAGCAGCTGTACGGCGGTCATCGCGCCCCCTCCGGCATCTCGTCGGCCCGCTCGTCGTCCAACGGCGCGTGCAGCAGCACCCGGGCCGCGCGGCGGCCGGAGGCGTCCACCACGTCCAGCTGCCAGCCCGCGACGCGGACGGTGTCACCGATCTCGGGTATCCGCCCCAGTTCGGTGGCGACCAGGCCGGCCAGCGTCTCGTACGGCCCGTCGGGGACGCGCAGTCCCACGCGCGCGAGCTGGTCGGTGCGGGCGGCGCCGTCGGCCGAGTACAGGGCCCGGCCCTCCTCGTCCGCGCCGGCCGGGGCGAGGTCGGGCGTCTCGTGCGGATCGTGCTCGTCGCGCACCTCGCCGACGACTTCCTCGACGATGTCCTCCAGCGTGGCCACGCCCGCCGTGCCGCCGTACTCGTCTATGACGACGGCCATGGTGCGCCGGCCGCCGAGCCGGTCCAGCAGCCGATCCACGGTCAGCGACTCGGGCACCAGCAGCGGCTCGCGCATCACCTGGGCGACCGTGCGGTGGCGCCGTTCGTCGGCGGGCACGGCCAGCACGTCCTTGATGTGCGCGGTGCCGACCACCGAGTCCAGGCTGCCGCGGTAGACCGGGAACCGGGACAGGCCGGTGGCCCGGGTCGCGTTCGCCACGTCCTCGCAGGTGGCCTGGGTGTCGAGGGCGACGACCTGGACGCGTGGCGTCATCACGTTCTCCGCCGTCAGGTCGGCCAGGTTCAGCGTGCGGACGAACAGCTCCGCGGTGTCCGCCTCCAGCGCGCCCTGCTTGGCGGAGTGCCGGGCGAGGGCGGCCAGCTCCTGCGGGCCGCGCGCCGAGGCCAGTTCCTCCGCCGGTTCGATGCCGAGGCGGCGCACGAAACGGTTGGCCGTGTTGTTCAGATGGGTGATGAACGGGCGGAAGGCCGCGCTGAACAGGCGCTGGGCGCTGCCCACCCGCTTCGCCACCGCCAGCGGTGAGGAGATCGCCCAGTTCTTGGGCACCAGCTCGCCGACGACCATCAGGAACACCGTGGACAGGGCCGTGCCCAGCACCAGTGCGACGGAACTCGCCGTGGCCGGGGACAGCCCCAGTGCCTCGAACGGGCCGGACAGCAGCTTGGCGATCGACGGCTCGGCGAGCATGCCGACCACCAGGTTGGTGACGGTGATGCCCAGCTGGGCGCCGGAGAGCTGGAAGGTCAGGCTCCGTACGGCCTTGAGGGCGCCCGAGGCTCCGCGCTCGCCGCGCTCGGCGGCCCGCTCCAGCTCGCCGCGCTCGACCGTGGTCAGCGAGAACTCCGCCGCCACGAAGGCGCCGCAGGCGAGCGACAGCAGGATCGCCACCAGGAGGAGCAGCACTTCGGTCATCGGGTCACCCCCGTCCCATGATCGGACAGGGCAGGGGGAAGCGCGCGGTGTCGCGGACCGGGAGGCTCGCCCATGGGCGGACGCTCACAACCTTTCATGGAGGGACGGGTGCTCCCTCAATGGTAAAGGATGGGCAAAGAGTGCGGTGATCTCATTCCGTCAGCGGCTTCACCCAGCGCCGCCACTGCTCCTGCGGCCCGTAACCGGCGGCCCGCCAGGCCTGCTGCCCGCTCTCGTTACGGACCAGCACCATCGCGTCCGCGCGCCGGCCGCCGAGCCGGGTGAACCGCTCCTCCGCGGCGGCGAGCAGCGCGGAACCGATACCTCTGCGGCGCCGCTCCGGATGCACCGCGAGCCGGTAGAGATGACACCGCCAGCCGTCGAAACCGGCGATCACCGTGCCCACCAGCTGCCCGCCGGACTCGGCGAGCAGCAGCGCGTCGGGGTCCCGCTCGACCAGCCTCTCCACACCGGCGCGGTCGTCACTGATGCTCGTCCCCTCGGCGGCCGTCTTCCAGAAGGCGAGGACGGCGTCGAGATCGTCCGGCCCGGCAGGTCGTACACGCAGCTCGGTCATGCGGTCATCGGATCACGGACGACCCGGCCGGGCACGGGAATTCCGTCATGCGGACTCCTCGCGCAGCCGTCGCATCACCGGCGCGAACGCCTCCATGGACGGCTCCAGCACGGTCAGGTACGAGAACCCGAACCGCTCCCGCTGCGCCCGCACCCGCGCGACGAGCTGCTCCAAGGTCCCGACCAGCATGATCGGCAGGGCCAGTGCCCGGTCCAGGTCCAGCTGCGGGTGCCGTTCCAGCAGCGGCCTGAGTACGGGTCCGGGGTCGTCGGTGACGGCCACCAGCTGGATCAGCAGGTTCAGCTCGGCCGGTGCGGGGCGGTCAGCCGCCAGCTCGCGGTAACGGGCCACGCGTTCGTCCAGCTCGTCCGCGGTGAGCGGCGTCAGCGTGCCCGCCGCGTCCCGGGCCCGGGCACCGGTGAACGCGGCGATGTCCGCGTGCTCGGCGGTCAGCCGCAGCATCCGGTCGCCGTTCGCGCCGATCAGCAGCGGCACCCTCGGCTGAGCCGGGCGCGGCCGGTGTTCCGCGGAGCGGAGCGCGCGTTCCAGCTCCCCGACGGTACGGCGGAGCAGGTCCACCCGCTCCCGCGGCGAGCCGAACGGCAGCCCGGCCGTCTCGTGCTCGGCCCGGACGTACCCAGTGCCCAGGCCCAGTTCGAGGCGGCCGCCGGTCAGCGCGTCCGTGGTCGCCACCTCACGCGCCAGCAGCGCCGGGTTCCAGAAGCCCGCGTTCAGCACGAACGTGCCGAGCCGGGGCCGCTCGGTCGCCCCGGCCGCCGCGACGAGCGCAGGGAACGGCGCGACCATGCCCAGGTGGTCGGGCACGAGGATCACGTCGTAGCCGAGTTCCTCGGCGCGACGGCACTTGGCCCGCCACTCGGCGGCCGACGCGGACGTGAGCAGGTTGACCCCGAAGCGGAACGGGCGCGGCATGAACTCTCCTCACCGACAAGTGACTTGGCTCTCCCCCGCGATTCCATCACGTCCGCGACCGGCCCGGCACGGGTGCGCTGTCCACGTCCGCGGCCCGCCCGGCACGGTTCCGCTCACTAGACCCGCTGCCGACCTGGCACGGGTGCGCTCTCTACGCCGGCGGCCCGCCCGGTACGCGTGCGCTCTCTACGTCGGCGGCCCGCTCGGCACGTGCGCGCCCACTAGGTCGGCTGCCGGCCCACCACGCGCGCTCACTGCGTCCGCTGCCGTCCCGGTACGCGTGCGCTCTCTACGTCGGCGGCCCGCTCGGCACTGACGCGCCCACTAGGTCTGCTGCCGGCCCGGCACGCGCGCTCACTGCGTCCGCCTCCCACCCGGTGCGCGTGTGCTCACCACGTCCACGGCCAGCTCGCCACGCGCGCGTCCAACTAGGTCTGCTGCCGGCCCACCACGCGCGCTCACCACGTCCGCTGCTGTCCCGGCGCGGGTGCGCTCACTGCGTCCACGGCCCACCCGGCACGCGTGCGCTCACTCGTGCGCGATCGCCGTCAGCACGTTCATCCGCGACGCCCGCAGTGCCGGCAGCAGGGCCGCTACGACGCCCACCACCGCCGAGCCGATCACGACCGCGACGATGGTGCCCCAGGGGATCGCGAACGCCGTCAGGCCGCGCAGCGCCAGCACCTGCTGCACGCACACACCCCACACGAGCCCCAGCGCCAGCCCGAGGACCGCGCCGAACACGGCGATCACCACCGACTCCAGCCGGATCATCCGGCGCAACTGCCGCCGACCGAGCCCGATCGCGCGCAGCAGCCCGATCTCCCGGGTGCGCTCGACCACCGACAGCGCGAGGGTGTTGACCACACCGAGGACCGCGATGACGATCGCCAGCCCGAGCAGCGCGTACACGAGGTAGAGCAGCACCGAGATCTGGTCGTGGACCAGCTTCTTGTAGTCGGTCTGGTTGCGCGTCTGGACCTGGGGATACGGCTTGAGCGCCTGTTCGAGCCGGGGGCGCAGCTCCTCCGCGCCGGTCCCGGAGGCCGCGTTCACGTAGAGCGCGGAGTCCTGGCCGTCCGGCACGTACCGGTCGAGGGTGCCGAGCCCGAGGAAGAGGCCGCCCTGGGCGCCGAACCCCTGCGTCGTCTCCTGATCGGTGAGGGCGCCGACCGTCAGCTCGGTGTGCCGTCCGCCCGGGAACTCCGCCGGCAGCACGCTGCCGACACGCACACCGTGGTCCCTGGCGAAGTCGGCGTCCATGGCGAGGTGCCCGTCGGCCAGCGCGGCCGCCGAACCGCCCCGCGCGTAGGGGATGTGCACGACGTCGTCGAGCCCCGGCCCGTACGCGGCGGCGGACGTCTTGACCCGGTCCCCGTCCGGCAGCCGTACGGCGAGGGGGGTCAGCCGCTGCGGCACCACGAGCCCCACGCCCGGCGTCCCGCGCACGGCGGCCCGCACCTCCTTGGTGAACGGGGCGAAGTTCGTGTTCTGGACGATCAGGTCGGCGCCCAGGGTCCTGTCGATCTGCCGGTCGAACGACGCGGACAGCGAGGCGCTCGCCACCGACATCCCGCCGACCAGGGCCAGACCCACCATCAGCGCGGCGGCCGTTGCACCGGTACGGCGCGGATTGCGCAGGGCGTTGCGCTGGCTCATGCGGCCGACCGGCCCGAACAGCGCGGGGAAGGCGCCGCCCAGCACCCGGATCACCGGCCGCACGAGCAGCGGCCCGGCGACCACGGTGGCGATCAGCGTCAGGACCACGCCGAGTCCCAGCAGAGCGGCCGCCTGCGCGGTCCGCGTGGCCGCGGCGCACCCGGCGAGCGCGGCGGCACCGGCCGTCCCGACCACCGTTCCGACGATCGCCCGGACCCTCAACGGCTTCCCCACACCGGCCACTTCGGCGTCCGCGAGCGCCGCCATGGGGGAGACGGCCGCCGCTCGGCGCGCGGGCAGGTAGGCGGCGACGAAGGTGACCCCCAGACCGACGACGTAGGCCGCGACGGGCGTGCCCCAGCCGATGACCATCTCGGTGGTCTTCAGGTTCATCCCGAAGGCGCTCATCAGCCGGATCAGCCCGAAGGCCAGCCCGATCCCGGTGGCGAGACCGAGTGTCGAGCCGACCAGGCCCAGCAGCACCGCCTCCGTGAGCACCGAGCGCCGCACCTGCCGCCGGTCGGCGCCGAGCGCCCGCAGCAGGCCCAGTTCCCTGGTGCGCTGGGCGATGAGCATGGAGAAGGTGTTGACGATGAGGAACACGCCGACGAGCAGCGCGATGCCGGCGAAGCCCAGCATCACGTACTTGATCACGTCGAGGAAGGTGCCCAGGTTGGCGGAGGCCGACTTCGCCTGCTCGTTCGCGGTCTTCAGGTCGTAGGCACCGGTGTCGACCGCCGTGCCGATCCGGCGCTTGAGCTCGGTGTCGGACACGCCCCTGGCCGCGTCGGCCTGGATGCTGGTCGCCTTCGCGGCGGAGCCGAGCAGTTCCCGGCCGGCCACCGCCGGGTCAAGGTAGATCAGGGCGGAGCCCGGATTGGTGGTGGTGAACGTGGCGATGCCGGTGACCCGCACCCGGAAGGTGCCCGGCTGCGCGTGCACGGTCAGCGTGTCCCCGATCCACACGCCCTTCTTGGCGGCGGTGTCGGCGTCCAGCAGCGCCTCGCCGGAACCCCGCGGCGCATGGCCCGAGGTGAGCTTCACCGGGCTGTGCGGAGTGACGTACCAGGCCATCGCGATGGTCGGGGCGCCGGTGGTGGGGCCGACCGACTTGTCCTGGGCGTCGACCACGACGGCGTTCTGCACGGACACCTCGGCCCGGGCCGCCGCGACCCCGTCGGTCTTCGCCACACGGTCCCGCAGCGACGCGGGCAGGGTCGGCACCGAACCGCTCAGCCGGGCCGACCGCAGGTCCTCCTGCTTCGGCAGCACCGTCACATCGGCCGCGGTGGAGGCGAACAGCCGGTCGAAGGTTCGGGTGACGGTGTCGGAGAAGATCAGGCTGCCCGCGACGAACGCCACGGACAGGACCACGGCCAGCGCGGACAGGGCGAGCCGCCCCTTGTGCGCGAGGAAGCTCCTCAGGGTCGCCTTGAGCACCGGGTCAGTCCTCCCCGGCGGTGACGCCGTCACCGAGCCGGCCGCGCACCACGTCGAAACGCTTCATGCGTTCCAGCACGGTGTCCGCCGTCGGCCGTTCCATCTGGTCGACGATCCGCCCGTCGGCGAGGAAGAGCACCAGGTCGGCGTGGGCGGCGGCGCCCGGGTCGTGGGTGACCATGACGACGCTCTGGCCGAGATCGTCGACCGCGCCGCGCAGGAAGCCCAGCACCTCCAGGCCGGCCCGTGAGTCGAGGTTGCCGGTCGGCTCGTCCGCGAAGATCAGCTCGGGCCGGGAGGCCAACGCCCGCGCGCACGCGACGCGCTGCTGCTGGCCGCCGGAGAGCTGCGCGGGCCGGTGCGTCAGCCGCCCGCGCAGGCCGAGGGCGTCGATGACCTGGTCCAGCCACTGCTGATCGGGCCGGCGTCCCGCGATGTCCATCGGCAGGGTGATGTTCTCGGCGGCCGTCAGCGTCGGGATCAGGTTGAACGACTGGAACATGAACCCGATCCGGTCCCGCCTCAGCCGGGTCAGCTCCCGCTCCTTCAGCCCGGTGATCTCGGTGTCGCCCAGCCAGACCTGACCGCCCGACACGTTGTCGAGGCCGGCCAGGCAGTGCATGAGCGTGGACTTCCCGGACCCCGAGGGGCCCATCACGGCCGTGAAGCGACCGCGCGCGATGTCGACGTCGACCGAGTCCAGGGCGACGACGGCCGTCTCCCCGGAGCCGTAGGCCTTGGTCAGCGCGCGGGCGCGGGCCGCGATCCCGACGTCCGGTGCCCGGCCCGGAACGTGCTCCGCAGCAGTGGTGGACAAGACCGCCTCCCGGTCGCCTCGACGTCACGCCCCGACTCCTTGGTGGGCCGAGCCTAGTGTGACCCGGCACACAGCCGGAATCCCACCTTGGCCCGAGACCCGGACCACGTCCAAGGGACGCGGTCCGGTCGGGGGCCCCTTGCCGTGCTAGCACTCCGGCGCTAGCGTCGAAACCATGGCGAAGACCCAGCTGAACGTGCGCGTGGACGAGGGCACGGCCCGCGCGGCCCGCGAGCGCGCCGTGGCCCGCGGTATCAGCGTCAACCGCTACATCGAAGAGCTGGTCAGACAGGACACCGGGGAGGCCGGCCGTACGTTCGTCGACGCGGCCGCCGACTTCATGAAGCAGTACGAGTCCGTGTTCGCCGAGGAGTTCGCCGAAACCCGCGGCACCGACCCGGTCGAAGACCGCCTCTGATCCCTTGGACGCGCTCACCGTCGACCTCGCCTGGCTGCTCATGCTCGCCGAGCAGAAGACGCCCGGGGACCCGCAGGTCACCGACTGGGGCGCGCTCGTCGCCGCCGTCGCCCGGCACCGGGCCGAGATATTCGGCGTCCCGGTGTACGACAGCCCGCACGCCCGCGCCGCGTCCCTGCTCCAGCTGCTGATCCACGTGCCCGCGCTGGAACGCTCCAACGCGCTGTTCGCCTCGGCGGTCGCCTACGCCTACCTGGTCGCCGGCGGCGAGAAGATCGCCACCACGCCCGAGCAGGTCCGCGACCTCGCCCGGCTGGTCAAGGACGGCGCGGCGGGCGTCGACGACATCGCGCGGGAACTGCGCGGCTGGAGCGTCTGATCAGCGGGCGGCCGGCTCGTCCGGCCGCCAGGCCACCCCCAGCGAGCAGTACGACGTCGGCAGCACGGGCCCCTTCTCCGGCAGCAGCACCCGCCGCTGCGGGCCGATGAGGAACCCGGCCTCGCGCAGGGCGGCCACCGGCTCACGGGAGAGATGGCAGCCGCCGTTCAGCACGGGCCACAGCGTGCGGTCCAGCGCCCGCTGCGTCAGGGTCATGGCCCGGCCGCCGCCACGCCCGTGCTCGAAGAAGCGCACCTCGCCGCCCGGCCGGAGCACCCGCCGTACCTCGCCCAGCGCCCGCGGCACGTCCCGCACGCTGCACAGCACCAGCGACAGCACGACGGCGTCGAAGGCCTCGCTCTTGACCGGCAGTGCCTCGGCCGCGCCCGGCACCACGTCCACCGGCACCTGGGCGCGCAGGGCGGCCCGCAGCGCCAACTTCCTGAGCGACGGCTCCGGTTCGATCGCGACGACCTCCGCGACCGAACCCGGGTAGTGGCCGAAGTTCAGCCCGTTGCCCGCGCCGATCTCCAGCACCCGGCCGGACAGCCCGGCGAGGAGCCGCTCGCGCACCCCGCCCATGCCCAGCCTGGTCTCGGCACCCACGCTGAGCCGGGCGTAGTAACGGGCGAACAGCGGATGGTGGACAGGACCCCGCGCCACCTTGCGCGAGCCGGTGGACAGCAGCCGCATGGCAACCTCCCGAAGCAGGACGGCCCTGCCAGGAGTGTCCCCCGCGGGACGCCCGGGCACCCCCGCCGAACGGATTCGGTGGCGAAAAACGGCCGAACGGGTGCGCGCGGTACGGGCGCCCGGCTCAGGCGAACGCCGGAGGCGCCTCCCGTACCTTGAACGCCTCCGCGTCCCAGGTGCCGTCCAGGCGGGGCGCGAGCCAGGTCGGGGCCGCCGTGCGGAACTCGGCCGGCGGCAGCGCGCCGGCGCGGGCGGGCAGGGCGCCGAGCAGCGGGGCCCCGGCCACCACGGGCAGGTCGGCCACGTTGCAGCGGGTGGCCAGGTCGGGGGCGTCGGGCCAGCTGCCGATGACCACGCCGGCGAACTCCAGCTCGCGAAACCGCAGTTCACGAGCCGTCAGCTCGGTGGTGTTCAGCGTGCCCAGCCCGGCCGTGGCGACGACCAGCACCGGGGCGTGCAGCAGCCGGGCCACGTCGGCCAGGGTGCCGCCCGTCGCGTCGAACCGGACGAGCAGCCCGCCCGCCCCCTCCACCAGCACCAGATCGTGCTCGGTGGCCAGCTTGGCGGCCCGGTCGGCGACCTCGTGCGGATGCACCGGCGCCATTCCCGCCCGCCGGGCCGCCGTGCCCGGTGCCAGCGGCTCCGGGTAGCGGGCCATCTCATCGGCCGTCACCGGACCCGCGAGCCACGCGACCTCGTCGGCGTCCCCGCGTTCGTCCGGCGTCACACCCGTCTGCGCGGCCTTCAGCACCGCCACCGAGCGGCCGGCCGCGAGCGCCGCGGCGGCGACGGCCGCGGTGGTGACGGTCTTGCCGACCTCCGTGCCCGTTCCCGTGATCACCAGTACCGGCATCTCATCCCTCCCGCGCCGCGGCGCACACCGCGCGCGTGATCCGTTCCAGGTCCGCGTCCGAGGTGACGTACGGCGGCATCGTGTAGATCAGGTCGCGGAAGGGCCGCAGCCACACACCCTCCCGTACGGCCGCCGCGGTCGCCGCGGCCATGTCGACGTCGTGGTCGAGCTGTACGACGCCGATGGCGCCCAGCACGCGGACGTCCCGCACCCCGGGCAGATCCGCGGCCGGTGCGAGTCCCTCGCGCAGGCCCGCCTCGATCCGCCCGACCTGCGCGCGCCAGTCCTGTCCGAGCAGCAGTCCGAGGGACGCGCAGGCCACCGCGGCGGCCAGCGGGTTGCCCATGAACGTCGGACCGTGCGCGAGCACCGGCACCTCGCCGCGCGAGATGCCGTCGGCGACCCGCGCGGTGCACAGCGTGGCCGCCATCGTCAGATAGCCGCCGGTCAGCGCCTTGCCCACGCACATCACGTCCGGGGTGACGGCCGCGTGGTCGGCCGCGAACAGCGCGCCCGTGCGGCCGAATCCGGTGGCGATCTCGTCGAACACCAGCAGCACGTCGTGCGCGTCGCACGCCTCGCGCAGCACCCGCAGGTACGCGGGCGAGTGGAAGCGCATCCCGCCCGCGCCCTGCACCACCGGCTCCACGATGACCGCGGCCAGCTCGTCCGCGTGCCGCGCGATGAGCTCGCGCAGATGCTCGGCGTACGACTCCTCGTACTCCGTGGGCGGCGCGTCCGCGAAGAGCTGGCGCGGGAGCACACCCGTCCACAGCTCGTGCATCCCGCCCTCGGGGTCGCACACCGACATGGGGTTCCAGGTGTCGCCGTGGTAGCCGCCGCGCCAGGTCAGCAGCCGCTGCTTGCCCGTCCGGCCGAGCGAACGCCAGTACTGCAGGCACATCTTCACCGCGACCTCGACCGAGACCGAGCCCGAGTCGGCCAGGAAGACATGCTCCAGGCCGTCCGGTGACATGTCGACAAGGAGCTTCGCGAGCCGTACGGCGGGCTCGTGGGTGAGCCCGCCGAACATCACATGGCTCATCCGGCCCAGCTGCTCGTGCGCGGCCTCGTTGAGCACGGGGTGGTTGTAGCCGTGGATGGCCGACCACCACGACGACATCCCGTCGACCAGCTCGCCCGAACCGTCCGCGAGCCGCAGCCGGACCCCGCTCGCCGACTCCACGACGAGCGGTTCGGCACGGCCCGGCATCGGCCCGTAGGGATGCCAGACGTGCTTGCGGTCCAGTTCCAGCAGCTCCGGGACGCTCGGCCGGGACAGGTCAGGCATTGGGCGCGAGGTCCGTTCCGGCACCACGGCGGCGCACGGCGACGAGATCGGGGCGCGCCTCCTGGGCGGCGGGCGTGGCCGGCGTGGCCGCCGTACCGCACACCCCGCCGGCGGCGTGGGACCCGCAGCCCGCCTCGGCGTGCGAGCCGCAGCCGGCCTCCGCCCCTGACCCGCACCCGGCACCTTCGTGCGAGCCGCAGCCGCCGACGGCGGCCGTGGCCCGGTGCTCCGGGAGCGTGACCTCACCGGCGCCCTCCACCTCGAACCCGGCGTCCGCGATCATCTCCAGGTCGGCCTTGCCGGCCTGGCCCTCGCTGGTCAGGTAGTCGCCGAGGAAGATGGAGTTGGCCAGGTTCAGCGCGAGCGGCTGCATCGTGCGCAGGTGGACCTCGCGGCCGCCCGCGATCCGGACCTCCACGTCCGGGCAGACGAAGCGGACCATCGCGAGGATGCGCAGGCAGCGCTGCGGGGTGAGGTTCCACTCCTTGGCCAGCGGGGTGCCCTCGAACGGGATCAGGAAGTTCACCGGCACGGAGTCCGGGTCCAGCGCGCGCAGGGAGTAGACGACGTCGACCAGGTCCTCGTCGCTCTCGCCCATGCCCGCGATCAGACCGGAGCAGGCGGACAGACCGGCCGCGTGCGCCTTCTGCACCGTGTCCACCCGGTCGGCGTACGTGTGGGTGGTGGTGATGTCCCCGTAGGTGGACTCGGAGGTGTTCAGGTTGTGGTTGTAGGCGTCCGCGCCGGCCTCGCGCAGCCGCTCGGCCTGGCCGTCGGAGAGCAGACCGAGGCAGGCGCACACCTCGACGTCCTCGTTCTGGTCCTTGATGGCCTTGATGGTGTCCGAGACCCGGTCCACGTCCCGGTCGGTCGGACCGCGGCCGCTGGCCACCAGGCAGACGCGCTTGGCGCCGCCGGCCAGCCCGGCGGCGGCCGCCTGGGAGGCCTCGTCCGGCTTGAGCCAGGTGTACTTCAGGATCTCGGCCTTGGAGCCCAGCCGCTGGGAGCAGTAGGAGCAGTCCTCCGGGCACAGGCCGGATTTCAGGTTCACCAGATAGTTGAGTTTCACCCGGCGCCCGAACCAGTGCCGGCGCACCTTGCCGGCCGCGGCCACCACATCGAGCAGGTCGTCGTCGGAGGTGGCCAGCACGGCGAGTGCTTCCTCGCGGGTCGGCAGCTCGCGCCGCAGCCCCTTGTCCACCAGCGTGTTCAGCAGGTCCATGAGGTCCGATCCTGGCCTACGGGACCGCCCCTGGCCAAGGAGACTTTGCACAAGCCCGACAGTTCTCCGTGTGGGTATCGCCACACAGTGGGCGGCCGGACGGCCCGCTAGGGTCTGTGCGCTACCTACAAAAGCACCGGAGGGGTTCATGGCGTTCGGGTGGATCGACGAGCAGGCGCAGGCGCGCCGCCGCGCCGGACTCGTACGGACCCTGCGGCCGCGCCCCGCCGACTCGCCGCTGCTGGACCTGGCGAGCAACGACTACCTGGGCCTGGCGCACCACCCCGAGGTGACCGAGGGCGCGGCGCGGGCCGCCCGCACCTGGGGCGGGGGAGCCACCGGTTCACGTCTGGTCACCGGCACCACCGAGCTGCACGCCGAGCTGGAGCGCGAACTGGCCGCCTTCTGCGGATTCGAGGCGGCCCTGGTCTTCTCCTCCGGTTACGCGGCCAACCTGGCCGCGGTCACCGCGCTCGGCCCGCACGGCTCGCTGATCGTCTCCGACGCGGGCAACCACGCCTCGCTCATCGACGGCTGCCGGCTCGCCAGGGGTGCGACGCAGGTCGTCGGGCACGGCGATCCCGAGGCCGTGCGCAAGGCCCTGGCCACGCACGAGGGGACGGCGATCGTCGTCTCCGACACCGTGTTCTCGGTCGACGGGGACCAGGCGCCGCTGGCCGAACTGGCCGCGGCGTGCCGGGAGCACGGCGCGGGCCTGGTGGTGGACGACGCCCACGGTCTCGGTGTGCTGGGCGAGGGCGGACGGGGCGCGCCGTACGCGACCGGTCTGGCCGGTGCCGAGGACGTGGTCGTGACGGCCACCCTGTCCAAGTCGCTGGGCAGCCAGGGCGGGGTGGTGCTCGGCCCGGCCCGGGTGATCGGCCATCTGGTCAACGCGGCCCGGACATTCATCTTCGACACCGGTCTGGCGCCGGCGGCGGCGGGTGCCGCGCTGGCCGCGCTGCGGCTGCTCGTCCGGGAGCCGGAGCGCGCGGCGCGGGCCCGGGAGGTGGCTTCGGAACTGCACGCACGGCTGACCGCCGCGGGCCTGGAAGCGGTACGTCCGGACGCCGCGGTGGTCTCCGTGCGGGCACCGTCCCCGGAGCAGGCGGTGCGCTGGGCGGCCGACTGCCGTACGGCGGGTCTGGCCGTGGGCTGCTTCCGTCCTCCTTCCGTGCCCGACGGCATCTCACGGCTGAGGCTGACCGCCCGGGCCGACCTCTCCGGGGCCGAGATCGAACGCGCTGTACGAGTGATCGGCGAGACGCGACCATGAGTCGGCGTGACACGGCCGGGCGTCGCCGCGAGGGGATGTGATCAGAGGCGGGCGGGGTCTTGGCGGATCACGGGAGCGTGGTCACGAACCCCGCCCAGCTCTCGGGGGAGAAGAGCAGCGCGGGTCCGGCCGGGTCCTTCGAGTCGCGCACGGCGAGCAGTCCGGCCCAGGGGCCGGTGTGCGGCCGGGCCGTCTCCACGCAGTTGTTGGCTCCCGTGCTGTGGCTGCTGCGCAGCCAGCTCACGTCGTGCAGGTCGGTACTGGCAGGGACGTTCCGAGGCAGAGCGGTCATGGTGCCTCCTTACGCGCCGTCACCTATCCCGGCGATGTAGTCCAACGAGTCCTCGGGTGAAAGGGCTTGGTCCTGAAGGGACTTGAAGGCCTGCGAGTAGGCCACCAGGTCTTCTTTCCGTTCGAGGTAGAGGCTACTCGTCAACTGGTCGACAACAACCACATCCAGATCAGAAGTGCTCGGAAATGAGAAGATAACGAAAGGCCCGGTGAGGCCGACATGCGCTCCGGCGCCGAACGGCAGTACCTGGAGCCGTACTTGGGGCAGCCGGGCCGCCTCCTCCAGCCGCTCCCGCTGCCGTGCCATCACCTCGGGACCGCCGACCTCGCGGCGCAGCACCGCCTCGTCGAGCACCGCGCTGAGCTCCAGCGGCGGGTGCGAACGCAGCACGTCCTGCCTGGCCAGACGCACCTCCACCAGCGCGTCCAGGTGCTCCTCGTCCAGGTCGTTCACGGCCGCCCGGGTCACCGCGCTGGCGTACTCGGCGGTCTGCAGCAGCCCCGGCACGACCGTCGTCTCCAGGGTGCGCATGGCGCTCGCCTGCGACTCCAGACTGATGAAATCCCGGTACGTCGGCGGCAGCACCCCGCGATAGGCGTGCCACCACCGGTTGCTTCCACCGGCCTCCTCCGGCCCCGCCAGCATCAGCAGCAACTCGCGCAAGTGCCCGTCCCGCACCCCGTACGCGTCCAGAAGTAACCGCAGATCGGCCGGTTTCACACCGCTCGCGCCGGTCTCGATGCGGCTCACCTTCGACTGGTGCCAGCCGACCAGCTGCGCCGCCTCCCCGCTCGTGAGCCCCGCACCGGTACGCAGCGTGCGCAGTTCGGCGCCCAGTTTGCGGCGGCGCACCGCGGGACCGTTCTGCATGGGCTCCTCCTTACTCCTTATGGACCGCCCGAATACGGCTGCGCGTCGCAGAGTTCACCGCTTCGGGCGACAGATATATGCATATCTTGGTGGATCGCTCCCCGTGACCGGCCCGGTGATGGCAGTCTGGCGACCAGCACCAGTCCGGGACCGTACTCGAACCATCCGCTCCATGTCGGACTGCGGTCCCGTGGGAAAGGGACGACGTCGCCATGGCAGACCATCTGGAAGCATCCGTCACTCTGCCGAGCGATCCCGCCTCGGTCGCCGCGGCCCGCACCTACGTGGTGGGGACGCTCGCGGAGTGGGGCCTTCCGTCGGACACCGACGTGGCCGACACCGTCCGGCTCATCGTCTCCGAACTCGCCACCAACGCCGTACAGCACACCTTCGGACAGTCACCCACCTTCACGGTCGACATCGCGCTGGACCGTGACGAGCACCTGCGCATCGGCGTCACGGACAGCCATCCCCGCTTCCCCAAGAGACTGCCCGCCGCCGTCCAGCAGGACAACGGGCGCGGCATGGTCATCATCCGCTGCCTCACCGCCGAGTGCGGCGGCAAGCTCCGCGTCCGCCCGACCCGTGAGGGGGGCAAGACGGTCTTCATCGAGCTGCCGTGGGCGCTGCCGGTCGAGCCGGTGACGGCCGGAGGGCAGCAGGAGCCGTAGCCCGGCACGGGCGCCAGAACGCCGCGACGCCCCGGCCGAGGCCTCCGAGGAGGCCTCGGCCGGGGCTGGACACCCGTGTCCGGGACGCCGCTGTTCGCGCTGATCCTCCGTGCGCCGGCCCCGAGCCGCCCGCGGACTCCGGGCGGGCGCCCAGGCGGCACTGACGGACCCTTGGGCCATGGGAGGAGCGGACCCGCCGCCGGGGCCGCTCCTGCCGTGACGTCGGGTCAGCTCACCCGGCCGTACCACACGCTCTTCGTCCAGATCTTCTGCAGCCGCACCACGTCACCGGTCCTGGGCGCGTGCCAGATCTTGCCGTGACCGGCGTAGATGCCGACGTGGTAGACGCTGGAACCGGAGTGGAAGAACACCAGATCGCCTGCCTTGCGGCTCCTGGCCGAGATGTGGTGCGACTTGTTGTACTGCTGGGCGGCGGTGCGCGGCAGCTTCTTGCCCGCCTTCTTGAACGAGTAGAGCGTCAGACCCGAGCAGTCGAAGCGCCGCGGCCCGGTGGCCCCGTACTGGTACGGAGCCCCCTTCTTGGAGGCCGCGATCTTCAGTGCCTTCGTCGCGGTGGCCGCGGTGGTCGCGGCCGAGGCGTCGGTGGCGAGGCCGGGCACCGCGATGGAGCCGCCGACGGCGGCGAGTGTCAGAGCCGAGGCCGTGCCGGCCCGGGCCATCAGCGACGGGACACGATTGAGCGCAGACATGCGCAACCCTTCGTCAGCCGCCTGTGAAGGATGACCTGTCGGATTCGGGCTGGCGAAGTTGCCCGGCCGCGTTGCCGCGGCTTCACCCCAAGGGCTGCTCGGAACATCCGGCCGTCCGCATCCAGCGGACGAACATCCGTTCCGGCGACCCGTCTAGCTTGGGTCCTCCACTCCTGCCGATCCACTCCTGTCGACCGGTCATCCGGGCGGCGGCAGGACTCGGCGTCCGCCCGGATCGCCCCGCCGCCGTGGCGGGGTCTTGTCGTCAGACAGGGATCTTCACTCACAGGTGTCCGAAAATCCCAATGGAATCGGGGATTTGTGGCGTTACTCACCACTCACCCGTTCGGGTGGACATTGCTCTGTTCGAGACGTCGTCAAGTCCCGTTCGTAGCCCCCGACCTGGGGCGGAGCACGTGCCGGGGCACCACGGACCGGTCCCGCGCGCAAGCCGGGAGCGTCAGAAAATCATCTGGATATACCTCGGTCGGCGGACAGTCGTTCGGGCCGTTTCAACTCCGGCCCGAACGGCGCGTCGACGCCCGGGCCCGCGCGGGCCCCACGCGCGTCCGGATCAGCCGACGCCGTCGGGCGGGAGCGCGACGCGAGCGGTGCGGCGCTCGCCGTCCAGCACCCGCAGGGCCCGTGCCAGCGTGTCCCCGTGCAGCTCCGTCTCGCCCCGCGCGTGCATCAGCGCGAGCGCGTCACGCAGCTCCGCCGCCTTGCGCACCAGGGCCTGCGCGGCCCGCAGGCCGGGGTAGGTGGCACCGTCGCGCGCGGGGTTGATCCGTCCCAGCAGGTCGGCCGCCTCCAGGTAACGGTCGATCAACTCGCCCTCCGCCCGGGTCAGCGCGGGCAGCGGCGGCAGTTCCGGAGGCAGCATCGGGCGCTCACCTCGCGTCCGGTGCGCCGGGCACCTCGCGGCGGCTGGGCACGACACCGTCCACCAGGCCGTAGGCCAGGGCCCCGGAGGCGTCCAGGATCAGATCCCGCTCCAGGTCCCGGTGGACCTGCTCCGCCGTGCGCCCCGTGTGCGCCGTGAGGATCGTCTCCGTCAGTGCACGGGTCCGGGCCAACTCCCCGGCCTGGATCGCGAGGTCGCTGGGCTGCCCCCGCACCGGCTCCGGCAGGGTGGGCTGTTCGAGCACCATGCGGGCGCTCGGCAGCGTGAACCGCTTGCCGGGGGTGCCGGCCGCGAGCAGCACCGCGGCGACGGAAACGGCCTGCCCCAGGCAGTACGTCGCGATGTCGCAGCCGACGTACCGCATCGTGTCGTAGATCGCCGTCATCGCCCCGAAGGAACCGCCCGGGGAGTTGATGTACAGCGTGATGTCCCGGTCGGGGGCGGCGTGTTCGAGGTACATGAACTGCGCCGTCACGTCGTTCGCCGCGGCGTCGTCGACCGGTGTGCCGAGGAAGACGACCCGGTCCTCGAAGAGCTTGCCGTACGGATCGAGAGTGCGCGCGCCGCTGCCGACGTGCTCGGTGAACTCGGGCAGGACGTGACGGGCGGACGGTCGGGACATGGGCATACCCCTCCTCATGCCGTGGCCCCTCGCGGACCCGGCTTCTGTACAGAATGTACAGTACGTACGTGACGTTATGATGGGGGCATGGCCTACGAGATTCCGGTGACGCAAGCCAGGGCTGAGCTCGCCGACCTGATCAACCGGGTGGTGTACGGCGGCGAGCGCGTCGTGGTGACCCGCCACGGCAAGCCGCTCGTCGCGATGGTCTCGGCAGCCGATCTGGACCGGCTGGCCGCCCTCGACGAGCAGGGCGAGGACGGGATGGTCAGCACGGTGTCCGGGGTCCGCGAGGCCGGTTCCGTCGCCCGCGAACAGCAGCGCTTCGGCATCGCGGCCGAGCACCGCCGGCCCGGCGCGCCCTAGCCCGCCGGGTATGGGCTGGCCCATCGCACGGTCATCCGGGGCCCAAGGCCTGGTTAACGTCGCTGAAACTCCGGCGAACTAGCCTTCCGCTCCACGCCACCAGGGGTTCTTCTGCCCGCGTTTCGTCATCCTCGGGCAATTTGTCTGTGTGTTACACCTATCCCGCCGTGGTGGCTGCGGCAACCGGACCCCGCACGGTCCGGAGCAAGGACTGTGAGGTGGGACGTGCAACTGACCCCGCACGAACAAGAGAGGCTGCTGATCCACGTGGCGGCCGACGTGGCCGAGAAGCGCAGGGCCCGCGGGCTCAGGCTCAACCACCCGGAGGCGGTCGCCCTCATCACGTCGCACATCCTGGAGGGCGCCCGGGACGGCCGTAGCGTCGCCGAGTTGATGTCCTCCGGCCGCAAACTCCTCACCCGGGACGACGTCATGGACGGCGTGCCCGAGATGATCCACGACGTCCAGGTGGAGGCCACCTTCCCGGACGGCACCAAACTCGTCACGGTCCACGAGCCGATCATCTGAAGGGGGCCGCGATGATTCCCGGAGAGATCCTCTTCGCCGAGGACCCCGTCAACTTCAACGACGGGCGTGAGGTCATCCGTCTGACGGTACTCAACGCCGCCGACCGGCCCGTCCAGGTCGGCTCGCACTACCACTTCGCCGAGGCCAACCCCGGCCTGGAGTTCGACCGCGCGGCCGCGCGCGGCAGGCGGCTGAACATCGCCGCCGGCACCGCCGTGCGCTTCGAACCCGGCATCCCCGTCGACGTCGAACTCGTCGCCCTCGCCGGCACCCGGATCGTGCCCGGCCTGCGCGGGGAGACCGGAGGTGCCCTCGATGCCTGAGATCTCCCGCGGTGCCTACGCCGACCTGTTCGGGCCGACCACCGGCGACCGGATCCGGCTCGCCGACACCGACCTGCTGATCGAGATCGAGGAGGACCGCTCCGGCGGCCCCGGCCGCTCGGGCGACGAGGCCGTCTTCGGCGGCGGCAAGGTCATCCGCGAGTCCATGGGCCAGTCCCGGGCCACCCGGGCCGAGGGCACCCCCGACACCGTGATCACCGGTGTCGTCGTGATCGACCACTGGGGCATCGTCAAGGCCGACGTCGGCATCCGCGACGGGCGGATCACCGGCATCGGCAAGGCCGGCAACCCCGACACCATGGACGGCGTCCACCGCGACCTGGTCATCGGCCCCGAGACCGAGATCATCGCGGGCAACGGCCGCATCCTGACCGCCGGTGCCATCGACGCCCACGTCCACTTCATCTGCCCGCAGGTCGCCGACGAGGCCCTGGCCTCCGGCATCACCACCCTGGTGGGCGGCGGCACCGGTCCCGCCGAGGGCTCCAAGGCGACCACCGTGACGCCCGGCCCCTGGCACCTGGCCCGGATGCTGGAGGCGATGGAGGCGTACCCCGTCAACGTCGGCTTCCTCGGCAAGGGCAACACCGTCAGCCACGAGGCGATGCTCTCCCAGATCCGCGGCGGCGCCGTCGGGCTCAAGCTGCACGAGGACTGGGGCTCCACCCCGGCCGTCATCGACGCCGCGCTCACCGTGGCCGACCGGACCGGCATCCAGGTCGCCATCCACACGGACACCCTGAACGAGGCGGGCTTCGTCGGCGACACCCTCGCCGCGATCGCCGGCCGGGGCATCCACTCGTACCACACCGAGGGTGCGGGCGGCGGGCACGCGCCGGACATCATGACCGTGGTCTCCCGGCCGAACGTCCTGCCCAGCTCCACCAACCCGACCCGGCCGTTCACCGTCAACACCGTCGAGGAACACCTCGACATGCTGATGGTGTGCCACCACCTCAATCCCGCGGTGCCGGAGGACCTGGCGTTCGCGGAGTCCCGGATCAGGCCTTCCACGATCGGCGCGGAGGACATCCTCCACGACCTCGGCGCGATCTCGATCATCTCCTCCGACTCCCAGGCCATGGGACGCGTCGGCGAGGTGGTCCTGCGCACCTGGCAGACGGCCCATGTGATGAAGGGCCGCCGGGGGGCGCTGCCCGGTGACGGCCGCGCGGACAACCACCGGGTACGTCGCTATGTCGCCAAATACACGATCAACCCGGCGCTGGCCCAGGGACTCGCCGCCGAGATCGGCTCGGTCGAGACCGGCAAGCTCGCCGACCTGGTGCTGTGGGAGCCCGCGTTCTTCGGCGTCAAACCGCTCCTCGTCATCAAGGGCGGGCAGATCGCCTACGCGCAGATGGGCGACGCCAACGCCTCCATCCCCACCCCGCAGCCGATCCTGCCCCGCCCGATGTACGGGGCGATCGGCCGGGCCCCGGCCGCCAACTCCGTCAACTTCGTCGCCTCCCTGGCGATCGAGGACGGGCTGCCGGAGCGGCTTCGGCTCGGCAAGCGGTTCGTGGCGATCGAGTCGACGCGCCGGGTCACCAAGGCCGACATGCGGGAGAACGACGCCCGGCCGGACGTCCGGATCGACCCCGACAGTTTCGCCGTGCACATCGACGGCGAACTGGTCGAGGCCACACCGGCGGCCGAACTGCCCATGGCCCAGCGCTACTTCCTCTTCTGAGGGGCGGTGTGATGTCGAGGGCAGCACTGCTCGTCCTGGCCGACGGCCGCTTCCCGGCCGGAGGGCACGCGCACTCCGGCGGGGCGGAGGCGGCCGTCAAGGCCGGCCGGATCACCTCGGCGGCGAGCCTGGAGGCCTTCTGCCGGGGCCGGGCCCACACCGCAGGTCTGGTCGCGGGAGCACTCGCCGCGGCCGCGGTACTCGGAGCGGACGCAGGGGAGCTGGACGCGGCGGCGGACGCGCGGACACCGTCGCCCGCCCTCCGGGCGGCCGCGCGGCGACTCGGCCGGCAACTCCTGCGGGCGGCGCGGGCCAGCTGGCCGTCCGGCGAACTCGACGCGCTGGCCGGCCGGTTCCCGAAGGGGGCGCATCAGCCCGTGGTCCTCGGGCTCGCCGCCCGGGCGGCCGGACTCGGACCCGAGGACGCCGCGTACTGCGCGCTGTACGAGAGCGTGAGCGGGCCGGCCACGGCCACGGTACGGCTCCTCAGCCTCGACCCGTTCGACGCGACCGGCGTCCTGGCCCGGCTGGCACCGGAGCTGGACCGGATCGCCGACACGGCGGTCGAGGCGGCGCGCCGGGTGGCCGACGAGGGCGTCGACGCCCTGCCGTCGGCGTCCGCACCGCTGCTGGAGATCGGCGCGGAATGGCACACGACGTGGCCCCTGAGACTGTTCGCCTCCTGAGCCGCCCCACACTCCGGCGGATCCCTTCGCCAGGGGGCCCCGCCCCCGTCTCCGACAGGGACAGACCCGGACCGGCCCGTCCCCGACCCGGATGAGCCACGAAGGCGGCCCGCCCTCCGATCCCGACCGACCATCGACCCGTCACCCCCGACCCAGACGTCCCCGAACCGATCCCTCAGGCAGCCCCTGCGGGCCCGTATCGGCCCACCTCCGACCTCGGCGGGCCTCGCACCGGTCCACCACCCCTGCCTCAAGCACCCCGCCCCGCCCCCTCACCCCCAACCACGACCGCCCCGCACCTTCCCGTCCGCCCCCCGGGCGGGCGGCGGACGTCAGGGGCGCGCCACAGGAGACGTTCATGCATCTCGACCACGCTCACCACGGGCCCGCCGCTCTCAGTGCGGACGCCCGCCGGCCGGACGGGTCCCGGCGTGCCCTGCGTATCGGGCTCGGCGGGCCCGTCGGGTCGGGCAAGACCGCCACCGTCGCCGCGCTCTGCCGTGCGCTGCGCGCGGAGCTGTCCCTCGCCGTCGTCACCAACGACATCTACACGCGCGAGGACGCCGAGTTCCTGCTCCGGGAGGCCGTCCTGCCGCCCGAGCGGATCACCGCCGTGGAGACGGGCGCCTGCCCGCACACCGCCATCCGGGACGACATCTCCGCCAACCTCGAAGCCGTCGAGGACCTGGAGGAAGCGGTCGGCCCCCTGGACCTGATCCTCGTCGAGTCCGGTGGGGACAACCTCACCGCCACCTTCTCCAAGGGTCTGGTGGACGCCCAGATCTTCGTGATCGACGTGGCCGGCGGCGACGACATCCCGCGCAAGGGCGGCCCCGGCGTCACCACCGCCGACCTGCTCGTCGTCAACAAGACCGACCTCGCCCCCCACGTCGGCTCCGACCTCGCCCGGATGGCCGCGGACGCCAAGGCGCAACGGGCCGAACTGCCGGTCGTCCTACAGTCGTTGCGCGGCGAGACCGGTGTCGCGGACGTGGCCGCCTGGGTGCGGGAGCGACTCGCGTCGTGGACGGCGTGGACGGCGTGACGGCCACCGGGGTCCGCGCGTTCGCGCGGATCGTCGCCCGCGCGGACGGACGCGGCGGTACGGCGCTGCCCGTGCTGGACGGCGAGGGCCCCTGGCGCTGCGCCGCACCAGGGCGAGCGGAGCCGAGGCGAAGGTGCTGGTGGTCGGCGCGATGAGCGGCCCGCTGGGCGGCGACCGTCTCACCCTCGCCGTGCGGGCGGAACGGGGCGCCCGGCTGCACGTCGGTTCCGCCGCCGCCACCCTCGCGCTGCCCGGCCAGACCAAGGACACGGCCCACTACGACGTCCGGCTCGACGTGGCCGAGGACGCGGAACTGCACTGGCTGCCCGAGCAGTTGATCTCGGCCGGCGGCAGCGACCTGTACGTCACCACACGGGCCGAACTCGACGACGGGGCACGACTCGTGCTGCGCGAGGAGCAGGTACTAGGCCGGGCCGGCGAGCAACCGGGTCGGCTCACCAGCCGGTTGACCGTACGGATCGCCGGCCGGACGGTCCTCGACCAGGAGGTGGCCTGCGGTCCCGGAGCGCCGGGTGGCTGGGACGGCCCCGGTGTGCTCGCGGGTCATCGAGCGGTCGGTCAACTGATCGTCGTACGACCGGAGTTCGCCGACCGTCCGATGGCCGCCCGGATGCTGGGGGAGTGCGCCGCGCTGATGCCGCTCGCCGGCCCCGCCGTCCTGGTGAGCGCGGTGGCAGCCGACGCCCTGCGGCTGCGGCGGCTGCTGGACGAGGCACTGCTGCTCCTGGGCCGGTGAACACCCGCCCGCTCAGCGGGACGTGATCATCCGGTTATCGGATTGGTAAAGATGGGTGTCAACCCCTGTTCTCAGACGGCTCACAGCAGAAAGGATCCCCGCCTGACGCACTTACAGCGAAGCTCGGGGAGGGGCCCACTTGAGGCAGAACAGACCGAAGAGCCGCCTGCTGGCACTCGGTTCGGCCGGAGCACTCGTCACCGCCACCCTGATCGCCGGCGCGGTCACCGCGCCCGCCGCGAGCGCCACCGGGCGTCCCGCGCAGGACCGCGAGGCCAAGGGCGCGGAGATCGCCGCCGCCAGGGCGGCCAAGGCCGGCATCCACTGGCAGGACTGCGCGGCCGACTGGGGCCTGGAGAAGCCCATCCAGTGCGGCTGGGTCAGCGTGCCGCTGGACTACGCCCACCCCTACGGCAAGCAGATCAAGCTCGCCGTGGACCGCATCGGCAACACCGGCACCAAGAAGGAGCGCCAGGGCGCGCTCATCTACAACCCGGGCGGTCCCGGCGGGTCCGGCCTGCGCTTCCCGCGCCGGGTCGTCACCCAGAACGCCGTCTGGGCGAACACCGCCAAGGCCTACGACTTCGTCGGGTTCGACCCGCGCGGCGTCGGCCACTCCGCGCTCATCTCCTGCATCGACCCGCAGGAGTTCGTCAAGGCGCCCAAGGCCGACCCGGTGCCCGGCAGCGAGGCCGACAAGAGGGCCCAGCGCAAGCTGGCCCGTGAGTACGCCGAGGGCTGCGGCAAGCGCAGCGGCGCGATGCTGCCGCACATGACGACGCCGAACACCGCCCGCGACCTCGACGTCATCCGTGCCGCGCTCGGCGAGAAGAAGCTCAACTACCTGGGCGTCTCCTACGGCACGTACCTCGGCGCCGTCTACGGCACCCTCTTCCCGGGTCACCTGCGCCGCATGGTCGTGGACAGCGTGGTCGACCCGGCCCGCGAGAACATCTGGTACGAGGCCAACCTGAACCAGGACATCGCGTTCGAGGGCCGCTGGAAGGACTGGGAGGACTGGGTCGCCGCGAACGACGCCGCCTTCCACCTCGGCACCACCCGCGCCGCCGTCCAGGACAAGTGGCTCCAGCTGCGCGCCGCCGCCAAGAAGAGCCCCATCGGCGGGGTCGTCGGCCCGGCCGAGCTGATCTCCTTCTTCCAGAGCGCGCCGTACTACGACTCCTCGTGGGTGCCGGTCGCCACGGTCCTGAGCAAGTACACCGCCGGTGACACCCAGGCGGTGGTCGACGCGGCCGCCCCGGACCTGTCCGACACGGCGGGCAACATCGCCTCGGAGAACAGCAACGCCGTCTACACGGCCGTCGAGTGCGCCGACGCCAAGTGGCCCACCAGCTGGCGGAAGTGGGACCGGGACAACACCCGGCTCAACAAGAGCTACCCGTTCATGACCTGGGCGAACGCCTGGATGAACCTGCCCTGCGCCACCTGGCCGGCCAAGCAGCAGAACCCGCTCGAGGTCAAGACCCACAAGGGCCTGCCGAAGGTCCTGATCGTGCAGTCCACCCGGGACGCGGCCACCCCGTACGAGGGTGCCGTCGAACTGCACAAGCGTTTCAAGGGCTCCCGTCTCATCACCGAGAAGGACGCGGGCTCCCACGGTGTGACCAGCCTGGTCAACCCCTGCATCAACCAGCGCGTCGACGCCTACCTGCTCTCCGGCAAGCTGGACGGCAAGGACGTGACCTGCGCCCCGCACGCCACGCCCAAGCCGTAACCCCCGCGGAACGGTGACGAGGGGCGGCCGGTCCTCCGGCCGCCCCTCGCTCCTGTCCGGGGCTCACGCGCCGAGCCAGGCGTCCTCCGCCGCGTAGTCGAACAGGTCGCCGTAGGCCTGCGCCATCTTCGGGTACGCCGTACGCCAGTCCGTTCCGGCGAGCCGGTCGGCGATGGACGCCACGGTCTCGGGGAGGGAGTCGGCGTACCCGACCACCGGGCGGTAGCCCAGTTCCCGCTCCGCCGCCGACATGTCGACGACGACCGGACGCGGCACCGACCAGGGAGTCTCGCCCACCCGCGGAGCCGGGGGAGGGCCGTCGACGGACACCGTCTCGGTGCGCACCCCCATCACCGCGTCGATCGCCGCGGCGATCGAGGCGACCGTGGGCGCCTCCGCGTCGCAGGCGTTCAGCACCCGGGACCCGGGCCGCGCCGCGGCCAGCCGGATCAGCTCGGCGAGGTTGTGCACGCTCGCCGGATGGAAGCGGCTCGCCCCGCCGTACGCGAGCACACGACGTCCCCGCCCGTCCAGGTTCCGCTTGACGAAGTACAGCTCGCGGGGGCTGCGGCAGTGCGGTCCGTGCACCGCGCCCGCCCGCAGCACGGTGGCCGGCAACCGGTCGCCCGCCGCCAGGAGTTCCCGCTCCAGCGCCACCTTGCGCGTGCTGTACGTGGCCTCGCCGGGAGCCACCGTCCGCTGGGTCTCCGGCAGGGGCACCGGGTACTCCGGGAAGCCGTCGGGCCGCTCCTGGGTGTCGAAGCCACGGCCCCTGCCGTCCTCGTACACCGACACGCTGGAGATGACCACGGCCGACCCGATCCGGTCGGCGAGGGCGGTCAACTGCCGGGCGTGCGCGGCCCCGAAGGCGACCATGTCGACCAGCACGTCGCAGCCGCCGCCGACCACCCGGGCCAGCGCGTCCCCGTCCTCCCGGTCCAGCCGTACGGTCCGTACCCCCTCCGGCCAGGCCGCGTCCCGGCCGCCGCTCCGCGAGGCGGCCGTCACCGCCCAGCCGTCCCGCGCCAGCGCGTTCACCGCCGGACGCCCGATCTGCCCCGCCGCTCCGATCACCACAGCACGTCTCATCCCGCGACCGTACGGCCGGGCGGACACGGCACGCCACGGTCCTCTGCCGACGGCAGAAGCCGTCAGCCGAGCGGCGCCCGGGGGAACCGCCGCTCCCGCACGCCCTTCTCCGCCGCCCGCCGCTCCTTGACGACGGCCGCGTACTCGTCGACGTACTCCTGCTCGGACAGCGTCAGGATGGCGTACATGAGTTCGTCGGTGATGGCCCGCAGGACCGCCTTCTCGTTCTCCATGCCGGCGTACCGGGAGAAGTCGAGCGGCTTGCCGAAACGGATGGTCACGGGGTGCATCCTCGGGACCACCTTGCCGGGCGGCTGCGCCTCGAAGGTGCCGATCATCGCGCAGGGCACCACCGGCACGCCCGCCCGCAGCGCCATCACCGCGACACCTACCTTGCCCTTGTAGAGGCGGCCGTCGTGCGAGCGGGTCCCCTCCGGGTAGATGCCGAGCAGTTCCCCCCTGCCGAGCACCCCGAGGCCCTCGCGGATCGCGGCCTGCCCCGCCTCCTTGCCGGAGCGGTCCACCGGGATCTGGCCGGCGCTGCGGAAGAAGAACGCGGTGAGCCTGCCCTTGACCCCCGGCCCGGTGAAGTACTCCGCCTTGGCCAGGAAGGTGATGCGCCGCTTCAGGATCGCGGGCATCAGGAAGTGGTCGGAGAACGACAGGTGGTTGCCCGCGACGATCGCGGGACCCTCCGCGGGCACGTTCTCCAGGCCCTCGATCCGGGGCCGGAAGACGAGTCTGAGCAAGGGGCCCAACAGCACGTACTTGAGCAGGTAGTAGAACACGTCTCGCCCCTCACTCTGCCGGATGCGGCTCGACACCGGTGGATGAGCGCCCATGATCTCCGAGCGGGCCCGGACAGCGCTCCCCGTCATCTGTAACCGTCCGGAATCCACCTCATGCCGCCCCCGGGCCCGGGGTTACGGAACCACGCGCGCACGGCCCTTACGGTCCACACGTGCCGGGCACACGGGCGGGGCCGGTGCCCGCGGCACCGGCCCCGCCCGCGGATCCGTCAGACCAGCACCTTCTCCAGGGCCGCCAGCGCGGAGCGCAGCTCCTCCGCCGTGATGGTCAGCGGGGGCGCCAGCCGGATCGTGGAGCCGTGGGTGTCCTTGACCAGGACGCCCTCCCGCATCAGCCGCTCACTGATCTCACGGCCGGTACCGATCGCCGGGTCGACGTCGACGCCCGCCCACAGTCCGCGCGAGCGGAAGCCGAGCACGCCCCGGCCGACCAGCTCCGTCAGCCCGTCCCGCAGGACCACGCCGAGATCGGCGGCCCGGCGCTGGAACTCCCCGGTCTCCAGCAGCCCCACCACGGCCGTGCCGACGGCCGCGGCGAGCGGGTTGCCGCCGAACGTCGAGCCGTGCTCGCCCGGGTGCAGCACGCCCAGCACCTCGCGCCGGGCCACCACCGCCGACACCGGCACGATGCCGCCGCCCAGCGCCTTGCCGAGCAGCAGCACGTCCGGCACCACGTCCTCGTGCTCGACGGCGAGGGTACGGCCCGTACGGCCGAGGCCGGACTGGATCTCGTCCGCGATGAACAGGCAGCCCTTGCGCCGGGTCAGTTCGCGCACGCCGGCCAGATAGCCCTCGTCCGGGATGACGACACCGGCCTCGCCCTGGATGGGCTCGATCAGCACCGCCGCCGTCGTCTCGTCGACGGCCTCCTCCAGCGCCGCCAGGTCGTTGTACGGCACGATCCGGAAGCCCGGCGTGAACGGGCCGAAGCCCGCGCGGGCCGTCTCGTCCGTGGAGAAACTGACGATGGTCGTCGTCCGGCCGTGGAAGTTCTCCGCCGCGACCACGATCGTCGCCCGGTCGGCCGGGACGCCCTTCACGTCGTACGCCCACTTGCGGGCCACCTTGATGCCGCTCTCCACGGCCTCCGCGCCGGTGTTCATGGGCAGCACCATGTCAAGACCGGTCAGCTCCCCGAGCCGCTCCGCGAACTCCGCGAGCCGGTCGTTGTGGAAGGCGCGGGAGGTGAGCGTCAGCTGGTCCAGCTGCCGGTGCGCGGCCTCGACCAGGGCCGGGTGCCGGTGGCCGAAGTTGAGCGCCGAGTATCCGGCGAGCATGTCGAGGTAGCGCTTGCCCTCGACGTCCTCCACCCAGGTCCCCTCGGCCCGGGCCACCACCACGGGCAGCGGGTGGTAGTTGTGCGCGAGGACGGGCTCCTCCGCACGGATCAGCTCGGCGGACGTGCGCGTGCGCGCGGGTGCGGTCATCAGCGGATCTCCTGGGTGCAGCACTTGATGCCGCCGCCGGCCTTGTGGAACTCCGACAGGTCGACGGGGACGGGGACGTAGCCGTGGCGGGCCAGGCGCTCGGCGAGGGCCTCGGCGTGGGGTGCGATGAAGACGTTGCGGCCGTCGGACACGGAGTTCAGGCCGAACGCCATCGCGTCCTCCCGGGTGGCGAGCACGGCGTCCGGGTACAGCCGCCGCAGCACCTCCCGGCTGCCCGCCGAGAACGCCTCCGGGTAGTAGCAGATGTTGTCGTCGTCCAGCACGAACAGCGCCGTGTCCAGGTGGTAGAAGTACGGGTCCACCAGGGTCAGGCCGATCACCGGGTGGCCGAGGAACTCCTGCGCCTCACGGTGGGCCTCGCGGGTGGTGCGGAACCCGGTGCCGGCGAGCACGTACCGGCCCGTCCACACCAGGTCGCCCTCGCCCTCCGACACCGACTCGGGGCGGTACACGTCGTAGCCCGCCGCCTTGAACCAGGTGTCGTAGTGGACCGACTCGGGACGCCGCTCCGGCGCGTGGAAGAGGGAGCCGAAGACCCGGCCGCCGACCACGAACGCGGCGTTCGCGGCGAAGACCATGTCCGGCAGGCCGGCGACCGGCTCGACGGACTCGACGGTGTGACCGTGGGCGCGGTACGTGCGGATCAGCGCCTGCCACTGGTCACGGGCGAGGTCCACGTCGACGGGCCGGTCGGGATGCATCCATGGATTGATCGCGTACTGCACCGCGAAATGTGCGGGTTCGCAGACGAGAAAGCGCCGGTGGCGCGGCACACGATGTTCGGACACAGAGGGTTTCCTCCGCTTTCCAGTGTGTCACTGAGGGATGACACCACGGTAGGAAGCCCGGATCACCGCGACAAGCGCGAAAGGCTGCGCGTCGGCGCACCATCGCTGCGTCGTGACCAGGGCGGACGCACGACCGTTGCGCATGACCGGGGTCATTCCGGCGCCGCATGGGTGGCGCCCGCCTCCGGGCTTTCCGGGAGGAGGTGGGACAACACCATCACACTGATCGTCTTGCGGATGAACGGCTCGGTGCGGATCCGTTCCAGCACCTCCTCGAAGTGCTCCACGTCCCGCGCCCGCACGTGCAGCAGCGCGTCGGCGCCGCCGGTCACGGTCATGGCGGCGGTGATCTCCGGGTGGTTGCGGACCACCTCCGCCAGGCGCCGCGGCGGGGCCGCGCCCTCGCAGTAGACCTCGACGTACGCCTCCGTGCGCCAGCCGAGCGCCGAGGGCTGCACCGTCGCCGT
This sequence comes from Streptomyces albidicamelliae, assembly GCF_025642175.1. Lineage (NCBI taxonomy): Bacteria > Bacillati > Actinomycetota > Actinomycetes > Kitasatosporales > Streptomycetaceae > Streptomyces > Streptomyces albidicamelliae. The sequence continues at coordinate 1,471,104 of NZ_CP106795.1, read as the reverse complement.
GAACCCCGTGATCACCCCGGTCTCCCGCAGCCGGTCCACCCGCCGCTTGACCGCGGTCGCGGACAGCCCCACGTCCGCCCCGATCTCGGCGAAGCTGGTGCGGGCGTTCGCCATCAGCGCGGTGGTGATCTTGCGGTCGAGGTCGTCGAACGTGGGCGTCCTGCTGTTCATGCGGGCACTGTAGGTCAGCCCCGCCACCGGGGCGCCCTCAGGACTGGGTGACGACCATCGCGAGTGTCAGCAGCCCCAGGACGACCCAGCCGAACCACAGCCAGCCGTTGCTGCCGAGAGCGACCGTGTAGGCGGTCACGACGACGAGACCGCCGACCGTGAGGGCCCCCATCGCCCTGGTGGAGCCGTTCGTGGAACCGTTCGTTGGGCCGTTCGTGGAACCGGGCATCGCGACACCCTCCTCGTGGACCGTCCCCACCATGGTGCCCCGGTTCCCGCCCGTACGGGATGCCCGGACGGAAAGCGCTCCCGCCTAGCCCTCGCGTGCGTTCAGCGAAGCCAGGTAGGCGTTGTACGCCTCCAGCTCCTTGTCGCCGTCCCGGTCCGCGGCCCGGTCCTTGCGCTTGGCCTGCCGCTGCTCGGAGCCGTACCACTGGAACAGCAGCGCGATCAGCACCAGCACGGACGGGATCTCGCTGAAGGCCCACGCGATGCCGCCGGCCGCGTTCTGGTCGGCGAGCGCGTCGATGCCGAGGGAGACGGGCGGGTTCCGGAAGGTCTCCACCATCGGCGTCGACGCCATCATCAGCGCGATGCCGAAGAACGCGTGGAACGGCATGCCCGCGAACAGCTCCAGCATCCGCATCAGGTACCCCGGCCGGTGCGGGCCCGGGTCCACGCCGATGATCGGCCAGAAGAACACGACACCGACCGCGAGGAAGTGCACCATCATCGCGACGTGCCCCGTCCGGGAACCCATCAGGAAGTCGAAGAGCGGACTGAAGTACAGCGCGTACAGGCTCGCGATGAACAGCGGGATCGTGAACGCGGGGTGGGTGACGACCCGCATGTACCGGCTGTGCAGCAACGCCAGCAGCACCTCGCGCGGGCCCTTCCTGCCCCGGCCGGCGGTCGGCAGCGCCCGCAGCGCCAGCGTGACCGGGGCGCCGAGGAGGATCAGGATCGGCGACAGCATACTGATCACCATGTGCTGCACCATGTGCACGCTGAACATGACCATGCCGTAGTCGTTCAGCCTGGTGCACATCACCAGCGCGATGGTGAGCACACCGACGACGTACGACACCGTGCGGCTGACGGGCCAGGCGTCCCCGCGCCGCCGCAGCCGTACGACCCCCCAGCCGTACAGGGCCAGGCCGGCCAGACAGGCGAGGAGGAAGAAGGGGTCCGCCGACCACGCAAGCCCTCGTGCCAGCGTGAACGGCGGCAGATCCATCATCATGCCGTGCCCGCTGTGATCCATCCGCCGGCTCCTGATTCGTGGGGGTTGTACGCGTCTGTCCGCCCACAAGAGTAGAACCGCCCCCGGTCACGACCGTGACCCGGGGCGGGTTGTCCACGGCTGGACTACAGCACGCACTCCGCCTCGTCGTAGCGCTCGGCGGGCACCGTCTTCAGGGACTCGACCGCTTCCGCGAGCGACACCATCACGATGTCCGTCCCGCGCAGCGCGGTCATCCGGCCGAACTCCCCGCGATGGACCGCCTCCACGGCGTGCCAGCCGAACCGGGTGGCGAGCACCCGGTCGTACGCCGTCGGCGTGCCGCCGCGCTGCACGTGCCCGAGGATCACCGGCCGCGCCTCCTTGCCCAGGCGGTGCTCCAGCTCGACCGACAGCTGCCGCGCGATCCCCGCGAAGCGCTCGTGGCCGTAGATGTCCTTGCCGCCCTCGTCGAACTCCATGGAGCCCGGCCGCGGCTTGGCGCCCTCGGCGGCGACCACGATGGCGAACCGCTTGCCCGCCTCGAACCGCTCACCGACCTTCTTCGTCAACTCGTCGATGTCGAAGGGCCGTTCCGGTACGACGATGGCGTGGGCGCCGGCCGCCATGCCGGAGTGCAGCGCGATCCAGCCGGTGTGGCGGCCCATGACCTCCACGATCAGCACGCGCTGGTGGGACTCGGCGGTCGTCTTCAGCCGGTCGAGGGCCTCCGTCGCCACGGTCACCGCGGTGTCGAAGCCGAAGGTGACGTCCGTGACGGCGATGTCGTTGTCGATCGTCTTCGGCACGCCCACGATGGGCAGGCCGTTGTCCGACAGCAGGCGGGCCGCCTTCAGCGTGCCCTCGCCGCCGATCGGGATGATCGCGTCGAGACCGAGCTCCCGGACATGCCCGCGGGCCCGCTCCACGCCGTCCCGCAGGTGCTCGGGACGGACCCGGGAGGAGCCGAGGATGGTGCCGCCGCGCGCCAGGATGCCGCCCACGGCGTCGAGGTCGAGCTTGAGGTAGTCGCACTCCAGGAGGCCCTTCCAGCCGTCCCGGAAACCGATGACCTCGTCGCCGTGGTCGGCGACGGCACGGTGCACGACGGACCGGATGACGGCATTCAGGCCGGGGCAGTCGCCGCCGGACGTGAGGACACCAATGCGCATAGCCCGATTTACCTTCTCAACGTGGGCCGGGAGACCGGACCACGTTGTCCGGCGGATTCCCGGCCACCCTACCGGCGGGACGGGGTGGCTCCGTAGCGGGCGTCCGCCTGCTGGACGCGCCTGCACATGTGAGCAGACGCGCCGTCAGCCGGGCCCGTCACGAAGCCTGCCGGAAGGTGCTGAAGGGTGCCTTCAGCACACGTGATCACACCGCGCGGGCCGCCGCGCGACCGTGCCTACGCGGGCTGCTGCGCGGCGGCGATGCGCTCGTTGCGCAGCGCCTCGTACCAGCGGTCGTCGATCGGCGGCAGCGCGTTGACGTCCAGCGCCAGCTTCAGCAGCAGGTCGGCGATCTGCGGGTTGCGGGCCAGCACCGGACCGTGCATGTAGGTGCCGAAGACCGTCCCGTTGTACGCGCCCTCCGTGCCGTCCCCGGTGCCGTTGCCCTTGCCGATGCGGGTGCGGGCGAACGGGCGGGCCGAGGCACCGAGCTGCGTGACGCCCTGGTGGTTCTCGAAGCCGGTCAGCGGGGGCAGCCCGAGCTGCGGGTCGATGTCCGCCAGCACGTCACCGACGCACCGCTCGCCCTCGCCGCGCACCGAGACCACGTCGAGCAGGCCGAGGCCCGGCTCGCGCTGTCCGAGGTCGTTGATGAACTCGTGGCCGAGGATCTGGTAGCCGGCGCAGACGGAGAACACGATCGCGCCGTTCTGCACCGCACGCTGGAGATGGCCGTCGCGGCGCAGCCGCTCGGCCGCGAGCCGCTGCGGACGGTCCTCGCCGCCGCCGATCAGGTAGATGTCGCCGGAGGTCGGGATCGGCTGGTCGCTGCGCACGTCGAGACGGGCCACGTCCAGACCGCGCTGCCGGGCCCGGCGCTCCACGACGAGGGCGTTGCCCTGGTCGCCGTAGGTGCTCAGCAGGTCCGGGTAGATCCACACCAGCCGCAGTTGGTTGTCGCTCATGAGTGATCGCCCTTCGAAGATCAGTTGCCGACGCGGCGGCGCAGGTCCTGGAACGCGGTGTAGTTCGCGATGACCTCGATCCGTCCGGGCGGGCACATCTGCACGGCCTGGTCGAGGTCGTCGCAGACCTGGAAGTGCTGGTTGGCCACTTCCAGGCGGACGGCGAGGTCCAGCTTCCGGTCGCCGATGACGAAGATCGGGTGGCCGGTCAGCCGGGTGTAGTCGACGTCCCACAGCCAGGAGGTGTCGGTGCCGTCGGCCCCGCGGGCGTTCACGGACAGGATGACCGGCGCGGGCGGCGGGTCGATCAGGGAGAACGTCTCCAGCCAGCCGGCCGGGTTCTTGGCCAGCAGCAGCCGCAGGTCGCGGTTCTGGAACTGGACGACGTCGTACCGGCCGGCCACGGCCTGCACCTGGTACATCCGCTCCAGGGCGACCTGCGGCGGCACCCCGAAGACGGCGGCGACGGCCGCGGAGCTGGCGGCGTTGGCCTTGTTGGCGCGGCCCGGCAGCTGGAGGTGGATCGGCCAGGCGGAGCCGTGCGGGTCCAGCACGTGGTCCCCGGACAGCGCCCAGGTCGGCGTCGGCCGGCGGAAGCCGCACTCGCCGCAGAACCAGTCGTCGCCGGGGCGCTGCATCACGCCGCCGCACGACGGGCAGGACCAGGCGTCGTCCTTCCACATCTGCCCGGCCGCGACCCAGATCACGTTCGGGGAGGAGGAGGCGGCCCACACCACCAGCGGGTCGTCGCAGTTGGCGACGATGACGGCCTTCGACCCGGCGAGACCCTCACGCCAGTTCTCCGCGAGCATGCGGGTCTCGGCCGCGCGGTCCAGCTGGTCGCGGGAGAGGTTCAGCAGGGCGATGCACTTGGGGCTGGTGTCCCGCGCCACGCCGGCCAGGTACTTCTCGTCGACCTCGATGACGCCGAACTTCGACTCCGAGCCGCCCGCGAGGGCGGAGGTGATGCCGGCCGGCATGTTGGCGCCGAGCGCGTTCGACACGACCGGGCCGGCGGCGCGCAGAGCCTCCGCGATGAGCCGGGTGGTGGTGGTCTTGCCGTTGGTGGCCGACACCAGGACGACGTCCAGGTTCTGGGCCAGCCGCCCGAGAAGGTCGGGGTCGAGCCTCAGTGCGACCCGGCCACCGATCACCGACCCGCTGCCCCGTCCCGCGGCGCGCGATGCCGCAGCGACCGCCTTGCCCGCGGTCACGGCCAGCTTGGCCCGCGGCGAGAGCGGGTCCGAGTTGCCTGCCATCAGTTCTCGATCCTCCTTGCGTACGCGCCGCGCCTCAGGCCATCCGGCAGCGTGGTGTGAACCTCAGCCTATCGAGATCCATTCGCACACCCGAATCCCGGCCCATGCCTCCGGCGGCGGGCTTGAGCTGAACGAACCGTACCCTTGCCGCCATGCGACACGGCACGATCCCGGGCGCCCACGGGCGCGTCCGGCCTCTTACCCTGCTCGGAGACGCGGTACTGCGCGAGCGGTGCCGGGAGGTCACCGACTTCGGCCCCGAACTGGCGGCGCTCGTGGAGGACCTGTTCGCCACGATGTACGCGGCGCGGGGGGTGGGGCTGGCCGCGAATCAGATCGGCGTCCCTTTGCGGGTGTTCGTCTACGACTGTCCCGACGACGAGGACGTGCGTCATCTGGGCCACGTGGTGAACCCCCGCCTGGTGGAGAAGGACGGCGTGGAGATCCGCGGCCCGGAGGGCTGTCTGTCCCTGCCAGGCCTGGAGGCGGGCACCGAACGGTACGACCACGCGGTGGTCGAGGGTCTCACGGTGACGGGGGAGCCGGTCACCGTGCACGGCACCGGCTTCTTCGCCCGGTGCCTGCAGCACGAGTACGACCACCTGGAGGGCGCGGTGTACGCCGATCACCTCATGGGCTGGCGGAAGCGCAGGCTGGCGCGGCAGGTCACCCGGGCCTCCTGGCACCGGTGAGGTGAGTCACCGGGCGGGCCCGGGGTCGGGTCCGTGCCCGGCTCGGGCGGGACGGCCCGTACCGGCTCCCGCCCGGCGGCGGGACGCCTCAGAAGCCCGGGCCGCCCACCTTGTCCCCGGCCGCCGCGAGCCGCCCCCACAGCAGATCGGCGAGGGAGCGCACCAACTCGGCGCGGGAACACGGCCGCTCGCCCAGCCACCAGTCGCCGGCCGCGTGCATCATCCCGACGATCCCGTGGCCCCACACCCGCGCGAGCTGCTGGCTGCCGGGTCCGAGGTCCACCCGCTCCTCGATGACCCGGGCCAGTTCCTCGCCCATGCGCCGCAGCAGCGGAGCGCTGTGCTTGCCGACGTCGAAGCCCTGGTCGCCGCCGGCGCTGCCCTCCGCCGGATGCATCAGAAACCGGTACACCTGCGGTCGTGCCTCGATCGCGGCGAGGTAGGTGTCCAGCGTGGACTCGACCCGCTCCCGCCGCTCGGCGGGGGCGTCCAGCGCCGCCCGCAGGGAGCCGAGCAGGGCGTCGGTGTGCCGCATGGCTAGCGCCGCGTAAAGTCCGCCCTTGTCGCCGAAGTGGCGGTAGAGAATGGGCTTCGTGATGCCCGCTTCCGCCGCGATCGCGTTCATCGACGCCTGCGGGCCGTCGCGCAGGACCACGCGGTCGGCGGCCTCCAGCAGCTCGCGCCGTCGGCGGTCCGCGGACCGCTGCTGGTCGGTCCGCTGTGTGGTGTCCATGTGCTCTCCCCACCCGTGCTGATTCGGTGACGCCAGCGCAAACTAACACTGACTGTGCCCCTGACATCGAACGGGATGCCGAGGCGTCATCGGCGGTTGACTTTTCCTACCCGTCGGTAACAGACTCGGGTTACCGCTAGTAACACGCACTGCCGCTGGAGGGGACATGGCCGAGTTCACCATGGAGCTCAACGACGAACAGAAGGAGGTCCGGGACTGGCTGCACGGCTTCGCCGCCGACGTCATCCGCCCCGCGGCCGCCGAATGGGACGAGCGTGAGGAGACTCCCTGGCCGGTCATCCAGGAGGCGGCGAAGGTAGGCATCTACTCCCTCGACTTCTACGCTCAGCAGTTCTTCGACCCCACCGGCCTCGGTATCCCGATGGCCATGGAGGAGCTGTTCTGGGGCGACGCGGGCATCGCCCTGTCCATTGTGGGCACGGGCCTCGCCGCGGTGGGCGTCCTCGCCAACGGAACCGAGGAACAGATCGGCACCTGGATCCCCCAGATGTACGGCGACCAGAACGACGTCAAGGTCGCCGCGTTCTGCTCCTCCGAGCCCGACGCCGGCTCCGACGTCGCCTCCATGCGCACGCGTGCCGTGTACGACGAGGCCAAGGACGAGTGGGTGATCAACGGCACGAAGACCTGGGCGACCAACGGCGGCATCGCCAACGTCCACGTCGTCGTCGCCGTGGTCGACCCGGAGCTGGGCTCCAAGGGCCACGCGTCCTTCATCGTCCCGCCGGGCACCCCGGGTCTCACCCAGGGCCAGAAGTTCAAGAAGCACGGCATCCGCGCCTCGCACACCGCCGAGGTCGTCCTGGACGGCGTCCGCGTCCCGGGCTCCTGCCTCCTCGGCGGCAAGGAGAAGCTGGACGAGCGCCTCGCCCGCGCCCGGGAGAAGGCGAAGGCGGGCGGGGAGCGGGTGAAGAACGCCGCGATGGCGACGTTCGAGGCCTCGCGGCCGGCCGTGGGCGCCATGGCCGTCGGCACCGCCCGGGCCGCGTACGAGGTGGCCCTCGAGTACGCCACGACCCGTGAGCAGTTCGGCCGGCCGATCATCGACAACCAGGGCGTCGCCTTCCAGCTGGCCGACATGCGGACGCAGATCGACGCCGCCCGGCTGCTCGTGTGGCGGGCCTCGTGGATGGCGGTCAACAACAGGCCGTTCACCGCCGCCGAGGGCTCCATGTCCAAGCTGTTCGCGAGCGAGACCGCGAAGAAGGTCACCGCGCAGGCGATCCAGATCCTGGGCGGCAACGGCTACACCCGTGAGTACCCGGTCGAGCGGATGCACCGGGACAGCGCGATCTACACGATCTTCGAGGGCACGAGCGAGATCCAGCGGCTCGTCATCGCCCGCACGCTGGCGGGCATGCCGATCCGGTAGACGCGACGCGAGGGGGCGGGTCCGCGAGGGGCCCGCCCCCCACGGCGTCACCGGTGCCTGAGCGGAGTCAGCTGCTGGATGTCGTACTTCCCGCGCAGCGCCTCGATGGCCTCCTGGTCCGGCGGGCCGCCGTCGCGCAGGATCTCCAGCAGCTCCTCGAAGTAGCGCTCGTGGTCCGGGGGCGGGCTCGCCTGGAAGAACATCTTCGCGGGCGTGTCCGTCGGGTTCGCGAACGCGTGGGGGCAGCCGGGCGGTACGACGATCACCGTGCCCGGGGTCGCGCGGACCACACGGCTGCCCGAACTCGACTCCCATCTCTGCCAGTTGTCGGGGGTTCGGATGCGCGGCTCGAAGGCGAGGACGTCCAGCTCGCCCTCCAGGATGTAGAACAGCTCCTCGCTGCGCGTGTGCACGTGGGCGCCGACGTCGAAGCCCGGCGGGACCTCCACCTCGAAGGTGGAGGCCATCCGCGAGTGCGTACCGGTGACCTTGAAGGTCACCCGCTGGGCGGCCGTCTCGACGACCCGGCCGTGGCCGGGCGGCACCAGCAGGCCCTCGGTCGGATCCGGCTCCCGGCCCGGCGGGTCCGCCTGGGCCGCGAGTCCTTCGGTCGTCGTCATCGTCCGCTCACCACGTCACGGGCAGGGCCTCGGGCCCACGGATCAACGCGCCCTTCTTGAAGGGCACCTGGTCCGGCGGGACGGCCAGCCGCAGGCCGGGCACCCGGTCCAGCAGGGCGTCGACCAGCAGCTCGGACTCCAGCCGGGCGAGCTGACCGCCCGGGCAGTAGTGCGGGCCGAAGCCGAAGGCCACGTGCGGGTTGGGGCTGCGGGAGAAGTCGATCGTCTCCGGGTCCGGGAAGACCTCCGGGTCGCGGTTGGCGGCCAGGTAGGAGACGTAGACGGGATCGCCCGCGCGGATCCGGACCCCGCTGATCTCCACGTCCTCAAGGGCGATCCGGGAAAGCCCGACCGCGTTGCGGTGCGGTATGTAGCGCAGCAGCTCGTCGATGGCCCGGGGGCGGATCTCCGGCTCGGCGCGCAGCCGTTCCGCGAGCTCGGGGCGGGACAGCAGCAGGTAGAACATCTGCCCGCTGTTGTTGGTGACCGCCTCGCCGCCGATCTGGAGCAGGACGGCGAGTCCGACGGCCTCCTCCAGGGTGACCTCCTCCCGGCCCACGGCGGCGCCGAGCAGGGAGGCCACGTCCTCGCCCGTACTGTTCTCCCGCAGGCCGACGAGGTCGGAGAAGTAGGCGCTCATCTCACGCTTGGCCTTCTCGCTGACCTCCTTGCCGTGCGCGGAGGACAGGATGAGCTGGGTCCAGGCGTGCATGTCGTGCCGGTCGCCGGCCGGGACACCCATCAGCTCGCAGATCACCGCGATCGGGAACGGGCTGAGCACCGACGCGGTGAGATCGGCGGGCGGGCCGTCCTGGAGGAGTTCGTCGACCAGTTCGTCCAGCATGCCGCGCGCCTTGTCGCGGATGCGCTCCACGCCCTTGGCCGTGCACGCGGCGGCGACCGAGCGGCGCAGCCGGGTGTGGTCGGGCGGGTCGAGGAAGCCGACCGCACCCCGGTCGGGGATGAAGTGCGGGGCCAGCCGGGTGACCGGTGCCTCCATGACCGCCTCCCGGCCGAACCGGGGGTCGTTGGCCACCGCGCGCACGTCCTCGTACCGGGTGACCAGCCACGCCCAGCCCTCGCCGTTGGGCAGCTGGATGCGGGTGACCGGGCCCTCCCGCATCAGCTCCGCCAGCACCGGGTCGAAGTCCGTCCCGGTCAGGTCGGCCACGGGCCACTGCCTGACCGGGGGCGGGCTCTCGGTGAGCGTGCTCTCCTCGGTCATCGCGAGTCCCCGTCGCCGCTGACCCAGCGGCCCACCGTCATCTCGGCGGTGATGCCCGGTCCGAAGCCGGCGAGCAGTCCGCGGGCCCGGTCCTCGGGACCGCCCTCCTCGAACAGCCGCCGCAGCGCGTCCAGTACGACGGCGCTGGCGATGTTGCCGTACTCGGTGAGCGTGGACCGGCTGAACCGGAAGGCGTGCGGGTCGACCTGCAGGAACGTGCTGAGGTCGTCGAGTATGCGAGGCCCGCCCGCGTGGATGATGTAGAAGTCCAGGTCGGACGCGTCCCAGCCGTGCGTGCCCGCCAGGTCCTTCAGCGCGGGGGCGAGCGGCTCCATGGTCGTCGGCACCCGCTTGTCCAGCAGGAAGTGGAAGCCGGTCGACCGGACGTCGTACGCGATCCAGTCCTCGGTCTTCGGGATGAGGTACGAGCCGTTGCGCTCCAGCCGGACGCCGGTGCCGCCGTTGCCGCGGACCACGGCGGCCGCGATGCCGTCGCCGAACAGGCCGTTGGACAGCAGTGAGCCGATGCCGAGGTCGGTGGGCTGGTAGCACAGCGAGCAGAACTCGCAGGCCACGATGAGCGCGTTGGCGTTCGGGTAGGCCGTGCAGAAGTCGTGCGCACGGTTGATCGCCGCGCCGCCGGCCGCGCAGCCCAGCTGGGCGATCGGGAGCTGTCGGGTGGTGCTGTCGAAGTCCATCTCGTTGATCAGCCACGCCGTGAGCGAGGGCATCATGAAGCCCGTGCACGAGACGTAGATGATCACGTCGATGTCGGTGGTGAGGAGCTCGGCGTCGTCGAGGGCCCGCTGGATCACCGCGGGGACCCGGGCCTTGGCCTCGGCCTCGTAGAGCTTGTTGCGGTCCTCGAAGCCCGGGTGCTTGAGGGTCTCCTCGATGGGCTGCACGATGTGCCGGGTCTTCACGCCCGTGTTCTCGATCAGCCGCAGTGCGAGTGGCAGTTGAGGGTGGTCCTGGTGGCGGGAGCGCGCCAGCTCCAGCGTCTCCTCCATCGTGATCACGTGCTCCGGGACCGACACCGAGGGTCTGCACAAAGTCGCCATGAACCGTCCCTGCTTTCCGCTTTCCGGAGGGCCTTCGCCCACCGGCCCAGAAGGTGGTTCACCTCAGGAGGTGCTGCACCCACCGTCACCCGGGAGGCCGATGACTTCGCGTTGGATTACTCCGAATCGGGGACGCGGGGTCGGGCCCGAAGGGCGACTTTCGCGGCCGGACGAGGGAAAACGCCGGGACCGCCGTTACGGCGAAGGGCCTGCTGGGGAAGGCCGTCACGGCACTCCCGCCCCGGCCGGGCGGCCGTGTCCGCGGCGCCGCGCGCCGAAGCCGGACGGGCAGCCCCGGAGGGGGCGCCGAGGAGCCGGGGAGGCGGTGGACGGTCCTGGCCGAGCGGAACCCCGCCGCGCCGGACCAGGTGATCGGGGGCGGCCCGCCGGCCCGGGCGATCAGGGGCGGCCCGCCGGCTCGGCCACCTCGGCGGCGGGCGGCCGAGGGAGGTACCGGGGAGAGGGGGACGGGGACCGGCGGGCGGGCCGCCGCAGAGCCGTCCGCCCCGGCCTTCGACGGACACGGCCGTCAACTGCGTTTGCTAGAAGCGTCGTTGACCGTGGATGACCGTAGCGCGTGCATCCGCCACGGCCGCACGGGCTACCTCACGGAGCCCCGCTGCTGTGGGCGATGCACGCCACGTCGATGCGGTCCGCGAGCTTCGCCAGCTCGATGGTCAGGGCGGCGACGGTGTCCTCGTCGAGCCCCTGTTCCCCCGCCTCGACGAGATGCAGCCAGCGTCCGCCGACGGTCCGCAACAACTTACTCACGTCGGCCGCGGCCACCTGCAAGGTACCGCGGTCGTCGACGATCAGAGGCAGGGTCACTTCGCGGTTCACAAAAGGGGATGGTAGCCGCGCACCCCTCACGCACCCTGCCAAACCGTGGTGATGTTGCAGAACTCCCGGATTCCGTGCCCGGACAGCTCACGCCCGTACCCCGAGCGCTTCACGCCGCCGAACGGGAACGCCGGGTGGGAGGCGGTCATGCCGTTCACGAACACGCCACCCGCCTCCAGATCCCGGGCGAACCGCTCCACCTCGTCCTCGTCCCGCGTCCACACGTTCGAACTGAGTCCGAACGGCGAGTCGTTGGCGATCAACACCGCCTCGTCCAGGTCGCCGGCCCGGTACAGCGTGGCGACCGGTCCGAACGCCTCCTCCCGGTGGATGCGCATCTCCCGCGTGATGCCCGCGAGCACGGTCGGCGGGTAGTACCAGCCGGGCCCGTCCGGCCGCTGCCCGCCGCACAGCACCTCGGCCCCGCTGCGCCGGGCGTCGTCGACCAGCTCCTCCAGGTCGGTGCGCCCCTGCTCGCTGGAGAGCGGACCGATCTCGGTCTCCTCCTCCAGCGGGTCGCCGATCCGGAGGGCCTCCATGCCCGCCACGAACCGCTCGGCGAAGGCGTCGTAGACGTCCGTGTGCACGATGAACCGCTTGGCGGCGATGCAGGACTGCCCGTTGTTCTGCACCCGCGCGGTCACCGCCACCTGGGCCGCCCGGTCCAGGTCGGCCGAGGGCATGACGACGAACGGGTCACTGCCGCCCAGCTCCAGCACGGTCTTCTTGATCATCTCACCCGAGGTGGAGGCGACGGCCCGGCCCGCGGGCTCGCTGCCCGTCAGGGTGGCCGCCTTCACCCGCTCGTCGCGCAGGATGTCGTCGACCGCGCCGGAGCCGACCAGCAGCGTCTGGAAGCAGCCCTCCTGGAAACCCGCACGGTGGAAGAGGTCCTCCAGGTACAGGGCCGTCTGGGGGACGTTCGAGGCGTGCTTGAGCAGGCCCACGTTGCCGGCCATCAGCGCGGGCGCGGCGAACCTGATCACCTGCCAGAGCGGGAAGTTCCAGGGCATCACGGCGAGGACCGGGCCGAGCGGGCGGTAGCGCACCCGCACCCGGGACGCGCCGGAGTCCCGGACGTCCGACTCGGCGGGCTCCTCGTCCGCCAGCAGCCGCTCGGCGTTCGCGGCGTACCAGCGCATCGCCTTGGCGCACTTCGCGGCCTCCGCGCGGGCCTGTTTGACCGGCTTGCCCATCTCCGTGGTCATGACGCGGCCGATCTCCTGCTGGTCCTCCTCCAGCAGATCGGCCGCCTTGTCCAGCAACCGGGCACGATCGGCGAACGCGGTCGTCCGGTAGGTGCGGAACGTGGCCTCGGCGAGCTGGAGCCGGCGTTCCAGCTCCTCCTCGCCCATGGCCTCGTACGTCTTGAGCGTCTCGCCGTTCGCCGGGTTGACCGTCGCGATGGGCATGGCTGACCTCCCTGGGAGCGGGCTTGTCTCGACCTTCGCGCGCGCCCGCGTGGAGCGCAACGCGTGAGCCGCTGTTCAGCCCGAGTGCTCCGCCAGTCGGTCGAGAAACGCGGCCTGCGCCGTGATGATCACCTCGCGGGCCCGGTCGAGGCCCAGCCATGCCACCCGGTCCAGCTCCGGGAACTCCTGGATCCGCCCGGACCGCGGGGGCCACTCCATGCGGAAGGTCCCGGGGTTGACCGACGCGGGGTCCAGGTCCGCCTCGATGGCCCAGGCCGTGACGATCTTGCCGTTGCTCTGCACGACCTCGCCGAGCGGTACGGCCTCCCCGTCCGGCGGCGCCAGCCCCAGCTCCTCCTGGAACTCCCGGCGGGCCGCCTCCCAGGCCGGCTCGTCCGGTTCGTACTCGCCCTTGGGCACGGTCCACGCGCCCGCGTCCTTCTTCGCGAAGAACGGGCCGCCCATGTGCCCCAGCAGCACCTCCTGTCCCTCGTCGGTGTGCCGGAACAACAGCAGACCCGCGCTGCGCTTCGTCGCACGCACCGTCACGGCTTGACCTCCGGGTGGGCCGCCAGCAGGGCCTCCACCGTATCGGCGTCCTCGGGGCGTTTGTCCTCGCGGTAGCGGACCACGCGCGCGAACCGCAGGGTGACGCCGGCCGGGTAGCGGGAGGAACGCTGGAGGCCGTCGTAGGCGATCTCCACGACGAGTTCGGGGCGGACCCGGACCACCCCGCCCTCGTCCCCCACCGCCAGCTCCCGCAGTCGCTCGGTCTGCCAGGCGAGGACGGCGTCGGTCATGCCCTTGAAGGTCTTGCCGAGCATGGCGAAGGTGCCGTCGGGGTTGCGTGCGCCCAGGTGCAGGTTGGACAGCTTGCCGGTACGGCGGCCGTGGCCCCACTCGGCGGCCAGCACCACCAGGTCGAGGGTGTGGACCGGCTTGACCTTGAGCCAGGAGGCGCCGCGCCGGCCCGCGCTGTAGGGCGCGTCGAGGGCCTTGACCACCACGCCCTCGTGGCCCCGCGCCAGGGTCTCGGCGAGGAACCGTTCCGCCTCCGCGATGTCCTCCGGCCCCGTGGCGACCGTGCGCCGTACCCGCATCGGCTCGGGCACCAGCTCGGCCAGTCGCGCGTGCCGTTCGGCGAACGGCAGGTCGAGCAGGTCGTGCCCGTCGACCGACAGCGCGTCGAAGAAGACGGGGGAGACCGGCACCTCGCCGGCGGCCTTCGCCACGTCCGTGCGGGACCCGACCCGGCCCGCCGTCTCCTGGAAGGAGCGGGGCCGGCCCTCGGCGTCGAAGGAGATCACCTCGCCGTCCAGGATGAACCGCTCGCCCCGCAACTCAAGGGCGGCGGACGTCACTTCGGGCAGCCGGGCGGTGATGTCGTCGAGCGTGCGGGTGTGGACGCGGACGGTTCCGCCGTCCCGGTGCACCTGGACCCGGATGCCGTCGAGCTTCTCCTCCACCACGCACGAGCCCAGCTTCTCCACCGCCTCCGCGACCGAGGACGCGCTGTGCGCGAGCATCGGCAGGACCGGCCGGCCGACGGTCAGCCGGAACCGGTCGAGAGCCCCGGGGCCCTCACCGAGCAGGGCCTGGGCCACCGGCTGGAGCGACCCGGCGAGCATCACCGCCCGCCGTACGTCCGCCGGATCCGCGCCGGTCGCCCTGGCGAGCCCCTCCGTCGCGACCGCGTCCAGGGCACCCTGCCGTACCTCCCCCGTGAGCAGGCCGAGCAGGAAGCGCTGCTCCTCCTCGGTGGCCGCGCCCATCAGCTCGCCGACGAGCCGGACCCGCTCCGCCTGCGAGCCGGGCCCGGACACCTTGCCCAGGCCGGTGAGGCGGGCGTCGACCTCCCGCACGGTCAGGGAGGGCTCGGCCGCCGGCGGGACCGGCCGGCCCAGCACCTTCCAGCCGACACCCAGCCGGCCCTGCGGCAGCCGCCCGGCCAGATAGGGGATGACGATCGGCACGTCGTCCGCCTCCGCCTCCCGGAACAGCTCCGCGAGCAGCGCGGTCTTGCGGGACCGGGCCGCGGTGGCGGCCACCTCCCGGGACACCTGGGCGAGCCGGGTCAGCAGCATGCAGTCATGGTGCACCGGGAACGCGGGCTCTACACCCGGGCGGCCCCGTCCAGGTCGGCGAAGAGCAGTTCCCCGTTGATCGCCGCTCCCGCCCGGTAGCCCCGGCCGGCCGCGTTCACCACCTGCTCGGCGAACCCGCTCGCGTTGCCCGCCGCCCACAGCCCCGGCACGGTCGTCAGACCCCGCTCGTCGATCACCGGGTAGGCGCCGAACGGCGTCTCGCGCAGCTGTGCGCCGAGGCGGACGAGCAAGTCGTTGCGGGGCACGGCGCGCGGGGCGGCGTAGAGCACCTCGCGCTCGTGGACCGTCCCGTCGGCGAGCCGGACCCCGGTGAGCCGGTCGTCGGCGACCACGAGTTCCCCGACCCGGCCCGGGACCAGGGTGACCCCGGCGGTGGCCAGCCGGCGCAGGTCCTCCGCCGCCAGCTCCGACTCGCTCAGCTCGTGCAGGAAGAGCCGCACGTCCTTGGACCACTGCGTGACCATGAGTGCCTGGTGCGCGCTGAGCGGGGAGGTCGCCAGTACTCCGGTCGGCAGGTCGCGCACTTCCCAGCCGTGGCAGTACGGGCAGTGCACCACGTCCCGGCCGAACCGCTCGGCCGGCCCCGGGACCGCCGGCAGCTCGTCCGCCAGGCCGGTGGCGATCACCAGCTGCCGGGCCCGTACGCTCCGGCCGCTCGCAAGTTCCACCGTGAAGCCCGCCGCGTCCCCGCGCGCGTCCACGGCCCGGTCCCGGACCAGCTCCACCCCGTACCGGGCGATCTCCGCCCGCCCCACCGCAAGGAACTCCGCCGGGGACATGCCGTCCCGGGTCAGATATCCCTGCAGGTGCGCGGACGGCGCGTTGCGCGGCTCGCCCGCGTCGACGACCAGGGTGCGGCGCATGGCCCGGCCCAGCACCAGCGCCGCGGACAGACCGGCCGCGCCGCCGCCGACGACCACGTCCCGGTTCTCGGTCATGGTGACCACCTCCGCGCCCGACGGTGGCCCGGGTACTGCCGGATTGACAAACTTCTTTGCCGAACCTGCAATACCGGTATGAGCACGGAGACGAGTACCGACGACGTCCTCGCGGAGGTGGGTCCGCGGCTGCGGCGGATCCGCAAGGAGCGGGAGGTGACCCTGGCGGCCCTGTCCGAGACCACCGGCATCTCCGTCAGCACGCTCTCGCGGCTGGAGTCCGGACTGCGCAGACCCAGCCTGGAACTGCTGCTGCCCATCGCACAGGCCCACCAGGTGCCGCTCGACGAGCTGGTCGGCGCGCCGCCGGTCGGCGACCCCCGGGTGCGGGCGAAGCCCATGGTGCGCCACGGCCGCACCTTCTGGCCGCTGACCCGGCAGCCCGGCGGCCTCCAGGCCTTCAAGGTCCTCGAACCGAAGCGGACCGCCGAACCGGAGCCGCGCAGCCACGAGGGCTACGAGTGGCTGTACGTGCTGTCCGGGCGGCTGCGGGTCGTCCTCGGCGAGCACGACGTGGTGCTGTCGGCGGGGGAGGCGGCCGAGTTCGACACGCGGGTGCCGCACTGGTTCGGATCCACCGGGGAGGGGCCCGTGGAGTTCCTCAGTCTGTTCGGGCCGCAGGGGGAGCGGATGCACGTCAGGGCGCGGCCGGCCCGCACGTGACGCGTCCTACTGTTCCCTGATCGGCAAGCGACCGCTTAGTATGCGGTCGGACCCGGTCAGACGAAGCAGTCCCGTGGAGGCCCCGCATGCAGGCATGGCAAGTGCACGAGAACGGCGAGCCGAGCGAGGTGATGCGCCTGGCGGAGGTGGAACGGCCCACGCCCGGCGACGGCCAGGTGCTGCTGCGCGTGCGGGCCGCCAACATCAACTTCCCCGACGCACTGCTGTGCCGCGGCCAGTACCAGGTGCGCCCGCCGCTGCCCTTCACCCCCGGGGTGGAGATCTGCGGTGAGACCGAGGACGGCCGCCGGGTGATCGCGAACCCCGCGCTGCCGCACGGCGGTTTCGCCGAGTACGCCCTCGCCGACTCCCGCGCCCTGCTGCCGGCGCCCGAGTCGCTGGACGACGCGCAGGCCGCCGCCCTGCACATCGGCTATCAGACCGGCTGGTTCGGCCTGCACCGCCGCGCCCGCCTGGAAGCCGGGGAGACCCTGCTCGTGCACGCGGCCGCCGGCGGTGTCGGCAGCGCGGCCGTGCAGCTCGGCAAGGCCGCCGGAGCAACGGTGATCGGTGTGGTCGGCGGACCGGACAAGGCCGCCGTCGCCCGCGAACTCGGCTGCGACGTGGTGGTCGACCGGCGCGCCGAGGACGTCGTCGCCGCCGTCAAGGAGGCCACCGGCGGCAGGGGCGTCGACGTCGTCTACGACCCGGTCGGCGGCGAGGCCTACACGCAGTCCGCCAAGCTGGTCGCCTTCGAGGGCCGGATCGTCGTCGTCGGCTTCGCCGGCGGCACCATCCCCAGCCCGGCGCTCAACCACGTCCTGGTGAAGAACTACTCGATCCTCGGCCTCCACTGGGGCCTGTATAACACCAAGAACCCCGCGCTGGTCCAGCACTGCCACGAGCAGCTCACCGCACTGGCCGAGCGCGGCGCGATCCGGCCGCTGGTGAGCGAGCGGGTGCCGCTGGACGGCGCCGCAGCCGCCGTCCAGCGGGTCGCCGACGGCGTGACCACCGGCCGGGTGGCCGTCGTCCTGGAGAAGGGAGCCGGCGCATGACCGACGCCGAGGAACTGCGCGGCCGCACGCGCGAGCTGCTGGCCGCCCACCCGCCCGCGGGCACCGACCACATGGAGTTCCTGCGGGCCCGCTTCGACGCCGGCCTGGCCTGGGTGCACTACCCCGAGGGGCTCGGCGGCCTCGGGGCCCCGCGCTCCCTCCAGGTCGTGGTGGACGCCGAACTGGAGGCCGCGGGCGCGCCGGACAACGACCCCCGGCGCATCGGCATCGGCCTGGGCATGGCCGCGCCGACGATCCTGAAGTACGGCACCGAGGAGCAGAAGCGGCAGTTCCTGCGGCCCCTGTGGACGGGCGAGGAGGTCTGGTGCCAGCTGTTCAGCGAGCCCGGCGCCGGCTCCGACCTGGCCGCCCTCGGCACCCGCGCGGTCCGCGAGGGCGACTCCTGGGTGGTCAACGGCCAGAAGGTGTGGACCTCCAGCGCCCACCTCGCCCGCTGGGCCATCCTCATCGCCCGCACCGACCCGGACGTGCCCAAGCACGCGGGCATCACCTACTTCGTCTGCGACATGACCGACCCGGGCGTCGAGGTGCGGCCGCTGCGCCAGATCACCGGCGAGGCCGAGTTCAACGAGGTCTTCCTCACCGACGTCCGCATCCCCGACTCCCGCCGCCTCGGCGAGGTCGGCGACGGCTGGCGGGTCGCGCAGACCACCCTCATGAACGAGCGCGTCTCCATCGGCGGCATGCGGCTGCCCCGGGAGGGCGGCATGATCGGCCCGATCGCGCGGACCTGGCGCGAACGCCCCGAACTGCGCACCCACGACCTGCACCAGCGCCTGCTGAAGCTGTGGGTGGAGGCCGAGGTCTCCCGGCTCACCGCCGAACGCCTGCGCCAGCAGCTCGTCGCCGGCCAGCCCGGCTACGAGGGCTCCGGGATGAAGCTGGCCTTCGCCCGCCTCAACCAGGAGATCAGCGGCCTGGAGGTGGAACTCCGCGGCGAGGAGGGCCTCGCGTACGACGACTGGACCATGCGCCGCCCCGAGCTGGTCGACTTCACCGGCCGCGACGCCGGCTACCGCTACCTGCGCTCCAAGGGCAACAGCATCGAAGGCGGGACCAGCGAGGTCCTGCTGAACATCGTCGCCGAGCGCGTGCTGGGCCTGCCCGCCGAGCCGCGCACCGACAAGGACGTCGCCTGGAAGGACCTCGCCCGATGAGCACCGAGCCGGATCTCCTCTACACCGAGGAGGAAGAGGCGCTGCGCGCCGCCGTCCGCGACCTGCTCACGGACCACTGCGCCGCCCCGGACGTCATCGCCCGCACCGAGTCGGACGCGCCGCACGACCTCGCCCTGTGGAAGACCCTGGCCGCCACCATGGGCCTGGCCGGGCTGCTGGTGCCCGAGGAGCTGGGCGGCCAGGGTGCCACCCACCGCGAGGCGGCCGTCGTCCTGGAGGAACTGGGCCGCTCGGTCGCGCCGGTGCCGTACCTGACCAGCGCGGTCGTGGCCACCGAGGCCCTGCTCGCCTGCGGCGACACCGAACTGCTCACGCAGCTGGCCACCGGGCGGTCCGTCGGCGCGCTCGCCGTCGCCCTGCACCACGCGCCCGGCGCCGCCCACAGGACGGTACGCGTCGAGAACGGCACGCTGCACGGTGAGCTCACCGGCATCGCGGACGCCGCCGCGGCCGACGTGCTGCTCGTACCGGGCGACGACGGCGGGCTGTACGCCGTGACCGCCGACGCCGTCACGGTCACCCCGCAGACCTCCCTGGACCTCACCCGCCCGCTCGCCACCGTCGCCCTCGACGGAGCCGCCGCCCGCCGGCTCGGCGATGCCGAACCCGCCGTACGCCGGGCCCTGCGGGCCGCGGCCGGACTGCTCGCCTCCGAGCAACTCGGCGTCGCCGACTGGGCGTTGACGGAGACGGTCCGGTACCTCAAGGAGCGCAAGCAGTTCAACCGGCCGGTCGGCGGCTTCCAGGCGCTCAAGCACCGGCTCGCCCAGCTGTGGCTGGAGGTCGTCAACCTCCGGGCCGCCGCCCGCGCCGCCGCCGACGCGCTGGCCTCCGGCGAGGACACCGACGTCTCGGTCGCCGTCGCCCAGGCGTACGCGGCGCCCGTCGCCGTCCACGCCACCGAGGAGGCACTGCAACTGCACGGCGGCCTCGGCATGACCTGGGAGCATCCGATCCACCTGTACCTCAAGCGGGCCAAGGCCGACTCGCTCGCCTACGGCACCGCGGGCGCCCACCGCGAGGCACTGGCCGGACTGGTCGGCCTCCAGGCACCCTGAGCGTCACGATGAAGCCCGCCCCACCCGGGGCGGGCTTCATCGTGCGCCCTCCCCGGAGAAGTGAACACAGAGCGGCGATCCAGCCAACTCGGCCACCGACAAAGGCCGTTGTCTGCTCCAGCCACGCATACTCTCCCCGGTCCCACCACCCCAGGGAGGCAGCGCATGGCCCTCAGCACCCGTCGCAGTGCCCTCACCACCCTCGGTGCCCTCGCCGGCACGCTCGTCCTGCCCGCCACGCAGGCCCGGGCGGAGGCCGGCCGCACCGGCGGACGCCCGCTCCGGCACGCCCACGCCCACAACGACTACGAGCACCCGCACCCCCTGTTCGACGCGCTCGACCACCGCTTCGGCAGCGTCGAGGCCGACATCTTCCTCGTCGGCGACCAGCTCCTCATCGGCCACGACGCCTCCGACCTCGACCCCTCCCGCACCCTCGCGTCCCTGTACCTCGACCCGCTCGCCGCCCGGGTGCGGGCCAACCACGGCTCCGTGTACCGCGGACACCGCCGGCCGCTGCAGCTCCTCATCGACATCAAGACCGAGGGCGCGTCGACGTACCGCGCACTCGACCGCCATCTGAGGCGCTGTCCGCACCTGTTCACCCGGTACGTGCACGGCCGCGTCCACCCCGGCCCGGTCACCGCCGTCGTCTCCGGCGACCGGGCGGCCCGTGCCCCCATGGAGGCGCAGAGCGAGCGCCGCGCCTTCTACGACGGCCGGCTGACCGACCTCGGCGGCGCGGCCCCCGCCTCCTTCGTCCCGCTGATCAGCGACAACTGGACGCTGAACTTCACCTGGCAGGGCGAAGGCCCCTTCCCGGACGCCGAGCGGCGCAAGCTGCGCGGCATCACCGCCGCCGCCCACGCGCGCGGGCAGCGGATCCGCTTCTGGGCGACCCCGGACGCGCCCGGCCCGGCCCGGGACGCCCTGTGGTCGGAACTGCTCGCGGGCGGCGTCGACCACCTCAACACCGACGACCTCGCCGGGCTCGAAGCCTTCCTCGACGGCCACCCCTCCGCGTAACACCACACGATCGGAGGACATGTCAGCCGCCCGGCGGAACCCTCCGCTACGCCACACTTGCGGCCGAACGCCGCTCCTGGGGCGTGGCGGAGGAGGTTCTGATGGCCATTTCCATCTCTGTGGTGCTGCTGCTCCTGATCCTGGCAGTGGTGTTCATCCGCAACGGCGCGCTGAAGATCTCGCACGCGCTGGTCTGCATGCTGCTCGGCTTCTACCTGGCCAGTACCAGCATGGCGCCCACCATCCACAGCGGGCTCACCGCGACCGCCGACCTGGTCAGCAGCCTGCGACCCTGACGGGGGCGGCCGAGTCGGGCGGCTCGGTCCGGCCGCCCGTCGGGCACCCGGCCGGGCAGTCCGTCAGGCGGCGGAGAAGATGCCGATGCCGTTCGGGACGGGCCGTTCCGCGCCGCCGCTCGGATGGTTGCGGACCGACACGGCACCGGCGTCCCCCTCGCGGGCGACCAGCTCGGACGAGCCGCCGCCGTCGAGGTTGAGGGCGTCGGACGCGCCCAGCGTCCGCATGGCCTCCGCCTCCTCCGCGACCGTCATGCCGGTCCGGTACCGCGCGGCCCCGTCCAGCACCAGGATCAGCAGCTGCTGTCCGCCGCCCTTGAAGCCCACGACCGTGCGCACCGCCGAGGTGCCGTCGTCGAGACCGGACAGCGGCTTGCCGGCCCGCAGCACGGGGAAGCCGCCGATCGCGAACGCGTACGGCACCCCGGACGTCGCCGCCGTCAGGCTGTGCTCGACCGTCACCGGGTCGCCGACCGACAGCTTCCGCAGCTGCCGCGCGCCCTCCTCACGGCCCAGCAGGACCGTGGTGCCCGCGGCGATCGTGCCGCTGCCGGGGGTGCCGGAGGCGGCCACGACCCGGCCGCCCCGCACCGTCACCTCGTAGGTGTCGTCGCTGCACGGCGCCGCCCGCTCGGAGTCGGTGCCGCAGACGGCCCGTTGCCGCGAGACACCGCCCCACTTCGCGGTGAACGCGCCGACGGAGCCCTGCGGGAGCGCGTACTGGTTGAGGCCCTTGAGGGGCAGCCGCCCGTCCGGCGTGGTGACCGAGCCGACCAGGGCGAGCCGGTCCAGCCGGGCCCGCCGGTCGGTGCCCACGCCGAGCACCTCCTGGGTGTTGGTGCCCGGCGGGAGCGCGGGCCCGAACCGCTGGCCCTTGGGCACCGCCGCCTTGAGCGCCTGCCCGGCGGCGACGGCCGGTCCGACGGGCGCGCCGGTGGCCTCCACGCCCGGGTGCTGGGTCTCGGTGATGTTGAAGAAGTCGCCGTTGATCCCCGCGACCGCCCCGGCCGAGTCCGCGAGCCGGGAGACGGTGGACCGCGCCGCCACCGCACCCGGATACAACAGGTCCACACCCACATGCGGATTCGCCAGATCGACCGTGAGCAGATGGGCGTGCGCCGTGCCCGCTGCCGTGTCGACGTCGAACTGCCGGTAGGTGACGCCCGGCGCGATCCGCCGGCCCGCCGGCGCGGCACCGGCCGGTGCCGCGCCCGCCAGGGCCGCGCCGGCCAGCACACCGAACGCCGTGACAACCGTGAGTACCGCTCTGCCCGCTGCCGAACGCCCGCGACGTCTGGTCACCGTGCCCCCTGATGCCTCGTCAACTTTCCCTGTGTCGAGGGCAGTGCACCAGACGACGGCGGCGAACGGGACGACTAGGCGTCGACTACGCGAGAACGGGTGAGAAAACGCACCCCCTCGGGTGCCTCCAGGGAGAATCCGCTGCCCCGGCCCGGGACGACGTCCACGATCAGCCGGGTGTGGCTCCACGCCTCGTACTGGCTCCGCGACATCCAGAACGTGACGGGCTCCTCGACACCGTCCACGGCCAGTTCGGCCAGCAGCACGTCCGAGCCGCCCGTGCGGAACTCGCCGTCGGGGTAGCACATCGGCGCGCTGCCGTCGCAGCAGCCGCCCGACTGGTGGAACATCAGCGGCCCGTGCAGGTCGCGCAGCCGGCGCACCAGCTCGGCGGCCTGCGGGGTGAGCTCGACGCGGGGGACTTCCTCTTCCATGGCACCGTCCTGGAGCACCGGGGACGTCGGAGACGTCGGACCCGGTCCAGTCTCACGGCTCGTCATGAGCGCGTCCAGATCGCGTCGTTCCGCCCTGGCGGCGCGTCAGCGGTGGGAGAGGACGTTGACCACCTTGCCGGCCGGGTCCCGCACGAAGAACCGGCGCACGCCCCACTCCTCGTCGGTCAGCGGATGCACGATCTCCGCGCCGCGCGCCACCATCGCCGCGTACACGGCGTCGACGTCCCCGACCTCGACGCTCAGGTCCGGGACGACGGGGGCGGTGCGGTCCTCGCTCATCAGGCTCAGCTGCACGGACGGGTCGTCGGGGGAGGCGAGGGTCATGATCCAGCCGTGGTTCATGACCTCCTCCAGCCCCAGGACGCCGTAGAACTCCGCGCTCTCCGGCAGCGCGGTCGTCCGGACGTTGGGCACGACACGGCGTACATGCATGGCGCGGCTCCGAGGGTCGACCGGCTGTGACGGTCGGTCAGCGTAGTCCTCGTGCGGCACGGTTCGCCCGCCGGCCCGGGGCGCGCGCGGGCCGCACGGGCTCACCCGGTGGCGCGGGCGCGGCGCATCAGGGGCGCGTACACCCCGGCGGCCACGAGCAGGCCGGCGGGCAGGGACAGGTCGACGCCGCCCAGGGCCGCCGCCACGGGGCCGGTGTAGACGGTGTCGACGCAGACCGCGGAAGCCGCCACGCCGGCGACGAGGGCCAGCGCTCCGGACCGGTTGACGCCGCCGGTGTACCAGAAGGGGCCGGCGGGGGTCTCGTCGGCGAGGGCGGGGCCGTCGTAGCGGTTGCGGCGCAGCAGGATGTCGGTGGCGTACACCGCCGTGCTGGGGCCGAGCAGCACCACGGTCAGCTGGAGCACGTTGCCGACGGTGTCGAGGAAGTCGGAGACGAGCAGCGCGTACAGGGTGAGGGAGACGGACACGGCACCGTCGACGAGGACGCTCAGCGAGCGCCGGATGCGGATGCCGACGGCCTGGAGGGCGAGGCCGGCGCTGTAGGCGGTCAGTGCGTTCAGGGCGACGGTGCCGAGGACCAGGGCCAGCAGGAACACGGGCCGGAACCAGCCGGGCAGCAGCCGTTGCAGCGAGGACTCGGGATCGGCCATGTCGACCGCGGTCGCGGCGAGCGCGCCGAGGCCGCACACCAGGACGCCGGGCAGGAAGCCGCCGAGCGCCGTCCAGCCGGCCACGGCCCTCGCCGGTGTGGTGCGGGGCAGATAGCGGGAGAAGTCGGCGCTCGTGGTGTACGACAGCGGGCCCGAGGCGATGAGGGCGACTCCCGCGAGGACGGTGGCCCACAGCTCCGTGCCGGTCAGCGGCCGGTCCGGTACGTAGCCGAAGTCGGTGTGCCGTACCACCGCCACGGCCAGCACGGCGAAGACCGCCGTGAGGGCCAGGGTGATCGGGACGTAGAGCCGGACGATCGTCAGGTGGCCGTAGACGCTGATCGCCAGCGTGACCGCGGCGATGAGCACCACGACGGCCGCCTTCACGGGGGTGGTCACCGGCAGCCCGGTCCGGCCCACCAGGGAGAAGGCCGCGGTCGCGGCGGCGGCCAGGTTCAGCGCGAAGTAGCAGACGGAGATCATCCAGCCGGTGACCGCGTTGTTCACCCGGTTCCCGCGCACCCCGTACAGCGTCCGCGTGATCACCTCGCTGGGCGCGCCCGCCGCCGGTCCCGGGATCGCGAGCAGGCCGGTGAGCAGCCAGAACAGATTGCCGACGACGATCACCGCCAGTGCCTGCCACAGGCTCAGGCCCATCAGCACCAGCGCTCCGCCCACCACCAGGCTCAGGTAGTTGACGTTGGCGGCGGCCCACACGGAGAACAGCTCGCGGGGGTGGCCGCGCCGTTCGGAGTCCGGGATGTGGTCGATGCCGTGGGCCTCGACGCCACCGGTCCGCCCGGCGGCCGGGGGCGCGGCGTCGGGCCCGTCGGCGGCCGTGCGCCGTCCGTCGGGATGCGGGTCGGGGAGCGTGGACGCCATGGGGCCCTCCGGGGGCGGTGGGATCGGCCCGGCCACTTATTGGGCGCGTGACCAGTTGCTTATTGGTCGCACACTCAATAGCATTGACGTCATGTCGTCAAGCGTTCAGCGCAAGCGGATCCGCAAGGACCCGGCCGCCCGACGTGCGGAGATCGTCGACGCGGCCGCCGCCGTCGCCCTGACCGAGGGCCTGGAGTGCGTCACCCTGCGCCGCATCGGTGAGGAACTCGCCGTACGTCCCGGCCTGATCAGCCACTACTTCCCCTCGGCCGAGGACCTCGTCGCGGAGGCCTTCGGCAGCGCCGCGACCGGGGAACTCGACCGTCTCCTCCCCGCGGTCCGCCCCGAGGGCAGCCCCACCCGCCACCTGTCCCGCTTCCTGTCCCGCACCTCGGGAGAGGCGTACGACGCCCTCAGCCGGCTGTGGATCAACGCCCGCCACCTCAGCCGGTACCGGCCCGTGCTGCGCGACCGGGTGGAGCGGCAGGAGGCCGACTGGCGCGACCGGATCGACGGGCTGATCCGGGACGGTGTGGCCGCGGGCGAGTTCGTCACGGACGACTCCCTGACGGCCACCGTCCAGATCCTCGTCGTCCTCGACGGCCTCGGCGCGCACGCCAACACGGCGACGCCGCGACGGCCCCCCGCGGTCATGCGCATGGCCGTCACCACCGCCGAACGAGAACTCGGGCTGCCGCGCGGCGCGCTCGACCCGGGGGACGACTGAGCATTGCCGGTGATTCGCGGTGCATCGCCGGTGTGCTTCCGGTGGGCTGCCGGCGCGCTGCCGGCGCGCTGCGGTTGGTGTCGGTGGGTTCGTCCGTGTCCGGGTCGGGCAGCGCGCGCCGGGAGCGGGCTGTCGGTGCGCCATCCCGGGGGTCGGGTCTTGTCCGTGCCTCGTCCGGGGGTGGCCGGTCTTGTCCGTGTCGCGTCCGGGGGTGGGTCCTGTCCGTGTCGCGTCCGGGGGTGGCCGGTCCTGTCCGTGCCGCGTCCAGGGATGGCCGGTCCTGTCCGTGTCGCGCTCGGGATCGTCCGCGTCTGGTTCGGACGGCGGGCGGGTGGCCTGCCCGCGCCCCGTCCGGGGTGGGCCGGTCCTGCCCGTGTCTCGTCCGAGTCGGCTGGCCTTGTCCGTGCCGCGTCTGGGTGCGGCCGGTCCTGCCCGTGTCTCGTCCGGGGTCACCCGGTCCTGCCCGTGCCCCGTCCGGGGTCACCCGGTCCTGTCCGTCCCCCCCGATCGGCCTCCGAGTCGGCTTCGTCCTCGGGGCGTCAGCCGGCGAGTCGTCCGCCCGGATATGCGATCGGCTCCGGTGACTCCGCGACATCCACCGGGCCTTCCCCCCATCCACTTCCCCCCGTCACCAAGGAGCAGCCTCGTGCCCGCCGACCTCGTCCTCCTCTCCGCCCGGCTGCTCGACCCCGGTACCGGCCGGTTCCTTCCGCACACCGCGCTCGCGGCCGAGCACGGACGGATCAGCTTCCTCGGTGACGACCGGGAGGCCCGTGCCCTCGCGGGACCCGGCAGCACGGTCGTGGACCTGCGAGGAGCGGTGGTAACGGCGGGCCTCACCGACGGGCACCTCCACCCGGTCTCCGGCGCCGAACGCACCATGGGGGCCGACCTGTCCGCCTGCCGCGACCTGCCCGCCGTACGGACCGCGCTCGCCGAGGCCGCCCGGAACCTGCGCCCCGGCACCTGGCTGCGCGGCTGGGGCCTGGACCCCAACGCCTTCGGCACCGCCCCGGTCGGCCACGCGGCCCTCGGACCCGTCCTCGACGGCATCCCCGCCCTCATCGACCTGTTCGACGCCCACTCGCTGATCGCCAGCGAACGGGCACTGGAACTGGCCGGCGTCGACGGACCGCGCTCGTTCGACCAGGGCTCGGAGATCGTCTGCGACGCCGACGGCCGGCCCACCGGCCTGCTGCTGGAGGACGCCGCGTGCGCACTCGTCGAGGCCGTCGCCCCACGGCCCACCGACGCCGAGCTACGCGCCCGGACCGCACGGGTGCTGGGCGCCATGGCCGCGTCCGGACTCACCGGCGGCCACGCCATGGACGCGAACGGGGACAGTCTCGCCGTCTACGCCGCGCTGGAGGCCGAGGGAGCCCTGCCCCTGCGGCTGCGCGTCGCCCCCTGGTGCCGGCCCGACGCCGACGACGCCACTGTGGACGGTCTCGTCCGGGCGCAGGGCACCGGGGGCAGGCTGTGGCAGGTGGCCGGTGTGAAGCTGTTCATGGACGGCACCATCGACAACGGCACCGCCTGGCTGGAGAGCCCCGACTGCCACGGCGAGTCGGCCGCCGCCCACTGGCCCGACCCGCGGCGCTACACGGACGTGATCACGGCGCTCCATCGCGCCGGCGTGCCCACGGCCACCCACGCGATCGGCGACGCGGCGGTACGCCACGTCCTCGACTCCGTCGAGAAGGCACAGGCACAGGCTCCGGGATCGGTACGGGAGCCGGCGAAGGGGTCCGTACGGCACCCGGCACCAGGGTCCGCCCCAGGGCCGGTACGCCACCGGGTCGAGCACATCGAGACCGTCCCCGACGACACCGTGCGACGGTTCGCGCCCCTCGGAGTCGCCGCCTCCATGCAGCCCACCCACTGCTGCGAGTTCACACGCGCCGATCACACCGACAACTGGTCGCGCCGACTCGGCGACGAGCGCGCCGCTCGTGCGTTCCGCTGCCGTGACCTCTGGGAAGCCGGCGCCCGGGTCGTCCTCGGCTCGGACTGGCCCATCGCGCCGTACCCGCCGCTGCAGGTCATGGCCGGCGCCCGGCACCGCCGCCCCGCCGACCTCTCCCTGCCCCCGCACGGCCCTGGCCAGGCTCTAACCCCGCTCCAGGCACTCCAGGGGATGACGGTCAACGCCGCCTGGGCCGCGGGAGAGGAAGACGACGCGGGCCGGCTCTCCGTCGGACGGCGCGCCGATCTGACCGTCCTGGCCGAGGACCCGCTCGCGGTGCCCGACACCGACCTCGCGGCGCTCCCCGTCCTGCTCACCGTGGTGGGAGGACGGACGACCCACCGGGCGGCGGATCTGTGACCGTGCCGAGGGCACGGCACGGTCCGGCACGTCAGGGCACCAGACCGCGTCGCGCGCCCCGGCGTCCGCGGCGTGTCGTCTCGGTCCTCCCGGTTGCCTCCTTCGGCCGCACGGCTCGGCCGACGGCGGGCTTGGCGGTGTTCCCGCGTGTCCGGCCCGGCCCGGCTCGCTCCGGCCCGGTCAAGAGTCGGCCCGGCCCGGTCAGGGCCGGGTGCGGCGGCGCTCGCGGTGGGCACGCCCGGCCTCGATCAGCAGCGGCAGCATCGAGAGGGCGACGACCACGGCGACCAGCGGGAGCAGGTACTCGTCGAGATGCGGGAAGGAGGCGCCCAGGGTGTACCCGGCGAGTATCAGGGTCTGCGACCAGAGCACACCGCCCACGGTCTGCCACACCGTGAAGGGCCGCCTGGGCACCCCGAGCGCACCGGCCACCGGGTGCAGGACCGTCCGCAGCAGCGGCACGAACCGGCCGATCACCAGCGCCTTGCCGTAGCCGTACCGGGCGAGCAGGTCCTCCGCCCGGGCCACCGCGCCCTTCACACGCCGGTTGGACGTGCGGCTCAGAAGTCTTCGCCCACCGTGGCTCCCGATCAGATAGCCCACCTCGCCACCGGCCACCGCGCCGACGGCCCCGCACAGCATGACCTGCCACAACTCCAGCCGGGGATCCTGCTGAGCACTGCCGGCGCACAGCACACCGGCGGGGAACAGCAGCGTGTCACCGGGCAGGAAGAAGCCGACGACCAGCAGACCCGACTCGGCGAAGATCACGGCGAGGAGCCCGAGCGCCCCGAAGGCAGCCAGCACCGAGGCACTGTCCATCGGGTTGACGGCTGTCACCGCCATCGCCTCCAGGCCGTCCTCGTCGGTCGCTCTCCCTCCCAGCATCTCGTGTCACCGCGGCACAGGCGTTTGCGGTGGCCACGTCACATGCCGTGGCCGGCCAAGGAGGGCGCCCGCCAGGCACCTGACCCGGTCGGACGCCCTGGCGTCGTTCGGTTCGGCCCACGAGTCCGTTCGTGGATCCGTCCGGCGGACGGCTCTAGAAGAAGCCGAGCTTCTTCGCCGAGTACGACACCAGCAGGTTCTTCGTCTGCTGGTGGTACATGCCTGGCCTCGCTCCTGACCTGCGACAAAGAGTGGAAATGTCGAGTGCCGAACTGATTCGGTCCGCACCTGGTCCGGATCTTGATGGGTGGTACGTGGTGCTAGCGAGTGGGCCGCGGTATCACATGGCACAGGTAGGCCGAACCGTCTTCTGGGGTCGGCTGTCAGCGTGGCGCCCGAAGCGGTCGCCGCACCGCGGAGCACAACCGCTCGCGGAAGCGGTCGTGAGCGGTCGAAGTACGCGTCAGCTGACCCGAAGACCGACCGCCAGCGTCAGTTCAAGGACCCGGTGTGGCGATGCGAGATCCGGAAACAGCTCCCGCAGCTGCGACATCCGGTACCGGACTGTCTGGGGATGGACGAACAACGCCGCCGCCACGTCGTCGCGCCTGCCCTGGTGCAGCAGCCACGCCCGCAACGTCTCCTCCAGCCGCCGTGCGGTCGCGACTGGCAAGGTCCGCAACGGTGCGAGGGCTCGGGCACGCAGGTCTGCGAACGCGTCCACGTCGGCGCTCAGCACCAGCTCGGGCAGGTGGTCCTCGGTGTCGCGAATATCAGAGGAGAGGGAGCGCGCGCGTGCGGCTCGTGCGTACGAGGAGGACGCACGAGTCCATGGCCGGGCCGGGCCGACCACAGCGGTGCGGTCGGTCAGCTGCCGCAAGAGATGTGATCGGTCGGCATCGGGGACGAGCAGCACACCGGTGGCGTCCGGGAGATCGTCGAGGACGAGGGTGCTCGGATCGAGCGCGCGGTAGGCAGGCCGGGCCTGGGCGGCGGGCAGCAGGACCGCGGTCAGCGAAACCGGAGGCTGCCACCCGGCCCGTTCAGCAGAGGCCAGCAGCACGTCCGGGCTCGCGCCGGCGAGGAGGTCGCGGGCCAGGTGTTCCAGGTGGCGCTCCTGGGCCCTGCCCCGGGCGGCCAGTTCGTCGGCATGGCCCGCGGCGCTCGCGGCGGAGAGCTCGTCGATGTAGGCGAAGGTCAGCTCGGCGAACTTGGCGACCTCGGCGGCGGGCAGACCTGCGGGTACGGCACCCGCTGCCAGGCATCGCCAGGCCACGCGGGCGCCGACGCGGTAGGCGCTGAGCAGGGCGTCCATCGAACGGCCGTCGCGTACCTCGCCGCGGCCCAGCTCGTAGGCTGCGTCGCCGCCGTCGCCGCCTGTGGCGTTCCCGCTCGCGAGGTCCAGGTAGTTCCCCAGGGCGGTGCGGACGGCTCGGCGGATGGTGCCGCCCATGCTGCCCGAAAGGGCGTTGGCGTAGGAAGGGACCTCGTCGATGATCGCCTGGACGACCTCGTCGGCGGTGGTCTTCAGCGCGGCCCGAAGTGCGGTGACCGTCGTCTCATCCAGGGCCAGTTCGCTGGCCCTCCGGATTGCATGGCTCACGTTTTTGTTTCCTGCGAACAATTCGACCG
Organism: Streptomyces albidicamelliae; assembly: GCF_025642175.1. Classification (NCBI taxonomy): domain Bacteria; kingdom Bacillati; phylum Actinomycetota; class Actinomycetes; order Kitasatosporales; family Streptomycetaceae; genus Streptomyces; species Streptomyces albidicamelliae. The sequence continues at coordinate 1,440,681 of NZ_CP106795.1, read as the reverse complement.
ACCAGATTCACGTCCTGCGGTCAGGACTTTACGCCTTGAGACGCAGCAAGCTGGAGTCATGACGAGTACTGCCCTCCGCAGCAGGGCATGGAAATTGCTGGAGATGGTCACGACGCCGCTGCTGCCGTCGGACTACCTCGACCTGGTCAGCCCGCTGCGTGCGGGCGCCGACATGCGGGGGCGCATCGAAGCCCTGCACCCCGAGACGGATGACGCCGCGACGATCGTGATCAGGCCGGGACGGGACTGGCGCGGCCACACAGCCGGTCAGTACGTGCGGATCGGGGTCGACGTCGACGGGGTGCGCCTGTGGCGTGCCTACTCCATCACCTCACCGACGAACCGCCAGGACGGCCGCGTCACGATCACCGTGAAGGCGATCCCGGACGGCAAGGTCAGCAACCACCTGGTCCGCAGGGCGACACCGGGCACGCTGATCCAACTCGACCAGCCGACCGGCGACTTCGTGCTGCCGCAGGCCAAGCCCGCCAAGGTGCTCTACCTGACGGCCGGCAGCGGCATCACGCCCGTGATGGGCATGCTGCGCGACACCGAGTTCGACGACGTCGTCATGGTCCACTGCGCGCCACGGCCGCAGGACGTGATCTTCCGCAACGAACTGCACACTCTGGTCGCGGACAAGAAGCTGCGGCTCATCGAGGTGCACACCGACACGGACGGCATGCTCGACATCGCCCGTCTCGACGAACTGGTGCCCGACTGGGCCGAGCGCGAGACCTGGGCCTGCGGGCCCGCGGGCCTGCTCGACGCTGCCGAAGAGCACTGGAGCGGGCACGGCGTCCAAGGGCGCTTGCACACCGAGCGCTTCCGCCCCGGCATCGTCGTCGCCGGTGACGGATACGGCGGCGGCGAGGTCACGTTCCGCGCCACCGGCAAGACCGTCGACGCGGACGGCGCCACGCCGTTGCTGGACGTCGGCGAGGAGGCCGGCGTGCTCATGCCGTCCGGGTGCCGCATGGGCATCTGCTTCGGCTGCGTCACGCCGCTCAAGGCGGGCGCCGTTCGCGACCTGCGCACCGGCGAGATCACCGAGGCCGAGCCGGGCGTCCTCATCCAGACCTGTGTGTCCGCCGCGGCGGGCCCTTGCGACATCGAACGGTAGGAGCACCTTGACCGCCATCGACCCCACCGCCCACCTGACGGCGGAGCAGATCGAGGAGCTCGGCCACGAGCTGGACGCGATCCGCGACGAAGTGATCGCCGGACGCGGCGAGAAAGACGCCGTCTACATCCGTAGGGTCATCTCGGCACAGCGCAAGCTCGAGCTGGCCAGCAGGGGCGTGCTGCTGTTCTCGATCTTCCCGCCCGCGTGGCTGCTCGGCACCGCCTGTCTGTCGGTGGCGAAGATCATGGACAACATGGAGATCGGCCACAACGTCCTGCACGGCCAGTGGGACTGGATGCGAGACCCGAAGATCCACTCCACCACCTGGGAGTGGGATCACGTCTCACCGGCCGACCAGTGGAAGCACTCGCACAACGAGCTGCACCACACGTACACCAACGTGATCGGCAAGGACAACGATCTCGGCTACGGCATCATGCGCGTCGACGAGGACCAGAAGTGGCACCCGTTCCACCTCGGACAGCCGCTGTGGAACTTCATCAACGCCTGCTTCTTCGAGTACGGCATCGCAGCGTACGACCTGGAGCTCGGCAAGAACCTGCACAAGCGCCGCCGCAAGAACCCGGAGTTCCGCGCGCGGGCCAAGGCCGTGGGCCGCAAGATCCGCAAGCAGGTACTCAAGGACTACGTGATCCACCCGCTGCTGTCTGGCCCGTCGTTCCTCACCACGCTCGCCGCCACGTTCACCGCGAACCTGGTCCGCAACATCTGGTCCCACTCGGTGATCATGTGCGGGCACTTCCCCGAGGGCGTGCAGGTCTTCGAGCGCCGGTCGATCAAGGGCGAGACGCGCGGCCAGTGGTACCTGCGCCAGATGATGGGTTCGGCGAACATCAGCGGCAGCAGGGCCATGCACTTCATGACCGGCAACCTGTCGCACCAGATCGAGCACCACCTGTTCCCGGACCTGCCGAGCCACCGGTACGCCGAGGTCGCGGTGAAGGTGCGCGCACTGTTCGAGAAGTACGAGCTGGAGTACGTCACCGGACCGCTGCCCAAACAGGTGTTCTCCGCGTGGCGCAAGGTCTTCCGGCTCTCGCTGCCGAACAAGAGGCCCGGGGTCAAGACGCCGGACCGCGAGCAGGAGCTCGTCGCCGCCTGATCCTTGGTACTGGTTCAGATCTGTCGGCCGTACCGGCGGCACCGCCGGGTTCGGTGAGATCGGTTGCGGACAGTGCGCGGCCGCGCCATCAGACCGTACGACACGAAATCCGGGCAGCCCGGTGTCCGGCTGCGCTGCGAAGTCCTGGCGCGCAAGCGCGGTGCGCAGGCGGACGCCGCTGACCGGCCGCGACTTCCGAGGGAGGTGTCGGCGTGTCGACGGGCGATCCGCCGGCACCTCCACAAGGTCGGCGCCGAACGCCGACCGACGGACACGTGAGGAAAAGGCCTCGCCCTCCGTCGTCTTCGCTGCCGGCGCGGCGGAGATGCGGGGAGTGGTGGCCTCCGTCCGAGACCTCGCACACGCCCTCGTCCACGTCCCGGTCGCGCACCCCGACCATTCCGTCGGTGACAAAGGCGGGCACAGTATCCTCGGCGACCTTGAGCTCCCTGCTCTCGAACGGCAGCCCGCCGATACCGGGCAGGCCTGCCGGCAAGGTGCTAGAAGAACCCCACTGCCTTCGGGAGTAGCTGCAATAAAGGTTCTTCGTCTGCTGGTGGTGCAGCACTTGTATGCATGGTGACCTGGGCAGGTGGTGCCTGCAGGAGATTTCGGGAGGCTGTTGGTCCGGAAACGGTCGGATCTTGGTCCGATGGGCACCCGCCGGGCCGTGTCGTCTGCCGGGTCAGCGTGGCCGCGGCTGGCAAGGCCGTGTTCGCCAGGCCCGCCAAAGGCGGCAGCGCGGCCACCGACTTCTGGGTCCGGGTCGGTAACGCCACCAAACAGCTGCATGGTGAGGGTCTCCTGCGGTACCGGGACGAGCACTGGGGGTGATCGTCCGCGAAGAGGACCTACCTTGAAACAACCCGCGAGCATGCCGCCGTGTGACCACGTCTGACGCCCGACTCGTCCCCACTTCTTCGTATGCTTCGCACCGCCGCGGACGACGCAAGGTAGCACCTCAGCCGGTCCGTGGCCGGTCCGGGACGGGCACCGACTCGCGGTGAACGAGTTCGGAAGGTGCTGAGCGGTCACGGATGGTCGCTGCAGCCTATGGGTGCCTGAAAGGGGAAAGCCCTCGCCAGGCACCCGACTTGAGGCTCTAGAAGAACCCAAGCTTCTTCGGGCTGTAGGAGACCAAAACGTTCTTGGTCTGCTTGTGGTACAGCAGCTGCACCTGCATTGACCAGGCGAAACGGTAATTGGCGCAGTCTTCGGTCGGGAGCTGGTCCGGACATGGTCCGGATCTTGCTCTGGAGGTGTCGGTTCGGTTCATGCTGCGACTGCAGTGCGAGCGATTGGGAGCGAGCGGGACTTGACGGCGCAGATGGTTGCCTGGCCTCGTCGGGCTCTTCCAGCACATAGGAGGCGCCGGTCGCCGGTGACTCGCGGGCCGTACCGTCGCACAACGCAGGGGCTCCGGGATGGTTGCCGCCTGCGGAATCGCGACCGCGCACGCGGCACAGGCGTCGGCGCTGCCAGGTCCGGCCCCAGTCTGCCCGGATCAGTACCAGTTGCTCTGAGCCTCGCTCTCGCGCGGGCCTGGAGCCAGGAGCTTCGCGGGGCCACCGCGGAGATGGAAGGCGAGCGGCTCCGCGGCATCGTGTCCACCGCTTTCCCCTACCTGCGCGAAGCAGGGGAGGACCGCAGAGCGGGCCAGATCGAGCGGCCTGAACGGGACGTAGCTCAAGTCGGTCGGAGTGTCAGTGGTCGCCGCCATACTCAGAAGATGTGCAACTGACTTTCAGGCGCATGTCCAGGAGTCCTCGACCGAGTAGGAACGAATTGACACCCGAGAGCGACGCGGTGCCTGACCGCGACCCCTACCTTCTGGCGCAGATACGAGAGGCCTTCGGGCGCGTGGTCTACAGCCACAAGACCCATGAGAAACAGGCGGACATCTGCTTCACCAAGCACCGGTGGCAGCAGGGCGTCCTCATTGCTCTCACCGCGATCAGCTCGGGCACCTTCCTTGCCGCGGTGGTCGGCCTGCTCGGCAACGCAGTGCTGACGAGTCTCGCGACCTCTTCTATCGCGCTCCTGGTCAGCTGGATGAGCCTTGGGACGAAGACCTTCAAGTTCGAGGAGGAGTCCGATGCCCACCGCGGCATCGCCTCTCGGCTGTGGGACGTCCGGGAGTCCTATATCTCCCTCATCGCCGACCTGATGTCCGGCACTGTCTCCGTCGCGGAGGGCCGAGAGCGGCGGGACGAGCTGCAGCGGGCCGCGCGCGACGCGTACGCCGACGCGCCTAGGACGAGCAGCAGGGCGTTCGCGCGCGCCCAGGGCGGGCTGCAGAACAACGAGGAGATGACGTTCACCTCGCGCGAGATCGACCTCTTCCTCCCGGAGGCGCTCCGGCTCGGCGAAGGCGAGGCATGAAGATGAAGACCTCAGAGATCTTCGAAACGCTGCTCGAAAACCTAAAGGTCGGAGACACGGCCACGACGGTCGCCTCGCGCCGGGATGAGATCACGAAGGCGCTCAACAAGGACTTCCGCGACAAGGACGGCTGCACCGACTACAAGCTGATGGTTGGATCGTTCGGCCGGCACACCGCGATCAAGGGCGTGTCCGACCTCGACATGATCTTCATCCTGCCGCCCGGGATCCGGTCGAGCTACGACGGGGACACCGGCCCGCGGAGGATTCTCGAGAGGGTTCGCGACGACCTTAAGGCGCGGTACAAGAACACGGAGATCCGCGTCGACCAGTGCGTCGTCCGAGTGCGGTTCGCGTCCAACGCCTTCAAGTTTGAGGTCCAGCCTGCGTTCGAGAACGCCGACGGCAGCTTCGACTACCCGGACACGAAGGCTGAGGGCTGGAAGGTCACCAAGCCGCGCGAGGAGATCGCCGCGACCAAGGAGTGCAACGACCGCACCTCGACGAACATGCGCCACCTCGCCCGGATGGCACGGGCCTGGAAGAACGCGAACGGCGTAAACATGGGCGGCCTGCTCATCGACACCCTCGTCTACAACTTCTTCGACCAGACCGACGACTACGACGCAGCGGGCACAGGCTCGTTCGACCTCATGGCCCGCGACTTCTTCGAATTCCTCAAGGATCAGTCAGAGCAGGAGTACTACCTGGCGCTGGGCAGCCGACAGCGGGTCCACGTCAAGGCGCAGTTCCAGCCGAAGGCCAAGAAGGCGTACAACCGATGCCTCGAGGCGATCGCGGACGAAGGCAAGACGTCCGCCAACAAGAAGTGGCGCGAGGTCTTCGGTACGTCGGTGCCGCTGGCGAAGAGCGCGAGCGAGTCGTCCCGGTCGTTCAGGGACACCGAGGAGTTCATCGAGGATGAGTTCCCGGTCGACGTGTCCGAGACTGTGTCCATCGACTGCGAGGTCACGCAGGCCGGATGGCGTCCGACCTGGCTTCGCGCGATGCGTCGCGGCGGGATCCTGCTAAAGGCCGACAAAAACTTGAGGTTCGTGGTCACCAGTTGCTCGGTCGGGGAGCCCTACACGCTGAAGTGGAAGGTGCTCAATCGTGGTCCGGAAGCCGAGCGGCGGGACGCGATCCGCGGCCAGATCGTCGACTCGAGCAAGCGGGGAGTCCGCATCGAGCACTCGGACTTCAAAGGCGAGCACGTCGTCGAGTGCTACGTAGTCAAGGACGGGGTCGTCGTCGCTCGGGACCGGATCGACGTGCCGATCGGCAACACGAGCGTGAAGAGGGCGAACGCCTTGTAGAAGACCGATCCTCGAAGCGTGACGAGGCCCCGACGACTCTGCCGGGGGCTCGTCGCATCAGACGCATCCGCCCCCCAGGGTTGAAGTATGGGCAGCTCTCTCGCTGTCATGTCCGAGTGCCTGCTCAACGCGGAGCTGGCTTCCGCGAAAGCGGTAGGCTGCCCGCCGCCCGGCTGAGCTGCGTTCCGGGGATCCCGGCAGGTCCGCTGAGTGGATCGTCGATCTGCTCAGCGACGAAGCAGATGCCGCGGAAGAGGAGTTTCGGCGGGTTTGGGACCTCGGCTGAAGCTGGTTTTCCGTCGGACGCTTCCGGAGAATGGTGCCGTGGAACGGCGGATCGACTTCTGGCGAGAGCGGCAGATGTTCTGTGGGCGCTGCGATCATGGGTGGCGTGTCGATTTGGACTGGATCGATCGGTGGGAGCAGGCGACGGAAACCTGCCCCGGCTGCGGCATGACCTGCGAGCACGAGGATTCGCCTCGGGTGACGCTCGACTCCTGCGACCCGGCACTCGACGGCGACAGGGTCGCGCAGTTTTCTGGTACCACGCCAGTACGCAGGCGCACTGGCCGACGCGGGACTTCGACCCGTCAGCCGTCTTGACTCCCGAGATGCGCAGGAGGATGGGCGGAGAGCAGCGGGTTTCCGCGTGGGTCGCGAGCCAGCGGGCGAAGGCCCTCCACGTCGGCAGGTACGAGGCCGCTGTCCACAACATGCTGCGTCGGATCCGTGACCAGGCCGACCAGCGCAGCCAGTTCAATCTGTATCAGGTCCGTCTGAAGCCATCCGTTGTGGTGCGGGAGGGGTGGCTCGTCGACCCCGCAAACTTCGTCGGCGACGTCGTGCTCGACGAGGTCTGCCCGCCAGGCGTCGACGTCGCCCGCTACCTGAATTACCACGAGGATCCGGGAGGGCTCTCGCTCGCACTGGGGAGGAACGCGATCGCCAGCGTTCAGCGGATCGCGGTTCCGCTCCCCGACACCCGGGATGGCGGCTGGGTGCGCGATGCCGTCGCGGCTCTTGAAGGCGTGAGCGACACCGCCGCCCCGGCGACCGGCAAGCTGGCCCTCCGCATGCGGCCGCCATCGGCGCGCGCCGTCCTGGGCCGACAGCTCGGTGCGTCCCTGGCTGACAGACTGCCGGTCAATCTCCGGAACCAGTTCAGGTCGGCCGCGGCGTTCGCGGAAGGAGAGGATCCAGAGCGCTGGGCGCGACGGACCAGCGGCCTGTTCGATCTGATCGACGATCCGACTTCCGTGCTGGCTGCGCTCGACCAGCAAGATCCCCGGGAGGTCTGAGAACGGCCTGTCCCGCTTCTGTGGGGCAGGAAGCCCTGAGGTCGCTGCCGGTCTTTCAGGTGGGCGCCGCCCTGAGTGGGGAGAGCGTGAGCAGCTCAAACGCCGCGGAGCGTCATGCTGACCGCGGAGTCGATGACGGCTTGGGAAAGTCGCTTCCATCCGATTTCGTTATCCCGGTCTAGTGCCGCCGTGTCGAGACCATCGAGGCCATCGTAGATTTCGCGAATCGCGGCGTGCTCCCCGGCGCGCACCGCTTCCAGGAGGCGCAACGTCTGCATCTTGAAGGGCATGCACGTCACCCTCGCCTGGAGACTGAGCTGTTCGGCCAATCATGCCTGACGTGATGCTGACGAGAATGGACAGCACTTGATGGCTCTCAGGGGCAGGTGGTGCGTCGGCTTCGCCGACCAGGACCATGAGTGAGGCGCGGCACTCAGGCACGCCGGAGGCGACGGACAGCTCCACACGCAGCCCTACATCGTGCAGGGTCCTGGCGATCACCTGCGGATGCATGGGCCGCTCGACCGAATACGCGTGGATGGATTGAAGGGGTTCCAGGGCATCGTTCCATCGGTTTTGATACACCAGGACCTCGGTGAGGAACCCTCTCAGCTCAAGGCGCTGGGGGCCGCGCAGACCGTCGTCCTTAAGCAGCGTTCGGCAGCATTGCTCGACTTCCTCGTCGGTCATGAGCCCGGTCGTGAGGGTGTCATTGATCTGGCCGATCTCGCGCTGAATGCGCGCGGACGGAATGGTCGGCATCCGTTGGCTCAGCGAGTCGAGATCGGCGGCGAGGGCTTGCACCTCTGGCTCCGGGGTGCCATGGCCAGTGTGCCTGCGGAGCACTGTCAGGCAGTTGGCGATGGCCAAGGACGCGTCCTCGGGCGGGGAGTCGGCCAGTTGGAAGGCGAGGTCTCGGGCGCGCTGTAGATGGTGCAGCCATATTGCCGGCGCTTCTAGGTACCCTGTCGCGCTTACCGGCGGACCGATCCGGCGGCAACACGACCCAGCTCTCACCGGGCGCGATCAAGATGCGATGGCACGGCCTCGCGTCCATCCGGATGGGGCAGGGCGCCGGCGGACCGGTAGGCGAGCCAAAACCCTCGGCCGGGACTCGAAATTGTGTTCGGGGATCGTCGCAAGGGCGAGAAGCGGGAACGATCCAGATCCGGATGTATCCGGCCTCTTGCCTGCCGTTTTCCCTCCCCGAGGCAGCCTGGCCTATCCCGTCATCGGCTCGGGCCGAGTCCCGTTGTCAGTGGTGGCCTCTACGGTTCCTTGTGGCCGGCGCGGAATGCCCATGCGCGGCTGTGCGGGCATGAGTGCCGATCGAGTGGGGCGTCCATTTTCTCTGTTGGCGGGAAATGCGGTCGTACTTGCTGGGGTAGTGAGAGGGCAGGATGTATGGAGTTGGACTACGACCGCCTGGTCGCCCTGCGGAAGCAGAGCGCTGCTTGGCGGCTGCTGAAGGCCGACAATGCGGCACTGATGTTGAGCTTCTTCAACAAGGTGTTCGTCGAGCAGGGAGCGCGCTCGATTGCCGGTGCGGAGCTTGTCGAACGTCTGGACGATGAGTTGTTCGCCCTCAATGACCGGCTCGGGCAGGGCACGTTTCCCAAGTCCGCGAAGGCGTATCTGGATGTCTGGTCGGCACCGGGGAACGGCTGGCTGCGCAAGTATTACCCGGCGGATTCGGACGAGCCGCACTACGACGCCACGGCCGCGGTCGAGAAGGCGATCGCGTGGGTCCGGTCGCTGGAAGAGCGTTCGTTCGTCGGTACGGAGTCGCGCCTGAATACGATCTTCGATCTGCTGCGGCAGATGACGTTCGGCACCGAAACGGACCCCGAGGCGCGACTGGCCGAGCTCTCCCGGCGACGGCATGAAATCGACCAGGAAATCGAGCGTGTTGAGGCCGGCGAGGTAGACGTTCTGGACAGCGCGGCGCTGCGGGACCGCTACCAGCAGGTGACAACGACGGCGCATGGGCTGCTGGCCGACTTCCGCGAGGTTGAGGCGAACTTCCGGGACTTGGACCGGGACCTGCGGAGCAAGATCGCCGCGTGGGACGGGGCCAAGGGCGAACTCCTGGATGAGGTGCTGAGCAGCCGCGAGAGCATCGCTGAGTCGGACCAGGGACGGACCTTCCAGGCGTTCTACGACTTCCTGCTCGCCCCGAGCCGTCAGGACGAACTCAAGACGCTGCTGGCCGAGGTTGAGGCCATGGAAGCCATCGACGAGCCTGACCCGCGCATGCGTCGCATGCCCCGGGACTGGCTGGAGGCCGCCGAACGCACCCAGGCCACGGTGCGGCAGCTGTCCCATCAGCTCCGCCGATTCCTGGACGACCAGGTGCGCTCGGAAGACCGCCGTGTCCTGGAACTGGTGCGCGCGATCGAGACGCAGGCCCTGGCCCTGCGCGACGTGCCGGGCGTGAATCTGGTCGCCGAGATCGATGCGGCAGCCCCGGCCATCGCCCTGCCGATGGAGCGGCCCTTGTATACGCCGGTGGTCAAGGCGCCGATCGACAGTACCGGCATCGAGGCGGGGGACGATGAGTTCACCGCCGACGCCTTGTTCGAGGCGGTGTATGTGGATCCCGCCCGGCTCACGGCCGCGGTGCACCACGCCCTGGGCTTGCGCACGCAGGTGTCCTTGGCCGAGACGCTGCGCGAGCACCCTCTGGAGCAGGGGCTTGCCGAACTGGTCGCCTACTTCGCGCTACCGGACGACGGGTTCACCACCGTGTTCGACGACGACCGCCAAGAAGAGATCACGTGGATCGGCGAGGACGACGTCCAGCAGGTCGCCACCGTGCCCGTGGTCACCTTTGCTCGCACCAGCCCCGGCATCGCCTGGGTATCCAGCCCGAAGGAGGGGCGATGACCACACCTGCCACCCCCACCCCGCAGCAGCCGTACGCCCTCTCGCTGCCGGTCAACCAGCTACTCAAGGGCCCGGTCTTCCGCGACCAGCACGAGCGGGCCTGGGACGCGCTGCTGCACCACAGTGCCGGCGTGAAGGACTACGTCGACGTCATGGGGCTGCGCGTGGTGATCGACGAGATGGAGGGCTACGCCTTCCTCCAGTCGAAACCCGACGAGGAGGACGATGACCGCGATCCCCGCATGGCGCCGCCGCGGCTGATGCCCCGCCGCTCGCTGTCCTACCCCGTCAGTCTGCTGGTCGTGCTGCTGCGCAAGAGGCTTGCCGAGTTCGACGCGGGCGCCGACGGCACCCGCCTGATGATCACCCGGGACGAGATCGTCGAGATGATCCGGATGTTTCTCCCGGCCGGCAGCAACGAGGCACGTCTGGTCGACCAGATCGACGGCCACATCAACAAGGTGGTGGATCTACAGTTCCTGCGCCGCGCTCGCGGGCAGGAGCAGCTGTTCGAGGTGCAGCGGATCATCAAAGCCTTCGTCGACGGGCAGTGGCTCGCCGACTTCGACACGAACCTGGCCCAGTACGCCGCCACCCACACCCCCCAGGAGAAGTAGCAATGATCCCCGCCCAGCCCGGCCCCGCCGACACGAGTGCCTCCACCGACCTGGCTGCGGCAGGCTTCCGACTGGAGCGTATGGAGGTCTACAACTGGGGCACGTTCGACAAGCACGTGTGGTCGTTCGGTCTCGGCGGCGCCAACGCCCTGCTGACCGGTGACATCGGTTCCGGCAAGTCCACCCTGGTGGATGCGATCACCACGCTGTTCATGCCCGCCCGCAAGATCGCCTACAACAAGGCAGCCGGTGCGGAGAGCGGCGAGCGCAGCCTGCGCTCCTACGTGCTGGGCCACTACAAGTCCGAACGCAACGAGACCACCGGGACGACCAAGCCAGTAGCGCTGCGAAAGCCGGGCAGCTACTCCGTCATCTTGGGCGTGTTCACGAACCCGGCGATGGCTGCGACCGTCACGCTGGGGCAGGTGTTCTGGCTGGCCGACGGGAATCGCCACCAGCCCCGAGCGGCTGTTCCTCGTCGCCGACCGGACGCTGTCCGTCGCCGGGGACTTCGCCGACTTCGGCACCGAGGTGCGGGCGCTGAAGAAGCGTCTCGAAGCGGGCGATGTCCGCGTCCACAAGACGTTCCCGCCATACAGCAAGGATTTCCGGCGCCGGATGGGCATCGAGTCCGAACAGGCGCTGGAGCTCTTCCATCAGACGGTGTCGATGAAGTCGGTGGGCAGCCTGGACGAGTTCGTGCGCAGTCACATGCTCGAACCGTTCGATGCGGCGGCGATGACGGACAACATCGTGAGCCACTTCGACGCTCTGACTACTACCTACAACTCCGTTCAGCGGGCCCGTGCCCAGATCGAGGCCCTCACCCCGCTGCTTGAGGACTGCGACGCCTATGAGGGCCTGGCCGCACGCATCGAGGAGGCCGACGGCCAGCAGGCCGCCTTGCGGTACTTCATCGCCCAGCGCACGTCGGCGCTGCACGAAGCCCAGCGCGCCGAGGCGGAGCGGATGCTCGCCCGCCTGGAGGGCGAGAAGAAGACCGCGAAGGACGAGCTGGAGCGGCTGCGGGACCAGGAACGCCGGTGGGAACTGCAGCGTGAGGGCCTGGGCGGCGGGCGCCTGGGCGAACTGGAGCGCCAGATCGAGGAGACGGAGCAGCAGCGCGCCGCTCAGGAGAAGCGTGCCCGCCAGCACGCAACCCTGCTGGAGCAGGCAGAGCTTGCCCCGGTCACCGATCAGGCGCAGTTCACCGACCGCCTTGAGGAGGTCGCCCGGGCCCAGCACGACGTCGCCGGGACGACACAGGAGACGCGCACGGCCCTGGAGACGCTCGCAGTCGAGGCCGCACAGCTGAAGCAGCGGGCCGAGGACCTGAACGCAGACCTGATCAGTCTGCGCTCGCGCCGCAGCAACATCCCCCGCAAGCAGCTGGAGGTACGCGCTCGCCTGAGCCGCGAACTCGGCATCGAAGACAGTGCTCTGCCCTTCGCCGGCGAACTCATTCAGGTCCGAGACGAGGAACAGGCGTGGGCCGGAGCCGCCGAGCGGCTGCTGCGCGGCTTCGCCGTGTCCCTCCTGGTCCCCGGCGATCAGTACGCTCGCGTCTCCGACTGGATCAACGACCACCACCTGGGGACGAAGCTGGTCTACTTCCGCGTCCCGGAGAAGCTCCCGCCACGGCGCCTGCCCACCGGTGCGTCCATGGCGCTGTTCACCAAGCTCGAAGTGCGCGAGGACTCGCCGTTCGCTCCGTGGCTGGCCGGCGAGCTCGAACGCCGTGCCTCCCACGCCTGCGTGCCGACGATGGAGGACTTCCGGCACGCCGAACTAGCTATCACCGCACAGGGGTTGATCAAGGGGACGCGGGGCCGCCACGAGAAGAACGACACCACCCGCATCGACGACCGCAGCACGTATGTGCTCGGCTGGACGAACCAGGCGAAGATTGATGCCCTCCTGGATCAGGCGGGACGAGTCCATGGCGCCCAGCGCGAGATGGACGAGAAGAGACGCACGTTGGGGGCCGCCTACGAGGACGCCATCAGCCGTGACAAGGTCCTCGACCGGCTGACGGCGATGGTGGACTACAGCGAGATCGACTGGCCGTCCGCGGTACGGCGCATCACCGAGCTGACCGCGGAGAAGCAGCGCCTGCAAGCCGCCTCCAACGACCTGGACGAACTCACCCGCCGCCTCACCGAGACCGCAGACGAAATCGCCGAACAGGGAGCCGCCTACGAGAAGGCCAGCCAGAGCTGGGGACGGGTCGACGGCGAGCGCGACGCCGCTGAACGCGCCCGCGACGAGGCCCGCGCGGTACTCGACGAACCGGCCGCCGGCGCTGCACAGGCGCACTTTCCGGCCCTCGAACAGCGCTTGAACACCGCCCGCCTGGCGTGCCGGACCGCGCAGGAGTGCGCGCAGACGGAAACCCGGCTGCGCGAGGAGATGACGGCGCACAAGCACCGCTGGGCCAAGGAGCAGACCCGCCTCGCCCAGACGATCGCCGCCCAGATGAGCTCCTTCCGCACCACCTATCAGGTCGAGACCAGCGAACTCGACGCCTCGGTTGCCTCCGCCCCTGGCTACCGTGCCCTGACCAGCAGCTCGTTGCCGACGACCTGCCGCGCTTCCAGGACCAGTTCCGCACCTACTTGAAGACCAACGTGATCCGCGAAATCGCCGGATTACACGCGCAGTTGAACATCTGGGCCGACGAGATCGGCGACCGCATCAACACCATCAACGAGTCGCTGGCCGGCATTGACTACAACCCGGGCCGCTACATCATGCTCAAGCCCGAGCAGACGCCCAACACCGAGATCCGCGAGTTCACCGCGGAACTGCGCGCCTGTACCGACGACGTCCTATCCGGCGACGACTCCGACCTGTACTCCGAGGAGAAGTTCCACCAGGTCCAGCACCTAATCGAACGCTTCAAGGGCCGCGAAGGCCACGCGGACAGCGACCGCGGCTGGACCAAGCGCGTCACCGACGTGCGGTACTGGTTCGTCTTCAGCGCCAGCGAACGACGCCGCGAGGACGACTCCGAGTACGAGGTGTACTCCGACTCCGGCGGCAAGTCCGGCGGACAGAAGGAGAAGCTCGCGTACACCATCCTGGCCGCCTCTCTCGCCTACCAGTTCAAGCTCGACACCACCCACAGCAGAAGCCGTACCTTCCGCTTCGTGGTCATCGACGAAGCCTTCGGGCGCGGCTCGGAGGAATCCGCCCGCTTCGCCCTGGACCTCTTCAAACGTCTGGGCCTGCAACTCCTTATCGTCACCCCACTGCAGAAGATCCACGTCATCGAGCCCTACGTGTCCGCCGTCGGCTTCGTCGACAACCCCAGCGGACACCATTCCCGCCTACGCACCCTGACCATCGCCCAATACCGCCAAGAACGCCTCGCCCACACCCTGGCCAGACTGCAGCCCGCCGCCGGACAGGGAGACTGAGATGACGACGCATCAAAACCTCAACTGGACTACGCCGCAGGCCGTCCTCGAACGCCTCCGCAAACGCTGGAACACGGGTACCTACCTCACCCAACTCGCCAACGGGGCACCCTGGGAACCCGTCGAGATTCCCCTGCGCGGCCCGAAAGCCGGCGACATCACCCGCCACTACGACGACGTCCTCGCCTGGACCGAATCGTGGGCGCCCAGCGCACACCGGCACCTGCGCATCGAATACCGCCGGCTCGGCGAACGCCTGGCCGGCGTGAACTACATCCCCGACCGCGTCTGGGTCGACGACCGCGACGACCTCTGGCGCATACTCGGCGTCACCCCCACGGTCGCCCGCTACCAAGCCCTGCTGGCCTCCACCCAGGAAAGGCTGCCCGCTCTCATCGACTGGATGGTTGCCCACCCCATGCAGGTCCTCCAGCGGGAGGCCGACTGGCATCGCCTGGAGGGCACGATCCGCTGGATCACCGACTACCGTGGCCCAGCCGTCTACCTACGCCAGCTCGACGTACCTGGGGTGGACACCAAGTTCATCGAACGCCACCGCGCTATCCTGACCACCCTGCTCGAACAGTGCCTTCCCGACGACCGCATCGACGCCGAGGCCGCGCGCACTGACTTCGCCGCCCGCTTCCGTTTCCTGCGCAAGCCCGCCTACCTGCGATTTCGGCTGCTCGGCGGCGAGTCGCTGGGGGGCTTCAGCGAACTCATGATCCGCGCGGATGAGTTCACCGCGCCGCCGCCCGGCATCACGACCGTGTTCGTCATCGAGAACGAAACCACCTACCTCGCTTTCCCCGACCAGCCCCACAGCATCGTGATCCACGGCGGCGGCTACGCCGTCACCCAACTGTCCGCCCTGACCTGGCTGCACGATGTACGCCTTGTGTACTGGGGCGACCTGGACACTCACGGTTTCACCATCCTCGACCGGCTGCATCGGGCCTTCCCGCACACGCAGTCCATCCTGATGGACCGGAGCACTCTCTTGGAGCACCGCGGCCAATGGGTGAAGGAGGACGCCCCCACCCACCAGCCTCTCGGCACGCTCACCCCGGACGAAGCCGACGTCTACGCCAGCCTCGCGGACGGCGAGTTCGGCCCCAACGTGCGACTCGAACAAGAACGCGTGCGCTACCACCTGCTCGAAGTCGCCCTCAACGACCTGCGCCAAGGGCCGCGGTGACTAACCCTCGTGCCTGGCCGGCAGTCGGAGACCGGGAACTGCGGCGTCGCTGCCGTTCTGTCGCGCCCCGGGGTGCAGGCGCGGCGTCGGAGCCGAGCGGTTCGATCTGCAGACCAAATACCCAGAGCGGCATGGGCCCCACGACCGATGGGCTGCGCGGCAATCGCCGCTGGGACTACATGGGTTGAGGCAACCCCTTTTTCGGAACAGACGTTCGAAACGAATGATGCTCCGGCGGGGGGTCCTGCGTAGGTCGCATCGGCCGCGCGTAGCGCGCTGGCTGCACGACGACGCCCCGCCGCAGCAAGCCGGCGGGGCGTCGTCGTATCAGGCCCCCGGTGCAGGTGCTTGGTGGGCGCCAGCCCGGGGCGGTGCAGGCATCGGACCGTGGCGCATCGAGCACACACCTGGGCACCAACTTCTCCGCCGTGCTGCCGACTACTGACCGGGTGCCCGCGCGGCGGGGCCCTCCAGCCAGTGCCTGATGCGCCGGGACCACTCCTGAATCTCGAACGCAGCCCGCGACCGTTCGTCTCCGTACTGGTCCAGCACGGCGAAGCTCGCGTCAACCACACTCAGGGCGTCGTCGTGACGTCCTTCGTCGCCGAGCAGGACGGCGAAATTGATCAGGCTCATGGCGTGGTCCGTCCAGACGCGCCGCGCCTCCTCCGGAGGCAGGGCACCGTAGATCTGGGTAGCCTCGGCGACGGCCGTCCGAGCCTCGCCCTGCCGTCCCAGGTCGCCCAGGCGGCTGCCCAGGTTCGTGAGACTCCTCGCCAGATCGCCCCCAACCGCCGGCTCACCCAGCTCGGCCCTTCTGCGCCCGATGAGAACAGCCTCCTCGATAGCCTGGAGTGCCTCACGGTACCGACCTGCCTCCGCCAAGCGGTTGGACTGGTTGTTCAGGGTCATGGCGTGGCCCGCGCCGAAGAAGCCGAAGTCCCGGCGACTCAGCTCCCGGTACAGCGTCTCCGCTTCTGCGACCGCGTCGAGACTCTCCCGCGCCCGGCCGGCTTCGCCCAGTCGCACGGAAAGATTACTGAGGGCCTCGGCGAGACCAGACGAGAAGGGGACGGGGGCGGAGTTACCCCCTACCGACAGCAGCTCTCGGTACACCTCCACGCTCTCCAGGGCCGCAGCGAGCGACTCCTCCCGCTGCCCCACGGAGGCCAGTTGGTTCGAGAACGTCAGGAGAAGACGGGCGAATTCCAGCCCGTAGGTGCCGATGTCCCGCCCCGCCAGATCCCGAACCCGCCGGACGTCCTCAGCGACGACCTCCTCCGACGCTCGGTCGGCCGTCGGGCCTCCGGACGCAAGGGCGAACGCCTCGGCCAGGGTAGCGGCGGAGGGTCTGCGGGCGGGGTCACGCTCCAAGCAACGCCAAAGAGTCCGCAGGAGCACCGGGCCGATCCTGGGGTTGGTCAGGGGACCATGTCGCGAGTTGTCGTCCCTGGGGTCGCTCCACCGTCCCGAGAGGAAGGCCAGCAGCAGCGCACCGACGGCGTACACATCGCTCTGCGGCGTGAGCGACCGCTCGTCGTCGTCCGCCTCCAGGTAGGTGTCGCTGAGGGGCAGCACGTCGCGGTGAGCACTGTCGACTCCGTCGATCGTCGCGGTCGCCCAACCGACCAGCCGGACGTCGCGGTCGGTCACGAGAACGGCCAGGGGTGAGAGCGAGCCGTGCACGAGCCCCCGAGAGTGGGCGAAGGCAACGGCCTCCGTCAGGCCCAGCCCGATCCGCAAGAAAAGCTCCTCCGGGACCATTCCCCCGTGTTCGTCGAGGACGGCGCGCAGGTTCGGTGCGGGCGGTGAGGACGGGGCGTCTGTGCGGCCGTGGACGCAGCTCGCCGCGACCCACGGCAGCTCCCCTGTGGTGGGCGCCGCCACACCGAGGAGTGCGGGGGCATGCGTGCCCTGCATCCGCGTCAGGCACTCGGCTTCCGTCCGGACGAGGTCCCGCGCGGTTCCCGGGTCGCGGGTATGCAGCATGACCGGCGCCCGGACCGTGGCGACGGTGCCGTCATCGTCCTCGGCCAGGTACATCGTCAGGTGAGGCCACCCGTGGGCACTGCGTGCACGGAGCCGGAATCGACCGAGCCGTACCGGGTCCTCCGGCAGGAGCTCCACCCAGCCGGCTGGCAGGGTCTCGCCCGGCGCGTCGTCGTACGCCTCATCAGTCCCGGCGGCTGCGGAGTCCCGGGGCTCGGTGGAATCCCCGGTCTCGCCCTCGGGGACACGGGTTTTCGGCATGGGCGCCACTGGCCTTGCGTCGGCGGACGGGATGCCGAGCCGCGATAGTGCCTGCTCCCGTAGCCAGCCGAAGGAGCGCCCGGTGTCGTCGATGACGGCCGCGCCGTCCGGGTGCCCGACCCACGCCGGGAAGACCGGGGCGCGGCCGACGGCGGCCTCAATGCGCTGCGTCACAGCCTCGGCGGTGCGCAGCAATTCCCTAGGGGAGACGGCGCTGAGGAGAACGCGCCGGGCGCCGTCTGTGAAGTCGTACCGCCGGTGGTGCGGCAGCCGGTCCGCACCGTCGGCGTCGAGCTCGTGCATCAAGCCCCCTAGGAACACCTCCATGAGGTGTCCGATGTCTGTCGGCGGCCCGAGGGCGGCCTGCACCAGGCGCATCACGGGCGGCGTGACGGGGGCGACGGCCGCCACGTGGGCCGCGAGCCGATACGCCTCGGCGGACGTGGCCTCCCTGAAGCGGAGTACCGCTTCGGCGGCGTCGCCGTCCCGGGCGTCGGCGACGGTCCGGCTGGAGCCGGGACGGCCGGCGTCCCACAGCGGGAGGAGCGCTGTGCCGCCGGGTGAGGCGACGAGCCACGCCCAGTCGGCGACGGCCGCAGGGGTCGGCGCGAGGACCGGGACGGGTACGGAGTCGAAGCGGACCAGGTCCGGCGGCAGGTCAGGGTCGGTGACGTGCCAGGCGCGGGTGGGGCCGCCGCGGCGATGGGTGGTGACCTGCCAGCGCCGTGCGCCGATGCCGGTGCTCGCCCAGAGCCGGGACGGCAGTGCCTGGACGATCGCGATGGGACCGCAACGTCCCCAGCGGTCCGTCACCCGGCGCATCCCGCCGTCCCGCCAGGCTTCGCCCACACCGTCGCTGACGACCAGGACGAGGGTGTTGCCGGTTAGGTCGCACAGGACCTTCGGCGATAAGAGCCGGCCGCGGTGGCGGTAGGGGGTGGTCCGCAGAGACGGAGTGTCGCTGCGCGTGTCGAGTCCGTACACACGCACGTCTCGGAAGGCCCCAGCACGTTCCATCAGTGCCCGGACGTCGGCGGCGAGCCGCTGCCAGAGGACCATGGAGACGCCGTCGTCAACCACGAGGGCCAGGGACAGCCAGCGGGTGCGCACCGCACGGGCGACGGTCTCGGGCACGCCCGTCTCAGCGATGGCAGCGACGGTTCGTGTGACGTCGAGTTCCTGCTGGCGCCGGTCGGGGAAGCGCTGCCGCAGCGGCCGGAGGGACTTGCCGAGCCGGAGCTGCCCGGCGCCGAGGATGCTGCTGTCCGGGGCGCGGACTGCGAACGCCGGTGACAGGCCCGCGAGCGCTGGCGCGTCTTCGGTGGGACTGGCCTGCGCCGAGGCCAGAAGCGGGCGCGCGGACCGCTTCTTCGTGGACTCCGCAGCGGTCGGCTCTGGTGCGGGCTCCGCGGCCTCCGGCGCCGCCACCGTCGACCCCTCGTGGTGGGGCTCGCCGTGCCGCTCCGAGCTCGCAGCGGCCACGCCGATGGAGCGCACCAGGGGCCCGGAGTCCCGAGGCAGCTTCCCGGCGAGCCACATGGCGTCCAGGAGTTCCTCCAGAGAGAGCTCCACCCCGCTCTCGGCCAGGACCTTCGTCACGCGCGAGATCACGGCGTCACACGGCTCCGCCGAGACGGTGCAGGACGCCCTGGAGGAGGGAAGCCGCGTCGAGGTTCACGCCACCCTTGCGGAGGAAGACTGCGTTCAGCAGCTGATCGGTGGCCAGTTCGCCCTCGGCACGGCGTTCGAGGAACTCCCGCAGCAGGTCGTCGGTGTCGTCCAGGGCGTCGGGACCGAGGTGCGCGGCGACGATCTCCCGAAGCCGCCGCTCGTTGGGCTCGGGGAGATCGAGGCGAACGCAGCGCCGCAGGAAGGCGGGCGGGAATTCCCGTTCGCCGTTACTGGTGATGACTACAACCGGGAACTCACGGCAGCGGACGCGGCCGCGCGTGACCGGGGCGGTCTCATCCAGGTCGTCGGTTCGAACGTGTACCGGTGCGTGGCTCGCGGGCAGCCGGGTGAGTTCGGAGATGGCGAACTCACCCTCCTCGAAGACGGTCAGCAGGTCGTTGGGTAGATCGACGTCACCCTTGTCCAGCTCGTCGATGAGCAGCACGCGGGGGCGCTCCCGGGGCACAAGCGCGTTGCCCAAAGGGCCGAGCCGGATGTACTGGCCGATGTCCGGTTCGGTGCCGTCCGCGTCGCGCCGCAGGGTCGCCTCGCGCAGCCGGCCGACGGCGTCATAGAGGTAAAGGGCATCCTGAAGAGTTGAGCGGCTGTTCACCGGCCACTGCAGGACACGGCCGAGCGCGAGTTCGTGAGCGATGGCGTGGGCCAACGAGGACTTGCCCGTGCCGGGCTGCCCGGTCACCAGGAGGGGTCGGCGCAGGTGGAGTGCCGCGTTCACCACCTCCACCTCGTCGGGGCCGATGAGGTAGGGCCGCGGGTACGGAACCCTGTCACCGGTCACGGTCTCCTGCCGGTCGAACCGGCGCCACGGGGGTGCAGCGGGGAACGGTACCTCACGGCGCTCGCCGTCTCCGCGGAACAGCCACCAGTCGTCGCCTCCGCCGTCGGAGGATGAAAGCCGAGGGCTTGTACCGGCCAGGGGCTCTGAGGTGGTCATGACGCGTGCGATCCTCTCCAAGGGTCACTCAGTTGAAGCGACTCAGTCTGCGGGAGACGACCTTCCGGTTCCCACACGAGGGAGGGCCGTGCCCGCCGCTCCGCCGGGCAAGCCGCCGAGTCGCTCCGGAAGCCCCGGACCCGCTCGGGAAGTCCCTCCAGGTCGCCGGCGGGAGCCAGGATCTCCAGTCTCCCTGCGTCCTCGTAGCCAATGGCCTCACGGTCCCACAGCACGACCGGGACGCCCAGGACGAGACATTTCAGCAACCAGGACCGACGCTCGTTGGCGGGGCCGTGGAGAACCACCCGCGCGGTATCACGATGCTCAGTCTTCAGCAGATTCACGAGCTGCCTGGCGTCGCCGGACGTCCGGCCGGTGACGAGCACCGACGCGCGTCCGTTCTTCCACCGGCGCTCCTGGTCGCCTTCGCGTTCCGGCCTCTGGTCACTGAGTTCCGGGCAGCTCAGGGAGACGCGGTATTCCGCTCCGATCGGCCACGCCGGAAGAATGTCGTCGAGCGCTCCGGGCTCCCATTCGTCGACGGCCAAGTCGAGCCCCGCCCGGTCGACCACGACGGTCACCCACGGCACATGGTCGCCTTGCCCCGGCTCCTGGGCCGCGGCGAAGACCGCCTCGCTCAGGGTGCTCGCCGCCTCCCGCGGGGTCTTGGGCTCCGACTCCGCCTCCTTGAGCACGCGGTACGAACCGTCGTCGCGGACGAGCAGAATCCGGACCCGGTACCGGTCGTCTCCTGCGGCGGGGTCGTGTGCCAACTCCATCACGACCCGCGACACCGGCGACGCTGCGCGCTTCGCCCACTGGGCGGCGTCCGCACGCCGCTCGGCCAAGGCCCCGGCGTGGATACCGAGCCGCCGGGCGGTCTTCCCCGACCACGCGCGCAGGTCGTCGCCCAGCCCGTTGCCCGCGGCCGCCGCCACGTACTCGACGAGCCGCAGTAGCGCCGGCACCGGCGGGGCATCCTCGGGACCGCTCACACCGTCGGACAGATCCTCCAAGCCCTCGACCACGCCGCAGACATCGTCCGCGCTGAGCTGCGGACGGGTGAGGATCTCCGGAAGTACGACGTACCGCAGCGCCTCACCGGCTGTTCGGGGCAGCAGCGCCGGCTGCTTCTCGCAGAGCCGGCGCAGCAGGCCGATCAGGGCGTCGTACTCGTTCACGGAGAGCAGCGACCCGCAGTCGAGTCCCCTGGCCCACGAGAACAGACGAGTCAGCGCGGTGCGGGCCGTCCCCTGCGCGCTGCTCGCGAGGGCTTCGCCGAGAGACGCGAGCGCTCGGGGATGGGCCATGAGGAGCGCCACGAGGTCGGCAGCAGTGGGCTCATACCCCTGGGCCTCGTAGCCCAGTTCGCGCGCCAGGGCCCGGGCGTGGTCGACACGGACGCCGGGGTGCGAGAACAACGGCGCAAGCAGCGTCTCCAGTTCGCGCTCAGCGGGCGTGCGCTCGGCGGCGGGCCCGGCCTCGGGCAGGGACGCGCCGATCGCACTCAGCTCGGGAGACCGACCGGTTTGCTCCTCGACGTGGGACACGAAGCCGCCGTCCCCGGCGAAGGAGGACACCGGCAGGGCGATCAGCCGACGGGCTCCGTAGGCGTGGTCCTCCTCGGTCACGACGCCGACGAGGTGGCCGCCGCAGAAGATCGCCGTGCCCGAGGCCCCGCCCCAGGCGTTCCCGCCGTCGGTACGGGCGGTGGGGGCCGGTCCCTGGTCGAGGACGTAGCGGTCCTTGCCTCCAGAGAGGACCGGCAGCACACCGCGCAGGTGCTCCGGGGCCCGGGTCTCCCCTTTGGCGGCCCAGGGATAGCCGAGGCCCTCGTACGGCAACGGCGCGGTGCCCGCTGGGCAACCCCAGCGGACGGAGCCGGGCGGATCGATCTTGCGGTCGATGCGCAGCAGTGCGACGTCCAGCCCGTCCGGGTGGGCCCAGAGCAGCTCCGCGTCCGCGCGCGTCGTCTCGCCGTCGAGGTGGTGGCCTACGCGTACGGTGATGACCGGCCACAGCGTTCCCGTGTCGCGGTCCTCCAGCACATGGCGGGCGGTCAGTACGAGCCGCGGGGCGATCAGATAGCCGGAGCCGACGGTGAGGCGCCCCTCACCGGTGCCCCCGCTGCGGATCAGAGCCAGTCTGCGGCGATCCACGTCACTCCTCGTCCAGCGACCCGAACTCGTCGTCGCCGATCTCGGGGCGCGCGCCTCCGAGGGCCCGGTCCTTGACCGACAGCTTCAGCACCAGCTTGTGGGTACGGACGGTGGTTTGCTCGCCCCCCGCGCCGACGACAACTACGCCGAAGGAAAGCTTGCCGTCCCCTTTGGCGGACTTACGCAGCTCCAGCTGCAGCTCCAGCTCGGCCTCCTCGACGCCGAAGGCGAACTGCTGGTTGATGCCAAGCTGCTGCGCCTCGTACAGCTCTTGGCGCAGCTCCTCGATGGCTGCGGCCAGTCCGATAGTCGACACCTTCGCCCCGCCCCCGGTTCAAGACAATGAGAAAAACAGTAGGTCGCCGGTACGGTACAACGCTCGCGAGACACCACAAACCTCGGTCATGGACAATGACTCGGTGGAAGGAACCGTCCACCGCATGCCACCGCGCGAGAAGAAGTCCACCGAGCAGGAGGAAACTTGAGCGCCTCCACCCCCGAGGAGATCCAGGCGATCCTCTGGAAGGCAGCCGACAAGCTGCGCGGCTCCGTCGACTCCGCCCAGTACAAGGAGTTCATACTCGGGCTGATCTTCCTAAAGTTCGTCTCCGACGCGTTCGACGAGCACCGGAACAAGCTCGCCAAGGAGCTTGCCGAGGACGGCCTCTCGGACGACCGAATCGGCGTCTTCCTGGAGGACCGCGACGAGTACACCGGCGCCCACGTCTTCTGGGTACCGGAGACCGCCCGTTGGCCCTGGATCGCCGCGAACGCTAAGAGGCAGGGTGTGGGCAAGCTCCTCGACGAGGCGATGGACACGGTCATGCGGGAGAACGCCTCTCTGGCGGGCGTTCTCCCCAAGGTCTTCAACCGCGATGACGCCAGCCAACAGCGCGTGGCCGAACTCTTCGACCTCATCACCGACGCGCGCTTCGGCAGCACCGAGGACAAGCCGGCCCAGGTCGTGCTGAGCGACGTGTACGAGTACTTCCTCAACAACTTCGCGCGCGCGGAGGGCAAGAAGGGTGGCGAGTTCTACACCCCTCAATCAGTGGTCCGGCTGATCGTGGAGATTCTGGAGCCGTACAACGGGCGCGTGTACGACCCGGCGTGCGGCACAGGCGGCATGCTCGTCCAGGCGAGCAAGTTCATCGAGGCACACGGGGGCCGCGGCCACAAGGCCGACATCGCGGTCTACGGCCAAGAGGTCAACGAGCGCACCTGGCGCCTGGCCAAGATGAACCTCGCCATCCACGGCATCGACGCCAACCTGGCCGCCCGTTGGGGCGATACCTTGGCCGACGACAAGCACCCGGACCTCAAGGCCGACTTCGTGATGGCCAACCCGCCGTTCAACATGAGGGACTGGGCGCGGGACGAGAGCGACGTCCGTTGGCAGTACGGGGTTCCTCCGAGGAACAACGCCAACTTCGCGTGGCTCCAGCACGCCGTCTCGAAACTGTCCGACCGCGGGACGGCCGCCGTCGTCCTCGCCAACGGCTCACACTCCTCGCCCAGAGTCGAGGCTGAGATCCGCCAGGCGATGGTGGAAGCTGACCTGGTCGCCTGCATGGTTGCATTGCCGCCCCAACTCTTCCGGACGACCCAGATCCCGGCCTGCCTGTGGTTCCTGACCAAAGACAAGTCCCCCCAGGGCGCGAAACGCCTGGACGACCGGCGCGGCACAACCCTTTTCATCGACGCCCGCGGAATGGGCGAGATGGTTGACCGGACCGAGCGGAATCTGACAGAAGCCGACCTCGCAAAAATCGCTGGCACCTACCACGCCTGGCGAGGCACGGCATCAGCGCAGGAAGCAAACCTGGCCTACCAAGACGAGTCCGGCTTCTGCTTCTCGGCGGATGTGGCGACTGTGCGCGAGCATGAGTACGCGCTGGCCCCGGCACGTTATGTCGGCGTGGGCCTGCCAGCCGCCGTGGAGCCGCAAGCGGTCCCGCGGAGCGGTCCCGCGGCCCTGATGAAGGACCTGTACGCAATCTTCGACTGAGAACCGCCAGCGAGAGCCCCCGGCTGGGCGGGGTGCCTGAGGCGCGTAAAGCGAGAACGCTGGGCACACGCCGTCTGGCCCCACACGCTCGTCACGACTGCACTACGCCACCTGGGACGGCCGCGCCCCTCTACGGTGCTGTCCTGCCCACGACGGCACCGTGGAACCTGTCATTGGTCGGGACCCGGAACATAGGCACGAGCACAGGCTGCCGCCGACAGGGCCGTTGGATAAACGCGGCCGTGCGCGCATCGGCCCGCGAAGGGAGGGAAAGCGCGCACGGTAGCGGACCGTATGGCGCACCTTGACGGGGTCATGGTGCGCTTCAGCCCCGTCAAGGGCGCTCGGGGAAGCCGGGGAAGTTCTCGACCTCGGTTGTGGTGGTGAGCGCACCGCCGACGAAGATGGCGCTGCCGAAGAGGAGCGGCTTGAACTCTGGCGCGGGCGGTGTAGAGGGCGGCGGTGAATCCGGCGCGGCCGGAGTCGATGACGATGACCTCGCGTATGCCGGTGTCGGTCACTGAGGTCACGCGACGACGTGACCCCCCCACAACGAGGAGCGGTGGGATTGCGCGGGTACCACCGCTCCTCTGCCCATATCTGGCAACCTTGCAGGTCGCTGAACTATCTGGGAGGGGACCCCGCTGTGACCGAAGTGCTGCCTAGCTTCGACAACGCCGGCGACGACAACGCCGGCGACGACGACGCCGACGCCGACCGCGAAGCTGTCGAAAAGGAGCGGGCCAAACTGCGGGAGTTTGTCGCAGGGCTGAGCGCGGACGACATCAAGTCGGGCGGCTGGTTTACGAAACTCTGCACCCAGGCGCTGCGGTCGTACGCCGAGAAGGCCACCTGGGAGTATTTCCAGCAGAAGTACAAGGGCGTGCCCGCGGACGGCATAGTCGGGCAGCAGATCAAGCTCGCGGTAAAGAACGCCATGATTGAAGGCGGGATCACCTCCAGCCTTTACAACGGGACGATCGCTGCCACCATCGGGTCGTTGGGTGGCGCCAGCCCTGCCACTGTTCCGGCCGGTGTCTTCACCTTTATGGTTGACCTGACGTACATTACCCAGCTGCAGATGCGCCTGGCCTACGACATCGCGGTGATCTACCGGATTCCCCTGGACGTGGACGATCCCGAAGACACGATGAAACTCGTCCGGGTGGCACTCGGTATAAAGGCCGGAGAAGCCGCCCGCGTCAGCCTGAAGTTCGTACCCGGCCTGGTCCGGCAAGTCCTCAAGAAGTACTACTCCGGTGCGGTCCTTGCCGCCGCGAAAAGCCTTCCGTTCGTCGGGAAACACCTCCTGCAACGCAATATCATCAAGTTCGGCATCCCCGGCGTTGGCATCCCCTTGACCATCCTCGTGAACCGCTACACGACCTTGGCCGCAGGACGCTATGCCAAATCCGTGTTTCGTGACGAGGCAGAGGTAATTGAACTCGCCGACACTTTGATCCGACGTACGCAGCACCCGAGGCTGATGCTGTGGGTCGCGTGGCTCGTCATCAACGCGGACGGCGAGATCACTGACGCCGAGCGCCTGCTGTTCCAGCGGCTGACGCGGCTTGCCTGGGAACGGCATCAGGTCGATGACGAGCAACTCGCCAACGTCGTCAACATTGACCCGGGCGAGGTATGGCACCGCATCGATGCCGAGCCTGGGGATCTCAGTGACGTTGTCTACGCCGCCGAACGGGTCGCCGCCGTTGACGGGGATCTCAACACACACGAGAGGGCGGTCATCGCCGAGCTACGGGATCGCTGCCAGCGACGCTAAACCCGTGGTGCGCAGACCCCACACGAAGGCCGAGGTCTGCCAAACGGCGGGGTCGCTGCCGGGGCGGCACCACCGGTTGCCCGGAGCGGCTGGCATCGCGCGAGGTGGATACCGCGGTGACGGCCGCCCTCGCGTTGACGTCCTGGCTCCCGGCTATGCCGGGAGCCAGCCGGAGTTCATGCGCACCTAGCCCGATCCAAACGATCACGCGCATAAAGCGGATGGCGTCTGAAGTCAGAAAGCCAGGATGTTCATTCGCCTGCCGGGTGAGTCGACGGACGTCCATCCTGGGGGCATGACGCAGTTCGCGCCTACCCGGCGCCACAGAGCACACAGAGGATCACGACACTCGCGCGACGCGACATCTTCGACTACCTGTGCGGTGAGGGCGGCCCCTGGTGGGGAATGATCGACGAGGTCGACTTTTTGGGATCCCTGTACGACCTCGACAGGCTGGCGTCGACGGACTCCCGGTTCACGGCGGCACCTGAAGACATTTTCCAGTACCGGATCAACAACCCACTCGACTGGTCTGACGACTGGGTCTTCGAATACCCCCAGTTTCAACTCCTCGATGGCCCTGACGAGGTTCTGCTCGCCTTCCTAGCGCGGTTCGTGCATCCCGAGGTGCAGCCCGACGTTGACCACTCATCCCAAGGGGTCGCGAAGCTGAACCGCCTCCTCGGGCCGGGCGGCTGGACCCTCCGCCCCTTCAAGTTCATATCGGGGCGGCCGGTCTACGGATCAGCCCCCGCACCGGACACCGGCCCGCTAGTCTCACTGCCGCTCGATGACGACGACACCGGCAAACTCGACCTCGTCCTCGGCCAGAACTGCAGCCTCCTCGACCGCGACGGCGAGGAAGTCGCCCGAGACCTGCTCCGCCGGACTGTACTGACGCTGCGCCGCGACGGCGGCTTCTACCACCCCATTCCCGGTGACGGATGGACGGACGCCACGTCCGAGGCAGTCCTCACCGTGCCTTCTGTCCTCCTGCCTGCATTCACGGAGGCCGTCATCAACGCGGTCTGGCAACGACGGAAGCCGTACTCACCCGTCTCCAGCACGAAGACGTCCAGTCCCTCGTGGTCGAAGGCGACATGGGGCCGCTGCCGGCCGTCTCACCGGACTGGAGGAACCAGACGGCCGAGCCCGATCTCCCTGTCCTGTCGCCTGGTTCAGTGGCCCGTCAACAGGAATGTGACGTATTTCCGGACACCGAGGTTGCGTCGGGTCTCCGTCCGTGCGGTGCTGAGTTCGCCCTTCACTCTCGCTCGTTCCGCCTCGGCGCCGCTCAGCTGCTTCTGGCGTTGCAACAGGTCAGCACGCCTGCGCTGGGTCTCCATAGCGCGCTGCTGTCGGTCGGCCGTGAGCCGCTGCCGTTCGTCGGTGATCTGCTTTTGGAGGACGTCCCTGTCCTGCTGGGCCTTGCTCTCCGCCTGCTTTACCTCCTGGTCGTACTGCGCCCGCAGCGTGGCGATCTCTGCGCGGATCCTCGTCAGGGCGGGCCCGGGCAGCTTGGCGGGTGCGGAGGCCCTGGCCCGTTGCTCCAGGGACCGCCGCCATGCGTCGAGGGCACTCGCCCGCGCTTCGCCCACGCCGGACACGCGGACGTGGTGGCCGCCTGGGCGGACGAAGTAGGCGACACGGCTCCCGGAACCCTGGCTCTGGGAGTAGGACACCCCCGTGAAGTCGGCCGCCGTGCGGATACCGGCCTGCACCAGAGCCCCGACCGTCTTGGCGCCCATGTTCGGCAGTGACCGCGCTTCCTGGATCGAGGTGGCGCGCAGCTTCGCCTCGACGTGCTGGCGCACCGCGGGTTCCAGCGCGGCGGCGATCATGCTCTGCTCTCTGGCGGGCAGTTCCGCCTTGCGCTTGCCGGACTGGTCGGTGCGGCGGTTCAGGTCCATAGTGATGCGGGCCAGTCCGTCGCGCAGGTCGGTCTGGAGGGTCTGGATGCGCTTGTCGGTGGCCGCGCCGTCCTTGGCCGTGGCGGCGTCCAGCTTCTGGATCTCCTGCTCCAGCCGCCGGTGGGCGCCGGCCGGATCCTTGAGTTCGCGGGCCCGGCGACGTAGTCCCCGGACCCGTTGGCGGGCGGTGCGGTACTCCGGCCTGAGCCGCCGGCCTACGCCGATCATGGCGGCCGAGGCGAGTAGGGCGGCCCCCTGCGCGGCAGGCAGGTAGCCCTCCGGCTGTCCGACAGTGACCGCGAGCACGGCGGGGGCGGCGGTGCTCAGTACGGCGGTGGCCGCGGCCGCCAGGTCGCGAGGGCGGCGCCCGGTGAAGCCAGCGGAGGCGGGGGCCGGCGCGCTAGTCGGCACCGCTCTGGCGGGGGCGGACGCCACGCGATCCACCAGCCAGGCTGGGATGCCACCGGAAGGTGCATTTGCCGGGGCGGCGGCACCCGTCGTACCGCTGGTCGCCGTCGGAGCCGCGGCGCCGCCCTTTCGCTTGCGGGGTGGGACGGGGAGCGTGAGGGCGGCGGCGGTCAGGCGGGGCAGCCCGGAGCAGGGTTGCCCGAGGAAGCCCTGGACGCGGGCGGCCTCCGTGCGGACGCGTTGGTCGGAGTGGCCGAGGAGCAGGGGCCAGGCCAGGGAGGTCGCCGGATCCTTGAAGTCGGGCTCGGAGAGGATCAGGTACTCGCCCTGGGTGTCGTGGAGCTGGGTCCACAGGCCGGGGTCGGTGGCGACGGCGATTAGGGAGAGGTGGATGAGCCAGGCCGAGAAGCGGTCCATGGTCGGCCCGAAGTCGGCGGCGCTGCGCTGCGGCGACTGGTAGTTGCGGTGGCCGTTCTCCGTCGCCGCCTCGCCCTTGAGGGCGGGGACGTACATGCCGTCGTAGTCGACGAGCCGGAGGGTGTTGTCGTCCGCCACGAGGATGTTGCCGTGCTGCAGGTCGCCGTGGGCGATGCCGTGGTCCTCCAGGTCGCCCGCCAGCGCGAGGAAGCGGTCGGCTAGGGCGAGGACGGCAGCCGAGTCGTGGCGGTGGCGGTCGATCCATGACATGAGGTCGGTGCCCTGCACCCACGCCATCCGCACCACCGGGAACCAGTCGCCGAGAGCCAGCACGCCCTGCTCCAAGAACTCGAAGCGCATAGGCCACGGCTGGGAGAGGCCACTGGTGTCGAGGGCGCGCAGGGCAGCGCTGATCGCGGTGTAACGGACGCCGATGGCGGAGGTGTCTCGGGTGAAGCACTTGAGCGCGTAGCGCTGCCCGTCCCGCGTGGTGACGGAGAAGACGCTGGCGAAGTTGCCAGAGATCGCCTTGGGTCCGAGGACGGGGCTCTGCTGGACGGTTCCCTGCTGGAGATCGGGATCGCGGAAGCAGAGTTCGGGGTGCTGCAGGGCCTCCGCGTAGTTCGCGCCCGTGGGGAACTTCCGGACCGCACCGGTTCCGGTGGCTTGGCGACCGCCGCGGGACACAGCCATCACGCCTCCGTTCTCACCCGGATCCGGATCAGGGTCACGTCGTCGTTGCGCATGAGCCCGCGCGCCCGCTGGTCCTCCACCCACTCCGTGAAGGGCTCATCGCCCACCTCGGCAAGCGTGGCCAGCACGGTGCCCGGTGCCCGGTGCCCGTGGTGCGGGGACAGCAGCCAGGCCGCGAGCGCGTCGCTGGCCAGCAGCACCTCGTCGCCCGGCGCCAGGGTGCCGTGGGCGAGCCGCAGCCGCTGGGCCACCAGGGCCGTGTCGTGGTTACGGCTGCCGAGGAGCTGGGGGGTGATGCCGAAGCCCTCGACGTCCTCGACGGGGAAGGCCCGCCGGACGACACCGTCCCGCAGGTGGAACAGGCAGCTGTCGCCCAGGGCGAAGGCGTGCCAGGACCAATCGGCCGTACCGTCACCGGACACGGTGGCTCGGACCTCCGCCCCCAGGACGGTCGCGAACGCGCCCTTCTCCAGGCCGGGTTGCTCGTACCAGGTGATGGGCCGGCCACGGGCGTCGCGCTCCGCCCGGTACCACTCGAGGTACGCCTCCCAGCGAGGCGCGGACCGTTCCATGAGGTCGACGACGAACGTGTCCACGTCGTCCCACCAGTCGCGGCCGAGGGACATCGACTCGACGGCGTCCGCGACGAGACGCTCTGCCCAGGCGCCCGCGAGCAGGCTTTCCGAGGCGCCGTCGGACACCGCCGCGTACAGTGGGAGGACGGTACGGCCCTGGTCGTCGGCCCGTGCGTCCCCGACCCAGGACCGCCCGGCGTCCTCGCACTCCTTGAGCGTGTTGCCCGCCTTGGGCACCCGCAGCAGCTGGCATTCCGGCAGGGCCGAAACGTCCTCCATGGTCAGCGCAGCTCCGTCTCGGTGGTCAGCGCAGCTCGGTGGCGCGGGTGCCGATGTCCAGGAACTCCACGATGGAGGTGATGTCCGCGTTGTAGACGAAGCCCCGGGTGGTCTCGCTGATGCGGTGCCCCTGCGAGGCCGCGTAGGAGCGCATGTGGCTGGGCAGCACGCTGGACATCTGGAACAGCAGCCGGGCGTACGTGTCCGGCAGCCCCTCCTCGCTGTCCGGGAAGGTGACCGGTGTGCCGCCGCTGCCGGACACGTGGAGGTTGAACAGGAGGACCGCGCCATCCGCGGTGGCGTGCGAGGCCAGCGCGATGGCGGCGCTGGTGGGGTCGCCATCGGTGGACTCGCCGTCGGTGAGGTTGAGCACGATCGGCGGGAAGCCGCTCGGGTGGGCCTCGACCCAGTTCGCGACGAGGCTGTCAGCGTAGCCGAGGGCGCGTGTCATGGGCGTGCCGCCGTTGGTCACCGGGTCCATCCAGACCGGGAACTGCACCGAGGTCTCGACCAGGCCGCCGGCGCCGTCCGGCACCTTCTTGGTACGGCTCTCCACCCGCGCCGGGTTGTTGGCGACCTCGCTCAGCGGAACGAGGTCGCGCCCGGCCAGCGCCCCCTGGAACGCGGAGCCCACGTGATTGTGTCCGTACCCGATCACGGCCACGTGGAAGTAGTCCCGTACGCCTTCCTCTTTGGCACACTTGACGGACAGTTCGGTCAGCAGCCGGTTGATCGCGTCGGAGACGACCTCGGCCCTCTGCTGCGCGACCTCACCGGCGCCCATGGGATCGCTCATGGAGGCGGACTGGTCCACGAGGAAGATGAAGCAACCCGGATTGGTTCGGCTGATCTCTGCGGTGTACGGCACTGCGCCCCCCTTGCTGTGAAGGGGATCACCATATCGAATGACCAGTGCTTTCACACTGCCTTCACAGTCTTGGTGCCGAAGGTGATCGACACTCACATGCCGTTCCACCGGCCGTCGGCATGAGCCCCCGACGGTCTGCTCGACGACGTTTGGATCCACGTGCTGCTCGGAGTCGTGAAGGAGGTTTTCGATGTCTCCGGAATCGAGGCTAGTGCCTTCACCCAGGGCAGATTCCCATCAGGGCAGATTCCCGTGATCAATGACATGCGAGGCAGTCTGCTGGTTACGTCTCGTGTGGCCACTGGGGCTGCGCGGCGCTCGGAGTGATGAACACCGCAAGGCAGCGGAACTCGCCACTTGAACCCTCCAGTTGGGTGTACTGACGCCAGGCGAGCGTGTAGGCGCCGCGCAGCACTCGGGTGTTGTCCGGGAAGGAACCGCCGGCCCACAGCAAGGTGCCGCTCAGTTGGCGCCCGTGGTGGATGCGGAACTCCTCGTCCCTGGTGGGCATCCTGCGTTGCCTGGGGCGCCACAGGGCCGCCTCGTTTGTGATGAGCAGGGCCAGCCCGTTCTGGTCCTCGCGGTCGCAGAAGCGTTCCAGCCTTGCTACGTCCCGCAGGAAGTCCCTACGTGCGACGTCTGGGGCGTTGTGTCCGCGCAAGGCGTACTCCTCGGGAGGCGTCCCTGCTGTACCCGACCATTGTCGGGTCACGTACTTGAACTCGATTGCCGTACGGCTCGCCGGCCCCAGGCACAGGAGGTCCAGGTACTCCGAGGCGTTGCTTCCGCGTACCGGGATCTCGAGACGGCACCTGACATCCGGTGCGACCTCGCCTACAGCGAGGGCGAAACTGTGCTGGAGATCGGCTTCGGAGTGGAACACCGGCCGCCGCGCGCGTAGACACTCCAGGACTGCGTCCAGCGTGGCGCTACCCGCGATCGTCTCCAGAGTGGCGGGCGGAGGCGGGGGTGTTGGCATCGGCGTGGCCATGACGCCATTGAAGACTGTGCGGCCTGCCCATGTCAGCTGACGTCGACTACCGTCGACAGGACGTCGGCCACATCGCTGGACGCCGAGGCGCTCATGATCCGGCGAACTCATCTTCAAAGGGGGCCGATACCGAGGATGCCGTCGGGCGGCAGCGATCTCCTAAAGAAGGTTGGTACGACGGAACCCGGGCTTGCTCGACTACTGGTGCAGCGGCGGGGTGCATCGTGACCGACGGTTATCGAGTCGCGCCTCGGGAGCACGTTCCGCACGCGGTACGGCCTCCTCTGATGCTGGTCAGGGTGAGGGTGATGGCCGTGCTGCACCTGCAGCGGCAGCGCCACCGGTCGGTGGTCTTCCCCGGATAGGGCTCCAACGGCTCGAACCCGGCGGCGCGTGCCTCCGCGGCGGCTGTCGCGGGATCGGTTCGGCCACCGGATCGGGGGCACTTCTTGCAGCCGGTGGTTCCAGACCGGACGGATGACAGGCGCGTCATGACCTCGTTTCCGCAGGAACAGCGGCAGCGCCAACGGTCCGTGGTACGGCCGGGGTACGGCTCCAGTGGCTCGAACCCGGCCGCTCGTACTTCGGCGGACGCACGCTCGTCGGTTGCCGAGTTGAGGGCACAGAACCGGCAGCCCTTCGAACCGCTGTTGACGTTGGAGTAGGTGGGGCTGGTTTCGCGACCGCATGTGGTGCAGCGGCACCGCCACGGTGTTTGGCTGCCCGGGTAGGGTTCAAGCGGTTGGAGTCCGGCCGCGCGCATGGTTTCCTGGGCCTTCGGCGCGTTCGTGGCGGCGCGTTTCGCCTGGGTTTCCTTTGCCCGGCAGACGCGACAGCGCTGGCCCGCGTTACGGACGGCATTGAACGTCGGACGCCCCTCGTGCCCGCAGGTCATGCAGCGCGAGGGCCAAGTCGCGTTGGTGCGGCCGGGATACGGCACGAGTGGCTCGTATCCGCAAGCCCGCATCTCAGCGGCTGCGGCCTCCGCGTCGATGAGGACCGCGGCACGTGGTCGGCCGCCAGTTCGGGGCGCATAGGGTTTTTCTGCGCTCCGTGTTTCCTCATCGACCATGGCCCAGACCTCGGCCGCCGTGATGCGGGCTGCGGAGCAGGTCTCGGTCCAGCCGTTCGGCATGATGTCGCTCGTGAGGAAAGGAATGAGTCCGGCCTGATGCAGGTGGCCCAGCACGGCCTGCTCGACGTCGTAGGCGGCTGCGCCGGTGGTGTAGTCACGGGCCTGATGCAGTTGCCAACCCTGGCGTTCGTGTTGGATGAGGCGAGAGGTGTAGCCGGTGCAGGCACCGATCCCGATCTTGACGGCTTTCCACTCCTGGTGGGTGATCACGTAAACCTTCGACGGTCCTGACAGGTCGATGCCGTGGGTGGCACAGAACTTGCATCCTCCACCAGCACGAATCTTCATGAGCGTCGGGGAGACCTCGTTGCCGCAGGTTGTGCAACGGCACCGCCACGCCGTCACCGAGGTGGCATAGGGCTCCAGCGGCTCCAGCCCGGCCGCGCGCATGGCAGCCACCGCGATGTCCGGGTCGGTCTTTCTACCCGCTGCCGCCCTCACGTCGGCACAGTGCCGACAGCCGCCCTGGCCCGCCAGAATGCCGCCCAGACTCGGTGACGTCTCACGCCCACAGCCGTTGCAGCGACACCGCCACGCCCTGTCACGACGCCCGGCGTACGGTTCGAGCGGTTCCAGGTCAGCGGCACGCATGAGGGCCTCGGCTTCGTCCGCGGGCCAGCGGCGTCGGCCACCCAGGGAGGGGGGGCAGTACGGGCATGCCCGAAGGCCGCGCCTGAGGTTACTCAACCTGATCTCGACGTCTCGGCCGCACGGGAGGTGGCGGCAGTGCCACAGCCCGCTCGGTCCCGGGTAGGACTCCAGCGGCTCGAGGTCGAAGTCCTTCGCCTCAATTGCGGCCCGGTCGCCGTCCGTGCGGGGCAGTTCGCGGCGACGCGACCATGCCCGGCTGATGCCCTGCCCGGCGTTCTTGCGCCCGCACGGGCCGCAGCCCCCTTGTCCGCCCTTGACCGACCCATGAGTGGGAGTCCCGATCGTGCCGCATGTTGTGCAGCGGCACCGCCAGGGCATGTCGGTCCCGGGATAGGGCTCCAATGGTTCCAGACCCGCCGACCTCATGAGCGCGGCGGCCTGGTCCGGATCGACCGGCGCGTTCGGCGCGCACCATCGGCACGGTCCCCCTCCGCGTTTGATGTACGAGTAGCGCGGCTTGACCTCCCGACCGCACGGCACGTGCCGGCAGCGCCAAGGGGGTGTCGCCCCGGGATACGGCTCCAGCGGTTCCAGGCCGGCCGAGCGCATCAACGCCACCACCGCCTCAGGCGGAATCGATGCCGTGCCTGAGCAGTACCGGCAGCCGCCCTGCCGGCCCGCCGCAATGTTGCCCAGCCGCGGTGACACTTCTCTCCCGCACGCTTCATGGCGGCAGCGCCAGGGCTTATCACTTCCTGGATAGGGCTCCAGTGGTTCGAGCCCGGCATCCCGCATAATCAGCACCGGATCGCGTGGATCCTTCCGCGGACGTCCCGTCGCCACCCGGCCTCCTTCTGAAGTGCCCGCTTCCGGGTTGAGGATCGCACGCGGCACTGACAATGGCCTTGTTCACGTCAGGAGCTTGGGGCGGTTCGGCGAGGTGGGCGACTCACTGGGCGGCGGTGGCGAACGCGACACGGTGTCCAGCCTGACAGGCCCTGATCCCCAGGCCGATGGCGAGGTGGGTCTTGCGATCTCCCGGAACCCGCCAGCCTCAACGCGGTACTCCAGGAGCTGCTGTCGATCCTCCAGTGACGGCGGACGATCAACTCGGGTCTCCCCGCTTCTCGCAGGGCGGCCATAGAGGTCGAAAATGTCGGGCGCGTCAGGTAGTCGGGCCATCACCATGGCTCCATGGACGATGAGCTTGTGGATGACGTAGACGCCCCGATGGATGACCCTAACGATCTGACTCGACTGCCTCAGCGCCGGTCGGAATGGGACAGCATCGCTGTTCTCGGAGGTGCTGAAGAAGACGATCTCGATCTGGCTCTCGGTTACCTGGAGGCCGGCGCCATCCTGGCGAGCCACTGGATCCGGACCGGGGCGAACGACGCTCTGCCTGTGCCGATCTACTACCAGTACCGGCACGCCATCGAACTCGCCTTGAAGTGGAACATCCGGTTGGCTGCGGCTTGTCTGCGTCGAGACGGCGTGTCGGTGCCGCCCGAGGAACTCGACAGCTTTCTAACGACGTCCCATGCGATCGCGCATCTGGCGGACCGATTCAACCAGTACCTCGGCCGGTTGATGCCGCCCCCGAACGACCGGATCGATCCGACCACTCAAGGCACCCTGGACTGGCTGCACCAGCTCGACGAGAAGGGGCAGACCTTCCGATACAGCACGGTGAAGGGTGGCAGGGGACAGGGGTTGGTGCGGGCGCGGCCGAACCAGCAGCGGGTCGACTTCGACGCGGACGTCCGGCGTCTGCATGATGCCGCTTGGATGCTGTACGCAGGCTGTTCCGGTGTCCTCGACGCGCACGCGGAGAACCAAGCCGAGTACTACGCGGAGTACAACGCCGAGTACGACGTCGAGATGCCGTCCGCCATGGACTACTGAAAGCCCCGCGCCGGTGGCCCCGCGCCGTCTGCGAGGATGCAGCCATGATGAACGAGTGGAGCGCCATCAGGGAGTTCCGCCTCTTCGAGGATGAGGACCCGGACGCGCGGCGAGACCCGGGTCCGTCGCCCCCCACGGAGCCGCCAAGGACACCTGGCGTTGAAGACCTTCCCCCGCCTGGGCAGGTTGCCTGCCGGTACTGCCGCGCCGCGTACGACCCGGGCAACCCGGACGAGGTGAAGTTGCACACCGATCCCGTGAACTGCGGGCAGTCGTGCCGGTGCGTCGGGCGTCCACGCTGTTACACCTGCGGCGGCTCGTTCTGCATGTGCGCCGCACACTGAACGTCCGGCGAGAGGACTGCTCATGCCCGAACGCGTGGACGTCGAGGGGATCAGTTAGGAAATTCTGGACCTAGCCCCGTGGTCGGAGTGGGTTCACTTGGTCGGCGCGGAAGTGCCGCAGATGCCGGGCGTCTACCTCGCCAAGCGGGGCGCGGCTGGCCCGCTCGTCTACGTCAGTATGGCAGGTGAACGCCAGGGAAAGGGTCTGCGCGGGCGGCTGCGGCGCTACACCAGCGGCAAGGCGCTGGCCTCCGGGCTCGGAGAGGCGGTCTTCGACCGGGCACTGGTCGACCCCCAGTGGCGTCGCGAGCGGCTGGCGGAGGCTGAAACCGGGCGGTCCACGCGGGCGACCAAGTGGGGCAAGACCGCGCTAGCTTGGGCGGATCTTCACGTCTGCTGGGTCGTCACCGTGAGCGGCACGGCGGCCAAAACTCTGGAGAGAAAGGTGCTAGCGCTGAATGCTATGGAGTGGTGGAACCGCGCCTGCTGACTGCTGCGCGCATCTCGTACTGGAGGACAGGGCGGCCTGGTCAGCCGCCCCGCATGCGCCGGGCATACTCCGCGTGCGGTTCCAACTCAACCGCAGCGCGTCGCGCGTCGAGCCCGTCGGGATCCTCGATCAGGTGAGTGCTTAGATTGCCGGTGAAACCTTCGCTGTTCCCGGCTTCGCCTGCTTCGTGCTCCGGGAACGGAAACACGTTGAGGGTGCCCGATTTTTTGTTTCATTGCTCCAGCTCGTGGGCTAACAACAGTCCGTCAAGCCGGTAGTCCGGGATCGTCACCCGCAGAGTTAGCTCCTCGTGGGGCCGGCTGTAGCGAACCTCCAGCCCGAAGGCACCGTAGAGCCGTCGTTGGATCTCCTCTGGGACCAGGGCGAGGTCCACATCGAGGTGCGGGAGCGCATCCAGCAGAGCCGCGTTGTCGGCGGCGCGCACAGCCTGCTTCGGCGCGCGCAGGTGAGCCAGCTGCTCGGCGAGCTGTTCACGCTGGGCGCCCAGCACGGCGTGCTCGCGTTGGATCGCGTCACGCAACTGCTTCTCCTGATCCGGGTGGAGATCGCTGGCCTCGTGGCCGCCAGGGCCGTCTGCGAGGGTGCGGATGAGACGGGCCTGGCGCTGGCCGATGGCACTGATAGTGCG
The DNA here is from genome assembly GCF_025642175.1 of Streptomyces albidicamelliae. Lineage (NCBI taxonomy): Bacteria > Bacillati > Actinomycetota > Actinomycetes > Kitasatosporales > Streptomycetaceae > Streptomyces > Streptomyces albidicamelliae. The sequence goes on along the minus strand of NZ_CP106795.1, from coordinate 1,403,235 downwards.
CCCCAGCGCGGCCCGCTCCTTAGCGATGCGGTCGCCGGCACCGTCCGCGGACCGAGCGCCTTTGGGGGCGGCTCTGAGATGACTACGCCGATCGAGTACGAAGATCCTGGTGGCGAAGAAGCGGGAGATGGAAGCGATCAGGATCTGCTCGCGGATCCACAAGCTCTTGGGGTGATCAGGAAACCACGGCTGATCACGATGTTCGTTGGGGTCGGGCTGGCAGGCGTAGTAAGAGATCTGGTGGCGCGACTTGCCGAACATGCGGCGATCACAAGTGTCGCAGTAGACGTACGATCGCAGGACGTAGGAGCGCTTGGTGGCCGGGTGCGCGTTGGCTCCGTGGGTGGTGCGGGATCTCTGGCGTTTGCGGCCCACGGTGGAGACGGCGTCAAACAGTTCCTTGGTGACAAGAGGCTCATGGACGGGCCGGGGTGACCACACCCAGTCCTTCGGGTCGTTGTAGCGACCACCCTTCTTCATCGCCCGGCGGTTCCAGACCTGGTAGCCCGTGTACTTTGGATTGCGCAGGATCTCTCGCACGGCGGAACCGCTCCAGCACCCCAGGGCCACATCGGGGCGGGTCGGCTCCGGAGGTGGGTAAGCTGCTAGGTCCAGGTTCAGACGGTCGGCGATGGCGTCGTAACCGAGCTTATCCAGCCCGCGAAGCTGGAAGATAAAGGTGACCGCTGAGGCCCGCGGCGGGTCGGGGATGAGCCGGTGCTTGGTACGGCCCTCAGCTCGGCGAGCCGGAACGGGGTGAGGCACCTTCTCCGCCAGGTAGCCGTAGGGAGGCTTCCCCACGTTCCAGCCCTGGGAGATGTGCTCGATGAAGCCGTCCCAGGACAGCTCGAGCATCTGGAGCACGTACCACTCGGAGACGGCCTGCTTGATGCGCCGGGTGAGGGTCGGTGTGGCGAGTTTGGCCCTGGGACCGGTGACGATCGGCTCGTCAGCGGCGCACAGGGCGATTCCAGCTTGCTCCAGCTCGTACTCGATCTTCGTGCCGAAGTAAGTGCGGCGGGCGATGCGTTCGATCGACTCGCAAATAACGGCAGCGAAGCGGCGATTGGGGCGTTGGGCCTCTTTGAGGAGGTCGGTGACGCTGCCGTCGCGTGGGATGGGGATCTTGAGGTTCTGGTGGGCTAGGGAGTTACCTCGCTCGTGCAGTTCCTTGCGGCCGGACTCTACGTCGTAGAAGTGGGCGACGATCACCCAGCCGGCCGGCAGAGCGGCTCTGGCGTTGCGCAGCTGTCGGGGCAGCGACAACGTGGGGTCCTGGGTGTCCTCTGTGGAGGTTCGGCCGAGCCAGGCAACCGGGACAGTCACTGGGGGCGCCGCTGCGTCCGGGATGCCATCGGTGGCCCAGGGGCGGCCGGGTACGGGAGGTGCCCAGGGCGACCGGGGGGCAGGTGGGGTGACGGTCATGTGGTGTCCCCCTCCGTGCGGGAAGGCGTAGGGCGGGCCGTTTCGGCCTGTCTGCCTTCCGCTGGGACGCTGTGGCGGGCGTAGAGCCACTTCATCACCTCGCGGATCGCGGCGCTTTGGCGCTGGGCCAGCGGGTAAGCGTCCTCGCCGTCGACAATGACGTACTCCACGAGCACCCGCGGACCCCCGGCCGGGCAGGGCCCTTTCGGGGCGACGCTGCCGGTTGCCATGGACGGAGGCTCAGCCTCGGCCGTGTTGTCAAGGATGCCGTCCGACGTGTCGGCTAGAAGACGCGAGAGCTGATTCACGGTCACTCCGGTAACTATGGGGGCCCAGCCCTATTCTGATGGTGAGTAGATAGTAGAAATTCGACGCGGCACATTGTCGCCGTCTCGACGGCCCGCATGAACTCCCCTGAAAACAATTCCGCGCCCCAGTCGCAGATAATCCCGGAGCCTCAAATGTTTCGTCTCGGCTCTTGCTAGATAGGCCAGGGGACGGTGTCGGGCCTGGGGCGCGACTAGGCCCCGGCCACGGGTGTCACGGTCCGCGACGACATGCGTCAGGAGGTCTTCCGTCCGCTCCCCGTCCACCTCGGTGCGCTGGACGAGACCCTGACGTGGTGCGGCGAAGCCGCCGAGGCAGCCGACACCCGCGTCGACATCGAACTGACCGTTCAGGACGGCACACTGCACATCGTGTCCACACCGGACTTTCGCCGAGCAGGTCGAGGAACTGAGCGAAGACAGCACAACCAGTGGTCAACAGATCAGAGGCTGGGCCGACTCTTGTGACGACCCACCGGCGGTGCTGCGACGCAGCCGAGCCCTGACGGTTCGCGATCTTGTGCGAGGGAGGGCCTTTGTCAGAGGTCGTCCGTAGCATGTGGGTTACCTGGAGGAGGTGCTGTGGCCGTACCTGTCGCGCAGCAACGCAAGTTGACCCAGCGTTCCGGCAATATCTGCGCCTTTCCCGGATGCGACTTACTGCTGACGGCGCAGGGGACACCGGAGGACCCCGTTGTGGTGCTTGGCGAGATGGCCCACATCGTGGCGGAGAGCCCGAATGGTCCGCGGGGCGATTCACCGTTGACGCCGGAGGAGCGCAATCGGTACGAGAACCTGATCTTGCTGTGCAATCAGCATCACCAGCTGATCGACTCCGAAGGTGCGCTGGCGAAGTACACGGTGGAGCGTCTGCACGCCATGAAGGAGACTCACGAACAGCGGATTGAGCGCAGGCTTGGCGGGCGTTCCAACGTGCCGACGGAGCTGCCCCCGATGGTCAACGACACCGTGTACAGCAACGTGCTGCCGGTTACGCAGATGCCGCGCTACATCTACGGAGCCCCTTGCTCTGTCGGCCGGGAGAACGAGGTCCGGCCAGCCGCGGCATCTGCTGGGACGATGACGCCATTCATCCTGCGTGAGGGGCGGTTGTGGGCATTCCAGGACTTGCGTGACACCAGCAACCCGTTCGCCGATGTGGTGGCGTGCACGGAGACCGAGCGCTTCTCCACCAAGGAGTGGTGGACGGATCCCGACAGACTGGGGTGGTACGTCGCGCTGCTGAACCGGTCGCTGAACAAACTCACCGGACGTCTCGGACTGCGGCTTGACCACGACCACCACCGCTACTACTTCGAACCGGAGGCTGCTGGTGTTGAACGCTCCGTGCCGTACCGGCCGTTGAATGCCAGCAGGGCGACCCGGAGCGTCGTATGGCAGCCCAAGAAGCGAGCGACCGGGGAGGCTCGCAACTATTGGCTTCACCGTGCTGTTTCGCTGCGCTTCTTCCTCATCGGTGACAACCAGTGGTGCCTGAGCGTCAGACCCGAGTTGCGTGTCACCTCCGACGGCTTCGAGTCCATACAGGCCAAGTACATCGGGCGGCAGGTGACCCGGAAGAAGTCCCGCCTCTTCAACCACGACCTCCTGGGCGAAGTGCAGTTCTGGCGGGACTTCCTCGGTAGGAGCACTCCGCGGATTTTCTTCCCCTTCGGCACGGACAGGCAGAATTTGATCGTCTCGACATCGCTGAGTAGCGGACAGGTGCGCTGGCCGGGCATTCCCGCCGAGCACGACATGCCCTTCAAGAACGTCGACTACGTGGACGACCTCTTCACCTGGGCCGAGGCGGAGGGTCTGAGCGACGAAGATGATGCCGCCGACGAAGACGACGACGCGGAGGAAACGCTGCGATGACGGCACGCCCTGCTCCACCGAGGATCTCGCCCGCTGGCTCCCCGTCGCTCATCGCTAGCACCTACTTTCCCGAACCGCTGCTGCAGTTTGCCAACGACGGCCTGCACATTGACCCCAAGGCCGGCATCGCACGCTACGGGCCGCGTTCCTGGACGGCATCGGGTCGCCATCCCGCCCGGCTGCGCGTGGGGCTGATCGGTACTGCGGAGCTCGTCGAGGCGGCCCGTACCTGGATGAGCAGTCGCGCCGAGGGCGTACGCGGGGATCTGAACAACCCGGAGTTCCCTGGGTGGATGGCCGACCGCGGGTTCTTCTCGTCGCTGGAATTCGACGACGCGTGGAATGAAGAACTGGGGCAGACCGAACTGCGTCAGGTACTGGAGATCAAGTCGCAGAAGGACCGCTTCCACGCTGCCTTGACCCTGTTCGAGGCCAAGTTCCGGCAGTTGGCAGAGCGTGACAGCGTCCCCGACTACGTCGTGATCGCGCTGTCCGATCAGATCGTGACGCGCTGCGGCACGGCCGACTACACCGGCAAAGAGACCGGCGCGGTCCATCGCGACCTGCGCCGGGCTCTCAAGGCGAGCGCCATGAAGTTCCGCATACCAACGCAGATCGTCCGAGCGCCCACGCTCGACGGGCGCGACAGGACACCGCCCTCCCGCATCGCCTGGAACTTCTTCACCGCGATGTACTGCAAGGCGGGAGGCTATCCGTGGAGTCCGTACGGCCTCACGCCTGGGACCTGCTACGTCGGCATCGGCTTCTATCGGCCGCTGGGTAGCGCGGATGCGACGATGCAGACCAGCCTCGTGCAGGCGTTTGACGCGAGAGGGGAAGGACTGGTTCTCCGGGGACACGAATTCGAGTGGGATCCGAACAAGACCGGGAGCCGTTCGCCTCACCTGACGGCTGACGGCGCGCACCAGCTGATGGCCCTGGTACTCGACCGGTACGAGGCAGCCATGAAGCAGACCCCGGCTCGCATCGTGGTCCACAAGACCTCGCGCTACTGGCCGGACGAACGTGAGGGCTTCCGCGCGGCGATCGAGTCCCGTGTGCGGCGCTACGACCTGATGGCGCTTGAGGTGCAGAGCCGGGTACGTCTCATCACCACATCGAAGTATCCGCCGCTGCGCGGAACCCGTTTCACTTTCGGTGACTTGGACTACCTGTACACGACGGGCTACATATCCGCGCTCAACGAGTTCCACGGGATGCACGTTCCGGCGCCGCTCCAGGTCGCTGACCATGTCGGACAGGATTCTTCGCGAGATGCTCTGCTGAAGGAAGTCCTCGCGCTCACGAAGCTCAATTGGAACTCGGCCGCATTGGGCGGACTCCTGCCGATCACGATCAAGTTCTCCGGGCTGGTCGGCGAGATCATGAGGGAGATCCCCGCAGACCGGGAGCCACTGCCTCAGTTCAAGTTCTATATCTGAATGCACGAGGTGCGGGCCTCGGGCAACGCCCCCTTCTCGTCAGCTCCCTGCCGGCGAAACAGCCGTACGGCCTGCGGCACTCGGCGCTGTCCACCTGGCTGTACGTTGGCGCGACCCGCCCGAGGTCCCCTGAGGGCGTCGAAACAGCGGTGAGGTTCTCCTGTCCCTGGACGCTTTGTCTTATGACCGGCGCGGCTCAGCGGTCAGTACTGCTCGGTCTCCACGAAGCCCGCGTCCGCGTCGAAGGCGGCGGCGGGCGGGTTGAATCCGGGCGGGCTGTCCTTCAGGGCCAGGCCCATCCCGGGGAACTTTTCCATGACCTCGTCGATGGACTTCGCACCGAAGTTGCGGATGTCCAGGAGGTCAGCCTCGGAGCGCTGAACCAGTCGATCGGGCCTCGGCACACGTTCTTCACGTGCCTCGTGCTGGTTGCGGAAACAATTCTCCGCCCGTCCGACGTTGTCGATCTCCTATGCGATAACGGGGGTGGTCGGCTTGAAGTTGTTCCGGACGGATGCATCGAAATGTGGCGTGAGCGAGGTCATGCCGCGTCTTGCTGAGGTCGAAGCAGATGTGCAGGGTCTCGTCGAGGCGCACATGGAGACGCTGCTAGGCGTCCGTTTCCTGGCGAGTGAGTACGGCACCGGGCCGGTCCACAAGGGCCGGATCGATTCGCTCGGGCTGGACGAGAACGGATCGCCGGTCATCGTCGAGTACAAGCGCGGCATCGACGCCGGCGTCATCAACCAGGGCCTGTTCTACCTGGCGTGGCTAATGGACCACCGTGCCGAGTTCGAGCACCTGGTCCTCGACCGGCTCGGGATGAGGGCCGCGTCCCAGGTCTTGTGGAGCAGCCCTCGCCTGATCTGTATCGCCGGCGACTTCACGCGTTACGACGTGCATGCCGTGCACGAGCACCGGCGGTCGATCGACCTGGTTCGCTACCGACTGTTCGGGAGCGACCTGCTCGGGCTTGAGACCGTGGCGTCCGGGAGCGGCGGCATGCAGGCGGCACGCCGAGCCCGCCGCCAGGCGGTTGCCCGGGCGACAGCCGGCATCCAGGACGCGTCGATGGTTGAGCTGGCGAGCGCGGTCGATGAGGCATTGCTCGGGCTCGGGGACGGTGTGAACCGCGTCGAGCGCAAAACGTACCGGGCGTACCAGCGGCTGCGGAACTTCGCCTGCCTCTGTCCGCCGCAGCGGAGCAAGCTGCTGGTCTACCTGAAGGTTTACCCGAAGGACGTCGACCTTGTCCCGGGATTCACCCGGGACGTCTCCGGTCTCGGTCACCATGGGACGGGTGATCTGGAGGTGCAGTTGCGTACGCCGAGGGATGTGGAGCGGGCGCAAAATCTGTTCCTGGCGAGCTACGCGGCAGCGTGACTCGTCCCTTCTGTGGCCTGCCCAAGGGCTGAGCCTGTGGCGGGTGTTTGCCTGGCTCCTGGCGACTCCGATTCTTCCGACGCTCCAGCTGCGTGACCATGCAGTGCCCGAGCGGTAGGAGTGCACCTTCCGCGCGCAGGTTCCTGCACCAGAGCGACGATGAAGGGGCAGCATCATGGACGTGGTCGAGCGCTGGACCGGCCGCTACGCCTGCCTGCTGCAGTCTGCCTTACGCCTCGGCAACGAACGCAGTCGAGAACATCGACGTCATGTGGGTCCCAAGAAACTCGGTCCCCCGCTTCATCCCCGTCGATACGATCTTCCCACCCATCCTGGCTGTCCTGGAGGAGCAGACGTGACGCAGCAGAACGCGGAGGAGCAGCCGGGCATCGCCGCGGCCATCGTCGTCAGCGAGGGGCGCGTGCTCATGGTGCGGCGCCAGGTCAGCGAGGGACAGCTCTCGTGGCAGTTCCCGGCCGGCGAAATTGAGCCGGGTGAGAGCCGCGAAGACGCCGCCGTACGAGAGACCCACGAGGAGACCGGGGTGGAGGTGGTTGCCATGAAGCTGCTCGGCGAGCGGGTCCACCCGAAGACGGGTCGGTTGATGTCGTACACGGCCTGTGAGGTGGTGGGCGGTACTGCCTATGTCGCGGACGCCGAGGAGTTGGCTGAGCTTGCGTGGGTCGCCCATGACGATATTCCGCAGTACGTGCCATATGGGCTGTTTGAGCCGGTGCAAGCGCATCTGGACGCAGTCATGGCAACCTGAGTGGTTCCAGCTCAAATGGGTGATCTCTTGAGCTCGAGTAAGTGCGTTGGAATCAAGGCTGGAACCGGGGCGTGGCTGGTGGAGGCGGACCTCAACCTCGGTGAGCAGAACCTGCCTGCCCCTCGTGGTGAAAGCCTAGGTGGGTAGACAGCACCGGCCACCGCATCGACATCGAGATGAGCGCGAGCGTCCTCCAGGCCGAGAAGGACCTCAGCCGCCCGAAAATTCGCCTGTGTTCCGGGTTGTTCAGGTGCCCCATTCCATCCGCACGGGCTCGCGGGCTGCGGCGAGGGCGCCGTCGAAGTCGGCGAGGCGTTCGGCGAGGGTGGTGGTGGCGATGCGGGGCGGTAGGGCCGCCGAGAACTTCAGGCCGCGGACTGCCCGCGGGTCAACGGTGGGCAGGGTGAGGGAGTCGGGGAGCTCGGCGCGGGCGGTTTTCCAGTCGGTGGGGGAGAGGTCCTGACGGAGGCGGACATGGGTGTCAGTGGGGCGCTGTACGGGGTCGGCGAGGCTGCCGAGGGAGGCGGTGAGGGTGGCGTTGGCGCGGTACCCGGCCCAGGTCCACCAGCGGGTGGCGTCCGCGTCGCGGACCAGTAGGGTGCCCGCCGGGTGTACTTCGTGGGGTGCGCGGTCCATGCGGAGTTCAGCAAGGGCCGCGACGGCGCGGCGGGTGAGGCGGACGTCGGGATCCGTGCCGAGCAGGACGTCGCGCATGGCGCGGGTGAGGACGTAGGAGAGCCCGCGGGCTTCGCTGCCCTGCCATTTGGCGATGCCGCCGTCCTCGACGGGTTCCACGAAGGCACGGCGTCGGGCCCAGTCGATGAACGTGACTTGCCAGCTGCGGCCGGCCAGCAGCAGGCGGCGCGGGCCCGGTCGTTCTTCGGTGAGGACGGTGGGGTCGGTGGTGCCGATCTCGGTGCGTCCAGCGAGCACCGTGAACTCAGGGGGTGCGGTGAAGGAGGCGGTCAGCTCCATGAAGTGCCGACGGCCGAAGAGCTTCTCGGCTTCGGAGCCGATGAACAGCATGCCGCCGTCGCTGTCGAGGAAGCCTTCCGCGACCAGGTGCGACAGGAGGGGCGCGGCAGACTGGTCGAAGGGAGCCAGGCCGTTCCACTGCTCGGGCCACAACCGGTCGCCGACGCGGTGTTCCTGCAGGGTGACGGCGAGGAGCTGCTGAGCGACGAGATGGCGGGGTGAGTGGGGCGGGGTGACGGGTTCCACCCAGCCACGGGCCCACAGAGAGAGCAGGCCGGCGGCTTGGAGCAGGTTGTCGGGCCGGGTGGCGAGGAACAGGCAGTTGCGGGATGTGCCGGCGCGACGCCCGGTGCGGCCGATGCGCTGCAGGAACGAGGCCACTGTGCTGGGTGAGTCGATCTGGATGACACGGTCGAGGTCGCCGACGTCGATGCCGAGTTCCAGGGTGGAGGTGGAGACGATGACGCAGTCGCGGGCTTCGGCGAATGCCTGCTCAGAGCGTGCGCGTTCGTCGGTGGACAGTGAGGCGTGTGAGAGGAACACGGTGACGTCGCGGGCGCGCAGTGCCGCACCGAGTTCTTCCACCTGCTTGCGAGAGTCGCAGAAGACGAGCCGTTTCTCGCCCCGGTGCAGGGCGGAGATCACCTTGGCGGCGTTGGCGAGCGATCCGACGTAGTCGAGCTCCACCTCTCCTGCGGGGCGCGGGGGTTCGGTGGTTCCGGTTGTGGCGGGCAGAGTGACGCCGGGGGCGACGACCCGGCCAGGGCGGTCGGCGGGGCGTGCGCCCTGGAGCCAGGTGAGCAGGGTGTCGGGGTTGCCGACTGTGGCGGACAGGCCGATGCGCTGGATGCGGTGGCCGGCGAGCCGTTCCAGGCGTTCGAGTACGGCGAGCAGGTGCCAGCCGCGGTCGTCCCCGGCGAAGGCGTGCACCTCATCGACGACGACGGCACGCACCCGGCCCAGCATGTGTGCGTGGTCGGTCTTGACGCTGATGAGCATCGCTTCGAGGGACTCGGGTGTGGTGAGCAGGAAGTCGGGGGATTCGGTGCGGATGCGACGGCGTACGGACTCGGGGGTGTCGCCGTGCCAGAGGGCGGCTCGGCGCCCCAGCCACTGGGCGTAGCTGTCGACTCGGTGCACCAGGTTGTTCAGGAGCGCCTTGAGCGGGGCCAGGTAGAGGACGGAGGTGCCGGTCCAGCGCTGCTCTCGCATGGCGGACAGCAGGGGGAAGGTGGCGGCCTCCGTCTTCCCGCCCGCCGTCGGCGCGAGCAGGATCGCGTCCTCGCCGTTCATCAGCGGGCGCACGGACGCCTTCTGCAGCGGGCGCAGATCGGGCCACCCAAGCGTGTTGACGATGTGATGCAGGACTACCGGGTCGAGGCGCTCCAGCGGGTCGGTGCCGCGCGGCTGCTCCTGCACGTCTGCAACTCCCGGGCTATTCGTCAGAGTTCGGGACTTCGGGACTGGGTCGTCAGATGTCGAGGTCGAGGTCGTCAGCCGAGGCGGCCGGTGCGGGCGCGGCGAAGTTCCGTTCGGTGGCGGTGAGCTCACTGCTGCCCACGGTCAGCTTGTAGTGCCTGCGCGGGTCGAAGTCGGGGAACTGGTCGATCCGGTCGAGTACGTCGCCAACCAGCTTCTTCAGGTACAGCCGTGGTGCGACTCCGACCTTCCCGCCCAGTGCCCCGCCCACAGCCCGGGCCAGGTCGGTGAGGTAGGAGTCGTCGGCAAGCTGCTTGATCCTGTCGGGGGACTGGGAGCCTTCGGTATACAGGTCGCGGATGGTGGCGCCCAGGCCGGTCAGTGATGCCTCGGTGAATCCGGGTAGCCGGATCTGGACGGCCCGCGGGTTGTCGAAGCGGGGGTCGGTGGTGAAGTCGGTGGCGAGGCGCTGGGCGAGCGGTGCGAGTCGCTGGACGCCCTGCTGCCCGTCGTAGAAGGCGGGCGTGCCGGTGATGATGAGATACAGGCCGGGGAAGCGGCCGGAGTGGACCTCGTCGATGAGCTGCCGCAGTGCGTTGAGTGCTTTGTCGCGGGCGTCGGAGCGGACCCGTTGCAGGGTTTCTACTTCGTCCAGGACGAGGACGAGGCCGGCGTGCCCGGCGTCTCTCAGCACGGTGAGCAGGCCCTGAAGGAAGCCGAAGGCACCGAAGTGGTCGAGGTCGCCGCGGACGCCTGCACTGCGTCGGGCGGCTGCGGCGACGTGCGGCTGGCCGCCGAGCCAGGCCATCACCGCAGCGGCGGTGGCCTCGTCGCCGGCATCCAGGGACTGCTTGTATCCGCGCAGGGCGGTGGCGAACGCGGGGGCGTGTCGGGACACCTCGGCCAGGCGGGCAGTGAGCAGCCGGTCCACGGCCTGTGGCAGCTCGCTCTCGCTCGCGCCATCGGCGAGTGCGTCCTCCTCGAGTGCGTAGAACCAGGCGTCTACGACCGGCCGCAGGGCGCTGGGTGGGAAGCTCGCGGTGGCCAGGCGCTCGGTGAGTCGCCGGTAGACCGTCTCCAGCTTGTGCAGCGGGGTCTCGGTCTCTGACACCTGCACCTCGGCCACGGCAAAGGTGCGCCGTTTGGCGCGCTCGCTGAGCCAGCGAGTGAAGAAGGTCTTGCCGGATCCGTACTCGCCGCGCACGGCCTTGAACACCGAACCGCCTGCGGCGGCAGTGTCCAGTTCCTCATCGACGGCCCGCTCGAAGCGGCCGAGTCCGGTGGCGAGCAGGTCGAGGCCGCTCTCGGGGACGGCGCCGCGCCGCAGCGCGTCCACGACAGCACGCCGCCGCACCGCGCTGACCGGGGTGGTAGCCCCGGATGCTGAAGATCCAAACGCGTTCACCCGAATAGTCTCCCATCCAGCTGCCCACCTGGCCGGACACCCGGCCGTGCACCGCGCCGCCGGTGCTCGGAGCGGCCGGGCGGGCCGACTGCACCGCCCGGCATGGCCGCAGACCCCCGGTTCACAGTCCGAACTGCTCGATCATCTGGCCCCGGTGCAGGCGCAGGGTGCGGTTGTCGGGCAGAATTTCCAGGATCTGGGCGCCGTCATAGTTGAGGAGCTGGGCCAGGGTCGCGGCGAGGCCAGGGGCTCGGGTGGCGGGTTGGCCGGCGCGTTCGGCCAGGGCGGTCATGGGCAGGGTGCCCGCTTCGACCAGCGCGGCCAGAGCCTTCGGCAGGACCGCCTTGTCGCGCGGCACACGGGCGAGCAGTGCCAGCTGTTCCTGGTACAGCTCGGTGGCCATGAGGCGATTCACCAGTGCGGTGGCAGGGTCCTCTGTTTGATCGGAGACGGGTACGGCCGCAGGCTTCACTACAGGGGCGACAGGTTCCTGTGGTGCGGAGGGTGCGACCTCGTCCTCGCCGAAGAGACTGATAGCGCCCTCTGTCACGGGCGGGGCTGACTTCTTGGCCTGCTTGCGGCTTGGGCGTGCAGCGGTGGCCTCGGGTGCCGCGATGGCATCGGCTCCGGCCTTCGTCTCGGCCTCGAGTCCGGTGGTGGCGTCGTTGTCCTGCTCCCACCATGCGGGCGTAAGGTCGCCCAGTTCCCGCCACCCCGTAGGTGGCTCCGCGCCGAACGGCAGGAGGGCGAGGAGGGGGATGGTGAACTCGGCGAGGGTTGCCCCGCCGTGGTAGCCCGCCTTCAGCGCGGTGTACCGGGCGTCGTGGTCCCGCAGCGCGACGATCCGCGATCCGGGCTCCGGCCAGACTACCCGTGGTCCGGACAGCTCGATTTCGGCCGGTGTGACGGGTCCGCCGGGGGCGCGGTGACGGGCCGACCCTATGGCGCCGGCGGCCGTGTCGATCTTGCTGCCGCGTCGCTCGACCACATGGCCGTGGTCGGAGGTGAGGAGCACGGTCATGTCGTTGGCGCGGGCGGCCCGCAGCAGCGGTTCCAGGTCGCCGATCTCCTTGATCTCCCAGGCGCCGTCGCCGAGCTTCTGCTCCTTGGCGAGCCGGTCGTCGACGGTGTTGAGGACGACCGCAACATGGGTGCGCTCGTCGGCGAGCGCTTCAGTCAGGGCGGTGGAGAAGGGCGAGCCGGTGTCGGGGCTGCGCAGATCGTCCTTGTGGAAGACAGCCGCAGGGGCTCCCTTCCAGCACGGGTGCTGGGGGAAGAGCCGCTTCTCGTCGTTCTGGTCGCCCTTCATCAGGGTGCCGGCGAACAGCGAGGTGCGGGAAACGGTGGTGAGGGTGGGCAGCGCAGCGGCCACGGCACGCCTCACCGGTGCTCCGGTCGCGCCCTGAAGCGGGTCGAACTCGGACCAGTGTGCGTGCAGTTCCTCACCCAGTTCGGCTGCGATCGCCGCACTCATTCCGTCGATGAGGAGGAGCAGGACCCGTCGGCCGGGACAGTCCACGACGGGCGCGACGACCCGGTCCAGGAAGCTTTCGACGGTGAGCATGGCGCCGGGGGCGGTGCCATCTGCGGTCCACACTGCGAGCCGCTCGGAGAACGCGCGGTCCAGCTCACGACGTTTGCTGCGCACCTGCTCGCCGATCCGGCTGTAGGCGTTGGCGAGTGCGTCATCTGCGTCGCCACCCGCGTCCAGGTGTTCCAAGGCTCGGTCTACCCAGCCGAGTTCGCGGATCTGGCGGTCGGCGCCGTCTGCCACCGAGGCGATGTCGACTTCAGGCTGGGACTCCAGCCACCGCCGCAGCCGCGCTGCCATCCGTACCCGTTCGATACGGGCCTGGGTGGCGCCGTCGACGGCCAGGGCGTGTTCGGCCAGCGCGGTGATGGCAGCCGTGACCGTCTCGGGGCCGCCGTCGGCGAGGGCGCGGCCCGCGGCGGTGAAGCGGGCATCGAGTCCGGCGGCGAGCAGCGGACTGGCAGCGGCGGCGGTCTGCGCCCCGAACTGTGTGACGAGCTGTGCGGCCCTGCTCAGGACCGGGTCGGCGAGCCGGTGTTCGCCCCGGTCGACGAGGCCGCGGACGTACGCCTCACCGCTGTGACCGAAGGAGGCAAGCAGCCGGTCGAGGTCGTCGCCCTGGGCGGGGGGCTGGTCGCCGAGCCATCGCTCGGCGCGCCCGCGCGCCCGGTACAGGTCGTGGTCGGCCTCCGCGTGCCCCCACAGAGCCGCGCAGACGACCGCGTAGGCGGCTGCGTCCGCCCCGTGGTCGGCGTCTACCAGGGCGGTAGTGATCTTTCCGGTGGAGCCGGCCTGTTCGGGTTCGGCGAGGAAGCGAGCCAAGCCGGCCCGTTCCGGTCCGCGCAGGTCGCGCAGGAGGTTGGGGCCGCCTGGGATGTGGGTCCACCGGAACAGGGTGATGGGGTCGATGCGGTCTCCGTCGTCGTGTGCGGCCGGCCCGCCCAGCGCGTCCGTGTCACGGCGGCCGAGCCGGAGCCGACGCCGGGCCAGCCGGGTGAGGGCCTCGTCTCGGGACAGCAGTCCTTTACCGAGGGAGGGCCAACCGCGGCTGGCCGCCGCGTCAAGGAGCGCTTCGGCCGCCCAGGTCTCCCTGCGCAGCCGCCCGTCGAGACCGCGCGCGTCGAACGCCTCCTGCACGACCTCCCAATTGTCGACGGACCGGATCCTTCCGCCGTAGACGCGGGCGAGCAGCCCGGGGTCCAGGTCGGTGTCCTCGCGGTCGGTGAGGACGACCAGGACTTTGGGGTCGGGAGGAGTCGGCGCGTCGAGGTGGCCCAGGATCTGCTCGTGCACGGCCAGCACCGAGGGCGCGACGACCACCCGTGCCTGCAGCCCGCTCGCCGTACGCTGCACGGCGGGCCCGTCCCAGACGGGAGCGGCCCGCAGCAGCAGTACGCGGACCGTGCCGTCACCGAGCCGGCTGCGGGCGGCGAGGTACTGACGGACGGTTCCTGCCGACAGCCGGGCGGGGCCGGCGGTCGCGGTGACTGCGGTGACCGTGTCGGACATCAGTCGACGACCTTCCAGATGACCTCGACGGTGGCGTTCGGGTGCTCGGCCGCGAGCGCCGCGATCTCCGCCTGCAGTTCGGCGGCGGCCCGGGCGGCGGTAGTCCGCCCGCCGCCGGAGCGGGCCACGGACCGGGACGGTGTGCGCGGCCCCGGCTGCTGCGGCGGCTCCGGCAGCACCTGCGGGTGGGCGGAGCCGCCGTTCAGGTCCACGCTGTCGGAACTCGGCGGAGGAGTGGGCGACGGCTGGGGGCGCTCGGCCGTGCTCTGGCGAGACCTCAGCAGGGACAGCACTTCCCGGCCGCTGGCGTGCAGCACGCCCGGCAGATCGGGGTAATCCCCTGGGTCGCCAGCGGCGGCATCCCGCACCCGCTCCAGGACGGCCGCACCGTCCACGCCGAGGGTGTCGGCCAGGCCCAGCTGGTCCCAGCTGGTGTTCTGCAGCGCGCTGGCTACCTTCCCGGCACTCTTCAACGACATGCCGTACCGGTGTGCGGAAAAGTCGCCGAGAGGGAAACGGGCGAGCCGGTCCACGACGGTCTTCGCCTCGATGCCAGCTTCCGTCACCTCCTTGACCAGCTCCTGCGCCCGCCGGGCAAGGACGAGCCGGGGGGAGTCGTCGTTCAACTGGAGGAAGCCACGGTGCTTCTCCAGCTCCCCGACGAGCCGTCCGGCGTCCTGGCCGAGTGAGGCGGCAGCCTGCTTGATCTGTGCGGCGAACTGGTTGACGATCCGGCCGCGCCGCAGTTGCGGCGCCTGGTCGCCGAGCATGGTCTCGAACCGCTTGCGCGCCTCTGTCCAGTCGCTCTCCGTGGGCAGTTGCTGCTCGCGCAGGGCGTAGTCCGGCTTCAGCTCGTGCGGTGCGGGCGCGGGTTCGATGGGGACGCCGCCGCGCACCCATACCCGGTCGGTCATCTCCGCGTACGCGGCGGCGAGCAGCCGGCGCAGCGGCTCGGGCAATCCGCGCGGCTCGGGAAGGTCGGTCCAGTCGGAGAGCTTGACCAGGGTCGGCTCGGCGGTGCCGTTCCGGCGGGCTCGGTCGTTGAAGTGGTCGGGCCAGGCGGTGGACTGCCGGTAGTACGCCTCCCTCATGGCGCCGAGCCCAAGACCGCCCGCGATCCGCGCCATGGTCTTGCGGTCCTTGCTGTCGACCTCGGTCTGCCCGTCACGGTTTTCGGCGGCCTTGCGCACATACTCGAAGACGGTCTTGATCTCGGCAGGCTTCACCGGCCTGCCAGTGCCGTCCGGGTCCAGGTCGGGGTGGGCGGGGTACTGATGGGCGAGCAGCTTGCCGGCCAGGTCACGGGCGGCGGTATCCAGAGTTGCCCCGAGCGGAAGCCGCAGCTCGGGTACGTCCTGCTGGGCGACCAGGTGGGTGTCGAAGCTCAGGTCGACGACCCCTTCCTGCTTCTGCGTGAGCCCGTACGCCTGCCGCAGCGCCTGGGTAACGCGCTCGGTGAGGATGAGCAGCTGCGACTGGAGCATGCCCTTGGCGCGCTCTTTGTCGTCGGCGTTGAGGCTGCGCGCGAAGTCGGAGTCGAAGCGGGTCTCGTCAGCGAGGGCCTTGTCGATGACGACGAGGCGCTCGAAGTCGCCGCGGGAAGCATCGGTCAGGTGAGTGGGCAGCCAGGCCAGCGTGCGCGAGTCACCACCCGGCTTCTCCCGCAGCGCACGCAGCCGCTGCAGGTCATCCATCGGCCCGAACTCGCCCTCGTCGTAGGGGAAGTCGACAATGAGCCGCCAGGCGTCCTCCTGGCTGGGCCGCAGGGTCGCCTCGGGCAGCGAGTCGACATCGGCGACGTTACCGAAGACCACCTCGACCTGCCGTTCGGTGCCCTTCCACACCAGGTTGAGCACGTCGTACGCGTCGAAGCCGCCAGGCCCGTCGCTGACGCCGAGCGCCTCCTTGAGCAGGCCGCGCATCTTGGCACGCCGGTTGTTCTGGTTGTTGTGGACCTGGGCGTTGGCGAGGACGGCGTCCAGATCGACGCCGGTGAGCTCCAGGCGCACCACCGCACCCGGCCCGGTACCGGTCACCTTTATCTCGGGGAAGGTCGCCGCCCACTCCTTCGCCTTCTGCTCCAGCCGGCCGACCTCGGTCCCCGCGATGCGGGTAGTGATGGAGCCGTGGTTGAGGGCATGCAGCCGCGCCAGAGTGAGGTCGGCCAGCGCGGGCACACTGGGCGCGAGCGCAGACAGCAACAGGGTCTGCAGCAGTCGGCTGTCACCGGTGAAGTCGCGGCAGCGGGCCGCAAGTTGAGGGTCGCCGAGGGTCTCGGGGCGGCGTCGGTACGCCTCGACCTGGTCCTCGGTGACCTGGTTGGTCTTCAGCAGGTACGGGCGCAGCTTGTCCCGGTACAGCTTGTCGGCAGCCTCGAAGTGAACACTGGTCTCCCCGCTGAACGCCTTGTCGCCGCCGCCCGCGATGGCCGGGTACAGATCGCCCAACGGCACAAGCTGCCCGAGCCGCCAGTCGTCGCGGTGATCGACGAGCAGCTGGCTCATCAGCTTCAGGCCGGTGCGGGAGCGCTGCAGGGCCGCGGAGATGTGTACCAGGGTATCCATGAACGCCGGCGGGAACGGGTACGTCCGCCTGAACGCGCCCTCGTCCGCGCCGGTGGTGGACTTGTCGTGGCCGAGCAGGGTGTCCCACACGTCCGGACCGAGCCTCTTGGCCTCGGCGAACGCAGCCTCCACCTTCGCCTCGGCCTCCGGGCTGGTGGGCTTGAGCAGGCGGGCCTGCGCGATCTGTGGGAGGTTGCGGTCCTCCAGGACGATCTTGTCGAAGCGCCCGCCGCTGAGCTTCAGACTGTCCTGGACGGCGGCCTCGGCGGCACCTGACATCTCCTCGCCGACCAGCTCACGCAGGTCGCGCTGGCGGGCGATGAATGACACCACCGGGATGGCGCGCCGTTCGTCGCCGCCCTCCACAAAGTTCGTGATCTTGTCGGCTTCGCGGGAGACGAACTTCTGGTCGTGGATGCGGGAGGCCAGCCACAGGATCAGCTCGTCCATGAAGAGGACGAGCCCGTCGTAGCCGAGGGACTTGGCGTGCGCGGCGATGATGCCGAGCCCCTTGTCCAGCGAGACGAACCCGTCGGCATCCTCGGAGGCGTTACGTGAGAACGACGGGAACAGGGTCTGGGTGAGGTCCTGCACGAGTCGGGCCCGCAGTTCCCGCGGCGTGGAGGGGTTCTCCAGGTCGAGGTCCTTGGTGTTCTCGTGCTCCTCCGGGGCGTTCACCGCCTGATCCAGCAGTTCGGTGGTCCAGGCGAAGGAGTCGCCCCACTCGTCCTCCTGGCCGTCGCCGGCATCGGCGAGCTGCTCGATCACCCGCTCGTCGCCGTTCCGGCGGCGCTGCTCGGCGAAGTCCTCGAAGAGCCCGTCGGTCCGGTAGACCTGCGGCAGCGGGCAGCCGGGGTGGAGTTTCCGTACGTGCTCGACGTACTTGCCGAGCACACGCTGCTCCAGCGACTTGGAGCCCAGCATGTGGTAAGGCACCAGCAGGAACTTGCGGTCGTCCGCATCCAGCCAGGCGTGCCGGGCTCGCACGGGGTCGAGGTCGCGGCGCGCCCGGGCGGCTTGGTTCCGCGACAGCAGCGCGTAGAGCACCGCCATGAAGTGCGACTTACCGGAACCGAACGAGCCGTGCAGATAGGCAGCCTTCGACGAGCGGCTGTCCAGCGCGGACTTGATCAGGTCGAGGGCTTCGTCGAAGTTGCCGAGCAGCCGGTCGGTGACGACGTAGTCCTTCAGCGCCGCTTCGGCCCCCTCGGGCGTGACCGCTTCGTTCAGCTTCAACACGAAGTCGGAGGTGGACACCGACTCCGGGATGTCGATCAGCTCCCGAAGCAGCGGCCGGTCCTCGGGACGAGGATTGTTCCTGTTCATGAAAGCCATGGTGTGTCTGCTCCTCGCCCTGCTCAGGCGGACTCTGCGCCGCTGACGGCAACGGTGACGGTGTCCGTGTCGGCGTCCGCGATGGACGTCTGGATGGCGGCTTTCGAGCTCGCGCGCTTCTTCGGCGCGCCGGATCCACGGCTGGCGGCGGACGGACGCCAGGCCCGCAGCGCATCGTCGGTCAGCCCGAGCTCACCCTGCTTCTGCTGCCTAAAAGCCAGAATCTCGGCAGCCGGCGACGCCCCGAACTCCGGGTCGTATTCGCCATACCACTGCTCCAGCCACGGCTGCAGCTCAAGCAGCCCGGCCAGGTAAGGCACGAGGTCGTCGTCGCTGAGCCCAGCCTGCTGGATGTACGAGGCGAGCGCGAGGGCCTGCTCCAGGTGATCCCAGCCGGCCCACCCGTACAGCTCCGGCGACTGCGCGTTGACCGTGCCATACGACACGAATCGCTCCTTGGGCACATCGAGTTTGCCGCGTGCCCGCCAGTAACTCGGCTTTAGGAAGTCGGCGGAAGCGTACTTCGGCGGCACCGGGGTGCGCTCACGGATCTTCCGCTTGGCGGGCTCGTCCGGTGCGGCGTCCTCCTCCCTCTGCAACTCCCACACGTGCTCCCAGTCCGCTCGCTTCTTCAGCCCGGAGGGCTTGTAGCGCAGGGCAGAGACGAACGGCACGTGTTCCTCGGCGAGCAGCTCGCGCACGGTTTTGGTGAGGTCCTGCCGGGGCGCGTACAGCTCAGCCACGGCGGTGAAGTCCTCGTCGGCGGAGAGGCTTTCGGCGAGCCGGGCAAGGGTGATGACGGTCGGGTTGCCCTGCCCGTCGAACCAGTACGAGCGGTCCTCGATCCGGTCGAGCAGCCAGGAGCGTAGCGCCTTGTGCCGCATGATGTCCCAGCTTTCGGTGGCCCAGCGCCGCTTGTACTCAGGGCGCTCGACCATGCCGATGGCTCGGTTGGACTCGATGGCGTCGATGCGTTTCTGGACGAGGGCGCGGTAGTCGGCGGGCCAGTGGCCGGGGATCTCCCGGATCTGCTTCGATCCGTGCCGATTGAACCACTCGTCGCTGGCCTCGCCGGCTTTAACCCGACGCGCGAGCACGATCTCGAAGGCCCGCTCGCCGAGGGCAAGTTCGGGCACCTCATCGGGGTCGGAGAGACGCAGGTCCTCGGAGTGCAGGTTGTATAGGGAGTAGACCTGCCAGTCCAGCTCCTCCTGGAGGGCGATCATGCGGGCGCGGAGGGAGGCGTAGCGGCTTTCGGCTTCGCGGAGGGCGGGGGCGGTGGGGGTTGTCTTGGCTGCGAGCGCGGCTGGGGTGGCGGCGGAGAGCTGTTGGGCGAGGGTGTCGAGGGCGGTGGCGAGTGCGGTGGGGTAATCGGTGGGAAGGGGGAACTCCTGGAGCTTGGTGCCGGTGAACTCGTAAAAGCGCTCCCAGACCTGTGACTTGTAGCCCTCGTTTACGCCCTGGCTACCCTTGTCGTGACTAACCATTTTGAGCCAGAACCCAGCGGTGGAGCTATTGAGCAGCCCAAGCAGCCGCACATGCTCCTCCTCGCTTGCCCCTTTGTTGAGTACGACGACCGGAGCGGTACGGATGAATACGCGCCGCCCGCGGTTCAGGGTGAAGTGGTTGTGCGTAGCAACGAACGGGAAAGCGATCGTGAACTTCGGCATGTACCTGTTCTTGAAGAACATGGAGTACTCGAACCAGGCCAGTCCACGTTCCAGTTGTGATTTACCAAAGGCGACGCGGTCGATGAGGTAGCGGCGGGACGGCCACAGGAAGCGCTTCAATTCCGGCGATGCCATCGCCTTGAGAGTCTTCTCGTCATATGGCCACGCTGAGGTCGTCGCCCCGCTGATGGTGAAGTCGCGGACGGAGCCGCCGTCCACGAGCTGGCGTGCTTCGTCATCCTTGACGCAGGCACGTCGCAAGGCTCCCGCACCGACCATGAACGCTTCGTCCTCGCGCGTCACCGCACCCGCACCAATTTCCTGCGCAACTGATCGGAGCTGGGCACGTGATTCGGAACTTAGCGTCTCTACCATCTCAAGTCCGCCATCAGCCAGGATCCACGGCTGCTTCCCGAAATAGCGACCCCGCTCCAGGTCGTCTACTGACACCCACTGTCCCGCGCTCCTCGGTCGGTCGATCAGCTCAACGATCGCCCGCCACACCAGCCCCTCCGCTTCCTTCCCCTCCTCCGGCGCCGAAGGCTCCCCCTGCACGCTCCGCACCGTTCGGATCGTCGCCTGTCGCTTTGATCCCTCCCTGGGTCGCCCGATGAGAATCACCGTCGGCGTCCCATGCCCCGGGATGACCGCCCCCGACGTGTCGATGACCTCCGTCAGCTCGACCTTGTGCGCGAAGTACTCCTCGATGAGCTTGGTGCCGAATTCACGCTTCATGAAGGAGTTCGCTGTGATCTGGCCGACCATGCCGTAGCCGTGCCCGTCCGCCCCTCCCTTCTTGGCTAGTTCGAAGAACCGCTGGGCGAAGGGGACCGACAGTGCGTACGTCCCTGCGCACGCGTTGTACAGCTCCCGGTACAGCTGGTTGAGCTGCTTGTCCTTGACTGTGATGTAAGGCGGGTTGCCTACGACCACGTGGTAGCGCCCTTGCTCCAGAATCCCGGGATGCTCGTGCACGTCCTCTGTAGCGTACGAAAAGTCGGCCAGCGGGTCACCGGCTGCGCTGCCGCCCTCCTCTTCAAGAGCGAGCCCCAACTGCAGCTCCAGCTGCCGGTTCTTGATGAGCGAGTCGCCGACCGCGAGCTGGATGGGCCACTCGTAGCGCCGTGCCTCCTCGAAAGTCCGCATGCCGCTCGCGGCCATCGCCGCGACCAGCAGTCGGAAACGGGCCACTGCGACCGCGAACGGGTTGAGGTCCACCCCGTGCACCGAGTTGAGGGCCGCTCGCACCCGCTCGTAAGCGCCAACCTCGGGCCGCTGCTCAGCCCACATCCGCACCAGCCGCCGGAACGCCCCGAGCACGAAGTGCCCCGACCCGCATGTCGGATCGATCATCTTCAGTTCTTCGAAGCCGAACTCCCGCACCGCGGGGGTCATCGTCCGGTCGAGGATGAACTCTTCCACGAACTCCGGCGTTTGCAGCAGAGCGTACGTCTTGCGGGCCGCCTCGCTCAGGTCTTGGTACAGGTCGCCCAGGAACCGGGTATCCCAGCCCTCGGTGCCGTCCTCGCTCAGCGGGTCACTGAAGTCGTGCACGAGGACCGGACCGCCCGCCCCTTCGTCCCCGCTGACCTCACTGGCGCGTTGCTCACGCCAGAATGTGAGCAGCGCGCCGGCGCCGTCGTGCGACAGCGGGATCTGGTAGAGCGGGTTGTGATCACGATCGAAGAGCAGCCGCCCGGCCTGTCCGGCGCCCAGCTCGGTGAACGCCCTCTCCAGCCATCCGCGGTACGTCGGGTCGGTGTCCTTCTCCAGGTATTCCTCGAACCGCGCTTGGGCGATCTCCCGCCCCGCCACGTCGGGGGAGGTGATGTACGGCTCGGCGATCAGCCGATTGTCCTCGCTGAACCGCACGAAGACCGTGCCGAGGACCCAGGCCACCGCGACCTGGGTGATCCGCTCGCCGAGCCAGGCGTTCCACGTCGCCGCCGTACGGCCCAACTTCCGGGCCTGCTCATACTCCCCACGCAGCCGCGTCCCGACCTCAGGGACGGCTTTGACCTGCTGCTCCAGGTCGGTCTCTGCCGCCTTGACCTGCTTCTGCAGGTCGGCGAGGAGGCTCTGGCGGTCGATCACGAACGGCTCCAGTCGGGAATGGGAGAGGAGGGAGAAGATCGGATTAGAAGGGGTGAAACTGGTCAGGCGTCCGGTGCGAGGTGTTTGCGGGCGACCCAGGCGTCAGGCACAACGATCCACTCGTCGAACCCTGCCTGGTAGGGAACACTCTCCCCGGCCAACCGCGGCGCCCGTGCCGGATCGGACTGGGCCACGAGCAGCCACAGCGGGCTGCCGCCCTGCCGAGCCTCCTCCGAGAGGCGCCCGAGCAGGTCGAGCGCGTCGTAGCGGGCCAGCACCGCAGTGTCGGTGAGCAACAGCGGACCATCGGCCTCCGCTAGCTGCTCCCTCAGCCGCGGCTCGATCCGCCCCCACGCCTTGTCGGTGCGTATGCGCAGCTGCTGGTGAGCCCGACTACCCGGCTCGGCGGCGTCCGCCTTGAGGACGGTCTCCCAGGTCGGCCGGGCAGCCTCGCCGACCACGCCGCGCAGTTCGGCCACGAACAGTGCGGTCACCGACACCGGCCGAGCCCTGTATGGTTCGCCGGTCAGCCGCCGCACCGCGTCCTCGGCCCGCCGCTGAGGCACGGTCAGAACCCGGAAGCCGTCCTGCCGCGCCGAGTGCGTAAGTCGCTGCTCAGCCTTGACGGCAGCGGCGACGGCCGCGTCCGCGTCGTACTGGGTGGGGGCGGAGCGGCGAGCCGCCGAGGCGCCCCAGCTCGCTGAGGTCAGCCCGGCAGTGGCGTCCCCGGAGGGGCGATCCGGGATGAGCCGGAGCACCTTGTCGTAGCGGGTGGCCAGTTTCAGGTCGAAGCCGGCCTGCTTCAGGGTGCGGACCAGGGCGCTGCCCGTGGGCAGCTCGCGCGGCGCCAGCGGATCGGTGCCCAGGTCGGGGAAGCGAGTGGCGACCCGCTTGTGCAGCGCGTCCACCGTCAGGCCCGGCTGCCGCTCCTCCTCGACGCCCGGCTGCACGGCGACCACGCCGGCCTGGGTGATCCGCAGCGCACGCACCAGGTCCAGGTCGCACGGGTAGATCTCCAGGCGCGGGGTGAGCGCGGCCCGGGTGGAGGCGGCAACCGCGATCTCGGCCGTGCGCCGCTCGTCCCAGCCCAGGCTGCCCGGCGGCCGTCGCACCGCGTCCAGCTCGGTGAGGACCGTGCTCGCCGTCGGCAGCGACTCAAGCGCCGCGAGCCGGTCGGCCCGCACGCCCAGGTTCAGCGCGTACTCCTGCAGGGCGGGCAGCGCCGGGGTGTCCGGACCGTCCACGTCCTCCCGGACATCCAAGGCGAGCAGGCCGAGTACCGGATCGGCGCCCTTGGGCATGCGGGCGTGGAAATAGCGAAAGAGCGGCGGGGACTCATTGTCGTAACTCTCTCGTTCGACCACCGCACGCAGCAGCGACAGGGCGAGTGCACGCCGGTTGCGCCGCTCCACGTGCTGGGTGCCGCGCCGGGCGATAAGCGCGTCGGCGAGCTCGATCACCGGGGCAACCCGGCCGCGCTCAGCCAGAAGCTCCACCACCTGCTCACGCAGCAGCCCCAGGGCCGCGTCCTTATACCAGCGCTCGCGCGCCTTCTTCACGATCTGCGGGATCCGGCCCGCGGTCAGGCCCACCGCATCGGCGACGTCCCGCTGCCGGACCCAGGCCAGGCCCCCGGGCAGCGTGCCTGTCTCATCGGGCAGCCGCAGCAGCAGCCGGATTGCTTCGCGCTCCTTGGCGTTGGAGCGGGCACTACCGCTGGACGGCTTCGGCACCAGGCGGGCGGCGAGCGCGTCCAGGCTCAGGCCGCCCAGCACCTGCGGGTCGGTGACGTCCCCGGCGACCGACTCCGCGACCGCCCGCTCCAGGTCGGAGAGCTCCTGGCCCGCCGCCTTGCGGGCCTCCGCGCTGAGCGGCGTGGGAGCCGCCTTGCCCAGGCGCGCGTTCCATTCTTTCTGCCGTCGCTGGATCTCCTCCCGGGTGCGCGAGCCCATGCCCGGCGCGGTGAGGAACTTCTTCGCCGAGTAGTCCAAGACGTCACCGACGGTGTTCAGCCCCATCGCGAACAGCTGCGACTGCGCTGCGACCGTCAGACCCGCCACCGACAGCGGCGTCTTTCGGTCGGCGCGCTCGGCCTGCTGGTCGCGGACCTGCTCAGCGGAGACGTCGTCATCCTCCCGCCCGATCCGCGGCTGCGCAGCCGACTCGGCAACCGCGTCGGTGCCGCCCTTCGCTCCGCGCCCCGACTTCTCACCGTGACCAGTGCTCGGCGCCGTCGTCTGCTGTGCGTCTAGGAAGATCCGCTGCCAAGCACGTTCCATCGGCTTGAGATCCGGAAAGCGGTCCTTCACATCCCGGGCCAGCGCCTTACGGAAGAACGCCACCAGGCCGTCCCGGACGGCCGGCTCAAAGGCGTCTGCCGCCAGCTGCGGGTACGGCCATTCCTTCGCATCCGTCTGCCGGGCCGTGACCGAGCCGTCACCCCAGCGGGGCAGCTCGTTCGACGCCATCTCATGCAGCGTCACGGCCAGCGCATACCGCTCGGCGTGCCCGTCGTACGAGCCGCGCGTGATGACGCCCACGAACGGGTCGAGATAGCCCTCGGTGCCCGCCTCGATCTCCTTCGCCGGGTACCCGGCGAGCGAGAAGTCGATCAGCACCAGCTGACGGGTGCCGTTGGGGCGGACCCGGATCGCGATGTTGTCCGGCTTCAGATCCCGGTGCCAGATCCCCTCCGCCTCCAAGTGCTCCACAGCACCGAAGAGGTACTTCCCGTACGCCTCCAGCTGGTCCATGCCCAAGCGGCCGTTGTCCCGCAGCTGGCGCGCAACGGTGTCCTCCCTGCGGCGCGGCCCCTTACTCGCACTGCCGTCCTGGTCCTTCAGCTCCCGGCTGTCGCCCACGTACTCCAGGACCAGGACCCGGCGCCCAGCCAATGTCAGGGGCTGCGGCTCGTACAGCGAAATGATGCTGGAGTCCCTGTGGATCCGGCCCAGGACCTCCGCCTCACGATCCAGGACAGCATGCTTGGCCTCGCTCAGCGCGACCTTCAGCACTGCCACCGGCAGGCCGCCGCTGCGCCGAGGCTCGCCCTCCAGATCCCGCACCAGGAAGGCCCGCGCGGTCGAGCCTGTACCGAGGCGGCGCACGACCTCCCAGCGTCCGGCCAGTATGTCCCCGGCCACGGCCTCCAGCGGGTCCTTCTCCGGCTCGGATCTTTCCTCGCCCACGCCTGCGGCTGAACCGCCGTCCCCGCCCGCGACTGCAGCCGCATCCCCGCCGCCCGGGACCTCCTCGACGAATGCCTGCTCGACGTACTCCAGCATCTCCAGGAAGTCGTCGACCGTGGACAGACGCCGACCCGGTTCGTACGCGGTGGAAGCCTCCACCAGATCGTCGATGTCCGGATTGAGACCGTCGACGAGCGCGCTGGGACGCAGACTCTCGCCGGCCTCCAGACGTGCCATGACCTCGCTCTGGCTCGCGCCAGGCGCTTGCCCGGTCACCAGCAGATACGTGAGCACGCCGAGCCCGTACACATCGAGGCGTACTGGATCGGCCTTCGGAATCCTCAGCTCCGGAGCCAGATAAGGATCTGCCTGCTCGGCGACATGGAACCCCGTCACGTTAGTCGGAGCCAGGGTCAGCGGCCGGCCGCGGCTGGAGCTTTGCCCAGTGGCGATCTGCCAATCCGCGATCTGCGTCCACGGACGCAGCCAGCGCTGCTCCTCGCCGAGCTCCCGCCCGCGTGGACCGCGGTCGCGCGGAATCACATGCACCGCGTGCGCCGACAGCGTGCGGTGGTGGACCCGCCGGGAGTGCGCGGAGCGCACCGTCTCGGCAAGCTGCCGCACCAGCGCGAGGCGCCCCTGCAGGTCGAGACCCTCACCATGCTGGACCAGGTAATCGTCCAGGCGCAGCGTCTCCGGGTGGTAGTCGAAGAGGATCGCGGGCCCGGCGGGATGCCCCGACGGCAGATAATTCTTCAGCTGTACCGCACCGGGATGACGAAAACGGCTGAGTACCGATGCCTCGCGGGCGGCGGCACGCTCCACCGAGCGCCGCTCGTCGTCGGAGGCACCACGTTCACTGAGGAAGACCCGTACCCGTGCCAGATCGTGCAGCTGGGAATGGCGTCCCAGATAGTCGGCCCAGGACGGCCCGGAGTCGAACGCCTTCGCCTCCAGGAGGTAGGAGCCCACCTCGTGCTGGCGGCGGATCGGTGCGATACGGAGCTTCTTCAGGGCTGCATCGACAAAGCGGGATGCCTCGGCTGTGATCTGGTAGCGGGCGTCTCCCGGCGGCACGGCCAGCATCTCCACCAGCTGCTTGACCGTGAACACGCCGTTCATGTCGGCAGCCGGAAGGTTCACCTGAAGCTTGTCGTCCGTGAAGCAGACAGCCTCACCCACCCAGATCTTCGTTCGGTGCGCGGGCCGACCGGAGACGCCGTTGATCAGGCCCGACAGCTCCTTGGCCTTCCGGTTCGCCAGGTGCAGCGGATTGCCGTGCCGACGGCTGGTCCCGCTGGGCGTGGTCTGCACCCAGTCGTTGCCGCCGCCGTGGACCGAGCCGTGCCAGTCCTTCAACTCGACCAGGAAGACCCCGGCCGGCGCTACCACCAGAAGATCGACCTCACGGACGTGCCCGCTGTTCGCGGTGAACATGAAATTCGTCCAGGCACGCCACGGCTCCTCATCTGGCAGACGTCGGCGGATCGCCTCAAGACCACGGCGCTCGTGCTCATACTCGGACTCGGTGACCGTCGTCCACCGGTCTTCCAGCATGCGGCTCCCCGTCCGTGTCTGTAAGCCTGCCGTAGTTCCTGCCGCTGCGTTCAGGAAGCACAGCTCAACCCTCGGACCGAATCCTAAAGGGTGTCACTGACATCAAGAGCGGCCTGAGCGTGCTACGACCGAGGCCGCGGAATCCCAGACCCGGCGTCGATGGAACGGGGCAGAGTGCGCCGCGAACGAATGTGCGCGGGATCGCCGGTTTTACCAACCGGCGATCCCGCGCTACGTTGCCGCGCTCTTGTGCGCCAATGATCAGCGTGAACGGCTGACGGCTGGGTCGGCCGTAAACATGGGCGTGGCCGGGGGACTGGTAGCGAGGCTGGTCCTGTGTTCGCGGCCCGCAGGCTGTGCCTGGTGCGTGCCGGTCTCGTGGGCGAGGGTTTCGGCGAGGCCGGCCAGCAGTGAACTCGGGGTGTGCGGGACGCGGTGATGGCCCAGGTGGGCCGGTCCGGTCCGGGGCCGGCCCAGACGGTCCAGGTGGCCAGGTTCTGATTCGGGTGTTGTGCTGTGAAGGCGTCGAACTGGACGCCCACGTTCCCGTCGGGGGATGTCCAGCGGATCCATCGCCCGTCCACGGTGTGCTTCCATCCGGCGTCGGAGAGCGGCTGGGTGGCCGCGGTGACCATCTTCTCGTCCACCGGGACGCCGGTGGTCGTGTCCCAGCCGTCGCCGTCGGCGAGGTGATTCAGAAGTTCCGCTATCACCAGGGCGGGGGTGGCGCCGGTCGCGGCGAGGACCCACATGCGGTCGGAGACGGGCGTCTCGTAGGCAGCCACGGTCCACGCGGTCTCGTGGGCCGGGCCCTCGTGAACGTGCTCGATGCGCAGGGTCTGCGACTCGTGGATGGCGTGGGTTGTCTCGTCGGACCAGGTCCGCCACTTCTCGAACTCGCCGTGCCTGTCGAGGAAGGAGTCGAGGAGGGCGTCGTGGTCGCCTGCATCGGCCAGGTAGACGGGGACGGTCTTCGGCTCCGGGCGGTGAGGCCCGGGTTTCGCTGCGCCGAGGTCCAAGGCGGTGCGGGCCTGGACGGCGGCGCGCTCGGCGTCGGTCAGGGGTGCCGGACCGGGGCGCATGTCGGTGCCGTGGACCTTCTCGAAGGCGAGCAGGGCCTGAGCGGGTGAGTCGAAGGTGTCGGCGACCTGGCGCAGGGGGTCCTCGCCGTGGAGGTAGACCGACTTGCCGTCACGGCCGAGGTACGTGCCGACCGCGACGGTGGTGTGGCCGTCGTGGGCGTGTGCGTGGATGAGGAGATGGCCGTGGCGGATGTCGTCGTGGATCTTCTGCGCGTGGTTGGAGACCTCGCGGATCTCGCTGCGGGTGCACCACGGCATCGGATAGTTCGCCCAGGTCCATTCCTCGTCCATGGCCTCCCGGAGTCGAGGGGTGATTTCGACGGTGATGCCGCCGGCGGACAGGTGCTTGGCTGCGTCCTCAGCCCAGTAGGGCTCCTCGTGGTCGATGCGGGCTAGGACCAGGACGTTGTCGGCGAGGACGGCCCAGTCGGCTGCCTCGAGAGCTATGAGAGCGATGTGGGCCTGGCTGCCGGTCAGGACGGCGGTCACGGCGCTGGGATGGGCTGGGTGGGTGTCGAGGCGGACGTGAGCGTCAATGGGGGGAGTCACGTTGGGGTGTCGTCTCTTCTGCCGGTGGCCGGGCCTTCGGGCCCGGCCACCGGCGTGTGCGGGGTGCTTATCGGGTTGCTCGCGCGGCGCGGGTGGCGTGAGCGGCCGTCGTGGTCGGCGGGCCGGCGCGAGTGGCGGGTGCCGGGCGCGGTCGTGGTGGCGGGACGGTTCCGGTGGCGTGCTGCCAGCGGGCGCGGACGGCGCTGATGTCGGCGAGGGCGCGGCGGGCGCCGACGACGAGCTGGAACGGGGTGTTCGCCGGGTCTCCGGCGTACGCCGAGATGCGCTGGCAGGCGTGGTCGGCGGTGGCTAGGAGGGAGCGCTGCAGGGCGCGTTCGGCCCAGTGCTCCACGGATCCGGCCGGTTCGGCCAGCAGGCGGAGCACCTTGCTGGGTTCACTCGCGTTGTCGAGCAGGCCGCGCTGTTGGGCTTCCCATAGGACGGTGACGGGGGCGACGGGCTCGCGGCGGCGGGCCAGGGCGGTCAGGCATTGCCACAGGCCGGCGTGCAGGGGCCGGGTGAGGTCGTCGGGGAGCAACCACCGGACGGACTCGATGTCGGCGGGGTGGGCGGTGGCGGTCGCTAGGAGCAGCTGCTCCTCCTCGACCGCCTCGGAGTGGTCGGTGGTGATGGCTGGCGGCGGTGCCGCGGTGCGGGGCAGCACTCCGGCGCGCGGCGGGAACCGGCTCGCGATGTCGTCCACGACCGCGGTGAGCGCGTCGGCCTCGGCGAGCACTGTCTCGACTGGGTGCGGGTGGGTGGCGTCGTCGACGCTCTGGATGAGGCGTTCGGCGGCCGTCTGCAGGCGCCGGCGGGCGTGTTCGGCCTCGACCATCCGTGCGTAGGCGGGTGCGTGGCGGGGCCAGGGGCAGACTTGGACGAGGGTGTGCAGATAGGAGGCGGTCAGTCCGCGCGCCTGTTCGCGCCCCGTGGCGAGCACTTGGTCGAGCCATTTGGTGTTCTTCGCGTGCTCGGCGGGGTCGGGCGGAGGCAGGGTGCTGATGGCGGTGAACAGGGCGGCGTGCGCGGCGGTGGAGAACGAGTCGGCGGCGATGCCGGTCACGTCGCCGAGGCGGTGTGGATGAAGGAGGAGGGCGCCGAGGAGGGCCTGCTCGACGTGGAACACCGGCTGCGGCGGTGCGATGGCGGCGAGGTGCTCTTCTTCGGGTTCGGGGACGTGGGGCATCAGGCTGCGAGGGTGAAGTCGTCGGGGTTGACGGTGACGCCGAGGTGCGGGGCGAGGAGGTGGCCAGCGAGCAACGGCGGTACGGCGTTGCCGATCTGGGAGAACTGCTGGCCCTTGTTGCCGGCCCAGGGGTAGTCGGCGGGGAAGGTCTGCAGGAGGCCGGCCTCGCGGGCGGTGATCCGGATCGGCTCGGGTACCACTGGCGTGTCCGTGTCCTCGGTCGGAGGCGAGGCTGGTTCGGCGACCCAGGTGCACTCGTTCGCGCGGTGCCCGAAGAACAGTGTGCCCGCTGGCTCGGACAGCGGGCGGACGGTGGCGTTCGCTTGGTTGTTGCTGCGCAGGGACCAGGACCAGCGGTGTGCGTCGGCGGTGAACGTCGGCGCCGGAGCGTCGGCGGCACGGTTCTGTCGTGCGCCGTGCCGTGCCTTCCAGCCAGTTCCTTCGCGGCGGGACTGCAGGAGAACACCGTCCGGCCTGGGCATCCAGGTGCCGCGCTCCCGGGCGTCGGAGAGCGACTTGCGGGAGCCCGAAGGGAACGGTTCGGGTCCGCCGCCGGGTCCGCCGCCGGCGCAGACGGTGGGAACGGGCCGGTCAGTCGCGCCCCATCCGAGGGCCTCGGCCATGCTGACCCAGCGGGCGCGGCCCGGACCGAACAGCGAGTCAGGCTCGGCGACTTGGGCGTGGGTGGGCGTGGGAGGCTGTGCCGTACGCACCCGGGAGGCGATCAGGATCGCTCGCCTGCGCGTCTGTGGAACGCCGAAGTCAGCGGCGTTGAGGATCCCGTACCAGACCGAGAAACCCCAGCCGCGCGGAACGGCCGCGTACTGCTTCCACAGCGGCAGAACGTCCGGCACCTCCTCCATCGCGACCCACTCGGGCTCTCCGACCGTGTTCAGGGCATGCAGGTAGCGCATCGGCTCGGCCGCGAGCAGGGAGCGCTCGTCGCGGCAGGCGGCGAGGAGACGCTCGCGGGTGTCACGGCCGACGGCGAGGTCCTCCACCGCCGTGTGCACCAGCGGCTGGTCGAGCAGGCCGAGGCGTTTGCCGGCCATGCTCCATGCCTGGCACGGCGGGGACGCGATCAGCCCGCTCGTGCGACCGAGGAAGGGCCACGTCGGATACATGGCCACGTCGGTGCGGATCGTCAACTGTCCGGCAGCCACACGGGTTTTGCAGGCCCACTCGTCCCATTCCAGGCCGACGTCGCGCACACCGAAGACTGCCAGTGCCCTGCTCCAACCACCCGGACCCGCGAAGAGGTCGAGTATCACGTGGCCAGCCCGAAGTCGTCGCGGGTCAGCACGTCCGCGTCCCCTCGGCACCCCCACGGGGAGCAGCCGTCCACGACGCCGTTCTCCAGCGCGTCGGCTTCGTCTGCGTCTATGCGCAGTGCTGCCCGTTCGGCGGCGGTGACGTGGTCGATCGGCGCCTGGCTCAGCGGGACGCGGGAGCGGTGCAGGAACGCCTCGCCGAGCAGTCGGCTGCCCGAGGCGTTGGCGCGGGCATTGCCCTGCCGGATGGCCGCATCGAATTCGACGACGTCCGCCCACTCGGAAGGGGATGTGTCCCTGATGTGCCTCCACTGCGCATTTCCGTGGAACGGGCATCCCAGGCAGCTCGATTTCGGTGTCTTCGCCAGCCCGAGCGAGGTCAGGTAACGAACGCAGTCCGCTCTGCTCCAGCCAAGGTCCAGGAGTGGATGCCGGTTGCGCATGTATTTCACATCGGCGTCTTTGGCGCGGTGGAACTCGTCGGTGGAGATCCCCACCCACTGCTCAACGAACACGCCCTTGGGGATGCGCGAGGGGTAGGGGTGTCCGAGGAGTTCGCGTACTTTCTGCTTTATTGGTTTCACCTTGTATTCGCCGGTGCACTGCCTGCGGGTCATGCCGGGCCGCCCGTCCTTGTTCAGGATGTGCAGGGACATGGAGGCGAAGCGGTGGTCCGGGTTCAGGGCGTCGCTGCGAATGTTTCCGGCTGAGACGCGGAGGACCGGTATGCCGGCGGGCTTGGCTATCTCCTGTTCCAGTCGGTCCAGGTGGGCGTAAACGGCTTGGGGTTCCCATCCGGTGTCGGCGAATATCGCGTAGTCGACCTTCGGGAGGATCCCTTCTGCTGAAAGGGCGAGCAGGGTGCTGGACTGAACTCCCGCGCCCAGGGAAAGGGCACGGAATTGAGGCTGATCTGAAATGGTTTGTCCTGGAGATGGGGAAATGGGGGGCGCGCGCCCTCAATGAGGCTGGTGCGTCAGCCGGCTGGGCGGGATTAGCCGGTCGCGGTGTATGGCGTGGTGGAGGGTGGGGATGCGGTCGAGGAGGTCGGTGGCCGACTCGATGAACTGCTGTGGTGAGGGGCGGATGAGGATGGCCGGCCCCTTCGTGGCGTTGGCTCGGCGGCGTTGGTTCTCCACGGCGCGGGCGAGGGCTGCGGTCAGTTCGGCGCTTGCGTCCTGGGCGGCCTTGGCGATCTGCGCGATGTGGTCGAGGAGCAGCAGCTTCCCGGCCGTGGTGTGCGGCGTGTGCTGGGCGAGGTCGAGGAACAGCCGCAGGGCGGCGCTGGCGAGGTCTTGGGCGTCGGTGATCCGCGCGGCCAGTGCGTGCGCGTGGCCGGTGGCGTTGGTGCGCAGGGCTCGGTGCAGGACAAGGGCGTCGGCCACGATCCGGTCGAGGGCCTCGGTCAGGGTGGAGCGATCAGAGCGATCAGGCACGGGTCTCCGTGAGGGTGGTCGGGTGCAGGGCTCGGGCGAACGCGGCCGTCAGGTCCGGGGCTTGGGCAGGGTTGGTGGCCAGGGCGCGGACGACGGGGGTGCCGATGACGACGGCGTCCACCAGCGGGGCGACGCGTGCGGCGAGGGCTGGGGTGGAGATCCCGACTCCCGAGACCACGGGCAGTGGGCTCGCGGCGCGTAGGCGCTGGGTGAAGCCGGCGAGTCCGGGGATGTCGAGCGGGCCTCGGTAGCCGGTGGGGGCCGTGGTGGCGGGTGCGTAGAGCCATCCGGAGGCGCCGGCGACCGCGGCCGGGAGGAGGGGGTCAGGGGTGGTGCGCGGGATGAGGTGTGGGGTGCGAAGGCCAGTCGCTCGTGCGATTTTGTGCCAGCGGGCCGTTTGGTGGGCGGGCAGGTCGACGATCATCACGCCGGCGGCGCCGGCGTCGGCGAACAGGCGGGCCACGTACGCGGGGCCGTGGCGGCTCACGGGCTCCCAGTAGGTCATGACAACGGTCGGCCGGAGGCTGGCGGCGTGTTCGACGGCGCGCACGGCGTGGTCGAGGGCGTTTCCGCTGCGCAGGGCGCGGTGGTAGGCGGTCTGAATGACGGGGCCGTCGAGGGCGGCGTCCTCGGTGGGCAGGCCGACCTCGAACAGGTCGGCACCTGCCTGCGCGAGCTGGTCGAGGTGCTGGCGCTGTGCGGTTGCCGGGTACAGGCCGGCGGGGACGAACACGCCCAGCGCACGGGGTCCTTGGGTGAGGCGGGTGTGGAGGGGATCGGCGGTGGCCAGGTTGGAGCCTGCCTTTCCCGGCGGGTGGGCTGTCGCCGGAGGTCAGCGGCGGCGCCCGGCCGGTGGAGTCGTGGGCGCGGGTGGGCTGGCGGTGTGGCGCGGTTGCGCGGCAGGCGGTATGGGCCGGCGGGCTGGCTGCTGAAGGCGGGGGCGACGGCGTCGAGGGTCTTGGTGACCTGCTCGGCCTGGTCGTGGGCGTCCCGGAGCTGCTCGGCGACGCTGTCGGGGAGCCGGTCCCATTGGGCCTGGTACTGGTAGCGCTGGATGATCTCGGTGGCGTTGCGTAGCTGCTCGGCGAGCTGTTGCAGGATCGCGGTCTGCTGCTCGGGGGCGGTCGCGGTGTGAGTGGCCTGCAGGAGCGCGTCCAGGGCGGTGGGCAGCGGATCGTCGTCCGTGGGAAGGCTGTAGAGCTGGGCGTGCAGGGCTTGGGCGAAGACCGTCACGGGGCCGCCGCAGGAGCCGTGATCGTACTTGGCTGCCGCCTGTCGGCGAACGCTGAAACTGACGACCACGTCACGGGGAGCGGCGCCGGGGCGGATCTGGTCGGCAAGCGCGCAGGCGAGGTCATGCGCGCTCGGGGTGTCGGATGACGTGGCAAGACTCCAAGGGGAAAGCGGTCAACGGCTGGGGTGCGAAGGTGTGTACCGCCGCGCGCCCTTGGCCGCGGCTCGACGATCGTTCACACCCCGCCCCCCCGCGTGGGGTCAGCGGGTGCGACGGCGGGCCGCAGGCGTGGTCGGTGAGCCGGGGGCGGCAGCTGACGGGCGGCGGGGAGCGGGAGGGATGTCGGACGGCGTGGGGATGCCGAGGTCGACACGGACACTGAGACCGTGGGTGTAGGCGTGGGTTTCGGCAGCTGTCACAGCGCCGAGCAGGCGGCGCTCGTCTAGTCCGTCCGGCGGCCGATAGGAAGAGCCGTTTGGGGTGAAGCCGTGCCGTTCCAAGAGGGAACGGGCGGCGGCGGTCCTGGCCGTCACCGCCACGGTGCCGTCACAGAAGTGGAAACGAATCTCCGGATCGGCGACGGGACTGCCGGGGCTCCAGCGGGTCGTCCAGCAGAGATCGATCAGGCCATGGGTGTGGGCCAGGAGCCCGTACATGGCGACCCCGGCGCGCTCGTGCGCGTCCTGGGCAGTGCCCGGGGGGAGCAGGTAGAGCGTGCGGCCGAGGTGCTCGCGGGCGAGGAACCCGGCCTCGGTCAGCAGCCGGTCGGCATCGTGGATGCGGCGGTTGATGATGACGAAGGTGTGCCCGTCGTCGGTGGACCCGATGAACACATCGGGGATGTCCAAAAGAGACACGGTGGTCCAGGGGATCGGGGAACGGGATCTGGTGGCTGTTTCAGCGGGCCCGGCGAGCCTGCACGTGGTGGTACCGCGCCTGCCGAGCGGGACGGCCGCGGCCATGACCGCGTCCAGCGCTGCTGACGGACGTCATGTCGTCGCGTTCGTGGGATGCATAGGTGCCGATGAGCGTGTCTTGTCAGGGCGCTTGCCACAGTGTGCGAGCGATCTGCGAGGTTCCGCGGTCCGTCCGCGGCCGGGACGGCGTGTGCCAGCCCGGCCTTGGAGGACGGTGGGCCAGGACGCGCCACCCCGCGCCGCGCAGCGAGGCTCCGCTCTCCCCTGCCTGCGTATAGGTGATCAGCCGCCGGTATCCGAGCGCTTTGGCCGCTCTCCAAGCAGCTCCGTAGAGCAGGGAGTTGGCGTTGCGTGTGCCGTCACTGGCGGTGCGGGTGACTTCGAGGGTGGTGCCGTCGTCCAAGTGGCGGGCGACAGGGCGGCCGACCACGGCCACGGCGCGCAGGATGTTGGGCTCGTCGGCGGCACCGAGGGAGAAGATCTGTCCGGCGGGCGGCGGGTGGTGCCGGTGCCAGAGGCGGACGAACTCCTTGGCGTCCCGAGAGCGGACGGGCACCAGGTGCAGGCGCGATTCGCTCACGCGGCGGGCCCGAAGTCGGACTGGACCGGTGCGTGCTTGGCGATGGCCCGGGCGGTGATCGCCTTGGATGCGCGGTCGGACGCCGCGGACAGTTCTGCCGCGCTGGGCTCTTGGTACCACGGGCGCAGGTCGAGCATGGCGGCGCGCAGACCGGTGGCGAAGCAGAGGGCCGTGCCCTTGGGCAGGGCGCGGATCTCGTCGGCGGGAAGGATCCGCTGCTGTCGCCTCGACACCGAGGTCGACTTGCCGGACTCGGAGTGCGAGGTCGAGGTGGTCTCGACGTCGTGGTCGCCGATCAGGCGGGACAGCTTGTCCGCGAAGTCGGGGTCGTCGATACCGAAGCCGATGACCTTGACGGTAGAGGCGGACCACATGGCGTCCATGCCGGCGTCCCCCCAGACCTTCTGGCCCTGGCGGTAGGACTGCAGGATCGTGATCGGGATGATGCCGCGCGACCCGAGGTGCGAGTACAGGTCCGGAAGGTCCGAGATCTTGCACACGTTGGCGGCCTCGTCGAGGATCGCGAGCATGGGCGGGTCGAGGCGTCCTCCGGCGTGTTCGGCCTGGGCGGTCGCGGCCCGCATCACCGAGTCGGCGCACGCCGCGATCAGCGCCGAGGCTCCGCCTCCGCCGTCCTTGCTGAGCAGGAAGAGGGTGTCGGTGGAGGTGACGAACTCGGACGGCCTGAACTCGGGGACGTTCTTCTGCGGGGTGACCCAGGCGGCGATCTCGCTGTTGAGCAGCGCGGCGGCGTACTGGCGGGCGGTCTCGTAGATGCCGTCCCGGGTTTCCGGCGGTCCTTCCACGGTGCCCTTGAGCTGGGCGGCGACGGCGGTGAAGTCGTGGTCGCGGAGGATGTCGAGCGGGGTGCGGTCGGCGGGGAAGGCCAGCCACTGCATGACGTCGGTGATCGGCCGCTCGTCCAGGGCCGCGGCGAGGAAGAGCTGGGCGAGGATGTTGGATCCGGCCTTGGACCAGAAGTCGCCCTGCTGGGAGGCGTCCACGGAGGCGGCGAGGAAGTGGCCGGCCAGCCGCCCGGCGCCATCCAACGTTTTGGCGTCCGCCAAGGGGTTCCACCACATCTCGCGTGCGGCGTGCGCGATCTGCTGCGGGTCCATCGACCACACCCGTCCCACCGCGGCGCGGGCGTCGTAGGTGGCGGTGAACGCATCGCCGGCGGCCTTGTTCGAGGTCAGCAGGACCGGGCCGGGCGCGGCGAGGATGGAGGGGATCGCGAGCGAGGTGGTCTTGCCCGAGCGGGGCGCCATGATGGCGACGGCCACGTCCTCGTAGCCCATGCGGATCTCCTGCTTGGTGCCCTGCAGGTTGCCGAGGAGGATGCCGGTGTCCCGGGCCTCGATGTGCTTGGCGTCCTTCAGGCTCGGGCGCAGGGAACGGGCCTTGTCGGTGATCGC
This sequence comes from Streptomyces albidicamelliae, assembly GCF_025642175.1. Classification (NCBI taxonomy): domain Bacteria; kingdom Bacillati; phylum Actinomycetota; class Actinomycetes; order Kitasatosporales; family Streptomycetaceae; genus Streptomyces; species Streptomyces albidicamelliae. The sequence goes on along the minus strand of NZ_CP106795.1, from coordinate 1,367,095 downwards.
CTTGGCCATCAGCGGTTCGATGTCCCGGGCCTTTGCCATGCCGGTGATCTTCTTCTTCCGGCCGCCGCTGCGGTTCTTGTGCCGGGCCCACAGGATGCCCGCTGTTGTCCCGATGGCCAGGAGGAGGAGAACGGGAACGATGCGTGCCCCGATCAGCAGGGATGTTTCTCCCGCGTGGGGCCAGAGGCGCTGGGGGTGGAGCAGGGCGGTGGTCGGCTGGTACGGCGCCCAGCCGCCTCCGGTGAGGTAGGCGGTGATGTTGCCGGACAGCCAGGCGAGGTGGGACAGGGGGACGACGACGGCTGCGACTCCGATCAGGAGGCGCAGGACGATGTCGTACCCGTCGGTGGAACTGTTGGAGGAGGTGGGGGGCAAAGAGTTACGTGCCTTCCGGGCGGGGGCGGGGCATTCAGCGGCTGCGGCTGTTCCTGGCCGGCGGCGGGCGCGGCGGGCTGGAGTTGCCGGCGGGACGTCGCTGAAGGCGGCGATGAGTTCGACCGGGGTGCGGGCGCCGAAACTCGCGTACCAGGCGGGCCGGTCCGCCTCCGCCGCATGGTTGAGGGTCCACCACTGTCCGTCGGGGTCGGGTTCCAGGCGCAGGAGGGCCTTCTTGTTCGCGCTGGAGAGCAGGACGCGGGGCATCAGGGGGTCGTTGCCGTGGCTCCAGCCGCAGGCACGGTGCAGGGGGACGGGGATCCAGGCGGGGGCACCGCCGCCGACCAGGTGGCGCGGCGTGATGAAGTCGACCTCGACGGTCTCGGGAGTCGGGGGCGTGCTCACTTCCGTGCCGTAGCTCGCCGGTCGGGCGCGGTGGCCGGGGCCGGTGTCGGTGTGGGAGCCAGGGGTGAAGGGGCTTTACGGGCGGCCGTGTTGATCTCGCGGAGCGCCTTGCCGTGGGTGGCCCAGTCGTCGAGGTAGCTCCACGATTCGGCGTGATGTGCGGCGAGTGCGTCGTCGAAGTCCGGGGTGCCGGGCTTGGCGGTGGCGGGGAGGGCGTCGCGGGTGACCAGCCATTGCTCGTGCAGTTCGTCGAGTCGGTCGAGTGCGTCGCGCAGGACGCCCAGCTGGTAGACCCAGCGGCTCTGCACGTTGGTCTCCGGCAGGTGGGCCAGTTGCGTTTCGGCCGTGGCCAGCAGGTGACGGACGCCGTACCGGAGCGGCTCGAATGCCTCGGCGGTGTCGGCGTCGCGCTGGCTCGCGCGCCTTCCGTAGGCGTGGTCGTCGTAGGGCCATCCGTCGAGGTCGGTGTGCTCGTCGGAGTAGGCGTCCCAGGCGTCGTGGATCTTCTTGCTGTCGCTCACGTAATGGTCGAGGTGACGGAGAAGGGCGCGGTGTGCGCGGTGATCGGCGGAAATGGGAAAGGGGTCCTGTCGGTTCAGCGACGGGCGGCCGGCTGGGCGGTGTGGGCCGGCGCCGGGGTCGGTGCGGGTTTCGGTGAGGGCTGGGGCGAGTTCGTCGACGGGCAACGGGTTGCCGTCTTCCCAGGACAGGTGGACGCCGGTGCCTGGGACGGTGCGGCGATTCCTGTGCCAGGCGCCGTCGCCCTGCATGGCGACAAAGCCGCAGACGATGAGCGGCTCGTCGCTGTGCAAGGCCCCGTCGTGCTTGGTGAAGCTGATGGCCCAGTGGTACCCGTGCAGACGCACCGGTGCGACGAGACGGCCGCCCTCGGCCAGGGCGTCGATCCAGGGCAGATCCCAGGTGTCGACGGTGACCACGATGGCGTCGAATCCGCCGTCCGGCACCACCTCGGCAGGCAGGTGCTCGGCGTCCGCGGTGACCACGCGGATGCGGCCGTATCCGGCCTGGGTCAGGAAGCGGGTGGCCCGGTCGGTGACGGCTGGGTCGATGTCGAGGGTGGTGACGTGGCCGGTCGGGCCGGCGAGTTCGGCGATGAGAGCAGCGTTGTAGCCGCCGGAGCCGATCTCCAAAGCGTGGTGGCCGGGCTGGATGCGGGCGGCTTCGAGCATGTCGGCCTGCAGCCAGGGCGCGGAGATGGAGCTGATGACGGTGCCGTCGTCGCTGTGGCGGGTGGCGATGATCTCGTTGGCGTACGCAGCATGGAGGGGCGTTTCGGGGGCGAAGGCGTGCCGGGGCACGGTGCGCAGGGCGCGGTCGACCGCGGGGGTGCGGATGTGTCCGGCGGCGGCGAGTTCGTCGGCCAGTTGGTGGCGCAGAGCGGTGGCTTCGTCGAGGTCCGTGGTGGGGCGTGTGGTCACGGCGGGCCTTTCGGTCGTGCGGGTCATACCTGGTCCGAGACGGTGGGCGTTGCAGGGTTCGGGATGGTCGCGGTCGGGGCGTACTGGGCGGCCTGGGCGTCGAACATGGCGGCGTACCGACCGCGGGCGGCGATGAGTTCGTCGTGGGTGCCGTGCTCGGCGAGGTGTCCGTTGTTGAGGACGTAGATGTGGTCGGCGTGGCGGACGCCGGACATGCGGTGGGTGACCAGGACGACGGCTCGGTTCGGTGCGGCCAGGCGGCGGATGCGGTCGAAGGCTTCGATTTCGGCTTCGGGGTCAAGGGCGGAGGTCGGTTCGTCGACGATGAGGACGCCGTCTGCCTGTGATGTTGAACTGCGCCAGTGCGTGCGGGCCAGGCCGACTTTCTGCCATTCGCCGCCGGACAGTTCGATGGCGCCGCGGAACATGCGGGCCAGCAGACTGCGCAGGCCGTCGGGGAGTTTGGCGATGACGGGGCCGGCAACGGCGTAGTCGACCGAGGGCTTGAGGTCCTGGTCTGTAGCGGGGTGGTCGGGGCGGCCGAGGCGGATGTTCATCGCGGCGGTCACGGGCCAGCGCTGGAAGTCCTGGGTGAGCAGGGAGACGCGCTCGAAGACCTGGGAGCGGTCGAGACCGGTGAGGTCCGCGTCGCCCCAGCGCAGGGTGCCGGCCTCGGGAAGCAGCATGCCCGAGAGGATCTTCATCAGGGTGCTCTTGCCGGAGCCGTTCTCACCCACCACGGCGGTGACCGATCCCATAGGCAGGGTCAGTGACACGCTGTCTAGGGCGGCGGTGTCCCGGTCAGGGTAGCGGTAGGTGACCTGGTCCAGAACGATTTCCCTGACGCGTTCCGGTACGGGCGCACCGCCGGCGGGCAGCGTCCGCTGGGCGGCCTGGGCGAGGAAGCGGCCGTGGTCGCGGACGTAGAGGCTCTCCTCGTGGAGCTGGTTGATGTTCAGGTGTCTAGAAGAAGCCCAGCTTCTTCGGCGAGTAGCTCACCAGCAGATTCTTCGTCTGCTGGTAGTGGTCCAGCATCATCTTGTGGGTCTCGCGGCCGATGCCGGACTGCTTGTAGCCACCGAAGGCCGCGTGCGCCGGGTACGCGTGGTAGCAGTTGGTCCACACGCGGCCCGCCTGGATCGAGCGACCCGCGCGGTAGGCGGTGTTGATGTCCCGGGTCCACACGCCCGCGCCGAGGCCGTACAGCGTGTCGTTGGCGATCTTGATGGCGTCGGCGAAGTCGTCGAAGGCGGCCACCGACACGACCGGGCCGAAGATCTCCTCCTGGAACACCCGCATACGGTTGTCGCCCTCGAAAATGGTCGGCTGGACGTAGTACCCGCCCTTCAGTTCACCGTCGTGCTCGATGCGCTCCCCGCCGGTGAGCACCCGTGCGCCCTCCTGGCGGCCGATGTCCAGGTAGGAGAGGATCTTCTCCAGCTGGTCGTTGGAGGCCTGGGCGCCGATCATCGTGTCGGTGTCGAGCGGGTGCCCCGTCGTGATCTGCCGGGTCCGTTCGACCGCCGCCTCCAGGAACTCCGAGTAGTGGCCACGCTGGATCAGCGCCCGAGACGGGCAGGTGCACACCTCGCCCTGGTTGAGCGCGAACATCGTGAAGCCTTCCAGTGCCTTGTCCCGGAAGTCGTCGTCGTGCGCCCACACGTCGTCGAAGAAGATGTTCGGCGACTTGCCGCCGAGCTCCAGCGTGACCGGCTTGATGTTCTCCGAGGCGTACTGCATGATCAGCCGCCCGGTCGTGGTCTCCCCGGTGAACGCGATCTTCGCGACCCGCGGGCTGGACGCCAGCGGCTTGCCCGCCTCCGCGCCGAAACCGTTGACGATGTTGAGCACGCCCGGCGGCAGCAGATCGGCGATGAGGCTCACCCAGTAGTGGATGGAGGCCGGGGTCTGCTCGGCGGGCTTGAGGACGACCGCGTTGCCCGCGGCCAGCGCCGGCGCGAGCTTCCACGTCGCCATCAGGATCGGGAAGTTCCACGGGATGATCTGCGCGACCACGCCCAGCGGCTCGTGGAAGTGGTACGCCACGGTGTCGTCGTCGATCTCACCGAGCGAGCCCTCCTGCGACCGGACCGCTCCCGCGAAGTAGCGGAAGTGGTCGATCGCGAGCGGGATGTCGGCCGCCAGCGTCTCCCGCACCGGCTTGCCGTTCTCCCAGCTCTCGGCGACCGCCAGGCGCTCCAGGTTCGCCTCCATGCGGTCGGCGATCTTCAGCAGGATGTCGGAACGCTCCGTCACCGACGTACGGCCCCATCCGGGAGCGGCCTCGTGCGCCGCGTCCAGCGCCCGCTCGACGTCCTCCGCGGTGCCGCGCGCGATCTCCGTGAACGGCTGCCCGTTGACCGGCGACGGGTTCTCGAAGTACTGCCCACGCGCCGGCGGCACGTACTCACCGCCGATGAAGTGGTCGTAGCGCGCCTGGTAGGAGACGATCGCGCCCTCGGTGCCCGGCGCCGCGTAACGAGTCATACTGGTCTGCCTCCCCTTGCCGCGCTGCCCGCCGTTGGGCAGCTCTCGGCGCGAGGCTAGGCAGGGGGACGTTGCAAGTACGTTGCGCCGCCGGCCCGAGCCGCCGCCCGGACGGCCGGCGCCCTCAGTTCCCTCTCCAGCGCGGCCAGCCGAGCCCGCACCGGCGCCGTGGGACGCACCGCGGCCAGCGCCCGCCACACCTCGACGTCGTCCTCGCCCCACGGCGCGTGCGCCCAGTCCGCCAGCAGGTCCGGGTCACCGTGCGCGACCAGGGCCGTGCGCAGCCCGTCGGCGAGCCTGTCCCGCAGCCGCACGATCGCCGGGGCCTGTGAGCCGGGCAGTAGCGGACCGCTGTACGCCTCCGCCGCCGCCGTGACCGCCCCCGCCCCCAGCCGCCGCTCCACCGCGGTGGCGTCCGACTCCACCGCCGCCGTGAGCCGGTACGGCCGCGAGGCGAGCAGACCCGGGCCCAGCAGCCGGCGCAGCCTCGCCAGTTCGGCACGGATGGTCACCGGCGTCACCGACTCGTCCGCGTAGAGGGCACAGAGCAGCTCGTCACCGCTCAGCCCCTCCGGGTGCCGGGACAGCAGCACGAGGATCTCGCTGTGCCTGCGGCTCAGTCTGATCCGCCGCCCGTCCAGAACCAGTTCGGCCTCGTCCCGCCCCAGCGCGCCGAGCAGTGGCGTGTCCTCCGCGGGCCGCGGCGGCGTCAGCAGCGCGAGCTGCGCCTCGGCGGCCCGGGCCACCGCGTGCACGAAGCCGAGGCTGTGCGGATGCGCGAGCCCGTCCCCGCCGGTGATGTCCACCGCGCCCAGCACCCGGCCGGTACGCGGATCGTGCACCGGCGCCGCCGCGCACGTCCACGGCTGCACCCTGCGTATGAAGTGCTCCGCGGCGAACACCTGTACCGGCCGGTCCACGGCGACCGCGGTGCCCGGCGCGTTGGTGCCGACCGCGGTCTCGGACCAGCGTGCCCCCGGCACGAAGTTCATCCCGTCCGCCCTGCGCCGGGTCGCCCGGTGCCCCTCTACCCACAGCAGCCTGCCGTGCGCGTCGCACACGGCCAGCAGATGCTCGCCGTCCGCGGCGAACGTGCCCAGCAGCTCCCGGAACAGGGGCATCACCCGGGCCAGCGGATGCTCCGCCCGGTAGGCGCCGAGGTCCCCGTCGGTCAGCTCCACGCTGGCCGCGCCGTCCGGCCCGACGCCGGCGCGTGCGCTGCGCCGCCAGGACTCCGCGACCACCGACCGCACCGGGCGCGCGACCGTGCCCGCCGTGGTGAACGTCTCGTGCGCACGGCGCAGCACACGGACACGCTCGGCGGGGTCGGCCCCCGGTTCCAGGGCCACCCACGCATCGGTCAACTCGGCCTCCCCGGACGGTCGAAGAGCGGTACTGCGGCTGGGACCATCGTCACGCACCGTGTTCGCGCGGACAACAGCCAGGACGTGCGCTAGGCGAAATTGACCATTCTGATGTACCGCACCCAGTCCCAGAAGGGGCCGGGATCGGTGTGGTCGGTACCCGGCACCTGGTAGTGGCCGATGATGTGTTCCCTGTCCTTGGGGATGCCGTGCGTCTCGCAGATCGCCGCGGTGAGCTTGGCGGACTGAGCGTAGAGGGTGTCGGTGAAGTACTCGGGCCGGTCCACCCAGCCCTCGTGCTCGATGCCGATGCTGCGGGTGTTGTAGTCCCAGTTGCCCGCGTGCCAGGCGACGTCCGCCTCGTGCACGCACTGCGCGACGTGTCCGTCCGACGACCGGACCAGGTAGTGCGCGGACACCTTCTTCTGGGGGTTCCGGAAGATCGACAGAGTGTCTGCGTACGTCTCCTGCGTGACGTGGATGACCACGCGGTCGATGGCGTAACTGCCGGGGCGCTCGGACGGCGTGTAGTTGGAGGTGCTGGCCGCGTGCCACTCGGCTGACGGGTAGTCCACGACCTGGGTCTGCGCGCCGGCACGTGGGTCGGGGAGCAGTGCGTAGGGGACGGCGGACAGCGCCGCGCCTTTGAGGAACCGCCGCCTGCTCAGATGCCGATTCGGTCGCTCCATGTCCATGGTGGGGGCCTTTCGAAGTCGGGATGGGCCGGCGAGAGGTGGGGGCCGCCGGTGCTCCGGGAGTGCTGCGGACGGGCACGGGTGCTGTTCGGGCGTTCTGCCGAGGAAGTGCCAGGGGGGAGTGCTGCCGGGGGAGTGCCGAGAGGGGAGAGCTGCCGGAGGACGGCCGAGAGGAGGGCTGCCGGGGGCAAGGGGGGGCGTCCAGGCACTGCGACCGATGGGCCGTCCGTGGACTGCCTCGCATGATCAAGGGAGTACGGGTGGTCGAAGGCCTTCGCGTGGTGGCGTGGAGGTGTCAGCCGCGCAGTGCTCGTGCCGCGCATCGACATACCCCCGGCTCACGGAGTCCGTGCCGTGCCGTCGCGTCGGTCACCCCACCGCGGCGGCCCGCGCTATGCGGAACACGTGCGCCGACGGGCGTGCAAACCCGGCCGGAAGGGTCCGGGCGGCTCCCCGCCGGTTCACCTCGTGCGACGCGCGAAGTGCCAGGAAGTGGTCCGGGCGCAAGGCTTCGCGCCGCAGTGTCCCGGTCGTCTTTCCGTACATGTGTCCCCCGATTCCGTGTGCGCGCGCCGTGGTCCGTTCGCCGGTGATTCCCTCTCGGTGTCCGCGAGCGACCCGCGGCTGTGACGGCCCGGCAGGTGCGCCTCGTGCGAATCACGGTACGGCGCCGCTCGGTTGGGCAGAAGAAGGCGGCGCGGTTCCGTGGACAACGCGCCACCTGTGGACAACTCGGCCACCCGTTCGGGTCAACCGGAGCCGTCAATGGGGTCACTGATGAAGTGTCATCGCACAAGGTGACGTTTCGTCAGGCGTCGGTCAGCGTCACACAGCAGCCCGGCCACCGACGCCACGGCGGGCACCCGCAGAGGGGGGTGGCGAAGGGCGCCGCGGACAGGGCCGCGCGCCTCGCGGTCCTCAGGCGATCGGCCTCAGGACCGCTCCGCCACCGCGGCCGGGTCGTCCAGTACCGCCCGGACGACGGAGTGCGCGGCGCCCAGCAGCGGACCCTCCGAGCCCAGCCGGGACACGGCCACGGGGCAGGCGGGGCCCGCCGTGCGGTCGGCCAGCTCGCTCTCCAGCGACGGCAGCAGCCATGGTGAGAGACCGGCCAGGGCGCCACCCAGGACCACCGTCTCGGGGTCGAGCAGATTCACCGCCCCGGTCAGGGCCACGCCGAGTGCCGTTCCGGCGTCCCGCAGGGCCTCCCGTACACGCTCGTCGCCCTCCGCGGCCCGCTCCGCGAGCAGCCCGACCAGGTCCTCGCCCGGTTCCAGTCCGGCCGCGCGCAGCACGGCCTCCTCGCCCGCGTACTGCTCCAGGCAGCCGCGGCCTCCGCAGGGGCAGGCCGGCCCGTCCGGCCGTACGGGCACATGGCCCAGCTCGCCCGCGAACCCCCGGGAGCCGCGCAGCAAACCCCCGTCCAGGACCACGGCGGCGCCGATGCCGATCTCGGCCGACACGTGCAGGAAGTCCCGGGAGGCGACGCCGTCGCCGAGCCAGAGTTCGGCGAGGGCGCCGAAGTTCGCCTCGTTGTCGACGGTCAGTGGTCCCGCCTCGGACATCAGGGCGCCGAGGTCCGTGTCGTGCCAGTCCAGGTTCGGGGCGCGCACCACCGTCCGTCCGTCCCGCGCCACCAGCCCGGGGACGGCGACGGCGAGCCCGGCGGGCCGCAGGTCCTCCTGCTCGGCGTCCGCGACCACCTCGCGGACCAGGTCCGTCAACTCCTCGATCACCGGACCAGGCCGACGGCCCCGGTTGGCGCCGTACCGCACGCCCCGCGCGCGGACCGTGCCACGCAGGTCCACCGCGCACACCGCCAGGTGATCGACGCCTATCTCCGCCCCGATCCCGGCCGGACCCCGGCCGCTCACCGCGAGTGCCGAACCGGGCCGGCCCACCCGGCCAGGGCGTTCCGGCCCCAGTTCCTCCAGCAGCCCCCAGCGGATCAGGTCGTCCACGAGGGTCGACACCGCCGCCCTGGTCAGGCCGATGTGCGAGGCGACCGCCGCCCGCGACAGCGGTCCCTGGGCGCTGACGGCGTGCATCACCCGGGCGAGGTTGCGCCGGCGCATCCCCTGCTGCGTGTCCGGCAGGGCACGGCCGGTGCCCGCGGGGCGGCCCTCATGCGGCGGTGCGGTCATGCCTGCGTCAATCCTCGATGTCTGCCGCTCGCCCCCGTGTGCGGGGCCGGGCTTCGGTCCCCCGCTCTAGCAGCGGGGATGCGTCGGAGAGTACCCCCGTGATCCGCTCCAGCGTCTCCGCGTCCTGCTCCACCGCCTCCAGGACCGGTCCGGCGGCCGTGTTCCACCGGCGGGCCACGGCCGCCGGGTCCTCCCCGGTGAGCAGGCCGGCCGCCTGTGCCGCGGCCCCCAAGGCGACCAGTTCCCTGGCCTCCGGGACCTGCACGGGCCGCCCCGACAGGCGGCGTACGGTCTGCTGCCAGGCCGTGCCCCGGGCACCGCCGCCGATCAGCAGCAGCGGGGTGCCGCGGTCGGCGTCCGCGTCGAGAACCAGGTCCAGGGCCCCGAGCAGCGCGTGCACCGCGCCGTCGTACGCGGCCTGCAGCAGGTGACCGGCGCTCGTGTCGTGGCGCAGCCCGTGCAGCAGGCCTGAGGCGTGCGGCAGGTTCGGGGTGCGCTCGCCGTCCAGGTACGGCAGCAGGGTCACCGAACCCCCCGGCTCCACGGCCTCCCGGTCCAGCCCCAGCAGCGCCGCGACGCGGTCCACGGCGAGCGTGCAGTTCAGCGTGCAGGCCAGCGGCAGCCAGTCCCCGCGCGCGTCGGCGAATCCGGCCACCGTCCCGGTCGGGTCGCCCGGACGGTGCCGGGAGACCGCGTACACCGTGCCGGACGTACCGAGACTGAGCACCGCCGTCCCGGGGCGCAGACCGAGACCCAGTGCCGCGGCGGCGTTGTCGCCGGTGCCGGGAGCCACCAGCGTGCCCTTGGAGAACGGCAGGTCATGAGTGTCGCGCACGGTGCCGACCACCTCGCCCGGACGCACCACACGCGGCAGCAGCGCCGGGTCCAGACCCACATGGGCGAGGGTCTCCTCGTCGTACTCCTCCGTGCCCGACGCCCACCACCCGGTGCCGGAGACGTCACCGCGGTCGGTGGTGCCCAGCCCGGTCAGGCGCTCGGTCAGATAGTCGTGGGGGAGTCGTACCGCCCTCGTCGCGCGCACCGCCTCCGGCTCGTGTTCGGCCAGCCAGGCCCACTTCGTGACCGTGAACGACGCTCCCGGCACGCTGCCGGTGCGCTCGGCCCAGGCCTTCGGCCCGCCCAGCTCGTCCACCAGACGGCGGGCCTGCGGCGCCGAGCGGACGTCGTTCCACAGCAGCGCCGGACGCACCGGGTCGCCGTGCTCGTCGAGGGTGACCAGGCCGTGCTGCTGGCCGCCGACGGACACGGCCGCCGCCTCGTGCGCCGCTTCGCCGCACTGGTGCAACGCCTCGCGGAGGGCGTCCCACCACTGGCGCGGATCGCTCTCCCGGCCGGCGCCTGAGGACACGGTGTGCGGCGCCTGGCCGCTCGCCACCACCTGCCCGGTGGCCGCGTCGACGACCAGCGCCTTCGTGGACTGGGTGGATGTGTCCACGCCGACGACGAGCGGACCCTCGGCTGCTGACATCGGGCTCTCCTCTTTCGCGGCTCTGCGGGGATACGCATCTTGTGTCTTCCCGCACTGCGCCCGCATACTAATTTGTAAACGGCCATGACGAAATAGTTCTAGCAGCAAGGAGCCGAGGCGATGAGCTATCAGCCCACCCCCGAGGACAGGTTCACCTTCGGTCTGTGGACCGTCGGCTGGCAGGGGAGGGACCCGTTCGGCGACGCCACCCGCCGCGCCCTGGACCCGGTCGAGACGGTGCGGCGCCTGGCGGAGCTGGGCGCCCACGGGGTCACCTTCCACGACGACGACCTGATCCCCTTCGGCTCCTCCGAGGCCGAGCGCGAGTCGCACGTCAAGCGGTTCCGGCAGGCCCTGGACGCGACCGGCATGACCGTCCCGATGGCCACCACCAACCTGTTCACGCACCCGGTCTTCAAGGACGGCGCGTTCACCGCCAACGACCGTGACGTGCGCCGGTACGCCCTGCGCAAGACGATCCGCAACATCGACCTGGCCGCCGAGCTGGGCGCGAGCACCTACGTCGCGTGGGGCGGCCGCGAGGGTGCCGAGTCGGGCGCGGCCAAGGACGTGCGTGCGGCCCTGGACCGCATGAAGGAGGCCTTCGACCTCCTCGGCGAGTACGTCACCGACCAGGGCTACGACCTCCGCTTCGCCATCGAGCCGAAGCCGAACGAGCCGCGCGGCGACATCCTGCTGCCCACCGTCGGCCACGCCCTGGCCTTCATCGAGCGCCTGGAGCGCCCCGAGCTGTACGGCGTCAACCCGGAGGTCGGCCACGAGCAGATGGCCGGCCTGAACTTCCCGCACGGCATCGCGCAGGCCCTGTGGGCGGGCAAGCTCTTCCACATCGACCTCAACGGCCAGTCCGGCATCAAGTACGACCAGGACCTGCGCTTCGGCGCCGGCGACCTGCGCGCCGCCTTCTGGCTCGTCGACCTCCTGGAGAGTGCCGGCTACGCGGGGCCCCGCCACTTCGACTTCAAGCCGCCGCGGACCGAGGACTTCGACGGCGTGTGGGCCTCGGCGGCGGGCTGCATGCGCAATTACCTGATCCTCAAGGAGCGCGCGGCCGCCTTCCGCGCCGACCCCGAGGTGCAGGAGGCGCTGCGTGCCGCGCGCCTGGACGAACTCGCCCAGCCGACCGCCGCCGACGGCCTGCAGTCCCTGCTCGCCGACCGCGCGGCCTTCGAGGACTTCGACGTCGAGGCGGCCGCGGCGCGGGGCATGGCCTTCGAGCGCCTCGACCAGCTCGCGATGGACCACCTGCTCGGCGCGCGCGGCTGATCACCACGCGCGCGTGAAGGGGCGGGGAGAGCGGCACACCTGTGCCGCTCTCCCCGCCCCTTCGGTCCGCCGCTCGCCCCTGCCGCGCCGGGCAGGGCGGCTCGCCCTGTCGTCAGACTCGCGTCACAGCCCCTTGGGCAGCCGCACGTAGGTCACGGTCGTGCTGATGCCGCTGTCGACCAGGCGGCCCTGGGCGTCGAACGCGCCCGCGCCGTCGGTCATCCCGAAGTCGTTGTCGTTGACGAGAGCGAGCGTGTCGCGGTCCACGCGCGCGATGCCCTCGATCTTCCCGGGCACCCCGGCGACCTTGCCCAGGTCCACCACCAGGCGCTTGGCGAGGACGGGCACACCTTGCGCCGCCGGGTCGTCCAGCTGCTCGAGCGACGGCGACGTCGTGTCGTCGTCCCAGGGCCCACCGAGGATGTCCGACCTGTGGCCCAGCTCGACCAGCTGCAGCCGGGCCGCCTTGTCCGTGCGCTCCTCGACGAGAAGCCGGTTGCCGCCCACCGCCACCACGGACGAGATCTTCAGCTCGGACGTGTCGTCCTCGCTCGGGTCGACCAGGTCCACCGGGTCGAACCGGTAGGCGTACTCGGCGGTGACCGCCTTCTTCCTGGGCGAGAAGCGCAGCAGACGGGTGGTGCGGGAGGCGTTCCCGGCGTCCGCGTCCGGCAGCGAGAGGGGGCTCTGCAGAGCCAGCACCAGGTCACCGCCGGGAAGCAGGGCCAGCCCCTCGAAACCGCGGTTGATCTTGCGGTGGAGCAGGATCGAAGGCAGCGCCTCCACCACCGGGTAGTCGGCGCCCGTGAGGTGCAGCCCCTCGGGCACGTAGCGGGTGAGCACCTTCCCGCGCGCGGAGACGTGCACGAGCGAGGGGCCGTACTCGTCGACGAGCCAGAAGCTGCCGTCCAGCGCTCGCACGATGCCCTCGGTGTCCAGACCGTTCGGGTCGTACGACAGCGCGGTCCCGGCGTCGTAGGTGTACGGAGCCTCGTCGCGGCTCTTCTGGTTGGGCAGCCCGGTCACCGCCTTCCCGGAGGAGGTGGTCAGCGGTATCGCGTCGATGACCTCGACGGTGTCCCCGCAGACCCGGATCTTCACGATGGCCGGGTCGAAGCCCGGCACCGGGAACGTGCGGCGCTTCTTGCCGTCCACCTTGATCTGACCGTTGGGGCCGCGGTCGGTCACCGTCCAGTACTCACCCTTGCGGCCGGCCGGATAGACGTCGCTCCCGATACCGCCCAGCTTGACCCCGCGGTCGTCGCCCACAGTGCCGGGCAGCAGCGCGTTGCTGAACGCGCCGAGCGGGAGCTCGCCGAGCGTCGCCGTACGGACGACACGCGCGTCCCCGGACTGCGCCGCCGTGGCCGTCCCGGCGGCCACGAGGGCGGCCGCCAGGGCGAGGGGCAGGCCCGTGACGAGGGATCGGTGCACGCGGCCTCGGCCGGCGGTATGCGGGGACATCGGGCCTCCTGAAGGCGAGTTCGCTGACAGCGGCCAGATTTGGGCCCCAGGTGGAACGCCGCACGACCGCCACGTGAACAGCGGGCGTCCGCCGCTCATCGGATCGTTCGGATCCAGTAACGACCACGCACGGGACTGATCGTGATGTGGTGTCAGGAGCCGTCCGGGCTGCCCGGCCGAGCGGATGCCAGGGCCGTCGCGGGATCGCGGTCCGCTCCGCCCGCCGGGACCCAGCGGCCGTCCTCGTCGCGGTAGGGCCACCAGCGGCCGTCCCCGCCGAGCCGTAGCTGCACTCCCTCCTGCGGCACGGTCCACCGGTTGCCGCTCCTGTGCAGTGGTGGCCGTTCGTCCTGCTCCCAGGCCGCCTCCAGACCGGCACGCGCGCGAGCCAGCGCCACGCCGTCCACGGCCCATTCCTCGTCGAGTACGGCCAGGCTGGGCGCGCCTCCGGCCTGCCAGGCGCGAACGGCGTCCGCGAGGCCCACGCGGCCCCGCCCCGAGGCCGTGGAGAGCCGCTCGGCCACGGCATCGGGCGGAGCACCGCAGGCCAGCCGCACGGCGTCCTGAGCGGCTGTCAGTCGTGCTTGTACGGCGTCTTGAGGGGCCGTCAGGCGTGGTTCTACGGCGTCCTGAGCGTCCATCGTCCCGGCGCCCCGCCCGGGGCCGGTCGACAGGTCCCGCGCGAGCAGCCGGAAGGCCTCGACGGCGGTGCGTGCCGCCAGGTGCTCCAGCGCCACCGGCTCGATACCGGGCACCGGTTCCGGCGTGGCGTCCAGAGGCGGAGGCGATCCCGGTGCCGGCGGCAGTGCGGGCGGCTCGGGGAGCCGGGGCAGGATGTCCGCGGCCGCCCACGCCTCCGCGGCGTCGACGCCCTCGGCGCCCGGCTCGTGTGGCACCGCCCGGGGCGTCGTGCCGCGCACGTGCAGTTCCGCGAGGAAGGTGTCCTTCGCGCGCCCGCGCAGCAACAGCAGCAGAAACGGATCCTCGTCCAGCAGCCGCGCCACCTGGTGGCAGAGCGCGGCCGTGTGCCCGCAGTGGTCCCAGGTGCCGCACTCGCACTCCGGATCAAGATCACCGAGACCCGGCAGCAGATCGATCCCGTTCGACGCCGCGTCCTCGATCAGGTGCGGCGGCAGTTCCCGGTCGAGGAGTGCGGCCATGTGCCCGGCCTGCTCCACGGCCAGGTCCAGGAACCGCCCCCACTCCTCGGTGGACAACTCCGGCACCAGCACGTCGGCCCGGTGTGCCGCACCTCCCGGGCCGTGGACGACGGCGGTCACCCGGCCGGGCCGCACCGTCACCGCGCCCACCGCGCCCGCGCGCGCGAGCCGGCGCCCCGCCTTGACGGCCGCCCCGTCCATGGCCGCGTCCTCCAGCGCCCTCAGCCAGGCCTGACCCCACCACGTCCGCGTGAAAGCCTGTCCGCGCGCGGGTGGCGCCGCGGCGAACGTGCGCACCAGCTCGTGGTCGTGTTCGTCGTCGTAGCGGCTCATCGCGCCTCCCCGCGCAGTTCCACCAGCGCGGCCAGGTCCGCGTCCGTCAGTTCGGTGAGCGCGGCCTCGCCGGTGCCGAGCACCGCGTCGGCCAGTTCCCGCTTCCTGCCGAGCATCTCCGCGATGCGGTCCTCCAGAGTCCCCTCGGCGATCAGCCGGTGCACCTGCACGGGACGGGTCTGCCCGATGCGGTACGCCCGGTCGGTGGCCTGTGCCTCGACCGCGGGGTTCCACCAGCGGTCGTAGTGCACGACATGCTCGGCGCGGGTCAGGTTGAGCCCCGTCCCGGCGGCCTTGAGTGACAACAGGAACACCGGGACCTCACCGTCCTGGAAGCGCCGCACCATCTCCTCGCGCGCGGGGACCGGTGTTCCGCCGTGCAGGAAGAGCGAGGGCACGCCGCGGGCGGACAAGTGCTGTTCGAGGAGGCGGCCCATGCGCACGTACTGCGTGAAGACGAGCGTGCCCGCGCCCTCCGCGAGGATCGTGTCGAGCAGTTCGTCCAGCAGCTCCAGCTTTCCCGAGCGTCCGGTGAGCAGCGGTGAACCGTCCTCCTTGAGGAACTGGGCCGGGTGGTTGCAGATCTGCTTCAGGCCGGTCAGCAGCTGGACGACGAGGCCCCGGCGGGCCATGTCGTCGGCGGCCGCGATACGTGTCAGCGTCTCGCGGACCAACGCCTCGTACAGGCCCGCCTGTTCGCCGGTCAGGGCCACCGGGTGGTCCGTCTCCGTCTTGGGAGGCAGCTCGGGGGCGATGCCGGGGTCCGACTTGCGCCGGCGCAGCAGGAACGGCCGGACGAGGCGCCCGAGCCGATCGGCGGCGGCGGGGTCCCGGCCGCCCTCGACCGGTTGCGCGTACCGCGTGCGGAAGGCGCCCAGGCGGCCCAGCAGGCCGGGTGTCGTCCAGTCGAGGATGGCCCACAGCTCGGTGAGGTTGTTCTCCACCGGAGTACCGGTGAGCGCGATACGCGCGCGTGCGCCGATGGAGCGCAGCGCCCGCGCGGTCGCCGAGTACGGGTTCTTCACGTGCTGAGCCTCGTCGGCCACCACCATGCCCCAGGGGACGTCCGCGAGCCGTTCGGCGTCCAGCCGCATCGTGCCGTACGTGGTCAGCACGAACTCTCCGGCGGCCACGGAGGCGAGGTCGCGCGCGGGGCCGTGGAACCTGCGCACCGGCACGCCGGGGGCGAAACGTTCGATCTCCCGCTGCCAGTTGCCCAGCAGGGACGCCGGACAGACGACGAGCGTGGGGCCGGCCGTCGAGCCGTCCGTCTGCCGGTGCAGATGCAGCGCGATCAGCGTGATCGTCTTTCCGAGGCCCATGTCGTCGGCGAGGCAGCAGCCGAGCCCGAGGGAGGTCGTGCGGGCCAGCCAGTCCAGGCCGCGCAACTGGTAGTCCCGCAGCCGCGCGGCCAGGCCGGGAGGCTGCCCGACGGGTGCGGTCCCGGTCCCGGGGCCGTTCAGCCGTTCCCTGAGCCCGTCCAGCCATCCGGTGGGCCGTACGTCGACCTCGTGGCCGTCGATCCGCGCCGAGCCCGTCAGCGCGGCCGCCAGCGCTTCCACGGGAGCGAGGGAGCGGTTCTCGAGCGTGCGGGCATGCCGTACCTGGCGAGGGTCGACCAGCACCCACCCGTCCCGCAGTCGCACCAGGGGACGCTTGGCCTCGGCGAGCCGGTCCAGTTCCTCGCGGGACAGCTCGCGCCCGTCCAGCGTGAACGACCAGCTGAACGCGACCCTGCCGTCGGCCGTGAAGGACTGCGGCGCCGTGGTGCTTCCCGGAGGGGGGACGTCGTCGGTCGGTCCGACCGTGGCGTGGACGGTGAGCCCGTGTCCCAGCTCCTTCGGCCAGTGCACGTCGATCCCCACCGCAGCCAGCGCCGACGCGCCGTCGCCCAGGAGTTCGGTGATCTCGTCCTCGGCGAGGTCCACCGCATCAGGGACCGCCGCGGAGAGCAGCGGCGTCAGGGGCGGCCAGGCGCGGGCGGCCCGCCGCAGCGCCAGCAGCGCGTCCGTACGCGCGCGGGGAGCGAGCGCGTCCCCGGAGCCGGATCCGTCGTGCGGGACGACTGCGCCGTGCGGGACCTCGGCGTCGTGTGAGGCGGTGCCGGTCCACAGGGCGGCGGCGTCCACGACGTCCGCCGTCCCGCTGGTGCCGTGCACCTGCAGCACCGCGCGGAAACGGACCCGGGCGTCGTCCCGCCGTGCCGCGTCGTCGAGGCCGGCCGCCTCGACGCGCAGCGACAGCCGCACTCCCGCGTCGTGGGCGGCGGCGATGTCGTCCGCCCACGCGCGCAGGGCGGGCAGCCGCTGCGGGTCGGGCGCCGCGTACGCGGGGCCGCCGGTCACCGTCGGCGCGGCGGGGGAGCGGGGCAGCGCGTCGGCGACCGCGTCCAGGAAGGCGCGCAGCAGCCGCTCGGGGTCCGGAAGCCGCAGCGTGCCTTCGGACGGAAGAGGCACGGCATGCGCCTCCGGGGGCATGGCGGCGGCGAGTACCCGGACCAGCTCCGCGTCGCGCGCCGACAACGGCCCGATCCGCCAGGCGTCGTGCTCGCTGGGGGAGAGACCGGGCAGGAGCAGGCCGCGCGCGAGGAAGTGCAGGGCCAGCAGCCGGGCCGCGCTCCAGAAGGCGAGGGACCGGTGGCTGTCCGGCAGCTCACGCGCGCGGGTGAGCAGCGGCAGCGCGTCGCTCATGGGCAACAGGATCGCGGGCGTACGGATCCGCTCGACGCCGCCGCCCGCCGAGGGCACGACGACGTCCAGGTCGGCCACGGAGGCCTCCGGGACGGCGGGAGGTTCGTCGCTGTCCTCCTGCCAGAAGGCGAGCCGGCCGGTACGAGCAGGGTCGGAGGGCAGGAACAGCGCGCGACAGCGAGCCAGTCGGGTGAGTGGGGTCGGTTCGGAGGATGGTGCCGTGGAATTTCTCCGCACAGCTCTACTGCACTCCTCAAATTTGACTACTTGCCTCGGAGTGGCCGAGGGTACAGCACAGCAGAGGGCACCCGACGGCTCGGCGAGGTGACCTGAGTCACTCCATGGTCCGGAGTGGAGTCGGCGGCTCGGCGGCCCACTAGGGGAACGCCTCAGGGAGGTCTCAGGGTCGCCGTCCGGAACCGCGGGGAGTGGGGGACCGTTCTCAGAGCAGAGAGCGGCAGTGGCCGTGAAGGAGGGACGCTCATGTCCAACAACGCGAAGATCGCCGCGGGCGGTGTGGCGGTCGGGCTCATCCTGCTGATATGGCTGCCCTGGTGGGTATCGTTCCTGATCGTCGTCGGGGTTCCGGTGGCCGCCTACCTGGCGCTGGATCCCTCGCAGCGGCGCCGGCTGCGCCGGGTCGGCCGGAAGGAACTCGGCCGCTAAGGCACCGGCGCGCCGCCGCACCGCAGCATCGATCCGCCGTCCGTCGATCCGCTGGAACGACCCGCCGGTGCGCCCCCATGCAGCCACCCCGGGCCCTCGGGCCCGGGGTACTCCCCGCGTGGCCCGAACGGACGCTTCGGCTCCGTCGGCTCACGCGGGCTCGGTTCACATGGGCCGTACGGCCATCTTGTCGAGCGCCTCCAGCAGCCCGGGGAGCTCGGGGCCCCGGCCGACCGGCAGGACCTCGCCGGGTTCGTCGTCGAGGAGGACGAAGGCGATGTCGTCGGTGCGGGCCACCATCGACCAGCCCGGACCGTCGGCACGCAGCGTACGCGCGTCGCCCGGGGCGAACGAGGAGCGCACCCGGCCGAGCGGCGGCGGCGAGTCGACGTAGGAGCGCACCTCCGCGAGCACCCGCCGGATCCCCGGTGCCCGGCCTTCGGCCCGCTCTCCGCCGCCGGCGAAGGCGCCGCCGGCTCCGCGGGGGCCGCCTGTTCCTCCGGTGCGGACTCACCCGGCACGGCGAATTCAGCATCGTTGATCTGCTCGCGCCACGCGGCCCACTGCAGCGCGATCTCGTCGGCGCCGAGCCGCCGCTGCGCGGGTCCCCAGACAGTGGTGTCCGGCGGGCACAGCGGGGGACGGTCCGCGCCCTCGGGCGGCGGGTCGTGGGGCGCGGGGACCCCGGGCGCCGCCACGGCGACCGCCAGGGGCCAGCCCGGCAGGGCGGTGACGACCGCGCGTTCGTCCGGCGACAGCTCGTACTCCATGCCGCAGTCCCAGGACGCGATCGCCACGGCGACCAGCGAGACGTCGTCGATGACGACCGTCCAGCGGGCGCCGTCGCCGTCCTGGCCCAGTACCAGGCCGTACCCGTCGGCCAGGGGCGTCAGCCCCAGGGCCGCGCACGCCTCCGGGTAGTCG
Organism: Streptomyces albidicamelliae; assembly: GCF_025642175.1. NCBI lineage: Bacteria > Bacillati > Actinomycetota > Actinomycetes > Kitasatosporales > Streptomycetaceae > Streptomyces > Streptomyces albidicamelliae. Next base: position 1,348,173 of record NZ_CP106795.1, on the reverse strand, counting down.
TCGCCCAGCACGCTCGGAAACTGTGCCGGCGTCAGCAGCACCGCCGTCAGCACGTACAGCGCATCGTCCGCGGCGGCGACGGCCTCCTCGTCCGTCCCGGCCATCCCTGCCTCCCAATGAATCGTCCGTCGGCGCGCACCCTAGTGCTAGGAGAAGGCCCTTGTCACGACTGCTCACACGGCTCGGAGCTGCAGGTTTCCGCCTGGACGGGGGCGAAACGACCGTAACGGAGGTCCGGGTTCCTCAGGCCGTCGGCAGCCCCAGGAGATCCCGGGCCACGGCCGTCGGCGACTCGGCGCGCTCCCGTGCCAGCACGACGACGGCCCGACACGCCAGCTCGCTCACCCCGAACGACAGCGCCTCCGGCGACACCCACCCGGCCGCCTCCTCGACCCGATCCTGGTCGTCCGTCGCGCGGGCGGCCACATAGACGGCCGCGGCCTCGAACAAATTGTGTGTGCGCTTCTCCCGGCCGCCCGTCTCCCGGGCCGGCGCGGGGGTGCGGAACTTGGCGGCGTATTTGCGTACCGTGTCGAACACGCGAAACCACCTCTCCCCATGACGGGGTCGTCACCGATCGCTCATCTCGTCCTCATCAACGTAGAGTTGGATCTCCGGTGACAGAAGAGGGGCGACGCGATGAAGCGCCGCGACCTTCTCGCCGCCCGCCGGCCGGACGGGCTGGCCGAGCGCTTCGGTGGACGCGGGCTCCGCACCGCGTTCGAATCGTCGGCACGGCTGGCGCCCGGCCCCGCCGGAGCGCCACGGGGACTCCTCAGCGGCCGGCCCGGTCGAGTGACGCGAGGGTTTCGCGCAGCCAGGCGAGTTCGGCCCGGCTCGTGGCCCGCGCGATGGTGAGGACGCCCTGCCGGAAGGGATCCTCCAGCTCCTCCGCGCGCAGCGGCCGGTCGCCCTCGTAGAAGAAGCTCGCCGGTTCCTCCAGGAAGGCCAGCCGCCTTCGCAGCACCGCGGCCTGTGCCGCGGGATCCCCCAGGTGTCGCAGGAACGCGAGCAGGGTGAACCACTGGTTCTCGTCGGTGATCTCGCGCTGCGCGGGCTCGGCGAGCCGGCGCCTGAGCTCACGGCCCCCCTCCTCGGTCAGCCTCAGCACATGGCGCGGAGCCGCCACGGCACCGGGCTCCGGGCTGCGCACCAGCAGGCCCGCCTTCTCCAGCCGCTTGATCGCCGGGTACAGCGTGCTCTCGGCGACGGGGCGCACATGGCCGGTGAGTGCCGCGATGTGCCGGCGCAGGACGTATCCGTGCAGCGGGGCGTCGTACAGGAAGCCGAGGATGGCGAGTTCGAGCATGGCCGCATTCTCCCCCGGGGCGCTGTACCTCGACCCATCAATACTATGTAGTCGCCATACATCGAGACCGATGTATAGTCGCCTCGGTTGACAGGACATCAGGGAGGGGCTTCGTGAAGCAGGCGGCGTTCGACAGCCGGGGGAGCTGCATCCGTTGGACCGAGGTGCCCGGGGCGGAACCGGCCCGGGTGTACCTGCACGGACTCGGGTCGATGTCCGCCGTGTACCACGCGCACATCGCGGCCCGGCCGGAACTCGCGGGCAGGCGCAGCCTCTTCGTGGATCTGCCCGGCCACGGCATCAGCGACCGGCCCCAGGACTTCGGCTACACGCTGGAGGAGCACGCGGACGCGGTCGCGGCGGCACTGGACGAGGCGGGAGTCGGGGGCGCCGAGCTGATCGCACACAGCATGGGCGGCGCGGTCGCCGTCGTGCTGGCGTACCGGCGGCCCGACCTCGCCTCCCGGCTGGTGCTCACGGAGGCGAACCTCGACGCCTTCCCGCCGCGGTCGGCCGGCAGCAGCGGCATCGCCGCCCATGACGAGGACGAGTTCGTCGAGAGGGCCTACGCGCGCGTGCTCAAGGCGGTCGGGCCGCTGTGGGCAGCCACCATGCGACTGGCCGACCCGCGCGCCCTGCACCGCAGCGCCGTCGGTCTGCGGCGGGGCTCGGCCCCGGTGATGCGCACGCTCCTGGAGAGCCTGCCGATCGAGCGTGTCTACCTCCAGGGCGGACACAGCGGCGAACTCGCGGACAGGGAGGGCCTGGAGGCGGCCGGGGTACGGGTGGTGACGGTGCCCGGCGCGGGCCACAACGTCATGTTCGACAACCCCGACGCCTTCGTGGCGGCCGTCGCGGCGGCGGCCTGACCGGCCTGCCGCCGCCGGTCTCTCAGTCCTCGCGTACGGCGAGCGCGAGGAAACGGGCGTCCTCGTCGACGTAGGACGTCATGCGCCACCCCGAACGGGACAGGAGCGGACCGAGGTTCGCCTCGTCCCGCAGGTCGTGGGGCGTGATTTGCCGGCCTTGACGGGCCGCCAGGGCGGCGCGGCCGATGGGGTGGAACAGCGCGAGCGTGCCGCGCGGCCGTACCACGCGGGCCAGTTCCCGCAGGTTGTCCGTGGGGCGCGGAAGATGTGCGATCAGGCCGGCCGCGAAGACGGCGTCCAGTCCGCCCGCCCGCAGCGGCAGCGCGGCCACGTCGGCGAGCAGCAGCCGCCCGTGCCGGTCCCGGCCCGCCCGCGTGGCGGCTGCCAGCATCGCCGGGGTCAGATCCGCCCCCAGTACCACACCAGAGGGGCCGACGGCAGAGCGCAGAGGTGGCAGCGCGCGGCCGGTACCGCAGCCTGCGTCGAGCACGCGGTCGCCGGCGCGCAGCCCGAGGCCGGTCACCGCGGCGGTGTAGGCGGGCCCGTCGTCGGGGAACCTGCTGTCCCAGCCGGCCGCGCGGGCGGTGAAGAACTCCTGGACATGTGTGTGGTCGTCGCTCATGCCCCGCATGATCCCTCACCGTCACGAGGGACACCTCGGTGCGCACGTTCGAGCGGGACGCGATCGTTCCGGCGCATCTCCCTGTCATATTCCAACACCTTTCGAAATGCGCCCCCTTTGTGCGCCCCTGCCCCGGCTAGCGTCCCGGGGTCATGGGACACCTGGACCACGCAGCCTTCGGCTGGCTGACACCCCTGCTGTCGTACGTGATGGCCTGCATAGGCGCGGCACTGGGGCTGCGCTGCACCGTCCGCGCGCTCGCCGCCAGCGGCCGTTCGCGCCGCAACTGGCTCTTCACCGCCGCCTCCGCCATCGGAACCGGCATCTGGACCATGCACTTCGTGGCCATGCTCGGCTTCCGCGTCAGCGGCACCGACATCCGCTACGACGTGCCGCTGACCATCCTCAGCCTGCTCGTCGCCATGGTCGTCGTCTGCGCCGGCGTCTTCGCCGTCGGTTACAGCCGCGACCGCAACCGGGCGCTCCTCCTCGGCGGACTCACCACCGGGCTGGGCGTCGCCAGCATGCACTACCTGGGCATGGCCGCGGTGCGGCTGCACGGCCACGTCCGGTACGACCCCGTCCTCGTCGGACTGTCGGTGCTGATCGCCGTGGTGGCGGCGACGGCCGCCCTGTGGGCCGGACTCAACATCAAGTCACCGCTCGCGGTCACCGTCGCCTCCCTGGTAATGGGCGCGGCCGTCAGCAGCATGCACTACACCGGGATGTTCGCGGTGGGCGTGCAGGTGAACCCGGCCGACGACGCGCTTCCCGGGGCCACGGCGATGCAGTTCATCTTCCCCCTCGCCGTCGGCCTCGGGTCCTACCTGTTCATCACCTCGGCCTTCGTCGCCCTCTCGCCCACCGCCGACGAGCGCGAGGCGTCCGCCTCCGCCCAACGGCCCGTCGAGAGCGCCGCCCACTAACGGGATCCCGGCCCGAGCGCCCCGACCCACGTCCCGAGCGAGGAGGCCATGCGCCCACCCCGAACACCTGAGAAAGCCGCCTCACCGGCCCAGCCGCCACGCGGCCGACGTGCGCACGCCGGACCGCCCGCGCAGGAGGGGGCGGACCACCCGCTCGACCCGCCACCCGCCCCGCCACGCGCGCAAGGGGGCCGACCGCGGCTGCGCCCCCGGACCGTGCGCGCCAAAGTGGTCAGTCTGCTGATGGTGCCCGTGGTCTCCCTGCTGGCCCTGTGGGCCTACGCCACCGTCACCACAGCCCAGGACGTCGCACGGCTGCGCCAGTCCCAGCGGGTCGAGGCAGAGCTGCGCACCCCGGTGGCGGCGGCCGTCGCCGCCCTGCAGGCGGAGCGCGGCGCGGCGGTCCGCCGAGCGGGCGCCCCGGGCACCGGGACCGGCGCCGACCTCGAAAGCCTGGCGGCACGTACCGACCGTGCCGTGGCCCGGCTGCGGCTCGGCGACGACAGCACGGTCGCCGACAGCCAGGAGCTGCCCGCCGGTGTCTCCGAGCGGCTCCACGCCTTCGTCACCGGTGCCGAGGACCTCCGCGCGCTGCGGGCCGCCGTACTCGACCGCAAGGCGGGCTGGGCCGAGGTCTACACGCAGTACACGAAGACCATCGGCGCGGCCTTCGCCGTGGACGGCGCCCTCACCGATGTCCAGCAGGCGGACGTCGGATCCGACGCGCGCGTGCTGCTCGAATTCTCCCGCGCCGCCGAGGCGCTGGCCCAGGAGGACGCCGTACTCGGCAGCGCGCGGACCGTCGGCGGCCTGCAAGGGGAGCGGCTACGGCTGTTCGGCTCCGCCGCCTCGACGCGCCGTGCCCTCACCGACGCGGCGGTGGCCGACCTGCCCACCGCACAGCGCGCGGCCTGGCACGAACTGGCCGCCGGCCGCTCCTACACCGAACTGGGCGCCGCCGAGGACCGGATCCTCGCCGGCAAGCCGTCCGACGCACTCCCGCGAGACTCCTGGAGCGCAGCCCACGCGCGCGTGCAGAGCGGAATGCGGACCATCGAGGCGGAGACGGGCCGTGCCGTCGCGGGCCGCGCCGACCCCGTCGCCCGCGGTCTGTTCGGCCCGGCGGGCGCCGCCGTGCTCTTCGGCCTCGCCGCCGTCGCGGCCTCGCTCGTCATCTCGGTGCGGATCGGACGCGGGCTCGTGATCGAGCTGGTGAGCCTGCGCAACGACGCGCTGGAGATCGCCCGCCGCAAACTCCCCGAGGCGATGCGGAGACTGCGTTCGGGCGAGGAGATAGACGTCGACGCCGAGGCGCCCGCCGGACCGCCTTCCGAGGACGAGGCCGGCCAGGTCGCCGAGGCCCTGACCACCGTGCACCGCGCCGCCCTGCTCGCGGCCGTGGAGCGCGCCGAACTGGCCAGCGGCATCTCCGGTGTCTTCGTCAACCTGGCCCGGCGCAGCCAGGTGCTGGTCCACCGCCAGCTCAGCCTTCTGGACAGCATGGAACGGCGCTCCGACGACCCGAACGAGCTGAGCGACCTGTTCCGCCTGGACCACCTCACCACCCGGATGCGGCGCCACGCCGAGAGCCTGATCATCCTCTCCGGCTCGGCGCCCGGCCGCGCCTGGCGCATGCCGGTCTCCCTGACGAACGTCGTACGCGCCGCCGTGTCGGAGATCGAGGACTACGCGCGCGTGGAGGTACGCCAGCTCCCCGAGGCCCACGTCATCGGCACGGCCGTCGCCGACCTCACCCACCTGCTCGCCGAACTCGTCGAGAACGCCGCCCAGTTCTCACCGCCGCACACACGCGTCCGCGTCACCGGTGAACCCGTGGGCAACGGGTACGTCCTGGAGATCGAGGACAGGGGGCTCGGCATGGGCGGCGACACCCTCGCGGAGGCCAATCGGCGCATCGAGCAGTCCGAGGCACTCGACCTGTTCGACAGCGACCGGCTCGGACTGTTCGTGGTCAGCAGACTCTCCTCCCGGCACGACGTCAAGGTGCACCTGCGCACCTCTCCCTACGGCGGCACCACGGCCGTCGTCCTGCTGCCGACCGCGCTGCTGCACAGCAGCCCGGCGGAACGTTCCGCCCGGCAGCCCGAACACGGCCGTCCCGAGCGGGAACGCGCCTACGCGCGCGTGCCCGGCGAGGCACCGCCCCCGGAGGCCGTCTCCGCACGGTCGGACCGGCCGGCCCTCGCCTCGACCACCGCGGGCCCCCAGGGCACCACGGCCGGGCCCGACCCGCATCACCCGGAGTCCACACCCGGACCGGACCGCACCGAGCCCGGACCATCGAACCGGGCCGCGCCCGGCCTGGGCGCGCACCGCATCGGACCGCAGCCCGCTCCCGACCGCACCACGAACGAACCTCCGCCCCCCGGAGTCACCGCCTTGAGGCTGCACCGCCCCCCGAACGCCTCCGAGTCCTCCGACGACCTCCCGCGCCGGGTACGCCAGGCGAACCTGGCACCCCAGCTCCGCCGACAGCCCGCCGAGGAGCCCGCCCCGGCACACACACCCGGCGACGACCGGCGCACCCCGGAACTCGTACGGGACCGCATGGCGGCGTACCGCGACGGCTGGACCCGCGGCGGTGGCAGGCACCCCGGCCGCGGCGCCGCACCCCAAGACACCACGGGCAGCCACAGCAACGAAGGAGACCCGGCATGATCCAGGATCCCAACACGAGGGCCGGCCAGCGATCCGGCGAGCTGGACTGGCTGCTCGACGACCTGGTGATGCGTGTGAGCGAGGTACGGCACGCCGTCGTGCTGTCGAACGACGGCCTCGCCGTCGGCGCGTCGTCGGACCTCAGACGCGACGACGCCGAGCACCTCGCCGCCGTCGCCTCCGGCTTCAACAGCCTGGCCAAGGGGGCCGGGCGGCACTTCGGGGCGGGCGGCGTGCGCCAGACCATGGTCGAGATGGACGACGCGTTCCTCTTCGTCGCCGCGGCCGGCGACGGGTCCTGTCTCGCCGTCCTCACGGCCGTCACCGCCGACATCGGCCTCGTCGCCTACGAGATGGCCCGCCTGGTCAAGCGGGTCGGCGAGCACCTCTACACGGCGCCGCGCATGGCGGCACGGCCGCCCGCCGCGGGCTGATCAGGACAGGGCGGCGCAGATGACCGAGACCCCGACCGGCGGCCCGTGGGAGCCGGGCAGCCAGTGGTACGACGGTGAGGCGGGCCCCCTTGTGCGCCCGTACGCCATGACGGGCGGCCGGACCCAGCCGGGCCCCACCGGCGTCCGCTTCGACCTGATCGCGCTCGTCACCCTCGACCCCGACGGACCGGAGCCCGACGACACCGCGCTCGGTCCCGAGCACCGGACCCTGATCGACCTGTGCCGCCCGGAGACCCAGTCCGTGGCCGAACTCGCCGCCGGCGCCGACCTTCCCGTCGGCGTGGTCCGAGTGCTCCTCGGTGACCTCCTCGAACTCGGCTGCGTGACCGTCAGCCGCCCCGTACCCCCGGCGCAGCTGCCCGACGAACGGATCCTGCGCGAGGTCATCGAGGGGTTGCGAGCGCTCTAGATGAACGTTCGTAACCCGCCGCCACCTCGCCGCATCCCGATCCGGACGAGAAACGCACCGGACCGGACGCGAGACGTACACATCAGACGCGATTCGGTCCAACCGCCCGCACGGGTGTCCCGGTTGTCATGATGCTGACTTCGCATCCGGAGCACCCGTACGCCGACCGCAGCAGACCCTCCCGAGAGAAGTGATCATGGTCTCCGAGCACTCCGACACCGTCGACGACACCTCCGCCCTGGCGCTGAAGATACTGGTCGCCGGCGGATTCGGGGTCGGCAAGACGACCCTGGTCGGTGCCGTCAGCGAGATCCGGCCGCTGCGCACCGAGGAACTGCTCAGCGAGGCCGGTCAACTCGTGGACGACACCGACGGCGTGGACCAGAAGGTCACCACGACCGTCGCCATGGACTTCGGGCGCATCACCATCCGCTCGGGCCTGTCGCTGTATCTCTTCGGCACACCGGGGCAGGACCGCTTCTGGTTCCTGTGGGACGAGCTGTCGCAGGGCGCGCTCGGTGCCGTGGTCCTCGCCGACACGCGGCGCCTCGAGGACTGCTTTCCGGCCGTCGACTACTTCGAGCACCGGCACATACCGTTCGTGGTCGCCGTCAACTGCTTCGCCGGAGCCCGCGGCTACGGGGCCCACGACGTCTCGCGGGCCCTCGACCTCGACCGCGGCACCCCTGTGGTGCTGTGCGACGCGCGCGACCGGGATTCCGGCAAGGAGGTACTGATCCGGCTGGTCGAGTACGCCGGGCGCATGCACACCGCCCGGCTCCTGGACTCCGTCCGCTGATCCGGCCGCTCAGGCCGCCAGGTCCTTCACGGCCACCACCTTGTCGACGGCGACCCGCACCAGCAGCTCGCCCGGAACGCCGTTGCGGGCGCCGTACTCCTCCGCGCGGTCCTCGCCCATGTACCGGGCGGCGATCCGGGTGGCCCACAGGCGTACCTCGTCGAGGTCCTCCGACAGCCGGGCGCGGCCGTTCAGCACCACGAAGTGGAACGGCGGCCGGTCGTCGTCCACGCACAGCGCGACCCGCCCGTCACGGGTCAGATTCCGCCCCTTCACAGTCTCGCTGCCGGTGTTGAAGACCAGCTCGTCCCCGTCCAGCAGGAACCAGATCGGTGCCACATGCGGGGCACCGTCGGCGCGGACGGTGGACAGTTTGGCCGTGCGGGTGCCTTCCGAGACGAACGCCCGCCACTCCTCGTCGGTCATCTTCTCTGCCATGCGCCCATCCTGCTTGCCCGGACGCCGGTCGTGGGGAAGGCTGGCGGGAGTTCCTCCAGCCAGGGGGAGACATCACACGGGGAGACGGAGACATGGCGCAGAACCAGGGACTCGGGTGGCTCCTGGACGATCTGACCGAGCGGGTGGACCACGTACGGCACGCGCTCGTCCTGTCGAACGACGGACTGGTCACGGGGGCCAGCACGGGCCTGCGCCGCGAGGACGCGGAGCATCTGGCAGCCGTGGCGTCCGGACTGCACAGCCTGGCCAAGGGCTCCGGACGCCATTTCGGCGCGGGCCGGGTGCGCCAGACCATGATCGAGTACGACGACGCCGTGCTGTTCGTGACCGCGGCCGGCACCGGAAGCTGTCTGTGCGTGCTCAGCGCGGCCGAGGCCGACATCGGCCAGATCGCCTACGAGATGACCCTGCTCGTCAACCGCGTCGGCGAACACCTCGGCGTCGACGCCCGGCAACCGGAACGGACGCCGAACATGGACCTCTGACCTGCGAGTTCGCCGAGTCCCTGGAGTTATCCACAGCCTTGCCACGACCGGCGGCGCATTGGCTACGGTGTGTGCACGGCGAACGCACGGGGCGTGAGCCACCGACTCCACGGGGGAGTACGACCATGTCGGCGAACACCATCGGCGCGCCCGGTCCCATCAGCTGCACCGTGAGCCGTGCAGCGCGCGAACTCGGTCTTCAGCGGGTCGAGTTCGACATCGCCGTGCGGCTCGGCCGCATCCGGACCGTGCGCGACGAGGGCGGCGGCGGAGGCCGGCGGGTGGAGCGCACGGAGATCGACCGTCTCCGCGCGCAGGACGGCTTCCCGGACACCCTCCGTGAGCGCGTCCGCGCCGTGGGCACCGTGGAGGGCGCCGCGCTCATGAACATCCCGGCCGGCCGTTTCACGCGGCTGGCGCGCCTGGGCATGCTCGTGCCCGTGCACCACTACCTCAACCGCTACCGAGCCGTGGTGTGGCTCTATCCGGCCGAGGAACTGCGCGCGTTCACCTCGGCCGCCGAACACGCGCACCTGCTGAAGGGGCGTACGCCCGAGACGCTGCGCGGTCAGCTGGAGGCCGGAGTGGACCTGCGCGCCCGCAACTGGCGCGGCCGTCACCTCGGCTTCCTGCTGCGGCAGGCGGAGGGTGCGTGGGACCGGGCCGGAGCGCTTGCCGCCTTCCTCGCACCCGGCGACATCGCCGACGTCGTCAAGGACCCCTACGAGCGTGCCCACCTGAACCGGTTCCGGCCGGCCCCGCCCGGCCGGGCGGCTCCCGGCTCCCCTTCCGCGCATCTCGCCGAACGCATCATGACGGCACAGGACACGGACGAGACCGAGTGGCTGCGCGGCGAGCTGGCCCGTACGGTCGGCGAGGCCCGCGCCGTGTCACCCGCCCCGCGCCCGACCGCTCGTCGGCCGCTCCCCGCGGCACGGCCGATCCCGCCGATGGCACGGACGGTGACCCGGCCCAACGACGCGGGCAAACGGCCGGCGTCGTCCTCCGCACCGCCTGCCGGTGGGCCCGGCCACCACCGGCAGCGGCCGGCCCGCGGGCTGCGCGCCTGGCTGCGGCGCGGCCCCGGGCAGCCCTGGAGCCGGTGCGGGTGTGAAGGGTGAAGGGTGACGAGCAGCCCGCTACAGCGCCCTGAACAGACCTTCCTGGACGACCGACACCAGCAGACGCCCCCGGAGGTCGTAGATGCGCCCGCGGGCCAGACCGCGGCCGCCGGTGATGATCGGCGACTCCTGGTCGTACAGGAACCACTCGTCGGCACGGAACGGCCGGTGGAACCACATCGCGTGGTCCAGGGAGGCCATGTCGAAGCTCCGCGGCCCCCACAGCGGTTCGACCGGGATGCGGACCGCGTCCAGGAGGGTCATGTCACTGGCGTAGGTCAGCGCGCACGTGTGGACCAGCGGGTCGTCGCCCAACGGACCCACCGCGCGCATCCACACGGCGCTGCGCGGCTCGGCACCCTCGATCTCCTCGGGGTGCCAGCGCAGCCGGTCGACGTACCGGATGTCGAACGGCTGGCGGCGTGCCATCCGCTCAAACTGCTCGGGCAGCGCGCCCAGATGCTTACGGATCTCCTCGGTCACCGTCGGCAGCGACTCCGGGTCCGGGATCTCCCGGGTGGGCGGCAGCTGGTGCTCGAACGGTCCTTCCTCGGGCTTGTGAAAGGAGGCGGTCAGATTGAAGATCGTGCGGCCCTGCTGCACGGCCGTGACCCGGCGGGTGGTGAACGACCGGCCGTCACGGACCCGCTCGACCTGGTACACGATCGGCACCCCGGGCCGGCCCGGGCGCAGGAAGTACGCGTGCAGCGAGTGCACTGGACGGTCGCCGTCCGTGGTGCGGCCCGCTGCGACCAGCGCCTGGCCCGCCACCTGGCCGCCGAAGACCCGCTGCAGGGACTCCTGCGGGCTGCGGCCGCGGAAGATGTTGACCTCTATCTGCTCGAGGTCGAGCAGGGCGACCAGGCTCTCGGCCGGATTCGTCATCGGTGGGATTCTCCTTGGCTCACAGCTGGCCGACTTCGGTGACGCGGATGATCGCGCGGCCCTCGGCGTCCGAGGCGGCGAGGTCCACCTCCGCGCTGATACCCCAGTCGTGATCGCCGTTCGGGTCGTCGAAGATCTGACGGACGCGCCAGAGCCCGTTCTCCGGCTCCTCCTTGATGACCAGCAGCTTGGGGCCACGGGCGTCGGGGCCGGTGCCGAGGTCGTCGTACTCGTCCCAGTACTTGTCCATCGCCTCGCCCCACGCGTCGGCGTCCCAGCCGGACTCGGCGTCCATCTCGCCGAGCTCGTCGACCTGGTCGAGGGCGGCCAGCTCCACGCGGCGGAACAGGGCGTTGCGGACCAGGACCCGGAAGGCACGCGCGTTGGTGGTGACCGGCTTGACCTCGTCGGCCTTCTCCTGGGCCTCCTCGGCGGTCATCTCCTCCGGGTTCGCCAGCTGCTCCCACTCGTCCAGCAGGCTGGAGTCCACCTGGCGGACCATCTCGCCCAGCCACTCGATCAGATCCTGCAGGTCCTCGGACTTGAGGTCGTCCGGGATGGTGTGGTCGAGGGTCTTGTAGGCGCTGGCCAGGTAACGCAGCACGATGCCCTCGGTGCGCGCCAGCTCGTAGAAGGACACCAGCTCGGTGAAGGACATCGCCCGCTCGTACATGTCCCGGATCACCGACTTCGGCGAGAGCGGGTGGTCACCGACCCACGGATGGCTCTTGCGGTAGGTGTTGTACGCGTGGAAGAGCAGCTCTTCCAGGGGCTTGGGGTAGGAGACGTCCTGCAGGCGCTCCATGCGCTCCTCGTACTCGACGCCGTCCGCCTTCATCGCGGCCACGGCCTCGCCGCGCGCCTTGTTCTGCTGCGCGACGAGGATCTGCCTCGGGTCGTCCAGGGTGGACTCCACCACGGACACCATGTCGAGGGCGTACGAGGGCGATTCGGGGTCGAGGAGCTCGAACGAGGCGAGAGCGAACGTGGACAGCGGCTGGTTGAGCGCGAAGTCCTGCTGGAGGTCGACGGTGAGCCGGACGATGCGGCCCTCGGCGTCGGGCTTGTCGAGCTTCTCCACGATCCCGCCGTCGAGCAGCGAACGGTAGATCGCGATCGCCCGCCGGATGTGCCGGAGCTGCTGCCTGCGCGGCTCGTGGTTGTCCTCCAGGAGGTGGCGCATCGCCTCGAAGGCGTTGCCCGGCCGGGCGATCACCGACAGCAGCATCGTGTGCGTCACCCGGAACCGCGAGGTCAGCGGCTCGGGTTCCGACTCGATCAGCTTCTGGAAGGTGTTCTCCGACCAGGCGACGAAACCCTCCGGCGCCTTCTTGCGCACCACCTTGCGGCGCTTCTTCGGGTCGTCGCCGGCCTTCGCCAGCGCCTTCTCGTTCTCGATGACGTGCTCGGGCGCCTGCGCCACGACGAGCCCGGCGGTGTCGAAACCGGCCCGGCCGGCCCGGCCGGCGATCTGGTGGAACTCACGTGCGCGCAGCGTGCGTACGCGGCTGCCGTCGTACTTGGTCAGGGCGGTGAACAGCACCGTGCGGATGGGCACGTTGACCCCTACGCCGAGCGTGTCCGTACCGCAGATCACCTTCAGCAGACCGGCCTGGGCGAGCTTCTCCACCAGCCGCCGGTACTTGGGCAGCATGCCGGCGTGGTGCACACCGATGCCGTGCCGGACGTAACGGGAGAGGTTGCGGCCGAACTTGGTGGTGAAGCGGAAGTTGCCGATCAGCTCGGCGATCTGTTCCTTCTCCTCGCGCGAGCACATGTTGATGCTCATGAGCGCCTGGGCCCGCTCCACGGCCTGCGCCTGGGTGAAGTGCACGATGTACACCGGGGCCTGCTTGGTCTCCAGCAGGTCGGTGAGCGTCTCGGTGAGCGGGGTCAGCTTGTACTCGTAGGACAGGGGCACCGGGCGGGTCGCGGAACGGACCACGGAGGTGGGGCGTCCGGTGCGGCGGGCGAGGTCCTTCTCGAAGAACGACACATCGCCCAAAGTGGCCGACATCAGGATGAACTGCGCCTGAGGGAGTTCCAGCAGCGGGATCTGCCAGGCCCAGCCGCGGTCGCCCTCCGCGTAGAAATGGAACTCGTCCATCACGACCTGGCCGACGTCCGCGTTCTTGCCGTCACGCAGCGCGATCGACGCCAGCACCTCGGCGGTGCAGCAGATCACCGGTGCGTCGGCGTTCACGGAGGCGTCGCCGGTCAGCATGCCGACGTTCTCGGTGCCGAAGAGCTTGCACAGCTCGAAGAACTTCTCCGACACCAGTGCCTTGATCGGCGCCGTGTAGAAGGTGACCTCGTCCCGGGCAAGGGCGGCGAAGTGCGCACCCGCCGCGATCATGCTCTTGCCGGAGCCCGTAGGCGTCGAGACGATCACGTTCGCCCCGGAGACCGCCTCGATCAGCGCCTCCTCCTGATGGGGGTAGAGCGTGAGGCCCCGCTCCTGCGCCCACGACTCGAAGGCTTCGTAGAGGGCGTCGGGGTCGGCGGTCGGCGGCAGCTGATCGATGAGGGTCACGCCCCCATCTTGCCTGGCCTTCTCCCCGAGAGGGGAATCGGATGCGGGGACGAAGATCATGGCCGATACGCTGTCTCGCCGACGCAGCGTCAGCGCACCAGGTCAACTGGACAGCGGCACATGAGGAATGGGGCGGGAAGCGGCCATGATGGGACCAGCACACTCACTGTCGGGGGCCGCGGCCTGGCTCGGCGTCGGGGCGGCCGCCGCGGCGGCCGGTCATCCGATGCCCTGGCCGGTCCTCCTCTGCGGGGCCCTGATCTGCGCCGGAGCCGCCCTGGCCCCGGACCTGGACCACAAGGCCGCCACCATCTCGCGTGCCTTCGGGCCGATCTCCCGGTGGATCTGCGAGATCGTGGACAAGCTGTCCTACGCCGTCTACAAGTCGACGAGGAAGCAGGGGGACCCGCGCCGCTCCGGAGGCCACCGCACGCTGACCCACACCTGGCTGTGGGCCGTCCTGATCGGCGCCGGCTGCTCCGGGGCGGCGATCTCGGGCGGCCGCTGGGCGGTGCTGGCGATCCTGTTCGTGCACATGGTGCTGGCCATCGAGGGCCTGCTGTGGCGGGCGGCGCGCGGCTCCAGCAGCGATGTCCTGGTCTGGCTGCTGGCGGCGACCAGCGCGTGGATCCTCGCGGGGATACTGGACAAGCCTGGCAACGGTTCGGACTGGCTGTTCACCGCGCCCGGACAGGAGTACCTGTGGCTGGGCCTGCCGATCGTGCTGGGCGCCCTGGTGCACGACATCGGCGACGCGCTGACCGTCTCCGGCTGCCCGATCCTGTGGCCGATCCCGGTGGGCCGCAAGCGCTGGTACCCGCTGGGACCGCCGAAGCCGATGCGGTTCCGGGCGGGCAGCTGGGTCGAGCTGAAGGTGCTGATGCCGATGTTCATGCTGCTCGGCGGGGTGGGCTGTGCCGCGGCCCTCAACGTGATCTGAGCTTCCCGCCCGGCCATGGTCGCCTTGGGTGCCGTCCCGGACGCCCGCCTTCCCCGGCCACGCCCCCGGCTCCGTCAGGTGGCCTCGCCCGACTCCGCCCCGCCGTAACGGCGCTCGAAGCGGGCGACGCGGCCCTCGGTGTCCGCCGTGCGGGCCTTGCCGGTGTAGAAGGGGTGGCTCTCCGAGGAGATCTCCACGTCGATCACCGGGTAGCTGCGGCCGTCGTCCCACTCGATGGTCTGTTCGCTCTGCGCGGTGGAGCGGGTGAGGAAGGCGTATCCGGCCGCGCGGTCACGGAAGACCACGGGGTGGTAGTCGGGGTGCTTGTCCTGCTGCATGGCGGCTCCTCGGGCGAGGCGGTCGGGCAGGAGGCGTGCGGACCGGCCGGGCGGTCGGCGGATCGGTCAGCCGGACAGGGAGTCCTCGTCGACGATGTGCATCGCGGCCTCCTCCGCGGAGGCGGCGGCACCGTCGATGCCGACGTCGGTGGCGACGAGTGCTTCCTCCTCGTCCTCGTGCGCGCCCTCGTCGGGGGCGACGAGCCGGCCGGAGCGGAAGTTGCCGACCTCGTTGTCGAGGAGTTCCCCGTCGCTGCCGTTGCAGTCGCCGATGCCGTCGTCGTCGGGGACGGCCGGGTCGGGTGTCTCCTCCGCGAGCCGCTGGTCGAGGGTCTCACCCGCCTGACGTTCGGCCGCGGTCACACCGACGTGGTCGACCGCCCAGGGCCGCTCGGGAGGGGACCAGCCACGGTCGAGCGGGTCGGCGACGCCGTCGAAGTCCAGTGTGTCCTCGACGTCGAGCACCCCCGAGTCCTCCCGGATCTCCGAGGAATCGGGCTGGTAGACGTCGTCCCCCCATCCGTCGGCGCTGTCCACGAGTACCTCCAGGTCGTGAGGACGGCCGTGTGCCGCCGCGGGCGGCGGGCCGTCGGCACGCGCGGCACGGAAACGCGACGCGAACCGAGCGGTTCCCGGGCGATTCCCGCGCCGGTGCCGATTTCCAGACTTCCACCCCGGCTCGGGACCGCGCAACGGCACGGGCCCCGGTCGCGTCCCTGGGCGCGGCTCCCGCCGCCGGCGGCACCGGTGGGCCACCGCCGCATCGACCGCGGGCCCGCACGGTTCCGGACCGCCGGTGTGGGCACGGTCGGTGCCGGCCAGGGGGAGACAGGTTTTTGTGTTTCCGGCCCTCCTCGTGCTCCCGGTCCCCGTCGGCGAGGCCGCCAGCGCTTGTGGACCCGTCGGGCAGACGCTGCCTGCTCGTCCGGTGCGGGGTCTCCCGATCACGGTCCTGTGGGCACGGGCGCCCGCACGCCCGGCTCGCTCCGCCTGAGCACCCACGTTCCCGGTCCCAGCCCCGGCCCGGCGGGCACAGGCACCCGCACCCGCGTTCCCGGTATCGGCCCGGCGAGCAAAGGCACCCCCACCCGCACCAACCGTTCGGCCGGGACGGCGCGCGTCGGTACAGGCAGCCGTACCTCCGGCCGCCGGGTCCGCCCGGGCACCCCGCTTCCGCCAACCGCCCAGTCGGCAGAGCCGCGCGGCTCTGCCGACCCCGGGTCCCCGTATCCCGGGCGCCGCCGTCTGCGCGCGCTCACCCGTGCCAGGACCGCCACAGGGCCGCGTAGGCGCCGTCCGCCGTCACCAGCTCATCGTGGCTGCCCAGCTCGCTGATGCGGCCGTTCTCCACCACGGCGATCACGTCGGCGTCATGGGCGGTGTGCAGGCGGTGGGCGATGGCGACCACGGTGCGGCCGTCCAGCACCCGGGCCAGGGAGCGTTCCAGATGGCGTGCCGCCCGCGGGTCGAGCAGCGAGGTCGCCTCGTCCAGGACCAGCGTGTGCGGGTCCGCCAGTACGAGCCGGGCCAGCGCGATCTGCTGGGCCTGCGCCGGGGTGAGCGCCAGCCCACCGGAGCCGACCTCTGTGTCCAGCCCGTCGTCCAGGGCCCGGCTCCAGGCGTCCGCGTCGACCGCGCCCAGGGCGGCCCACAGCTCGGCGTCCGTGGCATCGGTGCGGGCCAGCAGGAGGTTGTCGCGCAGGGAGCCCACGAACACGTGGTGTTCCTGGTTGACCAGGGCGACGTGCGAGCGGACGCGTTCGGCCGGCATGCGGGACAGCTCGGCGCCGCCCAGGGTGACCCGGCCGTCCCGCGGTGCGTAGATCCCGGCGAGCAGCCTGCCCAGGGTGGACTTGCCGGCGCCGGAGGGTCCGACGAGGGCCAGCCGGGTGCCCGGCGCGACCGCCAGGGAGACCTTGCGGAGCACGTCGACGCCCTCGCGGTAGCCGAAGTGCACCCGGTCGGCGCGCACGTCCCGTCCGGCCGGGGTCAGCGAGGCGTCCCCGGCGTCCGGCTCGACGTCCCGCACTCCGACCAGGCGGGCCAGCGACACCTGTGCCACCTGCACCTCGTCGTACCAGCGCAGGATCAGGTTCACCGGGTCGACGAGCATCTGGGCGACGAGGGCGCCCGTGGTCAGCTGGCCCACCCCGATCCAGCCCCGCAGGACGAACACACCGCCGACCATCAGGACCGAGCCGAGCACGAGCACGTGGACGGCGTTGATGACCGGGAAGAGGACGGACCGCAGCCAGAGGGTGTACCGCTCCCAGGCCGTCCACTCCTTGATCCGCCGCTCGGACAGCGCGACCCGGCGGTCGCCGAGGCGGTGCGCCTCGACGGTGTGGCCCGCGTCGACGGTCTCGGCGAGCGCGGCGGCGACGGCGGCGTAGCCGGCGGCCTCGGAGCGGTAACCGGAGGGCGCCCGCTTGAAGTACCAGCGGCAGCCGACCACGAGCACCGGGACGGCCACCAGGACGGCGGCCGCCAGCGGCGGTGCCGTCACGACGAGCCCGCCGAGCAGGAGCAGGGCCCACACGGCACCGATGGCCAGCTGCGGCACGG
Organism: Streptomyces albidicamelliae; assembly: GCF_025642175.1. Classification (NCBI taxonomy): domain Bacteria; kingdom Bacillati; phylum Actinomycetota; class Actinomycetes; order Kitasatosporales; family Streptomycetaceae; genus Streptomyces; species Streptomyces albidicamelliae. The sequence goes on along the minus strand of NZ_CP106795.1, from coordinate 1,330,779 downwards.
CCTCGCGCATGGCGTTGGCCAGCCGGTCGATGTCTGTGGTGATGCGGGAGAGCAGATCGCCCGTGCCCGCCCGTTCCAGCACACCCGGCGGCAGCCCGACCGACCGGACGAGGAAGTCCTCGCGCAGATCGGCCAGCATCCGCTCGCCGAGCATCGCGCCCCGCAGCCGCACCTGGCGCACGAACACGGCCTGCACGCCGAGCGCGAGCGCGAACAGTCCGACGGTCAGCCCCAGATGCAGGTCCCGAGCGTCGTCCGAGACCCGCTCGACCAGATCGCCGAGCAGGTAGGGGCCCACCATGGAGGCGATCACCGCGACGGTGTTGACGGCGATCAGCAGCAGGAAGGCACGGCGGTGCCTGCGGAACAGCTCGGTGACGTAGGCGCGTACGGTCGCGGCCGCGCCGACGGGCAGGGTGGTGGCGGTCGTCGGGGCCGCCGGGTCGTACGCCGGCGGCGCAACGCCGATCATGCGCTCTCCTCGATCTCTTCCAGTTCCCCGAGCGCGCCCAGCAGGGCGTCCCCGTCGGCCAGGCCGGCGTCCGTGCCGGCCGCGGCCATCTCCTCGTCGGTCTCCCGGGTGACCACGGACCGGTACCGGGGCTCGCCGTCGACCAGTTCGGGGTGCACACCGGTCGCCACGACCTCGCCGTCGTGGACCAGGACGACCCGGTCCGCACGGTCGAGCAGGAGCGGCGAGGAGGTGAGGACCACGGTGGTCCGTCCCGAGCGCAGCCGGCGCAGGCCGTCGGCGATGCGTGCCTCGGTGTGTGAATCGACCGCGGACGTCGGTTCGTCCAGCACCAGCACCTCGGGGTCGGTGATCAGGGACCTCGCCAGCGCGAGTCGCTGGCGCTGGCCACCGGACAGCGAGCGGCCGCGCTCCGTGATGCGGGCGTCCATCGGGTCGGCAGCGTCCACCGACCCCTGCACGAGCGCGTCCAGGACGTCCTGGCACTGCGCGGCCGCGAGCGCGTCCGCCGCCCGGACGGCTCCGGAGGCGGGTACGTCGAGCAGTTCGCGCAAGGTACCGGAGAGCAGTACCGGGTCCTTGTCCTGGACGAGGACGGCGGTCCGGGCGGTGTCCAGGGGGAGTTCGTCCAGGGGCACACCGCCGAGCAGCACCGCCCGGCCCGGCTCGGCGGGATGGCCGCCCAGCCGCTCGGCGAGCCTGCCGGCCGCGTCCGGGTCGCCGCAGACCACGGCGGTGAACCTGCCCGTGGGGGCGAGCAGGCCGGTGTCGGGGTCGTACAGGTCGCCGCCCGGCAGTCGGCCCGGGCGAGTGCCGTCGGCGGCCGTGGACCGTTCCAGTGACAGCACGCGCGCGGCCCGTCGGGCCGAGGGCCGCGAGAAGGAGTACGCCATGGCGATCTCCTCGAAGTGCCGCAGCGGATAGTTGAGGATCATCACCGCGCTGTAGACGGTGACGAGTTCGCCGACCGTGATCCGGCCCTCGCGGGCCAGGTGGACGCCGTGCCAGACGACCACGATCATCAGCAGCCCCGGCAGCAGCACCTGGACGGCGGAGATCAGCGACCACATCCGGGCGCTGCGGACGGCCGCGTGGCGTACCTCCTGGGAGGCCCGGCGGTAGCGGTCGAGGAACAGTTCCTCGCCGCCGATGCCGCGCAGCACGCGCAGCCCCGCGACGGTGTCCGAGGCGAGTTCGGTGGCCCGGCCCGCCTTCTCGCGCTGCTCGTCGGCGCGGCGGGTCGCCCGGGGCAGCAGCGGCAGCACCGCGAGCGCGACGACGGGCAGTCCGACGGCGACGACCACACCCAGGGCGGGCTGGTAGACGAGGAGGCCGGCGCAGACCGCGACGACGGTGAGCGCGGCGGCGGTGAACCGGGAGACCGCCTCGACGAACCAGCCGATCTTCTCCACGTCTCCGGTGGAGACGGCCACCACCTCACCGGCCGCGACCCGTCGGGTGAGGGCGGATCCCAGATGGGCGGCCTTGCGCGCGAGGAGCTGCTGCACACGGGCGGCGGCGGTGATCCAGTTGGTGACGGCGGCCCGGTGCAGGAAGGTGTCCCCGACGGCGATGCCCGTGCCGCACAGCAGCATCAGACCACCCGTCAGGGCCAGCCGGGAGCCGGAGCGGTCGACCACGGCCTGGACGGCGAGGCCGACGCAGAAGGGCAGGGCGGAGACCGAGACGAAGTGGAGGAGGCCCCAGGCGAGCGCCTTCAGCTGGCCGCCCGTCTGGTTGCGCCACAGCCACCACAGAAAGCGGGGGCCCGAGCGTGCGTCGGGGACGCCCGGATCGGGATACGGAAGGTCTTGAATCTGCATGACGTCCCAGTGGCTCGTGTCAGGGGGGAGCTCGTGCGAGGGGGAGCTCGTGGCGGGAAGACGGAAGACGGAAGGCGGAAGGCGGGCGAAAGCAGGGCAGGGCGAAGGCAGGGCAGGCGGGCGAAGGCAGGGCAGGGCGAAGCGACGGCGAGCGGTGACAAGCCGTGAAAGGTTCGCGTCGCCGAGCGGTGGATTTCAACCGGTTTTCCTGGAGCACTCCCGCAATCCGCCCATATCCGGCCAGGTGGCCGTCGCGCGAAGCCGCGATGTCATCATGGGGCGGTGATGGACAGCGTGCGGCGTGCGACGGTCGCGATGGCGGCCCTGGGGACTCTGTTGGCGACCACCGCGGCCTGCGGCGGCCCGGGATCCGGTGCCGACGGCGCGTCAGGGGCGGGCGGCCGGGGCACGCGGAAGCCCACGGGGGACGCGACGCACCCGGCCGACACGACCCGCCTCCCGGGAGTCGGCGAGCGGCTCCGCCGGAAGATCCCCGCGGACTCGAGCCAGGTCGTGGCCGTCTACGGCCGGGGCAAGGACTCGGCCGAATCCACGGTGGTGCTGTACACCCGGCGCGGTGCCCGCTGGCACCAGGAGGCGAGCTGGCCCGCCCACAACGGGCGCAAGGGCTGGACGACCGACCACCACGAGGGCGACAAGCGCAGCCCGGTCGGTGTGTTCACCCTCTCGGACGCGGGCGGCGTGCTCCCGGACCCGGGCGCGAAGCTGCCGTACGACCGGGACCAGGTCGCCTACGCGGCCCCGGCCTACTGGAAGAAGGCGTACCACCACGACTTCGACTACGTCATCGCGATCGACTACAACCGGGTCCGGGGCAACCCGCCGAAGGACGCCACCCGCCCCCTGGGCGCGGAGAAGGGCGGCAGCATCTGGCTGCACATGGACCACCACAGCGGCACCTCGGCCTGCGTCAGCGTCTCCAGGACGGCCATGGAGCGTCTGCTGCGCACCCTCGACCCGGCCCGCAAGCCCGTCGTGGTGATGGGGGACCGGGCGGACCTGTCCGCCTAGCGTCCCGCCGTGCCGCCCTTCTGTGCCGGGGGCGGTCCCGCCGCGGCGGACTTGTTGCTCACGATGTCCACGTCGCTCGCCCGGACATAGCCGAGCCGGTGGCCGAACTGGATCTCGTAGTAGCCCTCCTGGCCCTTCACCACCGGGCTCGGTGTGCTGACGAAGGCAGACCGCGGGACGTATGAACTGTCGACGCGGGCCTGGGTCACGTACCGCTGGCCCGCCCGGAAACGGTAGGGGAGCGGCGACTCGGTCGGCTCCTCCACGTCCTCCGGGTAGGCGTCCTCCTCGGGCAGGGCACGGCCGAACACCGGGACCTCGTCCAGGCCCTCCTTCGGCGTGACCATCCGGCCGGCCGCGCCGACGGCGGTGGGGTGTTCCTTCGGGTTCTTGAACCAGGCCTTGTTCCCCTGGAACCAGATGGCCGTCCAGTCGCCGCTGCGCCCGGCGACGGCATAGGTCTGGCCCGCGGAGACACGCGACCCCAGGTCGTTGACGTCCTCGGTGGAGGGGTCGCCGTCCGGCTTGCGGCCCGGGTCCTGGATCAGCGGGGCCTTCTCGTCCGGTTGGGTGTGCAGCCGTACGGCGCTCGACCCGTGCGGCGGGCACGGCTCGCCGTCCTTGCCGCAGCCGGTGAACCTCGGCTTGTGGGAGACGTAGTCCGGCAGGATCATCACCATGTCGCTGTCCGGCCCCGCCGTGGCCTTCAGCGGTGCGCCGAGCAGGTCGAAGTAGTGCCGCCAGTCCCAGAAGGGACCGGGGTCGTCGTGCATGTCGGGGATGCTGCCGGCGGTCGGTGACGGCACGTTGTCATGGCCGAAGATGTGCTGCCGGTCGAGCGGGACGTCGTACTTCTTCGCCAGGTAGCGCACCAGGCGGGCCGAGGAGCGGTACATCTGCTCCGTGAACCAGGTTCCCGGGTGGGTGAGGAACCCCTCGTGCTCGATGCCGATCGAGCGGGCGTTCACGAACTGGCTGCCGGAGTGCCAGGCCTCGTCCCTGGTGCGGACGTGCTGGGTGATGTGGCCGTCGCTGGAGCTGATCGAGTAGTGCCAGGACGCCTCCGTCGGGTCCTGCACGGTCTTGAACATGTTCGGCAGGTACGACTCGGTGTCGTGGATGACGATGTACTCGATCTTCTCGTCCCGCGGCCGGTCGGCGAGGTCGTGGTTGCCGTACGCGCCGTCGTCGTCGATCTCCACGTACGGCGCGCTGAGCCAGTCGCAGGCGACGTCGGCCGGGCACTCGACCTCCTTGGGCCGCTTCTTGTCCGGTGTGCGCGCCACGCGCACACCGGGACTGCCGGCGAGGCTGACCTCCTGCCCCTCGGCGGTGGTGCGGTGCGCGCCCTTGCGGATCACCTCGAAGACGTCGTTGGCGTACGCGGTCGCCGAGGCGATGTCACGGGTGCCCGGGTAGTGCTTGACCGCCTCCCACCAGTCCGCCGGATTGTCGCTGAGGGGCTTGCCGAGCTTGCGTTGCGTGGCCGCCAGGAGGGCCGCGCCGCCGCGCACGTTGGCGGAGGCGTCCGTCCGCAGGCGCTCCGCCGGGACCTTGATCAGGCGTGCGGCGCGTTCCAGGTCCGCCGGCTGGACGCGATGGCCGGGCAGCGACTCGGCCGGGCCCGCGTCGGGGTTCCCCGCGGCTCCGGCGGGCGGCCGGGTGCCGGCGCCGTCCCTGCCCTGCGCGCCGGCCGCCGCCGGGGGCAGGGCCTTGGCGCCGTCGACCAGGTGCATCGGCCCGTACCCGCCCGCGACGCTCGGGGAGCCCGGGTGGGCGTCCCATCGCGACTGCATGTAGGACACGCTCATGAGCACGCTGCGGGGCACGTGGTACTCACGCGCCGCGTCCGCGAAGGCGTCCTGCAGCAGCCGGTCCTGCACCTCGTCGTCCCCGAGCACCGGGACGAGCAGCAGCGGCGCGAGCAGCGCCGCCGACGCGATCACGCACGCCGTTCGACGGCATTCGCGGAGGCTGTTGGGAACACGCAGGGCGGCCGGTCTTCTCATTGGACGGTTCTCCAGACATGTTCGACACCACCAGGACAGAGGGACTTGTCCTGGACGCCACCCCGGCAACGTTTCCGTGCCTGGCGCGCCCCGTCGCGCCAACCGTCACCTCGCTGGCCGAGCGGCAGGGCAGAGGCCACTCGGTCGGCGGCGTGCGGGCTCAGTCCTCGACGGGGTCCACCCGCCAGTCGGGATGACCCGGCATCGGCGGGGTGTGCGGCCCGTACAGCCAAGGCGTCAGAAAGGGCGTCAGGTCCTCGCCCGCGACCTCGGAGGCGAGTGCGACGAAGTCCCGGGTGCCGGCCGCCCGGCCCCGGTACCTGCTGACCCACGCCCGCTCGATCCTGCCGAACGTCTCCTCGCCGACCTTCTCCCGCAGGGCGTACAGCACCAGCGCCGAGCCGTCGTAGCGCATGACCTTGAACAGGGCCGGCTCCGTCGGCTCGGCGGGAGCGCCCTCGTCGTGACGCCACTGGTCGTGCTGCTCGTAGGCCGCCCGCATGGCCTCTTCGAGTCCGGGACCGCCGTGGGTGTCGGAGTACAGCCGCTCGTAGAACCGGGCGTGACCCTCGCTCAGCCACAGGTCGGACCAGCGGCGGATCGCGACGCTGTCACCGGTCCAATGGTGCGTCAGCTCGTGCACGAGGTTGCGTTCGGCGTCCACGCGGTCGCCCAGCAGGTCCTCCCTCGGGACGACGGACAGCGACTGCGTCTCCAGTGCCACCGGCTGGTCGGTGTCCCCGACCAGCACGCCGTAGCGGCGGAACGGGTACGGGCCCAGCTGGCGTTCCAGCCAGGCCAGGTGGTCGGGGGTCAGCGAGCGGTACGCCTCGGTGTCGCCGACCAGCCCGTCCGGGACCACGTCCCGGACGGGCAGCCCGCGCGGTCCGGTGCCGTCGACGAAGGTGAACCTGCCCACCGCCATCTGGACCAGCTGTGCCGCGATCGGCTGCTCGGAGTCGTACGTCCACCGGATACGTCCGTCGGGCCGCCGGACCTTGTCGACGAGCCGGCCGTTGGCCACCGCGCTCAGGCCGGGCGGGGTGGTGATGCGGAAGGTGACCGGCGCCCGAAGGCTCGGGTGGTCGTCGGCCGGGAAGATCATCCTCGCGCCGTCCGGCTGGGCGTACACCACGGTCCCGTCGGACGTGGGCACCCAGCCGTAGTCCTGGATCGCGTCGTCGCGGTGGCGGCTCTGGGTCGGGTCGGCGGTGTAGGCGACGTGGACGGTGAAGGCGCTGCCGTGCGGGATGGGCCTCACGGGAGTGACGACGAGTTCGTCGCCGTGGCGTACGGCGGTGGCGGGGGAGCCGTCAACGGTGACCCGCTGCAGCGTGTTGCCCGCGAAATCGAGGTCGAAGCGGGACAGGGCCTGGGTGGCGGTGGCACTGATCGTGGCCGTCGCGGGGAACGGCGTCCGCACCGCCCGCCAGTCGAAGTCGAGCGTGTAGCGGCGGACCGTGTACCCGCCGTTCCCGGCGAGCGGCATCAGCGGGTCGCCGATGCCCGGGGCCCCGGGGGAGGGGGCCTCTGCGGCCGCCGCGGTCGCGCCGGGAGCGGGCGAGCCGTGGGTCCCGTGCGGGAGGACGTGGGCGAACACGGCGGCGCCGGTGAGGGTACCGGCGCCCGCGAGGGCGAGGGCGAGGACCGTGCGCCGGCCGCGGAGGACCGTCCGGGGGCGCCTCTGCGGGGAGCCTTGCCGCGCGGACCCCGTGGGCCCCTTGCTGATCTCCATGTCGGCACTATGTCAGTCAGATGTGCTTATAGCACTAAATATCCCTGTGGTGTACGGCCGTGCGGGGCGCCGCGGCGGTGCGGCCGGGGAGACGGGACTCGACACGCCGGCGCTGCGGCCTCCCCGTGCCGTCGCGGCGTTCTTCGTCCGGTCTGCTCGTTGCGTCCGGCGGTCAACCCCCCGTAGAACACCGGCCATGAGAAGACGGATAGTCATGTCCATGCTCGCCGGAGCGACCCTTCTGGTGAGCACGTTCTTCGGCACCGGAACCCCTGCCGCCCAAGCGGCGGACGCGCCCGCCGAGTTCGGCACCGACTGGCACGACCCGGTGACCGCCGCACCGCCCGTCGACCGCCCGCACACCAGGTCGTGCCGGGTCACCCTCGCCGACGTCCAGTTCCGCGACTTCACCCCCTACCGCGGCACGTACTCCCCGCCCCGGGGCTGCGGCGACCGCTGGAGCAAGGTCGTCCTGCGCCTGGACGGCAAGGTGAAGGGACGTCAGTTCGACCGGCTCGGCTACCTGCACGTCGGCGGCGTGGAGATCCTGCGCACCTCCACCCCCGAGCCCTCGCCCGACGGCATCGAGTGGCACGTCGAGAAGGACGTCACCCGCTACAGCGACACCTTCCGCGACGCGCGGGACGTGGAGATGCTCATCGGCAACGTCGTGGACGACACCTACACGGGTGTCATCGACGTGCACGTCACACTGACCTTCTACGCGGGCCGGCCCGCGCAACCCGCGCCCGACCGTGTGCTCACCCTCGCCGACACGCCCGACGGCACGACGCTCACCACCCCGCGCAACAGCGAGCGGATCGTCGCCGAGGTGTACGCGACCGGGTCCGGCGGCGGCTGCGAGGAGTTCTGGTACCTGACCGTGGCCGACCCGGCGTCCTACTCCTGCAAGGCCGACCACGGCCCCTACCGTGAGGTGCAGATCAAGGTCGACGGGCAACTCGCCGGAATCGCCTCCCCGTTCCCGAACGTATGGACCGGCGGCTGGTCCAACCCCTTCCTCTGGTACGTGCTTCCGGCGCCCCGCGCCTTCGACGTCCGGCCGCTGGAGTACGACCTGACGCCGTACGCCGGTCTGCTCAACGACGGCCGTCCGCACCGCGTGGAGGTCTCCGTCGCCGGTGTGCCCGCCGGGCAGTCCGGCTGGAGCGCACCGGTGAACGTCCTCGTCTGGCAGGACGCGCACCGCGCCCACGTCACCGGCGCGCTCACCGGCGACACGGCGTCGGACCTCGCCAACGCCTCCACCTACACGCCCGGTTCCGAGAACCGCGTGGACACGCGGGCCGGGCACCGGCTCACCGTCTCCGGCTACCTCGACACCTCGCACGGCCGCGTCACCACCACCGTCACCCAGACGCTCGCCAACACCTCCGTGCACCGCTGGACGGAAGGGGAGAACACCGACGGACTCGACGCGACCTGGACCGACGACCAGAGCGTCACCGTCGGCGGCCACGGCCCCACGCGGACCACGCACACGCACCGGACCTACACGGTGAACGGCGCCACGACCATCGGTACGGACAACCGGCTGCGCACCGTGCTGGCGCTCGGTGACCGCGCGTCGGTCGTGGAGCGCGAGGGCGGCGGGCGGACGCTCCGGTCGTGGATAGACGACACCTACCGCGGCGACGCCTCCTACACGCTCGACGTCCCGCGGGACCAGCGGCACGCGGTCGGCACGTCGACCGAGCGCTATCGGCTGCACGGGCCCGAGGGCTGCTACGACCGCTCGCTGACCACCGTCCAGGGGGTGCTGACGGAGGACCGCAATCGCTGCTGAGCCCGGCGCCACGGGGCGCCGCCCGGCACCGCCGACGACTGCTCCCGGCCGACGTCAGCAGGTGTGGGCGGCGCCCCCGTCGATCAGTGTGTCGAGCAGTACGCCGAGTACCTGGCGCTCCTTCTCCGTCAGCGGGGCGAGTATCTCCTCGGCCGCCGAGCGCCGGGCGCCGCGCAGTTCGCGCAGGGTCGCGCGCCCCTCGTCCGTCAGCTCGATCCGGGTCACGCGCCGGTTCGCCGGATCGGGCGCCCGCCGGACCTTGCCGTTCGCCTCCAGCCCGTCGACCAGGGTCGTCACCGCACGGGGTACGACCTCCAGGCGCTCGGCGAGGTCGGCCATCCGCGGGGGAGAGCCGTAGTGCGCGAGGGTGCGCAGCAGCCGGGACTGGGCCGGGGTGACGCCCAGCTCGCGCTCCTCCAGATGGCGTTTCTGGATGCGGTGCACCCGGCGGGTCAGCCGCAGCAACTGCTCGGCGAGCAGACCGTCGGGATCTGGGGTCGTCATGCGGGAACAATATCAGGACGCCGTTCATTGTGAGTATAGGTAACAATGAGCTACGATCCGTTCCGTCGTCGTCGGCCGACCCCGGTCGGCGCCCGTTCACCTCCGTAGGAGCCCATGCACCCCGACCGTGAACCCCACTGGACCCCACCTGCCGACGCCGCCGAGCAGCCCCGGCAGGTGCGCCGCATCCTGAAGCTCTTCCGTCCCTACCGCGGGCGGCTCGCGATCGTCGGCCTGCTGGTCGGCGCCTCCTCGCTGGTCTCGGTGGCCACACCGTTCCTGCTCAAGGAGACCCTGGACGTCGCGATCCCGCAGGGCCGCACCGGTCTGCTCAGCCTGCTCGCGCTCGGCATGATCGTGAGCGCCGTGCTCGCCGGCGTCTTCGGCGTGCTGCAGACCCTGATCTCGACGACCGTCGGCCAGCGCGTCATGCACGACCTGCGCACCGCGGTCTACGGCCGCCTGCAGCGCATGTCGCTCGCCTTCTTCACCCGCACCCGCACGGGCGAGGTGCAGTCCCGCATCGCCAACGACATCGGCGGCATGCAGGCCACCGTCACCTCCACCGCCACCTCCCTGGTCTCCAACGCCACCAGCGTGATCGCCACGATCGTCGCGATGGTCGCCCTCGACTGGCGGCTCACGATCGTCTCGCTGCTCCTGCTGCCGGCGTTCGTCTGGATCAGCCGCCGCGTGGGCAACGAGCGCAAGAAGATCACCACCCAGCGGCAGAAGCAGATGGCCGCGATGGCCGCCACCGTCACCGAGTCGCTGTCCGTCAGCGGCATCCTGCTCGGCCGCACCATGGGCCGGTCCGACTCGCTGACCGCGTCCTTCGCCGACGAGTCCGAGCGCCTGGTCGACCTCGAGGTCAGGTCGAACATGGCGGGGCGCTGGCGCATGGCCGTGATCACGATCGTCATGGCCGCGATGCCCGCCGTCATCTACTGGACCGCGGGGCTGGCCCTCCGGCTCGGCGGCCCCGAGGTCTCCCTCGGCACCATCGTCGCCTTCGTCTCGCTCCAGCAGGGTCTGTTCCGTCCGGCCGTCAGCCTGCTCGCGACCGGCGTCCAGATCCAGAGCTCGCTCGCACTGTTCCAGCGCATCTTCGAGTACCTGGACCTGCCCGTCGACATCACCGAGCGCGAAGAGCCGGTCCACCTCGACCACATCAAGGGCGAGGTCCGCTTCGACAAGGTCGAGTTCCGCTACGACGCCGCCGACTGGACGGCACGCCCGATCCTCGACGGCATCGACGTCACCGTGCCCGCCGGGGGCAGCCTCGCCGTGGTCGGCCCGACCGGCGCCGGCAAGTCCACACTCGGCTACCTGGTGCCCCGCCTCTACGACGTCACCGGCGGCCGGGTCACCCTCGACGGCGTCGACGTCCGCGACCTCGACTTCGACACCCTCGCCCGCGCGGTCGGCGTCGTCTCCCAGGAGACGTACCTCTTCCACGCCTCGGTCGCCGACAACCTGCGCTTCGCCAAACCGGACGCCACCGACGAGGAGTTGTACGCGGCGGCCGCGGCCGCCCAGATCCACGACCACATCGCCGCGCTGCCCGACGGCTACGACACCGTCGTCGGCGAACGCGGCCACCGCTTCTCCGGAGGCGAGAAGCAGCGCCTCGCCATAGCCCGCACCATCCTGCGCGACCCGCCGGTCCTCATCCTCGACGAGGCCACCAGCGCACTCGACACCCGTACGGAGGCGGCCGTCCAGGACGCCATCGACGCGCTGTCCGCCGACCGGACCACGGTGACCATCGCCCACCGCCTGTCCACCGTCCGCGCCGCCGACCAGATCGTGGTGCTCGACTCCGGACGGGTGGTCGAGCGGGGCACGCACGAGGAACTGCTCGAGCTGGACGGTCGCTACGCCGCTCTGGTGCGCCGGGACGCGCAACTGGAACCGGCGGGCTGATCCGTCAAGCTGACGGAGCGGTCGACAAACTGAACATATGCCGGGTTTGTGACGATATACGTACTACCGTGCCCGCATGCAGATGAACACTTCGCCACGGGGCAGGATCCGACTGACACGCCGGGGCAGACTCGCTCTCGTCGTGGCCGGCGCCGTCGTCGCCGGCACCGCCGTGGCGGTGCCACTGCTGACGGTGAAGGGCGGTCACAAGGTGGTGGTGAAGCCGCCCACCCTGGTCATCCCGGAGGGCTGGCGCGCGAGCCAGGTGTACGACGCCGTCGACAAAGCCCTGAAACTGCCCGCGGGCAGCACCCGCAAGTCCATCGGCAAGGCCCACCTCCCCCTGCCGGGCGAAGCCGGGGGCAACCCGGAGGGCTATCTCTTCCCGGCGACCTATCCGCTGCCGAAGGGGACGACCCCCGAGTCCCTGCTGCGGTCCATGGTCGACACCGCCGGCAAGCGGTTCGAGGCGGCGCCGGTGGCCGCCGGGGCGCAGCGCACCTCGATCAACCTCTACCAGGCCGTCACCATCGCCAGCATCGTCCAGGCCGAGGCCGCCACGAAGGCGGACATGGGGAAGGTCGCGCGGGTCATCTTCAACCGGCTGAACCAGGGCATGCCGTTGCAGATGGACTCCACCATCAACTACGCGATGAACCGCATCACCGTGCACACGACCGAGGACGACACCCGCGTCGAGAGCCCGTACAACTCCTACCAGCGCATGGGCCTGCCGCCGACGCCGATCGACAACCCCGGCCAGGAAGCCATGCGCGCCGCCTACAACCCGCCGGCGGGCGACTGGCTGTACTTCGTCACCGTCAAGCCGGGGGACACCCGCTTCACCGCCGACTACGCCACGCACCTGCGCAACGTGGCCGAGTTCAACGCGCTCCACCAGAGCACCGGGCCCGCGCCGACGCCGAGCCGGAGCCCGTTGCCGTCCCCGGCCTCCTCCCAGCCGCCGCTCCCCTGAGCCGGCGGGACGTCACGCGGCGACCGGTTCCTCCTCGGCCAGCAGCCGCCTGATGTCCCGTACGGCCGCGCGCCCGGCCCGGTTCGCGCCGATCGTGCTCGCCGAGGGGCCGTAACCCACCAGGTGGATCCGCGGATCGGCCACCGCGCGGGTCCCCTCCACACGGATACCGCCGCCCGGCTCGCGCAGCCGCAGCGGAACGAGGTGCTCCAGCGCGGCCCGGAAACCGGTGGCCCACAGGATCACATCTGCGTCCACGCGCCGGCCGTCGTCCCACTCCACCCCGTCCGGCGTGATCCGGTCGAACATGGGCCGGCGGTCCAGGACACCGTTCGCGAGGCCCTGCCGGACGGCGTCGTTGAGCGGCAGCCCGGTGACCGAGACCACGCTGCGCGGCGGCAGGCCCCGCCGCACCCGCTCCTCCACCAGCGCGACCGCCGCGCGCCCGGCCTCCTGGTCGAACGGGCCCTCGCGGAACACCGGCGGCCGCCGGGTCACCCAGGTCGTCGCGGCCGCGTACGGGGCCAGCTCCAGCAGGTGCTGGGTGCCGGAGGCGCCACCGCCCACCACCACGACCCGCAGCCCGTCGAACTCCTCGGGACCGGCGTACCGCGCGGTGTGCAACTGCCTTCCGCGGAAGGTCTCCTGACCCGGGTAGCGCGGCCAGAACGGCCGGTCCCAGGTGCCCGTCGCGTTGATCAGCGCCCGCGTGGACCAGACGCCCTCCGAGGTCTCCACGCGCAGCCGGCCGCCGTCTCCCTCGCGCACCGCCCGCACGTCCACCGGCCGCCGTACCCGCAGGCCGAAGGTGCGCTCGTACCGGTCGAAGTACTCACTGATCACCTCGGCGGAGGGCCGTGCCGGGTCGGCGTCCGTCAGTTCCATGCCGGGCAGCGCGTGCATGCCGTGCACCTTGCCGTACGTCAGCGACGGCCACCGGAACTGCCAGGCACCGCCCGGACCGGGGGAGTGGTCCAGCACCACGAAGTCGCGGTCGGGCTCGAACCCGGTGCGCCGCAGGTGGTAGGCGGCGGCCAGGCCGGCCTGACCGGCGCCGATGACGACTACCTCGACCTCGCGTGTTGCGTCCACGGTCCCTGCAACAGGGAGCCGCGCGCGGATCTTCCCGCCGGCGTCCCCCGCCCGTCAACGAGCCACGGGGAATCGATCGTGCCGAGGGGTGTGAAAACCGGCGCATGGGCCAGGATGGTGGCATGTCCGATGCCTTCACCACCCGAACGCTGAACGTCTCCACCGGCTCCCGGGAACGCGTCGTCGATCTCACCGGAGACTGCGAGGAGTTCCTGCGGGACGCGGCGGCGGGCCGCGACGGCCTGCTCAACATCTTCGTCCCGCACGCCACCGCCGGTATCGCCGTCATCGAGACGGGCGCCGGCAGCGACGACGACCTCCTGTCGGCGCTGCACACCCTGCTCCCGGCCGACGACCGCTGGCAGCACCGGCACGGCAGCCCCGGCCACGGCCGTGACCACGTCCTGCCGGCCTTCGTCCCGCCCCACGCCACCCTTCCGGTGATCGGCGGGCGCCTGGAGCTCGGCACCTGGCAGTCGGTGTGCCTGGTGGACACCAACAAGGACAACCCGGAACGCCGGGTACGGCTGAGCTTCCTGGGCTGATGGCCCCTCACAGCGGGCCCGGCCGGGCCGGTTCGGGTTCACAGCGGGCCGGGGGAGCGAGCAGGCCGAGCCGCTGGGCGCGGAGCACCGTGCCCAGCCGGTCGCGGGTGCCCAGCTTGCGGTAGATGTTCTCGACGTGCTTGTGCACGGTGCGGGCCGAGATGCCGAGGCGGCGGCCGATGGCGTCCGCGGTGAGCGTCCCGGCGAGCAGGACCAGGACCGTGGTCTCGCGCGGCGTCAGCGTGCTCTGCGCCGCCCGCTCGTCCGGCGCTCCCGGTGGGCCGAGCGTCCGCCGCCACTCCTCCAGCAGGATTCGCTGCCGCTCCACCGCGGCCAGCAGCGGCTGCGCGCGCTCGGCCATGACGAGGTGGTCGTCGCCGAAGTCCGCGCCGGAGCGGTACACGAGGCACCCGGTGACGGGAGTCGTGCTGTCCGGCAGCGGCACCCCCAGCACGTGGTCCACGTCCAGGACGTCGCCGAGCAGGCGCGCCGTCGGGCTGCCCGGCCAGGCGGCGCCGACGGCCCGGAACGCGGAGACCGGCACCCGTCCGGCCCCGGCCGCGTAGTGCCGGGCGAAGGGGAAGCCCGCGCGTAGAAGCCGCAGGTCCGACTCGTCCAGCCGGTCCAGTTCGACGGCCGCGGCATCGGGCGCGGTGCCGATCCTGCCCCGCTCCTCGCTCCAGTCGTCCAGTTTGTGGATGACCGCCTCACCACCACACAGGCCGGCCAGAGCGTCGGCGAGCATCGGCCACAGACGCGCGGGCTCCCGTTCGTGCAGCGCCGCGACGGCCACGGCCGTCAGCCGCTCGTAGGCCTTCTCCAGCCCCACGTGTCCTCTCCGGTCGCCTCGGGTCCGGGTGCTCACGGCAGCGTACGCAGTTGTACGCATACCGCCGCCGCCCCGGCGGGGTGCAGACTTCGACGCGGCGACACCGGCCTGCCCGGACGCTCGTCCGACGGGCCGCCGACACGGGGGAACGGCGGCCCGTCCCCTGCCACGCCCGGAACGGCCCACTCGGTGCCGCCTGTCCTTCCTCCTACCCCTGCGAAGACTTCACTCGCCGAACGCCGACGCCCCCATCGCCGTGGGGTCGGCGACGGGGGCGTGCGGAGTGAAGGCTCCGAGCAGGAGGACGGTCGGTGCGGCGAGGTCAGTGACCCTGGTCCTCGGCTCGCTCCGCGTTCCGCGCCTTGATGCGCGCCGCCTCCTTGCGGACCTCGGCCTGGGTGGCGCGCTCCTTCTCCAGCCACTCCGGGCGCTCCTGCTTGAGCGCCTCGATCTGCTCGGTGGTCAGCGCCTCGGTGACGCCGCCGCGCGCGAGACCGGCGATGGACACGCCCAGCTTGGCGGCGACCACGGGGCGCGGGTGGGGGCCGTTGGCTCGCAGCTCGCGCAGCCACTCGGGCGGGTCGGCCTGGAGCTCGCTCAGCTCGGCGCGCGAGACCACACCCTCCTGGAAGGCGGCGGGGGTGGCGGGGAGGTACACACCCAGCTTCTTCGCCGCGGTCGCGGGCTTCATCGTCTGGGTGCTCTGCTGCGAACTCATGGGGTCAAGGGTATCGGCCGAGTGCGGGCCGCCCGACCACGGCCGGTAACCTGGCCTGGTGACAGGCTCGGAGGAATCACCGTCGTTCCGGCTCGCGTACGTTCCCGGAGTGACGCCCGCCAAATGGGTGAAGGTCTGGAACGAGCGCCTGCCCGACGTCCCGCTCACCCTCGTCCAGGCGCCCGTCGCCGAGGCGCGAGAGCTGCTGCGCTCCCAGGAGGCCGATGCGGGGCTCGTACGGCTCCCCGTGGACCGAACGTTCTTCAGCGCGATCCCCCTCTACACCGAGACCACGGTGGTGATCGTCCCCAAGGACCACCTGATCACGGCGGTGGAGGAGGTCAGCCTCGACGACCTCGCCGACGAGGTGCTCCTGCACCCCCTCGACGACGTCTTCGACTGGGACCGTCCGCCCGGTGAGCCGGCCTTCGAGCGGCCCGCGACCACGGCGGACGCGATCGAACTGGTGGCGGCGAACATCGGCCTCCTGGTCGTCCCGCAGTCGCTCGCCCGGCTGCACCACCGCCGTGACCTCACCTACCGCCCGGTGGTCGACGGCCCGCAGTCGAGTGTCGCCCTGTCCTGGCCGGAGGAGGCCACCACCGATCTGGTGGAGGAGTTCATCGGCATCGTCCGCGGCCGCACGGTCAACAGCACGAGGGGCCGGGGGGCGGCGCGGACCGAGGCCGGGCAGCAGCGCAAGGGGCAGGATCCGGCGGGCGCCCGCCAGAAGAAGCCGGGCTCCGCGAAGTCCGCCGGCGGGAAGAGCGCGGGCGCGAAGTCGGCGGGCCGCACCGTGCGCGGCCGCTCGGGAACGGGGAGCGGGAAGCCGGCCAAACGAGGCAAGCCGCGCCGCAAGTAACGAGGCAAGCCGCGCCGCAAGTGGTGAGGTCCGCGGCTCTCCCGGCGGGGTCCCGGCCGCTTAGCAGGTCCGCGGCTCTCCCGGTGGGGTCCCGGCCGTTCAACAGGTCCGCGGCTCTCCCGGTGGGGTCCCGGCCGCTCAGCAGGTCCGCAGTCCTCCCGGCAGGGTCCCGGCCGCTCGGCAGACCCCGCCGGTCTCCCCGCCGGGCCGCCGGTCTCCCCGCCGGCCCCCGCGTTCACGAGCCGCGTGCGACCCTCTCCTCGGTCCCGCCCTCTTCGGAACCCCGGCGGGCCGGCTCGGCCGCCTTGTCCGGTTCGGCCGCCCTCTCCGGTTCGGGGTGCACCTCCCGCTCCCGCAGGTCGGCGACGGCCAGTGCGAGTGCGATCACGATGAGTCCCACGGCGGTGAGGAGACCGAGCTGGATCGCCCTCTCCGGACTGCCGTGGTTGGCCATCTGCGCGAAGTACACCGCGCCCACCACGGCGATACCGGCCGCGGAGCCCACCCGCTGGCCCGTCTGGAGGACGCCGCCCGCCGCACCGGCACGGTGCACGGGGACGAGGGTGAGAGTCAGGGTCGTGTTCGGGGAGACGGTCAGCCCGGAGCCGATGCCGCCGATCAGCATCGGCAGCGCCGACGCCCATCCCAGATCGTCGCCGGGCACCAGCCGCACCGCGGCCACGACTCCGAGCAGTCCCAGCGCCACCCCGGTCAGCCCCAGCACGACCAGCTTGCGGCCGAAGCGCACCACCAGCCGGCCTCCGAGGGCGGCCCCGACCGCCGACGCGGCGGCGAAGGGCAGGACGGTCAGACCGGCCGCGAGCGCGCTGTAGCCGAGGCTGTTCTGCAGATACAGGGTGTAGACGAAGAAGACCGTGGTGAAGCCGGCGAAGTAGGTCAGGCTGATCAGCGCGCCGAGTGTGAACGACCGCAGGGAGAACAGCGCCAGGTCGACCAGCGGGGCGCGCCCGCGCCGGCCCTGGCGCTTCTCCCACGCCCAGAACGCGCCCAGCAGCAGCGCGCCGACGGGCAGCATCGTCCACTTCTCCCGCCCGGTCCACTGCTGCTCCTGCACCAGCGGGAGCATGAGCGCCAGCACACCGCAGCCGAGGAGCAGTACGCCGAACAGGTCGAACGTCTCACGCTTCCCGGGCGACGCCGGGAAGCGCGGCAGCAGCCGCAGGCCGGCCGTGAAGGCGGCCACCCCGATCGGCAGGTTCACGAAGAACACCCAGCGCCAGCCGTCGTCGGTGCCGACCGCGTCGATCAGCAGGCCGCCCGCCAGCGGGCCCACCGCCGTCGACACCCCGATGACGCTGCCGAGCAGTCCGAAAGCCTTCGCCCGCTCCGAGCCCTGGAACATCTGCTGGATCAGTCCCGAGGTCTGCGGCGCGACCATGCCCGCCGCCGCGCCCTGCACCAGCCGGAACAGCACCAGCCAGGAGGGGCCGGCGGCGAGGCCGCAGGCCGCGGAGGCCACCGTGAACAGGGCGAGCCCGATCAGGAAGGCCTGCCGCCGGCCGTGCATGTCGCCCAGCCGGCCGGCCGGGACCAGGGCGAGTCCGAAGGTGAGGGCGTAGCCGGAGACGACCCACGACTGGGCGGCCTCGGACGCCCCGAGCCCGCGCTCCATCGACGGCAGCGCCACGTTCACGATCGAGGTGTCGAGCAGCGAGATGAAACCCGCCGCGAGACAGACCGCGAGCGCCTTCCACCGCCGGTCGTCGGTGGCGGGCCGGGCCTGGACTGTGGTCATGTGGTCACGCTAAGCAGCGAAGACGCTCCCCGCACGGCGAGCTGCCGGCGCTGGGGGCGGGAAACAGGGCGAAATCCCGGAAGCCGTCCGATTTTCCGGCCGGCCGGCCCGCGTCAGGGACTCGCTCGCCTCAGCCACGCGTAGGCGGACCGGGCCGTGAACTCCGACTGGCCGCCGCGCAGCAGCAGGGCCGCCGTGGCGAACTCCGGCGCGTCGGCCTGTGCGGCCACATAGGGGATCGCGATGCAGCGCATCCCGGCCGCGTGGGCCGCCGCCACCCCTGCCGGCGCGTCCTCCAGCACCACGCACTCGGCAGGGCGGGCGCCCAGGCGCCGGGCCGCCTCCAGGAAGACGTCGGGTGCGGGCTTGCCCGCGCCGACCTCGTCGGCCGAGACGGCCGTGTGCAGGAACTCCGCCAGGCCGGTGCCGGTCAGGATCGCCTCCATGGCCTTGGGGGAGGAGCCCGAGGCGACGGCCATCGGCACCCCGTCGGCCGCCAGCAGCTCCACGAACTTCCGCATCTCCGGGTACGTGCGCGTTCGGGCGCGGGCCAGCGCCAGGTACCGGCGGTCCAGGGCTGCCAGCAGCCCGTCCGCCGAGACCCGCAACCCGTAGCGCCGCCGCCAGTCGGCCACCGTCTCCCGGGTGCTGATGCCGACGTAGCTCTCGTGCTCCGTCCAGGTGAAGGCGACCCCGTGCTCGGCCAGGGTCCGCCGGCTCGCCTCGAAGTAGTTCGGTTCGCTGTCCACCAGCGTGCCGTCGAGGTCGAAGACGACGGAGAGGACGCCGGGATCGCTCATGCGGACCAGCATGCCCGTGATCAGGCGCGGGCCGCCCGGCCGACCGACTCCACCAACGGGAGCAGCCGGTGGGGCACGCGTTCGCGCAGCGCCACCTCGGTACGGGTGCGCACCACGCCAGGGAGGCTGATCAGCTTCTGGATCACGTCCTCCAGGTGGGCGTTGTCCCGGCCCACCACCCGGGCGAGCAGATCCCCGCCCCCGGTGATCGAGAAGGCCTCCACGATCTCGGGCACCGCGGCCAGCGCGTCCCCCACGTCGTCGAGATGCCCCTGGGTGACCTCGATGTGCACGAACGCCAGCACCGGGTGCCCGAGGGCGGCGGGGGACAGGGACGGCCCCGTACCGGTGATCACGCCGTCCCGCTCCATCCGCTCCAGGCGGGCCTGGAGCGTGCCCCGGGCGACCCCGAGGATGCGGGCGTACTCGCGCACGCTGGTGCGCGGCTGCTCCAGGAGCAGCCGCAGGATGCGGGTGTCGAGTTCGTCCACGGCCATGAGGGACGACTGTACCAATGGCTCAGCGGTCCGGCCCGTCCACGCCCCCGGCGACCTGGTCCGTTGGCATTCCGGCGGTCAGTCGGCGCCTCTCTTCTCTGGGCCAATGGTCCAGTGGTCCGGGCATCACTTGAGCCAGTGACGTCCGTGATGCTCTCATGGGTACGTCGACGGCGCTGCGGACCTCCGCGGCGCCTTTTTCGTGCAGTCGGTCCCAGGGGAGGGCAGTGGTGCTGAAGAGGGTGTTCGTGGCTCCGGACCCGGGGCGGGCGCGGTTGCGCTTCGCCGCGCGGGCCGTCCTCGGCATCGGACTGGCGGTGGTGGTCTGTCTCGCCTCCGGGCACTCCCTCGCCGGTGCCGTCACCGGCGGCCTCGCCGCACTGCTCGCCCTGTTCACCGTGGCCGATCCGACCGTGCGCGGCCAGGCGGTCACCACCGCGCTGCTGCCCGCCGTCGGGGTGCCGGTGCTCGCCGCCGCGGCCGAGCTGCACAGTCTGCCCGTGGCCCGCGACCTCGCCTTCCTGGCCGTCGTCGGCGCCGGCGTCTACGCCCGCCGCTGGGGGCCGCGCGGACACAGCCTCGGCGTGTTCGCCTTCATGACCTTCTTCGTGGCCCAGTTCCTGCACGCGACGCCGGAGCAGCTGCCCGAGCTGTACGCCGCCGTCCTGCTGTCGGTGCTCAGCGCCGCGGCCGTCCGCTTCGGCGCCTGGTGCTACGAGCGGCGGCTGCCCCCCTCCGCCGTACCCGCCCCGCCCGCCGGGACCGGGCTGGCCCGGGTCACCACACGACAGGCGGTCCAGGCGACCGCGGGCGCGGGCTTCGCGCTGGTCGTGGGGCAGCTGGTGTCCGGGCAGCGCTGGTACTGGGCCGTCGGCGCCACCTGGTGGATCTTCGTCAACACCGCCTCCCGCGGCGAGACCCTGGTGCGGGGCTTCCGGCGGGTCCTCGGCACGGTGATCGGCATCTGCCTGGGCTTCCTGGTCGCCGTCCCCGTGCACGGGGCGCCCGTCCCGACGGCCGTGCTGGTCGCGGTCGCCGTCTTCGGCATCTTCTACACCGCAGCCGTCTCCTACACCTGGATGATGCTCTGGGTGACCCTGCTCGCCGAGATGCTCTACGGCCTCCTCGGCGTCCTCAGCCCCGGCCTGCTCGCCCTGCGCCTCACCGAGACCGGTGTGGGCGCGCTCGGCGCCGCGCTCGCCGTGCTGTTCGTGCTG
Source organism: Streptomyces albidicamelliae (assembly GCF_025642175.1). Taxonomy (NCBI): domain Bacteria; kingdom Bacillati; phylum Actinomycetota; class Actinomycetes; order Kitasatosporales; family Streptomycetaceae; genus Streptomyces; species Streptomyces albidicamelliae. Next base: position 1,310,179 of record NZ_CP106795.1, on the reverse strand, counting down.
CCCGTCACCACCCACGCCACCACCGACGTGTGGATCCAGCGCGCCCTGCGCTGCGTGCACGCCTGCACCGCCGAGGCCGCGGCCCGGCTCGCGGGGTCCGCCACGGCCGACCCCGCGCCCCGCGTGGCCGAACTGGAGCAGCTGCTCGGCCGGGTCCGGCTCTCCGTGGCGCCGCTGGTGCACCCGCTGCACCCGGTGCCCGCCCGCAAGCGGCGCGCCCGCCGGGTCCTCGCGCTGCTCGACGACTGCGCCCGGGAGATCCGCGGACTGGTCGCGGTCGCCGCCGATCCCGAGGCCTCGCACGACGCCCGCCTGGCCGCCGCCTGCTGGCGGGTGGAGGCGGCCGTCGAGGCCCTGACCGCCGGTGGCGCGCATCCGCACGGGCACCCCGCCGAGCCGCCCGCCGAACCCGCCCTCGCCCATCTGCACGGGCTCGAACGCGCCCTCGCCGACCTGGCCGAGCCGCTGCGGACGCCGACCGGCTCACGGCTGGTCGGCGCCTGAGCCGCCGGGTCTTCGCAAAGAACCGCCCTGCCACTCCTCCGCTTGGTCTAGACCGTCGGTGATCGACTGCTACCGTCGGCCTCAGGCCGGCTCAGCCCGGTCGACCGGCTCGACCGAGAGGGGACAGCGGTGGCACAGGACGGCAGGGCGGGCAGGCACCGGGCGTTCATCGGCTCGTTCACGGCGGCGGGCGGACCGGGGCTGGTGACCGCGGACGTCGCGCCGGACGGCGGGGCACTCACCCTCGTGGCCGCCGTGAAGGACGTACCCGATCCCGCCTACCTGGCCATGGCGCCGGACGGAGCCATGCTCTACGCGGTCAGCGAGACCGCCGAGGGCGCCGTCACGGCCTTCCGCGTCCACGGCGACCGCCCGGAACCCGCCGGGCCGCCCGTGCCCGTGGACGGCAGCGGGCCCACCCACCTGAGCCTGCACGACGGGCACCTGCTGACCGCCAACTACGGATCCGGCAGCGTCTCCGCCGTCCCCCTCCGGCCGGACGGCACCCTCGCCGCCAAGCCTTCCGGCGTCCTCCAGCACACCGGCTCCGGACCGCACGACCGGCGCCAGCGCGGACCGCACGCCCACCATGTGCAGCCCGACCCGAGCGGGCGGTGGGCCGTCAGCGTCGACCTCGGCACGGACTCGGTCCGGGTCTGTGCCCTCGACCACGGCGCCCCCGTGCTGCACCACGAGTACGCGCTGCGTCCCGGATCCGGCCCCCGCCACCTCGCCTTCCATCCGGACGGTGAGCACGCCTACGTGGTCAATGAACTCACCCCCACGGTCACGGTGTGCCGCTGGGACGCGGCCCGCGGCTCCCTCAAGCCGCTGACCGAGGTCCGTGTGCTGCCGGACTCCCCGGCCGGCGACGCGTACCCCTCGGGCGTCGTCGTCTCGCCCGACGGCCGCTTCGTGTGGACGGCGACCCGCGGTGAGGACGTCCTGTCGGTCCTCGCCGTCGAGGGCGACGGACTGCGTCTGACCGGCACGGTGCCCTGCGGCGGCCACTGGCCGCGCGCCCTCGCCGAGCACGGCGGCTTCCTGTACGCGGCCAACGAGCGCTCCGGCGACGTGAGCTGGTTCGCCCTGGACGAGGCGACGGGACTGCCCCGCTACGACGGCTCGGTGCAGGTCGCCGCGGCCTCCTGCATCGTCTTCGGCCGCGTGCCCGGCTGACCGGACCCGGCCCCTTCGGACGGCGGAGGGCCCGCTCCGGTGATCGGAGCGGGCCCTGTGTCGTACGGGTGCCGTGGTGCTTCAGCGGGCCGGCGTGCCCTGCGCCTGCTGCGGGGCGATGCCCAGCGCCGTCGTGTACTTGGCGAGCGCGAGCTTGCCGATGGCCGGGTACGCGCCTAGCGCCTCGGAGGTGGCGCAGCCCGCCTCCTCGGCGGCCGCGGCCAGCAGGCCGGCGTCGATCTCCGGGCCGATCAGGTACGGTGCCAGGGCCAGCTGCTGAGAGCCGGAGGAACGGAGCTGCTCGGCGACGGAGGCGATGGAGCCCTCCTGGTCCAGGGCCGCCGCCATGACCGGCACGGCCAGCCGCGCGGCGAGCAGCATGCCGGTGATCCCGGCCGCCTGCACGGCCTCCTCGCCGCCCACGGAGGCGAGGACGATGCCGTCCGCGGCCGTGGCCACGGTGAACAGCCGGGCGCGGTCGGCGCGGGCCAGGCTCGCCTCGGACAGACGCACGTGCAGCGCCTCGGCGAGCAGCGGGTGCGGGCCGAGGACGTCGGTCAGCTCGGCGGCGACCCGGCTGTCCATCACGGACTGGCGGATGTGGCGCAGCAGGGCGCTGTCCGGACCGGCCAGCAGCGGGACGACGACGGCGACCGGGCCGTCGGGCTGCTTGACCTCGAGGCCCGCGGCGACGGCCTGCTCGTAGCGTGCGGCGCGCTCCTCGGCGGCGTGCGCCAGCACGGACCGCAGGGTGGGGAACTCGCTGTCGTCCCCGTCCACGAAACCGATCCGGGCGTCCAGGCCGGGCAGCTCGGAGCGGGCGATGCTCACGACCTCCTCGGCGAGGCCGCGCGTGGCGGCGCTGGGCGCACCGGGCACCGCGAGGACGAGCGCGGGCGCGCCCTCGGGGGCCACCAGCGGTTCCGGGCGGCGGTGCCGTCCGGGCTGGCGGGGTCGCGGCATTCGTACTGGCAGGCCGGACGCGGGTCCAGTGGGGGAGCTCATGGCGCCGCATGTTACTGGCTCATCGGGCTCCCCTGTTCGGGGAGGGTGCAGGTGAGCGGTATCCGTCCGGTTTTGTCTGATGAGTTACGGGGCCTTGGTGCCCGTTCCGGGCATACGTCGTGCTCATGTCGGGCTTTTGGGGCGACGTCGGGATCAGTCGTCCATGTGCGGAATCAGCCGCGGGCCACGCAGGTCACGTGCAGCATCGTCGGTTCATCCGGCAGGGAGAGCCGGCCCCCGGCGAGGTCGGTCGCGATCCGTACCGCGCCGTGCAGCGGGTCGCCGTCCGCGGGCACCTGCCGGGCGTGCGGCAGCCGATCGGCCAATTCCCGGCGCAGCGGGACGAGGAGGGGTTCGCCCAGGTGGAACAGGCCACCGGTGAACGCCACTTCGGACGCCCCTTCGGCGGGGCAGACGGCCGCCGCGGACTCGGCCATGTGCCGGGCCGCCGTACGCAGGATGCCCTCGGCGACCCGGTCGTGCGGGGCGCACGCCGCGACCCGGGGCGCGAAGGAGGCCAGCACGGCGGGCCGGTCGGAGCGCGGGTAGAGCAGGCCGGGCAGCGAGGGCGCCGGGCCGAACTGCTCCTCCACGCAGGCCAGCAGCGGGGCGGAGCCGCCGTCCCGGCCGTCGTGCGCGCGCAGCGCCGCCTCCAGTCCGGCCCGCCCGATCCAGGCGCCGCTCCCGCAGTCGCCCAGCAGATGGCCCCAGCCGTCGGCCCGCCGCCAGCGGGCCAGGTCGGTGCCGACCGCGATGAGTCCGGTGCCCGCGGCGAGCACCGCGCCCGGACGTGGCCCGAGCGCGCCGACGTACGCGGTGACCGCGTCGGCGGCGAGGGCCACGTTCCGCACGCCGAGTGCCTCGGCGAGTGCGCCGGGCAGTTCGGCGCGCAGGGCGTCGCCCAGGGTGGCGAACCCGGCGGCGCCGACGACCGCCGTGTCCAGCTCGCCGACCCCGGTCTCCGCCGTCAGGGCGCGCGCCAGGGGGACCAGCTGGTCCATCAGATGGGCGGGGTCGATGCCCCGCGCGCCCGTGCGGACCGGTTCCCGGCTCGCCCGCTGGACGGACGGTGCCCGCCCGGGCACCCCGACGACGACCCGGAGACCGGAACCGCCCGAGTCCACGGCGAGGAAGCCGGGGGCGGTCACGGCAGACGCCAGTCCACCGGCTGTCCTCCCTGCTGGACCAGCAGGTCGTTGGCCCGGCTGAACGGGCGCGAGCCGAAGAAGCCGCGATCGGCCGACATGGGGGAGGGGTGCGAGGACTCCACCGCCGGCAGTCTGCCGAGCAGCGGACGCAGATTGCGGGCGTCCCGGCCCCACAGGATGGAGACAAGCGGCTTGCCGCGCGCCGCAAGCGCCCGGATCGCCTGCTCGGTGACCTCCTCCCAGCCCTTGCCCCGGTGCGCGGCGGGGCTGCGGGGCGCGGTGGTCAGCGCCCTGTTGAGCAGCAGCACGCCCTGCTGCGTCCAGGGGGTCAGGTCGCCGTTGGACGGCTGGGGCAGCCCCAGGTCGCTGTGCAGTTCCTGGAAGATGTTGATCAGGCTCGGCGGCAGCGGGCGTACCTCCGGCGCGACCGAGAACGACAGGCCCACCGCGTGCCCCGGCGTGGGATACGGGTCCTGACCGACGATCAGGACCCGTACCTCGTCGAAGGGCTGCTGGAAGGCCCGCAGCACATTCGGTCCGGCCGGGAGGTAGGTGCGTCCCGCGGCGATCTCCGTACGCAGGAAGTCGCCCATCGCGGCGATCTGTCCGGCAACGGGTTCCAGGGCCTGCGCCCAGCCCGGTTCGACGATTTCATGCAAGGGTCGTGGTGCCACGGGCGTCACCCTACTGCCGTACACCGGCCGGCGATCAACCGATGGCCGGAGCACGACGGCGCGGCCCCCGCGCCCCCCGCCGTGTCAGCCGACCACCGCCGCCCGTACGCACAGCACGTCCGGCAGGTGGGAGGCCAGCTGCTGCCAGCTGTCGCCGTCGTCGGCGGACGCGAACAACTCGCCGTTGCGGTTGCCGAAGTACACACCCGCGGGGTCGGCGTCGTCGGTGCACAGGGCGTCCCGCAGCACCGTGCCGTAGTGGTCCTCCTCCGGAAGTCCCTTGGACAGCGCTTCCCATGTCCCGCCCGCGTCCGTGGTGCGGAAGACCCGGCACCGGCGCTCGGCCGGCACCCGGTCCGCGTCGGCGTTGATCGGGAACACGTACGCCGTACCGCCCCGGCTCGGATGGGCGGCCACCGCGAACCCGAACGTCGACGGCAGTCCCGCGCCGATGTCGGTCCAGTGGGCGCCCGCGTCGTCGCTGCGGTACACCCCCCAGTGGTTCTGCAGGTACAGCCGGTCCGGATCGGCCGCGTCCCTGGCGACCTTGTGCACGCACTGGCCGAACTCGGGGTCCGGGTCCGGCAGGAACACGGCGGCCACACCGGAGTTGGACGGCGCCCAGCTGGCCCCGCCGTCGCCGCTGCGGAAGACGCCGGCCGTCGAGACGGCCACGGTCACCGCACGCGGATCGCGCGCGTCCGTGAGGACCGTGTGCAGGCCCTCACCGCCGCCGCCCGGCACCCACTGGGAGCGGGTCGGGTGCTCCCACAGCGGCCGGACCAGCTCGAAGCTCTCGCCGCGGTCCTCCGAGCGGTACAGCGCGGCCGGTTCCGTGCCCGCGTACACCACGCCGGGCTCGGCGGCGGCCGGATGCAGCTGCCAGACCCGCTCCAGGGAGGCCCCGGTGTCCTTGGGGAACTTCACGGCGGGCCGCGCCGGTTCGGTCCAGGTGCGACCCAGGTCGTCGGAGTGGAACACCGACGGGCCCCAGTGCGCGCTGTCGCCGCCGGCCAGCAGGCGGGGCCGGGAGTCCCGGGTGTCGATCGCCACCGAGTAGACCGCCTGCGCGTTGAAATACGGGCTCTCGTCGAACTCCCAGGCGCCGCCGCCCCGCCGCCGCCCGATGAACAGGCCTTTGCGGGTGCCCACCGCCAGCAGTACCTCGGTCATGCCGATCACCTCCGGGACGCCATCGTCCAGGTAGCCGTCAGGTCCGTCAGATGTCGGCCAGTGTGCACCCGGCCACTGACAATCCCCCTCGTGCGGCCGTACGCGCAGGTCACAGCTGTGTCGCCGGCCGGCGGCGGGGACAGAGGCAGCGCTTTCCGTGATGTGCCTGCGCGAAGGGCGTGTCTCGTGCGACCGTCGGGGTGACGGCTCGTCGTGAGCATCGGGGCGGTCTCCCGCGTATGGGAGTGCGGTCCGGCCGGTCGGTGCGCTCGTGAGGAGGATGCCTTTGAAGGCGTTCCGTGGTCCGAAGGTGTGGCTGTGGCGCTGGCGGCGCAACCCGCTGAAACGCCGGGCCGACGTGGTCGAGGCCTGGGTGGTCCTCGGAGCCTGGCTGCTGACCCTGCTGCTCGGAGTGGCGGCGGGCCTGGCCGCGGCCCGGTCGGTGGAGCACGGACTCGCCCGGGAGCGCGCCGCCTGGCGTCCCGCGGTGGCCCACGTCGTCGAGCGGGTTCCCGGGACGTCCCCCGCGCACGGCCATGTCTCGTCCGGCGAGCGGATCTGGGCCGAGGTCCGCTGGTCGACGGCCGACGGCTCCACCCACACCGGCCAGGTCCGGGTGAAGCCCGGCAGCCGGGCGGGCACCCGGGTCACCGTCTGGACGGACCCCCGGGGCCGTCTCGTCGGCCGGCCCACCACGGCCTCCGAGGCCGCCTTCCGGGCCGCCCTGATAGGCGTCCTGGTCGGGGTGAGCGCGGCCGCCGTGCCCTTCGTCGGCGGTCTGGCCCTGCGCGGCCGCCTGGAACGCCGGCGGATGGAGGACTGGGACGCCGAATGGGCCCGGTTCGGGCCCCAGTGGGGCCGGACGGTCTGACCTGCACCCGCCGGAATCCCCTCCCTAGGCGCCCATCCCGGACCGCACCTCCCCGCACGCCCTGAGCAGGGCCTCGTCCTCGGGGATGTGTCCGCCGTATCCGCCCTCGCGGGCCGTGTGCCGGCGAGGGGCGGCGAGTTCGGCCGCCACCAGGTCCCTGAGCGGCGCGGCCGCCGTGCCCATCGCGCCGAGACAGCGGGCGACCGGGAGGCGGGTGCGCGGGTCCTCCGCCCAGGCGGTCCGGAACACCGGCAGGACGGGGCCGGGGTCGGCGTCGATGCGCCAGAGCGCGCACGCGGCCGACGTCCGCACCCGCGCCGGTCCCGCCTCGGCGGTCCGGCGCAGCGCCGGCAGGGCGGGGCGCGCGGCCGGTCCGAGCCGGCCCAGGTGCCGGGCGGCACGACGGCGGTTCACCGGGTCACCTTCCGTCAACTCGCGCAGGAGCGGCGGGAGTACGGTCGAGGTGTCGCCGTCCGCCGACCAGAGCGCGCCCGCCGCGGCGGCCGCGTGCCGGGTGCGCAGCAGGGAGCGCAGGAGAGGTCGCGCCCGCGCGGCGGCGCCGAGCGCCTCCAGCGTCTCGATGGCCTGGTCCGCCGTGGCGCCCGGTGCCCCCGTGCCGTCCGGCCCACCCGGCAGGAGCCGGAGCACCTCCGGCACCGCGTCCTCGTCGCCGAGGGCCCTGACCGCCGACAGCAGCGGGGCGGCGAGCCGGGCCGTGGACGCGGAGGCGAGCGGGACGCGGCCGAGCCGGTGCCGTACCGCCGGGGCGAGCGGCGCCGCGGCCAGACTCAGGTGCACGAGCTCGAAGCCCAGGTCGGCGGGCGCGGCCGGACCGGCCAGCAGCTGGGCGAGGGCGGGACCGCCCGCGCGTCGCCCGTCCGCGCCAGCGCCCTGAGCGGACCGCCCAGGGTGGGGGCGCAGCGCTCCCAGCGGTGCGTCCACAGATCGGGCCGGGTGCTCACCAGAGCGTGCAGGTCGTCGGCGGCGGGCGCGGCCAGGGCGAACAGTTCCGCCAGGACCGTGACCGCCGCCTCCCGTAACCGGTCGTGCGCGGTGGCGAGTTGGCCGCCCAGCAGCTCGACGGTCCGGGTGTGGTCACCGCGCCAGCCACGGAAGAGCGCCGCCGCCATCCACACGCCGTTGCACCGGTCCACCGGGTCCGGGCTGGTCAGCTGCCCGAGGAGCAGGACCGTCCGGTCCGCCACCCGGTCGCCCAGCGCGGTGTGCAGGGTGCGCAGCAGGCGGGAGCCCTCCTCGTCCGACGGGCGCAGCCGCCGTATCCGGCCCACCAGGGTGTCCGTGCCCGGGCCGGGCGGCACCCGGTGCGCGGACCGCTCCCGCAGCAGCCGGACGGCCGTCGGCACCAGGCCGGACGGGAGCCGCGCGGGCGCGCAGAGCGCGAGCTGTCCGAGCGCGGCGAGCCGTGTCCCGGGGCTGTACGGCGGCGCGCTCTGCTCGGCCAGGAGGTCCACCGCGGCGTCGGCGTGCGCGGGGTACCGGCGGACGAACAGACCGAGCGCCTCCGTGAGCGCGAGCAGCACACGGTCGTCCCGCTCGGCCCGGACGCGGTCGGCCAATACACGCAGGGCGCGGGCCGGTTCCGCCAGAAAGTGGACGAGGGCACCGGCCGCCGCCGCCCGCACCGGGGGGTCCGGGTCCCCGGCGAGGGCGACGAAGCCCTCGGCGCCCGCGCACACCGCCTCCCGTGCCCGCGCGTCCGCGTCCCTGCTGTCCGCGCCGATGCTCACCAGCAGTTCCACGAGGGCGCCCCTGTCGGGCACCTCCTCGCGGGCCGTCAGCGCGAACAGGAACGGGACGCAGGCCAGCGTCGAGTCGTACACGTTCCCCTGGTGGTGCACGGCGCCGTACATCCCGTCGAGCGCGGTCGTTCGCTCGGCGCTGTCCGCGGACGCCAGCGCCCGTAACCAGCCGGGCACCTCCACCGCGCTTCCGTGCGCGTGTCGCAGCGAGGCCCAGTCGACCTCGTCGATCCCCGTGAACACGTTGTCCTCCCCAGACGAGTGCCACCTGATCGCGAGTCTGCACCACGGCAGCGACAACGGTCCGGAACCGTACGCTGACTGTGTGCGATCCGTCGGCTGTCATCGGCCAGTGCCGCAGGGGCACGTGCTCGCCGGGGGAGGGCCGTGGCGACGGATCAGTTCCGGCCGGGCAGCGCGCGCTCCAGGATCGCGTCCAGGCCGGTCCCGGCCGGCAGCGTGCCGAACGAGTGCCCCCAGTCGCCGCCCAGCCGGCTCGCGCAGAACGCGTCCGCGACCGGGTGCGGCGCGTACCGGACCAGGAGCGACGCCTGCAGCGCGAGGGCCATCCGCTCGACCAGCCGGCGGGCGCCCACCTGATCGGTCTCGGCCAGTCCGGACTTCAGTCCGGCCGCGGCGGCGTCCAGCCGGGCGTCGGCCCCGCGGGCGAGGGCGAGTTCGGCGAACAGGGCCTCGGCGCTGTCCGGTTCCCGTCCGAGGGCGCGGAGCACGTCGAGCGCGTTGACGTTGCCCGAGCCCTCCCAGATCGACAGCAGCGGCGCCTCCCGGTAGTGGCGGGGCATGCCGGACTCCTCCACGTACCCGTTGCCGCCCAGGCACTCCAGGGCCTCCGCGGTGAACGCCGGTCCTCGCTTGGTGACCCAGTACTTGCCCACGGCGGTGGCGATCCGCCGGAACGCCCGCTCCCCGGCGTCGCCGCGCACCGCGCGGTCCGCCGCCCCGGCGAGCCGCAGTGTCAGGGTCGTCGCCGCCTCCGACTCCAGCGCCAGGTCGGCGAGGACGTTGCGCATGAGCGGCTGGTCGACGAGACGGGCCCCGAACGCGCTGCGGTGGCGGGCGTGGTGGCCGGCCTCGACGAACGTCTTGCGCATGAGGGTCGCCGAGGACATCACGCAGTCCAGGCGGGTGCAGTTGACCATCTCGATGATGGTCTTCACGCCCCGCCCCTCGGGACCCACCAGCCAGGCCACGGTCCGGTCGAACTCCGGCTCGGAGGACGCGTTGGAACGGTTGCCCAGCTTGTCCTTCAGCCGCTGGATGCGGAAGGTGTTGCGGGTCCCGTCCGGCAGGATCCGCGGCACCAGGAAGCAGGACAGTCCGCCCGGGGCCTGCGCGAGTACCAGGAAGACGTCGCACATCGGCGCCGACGTGAACCATTTGTGGCCGCGCAGTGTGTACACGCCGGGCTCACCGGTGGGCGTGGCCGCGGTGGTGTTGGTACGCACGTCCGAGCCGCCCTGCTTCTCGGTCATGCCCATCCCGGCGAGCAGTCCGGGCTTCTCGGCCGGGACGCGCAGCGCGGGGTCGTACTCCCGGCTGGTGAGCAGCGGTTCGTAGACCTTGGCCAGATCCGGCTGCGCGCGCAGGGCGGGCACCGCCGCGTACGTCATCGACGTGGGGCAGCCGTGACCCGCCTCCGTGTGGCCCCACACCAGTCCGCCGGCGGTACGGGCCACGTGCGCGCCGGGCCGCTCGTCCGCCCACGGGGTGCCGGCCAGGCCCTCGGCGACCGCCGTCCGCATCAGGTGGTGCCAGCTGGGGTGGAACTCCACCTCGTCGACCCGGTGGCCGTAGCGGTCGTGGGTGCGCAGGACGGGCTCGTGACGGTTCGCCAGCTCGCCCCACTCCTGCGCCTCCGCGCTCCCCGCACGCGCGCCCAGCCGCCGGAGGTCCTCCTCGGCCCAGCCGGCGCCCTCCCGGCGCAGCCCCTCCAGCAGGGCCCGGTCGTCGGAGGCGTCGTAGGGGGCGAGCGGCGGGGCCTGGTTGGTGACGTCGTGCGTGGCGGCGGACTGCGGCGGCTGCTGCGGCGACTGCGCGGGAATCGAGACCATACGAGCATGTTGCACTCTTCCTGCGGCTGTAGCAATGACGCAACACGAAGGCGCACGTAGAGTACGTGCCCATGCGCATGAACGACTCGGCCGAGCCGGACACGGCCGGCCTGCGCGCCCTGTCCGCCCGGTCGGTCGTCCTCAGCCTGCTCCTCGGCGTCCATCCGCCGGAGCTGCCGGTGAAGGACCTCGTCCGGCTGGTCGAGCCCTTCGGTGTCGGCGGCTCCACCCTGCGGGCCGCGCTCAGCCGGATGGCGGCCGCCGGCGATCTGCGGCGCTCCGACGCCGTCTACCGGCTCAGCGACCGCCTGCTGGCCCGGCAGCGCCGCCAGGACGACGCCGTGCATCCCCGTACGCGCGCGTGGGACGGCGACTGGGAGATGGTGGTGATCACCGCCATGGGCCGAGGCCCCGCCGAACGCGCCGAGCTGCGCACCCACCTGACCGCACTGCGCCTGGCCGAGCTCCGCGAGGGTGTCTGGCTGCGTCCGGCCAATCTCGACCGCCCCCTGCCGGGCGGCCTGGAGGCTGTGGCCGCGACCTACACGGCCCGTCCGGACGAGCCCGCGCGCGATCTGGTGGCCCGGCTGTGGCCACTGGAGGCGTGGACGGCCACCGCGCGGTCGCTGCTCGCGCGCGCGAGCAGCGCCGAGCACCCGGCCGACCGTCTCACCGTCTACGCGGCGGCCGTGCGCCACCTCCTCACCGACCCCGTGCTGCCGCCCGCCCTGCTGCCCGCCGACTGGCCGGGCGAGGCTTTGCGCACCGGCTACGCCGGCTACCGGCGGGAACTGACCGCGTCCATGGGTTTTGGCGCGGGCGTGGACTGAGGACGAACCGACACCACCTCTTCGCGCGCGGTCGCGACGGGCCGTTCACGGAGCGGGCATCCCCTCTTTCGTGGTCCGGTGGGCACGGTGTGCGGGGTCGGGTCGTGGCCGGTCGGCGCGAGGATACGGACGCACACCGCACCGCAGCGGTGCCGCGGCTGAGGCGGGTGGCGCGGGCGCGCCCCGTGGCGTTCCCTGGAAGAGGGGGCGTCCCCCCGTGACGGCGGGGATGACCAGCGCGGTCGTGGGCACTCGGGCGCACGGCAGGCGATCTCACCCGAGGAGAGCCATGGCTGAGCACAAGTCGTCGTCGACCCTCACGGCGCCTTTGCACGGCGCGGCCTCGGCACTGCGCAAGGTGCCCGGCGCCGGCGTCGTGGGCCGGGCGGCGGAGGGAACCCTGGACAAGGTCGGCGCGGTCTCGCCCCGCGGCCGGCGCATGGCGGTGTACGCGGGAGCCGGGCTGCTCGGGGCCGCGGGAGTGGTGGAGTGGCCGGTGGCCCTGACCGGTGCCGCGGTGGCCTGGCTGACCCAGCCCCGGCCCTCGCACCTGGCGGAGGACGCGCCGGTGCACCGCCCCGAACCCGCACACGACGTGGGCGGCGCGGCACTGAGGTCCGGCCGCGCCGAGCCCGGCCGCGCCGAGCCCGGCCGCGCGGAACCCGGCGAGCCCGGCCGCGCCGGACCCGGCCGCGGAGCGGAGGCCGCGAGCGGCACCGAGGGCGCCAGGACGCCCGGGGGCGCCAGGCGGTCCGGCCACGCCCGGCCACCCCACCCCGAACCCTCCGTGAGCACCGAGCCGAAGCCCGCCCCCGGCCCGCTCGGTCCCACGGCACGCCCCGACCGCACCACGCTCTGAGGAGGTACATGTGCTCGGCCTGCTGACGGCGCCCGCCGCTGCCGCGCGCCTGCTGCCCGCCGCCCCACGGCTCCTCGCCCGGGCGGCGGCACCGGTGTGCGGAGTGGCGGCGGGCGCTGCCGCCGGGACCGCGCGCGCCGGAGTGCGCGGCGCGGACGCCGCCGTACGGGTGGCGCGGGTGGCCCGCAACGCGCTGCCCGGCTCCGGTGACCACTGGCGGGCCGGAGCCCGTGCGCACCTCGCCCTGAGCCCGCTGGAGCACGAGCACGTCCGGCGCGCGGGCGGTACGGCCCACCTGGCCCGGCACCTGGCCGAGACGCTGGCCGAGCGGCCCGACGTACTGCTCGCCTACTGGGACGAGGGACTCGCCCGCCTGGTGGTGACCGCCACCGAGGAAGAGGCCACCGACCGGGTCGTGGAACACGCCGCCGAACTGGCCCAGAGGCACGGACTGCTCCTGGCCGGCGGCGACGTGGACGAGTCCACGCACCCCGCCGACCCGGCCGGCGTACGCCTCGCCGTGAGCACGCTCGCCGCCGACTGCGTGGGCATCGCCGCCGGACTCACCGCGTACTCGCTGCGGCTGACGCCCTCGCCCCGTGTGGTCACGGCGGTGGTGACGCTGCTGCGGGAGAACCCCCGCTTCCGCGCCCTGCTGCGCGACCGGCTGGGCCCCGACCGGATGGACCTGGTGCTGGCCTGTGCGAACGCCGCCGCCCACGGCGCCGGCCAGACCCCCACCTCCCTCGTCCTCGACGGCGCCCTGCGGGCCTGCCAGGTGGCCGAGACGGTGGCCCGCGCCGCCGCCTTCGACTCGGTCCACGACCAGCTGTGCGCGCCGGAGAAGGTCAGCCTCGCCGCGGACGGCGGGCAGCGTCCGCCGCTGCGTGAGTCCCCGGCCCAGGAGTACGCCTCCCACGCCTCCGCGGGCAGCGTGCTGGGCGCGGCCGCCACCCTGCTGGTCAAGCACGAGGGAGGCGAGGCGGCGGAGGCGGTGCTCGCCGGCTCGCCGAAGGCCGCCCGCTACGGACCGGCCGCCTTCCACGCCGTACTCAGCGCGGCACTCGCGCGGGCCGGTGTCCTCGTCCGCGACGCGGACCGGCTGCGCCAGCTGGAGATGGTCGGCACGGTCGTCCTGCACCCCGGCGCGCTGCGCACCGAGGACGGCGAGGCCGACCCGTGGACCGAGCCGGTGCTGGACGCGGCCCGCCGCGCCGGCCTCAAGGTGGTGGTCGTGGACGACCCCGCCCTCGAGGACTTCACCGGGCTCGCCGACCAGGTCGTCGACGCCCGCCGTCCGCTGGACGACGTCGTGCACGAGGCACGCGGCGAATCCGGTGCCGTGCTGACGGTCGCGCGCGTGCGTTCCGCCGACGAGCACGACGTCCTGGCCGGCCTGAGCGCCGGCGATGTGTCCATCGCCCTGACGGACCAGGACGGCGCGGTCGTCTGGGGGGCGGACATCCTGGCCCTGCACGGTCTGCCCGACGTGTGGCGGGTGCTGACGGCCGTCCCCGCGGCCCGTGCGGTCGGCCGGCGGTCGCAGACCCTTGCCCGTTCCGGCGCGGCCCTCTCGGGGCTGCTCGTGGCCGTCGGCGAGGCCAAGGGCGGACGTGGCCGGCTCGCCGTGCTGCCGGGGTTCCGGCACGCACCCGTCGACGTCGGCGCCGCTACCGCCCTGCTGTCCGGGGCACGGGCCGCACTCGGTGTCGCGGCCGCCGGTGCCCCGCACCCGCGCCCCCGCGTCCACTGGCACGAGCTGGACCCGGACGAGGCCCGCGAACGGCTCGAACACGAACCGGCCGCCGAGACCACCCCCTGGGAGGACCTGACCGCCCGTGTGCGCACGGCGACCGAGGGCGTCGTCCGGCACCCCGCCGTGGCCCCGGCACGCTGGTCCTACGAACTCGGCCAGGCCGTGCGCGGGGAACTCCACGATCCGCTCACCCCGGTGCTGGCGGTGGGCTCGGCCGCGTCCGCGATCCTCGGGTCGGTCGTGGACGCGCTGCTCGTCGTCGGCGCCCTCGACCTCAACGCCCTGGTCGGAGGCATCCAGCGGCTGCGCGCCGAACGGGCCCTGTCCGGACTGGTCGCCGAGCAGAAGCGGAAGGCACGCCTCGTGCCCACGGCGGAGGAGGCCCCGGCCGGCGGCACCCGCACCGTGGAGGCGGGCAAGCTCCAGCCGGGCGACGTGATCCAGCTCAACGGCGACGACGTCGTGCCCGCCGACGCCCGGCTGCTGTGGCAGGAGGGCCTGGAGGTCGACGAGTCCGCGCTGACCGGCGAGTCCCTGCCGGTGGAGAAGCAGACGGACCCGACGCCGCACGCCCCGGTCGCCGACCGACGCTGCATGGTCTTCGAGGGCACGACCGTCGTCGCGGGACAGGCCCGGGCGGTCGTCGTCGACACCGGCGAGCGCACCGAGGCGGCCCGCGCCGTGCACCTCGCCGCCCGCACACCCCGGCGGGCGGCGTCCAGGCCAGGCTCCAGGAACTCACCCGCAAGGCACTGCCGCTGACCCTGGCGGGCGGCGCGGCGGTCACCGGGCTCGCGCTGCTGCGCGCGGCACCCCCATCCGCGAGGCGGTCAGCGGCGGGGTGGCGGTGGCGGTCGCGGCCGTACCGGAAGGCCTGCCGCTGGTGGCCACGGTCGCACAGCTCGCGGCCGCCCGGCGGCTGAGCCGCGGCGGCGTCCTCGTGCGCACCCCGCGCACGCTGGAGGCGCTGGGCCGGATGGACACCATCTGCTTCGACAAGACCGGCACCCTCACCGAGAACCGGCTGCGGCTGGTGCGCACCTCCGACGCCGACGGCAAGCTCCACGCGGTCGACGACGCCGGGTCCGCGGACACGGTCCGCGCCGCCGCGCGGGCCTGCCCGAAGCTCAACGGCGGCTCCGAGCGGCCGATGCACGCCACCGACGAGGCCGTTCTGACGGCGGCCGGCCCCGATCCGGACTGGACGCAGCTCGCCGGCCTGCCGTTCGAGGCGGCGCGCGGCTACGCCGCCGCCGTCGGGCGGGCCGCGGACGGTGCGCCCGTGCTCGTCGTCAAGGGCGCACCGGAGACCGTGCTGCCCGCCTGCGCCGGCCTTCCGGAACACGCCTCCGACGGCGCCCACGCGCTCGCCGGGGCCGGCCTGCGCGTGCTCGCGGTGGCCGTACGGCGGCTCGGCCCGGCCGACGTCGTGTCCGAGGTCCTCGAACAGCCGCTGGCCGGGCTGGAGTTCACCGGTCTGCTGGCGCTGTCCGACGTACCGCGCGAGACCTCCACGGCCCTCGTCAGCGGGCTCGGCAAGGCGGGCGTACGGCCGGTCATGCTGACCGGCGACCACCCGCAGACCGCGCGGGCCATCGCCGCCGACCTGGGCTGGCCCGAGGACACCGTGGTGGTCACCGGGGACGAGCTGGCGGCGGCCGACCGGGCGGCCCGGGCCCGGATGCTCCGCGACGCCGGTGTGGTGGCCCGGGTGGCGCCCGAGCAGAAACTCCAGGTCGTGGAGGCGCTCCGGGACGCGGGCCGGGTGGTCGGCATGGTCGGCGACGGCGCCAACGACGCCGCCGCGATCCGCGCCGCCGACATCGGCGTCGGCATCAGCGCGCGGGGCTCGGCCGCCGCGCGCAACGCCGCCGACATCGTCCTGACCGACGACGACCTGACCGTGCTGATCGACGCGGTCGGCGAGGGCCGCGCGCTGTGGCACAGCGTGGCCGACGCCATCGCCATCCTGATCGGCGGCAACGCGGGCGAGGTCGGCTTCGGCATCCTCGGCACCCTGCTGTCCGGGCGGGCGCCGCTGTCCACCCGGCAGATGCTCATGGTCAACCTCTTCACCGACCTGTTCCCGTCCATGGCCGTGGCGGTCACCCAGAAGGAGGGCGAGGCCGACCTGGCGCACGTGGAGGAGGCGGCCGGAGTACTGGGCGAGCCCCTGCTGCGGCAGATCCGCCACCGGGCCCTCACCACCTGTCTGGGCGCCGTCACGGCCTGGCTGATCGGCCGCTTCACCCCGGGCACCGCCCGCCGTTCCAGCACCATGGCCCTGTGCGGAGTGGTCGGCACCCAGCTCGTGCAGACCCTCCTCGACCGGCGCGACAGCCGCCTGGTGCAGATCACCTCGCTCGGCTCCGCCGTGGCCCTGGTCGCCGTGGTGCAGACCCCGGGCGTCAGCCGCGCCGTCGGCTGCACCCCGCTCGGCCCGGTCGCCTGGGCCGGTGTGGTGGCGGCGATCGCCCTGGCCCTGGCGGGCCAGCGGACCCTGCCCCGCCTGGAGGAGACCATCGGACGACTGCTGCCGGGCTGACGGACCCGCACGCCGTGCGGCGGGCCCGTCGGGACGGGGCGGTGGACTCAGACCGAGCGGTGGTACTGGTCCGGCACCCTCACCTCGCCGCCCAGCTCGCGGGCGGCCTGCCGGGCCCAGGACGGGTTGCGCAGCAGCTCCCGGCCGAGGAACACGGCGTCGGCCTCGCCGTTCGCGACGAGCTTCTGGGCCTGCTCCGCGTCGGTGATCAGGCCCACGGCGCCGACCGGCAACGTCGTCTCCGCCCTGACCCGCGCGGCGAACGGGACCTGGTAGCCCGGCCCGGTCGGAATGCGCGCGCCGGCGACGTTGCCGCCGGTCGACACGTCGAGCAGGTCCACGCCGTGGGCACGCAGGTCGCGGGCGAAGCGGACGGTGTCGTCTGGCGTCCAGCCGCCCTCCTCGACCCAGTCGGTCGCCGAGATGCGGAAGAAGAGCGGCTTGTCCTGCGGCCACACCTCCCGGACGGCGTCGACGACCTCCAGCGCGAACCGGGTGCGGTTCTCGTACGAGCCGCCGTAGGCGTCCGTGCGGTGGTTGGAGTGCGGGGAGAGGAACTCGTTGATCAGGTAGCCGTGGGCGCCGTGGATCTCGGCGATCTCGAAGCCGGCGGCCAGCGCCCGCCGGGCCGCCGCCGCGAACTGGCCGACGACCTCCCCGATCTGTTCGGCCGTCAGCTCGGTCGGCACCGGGTGGCGCTCGTCGAAGGGCAGCGGGCTCGGGGCGACCGGCTGCCAGCCGTGCGCCTCGGGCCCGACGGGTGCGCCGCCCCGCCAGGGCCGCTCCGTGGACGCCTTGCGCCCGCCGTGTGCGAGCTGGACGGCGGGCACGGAACCCTGCGCGGTGAGGAAGCGGGTGATCCGGCGGAAGGCCTCCACCTGGGTGTCGTTCCACAGGCCGAGGTCGTAGGGGGAGATCCGGCCCTCGGGGGCGACCGCGGTGGCCTCGACCATGACGAGTCCGGTGCCGCCGGTGGCCCGGGCGGCGTAGTGCGCGAAGTGCCAGTCGTGCGGGGCCCCGGCGAGCGGGCCCTCGGCCTCGGCCGAGTACTGGCACATCGGTGACATCCACACCCGGTTCGGGATGGTCACTTCGCGCAGGGTGATGGGCTCGAAGAGCGCGCTCACTACGGACTCCATTCGTCACGGGACCGGTGGTCGACTCGTACGATAGTCCTCGTACTACGAGGGATGTCAAACTACGATGACTCTCGTACAATGTGCAGCATCGAATACGACCGCGACGAAGGGCGGCAGCCGTGACCGACACCGTCACCCCCGGCCGTGCGCTGCCGCACCCGGAGCGGGAGGAGATCCGGCTGGAGGGCTTGCTGCACGCGCTCGCCGACCCCATGCGGCTGCGGATCGTCAGCGAACTCGCCGCGGAGTCGGCCGAGTTGTCCTGCTCGCGCTTCGACCTGCCGGTGACCAAGTCCACCACCACGCACCACTTCCGGGTGCTGCGCGAGAGCGGTGTCATCCGGCAGGTGTACCGGGGTACGGCGAAGATGAACGCCCTGCGCCGGGAGGATCTGGACGGACTCTTCCCGGGGCTGCTCGACAGCCTCCTCGCCGCCGCCGACCGCCAGGCCCGCAGGCTCGGCGAACGCGTCTGACGCCCGCCGCCCCGGCCCGCCCGAACCGGCCCGCCCGCCCCGGGACGACGGTCACGCCGCTACGACGGTCGCGCCGCTACGACGGTCGCGCCGCCCCGAGCAGCGCCTCCCAGTCGGCGAGCTTGACCACGCTCCGTCCGAGCCGCTCGCCCAGCGCGGCCTCGGCGTGCTCGATGGACAGCCACCCGCTCCAGGGCACCGGTTCGCCGCCCGCCAACCGCAGGGCCTCCACCGGATCGGCCGGAACGTCCGCCCGGGCCAGCACGGAGGCGTCGGCGAGCAGGGACAGCGCCGTCTCCTTCGCGCAGGGCCGGTTGGTGCCGATGACGCCCGTCGGCCCCCGCTTGATCCATCCGGCGACGTACTCGCCGGGGGAGGGGACGCCGTCGCGCACGACCCGCCCCGCCGTGTGCGGCACCGTGCCGGTCGCGGGGTCGAAGGGCAGACCGTCCAGCGGGACACCGCGATAGCCGACCGAGCGCAGCACCAGCTGGGCGGGCACGTCCTCGTACCGGCCCGTCCCCGTCACACCGCCGCGGCCGTCCGGAGCCGTGCGCTCGAAGCGCACGGCGCCCACCCGGCCCGCCTGTTCGAGCAGTTCGACGGGGCGCAGGAAGAACCGCAGCCGGATCCGCCGCCCGGCCGGTGCCGGGGGCCGGGCCGCCCAGCCGCGCAGCACTTCCACATTGCGGCGCGGCACGGCCGGGAGCGCGGCCGGGTCGAGCGAACCCAGCGCCAGCTCGGCCGCGTCGACGACCACCTCGGTGTCCGGGATGGTGCCCAGCTCGCGCAGCTCCTTGGTGGTGAAGCGGGCCTGTGCGGGGCCGCGCCGGCCCACCATCTGCACCTCGCGGATCCCGCTGCCGGCCAGTGTGTCGAGGGCCGCCTGCGGGATGTCCGTCGGCCGCAGCTCGCCCGCGCCGCGGACCAGCATCCGCGTGACGTCCACCGCGACGTTGCCCACTCCGATGACCACCGCCGAGCGCACCCCGCGCAGGAAGCCCCCGTCGGCCGCGTCCGGGTGCGCGCTGTACCAGGACACGAACTCGGTCGCCGACCAGCTGCCCGGCAGTTCCTCGCCGGGGACGCCGAGCCGGCGGTCGGTGGCGGCGCCCACGCAGTACACCACCGCGTGGTACAGCGTCCGCAGGCGCTCCACCGGCAGGCCGCCGGGGCCGCCCACCCGGACCCCGCCGAGGAACCGCACCCGCTCGTGCTCCAGCACGGTCCGCAGGCTGCCCTGCAGCGACTTGATCTTCTCGTGGTCCGGCGCGACGCCGTACCGGACCAGGCCGTACGGACACGGCAGCCGGTCCAGGACGTCCACCTGGACGTCCGGATCGAGCTGGACGAGGTTCTGGGCGATGTAGCACCCGCTCGGCCCGGAACCCACGACGGCGACACGCAGCACAGCGGTACTCCTCGCCCGAAGGAGGTGGTGTGCGGACGGTTCCAGCATGGCACCGCGAGGCCCGCTGCGGCAGGGTCCCGCGGGCCGACCGGACGCGTGTCGGGCTCGCGGGCCGGGCGGTCCGGCCGTACCGGGGGCATCGGACCGCCCCGGCGACCCGGTCACGCCTCGCTCGGGCGTTCCTCCGTCGCGAAGAAGCGGGACAGGTCGCGGTCCCGCGTCCCGGTGGCCGTCTCGCTGTCCGGCGGCACACCCAGCTCCCAGTCGAGTCCGTACCGCCGGAACAGTTCGGCCCGCAGGGCCGGCACCGGCATCGGCACCCCGGGCACCAGTGCCGCGAACACCGCGCCCATCAGCAGCGCCCGCAGCATCGGGTAGTCGGCCGCGACGTCGTGGGAGCCGTACCGGGCGACCGTGTCGCCGAGCAGCTCCGAGAGCCGCCGCTGCTCCGGGCACTGGACGAACCCCTCGGCCTGGAGCAGCCCCGCCATGTGCTGGCGCATGAGCACCGGACGGTCCCGGGCCAGGCCGAGGATCGCGTCGACCGCCCGGGCCAGCCGTTCGGGCCCGTCGTCGGTGCACGGCTCCCGCTCCAGCGCCTCCTCCAGCGTGCGGTGCATCAGCCGGTGCACGGCCGACTGCACCAGCTGGCGCTTGCCGGGGAAGTAGTACGAGACCAGCCCCCGCGCCGAGCCGGCACGGTCCGCGATGTCGCCGAGCGTCGTGGCCTCGAAGCCGCGCTCGTCGACCAGCTCCACGGCCGCCTGGAGCAGCCGCTCGCGGGAACGCCGCCGCAACTCTTCATTGACCGAGGCGCTGCGCGGGGACATCCTGTAACTCCTGCGTTGACTGGCTGCCAGCCAACTATACTCAACGCAACACAGGCACCGCGGTACGCGGGGCCTGTCAAGAGCTGCCGTCCGTCTGGGGCGACGCGGGGGATCGTCTCAGACGGACGGTTTCGGTGTGCTGAACCGTGACCGCCTCAAATGCCTGCGCGGCAGGTCAGACGGACAGTCGCGCTAGGTCGCCTCTTCATCTTCCTCGCCCTCGGATTCGGGCGTGGGAGATTTCTGGGAGATCAACTCACGGGGGCCTCGTTGGGAGCGGCTGAGGCGGGGCTCCTCCCATTCCCGGTGGTGATCCTTCACCGCCACCTAGGCCTCCCACAGCCTCTGCAGATCCGCCGCGATGTCCAGCTCCATCGCCAAGACCCTCGGCGCCCTGCGCACCATCAACGAGGCGCTCACCGCCTGCCGGGACGCCGTCGTCTGGGACCTCGACCCCATCAAGGGCGGCCTCGCCGAGTTCGGCGACCTCGCCAGCCGGCGCGCCCGCACACCCGAGGAGTGCGAGGAAGCCCTCGAAGAGGCCCTCGCCTACGTCACCGCCCGCGGCAAGCTCCTGCCCACCCTCGGCATGGGCGACCGCTGGCACGCCACCGAGAAGCACCCCAACCTCTACATCAACATCGACGAGTTCATCCAGCTCAGTCCCCGCGGCAAAGACCTCGCCATCAAGATCCTGCGCACCGGCCGCCAGTACGGCATCTACCTGTTCATGGCCGGGCAGATAGCCACCGCCGACGCCCTCGGCGACGCCGTCGCAATGATCGTCGCCTTCCGCATCCTCATGGCCTGCCGCTTCGAAGACGTCCGCATCGCCTTCGGCCCCGGCGCAGGCGCCCAGGGCTGGCGGCCCGACCGCATGAAGCCCGCCGTCGGCCCCGTCGCCAACGACGCCGGCCAGGCCATGATCATGGGCGGATTGTTCAACCGCGCCATCCGCTACCAGTTCAACCAGTACAGCCGCGATCAGATCTCCGCCGCCCTACCCGAGCGGGCCGCCGCGGGCATCACCCGCATGGACGCCGACACCGTCCTCGCCGCAGGCTCCACCCTCTCCGCCGAAGGTCAGCGTGAGAACCTCACCGACCGGCTCGTCAACTGCGAGCACCCGGACGCCGAGTTCGTCGCCGCGCTGCTCGACCTCTTCGACCAGAAGCGCCGCGACTTCCTGCCCACCGGCGAGGTGCTGCTGCCCGCACTGGACGCCGCCGGCT
This sequence comes from Streptomyces albidicamelliae, assembly GCF_025642175.1. Lineage (NCBI taxonomy): Bacteria > Bacillati > Actinomycetota > Actinomycetes > Kitasatosporales > Streptomycetaceae > Streptomyces > Streptomyces albidicamelliae. The sequence continues at coordinate 1,288,715 of NZ_CP106795.1, read as the reverse complement.
TCGACGGCATCGACGCCACAGCCCTATCCAACCGGCTGCGCAAGCACGCGCCCGGCGTGAAGTCGGACCGCACCGACTGCGCCGAAGGCAGCTACCTGCGAGGCTGGCGCCGCGAGGCCGTCGAGAAGGCCGCCGCGGCCCTCCTGGACCCGGCATCAGCCCGGCAGCCCCGGCAGCAAGGCGGCGTAGCCCCGGCAGCAAGGCGGCGTAGCCCCGGCAGCAGCCCGGCGCAGGCCCAACGACGCGCGGCTCGCCGAGGTGGGCGCCATCATGGACGGTCGGCTCGCCCTCGCCGGCCTGGCCGTCGACGTCAACTCCGCACACATCGCTCTCGACCCGCTGCCGGAGATCACCATCCCGCAGCCGCCCACCGCGGCCCCCGCGCCCTACGCCACCCCGCTCGCCGCGCTGCTGCACCGGGCGGTCGCCCGTATCGAGAAAGACGGCTGGGCGCGCGGGGCGCTCCGGGAGGACGGCCGGCGCTGCGCCATCGGAGCCGTCCGCGTCGAGGCCGACAGTCGGGAGCAGGCCGACGACGCCTGCGCGCTCCTGCTGGAGATCGTGCGACGGGAGTTCGGCGGGGAGAAGACCGTGCCGTCGTGGAACGATGCCCAGCGCGGCCCGCGGCCTGTCCTCCTCGCCCTCGGCCGGGCCGCCGAACTCGCCGACCTACGTGGGCAGTAGCACCCGAGCATCTCGAATCGGTGAATCCCTAACCGACCGGGGCCCAGCAACATCATCCAGCGATAGCATCCCGTTTCCGCGCAACCATGGGGGGACCATGACGAGCGAAACACCCGAGCAGCCCACCATCCCGCCGCTGCCCACCGAACCACCAGCCGTCACGGCGGCACCCAAGAAGCCGCTGACGCCCATCGCCGCAGGCATCATCGGCCTCGCCGTCGGAGCCGGCCTCATGGGCGGCGTCTGGGCCATCACCGCCAACAGCGGGCCCGACAAGCCCTCCACCTTCACACTCAAGGGCTCGTTTGAACTCACCGACTCGGTCACCGCCGACGGCAACGGAGGCTGCCGAGGGCGCCTCGATAGCGGTTACGACGACATAGCCGAGGGCACCTCCGTCACTGTGTACGGGGCCTCAGGCGACGTCGTTGCTACCGGAGGACTCGGCAAGTCCAGCGAAGACCTGGGCACTTGCACGTTCAAGGTCAGCGTCCCCGAGGTGCCCACCGGCGAGAAGTTCTACAAGGTCGAGGTTTCCCACCGTGGCACCCTGCAGTTGACCGCCAAGGAAGCCGAGAACGGAGAGTTCGCCGGGAGCCTCGGCTGACGACGCGACACGCGAACCCTCAACCACAACTTGACACTCTGGCACCACCGAAGTCATGATCTGCTCAGATAGCCTTCGTGCGCTTTGAGGCCCGCCAGACTGGTGGGCCTCTCGCCATTCCCGGGGAGGTGAAACGATGCCTCCTGGCTACGTCTCAGCCTCTGACGCCGTCTATTACTCGGGTACTCGGGCGTCGCCGTCGGCACGATCTGGCGCTGGGCCTCCGAGGGCCGCATCGGCAAGACCGGCCGCGGCAATCAGGCCGGCTACCTCGTGTGGGACCTGCCCAAGGCGAGGCGCGACGAGTGCACGCGCGAGGGGCCTGGGCAAACATCGCAGCCGCTTCCAGCCTGACCCGCTTGCGGAATGCCTGCCTCTCTCCGCCGTCAGATCCCCGCCCTGCGGATACCTCAGACCGGCTGGATCAGAGATGGACGCTGGTCAGGATCAAGACATTGATCGGTCGGCGTTTTCACAAGTCGATGACGCTGTCGGGGATTTAGCAGATGCGGCGCCATGGCTGGAGTCATCGGGTTCCGGCTCGGCGTGCCCTCGAGCGCGATGAGGCGGCCGTGGCCGGTTGGGTGAAGGACGTGTGGCCGAACGTGGAAACACCGCGGCGGCGCTCGGGGCTTGGGTCGTCTTCGAGGACGAAGCCGGGTTCTCGATGACGCCGCCGACCTCGCGCATGGAGCCGGCGCGGCACCACACCCGTCATCCGGGTCCGCGGGTGCTCCCAGCGGCGCTTTTCCATAGCCGCCCTGTGTTGCTACAAACCCGGCGAACGCTCCCGATCGATCTACCGGCCCAAACGGCACACCGACCACAAAAGCGCAGGCCGCAAGAGCTTCGCGTGGAGCGAGTACCGCGATCTCCTCGTCACCGCCCAGCAGCAACTGGACGGCCCCCTCGTCTCATTTGGGACAACTTGAACGTCCACAAAGACCGCCGGATGAGGGCCTTCATCGAGGCGCAGGACTGGATCACGGCCTACCACCTGCCGCCTTACGCACCCGACCTGAACCCCGTCGAAGGCATCTGCTCAATCGTCCGCCGGACCACCCAGGCCAACACAGCTTTCACCGACCCGAACCACCTCATCCACCGGCTACGGCACGGCCTCCGCCAGATCCAATACCGCAACAGCATCATCGACGGCTGCCTCACCGGAACAGGACTCACCCTGACGACACCACGACTACAAAGTCAGTAACGGCACCCGGACGAAGCCCACGAACTACAAGTGGGTGTTCGTCCAAGTCATCGGCGGCGGCGCCGGTGGCGGCGGCGTGGCCGCCACCACCTCCAGCCAGGCGGCGGGCGGCGGTGGCACGGCCGGGGACCTTCTCGTCACCGGTGGCGACGGCCTGAACGTTTCGTGATCTCCGCGGCGCTGGCCTACACCGGTAGCGGCGGCGCTAACTACCTCGGCGGACAGCGGCGCGGCCCCGGCGTGACCGGTTCGGCCGCGGGCGGCACGTTCGACTCCGGCAACCGATACGGCTGTGGTGGTGGCGCTGTCGGCGGTACGGCCGCCACGACCGCGCAGGCGGGCGGGGACGGCCACGACGGCCTGGTCATCGTGACCGTCCATTTCTGAGGAGACCCGAGTGCCCTACGACAGCCCTGTCACGTCCGACTCCGCGCCGAGCTATACCGTGTCCTGCCAGTACGGGACGGCCTCAACCGTCACCGTGAGCGCCACGATCACTTTCGAGGGGCCCGCGCTCGAGGCCGACGCCGACGCTGCTCTGCAAGAACTCGTCGACGCCTTGAAGGCGCGAGCACGGTTTTCGGGTATCACCGGAGTGAAGACGTTCAGGGCCAACGCCACGCAGAACATGCAGCGTCGTCGTGATGGGGCACGTGATCAACGTCCGACCGGTCCGTGTCTGGTGAGGAGACCACCATGGCTGTCTACGTCTGCTCCCTGAAGCTGACCACCCCGCAGTCGATCCCCGCCGACGGCGCCTACCACGTCGTCCGCTTTCCCTTCGGTGCTGCCGAGCCGTCCGACTCCTGGAACATGCACCAGGCCACCCAGCCCGACGGCGCTCAGGTGGCCGCTTGGGCAACTGACGACCGGGCTGGACTGATCTGGCCCGCGCGGGAGGGCTGGGGCCAGTTCTACGGGATGGTCCAGTGGGAGTCGGGCGGCTACACGGAACTCCGCGATCAGTTCGTCCGCGACCCGCTCGGTTACACCGACGACCCGGTGAACACCACCGCAACCGACCATCGGCCGCCGAGCCCCGGCATGCAGTGCTTCACGAAGGGCCACGGCATCTGGGTGTACCCAGGCACGCCGATCGCGCTGCGTGTCGCCCACAACGACCGCGAGGCCCGGCATCTGGTCTGCGCAGAGTTCAAGCTCGCCATCCACACCTGACCGCCGCGCCCTTCACCCCACCCACGACGTCGGCGCGCAGCGTACAGCCGTCACCATGGGCTGGAAGGTCTACCCCGTCGAGCCGGTATCCCTGGCGGAGGCGCAGCAGCGAGGCAAGGGCGATCCATGCTCCCGATGCGGCCGATGATCGCACCGCCGCGCCAGATTGATCGGGCGCCCGCCCTCACATGGGGGCGGCACTTTTGCTGTCAGCGTTCCCAGGGCCGTCTGCCGGCGGCGGGCTGGGGCTTGCTGCCACGCGAGGCTCGCCGGTAGCAGAATCTGGTGGCGAGCCCAAGGAGCGCGATGAAGAGGACTTGCAAGACGCCGTCCAGGATTCCAGTGCTGATGCTGTAGCTGTTGTGGGCACCGGACGCGCCAGCGCTCTTCAAAGATTGGAGGCCGTTTCCGACGGCTGCGAGCGTGGCTACGCCGAATACCAGGGTGAGGAGTGCCCAGACGAATTTCATGTTGCCCCCAAGGCGTTGCGAGGCCGCCAACGTAGCGACAGGAGGGATGCGGCGGGCGGGACTTGGTGCTATCCGTCGAGGCATCTGGGCTCGCTGTCCGGCTGCAGTGCGAGCAGCGAAGAACGACTGATCCCGCAGGACCAAACACTTTCGGCCGTGATCTATCCGGCTGGCTGGTTTGTGGTGCATGGTGTGCGCGGGTTCCTCCTCCCCAGGTGGTTCCCGTAGGGCCCTGCCGATCACCTGGCGGCAGGGCCCGCCGCTCCTCCCGGCTCCCCACGGGAGGCTCCGCGGCTGCCCTCGACCAGCCCGAGAGCGCTTTCCCGGGCTGGCAGAAGTCGCACGCCCGAAAGAACTTCGGATCCCCAGCGAGCGCCTGCCGCGCCTCGTCCGCGGTGATCGCCCGTGTCTCCCGCTCGGTCTGCCGGCAGTGGGCGGTGTGGATGGCGGCGCCGAGCGGGTCCCCGGCCTGCAGCCGCTGCTCGACCAGGTACCCGGTCGGGCGTGCGGGCTCGAGGGCTGGCCGCTCGGGCGCGGGCGCCGGCCGCGCCTGGGGTGCCGGCCGGTCGGTGGCGGCGAGGGCCTGGCGCACGGCGTCCCGCTGCAGCCGCAGGTACGTGCCGACGGTCTCCGTCTCCGCGAGCTCGCGGTCGAGGTGCGTCAGGCTCGTTAACCGCCTTCGCAGGCGTAGCTACCCGTGGAGTGGCTGCCGACACGAGCGCCCCCCCCAGTCGACGGGCTGGGGGCGCATCCCTTTGTGGGGGCGTTTTGGGAGACAGGTGGGAGACGGGGGCGCAGCAGCAACCCCGAGCAACACACAAGCAACCCAGCGATACATGGGCGCCACTAGGCATCCACCAGCGGAAACGCTGCGATTTGGCAGGTCCATGCATTGGCCGCAGGTGTCTGGGGCGACGCGGGGGATCGTCTCAGACGGACGGTGCGGCACGCCGGTCGACGGCCCGTTCCCCGCTCGTTCCCGTCCGCTGCTGTCGCCGACCCGCCGGTCCCTTCCTACAGTGGGCTCGGGTACCGAGCCGAGGAGGCGGGTGGTCATGGAGCAGGACCAGCAGATCCTGAACAGGATCACGGAGATGGTCGAGGACGAACGCAGGCTCAGGGAAGAGCTCGCCTCGGGCCGGATCGACACGTCCACCGAGCAGCAGCGGCTGGGCCGGCTCGAGCAGGAACTCGACCGGTGCTGGGACCTGTTGCGCCAGCGCCGGGCCAAGGCCGAGTACGGCGGGAACCCCGACGACGCGGAGGTGCGGCCCTCCTCCCAGGTCGAGGGCTACCAGGGCTGAAGCCGCCCGGACCGCCGCGCGGTCCGCCGGACTCAGCGCACCAGGTCCAGCACCGGCAGCAGCGCGTCCGGCCGGTGCGCGACCGGCAGGTGGTCCACGAAGTGCACGCGGCAGCCGAGGGCCGCCGCGCCGCCGTCGGCCGCCCTGCTGTCGCCGACCATCACGACCTGCCGGGGATCGGCCCCCAGCGCCTCGCAGGCCACCGAGAACAGCCGCGGATCCGGCTTCTGCACCCCGTGCTCGTACGACAGCACGTACGCGTCGACGTACGGGTCGAGCCCGTGCTCGCGGAAGACCGGGCGGAGGTCCCAGCCGATGTTGCTGACCACGCCCACGCCGACGCCGCGCTCCCGCAGCGTGCGCAGCACCGTCCCGGCGTCCGGGTAGGGGGACCAGGCGGCGGGGGACATGTGCCGCTCGTACAGGGCGTCGTGCAGGCCGGGGTCGGGGAGTGCGACCCGCCGGGACAGCCCCGTGTAGGCGGCCCGGTGCAGTTCCGCGCTCTCGTCCCGGACCGCCCACAGGCCGGCCAGGTCCGCCGGCAGCTCCACCGGCACCGCCCCGCCCGGCAGCGCGCCGGCCGCCTCCAGGGCCCGTGCGGCTTCGGCCAGTTCCGGGCCGGACAGGGTGGCTCCGCGCTCGTCCAGCGCCGCCCGCAGCCAGGACTCGGTGGACTCGACCCGGAAGAGCGTCCCTGAGAAGTCGAACAGCACGGCGGCCATGTGCCGGACTCTATCCGGACCAGCGCCCGGGCCCCGGGCGCCGGCCGGGGATATCCGCGCGGCCGGCCCGCGGCCACTCGTGGCCCACCACGGCGAGTGCCGCGATCAGCGCCCCCAGCAGCCAGCCGCCCAGCACGTCCGAGGGCCAGTGCACCCCGAGCCACACCCGGGTCAGCCCCACGCCCCCGACCGAGACCAGTGCCGCCGCGACGGCCGTCCACCACAGGACGCGACCCGCGCCGCGGCGGTGCAGCAGCCACAGCAGCAGGCCGCAGACCACGGTGGCCGTCATGGCGTGACCGGACGGGAAGGCCGCGTAGTGGGCCGAGTCCACCGGGTCCGGCCAGACCGGGCGCGGCCGGTCGACGGCGGCCTTCACCGACTGCTGGACGAGCGTCGCCGCCGCCACGCCGGCCGCCAGCCACACCGCCGACCACCAGGCCGCGCGCCGCCACACCAGCCACACCGCCGCGGCGGCGGCGACCAGACGCATGGTCAGCGGATCCCACACCCAGTCCGTGAGCACCCGGAAGGCGTGGGTGACGCCGGGATCGCCGACCGCCCAGCGATGGGTGGTCCGGGAGACGTCCCCGTCCACGGTGAGCAGCGGGTGCCAGCCGACGACGACGAGGACGAGCAGCAGCACGGCACAGGCACCGAGGACGGCGGCCAGGAGGGCAGCGCCGCGCGGGGCACGGGGACGGGACGGGGAGACTACGGGCCGTTGGCGCATCCCGCGATCTTCGCCGACCGGACGCCCGCGGGGCCAGCGTGGAGGCCGAGTCCGGCGGTGCCGGGCCGCGCTGCGGGCGCCGTTCGCGGCTGTACCCGCAGGTCCGGCGTCGCCTCAGCCCAGCGCGCGCAGCCCCGGGACCAGGGCCACCAGCACCGGGATCACCGGTACCAGGGCGGCGGCCGCCGTCAGGCGCAGGCGGCGCAGCGCGGGCAGGCGGTCGGGCGGGGCCAGGAGGCGGTGGACGCGTTGCGGCACATGCGCCTGCGGCGTGGGGGAGCGACCGAACACCCCGCGCTCCTCGTTGAGTTCGACGAGCGCCAGCGCAGTGGTCAGCCGGCCGACCCGCCGGGAGGCCACGTCGTCGGCGGCCAGCTCGACCAGCCGGTGCATCTCGTCACGGAACCCGGCGAACACCGGGACCTGCGGGAAGCCGCCGGCCAGCGCGGCCGAGCAGTGCAGCAGCCAGTCGTGCCGGGCCTGTGCGTGCCCCTCCTCGTGAGCGACGAGCGCGTCGAGCCGACGCCCCTTCAGCCGGCGCAACGCGGCCGTCGTGACGACCAGCCGAGGCGCCGTCCCGGGCAGCCACCAGGCGTCGGGGCGCTCGCCCTCCAGCACCACCAGCCGGCCGGCCGCCCGCTCCTCGCCCGGCAACAGCGGTGCGCGCAGCAGGAGTTCGGCCCGCCGGTCGCGACGGCGCGCCCGGGCCCGTACGACCTCGCGCACCAGCATCGCCAGACTCCACAGGCCGGCCGAGGCGAGGATCACGGCGGTGGGCGCCGCCCAGGGTCCGGCCGCGCCGAGGGCGTAAGCGTCCACGACCGCGCGCGGGGCCGAGGCGAAGACGTGCCCGCGCACCGCCTGCCAGGCCGCCGCCGCGCTGAGCGTCATCGACAGGGCGCAGCACAGCAGTACGGCCGCCACGACGCACTGCCACACCCAGAGGGCGAGGACCGGTTCGCGGTCCGGCCAGTCGGCCCTGGCGAGCAGCCTCGGGGCCACGACGGCGGTCAGGGCGCCGAGCAGCAGCAGGGTCACGGGGACCATCATGGTCAGCACCCTATGAGCGCGGAGCCGTGCGGGGGTACGGTCCACGGCGCCGAGTGACGCAGGCAACGCGCCCGTCGGCGAGGGGTGCCGTCACATGGGCAGCAGCATCGCGACCATCCCGATGCCCATGGACAGCCGGCAGGCCCGGGCGAGTTCCGGACGGTCGCCCCAGCGTGCGGCCACGACGCCGGTCCCGGCCGCGGTGCCGCCGGCCGGCACCAGCCGGGCGCCCGAGAGCAGCACGTAGGCGGCGAAGTACAGCAGGAGACCGCCGGTCAGCAGAGGCACGCCCGCGCCGCCGTGCGCGTGGTGCGCGGTGGCCGGCGCCGCGGCCATCGTCACCGCCATGTAGACCATGGCCCCCGCGCCCACCAGGTGGTGCAGATGGTGGGGGCTCCTGCGCGCGGCCCACAGGGCGCGCAGGGCCGCCGCGGCGAACACCGCCGCGTACACCGGCCACGCCCACACCGGGGGGGTGAACGCAGCCGCCGGTACGGCCATCATGGCCATGCCGAAGCCCATCAGCGCCTCACCGCCCGCGGCGCGGCGCTGCTCCTCGACTCCGCTGCGCATGCGCAGCAGGCAGTAGGCCCCGGTGGCCGTGCACAGGGCGACCAGCAACCAGGCCGCCGACACCGGTCCGTGCACGCGCGCCTCCCCCGCTCGACATCCGGTCCAGTGATGCGATGCCCACGGGGCGCGGAGCGCACGCGAGCGCAAGGGTGTACACGGGGGGCATTCGCCGGAGCACGACTGGTGAGCGTGGAGGGAGAAGGTAATTATTTACGAGTAAAACACATGCTAAATTGTCTGTATGAGCAGTGCGACCACCCCACGCCGTCTTCCCCTGGCCGGAGTCCTGCGGCTGGGCAGGCCCTCCGACATCTGGTTCAAGCCCGCGCTGAGCGTGGTCGCCGCGGTCGCCCCGCCCAACCTGATCCTGCTGGCCCTCGGCCGCCTCGACCTGGCCATGTACACGATGGCCGGATCGCTGTGCGCCCTCTACGGCCACAACCGCCCCTACGCCGCCCGCGCCCGCATCCTGGCCGGGGTCGTGCTCGGCATGGTCGGCGGCCTCGCCCTGTCCCTGCTCGCGGCGTCGCTCACCTCCGACGCCGTCGTCCTCGTCACGGTCGGCGCGCTCATGGCCGCCGCGCAGAAGACCGCGTGCGACGCCACCCGTCTCGGCCCGCCCGGCAGCGTGGTCCTCACCTTCATCAGCTCCGCCTCCCTGTTCGTGCCGCAGACCCTCGGCCAGCTGCCCGGACACATCGGACTGGCCCTGGCCGCGGGTGCCTGGGCGTGGCTGGTCGGCATGGCGCCCGGACTGCTGCGCCCGCACGGCCCCGAGCGCCGCGCCACCGCGACCGCCCTGAACGCGGCCGCCGCGTACGCCGACACCCGCGGCACCTCCGACGGCCACGCCCGGGCCCGCGCCGCGAGCGCCGCCGCCATCCACGCCGCCTGGCAGTCGCTGCTCGCCGCCGGCGCCCGACCCGACCACACCCGGCGCGCCCTCGAACAGCTCCTCGTCCGCGCCGAGGTCGCCCTCGCCGCCCCCGCCGACGCCGACCCCGCGCGACTGCGTGCCTGGGCCCGCGGTCTGCGCGGCACCGGACGGATCCCGCGCACCGCCGCCCCGCGCGACGCCGCCGACGAACTCCTCGGCGTGGCAGCCGAACTCGCCCACCCGCGGCGCCCGGCGTGGCAGCGCCTCGCGCCCTTCGCCCCGATCGCCGCACGTACCGCGGTCGGCTGCGCACTGGCCGGCTACGCCTCCCTCGCGCTGGGCGTCGGCCGCCCCTACTGGGCGCTGGTCACCGCGGCCTCCCTCTACCAGGCCAACGTCACCCTCACCTGGAACCGGGGCATCCAGCGCGTCGTCGGCAACCTCGTCGGGGTCCTCTTCTTCGCCGCCCTCGCCCCGCTCGCCCACCTCCACCCGGCCGCGCTGGTCGTGTGCTGCCTCGCCCTCAACTTCGGCGCGGAGGCGCTGATCGGCCGCAACTACTGGCTCGGCACCGTCTGCGTCACCCCGATGGCCCTGCTCATCACGGAGTTCGCCCGCGCCCAGCACCCGGGACAGCTGATCACCGAGCGGGTCGCCGACACCCTCGTCGGCGCGCTGGTCGGCTTCGCCGCGGCCGTGGCCGTCACCAACCGCCGGGCGGGCGACCGCCTGGAACAGGCCCTGACCGCGGCGGATCGCGCCCGCGAGAACGCCGCCCGCCTGCTCGCCGAGCCGCACCCGGCACCGCGCGCCCTGGGGTCCGCCCGCCGCACCCTGGCCGCCGCCCTGGTCGACCTGCGCGCCACGGCCGACGCGGCCGCCGGCGAGTGGTGGCAACGCGCTCTGCCCGAGGACCGCGTCGTGCTCACCGAGCAGTCCGGACACCGTACGCTCGCCGCGACAGTACGGGCCCAGGGCCTCGCACCGCAGGACCACGACCCCGGCAGGACGACGGAGGACACACGGCCATGACGGCGACGAACGGCGAACCGGCGGCCGGGGCCGACGCGACGAACGACGGGCGGGCGCCGCGCCGGGGCGCGGCGGGCGCCGCCGGGAACGACACGGTCGCCGCCGTCGTCCGGCAGTGGCGGACCGTGCACCCCGGACTGGACACCGGGCCCATGGAGGTCATCGGGCGGATCAACCGCTGTGCCGCCCTGCTCCAGCAGGCCGAGGACGCTCCGCTGCGCCGGGCCGGTCTCAGCCGCCCCGAGTTCGACCTGCTCGGCGCGCTGCGGCGCACGGGCCACGAACTGACCCCCGGGGACGTCGCCCGGGAGACCTTCTCGTCCGGGGCGGCCGTCACCAAGCGGCTCAAACAGCTGACCGAGCGCGGGCTGGTCGAGCGGCGCGTGGACACCCGCGACCGCCGCGTCGCCCACGTACGGCTCACCGACGCCGGCCGCGACCTGGTGGACGGCATCCTGCCCGAGCAGCTCGCCTACGAGACGGCCGTACTCTCCACGCTCGCCCCCGAGGGCCAGGGCGAACTGGCCGGGCTCCTCGCCGAGCTGCTGAGCCGCCTGGAGGGCCTTTCGGGAGCACCGCGCGCGTAGGCGGCTCCCGGCGGCCCGGGAACCGCCCGGCCGCTCACCCCTCGTCGGGTGCCCGGTACACCCCGAACGCCGCGCCCTGCGGGTCCCGCAGCACCGCGATGCGCCGGCCGTTCGGCATCGACGCCGGAGCCACGGTCACGGCACCGTCCGCGCGTGCCGTGACGTCCGCCGCCGCGTCCACGTCGTCCACCGCGAAGTACGGCAGCCAGTGCGCCGGCACCTCGGGCGGGAACCGGTCGCCCATGTCCAGCATGCCGCCGAAGTCCTCCCCGTCGACGCCCCACTGCGTGTACGCCTGCGAGGCGTTGACGCTCCAGTCGAACACCGAGGTGTAGAAGTCGCGGGCCCGCTCGGTCTCCCGCGTCGCCAGCTCCACCCAGCCGAGCGTGCCGGGCGCGTTGAACAGCCCGGCGCCCGGGAAGGACCGCGCCTGCCACAGCTGGAAGGCCGCGCCCGTCGGGTCGACGGCCACCGCGAACCGGCCCACGTCGAACACGTCCATGGGGCCGAGGACCACCGTGCCGCCGGCCTCCTCCACGCGCCGCCCCGCCGTGTCCGCGTCGGTCACGGCGAACGACACGTTCCATGCCACGGGCTGGGACTCCTGGTACAGGGGGCTGAGGGCGGCCACCGCCGCGTCCCCCAGGTGCGCCACCGTGTACCCGCCCGCCTCCTGACGCGGGTCGGTCTCCGGCCGCCACCCGAACAGCTCGGCGTAGAACCGCTTGGCCCCCTCCAGGTCGCTCGTCCCCAGCTCGGTCCAGCAGGGGCCGCCGGGCACCGGCTTGTCGATCTTCATGACGGTTCCTTCCGGCCGGGCGGGTCCGCGGCGGGGGAGCGGCCGAGCGCCCCGGCCGCTCGGAGAACGGCCTGCTCCCGCGCGGGCCGCGACCCGCGAAGGAGCCCTCGTTCCGCACGCTAGACCCCGCTTGCGACGGAGGCCATCCGGGACCGGCCCGGGACGTGCCGGGTGCCGCCGGCCCGGGCCAGGGCCTGTCGTTCGGATCATGCCGACGTCGCGACAAGACACCGTGAGCCAGGCCGGCCCGATCCGGACGACAGGCCTAGATCCCGGGCCGGTGGCGCAGCGGATGGTCCGCCGGGATCTGCACCAACACGATCCGGGTGCCGTCCGGGTCGGCGATCCACATCTCGATCAGGCCCCACGGCTCCTTCACCGGTGGCCGCACGATGTCGACGCCCTTCGCCCGCAGCTCGTCGTGGGCGCTCCCGACGTCCTCGACCTGCATCCAGAGTGCGACGGCGGGCGAGGGCGGGGTCTCGGAACGGCCGGAGACCTCGAGGAAGCCGCCGCCCAGGAAGTAGACGGTCCCGCGCTCGGGCCCCGTACCGAACTCCCGGTAGACGGACAGCCCCAGTTGCCCGCCGTAGAAGACGCGGGATCGCTCGGGGTCGGTGGGCCGCAGAAGTGTCCGGCCACTGAGTACATGCACCATGCATGCGGAGCCTAGTGGCAGGGTTACCCTCATCCCTGGCTCAGCACGCCCGAGATCGGAGACCGCCCATGGACACCCCCGCCGCCGGACTCACCTTCCGCGACGCCACCGACGCCGACGTCGACGCGCTGGTCGCGCTGATCGAGTCCGCGTACCGCGGGGACGCCAGCCGGGCCGGCTGGACCACCGAGGCGGACATCCTCAAGGGGCAGCGGACCGACCCCGAGGGGGTGCTGGCGGTCATCAAGTCGCCCGACAGCCGGCTGCTGACCGTCGAGCAGGACGACCGGGTCGTCGCCTGCTGCCAGCTCGAACACCGCGGCGACCACGCGTACTTCGGTATGTTCGCGGTCAGCCCCACCCTCCAGGGCGCGGGGCTCGGGAAGATCGTCATGGCCGAGGCCGAACGCTGGTCCCGGGCGACCTGGGGCGTCACCGAGATGCACATGACGGTGATCTCCGTGCGCGAGGACCTGATCGCCTGGTACGAGCGCCGCGGCTACCGCCGTACGGGACGGATGTCCCCGTTCCCGTACGGCGACGAGCGCTTCGGCATCCCGCAGCGCGACGACCTGCGGTTCGAGCTGCTGGTCAAGGCGCTGGTGTGACGTCCACGCGGGGGACCGGGCGCCGGGTCACGCCGTGAAGCGGCCCGTGCGCTTGATCTCCGGATAGTCGGTCGTCGCGCCGTCCAGCTCCAGCGCGCGCACGAGCCGCAGGTGCTCCTGGGTGTTGACCACCCAGCCGATGATCCTCAGCCCGGACTTGCGCGCGTGCTCGACGACCTCCAGGGTCAGCCGGCGGATGTTGAGGCAGACGGCCCCGGCGCCCACGGCGACGGCGCGGTCCACCACGTCGGGGCCGTACCGGCTGGCGACCAGCGCGGTGCGCACGCCCGGCACCAGCCGGGCGATCTCGGCGACCGCGTCGTCGTGGAACGACGACACCTCCACCCGCCCGACCAGGTCGCGCCGGTGCATCACCTCGGCCAGTGCCCGCGCCGCGGCCACGTCCTTGATCTCGGCCTGCAGGGGCGCGCTCACCGCGTCCAGCACTTCCTCGAACACCGGCACCCGCTCCCCCCGGCCCGCGTCCAGCGCGCGCAGCTCCGCGAGGGTCTTCTCGGCGATCGGCCCGGTGCCGTCGGTCGTGCGGTCCACCTCAGCGTCGTGCATGACGACCAGGGCGCCGTCCTTGCTCAGATGCAGATCCAGTTCGATGAGATCGAGGCCGGCGTGCTGCGCGGCGACGAAGGAACGAAGGGTGTTCTCGGGCTCGACACCCATGACCCCGCGGTGACCGATGGTAAGGAAGTTCAAGGTTCGACTCGCTTCCGTCGACGGCGGCTCGGCACGCGCGGAAGGGGCGGACGCCGTCGTCCGCGCGGGCAAGGCCGCAGCCTAGTCGCCGGGACCCGTGATGAACCCGCACGCGCGAGGGCGATCGGGGCGCGTCGCGGGCGCCGACTGGCCGGTACTGGCTTCCGCCTCACCCGGGGGTGGGCGAGTCCGCCATCCCCTTGACCGTCCGGTTCGACCCGTTCACACCGGTTCTGTCTGACATGTGAATACGGCGAAAGTGAGTGTGGTCACGGTTTACGGCAGGAAAAACATCGGTGACCGACGGGTTGGGCAGAATAATTTCCCGAGCAGCCTCTTGCTGAGAGAAACGGGGTATGCATACGGTGTCCATACGCGAGGTTCTCCCGTGGAGGATGGGACATGACGGAAATTCTTGTGCAGTCGGGTGTGGAGGGACAGCTTTCTCCGCTGACCAGGGTCGTTGAGCATCCGGCCTGGCCCGTGCTCAAGGATGCCGTGGAGCAGATCCGGCCATGGCAGTCGAAGGACGGATCGATCGACTTCGAGGCCGAGGGCGCCCCGCAGCGCGCCGACGCCGTGGCGGCCGTCGAGCGTGTCGCCGACGCGGTCGAGCAGCTCTCCCCGCTGGTACCGCACGACGCGGCGTACCACGAGGCGCTGGTGAAGGATCTGCGGCGCTGGGCCGAGGGCGGCTTCGAGGTGCCGGACTTCCTGGACTCCCTGCTGGCCTTCCAGCCCGCCGCGGACCGCCGGGACGGCCTGCAGCACCTGGTCGTCTTCCCGATGTACACGCAGAACGGCAATCTCGACCGCAACCTGGAGGCGGTCGTGCTGCGCATGGTCTGGCCCGAGTGGCTGGCCGAGCTGGAGCGCACGCGTTACGACAACCCGCTGTTCTGCGGCATCACGTTCGAGGACTTCACCGCGGGCTACGACACCAACTCCGCGGTCCTCTTCCCGGAGACCATCGCCGTGCGCGAGGCGCCGGAACGATTCTCCTGGGGTGGCATCTTCTGCGACCGCGAGGCCGCGCGCTTCCGCCGCGTGACCGACGCCGCCGTCGACATCCTGGGCCTCACGCTGCCCGAGGACATCGCCGCGATGGTGCACGACCAGAAGCGCTGCGAAGAGGCCTTCGTGCTCTGGGACATGGTCCACGACCGCACCCACAGCCACGGCGACCTGCCGTTCGACCCGTTCATGATCAAGCAGCGCCAGCCGTTCTGGATGTACGGCCTGGAGGAGCTGCGCTGCGACCTCACCGCCTTCAAGGAGGCCGTGAAGCTCGAGGCCGACGGCGTCCCGCAGGCCCGTGACGTGCAGTACGCCGTGCTCTTCGACCGCATGTTCCGCTTCCCGGTCACCGGCGACCGCAACCGCAACTACGACGGCCTGGGCGGTCAGCTGCTCTTCGCCTACCTGCACAAGCACGACGTCGTCCGCTGGACCGACAACAAGCTCTCCATCGACTGGGAGCGCGCCCCGCAGGTCACCAACCAGCTGTGCGCCGACATCGAGAAGCTCTACAAGGACGGCATCGACCGCCCGAAGCTCGTGCACTGGTTCGCCGGCTACGAGCTCGTCTCCACCTACCTCGCGCCGCACCCCGGCTCCAAGTGGGCCAAGGGCCCCGAGGCCCTGGACCTGGACCAGCCGCCGCGCAAGCTCGTGGACGACGTGCTTCCGGACGAGTTTCCGCTGAGCATGTTCTATGAGGCCCTGTCCAAGAAGCTCAAGAACGTGATCGCCTCCACCAAGGGCATCACGGCGGACGGCGCCGAGCGGCTCGCCGCGTGAGCGACCGCGTCAAGAACACTGCTGCTTCAGAGGGGAACACCATGGGGAACGGGGCGAACGGGGCACTGAGCGGTGCGGTCATCGCGGTCGCCGGAGCGGGCGGCCCCGCCGGGCGCGCGACCCTGCTGCGGCTGGCCGAGGCCGGGGCGACCGTCGTGGGCGCGGACAACGACCCGCAGCGGTTGTCGGAGGCCGTGGACGCGGCCCGGTACGCCTCCGGTGGCGCCACCGTCACCGGCGACACGGTCGACCTGCTCGACCTGCAGTCCACCCGGGACTGGGCCGCGCACGTCGAGAAGGACTTCGGGCGGGTCGACGGTCTCGTCCACCTGGTCGGCGGCTGGCGCGGCAGCGAGACCTTCACGAAGACCAGCCTCGACGACTGGGACTTCCTGGAGCTCCTGCTGGTCAAGACCGTCCAGCACACCTCGCTCGCCTTCCACGAGGCGCTGCAGCGCAGCGACCGCGGCCGCTACGTCCTGATCAGCGCGGCCGGCGCCTCGAAGCCCACCGCGGGCAACGCCGCCTACTCCGCCGCCAAGGCCGCCGCCGAGGCGTGGACGCTCGCCATGGCCGACTTCTTCCGCAAGGCGGGGGGCGCCGAGGAGCTGACGTCGGCGGCTACGATCCTGGTGGTGAAGGCGCTGGTGCACGACGCCATGCGCGCCGAACGCCCCAACGCGAAGTTCGCGGGCTTCACGGACGTCACCGACCTCGCCGAGGCCATCGAGGGCGTCTGGAGCAAGTCCGCCGCCGAAGTGAACGGAAACCGTCTGTGGCTGACCGAGAAGCCGTGAACCCTCCCAGGACCGACGCGCGTCGCCATCACGACCCGGAGGTCCGCGGTTTCGCCAGTGACAACTACGCCGGGGCGCATCCGGAGGTGATGGTCGCCCTGGCGCTGGCGAACGGCGGCCATCAGGTCGCGTACGGCGAGGACGACTACACCGAGAACCTCCAGCGGATCGTCCGCGGCCACTTCGGGGCCACCGCGGAGGCCTTCCCGGTCTTCAACGGCACCGGCGCGAACGTCGTCGCGCTCCAGGCGGTCACCGACCGCTGGGGCGCGGTGATCTGCGCCGAGAGCGCGCACATCAACGTGGACGAGGGCGGCGCCCCCGAGCGCATGGGCGGCCTGAAGCTGCTCACCGTGCCCACGCCCGACGGCAAGCTCACGCCCGAGCTGATCGACCGGCAGGCCTGGGGCTGGGAGGACGAGCACCGGGCCATGCCCCAGGTCGTCTCGATCACCCAGAGCACCGAGCTGGGCACCCTGTACACCCCGGAGGAGATCCGGGCGATCTGCGAGCACGCCCACGCGCACGGCATGAAGGTGCACCTGGACGGCTCCCGGATAGCCAACGCCGCCGCTTCGCTGGACGTGCCCATGCGGACGTTCACCAACGCGGTCGGCGTGGACATCCTCTCGCTGGGCGGGACGAAGAACGGCGCGCTGTTCGGCGAGGCCGTGGTCGTCATCAACCAGGACGCGGTGCGGCAGATGAAGCACCTGCGCAAGATGTCGATGCAGCTCGCCTCCAAGATGCGGTTCGTGTCGGTGCAGTTGGAGGCGCTGCTCGCCAAGGACCTGTGGCTGCGCAACGCCCGGCACGCCAACGAGATGGCCCAGCGGCTCGCCGAGGGCGTCCGCGCGGTGCACGGCGTGGAGATCCTCTACCCGGTGCAGGCCAACGGCGTCTTCGCGAAGCTCCCGCACGACGTGAGCGAGCGGCTGCAGAAGCGGTTCCGCTTCTACTTCTGGGACGAGAACGCCGGCGTGGTGCGCTGGATGTGCTCCTTCGACACCTCGGAGGAGGACGTCGACACGTTCGTGGCGGCGCTCAAGGAGGAGATGGCGCGCTAGTCACGCGCGGACAGCCTCACTGATTGCATAGATATGCGGTCACCTGAAAAGTCATTGACGATCGGGTGGCCGCATTCCTATGCTCCGCCGCTATGGAGCTGATCCAGAACACTGCGGACCTGTCCGCCTACTTGGCCGCCGACGAGGCCATCGACCACCACCACCCGGTGGTACGGGAGACGGCCGCCCGACTCGCCGCATCCGCCGCCGACTCGTATGACTATGCGCGGGCGGCCTATGAGTTCGTCCGGGACTCCGTACCGCACTCCCAGGACTCCGGTGATCTCCGCGTCACCTGGCGCGCCTCGGACGTGCTCGGACTGCGGACCGGCATCTGCTACGCGAAGGCCCACGCGCTGGCGGCCCTGCTGCGGGCCGAGGACATCCCGACGGCACTGTGCTACCAGCGCCTGAGCGACGGGGAGGGCGGCCACGTGATGCACGGCCTGGTCGCCGTCCGCTTCCACGGCGCCTGGCACCGGCAGGACCCGCGGGGCAACAAGCCGGGCGTGGACGCGCGGTTCTCCCTGAACGGCGAACGGCTGGCCTGGATCCCCGACCCGGAGGCCGGCGAGGCCGACTGTCCGGGGCTGTACGCGGCACCGCATCCGGCCGTGCTCGGCGCGCTCAGGGCCGCTCCCGACCGGCCGTACCTCTGGAGGACGCTGCCGGACGCCCTGTGAGGGCGGCGGACGGCCGCGCGGCGGCGTGGACGGCGAGCCGGACGGGGGGAGGGGGAAGCACGGCCGTCAGGGGACGGCCGCGGTGAAGAGAAGGGTGCGACGAGGTCAGTGCGCCTCGGCGGCGCGCAGCTGCTCCACGGTCGGCGCGGCGCCACCGAGGTGCGCGGGCAGCCACCAGGTGTCCTCCGGGCCCTTCGGGCGGCCGGGGTAGGCGCGCTGCGCGGCCTCCAGCAGCTCCTGGCAGCGCTCGCGCAGCCGGCGGGTGATCGCGCCGGCGTACTGGTCGCGGGGCGCCTCGACCGGCTCGCCCACCCGGACGGTGACGGGCAGGTGGTCACGCTTGAAGTTGCGGGGGTGGCCCTTGGTCCACAGCCGCTGGGTGCCCCACACCGCCATCGGGATCAGCGGGACGCCCGCCTCCTGGGCGAGGCGGGCCGCGCCGGACTTGAAGCTCTTCAGCGTGAACGACTGCGAGATCGTGGCCTCCGGGAACACCCCGATGATCTCGCCGGAGCGCAGCGAGTCCAGCGCGTGCGTGTAGGCCGCCTCGCCCTGGTTGCGGTCCACCGGGATGTGCTTCATGCCGCGCATCAGAGGGCCGGACACCTTGTGGCGGAAGACGGCCTCCTTCGCCATGAAGCGCACCAGGCGCTTCTGCGGGAGGGCCGCCAGACCGTTGAAGACGAAGTCCAGGTAGCTGATGTGATTGCTCACCAGGACGGCGCCGCCCGTGCGCGGGATGTTCTCCGACCCCTGGCAGTCGATCTTCAGGTCCCAGACCTTGAACAACGTCTTCGCGAAACCGATGACGGGACGGTAGACCAGCTCTGCCATGGGCGGGGTGGACCCTTTCTGCTCTGCTCGGGAAAGGGAGGGCTCCCGGCGGGAAAGTTACGCAGCCGTAGGTTTACGGCGTCTCGCAGATCGTGCCCGAAGAACGGACGGGTAGCCAGTCCTGGTGCCCCGCGTCGGCGAGATCCTCGTCACGTCGGCCGTGTTCCGCCGAACGCCCGTCACTCCACGCGTACCGTGGCCCTCTTGAGGAGCAGGAACATCTCGCATCCCAGGCAGTATCCGAAGGCCGCGTTCAGGAACGCGGCTGCGAGCGCGGCCCCGGTCGCGGCCAGTCCGAGCCACTGCGGCCCCAGGGCGAAGCCGACGAGACCCAGCCCGGCGAACACCAGTCCCACCGTCTGCGCGAAGCGCGGCGGTTCCGGCGCCTCGAACTCCGTGGGCGGTCCGAGCCGTGGACGTACGGCCGTCCGGAACACCCGGCCGTACGGCGACCGGGTGACACCTCCGGCCGCCCCGAGCGCGAACGCCAGGGTCTGCCAGCCCAGGATCCAGACGCTCTGTGTGACGAGCGCCGCCGCCAGCACGACCGTCGTCACGGCCGCCCCGAAGCGCGGCCCCCTCACATCGATGTCCATGAATCAAGCATTCCGCAACGGCACGTCTCGCGGGAGGCGGGAATCTTTGCAGTCTCGTGAAGGGTTGTACGGATGATGACCGAACTGGTGGTGTGCGTGGCGGTGCTCCTGGCGGCGACCGCCTTCGGAGTGCTGCACGGGCGGCGGAGCGGGAGGGTGCGGGTGCGCGGGCGGGACGACGGCAAGCGGCTGGGAGCGGCCGAGCTGGGCGGCGAACTGGGGGAGCGGGCCACGCTCGTCCAGTTCTCCAGCGCCTTCTGCGCGCCCTGCCGGGCGACCCGGCGCATTCTCGGCGAGGTCGCCGGCATGGTCCCGGGCGTCACCCACCTCGAGATCGACGCCGAGGACCGGCTGGCCCTCGTACGCGAACTGGAGATCCTGAAGACGCCCACCGTCCTGGTCCTGGACGCCGAGGGCCGGGTGGTGCGACGCGCCACCGGACAGCCCCGCAAGGCCGACGTCATCGCGGCCCTCGGCGAGGCCGTGTGAGCGCGTGAGACGTCTCCCAGATCGCGGAACGAACTTGACTGTGCATGCCACCCGTCGTCAGCCTGGGCCTGTGCCGACCGAACTCCTTCTCTACGGGCGGGTCCACGTCGACCTGGCCCGCACCGCCAGCGCGCGCTGTCCGGGCTGTTGAGCAGCCACGGACCCAGCCACCCCGCGCAGAAGGACAATTCCATGACGGCCTCGCCCGACCTCGGCACCTTCCAGCTCGCCTCGCCCGACCTGCTCCGCTCCACCTTCCGCCGGCACGCCGCCGGTGTCGCCGTGATCACCGCGAGCGGCGCGTCCGGCCCGGTCGGCTTCACCGCCACCTCGCTCACCTCCGTCTCCGCGGAGCCGCCGCTGGTCTCCTTCGGCATCGGCACGGGCGCCTCCAGCTGGCCCGCGGTGGCCGCGACCGAGCACGTCGGCATCCACATACTCGGTGAGCACCAGAGCGAACTGGCGGCCACCTTCGCCCGCAGCGGCGCCGACCGCTTCGGCGCCCCCACCGCCTGGCGGGAGGGCCCCGAGGGCGTGCCGGTGCTGGACGACGTGCTCGCCTGGCTGGTGTGCCGGATCGTCGCCCGGGTCCCGGCCGGTGATCACCGGATCGTGCTCGCCGAGGTGCTCGGAGGCGACCCCTCGGGCGCCGGACGCCCCCTCCTCTACCACCACGGCCGCTTCAACGGCCTGCGGGATTGATCACGCCCGGCTCTTCTGCGAAGACGTCGGATTCCGGTTACGCTGCGTTGCGAAGGTCACAGTTCAAAGCGCTTGCTTAGCGGGCATGAACTGGGTGTACTGACGAGTAATATTTCGGTCGGAGCGTGCGGACGCCCCGACCGGGATCGGCCGCTTGAGGCGCCTATGCTGCCTCCAAGAGGCAGCCCGGAAATGTCGAAGTAGTAGGAGAGCCGGCGTGAGCTTGAGGATCGTTGTCACTGTGAAGTACGTGCCCGACGCCACTGGCGACCGGCACTTCGCCGATGACCTGACCGTCGACCGCGACGACGTCGACGGTCTGCTCTCCGAGCTGGACGAGTACGCGGTCGAGCAGGCCCTGCAGATCGCGGAGAACGCGGACGACGCCGAGGTCACCGTCCTGACGGTCGGTCCCGAGGACGCCAAGGACGCGCTTCGCAAGGCTCTCTCCATGGGTGCCGACAAGGCCATCCACGTCGAGGACGACGACCTGCACGGCACCGACGCCATCGGTACCTCGCTGGTGCTGGCCAAGGCCATCGAGAAGGCCGGCTTCGACCTGGTCGTCTCCGGCATGGCCTCCACCGACGGCACCATGGGCATCGTGCCCGCGCTGGTCGCCGAGCGCCTGGGCGTCCCGCAGGTCTCCCTGCTCTCCGAGGTCTCCGTCGAGGACGGCACGGTCAAGGGCCGCCGGGACGGCGACGCCGCCTCCG
The DNA here is from genome assembly GCF_025642175.1 of Streptomyces albidicamelliae. Taxonomy (NCBI): domain Bacteria; kingdom Bacillati; phylum Actinomycetota; class Actinomycetes; order Kitasatosporales; family Streptomycetaceae; genus Streptomyces; species Streptomyces albidicamelliae. Next base: position 1,267,227 of record NZ_CP106795.1, on the reverse strand, counting down.
AGCAGCTCGAGGCGCAGCTCCCGGCCGTCGTCTCCGTGACGGACCAGTCGGGCGAGGCGCGCTACCCGTCCTTCAAGGGCATCATGGCGGCCAAGAAGAAGCCGGTCGAGTCCTGGGACCTGTCCGACCTGGACATCGAGGCCGAGGAGGTCGGTCTCGACGGCGCGTACACCAAGGTCGAGGCCGCGAACGAGCGTCCGGCCCGCACGGCCGGCACCATCGTCAAGGACGAGGGCGAGGGCGGCAAGCAGCTCGCCGAGTTCCTCGCGGGCCAGAAGTTCATCTGAGTCCGCGCCCGCCGACCGCCCCTCAACTTCGTTTCGCAGGAGAGCAATCCCATGGCTGAAGTCCTCGTCTACGTCGACCACGTGGACGGCGCCGTCCGCAAGCCCACGCTGGAGCTGCTGACCCTGGCCCGCCGCCTCGGCGAGCCCGTCGCCGTCGCCCTCGGCAACGGCGCCGCCGACACCGCCGCCACGCTCGCCGAGCACGGCGCGGTGAAGGTCCTCACCCACGACGCGTCCGAGTACGCCGACTACCTGGTCGTGCCGAAGGTGGACGCCCTCCAGGCCGCCCACGAGGCCGTCTCCCCGGCCGCCGTGCTGGTCCCGTCCTCCGCCGAGGGCAAGGAGATCGCCGCCCGCCTGGCGCTGCGCATCGGCTCCGGCATCATCACCGACGCCATCGACATCGAGGCCGGCGACGAGGGCCCGGTGGCCACCCAGTCGGTGTTCGCCGCGTCCTTCTCCACCAAGTCCCGTGTCATCAAGGGCACCCCGGTCATCACGGTCAAGCCGAACAGCGCCGCCGTCGAGGCCGCCCCGGCCGCGGGCAGCGTCGAGGCCCTGTCCGTGTCCTTCTCCGCCCAGGCCACCGGCACGAAGGTCACCGGCCGCACGCCGCGTGAGTCGACGGGCCGCCCGGAGCTGACCGAGGCCGCGATCGTGGTCTCCGGTGGCCGTGGCGTCAACGGCGCCGAGAACTTCTCGATCATCGAGGCGCTCGCCGACTCCCTCGGCGCGGCCGTCGGTGCCTCGCGTGCCGCGGTGGACGCCGGCTGGTACCCGCACACCAACCAGGTCGGCCAGACCGGCAAGTCGGTCTCGCCGCAGCTGTACATCGCCAACGGCATCTCCGGCGCGATCCAGCACCGTGCCGGTATGCAGACCTCCAAGACGATCGTGGCCGTCAACAAGGACGCCGAGGCCCCGATCTTCGAGCTGGTCGACTTCGGCGTGGTCGGCGACCTCTTCGACGTCGTCCCGCAGCTGACCGACGAGATCAAGACCCGCAAGGGCTGAGACCTCCCAGGGCTCGTCCGAGGCCCCGGTGACCGACCCGGTCACCGGGGCCTCGGTGCATCCTGGAGGCGGGCGGGCGCGGGCGACCAAGGTCCGGACGGGGTGTTGACCAGGGAGAACCACCCGGATAACTTCATTCTACGGATTGTTGATTCCGTAGAGCGGAAAATTGGAGGGTGTGGGATGGGTCAGCAGGAGAAGGTGGCGACGAGCCTCGCGGGTGCCGTCAGCGAGGAGATCAGCGCCTCCCTCGCACCGGTCGACGCGGAGCTGGAGCGCCGCTACCCCGGGGACCCCGGCACCCGGCAGCCCGTCCACACCGTCTACGTCCCCGGTGACGCCTTCGCCGCCGACACCCTCCGCTCCTGGGGCGACCGCGCCCTCGCGGCCCTCGACGAACACGCCCCCGACGCCGCCTCCTTCGCGGCCGTCCTGGGGCTCGCCGACGACCTCGCCGAGCCCGTGTACTCCCGCGTCCGCGCCAAGCTGGAGCGCGAGCCGGTGGAAGACCTGCGCGTCGACTTCGAGGACGGCTACGGCCCCCGCCCCGACGCCGAGGAGGACGAGGCGGCGGCCCGCGCGGCCCGCCTGATCGCCGAGGCGTACGAGAAGGGCACCGCGGCGCCGTACATGGGCATCCGCATGAAGTGCATGGAAGCCGCCGTACGCGACCGGGGCATCCGCACCCTGGACGTCTTCCTCACCGGCCTGATGGAGGCCGGCGGCCTGCCCGAGGGCCTGGTCCTCACGCTGCCCAAGGTCACCTACCCGGAACAGGTCGACGCCTTCGCCCGCCTCCTGGAGGCCTTCGAGAAGACGCACGGCCTGGACGCCGGCCGCCTCGGCTTCGAGATCCAGATCGAGACCAGCCAGTCCATCCTCGCCACCGACGGCACCGCGGCCGTCGCCCGCATGATCCAGGCCGCCGGCGGCCGTGCCACCGGCCTGCACTACGGCACCTTCGACTACAGCGCCTGCCTGGGCGTCTCCGCCGCCTACCAGGCCAGCGACCACCCGGCCGCCGACCACGCCAAGGCGGTCATGCAGGTCGCGGCGGCGGGCACCGGCGTCCGCGTGTCCGACGGCTCGACGAACGTCCTGCCCGTGGGCCCGACCGCGAAGGTGCACGACGCCTGGCGCCTGCACTACGGCCTCACCCGCCGCGCCCTCGCCCGCGCCTACTACCAGGGCTGGGACATGCACCCGGGCCACATCCCCACCCGCTACGCGGCCGTCTTCGCCTTCTACCGCGAAGGCTTCGAGCAGGCGGCGGCCCGCCTCGCCCGCTACGCCAACCGGGCCGGCGGGGACGTCATGGACGAGCCCGCCACCGCCAAGGCCCTCAGCGGCTACCTGCTGCGCGGGCTGGACTGCGGCGCCCTCGACATCGCCGAGGTCGCCCGCCTCACCGGTCTGACCCGCGCCGACCTGGAGGGCTTCGCCGCACCCCGGCGCGGTGACCTGACGGCCTCAGGGAAGTAACCGGACCGCTCGCGTTCCCGGCCCCGCCGCCCCCCAGGGGTGCGCCCCCGCCAGCCGGGCACGCAGTCGACCGTCCCCCGCCCGCACGGTCACCGACCGGCGGGACGGGGCGACGGCGACGGGACGGTCAGGGCAGGGGAGCCGAGGGCCATTCACCCGCGCCGGGGCTCCCCGGCGGCCGGCCGTGGGCGTACGGCTCCAGTCCCGACTCCGTCACCCAGCCCTGCTCGGCGAACAGCCGCGTGCCCCGCGCGCACAGCCCGGCGTCCCCGTGCGCCCGGGCACTGAACTCCTCCGGGGTCGCCCCGAACAGCGCGCGCAACGGCGCGGAGCGCCCGAGCAGTTCGGTGAGCAGCGCGCGCTGGCCGGGATGCCGGCGCGGTGACCGGTCGCCGTCGTGCAGCACCCCGTGCCGGTTGACGTAGGAGTACACCCCGGGCAGCACCTGCCCGTGGGCGACCTCGACCCGTACGCCCGACGCGGGCAGCCAGGCCCGCCAGAAGTTCCCCCGGGTCAGCGGCACGCCCTCGCTGGCGTCGATCACGTCGAGCTGCCGGCGGTCGAGCCAGATGACGAACAACTCGCGTACGGCGCCCGGCGACGCGACCGGGGAGGCGGAGACGTACCCCATGCGGCTCACATGCGCGGAGACGCCCACCTCGACGCCCGTCACCCGGGACCGGACCATCGGAACGGGGGAGTCGATCCCGAACTCCGCCATCTTGTGCCGCAGTTGGGCGGGGGAGGCGTTGGAGCCCACGGCGAGGACCGGCGCCCGGTCCTCGTACACCGGGCGTTCCAGCGGCAGCATCCGGTCGCCGTGCAGCACGCCGGAGTCGGCGGGCCAGGCGCCGGGGTACGTCAGCGGATGCTCCCGGGGCACCTCGGCGAGGCCGAGTTCCCGGAGCGTACGGCCGGACATGAGCGGCTCAGTCGGCCGGTGGCAGCTCGCCCGAGCCGCGGGTGATCAGCCGGGTGGGCAGCTCGATCCGCTCCGGTGCGACGAGCGTGCCGTCCAGCTGCCGGAACAGGCGCTCGGCGGCGGTCCGGCCGAGCGCGGCCGAGTCCTGCGCGACGACCGTGACCCCCGGCTGGAGCAGCTCCGCCAGCTCGATGTCGTCGAACCCGACCAGGGCGACCTGGCGGGACTGTTCGGCGAGGACCCGGATCACCGTGACCGTCACCCGGTTGTTGCCCGTGAAGATCGCGGTCACGGGTTCGGGCGCCGACAGCATCTCCTCGGCGGCCCGGCGCACCCGCTCCGGACTCGTCGTGCCGAGGGACATCCAGCGGTCGTCGACCGGTATCCCCGCGTCCTCCATGGCGGCCCGGTAGCCGCGCAGGCGCTCGGCCGCCGTGTGGATGCGGGGCATGTCGCCGATGAACCCGATCCGCCGGTGCCCGTGCCCGATCAGATGGGCCACGCCGTCGCGGGCGCCGCCGAAGTTGTCCGACAGGACCACGTCGGCGTCGATCCGGCCGGCCGGGCGGTCCACGAAGACGGTCGCCACGCCCGCCCTGATCTCCGGCTCAAGGTAGCGGTGGTCGTCCCCGGCCGGGATCACCACCAGGCCGTCCACCCGCCGCGCGCACAGGGCCAGTGCCAGCTCCTGCTCTCGCTCCGGGTCCTCGGCGCTGGAGCCGTTGATCAGCAGGGCGCCGTGGGCCCGGGCCACCTCCTCCACGGCGCGGCTGAGCGGGCCGTAGAACGGGTCCGCGAGGTCCTCCAGGACCAGGCCGATGCTCGCGGTGCGGCCCTTGCGCAGTACCCGGGCGCTGTCGTTGCGGCGGAAGCCGAGCGCCTCGATCGCCTCCTGCACCCGGCGCTCGGTGTCCGGGGTGACCCCCGGCTCGCCGTTGACCACCCGGGAGACCGTCTTCAGTCCGACCCCGGCCCGTGCCGCCACGTCCTTCATGGTCGGGCGGTTGCCGTAGCGCGTGCCGGGTAGGCGGTCTGCGCGGCGGGTGATCTCTGGCACGATGCGCTGTCCTGTCCTGTCGTCCGTCTGGTCCAGCGGCCCCCCGGGGGGCCTCCGTACCTCTTTCCCACGGGGTGGTGCGCGGATCCATGGGCTTGTATGAGGATGTGGCGTCGAGCATAGAGCCTGGACAACGTTGTCAGATGCGCGAGAGACTGTCCACCGCTGTCCCCGGCCTGCGCCCCCACCGCTTGACCGGCCTGCGTTTTCCTGGTTTTTCAAGCTTCAACGGGGAGATTCGACTCTGATGCACACCGACCTGGTGGCGGCCCTGGACATCGGCGGCACCAAGATCGCCGGCGCGCTGGTGGACGGCGACGGACGGATCCTGGCCCGGGCGCAGCGCGCCACGCCCGCCCAGCAGAGTGGCGAAACGGTCATGCGGGCGGTCGAGGAGGTGCTCCGCGACCTCGGCGGCTCGCCCCTGTGGGGACGCGCCGGCTCCATCGGCATCGGCAGCGCGGGCCCGGTGGACGCGTCGGCCGGCACGGTCAGCCCGGTGAACGTACCCGGCTGGCGGGACTTCCCGCTGGTCGAGCGGGTGCGCGCGGCCACCGGCAACCTGCCGGTCGAGCTGATCGGCGACGGCGTCGCCATCACGGCCGCCGAGCACTGGCAGGGCGCCGCCCGCGGCCACGACAACGCGCTGTGCATGGTGGTCTCCACCGGGGTCGGCGGCGGCCTCGTGCTGAACGGGCAGCTGCATCCCGGCCCGACCGGCAACGCCGGGCACATCGGTCACATCAGCGTCGACCTCGACGGCGACCCCTGCCCCTGCGGCGCCCGTGGCTGTGTGGAGCGCATCGCCAGCGGCCCGAACATCGCCCGCCGCGCGCTGGAACAGGGCTGGCGTCCGGGCCCCGACGGCGACACCTCGGCCGCCGCGGTGGCCGCCGCCGCCCGCGCGGGCGATCCGGTCGCCGTTGCCTCCTTCGAGCGGGCCGCGCGGGGGCTGGCCGCGGGCATCGCGGCCACCGCGACCCTGGTCGAGATCGACATCGCGGTGATCGGCGGGGGCGTCGGCAAGGCCGGCGACATCCTCCTCACCCCCCTGCGCAAGGCGCTCACCGACTACGCGACGCTGTCCTTCGTGCAGCGGCTGACCGTCGTGCCGGCGCAGATGGGCACCGACGCGGGCCTGGTCGGCGCGGCCGCGGCCGCGCTGGCCCGCAGGCCGGACGCGACCGCGGCGAGCGTCTGAGGGCACGTTCTGCGGCCCGCGTCCCGGGGTCGCCGGCCGCGTCGACGGCTCAGCAGCCAAGGCGCGCGTCCGCCCAGTCGGCGTGGTCCGAGTCGACGCCGTCCCCGCCGTCGGTGACGACCAGGCGGACCACCTCGGCGCCGGTCACGTCGGCCGCGACCGGCCGGGCGGGCAGCGCGTTGGTCAGCACCCCGGTCGAGGCGGCCTTCCTCCCGTCCGCCCGGATCTCGAAGGCCACGGTGCCGGCCGCGCCCTTCCCGTCGTCCGCGGTGACCGTCTCGCACGCCCTGCCGATGCAGAAGCAGACGTCGCTCGGGGCGTGCACGCCGAGTCCCTTGACGTGGGCGGGATCGGATGGCCGTCGCCCGCCGCGCTCTCCCCGTTGCTGGTGTCGCGCTCCACGGGGCCCCGGCCGCTGCTCGCCGACAGCCACGGCAGGTCGCTGAGGTACGACGTTCCGGAGGGCGGCGGCAGTACGACCGACGCGGTCAGCGGAAGGGTGGCGGTGACCCGTTGCCCGGAGGGGTGCGGTACCGCGCCCGCAGGGTGAGTTCGTAGCGCCCGTCGGCGTCCCGGCCGGTGCGGTGACGCGCCACCCGCTGCGCAGGGACCGGCCGGTGCCGAGCGCCGCGGTCGTGGTCGCCGACATGGCGCGCACGCTCCAGCCGTCGGGTCCGGTCGGCGAGACGGACACCCGGCGGGCGGGTGTACGGCCCAGATCGGCGACGGTGCTCGTCAGGGTCGCCGGGGTGCCCGTCTCCAGCAGGGTGCCCCCGTCCGCCCCGAGTCCCACAAGTGGACGGTGACGTCGGCCAGTTTGGGCCGGCCCTGCCTGACTCGCCGGTACAGCCTGGTCGCCAGGAGCACGCCCAGCAAGGCGCCACAGCCCAGGCCCGGCAGGACGAGCCGACGCCGATGGGCCCGGAAGTGGGCGGGCACCGGGCCGCGGGTTCACGAAGCGAGCCCCGACCGTCCCCGCAGAGCGACGTCGTCGAGGAGGGCGTCGTCGGGTGTGCGGAACGCGGGGGAACCGCTCACCGTCACTCCACGGCCCACCGGGACAGGGCCGCGTCAGGACTCACCGGAACTCGTGGACGACCTCGATGCGGCCGACGATGTGGGCGTTGAACTCGTCCAGTTCCTCGGCGGGCACCCACAGCTCCAGAATCGTCCGGCCGCCGGCCTGCTGCACCGGGTAGCGGCGGACGAACTCGGTGTCGACCTCGAAGCGGGTCACGAAGCCGGCGCCGTCGTGCTTGACGTTCCAGTCGCGGGCGATCCGGATCGCGTAGTCCTCGTTGAGGACCGGGTAGAAGATCGGCTGCTCGGGGAGCCGGGGCGGCCACGCGCGCCAGTCGAGCTCACGGACCAGCTCCAGCTCCACGGGACCCGTGGGTCGCCAGAGGGTGGTGGTGGGGCGGGGGCCGGTCATGACGGTGCCTTCTCTTTCCAGCGCGGTGAACGGGACACGGTCCTCGGGACGATACCGGTGGCGTGATCGTCGCGGCCACGCCGTTTTCGGTGCCGTGGCGTGCCCGGCCGGGCGTCCGGCCGCGCCGCCGGTCAGGAGGGCGGGGCGCCCCCGCACCGCTCGACGGTCGATCTGCGGAGCGGAACCGCGGTGATCCGCGTGACCCCCGGGCGCCTGCGCAGTTGATCAGCGCATGAAGAAGCGCAGCATGCTCGCCATCGCCAGCCTCGCCACGGGATTCGTCGTGGCCGCCATCACGCCCTCGCACGCCGCGGACGAGGGAACGCTGAGCGACCTCAACGTCTCGGACACCCTCGACACGGCCGGCCACCTCGTCAGCCACGACAGTTTCGCCCTCGACGACGGCATCACGGGCCAGGAGTAGGCCCGACGTCGTACGGCGTTCGTGCCGGTGTCCCCGCCGCCGGGGGCACCGGCACTGCCGTACGGGCGCCCTCACCGGGGCGGGGTTTCCGTGGCAGGGTGGAGCGGGCAAGCCACAGGGGGCCAACACAAGAGGGGGAGTCCGTGACCGTCGTCTGGATCAACGGCGCGTTCGGTGCGGGGAAGACCACCACCGCACGGGAGCTGATCGAGCTGATCCCGAACAGCACGCTCTTCGACCCCGAGGTCGTCGGCGCGGCGCTCACGCACCTGCTGCCGGCCAAACGCCTGGCCGAGGTCGGCGACTTCCAGGACCTGCCGGTCTGGCGCCGGCTCGTGGTCGACACGGCGGCCGGGATGCTCGCCGAGCTCGGCGGGACCCTCGTGGTGCCCATGACCCTGCTCCGCCAGGAGTACCGCGACGAGATCTTCGGCGGACTCGCCGCCCGCAGGATTCCCGTGCACCACCTGGTCCTCGCTCCGGCCGAAACGATCCTGCGCGAGCGCATCGCGGCCCGGGAGATCCCCCCGGAACTGTCCGACGGCGAGCTGCGGGTACGGCAGTGGTCGTACGACCACATCGAGCCCTACCGCACCGCCCTGCTGTCCTGGCTCACCTCGGACGCCCACCTGGTGGACACCAGCGCCCTCACTCCTCACGAGGCCGCCGTGCGCATCGCCGAGGCCGTCGGCAGCGGTGCCGTGCCCGCCTGCGACATCGTGCAGACCCCCGAACCCACCGCCGAGACGCTGGCCGCCGGTGTCCTCCTCTTCGACGAGGAGGACCGGGTGCTGCTCGTGGACCCCACCTACAAGCCCGGCTGGGAGTTCCCCGGCGGTGTGGTGGAACGCGGCGAGGCACCGGCCCGGGCCGGCATGCGCGAGGTCGCCGAGGAGACGGGGATACGGCTCCAGGACGTGCCCAGGCTGCTCGTCGTGGACTGGGAGCGGCCCGCGCCGCCCGGATTCGGCGGGCTTCGGCTGCTGTTCGACGGGGGCCGGCTGGAGTCCGGCGAGGCGTCCCGGGTCCTGCTGCCGGGGCCGGAGCTGCGCGCCTGGCGCTTCGCCACCGAGCAGGAGGCCGCCGAGATGCTCCCCCCGGTCCGCTACGAACGGCTCCGCTGGGCTCTTCGGGCGCGTGAGCGCGGCACTGCGCTGTACCTGGAGGCCGGAGTGCCGGTCGGCTGATCCGCGCGCCGGGGGCTCTGTCCTCAAGGGTGTGCGCCGGTGGTTTGCGTCGGGGGCGCCCCGCCCGGTCGACCCCGCGCCAAAGGCGCCCTCCGCCGGACGCCGGGGGTGCCGGTCGGGTGATCCCCGCGCCGGGGACCGGGCCCGGCTGGCTGCCTCGCGTGCCGCTGTTGCGGTGCGGCCGACCGGGCGGCACCTTCCCCACGGCGGGACGGGGGCTCCGTCCGGAGACCTGAGGGCCGGTGGACCGGCCGTTCGGGTCAGGGGTGCGACGCGGCCGTGGCCCGGCGCAGGGCGGCGGCGGCTCGGCCGAGCACCGGCGCGCCGTGGCCGAAGCAGGCCACCTCCGGCTCCAGGTCCGCCAGTCGGAGGACGGAGTCGAGCAGGCGGGGCCGGTCGAGGTTGAACACTCCGGGCATCACCGTCCCGTCGACCGGTGACGCGGCCACCGTGTCCCCGGTGAACAGCACGCCCTCCTCGGGCAGGAACAGCGCGATGCTGCCGTCGGTGTGCCCGGGGACGTGGAGCACCCGGGCGCCGCCGCCGAAGTCCAGCTCGTCCCCCTCCGACAGGTCAGTGACGGCCGAGGGGGTAACCGGCGTGCCCTCGGGCAGGTGTTGCGCCGCCTCCGCGTGGATCGGCAGCTCCCACTCCTCGAAACGCGGCGGCGGACCGGCCAGTTCGCCCCGGACGAACGGCGCGTCCAGACGGTGCGCCAGCACCTCCGCACCGCTCAGCGCGGCGAACTCGCCCGCTCCGCCCGCGTGATCCTCGTGGAAATGGGTGAGGACGATCCGCCGAACGTCTCCGGGAGCGTGCCCCAGCGCCGAGACGGCCTCGGCGATGGAGCGGCCGGATCCCGACGTGCCCGCGTCGATCAGCGTCAGCCCGGCTTCGTCACGCCAGAGGTAGGCCTGGCCGACCGGGAAGCGCAGGAGACTGAGGCGGGGCAGCAGTTCGACGAGGTCCATGCGCCGACCGTAGGCGGGGCCGCCGCCCGGAGGCGAGGGCCCTCTGCCACGGGCAGAATGGTCAGCCGGCGTAGTTGCGCAGGAAGAGCGCCTCCGCGACGGAGAGCTGCTCCAGCTCCGCGGGCGACACGCTCTCGTTGAGGGCGTGGATCTGCGCCTCCGGCTCGCTCAGGCCGATCAGCAGGATCTCCGCCTGCGGGTACAGGCCGGCGAGGGTGTTGCACAGCGGGATGGAGCCGCCCTCACCCGCGTACTGCATCGTCTCGCCCGGGTAGGCGACCGCCATCGCGTCGGCCATCGCCTGGTACGCCGGGGTGGAGACGTCGGCGCGGAACGCCTGGCCCTGCCCGATCTGCTCCGTGGTGACCCGGGCGCCCCACGGCGTGTGCGTCTGGATGTGGGCCTGGAGCAGCTTGGTGGCCTCCGCCGCGTCCACGCCCGGCGGAACCCGCAGGCTGATCAGGGCGCGGGCGCTCGCGTGCACGGACGGCGTGGCGCCGACGACCGGCGGGCAGTCGATGCCGAGGACGGTGACCGCCGGACGGGCCCACAGGCGGTCGGCGACGGCGTCGCCGCCGATCAGCCCGACCTCGTCGAGCACCTTGGCGTCCGCGCGGAACTGCTCCTCGGGGTACTCCAGGCCCTCCCAGACGGCCGTGGCGTCGAGCCCGTCGACGGTCGTCGAACCGTCCTCCGCGCGCAGCGAGTCCAGCACGCGGACGAGCGCGGCGAGCGCGTCCGGGGCGGCGCCGCCGAACTGCCCGGAGTGCAGGTTGCCGGCGAGGGTGTCGATGCGCACGCGGATCAGGGTCATGCCCCGCAGGGTGGTGGTGACCGTCGGCAGGCCGACGCGGAAGTTGCCGGCGTCTCCGATGACGATCGTGTCGGCCTCCAGCAGCTCGGGGTGCGCCTCGGCGTAGCGCTCCAGGCCGCCCGTGCCCTGCTCCTCCGAGCCTTCCACGATCACCTTGACGTTGACCGGGACGCCGCCGTTCGCCTTGAGGGCGCGCAGCGCGAGCAGGTGCATGATCACACCGCCCTTGCAGTCGGCGGCCCCGCGGCCGTACCAGCGGCCGTCGCGCTCGGTCAGCTCGAACGGCGGGGTGGTCCAGCCGGCCTCGTCCAGCGGCGGCTGGACGTCGTAATGCGCGTACAGGAGGACCGTTTTGGCGCCCTCGGGGCCCGGCAGGTGGCCGTACACCGACTGCGTGCCGTCCGGGGTGTCCAGCAGGGCCACGTCGACGAAGCCCTCGGCGCGCAGCGCGTCGGCGATCCAGCTCGCGGCCGCCTCGCTCTCGCTCTTCGGGAACTGCGTGAAGTCCGCCACCGATTTGAAGGCGACCAGCTCGGTCAGCTCCGCCTTCGCCCGGGGCAGCAGCGAGGCTACGGTCTCGGCGACCGGATTCGACGACATGGGCACGCTCCTCGTGGGTGCGACGTTGAACGGGGTGAGTACCCCCGATACTCCCACAGTGGCCTGCGACGACGGTCGCCGTAGGATGCGAGGGACACTTCGGCAGCGGCTTGATCGGAGCGGTAGACCAACGTGAGCGGCGAGAACTCTTCGGCGGACGACGTGCGGCAGGTGTGGGACGTCGTCGTGGTGGGCGCGGGACCCGCGGGGGCTTCGGCCGCCTACGCGGCGGCGGTCGCGGGGCGGCGCGTACTGCTGCTGGAGAAGGCCGAGCTGCCCCGCTACAAGACGTGCGGCGGCGGCATCATCGGCCCCTCGCGCGACGCGCTCCCGCCCGGCTTCGAGCTGCCGTTCCGGGACCGGGTGCACGCGGTCACCTTCTCGAACAACGGCCGCTTCACCCGCACCCGCCGTTCCCGGCAGATGCTGTTCGGCCTGATCAACCGGCCCGAGTTCGACCAGCAGCTGGTCGAGCACGCCCAGAAGGCGGGCGCCGAGCTGCGTACGGGCGTCACGGTGCAGCGGGTCGAGCAGCACGGCTCGGCGGTGCCGGACCGGCGCACGGTCGCCGTCGTCCTGCAGGGCGGGGAGACGGTGCTGGCCCGCGCGGTGGTCGGCGCCGACGGCAGCGCCAGCCGCATAGGGGCGCACGTCGGGGTGAAGCTGGATCAGGTGGACCTCGGCCTGGAGGCGGAGATCCCGGTGCCCGAGACGGTCGCCGAGGACTGGCGGGGGCGGGTCCTCATCGACTGGGGCCCGATGCCCGGCAGTTACGGCTGGGTGTTCCCGAAGGGCGACACGCTGACGGTCGGTGTGATCTCCGCGCGCGGGGAAGGCGCCGCCACCAAGCGTTACTTGGAGGACTTCATCGGCCGCCTCGGCCTGTCCGGTTTCGAACCGGCCATTTCCTCCGGGCACTTGACGCGCTGCCGTGCCGACGACTCCCCGCTGTCCCGCGGCCGGGTGCTGGTCTGCGGGGACGCGGCCGGGCTGCTGGAGCCGTGGACCCGCGAGGGCATCTCCTTCGCGCTGCGCTCGGGCCGGCTGGCGGGGGAGTGGGCCGTCCGCGTCGCCGAGGCGCACGACGCGGTCGACGCCCGCCGCCAGGCCCTCAACTACGCGTTCGCCGTCAAGGCGGGGCTCGGCGTCGAGATGAGCGTCGGCAAGCGGATGCTGGCCGCGTTCGCGAGGCGTCCCGGGCTGTTCCACGCGGCCCTCACCGGCTTCCGTCCCGCGTGGAAGGCGTTCAAGGAGATCACTCAGGGCTCCACCTCGTTGGGTGAGCTGGTCCGCGCCCATCCGCTCGCCCAGCGCGCGCTGACCGCGATGGACCGCAACGCGGTGCCCGCGCCCGCGGAGGAGCCGGTCAGCCCGTGACCGTGATCCGGAAGACGGGGTGGTCGCCGGCGCAGGCGATGATCTCCTCGTCGGAGGACTTGGCGGTCACCCCGGCGAAGTACTGGTTGACCTCCCAGCCCCACTTCTCCAGGTAGGTGCGGAGCACGGGGAGCTTCTCGGCGTCGGGAAGCTCCACCGCGGTGAAGGGGCGCACCTTGCGGCCGACGCGCAGTTCCCCGCCCCCGGCGGCGCGCATGTTCCGCACCCACTGGGAATGGCCGCGCGCGGAGACCAGGTACCGCTCACCCTCGTAGGTGTGCGGGTTGACCGGGATGCGCTGCATCTTGCCGCTCTTGCGTCCGGGCACGGACATCTCTGCGGTGCCCATGAGACTGACGCCGTGCCGGGCGAGCCAGCCGATCACGCTGTTCATGCGGACGGTGAACGGGCTGCCCTTGAGGTAGTAGGGCGAAGACGACGACATAAGGACCCCCACGGTTCGGGAGAGCGGTGCTCTCGCTCGACTCCAGTCTGGAGCAGACGGGTGCTCCAGAGCAAGAGCAGTGCTCTCTTTTTTGGGCACCGCTCTCGTATGTGTGCACCGCTCTCGGTCCGTGGCACACTGCTGGGATGAGCAGTGCACAGGGAGCCCGCGCGCGGGCCAGGGCCGAAGTCACCGCGGCCATCAAGGAGGCGGCCCGCAGACAGCTGGCGGCCGAGGGGGCGGCCAGGCTCTCGCTGCGGGCCGTCGCCCGTGAACTCGGCATGGTCTCCTCGGCCGTGTACCGGTACTTCCCGAGCCGGGACGAGTTGCTGACCGCGCTCATCATCGACGCGTACGACTCTCTCGGCGAGGCGGCGGAGCGGGCGCGGGACACCGCGGCCGGCGGCTCGCCCCGGGAACGCTGGACGGCCGTGTGCGAGGCGGTGCGCGACTGGGCGCTCGGTCATCCGCACGAGTACGCGCTGATCTACGGCTCGCCCGTGCCCGGCTACTCGGCCCCCGAGACCACCGTCCCCGCCGCGTCCCGCGTCGGCCTCGCCCTCATCGGGATCATCCGCGACGCCCACCAGGGGCCCGGCCTCGCCGTCCCGGCGCTCCCGGACGACCTGCGCCCCGAGGCGGAGAGGATCGCGGCCGACATCGCGCCGGAGCTGCCGCCCGAGGTGGCCGCGCCGATGGTCGCGGCCTGGGCGCAGCTGTTCGGCCTGATCGGATTCGAGCTGTTCGGCCAGTTCAACCGCGTGGTGGAGGACCGCGCCACCTTCTTCCGGCACGCGGTCGGCCGCTTGGCCCACGAGGTGGGGCTGGCGGGCTAGGGGGTTTCGTCTGGATCAGGTCGGATCAGGCCGCGGCGTCCGGCGCGGTGCGTCGCAAGGCGGAGGATCACCCGCGTACTGGACGTACTCGGGTGGTCCGACAACGCGGCGAGGTGCCGTGCCGGGCGTCACGGACCCGGGCTGATCCAGACGAAAGCCCCTAGGGGCCCCTGGGGCGGGGCGGGGTCGCCGCGTCCGCTGCCGTCCCCCGGGCGCACGCCGCGGGCACCGGTCCGCTCGGGCCACCGTCCCGCCGGGTGCGCCGCGCACGGGGAGCGGCCGGGGCCCGCAGGCCCGGTGGGGCTGGCCGCGAGGTGGCGCCGACACGAAGACGACGGGTCCGCGAGAACGACCCCGTGAGGTCACGGGGGTCCTGACAGTCCGCCGGCGTACGAGCCCCGAGGGCGCACCCTGCGGCACCGGCGCGCCGGACCGGCACGGTCCCGGCACCGGCGGACGTACTCCCCGGGGAGTATCGGTGATCACCTCGTCCGGCCGACGCCCTCGTGGCCGGTTGCCGTCTAGCGTGGCGGACATGGAAGAGGAGCAGGGAGGCGGTCCCTCGCACTGGTGGCGGTACGGACCCCCGTGGTGGAACCGGCACCACGACCCGGAGGCGTACCGCTCCCGGCTGCCGTGGCGCTCCACCGCGCTCATCACCGCGTTCGTGCTGATCGGCACCACCTTCTCCGCGCACGGGCAGCAGCACCGCGTACCCCTCGACGGCTACGGACGCGCCCTGCTGGTCGTCGCCTCGCTCCTGCTGCTGTGGCGGCACCGCCACCCGGTGACCGTGGCCTTCGGCACGACGGTGGCGGCCCTCGCCTACCTCGCCCTCGGCTACCCGTACGGCCCCGTCTTCCTCGCCGTCGCCGTCGCCTGCTTCAGCGCGGTCGTCGACGGTCACCGGCGGGCCGCCTGGACGGCCATCGGCCTGCTGTGGGCCGGACACGCCCTGGTCGCGCTGTGGCTCTACCGCCTGCTGCCACCCGCGGGGGACGAGCGGGCGGGCCTCACCCAGGAGATCGTCCTGGCCACCTGGGTGCTGGCGATCGTCGCCGTGGCCGAACTGGCCCGCGTGCGCCGCGAACAGTGGGCGCGCGAACGCGCGGACCGCGCCGAGGCGGCCAGGCGGCGCGCCGACGAGGAACGGCTGCGGATCGCCCGCGAACTGCACGACGTCCTCGCGCACAGCATCTCCGTCATCAACGTGCAGGCGGGCATGGGCCTGGTGCTCCTCGACAGCGATCCCGAGCAGGCGCGGGCCGCGCTCACCACCATCAAGGCCGCCAGCAAGGAGGCGCTCGGGGAGGTCCGCCAGGTCCTCGACACCCTGCGCGCCCCCGGGGCGGCGCCGCGCGCCCCCGCCCCGGGGCTGGACCGGCTGCCCGAATTCGTGGAGCAGGCGGCGGCAGCGGGACTCACCGTGGAGATCGAGGGCCGGTCGCCGCACCTCCCGCCGGGCGCCGACCTGGCGGCGTTCCGCATCGTCCAGGAGGCCCTCACCAACGTCGTACGGCACTCGGGATCGCGGCACGCGCGCGTGCACCTCGCCCACGACGCCGGGGGGTTGCGGCTGCGGATCGACGACGACGGACCCGCCACCGGCGCGGACGCCGGGGGCAGCGGGAACGGACTCGCCGGAATGCGTGAGCGGGCCGCCGCGCTGGGTGGCACCATCGAGGCGGGCCCACGCCCCGACGGTGGCTTCCGGGTGCTCGCCGTACTGCCGTCGCGCCTCAGGGAGGACCAGTGATCCGGGTACTGCTCGCCGACGACCAGTCCCTGGTGCGGGCGGGGTTCAGGGCGCTGCTGGACGCGCAGCCGGACATCGGGGTGACCGGCGAGGCCGCCGACGGTGAGGAGGCGCTGCGCCTGGTGGGCGAACTGCGGCCGGACGTCGTCCTCATGGACATCCGCATGCCCCTGCTGGACGGACTGGCCGCCACCCGCCGCATCACCGGGGACACGGAGCTGAAGGACGTGAAGGTGGTCATGCTCACCACCTTCGAACTGGACGAGTACGTCTTCGAGGCGATCCGCGCGGGCGCCTCCGGCTTCCTGGTCAAGGACACGGAACCGGAGGAACTGCTGCGCGCCGTACGGGCCGTGGTCGAAGGGGACGCCCTGCTGTCGCCCGGTGTCACCCGCCGGCTGATCGCCGAGTTCGCGGCCCGTTCGAAGGAGCCCGCGGCGGCCGGCTCGCTCTCCCTGCTGACCGAGCGGGAGCGGGAGGTGATGGCGCTGGTCGGCATCGGCCTGTCCAACGAGGAGATCGCCCGCCGCCTGGTGGTCAGCCCACTCACCGCCAAGACCCATGTGAGCCGCACGATGGTGAAGCTCGGTGCCCGGGACCGCGCCCAACTCGTCGTGCTGGCCTACGAGTCGGGCCTGGTACGGCCGGGCTGGCTGGGCGGCTGAGCGCACCGCCCACGACTCGCGCAGCGGATCCGGCCGGCCTCGGGGCGGGCTGCCGTACGACGATCCGGCGAGCTCAGGCCGGAGCACCGGTCACGCCCGCCCTTGCCTGGCGCTCGGTCACACGCCCCAGCGAGCCGCTGCGCGACCGGCGCGACCGGCCCGCAGGCGTGCGCCCGGCGGGCCGGTCAGGTCGCCGCCGGGCGCACGTGTGAGGCGTTCCCCTCAGGGCGGAGCCTCAGTCGCCGACGGCGACGCGCTCCGCCTCCGCCTCCTCCACGGTGGACCGGGCGACCACGACCGACGGCAGGCTGGGCCGCCGGCGCAGTCCGGTGAGGGTGATGAGCAGGCCGAGGGCCGCGATGCCGGTGACGACCACGAAGCCCGGACGGTAGCTGTCGAGGACGGCCTGTGCGCCGGCGTGGGCGGGTGCGCCCGCGGTGACCACCGCCGTGACCACCGCCAGGAAGACGGCACCGCCGACCTGCACCGAGGTGTTGAGCAGACCGGAGACCATGCCCTGCTCGTGGTCCTCGACCCCGTTGGTGGCCTGGATGTTGAGCGAGGGGAAGACCAGTGCGCAGGCCGCGCCGATCAGCAGCATCGAGGGCAGGACGACGGCGGCGTACACCGGGTCCAGGTCGACGCGCAGGAACAGGGCGTACCCGAGGACCATCAGCGCGAAGCCGGTCGCGATCAGCCGCGGGGTGCCGAACCGGTCGACGATCGCGCCGACCTTGGTCGAGGACACCGCCACCAGCGCGCCCGCCGGCAGGAAGGCGAGCGCCGTGTGCAGCGCGGACCAGCCGAGCAGGGACTGCATGTACAGCGTGGTGAGGAACTGGAAGCCGACGTAGGAGCCGAAGAAGGCGATCGCGCCGAGCTGGGCGCGGATCTGACTGCCCGAGCGGAGCACTCCCAACCGGATCAGCGGGCTGGGCGAGCGTCGCTCGACCGCCACGAACGCGGTCAGCAGGACCGCGACGGCCAGGAAGGACAGCAGGGTGCGGGCCGAGGCCCAGCCGGCCTGCGGGGCCTGGACGACGGTGAACACCAGCAGCAGCATCGACGCGGTGCCGAGGACGGCGCCGGGGATGTCGTAACCGGCGTGGTTCTCCTCGCGGGCACTGCGCGGCAGCAGTTTGAGGCCGGCGAGGAGGGCGATCAGGGCGATCGGCGCGGGCAGCAGCATGGTGAGGCGCCAGCTGGCCTCGGTGAGCAGGCCGGACAGCACCAGGCCCATGGAGAAGCCGGTGGCGGCGCAGGTGGTGTAGATGGAGAGGGCGCGGTTGCGCAGCGGGCCCTCGGGGAACGTCGTGGTGATGATCGACAGGCCGGCGGGCGCGGTGAAGGCGGCGCTGAGGCCCTTGATGAAGCGGCTGGCGATCAGCAGCGGACCGGAGTCCACGAGCCCGCCGAGCAGGGACGCCAGCGCGAAGACGCCGAGGGCCACCAGGAACACCCGGCGCCGGCCGAGGAGATCCGCCGTCCGGCCGCCGAGCAGGAGCAGCCCGCCGTATCCCAGGATGTAGCCGCTGACGATCCATTGCAGCGTCGACGTGGACAGATGCAGGTCGGAGCCGATGGACGGCAGCGCGACGCCGACCATCGACACGTCGAGCGCGTCCAGGAACATCGCGGCGCACAGCACCAGCAGGGTGCCCCACAGCCGGGGAGTCCAGCGGACTCCCGAGGACGGGGTCGTGGGGGTGGTGAGCGGAGAGGTCATGCCGACGACACTACATGCACATGCATCGAATGCAAGCGCATTTAATTACGATGCAACAATTCGGATTCTCTGCTACGGTGCGCTCATGGCGGCGAACAAGGCCGAGCAGGCGCTCGCGGAGCAGTGGCGGGACATCCTGGCCCTGCACGCCCGCACCCAGTGCGAGCTGGACCGGGAACTGCACGGGCACGGGCTGTGCGCCAGCGACTTCGAGGTCCTCGACCTGCTGGCCGAGGGGTCCGCCGCGGACGGCGGCTGCGCCTACCGTGTGCAGGAGATCTCCGACCGCGTCCATCTCAGCCAGAGCGCGCTGTCCCGGCTGGTCGGCCGCCTGGAGAAGGACGGCCTGGTCGAGCGGGCCATGTGTCCCGAGGACCGGCGCGGGGTGCGCGTCATGCTCACCGAGAAGGGGCGCGCGCTGCACGGTGAGGTGCGGCCCGTGCAGCGCGCGGTACTGGCGAGGATGCTGGACGAGTCGGGCTGACCGGCCGTCAGATGCCCGACGCCTCCCGCCACAAGGTGGCGAGCGCGTGGTCACCGGTCACCTTCGGCACCGGCGCCCTGTTCCACAGCGCCAGGTACAACTGCTCCGCGGGACCCGACAGTTCGGCCTCGGCGGTCCCGGCTTCCGCCCGCACGGTCACCGGCGGCTCGGTGGTGAGCCGTACGGTCCACACCGCGTCCGCCCCGGCGTCCTGCGCGCGCACGCGCAGCGCACGGGGCTCCTCGCTGCGGACCCGGCTCCGGGAGCGGGCGTGGAAACCCCGCAGCAACTCGTCGATGCCGTCCGCCGCGAAGTCCGGTGCGATCGGCGTGGCCGTGCCGCCGCGTGCCGCTTCCGCGTCGTAGCGGTGCACGGTCGTCTCGTGCGCCTGCCGCCGGATCCAGAACGCCAGCGGTGAGGGTCCGGACGCCGGGAGGAAGGTCCAGCACTCGACCTCCGGGGGCGCGGAGGTCAGGGTGTCGACGAGCAGCCGGTGGCTGTCCCGGTACCAGTCCACGAGCTCGGCGCCGTCCAGGTCGGGAGCGTCTCCCATGGGGCGCGGCGCCGTGTGCCCGTCGGCCACGAAGGCCGCGGCCCACCGGTGGACGGCTCCCGTGTGCCGCAGCAGGTCGCGCACCTGCCACTCCGGGCAGGTCGGCACCTTGGCGTCGGGACCGGCCTCGGCGGCGGCCGCCGCGAGCAACCGCCCTTCCCGGTCCAGGGTCTGAAGGAACTCGGCAGTCTCCATGCGGTGAGTGTGCCGGACGGAGCGGACGCCGGGGATACCGGGCCTCGCGACGACGCCCCACGGAAAGTGCGGGTGCGGGTTCCGGTGCAGCGCCGGATGCCGACGAGCCGGGCTGCGGCGTCAAGGTGGTTGCGACGGAGGAGCGGGCGGGCGGTGGCCGGACGGGCCGGAAGAACGGCTGCGCCTGGCCGGCGGGAGGGATTCGGCGGGGCGCCAGCTGTGTACGGGACCGTGGATCCGGAGCCGTCTCGATCAGCCGTCGCCTGCCGGGCGTCGACCCAGACCGGGTGCCGGACGGCCGCCCGGAGCGGGTGCCGGGGCGGCGGAACGGCAGTACCCGGCCGCCTCGCCCGCAGCGGGGGGCCGCCTCAGCCGCCCATCGCTCGCCGTGTCGACACCGCGATCACCGTGGCGACAGCGGCCAGCGCGGCCACGCTGGTGAGGGCGACGGGGAGGGAGAACCAGTCGGCCATGAAGCCGATCGCGGGCGGTCCGAGCAGCATGCCGCCGTAGCCCAGGGTGGACGCGACGGCCACGCCCGACGGCCCGGCCAGGGCGCCGGCCCGCTCCACGGCGACCGGGAAGAGGTTGGCCAGGCCGAGTCCGGTGACGGCGAAGCCGAGCAGTGCCGCCCCTACCGAGGGCGCGAGGGAGCCGAGCAGCATGCCCGCGGAGGCGACCGTGCCGCCGGCGATCACGGTCCGGGCCCGGCCGAGGCGGGCCAGCAGTGTCGAGCCCGTCAGCCTGCCGAGGGTCATCGCCAGTGCGAAACACGCGTACCCGGCGGCGGCCGTCCCGGCGGACGCGGCCAGGTCCTGCTGGAGGTGGAGCGCGCCCCAGTCCGCCATGGCGCCTTCGCCGTAGGCGGTGCACAGGGCGATGAGACCGAAGACGACGACCGTGCCGCGGCCCCCCGTCGAGCGTGCCTTGGAGTGCGTCCCGGCCGGTGAGGGGGGCGTGCGGTGGGCGGGCGCCGGAGGCTCGTGCCGCAGCAGGGTGCGTCCGGCGACCGCCGTGACGAGGAGCCCGACCAGGGTGAGGCCGAGCAGATGGCGGGTCGGGGAGAGGAAGCCCGCGACCAGCCCGCCGAGGCCGGCGCCGATCATCCCGCCCAGACTGAAAGCGGCATGGAAGCTCGGCATGATCGGCCGGCGCAGGGCGGCCACCAGATCGACGGCGGCGCTGTTGAAAGCGACGTTCACACCCCCGTACGCCGCGCCGAAGAGAAGCAGGACGGCACCCAGCGCCGCTGCCGAGTGGGTGAGCGGAGGCAGTGCGACGCTGAGCGCCAGCACCACCATGCACGCGACGGTCACCGGATGACTGCCGTAGCGGCGGCACAGCCGACCGGTCAGGGTCATGGTCAGAACGGCGCCCGCGGAGACGCCGAGCAGCGCGAGCCCGAGCGAGCCGGCGGACGCGTGGGTCTGCTGCTTGATGTCGGGGATGCGGACGACCCAGCCCGCGAAGATGAAGCCGTCCAGGGCGAAGAAGGCGGTGATCGCCACACGCAGACGAGCGAGGTCCTGGCCCGGCACGACGCTGTGCGTTCGGGTTTTGTTTATTAGCGGCACAAAACCCAGGCTAGGGCGGCCGTGGGTCGGCGGGCAAGTGAGCGGCGGGACGTATGCCGTGCTCGCGTCAAGGACCGATCCCGCGCCCGGGCCCGCGGGCGCCGTCGGCGAGGTGACGAGGCGCGGTGCCGCGGCCGGCTTCCGTCGGTCGCGAGGCGGTATGTCGTAGACGCGGTACGCCTCTTGATGTGCTCGGGCTGCGGCGACGTGCGGGCATGATCCGGCGGGCCGGAACAACGGACATGGCCGGCGGGCCTGTTCGGGGGCTGTACGCGTGTGCGGGCGCGGTCGCCCGCGGCGGATGCCGGACGGTTAATGCTCGCTCACGAGCTGGTTGCGAGCGGATGAGCGCGTCATGATGGGCCCATGACGTTGGCCTCGCGCGCGCTCGCGCAACTGGCGACCTGGCCGGACCTGAGACCCGCCGTGCCGAGCTGCGGCCTGGGGCAGGCCGTGAGTTCGCTCCAGGGCGAGATCGCCCACTTCCACTCCGACCGGGATGTGGACCTGAGACTGACGGACCGGGCCGTCCGCCGGTTCGCCAAGGACTTCAAGGGCTCGGGTGCGATCAGGATCGTGCCCGGCTCGCCGTGGGTGACCCTGCGCCTCGACGCCGCGAGCGACGTCGACCTGCTGCTCACCCTGGTGAGCGTGGCGCTCCAGGCCCAGGACACCTGGCCCGACCCGGCCGACCGGCCGCTGTCCGGCTGCAACGACCAGCGGGGCGCGGGCTTCGTGAAGGCCGACCTCGGCGCGTTCTGAGCCCGCGGCACGTTCTGAGCCCGCGGCAGGGTGTGCCCGGGCGAAGTGGGCCGCTGGCGCCGTGCGGGCGGACCGGCAGCGCAGACGGGGCTCACACCGTCAGCACCCGTACCCCCGCCTCCTCGAAGCGGCGTACGGTCTCCTGGCCCACCGCCGTGTCCGTCACGAGGGTGTTCACCAGCTCCGTCCCGCAGATGCGGGCGAACGCCCGCTGGCCCAGCTTGCTGGAGTCGGCGGCGACCACCACCCGCTCCGCGCGCTCGCACAGCAGCCGGTTGATGGCGGCCTCCGCCTCGTCGTGCGCGGCCGCGCCGTGCGCGACGTCGAACGCGACCACACCCAGCACCGCCACGTCCAGCGTGATCTGGCCCAGCACCCCGTCCGCGAGCGGGCCGATGAGCTCGTACGACTGCGGGCGTGCCACCCCGCCCGTCACCACGATCTTGAACTGGGGCCGTACGGCGAGTTCGTTGGCGATGTTGAGCGCGTTGGTGACGACGGTGAGCGCCGGTGTGCCGGCGGACAGATCACCGCGCACGGCGAGGGCGCGGGCCACCTCCGTGGTCGTCGTCCCGCCGGTGAGGCCGACCGCCTCGCCGGGTGCCACCAGGTCGGCGACCGCCTTCGCGATCCGCTGTTTCTCGGAGGCGCGCCGTGCCGTCTTGTAGCGCAGGGGGAGTTCGTAGGACACCCCGTGCACCACCGCTCCGCCCCGGGTGCGCACCAGCATCTGCTGCTCGGCCAGCTGGTCGAAGTCCCGGCGGATCGTCGCCGCCGACACCTGGAGCTCCGCCGCCGCCTCCTCGACCTCCAGCCGGCCGCGCTCCACGAGCAGTTCCAGCAGCGCCTTCCAGCGGGCGTCCCGGGACATCCGCGGCCTCCGTTCTCCGATCGGTCCAGGGCCGGGCTCCGGCCGGGCTCCGAGCGGTCTCCGGGCACTCGCCGATCCTCCGGCGAGCCCGTGCCGATCGTCCCGCGGCCGTTCCTCGGTCCTCTGCCGATCTCCTCTTCCTCTCCGGCGACCCTAGCGCACCGGCACTTGCGGTCAGTTGCTTGATTGTGCTCGAAAGCTCGCTATATCTTGCAAGAACAATCAGCAAGGGGAGGGTGTGGGCATGACCCATGTCGAGGACGAGCTGAACAGCCAGCCGGCGTGCTGGATACGGGCCGCCGAGGAGGCCGGGCGGCACCGCGCGGCGCTGCCGGATCCGGGGGAGCGGGTCGCCGTCGTCGGGTGCGGGACCTCGTACTTCATGGCGCAGGCGGTGGCCGCGCTGCGCGAGGGCAGCGGCCGGGGCGAGACCGACGCGTTCGCCGCCTCCGAGTTCCCGGCCGGGCGGTCGTACGACCGGGTCGTCGCCCTCACCCGCTCCGGAACCACCACCGAAGTGCTCCGGCTGCTGGGCGAGTTGAAGGGACGCACCCGCACCACGGCCGTCACCGCCGACCCCGGCACCCCGGTCACGAAGGCCGCCGACGACCTCGTCGTGCTGGACTACG
The DNA here is from genome assembly GCF_025642175.1 of Streptomyces albidicamelliae. Lineage (NCBI taxonomy): Bacteria > Bacillati > Actinomycetota > Actinomycetes > Kitasatosporales > Streptomycetaceae > Streptomyces > Streptomyces albidicamelliae. Next base: position 1,243,963 of record NZ_CP106795.1, on the reverse strand, counting down.
CCGACGAACGCTCCGTCGTCCAGACCCGGTTCGCGACCACCGCCCTCACCCTTCTGCGCGCCCACCTCGGCCTGCACACCGGCGCCGCCGTCACCGACGCCCGTACCGCCCTCACCAGTCCGCTGCCCCAAGGGCTGGTCGAATGCACCCAGTTCACGTTCCTGGGGCGCGGCTGGACGGTCGGACTCGCCAACGAGGCCGGGCTGAAGATGCGCGAGGCCTCCCTGTCCTGGACCGAGGCCTATCCGGCGATGGAGTACCGCCACGGCCCGATCAGCATCACCACCGCGGGCACGGCCACCTGGATGTTCGGCGAGGCGCCCGACGGGCTCGCCGAGCAGGTGCGCGCCACCGGCGGACTGTGGGTCGGGGGCGGGCTCGACCCGCTCGCCGAACTCGTCCGCGCACAGCGGCTCGCCGTCGCGGTCGCCGCCTCCCGCGGCCTGGACCCCGACCGGCCGCGCCACCTCACCCGCTCGGTCATCCTCGCCCCCTGACCCGCCGCCCGCACCCCGGAAGGACACGACACGTGCCTCTTGCGTCAACCGGCGAGCTGGTCACCCGGGCCGCCGCGGCCCGCTCCGCCGTCGCCGCGTTCAACGTCATCACCCTGGAGCACGTCGAGGCCGTCGTCGCAGGCGCCGAGGCGGCCGACGCGCCCGTCGTCCTCCAGGTCAGCGAGAACGCCGTCAAGTACCGCTACGGGCGGCTGCTGCCGCTGGCCCGCGCCGCCGTCGCCGCCGCCGAACGGGCCACCGTGCCCGTCGCCCTGCACCTCGACCACGTACAGAGCGACGACCTGCTGCGGCAGGCGCCCGGCGCGGGCTTCAGCTCGGTGATGTACGACGCCGCCCGCCTGCCGTACGCGGACAACCTGGCCGCGACGCGCGCCGCCGCCGACTGGGCGCACGCCCGAGGGCTGTGGATCGAGGCGGAGTTGGGGGAGGTCGGCGGCAGCCCGGCCAGGGCGGGAGCCGGACGCCCTCCCCGACGGCACGGGACGCGCACGCGCCCGGCGCCCGCACCGACCCGCGCCAGGCACAGGACTTCGTCGCCGGCAGCGGGGTCGACGCCCTGGCCGTCGCCATCGGCAGCGTGCACGCCATGACCACCCGCACCGCCGCCCTGGACCACGCGCTGCTCGCACGGCTGTCCGCGGCGCTTGACCTCCCGCTCGTGCTGCACGGCTCCTCCGGCGTGCCGGACGACGGGCTGGTCGCGGCCGTCGGCGGCGGCATCGCCAAGGTCAACGTCGGCACGGCCCTCAACGCCGCCATGACCGGCGCCGTACGGGAGTTCCTCGCCGCACACCCGGAGGCCGTCGACTCCCGCAAGTACCTGGCGGTGGGCCGGGAGGCGATGGCCCGTGAGGTGACCCGGATCATCGGCCTCCTCTCCGGGGCCCGCCGCTGACCATGCGCAGCACGACCCTCCACCTCGGGGAGCCGCCGGACGTGGCCGCCGCCGGTGTCGGCGTCCACGGCCAGGCGAGCGACAAGGCCTGCCGGCGCGAACTCGGCGTCTCGCCGCCCGCCCTGCGGGCTAGCCCCTCCTGACGGCCCTCAGCACCACGAACTTCGGATCGCTCGCGACCAGTTCGCTGTTCCCGAACAGCCGCTTGAGGGTCACGTGATAGCCGAGGTGCCGGTTGCCGACCACCCACAGCTCGCCGCCTGGCCTCAGCGCCCGCTTCGCCCCGGTGAACATCCGCCACGCCGTCGCGTCCGTCGTCGCCTGGTGGGAGTGGAACGGCGGGTTGTTCAGGACGACGTCCACACTGCCCGGCGCCACCCCGGCCAGCCCGTCACCGACCCGGAACTCGGCATGCCCCGGGACCCCGTTGGCCTTGTACGTCGCCTCGGCCGAGGCCACCGCCTGGAACGACTCGTCCACGAACAGCACTTCGGCCGTCGGGTCGGCCAGCGCCACCGCCGTACCCACGACGCCGTTGCCGCAGCCGAGGTCCACCACGCGGCCGGCGCCGGGGCCCGGCAGGTGCTGGAGGAAGAAGCGGGTCCCGATGTCGAGCCGGTCGGCGCAGAAGACACCCGCGTGATTGACCACCGTGCGGCCCGACACCGCACCCACCCCGCCGGGTAGGGCGTAGCTGTACGGCCACGGGTTCGCGGGCCGGTCCAGCGCCGGGTCCGGGGTGCAGAAGATCAGCCGCGCCTTCTGCCGCGCCAGCGACGTCCGGGTCGGTCCGAGGATCCGCTCGAACAACCGGAGCGTGGAGGTGTGGATCTCCTTCACCATTCCGGTGCCGACGACCACGGTGCCCGCGTGCACGGCGGGCGCCAGCCGCAGCAGCTGGTCCTCCAGCATCGCCAGGCTCTTGGGCACCCTGACGAGCAGCACGTCCACGCGCTCCGGCGGCGGGTCCTGCGTGGTGAGGAGCCGTACGCCCCCGGGTTCCACGCCGGCCCGCGCCAGGTTCGCGCGGGTCGCCTCCTGGCTCAGGAAGGAGTCCGTGATCTGGGTCGGCCGGTGCTCCGCCAGCGCCGTGACCAGCGCACCCCACCGGTCCCCGACCACGACGACCGTGCCCGTGAGCGGCACCTGCTCCTCGGCCAGGTGGCGCAGCAGGTACGCGTCGGAGGCGTCCCAGGCACGCAGCCGGTCGCGCGGATCCTCGGGGAAACGGGTCAGCTCGACCTCGCCCCACGGTGTCGTCATACGGTCGCTCATCGTGCGTCCAGGCTAGCGGAGCCGCAGATCAGGGGTGGTGGGACGGGCATGGGGCAAGATGGAGCGCGTGGACGCGGAGCTGTTCGGCAGGGAGCGCGCGGAGGTCGCGCCGGGCGCCGTGCACGCCCCGGACTGGCTGGGCGCCGACCGGCAGCGCGAGCTGCTGGCCGCCTGCCGGGAGTGGGCGCGGCCCCCGGCCGGGCTGCGCACGGTCCGCACCCCGGGCGGCGGCACGATGACCGCCCGGCAGGTCTGCCTGGGCTGGCACTGGCACCCGTACGCCTACGCCCGCACGGTCGTCGACGGCGACGGGACGCCCGTCAAGCCCTTCCCGGCCTGGCTCGGCGCGCTCGCCCGGGGCGCGGTGGCCGACACCCTCGGCCCGGCCGCGGTGCCGGCGGAGCCGTACGACATCGCGCTGATCAACTTCTACGACGGCGACGCCCGGATGGGAATGCACCGCGACGGTGACGAGCGGTCCGATGCTCCGGTGGTCTCCCTGAGCCTCGGCGACCGCTGCGTGTTCCGCTTCGGCAACACCGACGCGCGCACCAGGCCGTACACCGACGTCGAACTGCGCAGCGGGGACCTGTTCGTGTTCGGCGGCCCGTCCCGGCTCGCCTACCACGGTGTGCCGCGCGTCCACCCCGGCACGGCGCCGCCCTGGCTGGGCCTGACCGGACGGCTGAACATCACCCTGCGGGTGAGCGGCCTGTGACGGCGGCGCAGTCCACCGATGATCCGGATCATGGGAGACTCCCCCTCATGAGCGGCGACGCGGATCCCCGGACGGCGGGGGAGAGGACCACCTCGAGGGCACGGCTGGACCGGGGACGCGGTGCCCTGGGACCCGCGCTGGAGCTCGTGCACACCGGACGGGCGCCGACCCGTGCCGTGCTCACCGCCGAACTCGGTGTCACCCGTGCGACGGCGGGTGCGGTGGCCGCCGAACTGGAGGCGCTGGGCCTGATCCGGGTGGACGCCCGGCCGGGGGCGGCGGCGGGCTCCCAGGGCCGCCCCTCGCACCGGCTGGAGATCGCCGACGAGGGCCCGGTCGCCCTGGCGGCGCAGGTCCATGCCGACGGGTTCCGGGCCGCGCTGGTCGGGCTCGGCGGGCGGATCGTGGCCACCGCGCCCGGCTGCGAGACCGTCGACGCCGACCCGGCGAAGGTGCTGCGGTCGGTCGTCGAGGCAGGAGCCGAACTGCTGCGCACCACCGGCCGCCGCTGCGTCGGCGCCGGACTCGCCGTGCCGTCCGCCGTCGCCGAACCCGACGGTCTCGCCCTCAACCCGCTGCACCTCGCCTGGCCGGTCGGCGCCCCGGTGCGGCGCACCTTCGCCGAGTGCGTGCGCGACGCAGGCATCACCGGACCGGCGTTCGCGGGCAACGACGTCAACCTCGCCGCGCTCGCCGAGCACCGGCACGGCGCCGGCCGGGGCGCCCGCGACCTGCTGTGCGTGGCCACGGGGCACCGCGGCGTCGGCGGCGCGCTGGTCCTCGACGGCCGCCTGCACACCGGCAGTTCGGGCCTCGCCCTGGAGGTCGGCCACCTCACCGTCAACCCCGAGGGCAGGCCCTGTCACTGCGGCAGCCGGGGCTGCCTGGACGTCGAGGCCGACCCGCTGGCCCTGCTGGTGGAGGCGGGCCGGGAGCCGGGTCCCGAGGTGTCGCTGCTCCAGCAGGCCAACGACCTGCTGCGCACCCAGTACGGCGATCCGGCCGTCCGCCGGGCCGCCGAGGCCCTCATCGACCGCCTCGGTCTCGGCCTCGCCGGACTGGTCAACATCCTCAACCCCGACCGCATCATCCTCGGCGGCCTGCACCGCACGCTCCTGGACGCCGACGCCCACAGGCTGCGGGCGGTCGTCGCCGACCGCAGCCTGTGGGGACAGAGTGGCGGCGTACCGATCCTGCCGTGCACCCTCGACCACAACAGCCTGGTCGGCGCGGCCGAGTTGGCCTGGCAGCCGGTACTGGACGACCCACTGGGGGCGTTGGCCGCCTAGACGGCGGACACGCCGCCGGAGCGCATGCGAGCCACCCGGGCGGGCGAGCCACCCGCGCGGCCGAGCCACCCGGGCGGGCGAGCCACCCGCGCGGGCGTGCCGGACACGCACCGCGATCGGGCCACCGGTTCGCCGCCGCGGCCGGGGCGGATCCGGCCGGCGGCGCTCCGCCTCTCGTCCTCCGCGCGCCGCACCGCTCCGGAACCGGGCGGACGAACAGTGATCCGCGTGATCGGGCCAGGCCCGCCCAATCGTCCCGTACGCCCGTCGTCGTAGACCGCGCGAACCCCTTCCGCCGACGCTGGCCTTGGAACCGGGAGCCGGGAGATGGGGCAGCTCGCCGCCGGGGGCACCGCCGTACGCGCGGCTCGATCGTCTCGTCCACCGGAGTGCGCGGTTCTCGGCTCGCGCCTGTCCGAGTTCACGGCCGGCCGACGCGGACGGCGTGCCGTGGACATGCCTTCTCGCACGGCCAGGCGTGCCCGGTCCGCCTCCGTCACACGGCCCGGCGGCACGCCACGAGGAGCAGCGCGCATCCCCTCCGCGTACTCCCCGGGACGTACGCGTACTGCCGCCGGCCGCACGACGACCCGGAGCACCTCGCGGAGGGAGCCTCTTGGCATCACCCGAAGACCGACGCCGACGAGGGAGACGACCGACATGCAGACCCTGGCCGACTGGGACGGCGGACCCGGCCCCTGGATCCTGTTCTTCCCGCTGATCTGGGCGGCCGTCGTGCTCGGCGCCGTCACCTTCCTTCGCCGCACCGGCCTGCGCGGCCGCGGCGGCCCCTGGCGCCCGCTGGACGGTGGGCGCCCGGCGGGCGACTCGCCGCTCGCCGTCCTGGGCCGCCGCTTCGCCGCCGGGGAGATCGACGAGGAGGAGTACTGGCGGCGCCTCTCCGTCCTGGAGGAGCACTTCGGCCGCATCGGCAAGGGCGGTGCGGCATGACCACCACGACCGCCCCGCGCGCCGCGGCCCGCGTGACCGGCGCCGTGAAGGTGTACGGCGGTGGCGACACCGCCGTCCGCGCCCTGGACGGCGTGGACGTGGCCTTCCCCGCCGGACGCTTCACGGCGATCATGGGCCCGTCGGGCTCCGGCAAGTCCACGCTCATGCACTGCGCGGCCGGCCTCGACACGCTCACCGCCGGGACCGCCCACATCGGCGACACCGAGCTCGGCGCGCTGGACGACCGCCGCCTGACCCTGCTGCGCCGCGACCGCGTCGGCTTCGTCTTCCAGGCGTTCAACCTGGTGCCGACGCTGACCGTCGCGGAGAACATCACGCTGCCGCTGGACCTGGCCGGCCGTACGGGCGACCACGCGTGGATCGACGCGCTCGTCGACGTCGTCGGACTGCGCGACCGGCTGCACCACCGGCCCGCCGAACTCTCCGGTGGGCAGCAGCAACGCGTCGCCGTGGCACGGGCGTTCGCCGGCCGGCCGGACGTCGTCTTCGCCGACGAGCCGACCGGCAACCTCGACTCCCGCTCCGGCGCGGAGGTGCTCGGCCTCCTCGGCCGGGCCGTACGGCACATGGACCGCACGGTCGTCATGGTCACCCACGACCCGGTGGCCGCCGCCCACGCCGACGAGGTGCTCTTCCTCGCCGACGGGCGGCTCGTCGACCGGATGGAGTCCCCGACCGCGGACATGGTCCTCGACCGCATGAAGGCCTTCGAGGTGCGGACATGAACACGACGCTGCGGCTCGGCCTCACCTCACTGCGCGCGCACCGGCGTCGCTTCGCGGGTACGTTCCTCGCCGTGTTCCTCGGTGTCGCCTTCCTGACCGGCACCCTCGTCATGGGCGACACGCTGCGCGCGAGCTTCGGCAACATGTTCGGCGAGGCCACCAGCGGCACCGACGCCGTGGTGCGCGGCGCCGACGCCATCACCACGCCCGGCGAGGCCCAGGGGGTGAGGCGGCCGGTGCCCGCCTCGCTGGCCGAGACGATCGAGCGGGTCCCCGGTGTGGCGGCCGCCGCCCCGGACATCCAGGGCGCGGGCCAACTCGTCGGCTCCGACGGCAAACCCGTCGGCGGTCAGGGCCCGCCCACCCTCGCCGGCAACTGGATCACCGACCCCGGACTGAACCCGTACCGGATCGCCGAGGGCCGTGCCCCGGCGAGGTCCGGCGAGGTCGTGGTCAACCGGGGGGCCGCGAAGAAGGGCGGTCTGAAGGTCGGCGACACCACCACCCTGCGCACCCCGGACCCCGTGCGGGTGACCATCGTCGGGCTCGCCACGTTCGGCGGGCAGGACGGCATGGCACAGGTGACCTTCACCGGCATGACCACCGCCGACGCCGGGAAATACCTCACCGCACGCCCCGGGCAGGCGGCGAGCATCGCGGTGCGGGCCGGGCCCGGAGTCGGCCGGCGGCAGCTGGTCGACCGGCTGACCCCCGTCCTGCCCGCGGGGGTCGAGGCCATCACGGGTCAGCAGTCGGCCCGGGAGAACACCGACATGATCTCCAGCCAGTTCCTGACCGTCTTCACGACGTTCCTGCTGGTCTTCTCCGGCGTCGCCCTGCTCGTCGCCACCTTCTCCATCCACAACACGTTCGCGATCGTGGTCGCCCAACGCACCCGGGAGAACGCCCTGTTGCGCGCCCTCGGCGCCGCACGTCGTCAGGTCACCACCTCGGCTCTCGCCGAGGCCGCCATGGTCGCGCTCGCCGCGTCCCTCACCGGCCTCGCCGGCGGTGTCGGTATCGCCGCCGGTCTGCAGGCGCTCTTCCCGGCGATCGGATTCCCCTTCCCCGAAGGCGACTTGGTGATCAGGACACTCTCGATGGTCCTGCCGTTCGCCGTGGGCGTGCTGGTCTGCCTCGGCTCCGCGCTGCTGCCGGTCCGGCGCGCCGGACGCACCGCCCCCTGGCAGCCCTGCGCGAGACGGCCGTCGACGGCTCCGGCGCCTCCCGTCCCCGCGCGATCGCCGGCGCCGCCCTCGGTGCGGCGGCTCTCGCCGCGACCCTCACCGGCGTCCTCGTCACGCCCTCGCTGTGGCTGGCGGGAACCGGCGCCCTGCTCGCCCTCGCGGCCTTCGTGGTCCTCGGCCCGGTCGCCGCCGGTACGGCGGTACGCCTGCTCGGCGGCCCCCTGGACCGGCTGCGCGGCGTCACCGGCGGCCTCGCCCGGCGCAACGCCGTGCGCAGTCCCGGGCGTACGGCCGCCACCGCGAGCGCGCTCATGATCGGCGTGGCCGTGGTGTCGCTGTTCACCGTGTTCGGGGCCTCGCTGAAGGCCACCATGGACCAGACGGTGTCGCGGTCCTTCGCGGGCGACGTGGCCGTCAGCACCCCGTCCTTCGGCGCGGGCGGCAGCGGGCTCAGCCCCCGGCTCGCCCCGGCCCTGCAACGGCTGCCGGAGGTCGACACCGCCGTCGGACTCGGCCGCGGGGTCGCCGAAGTCAACGGCAGGGGCCGCGCGTTGACGGTCACCGACCCGGTGGCCCTCGCCCGTACCTTCGACCTCGGCGCGGTCACCGGTTCACTGCGCGACCTCGGCCGTGACGGGCTCGCGCTGACCCGGACGGAGGCCGCCCGGCAGCACCTGCGCACCGGTGACACCGCCCGGCTCACCTTCACCGGCGGCAGGAGTGAGACCTTCACCGTCCGCGCGGTCTACGGCCGTTCCGAACTCGTCGGCGACTACGTCGTCACCCGGTCCGCCTGGGCCCCGCACCGCACGCAGGACTCGGACGGTCTGATCGCGGTCACGTTCAAGTCCGGCGTGGACGCGGACGCGGGCAAGGCGGCCGTACGGAAGGTCGCGGCGCGGTACGGCAATCCCGAGGTCCAGACCCGGGACGAGTACGCGCGGTCCTCGGCGGGCGGCATCGACATGATGCTCACCCTCGTCTACGCCCTGCTCGCCCTCGCGGTCGTCATCGCCCTGCTCGGCATCGCCAACACGCTGACGCTCGCGCTGCACGAACGCACCCGGGAACTGGGTCTCCTGCGGGCCGTCGGGCAGACCCGCGGCCAGTTGCGGGCCATGGTGCGCTGGGAGTCGGTCCTGGTCGCCGCCTTCGGGACGGCGGGCGGGCTCGGCCTCGGCACCTTCCTCGGCTGGGTGCTGGTGAAGGCCTCCGACGGCGCCGGTGACTCGGCGTTCACCTTCGCCCTCCCGCCGGTACGGCTCGCGGTGATCCTGCTCGTGGGCCTCACCGCGGGGGCCCTCGCCGCCCTCCGCCCGGCCCGCCGAGCGGGTCGCCTCGACATCCTGCGGGCGATCGGGACGGAGTGAGCGGGACGGGACGCCGGGCGGTCCCGGTCCCGGAGTTGGTCACCGCCCGGTCGGGCGACTGCGGCCGACCGGGCGGAGGTCTGGTGTCCCGCGCAACCGCGGGGACGGGGTGAGGGCGCGGCTCCCGGCGGCTCTTCGAAGGCGGGCGCCGGGGTGAGTGGAGCGAGAGTGGAGGCGGGGTTCGGTTCGCGGCGTCGGCCGATGCGACACCGCGCCCGGAGCACCGGCTGCCGTCAAGGCTGCCCGGCCGTCACCCGAGCCGTGGCCCCGGAGTTCCCCGCGCCGTCAGCTGAAGCGGACCTGCCGCCCGGAGCACCGGCACCGACCGGAACCCCGGCACCGACCGGAGCCACCGCATCCACCGAGTCCCGGTGGCCCACCGGCGCGCCCGCACCGACAGGCGTGCCCGCACCGACAGGCGTGCCCGCACCCACCGGAGCCGAGGCACCCCGCTGAGCACCCGCAGCGACCGGAGCCACCGCATCCACCGAGGCCCGGGCGCCCACCGGAACCCCGGCCCCCACCGGAGTCGGGGTCGCCCCGCCGAGGGGCACCGTCGTACCGATGACGACCGGGGCGCCGGTCCGTGCGGGCTCGGTCGCCGGAGCCGGCCGCGTCTCCGGCCGGGCCGCCGCGGGCTGCCGCTCCGTCGCACGGTGCGGCGCACGCGCCGCGTGGGCGCGCACCGCGGCCGGGGCGGGCAGCGTGAACCACACGATCTTGCCGTCGTCGCCGTCCGGCCGCGCCCCCCAGCTCGCGCTCACCGCGGCGACCATCGCCAGACCTCGCCCGCAGGTGGCCAACGGGGTCGCGTCCGGCGCGTCCTCGGCGTCGGCCAGCACGGGAAGACGCGGATCGTGGTCGCGCACCGAGACCGTGAGCCGGTCCGGCAGCAGCTCCAGCTCGACGGTGCATGACTTGTCGGGCCTGGCGTGCCGGTGGACATTGCTCAACAGCTCGGTCACACCGAGCGCGGCCCGGTCTATCAACGGGTCCATATGCCAGTAGCGCAACTGCGCAGATACGATTCTGCGGACCTGGCCGATCCGCGACGGCAGGGCTTGGAGCTCCACCGTGCAGTGCCTGCTTGGATGACTGATCACGGCTGCGACTCCCCGATGTGAGGTCCGGAAGGAACCGAATTCCGGAGGACCGGAAGAACACGGAGAACAACGGATCCAGCAGGGTGCTTGCGTCCAAACGTCCGCCTGCTGTCGTGGCCGGCGGGCTGGTTCGCAGCGTTATCGCCGGTAAACCCAGAGTGACGTGGGACCAGCGTGACGCAGCGCGGGAACTCCCGCAACTCGCCGCGACCGACCGCTGCTCCGCGTACCCGTCCCCGTCTCTCAGCCGCCGCGGCCGGCCGCCCTGCGCACCGCCTCGATGAACCGCCGCGCGGCCGGCGGACCCGCCTGACCCGGCGCCGGATCGTGCTCGCCCAGCGTCAGCAGGTACCGATTGCCGTTGAGGTCGGCCAGTGCCCGGTCGTCCGGCGCGAACCACGGCTTGGACGCACGCACCGCCTGCACGGGCGCGCTGTCTATCTCGCTGCCGTAGCTGGTGAGCAGCTCCAGCCTGCCGTCGTTGATCCGGACCTGTCCGGCCCGGGTGAGCGAACGCAGCCGTTTGCCGATCCGCACGCCCGTGGCCGTGAATTCCGGCTCCGCCATCCCTCGCAGCCCCCTTGCGCGTGTCTTCGTGGTTCCGTGGGCGCCCCTGTTCGGGGCGATCGTCCCGACGCGTGCAGTCTGCCCCGATGCGGCGTGGAGCACCAGTACGCACGGGGCCCGTGCGACGACCCGCCGGAGCACTCGCGCCAATGCGCCCCCGGAATCCTCGTACTTCTGTGCCTCAGGGCGTCTTTGGGTGGCTCAAAGATGCGTTTATGCAGGTGGGAAGCGGTATGAATGATGCCTATGCTCGAAGGGTCGGGCGCGTGAAGCGCCGTCGGCGCCCAGCGTAAGGAGCACCGTCGTGAGCACCATCCCCCAGGCCCGGACCGGCGCCACCCTCGACGTCGACCGCAGTGACGCCGCCTACCGTGTGTGGCTGAAAGAAGCCGTCCGCAAGGTGCAGGCGGACGCCAACCGGTCGGCGGACACCCACCTCCTGCGCTTCCCGCTGCCGGAGCGGTGGGGCATCGACCTGTACCTCAAGGACGAGTCGACCCACCCCACCGGCAGCCTCAAGCACCGGCTCGCCCGCTCGCTGTTCCTCTACGGCCTGTGCAATGGCTGGATCCGTCCGGACCGGCCGGTGATCGAGGCGTCCAGCGGCTCCACCGCCGTCTCCGAGGCCTACTTCGCGAAGCTGATCGGCGTGCCCTTCATCGCCGTCATGCCGCGCACGACGAGTGCCGAGAAGTGCCGTCTCATCGAGTTCCACGGCGGTCGATGTCACTTCGTCGACGACTCGCGGAAGATGTACGAGGAGTCCGCCCGTCTCGCGGTGGAGACCGGCGGCCACTACATGGACCAGTTCACCTACGCCGAGCGGGCCACCGACTGGCGCGGCAACAACAACATCGCCGAATCGATCTTCCGGCAGCTGGAGTTGGAGCGGTTCCCGGAGCCGGCGTGGATCGTCGCGACCGCGGGCACCGGCGGCACGTCCGCGACCCTCGCGCGCTATGTGCACTACATGCAGCACGACACCCGCATCTGTGTGGCCGACCCGGAGAACTCCTGCTTCTTCGAGGGTTGGACCACCGGCGATCCGGACGTCACCTGCGACTGCGGCTCCCGGATCGAGGGCATCGGAAGACCGCGCATGGAGCCGAGCTTCGTGCCCGGCGCGATCGACCGGATGATGAAGGTCCCCGACGCGGCGAGCGTCGCCGCGGTGCGGGCCCTGGAGCGGGCCATCGGCCGGAAGGCGGGCGGCTCGACCGGCACCGGGCTGTGGAGCGCGCTGAAGATCGTCTCGGAGATGGTGGCCGAGGGGCGCCGGGGCAGCGTGGTCACGCTGCTGTGCGATCCGGGCGACCGGTACCTCGACAAGTACTACTCGGACGCGTGGCTCGTCGGCCAGGGCCTGGACATCACCCCGTACGCCACGGCCATCGACACCCTGCTCGCGACGGGCGTCTGGCCCGACTGAGGCCGTCCGGGGCCGGGCGCCCCGAGGCCCGGAGGCCGATCCGCTCCGAGGATCCGGTGCTACCGCAGTCGCCGGTCCAGCGCCGTCACCGCGGTGCGGAACGCGCGGCCGACGCCCGGCCGGATCAGACGGCAGACCAGCCGGAATGCTGCCGTGCCGTCGAGCGCGAAGGTCATCCGGACCCGGGTTCCGGTGCCCGCCGGGGTGAGCCGCCACTCCTCGACCCAGGCGCGGGCGCCCGGCGTGTTGGTCACGTCGACCCGGTAGGCGTACAGCTCGGGCGCCTTCGCCGCGAGGATCGTCTCCTCGAAGCGGGTGCCGCCGCGCAGCCGGACCTCACGCCCGCCCTCGGTCGGCCGGGCCGAGGACACGGCCGAGAACCATGCGGGCCAGCCCTCCAGGTCCTCGGCGAGGGCCTGGAAGACGGCGCCGGGGGCGGCTGCCATGTCACGGGTGAACACCAGCCGCACCGGCGCGGTCTCGACGAACTCCGGACCGACCGGGCGCAGACGCTGAGCCATGACGACCCACCCCTCGTGAAGTGCCGTACGGAACAACGGCGTTGACGGCCAGGCTAACTGACGAGACGTCAGATGTCGTCGTCGCTCTCGTAGCTGCCCTCGTCGTCCTGCTCGCCCGCCACGATCAGCCGCGGCAGATGCTCGGAGATCTCCGCGCGCGCGTCCCCCGGCAGGCCCGCGTCGGTGACGAGCGTGTCCACCTGCTCCAGCGTCGCGAAGGAACTCAGGCCCACCGTCCCCCACTTGGTGTGGTCGGCGACCACCACGACCCGGCGCGCGGAGTGCACCAGCCGCCGGTTGGTCTCGGCCTCGGCGAGGTTCGGTGTGGACAGCCCGGCCTCCACCGATATGCCGTGCACACCGAGGAAGAGCACGTCGAAGTGGAGCGCGGCGATCGCCTGGTCGGCGACCGGTCCCACCAGCGAGTCCGACGGGGTGCGCACACCACCGGTCAGCACCACCGTGGCCGCGCCCTGCCGCTGGCCCGAGGTCCGCTGCGCCGCGTGGAAGACGTCGGCGACCCGCACCGAGTTCGTCACCACGGTCAGATCGGGCACCTCCAGCAGGTGCTGCGCGAGCGCGTACGTGGTCGTACCGCCGGACAGGGCGATCGCCGTACCCGGGGCGACCAGCCGCGCCGCGGAACGCGCGATGTCCTCCTTGGCGGTCAGCTCCAGCCCCGACTTCGCCTCGAAGCCCGGCTCGTGGGTGCTGGCCTCGACCACCGGCACCGCGCCACCGTGCACCTTCTCCAGCACGCCCTGGCGGGCGAGCGCGTCGAGATCACGGCGCACGGTCATGTCCGACACGCCGAGCTTGCGGGTCAGTTCGTTCACCCGCACACCGCCCCGGCGCCGGACCTCGTCCAGGATCAGGGCGCGGCGCTGCTCCGCGAGGAGGTTCTGATTCTCGCTCACGTACGCTCCGGTCCTTTCGCCGACAACCGTCCGACACGACCCCGGCACCAGCTCCGACCAGGACCTTCCCGCAGCCTGAGAGGCGCGGGCGTCCCATCTTTTCACGGGTCGCCACCAGTTGCGCCACCCGCCTGACGCGACGCGCACATGCCAATCAGGCGTCTCTCGCCCCGCTTGCCCGTCACCCGGATCGGGGAGATTCCGTGACAACGGCTGTGTGCCGCCGGGCGACCCGAGATCGTGGAGCGCGCACGGACAGGCCTTCAGGTGTCGGGGGAAGTGCGAGAACAGTGGAACGCGCGCGGGAACGGACCACCGGGCGGCCGGCGACCGGGACACCGGACGGACCCGGCATCACCGGGCACCCGGCCGCCGCAGTGGCGGGCGGCCCGGAGACCGATCTGGAACTCCTGGTGCACGGGGTCGGCGGCACGACCCCGGAGAAGATGCTCGGTGATCCGCGCACGGTCCGGATCACCGGCGACGACACTGCCGCCGTCTTCCGGCGCGCCGAGGACGCCGAGCCCGGTACGCACCCCGGTCAGGGGCCCGTCCAGGAGGCGTACGTCTGGTGCAACCTCACCTCCGGCGACGGCAGCCGTGCCCTGTGGCTGTTGCTGCTGCCCTTCATGGTGGTGAACCTCGCCCACTGGATGCGCCCCGCCGCACCGGGCCGCCCCCGCGTCGTCCGGCTCTACGGCCTCCTCGTGCGCCTGGCCGCCCTCACCCTCACGGTGCTGCTGGTGGCCGCCGCCTGCGAGGTGGCCCTGGACCTGGTGGCCTGGCAGTGCGCCGGTGTCCGCGCCTGCGCCCGCCGCCACTCCTGGCTGGGCTTTCTCGCGCCCGGCCCGGTGAACGCCGCCTGGTGGACCGCCCCCGGCCGCCGGCTCGCCCTCGCCGCCACGATCCCCGCCACGCTCGTCGCCCTGCTCTGGTACCTCTCCCACCGCACCTGGAACGCGTACGAGTCCCACCAGCCGATGTCCTCCGCCTCGCTCCCGGCCGCCGGGGACACCAGTCCCGGCGGCGCCGTGCCGACCCCGCCCGGCACCGACGACGGGGGCGGGGCCCGGGACGGAGAGCCCGCTCCGAGCCCCGAGGACACCCGTGGGGGCGGCGCGAGCGAGGCGATCGACGCCGACCCCGCCGGTGACGGGAGCGCCCTGGCCCGGCCCGGGTTCTGGTACGGCCGACGGCTCGTGGCACGGCTGCGGGCCGCGCACACCGCCGCCGGGCTGCTCACGGTGGCCTCCGCCGTGGCCACACCCGCCGTCCGCTTCGACCACCGGCCCGGCGGCCCCGCCGTCCTGGGCGTCCTGGGAGCGCTGCTCACCGTCGCGATCGTGGCCTGGGCGGCAGCCGTGGTGGGCGTGGTCTGCGGGCGGGGCCGCAGCGAGAACCGGCTCGACCGCCGCCTCGACCGGCAGCTCGTACGGGGCCTGCCGCTCGGCGCCCTCGGCCTGCTGCTGCTCACCCTGCTGTACGCCGGCTGGACCCGACCCGGCTGGCGGTCCGGGGGCCGGCTGCCCGGGGACCCGGCCTTCGGCGCCCTGATGTCGGCCCAGGGACTGCTCGTGGTCGCCCTCGCCGCCGTCGCCGGGTATCTCCACCGGCGCCGTCCCGATCCGCGCGCCGGGATGCGTGGTCTGGGCGGCCCGGCCGTCACGCTGCTCGCCTGCGCACTGGGGGGTGTGATGTCCGGCGGGGTCGCGCAACGCGTCGCCGACTGGCTGGACGGCACCCGCGCCCTGCTGCCCGGGCCGCCCGTGCTGCTCACCTGGCAGGCGTCCGCGATCCCCGCCCTGCTCGCCGTCCTGCTGCTCCTGGCCGCCCGGCTGACCGTGAGCACCGCCCGGCACGCCCGCGCCGAACGCGCCCGGGTCCGCCACGAGCACCCCGGCGAACCCGAGGACCCCGCCCGCACCCGCGCCATCGCACACGCCCGGGCCATGGCGGGCCTCACCGACCGGGCGCCGCTCGTCCTCGCCGTGCTCACCGCCACCACCCTGCTGCTGGGCGCCTCGGCCCTGGCCGGCGCCCTGCTCACCGGCCGGACGCCCGACGGCGCGGCCCACCGCGCCCACCACGCCGTCCAAGCCGTCGCCCAGACCTCGCAGGCCCTCGGGTCCTGGCTGGTCGGACTCGGCTTCCTGCTGTTCGTCACCTGGGGCAGACGCGCCTACAAGGACGCCGCCGCCCGGCGCACCATAGGCATCCTCTGGGACGTCGGCACCTTCTGGCCGCGTGCCGCCCACCCCTTCGCACCCCCCTGCTACGCCGAACGCGCGGTACCGGACCTGACCTGGCGGATGGCGACCTGGACCCGGCGCACGGGAGGCCGCCTGGTGCTCTCCGGGCACTCCCAGGGCAGCGTCCTCGCCGCCGCCGCTGCCTGGCAGCTGACCCCGCCGGCACGCGGCCGGGTCGCCCTGCTCACCTACGGCTCCCCACTGGAGCGCCTGTACGGCCGCTGGTTCCCGGCCCACTTCGGCCCGCCGGCACTCGCCGCCCTGCACCGTGACGTGGCCTGCTGGCGCAACCTGCACCGGCGCACCGATCCCATCGGCGGACCCGTCCGCGTCCCCGACGACAGCACCCCGGAGGTGGACCTCGAACCCCTCGCGGACCCCCTCGCCTACGGCCGGACCCCCGACCACCCGCTGCCGGCGCCGATCCTCGGCCACTCCGACTACCAGGCGGACCCGGTCTTCACCCGGGAACGCGCCCGCCTGCTCGCCCGGCTGCGCCCCGGACTGCCGGGCCAGCGGCCCGAACCGGCCGCGCCGGACCCGGGCGGCGCGGGGACGCCGACGGGCCAGGACGTTCAGGGCAGCTCGGGCAGGTCCTCCGCGTAGAGCAGGGTCAGGTCGTCGGTGGTGGGGTCGGAGACCTGCGCGACCCGGCTCGCGTGCCGCTCCACCATCGCCTCGAACGTCTGCCGCGCGGTACGGCCGTTGCCGAACGCCGGACCCTTGGGAATCGCCGTGAAGTACTTCAGCAACGCCTCGGACGCGGCCGGCGTCAGCCGGTACTCGTGCTCGTCCGCCTGCTGGCCGACGATGCGCAGCAGCTCGTCCGGGCCGTAGTCGCCGAAGGTGATGGTGCGCGAGAAGCGGGACGCCACGCCCGGGTTGACGGACAGGAACCGGTCCATCTCCGCGGTGTAGCCGGCGACGATCACCACCACCGCGTCCCGGTGGTCCTCCATCAGCTTCACCAGCGTGTCGATGGCCTCCTTGCCGAAGTCCCGGCCGGCGTCCTCCGGCGAGAGGGCGTACGCCTCGTCGATGAACAGCACACCGCCGCGTGCCCGTTCGAACGCCTCCTGGGTGCGGATCGCCGTGGAACCGATGTGCTCGCCGACCAGGTCCACCCGGGAGACCTCGACTAGGTGTCCCTTCTCCAGCACCCCGAGCGAGGCCAGGATCTCCCCGTAGAGCCGGGCGACCGTCGTCTTGCCGGTGCCGGGGGAGCCGGTGAAGACCAGGTGCCGTTTGACCGAGGCCGCCTTCAGCCCGGCCTGCTGGCGGCGGCGGCCCACCTCGATCATGTCGGTCAGCGCCCGCACCTCGCGCTTGACGCTCTCCAGGCCCACCAGCGCGTCGAGTTCCCCGAGCACGTCCTTGGACGTCCGCACCGGCTGCGCCGGCTCGGCGGCGGCCACCGGCTCCTGTTCGGTGCTGCGCTGCCCCGGGA
This sequence comes from Streptomyces albidicamelliae, assembly GCF_025642175.1. Lineage (NCBI taxonomy): Bacteria > Bacillati > Actinomycetota > Actinomycetes > Kitasatosporales > Streptomycetaceae > Streptomyces > Streptomyces albidicamelliae. Next base: position 1,226,781 of record NZ_CP106795.1, on the reverse strand, counting down.
TCGAGCCGAGCAGACCGGGGGACTCCGTCACCGTCTGCACGGCCGTCTCGCGGGCCGCCGGCGGCCGCAGGCTGCCGCTCTCGTCGCTGGTGCAGTCCTCCACGACCGGTCCCGTGCCGCTCCCGCCGTCGGAGCCTCCGTCGGCGAACTCGTAGCCACCGCGCGCGCACCGCTCCGTACGGCACTTGCGCAGCGTCGTGCGACAGCCGTCGATCACATGGAAGCCGTACCCCCCGCTGCCGCTGACCCGGCAGTTCAGGAAACTGCCACGGCCGCCCGCCGACACGTAGAAGCCCGCCTCGGAGGGCGAGTCGACCGTGCAGCGCTCGATGGTCGGGTCGGCGCCCTTGGTCACGATCACACCGGTCTGCGTGCCGTCCACGGTGCAGTTGTTGAGCGTGCCGCCGCTGCCGTGGTCCCGGAACCATGCGCCGGTGGCGGCGTCCCTGATCCGGCAGTCGTCGAGCTGCGCGGTCGCTCCGTCGCTGACCGACACGGCCGTGTTGCGCACCTGCGACAGATCGCTGTCCACGACGTCCGCGCGGGACCCCCGGTCCAGCACGAACAGCGCGTCGGGGACGTCGTGGACGCGGCAGGAGTCGAGCACGACCGTGGCGCCGTCGCTCACCCACACCGCCGGGTAGTCGCCGGTGCTGTCGAAGATCTCGCACTGGTTGGCGTCCACGCGGGTGCCCGGGTCCCACACCGAGAGGCCGTTGCGCCCGAACTGACGGACCGTCGTCCGCGTCAGGGTGAGCACCGAACGGGAGCGGAGGTCGACCGCGTTCTCCGGGATGTCGTGGATGCGGCAGTCCGCGAGGGTGAGCACCGCGTCCGTGTCCAGCGTGACCCCGTCGGCGGTGGTGCGGTGCACGTCGCAGTCGGTCAGATGCGCGGTGGCCCGCTGGGTGACCTGCACCCCCGAGCCACGGACCTCGTAGATCTCGCAACCGACGGCCTCCAGGGCGGAGTTCTCGCCGGTCGCGGTCAGCCCGGTGCCCGAGGCGTGGTGCACCCGGCAGCGCTCCAGACGCGGGTGGGCGCCGCCGCGGACCGCCACGCCCGCCTGGCCGGCGGCGACGACCTCGCACTCCTCGAACACCCCGCCGCCGCCGTCGAGTACGGCGATGCCGATGCCGGCCGGGTTGTCGACGGTGCAGCGCCGCACGGTCGGACGGGCGCCGCCGCGCACCTCGATGCCCGAGGCGGAACGCGTGACGATCCGCACGTCCGTCAGCTCGGGCGTGCCCTCCTCGACCAGCAGCGCGGGCGCGGCCGAGTCCTGGCCCTCCACGTGCAGGTCCTGAACCACCGCGGAGGCCCGCACGGTCAGCGGCACCCCGTCCACGGGGGCGATCCGCACGGAACCCGGGGACCCCTCGGGGCCACGGAGCGTCACCGCCCGCTGGACGACGAGGTTCTCCCGGTAGGTGCCGGGGGCGATGGTGAGGACGTCGCCGTCGGCGGCGGCCTCCAGGGCGGCGGCGAGCGATGCGTACTCACCCGTGCGGCGCCGCCACCGCGAAGTACCGGTGTGCGTCACCTGGACCGTGCCCTGTGCCATGGCGTTGCCGTGCCCCCACTTGTCGTACTGATGGCTCGCTCCCGGTGGGGCGTCGCCGCCGGTGCCGGGACCGCGAGCGTGCCCGGCCCTCGGCCCGGACGCGTCCGTGCTCCCGCATACCTGCACGCCCCTGGGTTCGCTCACCCGCGGGTCCTCGCCGAAAGCGCTTCGGCCGGTCCACCGTAGCGCGTGCGTGCACGGTGGGTTGACCAGAGCCGGAAGGCCGTCAACTGCCGGTGCCCGCCTTGCCCCAGTCCGGACCCGCGCGGTCCCAGGCCTGGTCCCAGTGCGCGTACCGGCGGCGGACCATGCGCCAGACGGCCGCGCGCCGGCCGCATTCGACCAGGGCCGCGGTCACCAGGGCGGCGCCGATTCCGGCGAGCACCGCGTGCGTCGCCGCCGTCGGGGAGTCCATCGGGCGGGTCGTCATCCGGCCGTGCGGGTCCGTCCAGAGCCGGAAGTGCTCTCCGGGACGCGGGGACTTGAGGTCCACCAGGACCGGGCCCCGTCTGCGGGTGCCGTCCGGTGCGGTCCAGCCGGCGACGACGCGGCTGCGCGCCTCGTGGGCCGTCGTGGTGTCGGGGTCGGTGTCCAGCGGGGCCTCGCCCAGGTCGCGTATCACGGTGGCCGTGACGAGATGGCGGTCGTGCCGCTGCTCGCGCACGGACCGCTGCAAGGAGTCCTGGGCGGCGACGCCGACCAGGCAGCCGAGCACGGGCGCGGCCACGGCGATCAGCACGAGTGCCACGAGGGCCACCCACGCCTCGGCCAGATCGGTCGCACGGCGCAGCGGATTGCGCCGCCAGCGCCACAGCCCCCTCAGTGCACGCATCTCCCCAACCCCCCTTTTCACGCCGTCAGGACACCCGGCGCGGGCGGTCGCCCCCGGTCCGGGCCGGGGGGTGAGCGGTCGGTCCCGGCCGGGACCCGTGACGAACGCGGTCTCTCAAGAATCTCTCATGCCCTCCCAACGACCGGGGGCCGTTCCCGGGTTCCCGGTCGCGGGACCCATCGGCAGGCGTCCGGAGGCGCGGCCGTCGGTCACCCCAGGACCCTGACCGGGTCCCCGATCCTGATCGTGCCGGTGGAGAGGGGAACGAGATTCTGGCCGAAGACCAGCCTGCCGTCGATCCTGCGGTGACGTGCCAGGGTGCGCAGCGGTTCCCGGCCGCGGACGCCGGTGTCCTGGTCGGTGGTGGTCACCACGCAGCGCGCGCTGGTCCTGGCGGCCCGCAGGACCACCTCCCCGATGGAGATCCGCGACCAGTGGTCCTCGGCCCAGGGCTCGGTTCCGGCCACGACGACGTTGGGTCGGAAGCGGTTCATGGGCAGGGGTCCCTCGTGGGCGCGGTCGCCCTCGGCCACCAGGGAGTTCAGGGCGTCCAGGGAGGCCGTCGTGGTGACCAGCAGGGGAAAACCGTCGGCGAAGCTCACCGTCTCGCCGGGCAGCGCGAACCGGGCGTCGACCGGGCGGCGGGTGGCCGGGTCGTCCATGTGCACGAGGCGGACCTCCGCCTCCAGGTAGGCGCTGCACCAGGCGTGCGCGGCCGCCGCCGCGGGGACCGCCTCGACCTTCGTGCCGAAGATGTTCACCGGCACGGTCGCCGCCGGCTCCGGGACCGTGACGGTCAGCGGCGCCCGGCCGGGCGCGGACAGACGAACGCCGCCGCCGGCCAGAGGCTCGGCGGCGGCAAGCGCCAGGCGCGGCTGCTCGCGCTGCGTGACGACCTTTCCCCCGTCGTCGATCAGTGTCCAGCGCCGGTCGCCGGCCAACCCCCAGGGCTCCACCACGGCCTCGCGGGGCGACAGGCCCCGGAACGCCTTGACCGGATGGACGTGGATCGACTGCACTTCGGCGTTTCCCATGCCGTCATCGTGCCAGGTGGCACCGACGGCACGGGGCGCCGGTCAGTAGCCGCGGTACTGCTGGTTGTTGTACGGGTCCTGGTAGGGAGCCGGCGCGGGCCGCGGCGCGGCCGGGCGCATCGCCTCGTACCCCGTGCCGGCCGCCATCGGGCGCTGCTGCTGCGGGGCCTGCGGACCGGGGTAGCCCCGCGGCGCGCTCGCCTGCTGCGGGATGTACGCCGTGGGCGCCTGCTGGAAGGGGGCGGGCTGCTGCATGTGCGGGTAGCCGTAGGCCTGGGGCTGCGGGGAGGGGGCAGCCGGCAGGGCGGGCAGGGCCGACGGCAGGGCCGGGAGGTTGCTGCCCGTGTCGTAGGCGGCGGGGACCCGGATCGGGGCGATCTGCGGGGTGCCCCGCTCGGCCACGAGGGAGTCGTAGATCGGGGTGTCCGGGAAGGAGGCGGAGTAGTAGCCGCCACCATAAGTGGAGCGGGGGGAGGTCATGGCACATAAGTTAAGCCCACGATGTGCTGGTTGGGGAGACCGATAAGAGGGTTGTTTTCCGTGTCGGCAGTGACCCGGGATCCCCAATCCGAGCGAACTTGGCAAAAAGGGACGGCGGCCGGCCTTCAGATCGTATAAAAGGCCAAGTCTCGGCCGGGTTACCGGCGGTTGACCGGCGATCTTTCCTGTGCGGGCCGTGGGAGTTCCGGGTGCCGAGGAATACGTTGTGCGGGTAGGGATGCCCCGGACCGCCGGGGTGGCCCGGCGGCCGATATGCGATGGGGGCGGGACATGACCATGCCGAAGGGATCGAACGTGCCGGTGCCGACCACGGCCCTGCGCGTGGAACTGGGCTGGCGCCCCGGACCCGGCGTGCCCGACGCCGACGCGTCGGCGCTCCTGCTCGCCGGGGGAAAGGTCCGCTCCGACGGGGACTTCGTCTTCTACAACCAGCCCGCCCACTCCTCCGGCGCGGTCCGCCACGAGGGCAAGCGCACGGCCGGGGGACAGGTGACCGACACGCTCACGGCCGACCTCGCGCGCGTGGAGGGCACCGTCGAGCGGATCGTCCTCGCCGCCTCCTCGGACGGCGGCTCGTTCGGGCAGGTGCCGGGCCTCTACATCGAGGTGACCGAGGCGGCGACCGGCCAGGTGGTCGCCCGCTTCGACAACCCCGGCGCGACCGTGGAGACGGCCTTCGTGCTCGGCGAGTTCTACCGCCGCCAGGGAAGCTGGAAGTTCCGCGCCGTGGGACAGGGCTACAGCAGCGGACTCGAAGGCCTCGCAACGGACTTCGGCATCACCGTGGACGAACCGCAGCACACCGCCCCGCCCGCGGCGACCGCCCGGACCACCCCGCCGGCCGCGCCGCCCCCGCCGGCCGGTCCACCGGTCGCGCTCCCCAGGACCGCACCCCCACCGCCCGCCGCCCCGCCGGCCGCTCCACCGTCCCCGCCGGTCCGCCTCTCCAAGGTCACCCTCACCAAGGCGGCCCCCTCCGTCTCGCTGGCCAAGCAGGGCGGCACGTCCGGGAACATGCGGGTGAACCTCAACTGGCAGACGCGCAAACAGACTCAGAGCTGGGGCGGCCGGTGGGGCGCCCGGCAGAGCGACATCGACCTCGACCTGTGCGCCCTCTACGAGCTCACCGACGGCCGCAAGGGGGTCGTACAGGCCCTCGGCAACGCCTTCGGCTCGCTGCAGCACCCGCCGTACATCCACCTAGACGGCGACGACCGCACCGGCGCCGTGGCGAGCGGCGAGAACCTCACCGTCAACCTCGACCGCACCCGGGACTTCCGGCGCATCCTCGTCTTCGTCACCATCTACGAGGGCGCCAGCTCCTTCGCCGACCTGCACGCCACCGTCACCCTCCAGCCGCAGCACGGCGCGCCCATCGACTTCTCGCTGGACGAGTGCACCGTCCCCTCCACGGTGTGCGCGCTCGCCCTGATCACGAACACCGGCGGCGATCTCGTCGTCCAGCGCGAGGCGCGCTACCTGGTGCCGGACCGCGGCGTGAGCCCGCAGCGGACCGTGGACCGCGCCTACGGCTGGGGCATGAACTGGACGCCCGGCCGCAAGTAACCGGCCTCAGCCCTCGTCGGGCACGGCGCCGGGGCGGGCGTAGGTGCGGCCCTTCCAGGCGGCGCCGCGCCCGCGGTAGTGCTGCACGGCGGAGTCGACCGTCATCAGCAGGTACAGGAACGCCGTGAACGGCAGCAGCGGGGCGAGCCACGGCGGCTGCCGGTAGTAACGCAGCATCGGCAGGTACGTCCCCGCCATCACCGCCCACGCCGACGCGCCCAGCACCGCCGTAGCCGTGTCCCCGCCGGCCGCGCCCACGACCACCGCGGCCGGCGGCACCAGGTACACCAGCGCCAGCCCGGCGACCGTGCCGAGAAGCAGCAGCGGGTGGTGCCGCAGCTGCGCGTAGGCGCTGCGCGAGACCATCCGCCACAGGTCGCCCAGCCGTGGGTAGGGCCGCACGCTGTCCACCCCGTCGGCGAGGCCCAGCCACACCCGGCCGCCGGCGCCCTTGACCGCGCGTGCGAGCGCCACGTCGTCGATGACGGCGTGCCGGATCGAGTCGGGGATGCGCGCCGCCTCCGCCATGCCGGCGCGCAGCAGCACGCAGCCGCCCGCCGCCGCGGCCGTACGGGACCCCTTCCGGCCGATCCGGCGGAAGGGGTAGAGCTGCGCGAAGAAGTAGACGAACGCGGGGACCACGAGCCGTTCCCACGGGCTCTCCACCCGCAGCCGCGCCATCTGGGACACCACGTCGTAGTCCCCGGTCCGGGCCGCCGCGACCAGTGCGCGCAGACTGTCCGGCGCGTGCGCGATGTCGGCGTCCGTCAGCAGCAGGAACTCGGGCTCACGCGCGCGTGCCAGTCCGATGCCGTACCGCACCGCCCACAGCTTGCCGGTCCAGCCCGCGGGCGGCTCACCCGGCGTGCCCACCGTCAGCGGCAGCCCGCCGGACCGCCGGGACAGTTCACGGGCCAGCTCCCCGGTGCCGTCCGTGCTCCCGTCGTCCACGAGGAAGACCTCCGCCCGTCCCGGATAGTCCTGCGCCAGCAGCGACGGCAGGCTCGCGGGCAGCACGGCGGCCTCGTCGCGGGCCGGTACGACCACGCACACGGACGGCCACTCCCGTGGCTCCCGGCGCGGTGGCAGCCGGACGTCGGTGCGCCAGAAGAAGCCCTGGCACAGCAGCAGCCAGCACCAGGCGGCAAGCGAGACGGCGGTGATCCACATCAGGGCGCTCACGGCCGCAGTCTGCCCCACCGGACCGGCCCGCGGCGGCGCATCGTCTATCGTGACCGGGTGAAGATCGCGCTCATGGACTCCGGAATCGGCCTGCTGGCGGCCACCGCCGCGGTACGGCGACTGCGACCCGACGCCGATCTCGTGCTCTCCCTCGACCCGGAGGGCATGCCCTGGGGACCGCGTACCCCCGAGGACCTGACCCGGCGCGCCCTGGCCGTCGCCGAGGCCGCCGCCGCCCTCGGCCCGGCCGCACTGATCGTGGGCTGCAACACGGCCACCGTGCACGCCCTGCCCGCGCTGCGCGCCCGGCTGGAGCCCGGCATCCCGGTCATCGGCACCGTCCCCGCGATCAAGCCGGCCGCGGCCGGCGGCGGCCCCTTCGCCATCTGGGCGACCCCGGCCACCACCGGCAGCGCCTACCAGCGCAACCTGATCGAGAACTTCGCCGACGGGGTGCGGGTGACCGAAGTGCCCTGCTGGGGGCTCGCGGAGGCCGTCGAGCACGCGGACGAGGCGGCCATCGACGCGGCCGTCGCCGCGGCGGCGGAGCTGACCCCGGACGACGTGACGACCGTCGTCCTCGGCTGCACCCACTACGAGCTGGTGGCGGAACGTATCCGCACCGCCGTGCAGCGGCCCGGCGCCGCCCCGCTCGTCCTGCACGGCTCGGCGGGCGCGGTCGCCGCCCAGGCCCTGCGCCGCCTGGGCGAGCAGCCGGCCCCGGACGCCCCGGCGGACGGCACGCTGACCGTGTTGCTGAGCGGCCGTGAGGGCGTGCTCCCCGAGCCCGCGCTGCACTACGCCGAGGGCCGGCTGCTGCCCTCCGCGGTCCGGGTCGCCGACCGCGGTTGACGGCTCCGCCGGCCCTGTCCACCCGTCCGTCCCCAGGTGGCCCGGCGGAGCGCATCCGGCTGGGCCGCACGGAGCAGTCACCCTCCGCGAGCGGCTACCGGCGCAGCGAAACCTGAGTAACCTCATAAACATGAGGGACCACCCCCACGCCGGCGACACCCCGCATCCGGACGTCTGGACCGGTCGTGCGACCAACCGGGTCCAGTGGCTGCTCGCGCTGGTCGGCGCGGCCTGCATGGCACTCGGCATCGAGCTGGCCGTCGAGTCGGCCTGGACCTCGGGCATCGCGCCGCTGGTGATGTCCGTCGTGGGCTGCATCGCGGCCGGCCTGCTGGTCCTGTTCGGCACGCTCGCCTTCGTGCACGTCGATCTCAGACTCGACAAGGAGTCCCTCGAAGTGCGCTGCGGCCACATCGGTGTGCCACGCCGCCGCATCCCGCTGTCGCACGTGGCGGGGGCCGAGTTCGCCGCCTACGTCACCCCGCGGCAGTGGGGCGGCTGGGGTTACCGCTGGCGTCCCGAGAAGGGCACCGCCGTCGTCGTACGCTGCGGCGAGGGGATCGTGCTGAGCCTGTGGGACGGCCACACCTTCACGATCACCGTGGACAACGCGGAGTCGGCGGTACGCGTCATCAGGGAACGGCTGCGGACCATCACGCCCGGCCCGGCCCGCTGAGGTCACCTCCTCGGTGAGGCCGGCGGCCCCGCCCGCGTCGTCAGAGCGGGGCCTCCACGCTCTCACCGGTCCACGGCCGGGCCGTCGCCCATCCGGCCAGCAGCCCCGCCCCCACGGTCACCGTGGTGAAACTCAGCGCGTTGCCGGTCGAGGCCAGGCCGGCCAGAGCCGTCAGGGCCGCGCCGGCGGTGAGCGCGACCGGGGTGGAGCGCGGGCTGCGCCACAGCGCGTGGAGCACCCAGAGGAACGGGGCCACCAGCAGCAGGACCCCGACGAAGCCCTGCTCCGCCGCCTGTTGCAACAGGGCCGAGTGCGGCTTCCCGTCGGACAGCGGGGTGTGCGCGGCCGTGCCGCTCACCTCGCCGAACCGGCCCGGGCCCACGCCCAGCCCGTGGTCGCGCCCGGCCAGCCGTACGGCGTCCTGCCACAGCCGGCCGCGGTGCGCGGCGAGGTGGTCCGTGACCAGCGCGGAGACGCCACCGGGCAGCCGGCCGGCGGCGACCGCCCAGACGGTTCCCGCCGTCAGGGCCGCCGCCACGGCCAGCGCCACCAGGCACGCCCCCGGCCGCGCACCCGGCCCGCGGCGAGCGAGCAGAGCAGCACGGCCGCGCCGGCACAGCACCCCGCCACCGACCCCAGGGCCGCGCCGGTCAGCACGATCACGACGGCCAGCACCCGCAGCACCAGACGCAGCGCCGGTACGGACGTCGCCCAGGCGGCAGCGCACGCGGCTCCGGTGGCCAGCACCAGCAGGGCGGCGGTTGCCCCGGCCTGTCCGAGCGGCGCGGCGTACCGGGGGCCGGGGAGAGGGCGGGGAGGGCGACGGCGAGCGCGAGTCCGGCCGCCGCGCCGGCGCCCGGAGCGGCCACGGGCAGCAGTGCTCCCGAGACACGGCCCGCCGCGTAGCCGGCGGCCACGGCGAGTACGGCGAGGAGCACACCCTCGGGCCGGCCGCCCCGCGCGGCCGCCATGATCAGCGACCAGCCGGCGCAGGCCCCGAGCAGGATCATGCCCACGCCGTCAGAAACGTTTCGTCTCGCGTTCGCCGCGTCCGTACCGGCCGCGGACCTCATCTCCGTCGCCCCCACCGTCGCCCCTCGTACACACGGTCCCCCGACCTGTGGCAGGCCAAGGCCGCGCGCCGGGTCCGGCCGCACCGCCGAGGCTGGGCACACCGTAACGGCTGTTGACCCGTTTGTGGACGAGGTGCGGAGGATCGTCGGGGTTTCCCCCGGGTCCGACGGAGGTGCCGCCACCGGTGGTCCCGGCCGGCAGCCAGGAGGAGCGCGCACGTCCCGGGACGGCCGCGAGCGCGGTGCCGACCGGGGCCGCGCCGTGCGCGCGAAGCCCGTCACGGGGCCCGGGAACAGGCCTCCACCAGCAGGGATCGCGGTCGCTCGGGGCCGGCTCCGGAGCCCGGCCGCGCTGTCGACGGCCGGGCCGACCGCCGTACACTCACCCGGGTGACCGTCACCGCAACTTCCGTCGACCAGCCGGAACAGCTCCGGCCGTCCCACGCGCCCGCCGCGCTCCGCGGCCGGCTCCTGCGCCTGGTTCCGGCCGTCGTCTCCGCGCTCTGCGGGGTGCTGCTCTACGTCAGCTTCCCGCCGCGCGTCCTCTGGTGGCTGGCCCTGCCCGCCTTCGCCGGTCTCGGCTGGGTTCTGCGCGGGCGCAGCTGGAAGGCGGCCCTCGGGCTCGGCTACCTCTTCGGGCTCGGCTTCCTGCTGCCGCTGCTGGTGTGGACCGGCGTGGAGGTCGGCCCGGGTCCCTGGATCGCGCTGGTCGCCATCGAGGCGGTGTTCGTCGCGCTGGTCGGCGTGGGCGTCGCCGCCGTCTCGCGGCTGCCGGCCTGGCCGGTGTGGGCCGCCGCCCTCTGGATCGCGGGCGAGGCGGTACGCGCGCGCGTGCCCTTCCGGGGCTTCCCCTGGGGCAAGATCGCGTTCGGTCAGGCGGACGGTGTCTTCCTGCCGCTCGCCGCGGTGGGCGGCACCCCGGTGCTCGGCTTCGCGGTGGTGCTGTGCGGCTTCGGCCTCTGCGAGGCGGGGCGGCTGTTCGTCGAGGACGCCGCACCCGGGCCGTGCGGCGCGGCGCCGCGGCCGCCGCGCTGCTGAGCGTGACCGTGCCGGTGGTGGGCGCGGTCGCGGCCCGCGCGCTGGTCAGCGACAGGGCCGAGGCCGGTACGGCGACCGTGGCGGTCATCCAGGGCAACGTGCCGCGCGCGGGCCTGGAGTTCAGCGCGCAGCGCCGGGCCGTTCTCGACCACCACGTGCGCGAGACCCTGAAGCTCGCGGCCGACATCAAGGCCGGCAAGGTCAAGAAGCCGGACTACGTGCTGTGGCCGGAGAACTCCTCCGACATCGACCCCTTCACCAACCCCGACGCGGCCGACGTCATCGACGGCGCCGCCAAGGCGGTCGGCGTGCCCGTCTCGGTCGGCGCGGTCGTCGAGCGGGACGGCAGGCTGCTCAACGAGCAGGTGCTGTGGGACCCGGTCAAGGGCCCGACGCAGACCTACGACAAGCGGCAGATCCAGCCGTTCGGCGAGTACCTTCCGCTGCGCGGGCTCGTCGGCGCGATCAACGAGGACTGGACCGGCATGGTCCGCCAGGACTTCAGCCGGGGCGCGAGGCCGGGCGTGTTCGACTTCGACGGCGTCAAGGTCGGCCTCGCCACCTGCTACGAGGCCGCCTTCGACTGGGCGGTGCGCGACACGGTCACCCACGGCGCGCAGATGATCTCCGTGCCCAGCAACAACGCGACCTTCGACCGCAGCGAGATGACCTACCAGCAGCTCGCCATGTCGCGGATCCGCGCCGTCGAGCACAGCCGCACCGTCACCGTGCCGGTGACCAGCGGGGTCAGCGCGTTCATCATGCCGGACGGGCGGATCACCCAGAGGACCGGCATGTTCGTGCCCGCCTACCTCGTCCAGCAGGTGCCGCTGCGCACCTCCGAGACACCGGCGACGAAGCTGGGCATCCTGCCGGAGATGGCCCTGGTGCTGGTCGCGGTGGGCGGGATCGGCTGGGCCGTCGGCTCGGGCCTGCGCGCCCGGCGCTCCGCCGGCGTGTAGCGCCGACCCGAACCTGCGGAGGAGCCGTGGACCCGCCCGTTAGGGTCGGGACATGGCTACTCCCGACTTCATCCGCACCCTGCGGGCCTCCATCGCCCACCAGCCGCTCTGGCTGCCCGGGATCACCGCGATCGTCTTCGACGACGAGGGCAGAGTGCTCCTCGGCCGGCGGTCCGACACCCGCAAGTGGGCGGTCGTCGGAGGCATTCCGGAGCCGGGGGAGCAGCCGGCCGCCTGCGCCGTGCGTGAGGTCTACGAGGAGACCGCGGTGCGCTGCGTCGCCGAGCGCGTCGTCCTCGTCCAGGCGCTGGAGCCGGTGACCTACCCCAACGGGGACGTCTGCCAGTACATGGACATCACCATCCGCTGCCGCGCGGTGGGCGGCGAGGCCCGGGTCAACGACGACGAGTCGCTCGAGGTGGGCTGGTTCACCGTGGACGCCCTGCCGGATCTGAACGAGTTCGGTCTCTTCCGGATCAAGCAGGCCATGTCCGAGGCACCCACATGGTTCGACCCTATGACTGCCGGCTGAAGTATGGGTGGTCACCACATGTGGTGAGGTGTGGGCTCCGCTTAGGGTCGGCTCATGACCTCGCCCACCCCCCTGCCCGGCCCGGGCCCCCACGTCCAGCCCCTCGGTCTCGACCTCGGTGGCCGCACCGCGCTCGTCACGGGTGCCGCCGGCGGGATCGGCCGCGCCTGCGCGCTGCGTCTCGCCGCCGCGGGGGCCGAGGTGCGGGCCGTGGACCGGGACGAGGCGGGTCTCGCCGAACTCGCGCAGCAGGCGGAGAAGGCCGGTGACCTCGCGGGCACCGTCCTCCCGCGCGCCGTGGACCTCACCGACCTCGACGCCGCCGAGCGGGTCGCCGCCGGTGCCGACGTGCTGGTCAACAACGCCGGTCTGCAACTCGTACGGCCACTGGAGGAGTTCCCGCCGGAGGTCTTCCACACCGTGCTGACCGTGATGCTGGAGGCACCGTTCCGCCTGATCCGCGGCGCCCTCCCGCACATGTACGCGCAGGGGTGGGGCCGGATCGTCAACGTGTCCTCCGTCCACGGTCTGCGGGCCTCCGCCTTCAAGTCCGCCTATGTGGCCGCCAAACACGGGCTGGAAGGACTGTCCAAGACCGCGGCCCTCGAAGGCGCCCCCCACGGGGTGACCTCGAACTGTGTGAACCCCGCCTATGTACGCACCCCCCTGGTCGAGAAGCAGATCGCCGACCAGGCGCAGGCGCACGGGATCCCCGAGGAGCGGGTGCTGTCCGAGGTCCTGCTGAAGGACAGCGCGGTGCGGCGGCTCATCGAACCCGAGGAGGTCGCGGAGGCCGTGGCCTATCTGTGCAGCCCGCAGGCGTCCTTCGTCACCGGCACCTCCCTGGTGCTCGACGGCGGATGGACGGCCCACTGACCGGCACGTCCGCGCCGGGACCGGGAGTTTTCCACAGGCCCGGCCGGCCGGGCGGCCGATGCGTAATCCTTTGACCATGTCCCGCGATCACGTTCAGCCGGCACCCAACGGCAGCGCCGAGGCCGAGTACCTCGAGCTGCTGACCCGCGACGCCTCCGTGGAGGCCTATGAGCGGCCGGTGCTGGCGGCCCGCGCCGAGGGCCGGTCCGCCGACCGCATCGCCGAGCTGGAGCAGGCGAAGCGGCTCGCCCTGCGCGTCCGGGCGGAGTTGGAGGGCCGCCGGCGCCGTGAGGCGGAGCTGTCGGCGCTCTTCGAGACCGCCCACGACCTCGCGGGCCTGCGGGACCTGGACGCGGTGCTGCAGGCGATCGTGCAGCGCGCCCGGTCCCTGCTCGGCACGGACGTCGCCTACCTCACGCTGCACGACCCGGCGCGCGGCGACACCTACATGCGGGTGACGGAGGGGTCCGTCTCCGCCCGCTTCCAGCAACTGCGCCTCGGCATGGGCGAGGGGCTCGGCGGGCTGGTGGCGCAGACCACCCGGCCCTACGTCACCGACGACTACTTCGCGGACGCCCGCTTCCAGCACACCCGCACCATCGACTCGGGCGTCAGCGACGAGGGCCTGGTCGCCATCCTCGGGGTCCCCCTGATGCTCGGCCCGCACGTGATCGGCGTCCTCTTCGCCGCCGACCGCAGGGCCCGCGTCTTCGAGCGTGAGCAGATCGCGGTGCTCGGGTCCTTCGCCGCGCTCGCCGCGGCCGCCATCGACACCGCCAACCTGCTCACCGAGACCCGGGCGGCGCTCGCCGAGCTGGAGCGCGCCAACCAGATCATCCGGGACGGCAGCGCGGTCATCGAGCGGGCCTCCGACGTCCACGACCGGCTCGCCGAACTCGTCCTGCGCGGCGGCGGGGTGCACGACGTGGCGGCCGCCGTCTCCGAGGTCCTCGACGGCACGGTGCTGTTCACCGAGGCCGGCGCGGCTCCGGCCGAAGCCCTGGAGGCGTCCCGCGCCGAGGGACACGCGGTACGGCACGGCGGTGAGTGGATCGCGGCGGTGGCCGCCGGCGGTGAACTGCTCGGCGCGCTCGTACTGCGCGGGCAGCGGGCGCTCGACCCGGTCGACCAGCGCACGCTGGAACGGGCGGCCATGGTCACCTCGCTGCTCCTGCTGGCCCGCCGTTCCGCCGCCGAGGCCGAACACCGGGTGCGGGGCGAGCTGCTGGACGACCTCCTGGACGCCCGGGACCGGGACCCCCGGCTGCTGCGGGAGCGCGCCGCCCGGCTCCAGGCCGACCTGGACGCCACCCATGTCGTGCTGGCAGCGCGCCTGGACGGCCCGGCGGCCGACGCCGACGAGGAGGCCGCGGCCCGCCGGCGGCTGTGGTCCGCCGCGTCCCACCTCGCCGCCACCCGGCACGGCCTGGCCGCCGCGCGCGACGGCGGCACCGTCCTGCTGCTGCCCCTCGGCGCCGGCGACACCGCCACGGAACTGGCCGGCCGCACCGCCCGCCACCTGGGCACGGCGGTGCACCAGCCGGTCACGGTCGGCGCCTCCGCCCCCGTCACCGGCCTCACCGCGCACCCGGAGACGGTGGCCGCGGCCTACGCCGAGGGCCGCCGCTGCCTCGACGCGCTGCACCTGCTGGGCCGGGCCGGGGACGGAGCCGCGGCGGAGGACTTCGGATTCCTCGGCCTGCTCCTCGCGGGCGAGCGGGACGTCGCCGGTTTCGTCGGCCGCACCATCGGTCCGGTCGCGTCGTACGACGAGCGGCGGGGCACCGATCTGCTGCGCACCATGGACGCGTACTTCTCCTGCGGGATGAGTCCGGCCCGGACGAAGGACGCGCTGCACGTCCATGTGAACACGGTCGCGCAGCGGCTGGAGCGGGTGGGCCGGCTGCTCGGCGAGGACTGGCAGACCCCGGCCCGGGCCCTGGAGATCCAACTCGCGTTGCGGCTGCACCGGCTGGCGGCGCCGGACAGACGGTGACCCCCGTACGGGCGTGCCGTACGGGGGCCGGGGCGGACGCGGCCCGCGGGGGCCGCGCCGCTCAGACCGTCCGTGCCTTTTGTGCCTCGGCGGCGGGAGCCGTGTCCGCTGCCGCGTCCCCGCCCGGCGTGATCTCCGCCAGGTCCCGGTGCCGCGTCTCCCGCGAGACGCCCACCGCGATCAGGGTCAGCACCACGGCGGCGATCACGTACAGGGAGATCGGAGTGGAGGTGCCGTAGCTCTCCAGCAGCGCGGTGGCGATCAGCGGGGCGGGCGCACCGGCCGCGACGGAGGCGAACTGGGCGCCGATGGAGGCCCCCGAGTAGCGCATCCTGGTGGCGAACATCTCGGCGAAGTAGGCCGCCTGGGGCGCGTACATGGCGCCGTGCAGCACCAGCCCGACGGTCACGGCCAGGACGAGGTAGCCGAACGAGCCGGTGTCCACGAGCGAGAAGAACGGGAACATCCACAGACCGACACCGGCCGCGCCGAGCAGGTACACCGGCCGGCGCCCGACCCGGTCGGACAGCGCGCCCCAGGCCGGGATGACGGCGAAGTGCACGGCGGAGCCGATGAGCACGGCGTTCAGCGCGGTCTGCTTGGAGACGCCGGCCGAGGTGGTGGCGTAGACGAGGATGAAGGCCGTGATGACGTAGTAGCTGATGTTCTCCGCCATGCGGGCGCCCATCGCCACGAGCACGTCCCGCCAGTGGTCGCGCAGCACGGAGACGAGCGGCAGCTTCTCCGGTTCGGCGGCCCGCCGGGACTCGGCGCGCTCCAACGCCTCCTTGAAGACCGGCGATTCATCGACAGAGAGACGAATCCACAGGCCGACCATCACCAGGACGCCGGAGAGCAGGAACGGTATGCGCCAGCCCCAGGTTCCGAAGGCTTCGTCGGAGAGCAGGGCGGTCAGCAGCGAGAGCACTCCGGTGGCGAGCAACTGGCCCGCCGGAGCGCCGGTCTGCGGCCACGAGGCCCAGAAGCCGCGCCGTCGCGCGTCCCCGTGCTCCGACACCAGCAGGACGGCGCCGCCCCACTCACCGCCGAGCGCGAACCCCTGGATCAGCCGAAGTGTGGTGAGCAGCACGGGTGCGGCCGCCCCGACGGTCGCGTGCGTGGGGAGCAGGCCGATGGCGAAGGTCGCTCCGCCCATCATCAGCAGGCTGAGCACCAGGAGTTTCTTGCGTCCCAGCCGGTCGCCGTAGTGGCCGAACACGAGCGCCCCCAGCGGGCGAGCCGCGAATCCGACGGCGTACGTCAGGAACGAGAGCAGGGTTCCGACGAGCGGGTCCGAGTCCGGGAAGAACAGCTTGTTGAACACGAGCGCGGCCGCGGAGCCGTAGAGGAAGAAGTCGTACCACTCGATGGTGGTGCCGATGAGGCTGGCGGCGACGATACGGGGGAGGCTGGCGGGGGGTGGGGGAGCGGTGGTTCCGGATGCCATGTGCGCCACTTCCTCGTGTGCGGTGGGGACGGGTACGTGTCGGCACACGGTAGAAACGTGCAGGTCAGACGCACATGTGGCGGGGCAACATAGTTTGGTGGTCGGCTATGCGTGCGGCCACCATGTCGGCTCGCGGAAGGGCGGTTCATGGGCTCGAAGGCGGTCGCAACGAGCGTAGTCCGGGACGCGTAGTACGGGGTGATTTGACGGAGCGGTGCTGACTCCCGTGCTGGCTTGGGGCTGACTACTGAGGTTGAACTCGTGATGTCGCCGGGTGGCTTAGGTGGCTCTGATTGTCGGGCCGGTCTCGGCGAGGCGGCCGTCTATAACCAGACCGCTGGCCGCCGCCGACTACCTGGTGCGCTCAGTGCGGTCGTCGTACTCTTCGCGGGCGGTGATGACCTCTTCGATGTGCAGTACGGACCACTCCGTGAGCGCCTTAAGCGGTTCCCGTAGCGTCTGGCCGAGCGCGGTCAGCTCATACTCCACGTGCGGCGGCACCTCTGGGTAGACGGTCCGGCTGACCAGCCCGTCGCGTTCGAGGGTGCGCAGCGTCTGGGTGAGCATCTTCTCGCTCACGCCCGCCAGCGCCTGCCGGAGCTGGCCGAACCGGGAGGTCCCGTTCCGGCCGAGTTCGCCGAGCACGAGGACCGCCCACTTGCTGCCGATCTGGTCGAGCAGGTCCCGCGACGGGCAGCCGCGCTCGTACGGATCGAATGACGGCATGCGCCCGGTCACATTCTCGACAGCAGCCATACGGCTCACCTCAATGCTTTCGCTGCGGTAAGTACCCTACCAATAAGTGGCTACTCCCCAACAGAGAGTGTCCAGGTCATTCTGTGTTCCATCCCGCTGCGGACGGACCGCGGCAGGCGTGCGAGGCACGCGCGGAAGGAAGGAATGACCATCATGCCGATCGTCGTCACCGGAGCCACCGGCCAGCTGGGCAGGCTCACCGTCGAGGCACTCCTGCGGCGCGGGATCCCGGCCGCGGACATCGTCGCGACCGGCCGGGACATCGCCGGAATCAAGGATCTGGCCGACCGAGGCATCACGGTACGCCGCGCCGACTTCGCGGACACCGACGGCCTGGCGGAGGCATTCGCGGGGGCGGAAAGGCTGCTGCTGATCTCGGCCTCGGTCCCCGTGGGCGAGCGGGTCGCCAACCACCGCCGCGTGATCGACGCCGCGGCGTCCGCAGGCGTGTCGCTAGTGGCGTACACGAGCACGACGCACGCGGACACGGCCACCACCGTCATCGGTGCCACGCACGGCGAGACCGAGGCGTATCTGCGGGACCGCGGAATCCCCAGCGTGCTGCTGCGCAACGGCTGGTACCTGGAGAATTACACCAGCCAACTGCCGCAGATCCTGCAGAACGGCGCGGTCGTCGGCGCCGCGGGCGAGGGGCGGATCAGCGCCGCGTCCCGCGCCGACTACGCCGAGGCCGCAGCGGTCGTCCTCACCGCTGAAGGCCACACCGGCGCCGTGTACGAGCTCGGCGGCGACGAATCCTTCACCCTGACTGAGCTCGCCGCCGCGATCTCCGCTGCGGCCGGAAAGCAGGTTACCTACGCTGACCTCCCGGTGGCCGACTTCGCCCAGGTACTGGCCGCCGCGGGCCTACCCGCCGAGCTGGCGGAGGTCCTCGCTGACGCTGACCGCGGCATGAACCGTGGCGAGATGTACACCGACTCTGGCGACTTGCGCCGCCTGATCGGCCGCCCGCCCGTGACCCTGGCCGAGGCACTCGCGGCCGCCCTGCATCACTGAGGTTGAACTTGTGATGTGGCCGGCTTGCTCAGGTGGGTCTGATCGTCAGGCCGGTCTCGGCGAGGCAGCCGTCCATGAGTTCGCTGCGGTGGCGACGTTGGAGAGCCAGCCGCGTCGCAGGAGGGACCATATCCCCTCGACCGGGTTGAGGTCGGGTGCGTAGGGCGGCAGATAGTAGGTGGTCAGCCAGTCCCGGGCCTCGGCGAACTCTTGCAGGTCGGCGGCCTTGTGGACGTTGAGGTTGTCCCAGACGAGAACGATCGGGCCGCCGAGCTGCTGGTGTGCTGCGATCAACAGGTCCCGGTAGTCGCGCCAGGAGAAGCTCTTGCGCCCATCGCGACGGCCGGCGTCATGGCGGGGCCGGTAGATGAGCCTGGAGCGGTGACCGAGTTTGTAGCAGGTCAGCGCGGCGATGGAGATCCGTCTACGGGAGCGGCCGCGGACCCGCACCCGGCCGCGCGGTGACCAGGTCTTCGCGTGCGGCGGCGTCATGGAGAATCCGGCTTCGTCCTCGAAGACGAGTCAGGCTCCGTGGGCCGCCGCGAGTCTTCCGCGCAGGGCCACACCTCCTTGACCCACCCGGCCACCACCCCGTCGTCCCGCTCCATGGCCCGTCGGGCCGGGACCTGCCAGGATCAGCCGTTACGGGCCAGCAGTTTCCGCACGCCCTGGATCGTGTAGACCATGTGAAAGCACCGACCGATCACCGTCTTGATCCGCGCCAGTGTCCAGCGCTGGTCCTCCCAGCCGTGCTCGGCCGGCCGCTTGGCCAGCTCCGCCTCCAGCTGCGCGAACTGCTCCTGGGTCAGCCTCGGCAGCGAGGCCGGCCCCTGCGACCGCAGGGCCCGCGGACCGCCCTCGTCCCACTTCTGCCGCCACCGTTGTACCGAGCGGACGTTGACGCGCAGAGCCTCGATGATGACCGAGCTCGCCTCGCCCTGGGCGAACCGCTCGGCCGCCTTGAGCCGTAACGCCCCGCGGAACTGCTGTCGTTCGGCAGTCAGCCCGCCTCCTTGTGGATACCGCATGTCCCGGTATTACCGCACGGGCGACGCTCGGACGCCGCAAGCATGTCGTTCCTGCACACGGCTCACCGAGGACAGCATGAACGACCAAGACCGTGAAGAGGCGGTGTTGCAGGACACCAGTGTCACCTCGTGCCGGCTGGCCAGGCGAAGCAGGCAACTCAGGAAGGAAGTGAAGGCCGACTGGCCCGACACGGCACGGTCGAGCGCCGCCTTCCGCCGCGCCAGCACCTCGCTGTTCTTGCCCCGGCGTCCGCTCGCCAGCACAGCCACCTCTGCCTGTCCGGGCCCGCCCGTCGCGGGCCGCGCCCGGTCAGTCTCAGCCGCCCGCCCAGCGTCCGACCCGCCCCCGCCGCCCACCTCCCACGCCATAGCACCGCCCCCGCCGCACCCGGTCCCGCTCACGGGACGGCACCGTCACTGCCGTGGCGAGGGAGAGGCCGTGAGACAGGGGCGACTCCCCGCTGGTGCGCCGGGACACTGGTCGTGGCGGTCATAGGGGTGCGCATGCTGTGGGGTGGGTCGTCTTCGTCCGGTCAGTGAGTACCGGGCATATCTGGCCGCCGATCGCTGGCAGGCCGATTGCCGTACACCTCTGGCACTTGTGACCCTCTCTGCGGCCTGAGGGCCGAAGTTCCGTCCGGCGGGACGGGGTTGCGGATTGTTTCCGAGACCCTGGGAGGTACGGGACCGGGTGGCGGACAGTACCCGCATCCACCGGGTGTGCGATGGGGTGGTCAGCGCCGGCGCCGTGGACGCGGCCGGCGGACGGCTGATCCCGCTCGCGCCGTCCTCCCGCGCGGCGCCCGATCAGGCCGCCGAGGAGCGGCTGGTTGCCGCAGCCCGGGAGGCGAGCCTCTGAGGGCACCTCCTCGTCGCACGGCGCCCGGACGGCATCAGGGACCTTGACGTGTACACGGAACAGGCCCGCCGACTCATCGCCGACCCGCACCCGCTGACCCCTGGGCAGGCGCGGGTCAGGAAAGCCCCGGCGGGTGCCTCGGCCCAGCCGGTGCTACCGCGAGGTGGGCCGGTGCGGGGAGCGGAGTACCAGCAGGGTGATCTCGCTGGGGGCGAAGACACGGAACGGCGGGCCCCAGAAGCCGGTGCCGCGGCTGGTGTAGAGGAGGGTGCGGGTGCCGTGGCGGCTGAGGCCGGCCAGGGCGGGCTGGTCCAGGCGGACCAGGTGGTGGAAGGGCCAGATCTGGCCCCCGTGGGTATGGCCGGAGAGCTGGAGGTCGATGCCCTCGGCCGCCGCCCGGTCGACGAACTTCGGCTGGTGCGCCAGCAGCAGGACGGGCAGGTCGGGGTCGGCTCCGTCCAGGGCCCCCGCGAGGTGGGCACGGTGGCCCGCCAGGCCGGAGGACTCGGCGGTGACATCGTCCACGCCGGCGACCACGAGGGTGTCGCCCCCGCGTTCGAGCAGCAGATGGCGGTTGCGCAGCGGCTCCCAGCCCAGCTCGTCCATCAGGTCGACCCAGCCCTGCGCCTCGCTGTAGTACTCGTGGTTGCCGGTGACGTACACACGGGCCCGGGTGGCCCGCACGGTGCCGAGCGGGACGGCCTGGGCGCGGCGACGCTCGGCGGTGCCGTCCGCGATGTCGCCCGTGTGGCACACCAGATCGGCTTCCAGCGTGTTCACCGTCTCGCACACCCGCTCCGACCAGCGAGCGCGATCGAGCGGGCCGTAGTGGGTGTCGGTGACGAGGACGACGCGGAGGCCGTCCAACCCGGCGCCCAGCCGCGGGAGTCGCACGTCGAGTCGGCGCACGCGGGGCACGCGGCGTGCCTCGGCGTACCCCCAGGCGAGGAGTACGGCGGTCACCCCGAGGACGGCCCAGGTGACGATGCGGGCTCGGTCCTGACTCTCCCCGACCCCGGCCACCGTCAGGGCGAGCCGCAGGAGGACGCCCAGCAGGACGGACCAGGTGAACAGGATCCAGCTGGTGCCCAGGAGGGTGTCTCCGACGATCGCCGCCCGGTCCCGCTGGCGCCGGCCGTGTCCGTGCACCATCGCGAGCGGCATGGTGACGAGGCCGAGGGCGCACAGGGCGGTGCCGGCCGACGTGACGGGCAGCGGCCAGTGCTGGCCGGTGTACAGGAGCACCCCGCAGGGCACGGCCCACAGCAGGACGGGGGCGATCAGGGGGACGTACCGCATCAGGCGGTGCAGCCGGCTCGGCCGTGGCGCTCGCGCCTCACTGTCGGCGGGCCGGATGTTGCCGGTGTCGGTCACGCTCGTCCTCCCTGAGCAGGCTGCCGTCCCGCGCACTGTATCCGGTGGTTCCCGGGCCGGCCGGACGGGTGTTCAAGGGTACGGCGCCCGGCGGGAAGGGTTCTCCACGACGCATGAGCCGGCCTCCGGGTACCACGGCCCCCCGGCGCCACGGTCGTCGGCCGCCACGGTCCACGAGCTTCCCGACCCCCGGGCGCCACGGCCTCGGGCGCCAGGGCCCACGGGCTGCGCGGCCCCCTGGGCGTCACGGTCCACAGGTCGCGCACAGGTTTTGCCGTTCCGTGGTTGCCGCCTTCAACGGTCCGTCGGATTCTTGGTCACCATGCCGCAGGGCAGCTGGTTCTGCTGGTCACGGGGGGTGCAGGGGCACCTCCGCGCTGAGCGGGGATGGTTCATGCACCTCGAGTTCCGGCACCTGCGTGTCCTGCTCACCGTCGCCGAGTCCGGCAGCATCCGCAAGGCCGCCGCCCGGCTGCAACTGTCGCAGCCGGCCACGAGCGCCCAGCTGAAGCGGATCGAGCAGGAACTGGGCGGCCCGCTCTTCGTCCGCGGCGCCGACGGGGTGCAGCCCACCGAGAACGGTCAGTACGTCCTGCGCTGCGCCCGTGACCTGGTCGACGGCTTCGACCGGCTGCGTGAGCACGCGCGCTCGGCGGCGGAGGCGGACCAGCAGGCCACGGCCCCGCTGAGGGCGGGCGGAACCGCCGGCCCCCTGGTCTCCCTGCTGGTGTCCGCGCTCTTCGAACTGGTCCCGGAGCGACGGCTCACCATAGACGCCCGCCGGTCCGTGCACACCCTGGTGAAGTCGTTGAGCCTGGCGAAGTGCGACATCGCGGTGCTCGCCGAGTTCCCGGGCTTCCCCCTTCCGGTCGGGGAGTCGGTGGCGACCCGCACCCTGCTGCGCGAGCCGGTCTTCGTGCTGCTCGCCGAGGATCATCCGCTGGCCCGTCAGGAGAGCGTCCACCTGCAGGAACTGGCCGGGGAGGACTGGGTGATGCCGGAGGCGGACGAGAGCGGCGTGCACGCCTACCTCCATCTCACCTGCCAGTCGGCCGGATTCACCCCGCGCATCGCCCATGTGACGCCGGACCTGTCCGTGGCGCAGCTCCTGGTCGCCGGCCGGCACGCGGTCTGCGGGGTGTGGCCGACCGCCGACGTCTCCGCCCGCGGCACCGTGCAGCGGCCGCTCGTGGACGTCCCGTTCCACCGGCGGCTGCTGCTGGCCTGGAACACGGAATCGGTCCGGCCGGAACTCGCCGACGCGGCGAGTGAGCGTCTGCTGGCCGCCTATCTGTCCCTGGTGCGGGAGCGGCCCCGGTATCTGGCCTGGTGGGAGGACGGGGGACGGGAGTTCGCCCACGGCGGGGGCTGCTGACCGGCCGGGCCGCGGCCGCGTGCCCTATAACTCCGCCGTTATAGTCCAGATGAAGTCACGTCAGGGACATGTCACCTGTTGAACACTTCGCGTCAACGTCCACGGACGTCGTCACCCCACGACGAGCGAAGGAACTCCCCTCATGTCCCGTCCCCTTCTCGCCCTTTCCGCGATGGTCGCAGCCGGTGTCATCACCACGGGCGCGACGGCGATGCCCGCGCACGCGCAACCGGACCCGGTCCCGCACGCCGGCTCCCTCCACGACACGGCGATATCCAGAGCCGAGGCGAACGTGACCCGGCACGCCGGCACCTTCGGCTTCGGCGCGGGCCAGAAGCTCCGGGCGAAGGACGTCGTCATCGACGCCGACGGCACCCAGCACGTGCGCTTCGAGCGGACCTACCACGGCCTCCCCGTCGTCGGCGGCGACTTCGTCGTCCACCAGAAGGCCGACGGCTCCCTCAAGGGATCGACCCGCGCCAAGGCCCACGGGATCGCCCTCGGATCCCTCACGCCCGCCGTCGGCGCCAAGGGGACCGCGGCCAAGGCCCTGAAGCGCGCGATCGGGTCGGTGCGCAACGCCAAGTCCACCCCGCAGCTGATCGTGTGGGCCGCCGACGGCCGCCCCCGCCTGGCCTGGCGCACCACCGTGCAGGGAGTGGGCGACAAGGGCCAGCCGCACGGCGAGGTCTTCGTCACCGACGCCACCACCGGCGCCGCGATCGAGAACTACGACGCCGAGCGCGAGGCGACCGGCACCGGCCACTCCGAGTACACCGGAGACATCGGCATCGACACCACCCAGCAGGCCGACGGCAGTTACGCGCTGATCGACCCGGTCCGCGGCCACATCACCAAGGACGCCCACAACCTGTCGTCCTCCTCCGTGAAGAGCACCTCCGGCACCCTGTTCACCGACGCCGACAACACCTGGGGCGATGGCCGGAAGTTCTCCACCGACCGCGCCACCGCCGCCGTCGACGCGCACGCCAACACCGCGAAGACCTTCGACTACTACAAGACCACCTTCGGCCGCAACGGCATCAAGAACGACGGCCGCGGCGCCACCGTCTTCGTCCACGTCGGCACCAACTGGGACAACGCCCAGTGGTCGGACACCTGCTTCTGCATGCTGACCGGAGACGGCGACGGCACCACCGACCCCGAGCAGGTCGACCTCGACACCATGGGCCACGAGATGACCCACGGCGTCACCTCCGCCACCGCCAACCTGCGCTACAGCGGCGAGTCGGGCGGCCTGAACGAGGCCACCAGCGACATCCTCGGCACCATGGTCGAGTGGTACGCGGCCAACCCGGTCGACACCCCCGACTACCTCTTCAGCGACCAGTCCACCCCGCCGTGGCTGCGCCGCTTCGACAAGCCGTCCCTGGACGGCCGTTCGGCCGACTGCTGGTCGAAGTCGGTCGGCCGGCTCGACGTGCACTACTCCTCGGGTGTCGGCAACCACTGGTTCTACCTGGCGAGCGAGGGCAGCGGAGCGAAGACCGTCAACGGCGTCTCGTACAACAGCCCCACCTGCAACGGCTCCACCGTCACCGGCATCGGCAACAAGAAGGCCTCCGCCATCTGGTACCGGGCGCTGACCGTCTACATGACCTCCACCACGGACTACAAGGGCGCCCGCACGGCCACGCTGAACGCGGCGAAGGACCTCTACGGCGCCACCAGCACCGAGTACGCCACCGTGGCCGCGGCCTGGAGCGCGGTCAACGTCTCCTGACCCACCGCGTCCACGGCGCGGGGAACCACCTCGTCCGGGTGACCTCCAAAGGCGTACGCCACCGAACCGGCCGTCACGGCAGGGCCAGTTCGGCCCAGATGGTCTTCCCGGACGAGGTGTACCGCGTGCCCCAGCGCTGCGTCATCTGGGCGACGAGGAACAGGCCGCGGCCCCCCTCGTCGTCCCGGCGCGCGCGCCGCAGATGAGGGGCCGTGTGCGCGTTGTCGGACACCTCGCACAGCAGACAGCGGTCCCTGATCAGCCGTAGCATCACGGGCCCGGTGGCGTACCGGATGCCGTTGGTGACCAGCTCGCTCACCACGAGTTCGGCGGTGAACGACAGTTCGGACAGGCCCCAGTCCGCCAGCTGGCGCCCGGCGAGCGTGCGGGCGCGCGCCACCATCGCCGGGTCGGGGGGCAGCTCCAGGTCCGTCACCCGGTCGGGGCCGAGCCGCCGGGTACGGACCAGCAACAGGGTGGCGTCGTCCGCCTGCGGTCCGGGGGGCAGTGCCGCCAGCGCCCGGTCGCACAGCTCCTCCACCGGGCAGCGCTGCCAGGCGAGGATCTGCGCCAGGCGGTCGATGCCGCTGTCGATGTCGGTGCGCCGGTCCTCCACGACACCGTCCGTGAACAACGCCACCACGCTGCCGCCGGACAGGCTCAGCTCGACGTTCTCGTACGGCAGGCCGCCCAGCCCCAGGGGCGGCCCCGGCGCCAGCGCGGACAGGGCCACCGCTCCGTTCGCGTCGGCCACGATCGGCGGCGGGTGGCCCGCGCTCGCCCAGACGCACCGGCCGCTGACCGGATCGTAGATCGCGTAGAGACAGGTCACCCCGAGTGCCTCGGCGCTCATCCCGTCGTCCGCGCCGGACTCCGAGTCCTGCGCGACCAGGTCGTCCAGCCGGGTCAGCAGCTCGGCCGGATCCAGGTCCAGCAGGGCCAGCGTCCTTACGGTGGCCCGCAACCGGCCCATGGCCGCGGCCGCGTGCACGCCGTGGCCCACCACGTCGCCGACGGTCAGCCCCACCCGGGCACCGGACAGCGGGATCACGTCGAACCAGTCGCCGCCCACGCCCACGCGGCTGTCGGCCGGCAGATAGCGGTACGCCACGTCGACCGCGCTCTGCTCGGGCAGGCGCTGCGGCAGCAGGCTGCGCTGCAGTACCAGGGCCGCCGCGTGCTGGCTGGTGTAGCGGCGGGCGTTGTCGATGCCGACGGCGGCCCGCTCGGCCAGTTCCACGGCCAGCGCCTGCTCCTCGGCGCCGAAGGGGTCGGGATTGCTGCTGCGCCGGAAGGTGGCGAGACCCAGGACCGCGTCGCGGGTGATCAGCGGGACGAAGAGGCAGGAGTACGAGCCGTCCGATTCCGGCCCGCCGAGCGAGCCGGGCGGGCCGACGTCGACGACGGGACGGCTGGTGGCCAGACTCGTGGCCTGCAGGGACGACGGGGGATAGGAGACGGGACTGGTCCGGAACTCCTCCGGCGTGCGGCCGTGCATCCGGAGCAGGCTGTGTCCCGGCGCCGAGCCGGTGGGCGGCTGCCGGCCCTCGATGACCGCAGGCGGCAGGTCCACCAGCACCTCGTCGGCCAGCTGCGGCACGGCCACGTCAGCGAGTTCCGCGGCGGTGCGCCGGACGTCCAGCGAGGCCCCGATGCGCTTTCCGGCCCGCACGAGCAGGGACAGGCGCTCCTGGGCGCGGTAGCGGTCGGTGATGTCCAGGGACTCCTCGAAGAGTCCCAGCGGTTCGCCCCGGGCGTCCACCAGCCGGTGGTAGGAGCAGGACCACACGTGCTCGCGCACGGGGTCGGCGGGAGCGCGGCCGCGATAGTGCATGCCCATGATGGGCTCCCCCGTCGTCATCACGTGCTCCATGATCTGGTCCTCGTCCGGGGGGTGGTGGCGGGAGATGAACTCGCCCTCGGGGAAGAGGTCCGACGCCGGCCGGCCGATGTACTGGCCGATCCCCGCGAGTTCCAGATCGGTGGAGACGTTCCCCCAGACGACGCGCATGTCGTTGTCGAAGATCGTCAGGCCCACGGGGGACTCGGTCGCCAGTCCCTGGAGCATGGCCAGCTGCACCTCCCAGCCGCGCAGCGTCTCCAGGCCGGCCGCGACGACGACGGTCGCGGCCTCGCCCCGGTGCGAGAGCGGGCAGCAGGTCACGGCCGCGCGCAGGGTGCCCCCGTCGCCGCAGCGGAGGTCCAGAATCGCGCTGCGGGGGCCGGGCGCCTTGCAGAGGGTGGACAGCCGCGTCGCGGGGGCCGCCGCCAGCAGCCGGGCGGCGGGCCGGCCGAGCACGTCCTCGGCCGCGTGTCCCAGGAGACGCTGGGCCGAGGACCCCCATCCGGAAACACGGCCTTCGGCGTCCAGTACCGCGGTGGCGGCCTTGGAGAGGTCCAGCGGACTGCGGAAATCCACGTTGGCCGCATGCGGAAAACGATCCATGGCACCGCTTCCCTCCGTGCTCCCTCAGCATCCCGTGCCGCACGACGGACGACAACCGCACACGTGATCACCCCGCCGGCAAGGCGGTCACGGGTCGGGGGACCGCCACCACGACGGGGCGTGGCGGGGTGAGCCGCGTCGCATCGGGGCGGGCGACGCTTGCTATGCAACGAGTTGCATAGAAGGATCGACGTCATGGCGCTCGAACACGCGATCCTGGTGTCGCTCCTGGAGAAGCCGGGATCCGGCTATGAGCTCGCGCGGCGGTTCGGCCGGTCCATCGGCTACTTCTGGACCGCGACCCACCAGCAGATCTACCGCGTACTCAAGCGCATGCAGGACGACGGCTGGGTCGACGTCCGGGACGTCCCGCAGCAGGGCCGGCCGGACAAGAAGGAGTACTCCGTCGCCGATCTCGGCCGGGCCGCGCTGTCCTCCTGGCTGCACGATCCGATCGAGCCGGAGAGCGTCCGGCACGACCTGGCCGTGAAGATCCGGGGCGCCGCCTTCGACGATCCGACCGCCCTGATCCACGAGGTGGAGCGGCACCGGCAGGCGCACCGGGACCAACTGGCGCACTACCTCGCCGGTCAGGCGCGCGACTTCCCGGCGCCGGAGCCGGGTTCCGCCGCCGCGCAGGCCCCGCTCGACGCGGAACGCGAGCTCCAGCACGTCGTCCTGCGCGGCGGCATCGCGTACGAGCGCATGATGATCGACTGGCTGGACGACGTGCTCGCCACGCTGGCCGGGTTCGGGCCCGGCCGCTGACCGCCGTACCGGCCGCCCGCCGCACCGGTCCGGCTCCGGCCCCCGCCGGACCTCCCCCCTCCCATCCGCCCACCGGCCGAAAGGCGTCACACCCATGGCTGACCAGCTGCTGTTCAACCCGCGTACGTACGACCCCGCGCACTTCGACCCCGAGACGCGCCGCCTGCTGCGGGCCACCGTCGACTGGTTCGAGGAGCGCGGGAAGCGGCGGCTGATCGAGGACTACCGCACCCGCGCCTGGCTCGGCGACTTCCTCGCCTTCGCGGCGAAGGAGAACCTCTTCGCCACCTTCCTGACGCCGTCCTCCGCCGCGGCCGCGACGGAGCCCGACAAGCGGTGGGACACCGCCCGGATCGCCGCGCTCAACGAGATCCTCGGCTTCTACGGCCTCGACTACTGGTACGCCTGGCAGGTCACCATCCTCGGTCTCGGCCCGGTCTGGCAGAGCGACAACGCCGACGCCCGCGCCCGCGCCGCCGAACTCCTCGCCGAGGGAGAGGTGTTCGCGTTCGGCCTGTCGGAGAAGACCCACGGCGCCGACATCTACTCCACCGACATGCTGCTGGAGCCCGACGGCGACGGCGGCTTCCGCGCCACCGGCTCCAAGTACTACATCGGCAACGGCAACGCCGCCGGACTCGTCTCGGTCTTCGGCCGCCGTACCGACGTCGAGGGTCCCGACGGCTACGTGTTCTTCGCCGCCGACAGCCGCCACCCGGCCTACCACCTGGTGAAGAACGTCGTCGACTCCTCGAAGTTCGTCAGCGAGTTCCGTCTGGAGGACTACCCCGTGGCGGCCGGGGACGTGCTGCACACCGGCCGCGCCGCCTTCGACGCCGCCCTCAACACCGTCAACGTCGGCAAGTTCAACCTGTGCACCGCGTCGATAGGCATCTGCGAGCACGCGATGTACGAGGCCGTCACCCACGCCCACAACCGGGTCCTCTACGGCCGTCCCGTCACCGCCTTCCCGCACGTGCGGCGCGAGTTGACGGACGCGTACGTCCGGCTCGTCGGCATGAAGTCCTTCAGCGACCGCGCCGTCGACTACTTCCGTTCCGCAGGTCCGGACGACCGCCGGTACCTGCTCTTCAACCCGATGACGAAGATGAAGGTGACCACGGAGGGCGAGAAGGTCATCGACCTGATGTGGGACGTCATCGCGGCCAAGGGCTTCGAGAAGGACAACTACTTCGGCCAGGCCGCCGTGGAGATCCGCGGTCTGCCGAAGCTGGAGGGCACGGTCCACGTCAACCTGGCGCTGATCCTGAAGTTCATGC
The DNA here is from genome assembly GCF_025642175.1 of Streptomyces albidicamelliae. Classification (NCBI taxonomy): domain Bacteria; kingdom Bacillati; phylum Actinomycetota; class Actinomycetes; order Kitasatosporales; family Streptomycetaceae; genus Streptomyces; species Streptomyces albidicamelliae. The sequence continues at coordinate 1,198,003 of NZ_CP106795.1, read as the reverse complement.
GCAGCCACCTCCTCGACCCGGCCGACTACCCCGCCGTGCCGACGCGTCTCGACGCGGCCGACGACGACTTCCTGTTCCGGCAGGGTCCGGCCCGCGGTCTCGGCTCGGTGCGCTTCCACGACTGGCGGCCCGCGTTCGACGCCTACCCGCACCTGCCCAACGTGGTCCGCTTCCGCGAACAGGCGGACGCGCTGTGCGAGTTCGCGACCACGGCCGCCCCGGACGCCGAGCAGAGCCGCGACCTCGACCTGCTCCTCGCCGTCGGCCAGCTCTTCGCGCTCGTCGTGCACGGGCAGCTCGTCCTGGAGCAGGCCGCCCTGACCGGACTGGACGAGGACGTCCTCGACGAGCTCTTCGCGGTCCTCGTGCGGGACTTCTCCGCACACGCCGTCGAACTGCACGGCAAGGACTCGGCGACCGAGCGCCAGCAGGCCTGGGCGCTGGGCTCGGTCCGGCGGCCGGTCGTGGACGAGGCGCGCACGGAGCGGGTCTGGCAGCGGGTCGAGGCGCTGGCCGGCGCGTACGAGATGGCCCCCTGACCCGGTGAGGCGGCGGCCGGCGTGATCGGCACGCCGGCCGCCGCGAAGTACCGTCGGCAGCAGCGCCGTTCGGTGGCGGGCGGGTCAGCGGAGCTTGAGCAGGCCGGCGTCGACCACCGTGCGGCCGTAGGGGCGAGCGAGCTCCGCGAGCCGCTCGCAGCCGGCCTCCCCGAGGGCGCCGTAGGCGGGCAGGGCCAGGCGGTCGGTGCGGTCCTCGATGTGCGCGCGCAGGCGTTCGCCTTCCGGGCTGAGTCCGTCGCCGTCGAGGAGGCCGCGCTCGCGCAGCCGTTCCCGGGTGCCGGTCCACTCCTCCTCGGGCCAGGCACGGGTCGCCTTGAGCACGCTGACGGACACCTCCCCGGTCGCGGCGTGCAGCAGCAGGGCCTCCAGGCCGCCGACGCCCTCGCTCAGCAGGGACGCGACATGGCCGTCGCCACGGAACTCCCGCAGGAGCGTCTGGGCGTGCCACAGCTGGAGGAGCGGCTCCTCGGGCCAGGGCAGCGCGGCGTGCGCGGCGAACAGAGGGCGGCCCTGCGGGTGTGCGCAGGCCGCCTCGGCGGCACGGCGGGCCAGCGCCACGACCTCGTCCAGGTGGGGCAGTTCGTGGACCCCCACGCGCCGCAGAGCCTCGTCCGCCGCCGCGTACCGCGCGTCCAGCACCTGCCCCGGTGTCGTCGTGTCCCAGGCCCCGTCCAGCGCCCCGCGCACCAGGCCGGGGTGGAAGTTGTAGAAGGCCGAGACGACCAGCTCGGCGGGCACCGGCCCGAACGGGGCGCTGCGCGAGGCGAAGTACCCGGCGGGGCCGTTCAGTCCGAGCTCCGCGTACCGCCGCCTCCCCTCGGGGACGAAGTAGATCATGGCGTGCACGGGCTCGAGGCGGCGCCAGGCGGCACGCGCTGTCTTCATGGGGTACCTCTTCGGTCGGTGGGTGAACGGGACGGTGGCCAGGCCGCGGATCAGTGCGCGTCGTGCGCGCGCGGGCGGTCGAGCAGCAGGCGGTTCAGTGCCTCCGAGTGGGCGCCTCGACGGCGCCGATCGCGGCGTCGGGGCGGCCGGCCCGGTACCCGTTCTGCGCCGCGGTGAGCGCACCCGGCCGGGACGGTCGGCGCAGATGGTCCCCGGCGTGCTCGGGCGGGACCTTCCCGGCGTAGAGGCCGCGCAGCACCCGGGCGTCATCGGCGAGCATGCGCTCCTCGGTCGCGGGCGTCTCGCGCCAGTCGATCATGTACCGCGAGCGTCCGCGCCGGTCCTCGTCGGTGCGCAGGGTGGTGGCCAGAGCGCCCGGGTGGCGGTGGAGACGACCGTCAGGGTGCGGACGCGGCCGGGGTGGGCATGCGTGGTCCACCGGGCCACCGTGCCTCCCCAGTCGTGGCCGACCAGATCGAACGACGCCCAGCCGAGTGCGACGGCGATCGCGGTCACGTCGTCGACGAGGAGGTCCGTGCGGTAGTCCTCGGGCCGCTCCGGGCGGACGCCGGGGGAGTACCCGCGCTGGTCGGCGGGCGCCCCTCGGGCGGGCCCGCCCGAGGGCGTCGAAGACGCCCGTGCCGGTGGCGATGCTCAGCTCGGTCACGATCCACCCTCCATACCTACTGGTCGGTAGCCTTCCGGGGCGGGGAGCGGATGTCAAGGAGGGGGCACGGGCGGGGTCCAGAGGTGTGCCGCCGGGTGTCCGGTACGACCATGGAGAGCGGCGGGCCCGCCGTCGACGCGCACGAGCCGGGCGAGCCGAGCGAGTGGGAGGACAATGAGGCATGGGCACGACGGAGTCCTCCCGGACGGGTGACGGCCGGTCGGCGGCGCCCACCGCGCCGCCCAGCGGGCTGCTGGACCTGCTCAGTGTCGCCGCCGTGGTCCTGAACGCGGACGGGCAGGTGGTCTTCTGGAGTCCGAAGGCCGAGGAATTGTTCGGCTACACCGCCGCGGAGGCGCTCGGGCAGCACGCCGCCGCCCTGACGGTCCACGAGGAGGACCGGGACCGGGTGATCGGGCTGTTCGCCGAGGTCATGGAATCGGACACCGACTGGGCCGGGGTCTTCCCCGTCCGGCACAAGGACGGCACGACCCGGCTGGTCGAGTTCCGCAACATGCGGCTGCTGGACGACCTCGGTGACGTCTACACCCTGGGCCTCGCCGCGGACCGGGCCAGTGTGGCGCGGGTCGAGCGAGACGCGGCCCTGGCCATGCGCCTCGTCTCCCAGTCCCCGGTGGGGCTGGCCATCCTGGACCCCGACCTGCGGTACGTGGCCGTGAACCCCGCTCTCGAACGCATCACCGGCCAGTCCGCCGCCGACCGTCTCGGCCGGTCCGCCGGGGAGATCCTGACCTACCTGAACACCGATCCCGAGGCGCGTCTGCGCCGCGTCCTGGAGACGGGCGAGTCGGTGGTGAACCGGGAGATCGTCTGCCGCCCGCCCAACGACCCGGACCACGAGCACGCCTGGTCCGTCTCGTACTACCGGCTGGAGGACTCCACCGGGAAGGTGCTGGGCCTCGCCTACTCGGTCATCGACGTCACCGAGCGCCACCGGGCCACCGTGGAGGCGGCCCGCGGCCGGCAGCGGCTGGCGCTGATCGCCGAGGCCTCCGCCTGTGTGGGGAGCACCCTCGACGTGGTGTCGACAGCGCGGGAGCTCGCCGAGATCGTCGTGCCGGTCCTCGCGGACGTGGCCGCGGTGGACGTGCTCGACAGCGCCCTCGACGGGCGGGCCGAGCCGGACGAGGGGCCCGCCGTCTTCCGCGCCCTCGCCGTCAACTCCGCCCACACCTCCGACGCGGCCCGTGCGGCCGACCCGCCGGGCGGACTGGCCGGCTACGACAGCGACCGTCTGATCACCCAGTGCGTGCGGACCCGCAAACCGGTGGTGGTGCCCCACACCACGCGTGAGGACCTGGAGCGCATCGCCCGGCACGGCGAGGCCGCCGCCCTGCTGGAGTCGGCGGGCGTGCACTCCTACCTGGCCGTACCGCTGATGGCCCGGGGCGAGGTGCTGGGCGCCCTCGACCTCGTACGCACCCGCAATCCCGCGCCGTTCGACGACGACGACGCCTTCCTCGCCTGGGAACTGGCCGCGAGGGCCGCCGTCTGCATCGACAACGCCCGTGGATACCAGGCGCAGCGCCACGCCGCCCTCACCCTCCAGCGCAGTCTGCTGCCCGAACTCCCCTCGCACCTGCCGGGCCTGGAGGTCGCCTGCCGCTACCAGCCCGCCGGTGCGACGAGCGAGATCGGCGGTGACTGGTACGACGCCATACCGCTGCGCGGCGACAAGACCGCCCTGGTCGTCGGGGACGTCATGGGCAGCGGCATCAACGCGGCCGCCGCGATGGGCCAGCTCCGCAGCGCCGCACGGGCCTTCGCCGAACTCGATCTCGCTCCCGCGGAGGCCCTGCACCACCTGGACCATCTGACCGAGGGCATCGAGCAGACCATCGCCACCTGCATCTACTGCGTCTGCGACCCCCACAGCGCCCGGTGCGAGATCTGTCTCGCCGGCCATCTGCCCCCGGTCCTGCGGTGTGCCGGCAGCGCGGCCCGGCTGCTCGACCTGCCCACCGGGGCACCGCTCGGCGTCGGCGGCGTGCCCTTCGAGGCCGCCACCGTCGCCTTCCACCCGGGCGACGAACTCGCCCTCTACACCGACGGCCTGGTCGAGACCCGCAGCGAACCGATCGACGCCCGCCTGGACGTCCTCCTCGACGCCTTCACCACCACCCGTGGCCGCGAGCTGGAGGACACCTGCGACCGCGTCCTGGAGATCCTGCGCAGGCCCGGCGGCGAGGACGACGTGGCGCTGCTCATCGCCCGCGCGCGGCCGTGAGCCCGCGCGGCCGTGAGCCCCGCGCGGCCGTGAGCCCCGCGCGGCCGTGAGCCCGCCCGGCCGTGAGCCCGCGCGGCCCTGAGCTCGCCCGGCCGTGAGCTCGCCCGGCCGTGAGCTCGCCCGGCCGTGAGCCCGTGCGGCCGTGAGCCCGCCCGGCCGTGAGCGCGCGGGCTCCCGCGGCGGGCCCGCCGTCACTCCCCGCGGAGGTCCTTCACGCGCCGGAGCTTGCCGAGCGAGCGCTCCAGCGTCTCCGGTTCGACGATCGCCACGTCCACGGTGACGCCGACGCCGTCCTTGACTCCCTTGGCGATCAGCCCCGCGGCGGCCTCGCGCGTCTCGGGCGGGCAGTCGGCGCGGGCCTCCACGCGGACCGTCATGTGGTCCATGCGGCCGCGCCGGGCGAGCTGGATCTGGAAGTGGGGCGCGACGCCCGGCGTGCGCAGGACGATCTCCTCGATCTGGCTGGGGAAGACGTTCACCCCGCGCAGGATGATCATGTCGTCGCAGCGGCCGGTGATCTTCTCGATGCGGCGGAAGGCCGGGCGCGCCGTCCCGGGCAGCAGCCGGGTCAGATCGCGCGTGCGGTACCGGATGACGGGCAGCGCCTCCTTGGTGAGCGAGGTGAAGACGAGCTCTCCCGCCTCGCCGTCGGGCAGGACCTCGTCCGTGAGGGGGTCGACGACCTCCGGGCGGAAGTGGTCCTCCCACACGTGCAGACCGTCCTTGGTCTCCACGCACTCCTGGGCCACGCCCGGCCCCATCACCTCGGAGAGGCCGTAGATGTCGACGGCGTGGATGTCCATGCGCTCCTCGATCTCGCGGCGCATCGCCTCCGTCCACGGCTCCGCGCCGAAGATGCCGATCCGCAGGGACGTGGAGCGGGGGTCCACGCCCTGGCGCTCGAACTCGTCGAGCAGCGTGAGCATGTAGGACGGGGTGACCATGATGATCTCGGGCTGGAAGTCCTGGATGATCTGCACCTGGCGGGCCGTCATGCCGCCCGAGGCGGGGATGACGGTGCAGCCGGCGCGCTCGGCGCCGTAGTGGGCTCCCAGCCCGCCGGTGAACAGGCCGTAGCCGTAGCTGATGTGCACCTTGTGGCCGGGGCGGCCGCCCGCGGCGCGGATCGAGCGGGCGATCAGGTCGGCCCAGGTGGAGATGTCGTTCTCGGTGTACCCGACGACGGTGGGGCGCCCGGTCGTGCCGCTGGACGCGTGGATGCGGCGGACCTCGGACATGGGGACGGCGAACATGCCGAAGGGGTAGGTGTCCCGCAGGTCCGCCTTCGTGGTGAAGGGGAAGCGGGCCAGGTCCTCCAGCGTCCGGCAGTCGCCCGGGCCGACGCCTGCGTCGTCGAACTTCTTGCGGTACAGCTCCACGTTGTCGTAGGCGTGCTTCAGCGTCGACCTCAGCCGGCGCAGCTGGAGATCCCGCAGCTCGTCCTGGGTCAAGTGCTCCGCGGCGTCCAGCAGTTCCGGGGGACAGGGCTCGCCGCGGCGCCCACCGGCGGCCGGGGTGGTCTTCAGCTCGATGCTCATCGCGACTCCTTGGAAGTGCTGCCCCTCAGGACGCGGCTGCGGCCACGGAACTCCGCGACCACCTCGTCACCGCGCATCACCGTTACGTCGTAGATGCCGCTGCGGCCGAACCGGGTGCGCTCCTCGGCGGTGGCCTCCAGGACATCACCCTCGTACACCGGGGCCACGAAGTCGATGCCGGCTCCCGCCGCCACCGTCACCGGGCCGTGGCTGTTGCAGGCGCAGGCGAAGGCGCTGTCGGCGAGGAGGAAGAGGTACCCGCCGTGGGCGATCCTGTGGCCGTTCACCATCGCGGGGGTCACGGTCATGCGCAGCACGGCGGTCCCCGGGCCGTGCCGCACGAGTTCGATTCCCAGTCGCCGGGAGGCTTCGTCCGCGAAGAACATCGCCTCGACCGGTCCGTCTGCACTGCCGGCGGCCTGCGTCACTGTATCCACCATCTTGTGTCCCGACCGAACATTCGGTTAGCGTGCGGCACGGCCAAGTAATCCAGCAACATCCGGGCATGTCAAGAGGTGGCCGCAGGGCCCGGGGATCCGCTCCCGGCCGCGCTCCACGCGTCATCCGCACCCACGTTCCGCACGTCTTTTGAGGAGGCCGTCCGTGTCCGACGAGGTATTCCTGATCGACGGTGCCCGCACGCCACAGGGGCGCTACGGCGGCGCCCTCGCCACCGTGCGCCCCGACGACCTCGCGGCCCTGGTCGTCGGCGAGGCCGTACGACGCTCCGGCATCCCCGCGGAGGCCGTGGACGAGGTGATCCTGGGCGCCGCCAACCAGGCCGGCGAGGACAACCGCGACGTGGCCAGGATGGCGGTGCTGCTGGCCGGCCTCCCGCACACCGTGCCCGGCTACACCGTGAACCGGCTGTGCGCCTCCGGGCTGACGGCGATCGCCTCGGCGGCCCAGGCGATCCGGTCGGGCGAGGCCGACCTGGTCGTCGCCGGGGGAGTGGAGTCCATGACCCGGGCGCCCTGGGTCATGGAGAAGCCGGGCACTCCGTGGGCCAAGCCGGGCGCGGTCCACGACACCGCCCTGGGCTGGCGCTTCACCAACCCCCGGTTCGCCGCGGCCGACCGCGAGGTGCCCCACGACGCGGGCCCGGAGACGGTCAAGGTCACCCTGTCCATGGGCGAGACCGCCGAGGAGATCGCGGCCCTGGACGGCATCGGCCGCGCCGAGTCCGACGCCTTCGCGCTGCGCAGCCACCAGCGCGCCGTCGCGGCGCAGCGGGCCGGGCACTTCGACCGGGAGATCGTCCCGGTCGCCGTCAAGGACGGCGAGGTCACCCGCGACGAGGGGCCGCGCCCCGGCACGACCCTGGAGAAGCTGGGCACGCTGCGCACCATCTTCCGGCCGGACGGCATCGTGACCGCCGGTTCCTCCTCGCCGCTCTCCGACGGCGCCTCCGCGCTGGTCGTGGCCGGCGCCGCTGCCGTGCGGCGGTACGGCCTCACCCCGCGGGCCCGCATCGTCACCTCGGCCTCCGCCGGGGTCCAGCCGAACGTCATGGGACTCGGCCCGGTGCCCGCCACCCAGAAGGCGCTGACCCGCGCGGGCTGGGAGACGGCGGACCTGGGCGCCGTCGAACTGAACGAGGCGTTCGCCGTCCAGGCCCTGGCCGTCCTCCGCCGGCTCAAGCTGGACGAGGAGAAGGTCAACGCCGACGGCGGCGCGATCGCCCTCGGCCACCCGCTGGGCTGCTCCGGCTCCCGCATCCTGCTCACCCTGCTCGGCCGCATGGAGCGGGAGGACGCCCGCCGGGGCCTGGCCACCCTCTGTGTGGGCGTGGGGCAGGGCGTGGCCATGCTCGTGGAGCGCCCATGACATCCGCCGGACACGACTCCGTCCGGCCGGCGGAGTCCGGGGGCCGGTTCGTCGTCTCCCCTCACCGCCCGGACGTACGCGACGCCGTCGACGCGCGGCACACGACCCGATTCCCGGAGAAGGGGGCCCGAGCATGACCGCAGCACCGGCAGTCGTGGGAGTGATCGGCGGTGGCCGTATGGGCGCCGGCATCGCCCAGTCCTTCGCGACGGCGGGATCGGCCGTCACGATCGTCGAGAGCGACGCGCGCTCGGCGGCCCAGGCGCTCGAACGGGTGGCCACCGGGCTGAGGCGGGCGGCCGAACGCGACCGGCTCGCCGAACCCGCGGACCGGGTGCTCGGCCGCGTCACGACCGTCGCCTCGGTCGCGGACCTGCCCGCGCACGCCGATCTCGTCGTCGAAGCCGTCTTCGAGGACGCCGGGCTCAAGGCGGCCCTGCTGGCGGCGGCCGAGAAGGTGGTGGCCGCGCGGACGGTCCTGGCCAGCAACACCAGTTCGCTCTCGGTGGCCGAACTCGGCTCCGCGCTCACCAGGCCCGGCCGCTTCCTCGGCATGCACTTCTTCAACCCGGTGCCGGCCTCCGAACTCGTCGAGATCGTCGTCGCCCCCGCCACCGGCGACGACACCCTGCGCAGCGCGCTGGACTGGATCCGCTGCCTGGGCAAGAAGGACGTCGTCGTCAAGGACTCCCCGGGCTTCGCCAGCAGCCGGCTGGGCGTGGCCCTGGGCCTGGAGGCGATCCGCATGGTCGAGTCCGGGGTCGCCGAACCCGAGGCCATCGACGACGCCATGCGGCTGGGCTACAAGCACCCGATGGGCCCCCTTCGCCTCACCGACCTGGTCGGACTCGACGTGCGCCTCGCCATCGCCGAGCACCTGCACGCCACCCTCGGCGAGCGCTTCGCCCCACCGCGGCTGCTGCGCGACAAGGTCGCGCGCGGGGAGCTCGGGAGGAAGAGCGGCCAGGGTTTCTACACCTGGGAGTGACCTCTGCCCGGCCGACCGGGAGTGACCTCCGGCCCGGTCGGCCCGACCTTCTCCGGTCCCGCGGCCGGGTTCCGGGCGGTCACCACTTCCACAATCGCGGGAACTCGTCATATCATGAACCGAACGAACGGTCGGTTGGGATTGGTGGTAGGGATGACTGCACAGGCCGGGTCCCCGTCGGTGGACGAGGCGCCGCCCGAACTCCAGAAGCGGTTCGAGGACACGATCGCCCGCGACCAGCGGATCGAGCCCCGGGACTGGATGCCGGACGGCTACCGCAAGACGCTGGTCCGGCAGGTGGCGCAGCACGCCCACTCGGAGATCATCGGCATGCAGCCGGAGGGCGAGTGGATCACCCGCGCGCCGTCCCTGCGCCGCAAGGCGATCCTGTTCGCCAAGGTCCAGGACGAGGCCGGCCACGGGCTGTACCTGTACTCGGCGGCCGAGACCCTCGGCGTCGACCGCGCCGACCTGACCGAGCGGCTGCTCGAAGGCCGTCAGAAGTACTCGTCGATCTTCAACTACCCGACGCGGAACTTCGCCGACGTCGGCGTCATCGGCTGGTTCGTCGACGGCGCCGCCATCTGCAACCAGGTGCCGCTGTGCCGCAGCTCCTACGGCCCCTACGCCCGCGCGATGGTCCGCATCTGCAAGGAGGAGTCCTTCCACCAGCGGCAGGGCTACGAACTGCTGATGACGATGATGCGCGGCACCGACGCCCAGCGCGCGATGGTCCAGGACGCCGTGGACCGCTGGTGGTGGCCGTCCCTGATGATGTTCGGCCCGCCCGACGACGACTCGCCCAACTCGGCGCGGTCCATGGCCTGGAAGATCAAGCGGCACAGCAACGACGAACTGCGCCAGCGGTTCGTCGACATGACCGTGCCGCAGGCCGAGAAGCTCGGCGTGACCCTGCCCGACCCGGACCTGCGCTGGAACGAGGACCGCGGCCGGTACGACTTCGGCACCCCCGACTGGTCCGAGCTCAAGCGGGTGATCACGGGCGACGGGCCGTGCAACGAGGAGCGGATGGCGCGGCGCCGGGCCGCGCACGAGGAGGGTGCCTGGGTGCGCGAGGCGGCAGCCGCGCACGCCGCCAAGCAGGCCGCCAGGACGCAGAACGGAGCAGTGGCATGAGCGACACGCAGGCGAAGAAGGACGGGTGGCCGCTGTACGAGGTCTTCGTACGGGGCAAGCGGGGACTCAACCACGTCCACGTCGGCTCCCTGCACGCGGCCGACGACCGCATGGCCCTCACCCACGCCCGTGACCTGTACACCCGGCGCAACGAAGGCGTGAGCATCTGGGTGGTGCGCTCCGAGCACATCACGGCCTCCACCCGCGACGAGAAGGACCCCTTCTTCGACCCGAGCGCCGACAAGGTCTACCGGCACCCCACCTTCTACGACATCCCCGACGACGTCCCGCACATCTAGGAGCAGGTCATGAGCGACGATCACGTCTACCTGTCCCTGGCCGAGGGACACGAGGACAGCGACGCCCGCTGGGCCTTCGGCACGGGGTTCGAGGACCCGCTGTACGGCGTCAGCACGGACGTCCCCGAGGGCGTCGACCGGGCCGAACTGGCCGCGTGCTGCCTCGCACTCGGCGACGACGCGCTCGTCACCGCCCAGCGGCTGGCCGAGTGGACCACCCGCGCCCCGGAGCTGGAGGAGGAGGTCGCCCTCGCCAACATCGGGCTCGACCTCCTCGGCCAGGCCCGGCTGCTGTACGCCCGCTGCGGCCAGGTCGACGGCACCGGCCGGAGCGAGGACGCCTACGCCTACTTCCGCGACGCGGACGACTTCCGCAACGTGACCCTGGCCGAACTGCCCAACGGCGACTTCGCGTTCTCCATGGCACGGCTGCTGGTCCTCGCCAGCGCGCGGCTGGCCGGTTTCGAGCGCCTCGCCGGCTCCGCCGACCCGGTGCTCGCCGCCATCGCCGCCAAGGGCGTGAAGGAGCTGACGTACCACCGCCAGTACGCGGCCGAGTGGGTCGTCCGGCTCGGCGACGGCACCGCGGAGTCGCACCGGCGCATGCAGGCCGGACTCGACGCGGTGGTGCCGTACCTGCGCGAGGTGGTCACGGCCCACGACGCCGAGGAGGGCGTCCTCGGCGTGCTGCACCAGGTCGCCGAGGCCGCCACGCTGTCGCTGCCGGACGTCCCGGGCATCGCTGAGCCGGCGGCCGGTTCCGGGCGCGAGGGCGAGCACACCGGGCACCTCGCCCCGCTGCTGACGGAACTGCAGAGCGTGGCCCGCGCGCACCCGGAGGCGACATGGTGACCGTCCTCACCGACGTCGGGCGCGCCCGGCACATCGCCGAGCAGGTGCCCGACCCCGAGCTGCCCATGCTCACCCTCGCCGACCTCGGCGTGCTGCGTGAGGTGCGGGTGACGCCCGAGGGCACGGTCGTCGCCGACCTCACGCCCACCTACTCCGGCTGCCCCGCCATGTCCGAGATGCGGGCCGAGGTGTCCGCGCGGCTGAAGGGCGCCGGATACGAGCGGGTGGAGGTGCGCACGGTCCTGGACCCGCCGTGGACCACCGACTGGATCACCGCCGAGGGCCGCCGCAAGCTCGCCGAGCACGGCATCGCCCCGCCCGGGCCGGCGCCCCGCCCGGCGGCGGGCCCCGTGCCGCTGGTGCTGTCGGCCACCCGCGAGGCGGTGGCCTGCCCGCGCTGCGGCGCCACGGACACGGAGGAGACCTCCCGGTTCGGCGCCACCTCCTGCAAGGCGCTGTGGCGCTGCCGCGCCTGCCGCGAACCGTTCGAGTACGTCAAGGAGATCTGATGGAGGACCTGTTGGCCCCCGCCGACGCGGCCCCCGCCCCGGTGCGGCGCACCCGTCGCCGCCCGGCGTTCCACACCTTGCGGGTCGCGGCGATCGAGCGGCTGTGCGAGGACGCGGTCGCGGTGAGCTTCGACATCCCCGACGAGCTGGCGCAGGAGTTCGCCTTCGAGCCCGGCCAGTCGCTCACCCTGCGCCGCGAGGTGGAGGGACGCGACGAGCGGCGCTCGTACTCGATCTGCTCCCCGGCGGGCACCCGGCCCCGGATCGGCGTCCGGGTGGTCCCCGGCGGCCTGTTCTCCTCCTGGCTGGTGAACGAGGTCGAGCCGGGCGACACCGTCGAGGTGATGGGCCCGGTCGGCGCCTTCACCCCCGACCTGACCGTCCCCGGACACCACGTGCTCGTCGCGGCCGGCTCGGGCATCACGCCCATGGTCTCCATCGCCGAGTCGGTCCTCGCCGCCGACGAGTCCTCCCGGGTCACCCTGTTCTACGGCAACCGTCGCACGGGCTCGGTGATGTTCGCCGACGAGCTCGCCGACCTGAAGGACCTCTACCCGGCCCGGTTCCAGCTCGCCCACGTGCTGTCCCGCGAGCCGCGCGAGGCCGAACTGCTCTCCGGCCGGCTGGACGCCGAGCGGCTGGCCGCCCTCATCGACGGCCTGGTCGACGTCTCCGAGGCCGACCACTGGTGGCTGTGCGGTCCGCACGGCATGGTCCTCGACGCCCAGCGCGTCCTGGCCGAGCTGGGCGTGCCGGACGACCGGATCCACCAGGAGCTGTTCTTCGCCGGGGACGAGCCGGTCGTGACGGCCCGCCACGAGGAGCCCGCGGCCGACGGCCCGGTCAGCCAGGTCACCGTCGTCCTGGACGGGCGCTCCACCACCTCCGCGCTCTCCCGCGAGTCCACCATCCTCGACGCCGCGGCCCGGGTCCGCCCCGACCTGCCCTTCGCCTGCAAGGGCGGTGTCTGCGGCACCTGCCGCGCCCACATCACCGACGGCAAGGCGGACATGCGCCGCAACTACGCGCTGGAACCGGCGGAGGTGGACGCGGGATACGTGCTGACCTGCCAGACCTACCCGGTCTCCGAGACCCTGACCGTCGACTACGACAGCTGAGGGGCGGGGAGTCCGGAATCCCGTCGGCGGCGCCGGAAGGGACGGCGACGGTCACCCCTCCCACGGCCGCCAGTCGCCGGCGTCGTCGTCCCTGCGCCACAGGCCGCTGCCGCGGTCGCGCAGCGCCGTGCGCAGTTCGGGTGCGGTGAGCCGGGAGCGGAGCGCGGCGAGGCGGGGCGTGCGCAGGCGGCCTGTCAGCAGGTGGTCGACGGCGATGCCGGCGAGCTGCGAGGGGATACGGCCGCCGTCCGCCGGGCCGTCATCCCGATCCGGCGGATGACCGCCCGCCCGTCCCGCCGTCCGCTCACGGAGACCGTGAAGGCGCCCGCCTCGTCGCCGACCCGGCCGACGAGCCAGGACAGCGCGCGCACCAGCGGGGTCCAGCGCCGGGCGGCGCACGGCCGCCCGGTGCGCGCCCGCACCGCGGGGAAGAGCCCCAACGCCCGGTCGACGGCGGTGAATTCGGTACCGGCCTTGAAGGCGATCGTACGGGCGCCGTACAGCCCGGCCGCGACGTCCAGGTCGGCCATCTCGTACACCTGGTGGACCAGACGGCGGCCGACCGGCGGCGGGAACAGCGTCCACTCGGGCTCCGGCCAGCCGTGGACCGTCCCCCCCGCCGGTGACCGACCGCGTGGCCGCTTCGGTCTTCGTTCCCCCAGCTCGGCTTGTGCGGCACGGCGGTCGGCACCGTCGGGAACCGGACGGCCCGGCAGACCCTCGGGGAGGGGCTGCCGGGCCGTCGCGGTCGCCGGGCGGTGCCGGTGCCGACTCCGGTGCGGGCGGGGGTCAGTGGCCCCCGGCCCCGTCGGGACGGGCGTGGCGCGGCAGGAGGAAGGCGAGCAGGAAGGTCAGGGCGAGCATGCCGTCGACGATCCACAGCACCGTCTTCATGACCGAGCCGAAACCACTCCGGAAGGCCGACGAGGCGGTGGCCTCCAGCGCGCCGGGAATCCGGGCGGCGGCCTGCGGCGAGGTCACGGCCGACCGGGTGTCCTTAGCCAGCCGCCCACAGGACGCCGGGGTCGCGGCGGGATCCTTGGCGACGGCGCGGTCCGAGGCGCAGGTGCGCAGGTCCGCGACGAGGCGGTCCTGGGTGGCGGGCGCCACGTGCGCGGCGGTCAACCGCCCCCGCAGACCGGCCGAGTGGTGGTCCACGGCGGTCGCGATGCCGCCGCCGAGCAGACCGAAGAAGGCGGTGCCGAGGACAGCCACGCCGAAGGCGCCGCCGAGCTGCTGCATCGCGGTCATCGTGCCCGAGGCCGAGCCCGTCTCGTGCTGCTCGACACTGCTGAGCACGATGTCGAAGAACGGCGCCATGAGCAGGCCCATCCCGATGCCGGTGAGGAGCAGGGACGGCAGGAGCTGCCAGGGCCCGACGCCCGAACCCACCATGTCGAGGGTCAGCCACACGCCGAACACGCCCACAGCCATGACCAGCGCGCCCGCCTGGAGCACGGCCCGGCCGAAGCGGGCCACGCCCTGGGCGATCCCGAAGCCGACGATCATGCCGCCCGACCAGGGCACCATCACGAGGCCCGCCTTCAGCGGCGAGTAGCCGAGTCCGATCTGGGTGTACAGGTTGAAGACCAGCATGAAGCCCTGCATGGTCGAGAAGAAGACCAGCCCGAGCGTCATACCGCCGCTGAAGCCGCGCTTGCGGAACAGGCTGGGCACGACCAGCGGATCCCGGCCTGCCCTGCTGCGGCGCGCCTCGTACCAGGCGAAGGCGGCGAAGACGGCCACCGACGCGGCCATCATCGCGAACGTCCACACGGGCCAGTCGTACTCACGGCCCTGGACGAGCGGGAAGATGATGAGCAGGGCCGCCAGCGAGACCAGCAGCATGCCGGGGATGTCGAGGCGCGGACGGTGCTCGGAGCGGCCCCTCGGCAGGTAGCGCAGGGCACCGAGGAAGGCCGCGGCGCCCAGCGGCAGGTTGATCAGGAAGATCATCCGCCAGCCCGTGCCGAAGTAGTCGGCGTCGACCAGCCAGCCGGCCAGGACGGGCCCGCACACCGCCGACAGGCCCATGACGGGGCCGAACAGCCCGAAGGCCTTCTGCGACTCCTGCGGCGGGAACATCTCCTTGATCATGCCGAGGCCCTGAGGCAGCATCACCGCGCCGAACAGCCCCTGGACGATGCGTGCGCCGATCAGCATCTCGGGCGACGCGGATATCGCGCACAGCAGCGAGCCGACGGTGAAGCCGGCGGCTCCCACGAGGAACATCCGGCGGCGGCCGTGGATGTCCCCGAGCCGGCCGCCGGTCACGAGGCCGACGGCCATCGAGAGGGTGTACGCCGCCGCCAGCCACTGGAGGGTGGAGGCGCCGCCGCCCAGGTCGGCCCGCATCGAGGGACCGGCGATGTTCGTGACCACGGCGTCGAGGAGATCCATGACCTCGGCCGCGAGGATCACGAAGAGCGCGGCCCAGCGCCACCGGTAGGGCGCCGGGGAGTCGGTGGGCGCCTCGGCGGACGCGACACCGGTGGTGGACATCGGAACTCCTCGCGGAAGGGCCGCGCACCGCGAAGGCGCGGACGCGGAGATGGATGGAACGCGGGCACAGAACACTGTTCACCTTAACAGAACAGTGCTCACCTGGAGAACGCTGTTCATCAAGATATAGCGCATCCGGTGGAAGTGAACAAGATATATCGCGTGTGGGGGGACGAGCTGGAGCCCGGGGCACGCCGCTCACCGGCGGAGAACAGTGTTCTCCCGGCGCCTAGACTGGGCGCATGACCGACGCGGACGCCGCCACCCCCGCACCCCTTCCGCCGTCCCCCTGGGAGCGCGAGCGGCCCACTCGCGACCGCCCCGCCCCGGCCCGCGCACCGCTCTCACGCGAACGGGTCGTCGAGGCGGCCTTCATCGTGCTGGACCGGCAAGGGCTCGACGGGCTGTCGATGCGCCAGGTGGCCGCCGAACTGGGCGTCACGGTCTCCGCGCTCTACGCCCACGTCAGCTCCAAGGACGATCTCCTGGAGCTGATGTACACCCGGCTCTTCGACGGCTTCACCCTGCCCGAGCCCGATCCCGAGCGGTGGCGCGAGCAGCTGCGGGACTTCGCCCGCTCCGTCCGGCGGCGCCTGCTGTCCCACCGGGACATGGCCAGGATCTCCATGGCCCACGTCCCCTTCACGGCCGAACTGCTGCCGCACGTCGAGTCGTTGCTCGCCGTCTTCCGCACCGCCGGACTGCCCGACCGCATCTCCGCCGAGGCCGGTGACCTCATCTCCACCTACATCGACGGCTTCGTCCTGGAGGAGGGGATGTGGCAGGACCGCGCCGCCCAGCAGAACACCGGCGCCTCCTCCCTGGCCCGCCCCGACTGGCGCGAGATGGCCGACGAGATGCAGAACTACTTCGCGTCCCTGCCCCCCGCCGACTTCCCCCATCTGCGCGCCCTGTCCGGGCTGATGGTGACGGACTCCTCCGACGAGCGGTTCGACATCGGCCTGGAGATCATCCTGCGCGGCCTGGCGAGCTACCTGCCCGAGGCCGGGGCCGAGGGCGGCCACCCGTCGGGGGCGGGGGGCGAGGAGGGGCCGGACGCGTGAGGTGCCGCCCGCGGGTGCGGGACCGCGCGCGGTAGCCGGGCGGGACGGGGACGGGAACGGCCGGCGCCAGGGTGCTGGAGTAGTTCTCTCCAGGAGGAGTCTCCAATGAAGCATCCCCCGGACCGGATCGACGTCGCCGTGGGGCTACGCCGCGTCCTTCAGGACCTGTCCGCCGTGGAACGGTGGGCCGAGGGCGACGGGGCCACGCCACCCGAGCCGTACGCGGACGAAGAACCGTGGGACGGGCCGGAGTTCAGCGTCGAGACCGTCAGTGACAGCAGCATGCACACGGTCGTGGACATCACTCTCCGGCGCGGCCGCGACCGGTCGCTGCCCGGACGGGACCGGCCGGGCGAGGACGAGGTCGCTGCGCTGCGCTCCACCGTGCGGGCGCTGCTGGATCTCGCGGGCGTCGGCTCCGGCCGTGCCTGCACGACCGTCGTGCTGACCGATCGCGGTCCACGGGTCGTCAGTTGCCGCCTCGACGCCGGTGAGACCGTGTTCGCCCGCGAGCCCGTACCCGGACGGGACTGAAGGGAGGAACAGGCCGGGCCGGAAGGAAAGCGGGGCTGCCGGGACAGGGGCGATCGCCCGGCGAGCTGTGCCGTACGGCGAGCGGTGCCCGGCGAGGTGTGCCCGGCGAGGTGTGCCGTACGGCGAGCAGGTGCCCGGCGAGGTGTGCCGTCCCGCGAGCAGGTGCCCGGCGACGTGCGCCGTCCCGCGAGGGGGTACCGGGCGACGAGCGCCGTCCCGCGAGCGGGAACGCGCGTGCCGCACCGGTGGCCGGTCAGGGTGCCGACGCCGCCTTCTTCAAGCGGACGGCGCCGGTACCGGACGCTCGGTACCGGCACCGGTGTCAGGTGTGCGCCGCCCCGCGCGCAAGGGCCGCGCAAGCGTGCTGTGCCCGCTGTCGATACCGGCTCTGACCTGCCGTTACCGTCCGCCTTCCCGAACCGGTCGGGCGGGCGGTATCGACGTGGGAACGGTCCGGGAACGGGCCGCAGGAGAGTTCGTGGTGTCGGGAAGAGGAACCGGGAAAAAACCGGGGATACCACGTAAAGGGGATACATCATGGGACGCAAGTCGGCCGGTCTCGTCGGAATCGTCGCCGCTGTCCTCACCCTCGGCCTCGGAGCCTCGATCGAGGCGGGTCACTCGCAGGACCGCCCCGCCGGCGTGCGGGTCGTCGCCGACGACCGCGGCCCCACCGTGATCACCACGGGTACCCCCGCCGCCAACCCCGCCGACGACCGCGAACCGACCGGCACCGGCGCCTGATCCCCGGCACACGCCACCGCGCCCCGCACCCCGGCCCCGAAGGCCGGTGCGGGGCGCGGTCGTACGCGCACGGCGCGAACGTGCGTCAGCGGCGCCGGTCCGCCGGTACGCCCATCGCGGTGAACAGCTCCTCCGCGGACCGCTCGTGCCCGGCCGCCTCCTCGGTGCGGCCGAGCGCCGCCTGCGCCCGGGCCATGCCGGACAGCGCGTAGGCCACCTCGATCCGGAAGTCCAGCGAGGACGCCACCTCGTGCGCCCGCTCGTGCAGCCCCAGCGCCGTCGTGTGGTCGCCCCGCCGGCTCAGATACCGGCCGACGGTGTTCTCGACCTTGGCCCGACGCAGCGGAGAAACGTTTGCGCTGACGGTGTGCAGCGCCCGGTCCCCGTACTCGACGGCCTGCTCGGTACGGCCCAGCCGGTGGCAGACCTCCGCCGAGAGCGCGAAGGCCAGCGCCACCTGACCGGGATCCCGATTCTCCTCGCACAGGGTCCGCGCCTGCTTGAGGCTCACCTCGGCCGACTCGTCGTCCCCGAGGCAGGCCTGGGCGAACGCCAGGTCCGTCAGCGCGACCACCTTGTTCTCGTGCCGCCCGAGTTCGTCGCAGAGCACGATCGCCCTGCGGGCCGCGGCCGCGGCCTCCTCGTGGCGTCCCCACTGCTCGTACAGCGTGCTGAGCAGCGTCAGGCTCTCCGCCTCCGCGCGGCTCGCGCCCAGCTTCCGCTCGTGGGCGATCGACTTCTCCAGGTGCGACAGCGCCTGCGGGAAGTTCCCCAGCAGACTCTTGAGCTGCCCGAGCGTGCTCTCGCTGTGCGCCAGCGTCTGGAGGTCGCCGAGCCGTTCGGCGACGTCCCGGCCCTCCGTGGCGATCTCGACGGCCTCGGTGAACCGCCCCAGTTTCCAGCAGGCGACACCCAGATTGGACAGGCTGACCCCGAGCAGCGGCAGCTCACCCAGTCGCCGGGCGGCGGACACCGCCTCCAGCCCCATCGAGCGGAACTCCTCCAACTGCCCGCGCGCACTGAGCTGGAACGCCAGATTGCGGGTAAGGAGAACCGTGTGCCGGTCCCGGCCGAGCCGCCGGGAAAGGCCGACCATGCCCAGCAGCGCCCCCTGCTCCCGCGCGAACCAGTGCTCGGCCGGCCCGCGCCCGTCGAACCGCGGTGCCTGCACGGGCCCTTCGTCCGTACCGGTCGGAATCCGGCGCCGTCCCGGGAACATCACCTGGCACGCCGACTCCGTCGCCGTCAGGTAGTAGTCGAGCAGCCGGTGCACCGACGCCTCGTCGTCGTCCTCCGTCACCGCCGCCCGCAGACTGTGCGCGAAGCTGCGCACCAGGTCGTGGAAGGTGTAGAGGCCGATCTCCGGCTGCTGCAGCAGATGCACGTCCAGCAGGATCTCCAGGATGTCCTCGGCATCGCGGGGGTCCGTGCCGAGCAGCGCGGCTGCGGCATGCACGTCGATCTCTCCGCCCGGGTGGAGCGCGAGGATGCGGAACGCGGTCCGGCACTCCTGGTCCAGGGCCTGGTACGACAGACGAAGAGTGGCGGCGACACTGCGCTGCCCCGAACTCAGCTCGTCCAGCCGCCGTGCCTCGTCCCGCAGCCTGTCCGCCAGGTAACGCAGCGTCCAGCGGGGCCGGTTGCGCAGCCGCGCGGTCGCGATCCGCAGGGCCAGCGGCAGATGTCCGCAGAGGCGGGCCAGCTCGGCGGCGGCCTCCGGCTCGGCCGCGTACCGCTGCTCGCCCAGCGTCTCCGCGACCAGCTTCGCGCACTCCTCGGGCGACATCACGTCGACCGAGATCCACTGCGCCGAGTCCAGGTCCACCAGCCGGGCCCTGCTGGTGACCAGCACCAGGCAGCCCGGCGCGGTCGGCAGCAACGGCCGTACGCCGTCCGCGTCCGCCGCGTTGTCCAGCAGGAGCAGCAGCCGTCTGCCGGTGATCGTCGCCCGCCACAGCGCCGTACGGCCCGCGAGGTCCTCCGGGATCCGCTCGCCCGGCACCCCCAGCGCGCGCAGCAGGCTGTCGAGCGCCCCGCCGGGGGTGACCGGCTGCTCGCCCGGGGTGTATCCGCGCAGGTCGATGTAGAGCTGGCCGTCGGGGAAGTCGCCCGCCAGGCTGTGCGCCGCGTGCACGGCGAGCGAGGTCTTGCCGCTGCCGCCCATGCCGTCCAGCGCCACGATCCGCGAGTGACGCGCGTAGTCCCGTCCGGCGCAGTCGAGGAGTTCGCGCAGCTCGCGCTCGCGGCCGGTGAAGTCCGCGAGATCGTACGGCAGGGTGCAGGGAGCGTCGGCGGGCGCGCTCACCGTCGGCGCGGGGACGGGCACCGGGGCCGGCGGGGGAGCGGGCGCCGCCAGCTCCGGACTCTCGCGCAGGATCCCCTCGTACACCTTGGTCAGGCCGGGGCCCGGGTCGACGCCCAGTTCCTCCACCAGGAGTTCACGGACCCGGCTGTACTCCTCCAGCGCCTCCGCCTGCCGGCCCGAGCGGTACAGCGCCAGCATCAGCTGCGCGCGCAGCGTCTCGCGCAGCGGGTGGCTCTGTACGAAGTCCCGCAGGTCCACCACGAGTTCGCCGCTCTCGCCCAGGCCGAGCCGCAGCTCGAAGAGGTGCTCGGCGGCGGCGAGCCGACGCTCCTCGAACGAGGTGGCCGCCGCCTCGATCACGGGACCGCCAGCCCCGGACAGGATCGGACCGCGCCACAGGCCGAGCGCCCGGCGCAGCGCCTCTACGGCCTCGGCCGGCCGGCCCTCACCCTCGGCCGCCCTGGCGGCCTGCACCAGCATCCCGAACTCGGTCAGGTCCAACTGTTCCTGACGGAGCGTCACCCGGTACCCGGGGCCGTCGGTGACGATGACCTCGCCGCCCGCCGGGATACGCCGCCGCAGGTCGGCGACGGCCTTGCGGACCTGATGGGACGCGGTCGCGGGCGGATCCTCGGCCCACGCGGACTCCACGAGCCGGCCGATCGGCAGCACCCGGCCGGTCTCCAGCAACAGTGTGCCGAGGACGCGTTCCTGGATCAGTCCGCCCAGCCGCAGCCGGGCACCGTCCGCCCAGCCCTCCAGCGGGCCGAGCACATTGAAACGCAGTGAACCCGCTTCGGCATCGGTCATGCCGGTGAGCCTCCCCCAGGTCGCGAACTCCACCGATTCCGTCCGCGTCCCGGATCATAGCCCGTTCCCTGGCGCTCGGTAACGAGCCGGTACGCGTTCGGTAAGCACCCCCGCCACCTTGGGATCCAGCAGGCGCCACCGGACGTAAGGCACCGGAATCAAGGCCCTCGCCGTGCGGGCCCCACACGCAAGCCAAGGAGAGTGGTCATGACCGAGCAGGCAGCGACGGACGGACTCGCGAAACAGTTGCGGGCGGCACGCCGGTGGGCGGGAATCACCCAGGAACAACTCGCCGGCCTGTCGACCGTCAGCGTGCGGGCCATCCGCGACCTGGAGCAGGGGCGGGTGCGGCACCCGCGCCGGGAGACGCTCCGGCTGCTCGCCGACGCCATGCGCCTGGGCGACGCCCGCCGCGCGGCGCTGGAACTCGCCGTCGAGGGAGCCCCCGCCGACACCGTGATGCGTGAGGCGTTCGGAGCCGAACTGGCGCCCCCACCGAAGCCGTTGCGCCGGCTGGTCGGCCGTACGGAGGAACTGCGCGCCCTGACCGGACTGCTGTCCACCGAGCACGAGCGACTGCTGACGGTGGTCGGCCTGCCGGGCGTGGGCAAGACCCGGCTCGCCCAGGAGGCCGCCCTGCTGCTGCACACCCGCGACCGGATCCCCGTCCTGTGGGCCGACATGAGCGAGACCGCGAGCGCACCGGCCGCCTCCGACGCCCGCAGCCCGCGCGCGGCACTGACCGGCTGGGCCCGTTCCCTCGCCACCGGCGGCCCGGGACTGGAGGAGCTGGTCTCCGTCGTACGGGGCCGCGCCGCCCTCCTGGTCCTCGACGGCCACGACGCCGTTCCCGGTCTCGTACCGCACCTCATGGAGCTGCTGCACAGCTGCGAACGCCTGAAGGTACTGATCACCGCACGCGAACCGCACCGCACCCCCGGCAACCGGCTGCTGCCGCTCGCCCCCCTGCCGCTCCCCGCTCAGCAGCGGCCCGCCGACGCCCCCACCCCCCTGCCCGGGGAATCCCTCACGGCCGGCGAACCCGCGCTGGAACTGATGCTGTCCTACGTCGGTCACATGCGTCCCGACCTGCTGCCCACGGACTCGGTCGTGCGCACGGTGGCCCGGATATGCCACGCCCTGGACGGGGTGCCCCGGGCGATGGAGTCCGCCGCGTCCTGGCTGCTGCTGCACTCCCTGGAGGAACTGCTGCGAACGGCCCGGACCAGCCCGCTCGACATCGTGGACGACGCCACCCTCGGCGACGCGAGCGGCGAGGGACTGACCGCCCTCCTCACCGCCGCCGTCGACCGCCTCGACGACGCGCAGACCACCCTCCTCGGCGACCTGAGCGCGCTGGCGGACGGCTGGACCGCCGACCAGGCCGCCGCCGTACTGGCCGTCCCCGCCACCACCGTGGCCCGCGAGGTGCACGCGCTGATGCTGCGGGGCCTGGTCCGCCGGCTGCCCGCCGGAGAGGACAGCGCCGGCCGGTTCGGCGTCCTCAACCTGGTCCGCCGGCTCGTGGCCGACCGCGCCGGCGCGGCGGCACACCGGGACGAAGAACTCGTCCACTGAACCACCGAGCCACTGAACGCCCTTCTCCTCTCCCTTTACGCCCGCACCGAAAGGCCTTCACCATGCGCAACCTGATCTCCCTCGCCGACCTCACGCCCGGGCAGCTCGCCCGGATCGTCGCCCGTGCCGTCGCCTTCGGCCGCGGTGACGTCGAGGACCGCCCGCTGACCGGCCGTCAGGTGGGTGTCTACTTCCGCAAGTCGTCCACGCGGACGCGCACCTCGTTCTGGAGCGGGGCCACCCGGCTGGGCGCGGACGTGATCACCTTCGGCCCGGACGAACTCCAGCTGACCACCGGCGAGACGGTGGAGGACACCGCCCGGGTCCTCGGCCAGTACCTGGACGCCCTCGTCGTCCGCACCAACGGCGACGTCGAGGAGATGCGCCGGCTCGGCGGCAGCCCGGACCTCGCGGTGGTCAACGCGCTCAGCCTGGACGAGCACCCCACCCAGGCCATCGCCGACCTGACCACGCTCAGCGAGCACTTCGGGGAGCTCGCCGGCCGGCACGTACTCGTCGTCGGCGAGGGCAACAGCTCCGGAGCGGCCCTCGCCCTGGCCGGCGCGCTCACCCCCGGTCTGCGGGTGACGCTGCTGTGCCCCGAGGGCTACGAAGTGCCCAAGAGCACCCTGGACCTGGTCGACGAACTCGGCGGCGGCGACCACCAGGTGCGCCACATCACCGACCCGGCCGAGGTGGACGGCCCGGTGGACGCGATCTACACGAGCCGCTGGCAGACCATGGGCGTACCCAAGGCCGACCCGAACTGGCTCGCCGCGTTCGACGGGTTCTGCGTCGACCGCGCCTTCTTCGACCGCTTCGGCGGCCCGCACACCGTCTTCCTGCACGACCTGCCCGCCGTGCGCGGCCAGGAGGTCACCGACGAGATCCTGGACGGGGAGCGCAGCCTCGCCTGGCGGCAGGCCCACCACAAGATGACGGCCGCGATGGCGGTCCTGGAGTGGTGCGTGGTGGGCACGCGGGACTGACGGCCCGCGGGCGGCCACACACAGCGGGGCGGCGTCGGTACGGCTCGTACAGAGTCGGTACCGACGCCGCCCCGCTGTGTGCCGGACGGGTCAGCCGCCCATCGCGGCCACCACCGAACGAGGGCGCAGGTCCGTCCAGTTGGCCTCGATGTACTCGGTGCACTCCTGCTTGCTGCCCTCCTCGCGCATCTGCTGCCAGCCCTCCGGGCGCCGGATGCGGGCCGGCCACAGCGAGTGCTGGCCCTCGTCGTTGACCAGGACGACGAAACGGCCGTCGGCGTCGTCGAACGGGTTGGTTGCCATGAAAGTCACCTCTGTCGGGTCCGTGGAACAGGGAATCGGTACCGCACCGCTGATGCGAAGCTAGGCGGCACGGCCGGGGAAATCGGGCAGTACGGGAGGCAGTTCGGCGGCATCCCGACGCCGGCCCGGTCAGGCCGGCACGGCGGAGACCTGACGGGCCCGCGTCACCGCCACCCCGGCCGCGACCGCGGCGGCCCGCACCGAGCCGAGCGCCTCCCGCAGCAACTCCGTGCGCAGCTGGGGCTGGTCGGCCAGCTCGGGCCGGTCGGCGTCGATCAGCTGCACCGCCGCCTCCAGTACCGCGAATTTCGCCTCGCCGACGGGTTCACGGCGGTCGGCCCGGGACATGGCCTCGCGCAGAGCGTCGGCGAGCAATTCGTTCGTGGCGGCGACAGGGGCGATCTGGGACATGGGTCCACTCCTTCGCAATTGGGGGACGGGCCGGCCACCCGCGCGTGCGCCGTTCTTCTCGCTCGCGTCCGCCGGCTGTGCGGGCGTGCGCCGTATTCCGCCGCGACCGCGCTTTCCTCGCACCGGTGCGGCGCCGGAAATCGACTGTACGCCGGGCCGCCGGTACCGCATCGACAGGCAGTGGCAACTGCCGCTCGGCTGCCGCCTCGGGCGCCGGTGGGCGGCCTGCCGCGTTCCTACGATCGATGGCGAAAGGAAGTTCCGAGCCATCCAGGACCTCCTTCTCCCATTGACATCCCATGATGTGGACGAAGTGATGACGCAGCCTGCGGAATTGGCGCCCCGAGATCCCTCCGGGACGCTGGACGTCGTGGTCACCGGACTGCCGTCCGATGCACACACCTGGAATCTCGTATTCATTCAATTGCTGCTCGAAGACCTCGGGCACCACGTCGTCAATCTGGGGCCGTGCATTTCTCAGGACGAAATCGTCGAGTCGTGCTGCAAGTACCAGCCCGACCTGCTGGTGGTGAGCAGCGTCAACGGCCACGGGGCCCATGACGCCGAGCACCTCGTCCGGGCGCTCAGGGCTCGCTGGGAACTGGCCGGGCTCCCGGCCGTCGTCGGCGGCAAGCTCGGCGTGCGCGGAGCCGAGGGGCGTGACGGGCACGGCCGCCGACTGGTGGACGCGGGCTTCGACGCGGTGTTCCACGACGAGCAGGGCCTCGGGCCGTTCGAGGCGTTCGTCGGCGCGCTGGCCGCGGACCGTACTCCGTCCGGGCCGGCGCCCCTCCCGGAAGGAGCGGCACGATGACGTCCTTCGGACGGTTCGTGGCCGCCGCCCGGGCCCGCGGCGCCCTCGTGGTGCAGCCCCGCATGGGCTTCTCCGAGCCGGCCCGCATGCGGGCCGGGCTGCTCGCCACCAAGCGCGCGGCGGACGCGGTGGCCGGCACCCTCACCATCGACAGCTACACCCGTGTCGGCGACGAGCCGGCCGCCGTACGCGCCCTGAACGAGGACGTGTCCCTCAACGGCTACCCCATCACCTCCTACAGCCCGCACACCTCCCAGTGGGTCCTGGACGGAGTCCCCGACCCGTCCTTCCCCGTCCAGGTCCGGCACGGCTCGGCCGGCCCGCAGCGGATCGTCGCCGCGCTCGCCCGGCTCGGCCTGACCGCCACGGAGGGCGGCCCCGTCTCCTACTGCCTGCCCTACGGCCGCACCCCGCTGGTCGACTCCGTCCGCAACTGGCAGGAGGCCTGCGAACAGCTGGCCGCACTCCGCGCCGACGGGGCCGAACCGCACCTGGAGAGCTTCGGCGGCTGCATGCTCGGCCAACTGTGCCCGCCCGGACTGCTGGTGGCGATCAGCGCCCTGGAAGGAGTGTTCTTCCACCGGGCCGGACTGCGCTCCATCTCCCTCAGCTACACCCAGCAGACCAGCCCCGAGCAGGACCGGCAGGCGGTGCGCGCGCTGCGCCGGCTCGCGGCCGAACTCCTCCCGGACACCGACTGGCACGTCGTCGTCTACACCTACATGGGCGTCTACCCCCGCACCCGGCACGGCGCCCGCGCCCTGCTGGAACGCTCCGCCGAACTCGCCGTCGGGGCCGGCGCCCACCGGCTCATCGTGAAGACCGCCGCGGAGGCGCACCGCATTCCGACCGTCGCGGAGAACGTGGAGGCCCTGCGCATCGCCGCCCGGGCCGCCGCCCGCGCCGCGGCGACGGCACCCGGCGACGCGGCGGCCGGCGACCCCGACACGGCGGACAACCCCGTGTACGCCGAGGCCCGCGCCCTCGTGGACGCCGTCCTCGACCTGGACGCCGACCTGGGCAGCGCGCTGCTCAAGGCGTTCGAGCGCGGCTACCTCGACGTCCCCTACTGCCTGCACCCCGACAACGCGGGCCGCACCCGCAGCCACATCGACGCCGCCGGCCGCCTCACCTGGTCGGACATCGGCGCCCTGCCCATCGGCCGGGTCGCCGGACGCCGCGGCGCCCGGCTCACCGCGGCAGGGCTGTACGACGCCCTGACGTACGTGCAGCGCCGGTACGACCGGACGCCCGACCACCGCTCCACGGCGGACCCGCACCGCGGACCCGCCGCCGAGCACGCCCACGACCACGACCTCCTGGAGGTATGACCATGACCGTGACCACCACCGAGGCCGTGGACGAGGCACTGACGCCGTTCCCGTCCTCGCCCGACGCCCACCTCACCGACCCCCGCACCCGGGCCACCCTGCGTGTGCAGAGCCGCATGCTCACCGCCACCCGAGCCTTCCTGACCGCACGCGGCTTCCAGGAACTGCTGCCGCCCCTCATAGGCCCGGTCACCGACCCCGGCATCCGCGGCTCCAAGCAGGTCGACGTCGACTTCTACGGCCACAAGTACAAGCTGATGACCAGCGCCATCCTCTACAAGCAGGCGTCGCTGCTCGCCTTCGACAAGATCTTCTACATCGCCCCCAACGTCCGGCTCGAACCCGTCGAGACGGCCGTGACCCACCGCCACCTCGCCGAGTTCCACCAGATCGACGTGGAGATCCGCGACGCCCGCCGCGAGGACGCGATGGAACTCGCCGAGCGGCTCGTCTCCCACGTCGTCGCCGACGCCGTCGAGGCCGTGCCCGCCGAGCTGGAGCTTCTCGGCCGCGACACCGACACCCTGCGCAAGGCCGTCACCGAGGCCTTCGGCCGGGTGGGACACGGGCAGGCCACCGCCGGCCTGATCGCCGCCGGGCACCCGCAGGAGCCCGCCGCGGAGATCGACTGGCAGGGCGAGGAGATCGTCTCCGCCGGCGCGCAGCGCCCCTTCTTCATCACCGACTACCCCAAGGGCTCCCGCGGCTTCTACGACAAGGAGAACGCCGAACAGCCGGGCGTACTGCGCAACTTCGACCTCATCGCGCCCGAGGGCTACGGCGAACTCGCCAGCGGCAGCGAGCGCGAGCACGACTACGCCACCCTGGTCACCCGCATGCGCGAGACCGGCGAGAACCCCGCCAAGTACGGCTGGTACCTGGACCTGGCCCGCCGCGGCATCCCCGCCAGCTCCGGCTTCGGCATCGGCCTGGAGCGCTTCACCCGGTACGTCACCGGACGGCAGGCCGCCTGGCAGACCAGCGCCTACCCGAAGCTCCCCGGGGTGGTGTCCGCATGAGCACCGCACTCGCCGCTCACGGCTTCCCCGAGGACCAGGTCCGCGCCCGCGCCCGGCACGGAGCCGCCGCCGTCTTCCCCGCCGAGTCCGGATACGGCAGCGGACTGCTCGGCGCGGCCCCGGCACCGTACGCGCCCACCGGGGAGGACGACCTGGAGCGCATCAGGATCGTCCCGCCGGTCTTCATGCCCGACCGGCTGAAGAAGCTCATCGACCTCGGCCGCGAACCCCTCTACAGCGACGTCGACCTGGAGACGGTCATCGGCGGGTTCACCAGCCGCCTGCCTGTCTACGTGTCCGCGTTCGGCTCCACCCAGGTCGCCAGCCACGACCTCGGCGAGGCCGCCGGCCGGCAGGCCGCCGAGCTCGGCATCCCGCTGGTCATCGGTGAGAACGTGGTCCCTGTCAACGGCTACCGCACCGCCGACGACGCCGGGGCCTCCCCGCTCCTCGGCCGGATCGCCGCCTACGCCGAAGCCGCCGACGACGAACACGGCGGCGTCGCCGTCCAGCAGTCCACCGAGGACGCCGACGCCGAGGTGTGGAACCTCGTCTACAGCGACCCCGTCAGCGAGCCCCTGCTCGCCACCGGCCGGCTCGCCTTCGAGCTGAAGGTCGGCCAGGGCGCCAAGCCCGGACTCGGCGGCCTCACCGTCCTCGGCCGCGACACCGCGAGCCGGGTCGCCGAGCAGTACGCCACCGACGAGGTGTTCGGGGCCGACAGCGACAAGGTCCTGCGGGTCAGCAGCCCCGGCACCTTCACCGAGGAGATCCTGCGCCAGCAGATCCGGCTCATGCGCAACAACTTCCCCCGCGTCAGGGTGTGGGTGAAGCTCCACCCCGGCCGGGACGTGGCCCTCGCCGCCGCCACGGCCTGGGCGGCCGGCGCCGACGCGGTGACCGTCGACGGTGCCGAGGGCGGCACCGCCTGGGCGCCCACCGGCTTCCTCGGCCACGTCGGACTGCCCCTCGCCGACTGCCTGCGCCGGGTCGGCCGTAAGGACCGCTGTCTCCTGGCCAGCGGCCGCGTGTGGGAGGGCACCCGGGCCGTCAAGGCCCTCGCCCTCGGCGCCCGCGCCGTCGGCCTCGGCCGCGCCGCCCTCCTCGCCGTCGACGAGGACCGCGAGGCCGGACTGCGCCGCCTCGTCGAGGCCTTCGCCCTCGAACTGCGGATGCTGACCAGTGCGGTCGGCAAGTACCACGTCAACGCCCTCGATCCCGAGGACCTTTTCCTCCCGGCCGGCTGGTGCACACCGCCCGCCGCGCCCGGCGCCGCCTGACCCGGCACCGCGCACCACCGCTTTTCCGCACCGCACACGCGCTTCCTCAGTCGTGGCCGCACCGGTTTCCCGGCACGCCGCGAGACCCGTGCAGACCCCGAACTTTCGAGAATGGTGTCGAGAAGATGTCTCACCAGCACTCCGCCCAGGCCACTGCCGTCGACATCGACGCGTACAACAGCACCGCCGTGCGGCTGCCCGAGGGCGCGCTGCACGAGCTGTTCGCCGCGCAGGCCGCGCGCACGCCGGACGCGGTGGCGCTGGTGTGCGGCGACCGCGAACTGTCGTACCGGGAACTGGACACGGCCGCCACCGTCCTGGCCCACCGCCTCCAGGCACGGGGCGTCCGCCCCGGCGACAGCGTCGGCCTGTTCCAGGACCGCTCCCTCGCCTACGTCGTCGCCGTCCTCGCCGTCCTCAGGGCGGGCGGCGCCTACATCCCCCTCGACCCCCGGCAGCCCGAGGAGCGGCGCGCGTTCATCCTCGCCGACACCGGCGCCGTCCTCCTCCTCACCGACCGCGACGAGCGGGCCACCGAATTCGCGGGCACCGTGCCCGTCCTGCGCCTCACCGACGAGGTCACCGAACCGGCAAAGGAGGCCCCACCCCTGGAAGTCGCCGTTCACCCGGACCAGTTGGCGTATGTGATGTACACGTCGGGGTCGAGTGGGACGCCGAAGGGTGTGGCGAACACGCACCGCAATGTGGTGGAGCTGGCGCTGGACCCGTGGTGGGGTGCGGAGGGCCGGCATGCGCGGGTGCTGGCGTACTCGCCGCTGGCGTTCGACTCCTCGACGTACGAGCTGTGGGTCCCGCTGCTCAGCGGCGGCACCGCGATCGTGCTGCCCGCGCCGAAACTGGACATCGCCGAGCTGGCCTCCGCGATCACCGAACACCGCGCCACGGCCGTCTACTTCACGACGGCGTTGTTCGACGCGATGGCGTCGGAGGCGGTGGGTGCGCTGGCGGGGCTGCGGGAGATCTGGACGGGCGGGGACGTGCTCTCCGCGCCGGCGTTGCGGCGGGTGCTGGAGGAGTGCCCGGAGACGACGGTGGTGCATGCCTATGGTCCGACCGAGTCGACGGTGTTCTGCAGTTACCAGGTGTTCGGTCCGCAGGAGCGGTCGGTGGAGCGGCTGCACCTGGGTGTGCCGATGGCGAACACCCGGATGTATGTGCTGGACGAGGGTCTGCGTCCGGTGGTGCCGGGTGTGGTGGGCGAGCTGTACGTGGCCGGCAGTCACCTCGCCTGGGGTTATGTGGGGCGCCCGGGGTTGTCGTCGGAGCGGTTCGTCGCGGATCCGTTCGGTCCGGCGGGTGAGCGTATGTACCGCACGGGGGATCTGGCGCGGTGGAACGAGCACGGTGAGGTCGTCTTCGAGGGGCGTGCCGACCAGCAGGTGAAGCTGCGGGGTTTCCGTATCGAACTCGGCGAGATCGAGACCGCGTTGGTGGCCCACGCCTCGGTCTCCCAGGCCGCGGTGATCGTCCGCGAGGACCGCCCCGGCGACAAACGCCTCGTCGCCTACGTCGTCGGGGAGGCCGACGCCGACACCCTGCACGACCACTGCGCCGAGCGCCTCGCCGAGTACATGGTGCCCTCCGCCTTCGTCCTCCTCCCCGAACTGCCGCTGACCGCCAACGGCAAGCTCGACCGCCGCGCCCTGCCCGCCCCCCGGGCCGGCGGCGCCGAGGGCCGGGCGCCGCGCACCCCCGCCGAAGAGGTGCTGTGCGGACTGTTCGCCGACATCCTCGGCGTGCCCGCGGTCTCCGTCGACGACGACTTCTTCCGCCTCGGCGGCCATTCCCTGCTCGCCACCCGCCTCGTCGGCCGCGTACGCACCGCCCTGGCCACCGAGCTGTCCCTGCGGGACTTCTTCCAGTACCCGACCGTCGCCCGCCTCGCCGAGCACATCGCCACCGGCGCCGGCCGCGCCCCGCGCCCCCAGCTCACGGTCGCCCCCCGCGCCGACGACCACCTGCCGCTGTCCGCGGCCCAGCGGCGGCTGTGGTTCCTCGACCAGATGGAGGGCCCCTCCGCCACCTACAACATCCCCCTCGCCGTCACCCTCAGCGGCAGCGTCGACCCGGAGCTGCTGCGGCAGGCCCTCGGTGACGTGATCGCCCGCCACGAGGTGCTGCGCACCAGCTACCCCGTGCACGACGGCGAACCCCGGCAGCACATCGCCGACCCCGACGAGGTGAGCGTGCCGCTGACCGTCGCCTCCGTCAGCGAGGACGACCTGACCGGCCGGATCGCCGGGGAAGCCGCGCACCTCTTCGACCTGGCGACCGAACTGCCTCTCCACGCGGCGCTGTTCCAGCTCGAACCCACCCGGAGCGTGCTCGTCCTGGTGGTCCACCACATCGCCTCCGACGGCTGGTCCAACACCCCGCTGATGCGGGACCTCGGCACCGCCTACGCGGCCCGCGCGGAGGGCGGCCGGCCGGGCTGGGAGCCGCTGCCGGTCCAGTACGCCGACTACGCGCTGTGGCAGCGGGACCTGCTCGCCGAGCACGAGGACACGCAGCTCGACCACTGGCGCACCGCGCTCGCCGCCCTGCCCGCCGAGTCGACCCTCCCCGCCGACCGGCCCCGGCCCGCCGTCGCCTCCTACCGCGGCACCACCCACACCGTGCACTGCCCGACCGAGACCCACCAGGCGCTCACCGCCCTCGCCAGGGAGTCCGGCGCCACGCTCTTCATGGTGGTCCAGGCCGCCACGGTCGCCCTGCTCTCCCGCTCCGGCGCCGGAACCGACATCCCGGTCGGCTCCCTCGTCGCGGGCCGCACCGACGAGGCACTGGAGGACCTGGTCGGCTTCTTCGTCAACACCCTGGTCCTGCGCACCGACGCGGGCGGCGACCCCACCTTCCGCGAACTCCTCGACCGGGTGCGCGAGACCGACCTGGCCGCCTGGGCCCACCAGGACCTGCCCTTCGACCGGCTCGTCGAGGCGCTCAACCCCGAGCGGTCCGCCGCCCGCCACCCCCTCTTCCAGGTCATGCTCACCCTGGCCGAAGCCGCCGAACCCGCCCCCGCACTGCCCGGCATCCGCAGCGAGACCGGACAACCCGGCCTGGGCATCGCCAAGTTCGACCTCACGGTCAACTTCTACGAGCACCGCGACCGTGCCGGCCACCCGAACGGCCTGGACATCGTCCTGGAGTACGCCACCGACCTGTACGACCCCGCCACCATCGAGACGGCCGCCGACCGGCTGACGCGGGTCCTGGACGCCGTGATCGCCGACCCGGACGTCAGGGTCGCCGACATCGAACTGCTCACCACCGCCCAGCGCCGCGCCCTGCTCGACGACTACAACGACACGTCCGCCGCCCTGCCGGAGGGCGCGCTGCACGAGCTGTTCGCCGCGCAGGCCGTGCGCACGCCGGACGCGGTGGCGCTGGTGTGCGGCGACCGCGAACTGTCGTACCGCGAACTCGACCGCGCGTCCGACGCGTTCGCCCGCCTGCTGGCCGGCCGCGGTGTCGCCCCCGGGGCCGCCGTGGGCCTCTTCCTCGACCGTTCGCCGGAGTACGTCGTCGCGGCCCTCGGCATCCTCAAGGCGGGCGGCGCCTACGTCCCGCTGGACGCACGCCAGCCCGCGGAGCGCCTGGCGTTCATCCTGGCCGACACCGGCGCCGCACTCCTCGTCACCGACCGGGACGCCCCGGCCCAGGGGCTCACCCTGCTGCCGCCGCCCGACGTGCGGGCAGTGCCGGACGACAACGCCGAAGCCGTACAGGTTCCGGTGCATCCGGACCAGTTGGCGTATGTGATGTACACGTCGGGGTCGAGTGGGACACCGAAGGGTGTGGCGAACACGCACCGCAATGTGGTGGAGCTGGCGCTGGACCCGTGGTGGGGTGCGGAGGGCCGGCATGCGCGGGTGCTGGCGTACTCGCCGCTGGCGTTCGACTCATCGACGTACGAGCTGTGGGTTCCGCTGCTCAGCGGCGGCACCGCGGTGATCCTGCCGGTGACCAAGGTCGACGTGGCCGAACTCGGCGACGCCCTGACCCGCCACGGCATCACCGCCGTCTACTTCACGACGGCGTTGTTCGACGCGATGGCGTCGGAGGCGGTGGGTGCGCTGGCGGGGCTGCGGGAGATCTGGACGGGCGGGGACGTGCTCTCCGCGCCGGCGTTGCGGGGGGTGCTGGAGGAGTGCCCGGAGACGACGGTGGTGCATGCCTATGGTCCGACCGAGTCGACGGTGTTCTGCAGTTACCAGGTGTTCGGTCCGCAGGAGCGGTCGGTGGAGCGGCTGCACCTGGGTGTGCCGATGGCCAATACCCGGATGTATGTGCTGGACGAGGGTCTGCGTCCGGTGGTGCCGGGTGTGGTGGGCGAGCTGTACGTGGCCGGCAGTCACCTCGCCTGGGGTTATGTGGGGCGCCCGGGGTTGTCGTCGGAGCGGTTCGTCGCGGATCCGTTCGGTCCGGCGGGTGAGCGTATGTACCGGACGGGGGATCTGGCGCGGTGGAACGAGCACGGTGAGGTCGTCTTCGAGGGGCGTGCCGACCAGCAGGTGAAGCTGCGGGGTTTCCGTATCGAACTCGGCGAGATCGAGACCGCGTTGGTGGCCCACGCCTCGGTGTCCCAGGCCGCGGTGATCGTCCGCGAGGACCGCCCCGGCGACAAACGCCTCGTCGCCTACGTGGTGGCCGCCGGTGACGGCCGCGTCGACACCGACGCCCTCCACCGGCACGCCGGCGCCGCCCTGCCCGAGTACATGGTCCCGGCCGCCTTCGTGGAGCTGGACCTGCTCCCGCTGACCGCCAACGGCAAGCTCGACCGCCGTGCCCTGCCGGAACCGAGGCTCGGCACCGGACCCGGCGGCCGGCAGGGACGCACCCCCGTCGAAGAGGTGCTGTGCGGACTGTTCGCCGACGCGCTCGGCATGCCCGCGGTCTCCATCGACGACGACTTCTTCCGCCTCGGCGGCCACTCCCTGCTCGCCACCCGCCTCGTCAGCCGGATCCGGCGCACCCTCGGCTCCCAGGTGTCGGTGCGGGACATGTTCCGCCACCCCACCGTGGCCCGGCTCGCCCTGTTCCTCGCCGACACCGGCGACACGGACCGGCGGCCGGCCCTGGTGGCGGGCGAGCGGCCGGAGCGGGTGCCGCTGTCGGCGGCCCAGCGGCGGCTGTGGTTCCTCGACCAGATGGAGGGCCCCTCCGCCACCTACAACATCCCGCTCGCCGTACGGCTCACCGGGACACTCGACGCCGACGCGCTGCACCTCGCCCTGGGGGACGTCGTCGCCCGGCACGAGGCGCTGCGCACCGTCTTCCCGGCCGACCAGGGCACCCCGTACCAGCAGATCCTGCCCGCGGAGGACGCCCGGCCCACGCTGGCGCTCATCCCCGCGACCCGGGAGGCACTGCCGGCGGTGCTCCGCGACCTGTCCGCCACCACCTTCGACCTGGCGCGCGAACTGCCCGTACGCGCCGACCTGGTGCAGGTCGGGGACGACGAGCACGTACTCCTGCTCGTCACCCACCACATCGCCTCCGACGGCTGGTCCAACACGCCCCTCATGCGGGACCTCGCGGCCGCCTACACCGCCCGGGTCGCCGGCGCGGCGCCCGGCTGGGAGCCGCTGCCGGTCCAGTACGCCGACTACGCGCTGTGGCAGCAGGCCCTGCTCGCCGCGGACGAGGAGCGGCAGCTCGACCACTGGCGGCGGGTGCTGGCCGGGCTGCCCGACGAGGTGACACTGCCCGCCGACCGGGCACGGCCCGCCACCGCCTCCTACCGCGGCGCCTCCCTGACCGTGCGCTGCCCCGCCGGCCTGCACGCCTCGCTCACGGCACTCGCCCGGGAGAGCGGCACCACCCTGTTCATGGTGGCGCAGGCGGCCACCGCGGCCCTGCTGGCACGCTCCGGCGCGGGCAGCGACGTCCCGATCGGCTCCCCGGTCGCGGGCCGCGGCGAGGAGGCCCTGGAGGACCTGGTCGGCTTCTTCGTCAACACCCTGGTGCTGCGCACCGACGTCAGCGGCAACCCGACCTTCCGCGAACTCCTCGACCGGGTACGGGAGACCGACCTGGCCGCCTGGGCCCACCAGGACGTGCCGTTCGACCGGCTCGTGGAGGACCTCAACCCCGAGCGGTCCGCCGCCCGCCACCCGCTCTTCCAGGTGATGCTCTCGGTCACCGACGCCGCGGGCCCGGTACCCGAACTGCCCGGTCTGCGCGCCGAGTCGGAGTTCACCGACCTCGACATCGCCAAGTTCGACCTCACCTTCACCTTCCACGAGCACCGCGCCCCCGACGGCGGCCCGGCCGGACTCGGCATCACCGTCGAGTACGCCACCGACCTGTACGACCCGGCGACCGTGTCCGCCGTCACCGCACGCCTGGTGCGCCTGCTCGGGGCCGCGGCCGACACCCCCGACGTCCCCGTGGGCGCCCTCGACGTCCTGGCCGACGACGAGCGCACCCGGCTGCTCGACACCTGGCACGGCACCCCGCGGAGCACGCCCGCCGCGGCACTGCCGCAGCTGTTCGCCGAACAGGCCGCCCGCACACCCGACGCCGTGGCCCTCTCCCACGGCACCCAGCGGCTGACGTACGCGGAACTGGACCGGCGCGCGAACCGGCTGGCCAACCGGCTGATCGCGGAAGGAGTGCGGCCCGGCTCCCGGGTGGCCCTCTTCCAGGAGCGCTCACCGGAGGCGGTCGTCGCGATCCTCGCAGTGGTCAAGGCCGGCGCGGTGTACGTGCCGCTGGACACCCGCTACCCGAAGGACCGCATCGACCTCGTCGTACGGATGTCCGGCGCGCGGGTCTTCCTCACCGACCGAGACCTGACCGGCTTCGAACTGCCCGACGGGGCCCGCGCGTTGTCTGTGACCGACCCTTCCGGCTCCGCGCCCGACACGGCCCCCGAGGTCACCGTCCACCCCGACCAGCTCGCCTACGTGATGTTCACCTCGGGCTCCACGGGCGTGCCGAAGGGCGTCGCCGTCACCCACCGCAACGTCACCGAGCTGGCCGCCGACAACCGCTTCACCGGCGGCGCCCACCGCAGGGTCCTGCTGCACTCGCCGCTCGCCTTCGACGCGACGACCTACGAGCTCTGGGTGCCGCTGCTGTCCGGCGGGACCCTGGTCGTCGCCCCGCCCGGCCTGCTGGACACCGCCGCGCTCACCCGTGTCCTCACCGAGGAGGCCATCACCGGACTGTGGCTGACGGTCGGCCTGTTCCGGCTGGTCGCGGAAGAGGACCCGGCCGCGTTCGCCGGGCTGCGCGAGGTGTGGACCGGCGGCGACGTGGTGCCTCCCGAGGCGGTGCGGCGGGTCATGGACGTCTGCCCCGGCCTCCAGGTCGTCAACGGGTACGGCCCCACGGAGACGACCACCTTCGCCACCTCGCACCTGCTGCACCGCCCGTTCGACTACACGGGCGCGCTGCCCATCGGCCGCCCCCTGGACAACACCCGCCTCTACGTCCTCGACGAGCACCTGGAACTGGTCGCCCCCGGGGTCCCCGGCGAGCTGTACATCGCCGGCACCGGACTCGCCCAGGGCTACCTGGACCGGCCGGCGCTCACCGCCGAGCGGTTCGTCGCCGACCCGTACGGTCCGGCCGGCTCGCGGATGTACCGCACGGGCGACCTGGTGCGCTGGTCCCGCGACGGTGAGATCGAGTATCTGGGCCGTGCCGACCAGCAGGTGAAGCTGCGCGGCTTCCGCATCGAACCCGGCGAGATCGAGTCGGCGCTGGCCGCCCACGCCTCGGTCGCCCAGGCCGCGGTGATCGTCCGCGAGGACCGGCCCGGCGACAAACGCCTCGTCGCCTACGTCGTCGGCAACGGAGACACCCCCGTCGACCTCGACGCGCTGCACGCCCACGCGAGCGAGCGCCTGCCCGACTACATGGTCCCGGCCGCCTTCATGCCCCTGGACGCCCTGCCGCTGACCGTCAACGGCAAGATCGACAAACGCGCACTGCCCCAGCCCCCGGTCTCGGCCGGCAGCGGCGGCCGGGCACCGCGCAACCCGCGCGAGGAAGTCCTGTGCGGCCTGTTCGCCGAAGTCCTCGGCCTGCCGTCCGTCTCCGTCGACGACGACTTCTTCCGCCTCGGCGGGCACTCGCTGCTCGCCACCCGGCTCGTCAGCCGGATCCGCACCGTCCTCGGGGCCGAACTCCCGGTCCCCGCCCTCTTCGAGAACCCGAACGTGGCCAGGCTGGCGGAGCGGCTCGACCGCGCCGAGAGCGCGCGCCCCAAGCTGCGGCCGATGCGCCGGATGGGAGCCTCCCAGTGATCCCCTTGTCGTACGCCCAGCAGCGCCTGTGGTTCCTCGCCCAGCTGGAGGGCCCCTCGGCGACCTACAACATCCCGCTGGCCCTGCGCCTGTCCGGCGACCTCGACACCGGGGCGCTGACCGCGGCCCTCGCGGACGTCGTCGCCCGGCACGAGAGCCTGCGCACCGTCTACCCGGAGCGCGAGGGCACCCCGTACCAGCACATCCTGCCCGCCGAGGACGCACGGCCCGCCCTGCCCGTCCTGACGGCCGGCGAGGACACCCTCGCCGACGTCCTCGCCGCCGAGTCGGCCCACGTCTTCGACCTCGCCACCGACCTGCCCCTCCAGGCGCGGCTCATCCGGCTCGGCGAGCGCGAGCACGTCCTGCTCGTCGTCATGCACCACATCGCCTCCGACGGCTGGTCCGTCGCCCCCCTGCTGCGCGACCTCGCCCACGCCTACCGGGCCCGCACGGAGGGCCGGGCACCCGGCCAGGAGCCGCTGGAGATCCAGTACGCCGACTACACCCTCTGGCAGCAGGAGGTGCTCGGCGAGCCGGACGACGAGGACAGCCTCATGAACCGGCAACTGGCCTACTGGCAGCAGCAGCTGGCCGACCTCCCGGAGGAGGCGACACTGCCCGCGGACCGGCCCCGCCCGGCCGTCGCCTCCTACCGCGGCGACACCGTCACCGTGCACTGCCCGTCCGCGACGCACACCGCCCTCGCCGACCTGGCCCGGGAGAGCGGCGCCACCCTCTTCATGGCCGCCCAGGCCGCCCTCGCGACCGTGCTCGCCGCCTCCGGCGCCGGACCCGACGTCCCCGTCGGATCCCCGGTCGCCGGCCGCACCGACGAGGCCCTCGACGACCTGGTCGGCTTCTTCGTCAACACCCTCGTGCTGCGCACCGACGTGAGCGGCGACCCGACCTTCCGGGAGCTGCTGGAGCGCGTGCGGGCGACCGACCTCGCCGCCTGGGCGCACCAGGACCTCCCCTTCGACCGGCTGGTGGAGGCCCTCAACCCCGAGCGCAGCGGAGCCCGTCACCCCCTCTTCCAGGTCATGCTGACCCTGGTCCAGGCCGGCTCCACCGACCCGGGGGCCGAGTTCCCGGGACTGCGGACGCGGGCCGAGTACTCCGCCACCCGCACCGCCAAGTTCGACCTCACCGTCGGCTTCGACGAGCACCTCACCCCCGACGGCCGCCCCGCCGGCCTCGACATCACCGCCGAGTACGCCACCGACCTGTACGACCCCGAGACCGTCGAGGCGCTCCTCGGCCGGCTGCTGCGGCTGCTCGGCGAGGCCGCCGCCCACCCCGACACCCCGCTGTCCGGACTCGACCTGCTCGACCCGGCCGAGCGCACCCTGCTGCTGGAGACCTGGCGAGGCCGCACCACCCCCGTGCCGGACGCCTCCCTCGCCGTGCTCTTCGCCGAGCAGGCCGCCCGCACCCCGGACGCCGTCGCCCTCTCCCACGCCGGCCGCGGCTACACGTACGCCGAGGTCGACGCCGTGACCAACCGGTTCGCGCACCGCCTCGTGGGCCTCGGCGTCGGCCCGGAGACCGTCGTCGCCGTCCTGATGGAACGCTCCGCCGACCTGGTCCTCGCCCTGCTGGCCATCGTCAAGGCGGGCGGTGTCTACGCACCCCTCAACGCCGTCGACCCGGCCTCCCGCCTCACCCGCATCCTCGCCGACACCGCCGCGCCGCTCCTGCTGGTGGACCCGCACCTCGCCGACCACGAGATCGTCACGGAGGCCGGTGACACCCGCGTCCTGCTGGTCGACGACCTCACCGCCGACGCCGAGACCGACGGGCACCCGGCGACCGCCCCCGAGGTGCCCGTCCACCCGGACCAGTGGCTGTACGTCATGTTCACCTCCGGTTCGACCGGCGTGCCCAAGGGTGTCGCCGTCACCCACCGCAATGTCGCCGAACTCGCCCTCGACCACCGCTGGACCGGGACCGCGCACCGCCGTGTCCTCTTCCACTCCCCGCACACCTTCGACGCCTCCACCTTCGAGCTGTGGGTGCCCTGGCTGACCGGCGGGACCGTGTCCGTCGCACCGGCCGGCGTCCTCGACACGGCCACCCTGGCCGCCGTCCTCACCGAGGAGTCCGTCACCGGACTGTGGCTGACGGTCGGTCTGTTCCGGCTGGTCGCGGAGGAGGACCCGGCCGCGTTCGCCGGGCTGCGCGAGGTGTGGACCGGCGGCGACGTGGTGCCTCCCGAGGCGGTGCGGCGGGTCATGGACGTCTGCCCCGGCCTGCGGATCGTCAACGGTTACGGCCCCACGGAGACGACCACCTTCGCCACCTCCCACCCGATCCGCAGCCCGTTCGACTACCCGGGCGCGCTGCCCATCGGCCGCCCCCTGGACAACACCGCTCTCCACGTCCTCGACGACCACCTGAATCTGGTCGCCCCGGGTGTCCCGGGCGAGCTGTACATAGCGGGCGCCGGGCTGGCCCGCGGCTATCTGCGCCGCCCCGCCCAGACCGCCGAGCGGTTCGTCGCCGACCCGTACGGTCCGGCCGGCTCGCGGATGTACCGCACGGGCGACCTGGTGCGCTGGTCGCGGGACGGTGAGATCGAGTATCTGGGCCGTGCCGACCAGCAGGTGAAGCTGCGCGGCTTCCGCATCGAACCCGGCGAGATCGAGTCGGCGCTGGCCGCCCACGCCTCGGTCGCCCAGGCCGCGGTGATCGTCCGCGAGGACCGGCCCGGCGACAAACGCCTCGTCGCCTACGTCGTCGGCAACGGAGACACCCCCGTCGATCTCGCGGCCCTGCGCCGTCACGCCGGCGAGGCGCTGCCCGACTACATGGTCCCGGCCGCCTTCGTCGTCCTCGACACGCTGCCCCTGACGGTCAACGGCAAGCTCGACCGCCGGGCCCTGCCCGCACCCGACCTCAGCGCCGACAGCGGCGGCCGCGCCCCGCGCGACCCCGCGGAAGAGGTGCTGTGCGGGCTGTTCGCCGACGTCCTCGGCCGCCCCTCGGTCACCATCGACGACCACTTCCTGCGGCTCGGCGGGCATTCCCTGCTCGCCACCCGGCTCGTCAGCCGCATCCGCACCGCCTTCGGGGTCCGGATCACCGTCCGCGACATGTTCCAGCACCCCACCGTGGCCCAGCTCGCCGAGCTGATCCAGGCGAGCAGCGGTGACCAGCGGCGCCCCGCACTGGTGGCGGGGGAGCGGCCCGAACGGCTGCCGCTGTCCTCCGCGCAGCAACGGCTCTGGTTCCTCGACCAGATGGAAGGCCCGTCCGCCACCTACAACATCCCCCTGGCACTCCGTCTCAGCGGCCCGCTCGACACCACCGCCCTGCGCGGCGCCCTCACCGACGTCGTCGTACGCCACGAGGCCCTGCGCACCGTCTTCCGGGTCGAGGACGGCGAGGCGTACCAGCTCGTCCTGCCCGCCGACGGTGTCGACGTGCCCCTGCCGGTCGTCCCGGCCACCGAGGACACCCTGGCCGGACTGCTCGCCGGGGAGAGCGCGAAGGTCCTCGACCTGGCGGCCGAACTCCCGGTGCGAGCGGCTCTGTTGCGGCTGCCGGCCGAGGAGCACGTACTCGTCGTGGTGATGCACCACATCGCGTCCGACGGCTGGTCGAACGCCCCCTTCTTCCACGACCTCGCCACGGCGTACGCGGCCCGCACCGAGGGGGCCGCGCCGCGGTGGGCGCCACTGCCGGTGCAGTACGCCGACTACACCCTCTGGCAGCAGCAGCTGCTGGCGGACGAGCAGCACCCCCAACTCGACTTCTGGCGCGAGGCGCTGGCGGACCTCCCGGAGGAGGCGACGCTGCCGGCGGACCGGCCGCGGCCCGGCGTCGCCTCGTACCAGGGCGCGACCCTGACCCTGTCCTGCCCGGCGTCCACGCACGCCGCGCTGACCGGGCTGGCGCGCGAGACCGGAACCACCGTCTTCATGGTCGCCCAGGCCGCCGTGGCGACCGTGCTGGCGCGGTGTGGTGCCGGTGTGGATGTCCCGATCGGTTCGCCGGTCGCGGGCCGTACGGACGAGGCCCTCGACGATCTCGTGGGGTTCTTCGTCAACACGTTGGTCCTGCGGACGGATGTGGGTGGTGATCCCACCTTCCGTGAGCTGCTGGCCCGGGTGCGGGAAACGGATCTTGCCGCGTGGGCTCATCAGGACCTTCCGTTCGACCGGCTCGTCGAGGTGCTCAACCCCGAGCGTTCGGCGTCCCGGCATCCGCTGTTCCAGGTCATGCTCACCGTCGGCGACACGACGGTGGGCGAACCTGAACTCGCGGGCGTGACCGCACGGTTCGTCACCCCGGAGATCAGCGTCGCGAAGTTCGACCTGACCTTCGCGTTCGGTGAGCGGCGCGGCGCCGACGGGAGCCCGGACGGGCTGGACATCACCGTCGAGTACGCCACCGACCTGTACGAGCGCGACACCGCCGCATCCGTCGCCGGACGGCTGGTGCGCCTCCTCACCGCCGCCGTGACCACCCCCGACCTGCCCGTCTCCGCCCTGGACCTGCTGACCGAGGACGAGCAGGAACGCCTCGCCCACTGGTCCGGGCCGCGCACCCAGGCCCCGCGACTCGGCCTGGACGGGCTGTTCACCGGGCAGGCGGCACGGTCACCGGAGGCCGTGGCGCTGCTCTTCGAGGACCAGGAGGTGACGTACGGCGAACTGGACGTCTGGTCGAATCGTCTGGCCCGGTATCTGTCGGGTCGGGGGGTGCGGCCGGGTGATCTGGTGGGTGTGCACGTGGAGCGTTCGCCGCACATGGTGGCCGCCATGCTGGCGGTGCTGAAGGCGGGTGCCGGCTACACCATGCTGGATCCGCAGTTCCCCCAGGAACGCCTCAACAAGGTGCTGGAGCAGGTCGGAGCGGTCGCGGTGATCACGCAGTCCCACCTGCCCGTGCTGCGTACCGACGCGGTGTCATCGATCTGACGCGTGAGGTGGTGGAGATCAGTGGCGTGTCGGGTGCGGCGGTGGAGACGGGTGGGTCGCCGGAGTCGGTGGCGTGTGTGATGTTCACGTCGGGTTCGACGGGTGTGCCGAAGGGGGTGGCGGCTTCGCACCGGGCGCTGGCGGCGACGTTCGTGGGCCCGGACTATCTGGCCTTCGGTCCGCAGCAGACGTTCCTGCAGTGTTCCCCGGTGTCGTGGGACGCGTTCGCGCTGGAGGTGTTCGGGCCGCTGCTGCACGGCGGGCGATGCGTGCTTCAGCCCGGTCAGCACACGGATCCGCATCAGATCGCCGAGCTGGTGGAGCGTCATGAGGTGACGACGCTCCAGATGTCGGCGAGCCTGTTCAACCACATGCTCGACGAACACCCCGCCGTCTTCGGTCAGATCCGCGAGGCCATGACAGCGGGGGAGGCGGCCTCGCCGGCCCATGTCGCCCGCGCCCTGGAGGCACACCCTCGACTGCGTCTGCTGAACGGGTACGGGCCCGCGGAGAGCATGGGTTTCACGACGACGTTCACCATCGAGCCGGGGACGGCCGAGGGAGCGGCGAGCATCCCGGTCGGTGGTCCCCTGTTCGGCAAGCACGCCTATGTGCTGGACGGGAACCTGGAGTTGGTGCCGCCGGTGTGCCGGGTGAGCTGTATGTGTCGGGTCATGGTCTGGCGCACGGTTATATCGGTCAGCCGGGCTTGAGTGCGGACCGGTTCGTGGCGGACCCGCACGGTCCGGCCGGCTCGCGGATGTACCGCACGGGTGACCTGGCGCGGTGGAACAAGCAGGGGGCGCTGGAGTACCTGGGGCGGGGCGACGAGCAGATCAAGCTGCGTGGTTTCCGTATCGAACCGGGGGAGATCGAGGCGGCGTTGGCTTCGCACCCGCAGGTGCGGCAGGCGGCGGCCGTGGTCCGCGAGGACCGCCCCGGCGACAAGCGCCTCGTCGCCTACGTGGTCGCCCAAGGGGCG
Organism: Streptomyces albidicamelliae; assembly: GCF_025642175.1. Taxonomy (NCBI): domain Bacteria; kingdom Bacillati; phylum Actinomycetota; class Actinomycetes; order Kitasatosporales; family Streptomycetaceae; genus Streptomyces; species Streptomyces albidicamelliae. The sequence continues at coordinate 1,155,505 of NZ_CP106795.1, read as the reverse complement.
GACAGCGCTGCTCTGCTGCGGCACACCGCTGCGCGGTTGCCCGAGTACATGGTGCCCTCGGCCGTCGTGGTGCTGGAGGAGCTTCCGCGGACGGTCAACGGCAAGCTCGACCGCCGTGCCCTGCCCGCACCCGACCTGACCGCCGTGTCGGAGGGAAGGGCTCCGCGCAACCCGGCCGAAGAGATCCTGTGCAGCCTCTTCGCCGACACCCTCGCCCTGCCCTCCGTCACCATCGACGACCACTTCTTCCACCGCGGCGGACACTCCCTCCTCGCCACCCGCCTGATCAGCCGCATCCGCACCGTCTGGGACACCCGGATCACCATCCGGGACCTGTTCCAGAGCCCCACACCGGCCCTGCTCGCCGAGCACATCGCGGCGGGCAGCGGGGGCAACCCCCTCGACACCGTGCTGCCCATCAGGGCGGCCAGGGGACGCGACGCGGGCGAGGCACCCCTCTTCTGCTTCCACGCCGTGTCCGGAGTGAGCTGGGGCTACGCCGGACTGCTGCCGCACCTCGACGCCGACCGGCCGGTCATCGCCCTCCAGGCCCGCCGTCTCGGCGGCACCGAGGGAGCGCCGGACTCCATCGAGGAGATGGCGGACGACTACTTGGCGGAGATCCGCGAGGCCCAGCCGCACGGCCCGTACCACCTCCTCGGCTGGTCCTTCGGCGGACTCGTCGCCCACGCCGTCGCCGCCCGGCTGGAATCGGCCGGCGAGGAGGTGGCCCTGCTGGCCCTGCTCGACGCCTACCCGCTGCCCGACGGGTTCCGGGCGCCCGAGGTCGACGGCAGGCACGTACTGACCGCCCTGCTCGGCAGCCGGGGCGCATCCGTGCCGGTGCGCTGCGCGGACACCGCCCCGGACGTCGCCGAACTCGCCGAGGCGCTTAGGCGGTCGGACCCGGTGCTCGCCGGTCTTGACCAGGCCCAGGCGGCGGCCGTGGTGGCGGCCACCCTCGACAACCTGCGCATGCGTTACCGGTACGTGCCGGACGTCCGGTACGGCGGCGACGCGCTGTTCTTCGACGCGACGGGCACACCGGCGGCACAGTCCGGCGCGGCGGCCTGGGCGCCGTACGTGACGGGCCGGGTCGAGGAGTTCGCCGTCGACTGCGAGCATGCCCGGATGACCGAGGCGGAGCCGCTGCGGACGATCGGGGAGGTGCTCGCCCGCCGACTGCGGCCGGCCCGGATCTGACGCACCCCGCCCCCAGGGGCCCGTACGGCCGACCCAGTGCCGTACGGGCCCCGCCGCATGCCCGGAGGCGCCCCGACAGCAGCCACACGTAGAGGAGTTCGGGCCCGCCGGCCGGCCCGTCCGTGTCCCGCTTCCGGTGCCGCGGCGGCGAACTGCCCGCATACTGCCGCTTCACCAGCCGGATCCGCGCCCCGCCGCTGCCTAGCGTGAAGGGGTCCGCATGATCGGCCAGGCCCAGTGAGCGGTCCGGTCCGGCCCCCAGAGGAAGTCAAGGACATGGTGGATCATTCCGGTTGGCGCGTCGGCGTCGCTTCCGCGCCGATACATCACGGCGAAATTCTCCAGGGCGTCTTTCCGCACCAGGGTCAGCTCACCCGGGGGCTGGTCACGATGCCCTGCACCGTCCACACCACCCAGGCGTCCTTCATGCCCGCCCGGGGCGAGGAACTGACCGTCTCCCCGGCCTGGAAGACCAAGGCGCGGCGCGCCGCGCAACTCGCCGTGGAGGCCTGCGTCCCGCCCGGTGACCGGCCGGTCGGCGGCCACCTCGAACTGACCGGCGACGTCCCGCTGTGCCGCGGCTTCGGCTCCTCCACCAGTGACGTGCTGGCCGCGATCTGGGCCGTCCAGGACGCTCTGGTGCGTCCGCTGCCGCCCGAGGAGACCGCACGGATCGCGGTGTGCGCCGAGACGGCCTCCGACTCCTTGATGTTCAAGGAGAGTTCGGTGCTGTTCGCGCAGCGCGAGGGCAGGGTCATCGAGGACTTCGGCTACCGGATGCCCGCCCTGCGCGTCCTGGGCTTCGGCTCCCGGCCCGAGAACGAGGGCAAGGGCGTCGACACCCTGGCCTTCCCGCCGGCCCGCTACGACAGCACGGAGATCGGCGTCTTCGCCGAACTGCAGGCGATGCTGCGGGAGGCCATCCACACCAAGGACGTCGCGCTGGTCGGCGCGGTGGCCTCGGCCAGCACCGAGATCAACCAACGGCATCTGCCCATCCCGCTCCTGGACGGCCTGCGCGCCATCGAGCGGGAGACCGGCGCCCTCGGCATCCAGACCGCGCACAGCGGAGACATCGCCGGACTCCTCTACGACCGCGACGACCCCGAGATCGAGGCACGCACCGAGCACGGCCGGCGACTCCTGCACAACATCGGCATCCACGAGCAGTGGATCTTCACGACGGGTGACTGACATGACTACGACCACGATCGCGGGCGCCGCGCGGGTGCACGACTCGGTGGTGGACGCCACCGAACTGCCCCGCATCATCCAGGTGACCGAGAACCTCTACGCGGCGGCCTTCAGCCTGATGAAGCTGCTGCCCGCGCGATTCATCGTCGACCGGGCGGAGGCCGCCGGGCAGCTGCGGCCGGGCACCCGGATCATCGAGACCTCGTCCGGTACCTTCGCGCTCGGCCTGGCCATGGTGTGCCGGCTGCGCGGCTACGACCTGACCATCGTGGGCGACTCCGCCATCGACCGGGACCTGCGCACCCGGCTGGAGATGCTGGGCGCCACCGTCGAGATCGTCGAGTACGCCGGCCAGCCCGGCGGCATCCAGGGCGCCCGGCTGGCCCGGGTCGAGGAACTCCGCCGGCTCCACCCCGACAGCTTCGTACCGGGACAGTACGACAATCCCGACAACCCCGGCGCCTACGCGGCCGTGGCCGAACTCGTCGGCGAGACCATCGGCTCCGTGGACTGCCTGGTCGGCCCGGTCGGCTCCGGCGGCTCCACCGGGGGCCTGGCCGCCGCGCTGCGCCCCGCCGACCCGGCCCTGCACCTGGTCGGTGTGGACACCCACGGCTCCATCATCTTCGGCACCCCCGACGGACCACGCACCCTGCGCGGCCTCGGCAGCAGCATCCACCCCGGCAACGTGCGCCACGCGGCCTACGACGAGGTCCACTGGGTCACCGCCGCCGAGGCCTTCCACGCCACCCACGAACTGTTCCGCACCCACGGCCTGTTCATGGGCCCCACCAGCGGCGCCTCCTTCCAGGTCGCCTCCTGGTGGGCCGCCCGCAACCCCGGGAGCAAGGTCCTCATGGTGCTGCCCGACGAGGGCTACCGCTACCAGTCGACCGTCTACAACACTGACTGGCTGCGCGAGCAGGGCATCGAACCGGCCCCCGCCCCGGGCGGCCCCGTGACCGTCGAGCACCCGCTCGACGCCCCGCCCGCCTGGGCCCGGCTGGTCTGGGCCCGCCGCGGATTCGACGACGTGATGATGCCGGAGGCAGGCGCATGAACACCTCACTGCTGCTGTTCGTCGAGTCCAACACCACCGGCACCGGACGCCAGTTCGCCCAGCGGGCCCGCGCCCTCGGCGCCGAGCCCGTGCTGCTGAGCGCCGACCCCGGCCGCTACCCCTACGCGGCCGAGGACGAGCTGCGCACCGTGGTCGTCGACACCGCGGACGGCGACGCCCTGTGGGCCGCCGTACAGCGGCTCGCCGCCGGGCAGCGGATCGCCGGTGTGCTCTCCAGCTCCGAGTACTACGTCGCCACCGCGGCGGACCTCGCGGCGCGGCTCGGGCTGCCCGGGCCGTCGGCCGACGCGGTACGCGCCTGCCGGGACAAGTCCGTGCAGCGCCGCACCCTGGCCGAGGCGGGCGTGCCCGTCCCCTGGTTCTCCGTGGCCGGGGAGGTCGCCGAGGCGGTCGCCGCCGCCCAGTGGCGGGGCGGTCCGGTGGTGGTCAAGCCGGTCCAGGGCTCGGGCAGTCTGGGCGTCCGCCTGTGCCGGGACACCGGTGAGGTCGCCGTCCACGCGCGCGGACTGCTGGCCGCGACGGTCAACGAGCGCGGGCTGAGCACACCCTCCCGCGTCCTCGTCGAGCAGTACCTGACCGGTCCCGAGTTCTCGGTCGAGGTGTTCGGCGAGCACGCCGTGGTGACGGTCGCCAAGCACGTCGGCGCACCGCCCGCCTTCGTGGAGACCGGGCACGACGTGCCGGCCGTGCCGGCCGCGGCCGACGCCGCCGCCCTCGTCGACAGTGCCGTGCACGCCGTCAAGGCGCTCGGCCTGGGCTGGGGCGCGGCCCACGTCGAACTCCGCCTCGACGCGGGTGTGGCCCGCGTCATCGAGGTCAATCCCCGGCTGGCCGGCGGGATGATCCCGGAGCTGGTGCGCCGCGCCCGCGGTGTCGACCTGGTCGGCGCCCAGGTGCGCGCGGGCCTCGGCCTGCCCGTCGACCTCACCGACGCGGCCGGCGCGGCGGGCGCCGCCTCGATCCGGTTCCTCACCGCCGGCGCCGACGCCGTCCTCGGGGACACGGACGCCGCCGAGGCGGCGGCCCGCGCCGTGCCCGGCGTCGTGGACGCCGCCCTGTACCGCACGCCCGGCACCCGTGTCGGACCGGCCGAGGACTTCCGCGGCCGGCTCGGGCACGTCATCACCGCCGGAGCGACCCCGCGGGAGTCCGCGCGGGCGGCCGACACCGCGCTCTCCTTCGGCCTGGCCACCGCCCTGGAGCACGCCCCGGCACGGGAGGCGATGCCGGTATGAGCACGACCCCGAACGCCGCCGACGCCGTCCCCGGCGCGGCACCGGACACCGGCGGAGTGGACACCGGGCGGCTGCGCACCGCTCTCGACGCCACCGCCCACCGCATCGTCTACGACCAGTACGGCTCCGGCTCCGGCGCCGACGATCCGACCGGCCGCGAACTGCGGCTCATCAGCGAGGTGGACCGGGCGCACCTGGTGATGCTCACCGAGCGCGGCATCGTCGACGCGGGCCGCGCCGGCGCGCTGCTCGGCACCATCGACGCGCTGCGCGCCGCGGACTTCGAGCCCGTCCGGGACCGCCCGATGCCCCGCGGCCTGTACCTGGCCTACGAGGGCTGGCTCGTGGACCGGCTCGGCCAGCGGACCGGCGGTGTGCTGCACACCGGACGCTCCCGCAACGACCTGAACGCCACCACCGTACGGCTGCGGGCGCGCGCCCCCTACGCCCGGCTGCTGGACGAGGTCCTGGCCCTCGCCGGGGTCCTGCTCGACCGGGCGGAGCGGTACCGCGACGTCGTCATGCCCGCCTACACGCACGGCCAGCCCGCCGTGCCGATCTCCTACGGCCACTACCTGTGCGGGGTCGCCGGCGCCGTACTGCGCTCCGCGGCCGGCCTGCTCGACGCCGGACGGGAGATCGACGTCAACCCGCTCGGCGCGGGGGCCGTCGGCGGCACCTCGGTGCCCGTCGACCCGGCCCGCACCGCCGAACTCCTCGGCTTCACCGCCGCCACGCCGAACTCCGTCGACGCGGTCGCCTCCCGGGACTTCGCGCTGCGGATGCTGTCCGCCTCGGCCGTCCTCGGCGTGCTCATGGCCCGGGTCGCCCGCGATCTGACCTGGTGGACCACCGAGGAGTTCGGGCTGCTGCGGATGGCCGACGACCTGGTCGGCTCCAGCTCGATGATGCCGCAGAAGCGCAACCCGTTCCTGCTGGAGCACATCCAGGGACGCTCGTCCGCCGCCCTCGCCGGCTTCACCGGAGCCGCCACCGCCATGTCCACCGCCGGCTACACCAACGCCATCGCCGTCGGTACCGAGGCCGTACGCCACCTGTGGCCCGGCCTCGCCGGCACCGAGGAGGCGGCGACCCTGCTGCGGCTCGTCGTCGCCGGTGCCGAACCCGACCGCGACCGCATGCGCGCCCGGGCCCGGGACGGCTTCACCTCGGCGACCTACCTCGCCGAACGCCTCGTCGTGGACGGCATCCCCTTCCGCACCGCGCACCATCTCGTCGGGGAGACCGTCCTCGCCGCCCTGGACGGCGGCCTCCCGCTGTCCGAGGCGTCCCGTACGCAGCCCGACGTGGCCGGCGCCGCCGCCGGATACCCCGCCGACTGGCTGGACCCGGAGACGGTGGCCGCCGCCTGCGCCCACGGCGGTGGTCCCGGCGGCACCGCGCCGGACGCCGCCCTCATCCAGGCACGCTCCGAACTCGCCTCCGCGGAGCAGGAGTTCGCTGCCCGCCGGACACGCTGGGCCGACGCCGCCGCCCGGCTGACCGACGAGGTCGCCAAGGTGGTGGCCGACCGATGAGCGCGTCCACCGGAGCCACCGCACCACGGCCCCGGGGCGGACTGCTGCGGCAACGGGACTTCCGGCTGCTGTGGGCGGGGGAGACCGCGAGCCGGTTCGGCAGCAACATCACCGGTGTCGCCATGCCCCTGGTCGCCGTCGTCACCCTCGACGCGAGCACCTTCTGGGTGAGCGCGCTGGCCGCGGCGGCCTGGCTGCCCTGGCTGCTGGTCGGACTGCCCGCCGGCGCCTGGGTGGACCGGCTGCCGCGCCGCCCGCTGATGCTGGTGTGCAACCTGGGCTCACTGGTGCTGCTGGCCAGCGTGCCCGCCGCCGCCTGGCTGGACGCGCTGACCATGACCCAGCTCCTGGTGGTCGCCCTGCTCACCGGCCTGGCGAACGTCTTCTTCTCGATCGCCTACCGCGTCTACCTGCCGTCCGTCGTGGAGCGCGAGGACCTCGCCGAGGCCAACGCCAGACTCCAGGGCAGCGAGTCCGCGGCACAGCTCGCCGGACTCGGTGGCGGCGGCATGCTGGCCGGACTGTTCGGAGCGGTCAGCGGCCTCCTCGTCGACGCGGCGACCTTCCTCGTCTCCACCCTCTGCCTGCTCGGCATCCGCAGGTCCGAACCCCGTCCGGAGACGTCCGCGGCACCCCGGGCACTGCGCCAGGACGTGCGCGACGGCCTCCGGTACACGGTGCGCGACCCGTACCTGCGCGTCCTCACGACGTACGGCACCGTCACCAACCTGCTCCTCACCGGCTACCAGGCCCTCCTCACCGTCTTCCTCGTACGCGACCTGGGCGTCGGGGCGGCCGCGGTGGGCTGGCTGCTGGCCGGCGCGAGCGTCGGCGGGCTGCTCGGCGCCGTCGTCGCCGGCGCGCTCTCCCGCCGCTTCGGCTCCGCCCGCGGCATGCTGCTGTGCAAGTTCGCCACCGCGCCGTTCGGGCTGCTCGTGCCGCTGGCCCAACCGGGCTGGCGGGTCGTCCTGCTCGCCCTCGGCGGGGGCATCCTCGCCCTGGGTGTGGTGTCCGCCAACGTCGTCCAGGGCACGTTCCGCCAGCAGTACTGCCCACCACACCTGCTGGGCCGGATCACGGCGAGCATGTCGGTCGCCAACTTCGGTGCCATCCCCGTCGGTTCGCTGCTCGGCGGTGCCCTGGGCGCCACCCTCGGGGTGCGGCCCGCGCTGTGGCTGCTCACCGGAGGCCTCGCGGTCAGCTCCGCGCTGCTCCTGGCGGGGCCCCTGCGCGCGCACCGCGACCTGCCCACCGAACCACCCACACCACCCGAGGTCCAGGACCGGCCGGTCGGCGCCCTCGGACGGAGCTGAGCCGCCCCGGCGGCGGCCCGCGTATCGTCATCGAACAGGAGGGGTCCGGTGAGTGATCCCATGAGCGGTTCCCCAGCCCCCGCGAGCGGCACCCTGCTGCACGCGGCGGCGCCACCGGGGCTGGCACTGCCCCGGCCCGGTTCCCTGGACCTCTGGCTGCTCAGGGTCCCCGACGTCCGGGGGGCGGGACTCGACCCGACCGTGCTGGACGCGACGGAACGGCGGCGCGCCGCCGAACTGGCCCACGGCGGCGACCGGATCCGCTTCACCGCCGCCCATCTGGCGCTGCGCCGCCTGCTGGGCACCTACCTCGGCACCCGGCCGCAGGACATCCGCTACGGCCGCGAGACCTGCCCGTGCTGCGGCGGCCCGCACGGCCGGCCGACCGTGCTGGGCGCCACCCGCGAGCTGCACTTCTCCCTCTCCCACCGCGGCGATCTCGTCCTCATGGGCACGGCGGTGGCGCCGATCGGCGTCGACGTGGACCTGATCGCCGATCCGGCCGGCGCCGCCGAACTCGCCGCCATGCTGCACCCGGCCGAGCGGGCGGAGATCGAGGCGCTGCCGCCCATGCGCCGGCCGCGCGCGCTGGCCCGGCTGTGGACCCGCAAGGAGGCGTACCTCAAGGGCCTGGGCACCGGCCTGGGCCGGGACCCGGCGGCCGACTACGTGGGCTCCGGGCAGCCGGACGGCCCGTATCCGCCCGCCGGCTGGACCCTTCTCGACGTCCCCGTCGACCGCGGCTACGCGGCGGCCGTCGCCGTGCACGGCAGGCTGACGGCACCCGTGCCGCGGGTGAACCGCCTGTCGGACCACGACATCCGCGGCGGACCCCCACCGGAAGCACCGGAGCCTTGACGCGGAACACCGGCCCGGCACGCGGCTGCCGGGCCGCGAGGGCCCTGCAGCCGGCCGACCGTCAGCGGGCGGGCCGGCCGAACCAGCGGCTCAGACGGTCGTCCAGGTCCCGCTGGTCGTCGCCGACCCAGGCGACATGGCCGTCGGGGCGCAGCAGGACGCACGGAACGTCCAGTGCGGCGGTGGGATCCGCGAGGTGGTCGACCCGGTCCGACCAGCCGCCTGCGGTCAGCCGTCCGGTGCGGTCCAGCAGCAGTCCCCGGCCGCGGTGCAGCAGGTCGTAGAGGCGGCCGCGTTCCGGGCCCCGTGCCACGTCGATGTCACGCAGGCGGCGGCCGAGCATTTCGGGGCCGTCGCCGAAGTCGTAGCGGACGTCGATGGCGGTGATCTTCTCGATCAGGCGGCGGTTCACCTCGTCGAGGTCCATCAGTTCGGTGAGCAGCCGGCGCACCGCCCGCGGGCCCGGTTCGGTGGACAGCAGTTCCGTCTGGGCGCGCGTGTTGTCCAGTACGTCCTCGGCGACCGGACGGCGTTCGGCCTGGTAGGTGTCCAGCAGTGACTCCGGCGCCCAGCCCCGGATCTGAGCCGCCAGTTTCCAGCCGAGGTTGAACGCGTCCTGGACACCGAGGTTGAGGCCCTGTCCGCCGGTGGGCGGATGGATGTGTGCCGCGTCGCCGGCCAGCAGCACCCGCCCGACCCGATAGCGCTCGGCCAGCCGGGTGGCATCACCGAAGCGGGACAGCCAGCGCGGGGAGTGCACGCCGAAGTCGGTTCCGGCGACCGCCCGCAGCCGCTCCCTGAAGTCCTCCAGGGTGGGCGGTTCCGCGCGCTCACCGACCGCCGCCGCGGGGACCACGACGCGATGGACCCCAGCGCCGAAGGGCCTGAGGCTGAAGGTCCTGCAGGTCCGCTGGACTTCGGCGACCTTGGCGGCGACCTCCGCCTGCGGCACGCCCACTTCCATCTCGCCCATCAGCGTGTCGGTCCGCGAGGGCTCGCCGGGGAAGCCGACGCCGAGCAGTTTGCGCACGGTACTGCGCCCGCCGTCACAGCCGACGAGATGGCGCGAGCGCAGCTGTTCGCCGTCGGCCAGTTCGACGGTCACACCGTCGTCGTCCTGCCGGAGGCCGGTCACCGCGGCACCGCGCCGGACCTCTGCGCCCAGCCGGACCGCATGGTCTTCGAGCAGGTGCACGACGACCGGCTGCGGGATGCCCAGCAGATACGCGTGCGCGGAATCCAGGTCCTTCGGCGCGGGTTTGTCGATGGCGGCGAAGAACCCGCCCGCCGGACGCCGCCGTCCGCGTTCGAGCATGCGGTCCAGCAGTCCGCGCATGGCCATCAACTCGATACTGCGTACGTGCAGACCGACCACGCGCACGAACGACACGGGCTCGGTCTCCTTCTCCAGGACGAGTACCCGCACATCGTGCAGCCGCAGTTCAGCGGCCAGCATGGCGCCGGTCGGCCCGCAGCCGGCGATGATCACATCGAACACAGGTGTTGCCTTTCGGGAGTGCCTGGTGGGCGGGGCACTCCGGCGACACCTACGTCGATCGCCCGGCCGTGACGGCAAGGGGGAGCACCCACAGCGATACAGCGGTCATGGGTCTCACCTCCTCGGGCGGTGTCACGGACAGCCGCAAGCTACAAGCCCGGCCTTCGCCCGTCCAACCCTTTGTCCCGGTGGCTTTCGCGGCCGAGGAAATTCCCGCCGCCCTCGCGGCGCGCCACCACTACGAGATGTAAATGCTATGTAACAGTCCGTGCATGTTGCGTCCGAACCCTTTCACCGTGACCGGGAGCCGTCGCACCTCTCCGCGAGGACTGCGCACGGCTTTCCTCTCCCTGTCCGCCGTCGCGGCCCTCGCCACCGGGCCCGCGGCGACCGCCCTGCCCTTCAGCCCCTTCGGTGCGGACTGGGACGCCATCGCCGCGTGCGAGTCCGGGGGCAACTGGCGGGCCAACACCGGCAACGGATACTTCGGCGGGCTGCAGTTCAGGCAGTCCAGCTGGGTGGCGGCCGGCGGTCTGAAGTACGCGAGCCGAGCCGACCTGGCCACGCGCCGGGAACAGATCGCCGTGGCCGGCCGTCTCGCCGCCATTCAGGGAATGTCCGCGTGGGGCTGCGCCTGACCGGCGCCGCGCGCCGCGCCCCCGACCGGGAAGGCCACCGGTAGGGGCGGGCACGCGCGGTGGCCGGGAGGACCGGCACCCGGCGCGCGCCTTTCCGCCCACGAATCCTGGGTACACCGGTGCGTATGAGCGGCCCGGCTCCCTCGGAGGCACCGTCGCGGCGGTTCCCCCCGCGGCCGGAGAGCGTGGCGTCGGCCCGGCGATTCGTACGGTCGGCGCTGTCCGGCACCGCACCGGACGTCGCCGAGACCGCCGAGCTGCTGGCCGGGGAACTCGTGACCAACGCGGTCCTGCACGCGCGTACCGAGGTCGAGGTCCGGGTGGACCGCACCGCGGACCGGGTGCACGTCGCGGTCGCCGACCGGCGGCCGGACCGCGGACCGGTACCGCACTCCTGGCTGCCGTACGCCGGTACCGGGCGCGGACTGAAGCTGCTGGAGGAGCTGTCCGCCATCCACGGAGTCCGCATCGGCGACAACGGCAAGACCGTGTGGTTCGAGCTGTGGCCGGACAAGCCGGTGCCGCCGTCGTCCCCCTGGGACGCCGTGCCCTCGCCGGGCCGTACCGTCACGGTCACCCTGATCGACCTGCCCTACGCGCTCCACGCGGCCGCACAGCAGCACCGCGAGTCCCTGCTGCGCGAGCTGGCCCTCCTCTCCTTCGGCCCGGCCGCACACGACCTGCCGGGCGACCTGGCAAGGCAGGAGCTCCTCACCGCCCTGGACACGAGCAACCTGATCAGCGCCTGTACGACGGCCGCCGTACAGGAGGAGGCCCCGGACAGCTCCACCCTCTGCCTCCGGTCGGCGTTCCCGGCGGACGCCGGGCCCGCCGTGGCAGCCCTGCGCCTGACCCTCGACCTGGCCGACTCCGCGGCCCAGCAGGGAGCCCTCCTCACCCTTCCCGCGCTGCCGCAGGTGCGGTCCTTCTGCGGCTGGCTGTTCGACCAGATCGTCGGCCAGTTGTCCGGCGGACCCCCCACCGCCTGGACGCTCTTCCCCCACGCCCCGAGCGCCTCCTCCACCGAGCTGGCGCCGTGGGACGCCGCCGACGTGGAGGCGAGTAACGTCCCGACGATCGCCGCCGACGACGGCAACCGCATCATCGCGGTGAACGCCGCCGCGGCGCACCTGCTCGGCTGGCAGCCGGACGACCTCGTCGGACGCCGGCTGACCGTGCTGATCCCCGAACACCTGCGGGACCGCCACGCCGCGGCCTTCGGGTCCCTGCTGCTCACCGGGCAACCCCGCATCCTCGGCCGTTCGATACCGCTGCCCGCGCTGCACCGGGACGGCCGGCTGATCCCCATCCGGCTGCGGATCCAGACCCAGGAGGCGCTGGACGGCCGTACCGTGTTCGTCGCCCAGCTGGGTGCCCGCACGGCACCGGCCGCGCCGCCGGGCGGCGACCACACCGGACACCACGCGATCCGGCCGCAACCGGGCCCTTCGCACCCGCCGGCCGTGCGGACACGGGCACGGGCCGCCGGGAACCCGTGCACGGACGACGCGACGCTGAACCGGCTGAGCCTGCTCGTGGACGCGACCAGCGCGCTCACCAGCACCCTGGACCTGACCGAGGGTCTGCACCGGGTGTGCCGGGTCCTGACCCGGCAGCTCGCCCAGTGGTGTGTGGTCGAACTGCTCGGCGAGCACGAGCGGGTGGAGCGGGTCTGCGTCGTCCACCGCACGCCCGAGGCGCTGAAACCGGGGGTACGGCTGGGCGCGCTGCCGCCGATGTCCGAGGAGACCGGGGGACCCCTGCCCCGGGTACTGCGCGGCGCCGGCCCGCTGCGCCTCGCGGACGTCTCCTCGTCGGGGCGGCTCGGCAGCCCCCTCGACGAGAGCCAGGAGGAGCTGTTCCGGCAACTGGGGGCGCGGACCGCGATCATCGCCCCGCTGCGGGCCCGCCGGGAGGTCCTCGGCGCCCTCACCCTGGTCCGCGGCCGGGACGATCCCCCGTTCACCGACGAGGATCTGCCGCTCGTCACCGACCTGGTCCGTGGCATCGCCCTCGGCGTGGACAACGCCCGCCTCCACGAGCACACCCGGCGCACCTCCGAACGCATGCAGCGCGCGCTCCTGCCCCACCTCCCGGACGTCGACCACCTGGAACTCGTCGCCCGCTACGCCCCGTCCGGGGCGGACGCCCAGATCGGCGGGGACTGGTTCGACGCCTTCGTCCTGCCCAAGGGCGACACGGCCCTCGTCATCGGCGACGTCACCGGGCACGACCTCCAATCGGCCGTCGCCATGAGCCAGTTGCGCAACCTGCTGCGCGGTATCGCCGTGGACCGGCAGGAACCCCCCGCGGAGGTCGTGCACCGCTTCGACCTGGCCTGCCACACCCTCTACCCGCACGCCACGGCGACGTGCGTGTACGCCGTGGTCAAGGGGCCGGAGGGCGGCCCGTGGGAGCTCCGCCACTCCTCGGCCGGGCACCCGCCGCCACTGCTGACCACCGAGCAGGGCGACACCCGCTACCTCGACGCCGGAGCAGGACCGCTGATCGGCCTCGACCCGGACCTGCCCCGCGTCACCGCCGACGACCCGCTGCCGCCCCGCTCCACGCTGCTGATGTTCACCGACGGCCTGATCGAACGCCGGGGAGAGTCCTTCGGCGACGCCATGACCCGGTTGCGGCAGCACACCGCGGCCCTCGCGCGCGCCCCGCTCGACGTCTTCTGCGACGAGCTGGTCCTCGGCCTCGGCACCGACACCACGGACGACATCGCCCTGCTGGCGCTGCGCACCCCACCACCGGGCTGACCCGCGCGCACCGGCCGACCCGGGCCGCGCGGGAACCCCGTCGACGGGCCGTCGCGGTCCTGTACTAAATTCCTTCCGGAACGCATCCGGTGAGGTGGGGGGAATCCGTGGTGACTGGGCCGACGCCGACCGATCCCGTCGGCGCGACGATCCCGGACACTCCCGCGGGCGGCACGGTCGTGCTGCTCAACGGCACGTCGAGTTCCGGGAAGTCCAGCATCGCCCGCGCCCTGCTCGACGTGCTCGACGGAACGTGGTTCCACCTTCCCGTCGACGCCTTCCACGCCATGCGCTGCCACCGTCCCATCGCCGACGAGGACCTCCAGGCGGAGATCGACCGCACCGCCAAGGGCTTCCACCGCGCGGTCGCCGGGATGGCCGCGGCGGGCAACAACCTCGTCGTGGACCATCCGCTGAGCCGTCGCTGGCGGCTGCTGGACCTCCTGGACCTGCTCGACCCGGCGGACACGGTCCTGGTCGGCGTCCGCTGCCCGCTGCCCGAACTCCAGCGGCGCGAGCGCGAACGCGGGGACCGGCAACCGGGACTGGCCGCACTGCAGTACGACCACGTCCACGCACACGGACGGCACGACCTCGACGTCGACACCAACCTGCTCTCCCCGGAGGAATGCGCCCTGCGCATCCGGGACTTCCTGCCGCACCGGCCCCGCCCCACCGCCTTCGAACAGCTCCGGGCGGCCCTGCGGACGCCCCCGGAGCCCGTCGGGCCGGGGGGGCCGCGATGACCGCGGGGAGCGGCGCGGGTCAGGGCCGCCAGGACGCGTCCTCGGGGGCCGGCGGCAGCGCCAGGTGGGCCAGGTCCCCGGGCGGGGGAGTGGTCACCGGCCACAGGGGCGCGGCGGTGCCGTCGGCCAGCGCGGCCGGCGCGTCGGTGAGGTTCATCCGCTCCCGCAACCGGCCGTAGAAGTCCATCGGACCCAGCCGGACCGCCTTGAGCCGGCGTGGAGCGGCGTACACGCCGATCCAGTCCCCGGGGCTCAACACCCCCCGCAACTGGCCGTCGATGCTCACGGCGGCCTGTCCGGACCGCTCCAGCACCCGGAAGGCGATGGGCTCGTCCGGGGCGGCCACGACCGAGCGGTTGAACACCATGTGCGGGGCGACGGGTGTGAAGACCAGCCCCTCGGTGCGGGGCGAGACGACCGGACCGCCGGCCGCGAAGCTGTAGGCGGTGGACCCGGTGGGCGTGGCCACCAGCAGGGCGTCGGCGGAGTAGGAGGCGAGGAGCCGGCCGGCCAGGTAGACCCCGACCGACACCTGCCGGTCCCGGGCCAGCTTCTCCAGGACGACGTCGTTCAGCGCGGTGACGTTCAGGGCGACACCCCAGTCGCTGCCCGTCTCGCACTCCACGCGCACACGGGGCGGCGGCAGCATCGGACCGCGGCCGTACCGCAGCAGCGTCTCCACCTGCGCGGGCACCTCCAGCCGGCACGAGGCCCGCATGGTGAGCAGCATCCGGCTCTCGACGGTGATCCGCTCCTCGAGCACCGCGTCCAGCGCCGCGCGCACCGCCTGTGCGGGCACCTCCGTCAGGAAGCCGACCCGGCCCAGGTCGACGCCGAGCACCATGGCGTCGTTCTCGGCGGCCAGCCGCGCCCCGCGCAGGAAGGTGCCGTCACCGCCGAGCGTGACGATGAGGTCGGGATCGCCTGCGGCGTCGACCTCCTCCCGCGCGCTGTGCCGCGAGCCCTCCTGCCACACGTCGATGTCGGTGCACCCCACGGCGTGCTCGGCGCACCTCGTGCACGGCGGCCGCGGCGGCCACAGCCTCGCCGCGGCCGCCGTGCACGACCAGACCGACCCGGTTCACCGTCATAGCCGCCTCCCAGCCGTCGCTCCTCACCGACCGTCATCCTCGTCGGGGACCGGGCCGTCCCGGCGCGCGCCACGCCGCCGGCGCCGCGGCGGGAGGACGGGCCCCGGAAACCGGGTGAGGTACCCGCACCCACCTGAGTACGGCTACTCAGGCAGCGGGCGGCGGATCACGGCACCGTGGCGGAGGAGACGGGGGAAACGCTCACGGGAGGTTCGGCATGGACGGCTCACAGGGCACCGCGGGGACGCGGCGCTCCGTCGGCACGGTGGTGCGCACCACCTGATCAATCCGCTCACGCTCGGCTACCGGCGGGCCGCCGGCCCGCACGGCGCCTGACGGCCGCCTCAGCACGCACGGCACGACGGCGGGCGCCGGGGCGGCACCCTGTCGGTGCCGTGCCCGGCGCCCGCCGTCACGGCCTGTTTCCGCCGGGACCGCGGCTCACCTGGCCGTGCCGAAGTCCTGGGTCCAGTAGCTGTTCGGCTGCGCGAGACCGACGCCGATCTCCTTGAACGAGCAGTTGAGGATGTTGGCCCGGTGCCCCGGGCTGGTCATCCAGCCGTCCATGACCTGCTCCGGGGTGGAGTAGCCGTAGGCGACGTTCTCGCCGTAGCTGCTCCAGGTGTAGCCGGCGCGGGTGATGCGGTCGCCCGGGGTCGACCCGTCGGATCCGGTGTGCGACATGTTCTGGTGCGCGGCCATGTCAGCGCTGTGCGCCTGCGCGGCCTTCGTCAGG
Organism: Streptomyces albidicamelliae; assembly: GCF_025642175.1. Taxonomy (NCBI): domain Bacteria; kingdom Bacillati; phylum Actinomycetota; class Actinomycetes; order Kitasatosporales; family Streptomycetaceae; genus Streptomyces; species Streptomyces albidicamelliae. The sequence goes on along the minus strand of NZ_CP106795.1, from coordinate 1,139,606 downwards.
GTCGAGTTCAGCGTCAGCGGCTGGCAACCGGCCTTCGCGCGCTCGGCGTTGACGAGCTGCACGATCCGGGCGGTGACCCCGGACGCCGTGGCGGCCGGCTTGGGCGTGCTCGGCGTGGAGGGCGCCGTGTGCGTGGCCGGGGCCGCCGGAGCCGTGGGCACGGTGGCCCGGGGCGCGCTCGGAGCGGTGGTGGTCCTGGGCCCGGGTGCCTCGGCCTTCTTCGTCGCACTCGGATGGGCGGGGGCCTGGGGCGCGGACGGCGCGGACGCCTGCGGCGCCGCGGGGAAAGAGTTGCGGTGGTGATGCCTGTGGGCGTGGTGCCACCGTGCCACGGGCGTACTCGTCGGGGCGGCGTACGACGGCTCCTGCGCGCCGGACGGCCACTCGGAGCACGCCAGGGCGACAGACGGCACGCCCACGGCTCCGATGGCGGCGGCGGTGATGACTATCCGCCGGTAGTGCTGCTTCCTTCGATGCTGGCCCATACGTCAACCTCACTCGGTGATCGCCGAGCGCTCATTCTCAGGACGGCCTCACAGCGAGCGCAAAGTGGTCCTTCTACTACCGCGCTTCGTAGCCCCTGGGGCCTCTTGCCAGGCGTCGCCGGAGATGTGGGGTTCGCGTCCGCGACGTTTGCGCATTGCTGTCGCGTCGTCAGGAGCGTGCATGGGGCGCGGAATGCGGAGCGATGCCGGGCGGCTGTCGCGTGGACCCCGGAGAGCCGCTCGCGGCGCCCGGCAAGACGGACAAATCCTTTATTTCAGCGGAGCGGCATCTACTAACCGTGGCGCCTAGTCCCCGCCGGGGCTGTGAGGGATGTCACCGCCGGGTTCCGCAACCTCTCCGCGACGAGGTGACTCCCGGGCCCTCGGGGTGACAGCAGACGGGCGCATTCCCGGTCGGGGCCGGCATTCCGGGCGGTGATGGGGTGCGGGCGGGGTGGGTACCCGGAGCTTCGGACGCCGGGAACACACGACGAGCGTGGGAGGCCCCATGAGCGAGAGCGAGAGCACCCCTTCCCAGGCCGAGGGCGAGCGGGACGGTCCGGAGCCGGATCAGCCGCCGCGCACCACTCCGTCACAGGCGGAGGGCTCCGACACCGAGGATCAGGACGCCGGGGACGCGCCCGGGGAGTGACGCGGACACGGTCCGCGCGGCGCCGGCGCCGGGACCGAGCCCGGCCGGCGCCGGGGCGGGGTGAACGTAGGAGTCCGGCCGGCGCCGGACGAGGTGAACGAGGAAGTCCGGCCGGCGCCGGACGAGGGGAACGAGCGAAGAGGAGGCCCCCGCATGGCCCGCACGAGCGTCCCCGACGTACTGGAAGCGCTGAAGGACGTCACCTACCCCGCCGACCGGGACCGGCTGGTCACGGCCGCGCGGGAGGCCGGCGCGTCCGGCGGGGTCGTCACGGCCCTGCGCGGCATCCCGGCCGAGGAGTACCCGAGCCGCGAGGCCGTGGCGCGGTCGGTCCGGGCGGACGCGCAGCCGGACCCCGGCCGCCGCCGCACCGAACGGGCGCGGCACGGCGGCAAGCCCGGCCTCTCGCAGCATCTGAGGGAAGAGCCGAGGACGCCGATCCAGGAGGAGTTCGGCCGCTGAGCCGGGCCAACCCCCGCCGCGAGTGGCCCGGTTGACCGCTCGGTGGTCATGTTCTTGACGCCCTCCGGGCACCGACCTAGCGTGAGCGCACTTGGCGTGATCGGACAGGTCCGGACAGGCAGGGCAGGTGGGCGCAGCGATGACCCGACCGCAGGGCTCCGGTGACGAGGGACCCGCCGACCGTCCCCTGCGGATGGAGACCCACGGGCTCGACGTGATCCGGGACGCGGAACGCAAGGGCACCCCGCGCACGCTGTTCTGGCCCTGGTTCGGCGCCAACGTCTCCGTCCTCGGGCTGAGCTACGGCGCCTTCGCCCTCGGTTTCGGCATCTCCTTCTGGCAGGCGCTCGCCGCCGGCGTGCTCGGCATCGCCGTCTCCTTCCTGCTGTGCGGTTTCGTCGCGGTCGCCGGAAAACGCGGCTCGGCACCCACGATGGTGCTCAGCCGGGCCGCGTACGGGGTGCGCGGCAACCGGCTGCCCTCCCTCGTCTCCTGGTTGCTCACCGTCGGCTGGGAGACGGTCCTCGTCGCGCTCGCCACCATGGCCACCGCGACCGTCTTCGGGCGGCTCGGCTGGGGCGGGGGCACCGGGACCCAGGCGGTCGCGCTGGCGGTGGTCGCCGCCCTGACCGTCGTCGGCGGGGTCATGGGCTTCGATCTGATCATGCGGCTGCAGACCTGGATCACCCTGATCACGGGCGTGCTCACCGTCGTCTACATCGCCCTGGTCGCCGACCACGTCCACTGGGACACGGTCGGCGCGATCCCGTCCGGCTCCGCCCAGCAACTCATCGGCGCGCTGGTGTTCATGATGACCGGCTTCGGCCTCGGCTGGGTCAACGCGGCCGCCGACTACTCCCGCTATCTGCCCCGCGGCTCGTCCGGCCGGGGCGTGATCGGCTGGACCGCCTTCGGCGCCTCCGTCGCCCCGCTGTTCCTGCTGGTCTTCGGTCTGCTGCTGGCCGGTTCCTCGCCGGAGCTCAGCAAAGCCGTCGCGGCCGACCCCATCGGCGCGCTGACGACGATCCTGCCGACCTGGTTCCTGGTGCCGTTCGCGGTGGTCGCGGTGCTCGGCCTGGTCGGCGGGGCCGTCCTCGACATCTACTCCTCCGGCCTGGCGCTCCTCGCGGCCGGCCTGCGGGTGCCCCGGTACCTGGCCGCGCTGCTGGACGGCGTCCTGATGATCGCCGGCTCCGTCTACATCGTGTTCTTCGCCGGCGACTTCCTCGGCCAGTTCATGGGCTTCCTCACCACGCTCGGCGTCCCCGTCGCCGCCTGGTGCGGGATCATGCTCGCCGACCTGGCGCTGCGCCGCCGCGACTACGACGAGGGCGACCTGTACCGGCCGCACGGCCGCTACGGCGACGTTCCCCCGGCGCCCCTCGTCCTCACCCTGACCGCGACGGCCGTCGGCTGGGGCCTGGTCACCAACACCGCCGCCGACTGGCTGACCTGGCAGGGCTACCTCCTGGGGCCGCTGGGCCTCGGCGGCAAGGACGGCGCCTGGGCGTACGCCAACCTGGGCGTCCTGGCGGCCCTGGTCCTCGCCTTCCTCGGCACCCTGCTGCTGAGCGGGGGCCGGGTGCGCGAGCAGGAGGGGCGGGCGCCCGGCCCGGCCCCGGACGAGGGGGCGTACCGCTCATGACACCGGTCCCCGGCCGGCTCGCCGTCATCGACATGCAGCGGGTCTTCGCCGACCCCGCGAGCCCCTGGGCGGCGCCCCGGTACGCGGACGCGGCGGCCGGCGTACGCGCCCTGCTGCCGGCCTTCGCCGGACGCGTCACCTTCACCCGCTTCATCGCCCCGCGTGAGCCGAGCGGCGCCTGGCGCGCCTACTACGCCCGGTGGCCCTTCGCCCTCCAGCCGCCGGACGCCGGACTCTGGCAGCTGACCGACGGGTTCGGGGACCTCGCCGAGCACGTCGTGGACGCTCCCACCTTCGGCAAGTGGACCCCGCGACTCGCCGCACGCCTCGCCCCGGAAGAGCGTCTGGTCCTGGCCGGCGTCAGCACCGACTGCTGCGTGCTGTCCACCGCCCTGGCCGCCGCCGACGCCGGCACCCGGGTGACGGTCGTGGCGGACGCCTGCGCTGGCGTCGACGACGACTCCCACCTCAGGGCCCTGCGGGTGATGGCGCTGTACGGACCGCTGATCGAGGTCACCACCGTCGCCGACCTGCTCGCGGAGCCCGGGACCTGAGCACCGCCCGCCCGGGTCGGGAACACCTGACCCGTCCGGAACGACCAGGACGGTCGGTTCGCACCGTCCCCCGTCCCACCGGCACCACGGTCCCCATTCGTCCCCCACGGGACCTCCCGCCGATCCTCACGCATGCCCCGGACCCCCTTGGGTACGCGAGGCGGAGCACGCCCGGCCCCAACCGTCCGGGTGGCCCGTACGACCGCCGCTACCAGGGGACCTGCCATGGAGACACCCGCACACGACGACCTGCCCACCCCGGCCCAGCAGGCGCTGGACGCGCTGACCCTGAACGCAGAGGACCAGACCGCCCTGGACACCCTCGCCCACACCGACGTGCTCGTGCCCGTGCCGGACGACGCCGTGGACGGCGAAGGTGCCGACGCCGGCACGGTGGCGCTGCCCGTCCTGGAGCAGCCCGACGGCGACCCGGTCGTCCCGGTGTTCACCTCGGAGGGCGAGATGGCCGAGCTGCTGCCGTTCGTCTCGCGCTACCGTCTGATCCCGCTGGGCGCGCTCGCCTCGCAGTGGCCGGAGGAGGACCTCTCCCTCGCCATCGACGGCAGCTCCGCCCACGCGCTGACGCTGACCTCACGGGGGGTCCGCACCCTGCTGGCCCGCTGACACCGCGGGGGTGAGCGGCGCCGACCTCCGCTCACCCCGTGGGGTGATCCCCCGATCACCGAGAGGCACACGGTAGGCGCAGCGGCCCCGGATGGCTCGCCGGAACGCGCGGTACCTGTCCGCTTACCGCACCGCCCCGGGGCCGCGGAAGCCGCGCCACCAGCCACCACGGCCTCGCCGCCGGCCGCGAAACCCGGGGCGCGGGCCCTCCCGGCCCCAGAATGAGCGCATGGAATTGATCTCCGGCGTGGCCGGGGCCCTGATCCTCGCATCGGTGCTGAGCAGCATCCTCCGCACCCTCGTCGTGCCCCGGGGCCTCTACTCCGGGCTCGTCTTCCGCCTGTGGTGGCTGCTGCGCCGCGTGCTCCGGCTCGCGGCCCTGCGCGGCGGCTACGACGCCGTCGACCGCGCGCAGACCTGGCTCGCCCCGCTGATGCTCGTCGGCATGCTCGCCGGCTGGCTGCTGGGTGCGCTCCTCGGATACGGGCTGCTGCTGTTCGCCCTCTCCCCGCTGTCCTGGGCCACCGCGTTCCGGGAGGCGGGCTCCAGCCTGTTCACCCTGGGTTTCGCCAGCGGCGCCCGGCTGAAGCTGTCGGTGATCGACTTCATGGCCGCGGCCACCGGGCCCGTCCTCATCGCCCTCCAGATCGCCTACCTGCCCACCCTCTACGCCGCCTACAACCGGCGCGAACTGGAGGTCACCCTGCTCCAGGCACGGGCCGGTGAGCCCGCCTGGGGGCCGGAGATCCTCGCGCGGCAGTGGCTGGTCGAGACCGAGACCGCCCTGCCCGAGCTGTACCGGGCCTGGGAACGGCTCGCGTCGGACATGGGCGAGAGTCATTCGACGTACCCGATCCTGCTGACCTTCCGCTCCCCGCGCCCGCACCGCAGCTGGCTGGTGGGTCTCGTCGCCGTCATGGACGCGGCGGCCCTGCAGCTCGCCCTGGATCCGCGGCTTGCCCCGCCGGAGGCCCGGCTGGTGCTGCGCGCCGGATTCACCGCCCTGCGGGACATCGCCCGGGCCCTGCGCATCCCCTTCGACGTCGATCCGTCGCCCACGGCGCCCGTCCGCCTCACCTACGCCGAGTTCGAGGCGGCCGTGGCCATGCTGGGGAGGGCCGGGTTCCGCGCGCGGCGCTCACCGAAGGACGCCTGGCCGCAGTACCGGGGCTGGCGGGTCAACTACGAGGCGATCGCCTACGAGCTGTGCCGCCGCTGCGACGCCGTACCGGCCCTGTGGACCGGACCCCGGGACTTCGGCGGCGAGCCGATCCCGCCCCGGCGCCCGGCCGACCGACGGCCCGGCGGAGGACGGCCGGATCCGCCCCCCGCGCAGGAGTAGCACCCGCCCCCCGGCAGGGAAGATCCCACAGGGAAGATCCCACCGGGGAAAGGTCCCCGCGCGAAGCCTCCGGGAAAGTCCGAGGAGCATCCGGGCGAGTGAGAAGGAGCCGATGGCCGTGAGGGTCGTTTCGTTGGGCACCGCCGCCGGCGGCGGCTTCCCGCAGTGGAACTGCGCCTGCGGGCCGTGCTCCGCGGCCCGTGCCGGCCGGCTGCCCTCCCGGACCCGTGAGTGCGCCGCCGTCACCGGGAACGGACGCGACTGGTGGCTGCTGAACGCCTCACCCGACCTGCGCACGCAGCTGGCCGCGACCGGGGCCCTGTGGCCCGGGCCCGGCCCGCGGGACACGCCGGTGCGCGGGGTGCTGCTGACCGACGCGGAGTACGACCACATCACCGGGCTGACCGAGCTGCGCGGGGCGACGGGTCTGAAGGTGTAGGCGGCCCCGCCGGTACGGGCGGCCCTGGCGCCGGTGCGGGCCGCCCTGGACCGCCACGCCCCGTGGGAATGGGCGGACGGCCTCGCCGACGGCGGCTTCGTGCTGGCCGGCGGGCTGGTCGTCACGGCGATTCCGGTGGGCGCGAAGGTCCCCGCGTACGTGCCCGTGCAGGCACCGCTGCCCGAGCGCGCGTGGGTGACGGCGTACCGCATCGAGGACCTGGCCAGCGGGGGAGTCCTGCTCTACGCCCCGTGCGTCGGTGTGTGGAGCGCGGAGCTGGACGACCTGTGCGCCGAGGCCGACTGCGTGCTTGCCGACGGCACGTACTTCGCCGCCGAGGAGGGGGGTACGGCGGTCCGGGCCGGCGCCGGGCGGGCCGCCGGGACCCATCTGCCGGTCACGGGCCCGGGCGGCACTCTCGGCGCCCTCGCCCGCCACCTCGGCGCACGCCGGATCTACACCCACCTCGGGCACACGAACCCGCTCCTGGACCCCTTCTCGCCGGCACGTGCGCGGGTCGCCGCGGAGGGCGTCGAAGTCCTCGCGGACGGGACGGAGCTGGTGCTCTAGGCGGGGGCCGCGGAGCCCTCCCGCTCGGCCAGCATGCGCTGGAGCACCGCCCGCTGCAGCGGCAGCACCCGGGCGTGCAGCTCGCGGCCCGCGCGGGTGAGGGCCACCCACACCCCGCGCCGGTCCTCCGCGCACACCGAGCGCTCCACCAGACCGTCCTTCTCCAGGCGGCCGATCAGCCGGGACAGCGCGCTCTGGCTGAGATGCACCCGCCCGACGAGGTTCTGCACCCGGCACTGGTCGCCCTCGGCGGAGGACTCGGACGCCAGGATGTCCAGCACCTCGAAATCGCTCGCGCCCAGCCCGTGCGGGTGCAGCGCGCGGTCGATCTCGCACATCGTGCGGGCGTGCACCGAGAGGATGTCCCGCCAGCGTTCCTCGAGCCGGGCGTCGGCCGTCTTGACTGCCATATCCGCACGGTAGCACCGATCCGGCCAGTCATTGAGTGTGCAACTAGTGTGCTGTGCAGAGGGTGGCGCGGACCTCAGGCCGCGGGGTCCTGGAGCAGCCCCACCAGGTTGCCCTCGGGGTCCTTGACCGAGGCGACGAGCCGGCCCCCGCCGACGTCCTGCGCGTCCTGGAGGAGTTCGGCACCGGCCGCCAGCAGGGCCGCGAGCCGTCCCCTCAGATCCGTCACGTGCCAGTACGGCACCGGACCGGTCATGCCCTTGGCGTGCCCGTTCGGGTCGAGCCCGACGTCCTGCCCGGCGGCCTTGAACCCCACGTAGTACGGCTCGTCCACGTACGGCTCGACGCCGAGCAGCGCGGCGAACAGGGGCTTGGCCCGCTCCAGGTCCTTCACGGGGTAGATGATCGTCTGCACGCCTGCGGTCATGGCACTCGCTCCTTCTGAGCTGCGGGAACCGACGGATTTCCCGTCGGTGCTCCCAACGTAGGGCCGGGGTGCCCGCCGCGGCTTCTCGGATCCTGACCGGTTGGCACCGAAGGCGTTGTCCGGCCATCGCCGCGCCGGCCGGGCAGGCGACGGCATCGCTGTACGGCCGGGTCCTCCCCGTGTTTCCGGGGGTGCCGGCCGCCTTCCGGTCGTACGGCCGTTCGGTACCGGACAACGGTCGTGGAGTGCCGGACGCGGTGGGGCCGTTCGCGTCACAGTGGGAGCACCGCGTACGAGGAGGCCGGGGACGGAGGGCGGACGGATGATGGGCATTCCCTCGGGCCGCATACGGCAGACCATCCTCGAATGGCTGGAGGACCCGGCGGCCCACTTCCCGGCCGGGGGCCGGTGCCATCCCGCCGGCACGGGCGTCACGGCCGGAGCCGTCGCCGCGAAGCTGGGCGTACCGCGCCGGACCGCCCTCGCCCACCTGGACCTGCTGACCCGCCTGGGCCTGCTGCGCACACGGCGGTTCCACTGCCGCACCTACTACCGGCGCGACGAGGTCCGCATCGCCGAGGTGGCCCGCATGTTCGAAAAGGGCTGGTGAGCGTCGAGTTCCCGGGAACACGGCCCCGCCCGCGGGTCGACTGCCAGGATGGGCCGACCGACGGCGAAGGGCATGGCACATGGACCGCTCCACGGAACTCGTCCCGCTGCACTACGTCTCCCTGGGCGCCCGCGGCCCCGAGGACGTGGTGGCCGACGCGCAAGGGCGCGTGCTGACCGGAGTGGAGGACGGGCGGATCCTCCGCGTCCACCATCTCGGCGACCGGCTCACGGCCCGGGTGGAGGTGCTGGCCGAGACCGGCGGCCGCCCCCTCGGGCTCGAACTCCTCCCGGACGGCGGCCTCCTGGTGTGCGACGCCGAGCGCGGACTGCTGCGCGTCGACCCGGAGGACGGCACCGTCCGGGTCCTCGCCGACTCGGTGGCGGGGGAGCGGCTCCGCTTCTGCAGCAACGTCGTCGCCCTGTCCGACGGCACCGTGTACTTCACCGTCTCCAGCCGCCGCTACCCGCTCGGCCAGTGGCTGGGCGACATCGTCGAGCACACCGGTACCGGGCGGCTGCTGCGGCTCGCCCCCGGATCCCGCGAACCCGAAGTCGTACGGGAGGGACTGCAGTTCGCCAACGGGCTCGCCCCGAGCGCGGACGGTTCCTTCCTGGTCGTCGCCGAGACCGGCGCCCGCCGCCTCACCCGCTACCACCTGACCGGTCCGCGCGCCGGGCACACCGACCTCTTCGCCGACCTCCCCGCGATGCCGGACAACCTCTGGCGGGAGGGCCCCGACGGGCCGATCTGGGTGTCCCTGGCCGGCCCCCGCGTCCCCCCGCTCGACCTCCTGCACCGCGCCCCGGCCGCCGTCCGCTCCGCCGCCGCCCGTGCCGCCGTCCACGCGCCGTTCCGGCCGGGCCGGACCATCGGCGTGCTGGCCGTGGACGACGACGGCCGGGTCCTGCACCACCTCACCCGCCGCAGCTCCCGTTTCCGCATGGTCACGAGTGTCTGCACGGCCGGCGAGCACCTGGTCCTCGGCAGCCTCTGGGAGCCCGGCGTCGCGGTGTGCGCGCTGCCCACCGCCGGGTAGGCGGGCCCGGTCCGGCGGTACCCTGGTGCCCGGCCGTGATCACCCGTCGGGGCAGCCCGAACAGGAGACGTACGCGCATGACAGCCCCGGAAGCAGAGAACGTCCGCGTCCGCCCCGCACCCCGCCGGCGGTCCGAGTGGCGCACCCAGGCACCCGTCGTCGCGGTGGTCGCCGTCGGCGGTGCCATCGGCGCGTCGGCCCGCTACGGGCTCACCCTCGTCTGGCCCACCCCGGAGGGCGGCTTCCCCTGGGCGACCTTCCTGACCAACGTCGTCGGCTGTGCCGTGATCGGCGTCTTCATGGTGCTCGTCACCGACGTGTGGGCCGCTCACCGCCTGGTCCGCCCGTTCTTCGGCACCGGCGTCCTCGGCGGGTTCACGACCTTCTCCACCTACGCCGTCGACATCCGCAGGCTCGTCGGCGCGGGCCGCCCCGGCCTGGGGCTCGCCTATCTCGCCGCGACGCTGGTCGCGGCCCTCGCGGCGGTGTGGCTCGCGTCGGCCGCCGCCCGCCGGGTGCTCATCAGGAGGCAGCGATGACGTCACTCACCGGCCGTGCCCTCAGGCTGACCGTCTACATCGGCGAGGACGACACCTGGCACCACAAGCCCCTCTACTCCGAGATCGTGCACCGCGCGCACGCCGCCGGGCTCGCCGGGGCCAGCGTCTTCCGGGGCATCGAGGGCTTCGGCGCCTCCTCCCGGGTCCACACCTCCCGGCTGCTGTCCCTGAGCGAGGACCTGCCGGTCGCGGTGGTCGTCGTGGACACCGAGGAACGGGTCCGGGCGTTCCTGCCGCAGCTGGACGAGCTGGTCGGGGAGGGCCTCGTGACGCTGGACGAGTGCGAGGTCGTCCGGTACGTGGGCCGCTCGCCGGCCCCGGACGGGGCGGATCCGAAGGGTGAGAATTCGTTGTGAACTGGCTGCTGGTCATCGCGGGTGCCGTGGTCGGCGCCCCCCTGCGCTACCTCACCGACCGGGCCGTCCAGGCCCGCCACGACTCGGTCTTCCCCTGGGGCACCTTCGTGGTGAACGTCACCGGCTCGCTGATCCTGGGAACGCTCACGGGCGCGGTCGCCGCCGGGGCCGCGGGCCCGCATCTGCAGCTCCTGCTGGGCACGGGCCTGTGCGGGGCGCTGACGACGTACTCGACCTTCTCCTACGAGACCCTGCGGCTGACCGAGGCCGGTTCCGGCCTCTACGCTGCCGTGAACGTCGTCGCGAGCGTGGCGGCGGGCCTCGCGGCCGCCTTCGCGGGGTTCGCCCTCGCCGGTGCGCTCTGGACCTAGGCGGCTCGCGCACGGCCGGGCATAGTGAGTACTGTCTACAGCACTGTCGACCAACTACCTCTTTTCAGAACTGGATCCCATGAGCGCCATCTCCGTCGGTCAGGCCGTCGTCCTCGGGGTAGTCGAGGGGGTGACCGAGTTCCTCCCGGTGTCCTCCACCGGCCACCTGAAGATCACCGAGGGGCTCATGAACATCCCCGTCGACGACAAGTCGGTCGTCGGCTTCTCCGCCGTCATCCAGGTAGGCGCCATCGCCGCCGTGCTCGTGTACTTCTTCAAGGACATCAAGCGGATCGTCTCCGCCTGGTTCCGCGGTCTGACCAACCGCGAGGAGCGCTACCACCACGACTACAAGTTCGCCTGGTGGGTGATCGCCGCGACCATCCCGATCGTCGTGGTCGGTCTCGCGGCCAAGCCCCTGATCGACGGCCCGCTCGCCTCGCTCTGGGTGGTCGCCGGCTCGCTGATCGCCGGCTCGGGCGTCATGTGGGTGGCCGACCAGATGGGCCGCCACAAGCGCGGTGAGGACGACACGTCCTTCAAGGACGCCATGTGGGTCGGCTGCTCCCAGATCCTCGCCCTGCTCTTCCCCGGCTTCTCCCGCTCCGGCGCCACCATGTCCACCGCGCTCATCCTCGACCTGGACCGCGTCGCCGCCACCCGCCTGTCGTTCTTCCTCGGCATCCCGGCGCTGACCGGCGCCGGCCTGTACGAGCTCAAGGACGCCCTCGGCGCCGGTGTGGGCGCCGCCCCGCTGGCCGTCGGCACGATCGTGTCGTTCGTGGTCGCCTACGCCTCCATCGCGTGGCTGCTCAAGTTCGTCGCCAAGCACTCCTTCAACGCCTTCGTGATCTACCGCATCGTCGTCGGCGTGCTCCTGCTCGGCCTGCTCGGCACCGGCACGCTCAGCAGCTGAGCCGGCCCGCCGCCCACCCACGGGGCGCGGCCGCCCGACACCGGGCGCCGCGCCCCGTCGCCGTCTCCGCACCCCCGGCTTGACACTCCCGGCCGGCAGCGCGCAGGATCGCTCCGTGAACCTGTCAGACAGCCAGACAGGTGGTCTGGGTCCGCGGCGCGTCAGCGCCATGGAAGCGGTCCTCGCCCACCTCCGCGGCGCCATCGAACGCGGCGAGTACGCCATCGGCGACAAGCTGCCCTCCGAGGCCGAGCTGTGCCGCACCCTCGAGGTGTCCCGGCCCGTGCTCCGCGAGGCGCTGCGCGCGCTGCAGACGATGGGCCTGACCGTCTCCCGGACCGGCAAGGGCACCTTCGTCGTCGCCGGCTCGGTCGAGGACCCCACCTTCGGCGACTACGCGGCCAGCGACCTGCTGGAGGTGCGCCGCCACATCGAGATCCCGGTCGCCGGCTACGCGGCCCTGCGCCGCACCCCGGAGAACCTCGACCACCTGGTGCACATCCTGGACCGCATGGAACGGGAGACGGACACCACCGCCTGGGTCGCGATGGACACCCTCTTCCACCTCGCCGTGGCCGAGGCCGCCCAGAACCCGGTCTTCCGCCGGGTCATCGAGGAGATCCGCGACGCCCTCGCGCGTCAGTCGGCGTTCCTCAACGAACTGGGCGGACGCCGCGAGCAGTCCAACCGCGAGCACCGGGCGATCGTCGAGGCGCTCGTCGACGGTTCCGAGCTCGACGCGGTGGAGGCCATGAGCCACCACCTGGACCGCGTCGAGACCTCCCTCACCGACATCGTGCGCCGACGCACCGACCTTCCCGCGCAGGCCGGACCCGAGTCGTGAGCGGGTGGCACTTCGCGGACCCGCCACGGCTCCGGACCGGTGCCGCGGTGCTCCCCGCCCGCGCCCTCACCCACGGCGCCGGGCGCACCACCGTGCCCGTCCCGCCGGCGATCGCCGGCGCGGCGCCCACGGGCCCGTACGGCCTCAGCGGCCGAATATCGCGCCAGTCCACCGGTGCGGTCGCGTGACCCGCGTACCGGCCGAACCCGACCCCGAGATGCAGGCACTGATGCACAGCAGTTCCCCCGCGGACGCGCCCGTCGTCCGCGAACCCCTCCACGCCCCCGTCGCCCACCTCCTGCGCAGCGGTGTCGTCGAGGGGATCCACTACGGCTCGGTCGTCGTCCTCGACGCCGACGGCCGGGTGCGGTTCCAGCTCGGCGACATCGAGGCCGCCTTCTACCCGCGCTCGGCCGTCAAGCCCCTGCAGGCCGTGGCCATGCTGCGCGCCGGACTGCCCCTCGACGGCGCGCTGCTGTCGCTGGCGGCCGCCAGCCACTCCGGCGAGGAGCGCCACCTCGACGGCACCCGCCGTATCCTCGCCCTGGCCGGACTCGGCGAGGACGACCTGCGCAACGTGCCGGACATGCCGTTCGACCCGGCCGTCCGCGACGCGTGGGTCCGCGCGGGCCGGGCTCCGTCCCGCCTCGCCCAGAACTGTTCCGGCAAGCACGCGGCCATGCTGTGGACCGCCGAGCTCAACGGGTGGACCCTCGAGGACTACCTCGACCCGGCGCACCCGCTCCAGCAGGCCGTCATGCGAACCGTCGAGGACCTCACCGGCCAGCGCGTCGCCCGCGTGAGCGTCGACGGCTGCGGGGCCCCGCTGTTCTCCATCTCGCTGCACGGCCTCGCCCGCGCCCTGGCCCGCATCACCTCGGCCGCGCCGGGCACGCCCGAGGCGCGGGTCGCCGACGCGATGCGTGAGCACGCCGAGATGGCCTCCGGTTCCGGCCGCGACGTGGCCGCCCTCATGCGGGCGGTGCCCGGGCTGCTCGCCAAGGACGGCTTCGAGGGCGTCCAGGTGGCCGCGCTGCCGGACGGCACGGCCGTCGCCGTGAAGATCGCCGACGGCGCGAACCGGGCGCGGATCCCGGTCGCCGCTGCGGCGCTCGCCCGCGCGGGCGTGGACCCCGGCCTGCTCACGGCCTTCACGGGGGAGCCGCTGCTGGGCGGCGGTCAGCCGGTGGGCTCCGTACGCACCGTGCGCGCACTGGACCCCGTCCCTGCACCGGCCTGCGTGTAGGGCTGTGCTGGGTGCTGGGTGCTGGGTGCTGGGTGCTGGGTGCTGGGTGCTGGGTGCCGCGTGCGGGCCGCGGGGGTGCCGGGCGTCATGTGGGTGGTGGGCGCCGACTGACCTTGATCGGTGGGCGCCGACCGACGCCGGCCGTCGACTGCCGACGCCCAACGCCGACGGCCGGCGCCTGAGCCGGACGCCGATGGCCGACCGGATGTCGCCGCCGACGGCTGATCACCAGGTCGCGGGTGCCGGATGCCCGTGCCGGCCGGCGCCGGTCGACCGCGACCGTCGCCATGCCGACACCGGAGGCCGATCGCCCAGGGCACCCCGCGGCTACGGACCGCAGGCCGCCATCGCACAACGTCCATCCCCTCTCCCGACCGCCGACCGCCATCGCCCCACGTCGCCCCGATTGCCGACCGACACCACCCGACGTCCCGCTCCGACCCCGACTGCCAGCACCCGGCCCACAGCTGCCGCCGACCGGCGACGGCTGACCGACCGACTGCCGCTGCCGACGGCTGACCGCCCGAGGCCCGGCGCGCTTCCCGACCTCGCCCCCGACCGCCCAGCCGGACAGCTGCCGCCGACCGGCGATGACCGACCGGTGCCGACGCCAACCGCCCCCTGAGCCCGCTGCCCGAGCCGATCGCCGCACGCCTTCGCCGACGTCGGTCGATCAGTCCCCGCGCCCCCGAGGGGCGCCGCCATCCCCTCCGTACCGCAGAAAGAGGCCGTACCCTCATGCTCGCGCCCACCCGTTCCGAACACGATCTGCTCGGCGACCGCGAGGTGCCCGCCGACGCGTACTGGGGCATCCACACCCTGCGCGCGACGGAGAACTTCCCCATCACCGGCACCCCGATCTCCGCGTACCCGCACCTGATCGACGCCCTGGCCGCCGTCAAGGAGGCCGCGGCCCTCGCCAACGAGGAACTCGGGCTGCTCCCGCCGCGCAAGGCCGCCGCGATCGTCGCCGCCTGCCGGGAGATCCGCGCCGGCGGCCTGCACGACCAGTTCGTCGTGGACGTCATCCAGGGCGGTGCCGGCACCTCCACCAACATGAACGCCAACGAGGTCGTGGCGAACCGCGCGCTGGAGCTGCTCGGCCACGCCAAGGGCGAGTACACCCACCTGCACCCCAACGAGGACGTCAACCTCGGCCAGTCCACCAACGACGTCTACCCGACCGCCGTCAAGATCGCGACGGTGTTCGCGGTGCGCGGCCTGCTCAAGGCGATGGCAGTCCTCCAGGACGCCTTCGCCCGCAAGGCCGTCGAGTTCCGCGACGTACTCAAGATGGGCCGGACGCAGCTGCAGGACGCCGTGCCGATGACCCTCGGCCAGGAGTTCTCCGCCTTCGCCGTCATGATCGAGGAGGACCGCAGCCGGCTCGCGGAGGCCGTCGAGCTGATCCAGGAGATCAACCTCGGCGCCACGGCCATCGGCACCGGCCTCAACGCCCCGCACGGATACGCCGAGGCCGCCCGCAGGCATCTGTCCGTCCTCACCGGCCTGCCCCTGGTCACCGCCGCCAACCTGGTGGAGGCCACCCAGGACTGCGGTGCGTTCGTGCAGATGTCGGGCGTGCTCAAGCGGATCGCCGTCAAGCTCTCCAAGAGCTGCAACGACCTGCGCCTGCTGTCTTCCGGGCCGCGCGCCGGGCTCGGCGAGATCAACCTGCCGGCCGTGCAGGCCGGTTCGTCGATCATGCCGGGCAAGGTCAACCCGGTGATCCCCGAGGTGGTCAACCAGGTCGCCTTCGAGGTCATCGGCAACGACGTCGCCATCACCATGGCCGCCGAGGCCGGACAGCTCCAGCTGAACGCCTTCGAGCCGGTCATCCTGCACTCCCTGTCCGAGTCGATCACCCATCTGCGCAACGCCTGCCTCACCCTGGCCGAGCGCTGCGTGTCCGGCATCACCGCCAACACCGAGCGGCTGCGCGCGACCGTCGAGAACTCCATCGGTCTGGTCACCGCCCTGAACCCGCACATCGGCTACACGGCGGCCACCGACATCGCCAAGGAGGCCCTCGCCACCGGCCGGGGCGTGGCCGAACTGGTGCTGGAGAAGGGCCTGTTGCCGGCCGAGAGGCTCGCCGGCCTGCTCCGCCCGGAGGTCGTCGCGGGCAGCGGGGCACCGGTCGCCTGACCAGCGGCGGGGCCCGCACGACTACGCTCGGGGACCGGCCCGGAGGCACAATAGTGATCATGACAACGACGTCGTCCCTCACCTTCCTGCCGGTCCTGGAGCGCATCGCCGAGGAGATCAGCCGCACCCCCGGGCGCGGCCGTCCCGCCGACTACATCCCGGCGCTCGCGGCCCGCGACCCGCGCAGCTTCGGCATGGCCGTCGCGGAGCTGGACGGCACGGTGTACGGGGTGGGGGAGTGGCGGCAGCCGTTCTCCACGCAGTCCGTCACCAAGGTCTTCACGCTCGCCCTGGACCTGGCCCGGGAGGGCGACGAACTCTGGGAGCACGTGGGCCGCGAGCCCTCCGGCAACCCCTTCAACTCGCTGGTGCAGCTGGAGTACGAGAACGGCATCCCGCGGAATCCTTTCATCAACGCGGGCGCCCTGGTCGTCACCGACCGCCTCCAGACCCGGACCGGTGACGCCGCCGGCGAACTGCTGGCGTTCCTGCGCGCCGAGAGCGGCAACCCCGCCCTCGACTTCGACAAGGAGGTCGCCGCCTCCGAGAACGCGCACGGCGCCCGCAACGCGGCCCTCGCCCATTTCATGGCGTCCTACGGCAACATCGACAACGACGTGCCGGTCCTGCTCGACCAGTACTTCCGGCAGTGCTCCATCGCCGCCTCCTGCGCCGACCTGGCCCTGGCCACCGGCTTCCTGGCCCGGCACGGCATCCGCGCCGACGGCTCCCGGCTGCTCACCCGCAGCGAGGCCAAGCAGGTCAACGCGGTGATGCTGACCTGCGGCACGTACGACGCGGCCGGTGACTTCGCCTACCGGGTGGGCCTGCCCGGCAAGAGCGGTGTCGGCGGCGGCATCATCGCGGTCGTACCCGGGCGTTGCACCCTGTGCGTGTGGAGCCCGGGACTGGACGAACGCGGCAACTCGGTGGCCGGTGTGGCGGCCCTGGACCGCTTCACCACCCTCACCGGACTGTCGGTGTTCTGACCGCCCGGGCGGACGCCGGGCACCGCGGCGCGACGGCCGGGCCACCGGCCCGGTGGTCCGCACGCGCCGGTCACGTCCGGGCCGCTCGCCGGTGAAGGGGGCGTCGCCTTCCGGCCATCCGGCATTGACACGCTGAACCAGTGTTGGCCATGGCCTTTCCCGTCGATCTCCGCCGCTGCCAGGTGCTGGGGCTGGCCGGCACCGCCTCTCTCGCGCTCGGCGGTGAGACGGCCGGTGCCCTGCCCGTCCAGGACCTCCTGGCGCCGGCCTCGGTGCGGGCCGCGCTCGGCCTGGTCGGCGTGTACTTCGGCGTCGTCCTGCTGATCGCGGCCTGGGTGCTGCTCGGCCGCCTCGTCCGCGGACCCCGGCCGCCCACCCCGCGCTCCCTGCTCCTGGTGCTCGCCGTCTGGACCGCGCCGCTGCTGCTCGCCCCGCCGCTGTTCAGCCGGGACGTCTACAGCTACCTCGCGCAGGGCGCCATGGTCGACGCGCACATGGACGTCTACGCGCACGGCCCCGCCCAGCTCGGCGGCCCGCTCGCCGACGAGGTCGCCCCGATGTGGCGGCACACCGGGGCCCCCTACGGCCCGGCCTTCCTGGCCCTGGCGTCCGCCCTGTCCGGGCTGACCCGGGGCGAGCTGCCCGCCGGCCTGCTCGGCATGCGCCTGATGGCCCTGCTCGGCGTCGCCCTCATGGCGGTGGCGCTGCCCCGCCTCGCCCGGCACAGCGGCGCCGACCCGGCCGCCGCGCTGTGGCTCGGCGCCCTCAATCCGCTCGTCCTGCTGCACCTGGTCGCGGGCGCCCACAACGACGCGCTCATGCTGGGCCTGCTCGGGCTCGGCCTGGTCGCGGCGCGCGGCCGCGCACCCGCCGTCGGCGCCGTCCTCGTCACGCTCGCCGCCCTCGTCAAGGCACCGGCGGCGCTCGGCCTCCTCGCCGTCGTTGCCCTTCAGGTGCGCTCCGGCCGCCGTCCGCTGCCCGCCGTGCTGACCACGGCGGCGGCCGCCGCCGGGACCACGGTCGCCGCCACCGCCGTGGCCGGCACCGGCTACGGCTGGATCGGCGCCCTGAACACCCCGGTCTCACCCCAGAACTGGGCGCTGACCAGCCTCCTCGGGCGGGCCACCGGCGCCCTGCTCGACCACCTGGGCAGCGGTCTGGCACCGCTCGCCGTCCCGGCCTGGCACCTGCTCGGTCTCGCCGCCACCGCCGCCGCCGTCCTGCTGATATGGCTGCGGCTGCGCCCGAGACCGGTGTACGCGCTCGGCCTCAGCCTGCTGGCCGTGGCGGTGTTCGGTCCGGCGATCCGCCCCTGGTACGTGCTGTGGGGCCTCTTCCTCATCGCCGCCGGCGCGCCCAGCACCTCCGTACGGCACCGGGTGGCCGCCCTGGCGGTCGTGCTCGCGCTCGCCGTGCTGCCCAGCGGCGGGCCCGCCGCCCCCGGCCAGCTGGTGCTCGCGGTCTCCGGCGGGGTGCTCGGGGTGGTCGTCCTGTGGCAGGCACGCCAGGCGGCGCAGGCCCCGGCACGGGGACGCACGGCATGACCGGGCCGGCGCGGTTCGCCCCGCGCACCGACCGGGGCCGCCTGCTGCTCGTGTCGTCCCTGGCGGCCGCCGTGACGGTGTTCACGGCCACCGTGCCGCTCCTGCGCGACTTCTTCGACCTGCGCGTCTACTACGGGACCGTGCACACGTGGGCCGCTCACGGCGGCCGGATCTACGACTACCGGGTCCCCGGCACCATGTACGGCTTCACGTACCCGCCGTTCGCCGCCCTCGCCATGCTGCCGCTCGCCCTGGTCGGCCGGAACACCGCGATCGTCGCGTCCCTGCTGGTGAACCTGGCGGCGCTGGCGTCGGTGCTGCGCGTCCTGGCCGGCCCCGGGTGGCGGCGGTACGGCTGGTACCGCTGGTCGCTGCTGCTGTGCCTGCTCGCGCTGTTCGAACCACTGCGGGACACGTTCAGCTTCGGTCAGGTGAACCTCGTCCTCCTCGCCCTGGTGCTCGGCGACGCCCGGCTGCTGGCGGGCGGCCGGGACCGCTGGGCGGGGGCGGGCGTCGGGCTGGCCGCCGCGGTGAAGCTCACGCCCGCGCTCTTCATCGGTCTGCTGCTGCTCGCGGGGCGCAGGCGGGCCGCGGCGACCGCGACGGCCGTGGCCGCGGCGGCGACGGCGCTGGCCGCCTGGGCCGACCCGGGGCGTCGCGCCACTACTGGACCGAGGCCTTGTGGGACACCGGGCGGGTGGGCCGGCTCGACTACGTGTCGAACCAGTCCCTGCAGGGCGTACTGGCCCGCCTCGGCGAGCCCGGCCGCCCGCTGTGGGCGACGGCCGTCCTGCTGACCCTGTGCGTCTGGGCGTGGCGGGGCCGCCGCGCGGTCACGGCCGGCGACTGGACGGCGGCCTTCGCGCTCACCGGTGCGGCCGCCTGCCTGGTCAGCCCGATCACCTGGGTGCACCACCTGGTGTGGCTGCTGCCGTCCTTCGCCGTGCTGTGGCGCGCCGGGCACCGGCGGCTCGCGGGCGCCCTGTTCGCGGTCCTGTGCACCAGCGTGGTGTGGCTGTGGTTCGACGACGCGTCCGGACCGCTCGGCTTCCTCGGCAGCAACACCTACACGTGGATCGCGCTGGCCCTGCTGCTCCGCCTGCCCACGGCTCAGCTCCGCTCGGCCCGGTTGCCCTTGGACCGCAGCGCCAGCGCCACGGCCACCGCGCCGAGCCCCGAGAGCCCCCCGACGACGGCGGTGCCGGACCAGCCCTCCTCCTCGTCGGCCGATCCGGAGGTGGCGGCGGCCACGGGGACGGCCGCCGGCCGGGACTTGGCGCGCAGTCCGTCCAGCGAGCCGACCGGATCGACCCGCCCGGCCGCCTCGAATCCCCAGTCCAGCAGCTGCCGTGCCTCCTCGTACACCGCGAGCCCGCCGCCCTCCTGAGGGTTCATCACGGTCACCACGAGGGTGCGCCCGCCGTGGCGGGCGGCGGCCACGAGCGTGTTGCCCGCGTTGCTGGTGTAGCCGTTCTTGATGCCGAGAAGTCCGGGGTACGGCGCCACGCCGTCCTCGCCGGTCAGCAGCCGGTTGGTGTTCTCGATCGCGTACGGCGACCCGTCACCGGGGAAGTCGGCCTGCGCGGTGCCGCAGTAGCGGGCGAAGTCGGCGTTGTGCAGTCCGGCGCGGCCGAAGACGGCCAGGTCGTACGCGGAGGAGACCTGTCCGGGGGCGTCGTAGCCGTCGGGGGAGACGACGTGGGTGTCCATGGCGCCGAGCGAGCGGGCCTTCTGCTGCATGCGGTCGGTGGTGGCCCGCCAGCCGCCGTTGAGCGAGGCCAGTACGTGCACGGCGTCGTTGCCGGAGCTGAGGAAGACCCCGTGCCACAGATCGGCGACCCGGTAGGTGTGCCCCTCCTCGACGCCGACGAGGCTGCTGCCCTCACCGACGTCCGCCAGCTCCTGGTAGCGCACGGTGTGCTGGAGGCCGCTGGGCAGCGTGGGCAGCACGGTGAGGGCGAACAGGGTCTTCATGGTGCTCGCGGGCGGCAGTCTGCGGTGTGCGTGGTTCGCCGCCAGCACCTCGCCGCTGTCGGCGTCCGCGACCAGCCAGGAGAGCGCCGAGACCTCCGGCACCTCGGGCGCGCCGCGGTGCGGCCGGACCTGTGTGCCGGAGCCGTAGAGCAGGGAGGGCCCGGGCATCGCCGCCCGGGGCTGCGGCGGCGCGGGTTCCCCGGCACGGGGCCCGGCGGCGGCGGCGGTGGCCGGCGACAGCGCCAGCACTCCGGCCACGCAGAGGGCACAGGTCGATACAACCGCCCGATGAGAAAGTCCGGTGATCATATGATTCAACGTACGAACGGGAGCGCCCGCCCAACGCGCTGCCAGGGCCGTTCGGCCCACGGGAGCAACCCGGACGATGCACCGGGCCGTCAGCCGGCGGGCAGCGTGGGCAGGATCCGCCGCAGGAACGTGGCGTTGTCCGGAGTGCTCCGCAGCCGCTCCAGGAGGGTCTCCAGGGCCACCGGTCCGCCCTCGCGCGGGCGCAGGGCACGGCGCAGTCCGCGTACGGCGGCCAACTCGGCCGGTTCCAGCAGGAGTTCCTCGCGGCGGGTGCCGGTGGTGTCGATGTCCACGGCGGGGAAGACCCGGCGGCCGGCGAGCTCCCGGTCCAGACGCAGCTCCATGTTGCCCGTGCTCTTCAGCTCCTCGAAGAAGTAGCCGTCGGCGCGGGATCCGGTCTCCACCAGCGCGGTGGCGAGGATGGTGAGGGACCCGCCCTCCTCCGCCTGGCGCGCGGCGCCGAAGAACCGCTTGGGGCCGAGCAGCGCGCCGGCGTCGACGCCGCCGCTCAGGGTGCGCCCGCCGGCGGCGGAGGCGTTGTTGTGCGCCCGGCACAGCCGGGTCAGCGAGTCCAGCAGGACGACGACGTCCTCGCCGGCCTCCACCAGGCGCTTGGCCCGCTCGACGACGAGTTCGGCGAGGGCGATGTGCTCCTTGGCCGGCCGGTCGAAGGTGGAGGCGTAGACCTCGCCGCGTACCGAACGGCGCATCTCGGTGACCTCCTCGGGGCGCTCGTCCAGCAGCAGGACCATGAGCCGGCACTCCGGGTGGTTGCCCGCCACGGCGGCGGCGAGCTGCTGGAGCAGTACGGTCTTGCCGCTCTTGGGCGGGGCCACCACGAGGCCGCGCTGGCCCTTGCCGACCGGGGCGAAGAGGTCGGTGACGCGGCCCGCGAGGCCGGACGCGGGGTGTTCGAGCCGGAGCCGGCGGTGCGGGTGGAGCGGGGTGAGGTCGCGGAAGTGCCGGCGGGAGCGGAGGTCGGCGGGCGCGCGCCCGTCGACGCGGGCGACGTCGGTCAGGGCGCGCCGGGCGTCGCGGACGCCCTCGACCAGGTCGCCCTTGCGCAGTCCGTACCGGCGGACGAGCGCCGCGGGGACCTGCGGGTCGGCGGGGGAGGGCAGGAGGCTCGCGCCCCGCAGGTACCCCTTCCCCTGTGCGTCGACGTCCAGGACGCCGGTGACGAGTCGGGCGGCAGGCTGCTGCGGGGCCGCGGGAGGGTGTTCGAGTGTGATGGTCATGCGGTGTCCTTTCACGGACGGAAGGAAGGATCAGGAGGGGGGAGAGGCCGCGAGCGGGAGGTGTGCACACCTGTCTCCGGCGGCGGGAACGGCACCTCGGGTACGGCGACGAGAGTCCGCCGACGAGGTGGTGCCGGGAAGCTGACGCGCCGAGAGCCGGAGATCCGGGACAACGGCGGAACGATCAGCGTGAGGAGAGGAACTGCACCGGCGTCCATCGAAGGACGTGCACGAGTGCTGTCGGCACAGTACCACTGAACGGGTCACCGTGTCCGTGACTCTCCCAACACGGCGCGGGACCCGGGTATTCCCGTGGCCCGGAAGAGGCGGGCGGGCCGTGCGGCACCACCGGCGCGGCCCCGACGGCCTCCCGGCGCCGTCCCCACGACCCTACGATCGACCCGTCTTGTCATGGGAACGTCAGGAGATGCCGTGGAGCACCCGCCCGCCCGTACCCCGCACCGCCTCGACCCCTCCGGTGGCTGCCCGCACGCCGTCAACGCGCGCCTGCTGTCCGCCGGCGCCGTCGCCCCGGTCGAGCTGCCCGGCGGGATCGAGGGGATGGCCGTCCTCGGGCACGAGGCACTGAAGGAGTTCCTGCAGCACCCCGAAGTCGCCAAGAGCGCGACGCACTTCACGGCGCTGCGCGAGGGCCGGGTGGCGGAGGGCTGGCCACTGCTGACCTTTGCGACGGTCCAGGGCATGACCACCGCGGACGGCGACGACCACCGGCGTCTGCGATCGCTCGTCGGCCGCGCCTTCACCCCGCGCCGCGTCGAGGAACTGCGGCCACGCGTCGAGGAGTTGACCGCCCAGCTCCTCGACGGGCTGGAACGGGCCGCCGCCGCGGGCGACGGCACCGCCGATCTGCGGCGGCACTTCGCGCTGCCCCTGCCGATGGACGTCATCAGCGAACTGCTCGGCGTGGACGTCGCGTTCCGGTCCCGGCTGCACCAGCTGAGCAGCAAGGTCGTGGCCACCGACACCGAGCCCGCCGAGGCCGTCGCCGCCAACCGCGAACTCGTCGCCGTCCTCGGGGAGATCGCCGCGGCCAAGACGGCCCGCCCGGCGGACGACCTCACCAGCGCGCTCATCGCCGCCCGGGACGAGGGCGGGGACCGGCTCAGCCACCAGGAGCTCATCGGCACCCTCGTGCTGATGATCATCGCCGGACACGAGACGACCCTCAACCTCATCACCAACGCCGTCCGCGCGCTGTGCGCCCACCCGGACCAGCTCGACCTGGTGCGGGCGGGCACGGCGAGCTGGGCCGACGTGGTGGAGGAGACCCTGCGCTGGGACGCGCCGGTCAGCTACTTCCCGTTCCGCTACCCGGTGCGGGACCTGACCGTCGACGGGACGGTCGTCCCGGCCGGCACACCCGTGCTCGCCGGCTACTCCGCGGCGGGCCGCGACCCGGCGGCGCACGGCCCGGACGCCGACCGTTTCGACGTCACCCGCCCGGTCCGGCCCGACGCCGCACGCCATCTCTCCCTCGGGCACGGCGCCCACTTCTGCCTGGGCGCCCCGCTGGCCCGGCTGGAGGCGACCGTCGCGCTGGAGCGGCTCTTCGCCCGCTTCCCGGCACTCGAACTCGCCGTACCCGAGGCCGAGCTGGCCCCCACGCCGGATTCGTCGGCAACAGCGTCCGCGCTCTGCCGGTCCGCCTCGCGCCCGCCGGAGCCTGAGCCGCGCACCGGCCCCGCGCACCCCGGCGGAACGGGGCGGGCGACGCCCGGCCGGGGCCGTGCGGCCCGGCCCGGTGCATGACCGCTGTGTCACCAAACGGCACCGGATGACCCCGGTCGTCAACGATCGCCGATGCCGGGGGACTTGACCGGCAACCGTCCACTATGTTCGGGACATGTCCACGCCACCGCAGTCCCCGCAGCCGGCCGACCAGCCGCCGCAGCAGCCCGCTCCGCAGTCGGCCGTCCCGCCGCAGCCGACTGCCTATTCGTACCCCGGCCCGCAGTCCGCTCCGCCGGGGAACTTCTACGCGCAGCCCACCCTGGTCGGCCACCCCGGTCAGCCGCAGCCGCCGGCCAACCCGTACACCCAGGCACCCCCGTACGGTCCCGCACCCGCCCCGCCGCCCGCGACGGGTGGTGGCGGGGCCGGAAGGGCGGTGCTGTGGGCGGCCGTCGGCGCGGTCGTCGCCTCCGCCGCGTGGGCCGGCGGAGTCTTCCTGCTCGGCGGCACCGGCGGCAGCGCGGACCTGCGCGGCTACACGGCGCCCGCGAACATGTGCTCCAGCGCCGACTACTCCTCCTTCAAGGACGAGTACACCCAGGACGATTCGGCGCCGACCCGGACCTCGCTCAAGGACCAGGCCCTGGACGAGAGCTACTGCAGCGTCAATCTGAAGAAGACCGGCTCCAGCTACGCCGACGCGTACCTGTACATGCAGCTGGACCTGCACAAGAAGACCGACCCGGGGCCCGAGTTCACCGCGACCTGGAAGAACTACGGGGACAGCCACAAGGACTACGACGTCGACCCGGTCGAGGGCATCGGCGACGAGGCCTACCTGGTCAGCCAGGACACCAGCAGCGGCTCCTCCAGCGGCTCCCGGTACGCCACACTCGCCGTCCGCGACGGCTGGGTGACGTACACGATGAGCTACAGCGCCTACCTGAGCTCCTACAGCCAGGACAAGACCCCGCCCGCCCTGACCGACGTCACCGACTGGCTGAAGACGGACGCCAGGACGACTCTGAGGCAGCTCAGGGACTGACGCCCGCGCCGCGTCCGGTCGGCCGCCGCCGGGCTCAGGCCGACCGGGCCTCGGCCTCCTTCACGATCTGCTCGAAGCGCGCGCCCATGGCCTCGGCCAGGGCGTGCGCGCCCGACAGCGGCCGGACCATCACCATGAAGTCGTCGATCAGGCCGTCGTCGTTCACGTGCAGGAAGTCGCAGCCGGTCAGCCGGCGGTCGCCCACCCGGGCGGTGAAGACCAGCGCGTGGTCCCGGCCCGCCGGGTCGCCGATCTCCCGCTCGTACCGGAAGTCCTCGAAGACCTGCGCGACCGCGCGCAGGATCGCCGCGGTGATCGCCTTGCCCGGGTACGGCTTGAAGACGACCGGGCTGGTGAAGACGACGTCCTCGGCCAGCAGCGCCTCGGCGGCGTCCATGTCCCCGGCCTCGACCGCCTCGCGGAACGCGCGCATCGGATCACCTCGCATACTCAACTTTTTGAATAGGTGTGGATGACATTAATCAATGGCTGCTAGCCTGTCCACATGTCGCTGCGGTACGCCGTTCTGGCCGCCCTGCTGGAGGGCGAGGCCTCGGGCTACGAGCTGTCCAAATCGTTCGACGTCTCGCTCGCCAACTTCTGGCCCGCCACTCCCCAGCAGCTCTACCGGGAGCTGGAGCGACTCGCGCAGGACGGGCTCGTCGAGGCCCGCACGGTCCAGCAGGAACGCCGGCCCAACAAGCGGATGTTCACGCTCACCGGGAGCGGCCGGGCGGAGCTGGCCGCGTTCGCCGCGGAACCGCCGAAGCGGCCCACGGCCGTCCGCGACGAACTCCTCATCAAGATCCAGGCGATGGACGGCGGCGACCCGGAGGTCACCCGGGCGCTGATCGAGGAGCGCATGGGCTGGGTGCGCGGCAAACTCGACCGCTACCGGCGGGTGCGGGACCGCCTCCTCGACGGGCGCACCGAGGACGAGTACCTGCGCACCTCCGACCGAGTCGGCCCGTATCTCACCCTCATGGCCGGCATCGGCTTCGAGGAGCAGAACCTGCGCTGGTGCGAGGGTGCCCTGGCGGTCCTCCGGCAGCGCGTGACCCCGGGCTGACGGCATGTACGGTCCCGACGGCCCCACTCTGCGCGAACTCGCCGTACAGGCGCTGTCCTCCGTCGAGCACGGATACGACCTGCTGGCCCCGAAGTTCGACCACACCCCCTTCCGGACGCCCGACTCGGTCCTGGAGTCCGTGGGCAGGGAGCTCGCCCCGGCCGGCCCCTTCGCGGACGGACTCGACCTGTGCTGCGGCACGGGCGCCGGCACGGAGGTGCTCACCGGGCTGTGCCGGAACAGCGTCACCGGGCTGGACTTCAGCGCCGGGATGCTCGACGTCGCCCGGCGCCGGGTCCGGCCGGGCGCCGGGCCCACGATCGCCTGGGTACGCGGCGACGCCCGGGCCCTGCCGTTCACGGCCGCCTTCGATCTCGTCGTCTCCTTCGGGGCGTTCGGCCACTTCCTGCCCCGTGAACTGCCGACTCTCTTCCGTCAGGTGCACGGGGCCCTGCGCCCCGGCGGCCGCTTCGCCTTCCCCGTCCTCGCCCCGCCGCGCCCCACGCACCCCGCCTACTGGACACTGCTCGGCTTCGACGCGGTGATGCGGGTGCGCAACGCGCTGTGGCGGCCGCCGTTCGTCATGTACTACCGGGCCTTCCGCCTCGGCGCGGTGCTGGCGGAGCTGGACCGCGCCGGTTTCGCGGTCGAGCTGTCCGCGCTCGCCGCGTTCGGGCGGCGCGACGACGGCAGCCCGCGGGCCCGCCTGGTGGTGGCACGCCGGCTCAGCCCGCCGCCGGCAGCGTGAACTCGTAGACCAGCGCGTCCCGTTCGGCGGTCACCACCAGATCGGTGATCTCCAGCGGGCGGGCGTACTGGTCGTGCACCCGCCGCGTGACCCGGACCGAGGCCGTGTCCCCCAGCTGCGAGATGGCGTCCCGGTGGTGCAGGGTCAGACCGGCCCTGCGCATCCAGTCGTAGGCCCGCCGCAGCTGCGCCGGGGTCGCGCCGTCCGCCCGGTCCCGGTAGCGGGCCAGCTCCGCCACCTCGGCCAGGGCCACCGCCGAGAACGACGTCACCGCCGCCCGCAGCGAGCGGCCGTCCGGCGCGACCGAGCGGTAGCGGTGCACCAGGGTCGGCCGGTGCGGGGCCAGGCCCAGCACCTCGGCGTGCTCCGCCGGGGGCACCTCCCAGGTCACCGTGGCCCGGTCGACCGCGCACGGGTCCGCCGAGCGGGCGCCGACCGGGAAGGCGAGCGACTGGGGGCCTCGACCGGCCCGCCGGGCAGCGTGGCGTGGCTGCCCCGCCGGTCGGTGGCCACGGCGCCGCTGCGGCGCAGCATCTCCAGCGCCTGCCGGACGGTCTCCCGGCTGACCCCGAAGTGCGCCGCCAAGTGCCGTTCGGACGGCAGTCGTTCCCCCGGTGGGATGACGCCGTCACGTAGTTCGTCGAGGAGCAGTGTCGCGACCTGCGCGTAGAGGGGCCGGTCGGTGCTCTGCGGGGGCTGGTTCGCGGTGGTGCGGGCCATGCCGCGCCCTCCTGTGGTGACAAGACGTAGCCGTGCGGGCTCATTGCGCGACCACAATTAGCATTGGTCTAAACCACAAGGGAAGAGCGGCCGGGTGGTTCGGCCGAAAGAAACCCGCGCCGGCCGCGCGCCGGCCGCGGGTGTCACAGAGCCCGGTACAGGGCGTCGACGAGTGCCGTCTTCCGCGGATCGTCGGCGATGCGCGGGCCCATCCGGTTCATGACGTAGCCCAGCGACACCCCCGCGTCCGGGTCGGCGAGCCCGCACGAGCCCCCGAACCCGTCATGACCGAAAGCCCGCGGGTTCGGGCCGTACGACCCGTGCGCCCCGCTGAGCCACAGCCCGAGTCCGATCTCCGTCTCGCCCTCGAAGCCGGCCCCGAGCACCAGATCGCGGCAGCTCCCCTGCCCCTCGCGCACCCGCTCGGCCGCCTCGGGCGACAGGATTCGCCGGCCGCCGTACGTCCCCCGCCCGGCCAGGACGCCGTACAGCGCGGCCACGGCCCGGGCGGTGCCGTGCCCGTTCGCGGCGGGGATCTCCGCCGCCCGCCACTCGGGCGAGTTCGCCTCGGCGGCACCGACCGGCGGATTGGCCAGGGCCGCCAGAGCCACCGGCGCCAACTGCCGGAACACCGCCGTCTGTTCACCGGCCGCCGCGGACGAGGGACGCACCAGCTCGGCGGCGCGGCCCGCCTCCTTCGCCGGCAGCCCGAACGTGAAGTCGATCCCGAGTGGCCCGGTGACCTCCCGTTCCAGGAAGGCCCCCGGCCGCAGCCCCGAGATGCGCCGGACGACCTCGCCGACCAGGAAGCCGTACGTCAGCGCGTGGTACCCGGACCGCGTGCCCGGCTCCCACCACGGCTCGGTGCGGGCCAGCCGGGCGGTGGTCAGCTCCCAGTCGCACAGCTCGGACAGGGAGTGCGGCTCGCGCAGCCCGCACAGTCCGGCCCGGTGCGACAGCAGATGGCGTACCAGCACCCGTTCCTTGCCCGCCGCCGCGAACTCCGGCCAGTACGCTGCCACGGGGGCGTCCAGGTCGAGCAGTCCCCGGTCCGCGAGGATGTGCGCGCACAGGGCCACCGGGCCCTTGCCGGTCGACCACACGTTCACCAGCGTGTCCCGCTCCCAGCGCCGGGTACGGTCCGCGTCCGCCCAACCGCCCCACAGGTCCACCACCGTCTCCCCGCCGACGGTGACCGCCACCGCGGCGCCGAGTTCGCCCCGCTCGCGGAAATTGGCCTCGAAGGCCTCGCGTACCGCGGCGAACCGCGGGTCGCAGTGTCCCCCGACCCGGGCCCGCGCCGTCTCCTGCGTCCCGGTCCTGTGCGGTTCGTGCACCGACATGCGGCCTCCGTCGTCGCCGTGGAGCCCCGGCCGCGACGCCGCGAACGGGGCAGGGAGAACGTACCGACTGGTCGGACTGGAGGGAAGGGGGAGGGGCGGCGGGAGCCGCCCCGTACCGCTCTGCGCTACGCGTACGACCGCAGCCAGTACAACTGGGCCGCCTCCTGGTAGGGGCCGCCGCCCTCGTGGTCGTTGAAGTCGTAGACCTCGATCGCCTTGTCCTCGTGCGCCCAGGCGTTGAACGCGGCGAACACGGTGGAGGGCGGGCAGGTCTGGTCCTCCAGGGCGGCCGAGAACAGGGCCGGGGCCCGGCCGCGGGCGGCGAAGTGCACCCCGTCGAAATAGGACAGGGTGCGCAGCACGTCCGCCGCGCGGCCCCGGTGCGTCTTCAGGAACAGGGTGATCTCCCGGTATGGGTGACGGTCCGTCAGGGTCGCCGCGCGCGGGAAGTCGCACAGGAACGGCACGTCCGGGGCGACCGCGACCAGGTCGGGGACCAGTGCGCCCACCGCGAGGGAGATGCCGCCGCCCTGGCTGGCGCCGAGCGCCACGGTCCGCGCCGCGTCGGCCAGGGGGTGGGAACGGGCCGCCTCGACCGCGCGGACGGCGTCCGTGAACACCCGGCGGTAGTAGTAGTTCTCGGGGGCGTCCACGCCCCGGGTCAGGAACCCCGGGTAGGCCGGCGCGGCTCCCACCGGGTCCGCGGTGCCGCCTCCGCCGCCCCAGGCGCTGCCCTGCCCGCGCGTGTCCATCAGGAAGTGCGCCCGGCCGCTCGACGCCCACAGCAGGTTCTCGTGCGGCAGCCCGCGGCCGCCGCCGTAGCCGAGGAACTCGACGACCAGCGGGAGCGGCTCCGTCGCGCCGGCCGGCAGCCGCAGCCAGCCCTTGACGGGATGGCCGCCGAAGCCGGCGAACGTGACGTCGTACACCTCGACGGTCGACAGTCCGCTCTCCACCCGCTCGAAGCGGGCGTCCAGTTCGTGTGCGCGCGCCTCCTGGAGGGTCGTGTCCCAGAACGCGTCGAAGCCCTCGGGCTCGGTGGACTCACTGCGGTAGTCGCGCAGTTCGTCGAGGGGTAGGTCGAACAGGGGCATCAACAACCGCCTTTACGTACGTGCCGTCCGGGTCGAACGAATGGGTGAAGGTGAAGGCGTGCGGCGCCGGACCGTGGTCGTGGACATGTTCCAGCCGGGAGACCCCGTCCTGCCAGGTGGGGGTCACACCGTCGGGGACCCACCAGATCACGTGGCTCGGGTGCCTCCTCCTCTCGAACCAGTCGTGGCGCTTGTTCAGCGCCGCACGGTGCGGACCCGTGTAGACGGCGTCGAAGGCGGAGCGCAGGCCGGTCCAGAGCGAGAGGGTCGCGGCCAGCGCGGTCGTTTCCGCCGTACGGCCCTTGCCGTACCAGGCCGGTACGGCGAACTCCCCCCATGCACCCCAGTTCGCGCCGAAGAGCATGCCCCGCTCACCGTCCGCCGCTTCGGCATGGGCGAGGTACCCGGGGTGCCGGCCGATGCTCCGGTAGACGTCCTCACCCGTGTCGTAGAACTCGCGTGTGGCTGGTCCGGGATCGGCGAGAGGTGACTTCAGGACTCCGAACGTGTACAGCGCAAGACGGGGCACGCGTCTCTCCCTGGTCGGGGATGCCTCAAGCCGAAGGAACTCCGGTGCGACCGTGGGCGATCGTCGAGGACCAGGGGAAGGTAGCCGCCTTCGCGGGCCATGTCGAAGTTGCGTTTTTCCGGCCCAAGTGGCCTCCCACACCGTTCATTTCAGCGCCGGGCGACTGCCACGTGGCGGGCCGGCCGCCTCGGACGGTACGCGGATGTGTCACGTCCTCGGCTGGGTCCACCTCGGGCCCGTCCTGGCCCATTCCCGCTCCCACTCGGCCAGCCGGTGGCGGAGCGCGAACCGCCGGGCGATTCCGTGCCCGAGGATCACCACCCCGGCCGCGCCGCCCGCCGCGCACAGGCCGAACGTCACCGAGTGCTGCCAGACCGCCACGTCGTCGGGTGGCGGGGCGACACTGCGGCCCCGGGAGTCGAACCACACGGGTACGACCTCACCGGTGTGCGTCCCCGCCGGGACACGGACCCACGCCGTTCGGGGTGCCTTTCCCGGTTCCGTCCAGCGCACCTGGGCGCGGTAGGGATGCTCGCGGTCGCCCTGCCCGGAGGCCAGCCGCTCGGGCGGGTCGCCGATCACCGTGGCCCGCACCTGGTGGCGCTCGGCTCGCTGAGCCGCGGCGAGCGACCGCGCCTGATCGTGGGCGTGCAGCCCCGCGGCGATCCCGACCAGGGGTACGACCACCGACAGCAGGACGGCGACCACCAGCACCGTCCACGCCTCCACGACGTCCGACCTGCGTCGCAGCGGATTGCGCCGCCAGCGCCAGCCACGCACCCGGGTACGCATGTCCACCTCCTCGCCGGGGCCGGAGGGTCGGAGCGAGCCGGTCCTCGGGCCCGTCGCCCCCTCCGCCCGCGCACACGCGCGTCCACCCGTCTCGTACCCCGTACGGCGCACCTCGCGCATGCCGTGCACCGCGAGTTCAAGCCCGCGTGACGCACGGAACGCGCCATGCGCCCCACCATCGCGCGACCGACCTCCCCGCGCGACCGGAGCACAGACCGCAGCCGCATTGCTACGGAGAGCGGCTGCGTGCGGGGGGGGGGGGGGGGGGGGGGCGAGTGGCGGCTGTCGGCCGACGGCCCGGGGTGTCGTCCTGGCGGGAACCCGGGATGGCCCAGGAGGGTGGCGAGGGCGTCGGCTTCGGGCTGACGCAGCCGATACGGGGCCTGCGGGCGGGGGAGAGTCGCGGCTGTCGGCTGATGGCCCGGGGTGTCGTCGTGGCGGGACCCCGGGGCGGCCTGGGAGGGGCGCGAGGGCGTCGGCTTCCGGCTGGCAGCTCGCGCGCGAGCGCCGAACGGCAACCAGTCGGCGGGGGTGTGCGGTTGCACCGGCGCCGGCCTCCCCGGCCTCGGGCAGAGCCCACCCGAGGCTTCCGCGGGTCTCTGCCGCGGCGACCGGCTGATCTCGACCCGAGCGCCGGCCGGAGGCCGGGGGAGACGTCGGGCGGGGGCGGCCGAAGCCGTCAACGGGAGGCGCGCCGAAGCCGTCAGCCGGAGGGGTGGGCCGCGGCGCCGGTCAGAGGTCAGCGGAAGCGTCGGCCAGAGGTTGTCCCGAGCGCGGGGGAGGGGGCGGCCGAAGCCGTCGGCCACAGGTGTCGGCCGAGGCGCCGGTCAGAGGTAAGCGGAAGCGCCGGGCAGGGGTCGGGCGAGCCGTCGGTCGGAGGTCCGCGCGAGCCGTCGGTCGGAGGTCCGCCGGGCCCGTCGGTCGGAGGTCGGCCGACGGGGACGGGTGTCTCAGCCGAAGCGTTCGATGCGGATGTGTTCCACCGGCTGGCCCGCCTCGACCAGGAGGCGGGAAGCGTGTTCGGCGAAGCCGTTGGAGCCGCACACATAGGCCTCCCAGCCACCGGTCGGCCGCTCCGCCAGGAGCGGTGCGACGTGTGCGGCCGTCATACGCCCCACCGGAACTCCCGCCGGGGCGCCGCGGGTGTACACCGGCGTCGTCTCCGCACCCAGTTCCCGCGCGTAGATCAGTTCCTCGGGGCTCCGGGCGGACACCAGCATCCGCAGCGGCACGGTGAGTCCGCGCCGGCGGTGGTGGCGGACCATCGACATCAGCGGCACGATCCCGGAGCCGGCGCCGAGCAGCAGCGCGGGGCGGTCGCCGGGCCAGGCGAAGAAGCCGCTCAGCGGGCCGCGCACCTCGATCGTGTCGCCGGGCCTGGCCACCGTGTGGAACCACCCGGAGACCTCCCCGTCCGGCACCCGGTCCAGGGTCAGCTCGATGTGCCCGGAGTCGTCGGGCGCCGACGCGATCGAGTAGTGGCGCTGCGCCACATAGCCGTCCGGGGCGGTCAGCCGCAGCATCAGGTGCTGGCCGGGCAGATGGCCCGCCCAGCGCGGCACCGCGAGCCGGAAGGTCGAGGCGTGCGGGGTCTCGCGCCGGATCTCCGTCAGGGTGGCGGTCTGCCACGTCGCGGCCACCTGACCGCTCACCTCGATGCGCCCGGGCACGGCGAACCGCGGCACGCCGGTGCCGGCCGGGGCGGAGGAGGTCGCGCTGTTAGTCACCGTCTCAGTCACCGGAGTACCGCTGCTCCTCCCAGGGGTTGCCGCGCGCGTGGTAGCCGTTCTTCTCCCAGAAGCCCGGCTCGTCGTGGTCGAGGAGCGTGATCCCCGCGATCCACTTGGCGCTCTTCCAGAAGTACAGGTGCGGCACCACCAGCCGGGCGGGACCGCCGTGCTCGGGCGGCAGCGGCGCGCCGTCGTACTCCCAGACGATCCAGGCACGCCCCCCGGTCAGGTCGGCCAGCGGCAGGTTGGCGGTGTACCCCGTGTGGGAACGGGCGACGGCATGTGTGGCGGACCCATGGGGTCGCACCACATCGAAGAAGGCGTCCAGCGAGACACCGCCGAAGCGCACGCCGAACTTCGACCAGCCGGTCACGCAGTGGATGTCACCGTCGTACGCCGACGCCGGGAGCGCGTGCGCCGCGTCCCAGTCCCAGGTGTGCGGCTGCTCCACCAGTCCGTCGATGCGGAAGGACCAGTCGGAGGCCGCGAGGTCGGGAGTGACCTCGGCGGACAGGACGGGCCAGTCGTCGCGCGCGTCGTACTGCCCGGGCGGCAGCCCCGGATCGTGGACGCGCGGACGGCCCGTGAAGCCTCGCGTGACGTTCATGGTTACACCGTACTGTGTCGTTCCGCGTGCCCCTGCCCTGGTCACCGCTGTGCGCCGGCCGGATCATTGCGGCCGCGT
Organism: Streptomyces albidicamelliae; assembly: GCF_025642175.1. Lineage (NCBI taxonomy): Bacteria > Bacillati > Actinomycetota > Actinomycetes > Kitasatosporales > Streptomycetaceae > Streptomyces > Streptomyces albidicamelliae. The sequence goes on along the minus strand of NZ_CP106795.1, from coordinate 1,106,407 downwards.
GAACTCTGTGCCGGCGCGGGAATAGGGGTCCGCCGCTCCCGCTTGCCGTTCAGTGCGGCGCTCAGTGCCGGCTCCGGTGGCCGGTGACGATGCCGGAGGAGCGAGGAGAGGAAGAGGATGCGCAAGGCCCCCGTCTTCAGGACCGTGATCGAGGTGACCGCGTGAGCCGCACCACCGGTTCCGGCGCCCCCGGCCCGAGTGCCGCCGGCGTCCCGCACGTCCTCGACAACCCCGCCCTCGCCTCCCTGACGGGGCCGCACGCCCACTTCGCCGAGCGGCGCGGCCGGGTGCTGCGCTACCCCGTCGACGTGTCGCCGTGGCTGGCGCTGCCCGCCGATCCGGACGCGCGGGACTGGGCGGACCTCGCCGCGCTGGCCGGTCCGGGGGCCGAGGTCCCGCTGCCCGGGTTCCGCGGGGAGGTGCCGGCGGACTGGGAGATCACCTTCCGGGTCGAGGGGGTGCAGCTCGTGGACGACGGCCTGGCCGCCGCACCGGACGCGGAGGCGGTCCGGCTCGGCCCGGCGGACGTGCCCGAGATGCTCGACCTCGTGACGCGCACCCGGCCGGGCCCGTTCCTGCCGCGCACCGTCGAACTCGGCACCTACCTCGGCATCCGTCGCGACGGCGCGCTGATCGCCATGGCGGGCGAGCGGCTGCACCCGCCGGGCTGGACCGAGATCAGCGCGGTCTGCACGGACCCCGCGTTCCGCGGGAAGGGGCTGGCCGGCCGTCTGATCCTCGCGGTCGCCCACGGCATACGGGAGCGGGGCGAGACACCGTTCCTGCACACGAGCGCCGAGAACGCGAGTGCCATCCGGCTGTACGAGTCCCTCGGCTTCCGGCTGCGCCGCCGTACCGCGTTCCTGGCCGCGCGGGCGCCCGAGCGGCTGGCGGACGGCCTGGCCGCGGTGCCGGTGGCGTAGCCGGACGCCGGGCGGGCCGCGCTCGGGCTCCGTCAGTCGGAGTCCGCGCCGGCCGGCCCGGCGTTGTACCGCTCCAGATAGGCCGCGAACCGGATCAGGTCCTCCGCCGGCCAGGTGGCGAGCCGCTCCCGGAACGCGGCCCGGCGACTGCGGGTGACCTGGGCGAGGATCTCCTCGCCGGCCCCGGTCAGATGCAGCACCTGGACCCGGTGGTCCTCCGGGTCCAGCCGGCGTTCGATCAGCCCGGCCCGCTCCAGCGCGGCCACCTGCCGGCTCACCGTGGACTTGTCCAGGGCGTAGTGGGCCGCCAGATCGGTGGCCCGGCAGCCGCCGCGCTCCTCCAGGTGCCCGAGCAGGGTGTACGACACCAGGGACAGCTCCGGGTGCATGCGTCCCGCCGACGCGCGGGCCCGGCGCGCGAAGACCGTCATCTCGCGCTGGATCGTCTCGACGGCCGACTCCGCCTCCGGTGTGCTCACGGGAATACCTCCTCCGGCGTTCTAGTTGTATAGTACAACTTGAGCTGAGAGTTGTATAAGCCAACCATTTGGAGGCCGTACGCGATGAGGTCACCGGCACTGCGCCATGTGCTCACGCACCTGGTCACCCCGCTGCTGATGTGCATAGGCATGGGGCTCGCGTACATGGGGGCCTTCGTCACCCCGGAGCCGCACCACCTGCCGGTGGCGATCGTCGGCAGCGGCCCACAGGCCAAGGTCTTCGCGCAGACGGTGAAGGACACCACGGGGGACAGGCTCGACGTCCGCACCGTCCCCACCCGCGCCGACGCCGTCGGCCTCCTGAAGTCCCGCGAGGTGACCGGCGCCTACGTGCCCGGTGCCAAGGCCCCCGAGCTGATGGTGGCCACGGCCGCCTCCGACATGGGCGCCACGGCCGTGGAAAAGGTCTTCACGCCGGTCGCCGCGAAGGAGGGCGCGCCGCTGAAGGTCACCGACGTGGCCGCGCCGGTCGCCGACGACCCCACCGGGCAGGGGCTGTTCTTCCTGCTGATCGCCCTGAGCATCGGTTCCTACGCCTCGGTCGCCGCGCTCGGTGCCGGGGGCGCCGCCCTCGCGATGCGGGTGCGCGCACTGCTCGCCCTCGGGGTGTCCGCCGTGGTCAGCGGCATCGGCGCGCTGCTCGCCGGGCCGGTGTTCCACCTCGCGCACCACGATCTCGCCGGTGTGTGGGGGATGGCCTGGCTGTACTCGGCGGGCATCCTCCTGATCGGCGTCGGCCTGCACACCTTCCTCAAGCGCTGGACCACGCTGACCATGATGGTGCTGTTCGTGATGCTGAACTTCACGAGCTCCGGCGGGTTGTTCCGGCCCGAGCTGCAGAACGGCTTCTTCGGCACGCTGCACGCCTTCTGGAACGGCGCGGGCTTCGTGGAGGGCGTCCGCAGCCTGCTGTACTTCGACGGCGACGGCCTCGCGTCCGACGTGTGGACCCTGGTGGTCTGGCTGCTCGTGGGCCTCGCCGCGACCGGCCTCGCGGCCCTGTACGAGCGGCCCCGCCGGGCTCGGCACGCCGCCGCCGCGGCCGGGAGCACGCCGGCGCCCGGGACCACCGCCGGGTCCCCCGAACCCGTCGCGGAGCCGGACGCCGACCGCGCGGCGCGGGAGGCCGAGGAAGAGGTCGAGGAGACGGTCGGCGTCTGACCTCCGGACCGGACAGGCCGGGCCCCTCGACGACTGCCTCGCGGGCCGGTACGGGACGGGAGTTCCGACGACCGCCCCGCGGGCCGGTACCGGACGGGAATTCCTGCGTCCGGCCTCCTGGCCGGGGTCGGGGGTGGATCTTGGGGTTCGGCCTCCTGTCCGGGGTCGGGGGTGGATCTTGGGGTTCGGCCTCCTGTCCGGGGTCGGGGGTGGATCTTGGCGTCCGCCCTCCCGACCGGCGTCGGCAGTGAACCCCGGTCCGCCCTCTCGGCCGGCGTCGGCAGCGAAGCCTGGCGTCCGCCCTACCGGCCGGTACCCGCCGGGGGGCAACGGCGTCCGCCCTCCGGACCGGCGTCGGCAGTGAACCCCGGTCCGCCCTCTCGGCCGGCGTCGGCAGCGAAATCCGACGTCCGCCCTCTCGGTCGGCACCGGCAGCGAACCCTGGCGTCCGCCCTACCGGCCGGTACCCGCCGGGGGGGCAACGGCGTCCGCCCTCCGGACCGGCCCCGGCAGTGAACCCCGGTGTCCGCCCTCTCGGCCGGCACCGGCAGCGAAATCCGACGTCCGCCCTCTCGGTCGGCACCGGCAGTGAACCCTGGCGTCCGTCCTACCGGCCGGTACCCGCCGGGGGGCAACGGCGTCCGCCCTCCGGGCCGGCGTAGGCAGTGAACCCCGGTGTCCGCCCTCTCGGCCGGCACCGCAGCGAAATCCGACGTCCGCCCTCCGGCCGGCGTAGGCAGTGAACCCCGGTGTCCGCCCTCTCGGCCCGCACCGGCAGTGAACCCTGGCGTCCGCCCTACCGGCCGGTACCCGCCGGGGGGCAACGGTGTCCGTCCTCCTGACCGGTGCGGGTGAGGAACGGCGAGGAACCGCACGGCCCGACGGGCCGGCCAGTGCGGGCCGTAGGGCAGAGGCGCCCCCTCGCAGCCGGCAGCCCCCGACGTCGCCGGACCGCGGACCGCCCGCGCCCCGCCCCCGCCCCGGTGGCCGTGCCCCGTCATCCCCCCGTCCCTCCGATCGTCACCACCCGGGCCCACGCCGGGGGTGTGTCAGGGCGGTAGTCGGGGTTGTTCTCGTTCGGGGCGCGGCCGGTGCGGGGGAACAGGCCCACCACCGTGCGGCACGGCGGGCGTGCTTCCGGCCACGGCGTCCGGCCGTCGGTCAGGACCACGATCACGTCGGGGCGTGCCTTCAGCGCCCGGGCGAAGCCCTGGCGCAGATCCGTCCCGCCGCCGCCCACCAGCTCGATGCCCTCCGCGCGGCACAGGGGCAGCACGGTGCCGGCCGCGGCGTCGCACGACAGCACACTGACCAGCTCCCGCCGCCCGCCCACGGCCCGGCAGATCGCCGCGACCTCCAGCAGCGCGCTGCCCAGTTCGGCGTCGCTGACCGATCCCGACGTGTCGACGACCACGCACACCCGCGGCGGTCTGCGCCGCAGGCTCGGCAGGACGACACCGGGCAGCCCGGCCGACCGCCGCGCCGGCCGGCCGTAGCTGTAGTCCTCGCCCGCACCCGGGCCGGACACCGCGGAGCGCACGGCCGCCCCGAGCAACTGCCGCCACGGCTGCGGCGGATGGAACGCCTCCTCGGCCCAGCGGCGCCAACCCCGTGGGGCGCTGCCGGGCCGGCCGTTGATGGCCTGCGCCACCCGGAACCGGACGGCGTCCCGCTCCTGGTCGCTCAGCCCGTGCGCGCCGTCCGGGCCCACGTCCCACTCGCGCGCGAGCCCGTCGGCCCCGCTGCCGCAGTCCAGCCAGGCCAGCCGCGCCAGGTGCGGCCCCAGCCGGAACAGGTGCAGGTAGTCCTCCAGCAGCTCGCCCTCGGGCAGCCCCAGCCGCCCCGGGGTCACGGCTCCCTCGGGCCGTACGAGGCCGTCGCCGTACACGTCGTCGTTGATCTCGCAGTCCGCGGCGATGTTCATCCGCAGCCGGTCCCCGGCGCCGGTCAGCCCCCGTCGGCGGGCGACCCGGTCGCTGCGCCCGTGATGGTCCCGCAGCAGATGGGAGACCTCGTGCACCCACACCCCGGCCAGTTCCTCCACCGGCATGCGGTCCACGAATCCGGGGGAGACGTAGCACCGCCAGTGCCGGTCCACGGCCATCGTCGGCACCTGCCGCGACTCCACCGGGTGCAGGGCGAACAGCGCCGTCGCCAGATAGGGCCGTACCCGTGCCGCGTGCAGCCGTGCGGCGAACAGCTTGCCGAGGTCCAGCGCCCCCGCCGCCCCCACCGTCATCGACTCCTCCGCCGTCATCGGCTCCCCCGTGCGGCGGGCGTCGCCCGGCGGGCGGCGTCGTCGGCCCGCCGGGACAGGGTCACGACCCCGGACAGCTGCTCGATCGCCGCCGGTACGTCCCAGTCGTCGCGGCGCAGCGAGGCCAGCGTGGACGCCGGTACGACCACCACGTCCGGCGCACCGGTCTCCACCGCCCGCACCAGCAGCTCCCAGGCCGCCTCCCAGCGGGCGCGTTCCGGCCGGTTGCGGACCGCCTCCACCACCCCGTCCAGCACGGCCTGCCGAAGGTCCCCGCGCCGGGGCAGCTCGGCGCCCGCCGGGTCGGCGAGCAGGGTCTCCGGGTCGGGCAGGTCCATCCGGTCGAGGGCCGCCAGCAGCTCCAGGCCCGGACCGTCCCCGACGGTGCCCCGGACCAGCAGCGACAGCACGTCGCGGGACGCTCCGGCGGCGGTCGCGAAGGCGAGCAGCCGCAGGGTCGCCTCCCAGCTGCGGGGCGACGGCCACGCACCGCCCCGGCGGCTCTCACCGCTGGGCAGCCGGTGGACCAGCCCCGGACGTGCGGTGAGGAACGCGCACACCGCGCGCCGGGCGTGGGACACGGCATCGGTCAGGCGTTCCGGGTGGAGCCGGGGCAGGGTGGCGCGCGGCCAGGTCCCGCCGAGCCCGCGTACGACGACGTCGTGGTCGTGGGTCCACTGAAGGTGCACGAACCGGTTGGCCAGGGGAGGGCTCAGCTCCCAGCCGTCGGCGGCCGAGGAGCGCGGATTGGCGGCGGCCACGACACGTATCCCGGGCGGCAGGCGCAGCGTGCCGATCCGCCGCTCCAGCACGAGCCGCAGCAGGGCCGCCTGCACCGCGGGCGGGGCGGTGGACAGCTCGTCCAGGAACAGCAGCCCCCGGCCGGCGCGGACGAGCCGTACCGCCCAGTCCGGCGGGGCCATCGGAACGCCCTGGACGGCGGGGTCGTCGCCCACGACGGGCAGGCCCGAGAAGTCGGACGGCTCGTGGACGCTCGCGATCACGGTGGTCAGGGGCAGGTCGAGGGCCGTCGCCAACTGGGTCAGGGCCGCCGTCTTGCCGATGCCGGGCTCGCCCCACAGCAGTACGGGGAGGTCGGCGGTCACGGCCAGGGTCAGCGCCTCCAGCTGGGTGTCGGCCCGCGGTTCGGTGGTGGTCTCGTGCAGCAGGGCCAACAGGTCGTCGGCCACGCCTAGTTCGGTGGCTCCGGAGTGATAGGGCATCGTGACGGAAGGAGTGCGTGCGGGCATGAGGGATCACCTTGGGGCGTGAAGTGGGCTATGGGGGAGAGGAGTTCAGCGGACGGAGGTGGCGCGGCGCGGGCGCCTGCGGGGCCGGTGCGCACGGCGGTCGGCGGCGCCCTGCGTGACGGGGACGGCGTGTCCGGGGTCGTTCAGTCCGGCGCGGTAGAGGCCGTAGGCGATGTGCCGCTCGGCGGCCGTCGCCAGGGTGTCCCGCAGGGGGCCCTCGCGGAGTACCGCCTCGGGGCCCAGCAGGGCCTCGACCACCGCCAGGGCCCCGGCGGTGTCGCCGTGGTCCAGCCGTTCCCGGACGCCGGAGAGGCAGTCCGGGCGCCGGTGCGCCGCGTCGACGGCCCGCAGACAGGGCAGCGGAGGACCGCCGAGGGCGGCCAGCAGTTCCTCGCGCCGGACCTCGGCCGGGTCGTGGTCCAGCGCGGAGAGCACGCCGTCGACCAGGCCGATCCGGTGCGTGGCGCCCCGGCACGCGACGAGCCGCGCCCCGTGCGCCGGATCAGGGTCACCGGGCGGACAAGGGGCCGGGTGGCCGGGCGCGAGCGCGGCGGCGACCAGCGGGTGCAGCCGGTCCGGGGCGAGCAGTCCGGCGCGCAGGAGTTGCAGGTCGGGCGAGAGCCGGGTCGCCGCGTCCGGCAGGACGGGCAGTGCGCGGAACCCGCCCGCCGGGTGCTCGGCCGCCTCCTCCAACGCGAAACCGCCGCCGTCCGGGACGAGTTGCAGCGTCTTCCGGCCCGCGCCGCCGAAGCGCACCGCGAAGGCACCGGGGGCGCGGCCTTCGGCGCGGAGCAGGATGGCCGCCTCCGCCGCCCAGCGGCCGACGGCACAGTCGAGGCCGGCCGGTACGAGCCCGAGGGGATCGTGATCCGGGGGCCCAGGCCCGTCGGCCCCCGATCTGACCCCCAGTTCGGGGGCCCGGCCGGCGTCCCACAGATGGCGGTGCAGGTCGAGCCGGTACCGGCGGTTCGGCCGCGGGTGCGGATGGTTGCCGGCCTCGGGGCGGTCCGGATCCCACAGGGCGAGACCGATCCGCTGGCCGGCGTCCGCCGAGGCGGGCGGGGTCCGCGCCACGAGGTGCACGGCGGACGCGCGGCCGGGTTCCCCAGCCCGGCCGGGCTCCCCGTAGCGGGCCAGGGAGAGGGTCAGGCCCGGGCGCAGCAGCCCGTCCGGCGCGATCCTCGGCATGTGCCAGCGCAGCAGGTCCGGGGCGAGCCGGCGGAGGTCGGACCGTATGCGGGCGGCGAGTTCGCGGCCGTGTACGCGGGCGACGGTACGCAGATCGAGGTCGACGTCGACGCGGGCGGCGGCACAGGCGCCCGCCCAGTCGCCGGTGCCACGGCGGACGGCCGCGGTCTCGATCATGGACGGTGGCACGGCGTACCGGCGTACGCGCAGCCACAGGGCGAGCCGGGAATCCCCGTGCGCGGTCAAGGTGGGCATCAGCACGCACCTTGCGCGGACGGGACCCCCCATCGGTAAGAGGTCTGAGTCGTCATCGCGGCGAGCGTAGCCGCCCGCCCGGCGCGGGGCACGTGGTTTTTCCGGACTCCGTTCGGCCCACGGCCCGTCCGGACCGCTGGGGTAAAGTGGCCGTCCGGTCGCGGACGTCGCGACCCCGACGAGCCATGACGAGGGGGAGGTGAGACCCATCACCGCTGTGTCAGCCTGGGTGCTCTCTCCTCATGACGGCGCGGTACACCGGCAGCGGTGACCGCGGGAGCGCCACCGGGCCCCGCGCTCCCGAAAGGCCTTCGGCTTCCATGCCCCCGACGCCCGCAACGCCCTCGACCCCCTCATCACCCGCGGATCCGCCCTCGCGTACGCCGTTGTCCTCCGCCCGGGTCGTCTCCGCGCTCCGCGCCGCCGGATGCGTCTTCGCCGAGGACGAGGCGGAACTGATCCTCGCGACCGCCCGTTGCGCCGAGGAGGCGGCCTCGATGGTGGACCGGCGCGTCGCCGGGCTCCCGCTCGAACAGGTCCTCGGCTGGGCGCGGTTCCACGGACTGCGCATCACCGTGGAGACGGGCGTGTTCGTGCCCCGCCGCCGTACCGAGTTCCTCGTCGACCAGGCGCTGGCCGCGGCGCCGGAGGCCGGCGTGGTCGTGGACCTGTGCTGTGGTTCCGGCGCGCTCGGCGCGGCCCTCGCCGCCGCCCTGGACGGTGCCGAGGTGCACGCGGCCGACATCGACCCGGCGGCCGTCCGCTGCGCCCGGCGCAACCTCGCGGCCGTCGGCGGCCGTGCCCATCAGGGCGACCTGTACGACGCCCTGCCCGCCGGACTGCGCGGCCGCGTCGACGTCCTGACGGCCAATGTGCCCTACGTCCCCACCGCCGAGGTCCCCCTGCTGCCGGCCGAGGCGCGCGACCACGAACCGCTGGTCGCCCTGGACGGGGGCGCGGACGGTCTCGACGTGCTGCGCCGGGTGGCCGCCGGGGCGCACGAGTGGCTGGCACCGGGCGGCTGCCTCCTGACCGAGACCGGTGAGCATCAGGCGGCGGCGGCCGGGGAGGTGCTCACCCGGGCCGGCCTGACGACCCGTCTGGCGGTCTCCGAGGAGCTGTACGCCCATGTGCTGATCGGCGTACGCCCCCTGACCGGCGTACGCCCCTGACCGATGCGCGGCCCCGGGCCCGGTCCGCCGGGTCCGGCACCCCGTCGTGCCCGTCCCGATGCCCGCTCGACGGCGGCCGCGCCGCCGTCACGGCAGCTGCTGCGCCCGGGCGATGAGCAGGGCCACGTCGTCGTGGTTGTCGGGGTGGTGCAGCGTCCGCAGGAGGAAGTCGCAGACCTCCTCCAGCGGGCGTTGGGGGCCGTCGAGCAGGGACAGCAGCAGGTCCAGCCGTTCGTCCAGCGAGTGGCGCCGGGTCTCCACCAGACCGTCGGTGTAGAACACCAGCTCGTCGCCGGGCTCGAAGTCGACGGTCACGGTCCTGAAGCCGACCCCGCCCACACCGAGAGGCACCCCGGTGGGCAGGTCGAGCAGTTCCGGCGGGCGGCCGGGCCGGACCCGGGCGGGCGGCAGATGGCCGGCGTTGGCGATCCGGCACTGCCGCAGATGCGGGTCGTGGACGGCGTACACGCAGGTCGCGATGGAGTGGTCCAGGGCCGACGTCGTCTTGTCCAGGTGCTCCAGCAGCTGGGCCGGGTCGAGTTCGAGCGAGGCCAGCGTGGTCGTGGCGGTACGGAGCCGGCCCATGGTCGCCGCCGCGCTGATGCCGCTGCCCATCACGTCGCCCACGACGAGCGCGGTCCGGCCGCCCTCCAGCGGGATCACGTCGAACCAGTCGCCGCCGACCTCGCTGGTGGCGCCCGCCGGCTGGTACCGGGAGGCCACCTCCAGGCCGGTGGTGACCGGTGGATGGCTCGGCAGCAGGCTGCGCTGGAGGGTGAGGGCGGTGTTGCGGGCGTTCTGGTACCAGCGCGCGTTGTCGATCTGGACGGCCGCACGGGACGCCAGCTCCCGCGCCAGCAGCAGGTCGTCCTCGTCGAACGGTGCCGGATTCCGGGTCCGCTTGAGGTCGAGCGCGCCCAGCACCTCGCCGCGCGCGATCAGCGGCACCGCCAGATAGGAGTGCAGGCCCGCGCGGCCCAGCAGCACGGCCGCCTCGGGAGAGCGGGCGATCCGGGGCAGGTCCTCGTCCTTGACCTGGGGCACCAGCACCACCTCGCCCGAGCGCACGCACTCGGTGACCAGACGGTCCGGTGCGTACCGGGCCATGTGGCCGGGCGGATCGGCGGCCCGTACGGCGTCCGAGCCGTCCTCCGGGCGGAGCGCGAAAGCCCGGATCATCGCGGACTCCGAGGGCCCGAGCGTACTGGGCCGGCCCTCCACCACCGCCTCCAGCAGGTCCACGGCCACGACGTCGGCGAGCTCCGGCACGGCCACCTCGGCCAGCTCGCAGGCCGTGCGGTCCAGTTCGAGCGTCGTCCCGATCCGGGCCGAGGCGTCCGCGATCACGGCGAGCCGGCGCCGCGCCCGCTCCGCCTCCACCGAGGCCCGGTACTGCTCCGTGATGTCGGCGAGCGACACCGCCACGCCGAGCACGTTGCCCATGGCGTCCTCGAGCCGGTACAGCGAGTGCGACCAGATGTGGTCCTGGTCGGGATCGGCGGCCGTGCGGCCGACGAGCACGTCGTCGATCGACGGCGTGCCCGTCTCCAGCACCCGCCGCGCGGCGGCCTCCAGCGCCTCGGTCTCCACCAGCGGCAGCACCTCGCGCGGCGTCCTGCCCACGTGCTCGGCGGCCGGCAGCCCGCTGATCCGCTCCAGGGCGGGGTTGACCGAGACGAACCGCAGCCGGATGTCCAGGACGCCGTAGCCGATCGGCGCCTGCTTCACCATCCGCTCGGACAGCGCCACGTCCTGCTCCAGCCGCCGTACCGTCGACTGGTCGGCGGCGAGCCCGAGCGCGTACACGTCGCCGCGGTCGTCCAGCAGCCGCATGTTGCGGAACTCCACCACACGGGTGCTGCCGTCCTTGTGGCGGATCGGGAAACCGCCTGCCCAGCTCTGTCCGGTCCGCATGACGTCGGCGAAGAGCGTGCCGACCAGATCCAGATGCCGCTCGTGGACCATCAGCCGGGCGGCGAACTCGCCGAGCGCCTCCTGCGCGGTGTACCCGAACAATTCCTCCGCCTGCGGGCTCCACAGGACGATGCGGCCGTCGGTGTCCAGCACCACGGAGGCGACGCCCAGCACGTCGAGGAGCCCGCCCGGCCGCATCGCGCCGCGCGCGGGCCCGTCGCCCTCGGCCACCGGAGCCTCGGCTGCACTCATCCCACGCACCGCCTTCGCCCGTCCGCACGGCACGCCGTCCCCCGTGCCGACTCCCCTTGTTCTACCGCGCTCACACCCGACTCTCCGAGGCCTTCGCCGTCCACCTCCACCATCTCTCAACACGACGGCGGACGTCCGCCGAAGTCGCCACGCCGGCGGTGCTCGCGGTGCGGGCCTCCTGCGGAGACCGTACAGGCCGGTTCCGCGGTCCGTGAGAGTTCACGCTCATGTTGCTGCATTGGCCTGTACATGACCACGACGCCACGCCAGACTGTCCGCCGACCGAGTGCCCCACCCCCCCCACGCGCCCGAGGAGTCGGCCATGCCCGCACGCACCCGGCAACGTCGTCACACAGCCCTCGCCGGACTCGTCACCCTCGCCACCGCGGCCGTCCTCTCCCTCGCCGTGTCCCCGCCCGCCACCGCGGCCGGCACCTGGACCGAGACCGGCTCCGACCGCGCCGACCCGCTGACCGAGAGCCAGGGCCTGACCTCGGTGGAGGTGCCGGCGAACAGCCCCAACCGCTACACCGGCATCGGCACCATCCCCCTCGGAGTCTCCAGCCGCGGCTGGAACCACGTCGGCGACCCCGACGCCTCGTACAACGGCTACTACATCGAGCCCTACCAGCGGGACTCCGGCAACTCGAAGATGTACCGCGTGCAGGCGCCCGGCGGCACCTGGTCGGAGTACGTCCACACCCTCGGCCCCGGCGAGGCCCTCAACAACTCCTGGGACGCCGTCTCGCCCGACGGCCAGTGGATGCTCTCGGGGGAGTGGGGCACGATGACCCGGCTGCTGGTCTTCCCGACCCCCGGGATCAACGCCGCCACCTCGCCCTCGGCGAATCTGCCGCAGGTCTCGACGGTCCGCCTGGACCACGCCGTGCGCGACGTCCAGGGCTGCGACTTCGCCGGCCCCACCACCCTGCTGTGCTCCTCCGACGACCCCGAGGGCAGCCTCTTCGGCATCACCAAGCCGCTGCTCCAGATCGACCTGTCGGCCGCGCCGAACGGTTCGTCCGACGTCACCGGCCATGTCACGGCCCTACGGCAGCTGCCGCTGCGCAGCTCCTGCTCGGGCGGTTTCGAGGCGGAGGGCATCGACTACGACCGGCGGACGGGCATCCTGCGCGTGATCGTGGTGTCGCCGGGCTTCTGCGTGCTGACCGACAGCAAGACGTACAAGTTCTCACGCGGCTGAGGTGTGCTCCCGGGATCGTGGTGCTTTCCTGGGGATGGACGCGGTTAGGCGGGGTACCCCGTTCCACCGCAGCGCGGCCACGAGAGGAGCGATCAATGGCAGACACGGAGCGGTCGCATCCGGAAACGGTCACGGTGGAGATCAGCGGCTCCAAGGAAGACGCCCGGCTCGTCTTCGAGGCCCTGAGGTCCTGCTTCGCGTCCGACCGGGGCGCCGACGAGGATCCGCAGCAGCTCCACGAGACCCGTCCGATGGTGTGGCTCGGAACGTACGACGTCGCGGACAGCCGTGAACACGGGTGTCCGCCGGTCCACCTCGGCTCGTCCGTCCAGGCGGACGTCCAGGGCGGCTACTGGGCCGTCGACCGGTTCCGCACCACCCTCGACTCGATGTTCACCGTCGAGGAGACCTGCGCGGCCTCCGGCGACCAGGAGAGGGACCTGCACCTGCGCCTGGAAAGCCGCTGACCCCACAGGTCCGTACGACGCCCACGCCCCGGTCCGGCCCACCGCCGGCCGGGGCGTCGGCGTGCCGTGCCGTGGCCGGCGTCCGGCGGGGAGTGGTCCGAGTCACCTCCACGTGGTTGTGCAACTAGTTGCATAAAGAGTCGGGGTTCCTCTACAACAAGAGGCGACGACACCGCGCACGGAGGGCCCCATGAGCCGTTACCCCCACCTGACGACCCCGCTCGACCTGGGCTTCACCACGCTGCCCAACCGCGTGCTCATGGGGTCCATGCACGTCGGCCTGGAAGAGGCCGAGCGCGGATTCGAGCGGATGGCGGCCTTCTACGCGGCACGCGCGCGCGGCGGCGTCGGCCTCATCGTCACCGGTGGCATCGCGCCCAACGACGAGGGCCGGCCCTATGAGGGCGGCGCCAAGCTCACCACCGAGGACGAGGCCGCGCAGCACCGCACCGTCACCGAGGCCGTGCACCGCGAGGGCGGCCGGATCGCCATGCAGATCCTGCACTTCGGGCGGTACGCCTACCACCAGGACCTGGTCGCCCCGAGCGCGCTCCAGGCGCCCATCAGCCCCTTCGTGCCGCGCGAGCTGTCCGACGCGGACGTCGAGCGGACCATCGACGACTACGCGCGCGCCGCCCGTCTCGCCCGGCAGGCCGGCTACGACGGCGTGGAGATCATGGGCTCCGAGGGCTACCTCATCAACGAGTTCATCGCCGCCCAGACCAACCGGCGCGAGGACCGCTGGGGCGGCTCGTACGAGAACCGCATGCGGTTCCCCGTGGAGATCGTCAAGCGGGTCCGCGAGGCCGTGGGCGAGGACTTCATCATCATCTACCGGCTGTCCATGCTGGACCTCGTGCCGGGCGGCTCCTCCCTGGCGGAGGTCGTCACCCTGGCCAAGGAGATCGAGGCCGCCGGCGCCACGATCATCAACACCGGCATCGGCTGGCACGAGGCCCGCATCCCCACCATCGCCACCTCCGTGCCGCGCGGCGCCTACGCCTGGGTCACCAAGAAGCTCATGGGCGAGGTCTCCGTGCCGCTCGTGACCACCAACCGCATCAACACCCCCGAACTGGCCGAGGAACTGCTGGCCGACGGCTACGCGGACATGGTGTCGATGGCCCGCCCGATGCTCGCCGACCCCGACTTCGTCGCCAAGGCCGCCGCCGGGACGCCCGAGGCCATCAACACCTGCATCGGCTGCAACCAGGCCTGCCTGGACCACACGTTCAACCTCCAGATCACCTCCTGCCTGGTCAACCCGCGCGCCTGCCACGAGACCGAGCTGGTGCTCGCCCCGACGCGGCTGAAGAAGCGCGTCGCCGTCGTCGGCGCCGGCCCCGCCGGCCTCGCCTGCGCGGTCTCCGCCGCCGAACGCGGCCACGCCGTCACCCTCTTCGACGCCGCCAACGAGGTCGGCGGCCAGCTCAACGTGGCCCGCAAGGTCCCGGGCAAGCAGGAGTTCGACGAGACGCTGCGCTACTTCCGCCACCAGCTGGACGCCCACGGCGTCGACGTACGCCTCGGCACCTGGGTCACCCCGGAGACCGTCGCCGATTTCGACGAGGTCGTCGTCGCCACCGGCGTCACCCCGCGCACCCCGGACATCCCCGGCACCGACCACCCCCGGGTCGTCGGCTACCTCGACGTGCTGCAGGGCGGCGCCCCCGTGGGCGACCGCGTGGCGATCCTCGGCGCGGGCGGCATCGGCTTCGACGTCGCCGAGTACCTCACCGACGGCGGCGACAAGGCGAGCGAGTCCCCGGAGACGTACTTCCGCCACTGGGGCGTCGACATGGACTACCGGGCGCCGGGCGGCCTCGCCGCGCCGCAGCGGCCGGCCCCGCCGCGCACCGTCCACCTGCTCCAGCGCAAGACCACCAAGGTCGGCGCCGGACTCGGCAAGACCACCGGCTGGATCCACCGCGCCGAGCTGAAGCACCGAGGCGTGACCATGGTCCCGGGCGTGCGCTACGACCGCATCGACGACGCCGGCCTGCACATCACCGTCGGTGACGAGAGCACGGTGCTGGAGGTCGACACCGTCGTGCTGTGCACCGGCCAGGACCCGCGCCGCGACCTGTTCGACGAGCTGGTCGCCGCCGGGCGCAGCGCCCATCTGATCGGCGGCGCGGACGTCGCGGCCGAGCTGGACGCCAAGCGGGCCATCAAGCAGGGCACGGAGCTGGCGGCGGCGCTCTAGGTCCGCGAGTGACGTCCCTAGGATGAGCCCATGTCACTCCCGCACGCGATCCTCACCGCCCTGCTGGAAAAGCCGTCGTCGGGACTGGAGCTGACCCGCCGCTTCGACAAGTCGATCGGCTACTTCTGGTCCGCGACGCACCAGCAGATCTATCGCGAGCTGGGGAGGCTGGAGGCCGAGGGGCTCATCCGCACCCTGCCGTCCCCGCAGCCGGCCCGGGGGCAGAAGAAGAGCTACGAGGTGCTGCCGGCGGGCCGTGCGGAACTGGCCCGCTGGACCGCCGCGGCCCAGGACCCGAAGCCGCTGCGGGACTCGCTCCTGCTGCGGCTGCGGGCGGCGGCCGTGGTCGGCACGGCGGGTCTGGAGGACGACCTGCGCCGTCATCTGGAGCTGCACCGGCGGCAGTTGGCCGAGTACCGGGAGATCGAGAGGCGGGACTTCCCGCCGGACCGCGACGCCCCGCAGGACCGGATCCGTCATCTCGTCCTGCGGGCGGGCATCGACCTGGAGACGTTCTGGACGAGGTGGCTCGCCGACGCCCTGACGGACCTCACCGGTCCGGACGGCCCCGGCGAACTCCCGGACGACGTACCGGCGCCCGCCGGGCCGCCGGAGAACTGACGCGTTCCACGGGCCGGTTCGACGGCCGCCGGCCGGCGGGACGGCCGACGCCGGACGGCCGGCGGTGGTCGAACCGGCCCGCCGTCGGGACGGTGCCGGTGTCTCAGAGGCGGTACGGCTTGGAGCGGCGGCGCAGGAACCAGGCCGTCGCGACGACACCCCCGCCGACCAGCGCCCCGCCGACCCCCAGGGTCAGCGGGCCGTAGTCGCGGGCGCGCGCCCAGGCCGCCCGCGACACCGCGGGAGGGGGCCGCCGTCGCCGTCGACGCGGTCGTCGGCGGCCTCGCGGCGGAGGAGACGATCACCGACTGGCTGCCCGCGGTGCTGCCGCTGGAGCAGACCACCACCACGGTGTAGGTCCCGGGGCTCACGCCCGACCAGGCGGCGGACTGGCTGATGGTGGTGCCCGCCAGGGCCACTTGACGGCCCTGCGAGAAGCTCGCCTGGCTGCTGGTGAGCAGCGCGGCGTTGCCCCAGCTGCCGTTGATCTGCGAGCAGGCGCTGGTGACCACCGAGACCGTGGTCCCGGTGGTGCTGACCGAGATGCCCGAGGCGGCGGCGGACGGCCCGGCGATCGCGGCCGGGAGGGTGGCGGCGGCCGCCAGGGTCAGGCCGGCACGGAGGAGGTGACGCGTTTTGTCCATGGGCTTAGGCCTCCCGGCGGCACGGTTGGCGGTACGTCCCATGCGCCGCCGAGGGTCGGGAAACGCCCGTGCTGCCTCCACCGCAGCCAACGCGGTCCCGGACCCGGCCGCACTCGGGAGGCGCCCGGTCAGGTGACGGGTTCCTACGTCCGGCGCAAGACGACACGCCGTGCGGGTGCGCCCGTCAGCCGCCCGTGGTCACCGTCCGTTCCGCCGAGTAGCCGCCCCAGGTCCCGTCCGGCAGCCGCGCCCGCAGCCGCACCCGGTGCGACTCCCCGGCGGCCCGGCCCAGGTAGAAGCTGTACGTCGCCCGGCCGCGCGGTGGATCACCGCCCCAGACCAGCGAGGTGGCCGCGGCACCGTCGAGCCGGACGCCGTACTCGGTGATCACACCGTCCGTGCGCGGCGGTTCCCAGGACAGATCGAGGTAGTAGGCCCCGCCGGCCCGGTGGGTCCTGGCCGTGAACGCGGTGGGCGCGGTGCCCCGGCCGTCGTCCGTGCCGGGGGTCCGCAGGCGGACCGCGGCGCTCGCGGCGGAGAGGTTGCCGGCGGCGTCCCGCGCCCGCACCGTGAACGCGTAACCGGTGCCGGGACGCAGCCCGGTGACCACGGTCGCGGTCTGGTTCCCGCCGACACTGTGGATCTTCGCCCGGCCCTGGAAGACGTCGTACGACATCACGCCCCGGTCGTCCCGGGACGCACCCCAGGACAGCTGCACCGCGCGGCTGCCCACGGCGCGCCCGGCGGCCGCCCGCGGCCTGGTCGGCGCCGAGCGGTCCGCCGCCACCCTGGCCGGTGTCCGTGCCCGCGCCGCCCGGCTGGGCGGGCCGAGCCGCCCCCGCGTGTCACGGGCCCGCACGGTGAACGCGTACAGGGTGGACGGCCTGAGCCTGGTGACGTCCACCATGTGCTGCGCACCCGGCACTTCCTTCACCTTCGTGGCGCCGCGATACACCTCGTAGAGACGGATCCCGGGGCCCGACGAGACGGCGTTCCACATCACGTGCACGCTGTCGGCGCTGCCCGCCGCCGCGGTGACCCCGGCCGGTGCGCCGGGGGCCCGGCCCTCGTCGTCCTCCGGGGAGCGGTTCCAGCCGCAGGCCGCGACGAGCAGCAGGACCACGCAGACCAGTACGGGCGGAAGAGGAACGCGGCGCACGGCTCTGCCTCCCCGGGGGCGGTGGTGTGGGCGGCACGGCAAAGGTCCGGACCAATATGACCCCGCCGGTGCGACGGCGGCAAGAGGGGGGGCGTCGATGGGCGTGCAAGTCGCCGTTCTCAGGGGTTTCTTGCCGGCCCCCGGGCGGGGTTACGTATGCTGAACCCGCCTGTACGGCTGAACTGCCCGTGAATTCAGGGAAGTTCATGCCTGTGGCGCGGACACGCTGTCGTCGCCGAACCCGCGCCGACACGGGCGGCCGAGGGATCCGGGCTTATCATCTGCCCGGATCCCCGGCCCCTGTTGTCCACTCCGCCCCGATTCGACCCGTTTTGGCGTCGGCTTCGCGCGGTGTCCCCTCACGGGGTGTCAGAAGCGTGCTCCATCCGGCCCCTTCGGTGCTGCCGTGACGGCCCGCTGCTCGCGGGCACCCCACAGTGGGCTGGTCTTCCCCCGTGTCCCCGAGGAGAGGGTCCCCCATCGTGCGTGTGCGTGTCCCTTCGCTGACGCTGGCCGCGGCCGGCGCCGCCCTGCTGTCCCCGGCATCGCTGCCCGTCCCGGCAGCCGCCGTCCCGGCCCGGGAGGAGCCGGTGGTCCACAGTGAGAGCAAGGTCGCCGCCGCCGACCTGCTGGCCCGGCTGGGGTCGTGCTCCCAGGTCTCCCGGGGCCGCTACCGCACCGACGCCGACAGCGCCGCGAAGGTGCCCGTCTGCGGTACGCGGGACGCCGTGTACTGGAAGGCCGACCTGGACATCGACTGCGACGGGCGGCCCACCGCCCGCTGCAACCGCCGCACCGACCCGATGTTCGCCGCCACCACGGCCTTCCAGCAGTCCGACGGACGCCACCTGAAGGCCGAGACCCTGCCCTACATCGTCGTCCCGCCCCCCAGCCGCATCTGGAACCACCGCGCCTCCGGCGTGAAGGGCGGGTCGGTCGCCGCCGTCGTGTACCGGGGGCACGTGCAGTACGCCGTCGTCGGCGACACCGGACCGCGCGACATCATCGGCGAGGCCTCCTACGCCACCGCCCGGGGCCTCGGCATCCGGGCCGACCCGCGTGACGGCGGGGCGGCCTCCGGCGTCACCTACATCGTGTTCCGCGACTCCCGGCTGCGGCACATCGAGGACCACGCCGCGGCGGTGGCCGCGGGCCGGAAGCTGACCGCCCGCCTCATGGCGAACCTCGTGGCGAAGAAGTAAAGGGCCGCGCCGGCAGGCCCGTCGACGGCCCCGGTGCGCGGTGGAGGCGGCCGCCACGGAGGCGTCCCGCGCCGGGGAGCGGCCGCCATGACGCGGGGGCGGCCCTCCGCGGCGGTGCCGGGCCGCGCCCCTCGCACGGCGCGGAGGCCGGGCCCGCCGTCGAGGAGGCCGCTCCGCGCCGCACCCGGCGCCGGGCGGCCCGCGATCGCCCTCGCACCCGCGCCGGCCGTCCTCCGCACGCCCCGGCGGGTGTCACACCTTGCGGTAGCCGTACGCCTCCGTGGCCGCCGCCTCCACCGCGGCCAGGTCGGCACCCGTGGCCGCGGTGACCACCGCGGCCACCGCGCCCTCCAGGAACGGGGCGTCCACCAGCCGCGTGCCGTCCGGCAGTTCGTCGCCCTCGGCGAGCAGCGCCTTCACGGTCAGCACGGCACTGCCCAGATCCGTGAGCACCGCGACCCCGGCACCCCGGTCAACGGCGGCCGCCGCCGCGGCGATCAGTTCGGCACTGGTGCCCAGATCGCCGCCCTCCGTGCCGCCCGCGGGCATGACCGGCACCGAAGCGGCCCCGCCCGCCAGTCCCTTGGCGAGCTCGGCCACCGAGGCGGCGACCTGCGCGCTGTGCGACACCAACACGATCCCTACCCGCTTGTCGTCGCTCAACGCTCAGCCCTCCACCCCGGTGGCCGCCTCCTCGAGCGCGGCGATCAGCAGCGCGGAGGAGGTCGCCCCGGGATCCTGGTGGCCGATGCTGCGCTCGCCGAGATAGCTCGCCCGGCCCTTGCGCGCCTGGAGCGGTGTGGTGGCCACCGCGCCCTCCTCGGCGGCGGCCCGCGCCGCGGCGAAACCCTCCCCGAGGGCGTCCACGGCCGGCACCAGCGCGTCCAGCATCGTCTTGTCGCCGGGAGCCGCCCCGCCCAGGGCCATCACCCCCTCCACGCCCGCGCGCAGCGCCTCGGCCAGCGCGGCCCGGTCGACCTCGGCGCCCTCCCCGAGCGCCTTGCCCGTACGGCGCAGCAGGGTGCCGTACAACGGACCGGACGCGCCGCCGACCGTCGAGATCAACTGCCGCCCGGCGACGGTCAGGACGGCTCCGGGGGTGTCCGGCGCCTCCTTCTCCAGGGTGGCGGCCACGGCGCGGAACCCGCGCTGCAGATTGCTGCCGTGGTCGGCGTCCCCGATGGCCGAGTCGAGGGCGGTGAGCCGTTCCGCCTCGCGGTCGACGGACGCGGCGGCCACCATCATCCAACGGCGGAAGAAGTCGGCGTCGAGCACTGGATCTCCTTGCGTGGTAGGGCTGTTGACCGGTGCGCTGACCGGCGTGCCGGGGAAGACGACCGCCTCGTCCGCGCTCACATCCCCCAGCGCAGCGCCGGGGTCCGCACCGGCGCGTCCCACAGCCGCAGCAGTTCCTCGTCGGCCTGGCACAGCGTGACCGAGGCGCCCGCCATGTCCAGGGAGGTGACGTAGTTGCCGACGAGCGTGCGGGCCACGGCGACCCCGCGCTCGCGCAGCACCCGCTGCACCTCGGCGTTGAACCCGAACAGCTCCAGCAGCGGGGTCGCGCCCATGCCGTTGACCAGGACCAGCACCGGACTGCGCGGAGGCATGTCCTCCAGGATCGCGTTCACCGCGAAGTCGGCGATCTCCCCGGAGGTCATCATCGGCCGCCGCTCCCGGCCCGGTTCGCCGTGGATGCCGATGCCCAACTCCAGCTCCCCGTCGGGCAGATCGAAGGTCGGACTGCCCTTGGCGGGGGTCGTGCAGGCACTGAGCGCGACACCGAAGCTGCGGGAGTTCTCGTTCACCTGGCGGCCGACGGCCTCCACCTGCTCCAGCGGCCGGCCCTCCGCGGCGGCGGCCCCGGCGATCTTCTCCACGAACAGCGTGGCGCCGGTGCCGCGCCGGCCGGCCGTGTACAGGCTGTCGGTGACGGCCACGTCGTCGTTGACGAGCACCTTGGCGACCTGGATGCCCTCGTCCTCGGCGAGCTCGGCCGCCATGTCGAAGTTGAGCACGTCGCCGGTGTAGTTCTTGACGATGAACAGCACCCCGGCGCCGCTGTCCACGGCCGCCGCGGCACGGGCCATCTGGTCCGGCACCGGCGAGGTGAAGACCTCTCCGGGGCAGGCGGCGGACAGCATGCCGTGGCCGACGAACCCGCCGTGCAGCGGCTCGTGCCCCGATCCGCCGCCCGACACGAGGCCGACCTGCCCGGCCACGGGTGCGTCCCGCCGGACGATCACCCGGTTCTCCACGTCGACCGTCAGGTCGGGATACGCGGCCGCCATCCCGCGCAGCGCGTCCGCCACGACGGTCTCCGGCACGTTGATCAGCATCCTCATCGGTATCTCCTAGTGAGCCTTGCTTGTGGGCTGCGTGGTCCGACGTCGGGCCGAGTTCGCCGATAGGGCTAATGGCAGTATCGACCTTGCACCAGTCGTGGTCACGTGCAAGCGCCCGTCGTCACGGTGCGCGACGGGCGGGGCGCCGAGGCCGCCCCGCGGCCGACCCCCCGCGCTACACACCGTGAGGAGAGCCGGGGGCGCGTGCGACCCGGCATCGGCCGGGCCGCGCGGGGAACCCGAGGGGCCGGGGCACGGACCCGCCGGGGGGCCGGAGGAGGTGCCGCAGCCGTGGACGAGTGGGAGATGTGGGACATGCACGACGAGACGCGGCTGTCGCCGCGCGAACGCATCACGCTGCTGCAGATAGAGGCGGACCTGCGCAAGGACCGCCGGTTCACGCGCCGCATGGCCGTGGTGCGCCGCCCCGGGCGACGCGAGATCTGGCTGCCGGTGTCGGCGCTCCTGCTCGGCGCCGCGTCGGTGTTCGTGGCCGTCATGGGCATCCGTACGTCCGACACCGCGCTGCTGTGGTGCTTCGCGCTGCTGTGGCCGCTGACCCTCTTCCAGGCGTTCCGTCTGCTGTGCCGCGCGGCCGGCCGCGGCCCTCGTGCGAGCCACCGGACCACGCCCTGGCTCTGAGCCGGACTCCGCGACCGGACCTGTCCTACCTGCCCCGTCCGGCCCGCCCCTGCCTTCCTGCCCCCCGTGCGCGTGACACACGGAAAGCCTGCGTGACGCCCAGAAGGTCTCCGTGACACACGGAAAGCCTCCCGGTACCCGCCGCCCCGAGGGCTCGCTGGTGCCGGGAGGCCGGTCTCTCCCCCCGCGTGCGGCGGCCGGAGCCGCCGCGCTCGGCTTCCCCCTCCGCCCGCGCCTCAGCTCTCCTTGCCCCGGCCCGAGAGCGCGTCACGCATCCGGTCGACCAGCCCCGCGCCCGGCGCCAGCAGCTTGTTGGCCGGGGGAGTGTCGGGCGCCGACGGGTGCGGCCGGGTGGGGGCCATCTTCTTCGCCCGGCGTACCTTGTCGCCGAGGTCCATCAGCGCGTCGGGGGGACAGGCCTTCTGCAGCTGCGGGAAGAGGTTCTGCTCCTCGTCCGCCACATGGGACCTGATCTCGCTCATCAGCTGCGCCATGAGCGAGTCGAACCGGGGGTCGTCCGCCTGACAGCCTTCGAGATCCTTCATGATCTGCTCGGCCTTGGCGTGGTCCTCCAGCTCCTTGTCGGCCAGGGCGTCCCCACCCGTGATGTGCTCACGCACCGCCGGGTAGAGGTAGGCCTCCTCCGCGACCGAGTGGCGCACCAGCTCGATCGTGACCTGGTCGGCGATGTCCTTGCGCTCCTTGGCGCCGGACGGGATGGCCTCGATGCGGGCGAACATCTCGTCGACCTCGCGGTGATCGGTCGTCAGCTCCTGGATGACGTTTCCGCCGTGACCCATGTCGTTACCTCCTGCGAGAATCGCGGCGGCCGTGACCGGCCGGCCGTCGCCGCGCCGAGTGCCCCCGCCCCGCCGCGTTACACGGCCACAGGGCCCGCTCGGGCCCCCTGGACGCCCAGAACCACCCGTCCGGCCCGCTCGCCGCGCCGTGGGGAGGAACCGGGGCACGGCCGAGGCGCGGACGACGGTCCGCCCTGGGACCGGCGGGGTCCGGCGGGGTCCGGCGACCGGGGCCGTACCGCCTGGCGGGGGGCCGACGGCTCTGGGCCCCGCCACCCCCGGCACCTCCGCCGCGCGAGGTTCCTCCCGCCGTGATACCGGCTCCTCGAAGTCGCGCGAGCAGCCCCTGTTCCGGACAATAGGGGTCAACGTGTGAACCCAACCGGCAGGGGAACCCTGCCTGCCGGTGCCGTCCAGCCAGTGGCGGCCGACCAGGGCGGTCCTCCGGATCAGCGGGGACCCGGGCCCTGTCCTCTGTTCCCCCCTCGGGCCGGCGACCGGCCCGCGGACGCGGCGCGCGCCGAAACTCCCAGGCAGGAGCGTTTCCAGCGGCGCGGGCGACGCGCACGACGCGGACGAAGGAATAGCCCTCATGACTGGTGACACACCTTTCTCCTGGCGGCGCGCCCTCGTGACCGGCGGCGCCGGCTTCCTCGGCTCCCACTTGTGCGAACGGCTGCTGGATTCGAACGTCGAAGTCGACTGCGCCGACAACCTGGCCTGCGGACGCCGCGAGAACGTCGCACACCTTGAGGACCGGCCCGGCTTCCGGTACGTGCACTGCGACGTCTCCGGCCCCGACTGCCCGCGGGAGCTGCCCGGTCCCTACGACCTGGTGCTCCACTTCGCCTGCCCGGCCTCACCCGCCGACTACCTGCGCCTGCCCCTGGAGACCCTGGACGTCGGCAGCCTGGGCACGCGCAACGCCCTGGCCGTCGCCGAACGCGACGGCGCCCGCTTCCTGCTCGCCTCCACCTCCGAGGTCTACGGCGACCCGCTCGTGCACCCGCAGCACGAGGGCTACTGGGGCAACGTGAACCCGGTCGGCCCGCGCAGCGTGTACGACGAGTCCAAGCGGTTCGCCGAGGCCCTGGTCACCGCCCACGCGGGCACCAGGGGGACGGACGCCGGGATCGTGCGGCTGTTCAACACATACGGCCCGCGCATGCGCGCCCACGACGGCCGGGCCGTGCCCACGTTCATCAGCCAGGCCCTGGCCGGCGAACCCCTCACGGTCACCGGCGACGGCAGCCAGACCCGCTCGCTGTGCTACGTGGACGACACGGTCGACGGCATCCTGCGGGTCGCCGAGAGCCGCTCCGTGCGCCCGGTGAACATTGGCGGCAGCGACGAGATCACCGTCGCCGAACTGGCCCGCCGGGTGGTCGCCCTCGCCGGCTCCCGTTCGCCCATCGCGTTCGTCGACCGCCCCGTCGACGACCCCGGCCGGCGCCGCCCCGACACCACGCTCGCCCGCCAACTCCTCGGCTGGTCGCCCCAAATCCCGTGGGAGGAGGGCCTGAAGCAGACCATCGCCTACTTCGCGGCCCTGCCGCCGCGGGCCCTCCGGCCGGGGGGAGACAGCGCCCCGCGGCAGACCTGACCGCCCCCGCCCACCGTCGTACTGGAGACAGCGCATGCACGTCCTCGGTGTCAACGCACTCTTCCACGATCCCGCAGCGGCCCTGATCACGGACGGCAGGGTCGTGGCGGCGGCGGAGGAGGAGCGGTTCTCCCGCCGCAAGCACGGCAAGCGGCCCGTGCCCTTCTCCGCCTGGGAACTGCCCGAGCAGGCGGCCCGCTGGTGCCTGGAGCACGCCGGCCTCACCCCGTCCGACCTGGACGCTGTCGCCTACTCCTACGACCCCGCCCTCGCCCGCCCCGCCGACCGGATGGGGCTCGACGACCCGTGGGACCACCTGCGCCAGGAGTACGCCCGCCGGGCCCCCGCCTTCCTCGCGGAGGCCCTGCCCGGACTGGACCCGGCCAAGGTCCGCTTCGTACCGCACCACGTGGCGCACGCCGCCTCCGCCGGACCGGTCTCGCCGTATCCCGACTGCGCCGTCCTCGTCCTCGACGGCCGCGGCGAGTGCGGCTCCCACCTGGCCGGCCGCTACACCAACCGGGAACTGACCGTCCTCGGCGCCCAGGAACTGCCCGACTCCCTCGGCCTCTTCTACGAGGACCTCACCCAGCACCTCGGATTCCTGCGCAGCAGCGACGAGTTCAAGGTCATGGCACTCGCCTCGTACGGCACCCCGCGCTTCGCCGGCCGGCTGCGGGAGTACGTCCGGGCCGACGACCGGGGCGGCTTCCGGGCCCGCCCGGTCCCCTGGGCCGACCTCGTGCCGCCACGCCCGGCGGGGGGCGCCTGGCACCAGGACCACGCCGACCTCGCGGCCAGCGCCCAGCTGTGCCTGGAGGAGACCGTGCTCGCCCTCGCCCGGTGGCTGCGCGAGCACACCGGCGAGGACGCGCTCACCATGGCCGGCGGCGTCGCGCTGAACTGCGTGGCCAACACCCGGCTGTGGCGGGAGAGCGGCTTCCGGCACATCTGGGTGCAGCCGGCCGCCGGGGACGCCGGCACCGCCCTCGGCGCGGCCGCGCACGTCGCCGGCCGCAAGGACACGCTCGAACCGATGCCGACCGCGGCGCTCGGCCGCGGCTGGAGCGACAGCGAACTGCGCGACCGGCTGGAGCGGGCGGCCGTACCGTACGAGGAACCCGCGGACGTCGCCGAGACGGCCGCCGAGGCCCTGGCCGCCGACGGCATCGTGGCCTGGTTCCAGGGCCGCGGCGAGTACGGGCCCCGTGCCCTCGGCCACCGCTCCCTGCTCGCCCACCCCGGCCGGGCGGAGAACGTGGAACGCCTCAACGCGGTCAAGGGCCGCGAGGAGTTCCGGCCCGTCGCCCCGATGGTGCTCGCGGAGCGGGCGGCCGAGCTGTTCGACGGACCGCTGCCCAGCCCGCACATGCTCTTCGTGCACGACGTGGCCGCCGACTGGAGGGCCCGCGTCCCGGCCGTCGTCCACGTCGACGGCACGGCCCGCATCCAGACCGTGGACCGGGCCGAGGAACCGCTCGTGGCCCGCATGATCGACGCCTTCGAACGGCGCACCGGACTGCCCGTGGTGGTCAACACCAGCCTCAACACCGCCGGACGCCCCATGGTCGACGACCCCCGGGACGCCCTGGAGTGCTTCGGCTCGGCACCCGTGGACCTGCTGGTGCTCGGCCCGTTCGCGATCCGCCGTGGAAGGGCCTACGCATGACCGACGCTCCCGCCTACACCGTCGTCGTCCCCACGATCGGGCGCCCCTGCCTCGCCGAGTGCCTGCGCGCCCTCGCCGCGGCCGACGACCACGCCCCGCACGAGGTGATCGTCGTGGACGACCGGCCCGAACCGGACGGCGACCTGCCGCTGCGGTCCGCCGGACCGCTCCTCGACCGGGTCCGGACCCTGCGCACCTGCGGCAAGGGGCCGGCCGCCGCCCGCAACGCCGGCTGGCGGACCGTCCGTACACCGTGGACGGTCTTCCTGGACGACGACGTCCAGGTGCTGCCCGACTGGTCCCGGCTGCTCGCCGACGACCTGCGGGAAGCCGGCGAGGACGTCGGCGGCATCCAGGGGCGGCTGCGTGTCCCGCTGCCCCCCGACCGCCGGCCCACCGACTGGGAACGCCACACCAAGGGCCTGGAGAACGCGGCCTGGGCCACCGCCGACATGGCCTACCGCACCCGGGCGCTGACCCGGGCCGGCGGCTTCGACGAACGCTTCCCGCGGGCCTTCCGTGAGGACGCCGACCTCGCCCTGCGCATGCAGCGGGCGGGCTGGTCCCTGATCCGGGGCAGGCGCGTCACCCGGCACCCGGTCCGCGCCGCCCACTGGTGGGCCTCGCTGCCCGCCCAGCGCGGCAACGCCGACGACGCCCTGATGAACCGGCTGCACGGCCGCGACTGGTGGGACCGAGCCCAGGCACCCCGCGGCCGGTTCCGCCGGCACCTGCTGGTCACCGGCGCGGCGCTCGCCGCCGCGTCCTGCGCCCTGACCGGCCGGCGCCGCGCCGCGGCCGCCTGCGCCGCGCTGTGGACGCTGGGCACCGCCGAGTTCGCCCTCGCCCGCATCCTGCCCGGCCCGCGGACCGCCCGCGAGATCACGGGGATGCTCGGCACCAGCGTGCTCATCCCGCCCCTCGCCGTGCGGCACTGGCTGCGCGGAGTGGTCCGTCACCGGCACGCCGAGCCCCTCGGGGGTGCCGGATGACGAACGTGTCCGCCGTCCTGTTCGACCGCGACGGCACCCTCGTCGCGGACGTGCCGTACAACGGCGAACCCGGCCGGGTCCGGCTGCTGCCGGGCGCCGCCGAGGCCGTCGCCCTGGCGCGGTCGCACGGCCTGGCCACCGGGGTGGTCAGCAACCAGTCCGGGATCGGGCGCGGGCTGCTCACCACCGAGCAGGTGCTCCGCGTCAACCGGCGTGCCGACGCGCTCCTGGGCGGTCTGGACGCCTGGGTGTTCTGCCCGCACGCCCCGGACGCCGGCTGCGGGTGCCGCAAACCCCGGCCCGGCCTGGTCCTCGCGGCCGCCGCCCGGCTGCACGTCGCACCCGCCGCGTGCGTGGTGATCGGGGACATCGCCGCCGACGTCCTGGCCGCCCACGCGGCCGGCGCCCGGGGCTGCTGGTCCCGAACGCGGTCACGGCGCCCGAAGAGGTGGCACGTTTCGCCGATCTGGCCGCCCCGGACCTGCCCACGGCGGTACGCCGAGTCCTGGACCGGTGGCACCGCCCGGCGCCGGAACCCGGCCGCCGGGACGGCGCTCGTCCGGCGGCGGTCGCGCGCACGCACCGCCCGGCCGCCCCACTCGCCCACGGCACGCCGGCCGCCCCGGCCGGACGGCGGTCGTCGTGAGAGCCCTGGTCGTGCGCCTCGACAGCTTCGGCGACGTGCTGCTCGCCGGCCCCGCCGTGCGCGCCGTCGCCGCCCGCTCCGCGCACGTCGCCCTGCTGTGCGGCCCGCGTGGCGCGGACGCCGCCCGGCTGCTGCCCGGCGTCGACGAGGTGCTCGTCTGGGAGTCGCCCTGGGAGGGCTTCGACCCGCCCCCGGTCACCAGGGCGGACATCGACGCACTCCTCGGCCGGCTGCGCACCGGGTCCTACGACACCGCCCTGATCCTCACCTCGTTCCACCAGAGCCCCCTGCCCACCGCACTGCTGCTGCGGCTCGCGGGCATCGGGCGCATCGGCGCCGACAGCGTCGACCACCCCGGGCGGCTGCTGGACGTGCGCCACCACAGGGCGGCGGACCGGCACGAGGTGGAGGCGGCGCTCGACACGGCAGCCGCCCTCGGCTTCCCGGCACCGGCCGGGGACGACGGGCGGCCGCGGACCCTGCCGCCGCCCGACACCGCCGCACTCACCGGCCCCGGCCCCTACGTGGTCCTGCACCCCGGGGCCAGCGCCCCCGCCCGTGCCTGGAGCCCCGACCGCTGCGAGGAGGCCGTCGCGCTGCTCGCCGACGCCGGGCACCGCGTGGTCGTCACCGGCGGCCCGGACGAGACCGCCCTCACCCGGCGGGTCAGCGGGCGCGTGGCCGTCGACCTCGGCGGCCGGACCGGCGCGCGCACCCTGGCCGGGGTCCTGCACGCGGCCGACGTCGTGGTCAGTGCCAACACCGGCCCCGCCCATCTCGCCGCCGCGGTCGGCACCCCCGTGGTGTCGCTGTTCGCGCCGGTGGTCCCGGCCGCGCGCTGGGCGCCGTACGGCGTCCCGGTCATCCTGCTCGGCGACCAGTCGGCGCCGTGCGCGGGCACCCGGGCCCGCACCTGCCCGGTGCCCGGCCACCCCTGTCTGGACGAGGTCACCGGACAGGACGTGGTGCGCGCCGTCCACAAGCTCATCCAGGAGCGGCCCTCATGAACATCCTCGTCTGGCACGTGCACGGCTCCTGGCTCACCGCCTTCGTGCAGGGCCCGCACACCTATCTGGTCCCGGTCACCGGCGACCGCGGGCCCGACGGCCTCGGCCGCGCCGTGACCTGGGACTGGCCGCTGACCGTGCGGGAGCGGACCCCGGAGGAACTCCGGTACGCCGACATCGACCTGATGGTCCTTCAGCGGCCGCACGAGCCCGAACTCGCCCGGCGCTGGACCGGCCGAAGGCCCGGCGTCGACGTGCCCGCCGTGTACGTCGAGCACAACAGCCCCGACGCGTCGCCCGAGCGGCAACGGCACCCGCTGGCCGGGCAGTCCGCGATCCCGGTCGTCCACGTCACCCACTTCAACCGGCTGATGTGGGACAACGGCCGGGCGCCGACCGAGGTCGTCGAGCACGGCGTCATCGACCCCGGCCCGCTGTGGACCGGCACCGAACGGCGCGCCGCCGTCGTCGTCAACGAACCCGTGCGCAGGGGCCGTACCACCGGCACCGACCTGCTGCCCCGGTTCGCCCGGTCCGCGCCCCTGGACGTCTTCGGGATGCGCACCGAAGGACTCGCCGGCCACCTCGGCCTGCCGCCCGAGCGCTGCCGCACCCGCGACCTGCCCCAGCACGCACTCCACCGCGAGATGGCCAGGTGCCGCGTCTACCTGCACCCCGTGCGCTGGACCTCGCTCGGCCTGTCCCTGCTGGAGGCGATGTTCCTCGGCATGCCGGTGGTCGCCCTGGACACCACGGAGGTCCGGGAGGCCGTCCCCGACGGTGCCGGGGTGGTCTCGAACCGCCTCGACGTACTGGAGGACGCCCTCCGGCTGTACCTCGCCGATCCCGAACAGGCCCGGCGCACGGGCGGGACCGCCCGGGCCGCGGCACAGGCCCGCTACGGAGAGCGGCGCTTCCTGGACGACTGGGAGCGCCTGATCAAGGAGGTCACCCGATGAGCCGTACCCCGCACACGGCCGGGCGCGTCGCCATGGTCTCCGAGCACGCCAGCCCCCTGGCCGCGCTCGGCGGACCGGACGCGGGCGGCCAGAACGTGTACGTGGCACAGGTCGCCAGGCAACTCGCGAGAAAGGGCTACCGGGTCACGGTGTACACCCGGCGGGACTCGGCGGGCCTGCCGGACCGGATGACCCTCATCGACGGGGTGCAGGTGGTGCACGTGCCCGCCGGGCCGCCCGCGCCCGTCCCCAAGGACGAACTCCTGCCGCACATGGCCGAGTTCGGTGAATTCCTGGCCCGCCAGTGGTCGCTTGGCCCGCCCGACGTCGTGCACTCCCACTTCTGGATGTCCGGCCTGGCCGCCCTGGCGGGCGCCCGCGGCCTCGGCATCCCCGTCGTGCAGACGTACCACGCGCTGGGGACCGTGAAGAAGCGCTACCAGGGCACCGCCGACACCAGCCCGGCCGAACGGCTCGCGATCGAGGAGGCCGTCGGCCACGACTGCGCCCGCATCATCGCCACGTGCAGCGACGAGGTGGCCGAACTCAAGGCGATGGGGCTGCCGGAGGACCGGATCAGCATCGTGCCGTGCGGTGTCGACCCCGACCAGTTCACCCCGTCCGCCGGCACCCGGCTGCCCGGCGCGCGCCGCCGGCTGCTGTCCGTCGGCCGCCTCGTGCCCCGCAAGGGCTTCGACCGGGCCATCCGCGCCCTCGCGGGCGTCCCCGACGCCGAACTCCTCATCGCGGGCGGCCCCGAGGCCGACCTGCTCGGCACCGAGCCCGAGGCCGCGCGCCTCTACGCCGTCGCCGGCGAACACGGGGTCGCCGACCGGGTGACCCTGCTCGGCGGGGTCGGCCGGGCCCGCATGCCGCGGCTGATGGCCGGCGCCGACCTCGTCCTTTCCTTGCCCCTGTACGAGCCGTTCGGCATCGTCCCGCTGGAGGCCATGGCCTGCGCGACCCCGGTCGTGGCCACGGCGGTGGGCGGCCAGCTCGACACGGTCGTGGACGGCTCCACGGGTGTCCTCGTCCCCGCCGACGACGACTACGACCTCGGCGCGGTCGTCCGCTGCCTGCTCGCCGACCCCGACCGGCTCGCCCGCTACGGAGCCGCCGGCCGCGAACGGGTCCTCGCCCACTACACCTGGGACCGCGTGGCCGACGGGGTGGCGGGTGTGTACGGCGAGGTGTCCCCGATCCGCTCGCTCTCGGGAGTCGTCCGATGAAGACCGTCACCGGCACCACCCACTGCGACGACCTGGCGAAGGCACTGGAGACGTTCCGCTGGAGCGGTCCGCTCATCGCACGCTGGGGCACCGAACTCGCCCGGCGCCTCGGCGGCGGCTCCCGGCTGCTGGTGGCGGGCAACGGCGGCAGCGCGGCGCAGGCACAGCACCTGACGGCCGAACTCGTCGGCCGCTACCGGGACGACCGGCCGCCGTTCTCCGCGGTCGCCCTGCACGCCGACACCTCCTCCACCACGGCGATCGCCAACGACTACGGCGTCCAGGAGGTGTTCGCCCGCCAGACCGCCGCCCACGGCCGCCCGGGAGACGTGCTCCTGCTGCTGTCCACCAGCGGGGCGAGCGCCAACCTGCTGGCCGCCGCCGAGCGCGGCCGCCGGCTCGGCATGGCCGTGTGGGCACTGACCGGACGGGCCCCCAACCCCTTGCAGCTCGGCGCGGACGAGGCGCTGTGCGTGGACGCACCCGTCGCGGCCACCGTGCAGGAACTGCACCTGGTGGCCGTGCACATGCTCTGCGAGGCCTTCGACGAGGCGGTCGGCCGGGGCGAGGCCGACCGGGCCGAGGCCGGTCGGGTGGACGCCGGGCGGGCCGGCACGGCCGCGGACGACCTCCCCGGCTCCGCCGGCCGGCCGGAAGCCGATGACCCGCCAGGTGTGGACGGCGCGCCCTGCCCGGACGGAAAGCCGGGTGTCGTCGGCCGGCTCGTGGGCCGGGCCCGCACCGTCGGCCGGGCCGCGCCCCACCGGCCCGCGGCCCCCGGGAAGGGACACGTATGAACACCCCGCGCACGCCCCTGGTCGTCGTGGGCGACGCCCTGCTCGACCACGATCTGTGCGGCCGGGCCGACCGGCTGGCCCCGGACGCGCCCGTGCCGGTGGTGCACGGCACCCGGCGCAGCTCCCGCCCGGGCGGCGCGGCCCTCGCCGCCTGCCTCGCCGCCTCGGACGGCCGTCCCGTCACCCTCGTCACCGCGCTCGGGGCCGACCCGGCCAGCGACACCCTGCGCGAACTGCTGTCGGGCCGGGTCACGCTGGTGGAAGTACCCCTGGAAGGCGCGCTGAGCAGCAAGACGCGCGTCCTCGCCGGCGACCGGCCACTGTTGCGCCTGGACGACGGCGACGGACGCGCCCGCGAGACGACCGGCCCCGCCGTGGCCGCCGTGACCGGGGCCGAAGGCGTCCTGGTTGCGGACTACGGCCGCGGCACCGCCGACGTCCTGCGGGCGGCCCTGACCACCGCGGCCGCCGAGGCGCCCGTCGTCTGGGACCCCCATGTGCGGGGCCGGGCGCCCGTCCCCGGCGTCCGCCTGGCCACCCCCTCGGCGCAGGAGGCCCGCGCCTTCGCCCGCCGGCTGGAGGACGGCCGGGACTCCGACGAGCAGGCCGGGCTGCGCACCGCCGCGCGGGACGCCCGGACCCTCGTCCAGGGGTGGCGGGCCCGGGCCGTCGCCGTGACCCTCGGCGAGCGCGGCGCGCTGCTCTCCCACGGCGAGACGCCGTTGCTCGTGCCGACCCCGGCGGCCGCCGCCGGCGATCCGTGCGGAGCGGGCGACCGGTTCGCGGCGACCGCCGCCGCACTGCTCGCGGACGGCGCCCTGACCGAGGCCGCCGTGCAGGAGGCCGTGCACGCGGCGACCCGCTACGTCGCGGAGGGCGGCGCCCGGGCGCTGGCGGTACGGGAACAGGCCGACGCACCCGAACACCTCCCGGCCGACGGCGACACCACGGCGGACGCCGTGCGCACGGCCGCCCGGGTCCGGGCGGCGGGCGGCACCCTGGTCGCCGCGGGCGGCTGCTTCGACCTGCTGCACGCCGGTCATGTGGCCCTGCTGCAGGCCGCCCGCCGGGCCGGCGACTGCCTGATCGTCTGCGTCAACTCCGACGACTCGGTGCGCCGCCGCAAGGGCGGCGGCCGGCCGCTCGTCCCGGTCGCCGACCGGGTCCGGGTGCTGCGCGCCCTGGAGTGCGTGGACGCGGTGGCCGTCTTCGACGACGACACCCCGGAACGCCTCCTCGGCGAACTGCGCCCGCACATCTGGGCCAAGGGCGGCGACTACGCCCGCACCCGGCTGCCCGAGCAGCCCCTCGTGGAGAGCTGGGGCGGCCAGGTCCTCCTGCTGCCCTACCTCGACGGTCGCTCCACCACCGGCCTCGCCCGCCGCGCGGCCCGGTCCCCAGCACCCGCCACGGAACCGGGGCGGTGAGTCGCGGTGTCCGCCGGGGGATCGGTGGGGTGAGCTTCGGTGTCCGCTGGGGGATCGGGGCGGTGAGTCGCGGTGTCCGCCGGGGGATCGGTGCGGTGAGCTTCGGTGTTCGCCGAGGGACCGGGGCGGTGAGTCACGGTGTCCGCTGCGGGACCGGCGCGGTGAGCTTCGGTGTCCGCCGGGGGATCGGGGCGGTGAGCTTCGGTGTTCGCCGAGGGACCGGGGCGGTGAGTCACGGTGTCCGCTGCGGGACCGGCGCGGTGAGCTTCGGTGTCCGCCGGGGGATCGGGGCGGTGAGCTTCGGTGTTCGCCGAGGGACCGGGGCGGTGAGTCACGGTGTCCGCTGCGGGACCGGCGCGGTGAGCTTCGGCGTCCGCCACGGGACCGGCGCGACGAGCCACCGTACCCGCGGGCCGGCTCGGGCGCCCGCGCGCAGCGGCGGCCGGCCGCGGCGACCGGCACCCCGGATCGTCCCGCGGATCGGGGTACCCGGGCGCCGCCACCACCCCGCCCCGGCATCCACACCTACCGGAGGTCCGACCCGGTGACCCGATCCCCGCGCCCCCCGACCGTCCTGGTGCTGCGCGCGCTGGGGCTCGGTGACCTGCTGGCCGGAGTGCCCGCGCTGCGCGGTGTCCGCCGTGCCTTCCCCGGCCACCGGGTCGTCCTCGCCCAGCCGGCGGGCCTCGCCGAACTCGCCCAGGCCACCGGCGCGGTCGACGCCGTGTTCCCGGCCGAGGCGCCGGGCCGTGCGGTGCCCTCACTCGCCCACTGGGCCGCACCCGCACCGGACGTTGCGATCGACCTGCACGGCAACGGTCCCGAGAGCCGCGACGCGCTCGCCGCCCTGCGCCCGCGCCGACTGCTCGCCCACGCCTGCCCGGACGGGCCGCCGTGGCGCGGGCACGCCAACGAACGGGACCGCTGGTGCGCCTTCCTGCACGCCTACGGCATCCCGGCCGACCCCCTGGACCTGCTGCTGCCGCCTCCCACCGCGCCGTCCCCGGCGCCGGGCGCGGTGGTCGTGCACCCAGGGGCCGCCTCGGGCGCGCGCCGCTGGCCGGGGAGCGGTACGCGGCCGTCGTACGGTGCCTGCGCGCCGCCGGACACCATGTGGTGCTCACCGGCGGTCCCGGCGAGGAGGCCCTCGTGCACTCGGTCGCCGAGCGCAGCGGTCAGCCCGCCCGCGACGTGCTGACCGGCGGCCTGCCCTTCGCGGAACTGTCCGCCCTGGTCGCGGGCGCGTCCTTGGTGCTCAGCGGCGACACCGGCCTCGCCCATCTCGCGGTGGCCCACGGCACGCGCTCGGTCACCCTGTTCGGACCGGTCTCCCCGCGGCTGTGGGGCCCGCCCCCGGGACCGCGCCACCTGGCCCTGTGGAAGCCCGGCCCGCCCGGCGACCCGCACGGCCGCACCCCGACGCCCGCCTGCTGCGCCTGCGCACCGGCGAGGTCGCCGCGGCCTGCCTCATGCTGCTTCGGCCGGTCCGCGCCGAAGCCCGACGGCCCGGACCGCAGATCGCACACGCCCACTGAGCAGGCCGCCGCACCGGCCGTTCCGCTCCGGAGGGGGCCCGTGGGCCGGCGGCGTGCGGCGCGGACCAGAGGTCAAGCACGCCCAGTGAGCAGGTCATGGGTCGCATGCGCCGTCCCGCTGCGGAGGGCGGCCCGTGCGTCAGCAGCTCGCGGCGGGGACCGCAAACCGCGCCCGCCCACCGAGCAGGCCGGCGCCCCGGCCGCTCCGCTCAGGAGGGGGCCCGGCCGGCAGAGCCGCCCTCGGTTCGGACCGAAGGTCGCGCGCCCGCTGGGCACGCCGGTGCCCCTATCCGCCGTCCCGCTTCGGAGGGATCCGTCTGGCGGCCACCCGCGGCCCGGGCCGGCGATCGCGCACGCCCACTGAGCGGGCGTGCCCCCGCATCTGGCGTCCCGCTCCGGAGGGATCCGTCTGGCGGCACCCGCGGCCCGGCCCGGTGATCGCGCACGCCCACTGAGCGGGCGTGCCCCCGCATCCGCCGTCCCGCTCCGGAGGGATCCGCCTGGCGGCCACCCGCGGCCCGGGCCGGCGATCGCGCCCGCCCACTGAGCGGGCGTGCCCCCGCATCTGGCGTCCCGCTCCGGAGGGGTCCGTCTGGCGGCCACCCGCGGCCCGGGCCGGTGATCGCGCACGCCCACTGAGCGGGCCTGCCCCCGCATCCGCCATCCCGCTCCGGAGGGCGGCCCGCCCGTCAGCCACCCGCCGCCCGCCCGTCAGCCACCCGCCGCCCGCCCGTCAGCCACCCGCCGCCCGGCCGGCTCGCCACCCGCCGCCCGGCCGGCTCGCCACCCGCCGCCCGGCCGGCTCGCCGTCCGCCCCTCGGGCGGCGAGCGGGCCGCCGAGTCCCCCTTCGACGGCGTCCTCGCCAGGTCACCACCGCCGCCCGTGCCGGACCCGCCCGGCCGGCCGGTGTTCGGCTTCCCCTTCCGCGCCGAGTGGTCCGTCGGCAGGCCCCGGAGCGCGGGCGGCTTCCGCCCACCGCCACTCTGGGCGGCCAGGAGGGCCTGCCGACGCGTAACTCGGCCGCCCGGGGCCGGGGCCTCTCCCGCGCTCTCTCGACCCGCGCGTGCCGGAACTCACCCGCCCGGCGGTACGCCCTCCGACTTCCTGGGCCGGGGGCCCGCCATCGCGGTGCACGGACGCGACGCGGGGGCCGGGCGGGCCGCGCCGGGCCGGGTCCGACACGCCCGGGTGACGTCGTTGCGTCCAGCCCGCGCCCGGAGGCACAGTGATGCCCCGGTCAAGACGCGGCCGGCTGGTCCTTTCCCGTTCAGGAAGCCGGATCCCTCATGGAAAACGGTCAGCTCTCCCATGCCCGCGTCCGTCCCGGCGGGCCCTCCCCGCTCCTGCTGCGGACCGTGCGCGAGCACCGCCCGGAGGCCGGGGACATCAGCGTCCTCAAGGCCCGCGGCACGGTCGACGCCTCCAACGCCGCGGACTTCTCCACGGCCCTCGCCGGGCACATCGGCCACGCCGACGAGACCGGGGAACAGCTCGTGCTGGACCTGACGGAGGCATACCTGGCCTGCTCGGACGCCGTACGCGCCCTGGAGCGGGCCACCGCGTTCCTCGCCGTGTCCGGCCGTGTCCTGCCCGTCGTCGAACCGCGACCCCACGTGCGGGAATCGCTGCGCACCGCCGGACTGCCGGGTGTCCGGGTGCATGCCACGATGGCGTCGGCCCTGAACCCGCCGGAACCCCGACCGGCACCGGCGCCACCCGGCGACACCTGACACGAAGTGGTGCACCGAGGTCAGGAAGAGGCCGACACACTTCTGCGCGACGTCTTGACTGGTGGTGCGATGAAAGCCTCTCCCGACCGTCCCGGCCCACCGTCCGGCCCGCCGTCCGACGCACCCTCCGGCCCACCGGCCCCGCTCGTCATCGAGACCTCGGTGGTCGAGGGACTGCCCGCCGAGGGCGCGCTGCTCCTGCGGATGTCCGGCAGCCTGGACGCCCAGGGGGCCGAAGCCTGGTCGGAGGAGCTGCGCGGCCACCTGGACCAGGCGGACCGCGCCGGGCTGCGGCCCGTCCTCGACATGGCCCACGTGCAGGTCGGCGGTGCCGCGGTCCTGCGCACCCTCAGCGAGACCGCCCGTGTCCGCACCGGACGCCCGGACCTGATCATCGTCCGCGCCCGGCCGGGGGTGCGCGAGGCGGTGCATCTCGCCCGTCTGGACGGCGTCCGGCTCTTCGCCACCCTCGACGAGGCGCTGCGGGAACTGGCCCGCACCGCCACCCGGGTCGAGGAGCTGCCCGCGTGGCGGTCGCAGATGTCGGACCCGCTGCGGCCCTCGTACGAGGAGCTGTACAAGGAGGTCCGGGCCCTGCGCGCCCGGGTGCGCACCGCCCCGGTGATCGGCATGGCACAGGGCACGCTGATGGTGCGCTACGGCCTCCCGGACTCGGGCAGCGCCTTCCGGGTGCTGCGCGAGACCTCCCAGCGGTTCAACGTCCCGCTGCGGGTGCTCGTCTCCGCCGTGGTCGCGGCCCGGCCCCCGGCCGGCGAGGAGTGGTTCCCGGGCCGCCTCCCGCTTCCGGTGCCCCAGCTGCGGCTCCTGGGACGCAGTGGCCGTGATCCGCGCTGCCGGCGGCAGATGACCGATGCCGTGCTGCACGAGTCACTGGCCGTCGGACGGGCCCCCGCCGGGTACGTGCAGTTCGTGGACCCCGCCGTCGGCACGCTGACGCCGGAGACCCACTACGGCTGTGCCGAGACGTTCCTCGATCATCTGGTGCGGGGCCGGGACGAGAACACACCGGACGCGCTGGCGCGGACGCGGCGGCGCCGGGTGAGCGTCCCCGACGTGGCCGTCGACACGCTGCTCTCCGAGGACTGGCGGCGCGTCCTGCTGACCACGGGCACCCGCGCCCTGCACAGCGTCCCCGTCCTGTCCTCGGCCGGTTCCTGCACCGGCGTGATCACGCTGCAATGGGCCGAGGCCGGGCACCGGCCGACCGCCGCCCAGGCCGAGGCCATCGCCGTGCTGGCCGCCGACACGGCCGCCTGGCTGAGCTGGTACCACCGCTCCGTCCTCCTCGACGCCCTAGAACACCTCCACCGGGCGCTGCGCGACTCCGGGTGAGGCGATCCGCGGCGGTGCGCGTCACCCCGGCCGCGCTGGGAACCCGGACCCCGCAACGATCACGCACCAACCGGAGGGAGTCCGGCGCATGTCCAATCCGCAGCAGCCCGAACAGCGGCGCAGTGACAAGGGAGGCGCCACCCCGCAGGACAGCGGCAGGCTCAAGGCGGGCCAGCCGACCGACCGCGGCACGGGCGGCCACCCCCACGGCCCGGACAAGGGCCGCAAGGGCGGGGGCGAGGGCGGCGGAGTGCCCCCGGCGCAGAAGCCCGAGCACCCCTGACCGACCGAACGACCGAACAACCGAACGACCCGACCCGGCTCCGGGGCCACACCGGACCGGGCTCCGGACCACGAGACCGCTACGGCTGCGACCGTTGCGGCTGAGACGTCACGGCTGAGGCCGCTGCTGCAACCGCCACGGCTGCGACCACCACGGCGGTACGGCCCCGCGGCGACCGCGCCGCGGGGCCGTTCTCCTCGGCAGGTCCGCCGGCATCCGGCAGGGGCTACGCTCCGCTGTATGCGGATCTCCGTCTCCTCCGACATGGACGAACCCGTGGCCCGCCTCCTCGTCGAGGAGCTGCGCGAACGCGGCCACGAAGTGCGTGTCCACGGAGCGCTGCGGCCCGGCGCCGACGCCCAGTGGGCGGTCTGCTCCGCGGCGGCCGCCCGGGACGTCGCCGAGGGCGCCGCCGACCAGGCGGTGGTGTGCTGCTGGACCGGCACCGGGGCGTCCATCGCGGCCAACAAGGTGCGGGGTGTGCGCGCGGCCCTGTGCACGGACGCTGCGACGGCGGACGGCGCCCGCCGCTGGAACGACGCCAACGCGCTGGCGCTGAGCCTGCGGCTCACCTCGCAGCCGCTGCTGACGGAGATCCTCGACGCCTGGTTCGCGGCCGAACCGAGCCAGGACGCCGAAGACGTGCAGAACGTGGCCCGCGTCGGCCGCCTGGACGCCGCCCGGAAGGATTCCTAGGGGCGTCCGGCGGTCCGGCGCGGGCCGGGGGACCGGATTCGTCGAAGGGTTCTGGGGTGGGGGCCGTCCGGGCGCCGTGGACCCGGGCCCGGCCGCCGGATCAGTGGGCGCCGAGTCCACCGCCGCCGAACGAGCCGCTGGATCCGCTGCTCCAGCGCCGGCGGTCCTTGGAGGCGCTGGGTTTGCTGTCCATGTTGCTCAGCTCGTACGGGGTGAGCGGGCGGCCGCCCTTGGGTATCTGGGGAACCTCCTGGGATTCCCTGTTCTCCCGGACCTCGCGCACCGGTCCTTCCGGTGGCAGCTGGGGCTGCTCCTCGGGCCTCGGGCGGGGGGACTCGCGGTACTTGACGCGGGAGTTCATCCAGAATCCGCCGGCGAGCAACGCGAGCAAGGCCACGGCCACGAGGAACAGCACGAGGCTCATGAGGCCGCTCGCCGCGGCCAGCTGCATAGATGCGGTACTCATAGGACAGGGATACCCCACCCAGAACAGGGCGAACCGGACACTTTACGTGACCGGGTGCCGACAGGCGGCGACACGACACGCCCCCATCCCGGGGAGGGGCCTTCTCGTCGCCGCGGAGTGTTTGCCGCTGCCCGCCCCGGCTACCCGCACGGTGTGACGACGCCGACTTCGCAAGCCCAGCTGTACCGGTTCCTGGAGGACCGCTTCACCTGTGCGCAAGCCTGCACCGAGTGCGCCCGGGCCTGCGCGGTGCGGGCGAGCCTGGTGGACCCGGACGGCACCGAGCGCCAGGAACGGGTGCGCCGGCTGGGCATCATGTGCGCGGAGGTGTGCGACGCCACCTGCCGTGTGCTCTCCGAGGAGAACCACCAGGACGAGGAAGGCATCCGGGTGCGGCTGGAGTGGTGCCGTTCGGTGTGCCTCGAGAGCGCCAAGGCCTTCGACGAGTACCCCGGCGCCGAGTCCGCGGCGGCGACCTGCCGGGCCTGCGTCGACGCCTGCTCGGACTTCCTGGAGATCCTGCGCTGACCGCAACCGCGCGTCCGGCGGGCCGTCGGCGGCCGTAACTCGCCGGGGCCCCGGCATTCCCAATTTCTGGAACACGTTCTACGGTGTGCGCCGTCAGGACCGCCCTTGGGGACCCTGGAGGCGCCGTGCACCTCGACCACACGCCCGAGCAGCAGCGACTGCGCGCCGAACTGCGCGCCTACTTCGCCCGGCTGGTCCCGGACAACGCCTACGCGCGCTACGCCGACCCGGCCGCCCAGAAGCGGTTCTACCGCGACACCGTCCGCCGGCTCGGCACGGACGGCTGGCTCGGCGTCGGCTGGCCCCGGGAGTACGGCGGGCGTGGCATGACGGCGCTGGAACAGTTCATCTTCTTCGACGAGGCGGCACAGGCAGGCGTACCGCTGCCCCTGATGGCCCTGAACACGGTCGGTCCGACACTCATGCGGTTCGGCACCGACGAGCAGAAGGCGTACTTCCTGCCGCGCATCCTCTCCGGCGAGATCGACTTCGCCATCGGCTACAGCGAGCCGGACGCCGGCACCGACCTGGCCGCCCTGAAGACCCGGGCCGTGCGCGACGGCGACGAGTACGTCGTCAACGGGCAGAAGATCTGGACCACCAACGGCGACACCGCGGACTGGGTGTGGCTCGCCGTGCGCACCGACCCCGGGGCGCCCGCGCACAAGGGCATCACCATGCTCCTGGTGCCGACCTCCGACCCCGGCTACTCGTGCACGGTCATCAACACCCTCGCCTCCCACGACACCACCGCCAGCTACTACGAGAACATCCGCGTCCCCGTCTCCCGCCGGGTCGGCGAGGAGAACCAGGGCTGGCGGCTGATCACCAACCAGCTCAACCACGAGCGGGTCACCCTCGCCGCGCACGGCACGATGGCCGTCCGCGCCCTGCACGACGTGCAGCGCTGGACGCACGAGACCAAGCTCGCCGACGGCCGGCGCGTCGCCGACCTGCCGTGGGTGCGCCG
The DNA here is from genome assembly GCF_025642175.1 of Streptomyces albidicamelliae. Classification (NCBI taxonomy): domain Bacteria; kingdom Bacillati; phylum Actinomycetota; class Actinomycetes; order Kitasatosporales; family Streptomycetaceae; genus Streptomyces; species Streptomyces albidicamelliae. The sequence continues at coordinate 1,066,354 of NZ_CP106795.1, read as the reverse complement.
GCTGCTGGCCCGCACCCACATCCGCCTCGACGCGCTGAAGCTGCTCAACCTGCGGATGGTCTCGGCCGTCGAGAACGGCACGCTCACCCCGCAGGACGCCTCCGCCGTCAAGGTCTACGGCTCCGAGGCCCGTCGGGACGCCTACGCCTGGCTCATGGAGATCGTCGCCGCCGCCGGGCCGCTGAAGGAGGGCTCCGCGGGCGCCGTCCTGCACGGTGAACTGGAACGCGGCTACCGCTCGGCGGTCATCTTCACCTTCGGCGGCGGCAACAACGAGATCCAGCGCGAGATCATCTCCTGGATCGGCCTGGGAATGCCGCGCGTACGGCGCTAGCCAGCTGTGACGAGGCTTTTTGGTTGGCATGAGAGCGGGATCGTTGGCACTGAGCGGAGCGCTTGGCCTGACGCGCGATACGCCTGCGCGTGAGTCCGGGTGCTCCAGACCAGGGTGGCTCACCGGGCCGCCTCCTGAAGCGCCGGCGAAGCGGGGTTCCAGCCCAGCTCGGGGGCGATCAGGTGCCGGACGTCGTGCAGGATCTGTTCGTACTCCTCCCGGTGGAACTCGTACGGCAGCTCCAGACGCAGCTCCGACACCTGCGCGATGACGGGATCGGCCGCCAGCTGTTCCAGGATCTGCTCCGCGGTGCCGATCACGTCCGGAGCGAACAGGATCCGCTTCCCGCCCAGCGCGGCGATGGTCTGCGGTTTCAGGGTGCGCTCGTGCCGGCTGGCGGCGTAGTCCCGGTAGCGGGCCCGGGTGGCCGCGTCGGCGCTGTCGAAAGGCACGATCACCCGCCCGAGCGCCACCCGCGCCGCTGTCCGGTCGGGGCCCAGGCTGCGCCGGTACTCGGAGAGCAGGTTCAGCTGGGCGGTGGTGAAGTCGTCGGTGTCCTCGCCGGAGACGATGTTGCCGGACAGCAGGTTGAGACCGTTCTCGGCGGCCCAGCGGGCCGAGCGCAGACTGCCTCCGCCGTACCAGATCCGTTCCACGAGACCGGGGTTGTGCGGCTGCAGCCGCGGCCGCTGGACGTTGCCGGGCGAGTGGATCACGGTGTCCGGGCCGCCGAGGTAGTCGCCGCGCAGGTGGTCGACGAGGCGGGCGATCCTGCCGTACGACAGGTCGAAGCTGCGCCAGTCGCCGTCGTACACCAGGTCACCGAGCAGGTCGGCGTGCGGCATGCCGGTGCTGAAGCCGACCTGGAGACGACCGCGGGACAGTATGTCGGCCAGCGCGAGGTCTTCGGCCAGGCGGAACGGGCTCTCGTAGCCGATGGGGATGACCGCTGTGCCCAGCTCGATCCGCTGGGTGCGCTGGCCGGCCGCGGCGAGGAACACGGCAGCCGAACCGACGCCGTGTTCGAGGTGGCGCTGGCGGACCCAGGCACCGTCGAAGCCGAGCCGTTCGCCGTACTCGAAGAGTTGGAGGGTTTCTTCGAGGCCGGTGTAGGGGTCGTCGTCGGCGAAGTTGCCCGGGGTGAGAAGGGCCAGAGAGGTGATGGTGGGTGTGCTCATGCGACTGGTCCTCGACTCGTGGTGGTTTCGACGGCGGGGGCGGGGACGCGCCCGCCAGGGATCGCCGCGAGCAATTCGCGGGTGTACTCGTGGTGAGGGCGGGTGAACAGTTCCTCCGGTGGGCCCGTTTCGACGACCCGTCCGGCCCGCATGACGGCGACCTGGTGCGCGATCTGCCGTACGACGGCCAGGTCGTGCGAGATGAAGAGGTACGCCACCCCCGTGTCGGCCTGCAACTCGACCAGCAGATCCAGGACTTGGGCCTGCACGGACACGTCCAGGGCGGAGACCGGTTCGTCGCACACCACCAGGTCGGGGGAAAGCGCGAGGGCCCGTGCGATGGCCACGCGCTGACGCTGCCCGCCCGACAGTTCCGCCGGCCGGCGTTCCAGTGTGGCGGCGGGCAGTGCCACCCGGTCGAGGAGTTCGCGGGCCCGGGCGAGCCGGGAGGTACGGCCGCCGACCTTGAAGGCCCGAAGCGGTTCGGTGATCACCTCGGCGACGGAGAAGCGGGGGTCGAGCGAGGCGTAGGGGTTCTGGTAGACGAGCTGGGCGCGGCGGCGTAGCTGCCTGGCCCGGGCGCCCTTGGCGGTGGTGACGTCGGTGCCGTCGAAGAGGATCTGTCCGGCGGTCGCGTCGGCGAGGCGGAGCACCAGGCGGGCTGTGGTGGACTTGCCCGAACCCGACTCGCCGACCAGGGCGAGGGTTTGGCCCCGGTGGAGGGTGAGGCTGACGTCGTCGACGGCGCGCAGGGTGCGGGGCCCGTCCCCGCTGCTGGGCAGCCTGAACTCCTTGACCAGGTTGCGGACTTCGAGCAACGGCGCCGTTTCCGCCGCGGAACCGGAGGCCGGGGTGCGGGGCCGGGCGGTGGTCAGGCTGGGGGCGCTGGCCAGCAGGTGCCGGGTGTAGTCGTCCTGCGGGTCGGCCAGGATGTCTTGAGTGGGGCCCGCCTCGACGACCCTGCCCTTGGACATCACCACCAGGCGCTGGGCCCGGTCGGCGGCGACCCCGAGGTCGTGGGTGACGAGCAGGATCGCGGTGCCGGAATCCTCGGTGAGGCGCTGGAGATGGTCGAGGATGACCCGCTGCACGGTGACGTCGAGCGCGCTGGTGGGCTCGTCGGCGATGATCAGATCGGGCTGGGCGGCGATGGCGATGGCGATCAGGGCGCGTTGCCGCATGCCGCCGGACAGTTCGTGCGGGTACTGCCGGGCGCGGGTGGCTGCGTCGGGCAGTCCGGCCCGGTCCAGGACGGCGATCGCCTCTGCGGGGGCCGAGCGCCGGGTTGCGAGACCGTGGATGCGCAGCACCTCGCCGACCTGGTCGCCGATGCGCTTGACGGGGTTGAGGGAGACCGTCGGATCCTGGGGGACCAGTCCGACCCGTGTCCCGCGTACGGTGCGCAGTTCGGCTTCCGAGAGGGTGGCGAGGTCGTGCGGGCCGAAGCGGATGGTGCCCGCGTCGATACGGCCGTTCGCCGACAGGAGCCGGGTGATCGCGTGCGCGGTCGTGCTCTTGCCGGAGCCGGACTCGCCTACCACCGCCGTCACCTGTCCCGGCCACACGTCGAGGTCCACGCCCCGGACGGCCTGGACTGTGCCGCCGCGGGTGCGGTACGACACCGACAGGTCGCGTATCTCCAGCAGCGGTGTGGTCACGTCCTCACCGTTCTCACGTTCGTCGGTCATCGCTGCCGGGACCATTCGCCGTCCAGCGCCCTGGCGATGCGGTTGGTGGCCAGTACGGTCGCGGCGATCGCCAGGCCGGGCAGTGCGGTCAGCCACCAGGCGTTGGCGAGGTAGTTGCGGCCGTCGGAGATCAACGTTCCCCATTCCGGGGCCGGCGGGGGAGCGCCGTAGCCGAGGAAGCTCAGGGCGGACACGGCCAGGATGGAGGATCCGAAGTCGAGGGTGGCCAGGACGATCACCGGGCCCGCCGCGTTGGGCAGCACATGGCGGCCCAGTACCGAGTACCAGCGTGCTCCGCCGGCGCGTGAGGCCTCGACGAAGACGGCCTGCCGCACCCGCAGCACCTCTGAGCGCGCCACCCGCGCGAACGCGGCGACGCTGGCGATGCCGACCGCGACCGCCACCTTCACCGTGCCGTAGCCGAGAGCGGTGACCAGGGCCAGGGACATGAACAGGGCGGGGATGGACAGGAGCACGTCGACGAAGCGCATGAGTACGTCGTCCACCCAGCGGCCCACGAACCCGGCGACCACCCCGAGCAGTCCGCCGACCAAGAAGGCGACCAGCACGGCGATCAGCGTTGCCTTCAGGGATAGTTGGGCGCCGTGGACGACCCGGGAGAACACGTCGCGGCCCAGCTCGTCGGTGCCGAACCAGTGATGTGCGCTCGGGCCGCGGAAGTTCTGCGAGGGGACGCCCTTCAGCGGGTCCTGCGAGGTGAACAGGTCCGGCCAGAACGAGGCCAGCACCACCAGCACGAGGACGGCCACGGACAGGAGCAGCCCCGGGCGGCCCACCACGAAGCGCAGCAGCCGTCGTACGTCCACGCGGCGCCCGGGATCAGGTTTCGGCCCCGCCTCGACCGGGCGGGCCGGTCCCCGTGCTGTTTCGGCGGGGTCGTCGACAAGGCTCTGGCTCATGTGAGTGCCGCCCTTCTGCCCGAGGCCACCACGATCCGCGGGTCCAGGAGTGGATAGACCAGGTCGATGACCAGGTTCGTCGTCACGAAGATCAGCGCCCCGAACACCACCACCCCTTGCACGAGCGGGATGTCCTGGGCCGTGACCGCCGCCGCCGTGACGCGGCCGAGGCCGTCGCGGGAGAACACCGTCTCGACGACGACCGAACCGGCGATCAGCTGCCCCACCAGGAGGCCGACGACTGTCAGGGCCGGCAGGGACGCGTTGCGCAGCGCGTGCCGCAGATGGACCCGCCACCGCCCGGCGCCCTTGGCCCGCGCGGTGTCCACATACGCCTGGTCGAGCGCGGTGAGCAGGCTCTTGGCGAGGACCTGCGCGATCTGCGCGCCCGTCGGCACCGCCAGCGTCAGCGCCGGCAATACCAGCCCCTTGAATCCGTCGTTGCCGAAGGCCGGGAACCAGCGCAGCCGGAACGAGAACACCTCGACCAGCAGCAGCCCCACCCAGAACGTCGGCACAGACACCCCCAGCGGCGGCAGCGACAGCAGCAGCTGCCGCAGCCAGCGCTGGGCGGTGTAGGTCGCCAGCACCGCCAGGCCGCTGCCGAGGAGCACCGCGAGCAACAGGGCCGCGCCGGTCAGCTGCAGCGTCTGCGGCAGTGCATCGGCCAGCGTCGAGGTCACCGGCCGACCGGTCGACACCGAGTCGCCGAAGTCCCCGCGCACCGCCCGGCCGAGGTGCTCGGCGTACTGCACCAGCACCGGCTTGTCGAAGCCGTACTCGTGCCGCAGGGCCGCGAGCTGCTTCGGGTCGACCTGCCCCGAGTCCATACCAGCGCTGGCCATCGCCGTGACCGGGTCGCCCGGCAGATAGTCCAGCACCAGGAACGAGACCGTGTAGGCCGCCCACAGTACCCCGACCGCCTGGGCCAGCCGCTTGATCACATAGCGGCGCATGCGCTAGCCGATCCAGGTGTCGTGCAGTTGGATCCGGCTGGAGGCGTCGAAGTTCAGGTCGTGCACCTTCTTCGCCACGCCCAGCTGGGTCTGGAGCTCCACCACCGGCACGTAGCGGGCGTTCTGCACGATCAACCGCTGTGCCTGAGTGACCAGTTGCCTGCGCTTGGCCGCTTCGACGGTCGCGGCCTGCTCGGACAGCGCGGAGTCGAGGGAACTGGCGGGCAGACGGTAGAAGTTGGCCAGCTTGGTGGAGAAGGAGCTGCGCAGGATGTCGGGGTCGGCACGGGTCACGTTGCCCCACACCGCGTCGTAGTCACCCGACTGGAGGGTCGGGGCGAACTGCGTGATCTGGAGCTGCTTGAGAACCACTTCGACGCCGACGGCCTTGAGCTGCTGCTGGATCAGCTCCAGCGCGGGCTGGTTGGTGGCCGCGTTGGGGAACCACTTGATGGTCAGGCTGAGCTTCTTGCCGTCCTTGGCGCGGATGCCGTCGCCGCCGGTCCTCCAGCCGACCCCGTCCAGCAGGGACTTGGCCTTGGCCGCGTCGAAGGTCAGGCCGGAGGCGAGGTCGGTGTAGTCGGGTGTGGTGTGCGCGAGGACGCTGGTGGCCGGCTGGGTACCGGTCGGGAACACCGTGTCGGCGATCTGCTGCCGGTCGATGGCGTACAGGATCGCCTGGCGCACCTTGGCGTCCTTGAACAGCGGCCGTGAGTTGTTGAGGCCGAGACCGAACACGACGCCGGGGTTGGCCCGTCGCTGGAGGGTGACCTGGCCGCCCTTGAGGGCCGCCTCGTTGGCCTTGCCGACGCTGGAGACGGCGTCGACCTGGCCGGACTGCAGGCTGCCGGCCCGCACACCCGCCTCCGGCACGACCTTGAACACCAGCTTGTCCAGGTACGCCTCGCCCTTCTTGCTCCACAGCGAGGACCCCCAGGCGTATCCGGTGCGTTTGGCGAGGGTGATCGACTGGTTCTGCACGTACCGCTTCAGCACGAAGGGTCCGGAGCCGATCACCCCGTCGCTGCACTTCTGCTGCGGAGTCTTCTTCACGCTGGTCGAGGACTCGATCCCCAGCGAGTGCGTCGAAGTGGCCTGCAGGAACTGGGCATTGGGCTGGCTGAAGGTCACCTTCACAGTGAGCGGGTCGACCACCGTGGTGCTCTTGACGCCGCTCAGATAGCCCTCGGCGAGCGTCCCCAGGGCACCGAGCTTCGGCACCGCGTCGAAGTTGTCCTTGACCACCTGAGCGGTCAGCTTCGAGCCGTCGCTGAAGGTGACGCCCGACCTCAGATGGAAGGTGAACGTCGTGGTGTCGGAGCTGATGTCCCAGCTCTTCGCCAGCCACGGCACGATCTTGCCGGTCTTGGGGTCCTGGTCCGTCAGGGAGTCCACGATCTGGCGCACCGAGTAGATGGTCTCGTTGCTGGCGACCTGCTGCGGATCCACGCAGCCGGCGTCCGAACCCACCGCGAAGGTCAGGGTGCCGCCGGACTTGGGCTGCCCGGTGCCGCTGCCGGAATCGCCGCCGTCGGAGCCGCAGGCGGTCAGCAGAACACTGGTGGTCACAAGGGCGGTCAGTGCCGCCCACCGGGAGGTTCTGACCTGGGAAAGTACAGTCACGGAGGGCTTCTCCTACTCGTGTCACCAGGCACGGACGCCGTACAGGCAAGGCCGTGCGTGGGCGTGCGGCCCCGGCCGGCGTGACGCCGGTGCCGGGGGAGCGCTGTGCAGACGGGGATCAGGGCGAAACGGGGGATCAAAGACAGGCGTAGATCAGGCGCAGGCGGGTGCGGCGACGACAGGTGTCGTACTGCGGCCTACGGCGGGAAGACCCGTCAGGCCTGACAGAGACAGCTGGTCGAGCGCTTGAGGTCGATGTGGCGCCGACGCGAGAGCCGGGAGAACACGGTGGCGCCGGCGAAACGGGCGCTGACGTCACCACCGTGCCGCATATCGGTCCTCCACATGATCCGGCCCCGGTCACGGGGCCACGCGCTTGCGGAGATCGTCGGTGATCCCGCCGGGCTTTCACCTGGAGCACCCCACCGCGCGGGAGGGTTGCCGGTCAGCGAGCCAGGGCTTGACGCTGACACTCAATGCCGTCCGTGATCGTACGGAGCGGTCTTGGCGTACGTCAATGGCGTAAAAGGACGCCTCGTCAGGGGAGTCGGGGCGCGAGTGCGTCCGGCTCAGGAGCCTCCGCGCTCACGGGGGATCTTCTGGCCGGCCTCGATCGCCACGGGCAGCCGGTTCTCGGCCGGGGGCAGCGGGCAGGTGGCCAGGTCCGTGTAGGCGCAGGGCAGGTTCGCGGCGCGGTTGAAGTCCAGGACGACGGTGCCGTCGGCGGCGGGCGGATCGAGCGCCAGGGACCGGTTGGCGGCGTAGGTGGTGACCCCGGAGGTCGCGTCGGTGAACAGCACCAACAGCCGTCCCGCACCATGGCCAGGAAATGCGGTCAGCGACAGCGAGCGCCCGTCGAGCTCGAACTCGACCCTGCCCGGAGCGTCGTAGACATGCTCAAGGCCCTCGACCGCGGCGCCCACGGTGGTCGGCCGCGGTGAATCGAACGGGATGTACCGGCCGGTCACGGCCCAGCGCGGGTCGGGGGTGTAGGCGGGTGTTCCAGTGAAGGCCGTGCGCAGCGGAGCGTCCGGGTGCCGGGGGCGCACGATGTCCTGGCCGCCGCGCTTGGCGACCTCGATGACGGCGTCTCCCCAGACGGCGTCGACGCCGCCGCGCTCGGGAAGCACGCCGAAGCGGTGCTCGCCGCGCACCGGCGTCCCGTCGACGACCAGCTCCTCGCCCTCGTCGAGGTCCACGACGACGCCTTCGGGGCCGGTGTGCCACGCGCCGGGCGCGTCCGGGAAGCGCTGGGGCCGGTCGTCGAGCCAGTGCAGGCCGGTGACCGCCAGGAACCCGTGCGGGGCGGCGAGCCGGGCCTCCTGGCTGCGGTACCACTCCAGCCAGGTCTCGGTGAAGGCGTGGAGGTCCGTGGTGGTGGCCTCGGTGGTCATGGGAATCTCCTTTGTGCCGGGGGTGCCTTCGGGCAGGGGATGCAAGGGGTTGTCGGGCCGACGGGTGTACTCAGCCCGCCAGTTCGCCGAGGAGTCGCCAGGTGCGTCGGCGGTCGGCTTCTCCGGCGATCTCGGTGCCCGAGAACACGACCTCGGTGGCGCCCGCGTCGCGGTAACGGCGTACCTCGGCCTCGACGGTCTTCTCGTCGCCGATCACGGCCAGGTCGGCGGCCCGTCGGCCGCCGGAGAGCTCGATGACCCGCGCGTAGGACGGGATCTGTTCGTAGAACGCGAGGTTCTCGGTGGCCTTTTTCCGCACCCTGTCGACGTCGTCGGTGACCACGCCGGGCACCAGAGCCACGATCCTGGGCGTGGGGCGGCCGGCGGCCTCGGCCGCGGCGGTCAGGGCGGGCACGACGTGGTCCGCCAGAGCGCGCGGTCCCACCAGATACGGCAGGATCCCGTCGGCCAGCTCACCGCTTGCCCGCAGCGCCTGCGGCCCCATCGCGGCGACGAGCAGGGGGACACCGCTCTCTGCCCCCGGTACCCGCGCCGGGATCGGTGTGGTCGCGGTGAGCAGCTCGCCGTGGAAGTCGGCCGTGCCGGTATCGATCAACTGCCTCAGGGCGGTGAGGAATTCGCGCAGCCGGGCGATGGGGCGTTCGAAAGGCAGGCCGAAGCCGGACTCCGTCAGCAGTTTCGTGCCCAGGGCCAGACCGAGGTGATAGCGGCCGTGGGTCGCGGCCTGGGCGGTCTGGGCCTGGCTGGAGACGAGCTGCGGGTGGCGGCCGAAGACGGGGATCGCGGAGGTGCCGACCTGCAGTCCGGGCGCTTCGCGCCCGACGATCGCCGCGAGCTGGGGTGAGTCCGCGCCGAAGGTCTGCCCGAACCAGGCAGATGTGAGACCGAACTCTGCTGCCTCCTGGGCGAGTCGGACGGTCGCGTCGACCTGGTTCGGCGCGTCGGACGCGTTGAGCGCTACTCCAACAGTCATGTCAGTTCAGAACGGGCGTCGGCCGAACCCGCATTCCGGTCCACGTGTGACAGCCTCTTGTCAGTCATGTGTACTCAGTCATGAAGGGAAGGGCCGGCCCGGGGGCTCAGCCAGCCTGCCGCTGGCGCGGTGCGGACCGGTGGGTGAGGGGTGCGCGCAGGCCGAGGTTCTCGCGCAGGGTGTTGCCGGTGTATTCGGTGCGGTAGATCCCGCGTTCCTGCAGTTCCGGGACGAGCAGATCGACGATGTCGTCGAGGCCGTCGGGGATGAGGTACGGAGTGACGTTGAAGCCGTCGATCGCGCCGTGCCGTACGTAGTGGGCGAACTTGTCCGCGAGGCCGGCCGGAGTGCCCACGTGCCCGCGCTGCGGGCCCAGCGCGATGACGGTCTCGCGCAGGGACCAGCCGTGCGCCTCCGCCTTCGCCCGCCACTCCGCGACGACGGCACGCGGGTCGGCGATGCGCCGGGCACCGAAGGAGCCGTCGTTCTCGGTGACGACCGGGTCATCCTTCGGCAGCGGCCCGTCGGCGTCACGGTCGGACAGGTCGATGCCCCACAGCTGCCCGGTGATCCCCAAAGCCGTGGCCGGGGTGACCTGTTGGAGCCGGATCCAGTGCTTCTTCTCCTGCGCCTCCTCCTCGGTGGCGCCGATGATGATCTCGGCGCCGGGCAGGATGCGTAGGTCGTCGTCGGGCCGTCCGACCGCGCGCAGCCGGCGCCGGATGTCTTCGGCGAAGGCCAGCGCGTCGTCGAAGTCGTTGCCGTGCGCGGAGAAGATGACGTCGGCGTTGCGGGCGGCGAAGTCGCGCCCCTCACCGGAGTCACCGGCCTGGAAGATCACCGGGTGACCCTGGGCGCTGCGCGGCAGGGTCGGAGCGAGGTCGACGTCGAACTGCGGTCCCTTGTGCCGTACTTGGTGTACGGCGCCGGGCAGCGACCAGGCGGGCGCGCCGATGGAGCCGGAGACTGCCCCGTCCTCCCAGCCGTCCCAGAGGGCGCGGGCCACGGTGAGGAATTCCTCGGCGCGCCGATAGCGGTCGGCGTGGTCGAGGTAACCGCCGCGGCGGAAGTTCGCGCCGGTCCAGGCGTTGTCCGTGGTCACCACGTTCCAGCCGGCGCGGCCCTCGGAGAGCAGGTCCAGACCGGAGAGGCGGCGCGCCAGGTCGGCGGGTTCGTTGAAGGTGGAGTTGGACGTGGAGACCAGGCCGATGCGGCGGGTGACCGCGGCCAGCGCGGCGAGCTGGGTGAGGGCGTCCGGCCGTCCGGCCACGTCGAGGTCGTGGATCCTGCCGTCGACCTCGCGCAGCCGCAGTCCCTCACCGAGGAAGAAGGCGTCGAACAGGCCGCGTTCCGCGGTCTGGGCGACCCGGCGGAAGGAGGCTGGGTCGATCTGGGAGCCGCTGTCGGGGGCGGACCAGATGGTCCAGTGGTTGACGCCCTGGAAGAACACCCCGAAGTGGAGCTGGGCGTCGGGCCGGGGGACGTCGAGGGGGTCGGTGCGGGTCATCGGGCGTCCTCCGGGGCGGCCGCGGCGGCGGTGGCGAAGCGGTTGGCGGGGCGCTGCAGACCCAGGGTCGAGCGCAGGGACGTGCCGGGCACCGGGCGGGCGACAAGACGCCGCTCGGACAGGTCCGGCAGGACGAGGCGGGAGAGGACGGACAGGTCCTCGTCCAGCACCAGCGGATGCAGCCGTACGCCGTCGACGTGACGGCTCAAGTCATCCAGCAAGGCGATGAGTTGGTTGGCGGGGCCGACGTGCCGCAGCCTTCCCCGGTCGGTCCATTCCGCGTGTCGTTCGAGGTCTGCGACGCGTTCGGCGGCTGTGGCCTCGGGTGTGTCCAGTGCCACTTCGACCTCCGCGAAGACGCGGGGCGTACCGGCGGCTGCGGCGGCCGTGGCGACCGATGCGAGGTCGCGCCCTGTGACGAGCGCGACGTCGAGCTGTGCGTAGGGAACCCGGTCCGGACGGCCCAGGACGACAAGCTGCCCCTGGGGCGGGCGCGGCACGATCGCCGGGCCCTTGACGGCATACGTCTCACCGGTGAAGTCGATGTAGTGGAGCCGTTCGCGGTCGAGGTAGCGGCTGGTGGCCACGGACCGGATGACCGCGTCGTCCTCCCACGAGTCCCACAGGGCGCGGGCCACCTCGACCCCATCACGGGATTCCCGGGCCCGCGCGTCGGCGCCGGCGACGAGCGGGCGCCCCCAGGCCCGGGCCGCTTCGGGACGCTCCTCCTCCGTCACCACCCACCCGGCGCGACCGGCGGAGATGTGGTCCAGGGACGCCAACTGACTGGAGACGTGGAAGGGCTCCGCATACGTGACCGGGACGACCGGCGCGATCCCGATGGTGCTCGTGGACGCCGCGACGAAAGCCGCCCGCTCGACTGCGCCGATCCGGCCCACGGGATCCGGTGCGGCGCCCGGCGGCAGCACGCCGTCGTCCAGGGTGATCAGGGTGAACCCGGCGTTCTCGGCGATGGCGGCGACCCGGGCCACGCGGCGCGGCGTGAGCAGTTGATCGGGGGAGTGGGCGGCGCGGCGCCAGGCCGCGGGGTGGGCGCCGTCGCCGTCGAGCTCGACGGCGAGGTGCAGGGCAGAGCCGGACAATGGGGTTCCTTCCGCGAACACGGGAGCACGAAGACGCGAGCACGCGCGGCCACAGGCCACGACGAGACAGCCGGCGGGACTGGCCGGCAGGGGTCAGACGTGTACGGAAGGACAAACGGCGGAGGAGGTGCGGCAGTAGTCGACATGCCGCCGGGTGATCAGCCGCGCACCAGTGCACGCACCGCGCGGTGCCGCGCCCAGTACGTGCATCGAAGCCTCCACCTGTCAGGAACTTTCCCGTTCAACGTATGTCGTCCGCCCCGCTGAATGTCAAGGTCGACCATGGGCGCAGGGTCGTCTCGCCCGCTGGGACGCATGGTGGACGCATCTTTCCTGGTGTGCTTTGATCCGGCCATGGAGACCACTGGCACGGCACACACGGTGCTGCTCGACCCGTTCTGGGTGAGCCGCCGCGCCGACCAGTTCGACCAGGTCTGTTGCTGACCGCCGTTCGACGGCTCGCGATCTCGTTCTTCTCTTTCTGTCTGCTGCCTCCTTTCGCCCTCAACTAGCCATCTTTGGGGCGTAGTTGTGGAGCGCGCGTGTCCGCCCTGCCGTGAAGGAATCTTCCATGGCCCAGTCCACAGCCTTGCCTGTCATCGACATCTCCCGCTTCCGCGCCCCGGACAGGGACCGTGACGCTCTCCTCGCCGAACTCCGCTCCGCCGCCCACGAGGTGGGCTTCTTCTACGTCACCGGGCACGGTGTGTCAGGGGCACTGCGGGAAGAGGTGCTGAGCGCGGCCCGCCGCTTCTTCGCGCTGCCGGAGGAGCAGCGGCTGGAGATCGAGAACCTCAACTCAGGCCAGTTTCGCGGCTATACGCGCACCGGCACCGAATACACGGGGGGCAGCGCCGACTGGCGCGAGCAGATCGACATCGGTCCGGAGCGGGCGGCGCTCGGGACCGGCCCGGACGATCCCGACTATCTGCGCCTGATCGGCCCCAACCAATGGCCCTCCGCACTACCGGAGCTGCGGGACATCGTGCTGCGCTGGCAGGCGGAGGCGCTGCGGGTGAGTCGTGAGGTGCTGCGGGCGCTCGCCGCGGCGCTCGGGCAGGACGAGGGCTACTTCGACCAGTGGTTCGACGACGAGGCGGCCGTGCACGTGAAGATCGTGCACTATCCGCCGCGCGTCGCCGAGGACGCAGACCAGGGCGTGGGCGCGCACAAGGACTACGGCTATCTTGCGCTGTTGCAGCAGGACGAGGTCGGCGGGCTCCAGGTGCAGCGCGAGGACGGCGAGTGGATCGACGCGGTACCCGTGCCCGGCGCGTTCGTGTTCAACATCGGTGAGATGCTGGAGATCGCCACCCAGGGCTATCTGAAGGCCACTCACCACCGGGTGGTCAGTCCGCAGCCCGGTGTGCACCGTTACTCGATCCCCTTCTTCCTCGGCCCGCGCCTGGACGCGGTTGTCAAGCCGCTGCAACTTCCCCCGGAGCTGGCGGCGTTGAGCCGTGGCGTGACCGACGACCCGGACAACCCGCTGCTCGCGGCCTTCGGGGAGAACGCGGTCGTCGGCTGGCTCCGCTCGCATCCGCGGGTCGCCGAGCGCTGGTGGTCCGACGTCCTGGTGAAGCGGGAGGCCCAGAACCTATGAGCAACTGGGCCTTCGAGACCCGTCAGGTGCATGCCGGCGCCGTTCCCGACCCCGCGACCGGCGCCCGGGCGGTGCCGATCCACCAGGCCACCAGCTACGTCTTCCGGGACACCGCGCACGCCGCCGCGGCCTTCGAACTGGCCGACCTGACCACTCACGCCTACACACGGCTGTCGAACCCGACCACCGCGGTGGCCGAGGAGAGGATCGCCTCCCTGGAGGGCGGGTCGGCCTCGGTCGCCGTGGCCAGCGGCCAGGCCGCGACGAGCCTCGCCCTGCTCAACCTGGCACGCGCAGGCGATCACATCGTCGCCTCGTCGTCCCTGTACGGCGGCACCCGCACCCTCTTGGAGCACACCTTCGCCGACTTCGGCATCGATGTCACCTTCGTCGACGACCCGGACGACCTGGGCGCCTGGTACACGGCCGTACGTCCCACCACGAAGGCGTTCTTCGGTGAGACCGTCGGCAACCCACGCGGCAACATCCTCGACATCGAGGCGGTGGCCCGCATCGCCCACGAGGTCGGCGTGCCGCTCGTCGTCGACAACACCGTGCTCACGCCCTACCTGCTGCGCCCGTTCGAACACGGCGCCGACATCGTCGTGCACTCCACCACCAAGTTCCTCTCCGGCCACGGCACCGGTATCAGCGGGGTCGTCGTGGACAGCGGGCACTTCGACTTCGGTGCCGACCCCGATCGATGGCCGGGACTGACCCGCCCCGATCCGACCTACAACGGCCTGTCCTTCTGGGACTCCTTCTCCGACCTCGGCCTTGCCTACTTGTTGCGTCTGCGTACCCGCCTGGTCCGGGATCTGGGACCGGCCGTCTCGCCCTTCAACAGCTTCCTGCTCCTGCAGGGCCTGGAGACGCTCAGCCTGCGCGTCGAACGGCACGTCTCCAACACCCAGTCGCTCGCGGAATGGCTGGAGGAACAGCCGCAGGTGACACGGGTCCACTACGCCTCCCTGCCCTCAAGCCCGTGGCAGACGCAGGCCAAGCGGTATCTGCCGCGCGGTGCCGGAGCGGTCCTCGCCTTCGAACTCGCCGGTGGCCTGGAGGCGGGCCGGCGTTTCGTCGAGGGCGTCAGGCTGTTCAGCCATCTCGCGAACATCGGCGACGTACGCAGCCTCGTCATCCAGCCCGCCGCCACCACCCACGCCCAACTGGACGCCGGTCAGCAGGCCGCGGCCGGGGTCACCCCCGGCCTGGTGCGGCTGTCGGTCGGGATCGAGGGTGTCGACGACCTGATCGCCGACCTCGACGCAGGGCTGAGAGCCGCCGCCGTATGAACCCCGTCGCCGGCACCCGAGGAACACGATCCGCCATGCGCCGCAGCACCGCCCTCCGGCTCGCCGCCCCCTCGGTCCTCGCCGGCCTGGCCGCGACCGCCTGTGGCACCGGCGCGGCCGACGACCGGGTGAACGCAGGGCCGAGCGGCCTGGACGCCTTCGCCGAGCGCGTCATCCCTGAGCTGCGGCGCCGCAGCCGGTTCCGCACCCACTGCACGCGCCGCACACTGCGCGATCACCTGGGCCTGCCGCGGTCGTCCCGGCGGGCGTAGTGCTCCCGGGAGAAGACCGCGCCGCACGGCGGGTGCTGCTGGTGTGCATGGCGGCGGGCGCGACGACCCTGCTGGACCAGGCTGTGCTCAACATCGCGATCCCGAGCATGCGCCAGTCGCTCGGGGCCACCGGGGCGGACGTCCAGTGGATCGTGGCCGGGTACTCGCTGGCCTTCGGCCTGGCCCTCGTCCCCGGTGGCAGCCTCGGTGACCTGCACGGGCGCAAGCGTCTCTTCATGGCCGGGGTGGCGGTCTTCCTCCTGGCCGGGGTGACGGCCGCGACCGGAGGTGAGCCGGAGACCCTGATCGGTGCCCGGCTGGTCCAGGGTGCTGCGGCCGGGCTTGTCAACTCGCAGGTGATCGGCACCATTCAGGACGTCTTCCACGGTCCGGCCCGCGGGCGTGCGCTAGGCCTGTACGCGGTCACCGGCGGCGTGGCCACGGCCCTCGGCCCGCCACTCGGCGGTGCGCTCGTCGCCGGACTCGGCCCCGAGGCGGGCTGGCGGTGCTGCCTGTTGATGAGCACTCCGTGCGCCGTACTCACCCTGACCCTCGCGGCGCGCCTGCTGCCTCCGCCCAGGCGCACCGCCCGCAACTCCCGGCTGGACGTCCTGGGCCTCGGTCTGCTCTGCGGCTGCACGCTGACGCTGATGGTGCCCTTCATCCGCACCCCGGACAACGGGGGAGAAACACTGCTGTGGGGCACCGCGGTGGGCGTGCTGGCAGCCGTCTTCGCCGTGCACCAGCGCCTGCGGGTGCGGCGGGGCCGTCAGCCGCTGGTGCACCCCGCGCTGACCTCGTCGAAGCCGTACATGCTGGGCACAGCCGTCGCCATGGCCCAGTTCGGCTCCTCACTGGCCGCGTTCCTCGTACTCACCGTCTTCCTGCAAAGCGGCCTCGGTCTGTCCGCTCTGCTCACGGCGGCGGTCACCCTCCCCGGGGCGGTCGGGATGGGCATCTCTTCGGCCCTGGCCTGGCGGCTCGTGCGACGGATCGGACCGCGTACGGTGACCGTCGGACTGACCCTGGGCATCGGTGCCGCTCTGACGGGAGCGGCAGTCGCGCTCTACGCGCCGACGGAGGCGCTGCCGATGACACTGGCCGGGACGCAGCTGATGTCCGGCACCGCCGGAGGGCTCACCGTCTCGCCCAACCAGACCCAGGTGCTGCAGCATGCGCCTGCCGAGGCCGCGGGAGTGGGCGGCGGCGTCCTGCAGATGGCCCAGCGCATCGCGGCGGCCATCTGCCTCAGCGCCGTCCCGGCGGTCTATCTGCACGCCGCTTCCGGTCCCCCGGGAGACGGTCAACCTCGGTCGGGGTACGCGCTGGCCTCCTGTGTCTGCGCGGGCCTGCTCGCCGTTGCCCTGCTGCTGTCCTTGCGGCGCGGCACCGCCCCGCCGTCTCGCCTGTCCGCACCCGCGGCGGCGCGCCTCGCCCACGCGGTTCCCCGCTCCAAGGAATCGACCTGATCCCCCGTGGCGCGGGTGTCGCACCTCGCCCTCTTCATGCCTCAGCGGCTCTTTCACCCCTACCGAAAACCGAAGGAGATCACGTGAGTTTCACCAGAACGCGGCCCGCCCTCGTAGTCCTGGGTGCGGCGGCGCTGTTGTCCGCGTCCGTCGCCGTTCCACAGGCCTCGGCGGCCGGCCGTACGTCCACGTCCCTCGCCTGGTACGACGCCACCGCCGAGACCATCGCGGCGGCCGGGGCATCCACCCAGATCACCAACAGCCGTACGTGGGCCATCAGTTGGCTCGCTGCCGCCAGGGCCACCCGAAGCGTGCCCACGGGCGTCGAACGCGGCGCGTTTCAGGAGGCGGCGCTCGCCGGGGCCGTACACCGTGCGCTGGTGACGCTGGTCCCGAGCCGTGCGGAGCAGCTCGACGCGACGTACAAGGAGACCCTCGACGCGATCCCCGATGGCCCCGCTGAGGAGCGGGGTGTCGCAGCCGGGGAGAAGCAGGCCGATCTTGTCCTGAAGTCGAGGGAGGGCGACGGCCTGGATCCCGCCTCGGTCAACGCGCCCTATCCCGTAAAGCCCCCGGCGCCGGGCGTGTGGCAGCCGACGCCGCCCGGCTACGCACCGGCGGCCCAGTACGGCAACCGTCTCGCCAAGCCGTTCCTGCTCAAAACGCAGAGCCAGTTCCGGCTCGGCCCGCCGCCCGCCCTCGACTCCCGGCGCTACGCCGCCGACCTCGCGGAGGTGCGGGCGTACGGTGCCGCGGACAGCGCGGTGCGCAGCGCCCGCCAGACCGAGACGGCCACCTTCTGGCTGGGCTCCTCCCTCACCCTCTACACCGAGCCGCTGCGGGTGGCGCTCTCGCGCGCGGACCAGGGGATCGCCGGGCAGGCGCGGCTGGTCGCGCTCTTCCACGTGGCGCTGGTGGACACACAGATCGCCACCTCCGACAGCAAGTACACCTACGACCGCTGGCGTCCCGTCACCGCGATCCGCACCGGCACCATCGACCCCGACCCGGACTGGACGCCGCTGCACACCACCCCCGCTCATCCGGACTACCCCAGCGGCCACAACACCTACGCGGGCGCCGCACGGACCGTGCTGTCGGCGCTGGTCGGGCCGCGTACCGCCCCGTTCGACCTCACCAGCCCCACCGCGCCCGGGGTGACGAGGACGTACACCGCCTGGAAGCAGCTCGCGGACGAGAACGTGGACGCTCGGGTCTTCTCCGGCATCCACACCCGGTCGGCCGACGAGGCGGGGATCACGCTTGGCACGAACGTGGCACGGTACGTCCTGCAGAACGCGGGACGGCTCCTCGCCCCACGCTGACCCTCCGAGCGCTCACCGGCAGCGCGGCGCCCAATCCGTGGTGCTGACGAAACGCAGGCGATGACCGTACCGAGGCCCCGCCGTCGTGTGGGGCCTCGGTGGGCCGGGCTCATTCGAACGCCGCCGCGTCGCGCAGCGCCTGGGCCGCCCGACCCCACCCCGGCGCACCGCCCGCAACTCCCGGCTGACGTTCTCGGCCTCGGCCCGCTCCGCGGCCGCCCGCTGACGCTCACCGGGGTGGTTGTCTGCAGGGCCCGCTGTTCGGGCGTGGCCACCGGGGGGATCGAGCAGAGTGCGCAGCCCCGGGAAGACAACGAAGCACCGGGCTGCTGATCGAGGGAAACGGTCCGGGCGTGGACGACCGGCGGCGCTGCCGCACAGGGGGCTTGCCCTTGACGCACACGTCAGAGGCAAGCGATGCGGGCTGTGCGATCTCCACGACGAGGCGGAGACGTTCTCCGTGTCCGCAATGCAAGACCTGTCCGGAAAGATATTGACCGACGTGGTGGACCTCTGCTGAACTCCCGTCTTATGAACCCGCGCGTGGACCTCACTCGGCGGCGCCACATCGACCTGGCGCACGTCTCCAGCGCGTTTTGTTGTCGCTGACGCGGCAAGGGATCGTCGTATCCACCTCCTGAGGGCTCCCCTCCCCTCCCCTCTCACCTCCCTCGTATGAGCCGGGAGCCTGTTCGCGCACGCCGACGCGGCCGCTGAGATCGCGGCTGTAGCGGTCCTGCGACCACGCGCCTTCGGCGACCACGCGTCCTCTCTCCGGCCGGCCCAGTCCGGTATTCCGCATGGTCGATCAGTCCTGCGCAGTACCCCACCCCCTTCACTCGACTCTCCGTTCTCCAGCACCCCTTGGCGTGCCCATCTGCCCGGGAGGGATCCCCTCATGCCTCCGTCCATCCGAAAGCTCACCGGCCGCATCGGCGCGGTCGTCGACGGCGTCGACCTCGCGGCGCCACCCGACCTCTCGACAGTCACGACGCTCCGAGACGCCCTCAACGAACACAAGGCGATCGTGTTCGACGACGTGCAGCTCGACAACGCCGGCCAGGAGCGCGTGGCCGGGTGGTTCGGCGAACTCACCACCGCCCATCCGAACGTGCCGGCCGCAGACGGCACGACGAATGTCCTTGCCGTCGACAGCGCGACGTCCAAGGCCAACGAGTGGCACACGGACGTCACCTTCGTGGTCAACCCGCCGCAGCTCACCACGCTCCGGTCCATCGTGACCACGCCCTACGGCGGCCAGACGCTCATCGCCAACGCCGCCGCGGCCTACCGCGACCTCCCCGAACCGCTGCGCTCCCTCGCGGACACGCTGCGCGTCGTGCACACCAACCAGCACGACTACGCCCGCCCCGCAGCCACGACGGCGCAGCGACAGGAGTACGACCGGGCCTTCGTCTCGACGCCCTACGAGGCCGAGCACCCGGTCGTGCGAGTCCATCCGCTCACCGGCGAACGCGGGCTGTTCATCGGTGGCTTCGCCAAGCGGATCGTCGGCCTGTCGAGCGGCGACTCGGCAGATCTGCTGCGCATCCTCCAGTCGTATGTGACCCGTCCGGAGAACATCCTGAGCTGGACCTGGTCTCCGAACCAGCTGCTGATCTTCGACAACCGGATCACCCAGCACTACGCGGTGGACAACTACGACGACCACCCGCGCCGCCTCAACCGGGTGACCATCGCAGGAGAGGTACCGACCGGTGTCGACGGCCGCCGCAGCGAGCAACTGATCGGCGATGCCTCGCACTACAGCAGCGTGCTGGCGGTGGCGGCATGACCGATCTCAGCCTCAAGGCGCCGGCCGTCACCAAGGTCCCGGACGCCGAGACGACGGGCACGCGGGAACGCGAGGTGTTCCTGCCGCGCGACGCCCGCCGCCGGACGCCGCTCAGCACACTCCGCGAGCGCCTGCGCTGGCCGCTGGGCATCTACACGACTCCGGTCGCGATCCTCATCGCCTGGGAGATCCTCGCCCGGGCCGGAGTGTTGGCGAAGACCTACGCCCCCGCACCGACGTCGATCGTGAGGTCCGCCGCCGATCTTTGGCAACAGGGCGTCCTCGGGCCGGACTTGGCCATCTCGCTGCAGAGGGCCGGCATCGGTCTCGCGATCGGTCTGACGGTGGGCATCGTCAGCGGGGTGCTCGGCGGGCTGCTACGCAGCGGTGAGTACCTGTTCAACGGCTTGGTACAGGTGCTGAACACGATCCCCCTCCTCGCGGTGCTGCCGCTGATGATCGTGTGGTTCGGCATCGACGAGCTCACGAAGGTGCTGCTGATCTCCTTCGGCGCCGGTGTCCCGATGTATCTCAACCTGTTCGCCGCGATACGGGGCGTCGACCAGCGGCTGATCGAAATGGCGCGCACGACGGGCGCGGGCAGCTGGCGCCTGGTGACGCGCGTGCTGGTGCCCGGGGCCCTGCCGGGGTTCCTGGTGGGCCTCCGGTTCTCCCTCGCATACAGCGTCCTGGGTCTCGTCGCCGCCGAAACCGTCAACGCGGACAAGGGACTTGGCTTCCTCATCACTCAGGGGCAGACGTATCTCCAGACCAACCAGGTCTTCGTGGGACTGGTGATCTACTCGCTCCTCGGTCTGCTCGCCGACCAGTTCGTCCGGGCTCTCGAGCGGGTGCTGCTGCGGTGGCGACCCAGTTATGAGGCGTCATGAGCAGCACGACCGCGACGGAGCCCCGTCGGCAGACCGGGGTCGTCGTCGAGCAGGTGGTCCGACAGTTCGGTGACCGGGTGGTGCTCGACCACCTCGACCTCACCATCGCCGACGAGGAGTTGGTGATCCTGCTCGGCCCTTCGGGCTGCGGCAAGAGCACCCTGCTGCGGCTGCTCGCCGGACTGGACCGGCCCGACGGCGGGCGCGTGGAGGTCCCGGCCCGGCGCGCGATCGTCTTCCAGGCCGACCGGCTGCTGCCCTGGCAGCGGGTACTGCGCAACGTCACGCTCGGCCTGCACGGGTACGACGCTGAGCAGCGGGCCCGCGACGTACTCGCCGAGGTCGGCCTCGCCGGCCGCGAGAGGGCCTGGCCCAAGGAACTCTCCGGCGGCGAGGCCCAGCGGGTCTCACTCGCGCGGGCGCTCGTCTCCGAGCCCGAACTCGTCCTGCTCGACGAACCGTTCGCCGCCCTCGACGCGATCACCCGGCTGCGCATGCACGACCTCGTACGCGCGCTGCGGACCAAGCATCAGGCGGCCATGCTGCTGGTCACCCACGACGTCGACGAGGCGATCGCCCTGGCGGACCGCATCGTCGTCATGAGCAACGGCCGCATCGGCACCTCGCACGAGGTGCACCTCACCGCCGCGGACCGCGAGGCGAGCATCGCACGCGAGGAACTGCGCGCCCGGCTCCTGGAAGACCTCGGCCTCGCCGGCCAGCACTGACCTCCCCGAACACCCTCACCCAGCACAGAAAGCACGACACCCATGCGAAAGAGAACCACGAGACTCATCGGCGCAGTCGGCTCGCTCGCTCTGGCGAGTACCCTCGTCGCCTGCGGAGGATCGTCGTCGGACACCGCCGCGCCGCTGAGCAACGCCGTCGACGCGAGTGACGCCAAGCACCCCGAGTGGAGCAAGTACACCTTCACGATCGGCGACAACGGCGGTGACGGCAGCCAGGAACTTGCGAAGGTCACCGGCGTGTTCGACAACGCGCCCTACAAGGTGAAGTTCGCCCGCTTCACCTACGGTCCGCCGCTTGTGCAGGCCGCCGCCTCGGGCGACATCGACCTGGGCAGCGTCGGCGACGTACCGCCGATCACCGGCGCCGCGAAGGAGTACGGCTTCAAGGTCGTGGCCGTCAACCGCTCCCTCGCACCCACCCAGTCGAACGAGAACATCATCGTGCCAAAGGGCTCGAAGCTGAAGACGGCCGCCGACCTCAAGGGCAAGAGGATCGCCGTCCCGCAGGGCAGTTCGGCCCACGGTCTGGCCCTGAACGCGCTGAAGAGCGTCGGTCTGACCCCGAAGGACGTGAAGCTGGTCTTCCTCGACCCGGCGGCCGGCGCCACGGCGTTCAACACCGGGAAGGTGGACGCCTGGTCGATCTGGAACCCGCAGTCGGCGATCGCGGTCAAGAACGGCGCGCGGATCCTGGTGAAGGGCCTCCCGCCGATCGACCAGACAAGCAGCTACTACGTCGCGAGCGACACGTCGCTGAAGGACAAGACCAAGCGTGCGGCTCTGACGGACGTCCTGAAGAGGCTGTCGCGAGAGTTCGCCTGGGCGGTCAAGAACCCCGACGAATACGCGCAGGCGCTGTCGAAGGAGCAGGGCATCCCGCTGGATGACGCCAAGGCGTCCCTGGCCGCCTACTCGAACCGGGTGACTCCGGTGGCGCAGCCGGACATCGAACTTGAGCAGAAGCTCGCCGACGCCTTCCTGGAGGCGGGGCAGATCACCAAGAAGGTCGACGTCCCGTCGATCGTCGACAACCTTCTGCCGGCCGGTTACGACAGCTCGAAGCTGAAGGTCACCTCATGAGCGCGGGACGGAGGAGGCTCCACCTCAACGCCTTCCTCATGGAAGCGGGCCACCACGAGGCGGCGTGGCGGCTGCCGCACAGCAACCCCCGGGCCGACTTCGACCTACGGCACTGGATCGAGCTGGCACAACTGGCGGAGAGCGCCAAGTTCGACTCGCTGTTCCTCGCGGACGGCCCGGCCCTCATCGGCACCGGTGAGTTCCGGCCGCCGGGCCAGCTCGAACCGCTGACGCTGCTGACCGCGCTGTCCCAGGCGACCAGCAGGATCGGCCTCATCGCGACCGTGTCCTCGACGTACAACGAGCCCTATAACCTCGCCCGTCGGCTCGCGTCCGTCGACCACGTCAGCGGCGGCCGCGCCGGCTGGAACATCGTCACCTCGGCAGGGGCCGACGAGGCGGCCAACTTCGGCCTCGACGACCGCCCCGGCCACGCCGAGCGCTACGCCCGCGCCGACGAGTTCCTGAAGGTCGCCAAGGCGCTGTGGGACAGCTGGGAGTCCGAGGCCGTCGTCGCGGACAAGGCCGCCGGACGCTACGCCGACCCCGCACGCCTGCACCGGCTCGGCCATGAGGGCAGGTACTTCAAGGTGGCCGGCCCGCTCAACGTCGAGCGTCCGCCGCAGGGTTACCCGCTGCTGGTCCAGGCCGGCTCCTCGGAGGACGGCAAGGACTTCGCGGCACGGCACGCCGAGGCGATCTTCACCGCGCACACGACGTACGAGCGTGCGGCCGGCTTCTACGCGGACATCAAGGCACGGACCAGGGCTGCGGGGCGCGACCCGGACGGTGTCATCGTCCTGCCGGGCATCGTCCCGTACATCGGCTCGACCGAGGAGGAGGCCCGGGCGCTTGCGCGGCAGTTCGACGAGCTGCGCGTCCCTGAGTACGGGCTGCGTCAGCTGGCCGCCGTGTTCGAGACCGAGCCGTCGGTCTTCGAACTCGACCAGCCGTTGCCGGAGTTCCTCCTGGCGAGGCCGAAGCTGGAGGGTTCGCAGAGCCGCTCCGACCTGATCATCGATCTCGCGGTGCGCGAGAAGCTCACGGTCCGGCAGATCATCTCCCGGCTCGGGGGCGGACGCGGCCACTTCGAGTTCGTCGGCACACCCGAGCAGGTGGCGGACACGATCATCGCCTGGTTCGAGGGCGGTGCCGCGGACGGGTTCAACATCATGGCCCCCGCACTGCCCTCGGGCCTGACGGCCTTCGTCGAGCGCGTGCTGCCGATCCTGCGCGGCAAGGGGTTGTTCCGCGAGGAGTACGAAGGCACGACCCTGCGCGAGCACTACGGGCTCCCGGTGCCGGCGAATCAGTTCCATGACTGACCCGCTTTCCGGGCCTGATCCGCTTCCCACGGCCGGCCCGCTTCCCCTGGCTGACCCGCTCGCGACTCCCGCCGCTTCCACTTCACGAAGCGGCGGGAGTCCGCCCGCGCTGCGGGTCGAGGGCCTGCACAAGACGTACGAGGACGGCTTCACCGCGGTGGCCGGCCTCGACCTGGAGATACCGGACGGCGCGTTCTTCGGGCTGCTCGGCCCGAACGGCGCCCGGGAAGACCACGCTCATCGGCTCGGTGTGCAACCCCGCAGACTGCTGGGTCTGGCCGCGCAGGAGATCAGCAGATCCTCGTCTACCACGCGGCATATCACGGCATCGGGCGGAAGGCGGCCGCCCGGCGCGCGGACGAACTGCTCGCCCTGTTCCGCCTCGACGGCAAGGCCGACGTACGCGCCTACGAACTCTCCGGCGGCATGCAACGGCGCCTCGTCCTCGCGCGGGCCCTCATGCACCGCCCCCGCCTGCTCATCCTCGACGAGCCGACGGCCGGCGTCGACGTCGGACTGCGCTCGGAGATCTGGCGGGTCGTGAAGGGCCTCAACGCGGCCGGCACCAGGCGGCGGCGGTGACGGCCTGGTCGGCCGCGATGTTCGCCACCGGCCGACTCAAACCCTGAACCCCGTACCGGAAGGAACGCAACGCCATGACGAGCACCGAGCCCGAACAGGCCCTGTCCACCGACGTGTTGGTGATCGGCGGCGGCCCAGCGGGCACCTGGGCCGCGATCAAGGCCGCTCAGGCGGGCGCCGACGTCGTCCTGGCCGACAAGGGATACACGGGCGCGAGCGGAGCGACCGCCTCCGTCGGCACCGGCATCTGGTACGTGGACGACGTCCCCGAACTGCGCGAGGCCGCCATGGCGAGCCGGGAGGCACTCGGCGGATTCCTCGCCGACCGGGACTGGATGGCGCGCGTCCTCGACGAGACCCACGCGCGCATGGACGAACTGGCCCGCATCCAGCGCTACCCCTTCCCCGTCGACGCCCAGGGCCGTCAACTGCGCGGCGACCTCCAAGGGCCGGAGTACATGCGGCGCCAACGCACCCGGGTGCGGCGGCTCGGCGCCCGCATCCTCGACCACACCCCGGCGCTGGAGCTCTTGACCGACGCCGACGGCGTCGTCTCGGGGGCGCGGGCGCTGGACCGTACGACCGGTGAGACCGTCCGCATCGAGGCCGGGGCGGTGGTACTCGCCGCCGGGGGATGCGCATTCCAGTCCAAGACGCTCGGCTGCGACGTCAACACCGGGGACGGCGCGCTGCTGGCCGTCGAGGCGGGGGCGCGGCTGTCCGGGATGGAGTTCTCCAACGCCTACGCCATCGCCCCCAAGGGCACGTCGCTGACCAAGACCGCCTACTACTCGTGGGCGACCTTCTACCGCGCCGACGGCTCGGTGCTGGAAGGCGCGGCCAGCAAGGGCGGCCGGTCGGTGATCGCGAGGACCCTGCTCACGGAACCGGTCTACGCCCGCTTCGACAAGGCCACACCGGACGAGCAGCTGGCGATGCGCAAGGGCCAGCCGAACACCTTCCTGGTCTTCGACCGGCTGGGCATCGACCCCTTCACCGACCCGTTCGAGATCACCCTGCTCGCCGAGGGCACGGTGCGCGGGACCGGCGGTGTCCGCATCGCCGGCCAGGACTGCTCCACCGACGTCCCCGGTCTGTACGCGGCGGGCGACACCGCGACCCGCGAGCTGACCTGCGGCGGCTTCACCGGTGGCGGCAGCCACAACGCCGCGTGGGCGGCGTCCTCGGGCAGCTGGGCGGGCCGGGGTGCCGCCACGTTCGCCGCCGGGCGCGGCCGCCCGGGCCGCGCCGTGCGCCCAGTGGGGACGGCGGGCCTGCGCCCCACCGGCGCGGTGAACGTCGGCCACCGCGAGGTCGTCACCGCCGTACAACGCGAGGTCCTGCCGTACGACCGCAACTACCTGCGGCACGCGGACCGTCTGGAGCCGGCGCTCCGTTCGCTGCACGAGACGTGGTCCGCGGTCCGCGAAGGGCTCGGAGCGAGCGGCGAGGCGCTGTTCCGGGCCAGGGAAGCGGCCGCGATGGTGGCCCACGGCCGCTGGATGTACCACGCGGCGCTGCAGCGCACCGAGTCGCGCGGTATGCACAAGCGGGCCGACCGGCCGGCGCAGGACCCGGCCCAGCACCACCGGCTGCTCACCGGTGGACTGGACGAGGTCTGGAGCCGCCCGGAGGCGGTGCAACGGCACATGGTCGCGAGCGGAGGCCGAGTCGCATGATCGAGATCGTCGACCCGGATCGCTGCATCTCCTGCGACCGGTGCATCGAGGTGTGCCCGACGCGCGTCTTCGACCGCGGCACCGACGGCGTTCCGGTGATCGCGCGCCAGGACAGCTGCCAGACCTGCTTCCAGTGCGAGGCGTACTGCCCGACCGACGCGCTGTTCGTCGCCCCGCTGGTGACCGCGGTCGCTCCCGGCTCGCGCTTCCGTGATGTGACAGAGCTCGAGGACTCCGGTCTGCTCGGCGGATACCGGCGTGAGCTCGGCTGGGGCAGGGGAAGGACGCTCGGCGCCCGCACCGCGGTCGGACCGGAGTATCCGGACTGACCAGGGCCTGGATCGTCGCAGGATCCAGGCCCGGACTCCTGTACAAGGCCGAGGACGCCGGACACCGACCCCGAGGAACGACTTGTCGCACGCAGCTCGTCGGCGCGTCATCCACGCCGACTCGCCACCGTCGCCGCGCCGCGACGGTTGCAGTGGGAAACGTGTGGTGACCGTGTCGAGGCCGGCCGCCGTCCCATCGGGGTGTCCGCGATGCGGGACGGCCCTCTTGACGCCGATGTCGGTCGGATCGACACTCACTGAGGGAATCCTAGTGAATAGGTAGGGAAATTATGAGGCGCTTGGAGCCGGTCACCGTCCGAGTGGGCCGTTCGCCTCTTCTGACCTCCCGCCGTCACATCGATCTGCTGCGTGTCTGCAGCGCTGTCAACCCCCAGGGCTGAGCCGCGCCCATCCCGCACCGGAGACGCCCTCGGCCGTCGTGCCGTCCGGTGCGTACGGGAGAGCTCCGCTCCCTCACCCGACGTCGCTTCCGCCGCGCGTACGTCCGCGCCCGCTCCCGGGGAGAGTCATGACTGTCACACCGCTGGCCGCCCACGCCGCCGACCGACCCGCGCCCGCCTTCCGGGGCCGGATCGGCCGGGACGCGCGCAGCGGCCACTACGCCGTTCCGGGCCGCTACCGCCTCCATCTGTCGACCGCCTGTCCCGGCGGCCTGCGCATCGCCGTCGCCCACAGCCTGCTCGGCCTGGACACCGTCTGTCCGGCGACCCACCTGCCCGCGGTCCCCGACTGCCCCGAGGGCGGCCACTCCGTCCTGCGTCCGTTGTACGAGGCCAGCGCCCACCGGTACCCCGGTCCGGCCATCGCGCCGGTGCTCAGCGACGACTGGTCCGGGCGGATCGTCAGCACCCACGCCCCGGACATCATGCGCGACCTCGACCGCCGGTTTGGCGGCGACCGCCCCTCGCTCTACCCGTGCGGCGCGGAGTCGGAGGTCGAGGCCGTCGAGCGGATGTGCGCTCAGGGCATCGAACAGGCCGCGCAGCGCGCCGGATCGGCCGGTGGCGCGCCGGTGGAACGTGACAGGGCACTTGGCATGCTGCTCGAAACGATGGGCGCCCTGGAACGCCGGCTCGAAGGACGCACATACCTGATCCGCGGCGAGATCACCGCCGCCGACGTCGAGTTGTGGGTCGCCCTGGTCCAGCTCGACACCGTCCACCGCAACCACCTCGACGCCTCCGCCGTCCAGCGCATCGCCGGCCACCCGGCCCTGTGGGCCTACGCCCGCCGGCTCGCCGCCCCCCCGGCGTTCGGCGGCCACCTCGACCTCGACGGCATCGAGCGCCGTCACCACGCCCGCTGCCAGGGCCTGGAGGCCGCCGGAGCAGCCGTCCAGATCCTGGACTGGGCAACACACGCGGCCCGTTAGCCGTTCCACCTGGTGGACCGGCGTTGACATTCGTTCGGGCAGTTGTCTTAACTACGGCCAAGAACGGTCATGAGTGTCAGCGACAAGCCCTGGCTTGCTGACCGGCAACCCTCGCGCCGCGGTGGGGTGCCCCAGGTGACGACCGGACCGAAGACGTTTCGGTAAGCGCGAGGCCCACCGGGCCGGAACAGTGATGGTGACGCCATGTACGCAGCTCCCAGGACGGCCACGCGCCGCTCCCAGGACTGCGTACAGCCGTACCCGAACCTCCTCGTCGCCGATCGCGCCGTCGATCTGCTTCGCGTGAACAGCGCACTGTGTACCGCACCGGGCTGTGCCCGCTGTCGGGGCTGACACCTCCCCACAGCCCCCGCACTCCCTGACGAACACCGCCCCCGCGGTGTGCCGTTGTCCTCCCCACCCCGGTACCTCGCCGTCGTGTGCGCCCCCGCATGCCGCGCTTCCGGGGCGTACGCACCCAGCCGGAGCCCACCATGAGTGAACCCCCTGGCGCCACCGTCGCCCTCCCCGAGGCGCCGACCGCCGACCATCCATCGAAAGCCCTCACCGCCCAGCGAGTTCTGCCGCTCCGGCGCCCCGGACGCTGGATCGCCACCGCGGTAGTGCTCGTCCTGGTCGCCCAGTTCGTGCACGGACTGGTCTCCAACCCCTTCTACCAGTGGGACCGCTGGGGCTACTGGTTCCTGCGCCCCACCATCCTCGACGGCCTGCTCATCACCCTCGAAGTCACCGCCTACAGCGCGGTGCTCGGCCTGATCGGCGGCATTGTGCTCGCCCTGGCCCGGCTGTCGAGGAGCCCCGTGCTGCGCGCGGTCAGCTGGACCTACGTCTGGGCGCTGCGCTCCATCCCGCTCATCGTGGTACTGATCTTCCTCTACAACTTCAGTGCCCTGTACAAGACGTTGAGCGTCGGCATTCCCTTCGGCCCGGCCTTCTTCTCCTTCGACGAGTCGAAGCTCGCCACCGACATGGTCGTCGCCGTGATCGGCCTCAGCCTCAACGAGGCCGCCTACGCGGCCGAGGTCGTACGCGGCGGCATCCTCTCCGTCGACCAGGGCCAGCACGAGGCGGCCGCGGCACTCGGTCTGCCGAAGGGATACCAGTTCCGCAGAATCGTCTTTCCGCAGGCGCTGCGCTCGATCATCCCGAACTACGTCAACCAGCTCATCGGCCTGATCAAGGGCACCTCGCTGGTCTTCTACGTCTCCCTGCTCGACCTGTTCGGCTCCGCGCAGACCATGGGCTCCACCTATCCCGGCGACATCGTGCCGCTGCTGCTGGTCGTCACCGTCTGGTACCTGATCCTGACCAGCGTCGTCTCCGTCATCCAGTTCTACGTCGAGCGGCACTACGCCCGCGGTGCCACCCGCGGCCTGCCGCCGACACCGCTGCAGAAGCTCCGCACCGGGCTCACCGACCTGCGGGCCCGCATCCGCCGGGAGGCCGCCGTATGACCGCCAAGACGCTCGGAGCCCTGGCGGACGTCGCGGCCGCCACCGTCGAGGTCCACGACGTGCACAAGTGGTACGGCACCCACCGGGTACTGGACGGCGTCGACCTGACCGTCCGCCCCGGCGAGGTAACCGTCATCCTCGGCCCGTCCGGCTCCGGCAAGTCCACCCTGCTGCGGGTCATCAACCACCTGGAGAAGCCCGAGATCGGCTACGTCAGCGTCAACGGCGAGCCGATCGGCGTGAAGCGGCAGGGCGAGAGGCTGAAGGAGCTGAGCGAGCGCGCCATCCTCACCCAGCGCGGACGGATCGGCTTCGTCTTCCAGAACTTCAACCTGTTCCCCCACCTCACCGTCCTGGACAACGTGGCCGCCGCCCCGGTCGCCACCGGCAGACTCGGCAAGCCCGAGGCCCAGGAGCTGGCCCGCGAACTCCTCGGCCGCGTCGGCCTCGCCGACAAGACAGGCGCCTACCCGCGCCAGCTGTCCGGCGGCCAGCAGCAGCGCGTCGCCATCGCCCGCGCCCTCGCTCTGCGCCCCGGAGTCATCCTCTTCGACGAGCCCACCTCCGCCCTCGACCCCGAACTGGTCGGCGAAGTCCTCGCCGTCATCAGGGACCTGGCGACCAGCGGCACCACCCTTCTCATCGTCACCCACGAGATCGGCTTCGCCCGTGAGATCGCCGACCGGGTCGTCTTCATCGACGGCGGCAAGATCATCGAGCAGGGGCCGCCCTCCGAGGTCCTCGACAAGCCGCGCCACGAGCGCACCAGGGACTTCCTCAGCAAGGTCCTCTGACCCGCCGCACCCCCAAGACCTCCCCCCACGCCACCCTCATCACCTCCAGCGACAAGGAACGGCCATGGCCACCCACTTCACCCGACGCAGCCTGATACGCGGCATCACCGCGGCGACCGCGGTCGCCTCCCTGGCCACAGGGCTCGCCGCCTGCGGTGGCAACAGCGACGCGGCCACCTCCACCGACAGCGCCGCCAAGACCGGCGAGGTCGTCATCGGCAAGGTCTCCAACGGCGCCGCCCGGCAGACCTCCATCAAGGTCTCCGAGGTCAAGTCCATCAGCGCGGAACTGCCCGCCGCCCTCAAGAAGAGCGGCAAGCTGGAGATCGGCATCGGCGCCCTGCCGGCCGGCTTCCCGCCGCTGGCCTACGTGGGCAGCGACCAGAAGACACTCACCGGCGCGGAGCCCGACTTCGGCCGCCTGGTCGCCGCGGTCCTCGGCCTCCAGCCCGAGGTGAAGAACTCCACCTGGGAGAACCTCTTCGTCGGCATCGACAGCGGGAAGGTCGACGTGGCCTTCTCCAACGTCACCGACACCGAGGAGCGAAAGAAGAAGTACGAGTTCGCCTCCTACCGGCAGGACAACCTCGCCTTCGTGGTGCCGAAGAAGAGCACCTGGAACTTCGACGGCAACTACGAGAACCTCGCCGGCAAGACCGTCTCCGTCAGCTCTGGCACCAACCAGGAAAAGATCCTCCTGGAGTGGAAGGCGAAGCTGGCCAAGAAGGGCAAGAAGCTCACCGTCAAGTACTTCCAGGACAGCAACAGCGTCTACCTTGCCCTGTCCAGCGGCAAGATCAACGCGTACCTGGGCCCCAACCCCGGCATCGCCTACCACAACCGCCAGGTCGCGAACACGCCCAACGCCACCCGCACCGCGGGCACGTACTCCGGTGCCGGCGCGGGCCTGCAGGGCCTGATCGCGGCGACCGCGAAGAAGGACAGCGGCCTGGCGAAGCCGCTCGCCGACGCCATCAACCACCTGATCAAGAACGGTCAGTACGCCGAGTGGCTCAAGGCCTACAACCTCTCCAACGAGGCCGTCGCCAAGTCCGAGGTCAACCCGCCCGGACTGCCCCTCGACAACTCCTGACCATCGCCTGCCGGGGATTCCACCGCCGCCTCGCGGTGGAATCCCCGGGCGTCGGACACTCGAGCCGCACCCCGGAGACCGCCACACCATGTCCGTGACCAGCATCGACGCCAGCTCCTCGCACATCCTGGACAACCCCGCCTGGGCCGCGCTCACCGGCCCGCACGCGCACTTCGCCGAACGCGTCGGCCACGCCGCCCGCTACCACCAGGACGTGGCACCCTTCCACGCCCTCTCCGACGAGGACGACCCGCGCGCCTGGGCCGGCCTCGCCGCACTCGTCGGCCCTGGCGGCACCGCCGCGGTGCGAGGCGTGACCGAGGCGGCGGTGGGCTGGGAGGTCGTGCGCACCGGACACGGCGTCCAGCTCGTGGACACCGCCCTGCGCGCCGAGCCCGACCCCGAGGCCGTACGGCTCGGCCCCGGCGACGTGCCCGAGATCCTGGATCTGGTCGCCCGCACCGAGCCGGGCCCCTATCTGCCCCGCACCGTCGAGCTGGGCACCTACCTCGGTATCCGCCACCAGGGCCGGCTGATCGCCCTGGCCGGCGAGCGGCTGCACCCGCCGGGCTGGACGGAGATCAGCGCCGTGTGCACCGACCCCGACCACCGCGGCCGGGGCCTGGCCACCCGTTTGGTCCGCGCGGTCGCCGCCGGTATCAGGGAACGCGGCGAACGCCCCTTCCTGCACGCCGCCGCCACCAACGCGAACGCGATCCGGCTGTACGAGTCGATCGGGTTCACCCTGCGCCGCCGTACCGTCTTCTCGCTCGTCCGGCACACCGGGGCCGCCGCGCTGGAAGAAACGGCATAGCGGTGCCGTTGTCCTTGTCGAAGCAGAGTGCATGGTCCGCTCGGACGGAGGTGAGACACGTGACACGTGTACTCCGTGCCGTCCACCTTTACTCCCGGCCCCACATCGACCTCCAGCGCGTGGCCGGCTCCCTCTGTAGTTCCTGATCCCGTTTCCCAGCCGCCGTGTGCCCCGACTTCCGCGGGCCGGCGATCTCGTACGGACCTCCAGGAAGGCACCCTCGTGTCCGCAACTCCCGCTTCCCCCCTGCACCTTGCTGTGGCTCTGGACGGCACCGGCTGGCATCCCGCCTCCTGGCGCGAGCAGACCGCCCGCCCCCGGGACCTGTTCACCGCCGGCTACTGGGCCGACCTGGTCACCGAGGCCGAACGCGGCCTGCTCGACTTCGTCACCCTCGAGGACGGACTCGGCCTGCAGTCCTCGGACTACGGTGAGCCGGACGGCCGCACCGACCAGGTCCGCGGACGCCTGGACGCCGTACTGGCCGCGGCCCGGATCGCACCGCTGACCCGGCACATCGGCCTGGTGCCGACCGTGATCACCACCCACACGGAGCCGTTCCACATCTCCAAGGCGATCGCCACTCTCGACTACGTCAGCAGCGGCCGGGCCGGCCTGCGCGTGCAGATCTCGCCCCGGCCGCACGAGGCCGCGCACTTCGGTCGCCGCACCTTTCCACCGCTCAGCCTGGAGGGCATCCAGAGTCCGGCCGGGCAGGCACTGCTCACCGACCACTTCGATGAGGCCGCCGACTACGTCGAGGTCGTGCGCCGGCTCTGGGACAGCTGGGAGGACGACGCGGAGATCCGGGACGTGGCCACCGGCCGCTTCATCGACCGCGACAAGCTGCACTACATCGACTTCGAGGGCAGGCACTTCAGTGTGAAGGGCCCGTCCATCACCCCGCGCCCGCCCCAGGGCCAGCCGCTCGTCACCGCCCTGGCCCACCAGACGGTCCCGTACCGGCTGGTGGCCCGGCAGGCAGACGTCGGCTATGTCACTCCGCACGACGCCGGCCAGGCCCGCGCGATCGTCGCCGAGATCCGCGCCGAGCAGGAGGCGGCCGGACGCGCCGGTGAACTCGTGCACATCTTCGGTGACCTGGTCGTCTTCCTCGACGACGACCAGGCCGCGGCGGAGGACCGCCGCGCACGTCTCGACGCCCTCGCGGGGGAGCCGTACACGAGCGACGCCCGCATCTTTGCCGGTACGCCCGCTCAACTTGCCGACTTGCTGCAGGAGTTGGCGGCCGAGGGGCTGAGCGGCTTCCGGCTGCGACCCGCCGTCGCCGGACACGACCTGCCGGCCATCACCCAGTGCCTCGTCCCCGAACTCCAGCGCCGCGGCGCCTTCCGCACCGCCTACGAAGCCGACACCCTGCGCGGCCTGCTGGGCCTCGCCCGCCCCGCCAACCGCTACGCCGCAGCGACCGCCTGAGCCGGAAGGACCGCACCGACATGAGCAAGCCACTGAAGCAGATCCATCTGGCCGCACACTTCCCGGGCGTCAACAACACCACCGTGTGGAGCGACCCGAAGGCCGGCAGCCACATCGAGTTCACCTCCTTCGCGCACTTCGCCCGGACCGCCGAACGCGCCAAGTTCGACTTCCTCTTCCTCGCCGAGGGCCTGCGGCTGCGCGAACAGGGCGGCAAAATCTACGACTTGGACGTCGTCGGCCGCCCCGACACCTTCACCGTCCTCGCCGCCCTCGCCGCCGTCACCGAATACCTCGGCCTGACCGGAACCATCAACTCCACCTTCAACGAGCCGTACGAGGTGGCCCGTCAGTTCGCCAGCCTCGACCACCTCTCCGGCGGCCGCGCCGCCTGGAACGTGGTCACCTCCTGGGACGCCTTCACGGGCGAGAACTTCCGCCGCGGCGGCTTCCTGCCGCAGGGCGAGCGTTACTCCCGGGCGAAGGAGTTCCTGGCCACGGCGGGCGAGCTCTTCGACTCCTGGCACGGCGACGAGATCGTCGCCGACCAGGCGACCGGCGTCTTCCTACGCGACGCGAAGGCCGGCTCCTTCGTGCACACCGGCCGGCACTTCGACATCCACGGCCAGTTCAACGTCCCGCGCTCCCCGCAGGGCCGCCCGGTCGTCTTCCAGGCCGGAGACTCCGACGAGGGCCGCGAATTCGCCGCTTCGAGCGCCGACGCCATCTTCAGCCGCTACGCCACCCTCGAAGGCGGCCAGGCCTTCTACACGGACGTCAAGAACCGGCTCGCCCAGTACGGCCGCAGGCATGACCAGTTGCTCATCCTGCCCGCCGCTTCCTTCGCCCTCGCCGACACCGACGCCGAGGCGGAGGAGCTGGCCCGGGAGGTGCGCTGCCAGCAGGTCAGCGGGGCCACCGCCATCAAGCACCTGGAGTTCGTCTGGAACCGCGATCTGTCCGCCTACGACCCCGAAGGCCCGCTGCCCGACATCGACCCGGACGTCAGCGACAACCACATCTCCAAGGGCCGCGCCCAGGTGCGGATGTACCGCGACCCGCTGGCCACCGCCCGCGAGTGGCGCGAGCTGGCCGAGGCCAACAACTGGTCCATCCGCGACCTGGTCATCAACACCGGCAACCGCCAGAACTTCGTCGGCTCCCCGGCGACCATCGCCAAGACCATCAACGACTACGTCCAGGCCGACGCCAGTGACGGCTTCATCCTCGTCCCGCACATCACCCCGACCGGCCTCGACGACTTCGCCGACAAGGTTGTCCCGCTGCTGCAGGAACAGGGCGTCTTCCGCACCGACTACGAGGGCCCGACGCTCCGGCACCACCTCGGCCTCGCACACCCGGACGAGGCGTCCGACGAGCGGGCGGCGTCGTGAAGTTCCTCGCGATCACCTTGATCGTGCACCGCCCCGACCCGGTCACCGGGGTGCGGAAGTCCACGCACGACCGGTTCCGCGAGGTCCTCGACAACGCCCTGCTCGCCGAGGAGCTGGGCTTCGACGGCTTCGGCGTGGGGGAGCGGCACGAGCGGCCGTTCATCTCCTCGTCCCCGACCGTCGTACTGAGCCATGTGGCCGCCCTGACCAAGCGGATCCGCCTGTTCACGGCCGTGACGACGCTCAGCCTGCTGGACCCGGTCCGCGCGTACGAGGACTACGCCACCCTCGACCATCTCTCCGAAGGCCGTCTCGACCTGATCATCGGCAAGGGCAACGGCGCCGCCCAGCGCGACCTGTTCCACGTCACGCCAGAGGACCAGTGGGACCGCAACGCCGAGAGCTACGAGGTCTTCCGGAAGATCTGGCGCCAGGACAAGGTCACCGCCGACACCCGCTTCCGTCCCCCGCTGACCGATGCCGAGGTGTGGCCGCGGCCGTACCAGCAGCCGGTCCGGGTCTGGCACGGCAG
Organism: Streptomyces albidicamelliae; assembly: GCF_025642175.1. NCBI lineage: Bacteria > Bacillati > Actinomycetota > Actinomycetes > Kitasatosporales > Streptomycetaceae > Streptomyces > Streptomyces albidicamelliae. Next base: position 1,031,332 of record NZ_CP106795.1, on the reverse strand, counting down.
CGCCACCAGCAAGGAGTCGGTCGATCTCGCCGCCCGCTACGGCGACCCGCTGTTCTCGGCGAACGTCACCAACCCCATGGAGCCGTATGCCGAGTTGATCCGCCACTACCGTGAGCGCTGGGAGTTCTACGGGCACGACCCGGCCGACATCGCGGTCGGCGCCGGGACGGCCGGCATCTACGTGGCCCCCACCTCCCAGGAGGCGCTGGCCGCGTACCGCCCGATCTTCGAGTCCAACCTGGCGTTCTTCAAGAAGGCCGGCCTGCCGGTCGTGTTCGAGACCCTGGAGGACTTCGTCGAACGCAGCTCCGCCCTGATCGGCAGCCCGCAACAGGTCATCGACAAGGTGCACCGCTACTACGAACATTTCGGCCACACGGTGGTGCACCTGCATGCCGACGCGAGCGGGCTGACGGAGTCCCAGCACCGGGCATCACTCGAGCTGTTCCAGTCCGAGGTCGCCCCCGTGCTGCGTCGGGAGATCCCGGATCCGCCGTTCGCCTGGGGCCCCGTGCTTCCGGCATCACCGCTCACTCAGGAGTCCGTCCGTGTCTGACATCTCCCTCGGCGTCCTCGACCTGGTCCCGATCTCCTCCGGATCGACGGCAGCCGATGCCCTGCGCAATTCCATCGATCTCGCACAGCAGGCCGAGCGCTTCGGGTATGCCCGCTACTGGTTCGCGGAGCATCACCTCAATCCCGGCGTGGCGGGCACGTCGCCCGCCGTCGTCCTGGCGCTGACCGCCTCCGCCACCTCCACCATCCGGCTCGGCTCCGGGGCCGTGCAGCTCGGGCACCGCACGGCGCTGTCCACCGTGGAGGAGTTCGGCCTGCTCGACACACTGCACCCGGGCCGCTTCGATCTGGGCCTGGGCCGCTCGGGCGGCCGCCCGCCAGGACAGCCGGCAGCCCCCCTGCCGACGGCGACCCCCGTCGTCGACGGCCGCACCCCGAACGGCCTGCTCATCCCACCCCGCTTCTCCTTCGAGCATCTGCTCGGCTCACCCCGCATCGCGCTGCAGCGCAGGCTGCTCCTGCTGCCGGGCGCCGAGTCACAGGACTACGCCGAGCAGATCGACGACATCCTCGCCCTGCTGGCCGGCACCTACCGCTCGCCGGAGGGCGTGGAAGCGCACGTCGTGCCAGGGGAGGGCGCCGACGTGGAGGTGTGGATCCTGGGCAGCAGCGGTGGTCAGAGCGCCGAGGTGGCGGGCGGCAACGGTCTGCGGTTCGCGGCCAACTACCACGTCAGCCCGGCCACGGTCCTGGAGGCGGTGGAGGGCTATCGATCCTTCTTCCAGCCCTCCGAGTTCCTCGACAAGCCGTACGTCAGCGTATCGGCGGACGTCGTCGTCGCAGAGGACGACGCGACGGCCCGTGAACTCGCCACCGGCTACGGCCCGTGGGTGCGCAGCATCCGCACCGCCGAAGGCGCCATCGAGTTCCCGACGCCGCAGGAAGCGCGCGCCCACGCATGGACCGACGAGGACCGGGCCCTCGTCCAGGACCGACTCGACACCCAGTTCGTCGGCTCGCCGGGCAGGGTCGCCGACCAGCTGGAACAACTGCAGGAGGCAACGGGCGCGGACGAGTTGCTCATCACGACGATCACCCACGCCCATACGGACCGGGTCCGCTCGTACGAACTGCTCGCGGAGGAATGGCGCCGACGGGGGCACTCCCTCCAGCAGTGACGGCCCGCGCCGCCGACGTCACCCTGGAGATCGGCGACCAGACCTTCGAAGTGACCGGCGCCCGAGCCACCGCCGCATCCTGCCGCTTCTGGCACAACGTCCGCACCCACACCCTGCACGACCCTGTCGCCCACGAGCGGCCAGAGGTCGGGCGCTGGGTCATCGAGGGCGAACTGCCCGAACCGACCTGGTACTCCGGACCGCCCCAGAGCGCCTCCCAGGCGGAGGCGCCCCCTTCTCCCCGAAAGAGGATCCATGGCCACCGTCCTGTCCGTCTCCGGCAGCCCTTCCGCCTCCTCCCGCACCAACCGCCTGCTGCGCCACCTCGACCAGCGACTGACCGCTCAGGGGCACGACGTCGTTCCGCTCGACGTTCGCACCATCCCGGCCGATGCGCTGCTCGGCGCGGACTTCCGGCATCCGGCGATCGTCGAGGCCACCGAGCTGTTCGCGAGCGCCGACGGCGTCGTCGTAGGAACACCCGTCTACAAAGCGTCGTACTCCGGAGTCCTCAAGGCGCTCCTCGACCTGCTCCCGCAGTACGCACTCACCGGAAAGACGGTCCTCCCTCTCGCCACCGGCGGCTCCACCGCGCATGTCCTCGCCATCGACTACGCCCTGCGTCCGGTCCTCAACTCCATGGGTGCCGCGCACATCGTGCAGGGCTGGTTCACCCTCGACAAGGACATCACCGCCCACGACGACGGCTCGATCACCGTCGCACCGGCCGCCGCCGAGGCCCTCACCCAGGTCGTCGACCATTTCTCGCTGGCGCTGGGCCGTACCCCGCTCCTGGCCGCGGCGAGCTGAGGCCACGACCGCACACGTCATCGCCGACGACGCCGAGGCCGTCACTGTCGCGTCCGCCCCGGCCGACGAGTTCCGGGCCGGCGCCTCGGCCCGCGACGCCGAACGCCGGCTTCCCCGCGAGGAGCTGCACCGGCTCTCCGCGCCGGCGCCGACGAACATCCCCTGATCGCACCCCAGATCGGAGCCCCGAGTGTCCCTCACCTTCCACTGGTTCCTGCCGACCAACGGAGACAGCCGCCACGTCGTCGGCGGCGGCCACGGCACCCCCGCCACCGAGTCCGGGCGCGACCGGCCGCCCACTGTCGCCTACCTCAGCCAGATCGCCCGCGCCGCCGAGGACCTGGGCTTCGTCGGCGCACTCACGCCGACGGGAGCCTGGTGCGAGGACGCGTGGCTGACCACCGCGATGGTCAGCCAGAACACCGAGCGCCTGAAGTTCCTCGTCGCCTTCCGGCCCGGCTTCGTCTCACCGACGCTCGCCGCGCAGATGGCCTCCACCTTCCAGCGACAGAGCGGCGGACGGCTGCTGCTCAACGTCGTCACCGGCGGCGAGAGCCACGAGCAGCGAGCCTACGGAGACTTCCTCGACAAGGACGCGCGCTACCGCCGTACCGGCGAATTCCTCCAGATCGTACGAGGGTTGTGGGAGGGCAAGACCGTCGACCTGCGCGGCGAGCACCTCCAGGTCGAGGACGCGAAGCTCGCACGGGTGCCCGACCCGGTCCCCGAGGTGTACTTCGGGGGCTCCTCGCCGATCGCGGGAGAAGTCGCCGCAAAGCATGTCGACGTCTATCTCACCTGGGGCGAGCCGCCCGCCGCCGTCGCGGAGAAGATCGCCTGGATCCGGGCGCTGGCCGACAAGGAGGGACGTAGCGTCCGCTTCGGCATCCGCCTGCATGTCATCACCCGCGACACCTCGGAGCAGGCCTGGGCCGAGGCGAACCGGCTCCTGGACGGCTTCGACCCGGAGGCGGTCAAGACTATCCAGGCGGGACTGGCCCGCAGCGAGTCCGAGGGCCAGCAGCGCATGCTCGCCCTGCACGACGGCGGCAGCCGTGACCGCCTGGAAATCCACCCCAACCTGTGGGCAGGCATCGGCCTGGTGCGCGGCGGCGCGGGCACCGCCCTGGTCGGCAGCCACGGCGAGGTCGCCGAGCGGATCAAGGAGTACCACGCCCTCGGCGTCGACGAGTTCGTGCTCTCCGGCTATCCGCACCTGGAGGAGGCGTACTGGTTCGGCGAGGGCGTCCTGCCGAGACTTCAGGCGCAGGGCCTGTGGCAGCACCCGTACGGACAGCAGGCCGCCCCGTCGGCCCAAGTACCCTTCGCCGCCGCCGGGGGGCCGCGATGACCACCTGATCGCGGGGGGAGGTCGGGAGCGCCCAAGTGATCGCTGACGACAACGAGGCGGTCGCTGTCGCCGTCGAGCCGGCCTCCGAGTTCGCCCGTGAGGCTGCCTGCGACACCGAGCCACCACCCCAGGCACCTTCGCGAACTCGCCATCCGGGAGCGGGAATCAGCCGGAGCGTTCGCTGTATCCCTACTTTTCCTATCGAATTACTAGGGAAGTCTTGACGGTGGTCGAAGAGGAGAGTGAGGATGATGAAGCCGACGCCTCTCGCGCACCGCCGCACTCCCACGCCGCCTCGCCGGGCATCGCGTCGTCCTCGGCCCTTGAAGGAAGACGCCATGACAACAGCACCGAGGTGCAGTGACAGCCGCAGTCGCATGAAGCGGGTCCGGATATGACGGTGACGGCCGACGAGGTGACCGACGCCGGAGCCGGGCAGGTCGACTGGCTGCTCATAGCCCGTGAGATGGCGGACGACCTGGCCACGGACGCTGCCGAGCGCGAACAGGCCGGCAAAGCACCGCTCGACGAGGTCGCTCGGCTGCGCGAGTCGGGGCTGCTGACATTGTTGGCACCGGCCGGGCAGGGGGGAGGAGGTGCGGACTGGCGCACGGCCTACTCGGTCGTCCGGACCGTCGCCGCGGCCGACGGGGCCATCGGCCACCTGCTGGGCCACCACTACTTCCTGTCCTTCACCGCCCGTTTCTTCGCAGACCCTGCACGTGCCGCCCGCGTCGAGCGGGAGTCGACGGAGGGGCAGTGGTGCTGGGGAGGCGGTATCGCCTCACACGAACCGCCGCTCATCCTGACTCCCACGGCGAGCGGCCATCTGCTGAACGGCTACCAGAGGTACGCCACCGGCGTCGGGATCGCCGACCGGCTGGTGGTCCGAGCCGCCAGGTACGGCACGGGTGAGCCGCTGGCCGTCCTCGTCGACCCCACCCACCCGGGTGTCGTGAGCGGCAGCAGCGGGGACACCTTCGGTCAGCGGCTGGCAGCCGGTGGCGCCGTGGAGTTCGACTCCGTACCGGTCGCGGCGGACGATGTGTTCGGCTCGCTCTCGCCCGACGAGGGCGTCCTGTCACCCTTCGCCTCTCTTGCCGTGCCGACCGCGCGCCTGGTCTCCGCCCAGTTCTGTCTCGGCATCGCCGAGGGACTGCTGGACGAGGTCCACGAGCACGGAAGGGCCGTGCGGTCGCCCTGGCAGCCCTTCTCGCCCCAGCCCTGGCCGGGCAGTCCCCCGCAGGATCCCTACGCGCTGACCGTGTACGGCGAGCTCGCCGTCGTCGCACGTGCCGCGTCCGCTCTCGCCGAGCAGGCGGTGGACGCCCTCCTGCGCGGCCTCGCGCAGGACGAGGATCTCCACGACGAGGAGTGCGCGGAGATCGCCGTCCTCGCCAGCGTGGCCGAGGCAGCGGCCTCCCGGGCCGCGCAGGAGATCACCAACCGTGCCCTGGAGGTCGTCGGAGTCGAGGCCGCGTCCATGCGGCACGGCTTCGACCGCTTCTGGCGTGACGCCCGGACCCACACCCTGCGTGAACCGGCCGCCCACAGACTGCGTGAGATCGGGGACTACTTCCTCAACGGTGCGCACCCGTCCTTCGTCCTTCCTGCCTGACGGCTCAGCCGGTGACGGGCGGACTCGGGCAGTGATGGATAATCGCGGCATGCGGATCTCGGCGCGGGCGGACTATGCGGTGCGGGCGGCCCTGGAGCTGGCCGCGGCAGGGGACGAGGCCTCCCTCAAGGCCGAGGCGATCGCCGCGGCGCAGGGGATCCCGCACAAGTTCCTGGAGGGCATCCTCGGCGACCTGCGCCGGGGTGGTCTCGTGGTCAGCCAGCGTGGCGGAAAGGGTGGCTACCGGCTGGCCCGCCCGGCCGGCTCGATCGCCATCGCGGACGTCATCCGGGTGGCGGACGGCCCCCTGGTGTCGGTGCGGGGGGTGCGCCCACCCGAGCTCTCCTACTGCGGCCCCGCGGAGTCGCTGCTGCCGCTGTGGATCGCCGTACGCGCCAACGTCCGCAAGATCCTTGGCGAGGTCACCCTGGCCCATGTGGCCGCGGCCAAGCTGCCCGACGAGGTCCTGAGCCTCGCGGAGGACCCCGAGGCCTGGACGAATCCCTGACCGGCGTCCGGTCAGCGAGCAGATCTCCGAAGACGGACCAGCTCATCGCGGGCCGATTCTCGCGAGCGTGAACTCGCCGACATCGTCCCCGCCTCCCTCGGTTCGTTCAGCGGGTGACCAGCAGGCCGCGGCTGCGCAGCACCCACCGCTCCAGCGGGCTGAAGATCAGCAGATCGATGGCGATGCCCACGAGCAGGATCAGGAAGATGGCGAGGAACACCTGGGGCATGCTGGAGTTGGTCCGCCCGTTCTCCAGCAACTGGCCCAGACCGACGCCCAGATCAGGCGAGGATGCGATGATCTCGGCGGCCATCAGAGACCGCCACGAGAACGCCCAGCCCTGCTTCAGCCCTGCCAGATAGCCAGGCAGCGCCCCCGGCATCACGATGTGCCAGGCCCCGCGCAGGCCGGTTGCGCCCATCGTCCGGCCGGCCCGCAGGAACAGCGGCGGAATCTGGTCGATGCCCGCGACGAGGCCGTTGGCGATGGACGGGACCGCGCCGAGCAGGATCACGGCGTACATCATCTTGTCGTTCAGGCCCAGCCAGATCACAGCGGGCGGCACCCAGGCCACGGACGGCAGCGACTGCAGGCCGGACAGGACGGGGCCGATGGCCGCCCGGACGAAGGCCACCCGGGCGACGATCAGGCCGAGCGGCGTACCGATGGCGAGCGCCAGCAGGAAGCCGAGCAGACCGCGGGAGACGGATGTCCAGATGTAGTCGAGCAGGGTGCCCTGGACCCAGGCGTCGCTTACCTCACCCCACACATCGGAGGGCGCGGGCAGCTTGTAGTCGGGGGCGACGTTCGCCCACACCAGCAGTTGCCAGACGACCAGTACCAGTGCCACGGCCGTGACGGGGGGCAGGACCTTGCGCAACAGGGTCTCGCGCAGCGGCGTGCGGCCGGATTGCACCGAGTCCAGGGCGTCGAGGCCGGCTTCCAGCCCCGCCAGACCGTAAGCGCCCCGGGTCTGCTCGGCCACCGTGGAGCCGTCCTTCGCGGTGTCGACGCCGGTGTCAGTGCTGGCCATGGCGGCGGATCTCCCCACGCAGTTCTTCGGTGATCTCGACGGACAGCTCGGCGACCGCGCTGTCCTCGACGCGGCGTGGCTGCGGAATGCCGACGGTCCACTCCCGGGCGATGCGGCCCGGGCGGGAGGACAGCAGCACCACCCGCTGTGCAAGCCGTACCGCCTCGCGCACGTTGTGCGTCACGAACAGCACCGACAGTCCCGTCTCACTCCAGATGCGGGTCAGCTCGTCGTGCAGCACGTCCCGGGTGATGGCGTCCAGCGCGGCGAACGGCTCGTCCATCAGCAGCAGTCGGCTGTCCTGGGCCAGCGCCCGGGCCAGAGCGACCCGCTGACGCATACCGCCCGACAGCTCATGCACCCGCTTGCGGTGGGCGTCCTGCAGTCGTACGAGTTCCAGCAGCCTCTCCGCCTCGGCGCGGCGCTCCTGCTTGGCCACGCCGCGCAGTTTCAGGGCGAGTTCGATGTTCTTGCCCGCGGTCAGCCATGGGAAGAGGGCGTGCTCCTGGAACATCAGGGCGGAACGGCCGTCCGTGGCGATCGTGCCCGTGGACGGCTGGTCCAGTGCCGCGACCAGGTTGAGCAGTGTGGACTTGCCGCAGCCGGAGGCTCCCAGGAGGGTGACGAACTCGCCCGGTGCGACGTCGAGCGTGATGTCGTCCAGCACGAGCTGCCGTCCACCGGGCGTGCCCGGTGCGGGGAAGGACTTCGAGACGTGCTCGATACGGGCGGCGTAGGTCACCGCCGTGGCGTCCTCGGCAGCCTTGGCGATCGTGGTGGCCATGGCCGTCACCTCCTGGGAACTCATCGGGTCCGGCTCCTGGTCACTCGGCGCCGAGGCCGGCCTCGTCGATCTCGCTCTTGCCTTCGGCCTTCAGGACCTTGTTGAGGAGCGTGAGGTCGTAGATGCCCTTCAGGTCGGGCTTCTCCAGCAGACCGGCCTTGACGGCGTGCTCGGCCTCGGTGTTGAGGGTGGAGGCCAGCGGGTCGTCGGTGAACTGGACCGACTTCCAGGCGGGGTCGATGACAGCGGCGGGAAGCGCCTTGCCCGACAGCTTTTCCAGCGCCTTGTTGGCGGCGGCCTTCGCCTCGTCCGGGTTGGCGTTGATCCACGCGTTGGTCTTCACCGAACCGCGCAGCACGGCCTCGACTACGTCCGGGTGCGCCTTCAGGAACTTCTGCGACACGATGATGTTCGTGATCACGAACTTCTTGTCGGGCCACAGCGTCGACTCGTCGAGCAGGACCTTGCCGCCCTCGGCGACCAGCTTGGACGCGGTCGGCTCCGGCACCCACGCGCCGTCGATGGAGCCGGACTTGTAGGCGTCCGGGGTGATCTTGTTGTCGGTACGGACGACGGAGACGTCTCCCTTGCCGCTCTCGGCGTCGACCTTCCAGCCCTGGTCCGCGATCCAGTTGAGGAACGCGACGTCCTGGGTGTTGCCCAGCTGCGGGGTGGCGATCTTCTTGCCCTTGACGTCCTTCAGGGACTTGATCTTCTTCGGGTTGACGACGAGCTTCACGCCGCCGGAGGCGGAACCGCCGATGATGCGCAGGTTCTTGCCGTCCGACTTGGTGTAGCCGTTGATGGAGGGGGAGGGGCCGATCCAGCCGATGTCGATGGAACCGGCGTTCAGCGCCTCGATCTCGGAGGGGCCGGCGTTGAAGGTCGAGGGCTTGATGGTGGTGCCGCCGAGTTCCTTCTGGAACAGGCCCTCCTGGACACCCACAAGAGCGGTGGCGTGCGTGAGGTTGGGGAAGTAGCCGATCTTCACTTCGTCGACGGAGAGCTTCTTGGCGCCCGCCGCGGCCGCCGGGGTCTGCTTGCCGTCATCGGTGGACTTGGAGCCGTAGCCGCAGGCGGTGAGTAGGAGGGGGAGCGCGGCTATGACGGCGAGGGTGCGCAGGGTGGTGAGCGGTCTTGCGGCAGACACGGAGGTGTCCTCTCAGGGAAGGAGGGTGATCAAAGAGGTGTGGGATGGCGTGCTGAGGTCTCGGACCGGCCGACAGATGGCGGTGGACGTACGGCCGAAGTCGATGTGACGACGCGAGGTCAGCACGGGCAGCACCCGGTCTGCGCAGCTGAGCGCTCCCACGGCCACCCCCTGATCCCTAGTATTCCTACCTGGTTGCTAGGGATCGTGGCAGAAGGCGGCACCCACCCCAAGAGGATGTTCACATGATGGACGCGACTATCTCAATCCTCGGGATCGGTGGCGACCGGCCCAGCGTGTCAGCGGTTTTTCCCGGACGAGGGGATCGCTACGCCGCTGCCTCCGGACCCACACGCCGAGCGAGGCGGAGAACTGATCGGCGACCCGCTCAAGTGCCTCCCGTGCGGCGGGCTCCACGACGCCCCCGCGTCCTCCCGCACATCGATGTGCTTGTCCAGCACGGAAGGGTGCGGACATCGAGGGGGTCACGTCCTGCCCCCTGGGCTGCGAGGCGGGCGTCCTGGTGGCGCGGCGGACAGGCCGTGCGGGAGGTGGTGGAGGGGCTTCCGGAGACGGACAGGCTGCCAAGTGCGTCGGGCAGTTCGATGGCGGCTCAGCGGCACGCGGCACTCCGCTGGCCACCCTGCCGCGCGCGCTGGACACCGTGCACCGCTGCCACCTGGCCGCCGCCGCGGTGCACCACGTCACCGAGCACCCCCATCTGTGAGCGTCCGCAAGGGGGTTGGCGGTACACCCCACCTTTGCCGCCCACCTTGACCTGGACGGCATCGCCCGCAGGCGCTCCGTCCGCTGCCGGGCCAAGGAGACGGCCAGGGCGGCGGTACAGATGGTGGACCGGATGACGTACCACTGACCGGTTGTCCCGATCGCGGAACCGCCCCCGGCGGCCGTCTCAGGGGGCGGGCGGCACGTACTTGTACCCCACGCGACGCACTGTGACGATCCGCTGCCGGTGTGCCGAGCCCAGCTTTCGGCGCAGACGTGCGACGTGCACGTCGACGGTGCGTCCATCCCCCATATGGGTGTGACCCCACACGTGCTCGACCAACTGTTCGCGGGTGTGGACTCGGTGCGGATGAGCCACGAGCCGGGCCAGCAGAGCGAACTCCAGGTAAGTGAGGTCGAGTTCCTCTCCCTCCAACTCGGCGACATGGCGCTCGGCATCGATACGGATCGGGCCACCGGCCAGGACCGACTGGTCCGGCGCGCGCGTCGGGAGCGGTACGGCGTCGGGGGCGACCGGGTGGATCTGTGGCCGCAGTCCCGCGTCGGCGAAGAGAGCGGCCGGGTCGACACCCTTGGGAAGCAGCACCAGATAGCCGACGAGCGGTGATCCGTCGCCGGGCGGTGTGCCGCCTCCTTCCTCCTCTTGTGGCTCTTCGTGTACAAGACGCAGGCGACGAGGGGCGGTCGGCGGGGCGTGGAACAGAGTGGCGTGAAACGGGGGTGCCGAAGTCATGGCTTTGTAGTCCCTTCCCTGTGCATGGGGAGTTGTTTTGCCGCCAGGTCGATGCGTCGAGCCAGAGGGGGCGGAGACCCGGACGAGCCGGAGCGACTGTGCGATGGGAGGTCGCGTGGAGACTCAGTGCGGCGATGGCTCAGCCGTCTGTTGCACCTGCGAGCCAAAGGAGAGAGGAGATGGACGAGCAGATGCGCAGCTGAGCGCCGGCCGCTTTCTAGCCGCGTCGGCAGACGGCGCTGGCCACTCGACGGAAGTCGACGTGCCGGCGGCGTACCAGGGGCTGCTGCGCGCGGGACATGGCCCCATGGTGGGTGAGCGCAACGACGGCGTCAACGCTTCTCTACTAAATCAGTAGGGATAGTGCTGGCGAGGCGCCGGGCGTCGAAGGTGCTCCGGACGCCGAAGGCCGTACGAAGCAGGAAGCTGGTCGGTCCCGACGCGAGGACATTCACTGCAGGTCGTGAACGTGGCCTGGTGTCAACTAGCGAGCCCGGTCACACCGGCCATGACCGAGCACCGAGGTCACTCACTAGTCACCGTGGTCGTCCTGCAGCATGCTGCGACGCTCCTGTTCGCGCTTGGAGTAGGCGGCTGCCCGGATCGCCTCGTCGCTCTCCAGACCGGATCCCAGCGCGCCGCCCACCGTGGCGACCGAAGCGACGAACCAGGACAACGTCCAGTACTCCGCGGCGTCCAGCGACGTTCGTGTCGTGGAGGCGAACACCCGGTCGTTGAGGATGAACAGCGCCCACACCAGGTTGATGAGCATCAGACCCGCGTAGCAGACGACCACCCCGATGCCCAGGGTCAGGACCGTCGAGGCGTTGTACAGAGCCGCCCTCTTCCTCGCCTCCGGCGAAGCCTCGTCCGTTCGATGCCACAGGTTCGCGTCCACGATCAGCCAGCCGATCATGAGCGCGACGGACCCGACCATGGCGATCACCAGGCGTGGCGTGCTCAGGTACGTGGTCAGGTTCCAGACGGTGGAGTTCACGGTGGCCACCGCTCCCGTGGCGAGCGCGGCCGCCAGGGCCTTCGACAGGCCCGGCACCAGACGCCACGGCCGGTTCGCGCGGACCATGCCGAGGAGCACCCTCAGGTATCCGCGCGGCCCAGTGACGACGTACCGCAGGTCGGCGATCTCCTCCTCACCGACCTGGCCCGGATGGATGGGGGCGAGACGACGGGTGAAGGGCCCCCGCAGCTGCCGGCCTTCCGCAGGCCCCTCGGGCCCAGTGGCCTGCGGGCCGGTCAGGCTGAGCACGGCTTCCTCCACGGCCTGCCGGGCCCTTGTCTGCAGCCGGAAGCCTCCCAGCGAGGGAAGGGACAGCAGCGCCAGGCCGTGTTCGTGGCTCAGATCCACCACGAGCTTGCGCCCGTGCGAGTGCAGCGGAAGGTCGGTGAGGGCCACGATGATGTCCCAGCTCTCCGCACGTGCGCGGTCCATGATCCGGCGCGTCAAGGTGGACAGGTCCTCGGTCCCCGCGGTGAAGGGCTCGCTGACCACCTCGACGTCGAAGCGTCGTCCCGGGCCCGACCTGTCGGCGAGCCGGTCAGGAAGCATCCGGGCCATGCGCTGCGCGATCTCCGTGGGCGCGTCCGGATCGGCCAGCAGAGCCACGACCGTAACGCCCTGAGACGACACTCGCATGACTCCCTCTCGTCGGCCACCCCGCGATCGCGAGTGCCCACAGGATGCCCCCGAGGTGACGCCGACGCCGCGTGACACGCTGGCGCCCCGCCGGCGGGGGGAGGCGGTACGCGGGGCCGGGTGACGCGCCTGCCGCGCGGTTCCCGGCACGATCAGGTAATCAGGAACGGTGAACGAGGACGCGACCGACCCCTTCGTACATGTCCGGGGCGCCGGTGAGAACAACCTGCGGAACATCGATGTCGACGTCCCGCGGGACGCGATGGTCGCCTTCACCGGAGTCTCCGGTTCGGGCAAGTCCTCGCTCGCGTTCGGCACGCTCTACGCGGAGGCCCAGCGGCGCTACTTCGAGTCCGTGGCACCGTACGCCCGAAGGCTGTTGCAACAGGTCGGCGCACCGCACGTGCAGGAGATCACCGGGCTGCCACCGGCCGTGGCCCTGCAGCAGCGGCGCGGGTCACCCGGCTCGCGCTCGACGGTCGGCACCCTCACCACCCTGTCGAATCTGCTGCGCATGCTGTACTCCCGTGCCGGCACCTATCCGCCCGGGGCCGCACGGCTGGAAGCCGAGTCGTTCTCCCCCAACACCGCGGCCGGCGCCTGCCCGGAGTGCCACGGCCTGGGCGTCGTGCACGACGTCGCCGAGGACCTGCTCGTCCCGGACCCCTCACTGAGCATCCGCGAGGGGGCGATCGCCGCGTGGCCAGGCGCCTGGCAGGGCGCCAACCTGCGCAGTGTCGTCAGCAATCTGGGGATCGACATCGACCGACCTTGGCGCAGGCTCCGGAAGAAGGACCGGGACTGGCTGCTGTACACGGACGAGCAGCCCTCCGTGTACATCGAGCCGGAGGAGGGCCGCGTCGACTACGGCTACCAGGGCAAGTTCTGGAGCGCCCGCGCGCACGTCATGCACGTCCTCGCCGACTCCAAGAGCGAGAAGATGCGCGAACGGGCGCTCCGGTTCGTCAGGAGTGTGCCCTGCCCCGCCTGCCACGGCAGCGGACTGCGGCCCGAGGCGCTCGCCGTGACCTTCGCCGGACGTTCCATCGCGGAGATCAACGCGATGCCGCTCACCGAGGTCGTGGCGCTGCTGCGGCCCGTCGCGGAGCGGTCCGAGGCCGACGCCACCACGGCGACCGCACGATCCGGGGAGACGACCGAGGTGGCGGTCCGGATCTGCGGCGATCTGGTCGCGCGCATCGACGTACTGCTCGACCTGGGCCTCGGGTATCTCAGCCTCGGGCGCCGCTCGACGACCCTGTCCCCGGGCGAGGCGCAGCGCCTGCGGATCGCCACCCAGCTGCGCTCGGGGCTGTTCGGCGTCGTCTACGTCCTCGACGAACCCTCCGCGGGCCTGCACCCGGCTGACGCGGAACCGCTGCTGGAGGTGCTGGACCGCCTGAAGGCGGCGGGCAACTCACTGTTCGTCGTGGAGCACGACATGGACGTCGTACGGCGGGCGGACTGGGTGGTCGACATCGGCCCCGGTGCGGGCGAGGGCGGCGGACGCGTGCTGTACAGCGGCCCGGTCGCCGGTCTTGAGCGGGTCGGGGAGTCGGCCACGAGCGAGTACCTCTTCGGGCGCGCCCAGCCGCTCGAACACCGCCCGCGCACACCGCACGGCTGGCTGCACCTGCGCGGCGTCTCCCGCCACAATCTGCACGACGTGTCCGTCGACGTACCGCTCTGTGTACTGACGGCGGTGACGGGCGTGTCCGGTTCCGGGAAGTCGACGCTGGTGACGCAGGTGCTCGCCGAGGTCGTCCGCGGCCACCTCGGTCTCGTACCCGAGGAGCCCGACGAGGCGCAGCTGGAGGTCGACGTCCAGGACGCGTCGGGGGTCGAGTCCTTCGACCGGCTGGTCCTGGTCGACCAACGGCCCATCGGCCGGACTCCCCGGTCCAACCTGGCCACGTACACCGGGATGTTCGACGCGGTGCGCAAGCTGTACGCGGCGACGGACGAAGCCAGGGCGCGCGGCTACTCGGCCGGGCGGTTCTCCTTCAACGTGCCCGAAGGGCGGTGCGAGACCTGTCAGGGGGAAGGATTCGTCGCGGTGGAACTGCTGTTCCTGCCCGGCACCTACGCGCCGTGCCCGACCTGCGGTGGCGCCCGGTACAACGCCGAAACGCTGGAGGTCACCTACCGCGGCAAGAACATCGCGGACGTATTGGGGCTGTCCGTCGACGCCGCCGCGAAGTTCCTGTCCGCCGTCCCGGCGGCCTCCCGCAGTCTGGAGACGTTGCGCGAGGTGGGGCTGGGGTACCTGCGGCTGGGCCAGCCCGCGACGGAACTCAGCGGGGGTGAGGCGCAACGCATCAAACTCGCCACCGAACTGCAGCGAGCCCGCCGCGGGCACGCGCTCTACCTGCTCGACGAGCCGACGGCGGGGCTGCACCCCTCGGACATCGCGCTGCTGCTGCGACAGCTGCACCGGCTCGTCGACGCCGGCAACACGGTCGTCCTCGTCGAGCACGACCTGGACACGATCGCCACCGCCGACTGGGTCGTCGACCTCGGTCCCGGCGGCGGCGACGCGGGCGGGCGGGTGGTCGCGACGGGCCCGCCGGCGAAGGTGGCGAAGGCCCGCCGCAGCGCCACCGCGCCCTACCTCGCGGCCCGGCTCGCGCGCTCCTGACGACAGCGCGCGGGGCTGAGCACCGGCCAGCCGGGTTCGGGGGCGCAGAGTCGCGCGCGTCGCCCTGCCGCGTTCCGGCTTGTGGCGGCGATCGAGCGAGGTCGCCGCTCGGTCCCGCGCGGCGCGGGCCGCCACCGCGTCCACCTCGCACAGCACCGTGTCCAGGCCGGTCCGTGCGCAGACCTCGGCGTTGCCCATGCGCTTGGGTCGCCGCTCGCCACGGGCCAGTGGGTTCGATGAACAAGGAACACGGCGGGATCGGCCTCAAGGCCCAGTGCCTGCTCCACCCGGTGACCGACGCCGACTTCGACACCCCTCCCACCCGCGGTTCGCCGAGGGCTACTGGCTGACTCGCGACGGCATGAAGTGGTTCCGGGACGCCTGCGACGACGCCCAGCGCGCCGAAGTGCACGCCGCCCCGCTCAAGGCTCCCCTGGAACTGCTCCGGCGGCTGCCCACCACGCTCGTCATCACCGACGAGGCCGACGTACCGCGCGACGAGCGGGTGAGCGGCGAGCACCTGGGGCCCTTCGCGGGCACCGTCACGCGGCGTCCTGTGACGCGGACAGCCAGGCGCGGTAGCGGCGCAGGGCCCGTCGCTGCTTGCGCTGTTCGGCGATGAGGGCGAACGCCGGGTGGGTTCGGGGTGTGGGGCGGCTCCCGCGGGCGATGCGGCGCATCTGGTGGCGGACCTGTGCCATGCCGGCGGCCGACGCCAGGACCTTGTCGGACCAGTTGACCGGCCGGAGCCGCTCGTCGGCCTCGCGGTCCCGGCGCCAGCGGTCGGGCAGGTCCGGGGTGACGGCGAGGGCCGTGCCCATCCCGACGATCGCCACGCCGCCGTCCAGGACCCGCTCCGCGGTCCGGCGCCGGGTGATGCCGCCGGTGAGCATCAGCGGCAGCGGGCTGGTCCCGACCAGGTCCTCGGCCAGATCGAGGAAGTACGCCTCGCGTGCCTGGGTGCGTGCGTCGGCGGGGCGTCCCGACATCGCCGGGCTCTCGTAGCTGCCGCCGGACAGTTCGACCAGGTCGACGCCGAGCGGTGCGAGCATCGCGATCACCTGCCGTGCGTCGTCGGCGTCGAAGCCACCGCGCTGGAAGTCTGCGGAGTTGAGCTTCACGGCGACCGCGAAGGACGGAGAGACTGCGGCGCGCACGGCGCGGACGACGTCCAGCAGCATCCGGGCCCGGTTCTCCAGCGATCCGCCCCACTGGTCGGTGCGCTTGTTGACCAGGGGGGACAGGAACTGCGACAGCAGGTAGCCGTGCGCGGCGTGGATTTCGACGCCGTCGAAGCCCGCCTGTTCGGCGCGCCGCGCCGTGACGGCGTACCGGGTCACGGTGGCCTCGATCTGCTCGGGGGTCATGGCGACGGGCCGGCCGAAGCGGCTGCTGTGCTTGCCCACGTCGACGCCGACCGCGGACGGGCCCCACACGACTCCGGGCATGTCGGAACCGACCTGGCGGCCGGGGTGGTTGATCTGCATCCAGACCGCCCCGCCACCGGACTTGGCCGCCTGGGCCCACGCGGTGAACGGCTCCAGGGGGGCGGCGGCGTCGAGAACCACGCCGCCGGGGCCGGTCAGCGCCTCGGCGTGGACCATGACGTTGCCGGTGATCAGCAGTCCGGCGCCGCCGGCGGCCCAGCGCCGGTACAGACCGAACAACTCCTCGTCCGGGAGCTGGCCGGCGCCGGCCATGTTCTCCTCCATGGCCGCCTTCGCGATCCGGTTGCCCAGTGTCTGCCCGGAGCGCAGGGTCAAGGGTGTGAACAGCTCGCTGGTCATCGGAGTATCCCTCTCGATCTCGATCGCCTAGAATGTGTGCAGCGTTCACATTAGGCTGGCGATGTAAGCAACGTAAACATGAGGGAGTGTGACCTGTGTCCCAAGCGGGCGGCACCTATCACCACGGCGATCTGCGCGCCGCCTGCCTGCGCGCCGCGCGCGAGCTGCTCGAGGAGGACGGCAGCGCCGGGCTGTCCCTGCGGGCGGTGGCGAGGCGGGCCGGCGTGTCGGCGACGGCTCCCTACCGGCACTACGCGGACCGTGACGCGCTCGTCTCCGCGGTCGCCGCGCAGGGCTACCGCGAACTCGCCGAGCATCTGGCCGCGGCGCATCCCTCGCCCACGACGCCCGACGAGCTCGCGGCGGTCGCCGTCGCGTACGTGCGCTTCGCGCTGGAGCGCCCGGCGCTGTTCCGGGTGATGTTCGCGGAGCCCTGCGATCCGCACAACGAGGAACGGGTCGCCGCGACCGCCGCGATCTCGGAGTACGTCCGCGGCATCGTTCGCGGCGCCTTCCCCGGCGCCGACGAGGAGACGCTGTCCACCACGGTGTGGGCCCTCGTCCACGGTCTGGCGTTCCTGCACCTCGACGGCAAGCTCGACACCTCGACCCCCGAGGTGGTCGCCGACCAGGTCCGCGCCGCCGTCCACGCACTGTTCACCGTCCCCGCCGCGCTGTCACGGGCGGGGAAGTAGCGGCGCCGGCTCGGCCGCTCCTACCTCCGGGCCGCCGAGCCGGCCGGCATCGGCGCGGCTCGTGGAGGCTGCCTTGTGCCCACCGGTGAGCCCGGTCAGACTGCGGGCATGGGCGACCCCGGGTTGTTCACGCCGAACTCCGTGACCTGGCAGATGCACGGCGACCCCATGATGTGGGTCGCGGGCGTCCGCGCGCTCTACCTCCAGGCCCTGCACCCGCGTGCCGTCCGCGGCGTGATGGAGAACTCCGACTTCCGGCGCGACGCCTGGGGGCGGCTGATGCGCACCGCGGACTTCGTCGGCACCACGACGTACGGCACCACCGACGCCGCCGAACGCGCCGGCGCCCGCGTCCGGAAGATCCACAGCATGCTCGGGGCGACCGACCCGCACACCGGTGAGCGGTTCGGCGTGGACGAGCCGGAGTTGCTGCTGTGGGTGCACTGCGCGGAGATCGACTCCTATCTGCACGTCCTGCGCCGCTCCGGGTTCCCGCTCACCGACGCGCAGGCCGACCGCTACCTCGCCGAACACCGCGTCAGCGCCCACCTGGTGGGCCTCGACCCCGCGGCCGTACCGGCCGACCGGGCGGAACTGGCGGCCTACTTCGAGCGGGTACGGCCCCAACTCGCCGCGGGAGCCGACGCGCGCGCGGTGGACGATTTCCTGCTCCGTCCGCCGACGCACCCGCTCCTCGTCCCGGCGCGCGCGGTGCTCTGGCGGCGCGTGGCGCATCTGGCGTACGCCGCCCTGCCCCCGTACGCCCACGAGTTGTACGGCAGACCCGCCCCCGCACCGGCCGTCGTCACCCGCAGACTGCGGACCACGGGCGCCGTCCTGCGGCACGTTCCCGCACGTGTGCGCTGGCAGCTGCCGCCCAAACACATCCTGCGGGCGATGGCGAGGCTCGGTCCCGACGTCCGTCCCGCACCGTACAAAGTCGGGCGATAGACCGCCATACTGGGCGAGCAGGGGGGTGTGTCACGGACCGGGACGACCGGGTGCGGTCGTGCGCGGTCCGATGACGGTTCTCCGGATGCTGGGCGGACGGCGACGGGGGCGGCGGATCGCTATGGGGGAGAACGGACTTGTCCAGGGCCGGTACCGGCTGCTCGACCTGATCGGGCGGGGCGGGATGGGCGAGGTGTGGCGGGCCCGGGACGAGTGCCTGGGCCGGCAGGTGGCGGTCAAGCGTCTCAAGCCGCTCGGCCCGCACCATGATCCGGCCCTCGGCGGGGTGCTGCGGGAGCGGTTCCGGCGCGAGGCACGGGTGGCCGCCGCGCTCTCGCACCGCGGGGTGACCGTCGTCCACGACTTCGGTGAGGACGGAGGAGTGCCGTACCTGGTCATGGAGTTGCTGCGCGGACGCGACCTGAGCCGGCTCCTGGAGGACGGCAGGGGGCATCCGCTGCCCGTGGACGCGGTGGCCGACATCGCCGGGCAGACGGCCGTGGCCCTCGCCTACACGCATCGGCAGGGTGTGGTCCACCGGGATCTGAAGCCCGCCAACATCGTGCTGCTGACCGACGGCACCGTGAAGATATGCGACTTCGGCATCGCCCGTCTCGGCGACGACATCGGCTTCACCGCCCGGCTGACCGGCACCGGGGTCGCCCTCGGCACCCCGCACTACATGTCCCCCGAGCAGATCGGCGGCGACGAGGTCGACCGGCGCAGCGACCTGTACTCGCTGGGGTGCGTGCTGTACGAGATCGCCACCGGCGTACCGCCGTTCGACCTGGAGGACGCCTGGGCGATCCTGATCGGCCACCGCGACACCACGCCCCGGCCGCCCCGCGAACTGCGCCCCGAGCTACCCGCATACCTCGACCGGATCATCCTCGACCTGCTGGCCAAGCGACCCGCGGAACGGCCGTACGACGCGGACGAGTTGAGCGGCCGGATCCAGGACGGACGGGCGGGGGCCGCCTTGCCGCCCCGAGGGCTTTACGGCGCGCAGGAGTTGAGTGGCCGGATTCAGGACGGGCGGGCCGGGGCCGCTGTCCCGCCCCCAGGGCCGTACGGCCGCTCGGAGCCGAGCCACCCGCTCCGAGCCGCCGTCGTCCCCACGTTCCCGTTTTCGCCGCCGGGCCCTCCGGGCGAAGGCCGCCTGCCGTCCTGGAGCCGGGGCATGAGCACCGGCCACAAAGCGGTCGGGGCGGGCCTGCGCGCCCTGCCCCCGGATCCCGGGGCCGCCCTGACCGGCCGGTGGGCCGAACCGGCGACCCTGCCCACCGACCCGTCGACGCGAGCCCTCGCCCCTCGGGCCGCACGGCACCACGAGGGCGCCCGGCCCGCCGGGCAAGGGCGCGGGCCGGACGCGGACTTGGCGCACCCGGCCGTGCCCGCCGACCGCGCTGCCCTCAGGGGCCCGCACCAGCCCGAGGTCCTGGCGGAACGTCACGATGCTGCCGTGGAGTTGCTGCGGTGCGGCCGTGCCGCGGAGGCGCTGGCGGCTTTCGGGGAGGTCGCCGGGGGCTGGGCCCGGCTGCTGGGCGCGGAGCATCCGGAGACCCTGGCGGCGCGCCATGAAGTCGCTGTGGCGTTGCTGCGGTGCGACCGTGCCACGGAGGCGCTGGCGGCGTTCGGGGAGGTCGCCGAGGACAGGGGCCGGGTGCTCGGCCTCGACCATCCCGACACGCTCGCCTCGCGTCAGGAGACCGCCTACGCCCTGGGCCGGCTGGGCCGTCACGCGGAGGCCCGGCGGATCTACCACGAGGTGCTGGACGCGCGGGAGCGCACGATGGGCCCCGAGCACCCGGACACCCTGCGCTGCAAGCACAACCTGGCCTGCGCGCTGGGCCGGCTGGGGCGGCCGGCCGACGCCCGCCGCCTGGCCGGGGAGGTGGCCGCCGCCCGGACCCGGCTGCTGGGCCCGGACCATCCCGACACCCTGGCCTCCCGCTGCGAGGTCGCCTACGCGCAGGGCCAGTCCGGCCACTGGGAGGAGGCCCTGCACATCTACCGGGAGGTCGCCCGGACCAGGGCGCGGGTACTCGGTGCCGACCACCCCGACACCCTCGCCGCCCGCTACGAGACCGCGCTCAGCCTCGGCCGGCTCGGGCGCAGCACGGACGCCCTCGGCGTCTACCGCGACCTGATCGTGGACCGCACCCGGGTGCAGGGCCCCACCCACCCCGAGACCCTGCGCGCCCGGCACGGTCTCGGCGTCCACCTCGGCCGGCTCGGACACTGGGAGGACGCGCTGTCCGAGGCCGGTGACGTGTGCGCGCTGCGGGAGCGGCTGCTGGGCGCGGATCATCCGGACACGCTCGTCAGCCGCCGCGAGGTGGCCGTCGCCCTCGGCTGGCTGGGCCGCTGGGCGGACGCCCTCGGCGCGTACCGGCGGGTCGCCGCCACCCGTGAACGGACCCTCGGCCCGGACCATCCGGACACCCTCGCGGCCCGCGACGACGAGGCGCACTGCCGGGAACGCCTCGGCCGCACCCCGGAGGCCGGAGAGGCGGCCCGCGGCGTCACGGTACGCCGCCGCCCCCACCGCTCGAACAGCCCCTGACGGACGCCGGCCACGGCGAGCCCGGGAAGGGCCCCGGCCCACCTGCCCGGACCCGCCTCTGGTCGCCGTGGATCATCGCGTGTTACGAAGAACCATGCCTGCTGACGAGGGAACCCACGCGTACGACGCCGTCATCGTGGGCGGTGGCCACAACGGACTGGTCGCCGCCGCCTACCTGGCCCGGGCCGGCCGCTCGGTGCTGGTGCTGGAGCGCCTGGACCACACCGGCGGCGCCGCCGTCTCCACCCGCCCCTTCGCCGGTGTCGAAGCACGCCTGTCGCGCTACTCGTACCTGGTGAGCCTGCTCCCGCGGAAGATCCTCCGCGACCTCGGGCTGGACCTCCGCCTGAGCTCCCGCACCATCTCCTCCTACACCCCGGTGGAACGGGACGGGCGGCCCACCGGGCTCCTCGTCGGCGGGGGCGAGCAGCGCACCCGGGAGGCCTTCGCCCGGCTGACCGGCGGCGAGCGCGAGTTCGAGGCCTGGCAGCGCTTCTACGGCATGACCGGCCGGGTCGCCCAGCGCGTCTTCCCGACCCTCACCGAGCCGCTGCCCACCCGCGACGAACTGCGCCGGCGCATCGACGACGACAGCGCGTGGCGGACGCTGTTCGAGGAACCGATCGGCGTCGCCGTGGAGGAGAACTTCGGCGACGACCTGGTCCGGGGCGTGGTCCTCACCGACGCGCTGATCGGCACCTTCGCCGACGCCCACGACCCCACGCTGGCCCAGAACCGCTGCTTCCTCTACCACGTCATCGGCGGCGGCACCGGCGACTGGGACGTGCCCGTGGGCGGCATGGGCGCCCTCACCGACGCACTCGCCGCGGCCGCCCGCGCGGCGGGGGCCGTCATCGCCACCGGTCACGAGGCGACCCGGATCGACACCGACGGACGCACCGCCGAGGTGACCTTCCGCACCGCCGACGGCGAGGGCGTCGCCGTCGCCCGCGACGTCCTGGTGAACGCCTCCCCGCAGGAGCTGGCCGTCCTGACCGGCGGCGCGGCGCCCGAGCCGGCCGAGGGCGCCCAGCTCAAGGTGAACATGCTGCTGACGCGTCTCCCGAAGCTGCGCGACCCCGACGCCGACCCCCGCGAGGCGTTCGCCGGCACCTTCCACATCGCCGAGGGCTACCGGCAGCTGGCCACCGCCCACGCCCAGGCCGCCGCCGGTGAACTGCCCGCCGCGCCGCCCTCGGAGATCTACTGCCACTCCCTGACCGACCCGACCATCCTCGGCCCCGAACTCGCCGGGCGCGGCTACCAGACGCTCACCCTCTTCGGCCTGCACACCCCCGCCAGGCTCTTCGACCGGGACAACGACGGCGTACGCGAGGAACTGCTGAAGTCCACCCTCGCCCAGCTCGACGCCCACCTCGCCGAACCGCTCGCCGACTGCCTGGCCACCGACGCCGACGGCCGGCCCTGCATCGAGGCGAAGACCCCGCTCGACCTCGAACGGGACCTGCGGCTGCCCGGCGGCAACATCTTCCACCGGGCGCTGTCCTGGCCGTACGCCCAGCAGGACACCGGCCGTTGGGGCGTGGAGACCGCCCACGCCAACGTCCTGCTGTGCGGCGCCGGCGCGGTACGCGGAGGCGGGGTGAGCGGAGTGCCGGGGCACAACGCGGCGATGGCCGTCCTGGAGCGGGACTGACCGCCGCTTCCCGGCCGTTCAGTCCGCCGACGGCTCCCAGCCGGCGGCCGTGATGCGCGCCGTGTCCGCCGGACGCGCCCCGTCGAACAGCACCGCCCGGCCCGCCTCCACGCGCAGGGCGTCGACGTAGGCGCCCCGGCCGACGTAGGACCGGTCGGTGGTGTACCGCCACCGCAGCGTCAGACGCGGGTCGGCCGGGAGGGACGCGGTCACCCGGTGCCAGACGCGTCCCGACCAGCCCGTGACCGCGCCCGACGGATGGTCCTGGGCGTCCTCGCCGGGCCGGGAACTGGTGAAGGGGACCGGCAGCCAGGTGGTGCCGCCGTCCGTGGTGGACTCCAGCACCAGGGCGTCGGACAGGGGCTCGGTGTCCCACCACAGGGCGCAGCGCATCCGTGCCGGGCCGGGGGAGGTGTCCAGCGGCGGGAGGGCGAGCGTCGCGGACGTGCCGCTCGCCATGCCCGAGAACCATGCCGTACGGCCCCGCGCCGGCCGGACCGGTACCGCGCGGGCGAGGTGGTTGCCGGCGGCGACGCGCGGCGCGGACCCGGACCGCCAGGTGCGCACCGGGTGCACCGAGTTGCCGAGGACGACCAGGAAGGAGTCGGTCGTGGGATCGAGCACGAGCGAGGTACCGGTGAAACCGGTGTGGCCGGCCGTGCGCGGGGTGGCCAGCGCGCCCATGTACCAGTGCTGGTAGAGCTCGAAGCCGAGGCCGTGCTCGTCGCCCGGGAAGGCGGTGTTGAAGTCGGTGAACATCAGCCGCACCGACTCCGGGCGCAGCACGCGGGTGCGGCCGTAGGAGCCGCCGTTGAGGAGCGTGCGGCCCAGGACCGCGAGGTCCCACGCGCACGAGAAGACCCCGGCGTGCCCCGCCACCCCGCCGAGGCTGTACGCGTTCTCGTCGTGCACCTCGCCCCACACCAGCCCGCGGTCCAGGCCGGACCAGGGTCTACGCGCGTCCTCGGTGGCGGCGATCCGCGGCTTCCAGGAGGCGGGCGGGTTGTAACGCGTGCTGCGCAGGCCCAGCGGCCCGGTGACCCCCCGGTGCAGGAGCACGTCCAGGGTGCGGCCGGTGATCCGCTCCAGCACCAGCTGGAGGGAGATCATGTTCAGGTCCGAGTAGAGGTAGGTGCTGCCGGGCGGGTTCTGCGGCGCCTCGGCGTAGATCAGCCGCAGTCTCTCCTCGTGCGTCGGCGCCTCGTAGAGCGGGATCCACGGGCGGAAACCCGAGGTGTGCGTCAGCAGCTGACGTACGGTCACGTCCTGCTTGCCGGCGGCACCGAACTCCGGGACGTACGCCGCGACCTTCCCCTCCAGCTCCAGCGCGCCCCGCTCGATCTGCTGCACCGCGAGGAGCGAGGTGAACAGCTTCGAGACGGAGGCCAGGTCGAAGACGGTGTCCCGGGTCGTCGCGAGCCGCTGGTCGGGCGGGAACTCGACGCCGGTGTCGGTCTTCTCGTCGTACGACGCGTAGCGCACCGCCGCCCCGATCGGCTCGTGCAGGGCCACGGTCCCGCCGCGCCCCGCGAGCAGGACTGCACCGGCGTACCACGGGTGCTTGGGGGAGGGGCCGAGGAACGTCTCCGCGTCCGCGACGAGTTGCCGCAGATGACCGGGGAGCAGCCCGGCCTGTTCGGGCGAGCCGTGGCGCAGCGTCGGGCGCCCCCGGGCGGGAGCCGCGGCCGCGGGGCCCGCGGGAAGCGCGGCCAGGGCCAGCGCGCCGCCGGAGGCGAGTCCCCCCGCCACGATCTGACGCCGTGTCATTCCGCCCGCCCGTCCGCCTGCCAGGTGCTCCGCCATCGCGCGGCCTCCCGTCTGAAAGTATCTTTCGGGGCTTGCCCTGCACGGTGAAACTTTCCGGTCAGGCGGGCGCCGTGTCAACGAGGCGGGCGGCAACCGCCCCCGCGTCGGACGGTCCGTCAGGGCCGCTTGATCCCGAGGGAGTCCCGGTGGTGGCCCGCCAAAGAATCTGACGGTCAATCAGAAAGACCCTTCCGTCCGTCGGACGGCTGCGGCATCCTGCGCCCATGCAGACCGAGCTGAGCAAGCGTCTGGGAATCGAGCACGCCGTCTTCGGCTTCACGCCGTTCCCGGCCGTCGCCGCGGCCATCAGCCGCGCCGGCGGTTTCGGCGTGCTCGGCGCGGTCCGCTACACCGCCCCCGACGAACTCGAACGTGATCTCGACTGGCTCGACGCGCACGCCGAGGGGCGGCCCTACGGGCTGGACGTGGTCATGCCCGCCAAGAAGGTGGAGGGCGTCGGCGAGGCGGACGTGGAGGCGATGATCCCGGAGGGGCACCGCCGGTTCGTGCGGGACACCCTGGCCCGGCACGGCGTCCCGGAGCTGGCCGAGGGGGAGGCCTCCGGGTGGCGCATCACCGGGTGGATGGAGCAGGTCGCCCGCGCCCAGCTCGACGTCGCCTTCGACCGCCCCGTCAAGCTGCTCGCCAACGCCCTCGGCTCCCCGCCCGCCGACGTCGTCGCCCGCGCCCACGACCACGGCGTGCTCGTCGCCGCGCTCGCCGGCAGCGCCCGGCACGCCCGCAAGCACCAGGAGGCGGGCATCGACATCGTCGTGGCTCAGGGCTACGAGGCCGGCGGCCACACCGGGGAGATCGCCTCCATGGTGCTGACCCCGGAGGTCGTGGAGGCCGTGGACCCGCTGCCCGTGCTGTCCGCGGGCGGCATCGGCAGCGGCCCGCAGGTGGCGGCCGCCTTCAGCCTCGGCGCCCAGGGGGTGTGGCTGGGCTCCCTCTGGCTCACCACCACGGAGGCCGACCTGCACTCGCCGGCCCTGACCCGCAAACTCCTCGCCGCCGGGTCCGGGGACACCGTCCGCTCCCGTGCCCTGACCGGGAAACCGGCACGACAGCTGCGCACCGGGTGGACCGACGCCTGGGACGACCCGGCCGGCCCCGGCACCCTGCCCATGCCGTTGCAGGGCCTGCTGGTCGCCGAGGCGGTCTCCCGTATCCAGAAGTACGAGGTCGAGCCACTGCTCGGCACGCCCGTCGGCCAGATCGTCGGCCGCATGACCAGTGAACGCAGCGTCCAGGCCGTCTTCGACGACCTCACCCGCGGCTTCGAACAGGCCGTGGACCGCGTCAACCGCATCGCCGGAAGGAGCGGCCAGTCGTGAGCACACCCCCCGCCGGATTCTGGGCCGAGGCGGCCCGGAACCCCGACCGCACCGTCCTCGTCGCCCCCGACGGCGAGGAGTGGACCGCCGGACGCCTGCACGCCGCCGCCAACCGGCTCGTGCACGGGCTGCGCGCGGCCGGCCTGGAACGCGGCGACGCCTTCGCCGTCGTCCTGCCCAACGGCGTCGAGTTCCTCACCGCCTACCTGGCCGCCAGCCAGGCCGGCCTCTACCTCGTCCCCGTCAACCATCACCTCGTCGGGCCCGAGATCGCCTGGATCGTCGCCGACTCCGGCGCCAAGGTGCTCATCGCGCACGAGCGGTACGCCGCAGCCGCCCGCGCCGCCGCCGACGAGGCCGCCCTCCCCGCGGACCACCGCTACGCGGTCGGCACGGTCGAGGGCTTCCAGCCGTACGCCCGGCTCCTCGACGGCCGGCCCGCGTCGGCCCCGGACGGACGCGAACTCGGCTGGGTCATGAACTACACCTCCGGTACGACCGGACGCCCGCGCGGCATCCGCCGCCCCCTGCCGGGCAAGGCGCCCGAGGAGTCCTACCTCGGCGGCTTCCTCGGCATCTTCGGCATCCGGCCGTTCGACGGCAACGTCCACCTGGTCTGCTCGCCGCTCTACCACACCGCCGTCCTGCAGTTCGCCGGAGCCTCCCTGCACATCGGCCACCGCCTGGTGGTGATGGACAAGTGGACGCCCGAGGACATGCTGCGGCTCATCGACACCCACCGGTGCACCCACACCCACATGGTCCCGACCCAGTTCCACCGGCTGCTGGCCCTCCCGGACGAGGTCAGGGCCCGCTACGACGTCTCCGCCATGCGGCACGCCATCCACGGCGCCGCGCCCTGCCCCGACCACGTCAAGCGCGCCATGATCGACTGGTGGGGGAGCTGCGTGGAGGAGTACTACGCGGCCAGCGAGGGCGGCGGCGCCTTCGCCACCGCCGAGGACTGGCTGAAGAAACCCGGCACCGTCGGCAAGGCCTGGCCCATCAGCGAACTCGCGGTCTTCGACGACGACGGCAACCGGCTCCCGGCCGGTGAACTCGGCACCGTCTACATGAAGATGAGCACCGGCGGCTTCCAGTACCACAAGGACGAGGCCAAGACCCGCAAGAACCGCATCGGCGACTTCTTCACCGTCGGCGACCTCGGCTACCTGGACGAGGACGGCTACCTCTTCCTCCGCGACCGCAAGATCGACATGATCATCTCCGGCGGGGTGAACATCTACCCGGCCGAGATCGAATCCGCGCTCCTCGCCCACCCGGCCGTCGCCGACGCCGCCGCCTTCGGCATCCCGCACGACGACTGGGGCGAGGAGGTCAAGGCCGTCGTCGAACCGGCCCCCGGGCACGAACCGGGACCGGACCTGACGGCCGCGCTGCTCGCGCACTGCGCCGACCGGCTGGCCGGCTACAAACGGCCGCGCGGCATCGACTTCATCGAGGAGATGCCCCGCGACCCCAACGGCAAGCTGTACAAGCGGCGCCTGCGGGACCCGTACTGGGAGGGCCGCACCCGACCGGTGTGACCGGAACGCCACCGGGCGGACGGCCCCGCCCGCCGGCCCCCGGCGCGCGACCGGCCCGAACCCCGGGGGCCCGGTTCTTGACCGGTACGGCCGGTGGGCCGAGGATCGGCTGTCATGATGCAGGGACAGGGCAGCACGGTCGACGGGGTCCTGCGGCGCAGCGCCCGGCGCACCCCGGCGCGCGTCGCGGTGGAGTACGGCACGCGCAGATGGACCTACGAGGAACTCGACGACGCCGTCTCCCGCGCGGCCGCTGTACTGCTCGCCGAGGGCCTCGCGCCCGGCGACCGGGTCGGCGCCTACGGCCACAACTCCGACGCCTACCTGATCGGGTTCCTCGCCTGCGCCCGCGCGGGCCTGGTCCACGTGCCGGTCAACCAGAACCTCACCGGCGAGGACCTCGCCTATCTCGTCGGCCAGTCCGGCAGCTCGCTCGTGCTCACCGACCCGGCCCTCGCGGCGCGACTGCCGGACGAGGTGCGGCGCTTGCCGCTGCGGGACGGTGAGGACTCCCTGCTCGCCCGGCTGCCGGACACACCGCCGTACGACGGGCCCGAGCCGCGCACCGAGGACCTGGTGCAACTGCTCTACACCTCCGGCACCACCGCCCGGCCCAAGGGCGCGATGATGACCCACCGCGCCCTCGTGCACGAGTACCTGAGCGCCATCACGGCCCTCGACCTGAGCGCCGGGGACCGGCCGGTGCACGCGCTCCCGCTGTACCACTCGGCGCAGATGCACGTGTTCCTGCTGCCCTACCTCGCCGTCGGCGCGACCAACATCCTCCTGGACGCGCCCGACGGCGACCGGCTCTTCGACCTGATCGAATCCGGCCGCGTGGACAGCCTGTTCGCACCGCCGACCGTGTGGATCGGCCTGGCGAACCGGCCCGACTTCGCCACCCGCGACCTCGGCGGCCTGCGCAAGGCGTACTACGGGGCCTCCATCATGCCGGTGCCCGTGCTGGAGCGGCTGCGGGAACGCCTGCCGAAGCTCGCCTTCTACAACTGCTTCGGCCAGAGCGAGATCGGCCCGCTCGCCACCGTGCTCGGCCCCGACGAGCACGAGGGCCGGCTGGACTCCTGCGGCCGGACCGTGCTGTTCGTGGACGCCCGGGTGGTCGACGACAACGGCGCGGACGTGCCCGACGGCACACCGGGCGAAGTCGTGTACCGCTCACCGCAGTTGTGCGAGGGCTACTGGGACAAGCCCGAGGAGACGGCCGACGCCTTCCGGGACGGCTGGTTCCACTCCGGCGACCTCGCGGTGCGCGACGCCGACGGCTACCTCACGATCGTCGACCGGGTGAAGGACGTCATCAACTCCGGTGGCGTGCTGGTCGCCTCACGCCAGGTCGAGGACGCCCTCTACACCCATGAGGCGGTCGCCGAGGCCGCCGTGATCGGTCTGCCCGACGAGCGGTGGATCGAGGCCGTCACCGCGGTCGTCGTCGCGCGCGGCGAGGTGACCGAGGACCAGCTGATCACCCATGTGAAGGAGCGGCTCACCGCCTTCAAGGCGCCCAAGAAGGTCCTGTTCGTACCGGAGTTGCCGCGCAACGCCAGCGGAAAGATCCTCAAGCGCGACCTGCGCGAGCGCTTCCGCGACCAGGCACCCTGACCGCCGCACCGCCTCGTTCCCGGAATGGCGTTGCCGATCCGCGGGACCGCCCCGGATGATCGACGGCATGCCCACCTTCCTGACGACCGACGGCACCCGGCTCGCCTACCACCTGCGCGGTGAGGGCGAACCCCTCGCCGTACTGCCCGGCGGCCCCATGCGCGCCTCCGCCTACCTCGGCGACCTGGGCGGGCTGACCGCGCACCGCCGGCTCGCCCTGCTGGACCTGCGGGGCACGGGCGACTCCGCGGTGCCCGCGGACCCCGAGACCTACCGCTGCGACCGGATGGTCGAGGACGTGGAGCTGTGGCGCGCCCACATGGGGCTGGAGCACATGGACCTGCTCGCCCACTCGGCGGGCGCCGCTCTCGCCATGCTCTACGCGGCCCGCCGGCCGCACCGGATCCGGCGGCTCGTGCTGATCACCCCCAACCCGTCCGCCCTGGGCCTGCGCGCCACCCCCGAGGACCGGCTGGCGGCGGCGGAACTGCGCGAGGACGAACCGTGGTTCGCGGACGCCTTCCCCGCCTTCCGGGCCTGGCTCGCGGGCGAGGCCGGGTTCGACGACGTCTTCCTGCCGTTCTTCCACGGCCGCTGGGACGACACGGCACGGGCCCACACGGACGCCGAGCTGACGCAGACCAACGAGGAGGCCGGGGAGCGCTACTTCGCCGACGGCGCCTTCACCCCGGACGCGACCCGCGCCGCCCTGGCCGAACTGACCGCCCCGGTCCTCGTGTACGCGGGCGAACTCGACGGCGGACCACGCCCCGACCTCGCCCGCCGGGCCGCGCAGGTGTTCCCGAACGCCGAGTCGGCCGTCCAGCCCGGCGCCGCCCACTACCCCTGGCTCGACGACCCGGAACACTTCCGCGCCCGCGTCCTCGCCTTCCTGGACGGTCCCGCGCCCTCCGTTCCGCCGCAGGCAGACCGGCCCGCGCACCACCGGGCGCAGGGTTAGGTTGCCGACATGGATACTTCGCCACCGCCGTACGCCGTCGAGGCGAACGGGATCACCCTGGCCTGCCGCACCTGGGGGCCGACGGACGCCCCGCCCGTCGTCCTGCTGCACTGCCGGGGCGCCGACGGCACGGACTGGACGCGGATCGCCGAGCGGCTCGCGGCGCCCCCGCGACCGCGCCGCGTGTACGCCCCCGACCTGCGCGGCCACGGGCACAGCGACCGCGCCGCCGACTACACGGCCGAGACGATGAGCGAGGACGTCCGCGCCCTCGTCACGGCCCTGGGCATCGACGGTGCCGACGTCGTCGGCCACTCCCTGGGCGGCCTCGTCGCGTACCTGCTGGCCCAGCGCCACCCCGCGGCCGTACGGCGCCTGGTGCTGGAGGACGTGTGCGCCCCGGTACCGCTCGACCCGCCCCGGCCGCCCGCCGAACACCCGGGCGGCGACCTGCCGTTCGACTGGGCGATGGTGCGGGCCACCGATGTCCAGCGCAACACGCCCGACCCGGTGTGGCGGGACCACATGGACCGGATCACCATGCCGACGCTGGTGATCGGGGGCGGCCCCACCAGTCTCGTCCCGCAGGATGAGGTGGCGCTCCTCGCCGAGCTGATCCCGGACGCCCGGCTGGTGACCGTCGACGCCGGCCACCTGGTGCACGAGAGCCGCCCGGAGGAGTTCCTGGCCGTCCTGGTGGACTTCCTCGACCGCTGACCGGTGACCCCGGCCCGCTGACCCTGACCCCGGCGCGCGATCCGCCGAGCCGGCTCCCGCCGCTACCGATGGTCGGCCGCGACCGCCACCTCCCGCGCCCACCGGTAGTCCGCCTTGCCGCTCGGTGACCGCTGGACCAGCTCGGTGATCACCAGCTGGCGGGGGATCTTGTACCCGGCCAGGCGGGTGCGGCAGTGATTCTGGATGTCCGCCAGCGACGGCCGCGGCGCTCCCTCGCGCAGCTGTACCACGGCGGCCACATGGTTGCCCCAGGTGGCGTCCGGCACGCCCGCGACCAGCGCGTCGTACACGTCCGGATGCGCCTTGAGCGCCTGCTCGACCTCCTCCGGGTACACCTTCTCGCCCCCGGTGTTGATGCACTGCGAGCCCCGGCCGAGCACGGTGACCACGCCCTCCGCGTCGACCGTCGCCATGTCCCCCAGCAGGACCCAGCGCCGCCCGTCCTTCTCGAAGAAGGTCTCGGCGGTTTTCCGCGGGTCGTTGTAGTAGCCGAGCGGGACGTTGCCGCACTGGGCGACCCGGCCGACCTCGCCGACGGCGACCGGTTCGTGCGTCGCCGGATCCACCACCAGCGTGCGGGAGTTGACCCGGATGCGGAAGCCGCGCTCGGGCCCGGAGTCCTCGGTCGCCGTCCCGTTGAACCCGGACTCGGAGGACCCGAAGTTGTTCAGCAGCAGGGCGCTCGGCACCAGCTCACGGAACTGCCGGCGGACCGTCTCCGACATGATCGCCCCCGACGAGGAGACGCTGAACAGGGCCGAGCAGTCGGTGCCCTTCATCGGCCCGTTCAGCGCGTCGATCAGCGGCCGCAGCATGGCGTCCCCGACCAGGGAGATGCTGGTGACCTTCTCCCGCTCGACGGTCCGCAGCACCTCCTGGGGCACGAACTTGCGGTGCAGGACGACGCGCTGGCCGAAGTTGAACCCGATGAACGCGGTGAGGGTCGACGTGCCGTGCATCAGCGGGGGAGTGGGGAAGAAGGTGATCCCGGAGCCGCCCGCGGCCACCCGCCGGGCCAGCTCCTCCGGCGCCTTCACGGGCTCCCCGGTCGGCGCACCGCCGCCCAGCCCGGCGAAGAACAGATCCTCCTGACGCCACATCACTCCCTTGGGCATGCCCGTGGTGCCGCCGGTGTAGATGATGAACTGGTCGTCCCCCGACCGCGCGGGGAACCCCCGCCCGGGCGAACCGGCGGCCTCCGCCTCGGCGAACGGCACCGCGCCGGGCACCCGTGCCTCTCCCGTGCCGACGCGCACCAGGTGCCGCAGGTCCGGAGTGCGCGGCAGCGCGCCCGCGACCCGCTCCTCGAACTCCGCGTCGAAGACCAGCGCGACGAGGTCGGCGTCCCGGTAGAGGTAGACCAACTCCTTTTCGACGTAGCGGTAGTTGACGTTCACCGGGACGATCCGCGCCTTGAGGCAGGCCAGGACCGTCTGCAGGTACTCGACCCCGTTGTACAGATGCAGACCGAGGTGCTCCCCGGGCCGCAGTCCGCTGTCCGTCAGGTGGTGCGCGACACGGTTGGCGGCGGCGTCCAGCTCCGCGTAGGTCAGCCGGCGCTCCGCACCCGTGCCGGGGTGGTCGAGGTACACGAGCGCCTCGCGGTCGGGGACCACGTCGACGACCGACTCGAACAGATCGGCAAGGTTGTACTCCACCGCTCCTCCTGACCCCCGGCAGCCCCGGACGGCAAAGGCGCATCCGTCGGTTCGCCGGTCATCAGAGCAAAGGGGACCGCAACTGGGAAGGCCCCGCACCAATAAATCTGACTGTCTGTCAGAAAACCCTTGAAGTGGCCACCCGCCTCCTGCAACCTGTTCTCGTTCTCACCGAGGGGAGATGGCCGATGGGCGGGACGGAACACCTCACCGTGCGGCGCGAGGGCGCCACACTGGTGCTCACGCTGAACAGGCCCGACGCCAGGAACGCGCTCTCGCTCCCGATGCTCGTCGGCCTGTACGACGGCTGGATCGAGGCCGACGAGGACGACACGATCCGCTCGATCGTGCTCACCGGGGCCGGCGCCGCCTTCTGCGCCGGAATGGACCTGAAGGCGCTGGCCGGCGACGGCATGCAGGGGGAGCACCACCGCGACCGGCTCAAGGCCGACCCCGACCTGCACTGGAAGGCGATGCTGCGCCACCACCGCCCCCGCAAACCGGTCATCGCCGCCGTCGAGGGACACTGCGTCGCCGGTGGCACCGAGATCCTCCAGGGCACGGACATCAGGGTCGCCGGCGAGTCCGCGACCTTCGGCCTCTTCGAGGTCAGACGCGGACTCTTCCCGATCGGCGGCTCCACCGTCCGGCTGCAGCGCCAGATCCCCCGCACCCACGCCCTGGAGATGCTGCTCACCGGCCGGCCCTACAGCGCCCGGGAGGCCGCGGACATCGGCCTGATCGGCCATGTGGTGCCCGACGGCACCGCGCTCGCCGAGGCCCTCCGGATCGCCGACCGGATCAACGCCTGCGGCCCGCTCGCCGTCGAGGCCGTCAAGGCGTCCGTCTACGAGACCGCCGAGATGACGGAGACCGACGGACTCGCCGCCGAACTCGCCCGCGGCTGGCCCGTCTTCGACACCGCCGACGCCAGGGAAGGCGCCCGCGCGTTCGCCGAGAAGCGGCCCCCCGTCTACAAGCGCGCCTGACCCGAGGAGCCCCCGGATGCCCGAAGTCCTCAAAGCGCCACTCGTCGTCGAGTTCCCCTTCACCCGCTCCCTCGGCCCCGTCCAGAGCGCCTTCCTCACCGGCCTGCGCGAGGGCGTCGTGCTCGGCGTGCGCACCACCGACGACCGTGTCCTCGTACCGCCCGTCGAGTACGACCCCGTCACCGCCGACGAACTGCGCGACCTGGTGGAGGTCGCCCCCACGGGCACCGTCACCACCTGGGCCTGGAACCACGAACCCCGCCGCGGCCAGCCCCTCGCCACCCCGTTCGCCTGGGTCCTGGTCCGGCTCGACGGCGCCGACACCGCCCTGCTGCACGCCCTCGACGCCCCCGGTCCCGACGCCGTCCGCACCGGCATGCGGGTGCGCGTCCGCTGGGCTGCCGAGCGCACCGGCGCCATCACCGACATCGCCTGCTTCGAGCCGTACGAGGGCGAACCCGTGCGGCCCGGCACGCACTCGGGCGTCTTCGCGGACCCGCTCACCGGGATCGTCGCACCCGCTCGCCTCGACTACACCTACTCGCCGGGCCGCGCCCAGACCGCCTACATCGCCGCCCTGACCGAACGGCGCACCGTCGGCGAACGCTGCCCGTCCTGCCGCAAGGTGTACGTCCCGCCCAGGGGCGCCTGCCCCACCTGCGGACTCGCCACGCACGAACAGGTGGAGGTGGGCCCCCGCGGCACGGTCACCACCTACTGCATCGTCAACATCAAGGCGAAGAACCTCGACATCGAGGTGCCCTACGTCTACGCGCACATCGCCCTCGACGGCGCCGACCTCGCCCTGCACGCCCGGATCGGCGGCATCCCCTACGACCAGGTCCGCATGGGCCTGCGGGTGGAACCGGTGTGGACCGAGGGCGCCCGCTACCCCGACCACTACCGGCCCACCGGCGAGCCCGACGCGGACTATGAGACGTACAAGGAGCTGCTGTGACCAGCGACCACCGCGCCGCCCGGGACATCGCCGTCGTCGCGTTCGCCCAGACCGGCCACCGGCGCTCCACCGAGGAGTCCTCCGAGGTCGAGATGCTCATGCCGGTCCTGCACGAGGTCCTGGACCGGACCGGACTGAGGACCGCCGACATCGGCTTCACCTGCTCCGGGTCCAGCGACTACCTCGCCGGCCGCGCCTTCTCCTTCACCCTCGCCCTCGACGGGGTGGGCGCCTGGCCGCCCATCTCCGAGTCGCACGTCGAGATGGACGGCGCCTGGGCGCTGTACGAGGCCTGGACCAAGCTCCTCACCGGGGAGGCCGACACCGCGCTCGTGTACTCCTACGGCAAGTGCTCACCCGGCTCGGTCCGGGACGTGCTCACCCGCCAGCTCGACCCGTACTACGTCGCCCCGCTGTGGCCCGACGCCGTGGCCCTCGCCGCCCTCCAGGCACAGGCCCTCATCGACGCCGGGCACACCGACGAGCCCGCCCTCGCCGCCGTCGGCGCCCGCAGCCGGGCCGACGCGGGCGCCAACCCGCACGCCCAGCTCAAGGGCCGCATCCCGCAGGGCGACTACGTCGTACGGCCCCTGCGCACCGGCGACTGCCCGCCCATCGGCGACGGCGCCGCGGCGGTCGTCCTCGCGGCGGGGGAGAGGGCCCGGGAACTGTGCGAACGGCCCGCCTGGATCCGGGGCATCGACCACCGCATCGAGGCCCACGCGCTCGGCGTCCGCGACCTGACCGACTCGCCGTCCGCCCGGCTGGCCGCGCAGCGCGCCGGGGCCTTCGAACGGCCCGTCGACACGGCCGAGTTGCACGCCCCGTTCAGCTCGCAGGAGGTCGTCCTGCGCAAGGCCCTCCGCCTCGGCGACGACGTACGCGTCAACCCCTCGGGCGGGGCGCTCGCCGCCAACCCGGTGATGGCCGCCGGTCTTCTGCGCATCGGCGAGGCCGCGGCCGCCGTCCACCGCGGCGAGTCCGACCGCGCCCTCGCCCACGCCACCTCAGGCCCCTGCCTCCAGCAGAACCTGGTCGCCGTACTCGAAGGGGATCCGCGATGAGCAAGGAACCCGTGGCCGTCACCGGCGTCGGCCAGACCAAGCACGTGGCGGCCCGCCGGGACGTGTCGATCGCCGGACTCGTCCGCGAGGCCGCCCACCGGGCCCTGGAGGACGCCGCGTTGACGTGGGCCGACATCGACGCGGTGGTCATCGGCAAGGCGCCCGACTTCTTCGAGGGCGTGATGATGCCCGAGCTGTACCTCGCCGACGCCCTCGGCGCGGTCGGCAAACCCATGCTGCGGGTGCACACCGCCGGCTCCGTCGGCGGCTCCACCGCGCTCGTCGCCGCGAACCTCGTCGCCGCCCGCGTCCACGGCACGGTCCTCACCCTCGCCTTCGAAAAGCAGTCCGAATCGAACGCCATGTGGGGCCTGTCCCTGCCCATCCCCTTCCAGCAGCCCCTGCTCGCCGGCGCCGGCGGATTCTTCGCCCCGCACGTGCGCGCGTACATGCGGCGCAGCGGCGCCCCCGACACCGTCGGCTCCCTCGTCGCCTACAAGGACCGGCGCAACGCGCTCAAGAACCCCTGGGCCCACCTCCACGAACACGACATCACCCTGGAGAAGGTCCAGGCCTCGCCCATGCTGTGGGACCCGATCCGCTACTCCGAGACCTGCCCGTCCTCCGACGGCGCCTGCGCCATGGTCCTCACCGACCGTGCCGGAGCCGCCCGGGCGCCCCGGCCGCCCGCCTGGCTGCTCGGCGGCGCCATGCGCAGCGAGCCCACCCTGTTCGCGGGCAAGGACTTCGTCTCCCCGCAGGCCGGCAAGGACTGCGCCGCCGACGTCTACCGGCAGGCCGGCATCACCGACCCGCGCCGGGACATCGACGCCGTCGAGATGTACGTGCCGTTCTCCTGGTACGAGCCCATGTGGCTGGAGAACCTCGGGTTCGCGGAGGAGGGCGAGGGCTGGAAGCTCACCGAGTCCGGCGTGACCGCACTCGACGGCGACCTGCCCGTCAACATGTCGGGCGGCGTGCTGTCCACCAACCCCATCGGCGCCTCCGGGATGATCCGCTTCGCCGAGGCCGCCCTCCAGGTCCGCGGCCGCGCCGGGGAGCACCAGGTGGACGGCGCCCGCAGGGTGCTCGGCCACGCCTACGGCGGAGGCTCGCAGTTCTTCTCCATGTGGCTGGTGGGTTCCGAGCCCCCCGATTCCTGAAAGGTCCGTGGAACGTGGCCTGTCGGCCGTCGTGAGCGGTCGCTAGGCTGACCGCGGACGACGAACCGGGAGGAGCACGGACGTGGCCGAGAGCACCATCCAGCAGCAGCCGCTCGCAGGCTGGGACAAGCCGGAGCTGGATCTCAGCAGGGCCGACTGGCAGTCCAGCAGCCGAGGTCTGGGGGATGTCCAGATCGCCTTCGTCGAGGGTTTCATCGCCATGCGGAACAGCGGCCGCCCGGGAGGCCCTTCCCTGATCTTCACCCCCGCCGAGTGGGGCGCCTTCGTCTCCGGCGCGCGTGAGGGCGAGTTCGATCTGACCTGAGCGAGGGGTGTTCCGGCCGGATTTCCGGACACGCGACCGGCAGCGCCCTGCCGGGGCCACGCCTGAGCGAGGCTGGCCCCAGCAAGGGGAAGGTCGAGTTCCGGAGGTGGGCAAGGATGAGCACTGCGCCGGTCGTCGCCGCGGTCGACGGTTCCGAGGACAGCCTGCGGGCCCTGGAGTGGGCCCTGGAGACCGCCGGCCGCCGCGCGGCGACGCTGCGGGTGGTGCACGTACGGCAGTACGCCGCCTGGGGCCAGGCCGACGTGCTGGTCGCCGCACCACCGGAGGCCGAGGGCGATCCGGTGCTCGACGAGGTACGCGCCCGGCTCGCGGACCGCGTGGCGGAGCCGGCCGTCGAGTACGTCGCCCTGGAGGGCGTACCGGGCGCCGTGCTCCCCGAACTCGGACTGGACGCGGAGCTGTTGGTCCTCGGCTCGCGGGGCCGCGGAGGCTTCGCCAGCCTGCTGCTCGGCTCCAACGGCCTCGCCGTCGCACGGGACGCCGAGTGCCCGGTGGTCGTCGTACCCGCACCCGGCCGTGAGGTGCACGGGGACGGCGCCGAGGAGCCGGGGCCCCGGGTGGTCGTGGGCCTGCACGCCGACAGCCCCGACGACGCCGTCCTCACCTTCGCCTTCACCGAGGCCGCCCTGCGGGGCGCCCGGGTCCAGGTGATCGCCGCCTACCCGTGGCCGGTGCAGACGTGGTCCGCCCCCGGCCAGCTCGTGCCGCCCCCGGTCGACCGGGACGCGATCGAGAACGAGACCCGTGTCCTCGCCGAGGGCTTCCTCGCCCCCCACCGAAAGCGGCACCCCGAGGTCCGGGCCGGCGTGCAGGCGCTCCCCGGTGACGCGGCGGGCCTCCTCGTCGCCGCCTCCAAGGACGCCGAGCTCGTCGTCGTCGGCCGGCACCGGCGGCGGCTGCTCGCCCCGGCCCGCATGATGGGCTCGGTCACCCAGGCCGTGCTGCTGCACGCGGCGAGCCCGGTCGCGGTGGTGCCGCCGGGGGCGCCCGAGGAATGAGGCCGGCCCGCGCGCTAGCAGAGCGCACGGCCCCCACAAGGCGTCCGGCGCCGACCGGTCCGGCCGCGGCTGTGGTGCCGCACGCCATGGCGGCGCCCCCGCGGGAACCTACGGTTCCGCCACGCCCGGTGCTCCCGGCGCCCGCGCGCCGGAGCGGCCGGGGCCGTGCGCCCACCCAAGGAGCCGCCATGCGCCCGCCCTCCGCGTCGCAGCAACCACCCGCAGCCCCCGCGCGACCCCCGCCCGGACGACCCCGGCGCGACGGTCCCCCCGCCGCCCGGGACGTCTCCTGGTCCGCCTCCTGGCCGTCGTGGCCGTCGTCCTCGGCACCGCCCTCGCCGGCCCCCTGCCCACGGCACGCGCCTCCGTCACCCTCACCCGGGTGAGCGGCTTCGGGTCGAACCCGGGCGCCCTCACGATGTACGTGTACCGGCCCGCCGCACTCCCCGCGCACCCACCGGTGGTCGTGGCCCTGCACGGCTGCACCCAGAGCGCCCAGGTCTACGCCGACAACTCCGGGCTCCCGCAACTCGCCGACCAGGACGGGTTCCTGCTGGTGCTCGCCGAGACCACCACCGCCAACAACGCGAACACATGCTTCAACTGGTTCCAGAGCACCGACAACCGGCGCGACCAGGGCGAGGCCCTCTCCGTCCGGCAGATGGTGGGCCAGGCCGTCACCGCCTACGGCGCCGACCCCCGGCGCGTCTACGTCACCGGCCTGTCCGCGGGCGGCGCGATGACCTCGGTCATGCTCGCCACCTACCCCGACGTCTTCACCGCCGGCGCGGTCGTCGCCGGCCTGCCCTACGACTGCACCAAGGACAACAGCCCCTACCTCTGCATGAACCCCGGCGTCGACCTGACCCCCGACGCCTGGGCCCAGCGCGTACGCGACGCCGCCCCGTCGTACCAGGGGCCCTGGCCGCGCGCCGCCATCTGGTACGGCGACCAGGACACCACCGTCGCGCCACGCAACGCCACCGAACTGCGCGACCAGTGGACGGCCCTGCACGGACTCTCCCAGACCCCCACCCGCACCACCACGATCGGATCCGACGCCACCAGGCAGGACCAGTACCTGGCCGCCGACGGCACCGTCGCCGTCGAGGTCGACCGCGTCCCCGGCATCGGCCACGGCACCCCCGTCGACCCCGGAACCGGCCCCGAGCAGTGCGGCGCCACCGGCGCCCCGTACTTCCCCGACTCCCTCTGCTCCAGCCGCTGGATCGCCCGCTTCTTCGGCCTGGACACCACCGACCCGGGCGGCTCCGACCCCGGCGACGGCGGCACCGCCGCCTGCTGGACGGCGAGCAACTACGCCCAGGTGCAGGTCGGACGGGCCACCACCAGCGGCGGCTACACCTACGCCGTCGGCTCCCACCAGAACATGGGCCTCTACAACACGTTCGTCACCCACACCCTGAAGGAGTCGCCCACCGGCTACTACACCCTCGCGGACGGCGGCTGCCCCTGACAGGAAGTCAGGCACCTACGGGTCGCCATGGTGGCCGGCACCGCTGTACGGGCCGCCATCATGGCGGCCCCACACATGTCCGGCGCCACCACCACGCCCCTAACCTCCAGCGCGTCCCCGTACACCCGACCCGCCGGAGGCACCGCATGCTCCCCCACCGCACCCCACCGCTCGCACGGCCGGCACGGCGTGCCGCGCTGGGCGCGCTCTCCCTCGCCGCCGCCTGCTCCCTCCTCATCACCCCGGCCACGGCGGCGCCCACCACGGCCGGGGCACCGGCCGGCCACTGCGCCGGCCAGGACCGGCTCCGCGTGCCCGGCGCCGCCCTCCAGCAGACCGACTGCCTCGACGAGCTGACCACCGCCGGGACCGTGGTCTCCGGCCACACCGACCCGGCCGACTACGCCGGCCTCACCCCGAAGGACCTGGCCACGCCCAGCGGAGTCCCCGGCATCCAGATCGACGGCTACTTCCCCGACACCTCCACCACCAACACCAACCACGGCTGGCAGCACGACTCCCAGTTCGTCGTACGGCTGCCCGACCACTGGAACGGCGGCCTGGTGGTCGCCGGCACCCCGGGCAACCGCGAGCAGTACGCCAACGACCGCGCGATCGCCGACTGGGTGCTGGCCCGCGGCTACGCCTACGCCGCCACCGACAAGGGCAACACCGGCACCGCCTTCCACCGCGACGGACGCCGGCCCGGCGACGCCATCGCCGAGTGGAACACCCGCCTCACCCAGCTCACCCGCGCGGCCCGCGCCGTCGTCGCCCAGCGCTACCACCGGCCCCCGGCCCGCACCCTCGCCACCGGCATGTCCAACGGCGGCTACCTGGTGCGCTGGCAACTGGAGAACCACCCCGAGCTGTACGACGGCGGAGTCGACTGGGAGGGCACCCTCTGGCGCGCCGACGGCCCCAACCTGCTGACCTCCCTGCCGGCCGCGCTGCGCCACTACCCGGCCTACGCCGCCGGCGGCCCCGGAGCCGCCGACGCCCGGACGGCCCTGCACCGGGCGGGCTTCCCGGCCGGCTCCGAGTTCCTGTGGCCGTACCACTACCAGGTCTACTGGGACCTCACCCAGCGCATCTACCGCGAGGAGCTCGACCCCGGTTACGACGGTGCCACCGAGGCGGGCACGCCGTACTGCGCCTCCGGCACACCCGCCTGCGACGCCGACTACGACTACGCCGCCCGCCCCGCCGCCGTCCACCGCGCCGTCGACCGCATCGCCCTCACCGGGCGCATCGGCAAACCCCTGATCACCCTCCAGGGCACCCTCGACGTGCTGCTGCCGATCAGCGAGGACTCCGACGTCTACGCCCGCATGGTCCACGCGTCCGGGCGCGGCGGGCTGCTGCGGTACTACCGCATCGAGGACGGCACGCACACCGACTCCCTCGTCGACGCCTTCCCCGGCCGGCTCCGCCCGCTGGTGCCCTGCCACCGCGCGGCGTTCACAGCACTCGAAGGGTGGATCACCTCGGGCAGCCGCCCGCCCGCCGGCCACACGGTGGCGCGGCCCGCCGGCGCGGACGCGACGACCCTGCTCACCAGCTGCCCCCTGGGCTGACGCCCGCCACCCGCCGGTGCGCCACCCGGCGCCCGCAGGTCACCCAGCCGAGCCCGGGCACGTACCATGGCCGCATGTCGTTCCTCCGCCGCCGCAGCGCCACTCCCGCCGGACCCGATTTCGACGTGCTGGCCATGGACCCGGGCGACTGGCCGGGCAACCTCGGCGCGGGTCTGCTGCCCGCCCCCGACGGCACCTGCCAGGGCGTCTTCCTGCGCTACGACCTGTTCGGCGGCCGCGGCCCCGCGATGATCATCGGCAACCTGCCGGAGGGCTCCCCGGCCCGCGACGTCGCCGAGGGCGAGATCCCCTTCGAGGTGGGCCAGCTGCTGCTGGCCCTGGAGAACGACGAGGAGATCACCGTCGTCGAGACCGAGGACACGCCGGTCCTCCAGGGCGACAACCTCCTCATCGTGCGCCGCCTGAAGCTGTCCGAGAGCCGGATCTCCTGCGTGCAGTTCGACCGCAGCGACGGCGTCCTCGTGACCATCGCGGCCTGGGACCGCCCGATCACCGACGACCTGTACGCCCTGCTGAAGCCGCTCCCGGCGGAGCTTTTCCAGCAGGGCTGAGGCACCGGACCCGCTAGCGGGCCGAGCCCTCGAGAGTCACGTCCGCCGCCCGGACGAACCCGACCCGGTGACCGTACTGGATCTCGTAGTACAGGTCCTTGCCCACCACGACCCGGTGCGAGTCGGTGGTGAAGGTGACCGCGTAGTAGTACTCGCCGGGCATCTCGTCACCGACCACGTACCGCTGACCGGCCGGGATCGTGTACGGCAGCGGCACCACCGACTGGGCGGGGACGCCCGCCGGGTAGGCCTCCTTCTCCGGATAGGCGCGCCCGTACACCGGGATGCTCGCCACACCGTCCTTCGGGGTCACCACCAGGCCCTTCGCGGACACCGCCGCGGGGTCCTTGCGCGGGTTCGGGAACCAGGCCTTCTGCCCCAGGTACCAGATCGCCGTCCAGTCGCCCCAGCGGTCGGCGACCGCGTACTGCTGACCGGTGGAGACCCGCG
Source organism: Streptomyces albidicamelliae (assembly GCF_025642175.1). Taxonomy (NCBI): domain Bacteria; kingdom Bacillati; phylum Actinomycetota; class Actinomycetes; order Kitasatosporales; family Streptomycetaceae; genus Streptomyces; species Streptomyces albidicamelliae. The sequence goes on along the minus strand of NZ_CP106795.1, from coordinate 989,695 downwards.
AGGACAGGTCGTTCACCCCGTCGGTCGGCTCGGTCTTCCGACCGATGTCCTTGATCAGGGGCGCGCTCACGTCGTGGTCCGAGTACAGGCGCACCTCGCTGGAGCCGTGCGCCGTGCAGGGCTCGCCCTTGGTGGTGCAGCCCGTGTAGACGGGCCGGTTCGACGCGTAGTCGGGCAGGATCGTCACCAGCCCGGACTGCTTGCCGCCCGCCCGCTCGAAGGGGTGGCCCAGCAGCTGGAAGTAGTGCCGCCAGTCCCAGAACGGGCCGGGGTCCGTGTGCATCCCCGGGATGGTGGACGTGGTCGGCCCGGGCACGTTGTCGTGGCCCAGGATGTGCTGCCGGTCCAGCGGGATGTCGTACCTCCGGGAGAGGTACTTCACCAGCCGGGCCGAGGACCGGTACATCGCCTCCGTGTACCAGGCGTCCGGATCGGCGAGGAAGCCCTCGTGCTCGATGCCCACGGACCGGGCGTTGACGTCCCAGTTGCCCGCGTGCCAGGCCACGTCCTTGGCCTTGACGTGCTGGGCGATCAGCCCGTCGGTGGAACGGATGGTGTAGTTCCACGAGACGTAGGTGGGGTCCTGGATCAGGTTCATCACCCCGTCCCAGGCGCCCTCCGTGTCATGGACGACGATGTACCTGATCCGCTGCGACGCAGGGCGGTCGCCGAGGTCGTGGTTGCCGTAGTCGTCGTCCCCGAACTGCGCGTACGGCGCCGGGACCGACTCGCACGACACCGACTTCGGGCACTCGACGCCGTCCGTCGGCAGGGTGCGCAGCCCGGCCCGCCCCAGCTGGGCCCGGTCGGGGACCAGCCGCGGCCGGGCGGCCAGCGCGACCTGCTGGCCGTCGTCCGTGGTGCGCTCCTCGCCCGAGCGCAGCACGTCGTACACGTCGTCCGCGTAGGCGGCGGCGGTCGCCGTGTCGTCGGCGCCCGAGAAACGCGCCACCGCCCCGTACCAGTCCGCCGGGTCGGCGCTCAGCGGCTCGCCGAGCTCCTTCTGCGCGGCGGCGAGCAGAGCGGCGCCGCCGGACACGTTCGCGGCGGGATCGGTGCGCAGGTCCGCGGCGGGAATGCCGGTCAGCTCCGCCGCCCTGCGCAGCGTCCGCAGCCGGGCCGGCACCGCCGACTCGGCCGGCACCTCGACGTGCGGCCGGAGAGCGGCGCGTGCCGAGTCGCCCCGCGCGTCCTCGGCGCCCTCGGCGAAGTGCTCCGTGGTCGCCACGGCGGTCTCGGCGTCGGTGAGGTGCATGGGACCGTACCCGCCGGTGACGCTGGGCGCCCCGCCGTGCCCGTCCCAGCGGGACTGCAGATAGGAGACGGCCAGCAGAACGCTCTGCGGCACGTGGTGGTCGGCCGCGGCGGTGGCGAACGCCTGCTGCAGCCGGTCGGCGGAAGTGTCGGTGGCGCCCTGCGCGGGTGCCGCGCCGAGCAGCGGCAGCAGCAGGGCCGCGGCGGTGAACGGGCCGGCGGCCCGCCGCAGATGTCTGTGGCCGGGCGTGGACGTGGGATCGGTGGCGGGACCTCGCAATGCGGCCTCCTGTGACGGGCGGGCGTGGCGGGGCGTGCGGTGCCGAGCTGGGTCAGTGCTACCGGCTTGCCGACGATCCGTCAATAATGCCTACGTCACAGCGATTTCCCACGTCACGACGGGTCTCGGCGAGTTTCGCCGCGGCGGTGGCCGGGCCTGCGGAGCGTCACTGGCATACACCAGTGGACGCGGCGGGCCGGTCCTCGCCGGTACCCCGGCGGATGCGCGCCGGACCCGGACATACGAAGGTCCGCGGTGCGCCGCCGCTCCGGGCGCACCGCGGAACCGTCGTCCCCGTCAGCGAGTGCCGACCGCCGCGCGGACGGCCCGGCGGGCCATCTGGCAGTCGTCGTGCAGCCGCCTGAGCAGCAGCCGCTGTTCCTCGCCGGACGGCGCAGCACCCGGGTGGGCCGTGCCCGGTGCCGCCGGGGCCGTATCGTGCATCGAACGCTGCACGGCCGTCTCGTACGTACGGATCTCCCGGGTGAGCAGCAGCATCAGGTTCACCAGGAAGGCGTCCCGGGAGGCCGGACCCGCCGACTGGGCGATCTGGCTGATCTGCCGCCGGGCCACCGGCGCGTCCCCGAGGACCAGCCACAGCGTGGCCAGGTCGTACCCCGGCAGATACCAGCCCGCGTGCTCCCAGTCCACCAGCACTGGACCGGCCGGTGACACCAGGATGTTCGAGAGCAGCGCGTCGCCGTGGCAGAACTGGAGCATGCCGTGCCGGCCCACCTCATGGGCGATGCCGTGCAGCAGCTTCTGCAGATCGCCGAGGTCCCGGTCGGTGAGCAGACCCAGCTCGTGGTACCGGGAGATCCGGGCCGCGTAGTCCAGCGGCATGTCGAAGGTGCCCGCAGGGGGCCGCCAGGCGTTCACCCGGCAGACCGCGCCGAGCGCTGCCCGGATGTCCGCGCGGGGCGGGGCCTCCAGCGGATGCCGCTGAAGTGCCAGTGTCCGGCCGGGGGTCCGCTCGATGACCAGCGTGCAGTTGTCCGGGTCCGCCGCGATCAGCCTCGGCACACGGACCGGAGGCCGGTGCCGGACGAACGAGCGGTACACCGCTATTTCGTGGCGGCTCCGCTCGGCCCAGGCGGGCGAGTGGTCCAGCAGGCACTTGGCGACGGCCGTGCTGCGCCCCGTCGTCCCGACGAGCAGGACGGACCGACCGCTGCGCCTCAGCACCTGCACCGGCGCGAACTCCGGACAGATCCGGTGCACCGCGGCGATCGCGGTGCGCAGCTGCGCGCCCTGGGGGCCGGACAGATCCAGTCTGCCGCTGAGCTGCTGGGGCCCGGGCTGGCCCGGCACCCGCCGGGGCCGGCCCGCACCGAGCACGGGGCCGCCCGGCCGCACCGCCGGGTCGAGGTACGGTCCGCCGCCCGCCGGGCGGGAGCGCAGCGGCCGGGGCGGGGCGGACACGGAGGACGATGCTGCGTACATGGGAGATACAGATCCCTTCGTGTGCCTGCGTTGCCTGCCTGTAAGTCCTTGCGCGCAACCCGGCCCGGTCACCCGGGAACACCCTGGGGAATGTGCCCGTCGCACGTGGCGGAACCGCAAGGGGTCCGCCGTACGCCCTCCGCGGAGGGCGGCGACCGGGTCGGGGTGGCGCATTCCTACCTGACACCCGATGCCCAGTGGCACACCATCTGGCGGACCCTGGCGAACCGTGGCGAATAGTCGCCCGGCAACCTCCGGCGGGCTACTGTCAACTCAGCCGAGAACCTGGGGGCTTGACGTGAGCGGACAACCCAACACCCGCCTTGCGGACCTGTTCGGCCTGGCCGGCTGGTCCAAGGGCGAACTCGCGAGACTGGTCAACCGGCAGGCGGCGGCCATGGGCCACCCCCAGCTGTCGACCGACACCTCCCGGGTGCGGCGTTGGATCGACACGGGAGAGATCCCGCGCGATCCCGTGCCGCGGGTGCTGGCGGCGTTGTTCACCGAGCGTCTCGGCCGTGTCGTGACCATCGAGGACCTAGGTCTGGTACGGCACGGGCGTGCGGGGAAACGGCAGAGCGACGGGATCGAGGAACATCCCGACGGTGTGCCGTGGCCGCCCGAGCGGACCGCCGCGGTCCTCACCGAATTCACGGGAATGGACCTCATGCTCAACCGACGCGGCTTGGTGGGCGCGGGTGCCGCGCTCGCCGCGGGATCCACACTCAGCAGCGCCATGTACGACTGGTTGCACACCGACCCGGCCCTCAAGGCCGACGCCCCCGTCCTCGACGACCCCCTGCACGCCGACCCCGCTGGGTTCGACCGCTACGAGGCCGCCCCCATCGGATCGCAGGAGGTCGAGGAACTGGAGCGTTCGGTCGAGGTGTTCCGCGCCTGGGACGCGGCCCGCGGAGGCGGGCTCCAGCGCAAGGCGGTCGTGGGCCAGCTGAACGAGGTGGGCGGCATGCTCGCCTACCACCACCCACCCCATCTCCAGCGGCGCCTGTGGGGCGTCGCCGCCAATCTCGCCGTCCTCGCGGGCTGGATGTCGCACGACGTCGGCCTGGAGCCCACGGCCCAGAAGTACTTCGTGATCGCCGCCCACGCCGCCCGTGAGGGGGGCGACCGGCCGCGCGCCGGCGAGGCCCTGTCGCGGGCGGCCCGTCAGATGGTGCACCTCGGGCGGCCGGACGACGCGATGGACCTGATGAAGCTCGCCCACTCCGGCTCCGGCGACCGCCTGCAGCCGCGTACGCAGGCGATGTTCCACACCATCGAGGCCTGGGCGCAGGCGTCGATGGGCAAGGGCCAGGCGATGCGCCGCACCCTCGGCCGGGCGGAGGACCTCTTCGTCTCCGACCGGCAGGACGTGGAGCCGCCGGACTGGATGCAGACCTTCAAGGACGAGGACCTGTACGGCATGCAGGCCCTCGCCTACCGCACGCTGGCCGAGTTCGACCCGACCGCGGCCACGCACGCCCAGTACTACGCGGAGAAGGCCCTGGCCCTGCGCGTGGACGGGCGGGAGCGGTCGAAGATCTTCGACCATCTGTCCATGGCGTCGGCCTGCTTCATCGCCAACGACCCCGAGCAGGCCGACCGCTACGCACGGCTGGCGCTGATGTCGATGGGTTCGAACTCGTCCCGGCGCACCTGGGACCGGCTGCGCGAGATGTACCGGCTGACCGCGGAGTACGCCGGCTACCCGAAAATCAACGAACTGCGGGAGGAGATCCGGCTCGCCCTGCCCAAGCCGCGGTCCAAGGACAACAGCGCACAGGCGTAACGGGCCCGCGCGCCACGGTCCCGGGATTTCGCTCGTGGAGTCCTGACCCGAAGTCCGTCCAGCTCATCGTTCCGCGTCCGTGCTCTCGCGTGCCCGCGTGCCGGTTCAGCCGGTGACCCTGGCGACGAGTACACACCCGTCGTCCGCGCGTCCGGCCTCGCCGAACTCCTCGACGACCGCCCGCAGACAGTCCTGCGCGGTGGGCGCCGCGCCCAACTGTGGGCCGAGGCCGAGCAGTCGGTCCACGGCCCCTGATGTGCCGCACCCGGCCGCCAGGCCGTCGGTGTACAGCAGAAGGAGGTCGCCCGCCCGGAGGTGCTCGACGGCCTGCCCGTAGGCGGTGCCGGTGGTCGCGCCGAGCAGGACACCGTCCGGTGCGTCCAGCACACGCCCCGTCCCGTCGCGATACAGCAACGGGGCGGGGTGTCCCGCCTGCGCCCAGAGCAGGGTGCGGGTCTCCGGCCGGTAGCGGCAGCAGAGGGCGCTGCCGAGGGCCGGCTGCACGGTGGCGTCCAGTAACTGGTCCAGGAGGGCGAGCAGTCGGCCCGGTTCGGTGCCGGCCATCGCCATGCCGCGTACGGCGCCGAGCAGCGTCGCCATGCCGGAGGCGACGGCGACCCCCTGTCCGGTGAGGTCGCCGACACTGAGCAGGGTCTGCCCGTCGGAGAGTTCCAGCGCGTCGTACCAGTCCCCGCCGATCAGCCGGCCGGTCGTCGCGGGCAGGCGGTGGCCGGCGAGGTCGAGGGCCGGTGGTGCCCGGTGCGGGAGCCGCAGGGGGCCAAGGCCCGGCGGCAGTACGGCTTCCTGCAACTCGGTCGCGATCCGCTGCTCGGTCTCCTCCTGCCGGCGCTGGTGCCGCAGCGAGTCGCGGCTCTCGCGCACGTCGCGCCGGCGGCGCCGCAGTTCGCTGACGTCGCGCAGCACGGCCCACATCGAGGCGGTGCCGCCGTCGGCGCCCAGGACGGGCTCGCCCATCATGTGCACGGTGCGCACGGTGGTGTCGGGCCGCAGGACGCGGAACTCCCCGTCGATCGGCTTCCCGTCGACCAGGCAGTCGGTCACCATCGCGGTCAGGGTCGGCCGGTCCTCGTCCACGACCAGGGAGGGCATCTCGTCCAGGGTGAGGGCGGGTTCGTCCGGGTCGCGGCCGAGGATCTGGTACAGCTCCCCGGACCAGGTGGCCTCGTCCGTCAGCAGGTTCCACTCCGCACTGCCGACGCGGCTGAGCAGCGAGCCGCGCGGGGTGCCGACCGGTGGCCGGACCGCCGGGGGAGCGGGGGACTCGGCCGGACCGGGCTCCGGGCCGTCCCGCAACTGGGCCAGATGCGCGTCCAGATCGTCCAGTTGGTGCAACGCGAGGTCGTACAGGGCGCGCTGCCAGCGGTCCTCCGGGTCCGCACCGTCGCTCCTGGTGTCCCGCCGTACGGCGTCCACGTCCCCCTTGAGGCGCCGCGCCTGCGTGATCAGCGACTCGACCGAGCCGCGTCCGGGTGGCTGGGCGGCTGGGTGGTCCGCGGAGACTGGGGACGGCATGACGACTCCGAAGGGGGACGGTACGGCCAGGGAGGACGGGCGGGGACCGTTACGACTGTGGCACAGCCCGCGACGCCCCGTAAGGGATTTGGCAACACACGATACGGTGGTGCTTCCGGCATATGCCAGAGTCTTCCCGGACTGTTCCGCGGGTACGAATGGTGTAGGCGTGGCGCCCGTCAAGTCGTAGACGGTCTACGAGAGTTGCCCTTTGCCGACGGTCACCGTGCAGTGATCACGCAGGTGTTCGACGCTCATCTGTTCCCTCGCGGCGACGAAGGCCGGTACCGGCCGGATTCTGACCGGATTTGGCGCCATGCGAAGGGCCCTCACGGACTCCATTAAGGCATGGACATCTGCATCGAACAGCCCGCCCACGCACGGCTCATCACCGCGGAGGACCGGGAGGTCCCGGTGACCGCCACGCTTCGCTACACCGCGGCCGATCCGCTCGCCGTCTTCGTGGACTTCCCCGCCGAGGCGGCCCTGGACGGCGAGGAGCTCACCTGGATCTTCGCGCGTGCCCTGCTCGACCAGGGACTGCGGGCCCCGGCCGGCCACGGGGACGTGCAGATATGGCCGTGCGGCGGCACGCGGACGGTGCTGGAGTTCCACTCGCCGTACGGACTGGCCCTGTTGCAGTTCCAGGCCTCGGCGCTGCGCCGCTTCCTGCTGCGGACCTATGCGCTCGTCCCGGCCGGGCACGAGGACCTGGCGGCCGTGGTGGAGCGGGGGCTGAGCGCCCTGTTCGACGGGGTGTGACGCGCCGGGCGGGAGGCTCCCCCGTGCCTCCCCTCCTAGCGCGGGCGGGGGCGCGGGGCGAGATCGACGGCGACCCGGCCACCCGTGTGGAGGGACCGCACGCCCGCCTCCGCCACGGCGGACGCGGCGTAGCCGTCCCAGACACCCGGCCCGGTGACCTCCCCGCGCCGGGTCGCGTCGACCCAGGCCTGCACCTCGCGGTCGTAGGCGCCGGCGAACCGCACGAGGTAGTCCTGCGCCACCTCCTGCGCGGCGCCGCCCCCGGTGGTGACCACCATGGTGTGCTCGTCGCCGATCCGGGCGCTGCCCTTCTCGCACACGGCCTCGCAGCGCACCTGGTAGCCGAAGCCGCTGTTGACGAAGACCTCGACGTCGACGAGCGCCCCCCGCTCGGACTCCAGCAGCACGAACTGCGGGTCGATCAGGCCCTCGGGAGCGTCCGACGACGGGGTGGGCCGCAGCACGGTCACCGCCGTCAGCTCCTGACCGAGCAGCCAGCGGGCCGCGTCGATCTCGTGCGAGACGGAGCTGTTGACCAGCATGGCGCTGGTGAAGTGGTCGGGGGACGAGACGTTGCGGTGGGTGCAGTGCAGCATCAGCGGCCGGCCGAGGCGCCCGGCGTCGAGGAGTGCCTTCAGCCGCCGGTACTCGGCGTCGTACCGGCGCATGAACCCGATCTGCGCGAGCCGCCGGCCGAGTGCGGCCTCCGCCTCCACGATCCGCAGCGCGCCCGCGGAGTCCGGCACCATGGGCTTCTCGCACAGCACCGGCAGCCCGCGTGCGAAGCAGGCGAGCAGCGCCTCCTCGTGGGCCGGACCGGGGGAGGCGACGAGGACGGCCGCCACACCGGGCGCGTCCAGGGCGGCGAGGTGATCGGTGTGCACGGTCACGCCGGTGAGGCCCGCGGCGGCCTGCTTCGCCCGTTCGATGTCGGGGTCGGCCACGGCCGCCACCCTGGCGCCGCTGACCACTTGGTCGAGACGCCGTATGTGGTCGGCGCCCATGTGGCCGGCCCCCAGTACCGCCACACCCAGCAGGCCACCCATGTGCGAACTCCCTCCCGCCGACGATCACGCCGTAGCGTACGCCGACGGGAGACGGCCTTCCCGGGTGGCCCGGCGGGCCGCCGCGGGATGCCTTGGGGTCTCGGCTGGGGCGAGGGCTGGGTCAGGGGAGGGGTGTTTCAGTACCGCAGCACGCCCGCGATGCCGTCCGAGTCGCTCAGCGTGCCGTCGGGGACGAACCGCACCTCGGCACCGGTCTCCAGACACTGCTCGACGATCTCGTCCACGATGTCCTCGCGGGCGTCGAGGTCGCCGGGCTCGGCCGGCACCAGGTGCTCGCCGTAATCGCGGACGACGGCGCGGTAGTTCTCCTCCACGGCGAGCAGCCGGACCCGGCCCTCCCGGGCGTTCTGCCACAGCTCGTCCAGACCGGCCGCGTAGTTCCGGTGCCCCCGCGCGGAGGTCAGCTCGCGGACCACGGACGAGGTGCTCCGGGTCGACTCCGCCTCCAGGACGGGCGCGACGGCCTGCCACACGGCGTCCGGCCCGCTGTGCGCGAGACCTCCGTGGCGGACGTGCACGCCGCACTTGGCGACGCTGCCGACCTCCTCCATCAGGGAGAGCGCCGCCTGTTCGCCGGTGATGTACAGCGGGCGGGGCTGCTCGCGCAGGATCGCGGTCATCGCGGTGTCCGCCTCCCGCAGGAACTGCCGGGTGCCCTCGTCGCGGAAGGTGCTCGGTGAGTCGCCGATGCGCATCTGGCGTTCGGCGTCGAAGTTCGGCCGGGCGCGGTCGAGCGGGAAGTCACCGGAGTCGGCCTCGACGACGCGGTCCGGTCCGCCGCTCCACAGCGTGACGCGGTCGGCGGAGACCGACAGCACCCAGAAGGGCCGTTCCGCGGCCTGCGCGGCGACCAGGTTGCGGGTGAGGAAGGTGTCCGACAGCACCACGCGTTCGGGGACGGTGCGGGCCAGCGACCACACCTGGTGCTCGCCCGGCGCGGCGAAGATGACCAGGCCGTCCTCGGCGTGCGTCAGGTCCACCTCCGACAGCGCCCGGTCGAGTTGCGCCTCGACGTCGGCGCGCCGGTCGCGGGTGACCGCGGGATCGGACTCCAGACGCTTGCGGGCCTCGGCCACGACGTTGCGCAGCCGGACCGGATCCTGGCCGCTCCCGCGTTCACGGCGGTGCGTGGGGGTCAGAACGGACACCGCCGGGTAGGGACGCGGGCGCCGCAGAAGGGCAAGGGTTGCGGGACTCAGTGCGTGCTCCATGACACGACGATAGGGCCGATTCGCCTTTACGGCATTCGGGCTAATCCGGGGCGAAGGCGCCCTGCCCCACCAAGGCGGCCGCCGGTGACGCGGTGCCCCGCGCACCGCTACCGTACCCGTCAGTAACCGGACCGTACCGTGCCCCTGGAGGCCCTTATGCCGCAGCTTGAACTCGACGGAGCCGCCCTGACGTATGACGACGAGGGGCCCCGCGACGCGGTGGACGTGCCTCTGGTGTTCGTCCACGGCTGGACCGCGAACCGGCACCGCTGGGACCACCAGACGGCGCACTTCTCCGGCAGACGCCGGGTGATCCGCCTGGACCTGCGCGGACACGGGGACAGCACGGGCGCCGGGGTGCGCACGGTCGCCGAGCTCGCCGAGGACGTCCTGGCCCTGCTCGACCATCTGGAGGTCGAGCGGTTCGTGCTGGTCGGCCACTCGATGGGCGGGATGATCGCGCAGACCATCGCCCTCGCCCATCCCGCCCGGGTCGAGCGGATGGTGCTGGTCAACTCCATCGGCCGGATGACGTACAGCCGCGGCCGGGGCCTGCTGATGGCGGCGTCCACCCTCGTGCCCTTCAAGCTGTTCGTCGCGGCCAACATCCAGCGGGCCTTCGCGCCCGGGTACCCGCGCGAGGAGATCCGCGAGCACGTCCGGGCCTCCGCCGGCACGCCGCGCGAGGTCGTCATGACGCTGTACGGCGCCATGCGGGCCTTCGACGTTCTCGACCGGGCGGGGGAGATCCGCGTGCCCACCCTGATGGTGCACGGCTACCACGACGTCCAGCTGCCGGTAGGGCAGATGCTCCGGATGGCCAAGGCCTACCCGGACGCGGAGGTGCGCATCCTGGACGCCGGCCATGAACTGCCCCTGGAGAGGCCGGCGGAACTCACCGCGGCGCTGGAGCGGTTCGTGACCGTGAAGCCGTGAACCTCCGGGGGTTTGGGGAAGTCTTTGCCCGTGGCCGGTTCCGCACGGAGCCGGCCCGGCGGCGCGGGGCCCACCGGATTTCGCGAAGGCAAAACGCGGCCGGAACCACGGGGGTGGCGGGGCCGTCCGGCGGACGGCCGCGTTGACCGCGCGCGAGCGCCGACGGAGGCTCGTCATATAGGTGCTCGATACATCTGGTTGGGTCGCGGGGCAGCGGCCGCCCGCGGACGCGGACGGGCGGCGGTCCCGGGGCGAGCCGGAGGCAGGAGGTAGCGCATGTGCGGCATCACCGGATGGGTCTCCTTCGACCGTGACCTGACCGCCGAGGGACCCACCCTGCATGCGATGACCGAGACGATGGCCTGCCGGGGCCCGGACGCCCGCGGCACCTGGGCCGAGGGGCCCGCCGCCCTCGGCCACCGCCGGCTCGCCGTCATCGATCTCCCCGGCGGCCGTCAGCCGATGTCCCTCACGGTCCCCGGGGGCGCCGTCGCCCTGGTCTACTCCGGGGAGGCGTACAACTTCACCGAGCTGCGCCGGGAACTCGAGGGCCGCGGCCACCGGTTCACCACCGACTCCGACACCGAGGTCGTCCTGCACGGCTACCTCGAGTGGGGCGACGCGGTCGCCGAACGCCTCAACGGCATGTACGCGTTCGCCGTCTGGGACGGCCGCCACGACAAGCTCGTCATGATCCGCGACCGCATGGGCATCAAGCCCTTCTACTACCACCCGACCCCCGACGGCGTCCTCTTCGGCTCCGAGCCCAAGGCGGTCCTCGCCAACCCGCTGGCCCGCCCCCGCGTCTCGCTGGACGGCCTGCGCGAACTGTTCGTCCTGGTCAAGACGCCCGGCCACGCGATCTGGGACGGCATGCGCGAGGTGGAACCCGGCACCGTCGTCACCGTGGACCGCTCCGGCCTCACCACCCGCGCCTACTGGCGGCTGGAAACCCGCCCGCACACCGACGACCGGGACACCACGATCGCCACCGTCCGTACGCTCCTGGACGACATCGTGCGCCGGCAGCTCGTGGCCGACGTACCGCGCTGCACCCTGCTCTCCGGCGGCCTCGACTCCTCCGTGATGACCGCGCTCGCCGCCCGCCGGCTCGCCGAGTACGACGAGAAGGTGCGCAGCTTCGCCGTCGACTTCGTCGGCCAGGCGGACCACTTCGTCGCCGACGAACTGCGCGGCACCCCCGACACCCCGTTCGTGCACGACGTGGCCGGGTACGCCGGCACCGACCACCGGGACATCGTGCTCGACGCCGACTCCCTCGCCGACCCCGCCCTGCGCGACCAGGTGATCCGCGCCCGCGACCTGCCCGCCGGCTTCGGCGACATGGACACCTCGCTCCTGCTGCTCTTCCGCGCCGTCCGGGAGAAGTCCACCGTGGCCCTGTCCGGCGAGTCCGCCGACGAGGTCTTCGGCGGCTACCTCCAGTTCTTCGACGAGGAGGCCCGCGCCGCCGACACCTTCCCCTGGCTGGTGCACATGGGCCGCCACTTCGGCGACGACTCCGACGTGCTCCGTCCGGACCTCGCCAAATCGCTGGACCTGGCGGGGTACGCCGCCGACGGCTTCCGGTCCGCCGCCGCCCGGGTCGACCGGCTGGAGGGCGAGAGCGATTTCGAGTACCGCATGCGGCGCATGAGCCATCTGCACCTGACCCGCTTCGTCCGCGCCCTGCTGGACCGCAAGGACCGGATGAGCATGGCCGTCGGCCTGGAGGTCCGGGTGCCGTTCTGCGACCACCGGCTGGTCGAGTACGTCTACAACGCCCCCTGGGCGCTGAAGTCCTTCGACGGCCGGGAGAAGAGCCTGCTGCGGGAGGCCGCGGCGGACGTGCTGCCGCGCTCGGTGTACGACCGGGTCAAGAGCCCCTACCCGTCCACCCAGGACCCGCGGTACGCCCGCGCGCTCCAGGACCAGGCCAAGGACCTGCTCTCCCGGCCCTCCCACCGCGTCTTCGACCTGGTCGACCGGGACCGCGTCCGCCGGGCCGCCGAGCGGGAGGCGCCGGTGGGCAGCCAGTGGGCCCGGCGCGGCCTGGAGCGCACCCTGGACCTCGCCCGCTGGCTCGACCTGTACACGCCCGAGCTGGACCTCAGCTGAGCCGGACGGCCCGGTCGGCGGCCGCCGCCGACGTCTTCCACCACGTCGTCACCGGCTCCCACACCAGGACCTTCTTCCCGGTGCCGAGCCGCGCGGCGGTGAAGGAGCGGCCCCAGTGCGCCGTGGACGCGGCGACCGTCAGCGAGTCCGTCCGGCGGGCCTCGGGGTCCGCCGGGTCGCCGATGGTGCGCACGTCCGCGTAGGCGGTGCCGCCCGCCGCGAGCCGGTAGGTGCCGGTGCCGCCCGCCGGCTCCGGGAGCGCGGCGCCGTCCAGGTCCCCGAAGGTCACCGTGGGCACCCGGTCGACGACACAGGCACGGCCACCGCGGTTGGTGACGCTCATCCGCACCACGGTCCGGTCGGTGGCGACGGCCTTCGCCCGGACCGTCAGCGCCTTCTCGGCGCAGCGCGCGGTCGGGGCCCGCCCGCCGGCGGCCTGGCTCTGCGGCGCGGTCAGCAGCAGGGCGGCGGTGGCGGCCGAAGCGGTGGACACGGCGATGGCGGCGTGGAGACGCATGGTGTTTCCCCCTGTCGGGTCGTACGGGAAGGGGTGGTCGAGGCTCGCCTGCCCGGTGGGACGGCCGGGGAATCCGGACGGTTGTCACGGATTCGCGCCCGACACCCGTGTGGGTGGTTCCTGTCGTCCGTCGGGGTGTTCGCCCTCTCAGCCGGAGGTGCCCACGCCGGCGCTCCAGTCCTTCCCGTTCGCCGGGCAGGAGCTGCCGCTCGGCGGCAGGGAGCCGTAGAGCAGGAAGTCGTTGACCCTGCGGTGCACACAGGTGGAGGACGAGTAGCCGGTGTGGCCCTCGCCCTTGTTGTCGAGGACCACGGCCGACGGTCCGAGCCGCTCGGCCGTCTCGACGGTCCAGCGGTACGGCGTCGCCGGGTCGCCGCGGGTGCCCACCAGCAGCATCTTCGCCGTGTCGACGTCCTTGACCCGGTCGCGGACGAAGTCCGTGCCGCGGGGGCGGCCGTAGCACATCAGCAGCTGGGTGAGCCGGTAGCGGCCGAAGACCGGTGACGCCCGGTCGTAGGCGGCCCGCAGCTCCCGCAGGTCCGCGGTGATCCGCCGCTCGTCCGGCCGGTCGGGGTCGTCCGCGCAGTTGATCGCCATCAGGGCGGCCGACAGGTTGTCCGCCGGCACCTCCTCGGCGTCCACGAGCCCGCCGTCACCGCGGTGCCGTTCCCCGCGCACACCGATGCCGCCGCCGGCGAAGTTCAGTACGCCCCGGGTCTCGCCGTCCTCCACCAGCGAGGCCAGCGCCCGCTCCAGCGAGGGCCACAGGTCCCGGCTGTAGAGGGCCTGCGCGAGGGCGCCCACCAGGTCCTGGCCGGAGAACGAGCCGCCGAGATTCGTCGGCACCGGGTTCTCGTCGAGCGAGCGCACGATCCGCAGCACCTCGTCGCCCGCCGCGCGCCGATCGGTCCCGAACGGACACGCGATATCCGTCGTGCACCAGTCCAGGAAGTCGTCCAGCGCGGTCTGCTGCCCCTGGGCACCCGCCAGCCCCTGCTCGGACAGCGGCTCGGTCAGGGTGTCCACCCCGTCCAGGACCAGCCGGCCGACGTGGTGCGGGAACTGCGCCGCGTACACCGCGCCCAGCCGTGTGCCGTAGGAGAAGCCCAGGTAGTTGAGCTTCTTGTCACCGAGTGCCTGGCGGATGACGTCCATGTCGCGGGCGGCGTTCACGGTGCCTATGTGCGGCAGCACCGGGCCCGAGTGCCGGGCGCACGCGTCGGCGGCCCGCCGCAACTGCTTGAACAGCGCCGTCGGATGATCGATGTCCGGCTGCCGGCCGGTCGGCACCGCGGTGTCGTCGGTGCCGTCGCCGCAGCTGACGGGGGAGGAGCGGCCGACCCCGCGCGGGTCGAAGGTGACGACGTCGTAACCGTTGGTCAGGTCCATGAACTGCCGCCCGTCGTCGGCGAGCTCGCTGACACCCGCACCGCCCGGGCCGCCGAAGTTCAGCAGCACCGAGCCGCGCGACGGGCCGGTGGCGCGGTAGCGGGCCAGCGCCACGTCCAGGGTGCCCGCGCGCGGGTGGGCGTAGTCGACCGGCACGGTGACCTTGCCGCACTGGAGGTCCTTCGGCACGTCGGGCGTCTCGCAGGCGGCCCACTTCACCTGCTGCCGGTAGAAGCGCGAGAGGTCCGGCCGCGGCTGTTCGGCGGCGGCCGCGGGCAGCCCGGCTCCGACGAGCGCCAGGGCGAGGACCCCGGCACCCGCGCAGCGCCGCACCGCGGGCCGTGGGGACAGCTTGACCAGCATCGCTCGCCTCCCGGGGCGCCCCCGCGGACCGGGACCGCGCCCTCGGATCACCATAAGCGGGCCCCCGAGGGCCCGCCTCCCGACGAGCGGAGCGGCACCCGGTGCCGTACCCTGCGCACCCTCCGTCCCGGCCTTCCGGTTGGTGATCATTGGTCGGGTTTCCCTGCAGTTCGATAAGCCTGCCACTCGATGGGGTGAAAGACCGATAAGCCATAACTCGGATGGTGCGTCTGCGTTTGAAGAGGTGCGGGCGACTGCCCGCGACCATGTCTGGAAGGCAGGGAACCTATGAGACGGGCTACCCGAAACGGTGTGATCGCCGTCGCCGCCGCGTCCGGCGCGATGGCCATGGCGCTCCCGGTGTCCGCCGCCTTCGCGGCGGACGGCGCCTCGGCCGACGGTACCGCGGTCGGCTCGCCCGGGCTGATCTCCGGCAACGGCATCCAGCTCCCGGTGGACGTGCCGGTGAACGTCTGCGGCAACACCGTGGACATGGTGGGGCTGCTCAACCCGGCGGCGGGCAACACCTGCGCGAACACCGGCGGCGCGGGAGAGGGCGGATCGTCCTCGTCCGGCGGGGCGTCCGCCCACGGCGCCGCGCAGGACTCGCCGGGAGTGGCGTCGGGCAACGCCGTCCAGCTCCCCGTCCACCTGCCGGTGAACATCAGCGGGAACAGTGTCGACGTCGTCGGCGTGGGCAACCCCGCCACCGGCAACCAGTCGGTCAACGGCCCCACCGAGCGGCCGCGCACCCCGCGCCACCCGCACACCCCGGCGCCGAGGCCGGCGGCCCCCGTGAAGGCGCACCCGCATCACGCCCCGCGGCCGGCCGGGGCCTCGCTGGCCCACACCGGTGCGGATCTGACGGCGCCCGCGGTCGCCGGCAGCGCCGCGCTGCTCGTCACGGGCGCGGTCCTCTACCGCCGCTTCCGCCCGGAGCACACCCGCTGACCGGCCGGGCTCCGAGGCCCCACCCGGCGGCAGCCCGGTGGGGCTTCGCCGCGCACCGGGCACGACGGCCGAACTCCTCATGGCGCCGCGGTCGTTGATCGGAAAGGATGCTGCGGGCGGCCCCGGCCGGGGCCGCCCGCACGGCAGCCCGACCCCGAAGGAAACGGAGCGCACCGATGACCTCTGCGGCCCCCCACGACCTCGTCGTCACCCAGGCCACCCTCGCCGACTGGCCGGTGATCAGCGGGTGGGCGGCGGCGGAGGGCTGGAACCCGGGACTGTCCGACGGGCCCGCCTTCTTCGCCCAGGACCCCGGCGGATTCTTCCTCGGCCGGATCGACGGGGAGCCGGTGTCCGCCGTCTCCGTCGTCAATCACGGCCCCGACTACGCCTTCCTCGGCTGCTACCTCGTCCGGCCCGACCTGCGCGGCCACGGCCACGGCCTCACCACCTGGAAGACCGCCCTGGCCCACGCCGGCAACCGCACGGTGGGCCTGGACGGCGTCGTCGCCCAGCAGGACAACTACCGCCAGTCCGGCTTCGAACTCGCCCACCGCACCGTCCGGTTCACCGGGGTCGCCCCCGAGCTGCGCCCGGCACCGGGAGTACGGCCCGCGGGCCCCGCCGACCTCGCCGACCTCGTGGTCTACGACGGCGCCTGCTGCCCGGCCGACCGCCCGCGGTTCCTCGCCGAGTGGCTCACCGGCCCCGGCCACCGCGCCTACGTCCGCCACGACGGCGGCCGGCTCGCCGGGTACGGCGTGATCCGCCCCGGCGTCGACACCCTGCGCATCGGGCCCCTCTTCGCGGACACCGCCGCGGACGCCCGGGCCCTGTTCTCCGCCCTCGTCGCCGACGCCGCCGGCCGGGAGATCGCCGTCGACGTGCCCGAGCCGAACGCGGCCGGTGCCGCCCTCGCCGAAGAGGCCGGACTGCGGCCCTCCTTCGAGACCGCCCGCATGTACACCGGTCCGGTGCGGGCGCACGCACGGGAGCGGGTGTTCGGTGTCACCACACTCGAACTGGGCTGACCCCGGCCGGTGTCACCCGCGCGGTGCCCAGCACCGGCGGTGCAGTTCCCGTACCTCGGCCACCAGCTCCGGCACCGGACCCTCGACGGCCACACCGGGCGCGACCTCACGCACCGGCAGGGACCGCACCGGCGGCGCGGGCACGCCCAGCTCGGCCAGCCAGCCCGTGAGCTGCTCCGAGGAGGCGACGTAGACGATCCGGCCGAGCCCCACCCAGGCGTGCGCCGCCGCGCACATCGGGCAGTGCTCGCCGGAGGTGTACACGGTCGCCGCCGCGCGCTCCTCGGGTGCGAGACGCCCGGCGGCCCAGCGGGCCAGTGCGAACTCGGGATGCCGGGTGCGGTCGCCGCCGGCCACCCGGTTGCGGTCCTCCGCCAGCACCGTCCCGTCGCCGGCCGCGAGCACCGAGCCGAAGGGCTCGTCCCCCGCCTCCAGCGCCTCGGCCGCCAGCTCCACGCAGCGGCGCAGATACCCGAGCTCACTGTCCCGCACCATCGGCGCACCTCCTCACGGCATGATCTCCGGCCGGGCTCGTCACGGCCACCGAGGCGACCCCGGCCACCGGCCCCGTCGTCGGGACAGCCCCGCGCCGCCGCGGGGGAAAGGCGTGCCGCCGTGCGGCGACGACCGTGGCGAGGGCCAGCAGGGCCGGGGGGAGGGCGGTCCAGGGCAGCGCCCCGGGACCCGCCGTGTCCAGGGCCAGGCCGCCGGTGAGCGAACCGGCGGCGATGCCCAGGTTGTACACCGTGGTCTGCAGCGAGGTCGCCACATCGGCGTCGGCCGGACCGGAGGCGTCCACCAGCGCGGTCTGGATCAGGGTCGGCGCCCCGCCGAAGGCCACGCCCCACAGTGCCACCCCGGCGACCAGCGCCGCGGGCCGCCCGGCGCTCGCGCCCAGCACCGGCAGCACCCCGGCGAACAGGGCCAGCGCCCCGAGCAGGGTGCGGCGCGGCCACCGGTCGACCAGCAGGCCCGTGACCCAGATCCCGGCCACCGTCGCGCCGCCGAACACCGCGAGCAGCAGGCCCGTACGGCCGTATCCGGAGTGCGCGGCGAACGGGGCGACGTACGTGTACATCACCTGATGCCCCAGCAGCAGGAGCAGCGTCACGGACAGCACGGGGCGGATTCCCGGACGCGTCGCGACCCGGACGACCGGCACGCGCGCGTGCGCGGGCTCCCCGGGAAGGCCGGGCACCCGCGCCCGCACCCAGCCGACGAGCAGCAGGGCGAGCAGGGCGGCCACGGCGAACGCGGCCCGCCAGCCCAGCGCGCCCGCCAGCGCGGTACCGGCGGGCAGCCCGCACGCCAGGGCCAGGGTGATCCCGGCGAGGACGACCGCGATCGCCCGGCCGCGCCGCTCGGCCGGCACCGTCCTGGCCGCGTAGCCGACCAGCATCGCCCACAGCGTGCCGCCCGTCGCCCCGGCGAGCAGCCGGGCCGCGAAGGTGAGCGGGTACGACGCCGAGAGCGCGACCACGGTGTTGCTCAGGGCGAGCCCCAGCAGCGCACCGCACAGCACCCGCCGCCGCGGCAGTCCGCGCAGCACGGCGGTCAGCGGGACCGCCGCCAGGAAGGAGGCGGCCGCGTAGGCGGTGACGAGGTAGCCGATCCGGGATCCGGCGACGCCGAGGGCCGGTGCCATCGCGGGCAGCAGGCCGGCCGGAAGGAGCTCGGTCAGAACGGCGGTGAACGCGGCGCAGGACAGGGCGAGCAGCCCCGACCACCGCAGCGGACCGCCCTTGACCTGGGAGGACGCAGTCATGCGACCATGGTGGAAGCCTGACATCAGTGTGAAGGTCAAGCGCGTACCGGAGGTCGGCATGCGGATCGGTGAGCTCTCGCGCCGGACGGACGTCCCCGCCCGGCTGCTGCGGTACTACGAGGAGCAGGGACTGCTGTCCCCCGAGCGGACCGGCAACGGCTACCGCAGCTACCCCGAGTCCTCGGTCGCCGACGTCCGGCAGATCCGCGGCCTGCTCGACTCCGGTCTCACCACCGAGATGATCCGCGTGATCCTGCCGTACCTCTCCGGACCCGGCGAACTGCACCCGCCCGCGGAGTGCGTGACCCCGCGCACGGCCGCCCTGCTCCAGGACCACATCGACCGCATCCAGGCCCGCATCGACTGCCTCGCCCGCAACCGCGACCGGCTGAGCGGCTATCTGGCCGCCGTACGGCCGCAGGCGGGCACGCCCGGCCCCCCGTAACTCCGTTGCCCGGCGCGGGACGGGCGTGCTGGAGTGGGCGCATGGATCACACGGCGGTGCTCGCCCTCTACGACCGCGACATGCGCGAGGGCGCCCGGCCCGACGGCCCCACCGCACGGATCGAGCGGGCCGGCGCGGTGGTACGGCAGATCGCGGACGAGCGCGGCTGGAACGGTGTGCTCTGGTCCGGCCTGGACGCGGCCGGCGCGGACCGGGCGATCGACGAGCAGATCGCCTTCTTCACCGGCCTCGGCCGCGACTTCGAGTGGAAGCTGTACGGCCACGACCGGCCCGATGACCTCGGCCGCCGGCTCGCCGCCGCGGGCTTTCGTGCCGAGCCCGAGGAGACGCTGATGGTCGGCGAGGTCTCCCGCCTCGTCCTGGACGGCCAACAGCCCGAGGGCGTACGGGTCGTGGAGGTCACCGACCCGGCCGGCGTCGACCTCGTCGTGGACGTCCACGAGCGGGCCTTCGGGACCGACGGCACCCGGCTTCGGCACCGGTTGCTCGACGGCCTCGCGGCCGCTCCCGAGGCGGTCGTCGCCGTGGTCGCGCTCGCGGGTGGCGAGGCCGTCGGCGCCGCGCGCATGGAGCTGGTGCCAGGCACCCGGTTCGCCGGGCTGTGGGGCGGCGGCACCGTCGAGGCCTGGCGGGGCCGGGGTGTCTACCGCGCCCTGGTCGCCCACCGTGCCCGCGTCGCCGCCGCCCGTGGGTACCGCTACCTCCAGGTCGACGCCTCATCCATGAGCCGCCCCATCCTGGAGCGCCTGGGCTTGCACGCGCTCAGCACCACCACCCCCTACCTGTACGGCGGTTGACCGTCCCCTAGGGCCTGTCGTTTGGATCATGCCGGCGTCGCGGGGCGTGGCACGCGCATCTGCGGCGTTGTCGTCGGTTGTCGACGCTCCGCGTCGCCGCCCTCCTCCGCCTTGCAGCTGCACGCACCACGCCCCGCTCGGGTCGGCAGACAAGGCACCGTGGGCCAGGCCGGCCTGATCCAAACGACAGGCCCTAGCGGCGGACCCGGGCCCGGTCGAGCGCCGCGACGCCCACGGCGGCCAGGCCGATCTGGATGAACCACTCGATCCAGTCCGGCCCCTTGGTGTCCGCGACTCCGAACCCGGCGGCGATCGCCGAGCCCAGCAGCGCGGCGACGATGCCGACGGCGACGGTCCACAGCACGCCGATGTGCTGGCGTCCCGGCACGACCAGCCTGCCCAGCACGCCGATGACGAGCCCGATGACGATGGCGCTGATGACGCCCGAGATCTCCATGGCTCTCCCCTTCCACGCTCCCCGCGGCGAACCCCGCTGCCGAGGATGTGCCCGCCGCGGGCCGAGGCCACGCCGCCCCGAATGCCGCCACGGCTTCTGTTCACCGCGCCTTCATGCCATGTACCTTTCAACCTCTCGACGCGTGTAGAACCCTCAAGCGGGTTCTACGCGCGCAGACTTGGCGCCCCCACCGCCTTCTCCCCACCCCTCATGGAGGTTCGCCGGATGCCTGGACCCAGGAGATCCCGCCGCAGACTCACCACCGCCCTCGCCGGATTCGGGCTGCTCCTCACCGGAGCCGCCCTCCAGATCGGCACGGGCGCCCCCGCGCACGCGGCGACGACGCACCGCATCCTGTTCGACAACGCCCATGCGGAGACGGCCGGCAACGCCGACTGGATCATCTCCACCAGCCAGCCCGACCCGCTCGGGCAGGACTCCACCCCGTCCGCCGAGACCGACTGGACCGGCGCCCTCTCCTCGTGGGGCGTCGCCCTGCAGAAGGCCGGCGGCTACAGCCAGAAGACCCTGCCTTCCGGCTCCAGCCTGAGCTACGGCGGCTCGTCGGCGACCGACCTGTCGAACTTCGACACGCTGGTCCTGCCGGAGCCCAACACGATGTTCACGAGCGCCGAGAAGACGGCGATCATGAACTTCGTGAAGAACGGCGGCGGCCTGTTCATGATCTCCGACCACACGGGCGCCGACCGCAACAACGACGGCTACGACGCGGTCGAGATCTTCAACGACCTGATGAGCAACAACAGCGTCGACTCCACCGACCCGTTCGGCTTCTCCGTCGACACGCTGAGCATCGGCTCCGACCATCCGGCCGCGATCAGCGACAGCACCGACCCCGTCCTGCACGGCGCCTTCGGCACGGTCACCAAGAGCCTGATCGCCAGCGGGACCACCGCCACCCTCAAGCCCGCCGACAACCCGGCCGTCAAGGGCCTGCTGTACCGCACCGGTTACTCCGGCAACACCGGCGCCTTCTTCGCCACGTCCGCCTTCGGCAGCGGCCGGGTCGCCTTCTGGGGCGACAGCTCCCCGATCGACGACGGCACCGGCCAGTCCGGCAACACCCTGTACGACGGCTGGAACGACTCCACCGCCACCAACGCGCCCCTCGCCCTCAACGCCACCGCCTGGCTGGCCGGTTCGGGCACCACCGGCGGCGGTGGCGGCGGGGGCGGCACCTGCACCGCCGCCCAGCTCCTCGGCAACAGCGGCTTCGAGTCCGGTGCCACCACCTGGACCGCCTCCAGCGGCGTCATCACGAACGACACCGGCGAGGCCGCCCGCACCGGCTCCTACAAGGCCTGGCTGAACGGCTACGGCTCGGCCCACACCGACACCCTCGCGCAGACGGTCACCGTCCCCGCCGGGTGCACGCGCGCCGACCTCGGCTTCTACCTCCACGTCGACACCGACGAGACGACCACCTCGACGGCCTACGACACCCTGAAGGTCCAGGTCCTCGACAGCGGCGGCACCGTGCTGTCGACCCTCGCGACGTACTCGAACCTGAACGCGGCGAGCGGTTGGACCCGGCGCGCGTTCAGCCTCGCTGGCTACGCGGGCCAGACCGTCACCGTCAAGTTCACCGGCACCGAGGGCTCCACCCTCCCGACGTCCTTCGTCATCGACGACACGGCGCTCGACGTCGGCTGACCCCGAGGGGGTGGGCCCGCCCGGCCCACCCCCGCTCCGTTCAGGCGGCCGGCACCGTCCGCTCCGCCGTGTTCCACCCGGACACCCGCACACCGGGTGCCGAGCCGCGCAGATCGGCCGTCCGGTAGGTGGCGGTCAGCGTCACCGACTCACCGGGCCACAGGCTCACGTCGTTGTCGGACCAGCGCACCGGCAGCACGGGACCGCCCTGCCCGCCGACCACCCGGACGTCCGTCAGCAGCGACGGCGTCGTGCCTGCCCCCGTGTTGCGGAGGGTCACCGTCGTCGTCGACGTACCGCCGGACGACTCGGTCGAGGCCGTCGCCGCCACCGGCACCCGTGCCATCGAGGCCAGCCCGGTGAGATCGGCCGAGCCCGTCGTCGGCGTGTAGTACCAGGTGGTGCCGTTCCAGTCGAGGGTGTCGGCCTTGCCGGAGAGCCAGTAGACGTTCCTGCTCACCTCCCGCCCGGCCGCGTCGGTCAGCACCAGGCGGAGCAGATACGTCGGCTTCAACCCGCTCACCGAGGACGGCAGCGTGAGGGGCTTCGTGTGCGCCCCGTCGCCCTCCACCGAGACGCCCGCGACGGTGCGGTCGTATCTCTGCGTACCGTCGGGGTCGAACAGCGTCGCCCGTGCGGTCATGCCCTGCGCGGGAGTGTGCAGGTTGTTGACCACCACCACCGAGCGGTCGTCGTAGGAGTACTGGACGTGCAGCGGCTCGTTCGCCTTCTTCGCCCCGAAGTAGGCGCCGTTCTGGTCGAGATAGCGGTCCACCAGCTGCCAGTGCAGGGACGTCCAGCCGCTGTTGAACATCCAGTGGATCACCCCGGTGGCGGGGCGGTCGGTGTCGGCGGCGTTGCGGCCGTAGGCCTCGAACTGGGCGCGGACGTTCTCGTACTGGGCGAGCTGCGCCTTGCGCACGTAGTCGGTGAGGCTCGTGGGCGGGCCGTAGCGGTGCGCGAGGGCGTCGTCGTAGATCTTGAGCGTGCCGAACGTCGTGGACGGGGAGCGGTGGTACTGCCGGGCGCCCGGATCCTTCCAGAGGGTGTCGAGCTCCGCGGGCGTCATCATCCGGCGCAGGGTGTCGAGCGTGGGGATGCTGGGGCCGGCGCTGGTCTCGGAGTTGAATCCGGTGGCCCCGCCCTCCCGCTTGGCGTACCAGTAGCCGGGCGGCACCCAGTCGTACGGCCCGGTCATCTTCATGCCCGACGCGCCCAGTCGGGGCGAGGAGGCGTCGGACGCCGCGGGCACCACCGGCACCGGCCAGTCGGCGGCCTCCAGGGCGTCCAGGTAGCCCTTCTCGATCGCCGCGTCCGGGGCGGAGTCGCTGCCGATCAGGAAGGAGAGCACACTCGGGTGGCCGCGCAGCCGGGCGGCCTCGGCGGCCATGGACGCCTTCGCCACCAAGTGGTCGGCGTCGGTCCACTTCTTCCCCGACCCGCTGGGGTTGACCTGTCCCTCCCACTTGTCGCAGCACTCCCAGCCCGGCAGCGTCAGCACGCCGTACCGGTCGGCCAGGTCGAAGAACTCGTCGGGCTCCAGGTGGCCCTCCAGGCGGAGGGTGTTCAGGCCCAGGTCGACGGCGTACTTCAGGCGGTCCTCGACGTAGGTGCGGTCCCAGCGCAGGAACTCGTCCGGTGACCAGCCGCCGCCCTTGACCAGCAGCCCGCGGCCGTTGATCCGGTACTGGCGGGCACCCGCTGAGTTCAGCGGCGCCCGCACGTCGCGGATGCCGAAGGTCCGGTGCGCGGTGTCCGACGTCCCACCGGCGACCTCGGCGCTGAGATCGAGGTCGTACAGCGGCTGCCCGCCCATGCCGGCGGGCCACCACACCCGCGGCGACGTGAGGTGCAGGCCGGGCACGTCGGCGGGGGAGAAGGTGACCGTCTTCGTCTCGTGGGCGGCGAGCGGCACGCTCCGGGTGAAGTGCGTCCCGCCGACGCTGCCGGAGATCTCCGCGGTGACCGGCGCGCCGGAGTCGTTGCGGGCCAGGGTCTTCACCGTCAGATCGGCGGTGGCGAGCGAGGGGACGGCCAGATCGGTGACCACGTGCGTGTCGCGCAGCGCCACCGGGCCGCCCCTGCGCACCAGGACGTCGCGGACGAGGCCCATGTTCCGGTCGGGGGGCGGCTGGAGCCAGTCCAGCCAGCCCATCGTCAGGTCCTGGTCCGGGTCGTTGGGCCGGACGCGCAGGGCGACCGTGTTGGTGCCGGACCTGACCAGGGAGGTGATGTCCAGCTCGTGGTGGGTGTAGGCGCCCGTCACGTCCGCGGCCGCCGCGACCCGGTGGCCGTTGACGTAGACGTCGGCCGCCGAGACGACCCCGCTGAAGTCGAGGGAGGTGCGCCGGCCGGTGTCCTCGACCGTGAAGTCCGAGCGGTACCACCACGGGACCTGGAAGTCCGCGCGGGGGATCTTCTGCAGGTTGCTGGAGTGGAACGGATCGGCGTACACGCCGTCGGCGAGCAGCGCCGCCAGGACCGTCGAGCGCGGGCCCGCCGGGTGCCAGCCGGCCGCCCGGTAGCCGGGGGAGGAGACCGCCTCGGGGGAGTCGCTCACCTTGGCCGTGGACTGGACGGCGAAGCCCGCGAGCGGGGTGGCCGAGCCGGCCTCGGAGGGGACGCGGGTGGCCTCGACGTGCTGCCCGTGCGGTGCGGCCGGCTGCCGGTTCCCGGCCCAGGCACCGGAGGTCAGCGTGGAGAGCAGACCGACGACCAGCGCGGTGGTGGTGTACCGGCGTCGGTGCGGGGGGCGAGGGAACACGAGGGGTCTCCAGCCTGGTAAAGTTAGGAAACTTTACTAATCCGGTTCACGCTAGGCGTCCCCGCAGGCTCAGTCAACGACCCCGGCCGTGACGGGCGCCGCGAGGGTCAGGTTCCGGCCGTCCGGCGCTCGAACACCACGTCCCGCGCGGTGTCCAGTGCCGTGGCCACCGCGCCCAGCAGCACCGCGTCCTCGCCGAGCCGGCTCGGCACGATCCGCGGGCGCAGCGGGGTGAGGGCGCGCACGTGTTCCCTCACCGGCCGCAGCAGCAGATCGACGCTGTGCCCGACACCGCCGCCGAGCACCACCAGATCCGGGTCGAGCACGGCGGCGGCCGCCGCGACGGTGTGCGCGATCCGCTCGCCCTCCAGCTCCACGGCGCGCGCGGCGGCCGGATCGCCCCGCCGGGCCGCGTCGAACACGGCCTTCGCGGTCAGCTGCCCGCTCATCCCGAACCGCCGGGCGCTCTCCACCACGGCCACGCCCGACACCGCGTCCTCCAGCCGCTCCGGCTTCTGCCGGCCCGGCCAGGGCAGGAAGCCGATCTCCCCGGCCAGCCCGTGCGCTCCGGTGAACAGCCGCCCCTCGCTGACGACCCCCATGCCCAGGCCGGTGCCTATGAGGATGTACGCGAAGAGCCGGCTGCCCTCGCCGACGCCGTACGTGTACTCGCCGAGCGCCGCCAGATTGGCGTCGTTGTGCACCTCCAGGGGAACGCCCAGCTCCTCGCGCATCCGGTCGACGATCCCGGTGCGCCCCCAGCCCGGCAGATGCATCGCGTACCGCACCCGGCGCCGGCGCTCGTCGTACACACCGGGCGTGCCGACGACCCCGTGCACCACCTCGGCCGGGTCGACGCCCGAGTTCTCCACCACCTGGCGGGCCGTGCCCACGACCAGGTCGGCGAGCGCGGCGGAGGCGCGGGCCCGGTTGCGCACGTCGGCCCGGGCGGCGACCGTGCCGTCCAGGTCGACGACGGCGACCCGCAGCCAGCTCCGGCCGATGTCCACGCCGAGCGCGTACCCGGCGGCCGGATCGGGGGCGTACAGCACGGCGGTGCGCCCGCGTTCGGGGGCGTGGGTGCCGGCCTCGCGGACCAGTCCGGCCGCCTCCAGCGAGGCCAGCGCGCTGGAGACCGTCGGTTTGGACAGGCCCGTGTCCCGGGCCAGTTGTGCGCGCGACGCGGCACCGGAGTCCCGCAGCCGGTCCAGGAGCAGCCGCTCGTTGGTACTGCGCAGGCGGCGGCGGTTCCAGGGCTGTTCCTGCTGCTCCACGGTGTCGCTGACGGGCATCGCACCATTCTCGTGCATTTCTGACGCATACTTGACGCCTCTAGTAAGGCTCCTTAACTTTATCGGCCAGTCGGCCCCGCCGGGTGCCGTCGAGCGCCCGCCGCGTCAGGAGTCCCCATGTCCGGAAGCCCGCCACCCACGGGTGGCTTCGTCCGTCGCGTCGGCCAGTTCCAGGCGACGGCCATCAACATGAGCCAGATGTGCGGCATCGGCCCGTTCGTGACGATCCCGCTGATGGTCGCCGCGTTCGGCGGCCCGCAGGCGGTGATCGGGTTCCTCGCCGGCGCGCTCCTCGCGCTGTGCGACGGACTGGTCTGGGCCGAGCTGGGCGCCTCGATGCCCGGTTCCGGCGGCAGCTACGTCTATCTGCGCCAGGCCTTCCAGTACCGCACCGGACGCCTCGTGCCGTTCCTGTTCGTGTGGACGGCGATGCTGTTCATCCCGCTGATCATGTCCACCGGCGTGGTGGGATTCGTCCAGTACCTCGGCTACCTCGCCCCCGGCCTCGGGCGGACGTCCGGCGACCTGATCGGGCTGGGTGTCATCGCCCTGGTCGTCGTCCTGCTCTGGCGCGGCATCGAGCACATCGCGCGCATCACCGCCGTCATGTGGACCGTGATGATCGCCTCGGTCGTGCTGGTGATCGCCGCCGCCGCGACGGACTTCAGCCCGCATCGGGCCTTCACCTACCCGGCGGGCGCCTTCGACCTGACGAGCGACCACTTCTGGCTCGGTTTCGCCGCCGGCCTGACCATCGGCATCTACGACTACCTCGGCTACAACACCACCGCCTACATGGGCGCCGAGATCAAGGACCCGGGCCGCGTCCTGCCGCGCTCCATCGTCTTCTCGATCCTGGGCATCATGGCGATCTACCTGCTGCTCCAGATCGGCACGCTCGGTGTCGTCGACTGGCACCGGATGGCCGACCCGCACGACGTCGCCTCCACCTCCGTGGCCTCCGCGGTGCTGGAGGAGACCTGGGGCAGGGGCGCGGCCGACGTGGTGACCGTACTCATCCTGGTCACCGCGTTCGCCTCCGTGTTCACCGGCCTGCTGGGCGGCTCCCGCGTGCCCTACGACGCCGCCCGCGACCGGGTCTTCTTCCGCCCGTACGAGAAGCTGCACCCCCGGCACCGCTTCCCGACGCTGGGCCTCGCCACCATGGGCGTGATCACCGCGGTCGGCTTCCTGATCGGCCGCCACACCGACCTCGCGACGCTGATCCAGCTGCTCACCACGGTGATGGTCCTCGTGCAGGCGCTGGCCCAGATCGTCGCGCTGACGGTGCTGCGCGGGCGGCGGCCGGAGATGCCCCGCCCGTACCGGATGTGGCTGTACCCGGTGCCGAGCGTCCTGGCCTTCGCCGGCTGGTGCGTGATCTACGCGTACGCCGACAAGAACTCCCCGGGCCGTCACCCCGTCGAGTGGTCCCTGGCCTGGCTGGCCCTCGGCTGCGTGGCCTTCCTGCTCTGGGCCCGGGTGGAGAAGGTGTGGCCGTTCGGGGCGAAGGAGATCAGCGAGGAGTACACCGTCGTCGCGGTGAGTTAGGACCGAGCGCCCGATTGACATGCAAGTGATTGCCTGCATAACGTTGAGTGTGCGATCGGAGCGCGACAGCGGGATGGACAAGGTCTTCAAGGCGCTGGCGGACGACACCCGCAGACGCCTGCTGGACCGGCTCCACGAGAACAACGGCCAGACCCTCGGCGAGCTGTGCGAGCACTTCGCCATGTCCCGCCAGTCGGTCACCCAGCACCTGGCCCTCCTGGAGGCCGCCAACCTGATCGGTACGGTGCGGCGGGGGCGGGAGAAGCTGCACTACCTCAATCCGGTCCCGCTCCACGAGATCCAGGAGCGGTGGATCGACAAGTTCGAGCGCCCGCGCCTGCAAGCGCTCGGCGCCCTCAAGCGACGAGCCGAGGAAGCCATGACCGACAAGCCGAGTTTCGTGTACGTCACTTACATCGCGAGCACCCCCGAGAAGGTCTGGGAGGCGCTCACCGACGCCGACCTCACGGCCGCCTACTGGGGCCACCGGAACGTCTCCGACTGGCGGCCCGGATCCCGCTGGGAACACGTCCGCACCGACGGCTCCGGCATCGCCGACGTGGTCGGCCGGGTCGTGGAGAGCGAGCCGCCCACCCGGCTGGTCACCACGTGGGCGGCACCGGACCAGGAGGAGCGGGAGGACCGGCACTCCCGGGTCACCTTCGAGATCCGCCCGCACGAGGACATCGTCCGGCTGACCGTCGTCCACGAGGACCTCAACGACGAGGGAGAGCGCTCCGACGTGGCCTCGGGCTGGCCGGCCGTCCTCTCCAACCTCAAGTCGCTGCTGGAGACCGGCCGCACCCTGCCGCAGGAGCCCTGGCTGGTACCGGGCCACTGAGCGGGCACGTGAAAGGCCGGTCCGCACGGGCGGGCCGGCCTTCCGGAATTCCTGTTCTGTCGTGTGCCTGTGCTTCCAGTGTTCCGTGTCCTTCCTTCCCTCGGTCCTCGCTTCTACGGCCTGGGGGTGCTCTTCGCCGCGGTGACGGCGCACACCAGTCCAAGGGCGAGCGCGAGCGCGCCGATGACGATGTTGTTGACGATCACTCCGGTGTCCGGGCTGCTGCCCACGATCCACGGAGCGATGATCATCCAGATGCCCATGGCGCACATGGCCCAGCTGAGGCCGTACATCCGTTCCGGGGCCCTGGTGAATCCCAGTGCCAGCAGGCCTATCGCTATCCCGATGATCAGGTTGTGGGTCATGAGCGCGGGCTGGCTCGACGAGTAGTGCACGATCCACGGAGATGCCGCGCAGTACAGACCGAGCAGGAAGACCGGCCCGTCCACGAGCGCCACATCACGACCGCCGAGCATCCGGGCGTACCGCGCCCGCATCTCGGAGACATCGGGGTGGGTCGACATGTCACCCCTGTGCGAGACGTCGGCCATGACTCGTCTCCTTCTGCTGTGCAGGCCAGACCACGTCTGGTGTGAGTGCGACAAGCACCGCCTACCTAGTTTGCGCTTATTACGCCTTTATGTGTAGACCCGAGTGCAGTTGTCGTTCCTGCGCAACGGTCGGCGCTCGTCCCGGGGCCGGACCCGGCCGACGCACCCCGACGCGCAGCGTTTCTGCGTCGTATCGTCGGGGCCATGGACGACCAGCAGGGCCGCGCCGCACCGGACGCCGCGCCTCCCGTACCGGCCCTGACCACCGGCGCCCTCGCCCGCAGGCTCGGCCTGTCCCCGACCACCCTGCGTTCGTGGGACCGCCGCTACGGCATCGGTCCCGCCCGTGCCGACGGACGCCACCGGCGCTGGACCCCGCACGACGTGGCGATGCTGGAGACGATGTGCCGGCTGACCTCGGCCGGCGTCCCGCCGGCGGAAGCGGCCCGTGCCGCGCGGGAGGAGGGCCCGGCCGAGGGACGGGAACCGCGACCCGGCGCGCCGGAGGCGGCCCCGGCGGCCCGGGACACGCCGGACGGGACGGCCGCCGCGCGCACCCGGTCCGGCGGGGTGCTGCCGCTCGGTGCCGCCGTCCGCACCGAGTGCCGCGGCCTCGCCCGTGCCGCGGTCCGTCTGGACGCGCCCGCGGTCGAGGAGCAACTGGCCGCCGCCGTCGCCGAGTACGGCGTGGTCACCGCCTGGCAGGAGGTGATGATGCCGACGCTGCACGCGGTGGGCCGCAAGTGGGCCTCGTCCGGCGACCGTTACGTGGAGGTGGAGCACCTGCTGTCCTGGCACGTCTCCACCACCCTGCGCCGCCACACCCGGCCCGCCGCCGCGGTGGGCGGACCGCCCGCCCCGGGACCCGTGCTCCTCGCCTGCGTACCCGGCGAGCAGCACACCCTCCCGCTGGAGGCACTGCACGCGGCACTGAGCGAACTCCGGTTGCCCGCGCGGATGTTCGGCGCCGCCGTCCCCGCGGAGGCGCTGGTCGCGGCGGTACGGCGGCTGGGACCGGCCGCCGTGGTGCTCTGGGCGCAGGCACGCTCCACCGCGAGTCCGCCCCTGGCCCGGCACATCGGGGACATGCGGTGGGGGGTGAAGGGCGCCCGGGCGCATCCGCTGGTCGTCCTCGGCGGCCCCGGCTGGGCGGGCCGCCCGGCCCCCGGCCTGCTCCGCCCCGCCACCCTGGCGGAAGCGCTGCACCTCCTGTCGAGCGCTCCGGGGTAGTCACCGGGCGGGCACCGGGGCTTCCGGGAGCCCGCCACGCCCCTCCCGGACCGGGGCGGGGCCTCCGGGGCCGTGCGGTGGCCGGGCGTGTCCCGGCGGCCCGCCGTGCGTCACTCGCGGCCCCGGGCGCGGCGGAACCGGGCGAGGCCCTCCGCGAGGTCCACGACCGGCTCCGGGTAGCCGGCCGCCGCCGACCGGTCCCGGCCGCTCAGTTTCCAGGGTTCGTGCACCGCCCCGCCCTCGATGTCCGCCAGCTCCGGCACCCATCGCCGCACGTACGCGCCGTCGGGATCGTGCCGCTTGCCCTGCGTCAGGGGGTTGAGGACCCGGTTCGGGCGGGTGTCCGTGCCGGTTCCCGCCACCCACTGCCAGTTCAGCTGGTTGTTGGCGATGTCCCCGTCGACCAGCAGGTCGAGGAAGTGCCGGGCCCCGATGCGCCAGTCCACGTAGAGCGTCTTGGCGAGGAAGCTCGCGGTGAGCAGCCGCGCCCGGTTGTGCATCCACCCCTCGTGGCGCAGCTGCCGCATCGCCGCGTCGACCACCGGATATCCGGTACGGCCCGCCCGCCACGCCTCCACGTCCTCCCGGGCCGTCCGCGCGGACCGCCAGCGGTCGTGCTTGGTCCGGTAGTCGGCCGTGGCCGCGTCAGTCCGCGCCGCCAGCACCTGGCGGTGGAAGTCCCGCCAGGCGACCTGCCGCACGAACGCCTCCGCCCCGGGACCGCCGACCCGGCGCACCCGGTGGACGACCTCGACCGGGGACAGCGTGCCGAAGTGCAGGAACGGCGAGAGCCGGGAGGTGGCGTCCCCGGCCATGTCGTCGTGCCGGTCCTCGTAGGCGGCCACCCCCGACCGCAGCCAGGCGGCGAGCCGCTTGCGGCCCAGGGTCTCGCCGCCCTCGGCCAGCCCCGGCGACACCCCCGCCGCGGACCGGGACCGCAGTTCCTCGGAGCCGACGCCCGCCGGCACCCGTACCGCCCGGGGCGCACCGAGCGTGTCCCGCAGCCGCCGCCCCGACCACTGGCGGTAGTACGGCGTGAACACGGCGAAGTGGTCCGAGGAGGCGGGCGTCACCGCGCCGGGCGCCACGGCCGTCGTCACCGTGTCGTGGACGTGGAGCCGCCGCCCCTCGGCCTCCAGGGCGCTGCGCAGCCGCCGCTCCCGCAGGTGCGCGTAGGCGCTCACGTCGGCCGCCATGTGCACGTCGTCGGCGTCCGCCTCGGTGACCGCCTTGCAGACCTCCTCGACGACGTCCCCGGAGCGCACCACCAGCCGCCCGCCGCGCCTGCGCAGGCCGGCGTCCAGGTCGCGCAGGCAGTCGTCGAGGAAGGCCAGCCGGTTGGGCGCGCCGCGGAACGGGTCCGCGATGCCGCTGTCGCGCACGAAGAGCGGCACCACCTCGTGGCCGCCCTCCAGGGCGGCGCGCAGCGGCGGATGGTCGTGCAGGCGCAGATCGGCGGTGAACAGGACGACGGAGGTGGGCATGGGATGGCTCCGGGGGCGGTGCGAGGCTGTCGGGTGCCGGTGGGCGTGGGTCAGGCGTGGGTGGGTGCCGCCCGGCCGGTCGCGGCGGCGGCCCGGGCGATGTTGCGGGCCATCCCGCCGAACACGAGGGCGTGGAACGGCGAGACGCTCCACCAGTAGGCGTGGCCCAGCAGCCCGTGCGGATGGAACAGGGCGCGCTGGCGGTACCGGCTGCGGCCCTTGCCGTCCGGCTCGGCGTACATCTCCAGCCAGGCCAGCCCCGGCAGCCGCATCTCGGCGCGCAGCCGCAGCAGGTGCCCCGGCTCGATCTCCTCCACCCGCCAGAAGTCCAGCGAGTCGCCGACGCGCAGCCGCTGCGCGTCCCGGCGCCCCCGGCGCAGTCCGACCCCGCCGACCAGCCGGTCCAGCACACCCCGCAGGTTCCAGGCGAGCGGGAAGGAGTACCAGCCGTTCTCCCCGCCGACGCCCTCGATCACCCGCCACAGCGCGGGCACGTCCGCGGCCACCGAGGCCGTGCGCCGGTCGGTGTAGAGGCTGCCGCCCGCCCAGTCGGGGTCGGTGGGCAGCGAATCGCTGGGGGCGCCCGGCGCCGCGGCGGACGACCAGCGGGTGGTCACCCGGGCCTCGCGCACCCGGCGCAGGGCGAGCCGTACGGACTGGTCGAAGCCGAGCGGATGCCCCGGCGGGTCCGGCACGTACCGCGCGATGTCGTGCTCGTGGCAGACGACCTCGTGGCGCAGCGACTCCGTGAGCGGACGGGCGATGCCGGTGGGCACGGGGGTGACCAGGCCGACCCAGAGGCTGGACAGACGCGGGGTGAGCACCGGCACCGGGAAGATGAGCCGGCGGGGGAGGTTCGCCACCCGCGCGTACCGGATCATCATGTCGCGGTACGTCAGGACGTCCGGGCCGCCGATGTCGAAGGTGCGGTTCACGTCGGCGGGCATGTCGGCACTGCCCACGAGGATGCGCAGCACGTCCCGTACCCCGATGGGCTGGATACGGGTGCGCACCCAGCTCGGGGTGATCATCACCGGGAGCCGTTCGGTGAGGTAACGCAGCATCTCGAAGGAGGCCGAGCCGGAGCCGATGATCACCGCGGCACGCAGCACGGTGGTGGGCACGCCCGAGTCCAGCAGGATGCGGCCGACCTCCGTCCGGGACCGCAGGTGCGGCGAGAGCTCGCCCTCGGGGACACCGTTCGGCGTGAGGCCGCCCAGGTAGACGATGCGGCCCACCCCGGCCGCCCGGGCCCGCTCCCCGAAGATCCGGGCGGCGCGGCGGTCGGTCGCCTCGAAGTCGCGGCCCGTGCCGAGGGCGTGCACCAGGTAGTACGCCACGTCCACGTCCCGCATGGCCTCGGCCACCGAGGCGGAGTCGGTGACGTCGCCGCGCACCACCTCCACCTCGCCCGCCCACGGCTGGTCGCGGAGCTTGCCGGGGGAGCGGGCCAGACAGCGCACCCGGTGCCCGGCGGCCAGCAGGTCGGGCACGAGGCGGCCGCCGATGTATCCGGTGGCGCCCGTCACCAGGCACAGCCGCCCCTCCCTGGGCTCGTCTTCCCGCATCGCTTCCGTCCTCCGGCTCGGCGTTCTCCTGCCCTTTCCGGTTCCGTGCGGGATCCGGATGCACTCCTCGTCCCCGGTCATGGGACCGGTACGGACGCACCGTTCGGGTCACGCCCGGCGGGCATGGGTGACATGTCCGCAGCGATCCGGGGCAGCGGAGATGTACAGGACGCACATTCCGTCCGACGGTGGAACGCTGGAGGTGACCGGCCGTCATGAGTGCGAAGGTGTTGGAACGGTTCCCCGCCGGGGCGCCGCGTGGATCGTGGCCGGCGGAGGAGTACGCGGCGGCCCGCCGCGCCGAGGGTGAACCCGCGACCGTGGTGATGGATCTGAGGTCCGACGCCTTCCTGGTGGTCGTCGAGGGGCCGGAGGAGGACGCCCGCCCCTGACGCGCACCCGTCCGCGACCGGGCAACGGGCCTTCGTAGACTGCGTGTTCGTGAACCGTGAACCGCGCGACGTCTCCGGAGCCGTCACCTGGGGCCTGCTGGCCGCGTGGGCCGTGCACGACCTCGAGGAGGTCGTGACGATCCCGCGCTGGGTGCGGACGCACGTACCGGAGCTCCGCGAACGGTTCCCCGGGGTGCCCGAACGGGTGTGGCGGGGGCTTACGTCGGTGGACCGGCGGGAGTTCGGCACGGCGGTCGCGGCCGTGGCCGTCGTGGTGGCGGCAGCGGCGGCCGACGGGTGGCGGACCGGGGGCCGCTCGGCGGCCTATCGGACGGCGCTCGACGGATTCGGTCTGCACGGCCTGGTCCATCTGGCCCAGGCGGCCGCCGTCCGCGGATACACGCCGGGCTCCGTGACCACGCCCCTGGTCGTCCTGCCCTTCACCCTGTGGGCCCGTGGCAGGCTCCGCCGGGCCGGAGCGCTGCCTCCCACCCGCGCGCGGGACGTCGCCCGGGGCTCGCCTTCGCGGCCACGACCGCGTTCGGCGCCCACGCGCTGGCCCGTCGCGTCCGGCACGCCCGCTGAGGACGCCGCTGCCCCGGCCCTGGCAGGATGAGGGCATGGAACGTGTGCTTGGAATCGGTGGGTACTTCCTGCGGGCCGCCGACCCGTCGGCGCTGACCGCCTGGTACCGCGACTGCCTCGGCCTGGACGCCGACGAGCACGGCCTGTGGCGGCAGGGGGACGGGCCGACGGTCTTCGCGGCCTTCGAGTCCGGGACCGACTACTTCGGGTCGCCCGCCCAGCAGACCATGCTCAACTTCCGCGTCCGCGACCTGGACGCCATGCTCGCCCAGCTGCGCGCCGAGGGGGCGGACGTCGCCGAGGAGACGCAGGAGATGGAGGGCGTCGGCCGATTCGGCTGGGTCAGCGATCCCGAGGGCAACCGGATCGAACTGTGGCAGCCGGCGTGACGCCCCGCTGCGGCTGACCTCGGCCGGCTCCGGCAACCGCCAACAGGGCAGAGCCCGCCACTCCGGCCGCATACGTCGCACGGCTCTCCGACCCCAGCGCCCCGCACGGGCACCGGGACGAGGCCTCGGCGGCACCCGGGCCTTCCCGCTCACGCCCCCGACAGAGCGGCCAGGTGGGCCGTGCGGGACTCGGTCGTCTGGCCCTGCACCAGCAGGAACAGGGCCTCCCGCGCGAGGCGTTGGGCCCGGCTCGTGAGGGCCATCGCCCGGCCGCCCCCGGCGACCACCGCCGCCGTCGTGGCCGTACCCAGCACCTGGTACGCCTCCGCGCGTACCGCCAGCCGTTCCGCGGCCCGCTCGTGCGGCGCCGGATCGTCGGCGAGGGCGTAGGCCCGGCGGCGGACGTCGGCCACGCGGGCCCGCAGCGGCCCGGCGGTCGCCTCGTCCAGCAGTGACAGGGCGGCCTCCGCGACGCCGAAGACCGCCGGAGTGGCGTTCAGCGTCCTGGCCCGGTCACCGGCCGCCCACCGCGCGTGGGGCGTCCGCAGGGCCACCGCGTCGTCCGGCAGCCACAGCCCGTCCAGCTCCAGCGACACGGTACGCGCGGCGGTGAGCGCCGCGAGCCGCATCGGCGGCGAGGCCGTCAGCCCGGGCTGGTCGCGCGCCTCGGCGAAGGCGAACAGCGCCTCGTCCGCGTCGGTCACCCCGGCGAGCAGCATGACGTCGTTCAGGCCCCACCCGGTGTACCAGGGAACCGTGCCCTCGAACCGCCAGCCCCCGTGCCGCCGGCGGACCCGCACCGGGACCCGCGGGAACGACCGCAGATGCGCGTACGCCACCCCGGACAGCAGCTCCCCGCGGGCCAGCGGCCCCAGCAGGCGTTCCCGCACCGGCAGTCCGCTCCGCGCCAGGGTCTGCACCGGCGTATGGTGCTGGGTCTGCACGAACCACGTCGAACAGCACGCCCCGGACAGGATCTCCGCGGTCTCCCGCAGCACGGCCGCCGGCGCCCCGGAGCCGCCGTACTCCACCGGCGCCACCACCCCGAGCAGCCCCGACCGTTTCACCGCCTCGACGTGACCGGCGGGCACACCCTCCTGGTCCACCCGCTCGGCCTCGGGGAGGAGCAGATCCGCCGCGAGCTCGCGGGCGCGGACGACCAGGGGATGCGCGTCGGCGTTCATGCGGAGGATTCTTCCGGACTTTTTCCGCACCGCCCGGCGCGCGGTGTCGATCCGGGGCCCGGCCGTTCGTGTAGGAGGTGACGGACAGCCCGACCCGGGCACGACGCCATGGAGGACGTCATGAAGCACTACCTGCTCAGCGTGGTCCAGCCGGCCGACGGCACGCCGCCCGCCACCGAGGAACTCGCCGGGATCATGCGCGCCGTCGAGGCCTTCAACGAGGAGCTGCGCGCCGCCGGCGCCTGGGTCTTCGCGGGCGGCCTGCACGGCCCCGAGTCCGCCACCATGCTCCGTCCGAAGGACGGCGACGTCCTCATCACCGACGGCCCCTACGCCGAGGGCAAGGAGTACCTGGGCGGACTGTGCCTGATCAAGGCGGCCGACCTGGACGAGGCCCTGGAGTGGGGCCGCAGGTGCGCCCTCGCCACCACCCTGCCCATCGAGGTGCGGCCCTTCGTGGACCAGCACTGACGCCGGGGCCGCACCGATGACCGCCCCCGACGTCGAGGCCGTCTTCCGCACGGAGTACGGGCGCGCGGTCGCCGTCCTCATCCGCTTCCTCGGCGACATCGACCTCGCCGAGGAAGCGGTGCAGGACGCCTTCGCCACCGCCCTGCGCACCTGGCCGGAGACCGGCCCGCCACCGAGCCCGGCCGGCTGGATCATCACCACCGCCCGCAACCGGGCCGTCGACCGGCTGCGCCGCGAGTCCTCCCGGGAGGCCCGGCACGCCGAGGCCGCCCGCCTGTACGCGCCCGACCCGACCCCCGAGGAGGGCCCCGTGCGCGACGAGCGGCTCCGCCTGATCTTCACCTGCTGCCACCCCGCGCTCGCCCTCCAGGCCCGCGTAGCCCTCACCCTGCGCCTGCTGGGCGGCCTGAGCACCGCGCGGATCGCCCGCGCCTTCCTGGTGCCCGAGCCCACCCTCGCCCAGCGGCTGGTCCGCGCGAAGGCCAAGATCCGGGACGCGGGCATCCCGTACCGCGTGCCCCGCGACGCCGACCTGCCCGGCCGGCTCGACGGTGTCCTCGCCGTCGTCTACCTGATCTTCAACGAGGGCCACACCGGCGATGCGGCCCTGTGCGCGGAGGCCCTGCGCCTCGGCCGTCTCCTCGCCGAGCTGATGCCCGACGAGCCCGAGGTCACCGGTCTGCTCGCGCTGATGCTGCTGAGCGAGTCCCGGCGCCCGGCCCGGCAGGCCCCCGACGGCGCCCTCGTCCCGCTGCCCGAGCAGGACCGCGCCCGGTGGGACCGGGCCCAGGTCGCCGAGGGCCAGGAGCTGGTCCGCCGCTGCCTGCGCCGGAACCGACCGGGGCCGTACCAGATCCAGGCCGCGATCCAGGCGGTGCACAGTGACGCGCCCACCGCCGCAGCCACCGACTGGCAGCAGATCCTGCGCCTGTACGACCAGCTCATGGCGGTGGCGCCGTCCCCGGTGGTCGCCCTGAACCGGGCCGTAGCCGTGGCCGAGACCGAGGGCCCCGCGCTCGCCCTGGCCCTGGTGGACGCGCTCGGCCTGGACCGCTACCACGTGCGGCACGCCGTACGGGCCGACCTGCTGCGCCGCCTGGGCCGCCGCCACGAGGCCGCCGCCGAGTACGCCGTCGCCGCCGGACTCGCCGGGAGCACGGCCGAGCGGGCCCACCTGGAGCGCCGCGGCCGCGAAACGGCCGCCCCGCCGACGTGATCCGTGTCACTGGTGATCACCGGAATGAACTTGAGGACCTGAAAGGTTGGCATATACACCTGACCTTTCGATCATGGCCGGGCCGCACCGGCCCGCGCCGCACCAGCGAGGCACCCGTGAACCTCCCCAGCACCGAGCAGCCCGCCGACGTCGTGGCCCGGCTGCGCGCCACCTTCGCCACCGGCCGCACCAGGCCCGTCGCGTGGCGCACCGCCCAGCTGCGCCGCCTGCGCGCCCTGCTCACCGAACGCGGCGCCGACCTCGCCGCCGCCCTGCGCGCCGACCTCGGCAAGAGCGCGACCGAGGCGTACCGCACCGAGATCGACTTCACGGTCCGGGAGATCGACCACACCCTGGAGCACCTGGACGCCTGGCTGCGCCCGGAGCCCGCGCCCGTCCCGGCGCACCTCGGCCCCGACGCCACGGCCTGGACCCAGACCGACCCCCTCGGCGTGGTCCTCGTCATCGCCCCCTGGAACTACCCGGCCCAGCTGCTGCTCGCCCCGATGGTCGGCGCGCTCGCCTCCGGGAACGCGGTCGTCGCCAAGCCGAGCGAGCTGGCCCCGGCCACCTCGGGCGCGCTGGCCGAGCTGATCCCGGCCTACCTCGACACCGACGCGGTCGCCGTCGTGGAGGGCGGTGTCCCGGAGACGACGGCCCTGCTCGCCGAGCGCTTCGACCACGTCTTCTACACCGGCAACGGCACCGTCGGCCGCATCGTGATGCGCGCCGCGGCCGAGCACCTCACCCCGGTCACCCTCGAACTGGGCGGAAAGTCACCGGTGTTCGTGGACCGCGGCACCGACCTCGACACGGTCGCGGACCGGCTCGCGCGGGGCAAGTTCCTGAACGCCGGGCAGACCTGTGTGGCTCCCGACTACGTCCTGACCGACCCCGGGACCGCCGCCGCCCTGGAGGCCGCCCTGGTCCGCGCCGTCGAAGCCCTCTACGGCACCGACCCGGCCGCCTCGCCCGAGTACGGGCGGATCATCAACGAGCGGCACTTCGACCGGCTGAACGGCCTGCTCGGCTCCGGCCGCGTGGCGGTCGGCGGCGTGGGCGACCGTACGGCCAAGTACCTCGCGCCCACCGTCCTCGCCGACGTCGAGCCCGACTCCCCCGTCATGCGGGAGGAGATCTTCGGCCCCATCCTGCCGATCGTCACCGTGGCCGGCCTGGACGAGGCGATCGCCTTCATCAACGACCGCGACAAGCCCCTCGCGCTCTACGTCTTCACCGAGTCCGACGACACCCGGGCCCGCATCGCCGCCGAGACCTCCTCCGGCGGACTCGGATACGGCCTGCCGCTCGCCCATCTCACCGTCTCCGACCTGCCCTTCGGCGGTGTGGGGGAGAGCGGCATGGGCAGCTACCACGGCCGCTGGTCCATCGAGACCTTCAGCCACCGCAAGGCGGTCCTGTCCAAGCCGCTGACCTGACCCGCCGCGCCCGCGCCGCCCGGGGACCGGCGGGCCGTTATGCCGGTGCCCCGGACGGGCGCCCCGTGCGACACTCCGCCGATGACTGCAGAAACGATCACCGCGGAAGCCTCCGGAACCTGGAAACTCGGCGACCTGCCCGTCCACCGCATCGGCTTCGGCGCGATGCGGCTGACGGGCAGTGCCGCCTTCCACCACGGCACCCCGAGCGACCGGGAGCGGTCGCTCGCCGTCCTGCGCAGGGCCGTGGAGCTCGGGGTGAACCACATGGACACGGCGGCCTTCTACTTCTCGTCGCTGCGTTCCGCCAACGAGCTGATCAACAGCGCCCTCTCGCCGTACCCCGACGACCTCGTCGTCGTCACCAAGGTCGGCCCTCACCGCGACCACCAGGGCGAGTGGGGTACCGCGGCGCGCCCCGACCAGCTGCGCGGACACGTCGAGGAGAACCTGCGGCAGCTCGGGCGCGACCACCTCGACGTCGTCAACTTCCGCCGGCAGCGCCAGGATTCGATCGCGGAGCACTTCGGCGCCCTCGCCGAGCTGCGGACGGCGGGTCTGATCCGGCACCTCGGCGTCTCCTCGGTGGAGCCGCGGCACCTGGCCGAGGCGCTGGAGATCGCGCCGGTGGTGTGCGTCCAGAACCGGTACGCCGTGGACCGCCCCGACCCCGTCGGCGACGAGGTGCTGCGGCTGTGCGGTGAGCAC
Source organism: Streptomyces albidicamelliae (assembly GCF_025642175.1). Lineage (NCBI taxonomy): Bacteria > Bacillati > Actinomycetota > Actinomycetes > Kitasatosporales > Streptomycetaceae > Streptomyces > Streptomyces albidicamelliae. The sequence continues at coordinate 950,227 of NZ_CP106795.1, read as the reverse complement.
GGCATCGCCTTCGTCCCCTTCTACGCCGTGGCCGGGGACGCCGGGGAGCACGGTGCGACGGCCGCCCACGACGAGGCGGTGCTCTCCGTCGCCCGGGCGCACGGCGTCAGCGCAGCGCAGGTCCGCATCGCCTGGACGCTCCACCAGGGGCCGCACGTGCTCGCGATCCCCGGCACCGGCAACCCCGCTCACCTGGCCGAGAACGTCGCCGCCGGCGCGATCGAGCTCACCGGCGAGGAACTGGCCCTGCTCGACACGGCCCGCACGCGGACCGGCTGACGGGCCGCCGCCCAGGCCTCGGTCGTATCCGCGCACCTCTGCCCGTCGGGTGCGGCCGGGCCCGGCCCGCGGGCTCGACGGTGACCGCCACCGTCACCGCGGCCGCGCTCGGGACGGGCATCCGCCGCCGGGGTGCCCGGTCGGCCACCGGGGTGCCCGGCAGGACCGCGCCCGCCGACGGCACCGCCGGACGAGCGGCTAACTACAATCGTGTAGACGGGACCGCGGACGACGACGGGGTGAGGGACCTTCCCATGACCGAGGCCAAGGACGAACGCCGGCCGGCCGGTGAACTGGAAGCGAGCGTCATGGCCGCGCTGTGGGCCGCGGGCACGCCCCAGACGCCCGGCCAGGTCCAGCGGAGTCTCGGGGCGGAACTCGCCCGTACGACGGTGACCACGATCCTCTCCCGCCTGCACGACAAGGGTGTCGTCGACCGGCGGCGCCAGGGCCGCGGCTACGCCTACCAGCCCGTGCGGGACGCCCAGGACGCCCACGGCCTCACCGCCCGCCGCATGCACAGCGAGCTGAACCGGGACAGCGACCGCGAGACCGTCCTCGCCCGCTTCGTCGCCCAGCTCAGCCCGGACGACGAGCGCATCCTTCGGGACCTGCTCGAATCCGACGGCTGACGACCGCGCCGCTCCCGCTCGTACCGAGGTGATCCAGGGGCGCTCGGCCCTGAGTCCGACCCTCGCTCCGCCCTCGTAGCAACGCGCGTAGAACTGGGACTGGCGTCCGCGTAGTTTTACGTATAACCTCACCCGCTAACCACCCCCACCGGAAGGTTCCGATGCGACGCGTCGCCCTGGTCACCCTCGTCGTCGACGACTACGACGAGGCCATCCGCTTCTACACCGAGGCCCTCGGCTTCCGCCTGGTCGAGGACGCCCCGCGGCCCGACGGCTCCCGCTGGGTCGTGGTGGAGCCGGGCGGCGGTGAGACCGCGACCGGACTGGTCCTGGCCCGCGCCAAGGACGAGGACCAGCGCGCCCGCGTCGGCGACCAGACCGGTGGACGCGTCGGCTTCTTCCTGCACACCGACGACTTCGCCCGCGACCACGCCCGGATGACCGCCGCCGGCGTGACCTTCCTGGAGGAGCCCCGGTACGAGCCGTACGGCACCGTCGCCGTCTTCCAGGACCTGTACGGCAACCGCTGGGACCTGCTCCAGCCCGCCGCCTGATCTCTCCGTGAACCACCCGCCGAGGAAAGACCCTGCCATGACCGCGCCCCGCATCGACACCGAGACCCTCCGCCGGCTGCCCAAGGCCGTGCTCCACGACCACCTCGACGGCGGCCTGCGCCCCGCCACCGTCGTCGAGCTCGCGGCCGCGGTCGGCCACCAGCTGCCCACCACCGACCCCGACGAGCTGGCCGCCTGGTACGTCGAGGCCGCCAACTCCGGTGACCTGGTCCGCTACATCGCCACCTTCGAGCACACCCTCGCCGTCATGCAGACCCGCGAGGGCCTGCTGCGCGTCGCCGAGGAGTACGTCCTCGACCTCGCCGCCGACGGCGTCGTCTACGCCGAGGTGCGCTACGCCCCGGAGCTGAACACCAACGGCGGGCTGACGCTCGCCGAGGTCGTGGAGACCGTCCAGGAGGGACTCGCCGCGGGCATGGCCAAGGCGGCCGCCGCCGGCACCCCGGTCCGCGTGGGCACCCTGCTGTGCGGCATGCGGATGTTCGACCGCGTGCGCGAGGCCGCCGAGCTGGCCGTCGTCTACCGAGACGCCGGTGTCGTCGGCTTCGACATCGCCGGCGCCGAGGACGGGTTCCCGCCCGCCGACCACCTCGAGGCCTTCGAGCACCTGCGCCGCGAGAGCGTGCCGTTCACCATCCACGCCGGCGAGGCCCACGGCCTGCCCAGCATCCACCAGGCCCTCCAGGTCTGCGGCGCCCAGCGCCTCGGCCACGGCGTCCGCCTCACCGAGGACATCGTCGACGGCAAGCTCGGCCGCCTCGCCTCCTGGGTGCGCGACCGCCGGATCGCCCTGGAGATGTGCCCCACCTCCAACCTCCAGACCGGCTGCGCCACGTCGATCGCCGAGCACCCGATCACGGCCCTGAAGGACCTCGGCTTCCGGGTCACGCTCAACACCGACAACCGTCTGGTGAGCGGTACGACCATGACCCGGGAGATGTCCCTGCTGGTCGAGGAGGCCGGCTGGACCGTCGAGGACCTGCGGACGGTCACGGTGAACGCCCTCAAGAGCGCCTTCATCCCGTTCGACGAGCGCAACGCCCTCATCGACAACGTGGTCCTGCCGGGTTACGCCGCCGCGCTCTGAAGCAGCCCCCGCAGGTAGGCGGCCTGTCCGACGTGCTGAAGGTCGTCGGACAGGACGCTGACCAGTCGGACCCCCAGGGTGACCGGGGGGTCCCAGCGTTCGTCCACCACCCGTTCCAGATCCTTGGCGGCGAGCCCGCGCAGGGCGCCGAGGGTCTGCTCGTGCACGGCGTCGTGGTACCCGGTCAGCAGGTCCGCCGAGTCGACCCGCACCTTCGCGACCTTGGCCGGACTGTGCCCGTAGCCGGTGTCGTGCCGGGGCAGCCCCAGGTCGAGGCGTTTGTCCCAGCCCTGGGAGAGCCAGACCTGCTCCAGGCCGAAGGCGTCGGCGAGATGGTCGTCCTGCACCCGGGTGAGGTGCCAGACGAGCCAGGCGACGGAGTTGGCGTCGGGCGCCGGACGCCGGTGGAGCCCGTCCGGTCCGAGGCCGTCGAGGGCGGCATGGACTTCTTCCCGGATGCGGCCGAAGCCGTCGATGAGGATGTCCTTCGCATGCATACCGTCCACCATCGCAAATCGCGGCCGCTCACGCGTCCGGTCCCCGCAGCCCCTCCTCGGGCGCTGTCGGGCCGCCGGTCTCGAGGAGCGTGACGAGCGCGCGGGCGGCGGGGCTGGTGGACCCCTCCGGCGGCAGCAGGGCGACCGTCTCGTACTCCGTCTCGCCCGTGCCCTTGACCGGCAGCGCCGCCAGCGAGGGCCGCTTGTGCCGGAAGTGCCGGGGTACGACCGCGATCCCGAGGTTCTCGTCCACCAGGTCGAGCAGGCTGTGCACGTCGTTGACCTCCAGCGCCACCGTGCGCCGGACACCGGCCGCGGCGAACGCGGCGTCGGTGGTGCGGCGCGGCCCCCAGTCCGGGTGGAAGTCGACGAAGACCTCGCCCAGCAGGTCCTGCGGGGCGAGGACGGCCGCGGCCGAGGCGAGACGATGGCTCGGGTGGCACAGCACGGTCATCGGCTCGGCGGTCAGCGACACCGACCGCAACTGGTCGCTGTCCGCCTGGGTGCGGTAGGCGAAGGCCAGGTCGAGCCGGCCGGCCGCGACCTCCTCCGCCAGCGCGCCCGAACCCGCCTGGCGCAGCCGGATCTCGACGTCCGGGTGGCGCCCGCGGAACGCGGCCAGCAGCCGGGCCACGTGCACCCCCGCGATGCACTGCTCGGTACCCAGGGCCAGCGTGCCGCGCAGGACGCCCTGGACCGCGGCCACCGCCTCGTGCGCCGACCGCACCTGTGCGAGGATCCGCTCGGCCTCTCCCAGCAGCGCGCGCCCCGCCTCGGTGAGCGTCACCCGACGGGTGGTCCGCACGAACAGCGGCGCCCGCAACTCCCGCTCCAGCGCCCGGATGGACGCCGACAGACCCGACTGGGACACCATCAGGCGCTCGGCGGCCCGGGTGAAGTGCTGGTCCTCGGCGACGGCGACGAAGTGCTGGAGATGGCGCAGTTCCATGATTGAGAAGCCTAACCGCACAATCGCATCGGATTCTTCTGTTGGACCGCTGCCCGTCGGCCGGGGAAGAGTGGAAGCGTTCCCGGGCGGCCGCCGCCCGACCGGACCGGACGCCGCCGGGAGCCGGTAAGACCGTGTGCCAACCCTCAGGAGTCGCGTTGTACACCGCACACCCCGACCGATACGCCGACATGCCCTACCGGCGCACCGGGCGCAGCGGACTGAAGCTCCCCGCGCTGTCGCTCGGCCTGTGGCACAACTTCGGGCCAGACCGGCCCGCCGAGACCCAGCGCGCCATCCTGCGCCGCGCCTTCGACCTGGGCGTCACGCACTTCGACCTCGCCAACAACTACGGCCCGCCGCCCGGCGCCGCCGAGTCCGCGCTGGGCGACGCCCTGCGGGCCGACCTCGCGCCGTACCGCGACGAGCTGGTCATCTCCACCAAGGCCGGCTATCTGATGTGGCCCGGCCCGTACGGCGAGTGGGGCTCGCGCAAGTACCTGCTGTCCTCCCTCGACCAGAGCCTCGCCCGGATGGGCCTGGAGTACGTCGACGTCTTCTACTCGCACCGCCCCGACCCGGACACTCCGCTGGAGGAGACGATGGGCGCGCTGCACTCGGCCGTGCAGCAGGGCAAGGCGCTCTACGTGGGCGTGTCCAACTACTCCGCCGAGCAGACCCGTGAGGCCGCCCGCATCCTCGCCGACCTCGGCACCCCGCTCCTCATCCACCAGCCGCGCTACTCGATGCTGGACCGGCGTCCCGAGGACGAGGGCCTGCTCGACGCCCTCGACGAACTCCAGGTGGGCTCCATCGTCTACTCCCCGCTGGAGCAGGGCCTGCTCACCGGCCGCTACCTCGACGGCATCCCGGAGGACTCCCGGGCGGCGAGCGACAGTCCCTTCCTGAACTCGGACGCGGTCACCGAGGACCTCGTGGGCAGGCTGCGGGCCCTCGACGAGGTCGCCAAGTCCCGCGGCCAGACCCTGGCCCAGCTGGCCCTGGCCTGGGTGCTGCGGGGCGGCCGGGTCACCTCCGCCCTCGTCGGCGCGAGCAGCCCCCGGCAGCTGGAGGACAGCGTCGGCGCCATCCGCGCCCTCGACTTCGACGCCGAGGAACTGGCGCGCATCGACGCCATCGTGAAGGGCTGAACGGCTCGGGCGGAGGGCGCGGTCAGGCGGTGAGCTCCTCGCTCACCGCCCACAGCCGCGCCGCCGCCTCGGGGTCGACGGCGTAGGGCAGCACGCCGGGCAGCTCGGCCGTGGCGTACCAGTCGGCCTGCGTCTCCGGGGCGACCAGCGGGCTGATGTCGCAGTTCTCGCAGTAGACGCCGCCGAGTCCGTCCAGCCGCGGGCTGGTGGCGCACCACACGCCGGTGGCCGCTCCCTGCTGGACGGTCTTGAGCTGCCGGGCGGGGTCGATGACGACGCGGCCCTCGTCGTCGACGGCGCCGGCCGCGCGCAGGGCCTCGGCGGAGACGTGCTTGGCGAGACCGGTGTCGACGATGGTGCCGGGATGCACGGCGAAGGCCCGCACGCCGTGCGCCCGGCCCCGTCGGTCCAGCTCCACGGCGAACAGCGCGTTGGCGGTCTTCGACTGGCCGTAGGCGAGGAACGGTTCGTAGGGCCGCCGCTCGAAGTGCAGGTCGTCGAAGACGACGGGGGAGAAGCGGATGCCCCGGGAGGACACCGCCACCACCCGTGCCCCGTGCGCCGCCACCAGGGCGGGCCACAGCCGGGCGGTCAGCCGGAAGTGCCCGAGGTGGTTCGTCGCGAACTGCGCCTCGTGGCCGCGCGCGTCGCGGGTCAGCGGGGTCGCCATGATCCCGGCGCTGTTCACCAGGATGTGCAGCGGCCGGCCGGAGGCCAGGAACCTCGCGGCGAAGGCGTCGACGGACACCGGATCGATCAGGTCCATCCGCTCCACCTCGACACCGTCGAGCCCCTTCAGCGCGGCCCGGGCCCGCTCCGGGTCCCTGGCCGGTACGACGACCCGGGCGCCCGCGGCCCGCAGGACGCGGCTGGTCTCCAGACCGATGCCCGAGTAGCCGCCGGTGACGACGGCGACCCTGCCGGTCAGGTCGACGCCCTCGACGACGTCCCGCGCCGTGGACGCGGCGCCGAAGCCGGAGGGGAGGGGCTGCTGTGCGGTGGTCATGACGGGTGTCTCCTCGTGCCGGGTCATGACTCCACCGTAGGCAGCGGTCGTCGTACGATGAATGCTTGAGAGTGCGCCTTACTTGCGCGATAGTTCGACCATGTCCGTCGATCCCCTCTCCGACGCCCTCGCCGTGGCCGACGCCCGCGGGGTGTTCTCCGGCGGTTTCACGGCCGGTGGCCGCTGGGCCATCCGGCTGCGGGGGCGCGACAAGCTCAAGGTCAACGTCCTCGCGCGCGGCTCCTGCCTGCTCGTCGCCGAGGGGGGAGCCCGGCCGGTGACGCTGACCGAGGGCGACGTCGTCGTCTCCGACGGCCGGCGTCCCTACGTGCTGTGCAGTGATCCGGCGCTCACCCCGACGGACCCGGCCGAGGTCGCCGTGGACCCGGACACCGGCGTCGGCGCGCTCGGCGGGGGAGAGGAGGTGCTGTGCCTCTCCGGGCACATCGACCTCAGCCGGGACGGCGGCGACCTCCTGCGGCGGGCCCTGCCGGACCTGATCCACGTGCGGTCCGGCGCCACCGAGGCACCCGTGCTGCGCTGGCTCACCGGGCAGCTGATGACGGAGATGAGGGGCGGCCGGGCCGGTTCCGCCTTCAGCTGCGACCATCTGGCCCAGCTGATGTTCGTCCAGGTGCTGCGCGCCTGCCTGAACGAGTCCGCGGGGCTGCCGCCCGGCTGGCTGCGGGCCCTAGCGGACGAGCGCCTGGCCCCGGCCCTGCGCCTGATGCACGCCGACCCGGCCCGGCCGTGGCAGCTGCGGGAACTGGCGGAGGCCGCCGCGATGTCCCGGACCACCTTCGCCGTCCGGTTCCGCGCGGCCGCCGGAGTGCCACCGCTCACCTACCTGCAGAACTGGCGCATGAGCCTGGCCGCCCGCGCGCTCCGCGAGGACTCCACCCCGGTGGCGGAACTGGCCCGCTCGGTCGGCTACGGCTCCGAGAGCGCCTTCAGCAACGCCTTCAAACGCACGGTCGGCGTCGCGCCCCGCCGGTACCGGGACACGGTCCGGGGCTGAGGGCCGCCCGCGTCGGCACAGGGCCACCGAGCCGCCCGGCACGCTCCGGTGCCGACATGTCGCCACATCGTCAAGTCGCCAGGTCCTTCCCTCCGCGCGTGGCTGCCCCGGTCCGTCCCACGGGGCCGGCCGCCGCACGCGGCCGAACCCTTCCGCGGACAGGCGGTGTCAGGCGCCCGCCGGCACCCGGTCGAGGAAGCCGAGCACCTGCCGGATGCGGCCCTCCTCGTCCAGCGTCACCACGTCGAACCCGGCCACCGGTGCCGAGCCGTCGGCCTCGTCGACCAGCTCCCAGCCGAAGCGCGCGGTGTCGTGGTGCCCGTCCACCGCACCCAGCGGACGGAACACGAAGCCCGGGAACTGCTCGTGGACCGCGGCGATCACGGCGGCGATCCCCGCGTGCCCGCGGACCTCGGCGAGCGGGTCGGTGTACCCGCCGTCCGCAGTCCAGGCGGCGGCTACCGCCTTCTCGACCGCCGCCGGCTCGGTGGCGTTCCAGGCCTCGAAGTAGCGGGCGGCGGCACTCTCGTAACGGTTCGTGTGCGCGGACATGGTGATGCACCCTCCATCGAGGTCGTCATTCCTGCTCGGGCCCCGGATCCAGGTCCCGCCGATCCGGTGGGACCACCATGCCCGGCGCGCCACGGGCGGGTCGATTACCTCGGGCGTCATGCCCGCACTCCGAACGGCCGGTGTATTTCCGGCCAGAACGGACGGTGAATATGCCAACAGACTGGCCGGAAAGTCGTGGTGACTCTGTTTCGGCAGTGGCGATACTCGAACGTCAGGGGCACTTCACCGCACAGGGGCCGCGCGGAAAGCGAGGACCGGCCGGCCACCAGGCGAGGCGACGGGGGAGTGAGACGTGCACGACGAATTCCTGTGCCATGTCACGGCATACGGCATGTGCGACGGCCGGCGCATCGGCGTACCGCTCGGCACCTACCGCGCGCCCACCCTGGCTCTGGCGCTGTGGTGGCTGCGGGACCGGGCCTCGTGGATCGCCGAGCGGCTCGATCCGAGTCCCGGGGACGACACCTACCCGGCGGGCGCGCTCGTGCCGGTGGCGGACACGGTGGCGGACGTGCCGGCCCTGCTGCGGGCCTGGTGCGCCGACGACGCCCGGCAGGAGCTGGTCGCCGACGAGCTCGCGGGCGGGCGCCTGGTGCGGATCGCCGCCCACGACGACACCACCGAGTACGAACTGCTCGCCGAGTCCGTCGACGCCCTGCGCATGCAGCGCACCCTCCCGGCCCTCGTCATGCCCGTCGCCTGACACGTGTCGCCGGGCTGGCCGCCCTCCCGCGGGTCCGGGTGAACAGGCCCGAAAGCGGACTGATCGGTAGAATCGTGACCATGGCGGAGCGGCCGGTCGCCCCGACGGCACCCGAACTCGTCCTGGAGACCGACACGGGCTGCACGGTGATGAGCCCGGGTCACGACTACCACGTCGGACGTGACCCGCTGAGCGACATCGTGCTCGACGACGCCCGGGTCTCCTGGCACCACGCGGTACTGCGCTGCGCCCACGACCGGTGGACCCTGGCGGACGAGGCGAGCACCAACGGCACCTACGCCGACGGCCGCAGGATCGAGCACTGGGACGTACGGCCCGGCAGCGAGATCCGCTTCGGCAACCCCACCGACGGACCGCGCGCCGTCCTCACCGGCGCCCCCGAACCCGCCCCGGACCGGCCCTCCGCCGTGTCGATGCCCGAACTCACCGGCACCTTCCGCCGGCCCGCCACCGTCCGCCCCCTGCCCGAACGCACCATCCGCATCGGCCGGGCCCCCGACAACGACCTCGTCGTGGACGACCTGACCGTCTCCCGCCGGCACGCCGAACTGCGCGCGCACACCGACGGCACCTACGACATCGTCGACCTCGGCAGCCACAACGGCACGTACCTCAACGGCCGGGCCACCACCGAGGCCCCGGTCGGCCCCGGCGACACCATCGGCGTCGGGCACTCCGTGTTCTGCCTGGTCGGCGACGAACTCCAGGAGTACGTCGACACCGGCGAGGTCTCCCTCGACGTCCAGGACCTCACCGTCGCCGTCGACGACGGCGACACCGTCCTGCTGGACCACGTGTCCTTCCCGGTCGGGGAGAAGTGCCTGCTCGCGGTCGTCGGCCCGAGCGGCGCCGGCAAGTCCACCCTGCTGAACGCCCTGACCGGGCAGCGCCCCGCCGACCGCGGCACCGTCCTGTACGACGGCCGCGACCTCTACCGCGACTACGCCGAACTGCGCGGACGCATCGGCCTGGTCCCGCAGGACGACATCCTGCACCCCCAGCTCACCGTCCGCGCCGCCCTGTCGTACGCCGCCGAACTGCGCTTCCCGGAGGACACCGCGAAGACCGAACGGCTCGCCCGGGTCGACGAGGTGATCCGTGAACTCGGCCTCGAACGGCGCGCGGAGCAACCCGTGCACACCCTCTCCGGCGGCCAGCGCAAACGCGTCAGCGTCGCCCTCGAACTGCTCACCAAGCCCTCCCTGCTCTTCCTGGACGAGCCCACCTCCGGTCTCGACCCGGGCATGGACCGCTCGGTGATGAACATGCTCCGCGGCCTCGCCGACGACGGCCGCACGGTCATCGTGGTCACGCACAGCGTGCTGAGCCTGGGTGTCTGCGACCGCCTCCTGGTGCTGGCCCCCGGCGGCAAGGTCGCCTACTACGGGCCGCCCGGCGACGCCCTCGCCTTCTTCGGCTTCGAGCAGTGGCCCGAGGCCTTCGAGGCGTTCGACCGCGACCCGGAACGCGACTGGGCCCGGGAGTATCGCGAGTCGCCGTTCCACCGGCACTACGTCACCGACGCCACCACCCAGCCCCACCACCCCGGACCGGCTGCCGTCGCGCCGGCGCCACCGCCCCGCCCCCGCGGCGCCGCGGCGCAGTTCGGCACCCTGGTCCGCCGGTACACGGCCGTCCTCGCCGCCGACCGCACCTTCCTCCTGATCATGATCGCCCTGCCGTTCGTCATGGGCGCCATGGCCCGGGCCCTGGCGGGCGGCGCGCTCGTGCGGGACACGGCGATGAACACGCTGCTCATCCTGTGCGTCGGGGCGGTACTGACCGGAGCCGCCAACGCGGTACGCGAACTGGTCAAGGAACGCGCCGTGTACCGCCGCGAACGCGCCGTCGGGCTGCCCAGATCCGCCTACCTGATGTCCAAGGTCGCGGTGCTCGGCACGATCACGGTCGCGCAGGCCGTCGTCCTCACCCTGGTCGCGCTGCTCGGCGTCGACCTCGGCGCCCCCGGCGGCAGGGGCGTCCTGCTGCCCCCGCTCGCCGAGATCACCCTCGCCGTCGCCCTCCTCGCGTTCACGGCGATGATGCTCGGCCTGCTGGTCTCCGCACTGGTGCGCAAGGAGGAGGTGACGATGCCGCTGCTGGTGCTGCTCGCGATCGTCCAGGTCGTCTTCTGCGGTGCCCTGCTCCCCCTGGACGGCATGCCCGGCCTGGAACAGCTCTCCTGGCTCGTGCCGTCCCGCTGGGCGCTCGGCGCCATGGCGGGCACCGTCGGGCTCTCCCGGAAGGTGCCCGGCGACCTGACGGCCGACCCCCTGTTCCGGCACTCGACGGGCGTCTGGCTGCTCGACCTGGGCATGCTGTTGGTGCTGTCCGCCCTCTACGGGTTCGCGGTCGCCCGGCTGCTGCGCCGGCACGAACCGGCCGTGATGCGGAAGCGGGCGGCCCGATGACCAAAGCGCCCGGCCCCGGATTCCGGCCCACGCACGTCGTCCCGGCACACGGACTGCCCGCCTGGGAGGCTCCCGACCCGGCCCGGCCCACCGTGCCGCTGGACCCCCTGCTGCCCGTCCAGCTCGTGGAACGGCGCGGCGACTGGGGGCACATCCTGTGCGCCAACGGCTGGGGCGCCTGGGTCGACGGCCGCCTCCTGGTCACCGTCCCCGAGGACCCGCCGGCCGGCGACGGCCCGGTCGGCAGCGCCGATCCGCGGCCCCTGCTGGCCCGGGTCGAACAGGCCCTCGCCGACTACCGGTCCGCGGTCGAGCAACTGGCCGCCGGCGGCCTGGACGGTGAGGACTTCCACGACCGCACCGCGGGCCTGCGGATCGGGATCGTCGTCGACGGCGAGTCCATGTGGATCTACGACGCGCGGGAGGAGCGGTGGATGTACGGCGACGGTCGCCGGCTGAACGCCTACGCCACCGACCGGGAGATCACCGACACGGAGGCCGCCGGGCACGCCTCGACCCGGTTCGCCGCACCCGAGGGTGAGCGCTGATGGCCGGGGAGACCAGCCTGTTCCGCGGGCGCCCCTCCGAGCTGATCGGCCGCCGGGTGGCCGGCTACCTCATCGAGAGCGAGGTCGGCCGCGGCGGCATGGCCGTCGTCTACCGCGCCCGCGACCTGCGCCTGGACCGCACGGTGGCGCTCAAGCTGCTCGCGCCGGAACTCGCCCGCAACGACACCTTCCGCAGACGCTTCACCCATGAGTCCCAGGTCGCCGCCGCGATCGACCATCCGCACATCGTGCCGGTGTTCGAGGCCGGCGAGACGGACGGCGTGCTCTACATCGCCATGCGCTACGTCCCCGGCAGCGACCTGCGCCACCTGCTCGACCTGCGCGGTCCGCTGCCGCTCGCGGACACCGTGCGGATCAGCGCCCAGGTCGCCTCCGCCCTCGACGCCGCCCATGAACACGGTCTGGTGCACCGGGACGTCAAACCCGGCAACATCCTGATCGCCGCGGGCACCGACAGCGACCACCCCGAGCACGTGTACCTCACCGACTTCGGGCTCACCAAGAAGTCGCTGTCCCTGACCGGCTTCACCAGCGTCGGCCAGTTCGTCGGCACCCTCGACTACGTGGCGCCCGAGCAGATCTCCGGCCGCCCGGTCGACGGCCGCTGCGACGTCTACGGGCTTGCCTGTGTCGTCCACGAGGTCCTCACCGGGCGCCCGCCCTTCCAGCGCGAGGACGACATGGCGCTGCTCTGGGCCCACCAGTACGACGATCCACCCCCGCCGAGCGGTGCCCGGCCGGGCCTGCCCTCGGCCGTCGACACCGTCTTCGCCCGCGCCCTCGCCAAGAGCCCCGACGCCCGGTACGACACCTGCCTCGACTTCGTCGCCGCCCTGCGCGCGACCGGAACGCCCGCACCGGTGGCCGCCCCGCCCGCGTCCCCCGTGCCGCAGGCGACCGTCAAGCCGACGCCCGTGCCCACACCCGCGTCCCCGCCCGCGGCGAGCGGACCGGACCGCCCGGCGCCGACCGTGCCCGCGCCCCCGCGCTGGGCCGACCCCGTGTTCCGGGCCTAGGGCCCGCCCGTTCCGCGCCCGCGGCGCACCGCGTGGGCCGCCAGCGCCCCCAGGAAGCCGGTCACCAGCCCCCACAGCGCGCCCAGAGCCACCGCCTGCCACAGCCGGGGCCGCAGGAACAGTTCCCCGGACAGCCCGCCGCCCAGGTCGCCGATGCCGAGCAGGGACAGCGCGTAGTGCGCCGAGATCCGCCCGGTCAGACAGATCATCAGCACCGTCAGGGCCAGCGCGACGGCCAGTCGCACGGCGTGCTGCCACAGACGGACCCGGGCCGGTGCGCACACCGCCGTCCGGAACGCGACGGCGAGCAGCAGCAGCGCGTCCACGACGACCAGCCACGCGTACCGGCCGTCGTAGTCGGTGAGGGAGCTCAGGTTCAGTTCCGAGACGTCAGGGGTGCGCAGGACGGCGTCCAGGACATGCGGCAGCGGCAGCCCGAACGGGCCGTCGACGCGGCCGTCCCAGGTGGCCCCGAGGCCGAGACTGAAGCCCAGCCAGGCCACATTGGGCAGGCCCAGCAGGATCAGCGCGAAGGTGGTGGCCGCGTGTCCCCGTGTGGCCGCGACGACCAGTGCCGTGACGAGTCCGACGGCGACGCAGGCGAGGAGCAGGACGACCATCGCGTGCGCCGCCGGTCGCACCGTCTCCTGGAAGCGCAGCAGCCGCCCCGGCAGCGGCGCTCCGCGTGCGACCGCCAGCGCCAGTACGAGCACCCCGGCGAGCCAGAGCAGCCCGAACAGCACGGTCAGCGGGACGTTCGCGGCGAAGCCCACCTTCGGTGCCGCGCCGAACAGTCCCGCGAGATCGCTGAGCGTGCCGCTGCCCATGTCGACGGCGAAGGTCTGCCGGGCGCCGAGGGCCAGACCGACCAGGGCGAGCAGCCACAGCACCGCGATCCTTGCGGCCCAGCCGGCCAGTTCCCGCACGGAGGCGACCGCCCGGTGCCGCAGCGGGCGCAGGAAGCCCCAGCCGAGCAGCAGCGCGCCGGCGAGCGTCACCGACAGCGGCATCACGGTGACCCCGGCCCGTGACTCGGCCAGCGCGCCCGCGTCGCCCGCCAGTTCGATGCTGCCGCCGACCGCCGTCACCAAGGTGGCCGCGACCACCCTCGGGAACGCGCCGTCCGGCAGATCGGCGGCCCCGGCCGCCCACAGCCCGAGCGCCGCCGAGAGCGTCATGACCGCGAGGGCGACCAGTACGGTGCGCACGGCCTGGACCCAGCCGTGACGGGCGACCGGGCGCTCGGAGACGGTGGGAGAGCTCACGCCTGACACGCTAGGCAGCTTCCGGGGACCGCGCCCGCCGGGAGGGCCGGCCGTCCGCGTCGGCTTGCGAGCGTCACCCGACTGCGACACACAATGGGATCAACGTGCACCCGGATGCAGCAGACAGAGTGTGACCGAGAAAAGCCGCACGAGCCGCGCAGCGCGACGACCGCGACGGGAAGAAGGCCTCGTGAGCGTCGACCCTCCGTCCTCCGGCCCCCCCACCGGACCGCCCTCGGGGCCCCTGTCGGGATCCAACCGACCGCCCGCCGGACCGCCTCCCTCGCAGCCGCCCGGCGGGGGCACCGGCCCCCGGAAGGAACCGCACGGACCGTGGTGGAGGTCCGTGCCCCGCGTGGTCGCCGCCACCGCGGCGGTGATCGTCGCCGTCGTCCTGGCGGTCGTCTTCACCCGTGGCGGCGGTGGTTCCTCCGCCAAGGGCGGCGAGGTCTTCCTGCAGTCCGCCGGCAGCACGGGGCAGGACCCGTACACGCCGTCGACCGCCAGGCAGAACTCCGCCGCCCCGGAACCGGCCGTCTCCGCCATGCCCACCACGGGAGCCGCCAACGAGGTGCGCGGAGTCGAGGGCGGGGCGCCCGGCCTGTACACCGGCACCAAGAACGTCCCCGCCTGCGACGTGGAGAAGCAGATCGCCTACCTGCGGGCGGACCCGGCCAAGAACCGGTCCTTCGCCTCCGCCTCCGGTGTCCAGCCGTCCGGCGTGCCGGCCTATCTGCGCTCGCTGACCCCCGTCCAGCTGCGTGTCGACACCCGCGTCACCGACCACGGCTACCGTCCCGGATCCGGGACCGCCTACCAGGCCGTGCTCCAGGCGGGCACCGCCGTCCTGGTCGACGGACACGGCGTGCCCCGGGTGCGCTGCGCGAGCGGCAACCCGCTGACCCCTCCGGTCGCCCAGCGGGCCACACCGAAGATCGTGGGGCAGCGCTGGTCGGCGTACAGCCCCGCGCGCGTGGTCGTGGTGACGCCCGCGGCGAGGCCCGTCAAGGTCTTCGTGCTCTTCGACACCCGCCACGACGACTGGATCCACCGGCAGCGCGGCGACCACGAGTGCCGGCACGACCGCCACGCCCAGCCGCCGGTGCTGAAGAACCCCTGGAACGCGCCGAGGCCGAGCGGCTCCCCGACCTCGCCGCCGAACTCCTCCACGTCCCCGTCGTCCCCATCGTCCCCGTCATCCGCCTCACCGTCCGAGTCGAAGCCGTCGGGGTCCAAGCCGTCGGGGTCCAAGCCGTCCGAGTCCAAGCCCTCGGAGTCGAAGTCCTCCGAGTCGAAGTCGCCGGAGTCGGGATCCAAGACGCCGGAGTCCAAGACGCCCGAGTCGAAGACGCCGGAGTCCAAGACGCCCGAGTCCAAGACGCCCGAGTCCAAGACGCCAGAGTCGAAGACCCCCGAGTCCAAGACCCCCGAGTCGAAGACGCCGGAGTCCAAGACGCCGGAGTCGAAGACCCCCGAGTCCAAGACGCCGGAGTCCAAGACGCCAGAGTCCAAGACGCCGGAGTCGAAGACCCCCGAGTCCAAGACGCCTACCTCTCAGCAGCAGTCCGCGACCGAGCCGGTCGCCCCGACCCCCGGCTCCGTGCCGGCCGAGACGTCCACGTTCACCTCCCGGTCCGGTAGCGTCACGCCGCCGGAGTCGCCACGGACCGTGTCGCCTACGGTATGAGCGGCGGATCCACACGCCCGGCCGTCGCCGTGAGCATCGCCACTGTGCGCGCTTGGCGAACGTGGGACTGCCGGGCCGGACTCGGGGTAAGGGGACTGGTGCAACAGCGAGCGGCCGGCCGGAGCGGGCCTACCGAGAGAGACAGCATGACCGAACACCTGGGCGGGGCAGTGATACCGACTGGTTTCGACGTACCCGTGGAGCCGCTGCGACGCGCGGCGCACTACACCGGCGAGCCCGGATGCATCGCGGAGGCGCGCGCGTTCGCCGCCCAGTTCCTGGCGCAGCTGCGCACGGAATGGTGCGCGGCCACCGACAGCCGTGCCGACGGTGAGCTGCTTCTCATGGTGAGCGAGCTGGTGACCAACGCCGACCGGCACAGCGAGGGCCCGTACATCCTGGAGCTGGAGGGCACCGACAGCACGGTCACGGTGTCCGTCTACGACAGCAGCGGCACCCTGCCCCGGCGCTACCCGAAGGACCCGCAGCGCGTCGGACGGCACGGTCTGGAGATCGTGCACGCCCTCGCCTCGGCGGTCACGGTGGAGCGGGTGCCCGTGGGCAAGTGCGTGCGCGCCCGCTTCGAGCTGAAACGCTGACCGCCCAGAGCTGAAGGCCGACCGGCCGGCCACGGCCGGCAGGGAAGCGCACGAAGGGGCGGACCGGACGGTCCGCCCCTTACCCGTGTCTCAGGCGCAGCCGAGTTCGCCGAGCATCCCCTCGCGCAGCCGGGTGATGATCCGCTTGATCAGCCGGGAGACGTGCATCTGGGAACAGCCGAGCCGTTCCCCGATCTCCGCCTGCGTGGCCTCCTCGACGAAGCGCATGTGGATGATCTGCCGGTCGCGGTCGCTCAGCTCCGCCATCAGCGGCGCGAGCGCGTGGAAGTCCTCGACGAGCCGCAGGCCCTCCTCCTCGACGCCGATGAAGTCGGCGAGGACGGACTCGCCGTGCTCGGGCCCGTCACCGGTGAGCGCGGCGTCCAGGGAGGACGAGTTGTAGCCGTTGGAGGCGAGCTGGGCCTCTACCACCTCACCCTCGGAGAGGTTCATGAGCGTGGCGAGTTCGGCGACCGTGGGGTCGCGGTCCAGCCGACTGGACAGCTCCTCGCGCGCCTTGGCGAGTTCCACCCGCAGTTCCTGGAGCCGGCGCGGTACGTGCACCGCCCAGGTGGTGTCCCGGAAGAACCGCTTGATCTCGCCGACGATGTACGGCAGCGCGAACGACGTGAACTCGACCTCGCGCGCCAGCTCGAACCGGTCGATCGCCTTGATCAGGCCGATCATGCCGGTCTGGACGATGTCCTCCATGTCGTCGCCGCGGTTGCGGAACCGGCCCGCGGCGAACCGCACGAGCGACATGTTCATCTCGATGAGCGTGTTGCGCGCGTACTGGTACTCGTGCGTCCCCTCGTCCAGTTCGGCCAGCCGGCGGAAGAACTGGCGGGACAGCTCACGCGCGTCACGCGGAGCGACGGTCTTGGGGTCCGCGATCCCAGGCAGTGATCCCTCGCCCGTCCTGTGCTGCTCGGTCTTCTCGGCGACCTCTGCTTGCGACCGGATCCCGGCGGTTTTCATTGCCTCTCCCACGAAAGTCACGGTTCGACGACTACTGCACCTGCGGCCTCGGTGTCCGTTTCTTTCCGAATTCTGCTTAAGGCGCGTGTTCCCCGGTACCCCTCATCCGGAGGTTCATGCCTTCTCGGCGGAGCGCTCACTCCTCGCGTACCCCCGGTGACGCCGAGCATGCGTCCCCGGCGGTTTCCCTCTCGGCGCAACTCCCGCCCCTTGATCCGGGAGCCCCGGCTCCTAGGCTGATCCGGGTGAGCGATCAGGTGAGCGACGAAGCCCGGGTGATCCCGCTGCGAGGGGCCCCCGCCCGACCGGACGCGGGCCGGCCGGCGCCCCCGGAGGCGGGGCCGAGAGAACCGCTGTGGCGCGATCTGGTGGGCGAGGTGCTGCGCCGGGAGCGGCGGGCGCAGGAACGCACGATCAAGGACGTGGCCGAGGCGGCCCGGATCTCGCTGCCCTATCTGTCCGAGGTCGAGCGCGGCCGCAAGGAGGCCTCCTCGGAGGTCCTCGCGGCCGCCGCCCAGGCGCTCGGCCTGGGCCTCGGCGACCTGCTGTCGCTGGTGCACGGCGAGCTGGCCCGCCGAACGGCCCCGTACCGCCGCCCGGCCGCCGTGCCGCGCCGCCCCTACGACGGGCTCGCCCTGGCCGCCTGACGTCAGGTCCGGCGCAGCTGCCGGAAGAACGCCCGGACGTCGCCGGCCAGCAGGTCCGGTTCCTCCATGGCCGCGAAGTGGCCGCCCCGGTCGAACTCCGTCCAGCGCACGAGGTTCTCGGTCCGCTCCGCCTTGTGCCGCAGCGCGACCTGCGGTTCGGCCGGGAACAGCGCGAGCGCCGTCGGCGCCGCGGACGGTTCGGCCGGCCGGGCGGTCCGGCCGCCGGCGTGCGCCCGCTCGTAGTAGATACGGCCCGACGACCCGGCCGTACCGGTCAGCCAGTACAGCATCACGTTGGTCAGCAGCCGGTCCCGGTCGACCGCCTCCTCCGGCAGTTCCTCGCAGTCCGACCACTCCCGGAACTTCTCCACGATCCAGGCGAGCTGGCCGACGGGGGAGTCCGTCAGGGCGTACGCCAGGGTGTGCGGCCGGGTCGACTGCAGGACGGCGTACCCCGTGCCCTCGCGCGACCACTCCGCCCAGCGGCGCCAGGACCGAAGTGTCCGCTCCCGCTCCGCGGGGCCCAGTCCGGCCAGCTCCTCCTCGGTCGGCTCGGTGGCCGCCTGGCCGCCGGGCAGCAGGTTCAGATGGACGCCGATCACCCGGTCGGGGTGGGCCCGGCCCAGCTCCCGGGAGACGGCCGCGCCCCAGTCGCCGCCCTGCACCCCGAACCGTTCGTGGCCGAGCCGCCGCATCAGCTCCGCCCAGGCGTCGGCCACCCGGCCCGCCTCCCAGCCCGGTTCGGTGGTGGGTCCGGACAGCCCGAAGCCCGGCAGGCTCGGCACGACGACGTGGAAGGCGTCCGCCGCGTCGCCGCCGTGCGCCACCGGGTCGGTGAGCGGGCCGACCACGTCCAGGAACTCCACGATCGAGCCCGGCCAGCCGTGGGTCAGCACCAGCGCGGTGGCGTCCGGCTCGGGCGAGCGCACCTCGGCGAAGTGGACGTTCGCCCCGTCGATGGTGGTGGTGAACTGCGGCCACCGGTTCAGCTCCGCCTCGGCGGCACGCCAGTCGTAGGTGTGCCGCCAGTACCGCACCAGGTCCCGCAGGTAGCCGGCCGGTACGCCGTACTCCCAGCCCGCGCCGGGCAGCTCGGCGGGCCAGCGGGTGCGGTCGAGGCGGTCGTACAGGTCGTCGAGGTCGCTCTGCGGGACGGACAGGCGGAACGGCTCGATGCTCTCGGCAGGCGAAGAGGTCATGATCCGGATGCTAGGCGGACCCGCCGTTCACCCGCGCGGGTGTTTTTGGCGGACTGCCGATGAGTTCCGCACCGGGAACGGGTCGGTACAGACGAACGCATTCCACGCCCAGGAGGTGCCCATGACCACCGACGGATTCACCACGTGTCTCTGGTTCGACGGCCAGGCCGAGGAGGCCGCCGAGTTCTACGTGTCCGTCTTCAAGAACTCCAGCATCGGCCGGGTCAGCCACTACACCGACTCCGGGTACGGAGAGACCGGCTCGGTGCTGACGGTCGAGTTCACCGCCAACGGACAGAGGTTCGTCGCCCTGAACGGCGGACCCCAGTTCACCTTCAACGAGGCCGTCTCCTTCCAGATCCTGTGCGCCGACCAGGCGGAGATCGACCACTACTGGGCCAAGCTCACGGAGAACGGCGGCGAGCCCGGCCCGTGCGGCTGGCTCAAGGACCGGTACGGCGTCTCGTGGCAGGTCGTCTACGCCCGGCTGGCCGACATGATCCACGACCCGGACCGGGCGAAGGTCGACCGGGCCACGAAGGCCATGATGGCCATGGGCAAGCTGGACGTCGCCGCGCTCGACAGGGCGTACGCGGGGGAGTAGCGGGGATCAGGACGCCCGTCCGGCCTCGTCGAGGATCTCGGCGATCACATGCCGGGAGTTCTCCGCGAGCGCCGGATTGGTGTCCCGGTAGTACGGCAGCTGGATCAGCGAGATCGACAGCGCCCAGCCCCGTCCGCGCGCCCACTCGGCGTCGTCCGCGCCCACGGCCGCGCGGAAGGTGCCCCGGGAACTCGCGGGCAGCAGGTTCCAGGCGACGACGAGGTCCACGGCCGGATCGCCGATCCCGGCGGTGCCGAAGTCGATCACGGCGCGGAGCCGGCCGTCGCCGCCGACCAGCACGTTCCCGGGAGACAGATCGCCGTGGGCCCACCTCGGCCCGCCGGCGTGGGCGGGGGCGCCCAGCGCCCGTTCCCACAGGGCCGTCACCGCGCCGGTGTCGACGCTGCCCGCCAGAGCGGCGACGGCCGCACGGGTGGGTTCGTCCCGGTCCGTCAGAGGCCCGCCCCGGTAGCCCGGCGGACCGTCCTGCGGATCGGCGTCGCGCAGCGCCCGCACGAACGCCCCCAGGTCCTCCGCCAGCCGCTCCGGCTCCGTCACGGCTCCCGCCACGGGGTTGCGGCCGTCCAGCCAGCGGTAGACCGACCACGGCCACGGGAATCCCGCATCCGGCTCGCCCACCCCGAGCGGCTCGGGCACGGCCGCCGGCAGCAACGGACCGAGCCGGGGCAGCCAGTGCTGCTCCCGCACCACGTCCGGTACGGCTCCCGGGCGCCGGGGGAGCCGTACCACCAGCTCGGAGCCCAGCCGGAACATGGCGTTCTCGGTCCCGGAGGACGCGAGACGCCGTACCGGCAGTCCGGCCCACTGCGGGAACCGGCGGGCGATCAGGCGCTGGACCAGGGGGGCGTCGAGGTCGGGCTCGTCCGCGTGCATCTTGTGCGGCGGCCCGCTGTGGAAGGCACTCATCGGTACCCATCCCAGCGCCTCGACGCCCGTGCTGTCGACGGGATTTCGTGGAACTCAGACCCGGTCGGCCACGATCAGCAGATACTGGAAGCTGCCGTTGCGGTAGGCGTCGAGGAAGGTGTCCTCGATGCCCGTGACCAGGTGATCGGCCTTCTTGCGCAGGTCCCAGTAGGGAATCGTGGCCTGCGTCAGATCCTCCACGTGGACCGGTACCAGACGGTTGCGCGCCATCGCCCGGAAGTACTCCGAACGCGGGTGGATGTCGCAGATGTAGTGCGCGTTGATCAGCGACACCTCCCGGGAGGCCTGCCCGTAGGTGTCGTTGTAGCAGCCGGTGATCACCACGTAGCGCCCGCCGCGGCGCAGCAGCCGGGCGTGCTCGGCGAACAGCAGGTCCAGCTCGACGTACATGGTCGACTCGTTGTTCCACGAGGCCGCGTACGCGCCCGACTCGAAGCCCGTGTCGAGCATGTTGCGGTGGTGGTAGCGCACCTTGTGGTCGATGCCCCGCGCACGGGCCTGCTCGTTGGCGAACTCGGCCTGCTTGGTGGAAAGGGTGACGCCGTCCGCGTGGCAGCCGTACCGCAGATGGGCCGTGACACTGCCGCCGCCGCGGCCGCAGCCCGCGTCGAAGACCCGGTCGGTGGGGGAGAGCGGGCCGAGATGGGTGGCGAGCAGCTCGGCCTGCGCGTGTTCCAGGCGGTGCAGCTCGGTGGTGATGCGCTCCCGGCGCAGGTCGGGGTCGGGCTCGTCCAGCACCGACAGATCGGCTCCCCCGATGCCGTAGTGGTGGTGGTACAGATCGTCGATCCTGCCGAGTTCGAGGTTGACCGGGTTCTCCTCGGCGTTCCAGTAGTCCGCGACGCGGCTCTGGTACGTGGACTGGGCCGGCACCGGGGCGGATGCGGTCCGGGCGACGGGGACGGTCGTCAACGCTGACTCCTCGTTGTGCATGTGCCTGTTCTTCGTTCGCTGTGCGGGACTGCCACCAGAGGGGGCGGTCACCAGTAGTCGGGCAGGTGGTAGCGGTGGCTGTTGGTGGCGTGCCACTCGTGGTTGCCGGACACCCAGGCGGCGAGCCCCTGGGCGTAGCGCTCCACTAGGGGCGAGGTCGCGGACAGGACGGCCGACTCCTCCTCGAAGGCCGCCATGATCCGGTTGTGGATCTCGACGGACTTCAGATAGGCGGCCTTCAGCCCGCACCGGTCGTTGGCGGCGACGACCTGCGGCAGGTTCAGGTGGGTCGGATCGCTCGCCAGCTCCTTGGTGAAGGAGTAGAGGTCGTTCACGATGGTGGTCGCGTTGCACGCCAGCGCGGTGATCCGCTGGATCTCCGGGCGGGCGTAGATCTGCTCGGGCAGTTCGTAGCCGTCCACCGCGTCCACGATCGACAGACACGGACGGAAGTTGTTGAACTGCCGCATCACCAGGTACTCCCACACCCGCGGCACGTACCGGGTCTCGGCCCAGGCCGCCTCCGCGAGATAGCCGAGGTGGAGCCGGGCGATGTCGTGCACGAACCGGCCGGTCTGGCTGGGGGTGGCGAAGGCACCGTAGTCGGCGAGGGCGAAGTGGTACGAGCGCAGCGGACCGTCGGCCCGCACGCCCTCGCGCCACTCCTCCTCCAGCTCCGGGACGCCGTGGTAGGGGTCGAGGGCCGACTGGGCCAGGATCAGCCGGCCGCCGAGACCGCTGCGCGCTCCGCCCCGGCCCTCGTCCTCCTCGCAGTAGCAGGAGTCGACGACGTTCTCGGCGAGCAGCAGCTGGCCGGCCACCGTCAGACGCTCCAGGTCGAGGGCGCCCGGATGCTGGAGCACGACGGCCCGGCCGAACTGGAACCCGGCGAAGTCGCCCTTCCAGGCCTCGGGGAACAGGTCGAGGCCGCGGGCCCAGGTCTCCAGCCGCCGGTCGATCTCGGCGGCCTTCGCGGGGTCGGCGGGGGCGGCCGGCCGGTGGTGCAGTCCGGGGACGGCCCCGGTGCGCCGCTCGCGGCGCAGGCTCCGGGCGATGTCGGGCGGCCCGGGCAGCGTGTAGGAGGGGGTCGGTGTGCTCATGGCGCGCTCCAGGCCCTCAGTCGGCGGTCCGGCCGAGCTGGACGTTCTCCAGGATCCCCGCCGCGTCGGGGACCAGAATGGCCAGCGAGTAGTAGGCCGTGACGAGGTAGTTGACGATGGCCGCGCCGTCGATGCCCATGAAGCGGACGTTCAGCCCCGGCTGGTACTCGTCCGGGATGCCGGTCTGGTAGAGGCCGACGACGCCCTGATCGGCCTCGCCGGTGCGCAGCGCGATGATGCTGGTGGTGTGGTTCTCGCTGATGGGGATCTTGCTGCACGGGAGGAGCGGCACCCCGCGCCAGGCGGGCACCTCGTGGCCGTCGACGCTCGCGGTGCCCGGCACCAGGCCGCGCCTGTTGCACTGCCGGAAGATGGCCGCGATCGCCTTCGGATGGGCCAGGAACACCTTGGTCTTTCGCCGCATGGACAGCAGTTCGTCCATGTCGTCCGGCGTCGGCGGTCCCGTGTACGTGCTGATCCGCTGGCCGTGGTCGACGTTGTGGAGCAGCCCGAACTCCCGGTTGTTGACCAGCTCCCACTCCTGCCGCTCGCGAATCTCCTCCACGGTCAGCCGCAGCTGCTGGGCGGTCTGGTCCATCGGGTCGTTGTAGAGGTCGGCCACCCGGGTGTGCACCCGCAGCACCGTCTGGGTGAGGGACAACTCGTATTCGCGCGGGGTCAGTTCGTAGTCGACGAAGCCGCCGGGCAGCGTGGGCTCGCCCACATGGCCGGCCTGCACCGGGACCTCCGCCTCGCCCTTGCGGTTCATCGGCAGGCGCTGGCGCTCGACATAGGCCTGGAGGTGGGCGGCGAGCGACGGCGCCCGCTCGGTGAGCTCCTCCACCACGTCCCAGGGCAGCGCCAGCACCACGCCCGCGGTCTCGGCGCGCACCGAGGCCAGCCACAGCGGATCGGACTGCCCGACCGCCTCGTCCCCCATCTGGTCGCCGCCGGTGACGACCCCGATGACCTCCTCCTCCCCGTACTTGCCGGTGGTGTAGCGGGTGAACCGCCCGTGCACGACGAGATAGGACTCGGTCACCGGCTGGCCCGCCTCGAACAGCACCTGACCGGCGCGCACGTCCCGGGACTGGAAACGGCCGGCGAGCTCCCGCAGCACCTCCGCGTCGTCGTAGCCGCGCAGGATCGGCAGCTCGGTCAGCGTCTGCGGGACGACCCGGATGTCGTCGGCGCCGTTGTGCTCGAAGTGCACACGCCCGCGGCCGGTGCGCAGCTGGAGCCGCCGGTTGACCCGGTAGGCGCCGCCCTTGACGTCCACCCACGGCAGGGACTTGAGCAGCCACCGCGAGGTGATGGCCTGCATCTGGGGTTCGGTCTTGGTGGTGCTGGTGAGCTGGCGGGCCGCTCGGGTGCTCAGGCTGGTGAGCTGCCCGTCGGCCGGGGCCTCGGGGCCCGGTTCGTCGACTGCTGGACCGGTGGCGATGTCCGGAGTGGACACGTTCCCTCCTGCGAAGTGGCGGACAGGGGTGATGCGGATCGGTCGGTGGTGCGCGGGGTGCCGGTGCGCTCGGACCAGCCAAACAGCACTCGTGAGCCGGGGGATACAGCGCGAAGGGGGCGGTTTTGATCAAGAGGTGGTGCAAACCGGCCGGCGAGGGCGTGCGGTGCCGTGTGCCGTGATCGCGCGCCGGTCGGCTGCTCCCGCGCCCCTGTGTGAACGAGGTCCGCGCCGTTCGCCGCGCGGGCCCGGCACAGGGTGGCTAGCGTGATGTCCCGGGAGAGTCCGTGCGATCGAGAGGGCCCCGGCCATGGCCGTACAACCTGAAGGAAAGCCCTGCTGGGCCGACGCGATGTTCGGCGACCTCGAGGGCGCCAAGCGCTTCTACGGCGAGGTCCTCGGCTGGACCTTCGGCGAGTCGTCGTCGGAGTACGGCCACTACACGCAGGCCTACGCGGACGGCAGGGCGGTGGCCGCCGTCGTCCCGCCCATGCCCGGCCAGGAGGGGCAGTCGCAGTGGTGCCTGTACTTCGCCTCGCCGGACGCCGCCGCCACCGCGGAGAAGATCCGCGAGAACGGCGGCGAGGTGCTGATGGAGCCGATGCAGGTCGGCGAGTTCGGCACCATGTGCCTGGCCCGGGAGCCCAGCGGGGCCGTGTTCGGGGTCTGGCAGGGCGGCACCCACGAGGGCTTCGAGGCCGTGGCCACCCCGGGCGCCTACTGCTGGGCCGAGGTCTTCACCCGCGAGCCGGAGAAGGCCGACGGCTTCCTCTCCGCGGTCTTCCCCTTCCGGATGAAGGAGATCGAGGACCACGCCATCGACTTCCGCATGTTCGACATCGGCGAGGAGACGGTCCTCGGCCGGATGAAGATGACGGACGACTTCCCGCCCGAGGTGCCCTCGTACATCAACGTCTACTTCACGGTCGACGACTGCGACGAGGCCGTCGCGCGGGCCGTCAAGCTCGGCGGGATCCTCCGCTTCGGGCCGATGAGCAGCCCCTTCGGCCGGTTCGCGGCACTCAGTGATCCGCAGGGAGCGAACTTCTCGGTGATCGACATCACCACCACCGAGGGCGAGATGCCCCGGGTCAAGGACGTCTGACCGGGGCCGGAACAGGGGCCCGCCGGGTCATGGCATGATCGAGCGCATGCGTGAACGTGTGGTGGCCGCGTGCGACGGGGCTTCGAAGGGAAACCCCGGACCGGCCGGATGGGCATGGGTGGTCTCCGACGACGAGCGGACCGCGGCCCGCTGGGAGGCGGGTCCGCTCGGCCGGGCCACCAACAACGTGGCCGAGCTGACCGCGCTGGAGCGCCTGCTCGCGGCCGTCGACCCGGACGTGCCGCTGGAGATCCGGATGGACTCCCAGTACGCGATGAAGGCCGTCACCACCTGGCTGCCCGGCTGGAAGCGCAACGGCTGGAAGACGGCCGCCGGCAAGCCCGTCGCCAATCAGGACCTGGTCGTGCGCATCGACGAGCTCCTCGACGGCCGGTCCGTCGAGTTCCGCTACGTGCCCGCCCACCAGGTCGACGGCGACCCGCTGAACGACTTCGCCGACCGTGCGGCCAGCCAGGCCGCCACCGTGCAGGAGCCGGCCGGCAGCGCCCTCGGCTCCGCGGAGCCGCCGCCGTCGCCGGACACCCCGGCCGCGGCACCGCGCAGGAAGACGCCCCGCCGCACCGGCGGCGGAGCGTCCTCGCGCACCATCAAGGCCAAGTTCCCCGGCCGCTGCCCGTGCGGCCGCTCCTACGCGGCCGGCGAGCCGATCGCCAAGAACCCGCAGGGCTGGGGCCACCCGGAGTGCCGTACGGCCGATGCCTGATCAGACGTCGAACGTGTAGTGCTTCGTGTGGTCCAGCAGCTCCACCGGGCGCACGTCGTTCCACGGCTTCATCGTGTCGTTCAGGTCCACGACGTCCGCGGTGCCGCCGGTGGGCACGTAGCCGGCGCCCGGGTGCCGGCGCTGCCACTCGGCCCACAGCTTGTCGATGAAGGCGTGGTGCAGCCAGAACACCGGGTCGTTGGGGGAGACCCCGGTGGCCATCTGCCCGCCCACCCACACGTGGACCCGGTTGTGCAGGTTGACCCCGCGCCACCCCTCCAGGTGGTTGCGGAAGCCGTCCGAGGCGCTGTTGTACGGCGGCATGTCGTACGTCTCCATCGCCAGCACCGACTCCACCTCGGCCGGCGTCGGCAGGTCGCGCACGGACGTGCCGAGCGAGCGGCGCAGGAAGGTACGGCCGTCCACCCGCACGTTGATCGGCCAGTTGCCGGTGGACGCGGCGAACGGGCCGTCCGTCACCCGGCCGTCCGAGCTGCGCCCGGTACCGCCGAGGAAGTCCGGCGCCCACAGCGAGGCGCGGACCGTGCGGTCGGTGCTCCAGTCCCAGTACGGCAGCGCCACCGAGGAGTCCACCGACTGCAGCGCCGCCTCGAAGTCGAGCAGGAATCTGCGGTGCCAGGGCAGGAAGGACGGGGAGCGGTGGCCGGTCCGCTCGCCGCCGTCGGTGTCGGACATGATGAACTCGTTGTGCGTGCGGACGAAGTCGTCGTAGCGTCCGTTGCGCTTGAGCGCGATGAAGGCGTCGGTGAGCCGCTTCTTCTCGGTGGCGGTCAGGGCGGCCTGGTTCTTGCGTACGGTCATGGTGCGGGTGGCTCCGTAGGTCCTTGCGGGGGCGGTCAGTTGGCGGGGAACGGCAGCAGGGGCGCGCCCTGCAGCTCGTCCACCGCGGCACGGGCGGCGGCGCGCGGGTTCGGCACCGGGTCGTAGTGGCTGACCACGCTGATCCAGGTGCCGTCGGCGTTCTGCATCAGGTGCAGCTGCACGCCGTCGACGAACACCGCGTAGCCGCCGCCGTGTTCGTTGTGGTGACCGCCCCCGCTCGACGGCCGGCCCTGTATCCGGCGGCCCTTGTAGACCTCGTCGAAGGTGTCGGGCGAGGTGTGGCCGTGGTCGTGTCCGGCGGCCGAGGCGGCGGGCGCGACCAGCGCGGCGGCCGAGGCCGTCGCGGCCAGGGCGGCCGCCGTGGTGAGCGCGCGGCGCCGGGTGATGTCGGGCATGCGGTCCTCCAGGAGGGTGTTCCGGTGGTGACGACGCATGCCTACCGGGGGGTTCGGGGGCGCGGGAAATTCCGCGCGCCCGGTTGGCTGTGATCCGGACAATTACCCACATGCGGTACGGATTTGAACCAAGATGATCTTGCTGTGCAGTCGGCCGGATCGGCCCGGAACGGGGAATTCCTTGCCGTACCGCCCGGATTCGCGGTGGTCCTTGCCGGACGAGGGGAACCCGGGTGGCACGGCTCACCACGCCGAATTGACGTGATCGCGCGATCCCGGACCCTGCTACCCTGCGGTGCCGTTCGGCCACGTTGGGTGACTGTCAGGGGTGTGCGCGGTGAAGGTCGTCTGTGTCGGAGGGGGCCCCGCGGGCCTGTATCTCGCCATCCTGCTCAAACGGCAGGACCCGGCGCACGAGATCACGGTCCACGAGCGCAACCCGGAGGGCTCGACCTACGGCTGGGGTGTGACGTACTGGCGCGGTCTGCTCGACAGGCTCCGGGAGCACGACGTCGCGTCGGCCCGGGCGATCGAGGAGGCGTCCGTCCGCTGGCACGAAGGGGTCGCCCGGGTGGGGGACCTGACGGCCCGGCAGCGCGGGGACGAGGGTTTCGGCATCGGCCGCCACCGGCTGCTGACCCTGCTCGCCGACCGGGCCCGCACCCTCGGGGTGCGCCTGGAGTACGAGAGCGAGATCGGCGCACCGCCGGCCGACGCCGACCTCGTCGTCGCGGCCGACGGGGTGCACAGCGCCCTGCGCGCCCACCACGCCGGGCACTTCGGCACCGAGGTCACCACCGGCCGCAACCCCTACATCTGGCTCGGCACCACCAAGGTCTTCGACGCCTTCACCTTCGCCTTCACCGAGACCGGTCACGGCTGGATCTGGGCCTACGGCTACGGGTACGGCGACGGTCACAGCACCTGTGTCGTCGAGTGCTCCCCGGAGACCTTCACCGGTCTCGGCCTGGACCGGGCCGACCGGGGCGAGGGCCTGGCACTGCTGGAGAAGCTCTTCGCGGGCGTCCTGGACGGCCACCCGCTCATCGGCCGCGACGGCGCCTCCTGGCTGAACTTCCGCACCCTCACCAACCGGGCCTGGCACCACGGCAACCTCGTCCTGCTCGGCGACGCGGCCCACACCACGCACTACTCCATCGGCGCCGGCACCACCCTCGCGCTGGAGGACGCCATGTGCCTCGCCCGCGCCCTGCGCGAGCACGGCCGGCTGCCCGACGCCCTCGCCGCCTACGAACGCCGGCGCCGGGCCGAGCTGCTGTCCGCGCAGAGCGCGGCCCGCTACAGCGCCCGGTGGTACGAGAACCTGCCCCGCTACATCCACCTGCCGCCGCACCGGATGTTCGCCCTGCTCGGCCAGCGCCACTCGCCTCTGCTGCCATACGTCCCACCCCAGCTCTACTACGGCCTCGACAAGGCGGCCGGGCGCCTCGAGGCGCTGCGCAGGCTGAAGCGCTGGCTCGGCCCGAGAGCGGCCCGCACCCTGCAGGCCCGCTCCGCGGCCCGCCGGGGCTGAGAGCCCTCACCGGCCGGGCGCGCAGCCGCCCCGGCGCAGTCCACGGCCCCCCACCCAGAAGGAGCCCCGCCCCATGGCCGTACCCGTCGACTTCGACCACTCCTCGTCCGGTTACAGCCTGCGGCGCGCCTACTGGCTGGCACGCGCGGCCGACCTCGCCTACCGGGACCGGGCCGACATCGAGGAGCAGGCCGCACGGTGGGGGTTCGACCGCGTGCGGCACCACGCGGCCCGGTTCACCCCGCCCTTCCCGCTGGCGGACACCCAGGCGTACACGCTCGCGAGCGACCGAGTGATCATCACGGCGTTCCGCGGCGCCGAACCGGACGAGATCAAGGACTGGCTCTCCGACGCCACCGCCCCGCCCCGGCCCGGACCCGGGGGGAACGGCTACGTCCACCACGGCTTCGCCGAGGCCCTGGACGCGATCCACCCGTCCGTCGCAAGCGCCCTCGCGGAGCTGCGCACCGACGGCCAGAGCGTGTACTTCACCGGCCACAGCCTGGGCGGCGCCCTCGCCATGCTGGCCGGCGCCCGGCTCTACCTGGAGGCCCCGCACCTGGCGGCGGACGGCGTCTACACCTTCGGCCAGCCGCGCACCTGCGACCGGCTCCTCGCCGAGGCGTTCCACCAGGGATTCGGCGGCCGGATGTACCGCTTCGTCAACAACAACGACATCGTGGCCCAGCTGCCGCCCGAGCCCGCCTACACCCATGTCCGGGCACTGCGCTACATCGACTCCCACGGAAAGCTGCACGAGACCATGCCCATGTTCTCGGCCCTCTCCGACCGGGCGCGAGGACTCACCGCCGACGCCCTGGCGCCCGCCTCGGACGGAGTCCGCGACCACTTCATGCGCAGCTATCTGACGGCCCTGGAGAAGAACCTGATTTGACCGTGCGGGGCCGGCGACCGGACGGACCGTGTTGGTGAATGGCCATTCACTCGATAAGGTGAATTGTTATTCACCATGCCGTCACGCCGACCCCGGGAGCGCCGATGGGCCACCCCGCCCCGATACCTCCGCCGCCCGGTACCGCGCCCGCGGCGGCTCCGCTGCGGGACCGCCTCACCATCCCGGTGCTGGCGTCGGGCGGCATCCTCATGGCGGTCATGCAGACCGTGGTCGTCCCCCTCCTGCCGGACCTGCCCCGGCTCACCGGCGCCTCTGCCGCCGCGGTGTCCTGGACGGTCACCGCGACCCTGCTCGCGGGCGCCGTGCTCACCCCGGTGCTGGGCCGCGCCGGTGACATGTACGGCAAGCGCCGGGTGCTCACGGGCGCGCTCGCCCTGATGACCGTCGGCTCGGTGCTGTGCGCCCTGTCCTCCGACATCGGCGTGCTCATCGCCGCCCGCGCGCTCCAGGGCGCCGCCGCCTCGGTCGTCCCGCTGTCCATCAGCATCCTGCGCGACGAACTCCCGCCCGAGCGCCGGGGCTCGGCGGTGGCCCTGATGAGCTCCACCGTGGGCATCGGCGCCGCGCTCGGCCTGCCGCTCGCCGCGCTCGTCGTGCAGTACGCCGACTGGCACACCATGTTCTGGCTGACCAGCGCCCTGGGTGCGCTGGGCGTCGCGGCCACCTGGTGGGCGGTCAAGGAGTCCCCGGTACGGGAGTCCGGACGGTTCGACACGCTCGGCGCGCTCGGCCTCGCCACCGGACTGGTGAGCCTGCTGCTGGGCGTCTCCCAGGGCGGCACCTGGGGCTGGGGCAGCCCCCGCGTCCTCGGGCTGTTCGCCGCCACCGTCGTCGTGCTCGCGCTGTGGTGGTGGCAGCAGCTGCGCGCCGAACGGCCGCTGGTCGACCTCAGGCTGGTGACCCGGCCGCGCGTCGGGCTGTCGCACGTGGCGGCCCTGCTGACCGGCTTCGCCTTCTACGCCAACTCCCTGGTCACCGCCCAGCTGGTGCAGGCACCGAAGGCCACCGGCTACGGCCTCGGACTGTCGATCGTCGCCACCGGTCTGTGCCTGCTGCCCGGCGGCGTGACCATGCTGCTGTTCTCGCCGCTGTCCGCGCGCATCTCGGCCTCCCGCGGCCCGCGCATCACCCTGGCCCTCGGCGCCGCCGTCATCGCCTGCGGCTACGCCCTGCGCATCGCCGACAGCCGGGACCTGTGGATGATCATCCTCGGGGCCACCGTGGTGGCGACCGGGACGACGCTCGCCTACTCGGCGCTGCCGACCCTCATCCTGCGGGCCGTCCCGGCCGGGCAGACCGCCTCGGCCAACGGCGTCAACGTCCTCATGCGCACCATCGGCCAGGCCACCTCCAGCGCCGCCGTCGCCGCCGTCCTCGTCCACCACAGCAGCCCCCTCGGCGGCATCCCGGTGCCGACGCTCCACGGCTACCTGCTGGCCTTCGCGATGGCCGGTGCCGTCGCCCTGGCCGCCTGCGCCGCCGCCCTGACCATCCCGGGCGACGCCCCCTCGGGAGGCACCCGCCGCGCCCGGGAGGCCGCTCCGGGCGCCCGCGACGAGGCACTGGAAGGAGCGTGAGGACCCTGAACACCGCATCGGAGCACGAGGCGACCGCGTCGGGCCCCGCGGGCGCCGCACCCCGACGCCCCCGCCCCCGGCCCCGGAACCGCCCGTCCCCGCCCGCCGCGACGCCGAGGCCACCAGGGCGGCGATCCTGAAGGCCGCCCGCCATCTCCTCGCCCGGCACGCACACGCCGACATCACCCTGAAGGCGGTCGCCGAACGCGCCGGTGTCAGCCCGCCGTTGATCCTGAAGTACTTCGGCAACAAGGACACCCTCTTCGCCCGGGTGATGTCCTTCGAGACGGACGCCGACGCCCTGCTCGCCGCCCCCGTGCCCGGCCTCGGCCGGCACATGGCCCGGCACGTGCTCGCCAGCCAGCGCGACCGCGGCGCCGACCCGCTGGTGCGCATCGCCTTCGCCCCGCTGCACGGCGACCACGGCGACATCCTGCGCGCCAACTTCCGCGCCCAGGTGACCGAACGCCTCGCCGCCCGGCTCTCCGGTCCCGACGCCGGACTGCGCGCCGAACTCGCGGTCGCCGCCCTCGTCGGTCTCGGCGTGATGTACGGCGTGGCCCGCGGCCCGCACCTGCGCGAGAGCGACATCGACACCATCGCCGACCGCTACGGCCCCCTCGTACAGGCACAGTTGACGCCCCCGGGCTGAGCGCCGCCGCCGCGCCCGGAGCGGCCCGTTCCGCGGGACGGTGAAGCGGGTGACAGACTGACGGCATGGACGAACGCGTAATCGGCAGGTCGGGTCAGTGGGCATCGGTCGTCGGCCTCGGCACGTGGCAGCTCGGCGCCGACTGGGGCGACGTGGACGACAAGGAGGCCCTGTCCGTCCTGGAGACGGCCGCCGAGTCGGGGGTCACCTTCTTCGACACCGCCGACGTGTACGGCGACGGCCGCAGCGAGGAGACCATCGCCTCGTTCCTGAGCAGCCGGCCCGACCTGCACGTGCTGGTGGCCACCAAGATGGGCCGCCGGGTCGAGCAGCTCCCCGAGAACTACGTCCTGGACAACTTCCGCGCCTGGAACGACCGCTCGCGCCGCAACCTCGGTGTCGACCGCGTCGACCTGGTCCAGCTCCACTGCCCGCCCACCGCGGTCTACTCCTCGGACGCGGTCTTCGACGCCCTGGACACCCTGGTCGAGGAGGAGCGCATCGCCGCGTACGGGGTGAGCGTGGAGACCTGCGCCGAGGCGCTGACCGCGATCGCCCGGCCGAACGTGGCGAGCGTGCAGATCATCCTCAACCCCTTCCGGATGAAGCCGCTGGCCGAGGTCCTGCCCGCCGCCCGCGAGGCCGGCGTCGGCATCATCGCGCGCGTGCCGCTCGCCTCCGGCCTGCTGTCCGGCAAGTACACCAAGGACACGGTGTTCGCGCCCGACGACCACCGCACCTACAACCGGCACGGCGAGGCCTTCGACCAGGGCGAGACGTTCTCCGGCGTGGACTACGGCACCGGTGTGGAGGCGGCCGCGGAGTTCGCCGCCCTCGCCCCCGAGGGTTTCACCCCGGCCCAGCTGGCCCTGCGCTGGATCATCGAACAGGACGGCGTGACCACGGTGATCCCCGGCGCGCGCAACCCCGCGCAGGCCCGCGCCAACGCCGCCGCGGCCAAGCTGCCCCCGCTGCCCCCGCAGACGGCCGCCGCGATCCGGGAGCTGTACGACCGCCGGATCAAGGACCAGGTGGAGCACCGCTGGTAGAGGCGGCGACACCCCGGCGCGCCGGCGCACCCACCTCTCGTTTGAACGGACGGCCGGACGGTTACACGCAACCGCATGACGGAGGACGGGCGGCGCAGAGGGCGCAACGAGACCGAGGAGGAACGGGCCGACCGGATGTGGGGTGAACTCATCCAGGAGGTCCGCGTCGCCCAGACGGGTGTTCAGATCCTGTTCGGTTTCCTGCTGACGGTCGTCTTCACGCCGAAGTACTCCCAGCTGGCCGCCACCGACCAGGCCATCTACATCGGGACCGTCGTCCTCGGCGCCTGCGCGACCGGCGCCCTCATCGGACCGGTCTCCCTGCACCGGCTGGTCGCCGGCCGCCGGGTCAAGCCGCAGGCGGTCCGGCTGGCGTCGAGGATGACGCTCGTCGGACTGCTGCTGCTGCTCGCCACGATGACCTCCTCCCTGCTGCTCATCCTGCGGGTGGCCACCCACGACGGGTACGTGCCGTACCTGGTGTCGGCGGTCGTCGCCTGGTACCTCGTCTGCTGGTACGGACTGCCGTTGTGGGCCCGCCGATGGCACACGACCGAGCCCGGCGATCGGCCGGTGCCCCCGAAGACGGAGGACGGCGGGCCGGGCCGTCGGTAGGGGCCGGTCCCGGTGCCCTCACCGGCCGGCGCGCACCTCGGCGGCGGCCTCCAGGGCCCGCAGCCCGCGGTCGTGGACGCGGCTGAGCACCGCCAGGGACAGCACGGCTCCGATGAGGGCGCAGAACATGTCCCACTGCGTGTCCCACACATCGCCCTGGGTGGCGAGGAACGCGTCCGCCTCGTGCCCGCCGATCTCGGCCGCCGCCCACTCCAGCAGCTCGAAGCACGCGCTGAAGGCCAGGCAGGCGCAGACGGTGAGGGGCGCCAGCCAGCGGCTGCCGCGCAGCGGAGAGGTCCGGGTGAGCAGCTCGCGCACGAGGATCGCCGGGACGAAGCCCTGCATCAGGTGCCCGAAGCGGTCGTACGGGTTGCGGGCCAGGCCGAAGGTGTCGCGCACCCAGTCGCCCAGCGGTACCTGCGCGTAGGTGTAGTGGCCGCCCATCGCGAGGACCAGCGCGTGCACGGTCAGCAGCCCGCACAGCAGGCCCGTCAGCGGGAAGCGCCGCCACAGCAGCACCAGCAGGGGCAGGCCGACCAGTGCCCAGACGGTCTCCAGGAACCAGGTGGTGCGGTCCCGCACCCCCCACGCGGAGAGGGCGAGTCCGGCGGCCGCCACGGCGGCGTACACGGCGGGCGGCACGCGGCGCGGCGCGGCGTACGGGACGGGTTGCACTGCGGTCACGGCGGGGCTCCTCGGCTTAAGGGCGTCTCGGGAGCCCCCATCGTGGTGCCGGGCCGGGGCGGCCGGCATGAGTACGGCTACTCAGCCCCGGAGAGGATCTCCTCGAGCAACTCGTCGACCGCGACGCGCTCCTGCCCGCGCGCCACGACCTGGAGGGTGTCCCGCAGGAACGCCGCGACCGCGGGCGCCCACGCGAACACCACCGCGTGGTGGCGGCCGCCGTCGGGGCGGCAGTCCCCGAGGAACTCCATGCGCAGCTCCCGCCACATCCCGTCGGCGGTCGGCCGCAGCCGCACGTCGCCGATGCCGACCGGCCTGGTCAGCCCGTCGAAGAGCATCTCCCGGTCCAGCCGCCACCGCGCCAGCACCCGGCCGTCGTGGCCGAAGACGGCCGTGACGGCGAACGGGTCCGCCACGTCGTAACTGAGATGGGCGAGCACGGGACACCGGTCGGTACCTTCCGCGTGGAGCTGCACCACCAGGGTCTTGTGCACGAACGACTTCACGCGAGGGCCTCCGGGGACAATCGGTTCAGGCTCCCCTAGTACCCCCGTGCGGCGAGGAATGCTCACCCGTGCGAATGATGTGCGCCCGCGCCCCGCAAAGCGGACAGACAGGTGCCGATCGCCTGCTGGAGTTCCTCCAGCCGCCGGACCATGTCGTCCTCGTAGTAGTCCTGGGCGTCGTCGAAGGTCAGCTCCTCGAAGGCCCGGGTCGCCTTCTGCAGGCTGCTGTAGAAGCGGGTGCGCCGCTCCTGGACGCGCAGCTCGGGGTCGGCCTCGACCGTCTCGGCGACCAGCGACCGCATGGTGTCGTAGGCCTCGGTGGCCCACTCGCCGGTGTCCTCGCCGTCCTCCAGCTCGTCGATGAGGGACAGGTGCCGTTCCGCCTCCTCGCGCAGATCGGCGGGCGCCTCCACCGTCTGCCCGGCGGGCGTCCTGATCCGCCCGGACTCGGCGATCTGGCGGACGTAGCCGATCCGGTCGGCGGCCCGGCTCTCGGTCGCCACGGCCTTCTTCAGATCGTCGGTCCGTACGACGTCCCGGGCCAGCTCGGCCTGGAGCCCGGGGTCCTCCCGGACCCGGTCCAGCAGGGCGGCCCGGGCCGCGTGGGCGGTGGACGGGTCCGCGAGGATCGCGGCCCGCAGTGCGGTCGGGTTCTCGGCCACCTCCAGCGCCTTGGTGGGGCGGATGCCCTCGGCCTCGGCGGACTGGGCGATGGCCGTGCCCCGCTCGGAGGTGGCGCTGTTGCGGGAGACGTAGTAGCTCAGCCAGACGTCGGCGTCCGGGAGGCCGGTCTCCTGGCCGGGTTCGAGGGTCTCGAAGTGCGGCACGAGTCCGTCGTCGGCGGCCCGGTCCCACGCCCTGTAGTGGCGCATGACCCGCTCCGGGGAGCAGCCCGCCAGCTCCGCGAACTCCTTCGCCGACACCTTCGGACTCTCCCCGGCGGCCTGTCCGCCCGGCCGCACACTGCGCGCCACCATGAGGGCGAAGGCCCAGCCCCCGGTGCGCGCGTACACGCCGAACTCGCGGGCGTCGCGCGCCACGAGATCGGACAGGGGCGGCGCGGCGGGGGCGGACGGCTCGGGTGACGGCTCGACGACCAGGGTCACGGACGACTCTCCTGCGGGTACGTTCACGGGACCCGCACCCGGGGCCGGGTACGGACAGGAAAGCCTATATGGGCCCATTGACCATGCTTTGACGGACCCGCTCCGTGCGGCCCCCGCGGCGGGCGAGGGGCGGCGGGCCTCAGCCGAACGCCTCCCGCAGGGCGGGCAGCAGGGTCCCGGCCGACCATTCCAGGTACTCCGGTTGCGTGTCGCCGCCGATCTGCACCAGGGCGATCTCCCCGAAACCGGCCTCGGCGTAGGGCCGTACCGCCTCCACGAAGGCGTCCGGGTCGTCACCGCAGGGAATGGCGGAGGCGACGTCGTCCTCGGTGACGAACTGCGTCGCGGACTCGAAGGAGTCGGGGTGCGGCAGCTCGGCGTTGACCTTCCAGCCGAGACCGAACCAGCGGAACTGCGAGTGGGCCCGCTTGATCGCCGTGTCCCGGTCGGGGTCGTAGCACACCGGCAGCTGGCCGATGCGCGGCTTGCCGCTGCCGCCGTGCCGGTCGAAGGCCTCCAGCAGGCCGGCCTTGGGCTCGGTCGCGATGACCAGGTCGGCGAGGTGCCCGGCGAGCTTGCAGGACTGCTCGCCCGAGACGGCGATGCCGATCGGCGGAGCGTCCTCCGGGAGGTCCCACAGCCGCGCCGAGTCCACGTCGTAGTGCTGTCCGTGGTGCGTGACATGGCCGCCCTCGAACAGCGCGCGGATGATCCCGACCGCCTCCTCCAGCATCTCGTGCCGTACGTCCGCTGGCGGCCAGCCGCCGCCCACGACGTGCTCGTTGAGGTTCTCGCCGGCGCCCAGGCCGAGCCGGAACCTGCCCTCGGACAGCAGCTGCATGGTGGCCGCCTTCTGCGCCACGACCGCCGGGTGGTAGCGCACGAGCGGGCAGGTCACGTAGGTCATCAGCGGAATCCGCGAAGTGGCCTGGGCGGCCGCGCCCAGGACGCTCCACGCGTACGGGGAGTGCCCCTGTGTGCGCAGCCACGGAAAGTAGTGGTCCGAGGTCACCGAGAAGTCGAACCCGGCCTCCTCGGCCCCCACCACGTGCTCCACGAGGTCCCGGGGGCCGGCCTGCTCGGTCATCATCGTGTATCCGATTTGCACCATACGGTGCGAGTCCCCGGGTCTGCCGCGGGAAAACGGCCGGAGTCCGGGTCAGCTCCCCGCTGCCGCGAACGTCCGCAGGAACGTCTTCCGTGCCAGCCGGTTGGCCGTCTCGTCCCAGGTCCCGGCCGGGGTGGTGAAGCGCAGGGAGAACCCGCGCCGGCCGCCCAGCAGGAAGCCCCTTCCGAAGGTGTGCACCCGGTCGTCGCCCGTTCCCGCCAGCCACTCGATGTCGGCGGCCCTGCGGCCCTGGTAGGTGGTGGCCCGGACGTCCCCGACGCGCCGGTATCCGGGGAGCTCGCGCAGGCCCGGCTCGACGTCGTCCCGCCAGACGGCGACCGGGTCGGGTCCCACCCGTTCGCTGTAGGTGACGGCGAGGGTGGGGGAGCCGCCGCCGCGGCCGAAGGTGACGCGGTAGGCGCGGTCGTCCGCCCGCGAGGTGGTCAGCCGCTTCCAGCCCCCGGGCAGCGCCACGGAGAAGCCCTCCGGGGCGCTGTAGGTGCGGTACCCCGCCGGCAGGGCGGGGGAGGGGGAGGCCGGGGACGCGGGGGCCGCCGGAGAGGCCGGAGCCTTCGGCGCTGGGGTGCCGGAGCCCGTGTGGGTGGCCGGGGCGGTCGCCTCGGGAGGCGCACCCGCCGTGTCCGTGCCGGGCAGCCGCTGGGTCGCGGCCAGCACGGCGGCCGTGACGGTGACGCCGGCCAGCACCGTGCCCGCGATCAGGGCCCGCCGGCCCCGCCCGGACTCGGCGAGGCGCACGCCCCGGTACGCGCCGCGCACCCGGGGGACCGGCGCCGGCTCCCGGTCCCCCTCGGTGTCCCCGGTCAGGGCCCGGGTCAGGGCCGCGTGCACCACCGGCCGGGCGAGCCGGTCCACCGAGCTCTTGCGGAGCAGCCCCTGGACGGCCTGGGTGAGCGGGCCCGTCCGCAGCGGGGTGCGCAGCGGCAGCCGGTCCACGGCCTTCAGGGTGGCGTCGGGCCGGCCCCGGTCACGGAACGGCGGCCGCCCCTCGGCCATCGTGTACAGCAGCGCGCCCAGCGCCCACAGGTCGGCGGCCGGGCCGATCCGCTCGTCGCGGGCCTGCTCCGGTGAGGCGTACGACGGGGCCGCGAGCCGCGGGACCAGCGTCGCGCCCGCCAGCCCGAACCCCGTGACGACCACCGGTCCCCCCTCGCGCACGAACAGCTGGGCGGGGCTCAGCTCGCCGTGCGTGATGCCCTCGTCGTGGGCGGCCCGGAGGACGTCGAGCAGTTCCAGACCGATGCGTGCCGCCCGCGCGGTGGTGAACGAGCCCTCGCGGTCCAGGAGTTCGCTCAGCGGGGTGCCGTCGATCCACTCCGTGACCGTCCACAGGGTGCCCGCCTCCACCACGGCGTCCACGACGGTGGCGACCGCGCCGGGGCGCAGCAGCCGCATGGTCTCGGAGGTCCGCACGACCCGGGCGGTGACGCGGCGCGCGGTGTCGTCGTCGCACGGCTCCGGCAGGGCGGTCTGCGCCACCAGCCGCGGCTGCTCCGCCGCCACGTCCTCGGCGTACCACCACAGGCGGTTGGTCTCGCGGGCGAACACCTCCAGCAGCCGGTACCGCCCGGCGACCCACTCGTGTGCGGAGACGTGCGCCTTGGCCATGGTCATCCCTCGCTGCAACCCCTGCCTGGTGTTTCCCAGAGGTACGCGGGGCGCGCGGGGGTGCGTTCAAAGAATCCTCAACTCGGAGCGCTTCCTGCCTTTTATTCAATCGCCGTCACCGGCGTCCGAGTTAAGGATGACTCCGCCTAAAGGTGTTCGACCTGCGGGTAACCGAGGGTAAAGCCCCGTGGGCGCACACGGGTCACAGCCCGAACCGGTCGGCCCAGCCCACCAGTTCGCGCAGAGTGACGTTGCCGCCGCAGACCACGAGTCCGATCCGGGCGTCCGCACCGACGCGTGCCACCACTTGCCGGGCAGCCGGCAGCAGACAGCCCGCGGCCGGCTCGGCCCACACCTTGGCGTGGTCGGCGAGGTCCAGGCAGCCCCGTACGGCGTCCCGGTCCGGCACCACCAGCACCTCCTCGACCAGCGCGGACACATGGTCGTACGTCAGCTGCGAGGCCGACGGCGCACTGAGCGTGGTGACCAGGGACGTCAGCGGCACCGGAACCGGACCGCCCGCCGCGAGCGCGCCGGACAGGGCCTCGGCGCCCGCCGTCTCCACACCCCACACGCGGACCCCCGGCCGCCGGGCGCGCAGCGCCGCCGCGACCCCGGCGATCAGCCCGCCGCCGCCGATGCTGACGACGACGTCCGTCAGCTCGTCCGCGTCCTCGGCCAGCTCCAGCCCCACCGTGCCCTGCCCGGCGATCACCACCGGGTCGTCGAACGGGTGCACCAGGGTCAGACCCTCGTCCCGCAGCCGCGTCACCAGCTGGAAGGCGCTGTCCATGCCGTCGGTCAGCCGGACCGACGCACCCGCCTCCTCGGCGA
The DNA here is from genome assembly GCF_025642175.1 of Streptomyces albidicamelliae. Taxonomy (NCBI): domain Bacteria; kingdom Bacillati; phylum Actinomycetota; class Actinomycetes; order Kitasatosporales; family Streptomycetaceae; genus Streptomyces; species Streptomyces albidicamelliae. The sequence goes on along the minus strand of NZ_CP106795.1, from coordinate 911,047 downwards.
TCCCGATGGACCGGGCCGGTGCGGTACGGGGCATCACCACGGTCGCCTTCACATCGAGGGCCGCCGCCATCACCGCGAGCGCGATGCCGTGGTTGCCGCCGCTGACCGCGACCACACCCGCGGCCCGCTCGGCCTCGCTCAGCGACAGCAGTTTCGCCGTGGCCCCGCGGGCCTTGAACGAGCCGGTGCGCTGGAGCAGTTCGAGCTTGGCGGTGACCGGGACACCGAGCAGGGCGGACAGGCCCGGGCTCGGCACGGTCGGTGTCCGCACGACGTGTCCGGCGATCCGCTCGGCGGCGGCTTCGATGTCCGAGATGCCGATCAAGGTGCCTCACCCTTCCGGCGCGGGGGTGGAACCGCGCCGATCGCACCTTCACCCGCCGGGGCGGCCGCGGTCAACGCGGTTCCGGATCAGCGTCACCGCTCGCGGTCGAGCAGCAGGTCCAGCAGTCCGTCCAGCTCGCTCACGGCCCCGGCCGCCACGGGCGCCCGGGCGAGCGCCGAGCGTGCGGCGGCCGTGTGCGCCCGGGCCTCGGCCAGCGCCGCCGTACGGCCGCCCGCCTGCTCGACCAGCGCCGCCGCCTCCGCCTCCCGGCCGGGCACGCCGAGCAGCGCGGGCAGGCCACGGGCGTCCGGGGAGCCGAGCGCGACGAGCACCGGGAAGGTCTTCTTGCCCTCCCGCAGATCGCCGCCCGCCGGCTTCCCGGTGACGGCCGGGTCGCCCCAGATGCCGAGCACGTCGTCGACCAGCTGGAAGGCGACGCCCAGGTGCCGCCCGGCCCGGTCCAGCGCGCCGACCGCGGCCTCCGGCGCCCCGCCGAGCGCGGCGCCCAGGGCGGCCGCGCAGCCCAGCAGCGCGCCCGTCTTGCCCTCCGCCATCGCCCGGTACTCCTGGGGCGTCACCCGCTCGGGGCCGGTGCCGGGCCGGGTGGTGAACAGCAGGTCGTCGGCCTGCCCCCGCACCAGATCGGCGAGCGCGCCGGAGAGCAGCCGTACCGCGCCCGGCCCCCCTGGCGCGGCGGCGAGGGTGTCCACGGCCAGCGCGAACAGGGCGTCACCGGCGAGCACCGCGGGTCCCGTGCCGTACGCCTTCCACACGGCGGGGCGGCGGCGCCGGGTCGCGTCGCCGTCCATGATGTCGTCGTGCAGCAGCGAGAAGGCGTGCACCAGCTCCACCGCGACCGCGGCGGGGACACCGGCGCGCCCGTCGGCGCCCGCCGCCTCGGCGCCCAGGACCGCCAGCGCCTGCCGGACGCCCTTGCCGCCCGGGGCGCTCGCCGGCGCCCCGCCCACCTCGCACCAGCCGAAGGAGTACGCGGCCATCTCGGCGACCCACGGATGCAGCCGGCCGACCGCCTCCGTCAGCGCCGGCCCGACCAGTTCGCGGCAGCGGGCGAGGGTCCGGGGTGCCGCGAGCTGCGGCCGTACCGCCGCGGGGAGGACGCTCACCGTACGACCTCCATGGCCGCCACGGGCTCCGCGACCACGGAAGCCGGGACCGTGAGTTCCGCGGACGCCGGCGAACCCATCGGTTCCGCAGGCTCCTCGGTGAGGCCGAACTCCCGTTGCGCCCGGGTCACCATCTCCCGCGCGTGCTTGAGACCGCTGCGCTCCAGCGTCCGGGCCAGGTCCGCGAGTTCGGCCGCCGTCCCGGCCCGGTCCCGGCCGAGGTGGGCCCGGGACTTCGCGAGGCCCAGCCGGGCCAGCGCCTCTCCGCGCGGCTCGCTCATCGCGCGGAACTCCTCCAGCGCCAGCTCGTACAGGTCGCGCGCCTCGGCGTACCGGCCGGCGCGGTAGAGGACGTTGCCGCGCATCTTGTGGTTGTAGGCGAGCGCGCTGGACAGGTTCATCGCCCGGCAGGTGGCCTCCGCCTCGGACAGCAGCTCCAGCGCCCGGGGCGTGTCGCCGTCGCGCACCGAGACGATGTCCGCGAGGCCGCGCAGCGCCCAGGCGTGCCCGCGCCGGTCGTCGGCCCGCCCGGCTATCTCCGCGGCCTCCTCGAACAGCGCGTACGCCTTGTCGTAACCGCCGGTGTTGCGGTGCATCTGCGCGATGCCCTCCAGCGCCCACACCGTGTGCCGGGCCTCACCGCGCCTGCGGGCCTCGGCCAGCAGTTGCTCGTGCAGCCGGCCGACCGCCTCGTAGTCGCCCTGGATGCGGCCGGTCTCCGCCAGGCCGGCCAGCGAGTACCCGCGGACCACCACGTCGCCGCCGCGCTCGCCGAGTTCGGCCGCGAGCCCCAGCAGCCGCCAGGCGAGCGGGAACGCGCCGCGCTGCCGGGCCAGGGTGCCGCCGCTCCACAGCGCCCAGGCCATGGCCGCCGTGTCGGCCGCCTCCCGGGCGGCGCGGTAGCTGGCCTTCCAGGCCCGGTCGGCGTCCCCGACGTGGCCGAGGCGCCGGTGGGCCTCGGCCACGGCGAGGCCGCAGCGGGCCGCCTCGGCGGGGCGGCCCGACCGTTCGGCCTCGCGCAGCCGCTCGGTCGCCTCGGCCAGTACGTCGACCAGGGAGGAGTTCACGGACAGGGTGGTGAGGGCGCCCTGGTACTCCGGGGCGGATGCCTTGCCGTACATGCGTACCCTTCTATACACGGAGTGTATACACGACGTGTATAGCATCTCGGAAATACGCCCCGGCCCGCTGGGACCGGGGCTTCGGTCTGTTGTCGATCAAGACGCGGGTACGGCGACGCGGGTTGCCCGCCCCGCCCGGATCACTTGTGAAGGTTCAGTGCTGCTGCGCCTTCTGGGGTGTCAGCTCGCTCGGCCGCACCACGACGTACCCCTCGCCCTGGAGCATCAGCTGCACGGCCTCGCCGGAGCCGCCCCGCAGCATCGAACCGATGGACTGCGAGCGGTGCAGCGAGGTCTGCAGATGCGCGGTCCAGCCGACCACCGCGTCCGTGTCGACGTACACCGGGGCCTGCGCGGAGACCGGTATGACCAGCGGATTGCCCTCGCACACCAGGCCGAGCCGGCCCTGTCCGCTGAACACGCTGTTGAACAGCCCGCCGCCCGCGATGCCCGAGCCCTTGACGGTCTTTATCTCGTAGGAGAGCGAGGCGTCGAAGCACAGCACGTTGCGGCCGTTGACGGTGAACAGGTCGCCGGGCTCGACCTCGACGACGAAGCAGTTCTGCGCCTCGTGCGCGAACCAGGCCTCACCCTGGCCGCGCACCGCCATGAGGGGCAGTCCCTCACCGGTGACGGCGCGCTTCAGCATGCCGCCGACGCCCTGCCCCTTGCGTTCGAACCTGAGGTCGCCGCGGTAGGCGACCATCGCGCCCTGGCGGGCGTGCATCTCGCCGTTCACCGCGTACTTGAGGCACTTGGCGTTCTCGACGGACATGCCCGGCGCCACGGCCGGCTGCACGACGTGCTGACTGGAAAAGAGATCACCCTTCATGCCGGGCATGGTGTCCCGGACGATGTGGTTCCGCCAAGATCGCCGAACCGGTCCGTCCGTGTCCGAACCGGGCGCCGGTGCGAACAGTCTGGCGACGCCTCACCGAGTCGTGTGACAAATCTCCCGCACGCGCACCGAAACCGGTGGGAATGCCCAAGGGGTCGCCCGGGCGGCTTGCGCCCATGGGGACCTGTGCGGGACTGTTGCCAAAAGACATCTGTTTTCCATGGCAGGAAGGTGGTGAGGTGCGCACGACGCGTGCCTCCGGTTGTGTCATTCTCCCCCGGTTCCTCCGCCCGCCCACCCGACGCCGACCTCAGGGTCGGCGTGACGTGGGCCGAGGCCCCCTATCCGGTGCTGGTCGTCGACCGGCACGGCGGTCTGGTCCGGATCAATGAGGCCGCCCGACAGATACTCCCCGACGCGGCGAGCGGCGACTGGCTGCACGAACGGGTGCCCTCCTGGCTCTGGGGAGCGCACCAGCGCATCGACGCCGGCACGCGCGGCGCCTCCGAGGGCCCGCCCACGGGGCGTATCAACGGGCGTCTGTTCGAGGCCCATCCCACGCAGGCCGGCGACGGCGACGTGGTCTGGTGGCTGGTCGACGAGACCGACCGGCGGCTGGCCGAGACGGCGCTGAGCGACGCCCAGGTGCGGACCGAGGTGCTCTCCGAGGCCTCCGGCGCGCTGCTGTCCACCCTGAACGTGCCGCGCTGCATGGAGGTGGCCGCTTCCATGGCCGCAGAGCACCTCGCCGAAGCCGCCGTCCTGATCGCACCGCCCCACGGACGCCGCTACCCGCTGACCTACGCACGCCAGGGCGGTCCCGTCACCCAGACCACGCGCAAGGTCGACGTCGCCGGCGTACCGGGCCTCGCCGAGGCGCTCCAGGGCTTCCCGCCCGTACCGGCCCGCTGGATCGACCCCGCCCTCCTTCCCGACTGGGTGATCCCGGACGGCCTCTCCGGCCCCGTGGGCTCCGTGATCGTCACCCCGCTCCCCGGCCACGGCGTGCCCGCCGGCGCCCTGGTCCTGCTGCGGTCCAGCACCGAGCAGGCCTTCACCGAGGGCGAGGAGGTCTTCGCCCGCCTGTTCGCGGCCCGCGCCGGCGCCGCCCTCTCCGCCGCCCGCCTCTACACGGAACAGGCCACCATCACCGCCACGCTGATGCGGGAACTGCTGCCGCCCGCGCTCCACAGCGTGCACGGAGTGGAGTACGCCGGCGGCTACCGCGCCGCCAAGGACCACGAGCGGGTCGGCGGGGACTTCTACGACGTCCACCCGGGCGCCGACCCCACCCAGGAGACCCTCGTCGTGCTCGGGGACGTCGCGGGCAAGGGCCTGGACGCGGCGGTGCTGACCGGCAAGATCCGCAACACGCTGCAGGCCCTGCTGCCCCTGGCGGAGGACCACCAGCGGATTCTCGGCCTGCTCAACGGCGCCCTGCTGACCTCCCATCACACCCGGTTCGCCACCATGGTGCTGGCCTCCGTGCGCCGCCGCGGCGGCCGTGCGCAGGTGCGGCTGACCAGCGCCGGGCACCTGCCGCCGCTGATCGTCCGCAACGACGGCACCGTCGAGGAGGTCCCGACGCACGGCACCCTGGTGGGTGCGCTGCCGGCCGTCAAGGCGCACACCGTGGAGACGGTGCTCGCGCCGGGCGAGACGTGCCTGCTCTACACCGACGGCATCACCGAGGCGCGCGGCGGGCCGCTGGGCGACGAACTCTTCGGTGAGAGGCGCCTGCAGCGGGCGCTCACCGAGTGCGCGGGCATGCCCGCCGAGGCGGTCGTGGAACGGGTGCAGATGCTGGCGGCCCAGTGGCTGGGCGCGGGCCGGCACGACGACATGGCCGCCGTGGCCATCAGCGCGCCCCGCAACGGCTCGCTGAAGGTCGTCAACGGGCACGCGGGCGGCACGAGGAGCAGGAGGAGCATGTGAGTCATCGCACCGCGACGACCCCCCTCGTCGACCGGCTGTGGGACGCCGTGACCGACGGCGACGAGTACTGGGCCGCCGACATCGTGCACGGGGCCATGGACGAGGGCGCGGACGAGGAGACGCTGCTCCTGGAGGTCATCGCGCCGGTCCAGGAGAAGGTGGGCGTCGAATGGGCCGCCGACCGGCTCAGCGTCGCCCAGGAGCACGCCGCGACCGCCATCAACGAGCGGGTCGTCGCCTCCCTCGCCCACCGGCGCGCCGAGAAGAGCGAGGTCCCGCCGCGCGGCCGGGTGACGGTCGCCTGCGTCGACGGGGAGTGGCACGCCTTCCCCGCCCGGCTCGTCGCCGAGGTCCTGCGGCTGCGCGGCTGGCGGGTCGACTTCCTCGGCGCCCAGACGCCGACGTCGCACCTGGTGGCGCATCTGCACCAGACCAACCCCGACGCCGTCCTGCTCTCCGGCTCGATCCCGACGCACCTGCCCGTCGCGCACGGCGCCATCAGCGCCTGCCAGGCCGTCGGTGTGCCGGTGCTGGCGGGCGGCCGTGCCTTCGGCCCCGACGGGCGCTACGCCCGGACCCTGCGCGCCGACCGCTGGGCGCCCGACGCCCGCGCCGCGGTCGCCGTACTCGACGAGGGCATGGCGCGGCCGGACGCCTCGGTGAGCCGGCAGGCGGTGGACGACCTGCCGCACCTGGCCGACCAGGAGTACACGATGGTCGTCCAGACCCGGGCCCAGCTGGTCAAGCAGACGCTGTCCGACCTGGAGGACCGTTTTCCCGCCATGCGCGGCTACAGCGAGACCCAGCGGGAGCGCACCGCGGAGGACCTCGCCCACGTCGTGGGCTTCCTCGCGACGGCCCTCTACGTCGACGACCCCGACCTGTTCACGGCGTTCCTCACCTGGACCGCGGACATCCTCGAGGTCCGTCACGTGCCCGCCCACTCCCTGGTGACCGGCCTGGACGCCCTGGCCGGCCAACTGCGCGACTTCCCCCGCGCCTCTCATCTGATCCACGAGGGCTCCGCCGCCCTGAGCGGCCGCCCCGCCCGTCCTGTCCCCGGCCCCGGCACCCACGCATGATCAACCTGCCACCATCCGAGTTCACCCTCGTCGTCCTCAGTGAACCCGCCACGCTCACGGTGCGCGTGGCCGGCGAACTCGACTACGACACCAGCGACGACTTCGTGCAGACCGTCGTCGAGCACCTGGCGAGCGGCCAGCCGCCGCCTCGCGATGTCCGCCTGGACTTCGGCGGCCTGACGTGGATCGACTCCTCGGGCCTGTCCGCCCTGCTGATGGTCCACCGCCGGACCAGCGCCACCGGTGCCACCCTGCACCTGGACAACCGGCCCGAGGTGCTGGAGCGCATCCTCCGCCTGACCAACGTCCTGGACCACCTCACCGCCGTGGTGGGCGGTGTCCGCGAATCCGAGGACGACGACGGCCTGACCGGCGCGGGCGCCACCTGACCGCGGCCGTGCCGACGTCCCGTCCCTGACGGCCCTCCCCGGGGTCGGCGCGGCTCCACCGGGCGCGTTCGCCCTCCGGCCGGACGTGCCGGGCATGACGCCGGTGCGCGGGCCGTGGCGTGTGCCACCGCCCGCGCGGCGCAGGGTGCGCCCGCCCAGAGCCTGTCGTGCGGATCATGCCCGCGTCGCGGGGGCTCGGGTCGGCCGGCAAGGCACCGTGAGCCAGGCCGGCCTGATCCCAACGACAGGCCCTAGCCCTCGTCCGCGACGGCGCCGCCGTGCTTCCCGGCGGCCGCCGTCCCCGGGGCGCCGCAGAACGCCGCGTTCAGCGTGCCCGCCAGCGTGTCGAGGACCTTCCCGTTGTTGGAGGTGTCGGCCACGGCCGTGATGCTGCGGCTGCCGTCCTTCGTGGCGAAGGCGTAGGTGTAGTACCCCTGGACCGCGCCCGTGTGGCCGTACACCGAGACCCCGCACGACAGGTCGCGGCGGCGCAGTCCGAGTCCGTACGCCGTCGTGCTGTTGACCGGGGTGAAGCGCTCCATCTCGGCGAGCCGCGCGGCCGACATCAGCCTGCCGCCCAGCAGCGCGGAGTAGAAGGTGTTCAGGTCCCGCGCGCTGGAGATGATGGCGCCCGCGCTCTGCGCCCACGACACCGTCTGGGCGGTGGCGTCGACCAGCTTGCCGCCCGCCGTGTCGGGAGTGAGGTACCCCCGGGCGTACCGGCCGGGGATCGTGGTGTCGGGATGGACGTAGAACGTGTCCCGCAGACCCAGCGGCTCGAAGACGCGCTTCTCGTACTCCGTCCGCACGGAGTGGCCCGTCAGCTTCTCGATGAGCAGGCCGGCCACGACGAAGTTGGTGTTGGAGTACGCGTAGGCGGCGCCGGGGGCGTTGGTGCGGGGCTTCTTCAGGGAGAGCGCCACGAGCTGGCGGTAGGTGTAGACCTTCTTGCGCACCGCCTCGAAACCGGACACGCTCTCGGCGAACATGTCGTTGGTGTAGTCGTACAGGCCGCTGCGGTGGCCCAGCACCTGGCGCACCGTGATCCGGTCGTCGGGCAGGAGTCCGGGAAGGTAGCGGTTGACGGGGGCGTCGAGCGTCAGTTTCCTCTCGTCGACGAGCTGGAGCAGGACCACCGCCGAGAAGGTCTTGGTGACGCTGCCCACCCGGAACCGGTCGTCGGCGGCGATGGCCCGCCCGGTGACGCGGTCGGCAACTCCCTGTGTGGACCGGTATGTCCGGCCCCGGTCGTCGATCCTGGCCAGCGCACCGGGCGCGCCCTGGTTCACGGCCGTGCGCAGCACCGCCGCCAGGCCCGCCGTGTCGGGCGCCGGCAGCGCCGCCGCCACGGGCGTACCCGCCTCCGCGGTCGCCGCGCGCGCCGGGACCGCGAGCAGCGACAGTACGACCGCCCCGAGGACCGCGCCCCTGCCCACCGTTGCTGAGACCATCCGGCATCCACTCCCATCCGTACGGTTCCTGATGCGATATCGGTCACATTCAGGCCTCGGAACCTAGGGGATGTGGGCAACGTCTCCGCTGTCGACACACAGTTGAGGGACTCGTGATCACCCTGTGGTGCCCATTCGTAAAGGATTCCTCTAGAAATCCGCGAAATGGATCATTCCGGCTTTACGGGGACATGACTGATCCGAAAGGGTGACCCCGGGGCCCTACCAGCCCCCGTGGCGTGTCAACTGCGTCATGCAGCAAGGCGGTTGGTGACTCCTGCCGTCTTCGCACGAAGGAACTTTGATCAGATTGCGTAGACCGCACATACGCTCCCTGGCGATCGCCGTCACCGTCGCGACGGCCGCCACGGGACTGGCCGGCACGGCCTTCGCGGGCCCCTCCACGACGGGGGTGGAGCGGACCGCAGCGTCCTCCGCCACGAACGCCACCGCGGTGGTGGAGGCGGCGCGCAGCGCGGCCTTCGCCCACGCCTCGGCGACCGGTGTCTCCAAGGGCGACGCGCTGCACGCGCAGGACGTCATGGTCGACCCCGAGGGTGCCCGGCACGTCCGCTTCGTCCGGACGCACGGGAACCTGCCGGTGCTCGGCGGTGACCTCATCGTCCACCTCGACCACAAGCTGGCCTACACGGGCGTGACCCGCGCGGCCGACCACGCGGTCAAGCCGGCGGCCACGTCGCAGGCGAAGCTGACCGCGGCGCAGGCCGCGGCCAAGGCCGCCAAGGCCGCCAAGGGTGACGCGAGCAGCGCTCAGCTCGTCGTCGACGCCCGTGGTGGCGCCTCCGCCCTCGCCTACCAGGTGACGGTGGCCACGCAGGGCAGCTCGCACACCGTCGTCGTCGACGCCGTCAGCGGCAAGGTGCGCAGCAACACCCCCGACAGCGACGAGTTCCTGTCGCCGAAGCTGCTCGACACCCTGCGCAAGCGCGGCGAGACGGCCGACCCGGCCACCGGTGTCGGCTCCTCCGCCCCGTCGGGCCTGCTCGGCTCGGGCTCGTCCGCCGCGGCGGCGTACCCGTCGGCCGCCAAGGGCACCGGCAAGACCCTCTTCGTCGGCAACGTCGGCCTCACGACCACGCAGACCTCGCGCGGTCACTACCAGCTCAAGGACCCGAGCCGGTACGGCACCGAGACGCGTGACGCCAAGGGCACGATGACGGAGAAGTTCAGCTCCGGCTCGAAGTTCACCAACACGTCCAACGTGTGGGGCAACAACAAGACCACCAGCCGGGTCAGCGCCGCTGCCGACGCCCAGTACGGCATCACCAAGACGCTGGACTTCTACAAGTCCACGTTCAAGCGCAAGGGCATCGCCAACAACAGCAAGCCCGCCCGGGCGATGGTCCACTGGGGCAAGAAGGTCGCCAACGCCTTCTGGGACCCGACCTGCAACTGCATGCTGTACGGCGACGGCGACGGCGAGATGTTCAAGAAGCCGCTCGTCGTCCTCGACGTCACCGGTCACGAGCTGACCCACGGCGTGGTGGAGGCGACCGCCAACCTGCAGCCGACCTTCGTCGACGAGTACGGCAACCAGTACGGTGAGCCGGGCTCGCTGAACGAGTCGCTGGCGGACATCTTCGGCTCCAACGTCGAGTTCTACGCCAAGAACGCGAAGGACACGCCGGACTACCTGGTCGGCGAGAAGCTGGGCCTCGCCCAGAAGTTCCTGCGCCGTCTCGACCACCCGTCGCTGGACAAGCTCGAGGGCACCATCGACTACTGGTCCTCGGACGTGTACTACACCGAGGTGCACGCCGGTTCGGGTGTCTCCTCGCACGCCTACTACCTCCTCGCCGAGGGCAGCGGCAAGAAGAAGATCGGCACGGTCACCTACAACTCGCCGACCTACCACAACATCGCGGTCAAGGGCATCGGCCGGACCAAGGCCACCGCCATCTACTACCGCGCGCTCACCCGCTACATGGTCTCCACGACCGACTTCCACCAGGCTCGCGTCGCGACCCTGAAGGCGGCCAAGGACCTGTACGGCGCCAACAGCACCGAGTACAAGACGGTGGACAAGTCGTGGTCCGCGGTGAACGTCACCGCCGCGAACACGCCGCGCGCCCACCGCTGACGCCCGGCAGCACAGTTCGGCACAGCACCGCACAGCACGACCGGATGCCCCGCCCCGCGCGGGGCATCCGCATGTCCGGCCCCGCCCTGAAGAACGCCGACCACGCCCGTCAGCTCATGGGCTCATCGGCACCGACCCGCGCCCGCCGACCGGCGTCGGGGCCCGCGGCGGCTTCCTCGTCGACCCGAACCGGCGGAACGGGAGACCCGCCGAGGTGCGGATCCGTGGTGGCGGCGGCACCATGACCTCCGTGGGATACGCAGGGACGTCCCGGACGGCCCGGATGCGGCCGGTCGGGTCCGTCACGGTCCGGGACCTCGCCCGGTGAGCGGCCGTCTCGCCCGCGGAGGCCGCGTCGTCGCGGCGCTGCTGGCCGCCGTCGCCTGCCAGACCGCGCCCGCCCGGGCGGCCGGCCCGCTGCCCGACCCGGCCGCGCGCCACCGGCGTCGTCACCTGGGCGGCGAGCGCCGACCTCATGGGGAGGGCACCGCCGGCCAGGGCTACCGGATGATCGTCCACACCAGCGTCGGCGGCAGCGACCTGCGCGTCCGCTTCACGAACGCCTTCGGCGACCGCCCGCTGACCCTGGCCGGCGTCCACGCCGGACTGCGGGAGGCGGGAGCCGAGCTGCGGCCGGGCGGCAACCGGCCGGTGACCTTCGGCGGAGCCCCCACGGTCACCGTGCCCGCCGGCGAGGTGGCCTGGAGCGATCCGCTGCCCGGCAGCTGGCCCGCCGGGGCGGACCTCGTCGTCAGCCTCCGCACCCCGGACGCGGCGGGACCCGCCTCGGGCCACTGGATGGCCATGCAGACGTCGTACACCGGCCAGGGCGACCACACCGCCGAGGAGAGCGGAGCCCACTGGACGCGCACCACCGGTTCCTGGTGGTACCTGGACGCCGTCTCGGTACGGCCGGCCGACCGGGCCACCGGGGCCGTCGTCGTGCTCGGTGACTCCATCACCGACGGCCGGCTGTCCACCACCGACCTCAACCGCCGCTGGCCCGACTATCTGGCCCGCCGCCTCGGCACCCTCGGCACGACCGTCAAAGGGGTGGCCAACGAGGGCATATCCGGGAACAGGATCCTCGCCGACGGCGCCGGGCAGAGCGCCCTGCACCGGCTGGACCGGGACGTCCTCTCCCAGCCCGGCGTGCGCACCCTGTTCCTGTTCGAGAGCGTCAACGACATCAAGGCGCACACCGGCGTCACCGCGGCCGACCTGGCCGCCGGCTACCGGGAGATCGCACGGCGGGCCCACGCGGCCGGCGTGTGCGTGGTCGCCGCGACCATCGGCCCGTTCAAGGGCTGGCCCGAGTGGGATCCGGCCGCCGAGGCCGTGCGAAAGGACGTCAACCGCTTCCTGCGCGGCAGCCGCGACTTCGACGCCGTCACCGACTTCGACCGGATCCTGCGCAGCCCGAACGACCCCACGCGGATCCTGCCGTTCTTCGACGGCGGCGACCACCTGCACCCCGACGACAAGGGCATGCGGGCCCTGGCCGAAGCCGTCGGCACCGGCAGCCTGGAGTGCGGACGCTGAACCGGCCGGCCCGGTCACCCGACCCGGCCGGCGCGGACGCGTGCGCAGGCCGCCTCAGCGCAGCGTCTGCGCCCAGTTGGCGGGCACCCGACCCACCGGGCCGGGGGCCGGCTGCTCGGCGGGATGGCTGCCCGGGGGCGCCAGATCGGGCCCGGAGCTGTACAGCTCGTCCGTGGCGAAGTTCCAGAACCAGCTCTCGCCCGGCTCGTAGCTCTGGATGACCGGGTGCCCCGTCTCCCGGAAGTGGGCCGTGGCGTGCTTGGCGGGAGAGTCGTCGCAGCAGCCGACGTGCCCGCACTGCGCGCAGCGGCGCAGGTGGAACCACCAGCCGCCCGCCGCGTCGCACTCCACGCAGCCGGTGCCGCTCGGCGGGACGCTCGGGTCGATTCCCTCGACGGTGCTCATGCGTTGTCCTCCGCTTCCTCGGCGGGCGCCTCGGCGGTCAGGGGGAGCAGCACCTGGAAGCGGGTGTCGCCGGGCACCGACTCGACCCGCAGGGTGCCGTGGTGCTTGTTGACGACGATCCGCCAGGAGATGTCCAGGCCGAGCCCCGTGCCCTCGCCGACGGGCTTGGTGGTGAAGAACGGGTCGAAGATCCGGTCCTTGATCTCCGGCGGGACTCCGGGCCCGGTGTCCCGGAACTCCACCAGCACCCGCTCGTGGTCGAGGGCGGTCCGCACGGTCAGCGTGCCCTCGCCGCCCGCGCCGTTGATGGCCGAGACGGCGTTGTCGATGAGGTTGGTCCACACCTGGTTCAGCTCCGCCGGGTAGGCGGGAACCGGCGGGAGCGTGCGGTCGTACTCCTTGACGACCTTGATTCCCGGGCCCCTCTTGCCCGACAGCATCAGCAGCGTGCTGTCGAGGAGTTCGTGCACGTCCACCACCCGGTACGGCGCCCGGTCCAGCTGCGAGTACTGCTTGGCCGCGTCGACGAGGTGCGAGATCCGGGTGGTGGAGTCCTCGATCTCGTTCATCAACAGCTCGGTCTCGACGGTGTAGTTGAGCCAGCCGACCGCGTTGGGCAGGATGTCCGTGTGCACGGCCGCCGCGACCTGCTCCAGCCAGTCGACGTCGAGCCCGGCCTGCACGAAGGTCGGGGAGACCTGCCAGCCGTAGTCGATGCCGTGGTCCTCCAGCCAGTCGGTGAGCATGTCCTCGCGGTCGGACGCCTCCAGCGGACTGAGCGCCGGTGCCTTCGCGACCCGCTCGGCGGTGCGCTCCTGGATCTCTATCAGGCCGGCCATCACCTCGCGGGTGAACGGCGCCTCGGCGATCAGGGCGAGCTTGTGCCGCATCTTCGCGACGCGTTCCCGCAGCGTGGCGGTGGCCCGCACCGCCGCGGCCGCCGGGTTGTTCAGCTCGTGGGTGAGCCCTGCCGACAGCGAGCCGAGGGCGAGCAGCCGCTCCCGCTGCCCGATCGCGGCCTGGGTGTTCTTCGAACCGAAGAACAGGCCCTCCAGCAGGTGCACGGCCATCGGGAACCACTCGCTCATGACGTCCGCGAAGATGTCCGCGGGCAGCACGAAGAACCGGGTCGGTTCGGTGACCCGCATCGAGTTGTTGTACACCTGCCGCACCCGGTCGCCGAGGTACGCCTGCATCGCGCCCGCGTACACCCCGCGCTGCGAGGTGCGGCTGACCTCCACGTCGTCGCCGCCGACCCGGCGGGAGAGCACGACCGTGCCCTCGATCATCACGAAGAAGCAGGTGGCGGGGTCGCCCTCGGTGTACACCGGGCCGGCCTCGAACAGCTCCACCCGTCCCTCGCTGCACAGCCGCCCCAGCTGCTCGGGGCTCAGCTTCTCGAAGAGGAACAGGGAGCTGATCTCCCGCGGGCTGCACGGCATGAGCTGCCCGCTCACGACTGCTCCAGATACCGGTGGACGAGCATCACTGCCATGGCTCCCTCTCCGACGGCGGACGCGACGCGCTTCGCGGACTCGGCGCGCGCGTCGCCCGCCACGAACACGCCGGGAATGCTGGTCTCCAGGTGGTACGGCGGCCGGTCCAGCTCCCAGCCCGCCGGCGGCCGCCCGTCGGCGGTCAGGTCGGGCCCGGCCAGGATGAACCCGCGCCCGTCACGCAGCACCGTGTCGCCCAGCCAGTCGGTGAGCGGGGCCGCGCCGATGAACACGAACACCCACTGGGCGTCGACCTGTTCGAGCTCGCCGGTCACCGTGTGACGCAGCGTCAGGCTCTCCAGGCGGTCCCCGCCGTGGGCCGCGTCCACGACCGTGTGGGAGCGCACCGAGATGTTCGGCGCCTCACCGATCTGCTGGATCAGGTAGTACGACATGGACGCCGACAGGTCCGCGCCGCGTACCAGCAGCGTCACCGACTTCGCGCCCCGGGACAGGTACATCGCGGCCTGGCCCGCCGAGTTGGCGCCGCCGACGATGTAGACGTCCTGCCCCTGGCAGGAGCTGGCCTCCGTCAGTGCCGAACCGTAGAACACCCCGCACCCGGTCAGGTCGGTGCAGCCCTCGGCCTCCAGCTGCCGGTACTGCACGCCCGTCGCCAGGATGATGCTGTGCGCCGCGATCGCCGAGCCGTCCGCGAACCGCACGACCCGCGCGGCGCCGTTGACCTCCAGCGCGGTCACCTCGCGCGCGGTCAGGATCTCGGCGCCGAACTTGGCGGCCTGCCGCCGCGCGCGGTCGGTGAGCTGGGCGCCGGAGACGCCGTCGGGGAAGCCCAGGTAGTTCTCGATCCGAGAGCTCTGCCCCGCCTGCCCGCCGGTGGCCGACCGCTCCACCAGCACGGTCCGCAGTCCCTCCGAGGCCCCGTACACGGCGGCACCCAGCCCGGCCGGACCGCCGCCGATCACGATGAGGTCGTAGAAGTCGGCCGTCGGCGTCGTCGCCAGTCCCACCCGCGCAGCCAGCTCGGGCGCCTCCGGCTCCACCAGGACCGTGCAGTCCGGGGTGATCACCAGCGGCAGGCGCTGCCCGTCCTGCCCGGCGGCCGCCAGCAGCCGCTGCCCCTCCGGCTCCTCCACCGAGTACCAGCGGTACGGCACCTGGTTGCGGGCCAGGAACTCCCGCACGTCCGAGGAGCGCGCCGACCAGCGGTGCCCGACGACCTTGGTGCTGGGCACCGGCTTGTAGGCGCTGGTCCGCCAGGCGTCCAGCAGGTCGTCCAGGACCGGGTAGAGCTTCTCCTCCGGCGGGTCCCAGGGCTTGAGCAGGTAGTGGTCCAGGTCGACCACGTTGATCGCGTCGATGGCCGCGTTGGTGTCGGCGTACGCGGTCAGCAGCACCCGCCGCGCGCCCGGGTACACGTCGAGCGCCTGCTCCAGGAACTCGATGCCGTTCATCTGCGGCATGCGGTAGTCGGCCAGGATCACGGCCACCAGGTCGCCGCGCAGTTTCAGCTCCCGCAGCGCGTCCAGCGCGGACTCGCCGGACTCCGCGCGCACGACGCGGTACGACTCGCCGTAGCGCCGCCGCAGGTCGCGGGCGACGGCGCGGGAGACCCCCGGGTCGTCGTCCACGGTCAGGATGACGGTCCGCGCTGCCTCGGCGGCCTGTGCCATACGTCTCCCACCCCGAGAGTCGGATCACACGGCCCGGTGTCGTGGGGACCACCGCACCGGCTCGAAGCCCATCGTATGTTCGATCGCCCGGGTTCGCCCCGGGTATCCGGCAGCGGCCCCGACCGGCCACGGGGGTCAGCCGCGGCGCTCCCCGAGCACGCAGAACTCGTTGCCCTCGGGGTCCGCGAGCACCACCCAGGGCTGCTCGCCCTGCCCGACGTCCGCGTGCCGGGCGCCGAGCGCCAGGAGCCGGGCCACCTCGGCGGACCGGTCCGTCGGGCGGAAGTCCAGGTGCAGCCGGTTCTTGACGGTCTTCCCCTCGGGCACGGGGACGAACAGCAGCCCGGGCAGCCGGTCCGGGGCGGCCCGGATCTCGAACTCGTCCGCCGCGTCGGCCACCACGACCCAGCCGAGCGCCTCGGCCCACCAGCGTCCGAGCGCCACCGGGTCCGCCGCGTCCACGATGACCTGCTCCCATTCCAGCGCCATGACGGCAGGGTAGCGGCGGACCGGCCACGGACACCCCGGCCGCACGGCATGATCGTGCCCGTGCGCGTCCCCGCCCGAGCGGAGGGCATGAGCACCACGAGGACACCACGACGAGGAGGCCCACGCATGACACGCCCGATCACGGCAGGGGTGGACGGTACGGCGGAGAGCCTGGCCGCACTGGACTGGGCGGCCCGGGAGGCCGTACGCCGGGACCTGCCCCTGCGGGTGGTGCACGCGTGGCGCTACGCCGAGGCGCTCGCCACCGCCGACCGCGACACCCAGCACGGATGGGCCTCGGAAGGGGTCTCGGCCGCCGTGCGCGGTGTCCGGGAGCGGCATCCGGAGCTGCGGGTGAGCGTCGACGTGGTCGAGGGCGGCGCCGCGGACGCGCTGGCGGCCGCGGCGGCGGAGGCCGAGATGCTGGTGCTCGGCTCGCGCGGGCACGGCCCCGTCGTCGGGTTCCTGCTGGGCTCCGTCGGTCAGCAGGTGATCGCCGAGGCGGCCCGGCCCGTCGTCCTGGTGCGCGCCGGAGACCGGCCGACGGCGGAGGCGGCCGGCCGGGACGTCGTGGTCGGCCAGCACGGCGGCGCCGAGGACAGCGCGGGGGCGCTGCGGTTCGCGTTCGAGACGGCGGCGGCGCGCGGCGCCACCGTCCGCGCCGTCCGGGCGTGGACCCTGCCGCCCGTCTTCGCCTACAGCCCGGGCTCGATGAAGCTGCTGGACGACGCGGGCGGTCTGGAACCGTACGAGAGGCAGGCGCTGGCCGACGCGCTCCGGCCGTGGCGGGAGCGGTTCCCGGGCGTGCCCGTGGCCGAGCACGTCGAGATGGGCAGCGCCGGTGAGGTGCTGCTGTCGGTGGCCGGCCGGGCCCAGCTGGTGGTCGTCGGCCGCCGGGCGCACCGCACTGCCGTCGGCGCCCGTATCGGCTCGGTCGCGCACGGGGTGCTGCACCACGCGGACTGCCCGGTGGCCGTGGTCCCGCACGAGTGAGCTACTCCGGGGTGGTCGGCTCCAGCGGTTCCAGCGTGCCCCGGGCCCGTGGCAGCACCTTCTCGACGTAGTCCTTGACGGCCATGTCGAGCCCCATGTCCCGTTGCGCACGCTCGGACAGGTACCAGCGGTGTTCGAGCAGCTCGTGGTAGATCTCGGCGGGGTCCATGGAACCGCGCAGTTCCGGCGGCACCGCCCGTACGGTGGGCCGGAACACGTCCCGCACCCAGCGGTGGGCGAGCACCTCGGGGCGGGCGGCGAGGGGATCGCCCGGGGCGTGGTCGTCCTGGGTGGCCATCCAGCCCTCCA
Organism: Streptomyces albidicamelliae; assembly: GCF_025642175.1. NCBI lineage: Bacteria > Bacillati > Actinomycetota > Actinomycetes > Kitasatosporales > Streptomycetaceae > Streptomyces > Streptomyces albidicamelliae. The sequence goes on along the minus strand of NZ_CP106795.1, from coordinate 893,813 downwards.
GGTCGTTCAGCAGCCGCCGTGCCTGGTTCTCCTCGGCGTCCAGGCCGGTCAGCCGCAGCAGCTGCCGCTGGTGGTGGCCGGCGTCGACGACCTTCGGCACGAAGGTGACGGTGTCGCCGCCGGCGGAGTGCTCGATCTGCATCTCGGCCACGTCGAAGCCGAGTTCGCCCAGGCGGCGGATCCGGCGCTCGATGTAGTGGTACTCGCCCGCCGGATAGACCGACGTGCGGGTCAGTTCCCGCCACAGCCCCTGGTAGCGGGTGGAGATCTCGTGGCCGAACGCGATCGGGTCGACGGACGGGTGCAGCGCGCCCGAGGCCTCCAGGTCGAGCAGTTCGCCGCTGATGTTCACGCGGGCCAGGTCGAGGTCGTACTCCCGCTGCCCCGGGCTCAGCCGGGGGTGCAGGTCGCCGGTCTCGGCGTCGACCAGGTAGGCGGCGTAGGCGCCCGCGTCCCGCCGGAACAGGGTGTTGGACAGCGAGCAGTCGCCCCAGGCGAATCCGGACAGGTGGAGCCGGACCAGCAGGACGGCCAGGGCGTCCATCAGCCGGTGCATGGTGGCGGGCCGCATGGTCGTCTCGAACATGGACCGGTACGGCATCGAGCCGCGCAGGTGCCGGGTGACCAGCACCGGCTCCAGCGGGGCGCCCGAGCCGTCGGCGCGCCCGGTGACCACGGCGAGGGGGTCGACGGCCGGGATGCCGAGCCGGTCGAGGTCGCGCAGCAGCTGGTACTCGCGCAGCGCGGGCCGTTCGGCGAGTTCCTTGACGGCGATCACCTCGTCGCCGGCCCGCGCGTAGCGGACGACGTGCCGGGAGATGCCGCGGGGGAGCGGCACGAGGTGTTCCTCGGGCCACTCCTCCAGGGGTACGTCCCAGGGCAGGGCGAGCAGGAGCGCGGGGTGCTCCGGGTTCGTGGCGCTGATCTGCAAGGCCATGGCACGCACCCTACGGCCCCGCGCGGGTGTTCTAGGAGGCCCGTTCCCTGGCCTGTTCCGCCGCGGCGCGCACCGGGCCGCGGTGGACGGGCCCGTGCCCGGGCAGCAGGGTGTCGGCGTCGAGCGCGCCGATGACGTCGAGGGAGGCGAGCGCCCGCGCCCGCTCGTGGTGGAAGAAGTCGTGGAGCAGCTGCGGGCCCTTGATCCGCGAGGTCGCGTGCCCGCTGACCAGGGCGTCCCCGGAGATCACGAGGCCGGCCCCGGGCAGGTGGTAGACGCAGTGGCCGTCCGTGTGGCCGGGGGTGTGCACGGGCACCGGGCGGCCGGGCAGGTCCAGCGGGCCCTCGGCCGGGAACGGCTCGGGGGCGGTGACGGGGTTGTGGTCGGTGCCGCCGACCTTGAGGACGTGCACGGCCCAGGGCAGGACACCCGGCCGCCAGGCGTTGCGGACCACGTCGCCGATGGTCGCCTGCTGCAGGAAGTCCCGGCGGGCGTGCGGTACTTCGGCCGGGTGCAGATACACCGGCGTGCCGTGGCCGGCCCGCAGGTACTCGGCCGAGCCCAGGTGGTCGTTGTGCGCGTGGGTGATCAGCACGGCGGCGACCGCCTCCGGTGAACTGCCCACCTCGGCGAGGGAGCCGAGGAGCCCCTCGCGGTCGCCCGGATAGCCGGTGTCGACCAGCGTGACCGCGTCACCGTCCTTCAGGATGACCCAGTTGACGTGGTGGCCGTGCACCAGATAGGTGCCGTCGGCCACTTGTTGTACCTCTGCCCGCATGATCTCTCCGAGCCCGTGTCCGGCTGATCGTCGGGGGACAGCCAACCAGATCCGGCGGCGCCGTGCGCGGGGGGCCGGGCGGTCAGCCCACGCCGTCCGGCCGGAACTGGACGCTGATGCGCGGACCCGCGGCCCGCGCGGTCTTCGGCACGCAGTGCTCCCAGGTGCGCTGGCAGGAGCCGCCCATCACGATCAGGTCGCCGTGGCCGAGCGGCCGCCGCACGGTCCGGCCGCCGCCGCCCGCCGGGCGCAGCAGCAGGTCCCGGGGTTCGCCCACGGACAGGATCGCGACCATGGTGTCCTCGCGAGCGCCCCGCCCGATGCGGTCGCCGTGCCAGGCCACGCTGTCCCGGCCGTCGCGGTAGAAGCACAGCCCGGCGGTGGTGAACGGCTCGCCCAGCTCCTCGGCGTAGTGCCGGGACAGCGCGGTACGGGCCTCGTCCAGCACGGGGTGGGGCAGCGGTTCGCCCGCCCTGTAGTGGGCCAGCAGGCGGGGTACGGCCACGACGTTGTCGTACATCTTCCGCTGCTCGGCCCGCCACGGGACCTCGGCGGCGAGCTGTTCGAACAGGGCGTCGGCGCCGCTCAGCCAGCCGGGCAGGACGTCGATCCAGGCACCGGCGCCCAGCTCGGTCCGGCTCAGTCCGTCGAGCCGGCCGAGCCGCAGCTCGTCGGTCTGGTCGAACAAAGAGGCCTGGAGATGCGTGGACATGGCCCCAGCGTACTCCTTAATCGAAAGTACGTTCCCATGTGATCAATGAGGCCGGGGCGGGAGAGCCGCCCGGCCCCTTTCGATACATCGATGTATCCGATACGTTCGTGCATCGAACGGAGGGCGAGGCGGATGGAAGAGACGGCGAAACGGGTCACCCGGCGGCGGGTCCGCACCCGGGCCAGACTGCTGGACGCCGCCTTCGAGGTGTTCGCGGTCAAGGGCTTCGGGCGGGTCTCCATCGAGGAGATCTGCGAGGCCGCCGGGTACAGCAGGGGCGCCTTCTACTCGAACTTCGCCACCCTCGACGAGCTGTTCTTCGCGCTCTACCGGGAGCGCGCCGACCTCATCGCCTCCCAGGTGGCCGAGGCCCTCGCCCAGGACGGCCCCGACCTCGACGTGCCCGCCTCCGTGGACCGGGTCACCGAGGTGCTGCTGCTCGACGTGGACTGGCTGCTGGTGAAGACCGACTTCCTGGTGCACGCCGCCCGCGATGCGGAGGTCGCCCGGGCCCTCCTCGACCACCGCACCCGGCTCCGGGAGGCGATCGCCGACCGGCTCCGCCGGGCCCGGGGCCACACCGCCCTGCCCGCCGTGCTCGGCGGTGTCGACGGAGCCGCACACGCCGTGGTCGCCGCGTACGACGGGGTCACCACCCAGCTGCTGCTCGACAAGGACGTCGAGACCGCACGCGGCTGGCTCAAGCGGCTGCTCACCGCGCTGCTCACGGACGGCGGCGGCACCCCCGGCTGACCGGCACCGCCCGCCCGGGCCCGCGCCCCCGCGGACCCCGCGCGCGGACTCCTCTCCCCAAGCCCCCACTCCGAACCCCCACTCCGAACCCCCTCGCTCCGAGCCCCTCTCTCCGAGCACCGTCAGGAAGGACACAGACGCCATGGACGCGGACGTCATCGTCGTCGGAGCGGGCCTCGCCGGCCTCGTCGCGGCGCACGAACTCACCAGCCGGGGCCGCCGGGTGGCCCTGGTCGACCAGGAGAACGCCGCCAACCTCGGCGGCCAGGCGTTCTGGTCCTTCGGCGGGCTCTTCCTCGTCGACTCCCCGGAGCAGCGCCGCCTCGGCATCAAGGACTCCTTCGACCTGGCCTGGAACGACTGGCGTGGCAGCGCGGGATTCGACCGGCTGGAGGACGAGGACTCCTGGGCCGTGCGCTGGGCGCGCGCCTACGTCCAGTTCGCGGCCGGCGAGAAGCGGACCTGGCTCCAGGGCCACGGCATCGAGCTGCTACCCACCGTCGGCTGGGCCGAGCGCGGCGACCTGCGCGCGGACGGGCACGGCAACTCCGTACCCCGCTTCCACGTCGCCTGGGGCACCGGCACCGGGGTCGTCGAACCCTTCGTCGCCCACGCCCGGCAGGCCGCCCGGGACGGGCTGCTGACCTTCTACCACCGCCACCGGGTGGACCAGCTCGTCATCGAGGACGGTGCCGCCCGCGGAGTGCGCGGCACGCTCCTCGCCGACGACGACGCACCCCGCGGCGTCGCCTCCAACCGCGACCGGATCGGCGACTTCGCCCTCACCGCCCAGGCCGTGATCGTCACGACCGGCGGCATCGGCGCCGACCACGACATCGTCCGCCGCTACTGGCCCGAACGGCTCGGCACGCCCCCCGCCGAGATGGTCACGGGCGTCCCCGCCTACGTCGACGGCCGCATGCTCGACATCAGCGCCGAGGCCGGCGTACGGCTGGTCAACCGGGACCGGATGTGGCACTACACCGAGGGCCTGCAGAACTGGAACCCCGTCTGGCCCGGCCACGGCATCCGCATCCTGCCCGGCCCGTCCTCCGTCTGGCTGGACGCGCTCGGCCGCCGGCTGCCCGACCCCTGCCTGCCGGGCTACGACACCCTGAACACCCTCAAGTACCTGCGCACCACCGAGGACATCGCCGCGTACGACCACTCGTGGTTCGTCCTCACCCGGAAGATCATCGAGAAGGAGTTCGCGCTCTCCGGCTCCGAGCAGAACCCGGACATCACCGCCAAGGACCGCAAGGCCGTGCTGCGCGACCGGCTCCTCGGCAAGGGCGCCCCCGGCCCGGTGCAGGCCTTCCTCGACAAGGGCGCGGACTTCGTCACCGCGGACACCCTGGAGGAGCTGGTGCGGAGGATGAACGGCCTGACCGGCGAGCCGCTGCTGGACGCGGCCGAGGTCCGCCGCCAGATCGAGGCCCGCGACCTCCAGATGGCCAACCCCTACAGCAAGGACTCGCAGGTCCAGGGCATCCGCAACGCCCGCCGCTACATCGGCGACCGGCTCGGCCGGGTGGCCGCGCCCCACCGCATCCTGGACCCGGCGGCCGGCCCGCTGATCGGCGTGCGGATGCACGTGCTCACCCGCAAGACCCTCGGCGGCATCCAGACCGACCTCGACTCCCGGGCCCTCGGCACCGACGGCACCGCCATCGACGGCCTGTACGCGGCGGGTGAGGTGGCCGGCTTCGGCGGCGGCGGCGTCCACGGCTACAACGCCCTGGAGGGCACCTTCCTCGGCGGCTGTCTCTTCTCGGGACGCGCGGCGGGCCGGCACGCGGCCCGCCTGACGGGCTGACCCTGACGAGCTGACCCTGACGGGCTGCCGGGGGGCCTCAGCCCCCCAGCAGCTCCGCCAGCACGTGCGCGTGGCTCCCGTCCGGGTTCTTCGACGCCGTCAGCAGGGTCACGTGCCCCTCGCGCGCCGACTTCCTGAGGCCGTCGAGCAGTTCGGCGGCCTCGGGGGCGTCGAGCTCCGCCTCGTAGCGGCGGCGGAACTCGTCGTACGAGCCCTCGCCCGCGTGGTACCACTGGCGCAGCCCGGTCGAGGGGGTGAGTCCCTTCGGCCACTCGTCCACGTGGGCCGCCTCCTTGGCGAGGCCGCGCGGCCACAGCCGGTCGACCAGGACCCGCAGTCCGTCGTCCGGCTCGGGCGGTTCGTAGATCCGGCGCACGCTCACGCTCACGGTCGGGCCCTTCCTCGGCTCGCGGACGGTCCCGCGAGCCTACTGCGCACAGCCCGGCCCACCGGGCGGCGACGCGGCGTGACTTGACCTGAACAAGGGGGAAACCAGGCCCCCGGCACGCCTAGTCTGGCGGCCGGTCGATCATCAGCCACCCCCCTATTCAGGAGCGCCCGTGACGCCACCGAGCAGACAGCCCGCCCGACGCCGGACCGCCGTGCTCCGCCGTGAGGCGGTCCTCGCCACCGTTCCCGTCGCGATAGCGGCACTCCTCTCCGCGGCCGGGCCCGCCGCGGCGAGCACCACCGGAACGTCCGGCGCCGGCGACCCGTACTTCCCGCTCGCCGGCAACGGCGGCTACCACGTCGGCCACTACGACCTGACGCTCCGTTACGACACCCGGGGCCGCCGGCTCGACGGCAAGGCCGTGCTCACCGCCCGCGCCACCCAGCGGCTCACCCGCTTCGACCTCGACCTCAAGGGTCTGAAGGTCACCTCGGTCACCGTCGGGCGCACCGCGGCATCCTTCCGCCGCTCCGGTCAGGAACTCGTCGTCACCCCGCGCCACGCACTGCCCGCGGGCCGGTCCTTCCGCGTCACCGTCGCCTACCACGGCACCCCGAAGCCGGTCACCGACCCGGACGACTCGGCGGACGGCTGGATCCCCACCGACGACGGCGCGTTCGTCGCGGGCGAGCCGCAGGGCGCGATGACCTGGTTCCCGGCGAACAACCACCCCAAGGACAAGTCGTCGTACGACTTCACGATCACCGTGCCGAAGGGACGCACCGCCGTCGCCAACGGCCGTCTGCTCGGACAGAGCACCGCGCACGGACGCACCACCTTCCGCTGGCGCGAGACCCGCCCCATGGCGGCCTACCTGGCGACCGCCACCGTCGGCACGTTCAAGGTCGAGAAGTACACCACCCCCGACGGCGTCCAGGTCTACAACGCCGTCGACCCGCGCGAGGCCCGGGCGGCCGCACCGGTGCTGAAGAAGCTGCCGTCCGTCCTCGCCTGGGAGAGCAAGCTGTTCGGGCCGTATCCCTTCCGGTCCGCCGGATCGATCGTCGACCACGCCCCGGACGTCGGCTACGCCCTGGAGACCCAGACCCGGCCCCTCTACGACTCCGCGCCCGACCTGAGCACCCTCGTGCACGAGAGCGCCCACCAGTGGTTCGGGGACTCGGTGTCCCTGACCGCCTGGAAGGACATCTGGCTCAACGAGGGCTTCGCCACCTACGCCGAGTGGCTCTACGCCGAGCAACACGGCGGCCCCAGTGCCCAGAAGACGTTCGACGCCCTCTACGCCCGCCCCGCGGGCGACGACCTGTGGGCCTACCCGCCCGGGAACCCGGGCAACGGCGGGAACCTCTTCGGCAGCCCCGTCTACGCCCGTGGCGCGATGACCCTGCACGAACTGCGGCGCGCAGTAGGCGACCGGACGTTCTTCCGGATCCTGCGCGCCTGGACGGCCGCGCACGACGGCGGACACGGCACGACCGCACAGTTCGTGAGGCTTGCCGAGGACAAGTCGGGGAAGCCGTTGGACGGTCTGTTCCACACCTGGCTCTATACGAAGGGCAAGCCGACCGGCGCCTGAAACCTGACCGGTTCCACACAACTGTCGGCCAAGGTCGACTCGTGATCCAACGCAGAACCGCCGTCGCACTCCTCGCCTCCCCGCTGCTGCTCACCGGCTGCGGCGCCGGAGCCGAGGCGACCGAGCGCCGGACGCCGGGCGGGCGTCCGGCGCCCACGGCCACCCCGTCCCCGAGATCACGGCGGAGCGGGCCCCGCAGGGCATACCCGGCCTCGGCCCCGAGCGGTCGGCGGCGCTGCCGGACCGCTGCGAGCAGGCCGTCGTAGTCACCGGACGCGGCCGGAACTCCCCGCTGTGCACGGTCGTCCTGCACCAGCGCTCCGCCACCGGCTGGCAGGCGGGCCCCCGTTGGCCGGGCCACAACGCGCTGCGCGGCTGGAGCGCCCACCACCTCTCCGGCGACCTGCGCTCCCCGCTCGGCGTCTACACCCTCTCCGACGCCGGCGGCCTGCTCGCGGACCCCGGCAGCAGGCTGCCGTACCACCACTCCGGCGGATTCCACTCGCCCGGCACCGGATTCGAGGGCGAACCGCTCGACGGGTCCTTCGACTACGTCGTCGCCATCGACTACAACCGCAGGCGCGGCACCTCGCCCCTCGACTGGACCCGCCCCCTCGGCCCGGCCCGCGGCGGCGGCGTCTGGCTGCACGTCGACCACGGCGGGCCCACGCACGGCTGCGTCAGCGTCGCCAAGGCGCACATGAAGGAACTCCTGCGCACCCTCGACCCGCACCGGCACCCGGTCGTCGTCATGGGGCACGCCGACTGGCTCGCCGGCTGAGCGGCCTAGGATCCGAACTCGTGTGCGCACATGTACTGGTCGCCGAGGACGACGAGAAGCAGGCCGAACTGATCCGCCGCTCCCTGCTGGCCGAGGGACACACCGCCACGGTGGTGCACGACGGCGCGGCGGCGCTCGACGCCGTCCGCCGCCTCAGACCCGACCTGGTCGTCCTCGATCTGATGCTGCCGGTCGTCGACGGCTTCGCCGTCTGCCGGGTGCTGCGCGGCGGCGAGGACCCGGACGTCCCGGTGGTGATGCTCACCGCCCGCTCGGCGGAGGACGACGTGCTGCTCGGCCTCGAACTGGGCGCCGACGACTACATGACCAAGCCGTACAGCCCGCGCGAGCTGATGGCCCGCATCCGCACGGTCCTCAGGCGCGGCGGGCGGGGCGGCTCCACCCGCGACGAGGACCCCGTGGTCCAGGCCGCCGGGATCAGCGTCGACCCGGTACGGCACGAGGTGCGGCGCGACGGCGTAGCGGTGGAGTGCACACCGGCCGAGTTCCAGATCCTGCTGGCCATGGCCGGGGAACCGGACCGGGTGTTCACCCGGCGGCAGTTGCTGCAGTGCACGCGCGGCCTCGACCGGGCCTCCACCGAACGGGCCGTCGACGTGCACATCATGAACCTGCGCCGGAAGATCGAGGCCGACCCGCGCAGACCCTCCCGGCTGCTGACCGTGTTCGGCGTCGGCTACAAGCTGAGCGGCACCCGGCCGTGAGGCGCCGGGCACCGGACGGCCGGCGCGGACGCCGGATCCCGCTGCGCAAACGGCTCCTCGTACGCCTGCTGTTCGTCTCCGCCCTGATCGCGGTCTGCTCGGTGGCCGCCACCGCCTGGCTCGCGGTGACCACCACCACCAGCGCGCTGAAGGAGGAGCAGGGCCAGGACCTCGCCGCCGACAACAGCATCCTCGCGCAGCTCAGCGGGTACGCCGCCACCCACGCGGACTGGGCGGGCGTGCGGCACACCGTGCGGGACCTGGCCGCCAGGACCGGACGCCGGATCGCCCTCACCACCGCGGACCGGACCCTCGTCGCCGACTCCGCGCCGCGCGGCACCCCGCTGCCGCCCCGGCCCGCCGCCACCGTCGACCCGCTGCGCACCGACACCTACACCGAGTCCGGCGCCCAGCTCAGCGGCATCGACCCCCGGGTGGTGGGCCCCTACCGGCTGCCGGCGAAGGAACGCCGGAAGCTGGAGGCACTGGCCGCCCGGCGCGAGCGGTGCTTCGCACGCCACGGACTCCAGCCCACCGTCGAACGCATGACGAACGGGCGGCCGGTGGTCATCCTCGGCGACGGCACCCACCCGGCCGACTACGGCGCGACGGAGTGCGAGGACGGGGAGCTGAACATCCCCACCCCGACCGAGGAGAAGGCCCTCGGCACCCTCTCGGAGCTCGCCCGGCCCTGTCTGCGACAGGCCGGGCTGGACTTCGGCGGACGCCTCTTCCTCACCTTCGACCCCGGCGGGAAGGACCCCTACGGCGGCGGATACCTGCTCGCCAAGTACGCCGCCCTGAAGAAGGGCGAGGTCGCGAGGACGGCCCAGCACTGCATCCTGGCCGCCCGCCGCACCCAGCTGGAGCCGTACGTGGCCTCGGTGACCGAGCTGTTCCTCGGCATCGGCGACCAGACGCCCTCCCGGTTCGACATGTCCCCGGCCAACAAGGCCAAGGTGGTCGGCGCCGCCGGTCTGGTCCTCGCCGTGACCGTCGCCGTGACGGCCGTCGTCGCCGTACGGCTGGTACGGCCCCTGCGCGCACTGACCGAGGCCGCCGGAGCCCCGCCCGAACTGCACGTGCGGGTACCGGTCACCACCCGGGACGAGACCGGCATCCTCGCCGAGGCCTTCAACGACCTGACCGAGCGCCGCGCCCGCCTGGAAGCCCAGCGCAAGGCGATGGTCAGCGACATCGCGCACGAGTTGCGCAGCCCCCTCACCAACATCCGCGGGTGGCTGGAGGTCGTCCGCGACGGAGTCGTCGAGCCCGAACCCGCCCTGCTGGACTCGCTGCACGAGGAGGCGCTGGTCCTCCAGCGGATCATCGACGACCTGCAGGACCTCGCCGCGGCCGACGCCGGCACCCTGCGCCTGCACCGCGAACCGCTGCGCGCCGGGGACCTGTTCGACCAGGTCGCCGCCGTCCACCGGGTCGCCTTCGACGCGGCCGGGGTCACCCTGCGCACCGAGGCCGACCCCGCCGCCTGGCTGGACGCCGACCCGGTGCGGATGCGCCAGGCCCTCGGCAACCTGGTCTCCAACGCGCTGCGCCACACCCCTGCCGACGGCACCGTCGCACTGGCCGCGCGCCGGGACGGGGACGAGGTCGTCCTCACCGTCACCGACACCGGCCCCGGCATCGCCGCCGAGGATCTGCCGCACGTCTTCGAACGGTTCTGGCGGGCGGAGAAGTCCCGCAGCCGCCGCACCGGCGGCAGCGGCCTCGGCCTGCCTATCGTCCGTCACCTGGTGGCGGCCCACGGCGGTACGGCCGAGGCGGGGGGCGAACCCGGCGAGGGCGCGGTCCTCACCCTGCGGCTGCCGGCCACGAGGCCGCCGCGGGAGGAGTCCTGACAGGGGCTCGCCGGATCGGCACAACAGCGGAAGGGGGGCCCGGCACCCACGGGCGTGCCGACCCCCCACCGCGGTGCGGGTTCACCCGGAACGGGGCCGCGAGCGGGCGCGGCGGCGCAGCGCACGGCGTTCCAGCTCGGTCGTGCCGCCCCAGATGCCGATGCTCTGGCCCGTGTCCAGCGCCCAGTCCAGGCACTGCTCCCGGACGGGGCAGTGCCCGCACACCGCCTTCGCCTGCTGGGCCTGCACCTGAGCGGGTCCGGTGGTGCCGATGGGGAAGAACAGATCGGGGTCCTCGTAACGGCACGCGGCGTCGGTGCGCCAGTTCTCCATCGAAGTCTCCTGGATTCGCATCGAGGTGGTTCGTGGTCCGGTTGTGTGTACTCGGGTTCGGGTGACCGGTCGGGGCGGTGTGAAACGACGCGACCGGCAGGGAATCGGGCGCGGACCGCGATCCGGTCACCCGCGCACCTCACGACATCCGGGGGAGCCGGCCGCGATCGGCGGGCCGGGGAAGGGCCGGAGCGTCAAGGCTTCGGGGCCGCCGGAGCCGTTGCCCGGCGGGGCAACGGGGCAGCGATGCGGGGCGGATGCCGCCGTCCGGCCGCCGCGCGACCACCGTACTCCGCGGCGCGCCCGAGGGAGCCCGGTCGGACGGAGGTCAGCGTCGCAGCGCCCGCGCCGCCGTCTCCGCCACCGCGTCCGCGAGCGCCGCGAGCGCGGGGGAGTCGAGCCGCCACTGCTGCCAGTTCAGCGTGACGTCCACCCACTCCCGCGGATCGAGCAGGACCAGCCGCCCCTCGTCGAGCAGCGGGCCGGCCTGGGCCTCGGGGACCATGCCCCAGCCGAGTCCCGCGGCGACCGCGGCCACGAAGCCCTCGGAGGTGGGCACCAGATGCCGTGACGACCCCGCGGACACCCCGCCGAGCCGGCGTACGAAGCCGTCCTGGAAGTCGTCCTTGCGGTCGAAGGCCACGACGGGAGCCTCGGACAGGGCGTCCCGCAGCGGCCGGCCGTCGAGCCGGTCGCGGGTGAACTCCGGTGCCGCTACCGGCAGATAGCGCATCCGGCCGAGCGGCCGCACCGTGCAGCCGGGGACCGGCTCGGCCGACGAGGTCACCGCCGCCATCACCAGCCCCTCCCGCAGCAGGGCCGCCGTGTGGTCCTCGTCCTCCCGGTGCAGTTCGAAGCAGATCCCCGCGAGCCGGGGCAGCGCCGGCAGGAACCAGGTCGCCAGGGAGTCGGCGTTCACCGCGACGGACACCCGGGTCGGCTCCCCGGCGCCGCTCAGCCCCAGCTCGCCCCGGGCGTCCCGCTCCAGCCGGGCGAGCTGCCGGGCGAACCGCACCAGCACCGCGCCCGACTCCGTGGGGCGCACCGGTTTCGTGCGCTGGAGCAGGACCCGGCCGGTCCGCTGCTCCAGGGCCTTGACCCGCTGGCTGACGGCGGACGGCGTCACGTGCAGGGCCGCGGCCGCCGCGTCGAAGGTGCCCTCGTCGACCACGGCGAGCAGGGTCCGCACCTGCTCCAGGGGAAGCTCCGTCATCACACCGGCTAAGGATACGTAAAAATCTTTAGCTGTACTTGCCGAGTCGCGGTCCGTAGCGTCGGGCGCATGAGCAACGCCCTGACCGCCGCGGTCGCCGGATTCGGCACCGGCCTCTCCCTGATCGTCGCCATCGGCGCCCAGAACGCCTTCGTCCTGCGCCAGGGGGTGCGCCGTGACGCCGTCCTCGCCGTGGTCGGCATCTGCGCGCTGTCCGACGCGCTGCTCATCGCGCTCGGCGTCGGCGGTGTCGGGGCGGTCGTGGTGGCCTGGCCCGGGGCGCTCAAGGCGGTCGGCGTCGTCGGCGGTGTCTTCCTGCTCTGCTACGGCGCCCTCGCCGCCCGTCGGGTGCTCAGGCCCGGTACCGGGCTGCGGACCGATGGGGAGGCCGCCGGTTCCCGCCGGCGGGCGGTGCTCACCTGCCTCGCGATGACCTGGCTCAACCCGCACGTCTACCTGGACACCGTGTTCCTGCTCGGCTCCCTCGCCGCCGACCGGGGCCCGCTGCGCTGGACCTTCGGGCTCGGGGCCGCGGCCGCCAGCCTGTGCTGGTTCGCCGCGCTCGGTTTCGGGGCCCGGCTGCTCGGCCGGTTCCTGGCGCGGCCCGGAGCCTGGCGGGTGCTGGACGGCCTCGTCGCGGTGACCATGCTGGCGCTGGGAGCCATGCTCGTCCTCGGATCCTGAGACGACGGGGTCGATGTGCACGGAGGTTCCTGAGATGGTTAGGCTCGCGAAGAGAAAAGGTGTAACGAGCAACCAGGACATCAGTGGACACGAGCGAGAGCAGTACCGGCACCGACACCGGCGCGTCGGCGAGCGAGGCCCCGCCGGGGCGCGGCTGGCGCCGCTGGGCGATGGACACCCGCCCCCTGCGCATCCCCGCCTTCCGGCGCCTGTGGTCGTCGACGATCGTCACCGCCGTGGGCAGCCAGCTCACCGCCGTGGCCGTGCCCAAGCAGATCTACGACATCACGCACTCCTCGGCCTGGGTCGGCTACGCGAGCCTCGCGGGCCTCGTCCCCATGGTGGCGTTCGCGCTGTGGGGCGGAGCCGTCGCGGACGCCGTGGACCGCCGCAAGCTGCTGCTGGTCACCAACGGCGGTATCGCGGTGACCTCCCTGCTGTTCTGGGCGCAGGCCCTCACGGGGCTGGACTCGGTCGTCGTCCTGATGGTGCTCCTGGCCGTGCAGCAGGCGTTCTTCGGTCTCAACTCCCCGGCCCGCAGCGCCTCTGTCGCCCGTCTCGTCCCGCCGGCGCACCTGCCCGCCGCCAACGCCCTCGGCTCCACGGTGATGCAGACCGGTCTGGTGGCGGGCCCGCTGCTGGCCGGCGCCCTCATACCCGTCATCGGGCTGCCCGAGCTGTACCTGATCGACGCCCTGGCGCTCTGCGCGACGCTGTGGGCCGTGTACCGGCTGCCCGCGCTGCCGCCGCTCGGCGGTCCCGCCGCGCGCCGGGCCGGGCTGCGCGAGATCGGGGAGGGGTTCCGCTACCTCCTCCTGCGCAAGGTGCTGCTGCTCTCCTTCCTCGCCGACATCGTCGCCATGGTCTTCGGCATGCCCAGGGCGCTGTTCCCGGAGCTCGCCGCGCAGACGTACGGCTCCTACGGCGAAGGTCTGGCGCTCGGTGTGCTGTTCGCGGGCATCCCGGTGGGCGCGGTGCTCGGCGGTCTGTTCTCGGGGGTGTTCTCGCGGGCCCGCCGCCACGGCTGGATGGTCATCGGGGCGGTGGTCGGCTGGGGCGTGGCCATCGCCGGGTTCGGTCTGAGCGGCGATCTGTGGCTCGCCCTGGCCTTCCTCGCCGCCGCGGGTGTCGCCGACATGGTCTCGATGGTGTTCCGCGGGGCGATCCTGCTGTCCGCCGCGACCGACGAGATGCGCGGCCGGATGCAGGGCGTGTTCACGGTCGTCGTCGCGGGCGGTCCGCGCCTGGCCGACGTGCTGCACGGCACCGCGGGTTCCGTCTTCGGCCCCCGCGCCGCCGTGGCGGGCGGCGGCGCCCTGGTCGTCGCCGCCATGCTGGCGCTGGCCTTCGCCATGCCCGCACTGCGCCGCTACCGGATCTGACGGGGCGGAACCGGCGAGAACCCCGGAAGTCCCGGGGCGGCCGGTCCCGCGGATGTCACCAGGAGGACGGCGGACCCCGCTCAGAGGGGTCCGCTGCGGCGGCGTGAGGTGTACTGGTCCATCAGCTTGCCGCGGGTGGTCTCCAGGCGGTGGGCGAGGATCTCGGCCACCGTGCGCACCACGGAGAGGCCGAGCAGCGGGTCCTCCACGCACAGCGCCAGCACCGAGGGGCCGTCGAACTCGTAGGCCCGCACGTTGCTGAAGGCGACCGCGCCGAAGTCCCACTCGTACGGCGGGAACAGCCAGGACCAGCCGAGCATGTCGCCGGCGCCGAGCGAGGCCACCGTCACCCGCTGCCGGGAGGTGACCTGCTGGTCCAGGTGGACCGCGCCCGAGCGGATCACCCAGAACCGGTCGGCCGTACCGCCCGCCTCGAAGATGCGGCTGTCCTCCGCGAAGGACACCTCCTTGGCCAGCTCCATCAGGCGCTCGCGCTGGGGCTGGGGCAGGGCCGTGAGCAGTTTGATCGCTTTGGTCATGGCGCGGGGCTCCTCGCCGGCGGCGGATGGGGTGCGGTCCTCAAGCCCATTTCAGCCGCTGCGGCCGCCCCGGGCACCTCGAAGGACGCCCGCCCCGGTCCGTCCGCCCCGCCGTGGACAGCAGAAAGCCCTGGCTGGACGGGGGAGACCAGCCAGGGCCGTATGCGGTGACGCGCGAGGAGGGAGGAAGGACGGTTCCGGTCCGCTCCGGCATCACGTATGTATGAACGATAAACCATCTGGCGTACTTTCCGGTAATCGGACACGCCTCATGTGACCTGCCTCACCCCATCCATCGTCGGCGGGGCCGCTCCCGGGTTCACGATCTCCGCCAGAACCAGCTGCACCGCCTCGTACGCCCGGGCCCGGTCCGCCGCCTCCCGGGCGCCGTCCGGATCGGTGGCCGTCAGGCTCTGCGCGCGCTCCCGCCAGGCACGTTCCTCATCGGCGGCACGCTCGCGGCCTCGCTGGATACGCCGCAACAATTCGTCCGCGTCCACGACATCGGTCATGACCACCGCCTACCCGGCCCGGCCCGGGTGATGACAACCGCACCGACCGTGTTTGACCGCGCCCGCAGAGGTCAGCCGACAGGGGAGGGACCACGCCATTCACGGGAGCGTCCGAGGAGGAAGGGATGCGCGACAACCACCGGGCCGGCTCCATCACCGTACCCAGGGAACCGCGGCCGCTGCCGTGCCGGCCGGCGGACGCCCGCAGCACGGTACGGCGGGCGGTCACCGAAGGGTGCCGGGCCCGGTCCGTGCGATGCGCCCCGGAGGCCATGGAGGACGCCCTGCTGGTCACCTCGGAGCTCGCCACCAACGCCATCCTGCACGGCGGCGGCATCACCGGTTTCGACGTGGACGTCGACTCGCACGGCGTACGGGTCTCGGTGAGCGACGGCAGCGACGAGGTCCCCGTGGCGCTCGCGACCGCCGACGAGCACAGCCGGTCCCTGCCGCACGGCCGCGGCTGGCCCATCGTCTGCCGGCTGGCCAGGGACATCAGGGTGGCCGAGCTGCCCTTCGGCGGCAAGCGCATCACCGCCGTCGTACCGCTCGGCTGAAGCGGTCGGCGAAGTTCCGCTCACCGGCGTTTGCCGCCAGGGCCGGGGGGCAGACGGAATCTCGTGCTTCGGACCGGAGGCGCGCGCCCAGCGGGAGCAGTACGACCGCCTGGGCCCCCTACCGGCGGGCCAGGTGGTTGTCACCCGGGGCGAACCCTGACACCACCGTTCGGGCCGAGACCCGGAACTCGTGTTCCGTCCGTGCCCTGAAACCCGTTCAGGAGCGATCCGCATGCTGACCGACCTGTCGACGAGCCTTTCCGGCACGCCCGCCACCACCGCCGCGGCCCCCGCCCGGCGGAGCCACGACGACGCCCCCGACACCGCGGAGCTGTTCGCCCGGCTCGCGGAGCTGGAGGAGGGCCCCGAGCGGGACGCGGCGCGCGACGAACTCGTCACCGCCTGGCTCCCCATGGCCCACCGGATCGCCGGCCGCTTCCGCGACCGCGGCGAGTCCGTCGAGGACCTGCGCCAGGTGGCGGCGCTCGGGCTGGTGAAGGCGATCGATCGGTTCGACCCGTCCCGGGGAGCCTTCGAGAGTTACGCCGTGCCGACCATCACCGGAGAGGTCAAGCGGCACTTCCGCGACCGGATGTGGGCCCTGCGGGTGCCGCGCCGCGTACAGGAGCTGCGCAACCGGGTGCGCGTCGCCCGCCGGGAACTGACGCAGCACCCGGGCAGCCCCGAACCCACGACCGCCGCCGTCGCCGCGCACACCGGACTCACGGAGGAGGAGGTGGCCGCGGGCATGGAGGCGCTGGAGAGCTTCAGCACCCTCTCCCTGGACGCCGAACTCTCCTCGGGGGACGACGGCTACAGCCTCGCCGACACCCTGGGCGCGTCCGACACCTCCTTCGACGTCGTGGTCGACCGCGAGGCCGCCAAGGAGGGGCTGCGCCGGCTGCCCGAACGCGAGCGGGCGATCCTCTACATGCGCTTCTTCGAGGACATGACGCAGAGCCGGATCGCCGACCAGCTGGGCATCTCCCAGATGCACGTCTCCCGGCTCATCAGCCGCAGCTGCGCACGCGTCCGCGACGAGGCGATGGGCCGCCGCGGGGGCGGCGACGGACCCGCATGAAGCCCGTCGCCCGCCGTCGCGGTGTCACGTCGCCGGCTGCGCCGCCGTGCTGACGCCCAGCGGCCTGCCCAGACCGGACACCGCCTCGTCCAGCCGCTGCAGATGGCGCAGCACCCGGTCGGTCACCCGCCCGTAGCGAGGGGTGCGCAGGGTTCCCGGCTCCAGCATCGACGCGATGCTGGGGCCGGTCCGCGTCCGGGCCCCGGACCGCGGATCCGCCACGTGTCCGGCGATCGCCTCGATGTTGTGCATGATCCGCCCGCAGGCCTGGCGCAGCCGGGGGTCAGCCGCGATCGTCGGATGCGTCGGCAGCAGCTCCGCCGTGGCCGCGAGCGAACGCGCGTGGTAGGCGCACGTCTCCAGCAGGGCCACCACGTACCGTGCGGTGGCCCGGCGGGCACGCATCGGCGTGATCGGATGCGTCAGCGGCTGAGTGGCCGCGCGCAGGTCCGCCAGCGCCTGGTCCAGCTCCCTGGCCCGCTCCACCAGATCGGCGCCGGTGCCGCCGCTCAACTGTTCCACGGCGCCCCGGGTGACGTCGCCGAGCCGCTCCAGAACCGTCACGAGGAGCTCGTTGGTCCGGCGGTCGGTGTGGATCGGCAGCACCAGGGCCGCCGCGAACACCCCGCAGGCCGCGCCCAGCGCCGTCTCCTCCACCCGTAGCACCAGCACCGCCGTGGTGTACGTGTTCAGCAGGGTGTACAGCAGTCCCAGCATCGCCGTGACGAAGAACGACATCAGCGTGTACGACAACGGTGCGGTGTAGAACATCGCGAAGACGAACAGCAGTACCAGCCCGAACGCCGTCCAGGTGTGGTGCCCCACCAGCCCGGCCAGCAGGATGCCGGCCACCACGCCGAGCATCGTGCCCAGCAGCCGCCGGTAGCCCTTCACCAGGATCTCCCCGGTGGAGGCGGTGTTGATGAACACGATCCAGCAGGTCAGCACGGCCCAGTACCAGCGCTGGCTGGACAGCAGTTCACCGCCCGCGATGGCCAGGGCCGAACCGATCGCCACCTGCACGGCGGCCCGGGTGGTGGGCCGGCCGAGCCCGGCCGGCTCCGGCTCCTTCGGCTCCTCCTCCTCGCTGCTCTCGATCGCGGCGTCCTCGGCCTCCAGCTCCTCCCGGGAGCGGGCCGTCGCCGGCGTGTCGTCCGACTCGTCCTGCGGCCCCTCCAGCGCCGTCCGCAGGCCGAGCACGGCACGCGCCGCCTCACCGAGGCCCCGGAAGACGTCCTGCACGGCCGGGGCGGCCTTCGGCAGGTTCTCCTCCTCGCGATAGCCCAGCAGCCGGTTGCGCACCTGCGCCAGCGCCGTCCCCGACGCCTCGCCCAGCGGCCGCAGCACCAGCAGCCGCAGCGCCTCCAGGTCCCGGCGCAGCACGGCGGTCGCCTCGTCCCGTACCGGCAGCTCACCGCCCGTCGGCAGGGGAGCGCCGGGCAGGTGCAGGGTCAGGGTGTTTGTCCGCTCGGCACTGCGCGCGGTGAGCAGCAGCAGCCCCATCCGCTCGGCGGCGATCTCCGCGTCCGCGATCCGGCGCTGCAGCAGCCGTGCCGTCGCCTCGTCGGCGGTGCCGTCCTCCAGCCGGCCCTGGATCATCAGCGCCGTCTCGTGCAGCCGGGCCGTGCGGGTGCGCAGGTCCTCCAGGACCTTCTCCACGTCGCCGGGTCCCGCGTCCAGCAGCTCGACCTGACTGGCGATCAGCTGGCCGAGCCGGGCGCGGAAGGCGCGCCGCAGCCGGTCCAGGGTGCCCGTCGGGGTCTCCGGCAGCAGGACGAAGCGGACGACGGCACTGCACACGAACGCCACCGTGAGCACGCCGTAGAGCGCGGGCAGCGTGGCCGGGGCGGCACCCACGAACAGGGAGAGGAAGTAGACCTGGAAGCCGATCAGACCCAGCGCCGTACCGCGGTCGCCGAAACGGCGGCTGTAGACGGCGCAGAAGATGAGGGCGACGAAGAACAGGTCGCCCGCGACGACCCGTTGGCTCAGCAGCGCGCCGAGCGACACCGAGGCGAGCGCCACGGGCAGGCCGAGCGCGAGGGTGACCGCCTGGCCCGAGCGCTGCTTCTCCCGGATGGCGAAGGTCGAGACCATCGCCGCGATCGCGCCCGCGACCAACTGGGCCGTCGGCACCCGCAGCAGCCCGAGCACGGCCAGTGTGAGGGCGATGGCGGCGACCGTGCGCAGCCCCGCGGTGAGTCTGAGCAGCCCCGGATCGGACGCGGCGAGCCGGTCCCATGTACGTGCCCACCCGGACCGAACCGCTTGCCTCACGCCGCCGTGCTCTTTCCCGTGCCGAAGATCGAACCACGACCCAGCATGTCACGAACGCCCGGCCCGCCCGCCGTCGGCCGGGGTCACGGCGGGCGGCGCGTTACCGTGATCCGTGGGACGACGGCACGGCAGAGGACCGCCGACCCGGTGGAAGGGGTCGGCGGCCTCGGAACCGGTCAGCGCCGGCTCACGACTGCTCGAGCTCCTTGCCCTCCACGCGTGCCCGCACCTGCTCCGGCGTGAGGTACGAGTCGGTGAACTCGAAGTCCTTCAGCCGGGCCGGCTTGCGGGCCTGGAAGCCGGTGCGGACGAAATCGTCACCCGCCACGGCGTTCAGCAGCCAGTTGGTCATCACGCGGGCCTTGGCGACATTGGTGCGCAGCGCCGCCCAGTGGTAGCCGCGGGCCACCACCTGGGCGGGCAGACCCCGCAGTTCGATGCCGAGCGGCTTGGACACCGCGTCCTTGCCGCCGAGGTCGACGACGAGGCCCAGGTCCTTGTGCACGTAGGGCGCCATCGGCTGGTTGCGCAGGGTCGCGATGACGTTGTCGGCGACCTTCCGGCCCTGCCGCATGGCGTGCTGCGCGGTGGGCGGGCAGACCGCGCCCGGCACACCCTTGGCCTCGTCGGGCACGGCGGCCGCGTCCCCGAGCGCGAACACCCCGTCGTAACCCGGCAGGCACATCTCGGCGGTCACCGCCAGCCGGCCCTTGATCGTCTCAGCGCCGAGCGTGGCGATCAGCGGGCTCGCGACCACGCCCGCCGTCCAGATGAGCGTGTGCGTCGGCACCACCCGGCCGTCGGTGA
Organism: Streptomyces albidicamelliae; assembly: GCF_025642175.1. Lineage (NCBI taxonomy): Bacteria > Bacillati > Actinomycetota > Actinomycetes > Kitasatosporales > Streptomycetaceae > Streptomyces > Streptomyces albidicamelliae. The sequence continues at coordinate 874,079 of NZ_CP106795.1, read as the reverse complement.
ACGTGACCTCCTCGGCGGCCGCCTTGTCGATCGACACGCCGAGCGAGATGTCGATGCCGCGCCGCCCGAGGATCTCCTGCGCGCTGCGGCCGAGCTTGTCGCCCAGCTCCGGCATGAGCTTGGGCGCGATGTCGATCAGGTGCCACTTGATCAGGCCGGGATCCAGCCGCGGGTAGCGCTGCACGGCGGCGTGCGTCAGCCGTTGCAGACAGGCCGCGGTCTCCGTGCCGGCGTAGCCGCCGCCGACGACCACGAACTGCAGGCGGGCCGCCCGCTCGGCCGGGTCGTCGCTGGCGTCGGCGAGGTCGAGCTGCGAGATGACGTGGTCACGGACGTACGCGGCCTCGGCGAGGGTCTTCATCCCGAAGGCGTGCTCGGTCAGCCCGGGGATGTCGAAGGTGCGGGTCACACTGCCCGGCGCCAGCACGATGTAGTCGTACGGCTCGTTGACGATCTTGTCGGTGATCGTGCGGATGACGCACACCTTGGCCTTCAGGTCCACACCGATGGCGCCGCCCGGGATGATCCGGGTGCGGTACTTCTTGCTGCGGCGCAACGAGAGGGCGATCGACTGCGGTGTCAGCACGCCGGAGGCGACCTGGGGCAGCAGCGGCAGATAGAGCTGGTAGGCGTAGGGCGTCACCAGGGTGACGTCGGCCTCGTCCGGGGACAGCTTCCGCTCCAGGCGGCGGACGCAGTCGACTCCGGCGAAGCCTGCGCCAACCACCAGGATCCTGGGTCGTGTCACGGTGTTCATCCCTTTCTGCGGCTCCAGGCGGTCCGACTTGACGCCGTTCGCGTGCCCCGGATCGCTGCGCACCAACGTCGATCCCACCGTGACCCCGGCCGTTTTGCCAGCGGGGCGCGGCAAGCAGACGAACGCGTGGGCACCAGCATGCCCCCACTCGGCACGGAGTAACCGGTTGTCGCACGGATACACGTCGCACACGCGTCGGATCCGCCGGGGCGCCGCGCCGTCACCAGGGCAGGAAGACGTGAATGTCCTTGCCGTGGTCGTGCACGACGACGCTGACCTGGGTGCACAGCGTGTGCACCAGATGCCAGCCGATGCCGCCGCCGCCCGTGCGGGGGTGGAAGGGGCGCGGCTCCGGCTTGGTCGTGCTCGTGTCGCGCATCGTGACGTGCACCCCGTCGAAGGTGCGGCGCATCCGCAGGGCGAACGGCCCGGGCGCGTACTGGATCACGTTGGCGGCCAGCTCGGTGACGACCAGCAGGATGTCGTCCCAGTACTCGTGCGCGCCCGGCGGGGCGTTGCCGGCCAGGACGCAGAGGAAGTCCTCCGCGGCGCACCGCGCCTCCGTGACGTTGCGCAGCTCACCCTCGAAGGAGAACGTACGCTCGTACGTCTCCTCCGCGGGCGGTGTGTCGTCCCAACGCGGCTCCGTCGCCATCTCGCATTCTCCGGTCCCGGCGGCAAGGGCTTTCGGACCCTTCCGACCAGGACGGTCGTCGTCGCTGATCTCTCCTCGTGGGTGGCGGGTTCCCACAGCGGCACAGGCTATCCGTTCACCCCTGCACGGTGTTCGACGGGACCGCACCCCATCAGCGGAAGACGTCGTCCGGCTCGTCCCAGTCGGCCTGCTCCCGCGGCCCCCTGCGGGCCTGTGACCGGGCCTCGTACATCGCCTCGATCTCCGCCGCGCAGTACCGCACGATCGCGTCCCGGCGCAGTTTCATCGACGGGGTGAGCAGTCCGTTGTCCGGGGCGAACGGTTCCGGCAGAACCCGGTAGACCCGGATGGACTCCGCCCGGGACACCGCGCTGTTCGCCGAGGCCACGGCCCGCGCGAGCTCCTCCCGCAGCGCGTTCTCCTCCCGCGCCTCGCGGCCCGGCAGATCCCCCGGCAACGCCAGCACGGCCCGCCAGTGCGCCAGGAACTCCGGGTCCAGGGTGATCAGCGCGCCCACACAGGGCCGGTCGTCGCCGATCACCACCGCCTGGTGGACCAGTGGATGCATGCGCAACCGCTGCTCCAGCGGGGCCGGGGCCACGCTCTTTCCGCCGCTGGTGACGATGATGTCCTTCTTGCGCCCGGTGATCGTCAGATAGCCCTCGGAGTCCAGCCGCCCGATGTCACCGGTGGCAAGCCAGCCACCGCGCAGCGCGAAACGGGTGGCCCCCTCGTCGCTGACGTAGCCCTGGAACACCGACGGCCCGCGCACCAGGATCTCCCCGTCGTCGGCCACGTGGACGTCGGTGCCCGGCAGCGGCCGGCCCACGGTCCCCGACTTCTCCCGGCCCAGCGGCTGCATGGTGATCCCGCCGGAGGACTCGGTGAGTCCGTAGCCGTCGTGGACGTACACGCCGATGCCCTCGTAGAACAGGGACAGTTCGCGGCTGAGGGAGGAGCCCCCGGAGGTGCCGCGCAGTACCCGGCCGCCGAGGGCCGCGCGCAGCCTGCGGTACACCGTCCGCTCGTACAGGGCGTGTTGCAGCCGCAGATCGAACCCGGGACCGGCGCCGCCGCCCAGCCGACGGCGTTCCTCGGCCGCGGCGAAGTCCCGCGCCGTCTGCGCGGCCCGCTCGAACAGGGCGCCCCGGCCAGCCTGTCCGGCGGCGCGCAGGAAGTTCTTGTACAGCTTCTCGAACACCGACGGCACCCCGTACAGGTACGTCGGCCGGAACGTGGTCAGCGCCGACGACAGGGCCGCCTCGGTCATCTCCGGCTCGTGCGCCATCAGGACCCCGCCGCGCACACACGTCAGCATGATCATGATGCCGTAGACGTGGGAGAACGGCAGGAAGGCCAGCACCGACGGCTGTTCGCCCGGCGGGGCCGCGGTGTGCAGCCACCCGGCCAGCAGGACGTCACAGGGGTAGGCGAGCCCGCGGTGGCTCAGCGCGCAGCCCAGCGGGCGTCCCGAGGTGCCGGAGGTGTACACGATGGCCGCCGTGGAGTCCGGCAGCACGATCCGGCGCAGCGACTCCACGGTCGTGTACGGCACGACCGCGCCCCGCTCGGTGAGTTCCCGCAGCGCGCCCGCGTCGAGCTGCCAGACGTGCCGCAGCCGCGGCAGCCGGGTGCACACGGACCCCACCGTCATCACGCCCTGCTCGTCCTCGACGACCACGGCCACGCAGCCGGCGTCCCGCAGGATCCACTCGACCTGCTCCCGCGCCGACGTCGGATGGATCGGCACGACCTCGGCGCCGACGGCCCACAGCGCGTGGCAGAGCACCGTCCACTCGTAGCGGGTACGGGCCATCAGGGCCACCCGGTGCCCGGGCGAGATCCCGGCGGCCACCAGCCCCTTGGCCAGGTCGGTCACCTCGTCCCGCACCTCGACCGCCGTCACCTCCTCCCACACGGTGGCCGCGGGGTCCGCGCGGCGCGCGAGGAGGGGCAGGGTCGGATCGCGGTCCGCGAGGTCGAAGACGCCGTCGGCGAGGCCGCCGGTGATCGGCGAGGTGACGTCTGGAGCGAGGGCGACGTCCCGCATGCGCTGCTCCCGGGTGTACGGAGGGTCACGCCGCCGAACGGCTCGGTGTCGGCGGTGCTCGAATGTAGCCCAGGTGACCGCGTTCGGTGACGGGAACGCCGAAGTCGTGATCGGCTGATGATGTGGGCGTGTCCTGGGGACTCGGCAGGCATGAGCCATGTGAACCCCGATCCGGAACCCGAACGCACCACGGGGCTGGAGCCCGGAGGAGGCGTCCCGCCGGGCGAGACCCCACCCGCGGAGAGCAGCATGCCCGAGGCCGGGCCCAGGGAGCCGCAGGCGCGGAGCCGGGGCTGGGCCAAGGTGCCGATGACGCTGATCCTCGTCCTCGTCGCCCTGATCGCGGCCTTCTTCCTGGTGTACGCCCTGGTGCTGATCCTGTGAACGCGCCGTTCAGGCCTGGGTGAGCCGTACGCACCCGGTGACGACGTCCCGCAGGCTGTCGGTGCGCGCCAGCAGCCGGCGCTGCTCACGGGCGCCGTTGCCGTTGCGCAGCAGGTCCCGGACGGCCCCGTCGGCGCGGTCCGCGTCGCCGCTGCCTGCGAGCGCGTCCCCGCAGTGCTCCAGCAGGGAGCGCACGACCTGCTCGGCGGGCTTCGGCAGCAGCGTCACCGGATCCAGCAGGTCGCCCTCCAGACCGAACCGGGCGGCGTACCAGTCCGCCAGCCTGAGCAGACTCACGCTGGGGTCCGGCGCCGGCCGCCCCGCCCGCCAGTCACGCGCGGCGGTCTCCACCAGGGCGCGACTGAGGGTGGCGATCAGCACGGCGGTGTTCGCGCACAGGCACACGTCGGCCACCCGGATCTCCACCGTGGGGTAGTGGGCCGACAGCCGGGCGTCGAAGTAGACCATGCCCTCGTCCAGGATGGCCCCCGTGGCGACCATGTCGGCCACCCGCCGGTGATAGCGCTCGGCCGTCTCGAACGGCTCCGTGGGACCGGCCGACGGCCAGCGGTTCCACACCCGGCTGCGGTAGCTGCCGTAGCCGGTGTCCTGGCCCTGCCAGAACGGGGAGTTGGCGCTGATCGCGCGGAGCACCGCCAGCCACGGGCGGATCCGGTCCAGGACCGCGACGCCCTCCTCGTCGGACTCCACCGACACATGGACGTGGCAGCCGCACACGAGCTGCTCCCACGTGGGTATTCCGTACCGCTCGGCCAGCCACCGGTACCGCTCGTTCATGCTGAGGGAGGGGCTGACGGGCAGGGGGGACGAGGCCAGCGCGGCGACCGCGCACCCGATCTCGCCCGCGTGCCGGGCCGCCTCCTTGCGGCAGCGGACGATCTCTTCGCCCAGGTCCGCCATGTCCGCCTGCGGATGCGTGGCGAACTCCAGCATCTGCCCGAACAGCTCCTTCTCGAAGACGTCCTGGCCAGGATCGTCCTGGGCCGCCCGGGCGAGGACGGGCGCGGCAAGCGCCCTCGGATCGCCGGTGTCCGGATCGACCAGGAGGAGTTCCTCCTCCACTCCGACGGTGCGCACGTGGTGCCGCCCTTCTGCCAGTGCCACGAGGGGCAGTCGCGGGTCGTTACGACCCCCGAATGCCCCTGGCGCGGCAGCCGACACCTGTGGCCGTCAGTGCTCCGGTGCCAGCCATACGGTCGCGAGCGGCGGGAGAGTGAGCTCCAGGAACCCGTCCTCGGGCTTGAGCGGTCCGACGGAACCGACCCCGCCGCCGCCGTAACGGACGTCGTCCGTGTTCAGCTCCTCCTGCCAGGCGGGCACCTCGTCGGGCACCCACACCCGGTAGCCGTGCCGGGGGACGGGGGAGAAGTTCGACACCGCCAGCAGCGGGCACCCCTCACGGTCGTAGCGCAGGAACGCGAACACGTTGTCGTCCGCGGCGTCGCACAGCACCCAGCGGAAGCCGGCCGGGTCGGTGTCCCGCTGCCACAGCGCGGGCGTCGCCCGGTACCGCTCGTTCAGGTCCCGCACCAGCTGCTGGACGCCGCGGTGGTCGCCGGCCGAGTGGTAGCCGTCGTCGAGCAGCCACCACTCGGGGCCGTGCGCTTCCGACCACTCCGCTCCCTGGGCGAACTCCTGCCCCATGAAGAGCAGCTGCTTGCCCGGGTGCGCCCACATGAAGCCGAGGTAGGCGCGGTGGTTGGCGCGCCGCTGCCACCAGTCGCCCGGCATCTTCGACACCAGGGCCTGCTTGCCGTGGACGACCTCGTCGTGGGAGATCGGCAGGACGTAGTTCTCGCTGTAGGCGTACACCATCGAGAACGTCATCTCGTTGTGGTGGTACTTGCGGTGCACCGGCTCCTTCTGGACGTACTCCAGGGAGTCGTGCATCCAGCCCATGTTCCACTTCAGCCCGAAGCCGAGCCCGCCGCCGTCCGTCGGCCGGGTCACGCCGTCCCAGGCGGTGGACTCCTCGGCGATGGTCACCACACCCGGGCAGCGCCGGTACACCGTGGCGTTCATCTCCTGGAGGAACGCCACCGCGTCGAGGTCCTCCCGCCCGCCGAAGACGTTGGGCTCCCACTGGCCGGAGTCCCGCGAGTAGTCGAGGTAGAGCATCGAGGCGACCGCGTCCACGCGCAGCCCGTCGATGTGGAACTCCTCGCACCAGTACACCGCGTTGGCGACGAGGAAGTTGCGCACCTCGGTCCGCCCGTAGTCGAACTCGTAGGTGCCCCAGTCGGGATGCTCGGCCCGCCGCCAGTCCCCGGGTTCGTACAGCGGGTCGCCGTCGAACCGGCCCAGCGCCCAGTCGTCCTTCGGGAAGTGCGCGGGCACCCAGTCCATGATCACGCCGACGCCGGCCCGGTGGAGCGCGTCCACCAGGTACCGGAAGTCGTCCGCGGAGCCCAGCCGGGGCGTCGGCGCGTAGTACGAGGTGACCTGGTAGCCCCAGGAGCCGCTGAACGGATGCCCGGCGACCGGCATCAGCTCGACGTGCGTGAAGCCCATCGCCCGGACGTAGGCGGGCAGTTCGTCCGCGAGCTGACGGTACGACAACCCCGGCCGCCAGGACGGCAGATGCACCTCGTACACCGAGAACGGCGCCTCGTGCACGGGCGTGTCCCCGCGGTGCGCCATCCACTCCGCGTCACCCCACTCGTAGCGCGAGCCGGCCGTCACGACCGACGCCGTGTCCGGCGGCACCTCCGTGCCCCGCGCCAAAGGGTCCGCCTTGAGGAAGCGGTGACCGTACCGGGAGGTGATCTCGAACTTGTACCGGGCGCCCTCGCCGATCCCCGGCAGGAACAGCTCCCACACCCCGGACGCGCCGAGCGAGCGCATCGGGTACTGCGTGCCGTCCCAGTACGTGAACTCCCCGGCCACCCGCACGCCCTGGGCGTTGGGCGCCCACACGGTGAAGCGGGTGCCCGCCACGCCCTGGTGGGTCATCGGCTCGGCGCCGAGCGCCCGCCACAGCTGCTCGTGCCGGCCCTCGCGGATCAGGTGCAGGTCCAGCTCGCCGAGGGCGGGCAGGAAGCGGTACGGGTCGTGCACCTCCTGCTCCGCGTCGTCGTACGCCACCAGCAGGGTGTACGACGGGACCTCCGGGTGCGGGAGCACGGCCGCGAACAGCCCGTCGCCCTCCGACTCCAGCGGAGTGCCCCTGCCGTCGACCACGACGCTCACCGCGCGGGCGTTCGGGCGCAGGGTGCGGAACAGGGTGCCGCCCGGGACCGGGTGGGCGCCCAGCAGGGCGTGCGGATCGTGGTGCGCACCGCCCAGCAGGCGGCCCCGGTCGGCGGGGTCCAGCGGGGCGGCCGGGGCCGCCTTGGGGCCGGCGGCCTCGGGCCGTGTGGTGTCGCGCAGTGCCATGACCTCAGCCTCCCCACACGGCGAGTCGCTTGATCGCCGCCATCGGTACCGGCAGCCAGTCGGGCCGGTGTCTCGCCTCGTACAGCACCTCGTAGACCGCCCTGTCCGTCTCGTGCGCGCGCAGCAGCGCGTGCTTCTTCCGTGGGTCCCAGCCGGCACGGGCCGCGTAGCCCGCGCAGAACGCCTCCCGGCAGCGGCGCGCCCATTCGGGTCGCCAGGGGCGGCGCTGCCGGGCCGCGTAGTCGAAGGAGCGGAGCATCCCCGCCACGTCCCGCACCGGGGACTGGGGGACCCGCCGCTCGGACAGCGGCCGGGACGGCTCGCCCTCGAAGTCGATGACGAACCAGTCCCGGCCGGCCCGGAGCACCTGCCCGAGGTGCAGGTCCCCGTGGATGCGCTGAGCGGCCGGGCCGGTGTCGCAGGTGGCCAGCGCCCCGAACGCGGTCCGCAGGCCCGGTACGAAGGGCCGCAGCCCGGGCACGGCGTGCGCTGCCGCGTCCAGCCGCGCGCACATCGCCTCGGCCGTCCGGCCGTTCTCGCCCGGCCCCGCGGGCGGGAAGGCCTCCGCCAGCGCCAGGTGCACCTCGGCCATGGCCCGGCCGAGCTCGCGGGCCTCTCCGGTGAAGTCGTCACCCGCGGCGAGCGCGCGCAGGGCCAGCGTCCAGCCGTCGGTGGCGTCCGGCAGGAAGGGCTGCAGCACGCCGAGCGTCGCGGGCTGCGGCTCGGTCGTGCCGAACCAGGCCACCGGCGCCGGCACCCGGGTGCATCCCTGGGCGGCCAGGGCGGCCGACACCTCGAGGTCCGGGTTGACGCCGGGCTGGATGCGGCGGAACAGCTTCAGGATGTACGCGTCGCCGTACACGATCGACGTGTTGGACTGCTCGGCGTCCAGCAGCCGCGGCGGCAGCCCCCGGGCAGGTGCGCGCCCGGATCCGCCTCGAAGCGCAGCGGGCCCGCCGCGCCGGGCTGCCGCAGCCGCTCCAGCAGCAGGTTCGCCGAGCGGGGGTCGTGCAGCGCGTCGTAGACCGCGAGCCCCGCGAGCGGGCCCTCCACCGCACGCCCGATGTACGCCCGTTCCAGCCGCGGCACCGGGTTCTCGCGCAGCCCCAGCAGCAGTTGGTAGCAGTCCCCGGGCGGGGGAGTGCCGCCGGGGGTGGGCACGGGCGCGTGGGAGGCGTGGACCAGCAGGTGCAGACAGCCGGGGAACAGCTCGGTCACGGACAGCACCGACAGCTCGGTGACCGGCCGGTCCTTGCCCGCGAACCAGCGTTGCCTCGGCAGCCACTCGCGCAGCAGCGCCCCGAGCGAGACCAGCGGGCCGTCGACGCCGACGGCGGTTCTCGGTCGGGGAGTGATGGTCTTCGGCATGGTGACGCGTCCTTTCCTCGGCGCCGGGGTTCAGCGGCGGCGGCCGATGCGGGATGCGACTCGGGTGAGCCGGAACCAGTAGAAGCCGTGGCCTTGCAGGGTGAGCAGGTAGGGCAGTTCACCGATCGCCGGGAAGCGCACACCGCCGATCAGTTCGACGGGGTGCCGTCCGTCGTAGGCCCGCAGGTCGAGCTCGGTGGGCTGGGCGAAGCGGGAGAAGTTGTTCACGCACAGCACGAGGTCGTCGCCGTACTCGCGCAGGAAGGCGAGCACCGCCGGGTTGGAGGACTGCAGCTCCGTGAATGACCCGAGTCCGAAGGCGGGGTTCTGCTTGCGGATCTCGATCATGCGGCGCGTCCAGTGGAGCAGGCTGGACGGGGAGGACATGGAGGCTTCGACGTTGGTGACCTGGTAGCCGTAGACGGGGTCCATGATGGTGGGCAGGAACAGGCGTCCGGGGTCGCTGGAGGAGAAGCCGGCGTTGCGGTCGGGTGTCCACTGCATGGGGGTGCGGACGGCGTCGCGGTCGCCGAGCCAGATGTTGTCGCCCATGCCGATCTCGTCGCCGTAGTAGAGGATCGGCGAGCCGGGCAGGGACAGCAGCAGGGCGGTGAACAGCTCGATCTGGTTGCGGTCGTTGTCGAGCAGTGGGGCGAGGCGGCGGCGGATGCCGATGTTGGCGCGCATCCGCGGGTCCTTGGCGTACTCGGCCCACATGTAGTCGCGTTCCTCGTCGGTGACCATTTCGAGGGTGAGCTCGTCGTGGTTGCGCAGGAAGATGCCCCACTGGCAGCCGGCCGGGATGGCCGGGGTCTTGGCCAGGATCTCCGAGACGGGGTAGCGGGACTCGCGGCGGACGGCCATGAAGATGCGCGGCATGACGGGGAAGTGGAACGCCATGTGGCATTCGTCGCCGCCGGAGGCGTAGTCGCCGAAGTAGTCGACGACGTCCTCCGGCCACTGGTTGGCCTCGGCCAGCAGCACGGTGTCGGGGTACTGCGCGTCGATCTCCTTGCGCACCCGCCTCAGGAACTCGTGGGTGGCGGGCAGGTTCTCGCAGTTGGTGCCCTCCTCCGCGTAGAGGTAGGGGACCGCGTCGAGACGGAATCCGTCGATGCCCAGGTCCAGCCAGAACTTCAGGGCCGCCAGGATCTCCTCCTGCACGGCCGGGTTCTCGTAGTTCAGGTCCGGCTGGTGCGAGAAGAACCGGTGGAAGTAGTACTGGCCGCGCACCGGGTCGAAGGTCCAGTTGGAGGCCTCGGTGTCGACGAAGATGATCCGGGCGTCCTGGTACTGCTTGTCGTCGTCGGCCCACATGTAGTAGTCGCCGTAGGGCCCGTCGGGGTTCTCGCGGGACTCCTGGAACCACGGGTGCTCGTCACTCGTGTGGTTCATGACGAAGTCGATGATGACGCGCATGCCGCGCTGGTGGGCGGCGTCCACGAACTCCACGAAGTCGGCGAGGTCGCCGAACTCGGGGAGCACCGCGGTGTAGTCGGAGACGTCGTAACCTCCGTCGCGCAGCGGCGACTTGAAGAACGGCGGCAGCCACAGGCAGTCCACGCCGAGCCATTGCAGGTAGTCGAGTTTGGCGGTCAGGCCCTTCAGGTCGCCGACACCGTCGCCGTTGCTGTCCTGGAAGGACCGGACGAGGACCTCGTAGAAGACGGCTCGCTTGAACCAGTCCGGGTCCCGGTCCTTCGCCGGAGTGTCCTCGAACGTGTCCAGTACCGGTTCGTTGACGGTCATGAGGCTGCGGGCCCTCCGTTCTGGGGCGTCGATCGCCCGACGTGGAGCACGTGCGCCGGCGCGCTGCCGGGCGTCAGACGCACGTAGTTGGTCCTGCCCCAGTGGTACGTACCGCCCGTCAGTTCGTCGTGCACCGACAGGGCGTCGTGCCAGTCCAGGCCGAGTTGCGGCATGTCCAACGAGACCGTGGCCTCCTGGGTGTGCTGCGGGTCGAGATTGACGACCACGATGACCGTGTCCGTGCCCGTGCTCTTGCTGTAGGCGAGCACGGCGTCGTTGTCGGTCCGATGGAAGCGGAGATTCCGCAGGCGCTGTAGCGCGGGGTGCCGGCGACGGATGTCGTTGAGCCGGGTGATGAGCGGGGCGATGGTCCGGCCCTCGCGTGCGGCGGCCTCCCAGTCGCGGGGTTTCAGCTGGTACTTCTCCGAGTCCAGGTACTCCTCACTGCCCGGCCGCAGCGGGGTGTTCTCGCACAGTTCGTAGCCGCTGTAGACACCCCAGGTGGGGGAGAGGGTGGCGGCGAGGACGGCGCGGGCCTCGAAGGCGGGCCGGCCGCCGTGCTGGAGGTGGGCGTGCAGGATGTCCGGGGTGCTGGGGAAGAGGTTGGGGCGCATGTAGGCCGCCGCCTCGCCGGACAGCTCCGTCAGGTACTCCGTCAGCTCCTGCTTGTCGTTGCGCCAGGTGAAGTACGTGTACGACTGCTGGAACCCGACCTGCGCGAGGGTGTGCATCATCGCGGGCCGGGTGAACGCCTCGGCCAGGAAGATCACGTCCGGGTCCCGGCCGTTGATCTCGCCGATGACCCGTTCCCAGAACACGACCGGCTTGGTGTGCGGGTTGTCCACCCGGAAGATCCGCACCCCGTGGTCCATCCAGTGCCGCAGGACCCTCACGGTCTCGGTGACGAGCCCGTCCATGTCCGCGTCGAAGGCGATCGGGTAGATGTCCTGGTACTTCTTCGGCGGGTTCTCGGCGTAGGCGATGGTGCCGTCCGGACGGTGGTGGAACCACTCCGGATGCTTCTCCACCCAGGGGTGGTCGGGGGAGCACTGCAGGGCGAAGTCCAGCGCGATCTCCAGGTTCAGCTTCCGCGCCTCGGCGACGAAGAAGTCGAAGTCCTCGATCGTGCCGAGGTCCGGGTGGACGGCGTCGTGCCCGCCCTCGGGAGAACCGATGGCCCAGGGCACGCCCACGTCGTCCGGGCCGGCGTTCAGCGTGTTGTTGCGGCCCTTGCGGAAGGTCGTGCCGATCGGGTGGATCGGCGGCAGGTAGACGACGTCGAAGCCCATGTCGGCGATCGCCGCCAGCCGTCGGGCCGCGGTGCGGAACGTGCCGTGCGGCCGCTCCGCCGTGCCCTCCGAGCGCGGGAAGAACTCGTACCACGAACCGAACAGCGCCCGCTCACGCTCCACCAGCAGCGGCATCGCGTCGGATGCCGTCACCAGGTCGCGCAGGGGGTACCGGGTGAGGAGTTCCTCCACCTCCGGGGCCAGGGCGGCCTTCAGGCGGTCGTGCACCGACAGCGAGTCGTCGCCGAGGGCGTGCGCGGCTGCCAACACCCGGTTCCGCTCGGGGCCTTTGGGGACGCCCGCCGCCGCACGCTCGTACAGCTCGGCGCCCTCCTCCAGCACCAGACCGGTGTCGATGCCGGCCGGCACCTTGATGGACGCGGTGTGCCGCCAGGTGGCCAGCGGATGACTCCACGCCTCCACCCGGAAGGTCCAGCGGCCGGTGGCGTCCGGAGTGATCTCGGCGCCCCAGCGGTCGCTGCCCGGGGACAGCTCCCGCATCGGAGTCCAGGGGCCTCGGCGGCCCTGGGGATCGCGCAGGACCACATTGGCACCCACGGCGTCGTGCCCTTCACGGAAGACGGTGGCCGTGACCTCGAAGGTCTCACCGATCACCGCCTTCGCCGGGCGCCTGCCGCACTCCACGGCCGGCCGGACGTCGCGTACCGGTACACGGCCGATGGCCGGGGTCCTGCGCATGTATCTCACCTCCGCCGTGCGCGAAGCCGGGCACGCGGCCCGGCTTCGCGATCCGAGACGGGCCGAATCGGATCGGTCCCGTGGGGGGAACGCCTTGTACGGTGCCAGGTCAGGGGCTTGGCGCCGTGGAACGCCGCTCCGGTGGCTGCGCTCTTCTGCCCGTCCGGCGCGACTGCGGCCGTCCGTCCTGCTCGCGCAGGTAGGTGACCAGGTTGGTGCGCAGATAGCGCTCGGCCGCGTCCGCGGCCTCGCGGGCGCACCGTTTGCCCATCAGAACGCACAGCGTGTAACCCGAGTCCTCGAAGGTGGCCCGGACCGTGCGGTCGTGGGGCGAGGCGAGCATCACGCGCTCCCACGCCCGGTAACGCCGCAACTGCCGGGCCACTTCGGCCTTGGCGGGTAGCAGCATCGCCCTCTTCACCCTCCACGCTCTCGACTGGGCGCGTTCCCGACGGTCGGGTGGTGTCCGCGCACGGGAAGGCGCGGCACCGTTACGGCGATCGAGGCTTTCACTTATGGTGCACGCACGATGACGCAGCGTCTTGTTGGAGCTTCAACCATTTGGTGTGTCGGGTGCTCGTGTTGCACGAATGGCGTAGTGCCCGCATCGTGAAGGTGACTCAGAAGCGATAACCGCTCACGCTATGTGTCCGGGATCCCTCCCGGACGGGGCAAGGGGAGCGAGAGCTTCGCCGGTGAGGAGCAAGCGACGATGAAGACCGCAGTGCCCTGCTACTACCACCTCGACGTGGAAGTCAGTCCGGAACGAGTGGTACAGGTCAGCCGCATCCTGGCCGCCCACCTCCGCTACTGGGACCTCGAGAACCTCGTGGCCCCGGTCTGCCTCGGCGCGGAACTGCTGCTGAGGGCGATCGACGAGCACGCGACCGACAAGCACACCTCGATCGAGATGTGGTGGAACGGTCAGCACCTGATCACCGCCTTCGGCGACGACGACCCCGATCTGCGCCCGGACCTGGACCTGCGGTCCTGCCTGGCGGACATCGCCGCGATGAGCGACGGCTGGGGGTGCTGTGCCTCCGACACCGGCAGCAAGATCATCTGGTTCTCGCAGCGCGCCCGTTCCGGCGAACGCGTCCCGCTGGTGCCCACCGCACCCGAACCCGCCCTGCGCACGGGCCTCCGCGTGCCGCGCGCCTTGCGGACGGCGGTGCTGGCCGCGCCCGCGCCGGCCGGTGACGGCGCCCTGGAGGGCAGCCGGTGACCGCCCGCAAGAAGCGTGCAGGGGTGCCCGTGTGGAGCGGGCACCCCTACCCGTTGGGCGCCTCCTTCGACGGACAGGGCACCAACTTCGCCCTGTTCAGCGAGGTCGCCGAGCGCGTCGAGCTGATCCTGGTCGCCGAGAACGGCAAGGAGACCCCGGTACGGCTGCACGAGGTCGACGGCTTCGTCTGGCATGCCTACCTGCCCGGCATCGGCCCCGGCCAGCGCTACGGCTTCCGCGTGCACGGCCCCTGGCAGCCCGCCCTCGGCAACCGCTGCAACCCGGCCAAGCTGCTGCTCGACCCGTACGCCCGTGCCGTGGACGGCCAGATCGACAACCACGCCTCCCTGTACGAGCGCGCCCCGGACGGTCCCGCCCCGGCCGACAGCGCGGGCCACTCCATGCTCGGCGTGGTCACCGACCCGTTCTTCGACTGGGGCGACGACCGCCCGCCGCGGACGCCGTACGCGGAATCGGTCATCTACGAGGCGCACGTGCGCGGCATGACCCGCACCCACCCGGACGTGCCCGAACGGCTGCGCGGCACCTACGCCGGACTCGCCCACCCCTCCGTCGTCGAGCACCTCACCTCGCTCGGTGTGACCGCGGTGGAGCTGATGCCTGTCCACCAGTTCGTGCAGGACGGTGTCCTCCAGGACCGGCGGCTGTCCAACTACTGGGGCTACAACACCATCGGCTTCTTCGCCCCGCACAACGCCTACGCCGCCTTCGGCAGCCTCGGCCAGCAGGTCAACGAGTTCAAGGCGATGGTGAAGGCGCTGCACGCGGCCGGCCTCGAAGTCATCCTCGACGTGGTCTACAACCACACCGCCGAGGGCAACGAGATGGGCCCCACGCTGTCCTTCCGGGGCATCGACAACGCCTCGTACTACCGCCTGGTCGACGGTGACTGGGCGCACTACTACGACACCACCGGCACCGGCAACAGCCTGCTGATGCGGCACCCCTACGTACTGCAGCTGATCATGGACTCGCTGCGGTACTGGGTCACCGAGATGCACGTCGACGGCTTCCGCTTCGACCTCGCGGCCACGCTGGCGCGGCAGTTCCACGAGGTGGACCGGCTCTCGGCGTTCTTCGACCTGATCCAGCAGGACCCGGTGATCAGCCGCGTCAAGCTGATCGCGGAGCCCTGGGACGTGGGCGAGGGCGGCTACCAGGTGGGCAACTTCCCGCCGCTGTGGTCGGAGTGGAACGGCAAGTACCGGGACGCCGTACGGGACTTCTGGCGCGCGGAGCCCGGTTCCCTCGGCGAGTTCGCCTCCCGCCTGACCGGCTCCTCCGACATCTACCAGCACAGCCGGCGCCGGCCCCGGGCGAGCGTCAACTTCGTCACGGCGCACGACGGTTTCACCCTGCGCGACCTGGTGTCGTACAACGACAAGCACAACGAGGACAACGGCGAGGACAACCGGGACGGCGAGAACCACAACCGGTCCTGGAACTGCGGCGCGGAGGGCGACACCGACGATCCCGCCGTCCTCGAACTGCGCGCCCGCCAGCAGCGCAACCTGCTGGCCACGCTGCTGCTCTCGCAGGGCATCCCGATGCTCTGCCACGGCGACGAACTCGGCCGCACCCAGGGCGGCAACAACAACGCCTACTGCCAGGACAACGAGATCTCCTGGGTCGACTGGGAGCTGACGGAGGAACAGGGCTCCCTGGTGGAGTTCACCCGGCGCCTCATCGGCCTGCGTGCCGCGCATCCGGTGCTGCGCCGCCGCCGCTTCTTCCGCGGCGAGACCGCGACCAAGGCCGAGCAGCCGCTGCCCGACCTCATGTGGATGCGGCCGGACGCCCGCGAGATGACCGACCGGGACTGGCAGCGCGGCGACGCGCACTCGGTCGGCGTGTTCCTCAACGGCGACGCCATCGCCGAACGCGACCCGTACGGGCGCCGCATGACCGACGACAGCTTCCTGCTGCTCGTCAACGGCTACTGGGAGCCGGTCGACTTCCGGCTGCCGGGCGACGCCTTCGGCGAGCGCTGGACCACCCTCATCGACACCGCGGACCCCGACGGCGTCCCCGACGAACGCGAACGCAAGGCGGCCACGAAGCTCCGCGTGGAGGCGCGCAGCCTGATCCTGCTGTCCAGGCCGTCGAGAGCGGCCGGCTAGGCGCGGCCCCGGCCACCGGGGCCCGGCCGGCTCGCGGCAGGCGGCTCCCCGCAGGCGGAGGGTCCCCCCTGCGGTCCGGTCACCGGTGGCTGCGGGACGTCACGGTGAACTGCGCGCCGTCCGCGTCGCGCAGCACCGCCTCCTGCTCGTCCTCGCTCAGGACGCTGCCGCCGTGCTTCTCCGCCGCACGGGCGCAGGCGGCCACGTCGGACACGGCGAAGTGGATCTGCCAGTGCGGGCGCACGGAGGGGTCCGGGGCGGCCTCCACGGCGCCGGAGTCGATGCGCGCGACCACGTCCCCCTGGTAGCGCAGCAGCACCTCTCCGCCCGCGTACTCGACCTCGCACCCCGACACCTCGGACGCCCAGTCCAGGATCTCGCCGTAGAAGATCGCGGAATCGAAGGCGTCGCGGGTGTGCAGCCGGATGAAGGCCGGCCTGGCCCGCCGCCACACCTCCCAGTTGTAGACCAGCTCGCCCTGCCAGATGCCGAAGGTCGCCCCGTCCCGGTCCGCGAGGAGCGCGGCACGGCCCGGCGGGAAGGACAGCGGCCCCACGGCCGCCGTGCCGCCCCGCTCGCGGGCCCGGGCCACGGCCACGTCGGCGTCCGGCACGGCGAAGTACGGCGTCCAGGCCACCGCCATCTGCCACATCGCGGCGACGGCGGCGATCCCGGCCACCGGCACCCCGTTCGCGAGGGCGATACGGAAGTGCTCGCCGAGTTTCGCGCCGCGCCAGCGCCAGCCGAGGACGGCCGTGTAGAAGTCCTGCGTGGCCTCCAGGTCCCGGCTGGTGAGACTCACCCAGCACGGCGCACCGAAGACCGAGTGGGTGGAGACGACGTCCCGGCGCCTCGGCGCGCCTTCGCTCCGTCCGCAGCTGACAGGGGGGTCTTGGTTCATGGCAGTGCGTCCTGCTCTCGGTGCGGGGCCGGGCGGCCACCGGTCTTGCACCAGTGTCCGGCCGGAAGGGGGGAGGGTGCCTGTCGAGTACCCCGGGTGGCGGGGGTCAGTACCCCGGGGTGGCCCACCGCTGGGCCGTCCGCGCACCATGGGAGGCATGGGAGAGAGCGAAGCGGACCGCATCGCCGAGCTTCAGGCGGAGGTCGACCAGTTGAAGGAGGCCGTGGCCTCCCACGCGGTGGTCGATCAGGCGATCGGGATGATGGTGGCCTTCGGCCGGGTGACCCCGGACCAGGGCTGGGAGGTGCTCAAAGACGTCTCCCAGCACACCAACATCAAACTGCGGAACATCGCCGAACTGATCCTCGTCTGGGGGCGCCGGGGTGACATCCCGCCCGAGGTGCGGGCCGCACTGGAGGACGCCCTGGACCGCTACGGCCCCACGCAGGTACCCGGCGCGGACGCGTGACGTGAGGGGCCGGCGGGCCGCCGGGGAGGTGCTCAGCGGATCTCCGCGAGCAGTTCCTCGCGCAGCCGGTCGAAGCAGCTGCTGAGCAGCCGGGAGACGTGCATCTGCGAGATGCCGAGCTGGTCGGCGATCCGGCTCTGGGTCATACCGCGGAAGAACCGCAGGTAGAGAATGAGGCGCTCGCGTTCGGGCAGGGCGTCGAGGCAGGGCCGGACGGCGGCCCGGTCGACCACCAGGTCGAAGCCGGGGTCGGACGCGCCGAGGGAGTCGCCGAGGGCGTAACCGTCCGTACCGGCCACCTCGGCGTCCAGCGACAGCGCGGAGAAGCACTCCAGGGCCTCCATGCCGGTGCGCACCTCGTCCTCGGTGAGCCGGGTGTACGCGGCGATCTCGGCGACCGTGGGGGCCCGGCCGGACGTGGTCTGCGCGAGTTCCTTCGCGGCGCTGCGGACCCGGTTGCGCAGGTCCTGCACCCGGCGCGGCACGTGCAGGGTCCACATGTGGTCGCGGAAGTGGCGTTTGATCTCCCCGGTGATCGTCGGCACGGCGTACGCCTCGAACGCCCTGCCGCGCTCCGGATCGAAGTGGTCGACGGCCTTCACGAGTCCGAGGGCGGCCACCTGGTACAGGTCCTCCAGGGCCTCGCCGCGGCCGCGGAAGCGCACGGCGATCCGCTCGGCCATGGGGAGCCAGAGTTCGATCAGCTCGTCGCGGAGCGCCCGGCGCTCAGGACCGTCGGGCAGCTTCGCGAGCCGCTCGAAGGACTCCACCGTGTCGGGGGCGTCGTCGTGGGGATGGGGCTTGGTGCTGCTGCCGGTGACAGGCATCGTGCGCACCTCTCTCAGCAGGTGCTGAAGGGACAGACACCGCGGGAGGTGCGCTCGGACCAGGTTGTGACACCGGGGCGATCCGGCTGCGCCGGCTCCCACGGACGTGCCTCCTGTCCGAAGCACTTACGTTCGTTTTCCCCTTGGTGGACATCCATAAACAATTGAGTACATAAAGGACTTCGCGCGTTCCGGAGACGGGCTTGGGACATGTTCCCGGAGGAGCCGGCCGACGCGCTGGTACGCATCGGTCGAGGCCCGGCCGGGCATCGGCGTGTCGGCGGCGGCCCGGCGGCTGCACCTAACGGGCAACTCGGTGTCTACCTTCGTCAACCGGCTCGTCCGGGACGGATACCTCGTCCGGGATACCGATCCCGCCGACCGCCGCGCCGCCCGCCTGCTGCCGACCGGCGCCGCCGGGAAGCGGCTCGGGGACTGGCAGTGCCGTCGGGCCGAGCTGGTGGTCCGCCACGTCTCCCGGCTCGACGACGCCGACCACGAGGCCCTGCGCGCGGCCCTCCCGGCCCTGCGCAAGCCGGCCGCCACCCTCCACGAGGAGGCCGAGGAATCATGACGATCGACCCACGGCACGACCCCGTACCCCGGGGACGAAGCCATGGCCCACGCTTCGCGCACGGTGGGCGGCGGTCGGCCGGAAGCACCGGTCGGTGGAGCGGGGGAGCCGGGGGCTGAGGGGTCCGGTGCGGCCCCGCGTCGGCCGGGGCGCTCGGAGGGGTCGGGTGCGGCGCTCGGTGCGGTCGGGGGGGCGCGGCAGCGCCGGAGGAGGTGGCCTGGGCGGAGACCGCGGCCACGGTCGCGCGCGGGTCGGGGGTTCGCAGTGGCCGGCGGTGCCTGACGGCATTCCCGGAACGGAGACCGGGACGGCCGCGGTAGCGGGTGGCGCGGCGGTGCCTGAGGAGGCGACGGGGGCGGAGGCCACGGGCGCGGCTCGGCTCGCGCTGGGCGGGCCGGAAGCGGGGGTCGGTGGAGCGGCGGCGCCGGAGGCGGACGGCTCGGGTACGGCCCCGCGTCGGCCGGGGGGCTCCCACGCCCTCTACCCCGTTTCGGTGATGCCGGGCCGGCTCCGGGCCGACAGCACGGCCAACCCGCTGAGCTGTCAAGTCGACGCCCTGCGCGGCCTGCTGCTGGTCACACCCGCGCATCTCGCCGCCGACTACGGCGTGCTCGCGGTGGCCGCCGCCCTCGGCGTCGCCACGGCCTCCTCGCTGCTCGGCCGGCTGGCCCGCTGATCTTGCCCGGCGACGTGATGTGCGGCACGCCCGCCTCGCCCGCCGGACGAGGCCGCGAGGGGATTCTTCCTGCGCAGCGCTTGATCACCGATCAAAGCGGGTGAATTCCCTGGCCACAGCGCATTCTGCTCATTTGACAGTGCGCTGAGCACACAGATAAACAGCAGCTCTCGAAAGGCGAGAGGGGCACTGTGTACGAGCCGAACGTGGTCGGGGACTGGCAGGAGTACGACGAGCATGCCGGTCTGCGCGTCCGCGTCCACCGTCTGGAGGCCGCCGAGCCCCCGCGCGGACGCGACGACGCCGCCGTCGGGCTGACGTACTTCAGTGTCCGGGTGACGATCGAGAACCGCGGAACCCGGCACTACGGCATCCACCTGGAGGACGGCCAGATCGACGTGCGGGTCGGCCCCGACGGCGAGGGCGCCTTCATCGACTGGCGCAGCTCGCAGTTCATCGAGGGCTTCGACGTCTATCCGCTGCGCCGGGCCACCGCCGTGATCTACGCCGCCGCCCCCGAGGGCGCCCTCAGCCATGTGGACGTGCAGGTGCAGCTGCGGGTCGACGAGGAGTGGGCCGACCGCCGGCTGTGGGCGGGCGGCATCGGTGTCGCGGAGTCGGCCACGGCGGCCGCTTCCACGGGCACCGCGCAGGCGGGCCTCGCCCACCAGGTGAGCGCCTTCCTCAAGGACCAGACCGAGCCCGGCACCGCCTGACGCGAGCGGCGGTGCCGTACGGCCGGGCGGAGCGCGGGATCAGTGCGCGATGCCGTCGATGATCTCCCGGGCGCCCTGCCGCAGCAGCGCCACCGCCACCGAGGTGCCGAGCGTGGCCGGATCGAGCCGGCCCGCCCACTCGTGGGCGTTCAGCCGGGTCTTGCCGTCCGGGGTGAACACACAGGCCCGCAGCGAGAGTTCACCGCCGCGGTCCACGCGCGCGTAGCCGGCGATCGGGCTGTTGCAGTGGCCCTGCAGCACATGCAGGAACATCCGTTCGGCCGTGGCCTCCCGGTGGGTGTCCGGGTCGCCGAGGCCGCTGACCGCGTCGATCAGCTGCCTGTCGTCCTCACGGCACTGCAGAGCGAGGATGCCCGCCCCGATCGGCGGCATCATCGTCTCCGTCGACAGCACCTCGCTGATCACGTCCGTGCGGCCGATCCGCTCCAGCCCGGACGCCGCCAGCAGCAGCGCGTCCGCCTCGCCGGCGGCCAGCTTCTCCAGCCGCCGGTTGGCGTTCCCGCGGAACGGCACGCACTCCAGATGCGGGTGCGTGGCGGCCAGCTGCGCGATCCGGCGCACCGAGGAGGTGCCGATCCGGGTGCCGGCCGGCAGCTCGTCCAGCCCGAGTCCGCCCGGGTGCACCAGCGCGTCCCGGATGTCGTCCCGCTTCAGGAACGCGGCGAACACCGTCCCCGCGGGCAGCGGGCGGTCGGCGGGCACGTCCTTGACGCAGTGCACCGCGAGGTCGGCCTCCCCGGCGAGCAGGGCGGCGTCCACCTCCTTGGTGAACGCGCCCTTGCCCTCGACCTGGGACAGGTCGCCCATCCACTTGTCACCGGTGGTCTTCACGGGGACGACCTCGGTCCGCACCCCGGGGTGCAGTACGGCCAACTCGGCGCGTACGCGCTCGACCTGAGCCAGCGCCATGGGCGAGTCGCGGGAGACGATACGGATGAGTTCCGGCACAGACATGGGGGACACGATAGACCCTGGGATCGGACGCCCGTCACAGCATGACGTGTTTCACCTGGGTGTAGTCGAGCAGGCCGGTGAGGGAGAGGTCGCTGCCGTATCCGGAGTGCCGTACGCCCCCGTGCGGCATCTCGGACACCGTCGTGCCATGGGTGTTGACCCAGACGATGCCGGTGTGCAGCTCCCGGCTCGCGCGCATCGCGCGGTCGTGGTCCCGGGTCCAGACACTCGCCGCGAGCCCCTGGGGCACCCCGTTGGCCAGGCGCAGGGCCTCGGCCTCGCCGGTGAACGGCTGGACGGTGACGACCGGTCCGAACACCTCGCTGCGGACGATCTCGTCGTCCTGCCGGGCCCCGGCCACCACCGTCGGCCGGTGGAAGTAGCCGGGCCCGTCGAGGGCCGCGCCGCCCGTGACGACCTCGGCGTGGTCCGGCAGCCGCTCCAGCAGGCCCCGCACGGAGGCGAGTTGCACGGCGTTGGCCAGGGGACCGAAGTCGGCCCGCGCGTCGTCCGGGGCGCCGGGCACCCGCTGGGCGGCACGGCGGGCGAAGGCGTCCAGGAAGGTGTCGTGGATCCGCTCGTGGACCAGGATCCTGGTGGCGGCCGTGCAGTCCTGCCCCGCGTTGTAGAAGGCCAGCGACGACAACTGCTCGACGGCGTCGTCGAGATCGGCGTCCTCGTGGATCAGGACCGGTGCGTTGCCGCCGAGTTCGAGGTGCAGCCGTTTGAGGTCGGCCGCCGCCGCGGCGGCGATCTCCTGTCCGGCGCGGACGCTGCCGGTGACGGCGACGAGCCGCACGTGCCGGTGGGCGACGAGGGCGCGCCCGGTGTCCCGGTCGCCGCAGACCACGTTGAGCACGCCGGGCGGCAGGTGCCCGGCGGCCAGCCGGGCGAGGAGCACGGCCGAGGACGGCGTGGTGTCGGAGGGCTTCAGCACGACGGTGTTGCCGGCGGCGAGCGCGGGTGCGACCTTCCACACCGCCATCATCAGCGGGTAGTTCCACGGGGTGATCTGGGCGCAGACGCCGACCGGTTCGCGGCGCAGCAGTGAGGTGCGGCCCGGGGTGTACTCGGCGGCCGCGGCGCCCGGCAGGTTCCGGGCGGCTCCCGCGAAGTACCGCAGCACATCGGTGATCGCGGGCAGTTCGTCCGCCAGGAACAGGGCGCGTGGCTTGCCGGTGTCGGTCACCTCCGCGTCGGCCACGGCCGCGGCCTCCCGCTCCAGGGCGTCGGCGATGCGCAGCAGGGCGGTCTGCCGCTGCGCGGGCGTCGTCGACGACCAGCCGGGGAAGGCCTCCTGGGCGGCCCGGCAGGCCTCGTCGACGTCCTCGCGCCCGGACAGCGGGGCCGTGCCGTGCAGCTGCCCGGTGGCCGGGTCGATCAGCCGCAGGGTGGCCCCGGCGGCGGCCGGCACCTCCTTGCCGCCGATGTGGTTGAGCACGGTCGTGAGGTGTTCGGGGTCAGCCACGGCGCAGCGCCTCCTCGGCGGCGGCGCGCCCGGTGCGGACGGCGCCCTCCATGTATCCGGCGACCCATTGGTCCGAGCCGCAGACGTAGAACGGGGGTTCGTGCGTGCCGTGCAGCGGGCCGACCGCCATGACCTCGCCCGGCGGCCACTGGGTGACGTAGCCCCGGGTCCACGGGTCGGTGCCCCACAGCCGCAGGTGGCAGGCCGTCGGCCGCAGCGCCTCGTCGCCGAACATGCCGGCGATCTCGGCGAGCAGTTCGGGCGTGCGCAGCGCGGGCGGGGTGCCGAGCAGGACGCCGTACCGCTCGGGCGGGATCAGCGCCGACAGCACGCCCTCGTTCTGCGGCCAGGTGCTGCCCAGCACCCCCTCCGCCTCGGACAGGGCGTTGAGGCCGGCGTCCCGCCAGAAGGGGCGGTCGTACACGGCGGCGAACTTCGCGGCCGTCGCCTGCCGCTGCCGGTGCAGGGAGGCGAGCCTGGCCTCGCTCACACCGGTGACGGCGACGTCCCGCAGCGGGCCGACGGGCAGCGCGCTCACCACGGCGGTGGCGGTCAGGACCTCACCGGTGACCAGCCGGACGCGACAGTGGCCGGGGCGTACGTCCAGGGCGGCGACGGGTGAGCCGAGCCGGACGCGGGGGCCGAGAGCGCGGCCGAGTACCTCGGCGAGGGTCGCCGAACCGGCCGCCAGCTTCAGTCCCTCCCAGTCCTCGTAGTCGTAGTCGCCACCGCCCGAGCCGGGGACCGCCGCGCTCTTGCGCAGCGCGGCCAGCAGGGAGATCCGTTCGTAGGAGCCGCCGGCCAGGGCGAGCTGGCCGATCTCCCACAGGCGGACCACGGCCGGGGTGGCGTGCCGGGAGCGCAGCCAGCCGGCCACGGACAGCCGGTCCAGGGCGGCGGCGTCGGGATGCGACCAGGGGTCGTCGGGGTCGACGCCGGCGGCCAGGGCGCCGAACTCCGCGCCCAGCTTGTCGTGCAGGGCCGCGTCGCCGGGGCCGAACCAGTGCGGCGGATCGCCGACCGAGCGGCCCTCCGGGGTGGCGCGGGTGATCCGGCCGGGTTCGGCCACGTAGCTGGGCACGAGTGCGAGGCCGAGTTCCCCGGCGAGTCGCAGATAGGCGGTGTGCCCCCGGCCGACCACCTCGCCGCCCAGCTGGACGGTGCGGCCGTCGGGGGTGCGGGTCTGCTCGACCCGGCCGCCGACGCGGTCACGGGCCTCCAGGACGAGTACGTCGGTGCCGGCGGCCGCCAGGTCGCGGGCGGCGGTGAGCCCGGCCAGTCCGGCGCCGAGCACGATCACGTCGTGATGCATCAGTTTCGCTCTCCGGTTCGGACGCGGTCAGGCCATGACCAGGCAGTGCTCGGGGCGCCAGGCGAACTCGACGGTCTCGCCGCCGCTCCAGCGGTCCTCCATGCGGGCGCGGTCCGTGTTCTGCTCCAGCACCGACAGGGTGACGCCGGGGGCGAGCTCGATGAGATAGGTGGTGGTCGCGCCGCTGTAGACGGTCTCGCGGATCACCCCGCTGAGCACCGACATGCCCGGTTCGAAGTCGGACAGCCAGATCTTCTCGGGGCGGACGGAGACGCTGACGGCGGTGCCCTCCGTGATGCCGGAGCGGTGGCCGACCGGCAGGGCGGGGCCCTTGTCCAGGGCGACCTCGCCGCCGCGGTAGGTGCCCGTCATCAGGTTGGAGGTGCCCATGAAGGAGGCGACGAAGCGGCTCGCCGGGTGCTCGTAGATGTCCTCGGGGGTGCCGCACTGCTCGACCCGGCCGGCGTTCATCACGGCGATCCGGTCGGACATGGTGAGCGCCTCGTCCTGGTCGTGGGTGACGAAGACGAAGGTGATGCCGACCTCGCGCTGGATCTGCTTCAGCTCCACCTGCATCTGCCGGCGCAGCTTCAGGTCGAGGGCCGCCAGCGGCTCGTCCAGGAGGAGGACCGCGGGCCGGTTGACGAGGGCGCGGGCCAGGGCGACGCGCTGGCGCTGGCCGCCGGAGAGGGTACGGGGCTTGCGCTCGGCCAGGCCGCCGAGCTGGACCAGGTCCAGCATCTCGGCCACCCGCCGGCGCGTCTCGGCGCGGTCGACGCCCTTGCGCTTGAGGCCGAAGCCGATGTTGTCGGCGATGCTCAGGTGGTCGAAGAGGGCGTAGCTCTGGAAGACGGTGTTGACGTTGCGCTTGTTGGGCGGCAGCCCGGTCACGTCCTCGCCGGCCAGCAGCACCGAGCCCTCGGTGGGGTCGGTGAACCCGCCGATCATGCGCAGTGAGGTGGTCTTGCCGCAGCCGGAGGGGCCGAGCAGCGAGAAGAAGTGCCCGGCCTCGATGTCGAGGTCGAGGCCGCGGACGGCGTAGGAGTCCGCGTACTGCTTGGAGACGCCGTCGAGCCGGACGGCCGGGGTCGCTTCGGTCGCGTCCATGGGGTCACTCTCCGGAGAGGATGTCGAGGCCGCCGCGGCGGCCGAAGAGGCGCGGGATGAACAGCGCGAGGGCGATCAGGCAGATGGATCCGGCGAGCATCAGGGTGCCGACGGCGTTGATGGTCGGCTGCACCCCGAAGCGGATCGCGGAGTAGATCCGCACCGACAGCGGCTGGGGGTCGACGCCGGTGGTGAAGTAGGCGAGCACGAAGTCGTCGAAGACCAGCGCGAAGATCAGTACGGCGCTGGCGAGCACGGCGGGCAGCAGGGCCGGCAGGGTGACCAGGCGGACGGCCTGCCAGCGGGTGGCCCCGAGGTCCATCGCGGCCTCCTCCACCTCCGGGTTCAGCGCGGCGACGCGGGAGCGGAGGATGACGGTGACGTAGGAGATGGAGAAGGTGATCTCCGACAGCATCACCGTGCCCGTGGACAGGGCCACGCCCAGGCCCTTGAACAGCAGCATCGACGCGACGCCCGTGACGATCTCGGGGGTGATCAGCGGGACGAGCATGACCAGCCCGGCGAGCGAGCCGAGCCGGGTGCGGCAGCGCACGAGGCCGAGCGCGAGGGCCACGCCGAGGAGCACCGAGCCCGCCATCGCCACCAGCGAGATCCGCAGGCTGGTGCCGAGCGAGGCGAGGAGCACGTCGTCGTGGGCGAAGGCGCGGTACCAGCGCAGGCTGAACCCGCCGAACACGGTCAGGGACTTCTTGGAGTTGAAGGAGAACAGCGCGACGACCGCGATGGGCAGGTACAGCAGCGCGAAGAACAGCCCGGTGACGGCGAGCAGGACGCGTGGTCTGCGTTCGGCGCGGCCGCGCCGCGAGCGGGGCTTCACGGGCCGGGAGGGGGCGGCGGCCGAGGGTTCACGGAGCAGGGTCATCGGGCGGCCTCCGCCTCGTCCTTGCGCGTGCGCCGCAGGTAGCCGAACATCCCGAGCAGCAGCACCAGCATCAGCAGCATGGTCAGCGCCGAGCCCAGGGGCCAGTTCTGGCCCTGGAAGAACTTGTCCTGGATCAGGTTCCCGATCATGATCTGGTCCGGGCCTCCCATGAGCTGCGCGCTGACGAAGTCGCCCATGGCGGGCAGGAACACCAGGACCAGCCCGGCGGCGGCGCCCTGCCGGGTGGCGGGCAGAGTGACGAAGAAGAAGGTCCGCACCGGACCGCCGTACAGGTCGCGGCCGGCCTCGATGAGGGAGACGTCCAGCCGTTCCAGGGCCGCGTACAGCGGGATGATCATGAAGACGACGAAGCCGTAGACGAGGCCCGCGACCACGCCGATCCCGGTGTTGAGGATCTTCGTGTCGCCGTCGGCGAGGCCGATCGCGCGCAGCGCGCGGAGCAGCGGCCCGTCGTCGGAGAGGACGACCGACCAGCCGTACATGCGGACCAGGTAGTTGGCGAAGAACGGCACCACGATCGCGGCGATCAGCGCGTTCTTGTACCGGCCGCCGTGCAGGGCGATGGTGTACGCCACCGGGTAGGCGATCAGCAGGCAGAGCAGGCAGGTCAGCAGGGCGTAGCCGAGGGAGCGGAGCATGACCTCGGTGTACGCGGGGTCGGCCAGGGCGCGGACACCGGCGAGGTCGAAGCCGAAGCGCGGGTTGCCGAGGTCGTCGGTGGTACCGACGGCGAGTACGGCGACGAGGATCAGCGAGGCGATCAGGAATCCGGTCATCCACAGGGTGCCGGGCAGCATGAACCAGGTCCACATCCGGCTGCCGCTCGTGTCCGGTTTGCGGCGCCGGGTGCGGGAGGAGGGGCGGAGCAGTGCCATGTCTCAGCCCGCCTTCACATGGGTCCAGGCGGTGTCACGGGCGTCCTCCGCCGCGCGGCCGCCGTTGCGGAAGAACAGGTCCGCCTTGAGGTCGGCCTCGGTGACCAGGCACTCGGGGAAGGGTTCGACGAGGGCGGCGTAGACCTTCTCGGTGCCGGCGACCGGCATCGGGTAGCCGATGTACTCGATGTTCTTCTTCACGTTCTCCGGCCGGAGCATGTAGTCGATGAAGAGCATCGCGGTGCCGGGATGCGGGGCGTTCCAGGGGATGGCGTAGCAGTCGGAGTTGATCGGTGTCCCCTCCTTGGGGGCCTGGAAGCCGAAGACGGAGGGGTCCTTGGCCTGGTTGAGCATGGCGGCCATGTCACCGCTCCAGGCCTGCGTCATGACCGCGTTGCCGTTGAGGAGGTTGTTGTAGCTGTCGCTGGAGAAGCCGCGCAGCCGGGGCCGCAGGGTGCCCAGCAGGGAGGTGATGCGGTCGAGGTCGCCGGTCTCGCCGGTGCTGACGGGCAGGCCGAGTTCCAGGGCGCCCATGCCGAGGACCTCGTCGCGGTCGTCGAGCAGGAACACCTTGCCGCGGGCCTTGTCGCTCCACAGGTCCTTCCAGGACCCGGTGAGCTCGCCGATCCGGTCGCGGCGCCAGCCGATGCCGGTCTTGTACGCGGTGAAGGGGACGGTGTGCGCGGAGCCCGGGTCGTACCAGGGGTCCGCGAAGTAGCCGTAGGTGCCGAAGATCGCGTGGGCGTTGGTGAGCCGGCTGTGGTCGATCCGGCGCAGCCGGCCGCCGCGGACCAGGCGCTGGGCCCATTTGGCGGTGGGGAAGACGACGTCGTAGCGGTTGCCCGCGTTGAGCTTGGCGACCATGCCCTCCATGGAGTCGAAGTTCGACTGCACGACCTTGACGCCGTACTCCTTCTCGAAGCCCTTGAAGACGGAAGGATCGACGTAGTCGGCCCAGTTGAAGTAGACGAGGTCGCCGTCGACGCGGGGCCGGACGGGGGCGAGGTCCTTCGCGTCGGGTGTGCGCGCGGGCATGAACCCGCAGCCGGCGGCCGCGGCGCCCAGCAGTCCGCTGGCGCCCGCGCGCAGAAGGGCGCGGCGGGTCGGTGGGGTGGGTGGAACGGGGGACATGAAGCGTCCTCTCCGTCGAGGAACGGCACAAGTCCAGGGCGGACCGGCTGGTCGGCTCGCTGCGGGCCCTGACTCCGCAGTGAAGACCGGTCTGGGGTGGTGCGGACGCGCGTCAGCGGGGGAGGGGTAAGCCCGACGGGAGGCGCGCCGGACGGGGACGCGGGGCGGAGGGCGTCACGGCGCGGTCCCCTCCGGGCCGAACGGAGCGGTCCCCTCCGGGCCGAACGGAGCGGTCCCCTCCCGCGCGACCGGGACGGCCCCTGCCAGGTCGTCGCGGACCCGGCGGGCGAACCAGCCGACGGCGGCCTCGCGGCGCGAGAGCGGTCCCGGTTCGAAGCCGGGCGTGGTGAGGCCGGCCTGCACGCGTTCCACCAGCTCGGCGTCCTCGTCGTTGGTGACCCAGCCGATGTGGATGTTGAGCCGGCGGGCCAGCCGGGTGCGGACGCTCTCCCCGTGCCGGGTGTAGAAGGCGCCGGGGATCGCCGCCCGGTCCTGGGCGGTGGGCAGGGCGGTCCACGCGAGCACGTGGTCAGGGTAGAAGTCGATCAGGGTGTTCGGGTAGATCACGGCGTACCGCCAGACCCGGCGGTCGGCCTCGGTCAGGCCCGGCATCGGGGAGGCGAGGCGCTGGTAGAGCCGCTCGGTCCAGTTCGAGGACGGCTTGTCGCGCAGCGGGGACTCGAACAGGACGTAGTTCTCCTGCACGTCCACGGTGTACGCCTGGTAGTCGAGCAGGCGCATCAGCGCGGGGTGGGCGACCGGGACGTGGTAGCCCTCCAGGTAGTTGTCGACGATCACCTTCCAGTTGGCGTTCTGCTCCTCGCCGTCGGCGACGTCGTGGATGCGGTGCTTGCCGACGGGCACCAGGTCCGCCCCGGCGTAGCGGCCGACGGCCTCGGCGAGCCCCTTGCAGGATTCGGCGAGGGGCGTCGCCTCCATGTCGAGGTTGACGAAGACGAAGCCGAGGAACGACTCGACGTTGACCGGATGCAGCCCGAGGCGGGGCTTGTCCAGGCAGGGGATCCGGCGGGCCTCCGGGGCGCCGACCAGGCGTCCGTCCAGCTTGTAGGTCCAGCCGTGGTAGGGGCAGCGGATCGCCTTGCCCTCCGGTTCCGGGGCGGTGACCAGGCGGGTGCCGCGGTGGCGGCAGACGTTCAGGTGGGCGGCGAGGCCGCCGTCCTCGGTACGGACGACCAGGACCTCGCGGCCGGCGACCGTGGCGGTCAGGCGGGCACCCGGCCCGGGCAGGTCGGACTCGTGGCAGGCGAGCTGCCAGGACCGGGCGAAGATGTGCTCGGTCTCGGCCGCGCTGACGGCCGGATCGGTGTAGTAGCGCGCGGACAGTGCTTCACCGGGATCCTCTTCGGGTGCCTGGGGCGGATTCACCGGTGCGGTGCCGGCCCGGGTGGTCGAGGGGTGCATGGGGTCCTCCTCCGCGCCGCGGCGGCGGCGATGGGCGGTGAGGCTGCGGGCGGGACGACGGTCCACGGTGCCGTTGCGCACCTGGCGTGTCCCGACTGACTAATTGGTTAGTCAGAGTGGGACCGGCTCGGGTCCAAGTCAAGACTTGTGGCCTGACTAATCAGTTAGTTAGTGTCGTCGGCAGGTCGGACGCGTCGGCTCCAGCAGAGGGCTGCCCGGACGCGTCCCGTGATTCCGCGGCCCTCGTGCGCCGCCCCGCTCCCATTTCCCCGCCGGGACCGGAGCACCCCCTACCCGCCATCGCCGCGTCACCCCGTTCCCGGACCCCGGGACCGGTGCGCCCCCGGAGGCACGCATGAGCGCTCGCCGCAGTCTGGTATGGCTCGGCCTCACACCGGAGCCCGAACAGGAGCTGCCCGCCGTGGTGGCCGCCCTGCGGAGCGCCGCGGACGACACCCCGCGGCCGGGCCTCGTCGCCGCCGAGCGCCGCCGCGTCGAGCGGCTGGTGCTGCGCGGCACCCAGCGCGGCTGGTTGCGCTA
This sequence comes from Streptomyces albidicamelliae, assembly GCF_025642175.1. Classification (NCBI taxonomy): domain Bacteria; kingdom Bacillati; phylum Actinomycetota; class Actinomycetes; order Kitasatosporales; family Streptomycetaceae; genus Streptomyces; species Streptomyces albidicamelliae. The sequence goes on along the minus strand of NZ_CP106795.1, from coordinate 844,469 downwards.
CCTCGGCGAGGTCACCGACCTCGTCGTGGCGGCGGCCGACGCGACCTCCCCGGTCTCCGACCCGCGCCCGGCCCTCCTCGCCGGCGAGGTCGTCCTCGACCACCACCGCATGCTGATCGGCCTCCCCGGCGACGGCTACCGGCACACCGACGGGCAACGCCGGGCGCTCGAAAGGGCGCTGGCCCGCCTGCGGTCCCTTCCCTTCCGCCACCCCGAGCCCCGGAGCACCGTATGACCGGCGTCCGCCCGCTGCTTCCCGAAGGACAGCACGGGCTGCTCAGCACCCCGGCCACCGCCGGCCTCGCCCCCTACCTCGCGGCGGGCGGCTACGCCCCCTGCCCGAGCCCGACGGACTGCTCGACCGCGTCGCCGCCGCCGGGCTGCGCGGCCGGGGCGGAGCCGGCTTCCCGGCCGCCGTCAAGCTGCGCTCCGTCCGCGACGCGCCCGGCCGGCCCGTGGCCGTCGCCAACGGCGAGGAGGGCGAGCCCGGGTCCGTCAAGGACCGCTGGCTGCTGCGGCACCGCCCGCACCTGGTCCTGGACGGCCTCCGGCTGGCCTCGGCCGTCACCGGCGCCGCACGCGGCGTCGTCTACCTCTCCGACCCCCACGCGGAGCGAGCCGTACGCCGGGCGCTCGGCGAGTGGCCGGCCGAGCTGCCGGTCGCCGTGGTGCGCACGGAGCCCGCCTACGTCGCGGGCGAGGAGAGCGCGGTCGTACGCCGCATCGACGGCGGCCCGGCGCTGCCCACGGCCAAGCCGCCGCGACCGTACGAGAGCGGAGTCGGCGGCGCCCCCACCCTCGTCGCCAACGTGGAGACGCTGGCCCGCATCGCGCTGCTGCACACCCGCCCCGACGGCGCGGCCGCCGACGCCCACCTCGTGACCGTCTCCGGAACCGGGGGAGCGGCCGCACTGGTCGAGGTGCCCGCGGGCACCCACCTGAAGGTCCTCGCCGACCTGTGCGGGCACGGCAGGGCCGAGGCGGTCCTGCTGGGCGGGATGTTCGGCGGACTGTACGGCGCCGGCTGGCGGGACCTCCCGCTCGACCAGGACTCCCTGGCCGCCGCGGGCGGCGCGCTCGGCTGCGGGGCACTGCACTTCCTGCACCCCGAGGCCTGCCCCGTCGCGGTGGCCCGCGAGGCGGCCGCCTACCTCGCGGCGCAGAGCGCACGGCAGTGCGGGGTGTGCGTCTCCGGCACCGGAGCGCTGGCCGACGCCCTGGCCGCCGTCGCCCGCGGCGAGGCCGACGCCGAGACGTCCGGGAAGCTGCTCCGCTGGTCGCGCGGACTGCCCGGACGCGGCGCCTGCGGACTCCTCGACGCCGCCGCCGGCGTCGCCGGCTCCCTCCTCGCCCACTTCCCCGACCGCGTCGAGGACCACCGCGACCCCGGGTGCCCCGCCTGCGCGGGCGCGGCCCCCGGGGACGGACGCCGGTTCACGGTGCCGGTGCCCTGACCCGGCTCCCGGCCGCTCCCCCGTACCCCCACCTCCCCGCCGCACCGAAAGGACCGTGTCATGAAACTCCTGCTGGACTCCACCCTCTGCCAGGGCTACGGCCTGTGCCAGGAACCCGCGCCCGAGCTGATCGACCTCGACGAGTGGGGCTACGCCCAGGTGCGCGGGACCACCGTGCCCGAGGGCGGCGAGGAAGCCGCCGCCGCTGCCGTCGCCGCCTGCCCCAACTCCGCGCTGCGGCTGGTGAAGTGACATGGGACGCGACCTTTCCGCCCTCTTCGACCCGGTCTCCGTCGCCGTCGTCGGAGCCAGCGACGACCCCGCCAAGTACGGCCACGCCATCGCCGTCCAGGCCCTGCGCGCCGATGGACGCCGACCCGTCCACCTCGTCAACCGGCGCGCCGGCACGGTCCTCGGCCGAACCGCGGCGCCCAGCCTGAGCGCGCTCGGCGAACCGGTCGACCTCGCGGTGGTCTCCGTGCCCGCCGCCGGCTTCGAGGACGCCGTCGACGAGGCCCTGCGGTGCGGGGCCCGGGCGATCGTCGCCATCACCGCCGGGTTCGCCGAGACCGGCGCCGCCGGCCGGGCCCGCCAGCACGCCGTCGCCGAACGCGTCCGCGCCGCCGGAGCCGTCATGGTCGGCCCCAACTGCCTCGGCATCGCCGACAACACCACCGACCTCTTCCTGGCCTCCGACTCCTTCACCCCCGGCGGCGTCGCCCTGCTCAGCCAGAGCGGCAACCTCGCCCTCGAACTGCAACTCCGCTTCCGCCCGCACGGCCTCGGCTTCTCCCGCTTCGTCTCGCTCGGCAACCAGGCCGACGTCACCCTCGTCGACCTGCTCGCCGACTGCGCCCGGCACGAGGGCACCCGGGCGATCGCCGTCTACGCGGAGGACTTCGGCGACGGGCGCGCCTTCGCCGAGGCCGCCGCCGAGGCGGGCAAGCCGGTGGTGCTCCTGACCGCCGGGCGCGGCGACGCCTCCGCGCGCAGCGCCCAGTCGCACACCGGGGCGCTCACCACCTCCGCCGACGTGGTGAGCGCGGCCTGCCGCGACGCGGGCGTGGAACTCGTCGCCACACCACGCGAACTCACGGTCGTCCTCGCCGCGTCGGAGGGCGCGCGGCGCGCGGCGGGCCGCCGGGTCGCGGTCCTCACGGACGGCGGCGGCCACGGCGTCATCGCGGCCGACTCCGTCGAGACGGCCGGCCTGACCGTGCCCGAACTCGCCGAGCCGACCCGGCAGCACCTGCGCGAGGCCCTGTGGGAGCAGTCCGCCGTCGCCAACCCGGTCGACCTGGCCGGCATGGGCGAGCAGGACCCCGGCTCGTACGCGACGACCGTCGCCGCGCTGCTGGCGGCCGAGGACACCGACGCCGTCCTGATGACCGGGTACTTCGGCGGCTACGCGGCGGCCGAAGGCGGACTCGGCGGTGGTGGTACGGCGCTCGCGGACGGCGAGCGGGAGGCCGCCCGGCTCATCGCGGCACGGCACCGGGCCACCGCCAAGCCGCTCGTGGTGCAGTCGATGTATCCCGAGTCGCCCAGCTGCCGCACCCTCGCCGCGGCGGGCATCCCGGTCTTCGCCGCCACCGAGGACGCCGCACGCGCGCTCCTCGCCACGGCACCCGCGACGGCGCGCACCGGCGTCACCCCCCTCCCCGCGCCCGCCGCACCGATCCGCCGCACCGGCTACCTGGAGACCCGCAGGGCACTCGAAGCGGCCGGACTGGCCTTCCCCGCCGCCCGGGAGATCCACGACGAGACGCAACTCCTCGCCGCAGCGGCCGAGTTGACCGGACCCTACGTCCTCAAGGCCCTGCACCTGCTGCACAAGTCCGACGCGGGCGGGGTCGCCCTGAACCTGGCCGGCCCGGCCGAACTCCTCACCGCATTCCGGGAGATGCACGCCCGTCTCGGCGCCCCCTCCTACTCCGTGGAGGCCATGGCGGACCTGACGGACGGCATCGAGCTGATCGTCGGGGTCAACCGCGACCCGCGCTTCGGACCGGTGGCCCTGGTCGGCCTGGGCGGGATCCTGGCGGAGGCACTGCGCGACGTCGCCTTCTCCCTGGCACCCGTGCCCGCGGACCGCGCCGAGTCGCTGCTGCGCGGCCTGCGCACCGCCGCCCTGCTGGACGGCGTACGCGGCCGGCCGGCCGTGGACGTCGCCGCGGCCGCTGCCGCCGTCGAGACGATCACCACCTTCGCCGCCGAACACCCCGAGATCGCCGAGATCGAGGTCAACCCCCTCCTCGTACGGCCCCGGGGCGTCCTCGCCCTGGACTCCCGCGCCGTACTCGCCTGACCGGACCGCGCCCCCGGCCGGACCAGCGGTCCGGACCCACCGGCCCGGGCCACCCGCCCCCGCACCCCGTCTCCCGGAAACAAGAGGCACCCATGGACCTGCGCTACACCCCCGAACAGGCCGATCTCAAGCGCCGCGCCGCCGACTACGCCCGCCTGCTGATGAGGTACGAGGAGCAGTCCGAGCAGGCCGGCGGGCCCCTGCCGCAGGAGCTCGTCACCGAGCTGACCCGGGCCGCCATGGACGCCGGCGTCTACGCCATCAACATGCCCGCCGAATGGGGTGGCGCCGGACTGAGCCTGCTCGACCAGGTCATCGTCGAGGAGGAGTTCGGCAAGGTCACCAACTGCCTGTGGGACATCCCCTGGCGGCCCGCCAACGTCCTCGCCTACGGCGACGAACGGCAGCGCGAGAAGTACCTGCTGCCCGTGATCCGGGCCGAGAAGTTCGACGCGTTCGCCGTCACCGAGCCCGGCGCCGGATCCGACCCCGCGTCCGGCACCTCCACGGCCACCCGGACCGACGGCGGCTGGCTCCTCAACGGCGAGAAGTGGTTCGTCACCTGCGGCGACGTCGCCGACTTCCTGCTGGTGCAGGCCGACGCCGGCCCCGAGCGGCTGGCCACGCTGTTCTTCGTCGACAAGGCGGCGCCCGGCGTCGAGATGACCCGGCTGCCCCGCTTCATGCACTCCGCGGTCAACGGGCACCCCGAGTTCACCTTCACCGACGTCTTCGTCGCCGACGAGGACGTGCTCGGCGGTGTCGGCAAGGGCTACGAGCTGACCAAGGAGTGGTTCACCGACGAGCGCCTGATGATCGCGGCACGCACGGTCGGCGCGGCCGAGCGGGCCCTGCAACTGGCCCGGGACTGGGCCGTCGAACGGGAGCAGTTCGGGTCGCCGATCGCCTCGTACCAGCTGATCCAGGGCATGCTCGCGGACTGCGCCGTCGACATCGCCGTGAACCGCGCCTACACCCACCAGGTCGCCTGGGAGGCCGACCAGCCGGGTACCGACCGCAAGACGCTGCACGCCAAGGCCTCCACCGCCAAGCTCGCCGCCAGCGAGGCGGCCGGCCGGGTCGCCGACCGCTGCCTGCAGATCTTCGGCGGACGCGGCTACGACCGTTCCTACGCCGTCGAGCGCATGTACCGCGAGCTGCGCGTCGACCGGATCTGGGAGGGCACCTCCGAGATCCAGCGGCTGATCATCGCCAACGAGCTGATCAAGCGCGGCACCGGGGCCCTGGCCCTGCCCACGCCCTGACCGTCACCGAGCCCCCGTCGCACCCCACCACCTTCACAGCGAGGACTTCCATGGACTTCCGTCTCACCCCGCGCCAGGTACAGCTCAAGGCCGACGCGCGTGCCCTCACCGACCTCATCGCCGCCTACGAGCTGGAGTGCGAGGAGAACAACGGCCTGCCCGCCGACGCCCACGCCGAGATCCGGGACGCCGTCCTCGACGCGGGACTCCAGGCCGTCAACATGCCGGCCGAGTGGGGCGGCGCCGGCCTCACCATCGCCGAACAGGTCACCGTGCAGGAGGAACTGGGGCGCCTCACCGGGGCCCTGTGGGACATGGTGTGGCGGCCCGCCAACGCCCTGCGGTTCTGCACGCCCGAGCAGCGCGAGCGCTTCCTGGTCCCGGTGATCCGGGGCGAGCGGCGGGACTGCTACGCCGTCACCGAGCCCGGCGCCGGTTCCGACCCGCAGAACCTCGCCACCACCGCCACCAAGAACGACCGGGGCTGGGTCCTGAACGGCGAGAAGTGGTTCGTGACCGTCGGCGACCACGCGGACTTCATGATCGTCCTCGCCGCCGCGGGCCCGGAGGCCGCCCCCACCCTGTTCCTGGTGGACAAGGACACCCCCGGCATCGAGATGACCCGCGTGCCGCGCTTCATGCACACCTTCGTCTACGAGCACCCCGAGTTCACCTTCACCGACGTCCAGGTGGACGAGGACGCCGTGCTCGGCGGCATCGGCGAGGGCTACGACATCACCCGCTCCTGGTTCACCGAGGAGCGCCTGATGATCGCCGCCCGTACCACCGGCGCGGCCGAGCGGGCCCTGGAACTGTCCCGCGACTGGGCCGTGGAGCGCGAGCAGTTCGGGTCACCGATCGCCTCGTACCAGCTGATCCAGGGCATGCTCGCCGACAGCGCCGTCGACATCGCCGTGAATCGCGCCTACACCCACCAGGTCGCCTGGGAGATCGACCGCGCCTCGGCCGAGGACCGCAAGCGGCTGCACGCCAAGGCCGCCATCGCCAAGCTCTCGGCGAGCGAGGCGTCGGGCCGGGTGATCGACCGGTGCCTGCAGATCCACGGCGGGCGCGGCTACGACCGTTCCTACGCCGTCGAGCGCCTCTACCGCGAGCTGCGCGTCGACCGGATCTGGGAGGGCACCTCCGAGATCCAGCGACTGATCATCGCCAACGAACTCGTCCGCCGCGGTACCGGGGTCCTGGACCTGCCCACCGCCTGACACACCGGCCGACACAGATCGAAGGGAAGCTCGGATGACCGACATCGAACGCGTCGGAGTCGTCGGCTGCGGCCTGATGGGCGCGGGCATCGCCGAGGTCTGTGCGCGGGCCGGCCTGCCGGTGACCGTGGTGGAACGCGACGCGGAGGCGGCCCGCTCGGGCCGCCTGCGCATCGCCCGCTCGCTCGACCGGGCCACCGCGCACGGCAGGCTCACCACCGAGGGGCGCGCGGCCGCCGACGCCCTGATCACCGTCGTCGACCAGATCGAGGCCCTGCACGACAGCCCGCTGGTGATCGAGGCCGTGGCGGAGGACGAGCGCCTGAAGACGGACGTCTTCACCCGCCTCGACGCCGTCCTCACCCGCGACGACGTCCTGCTGGCCACCAACACCTCCTCCATCCCGGTCATCCGGCTCGCCGCCGCCACCTCCCGCCCCGAACGCGTCGTCGGCGTGCACTTCTTCAACCCGGTACCGGTCCTGCGGCTGGTCGAGCTCGTGCCGTCCCTGCTCACCTCCGCGGACACCCTGAGCCGCGCCGAGGCCTTCGTCACCGGCAGGCTCGGCAAGGAGACGGTCCGCACCCGGGACCGGGCCGGGTTCGTCGTCAACGCGCTGCTCGTGCCGTACCTGCTCGCCGCGATCCGCATGGTCGAGGCGGGCAGCGCGAGCGTCGAGGACATCGACCGGGGCATGGTCCTCGGCTGCGCGCACCCCCTCGGCCCCCTGGCCCTGACGGACCTGATCGGCCTCGACACCACCCGGGCCATCGCCGAGTCGCTGTACGCCGAGTTCCGCGAGCCGCTGTACTCGCCGCCGCCGCTGCTGTCCCGCATGGTGGAGGCGGGGCTGCTCGGCCGGAAGTCGGGGCGCGGCTTCCACACGTACCCGGCACAGCCGCGGCACGGGACCGCCGTACCGGCGGAACGCACGTGAGGGAAGATGGTCGCGGAGGACCACCGGACGAGGGGAGCCGCAGGGTGACGACCAAGGTGCGCGGCACGGCCGACACGCGCGAGCGCATCCTGACCGCGGCGTGCGAGGTCATCGCCGAGATCGGCTTCGAGAAGATCCGCATGCGGATGGTCGCCGAGCGGGCCGGGGTGTCGACCGCGCTGCTGCACTACCACTTCGACACCCGCGAGAAGCTGTTCACCGAGGCGATGACCCACTCGTTCGCCCACACCGCCCTGGACGCCGAACGCGACGCGGACACCGCGCCGGCGGCGGTCGTCCTCGCGCGGATCCTGCGGAACCTGCTGCCGACCGACCCGGAACTGCACCAGGACTGGCGGCTGTGGCAGGAGCTGTGGGCCCGGGCGCTGCGCGACGAGACGACCCGGGTCTTCGCCGTCGACCTGTACGCAGAGCTGCACGCGTGGGTGACCGGCGCCATCCGCCGGGGCATCGACTCGGGCGAGTTCGCCCCGGCCGACGTGGACGACCTCGGCACGCTCGTGCTGTCCCTCAGCGACGGCTACGGCATCCGGCTGATGCTGCGCGATCCCGCCGTCACGCTGGACACGGCTCTGGCCGCCGTCTGGCGGCACGTCGCCGGGGCGCTCGGCCTGCCGGCGGAACTGCCCGAGGAACCGTCGGAGACCTGAGGGCGGTCTCCGACGGCCGGGCCTCCGGCGCCCGCGCTCAGGCGTTGGGGTCGAACGGGATGCCGGACGGCTTCGCCGACGCCAGGTGGGAGGCGAAGCTGTCGTCGCGCAGGCCGAAGTGGGCGCTGCCGAAGTCGTAGGAGCTCAACTTGTCCCGGACACCGGCCGGGTAGCCGTTCCAGCCGACGAGGGCCGGGTACTGCCAGGTGTGCCGGTGGTTCTCCGGCGGCTCGTCGTTGGCGTTGGCGAGCCGGAAGCAGTGCGTGCCGATGCCGTCCTTGTGGTACACGACTTTCGGGTGCCCGCCCTCGAAACGGACCTCGGACGCCGGATGCACGGTGAACGACCCGTGGTTGGACGTCGACACGTACCGGATCTGCCCGTCCTGTACCCACACCGCCACGTGCTCCCAGTCGTTGCGGTGCCCGCCGATGCTGCTGCCGGGCAGGGCCTGGTCCTTCTCGAAGTACAGGCCGTACAGGTAGGCGCACCAGCCGTTGTTGCACTTGTAGCGGGAGTAGCTGTTGGTGTTGTCGAGGTCGGAGGCGTCGTGGCAGTTGCCGTTGAGGGCGCCGGTCGGGTTGAGGCCCCCGTTGACCGTGCCGTCGGGGCCGATGGCGGGCGTCGGGTAGCAGCCGTCCGTGTCGTAGTCGAAGGCGGGCTGGTACGTCAGTTCGGCCGGCTCGGCGTTCTTCGGCAGCGCCAGGGGCGGCGCGGCGAAGGCGACGGCGGGGAAGGCGATCACGAGCGCGGCCGCGCCGGCGAGCGTGGCGAACCATCGGCCGCGCCGCGGGCGCGAGGCGAGCGAGGACACGGGTTTCCTCCAACAGCGGTGGGGGGCGGGGGAGTTCAGCATCCCGGCCGAGCACCGCGCTGCCAAGAGGTCACACGCGTCCCAGGAGTTAAGGGCCGGGGAAATCCTGCCGCCGGCTCCCGGGCACGCGTGCCAGGGTGCCGTCCGCTAGACGAACTCGTCCGGGAGGTCCGCCGCCGACTGCTCCGGGGTGAGGTCGGGGCGGAGCCGGAGCCAGGACGGCTGGCGCAGCAGCCCGTTGCGGGTACGGGTGCTGTAGCTGACCTCGCCCACGAGCCGGGGCAGCACCCAGCGGGCGCCGGGGACGCGCGGCACAGGGGTGAAGGGGCAGCGGTCGCTCGCCGCCTCCCCGAGCAGCCGCGCCAGTTCCGTCCGCTCGGCGTGGCTCCAGCCGGTGCCGACCCCGCCCACGTACCGCAGCCCGCCCGCCGCGCGCTGCCCGACCAGTACCGCGCCGGGCAGTCCGGTCAGCCGCCCCTTGCCGGGCAGCCAGCCGCCGACGACGACGTCCTCGGCACGCATGTTCCGGATCTTGATCCAGGCGCGGGAGCGCACGCCGGGCTCGTAGACCGAGTCCAGCCGCTTGCACACGAGGCCCTCCAGGCCGTGCTCGCGGGTCGCCGCCAGCGCCTCGGCGCCGTGCCCGGTCACGGCGCCGGGTGTCGACCAGTGCGCTCCGGTCAGCTGCAGCTCCGCGAGGTGTGCCCGGCGCCGCGTGTACGGCAGCCGGACCAGGGGTTCGCCGAGGAACGGCACGTCGAACAGCACCAGGTGCACCGGCACCTGGGCGGCCCGGCGTGCCGCCCGCGCGGGGGCGTGCGCGAGGCCCATCCGGTTCTGCAGCAGCTGGAAGTCGGCCCGGCCCCGCTCGTCCAGGGCCAGCACCTCGCCGTCCAGGACGGCCGCGGTGCCGCCCAGGGCGCCGCCGAGCGGCCGGAGTTCGGGGTAGGCGCCGGTGATGTCCTCGCCCGAGCGGGCACGCAGCAGCACCGTGCCGTCGCCGGGCAGGTAGACCATCACCCGCTGGCCGTCCTGCTTGGTCTCGTACGCCCACCGGTCGTCCTGGGCGACGGGTGGCAGCCGGCCGGGGGTGGCGAGCATCGGCGGGATGAGCGGCAGCGTCACGGCGGTCACGGCAAGAGCCTTCGACCACGAGGTCCGCCCCCACGCCCCCGGTGACCCGGTTTCCCCTGAACGGTCCTTTGGCGGGGCGGAGCCGGGCCGCACGCGGGGCGACGTCGCGCCTGGGGCCGAGGGGAAGCGACCTTCGTTGGCGCCCTCTCGGCCAACCCGGGAGGGGGCAGGGGCTCTCGTCGGTCTCGTCGGTCTCGTCGTCTCGTCGGGCTGGGGCCGGCGGCCCGCCCGGAGCCGGGGACGTGGCGGGGGCCGCACGGTCGGCGCGGTGGCGACCCGCGGACCACCATGAACCCAGCGCTCGCGGCCGTCGGCCGGGCAATCCCCGGCCCGGCCGATCCCGGCCCCGGTCGTCCCCGGCCCCCGGCCGTCCCCGGCGCCGCCACCCCTCAGTCCGGTGTTTCGTCGGTGATCGGCCTCGACCTCCCCGGCGGTGGGCCGGTGAGTGGGTGTAGCGGGCCGCCGCCGGGCAGTGGGTCGGTCAGCCCGCCGTCCCGGCCGACGGCTCCTGGGCCGCCGGGGCCGGGGCGGCCGAACGGTGGCGGGGGAGGAAGATGGTCCGTCTGCTCATCCTGCATACCTGCGCCGAACACGAACGCGAACGGGCACGGGCCGAGGGCGCCCCGACCCCGCGGGCCGACTGGAGCGAGGTCGCCACGGGGCTAGGTGTATTGACCCGCAGGGTTGTTCACACGGCTGATCGGTAGGCACCGTGGGCCAGGCCGGCCTGATCCAAACGACAGGCCCTAGCCGACGCGATCGTCGGCCTGTGGCCGGCACCGATGAGCGCCACGCGCTGACCGCCGACCGGAGCGGGGCGGTCAGCGGCGCGCCGTAGCGATGCTCACCGCGTTGGCCACCACCACCGCCCCGATGCCCGTCCACTCCGGGCCGCCCATCTCCTGGCCGAGCACCACCAGGCCGACCAGGGCCGCCAGGACCGGATTGACGCTCATGAACAGGCCGAACGTCTGCGCCGGCACATGGCGCAGCGTCAGCAGGTCCGCCAGGTACGGCACCGCGGAGGAGAGGAGCCCGGCGGCCACGGCGCACAGCACGGCCGCCGTCGTCGGCGGATGGCGCAGCGCCACCAGGACACCGAGGGGCAGGAAGGCCAGGGCCGACACGGCGGAGGCCGCCGCCGCGCCCTGCGCGCCCGGTATGCGCCGTCCGACCACACGGTTGAGCAGGATGTACGACGCCCAGCAGCACGCGGCGACCAGACCGAGGGCCATCCCGGTGTAGTCCGCCGAGGGGCGCGGCCGCATCAGGACGACGACCCCCGCCCCGGCCAGCAGCGCGCAGCCGGCGTCGAGCCGGCGCCGGGAGGCGGCAAGGGCGATCGTCAGCGGGCCGAGGAACTCCAGCGTCACGGCCAGGCCCAGGCCGATCCGGTCGACGGCGGTGTACAGGCTCAGGTTCATCGTGCCGAACACCGCGGCCAGCAGGAGCACCGGCCACCACTGCCGCCGGGTGAAGTCGCGCAGCCGCGGCCGGGCCACCGCGAGCAGCACGACGGCGGCGACGTACTGCCGTACCGCCACCACGCCCAGCGGGCCGAGGACCGGGAAGGCCAGGGCGCCGACGGCGGCGCCCGTCTGGTTGGAGAGCCCGCTGCCGATCATGGTGGCCACCCCGGTGAGCCGTCCGGGCGTGGGCGGGGGCGTCGTCGCGGCCGAGGGCACGGTCCCCGCCGGGAGTTCGAGAGCTCTTCGCATGCCCGGATCGTGCGCCCGCCGGTTCCTTGCGCAAAATGCATGCGTCAGCCGATCTATACGCTCAACGCATGCACGACATCGACCTGCGCCAGTTGCGCTGTCTCGTGGCCATCGTCGACGAGGGGACGTTCACCGACGCGGCGATCGCCCTGGGCGTCTCCCAGGCCGCCGTCTCCCGCGCCCTCGCCTCGCTCGAACGTGCCCTCGGGGTACGGCTGCTCCGGCGCACCTCCCGTGAGGTGACCCCCACCGCGACCGGCCTGCGGGTGGTGGCACAGGCCAGGCGGGTGCTCGCGGACGTGTCCGCACTGGTCCGGGAGGCCACCTCGGGGCACACACGGTTGCGCGTCGGGTACGCCTGGTCGGCGGTGGGCCGGCACACGGTCGCGTTCCAGCGTCGGTGGAGCGGGGCCCACCCGGAGACCGACCTGCACCTGGTCCGCGTCAACTCGCCCTCGGCGGGCCTCGCCGAGGGGGCCTGCGATCTCGCGGTGGTCCGGCGGCCGCAGGACGACCGGCGTTTCGACACCGCGATCGTCGGCCTGGAACGGCGGCTGTGCGCCCTGGCCGCCGACGATCCGCTGGCCCGGCGCCGCTCGGTGCGGCTCGCCGAACTGGCGGACCGCCTGCTGCTGGTGGACCGCCGTACCGGCACGGCCACACCCGAGCTGTGGCCGCCGGACGCCCGGCCGGCCACCGAGGAGACGCACGACGTCGACGACTGGCTCACCGTCATCGCGGCCGGCCGGGGCATCGGGGTGACGGCCGAGTCCACCGCGCACCAGTACCCGCGGCCCGGCATCGTCTACCGGCCCGTGCGCGACGCCGAACCGGTGGCCGTACGGCTCGCCTGGTGGCGCGACGACCCGCACCCGGCGCTCCAGTCCGTCCTGGAACTGCTCACCGAGCTGTACCGGGCGGCCTGAGGAAGCGTCACGAGGGAGTGCCGCCCAGAGCGCGAACAGAATTGTTGACAGTTCGCGGAGGCCGCCGAGGCCCGTGAGGTCAGGGAGGTCCCGGAACCCCGGGTACGGCGCTCCGCCGCACTCACCCCTGTTCCTCCAGGTCCGCGTCCAGCCCCGTGCAGGCCACCTTCCCGTCCGCCTCGGCGCACGCCTCCACTCCCCGGGGCGAGCGCACGGAGAGCATCGGGCTGCTGTGTCCGCCGGTGTCGCGGGCGGAATAGCTCGCCGAGAACACGTCCTGCCCCGCCCGGACCGACACCTCCCGGGCCCGCGGCGACCGGACCCGCACCTCGGACCACGCCGTGCCGCAGGCGGGGGACCAGCGCAGCCGGACGGTGTAGCCGCGGGCGTCGACCGAGCTGCGGGTCTGCGCGTCCCGGGCGCACGCCGAGGCGTCCGGCAACTCCCCCTGGCAGGCGCGCCCCTGGCAGCGGGACACCGCCGGGAGGGTCTGTGCGGCGGGCGCCGTGCCCGGCCCGCCCGACAGGCCGAGCGTGGCGCCCAGTGCCGCCGCCGCGCCGCACAGGACGACCGCCGACACTGGCAGCCAGGTGCGCCGGCGGTTCGGGCCGGGCGGGGGCGGCGGGCTCGCGGACGGCCGCGCGTCGGCGGCGTCCCACAGGGGCAGGACGGCCTCGGGGTCGCCGCCCGCCAGTCGGCACAGCGCCTCCACGGCGGGCCGGGGCGGCCGCTGGGCGCCGGACAGATAGCGGTGCCAGGCGGATTTGCTGTACGGAGTGCGCGCGGCCAGCGCCGCGAGACTCAGCCCCGTGCGGTCCCGCAGTTCACGCAGGCCCGCCGTCAGGTGCTCGTCCGGCGTGGTGGATCGTTGGGGGTGCCCCATCGTGCGTTCCTCGACTCCCATCCGCTATGGGCGGTTTCGCCCCTGATGTTCGGAATGGCTTCCCCGTCGTGAGGGGGCTGCAACGCCGGAGAGGTAGGAGGAAGGTGAGGCCCGGGCGGACCGAAGGCCCGTTCGGGGGCCGTCGAACGGGCCTTCGGTGTTCAGGGGGTGGGGTGGTGAGGGCGCGTCAGCACCAGGGGAGGGTGCGGTACGGACGCACGTAGCGGGCCGACACGTAGCCCCGGTGGTGCGGCAGCCGGTACCAGACGTGGTTGCCGCGCACCCACGAGCCGTGGGTCCGGCAGGCGAGCCGCACGGTCCGGTGGGCGTGCCGGTGGCCGATCACTCGGTAGCCGGTGCCGGGGCCGGAGCGGACGTTGAGCCGGGCGCCGTGCGTGACGACACGGCCCGTGGCCGCGGCGACGCGGTGCGTGGAGGAGCGGAGCGGGACTCCGGGGACGGTGAAGCGGTGGATGTGGTGGTGCCGGGCCGGGTGGGTGCGGTGGTGCCGCGCGGTGGCGCCGGGCGCCTGCGGTGCGGCCGCGCCCGCCGTGGCGGCCCCGGCCGCCGTCGGCAGGAACGCGAGCAGGGACACCGCGGCCACCAGGCCGCCCTGCAGAGTCCGTCGGATCATGGAAACCTCCGGCTGTCGTTCTCGTGACCACGAGCAGTGATCACGACGGCCAGCCTTGCCGCGGTGGACCCGGGAAATGCCGTGCCCGCGTCCCGCGGGACGTCCCGGCCGTCCCCGGGACGCGCCCGGGCACCGCCGGGCGCCCCACCGGGCCCGTGCGGGGGGACGTCCCGCCGTCCCGACCGCCCGGTGCACGCCGGTGCGACCCGGCCGTACGAGGCGGGGGAGCGGCCCGCCCCGCGCCTACCGTCCAGTAATATCCGGCGGCAGATCACCAGAGGAGGAACCGTGCCCCGCTCCGAACGATCACCCCTGCTGCTTGCCGGGCTCCTGGCCACCGCCGGAGTCGCCCACTTCGCCGTCCCCCGCCAGTTCGACGCCACGATCCCCCGGATGCTCCCGGGCTCGCCCCGCACCTGGACGTACGGCAGCGGGGTGGTGGAACTGGCCCTGGCGGCCGGGATCGCCGCACCCCGCACGCGCGCCGTCGCCGCGAAGGCGGCGGCGGCCTTCTTCGTCGGCGTCTTCCCCGCCAACGTGCAGATGGCCGTGGACTGGCGCCACCGGCCCACGCCCCTGAGGACCGCCGCCCTGGCCCGCCTGCCGCTCCAGGTCCCCCTGGTGCTGTGGGCCCGCGGCGTCGCCCGCAAGGGGGAGGGGCGGTCATGACCGAGCGCATCGAGATCGGGGACAAGGCCGACGACTTCGCCCTGCCCGACGAGACGGGCACGGTCCGCCGGCTCGGCGAGCTGCTGGCCGACGGCCCCGTGGTCCTCTTCTTCTACCCCGCCGCCCTCACCCCCGGCTGCACCGCCGAGGCCTGCCACTTCCGCGACCTCGCCGCCGAGTTTGCCGAGGCGGGCGCCCGGCCCGTGGGCATCAGCGGGGACACCGTCGAGAAGCAGCAGGAGTTCGCCGGACGGCACACCCTCGGCATGCCGCTGCTCTCCGACGCCGACGGCGCCGTCCGGGAGCGGTTCGGCGTCAAGCGAGGCTTCTCCCTCGCCCCGACCAAACGCGTCACCTTCGTCATCGCCGAGGACCGCACGGTGCTGGAGATCGTCCGCAGCGAGCTGCGCATGAACACCCACGCCGACCGGGCGCTCGCCGCCCTGCGGGCCCGCCGGGGCTGAGCCGGCCGGTCCCGCGCTTGATGCACCGGACCGATCGGATCATCCTGGGCGTATGGAGCATGTCGCCGCCGTGGCGTTCATCGACGCCCGAGGCCGGGTGACCGGATGGAGCGAGGGCGCGCGGCTGCTCACGGGCCACCCGGCCGGGGACGTCGTGGGCCGGCCGGCGGCCGGCCTGCTCGCGGAGGACGTCACCGCCGACGCACTCGCCACGCGCTGCGGCACCGTCGCCCTGCGGCACCGTGAGGGCCACCGCGTCGAGGTGGCCCTCACCGCGTGCCCGCTCCTCGGCCAGGACGGTGAGGCCACCGGCTACGTGGTCACCGCCGACCAGGGCGCCGCGCCCGCCCCTTCCCTGGCCGCCCAGGCCTTCGAGCAGGCTTCCATGTCCATGTCGGTCTTCGACCTCAGGCAGTGCTACCTGCGGCTCAACGAAACCGCCTGCAAGGTCATGGGTGTCGCCGAGACCGGGCTGACCGGCCGCTTCTTCTCGGACACCGTCGAGGACGGCGAAGCCAACCAGGGCCTCCTGCACCACCTCCAAGAGGTGGCCGAGACCGGCAGGCCGGTCCGCTACGAGAGCTTCGCCCGCGCCCCCGCGCTCAACCGGGAACATCTCTGGAGCATCGAGATGTGGCCCCTGCGCGGCGACGACGGTGAGATGACCGGCGTCGCCATGGCCGCCTTCGACAACACCGAGCAGTACTGGGCGCGCCGCCGCCTCGCCCTGCTGAACGAGGCCGCGACCGGCATCGGCACCACGCTCGACGTGGTCCGCACGGCCGAGGAACTGACCGAGATCCTGGTCCCGCAGTACGCCGACTTCGCGAGCGTCGACCTGCTCGACTGGGTGCTCGGCGCCGAGGAGCCGCCGATCACGGCGGAGCACGGTGCCCTGCTCCAGCGCGTGGCCCACGGCTCCACCCGTCCCGGCAGCCCCGGCGCGGCCATGCGCATCGGCGAGAGCGACGCCTACCCGCCGCTCTCCCCGCCCGCCCAGGCGCTGCGCGAGGGCCGGGCGGTACTGGCCCAGGCCGGCGAGCCGGCCTTCGTGGAGTGGCTGACCGAACGCAACAGACGCTCGCCCGCGGGCCGCGATCTCCGCCTGGGCGTCCACTCCATGATCGCGGTGCCGCTCCGGGCCCGCGACACCACCCTCGGTGTCGCGGTCTGCGTCCGCGTGGTCCATCCCGACGGCTACGGCCCGGACGACGCCGTGTTCGCCGAGGAGCTCGCCAGCCGCGCCGCCGTGTGCATCGACAACGCCCGCCGCTTCGCCCGTGAGAGGGCCACCGCCCTGGCTCTCCAGCACAGCCTGCTCCCGCGGGGCCTGCCCGGACAGGCCGCGGTCGAGGTGGCCCACCGCTATCTGCCGTGCGGATCGCTGGCCGGCATCGGCGGCGACTGGTTCGACGTCATCCCGCTCTCCGGCGGCCGGGTCGGCCTGGTCGTCGGCGACGTCGTCGGCCACGGCATCCAGTCCTCGGCCACCATGGGCCGGCTGCGGACCGCCGTGCGCACCCTCGCCGACGTCGACCTGCCGCCGGACGAACTCCTCACCCACCTCGACGACCTGGTCACCCACCTGGCCTCCGAGGGCAGCCCCGAAGAGGTCGCCGAACTCGGCGCCACCTGCCTGTACGCCGTGTACGACCCCGTCTCCCGCCGCCTCGCCCTGGCCGCCGCCGGGCACCCGGCCCCGGCCGTCGTGCTGCCCGGCGGCACGGCCGAGTTCGTCCCGATGACCGCCGGGCCGCCGCTCGGTGTCGGCGGTCTGCCCTTCGAGGCGGCCGAACTCGAGCTGCCCGAGGGCTCCGTCGTCGCCCTCTTCACCGACGGGCTGCTGGAGGACCGCGACCGGGACGGCGACCGGACCGCCGAGGAACTCCGCCGCGCGCTCGCCGCACCGAGCGACTCCCTGGAGTCCCTCAGCGACAACGTGCTCAAGGCCGTCATGCCGGAACAGCACATCGACGACGTCGCCCTGCTCCTGGTCCGCACCCGGGCCCTGGGCGCCGACCGGATCGCCACCTGGGACGTCCCGCCGGACCCGGCCGAGGTCGCCACCTTCCGGCAGGCCGCCGGCCGCCAACTGGCCGCCTGGGGCCTGGAGGAGGAGGCCTTCGTCACCGAACTCGTCGTCAGCGAACTGGTCACCAACGCCATCCGCTACGGCACCCCGCCCATCAAGCTCCGCCTGATCCGCGACCGCGCGCTCATCTGCGAGGTCTCCGACGGCAGTTCCACCTCCCCGCACCTGCGCCGGGCACACGTCTACGACGAGGGCGGCCGGGGACTGCTGCTGGTCGCCCAGCTCACCCAGCGCTGGGGCAGCAGGCAGACGGGCAGCGGCAAGACCATCTGGGCGGAACAGCCGCTGCCCGGCACCTGATCACCGGAACCGGAACGAGTGGCCCGGATCCGGCGCGTCCTGGGAGAACGGGGCGTCACTCCTCGCCGGCGGCCGCCGCGACCTGGGCGAGCGTGCGTCCCGTGCGCACCGAGCGGGCCCGCCGTGGATCCGGGGTGCCGTGCCCGGCCGGCCGCGCCGGTCCCTTGCGCACCAGCAGCCAGGCCTCCTCCTCGTCCGGGCCGCCGCGGAAGCGGGTGAGGGCGTACTCGCCGTGCAGCTTCGTGCCGTGCAGCCGGAAGGTGGCGTGCCCGTGCGCCAGGGACTCGGCGAAGTCCACCGCCCGGCCGCGCCGGTCGTGGCTGAGGGGCTCGTAGGTCCCGTTGTCCCACACGATCACCGTGCCGCCGCCGTACTCGCCCGCGGGGATCACACCCTCGAAGTCCTCGTAGTCCAGCGGATGGTCCTCGGTGGGTACGGCCAGCCGCTTGTCCGCGGGGTCGCCGGACGGGCCCTTGGGGACGGACCAGGACTTCAGGACGTCGTCGACCTGGAGCCGGAAGTCGAAGTGCATCCGCCGCGCGTCGTGGATCTGCACCACGAAGCGGGGCTCGTCAGCGCCGGCCCGGGCGGCCCGGCCCGAGGGTTCGCGGGTCCGCCCGAAGTCGCGCTTGCCGCGGTACGTCCGCAGCCGGTCCTCCGCTGCCACGTGCGGCTCCTTTCGTGCGTGCGTCCGCTCCACGCGCCCCGGGTACCCCGGGCGGGGCGCGTTCAGCCCGCGATGCCGTCCAGCTCGGCCACCGCGTCGTCCGGCAGCACGAGGGCCGCCGCGGCGATGTTCTCCCGCAGGTGCGCGACGGAGGAGGTGCCGGGGATGAGCGCGATGTTCGGCGACCGCCGCAGCAGCCACGCCAGCGCGACCTGCTGCGGCGAGGCCTCCAGCCGGGTGGCCACCTTCGCCAGCGTCTCGGACTGCAGGGGCGTGAAGCCGCCGAGCGGGAAGTACGGCACGAAGACGATGTCCTCGGCCGCGGTGCGGCGCAGCAGGGCCTCGTCCCGCCGGTTCGCCAGGTTGTAGAGGTTCTGCACGGTCACCACCGGCGCGATCGCCCGGGCCTCGGCCAGCTGCGCCACGGAGGCCGCGCTCAGCCCCAGGTGCCGGATCAGCCCCCGCTCGCGCAGCTCGGCCAGCGCGCCGAACGGCTCGGCGACGGAGTCCTCGTTCGGGGTGTCGACGTCGCCCAGCCGCAGATTGACCACGTCCAGCGTCTCCACGCCGAGGTGCCGCAGGTTGTCGTACACCTGCGCCTTCAGGTCCTCGGGGTGCCGGGACACGATCCAGCCGCCGTCGGCACCGCGCCGGGCACCGACCTTGGTGACCAGGTGCAGCCCGTCCGGGTAGGGGTGCAGGGCCTCCCTGATGATCTCGTTGACCACCACGGGACCGTAGAAGTCCGCCGTGTCGATGTGGGTGATGCCCGCCTCCACCGCCGCGCGCAGCACCGCGACCGCGCGGCCCCGGTCCTTCGGCGGGCCGAAGACGTGCGGCCCGGCCAGCTGCATGGCGCCGTAGCCCATCCGCGTCAGGGTCGGTCCGCCGACCGGGGTGACGGTGCCGCCGAGCTGTGCAGTCATGTCGTACCTCTCACGTTCTCCCGGCCACCGGTCCGCCCGGTCGCCCCACCTCCACCCTGCGCCCGCCGGGCACGGGCCGGCAGTGCCCCCGCGATCCTGGGAGTGACAGGGACAGTCACCGGCGGCCGGGCGACCGTACGGTGGTGCCATGGACGGTTCGAACGCGCTCGGTGAGTTCCTGCGCGCCCGCCGCGCGCTGGTGCGGCCCGAGGACGTGGGCCTCCCCGGCGGCGGCCTGCGGCGGGTGCCGGGGCTGCGCCGCGAGGAGGTCGCGATGCTGTCCGGCATCAGTTCCGACTACTACCTCAGGCTGGAGCAGGGCCGCGACCGCAACCCGTCCGTGCAGGTGCTGGAGGCCGTCGCCCGGGTGCTGCGGCTGGACGACGACGCCACCGCCCACCTCGTCGGGCTCGCCCGGGAACGGCCCGCGTCCGGCACACGGCCCGGGCGCCGGACGCCGCAGGTCCCGGCCGGCCTCCGCCGGCTGATCGACGGCTGGCCGCGCAACCCCGCCTACCTGCAGAACCGCTACACCGACTGCCTGGCCGCGAACGCCCTGGCCACCGCGCTCACCCCCAACTACCGGCCCGGCGTCAACCTGCTGCGGGCCGTCTTCCTCGACCCCGCCGAGCGCGCTCTGCGCCGGGACTGGGAGGACCTCACCGCGGAGGGCGTGGCCGCTCTGCGCTCGGGTGCCGGGGCGGACGCGGACGACCCGCGCCTGCGCGACCTGGTCGGCGAGCTGTCGCTGCGCAGCGAACGGTTCCGCGTGCTGTGGGCCCGCCACGAGGTACGGCCCCGGCGCGGCCGGGTCACCCGGCTGACCCACCCGCAGGTCGGCGACCTCGACCTGCACTCGGAGAAGCTGTCCGTGGAGGGCGCCGACGGGCTCACCCTCGTCGTCTTCCACGCCGAGCCCGGCAGCCGCGGCGCCGAACTCCTCGACATCCTCGGCAGCCTCGGCGCGCCCTCGGCCGGCGCCGCGCAGGAACGCGTCGACGGACCGTAGCCCACCGCCGCGGCACGGCCGCGTTCCGGACACGGACCGTACGGGTGTTCGCCGTCCGGGCGCCGGAGGTGCCACGATCCTCGGGGAGCCGGTACGGACGAGCATCGGAGCGCGCATGACGACGCACAGGGCCACCGCGGACCGCACGGAACGGGTCGCGGGTGTGGAGGTGAGTCCGGTCGCCGGGCACATCGGGGCCGAGATCACCGGGGCCGACCTGGCCGGACCCCTCGACGACGCCGTGGTGGACCTGATCCGGCGGGCCGTGCTGCGCTGGAAGGTGGTCTTCTTCCGCGGGCAGGAGCTGGACCACGCCGGGCAGGTCGCCTTCGCCCGCCGGTTCGGGGAACCGGTCGTCCTCGGGCGGCGGGGCAGCGCCTCACCTGAGGGCTTCCCCGAGGTCGAGACCACCGCGGACCGGCTGGAGCTGGGCGGCCGGTTCGGCATGGAGCACGAGGAGTGGCTCCAGCGGCGACGGCACACCCTGCTGCGCGGCTGGCACTGCGACCACGGCGCCCGCATCGACCCCCCGGCCGCGACCGTGCTGCGCGCCGAGACGGTCCCGCCGTACGGCGGCGACACCACCTGGGCGAACCTGGCCGCCGCCTACGCCGGTCTGTCGGCGCCGGTCCGCGCCTTCGTGGACGGGCTGCGCGCCGAACACCGTCTCGGCGTCGGCTACCAGGCACGGCCCGGCGACGACGCGTACCTGCGGCACCTCCTGGACCACCAGGTCGCCTCCGTGCACCCGCTGGTGCGGGTGCACCCGGAGACGGGCGAACGGGTGCTCTTCGTCAACGGCTACTACCTGGAGCAGATCGTGGACGTCTCCCGTCCCGAGAGCGCCGCGCTGCTGGAGATGCTGCTGGAACAGGCGGTGCGCCCCGAGTACACGGTCCGCTTCCGCTGGGAGCCCGGCAGCGTCGCCTTCTGGGACAACCGGGCCACCATCCACCTGGCCCCGAGCGACAACGTCCACCTCGACCTCCCCCGTGTCATGCACCGGGTGATGCTCGCCGGTGACGTGCCGGTGGGGGTGGACGGCAAGCCGTCCGAACCGGTCACGGGGACCGCGCCGGGCCGCTGGTGAACCCCGGCCCCGGGTGGCGGCCGGCGCGGCTCAGCCTCCGGGCCGCCACCCCAGGGCCGGGCCCAGCCTCGTCGCCATGTCGGTGAGGATCTGCACGTAGTCGTCGTGCCCGAAGGTGAACGGCAGCGCGAACGCCACCTCGTCGATCTCGCGGAAGGCGGCGTGCGCGTGCAGCCGCTCCGCGAGTTCCGCCGAGGTGCCCACCAGGTCCGGGGCGAACAGCAGCCGTGCCGGGCCCTGGGGAGCGGTCGTGCGCGGCAGGCGCTGGTCCGCGTACGCGGCGTACCTGGCCCGCTGGTCCGGCGTCGCCGAGTCGGTGGGGATCACCACCAGGCCCTGGGACACCCGGGCCGCCTCGCCGTCGGGGTGGCGGGCCCGGAACTCCCGGATGTGGGAGAGCTGGATCGCGGCGAAGTCCGCCGGGGTGTCCGTGCCCTCGGCCTTGACGACGCTGCTGGTCAGGAAGTTCATCGCGTGCTCGCCCGCCCAGCGTGCCGAGCCGAGGCTGCCGCCGCCGTACCAGAGCCGCCGGCCGAGGCCGGGGGAGTGCGGTTGCACGACGTCGGAGAACGTCTCGAAGCCCACCGCACCGCTGAAGCCGGTGGCCGGCTCGCCGCGCACCAGGTCCAGCAGCCGCCGCACCCGCTCGTAGCCGAAGTCCTCCGTGTCGGAGGTGTCCGGGTACAGGGCCTCCTTGACCTGCTCGTAGTGCGTCGGCGGGCCCACGCTCACACCCGGGTTCAGCCGGCCGCCGGACAGGATGTCGACGGTGGCCAGGTCCTCGGCCAGGCGCAGCGGGTTCTCCCAGCCGAGCGGGGTCACCGCGGTCCCCAGCTCGATGCGGCGGGTGCGCTGCGAAGCCGCGGCGAGGACGGCGACCGGGGACGAGATGCCGTACTGCAGATGCCGGTGGCGGACCCAGGCGCTGTCGAATCCGAGCCGCTCGCCCAGCTCGATGATCTCCAGCGTGGACTCGTGGCCGCGGGCCGGGTCAGCCGGGTCGAACAGGCCGATCGTGAGGAAGCCCAGCCTGCGCAGCGGGCGAGAGGCGGTCGGCACGGGCTCCTCCAGCGGTCGTACGTCGATTCTGCCGCGATTGTGGCAGGCGAGTGTGACAGCCGTGTGATCGTTCCCTCGCGATCAGTCCAGCGGGATCGTCACCTCGTCCTCGACCGGCGGATCGAGCTCCTGGGCACGGTTGCCGGTGGCGGCGAAGCAGCGCAGCCGGACCGCGTCCGCGCTGACGTCCAGGCGCAGGAAGCACTTGAAGAACGGCGGGCTGTAGGTGGTGGAGGACGGTGAGAACAGCTGGGTGTAGATCTTCCGCACCGGCAGCCGGAACCGCCTCCTGCGCTCGGGACGGCTCCCGGTGCCGAGCAGGCCCGCGACCAGCCGGGTGCGCCGGGTGATCCGGGCGCCGGCTCCGGGCGCGCGCCCCGGCTCGATGCCGAGGCGCTCGGCGACGACCGCCGTGGCCTCGTCCTCGGTGAGCGTGAAGAAGCGCCGCAGCCGCATCCGCCGGCCGTACAGACGGCTGTAGAACGACAGGGAGTCCCCGCGCAGCGGGTAGCAGCGGAATTCGCGTTCGGTGACTCCCGCCACCGACACCCGCGGGATGGTGTGCGTGGCGTGCATGAACGCGCCGCCGCCGCCCGCCACCACGTACTGGACGGTGCGGCCGGCCACGTCGACCGGGTACCGCTGGTAGTTGTGGATGTCGCCGCCGATCGCGGCCACGTAGTGGTGCTCGGGGTCCCGGACGACGTCGTCGACGAAACCGCCGCCCTCGATCGCGCAGGGGTGGTGCTCGCCGTCGACGTACAGCGGCGACCCGGTGATGAGGATCTTCGGCTTCGGCCCCCGGGACACCTCCCGCAGCCAGGCGCCCTGTTCGGCGTCGATCGTGCCCAGCAGACCGGTGTCGATGCCGACGATCCGGACCGGACCGGCGTCGATCGCCCAGTACGGGCCGGGCTGCTCGGCCTGCTGGGCGGGCGCCGGCCGCAACGCCCGTGCGGCGGCGAGGCGTTGCTCGTCCGTGGGGCCCGGCCGGTGCCAGAGCAGCTCGCGCCACCAGGCGCGACCGAGCGGGCGGGGGCGGGGCTCGGGGACGGGCGGCGGGGTGTCGGCGCAGAAGACACGCATGAAGGCGCCGAGGTCCTCGTACCAGTCGTGGTTGCCCGGTACCGCGTACATCGGCGCCGGATAGTCCTGGTACGGCCGGAAGAACTTGTCGCCGTAGTCGCCCGCCGCGCCCACCGGGTAGATGACGTCGCTGGCGATCACCGCGAACTCGGTGTCCTGACCCACCTTCAGGAAGCCGGGCACGACGGCGTACTGGGAGGCGTCGCCCTCGCCGGTGTCCCCGAGGACCATGAAGGAGAACCGCTCCGGTACCTCGCGCCGGATCACCTTGTCGGCGGGGGCGCCCGCCGCCTTGCGCCGTGCCACCCAGCGGCCGCGGGTGCCGCCGGTCGGATCGCCGAACCAGGAGGCCAGCACGCCGTTGCGGGCGGCCCACAGGATCCTCGGGTTCAGCCACGACAGCTTCTCGACGTGGTCCGGCATCAGCTGCTGGTAGGCACCGCGCTCGGCCGCGCCCCAGCCGGCGCCCTGGGCGGTATCGCGTGAGGAGTCAGACACGCGCTGCACCGTAACAACGCGCCGGTCACCAGGCGTATGCGGGGCCCCTGTACGTCAACCTCCGTGACGGCCGGAGGGATTACCCGCCGGGGTACGCTGAGCGCGCGGCCCGGCTCCTCGGGAGGCCGGGCCCTTCGGCCCCGCGGGGCCCCGTCGAGGAACGGAGCGGATCTGTGGAACTCGCCTTCGCGGGACCGGTGATCGAGTGGCGGGGGCCGTCGCCGTACTACTTCATCGCCGTCCCCGACCAGGAGGCCGCCGACATCCGGGAGGTGGCGGCCATGGCCACGTACGGCTGGGGGGTCATCCCCGTCGAGGCGCGCATCGGCGCGATCACGTTCACCACCTCGCTCTTCCCGAAGGACGACGGCTATCTGCTGCCGCTCAAGAACGCCGTGCGCACCCCGCAGGGCCTCGCGGCCGGCGACGACGTGGCCGTGGAGATGACCGTACGGCTGTGACCCCGGCCGTCGGCGGGCCGCCCACCGGCCGGGACACCGCGGCCCGTCCGGCACCGGCCGGCCGCCCTCAGGCGCTGCGGCCGCGCGCGGCGAGGGCCTTCAGCATCTCCCGCTGGTGGCGGTGGCCGACCGTCTCGTACCCGACCACCGTGACGAAGGGCGCGAGCATCACCACCAGCAGGCACACCGCCGTCGGCACGCCCGCCGCGGAGAGCAGCACGGCGGCGGCCAGCACCGCGAGGGTGAGGGAGATCAGCAGCAGGTGGAAGCGGTCCGTCGCGGAGAGCAGCAGCGTGTGCAGCAGGTAGACCATGAGCAGGAAGAGGCCGACCGGCAGGGCCAGCGACAGGATCACGGCGACGCCGCCGACCTCGGCGTGGTGCTCCAGGTGCAGTCCGGCCACATGGAGTCCCGCACCCGCTCCCGCGATCCCGAGGAACACCGGGATGTGGCCGTAGCCGAAGACGTATCCGCGACTGCGGCGGTGCACGAGCAGGTCGCCGAAGGGCACGGCGAAGTACACCCACCACATGCCGAAGGTGAGACCCACGCCCGCCACGACGACGGCGACGGCGTTTGCGGTCCAGTGCGTCCCGCCGGCGCCGCCGAGCAGGTCACCTGAGGAGGCGACCGTGCCGACGACCCCTTCGCCGAGGGTGATGATCGCGAACAGGCCGTACCGCTCCGCGACATGGTGCGGATGCCAGGGGGTGCCCCCGGCGCCGCCCTGGCTGAACACCGGCAGCAGCAGCTCGACGACGCCGAGCGCGGCGAACGCCCCGAAGGTGACGGGCAGCGGCAGCTGGGCGAAGCCCACCACCACCCAGCCGGCCTGCGCGAGGACCGTCCAGCGGATGTTCGCCGTGCCCACCAGGTGGAACGGCGGCGACTCCCGGGACGCCCGCCACCACTGGAGCACCATGGCGACCCGCATCACGACGTATCCGATCACCATCGCCCGCAGTTCGAGGTGACCGCCCTCCCTGATCGAGTCGAACATCGCCGGGAGTCCCAGGGAGAACACCACGACCCCGATCATCTGGAGCATGGTCAGGCACCGGTAGTGCCAGTCGTCGGTGTCGAAGGCCGAAGCGAACCAGCTGAAGCTGATCCACGCGACGCTGATCGCGAACATCGCCAGCACGAACGCGGTGAGCGCCTTGCCGGGCTGCCCTGCGGCGATCATCTCGGCGTAGTTCGACGCCGCGGTGCCGACCGCGACCACGAACGTCAGGTCGAACAACAGCTCCAGAGGTGACGACACCCGGCCGGGCTGCTCCGGATCACGGCCGCTCATGGGCACTCTGCTGTGGGCCAGTCTGCCGCCACCGGGACCGCCGGTCCGCTTCGTTCCGCTCATGCGCAGCATGATGCCGCCTCGGCGGCCCCGCGGCTCACACGCGACGGCACCGCCCCAGCGGTGGTGTCTTGACAACTGATGTCGCGACAACGAATATGGACGTGTGACATCGACCAGCGGTCTTCAGGACCATCTCGGCTACTGGCTGCGCCGTCTCTCCGACGAGGTGCACGGGCGCTTCGAACGCGAGCTCGCCACCCATGACGTCACCGTGGCGCAGTGGACGGTGCTCATCACCGTCCACCGGGGCGACGCCTCGACGACACGGGAGGTCGCCCGGTACATCGACATCGACTCCGGTGCCGTGTCCCGCCTGGTGGACCGGCTCATCGCCAAGGGACTGATGGCCCGCGAGCCGGACCCGGCCTCGCGCCGGAGCCTGCTCCTGGTCCTCACCCCGGCGGGCCGGGACCTCGTCCCGCGGCTCGTGGAGATCGCCGACCGCAACGACGCCCACTTCTTCGGCGACCTCGATCCGGCCCAGCGCGACCGCCTGCAGACCTGGATCCGCGAGCTCGTCGAGGCCGCCGAGAACGGCACCGGCGCCGGCACCTGATCCAGCACACAGAACGCTTCCGAGGAGGAAGACGATGAACTCCCCGCTCCACATCACCCGTTCGGTCACCAAGACCGTCTCCATCGCCCGGCCGCCCGCCGACGTGTACGCGTTCGTGGCGGACCCGGCCAACTGGCCCCGCTGGGCCGTCGTCAACGTCCAGGCCGTCGAGCCGACGGCCGACCCCGACTGGTGGCTGATGGACACCCCGCGCGGCCCGGCCCGGCTGCGCGTCCGGGGTGAGGCCGCCATGGGTCTGCTCGATCACGACTACGTGGACCGGGAGGCCGCCTGGAGCGTGCCGGCCCGCGTGGTGCCCAACGGCGAGGGCAGCGAGTTCATGATCACGTTCTTCCAGCCCCCGGGCTTCACCGACGACTACTTCGACCAGCAGATCGCGCTCGTCGACAAGGAGATGGCGGCGCTGAAGAGGGAACTGGAGGCGTCCGCCTGATCCTCCGTCACCTCCAGCGCCGTCAGCGCCACCCGCGGCGACTCCTCCTGCGCCGCGGGTGCCGCCATGGGGTGAGCACCCCCCATCGGGACCCCGCCGGGACCCCGGAACCGCTCCCTCCGACCTGGAACCACTCCCTCCGCACCGGCCGGTATAGGGAA
This sequence comes from Streptomyces albidicamelliae, assembly GCF_025642175.1. Lineage (NCBI taxonomy): Bacteria > Bacillati > Actinomycetota > Actinomycetes > Kitasatosporales > Streptomycetaceae > Streptomyces > Streptomyces albidicamelliae. Next base: position 817,650 of record NZ_CP106795.1, on the reverse strand, counting down.
AACCCTTGAATGCCCCCGGCGTGACTGACATGCGCGAGTCAAAGCTGGAATTCTCCCTCCAGCACATCGCATCTCCATGGTGTGCGCACGGATCACGGTCCCGCACAGCTCAGCTCGCCCGGGCAGCAGACCCGTCTGCCCGGTCTGTCACCGGCCGCCACCCCGCGGCCGCAGCAGGAGGAGTACGAGTGAGACGCTCTCCCCACCGACCCCTTCCCCACAGAGGTCACAAGCGGGCCACGGTCGGAGCCGCCCTGCTCTCCACCGCGGCCTTCCTCGCCCTCGGCATGCAGGCGGTCCCCGCGTCCGCCACGCCGGCCGCCCCCCACCCCACCCCGCTGCGCACCGGCGGCCTCGAGGCCAAGCTCTCTCCGGCCCAGCACCAGGCACTGGTCAAGAGCGCCCAGCAGAAGACCTCCACGACCGCCCGCACCCTCGGGCTCGGCGCGAAGGAGAAGCTGGTCGTCAAGGACGTCGTCAAGGACAACGACGGCACGCTGCACACCCGGTACGAGCGCACGTACGCCGGGCTCCCGGTCCTCGGCGGCGACCTCGTCGTGCACACCCCGCCCGCCTCGCAGGCCTCGGGAACCGTGAGCACCACCTTCGCCAACAAGCGGGCCATCAAGGTCGCGAGCACGTCCGCGACCTTCACCAAGTCCGCCGCCGAGACGAAGGCCCTGAAGGCCGCCAAGGCCCTCGACGCGGACAAGGCCACCACCGACAGCGCCCGCAAGGTGATCTGGGCCGGCACCGGCACCCCGAAGCTCGCCTGGGAGACCGTGATCGGCGGCTTCCAGGACGACGGCACGCCCAGCCAGCTGCACGTCGTCACGGACGCCACCACGGGTGCCGAACTCCACCGCTACCAGGCGGTCAAGACGGGTATCGGCAACACCCAGTACAGCGGCCAGGTGTCGCTGACCACGACCCAGTCGGGCTCGAACTACACGCTCACCGACGGGGCGCGCGGCGGTCACAAGACGTACAACCTCAACCACGGCACGTCCGGCACGGGCACGCTGTTCTCCCAGACCAGCGACACCTGGGGCAACGGAACCACGTCGAACGCGGCCACGGCCGGCGCCGACGCGCACTACGGTGCCGCGACCACCTGGGACTTCTACAAGAACACCTTCGGCCGCAGCGGCATCCGCAACGACGGCGTCGCCGCCTACTCCCGCGTCCACTACGGCAACGCCTACGTGAACGCGTTCTGGGACGACAGCTGCTTCTGCATGACCTACGGCGACGGCTCCGCCAACGCGGACCCGCTGACCTCGCTGGACGTCGCCGGCCACGAGATGAGCCACGGCGTCACCGCGGCGACCGCCAACCTCAACTACACCGGTGAGTCCGGCGGCCTGAACGAGGCGACCTCCGACATCTTCGGCACCGGTGTGGAGTTCTACGCCAACAACTCCACCGACGTCGGCGACTACCTCATCGGCGAGAAGATCGACATCAACGGTGACGGCACGCCGCTGCGCTACATGGACAAGCCCAGCAAGGACGGCGGTTCGGCGGACAGCTGGTACTCCGGCGTCGGCAACCTGGACGTGCACTACTCCTCGGGCCCGGCGAACCACATGTTCTACCTGCTGTCCGAGGGCAGCGGCACCAAGGTCATCAACGGCGTGACCTACAACAGCACGACCTCCGACGGCGTCGCCGTCACCGGGATCGGCCGGGCCGCGGCGCTGCAGATCTGGTACAAGGCGCTGACGACGTACATGACGTCCACCACCAACTACGCGGGCGCGCGCACCGCCGCCCTCAACGCGGCGGCCGCCCTGTACGGCACCAACTCCACCCAGTACGCCGGAGTGGGCAACGCGTTCGCCGGCATCAACGTCGGCGGACACATCAACCCGCCGGCCAACGGCGTCACGGTCACCAACCCGGGCAGCCAGTCCTCCACCGTCGGCACGGCGGTGAGTCTGCAGATCCAGGCGACCAGCACCAACAGCGGCGCGCTGTCCTACAGCGCCTCCGGTCTGCCGTCCGGTCTGTCGATCAACAGCTCGACCGGCCTGATCACCGGCACGCCCAGCGCGGCGGGCTCGTACAGCACCACGGTCACGGTCACCGACTCCACCGGCGCGACCGGCACCGCGAGCTTCGGCTGGACGGTCAGCACGACCGGCGGCGGCTGCACCTCCACCCAGCTCCTGAAGAACCCGGGCTTCGAATCGGGCAGCACGAGCTGGACCGCCACCAGCGGTGTCATCACCACCGACAGCGGTGAGGCGTCGCACAGCGGGTCCTACAAGGCCTGGCTGGACGGCTACGGCTCCTCGCACACCGACTCCGTGTCCCAGTCGGTGACCATCCCCGCGGGCTGCAAGGCGACCCTGACCTTCTACCTGCACATCGACACCGCGGAGACCACCAGCAGCACTCAGTACGACAAGCTGACGGTGACCGCCGGTTCGAAGACCCTGGCCACCTACTCGAACCTCGACAAGGCCTCGGGCTACAGCCAGAAGTCCTTCGACCTGTCCTCGCTGGCGGGCTCGACGGTCACGCTGAAGTTCAACGGCGTGGAGGACTCCTCGCTGCAGACCAGCTTCGTGGTCGACGACACGTCCCTGACCACCGGCTGACGACGGACCCGTACCACAGCGGTCCCGCACCCCGTTCGACGGGGTGCGGGACCCTTGCCGTGTCAGCTCAGCGGATCCAGCGTCAGATACGCCTGCTGGGGGTTGCCGTCGTGCACCAGGGACTCCTGGTTGCCGACGTCGTCGAAGGCGAACGCGTACGCCTTGCCGTCCGCCATCTGCGCGTGAACGGCGCGTGCGTACTGGTTGGTCACCGCGTCCTTGTAGAAGTTGGCGGTCGTGGTGTCCGGCTGGTGGGGCTCGACCAGCAGGGTGGAGCGGTTGAAACCGGCGCACAGCGTCCGGGAGATGGGCCCGCGGACGGCGTCGTTCGGTGCGTCGAGCAGCTTGTGGCAGCCGAAGACGCTGTCCGCGTCCGGCTTCTGGAAACTGGTGACGACCGCTCCGGAGGAGTTGGTGAAGTTCATGACGTTGCCCGAGACCCGGCCGTAGTACTGGGTGTTCGGCTGGTCGGTGAACGGGGTGACGGTCAGCGTCGAGGTCGTGTACTTCTGCCAGACCCGGTTGACGTAGTCGTCCATGACGTTCGCCGGCAGCGCGCCTGTCTCCACGCCGTAGAGCGGGGAGAGCGCCCGCAGGACGGTTCCGTCGGAACGCGTCTGGATCAGCTTGCCCCAGCCGCCCGACTGTCCGCGCAGGGCGTTGAAGACACCCGTGTAGCCGCCGGACTTGAGGTGCCCGGTGCCGGCGGTGCTGCCGTCCGCCCGCTGCACCCCGACCGCGTAGGGCGCCGAGAACATGTCCACCTGGGTGCTGTTGAGCCACAGCCCGGCGTCGTTGAGCGTGTACTCAGACCAGTTGAAGAGGATGTCCCGGTTGGGGTCGGAGGGGTTCTGCACGGCCGGCTGCACCAGGCCGCCGGTGGTCAGCCTGAAGTCGAGCTTGCGGCCGTAGGAGAAGTAGATCCGGCCGGAGAACTTGGGGATGCGGATGGTCCTGGACTGGCCGGCGGCCGGACCGGGGATCGCCGCGTCCGGTGCGGGGGTCGGGGGGTTGCCGCCGGCCGGCCAGGCGTGGAAGGTGCCGTTCGCGTCGGCCCAGCCCTGCCTGCCGGAGGACAGCTGGGTGCCGAGGTCGTACACGTAGACCTGGTCGGAGCGGCCGGAGTTGTTGGTGATCTTCAGGGGGACGGTGTCCGGTACGGCGGCGTCCGCGCGGTCCGTCGTGCCGAGCGCGAGCAGTCCGCCGACGAGGGCCGCCGCGGTCGCCAGGGGCAGCGCGGGACGTGTGAGCCGGTGAGGCACTCTCCACCTCCGTGTGGGGTCGGGGTCGTACGGAATTGGTCCGTACCTGTTTGAGAGCGCTCTCAGCGTCGTGCGAGGACGCGTCCATGTCAATGATGTGGACCGGATCGGCCCGGCGCCCGCCGTGCGGCGGACGCCGGGCCGATACCGGGACGACGACGGCGCCCCGGGCCGGGCCTGTCGGGGTCCCGTGTCAGAAGGTGCGCTCCAGCAGGCCGAGGAGTGCCGCCCAGTGCCGTTCGTCCCCCTCGCGCTGGTAGGCGCTCGTGTCCGCCTGCGTGTAGCCGTGCGGAGCACCCGGGTAGACCTCGCAGGTGTGCCGGACCCCGGCCGCCGTCAGGGCCTCCTCGAACCGGGCGATCTGCTCCGGCGGCAACGACGGATCCTGGTCGGCGTGCCCGAAGTACAGCTCCGCGGTGATGGCCGGAGCGCCCAGGTGCGGGCTGCCCGGATCGTCGGTGGCGAGCCGTCCGCCGTGGAATCCGGCCCCCGCCGCGACCCGGTCCGGGTGCGCGGCCGCCGTCCACAGGACGAGCCGGGCGCCCATGCAGTACCCGGTCAGCGCCACCGGGCCGTCGGCCGCGAGCGGGCTGTCGGCCAGCCAGCCAAGGTAGGCGGCCGCGTCCCGCTCCACCAGACCGGGCGTCAGCGAGGCCACGACCGGGCCGAGCCGCTCCCAGATGTCCGGGTCCGCGGCCGGGTCGATGAAATCGGGCAGGTCGACGACGGGGGCCCGGCCCAGGCGGTAGAACACGTTCGGGACCAGCACGGTGTATCCCGCGCCGGCGAGCCGGTCGGCCATCGACCGCAGGTGCGGCCGCAGGCCGTACGCGTCCTGGTAGAGCAGCACGGCCGGGTGGGGCAGCCCGTCGGCGGGGTGCACGAGATAGGCGTCGGCCACACCGTCCTCGGTGGGGACGTCGACGGCGGTTCCCTGGACATCGGACATGGCGAGAAGGCCCTCCCTCGGGAATGGGCGGCGGACGGCGGTGGTGTCCGCGGCGCCGCGGCTACGGGTCATGCTGTCACGCAAGATCACGACCGCCGCGGCCGGTGCCCCGTGTCCTCACTCGAAGCGGGTCGTGTCTCCCGCCCCCCGCCGGACGATCTCCGCCTCCCCGCTGGAGAAGTCGACCACCGTCGTCGGCTCCGTACCGCAGTCACCGGAGTCGACGACCGCGTCCACCGCGTGGTCGAGCAGGTCCTTGATCTCCCAGCCCTGGGTCATCGGCTCCTCCTCGTCCGGCATCAGCAGCGTGCTGGACAGCAACGGCTCGCCCAGCTCCGCCAGCAGCGCCTGGGTGACCACATGGTCCGGGATGCGCACGCCCACGGTCTTCTTCTTGGGGTGCATCAGCTTGCGCGGCACCTCGCGGGTGGCCGGCAGGATGAAGGTGTAACTGCCGGGTGTGGAGGCCTTCACCGCCCGGAACACGTCGTTGTCCACGCGGACGAACTGACCGAGCTGCGCGAAGTCCCGGCACATCAGTGTGAAGTGGTGCCGGTCGTCGAGATGGCGGATCGAACGGATCCGGTCCATGCCGTCCCGGCTGCCCAGCCGGCAGCCCAGCGCGTAGCAGGAGTCGGTCGGATACGCGATGAGCGCCTCCGACCTGACCGCATCGGCGATCTGGGCGATGCTGCGCGGCTGCGGGTTCTCGGGGTGCACGTCGAAGTACTTCGCCATTCACCGAGCTTATGCCGTTCCCGGCCGTCGCACGCGCAGGGCCCGTGGCCGGGTGCCGGGCCCGGGAAAGAACGTCCTCACGACCCGGGGAAAATTCTTCCGAATTCCCGTGTGTAGGCCGCGGATTCCCGGGCAACCGACGGAAGAGTCGTCCGGAGCACTCCCCCCGCCCGGGCGCGGCGTCTCCGCCGGCGAGCCCACCCCCCCGGGCCGCCGGCGGAGCCATGTCTGCCTCCGGCCCGCATGGGCACCCGGACGGTCGGGTAACGTCCTGGGACGTATGCCCAGGTCAACGCGGAGACTAAGGAGAACGGCACGTGGCCGGCCGATCGGAGGGGGGCCAGGCGGCCCAGCAGCGCTACGGCGGTGACGGCGACTGGGCGGAGCAGTTGCTCGGCCATCTGCGGCCCGCCGGACGCGACCTCCGCCGGCTCGTCGCCTGGCTCGCCCGGACGACCCGCGCCTCGGTCTGCCTCCAGGACGCGGCCGGCGGTCTGCTCGCGGGGGAGCGGATACCGCTCGACGCCCCGGTGACCGCCGACGTGGCGACCGGCCGGGTCGCCTCCGCGGCCCTGCAGGACGGGGCGCGCCATGTCCGTCTGGTCGGCATTCCGTATCCCCGGCCGGGCTCGGCCGCGGGAGCGGTCCTCGTCGTGGCCCGGACCGATCCCTTCGACCGGCACACCGCCGAGATCCTCGGCCACACCGCCGGAGTGCTGGAACTGCTCCTGCGGGAGCGGGAGCTGTCGGACACCGGGCACCGGCTGCGGCGGGTCACGGCCGACCTGCGGCTGGCCATCCTGCAGCTGCTCATGGTGGAGGACACCGTCTCCGCACGCCGGGTCGCCGCCGGTCTGTGGCCCGGGCTGCTGGAGGAGGACACCGCCCGCGTCTACGTCATCGAGGGCTCCGCCGCCGCACGGGACGCGCTGGCCGACGCGTGTGTCGACGCCACCGACGGCCTGGCCCTCGTCGTGCGCTGCCCCGCGATGGACGGGCACGTCATCGTCGTCGGCCCGTCGGGAGAGGTGGAGGAGCGGCTGCGGTTCCTGGTCGCCGACCGGCCGGGCACCTTCCTCGGCGGCAGTACCCGGCAACGCCTCGCCCTGACCGCCACCGCCTACACACAGGCCGTCACCGCCCTCGCGGTGGCCCGCTTCCACCCCGCCCGGTCCGCCGTCTACGCCGAACGCACCCGCCCCGAGCGGCTCATGGACCCCGCCGCCCTACGGGCCTGGTCCGCGGCCCTGCTGCGTCCGCTCGACACGCTCCCGCACCACGTGCGCGCCGAACTCGTCGCCACCACCCGCCTCGGCCTGGAGTTCACCGCCGTGAACACGGCCAAGGTGCTCGGCGTCAGCCGCAACACCGTCCGCGCCCGCATCGACCGGGTCGCGGCGCTCATCGGCGCCGACGTCTCCGCCCCCGCCGTCCGGGCCCTCGCCCAGTTCGCGCTCAACACCGAGGCGGCACACGGCCCGTACGACCCCGGCGGCGCCGCACCCCACCCGCGGCAACCCGTCCGCCTGCCGGACCTGCTCGGCACCGGCGCGCTCCGCGACTGGGCCCGGTCCCTCCTCGGCCGCCTCGACGGGGACGGCCGGGACCTGCGCGGCACCCTGTGCGCCTGGATCGACGCCGACGCGAACGCCGAAAGCGCCGCCCGGGCTCTCGGAGTGCACGCACAGACCGTACGGGAACACGTCCGGGCCGCCGAACCCGTCCTGGAACGGCGGCTGCTGACCGGCGGCACCGACCTGCACGAGGTCGTCCTCGCGTTCCTGATCACCGGTGAGATCGCCACGCCCCGACTGGGCCCGGCGAACCCGGAACAACCGGACGCGTCTGTGCACCGCTGAGTGCCGCGCGGGACGCACCCGTGCACCGGTGCGCTACCCCCGGCGCGCCGCCACACGTACCTTCGGCATTCCGCGGGGCACGACCGGAACGGGGGACCGGTCGCGGCCCCGCGCTCCGACCCGTCACCGTGCGCCCGCTCGATTCCGGGCCGGACGGGGACCGCCGAACCGGCCGAGTTGTCACCTCACCTGGCCGAAGGCTGGGCCGGCAGGTCGAAGACGTGCTGCGGCGAGATGATTTGGGTGATCGCCTGGCCGACCAGGGTGCTGGGTTCCTCGTCGTCGTGGCCGATGTCGGTGTTGAGGAGCACCACGACGCTCGTCCGCGTCGACGGCAGGTAGATGGTCAGGGACTCGTAGCCCGGCAGGGAGCCGTTGTGCCCGATCCACCCCTGCACGTCGAAGATGCCCAGTCCGTACCCGGCGCCCGGGATCGGGGTCGCCGGCGTGACGAGCCGCTGCTCCTGCATCGCGGGGCTGATCATCCGCCTGCCGTCGGGCAGTTGCCCGGTGGCGACCGTCGGCGCCCAGGTGTGCAGGTCGTCCAGGGTGGAGATCATCGCTCCGGCCGCCCAGCCCCAGGACGGGTTCCAGCCGGCGGTCTCGGCCACCTTCCCGTCGGCCGTCTGGTCGGTGTAGCCCTGTGCGTGCGGCGCGGGGAACTCGCTGCCCGTCGGGAAGACGGTGTCCTTCATGCCGGCCGGGCCGAGGATGTGCTGTGCGAAGTAGTCCCCGAGACGCTGACCGCTCTCCTTCTCCACGACCAGCCCGAGCAGGATCAGGTTGGTGTTGGAGTAGAAGAACTTCTGCCCCGGCTCGAAGAGCACCGGATGCCGGAACGCGTAGTCGAGCAACTGCTGCGGGGTGAAGGGGCGTTGCGGGTCGGACGTCAGAGCCTTGAAGAAGTCGTCGTCCTCGGTGTAGTTGAACAACCCGCTGCGCATGCCGGCCAGTTGCCGCAGCGTGATCCGGTCGCCGTTCGGCACGCCGTCGATGTACCGGCCGATCGGGTCGTCCAGGCCGACCTTGCCCTGGTCCGCCAGTTGCAGCAGCGCGGTCACGGTGAACGTCTTGGTCTCGCTGCCGATGCGCATGAACAGGTCCGGTGTCATCTTCCGGCCGCTCGCCTTGTCGGCCACCCCGAACGAGCGGACGTAGTCGGGCTGTCCCGGCGTCCAGATGCCGACGGTCACCCCGGGGACGTTCGCCTCGCGCATCACGCGCTCCACCGAGGTGTCGAGTTGGCGTGCCACGGCGGGGGTGAGGGCGCGGACGTCCGGCCCGGAGGGGGACGGCGTCGGCGAGCCGGCGGTGAACACGGCGGGTGCGGGGGCCGGTACGGCGCCGGCGGCGGTCGGCGCCAGCAGCGTCGCCGCCGTCACGGCGACCAGGGTCCCCCTGCGCAGGTGTGCGGATCGATGCGACATGGGCTGACTCCAAGCACGTGAGACGCGAACGTGCGGTGAGCGGGACGTCAGGAGCCCGAACCGTCACACAAGGATAGGAGCGGCCCTCCCGCCGCGCCCGTCGGAGCGGGCGCACGCGCCCGCGCGCGCCGGGCGGGATGCTTGTCCGACAGGCGGAAGGTCCCGTTCGGGCGATGGCCTCACCCGACCCGGTGAGGCGCCGGAGCGGGACGTACCGAGGGCCGCCCGCGCGCGTTGCCCCTGCATGAACCGCTTGGAACGGACGGACCGCCCGCAGCGGGCCGACATCCCGGGCCGTCGGGTGGACCGCGACCGCCGGACGGACGGGGCGGGGGAGCCGATCTACGACCGGCTGGTCGCGGAGTGGCGGGCACAGGGACGCGCCGTCCCCACCGAGCCGGACCCGCCGCACCCGTCGCCGTCCTGACCCCGCACGCGCCCCGAGCCCGGACGCTCCCGTCCCGCCGGTCCTACTGCCCCTGCACCGGTGTGAGGACGGTCAGGGTGGCGTTGGCCTGCCGCAGGGCGTCCTCCAGGGTGCCGGGCGAGTGCAGCGCGCCGGTGCCGTCGGGCGGCACCAGCCATTCGAGGAAGCGGGCCGGCCGGTACGGCGGCGGTACGGCGACCCACGACCCCTTGCCGGCGTAGCGCAGGCCCGCGCCCACCCAGCTCGCCGACGGGTCCGGCGGCACGAAGAAGCCCACCCGGCCCGCCGCGGTGTCCACCAGGGTCGGTCCCGGCACCGGCAATTCGGGCCGCCACAGCAGGTCCAGGGTGAGCAGCCCCAGCCGCTCGGGAACGCTCAGCACGTCCCAGAAGCGGCCCGCCTCCAGCAGCGCGATGCCCTCCCCGTGGTCCCACTCCCACTTGCAGGCGCGCGGGTCGGCCGACGCCGCGGCCAGCCACTCGATGCCCCGCATCCACATCGTGTTCGTCATGCACTGCTCCGGAAGTCCTCGCTCACCTGCTCTGGGCGCAGGGGGCGGCGGCGCCGGGCACATCGTGCGCCTGCACAGCAACCCGGCATATGCATGCTCGTAGATATTTCTACCTGGCGGAAGGGGTGGCGCGGCCTGGCGTTTGAGTCGACGCGTTCGAACTCCGTCCGGGGGTTCGTCAGTCGCGCCAGGGGGGATCCGTCACCCTTCCGATGCCCGGCTCGCCGCGCGCGATCGATTCGTTCGCCACCACAGCGGATTCGATCGCCAAATCTTGAGTCCTTCGCCGATTCCGTCGTACAGTCGGGCCGTTCGCCGTCTCCTCCAGCGAGGTACTTCATGGACCGCACGCGACTGCACGCCCTCCTGGCCCGCGAGAGCGCCGAGGCCGAGCGCCGGAACCCGCGCTCGCGGGAGGCCTACGCGCGGGCCGACCACCTCTTCGGCCGGGTGCCGATGACCTGGATGAACAAGACCGCCGGCGCCTTCCCCCGCTATCTGGCCGGGGCACGCGGCGCACGGGTGACGGACGTGGACGGGCACGAGTACATCGACTTCTGCCTCGGCGACACGGGTGCGATGGCCGGCCATTCGCCCGCGCCGGTCACCGAGGCGGTGCACCGGCGCTTCGCGGAACTCGGCGGGGCCACCGCCATGCTGCCCACGGAGGACGCCGAGTGGGTCGGCGCCGAGCTGACCCGGCGCTTCGGCCTGGCGCGCTGGAGCTTCTCCCTGACCGCGACCGACGCCAACCGCTGGGCGATCCGGCTAGCGCGGGCCGTCACCGGCCGGCCGAAGGTCCTGGTGAACAGCTACTGCTACCACGGCAGCGTGGACGAGTCGCTCATCGTCGTCGGCCCGGACGGCGACGGCACCGCCCGCGAGGGCAACGTCGGCGCGCCCTGCGACGTGACGCTGACCAGCCGGGTCGCCGAGTTCAACGACCTCGCCGGACTGGAGCGCGAGCTGGCCCACGGCGACGTCGCCGCCGTCCTCATGGAGCCCGCGCTGACCAACATCGGCATCGTGCTGCCCGAACCCGGCTACCTCGCCGGTGTCCGGGAGCTGACCAGGCGGTACGGCACGCTGCTCATCAACGACGAGACCCACACCTTCTCCGCCGGCCCCGGCGGCTGCACGGCCGCGTGGGACCTCGAACCCGACCTGCTGACCATCGGCAAGGCGATCGGCGGCGGCATCCCCGCCGGCGCCTACGGTCTCTCCGCCGAACTGGCCGAGCGGCTGCTCGCCCGCGCCGACCTGGACCTCGTCGACATGGGCGGCGTCGGCGGCACCCTGGCGGGCAACGCGCTGTCGGTCGCGGCGACCCGGGCCACGCTGGAACACGTGCTCACCGACGCGGCGTTCGCCCGGATGACCGAGCTGTCCGAGCGCTTCGAGGCCGGGGTCCGCGCCGGTGTCGAGGCGCACCGGCTGCCCTGGTCCGTCAGCCGGCTCGGCGCCCGTACCGAGTACCGTTTCACCGCACCGGCCCCCCGCACCGGCACCGAGTCCGCGGCGGCCTCCGACCCGGAGCTGGAGGACTTCCTGCACCTGTACCTGGCCAACCGGGGCATCCTGCTCACCCCGTTCCACAACATGGCGCTGATGTGCCCCGACACCACCGAAGCCGACGTCGACACCCACACCGCGGTCTTCGCCGCCGCCCTCGACGAACTGCACGGCTGAACCGCGCGGCCACCGCGCGGGACGACACGGAAGGAGACGCGTGGACGAGATCGACCGGGCCATCCTGCGCGAACTGCAGACCGACGGCCGGATCGCCTACGCCGACCTCGGACCGAAGGTCGGCCTGTCCGCCTCGGCGGCCCGGCAGCGCCTGCAACGCCTCCTCGACTCCCGGGCCGTACAGGTGGTCGGCGTCACCGATCCGATGGCCATGGGCGGCCAGGCGATGGCGCTGCTCGGCATCCGGGCCGACGGCGACCCCCGCACGGTCGCCGACGCCCTCGCCGAGCGCCCCGAGGTCGTCTACTCGGTGCTCACCTCGGGCGGTTTCGACCTGTTCGCCGAGGTCGTCGCCCCCGGCCCGAAGGCACTTCTGGACTTCGTCAACGACGTGGTCCGCCCGATCGACGGCGTCCGCGAGATCGAGTCCTTCCCCTACTTCGGCATCCACACCCACCGCTTCCTGTGGGACGTGGGCTGACGCCCGCGGCCGGGAGCCGGGGCCGGGTCAGGTGACCTGCGGGAGGGGCACCAGCACCAGCATGGTGGCGTCGTCCCGGACGTCGTAGCCCAGTGCCAGCAGGTCCCGCCAGACCGCGGCGGGCAACTGCGCGGACGCCGTGGCCGCCGTGCCCGCCAGCGCGGCCAGCCGCTCGGGCAGCGGATAGAAGGAGTCACCCGCGTCCCGGGCCTCCCACACCCCGTCGGAGGCCAGGACCAGCCGGTCGCCCGGACCGAGCGCCAGGGTGACCTCCTTCGGCGGGTCGTCGCCGAGCAGCCCCAGACCCAGCGGCGGACAGGGCGGGACGGTCACCTCCACGGCCTTCCCCTCGCGCAGCAGGACCGGCGTCGGATGGCCGCAGGTCACCACCCGCACGGTCCGCGCGTCGGGCGAGAACTCCAGCAGCACCCCGGTGGCGAACAGCTCCGCGTGCCGCACACCCGCCGAGTCCACCGCCAGTCTGCGGTCCATCCGCCACGCCACCGACCTGAGGTCCGGCTGGTCGAGCGCGGCCTCGCGGAACGCCCCGAGCAGCGAGACCACGGTCGACACCGCCGCCAGCCCGTGCCCCTGCACGTCCCCCATCACCGCCCGGACCCCCTTCGGCCCCTCCCGCACGTCGAAGAAGTCACCGCCCACCAGCGTCCCGTCCTGCGCGGTCCGGTAGAAGCCCGTACAGCCGACGCTCCCGACCCGCTCCGGCAGCGGGGGCATGACGGCGCGCTGCACCGCCTCCGCGATCGTCCGCTCGGTGTCCAGCTGGGCGTCCCGGCGACTGCGCACATAGGAGACGAACACACTCAGCGCGGCCACGAAGGCGACCGTCAGCAGATCGGTCTCGCCCGGGCGGTTCAGATGGGTGCCCGGAAGGTGCAGCACCAGGACCACCGCCACACCGAGGAACGCGGTCGCCACCGGGCCGTACGACAGGACCGCCAGCGGCGGGATGGCCCCCAGCAGGAAACCGAGATCGCTCGCGTGCGGACTCACCAGCGCGGCCGCCGTGACACCGGCGAGCAGCACCAGCGGCAGCGCCCGGACCCACCACGGCGGGGGCGCGCCGCGCAGCCAGCCGCGATCCTCCCGGTCCCCGGGAGAGGACCTGCCGCGCACCGCACTCACATCCCCAAGCTACGCCGCCGACCGGGCCGCGGCCTCCCTGCCGGCGCGGGCCAAAACCGGCACCGGGGAAAAGCGGTGGACACCCCGGCCGCGGCCCGCCTACCGTCTGACCGCACGCCCGAGACGGACGGAAGGAGGCGAGCGTCATGGCCACAGTCATCCCGCGCTCCCCCCTCCCCGTCGTCCGGGTGTGCCACGCCTGACCGGGAGCGCGCCACCACGCAGAAGCATCCCGGAGGATCCGTGACCGACCTGGTCGTCCGCACGCTCGACGAGAGCAGTGCCCATTTGTTCGACACCATGCCCGACCCGCTGGCCTTCGCCGAGAAGCACCGGCGGACCCGCTACCGCGCCGACTGGCGCCGCATCGCCGTCCGCGAGGGCCGTACCGTGGCCCGCGCCGCCTGGTGGGGCAGGCCCGAGGACACCGAACCGCTGCTGATCAACTGGTTCGACGTCGCCGAGGGCGAGGAGGACGCCGGGGCCGAGCTCCTGCGGACCGCGCCCTGGCACCCCGACGAGATGGATCTCGACCTGCCCGCCGGCTGGCGCGACGACCCGCTGCTGCGGGCCGCCGTGGACACCCGCACCACGGCCGCCCGCAAGGGCGGCTACGCACCTCTGGTGGAGCGCTTCCTCTACCGCTGGACGCCGGAGCGGGGGCTGCCCGAGCGGCCCGGACGCCTGGTCTTCGGCGGGGAGCCGGACGACTCCGTCTTCCTCGACCTGCTGCGGCGCATCCACTCCGAGACGCTGGACGCGCACGCCCTGCGCGCCATCGCCGAAGGCGGGGTGGAGCAGGCCGCGCAGGAGGAACTCGACATCTTCCACTGGATGCCCTCACCGCGCGAGTGGTGGCAGATCGCCCGCACTCCCGGCGGCGAGCCGGTGGGCATCCACATCCCCGCCCGCAACCCCTCCGGGCCGTGCGTCGGCTTCATCGGCGTCGTCCCCGAGCACCGCGGCCACGGCTACGCCTTCGACCTGCTCGCCGAGTGCACCCACTTCCTGACCGGACACGGCGCCGAATTCATCGCCGCCGCCACCGACCAGGGCAACCTCCCCATGGCCGCGCACTTCACCAGGGCCGGCTACCCGGTTGTACGGGAGCGCGTCAACCTCTGGGCCGAGCGCGGCTGACAAGCCCGGGTGCCGGGGCACGCGCCCCGGCACCGCACCGCGGGGAGGTACGGCGGCGCCGCCCTAGCCGGCGTCCTCGGCCAGCCGGGCCTCCGCCGCGGAGAGGATCTCGGTGACGCGGAGGCCGAACGAGGCGTCACAGGCGTGCGGACGTCCCGTGCGCGCGGCCGTCACCAGCGCGTCCGCGGCCCGCGACAGCGCGGGTACCGCACCCTCGGAGCTGCCCGGCATGAGCGACACCCCCGCCTCCCCCCGCAGCTCCACATCGGCACCGGCCGCGGCGGGCGGCGCCGTCAGGCTCAGCGTCAGGGTGCTCGACGCACCCGTGGCATGGTCGAGCACCAGGTGCACGGTGTCCGCGGGACCGTGCACCGCCGCCACGACCTGGCGTACGTCCCCGAGGACGGGAAGCAGCACCGACAGGGCGTGCGGGCCGACGTCCCACAACGCGCCCTTCTCCCGGCGCCAGGGCGAGGCGGCGAACGGGCTGTCGGTCGTGAACACCGCTCCGAGCCACTGGGCCCGCGCCGTGAACCAGCCCGCCTCGGCGGCCTGTTCCTCGATCCAGGCCTCCGGCTCCTTCTGGAAGCGGGCGGTGAAGAACACCACCGACGCCACTCCGGCCCGCTCCGCCGCCTCCGCCACGTCCCGGGCCCCGGCCACGGACAGCGCCAGCGGCTTGTCCAGCAGCAGATGCCGGCCGGCCCGTGCCGCGCGCACCGCCAACTCCGGCTGCACCGACGGCGGCAGAGCGATCGCCACCGCGTCCACGTCGGCCAGCAGCGCGTCCACGTCGGCATAGGCGGCGACGTCGTACTGCTCCGCGAGCCGCGTGGCCGCCTCCGGCCGGCGCCCCCACACTCCCGCGAACTCCAGGCCGGTGTGCCCGGCCAGGGCGGGGGCGTACGCAGCCCTGGCCCACGGGCCCGTTCCCAGCAGTCCGATGCGCATCTCGTGATCCTCTCTCCGAACCGTTCCCCGCACCCTCACGATGCTGTGCTCCGCTCGCCGTCCGTACACGTGCGGCCCGCGTCCTCCTGACCGGCCAGCCACTCGGCGATGGTGGCGGCGATCGGCTGTCCGGTGTCCATCTCGACGAAACCGAACTGGCCGGACTGGTTGCACTCCAGGAACCACCAGATCCCGTCGGCGTCCTCGGCGAAGTCGAAGGCTCCGTAGGCCAGTTCGGCCTCCCTCAGATAGCGCAGTACGCCGTCCGCCACCCGTGGGGGCACGTCCACGGGCAGCCAGGGGGAGACCGACGGCGCGAAGCGGACGTCCACGTCGTCGGGATGGGCGTCCGGGTCGGTCGGCTTGCGTGCGGCGAGCAGCGTGCCGCCCACGGCCGTGAGCCGGACGTCCGCCCGCTTGGGAACCCGCCGCTGCAGCAGCGTCGGGCCGTAGGCGACCGCCGTGAAGTCGGCGTCCGGTGCGACCCGGCTGGTGGGCACCGCACGCGGCGGCTCCTGCGGATGGGCGCCGGAGACGGGCTTGACCACCAGGTCCGGGAAGCGCTCCGCGAACTCCCGCGCGGCCTGCGGGAACGTCGTGATCAGGGTGGCCGGCACGGCGAGGTTGCTGCGCTGGGCGAGGTGCAGCTGCCAGGGCTTGTGGCGGGCGCGGCGGGCGGCGTCCGGATGGTTCATCCACCGCGCGCCGGTGGCGCGCAGCATGCCGTACAGGGCCTGCGACGACTCCTCCGTCAGCCAGGCGGACGGCTGGGGCGCGCGGGCGGCCGCGTCACCGGGTCTGCGCACCCAGACGGAGCGCAGGCCGTTCATGCTCACCAGGCGTCCGCCCACGGACAGATGCCCGCGGCAGGCGCCCCGCACGTACTCGCCCGACAGCGCGACCCCGTTGGTGAGATCGGCGGGGTCGAGCCGGACGACGGGCACGCCCGCCTCGCCCAGCCGGAGGACCACCATGTCCGCCGTCACGTCCTCTTCACTGGTCAGGATGAGCACGGTCATCTTCGCTGGCCCGCGGGTCAGTCGTCGAAGTGCGTCTTGGAACCGGCGGTCGACGTCGTGGTTCCGAGAGCTCTCAGGGTGGCGTGGTCGGTGGCGGCTATCCGGCCGTCCGGGAGGACGTTCAACTGCAGTCCGGAGTCGTACGCATACGGAGTGGTGACGTCCAACTCCACTGCGGGCCGCGCGTAGTTGAGCGTGAACGGTTGCATGTTCTCTCCCTGATTCGGCTTTCACGTCCTTATACGATTCGAACGGGTGATTGGTTTCCTTACGCTGCGTGATCGCCGCCCCGGAGGCGGCCCGGCAAGGGTCCCGCAAGCAAGGAGACAACGGAACGTCGGCCGGTTGCGAGGGCGCCCGGCGGGCTCGCGGTGGTGCGCGGCCGACGGGGCGTTGGTGACGGAGTGTTGTATGTCACAGTCGGTGAGGCGGTGGCCCCTGCGTCCCGCGGGTCACCTCGCGAGCGCGTCCCGGGCGGCCTCCAGGGCCCGTTCGGCGTATCCGCGCCCGAACAGCACCGCGTGCACCAGCAGCGGGAAGAGCTGGTGCACGCCGACCCGCTCCCGCCAGCCCTCGGCCGGCGGGGCCGCCTCCTCGTAACCGGCGAGCACCCGCTCGAGGTGGGGGCAGCCGAACAGCCGGAGCATGGCCAGGTCGGTCTCCCGGTGACCGCCGTGCGCGGCCGGGTCGATGAGCCGGACCACGCCGTCCGCGCCCCACAGCACGTTCCCGTTCCACAGGTCGCCGTGCAGCCGGGCGGGCGGCTCGGCGGGACCCGCCAGGTCGGGCAGCCGCTCGCAGACCCGCTCGAACACCGTCGCCTCGGCCGGGCGCAGCGTGCCGCGGTCGACGGCGCCGCGCACGTAGGGCAGGACCCGGTGCTCGGCGTACCAGGCCGGCCAGTCCGTCCCCGGCACGTTGCGCATGGGGGCGAGGCCGATGTAGGCGTCCTCCGGGCCGTCCGGCGGCGGCGTCCCGAAACGGGGTGCGCCGGCCGCGTGCAGGGCGGCCAGCGCCTGGCCGAAACGCATCGCCGCTCCGGGGTCGGCGGGTCCCGTCGGCACCCGCTCGGTCACCATCCAGCGCTCGTCGTGACCGAGTACCTCGGGCACCCGGACGGCGTCCGCGGCGGCCAGCCAGCGCAGCCCGGCCACCTCGGCGCGAACGGCCCCGGGCGCGTCGCCGCGCTTCACCATCACCGGAGTCCCGCCCGCCAGCGTCACCTCGGCGGGCGACCCGGACGCCGTCCCGCCGGCGACCACCGGGCGGCCGGTGAGCCGGGCCGCCGCCTCTCCTGGTCCCTCGTACCCCTTGGTCACGGCCCCAGAGTACGGCCCCGAAGTCCCGTCCCGCGTCCGGCACTTGGACCATTACTACGACTGTTTCCAGCCAAACCCCGGCAGTAACTACCCGTGCTGATCCCGTACGGCTAGCGTGAGGGCGCCGCGACGCCACACCAGGGGCACCGGGCCCCGCAGGGACTTGCGCGCGGCGGAGGATCTTCCCCGTGACCACAGCATCCGTGCTGATGGCCGACGTATTCGAAGTCCAGCCCTACACCTCTCACTGCGAGATCATCCTCGACGAGGGTGCGCACGCCGTGATCGGTGTGTCCCCGGGCAACAGCTACTTCTCGGCCCGGCGCCTGCACGAACTCGCCGCCTGGGGACTGGCCCGCTTCGAGAAGGTCGACTTCGTCTACACCGACCTGTACGTGGCCGAGATGTACGAGGCCTCCGGCTATCCACCCGACGAGGCCCGCCGCAAGGCGGTGAAGAACCTGCGCGGCGTGCGCGCCAAGGTGCGCGAGGCGGTGTCGGCGGCCGACCCCGAGGGACTGCGGCTGGACTGGCATGCGATGTCGGAGTTCCGCACCAACCCCGCCTACCAGGAGATCCACCGGCAGCTGAAGGCGCGCCTGGCCTCCGACGGAGCCTTCCGGGCCGTCTGCGACGCCCTGGTGAATCGTTTCCTCGCCGCGCGTGGCGAGGAGCCGAACGAACGCCTGCGGGCCGTGTGCCTGGAGTACGTGTGCGCGGAGGCGCCGCTGTTCCTGGACACCCCGGCCATCCTCGATGTGCCCTCCTCGCTCAACTGCTACCACCAGCTGCTGCCGATGGCCGAGCTCCTGTACTCCCGCGGTGCCGGCCTGCGCGCCTCCCGCAACCAGGGCCACGCCGTCGTCGGACCCGCCGCCCTGGAAGGAGCCGCGGCATGACCGCCGCCCCCGGCGTCCGCGCCGACCACCCGCCCCTGCTCGACTTCCCCTTCTCCTGGGACGGCACCCGCGTGCCCGCCGAGGTGGAGGAGCTGCGCGCCACCGCCCCCGTACGGCGGGTGCGGACCATCGCCGGCGACGAGGCCTGGCTCGTGTCGTCGTACGAGCTGTGCCACCAGGTCCTCAAGGACGACCGCTTCTCCCTCAAGGACACCTCCGCGCCCGGGGTGCCGCGGCAGTACGCGCTCACCATCCCGCCCGAGGTCGTGAACAACATGGGCAACATCACCGGGGCCGGGCTGCGGCGCGCGGTGATGAAGGCGCTCAACCCCAGGGCACCCGGCCTGGTGGAGTGGCTGCGCGCCGAGGCGCACCGACTGGTCGACACCCTGGCCGCCGCCGGGCCGACGGCCGATCTGCGCGCGGCGTTCTGCGAGCCGTACTCGGCGGGGATGCACTGCCTCCTCCTCGGCATCCCGCAGGGCGAGGCCCCGGCCTTCCTGCGCAGCCTCGACATCGCCTTCATGAACTCCGCGTGCCCGGTCACCGGCGCCCGGATCAACTGGGACCGCGACATCGCCCGGATGACGGCCCTGCTCGACGCCCCCTCCACGCACGGTCTGATGGGCGAACTGGCCGCCCTGCGCCACGACCCCGACTACGCGCACCTGTCCGACGAGATGCTGGCCACCGTCGGCGTCACCCTGTTCGGCGCCGGTGTCGTCTCCACCTCGGGCTTCCTCGCCATGGCCCTGGTGTACCTGCTCACCCACCCCATCGCCCGGGACCTCCTGCGGGACCGCCCCGACCTGATCGGCCCGGGCGTGGAGGAGCTGCTGCGCCTCAACCTCTCCATCGGCGACGCGCTGCCCCGCCTCGCCCTGGAGGACGCGAGGCTCGGGGACGTCGAGGTGAAGCGGGGCGAACTGGTCCTGGTCCTCGTCGAGGGCGCCAACCTCGACCCGGCGAAGTTCCCCGACCCGCACCGCTTCGACCTGCACCGCGACAACACCGCCGACCACCTCTCCTTCGGCGGCGGAGCCCACTACTGTCCCGCGACCGGACTCGGCCGCACCCACGCCCGCATAGCCCTGGAGGTCCTCCTCGAGCGGCTGCCCGACCTCGCGCTCGCCGTGCCGTCCGGCCAGCTGGTGTGGCGCACCGGCTTCATGAAGCGCATCCCCGAGCGGCTGCCGGTGACCTGGTAGCCCGCGAGGGCCCTGCCCTCCGTACGGCGTCCCCGGCCCGGCACCCCGGGCGGGGGACGCCGGCGGCGGAGCCGGCCGTCAGGCCCCGGCGGCGCCCGACCCGCGGGTGAGCCCCACGGGGTTGCCGGCCGGCAGCAGTCCCGAGCCCTCGACCGCACGGGCCAACGGCTCCAGCAGAGCGGCGAGGCGTGCGGTGCGGTCGGCGCCGAGCGCCCTCCACGGGCCCTCGGCCGCCGCGTCGGTCAGAGCCTCCACCTCCGCGCGCAGGGCGGCCCCGGCCGGGGTGAGCGTGCCGTCCGCCGCGAGCCGGCCCCGGTCCCGCTGCCGTGCCTCGGCCGCCGCCCAGTCGGCCTGCTCCCACCTCCGCGTCTCGCGCAGGAACGGCCCGTCGGACTCGCCGGCCGCCGCCTTGAGCACCATGGCGTCGACAGGACCGAGCCCCCGGCTCACCAGGGCCGCGACATGCCCGTCCCCCCGGTGCTCGCGCAGGGTGGTGACGGCCTGCCACAGCCGGGCGGTGACCCGGTCCGGGCGCTCCAGCGCCTGGTTGGCCGCGGCCAGCACCCTGCCGGCGGTGTCCGCCCCGGCCGCGGCCTCCCACGCGAGGTCCGCCGCCTCGGCGAACTCCGGGGAGCCGACGGCCGCCGGCCCGAACAGGCCTGTCATGGCCGCGTCCATGGCATCCCACCGGGCCGCCAGCACGTCCGCCGGAGCCGCGTACCTCCAGGCGTCCGGCAGCGCCCGTGCCACACGGGCCGGGTGGAAGACGTAGAAGCAGCCGGTCACCACGGACGGGGGAGTCCTGCCGAGCGGTGCGGCGCGCAGCGCGAAGTAGCCCATCCAGTAGCCGCGCATTCCGAGCGCGTCCGCCGCCCGGCGTGCCTCCGGTGCGAAGTACACGAGGTCGTGCACCGGCTCGTAGCGCTCCCACAGGACCCGTGCCCCCACGTCCGCCACCGCTTCCTCCCACCGCGCCGCCCTGCCGTGCCGTGCCGTCGGCACCAGCCTGCGTTATGACGGCCGTCATAACAAGGGGGGGTGCGCTCACCGGCGGCCAACTGCCCCGTCCGTCGGGTGGTTTGGCCGTACGACTGCCCCCGGACCCGGCGGGCCCCGGCCTCCGCGCGGGAAGGAGGGGCGGTGGCTGGCTCCATCGGCACCCGGTCCGCCGGGCGGTGGGCGGGTGGGCGTGCGGAGGATTGGCCCGGACGGGGGGTCCCGGGGCCCGGCCGCTGGGTCAGACGGGTGGTGCGGTGCCCCCGGCTGGGCGGCTCGGATGGTGCGAGTGGATGGCCTCGCTGACGGTGGTTCATGTCGAGGCCGGGTCCATCCAGCTGATGAGGTATCCGCTGGCCCGGTCGCGTCGGAAGGACATCACTATGCGCTCTGCCCGCATGCTCCTGGCCACGGCGGCCGCTTCGGCCGCCCTGGCCCTGGCCACCCCCGGCGCCGCGTTCGCCTCCCACGGCGGGGGCGAAGGAGGCCATGACGACTCCTCGTACAGCAAGGAGAAAGGCTCCGACGACGACCACGACAAGGGCTCCGGCGGGGACCACGACAAGGACTACAGCAAGGAGGACGGCGGCGGCCGCGATCACGACAAGCCGCGCGGCGGAATGCACACGGGTGGCGGAGCGCTCGCCACGGTGCTGACGAGCGACGACTGGGGCTCGGGCGGCGACGACAGCCGCTTCGACCCCGAGAGCTACCGCGACAAGGGCGACAAGGGCGACAAGGAAGAGAAGGGCGACAAGGGAGACAAGGGCGGCAAGGGTGACAAGGGCGACCGGGACGAGGACAGCGGTCGCGACAAGGACGACTGGGGCGGCGGCGGTGGTGGCGGCGGCGGTGGCGACCACGACAAGCCTCGTGGAGGCATGCACACCGGTGGTGGCGCGCTCGCCACGCCCGGCGTCACCACGGGCGGACTGGCCGTGCTGGCCGTAGGGGCCACCGGCCTGTACGCGCTGCGTCGCAAGAAGGCCGCTCAGCCGGCGTCCTGACGGGGCGGCAGCCCAGCGGCTGCGGACGCCGCCGGCGCGACACCGCGCCGGCGGCCCGCGCCGCCTGACATCCCCCGCGGCGCCGCCCGCGGCGTCCCGTCCTCCCCGCCCCGATCCCCGCGCTGCCGTGCCCGAGTGAGGTGGTTTTTGATGGCAGCAGATCCGTCCTCCCCGAACCCCGCCGAACCGGCACCCGACGAGCCGGACACCGGCCGCGGTGGGCGGCTGGCCCTGTGGGGCGTGGTGATCGCCGTGCTCGCCGTCAGTGTGTTCGGCGGCCACCGCTCCTCCGGCGACACGCCCACCGAACCACCCCGGGCCCAGGGCTCGAACGCCGCCGTCCAGGACGACCCGCGCCATGCCGACAAGGCGCTGCCCCACTCCGCCCCGACCCGGCTGCTGATCCCCAAGATCGCGGTGGACGCTCCGTTCACGACCCTGTCGATCGGCCCCACCGGCCAGCTCGAACCCCCGCCCGCGGGCGACACCAACCTCGTGGGCTGGTACGCCAAGGGCGCCTCGCCCGGCGAGCAGGGCACCGCGATCATCGCGGGGCACGTCGACACGACGACGTCCGCGGCCGTCTTCGCCAACCTCGACGAGCTGGAGGAGGGCGACACCTTCACCGTGGACCGCGCCGACGGGCGGACGGCGGAGTTCGTGGTGGACGACGCCGAGAACTTCCCGAAGGACGACTTCCCCAGCAAGCGGGTCTACGCCGACACCTCACGCCCCGAGGTCCGGCTGATCACCTGCTCCGGGGACTACGACCACTCCGTGCGGGACTACACCGAGAACCTGGTCGTCTTCGCCCACCTGGTGTGAGCCGGCCGGTACGGCCGCGGCTCAGGCGGCCCGCTCGGCGAAGGGGCCGTCCGCCGCGAAGGCCCGGTCCGCGAACCGCTCGCCGATGCGGCGGTGGGCCGCCGCGTCCGGGTGGAGCCCGTCGGGCAGCGGCAGCTCGGCGAAGTCCGCCTCGCCGTACAGCTCACGGCCGTCGAGGTGGTGCAGCCACGGGTCGTCGGCCGCGCGCTCGCGGACGATACGGGACAGCTCCGCCCGGATCACGCCCAGGGTGAGCTTCCCGGCGGCCCTCTCCGCCGGGTCGCCCGCCGCCCGGAACCGCAGCCGCCCCTCGCTCAGGGCGGACAGGTCGGGGACGGTCGGGCCCGGGGTGTCCTCGTGGAGGGGGCACAGGACCGGCGAGACGACGAGCAGCGGGGTCGCGGGGTGCCCTTCCCTGATGGTGTCGAGGAAGCCGTGCACGGCGGGGCCGAAGGCCCGCAGCCGCATCAGGTCGGTGTTCACGAGGTTGATGCCGATCTTGACGCTGATCAGGCCGGCGGGGGTGTCGCGCAGCGCGCGGGCCGTGAACGGGTCGAGCAGGGCGCTCCCGCCCAGCCCCAGGTTGATCAGCTCCACGCCGCCGAGGGACGCGGCCAGCGCCGGCCAGGTGGTGGTGGGACTCGCCGCGTCGGAGCCGTGGCTGATCGAGCTCCCGTGATGCAGCCACACCCGCCGGCCGCGGTCGGGCACGGGTTCCACGGACGCGTCCGTGCGCAGCGCGACGAGCTCGGTCGTCTCGTTGTGCGGCAGCCAGATCTCGATGTCCTTGACGGCGTCGGACAGCCCGGCGAAGCGCACGGTGGCGACCGGGCCGGGGCGGTGCTCGGCCCTGCCGGTGCTCATGTCGATCGTGAGCGTGTTTCCCCCGGTGGCCGTGGCACTGCCGGCCGCGCGTCCGTCCACGAACAGGTCGTAGACGCCGTCCGGGCGGGGCGGCGCGCCCGTGTACACCCGCTTGGTCGGCAGGGTGTCCAGCTCGACCGCGGTGGCGCGGGTCCGGAAGGCGAGCCGGACGCCGGACGGCTGCGACTCCGCCATGGCCAGCTGAGGATCGGCGCACTGGGCGCGGGCCCGGGCCGGCAGCCGGTGCGGCAGCAGTCCGTGCGCGGTGCGCTCCAGGTCGAGGGCGCCGCGGACGAGGTCGGCGGTGAGGGGAGTGGTGTGCATGGTGTGTGCCTGTGTCCGGTGGGTCAGGGGGTGGGGGCGCCGGGCCAGTTGCGCAGCAGGGCGTCGAGGGCGTCCAGGATCCGGGTCCACGACTCCTGCGAATCGGGGGCGCTGTGACGGAATCCGCCGGCGCTCTCCAGGCTGACGTAGCCGTGGAAGACGCTGCCGAGCAGCCGGACCGCATGGGTCTGGTCCGGCTCGGACAGGTCGTAGCCCCGCAGGATCGCCCGGGTCATCTGCGCGTGCCGGCCGCCCGCGCTCGTGGCCGCCGCCTCCGCGTCCAGCGGGTGGCGGGCCGCCGCGTAGCGGCCCGGGTGTGCGCGGGCGTAGTCGCGGTAGACGTCGGCGAAGGCGATGAGCGCGTCCTTGCCGGCACGGCCGGCGAGCGCGTCGGCGGCGCGGTCCGCCAGCTCCGCGAGCGCGAGGAGGGCGATCCGCGTCTTGAGGTCCTGGGAGTTCCTCAGGTGCGAGTACAGGCTGGCCACCTTGACGTCGAAGCGCCGGGCCAGGGCGGAGACGGTCACCTGGTCGAAGCCGACCTCGTCCGCCAGCTCGGCGCCCGCACGGACGAGACGTTCGGTGGTAAGGCCTACGCGGACCATTTGAGATCTCCCCTCTGCCGTAAGGGATTATGCAACTTCCTAAAGGTATTAGGCAAATGTTGGCTGACCTGCGACTTGATCCGGTCAGGGCACAATTGGAACGCTTCCCCCGCCGGCCGCGGCCCCGGCCGCGGAGGGCGGTGAGCGCCGGTGCGGGACGGAAAAGGGGAGTGGACGGATGGAGCTGGAGCTTCGGCATCTGCGGGTGCTGTGCGCGATCGCCGACGCGGGCAGTGTGGGCCGCGCCGCCGCACAGCTCGGGTACTCGCAGCCCGCCGTCAGCACCCAGCTGCGCCGCATCGAGCGCCATCTGGGCGAGCCGCTCTTCGAACGCGGCGCGAGCGGGGTGCGCCCGACCCGCTACGGCGCCGAGGTGGTGGCCCAGGCCCGTGACGTACTGGCCCGGGCCGACGCCATCGGCCATCGCCCGCCCGCCGAGCGGCCCCGCCGCACCCTCCGGGTGGCCGCGACCAACTCGCCGATGCTCTCCGGCACCCTGTCCCGCGTCCGTGCCCGGCTGCCGGAACTGTCCCTGGCGGTCCACAGCGTCTACGCCTCCTCGCGCATCGTGGAACTTCTGGAGGAGGGCGCCGCGGACGTCGCCATCGCCGCCGACTATCCGGGCATGGAGCTGCGGCACTCCGGCGGGGTCCGGCACCGGGGGATCGTCACCGAGCCGACGTTCGTCGCGCTGCCGTCCCGGCACCGGCTCCGGCAGAGCGCCCAGGTGCAGCTCGCCGACCTGGCGGACGACGAATGGTTCGTGACCCCGGACGACGGCGCCGGCTGGCCCGGGGTGTTCTACGACGCCTGCGCCGCCGCCGGCTTCACCCCGGTGACCGTGCACGAGTTCCTCGGCGACCAGACCCAGCTGCAGAGCATGATCGCCGACGGTCTCGGGGTTTCGCTGGTGCAGCCGACGCTGCGGCCCATCCCGCACGTCGTCGTGAAGCCGCTGGCCGGCTCACCGTTGTGGTGCCGCTATGTGCTGGTCTGGCGGCCCGGCGGTGTCACCGAGGACGTGGTGGAGACGGTGTTCCAGTCGGCCACGGCGGCCTACCGCGATCTGGTGGCGCAGGCGCCGCACCTGCGCACGTGGGCCTCGCGGACCTGGAGCGCCGCCGGGTCGTAGCGGCACGGCGACGGGCGCCGCGATGTTATGAGCGGTGTGTGTCATGTGCTATGTCACACGCCATTGTTGGGCGGGGCGTCCGCTGAGACAGTGCCTCACACGCCTCAACACCCCACAGAGGCGCGTCACTTCGTGGAGGAACCCCAGATGCGCCATCGCTTAGCGCTGCCCGGACGCGGGCCCGGTCGCCACGCCGGACGCACGGCCGTCGCCGTCGTCGTCTGCGCCACCGTGGCCGGCCTGCTGTCCGGCCCGGCCGTGGCGGCCCCCAGCCGCCCGCCCGCACGGCCGCCGCACCCGGCAGGACCGCGGCCGCCCAGCCGTCACCGGCCGGTGCGACCACCGCCACCTCCGAGCAACCCGGCACCCGGCCCCGGCGCCCAAGCCCGGCCCAACTTCCGCCCCAGGCGCTGTCTCTGACGGCACCTCGGGCGCAGGGGCACGGCGCCCGGTCCGCCTCCTGCACCCCGGCCGACTTCGGCAGCCGTACCGGTCCGGCCCTCGTCAAGTTCGTGAAGGCCGCCACCACGGACTGCGTCAACACCCTCTTCGCGGTCACCGGCCACAGCGCGCACGACGTGTTCCGGCAGGCGCAGATGCTGACCGTGGCGAACGCGTACACGAGCACGGCCGCGCGCTACCGCGGTGACAACTCCGGCAGCCTGGAGCAGCTCGTCCTGTTCCTGCGGGCCGGCTACTACGTGCAGTTCAACCACCCCGCGGACGTGGGCCCGTACACCTCCCGGCTCACCGGCGCCGTCACGGCCGGCCTGGACACCTTCTTCGCCCGGCCCCGCTCCCGTGACGTCAGCGCGGCCAACGGCGACATCCTGGGCGAGACGGTGGTCCTCACCGACAGCGCCGACCAGCAGGGCCGCTACCTGTACGTCTACCGGCGGCTGCTGAACGACTACGACAGCTCCTACGACTCGCTCGACAGCATGGTCAGGGCGGTCAACGACGTCTACACGCCCCTGTGGCGCGGCAACTGGAACCCCGCCTACGTCCAGGCGGTCGAGGCCGACCCGCGGGTCATCGACACCCTGTACGACTTCGCGCTGGCCAACACCGACCAGCTCGGCACGGGTCTGGCCTTCCTGGACTCCAACGCCGGGATGAACGTGGCCCGTTACGTCGAGCACGCCGGACTGCGGGACCTGGCGGGCCCGTTGGCCAAGGACCTGCTGGACCGGACGGCGATCACCGGTCCCACGGCCGGGCTGTGGGTGGCGGTGGCCACGCAGGCCGCCTACTACGACGCCGCCGACTGCGCCTACTACGACGTCTGCGGTCTGCCGGACAAGCTCGACAAGGCCGTCCTGCCCGTCACCCACCACTGCGACGGCGACATCAGCGTGCGCGCCCAGGCGCTGACCGCCGCCGACCTCGACACGGCCTGCGCCAGTGTGCTGCGTCAGGACGCGTACTTCCGCTCGGTCGTGCGGGCCGGCGGTCCCATACCCGGCCAGTACGCCTCCACCCTCCGGCTGGTGGTGTTCGCGAGCCGCGCCGACTACCAGAGGTACGCCGGCGCGATGTACGGCATCAGCACCGACAACGGCGGCATGACGCTGGGCGGCGACCCGGCGGACCCGGCCAACCGGCCCATGTCGATCATGTACCAGAAGGACTACGACGACGGCTTCCCGGCGCGCGTATGGAACCTCAACCACGAGTACACGCACTTCCTCGACGGCCGCGACGACATGAAGGGCGACTTCGGCCGGCAGATATCGGTGCCGGACGTGTGGTGGATCGAGGGCGTCGCCGAGTACGTCTCCTACGGCTACCGCGGCATCGCCGACGACCAGGCGGTCCAGGAGGCCGGCCGGCACACGTACCGGCTGAGCACCCTGTTCGAGAACACCTACGACAACAGCGACACGACCCGCGTCTACCCGTGGGGCTACCTCGCCGTGCGCTACATGCTGGAGCGGCATCCCGACGACGTCCAGCGCATGCTCGCCCGCTTCCGCGTCGGTGACTACGCCGGCGGATACGCCGTCTACCACGACGGCATCGGCACCCGCTACGACGCCGACTTCGACCAGTGGCTCACGGCGTGCGCCGCGGGCGCCTGCGCCAGGCCGCCCGCGGCCTGACCCACGCGCCTGCGACGCAACGGCCGCCGACCGGAACCCCGGTCGGCGGCCGTACGCGCACGTGGAGCGGGCGGATCAGACCGCCGTCGCCGGGAACGTCGGG
Source organism: Streptomyces albidicamelliae (assembly GCF_025642175.1). NCBI lineage: Bacteria > Bacillati > Actinomycetota > Actinomycetes > Kitasatosporales > Streptomycetaceae > Streptomyces > Streptomyces albidicamelliae. Next base: position 790,067 of record NZ_CP106795.1, on the reverse strand, counting down.
TACTCCACGCCGGAGACGTGCTGGACGACCCGGACGACCTGGCACGAGTAGCCGAACTCGTTGTCGTACCAGAGGTAGAGGATCGCGTTGTCGCCGTCGACCTTGAGGGCGCCGGCGTCCACGATCGAGGCGTGGCGCGAGCCGATGAAGTCGCTGGAGACCGCGTCGGGCGCCGTGATGAAGTCGATCTGGCGCTTGAGCGGGGAGGTCAGCGACACCTCGCGCAGGTAGTCGTGGACCTCCTCACGGGTCGCCTCGCGGGCCAGCTGGAGGTTGAGGATCGCGATCGAGACGTCCGGCACGGGGACGCGGATCGAGCTGCCGCTGATCTTCGCCTTCAGGTCCGGCAGGGCCTTGGCGACGGCGGACGCGGCACCGGTCTCGGTGATCACCATGTTGAGCGGCGCGGAGCGGCCACGGCGCTCGGACTTGTGGTAGTTGTCCAGCAGGTTCTGGTCGTTGGTGAACGAGTGGACGGTCTCCACGTGGCCGCGCAGCACGCCGTACTCGTCGTCCATGGCCTTCAGCGGCGGGACGATCGCGTTGGTGGTGCAGGAGGCGCAGGACAGGATCTGCTCGTCCGGCTTGATGGTGTCGTGGTTGACGCCGTGCACGATGTTCGGGACGTCGCCCTTGCCCGGCGCGGTCAGCACGACCTTCTCGATGCCGGGACGCAGGTGGTTCGACAGGCCCTCGCGGTCGCGCCACTTGCCGGTGTTGTCGATGAGGATGGCGTCGCGGATGCCGTACTCGGTGTAGTCCACGTGCGACGGGTCGTCGGCGTAGATCACCTTGATCTCGTTGCCGTTGGCGACGATCGTGCTGCTGTCCTCGTCCACGGTGATCGTGCCCTGGAACTGGCCGTGGATGGAGTCGCGGCGCAGCAGCGAGGCACGCTTGACGATGTCCTGGGCACCGCCGCCGCGCACGACGATGGCGCGCAGCCGCAGACCGTTGCCGGAGCCGGCCTTCTCGATCAGGAGCCGGGCGACGAGCCGGCCGATGCGGCCGAAGCCGTACAGGACGACGTCCCGCGGCTCGCGGCGCTCGATCTTGTTGGCGCCGGTGGCGCCGGCGACGGCCTCGGCGGTGAACTCCGCCACGCTCAGACCGCGGTCGTCGGCCTGGTGCAGGGTGGCCAGCATGCCGAGGTCGATCTGGGAGGGACCGAGATCGAGGGCGGTCAGGGCCTCCAGGTACGGCATGGTCTCCGTGACCGAGAGCTCCGCGCCCGCGATCTGCCGGGCGAAGCGGTGCGTCTTGAGGATGCTGACCACCGACTTGTTCACCAGGGAGCGGCTGTGCAGCAGGACGGTGACGTCCTGCTCGCGGTGCAGCTTCCCGATGAGCGGGATCATCGACTCCGCGATCTCCTCGCGGATCTTCCAGTTGGTGAACGAGTCGTCGTTGACAGTCACAGATCCATCTTTCGAGCTAGGCAGCGCTCATATGGTAACCGCACCCTGTTTCGATCATTCCGGGGGGCCGTCCTCGGGGCCCTCACGGAGCCCGTTCCTGAATCAGGGTGGAACTCGGCGGGAAAGCCGGGTCGCGATTGCACCCGCTCTGGGGCGTGCCCAAGGTCGACCGCGTGAGCACCTCCTCCGTACCCCGGCCCGAGCCCGCCGCGCCGTCCGGTCCCGCCCGCCGCCCGTCCCTCCCGCGGATCGCCCGGCGCGGGGTCCCCGAGGGGGCGCTCCCGGCCCTCGCCCTGTTCGCGGCCGTCCGGCTCGCCGGCGTCCTCCTGGTGATCCTGACGAACGACCTCAGGGGCCACCCGCTCGTCCGCAACCTCGCGCACTCCTGGGACTCCCGCTGGTACCTGCACATCGCCGCCCACGGCTACGGCCGGCTCATCTGGATCACCCCCGAGGGCGCCGTCCAGAGCGACTGGGCGTTCTTCCCGCTGTACCCGGCGCTCATCCGGGGGGTGACCGCCGTCCTGCCGCTGACCCCGGCCCAGGGCGCGATGCTGGTCGGCTGGGCCGCGGCGGTCGTCGCCGCCCACGGCGTCTTCACCGTCGGCCACCACCTGTACGGCCGTGGCGTCGCCACCGCGCTGGTCGCCCTGTGGGCGGCCCTGCCGCACGCCGTCGAGCTGACCATCGCCTACACCGAGTCGCTGTTCGCCGCGCTCGCCGCCTGGGCCCTGTACTGCGTGCTCAGGGGCCGCTGGCTGTGGGCGGGCGCCCTCGCGGCGCTGGCGGGCCTCTCCCGGCCGAGCGGATTCGCCGTGGCCGTCGCGGTCGCCCTTGCCGCCGTCCACGAGGCGCTGCGCCGGCGCGGCCGGGTCCCGGCGAGCCTGTGGGCCGGAGCGGTACTGGCCCCGATGGGCTGGCTCGGCTACGTGCTGTGGGTCGGCGACCGCGCGGGCGACCTGCTCGGCGGCTATCTGAGGATCCAGAGCGCCTGGGACTCCCGCTTCGACCTCGGCGCCGGCTCACTGGGTTTCCTGCGGGCCCTGCTGCTGCACGGCGGGCATGTCGTCTACCCCGTGGCCCTGCTGATCGTCGCCGCCGCCGTCCTGCTGTTCGCACTGCTGTGCCTGGAGCGCGCCCCGCTGTGCCTGGTGGTCTTCACGGGGGTGCTCATCCTGCTGGTGGCCGGCGGCTCGGGCTCCTTCTCGTCCAAACCCCGCTTCCTGCTGCCGGCCTTCCCCCTGCTCATCCCGATGGCGCGGGCCCTCGCCCGGAGCTGGCGGCTGCGCCGGGCCCCGGCGGTGCTCGTCTACGGCGCCCTCGCCGCCGTGTCCCTGCTGTTCGGCGCCTACGTGGTGGCGGTCGCCCATTCCCCGCTGTGAGGCGGTGAGGCGGTGAGGCGCGGAGGCGGCGAGACGGCGAGGCGGAGAGGTGGATAGGCGCGCGGGCGCAGAGGCGGTGAGCCCGTGAGGCGCCCGCCGTCCGGCCGCCCCTGCGCCCTCGCCGTACCCGGACCGGCCTCCGCGGCCACGGTGCGAAGTCGGCGAATCGGGGTAGGCGAGGGGCCCGAGGAAAGGATCGTCATGACGACCTACGTGATCAGCGTCCCCGGCACCTTCACCGCGGGGATCGAGGACGACACCCGGAGCAGGCTCGCCCGGGCGCTCCGGCCCGCCGATCCCCACGGCACCCGCATGGGCAGCGCCGAGGACCTGGACGTGCTCAGCGTCAACGAGGACAACACCTTCACCCTCCGCCTGACCGTGGACGCGGACACCGGCCCGCACGCCGAGCAGGAGGCCCGCCGGGTCGCCGGCTCCGCCCTGCGCGACGCAGGCCTGGACGAGGGCAGCGCACCTCTGGGCCCCGCCGTGATCACCGGAATCGACTCCGAACTCCGCTGACCCGGGCCGTACCGGGGCCGGCCCTGCGGCGAGATCACCCCTGATGGGTAAAATCAAGGCATTTGCCGAACATGCCTGCGGCCGACTGACACGGCCACCGCCCCGCCGGAAGTGATCGATGCCCCGCAAGCGCTCCCCGGACGACGGCGACGAGCTGCTGGTCAGACTCGGCTCGCTCACCGCCCAGGCACGCCAGCGCGCGGAGCTGCAACGCACCCAGGTCGAACTGGCCATCGCCCTCCAGCGGGGCATGCTCCCCAGGGACCTGCCCAGTGCCTCGGGCGTGCACCTCGCCGTGCGGTACGCACCCGCCAACTTCGGGCTCAACGTCGGCGGCGACTGGTACGACGCCTTCGCCATGCCCGACGGCCGGATCGGGCTCTCCATCGGCGACGTCCAGGGACACAACATCGAGGCCGCCGCCTTCATGGGCCAGGTCAGGGCGGGACTGCGCGCCCTCGCCTCCGTGGCGGGCGAGCCCGGTGAACTCCTCACCCGCACCAACGACCTGCTGCTCTCCCTCGGCAGCGATCTCTTCGCCACCTGCACCTTCCTGCGGCTCGACCCGGCCACCGGCGTGCTGGAGAGCGCCCGGGCCGGCCACATCCCCTTCGTGTGGGCCACGGCGGACGGCAAGTCCGGAATCGTCGAGGACGAGGGCGGCCCGCCGCTCGGCGTCCAGCACGGCGTGCGGTACCCGGTGACCCGGCACCGGGTGACCGGCGGCGGGGTGTTCGTCCTGGTCACCGACGGAGTGGTGGAGGGCCCGTCGCTGGCCGTCGAGGACGGCCTCGACCAGGTGATGCGCCTCGCGGGTATCGCTGCCGTCGCCGGCCTTGAGGCCCACGCGCTGGCCGGCGCGGTCATCAAGGGCGCCGAGAGCGTCGGACACGAGGACGACGCCGCCGTGCTCGTCGTGGGCCTGGACGCGCCGGGCGGCCCGTGAAACCGGTCCGGACGGTCCCGCGCGACCGGCCCACCGTCCGGCCGCCGGCCGCACCGCGCCGCCTCTCGCCTCGCCGACCCGGGGCCCTCGGTGTGAGATGGCTGCTGTGGTGGGTGACGAGCAACTGCGCCGGCCGGGCGGCTACGCCGTCCAGGTCCTGGTCGTCGCGGTCTGCTACTTCGCGGCGGGCCGGCTCGGCCTGCTGCGCGAGCTGTCCGTCGAGGGCGCCGTCGTCACCCCCATCTATCCGCCGACCGGCGTCGCCGTCGCCGCCCTGCTGGTCTTCGGCCTGGGCTGCTGGCCCGGCATCATGCTCGGCGCCTTCTTCGTCGTACTGTCCCTCACCACCCCCAGCCCCGAGGTGCTCGGCGTCCTCGTCGGCAACACCGCCGCGCCGCTGTGCGCCGCGCTGCTGCTGCGCCGGGCCGGCTTCCGCAGCGACCTGAGCAGGCTGCGCGACGGCCTCTCCCTGGTGTTCCTGGCCGCCCTGGCCGCCATGATGATCAGCGCCACCCTCGGTGTCGGACTGCTGGTCCTGTCGAACCGCCTGGCCGGGCACAGCTTCTGGCTCGTCTGGCTGGCCTGGTGGGTGGGCGACGCGATGGGCGTCCTGATCGTCACCCCGCTGCTGCTGATGCTGTACCGGGTCCGCTGGCCGCCGCCGACGGTCCGCTGGAAGGAAGCCACCGCCCTTGCCGTGGCCGCCTGCGCACTCGTACCGCTGGCCACCTACAGCTCCATGAGCCTGCTCTTCATCGTCTACCCGCTGCTCATCTGGGCGGCCCTGCGCTTCCAGCTCCTCGGCAGCGTCCTGTGCGCGCTGCTGACGTCCGTCGTGGCCACCGTGGCGGCGACCAACGGCGCCGGGGTCTTCGCGAAGCTGACCCGCGTCGAGGTCATGGTGCAGTTGCAGGCTTTCAACGGCGCCATGGCCCTGACCGCGCTGCTCCTGTCCGCCGTGATCACCGAGCAGCGCAACACCCGGCGCTCGGTGGAGAAGGCCTGCCAGGAACTGGTCGAGGTGCTGGAGCACCTCAACGCGGGCCAGGCCCCACCACCCCGGCGGCCGCCGGGCGAGGACGACACCGACGACCGGCCCTCGCCCACCGGAACCCCCTGAGCAGGCACGAGCCGGTCCGCCGGCCACGCCCGCTCACACGTCCGGGCGGCCCACCGGCCGGTCGTCGCCCGGCTCCGCCGCCGCCTCGCCGGTGCCCCGGCCCGGGCGGACGGGCGGCTCGGGCGGCACCTTGGGGGCGGCGGCAGGGCACGGCCCGCGGCACCCGGCCGGCCCCCGGCGGTCGGGCCGTAACCGCCGGGAATCCCCGGCGGTACGTCCGCCACCGCCTGGCCCCCGCCGATGCGGCGCCTGGCCCGGGGCCCGTCCGGGAGGTCCGGGAGCGGCGGGCAGGAGGGCTCGGCCCCGGCACGTCCGGCCGGCTCCTCGTCCGTCGCGTCCGGCCGCCGGTGGCGGCCGGGATCCTGCGTCTCTGCGTCGGGGTCGCTCATGCGACGGCGGGTACCCGGACCGACGCCGGGGCCAACGTCCCGTCCCGGCGTGTCGATCGTGCCGCCCGGGGCACTGGGAGACGATGGGCGGAGCCTGTACAGGCACGGGCCCTACCGGAGAAACAGGGGCGGCATGGAACAGCGGGCGGCACCGCGCACGGCGGGTGCGGCAAACGGACGGGCGGACACGGCGGGAACGGCCGGAGAGGCGGTCGCGCACGACCGGAACGCCGGGGACACCGTACGGCCGCCCGACCCCACCGACGACGTCCGCCGCCGCATCCCGCGCACCGACCTGCTCCTGCGCGACCCCCGGCTGTCCGAGGCCGTGCGGCGGCTCGGCGCGGGCGTGGTCAAGGCCGCCGTCAGACAGGCGCAGGAACAGGCGCGGCGGGGCGGCGTCCCCCGGAGCGGGTGGCCCAGACGGCCCTCGCCCTGCTGCCCGGTACGGCCGGCGGACTGCACCCGGTGCTCAACGCCACCGGTGTGCTGCTGCACACGAACCTCGGACGCGCCCCGCTGTCGGCGGCCGCCCGGCAGGCCGTCCAGGAGGCAGCCGGGCCCACGGACGTGGAACTCGACCTGGCGACCGGTGCCCGGGCGCGCCGCGGGCGCTCCGCGCTCACCGCGCTGCACGAGCGGGTACCGTCCGCCGGGGCCGTGCACGTCGTCAACAACGGAGCCGCGGCCCTCGTGCTGGCCGCCACCGCACTCGCCGCCGGCCGGGAGATCGTCGTCAGCCGCGGCGAGATGGTGGAGATCGGGGACGGCTTCCGCCTGCCCGACCTGCTCGTCTCCACCGGCGCCCGCCTGCGCGAGGTCGGCACGACCAACCGGACGACGGCCGCCGACTACGCCGACGCGATCGGCCCCGACACCGGGTTCGTGCTGAAGGTGCACCCGTCCAACTTCCGCATCACCGGCTTCACCCGGGCCGCCGACGTCGCCGAACTCGCCGGCCTCGGCGTCCCCGTCGTCGCCGACATCGGCTCCGGGCTGCTCGCCCCGCACCCCGGCCTGCCCGAGGAACCGGACGCCGACACCCAGCTGCGCGCCGGCGCCACGCTCGTCACCGCGAGCGGCGACAAACTGCTCGGCGGCCCCCAGTGCGGACTCCTGCTCGGTGACGCGGACCTGGTCCGCACCCTCACCCGGCACCCGCTGGCCCGCGCCCTGCGCGTCGACAAGCTGACCCTGGCCGCCCTGGAGGCCACCCTCACCGGGCCGCCCACCCCGACCGCCCTCGCCCTCACCGCCGACCCGGCGCGCCTGGCGGCCCGCGCCGACCGTCTCGCGGAAACCCTCGCCGCCGACGGGATCGACGTCCTGGCCGTCGGCTCCCATGCCACCGTCGGTGGGGGAGGCGCCCCCGGTGTCACCCTGCCCAGCGCGGCACTGTCCCTGCCCGAGCCGTACGCCGAGGCGCTGCGCACCGCCCGCGTCCCGGTCGTCGGCCGCCTGGAGACGGGCCGCTGCCTGCTGGACCTGCGAGCGGTGCCGGAGGAGGACGACGAACGCCTCGCCGAGGCGGTCCGGTCGGCCGCCCCGGGGCACGGCGGCCCGTCGGCCCCGGCCGGCGCGGAAGGCAGGTGACCGCGATGCGCGTCCTCGCCACCGCCGGCCACGTCGACCACGGCAAGTCCGCCCTCGTACGGGCCCTCACCGGCATGGAGCCCGACCGGTACGCCGAGGAGCGCCGCCGCGGCCTCACCCTCGACCTCGGCTTCGTGTGGACCCAGGTCGTCCCCGGCGGCGAACACCTCGCCTTCGTGGACGTACCCGGGCACGAGCGGTTCGTCGCGACCATGCTGGCCGGGGTCGGGCCGGTGCCCGCCGTGCTGTTCGTGGTCGCCGCTGACCAGGGCTGGCAGCCCCAGTCGCAGGAGCATCTGGCGATCCTCGACGCGCTCGGTGTGCGGCACGCGGTCCTCGCCGTGACCCGCAGCGACCTCGCCGACCCGGAACCCGTACGCGCCGACGCCGTCGAACGCCTCGCCGCGACCTCCCTCGGCAAGGTGCCGTCGGTCGCGGTCAGCGCCGTCACCGGTGCGGGACTGGACGAGCTGCGCCACGAACTGGCCCGGGTGGCCGAGGAGTTGCCCGCCGCCGACCCGCGCGCCGACGTCCGCCTGTGGCTCGACCGGTCCTTCACCGTCCGCGGCCACGGCACCGTGGTGACCGGCACGCTCGGCGCGGGCACCCTGCGCGTCGGCGACCGGCTGACCACGGCGGACGGCACCGCCGTGCTGCGGGTGCGCGGGCTGCAGAGCCTGCACGAGGACCTCGAGACCGTCAGCGGGGTGGCCCGTGTGGCCGTCAACGTGCGCGGCCAGGGCGACGGCACCCTGGGCCGCGGGCAGGTGCTGCTCACCCCGGACCGCTGGCTGCACAGCAACGTGATCGACGTACGGGTCACCGGTGAGCCGACGGCCGACCTGCCCCGCTCCCTCACGCTGCACATCGGCACCGCCGCCGTGCCGGTGACCGTGCGCCCGCTCGGCGAGGACACCGCCCGGCTCACCCTCGGCCGTGGCCTGCCGCTGCGCGTCGGCGACCGCGCCGTGCTGCGCGAACCCGGCGGCAGCCGGACACCGTGCGCCGTCACCGTCCTCGACGTACGGCCGCCCCGGCTGGCCCGGGCGCGGTGCCGGCCGCGCCCGTGCGGCCGAACTCGCCGGCATGACCGGCCGTCCCGACGCCACCGCCGAACTGCGGCGCCGCAGACTGATCCGGCGCGCCGACCTCCGGGCTATGGGCGTCCCGCCACCCGCGCCCGCGCCCGGGCCGCGGACCGCGGCGGACCCGTCCCCGTAGTCGACGTCGCCGGGGACTGGCTGGCCGACGCGGCCTACTGGAACACCCTGAAGGACCGGCTGGCCACCGAGGCCGGACGGCACGCCCGCGCACACCCGCTGGAGCCCGGCCTGCCCACCGAGGCGGCCCGCCGGCTCCTCGGCCTGCCCGACCGCGCCCTGGTCGACGCCCTCGCCGGGACGACACCCCGACTCCGGTCCCGCCACGGCCGGTTGTACCCCGCGGACAGCCCCGGGCCCGCCCTGCCCCCGCCGGTGCGCGCCGCCGTCGACGCCGTACGCCGGGACCTGGAGCGGGCGCCGTTCCACGCGCCCGAGGCCGGCCGGCTCGCCGAACTGGGGCTCGACCGCAGGGCGCTGGCCGCCGCCGTCACCGCGGGCAGCCTGCTGCGGATCGCGGAAGGGATCGTGCTGCTGCCCGGCGCGGAGGCGGACGCCGTCGCCGTACTGCGCGCCCTGCCCCAGCCGTTCACGCTCAGCGAGGCCCGCCGCGCGCTCGACACCACCCGCCGCGTGGCCGTACCGCTGCTGGAGTACCTGGACGCCCGGGGCCGCACGGAGCGCGTCGACGAGCAGCGGCGGCGCTGCAGGCCGAGGGCGGGGGACGGAGGCGGACGGGAATCGAACCCGCCTGCCCGAGATCCTCGGGCACCTCGGTTTTGAAGACCGGGAGGGCCACCAGGCACCCACACGCCTCCACCGCCCGTCAGGCTACTGCCCCAGGAGACCGGTATGACACCGACCCGCCAAGCAACCGTACGCCTCACGCAGTTCGCCCACGGCGGCGGCTGCGCGTGCAAGATCCCGCCCGGTGAACTGGAGGACGTGGTCGCCGGACTCGGGGCCCCGTCGCCCACAGCCGGCGACACCCCGCTGCTGGTCGGGCTCGCCACCGGCGACGACGCGGCCGTGGTCGAGCACCGGGGCACGGCCGTCGTCTGCACGGCCGACTTCTTCACCCCGGTCGTCGACGACCCCTACGACTGGGGGCGCATCGCCGCCGCCAATGCCCTGTCCGACGTGTACGCCATGGGCGGCCGGCCCGTGCTCGCCGTCAACCTGCTGGCCTGGCCGCGCGACCGGCTCCCCTTCGACCTGGCCCGCGAGGTGCTGCGCGGCGGACTGGACGTCGCCACCGAGGCGGGCTGCCACGTCGGCGGCGGGCACAGCGTCGACGACCCGGAACCCAAGTACGGCATGGCCGTCACCGGCATCGCCGACCCCCGCCGGCTGCTGCGCAACGACACCGGCCGGCCCGGCCTGCCGCTGTCCCTGACCAAACCGCTCGGCCTCGGCGTGCTGAACAACCGCCACAAGGCCACCGGCGAACGCTTCGACCACGCCGTCGCCACGATGGTGGCCCTCAACCGGGAGGCCTCCGAGGCGGCACTGGCCGCCGGAGCCGACTGTGCCACGGACATCACCGGGTTCGGCCTCCTCGGCCATCTGCACAAGCTGGCCCGGGCCTCCGGCGTCACCGCCGTGATCGACACCGCGGCCGTGCCCTACCTCGACGGTGCCCGGGAGGCCGTACGCGACGGCTACGTCAGCGGCGGCACCCGGCGCAATCTCGAATGGGTCGCGCCGCACACCGACTTCGGCGCGGCCGACGAGGGCACCCGGCTGCTGCTGGCCGACGCGCAGACCTCCGGCGGCCTCCTCGTCGCCGGCGAGGTGCCCGGAGCGCCGGTGGTGGGGGAGCTGGTGCCGCGCGGAACCCACTCCGTCGTGCTGCGCTGAGACCCGTCCCGCCCTCTCACACCTCGGTCCCGGTGTGCTCGTCGATGCCCGCCCGGGCCCGGTACTCCCGCACCAGCTCCAGCGAGGCCGGACCCCGCGGCCGGCGGCCCGGGCGGATGTCCACGGCGAACGCCTTCGCCTCCTGGATGTGGGTGTTCGGGTCCAGGGACAGGTGCAGCAGCTCGTTGGCCGCGTCGCCGGTGCTGTAGCCGTTCGGACCCCAGTGGTAGGGCAGGCCCACCTGGTGCAGCCTGCGCCCGTGCACGCTCAGCGGCGCCATCCGGTCGGTGACCAGCACCCGCGCCTCGATCACCCCCCGCGCGCTGACGATCGTCGCCCACCCGGTGTGTTCCAGGCCCCGCTCGTCGGCCAGCTCCGGGGACACCTCGCAGAAGAACTCCGGTTGCAGTTCCGCCAGATACGGCTGCCAGCGGGACATGCCGCCCGCCGTGTGGTGCTCGGTGAGCCGGTAGGTCGTGGCCACGTACGGGAAGACCTGCGAGCCGGGCTCGTCGCCGCTCGGCTGGTAGCGGTTGTCCGGCTTCGCGGGCAGCAACTGCCGTACCGGGTTGCGCTGCTGGTCGTACAGCAGGTTCGGGAACGGCGAGTCCTGCGGCTCGTAGTGCGCCGGCAGGGGCCCGTCGGTGAGCCCGGACGGCACGTACAGCCAGGCCTTGCCGTCGGCCTGCATGATGAACGGGTCCGTGCCCGACAGCGCGTCCGGACCGGTGGCGCCCTCGGGCGGCCGGTGGTCCGGGGACTTGTCCTTCTTGAAGTCGGGCACGTCGTGCCCGGACCACTCACCCTTGTCGGCGTCCCACCACACCAGCGCCTTGCGCGCGCTCCACGGCCGGCCCTCCGGGTCGGCGGAGGCCCGGTTGTACAGGATCCGCCGGTTCGCCGGCCAGGCCCACGCCCACTCGGCCGCCACCCAGTCCTGCTCACGACCCGGCTTTCGGCGGGCCGCCTGGTTGACGCCGTCGGCGTGGACACCGCAGTAGATCCAGCAGCCGCAGGCCGTCGAGCCGTCCGGCTTCAGCTGCTCGTACGAGGAGAGCGGCCGGCCCTGCGCGTCGTGCCCGTTGATCTCCGCGAGCACGGCCTCCGCGTCGGGCTCCGCGAGCGGGCCCCTGGTCGGGTAGTCCCACGTCAGGTCGAGCAGCGGCCGGTCCATCTCGTCGGTGGACCCGGCCAGCTTCTCCCGCAGCCGCCGCCCCAGGTGGTAATAGAACCACAGGTCGCTGCGTGCCTCGCCCGGCGGCTCGACCGCCTTGTGATGCCACTGGAGCAGCCGCTGGGTGTTGGTGAAGCTGCCGTCCTTCTCGGTGTGCGCGGCGACCGGCAGGAAGAACACCTCGGTGCCGATGTCCTCCGTGCGCAGCTCCCCGGTCTCGATCTCCGGCCCGTCCTTCCACCAGGTCGCCGACTCGATCAGCGAGAAGTCGCGGACCACCAGCCAGTCCAGGTTGGCCATGCCGAGCCGCATCAGCTTGGAGTTGGCGTTGCCCACCGCGGGGTTCTCGCCGACCAGGAAGTAGCCCTTGCAGACGCCGTCCAGCTGGGCCATCGTCGTCTCGTACGTCGAGTGCGAACCGGTCAGCCGGGGCAGGTAGTCGAAGCAGAAGTCGTTCTCCGCCGTCGCCGCGTCACCCCAGTACGACTTGAGCAGGCTCACCAGGTACGCGCGCATGTTGCCCCAGTAGCCCTTGTGCGCCGCCTCCGCCTCGACGAAGGCGTCCAGGTCCTCCTGCTTGTGGGCGTGCGGCATCGGGATGTAGCCCGGCAGCAGGTTGAACAGCGTCGGGATGTCGGTCGACCCCTGGATGGAGGCGTGTCCGCGCAGCGCCATGATGCCGCCGCCCGGACGCCCGATGTTGCCGAGCAGGGTCTGCAGGATGGTGGCCGTGCGGATGTACTGCACGCCCACCGTGTGCTGGGTCCAGCCGACCGCGTACGCGAAGGCCGTGGTCCGCTCCCGCCCGGAGTTGTCCGTGACCAGTTCGCACACCTGCCGGAACAGGTCCTGCGGCACCCCGCAGATCTGCTCGACCATCTCCGGCGTGTACCGGGCGAAGTGCCGCTTGAGCACCTGCAGCACGCAGCGCGGATGGGTCAGCGTCTCGTCCCGCTCCGGCTCGCCCTCGCCGATCACCGCGCCGCCGGAGCCGTGCGCCTCGCCGCGTGCCGCCTCGGTCACCGAACTGCCGTCCCCGGTGCGCTTGTCGTACTCCAGGTCGCGCTCGCCGGACGGCGCCTGCATCTCGGTGCCCTCGTACTGCCAGCTGCTGTTGTCGTACGAGCGGCTCTCGGTGTCCAGACCGGAGAAGACACCGGCCAGGTCCTCGGTGTCGCGGAAGTCCTCCCGCAGGATCACCGGGGCGTTGGTGTACGCCACGACGTAGTCGCGGAAGTACTTCTCCTCCCGCAGCACGTGGTTGACGATCCCGCCGAGGAAGGCGATGTCCGAGCCCGCCCGCAGTGGCACGTGCACGTCGGCGAGCGCGCTGGTGCGGGTGAACCGCGGATCGACGTGGATCACCTTCGCGCCCCGCGCCTTGGCCTCCATCACCCACTGGAACCCGACCGGATGGCACTCGGCCATGTTCGAGCCCTCGATGACGATGCAGTCCGCGTTCTGCAGGTCCTGCTGGAAGGTGGTCGCGCCGCCGCGGCCGTACGAGGTTCCCAGACCGGGAACGGTGGAGGAGTGTCAAACACGCGCCTGGTTCTCGATCTGGATCGCTCCCAGGGCGGTGAACAGCTTCTTGATCAGGTAGTTCTCTTCGTTGTCCAGCGTGGCCCCGCCGAGACTGGCGATGCCGAGCGTGCGCCGGGTGCGGGTCCCGTCGACCTCCCACTCCCAGCCCGCCCGGCGGGAGTCGATCACGCGGTCGGCGATCATGTCCATCGCGGTGTCGAGGTCCAGCCGCTCCCACTCGGTGCCGTGCGGACGCCGGTAGAGGACCTGGTGCTCGCGGGCGTCCCCGGTGGTCAGCTGAAGGCTCGCGGAGCCCTTGGGGCAGAGCCGGCCGCGCGAGATCGGCGAGTCCGGGTCGCCCTCGATCTGGGTGACCCGCTCGTCCTGCACGTACACGTTCTGGCCGCAGCCCACCGCGCAGTACGGGCAGACGGACTTCACCACCCGGTCGGCGGTCGCCACCCGGGGCTCCAGCCGCTCGCTGCGCCCGCTCTTGGCGGCGGCCCCCCGGCCCAGCGGGTCCGTGCCCGTCAGCTGGCGGTAGACCGGCCAGGAGTCGATCCAGGTGCGCACGCCCACAGCCGCTCCTCACGCTCCGTACCCGACGTCGTCCCGCGGTCCCACCGGCCCGGCGTCACTCGCCGCGCCGAGCCGCGGAGTACCCCCCTCCCGCGGGGCCAAACCGGCGCGGCAGGTGTGAGGCGGCCCGTCCGGGGGGACTCCGCCGCTGCGGCGTGCCGGCGGTCGGACCGGCGGGCGCGCCCGCGGACACCTGACCCGAGTGGAGGTGATCCCGTTGCCCGGTGACGGCCGTCCCCACGTGCTCGTTCTCGACGTCAACGAGACGCTCACCGACCTGTCCCCGCTCGCCGCCCGCCTGGCGGAGGCCGGACTGCCGGACCACCTGCTGCCGGCTTGGTTCGCCGGGGTGCTACGCGACGGGGTGGCGCTGACCCTGGCCGGCGGCGAGGCGACCTTCGCCGCCGTGGCCCGCGACGGACTGCGGACGCTCGCGGTCTGCTCGGGGACGGGCGCCGACCCTGAGGAGGCCGCCGACCACGTGCTGGCCGGACTTCCCCTGCTGCGCCTGCACCCGGACGTGCCCGACGGCGTACGCGCCCTGCGCACCGCCGGACACCGTCTGGTGACCCTGACCAACGGGTCGGCCGGCACCACCCGTGCGGTCCTGGACCGGGCCGGCCTCACCGACTGCTTCGAGGCGCACCTCGACGTCGAGGCGGTGGGCCGCTGGAAGCCCGCACGGGAGGCCTACGCCCACGCGCTCGACACCGTCGGTGTGCCGCCCGACGAGGCCGCCCTGGTGTCGGTGCACCCCTGGGACATCGACGGCGCCGCCCGGGCGGGTCTTGCCACCGTCTGGCTGCGGCGCACCCGCCGGCCCTACCCGGCGAGCCAGCTCCCCGCCGCCCTGGAGGCGACCGGGCTGACGGATCTCGCGCACCGGCTCGACGCGGAGCGGCGACTCCTGGACCCGGGCGAGGACGGGGAGGACGCGGCCCGCCCCTGAGGGGTTGGCGGGCCGTGACTAAAGGGCCGGGTTGGGGCGCCCCCGAACGGTCGGCGGACCGCCACTGAAGGGTCGGCGGGCCGCCACCGAAGGGTTGGGGGCCCGCCCCTGAACGGTCGGCGGACCGTGACTCAAGGGCCGGGCGGGGGCGCCCCCGAACGGTCAGCGGAGCGCCGCCTAAGGGTCGGCGGAGCGCGCCTGAAGGGTCGGCGGGCCGCCACTGAAGGGTCGGCGGACCGTGGGCAAGGGCCGGGCGGGGGCGCCCCCGAACGGTCAGTGAGTCGCCACTGAAGGGTTGGCTGACCGCCCCTGAGGGGTCGGCGGGCCGCCACTGAAGGGTCGGCGGACCGTGGCTCAAGGGCCGGGCGGGGGCGCCCCCGAACGGTCAGCGGAGCGCCGCCTAAGGGTCGGCGGAGCGCGCCTGAAGGGTCGGCGGGCCGCCACTGAAGGGTCGGCGGACCGTGGGCAAGGGCCGGGCGGAGGCGCCCCCGAACGGTCAGTGAGTCGCCATCGAAGGGTTGGCTGACCGCCCCTGAGGGGTCGGCGGGCCGCCACTGACGGGTTGGCTGACCGTGGCTCAAGGGCCGGGCGAGGGCGCCCCCGAACGGTCGCGGAGCGCCGCTGAAGGGTCGGCGGAGCGCCACTGAAGGGTGGGCGGGCCGCCGCTGAAGGGTCGGCGGGCCGCCACTCAAGGGCCGGGCGAGGGCGCCCCCTAACGGTCGGCGGGCCGCCACTGAAGGGTCGGCCGACCGCCCCTCAAGGGTCAGCGGCCGTGCGCCTCCATCCGCTCCCGCTGCGGTACGACCGTGTACTTCGGGTCCTCGGCCGAGGCCACGCCCGCGTGGAAGACGCCGAAGCGCAGCGCCGCCGAGCCGGTGAGCAGGGCGGCACCCGCGGCCACGGCGAGGCGCCGGTCGCGCAGGGTGCCGGACAGCAGCGCCAGCGCCGCGCCGCCGGCCGTCAGGGCCTCGGACGCGCGCAGCAGCGTGCGCGGCCGGCCCTGGTCGAAGGGTTCGGCGAGCAGGCCCATGCGCCGCTTCATCGTCCGGAAGGCGCCCAGCTCCAGGGCCGCGCCCAGGACGGCCATGCGGCGCGCGGGGCCCGCCTCGGCGGCCGGAGCCGTCACGAGGGCCAGTCCGGCCGCGGCGGAGGCGGCGGAGCCCGCGAAGACGTACGGCAGTTCGCGGTACCCCTCGTGCCAGGAGGGCACCGCTGTGTCGGAGAGCAGCACCGCGGTGTACGTGGCCACGGCCGGACCGAGGACGGCGGCCGCCGCCGTGGCGGCCGAGCCCAGCAGGCGGTAGCGGCCCGCCACCTCCGTGGCCGCGGCGGTCAGGGCCAGCGGCGCGTACCCGCTCAGCACCCAGGAGCCGACGCTCATGGGGGACGTGGGCTTGAAGACCCGCAGCATGTTCAGGAAGCGGGCCGGCCGGCCCAGGTCGTGCACGAGTGCCGCCAGCGAGAGGGAGATCGCCCCGGCCGCCCCCAGTTTCGCGGGCGCGGCGAGTCCCGGCCGCCTGGTGACCTGGCCCCCGGCCGCGAGCAGTGACGAGGCGCCCGCCAGCCCGCCGAGGTACAGGTAGCCGGCGATGTCCAGCGGTTTCCACGTCGGCTTGTTCAGCACGGGCTTGCCGTAGTACGACGAGAACGCGGCGTCCGGGACCATGGGCTGCTCGCCGCGCCCGCCGCCGCGCCGGCGCCTGCGTCGGCCCGCCCGCGCGCCGGTGAGCGCCTCGCGACCGGGTCGTGTGCCCCGCACGCCCTCACGGGTGACGTCGGATCCGGCCATGGTGGCCTCGTCGCGGCCCTGCCCGGGCTCCTCGGCGCCGCTCGCGGGTTCGGGGCTCATCGCGGCCTCCTCAGGAAACTGCCCACGGCGAGCGCGGTCAGCGAGACGGCGGCCAGCGCGGCGTGCCGCCACATGTCGGGCAGGTCCCGGGTGGTGACCACCGGGTCCGGGGGCAGCCCGTACACCTCGGGCTCGTCCAGCAGCAGGAAGAACGCTCCGTCGCCGCCGACCCCGTCGTCCGGACTCTCGCCGTAGAGGCGGGCGTCGGTGACACCGGCCGCGTGCAGCTGCCCCACCCGGGCCCGCGCGCGCTCCCGGAGTTCGTCGAGCGGGCCGAACTGGATGGACTCCGTCGGGCAGGCCTTGGCACAGGCGGGTTCCATGCCGACGCCGAGCCGGTCGTAGCACAGGGTGCACTTCCACACCCGGCCGTCGTCCTTGCGCTGGTCGATGACGCCGTAGGGACAGGCGGGCACGCAGTACCCGCAACCGTTGCAGATGTCCTCCTGGACGACGACCGTGCCGAACTCGGTGCGGAACAGGGAACCCGTGGGGCAGACGTCCAGGCAGGCGGCGTGCGTGCAGTGCTTGCACACGTCCGAGGCCATCAGCCAGCGCAGCTCGGTGCGGCCGTCGGGGGAGACGGGGGAGATCTCGCCGGCGGGAGCGCCCGGCGGAGCCTCGTCCGGCGGGGGAGCGGTGGCGCCCGGGCCGGGTGACGCGGCGTCGCTGCCGAGTCGGGAGGCCGCCGCGAACACGTCCACGTCGTCGTGCGCCACCCCCGGCTCCTGCCCGCCGAACGGCTTGCGCTGCTCGATGAAGGCGACGTGCCGCCAGGTGTCGGCGCCGAGCCCCTGCGTGTTGTCGTACGACATGCCGGTCAGTTCCAGCCCGTCCTCCGGGACGGCGTTCCACTCCTTGCACGCCACCTCGCAGGCCTTGCAGCCGATGCACACCGAGGTGTCGGTGAAGAACCCCATCCGCGCCGGGGCGTCCGGATAGCCGGACGCCCCGGCCACGTCCGGCTCCGGGCCGTACAGCGCATTGCGGTGAACCTCGTCCCCGCTCGTGCCGTGCCTGGTGATCCCGCTCATGCCGCGCCTCCTCCCGGCGCGAAGGGAGACGACCGCCTCCGGGCGGACACGGCCGCCGCGCGCGCTCGCCCTCCGCCCGGTGCCGGGTCCCTCGCTCCTCGTGCCCGCTCGTCGAGCCTGGCACGGGTGCCCCACCGCCGCGCCCCCGAAACGACCGGTGGGGACGCGGTCCGCGGGCGCCGGCCGCCGGGCCGTTCGCGGCCGGCGCGGTGCGGCTACCCGGGGCCCGGACCGGTGCCGGGGCCGTGCGCGCGGCCGGCGCGGACCGGACCCGTCCCGCGGCCGCAGGGGTGAAGGCGCCTCGCCGTGGCCCCTCGCTGTCGTCCCGGGCAAATTCCTTCGAGTACCCGGTCGGTGGGCCCTCATGCCTGCTCCGACCGCCGAGTTTCATGATCGTGAACGGTATGGCCGAATGCTTTGTCCCGGGCCGTGAAGGTGGGTTAACCTGCGGCGTATTTTTCTCATCAGGCAAATCCGTGAACTGCGGAAATGCACACACCACCAGCCGGGTCAGACCGCGTGCCCGGCAATGGTTCCGAGCCCTTGGCACGAGGGCTCCTGGGGAGCGGAACGAGGGTGCGCATGGCCGGCAAGGCTACCGGGACGATCGACGCGGTCCCGGGTGACCAGGAACTGAGACGACTGCTCGCGGGGCTGACCGCGGTGCGCGACGGAGACTTCGGCACCCGACTGCCGGACGACTCCACCGGGCTGATGGGGGACATCGCCACCGTCTTCAACGGCATGGTGGACCAGCTGTCGGTGTTCACCTCCGAAGTGACCCGCGTGGCCCGGGAAGTGGGCACCGAGGGGACCCTCGGCGGTCAGGCGCAGGTGCCGGGCGTCTCCGGCACCTGGGCCGACCTGACCGACTCCGTCAACGCGATGGCGGGCAACCTCACCACGCAGGTCCGTGACATCGCCCAGGTCGCCACCGCCGTGGCCAAGGGCGACCTGTCGCAGAAGATCGACGTTCCCGCGCGCGGCGAGATCCTTCAGCTGAAGGAGACCGTCAACACGATGGTCGACCAGCTCTCCGCGTTCGCGGACGAGGTGACCCGGGTGGCGCGTGAGGTCGGCACCGAGGGCCGCCTGGGGGGTCAGGCGCAGGTGCCCGGGGTCGCCGGTGTCTGGCGCGACCTGACGGATTCCGTGAACTTCATGGCCGGGAACCTGACGGCGCAGGTGCGCAACGTCGCCCAGGTGACCACCGCGGTGGCGCAGGGCGACCTGTCGCAGAAGATCACCGTGGACGCGCGCGGCGAGATCCTGGAGCTGAAGAGCACCATCAACACGATGGTCGACCAGCTCTCCGCGTTCGCCGACGAGGTCACCCGGGTGGCCCGCGAGGTCGGCACCGAGGGCCGCCTGGGGGGTCAGGCGGACGTCAAGGGCGTGAAGGGCACCTGGCGCGACCTGACGGACTCGGTGAACTTCATGGCCGGGAACCTGACGGCGCAGGTGCGCAACGTCGCCCAGGTCGCCACCGCGGTGGCGCAGGGCGACCTGTCGCAGAAGATCACCGTGGACGCGCGCGGCGAGATCCTGGAGCTGAAGAGCACCATCAACACGATGGTCGACCAGCTCTCGGGCTTCGCGGACGAGGTGACCCGGGTGGCCCGCGAGGTGGGCACCGAGGGCCGGCTCGGCGGCCAGGCCCAGGTGCGCGGGGTCGCCGGCACCTGGAAGGACCTCACCGACAACGTCAACGTGATGGCGTCGAACCTGACCGGCCAGGTCCGCTCCATCGCCCAGGTCGCCACCGCCGTGGCCAAGGGCGACCTCTCCCAGAAGATCACCGTCGAGGCGAAGGGCGAGGTCGCGGCCCTCGCCGACGTCATCAACACGATGGTCGACACCCTCTCCGCGTTCGCGGACGAGGTGACCCGGGTGGCCCGCGAGGTGGGCACCGAGGGCCGGCTCGGCGGTCAGGCGCACGTGCCCAACGTGGCCGGCACCTGGAAGGACCTGACCGACAACGTCAACTCCATGGCCAACAACCTCACCGGCCAGGTCCGCAACATCGCCCTGGTCACCACCGCCGTGGCCAAGGGCGACCTGTCCAAGAAGATCGACGTCGACGCGCGCGGCGAGATCCTGGAGCTGAAGACCACCATCAACACGATGGTCGACCAGCTCTCCGCGTTCGCCGACGAGGTCACCCGGGTGGCCCGCGAGGTCGGCACCGAGGGCCGGCTCGGCGGCCAGGCCGAGGTCGAGGGCGTCTCCGGCACCTGGAAGCGCCTCACCGAGAACGTGAACGAGCTCGCCGGGAACCTCACCCGGCAGGTCCGTGCCATCGCCGACGTGGCCAGCGCCGTCGCCGAGGGTGACCTGACCCGGTCCATCACCGTCGACGCCTCCGGCGAGGTCGCCGACCTCAAGGACAACATCAACTCCATGGTGGAGTCCCTGCGCGAGACCACTCAGGCCAACCAGGAACAGGACTGGCTGAAGACCAACCTCGCCCGGATCTCCGGCCTCATGCAGGGCCACCGCGACCTGCCCGTCGTCGCCGAGCTCATCATGGACGAGCTGGTGCCCCAGGTGTCCGCCCAGTACGGCGCGTTCTACCTGGCCGAGGAAGGCGCGGCCGGACCCGAGCTGGGACTCGTCGGCTCCTACGGCCGGCCCGAGGAGGACACCCGCCCCGTCCGCATGTCCTTCGGCCGCTCGCTGGTCGGCCAGGCCGCGCGCAGCCGCCGCACCATCGCCGTGGACGAGCTGCCGCCCGGGTACGTCACCATCTCCTCCGGACTCGGACAGGTCGAGCCGACCGCGCTGCTGCTGCTCCCGATCGTCTTCGAGGAACAGGTCCTCGGCGTCATCGAGCTGGCCTCCGTCACCCGGTTCACGCAGATCCAGCGGGACTTCCTGCAGCAGCTCGTGGACACCATCGGCGTCAACGTCAACACCATCGTCGCCAACGCCCGCACCGACGAACTCCTCCAGGAGTCGCAGCGGCTCACCAGCGAACTGCAGTACCGCTCCGCGGAGTTGCAGGCCCGCCAGGAGGAACTGCAGCAGTCCAACGCCGAACTGGAGGAGAAGGCCTCGCTGCTGGCCGAGCAGAACCGCGACATCGAGGCGAAGAACCTGCAGATCGAGCAGGCCCGGCAGGAACTTGAGGCACGCGCACAGCAGCTGTCGCTCGCCTCGAAGTACAAGTCCGAGTTCCTCGCCAACATGAGCCACGAGCTGCGCACCCCGCTCAACAGCCTCCTCATCCTCGCCCAGCTGCTCGCCCAGAACCCCTCCCGCAACCTCACCCCGAAGCAGGTCGAGTACGCGGGCATCATCCACTCCGCCGGCTCGGACCTGCTCCAGCTGATCAACGACATCCTGGACCTGTCCAAGGTCGAGGCCGGCAAGATGGACGTGACGCCGGAGCGGGTCCCGCTGCGCCAGCTGATCGAGTACGTCGAGGCCACCTTCCAGCCGATGACCTCGCAGAAGAGCCTCGACTTCACCATCACCACGGCCCCCGGCGCCCCGGCCGACCTGCTCACCGACGACTCCCGGCTCCGGCAGATCCTGCGCAACCTGCTGTCCAACGCCGTGAAGTTCACCGAGCAGGGCGGAGTCGAACTGCGCGTCGAGCCCGCCTCCGACGACGAGGTCCCCGCGGGCGTGGTCCGCGGCGGAGCCGTCGTCGCCTTCCGGGTGAAGGACACCGGCATCGGCATCCCGGAACAGCAACTGGAGACCATCTTCGGCGCGTTCCAGCAGGCGGACGGCACCACCAGCCGCAAGTACGGCGGCACCGGCCTCGGCCTGTCCATCACCCGCGAGATCGCCCACCTCCTCGGTGGCGCCGTCAGCGTCGACAGCACCCCGGGCAAGGGCAGCACCTTCACCCTCTTCCTGCCCGTGGCCCGGCCGGACTTCGAGGAGGTGCTGCGCATCGGCCGCGGCGCGCCCAAGCAGGCCGAACTGCTGCCGGTGGACGGCACGAGCGGGCACGAACTCACCGCGGGAACACCGCTCGTCACCGCCAAGCGGCAGCGCTCGCGCCGTCTGCTGGTCGTCGAGGAGCGCCCGCGCGGCCTGCTGACCCTCGTCGCCGAGAGCGTGGTCAGGGACCTCGCGCACAACCGGACCGACGGCGGCGGCACACCGGTCGACATCATCACCGCGGTCGGCGCCCAGGAGGCGGCCGGCGCGCTCGCCGCCGAGCCCTGCCACTGCGTGGTCGTCGAACTGGGCACACCGGAGGGCGAGTCCGCCCACTTCCTGGAAGCCCTGCGCGGGGACTCCGCCCTGGCGAGCGTCCCCGTCCTGGTGCACAGCTCGCACCGCACCGAGCAGGCGGCCGACGGGTCGGACGGCCCGCTGGAGTACCTCTACAGCCTCGACGAACTGCGCGAGCGGATCGCGCTGCACCTCTCGGCCGAGGAACCCGGCGAGGTCCTCACCCTGGTGCGCAACGACGAACCGCAGATCACGGCACCGCACCTGATCGACGAGCACACCCGCGGCCGTACCGTCCTCGTCGTCGACGACGACGCCCGCAACCTGTTCGCGCTGAGCGGCATCCTCGAACTGCACGGCTTCCGGGTGCTGCACGCGGAGAACGGCCGTAAGGGCATCGAGACGCTGATGAACCATCCGGACGTCGAACTCGTTCTGATGGACGTGATGATGCCCGAGATGGACGGGTACACGGCCACGGCGGAGATCCGGAAGATGCCGCAGTACGCGGAACTGCCGGTCATCGCCGTGACGGCCAAGGCCATGCAGGGCGACCGGGAGAAGAGTCTCGCCTCGGGCGCCAGCGACTACGTGACGAAACCGGTGGACACCCATGACCTCATCGCCTGCGTCCGACGCTGGCTCCCGGTATGAGGACGGCACGGCCCGCCCACCCGTTCGCACGCCGAGGAGTACGGACCAGGTGACCACCCAGGAGCCCGCAGCGGGACCGGACGCGTTCGCCGGCCTGCCCGTCCAGATGCCGTCGCTCGACGCCCTGCTGGCCGACGCCCCGACCGGTTCGCCGGTCGGCAGGCTCGCGGCCACCGTCGAGCGGCTGCGCCGCGAGGTGCGGACGGCGCAGGCGGAGGCCGAGGGCCGGGCGCTGATCGAGCTGGCCAAGGGCATCCTGGTCGAACGCCTCGGCTGCGGCCCCGCCCAGGCCGCCCGCCAGCTCGCCGAACTCACCGAGCAGTCCCAGGTGACCCCGCTCGAATTCGCGGTGGAGGTCATCAACCAGGCCGCCCGCGACCGCGTCTCGGAGGTCACCGAGGCGTTCCTGTCCCTCGCCGCGGAACCGGCCGGGGACGACGAGGAATCGGCCGCCGTCCGGCTGCGCGCCGCCGAGAGCGGTGTCCTCGCCGCCACGGACGCCCAGGCGATGGCCGACTCGCTGCTGGAACACGCCCTGCGGCCGCTCGGCGCGGTGGCGGTGGCGATCTGGGCGGCCGGCTCGGACAGCTCGCTGACCCTCGCGGGCAGCGCCGGGTTCCCGCCCGGCGAGGCGGCCCGCTGGCGGTACGTGCCGCCCGACGTGGCCACCGTGGCCCGGCGCGGCCTGACCGAGCCGGACGGGCAGTGGCTGTCCTCGCTGGCCGCGTCGGGACTCCCGACCGTGGGCCGCCGCGAGTACGCCGACGGCGCCCGGATCGCCGTACCCGCCGGCGCGGGCGGCCGGATCCACGGCGTGCTGGAGATCGCCTGGCCGGGGCCCGAGGAGCCGCTGCCACGGCCGGTGATCCGGCAGGTCGAGGCCCTCGCCGAGCTGTGCGCCCACACGCTGGAGAGCTTCGCGGTGCCGCCCGGCGCCGGGCCCGAACTCCGGCTGCTGCCCGACGTGGTGGAGCTGATGGACCTGGCGGACGGTCTCCACGACCCCACCCTGGTGCTGGTCCCCTACCTCGACGACTCCGGGCAGCTCGTCGACTTCCGCATCCAGCACGTCAACGAACGCTTCCTCGACCCCGCGGGCCGGCCCCGGGCCGTCGTCAACGGCGCCCTGCTGCTGGAGGCCTACCCGATGGCCGCGGGTGC
Source organism: Streptomyces albidicamelliae (assembly GCF_025642175.1). Lineage (NCBI taxonomy): Bacteria > Bacillati > Actinomycetota > Actinomycetes > Kitasatosporales > Streptomycetaceae > Streptomyces > Streptomyces albidicamelliae. The sequence continues at coordinate 766,622 of NZ_CP106795.1, read as the reverse complement.
CAGCGAGCTCTTCCAGCGGGTGGAGCGGGTCTACGCCACGGGCGAGCCGTTCCGCGCCCGCCGCATGCGGCTCACCGCCCTCGTCGACGAAGTGCCGCTCTCGGCCGTCGCCGACATCAGCGTCAGCCGCCACGGCTCCAGCGTGCTGCTCATCTGGCGGATCGAGGACGAGGCGGCACGCCTGGCCAGCCTGCTCCAGAACGCCCAGCGGCTCGGCCGCATCGGCGGTTTCGAGGAGAACCTGCTCACCGGTGAGATCACCTGGAACGGCCAGCTGTTCGGCCTCTACGGCCGGCCCCCCACCAGCCCCCCGGTCGCGCTGGAGGAGCTGCCCGCACACGCGCATCCCGACGACGCCGTCCCCATCCGCCGCTTCCTGCGCACCGTGCTGCACCACCGCAGGCCCGCGTCGGCCGCGTTCCGGCTGCTGCGCCCGGACGGCGTGACCCGGCACATGCGGGTGGTCGCCGAGCCGGTGCTCGACACCGACGGCCAGCTGTTCGTCGTGCGCGGCGCCTACCAGGACATCTCCGCGCAGCACTGGACCGAGGTCGCCCTCGCCGCCACCCGCGACCAGCTGGCCCACACCGAGCAGCAGGCCGACGAACGCAACCGGCTGGCGCTCCAGCTGCAGCACGCCATCATGCCGCCCGCGCAGACGCCCCTGCAGGTGCCCGACCTCCAGGTGGCGGTGCGCTACCGGCCCGCCGAGACCGAGCAACTGGTCGGCGGCGACTGGTACGACGCCGTCGTCCTGCCCTCCGGACTGATCCTGCTGTGCGTCGGCGACGTCGCGGGGCACGGGATCGAGGCGGCCACCAGCATGGTCGTCCTGCGCAACGCCCTGCGCGGCCTCGCGGTGACCGGAGCGGGGCCCGCGCAGCTGCTGTCGTGGCTGAACATCGTCGCCCACCATCTGACCGGGGCGGTGACCGCCACGGCCGTGTGCGGACTGTACGACGGCGAGCGGCGGACCCTGCGCTGGGCACGGGCCGGCCATCTGCCGCCGGTCCTGGTGCGCGAGTCGGACGCCAGCACCCTGCCCACGCTCAAGGGCCTGCTGCTGGGCGCGCTGCCGGAGGCGGTCTACGAGGAGACCGAGGTGCAACTGGCCGCCGGGGACACCCTGCTGATGTACACCGACGGGCTGATCGAGCGCCGTGACCGTTCGGTGGAGGAGTCCCTCTCCCATCTTCTCGACACGGCCCGTTCGGCCCCCGAGGTCCTGGACCAGCAACTGGACCGGCTGCTCACCTACAGCAGGTCCGACACCGACGACGACACCTGCATCGTGGGCATCAGGGTGATCTGAGGCGCCGGCGGCCTCAGAGGGCCGTCGCGCCCGTCAGCGGTACCGTCGCGGTGACCCGCTTGCCGCGGGCCAGCCTGGTCACCTCCAGGGCCGCGGCGAGCTTCGACACCAGGCGCAGGCCGTGGCCGCCGACGCGCCGGGGGTCCGGTGGGCGCTGCCGGAGCGGCTCGCCGGACGTGTCCGTCACACAGACGCGCAGCGCGGTGGAACCGGGGAGCAGTTCGAGACGCAGGGCGCAGGGGCCCGGGGCGTGCTTCGCCGCGTTGGTGACGAGTTCGCTGACGACGAGCTGGGCATCCTGCACCGAGCGCCGGTCCGGTGCCGGCCGCGCCCGTCCGAGCAGGTCCGCGACGGCGTCTCTGGCGTCGCCGATGCTGGAGACGCCGTTGTCCCAGGTGCGGCTGTAGCACAGGGGTGCGGGGCGGTCCTGCATCGTCGCGTACGTCCTGAGCGGGATGTCCATACGTCCTTGCCCTTTTCCTCTGGGGTCAGGGTCCCTTCCCGTGAACACGGTGGCCGTGCCGTCCCAGCTTCGGCTACCCGCTGGGCCGTCGATCAAGGGGACGTCCGCGAGTAATCCTCCGGTTGCACACGAACTCCTGATGAGAGACGGCGCACGGCCGGCGGGGGGCGTGGGGGAGCCACGCACACGGAGGGCGAGGCGCACGCGACCGTACGCGAGCACACACGACGAAACGGGCCCGGGAACCACCGCGCGAGCGGCTTTCCCGGACCCGTTTCCCCAGCTCATACGGCCCGAATCAGTGCTTGAAGACGTCCTTCGTCTTCTCCTTGGCCTGGCGGGCGTCGCCGCGAGCGCCTTCCATGCGGCCCTCGGCCTCCATGCGCTCGTTGCCGACGGCGCGGCCCGCAGCCTCCTTGGCCTTGCCCTTGGCCTGCTCCGCCTTGCCCTTGGCCTTCTGGTTGCCAGCCATCGGTTTTCACATCCCAACATCCTCGGGGTGTCCGTTCGCCCTTCGACTTGCCGCTGCGCCGCCGGCCAAACCAGCAATCGCCCGCGGCGTCCATTACCCAGGCTTGGTTGAACAGTCCAAACTGATAAACCTAGTGTTATCAAACGTGGATACCACTGCACTCGCGGGCGAGCTGCGGCTGGCCATGGGCCGGATCGTCCGCCGGCTGCGCCAGGCGCACGCCGTCGGGGACGTGTCCCTCTCGGGTGTCTCGGTCCTGGCCCGGCTGGCGCGTACCGGCCCCGACTCGCCCGGCTCGCTCGCCGACCTGGAACGCGTCCGGCCGCAGGCGATGGCCGGCACCCTCGCCGGACTCGCACAGCGCGGCCTGGTGAGCCGTGCCCCCGACGCCGTCGACGGGCGCCGGGCCATCGTCTCCCTCACCGAGGAGGGGCGGGCCGTGCTGGAGCAGCGCCGCTCCGAGTCGGTGGCCCGGCTCGCGCACGCCCTGGACGAGTTCACCCCGCGGGAGCGGCAGGCGCTGCGGGACGCCCTGCCCCTGCTCGACCGGCTGGCGGAACGGCTGTGACCGGCCAGGCGCCCGCCCCGCGCGACCCGGCCGGCGCGGGCGTGCGAGCCCGGCTGCTCGCCCGCTCGGCCCGCCTCAGGGACACACCGCCGGGCCCCGGCTACAAGTGGGTCGCCCTCTCCAACACCACGCTCGGCGTCCTGATCGCCACGATGGACGCCTCCATCGTGATCATCTCCCTGCCGGCGATCTTCCGCGGCATCGGACTGGACCCGCTCGCCGCGGGCAACATCGGCTACCTGCTGTGGATGATCCTCGGCTATCTGCTGGTCTCGGCCGTGCTCGTCGTCGTGCTCGGCCGGCTCGGCGACATGTTCGGCCGGGTCCGGATCTACAACCTGGGCTTCCTGATCTTCGCCGGTGCCTCCGTCGCGCTGTCCCTCGACCCGTTCCGGGCCGGTGCGGGCGCGCTCTGGCTGATCCTGTGGCGGATCGTGCAGGCCTTCGGTGGATCCATGCTCACCGCCAACTCGGCCGCCATCCTCACCGACGCCTTCCCGGCCCGGCAGCGCGGCATGGCACTCGGCATCAACCAGATCACCGCCCTAGCGGGGCAGTTCCTCGGCCTCCTCGCCGGCGGCCTGCTCGCCGCCGTCGACTGGCGGGCGGTGTTCTGGGTGAGCGTACCGGTCAGCGTCACCGGGACCGTCTGGTCGTACCTGAGTCTGCGGGAGACGGCGGCCGGCGGACGCGGCCGGATCGACTGGCTCGGCAATCTCACCTTCGCCTCGGGCGCGGGCATCCTGCTCGCGGGCATCACCTACGGCATCCAGCCCTACGGCGGCCACCCCACCGGCTGGACCAACCCCTGGGTGCTGACCGGGTTGTTCGGCGGTGCCTTCCTGCTGCTGGTGTTCTGCGTCGTGGAGAGCCGGGTCGCGGAGCCCATGTTCCAGCTGTCGCTGTTCCGGGTGCGGGCGTTCGCCGCGGGCAACCTCGCAGCCCTGCTCACCGCGATCGCCCGGGGCGGGCTGCAGTTCATGCTCATCATCTGGCTCCAGGGCATCTGGCTGCCCCTGCACGGCTACGACTTCGAGGACACCCCGCTGTGGGCGGGCATCTTCATGTTGCCCCTCACCGTGGGTTTCCTGGTCGCCGGGCCCGTCTCGGGCTACCTGTCGGACCGGTTCGGCGCCCGCGTGTTCTCCACGGCCGGACTCGTCCTGGTCGCCGGGTCCTTCCTCGGACTGCTCGCGCTGCCCGTGAACTTCCACTACGGCAGCTTCGCCGCGCTGCTGCTGCTCAGCGGCCTCGGCCAGGGCATGTTCTCCTCGCCCAACACCTCCTCGATCATGGGCAGCGTGCCGGCCCGCTACCGGGGCGTGGCCTCCGGGATGCGGTCCACCTTCCAGAACTCGGGCACGGCCCTGTCCATCGGTGTCTTCTTCTCCCTCATGGTCTCCGGGCTGGCGGCCACCCTCCCGTCGACGCTGAGCAGCGGGCTCCAGGCCCACGGGGTGCCCGCCGGCACGGCCCACGAGGCCGCCTCACTGCCGCCGGTCAGCACCCTGTTCGCGACGTTCCTCGGCGACAACCCCATCGGCCACCTCCTGGGCACCGGCGGCACGCTCGACCGGCTGACCGCGGCCCAGCGCGCCGAGCTGACCGGTCACGGCTTCTTCCCGGAGCTGGTCTCCGGCCCCTTCCACCACGGGCTGAGCATCGTGTTCGGGGTCGCCGCGGGGATGGCCCTGGTCGCCGCGCTCGCCTCCGCCCTGCGGGGCGGCCACGAGCGCGCCGACGACGACACCCGGCGCGGCGGGCCGGACCGCTCCGCCGAGGGCCGGCCCACGCGCACCACTCCCTAGCCGGCGTACGCCCGCAGCGGGTAGTGGTCCGAGAGGTTGGTGTACGTGTACGACGTTCCCCAGCTGCTCACCGTCCAGGGCGCCGACCGCTCCTCGACGACCTCGTTGCGCCAGCCCGCCGGCCGGGCGTGGCCGGCCCGGCTGAGGACGTAGTCCAGGTCCTCGCGCGGGTCGTCCGGGTAGCGGTCGTGGGCGATGGAGTTCTCCTGCGTGTCGAAGGAGTACGGGTGCCCGGTCCGCGCGTCGGCCCCGACCAGGTCAGCGTCGGCGAGCATCGAGGCGTACTCGGAGCTGCGCGAGTCCACGTTGAGGTCGCCCGCGACCAGGACCTCCTCGTTCGCGGGAATGTTCTTCGCGTCGAGGAACGCGTCGATCGCCTTGAACTGCCGGCTGCGGTCCTGTGCCGCCTCGCCCGTGCCGCACCCGGAGTCCGTCGACTGGGCGTGCGTCCCGATGACGTGCACCTTGCTTCCGCCGACGTTCAGCACCACATAGGCGAAGCCCTTGTTGGACCACCAGTCCGCGCCGCAGGCGTCCTTGTAGACGTACTGCTCCTTGCGCAGGATCGGCCACTTGCTCAGCACGGTGACCCCGCCGTCCTCGGGCGTGGCCGACGAGTACGCGCCGCCGGTGGCGTCCCAGCCGGTGCGGCTGCGCCCCACCACCGGGGTCTGGTACGGGTACTGGGCCGCGGCGGCGCTCTTCAGCGCGTCCGACGAGGAGTTGTCGAAGGCCTCCTGGAGGACGACCACGTCGTTGCCCTGGAAGAAGGACGCCTTCGGTATCTCCGCGGCCCGGTGGTCCTGACCCCAGTTCGGGTACAGGTTCTTGCTCATGAGGAAGGTGTTGTACGTCAGAACCCGCACAGCCGGTGCCGGTTCGGCGGCCTCCGCCGTGGCCGTGCCGGCGAGTGCCGCCGCGGGCAGGGCGAGGGCGAGCACGGCCGCGGCGAGGGCGCGGCGCGGTGCGAAGGGCGTCACTGGATCTCCCTGTCGATGGAGTCGATGAAGAGCTGAGTGGCGCCGCACATCAAACCATCTGCGATTACCCACAGGTAACACCCGGGCACGCACCGGATGGCGCGAGGCCGAGGAATCAGGGAGTCCGCATCGAGGGCCCGCATCAGGAGGCCCGTATCAGGGGGGCCGACATCTCGAAGCTCCCCCAGCACACGTCCGAACCGGAGGAGCCCCGGACCGACGGCCAGAAGACGGCCGGCCTGTCGTCCAGTGTGCGCCCGCCGAGCGGGTGTGCACGACCCCGACACACCTCCGGTCCCGCGGTGCGCGAAACCGGCCGATCGGCTGCTTGCCATGGGCGGGCACCAGGGAACAAGGTGGGAGCAGAAGCGGTCGGGAAGCGGCCGGCCGATCATGGCCGCTCGCCGACCCCGGTGTGCCGTGTGCGAGCGTGCGAAGTCCGTGGGTGATGCCCTGTGACGCGAGGTCCCCTGGTGACCGTGCAACCGGTCACGGATCGGGCGGTGGTGCTGCGACTGTGGGGGACTCTCGACGCCCAGGGGGCGGGGACCTTCGGCCGTGAGCTGGACCTGCGGCTGAAGGGGGCCGACGAGCGGGGCCTGCCACTCGTCCTGGACCTGTCCGGCGTGGTCCAGGTGAGCAGCGCCGCGGTGGGCACGCTGGCCGCCCGCACCGGGCACCGCACCGGCGCACCGGTCCTGGTCGCCGGCGCCACCCCGCATGTGCGGACCGTGCTCTCCCTGTCGCCCCTGCCGGGCGTCCGTCTCTATCCCGATCTGGAGGGCGCCCTCGCCACCCTGTGCGGCGCCGGTGACGCGGCGCGGGCCGAGGACAGCGGCCGTTACGCGCCGGAGGAGGAGCCGTCCAGCGAGGTCTACGGGCTCCGTGCCAAGGCCCGCACCAGCGGGCTCATCGGGATCGCCCAGGGCATCCTGATCGCCCGGTACGGCCTGTCGGGACCGGCCGCCGCCTTCGCCGTGCTGCGCGCCGGCTCGCAGTACCACAACGTGCCGCTGCGGGTGCTGGCCTCCGCCGTGGTGACGGCTCCGCCGCCACCGGCCCACGGGGACTGGTTCCCGGGGCGCCGGCACGTCCCGCCGCCCTCGGTCGCCCTGCTGACCGTCGACCGGCTGGACGCGCGGGACCGTCTGCAGGTGCTCAAGGCCGCCGTCTACCGCGCGGTGACCATGGCGGACGCCGACGCGGCCGAGATCCATCTGACCGACCGGGTGCAGGACGAGGCGCTCGTGCTGGAGGCCCACCACGGGCTTGACCCGGCCTACCGGGACTGCCTGGCCCTGGTCCTCGGACCACCCGCGGTGTGTGCGCGCGCCCGGGCCGCGGGCCGGCCGGTGACCGTCCCCGACGTGGCAGCCGAGCCGGACCTGGCCGGCCATCCCGTCGGGCGGGCGGCGCTCGGGGCGGGCATCCGCGCGGTGCACGGCGCGCCCATGATGACGGACCGCGGCGAGTGCAACGGTGTGCTGTCCGTGCACCGGTCGGAACCGGGCGTCTGGCTGACCGCGGCCCAGGAGGACGCCGTGCACGGCCTGGCCCGGGACCTGGCCGCCTGGCGGTCCTGGTACCGGCGGACCGTGGTGCAGGACGCCCTGGAGCATGTGCACGCGCTCGGTGCCGCGGGCGGCTGAGCGGCGGACGCCGGGCGGGTCAGGGCTCGCGCCGCCGTCGTACGAGGTGCCGTACGACGAGCGCGGCGAGCAGCGCGGCGAACGCGGCGACGACATAGAGCTGGTAGCGCCGGATCTCGTCGTAGACGGCGGTGATGTGGTCGCCCACCAGGTAGGCCAGGGTGGCCCACAGCCCGACCCACAGGGCGGCGCCGAGGGCGTTGAAGGCGAGGAAGCGGCGCCAGCGCATCCCCGTGGTGCCCGCGATGATGCCGTTGGCCTGGCGCAGGCCCTCGATGAACCGCGCCACGGTCACGATCTTGCCGCCGTGCCGGCCGAAGAACGCCTCGGCGGCCGCGAACCGTTTGGGCGTCAGGAAGACGTACCGGCCCCAGCGGTGCACGAAGGCCCGCCCGCCGGACCGGCCGATCAGGTACCCGATGTTGTCCCCGACGACGGCAGCGGTGAAGGCGATGACGGCCACGGCCACGATGCTGAGCCGCCCGGCGCCCGCGTAGACCCCCGCGGCGAGCAGGATCGTCTCGCCGGGCGCGGGGACCCCGAAGTCCTCCACGAGGACCACGGCCCCCACGGCCCAGTAGCCGTAGTGACCGAGCAGCGGCGCCAGAGGGGCCAGCGGTCCGGGGAGCGGAGCGGACATGTCTCCACGGTACGGCGGGGCGCCCGGCGCCCGGTCAGTGCCGTCCGGCCGGGTCCTGGTCGCGCACCGCCGCGGCCGGGTCGGGGGCCGGAGTCTCGGCGCCGCCCGCTCCAAGGGTCCCGGGCACGGTCCGCGGGCCGGTGAGCCGGCCGGTCAGCCGCCGGGCCAGCGGCTCGGTCCAGCGGGCGGTCAGCGGGCCGAGGACGACCAGGATCAGGACGTACGCGGTGGCCAGCGGGCCGAGATCGGAGTCGATGCCGGCGGTGACCGCGAGTCCGGCGATGACGATGGAGAACTCGCCGCGCGCGACCAGGGTGCCGCCCGCCCGCCATCGGCCCTTGGCCGAGACACCGGCACGGCGGGCCGCCCAGTAGCCCGTGGCGATCTTGGTGAGGGTGGTGACCACGGCCAGCGCGAGGGCGGGCAGCAGCACCGGCGGGATGCTCGCCGGGTCGGTGTGCAGCCCGAAGAAGACGAAGAAGACGGCCGCGAACAGGTCCCGGAGCGGGGCGAGGAGGTGGTGGGCGCCCTCGGCGACCTCCCCGGACAGGGCGATGCCCACGAGGAAGGCGCCCACGGCCGCCGAGACCTGCAACTGCTGCGCCACACCGGCCACCACCAGGGTCAGCCCGAGCACCACCAGCAGCAGCTTCTCCGGGTCGTCGGTGGAGACGAAGCGGGAGATGTGGCGGCCGAAGCGCACCGCCAGCAGCAGGACCAGGCCGGCCACGCCGAGGGCGATGGCCAGTGTGACGCTGCCGGCGGCGAAGCCGGTACCGGCCAGGAGCGCGGTGACGACCGGCAAGTACACGGCCATCGACAGGTCCTCCAGCACCAGGATGCTGAGGATCACGGGTGTCTCGCGGTTGCCGATCCGGCCGAGGTCGCCGAGGACCTTGGCGATGACACCGGAGGAGGAGATCCAGGTGATGCCGGCCAGGACGACGGCCGCGATCGGGCCCCAGCCGAGCAGCAGGGCCATGGCGGCACCGGGCAGGGCGTTGAGGGCGGCGTCGACGAGTCCCGCCGGGTACTGGGTGCGGAGGTTGGAGACGAGATCGCTGGCCGTGTACTCCAGGCCCAGCATGAGCAGCAGCAGGATCACGCCGATCTCGGCGCCGATCGCCACGAACTCCTCACTGGTGCCCAGCGGCAGCAGCCCGCCCTCGCCGAAGGCCAGGCCCGCCAGCAGGTAGAGCGGGATCGGCGAGAAGCGCAGGCGTGCGGCGAGGCGGCCCAGCAGGCCGAGGCCGAGGATGATGGCGCCGAACTCGATCAGGAAGACCGCGGAGGAATGCATCCGGATCACTCCCGGCCGAGGATCGCGGCGGCGGCGTCGGTGCCCTCGCGGGTGCCGATCACGATGAGCGTGTCGCCACCGGCCAGCCGGAAACCGGGGCCGGGGGAGGGTATCGCCTCGGCGCGGCGCAGCACGGCCACGATCGACACGCCGGTCTCGGTGCGCATCCGGGTGTCGCCGAGCAGCCGGCCGTTCCAGTGGGAGGCCGAGGACAGTTCGATCCGCTCGGCGACCAGGCCGAGTTCCGTCGTGGAGAGCAGGGCGGGGCTGTGGTGCGTGGGCTTCAGCGCGTCGACCAGCGCCTCCGCCTCACCGCCGGTGAGCCGCACGGAGAGCGCGCAGGCGTCGGGGTCGTCGCGGCGGTAGGCGCTCAGCGTCCGCGATCCGTCGCGGTGGGCCACCACCGACACACGGCGGTCCTCCCGTGTGGTGAGGTCGTAGCGGACCCCGATTCCCGGCAACGGCGTACTGCTCGTGCGTGCGGCGCCCATGGCTGCCCCCCTGCCCGTCTTGACGGTTTCTTGGTGAAACCATTGCCGGAACCCTAACCCGGCGCCGGTGAACGCGGGTGCGGAGGTGCCCGGCCGGGCGGGGAGCGGACAGGGGCGGACGGACGCGGACAGAGGGCGGACGGACATGAAACAGAGGGGGTCTCAGAGTCCGGGGCCCGAACAGCCCTCTTCGTCCAGGGCGCCGGGCTGGCAGCCGCGGCACAGCTCGTGGTCGCCGTCGCGGGTGACGACGGTGCCCCACCCGAGGCACTGCTCGCAGTCGCGGGCGAGGGTCAGGTCGGGACGGGGAGGCAGGAGGGGGCTGCGGTGGGCTCCGTACGCCATGCGGTGAGCGGCTCCTCGAAGTCGCGGGACGAACGCAAGGGGAAGACGGGAGGAGAGGGGCGGGGACGCGCTGACAACGCTGTCCGAGCTCTCTCCATTATGTCCTACTTTTTCTTTATGTCTAGTCCCTGATGTCACTCGGTGCCGGACCGCCGGCGCGGTCCGGCACCGAGTGCCGATCATCCGAGGGTGCCGAGCCGGGCCTCCCGCCACAGGTCCACGCCGCCCTCGGTGGCGTACTTGTCGATCTCGGCCAGCTCCTCGGCGCTGAAGTCGAGGTTCTCGAGCGCGGCCACGTTCTGCTCCAGCTGCTCGGTGCGCGAGGCGCCGATGACCAGGGAGGTCACCCGCTCGTCGCGCAGCGCCCAGGCCAGCGCCAGCTGGGCGAGGGTCTGCCCCCGCCGGGCCGCGATGTCGTTCAGGGCGCGCAGCCGCCGCCGCATGTCGTCCGTGAGCCAGGCCGGGTCGAAGGACTTCCCCTGCGCGGCCCGCGAGTCCTCGGGCAGGCCGTCGAGGTAGCGGCCGGTCAGCAGCCCCTGGGCCAGCGCGGTGAAGCCGATCACCCCGAAGCCCTCGTCCCGCGCCGCGTCCAGCAGACCGTCCGTCTCGATCCAGCGGTTGAGCATGCTGTACGACGGCTGGTGGATCAGCAGGGGAGTGCCGAGGTCCCGCAGGATCGCCGCGGCCTGCCGGGTGCGCTCGGCGTCGTAGGACGAGATGCCGACGTAGAGGGCCTTGCCCTGGCGGACGGCGGTGTCGAGCGCGCCCATCGTCTCCTCCAGCGGCGTGCTCGCGTCCAGCCGGTGGGAGTAGAAGATGTCCACGTAGTCCACGCCCATCCGGCGCAGCGACTGGTCCAGCGAGGCCAGCATGTACTTGCGGGAACCGCCGCCCTGCCCGTAGGGGCCGGGCCACATGTCCCAGCCGGCCTTGGTGGAGATCACCAGCTCGTCCCGGTGGGGCGCCAGGTCCTGCTTCATGAGCCGCCCGAAGTTGACCTCGGCCGAGCCGTACGGGGGACCGTAGTTGTTGGCCAGGTCGTGGTGGGTGATCCCGAGGTCGAAGGCGCGCAGGGCGATCTCGCGCTGCGTCTCGAACGGGCGGTCGTCGCCGAAGTTGTGCCAGTAGCCGAGCGACAGGACCGGCAGGTCCAGTCCCGAGCGGCCGGTGCGCCGGTAGCGCATGGTGCCGTCGTAGCGAGCGGGGTCCGCGACGTACGTCATCGGGTCTTCTCCGGGTGGTGCCGTAGGGGATTCCTCCGTGTGCGGAGGATCCGTCCACCCTGCTCCCTGCCGCCCGCGCAAGTCCAACCGCCGTCCCGGATGGGATTGAGCGGTTCCGTTTCTTAATGGGTCATGCGGGCAGGCGGTGATCAACGGGGCGGAAGACGTGGGAGGTGCTCGTGAGCGGTGCGACGGCCGACGGAGGAGAGCAGGCGGACGACGGGCCGCGGGCGTCCGGTGCGGCAGCGCGGCTGCCCCGCCAGGTGCGGGAGGACCTGACCCGCAGGCTGCGCCGCAACAAGGGGGCCTTCCGCAAGGACGACGTGCAGGTCGTCGAGCCTCCGCTGCTCCGGCGGGCCGTGGGCGCCTCCGCGCTCGGCAACTGCATGGAATGGTTCGACTTCGGCGTCTACAGCTACCTGGCCGCCACGATCGGCAAAGTGTTCTTCCCGGGCGCCTCGCCGGCCGCCCAGGTCATCTCCTCCTTCGCGACCTTCGCAGCCGCCTTTGTCGTACGGCCCCTCGGCGGGCTCGTCTTCGGGCCGCTGGGCGACCGGATCGGCCGGCAGAAGGTGCTCGCCACCACCATGATCATGATGGCGGTGGGCACCTTCGCCATCGGCGTCATCCCCGGCTACTCCACGATCGGCATCGCCGCGCCCGTGCTGCTCCTGCTGGCCCGGATGGTCCAGGGGTTCTCGACGGGCGGCGAGTACGGCGGCGCGACCACCTTCGTCGCCGAGTACTCACCGGACCGCAGGCGGGGCTTCCTGTCCAGCTGGCTCGACTTCGGCACCTTCGTCGGCTACGCCCTCGGCTCGGCCCTGGTCACCGTGCTGAACCTGACGCTGACGGACGGCCAGATGCTCTCCTGGGGCTGGCGCGTCCCCTTCCTGATCGCCGGACCGCTCGGGGTGATCGGTCTCTACATGCGGCTCAAGCTGGAGGAGTCCCCGGCCTTCCAGCAGCAGCTGGACGAACACGAGAAGTCCCTCGCGCAGGAGTCGGCGGGCAGCGAGTTCAAGGACATCATCAGGAACCACTGGCGGCCGCTGCTGATCTGCATGGGCCTGGTCCTGCTCTACAACGTCACCAACTACATGGTCACGGGCTACCTGCCGACGTACCAGACCGAGACCCTGCACCGCTCCAGCGGTTCCGCGGACCTCCTCGTGCTCATCGGCATGGTGTGGATCGTCGTCCTGATCACCTTCCTCGGCCGGCTCAGCGACCGCGTCGGCCGGCGGCCGCTGTACGCCGTCGCCGCCGCCGCGATGATCGTGCTGGCCGTGCCGGCCTTCCTGCTGATCAAGGCGCACGGCACCTGGCCGCCGATCCTCGGGGTGCTGATCCTGTCCACCCTGCTGGCCTGTTTCGCGGCACCCAGCGCGGCGACCCTGCCCGCCCTGTTCCCGACCGCTGTCCGTTACGCGGCCATGGGCATCGGCTTCAACATGGCCGTCGCCGCGTTCGGCGGCACCACCCCGCTGGTCACCGCAGCGCTGGTCGGCGCCACGGGCGACGACCTGATGCCGGCCTACTACCTGATGCTGGCGGGCGTCATCGGCCTGCTGACCGTCAAGTTCCTCCCCGAGAGTGCCCAGGTCCCGCTGAAGGGCTCGCAGCCGATGGTCGGCTCGCGGGCGGAGCGGCACGAACTGATCACCACCTCCGAGGAGTTGTACGCCTTCGCGCAGGAGCGGGAGAAGGCGCGACACGGCTAGAGCCGCGGGGCGCCCCCGGAGAGCTGTTCGATCCTACGAACTTCACGCGTACCGGGTTACCGGTCCGCGCCGCGTTTGATAGGAAACTTTCCTACCAGTGCGGTACGGACCAACTCCCCACCCCCCACTCCCCCTTGGAGTCCCTGTGGTGCACGCAGACCGCGAGACGGTCACCCCTGCCCTCTCCCGCCGGACCTTCGTCGCCGTGCTCGGCGCCGTCGCCTCCGGCGCCCTGCTCGGAGGCCGGAGCGCCGTCGCGGCGCCGTCGGCCGCTCCGGGCCTCGACGACCCGGCGAAGAAGGAGACCGCCATGAAGCTCGTGTCGAGCGCGGAGAACTCCTCGCTCGACTGGAAGGCCCAGTACAAGTACATCGAGGACATCGGCGACGGCCGCGGCTACACCGCCGGCATCATCGGCTTCTGCTCGGGCACCGGCGACATGCTCGACCTGGTGCAGCTCTACACCGACCGCAAGCCGGGCAACGTCCTCGCCAAGTACCTGCCCGCCCTGCGCCGCGTCAACGGCAGCGACTCGCACTCCGGCCTGGACCCCGCCTACCCGGGGGACTGGCGCAGGGCGGCCCAGGACGGCGCGTTCCAGCAGGCCCAGAACGACGAACGCGACCGCGTCTACTTCGACCCCGCCGTCGCCCAGGGCAAGGCCGACTCGCTGCGCGCCCTGGGGCAGTTCATCTACTACGACGCCATCGTCATGCACGGTGACGGCGACGACCCGACCAGCTTCCGCAACATACGCAGGCGTGCCCTGCGCAGCGCCAGGCCCCCGGCGCAGGGCGGCAACGAGACGACGTACCTGAACGCCTTCCTCGACGCCCGGGTGTGGGCGATGAAGCAGGAGGAGGCGCACAGCGACACCAGCCGCGTCGACACCGAGCAACGGGTCTTCCTGCGCAAGGGCAACCTCGACCTGAACACCCCGCTCGACTGGAAGGTGTACGGCGACAGCTACCACATCGGCTGATCCCCCGCCGGAGGGGCGCACTCGCACGGTGCGCCCCTGTCGGGGAAAGATGGGTGGTGAGCGAACGAGCCCACCGATGCGGAGGAACGGAACTCATGCCGCACGAGCGAGCCGGCCGGCCGGCCGGTCCCGAGGACCTTGTCGACGTGGCCCGGCTGGTCACCGCGTACTACGCCCTGCACCCGGACCCGGCCGACCCGGCCCAGCGGGTGGCGTTCGGTACCTCGGGGCACCGGGGTTCCTCCCTGGCGACCGCGTTCAACGAGGACCACATCGCCGCCACCAGCCAGGCCATCTGCGAGTACCGCGCGGACCAGGGCACCGACGGCCCCCTCTTCCTGGGTGCCGACAGCCATGCCCTGTCGGAGCCCGCGAAGGTCACCGCGCTGGAGGTGTTCGCCGCCAACGGCGTCACCGTCCTCGTCGACAGCGAGGACGGCTACACGCCCACCCCGGCCGTCTCGCACGCGATCCTCACGTACAACCGGGGCCGCACCTCGGGTCTGGCGGACGGGGTGGTCGTCACCCCCTCGCACAACCCACCGGCCGACGGAGGGTTCAAGTACAACCCGCCGAGCGGCGGCCCGGCGGCCTCCGACGCCACCTCCTGGATCCAGGACCGCGCCAACCAGATCATCGCGGGCGGCCTGAAGGACGTGCGCCGCCTGCCGTACACCCGCGCGCTCGCCGCCGACACGACCGGCCGGTACGACTTCCTCGGCGCGTACACCGGAGACCTGCCGAACGTGCTCGACCTGGACGCGATCCGCGCGGCCGGCGTCCGCATCGGCGCCGACCCGCTCGGCGGCGCCTCCGTGGCCTACTGGGGGCGGATCGCCGAGCAGCACCGCATCGACCTCACGGTGGTCAACCCGCACACCGACCCCACCTGGCGGTTCATGACGCTGGACTGGGACGGCCAGATCCGCATGGACTGCTCGTCGCCGTACGCGATGGCCTCCCTCATCGAGCAGCGCGACCGCTTCCGCATCGCCACCGGCAACGACGCGGACGCCGACCGGCACGGCATCGTCACCCCGGACGCGGGCCTGATGAACCCCAACCACTACCTCGCCGTCGCCATCTCCTACCTCTACCGGCACCGCGAGCGGTGGCCCGCCGAGGCGGGCATCGGCAAGACGCTCGTCTCCTCCACGATGATCGACCGGGTCGCCGCCGACCTCGGCCGGCAACTGGTGGAAGTACCGGTCGGGTTCAAGTGGTTCGTGGACGGACTCGTCAGCGGCGCCCTGGGCTTCGGCGGCGAGGAGTCGGCCGGCGCGTCCTTCCTCCGCCGGGACGGCTCGGTGTGGACCACCGACAAGGACGGCATCATCCTGGCCCTGCTCGCCTCCGAGATCACGGCGGTGACCGACCGCACCCCGTCCGAGCACTACGCCGAACTGACCACCCGTTTCGGCGAGCCCGCCTACGCCCGCATCGACGCCCCCGCGACCCGTGAACAGAAGGCCCTGCTGGCCAAGTTGTCACCGGCCCAGGTCACCGCCGACACGCTGGCCGGCGAGGCAGTCACGTCCGTCCTCACCGAGGCGCCCGGCAACGGCGCCGCCATCGGCGGCATCAAGGTCAGCACCGAGAACGCCTGGTTCGCGGCCCGCCCCTCGGGCACCGAGGACGTCTACAAGGTGTACGCCGAGTCCTTCCTCGGCCCCGAGCACCTCGCCCGGGTGCAGGAGGAGGCCCAGGCGGTGGTGCTGGGGGCGCTCGGCGCCTGAGCGAGCCTGCGGCGGCCTCCGTCCCGAGGGTACGGAGGCCGCGCGGTCATCAGCCGCGGCCGCGGCCCCCGTCCAGCCGGTCCAGCACCGCCGTCGCCATCGCCGCCTCACCCTTGGCGTTGGGGTGGGCCGGAGCGGCGGGGGAGGCCGGCTGCAGCGGTTCGATCCAGCGGTCGGCGGGCGCCTTGCACATGTCGTGGCCGGCGGTGGGGCGGTAGGTGTCGACGTACTCGGCGCGGTTCACGCCGGCCACCACGCGCAGCATCAGGTTCAGCCGCTTCTCGGTGTCCCGCAGGTAGGGGAAGTCCTTCTGGGCGAAGGGAACCTGCGGGAAGCAGCCGCTGCCGTCGTCGGGAAGCAGGTCCGGGTAGCCGACGACGACCACCCGCGCGTGCGGCGCCCGTGCGTGCACGGCCCGCAGCACCCGGTCCACCTTCGGCGCCGTCCGCAGGACCGCGAGGGCCAACTGGTCGTAGCCCGCCGCCTTGTAGGAGCGCTCGCACGGGTTGCCCGTCGGGTCCTGGACGCCGAGGCGCGCGCAGGTGCCGATGATGGAGCCGAAACCGACGTCGTTGCCGCCGATCTGGAGCGTGACCAGGTCCGTGTCCCGCCGCAGCGCGTCGAGCTGGGGCCCGTTGGTGCCCTGCGCCTGCCACATCTCCGCCGTCGTGGCGCCGCCGCAGCTGACGTCCGTGAAGGTCGTCACCCGCCGCTGTGCCGCCACGAGGGAGGGGTAGTTGTGGTCGGAGCGGGCGCAGTCGGTGTCCACCTGCCGCGGAATGCCGGGCCCGGAGGTGTAGGAGTCGCCGAGGGCGACGTAGCCGGTCTGCCGGCCGTGGCCGTCGGGGTGCGCGGCGGCCGGCACCGCGGCGGTCGCGACCAGGGCGCAGCCGCCCAGGGCCGCTCCCAGTACGGTGGCCCGCCGCCGGCTTCTCGCCCCGCCCGCCGCACGTGTGTCGTTCGCCATGGATCCTCCCCCTGAGCCCGGTACATCGCGCACGGGCGGCACCGGAGTGCGGCCCCCGCGCGTTCGACTGGGTCTGTATACCGTCCGGTAGGTCCCGCCGACCAGAAGCGGGACGCAACGACTTCGAGGGGGTCGCGGCGACCCGGCGGGGGGGAGCGGTCGGTCAACGGGCGGGAGGCGGCGACCCGTTCGACGCGGGGCGGCGCACCGGGGGTCCGGGGAGGTGGACCGCCGGTACGGAGCGGCACACCGGCGGTCCAGGTGCCTGCCGGTGTGCCGCTCCGGGTGCGCTCAGGCCGCGGGTTCCGCCGTGCCGGCCGACTGGACCAGGGAGTCGTCCTCCGGGCGGGCCCCGGACAGGCGGTGGCGGGCCGCGATGACGGCCATGTCCACGTCCTTGGTGCCGGTGGCGACGCACAGCGAGTAGGAGATGTCCGCGAGCCGCTGCCGCGCCTGCGGTGTGCTCTCCTTCGCCCCGAGCAGTGACAGGGCCTCGTACTGGGCGATGAGGTCCTCGAGTACCGCGGGGTGTGCCATCAGCATGGGCGCCGCCTCCTGGTGTCTTGCCGTCTTGCCATGCCTCGCCGTGGTGCGAAGTCGCAGCGCGAATACCCGCGGCCGCGTCCCGCATGCATCCCGGATCCCACGGACCTCTCCGGCCTCGGCCGGGACGCGTCCCGGCCGCTCGTCCTGGACGCCGCCGGACCCGACCGGATCGCCGCCGCGGACCTGCCCGGCGGGTGACGGGCCGGTGCGCACGGGTCCGGGACCCCGGACGGTGGGCTCGGCTCCCGGTGGTGGGCTCGGCCCCGAGCGGTGGGCTCGGTCCGGACGGTGGGTTCGGCTCCTGGTGGTGGGCTCGGTCCGGGCGGTGGGTTCGGCTCCTGGTGGTGGGCTCGGCCCCGGACGGTGGGTTCGGCTCCTGGTGGTGGGCTCGGCCCCGGACGGTGGGTTCGGCTCCTGGTGGTGGGCTCGGCCCCGAGCCGTGGGCTCGGTCCGGGCGGTGGGCTCGGTCCGGGCGGTGGGCTCGGTCCGGATGGCGCGCTCGGCCGGGCTCGGGCCGGACGGCTGGGAGGTCTGAGGGGCGAGGGGCCGGCCGGAGGGGCGGGAGCCGACCGGTCCGCCGGTGCGCGGGCCCTGGTAGTACCTGTACTCGCGGGGGCCTGGACGGTGCGGGGCTGCCGGGGCTGCGGGGTGCGGGGCTGCGGGGTGCCGTCGGGGGCTGCGCGGCGCTGGGCCGCCGGGGCTGCGGGGCGTGGGACCGCGCGGTGCCCCCGGGGGCTGCGCGGCGGCTGGGCCGCCGTGGCTGCGAGGTGCGGGACCGCCGGGGCGTGGGACCGTGCTGGGCCGCCGGGGCTGCGGGGCGTGGGACCGCGCGGTGCCCCCGGGGGCTGCGCGGCGGCTGGGCCGCCATGGCTGCGAGGTGCGGGACCGCCGGGGCGTGGGACCACGCTGGGCCGCCGGGGCTGCGGGGCGTGGGACCGTGCGGTGCCGTCGGGGCCGCGGGGTGCTGGGCCGCCGTGGCCGCGGGGTGCGGGGCCGTGCGGTGCCGTCGGGGCTGCGGGGTGCTGGGCCGCCGGGGCTGCGGGGTGCCGGCCCGCCGCTGGCGCGGGGTGCCGGGACGCGCGGCGCCGTGGCCGCGGGATGCGGCGCCGTCGGCCGCGGAGGGCGGTGGTACCTCTGTCCGCCCGAGCCGCAGGTCACCCGGTCGGGTGCTCTCCGGCCGACGCCCACCGGGAGAAACGATGCGGCGGTGCTCCGTCCCTGATCATGCCCCTGTGACTCTGCAACGTCGAAGTGCCGTGCGCCGCCGGGTCGTTCCCGCCGCGCTCGGCACCCTCAGTGTCCTTTCCCTGGTGTCCGCCCTGCCCGCCGCCGCGCAACCGGCGCGCCCGGACGCCCGGCCCGCCGCGCTCGCGCCCCGGCCGGTCACGGTCGCGGAGGCGCGCACCGACGCCTACCTCCGGTCCGTGCACGACCGGCCCGCGGCCCTGCGCGACTTCTTCCGGCAGCTGCCCAAGGGCGGGGACCTGCACAACCACCTGTCCGGCGCGGTGTCCACGGAGTACCTGATCGAGCTGGCCGCCGAGGACGGGCTGTGCGTCGACACCGCCACCCTGACCGCCGTCGCTCCGCCCTGCGGCCCCGGCACCCGCCCGGCCGCCGACGCGCGCACGGACCGCGCCTTCCACGACGCGCTCGTCCGCGCCTGGTCCATGGAGGACTTCCCGCCCGGGCAGAGTGGCCACGACCACTTCTTCGACACCTTCGGCAAGTTCGGCGAGGTCACCTGGCGGCACCGGGGCAAGCTCCTCGCGAACGTCGCCGACACCGTCGTACGCGACAACCAGTTCTACCTCGAGACGATGGTCACCCCCGCCTCCGACGGGGCGAGGAACCTCGCCGCCGAGGTCGGCTGGGACGCCGACCTCGCCGCCCTGCACCGCAAGCTGCTCGCCGGCGGCAGGCTGGACAACCTCGTCGCCGACGCCCGCAAGGAGGCCGACGACGGCGACGCCGAGTTCCGCGCCGCCGAGCACTGCGGCACCTCGCGGGCCCGGCCCGCCTGCGGCCTCGTCGTCCGCTGGATCTCCCAGGCGTCGCGCGGCAGTTCGCCGGAACGCGTCTTCACCCAGCTCGCCCTCGGCATGCGGCTGGCCGAGGCCGACCCGCGCTTCGTCGCGGTCAACCTCGTCCAGCCCGAGGACTGGGACAGCTCCCTGCGCGACTACAGCCTGCAGATGCGCATGGTCGGCTACCTGCGCACCCAGTACCCGAAGGCCCATGTCAGCCTGCACGCGGGCGAGTTGTGGCCGGGGCTGGTCAAGCCCGAGGACCTGAGGTTCCACATCCGGGAGGCCGTGCGGGTCGCCGGCGCCGACCGCGTCGGACACGGCGTGGACCTCGTCCACGAGGACGACTGGCAGCAGACCGCGCGCACCATGGCGGCCCGCCGGATCGCCGTCGAGGTGCCCTTCTCCAGCAACGCCCAGATCCTCGGCGTCAAGGGCGGCGACCACCCCTTCACCACCTACCGCCGCTACGGCGTCCCGGTCGTCCTCGCCACCGACGACCCCGGTGTGTCCCGTATCGACATCGCCCACGAGTACCAGTACGCCGCCGGTACCTACGGGCTCGGCTATCCCGAGCTGAAGGACCTGGCCCGAGCCTCGCTGGCGTACGGCTTCCTGCCCGGCGCCGACCTGTGGCGGGGCAACCCCACCGTCGACGGCTACCGGCCGGTCACGGCCTGCCGTGGGGAACGCCCGGGCCTGCCCGTGCGCGGCGCGGCCTGCCGGCACCTCCTCATGGACAGCCCCAAGGCCCGGCTCGAATGGCGCCAGGAGGCCGCCTTCGCCGCCTTCGAACAGGCGCACACCCGCAAGGCGCACTGACCTCGCGACCGGTGGGCCGGGGCGGGCCGACAGTGGCCCGCCCCGGCCCACCGCCATGTCCGAGGAGGCGGGAGCAGGGCGCCGGGGGTGCTTTCGGCCGACCGCGGTCCTGTGGCCAAGAACCGACCAACAGCACAACCGGTAGCCATCATTCCGCCGACGCGGTCATGCTTCCCCGGCATTGATGCCGCCGCACTCGCAGGCCCTCGCGAAGCCGCGCCCGCACCCTGCTCCGGTTGGCCCGGCGGGGGGCCCGCGTGGCATCCGGCCCCGCCGCCCGGCTGCGGGCGACACGCCTGCGCGGTCCTGAAGACGTCCAGGTGGAACGCGCGTTCGGAGGGTGACGGGTGCCTCCCGGCGGAGGGTTCGCACGGCCCGCCGCGGGGCGCTTGCCTCCCGCCCGGCTCCCGCCCCCTTCGCCCCCCGAACCGCCACCGCCCGGCCGGGTCGCCCGTCGAACCGGCACGCCCGGGACGCGCGTGCCCGGCGCCCGGCGGAAGGCTTGATTCCGTAAATTGGTGGCTGAAAATCGTCCTTCGCGCGGCCATCGTTCCCGGCAGTCGATCACCGAAGTCCGGTCCTGCGGAACGGCGTTGCCCTCTCGGCCCCCGATCGGCTGCCGGACCAGCGGTTCGTCGTCCGCCGTCCGCCGCGGCCGTCTCGCCGGGCGAGGGAAATCAGGCCCTACGGGTCGCTTCGGGACGCCTCCGGACAGCTGCACTTTTCCGTCAGCTTTCGTCCGACGCCCACAAAAGCTACACAGAGCCATCACCATGTGACGCGACGGATGCGTCGACGACCGGCTTCTGAGGGGGATCCGGCGTCGCGCAAGGGGGTGCGCCCGTTCCACGGGAGCGCGCTCACCCCTGCCCGGGGAGGGGACTTCACCGCATGCAGCGGACCTTACGCACCACCGTGCCTACGGTGGGCGTGCTCGACGCCGGACCCGGCCGCCAGGCCGGTCCGGCACAGGCCGGCACCGGCGCGCCGCGACCCGGCCGCGGAGTTCCGGTGGTGCGCGACGGCGGCCCGGCCCCCGAGGCCACGGCCGGCGAACCCGGGGCCGGCACGCCGTACGCGACGGCCGACCCCACCCGGTCCGGCCCCGCGCTCTCCGACCGCCCCACCCCCGACGCCGTCCACCGCACGGACACCACCGACGGCCGGACCAGGCCGACGCGACTCTCCGCCGTCCTGCCCGGCGGCAACCAGGTCGCGGCCGTCCCGGGCCGCGCCCACCCGGGCGAACGGTCCGGCCGGACCGCCGTGCGCGGCAGCGGGCCCACCCACCTCCTGCCGCCGGCCGCCACGACCACCCCCGGGGCGGCCGCCGCCCCGGCACCCGCACCGAAGGTCCGCCGGGCGTGACCGAACGGGTCCCGTACCCGCCCGACAACTGATCAGCGCACCGATCCCCGGGCCCGTCCGGTCGCTCCCGTCGACACGGGACGCCCAGGCCCGGACCCCGGCCGCCCGATCGCCGCCGGCGCCCACACGACCACCCCACACCCCGGCCGTGGAGCACAACAGCCATGCATGTTCATCCCGGCGCGCGCCGACACGGCGCCGCGCACGTCACCCTGCTCACCGAAGGCACCTATCCGCACAGCCACGGCGGCGTCAGCGTCTGGTGCGACCAACTCGTCCAGGGCATGCCCGACCTCGACTTCGACGTCGTCGCCGTCACCGGCACCGGGCGCGAACCCGTCGTGTGGGACCTGCCCGCCCACGTCCACGACGTGCTCACCGTCCCCATGTGGGGGCCGCCGCCGGACGGCCGCCCGCCCCGCGGGCGCTCCCGCAACCGGCTAGCCGCCGCCTACGAACGCTTCCTGACCGCCCTTCTCGACCCGCGCACCGAGGACGAGTTCGGGCCCGCGCTGTACGCCCTGGCCCGGGCCGCAGCCGACGGCACGCTCAGCCCGTTCCTGCGCGGCGACCGGGCCGTCGCCATCCTCGCCGCCGTGTGGAACCGCCCGGGGCTGGCGGTCCGCGAGGCCCGGCCCACCCTGCACGACGCGGTCACCACCACCGCCCTGCTCGAACACGCACTGCGCCCACTGGCCGCACCACCGCCCCGCCACGGGGTGGCCCACGCGGTCAGCGGCGGTGTCGCGGTCCTGCCCGGCCTCGCCGGACTGGACCGGTACGAGGTCCCGCTGCTGCTCACCGAGCACGGCGTCTACCTGCGCGAGCGCTACCTCGGCTACCGCACCGCCCCCTACCGCTGGCCGGTCAAGGCGGCCCTCCTCGGCTTCTTCCGGCTGCTGGCCGAGGAGAGCTACCGCCGGGCCGCCCTGATCACCCCCGGCAACCGCTACAACCGGCTCTGGGAGGAACAGGGCGGCGCCGACCCGCAGGCGATCCGCACCGTATACAACGGCGTGGACCCCGCGGCGTTCCCGGCGGCCGGCCCCGAACCCGACGTGCCCACGCTCAGCTGGGCCGGCCGGGTCGACCCGATCAAGGACCTGGAGACCCTCGTACGCGCTTTCGGCCTGGTACGCGCCGAGATACCGGAGGCCCGCCTGCGGCTGTTCGGCGGCACCCCGCGCGGCGGGGAGGCGTACCGCGAGCGCTGCGAGGCGCTGGCGGCCGAGTTGGGCCACGCGGACGCCGTCACCTTCGAGGGGCGGGTCGACGACATCAAGGACGCCTACGCGGCGGGGAACGTCGTGATGCTCTCCAGCATCAGCGAGGGCTTCCCGTTCACCCTGATCGAGGCCATGTCCTGCGGCCGGGCGACGGTCTCCACCGACGTGGGCGGCGTACGGGAGGCCGTCGGCGACACGGGCCTCGTGGTACCGCCCCGCGACCCCGTGCGCATGGCCGCGGCGGCGCTGGAGCTGCTGCGCGCCGGCGAACGGCGCCGGGCGATGGGGGAGGCGGCCCGGCTGCGCGTGATCGAGCAGTTCACCCTGCGGCAGACCATCGACACCTTCCGCTCGATCTACCTCGAACTGGCCGCGCACACCGAGCCGTTCACGGCCACCGGCAAGGAGCGGGACCTCCGGGTCGCGGCGGGGAGCCTGGCCGGATGAGCGGACCCATGGCCCTCGAACCCGGCGGCCCCGAACGGGACACCCTCGCGCTGCGGCTCGCCGAGCCGCCCGCGCTCCGCGACGACCGCACCCTGACCCCGCGCCTGCCCGGCCGGGGCCCCGACGAGGAGGAGGTGAGCCGGCTGGCCGCCGAACTCGCCGACCGCGTCGGCCCCGCCGTCCACCCCTACGAGGTCGCGGCCCTGCTGGAGGCCGAAGGCCTGACCGCCGAGCGGATACGGGAGCACTACGGCCACCCCGACCTGTTCTCCCTCGCCACCGCCCTCCACGAACGGGTGCCCCGCACCTTCCCGGAACCGGCGAGAGCGGCCGACCCCTGGCGCCCGGACCACGTCCGCTGCCTGCTGCGCGGCGTCCTGTTCGCCCTCCCCGGACTGGCCTACCTGCTGACCGCACCCCTGTGGCACCCCGGGCGGCACGCCGCCGCGCTCGTCGCCGCCGGCCTCGTCTCCTGGGCGTGGGGGCAGGGCCTCGGCCACCGCGCCCACCTGCGGATGACGACCGGCCCCCGGGAGGCCGCCCGCACCCTGCTGACCGGCGCTCCCCTCGGAGCGGGACTCGCCACGGCCACCGCCGTCCCGTTCGCGGGCGGTGTTCCGGTCGTCCTCGCCGCGGCGGCGCAGTCGCTGTACCTCGCGGCGGCCGGTGTCCTGCTCGTGCTGGCCCGGGAGCGGCTGCTGCTCGCCGCCCTCACCCCGCTCGTCGCGGGCGCCGCCCTTCTGCCCTGGTGGGAACCGGGCACCCTGCCGCGCGCCGGACTGACCCTGCTGGCGCTGGGTGGCACGCTCGCCGTCACCGGCCACGCGCTGCGCGGTCCCCTCACGACCGCGGCCGCGGAGGGTGAGCGGCCGCCGCTGCTGCGGTCCCTGCCGTACGGGCTGTTCGGGCTGGCCGCCGGGCTGCTCGTGGCGCTGGAAGGACACCGGGAGCCGTACGCGGTGATCGCGCTGACCGTCAGCATGGGACCGGCGGAATGGCTGCTGTACCGCTACCGGGGCCTGTCCGTCGCGGCCCTCCGCGCGGCCACCACGCCCGTGGGGTTCCTGCTGCGCTCGGCGGCCGTCCTCGGGCTGTGCCTGCTGGCGTACCTCGTGCCGCTGCTGCCCGCCGCCCACCTCACCGGCGCCACCCCGGCCGCCCTGCTGCCGCTCGCCGCCACCCTGTGGACCGCTCTCCTGCTCCAGGCGTTCGGAACCGCCTGGCCACCGGCGGCGATCTGTCTGGCCGCCGCGGGCGCGGCCGGCGCGGTCACGCTGCTGCACCTGCCACCGGGCCCGGCCGCCGCACTGCCCCTGTGCTGCGGCGCCGCCGCCCTCTGTCTCGTGGCGTGCGCGCTGCGGCTGCTCGGCCGCCCCGCCCGTCACACCTGATACCCCGTCAGAACACCTACCGTAAGGACGCGTCAGTTGACCTCCGCACCGCTCGCCGCCGTCACCGGAGCCGACGGCTTCATCGGCTCCCACCTCACCGAGGCCCTCGTGGCCTCCGGACACCGGGTCAGAGCCATGGCCCAGTACAACTCCTTCTCCTCCTACGGCTGGCTGGAGTCCCTGGCCCCGGACGTCCTCGACCAGGTGGAGATCGTCCTCGGCGACGTCCGCGACCCCGGCTCGGTCCGCGGGCTCCTCGAAGGCGCCGACACCGCGTACCACCTGGCCGCCCTGATCGCGATCCCGTACTCCTACCAGGCCCCGCACAGCTATGTGGAGACCAACGTCACCGGCACCCTCAACGTGCTGGAAGCCGTGCGGGCCCTCGGCACACCCCGGCTGGTGCACACCTCGACCAGCGAGACCTACGGCACCGCGCGGACCGTGCCGATCACCGAGGACCACCCCATCAACACCCAGTCCCCGTACGCCGCTTCGAAGGCCGGCGGGGACCGGCTGGCCGACAGCTACCACGCGAGCTTCGGCACCCCCGTGGTCACCCTGCGCCCGTTCAACACCTACGGCCCCCGTCAGTCCATGCGGGCCGTCATCCCGACCGTCATCGGCCAGGTCGCGGCGGGGGAACGCACCCTCACCCTGGGCGACCTGAGGCCCACCCGCGACTTCACCTTCGTCAAGGACACGGCGCGGGCCTTCCTGGCCGTCGGCACCGCGCCCGGCGACCAGGTCGTCGGCCGCACCTTCAACGCCGGTACGGGCGGCGAGATCTCGGTCGGCGACCTGGTCGCGCTGATCGGCAAGGTGATGGACACGCCCCTCGACGTCCGCGCGGACCCCGAGCGCATCCGTCCGGCCGCCTCCGAGGTGATGCGGCTGGTCGCCGACGCCGGCCGGCTGTCCGCGGCCACCGGCTGGCAGCCCGCGCACACCCTGGAGCAGGGCCTCGCGCACACCGTGGAGTTCTTCCGCGACCCGGCCAACCTGGCCCGCTACAAGACCGGCATCTACAACATCTGAGCCGTCCGGCACGTCCCCCGTGTCCTTGCGTCAACGAAGGAGGAGCCCCATGCACGCTGTGATCCTGGCAGGAGGCAAGGGCGTCCGGCTGCGCCCCTACACCACCGCGCTGCCCAAGCCACTCGTTCCCATCGGCGACCAGCACGCCATCCTGGAGATCGTGCTGCGCCAGCTCTCGGCGGCCGGATTCGACCGCTGCACCATCGCGATAGGCCACCTCGGCGAGATCATCCGCGCCTACGTCGGCGACGGCTCGCAGTGGGGCATGAGCATCGACTACGCCACCGAGGAGAGCCCCCTCGGCACGATGGGCCCGCTCCTCACCCTCCGGGACCGGCTGCCCGAGGAGTTCCTGGTCATGAACGGCGACGTCCTCACCGACCTCGACTACGCCGACGTCCTGCGCCGGCACGGACGGTCCGGCGCTCCGCTGACCATCGCGACGTACGCGCGCAAGGTGCACATCGACTTCGGCGTCCTCACCACCGACGCGAGCCGGGTCGTCGCCTTCACCGAGAAGCCGAGCATGGACTACCGCGTCTCCATGGGCGTCTACGGCGTCAGCCGCACCACCCTCGACGACTACACCCCGGGACTGCCACTGGGCTTCGACGAACTGGTCCTCGACCTGCTCCGCGCCCAGAACCCGCCGCACGCCTACGAGTTCGACGGCTACTGGCTCGACATCGGCCGCCCGGACGACTACGACCGGGCCAACGCCGAGTTCACCAGCCGCAAGTCCCTGCTGCTCAAGGGAGCCTGAGTCCCGCATGCGCATTCTTGTCCTGGGCGGCACCGGATACCTGGGCCGCCACGTGGCCGACCGGCTGCGCGCCCTGCCGGGCGCGCGCATCCTCGCCGCCGGCCGCTCCGACGCCGCCGAGTTCCGAGCCGACCTCGCCACCGACCGGCCGGAGCAGCTCGTGCGGACCCTGGCGGCGGCCGCGCCCGACGCCGTGGTCAACTGCGCGGGCGCGACCGGCGGTGACGCGGTGAACCTGGCCGAGGTCAACGCCCGCGGCCCGGCCGCGCTCTGCGCCGCGCTCCGCGAGGCGGCCCCCACGGCCCGCCTGGTGCATCTCGGCTCGGCCGCCGAGTACGGCCCCGGCAGCCCGGACGAGCCGGTCACCGAGTCCGCACCGGCCCGGCCGGTCACCCCGTACGGGGCGACGAAGCTGGCGGGCACGCTCGCGGTGACCTCCGCCGCCCTGGACGGCGTGGTGCTGAGGGTCGGCAACCCGGTCGGCGCCGGCGCGCCGAGGGCGAGCCTGCCCGGCCGGATGGCCCTGCTGCTCCGCTCGGCCGGCGCGGACCCAGGCGCGGTGCTGCGGCTGGGGGACCTCTCCGCGTACCGCGACTTCGTCGACGTACGCGACCTCGCGGGGGCGGTCGCCCGCGCGGTCACCACCCCGGGACACCTGCCGCCGGTGCTCAACATCGGCGGGGGAGTGGCCGTCCCCGTGCGGGAGTTGGTGCACGGCCTCGCGCGGCGGGCCGGCTTCCTGGGACGGCTGGAGGAGAGCACGGGCGGCTCGGCGCGGTCGGCGCGGGTGTCGTGGCAGTGCTCCGACATCACCGCCGCCGAACGGGCGCTCGGCTGGCGGCCCGTCCACGGTCTCGACGACTCCCTCGACGCACTGTGGGCGGCCACGGTGGAGAACGGGCGGGCGGCGTGAGCCTGTTGATACCGCTGTACGTGCATCCGGCCGAGGATCCCGGTGCCTGGCACCGGCTGATCACCGCGGCCGCCCGTACCTACGCGGTCGTCCTCAACCCGGCGAGCGGACCGGGCGCCGCGCCGGACCCCGCGTTCGCGGCGGCCGCCCGGTCCCTGCGCGCGGCGGGCGCCCGCCTGCTGGGCTACGTCGACACCGACTACGGCGTACGGGACCGGGCGGCGATCACCGAGGACGCGCGCCGCCACCAGGCCTGGTACGCGGCGGACGGCTGCTTCCTCGACCGGGTCACCGCGACCCCGGCCGGGCTGCCCGCCTGCCGGCACCTGGTCCGGGACCTGCGCCGGCTCGGGGTGGGCACCGTGGTCCTCAACCCGGGCGTCCACCCCGCGCCCGGATACACCCGGCTCGCGGACCTGACCGTCACCTTCGAGGGGCACTGGAGCACGTACGTCTCGGCGTTCACCCGGCCGGAGTGGACCGCGCGCCATCCGGCGGACCGGTTCTGCCACCTGGTGTACGGCGTGCCGGAGGTCCTCGTCCCGCTCGCCGTGCGCACCGCGCACGAGCGGGGCGCGGCGGTGTGCGGTCCGGTGACGGGCGAACCGCCCAACCCCTGGGCCGGGTTGAGCCCCGCGCTGTCCGGTGGGGAGGGTGTGGAAGGCTGAGCGTCGCCGCAGGAGCGCAACGGGAGGAACCGCCGCATGGCCCTGATCCACCGCACCACCGTGAAGCCCACGAAGGTCGAGCTGCTCACCGACTGGCTGCCCACCCGTCCCTGGTACCGCGGCGGACCGGACGCGCCCGTGCTGGAGAGGTCCGGCGGCTTCCGGCTGGACGACCCCGAGGGCGAGGTGGGCATCGAGTTCATGGTGGTCACCGACACGTCGGGCCCCGAGCGGATCGCCTACCTGGTGCCGCTCACCTACCGGGGTGCCCCGCTGGAGGGTGCCGAGCACGCCCTGGTGGGCACGATGGAGCACGGCGTGCTGGGCAAGCGCTGGGCCTACGACGGCTGCCACGACCCGGTGCTGGTCGCGGAGTTGCTGTCGCTCCTCGCGGGCGAGGCGCAGGCGATGGCCCAGAGCATCACCGACACCCCCGACCACGAGGTGACCCGCTCCGGCACGGCCGCGTCGCTCGCCCCGGCGGGCTTCGCGCCCGAGCCGGTGGACGACGAGGAGGGTACCCGCCTTCCCGCGCCGGGCGGTTCGGCCCTGCACGTCCACCGGGTCCTCGTTCCCGTCGACGAGAACCCGCCGACGCCGCCGCGGGGAGCCCTCGGCCATGTCGCCTCGGGGTGGAGCGGCCCGGCGGACACCCGCCTGCGCTCGGTCTTCATGACCCTGCGCACGCGCTGACGCAAGCCCCTCCGCCCCGGGCCGCCGCCCGCCGTCACCGAAACGGCGGGCGGCGGCGCTGCGCGTGTCCCACGATCACGCACCCGGCGGGACACCGGCACACCGTCGCGGCCCTCCACGCCGCGAGCCCGCGACCGGCGGCGTACGACACCCGGGCGGACCGCACCGCGCTGCGAGCGCGCGGGGATCCGGGACTCCCGGGCGCGGCACGCCGGGCCTGGGCCTCTTCGTGGTCAGCGGGTCACGGGCGATGGGGCCGGGACGGGGGCCGGGGCCGGTGTCGGTGTCGGGCGGGGCGGCGCCACGTGCCGTGGCACGCGGGCGAGTTCTGCCGCGCGGGGCCGCGGGAGTTCCCCCGCGTGGGGCTGGGCGTGTTCCGCCGCCCGGGCCGGGGCCGATCCGCAGGTGTGCCTTCCGCTTCCCGTCCCCGCCGAACCGTCGGAGACATCTGGCATGGACCGGTCAAATCTGTCACTCTTTCGGCAGCCGCCGCCCTGACCCCAGGAGGGCGCGGCAGCTCCTCCGCACTGCGATCGCGCAAGCACCGTCCACGGCCGCCCCGGCGCACCCCAGCCGGCCGGGCGGCTTTCGAGCAGGCCGGGATCCCGGCCGCCGCAAAGGAGTAGCGTGTGAGATCGACCCCCCACAAGGCCCTCGGCATCGGTGCCCTCACCGTCGCCGCGGTGGCCGCCCTCGTGCTTCCCGGCACTTCCGCCGCCGCCCGGCCGGACACGGCCCCCGCCGCCTGCACCCCGGCGCAGGTGGTCACCAACGGCGGTTTCGAGAGCGGTACTCCACCGTGGACCGCGTCCTCGTCCACCGTCGTCACCAGCCGTTCCGGGCAGACCGCCCACGGCGGCAGCTCCTACGCCTGGCTGGACGGAGTCGGCAGCACCCATACCGACACCCTCACCCAGAGCGTCACCGTCCCGGCCGGGTGCAGCACCGCCACCCTCACCTTCTGGCTGCACATCGACACGGCCGAGCGGACCACGTCCGTCGCCTACGACAATCTGACGGCCAAGATCGGCAGCACGACGCTGGCCACCTACTCGAACCTCGACAAGAACACCGGCTACGTCCAGAAGTCGATCGACGTGTCGTCGTACGCCGGGCAGACCGTCAGTCTGTCCTTCACCGGCACCGAGGACTCCAGCCTCCAGACGAGCTTCGTCCTGGACGACGTCGCCCTCGACACCTCCGGCGGCACCACGCCTCCGCCCGGCGACTCCACCCGCACCCCGGCGGCACCCTCGTACACCGTGAACCTGAGCAGTGACACGAGCGGCACCGTCTGGACCGGGCACGAGAACGTGACCTTCACCAACGCCTCCGCCACCGCGCTCGGTGAGCTCTACCTGCGGCTGTGGGACAACTACCACGGCACCTGCGGCTCGATGCCGATCAAGGTCAGCAACGTCACCGGCGGCACCGCCGGCGACCTCTCGGTGGCGTGCACCGCCCTGAAGATCACCCTGCCGGCCCCGCTCGCCCAGGGCCAGAGCGCCACGATCGGCTTCGACCTCGGCATCACCGTGCCGAGCGGCGCCGACCGCTTCGGCCACGACGGCGCCTTCAGCTTCATCGGCAACGCGCTGCCCGTCCTCGCGGTCCGCGACGGCGCCGGCTGGCACCTGGACCCCTACACCAACAACGGTGAGTCCTTCTACTCCCTGGCCGCCGACTTCAAGGTGACCCTCGACCACCCGAGCGGCCTGCTCGTCCCGGCCACCGGCACCTCCACAGACACCCCGGGCACGAGCGGGCGTACGGTCACCACGGCCACCGCGAGCAAGGTCCGCGACTTCGCCTGGGGCGCCGGACCCTTCACCAAGATCTCCGGAACCTCGCCCGGCGGCGTCCCGGTGAACATCTACTCCGTCACCGGCATCAGCTCCTCCAGCGCCCAGTCGATGCTCAGCACCGCGAAGACCGCCGTCGACGCCCACGCGGCCCGCTTCGGCGCCTACCCGTACGGCGAGCTGGACGCCGTCATCGACAACAACTACTGGTTCGGTGGGATGGAGTACCCCGGGTTCGTCCTGGACCTCGTCAGCACCACCGCCCTCACCCACGAGATCGGCCACCAGTGGTGGTACGGCATCGTCGGTGACGACGAGTACAACAGCCCCTGGCTGGACGAGGCGTTCACCGACTACGCCACCGACCTCGCCCTCGGCAAGACCGGCACCGGCTGCTGGAGCAGCGTCTCCTGGGCCTCCAGCGCCGAGAAGATCACCAACCCGATGGCCTACTGGGACGCGCACTCCTCGCGCTACTCCACCGTCGTCTACGGCTACGGCAAGTGCGCCCTGCACGACCTGCGGCGCGTCCTCGGTGACACCGCCATGGCCAAGCTGCTGAAGGACTACGCGACCGCCCACTGGTACGGCGTGTCCACCACCGCCGAGTTCAAGGCGGCCGCCCAGGCCGCCACGAGCACGGACCTCACCTCCTTCTGGAGCACGCACCGCATCGACGGCTGACCCGGTGGCGGCCGCCCCTCGGCGGCCGCTCCCGGCGACGGCCGGCCGGGGACGGGCACCCGTGCCCTCCTCCGGCCGGCCGGAGCCACCCGGATGGCCCAAACGCGCTCCAGGATGGCTTCGTTGGGCGGAACCCGGAGTGCGGTGCCGACCGACCCCGGGTCAGATGGACACGTGCGATCACCCATACGCCTCCGCCGCAGCCGCTCACGCCTGGCCCTCACGGCAGCCCTGACCGGCCTCCTCCTCGCCCTGTCCGCTCCGTCCGCCCTGGCCGGCACCGGCCCCGACGCCCCGGAGATACCGGTGCGGGGCAGCGCCTACATGGGCGTGGGCGTCCTCGCCCACGACGGGGCCGGCGACGACTCCGACGCACCCCCCGGCACCGACACCCCGCTCACCGCCACGCGCGCCACCCAGACCGAGGGTGTCGACGTCTCCAGTCACCAGCGCGACGTCGACTGGCCGACGCTGTGGGACAGCAGCACCAAGTGGGCCTACACGAAGGCGTCGGAGGGGACCTACTACACCAACCCCTACTTCAAGCAGCAGTACGACGGCGCCTACGACGTCGGCATGGTCCGCGGCGCCTACCACTTCGCGACCCCGGACACGACCGGCGGCGCCACCCAGGCGGACTACTTCGTCGACCACGGCGGCGGCTGGACCAAGGACGGCAGGACCCTGCCCGGCGTCCTGGACATCGAGTGGAACCCCTACGGCGACGCCTGCTACGGCAAGTCCAAGAGCGGGATGGTCACCTGGATCCGCGACTTCCTGAACCGCTACAAGGCCCGCACCGGCAGGGACGCGGTCATCTACACGGCCACCAGCTGGTGGACCGACTGCACCGGCGACCACGACGGCTTCGGCAAGACCAATCCGCTGTGGGTCGCCCGCTACGCCTCCGCACCGGGGACGCTGCCCTCCGGCTGGTCGTCGTACACGATGTGGCAGTACACCTCCACCGGGAAGACGGTCGGCGACCACGACCGGTTCAACGGCGGCCTGGAGGAGCTCCGCGACTTCGCCGGCGACTGACCAACGGCGTCGGCCGGCTCCCGGTCCACCCCGTCGGTCAGCCCCTTCGGTCCACCCTCAGCCCACCCTCAGTCCACGTCCACGTCCTCGAACAGCGCGTGCATCGCGCCGAGTACGCGCAGACACGCTTCGACGTCCCCCGCGGTCAGGTCACCGCCCACCTTCCGCAGCAGCTCGTGCTCGCGGTCGCGTACCGCCCCGATCGCCGTCAGGCCCGGGTCGGTGAGCCGGATCAGCGACGACCGGCGGTGCGCGGGGTTAGGGATGCTCTCCACCAGACCCTGAGCGGCGGCGTCGTTCACCATGCGCTGCACGAACTGCCGGCTGAGCGCCTGCGCCCGGCCCATCTGCGGGACCGTCATCGGCCCGCCGGTGCGCAGCAGATCGAGCACCGCGCGCACACCGACCGACAGACCCTCGATCGGCGCGGCCTGCTCCACCTTGCGGTGCACCCGCCGGTAGAGCGGCCCGACCAGGTCGAAGACCTCGGTGAGGCGATCGGCCAGCTCGTCCCGGGACGGTTCGGCGTGGGTACTGCGGTCGTCCTTCATGGGACCAGGATGACACCTTGGTTGCCAACGTGCCCAAAAAATGACACCTTGGTTGTCATGAGTCTCGACCTGGCTTCCACGCCCGTCCGTTCGCTCCGGACCGCCGACGGCTGCCTCGCCTACCGCGAGGCCGGTTCCGGAACCCCCCTCGTTCTCCTGCACGGCGGCTTCACCGACCACCGCATGTGGGAGGAGCAGATACGCGCCTTCGCGCCGAGCCACCGCGTCATCGCCTGGGACGCCCGCGGCCACGGCGCCTCCGACAACGCGACCGCACCCTTCCGGCAGGTCGACGACCTCGCCGCGCTGCTCCGCGGCCTCGACGCCACCCCGGCCGTGCTCGTCGGACTCTGCATGGGCGGCGGCATCGCCGTCGACTGCGCGCTGGAGTACCCCGAACTGGTCCGCGCGGTCGTGGTCAGCGGGGTCGGCACCAGCGAGCCCGTCTTCGAGGACCCGTGGGTGCTGGAGGTGGCGGGCGCCCAGCAGGCCGCCCTGGCCGCCGGCGACCTGCCCGGCTGGGCCGACGCGTACGTGAGGTGGGCCGCCGGCCCGCACCGGGACGTGGCCGACGTCGACCCCCAAGTGGTGCGCCTGCTCCGGGAGACGGGCCTCGGCACCCTGAGCAAGCACGCTCCGGGTGAGCCCGACCACCATGTGCCCGTCACGCGGACCTGGGAGCGCGTCCCCGGCATCGAGGTTCCCCTGATCGCCGTCAACGGCGCCCTGGACTCCGCCGACCACCTCGCCATGGCCGCCCGCCTGACCGAACTCGTCCCGGGCGCCCGCACGGTGACGGTCCCGGACGCGGCGCACTACCCGAACATGGAGAACCCGGAGCGCTTCAACGCGGAACTGGCGGGTTTTCTGCAGACGTTGCCGTAGTCGGTCGGTGGTGACGAGCACGCGGCGGGCGCACGGTGCGTACCCGTGCGCCCGCGCAACGGTGCGCCCTGGTGTCGAGTCCCCTCAGCAGGGCGGCGCCGTCTCCTGACACGACCGTGATCAACGTGCACAGAGTGACGCGGCCGAACAGCCCAACCCACCCTGTCGAAAACAGTGAGGTGGACGGAGTCGCATGGGGTGCGCCGAGGCACGGGAACTCGTGGTTACGCTTCCCAGCCGGGGGCGGTGAGTTGGTCGGCAGTGATGGCCGGCCGTTGGTACTGCTCCTCTCTCAGCCGGCCGGTCGACCGGCTGCGGTTGTCGGGGTGCCGCGGGTCAGCTCTTGGTGAGGGTGCAGGTGTAGGTCTCGGGGCCGGAGCCGCTGTACGCCTGCAAGTCGACGTAATAGCTTGCGGCGCCGGATGCCGTGCGGGTGAAGGAGAGGGACTCCGCAGCGCCGGCTCCGTTGTTGACAGAGCGTGCCTGGGTGCTGCCGTTCGCGTCGAGGAGGTACAGGTCGGCGTCGTAACTGGACGGGATGGCGCACTGGATGGAGCCGCTCTGCCCGGAGTTCAGGCTGAACTTGAAGTAGTCGCGGTCGATGGAGGACTGCATGCTGCCGGTCATGGTGAGGGGCGAGGTCAGGGCTGTGACGTCGTTGGCGCTGCTGCGTGAGTCGTTGGGCTCCGTCTCGCCAAGGCCGGCGCCGCCCGTCGGCCCGCATGATTCGGCGGTGCCGTTGTAGAGGTTGGCGTCGGCTGTGCCGTTGGTGACGCTGCGCCGGTAGTAGCCGCAGCTCGGGCGGTTTCGGAAGTCGAAGGTGGAGCCAGGCGCCAGGCGCCAGATCTTGTAGTTGGAGAACGTCAGCGCCTTGCCCGGGGTGGCCTGCTCGGGCTGGTGGTCGCCGAGAACGATGTAGGCGCTCTGGCCGTACTCGGTGGCCAGGCCGTTCTTGTCGATGAACAGGGAGCCGCCGCCCTGCTCGACGCCGACTCCCCACGCTGCGCCGTTGGTGGTGAGTCCGTCCTTGATGGCCCGTGCCACGAAGGCCATGGTGCGGCCCATGCGGTCGCGGGTGACGAAGTGGGAGTCGTTGACGGTGTTGGCGTAGTTGGGCCAGTTGAACATGCCTGTGGTGAACGTGACGGTGGACCTGTACGGCGCGGTCAGTGCTTCCGCGCTGGTGACGCTCCCCTTGCAGGCGTCGTAGACGATGGAGCTGTTGATGTGTGTGCCGGCGCTGCCGCCGCCGGAGCCGCCGCCCTTGGCGACCACGGATTCGACCGATGCCTCCAGCGGCGTGCCCTTCCAGGCGGAGTAACGACATTGGTCACCGCCGGCGAAGTACACGAATTCCGCGTTGCGGACGTCCGCGTTGAGCTGGGCGTTGCCGGCGTCCGACGCGGTGCTGAGGGTCCACGTCGTACAGGAATTCACACCTGCGAGGGCCATGACGGTGTCGCACTCGGGGGTCGCGCTGCCGGAGGTGGGCGCTGACCCGGCGAGGACGACGACGTCGAGGTCTCCAGTGGAGCCGCGGATGGCGTCGATGGCCCTGGTCATGGTGTCCGGTACGACGCCGCCGTCGCCGTTCATCGTGAAGGCGGGGCCCTGCCAGCTGGGGCGAGTGACGTCCGAGGCGCTTCCGAGCCGCACGCGGTCCGCAGCCGCATGAGCGGGTTCCTCGGTTGTGAGCATGGCGGTGAGCGCCAGGAGCGTGACCGCGACGGGGGTCGCGAGTCTGCGCGGCAAAGGTCCGGTCACGTGTCCTCCAGGTTTGCGGGGGTGGGCTCCGCGGTTGGCCGCGGTGTCGCTCGGGTTCGGAACTCGCGCACAGGGATGCCGAGTTGGCACGCACCGCGAGTACTGGAACATACAAGCAGGACCTACATGGCGATAGATGTAAGACGACTTTCAACGAGCTGCAGGCGAGTACGCGTGGGCGAAGCCCCTCGGAAACCATCGAATCATCTGAAATTGGGTGCCTCGCCGACCTGCCGCCGACACGTAACGTGCGATACATCTAGCCAAACCTTGTCGTTGTATGTAACTTCGCGGTGCAGTCGGCGGAGCACTCCACCGACACATATCTCCTGAGAGGTTCGAGCCCCATGAACGCTCGCCTGACCCGCCGCATGGCCGCCGCCGCTGCGGCGGCCACCGCGCTGACAACGCTTGCCGCCTGCTCGGACGGTGATTCCGCGGCTCCAGTGGCCGAGACTGCCTCCATAGCCGGCGCGAAAGTCGTCAAGGACCCGGCCCTGCACGACGCGCTTCCCGCCGCCATCAAGAAGGCGAGCACCGTGCGGGTGGCCACCGACGTGCCGTACCCGCCCTTCGAGATGTTCGTGAAGGAAGGCGGCACCGAGCTGACGGGCCTGGACTACGACCTCGGTCAGGCGCTGGGGGCGAAGCTGGGCGTGCGCTTCGTGTTCACTCCGCAGAAGTTCGACGGCATCGTCCCCGCCCTCCAGGCCGGCAAGTTCGACGCCGCCATCTCCGCCATCACGGACAACAAGGAGCGCCAGCAGGTCGTCGACTTCATCGACTACTCGCAGTCCGGCTCGGGCGTCCTGGTCGCGGACGGTAACCCCGAGAAGATCGCCACGCTGGATGATCTCTGCGGCCAGAAGGTCGCGGTGCAGGCGGCGACCAATCAGCTCAAGCTGCTGAAGTCCCGACAGTCCGCCTGCACGGACAAGGGCAAGGGGAAGATCGATGTGCAGACCTTCCCCAAGGACTCCGACGCCCAACTTGCCCTGCGGTCCGGCAAGGTCGTCGCACAGGTTCTGACCAAGCCCGCGGCCGGCTGGACCGCCAAGACGGCAGACGCCGGCAAAGCCTTCGATCTGGTCGAAGACCCCGCAGCGCCAGGCGGCTACAACGCCTCGCCCAACGGCATCGCCGTCTCCAAGCGGCTCCCCGGACTCGGCACGGCCATTCAGAAGGCTCTGCAGGCCCTCATCGACGACGGCACGGTGAAGAAGATCTACGACAAGTACGGAGTGGCCTCCATCGCGGTGAAGGAAGCCACCAGGAACGCGGCGGTCGACTGACCATGATCGACACCTCGTCACCCACGCGGAGCCAGGGCGCCGGCAGCGCGGCCGCCCCTGAGCTGCAGATCGTCCCCGTGCGCAACCACGCCCGATGGATCGCCGCCGCCGTGTCCATCGCCGCGCTGGCCGGGTTGATCGGCTCGCTGGCGAAGAACCGCAATCTGCACTGGGACGTCATCGGTCACTACCTGTTCGCCGGCCTGATCTTCGACGGCCTGACCACCACGCTGTGGCTGACCGCGGCAGCCATGGCACTCGGACTCGGCCTGGGCACGGTCATCGCGGTGATGCGCCTGTCCGCGAGCCCCGTCCTGTACAGCCTGGCAACCTTCTTCGTCTGGGTCTTCCGCGGTACCCCGCTCCTCGTGCAGATCATCTTCTGGGGATACGCGGCCGCCCTCTACAAGAACGTCATGATCGGTATTCCCTTCACCCACATCACCTTCTTCCAGGCCGAGACCAACTCCCTGCTCACCCCGGCCGTCGCCGCCCTGCTCGCGCTCGGACTCAACGAAGCCGCCTACGCCTCGGAGATCGTGCGCGCCGGCATCCAGTCCGTCGATCCCGGTCAGACCGAGGCCGCCCACTCGCTCGGCATGCGGCCCGCCCTGACCATGCGGCGGATCGTCCTTCCTCAGGCCATGCGGGTCATCATCCCGCCGATGGGCAACGAAACCATCAACATGCTGAAGATGACCGCCCTCGTCTCGGTCATCTCCGCCCACGACCTGATGTCCAACATCCAGGACGTCTACGCCCAGAACTACCAGGTCATCCCGATGCTCGTCGTGGCCAGCATCTGGTACCTGGTCCTCGTCACACTGCTGAGCATTCCGCAGACATGGTTGGAGCGCCGCTACGGCCGCGGGGTCACCCGCATGGGCCACCACTCCGCGCTGCAACGCATGATGCAGGGCGCAGTGAGCCTGACCCGTAAGCACAGCAAGGAGCCGGGTCGATGAACGCCCCCATGGTGCACGCCGAGCAGGTGCGCAAGCAGTTCGGCAAGCTCGAGGTCCTCAAGGGCATCGACCTGATCGTCGAACCCGGCCAGGTCTGCTGCCTGCTCGGGCCGTCAGGCTCCGGCAAGTCGACCTTCCTGCGCTGCATCAACCACCTCGAAAAGGTCGACGGCGGAAGGCTGACAGTCGACGGCGACCTCGTCGGATACCGGCAACAGGGCAACAGACTGCACGAACTGCGCGAACGAGAGGTCGCCCAGCGCCGCCGCGACATCGGCATGGTCTTCCAGCGCTTCAACCTCTTCCCCCACCTGACGGCGCTGGAAAACGTCGTCGAAGCTCCCGTCCGGGTCGGGGGAGTCCCGAAAGCCGACGCGTATGAACAGGCGCAGCGTCTGCTGCACCAGGTCGGTCTCGGTGACCGCGCCGGCCACTACCCCGCCCAGCTGTCCGGAGGGCAGCAGCAACGGGTGGCCATCGCACGCGCTCTGGCCATGAAGCCGAAACTGATGCTGTTCGACGAACCGACCTCGGCGCTCGACCCCGAACTGGTCGGCGACGTCCTCGACGTCATGCGCCGCCTGGCCGCCGAGGGCATGACCATGGTCGTGGTCACCCACGAGATCGGCTTCGCCCGAGAAGTAGGCGACACCGCCGTGTTCATGGACCAAGGCGTCGTCGTCGAGGCCGGCGACCCCCTTCAGGTCCTCGGCGAACCGGAGCAGGAACGCACCCGTGCCTTCCTGTCCAAGGTCCTGTGAGCGCCCCGCTGCGCCGGCAGCTCCACACCGCCGATCTCCTGTCGTCGGCCCGCGCCCACCAGAGCCAGTACGTGAGTGACCTGGCCGAACTCGTCGCCATCGACTCCGGCTCCTACGACGCCGAAGGAGTCAACAAGGTCGCCGACTGGGTCCAGACCCGCCTTGAGCGCCTCGGATTCACCGTCGAACGCATACCCCATAAGCATCCCGGACTGGACGTCGGCGACACGCTCCTCGCCCGCAAGCCCGGGCGCCTGACCCCGGCCGAAGGCGGCCGGCGAATCCTGCTGGCCGCGCACATGGACACCGTCTTCGACACCGGAACCGCCGCCGAGCGGCCCTTCCGCGTCGTCGGATCCACCGCGTACGGCCCGGGCGTGAGCGACGACAAGGGCGGCCTCCTCGCAGGCCTCACCGCTCTGCAGATCCTCCAGGAGCACGAGATCCACGCATACGCGGAGCTGGTGTTCCTGGCCACGCCCGACGAAGAGATCGGCTCTCCGGCCAGCCGGACAGTCACCGAAGATGCCGCACGGGACGCGCACTTCGCCCTCGGGCTGGAGGGCGCACGCGAGAACGGCGACCTCGTCATCGCCCGCAAGGGGGTCGCCGACTTCCGACTGACGGTCACCGGCCGCGCCGCACACGCCGGCATCGAACCCGAACGCGGAGCCAACGCCGCTCTCTGCGCGGCCCATCTCGTGGTCGCCCTGCAGGCACTCAACGGCCACCGCGAGGAGGTGACCGTCAACGTCGGCGTCGTCCGCGCAGGCAACCGCGCCAACATCGTCTGCCCCCACGCGGAACTGCGCATCGAGGTGCGGGCGGCCACCGAGGCCGGCATCCGCTGGGCACACCAGGCCATCACCGACCTCGCCCGGTACCCCGCCGTACCCGGCACCTCCGTCAGCGTGGAACAACTCGACCTGTGTCCGCCGATGGAGGACACCCCCGCCGCCCGACACCTGCTCGAGCAGGCCACCACCACCGCGGCAGCGCTCGGATTCAGGATCGGAGCCGCCGCGACCGGCGGCGTCGGCGATGCCAACCTCATCGCCGGACAGGGTGCCGTCGTCCTGGACGGTCTAGGACCCGTCGGCGGAGCCGACCACACCCCCGACGAGTGGCTCGACATCGGCAGCGTCCCCCAGCGCGTGGCGCTCCTCGCAACGCTGATCTCGTCTCTGGGTGACGCGAACCTCGATCGCTGAGTCCCTCCCTCCCGCAAAGCAAGCCCTCGCCCTTTTAGGGCCGACCCCCGCCGTTGCCCCGTCAGATGGAGCCCTCATGAACGCTCGCGCACTTCCGAGACGAACCGTCGTCCTCGGCACCGCCGCCGCCCTGGTCGCCGTTCTCACCGGCGTCCCAGCCGCCCACGCCGCTCACAGCAGGCAGCCGGCCACTGGCTCCTTGGTGCTGGTCGGAGGCGCCCTGGCAAGCGACAACACGGAGATCTACGGCGAGATCATCAAACGCGCCGGCGGTTCGAAGGCCCGCATAGGGGTCCTCACCGCCGCCTCGATCCCCGCGAGCCAGGACCCCGACTCCGCGGATCCGGACAGGTGCAGCAACTCGGCCTGCAACGGCGCCTACTACGCCTCCCTCTTCAAGAAGCACGGCGCAGCGGACGCCCAGTGGATACCGATCGACCTGGACCACATCGACAACGCCGACTCCGACACCATTGCCGACCAGGTCAGATCCATGACCGGCTTCTTCTTCGGCGGGGGCGACCAGTACCGCTACGTCACCACGTTGCTGCACGGCCACCAGCACACCGATTCCAAAGTACTGGCTGCCATACGCGACAGGCTCGCCCACGGCGCGGTGATCGCGGGCTCCTCCGCCGGCGCCCAGATAGCCGCCGGCCCCGACATGGTGACCGGCGGAGACTCCTACCCCGCACTCCGAGACGGCAGTTCCCCCGGCTACTTCGACGACCCCT
This sequence comes from Streptomyces albidicamelliae, assembly GCF_025642175.1. NCBI lineage: Bacteria > Bacillati > Actinomycetota > Actinomycetes > Kitasatosporales > Streptomycetaceae > Streptomyces > Streptomyces albidicamelliae. The sequence continues at coordinate 726,370 of NZ_CP106795.1, read as the reverse complement.
CCCGACTCGGCTATCTCCCCGACGGAGGCTTCGGCTTCCTCGGCTCCGGTCTCATCGACACCCACACCGGCGCCGAAGGGCGCGAAGGACGGGCGCTGCGACTGGCCTCCGACACCGGACACGACCGCGTATACGCGCTGGACGAGAACACCGCACTCGTCGTGGACGCCCCAGGAACACAGCGCGAGGCCATCACCGTCCTCGGTGCCAACGGCGTCGGAGTCTTCGACCTCCGCCGCGCCCGCACCCGACACGACCGGCTGGGGTGGAGCCTGAGGAACGCGCGCTACACCTACCTCACCGACGGCGACCACTACGACCCCCGCCGCTGGCTCGCCTCGCCCGCGCAGGGCAAGCACCGACTGACGCCCATCGACGACACAGCCGTCCCCGCCAATGACGACGTCTTCTACTCCCTCGCCGACCCGGCCGGCACTCCCTACTCGTTCCGCGGCACGGCCCGCGCCCTCGCCGCCACGAGCGCACAACGCTCGGCCACCGCCGCCACCTACGAAACCGGCCCCCGATTCCGCGTGACCCTCACCAAGACGCCCGCCTTCTCCGCCTGGGCAGAGGAAGCCGACAGCGCCCCACAGTCACTCATCGACATGCGCATCGCCGTCGCACCCGAGTGACCTTTCGAGGCACCACAGCACGCATCAGGAGGTGAGCGCCGCTCCGCAGACCGTGCGGCCTCACCCCTCTGTCAGCCATTAGGCTCTGATCGTGCCCCGCGCACGTTCGGAAAGGACACCGTCATGGCCTCCGGCACACTCGCCGACGACATCCGTCAGAAGCTGGGCGAACTGAGCCCGGCCGAACGCAAGGTCGCCCGCGTGCTGCTCTCGGCCTACCCCTCCAGCGGGTTCGAGACCATCGCCATCATCGCCGAGCGAGCGGCCGTCAGTGCGCCCACCGTCCTCAGATTCGTGGCACGACTCGGCTATCACGGCTTCCCCGACTTCCAAGCCGCGCTGCGCGCCGAGCTCGACGAGCGCAGCGCTTCCCCGCTGGCCCTGTACGAAGCCACCGAAGTCCATGCCGGCGATGACTCGGCCGCTGGTCTTCTCGCCCGCAGCAGCCAACTGTTCAGTTCCGCCGTCATCCAGACCCTCGCTGAGACTCCAGTGGCCGATCTCGAGAGCGCCATTGCGCTGATGGCCGATCCCAAACGGCGCGTCACGCTCGTCGGCGGCCGCTTCACCCATCTGCTGGCCCAGTACCTCGGCCTGCACCTCATGCAACTGCGTGACGACGTGCACTTCCTGCCCGAACGCGACGTCGAGCGCACCGCCGCCCTCGCCCGACTCACCCGTCGCGACGTCCTCATCATCTTCGACTACCGACGCTACGAGGACGACAAGCTTCCCATCGCTCAGCTCACCCAAGAGCACGGTGGCAAGGTCATCGTCTTCACCGACACGTGGCTGTCGCCCACGAGCGCGCACGCCCAGGTCGTCTTGCCCAGCCAGGTATCCACGCCCTCTCCCTACGACAGTCTCGTGCCCACCCTCGCGGTCATCGAGACGGTCGTCGCCGGTGTCATCTCCGCACTCGGCGAGGAGGCGCACCGCCACATGCAGCACAACGAGGACACCGCCCGTCGCATCGGCATGGTCTGATCACCCCTGGACGGCGTTGGCCAGGGGAAGTGCCGCGCTCCGCCGCGCGAGCGCCGGCCCCTGGCAGACAGTGCACACCGCTGCCGACTGCATCCGGGCCGAAACTGTCATCGACGCCATCCGCGTCGCCCCTGCCCGGGCCGGTGCGCCTCGGTCGGTGACCCTTCGTGCCTACCGGCGCAGCCGCAGAATCAAAGCGACCGTCCTGGACCGAGTCACCGGAACGGCTTCGTATTTTGCTGCGGAAGCGAACGGGCGTGTCGCAAGCTGACCGCATGCGATCCGAACTGCCTCACCCAGGCGCCCGGCCCACGACTGAACAACCGCCGGACCCGCCTCGCGTGGCCTGGCGCAGACAGATGCGCGCGCGGGTACTGGAGGAAGCCTGGCAGCTCGCCTCAGAGGCTGGGTGGGACCGGGTACGCGTGGCCGATCTCGCCCAGCGCGCGGAGGTTTCCCGTCCCTCCATCTACGCTGAGTTCGGTGATCGTGCCGGGATCGGCACTGCTCTGGTGCACCGGGAGACGGAGCGTTTCCTCCTGGGAGTCGCCGAAGTGCTGGCTGATCACCGTGACGATGTTGCCGCTGCCCTGGAAGCCGGCGTGGATCACGCCCTGGCCGAAGCGGCGCGCAACCCTTTCATACGGGCCGTGGTGACCGCGGCCCGTGGGGGCACCGATGCGCTGTTGCCCTTCCTCACCAGTCGGCCCGAACCGGTCTTCTCCCAGGCGTGGCGCCTCGTGGCCGCCTGGCTCGACGAGGTCGTACCAGGGGTATCGAAAGACCGCCGTAATGATGCTGCCGACATAGTCGTTCGGCTGGCCGTCAGTCACATGCTGCTGCCCGGGCCGGATCCCGGCGAGGCATCTGTCCGAGTGGCACGGGTGGCTTGCGCGATCCTGAGGACGGCCTGCGGGGGCGAGTGACGAACCCTGCCCACCGACACACGGGAAGAGCGCCGCCACCCGGAGTAGCCGCCGTGAAGGCAGGTTGACGGGTCGAGAGGAGGGAGCCCAGTGCGCGAGCGGGTCACCATGACCGCCTGTCGCCATGGCGGCCGGAGCACTGTCCGCCACGGACTCGTACGTGCTCTCCACGTGGGGACCGCGTTCGTCCGCACGACCCTCAAGTGGGGAGTCATGGACAGGGCGCAGCGCGGTCACGTGCGCCCTGTCAGGCGTCGGAGGAAGAACCGAGCCCGCTGTTCGCCGCCTGCACAAGGGTGGCCCGGTCAGGGTCGGGTCGGTGCACCGCCGGGCGAGCCCTCGGCGCCTCTGACCTGCCGACCGCGCAGCGCGGGACACAGGTTCGCCCGTTGGGCGTCCCCCGAGTAATGGGCGAGCAGCCTCGGGTCCATCACCCGTCGCCACAACGGGGGGAACCAGGCGAGCACGATCATCGTGGCGTAGCCGGAGGGCAGCTGAGGTGCCTCGTCGAAGTGGCGCAGGGTCTGATAACGGCGCAGCGGATTGGCGTGATGGTCGGAATGGCGCTGAAGCTGGAACAGGAAGAGGTTGCTGATGGTGTTGTCGCTGTTCCAGCTGTGCTGGGGCGACACCCGTTCGTAGCGACCGTCCGGACGGCGCTGGCGCAACAAGCCGTAGTGCTCCAGGTAGTTCACCGTTTCGAGGAGGCAGAAGCCAAGAATTCCCTGGAGTACCAGGTAGGGCAGAACTGCCCAGCCGAACACCGCGCCGAGCGCGCCGTACAGCGCGACAGTGATGGCCCACGCGCTCAGGACGTCGTTGTGCCGGCTCCAGACCGGGCGCCCGCGTCGACCGAGTCGGCGCCGCTCCAGGTGCCAGGCGGAACGGATGCTGCCCAGCACGGCGCGGGGGAGGAAGCGCCAGAAACTCTCTCCCATGCGCGAGCTCGCCGGATCCTCGGGAGTAGCGACCCGGATGTGGTGTCCGTGATTGTGCTCGACGTAGAAGTGGCCGTAGCAGCTCTGGGCCAGAGCCACGCGGCTCAGTCGGCGTTCCGCCTGCTCCCGCTTGTGGCCGAGTTCGTGTGCAGTATTGATGGCCACGCCCGCCACCACTCCGGTGGTGGCGGCCAGCCCCAGGTTTCCTGAAGGGGACAGTGCGCCGTGGGCCCACACACTGCAAGCCCACACGAGGGCACCGTACTGCAGCGGCAGGTAGAGATAGGTGCACCAGCGGTAGTAGCGATCGTCTTCCAGCGCCTTCATCAGGGCCTCGGGCGGATTGGCGCTGTCCCGTCCTATGACGTGGTCGAAGCCCGGGACGAGCACGAACGCGAAGAACGGACCCCACCACCAGAAGACGCTGAGCCCAGTCAGCGCGGCCAGCGCACCCGCTTGAAACGGGAGCGTGGGCACAGCCAGCGCGAGGAGCCAGAGGTAGCGCTTGGAGTCCCGCCGACCAGGGGCTTCATTCTGAGTTGGGTATGCCACCAATCCTCCTCCTTCACAAGTGCACGCTCCCGCCGACCCCGCCCGGGTATCGGCGGAAGCGTGCTTGGGGGGAGTTCCGAGAGTGCCACCGTCGTCGTTCACAGACAAAGGGTGCTCTGTGTAAACGTTCTGACACAACGTCAAATGCTGGTTTCACCTCTCAGGCCGACCGGAGGGAGAACGCGGTGGCCTGATCCAGTGCTGCCCGTTGACAGAACCTCGGGACATCAATAGTGCCGCGCTGAGCGGTCGCGCAGCAGTCGGGCCCAGAGCCGGCTGGGTACTGGCCTCCAACTGGACACGGTGCCGGCCGAGTTCGTTCTGCCACGCATGGTCGCTGCGGGAATCCGGGCCGCGCGGTCGAGCGGCTGGACGGTCCAAGAAATGGTTTGCCGACCCGGTGGCTGTGTGTCACCGTTCGGTCTGGACCGGCAGTTGATCATCAGCGGCCGGCCGATGTCGCCATGTCGGCGGCCTCTCAGGGATTGACCGGAGAGGTGACGAAACGATGGGAACCGGTGCGTGGGGAACAGTTACGAGGACGAGTGTCGCCGGTCGTTGGCCGAGGAGCAGGCGAAGAGTCTTGCCGGGACCAATAACTGGGAACATGTGGACAGGGAGCGGGTCCACCAGGACTGGGACGTCCTGTACCGGGAGATCACGGCTTTCCTGGACGGCGGCTCCCTGCCGGGGGACCAGAAGATCCAGGAGCTCGTCCGCAGGCACTTCGACATCGTCAGCCGGTTCTACACCCCCTCCCGGGAGGCTTACGTCGGCATGTCGCTCTTCTACGCCGAGGACGAGGCCATGAGGGCGTTCCATGATTCCTACCACCCCGGGATGGTGGAGTTCCTGGGTGCCGCGATCAGGGTGTTCGCCGAGCAGGGGAGCGGGTTCGCCCCCAGCGCAGGGGCCGAGGCTTCGGCATAGTCGGGCGACACGAAAGACCGTCAGCGTCCAGCAGGGTTTGAAGCGTCGGCCCAGCCCTGCGTTCTGACCGGCGAATCGAGAACGGCAGCGGCACTCGACCGCCGCGTAGGACGTTGATCGCTTGGGCCACGGCGGCGAAGTACGCGATGTGCGACGCTCCATGCAAAGTCCGCGTCGGGTGCCGTGGCTGCAACGCCCCGCTCGGCCGTTCCAGGCCCGGCGAGGCGTCGGCCCGCCCGGGCACCACCAAGGCGTGACAAGCTGATCGGGCTGACTGCCTCGCGGGTCCTACCCGGCTTGTCGGCGCTGAAGGTGGGGCGGCGCAGTGGGGAAGTGGACCAGGGAATATGATGGTAAGTGGGCCGTGACCATGGTCCGCCCGCAAACTAGCGTCGCCGGTATGACGCACTGCGACACCCGTACCGGCACCTCTCCCACCCCGACCCGGATCGACTTCGCCTTCGATCCGGCCTGTCCCTTCGCCTGGATAACCTCCCGCTGGCTGCTGGAGGTCGAGCCACTGCGTCCGATCGATCTCCGCTTCCATGTGATGAGCCTGTACCTGCACAACACCGGCAATGACCTCCCGGACTGGTACCGGGACCTGGTCGACCGCTCGATCGGTCCGGTACGCGTCGCCGTGGCCGCCGCCGAACGGCACGGGGAGCAGGTGCTGCGCGACCTTTACACCGCCCTCGGGACCCGCATCCACGACGGCGGGAACGGGGACTTCGACCTGGTTGTCGCCGAGGCGCTGGCGGAACTGGGGCTCCCCGCCAACCTTTCCGCAGCCGCTCAGGACCCCGCGTACGACGACGCCGTGCGCCGCAGTCACGCGGCCTGGACCGAGCCGGAATCGGGCGGCTATGTGGGCACACCCACGCTGCACATCGACGGAGCTGTGTGGTTCGGACCCGTGCTGCGCGCCGTGCCCCGCGGCGCCGACGCGGCGGAGCTCTTCGACGCCTTCCGGGTGCTGGCCCGGCACCCCGACCTCTTCGAGCTCAAACGTACTCGTACCGGCCGCCTCTGCTTCGACTGAGCCCGGGGCCGGTTGGCCGGTAAGTCCCGTTCCGGGAGCAGATGGTACTGGGGCGGACCGTCCGCCCGCGCAAGCACGTGTCATGCGCCGGTAGATCCGCGGTGGTCCGTAGGTATCCGCGGTCACGGGCGACGGCGACGCAAGAGTCCTGCCGCAGCAAGAGCGCGGGCAGCTTAGCGCGGCCCTGTCATTGCGTACTTGCGTATGATCACCCGGTTCCATCGCCTCCTACGAGGAGTTCTGCCCGGTGACCGTAATACCGCCGCCACCCGGCACCACCGGCGTGCTGCCGTTCGAGTTGCTGGGCCGCGCCGAGCACGGCGAGCATCTGCACGCCCTGCTGTGGCGAGCAGGAAGTGGCTGGCGGATGATCAGCAGCGCTGTCTTGGGTGGCGGCATCGGAAAGCGGGCCTGGGTCTTGAACGCTCAGGTCTCCCACGGCTATCGCCGCACCGACCCCGCATGCCACCTTGCCGAACTGGCCGGCGACGCGGGCGCGGATGGCCCGGGAGTAGGTCTGATGACTGCCGCCGATGTTCGGGAGCACGGCCGAGCGCACGACGGGGGTGTCGAAGCGGTCGCCACCGCGGGGCTCGGCGTTCGCGGCTGGGCTGCCGCCCCAGCAGGGGGCTCGGCCACGCCGGCGGCGCCCGGCACGATCAACATCATCGCCGCTCTTCCGGTGGCGCTGACCGACGCAGCGTTGGTCAACGCGGTCATCACCGCCACGGAAGCCAAGGTGCAGGCGCTGTTGGACACCAACTACGACTGCTCCGGGACGCCGACCGATGCGGTCTGCATCGCCGCGCGCGTTCCGGAATCCGGCGAGGAGATGGAGGCGTTCGCTGGGCCCCGATCGCTGTGGGGCGCCAGACTGGCCCGGGCCGTTCACGAAGCTGTACGCATAGCGGCCTCCCCTGGCCCGCACGGCGTCCGGCTGACCAACGGCTGACGCACGGGCGGCAGGGGGCCCAGGGTGTGGGATCAGCGATGTCCTCACAGCCGGCGTTCCTGGATCGGGCGGTCGTTGCGGGGCTGGTCCGCGGTGGCGATGGTGTGGACGACCTGCGGGCCAGGGGCGTCGGCGACTGAGGTACGAGCGGGGATCACCGAGCCCGACAGCGGTCGCGTCCCCAAGGCGTGCGCATTTCACCCGGGGCGGTGTCCACTGCGGACCAAGCCGGCCCTCACCTGGGCTGCGTCATCGTCCAGGTCTTCTCGGGACCGCTCCTCCCCGGGCGGGAGCCGATACTGTCGGCGTTTGCCCGCGTCGGCGGCCGCTGCGGCCCGGGTGATCGGACGCATGACTGGCCGCGAAGTTGGTAACCCGGCCCCGTGGCGACAGCAGTCACCTGGTCCGGGCCCCCCGGTCCGGCAGTGTGCCGGGGGACCCCCGCGGGGCTGGGCGGCTACGGGCCGCCTTGTTCACACACCCGGCGAGCGACCCCGCGGAGCTTGATGTTGGGGTGGGACTTGCTGCCCGGGCCCCGCTGCGGTCCGGTTCCGAGCCGGCAGTGCGCCATACCGCGTGGGCCGAACGGGCTGTCTCGGCGCCGGGCGGATCCGCACACCCACGGGCGTGGGTGTGGGCGTTTCCGCTTTTCGCGCGCTGCGTGCGACGAGCGGATGAGGGAACTGTGGAAAGCAGTCGACAGCCGCAGGTGTGGCGGCATGGAAAGACGGCTGGCCCGCCGCGCGCCGTACGTCCAGGGGCCCTCGCCTGAAGCAAGCAGCGGGTCCGCCGAGAGCTGTCTGCCGGGCTCGCTGCTCTGCGCCGTGTGCACGGGCCTGCCGCCCGGTACGGCCCGGCGAGTCTTCCGGGGGCATCGAAACGCAGCCTCACCTGTGCCGTCCTCCGTAGCCGTTGTCCGGCGTGGCTGATTCTGCGGGTGGCCCGGTCGCTCGCGGCTGGACGTGTGCGGCCGGATGCCGGCTGATGGGAGGTTGAAGTCATGGTCGAGCGTTCCGCGCGTGTGGAGGCCCCCTGCGGTTCCGGGGAGCGTCGTGTGTGTCTCGGTGATGAGGTCCTGGGCACGGCGCATTCACTGCACGAGCTGACTCTGCTCCTGCGGGAGGCCGGTCTGGTGGGCGGGGACGAGCTGGATGTTGCCGAGGCTGACCTCATCGAGTGGCACGGCGGTGGCCCGGAGGTGTGGCCGTGCCAGGGCGGTGGACCGAATTGCTGGAGCGCGCCGGGTGAGCTGCGTTACCTGGTCCGGGACCCGAGACGCGCCTGATCGAGAGGAAGGAGGTGCGTGGCCGCTCTCGGTCATCGGATTCTGTGCCCACCGGGTGCAGTGAGGCCATGGGTCGGGTACCCGGCGGGCGTAGCCAGGGGGCACCAGCTCTCAACCTGAGGGAGGAGTCATGACTCAGCATGTGCGGGACATCATGACCAGCCGGCTGGTGACGGTGGAGCCGCAGGCGTCGGTGACAGCCGTGGCGCAGAAGATGCGCGACGAGGACATCGGAATCGTCCTTGTCACCGAGGGCGACGATCTGCGAGGTCTGGTCAGCGACCGCGACCTCGTGGTGCGTGCGCTCGCCGAGGGCGGCGACCCGGATGAGAGGACCGTGGCCTCCGCCTGCAGTGACGATCTCGTCACCGTCACCCCGGACGAGGACCTCGATCATGCGGTGGAGCTGATGCGTGAGCATTCCGTCCGCCGCCTTCCGGTCGTCGAGGAGGGCCATGCCGTCGGCGTCATCTCCATCGGCGACCTTGCGATCGAACGAGATGCACGCTCGGCACTCGGCGACATCAGCGCCGCCAAGCCCAACCTGTAGGACACCCGGTACAGCGCGGGGAACGCCGGCAGCTGCTCGGGGCGTACTTCCCGCGCGTGAAGCCAGGGCCCGGTCCAGCCACCGGGCCCCGGCTGCGTGAACGTGGCATCCCGGCATGGCGGGCTGCTCACGTACGTGGTGGTCGAGGCGGTGGAAGAAGGGGCTGGGAACCTGTCGCCCGCACCGGCACCAAGGCGTGGCGCCGCCGGCCTGGAGGCACTCGACTGCTACAGCACCCTCTCTCTGGACATGGAGCTCTCCAAGGCCGACGACAGCCCCACCTTCGCCGACACCCTGGCCACAACGGACCGGTCCGACGGCGTCATCCTCGACCGCGAGGCCGCCAAATGCGTGTCTCCCGGATCATCAGCCGCAGCTGCGCCCGCATCCGCGACGAGGCGTCGGACGCCCTCCGGCGCTCGCTCCCCGCGGTGACACACAAAGCGATTCAGCGCCCGCTGCCTGCACGCAGACCCTTCTGTCGCGCGACGCATGCCTCCGCCCTCCTGCCCGAACATCCCTGTCCGGGCGTCGGCCCCAGGGCCTGTCGTTTGGATCATGCCGGCGGTCGCGGGGCAAGGCACCGTGAGCCAGGCCGGCCTGATCCCAACGACAGGCCCTAGGCCACGCGACGGGCCTTGTGGTGAGCGACGCGCACGCGGGTCTCGGCGAACAGGTCGTCGTGGCCGGTGGACCGGCGGGCGTTGTCCAGGGGCCCTTCGTCGAGGGCCGTGAGAGCGGTGTCAGGTGCTGTCACCGGTGTGAGGGTGAGCGTGATGTCGGCCAGCGGGCGTGCCGGGCGCCCGGTGAGACGGACCTTCGCCCGGTCGATGCCCGGCAGGGCTCCGGCTTCTGCCGCAATGGCGTCGCTGAGCGCGCCGTGGCCGAGTTCCACGCCTTGCTCGGCGTGGTCTGTGCCGACAGGAACCCGAGAGGGGCGGCGCCGGCGGAGCTGGGCGAGCAGCCACCACAGGGCGAGCAGGGCGATGAGGGTGAGCGCGGCGATGACCGCGGGCCACCACCACCAGCCCTGACTGCTCCAGCGGGACCGGTCACCAGATCCGAGGAGGACGTCAGCGGGGGCGGTCAGCGGCCAGCCGGCGGGCGGTGTCAGGTCCAAACGCCCGTACAGGTCGAGTCCGGCAGCGATGATCAGCAGGCCGCCGCCGAGCAGGATCAGACCGGTGACGGCCAACAGGACGCGGTTGAGAACGGGTTGCGGCGTCATGGCACGCTCCGGTGCGGAGTGCTCATCAGGGGATCCGCTGACGGACGCGGACGACGATCCGCGGGGGATGGGAGAGAGCGAGCCGGTCGCGTTCGTCGTCGAGGACTGCGGCGAGGTCGGCCTTGACCTGCCGCGGGTCGCGGAAGTGGACATCGGTGCGTGCCAGGATGCGGTGCCGGCGCACGCGGATGCGCGCCGTCCGCACACCGGGCACACGCAGCGCGGCATCACGCAGGAGTACGGCGGCGCCGTCCCGGTCCAGCTGGGCCCGCTGCTTTGCGGGGGAGCGCATCGGCAGCAGATGCCGCAGGCCCGGGGTGAGCGCCACCATGAGCAGCCACAGGCCGATGACGGCCGCGAGGGCGGCTCCGGTGAGCATCCACCTGTCGTCCACGGGGCGGGTGGCAAGGGCGGCGGCCAGCTCCCGTCGCCAGGCTGCTGCCCGGCGTCCCGCTCGTACGGCGACGACGTCGACCAGCGCCGCGCCTGCCGCCACAAAGATCACACATGCGGCCGCGGCTGCCGGGAGCCGGCGCGCCGACCATGGGCGGCGGGTAGTGCGTCGGCTGTCCGGACCGGCTGGTCCTCTCTCGGGTGGCGACGCGTGGCCTGCCGGCCCGGCAGGACCCGGGGTGTGGTTCATGCGGTCCTCCTTCGCCGACGCCGTGCCGGGTGGCGGAGCGCGGTCGTTCACCGCACCCGCCTGCGGCCAGGACCAGGGGCCGTCAGCAGCCGCCTTATGGTGAGGGTGACCTCGTCTACGCGCATCCCGGTCAGCTGGGCCACACGGTCGCCGACGTCGTGCTGTATCTGCTCGCAGACGCGCGCGAGGTCGGTGGGGTAGGGCAGGTCCACGGCCAGGCGCAGGCGGACCGCACCGGCCTGGCTGACCACGGAGGCGCTGGGCGCCGCCCCCGGGTCCCTGTCCTGCGGTACGGCCGCGCGGTTCTGCTGCGCCACACGGCCGGCCTCCGCGGCGATCCGGCCGACGACCTTGTCGGGAATGATGGTCGCCCCCCGCTCGGCCGGTGGCGGCAGAGCGGAAGGGGGGTGGCGGCCGGCCCGGTCTCCCGGGGGGACGACGGGTTCGGGCAGGGTGTTCATCGTTGCCTCCGCGTTCGGAGGTCCAGGTCGCCCTGCAGGACCAGGCCGGCGATCAGGCCGGCCGCGCCCAGGACCAGGACCAGCAGGAAGGCCCAGAAGCCGCCGAAGAATCCGGCGAAGCCCAGCGCCATGCCGGCGGCGAGGCCCGTGGTGGCTGTGTTGTTCATGACTCACTCACCCTTCTCCGGCGCGCGCCTGCCGCCGCCGAGTCATCGTCCGCACCAGGGGGGAGGCGATGGCTCGGGCGGGTCACCTCACGCGCCCCTCCTGGTCGTCGGACTCTTCTTCCTCGTCGGGCAGATGGACGTCGTCGACGGCGATGTTCACCTCGACGACCTGCAGCCCGGTCATCCGCTCCACCGCGGTGATCACGTTGGTACGCACGTCGGCGGCGATGTCGACGATGGAGACGCCGTACTCGACGACGACGTCGAGGTCCACCGCGGTCTGCCTCTCGCCGACCTCGACCTTCACTCCCTGGGTGACACCGCCGCCCGTGCCCGGGACCCGCTCGCGCACCGCGCCCAGCGCCCGGGCCATCCCACCGCCGAGCTTGTGAATGCCCGGAACCTCGCGGGCGGCCATACCGGCGATCTTGGCCACCACGCTGTCCGCGATCGTGGTCCTGCCCCGAGTCTCCGCTGGAGCTCCCGCTCCGGTCCTGCCCTGCAAAGCGCTTTCGTTCCCACCGGCCTGGCCGTTTCGGCCGGTGGCCGTGCTGTTGTCCGTCATGGCGGATCGCCTCGATCGGTCGTCGTGCCTCCGCGCGAGGCCCGTCAAGAGGATTGGACGACCCGGCGGCACACTCCTCACACCTCATTAGTGTGACGTGCGTCACATTGCATGGGGTGGGTAGGCGACAGTCCCGGAAGCCGTGAACCGAGGCGGCATGAACGTGCGCACTGGACCTGCCCCGCAGGAGAGCGATCCGCCGGACGGTGTGCTGACCGTGCGGGCCGCCGAGGGGGACGAGGACGCTTTCGCCGTCCTCGTCCGCCGCCACAGCCGCCCGCTTCTCACTCTGGCGTACTACATGCTGGGCAACGCCCAGGACGCCGAAGACGCCGTCCAGGACGCCTTCGTCAGCGCCTGGCGGCGCCTGCCGGAGTACCAGCACCGGGCGGAGTTCCACACCTGGATGTACCGGATCACCGTCAACCGCTGCCTGACCATGCGCCGACGCCGACGACCCACCTTCCCGCTGGACGCCGCTTCGGAGCCCGCGCCGGACAACGACTGGAATTCGCCCGCCCGGGCCGCCGAGCAGGACGCGGCCGCAGCCGCACTGGCCTGCGCACTCGGCGAACTGGAAGCCGGCCAGCGGCTGTGCTGGATCCTTCGAGAACTGCAAGGCCTGCCCTACGAGGAGATCGCTCATCTGACACATAGCAGTGAGCCCACGGTGCGCGGCAGACTGTTCAGGGCGCGCCAACTGCTGAAGGAGGCGATGGCCCCATGGCGGTAGACGACCCCCTCGCGAGGGACGAGGAACTGACCTGCGGCCGACTGCTCAGCCAGGTCTGGGACCAGGCGCTCCAACCGTCACCCGTCCAGGACCCGCACACGACGACGTGTCCCTTCTGCCGCGAGGCCGTCGCGTCCCTGGCCACGCTCAAGGCGGCGACACGGGCTCTGAGAGGCCGAGCACCCGCCCGTCTGCAGGCACTCACCGACCGCGTCATGACCGTCGTCAACGCCGAGGTCCGGCTCGGACGGCTGCTGCCCCTGGCCGACCCGGACCGGGACCTGCGCATAGCCGAAAGCGCCGCGGCGAAAGTGCTGCGCCGAGCCGCCGACGACATCCCCGGCGTCAAGGCCGCCACCTGCCGGCTGACTCCCGCAGAAGACGATGACGGAACCAAGCGGGTGGCGGTGACGCTGACCGTCGTCGCGGGCCTGGACCGCCCGCTGCCGAACCGCATCGACGAGGTACGCCGGTCGGTCCTGTACGCCGCTGAGCGCACCATCGGTCTGCGGGTGGCGGCCGTCGACGTCACCGTGACCGACCTCTTGGACCCCTCCCCGCCCACCGGCCCCACCGGATCCGGGCCGCACACTCCCGGCGGTACGTGATGGGCGGTACCCGCACGGCTGCTCTTCTGTCCGCAGTGACAGAGGCGGCACTCGCGGTCCCCGGCGTGGCGGGCCTGCAGCCCCGCCTCGTCCATCGCCTCACCGAGGCAGTCTCGCCCGTGCTGCCGCAGACCCTCGCCGAGCACACACCATCCCCGGCAGGCGTACGCGCCGTGCATGCGCCAGACGGCTCGGGATGGCGCATCGAGGTGCGTTGCGCGGTGGTCGAGGACAACCGCGTACTGGACACCGCCCGCAATATCCACGAGCGGGTTCGCTCCGCCGTCCTGGCCCATCTCGCCGAGCACAACGCCGAGGAAGCGGTGGCCGTCACCGTCACCGTGATCCGTATCGCGAGCCCGCCCCCGCGAGCGAGTGCCTCACGGGCTGTGACCAGCCCATGGGGTGCCTCGCTCGACTGAGGACGAAGCGCACCGCCACTCCGGTTCACCTGAAGAGCCACTCGCCGAGAGAGGTAGGCCGCCGGGGGCAGTCCGCACACTGCCACCCACCCGTACGACGCGCGCCGGCTGTCTGGGCTTTCGGCACGACACGACCGGTGCAGACGGCGCCGCCGCGTGATCCTGCACGTCGACCGCGTCCGGCTCCAGGAGGCCGCGCAGCAGTACCTCCGGGCCGACCCGGACGGCACCGACTGGGGAGTCCTCGCGGTCGCCGTCGCCCGGCACGCCGATGAGGCCATGGGGACCGCCGTGTACCCGGAGGCGCACCACCGGGCCGCCGCGCTCCTTCACCTTCTCGTGCGCATTCCGGCGCTGGAGCCTCCTTGGCATCGACGGTGACCGTCAGGCCCAAGGAGGCCGTCGCCCTCGCCTCCCGGGTCCGTGACGGGCTCGGCGTGCGCGACCTGGCCGCCGAGATCCGCAGGGACTGGACCGCCTGACCCCTCAGAATGGCCGGCCCGTCGGCGAGCGACCGAGCCGACACCTGTCGGCGGCCGCCGACGCGGTACTGCGGCAGTGCGTAAAGCGCCGACTGCCCGGGGCGGCGGGCTGTCGGGATGCGAGGTGTGGGGCGTGTCATGACGCTCCGGCGGACTTGCTCGTCCACGTGGCACACCGTTTCGCACCTGAGGACGGGCTGCGACGTGTCGTGCGCCGTGGCGGGCGGCTTCTGCGGCGCGCGATCACCGCGCCGCGCGGCGGAGTCGGCATGGGCGAGGGGTGGCAGGGCATCCGAGGTGAAGGGCGGGTTGAGCGTGCTTTCGGTGCCGCCCGTCGACGTCAAGAGCCTCTTAGGAGTGAGAAGGTGAAAGGCTTCCGCAGCTTCATCCTGCGCGGCAACGTGGTCGACCTGGCCGTCGGCATCGTCATCGGGGCAGCGTTCACCGCCGTGGTGAATGGCTTCGTCAGCGCCTTCCTGACCCCCATCGTCGGGCTGGCCACCGGCGCCACCGGCGACATGAGCCGCAAGACTTTCACCGTGGGCGCCGTCAAGTTCCCCTACGGCGCCTTCGTCAACGCGGCGATCAGCTTCCTCCTTCTCGCCGGCGCCCTGTACTTCCTCGTCGTGCTCCCGATCAACAAGCTCCACGAACGCCTCGCCCCGCACCAGGACGTCCAGGCCCCCAAGCGGGACTGCCCCGAATGCCTCAGTCCCGTACCCGCCCAGGCCCGACGCTGCGCCTCCTGCACCGTCTCCCTGCCCGCCGTACCCGCTCAGGCCGGGGAGACCACCCAGCGCGCCGGGTGACCCGACGGCCATGGCCGGGCCTGAGTCGCCGGGCCCGTCGCGGGGCACGTCCGTGATGAGAGGGGCGTGCAGGAGGTCGTCGGTGAAGCCGGTGGCCTGGAGGAACGGGCGCGGGCCCTTGCGTTGCCGTCCGCGCCTCGTGTCCGTATCTGTGGGAAGCCAGTGGGATTTCTCCGTCCGCACCAGTCTGACGGGGAGCCAACTGGCTCGGAATCGTGACGGCCAGTGACACGGTTCCCGCGGCTGCTCACCCTCGGCCTGCTGTGCGTGGCGGCGGCGGTCTGCCTGGCCGGGCAGGCCCTCACCCGATCCGGGCCGCCGTCCCGCGCACCACGCCCCTGCCCGGCTGGGCGAAGCCGCCGCTCGCGGTGCTCGGTTCCGCCTGGCTCGGCATCGGCACCGGACTGCTCGTGCGGCCCGGATTCTGGGCCGACTTCGTCCCCTGGCACACCAGCCGCTTAGACGCGCAGGCCCTAGGTGTCCGGGCCGTCGCCCTGGGCGTGGGCGTCCTCGGCTCCCTGGCACGAGGACGACCTCGACCGCACCCGCGCGGCTCTGCTGTCCCTTCCCAGCACGGCCCTGGCCATGACCGTGGTGCCGGCCTCCCGGCCCCCACGTCGACTGGACCTCCGGGCCCGGGCTCAGCCTGGCCGCCATGGTGGCCGGACTGCTGGCGGCCGGGGCGAGCGGCCACTTCCTGGTGCGGGCCGCCACCGGCGGCCGGGTCCTGGGGAAGGACGGTTAGGCTCGAAGCGTGCCGCACGTCGAAATCCTCCAGCTGCTGGTCTCCCCGGTGCACCGGCTGGCGGGCCGGCCCGGCGGCGGCCTGCCCGAGCTGCCGCCCGGCGAGCTGGTCGGCACCGCCGAGGTGCGGGCGGGACTGGGCATCGTCGGGGACCGGTACTTCAACCACCCGGCCCACCGCAACGCGTCGATCACCCTCATGGCCGCCGAACGCATCCCGCAGCCGGGCCCGCACGAGGCGGACCTGCTGCGGACCCGGCGCAACGTCCTGCTGCGCGGCGTCGACATCGACGCCTACATCGGTGCGACCGTCTTCCTCGACTGCGGCTCCGGACCGGTCGACCTGGCGGTGCGCAGCGCGGCCCGGCCGTGCGCCTGGATGGACACCACCGTCGGCCCCGGCGCGCAGCGCGCCCTGCGTGGCGGTGGGGGAGTCCGCTGCCGGCCGCTGACCGACGGCGTCCTCGCCGTGGGGCCGGCCGTGTTCGGCGTACGGGAACCGGCCCCGGCCCCGGGGACACGACGCACGAGCGGATGAGTACGGCTACTCAGGCGCCGCGTTCCCTCGGTTCGCGAAGCTGAGGGCATGACAACGCCTTCCCCGCCGACGTACCCGCCCCGCCCGGACTCCGCCCCTCGGCCCACGCCTTCCCGGGCGAGGCGCGCGTGGGTCGGCGGGGGCGTGGGGCTGCTCCTCGTCGTCGCGTGCGGTGCCGCGGCGCTCTGGTCGACCCGCGGCGGGGAGTCCGGCCCGCTGGCGGGCCGCCCCCGGGTCACGGACACCCGGGCCGGCCTCTCCTACGGCGTCCCGGACGGCTGGAAGCACGACCCGGCCAAGGACCGCGACCTGATCGACGCCTTCTCCTCGCAGATCACGCGGATCCCCGGCACGGACCACGGCGCGGCCGCCACCACCGGTGCCACCGTGCTCGCGGGCCGCGCGGGCCGGCCGGTGTCCCGCGCCGACCTGCGCCGCACCACGGAGGCCGCCGCCCGCTCCAACGCCGAGTTCTTCTTCCCGGACCGGCCGGCCACCCTGGAGGACTCGCACACCACGACCGTCGACGGCCGGCCGGCGCACACCGCCGTCCTGCGCGTCACCGGCGACACCGGCGGGCGGCTGGAGATGACCCTGCTGACCGCCCCCGGCGGCCGCACCACCTTCCTGCTGGGTGTCGTCACCGGCGAGCCGGACCCGGCGCTCGTCGAGGACCTCCACGACGTCCTCGCCTCCACCACCGTCGACTGAGCCGCCCGGGGTCAGGCCCCCGAGGCGATCAGCCGGTCGGCCAGCCGGTGGGCCTGTGCGAGCAGCGCGCCGTAGGTGGCGAGCTCGTCGGGGTCGCCCGTCGCGGAGCGGGCCAGGTCCCGGCGCAGGTCCTGCAGCGTGGCGCGCAGGTCCGTCACGGCGTCGCGCAGTTCGTCCTCGCACCGGTCGCCGAACCGGCGGTGACTGTAGGCCCGCAGGGCGCGGGCGGACCGGTACAGGAACTCCGCGTAGTGGCGCGCGAGTTCCGGGTGCGGGCGGCGCGCTGGACGGTCCTCGGCGGCGGCCTCCAGCACCGTCCGGGTGACCCCCGCGGTGTGCACCGCGGCGTAGTCCAGCACCAGGACGGCGTCGTCGTACTCCTTGCCCACCGGCGGGACGGGGCCCCGGTGGCGGTGCCGCAGGTTGCCGCGCAGGCTCTCCCGGCTCCACTCGACCGTCGCGTGCGCCTGCTCCACCAGCCGGTGCAGCCGCAGGGCCCGTTCGTGCCAGGCGCCGGCCTCCTCGGTGTCCCAGCGGTCCTCCGCCAGCCCGTCCGCCACCGCCCGCAGGATGTCGTGGGCCTCCTCGGCAGCGTCCTGGAGCACGGCCTGGCTGTCCCGCAGGTACAGCGGCGGCCGGATGAGCGCGTTCACGGCGATGCCGACGACCGCCCCGAACAGGGCCTCGCCGAGCCGGGCGGCGGAGGTGGTGACCGTGACGGCGCCGTTGGTCAGGACGAACAGGGCGCCGGTGGCCGCGTAGATGCCCTGGCTGCCCAGCCGGCCCCACTGGCCCAACAGCAGGGCAAGGGGCAGCACCACCGCCATCGCGACGACCGTGTCGTGCACCAGCAGCCCGACCGCGGTGGCCACGACCGTGCCCGCCGCGATCGCCGCCAGCTGCTGGAGTCCGTGCGCGATCGACCGGTACACGGTCGACTCCACCAGGACGACCGCCACCCACGGCGCGACGAACGCCACCGGGGCGTGCAGCCACCAGCCCGCCACCGCCCAGGCCAGCCAGGCGGCCAGGGCCGCCTTCGCCGCCTGGACGACCAGATCCCGCTCCCGGCACGGGCCCGCCCAGGCCCGGCCCACACCGCGCGCCGCGGCCGTCACATCACGCCACAGCGCCTGTCCACTCACTCGTATCCCACGCACACCGCCCCGGGTGCCACCGAGCGCTCCCCTCCATGCAGGGTTCCTGCACAGGAGGGGCGCGGTTGCGGCACGCCACCGTCACGGAGGCGCCGAGCGCAGGGCGCTCAGCACCGCCCAGACCACGGAGACGAACGGGACGGCCACCACGGCGCCGATGACGCCGGCGAGGACGCTGCCCCCGATCACCGACACCGCGACGACCAGCGGGTGCAGGCGCACCGCCCAGCTCAGCACCAGCGGATGCAGCACATGTCCTTCGAGCTGGCCGATCACGACGATGAGCACCAGCACGGCCAGCGCCGTGAGCGGCCCCCGCCCCGCCAGCGCGACGATCGTGGCGACCCCGAGCGCCACCGGCGAACCCACGAGCGGGATGAAGGCGGCGAAGAACTCCAGCAGGGCCAGCGGCAGCGCGAGCGGTACCCGGAGCACGAGCAGGGCCACCCCCACCAGCACGGCGTTGGTGGCGGCGACGATGATGATGCCGCGCGTGTACCCGGCGAAGGTCCGCCAGGCCGCCCTCCCGGCCCGGTCCCAGCGGTTTCGGGCTCCGCTCGGCAGCAAGTGGTCGCGCGCCCAGGCCCACAGCCGCTCGCCGGAATGCAGGAAGAAGACCGAGGCGAACAGCGCGAGCACCGCCCCCGTGGCCAACTCGACCACCCGGCCGAGACCGCTGACGGCGTTGCTGAGCAGGTCCGACCGGTGCGCGGAGACGTAGTGCGTCAGCTGCTGCTGCAGATCGGAGAGCTTGCCGGGCCCGAGCCGGAACGGCGGCCCCTGCAGCCACTGCTCGATCCGGTGCACACCGCCGCGGAAGTCGCCCGCCAGCCGGGCCGACTCGCCCGCCACCGCGTTGCCCACGAGGGCGAGCAGCGCGAACAGCACCATCAGACTGCCGATCAGGGCCACGGCGACACTCAGCGACCTGGGCAGCACCCGGTTGATCAGGTCCGTCGGCGGGCGCAGGACGGACGTCACGACCAGCGCGAGGAACAGGGCCACGGCGATGAGCTGGAAGCGGCCGAGGACGCTGAAGACGCCGTAGACGACGATGCCGACGAGGATGAGCCGCCACGAGTAGGCGGCGGCGATCCGCAGCCACGGCACCGTCCGCTCGGCCCGCGGCACCGGCGGCTCGGCTCGGGGTGGAACGGGAAGCCGTACGGAGTGCCCGGGCCGGCTGCCCAGCACCGGGCCCACCGCCGGACGTCCACCTCCGGCCCCCGCCGCCCGCCGACGCGCATCGCCCACCGCTGCTCCCGCCTGCTCGCCCTCCCGGGACGCTCCGTCACCTCCCGAGAACCGTAAGCACAGGGCGGGGCCGGGGGCCCGTGGTGTGCGCCCGCGCGGGTGCAGGTCGGCGCGGGCCGCTCCCGCACAGGAACTTCACAACGGCCGGGGGTGGCGATGCGTGGTCAGGGCACTCGGAGGGCCTAGTCGGCACGGAGGGAGTGCCTCCCGTGACAGTCATCGCGGTTCTGCTGCTTCCCGTCCTCGGCATCCTGCTGTACGGACTGGACCAGGTCGAGGACCGGTGGGTCGTCCGGCCCCCGAGGTCCCGGCACGCGCGCCCCCGCCGGCGCCACCGCATGAAGGCGGGCCGCCCCTAGTCGACCGGCCCGGCCGCCCCGACCGGCCCGGCCGCCCCGACCGGCCTAGCCGCCGGGCCGCGGGGGTGTCCGGTCGCCCGGCCGGGCCGAGCGAGGCTCGCCCAGCCCGGCGTCGCTCAGCCCGCCCAGCCCGGCGTAGCTCGGCCCGGCGTCGCTCAGCCCAGCTCCTCGGTGGCCCGTTCCGTCGGCAGCAGTACGCGGATGTCCGCGGGCAGCGCGCCCGCCATCCGCTCGGTCAGCTCGGGGGCGAGTGCGGCGTCGAGCACCTCCAGCACCGCGGCGGCCTCCTCCAGCGCGGTGTCCTCGTCGGTGCCCGCCCGGTCGGCGATGCGCCCGGCGAAGGCGGTCAGCCCGAACCGTTCACCGGCCGTACCGGAGTCGGCCCCCGCGGCGTCCGCGGCGTCGGCCGCCTCCCGCATCGCCGCCCCCATGTCGGGCGGCAGCTGGGCGGCCACATGGCGGGCCAGTCCGGACGGCAGCCGTTCCGACAGTGTGCTCACGACCGCGTGGGCGGCCCGCTCGGCAGAACCCCGGTCGGGCAGGTGGGCGAGCATCTGCACCTTTCCGATCATCTCGTCGTGATGCATGAGGCCGGTCCCTTCGTCAGGAGGTCCTCGTGGCGCGATACGTCCAGAATCCCGCCGGACAGCCCTCTCCGCGCGGCGCGTCCGGCCCTCTCCGGGTCGGCCGGGAGGGGGCGCGCCGACCGAGTACCCCCGGGGCCGCGTGGCGTCGCACCGAGGGCCGGAGCACTTCTCCACCGGCCTTCGAGTGCCCCGCCCGCCGTGTCCGGGACCGGGTTCTCCGGCGGCGACCCGCCGCAAGGCGCCCGGCGCCGCTCAGTCCTCGGCCGTCTGCTGCGTCCACGTCCACGCGTACTGCAGCCAGTCCGCCACCGTCACGGCGCCGAGCCCCGCGCAGACCAGGCGGGTGAGCCGCGGAGACGCCGTGTAGGAGGCGACCAGGGCACCGGCGGCCCACGCCGCCGTACAGAACGGGCAGGACACCAGGTCGCCGACGGCACGCCGGAACCCGCTGCCCCGCGGTTCGTCCAGGACCTCGCTCGCCTCGCCCTCGCCCGCGCGGCGCGTGAACGGCGCCCGGACGAAACTGGTGATCTTGTCCCGGGTCAGCACCCGCGACGCCTTGTACGTCCCCGCGCCCAGCAGCGCGACGTCCCACGGCGGCACGTCCTCCGGCAGCCGTACGCCCCGGCGCCGGGCCAGCACCGCGAAGGTGCCGACGCTCGCCGCGAACACGGAGGCGAGGGCGGCATAACCTCCCAGCGGGACATCGCCCTGGTCGTCGTACTGTGCGGTCGCCGTCGTCATGAGACCTCCCGGACCTCCTCGTCGCACGGCCCTGCCACGGGCGCGCCCCGAGTTCCCCGGGGCGAGGGGGCGACACGTGGCCCGGCGGCCCGCGCACGCACGGGCGCGAGGCCGGCACGTGGGCGATGCCACATATGACCTGGTTCGCACCCCCTCCCAGGCGGAGCGGGCGGCGGGCTACCGTGGCGTGCAGCCCTTGTCCCCTCGCCCCTCCGGACGGCCCGGCCTTGCTGAACGACCTGTCCTCCCTCATCGCCGCGACGGCACGCTGGCTGACGGTCTCCTACCCGTCGTCGGGCGGCGCGCTGGCCTCCGCCCTGTGCGAGGCGCAGGCCCGTCAGGCGGTGACCGTCGCCGCCTGGCTGCGGTACCCGACCGAGATCGACGCGGCCCTCGTCACCATGGCCGGACCGGGTGGCGCCGACCGCCTCGACTGGGTCACCGGAGCCGAGCAGCGCGGCGCCCTGCCGGCCGAGGACTGGGCCTGGCGCACCTGGGTGGACGAGGTCGTGGCCAGCTGGGCGGCCGGCCTGCTCACCGACCCGGAGCTGGCCGGGCTCGCCGTCGACGCCCTCGCCGCGGGCGAGCACCCTCGGCCGGCCCGGCCGAGTTCCGGCGCCTGGTCGACCCCGACGACGGGGACCGCCGCGCCGCCGCGCTGCTGCGCCACCCCGACCTCCTCGCCCCCGTGACCGACCTGCACCACGGGCAGCTGCTCGACCGGCTCGGCCGGGGCCGCGCCCTCGCTGCCTGACCGTCATCCCGCGGTACGCGACCCCGGCGCCGTAGACACCGGGGCGCGAACGGCGGACCCGGGCGTCGGACGTCCGGGGGCGCCGGAACCGGCCCCCTCACGCGGACGCGCCGTACGGCGGGCTGCGCATCCGGATGCGGACGCGGGCCGGGCGCGCCCGTGCGAGTCCCGTACCCGGCCCCTACGCCGCCCGGACGGCGGCCGACGGGCCGGCCGCCGAGGGGTAAGGCTCGGCCATGACGTTCAAGAATCCCGTGCACCGCGGTGGCACGCGCCGCGGCCGGTTCGAGCAGTTCGCCGAGTACGCCTCCAACTTCACCAGCTCCCCGGCCTTCTTCGCCTTCTGCCTGCTCCTCGTCGGCTTCTTCGTCGCGGCCCACGCCGCGCACCTGCGGCTGGAGGTGCTGCTGCTCGCCGGCGAGTCCATGACCGCGGTGACCCTGCTGCTCCTCGCCCTGCTCAAGAACGCCGAGATGCGGGCCGAGCACGCCATCCAGCGCAAGCTCGACGCGATCGCCGGGGCCCTGCTCGCGGCACACCCGGAGGTGCGGAGCCAGGCGTTCGAGGACCTGCGCCATGCGATCCGGATGGAGGAAGAGACCTGAGCGGCACGGGCGAAACGCCGCCGGGGTTCTTCCGGGCATCCGGAACAGGGACGAACATGCCGTGTCATGGACATTCTGCTCGTCGCCAGCGCGTTCAACAGCCTCACCCAGCGCCTGTACGCCGAACTCTCGGACCACGGGCACCACGTGGATGTCATCCTCGCCTCGCACGGCCCCGACCCGGTCCGCGCCGCCGTCCGCGAACTGCGGCCGGACCTGGTCGTCGCGCCGATGCTCAGGACCGCCCTGCCGGAGGACGTCTGGCGGGAGCACACCTGCCTGATCGTGCACCCGGGGCCGCCCGGTGACCGCGGCCCCTCCTCCCTGGACTGGGCCATCGCCGAAGAGGCACCCCGATGGGGCGTGACCGTGCTCCAGGCCGAGGCCGCGATGGACGCCGGCCCGATCTGGGCGGCCGAGCCCTTCCCCGCACCGCCGGTCGGCAAGAGCGACCTCTACCGCAACGAAGCCTCCGACGCCGCCGTCACCGCCGTCCTGACCGCCGTACGGCACTACGCCGAAGGCGCCCACAAGCCCCTCCCGCAGAGCCACGAGTCCGTAGATGTCGTCTGGCGCGACGCCTTCCGGCAGGACCGGCGGCGCATCGACTGGGCGCACGACGACACCGCGACCGTGCTGCGCAAGCTCCGCGGCGCCGACTCCCAGCCGGGCGTCCTGGACGAAATCCTCGGCCGGGAGATGTTCCTGCACGGCGGCCACCCGGAGGACCGGCTGCGCGGCCGCCCCGGCGACCTGCTCGCCCAGCGCGCCGGCGCCGTCTGCCGCGCCACCCGGGACGGCGCCGTCTGGATCCCGGAACTGCGCCCGCGCAAGAAGTCCGGCGACCCCGCCCCCTTCCGCCGCCCGGCCGCCGCCGTCCTCGCCGACCTCACGGGCGAGCGCGTCCCGCGGCTCACGGAGGACCCGGTCCCCTTCGAACTGCCCGCAGGCCGGCACACCTGGACCGACATCCGCTACCGGCAGCACGGCGAGGTCGGCTTCCTCGGCTTCTCGTTCCCCGGCGGCGCGATGAGCACCCTGCACTGCCGGCGGCTGCTCGCCGCGTACGAGTACGCGCTCAGCCGCCCCACCCGGGTCCTCGTGCTCGGCGGCGCGCGCGACTTCTTCTCCAACGGCATCCACCTGAACGTCATCGAGGCCGCCCTGGACCCGGCCCGGGAGTCGTGGGCCAACCTCAACGCCATGGACGACCTCGTCGAGGCGGTGCTGCGCACCACCGACCGGCTCGTCGTGGCCGCCCTCGCCGGGAACGCCGCCGCGGGCGGCGCCATGCTGGCCCTCGCCGCCGATCAGGTCTGGTGCCGCACCGGCACCGTCCTCAACCCGCACTACCGGCGCATGGGCCTGTACGGCTCGGAGTTCTGGACGTACTCCCTGCCCCGCCGGGTCGGCCCCGAGCAGGCCGAGCGGCTGACCACCGAGGCCCTGCCGGTCAGCGCCGCGACCGCCGAACGGCTCGGACTCGCCGACCGCCTCGTACCGGCCGCGCCGCGGACTTCGCCGCCGAGGTGGAGCGACTCGCCGCCGGCCTGGCCGCCGCGCCCGACCTGGACCGGCAGATCACCGCCAAGGCGGCCGCCCGCGCCGCCGACGAACGGGAACGCCCCCTCGCCGACCACCGGAAGGCCGAGATGGCCCGCATGCACCACATCTTCTTCGACCCCATGGCCGAGTACCACACCCTGCGCTCGGCCTTCGTCCGCAAGACGCCCAGCGGTTCGGCACGCCCCCTCGACCTCCCCCTCGACCTCCCGCTCGGGAACGTCCGATGACGCCCCGGCTGCTGGTCGCCGGCGTCGGCAACATCTTCCTCGCCGACGACGCGTTCGGACCCGAGGTGATCCGCGCCCTCGAACACCGCCCGCTGCCGCCCGAGGCCCGCGTGCACGACTACGGCATCCGCGGCATGGACCTCGCCTACGCCCTGCTGGACGGCTACCCCACCGCCCTCCTGATCGACGCCGCCCGGCGCGGGCACCCGCCCGGCACCCTCACCCTGATCGAGGCCGAACCCCCCGACGGCACCGTCCCGCCCGAGGCCCACGGCATGGACCCGGCGAAGGTCCTCGCCCTGGCCACGCACCTGGGCGACGAGCCCCTGCCCCGGGTCCTGGTGCTGGCCTGCGAACCCGAGGTGCTGCCGAGCGACGACGACCTCCTGCCCGGCCTCAGCGCACCGGTGCGGGCAGCCGTCGACCGGGCCGTGGACGCGCTCCACTCACTGGTGCCCGCTCTGCTGGCCGACCCCGCCGGACCCCTGCCCCCGTTGGGCCGCCCGGTGGAATCCGGCACCCCGCGCCCGGCTGCGCTGCCCGGCACCGCGCCCGGCGGCGCCCAGAATCGGTGAGCCCCGGGCCGCACGCGACGCGGCCCGGACCCCGTCACCGACCTTGCGAGGAGCAGCGCCCATGTGCGGGTCCGACGTCAAACAGGCCGTACTGGCGAAGAACGACGACCTGGCCGCCGACCTGCGCGGCGACCTGGCCCGGCGGGGCGTCACCCTGGTGAACCTGCTGTCGAGCCCCGGCAGCGGCAAGACCGAACTCCTCGGCCGGGCCCTGGCCCTCGCGGTCGAGCGCGGCGTCCCCGTGGCCGCGCTCACCGCGGACCTCGCGACCGAGAACGACGCGGTCCGGCTGGCCCGCTCCGGCGCCCCCGTCCAGCAACTCCTCACCGACGGGCTCTGCCACCTGGAAGCACGGCAGGTCCGCACCCGGCTCGACGGCTGGCTCCCGGCGGACACCGCCGTGCTCTTCGTGGAGAACGTCGGCAACCTCGTCTGCCCGGCCGCCTACGACCTCGGCGAGACCCTGCGGGTCGTCCTGATGGCGGTCACCGAGGGCGAGGACAAACCCCTCAAGTACCCCACCGCGTTCGGCTCGGCCCACCTGGTCGTCGTCACCAAGACCGACCTGGCCGAGCCGGCCGGCTTCGACGAGACCGCCTTCCGGGCGAACGTCCACCGGGTCAACCCGGGCGTGGAGATCGTCCGGTCCTGCGCCCGCACCGGCGCCGGCGTCGACATCCTGCTGGAGCACGCCCTCGCCGCACGCGACGGCGCCCCGCCGCACCGCCCGCCCCTCGCCCCGCACCCCCACGGCCACCACCACCCCGCCTCCGCCCCCGTCGCGTGACCGCCCCCGCCACCGGCCCGGTGCGCCGCCGGCTCACCGTGCGCGGCACCGTCCAGGGCGTCGGGTTCCGCCCGCACGTGCACCGCCTGGCGGCCGGACTCTCCCTCGCCGGATTCGTCGGCAACACCGGGGACGGGGTGCTCATCGAGGTGGAAGGCCCGGCGGGCGAGGTGGACCGGTTCTGCGCCCTGCTCGCCGAGCAGCCGCCGCCCCTCGCGGCCGTGACCGCGGTCGCCGGCGAGGACCTGCCCGCCACCGGCGAGAGCGGCACCTTCACCATCCGCACCACCGAGCGGGCCCCCGGCCGCACCCAGCTCCCGCCCGACACCGCGACCTGCGCCGACTGCCTGTCCGAGCTGTCCGACCCGGCCGACCGCCGCCACCGGCACCCCTTCATCACCTGCACCCACTGCGGCCCCCGGTTCACCGTCGCCACCGCCATGCCCTACGACCGCGCCGTCACGACCATGGCCGGCTTCCCGATGTGCCCCCCGTGCGCACGGGAGTACGGCGACCCGGCCGACCGGCGCTTCCACGCCCAGCCCGTCGCCTGTCCCGACTGCGGGCCCGGGCTCACCCTGACCCCGGCCGACGGCAGCGGCGCCCGCCCCGCCCGGGACGCGGAGGCGGTCGCCGCCGCCCGCGCGCTGCTCGCCGCCGGACGGATCGTCGCCGTCAAGGGTGTCGGCGGCTACCACCTGGCCTGCGACGCCACCGACGCACAGGCCGTCGGGGCCCTGCGCGACCGCAAGGAGCGGGGCGGCAAGGCCTTCGCGGTGATGTGCGCCGACCTGGCCACGGCCGAGCGGATCGCGCTGCTCTCCGACGCGGAACGCACCGCCCTCACCAGCGCCCGCCGCCCCATCGTCCTGCTGCGCCGCCGCACACCCCCGGACGGCCTCCGCCTCGCCGAGCAGGTCTGCCCGGGCAGCCCGCACCTCGGCGTGCTGCTGCCCTACACCCCGGTCCACACCCTGCTGTTCGGACTGCCCGGCGATCCCCCCGGCCCCCGGGTGCTGGTCATGACGAGCGGCAACCGCTCCGGTGAGCCCATCGTCACCGACGACAGCGAGGCGCTGACCCGGCTGGCCGGCCTCGCCGACGCCTGGCTCACCCACGACCGGCCCATCGCCTCGCCGTGCGACGACTCCCTGCTCCGGGTCCGTCCCGACGGCACCGAACAGGTGGTGCGCCGCTCCCGCGGATACGTGCCCCGCCCGCTGCGGCTGCCGGTCCCCGTCCGGCCCACCCTCGCCGCCGGCGGCGACCTCAAGAACGTCCTCTGCCTGGGCGAGGGCGAGCACGCCTGGTTCGGGCCGCACATCGGGGACATGGGCGAACTCGCCGCCCTCGAGGCCGCCGACCGGGCCGAGCGGCACCTGGCCCGCCTCACCGGGGTCACCCCGCGCCTGGTCGCCGCCGACCGGCACCCCGGGTACCACTCGACCGCCCGGGCCCGCAGAAGCGCGAGCCGGCTCGGCGCCGGCGCCCCGGTCCTCGTGCAGCACCACCACGCCCACGTCGCCTCCGCGATGGCCGAGCACGGCCTCGACGGCACCACACCCGTGATCGGCGTCGCCTTCGACGGCACCGGGTACGGCGACGACCGCACGGTGTGGGGCGGCGAGATTCTGCTCGCCGACTACACCGGCTACCGGCGCTTCGCCCACCTGACCCCCGCCCCGCTGCCCGGCGGGGACGCGGGCGTGGCCAACCCGTGCCGGCTGGCGCTCGCCCGGCTCTGGGCGGCCGGGCTGCCGTGGACCCCCGCCCTGCCCAGTGTCATGGCCTGCTCCGACGTCGAGAAAGCCGTCCTGCGACGGCAGTTGGAACGCCAGGCGGCCTGCGTCCCGACCTCCAGCATGGGCCGGCTCTTCGACGCGGTGTCCTCCCTGGTGGGTGTCTGCCACCGCGCGGGATACGAGGCCCAGGCCGCGATGGAGCTGGAGGCGGCGGCGCTGGAGGCGGCCGGCGACGACGCGGTGGCCCATCCCTTCGGCTACGGGACGCGCGGCGAGATCGACCCGGCGCCCGCCCTGGCCGCGCTGCTGGCCGACCAGTCCCGCGGCACCCCCGCCGCCGTCCTGGCGGCCCGCTTCCACCGCGGCGTCGCGCGGGCCGTCACCGAGATCTGCCGCCGGGCCCGCACGGCGACCGGCCTGACCACCGTCGCGCTCACCGGGGGTGTCTTCGTCAACGCCCTGCTGGAGGAGGAGTGCACCGCCCTGCTCGCCCGGGACGGCTTCACGGTGCTGCGGCACGGCGAGGTACCGCCCAACGACGGCGGGCTGGCGCTCGGCCAGCTGATGGTCGCGGGAACAGCAACCAACCACGAGACGGAGTGACCCATGTGTCTGGCAGTGCCCGGCAAGGTCGTGTCCATCGACCACAGCGCCGACCCGCTCACCGGGATGATCGACTTCGGCGGAGTACAGAAGCAGGCGTGCCTGGAGTACCTGCCCGACATCCAGGTGGGGGAGTACGTGATCGTCCACGTCGGGTTCGCGTTGCAGCGGCTGGACGAGGAGTCCGCCCGGGCGTCCCTGGAACTGTTCGAGCAACTGGGGCTGCTGGAGGAGGAGTTCGGGGACGCCTGGGAGCAGGCGTCCCGGCAGGAGAGCGGAAGTGAGACCCGGTGAAGTACATCGACGAGTTCAACGACCCCGAGCTGGCCCGCCGGCTGCTGGACGAGATCCGCGCCACGGTCACCCGGCCCTGGGCGCTGATGGAGGTCTGCGGCGGTCAGACCCACTCCATCATCCGGCACGGCATCGACCAACTCCTGCCCGAGGAAGTGGAGTTGATCCACGGACCAGGGTGCCCGGTGTGCGTCACCCCGCTCGACGTCATCGACCAGGCCCTGGAGATCGCCACCCGCCCCGGCGTGATCTTCTGCTCCTTCGGCGACATGCTCCGGGTACCGGGCACCGACCGCGACCTGTTCCGCGTCAAGGGCGAGGGCGGTGACGTCCGCGTGGTGTACTCGCCCCTCGACGCCCTCGAACTCGCCCGCAGGAACCCGGACCGTCAGGTCGTGTTCTTCGCCATCGGCTTCGAGACCACAGCCCCCGCCAACGCCATGGCCGTACACCAGGCCCGCCGGCTCGGCCTGGACAACTTCACCCTGCTCGTCTCCCACGTCCGGGTCCCCCCGGCGATCGAGGCCATCATGACCGCCCCCAGCTGCCGGGTGCAGGGCTTCCTGGCCGCCGGCCACGTGTGCAGCGTGATGGGCACCGCCGAGTACCCGGACCTGGCCGAGAAGCACCGCGTACCGGTCGTCGTGACCGGGTTCGAGCCGCTGGACATCCTCGAAGGCATCCGCCGCGCCGTGCACCAGCTGGAGCGCGGCGAGCACCGGGTGGAGAACGCCTACCCGCGTGCCGTGCGCGACCAGGGCAACCCGGCCGCCGTCCGCATGATCGAGGAGGTGTTCGAGGTGGCCGACCGCAACTGGCGCGGCATCGGCCGCATCCCGGGCAGCGGCTGGCGGCTGACCGACGCCTTCCGCGCCTTCGACGCCGAGCACCGCTTCGACGTGACCGGCATCCGCACCGAGGAGCCTGCCGTGTGCCGGGCCGGCGAGGTCCTGCAGGGGCTGATCAAGCCCACCGAGTGCGAGGCGTTCGGCAAGGCCTGCACCCCGCGCACCCCGCTCGGCGCCACCATGGTGTCCAGCGAGGGCGCCTGCGCCGCCTACTACCTGTACCGCCGCATGAACGCCCCGGCACCGCAGGGATCCCGCATCCCGCAGGAGGAGATGAACCCCGTTGGCTGACCTCGCCATCGAAGCCCCGCACCAGGCGGCCGAGCCCGGAGCACCCGTCGACCCGGCGGACTGGACCTGCCCGGCGCCCCTGCGCGACCAGCCGGTCGTCGTCATGGGCCACGGCGGAGGCGGCGCCCTGTCCGCCGAACTGGTCGAGCAGGTCTTCGCGCCCGCCTACGGCAACCCCACCCTGGCCGCCCTCGCCGACTCCGCGGTCCTCGACCTCGGCGGCGCGCGCCTGGCCTTCTCCACCGACTCCTACGTCGTACGGCCGCTGTTCTTCCCCGGCGGCAGCCTGGGCGACCTGGCCGTCAACGGCACCGTCAACGACCTCGCGATGAGCGGCGCCCGGCCCGCGTACCTGTCCACCGCCTTCATCCTGGAGGAGGGCGTGGAACTGGCCGTCGTGGCGCGTGTCGCACGTGCCGTCGGCGAGGCGGCCCGGGCGGCCGGCGTCACCGTCGCCACCGGCGACACCAAGGTCGTGGAGTCCGGGCACGGCGACGGTGTCTATGTCACCACCGCCGGCGTCGGAGTCGTGCCCGACGGGGTCGACATCCGCCCGCAGCGCGCCCGGCCGGGCGACGCCGTCATCGTCAGCGGCCCGATCGGCCTGCACGGCGTCGCCATCATGAGTGTGCGCGAGGGCCTGGAGTTCGGGGTCGAGATCGCCTCCGACACCGCGCCCCTGGGGGATCTGGTCGCGGCCATGCTGGCGGTCACCAAGGACATCCACGTCCTGCGCGACCCCACCCGGGGCGGCCTCGGCGCGTCCCTCAACGAGATCGCCCGCGCCTCCGGCACCGGAGTGCGGCTGCGCGAGCGTGCCGTTCCCGTCCCGGACGAGGTCGCGAACGCCTGCGGCTTCCTCGGTCTGGACCCGCTGTACGTTGCCAACGAGGGCCGGCTGGTCGCCTTCGTTCCCCCGGAGCACGCGGAGGCCGTCCTCGCGGCCATGCGCGCCCACCCGCACGGCGCCGGCGCGACCCTCATCGGGGAGTGCGTGGCCGACCACCCCGGCATGGTCGTCGTCGCCACCGGTCTCGGCGGCACCCGGGTGCTGGACCTGCCGCTGGGCGAGCAGCTGCCCCGTATCTGCTGACCCGGGCCCGGAAGGCCAACGCGACCGGCCCCGCCGCGAAGGCGGGGCCGGTCACGTCGTCACCGGGCCGGACGTCAGGTCTCGACGCCGGTGATCTCCAGTTCACGTCCGCTGCGCAGTTCCTGCGACGGCCGGTCGCAGCGGGGGCACCAGAAGAACGGCGGCATGCCGACGGCGAACTCCTCGGCGCACTCGCCGCACCACGCCTGGGCGGGCACCTGCTCGACCACGAGCCGGGCCGCCGCGAGGGCCGTACCGTCGCGGGCCACCTCGAAGGCGAAGTGCAGCGCGTCCGGCACCACCCCCGCCAGCTCCCCGACCCGGACGGTCACCGACGCGACGTCGCCGGCGCCGTCCGCCCGGGCGATCTCCCCGGCCTGCTCCACGATCGCGGTCGCGATCGACAGTTCGTGCACGCCGGCCTCACGGGTACCGGTGACCGGCGCGCAGGCCCCCGGTCATCCGGTAGATGCGCACCTCCCGCAGGATGCCCGGGAGTTCCCGGACGAACAGGGCCGCGACGAGGCTGCCGACCACCGCGGCCTGGGCCACGAGCAGCTGGCGTCCCGTAAGGCCCGAACGCGTGGATCTTCTTCTCTTGCCCATGTCCATGACGGTCACTTTCTGCTGTCTCATCCGGCTCATCCGGGTGAGATGTTCGGCATGTCCTTCACCAGGGCGTCATGCCGTTTCCAGTGGATGCCGGTGGAGCGGCGCGCGTCGGAGCTGCCGTCCTCGTGGTGTCCGGTCTGGTGCTGGTACGGGCCCTTGTTCCCCTGGTGCAGTCCGCGCACGTGGGAGGGCATGTCGGGCTTGGCCTGGGGGCGGCCCACTCGGATGCTGCCCATGTCCGATCTCCTTCCGGATCCCTATGACCGCTCGGTCAGCTCTCTGAAGAACTGTTCTACGGCCGGCCAGACCCGGCCGCCACCGGAGAGGCCCCGCCACTCGCGGCGGACCAGGGCGACCATCCGGTAGCAGTCGTCGACCGGCACGATCCAGTGTTCGTCGTTGCCGCGCGCGGTGTTCACCAGCAACGCCTCCACATCGGGCGTCATCGCGGCGAGCTGCGGAACCGAGGCGGCCAGCCGCTGCCAGGCCGCCGCGTCCACCTCCCAGCGCATGGCCCCGGCCGGGCTCGGGCCCTGCGCGGTGACCGTGCCGTCGGAACGCGGCACGAAGAACACCAGCCCCACCGGGACGCCCAGCACCCCGGTGTCGACCCGCGGCAGCCGCTGCCGGCGCCGGGGCACGATCCGGTAGCGGCCCTCGCCCGCGCCGTCGTCGGCGAAGAGCACCGAGCAGGGGCCGCACACGCACCGCACCTCGGCGGCGCCCGTGTCGTACAGATGGGGATGGTCCGGGGCCACGCGGGCCGCGCACAGCTCGCAGACCTCGGCCTCCGCCCGCGCCGCCCGGTCGGCGGCGGAGCGGATAACCCGGGCGAGCGCCCCGTCCGCCGTCACCGCGACTCCTGGGGCACGGCCCGTTTCCTGATCGTGTTCAGCGGTACGAACGCGGGCGCCGCCTTGCGGTCGGCGGACTCCGGCACCGTCTCCACCGAGGTCAGCTCGGGGGCGACGGCCAGCACCGCGGCGCGGACCGCCTCCAGGACGTCCGACGAGCCGCCGCCGCACCCGGAACCGCAGCCGCCGGTGCTCAGCCGCACCCGTGCCACCTGTCCGTCGACGCCGGCCCACTCCAGGTCGCCGCCGCGCTCGCGCACCGCGGGCCGCAGCTTCTCGACCGCACGGGCGGCCCGGGTCTCCGCCGGCTCCGGGTGGATCTCGTGCAGCACCATCAGGTGCCCGAGCAGTTCGTCCCCGGTGAGCAGGCTGCCCAGCCGCTCGTCCGCGTGGTCCAGGACCCGGGCGAGGGCCTCGCCGTACACCTCGGTCAGCAGCCGCACCGCCTCCAGCACGGGACCGGGGGTGGTCTCCAGGCCGGCCAGCACCTCGTCGAGACGGGCGAGCCGTGCCTCCACCGCCGGGTCGGGCAGCCGTACGGCGGTGTCAGCCATGGTTGGCCCCGTACGTCGGCGAGTGCACGGTGGTCAGGGTCTTGCCCTTGCCCATGTACATGTGGACCCCGCACGGCAGACAGGGGTCGAAGCTGCGGACGGTCCGCATGATGTCGACGCCCTTGAAGTCGTCGGGCCCGTTCTCCTCGAAGATCGGCTGGCCCTGGACGGCGTCCTCGTACGGGCCCGGCGTGCCGTAGATGTCCCGCGGGCTGGCGTTCCACGGGGTGGGCGGGTAAGGGTGGTAGTTGGCGATCTTCTTGTCGCGGATCACCAGGTGGTGCGAGAGGACGCCGCGCACGGCCTCGTGGAAGCCGCAGCCGATCGACTCGTCCGGCACCTCGAAGTTCTCGAACACCTTCGTGTCACCGGTCTTGAGCATCCCCATGGCCTCCTCCAGGAACTGCAGGGCCATGGCGGCGGCGTAGGCGATGAAGTAGGGCCGGGCGCGGTCCCGTTCGAGGGTGTTGCTCCACTTCGGGATGCGCCACTCCAGGGTCGTCTCCGGCAGCTTCTCGCCCTTGGGCAGGGTGATGCGGATGCCGCCGCCGGTCGCCTTCACGTACGGCGTGTCGACGATGCCGCTCAGCGCGGTCGACCAGAGCCGGGCGAGGGGGCCGCCGCCGGTGTCCAGGGCGAGGTGCTCGCCGGTCTCCTGGTGGTACCAGCGCGGGCTCATCACCCAGCTGTAGTTGCCCTCGAAGTCCCGTTTCTGCGGCACCGGGACGGTGGTCTGGTTCCACGGGTGGCGCATGTCGACGGGGTTGCCGAGCGGGTCGTGGGTGACGAAGGGGTCCTCGTTGACCCAGTCCTCGTAGAAGGAGCTGCCCAGCATGATGCGCAGGCCGAGGTTGATGTCGATCAGGTTGTTGGTGACCAGCTTGCCGTCCACGACGATTCCAGGGGTGACGTACATCGCCCGGCCCCACTCGTTCATCGTCGCGTAGCGGTAGTCGACGACGTCCGGGTTCTGGAAGGCGCCCCAGCAGCCGAGCAGGATGCGGCGCTTGCCGACCTCCTCGTAGCCCGGCAGCGCCTCGTAGAAGAAGTCGAAGACGTCGTCGTTCATCGCCACCGCCTTCTTGATGAAGTCGATGACGCGCATCAGCCGGCTGAGGTAGTCGGTGAAGGTGCTCGGCTGCGGCATCGTGCCGACCCCGCCCGGGTACAGCGTGGAGGGGTGCACGTGCCGCCCCTCCATGAGGCAGAACATCTCCCGGGTGATCCGGCTGACCTTCAGCGCCTCCTTGTAGACCTCGCCCTCGAAGGGGTTGAAGGCCTTCATGATGTCGGCGATGGTCCGGTAGCCGTGGACGTCCCCGCGGGGGGCGTCGGTGCGCTCGGCGCGGGCCAGCACGCTCGGGTTGGTGGCCTTGACCATCGCCTCGCAGAAGTCCACGAAGACCAGGTTGTCCTGGAAGATCGTGTGGTCGAAGATGTACTCGGCCGCCTCGCCCAGGTTGGTGATGTGCTCGGCCAGCTTCGGCGGCTTGACCCCGTAGGCCATCTGCTGGGCGTAGTTGGAGCAGGTGGTGTGGTTGTCGCCGCAGATGCCGCAGATCCGCGAGGTGATGAACCCGGCGTCGCGCGGGTCCTTGCCCTTCATGAACACCGAGTAGCCGCGGAACAGCGACGAGGTGCTGTGGCACTCCACGACTTCCCGGTTGGCGAAGTCGATCTTCGTGTAGATGCCCAGGTTGCCGATGATCCGGGTGATCGGATCCCAGGACATGTCCACGATCTGGGCGGGTTTGCGTCCTGCTTGCCGGGACTCGGTGGTGGTCATCTGCGGTACTGCCCCTCGCTGTTCGGATTCGGCAATGTGTTGGCGGGATGCGGGACGGGCGCGCTCACCGGCGGTTTCACGCGCGCCAGTGCGGGTCGTAACCGCTGGTCAGCTTGCGCTTGTTGTGGCGCCACCTGGGCTCGTGGTTCACCATGTCGTTGGTCAGCCCGCGCAGCCGGCGGATGACCGCCCCGTACGGCCTGATCACCATCGACGACAACGTGCCGCCCGGAGGCTCGTCCATGAACGGCATGAAGGCGTCGGGGAAGCTCGGCATGGTGCAGCCGATGCAGATGCCGCCGACGTTCGGGCAGCCTCCGATGCCGGCCATCCAGCCGCGCTTGGGCACGTTGCAGTTGACGACCGGACCCCAGCAGCCCACCTTCACCTGGCACTTGGGGGAGTTGTAGTCCTTGGCGAAGTCGCCCTGCTCGTAGTAGGAGCCCCGGTCGCAGCCCTCGTGGACCGTCTTGCCGAACAGCCACTGCGGCCGCAGCATGTGGTCGAGCGGCGGCGGGGGAGCGGTCCCGGCCGCGTGCTGGAGCACCCAGACCAGGGTCTCCATGAAGTTCTCCGGCTGGATGGGGCAGCCGGGCACGTTGACGACCGGGAGACCCGAGCGGGCCTTGAACTCCCAGCCCAGGTAGTCCGCGAGACCCATGCAGCCGGTCGGGTTGCCCGCCATGGCGTGGATGCCGCCGAAGGTCGCGCAGGTCCCGGCGGCGACCACCGCCCAGGCCCGGGGCGCGAGGTCGTCGATCCACGAGTTCAGCGTCTGCGGCTCACCGGTCTCGGGGTCGTTGCCGAACGACGTCCAGTAGCCGTCGCCCTCGATGATGTTCTGGTTCGGGATCGAGCCCTCGATGACGAGGATGAACGGCTCCAGCTCACCACGGGCCGCCGCCCGGTACGGGGCGAGGAAGTCCTCTCCGCCCAGGCTGGGCGACAGGACCTTGTTGACGAGGTTCACCTTCGGCAGGCCGGGGATGAGCCCGAGCACCACGTCCTCGATGGACGGCTGGCCCGCGGCGGTCAGCGACACGGTGTCGCCGTCGCAGCTCATGCCCTCCGAGATCCACAGGATGGTGATCTCGTCGAACCCCTCCCGGGCGCCGTTGCCGCCGGGTTCGCCCTGGACTTCGGTTCTACCGCTCTGTGTGGTCATCTCTGCGGCCTCCGTTGCAGCCGGTCTCGATTCGGGGAGTGGGCCGCGGCCGACGGGGCCGCGAGGGTCGGTGTGGGGGGTGCGCCGGGGGCGTTCGGGCGTGGTCGGCCCGGTGGGCCCGGCACGCGCCGGCCGGGCGGCCCCTCAGCGGTGTCCATCGGGCCGTCCCCTCTCCGGCCGGTCGGCCGGACGCGCGGGCCGCGGGGCGTGCGGCCGGGGCGGCTGCACCGGACCGGACGTGCCGGCACGGTCGATCGGTTCGACCTCGTCGGGCCGGAAGTAGTGGTAGCGGCCGTACCAGTCGTGCAGTTCGGCGGCCGGGTCGTCGTCCACGGTGACGGCCAGGCGCACGCTGCCGTCCACGTCGTGGAAGACCGCGGCGACCTGTGCGGTCCGTCCGTCCAGGAACATGTCCTGGGCGTCGGCGCCCCGCGTGCGCGGACGCAGCCGCACCCGGCTGCCGCCGCCGACGGGCACCCCGTCGACGTCCACCGTGTCGGTCGCCGGGGAGAGCCCCTCGTCACCGCCCTCCTGCCACCAGGCGGGCCGCTGGGCGGGCGCCGGACGCACGGGCGCCATCGAGCGGATGGTGCCGTGCAGCCGGGCGAACACCTCGGGCGGCATGGTGTCCACACGGTCGAGGATGTCCGCGGCCCGCGGATCGGTGGCCCGCGCCTCGGCCTTCTCCTCGTCGGTCAGCAGCATCGTGCGCAGCGTCAGGATCTCGTCGATCTCCGCGGCGTCGTGCAGATCGCCCGGGCTCTCCGGAGCGACCTGCGGAAAGTCGGGGAGGATGATCGGGGCGGACAGCAGCACCGTGCTCGTCCCGCCGTCCCGCGCCGCACCGCCGAGCACGGGGAACGTGAACGCGTTGCGGCAGCCGCGGGCCTGCTCGGCGAGGTCCGCCGGCGGATCGACGAGGGACACGAACTCCGCGCCGTCCCCGCCCAGCAGGGTGTGCGTGGCGATCAGGGCGTTCCGCAGGGCCTCACCGCGCAGCGCCCGGGGGTCCGGCACCTCCCCGGTGTTCTCGGTGCGCACCCGCAGCCGGTAGAGGTCCGGCGCGACCGGCTCGGCCACGGCCGTCGTGACGGCGCGCAGCTCCCGGCGGCGGCGTACCGTGCGCCCCGCCTCGGCGGGAAGGGGCGCGTACTCCGTACCGGCCGGTGCGCCGACGGCGACGGATCCGCCGCCGCGCAGCAACTCCGCCAAGGGCAGGACCAGTTCGGTCTCGCGCGGCACCGCTTCCTCGAACGACAGATGGGTGACGCCGTCGTCCGTGCGCAGGGACTCGACCGGGCGGTGCCCGCCGCTCCCGTCGGCCGCCTCCACCTGCTTGTCCTGCATCTGGAGATACCGCACGCGTACCCGTACGACCGCGTCCTCGCGCCGGACCCGCAGCAGGACCTGCGTCTCCTGGTACCACGAGTCCGCCGACCCGGAGATCCCGGGCGTCACCGGCCCGTCCCGCTCCACCCAGTCCCGGGGCAGCAGCACCCCGAACTGCCAGCGGACCCGGTTCTTCGGCGAGGACCGGCGGTACGGGTAGAGCAGGTAGCCCTCGTACAGCACGGCGTCGGCGACGGCGCTCAGCCGATCGACGCGGGCGCCCGAGGGGTCGTACGACGCGTCGGCGTCGTCCACCACCGCGCTCGCCGCGCCCCCCATGCCGACGTGGTCCGCCATGCCGCCTCCTCGTCACCGATGCACCGCGCATTCCTTCCACCACGGTCACACCCGTCACGGGCCCTCGCCCCTCCGGCGCACCGACATTGGGCCGGTCAGGGGAAGCGGGACGGCGGGACCTGGGGGAACGCACCCCTCGGCTGGATGTGGTGCGGAAGCCTCCGGCGGCGGAGGCCGTGGGGGACGGGCGCCGGGGGAGCGCGGTGTCAGCCGAGTGGGCGCGGCCCGTACCGGGCGTGGCCGGCGCCGGTGGCGAGGGCCCAGTAGCGGTCGCCGTAGGACCAGTGCCACCACTCGGTGGGATAGTTCACCAGGCCGGCGGAGGTCAGCGCCGTGGCGAGCAGCCGTCGGCCGGCGCGGGCCCCGGCACCGATACCGGGGGCGTCCGTGCAGCAGGCGCCGCCGCTGTCCTCCGGGCCGGCGTTCAGTTCGCTGCCCATGTGGAGTTCGTGTCCGTCGGCGGAGACGAGGGTGAGGTCCACCGCCGCGCCCGCGCTGTGCGGGGCGATCTCCGGCGGTGACACGTACCGGGCGGCGGCGTCGCGCACCCGCGTGGCGGGCCAGTCCGGATGCTCGGCGCGGAGCCGGCCGGCGTACCGCTCGAAGTAGGCGCGTTGCAGCGCGGGCGGCCGGTACCCCTCGACGAACAGCAGCCGCAGCCCGTCCGGCAACAGCGATTGCGCGGCGAGCAGCCGGGTGAGGACTCCTTCCCGCAGATGCGCGAACGCCCCTGATTCCTCCGCGCGTCGGGGATCGACGGCGAGGGAGCCGTCGCGGCGGACGTCGACGAGCGGTTCGCCGCAGTCGACGACCGGGACGGCCGCGATCCTCGGATCGGACATGAGCACGATGCCGTCAGCGGTCATGGGGTTCACCGCATCCGTGTCGTGGCGACGTGGATCCGGAAGGCGCAGGGGACGGTCCCGTCGGGCGCCGTGATGTCGCGGACTTCGGCGAGGAAGGCGGTCCGCAGGCGCTCCACGGCCGCCCGGTCGAGCGGACCGAGGTCGTAGAGACCGGAGACGGCGGCCCACACCTGTGCCACCGGACCGCTCAGGTCCAGGGGGACGGTCTCCCAGTCGACCGCGGCGAAGCCCGCCGGGGCGAGCACCTCGTCGAGTCCCTCACGGCTGCGTGTCCTTCGGTCACCCAGCGCCGGGATGCGCTGCGAGGCGGGCGCCTCCTCGACCGTGCGGCGCAACAGCCCGAGGAACCGCTCGTACGCCTCCCCGCCGACGGCGCCGCCGCCGAGGACGCACGCCAGCACTCCTCCGGGGGACAGGACCCGGGCGACCTCCGCCGCGACCTGCTCGATCTCTCCCATCAGCATCAGCGCCATGTGGGAGACGCAGGCGTCGAAGCTGTCGTCGGCGAAGGGGAGCGTCTGCGCCCGCCCCTTCGCCAACGCGGCCCCGGAGAGCGCCGGTCGGCGCCGTGCCAGCGCCAGGGACTGCGGAGACAGGTCCAGCCCCGCGAGCCGGCGTCCCTCCTCGCGGGCCAGCAACTCCAGCAGCAGGCCGTCACCGCAGCCCAGGTCCAGCACCCGCCGGCGTCCGGCCACCCGGTCGCACAGGAGTTGATAGCTGGACCTGCCGTCCGGGGCGCGGCCGCCGCCGAACGCCTCCGCGGTGACCGCCGGCCGCTCGGCGTGGAAGGCCTGCAGGAAGGCTTCTTGCGCTGCGATGGTCGTCATCGGCCCAACCTACGGCGCGGGCCGCGCGACCGGGAACGGCAACCGGTGCTCGTCCGCGACTACGGGCAGGATTCCCCGTACTTGACCGCGGTGAGGGCGACGGGCCGCCCGGTCAGCTTCGTCCCCGCGACTGGATTCTGCGTACAGACCTGCCAGTTCGACTCGATGAGCACGAAACGGTGCGCGCCCGAGGCGTCGTCCACACGGATCGAGGTGCCGCTGTCGAGTGCCCGGCGGGCGGCCTTCACGCTCTTTCCGCGGAAGTCGGGCATGGTCCCGGCGGCCGGTGCGGCGGCCTGGTCGTGCGGGGGGCAGGTCTCGTCGAGCTTGACGGCGCCGAAGTCCAGTTCGGTGTCCGTCGCCCGGACGGCGCCGGCCTCCACGTTCTGCGCGCACACCTTCCAGTCGCGGTCCAGGATCTGCATGCGTGCCCGGCCGAGGGAGTCGTGGGACGTGAGGCG
Organism: Streptomyces albidicamelliae; assembly: GCF_025642175.1. Lineage (NCBI taxonomy): Bacteria > Bacillati > Actinomycetota > Actinomycetes > Kitasatosporales > Streptomycetaceae > Streptomyces > Streptomyces albidicamelliae. The sequence continues at coordinate 687,165 of NZ_CP106795.1, read as the reverse complement.
GTGGAATCCGGCGGCCTGTGCCGCGTCCTGGGCGGACTGCAGGCCCATACCCACGACATCGGGCACGGTCTTCCTGTCGCCGTCGGCCTTGCCGTCACCGGGGGACGTCGCGGTGGAGGTGGTGCCGCCGCTTCCGGTCGTGTCGGCCGGCCTGCACGCGGTGGCCGTACCGAGGACGGCGACGACGGCGACGGCGCAGGCGAGCGTTCGGCGGCTCATGGTTCCCCCAGGGTCGTTCAGGTGGCGAAGCGGGGTGAGCGTACGACGGTGCCGTGCCGGGCGAGGGGGCGTGGAGGACGCTGTCACCGGATCGGGTGGTGGTCGGCGGACCCGAAGCCTCGCCCCCGGCGTCGCTACGGCTCGGGCAGGCGCTCCACCGCCACCAGGGCCGCGTCGTCGTCGAGGTCGCCGTGGACGTGGTGCAGCAGACTCCGGCGCAGCCCGGTCACCATGGCCTCCAGCGGGCGGGCGGCGTGCGTGGGCAGGTGCGCGGCCAGGTCGTAGAAGCGGCCACGACGGTCACGGGCCTCGATGAACCCGTCGGTGTACAGCACCAGGCGGTCGCCCGGCACGAACGGCACGGTCTCGGCGACGGGCCGTGCACCCAGCAGGTCACCGAGGCCGAGCGGCGCGCCGGGCACTTCGGGCTCGAAGGGCCGCACCTCGCCCGCGTGCACGACGTACGGCTCGGGGTGGCCGCAGTGCACGATCCGGGCCAGGTCCTCACCGGGCGGGAACTCCACCAGCAGCGCGGTCGCGAACCGTTCCGTGAACAGGGCGCTCGTCCCGTCCCCCATACGATCGTCCGGGGTGCCGTCCACCGCGGCTATCTGGCGCCGGGCCCGCTCGTCCAGTTGCTCCGCCACCGTGGTCAACGAGGGCTCCCGGTGGGCCAGTTCGCGGAACGCGCCGAGCAGGGCCGCCGACGCGCCGACGGCCGGCAGCCCCTTGCCGCGCACGTCGCCCATCAGTACGCGCGGTCCGAAGGGCGTGTGCAGCGCCTCGTAGAAGTCGCCGCCGATCCTCGCCTCCGACTCGGCCGGCAGGTACACGCCGCGCAGGGCCAGCGCCCCGAGGCGGCGGGGCAGCGGGTGCATCAGCGCCCGCTGCGCGGTCTCCGCGACGGAGCGGACCTGATGGAGCTGGCGTTCCCGGCGCTGCCGCAGGGAGCAGGCGGCGAGCGAGGTGAGCCCGACCACCAGCAGGGTGCCGAGGACGACGTCCGAGTCCGGACGGCCGCACTGCCCGGCGTCCCACTGGAGCAGGGCGGTCACCCCGACGGCGGCGCCGGCGAGCACCGCGGTCGGCCGCCAGGGCAGCAGCACGGCTGCCAGGACGGGGACGGCCGCCATGACCGGCGAGACGTGCAGCCAGTCCGGTGTGAGCAGATCGGTGAGGGCGACGACCACCATGAGCAGCACGGGCGCCGCGGCGGGCAGAGCGCGTACGGCGGCGACGCGGTGGGCACGGGTGCGTGCGCCGGGCCGGCGGGCGTGCGCGGGCGGCCCGGCGGGGTGCCGGGCATCGGTGGTCTCGGGGTGGGTGGGGCCGGGGATCCGGGTGTGTGAGGTCATCGTCGCCGTGAGGGCCGTAGGGGAGTGGACGTCAGACGGGGCCGGGCGGGCCGGGCCGGTGGGGCGGGCGCCGGTGCGGAGAGGCGGGTCAGGGCCTGGTCCAGATGGCGCAGCAGACGCCGGTCCTCGGCATCGGCGCCCGTCGGCTCGGCGGCGGGAGCGCCGAGCCGGGCCACGGCCCGCCGCGCGGCGGGCAGCGCGGGGTGCGGCCGCCCGCCCCGGCAGGAGTAGACGCACAGCGCGGCCGTCCGCAGCAGCCGCGCGTACGCGCTCCGCCAGGACGTCGCCTGTGCCGTGAGCGCCGGCGACGGCCGGGTGGCCGGGACCGAAGCGGCCCAGCGCTGCGGGGTGACGGGGTGGCGCGGGATGCGGGTCCCGGGGCCCGGCCGTGACGGGTTCCCCACGGCCAGGGCACCCGGCTGACGCGCGGTCCCCGTGCACCGGGCCGGTGCTCCCCGCGGCGGCGGCCTCTCCTGGGATGCCGGGGCTCGGTGGGCCTTCGGCCGGGGCGGGGCTGCCCGGGACGCGCCAGGCGCCCGCGTTCTCGGCCGCTCCGGTGTTCCCGGAGCCGGGGTGACCGGGGCCTGGGGCTGGGACCGGGTGCCGGCGGGCGGGGTCGCCGGCATGTGCGGCGCCGAGGCCGCCCGGGCCGACGCTCCCCGGCGCGGCCGCCACTCCAGGGCCGGGGCTTCCCGGGACGCGCTCGGGTGCGGCCGCCTTGCGTGGGCCGGGGCTCGGGGAGACGTGCCCTTGGACTGGGCCGGGGCTTCCCGGGACGGGCTCGGGAGTGGCTGCCTCCCCGGGTCCGGGGCTCGGTGGAGCGTGCCCTTGGAATGGCCCGGGGCTTCCTGGGACGCGCTCGGGTGCGGCCGCCTCGCCTGGGCCGGGACTCGGGGAGACGTGCCCTTGGACTGGGCCGGGGCTTCTTGGGACGCGCTCGGGTGCGGCCGCCTCGCCTGGGCCGGGACTCGGGGAGACGTGCCCTTGGACTGAGGCGGGGCCGCCCGGGACGGGCTCGGGAGTGGCCGTCCGGACCCCGCCGGGGCTGTCCGAGGTACGTCCGGTGACGCCCCCGTGCCCGTGCCCGGGGTCGAGGCCGGCGTCCGTGGCCGACGTGGCGGACGCCGGGCTCGGGACGCCCGCGGCGGACGGGTGGCTGTCCAGGAGCCGGCCCGTCGCCGCCACCCGCCCGGCGACGTCCGTCAGCGTCTCCAGGACCCTGCGGTCCAGGTGCCAGCGGCGGCGCCTGGCCGTGGGCCGGACGTTCCACCGCATGCTCTCGTGCGCCTCGTCGACGGTGGCGCGGGCGCGGGCGAGTGCCGTGTCCAGGTCGTCCTCCCAGGTCGTGCCGAGAACCTGCCGGGGCCGCTCCCGCCGTACGGCCGCGTCGGCCAGGCCGTCGAGGTGCCGGGCGATCAGCACGCGCAGGTCCTCCAGTGCCCGCTCGGCGGACCGGACGCGCACGGTGGGCCACAGCAGCGCGCTGCACGCCAGACCGAACGCGATGCCGACGACGATCTCCGCGAGGTGGGAGGTCAGCTCGCCGGAGTGCCGGCCGCGGACGAGGGCGTAGGTGATGAGGGCGGTCGTGGGCACATGCAGCCCGTGGTGCCCGAGGAACCCCTGCCGGGCCAACAGCACCGAGGCGAACACGACGAAGCCCAGTCCCAGCATGGCGGGCTCCGTGTACAGCGCGCCCGGGACGGCGACGAGCACTCCGAGCAGACAGCCCGCGCCGTAGCGCAGGGCCGCGCCGACGGTGCGGACCACCGTGGTCTCCACGACGAGCAGGGCCGCGACGGCGCCAGCGTACGGATCGTGCGTGTGCAGGAGCACCGCACACGTCTGCCAGGTCAGGCCGGCGGCGACCGTCGCCCGTGCGGCTTCGGCGCAGCCGGCCCGTGCGATCCGGGCCGTGATCGCGGACACCCGTACGCCCTGCATTCTCCTGCGCCTCCTTGCGTCGCCGTGCGGTACGTCTTCGCGGTCGCGGGCCCCGGAAGGCCCGGCAAGCCGCCCAGGATAATCGGACAAATAGGGCAACTGGCAAATAAGACTTCTGTATGGCCGGCCGGCGGTGGCGACCCTCGCCTCGGGTGCGCCAGCTGTTCAAAAATCAATGACCGGGGCGGTGTTCGGGGCCCCTGTCGGGTGCGCGCCGGCGCCCGTACACTGCTCGTCCGCGGTCATGGGGGGCGCGGTCGGTGGGGGGAGCCATCATGTCCGGAAATCCGTACGGTCCCGGCCCGGGGTACTCCGGGCCACCGCTGCCGCCGATGCCCCCGAGCCCGCCACCCATGCCGTCGGCCCCGCCGCCCGCACCGCCGGACGCCCTGCGGGCCGTCGCGGTGGCGCTGCTCAACCTGAGCGGTCTCGGTCTGGGCTACGCGCTGGTACGGCGCCGGCTGCCGATGGCCGTCTGCTGGGTGGCGACCGCCGCCCTGCTGCTCGCGGTGCTGCCCGCCGACGCCGACGGCGCCCCGGGGGCCGCGCTCGTCGCCTACGCCGCCTTCCTGCTGCTGGCGGCCGTCCACGGCGGGCTCGTCGGACTGCGGACCGCGCTGTCGCGGCCGAGCCGCGCCCCGCTCGCGCTCCTCCTGGGCGTCGTGCTGCTGGCCGTACCGGCGGGTGGTGCGCTCTGGTACGAGGACGCCCACGACGAAGCCGTGGAACAGGCGCTCCTGGACCGGCTGGACCGCGCCGACGACCTCGTGGCGGCCGCCGGACGGCACCCGTTCACCACCGCGGCGCCGGACTACCGGTCGGCCCTGGAGGTCTACCGCGATCTCGCCGTCGGCCACCCCGGATCGCGCGCGGCCGACCGGGTCCCCGGCAGTCTGCGGACCTACTACACGACGGTGGGCGCGGCCTACGGCCACCAGGACTACTGCGACGCCGTGGAACCGCTCCAGTACCTGCGCACGGTGCCCCGCACCATGCCGGAGGAACACCTCGGATCGCTCGCCCGCTGGCCCGACGAGCGGCTCGCGACCTCGCTGTACGAATGCGGGTCGCAGCGCCTGGACGCCGAGGAGGCGGACTGGGTGACGCGCTTCGGCGACCTCCTGGACACCTTCCCGCGCTCCGGACCCGCGGCCAAGGTCGCCCCCGCCGTCGACTCGGCCGTGACGAAGGCGCAGAAGGACGTGGGCGGGGACGAACCCTGCGCGGCCGTCGCGCGGCTGCACGAACTGAGCACCCGGATCGGCGAGTTGTCCCAGGCCGCGGCGGACGCGGACGGCGGCCTCGGGAAGTCGGCCGGGCGCGCGGAGAAGAGCGGCGCCGCCGGGGCGTACGCGTGCGGAGTGGACCAGTACGAGGACCGTGACTTCGACGCGGCGCAGAAGACCATGGAGCAGTACGTCTCCGACAACAAGCACGGCGGGAAGCGGGACCGCGCCAAGAAGATCGCCATCGCGGCCGAGGTGGCCCAGACGCTCCCGGCGGCCGGTAAGAAGCTTCCCACCACGGCCTCCGGCGGCAGCATCTCCGTGACGGTCAAGAACGACAGCCCGGACGACATCACCGTCCTCTACACCGGTCCGGTCACCGGCAGCTTCACCCTCAAGGGCTGCGGCGGCTGCAAGGCGTACTCGCTGTCGAGCACGCTGATCGTCGGCTTCAAACCGTGCAGCGACAGCGGCAGGCACTACCCGCAGCGCACGATCGACCTCCCCGTCGGCACCACGTACTTCGTGCACAAGCCCCAGGGCACGAGCACCGCGACGCCGGCCTCGGACACGGCCAAGCTCCGGTCCGGCTACCTCTACACGGAGTGCGCCTACACCACCCGGGGGCTGGGCTCCGGCTACTGAGCCGGGGCACACCGAGCGCGTGGCCGGCAGTGGTGTGCCCAACTCTCGCCGTTCCGTGCGCCGTTACTTTGTCCCGGGAGAGGAAAAAGTCTGCGGGAATCCGTGCGCTACTTCTTCCCAGTCTCAGCGGTCACTGCTACGTTCCCTACGAAAGCCCGACACTGGTGGCCGAAAACTGGCGGGGAGGGGCACGTGAGACGCATGACGGCACGACCGGCGAACACGCACCAGGCCCGGCTGTTGAAGCTGCTGCGTGACGAGGGGCCCAACTCCCGGGCTCAACTGGGTGATCGGATCGACCTCTCCAGGTCCAGGCTGGCCGTGGAGGTGGACCGGCTGCTGGAGACGGGGCTGGTGGTGGCCGACGGCCTCGCCGCCTCGCGCGGCGGCCGCCGCTCCCACAACGTCAGGCTCAACCCGGAGCTGCGGTTCCTCGGTGTCGACATCGGCGCGACCTCGGTCGACGTCGCCGTCACCAACGCCGAACTGGAGATCCTCGGCCATCTCAACCAGCCGATGGACGTCCGGGAGGGGCCGGTCGCGGTCTTCGAGCAAGTCCTGGACATGGCCGGCAAGTTGAAGGCCACCGGGCTCGCCGAGGGTTTCGACGGCGCCGGCATCGGCGTCCCCGGACCGGTCCGCTTCCCCGAAGGTGTGCCGGTCGCCCCGCCGATCATGCCCGGCTGGGACGGCTTCCCCGTGCGGGAGGCGCTCAGTCAGGAGCTCGGCTGCCCGGTCATGGTCGACAACGACGTGAACCTCATGGCGATGGGGGAGCAGCACGCCGGAGTCGCCCGGACCACGGCGGACTTCCTCTGCGTCAAGATCGGCACCGGCATCGGCTGCGGCATCGTGGTCGGCGGCCGGGTCCACCGCGGCACCACCGGCAGCGCCGGGGACATCGGCCACATCCAGGCCGTACCCGACGGCAGGCCCTGTGCCTGCGGCAACCGGGGCTGCCTGGAGGCCCACTTCAGCGGCGCCGCGCTCGCGAGGGACGCGGTGCAGGCGGCCGGGCAGGGCCTGTCCGCCGAGCTGGCGGCACGTCTGGAGGCGAACGGCACCCTGTCCGCCGTGGACGTCGCCGCGGCCGCGGCGGCGGGCGACGCCACCGCGCTCGACCTCATCCGTGCGGGCGGCACCCATGTCGGCCAGGTCATCGCCGGGCTCGTGTCCTTCTTCAACCCCGGCCTGGTGGTGATCGGCGGCGGGGTGACCGGCCTCGGCCACACCCTGCTCGCCGCGATCCGGTCCCAGGTCTACCGCCAGTCCCTGCCACTGGCGACCGGCAATCTGCCCATCGTTCTCGGGGAGTTGGGCCCCAGCGCCGGCGTGACCGGTGCGGCCCGGCTGATCAGCGACCACTTGTTCTCGCCCGCGTAGCCCGCAAGCCGGCCCGACCGGCCGCCAACCGCACACGTCCTCGTCAGCGCACGCCACGCCCGTTCCGCACGCCCACTGACTCGTGTAACAACGCTGCCCGCGCCCCACGCGACGCCCCGCTCCGCCCTGCCCGCACCAGCCCCGCCCCGATCGCCCCGCCCAGCTCCGCGCTGCCTTCCGAGCCGGTGAACGCCCGCCGGCCCGCGGGCGCGGCACGCCCTGCAACCGGCCCGCACGCCCGCCGAGGGGAACCACATGGCACCAGAACCACCCCTGCTCAGCATGTCCGGGATCACCAAGTCGTTCCCCGGCGTCCGCGCCCTCGACGGCGTCGACCTCGACGTCCAGGCCGGTGAAGTGCACTGCCTGCTCGGCCAGAACGGCGCCGGGAAGTCCACCCTGATCAAGGTGCTGGCCGGCGCCCACCAGCCCGACGGCGGCACCATCCACTGGCGCGGCGAGCCGGTCACCCTGCGCTCGCCCATCGCCGCCATGCGGCTCGGCATCGCCACCATCTACCAGGAACTCGACCTGGTGGAGCACCTGTCGGTGGCGGAGAACGTCCACCTCGGCCACGAGCCGACGGCCGCCGGCTTCGTCGTACGGGCGAAGGCCGCGCGGACGTCGACGGGCGCCCTCCTCAAGCGGCTCGGCCACCCGGAGATCGATCCGGCCCGGCTGGTGGGGGAGTTGTCGGCCGCCCAGCAGCAGATCGTGTCGATGGCACGCGCCCTCTCGCACGACGTACGGCTCATCGTCATGGACGAGCCGTCCGCCGCGCTCGACCCCGACGAGGTGGACAACCTCTTCCGGATCGTGGGGGACCTCACCGCCGACGGGGTCGCCGTCGTGTACATCTCGCACCGGCTGGAGGAGATCCGGCGCATCGGCGACCGGGTGACCGTGCTCAAGGACGGGCGGGCGGTCGCGGGGGGACTGCCCGCCAAGACCACTCCGACCCGGGACGTCGTCGCGCTGATGACCGGCCGCAACGTCGAGTACGTCTTCCCCGAGCGGCCCGCCGGGGAACCGGAGGCCGCACCGGTCCTCCAGGTCCGCGGCCTCGCCCGCGACGGCGAGTTCGCGCCGCTCGACCTCGACCTGCGGCCGGGGGAGATCGTCGGGCTCGCCGGACTGGTCGGCTCGGGCCGCTCGGAGATCCTGGAGACCATCTACGGCGCACGGCGCCCCACCGCGGGTCAAGTCACCGTGAACGGCCGGACCTTGCGTCCCGGAAGCGTCCGCTCGGCCGTACGCGCCGGACTCGGGCTCGCACCCGAGGAGCGCAAGGCGCAGGCCCTGCTGATGCTGGAGTCCGTCACCCGGAACGTCTCGGTGTCCTCCCTCGCCCGTTTCGCACGGGCCGGCTGGATCGACCGGCGGGCCGAACGGGGCGCGGCACGGGCCGCGGTCCGTGAACTGTCGCTGCGGCCCGACAACCCGGAGGTGCCCGTACGCACCCTGTCCGGCGGCAACCAGCAGAAGGCCGTGCTCGCCCGCTGGCTGCTGCGCGGCTGCCGGGTGCTGCTGCTGGACGAACCCACCCGCGGCGTCGACGTCGGCGCCCGCGCGGAACTGTACGCGGTGGTCCGCCGCCTGGCGGACCAGGGCCTCGCCGTGCTCCTCGTCTCCAGCGAGGTGCCCGAGGTGCTCGGCCTCGCCGACCGCGTGCTCGTGCTCCGGGAGGGCCGGGTCGTGCACACGGCCCCGGCCCGGGAGCTGGATGAACACCGTGTCCTCGATCTCGTCATGGAAGGAAGCCCGGCGTCATGACGCAGCCCGTCTCCCCGCCCCGGGACACCGTCGGCAAGTCGGTGCCGGCTGGTGGGCTCCCCGCCTGGCGCGGCCTGCTGGCCCGCGCCGACGTCCGCACCCTGTCGCTGCTCGGCGTGCTCGCCGCGCTCGTCGTCATCGGGGGCGTGACCAAGCCCGACGAGTTCCTCGACACCCGGAACCTGCAACTCGTCCTCACCCAGGCGTCGGTGATCGGCGTGGTCACCGTCGGCATGACCTTCGTCATCACCTCCGGCGGCATCGACCTCTCGGTCGGCGCCACCGTGGCCCTCGCCTCCGTCTGGGCGACCACGGTCGCCACCCAGGAGTACGGTTTCGCGGGCATCCTGTTCACCGCGATGCTCGTCGGACTCGGCTGCGGACTGGTCAACGGCCTGCTCATCGCCTACGGCGGGATGGTCCCCTTCATCGCCACCCTCGCCATGCTGGCCTCGGCGCGCGGACTCGCCCTCCAGATCACCGACGGCAAGACACAGATCGTCACCATCGACAGCATCCTCAAGCTCGGCGAGCGCGACTCCTACGTGCTCGGTATCCCGCCGCTGGTCCTGGTGTTCGCGATCGTGACGATCGTCGGCTGGCTCGTGCTCAACCGCACCACCTTCGGCCGGCGCACCGTCGCCGTCGGCGGCAACTCCGAGGCGGCCCGGCTCGCCGGCATCGACGTCCGCCGCCAGCGGCTCTACCTCTACCTGCTCTCCGGGCTGTGCTGCGGCATCGCCGCCTTCCTGCTGATCGTGCTCTCCGGCTCCGGCCAGAACACCAACGGCAATCTCTACGAACTCGACGCCATCGCGGCCGCGATCATCGGCGGCACCCTGCTCAGCGGGGGCCGCGGCACCATCACCGGCTCCGTGCTCGGCGTTCTGATCTTCACCACCATCACCAACATCTTCGCCCTGAACAACCTCCAGAGCGACGTCCAGCAGATCGCCAAGGGCGCGATCATCGTCGCCGCCGTCCTGGTCCAGCGCCGTACCGCGAGCACGACCTGAGGAAGGATTCACCGCCATGTCACACATCACCAGTCGCAGAGGACTGCTCTTCGGGACCGCGGCGGTCTCCGCGGGAGCCCTGCTCACGGCTTGCACCAGCAACGAGACCGACGACGGCAAGGCCGCCGCGAACGAGCAGCCGGCCGCCGACGACAAGCCCGGCAAGCACGTCACCATCGGCTTCGCCGGCCCCCAGGCCGACCACGGCTGGCTGAACGCCATCAACGACAACGCCAAGAGCCGGGCCAAGAAGTACGCGGACGTCTCCCTGGAGATCACCGAGGGCTCCAACGACACCGCCCAGCAGATCGGCCAGATCGAGACCCTCATCAACAAGAAGGTCGACGTCCTGGTCGTGCTGCCCGCCGACGGCAAGGCCCTCACCCAGGTCGGCCTCAAGGCGATGCGCGCCGGCATCCCGGTCGTCAACCTCGACCGCATCTTCAACTCCGCCCAGGCGTACCGCTGCTGGATCGGCGGCGACAACTACGGCATGGGCCTGAACGCCGGGCGCTACATCGGCGAGAAGCTCAAGGACAAGCCCGGCGCCCGGGTCGTCGAACTCGCCGGTCTGGACAACCTGGAGCTGACCAAGCAGCGCACCCAGGGCTTCGACGACGCCCTGAAGAACTACCCCAACATCAAGAAGGTGGCCCGCCAGGCCGCCGAGTTCACCGTCGAGTCCGGCCAGTCCAAGATGGCGCAACTGCTGCAGGCCCAGTCCAAGTTCGACGCCCTGTGGAACCACGACGACGACCAGGGCGTGGGCGCGCTCCGGGCCATCCAGCAGGCCGGCCGGGACGACTTCCTGATGGTCGGCGGAGCCGGCGCGCTGTCCGCCTTCCAGGCGATCAAGCAGGACGACGGCGTACTGAAGGCGACCGTCCTGTACCCGCCCACGATGGCCGCCTCCGCGATCGACCTCGCCCGCGCCCTCGGCCAGGGCAAGGGCGTCGGCGGTCTCGCCGAGTTCGAGATCCCCGCGTCGATCACGCTCTACTCGGCCGTCGTCGACAAGACCAACGTCGACCAGTACATGTCCACCGGCTTCCGGTGACCGGTCCCGCCCGCACCCCCCACCGCGCGAGGACGTAAGCCCCCTACCGCGCCACGACCAACAGGAGGACGAGCGCATGGAACAGCCGCAGCCGCAGCCGCAGCCGTCGGCGGAATCAGAGACGGAACCGGGCGCCGGGAAACCCCCGCTGCGTGTGGGCCTGGTCGGATACGCCTTCATGGGCGCCGCCCACTCGCAGGGGTGGCGTACCGCGGGACGCGTCTTCGACCTGCCCCGGGAGCCCGTGCTGGCGGTGCTGTGCGGCCGGGACGGCGTGGCGGCGCGGACGGCGGCCGACCGGCACGGCTGGGCGGCCGTCGAGACCGACTGGCGTGCGCTGATCGCCCGGGACGACGTCGACCTCGTGGACATCTGCACGCCCGGGGACAGCCACGCCGAGATCGCGCTCGCCGCGCTGGCCGCCGGCAAGCACGTCCTGTGCGAGAAGCCGCTCGCGAACTCGGCCGCCGAGGCGGAGACGATGACACGGGCGGCCGAGGAGGCGTACGGTCGGGGGCAGCTGGCCATGGTCGGCTTCAACTACCGGCGGGTGCCGGCCACCGCGCTCGCCCGCCGGATGGTCGCCGACGGCCGGCTCGGGACCCTGCGGCACGTCCGGGTGACGTACCTCCAGGACTGGCTGGTCGACCCCGCCTTCCCGCTGACCTGGCGGCTGCGCAAGGAACACGCGGGCTCCGGATCGCTCGGCGACCTGGGCGCCCACATCGTCGACCTCGCCCAGTACCTCGCGGGGGAGCGGCTGGCCGGGGTGTCGGCGCTGACGGAGACCTTCGTCCGGGAGCGGCCGCTGCCGGACGGCGCGGGCAGCGGGCTGACGGCGATGCCGGCCGCGGGCACGGGCACGGTCACCGTGGACGACGCCGCCTTGTTCACCGGCCGGTTCGCCTCCGGCGCCCTGGCCTCCTTCGAGGCCACCCGGTACGCCACCGGCCGCAAGAACGCCCTGCGCATCGAGCTCAACGGGGAACGCGGCTCGCTCTCCTTCGACCTGGAGCGGCTGAACGAGCTGTGGTTCCACGACGCCACGGAACCGGGGGCGGAGGCCGGCTTCCGCCGCATCCTCGTCACCGAACCCGACCACCCCTACATGGCCGCCTGGTGGCCGCCGGGCCACGGCCTCGGCTACGAGCACACCTTCGTCCACCAGGCCCGCGACCTCGTGCACGCCATCCACGAGGGCCGCCGCCCCGACCCCTCCTTCGCCGACGGACTCCAGGTCCAGCGTGTCCTCGCGGCGGTGGAGGAGAGCGCCGAGAAGAACTCCGTCTACACGCCCGTCGCGGACTGAGGAGGCCCCTCACATGCCCCGCCCGTTCACCCTGTTCACCGGTCAGTGGGCCGACCTGCCCCTGGAGGAGGTGTGCCGCCTCGCCCGGGACTTCGGCTACGACGGACTCGAACTCGCCTGCTGGGGCGACCACTTCGAGGTCGACAAGGCGCTCGCCGACCCCGGCTACCTCGCGTCCCGCCACCAGCTCCTCGACAAGTACGGCCTGAAGTGCTGGGCGATCTCCAACCACCTCGTCGGCCAGGCCGTCTGCGACGCCATCATCGACGAACGCCACCGGGCCATCCTCCCGGGTGACATCTGGGCCGACGGCGACCCCGAGGGCGTACGGCGCCGCGCCGCCCAGCGGATCGAGGACACCGCCCGCGCGGCCGCCGCCTTCGGCGTCGACACCGTCATCGGCTTCACCGGCTCCGCGATCTGGCACCTGGTCGCCATGTTCCCGCCGGCCCCCGAATCCATGATCGAGCGCGGCTACGAGGACTTCGCCGAGCGCTGGAACCCGATCCTCGACGTCTTCGACACCGAGGGGGTACGGTTCGCCCACGAGGTCCACCCGAGCGAGATCGCCTACGACTACTGGACCACCCGGCGCGCCCTCGACGCCGTGGACCACCGGCCCGCCTTCGGCCTGAACTTCGACCCCTCCCACTTCGTGTGGCAGGACCTCGACCCGGTCGGCTTCCTCTGGGACTTCCGCGACCGGATCTACCACGTGGACTGCAAGGAAGCCCGCAAGCGCCTCGACGGCCGCAACGGCCGCCTCGGCTCCCACCTGCCCTGGGGCGACCCGCGCCGCGGCTGGGACTTCGTCTCGGCCGGACACGGCGACGTGCCCTGGGAGGACGTCTTCCGCATGCTGCGCTCCATCGACTACCGCGGACCCGTGTCGGTGGAGTGGGAGGACGCCGGCATGGACCGGCTCCAGGGCGCCCCCGAGGCCCTGGCCCGCCTGCGGACCTTCGACTTCGAGCCGCCGTCGGCCTCGTTCGACGCGGCCTTCTCCAGCTGACGCACACGTCGGCTCGTCACGGCTCCGGGATGACGGCGCATCCCGGCGTACGCACCCGCCCCGTACAACCAGCCCCACTCTGGAGGCCATTCGTGCACGGGAACGACCGCACCACCCGCACCGGAACCCGCAGAACACGCCTGCGCAGGTCGCTCGCCCTGCTCAGCGGTGCCCTGCTCGCGGGCGCCACCCTCACCCTGACCACCCCCCAGGCCGGCGCAGCCGTCACCGGCCAGGACGCCGCCGCGGCGACGGAGGACTTCCAGCAGGTCACCCTCGCCAAGGGCGAGGCGGAGGTCGGCGAGCCGATGTCGCTCGCCGTCCTCCCCGACCGCTCGGTCCTGCACACCTCCCGCGACGGCGAGCTGCGCCTGACGGACGCCGCGGGCAACACCCGCCTCGCCGGCAAGCTCGACGTCTACGCGCACGACGAGGAGGGCCTGCAAGGCGTCGGCGTCGACCCGGACTTCACCCACAACCGCTTCATCTACCTCTACTACGCACCGCCGCTGAACACACCGGCGGGCGACGCCCCGGAGACCGGCACCGCCGCCGACTTCGCGCCCTTCGACGGCGTGAACCGGCTCTCCCGCTTCGTGCTGAACACCGACGGCACCCTCGACAAGGCCAGCGAGAAGAAGATCCTCGACGTGTCCACCACGCGCGGCCTGTGCTGCCACGTCGGCGGTGACATCGACTTCGACGCGGACGGCAACCTGTACCTGTCGACCGGCGACGACTCCAACCCCTTCCAGTCCGACGGCTACAGCCCGCTGGACGAGCGCGCCGACCGCAACCCCGGGTTCGACGCCCAGCGCACCGCGGGCAACACCAACGACCTGCGCGGCAAGATCCTGCGCATCAAGGTCGCTGCCGACGGCTCGTACTCCATCCCGGACGGCAACCTCTTCGCGCCCGGCACCGCCAAGACGCGGCCCGAGATCTACGCGATGGGCTTCCGCAACCCCTTCCGGTTCAGCGTCGACAAGAAGACCGGCATCGTCTACGTCGGCGACTACGGCCCCGACGCCGGCGCCGCCAACCCCGGCCGCGGCCCGGCCGGCCAGGTCGAGTTCGCCCGCGTGACCAAGGCCGGCAACTTCGGCTGGCCGTACTGCACCGGCGCCAACGACCCCTACGTCGACTACGACTTCGCGACGAAGACCTCCGGCGCCACCTTCGACTGCTCGGCGCCGAAGAACCACTCCCCGCACAACACCGGTCTCACCGACCTGCCCCCGGCCCAGCCCGCCTGGATCCCGTACAACGGCCCCTCCGTACCCGAGTTCGGCGACGGCTCCGAGTCCCCGATGGGCGGCCCGGTCTACCACTACGACCCCGCGCTCGACTCGCCGGTGAAGTTCCCCGAGGCCTACGACGGCGACTTCTTCGCCGGTGAGTTCGGCCGCCGCTGGATCAAGCGCATCAGCAGCGACGCCGACGGCAAGGTCCAGTCGATCAAGGACGTCCCCTGGAGCGGCACCCAGGTGATGGACATGGCCTTCGGCCCCGACGGCGCCCTCTACGTGCTGGACTACGGCACCTCCTGGTTCGGCGGCGACGACAACTCGGGCCTGTTCCGCATCGAGAACGCCACCGACGGCCACTCCCCGGTGGCCCAGGCCGCCGCGGACCGCACCTCCGGACAGGCGCCGCTGAAGGTGGCCTTCTCCTCGGCCGGCACCACTGACCAGGACGGCGACGCCCTCACCTACGGCTGGGACTTCGGCGACGGCGCCACCTCGACGGCGGCCGACCCCACCCACAAGTACAAGAAGAACGGCACCTACACCGCCACGGTGACCGCCAAGGACACCACCGGCCGGACCGGCAGCGCGAGCGTCCGGGTCGTCGTCGGCAACACCGCGCCCAGGGTCACCCTGGAACTCCCGCAGGACGGGCAGCTGTTCAGCTTCGGCGACGCCGTACCGTTCAAGGTGAAGGTCACCGACCCCGAGGACGGCAAGGCGGTCGACTGCGCCAAGGTCACCGTCAACTTCATCCTCGGCCACGACACCCACGGCCACCCGCTGACCTCCGCCCAGGGCTGCTCCGGCACCATCCAGACCAGCGCCGACGGCGGCCACGACGAGGACGCGAACATCTTCGGTGTCCTCGACGCCCAGTACACCGACGGCGGAGGCGGCGGCCAGGAAGCGCTCACCACGCACGCCCGCAGCGTCCTCCAGCCCCGCCACCGCCAGGCCGAGCACTTCGGCGACTCCTCCGGCGTCACGGTGAGCGCCCGCAGCAGCGCCCACGGCGCCAAGGTGGTCGGCGACATCCACGACGGCGACTGGATCTCCTTCACCCCGTACGTCCTGTCCGACGCCAAGAAGATCACCGCGCGCATCGCCTCCGGCGGCGCAGGCGGCACCCTCGAGGTACGCGCCGGATCCGCGACCGGCACGCTGCTGGGCAAGGCCACCGTGCCCGCGACCGGCGGCCCGGACACCTACCAGGACGTCACCGCCGGCCTGTCCCGCGCACCGCGCGGCACCACCACCCTCTACCTGGTCTTCAAGGGAGGCGGCGGAGCCCTGTTCGACCTGGACGACTTCACCTTCACCACCGGCTGAGAGGAGGGCACACCATGCGACCCACGGGCAGAATCACCACCGCGGTGCTCGGTGCCGCCCTGCTCCTCGGCTCTGTGACCGCACCCGCCGTGTCGGGCCCGGCCCACACCAAGCGCGTCCTGGTCTTCTCCAAGACCGCGGGCTTCCGGCACGACTCCATCCCCGAGGGCGTCGAGGCCGTCCGGCAGCTCGGCCGGGCGAACGGCTTCACCGTCGACACCACCGAGGACGCGGGCGCCTTCACCGGCAAAAACCTCAGCCGCTACGACGCCGTGGTCTTCATGTCGACCACCGGTGACGTCCTCGACGCCGCCCAGCAGGACGCGTTCGAGGGGTACATCCGGCACGGCGGAGGGTACGTGGGGGTCCACGCGGCCGCCGACACCGAGTACGACTGGGCGTTCTACGGCGGCCTCGCGGGCGCCTGGTTCCAGAACCACCCGGCGATCCAGCCGGCCACGGTGAACGTGGAGGACCGCGCCCACCCGGCGACCTCGCACCTGGGACGGACCTGGGAGCGCACCGACGAGTGGTACAACTACCGCTCCGACCCGCGCGACCGCGCCCACGTCCTCGCCTCCCTCGACGAGACGTCCTACACCGGCGGCACCATGAACGGCGACCATCCGATCGCCTGGTGCCAGGACTACCAGGGCGGCCGCGCCTTCTACACCGGGGGCGGCCACACCAAGGAGTCCTACGCCGACCCCGCCTTCCGGCAGCACCTGCTGGGCGGCATCCGCTGGGTCATCGGCGACACCCAGGCCGACTGCCGGCCCGAGAACGGCTACCGGCCGCTCTTCGACGGCACCTCCCTGGACGGCTGGCGACAGGCGGGCCCGGGCGGCTTCACCCTCTCCGACGACGGCACGCTCACGTCGACCGGGGGACTGGGGCTGCTCTGGTACACCCCGTCGAGCTTCGGCTCGTACTCGCTGAAGCTCGACTGGAAGGCCGCCGGCGACGACAACTCCGGGGTGTTCGTGGGCTTCCCGCCCTCGGACGACCCCTGGTCGGCGGTCGACAACGGTTACGAGATCCAGATCGACGCCACCGACGTGCCCGAGAAGACCACCGGGTCCGTCTACGGCTTCCGGTCCGCCGACCTGAAGAAGCGCGACCGTGCGCTGAACCCGCCGGGGGAGTGGAACACGTACGAGATCCGGGTGCAGGGCGAACGCCTGCGCGTCTGGCTCAACGGCGTGAAGATCAACGACTTCACCAACACCGATCCGGCCCGGAGCCTGCGCGACGGACACATCGGCATCCAGAACCACGGAACCGGTGACGACGTGTCCTTCCGCGACATCCGGATCAAGGAACTGCCCGCCACGGGCAGGTGAGCGGCGGCGGGCGGGGGACGCCGGACCCCCGCCCGCCGTCCTGGTCCCCCACTCACCCGGGGCTCGTGCCCGTCAAGGAGGCTGCCCATGTCCGCGTCCCTTCCCCGCACCCGCGTGGGAGTGTGGCTGATCGGTGCCCGCGGCTCCGTCGCCACCACCGCCGTGGCCGGCTGCGCCGCCGTAGCGGCGGGCCTGCACCCGCCCACCGGCATGGTCACCGAGACGCCCCCGTTCGCCGACAGCGGTCTGCCGGCCCTCACGTCGCTGGTCTTCGGCGGCCACGACACGATGGACTGCCCGCTGCCCAAACGGGCGGAGGAACTGGCCGCGGGCGGTGTCCTGCCGCACGGCCTCCCCGCGGCCGTGGCGGCCGAACTCGCCGCCGCGGACGCGGAGATACGGCCGGGCGGGCCGGCCCCGGCGACACCCGCGGCACCGAGCGGCTGATCGCCGCCTTCACCGCCGACATCCAGGACTTCGTACGGCGCGGCGGGCTGGAGCGGGCCGTCGTCGTGAACGTGGCCTCCACCGAGCCGGCCGCCGACGGCGGGGCCCTGCCGCCGAGCTCGCTGTACGCGGCTGCGGCCCTGCGCGCCGGCTGCGGCTACGTCAACTTCACCCCGTCGACGGGACTGCACCACCCGGCACTGGCCGCGGCCGCCGCGGCGAGCGGTGTGCCGTACGCCGGCCGGGACGGCAAGACCGGCCAGACCCTGCTGCGCTCGGTCCTCGGACCGATGTTCGCGCAGCGGGCGCTGGACGTGCGCGCCTGGTCCGGCACCAACCTGCTGGGCGGCGGCGACGGCGCGGCGCTCGCCGATCCCGCGGCCGCCGCCGCCAAGAACGCCGGCAAGGAACGCGTCCTCACCGACACCCTCGGCGGCAGCCCGAGGGCGAGGTCCACATCGACGACGTACCGGCGCTCGGCGACTGGAAGACCGCCTGGGACCACATCGCCTTCGACGGGTTCCTCGGCACCCGCATGGTCCTGCAGACCACCTGGCAGGGCTGCGACTCGGCGCTGGCGGCGCCCCTGGTCCTGGACCTGGCCCGACTGACCCTCCGGGCACAGGAGTCGGGCGTCCGCGGGCCGCTGACCGATCTCGGCTTCTACTTCAAGGACCCGGTGGGTCAGGGGCCTTCGGCGCTCGCGGAGCAGTACGCGGCCCTCGTACGGTTCGGACGGCAGCTGCGGGAGGCCGCGTGAGCGCGCGCGCCTGGGCCGAACTGCTGCGTCTGCCCGCGCTGTTCACCGTACCCGGGGACGTGCTGGCCGGGGCGTCGGCGGTACCGGGCCGGCCGGGCGGCCGCACCCTGCTGGCGGCCTGTTCCTCCCTCTGCCTCTACGAGGCCGGCATGGCCCTCAACGACTGGGCCGACCGCGCGGAAGACGCCGTCGAGCGACCGCACCGGCCCCTGCCCTCCGGCCGTGTCCGCCCCGCGGCAGCCCTCAGCGCGGCCGGTGCCCTCACCGCCGCGGGCCTGGCCCTCGCCGCCCGCGCCGGCCGCCCCGCCCTCGCCGTCGCGGCACCGCTCGCGGCGACCGTGTGGGCGTACGACCTGGTCCTCAAACGCACGCCTGCCGGGCCCGTGGCGATGGCGGCGGCCCGCGGTCTCGACCTGCTGCTCGGCGCGGCGGCCACCGGGCCGGCACGCGGATCGGTGCGCCGGGCCCTGCCCTCCGCAGCGCTGCTGAGCGCCCACACCCTGGCCCTGACCGCGGTCTCCCGGCACGAGACCACCGGGGGAGCCGTACTGCCGCCGCTCGCCGCACTGACCACGTCGGGCGCCCTCGGGCTGCTGCTCGCCCGTGAACTCCCGGCGGGCCGGGGTGCCGCACCCACCCCCGGTCCGCCGGGCAGCGCCGGCGCCCGGCCACGGACGGCCCGGCACCCGCTCGACAGGGTGCTCACCGCCGCCTACACGGCCCTGGCCGCCCGCCCCTACCTCCACGCCGCTCTCCACCCCTCACCCCAGCTCACCCAGCGCGCCGTCGGCGGCGGCATCCGCGCGACCATCCCCTCCAGGCCGCCCTGTGCGCCCGCGCCGGCGCCCCCGTCGCCGCGCTGTGCACCGCCGCGCTCGCCCCGCTCGCGGCGCGGTTCGCCAGAAAGGTGAGCGTCACATGACCCTCCGTTTCGGATACGGCACCAACGGCCTCACCGACCTGCGGCTGGACGACGCGCTCGCCCTGCTCGCCGACCTCGGCTACGACGGCGTCGGCCTGACCCTCGACCACATGCACCTCGACCCGCTCGCCCCCGGCCTCGCCGGCCGCACCCGCCGGGTCGCGAAGCGGCTGGCCGAGCTGGGCCTCGACGTCACGGTGGAGACCGGCGCCCGCTACGTCCTCGACCCGCGCCGCAAACACGGGCCCTCCCTGCTCGACCCGGACCCGGAGGCCCGCGCCCGGCGCGCGGACCTGCTCCTGCGGGCGGTACGGGTCGCGGCGGACCTCGGCGCGCGGGCCGTGCACTGCTTCAGCGGAATCGTTCCGCCGACGGTGCGGGAACCGGCCACGGCATGGCAGCGGCTCACCGCGTCCCTCAGGCCCGTCCTGGAGGCCGCGGGCACCGCCGGCGTCCCGCTCGCCGTCGAACCCGAGCCCGGCCACCTCCTCGCCACCCTCGCCGACTTCCACCACCTGCGCGAGCTCCTCGGCGACCCGCCCGCCCTCGGCCTCACCCTGGACATCGGGCACTGCCAGTGCCTGGAACCCCTGCCGCCCGAGGACTGCGTGCGCGCCGCCGCGCCCTGGCTCCGGCACGTCCAGATCGAGGACATGCGGCGCGGGGTCCACGACCATCTCCCGTTCGGGGAGGGCGAGATCGACTTCCCGCCGGTCCTCGCGGCCCTCGACGCCTCCGGCTACCAGGGCCTCACGGTCGTGGAACTGCCCCGCCACTCCCACGCCGGCCCCCACCACGCGGAGACCTCACTGCCCTTCCTCCGCCGCGCCGCCGCCCGTCCCGTTCCCGTACCGGAAGGGAGCGCGTCGTGAATCCGCTCCGCCGGGACCGCGCCACCGATGAAGGGAGCACGCCGTGACCCACGCCACCGTCGCGGCGTCGCCCTCCCTCGGCGCCCTGCGCGACCACCTCGACGCCCACCCCGACCGGGCCGCCCGCGAGTGGTGCCGGCAGGCCCTGGCCGAAGCCGCCGACCATCCCGGCGGACACGGCCCGATCACCGTGTGGGAACTGCGGCTCGCGGAGGCCGGGCGCCGCTGCGGCAGCGGGCACGCCGACGCCGCCCGCGTCCTCATCCTGCACGCGGCCGGCGCCGACACCACCGCCCTCACCCGCGTCTACCGGCAGGGCACCGCCGCCGAACGCCGGGCCGTCCTGCTCGTCCTGCCCCACCTCGTGCCCGGACCGGACGCGCTCCCCCTGGTGGAGGACGCCCTGCGCACCAACGACACCCGGCTGATCGCCGCCGCCGTCGGCCCCTACGCGGCCCGCCACCTGGACGGCCACGCCTGGCGGCACGCCGTCCTCAAGTGCCTGTTCACCGGCGTCCCCGTCGACGCCGTGGCCGGCCTCGCCCAGCGCGCCCGCGCCGACGCCGAACTCGCCCGCATGCTCACCGACTTCGCGGCCGAACGCACCGCGGCCGACCGTCCCGTCCCCAGCGGCCTGTACCGCGTGCTGGCCCTGGCCGGCGTGGAGACCCGCAAGGAGTCCTGATGCGCCTGTTCGACCCCCACATCCACATGACCTCCCGGACCACCGACGACTACGAGGCCATGCGGGCCGCCGGGGTCCGCGCGCTGGTGGAGCCCTCCTTCTGGCTCGGCCAGCCCCGCACCTCACCCGCCTCCTTCCTCGACTACTTCGACTCGCTGCTCGGCTGGGAGCCGTTCCGCGCCGCCCAGCACGGCATCGCCCACCACTGCACGCTCGCCCTCAACCCGAAGGAGGCCAACGACCCGCGCTGCGCCCCCGTCCTGGACGAACTGCCCCGCTATCTCGTCAAGGACCAGGTCGTCGCGGTCGGGGAGATCGGCTACGACTCGATGACCCCCGCCGAGGACAAGGCCCTCGCGGCACAGCTCCAGCTCGCCGCCGACCACGGCCTGCCGGCCCTCGTGCACACCCCGCACCGCGACAAGCTCGCGGGCCTGCGCCGCACCCTCGACGCCGTCCGCGAGTCCGCCCTGCCCATGGACCGGGTCCTGGTCGACCACCTCAACGAGACGACCGTCGAGGAGGCCAAGGACAGCGGCTGCTGGCTCGGGTTCTCCGTCTACCCCGACACCAAGATGGACGAGCGGCGGATGGTGGAGATCCTGCGCGCGTACGGGCCGGAGAAGGTGCTCGTCAACTCCGCGGCCGACTGGGGCCGCAGCGATCCGCTGAAGACCCGCGCGGTGGCCGACCTGATGTTGGCCGAGGGCTTCACCGAGGACGACGTCGACCGGGTCCTGTGGCGCAACCCGGTCGCCTTCTACGGGCTCAGCGGACGTCTGGACCTCGACGTGGCCCCGGCGGACGCCACCCATGAGGGCAACTGCCTCGCCCGCGGCGGGGAGTGAGGGATGCGCTTCCGGCATCCGGACGGCACGACCGTCCACCTCGCCTACTGTACGAACGTCCACCCGGCCGAGACCCTCGACGGTGTCCTCGCCCAACTGCGCGACCACTGCGAGCCGGTACGGCGCCGGCTCGGCCGTGACCGCCTCGGCGTCGGCCTGTGGCTCGCCCACGACGCCGCCGGCGCCGTGGACACCGACCCGTCCGCGCTGCGCACGCTGCGCGGCGAACTCGACCGGCGCGGGCTGGAGGTCGTCACCCTCAACGGGTTCCCCTACGAGGGCTTCGGCTCCGACGAGGTCAAGTACCGTGTGTACCGGCCGGACTGGGCGGATCCCGAGCGCCTGGAGTACACCACCGCGCTGGCCCGGATCCTCGGCGCGCTGCTGCCCGACGACGTCACCGAGGGCAGCGTCTCCACCCTGCCGCTGGGCTGGCGCACCACCTGGACCGCCGAACGCGCCCGCATGGGACACGAAGCCCTGCGCACCCTCGGCGCCCGCCTGGACGCGCTGGCGGAGCTGACCGGCCGCTCGATCCGCATCGGCCTGGAACCCGAGCCCGGCTGCACCGTGGAGACCACCCAGGACGCCCTGGCCCCGCTCACCGCCGTGGACCACCCCCGTATCGGCGTCTGCGTCGACACCTGCCACCTCGCCACGTCCTTCGAGGACCCGCGGACCGCACTGGACGCCCTCGCCACCGCACGGATCCCCGTCGTGAAGTCGCAGCTGTCGGCCGCCCTGCACGCGGAACACCCCGGCCGCCCCGAAGTCCGGGACGCCCTGGGCGCGTTCGCCGAGCCCCGCTTCCTGCACCAGACCCGCACCGTCACGCCCGCGGGCCCGCGCGGCACCGACGACCTGCCCGAGGCACTGAACGGCGACGCCCTCCCCGTGACCGCACCGTGGCGCGCCCACTTCCACGTCCCCCTGCACGCCGACCCCGACGGACCGCTGACCGCCACCCTCCCGGTGCTCCGCGCCGCGCTCACCCGTCTCGTCGGCGGACCCCGCCCGCTCACCCGTCATCTGGAGGTCGAGACGTACACCTGGCAGGCGCTCCCGCCCGGCCTGCGCCCCCGCGGCCGGGGCCGGCTCACCGACGGCATCGCCGCCGAACTCGCCCTCGCCCGCGACCTGCTGACCGATCTGGGCCTGAAGGAGCTGCCATGACCGGACCCACCCCGCTGCTGGTCCTCGACGTCGTCGGCCTGACCCCCCGGCTCCTCGCCCACATGCCGCACCTCTCGGCGCTCGCCGAGGCCGGCTCCCGGGCCCACCTCGGCACCGTCCTGCCCGCCGTCACCTGCGCCGCCCAGTCCACCTTCCTCACCGGGACACTCCCCGGCGAGCACGGCATCGTCGGCAACGGCTGGTACTTCCGCGAGCTCGGTGACGTCCTGCTGTGGCGCCAGCACAACGGCCTCGTCGCCGGCGACAAGATCTGGGACGCGGCCCGCCGCGCCCACCCCGGCTACACGGTCGCCAACATCTGCTGGTGGTACGCCATGGGCGCCGACACCGACATCACGGTCACCCCGCGCCCCGTCTACTACGCGGACGGCCGCAAGGAACCCGACTGCTACACCAGGCCGCCCGCCCTGCACGACGAACTCACCGCAAAGCTGGGCACGTTCCCCCTCTTCCGGTTCTGGGGGCCGGGCGCCGACCTGGTCTCCAGCCGGTGGATCATCGACGCCACCCGGCACATCCTGCGCACCCGCCACCCCGACCTGGCGCTCTGCTACCTCCCGCACCTCGACTACGACCTCCAGCGCTACGGCCCCGACGACCCGCGCTCCCTGCGGGCCGCCACCGACCTGGACACGGCGCTGGCCCCGCTGCTCGACGAGGCCCGCGCCGAGGGCCGTACCGTCGTCGCCCTCTCCGAGTACGGCATCACCCGCGTCAGCAGGCCCGTCGACATCAACCGCGCGCTGCGCCGGGCCGGCCTGCTGGAGGTGCACACCCAGGACGGCATGGAGTACCTGGACCCGATGGCCTCCCGCGCCTTCGCCGTCGCCGACCACCAGATCGCCCACGTCTACGTGCGCCGGCCCGAGGACCTGGCCGCCACCCGCGCCGCCCTCGACGGGCTGCCCGGAATCGAGGAGCTCCTCGACGACGAGGGCAAGAAGGCCCACCACCTGGACCATCCGCGCTCCGGCGAACTCGTCGCCGTCGCCGAACCGGACGCCTGGTTCACGTACTACTACTGGCTGGACGACGCCCGCGCCCCCGACTTCGCACGGCTCGTGGAGATCCACCGCAAACCCGGCTACGACCCGGTCGAGCTGTTCATGGACCCCCACGACCCCTACGTCAAGCTCAAGGCCGCCACCGCGCTCGCCCGCAAGAAGCTCGGCCTGCGCTACCGCATGGCGGTCGTGCCCCTCGACCCCTCACCCGTCCGGGGCAGCCACGGCCGCCTCCCCTCGAGCGACGACGACGGTCCGCTCCTCCTGTGCTCCACCCCCCGCGCCGTCGGCGACCGCATCGCGGCCACCGACGTGAAACCGCTCCTGCTCCACCTCGCCGGTCTGAGCACCGACCACCTGTGAAGGAAGGCATTCGTGAACAACACGCCTGACACCGACGACCAGCTGCGCCGCACTCTTGGCATCGGCCGCCGTCGCTTCCTGAGCACCTGCACCGCCGTCACGGCGGGCGCGATCGCCGCACCCGCCTTCGGCGCGAGCCCCGTCCAGGCCGCTCCCCGGCCGGGCGGTGAGCACGGCAAGGGGCAGGTCCTCGTCCCGGCCGACAAGCGCGGCATCATCCTGTACACCGTCCGCGACGCCGTCGGCCGCGACCCGCAGTCCACGTCGCTGCCGTCCGGCTTCCGGGAGGTGTTCGAACAGCTCGCCCGATTCGGCTACCAGCAGGTCGAGTTCGCCGGCTACGGCCAGCACGCCAACGCGCCCGGCGGAGCGAACCTGGAGTCCGTCGAGGGCGCGAAGCAGCTGCGCCGCTGGCTCGACGACTACGGGCTGCGGGCCCAGGGCAACCACGGCTTCATCCCCGGTTCCTGGCCGCTGAGCAGCACCGACCTGGACACCTTCAAGAAGCACCTGGAGATCGCCAACATCCTCGGCATGGCCCACGTGGGCACCGGTGGCGACCCCACCGGCAGCGCCTACAAGGCGGACTGGGACGTGGCCGCCGACAAGTGGCACGCCCTCGGCGAGCTGGCCCGCCGTGCCGGCCTCAAGCTGTACACCCACAACCACGACGCCGCCTACGGCTTCCTCCTCGACGGCGGCCCGCTCGACGCCCAGGGCCGGCCGACCCGCAGCTCCGGCATCCGCAAGCTGGAGTACTTCCTCTCCATCACCGACCCGAAGCTGGTCTGGCTGGAGATGGACATCTTCTGGGCGCACGTGGCCCAGTACAAGTTCCGCACCTACACCGCCCACGACGGCTCGACGCAGACGGACATCTTCGACCCGGCCGGCCTCGTCACCCGCCACGACAAGCGCTACCCGCTCTTCCACGCCAAGGACGGCGTCGTCAACGCGACGAACGGCATGGGCTACGACATGGTTCCGTTCGGCACCGGTGTCATCGACTACCGGACGTTCTTCTCCCGCGTCGGCCACCGCAACTACCACAACCCCATGGTCGAGCAGGACAACGCCCCGAGCTCCACCAGCCCGGGGCAGTCCCTGGAGCACGCGGCGATCGGCTACCGCAACCTGGCCGCGCTGCGCCGCTAGCGGCGGCGCCCGGCACACGAGTGCCTCCCCGGCGGCCCCGGGGAGGCACTCGCCCCTTCGCTCAGCCGGCCGTGTTGTCGGTCCGGATGCGCACCTGCTCCTCCAGGCGGCGCAGGCTGCCGTCCAGCGCGTCGTTGACCGCCTGCTCGCCCGGGTCGTGGCCGGCCTCGAAGAAGGACAGGTGGACGGTCACCTCGCTGGCACCGCTGCCGATGCCGGCGACCTGCAGCCAGCCGGTGTAGCTGCCCTGCTCCCGGGTGCCCCACTCCAGGCGCATCTGGTCCGGCCGGGCCCGCAGCAGGGCCGCCATGTCCTGTCCGGAGCGGTCCTCGTGCACGGTGACGGCGGGCGGGTCCGCCGCGTCCACGTGCAGCGCCTCGGGCAGCCAGGCGTCGAGCTGAGCGGTGTTGGCCGCCTGGTCGAAGACGTGCTCGGGCTGTGCGGGCATCGTGCGGGAACGTTCGTACTCGGCCATGGCCGTACCGCCCCTCCGGTCGGAATCCTTACCCCGGCCGCGTGCCCCTTCGGGAGCCACCGAAAAGTCGGCATCCTGCGCAAACGGGACGCGGGGGCGGCCGGTCGCCGCCGTCGGCGCCGTCACAGGCCCAGCGCGATCGCCACACGGGTCAGCTCGGCGGTGTTGGTGATGTCGAGCTTGGCCCGGATGCGGCGCAGGTAGGCGTCGACGGTGTGCTTGGAGAGCCCCATGTGGCGGGCCGTCTGCAGGTAGGTGCGGCCGGCGGCGATGTGCCGGAGCGTCTCCCGCTCGCGCGGAGCCAGCTCGGGGGCGGGGGCTTCGGTCTGCGGAAGGGTGAGAGTGGCGCTCATGGGGGTTCCTCCGGCGGGCGGCTCGGGGGTCGCTGCGCTTGCGGGACAGCGGGGAGGTCTCTGACCGTTTAGGGCGATTTGCCCTTGTTTCAATAGATTGCGCGCCCGACTTCATGGGGATGTCCGCCGACTGTCACAGGCGCGTCACAGGGGCGGGGAGGTGGTTTGAACCACCTCCCCGCCCCTGTGTTCACCCGCGCCCCGGGCCGGCCCGCCGTCACGCCGCGGCGTCGCGTACCGCCCGTTCCACCAGGGAGACCCCGTCGCTCATGGACGCGCTGCCGTTGGACAGGGCCGCCACGAGGTAGCGGTGCCCCTTCACGGTGACCTGGCCGATGCTGTTGACGTCCCACAGCCCGGTGGTGTTGCGCTGCAGCCAGCCGTTCTTCAGTGCCTGACCGGCAGCGGACCCCGGGAACGCCGAGACCCCCCAGGTCTGCTCTGGCACGACCTTGTTCATCAGGGTCCGGACATAGGCCCGGGACTGCGCGTCCAGGGCGCCGCGGCCCTTCTTCGCGGTTCCGGCGTCGTCGAAGACGGCGCGGAGCAGTCGTATCTGGTCGCCCGCCGTCGTCTTCGTCAGTCCCCACCTCGGGCCCGAGCCGCCGGTCGTCTCGGTCAGTCCGAGGCGCTTGTTGGCCGCGGCCAGGCCGGGGGCCCGGCCGATCGCCCGCCACAGGGTGTTGGCCGCCGCGTTGTCGCTGCGCCGGATCATCGGCTCGGCGAGTTTGCGTTCCGCGGCCGTCAGGTGCCGCCCCGCGTCCTGCGCCTCGAGCAGCAGTGCGGCGAGGATGTCGACCTTGACGATGCTGGCGGTGTCGTACGCCCTGTCCGCCCCGCGGATCACGGGGGTGCGGCCCGCGCCGTCCAGGTCGAGCACGGCCGTCGTGGCGTGCGGTGCCTGCTTCTCCGTGGCCGTGCCGGAGCCGTTGGCGGCCGCCGCCGTCGCGGGCGCCACCAGGCCGAGGGAGAGCAGGGCCGCCGTCGAGGCCAGGAGCGTGCCGGCCGCGGAGCGCGAGGTGGGGGAGGGGTAGGACATGGCTCCTGAACGTAGACAAAATGTGCGTCCGGCGACGTGGCCGCCATCACTTCCGACCCTGTTCGCACCGGATTGTGAGAAGAGCCACCGTCCCGGTCGGCCGGTCGCGCATTGGGGTGCTCGCCCGCGCGCGGCGGCGTGTACGCGCGGCCGGACGGTTGCCCTCGCATATCGTCGCCCGGACACCGACATCCGGAGTGATGATGGACAAATCGGATGAGTTGGTCGGTGTGGCCGAGGGTGTGGCGGTCGTACCCGTCGCCCCGCCCCTGCGCCGCATCCGCCCGTGGCCGTTCGGCGCCGCCCTCGTGCTCGCGGCCGGTGCCACGGCCGCGGCGCTCCTCGTGGGCGCCCGCTGGCTGGACCAGCCCGCGGTGCAGGCCTGGCGCACCGTCTGCCTGGCCATCACCGTCCAGGCCCTTCCCTTCCTCCTCCTCGGGACCGCCCTGTCCGGCGCCATCAACGCGTTCGTGCCGGCCGACCTGTTCACCAGGGTGCTGCCGAAGCGGCCCGCCCTCGCGGTGCCGGTCGCCGGAGTCGCGGGCGCGGTGCTGCCGGGCTGCGAGTGCGCCTCCGTACCGGTCGCCGACAGCCTGATCCGCCGGGGCGTGACCCCGGCCGCCGCGTTCGCGTTCCTCCTGTCCGCGCCGGCCATCAACCCGGTCGTGCTGACCGCCACCGCCGTGGCGTTCCCCGGCAACCCCGCCATGGTCGCCGCCCGGCTGCTCGCCTCGCTGGGCACCGCCGCCGCCATGGGCTGGCTGTGGCTCTGGCTGGGCAAGGAGAAGTGGCTGCGGCCCCTCGTGCGCCACCGGCACACCGGCCACCGGCACGGTCACAGCCGCTGGACCGAGTTCCGGCTCGGCTTCCAGCACGACTTCCTGAACGCCGGCGGCTTCCTCGTGCTCGGCGCCATGGCCGCGGCCACCTTCAACGTCGCCGTGCCCCGCTCCGTCCTCGACACCTTCTCCGGATCCACCTGGCTGTCGGTGCTCTTCCTCGCGGCGCTCGCCGTGCTGCTGGCCGTCTGCTCGGAGGCCGACGCGTTCGTCGCGGCCTCCCTCACCGGCTTCTCGCCCACCGCCCGGCTCGCGTTCCTGGTCGTCGGCCCGATGGTCGACCTGAAGCTCATCGCCCTCCAGGCCGGCACCTTCGGACGTGCCTTCGCCTGGCGGTTCTGCGCCGCCACCACCGTGGTCGCGGTCGCCGCGAGCGCCCTGATCGGAGGCGTACTCCTGTGAGACGGCCCGTACAGAGCATGCTCCTGACACTGACCGGTCTCGGCCTGCTGCACGCGACCCTCCTCACCGACACCTATCTGCGCTACGTGAAGGCCGGACTGCGTCCCCTGCTGATCGTCTCCGGGCTGGTCCTGCTGGTCCTCGGCCTGGCGGGAGCCGCCGTCCGGGGATGGCAGCAGACCGCGGCGGGCACCGGCCACGAGCACGGCCACGACCACACCGGCACCCCGCGCGTCGCCTGGCTGCTGTTCCTCCCGGCCGTGAGCCTGCTCTTCTACGCCCCGCCCGCGCCCGGCGCGTACACCGCCGCCCACGCGAGCGACAAGCCGATCACCGTGCAGCGGGGATTCGCCCCCCTGCCAGCCGGCTCACCGCTGCCGCTGACCCTCACGGACTTCACCAAGCGCGTCCAGCAGGACCGCAGCCGCGCCATCGCCGGCCGCACCGTCCGGCTGACCGGGTTCGCCAGTCCGGCGGGGGACGACGGCTGGTACCTCACACGGATCATCTTCAGCTGCTGCGCCGCCGACTCCCAGACCGTCAAGGTGCGCATGTACGGCGGTGAGGTCCCCGCGGCCGACACCTGGCTCGCCGTGACCGGAACCTGGCACCCCCGGGGAACCCTCGGCACGAGGACCGCCACGGCGGCACTCGACGTCCGGGACGCCCGGCCCGTCACCCAGCCGGTGAACGCCTACACCGACGACCTGCCGCTCCGGCCGTCCTGACCCCGGCCGCGCACCCGCCGCGGGCGCGCCCCCGTCGGCGGTAAGCCGCCGTCATGCCCCCGGCCGCCCAATTCTGGCGGCAGGGCGGCACCGCGGGCAGCGTGGAAGGAGGGAACAACGCGCGGGCCGGCGCCCTTGCCGCAGGAGAGGTGGCACACATGGACAGGGAAGTCTCCCAGCCGCGGGTCGTGGTGGGCGTCGACGGCTCGCCGTCCTCCTACGAGGCGCTGCGCTGGGCCGTACGCTACGCCGCCCTCGTCGGGGGCACCGTGGACGCGGTCACCGCCTGGGAGCTGCCCGGGCTGTACGGATGGTCGGCGCCGGCCGTCGACACGGACATCGACGTGGACGAGGCCCGGCAGCGGATGACGCGGGAACTGACCGACGTGCTCGGCGAGGAGGGGGCGGCCTCGGTCAGTACCCACGTGGCCCACGGCAACCCCGCCGAGGTGCTGCTGCGGGCCGCCGAGGGCGCCGAGGTCCTGGTCGTCGGCAGCCGGGGCCGGGGCGGCTTCGCCCGCGCGCTGCTCGGCTCGGTCAGCCAGCACGTCTCGCAGCACGCCGGCTGCCCGGTCGTGATCGTGCGCGCCCCGGCGTCGTAGGGCGGCGCCATCCGCGCAGCGGCCGGCCACCCGCCCCCGGACGTCCTTCCTGCGCGGCGCCGCCGCCGAGGGGCCGGTCGGCCCCGGCCGGGGACCACCGGTCCCTCGCCCGGCCGCCGGAGCGCCACCACGCTGGAAGGCGACCGCCCGTCCGGGAGGTGGAGACCACGCCCGCCCGGGGTACCGCGACACAGGACCCGCCGCCCGCCGTCGCACCCGGAGCCCGCCCGACCCTGCCGACCACCATCGGAGTTCCCATGACCGAGAAGGCCGTCCACCAGGACGCCCCCGCACTCACCGACGAGGAACTGCGCACCCTGGACGCGCACTGGCGCGCCGCCAACTACCTGGCCGCCGGCCAGATCTACCTCATGGCCAACCCGCTGCTGACCGAACCGCTGCGAGCCGAGCACATCAAGCCCCGGCTGCTCGGCCACTGGGGCACCTCGCCCGGCCTCAACCTCGTGTACACGCACCTCAACCGGGTGATCAAGGCGCGGGACCTGGACGTGCTGTGCGTATGGGGACCGGGACACGGGGGACCGGCCGTCCTGGCGGGCTCCTGGCTGGAGGGCAGCTACAGCGAGACGTACCCCGACGTGTCCCGGGACGCGGCCGGCATGGGACGGCTGTTCCGGCAGTTCTCCTTCCCCGGCGGGGTGCCCAGCCACGTGGCCCCCGAGACGCCCGGCTCCATCCACGAGGGAGGCGAACTCGGCTACTCCCTCGCGCACGCCTACGGCGCCGCCTTCGACAATCCCGACCTGCTGGTGGCCTGCGTCATCGGCGACGGCGAGGCGGAGACCGGCCCGCTCGCCACGTCCTGGCACTCCACCAAGTTCCTCGACCCGGTGCACGACGGAGCCGTGCTGCCGATCCTCCACCTGAACGGCTACAAGATCGCCAACCCGACCGTGCTGTCCCGGCTCCCCGAGGACGAACTCGACGCGCTGCTGCGGGGATACGGCCACGATCCCCTGTACGTCGAGGGCGACGACCCCGCCGAGGTGCACCGCGCCCTCGCGGCCGCCCTCGACGAGTCCCTGGACCGCATCGCGCGTGCGCAGCGCGCCGCCCGGGCCGAGGGGACCGCCGAGCGCCCGGCCTGGCCGATGATCGTCCTGCGCACCCCCAAGGGCTGGACCGGCCCCGCCGAGGTCGACGGCGAACCGGTCGAGGGCACCTGGCGCGCCCACCAGGTCCCGCTGGCCGGTGTCCGCGACAACCCGGCCCACCTGCGGCAACTGGAGCAGTGGCTGCGGTCCTACCGGCCACAGGAACTGTTCGGACCCGACGGACGGCCCGGCCCCGACGTCGTCGCCTGCGTGCCCGAGGGGGGCAAACGGCTCGGGGCGAGCCCGCACGCCAACGGCGGCCTCCTCGTCCGCGCCCTGCCGATCCCGTCCCTCGACGACTTCGCCGTACCCGTCGACAAACCGGGCACGACCCTGCACGAGCCCACCCGGGTCCTCGGCTCGCTCCTGCGGCAGGTCATGGCGGACACCCGGGAGAGCCGGAACTTCCGGCTCGTCGGCCCCGACGAGACCGCCTCCAACCGCCTCCAGGCCGTCTTCGACGCCAGCGGCAAGGCCTGGCAGGCGGCGACGCTCCCCGTGGACGAGCACCTCGACCGGCACGGCCGGGTGCTGGAGATCCTCTCCGAGCACCTCTGCCAGGGCTGGCTGGAGGGCTATCTGCTGACCGGACGGCACGGCCTGTTCTCCTGCTACGAGGCGTTCGTGCACATCGTCGACTCGATGGTCAACCAGCACATCAAGTGGCTGAAGACCTCGCGCACCCTGTCCTGGCGGGCTCCCGTCGCCTCGCTCAACTACCTGCTGACCTCCCACGTCTGGCGCCAGGACCACAACGGCTTCTCCCACCAGGACCCCGGCTTCGTCGACCACGTCCTCAACAAGAGCCCCGAGGTGGTCCGCGTCTACCTGCCGCCGGACGCCAACACCCTGCTGTCGGTCGCCGACCACGCGCTGCGCAGCCGCGACTACGTCAACGTGATCGTGGCCGGCAAGCAGCCCTGCTTCGACTGGCTGACGATGGAGCAGGCCCGGGACCACTGCGCGCGCGGCGCCGGGATCTGGGACTGGGCCGGCACCGAGAACGGCGGCGAACCCGACGTGGTCCTGGCCTGCGCCGGTGACGTGCCCACGCAGGAGGTGCTGGCCGCCGCCCAGCTGCTGCGCCGCCACCTGCCCGGCCTCGCGGTACGCGTGGTCAACGTGGTCGACATGACCCGGCTGCTGCCGCGCGACGACCACCCGCACGGCATGGGCGACTTCGAGTACGACGGCCTCTTCACCGCCGACAAGCCGGTGATCTTCGCCTACCACGGCTATCCGTGGCTGATCCACCGCCTCGCGTACCGCCGCACCGGGCACGGCAACCTGCACGTGCGCGGATACAAGGAGTCGGGCACCACGACCACCCCGTTCGACATGGTCGTCCGCAACGACCTCGACCGCTACCGGCTGGTCATGGACGTCATCGACCGGGTGCCCGGGCTCGCGGTGCGGGCCGCCGCGGTACGCCAGGCCATGGCGGACGCACGGACCCGGCACCAGGCCTGGATCCGCGCGCACGGCACCGATCTGCCCGAGGTCGCGGACTGGACCTGGGAGGGCTGAGCGCACCCCGGGCGTTCCGGCCTCTCGGACGGCCGGGACCCGGGGGGAGGTGCACGATGGTGTAGTGACCCTCGGTGGCCGAAGCCGGGAGACCGTCCCGGTGCCGCTCGCCGTCCGCCTCGCGGTTTCCGTGCCCGGCGAAGCGGACGCGCGATGCGCGCCGGCCGGCCGCCCCGGCACCCGGACCCCGGTCCGGGCGCGCCGGACGCCGAGCGCACGGGCACGCCCCGAGGCGTGGCCGCCGGCGCACGAGAGGAGGCGGTGACGATGACCCGGACACCTCCCACAACGGTCACCCCGGTACGGCTGTGGCGATGGCGCCGCAACCCGCTCAGACGCCACAGCGACGTCGTCGAGGCCTGGATCGTCCTGGCCACCTGGGTGCTCGTCCTCGTCGGCGGAGCCCTCGCCGGCATCCTGGCGGCACAGTCCTCCGACGCGGCGTTCACCGCGCGCCGGGCCCAGCTGCACTCCGTGTCCGCCGTGCTGACCGACGACGCCGCGCGGACCCCGCCGTCCTCGACCGGCTACGACGACGGGCGGGTCTGGGCGGCCGTGCGCTGGGCCGACCCCGACGGCTCGGTGCACACCGACCGGGCCAAGGTCTTCCCGGGCGCCCCCGCCGGGAGCCGGCTGACAGTGTGGGCCAACCGCTCGGACCACGTGGTGCCCGCCCCGGTGACGGGGTCCGCGGCCGACGCTCAGGCGGCCCTCACCGGTGCCATCGTCGCGCCGTCGGCCGCCGCCGCCGTCTGGGCCGCGGGATGGGTCGTGCGCAACCGGCTCATCCGTCGGCGCATGGCCGAGTGGGACGAGGAGTGGAAGCGGATCGGGCCGCGCTGGGGGACCCCGAGCGGAGCCTGAGCGACGGGACGCGCCCCGGCCGGAAGACGACGCCGTGCCCGGGGCCGTGCGACAGGGGACGGGTGGGACAGGGGCTGTGCGGACAGGGGCTGTGCGGACAGGGGAGGGCGGGAAGGGCCATCCGCTTCTCGCGGATCCTGATTGCGCGGTGCGCGGCTCCCGGCCGCTTCCCCGCGTCTGTTTCGGGTCCTTCCCGCCACCACCAGCACACCACGGAATCGGCTTGGGCACCAGGGGCGCACCACCGGGTTCCGTGACCCCGGCGCGCTTCGGTGCGCCGCCCCTCGAAGGGGTGGTTCCCGAGGCCCGGCCGGAGTGTCGGCGCATGAGGCGGAAGGCAGCCGGTGAGAAACACGGCATGCAGCAATCGCATCCGGGCAGCCCGTTCCCGGTTCCGCGCACCCCGTCCCCGACCGACGTCGTCTTCACGGCGGACTTCGCCTCCACCGAGCAGTGGGTGGAGGGCCGTTCCTGGGCCTATCCCGGCGGCGGCCCGGTGAACCCGGACGACGACAAACTGGACTACCTCGTGACCGACCCCTCCTACTGCCGCACGGGCCTCTTCCGGGCCGTACGCAGGCGGGACGGCAGATGGAACACGGGGCTGCTGACCACCGAGGGCAGCGACCAGTCGTTCATGGTCCGCTCGGGAGACGTGCTGGAGGCCCGGGTGCGGCTGCCCCGCGAGGTCGGGGCGTGGCCGGCGATCTGGACCTGGCGCGACGGCGGCCAGGAGATCGACGTCTTCGAGTACCACCCGGACAATCCGAACCTGCTGGAGTTCGGCAACCATGTGCGCGACACCGGCTCCGCCTTCCGCAGCGACGCCGTACGGCCCGGCGCCTGGATCGACCTGAGGACCGAGTTCGGGGCCGAGTCCGTCGTCTGGTGGGTGAACGGCACCCGGGCCTTCGCGGACCGGCGCGGGGTGGGCCGCCGCTGGCACGCGTACCTCATCGTCAACCTGTCGGTGTGCGCGGGCCGCTACCACCCGGCGCCCGCGCCGGCGACGCGCGAGATGTCGTACGAGGTGAGCGGTCTCCTCGTACGCCGTCCCGCGCCGGCCGGGGGCAAGCCCCACGCGCTGCACACCGAGGACGGGGACGCGCCGGCGGTGCCGCCGCCCGCCGCCGGGGACGCGGCCGCCCTGGACGACGCGACCGGATGAGCGGCCGGATCAGGCCGCCATCGCCTCCCGGACGTCCGGGTAGCAGTCGATGAGGGTGGTGAGGCCGACGATCTCCAGGGTCCGCAGGACGGGCCTGCGGACGCCGGCCAGCCGCAGCCACCCGCCGGGATCGTGGGCCTGGTGGGCGCCGATGAGGACGTTGATGCCGCTGGAGTCCATGAAGGCGACACCGGTGAAGTCCGCGACGGTCCGGGCCGCCCCCGGCGGGTCGGGCATCAGGGCCTGCCGGAGCAGACCCGAGGTGTGGTGGTCGATCTCCCCGGCCAGCGTTACGACGGCGACGCCGTCCACGACGGCGCGGCTGATCGACAGCCCGTCCGGTTCGGCTGCTTCGTATATGTGTGCAGTGTCTGCCACGCGTTCCTCGACAACGCTCGACGATCCTTGACCACAGCTTCCCCCCACCCCCTGGCTGCCCCGGATCGCGCGGAGGATGCCTGAGGACCCGTCTCCGATCGGCAGGCGTGCCGGACGGGAACCCGGGTACACGCGGCTCTGTGAACGGGGTGACGAAGTGTGTCCGGAAGGAATCGGGCTCCCTCGATGAGGGTCCCTTGGCGCCGCACCGCGAGCCGTTGCAGCTGGCGGTGGAGCTGGACGGCGGCGACGGCGGGTGCATCGCACGGGCCCGCGACCGGGCGGGGGTGTTCCTCGCCCGGGCGCAGGCGGCCCACGGCGTGCCGGTGACGGCACGCACGATGGACCTGACCCAGCTCGTCGTCAGCGAGCTGGTCACCAACGCCTGCAAGTACGCGCCCGGACCGGTGCTGCTGGTCCTGCGCATCGCCGACGGCGCGGTGGAGACGGAGGTCTGGGACAGCGATCCCGTCCTGCCGGTGGCCAGGGCCGCCGACCCGGGCCGGGTGGGCCAGCACGGTCTGGAGATCGTGATGGCCGTCGTCCAGGGCTTCGAGGTACGGCGCGAACCGGTCGGCAAGCGCATCATCGCCCGCATCGCCCTCTGGGACGACCCCGTCCGGGACGTCGGCGACAGCGCCTCCCACTGACTGACGCGGTCCGGCGGAATCGGCGCACCCGCCCGGTGCGGGGACGTGGTTTCGCCCGCGCCGGTGCCGGAAACCCGGCGGCGCGACGAGGACCGTCCCGGCTGCACGTCCGGGACGCGCCGGCGAGCCGTCGAGGGAAGGAGCGGGTCGATGACCTGGTACCAGACACCCGGCACGGCCCTGGTGACCGGAGCGTCGTCGGGCATCGGCGCCGAGTACGCCCGGCAACTGGCCGAGCGCGGCTGGGACCTGGCTCTGGTGGCCCGGCGGGCCGAACGGCTCACCGCGCTCGCGGACCGGCTGCGCGAGCACACGGGAGCGGCCGTGGAGACGCTGGTCGCCGACCTCGCCCGCCCCGCCGATCTGGCCCGCGTCGAGGCGCGAGCCGCCGCCGACGACGTGACCCTGCTGGTGAACAACGCCGGGATCAACGGGTACGGGCCGTTCGCCGAGGCCGACCCGGCCCTGCTCACCAAGGTGCTCCACGTGAACGTCGTGGTGCCCACGGTGCTGACCCGCGCGGCCGTCCCGGGCATGCTCACGCGCGGCCGGGGCACGGTGGTCAACGTCGCCTCGCTGCTGGCGTTCGCGGGGGACCTGCCTCCCGGCCCCCTCCCGCACCGGGCCGTCTACGCGGGCACGAAGGGCTTTCTCGTGACGTTCACCAGGACCCTGGCCGCCGAACTCGCCGGCACGCCGCTGCACGTCCAGGTCGTCTGTCCCGGTCTCACCGCCACCGAGTTCCACCTCACATCGGGCGACGCTCCCGTACCGGGCGAGGAACGGGTCCACGACGACGGCGGGATGGCCGCGTCCGACGTCGTCACCGCGTCCCTGGCCGCCCTCGACTCCGGCGAGGCGGTGTGCGTGCCCGGTCTGCGGGAGGCGGAGGCCGTGGACCGGCTCGCCGCCGCGGAACTCGCCCTGCGCGAGGGCTCCGGGCGGTCGCTCGCCCCTCGCTACCGGACCGTGGCGTCCTCGGACATCGGCGGCTGAGCACGGTCGTACACGCCGGCCGTCGCGCCGTGGGCGACCACCGCCGTTGGCGGGAAGTGCCGGTCCGCCGCGGCACCGCCCTGCGAATGGCGGCCGGAACTCGGCAGCCGGCACAGCAGCGTCATGAAGCCGAACGCGGCGACGAACAGGACCACCGCACAGACCGCCCAGGCCGAACTCCGCACCCCGCTCACGACCTGGGCGGTCCATGCGGCGAGGCCGGTCACGGCGGCGAGGGCCTCATGGCCCGGTACGAGCCACAGCGGCAGCCGTGTCACACCCGTGTGCGCCGGCGCGGCCCGCCGTGGCGGATCCACACGGCGGCCTCAGGGGTCAAGGGAACAGAAGTGGCCCTCCATGGGGGAACCCCCGCCGGATCCTCTTCTCCGGCGGGGGTTCGGGCTGTGCCGGCCGACGACGGGCCGCGTCCCGGCGGGCGCCCTCAGTTCCGTACCTTGACCCGGCTCAGGGCGGCCACGCCGAGCGCCGCGAGGGCGATCTGGATGAGCCACTCGATCCAGTCGACGCCCTTGGTGTCCGCGACACCGAGTCCGGCCGCGATGGCGGTCCCGATGAAGGCGGCGACGATACCGACCACGATCGTCCAGAGAATGCCGATGTGCTGACGGCCGGGGACGACGAGCCGTCCCAGGACACCGATCACGATGCCGATCACGAGTGCGCTGATGATCCCGGATATCTCCATGGCTGGCAGGCCACCCCTTCGTCGTTGGTGGCATACGTCTGCCCCCTCGGCATCGCGCCACGCTCACGGGCGCGGCGTTCCCGCGCCGTCCGTCCGGACGCGGCACCCCGCCCCGGGGTCCCTGGAACGCCCCGCCTACACTTGGTGAGCACGTGTGCCCCGACGGTGACGAGCGCGGACGGGAGGAAACCGTGAGGAACGACGGCACCGGCTTCGAGGATCCGCCCGCCGAGGTGCTGTCAGACGCCGCCGCTGCGTTCGGCCTGCTCGCCTCCGCGGCCCGTCTGCACCTGATGTGGGCCCTGTCGCAGGGGGAGAGCGACGTCACGCATCTCGCCGACCGGGTGGGCGGAGCCCTGCCCGCCGTCAGCCAGCACCTGGCGAAACTGAAACTCGCCGGCCTCGTACGCTCCCGCCGCGAGGGCCGCCGGCAGGTGTACTACGTCGACGACCCCGACGTCGTCACCCTGGTCCGGGTCATGGTCCGTCAGCTGACCGCACGCCCGCGCCACCGCACCGCGGGAGCCGACCGGCTGCGCGGGACCGGAGCCTGAGACCACCCGCCCGGCGGCGGGCGGCACATGAGATGCCTCACCTGTGAATTGCGTATGGATCTGTACGGTTCGCGCCACGCGTTTGTTAGATTGCGCAACTACGCAACCGAGGTGAACCACCCCTTCACCTGCCCGCACACCGCCGCGCGACCCCGTCCGCTCTCCGGACGGCCCGGCCCGACGGGCCCGACCGTTCCTGGGAGTGCAGATGAGCGACCCGTGGGACGGGCCTTCCGGTCGGGCCACGCGCAGCCGTGACGCGCGGGTGCCGGGACAGCGTACGGCCGGACCCGACGGGCCGCGTCCCTCCGGCGGCCGGGCCGCGGCCCGGCTCGCCGCCCGCTCCGGTGGCGGCAGGCGGCCCCGCCGCGGCCGTCGGGCGGGCCGGGGCAGGCGGATCCTGAAGGTCCTCGCGATATGCCTGTCCGTACTGGTCGTGCTCACCGCGGGCGCGGGCTGGTGGTTCTACGAGCACCTGAACGGCAACCTCCACAGCGTCTCGCTCGACGGCAAGGGCGGCACGGAGAAGGCCGACGCGTTCGGCCGCACCCCGATCAACATCCTGGTCATGGGCTCCGACGGGCGGACCAGCAAGACCGACTGCAAGCTGGGCGGCGGCTGCCGGACCACCGGCGTGCAGACCGGCAGCAACGCGGACGTGCAGATGGTGATGCACATATCCGCGGACCGTTCCAACGCCACCGTGATGAGCATCCCGCGCGACACCATGACGAAGGTTCCGGCCTGCAAGGACCGGGAGACCGGCCAGGCGACGAACGGCTACTACGGGCAGATCAACAGCGCGCTGCAGTACGGCCCCGCCTGTCAGGTGGCCACCGTGCACCAGCTCACCGGCATCCCCATCGACCACTTCGTGAAGCTCGACTTCTCCGGTGTCGTCAAGATGTCCGACGCGGTCGGCGGGGTCTCCGTGTGCGTCAGCGACGACGTCTACGACACCTACTCCCATCTGAAGCTGTCCAAGGGGACCCACACCCTCAAGGGAGTCGCGGCCCTCGAGTTCGTCCGCTCCCGGCACGGCTTCGGCGACGGCAGCGACCTGGGCCGGACCCTCTCGCAGCACATCTTCCTCAGCGCGATGATGCGCAAGTTCAAGGGCGCCGGCACGCTCACCGACCCCACCGCGGTCTACTCGCTCGCCGACGCCGCGACCAAGGCGCTGACCGTGGACGACGGCCTGGGCACGGTGAAGAAGCTGATCGCGCTGGCCGACGACGTCAACAAGGTCCCCACCAAGCGGATGACCTTCACGACCATGCAGACGGCCCCCGACCCGGCCGACGACAACCGCCTGGTGGTGGGCCCGGGCGCGAAGACCCTGTTCTCGACCATCGCCGGCGACCAGTCCCTGACCACCGGGTCCGGCAAGAAGTCCGGGGCGGCGTCCGCGACCGCGAAGGCCGGGGCGTCCGCCTCGCCGGTGCCCGCGTCGGAGATCGCCGTGACGGTGGAGAACGGCACGTCGATCGGCGGCCGCGCCTCAGCCGTCGCCGCCGCCCTAGTCGACCAGGGCTTCAGCTCCGCCACCACGGCCAACGCCCCGAGCCCCGCGACGGCCACCACCCTCACCTACGGCCCCGGCCGAAAGGGCGCCGCCCGGACGGTCGGCGAGGCGCTGGGACTGCCCGCGTCCCATCTGCGGGAGGGGGCCGGTGCAGGCCTGACCCTGGTGATCGGCGGCGATTGGCCGAGGGGCACCGGCTATCCCGGCGGCAACTCCTCGCCAGCGCCCGCCGACACCGGGGCCGCGATCTCCCACGCACACGCCTCCACGGCCGCCGAGGCCAGGACGTGCGCCAAGGTCAGCCCCTACCGGACCGTCTCCTTGAAGGGCGTCTCGATGACGCCGTCGCAGGCGTACGCCGCGGCACGGAGCAAGCCCGACTCCGACGAATGAGCCGGCCCGGTCAGGGACTGGCGATGTCGAAACCGTAGCGCAGGGGCTCCTCGGTGACGGTGTGGTCGCGGCGGTAGACGTACACCGCTTCCGCGCGCATGCCCTCGACGGACGCGCCCTCCACCTGGCAGGGGCAGGTCACCTGGACCGTGCGGGGCCGGGCGGAGACCTTCATGCGCAGTCCGTGCGCGGGCCCTCCCTCGAGCACCGCGATCTCCCAGCCGGTCACTTCGGTCGTTTCCACGGCCGACAGTTTAGAGGTTGCGCAAGTTTCCGTCCGGTGAGCCGGATCACCTTCCGGACGGCCGCGTCCCCGGGTCCGCGGCGGCTGGGCCGGGCCGTCGGCTCAGATCTTCCGCCAGCGCGCGTTGCACCACGAGAAGAGCCCGAACGCGGCCAGGCCGAGCGCGATCAGGGCGAGCAGCCAGGGGCCGGCGGGCAGGTCCCGGAACGCGCGCAGGGTGTCGTCCATGCCCTTGGCCTTGCCCGGCCGGTGCTGGACGGCCGCGACGACGGCGAAGACGCCGGCCACCGCGAAGACGAGGCCGCGCGCCGACCCGCCCGTGACCCCCAGGAAGTCGGTGACCTGCCGGGTCCGCTTCGACATCTCCCCGACGCGCAGGTCCTCCCGGAACTTCCGCTGCACCGCGCGGAACGCGATCCACAGACCGGCGCCCACCACGACGAGCCCCGCGACACCGACGAGCCACTGGCCCGCCGGCCACTTGAGCACCATGGCGGTGACGTCGTCGGACTGCTTGTCCGAGGAGCCGCTGCCGCTGCCCCGGGCCCCGGCCGCGTACGACAGCACCGAGTACGACAGGAAGGCGTAGAACACGAACCGGCCGGCGTTGGCCGCGCGCTTCGACAGCTTGGAACCGTCCGGTCCCGTCCCGCCGAACACGGCCTCCGACAGACGCCACAGCCCCATGCCGGCGAGCGCGATGCCGACGACCCACAGCAGCACCGACCCGAACGGCTTGTCGGCCAGCTCGCCGAGGGCGCCGCCGCGGTCGGCCTGCTGCCCGCCGCCGTCCCCGGCGAAAGCGATCTGGAGCGCGATGACACCCACGAGTACGTAGATCAGCCCGCGTGCCGCGAATCCGGACCGCGCCGCCACCACCATCGCCTTGCTGTCGGCCGCGCGGCGGGCCTTGAACCGTCCGTGAAGTGCCCAAGACTGTGTCCCCATACTTCGCCGATGCCCCCGGCTCCCGGTCCGAC
This sequence comes from Streptomyces albidicamelliae, assembly GCF_025642175.1. Lineage (NCBI taxonomy): Bacteria > Bacillati > Actinomycetota > Actinomycetes > Kitasatosporales > Streptomycetaceae > Streptomyces > Streptomyces albidicamelliae. The sequence continues at coordinate 646,516 of NZ_CP106795.1, read as the reverse complement.
ACCTGTCCGGGTAACTCCGGCCGGGTCCGCCGCGCTACCCCGTCCGCTGCGAGGCCGCCGCGGTGGGACGCAGGTCGGCGAGGGTGAGGGGATGGGCGGGCGGGTCGGGCAGGACCAGACGGGACGTGGTGTGCAGATGCGCGTCGACGTGCAGCAGCTCGCCGGGCTCCATGAGCCGCCAGTGCGGGTGCTCGTCCATGGGCTCGCTGGCCACGACGACCGCCGGGCGGTCGCCCAGACCAGGCGAGTGCACACGCATCCGGCCGTGGCTGCCGGTGTGGTCGAGATGCCGCGAGCCGTGATGGCCGCCCGCCGGCCGCCGGAGCACGTACAGCTCGTGCGTGGCGGGATAGCGCAGCGCCCACAGTTCACCGGGGGTGACGAGAATGATGTTGAGGGCGTACAGCGGCAGGTTCCCGGCGGTCCAGCGGGCCGCCGCGGCGATCCCGGCGGAGACGTCGCCGCCGTTCGCGGCGGTCTCCCGGGTCACCAGGGCGAAGAAGCGCTCGGAGTCGGTGTCGCCGTGCACCAGGGACAGGTCGTCGCCGAGACGGCGGTCGAGTTCGTCCAGCCCCTCGATCACGCCGTTGTGCGCGAGCAGCCGCCCCTGCTGCTCGAAGGGATGGGTGTTGCGGACGTCCAGGCCGCCGGTCGAGGCGAAGCGGATGTGGGCGATGAAGGTGGCCGACTCCACCTGCCGGGCCTCCTGGGCGAACGCGCGGTCCTCGTAGGCGGCCATCGGTGCCTTGTGCACCTCGGGGGTCCCGTCCGGGGCGAAGAACCCCAGACCGGTGCCGTCGGGTTCGCGGTGACTCTGCGCACTGAGGCTGTCGGGGGCGTCCAGCAGCCAGAACGTGGCGAAGGTGCGCAAGGGGGAACTGCTCAGCCCGAAAAGGCGGCACACGGTGTCCTCCTTCGTCGCCGCTGTACGACCATCGTCGCGCGCCCGGCGCCGCCCCGCACGTGGCACGGCACCCCGCGCGGGGTGGGGCCGCGCACACGCCGGGGTGCGGCCCACCCCGTAGGTGGACCGCACCCCGTACGGCGTGCCCGGCCGGGCGTCAGCCGCCCACGTGCCAGCTGAAACCGCCGTTGTGCGCGGCGACGGAGAACAGCACCAGCCACAGCACCACGTCGACGATGCCCAGGACGATGCCGGCCTTCGCCATGCCCGCGCCGTTCTTCACCGCGGCCTGCCGCCGGGCCACGGCGCCGAAGACGATCGCCAGCGGGCCGAGGACGATGTTCAGGACGAAGAGCCCGACGATGCCGCAGCACAGGCTCGCGACCGCCAGACCGTTGGTGCCCGAACGGGAGGAACTGGCAGAGTGGCTGCCGTAACTCGTCATGACGACTCCAGTGTTGACGGTTGTCGGGCCGAACGGCCCCCACGTTTCTTGGTTTTCGCTTGACCGACCGGATGCCCTCTTTACCCGCCGGCATGTCGGCCCGGTTTTCCCGGCCGGGACGCCCGGCTGCCGTCGATCCCTTCCGAACGGACAGGCATGCATGGCGAGCGTGCGGGTACGAGGCGTGTCGTTGACAACACCGCAGATACGGACCCATCCGGGAGGGGAACACCATGACGACGCAGACCGTGGCGGGTCAGGACACGCGAACGGCATCCGAGTTGCCGCAACTCGTCGACCCGTCGAGCGTGGCTCCCCGGGACGCGCGGGCGCTGTCCAAGGTGTTCTTCGACCAGCTCGCGGTGCTGGAGGAGGGCACGCCGGAGTTCCAGTACGCGCGCAACACGCTGATCGAGATGAACATGTCCCTCGTCCGTTTCGCGGCGGCGCGGTTCCGCAGCCGTGGGCCGGAGGAGATGGAGGACATCGTCCAGGTCGGCATGATCGGCCTGATCAAGGCGATCGACCGGTTCGAGCTGTCCCGCGAGGTTGAGTTCACCTCCTTCGCGGTGCCGTACATCGTGGGCGAGATCAAGCGGTTCTTCCGTGACACGTCCTGGGCCGTGCACGTGCCGCGGCGGCTGCAGGAGGCCCGGGTCCAGCTGGCCCGCGCGACCGAGGAACTGCGCAGCCGGCTCGGCCGTACCCCCACGGTCAAGGAGCTGTCCGAGCTGATGTGCCTGTCCGAGGACGAGGTCATCGAGGCCCGGCTCGCGGCGAACGGCTACAACTCCGCCTCCCTCGACGCGGCCATCAACAGCAGCGAGGACGGGGAGACGGCGCTGCAGGACTTCCTCGGGACCGAGGACACGGCGCTGGAACTGGTCGAGGACTTCCACGCGCTGGCCCCGATGATCGCCGAACTGCCCGAGCGGGACCGCCTGATCCTGCATCTGCGCTTCGTCGAGGAGATGACCCAGGCGCAGATCGGCGAGCGCCTGGGCGTCTCCCAGATGCATGTGTCGCGTCTGCTGTCGCGCACCCTGAAGCGGCTCCGGGAAGGCATGCTGACGACCCAGTGAGACCGTCCCCCGGTCGCCAACCGGGCGTACGACTACGGCTCCAAGAGGCCGCGGTGACCCTGTCGCCGCGGCCTCCTTGCCGTATCGCCGTGCGGTATGGTACGAGCTGGATGGTTTAATCTTCAGCTTGAGGAGGGTCGATGGCTCAGCAGGAGCGAGCTGTCCGGACCCGACGCGCGGTTCTGGAGGCCGCGGCGGCCGTCTTCGCGGAGCGCGGGTACGCGGCGGCCACGATCGCCGAGATCCTCCAGCGGGCCGGCGTCACCAAGGGCGCCCTGTACTTCCACTTCGACTCCAAGGCGGCCCTCGCCCAAGGCGTGCTGCAGGAGCAGATCACCACCGAGTACCACCTGCCCCGCGAACTGAAGTTGCAGGAGTGGGTGGACGCCGGCATGACCCTGGCCAAGCGCCTGCCGCAGGAGCCGATGCTGCTCGCCGGGGTCCGGCTCTCCGCGGACCTCCAGGGCCGCGACGTCTTCGGCAGCGCCTGGCCGGCCTGGGCCGAACTGACCGCCCGCGTGCTGGCGGAGGCCAAGGAGCGCGGGGAGGTGCTCCCGCACGTCGTGCCGGAGGAGTCCGCGCAGGTCTTCCTCGGCGCGTGGATCGGGGTGCAGTTCGTCTCCCAGGGTGTGGCGGGCTGGACCGACCTGGACGCGCGGATGTCGGCACTCTTCAAGCACCTGCTTCCCGCGATCGCGGCGCCGTCCGTCCTCGGCCGCCTCGACACCGCCCCCGACCGGGGCGCCCGGGTGCTCGCCGAGGTACGGCGAAGGCCGAAGGCCCTCGCGAACGCCACCGGCTGATCCACACGGCCGGACCGCTCCGCCGCCGTCCGGCAGCCGGGCCCGTGTGTCCTCGGGGACGCCGCCGGAAAATCCGTGGGGGCGCCGCGGGTTCAGGTGCCATCATGTCCGGCGTGACCACGACACGAAACGCCTGTGCCGCGTAGACGGCCCGGAGAGGTCCGGACCGCCCTTTGCCAGCGGCACCGGACACACGCCGCGACGACGGTGATCGACGGCCTGTCCCGCCGTGCGCTGGGTGAGATCGATCGGCTCGAACGCACGCGGGCCTACCTGGGGCCGGGAGAGGTCGCCGCGGCCGTGCGCCTGTGGAAGGAGTACGTCCGGACCCCCGAGCGCCTGCTGTGGCAGGACCACGAGCGGGGCAACAGCCACTGGGACTGCTGCGGCGGTGATCCCTGGGAGGCGCGTGCGCTCCTCGGCACCGTGACGCACGCGCTCTCGGCTCGCTCGGCGCGCGAACTCAGGGCCGTCGTCGCGAGGTCCGATGGGGTGTGGGGCTCGGCGGTAGGTTGATCGGGTGAGTTCACTGCCGATGATTCTGCTGCTGTCGGGGAGCCTGCGGACCGGATCGACCAACGAGACCGTGCTGCGTACCGCGCATGCCGTGGGTCCCTCCGCCGGGGTCGCGACTTCGTTCTACGACGGCCTCGCCGGGCTTCCGCACTTCAACCCCGACGACGACAACGACCCCCTGCCCGCTCCGGTGACCGCACTGCGTACGGCGATCGAGCGGGCGGACGCGATCCTCGTCTGCACGCCCGAGTACGCGGGCACGCTGCCGGGGTCGTTCAAGAACCTGCTGGACTGGACCGTCGGCGGCACCGAGATCTGTGACAAGCCGGCCGCGTGGGTCAACGCGGCTGCTCCCGGCCGCGGGCAGGGCGCCGAGGCCACCCTGCGGTCCGTCCTGGGCTACACCGGCGCCGACATCGTGGAGCCGGCCTGCGTACGGATCCCGGTGGACCGGGGCATGGTCGGCCCGGACGGCCTCCTCACCGACCAGGAGGCCCGCGAGCGGCTCCGCGCGACCCTCGAACTCCTGGCCGGCGCGTCCGCCCCCCGTCCCGGCGGTCTCCGGTCTCCCGCGGGAGGGGACGAGTAGCGCTGTGCGCCGAGGCGGGCCGTCGGGGCCCTGGTCGTCCCGACGGCCCGGTGGGGGTCAGCCGCTCACGCTCGCCCCGCCCGTCTCCAGGTGCCCGGTGAACCGCCGCGACCAGGTGGCGTCGGAGTCGACGGTCACCGTGAAGTCGTACCAGCCGTCCTGGTACGCCACGGCGTTGAAGAAGTCCTCCGCCGAGGCGCCCGCTGCGACGGTGTACGTCCACGGGCCGTCGCCGCGGTAGTGGTTCGAGGTGATGGTGAACTTCACCTGGGCCGCACCCGAGTTGGTCATCCTGAAGTACACGGCCGGCTTTCCGGTGCCGGGCTCCACGGCGTACCGGGATTTCACCTCGGCCGCCTTGCCGGCCTTGGTCGCGTCGCCCCTGAAGCGCCGCAGGAAGCGGTTCGGGCCGAGCATCGTCAGGTCGTACCTGCCGTCGCCGTAGCCCGCGCCGATGGAGAAGTAGTCGGAGGTGGTGCCGCCCGCGTCGACGGTGTACTGCCAGGGCGTGGTGTCCCGGTAGGCGCCCGGATGGATGGAGAAGTGGGCCGCCCGGGACGCCGGTGCGCCCTGGTTGGACATGGTGAACCAGGCGGTGATCTTCCCGGCGGCCCCGAACTCCAGGCGGTCCAGGTAGCCGTTCGGCTGGTACGGCAGCGCACGTGCCGGACGCGTGCCGCTCTCCTGGGCGGGCAGGGCGTTGTTCGTGGGCACCGGGTTCGGCAGGGGACCGCAGGTGCTCATGCCGAGGACACCGGTCGCCGGCAGGTCCACCGGGCCGTACACCGGGTGGGCGAAGTCGAAGACCCCGGTGAGGTCGCCGCTCACCCTGCGGCGCCAGTCGCTGATGTTGGGGCAGGTGGCGGGCGTGCCCAGCGCGCTCGTCCAGGTCTCCAGGAAGCGCAGCACCGAGGTGTGCTCGAACACCTCCGAGGAGACCCAGCCGCCGCGCGTCCACGGTGACACGACGATCATCGGGACGCGGAAGCCGAAACCGTACGGCACCCCGTTGAGGAACTCACCGGCCGTACCGGCGGGAGGCGCCGGCGGGGGCACGTGGTCGAAGAAGCCGTCGTTCTCGTCGTAGTTGAGGAAGAGGACCGTCGAGTCGAAGACGTCCCGGTCGGCCGTGAGGGCCTGGTGGACGAGACCGACGAAGTGGGCGCCGTCGCCGGGCGGGGCGTAGGGGTGCTCGGAGAAGGCCTGGTTGGGGACGACCCAGGAGACCTGCGGGAGGGTGCCCGCGACGACGTCCGCCTTGATCGCGGCCGCGATGTCGTCCGGGGTCGAACCGGTGGCCCTCGGCACGGAGGACATGCCCCGGTCGTACAGCGCGCTGCCCGGCTTGGCGCTCGCGAAGGTCTTGAAGTAGGCGCAGCCGTTGTCGCCGTAGTTGTCCGCCGCGTTCTGGTAGACCTTCCAGGTCACCCCGGCGCCCTGCAGGGCCTCGGCGTAGTTCTGCCAGGTCAGGCCGGACTCGTCGCCGCCGTCGTAGCTGGACTGGTCGACCTTGCCGCTCCACAGGTAGGTGCGGTTGGGCCCGGTGGCGCTGAGCGTGGAGCAGAAGTAGGCGTCGCAGATCGTGTAGTTGTCGGCGAGCGCGTAGTGGAACGGTATGTCGGACCGGTCCAGGTAGCCGAGGGAGCGGACGTTGCCGACTCCCGCGACCCAGTTGTCCATACGGCCCTTGTTCCAGGCGGAGTGCTGCGAGGACCACGAGTGGGGCAGGTCGCCGTCGCACTGCGCCAGCGTCTCGCCGTCCTTGCCGCCGGCGGGCGGGGTCGCGCTGAGCTTCCACGGGTACTGGCGGCCCGTGCCGTTGGGCTGATCGAAGACGCCGTATCCGCCGTTCAGGGGGATGCCACTGCGGTCGTCGAAGCCGCGGACGCCCTTCAGGCGGCCGAAGTAGTGGTCGAAGCTGCGGTTCTCCTGCATGAGGATCACCACGTGCCGAACGTCCTTGATCGTGCCGGTCGCCGTGGCCGTCGCCGGTGCGGCGGCCGCCGTACGCGGACCGGCGCCGAGCGTCGCACCCGCTGCGATGGAAGCGCCGAGCCCCACGAAGCCTCTTCGGCTGATCGGTGTCATTCGCCCCGTCCTCGTCTCAGGGGTGCCCCAGCGGCACATCGCCAAGGTGCCCGCGGCGAGGGTCAGGGTCCATAACGCGCGATGACACGAGGATGAAGAAGGGCGTCCGCTTCTCGCTGCCGGCCGGCGGCCCGGGTCGGCCCGCGTCCGGCGGGAGTTGCGGGCCGTGTGGCCGCGCCCCGCCGGGGCAGGATCACCGGGTCCGGCGCCGCCGCCCGGGCACCGGGGCGGCACGAGGGGGAGGAGCGCGCACGGCAGTCGTGGCCGCCTCCCCTCCCCGCACGAGTGCGGCCGTGCGCGCCGGCAGCCCGTTCCCGTCGACGAAGGAGTACGAGCCCATGAGCGATGTCGTAGCCGAAGCCCTGCGGAGCACACCCGTCGTCGACGGCCACAACGATCTGCCGGTGGCCCTGCGCGCCCGTTCCGGCTACAGCGTCGAGGGTCTCGCGGACGGCCGGCCCGATCTGCACACCGATCTGCCCCGGTTGCGCGCGGGAGGCGTCGGCGCGCAGTTCTGGTCCGTGTACGTCTCCTCCGAACTGCCCGAGCCCGAGGCGGTCGTGGCGACCCTGGAGCAGATCGACGCCGTGTACCGGCTCGTAGCCCGCTACCCGGAGGCCCTGCGCATGGCCTACACCGCCGCCGACGTCGAGAAGTCCTTCGCCGACGGCCGGATCGCCTCGCTGCTGGGTGTGGAGGGCGGCCACAGCCTCGCGGAGTCGCCGGGTGTGCTGCGGTCGTACGCGCGGCTCGGGGTGCGCTACGTGACCCTGACCCACAACGACAACACCTCCTGGGCCGACTCGGCCACCGACGAGCCCGGGGTGGGCGGTCTCGACGACACGGGGCGGGCGATCGTCGCCGACCTCAACCGCACCGGGATCCTCGTCGACCTCTCGCACGTCGCCGAGTCCACGCAGCGCGCGGCCCTCACGGCGTCGACCGCGCCGGTGCTGTTCAGCCACTCGTCGGCCCGGGCCCTCAACGACCATCCGCGCAACGTCACCGACCCGGTCCTCGAACTCCTCCGGGACAACGGCGGGGTCCTCCAGCTGACCTTCGTGCCCTACTTCATATCCGCGCAAGTGGCCGAGTGGGCCGAGGAGTTGCAGGCGGAGCGCGAACGCCTCGGGCTCGCCGCCGACACCTGGCGGTGGCCGCGCGCGCCCCGCCCCGGCGAGGACCCGGCGGCGGTCGCCGAGGAGCACGCGGACCTCTTCGACACATCGCCCGACGACCGCCTGCGCCGCTGGCTGGAGGCGCATCCGCGACCCGAGGTGACCGTGGCCGAGGTCGCCGACCACGTGGAGCACGCCCGTGACGTGGCAGGCGTCGACCACATCGGCCTCGGCGGGGACTACGACGGCGTCGACCATCAGCCGGCCGGCCTCGCCGACGTCTCCGGCTACCCGGTGCTGCTCGGGGAACTCGCCGGCCGGGGCTGGTCCCGGACCGAACTGGAGGCCCTGACCGGGCGCAACGTCCTGCGGGTGCTGCGGGCGGCCGAGGAGGCGGCGACCGAGCCGCTCTGGCCGACGGCGCCCCTGCGGTGAGCAAGTAAACGCGAATGTAGGGGTGTTGAGGTGCCAACCGGCTTCGAGGCCGTTCAACCGCCCGGTGTGGGCATCCGCGTCGAGGACGGCGGGCCGGGGTCGCACGCCTCCCGTGGCGGACCCGGCCTCCCGCCGGTCAGGCGCCCGTGGGGGCGGGTGCCCGGAAGTAGTGGCCCGCCTCCAGGTCGGCCAGGAGACCCGGGCGGGTCGGCGCCCAGCCCAGGAGCTCCCGGGTCAGTGCGCCGGACACCGGGACGTCGGTGCCCAGGAAACCGCTCAGCCAGGTGAAGTGCTCCGGCGCGGCCTCCGGCGGCACGGAGACGACCGGCACGCCGAGGTGGCGTCCGATCACCTCGGCGACGTCGCGGATCGCCACACCCTCCTCGGCCACTCCGTGCAGCACCGACCCGGCGGGGGCCTTCTCGACGGCGAGGTGGAACAGCCGGGCGGCGTCGAGGCGGTGGACGGCGGGCCAGCGGTTGCCGCCGTCGCCGACGTGGCCGGACACCCCCTTCGCGCGGGCGATCGCGACCAGGGTCGCCATGAAGCCGTGGTCGCCCTCGCCGTGGCAGGTGGGGGAGAGCCGGACCACGGAGGAACGCACCCCCCGGGAGGCGAGGTCGAGCGCCGCCTGCGCGGTGGCCGACCGGACGGAGACGGGCGAGCCGTCCACGGTGGGCCGGTCCCGCTCGGTCGCCACCCGCCCCGGCGCGAGGCCCACCACGCCGGAGGCGATGACGAGGGGGCGGCCGGTCCCGGCGAGCGCCTCCCCGAAGACGTCCACGGCCCGGCGATCGGCCTCCGCTGCGCCCTGGAAGTCGCCGGTGAAGGCGATGTCGTGCTTGAAGGCGAGGTGGATCACGCCGTCCGACGCGGCGGCCGAGTCCCGCAGGAGGTCCAGATCGTCGACGGTGCCGCGGACCACCTCCGCCCCGGCCGCGGTGAGAGCGGCGGCGGAGGTCCCGGAGCGGGCCAGCCCGACGACCCGGTGGCCCGCGTCGACGAGCTCGGGGACGACGGCGGATCCGATCCAGCCGGACGCACCGGTCACGAAAATGCGCATGGCAAAGCTCCCGGACAGTTCGATGTCAGTTACTGTCATCGACCCTACACCTGATGTCAGGCACTGTCATCGCGTACGATCGGCCCATGGGTAGATGGGAGCCGAACGCGCGGGGGCGCCTGGCGGAAGCGGCGTTGGAGCTCTACAGCGAGCACGGGTACGAACAGACCACCGTGGCGGAGATCGCCAAGCGGGCCGGCCTCACCGAGCGGACCTTCTTCCGGCACTACGCCGACAAGCGCGAGGTGCTCTTCGCCGGCTCGGGCGAGCTCCAGGACCTCTTCGCACGGGCGGTCGCCGAGGCTCCGGAGCGGGCGGCACCGGTCGACGCGCTCGCGGCGGGCCTCGACGCGGTCTCCGGGGCGTTCGCCGACCGGTGGGAGCACGCGCGCCGACGGCACGCCGTGGTCGTGGCCAACCCCGAACTCCAGGAGCGCGAGCTGATCAAACTCGCCTCGATGACGGCCGCGGTCGCCGGCGCCCTGCGCGGCCGCGGGGTCACCGAGCCGGCCGCGAGCCTCGCCGCGGAAGCCGGGACGGCCGTGTTCAAGGTCGGCTTCGAACGCTGGATCGCGGCGGCCGAGGAAGGCGAGATGGCGGGCCTGCTGCGGGCGGCGCTCGCCGAGCTGAAGGCGGTCACCGCCGGACACGCGGCCGCGGTCTGACGCTGCCGCTCTGCCTCCCCGGGGCCCCCGTCCCGGGCCGGTTCCCCAGGTTGGAGCGACGGTGTCCGGGGCACTCGGCCGGGGTTCCGACCCGAGCCCGTGAGACCGGAGGCGTTCGTGGCCGTACGTCATCGCCTGATCAAAGCCAGCCCCGCAGCGGTGTGGGACGTCCTCGCCGACGGCAGCAGATACGCGGAATGGGTGGTGGGCACGTCGTCCGCGTCCCCCGGACTCGGCCGGTGGCCGGAGCGGGAGGCGTCGATCGGCTACCAGGTACGGCTCGGCCCGTTCCGCCTGGGCAACGAGACCGTCGTACGGCGCTGCGAGGAGGGCTCCCTGCTGGAGCTGGAGGCCCACGCCGGCATCCTCGGCACGGCCCGCATCGCGATCGAGCTGCGCGAGTGGGGCGAGCACTGCCTGGTCATCGTCGACGAACACCCCCTCCAGGGGGCCGGCGGGGCGCTGCACAACGTCGGCTTCGAGGCGCTGATACAGCTGCGCCACCGCGCCATGCTCGCCCGCCTCGCCAAGGCGTGCGAGGACGGGGAACGCGACCGGGGGCGGGCCGCCCGGCGACTGCCGCGCGGCGGAGGGGCCCGCCATGCCTGACGCCGTGGTGATCGGGGCGGGCCCCAACGGACTCGTCGCCGCGAACCTGCTGGCCGACGCCGGATGGAGCGTCCAGGTCCTGGAGGAGCAGCCGGAGCCGGGCGGCGCGGTCCGCCACGACCGGGGCGTCGACCCGGACTTCGTCAACGACCTGTTCAGCTCGTTCTATCCGCTGGCGGCCGCCTCCCCGATCCTGTCCGCGCTCCGTCTGCAGGACCACGGGCTGCGCTGGAGCCACGCGCCGCACGTGCTGGCGCATCCCCTGAGCGACGGCCGGTGCGCCGTCCTGGACCGGCACCTCGACACCACCGCAGACTCCCTCGAGGCGTTCGCGCCCGGCGACGGAGCGGCCTGGCGGCGCCTGTGGGACCTGTGGGACACCATCCGCTCCGACCTGCTGGGTGCCCTGTTCACCCCGTTCCCGCCTGTCCGGGCGACCACCCGGCTGGCGCTGAGACTGCGGGCCGCGGGCGGCCTGCGCACCGCACGCTCCCTGGTCCTCCCGGTGCGCCGGCTGGGCGAGGAGGAGTTCCGCGGCGAGGGTGGCCGCCTGCTGCTGGCCGGCAACGCGCTGCACGCGGACCTCACCCCCGAGTCGGCGGGCAGCGGCGGCTTCGGCTGGCTGATGTCGATGCTCGGACAGACGTACGGCTTCCCCGTCCCCGTCGGCGGCTCCGGCGCCCTCACCGAGGCGCTGGTGCGACGTCTGGCCGCGCACGGGGGAGAGGTGCGCTGCGGGGAGCGCGTGGCCGCCGTCGCCGTACGCGACGGACGGGCCGTGGGCGTGCGGACCGCCGGCGGGGAGACGGTGCCCGCCCGCAGGGCCGTGCTCGCCGACGTGGCCGTACCGGTCCTCTACCGCGAACTCGTCGGCCCCGAGCACGTGCCGGCGCAGCTCATGGAGGACCTGCGGCGCTTCCAGTGGGACTTCGCCACCTACAAGGTCGACTGGGCGCTGGACGGGCCGGTGCCCTGGCAGGCCGAGCAGGCCCGCCGGGCCGGGACCGTCCACCTGGCCGACGGCATGGACGAGCTGACCCGCTTCGCCGCGCAGATCGCCATGCACCAGGTACCCGACCGCCCCTTCGCCCTGTTCGGCCAGATGACCCTGTCCGACCCCGTCCGTTCCCCCCGGGGCACCGAGTCCGCCTGGGCCTACACGCACGTCCCGCACGACATCCGGTCGGACGCCGGTGACGAGGGCATCACCGGCGACTGGGGGCCCGCGGACCGGGACCGCATGGCGGACCGCGTCGAGCGGCAGGTCGAGCGGTTCGCCCCCGGCTTCCGCTCCCGCATCCGCGCCCGCCGCGTGCTCGCCCCGCCCACCCTCCAGGAACTGGACGCCAACCTCCTCGGCGGCGCCATCAACGGCGGTACGACCGCCCTGCACCAGCAGCTCGTCTTCCGGCCGGTACCCGGCACCGGCCGCCCGGAGACCCCGGTGGCGGGACTCTTCCTGGCCTCCGCCGGCGCACACCCGGGGGGCGGTGTGCACGGTGCCCCGGGCGCCAACGCCGCCCGCGCCGCACTGCGCGCGCACCGGGCACCCGGACTGGTCCGCGCCCAGCGTCTGCTGACCCGCCGCGACCGGGCCGGGCACCCGGTCTGAGCGGCCGTTCCGGCGAACGCATCCGGACGTCCGACACAGCGAGAAGAGGTGCACACAGACGGTACGCACCGAGTCCCACGGGCCGGCACCCCGGCCACCGCACCAAGGGAGCGTCATGAGCGAGCACCAGGACGGACCCGACCGCCGGCACCGGCGACCCGACGGAGTCAGCGACAAGACCGTCGAGGCCCTCGGATCCCTGTCCAAGGCACTGGAGACCACCGAGCGGGCCCGCGGCCATCTCTACAGCTTCCACCAGCTGACCGGCGGAGCCGACCTGGAACTGGACCGGGCGGTACGACTGCTGCGGGAGGCCGGCCATCCCGAGTGGGCCGACAAGGTCCAGTCGGAGATCCTCGGCCGCAACGTCATCCCCGGCCACTGGACGTTCCAGGTCGTCGAGGCCTACGACGACACCTACTACCGGCCGTTCCGCGACCTCGAACGCAGCGCCGTCGACGAACTCGCCGAGGGCCGGGACCACCTGTACGAGGCGGAGATGAAGGAAGCCCGCCGCACCGCCGGCCATCCGGACCACTCGGCGGTGCCCGGGGCCACCGAGTGGTGAACCGTGCCGGACGCCCGCCTCCGCGGAGCAGCCCGGTGACCGGCCCGCAGGACAGAAAGGCCCTCCCGTGCGAACCAGCCCCCTGAAGAACCGGACGGTCGTGGTGACCGGTGCCGCGCGCGGCATCGGTGCCGCGCTCGCCCGCGAACTGGCCGCGCGGGGAGCCAGAACGGCCCTGCTCGGCCATGAGAAGGACCTGCTGGAGGAGCTCGCCGCGAGTCTTCCCGCACCCGCCCTGGCACTCGGCGCCGACGTGACCGACCTGCCCGCGCTGCAGGCGGCCGCGCGCGAGGTGCGCGGCCGGCTGGGCCCGCCGTCGGCGGTGATCGCCAACGCGGGCATCGCGGAGGCGGGCCCCTTCGACACCACCGACCCCGCCGACTGGCGGCGGGTGATCGACGTCAACCTCACCGGCAGCGCGCAGACGGCGCGGGCGTTCCTGCCCGACCTCTACGCCACCGCGGGCCACTACCTGCAGGTCGCCTCCCTCGCCTCCCTCGGCGCCGCCCCCCTGATGAGCGCCTACTGCGCCTCCAAGGCCGGCGTGGAGGCCTTCGCCCACGCGCTGCGGGCCGAGGTCGCCCACCGGGGCGTCGGCGTGGGCATCGCCTACGTCAACTGGACCGACACCGACATGGTGCGCGACGGCGACCGGCAGGCCGCGCTGCGTGAACTCCGCGCCCACATGCCGCGCCCCGCCCGGCGCGTGTACAGCACCGAGACCGTCGTCGGCCGTCTCGTACGCGGGCTGGAACGCCGGCGCACCGCCGTGTACGCGCCGCCGTGGCTGCGCCTCGTGCAACCGGTACGGGCGGTGCTGCCCCCACTGGTCCTGCGCCTGTCCCGCCGTGAACTGGCCCGGCTGGAAGCCGGGGGACCGCTCCTGCCCACCGGGCTGCTCGGCGCCGGGGGCGAGGCCGACCGCGCCGCCACGGGACGCGCCACCTGACCCCCAAGGCCCGTCCGGGGCCGGGGAGACATCGGGCAAGGAAGGAACACACCATGGCGAAGAAGTCACAGCGCAAGTCGGACGACACGTTCCGCAAGGGCGACAAGGTGGCCTGGAACAGCCACGGTTCGACCGCCGAGGGGAAGGTCGAACGCAAGATCACCAAGCGCACCGAGGCCGCCGGACGCGAGGTCGACGCCTCCCCCGAGGAGCCGCAGTACGAGGTGCGCAGCGACAAGTCCGGCAACACCGCCGTGCACAAGCCCTCCGCCCTGCGCAGGCGGTGAACGACACCCGCGGAGGACGGCGACCATGCAGACGTTCCTGCCCGATCCCGACTTCCGGCGCTCCGCACTGCTCCTGGACCGCCGCCGCCTGGGCAAGCAGCGGGTGGAGGCCCTCCAGGTGCTGCGCGGACTGACCGTGCCGGGATACGGCTGGCGCAGGCACCCGGCCGTGCGCATGTGGAGCGGCTACGAGGAGGCGCTGGTCCGGTACGGCCTGGAGGTCTGCCGGGTGTGGCGGGAGCAGGGCCACCAGGACAGCTGTGCCGCCTCGCTGGTCGCCGGGTTCGCCCACTGCCGCCCGGGCTCGCCCGTGCGCGGGCAGCACGACCTGGCGGCCGCGGGCGAGCTGCCGCCCTGGCTCGGCGACGAGGGCTTCCACCGCAGCCACCAGTCCGCGCTCGTCCGCAAGGACCACGACGCCTACGCCGACGCGTTCCCCGGCGTACCGGACGATCTGCCGTACGTGTGGCCCGGATCCGACCGGGAACGCGGGGAGGCCACCGTGGACGGCTGACCGGCACGCGGCCTCAGGCCCGCGCCGGGTGAGCGCGGGGTGCGGGGCGCCAGGTGGTCACCAGGGCCGCCGCGAGGAGGAGTTCGGCGATGTCACCGCCGTAGTACATGATCTCCGCACCGCCCCGGACCTCGGGGACCGGGGCGTGGACGTCGACCCAGAAGCCGCCGTACATCAGCTGCGCGACGACCGAGTGCACGGCGATGGCGCAGCCGAGGAGGACGAGCCGGGTCCGGACACCCGGACGGCCCGGAGCGGGGTCGGGCCCGGCGACGGCATGGGCGAACAGGCAGCCCGACAGCAGGAAATGCGCGTGCAGCAGCCAGTGGCCGGCCGGCCGGTCCATGGCGGCGTTGTAGAGCGGCGTGAAGTACAGGACGGCGAGACTGCCCGTCGACAGCACCAGGCCGACGGCCGGGTGGGCGAGGAACCGGGCCGGTCGGCCGTGCAGGACGCCGGTCAGCCGGCGCGCTCGGGGCGCCGGCAGCACCCGCAGCAGCAGGGTGACCGGTGCGCCCAGCACCAGGGCGAGCGGGGCGTACATCCCGATGAGCAGATGCTGCGCCATGTGCCCGCGGAAGTCGGCGTGCGCCCACGGCGCCACGGGCGGCAGCAGTGCGACGGCCAGCATGAGCAGCCCCGACAGGAAGCAGGCGGTACGCCGGCGGCTCCAGCCCCGCACCGGGTTGCGCAGCCGGGCCAGCCGGCCCAGGTACAGGTAGCCGCCGGCCCAGAGCAGCAGGACCAGGGCGGGCAGCAGCTCCGGGAGGGCGCCGCCCGCGGAGTGGTGCATGTGCGGGGTGCCCGGATGCATCAGGCGGTCCGTCCGGCGCCGGTGGCCGGCGGTTCGACGGGCCGGCCGCCGCGGGCGAGGAGCCGGCCGCCCGCGACGAGCAGTGCCCCGAGGACGAGGAAGCCGATGTCCCACCACCTCTGGTGGGGTCCGCCGCGGACGTGGTGGATGCCCAGGATCTGGTGGTCGAGGACGCCTTCGACCAGGTTGAAGAGGCCCCAGCCGACCAGGATCCAGCCCCACAGGGCCCGCGAGGTCCACACCTGGCGTCGTCCGGCCGTCACCCGCGAGTACAGGATCGCCAGACCGGTGAGCACGGCGATCCAGCACACGGTGTGGAAGACCCCGTCCCACACGGTGTTCATCCGCAGACCGGAGACGGTGTGCGGATCGTAGTACCGCACGCCGATGCGGTCGTGGTTGGTGCTGGTGAGCATGTGGTGCCACTGGAGGAGCTGATGCAGGAGGATGCCGTCCACGAAGCCCCCGAGTCCCACCCCCAGCACGATCCCCGGTAACCGCAGACTCGTCGGCGTGCTCTGCGCCATGGTCACGCTCACGCTGGTCGCCCTGCCTCTCTGCTCCGTCGAAGTCGGCCGTCCTCAAGAGGAATTACCAGTTCCCCGGGCCCGCCGCCGCAGCATCCTCGGCCAAATGCCGACCGGCCCGGACGCCCTCAACCGGCCGCCGCGAAGAAGTCGCCCAGGGCGGCCGCGAGTTCCCCCGGGGCCTGTTCGGCCACGTGGTGCCCGGAGTCGATGCCGTGGCCGCGGACGTCGACGGCCCAGCGCCGCCAGATGGCGACCGGGTCGCCGTACAGCTCCTCCAGGTCGTCCCGGTCGGACCACAGGACCAGGGCCGGGCACCGGATCCGCGCCCCGGCGGCCCGGTCCGCCTCCTCGTGCCGCCGGTCGATCGTCAGGCCGGCCCGGTAGTCCTCCAGCATGGCCCGGACGACCCGGGGGTCGCGGGTGGCCCGCCGCCACTCGGCGTGGTTCTCCCGCCCCATGGTCTCCGGGTCGCCGCGGTACCAGCTGTCCGGATCGGCGTTGATCACGCGCTCGGGGACGTCCGGCTGGGCGAAGAAGAACCAGTGCCACCACCGTGTGGCGAACTCCGCCGTGATCCGGGAGAGGTGCTCGCTCAGCGGGAGGCAGTCGATCAGGGCCACACGCGAGACCACGCCGGGATGGTCCAGCGCAAGCCGGAGCGCCACCGGGCCCCCGCGGTCGTGGCCGGCGAGTGCGAACCGCTCGTGGCCGAGCGCGCGCAGCACGGCGACGACATCGCCGGCGACGGCGCGTTTGGCGTACCCCGCGTGGTCGGGCGTCGGCGCCGGGCCCCGGGACCTGCCGTAGCCGCGCAGATCGGGACAGACGACGGTGAAGCCGCGGCGGACGAGGAGCGGGGCGACCCGGTGCCAGGTCGCCGACGTCCGCGGATGTCCGTGCAGCAGCACCACCGGCGGCCCTTCGCCGCCGTGGCGGACGAAGATCGACGCGCCGTCCGTCCGTACCCGCCCGGCCTCGAACCCCTCGAACACGAACCGGCCCTCCGTCCTGTCGGTGCCGCCTGCCGCGACGCGGTGCCACGGTTCGCGTGGCACCACCCGCCGAGGGGTACCCCGTCCGGCGAAGAGCGCACCGGCTCCTGCGGCGGCGCCGGTGCCCGGCCTCGGGCGAAGGGCGGCCGACCATGTCCGGGAACCACGCCGACCCCGCCGGTGACGCGGTCGACATCCACTTCATCGGCAACGCGACCGTCCTGCTGCGCTACGGCCCGCTGACCCTGCTGACCGACCCGAACTTCCTGCACCGCGGCCAGTACGCCTATCTCGGGCACGGCCTCGTGAGCCGGCGTCTGACCGAACCCGCCACCGGACCGCGCGAACTGCCCGGCCTCGACGGGATCGTGCTCTCCCACCTGCACGGTGACCACTGGGACCGGCAGGCCCGCCGGCACCTGGACCACGACGTCCCGGTGCTGACCACACCCCATGCCGCACGCCGGCTGAAGGTGATCCAGGGTTTCGGGCGCACCGCGGGACTGCGGACCTGGCAGGGGCTCACCCTCACCCGGGGCGGGGCACAGGTCCGGGTCACGGCACTGCCCGGCCGGCACGCCGGCCACCCGGTGCTGAGGGCCCTGCTGCCGCCGGTGATGGGCAGCATGCTGGAGTTCGGCCCCGTCGCGGGCCCGCCCCGGCTGCGGCTGTACCTCTCGGGCGACACGCTCGTGTACGACGGCCTCGACGAGATCACCGAGCGCTTCCCCACCGCCGACCTGGCCGTCCTGCACCTGGGCGGAACCCGGCTGCCCGGCGGCTTCGTGGTGACCATGGACGGCGCGCAGGGCGCGGAACTCGCCCGGCGCCTCGCGCCCCGCAGCATCCTGCCCGTGCACTACCACGACTACACGGTGATGCGGTCGCCGCTGTCCGCCTTCCTGAGCGAGGCCGACAGGGTCGGCCTGGGCGACCGGATCGTGCACTGCCGCCACGGCGGACACGCCACCCTTACGGCCGCTCCCGGAGCGGTGCCGGTGGTCCGCTGACCGCGCGACGCGCCGGTGCGCCGAGCGCGGTGGCGCCGGTGGGCCGTACCCCGGCACGGACGGGGTAGGCGGGACGGCGACGGACCGACGAGTTGTGCCGCGGCGACGCGCCGACGACATGTGACGAGGAGTCGCTGATGACCGATGACGCCTACCTGTTCCTCGTGGAGGACCCGGACTCGCCCCTGGGCGTGCCGGTGCCCGCCCTGGGCGAATTGTCGTGCATGGAGACGGCCTCGGTGCGGGCCTGGCTGCACGCCCAGGGTGTGCCGGCCACCTCCCCGTGCCTGCGGGTGGTGGCCCCCGAGGACACGGACGACATCCCCGGCGGCGCGGAGCGGCTGCCGGTTCCGCTGAGCGACGAGGAACTGAGCCGGCTGCGCCACCACAGGGCCCCGGAGACGGTCGCCGCCGTGGAGAACGACCTGCTCGCCTACCGGGACTGCACGGACGGCCGCGACGAACTGCTCGCACGGGCCCTGGCCGCCGGTGTCAGCCCCCACCGCATCGCCCGGCTCACCGGTGAGGACCTCGCCGCGGTGACGGCCGCCGCCGGTCGCTGACGCACCTCGGCACGGTCGACAGGGCGGCCCCGATGGCGGAGGGTTCACCTCATGTCTGATCTCCAGGAGCGGCTGCCACACGGTTACCGGGCCCGGCCGGCGGGCACGGCCGACGCGGGCACCGTCCACCGTCTGGTCACCGCCTGCGAGCGTGACCTGCACGGCCGCGCGGTGACCGACTTCGACCGCATCGCCGCCGACCTCGGCGTGCCGGACACGGATCCGGCCGCCGAGGCGGTGCTCGTGCGCGACACGAGCGGCGAACCGGCCGGCTGGGGCTGGGTGAAGGGGCGCCGGGCCCGGGTCGACGTCCACCCCGGGCACCGGGCGCGGGGTCTCGGCGGCGCGCTGCTCGACTGGGCGGAGGTACGCGCCCGGTGCCTGGGGAACGACCGCCTGTCCCAGTCGGTCCCGGACAGCGACCCCGGGGCGAGCGCGCTGCTCCGGGCCGGTGGCTACGTCCCGCTCGTCACCGAGTGGCTGCTGGAGATCGGCCTGCCCGCCGGTCCGGCGGTGCCGGGGCCACCGCCGGGTGTCACGATGCGGCCCTTCCGGCCCGGTGACGAACAGGCGGCGTACCGGGTCACGGAGGACGCGTTCGACGAATGGCAGCAGCGGCGCAAGAGCTATCCCGAGTGGGCCCGGCTCACCGTCGAACGCGCGGCGTTCGCCCCGGCCGCCTCACCGCTGGCCTTCGCGGGCGGCGAGCTGGTCGGCGTCGTGCTCTGCGAGGACGATCCCGGCAGCGACGAGGGATACGTCGAGCGGGTCGCGGTACGACGGGACCAACGCGGCCGGGGGATCGCCCGCGCGCTGCTGCACGAGGCGTTCCGCACCTTCCACGACCGGGGGAAGCGGTCCTGCACGCTGTGGACCCACACCGACACCGGGGCGCTCGCGCTCTACGAGGGCATCGGCATGACGGTCCGGCGCAGCTCCACGGTCTACAGCAAGCCGCTCATCGCGGTGTGACCCGGCCCGACCGGCCGTCAGCGGCTCGCCCGCTGGGCGGCCACGATCGTGTCCACGGTCCGGTCCGCGCCGGCGAGCCGCTGCACACGCTCCGCGAATCCGGGGAACTGCGACGCGACCTTCGTGAGGAACCGCAACTCCAGCGGCGCCACGTTGAGTTCGGCGACGTCCCGTTCGATCGCCCGCGCCACGCCCCTGACCACCCGGTCCGGCGACACGGTGCGGACGCCGCCCGGCGTCGGTGAGCCCGTCTTCGCGAACATCCCGAGGTCGCGTACGAATCCGGGCTGGACGATCGAGACGCCGACCCCCGTGCCGTGCAGGTCCTGGCGGAAGGCCAGCGAGAAGCCGCGGAGTCCGAACTTCGAGGCGTTGTACATGGTCGACGACTTGGTGGCGGCCATGCCCGACAGCGATCCGACGAAGCAGACGTGCCCGCGCCCGGCGGCGACCATCCCGGGCGCCAGCAGCCGGGCGAGCACCGCGGGGGCCCGCAGGTTCACCGCGAACGCCCGGTCGATCTGCTCCGGGGTGTAGTCCAGCACGTCGCCGCTGGACGGGAGGGCCGCGTTGGCGACGAGTATGTCCGTGCCGGCCGCCTCCTCGGCGAGGCGCCGCACGTCGTCGGGGTCGGCCAGGTCGGCCAGGACCGTGCGCGCGCCGTACCGCTCGGCGAGGGGTTCGAGGGCCTCCCTGCGGCGCCCGGTGAGTATCAGACGCGCGCCGCGGTCCGACAGTCCGGCGGCGAGTGCGCTTCCGATGCCCCCGGTGACCCCGGTGAGCAGAACTGTTGCCCCAGCAATGTGCACGGCCATCCTCCATGTCTGTTCGTTCGAACGAACAATAGGTAGGGCGGGCGGAGCTGTCCACCGGTCCGTCCGGACGCCCGGGCGCTGATGGAACAATGAGCGGCATGCAGAACGCCGCCCTCGCCGCCCCGACGCGCCAGCGCATCATCCAAGCCGTCCTGCGGATCATCGGGGAGGACGGAGTCGCGGCCGTCACCAACCGGCGCATCGCCAAGGAAGCCGGAGTGTCGCTGGGTTCGGTCACCTACCACTTCGAGACCCAGCACGATCTGTTGCGGGAGAGCCTGCTGCACTTCGTGCGCGAGGAGGCCCGGCACTTCACCGAGTTGGCCGACCAGTGCCAGACGGAGGGCATCGCCATCGAGGACGCCGCCTCGCTGGCCGGCCAGGTCGCCTGTGGCACGGTGTTCGACAGCGCCCATCTCGCCCCCTTCGAGCTGTACATCCACTCGGGGCGCGACGAGCGGCTCCGGGAGGCGGCGGCCGAGGCGTTCCATGCCTACGACCGCCTCGCCACCCGGATCCTCACCGCGCTCGGCGTCCCGGACGCGGAACGGCTGGCGGCCACCACGGTCGCCCTGGTGATGGGCCTGCAGCTGCGGCGGCTGGCCACGGGCAGCCCCGCCGACGACCTGGTCGACGCCCTGCTCCTGCTCGTACGCGGAGCCGGCGACCGGCTGCCGGGGCAGGACCGGCCGGCGTGACGGCGACGGCACGGCCCCGGCCCGGACAGCGCCGCGTCGTCAGGACAGCCGGCGGCACAGCAGTGCGTCGGGGCCCGGCCTGCTGCCGAACCTCGTGGTGAAGGCGATGCCGGCGGCGTACTCGTCGGCCGCGCACTGCCCCTTGTAGTCGCCCTGGGCGAAGTCGCCGCCCGCGGCGTCGGCGGGCCGGTTGTCCGACCGGTCGAACCACACCGTGCGCCCCGCCCCCGCCAGGGGGTCGCGGCCGGACACGCACAGCGCCGCCGACACCCGCTCGCCGCGCACGCTGTAGCCGGCGAGGAAGGCGCCCGCGGGGCACTGGAGCTTGGTGTACCCGGACGCCCAGTCGCCGCCGGCGGGGACGTGGCGTTCGTCGGTGACGACGGTCTGGCCGCCCGTGGAGGAGCGCAGGCCGTCCGTGCCGCTGTCGGTGCACAGGCCGCGGCCACGGGTGTGGCTGAGACCGATGAGCCGCAGTCCGTCCGGACAGGCGGCCTTGTACGCCCCGGGGTCCCAGTCGCCCGTGGCGCGGACGCGCACGGACTCCACCGCGTCACCGTGGTCGACGGCGAGCATCCGCCACACGGGGACGGGGGCCACGGGGCCGGTCCGGCCCGCCGCCTGACCGAGGTGCCGCCAGGCCGCACCGCGCCAGTCGTCCGCGTCGAGGACGCCGGATCGGTGCCCGGCGCCGTCGTAGCGCAGCAGCGCCCAGTCGTCGTGTCCCGCGTGTCCCACCAGCGGCCAGTAGGCGTAGTCGGTGTCGTGGTCGGCGAAGTAGTCGGTGATGGCGGTGAACCAGGTGCGGGCGGCCTGGTTCGTCTCACCGGAGCCGATGCCGAACTCGCTGATCCAGACGGGCGCGGTGTAGTGCCGGCCGCTCTCCTCGACGAAGAACGCCTCGTCCGCCAGGGCCGCGGACAACTGGTCGCGGGTCAGGTCCTGGTAGCGGGCGTCGTGGGTCTCGCCGATGCCGGTGGCGCCGCTGTGGTGGGGGCCGGTGTAGCCGTAGAAATGGGCCGAGTAGACCAGCTTGTGGGCGTCGACGAGGGTGTGGGACAGAGTGCGGGCGGGTGTGAGGACGGGCCTGCCGTGGGGGAGTCCGTCCACGGGGACGCCGGTCCAGTTGATGCCTTCGACGACGATGAGCAGCCTGGGGTCGGCCTCCGTGAGGATGCGGTCGCCGGCCGCCTGGGCCGCGGCGTACCAGTCGTGGGCGTCGCCCATGCCCCAGTTCGGGTCGTCGAGCACGTCGCGCCGGACCTCGTTGTAGAGATCGGCGCCGACGACGCGGGGCACGCCGGCGTAGCGCCGGGCCATGTACACCCAGTCGTCGGCCCACGCCTGGGTGGACTGTCCGCTGTTCCACCGCTCGTTGCCGTCGACGCCGCAGCACCAGCGCGAGGTGTTGGTGTGGTTGTTGAGGATCACGGCGAACCCGCTCCCGTCGAGCGCTTCGACCACCGCGTCGAAGACCTGCAGCGGTGTCCTGCCGCGGAGCCGGGGGTTGGCGGCCACGGCGGCGTCGGGGACGGGCGTGGTGCTGTGGATCATCTCGTTGGAGAACGGCAGGCGGACGGTGTTGATGCCCAACTCGTGGAAGTCGGCCATCAGTTGCGGCAAAGCGACCCGGTCGAGACCCAGGGGTATGCCGTGGGAGTCCTGGCCCGCGTGGTGGTTGGCGGGATCGGCGACGCTGCCGCTGCCGGTCCAGGACCCTTGTGCGCCGTCCCAGTTGGCCGCCCTCAGCCGGAAGCGGTCGCCCCGGCTGTCGACGATGTAGCGGCCCCGGGTCGACAAGGGCGCCGACCAGGCGCCCGGGTCCGACGCCTCGGCGGTGTGCGCGGTGCGGGCGGGTAAGGGCTGGGCGGCGCCCGCCGTCGTGGCGGTGGCGGCGACGAGCAGGAGTCCCGCGGCTGTACAGGCCAGGCGGAGGCCGGCAGGTGCGATCGGCATAAGGGCAGCCCTCGAAGGTGGGGTGGGGGAGAGCAGGGTGGCCGAAGGGGCGGTGCGGCCTCCGGCTGAGCGGAGTCTCCACCACGGCTCGCGCCGAGGGAAGAGCGCGAGCGGCGTCCCCGCGCCCGCCCGGAGACGCCGGGAATAGGTGGGGGCCCCTTCCGGTTGTGGCCGGTGGACCTCGCGGGGCCGGAACCTACCGGGAATGACACGGCAGGGTGCGGTGTTGCAGACATGTGTGACATGGCCCGGTCAATCCGGGGTCCGGATGAAGGGAGAACCCCATGGCCCGCAGCACTCTGCGTCCCGTCGTCAGGCTCAGGTCGACGGCCGGGACCGGCGTCACCTACGTGACCCGCAAGAACCGTCGGAGCCACCCCGACCGGCTCGTCCTGCGCAAGTTCGATCCGGTCGCCGGCAAGCACGTCCCCTTCCGCGAGGAACGCTGACCCCACGCCGCCGCCCACCCGGCGGCGGCCACCAGGAGGCACCACCCATGAGGCCCGGCATCCACCCCGAGTCCCGGCCCGTCGTCTTCCGCGACCGCGCCGCCGACGCCCTGTTCCTGATCCGCTCGACCGCGACCACGTCGAAGGCGATCGAGTGGCGGGACGGACACACCTATCCGCTGATCGACGTGGAGATCTCGTCGGCCGGCCATCCCGTCTACACCGGCACGGCGCGGGTCGTGGACAGCGCCGGCCGCGTCGAGCGCTTCCAGCGGCGTTACGGCCGCCGGGCGGCACTCCGCGGCTGATCACGCCGTACCCACCCCAGCACGAGGAGGCCCAGCCATGAAGGTGCGCAAGTCCCTTCGCTCCCTGAAGTCCCAGCCCGGCGCCCAGGTGGTACGCCGCCGCGGCGTGGTCTTCGTGGTCAACAAGAAGAACCCCCGCCTCAAGGCCCGCCAGGGCTGACACGGCTCCCCTGAGATCCACGCACACGGAACGGCCCCGGCCGGCTCGCCGCCCGCCGGGGCCGTCCGTGTGCGCCGTCAGCGCGCCGGGGCCGTTCCGTGTGGGCCGTCAGTGCGCCGGTCCGGGGGACAGGGCGGCCGTGAAGGGCGTGACCGGCCGATCGAGGCGCTCGCCGTCCACGGTGATGTCGACCGCCTCGTTGTAGAACGCGAGCAGCCCCCTGACGGCACCGGCCGCCGGCAGGGGATCGGCGTAGCTCCAGACGATGTCGGCGGGGACGTCCCCCTCGCCGCGCCAGGACCAGTACGCGGCGGTGCCCTTGTAGGGGCAGGCCGTCCGGTGCTCGGTGGGCTCGAACAGGTCCAGGCGGACGTCCTCGCGCGGGATGTAGTAGCGGGTGGGCAGCCCGGTCTCGAACAGCAGGACCGGACGGCCGGTGTCGGCCACGACGGTGCCGCCGATCTCGATCCGCACGTGCCGGCTGCTCGGCAGGGCGTCCACGCGTTTGTACGGGTCCCGCGGGTGGACGAAGATCTCCTCTTCCTCCTCGTACCAGTGGTCGAGCCCCCTGCCGGTACGGCGGAACCACTCGAAGGCGATGTGCCCGGCCAGGTCGGCGGCCGGGAACGTCCAGGCCGCGTTCTCCAGCAGTTCGCCGCCGACCAGGAGGTCGTAGAAGACCGTCGAGCCGGTATGGGTGCCGGTGCGCGGGTTCCCCGCCGGGCGCAGCAGGTCTGTGCGGACCTCGTCGCGCGGGAAGGCGTACAGCGGTACGGGGACGTCCGGCTCCCACACGAGGACGGGACGACGGCTGTCGACGACCGTGACGTCGCCCTTCCGGCCGCGGACCCATCGCGCGCTGGGCTCCCACCGGAGCCCCTCGGGAGTGCCGCGCAAAGACGGGGCGGTGCTCGGTGTGCTCATGCCGGATTCTCCCTCTCCCCGGGCGCGCGGGCGACTCCGGCGACGGACGAAGGCCGGCGGGTTCCGGCCGTCGTCCGTCGCCGTCCGGCCGGGGCTTCCCGGCCTTTTCCGGACCGGCTGCGGGCGGTGCCGGGAGCCCCGGACCGTCCGTGCGGGACCCCGTGCCGAGCGCGGTACAGGAGCGTAGCGTCCCCGTATGGACGACGTCGGACGCGTGCGGTGGGGTCGTTCCGCGCGTTGCGGGAAGACGAGTCGTAAGACGTCGCCGTGAGCCGTCCCCCGGGCTGGAGGTGCCGCGTGGGAGAAGCGGTGGATTCGCCCAGGAACGAGCAGGCGCGGGACGCGGCGTTCGCCGAGACGGTGCGCCGCACGGGTGCCTCCATCGGTGCCCTCTACCTGCTGGCCCCCGACGGGCAGCAACTGCTGCTGGACGTGCTGTGCGGAGCCCCGGCCGACTTCGCCGCGCCGTGGACCAGGATCCCGGTGACCGCTCCGGCGCCGGTGGCGGCGGCGGTACGCGAGGAGCGGATGGTGTGGCTGGGCAGCCAGGAGGAGCTCGCCCGCGCCTATCCGCGCACCGCCATGGCGCTGCCGTACCCGCTGGTGCTGGCCGCCGCACCGGTGACCGGAGTGCGTCGCTGGGGCGTGCTGCTGCTCATGTGGCCGGCCACGCGTCCGGCGTACATGACCCAGCGGGAACGCGGGAACATCGCGTCCAGCTGCGGCCGGCTGGCCAGGCTGCTGGAGGAAGCCGTCGAGGACGGGTCCCTCGTGACCCCCGGCGACAAGCCGCGCGTGCTCCCCGCCGGCTCGGGGCACCGGCCGGCGAGCCCGGAGCTGGCCGTCGCCGACTTCGTCGAACGGCTGCCCGGCGGCAGCTGCGCCCTCGACCTCGAAGGGCGCTTCACCTACCTCAGTTCCGGCGCCTGCGAACTGCTGGGCAAGGAGGCCGGCGACCTGCTGGGCACCCTGCCGTGGAACTCCCTGCGCTGGCTCGACGACCCCACCTACGAGGACCGCTACCGTGCCGCCGTGATCAGCCGCAGGCCCGTCGCCTTCACGGCCTGCCGCCCACCGGACGGCTGGCTGGACTTCCACCTCTTCCCCGACGCCAGCGGCATCAGCATCCGGATCGTCCCCAGCGGCGCGGACACCCCGCCCACCCCGGCACCCCGCCACTCCAGCCGGAGCGTCACCCCGGCGCGCGCCGGGCGGCTCTACCAGCTCACGCACCTGGCCGCCGCGCTGACCGAGGTCGTCGGGGTCCAGGACGTCGTCGACCTCGTCGCCGACCAGATCATGCCCGCCTTCGGCGCCCAGGCGCTGGTGCTGTCGACGGCCGACGCCGGCCGCCTGCGGATCACCGGCTACCGCGGGTACGACCCCCGCACCATCGAGCGTCTCGACGGCCTGCCCGTCGACACCGGGTTCACCCCCGCCGGCCGGGCCATCCGCACCGGCATCCCGGCGTTCTTCTCCACCCCGGAGGAGATGCGGCGGGCCCACCCCGAGGCATCGAAGATCAGCCGGAAGCAGGCGTGGGCCTTCCTGCCCCTCGTCGTCTCCGGCCGTCCCGTCGGCTGCTGCGTCCTGTCCTACGACCGGCCGCACGCGTTCCCGGCCGAGGACCGCGCCGTCATGACCTCGCTCGCCGGCCTCATCGCCCACGCCCTGGACCGCGCCCGCCTGTACGACACGAAGCACGAGCTCGCCCACGGCCTCCAGCAGGCGCTGCTGCCCCGCGCCCTGCCCGCGATCCCCGGGCTGCGGGTCGCCGCCCGCTATCTGCCCGCCACCCGGGGCATGGACATCGGCGGCGACTTCTACGACCTCATCCCGCTCGGGGACACGGCCGTCGCCGCCGTCATCGGCGACGTCCAGGGACACGACACCGCGGCCGCCGCCCTCATGGGCCAGGTGCGCACCGCCGTCCACGCCCACTCCGCTCTCGGCACCGCACCGGACCAGGTGCTCGCCGGAACCAACCGGCTCCTCGGAGACCTCGGCCCCGACCTGTTCACCAGCTGCCTGTACGCCCACCTCGACCTCGCGGGCCGCCGGGTCACCCTGGCCAGCGCCGGGCACCCGCCGCCGATCGTGCGCCGGTCCGCACACGACACCGGCCCGCTCGACGTGCTGCCCGGACCGCTGCTGGGCGTGGATCCCGAGGCCGTCTACCCGGTGACGGAGATCCCTCTC
This sequence comes from Streptomyces albidicamelliae, assembly GCF_025642175.1. Lineage (NCBI taxonomy): Bacteria > Bacillati > Actinomycetota > Actinomycetes > Kitasatosporales > Streptomycetaceae > Streptomyces > Streptomyces albidicamelliae. Next base: position 619,879 of record NZ_CP106795.1, on the reverse strand, counting down.
ACCCCCGGCCTGATGCTCACCTTCTACACCGACGGCCTCATCGAGCGGCCGGACGTCGACCTCGACGACGCGATCGCCGGCCTCGCACGCCATCTGGCCCACGCCGACCACCGGGACCTCGACGCCCTCATCGACGGCGTGGTGGGGCAGTCGGGCTCCCATGCCCGGCGCACCGACGACATCGCCCTGCTCGTCCTGCACGAGGCGGCGGACCGGTCACTCTGACGGACCGTCACCATCCGGTCAGCAAAAGATGGTTGATCAGCAGCGCCAGGACGGCTTGCGCGGTCAGCCAGGCACGGGGGTGCGACAGGAAGGCGCAGGCCGGGAGCAGCCACAGCGCGAACGGCAGCCAGATGCGTTCCGTCTCCGCCTTGCTCATCCCGGACAGGTCGGCGACCAGCAGGGCGACCAGGGCGGCCGCCACGAGGACGGCGAGACGCGTCCGCGCGGCGGCCCCGTCGGGCGTGGTGCCGCCGCGGCGGGTGAGCAGGACCGTCGCGGAGCGGCGCAGGCCCGCCGCCGTGGCCAGGCCGGTGATGAGCACGGTGCAGGCCAGGTTGGCCCACACCCAGTAGCCGTAGGGGCGTTTGCCGCCCACGCCCTGGTAGTAGCGGGTGATCAGCAGGTGGTAGGCCGTCCACCAGTCGAACCCGGCGAGGGCGAACACGACGGGGACCACGGCCAGTCCGGCGACCAGCGGCAGCAGCAGGGCGGGGCGCCGCCGCAGCCCGTCCCGGCCGAGCACCAGTACCGCGGCGCCGATCAGCGCGAAGAGCGTCAGGCCGTAGGAGAGGTAGCAGGTCAGACCGAACAGCAGTCCGGAGCCGGCCGCGCAGGCCAGGGACCGGCGGGTCAGCGCGAGCGCGAGCAGGGCCACGGCCCACGCGGCCACGGCGGCGAAATAGGCGTCGGCGGAGGCGCCTTGCCACACGGCGGCCGGAGCCAGCACCAGGAAGGGGGCGGCCCGCCGCGCCAGGGACTCGTCGGCCAGGGCCCGGACCGCGACGAGCACCGCCACGCACCCGGTCGCGCCGACCACCACGCACCACGTCCCGGCCCAGCCGCCGCCGTGCAGCCCGATCCGGTCGAACAGGACGAAGGTCACGGTGGCGCCCGGCGGATGACCGGCCACGTGCGCGGGCCAGGGGTCGGGGGTGCCGCTGACGATGTGGTGGGTGAAGTCCCGCAGGGTGGCCGGGATGTCACCGAACCGGTCGATGACGCGCAGGTACTCGTTGCGGGTGGTCAGCCGGTCCGCGAGGCCCCGCTGCCAGCCGTCGACCAGCGCGAGCGACCCGATCCAGGCCGTGCAGGTCGCCCAGGCGGCGGCCAGCACCCCTCGCCACGGCAGCCGGGCCGCGAGCGGCGGGCCGTACACGACGGTGGCGGCGGCGACCACGAGTGCCGCCGGAGTGCCGGGGCCGACGTGCGGATCCCACTCGGCGAGCACCGGCGGCCAGTGCACGAACAGGGTGTGGCGGGTGTCCTGGATGTGGCGGCCGGTCAGTACGGCCGCCGTCACGAGCAGGACGGCGGCACCGGCGGCGTACAGGTCGCGGCGAAGGGAGCGGGTCACACCCGAACGCTAGGCCGGGGGAGCGGCGGCGGACCGCCGCCCGGGCCGGACGTCAGCGTTTCGTCACGGGTCGCGCACCGGTGCACGGCACCTTCCCGGCCTACCGTCGGGACATGAGCGACCATCCCCGGCTCCCCACGTCCCCCGGCTTCTGGCGCAGCCCCCTGCGCGGCCCGTGGTTCACCTCCGTGCTCGGCCTCGTCCTGCTCGTCGGCATCACCGTGCTCTTCGTGACCGGTCTGGTGTCGTACGCCGCCTACAACCCCGACCTCGCCCCGGTGAACGACCAGACCCCGGACAAGGGGCTCCTCGGCTTCTACCTCTTCGCCTGGCCGACCGGCCCGGTGTGGCTGTACCGGTTCACCCAGGGCACACACGTCACGCTCGGCATCACCCTGGTCCCCGTGCTGCTCGCCAAGCTGTGGTCGGTGGTGCCGAGGCTCTTCACGCTGCCGCCGGCCCGCTCCGTGGCGCACGCCCTGGAGCGGATCTCCCTGCTGCTCCTGGTCGGCGGCGGCCTGTTCGAGTTCACGACCGGAGTGCTCAACGTCCAGCTGGACTACGTCTTCCCGGGCTCCTTCTACCCGCTGCACTTCTACGGGGCCTGGGTGTTCTTCGCCGCGTTCGTGGCCCACGCCGCGCTGAAGGCACCGACCGCCGTGCGCACCGTACGGCGGCGTATGCGGGAGGGTGCCTTCCCGGAACGGCCGGCCGCTCCGGCAGCGGACACTCCGCCGCCGTCGGACCCCACGGCGCCGGACAGCCTGGTGTCCCCGCGACCCGATCCGCCCACCGTCTCCCGGCGCGGCGCCCTCGCGCTGGTCGGCGGCGGCTCGCTGCTGCTGTTCCTGACCACCGTCGGCCAGAGCCTTGGCGGCCCCTTCCGCCGTACGGCCCTGCTCGCCCCGCACGGCACCGCGGATCCGGGCGGCGGTCCGAACGGCTTCCAGATCAACAAGACGGCCCGCTACGCCGGGATCACCCCGGCCGACACCCATGACGACGTCTGGCGGCTGGTCGTCACCGGCCGCACCGGCACCGTCCGGCTCAGCCGCGCCGACCTGCTCCGACTGCCGCAGCACAGCTCGTCGTTGCCCATCGCCTGCGTGGAGGGCTGGTCGACCGCCGACCAGTGGTGGCGCGGCGTACGACTGCGCGACCTCGCGGCACTCGTCGGGTACGACGGCGATCCGCCGGACGTGTTCGTGGAGTCCCTGCAACGGCACGGCGCCTTCCGTCGCGCCGCCCTGCGCGCCAACCAGACCGCCGACCCGCGCTCCCTGCTCGCCCTGTACGTCAACGGCGAGGAACTGTCGCCCGACCACGGCCACCCGGCGCGGATCATCGTGCCCGCCGCGCCCGGCGTGATGAACACCAAGTGGGTGGCCCGCCTCACCTTCGGAGACCTGTGATGCCTCGCCGCGTGCTGCCCCTCGGCAGCCCCCTCCAACTGCTTCTGCTCGCCTGCTCGTTCGCCCTCGCCGCCTACGCCGGGGTACGGCTGCTCGCCGGGGACTGGCGGGGCGTGGCGCTGTGGATCGTAGGTGCCGCGCTGCTGCACGACCTCGTCCTGCTGCCGCTGTACACGGCGGCGGACCGGGCGGTGACGCGCGGCCTCGACGCCGGCGGACAGCGCGCCCGGACGCCGTACGTGCGCGTGCCGGCCGTGCTGTCGGGACTGCTGCTCCTCGTGTGGTTCCCGCTGATCAGCGGAATGGTGAGCGAGCGCTACCGGACGGCCACCGGGCTGTCCCCGGACGGCTTCCTGGCGCGCTGGCTGCTGATCACCGCCGCACTCTTCGGCGGCTCCGCGCTGCTGCTGGCGCTGCGGGTGCGCAGGGCGGCGAAGCACCTGCCGCCCGCCTCCCACTGAGCGGCGCGCCGCCAGCCGGCCCTGCGTCCGTGGCGGAGCAGGGCCGGAGTGCCGAGACGGGCCCAGGAGAACGGGACCCCGTCGGCCGGTGAGGCGCCGACGACGTCGACGACCTGCACTTCGGCGCGTTCGTCCACGTTCACCGGCAGGGTCTCGGCGATCAGCAGGCCGCCCGGGCGCAGGAGGCCCGCCACGCGTTCCAGCAGGGCCTGCGGATTCCCGCCGATGCCGACGTTGCCGTCCATCAGCAGGACGGTGTCCCAGCGGCCCTCGCCGGGCAGCGGCTCGAACACCGAGCGGCGCAGCGCCCGCGCCCCGTCCTCCTCGGACGCGGGCGGCGCCAGCCGTCCCACCGTGCGGGCGACGGCCGCCTCGCTGACGTCGATCCCGAGCACCGTACGGCCGCGCGCGGCGAGTTCCACGACCAGCCGGCCCGGTCCGCAGCCGACGTCGAGCACGGCGCCCTCGCACCGGTCGAGCACCGCCCGGTCGGTCGCGTCCGCCCGGGCGCACCAGCGCTCCACCTCCAGCGGCAGCAGCCAGCCGTCCGCGCGGCGCAGGAACAGCGGGCCCCGGCCGGTGCGCAGCGCCGCCGCGTACGGGTCGGCGGCCGCCCACGCGTGCCGGGCGGCGGGCGGGGCGCTCATCGCCGCGCCACCGGCGCGCAGCGGGCCAGCCGCGCGGCGAACCGGCCGTGCGGGGCGAGCGCCGCCACGGCACGGGCGTCGGCGGCGACGTCGACGTCCCGCAGCACGGGCAGGTCGCGCACCCGCAGCCCGGCGGCGACCAGCCGCTCACGCTGCAGCGCGCCCGTCACCGGCGTCGACATGGGCACACCCCGCAGCAGCGCCGGATCGGGATCGGCCAGGCCCAGGGCCCAGAAGCCGCCGTCCTCCGCCGGGCCCAGACACGCGTCGCAGTCCGCGAAGTCCACCGTCAGCAGTTCCGGCGTCACCTGCGGAGTGTCCATGCCGATCAGGAGCGCGGGACCGGGACAGTGCGCGAAGGCGTCCGCCAGCCGCTCGTCCAGTCCGCCCGCGCACTGCGGGACGACCTCGAACCCGGGCGGCAGCCAGGGTCCCGGGGCCCCGTCGAGGACGAGGACGCGCCGGGACGCGGGCGCGGCCGCCACGGCCCGCAGCGTGTCGGCGAGGGCCGCCTCCGCGAGCTGTGCCGCCTCCTCGGGGGAGAACGGCGGGGTGAGCCGCGTCTTGACCCGTCCCGGGCGCGGTTCCTTGGCGATGACGAGCAGGGTGGTCACCGTACGGCCCTCCGTTCGGCACGGGCATCGGACCCGGGTGCTTCGGCCAGGACCCGGCGCATGTCCCGCACGGCCTGCCAGGTGCCGCGCCAGGTGCCGGTCACCTTCGACGCACCGGTGCGCGGCAGGTACGGCACGTCGTGCTCGGCGATCCGCCAGCCGGCGTCGGCCGCGCGCACCACCATCTGCAGCGGGTAGCCGCTGCGCCGGTCGGTGAGGCCGAGCGCGAGCAGCGGCTCACGGCGGGCGGCACGCAGCGGCCCGAGGTCGTGCAGACGCAGGCCGGTACGGCGGCGCAGCATGCGCGCCAGGGCGAGGTTGCCGGCCCGCGCGTGGACGGGCCAGGCACCCCTGCCCCGGGGCGTCGCCGCCCGAGGACCAGGTCGGCGCCGCCCTCGTGGACCTCCCGTACGAAGGGGACGAGCAGCGAGGGGTCGAGGGAGGCGTCGCAGTCGCAGAAGCAGACGAGGTCGGCGGTGGCCGTGGTCAGCCCGGCGTGGCAGGCGGCGCCGAAGCCGCGCCGCGGCTCGTGCACCACGGTGGCGCCGAGCGCGCGGGCGACCTCGGCCGAGCCGTCGGTGGAACCGTTGTCGACGACGACGGCGCGCCAGCCGGCCGGAATCCGGGCGAGCACCCAGGGCAGGGCCTCGGCCTCGTTCAGGCAGGGCAGCACCACGTCGACGTCCGTGGGAGTGGTCGTCACGCTTTCCACCCTACGAAGCGGAATCGGGCATAAGGGACAGCTGATCCTTACGAAACACGGACGCCGCCCGCGGGGGCCCACGAAGGGCGCCGCACGGTGCGAGGCTGGAGCCATGCACCAGCAGTACGAGCCCCACGGGTCCGCGGCCGCCGACGTTCCGGCCCGGGTCCTGGTCGTCGACGACGACCCCACCGTCGCCGAGGTCGTCACCGGCTACCTCCACCGCGCCGGCTACGCGGTCGATCGGGCCGGCGACGGCCCGACGGCCCTCACCCACGCCGCCGCGCGCCTGCCCGACCTCGTCGTGCTCGACCTCATGCTGCCCGGCATGGACGGCCTGGAGGTCTGCCGGCGGATCCGGGCCCGCGGCCCCGTGCCGGTCATCATGCTCACCGCCCGGGGCGACGAGGACGACCGCATCCTCGGTCTGGAGGTCGGCGCCGACGACTACGTCACCAAACCGTTCAGCCCCCGGGAACTCGTCCTGCGCGTCGAGTCGGTACTGCGCCGCAGCCGCCCCGCCACCGCCGGGCAACCGCTCGCCGCGGCCGGCCTGTCCGTCGACCCGGACGCCCGCCGCGCCACGAAGGAAGGCAGGGAACTCGGCCTCACCCTGCGCGAGTTCGACCTGCTCGCCTTCTTTTTGCGGCACCCCGGCCGGGCCTACAGCCGCGAGGACCTGATGCGCGAGGTCTGGGGCTGGGACTTCGGCGACCTGTCCACCGTCACCGTCCACGTCCGCAGGCTGCGCGGCAAGGTCGAGGACGACCCGGCCCGGCCCCGCCTGATCCAGACGGTGTGGGGCGTCGGCTACCGCTTCGAGGCCGCCGGGGCGGTGGACTGACCATGCGCGACACCCTCCTCATGGCCCTGTACGCCTTCGCCGGCGCCACCGCCTCCGGACTGGCCGGAGCGGCGGTGCTGCGCCTGATCCGCCGGCGCTCACTCACCGCCTCGCTCACCGTGGTCGCGGCGGTCGGAGTGGTCGCCATGCTCTCCGGAACCCTCGCCGTCGCCTGGGCGATGTTCCTCTCGCCGCACGACCTGAGCGTCGTCACCACCGTCGTCGCGATGGCGGCCGTCGTCTCCCTGGCCACCGCCCTGCTGCTGGGCCGCTGGGTCGTGGCCCGCAGCCATGAACTGGCTCTGGCGGCACGCTCGTTCGGCGACGGCGGCACCTTCGCCGCCCCCGACGGCCCGGCCACCGCCGAACTCGACGCCCTCGGCCGGGAGCTGGCCGCGACCAGCGCCAGGCTCGCCGAGTCCCGCGAGCGGGAGCGGGCGCTGGAGACGTCGAGGCGCGAGCTGGTCGCCTGGATCTCGCACGATCTGCGCACCCCGCTGGCGGGCCTGCGCGCCATGTCGGAGGCGCTGGAGGACGGGGTGGCCACCGACCCCGGCCGCTACCTGAGGCAGATGCGCACGGAGGTCGAACGGCTCAACGACATGGTCGGCGACCTCTTCGAACTCTCCCGCATCCACGCGGGCACCCTCCCGCTCAGCCCCTCCAGGATCTCCCTGTACGACCTGGTCGGCGACGCCCTGGCCGGGGTCGACCCGCTGGCCAGGGAGCACGGGGTGCGCCTGGTGGGCGACCGGGTCGAGCCGGTGCCGGTCGAGGTGGACGGCAAGGAGATGAGCCGGGTGCTCGGCAACCTGCTGGTGAACGCCATCCGCCGCACCCCGTCCGACGGCACCGTCGCGGTCGCCGCCGAACGCACCGGCGAGGGCGTGCTGCTGTCGGTCACGGACGGCTGCGGCGGCATCCCCGAGGAGGATCTGCCGCGCGTCTTCGACACCGGCTGGCGCGGCAGCGACGCCCGGACGCCACCTGCGGGCGCGGGCCTCGGCCTCGCCATCGTCCGGGGCATCGTGGAGGCGCACGAGGGCCGGGCGACCGTCCGCAACATCCCCGGCGGCTGCCGCTTCGAGGTGACCCTCCCGGCCGCGCCCTGACCCGTCCGCGCCCTCGGCTCACTCCCCGCGCAGGCCGGCCCGCGCGAACTCCCGCATGCCCTCGGCGAATCCGACCTGCGGCAGCCAGCCCAGCGCGGTTCGCAGCCGCGAGGAGTCCGCGGTGATGTGCCGCACGTCGCCGAGCCGGTACTCGCCGGTGACCACCGGTTCCGGCCCCCCGTACGCGGCGGACAGCGCCGACGCCATCTCGCCGACGGTACGCGGCTCCCCGCTGCCGGTGTTGTAGGCCGTGAGGGCCCCGGGCTCGGTCTCCGCCTGAAGGGCCGCCACGTTCGCCGCGGCCACGTCCCGCACGTGCACGAAGTCCCGGCGCTGGCGTCCGTCCTCGAACACCCGGGGCGCCTCGCCGCGGGCGAGCGCCGAGCGGAAGAAGGACGCCACCCCGGCATAGGGGGTGTCGCGCGGCATCCGGGGGCCGTACACGTTGTGGTACCTCAGCGACACGGCCGACCCGCCCGTGCACCGGGCCCACGCGGCCACCAGGTGCTCCTGGGCCAGCTTGGTCGCCGCGTACACGTTCCGGGGGTCGGCGGGGGCCTCTTCGCCGACCAGGCCGGGGGCGAGGTCCCGGCCGCACTCAGGGCACCGCGGCTCGAACCGGCCCGCGTCGAGGTCGGCCACGGCCCGTGGGCCCGGCCGCACGGCACCGTGCCGCCCGCACGCGTACGTGCCCTCCCCGTAGACGACCATCGAACCGGCGAGCACGAGGTGCCGCACGCCCGCGTCCGCCATGGCGGCGACCAGCACGGCCGTACCCAGGTCGTTGCGCGAGACGTACTCCGCCGCGTCGGCGACCCCGTCGCCGAGGCCGACCATCGCCGCCTGGTGGCACACGGCGTCCACACCGGCGAGGGCCGTGGCGACGGCCGACGGGTCGCGGACGTCCGCGCCGGGATCCTCCCGGACGTCGTACACGAGCGGCTCGTGCCCGCCCGCCCGCAGTGCCTCCACCACATGGGACCCGATGAACCCGGCACCGCCGGTGACCAGTACGCGCATGGGGCCACGCTAGGACGGCCACCGCCGGGAGCACGGGCGCCGGGCCGCCACGTCACGACTCCGTAAGAGGTGCCCGGCTCCGGGAGGTGGACATCCGGTCCTGCTCGCGCCGGACCGCCTCGGCGGCGACACGCCGCATCACCGGCCGCCACGACTCCGGCGCCGCCACCCCGAGGCCGGCCACCTTGCCCGCGTCGTCGGCGCGGCGCAGTGCCACCGCGGCCTCGTGGTCGCGATCCGCCTCGAACTCAGCCTGCTCCCGCGCGCTCATGGGGCCGCCCTGACAGCCGAGGGCGCGGGCGCTCTCTGTTCCTCGTGGGGGCAGGTCTGAACCCCTGTGCGCAGGGCGGGGAAGGTCAACCGGGCGGTGCAGGGCCTCCGTTGATGCCACCGTATTCTCGAGGTCCGCCGGGCACCCGCGCGCCGTCCCGGCCTACGCTTCCCACCCATGACCACCGATCCGGGCACGCCCACCCACGAGACCCTCCTCGACCGCTGGCTCGACGATCTGCAGGTGCTCGCCGCACGGCTCGAACAGGTGCATCTGCCCGCCGACTTCCCGTTCGACTACTCGCCCGGCTCCCTGGCCGTTCTGGAGCGGGCGCTGCTCGACGGGGAGCACGACGACGCCTTCCGCCGTGCCGCCACCGCGTACATCGGGGAAGTGCTCATGGACGTCTGCGGCGGCCGGTGGGACATCGATCCCGCGACGGGAGGCGAGGACGGCGATCCGCTCGTCAGCCCCGACCCCGCCCTCGGCCTGCCCCCGCTGTCCGTCGGCACCCTCGTCGACGTCGCCCTCGCCGAAGGCTCCGGTGAGGTGCTGACGCGTGAGCGCGACCGGCTGGCCGACGCCGTGTCCGAGCGGCGCCGGACCGCACCGGGCTGGGAGCCGCACAAGGAACGCTCACCGCTGGACCCGATCGGCCCCCAGCCGGCGGACGCATGGCTGCAACTGTGGCTCGCCGAGCGGGAGGAGGCCCACCCGGAGTGGGCCCGCCGAGTGCGCGGATCCGACGACCCGTGGGACGGCGACTTCACCCCCGCCGGCCTGGACCTGCTGGAGCAGCGGCTCCGGGAGCGCTACGGCACGCTCGCAGAGTTCGACGCCGACCGGGAGAGCCCCTTCCTGCAGGGCGCCGTCTGGTACCTGGGGCAGGTCCTCTGCCGGCACCACGACAGCACCTGGGTGTACTGGGCGATCGAGCCGGACGCTCCGCGCGGCAGCCACCACCACGCGGAGAACCCCTGGTCCGGCATCCCCTTCACCCACCAGCCGCACAAGCGCGGGGCCGCCCCCCGTGACCCCCTGGAGATGCTCCGGGGCGTCATCCGCTACGGCACCGGCCACCGTCTGACGAAGATCATCGCCGACGTGTAGCCGGGGCGCGCCGCCGTCCGGGCCGGAGCCGGTACCGGTCGCGTCAGCGGGTCAGCCAGGCGGCACCGGTGCTGACGCCGATCGACGAGGCGAGCAGGAGGCACGCCCACACGGCGTGCCGTCGGAGCAGGGTGCGGCGCAGGTCGGCGTAACGGGCCTCGTACTCGCCGCGCAGGCGCCCCGCGCGGTCGGCGAACGCCTGCAGGGCCTGCCGGGTCAGTCCGAGGCGCTGCTCGGTGTAGTGGCGTGTCAGGTCCTCGGCCTGCCCGGTGGTGAGCCAGGGCAGGCGCGCGCAGAGGGCTTCGGCCTCGCGCTGCGCCTGCTCCCGTTCCGCCTGCAGGAGGAGGAACCCCTCGACCTCGTTGGCGAGTTCCCCGCTGCCCCGGTCCGGCGGGGCCCCCTGACCGCGTGGCGACGTCAAGACCGGCCGCTTTCCGGTCCGTGGGTGTCCACGACGTCGCGCCTGGCGAGGTTCGCCTCGTGTTCGAACTCGGCGATCTCGGGGTGGTGCAGGTCGAACGCCGGGGATTCGCTGCGGATCCGCGGCAGGGTGACGAAGTTGTGCCGCGGCGGCGGGCAGGACGTCGCCCACTCCAGCGAACGGCCGTACCCCCAGGGGTCGTCGACGCCGACCATCTTGCCGTACCGGCCCGTCTTCCACACGTTGTAGAGGAACGGCAGGATCGACAGGCCGAGCAGGAACGAGCTGATCGTGGAGACGGTGTTCAGGGCGGTGAAGCCGTCGGTCGCCAGGTAGTCGGCGTACCGGCGCGGCATGCCCTCGGCGCCGAGCCAGTGCTGCACCAGGAACGTGCCGTGGAAGCCGACGAACAGTGTCCAGAAGCACATCTTCCCGAGCCGCTCGTCCAGCATCCGGCCGCTGAACTTCGGCCACCAGAAGTGGAAGCCGGCGAACATCGCGAAGACGACGGTGCCGAACACCACGTAGTGGAAGTGCGCCACCACGAAGTACGAGTCGGAGACGTGGAAGTCCATCGGCGGCGAGGCCAGGATGACACCGGTCAGACCACCGAAGAGGAAGGTGACGAGGAAGCCGGTCGCCCAGAGCATCGGTGTCTCGAAGGAGATGCTTCCCTTCCACATCGTGCCGATCCAGTTGAAGAACTTCACGCCGGTCGGTACGGCGATGAGGAACGTCATGAAGGAGAAGAACGGCAGCAGTACTCCGCCGGTGACGTACATGTGGTGGGCCCACACCGTCACGGACAGACCGGCGATCGCGATGGTGGCCGCGACGAGGCCCATGTAGCCGAAGATCGGCTTGCGGGAGAAGACCGGGATGATCTCGGTGACGATGCCGAAGAACGGCAGCGCGATGATGTACACCTCTGGATGGCCGAAGAACCAGAAGAGGTGTTGCCACAGCAGGGCGCCGCCGTTGGCGGCGTCGAAGACGTGGGCGCCGAACTTGCGGTCCGCCTCCAGGGCGAACAGCGCGGCCGCGAGGACCGGGAAGGCGAGCAGCACGAGGACGGCCGTCAGCAGCACGTTCCACACGAAGATCGGCATGCGGAACATGGTCATGCCGGGCGCGCGCATGCAGATGATCGTGGTGATGAAGTTGACGGCGCCGAGGATGGTGCCGAAGCCGGAGAAGGCCAGACCCATGATCCACAGATCCGAGCCGAGCCCCGGGCTGCGGACGACGTCCGACAGCGGGGAGTAGGCGAACCAGCCGAAGTCGGCCGCGCCCTGCGGGGTGAGGAAGCCACCGACCGCGATGGACGAGCCGAACAGGTAGAGCCAGTAGGCGAACATGTTCAGCCGCGGGAACGCCACGTCGGGCGCGCCGATCTGCAGCGGCATGATCCAGTTCGTGAAACCGGCGAACAGCGGCGTCGCGAACATCAGCAGCATGATCGTGCCGTGCATCGTGAACAGCTGGTTGTACTGCTCGTTGGAGACGATCTGGATACCCGGGCGGGCCAGCTCGGCGCGCATCAGCAGCGCCATGACGCCACCGATCAGGAAGAACGCGAACGACGTGCCCAGATAGAGCGTGCCGATCGTCTTGTGGTCGGTGGTCGTCAGCCACCTCACCACGACGTTCCCGGGCTGCCTCCGTTTGATCGGCAGCTCGTTCTCGTACGAGTCCTCGGCTGCCGCGGCACCGTGGGGGTCGTTGAGGATGCTCACAAGAAGGTGTCTCCAGATGCTCGCGGTTCACATCGTCCGTAAGCCGCCATCCTTTCCGGGCCGGGGGCCGGATGGCGGCGTGGAGCGGCCCGAATGCACCCTTCGGCATGACAGTCCAACCCGACTGGAGTAGCCGGCGCGTCGCCCGTGCGACGACCGGCACGCAGCGTCGGCCCCGCGGCGAGCCCGGGCGCCGGTACGCTGCGGCGGATGAGAGTGGGCACCGGACAGACCCCGCTGGTCGTGCTGCGCGGCAACAGCGCCTCGGGGAAGTCCTCCGTCGCCGCCGGTGTCCGTGACCGGTTCGGCCGCGGCGTGGCCCTGGTCGCCCAGGACAACCTGCGCCGCGTCGTCCTGCGCGAGAGGGACCGGCCCGGCGCGGCGAACATCGGCCTGATCGACCTGACCGCCCGCTACGCCCTGGAGGCGGGGTACCACGTCGTGGTGGAGGGCATCCTGTCCGCCGACCGCTACGGCGAGATGCTCGCCCGGCTGCGCGCCGACCACCGCGGCCCCACCCACGGCTACTACCTGGACGTACCGCTCGACGAGACCCTGGCCCGGCACGCGGGCAAGCCCATCGCCGACGAGGTCGACGCCGCGCTGCTCCGGGAGTGGTACCGCCCGCGGGACGTGCTGCCGGGAGGGGTCGAGACGGTCATCGGTGCGGACAGCACCCTCACCGCCACGATCGACCGCGTCATGACGGAGACCGGTCTCGCCGGCCTTCCCCGCTGGGGGATCTGACCGGGCCCCGCGGATCACGAGCGCCCGCCATGCCCCCTACAGCGCGCGGGCGATGAGGAGGGCCACGTCGTCGTGGTCGTCGGGGTGACGCAGGCCGTGGAGGAGGAGGTCGCAGGTCTCCTCCAACGGGCGCCGGGGCTTGTCCAGGAAGCTCAGCAGGACGCCGAGACGGTCGTCTATGGGGTGCTGACGGGTCTCGACCAGACCGTCGGTGTAGAGGACCAGCAGGTCACCGGGGAGCAGTTCGAACGACGTGGCCTCGAAAGCGATGCCGCCGACGCCGAGCGGGGCGGCGGCGGGCAGATCGAGGAGCGCGGGGGAGTCGCCCCGGACGAGGGCGGGCGGCATGTGTCCGGCGTTGGCGATGGTGCACCGCCGGGTGCCGGGGTCGTACACCGCGTACAGGCAGGTGACGATGTAGTGCTCCAGGTCGCAGGTGACCTTGTCCAGGTGCTGGAGCACCTCCGCCGGAGCGAGGTCGAGCTCGGCGTAGGCGCAGGTGGCGGTGCGCAGCCGGCCCATGGTGGCGGCGGCGTCGATGCCGTTGCCCATGACGTCGCCGACCACCAGCGCGGTCTTGTCGCCGGCCAGGGAGATGACGTCGTACCAGTCGCCGCCGACCTCACTGGTGGCCTGCGCGGGCTGGTAGCGGGAGGCGACCTCCAGGCCCGTGTGGTGCGTCGAGTGGTCGGGCAGCAGACTCCGCTGGAGGGTCAGCGCGGTGTTGCGCACGCTCTGGAACCAGCGGGCGTTGTCGATGGCCACGGCGGCCCGGCCGGCGAGTTCACCGGCCAGGACCACGTCGTCGTCGTCGAACGGCGCCGGATTGCGGGTGCGCTTGAGATCGAGGGCGCCGATCACCTCGCCGTGGGCGATCAGGGGAACCGCGAGGTACGAGTGGACGCCGGCTCGGGCCAGCAGCGCCCCGGCCTCCGCGTCCCGGGCGATGCGCGGCAGGTCCCGCGCCCCGACGTGGCGGACCAGCACCGGCCGGCCGGTGTGCACGCAGAGGGTGACGAGACGGTCGCCGTCGTACGTGGCGAGATCACCGGGCGGGTCGGCGGCGCGCTCGGCGACGGTGGGGTGGGCGGCCTTCAGGGCGAGCGCCCGGAAGAGCTCGGGGCCGTTGTCGGGCTTGCGGATGCGGCGGCAGGCCAGCGCGGAGTCGAGGACGTCCACGGCGACCACGTCGGCCAGCGCCGGAGCGGCGATCTCCGCCAGCTCGTCGGCGGTCTGCTGGACGTCCAGGGTGGTGCCGACCCGCGTCGAGGCCTCGGCGATGAGTGCCAGGCGCCGTCGCGCCCGGTCGGCCTCGGCCGCCGCGCGGTGCCGTTCGGTGACGTCGACGACCGAGACGGCCGCGCCGAGGATCCGGCCGCCAGGGTCCGCCAGCCGGTAGAAGGAGAGCGACCAGGCGTGATCGTGCTCCGGATCGACGGGTGGACGGCCCACGTGGTACTGGTCGATGAGCGGCGTGCCGGTGGTGAGCACCTGACGCAGGGCCGATTCGACGGTGTCGACGTCCGGGAACGGCAGGGTCTCCCGCAGACGGCGGCCGATGTGGTCCTCGGCGGGAATGCCGTCGATGCGCTCCAGGGCCGGGTTGACCAGCAGGTAGCGCAGGTCGGGGTCCAGGAGGGCGAGGCCGATGGGGGACTGGTTCACCAGCTGCTCGCACAGCGCCAGATCCGTCTCGACGCGCTGGAGAAGGGTGTGGTCCGCCGCGATGGCCAGGGCGTAGACGTCCCCGAGGTCGTCCAGCAGCCGCATCGCGCGGAACTCCGTCAGCCGGGTGCTGCCGTCCTTGTGCCGTACGGGGAAGGCGCCGGCCCAGCCGCGGCCGGTCTCCAGCACCTCCGTGAACAGGCTCGTGACGGCCTGCAGATGCTCGGGACGCACGAGCAGACGCGTCGCGTTCTCGCCGAGGGCCTCCCGAGCCGTGTAGCCGAAGAGGTCCTCGGCCTGCGGCGTCCAGAAGACCACCCGGCCACGGGTGTCGATGGCCACCGCGGCCACACTGAGCACATCCAGCAGACCGGTCGGCCGCGGCAGCTCGGGCCGCTCGTCGTCGTGGCCGGTCTCGAAGGATTCCACTGCCATCCCGGATCCACCTCCACCGGCCGGCCGGGCCGGTCTCGCGGTCGGTGCCGGCCGGCCGTGCGGGTCTGTGCTGAGGGCCGGTACCCCCATGGTCCCCCCGGTGCCGCCGGGGCGCACTGATGGCCAACATTAAGCCCATCGCGCGCATAAATGGGACCATTGTCGTGTAAGGGTCTAAATGATGGAATCTCCGCGAAAGGGCATCTCCGCATCCACGTCCGCGGGACCGGATGACCTCTTCGACGCGTCCAGCGACGCGGCCGCGGTGATCGCACCGAACGGCGTCGTGCTCGGCTGGACCCTGAGCGCCGAGGCGCTGCTCGGCTACCCGGCACGGGAGGTCGTCGGCGGCTCCGCCGCGCACCTGCTGGCCATGCCCGACGATCCCCTGCGGGCCGCGGCCGTCGCCGAGCGGTGCCGCGCCGGTCACGGCTGGAGCGGGCTGATCGCCGTACGGCACCGGGACGGCCGCTGCCTCGACGTCCACCTCCTGGTCTCGGCGTCCTTCCGGATCGGCGCGGACGAGTGCTTCCTGGTGTCGGCGCGTGAGCAGCGACCGCAGTGGACGGTCGCCCGGTCCGTCCTCGACGGATTCCTGACCCGCCTGCCGGTCGGCATGGCCGTCATGGACCAGGAACTGCGCTACGTGTGGCTGAACGACACCCTGGAGCAGTTCGGCGGCGTCCCCCGCGAGCAGCGGCTCGGCCGCCGGATGAGCGAGGTGCTGCCGGGACTGCAGGCCGAGGCCCTGGAAGGGCTGATGCGCAAGGCGCTGGCGACCGGGGTCCCGGTCACCGACTACGAGTACGCGGGATGGAGCTGGGCCGACCCGCACCGCCAGCACGCCTTCTCCACGTCGTTCTTCCCGCTGGTGGACGCCGACGGCGCCGCCAGCGGCGTCTGCTACCTGGTCCAGGACATCACCGAGCGCTGGACCGCCCGCCAGCTGCTCACGCTCGTCAACGAGGCGGGCACCAGCATCGGCACGACCCTCGACGTGCTGCGGACGGCACAGGAGCTCGCCGACTTCGCGGTACCCCGCTTCGCGGACTTCGTCGTCGTCGACCTGCTGGAACCCGTCCTCAGCACCGAGGGGCACGGAGCGTGGCTGACCGACGCGGGGCCCGCTCCGGTCACCCCGGCGATGCGTCGCGCCGGCATGCAGTCGGTGCGGGCGGGCTGCCCCGAAGCCGTGGCCCGCATCGGCGAGGAGGTCGGCTTCCTCCCCCCGCCCCGCGACGTGAACATGCTGATCAGCGGGGAGCCGCGGCTCATCCCGGTCCTCGACCCGTCGGACGCCCTGTGGGCCAGGGAGGAGCCCGTGCGGGCGAAACGGATCCGCGAGTTCGGCCTGCACACGATGATCGCGGCGCCGATGCGGGCCCGGAACACCGCCCTCGGACTCACCACCTTCGCCCGGTCGCTCAACCCCGTCCCCTTCGGGCCCGACGACGTCCTGCTGGCCCGGGAGCTGGTCGCACGGGCGGCGGTCTGCGTCGACAACGCCCGCCGCTACACCAGGGAGCACATGGCGGCGGTGACGCTGCAGCGCAGTCTGCTGCCACCCGCCCTGTCCGGCGGCACCGCCCTGGAGGTCGCTTCGTCCTACCTGCCCGCGGACCCGACGGGCGGCGTGGGCGGCGACTGGTTCGACGTGATCCCCCTGTCCGGCGGCCGGATGGGCCTCGTCATCGGGGACGTGGTCGGTCACGGCATCGCCGCGGCGGCGAGCATGGGAAGGCTGCGCACCGCCGTCCAGACACTGGCCGACATGGAGCTGCCCCCCGACGAACTCCTCGCCCACCTCGACGACCTCGTGCTGCGGCTGAGCGACGAGGAGAACGCCGCCGGCTCCGGAGAACGCAGCACGACCACCTTCATCGGCGCGACCTGTCTGTACGCCGTCTACGACCCCGTCACCAGGCGCTGCGAGATGGCCCGGGCCGGGCACCCGCCCCCCGTCGTCGTCGCCCCCGGCGGACGCGCCTACTTCCCGGAGATCCCCGCCGGACCCCCGCTGGGGCTCGGCGGCATGGCGTTCGAGGCGACCGAGATCGAACTGGCCGAGAACAGCCTCTTCGGCCTCTACACCGACGGCCTCATCGAGGGCGGTGACCAGGACGTGGAGCGGGGCATGTCCCGGCTCGGCGCGGTGCTCGCGCGCACCGGGCACAACCTGGGCACGCTCTGCGCGTCCGCGGTGCACGAACTCGTCCCCGTGCCGCAGCCCGACGACATCGCCCTGCTGCTGGCCCGGACCCACGCCCTCGGCGCCGACCGGCTCGCCACCTGGGAGGTGCCCCCCGACCCGGCCGCCGTGGGCGATCTCCGGACCCGGGCCATCCGCCAGGTCGAGGAGTGGGGCCTCGGGGAGCTCGCCATGACGACCGAGCTCATCGTGAGCGAACTGGTCACCAACGCCATCCGGTACGCCGCCCTGCCCATCCGGCTACGGCTCCTGCGCGACGCCCGGCTGACCTGTGAGGTCTCCGACGCCAGCAGTACCGCGCCCCGGCTGAGGCACGCCCGGAGCACCGACGAGGGCGGTCGCGGCCTGTTCCTGGTGGCCCAGCTCGCCCACCGCTGGGGTGTCCGGTACACCGGGGACGGAAAGATCATCTGGGCCGAGCAGGAGATCCCCTGACACCTCGGGCGGCGGACCTGCCCGGATTTGCCTTCGAGTGGACTCCAGCAGCGACACTGGGCCCGACGTGACAGGGGTTCAAGCACAGGAACGGCGGCACCGATGGCAACGACGAGCAGGGCAGGACATCCGCTGCCGTACGACACCTACCGCGAGGCCGTGGCGCGCGAGACCCGGCGCTTCGCCGACACGGTCGCGGGCGCCGACCCGGCGACCGCCGTGCCCTCCTGCCCGGACTGGACCCTGGACGACCTCACCGTCCACGTGGGGGCGCTGCAGCGCTGGTTCTCGGCACTCCTGACCCGGCGGGTGCAGGAGCCGCCGCGCAGCCGCGAGGTGGACCTGGGGCTGCCGGACGACGTGCGGGACCGTCCGGCATGGGTGGCGGCGGGTGTCCCCGCCGTGGCGGACGTGTTCGAGGCCACGGACCCGCTGGCCGCGATGTGGGCGTGGGGCGAGGACCAGCACGCCCGGTTCTGGGCCCGCAGGATGCTCTTCGAGACCCTGGTCCACCGCACGGACGCGGAGCGCGCCGTCGGCCGGACGCCGGACGTCGACCCGGCCCTGGCCGCCGACGGCGTGGACGAGTTCCTCGTCAACCTCCCCTACGCGGGTCTCTTCGCACCGGGCGTGGAGAAGCTGCGCGGCGACGGCGAGACCGTCGCCTTCCGGTGCGCGGACGCCGCGGACGGGGCCGTCGAGGAGTGGCTGGTACGGCTGGACCCGGACGGTTTC
Organism: Streptomyces albidicamelliae; assembly: GCF_025642175.1. Taxonomy (NCBI): domain Bacteria; kingdom Bacillati; phylum Actinomycetota; class Actinomycetes; order Kitasatosporales; family Streptomycetaceae; genus Streptomyces; species Streptomyces albidicamelliae. Next base: position 601,723 of record NZ_CP106795.1, on the reverse strand, counting down.
CGCCTGCTGCCCCCGGCCGAGGACGAGGCGGCAGCGCCCGCACCGAGCACCGTGGCGGTACGAGGGCGGGCGGCGGATCTGCTGCTGTTCCTCTACGGCCGGGTGTCGCACGGGGACCCCGCCCTCGACGTCACCGGAGACATCCGGGTCCTCGACCGGTGGGTCGCCCACACGGCCTTCTGAGCAGCGGGGTATCCGTAGCGCGGTGGGTGCTCGCGGCCACCGCGTACCGCCGGGGTGTCAGCCTGCCGCCCGGGGGAAACCCGGGCGCCATGGCAGCACACGAGCGGCAGGAGCCTTCCCCCTCCGACCGGCAGGTGGTGGACCGGCTGGTGCCCGTCTGGCTCGCGGAGACGGAACGCCACGATCCCGGCGCCGCCCGACGGGCCCGGGAGGGCTGGCGGAACGGCACGCTGGGCGGCGAGTGCGCGCAGGACCTGGCCACCTGGGTGACCGCGCGGGTCACCGACACGGCCTTCAACGAGGACGAGGGCCCGGAGGTCGAGGGCCCCGCGCGCATCACGCCCGCGGACAAGGAGAGCGTGCACCGCTGGCTCGCGGCCCAGGGGCATCCGGTCTGACCGCCCGACGGTCGTGCGAACACGTGATCAACGAGCTCGCCGGCCTCGGGGAGGTCCACCACCCCGCCCACGCTCGTGTCGTCCTGCTGAGCGGCCGGGGCGCCCCCGACCACGCCCGCCCCTCCCGCCCGTTCCCGCTCAGCCATGTCGACCCGGCGCACCGGGACGGCGGGCGGCTCGCGGCGGAGCGCCTGCCCGCCCGCGGCTGCCGCAGGCTCGCCGAACGCCCCGACCGGGACGCGGTGTTCGCCGCCTAAGACCTCCTGGCCCAGGGCGCCTGCCAGGTGCTGCGGGAGCGGGTGCCGGCGGGTGCCGGAGGGCGTGGCGGTGATCGGTTGCGACGACTCGGCGGTCGCCCCCTGCCGGCCTGGGCTCAAGAGAGGGTGGCCGGGCAGCGGCCGGGAGGCGTAGGATATTCATCGTCCGATGAATTACTGCTCTCCCGGAAGGGCAGGGCCGACATGGAACGCACCACATGCTGTGTCGTGGGAGGCGGCCCCGCGGGCATGGTGCTCGCCCTCCTGCTGGCCCGGGCCGGCGTCGCCGTGACGGTGCTGGAGAAGCACGCCGACTTCCTCCGCGACTTCCGCGGTGACACCGTCCACCCCTCCACCCTGGCGCTGCTCGACGACCTGGGGCTGGCCGAGCGCTTCGCCCGGCTGCCGCAGCGCCGGGTGCGCACCGTCCAGCTGCCGGTCGGAGCGGGCCGCTCGGCGGTCACGGTCGCCGACCTCGCCGTACTGCGCGGTCCGTACGACTACGTGGCGATGGTGCCCCAGTGGGACCTGCTCGACCTGCTCGCGGACGAGGCCCGCCGGGAGCCGGGCTTCGAGCTGCGGATGAACACCGAGGCGACCTCGTTCCTCACCGAGTCGGGACGCGTGTGCGGTGTGCGCTACCGGACCGCGGACGGCCGTACGGGAGAACTGCGCGCCCTCCTCACCGTCGCCTGCGACGGCCGCGGATCACTGGCACGCCTGCGGCCGGAGCTCGGACTGCGTGGCTTCCCCTGCCCGATGGACGCCTGGTGGTTCCGGCTGCCGCGGTTCGAGGGCGACCCGCGCGGGCTCTTCGGCGGAGCAGGCGACCGCTTCCTGACCGCGATGATCGACCGCGGGGACTACTGGCAGTGCGCCGCGCTCATCCCCAAGGGCACCGACGCCGAGCGCCGCGCCGTCGGACTCCCGCGCTTCCTGGCCGACTTCACCGCCGCCGTCCCCTGGATCGCCGGCCGCACCGGCGCCCTGGACTCCTGGGACGACGTCAAGCTGCTCGACGTACGGCTGGACCGGCTGCGCCGCTGGCACCGGCCGGGCCTGCTGTGCATCGGCGATGCCGCGCACGCCATGTCCCCGGTGTTCGGCATCGGCATCAACCTCGCGGTGCAGGACGCCGTGGCCGCCGCCCGCATCCTGGCCGGGCCGCTTCTGCGGGGACGGGTGAGCCTGCGTGACGTGCGCGGGGTGCAGCGCCGCCGCGGATTCACCACGGTCGCCACACAGGCGCTCCAGCGCACGGCGCACGCCCGCTTCATCGCTCCTGTGCTGCGGGGCCGGCCGCCCCTCGGCAGCGCGAAGCGCGCCCGGCGTGCCGCGCGGCTGATCGCCGGGATGCCCTGGACGCGGCGCCTGCCCGCCTACTTCCTCGCGTACGGCGCACTCCGCGAACGTCCGCCCCGGGAGGCGGTGCGAAGCGGCCGCCCCGCGGCGGCGGCCCGGTCAACTCCGCGTCTCCTCGGGGGCATTGACGACCTCCGAGGGCAGCTGCTTCACTGGCGCCGTGGCTGAGCCACCGAACCACCGAGCCGCCTTCCGGTGAACCGCCGGACCGCCGTACCGACGCATCGGAGACCCCGCGTGGCCGTCGAAAGCCTTCCCCGCCGATCCGTGGTCGACCTGCTCGAGGACCGGCTGCGCCAGGACATCCTCGGCGGTACCCACCGGCCCGGCTCGCTGCTCCCTCCCGAACGGGAGCTGGCGGCCGGATACGGCGTCACACGCACCACCCTGAAGCACGCGCTGACCCGGCTGGAGAAGGCGGGGCTGCTCAGCACCCGGCACGGCGTCGGGACCTCCGTGCTGGACTACCTGCGGCTCGGCGGTGCCGACCTGCTCCCGATGCTGGCCACGCAGGACTCCGCCTGGCTGAGGGAGGTCTTCGAGGTGCGGCGGCACATCGGCGCGCTGATCGCCGGCCGGGCCGCCGCCCGGCGCACGGCGCGGCAGGCCAGGTCGCTCGAGGAGCTGCTGCGCCGGGTGGCCGAGGCGCCGGACGCCGACGCCACCCAGCTCGCCGACGTGGAGGTGCACCGCGAACTGGCCCGGGCCACCGGCAACCGGGTCTATCTGCTCCTCACCAACACGCTCTTCAACGCCTACCTCCCGGTGCGGGGCGCCCTGCGGTCCCCGTTCGAGGACGCGGCCGGGGCGGCGGCGCGGCTGGCACCCGTCGTGCACGCGGTGTCCGAGGGCCGGCCCGAGGACGCGCGGCGTGCGGCCGAGACGTACCTGAGGACCACCGAGAAGCTCATGCTGAGCTCGCTGAAGCCGGCCCGGCGCGGGGAGGCGGGCGGGCGCCCCGGCTAGCGGATCGCCCCCTCACCACCCTCCCGCGGCGGGCCGGGGCCGATTCCCGGCCCGCCGCCGTCGAGGAGACGCGCGTGCGGCACGTCTCTGGATTGTCATGCACGCGCCATACCGTTATCGCCGACCCCCACGCACGCCGTACCGCGTCCCCGCGGTGCGGCGGCCGACCACAACAGAAGGAGCACGGTGAGCAGACCCAGCAAGCGACGCGGCGCCCTGATGGGCATCACGCTGGCCGCCGTCATCGGCACGGCGCAGCCCGCGATCGCCTCGACCGCACCCGACCCGGCGCGCCCGGCCACCGAGTCCCGGCATGCCCAAGTCCACGACATCGAGGACCGGATCGCACGCTCCCTGTCCTCCTCGCTGGCGGCGCCCGGGTGGAGGGAACAGGTGCGCAGGGCCGCGCTCGGCACACCGGAGGTGGACCTGCGGGCCCTGGCCGCACGGTCCGCGGACCCCGGGGGTCGGCGGCTCGAGACCGCGGTCACCACCGCGGACCGGCACATCGCCGCCCTCAAGGGGCTGCCCGCGGCGACCGGTTCCCTGCTGCGCGTACGCCTCGGCGCCCCCTCCATGCGCGGGCGCCTCGAAGACGGAGCCACACCGTGGGTCGCCGTCGCGGCGGCCGACGAGCGCACCAGGACCATCACCGCCTACGACAGCCGGGGCCGCGCGCACGCCGTGGACGCCACCCGGATTCCCGACCGTCCCCTCTACGTCCTGGACATCGACGTCGCCAAGGCCCACCGCGCCGGACTCGCGGTGCTGCGCGGCGCCCTCGCCGACAAGGGCCTCGCCACCCCGCGGGACCGGGCCGCGAACGGGGCCGGTGCGGCCGGCTGGTGGGCCACCAAGGTCACGGCCGTCGAGGTGAACGACGACGAGGAGCCCTGGTTCAAGGGCGGTGCCGAGATGTTCGCCCTGGTGACCGGCTTCGGGCCGGACGGCAAGGCCCGCGTCGACTCGGTCGACATGCCGTACCTGGACGACGACGGCACGGTCTACCACCCGAACCAGATCCTGGTGAACTGGTCCAGCTACAAGTACGACCTCGCCGACGTCGTCATGATGGAGGACGACGACGGCACCAACTACAAGGCCCTGGCCCAGGCCCTCACCACCGCCCTGCTCACCGTCACCGACCAGGGGACGTACATCCCCCTGGTGAACGCGGTGCTGAGCGCGATGCCGGACTCCTGGTTCACCGACGACCCCGACTACGTCGAGTCCTGGTACACCCTGTCCAGGAACTCCACGGGCCGGCTCGACGGGGCCGCGGGCAACGGCTGGATGACCGTGGAGCCGTACTTCGTCCAGCAGTTCTGACGCTCGCCCCCCCGCCCGGTCCCGGGCTCAGGGCGCCGAGCCGTCCGGGTGCGCGCCGCGGTCGCGCAGCCGGGCGGCCAGTCGCCGACGTGTCCTCACTGTCCGTCACCGGACCGCAGCCTCGCGTGGAAGGTGCGGCCCGGCGGGAAATTCCGGGGACGAGTTTTCGAACAAGTGTTATCCGGGGCGCCCCCGGCGGTCTCCCAGGCATCGGACACAATCGTTCGGCGTCGAGGACGGGAAGCATTTGATGAGCGCACAGCACGGGGCGGGGTCGGCGGCGTTGGTGATCGCCGCGCGGGAGGGGGACACGCAGGCCCAGGACGCCCTGGTCAACGCGTACCTTCCGCTGGTCTACAACATCGTCGGGCGGGCGCTGAACGGCTCGGTGGACGTCGACGACGTGGTGCAGGAGACCATGCTGCGCGCCCTGCACGGCCTGGACGGGCTGCGGACTCCGGAGCGCTTCCGCTCCTGGCTCGTCGCGATCGCGATGAACCAGGTGCGCACGCACTGGCAGGACCGGCAGAACGCCCCGGGCGCCGTGGACGAGGCCCAGGACCTGGCTGATCCGGGTGCCGACTTCGTGGACCTGACGGTGATGCAGCTCCAGCTCTCCGGGCAGCGCCAGGAGACGGCGCGGGCGACGCGCTGGCTGGAGCCGGACGACCGCGGTCTGCTGTCGCTGTGGTGGCTGGAGTGCGCCGGGGAGCTGACCCGGACCGAGGTCGCCGCCGCCCTCGACCTGTCCACCCAGCACACCGCGGTCCGTGTGCAGCGGATGAAGGCGCAGCTCGAGGCCGCCCGCGTGGTGGTGCGGGCGCTCGACGCGCGGCCCCAGTGCGAGGAGCTCCGGGTCGTGCTCGCCGCCTGGGACGGACTGCCCTCGGCGCTGTGGCGCAAGCGAATAGCCAGGCACGCCCGCGAGTGCGTGCGCTGCTCCGGCCTGTGGTCCGGACTGATGCCCGCGGAGGGGCTGCTGGCCGGACTGGCGCTGGTCGGAGTCTCGTCCGCCCTCCTCGCGAGCGTGCGCTCCGCCACCGGCGGGATGGCCGCCGCCGGTTCCGCGACCCCCTCGGCGCGTCGGCCGGCCCGGTGCCGGGCCAGGGCCGCGCGGCCTCCCGCACCGAGTCCCTGCGCCGGCGGCGCATGCGGCGCCGGGCCGTCAGCGCTGCCGTCGTGGCGGCCTGCGTCGCCGGCGGCGGCTTCTGGTACTTCGGCACGGACTCCGGTGACGGTGCCGGTGGTACGACCGCCGAGCGCGCGGAGGCCACCCCCGTCGTGGACCTCTCGGCGCCCAGCCCCGAGAAGAGCTCACCCTCGGCCTCCGCCTCACCGTCGCCTTCCGTCTCGAAGACGAAGAAGGCACGCCCCTCCAAGTCGCCGAGCCCCACTCCGAAGAAGACGACGCCCGCGCCCCGGCGTTCCACCCCGCCGGCTCCCACGCCGGCCGGTACACCGCAGTCCCAGCCGGCCCCGTCGGGCACGGTCGCGCAGGTGGTCGCGCTGGTGAACAAGGAGCGCGCGAGCGCCGGCTGCGGTCCGCTCACCGAGGACCCGCAACTGGAGAAGGCGGCCCAGAACCACTCCGACGACATGGCCGCGAGAGGCTTCTTCGACCACACCAACCCCGACGGCGCCGACCCGGGGCAGCGCATCACCGCGACGGGCTACCGCTGGTCCACGGAGGGCGAGAACATCGCGCAGGGGCAGCAGACCGCCGCATCCGTCATGGACTCCTGGATGCACAGTCCCGGCCACCGCGCGAACATCCTCAACTGCTCCTTCAAGAACATCGGCGTGGGCGTCCACAAGGGCGCGGGCGGTCCGTGGTGGACCCAGGACTTCGGTACCCGCATGTGATGCCCGCGGTCCGAGGGGCACGGGGACCGAGGCGGGCACGGGGACCGAGGCGGGCACGGGGACCGAGGCGGCCACGGACGCCGGAGACGGTGGACCGTGCCCGCGCGGGGCCCCGGGCCTCGCGGGACTCCGGCCCTCGTGAGCGGCCCGGAAGGCGCCGCCGCCCGCCCCGCTACGGGGTGCCGATCCCCCGCAGGATGCGGAAGGCCCGCAGCAGGGTCGCCGGGCCCGTGTCCGTCGGGCCGGTCGCCCGGCGTGCCCGGCGCGTCCGCAGGACGGCGCGTACCGCGGACAGCGCGGCGCACGCGATCACGGCCGCCTCGAGGTCGGCGTCCGGAGTGTCCGGCGGGAGCCGGCGCCGGACCAGGGCGGTGAGCCGCTCCTCGAAGTCGGAGAAGGCCTGCACGAGGCGGGCCGTGACGACGTTCTCGATGTCCTCCAGCGGATGGCTGAGGGCGGTCAGGGTGGAGGCCGCGAACGGCTCGGCCGCCTCCAGCAGGGCGTTGCACACCGCGTCCAGGGGCTCCTCGTCCGCGGGACGCGCGGCCAGGGCGTTCTCCACGTACGCGAAGATCTCGACCCCGTCCGGCAGCAGCAGCGCCTCCTTGCTCTCGAAGTAGCGGAAGAACGTGCGCACCGAGACGTTCGCGTGAGCGGCGATGTCCGCGACCGTCGTGGCCTCGAAGCCCCGCTCCCGGAACAGGCGCGCGGCTCCCTCCAGCAGCAGGCGCCGCGTCTCCACCTTCTTGCGCTCACGCAGTCCGGCGGTGGCGGTCTCGTTCGGCATGGGGCGAGCCTCCGCCATGCTGTCGCGACTGTCAATCGGCACGCGTGTCACGCCGGGCACCTCCTCTTCACATATGTCATCCATGCCAATTGTCATGCATGCCATTTCTTCTCTAGAGTGCGCGTCAGTCGTGACACTTTCCTCTGGAGGCCACGGTGCCCCGTTCCTCGCCCCACCTCCCGGCGCCGGCCGGAGCGTCCGCCGGGCCGCGTCCGCCGACCGGACCCGAGCCCGCGCCCGGCCGGCTCGGCCGCCTCGGCGCCCACTGCGCCCGGCACCCCGCGGCCGTCGTCGCCGTCTGGCTGCTGGTCCTCGCCGCGGCCCTGGCCGGACGGCACCTGGCCGACCCCACCTTCAGCGACCAGGTCAGCCTGCCCGGCACCCCCTCCCACACCGGTGCCGACCTCCTGGCCCGGTCCCTGCCGGACGCGGGCAGGCCCAACGGCAAGGTCGTCCTCCACACCGGCTCCGGCACCGTGGACGACCGGCGGTCCGCCGTGGACCGGACCCTGGCCGAGCTGCGCGACCTGCCCCGTGTCACCGCTGTCTCCGCGCCCGTGACCAGCGACGACGGGCGTACCGCGTACACCACCGTCTCCTTCGACGAGCAGCTGAAGAGCCTCGGTCACGACTACACCGCGAAGCTGGACAGGGCGACGGAGCACGCCCGGGCGGCGGGGCTGGGCGTCGCGTACGGCGGCGACCTCGAACAAGTGGTTCGGGAACCGGCCGACGACAAGCTCAGCGAGGGTGTGGGCGTCGCCACCGCCCTCGTCATCCTGCTGCTGGCCTTCGGCAGTGTCCTCGCCGCGCTGATGCCCCTGGTCACCGCGCTGATCAGCGTCGGCGTCGGTCTCGGCGTCGTGGGCGTCGTCGCCGCCACCCTCTCCTTCGCCACCTCCGCCACGACCCTCGCGGGCATGATCGGCCTCGGCGTCGGCATCGACTACGCGCTGTTCCTGACCACGCGCTTCCGGCAGGACCTCGTCGAGGGGCGCGATCCGGTCGAGGCCGCGGCGCGCACCGCGCACACCAGCGGACGCGCCGTGCTCATCGCCGCCCTGACCGTGGCCGTCGCCATGCTCAGCCTCTACGCCTGCGGCCTGACCTTCATCGGGAAGATCGGGCTGGCGGCCACCCTCGCCGTCGTCGTGACCGCCGCCGCCGCCCTCACCCTGGTCCCGGCGGGCCTGGGACTGGTCGGCCGGCGCATCGACCGGCTACGGGTGCGCCGCCCGGTGGCCGAGAGCACGGGAGCGCGCGACGGCTGGCACCGCTACGCCGACGTCGTCTCCCGGCGCCCGTGGACGTTCCTGGCCGTCGGCCTCGCGATCCTCGGCGTGTGCTCCGTGCCCCTGCTGTCGATGCGCCTCGGCCACGTCGACGCCGGAGCGGACCGGGCCGGCAGCAGCACGCGCACGGCGTACGACTGGATCGCGCACGCCGACGGGCCGGGCTTCGGCCCGGGGGCGAACGGCCCCGTCCTCGTCGTCGCCGACGTGAGCCGGGCGACGACACCCGTCGACCGGATCTCCGAGGACCTGACCGCCGCTCTCCGGGGCACCCACGGCGTCGCGTCCGTGAGCCCCGTCAGGGCGAGCGCGGACGGAAAGGTCCTCGCCGCCACGGTCACCCCGGCGACCGGCCCCCAGGACCGGGCGACCGGCGACCTGCTCGACACCCTGTCCGGGCGGACGCTGCCTAAGGCCCTCGACGGCACGGGAGCGAAGGCGTACCCGACCGGCAGTGTGGCCGGCCAGGCGGACTTCCGCGCCACCATCGGCGAGCGGCTTCCCCTCGTCATCGGCATCGTCCTCGTCCTCGCCTTCCTGCTGCTGATGACGGTCTTCCGCAGCCTGGTGATCCCCCTCAAGGCCGTCGTCCTCAACCTCCTCACCACGGCCGCCTCCTACGGCGTGCTCGTGGCGGTCTTCCAATGGGGCTGGGGCGACTCGCTGCTGGGCCTGTCCGAACCGGTGCCCATCGAGTCGTACGTCCCGATGATGATGTTCGCCATCGTCTTCGGCCTGTCCATGGACTACGAGATCTTCCTGCTGTCCCGGATCGCCGAAGCCTGGAACCGCACCGGCGACAACAGGCTCTCCGTGGGGGAGGGGCTGTCCTCGACGGCGCGGGTCATCTCGGCCGCCGCCTTCATCATGACCGCGGTGTTCCTGTCGTTCACCGCCTCGCCCACCGTGGTCGTGAAGATGCTCGCGCTGGGGCTGGCGATCAGTGTGATCATCGACGCGACGGTGGTCAGGCTGGTCCTGGTGCCGTCGGCCATGTTCCTCATGGGCCGGGCGAACTGGTGGATACCCCGCCGGCTCGACCGGCTCCTGCCGCACGTGCACGCCTGACCGTCCCGCACCCACCCGACCGAACCGGAGCAGAACCCCCGTGATCCTCAACCGCCGAGGCAGGACCCTCACCCTGGTCGCGGCCGCCGCGACACTGGCCGCCGTCGTCTGCGCGACCGATCTCCTCGTCGAGCACCGGACCGAGGCGAAGGTCGCCGACCGGGCGTCGCACAGTCTGCGCCCCGACGGGCCGGTGCACGTCGACCTCACCACCTCGCTCGCCGGACTGCGCACCCTCGGCGGGGACGTCGGCGACGTGGAGGTGAGCGCCGAGGGCGTCCACCGCCACCACGCCGTGATGGACGTGACCGTCCAGCTGAAGGACGTCACGACGGACGGCCGCAGCGCCGGCGGCACGGCCACCGCCACCGTCGGATACGACCAGGTGACCCGGCGCCTGGGGGCACTCGGCGACGGGCTGACAGCCGGCGGACAGGACGGGGACCTGGTCCTCGGTGGGAGCGTCGGGACGCTGGGGCTGCCGGTCACCGTGCGGGCGAAGGTGTCCACCAGGTCCGACGCCTTCACCATCACACCCACCACGGTCGGTGTCCTCGGCCGGAACGTGCCGGTCGACGACCTCGACGCCCTGCCGGCCGCGTCCGGGCTGCGGGACCGGCTGAAGCCCCGCACGGTCGCCGTCACCGGACTGCCCCGCGGGGTCGCGCTGACCTCCGCCCGCGCCGGCGGCGATGGCCTCGCCCTCAACTTCTCCATAGCCGCGGGACCGACACCGCAAGGGGACGGGGGAGCCGCCTGACCCCCCGGCGGAAGGGCCGTCCGGCAGGGCGGCGACCGGGAATCAAACGCGCCGCTCCCCGGTTGCAGAATGTGTCGTGAGCGGCCGTCGACCGGCCGCTCGTGGACAGCAAGAGGCCGAGTGACCGTGGGGCCGGCACGCCGACGAGCGCGCCGGCCCGTGGGTCGAGCGTGAGGGAGCGACCGATGACAGTGGGAACCGAGCGAGCCGTGCTGGCGGGCGGTTGTTTCTGGGGCATGCAGGACCTGGTCCGCAAGCAGCCGGGTGTCGTGGGCACGCGCGTCGGCTACACCGGCGGTGACACGCCGAACGCCACCTACCGCAACCACGGCGACCATGCCGAGGCCATCGAGATCCTCTTCGATCCCGCGGCCACGAGCTACCGCGACATCCTGGAGTTCTTCTTCCAGATCCACGACCCGACGACGCGGGACCGCCAGGGCAACGACATCGGGCGAAGCTACCGGTCCGCCATCTACTACACCGATGCGGAGCAGCACCGCGTCGCCGTGGACACCATCGCGGACGTCGAGGCGAGCGGTCTGTGGCCGGGCAAGGTCGTCACGGAGGTCGAGCCGGTGGGCGACTTCTGGGAGGCGGAGCCCGAGCACCAGGACTACCTGGAGCGCTACCCCAACGGGTACACCTGCCACTTCCCGCGCCCGAACTGGAAGCTGCCGCGCCGGACTCCGTCCGCCACGAACTGAGACCCGGCCGCCCCGCGGCACCCGAGAAGGTCCCGGCGCACCCGTGCGCCGGGACCTTCCGCGTCATGCGGACGTCACGACCGCCTCACGCGGCGAGTGCGTGACCCGGGTGCAGCACCACCTTGGTGTAGCCCTCGATCCGCTTGTCGAACTTCTCGTACGCCAGCGGTGCGTCCTCCAGCGGCAGCTCGTGCGAGACCACGAAGCTGGGCTTGGCCCGCCCGGCGATGATCATGTCGCGCAACTGGCGGTTGTACCGCTTGACGTTGCACTGACCGGTGCCCATCTGCTGGCCCTTCTCGAACATCTTGCCGATGGAGACCAGCAGCTGGCCCTGCTTGGCGTGCTCGTCGGGTCCACCCGGGTCGGACGGCACGTACAGACCCGGTACGCCGAGCATCCCGGTGGGCCGGACCGTCATGACGAGTTCGTTGAGGACGATGGCCGGTTCCTCGTGGCTCGTGTCGTGCGACTGGGCCTGGTAGCCGACGGCGTCCACGCCCTTGTCGGTTCCCTCGCCTCCCGTCTGTTCCTTGATCTGTTCGGCCGGGTCGCCCTTGGTGAAGTCGATGGGGATCGCCCCGATCTCCTCCGCCTTGGCGAGGCGCTCGGGCACGCGGTCCACGGAGAACACCTTCGACGCACCACGCAACAGCGCGGAGTAGGCGGCCATCAGGCCCACCGGGCCCGCGCCGTAGACGGCGACGCTCTCGCCCGGGGAGACCTGGGCGAGCTCGCATCCGTGGTACCCGGTCGGGAAGATGTCGGCGAGCAGCACGAAGTCGGTCTCGAATTCGTCGCCCGGCGGCAGCTTCAAGCAGTTGAAGTCCGCGAACGGCACCCGCAGCAGCTCTGCCTGGCCGCCCTTGTAGGGGCCCATCGCGACATAGCCGTAAGCTCCGCCGGCGAAGCCCGGATTGACCGTCAGACAGAACCCGGTCTTTCCGGCGAGGCAGTTCTTGCAGAATCCGCAGGCCACGTTGAACGGCATGACCACGCGGTCGCCCTGGGACAAGGAGGTCACACCGCTGCCGACCTCCTCGACGATGCCGAGGTTCTCGTGCCCGAAGACGATGCCGGCCTCCGCTGCGGTGCGGCCCTCGTACATGTGCAGGTCGGAGCCGCATATCGCGGTCGACGTCACCCTCACCAGCACGTCGTTCGGGTGCTGGATCTGCGGATCATCGACGTCCCTCACCGTCACGCTGAACGGCTTTTCGTAGACGACGGCTTTCACCTGGACCACCTCCGCGGCTGGCGCTGGACGACGGCGGTGGAAAGGCCGCTGCCCGGGGGACGCACAGGGGGAGCGTGGGCCCGCTGTCCATGCCGTGGCCCCCATGCGCTCGTTTCACCGCCGGTACTTACCAGGTAACGACCCCGGGACAGGGGTTGCAACCCATACCGGCGCGCATCCTCGATGTCGTACACAAGTGCGAATTCCTGGGCCGAGGTGCGCCCCTCCGTGGATGGCCGGTGAAGGAATGGTCACGGACTTTTCTTGATCGTTCCTTGGTGATTCAACCAACGCGACGGGCTGCGCGAATGCGTGCGGGTTGCCTCGTGGATGCGTGAGTCCTGTGGAGATCGGCCTCGCCCGGGCCGCCGTCGCGGGAGGCGGGGATTGATCTGCTCGCGACAAGTAGGCACGCTCCATGGCGCGAGCAGGGCTTCGCTGCTCGCGCGAATCCCCCCACACACACAGCATGAGGAGACCCCTCTTGACGGCGCATCACAAACGCATAGGCAGGGCCAAGACCGTCACCGCGATCGCGGCCGCTGCGACCGTCGCGGGCACCGCCCTGTACGTGACCCCCGCCGCGCAGGCGGACCAGCCCGCGGAAGGCGTGGTCTACGGCCTGAACGCCGAAGGAGCCGTGTCCGGCAGCTACATCGTCCTGCTGGACCAGAAGACCTCGGGCGCCGAGAAGCAGGACCTGGCCCAGGAGTACGGCGGGCAGCTCAGCCGGACCTACGGCTCGTCGGTCAACGGGTTCTCCGCGGACAGCCTCAGCGAGACCGAGGCCAAGCGCCTGGCCGCCGACCCCGCGGTCGCCACGGTGGTGCAGAACAAGAAGTTCCACATCGACGCCACGCAGGACAAGCCGCCGTCCTGGGGGCTGGACCGCATCGACCAGAAGGACACCGCGGGCGACGGCAAGTACACCTACCCCGACAAGGGCGGTGAAGGGGTGACCGCGTACGTCATCGACACCGGCGTACGCATCAGCCACAAGGACTTCGGCGGCCGTGCCGCCTACGGGTTCGACGCGGTCGACAAGGACGACACCGCCGACGACGGCAACGGGCACGGCACCCACGTGGCCGGCACCATCGCCGGCACGGCCCACGGGGTGGCCAAGAAGGCCAAGATCGTCGCCGTCAGGGTCCTCGACGACAAGGGCTCCGGCACCACCGAGCAGGTCGTCGCCGGCATCGACTGGGTGACCAAGAACCACAAGGGCCCGTCCGTCGCCAACATGAGCCTCGGCGGAGGCGTCGACCAGGCCCTCGACGCGGCGGTCGGCAAGGCCATCGCCTCGGGCGTGACGTTCGCGGTCGCCGCCGGCAACGAGTCGGCCGACGCCGGCCAGAGCTCCCCGGCGCGGGTCCCCGAGGCCATCACGGTCGCGTCCAGCACCAAGGACGACGCCCAGTCGGACTTCTCCAACTTCGGCAAGACGGTGGACCTGTACGCCCCCGGCTCCGACATCACCTCCGACTGGAACGACAGCGACGAGGGCACCAAGACGATCTCCGGCACCTCGATGGCCACCCCCCACGTCACGGGCGCCGCCGCCGTCTACCTGGCCGGGCACCCGGACGCCACCCCGGCCCAGGTCGCGACCGCCCTCACCGGGGGCGCGACCGCCGACAAGATCACCAACCCCAGCAGCGGCACGGCCAACAAGCTGCTCAAGGTGATCGAGTAGGTTCCCTTCCCACCCCGACCGACCGGACCCCGTGACCCGGCGGTGCCCGCCCCCGAGGAAGAAGAGGCGGCGTCGCCGGGGCGCGGGGCCGCCGGGGTCGGGGACGAGAGAGAGGCGCCCGGTAGGGGATCGTCCCGGCTTCCGGGTCGTAGGAGCGCTGGCCGCCGAGCACCGCGCGGCGGGCCGCGCCGTCCTGCGGGGCGTCGACTCCGGGGCCCGAGCGGGCCGACGCGGTCGCGACCGGCCCGCCCCGGCGGGAGGGCCGCCGTAGGATCACGGCGGGCCCTCCCCGCGCCGCGGGCACGCCACCGCGAGGGCACGGGTCGACCTGCGGAGGCACCGGCACCATGGATGAGCGACAGCCCCTCACCGACGACTCGCTGCGGGCGGCGGCGGAGGCGTTCGAGCGGCTGCGGCCACGGCTGTTCGGTATCGCCTACCGCGTCCTGGGCAGCGTGTCCGAGGCCGAGGACGTCGTGCAGGACGTGTGGGTCCGCTGGCAGGGCACCGACCGCGGCGCGGTGCTCGACCCCGGGGCGTACCTGGCGAAGGCCGCCACCCGTCTGGCGGTCAACGTGGCCCGGTCGGCACGGGTCCGCCGTGAGGCCTACGTGGGCCCGTGGCTGCCCGAACCCGTGGACACCAGCGTGGACCCCCAGGTCGGCGCGGAGCGCGGCGAGGCCCTGGAACTGGCCGTGCTGCTCGTCCTGCAGCGGCTGAATCCCGTGGAGCGGGCGGCCTACGTCCTGCGCGAGGCGTTCGCCTACGCCTACGACGAGATCGCCGGCATCCTGGAGCTGAGTCAGGCCAACACCCGGCAGATCGTCAGCCGGGCCCGCAAACGCCTGGCCGCCGAGCGCCGCGCACCCGTCGACAGCGCCCAGCACCGGCGCCTGCTGGACGCGTTCGTCGCCGCCGCACGCCACGGGGACGTGGCCGCGCTGGAGGACGTGCTCTCGGCGGACGTCGTGGCGTACGCGGACGGCAACGGCATGCGCGGCGTGGCACGCCTGAGGGTCGACGGAGCATCGCGGGTGGCGAGGGTCAGCGCGTTCGCGCGGAAGTTCTTCCCGCGGGCCGTGTACGGCGTGGTCGAGGCCAACGGCCGGCCCGCCGTGCTGCTCGTCCAGGACGGAGCCGCCGTCGCCCTGGTGAGCGTCACCGTGGGTCCGGACGGGATCGACGGGCTCTACTGGGTGCTGGCGCCCGACAAGCTGCGGGCGTACGAGCGGTCGGCCCACAGGCTCACCGGGCAGCCGTAGCACCGGCGGGGCGGCACGCGTGCACGTGTGGTCCGTGGACGCGTGCCGCACCCCGGGTCCGCCGGTCAGTTCCGCTTGAGCCAGTCCTCGTAGCGGGTGGTCACGACGTCCACCGTGTCGTCGCCGGTGAGCACGTCGGGCATCCCCGCGAACAGGCCTGCGGTCTCGTCGGTGACGACGGTACGGCCGTCGGGCTTCACCTCCAGGGTGATCTCGCCGAGCCGGTCGAGTCCGTGCACCTCGGGTCCGGCGATGTTGCGCACGCCGTTCGACGGTTCGGACTGCGCCGCCTCCGCCACGGCCGCGGCGACATCGGCGGAGGCGATCGGACGCAGCCGCAGGGAGGGCAGCCGCACCTCCCCGCCCTCGCTGGTCATGTCCATCACGGGGGCGACGAACTCGAAGAACTGGGTGGCGCGCACGATGCTGTACGGAACGCCACTGCCCTTGACGGCGTCCTCCTGGGCGACCTTGGCCCGGTAGTAGCCGTAGTCCGGCACCTGGTCGACGCCGACGATGGAGAGCGCCACATGGTGCCGGACACCCGCCTCCCGCTCCGCCTCGCCGAGGTTGCGCCCCGAGCGGGTGAAGAAGTCCAGCGCCGGCTCGGCGTCGAAGGAGGGGGAGTTCGACACGTCCACGACCACGTCCGCGCCCTTGAGGGCGTCCGCCAGACCCTCGCCGGTGAGCGCGTTGACGCCCGAGGAGGGGGAGGCCGCCACCGCCTCGTGACCCCTACCGCGCAACAGCGCGATCACCTGCGAGCCGATGAGCCCCGTACCGCCGACGACCACGATCTTCATCACTGTCTCCATCCGTTGATCCGGCTTGGCTGACGGACACCGGTGAGGCCTCACCGGATCCGGTGCGGGAACCCGCACATCAACAAGACAGGACAGCTGCCGGGTCTGTGACAGCCGAGGTGACGCGGATCCCGCCCGCCACGGCGACGCGGGGCCGCCCGGTCCCACGGCCCGCCGCGCGCCTTCCCAGTCTGTGGCCGTGTGTCGGGCCGTGCCAGCGGACGTGGCCGCGGGTCACGGGTGGGGCAGGGCCTCCCGCATGGCCTCGGCGGTGGCCGTCGCGTCGTAGTCCTCACCGACTCCCGGTACGAAGATGATGTCGCCGTCGATGTGGCGCGAGCGCAGCGGCGCGATCGCCCGGTAGGCGTCCGAGTCCCACCACGCCCGCGCCTCGGTCATCGAAGGGAAGCCGATCACCACGACGTGCCCCGGCCAGGCGCCCTCCTTCACCTCGTGCTGGGCGGCGTGCACGAGGAACCGGCCGCCGTACGGTTCGAAGGTCGCGGTGATCCGGGCGATGTACTCGGCGATCTCCGGGTGCGGGGCGGCTTCCCGCAGGTGGCCTATCACGTAGGCGGTCATGGCATCCTTCCGGCCGGTCGGCGTCTGACGTCGACGATCGTGCCACCGGCTGGGACGCGGGGCGATTACTTTTCGGGTAAGCGCCCGGCCTCCCGTTCGGGGCACCGGCCGGCCGCGGACGCCACCGCCCGCCCGTCTCCGGCGGCGGCGTGTCCTTCGCTCGCGCGCGGTGCCCCGAACGGGAGGCTGCGAGGATGCACGCCGTACTGCACGCGTTGTCGATCACCGGGTCCATGACCTGGGAGATCACCTGGGCCCTCATCCTGGGGTTCACCCTGTCCGCCGTCGTCCAGGCCGTGGTCCGCAAGTCCACCGTCGTCTCCCTGCTCGGCGACGACCGGCCCCGTACCCTCGCCGTCTCGGCCGGCCTGGGAGCGGCGTCCTCCTCCTGCTCGTACGCCGCCGTGGCGCTCGCAAGGTCGCTGTTCCGCAAGGGTGCGAACTTCACCGCCGCCATGGCCTTCGAGATCGCCTCCACCAACCTGGTCGTCGAACTGGGCGTCATCCTGGCGCTCCTGATGGGCTGGCAGTTCACCGCGGCCGAGTTCGTCGGCGGCCCCGTGATGATCCTCGTGCTGGCCTTCCAGTTCCGGCTGTTCCTGAGCGAGCGGCTGCTGCGGCAGGCTCGCGAGCAGGCGGAACAGGGTCGCGCCGGGTCGATGGAGGGGCACGCCGCGATGGACATGTCCGTGCGGCGCGGCGGCTCCTTCACCGAGCGGCTGTTCTCCCGCGAGGGCTTCACCGCCACCAGCCACGTGTTCGTCATGGAGTGGGCGGCCATCCTGCGCGACCTGGTCGTCGGCCTGCTCATCGCCGGTGCCGTCGCCGCCTGGGTGCCCGACTCGTTCTGGCGCGCCTTCTTCTTCGAGGGACATCCGCTCGCCGCGAAACTGTGGGGACCCCTCATCGGTCCGGTGGTGGCGATCGCCTCGTTCGTGTGCTCCATCGGCAACGTGCCGCTGGCGGTGGTGCTGTGGCAGGGAGGGATCAGCTTCGGTGGCGTGGTCGCGTTCATCTTCGCCGACCTGCTGATCCTGCCGATCCTGAACATCTACCGGAAGTACTACGGCCGCAGGACGGCGGTCTTCCTCCTCGGCACCTTCTACGCCGCGATGGTCCTCGCGGGGTACTTCGTGGAGTTCGTCTTCGGCGGCCTCGGGCTGATCCCGGACCAGGCCGACGCGAAGGTCCCCATGGAGGGCGTCCGCTGGAACTACACCACCTGGCTCAACATCGTCTTCCTCGCCCTCGCCGCCGTGCTCGTGGTCCGGTTCCTGCGGACCGGCGGGGCGGCCATGCTCCGCATGATGAGCGGCGCACCGGACCCGGGCGGCGGCCGGCGCTGAGGGCCGATACCCGCCGTAACACGCCCAGTTCGCACCCCGCGGGGCCGGGCCGGCCGTGCCGTGCCCATTGACTCCACCGCGTCGCACTGGTTCAGTGGCTCATCCACTGAGCCACTGGGAGGACGGCGTGGCGGCACTGCCCCGAGAGACCATCGTGGACGTTCTGGAGGGCCGACTGCGGGAGGACATCCTCGACGGACGCCATCCGGCGGGCAGTTACCTGCCGCCGGAACGCACACTCGCCGACGGATACGGCGTCACCCGCACCACCCTCAAGCACGCGTTCGGCCGTCTGACACAGGCAGGGCTGCTGGAGACCCGGCACGGCGTCGGCACCCGCGTACGGGACTACCTGCGCCTGGGCGGCGCCGACCTGCTGCCCATGCTCGTACGGCACAGCCCCGACTGGATCGGCGAGGTCTTCGAAGTACGGCGTGGCGTCGGCGCGTTGATATCGGAGCGCGCCGCGCTCCGGGCGACCGACCGGCAACGGGACGAGCTGCGCGCCCGGTTGGCGGCCGTGCGCGGCGCGCCGGACGCGGACGCGGTGCAGCTCGCGGACATCGAGGTGCACCGCGCCCTGGCCCGCGCCACCGGCAACCGCGTCTACGTCCTGCTGACCAACACCCTCTTCAACGCCTACCTGCCGGTGCGTGCCGCGCTCAGGGCCCCCTTCACGGAACCCCAGGCGGCCCACGAGCGCCTCGAACCCGTGGTGGACGCGGTGACGGCCGGTGACGCGGCGGCCGCCCGGCGGGCCGCCGAACACTATCTGACCGTCACCGAGCGGATCATGCTGGAGGGTCTCGCGTGAACACCGGCAGCTCCACGCACGCGACAGCGCACAGCGGCCCGCCCGCTCGCGGGACGGCCTTCAGCGAGACGATGGTCGGCACCCTGCGGCTCGACGGCGAGGACCGCACCCGGCGGACGCGCCTCGACCTCACCGTCTCGGCCGACCGGGTCCTACGGCTCCTCGGCACCACCGAGGCCCGCGCCACCGGCCGGATACGTGTAGCCGGATGGGCCGACGCCCCGGACGTCGAGGGCGAGTTGGAGATCTCACCGCTCGCCCGGCGCCGTATCCGCTATCGCGTCGACTTCACCGCCGACGGCCGCCGGCTCACCCTCGACGGCTGGAAGTCCGTCACGCCGCGCAGGCCAGTCACCTCCATGACCGTCCTGCCGTACACCCTCCTGGAGGACGGTGTGCGGATCGGCACCGGCACCCTGCGCTTCCCCCTCGCCACGCAGCTCCTCCCCTTCCTCGCCGGTTTCCGCTTCCCCAGGCGGGAGGACGGCGCCGAGTTCCTCCGGCCGCGCTGGCGCGGGGAACCGGGACGCACCGAGGTCTGGTACACGACCGTCACCGACCCGGCCACGGGCGCCGGGCTGTGGCTGCACCACGAGCTGACCGCCCCCGACGACGGGTCCGAGCCGTACGCGCACGGCTGGGCCGCGGTCTTCCCCAAGGACGGTCCGGTGCGGCACGCCCGCTTCGGCCCCACCGGGTGGCGCCCCCGGGAGACCGGGTTCGGCGCCGACGGAGTCGAGGTGCGGCCCGGGCGCCTCTCCGGTTCGGCGGACGGCGGTGCACTGCGCTGGGACCTCGCCGAACAGCCCACCGACGGCCCGCTGTTCACCTTCCCCCGCTGGGCCTGGCGCCGCCCGCTGCTGCCGGCCGCCCAGATGCTCCCCGCCGCGCGCGCCCGCTACGACGGGACCTTCACCCACGACGGCGAGACCCTCATCCTGAGCGCGGCACCGGGCGCGTCGGCACGCATCTACGGGCACGGCAACGCCCGCCGCTGGGCCTGGCTGCACGCCGACCTCGGCGGGGGAGACGTCCTGGAGATCGTCGCCGCCGTCTCCATGCGCCCCGGCCTGCGCCGGCTCCCCCGCTGGTCTTCCTCCGGCTGCGCCGGCACGGTCGCACCTGGCCGCGCCGGGCCGAGCGGTCCGCGGCCGGCTGGGCCGGAGGGGACGCTTCCGTGCCGACATCGCGCTGCCCACCTGGACCGTCGTCGGCCGCAGCGGGCTGCGCCGGGTCCGGGTCGAGGTCACCCAGCCCGCGGACCGCACCCTCTCGCTCGACTACACCGACCCCGACGGCCGGCACGCGACGTGCCGCAACAGCGAGCGCGCCGACGCGCACGTCCTGCTGGAACGGCGGCGGTTCGGCGGCTGGCGCACCGAGGCCGAGTGGACCCTCGACGGAACCGCCCACGCGGAGGTGGGCACCCGATGAGCCTCGCCGGACTCGTCTCCGCCCTCATCGCCGACGACGCGGGCGCCGACTGGACCCGCCGTGTCCCCGCCCGGCTGGAGACGACGCTCGCCGCTCTGCCGTTCGCCGCCCGGGCCGGCGTCCGGGCGGCGGCGCGCGGCATGGACGCCTACGCCGTCGTGCGCACCGGACGCACCCTGGGCGCCCTCACCGCCCCCGAAAGGGAGTCCGTGCTGGCGGAACTGGCCGCGCGCCCCGGCCTCCAGCCGCTGCTGGACGTGCTCAAGGTGCCCGTCCTCATGGCGGCCGGCACCGAGCGGATGCTCCAGGACGGTCCCGCGCCGCGCGCCCTCCCGCGCGCGGACCCGCCCCTCGACCTGACACCCGCATCCGAGTGGCCCGCCCGCTCCACCGCCGACGCGGTGGTCATCGGCTCGGGCGCGGGCGGGGCGACGGCCGCCCGGACCCTGGCCCGCGCCGGACTGGACGTGGTCGTGCTCGAAGAGGGCCGGCACCACAGCACCGAGTCCTTCGGCCGGCGTCCGCCCCTGGACCGGTTCACCGAGCTGTACCGCGACGGCGGAGCGACGATCGCCCTCGGCCGCCCGCCGCTGCTGCTGCCGGTCGGCCGCGCCGTCGGCGGTACGACCGTGGTCAACTCCGGTACCTGCTACCGCACTCCGGACCACGTCCTGACCCGCTGGAGCGAAGACTTCGGGTTCCGGCCCGCCGACGGCTTCGACCGGTACCTGGACGAGGCCGAGCGCGCGCTGAAGGTGGCCGTGCAGCCTCTCGACGTCCTCGGGAACAACGGCCGTCTGACGCTCGCCGGAGCCCGGGAACTCGGCTGGCGGGCCGCCCCCCTGCGCCGTAACGCGCCGGGCTGCCGGGGCTCCTGCCAGTGCGTGGTGGGCTGCCCCACCGGCGCCAAACAGAGCGTCCAGCTCTCCGTGCTGCCCGACGCCTGCGCCGCGGGAGCACGCATCGTCACCGGGGCACGGGTCGAGCGCGTCCTCGTCGACGCGGACCGGCCCGGGGGGCCGCGGGCGGCGGGCGTCAGGGTACGCCGGGACGACGGCGCCTTCGAGATCCTCGCGCCGCTCGTCGTCGTCGCGGGGGCGCCCTGCAGTCCCCCCAGCTCCTGCGCCGCTCCGGCCTCGGCCGGCACCCGCGCCTCGGTCGCAACCTCAGCGTCCACCCGGCCACGAGCGTCGCCGGACGCTTCGCCGAACCCGTCACCGCATGGAAGGGCGTGCTGCAGAGCGTCGGCGTGGAGGAGCACCACGCGCGGGGCGTCCTCATCGAGGCCACCGCCACCCCGCCCGGGATGGGCTCCTTCGTCCTGCCCGGACTGGGCGCCGAGCTGCGCCGCGAACTGGAGGGCGCCGACCGGCTCGCCACGCTCGGCGCGATGATCGCCGACCGTCCTTCCGGCCGGGTCCTCGGCCGCGACCGCACCCTGCTCCGCTACGACCTGGACCGCCGGGACGCGGGCCGGCTGATGCACGCCGTGCGGGCCATGGGCGAGCTGCTGTTCGCCGCGGGCGCCGAGGAAGTGCTCACCGGCGTCCCCGCCACCCCCCGGGTGCGCACTCTCGCGGAGCTGGACACCGTCCTCGCCGGAACCAGCGCGCGGCAGCTGCATCTGACGGCGTACCACCCCACCGGCACGGTCGCCGCGGGCGCGGACCCGCAGCGCTGCCCGGCCGACCCGGAGGGCCGCCTGCGCGGTGTACGGGGTGTGCTCGTCGCCGACGCCTCGGTGCTCCCCAGCTGCCCGCAGGTGAACCCGCAGGTGAGCATCATGGCAGCGGCGCTGGCGATCACCGAGGCGCACACCGGCCGTTGAGCCGCGGGTCGAGCGCGCGCCCTGTCACCATCCCGCCGGAGCGGGACCGTGACAGGGCGGCCGGGCGAGGCACCTCCGTGAGCGACCGGGTCAGACCGCGGGTCCGACGGCCTCCGGTACGGCCTGCCGCTCCGCCCCGCGGGCTTGGGTCGGCAGGGTGAGGACGGCCAGACAGGCGAGGGCGGCCAGGGCGGCGAAGAAGGAGAAGCCCCACGGGTGGCTGACCCCCCGGGCGGTGACGAGGTCTGCGGGGAGGGGCGGCACGGGACCGTGTGGGGGAGCGTGCTCAGGAGGGAGTGGTGAGCGCCGTGTCGACCTGTACGAGCCGCGGACCGTCCGGGCGCTCGGCGAGTACGGCACGCAACTCCGCCGCGCCGTGCACCTGTCGGGCCGGCACGCCGTAACCCTCCGCGATGCGGGTGAAATCCAGACCGGAGGTCGCGCTCTACGCCCGGCACGAGGCGTCGCGCAGTCCGGCCCAGCGCCGGCTGGTCCCGTTCATGGCCGAGGTGCTGGGCGAACGGGTCGGCCCGGCACAGCTGCCGCCCGGCCCGCTGACCGACGCCGGGATCCGCTGACCCGCGCGTCCTTCGCGCGCGCGGACGCCGGGGGTGCGGCGCGGGGCTCACACCGCGCCGCTGAGCAGGGGCAGATAGCCGAGGGACTGCCCGGGGGCCGTCGGGTGGTACGACTGCATGGGATCCAGCCAGTCGACGCTGCGCATCCACGGGTTCGCCGAACAGATCTCGTGCCCGGCGAAGGCGGTACGGGCGTCCGCGAACGTGAACCCGTGGGCGACGGCACGGGCTGCGATCACCGCGTTCAGGCCGTCCACGGCGTCGTTCAGGGCTCCCCGCTCCACGTCCTGGAGACCGCGCGAACAGCCGCCGTGCAGCTGGTAGAAGTGCGGGTAGCCGAGCACCACGACACGTGCGGCCGGCGCCTTGCCCCTGATGGCCGAGTACAGCACGTCGAGACGGCCCGGCAGGGTGCCCTGCACGAACGAGCGGGCCGCGGTGATGGCGGACAGGCACGCGGTCCGGCCGGGCAGCGCGCAGGTGGCCATGACCTTCGCGAAGCCCGAGTCACTGCCGCCGACCGTGAGGCTGACCAGCCCGGTGTGCGGCCCCAGCGGGCCGAGTTGCTTGTTCAGCACGTCGTCGGTGTGCGCGCCGTTGCACGCGGTGAAGCTGAACGAGGACGGCGCGTGGGCCGCGGCCCACAGGGCGGGGTACGACCGCGTGCTGCGCAGGCAGGACAGGCCGGCGGAGAGGTAGTCGCCGGCCCCGACCCCCGACGAGTAGGAGTCGCCGAGCGCCACGTAGGCCAGGGCTGCCGAGCCGGGCGCCGGACGCGCGGTCGCGGGACCGGCCAGGGTGCAGGCGACGGCGAGGAGGACCGAGGACGCGCGGGACGCGATGCGGGACTGTCTCATATCCCCCTGATAGCGCGGCCGGGGCGGCTCGGCCCGCCCTGACCGGGCACGCTCCGTGACCCTGTTGCCGAACACCGGTGATGATGCGGCCACCCGGCACGCCCGGGGAGACCGCCTCGGCGGATCGCCGGCGACGGGCCTCCCCGCCCCGCCGGAGTTCACCCGGTGGGCCGTCACCCGTTCGGCGGTACCCGCACGTGCGTCGAGTGTGCCAGCGGGTTGCCGGAATCCCCTGGACGGCGCACCGTGTTCATGATCGGATGACCGGCCATGACCTCCTTGATCCGCCACATCACCATCGACGCCGCCGACCCCTACACCCTCGGGAGCTTCTGGGCCGAGGCCCTGGACGGCTCGCTCGCCGACGACGACTTCCCCGGCGATCCGGCGGCGCTGGTCACGACCCCGGCGGCCACGTTGCTGTTCATCAGGGTCGACGACCGCAAGACCGTGAAGAACCGCGTGCACTGGGATCTCCAGCCCGAGGACCGCAGCCGGGACGAGGAGGTCGAGCGCCTGCTCGAACTCGGCGCCACGCTTCAGGGGGACCACCGGCGGCCCGACGGCACCGGCTGGGTGACACTGCGGGACCCCGAGGGCAACGAGTTCTGCGTGGAGCGCAGCGCCGCGGAACGCGCCACTGACTGAGATCGGAAATTCCCTGGCGTGACGCCCGGCGGGAGCCAACACTCGTCGCATGGCTGACATGGGGGAGTTCCGGGACGCGGTCACGGCGTGGGCGGCCGGTGCTCCCGGCGACCCCGCACGGGAACTGGCCGCGCGGCTGTCCGTCCGGGCGGTCGTGCTCCTGGAGGGGCCGAGCGACGCCGCGGCGGTCAGCGCGCTCGCCGTACGCCGCGGCCGGAACCCGGCGGCCGAGGGGATCTGCGTCCTGTCCATGGGCGGCGCGATGAACGTCGGCCGCTTCGCCGGCCTCCTCGGACCGCCCGGTCTGGGCCTTCGCCTCACGGGACTGTGCGACGAGGCCGAGCGCGGCTACTACGCCCGCGGTTGGGAGCGGGCCGGTGTGCCGCGGCAGGAATTCTTCGTCTGCGCGGCCGATCTGGAGGACGAGCTCATCCGGGCACTCGGCGTGGCGCGGGTGGCGGAGCTGATCGGGGTGGAGGGCGACGAGCGGGCCCTGCAGACGTTCCTGCGCCAGCCCGCCCAGCAAGGCCGCGGCTCCCAGCAGCAGTTGCGGCGCTTCCTCGGTACGAAGAAGGGCCGCAAGATCCACTACGGCCGCGTCCTCGTCGAGGCCCTCGACCCCGACCGCGTGCCCGCCCCGCTCGACGCGCTGCTCAGCAGCCTCTAAGGCGGGACGGGCCCGGGCGCTTCACATGTTGATCATGTGGCCCGCCAGGCCGTGGACCGCCTCCTTGACGGCCTCGCCGAGCGTCGGGTGGGCGTGGACGTTGCGGGCGACCTCGTGCACGGTGAGGTCCCACTGCTGAGCCAGCGTCAGTTCGGGCAGCAGCTCGGTGACATCGGGGCCGATGAGGTGTCCGCCGATCAGCTCGCCGTACTTCGCGTCGCTGATCAGTTTGACGAAGCCGGTGGCGTCGCCCAGTCCGTGCGCCTTGGCGTTCGCGGTGAACGGGAACTTCGCCACCTTGACGTCGTAGCCGCGTTCACGTGCCTGCGCCTCGGTGTAGCCGAAGCTGGCGATCTGCGGCTGGCAGTACGTGGCGCGCGGGATCATCGCGTAGTCGAGTTCCATGGTCTCGGCGTCCGCGAGCGTCTCCGCGGCGATCACTCCCATGGCCTCGGCCGCGTGCGCGAGCATCAGCTTCGCGGTGACGTCGCCGATGGCGTAGAGGTGCGGGACGTTCGTACGGCAGCGGCCGTCGACCTCGATCGCGCCGCGGTCGGTGACCTGGACGCCGGTGTTCTCCAGGCCGTAACCGGTCACGTTGGGGGCGAAACCGATCGCCTGGAGGACCTTGTCGGCCTCCAGGACCTGCTGGGCGCCGTCCTTGCCGGTCACCGTGACCCGGACCCGGGGGCCCGACTCGTCGATGGCGTCGACGCGCGTGGAGGTGAGCGTCTCGACGCCCAGCCTGCGGTACTGCTTGGCGAGTTCGGCGGAGACCTCGGCGTCCTCCAGCGGGGCGAGGCGGTCCAGGAACTCGACGATCGTGACCTTCACGCCGTAGTTGTGCAGGACGTAGGCGAACTCGACGCCGATCGCGCCCGCGCCCGCGATGACGATCGACTCCGGGAGGTCCTCGGCGAGGATCTGCTCCTCGTAGGTGACCACGCGCGCGGTGCGGCGGGTGCCGGGCAGCAGCCTGGGCGTGGCGCCGGTGGCGATGATGCAGTGGTCGAACCCGATGGTGCGCGTGTCGCCCTCGAAGCCGGAGACCTGGAGGGTGTGCGCGTCGAGGAACGTGCCGTGTCCGTCGATCTCCGTGATGCGGTTCTTCTTCATCAGGTAGTGGACGCCCTTGACCCGGCCGTCGGCGACCTTGCGGCTGCGGCGGAACGCCTCGCCGTAGTCGAAGGACACCTCACCGTCGACGCGGATGCCGAAGGTCTTCGCCTCGCGGGTGAAGATGTGCGCCAGCTCCGCGTTGCGCAGCAGGGCCTTGGTGGGGATGCAGCCCACGTTCAGGCAGACACCGCCCCAGTACTTCCGCTCGACGACGGCGACGCGCTTGCCGAGCTGGGCGGCGCGGATCGCGGCGACGTAGCCGCCGGGGCCGGCGCCGAGCACCACCACGTCGAAGTGGTCGTCCTGCTCGTCCATCATCGATGCCTCCTCTTCGGGGCGCATGCCGCCGCGGTCGAGGACCGGTGCCCTGGCTCCGGCCCGGAGTCGGCCGACCGGACGACGCCGGCGAGCAGCGGGACCGATCGGCGATCATGGACTCTACCCGTGCGTCCGCCGCCCTTCTCGGCGGCCTCCACCTGCTTCACGCTTCAACCAGATGAGGCTGTTGTCGGGAGATCCCCGCACGTCTTGCCCGCCGACAGCCCACCGAGCGCCCGCCGCACCGCTACGGCTGCTCGGCTACGCCTGCCCGGCTACGGCTACCCGGCTACGCCTCCGGTCGGGACGGGAGTGGCCTGGTGGTAGTACATCCGCCAGCCGGCCTCCCCGTCGCCCCTGCGCCACAGCGAGCTACGGCGCGCCCGCCTGCCGGCGATCGTCGTCTCGTAGGTGAGGTGCACCACGCCCGGAGCCAGGACGACACCGGTCATGTGCGACGGCTCGTACCGCGGCCCGTCCTCGGTGCTGCCGGACATCTCGGGCAGCGCGGCGAGCATCTGCTCGTAGGTCCAACGCCGGCCCGAGGCCCCGACCTCCACGAACTCGGGGTCCAGCAGCCGCCCGGCCACTTCCCGGGACATCCGTGCTCGCGGGTCCATGAGCCGCAGCTCGGCCCGGATCACCTCGGCCACGTCATCCGGTGCGGTGCGCATGTGCCTGCTCCTGTGGTCGTGCCGGTGCGCGGTGTTCCGCGAAGGACAGGATGTGCGGGGCCGCCTCGCGCAGGCTGCGGAAGTGGCGGTGCACGCCGTCCACCGCGACGGCGGTGTTCACGCCCCACACCGTCATGCCCGCCTCCCGTCCGGACCGCACGCCGGACGGGGCGTCCTCGATGACCAGGCAGTCCTGCGGCGCGGCGCCCAGCAGCTCGGCCGCCCGCAGATACGGCACCGGGGACGGCTTGCCCTCCTCGACGGCGGCCGCGTCCACGATCAGTCGCGGCACCGGCAGATCGGTCCGCCGGAACCGGCCCCGCACCCGGTGCGCGTAGTTCGAGGTCACCAGCGCCCAGCACTGCGTCGGCAGTGCGCGCAGCAGTTCGGCCGCGCCGTCGAAGGCCGTGTAGACGCCGGTCCGGACGTCGTCGTCCTCCAGGTCGTGCAGCGCCGCCAGGCACTCCTGCGGGTCCCGGTCGGGAGCGACTTCGGCGAAGGTCTCGAGCGGACGGGTGCGCAGCGCCACCCGGTGGACCTCGTCCGCGTCCAGCCCGTACCGCCGTGCCCAAGTCGCCCATACCCGGCGCTGGTTGCTCACCGCGTCGATCAACGTGCCGTCGACGTCGAACAGTACGTACCTGGCGCGGTCGGGCCGCGCGGCTTCACCGGTCACTCGATGATCATGTCAGGCGGGGCCGGTCGAGAGGGAGTCGATATCCCCGGATCCGCACCTCCCTTGTTATGCGTCCACTGGACGCGTACTCTGCGTCCGATGGACGCGTGTTCCCCGGACCTGTGAGCGGACGGATGCCCGAGCGACCGAACCCACGGCACGAGCCGTCGAGCGAGCCGAGCGCCCCGGTGGGCTCGGCCGCCTGGTGGAGCGAGCGGTACGCCGTCCGGGCGCGACAGCGGTCCCGGGCCGGCGGCATCACGCTCGGCGCGATCATGGACGCCTCGCTGCACATCGCCGACGAGCAGGGCCTGGACGCCCTGACGATGCGCGCCGTCGGCGAGCGGATGGGGCTGCGGCACACCTCCCTGTACCGGCACGTCCCGAGCCGCGAGGCACTGCTGGTGGAACTGGTCGACCACATGCTGGGGGAGATCGCCCTGCCGGACTCCGGCCCGGCCACCGACTGGCGTGCCGGGACGGAGGCCGGCGCCCGGGAGTACCGGCGGGTGCTGCTCGCCCACCGCGCCCTCGTGCCCCTGCTGACGCGGGGTCAGCTGCTCGGGCCTCATGCCCTGCGCGCCCGGGAACACGGCCTTCGCCTGCTGACCGACGCGGGCTGGTCCGCGGAGAGCGCGGTACGGATCTACCTCACGGTCACGCACCACGTCGTCGGCACCGTACTCCTGGACACCGGGGGAGCGGCCCGCACACCCGGTGAACGCGCGGCCATGACCGGCCTGTTCACCTCGCTGCCCGCCCGGACACACCCGCTGCTCACCGCCCATGCGGCGCTGCTCAACGGCGTGGACGGCGACGGAGAGTTCGACTTCGGTCTGCGCTGCCTCCTGGAGGGCATCGCCGCAACACGGGAGAGCCACTGATGGCCAGGACCGCCATGCCCACCGGCGACCGGTGGACCGCCGGGGGAAGCCGTACGACCGTCGACGGGCGGACGGGCCGCCACACGCTGTTCGTCCGCCAGGACGGTCCGGCCGACGGTCCGCCGGTGACGCTGGTGCACGGCTTCCCCACCTCCTCCCACGACTGGTCGCCGACCGTGCCCCGGCTGGCGGCGCACGGGTACCGGGTCACCACCTTCGACCTTCTCGGCTTCGGCCACAGCGACAAACCGCGCCGGCACACCTACTCGGTGCTGGAGCAGGCCGACCTGGTGGAGGCCCTCTGGAGCGGCCTCGGCATCGGCGACACGGCGCTGGTCGCCCACGACTACGGCGTGAGCGTGGCGCAGGAGCTGCTGGCCCGCGACCCCGCCCGGATCACCCGCATGGCCTGGCTCAACGGCGGCCTCTACCCGGACCTGCACCGGCCCGTCCGGGTACAGCGCTTGCTGCACGGCCCGTTCGGTCCGCTCCTCGCCCACGCCGTCACCGAACGCGGGTTCCGGACGACGATGCGTCAGGTGCTGGGCCGGCCCGTCCCGCCCGAGGATCTGCACACCATGTGGGAGAGCGTCCGCCGGGACGGGGGCCGTCTGCTGGCTCCGCGGCTGCTGCGCTACATCGACGAGCGCCGCACGCACGAGGCGCGCTGGGTCGGGGCGCTCGAAGGCTACGGTGGCCCCACGCTGTTCCTGTGGGGGCCCGCCGACCCGATCAGCGGGGCCCATGTCCTCGACCGTGTCCGCCGGCGCATGCCGTCCGCGACCGTGACGGAACTGGCCGGGCCACCCGCCGTGGGCCACTACCCGCAGGTCGAGGCCCCGGACGAGGTCGCCGCCCATCTCCTCGGCTTCCTCGCGGCC
The DNA here is from genome assembly GCF_025642175.1 of Streptomyces albidicamelliae. Classification (NCBI taxonomy): domain Bacteria; kingdom Bacillati; phylum Actinomycetota; class Actinomycetes; order Kitasatosporales; family Streptomycetaceae; genus Streptomyces; species Streptomyces albidicamelliae. Next base: position 572,447 of record NZ_CP106795.1, on the reverse strand, counting down.
TGAACGACGGGCGGTGCCGGCCGCCTACAGTCCGGAGAACCCGCCGCGCCGCACGCGCAGTTCGGAGCGGACGAGTTCGAGGAGGCGACCGGCCCAGTTGCGGCCCCGGCCGCCGTTGTCACCCCAGAAGGCCGAGTCCACGTCGTCGTAGATCACCGTGGCGTCGTCCGTCGCCAGCAGGATGTCGGCCAGCTCGGGGTGCTGCTCGAACTTGGCGTGCAGCAGCCTGGTCATCACGGCGACGCGGGCCTGCTCCCACCCCTCGCGGCGCGGTGCCCCGGCCGCGATCCCGCGTGCCGCGGCAGCGGTGTCCGCCGCCGAGACCGCCGCGGCGATCTCCGGCCGGGCGACCGACAGGGCCCAGTAGGCGTGCGTGACCGAAGGGTGGCTGACCTCCCCGACAGTGATCGGGGCGGGGTAGTCGTTGCGCAGGGCCAGCCGGCCCGGATCGGGCACCGGTTCGTCCGGACAGGAGTGGGGAAGGTGGACCGCGGGGGCCTGCGGCGCCGCCGGCCCGTCCGCTGCGGCGCGCACCCGCAGCTCGGCCTTCCGGCCGGCCCGCTCCTCGAAGTACGCGAGGGCCCGGTCGTAGGCCTCCTGGGTGACCGGCGGGTCGGCCGGCAGGTAGGTCCGCCCTCCGGGCCCCGCCACCAGCGTCCGCAGCGGCCAGTCCTTGCTGTCCATGTCGCCGAGCGCGTACCGCCGCCGCGAGGCGGGGACGGCCAGGAACGCGGTGCGTGCCGCGGCCCGGTTCTCCTCCGTCCGATCGGCGAGGAAGACGTCGACGGCGGCGAGGCAGCGACCCGTCGAGTCGGGGCGCCCGTTGAGCCGGTCCACGGAGTCGCGGACTTCGGCGACCAGCAGTTCGGGGCTCAGCCGGCTGCGGGGCTCGCCGAATGTCCAGGTCGCCAGACCGTGCGCGGATGCCCTGGCACCGTCCGGCAGGGTCGTGGCGACCCACCCGGAGCGGACCTTCTCCTCGAACTCGTCGAGGGTGACCAGGCCCCAGCAGTCGACGAGTCCGTCGGCGTAGATGACGAGGTCGGTCAGGAAGTGGCTCCCGTTGCGGATGAAGGCGTGCCGCCAGGTCCCGGGTATGCGGACGCCGTCCACGACGCGATAGGTGTTCCTCTTGCCGATCATGCCGCGATTGTGTCGCAGCGGCCGCCCGGGTTCCCCGCGACGGCCCTGTCCGTACGCCGGTCAGCCGTCCGCACGCGAGGCGTCCCCGCCGTTCAGCTCGGCGGTGAACTGCGCACCGGTGAGCAGGGCGAGGTTCGACAGCCACAGCCAGATGAGGAAGACGACGACACCCGCGAGGGAGCCGTACAGGCGGCTGTAGGTGCCCAGCAGACTGGCGTACAGGGCGAAACCCGCGGAGACGGTCAGCCACAGGGCGGCGGCCAGGCCGCCGCCGGGCAGGCTGTGGCGGCCCCGGCGGGCCGCGGGCGGACCGGTGTGGAAGACCACGACCACCAGGACGGCCACGAGGCACAGCAGCAACGGCCAGCGGGCGACGCTCCAGATCAGCGGCACGGTGTGGTCCAGATGCAGCAGGCGGCCCACGTCCTGGGCGATCGGCCCGCTCAGCATCAGGACGAGGGCGCTGACGACGAGCAGGGTGAGCAGGACCAGCGCGGTGGCCACGATGCGGGGGGCCTTGCGCCAGGGCGAGCGGCGATCGGGCAGGCGGTGCATGCGGTGCAGGGCCCGGCGGAAGACGGCCAGGTAGCTGCAGGCCGACCACAGGGCGCTCGCGGCGCCGGCGGCCAGCAGGGTCCACGCGGCCGACTGCCGGGCGAGCATGCGACCGAGGACACCGTGCAGTTCGGCGCCGGACTGGCCCGGCGCGTAGTGGGTGACATGGGCGACGAACTGTTCGGCTGTGCCGGGGCTGATCAGCCCGAAGGCGAGGACGGTGACGAGCAGCGCCGGCAGTACCGCCAGGATGGCGTAGTACGTCAAGGCCGCGGCGTAGTCGGTGATGTCGTCGTTCCACATCCGCACCGGGGTCCGGCGCAGGGCAGGCCACCACGAGCGGGCGGGCCGGCGGAAATGGCCGGCGCTGCGCGGCCGCCGGGCCGGTGGCGATTCAGCGGACATGAAGGATCCCGAGGGCAGAGCGGCCGGAGGCCGGGCGGACGTGAGGCGTGTGCGGCGCGGTGGCGGCGGAACGATCGGCCTCCGGCGCACCGCCTGTGCCGCGCTCCCGGGGAGTCTGCCGTGCCGTCAGGTCCGCGGCCGTGACGTTTACCGCCACCGGCTCGCACGCTGCCGGTTCGCCCGCTTCCCGGTCGTACTCCGCCGGCTTGTCTCCCGCCGGCTGGGGACGGGAGCCCGCCGGGGGAGCATGGCATTCCGGTGGTCTCTGCTGGCTGGTCATGCGCACTTCCTCTCCCTGTGCACCCGTGTCACGCGCGGGGGCCACCACGGGCTTCACTCGGACGGCCACCGGCCGCCGGCGGGCTGTGACGCACCTTCCCCGAAATCGCCCGGCCCACCACCACGCGTGGTGATCGGTCCGCGCGGGGAGAGGGGAGACGCGGTGCAGGCCGGGGCACCGCCGACGCCGAGCCGGTCCCTGCCTCTACGATCCGGTTGATCACCGAACCGGGAAGGGACATGGTCGAAGACCGGGAGAGGGCTCGCCGCACGGCAGGGAGACGTCAGGGGGAGTGTCGACGACACCGGGCTTCGGCTCACCACCGCGCACAGCTCGGCCCGCTTCGACTGGCACCTCTGCGAGGGTGGGCACGCGGGTCTGGCGTTGGTCGTGCTCGACGGAGTCGACCAGGACGCGCTCGGTCTTGGTGGCCGACCAGCGGCGGTCTTTGTCGTACGGGAGGAAGCGGCCGGTTCCCGCGAGGTCCACGACGGCCTCGAACGGTTGGGAGAGCGGGTCGCCCTGTCGGACGGGCCCGAGAGTCGGCACGTACGCCACGGGCATCACGGCCTCCATCCAGTCCCAGTGAAGCGCATGCTCGCACGCTACTCGAGCCGGGCATGTCGGGCGTGGACTGGACGCCTTCCCTCTCGCTGTTACCCACCCCCGGTGACTTGGGTCAGTCGAAGAGGGCAACGAGTCCATTCACCCAGATGGCGAGGAACACAAGGACCGCCCCCAGGCAGCCGACGCCCGCCAGGACACCGCCGACCGTCCACCGCTCGGAGGGCGCCTCGTACTCACCTTCCAGGTCGCCCTGGTAGGACGCGGGATTGTCCCAGTCGACGGGGTGCCCCAACTCCTCGGCGCAGGCGGTCCGTACAGCGACCAGCTGCTCCTTGGCGAAAGCGGTGGCGGCCTTCGCTTCGGGGCCCTGCCAGGCGAGGGCCTTCATCCGCCGTCCGGGAGATTCGTACCGAGCCTCGAAGGCAGCGGTCTCGTCGTCGTTCCGGTCCTCTTCCGATCAGCGCCCCACCGTCGCCGGTCTCCTCGACCGGCTCGCCTCCGCGGACGGAGCCGGCGGTGACACGGACACAGCCGTGTTGCTGGCCGAACCCGGCTGGATGCCTGACCGGGTCGCCCGGCTGGTCCAGACACACAACGTCACCGACCTGCTGGGCACCCCACCAGCCGAACAACCCAGTCCTGCCCGCCCCGTCAGCCCGCCACCGGCCCCCGGGCCGCATCGGGCACCGCCCCCGACCACGGGACACCACCACCCCGTCACCCCGGCCTCGCTGCAGTCCGCACCCGCCGGGCCCACCCCGGCAACAAGGCCGTTGGGTGTCATCCCGCGCCCGCCCGGGCAAAGCCTCGAACCCGGGCGGCCGATTGCCCGGCGCAGCACCGTGCTCGGCCTGGCAGGCACCGCTCTCACTGCGGGAGCCGGTCTCACCGGCTGGAAACTACTCACCGACCACGCCTCGGACTCCGGCGCCAGGCCTTCGGAGTCACCCAGCGTGTCCCCCTCACCGAACTCCACCAGTTCCTCGAAGGAGCTCGCGAAGACCACCGACATTCCGGAGGGCGGCGGCAAGGTCTTCAAGAGCGAGGGGGTGGTTGTCACCCAGCCCGAGGCGGGCACCTTCAAGGCGTTCTCGGCGACGTGCACCCACGCGGGCTGTGCGGTGACGAGCATCGCCAACGGCGTCATCGCCTGCCCCTGCCACGGCAGCAGCTTCTCGATCACCGACGGAAGTGTGCAGAGCGGGCCGGCGACCAAGGCGCTGCCCGCGACACGGATCACGGTGGACGGCGACGCGATCACGCTGAGCTGACTGTGCCGGGTCCGCCCGCTGTTCATGCACCCTCGGCCCGGTCTCTTTCAGCAGCGTCCGCTGCTCGGTCCTCGCCGCCCTCGGTACACCATGAGGAGCGCTGTCAGGAGGACTCGGACGGCGAGGCCAGTGACTTGAGGTGCTTGTGCCACGCCGCGCTCACGCTGGGCGGGATCTTCGTGGTCAGGCCCTCTTCCCTGGTGAAGGCGAGGCCCTCGCTGTAGGCGCCGCCACCGCAGCCGTCGGACTGGCGGGTCAGCTTGACGTCGGAGGACGCGTCGATCTCGGGATGGGTGCTGCCCTTGGGAGTGACGCGTAGGCGGACTGTGCCGAGATTCGGGGCCACGTCATCGGGAAGAGGCAGACTGATCCGGGTGATGTCCCCCCGTTCCAGGTGGTCCTTGACGCACTTACCGCCTGCACACAGTTCGTAGGAGGCGCCGGCAAGGTCGGTGTAGCCGCGCTGGAGGAACATCACGCCGACCTGGGAGGTGACGCCGACTCCGGCGCACGGCTTGGAACTGCTGCACGCCGACGCGGTCATCGCCACGACGGACACGGCGGCGAGGACTGTGCATCTCACCGTTCGCTTCACCACTTCTTGCCCCCTCCTGGGAGCGCCTTCTCTGCCAGAGCGATGTCTGTGAAGAACCGCCGGAGTCACCGGAGATCACGCACGATTCACCGCCTGAGTACTTGAAGCGCTTGCTGGTTTCCGCCACCTTCCAGCCGCACACTTCGCTGGAGCGGGCACCTCCGGTGCAGAACTTCTGCCCTTTGGACGAGCGCGTGGTGAAGCGGTTGTCCACTCGCCGCATCACACTAGTTCTGGCCGAAGAGTTTCACCGAGCCCTTGTCGTCGGCGTAGTTGTCGACATCGACGAAACCGACCGTGACCGAGTTGTCGGTGCCGCTGTCGTCCCAGCTGCCCAAGTATCCGTTGGCGTAGGTGCAGTGTCCGGCGCTGACGATCTACGGGTGACTCTTGTCCGTCCAGGCGAAGCGGGTGGTGCACACCTTCAACTTATTGTGCAGATCGCCGTCGGGCCAGTGAGCGTCTCCTGGAACTGGTGGACACCGGGATTGACGCGGACGGTGACGGTGTCGATGCCGTACCACTGGCCGAGCGCGTCGGCGAGTGGAGCGTTGTCCGCGGCGATCTCGACGATGACCCTGTTCGTCTCGGCGTCGACCTCTGCACTGGCCGGCGCGGAGGCACCGGGCAGGTCGTCCTCGTCGAGCAGCAGTACTTCGTCGGCGTGCTGGTTCGCGAGCCGGACGCGTCCGGAGCACGGTTGGCCGGCATGGCCGTCATGAGGCGAGCGCGTCGAGTGCCGGCCCCAAGCCGGCCGGTCGCGGTCGGTCCGCGTGAGAGGAGATCGAAAAAGCCCGGCGCGTTCCCTCGTGGCCCGTTCCTTGCGCGGGAATGTCCGGTTCTCCGCTGCTGCCGCCCCACCGCGGCCGGTGCCAGGAAGGATCCGGCACCGGGCCGGATTACCGATGCGGCGTCCGCTTTCGGCAGGATGGGCACATGACCGAGATCCGTACCCCCCGCCTCCTCCTCCGCCGCTGGCACGACGACGACCTCGTGCCGATGGCGGACATCAACGCGGACCCACGGGTCATGCGCTGGATCGACGACGGCTCGGTGCGCGACCTGGACCACACGGCCGAGGCCATCGAGCGGTGGGAGGAGGAGTGGGACGAGGAGGGCTTCGGACTCTTCGCCGTCGAGCTGCTGGCCTCGGGCGAACTGATCGGCTTCACGGGACTGTCCGTGCCCGAGTTCCTGCCGGAGGTGATGCCCGCGGTGGCGATCAGCTGGCGGCTCGGATCGCAGTACTGGGGCCAGGGGTACGCCTCCGAAGCCGCGCACGCCACGCTGGAGTTCGCCCTCCAGGACCGCGGCCTGGACCGTGTCGTCGCCATCGACCGCGTCGGGGACAACGCCTCCGAGAACGTCATCCGCAAGCTCGGCATGGAGCTCGAGCGTGAGACGGCACACCCGGTCCACGGCTACCCGCTGCGCGTCCACGCCATCGATCTCACCGAGTTCCAGGCGTAGACCGGCTGGACCGGGCATCGCCGAGCATGCCTTGCCGGCGGCCGTCCGGCGCCGGCCGTCGGGCGTCGCCGGGCAGTCCTCGCCGGCGGCCTCGGGACCCGCCGAGCATGCCGTGCCCGCGGCCTTCGGTCCCCGCCGTGAGTGAATCCCCGCCTGCGCATAGGGTGGAGCAGGTAAGTCCGCCACCGTGAGAGGTCTGTGATGCCCGAGCTCCCCTCGGACCCCGCCGTCGCACAGTTCGGCCCCCAGGGGCTGCGCCGCATCAGCGTCCCCGCCTCCTACGGAACCGTGCCGGCGTCGGCCCGTGCCCACCTCGCACAGGTCGGTGTGCCGCTGCACGTCGGCCCGTACTTCATCGCCGCGGACGACACCGACGGGCCGACCCTCGGGATGTACACCGGTCACCACGGCGTCGCTCTGCAGGGTGACTGGGCGGAGTGGGTGCGCATCGGCACCGACCGGCTGGCCGACCTGTGCGTCCGCACCGACGGCTCGGTGCAGGCCCTCTTCCTCGGTCGCGGGGAATCCGCCCTGTTCGTCAGCTCGGACGTCGCTGCCTTCACCCACTGCGCCGCCGTCCTGGACCGCGCGCTGCCGGTCATCGCCGCCTCCGAAGGACTCCAGTCCGCCGCCGAGGCGTTCGCCGCACTGGTCCGGGAGATCCGCCAGATCGACCCGGAGGCCGTCGCCGACCGGGAGAACTGGTGGTCGCGGGTGCTCGACGACGTCCGCCACACCCTCAACTTCCCGTTCTCGTCCGCTTTCGAGTACGTCGGCGAGGACGGCACGAAGCAGATCGTCACCGCCCAGACCGGCCCTGGCCGCCTGCACCCGGAGGAGCAGCTGTGGCAGCAGCTCTCCTCCGCCGGGGTGGAACCCGAGCAGGTCCGCCGCGTCTACTGCGAACTCGAACCGTGCATGATGCCCGGCCACTACTGCGCCGCCTGGCTGCAAGCCGTCTTCCCGCACGCGGAGTTCACGCACAGCTTCGACTACGGCAGCACCGCGGAGTCCCGCGAGGAAGGCCTCAAGGAACTCATCACCCATGCCGCGCAGCAGGCCCGGCAGTGACTCGCCGCCCGGGCGCCGCGGGAACGCGGGCGGTGCCATGACCGCGGATCCCGCCGCGCGCTGGTCCCGGCCCGCTTCCGGGCGGGAGCCCGCCGCGGCCGCCCTGCTAGCCTGGCTCGGCGATCCCGGCGCCCCGGGCCTCGCGGTCGTCACGGGCGCCGAGGGCAGCGGCAAGTCGCGGCTCCTCGCCTGGCTGATTGGCCACGGCACCCGGCCCGGGACCATCGGCGAACGCCGCATCCACGGCTTCGTGCCGCTGCCCGGCCAGACCGCGACCACGGCCGCCTGGATGCTCGGCGACCAGCTGTCGAACGCCGCGCGCTCCCCGGGCGACCTGGTGGCCGCGCTCGCCGCCGACCCGCGCCGCACGGTCATCGCGCTGCCCGAACTGCACGGCGCCGAGCAGCCCGGTCCCGTCGTCGAACTCGTCCTGCGACTCGCCGCGTTGGACCATGTCCGGGTGCTCGTGGAGGTCCGCTCCGGTACGCGATGGGAGCGGGCGCTCACCGCCGGGCCCTGCGCCCGCATGGACCTGGACGAGCCACAGTGGACCGACGAGGCCCGCCGCGCGTCCTGGGACGCGTCCCATCCCGTCGGCCCGGCCGGCCGCGCGGAGCAGGACCCGGAGCCGGAGGTTCCGTTCGACCTGGACGACCCCGTCTCGGTCTGCGCGGCCGATCCCTGGAGCGTGACCACCGCGTACGAACGCTCCCAGGAGAACCACGGCGGACTGCGCGCCGCCTGGCTGCGGGCCGGCGCCTCCCTGACCCGTGAGAAACCGGCCGCCGAACGCGCCCTGGTCCTCCGCGCCGCCCTCGGCGACGCCGGTGATCCGCGACTGGCCGCCGCCCTCGACTCCGCTGTCCGGGACGCCTCCTGGGCCGTCGTGTGGCACCGGGTGCGCGGCGACGTCACGCCACCGTGGCCCGGCCCGGTGCGCTCCCTGGTGGCGGGTACCGGCCCCCTGGCCGGACAGCTCGTCGTCGCCGACCACCAGGGCACCGTCCGGGTCCTCGACGCGGAGAGCGCCCGCTCCACGGGCCGCCTCCCGCACTCCGCGCCCGGCGTCCGCGCCACCGCCGACCACGGCGACGGCACCGTCACCGTCCTCGACGAACACGGCCTCCTGCACACCCAGCGCGCCGCAGAGTCCGCGCGGCCCAAGGGACTCGCCGCTCTCCTCGACGACGGCCCCTCCGCGCAGGAGCGCCTGCTCGCGGCCGTACGGGAGTACGCACAGCGCCAGCGGGAGACGGTCACCGCGCTGACCGGCGCCGGAGACCGTGTCGTCCTCGGTGACGCCGCCGGGACGGTGCACGTGGTGTCCGCCGGCGCAGAGCCGCGCGCCGCCGCCCTGCACCGGGGGCGCGTCACCGGGGTCGCCGGCACCGACCTGCCCGTCTCCGCGGCGGGGGACACCGTCCTGCTGCTGTACACGGGCGGCGCCGACGGCACCGTACGCGCATGGGCCCCCCACACCGACGCCATGCCCGAGCCGGTGGCCGCCCGCAACTGCGCCGTCGACGCGGTGGCGGTGGCGACGGTCGACGCCGGGCTCGTCCTGGCGATCGCCTGGGCCGACGGTCTCGTCGAACACCGGGCCCTGGACGACGACAGGCTGCGCACCTTCCACCCCGGCAGCCGGGCCCACGCCCTCGCCTTCACGGCGGAAGGTGACCTGCTGGTGGGGACGGACGAGGCACTCCTGCGGATGCGGGCACGGTGAGGGCCACCGCGCGGTGACGGCCACCGCGCGGTGAACGACCGCCCGGGGGTGACCGACCGCCAGGCGGTGAACGACCGCCTGCGGTGAATGTCCCACGCCCTCCACCGGCGCCGACACCCGGATGCGCGCCGGACCACCACCGGTACCTCACCGGGCAGTTGCAGTGCCCTGCGTTCCGCATCCGTGTGACGTCCGGTCAACTCCGTTGCCGTCACCGTCGGATGGGACCCTTGTCACGAACTCGTGACGCGGCCGGTTTACCCTTGTGTACCTGACAACGTTCTCCTTTGCTGGGGGGAGCGGGAGACGCAGTAGTCGACGGGGGACGGAGCGCGCGGCCATGGGGCTGGTACTGCCGAGCATCATCGACGAGGCACTCGACCTCATCGGGGTCAACTGGCCCAACGTCGACGAGGACGACTACTTCGAGATGGCGACGTCCATGCGGGACTTCGCCGATCAGTTCGAGGGCCACAGCGGCAACGCGCACAAAGCCGTGACCCGCATCCTCTCCTCCTCCGAGGGCTGGGCCGTAGAGTCCATGCAGAAGCACTGGTCGCACGTGAAGGTCAACCACCTGGAGAAGATCCCCGAGGTGGCACGGCTGTTCGCGGACGCCTGTGACGGGGTCGGCCAGATCATCCGCGGCATGAAGGTGAAGGCGGGTGTCGAACTCGCCGTACTGGCCGGCACCATCGTGGCCGAACTCGCCGCCGCCCCGCTGACCCTGGGCATCTCCGCCGCGGCCGCCGCAGGTGAGATCGCGCTGATGCGCACCATCGTGAAGCGGCTCGTCGACGAGGCGGTCGACCAGATAGTCGACGCGCTCATCGCGAAGGTCACCGAGCCCGTCACCGGCAAACTCCAGCAGCTCATCTCGGACATGGTCCTCGACCTCGCCGAGGGCGCCTTCAACCCCGGTGACAACCCGGGCGGTATGCAACTGGCCTCGGCGGGCGACTCCGACAGCGGCGGCTCCGGCAGCGGGGGCAAGAAGACGGTCATCGACCACACCGAGTTCGAGGAAGGCGCCGGTCATGTCTCCCGCCAGGGCAGCGACCTGGGCAGCCAGTCCCGGATCCATCTGGGCAAGTCGAAGCACACCTTCGGCAGGACCAAGGGCAGGGACGTTTTCACCAAGGCGTTCGACGGCATTCTCGAGGATGCCATCGACGGCATGGAGAAGGCCGCCAAGAAGGTCAGCGACCACGTCACCGACACCATCCCGGACCGGGTGAAGGCCGCCTCCCGGCACCAGAAGCGCAAGGACCACGATGTCGGCGACGAGGCCGACAAGGTCGACGTCAAAAAGGCCAAGCACGACGACGACACGCCCATGTACCTGCTCAGCGACGACGGTTCGATCCGTCAGTTGCACCACGACGGGACCACCAGCCCCGTCCATCACACCGACTCGTCCGGAGTGAACGACGTACTCGGCGACAAGGCCTGGTACCCCTGGAACAACAAGGGCGAGAAGCAGCGCAAGGGCAAGCCCGCCAACGGCACGGTCAATTCCACGAAGGTCGCGCCCGGTTCCACCGATCTGGCTCGCGCGGCTCAGCTCGGCCGCTATGCCAACCGCACCGAGCGCCCCGATTCCTACGTACCCGGCGGCAACTACGCCTCGGCGCTGCACGACGACGGCAAGGGGAACCGTTTCATCCTGGTCGGCGCCAGCGGTGAGGCCCACTCCGAACGGTCCATCGGGCACCCGCTGATCAAGAACGGGCACGAGGGCAACGTCCATGAGCTGTACACGGAACGGGAGCCCTGCCAGAAGAATCCCAAATGCGACAAGTATCTCGCGAGGGAATTCCCCGACGACCTTCAGGTCACCCACAGTTCGAAATACGACCAGTCCGAAAAGGATCTCAACGGCCAAGAGCTCAGCAAATACAAGAAGGACCGTGAGCACCGCGCCTATGTCAAATGGCTGCACGACCAGTGGGACCAGCACGGTGTCTCCGGCGGACGCACTGATACAGTGATGAACCTCTCGCCCTCGGACAACAAGTTCGTCCCGTAAGAATCCCTTTGAGAATCCATTGAATGTCCTACGGCGTCCGTGGCGCCGCCGACTTCGGAGTTCCGCCAGTGCTTTTCGACGTCACCCGCAGTGAACTCGCCGACATCTTCGGCGAGGACCGGCTCGCGACCGTGCCCGCCACCGCCTTCCCGCCCTCCGCCGCGGACACGGAGGGCGCCCGCCTCCTGCAGACCGTCGGCGTCCCCACCGGGACGCTCCACCTGCGCGAGCCCGACGAGGACTCCGGCCGGCTGCCCCTCGTCCAGGACGTCGTCGACGTCGAGGACTTCGAGGACGCGGCGGAGGGCGCCGGCGAATGGCCCGTCATCGGCTGGCTCCTCAACGCCCACCTCGCCCTGGACCCCGGTTCCGGCACGGTGCACGCCTTCGACGCCGACGAGGAGACCGTGCGGGAACTCCACGCGGACGTCTCCTCCCTCGTCCAGGTCACCCTCCGGTTCCAGCGCCTGCTGGAGGAGTTCACCTTCAGCGGCGACGACGCCGACGAGGAAGCCGACTTCGAGCGCCTGGAGGGCGAGGTCGAGCGCATCGGCCAGGAGACGAGCCGCGTCGACCCGCTCCCCTTCCAGGACGACGAGACGGTCTGGTCGATCGTCGGCGAGGAGATCGCCGCGGGCCAGCGCTTCAAGGGCGACAGCCCGGGAGCCCGCTCCCTGTACGGGTGATCGCCGGGGGCGGTGCGGGAGGGGCACGTCGATGCGCGGACCCCGGGAAAATTCACCTGACCGCCGCCCCCGCCCTGCGTCACAATGCCGGGATGACCGATGACCCCTCCCGGATGCCCGCCGCTCCGCTGCTGCGCCGTCCGGGGGACGGTGAGCTCATCGACGTCGCCGGTGTCGCGCACTTCTTCCGGCTCACCGGGGAGCACACGGGCGGGCGGTTCGCCTTCGAGGAGTTCGCTCTGGCCCCCGGCACCGTCGGAGCCAGACCGCACGTGCACGAAGGGCACGACGAGTACTTCTACGTCCTCGAAGGCGAGCTGACCCTGCACACCGGCGACGGCGAGGTGACCGCGGGCCCGGGCCATCTCCTCGCCGCCACCCGCGGCACCCCGCACGGCTTCCGCAACGCGGGACCGGTCGTCGCGCGCGCCCTCTGTCTCTACACCCCGGCCGGCTACGAGAACTACTTCCGCGAGGTGCACGCGGCCGTCAGCGCCGGCGCCGAGGCGACCGACGAGCTGCTGGCCGAGTTCCGCGGCCGCCACCGGACCACCTCCCACCCCCTGCCCTCGGCACGGTCCGAGTCCGAGCCCGTCGGCCCTGATCTCCCATGACGCAGCCCCCGCCGCGGCTGCGACTGCTCCACCCGGGCCACGCCCCCGCACTCCTCGCCTTCGAACGCGAGAACCGGGCCTACTTCGCGCGATCCGTTCCCGACCGCGGGGACGACTTCTTCACACGGTTCGACGAACGGCTCCGTGCTCTGCTCGCCGAGCAGGAGGCCGGCGTCTGCCACTTCCACGTCCTGCTCGGCGGCGAGGGCGAGGTACTGGGGCGGGTGAATCTCGTGGACGTGGCGGACGGCGGTGCCGACCTCGGGTACCGGATCGCCGAACGGGCGGCGGGCCGTGGCCTGGCCACCTGGGCCGTGCGGGCACTCTGCCACCGTGCCGCGGACCGGTACGCACTCACCCACCTGCGCGCCGCGGCGAGACTCGACAACCCCGCGTCCCGGGCGGTACTGGTCAAGACCGGGTTCACCGTCGTCGGTGAGACACGGCTCTCCGGCCACCCCGGTCTGACGTACCGGCGCCCGCTCGGCGAGGTCCCGGCCCCGCCCCCCTGACGTGGACCGAGCGGGTGCCTTCCCGCCCGCCGGACGGTGTCGCCCCGCCGTCGGACGCCCGCACCTCCTAGCCTCGGCGGCATGCTACGGCTACCTCCCCACATCCGGGCCTGCCTGTTCGACCTCGACGGGGTGCTCACCCAGACGGCGAAGGTGCACGCGGCCGCCTGGAAGGAGATGTTCGACGGCTATCTCCGCGAGCGCGCGGCCCGCGAGGGCGCGCCGTTCGTGCCCTTCGACGCGGTCGGCGACTACGACGAGTACGTGGACGGACGGCCCCGCGAGGACGGGGTGCGCACCTTCCTCGCCGCGCGCGGGGTGCACCTGCCCGAGGGATCGCCGGACGACCCCCCGGAGTCGGAGACCGTCAACGGTCTGGGGACGCGCAAGAACGCCCTGGTGCTCCGGCGGATCCGCGAGGCCGGGGTGGAGCCCTACGAGGGGTCGGTCCGCTTCGTGCACGCGGTCCGCGAGGCCGGTCTGCGCTGCGCGGTGGTGTCGTCCAGCGCGAACTGCCGGGACGTCCTGGCGGCGGCCGGTATCGATGACCTGTTCGACGAGCGGATCGACGGCGTCGTGGCCCGCGACCGCCGGCTGCGCGGCAAGCCCGCCCCGGACACCTATCTGGAGGCGGCCCGCGGACTGGACACCGAGCCGGACGCCGCCGCGGTCTTCGAGGACGCGCTGGCCGGTGTCGAGGCCGGACGGGCAGGCCGGTTCGGCGTCGTGGTCGGGGTCGACCGGGTCGGCCAGGCGGAGCAGTTGCGGGCCCACGGGGCGGACATGGTGGTCCGTGACCTGGCGGAACTCCTGGAGTCGCGGTGATCACACATCCCAGCTTCACGGTCGAGCCGTGGTGCCTGCGCGAGACCGAGCTGAACCTGGAGGTGCTCGCACAGAGCGAGTCCGTGTTCGCCCTGTCCAACGGGCACATCGGCTGGCGCGGGAACCTCGACGAGGGCGAGCCCCACGGGCTGCCCGGCGCCTACCTCAACGGCGTCCACGAGCGGCACCCGCTGCCGTACGCCGAAGCGGGCTACGGATATCCCGAGTCCGGCCAGACGATGATCAACGTGACCGATGGCAAGATCATCCGCCTGCTGGTTGACGACCACCCGTGCGACCTGCGCTACGGCCAACTGCTGGAGCACGAACGCGTCCTGGACTTCCGGACCGGTGTGCTCAGCCGTACCGCACGATGGACCTCACCCGGCGGCCGCACCGTCCGGATCACCTCCCGGCGGCTCGTGTCCTTCGCCCAGCGGGCGGTGGCCGCCGTGGTCTACGAGGTCGAGCCGGTCGACGGACCGGCGAGCGTCGCCGTGCAGTCCGAACTCGTCGCCAACGAGCAACTGCCCACCATCGCGGGCGATCCGCGCGTCGCCGCCGCCACCAGGTCACCGCTCGTCGGCGAGGAGTACTTCGCGCAGGACACCCGGCTCCGGCTCGTGCACCGCACCGAGGCCAGCGCGCTGCGGGTCGGAGCGGCGGCCGACCATCTCGTCGAGGGCCCCGGAAGCACCCGCTGGACGGCCCAGTGCGAGCCCGACGTCAGCCGTCTGACGGTGACCGCCGACCTAGAGCCCGGGCAGCCGCTGCGCCTGGTCAAGTTCGTGGCCTACGGCTGGTCCGGCGAGCGTTCCCTGCCGGCCGTGCACGATCAGGTCGACGGAGCGGTGGCGGCCGCGGTCAGCACCGGCTGGGACGGGCTGGTCGCCGCGCAGCGCGCCTACCTGGACCGGTTCTGGGCCGGCGCGGACGTCGAGGTGGAGGGCGACGCGCAGATCCAGCAGGCGGTGCGGTTCGCCCTCTTCCACGTGCTCCAGGCCGCGGCCCGCGGGGAGAACCGCGCCATCCCCGCCAAGGGCCTGACCGGAACCGGCTACGACGGGCACTCCTTCTGGGACACCGAGTCCTACGTCCTGCCGCTGCTGACGTTCACCGCACCGGAGGCCGTGGCGCCGGCACTGCGGTGGCGGCACGGAACGCTGCCGGCGGCACGTGAGCGCGCCCGCCAACTGGGGCTCGCCGGAGCGGTGTTCCCCTGGCGGACGATCGAGGGCGCCGAGTGCTCCGCCTACTGGCCGGCCGGGACGGCCGCCTTCCACATCAACGCGGACATCGCGAACGCCGCGGTCCGCTACGTCATGGTCAGCGGGGACGAGGAGTTCGACCGGGGCGAGGGACTCGACCTCCTCGTGGACACCGCCCGGCTGTGGCGCTCCCTGGGGCACCACGACGCCGCGGGCGTCTTCCACATCGACGGGGTGACCGGACCCGACGAGTACAGCGCCATCGCGCGGGACAACCTGTACACCAACCTGATGGCCCGGCAGAACCTGGTCGCCGCGGCGGACGCGGTCACGCGCCACCCCGACCGGGCCGCGGAACTCGGGGTCGACGACGAGGAGTCCGCCGTCTGGCGGGACGCCGCGGCCCGCATGGCCATGCCGTACAACGACACCCTCGGCGTCCACGAACAGTCCGCCGGCTACACCCACTTCCAGCGCTGGGACTTCGAGGCGACCCCGCCCGAGAACTATCCCCTGCTGCTGCACTACCCCTACTTCGACCTGTACCGGAAGCAGGTCGTCAAGCAGGCCGACGTGGTCCTGGCGATGTTGGAGTTCCCGAACGCCTTCACCGAGGAGCAGAAGGCACGCAACTTCGCCTACTACGAAGCGCTGACCGTCCGCGACTCCTCACTGTCCGCCTGCTGCCAGGCGGTGCTCGCCGCCGAGACCGGGCACCTGCGGCTGGCCTACGCGTACCTGGGCGAGGCCGCGTTGATGGACCTCGACGACCTGGAGCACAACACCCGCGACGGTCTGCACATCGCCTCCCTGGCCGGGACGTGGATCGCGCTTGTCTCCGGTTTCGGGGGCATGCGCCGGCACATCGGCGAGGACGGCAGGCCGGACCTGCTCGGGTTCGCGCCCCGCCTGCCCGAAGCGCTCTCCCGGGTCGCGTTCACCGTGCTGATGCGCGGCCGCCGGCTCAAGGTCGACATCGGGCCCACCCACGTGCGCTACCGGCTGGTGGAGGGCGAACCGCTGGAGGTGCTGCACCACGGGGAGCCGCTCACCGTGACCGCCGGAGCGCCGGTGGAGCGCCCGGTGCCGCCCGCCACCGCCCGTCCCGAGCCGCAGCAGCCGCGCGGTCGGCGCCCCGCCGGCCTGGCCACCGAGGAGGAACAACTCCGGCCGGAGGCGCAGGAGTAGCCCGGAGGGACGCAAGAGGTGGCATACCGGGCCGGCTCGGCGGTCCCACGTTTGTCCCGCCGGGTGCGGGCAACGCGAAGTCCATGACTGAATCGAACGATGACTCGAGCCGGAAGTCCGCAGCGGTGCGCGAGAGCGCGTCCAAGGCGCGGCGGACGGCGGACAAGGCGACGGCACCGGCCGGCCGGGCGGCGAAGAAGGCCGCGACGACCACCGACGGCGCCGTGTCGGCCGCGAAGGCCGGCACCGAGCGTGCGGCCGGGGCGACGAGCGCGGCCGCCCGTACGGCGGCCCAGGGCGTCGAATCGGGCCGGCAGGCGCTGATCACGGCCTCCGGCCAGGTCGCGGCCACGGCCAAGACGGCCTGGACGGTCATCGCCCACCGCAAGATGATCGCCGCCGGTGTGGGCGCGGGTCTCACGGCGTGGACCGCCGCGTCCTACGCGCTGGGGCGACGCTCCGAGCGCCAGACGCACGGACCGCTCACCCGCCTCACCAGCGGACGGTTCTGACCCGTCCACGGACGCGGTCCGACATGTCCACCGGTGGACCAGGACGCCCCAGCCTTCCCGGACGCACCAGGGCCGGCCCATCGTTGTCGCACAGGCGACGATGGGCCGGCCCCCTGCCGTCGTAGGGCCGGTGGGGCCGGGGCCATGCCGTCGCAACGGCCGGTGGGACCGCCCCCGGCCGTTCCCGCGGCAGCGGTACGGACCACGGTCGGCGCCGCGGTCCGGACCGCGGCGGGCGGACCGGCGGGCGCCTGAGGCCGGTCCGCCTCGTCCACCTGGGTCAGCCGGTCTTGCTCAGCCGTGCGACGGCCTTGGCGAGACCGTTCACCCAGAGCTGGTTGACGCGGGCGCGCTCCGTGGAGTTCGGGTACCGGTTGGTGCAGGACGTGCCGGGGCCGCCGCCCGACATCAGCTCGCTGCACGGGCCGCTGTAGTGGTCCGGCAGACCCAGCACGTGACCGGTCTCGTGGGCGGCGACCCGGATCGAGTCGTACTGCCGGTTCTGCGCGTAGTCCAGGAAGATGTAGCCGCTGCCGTGGCCGTTGGTCGACGCGTACGAGCCGCGTGAGTCGTTGCCCTCGTAGTAGGCGAAGTCCGCGCCGCCCGAGGTCGCCTGGAGCTTGACGTTCGACACGGAGCTGTTCCAGATGGACGCGGCGCTCGATATCTGGGAGCGGAAGCTCGGCGCCTGGGAGGCGTTGTAGTAGACGGTCACCACCTTCAGGGAGGGCTGGGCGGCCTGCCGCTTCGCCACCGAGTTCAGCACGGCGTCGAAGAACGCCTTGTTGCCGGAGCTCTCGGCCGAACCGACGTAGCCGGCGGCGGAGGTGCGGGCCGGGGCCTCGGCGGCGCTCCGGGCACTCGCGGGGGTCGCGGTGCCGAGCGCGGCGGAGGCCAGGCCCAGGCCGAGCGCGAGGGCCAGAAGTCTCCTGGAGTTCTTCGGCCGGTCGGGCATGGGGAACGAAGCCATGTGGGGGGCTCCTTCTCGTCCTGTGGGGTTGAACGATCGGTTGCCCTGGAGTCTCCTTCAGTCCAACGGGACTGCGGATGATGGCAGTTGGGGATAGCCCGGTGCTATCGGCGGGCGGCTCGCCCCTCGCGCCGCCCGGCTCGGCCGACTCGTCCGTATTCGTTGGAACTTGAACATCTGGTGCACCGACCCGCTCCGCCCTACGCTCCCTCCATGGAGTTGGAGGTGAGGCACCTGCGCGTTCTCTGTGCCATCGCCGACACCGGCAGCCTGCACAAGGCGGCACGGCAACTCGGCCTGGCACAGCCCTCGTTGAGCACGCAGCTGCGACGTATCGAGCATGCGCTGGGCGCCCCGCTCTTCGTGCGCGCCCGGACCGGCTGCCGGCCCACCCCGCTGGGGCTCGCGGTACTGAGCCGCGCCAGGCCCCTGGTGGCGGAGTTCGCCGCGATCGTCACGGAGACCAGGGCGGCGGCCGCCCGCGCCGCCGGGGGCTTCCAGCTGCGCATCGGCGCCACGGCGAGCCGGGCCATCCCGGGCTGGTTACGTCTGCTGCGGGCCCGGGTCCCACGGATCGAACCCACCCTCCAGATGAACGTCTCCGCCAACTTCCTGCTCGGCATGGTCGCCGCGGGACGGCTCGACATCGCGTTCGTGCACGAGGTCGAGGGCAGTCCGCTGCGCATACCGCCCGGGCTCAGCCTGCGCGTCCTCGTCGAGCGGGAGCCGCAGTTCGTGACGCTCGCCGCGGACCACCCGGCGGCGGCCCGTCGGCAGGTTCCGCTCAGCGACCTGGCAGGCGACCGCTGGATGGTCGATTCCACGGTCGACGGGGAGTGGGACGCCCTGTGCCGGGCGCTCCGGGCGGCCGGACTGGAGTCGGAGATGCTGCACGGCGACTATCTCACCGCGTACTCGCTGGCCGCCACCGGCGAGGTGGTCACGGTGAGCCAGCCCACCGCCCACCCCCGTCCCGATCTCGCGATCCGTCCCCTGGAGGGCGACCCGATCGGCGTACGGCTCCTGCTCGCGGCCCGTACGGAGGCCGAACTGGACGACGTCTACCAGGAGTTGGCGGAGTCGTACTGGACGGTGGCCCGTGACGCTCCGGCCTACCGGGAGTGGCTGGAACGGGCACGCGTGCCGCTCGTACCGCTCGACCGCGCCGCCGAGCCCCCGCTCGGCCGACGAAGACCGGGCTGTCCGGCCCAGGCGTCCGCGAGACCGGCGGCTCCCAGCACCCACCGCTGATCGTCGAGCCGGCGCTCGCCCGGACCCACGCGCTGGTGTCCGGCGCCCCTGAGTGGCCACGGCACGAGGGCCGGACCCGGACTCACCCTCCCGCGGTTGGGCCGCGGGAACGGTGGACACTCGGACGTCATGGACGATGACAGGCCGCTCGCCCTGGTGACCGGGGCATCGAGCGGAATCGGATACGAACTGGCCGGTCGGATCGCCGAGAACGGCTTCGACCTGCTGATCAACGCGGAGGACGACCGGCTCGACCACGCCGCGCAACGGCTGCGCGAGTCCGGCGCCGGCGTACGCGCCGTACGGGCCGACCTCAGGGCGCCGGAAGGAGTGGACAAGCTGGTCGCGGCCACCACCGGCCTGCGGATCGACGTCGCCGTACTCAACGCCGGAGTCGGGCAGGGCGGTGCCTTCGCGGACACCGACCTGGCCGACGACCTCGCGATCGTCGACCTGAACGTGGCCTCCACGGTGCGGCTCGCCAAGCCGCTGCTGCGCGACATCCTCACCAGGGGTGAAGGCCGGATGGCGTTCACGTCCTCCATCGCCGCCACCATGCCGGGGTCCTTCCAGCCGGTCTACGACGCGATCATGCAGGACGAAGGCCCAGGGCCTGGCGAACAAGGTCCTGCCGGACAGTGCGAAGGCCGCCCTGCACCGCTCCATGGCCGAACCGGGAACGGCCGAGGACACCGACGGACGCGACTGACCGGCCGGTGAACCGAGCGCCGCACGGTGACCGCGCGCCGGGGCCGCCCGCCCGGCCACGAGGCCCGTGCCACGGGTGTCGGCGGCGACAACTATGCTCCCGCGCATGAGCGATGCGGGCAGCGACACCAGCGGCAGACGGGTTGTGGACGGGCGCTTCGAGCTGGAGAAACGGCTCGGTGGCGGCGGTATGGGCATGGTCTGGCTGGCCCGCGACCTGATGCTGCACCGGCACGTGGCCGTCAAGGAGGTCCGGCCGGCCGACCCCGACCTCGCGGAGTACGACCCGGAGGCGGCGCGGCAGCTGCGGGAACGGGTCCTGCGGGAGGCCCGCGCCCTGGCCCGGGTGGACCACCCCAACGTGGTGACGATCCACCACATCGTCGACGGCGGCACGGGCGGCTTCCCCTGGATCGTGATGGAGCTCGTCACCGGCGGCTCCCTGGCCGATCGCCTCGCCCGCGGGCCGATGGACCCGCGGGAGGCGGCACTGCTCGGACGGGAGGTGCTGGCGGCTCTGAGCGCGGCGCACGCCGCGGGCATCCAGCACCGTGACGTGAAACCCGCCAACGTGCTCCTGCGGCCCGACGGGCGCCCGGTGCTCACCGACTTCGGCATCGCGGCGATCCGCGAGTCCACGGCGCTCACCGCGACCGGATCGGTGATCGGCACCCCCGACTACATGGCCCCGGAACGCGTCTCGGGCCACGACGGCGGGCCCGCCTCCGACCTGTGGTCGCTGGGCATGATGCTCTACACGGCCGTGGAAGGCCGGCATCCGCTGCGCAGGGGTTCGACGTTGGCGACCCTCGCGGCCGTCATCAGCGAGGACATCCCGCCGCCGGTCCACGCCGGGGCGCTGACCGACGTCCTGGCCCGGGTCCTCGTCCGCGACCCCGCCGCACGTCCCGGCGCCGGTGAGCTGGAGCGCATGCTGGAGGCCGCGGCCCGCGACGCCGGAACACCGCCGACGTCGTACCAGCTGCGGCCGCCGCCCGTCGAACCACCGCACCCCGCCCCGACGACGGTGACGCCCGGTGCGCCGGGTCCCGGCCACACCACGGCGGCGGACGGCTTCGGCCCGGCGCCCGTGATGCTCCCGGGGCCGTACGGCGGCACGGGGCAGACGGTGGTACCGGGTCCCGAGGACGCGCGGCCGGGGTCGACGACCATGCCCGTGCGCCGCGGACGCGGCCGGCGCTGGACCCTGGTGACCGTGCCGGTCGTGGGAGTGGCGCTCGCCGGCACCCTCATGTGGACGCTGCGGCCGGACGGGGGCACCCACGACTCCTCCTCCGGGTCGGGGTCCTCGCACTCCGCCGACGCCACCACCGGGGCGGCGACACCGACCGGGCCGGCCCGGGTCTCCGCCTCTCCGGCAGGAAAGGAACAGACGACCGGCAAGAGCCTGTTGACCCCGGACGGCATCCGCACCGCCGTCGAGGCGATCAAGAAGGCGACCGGGCGGGACCGCTTCGGCAGTCTCACGGTGTACCCGGAGTACGTCTCCGCCGACGTGATGGTGAAGGGCAGCGACACCAAGTACGACTCGTACACCTACCGTCCCGGGCAGGAGGTGGAGGAAGGCATCATCCACGGCAAGCTGACCCTCGGCGACGCCGCCATCACCCTCGACGGATTCGACTGGGACGCGGTCCCGGCGCTGATCCGCGAGGCGGAGAAGAAGCTGAACGTCGACCACCCCAAGACGCGCTACCTGGTGCTGGAACTGGCGGACGACGCCTTCGGCACTCCCGACGGCATGGCCGTGTACCTGAGCGACGACTACGGCACCGGCTACCTCCAGGCGGACCGCAAGGGGAAGGTCGTACGGGTGATGCCCGCCGACGGCTGAGGGGCGCCCCGGCCCGGGCGCCCCGCGTCGGCGCGGGCTAGTCGAGGAGCAGGGGATCGGGCAGGGACGCCGACCGGTGCATGCACAGCAGGGTGTGCACGACGCCCGAGAGTCCCGACATCAGGCTCGGGGAGAACGCCTCGCGGGCCAGCCCGCCGACGGGACCGCGCTGTTCCAGGCCGGTGAGGATCTCCCCGTCCAGGTCGTCAAGGGTGCCGAGACCGTCGGCGCCTTCACCGCTCATGGACGTGAGGAACCGCCAGAGGCCCAGGTCGCCGTGGCACAGCGTGTGGCTCCAGCCGAAGCCCTCGGCGGCGCAGGCACGGGCGGCCCGGCGGGCCATGTCGAGGTGGGCCGGCTCGCCCGTGCGCCGGTGCAGGTCGAGCATGCCGATCCCGACGCCCGCGCTGCCGTGGCACCAGCTGGTGAAGAAGTCCTCCTCGGCGCCGTCGCGGATGTCGAGCCAGTTGCCCGCGGCGGGCTGCCACAGGGATTCCTGGAAGTCGAAGGCCCGCTCGGCGATGTGCCGCCAGGCCCGCCGCTCCGCCGGGGTGCCGGCCCCGCTGAGCGCGAGCCTGGCCAGCGCCCAGCCGATGCCGGTGGCGCCGTGCGCGAACCCGCCGATGCCCTCGGGGTTCAGCCGGGTCGTCCAGCGCGCGCCGCCGGAGTCGACGGCGGCGAGCCGGATCAGCCGGCGGCCGATGTGCGCGGCGACGGACAGCCAGCGGTCCTGACCGGTGGCCTCGGCCAGGCCGATCAGCGGGACGATGCCGCCGGCGGCCCCGTTCAGGAGATCCACCTCGACGTCGTCGTCGACGAGGCGCCCTTCGAGGAGTACGGCCCGTTGGGCGGCCCGCGCCAGCGGCCACGGCTCGTCGAGGACCCGGTGCAGCGCCAGCCATGTCCACACCTGCGAGGCGGCCCCGCTGAACGCGCCCGCCGACGGCGTGGGTGTCCGGTCCTCGGTGCCGATCAGCACGCGCAGCGCGCCCTCGAAGGTCTCCTCGACGCCCGGTACCTCGTCCGCCCGGCCGGCGCGGACCTCGTGCACGTACTCCGCGAGCGTGAGCGCCACCCCGCCCTGCCCGGTGTAGAGGTCGGCGGGCAGCACCCTGATGGACCATCCCGCCGGGGTGAAGACCGGGCTGATCCAGGTCACCGTGCCGTCCGCGCCCCGCACCGCCCCGTCGCACAGCCGGCGCACCATCGCCGCGGCCAGCCGCCGCCGGCGGGCCTCCCGGTCACGGGCGTGCGGTCGCTCGGCGGCGGCCCGCACCCGTGCGGGCAGGGACCGCTCGTTGAGGTACGCGCCCACCAGGGCGTCCTGGATCACCGACTCCTCCAGCGCGAAGTCGGCGGTGCGCCAGTCCTCGACGGTGTTCCGTACGACGGTCCGGTCCACGGTGAAGGCGAACAGCGGCACGTCACCGGCCAGGAGGTCGGCGATCTCGCCGTCGATGGTCCCGGTGTCCGTCGGCGCGCCCGGCAGCACCTCGGCGTTGCGCCGCAGGATGTCCCGGGCCCGTGCCACGGCCGTGGCCTCGTCGTGCAGCGACGCCGGGTGCCACAGCATCCGGCCGATGTCGACATAGGCCTGGGTCGGCCGCCGGATCCGCCGCACGCGGGCCCCTTCGAAGCGGTGCAGCAGCCGGAGCGGGTCCACCTCGTCGCGCCGCAGATGGGCGGTCATCTCCTGGAAGCCGGCCAGGATCCGGTCCCAGTAGGTGCTCAGCACGGGGGTCGGGCTCGGGTGGTTGCCCGCCGTGGGCATCGCCACCAGGTCCACCTCGAAGCGGGCCGCCGCGGTACCGCCCTCGGCGATCACCGGGTTGGGGATCAGCGGCTGCTGGCCGGGCAGCGCGCCGACGCCGGAGATGTCCACCCCGCCCAGCGCGAATCCGGTGCCCCGCACGGGCAGCAGCCCGGTGCGCAGCACGGTCCGGCGGATGGCCGCCGCCGCCAGGTCGACCGCCTCCCCGCGGCCGCTGGGCGGGAAGGGGGCGGGGGCGTCGAAGAGCGTCTCGGCGTCCACGATCACCGGCACCGGACCCGCCGCGATCATGTTCTCGGCGTGCATGTCGGTGCCACCGGTGAAGCGGAGCACGGCGAGCCAGTGCCCCATGTTGCGGTAGAAGGCGGCGAGTTCCGTGTCGTCCGCGCAGTAGCGGTGCTCCACGAACTCGGCCCATCCGTAGCCCTCGCGCGGGAGGGTGCGGGGCACCCGGATCCGCTCGTCCCGAGGGGGTGCCTCGGGGAAGTCCGCGAACAGCTCCTCCAGCAGGGCGCCGAGGGCGACGTCCACCTCGGACGGGCGTGGCTTGTACATGACCGTCCCGCCGGTGAGGTCGAGCCGGCTGACGGTCAGGCCGCCTCCGTGGCTGTCGCCCGCGCCGAAGGTGACGGCCCCGAGGCGGCCCGCGGGTGCGCCGAGCAGCGGCGCGAGCAGGTCCCGGTCGGCGGCGAGGCGTTCGGCGAGGGCGGCCGTGGCCGCCACCGACATCCGGGCGACGACGGCGACGCGCCGCCCGAGGCTCGGGTAGCGGCCGGCCAGCTTGTCCAGGTAGCCCTCCGCTCCGGCCTGTTCGACGAACGCGTTCCAGGTGGCGGTGTCCGGGGCGCCGGACCGCCCGGCGTCCGGAACACCCTGCGCCATGCGCAGGGCGTGCAGTTCGACGAGGAACAGCCGGGTGAGCTTCGCGTGCAGGGAGTTGAGCAGTGCCGTGTGGCCGGCCTCCAGCAGGACGTCCCGCTCCTCCCCGTGCAGTGCGGTCACGGCCGCCAACCGCCGGGCCAGGTCCTCCCGCCACGGACGCGCGATGCCGCGCACGGGACCGTCGAACCACTCCGCCCGTTCTCCGCCGTCCGCTGCCGATGCGTTCACCCGCCACCCTCCCTGCTTCTTCGGACGGCACGCGCCCCTTCGGACGCGTGCCGGGAAAACACGGGAGGTCAGCAGCACCAGCTGCCGCGCGACCCGCTCGGGCTGGAGCAGAAGCCGTAAAGGGAGTCGCTCGGGTCGGTGAGCGCGGCCTCCGCGGCGGTGCCTCCGACGTACAGCGGGCCGGCGGGGTTGAGCTCGCCGTACGCGGTCTCGGCGCCCGACAACCAGGCTTCGAGCACCGCGGCCGTGCGCACACTGTTCTGAGACATGGGTGGCCTCCGAATTCGCGAGTGAGGGCGGTTCGCCCAGCCCGAGTATCGCCGTGTTCGACGGCCCGTCAGCCGATCAATCAAGCCACTGTAGTGCGGTGGTCCACGGGGGAGCCGGGGCTGCTGGGACGGGGGAGGGGCGTCCGATGGCACCAGTCCGACTCGCGCGGCCGCCCGGCAGCACCGACGATGAGTCCAAGATCTCCTCGTGCACGTTCCCCACCTGCAAGGAAGACCGCATGCCCTCCCACCGCCGGACCGGCCTCCTCAGCGTTCGTCCTCGTTCCCTGGCATCGATCACCTTGACGTGTTGCTGCCTCGTGGCAGCGGGCGCGCTCACCGGTTGCGGCAACGGCGGCGGTGGCACCGGCTCCACCGCCAGCGCGACGCCCACCGCCCCGGACACGGCCTCGTTCAGCGGGGCGCCGCCCTCGGCGCTCGCCTCCTCCGCGTCCTCGGCCATCGCCTCGGCCCGGGAGTCGGCATCGGCGGCCGCCTCCTCGGCGTCGGCCCGCGCCGAGGAGTTCGAGGCCTCGGTGTCGGCCGAGTTCGAGCGCAGGACCCAGGCGGCCCAGAACGCGCTCAAGGGGGTCAAGGGCAGCGGCAACGCGGTGTCCGACGTCGGCATGACCGGCATTCCCAAGGCGCAGACCGGGGGAGTGCTCGCCGTGCTGGTGACCATCACCAACAAGACGAGCCAGAAGGCGTCCTACGCCGTGCAGATCGACTTCGAGGACGCGGACCACCACGTCGTGGAGACCAGGTACACCGGCGCCGAGAACCTCGAACCCGGGAAGAAGGAACAGCCCATCGTCTTCAGCCACCAGCAGTCCGAGCAGAATCTCACCCCTCGTCTGGCCAAGGCCCAGCGCTACTGACCCACCGACCGGCCGGCCCGCTCGGCCTCCCGGACAGGGCGGTCAGAAGGCGTAGCGGATGCGAAGCCACGGCGCGTGGGCCGCGACCAGCGTGCGCACGGCCTGTACGGCCTCCGCCTTGACGCGGTGGTCGTACCGGACGTTCACCGCCCCGTTCTCGGAGCGTTTCGGCTCCTGCAGACCCGGCTGCCACAGCGCCTCCTCGGCGCGCGGATGCCAGCCGAGGTTGACCTCGTGCAGTTCCCGGTTGTGGGTCAGCATGATCACTTCGGCGGCCGCCTGCTGTTTGACCCGGTCCGGCAGGACGTCGTCGAGCTGCCGCAGCACTTCGGCCCACGCCTCCTTCCAGCCGGGGCGCAGGACGACGGGCGAGAGGTTGAAGTGGACCTCGTAGCCCGCGTCCAGGAAGTCCGCGGCGGCGGCGATCCGCTCGCCGACCGGTGAGGTGCGCACGTCCAGCAGGCGTGAGTCCTCGGCGGGCATCACCGAGAACCGGACGCGTGTCCGGCCGCGCGGGTCGAGCGCCAGCAGGTCGGGGTTGACGTACTTGGTGGCGAAGGAGGCCTTCGCGGTCGGCCACTGACGGAAGGCGTGTACCAGGTCCGCGGTGTTGTCGCAGATCAGCGCGTCCACGGAGCAGTCGCCGTTCTCCCCGACGTCGTAGACCCAGGCCGTGTCGTCGCACTGGTTGGGCTCCCGCTTGGGGCCCTGGCGCGCGATGTGCCGCCCCAGGTGGGCGATGATCCGGTCGATGTTGGTGAAGACGGTGACGGGGTTCGCGTACCCCTTGCGGCGCGGCACGTAGCAGTACGCGCAGGCCATCGCGCATCCGTTGGAGGCGCCGGGGGCGATCCAGTCGGCGGACCGTCCGTTCGGCCGGGTGGTCAGCGACTTCCGCTCACCCAGGACGAGGGTCTCGCCCTTCACCCGGACCCAGCGCTCGACGTTGCCCTCGTTGCCGTGCAGCCCCGGGATGCGCCAGTGGGAGTCCACCTCCACCACGTTCGCGGCCGGGAACCGGGCGAGGATCTCGCGGCCGCGCGGGGACGCAGCGGCCGCGGGCTCCGCGTAGACGTGCCGCACCGGCAGCAGACGGCGCGCCGCGGGCGAGTCGCGGAACGGGCGCGGCCCTCCGGCCGGCGCGCCGGGCCTGTGCCGCCCCCGCCGGGCGTGGCGGTACCGGCCAGCGCGTCGAGACCGAACAGGGCGTCGGAGTCGCCGTCCGGTCCGGCGGTGGGGTACGGCATCGTGTGCTCCGCTCGGCGTGGGGGAGGAATGGCCTGAATCAGGTCCAAGCACCCACCGTACGTGAGGCGGCGCGCCGACCCGCGGCGCGCGCCCGGCTCACCGGCCGTCGGCCGGTCCGTCCGGCCGGGCGGACCGGCGACGGGCGGTGCCGGACCTCGCCGGCGCCAGTTGTGCGGCTGCGCCGTCCAGCAGGGTGTCCAGGACGGTCGCATAGGCGCTGTGCGGCATGCGGGCGGCCAGCAGGGGGGCGGTCGCGGCGATGTGCGGATAGCTCTCCGCGGGCAGCCGGGCGTAGGTGGAGGTCCACATGTCCTCGTCCGCCGCACGGGCCTCCTCCGTGAGGGCGAGCGCTCCGGCGTCGAGGGCCACGAAGGCCAGGCTCAGATCGATGAAGGCGTGGTAGAGCCGGACGGCGGCGGGATCGGGGAAGCCCGCGGAGCGCAGGATGCCCAGGATCGTCTCGTCGACCGCGATCTCCCGGGGCCGGCCCGACACCCGGCTCGCGGTCAGGGCGGCGGCGTGTGGGTGGGCGAGGTACGCGGAGTGGATGGCCAGGCCGAGGGCGCGCAGGTCCGCGCGCCACTCGCCGGTTGCGGTCCAGCTGTCCAGCGCCCGCCCCATCAGCTCCTCGCCGATGGCCCGCGTCAGGTCGTCCATACCGCCGAAGTAGCGGTACAGGGTGCTCGGGTCCGCGCCGAGCGCGGTGCCCAGCCTGCGTGCGGTCAGGCCGGCGCTGCCGTGCTCGCGCAGCACCCGCAGCGCGGTCCGCACGATCAGCGCCTCGGACAGCACCGTGCCCTGCTGGGTCGGCCGGCGCCTGCGCCGCGCCGCCTCGGGCACCACCTGCTTGGCCATACGGACCACTCCTCCTCGGCGCGCCACGACCGCGCTCCTTATGCCAACGCAGTTGACTTTACCTTGAGCGGTCCCGTTGCATCGGGGCGTCCCGCATAGGCGGGTGCCTTGCGGAGAAAGGTGTCGGACATGCGAGTACTTCTCGTGGGCGCGGGCGGTGTCGGAACCGCGGTCACCCGGATCGCGGCCCGCCGCGGCTTCCTGACGCACATGGTCGTGGCGGACTACGACCTGAGCCGGGCCGAGGCGGCCGTCACCGCGCTGAAGGAGCGGGGGGACCGCTTCAGCGCCCGGCGCCTGGACGCCTCGGACGAGGACGGGGTGCGCCGGCTGCTCGCGGAGGAGCGCTGCGACGTCCTGCTCAACGCGACCGACCCGCGGTTCGTGATGCCCCTGTTCCGCGCGGCGTTGGCGGCGGGCGCGCACTACGTGGACATGGCCATGTCCCTGTCCGCCCCGCATGCCGAACGCCCGTACGAGGAGTGCGGCGTCAAGCTGGGCGACGACCAGTTCGCACTGGCCGGCCGCTGGGCCGAGTCGGGCCGGCTCGCGCTGGTCGGCATGGGTGTGGAACCCGGCCTGTCCGACGTCTTCGCCCGGTACGCCGCCGACGAACTCTTCGACGAGATCGAGGAGATCGGCGTCCGCGACGGGGCCAACCTGACCGTCGAGGGCTATGACTTCGCCCCCTCCTTCAGCATCTGGACCACCATCGAGGAGTGCCTGAACCCGCCGGTGGTCTACGAGAAGGACCGGGGCTGGTTCACCACCGCGCCGTTCAGCGAGCCGGAGGTCTTCGACTTCCCCGAGGGCATCGGCCCGGTCGAGTGCGTGAACGTGGAGCACGAGGAGGTGCTGCTCATCCCGCGCTGGGTGGACGCGCGCCGGGTGACGTTCAAGTACGGCCTCGGCGACGACTTCATCGCCAAGCTGAAGACCCTGCACGAGCTGGGCCTGGACTCCACCGCGAAGGTCGGCGTCCCGGGTGAGGACGGGGCCGTGCGGGTCTCCCCGCGGGACGTGGTCGCCGCGTGCCTGCCGGACCCGGCCACCCTGGGCGACCGGATGACCGGCAAGACGTGTGCCGGCACCTGGGTGAAGGGCACGAAGGACGGCGCTCCCCGCGAGGTGTACCTCTACCACGTGGTCGACAACCGGTGGTCGATGGACGAGTACGGCTCCCAGGCCGTGGTCTGGCAGACCGCGGTGAACCCGGTCGTCGCCCTCGAACTCCTCGCCACCGGGGCGTGGTCGGGCAAGGGGGTCCTCGGCCCCGAGGCCCTGCCGCCCCGCCCGTTCCTCGACCTGCTCACCGAGTACGGCACTCCCTGGGGCCTGCGCGAGCAGGGCTGAGGCCCGGCTCCTCGGCCCACATGCCACGAGAGAGGTGGGGGCCGGGACGACGAAGCCGCCCGCCGGGTGTGCCCCGGGCGGGCGGCTGCTGCCGTAGCTGTTCAGAGATCGAGGTCGGCGGCGGCTGAGGTGTCCTGGGCCGCTGGACGACACCGGCAGGAAGCCGGTGACGGGATTCGAACCCGCGTTTCCCGCTGTGCAGGCGAAGTAGCCGCTGCCTGCGCACCTGAACGAGCACCACCCTAGTGCGCGGCCGCTCCGCGGGGCACCTCATTTACCGGCGCGGTCACGGGCGTCACTCGGTGGGCCCGCTCACCGGGTCCTGCGCCAGCCGCTCCTTGTCCGCCTTGAGTTTCCGCCACACCGTGCCGAGCGCCTCCAGGTCGTGCTCGTCGAGGAGATCGGTGAACACCGGCGCCAGGACCTCACGGCGGGTGGCGTCGGCCCGCTCGAAGAGGCGGTGGCCCTCGTCGGTCAGCGAGATCTCGACCGACCGTGCGTCACGCGCGGACGGGGTGCGGCTGACGAGGCCGCGGGCCTGGAGGGCGTCGACCACCCGCGAGACCTGGCTGCGGCTGAGCATGGTGCTGTTGCCGAGGACGGACGCGGGCACCGGGTCGGGGCTGGAGGCCAGCCAGAGGATGACCTCGAACCAGGACACCGGGAGGTCGTGCGCCTTCGTGAGGGCCCGGTCGACGCGTTCGGTCATCACGGTGCCGGCCCAGACGAGCCCGTAGAAGGCGTAGTCGGCGGCGGGCATCTCGGCCTGGGGCAGCTTCTTCGGCATGCGTCGAAGTATAGGCGGGGTTGCGTGCGCACACACATAAAGCTATGTTGTGTGTGCACGCACATAAACCAGCGTGTTTCGATCGTCCGAAAGGCCCCGCCATGTCCGCCACCCCCCGCACCGCCCGCACCGTCCTCATCACCGGTACCTCCTCCGGTATCGGCCTCGCCGCGGCCGTGGCCGCCGCCCGGGCGGGCTGGCGCACGGTCGCCACCCTCCGCGACACCACACGCGCCGACGCGCTGCGCAAGGCCGCCGCCGAAGCGGGCGTGGAGCTCGACATCCGCCGCCTCGACGTCACCGACGAGGCCTCGGTCGCCGCCGCGATCGACGGTGTGATCTCCGACTACGGCCGCCTCGACGCCGTCGTCAACAACGCGGGCGCAGGGCACCTCGGCACCCTGGAGAACGACTCCCTCGCGGACGTCCGCAAGGTGATGGAGGTCAACTTCTTCGGTGTGCTCAGCGTCTCCAAGGCCGCGCTGCCCCACCTCCGCGCCGTCGGCGGCCGCCTGATCACCGTCACCAGCGTCGGCGGTGTCGTCGGCCAGCCGTTCAACGAGGCCTACTGCGCCGCGAAGTTCGCCGTCGAGGGCTACATGGAGAGCCTGGCCCCCGTCGCCGGGACGCTCGGTGTGAGCGTGTCCGTCGTGGAACCCGGCGCCGTGGCGACCGAATTCGTGAACAACATCGGCGTCGACCTCGAAGCCGGCATCGACGCCGGCGCGTACACCGGCGCGCTGCGCCACTACATCGACCGCACCGTGGAGCAGTTCCTGGACGGCACCGCGCAGACCCCGGCCGGTGCGGCGGAGGTGGTCATGGAGGCCCTCGACGCCGAGCGGCCCGCGTTCCGGATCCAGACCACCGACTGGGCCCGCGCCTTCGTCGGCGCCAAGCTGGCCGACGTCGACGGCTCCGCCGTGCAGGCCCTGACGGGCTCCTGGGTCGGCTGACCGGTCGCGCGATCGCGCGACCGGTCAGCCGGCCCGCGCGCGGCGGCGGTTCCGGCACCGGGACGCGGGTCAGCCGGCGCCCAGTGAGGTGAGCAGGCGGGCGCAGCGGGCCGTCATCTCGGCCGCGCTCTGGTCCGGGTGGTCGGACCACCAGCGCATCACCGCCGCCACCGTGTACTGCCAGACGTGGTCCAGGAGCTGGTGGTCCAGCGGGTCGTCGTGCCCGGCGTGACTGAGGAGGCCCGCCGCGCCGGCCGCGCCCATGGCCGCCAGGCGCCCGCGGTAGAACCGCACGGCGTCGCGCGTCTCACCGGCCGGCGGCAGGGCCGGGTCGTAGAGCACCGCCCAGGCGTACCGGCAGTCCTCGACCGCGG
Organism: Streptomyces albidicamelliae; assembly: GCF_025642175.1. Lineage (NCBI taxonomy): Bacteria > Bacillati > Actinomycetota > Actinomycetes > Kitasatosporales > Streptomycetaceae > Streptomyces > Streptomyces albidicamelliae. The sequence continues at coordinate 541,405 of NZ_CP106795.1, read as the reverse complement.
TGAAGATCGCGGACAGCGTGTCCAGCGCGTGCTGCGCCGATCCGCTGCGCGTCCCGGCGGCGGCCACGGCGTCCACCAGCAGGCCGCCCACCCGGTGGACGCAGGCGAGGTACAAGCCGTCCTTGGAGTCGAAGTAGCTGTACACCAGCGGCTTGGAGATCCCCGCGCGCAGCGCGACGGCGGCGACGGACACCCCCGAGTAGCCCTTGCCGCCGAACTCCTCCAGTGCCACGTCGACGATCTGTCGCTCCCGCTCGGCGCGGGAGACGCCCTTCGTTCCGGCCTTGCCCATGGGCCCGACCCTACCCCACGATATGACTGAACAGTAATTTACCCATGGGTCAATTGACGGGAGTGGTGTCATGACGCGGTCGTGGTGGGGCTGGGGCAATGTCGAGGACGCGGTGAAGGGCGCCGAACTCAAGGCGCTGCTCGAACGCGCGCGCATGCTGATGCCCGGGGAACCGACCGATCACGAGCCGCCGGACATCGCCTCGCTCGGCCTGCCCGCGCCCCGGGTGACCGCGCCCGCCTCCCTGGCCGGCCTGTGCTCCGCCGACCCGGCCGACCGGGCGGCGCACGCGCACGGCAAGGCGTTCCGGGACGTGGTGCGCAACCTCCAGGGGGACCTGCGCCATGTGCCGGACCTCGTGGCAAGGCCGCGCGACGAGCGGGACGTCGTCGACCTCCTCGACTGGTGCACGCGCGAGGGCATCGCCGTCATCCCGTTCGGCGGGGGCAGTTCGGTGGTCGGCGGGGTCGAGCCGCGCTTCGACGACCGCCCCGGCACGGTCACCGTGGACCTGGAACGACTGGACCAGGTAATGGAGATCGACCGGACCAGCCGGGCCGCGCGCATCCAGGCAGGCGTGTTCGGCCCGCGCCTCGAGGAGCAGCTGCGCCCCCACGGACTGACCCTGCGTCACTTCCCGCAGTCCTTCGAGTTCTCCACGCTCGGCGGCTGGCTCGCCACGCGCGCCGGCGGCCACTACGCGACGCTGTACACGCACATCGACGACCTCGTCGAGTCGATGCGCGTGGTCACGCCGAACGGGGTCAGCGCGTCGCGGCGGCTGCCCGGCTCCGGCGCGGGACCGTCACCGGACCGCCTCTTCCTCGGCAGCGAGGGCACGCTGGGCATCATCACCGAGGCGTGGATGCGGGTGCAGGAACGTCCCCGCTGGCGGGCCGGGGCGTCGGTCCGGTTCGGCGACTACGCGGCGGCGGTGGCGGCCACCCGGGCGATCGCGCAGAGCGGGCTCAACCCGGCTAACTGCCGCCTCCTCGACGCCGCCGAGGCCCTGCTCAACGCGGGCGCCGACGTCGGTGGAGGGCTGCTCGTCCTCGCCTTCGAGTCGGCGGACCACCCGGTCCACGCCCGGCTGGAGCGGGCCCTTGAACTGTGCCGTGACCACGGCGGAGAGCCGTCGGGCGTCACCTCGGGCGAGGCGCCCGGGCACGCCGGGGGAGAGCCGGACGGCGCCCCCGGCGACGGGTCCGCGGCGGAGAACTGGCGCTCGTCGTTCCTGCGCATGCCCTACCAGCGCGACGCGATGGCCCGTCACGCGGTGATCGCCGAGACGTTCGAGACGGCGTGCACGTGGGACCGGTTCGACGCGCTCCACCGGGCGGTCACCGAGGCGGCCCGGCAGGCGATGTACGAGGTCACCGGCACCGGCGTGGTCACCTGCCGGTTCACCCATGTGTACCCCGACGGGCCGGCGCCGTACTTCGGCGTGTACGCCCCCGGCCGCTGGGGCAGCATGGTGAGCCAGTGGGACCACATCAAGGCGGCGGTGTCCGAGGCGATCGAGACGCACGGCGGCACGATCACCCACCACCACGCGGTCGGCCGCGACCACCGCCCCTGGTACGACCGCCAGCGCCCCGGCCCGTTCGCCGCGGCACTGACGGCCACCAAGACCGCCCTGGACCCGGCCGGCATCCTCAACCCCGGCGTGCTGCTGCCGGCCCCGTGAACCGTGTGCCGGCCACCACGGGCGTGCCGTGCCGGTCCGGTCAGACCGGCGCGGTGAAGGTGTAGCCGCCCGCGGGCACGTGGTAGGTCGCCGAACCCGTCGGGACGGCCTCGGCGGGGGCCGTGACCGACTGCGGGCGGGAGGTGGGGACCGTGACCGTGGCGAAGGTGTTGGCCGGCACCGTCACCCGCAGGGTGAGCCGGGTGCCGGTCACCGACCAGGCGCTCGCCGCGGTGCCGAAGGGCGTGTCGTAGATGGTGTCGGCGGACGTGAGGCCGCCGCCCGGCCGCGGAGCGATACGCAGGGAGGCGTAGCCCGGACTCGCGGGGCCGAGTCCGCCGACGTACCGGTAGAGGAAGTCACCGACCGAGCCCAGGCCGTAGTGGTTGAACGAGTTCATGCCGGGATCGTTGAAGGAGCCGTCGGTACGGATGCCGTCCCAGCGCTCCCAGATCGTGGTGGCACCGTGGTCGATCATGTAGCCCCAGCCGGGGAAACCGCGTTGCAGCAGGATGCGGTACGCCGTGTCGGCGTGCCCGTGGTCGGCCAGCACGGGCAGCAGGTGCTCGACGCCGAGGAAGCCCACGCTCAGATGCCCGTCGTTCGCGGCGACCTTGGCGGCCAGCCTGTCCGCTACCGGCTGGACCAGGGACGCCGGGAGCAGTTCGAAGGCCAGGGCCAGCACGTGGCCGGTCTGGGTGTTGCCGCGCACCGTGCCGTCGCCGGAGACGAAACGGGCGCTGAAGGCGGCGGCCACCTGGTCGGCGAGCCGTCCGTACGACGTGGCCTCGGCCTTGCGGCCGGTGGCGGCGGCCATGCGCGCGACCAGCCGGGCCGAACGGGCGAAGAAGGCGGTGCAGATGAGGTCCTGGGCGGTGTTGTCGTTGACGTTGAGCCAGTCGCCGTAGGTCTGCTGATTGCGTATCAGGTCACTGCCGGAGGTGCCGCGCAGGTAGTCCACCCATTTCGCCATGGCCGGGAAGTGCCGGTCGGCGACGCTGAGGTCGCCGAAGCGCTGCCACAGCGTGTAGGGGATGATCGTGCCCGCGTCGCCCCAGCCGGCGGTGCCCGAGCCGTTGATCACCGCGGGCGCGACGTCGGTGAAGGCGCCGTTGGCCTGCTGGGCGTCGACCAGGTCGTCCGCGAACTTGGCGAGGAAGGTGTGGGTGTCCAGGTTGAACGTGGATGTCGCACAGAACGCGGCGATGTCGCCCGTCCAGCCCAGACGTTCGTCCCGCTGCGGGCAGTCGGTCGGGATGGAGAGCATGTTGCTGCGCTCGCCCCAGACGATGTTGTGCTGGAGCCGGTCGAGCAGGGGTTCGGAGGTCTGGAACGAGCCCGGCTGTGCCGCGTCCGTCCACACCGCGCGACCGGTGACGGTCGACTCGTCGGGTCTGAACCCCTCGGGCAGACCGGTGAGTTCGACGTAGCGGTAGCCGTGGACCGTGAACCGCGGCTCGTACGTCTCCGCGTCCCCCGTGCCGGCGAGGGTGAACCGGTCGGTGGCCTGGGCGGCGCGCAGGTTGGTCGTGTACAGCGTGCCGTCGGGATCGAGCACCTCGCCGTGCCGGACGGTGACCGTCGTACCGGCGGCCCCGCGGACCGAGACGCGGTTCCAGCCCGTGAAGTTCTGTCCCAGGTCGAAGATCCACACCCCCGTCTTCGGCTGGGTGACCGAGACGGGACGGAACTCGTGCTGCACGGTGACCCCGTTGTCCACCTGCGCGACCAGGTGGGGCGCGGTCCCGTCCCGTACGGTCGCGGGGGCCCAGCCGCTGTCGTCGAAGTCGGCCGCGTCCCAGCCGTCGACGTGCAGCCGGGCGTCGTAGGACTCGCCCTGGTACAGGTCGTCCGCGGTGATCGCCCCGGTCGTCGTCCGCCAGTTGCCGTCGGTGGTCACCCACTGGGTGGTGCCGTCGGTGAAGGTGAGGAGCAACTGCGCCGAGTACCAGGGTTGTGTGCCGTACCGCTGGCTGCCGGCGAAGCCCAGGCTGCCGGAGTACCAGCCGTTGCCCAGCCAGGCGCCGAGCGCGTTCCTCCCCTGGCGGATCCGCTCGGTGACGTCGAAGACCCGGTACTGCACGCGCTTGGTGTAGTCGGTCCAGCCGGGGGCGAGCACGTCGTCGCCCACCCTCGCCCCGTTGAGCCGGGTCTCGTGCAACCCCAGCGCGGTCGTCGACAGCCGGGCGGACGCCACCGGTCGGCGTACGGTGAAGGTCCCCCGCAGGAGCGGCGCGGGCCGCACGACGCGTACGTTCGACCCCCACGGCCCACCGCCGTAGGACGCGACCACCCGGACGGCCGGCCAGCTCCGGTCGTCGAATCCCGTGCCCTCCCAGCCGGACGGCGCGTCCTGGTACGACTTCCACGAGCCGTCCGTCACCACGGTGGGACCGCCGGTCACCGTCAGCTTGGCGATCAGACCGGCGGGGGACTGGCTCGAGTTCCGGCTCGCGATCGCGATCGTGTTGGCGCCGCCGACGAGTTGGGCGGTGACATCGACCAGTGCGGCGCTCTTCCACGAGTCCGTCACGCGCGTCGAGGCGCTCACCAGCACTCCGTTGACCCATACGTCCGCCGTGTCGTCGCCGGTCACGATCAGCGTGGCGCCGGCCGGTGGGCCGGTCAGCGTGAAGGTGCGCCGGAAGTACCGGGTCTCGGCGGGGCGGCCCGCCCCGGGATCACCCTCCGGGTACCAGATCCACGCGGCCCCCGACAGGTCCGGTCCCGGCGGCCGGCCGATGAACGCGGCCCGCCACGCGTCGCCGTCCGCCGCCGGCCCGGTCTCGAACCACTGGCGGTCGCTCCAGGCGCTCGCCCGGCCCCGGGTGTCCCACACCCGCACCCGCCAGAAGTAGCGGGTCAGGCCGGCCAGGCGCCCACCCGCGTAGGCGACGTCGACCTGCCGGTCGGAGGCGACACGGCCGCTGTCCCACACGTCGCCCGTGCCGTCGGCCGCGGACGAGACCTGGATCTGGTACGCCGCCTGCCGCTGCTGCGGTGCCGTCGAGTCGAGCTTCCAGCCGAACCGCGGCCGCGCGGCGTCGACCCCGAGGGGACGCGTGCGGTGCTCCACGGTGCGGGCGGCCACGCTCAGCGGTGACGCGCCCGTGAGGTCGGGAGCGGCCACGGCGGAGTCCCAGGGGGCGATGCCGAAGGCGCCCAGGTCCCGGGCGGTGGACCAGCCGTCGTCACCGGAGTCGGGCTGTTCCCACCCCTCGGTCACCGTCCTGGCGGCCGTCCAGCGGGCGTCGGTGACGACGTCGGCCGTGCCGCCGGAGGTCTGGACCCGCACCCGCCCGATGACGCCGGCCGGTCCGCCCTGGTTCCGGCATGCCAGGGCGAGGGTGTTGGTGCCGGACGACACGGCGGGACGCAGGTCCACGTACAGGGAGTTCCGCCAGGAGTCGGCCACTCGGGGGGAGGCGGCCAGCGGCTTTCCGTTGAGCCACACGTCGACCGTGTCGTCCCCCGTGACGACGAGCTGGGCGTCGGTCACCTCGCCCTCGGCGACGGTGAACCGGGTGCGGAAGTAGCGGTGTCCGGCGGGTGCGTCGCTGCGCGGATCCCCTTCCGGGTACCAGATCCAGTGTGCGGGGGACAGGGCGACGGGTTCGGTGTCCGCCGGGCCGGCGGACGCCTGGGCGCGACCGGAGAGCGCGCCGAGGGTGCCGGCGGTGAGGGCACCCACGGCCAGCGCCGAGCCGGTGCCGAGGAAGTGGCGCCGGCTGAGCGGCTGTCGGCCCTTCGGGGCGGGCGAGTCCGGTGCGGGGGGTGTGGGCTGACCGGCCAACGGAGTACTCCTTCACTCGGGCGGGGGCGGAGCGGAGTGGGGCCATGAGGGGTGTTGAAACGTTTCAAAACGGCGAAGCGGTCGCAAACTAGGGGAGTTGTCAGTGGTCCGTCAAGGTGAGCGACCGTAGCTTTCCAGCCGGTTCCGGGCGAGTGCGCGGGGCGGGTGTGGGCGCGGGCGACGGCGGGAGTGCGGTCCGGACGTACCGGTGCGGGTGACCGTGTCGCGATTCCCCTGACTCTGTGAGCAAGCGCTTAGTAACATGGGTGACCGGATGATCCATGCGACGAGGAGGAACCGCCCATGACGCCGGTGCCGGAGGCCGAGGCCTTCTACGTACGGGAAGCCGCCGACCGGTTCTCTCCCACCGTCAGCACGCGGGGTCCCTGGGACGCGAACTCCCAGCACGCGGGCCCCCCGGCCGCCCTGCTCGCCCTGGCGGTCGACGAACGGCCGGGCGCCCGGCCGGACATGCGGATCACCAGGCTCACGTACGAGATCACGCGCCCGGTCCCGATCCGTCCGCTGACCGTGACCACGCGGGTCCTGCGTGCCGGGCGCAGCGTCGAACTCGTCGAGGCCGTGATCGCACCCGACGGCGGCCCGGAGGTGATGCGGGCGACGGCCCTGCTGATGAAGACCGTGCCGGGCTCGGTGCCGGAGGTGTCACCGGGCCGCCGGGTGCCCGGGCCCGAAGCCGCGCCCGCGAAGGCGTTCTTCCCCGTCCCGTGGGACCAGGGCTACCACACGGCCATGGAGGTGCGCTTCGCCGCCGGGTCGTTCCTGGAGGCGGGCCCCGCCACGGCCTGGATGCGCATGCGGGTCCCGTTGGTCGCGGGCGAGGAGATCAAGCCCCTCAGCCGGGTGCTCACCGCCGCCGACTCGGGCAACGGCGTCAGCGCCGCGCTGGACTTCCACCGCTACGTCTTCGTCAACGCCGACCTCACCGTCAGCCTGCACCGCCACCCCGAGGGCGAGTGGGTCTGCCTGGACGCCCGGACGATGGTGGACGGCGCGGGCATCGGCCTCGCCGAATCGGCGCTGCACGACGAGAAGGGCCCACTCGGCCGCGGCACCCAGAGCCTGTACGTGGCCGCCCGCGGTTGAGGCGGCCGACGGACCTGTCCGGCCCGTCCGTAAGGGTGCCGCCCGGGTGGTGGGTTCGACGGGCGGCGGGCCGTGCCGGACGCGTAGGCTCGGGTACGTGGCAGACATCCCCGATGAGCTGATCGCGTTGGAGTGCACCGCCGAGGCGGCGCGCGCTCGTCTGGCGGGCCTGACCGGTGACGAGTACGAGGCGCAGGTGCGTCGCTGGCGCGCCGCGCAGGACGCCGTACAGGCGGCGATCGGCGCGCACGCCGAGGCCACGGGCGCCGGCCGTACGGACGTGGAGCGCGCGGTGCAGCAGGCGGTGCGGTGCGCGCAGGAGGATCCGGCCGTCGAGTAGCCGAGGACGGCGGCGCGGCTCCTCGCCGGGTGGCCGGGGCCGGGAGGGGAAGGCGGGGCGCGGTGGCCGAACTGGTGGTGTTCGTCGGCCTGCAGGCGTCGGGCAAGTCCACCTTCTACGAGCGGTGCCTGCGCGACGGTCACGTGCGCGTCAGCAAGGACGCCTTCCCGCGGTCGGCCCGGCACAAGCAGAAGCGGCAGATGCGGCTCGTGACGGAGGCGCTCGCCGCAGGGCGGTCCGTGGTGGTCGACAACACCAACCCCTCACCGGCGGAGTGGGAGCCGCTGGTGGCCGCGGCGCGCGCCCACGGCGCCTCGGTCGGCGCCTACTGGTTTCCGCCCGATCTCGCGGGCTCGCTGCGCCGCAACGCCGCGCGCACCGGCCGCGCCCGGGTGCCCGACGTCGGCGTCCGCGCCACGCTGCGGCGCCTGCGCCGGCCCACGCCCGCCGACGGCTTCGACACGGTGTACGACGTCCGCTTCGACGGAAGGGGAGGCTTCCAGGTAGGCGTGCCGGAGGAGGCCTGAGGCTCCCGACCGACGGAGGCGCCCCGTACCCGTCGGCGACGCGCCCGAGGCGACCGGCGTGTCTTGCCAGTGCGCGGTGCCCGGCGCAGGCTTGGTGTCATGGGCGGTCAGGACGGCCCCACGCTCATCAGTTCCGTACAGCGGGCCTTTCGTCTGCTGGAAGCGGTGAGCGCGCACGAGAACGGGGCGCCGGCGAAACAGCTGGCGCGCGAGACGGGGCTGCCCCTGGCCACCGCCTACCACCTGCTGCGCACGCTGGTCCACGACGGATATGTGCGCAAGCTCGGCGACGGGGGCTTCGTCCTGGGCGACAAACTGCAGGCCCTGCACGTCGCGGGACGCGATCAGGCGCTGCTCAGCCGCGTCCGCCCCACCCTCGCCGCGTTGCGCGACGAACTGGCGACCGCCACCTACCTCACGTTCTACGAGGAGGGCGAGATCAGGGTCGCCGAGATCGTCGACGGCCCGCGAGCACCCCGCGTCGACCTCTGGGTGGGGTTCGAGGACGCCGGGCACGCCACCGCTCTCGGCAAGTCCGTGCTCCGCGAGCTGGACGAGCAGTCCCGCCGGGACTATCTGTCCAGGCACCACCTCTCCGACCTCACCCCGCGGACGATCACCAGCCTCCCGGAACTGCTCCGCAGGATCGAGGAGTCCCCCCTGGCCCCGGCCGTCACCGACCTGGAGGAGTACGCCCTCGGCACGGTGTGCGTCGCCGTACCCGTGTACTGCGGGGACACGCTCGGTTCGCTCGGCGTCTCGCTGCCCGTGGAGCAGCACTCGCGCCTGCCGGAGATCCGCTCCCGTCTGCTCCCCACCGCGGACCGCGTCACCCGGAGCCTCTCGCTCACTATCTGAAATCCCGCTCCTTGTGAGCACCTCACCCGAACCCGTTTGCTTGAGTACACGGACATTTCGGGAACACCTCTCGCACCCCGGGAGGTGTCCGTCGTACAGGTGAGGATCGCGCGGACCCATGAGCCACACCCGAGACCATGGTCACGGCCACCGCCCCGGGTGGCCGTTCGGCAACCAGGTGGGCAGGTCGGGTTCCTGGCTGCGCGGGCGGGCCGCCCCGCAGCTCGCCGCCGGCCTGCCGGTGCTGCCGGTGCTGGTCGTGGTCGGCATCGTCATCGTGGACGCCGTCGGCGGCGCCGGGATGATCTGCCTTCCGGTCCTGGTCGTCGGGCCCGCGCTGGCCGCCGCCACGAACGGACCGCGCGGTGTCCTCCTCGTCGGCCTGCTCGCCGCCGCGCTGGGCGCCGCGCTCGGCAGTGACGGCCTTCCCGGCCGCGAACTGTCGGCCCTGCTCGCGGCCCTGCTGGCCGTCACCCTGGCCAGCTGCCTGGCCAGCGCGCTGCGGCGGCGCCGGGAACGTGTGCTGGCCGCCGTCCGCTCGGTCGCGGAGGCCGCCCAGCAGGCCCTGCTGGCGCCCGTCCCGGAGACCGTCGGCCCGTTCCGGGTGGCGGTCCGCTACAGCGCCGCGGCGGCGGAGGCCCGCATCGGCGGTGATCTCTACGCCCTGGTGCCCACGCCGTACGGGGTCCGGCTGATCGTCGGCGACGTGCGGGGCAAGGGACTGCCTGCGGTGGGCACCGCGGCGCTCGTGCTCGGTGTCTTCCGTGAAGCCGCCTACGACGAACCCGACTTGCTCGCCGTCGTCGGCAGGATCGAGCGGAGCCTCGCGCGCAACCTCGGCACCGACGACTTCGTCACCGCGGTGGTCGCCGGGTATCAACGCCCCGGGGAGCTGGAAGTGGTCAACTGCGGACACGGGCCCCCGCTGCGGATATCCCCCTCCGGCGAGGTCGACGCGGTGCACCCCTCGCATCCCGCTCCGCCCCTCGGACTGCGCGCCCTGTCCGGTGAGGCACCGCGCCTCCAGCGCCTGTCCCTGGCCGACGGGGACCAGTTGCTGCTCTACACCGACGGGGTCACCGAGGCCCGCGACCACTCCCGCGAGTTCTATCCGCTCGCCGAAGGCCTGGCCCGGCACGCCTCCGACGATCCGGCGCGCACCCTCACCGGGCTGCACAGCGAGCTGCTGGCGCACGTGGGCGGCCGCCTCCACGACGACGCGGCTCTGCTTCTGCTGCGCAAGGAGCCCGTGCGGGAACCGGCACCCTGCTCGTGACCGGCCGGTAGAGCCACGCCGAGGCCGGGCCGCCGGCATGGAGAAGCCGGCCGGGCCCTGGGGATCGTAGGGCCCGGCCGGCTGGTTTTGGGGGGTCAGTGCGTGACGAGGTCCGCCCATCGGCTGAAGCCTCCCGCGTGGGCGCGTATCCCGTGCCGCGCGGCGAGTGCGTGCACGATCTCCTCGCCGCGCCCGTGCTCGTCCGGGTCGAGGCCCAGTACGGGCTGGCCCGCCGGGAGCGCGGGCCCCGCGTCGGTGACCTCGACGCGCAGTGTGCCGGCACCGTCGAGCCGCACCCACGACAGCCGCAGCACGGCCGGGGGCACGGCGTGGATCAGCGCGTTGGTGACCAGTTCCGACACCACGAGGAGCGAGTCCTCGACGATCTCGGGGGACACGTTCCATTCGGCGAGGACCGCGCCCACGCGTCGGCGAACGGCCGAGACGGCCCCGGCGACGTGCGGCAGCGGACAGACATGCTCGCATGCCTCCCGAACCAGCGTATCCAGCTGTATCGCCATCTTGTCTCCTGGATGATCACCGCCCCCGTGAGGGGGCGCCGGGCCGATGCGGATTACCGGCCTGTATGCACGCTAGGAAGCGGGACGGGGACGGTCAATGAACGATGGTCGGCATTACCGAACACCGCATTTCGGGAGTAGGGGATCCGCCGTCATCCACGACCGGCGAACCCTTCTCGGCAGTAATAGGCTCGCTACATGGCCGGACCGGTCCAGTCGATCGAACGGGCGGCGGCGATCCTGCGGCTGCTCGCCGGGGGACCGCGCCGCCTGGGGCTCGGCGAGGTCGCGACGTCGCTCGGCCTGGCGAAGGGCACGGCCTACGGCATTCTGCGCACCCTGCAGCACGTGGACTTCGTCGAGCGGGACGCGGCCACCGGGAAGTACCAGCTCGGAGCCGCCCTCCTGCACCTCGGCACCAGCTACCTGGACGTCAACGAGCTCAGGTCCCGCTCGATCAACTGGGCCGACGCCCTGGCCGCCCGCAGCGGGGAGGCCGTACGCCTCGGCACCCCGCTGGAGGGCGAGGTCCTCGTCATCCACCACGTCTTCCGCCCGGACGACACCCTCCAGACCCTGGACGTGGGCTCACTGCTGCCGTTGCACGCCTCGTCGCTCGGCAAGGTACTGCTGGCCTACGGGACGACGTCCCTGGAGCCGGCCAAGGAAGTGGAGCTGGAGGCCTACACGCGGCACACCCTGGTCCTGCCGGAGCAGCTCGGCCGGGCCCTGACGGAGGTCCGGGAAGTCGGCTGGGCCGCCGAGATCCAGGAAATGAGCATGGGGGAGGCGGGGCTCGCCGCGCCGATCCGCGGACACGGCGGCCTCGTCGTCGGTGCCATCGGCCTGTCCGGCCCGGTGGAGCGGATCTGCGACAGCCAGGGTCACCCCCGGTCGAGCCTGATCACCCTGCTCCGTGAGGCCGCGCGGGCGATCTCCAGAGAGCTGGGCGCCGCCCGCTGGTAGGCCCGGCCCCGCTCGTCCCCGACCGCCGGGAGGCAGACCGATCATGGTGGAACGGTACGTAATGTCCATCGACCAGGGCACCAATTCCACCCGATGCATTCTCTTCGACCAGCGCGGGCGGCTGGTGTCGGTCGCCCAGCACGAGCACCAGCAGCACTTCCCCCGGCCGGGCTGGGTCGAGCACGACGCCGTCGAGATCTGGCACAACCTGCGGCGCGTGGTCCCCGAAGCGCTGTCCGTCGCCGGTGTCGAAGCGGACCGCATCGCCGCCGTCGGACTCGCCAACCAGCGGGAGACCGCCGTGGTCTGGGACCGGCGGACGGGCGTCCCCGTCGGCAGGGCGATCGTCTGGCAGGACACCCGCACCGCGTCCCTGGTGGACGAGCTCCGTCGGGACCCAGGCGACGAGTACTTCATGGAACGGTGCAGCCTGGTGCCGTCCACCTACTTCTCGGCGCTGCGGCTCCGCTGGCTGTTCGACAACGTCAAAGGCCTGCTGGAGCGCGCACGGGACGGCGAGGTGCTGTTCGGGACGATGGAGAGCTGGCTGATCTGGAACCTCACCGGAGGTCCCGACGGCGGACTGCACATCACCGACGCCACCAACGCCAGTCGCACCATGCTGATGAACATCCGCACCCTCAGCTGGGACGACGAGCTGCTGGCGCTCTTCGACGTGCCCCGTCCGATGCTGCCCGAGATCAGACCGTCGGCCGAGACATACGGCGAGGCCCGCTCGCTGCTCCCGGGGGTCCTCATCACCGCGGCCCTCGGCGACCAGCAGGCCGCCCTCTTCGGCCAGACCTGCTTCTCCCCGGGCGAGGCCAAGTGCACGTACGGAACGGGCAGCTTCCTGCTGCTCAACACCGGCACGGAACTCATCCGGTCCCGGCACGGACTCCTCACGACCGTCGCGTACAAGATCGGGGACCGGGAGCCGGTGTACGCCCTGGAGGGATCGATCGCCGTGACCGGCTCCCTCGTCCAGTGGTTCCGCGACCGCCTCGGCCTGATCAGCAGCGCGCCCGAGATCGAGACCCTCGCGCGGACCGTCGAGGACAACGGCGGCTGCTACATCGTGCCCGCCTTCTCCGGCCTGTTCGCCCCCCGCTGGCGCAGCGACGCGCGAGGCGTCATCGTCGGCCTGACCTCGTACATCACCAAGGGCCATCTGGCCCGGGCCGTCCTGGAGGCCACCGGCTGGCAGACCCGCGAGGTCGTGGACGCCATGAACGCCGACTCCTCGGTCGCGCTGAAGCAGCTCAAGGTCGACGGCGGGATGACGGCGGACAACCTGCTCATGCAGTTCGTCGCCGACGTGCTCGACGTCCCCGTGGTCCGCCCGATGGTCGCCGAGACGGTCTCCCTCGGCGCCGCCTACGCGGCGGGACTCGCCGCCGGCTACTGGCCCGACCTGGAGGTGCTGCGCCGCAACTGGCACCGGGCCGCGCAATGGCTGCCCGCGATGGACCCCGGCCGGCGGGAGTACGAGTACGAGAACTGGCGGCGCGCCGTGGAACGGTCCCTGGACTGGGTGAGACAGCCACGAACGCCGTGATCATCTCCCACGGCCGGGCCCTCGGTCACCCGCCTGTGGACGTACGACCGCCCCGGCGGCCGCCTGGACCGCCGGGGCGCCCGTGCCCGTGAAGCCCGGAGCGGTCAGCGGGAAGAACCCGCGTCTCCGGGCTGGATGCGGCCACGCCAGGCACCGGACTCGGCCTCGCGCTCCTCGATGTACCGCTTGAACCGCTTCATGTCTCCCTTGACGCGCCGGTCGATCGTGCCGAGCATGTCCGCGGCCTTCTCCGCCGCCCCGCCGGGCTGCACCTCCATCACCAGCTCCACCCTGGTGTGGTTGTCGTCCAGCCGCTCGAAGTGGACCATGCCCCGCTGGCTGGTGTCCCCGGTGGTGGTGCGCCAGGTGATGCGCTCGTCGGGAAGCTGATCGACGATCTCGGTGTCGAACTCCCGCCGTATCCCGCCGATCTTCGTGGTCCAGTGATTGTGCCGGTCGTCGAGCTGCCTTACCTCCTCGACGCCCTCCATGAACTGCGGGAACTGCTCGAACTGCGTCCACTGGTTGTAGGCCGTGTGGACAGGGACGTCGACGTCCACCGCTTCTTTGACCGTGCTCATCTGTGTGCCTCCGTTGTCGCCGGGCGGCTGTGGAAGGCCCGTCGGCCCCGACGGACCCGCGCGACGGGTACCCCATGGGCCGAGGGTGACGACCCCGCCCCGGGATCCGTTCTCGTCACTCGTGCCGTTCCGGCGAAAGCGCCTAAACTGGATCATTACGGAGGTTGATCAGGGTGTGGTGCAGCGGTGGGCGGTCGGCCGCGGCCAACGCCGTCCTGGCCGGGTCGGTGCTCGTCTCAGGCCTCGCGGTCGCCCCGGCCGACGCCGGCGACGGCCGGGGCGACGCGAACGGCAGGGTCTCGGTCGTCTACGAGAACGACACGTTCGGGCCGAGGGACCGGCATGCCGTGGCGGTGCTCAAGGACGCCCGCGCGATCGAGAGGATCACCGAGTGGGTGAACGAACGGGTCGCGCTGCCGCACGACCTGACCGTGAAGGTCACCGGCAAGGTCCCTCCGGGAGTCACGGACGCGGTCACCCAGCCCGACGGCAGGACGATCTACGTGCCCCCGGCGTTCCTGACCCGGATCGAAGGCGTGCTCGGGCGGGTGGTCAAGACCGTCAAGCGTCCCGCGATCCTTCCGGCGGACCGGTACAACACCGGCGACCTGGCCGCGTTGTCGGTGCAGTTCGTCCTCGGCCACGAGCTGGGGCACGCCCTCCAGCGCCAGCTCCAACTGGCGAACCTCGGCCTCGAAGAGGACGCCGCGGACGGGTTCGCCTCCTTCTCCACCGTCAACGGCTCCGGAGCCGGCCCGTCGCTGGCGGCCGCCCTCCTCTTCGACCAACTCGCCCGTGACGAGGGCGAGCTGACACTGGAAGGGCTCTCCAGCGATCACCCCGTCACCCAGCAGCGGGTCTTCACCTTCCTCTGCCACCTGGCGGGAAGCGACCCGCGGAAGTACGACGGCCCTCTCGTCGGCGCGGGCTACCTGCCGAAGACCCGTGCCCTGCTGTGCCCGCAGGCGTGGGCGATGCTGGACTACGGCTGGTGGACCCAGCTGCAGCCGCACTTCCCCCGGGCGTTCGAGGCACAGGGGGACAGGGCGCGGGCGAAGGCGCACGCACGCCTGGTCGCGGAGACGAAGGCCCTCGCGGACAAGCTGGACGAGATCCGCAGCGGGCAGTGAGCCCGACTGGCCGATAGGGTACGGCACTTCCTACGAACCGGGTGTGTTGCGGGTTTGCCCGTGTGCGATGTGAAAACAGCCAATCGTGCGGGCGGCTTGCCGACGCCTTGACGATCCGTTCTCCGAGCGTTCAACTGGCTGTCCGTGTACGCGTTGTGTGTGCTCCCTAAGGTCCCTGAGCGTTGCGGAAGAAGGGACTCATGGACGCACCCCTAGCAGTCCGGGCGCGCGGGATCACCAAGTGCTTCGGCGAAGTCGTGGCACTCGACGGCATCGATCTGGAGGTCGGGCAGGGCCGGATCCACGGTCTCGCCGGGCCCAACGGCGCCGGCAAGACGACCCTGTTGGGCCTCCTGCTGGGTCTGGCCGTCGCCGACAGCGGCCGTCTCGACATCCTCGGCACACCGGTCGGCCGGGCGCTTTCGGCCCCGGAGGGTGTCGCCGGCTTCGTGGACGGGCCCGGCCTCTACCCTTCGCTCACCGCCAGGCAGAACCTCGTCGCGCTGGCCGCCCTGCACGGCCGTGACACGCGGACGGGCATCGACGCCGCGCTCGAACAGGTCGGCCTCACCGACGTCGCCGACGACCGCGCCCGTGGCTTCTCGCTCGGCATGCGCCAGCGGCTCGGCCTGGCCGCCGCCCTGCTCACCAGACCCCGGCTGCTCGTGCTCGACGAACCCTCCAACGGCCTCGACCCGGCCGGCAAGAAGCATGTGCACGGTGTCCTCAGCCGGCTCGCCGAAACCGGAACCGCCGTCGTGCTGTCGAGCCACCGCATGGACGACCTCGAGGCGCTGTGCTCGGACGTCACCATCCTCGCCACCGGCCGGGTCGTCTTCTCGGGTCCGCTGGGCAAGCTGGCCGCCGAGAACGGTGAACTCGCCTACCGGATCCGCACATCCGACCCGCTGACCGCACGCCGCCTGGCCGCCGACGCGCCGGGCGTCGTCGTCGACGGGACCGGGACCCGGCCCGGCGACGAGGCACTCGTCGTCCGCGCGCTGGTGCCCGCCCTCGACGAACTGGTGGCCCGGCTCGTGCGGGCGTCGGTCGCCGTGCGCGAGCTCGCCCCCGTGGTGTCGCCGCTGGAAGCCGCGTTCCTCACCCTCACCGAGCAGCAGGAGGCCGACCGATGAGCGCGACCGCCGTGGCGGACGACGTCGCCCCCGTCCGCCGCGTCCCGGTGTCCCGCGGATACCGCTTCGAACTGACCAAACTGGTCGCCCAATGGCGGATCCGCCTGCTGGTCCTCTCCTGCTGGATCGCACCGGCGCTCTTCGTCGCCGGAGTGAGCCAACAGGGCACCCTCCCCTCCGACACCCTCTTCGGCCGCTGGATGCACGCCACGGGATGGGCCGGACCGCTGGTGGTGCTCGGCTTCGCGGGCACCTGGGCGCTCCCGCTGCTGACTTCGGTGGTCGCCGGCGACGTCTTCGCCGCCGAGGACCGGCTCGGCACCTGGCGCCATCTCCTCGTCGCGGTCCGCTCGCCGCGGCGGATCTTCGTGGCGAAGGCACTCGCCAGCCTCACCGTCATCCTGCTTCTCGTGACCGGGCTGGCGTGTTCCAGCGTGGTCGGCGGGCTCGCCGCGGTCGGCAACCAGCCCCTGGTCGGTCTCGACGGCCACCTGCTGGCACCGGGGGAGGCCGCGGGGAAGGTGCTCCTCGCCTGGGTCTGCGTGATCGCCCCCACCCTGGCCCTCGCCGCGATCGGTCTGCTCGGGTCGGTCACGCTGGGGCGGTCCCCGATGGGCCTGCTGGTGCCCGCGCTCGTCGCGTTCGTCATGCAGCTCGCCCAGATGCTGCCGCTGCCCGTCGTCGTGCGGCTCGCACTGCCCAGTTACGCCTTCGTCGCCTGGAACGGGCTGTTCACCGACCCGGCACAGCTCGGTCCGCTGCTGATCGGGGTCGCGGTCAGTCTGGTCTGGGCCGTGCTCGCGACCGCGCTGGCCCATGTGCTCTTCCTGCGGCGGGACTTCACCAACCCGCTCTACGACGGCTCCGGGCGCCGTGCGGTCACGGCGGGCGTCCTGCCCCTCGCCGGGCTGACCGCCGTGACGGTCGCGGTCGTCTCCGTGACGACCGGGGCGGAGGGGTCCGGCATCGAGCAGGACAAGGTGCAGCGCTCGGTCGCCACGGCGTTCGCGCACCTCTACCGCCTGCAGACCGACGAACTCAACCGGCCCGCCGTCCGCGAAGCGCAGCTGAGGGCCACGGCCACGTGCGACAAGGGCAGCGTCAAGGTCGCCGCCGAGGGGCCCGGCAACGACTGGCGGTGCGTCGTCTCCTGGCACCTCCCCGGTGTCGAGGCCGTGGGGTCGGCCATCTACCAGCTCGACGTCACCCCGGACGGTCGTTTCATGGCCGACGGCGACGGACCGAAGGAAGTGAACGGCTACTTCCTGGTCCGCACCCCGACCGGGGACGCACCCAACCCGCTGTGGCAGTTCGACGGCAACGTCGAGCTGCTCCCCACGTCGAAGGGACAACTCCATGCAGGTAACACGCCGTAGGCGGCGTGGCGGGAAGGACGACCTGCCCGGCCTTCTCGGTAGACGCATCGGTCGCCGGATACCTCTGGTGACTGCGGGCACCACCGCTCTCGCCCTCGTGGCGGCCGGTGTCGCCTTCGCCCAGACCCACCAGTTCGGCACCGACCAGGTCGGCCAGACGACCGACCGCGGTCAGGTCGTCTCCAGCGACCAGTACATCGCCCCCTACGGCGACCGCCTCGTCATCGACAACGGCAAGATCATGTCGTCCTCGGTCAGCCCGGACGGCAGCCATCTCGCGGCATCGGTCACCGACGGCGGCAGCGCGCTCGCCGTCGTCGACCTGAAGGACTGGAAGGTGCAGCAGCTCGTCGGCACCTCCGCGGCGTCGACCCCGCGGCTGAGCAGCAACTCCGTCGGCCAGGAAGGCCCCACCTACTCGCCCGACGGCTCGCAGCTGTGGCTCGGCCAGACCGACGGCTACACCAGGTTCACCGTGAACCCGGACGGCAGCGTCACCGACCCCAAGCCCGTGCGCATCCCGGCGGACGGCGCCAAGCACGCGCTGGTCGGCGAGGCCGTGTTCTCGCCCGACGGGTCCACCGTGTACTCCGCGGTCAACGGCCAGAACCGGGTGGTCGCCATCGACGCGGCCACCGGCGCCGTCGAGCAGACCTGGGCCGTGGGCAACGCCCCGCGCGACATGGCCCTCGTCGGTTCCAAGCTGTACGTCGGCAACGAGGGCGGCCGCCCGGCGAGGCCCGGCGACACCACCATCAACTCGTACGGCACCCAGGTGCCCGCCGACCCGAAGACCGCCGCCACCACCACCGGCACGGTCAGTGTCATCGACGTGACGAACCCGTCGGCCTCCGTCGCGAGCATCGACGTGGGACTGCACCCGACCGCCCTGTACGCGAAGAAGGGCGCGCTGTTCGTCACGAACACCGCCACCAACGACGTGTCGGTCGTCGACACCGCCACCGACAAGGTCGTCCAGACCATCGCCACCCAGCCGTGGCCCGAGGCCTCGGTGGGCTACGAGCCCGACGGGGTCACCCTCACCGACGACGGGCATCTGCTGGTGACGCTCGGCCGCGCCAACGCGGTCGCCGTCTACCGCTACAAGTCGCCCCAGGAGCCCGTGAGTTACCTCGGGCTGTTGCCGACGGACTACTTCCCCGCGGAGATCGCCACCGTCGGCGACCAGGTGGTGGTCTCCAACACCCGCGGTGTCGACGCCCGCCGCCCGACCACCAGCGGGGGGCACGGCACGCACGACACGACGTCGAGCGTGCAGCGGTTCACGCTGCCGGGCGACAGCGTCATCCGGTCCCGGACGGCCAAGGTGTTCCAGCAGAACGGCTGGACGCCGGGTTCCGTCACATTCACCAAGGGCCACGGCAAGGCCCGGCCGGTGCCGGTCCCGACGCGGCTCGGCGAGCCCTCGACGATCAAGCACGTCTTCCTGCTGGTCAAGGAGAACCGGACCTACGACCAGGTCTTCGGGGACGTCCCGGAGGGCAACGGCGACCCGTCGCTGGCCCAGTTCGGTGAGAACGTCACGCCCAACCAGCACGCCCTGGCCGAGCAGTTCGGCCTGTACGACAACACCTACGACATCGGCACGAACTCGGCCGAGGGCCACAACTGGCTGATGCAGGCGGACGACCCCGAGTACACCGAGTCCTCCGCCGGTGAGTACGCGCGCAGCTACGACACCGAGGACGACGCCCTCGGTCACCAGCGGACCGGGTTCATCTGGACCGGTGCGCAGGCGGCCGGCAAGTCCGTCCGGGACTTCGGTGAGTTCCAGCAGTTCCTGACCAAGCCGTCGGGCGCGAGCTGGCAGAACCTGTACTGCGACTCGAAGAACATGGCGGCCACCGGGCAGGACACCGCCTACCCGCTGAACTCCTCCTCGCCGATCCCGTCCCTCAACGACGTCTCCGTGCACGGCTTCCCGAAGTTCGACACCAGCGTCCCGGACGTCTACCGGACCGAGATCTGGAAGCGCGACTTCGAGCGGAACGGGCCCGCGAACCTCAACATGTTCTGGCTCTCCAGCGACCACACCGGCGGCCCCGCGGGCGCGGCCGCCCAGGTCGCGGACAACGACCTGGCGGTCGGCCGGATCGTGGACGAGATCACGCACAGTCCGTACTGGAAGGACTCCGCGATCTTCGTCGTGGAGGACGACTCCCAGGCCGGCCTCGACCACGTCGACGGCCACCGCGCCCCGATCCAGATCATCAGCCCCTGGGCCCGGCACGGCGGTGTCGACAGCCGCTACTACACGCAGATCACCATGATCCGGACCATCGAGCAGATCCTCGGGATCCACCCGATGAACCAGAAGGACAGCGCGGCCAGCCCGATGCGCGGCGCGTTCACCCGGCACCCGGACTACACGCCGTTCGACGCGCTGCCCAACCGGACCTCGCTGACCGACGGCCTCAAGACCCCGCCGTCCTGCGGCCTGGACACCCCGGCACCGCAGGACCCGCACGCGGCGGCCGTACCGTCGGCCGAGGTGCCGGCGGACAAGCAGGCGCTCGCGGCCAAGTGGGACAGGTGGAAGTCGAAGCAGCGGCTGACCGGGCCCCACGCGGTGCCCGACTTCGCGAACCCGGCGCAGATGAACCACCTCACCTGGTACGAGACACACGAGTGGAAGAAGCCGTACCCCGGCGAGCACAGGATCTACGCGCCGGACGACGTGCCGGGCGCCTACATCCCCTCGGCGGAGTCCGACGGCTGACCCACCCCGACCGCCCCGGGGCCCCTGTCCGCCGGCACGGCCGGGCAGGGGCCCCGCCGGTTCCGCTGCCGTCCCGGCGGCTCCGGCGCACCCCTCCGACGCCACCTGGCCGAAAGAGTGTTCCCTTTGGCGGGGTGTGCCAGGTAGGGTCGTGCTCTGAGCGATCTTGTACGGAGGTGCCCCGGATGCACGACAACACACGCACTCGCCGGGGCAGGCCACCTGGGAGCCGCGCGCCGGAGGGTGAACTCACCGTCCGCCAGCAGGAGATCGTCCGGTTCATCGCCGGTGCCGTCCGCAGTCAGGGCTACCCGCCGTCCATGCGGGAGATCGGTGAGGCCGTACATCTCGCCAGCACCTCCTCGGTCGCCCATCAGCTGATGGCCCTGGAACGCAAGGGCGTCCTGTACCGCGACCCGCACCGGCCCCGCGCCTACCGCGTCCGGCCCTCCTGGGCTCCCGATCTCGACAGCAGGGGGCAGACGCCGGTCGACGTACCGCTCGTCGGCCGTATCGCCGCCGGTGCGCCCCTGCTCGCCGAGGAGATGGTGGAGGACGTCTACAGCATGCCCCGCCAGGTGGTGGGCGAGGGCGAGCTGTTCGCCCTGACGGTCTCCGGTGACTCGATGATCGAGGCCGCGATCTGCGACGGCGACATCGTCACCGTGCGACGGCAGGACAGCGCGGATCACGGGGACATCGTCGCCGCACTCCTGGACGACGAGGCCACGGTGAAGCAGTTGCGGCGCCGGGACGGCCGGGTGTGGCTCATGCCGCGCAATCCGGCGTACGAGCCGATCCCCGGCGACCAGGCTCAGATCCTCGGCAAGGTCGTGGGCGTCCTGCGCGTGCTCTGAGGCCGGCTCCCGGGTCCGGACGGGACCCGGGGCGGCCGACCGCTGTCAGCCCCGGTCACGGTGAGGCGGGCGGCGAGGTCCCGGCCCGCGTCCTTGCAGGCGGGCGGGAAGGTGAGTTTCCGACCCCGCTCCTGCCCGTGCACGCTGAGCACGGTCCGCAGTCCGAGGCCCAGTAGCGCCTTCCTCGTTTCACGGAGACCGGGCCGACCTTGGCGAGGGAGTGGCCTCGACCCGCTCGCCCTCGGCGAGCACCTTGAAACCGGGGGGAGAGCGGCCGTGACGGGCTCGTCGGATGACGGTTCGACAGCCCACCGCCGACCGGGAGACGTTGCCGGGTCCACGGCCGAGGGAGCCCGTACTCCCTGGTAACTTCTGGGCATGATCATTTCGCTCCGCTTAACCCGCCCCGCCTGCGCCGCGGTGACCTCCGCCCTCGCCCTGGCCGTGCTGCCCGCCGCGCCCGCCACCGCCGCCGGCCCGGCGACTCCGCATCTCGACGCGGTGGAACGCACACTGCGGGACGTCTCACCCGGTCTCGAAGGGGACGTGTGGGAGCGGACGAGCGGCAACCGGCTCGACGCCCCGGACGACGACCGGACCGGCTGGCTGCTGCAGACTCCCGGCTGCTGGGGCGACGCCGCCTGCGAGCACCGCACCGGCACCGAGCGCCTGCTGGCCAGGATGACCTCGAACATCGCGCGGGCCACGCGAACCGTCGACATTTCCACCCTCGCGCCCTTCCCGGACGGCGCGTTCCAGGACGCCGTCGTCGCGGGCCTGAAGTCCGCCGTGGCCTCCGGCCACCACCTCAAGGTCCGGGTCCTGGTCGGCGCCGCGCCGCTCTACCACATGAACGTGCTGCCCTCGAAGTACCGGGACGACCTGCGCGGCAAGCTCGGCCCGGCCGCCGACGCCGTCACGCTCAACGTCGCGTCGATGACCACGTCCAAGACGGCACTCTCGTGGAACCACTCCAAACTCCTGGTCGTTGACGGCGGTTCGGTCGTCACCGGCGGCATCAACGACTGGAAGGGCGACTACCTCGACACCGGCCACCCGGTCACCGACGTCGACCTCGCCCTGACCGGCCCCGGCGCCGGTACGGCCGGCCGCTACCTGGACCGGCTGTGGAAGTGGACCTGCGAGAACAAGGGCAACGTCACCGCCGTCTGGTACGCCGCCTCCGCCGACGCGGACTGCATGGCCGGCCTGGAGCGGGACACCAACCCCCGTGCCGTCGGCCCCACGGGTGACGTACCGGTGATCGCCGTGGGCGGTCTCGGCGTCGGCATCCAGGACGCCGACCCCACGTCCACCTGGCGTCCGGCTCTGCCGGGCGGCGCAGGCACCCGCTGCGGGATAGGTCTGCACGACAACACCAACGCCGACCGCGACTACGACACGGTCAACCCCGAGGAGGGCGCGCCGCGTTCGCTGATCTCCAGCGCGAGCGACCACATAGAGATCTCGCAGCAGGACCTCAACGCGACCTGCCCTCCGCTGCCCCGCTACGACACCCGTGTCTACGACGCCCTCGCCGCGAAGCTCGCGGCGGGTGTCAAGGTGCGCATCGTCGTCAGCGACCCCGCGAACCGCGGCGCCGTGGGAAGCGGCGGCTATTCGCAGATCAAGTCCCTGTCCGAGATCAGCGACGTGCTGCGCGACCGGCTCGCCCGGGTCACCGGCGACGGCCGAAGCGCCACCGCGGCCCTCTGCTCGAACCTCCAGCTCGCCTCCTTCCGCGGCTCGGCGAGCGCGAAGTGGGCGGACGGCCACCCGTACGCCCAGCACCACAAACTGGTCTCGGTCGACGGCTCCGCGTTCTACATCGGTTCGAAGAACGTCTACCCGGCGTGGCTCCAGGACTTCGGCTACATCGTGGAGAAGCCCGACGCCGCCCGGCAGCTCGACACCGAACTGCTGAGCCCGCAGTGGTCCTACTCCAAGGAGACCGCCACCGTCGACTACGAACGGGGTCTGTGCGACATCTGACCCGCCCGGCCGGGCGGCCCGCCGAGCAGAACGGGTGAGGTGGGGCACGGCGGCAACGAGGGATGGGCCCTGCGGCCCCGGGGGGGGCGGCTCCGGACGCGCGCGATCCGGCCCCGGGAGGTAGTTGAACGTGTTCAAAATTCCTGTCACCATACGGCCTGTCGGCCGGACACTGGCGAGAGGACCCCGACATGACGAGCTCGCTTCTCACCCCGCGAGGCCGTGTGCGCACGCCTGCGGCGGACGGAGCCGTGGCCGCGGGGAGCACGGCCGCGACGCGGATCCTCGACTGGCGGCATCCGGACGTCTGCGCGCTGCTCCGGAGGATCGACGTGCCGGAAGACCCGGATCCCGCCCACCGGATCGCGGCTCTGCGCCGGGCTCACCGATGGATCGCGGCGGCGGTGCGGCCGGTGTACTCGGTCCGGGACGAGCTGCCCGTGTCGGAGGTGCTGCGCCGCCGCCGGGGTTCGTGCAGCCAGCGGCTGGCGGTGCTGGAGTCCGTGGCGCGTGCGTCCGGAGTGCCCACGCGGGTGCGTGGTCTGCTGGTCGACGGACGGTTCTGGTATCCGCGCTTTCCCCGGTTCCACCGGTTGGTTCCGGACCAGGTGGTCCTCGCGTGGCCCGAGTTCCGGTTGGACGGACCGTCGTCGGACGGACCGTCGTCGGACGGACCGTCGCCGGCCGGTCGTCGCGGCGCACCCTGGCTGACGGTCTCCGAACTCTTCGGTGATCTGGGCGAGTTGGGTGAGGCGGGCGGCGGCGGCTTCACGAACGCGGGCGCGGAGACCCTCTTCGAGGCGTTGTCCAGGACGGCCGTCGACTGGGACGGCGCGACCGCCTGCCCGGCCGGCGGCGCCGCGTGCGACCTGTCGGGGTACGTCCTGGCCGACCTCGGCCGCTTCGACTCACGTGACGAGCTCTTCACCCGTCACGGGCAGACCCTCTGCGGGACGGCGAGACTGTTCGCCGAGCCCGTCATGAGCCGCCGTTCCGCGGGCGCCTAACGCGGCACCGCGTACAACCCACACCGGCTCATGCGCGTGCGCGGCCCTGTGAACGGCCGGGGCGCGACGGTTCGCGCACGGAGGGGGACCGGCCGGCGCTCCGCCGGTGCGCTGCTGGCCGTTCGAACGAACGAAAGTCGTTCGTGCATTCCGCGGGCGGGCGGGGGGAGCCGGGCACCGCCCTCGGTGCCCGGCTCGCCCGCCCGTCCGAGCCGGCTCCGCGGATCGCGCTCAGTGGCCCAGCAGCAGCCCCGACGCCGAGACGTCGGCGCGGATGCCGTCCTTGCCCACCGACACGCGCTGCAGGCGCAGGTCGCCCGCGGGCGGCTTCGGCAAGCGGAACGCGAAGGAGAAGCGGTCCGCGATCTGCGGGCGGGTGAGCTTGGTCAGCGCCGTGAGCAACGACAGGTCGAGGCCCAGCCGTTCGAGGAGCCGGGGATGGGCCAGCGCCGCGTCCACCAGGTTGACGCGGGTCAGGCGGTGCAGGAAGCGCGGCGCACCGGTCAGCCGGTGCAGCCGGTCCTCGTCGTGCAGCGCCGCCCGCACCGCGCCGTCGGGAACGCCCAGGCGGTGCACGATCTCCGGGATCGACAGGAACGCCTTGATCTTCTCCGCCTCTCGGGTCAGCCGGCGCGCCGAGGCGCGGGTCAGGTGCAGCCCCTCGGACGGCCCGGTGCCGGGGCGGTACGTCGCGAGATCGCCGATGTCGAGCCGCATACCGTCCACGGAGGCCGCGATGCCGCGATCCCCGTCGCGCCGGATACGCGTGTCGGCGCGTACCCGCAGATCGCGTCCGCCGATGCGCAGCGATCCCCGCGCCCGGACGCCGCCGGGCCCGTGGGCGGTGAAAGCGACCTGGGAGGCGCCGAGTTCCCGGTTCATGTCGGCGAAGGAGAGCAGGACCCGGCCGTGCATCCGCCGAACGAGGGCGCCACGGACGGCGGTCGGGCCGTCACCGTCGATGCGGATGTCGTCGGCGTCGGCGGTGACCTGGGTGAGGGTGACCCGCTGGGCCGGGATGTCGGGCACGGTGACCTGGACCGAGTCCAGGCGCCGTGCGGCCAGTTGGGTGAGGAAGGGAAAGCCTGCGATCCGTACCTCCGGGGCGGCGGCGAGGTCCAGTTCGTCCTTGAGCCGTTCGGAGGCCTTGTGCTCCGCGTAGAGCAGGGCCCAGCGATCGGCCAGGGTGACGAGGCAGGCCAGGGTGAGGGTCCAGGCGAGGAACCGCACGATCGTGGGCAGACCGGTGGCGCGGTTGCGACGGCGGCTGCCCCGTCGGTGGTTGGGCGGCGCCCACGGCTCCTCGGAGTCGTCGTCGCGCCGGGTCCCGGTGGTGTCGCCGGCGAGGAGGTCGTCCGGCGGATCGTCCGCCAGCGACGCCAGTTCGTCGTACGGATTGCGGCCGAGTGGAACCCTTTCGGCGGGAGGACCGTCCGACTGGGCAGGTTGATGCGTCTGTATGTGGGGGGTACGCATCGGTAGATTTGATCACATACCGCCACCCGCACCGCAAGTCCTTCACCAAATCAGCCGCGAAATAGGCCGGTTGGCGTTCGATACGCCCCTGCACGCAAGACCCGGGCGTGGTGCCGGTCACCTTTGTCGTCCCGGTCGATGACCGGGGGGTGGACGGGGATGTCGTCTCCGGGGTGGCCGATCGGGGGAATGCCCGCGCGTACCGGCGACCCGACGATCGTGGCGTGAGCACTTCCCCCATCGGGTCCGGGCCCACCGGACCCGGGGAAGGATCTTCGACAGAAAGCTGTACGCGCATGATGGCAGCGTTGGCATCACGCTCCGGGCCCGCCGCCGTCGCGGCGACCTCCTGGTCGGGCCACGACACCTGGCTGATGACCGTCGTGGGTCTCTCCGTCGTCCTGGTCGTCGTCCTCGTCAGCTGGGCGAAGCTGCACGCCTTCCTCGCCCTGATGCTGGGCGCCTTCGCCGTCACGGTGCTGTCGGGGCAGGGCGTCGCCCGGGCGGCCGGTGCCTTCGCCACCGGCTTCGGCAGTACCGCGGGCCAGGTGGGCGTCCTCATCGTCCTCGGCGCGGTTTTCGGACGACTGCTCGCGGACTCCGGTGGCGTCGACCAACTGGTGTCGGCGCTCACGCGGCGGGTGGGCCCGAGAGGACTGCCCTGGGCCGTGACCGGCATCGCCTGCCTCGTGGGGCTGCCGATGTTCTTCGAGGTCGGGTTCGTGATGCTGGTGCCCCTCGTGCTGCAGATCGCGCGCCGTGCCGGCCAGCCGGTGCTGAGGATCGGCGTACCGGCGGTGGTCGGCCTGGCGACCGTGCACGCCCTCGTGCCGCCGCACCCCGGTGTCCTGGCGGCCGTCACGGCCGTACACGCCGACACCGGCCTCACCCTGCTCTACGGCCTGATCGTCGCCATTCCCTGCGCCGTCGTGGCCGGCCCGCTGTTCACCGCCTACATCTGGCCCCGAGTCGCCGCCCACGTGCCCGACGCCGCGCTCGCGGCCTTCACCGCCGATGTCCCGGCGCCCGCCGCCGCGCCCCTCAGACGGGTGGTACGGCTCAGGGCGCCGGCCGCGGCATCCGCACCGGCCGCGGCGGCACCGATCCCGGTGGCCGCTGCCGGCGGCCCGCCCAGGTCGGCGGCCGTCGCTCCCCGCACGGCCGCCCCCGCCGCCCCGGCCGGCCCGCCCGAGCGGACGGCGCGCGAGCCCGGCGCCGAGGACCGGACGGCGCCGGGCGGCGCCCGTCGCACACCGCCTTTCGCGGTGACGCTCTGTACCGTCCTCCTGCCCGTCGTGCTGATGATGCTGGAGGCCGCGTCCGGCACCTTCCACCTGGGGCACGGATTCACGGCGCGGGCGATCGCCTTCCTGGGCACCCCCGTGGTGGCGCTGCTCCTGGCCGTCCTGGTGGCGCTCGCCGTCTTCGGCTGGGCGGCGGGCGCCTCGCGACGGCGGGTGCACGAGACGCTGACGCGTTCCTTTCCGCCGATCGCGGGGGTGCTGGTGATCGTCTGCGCGGGCGGCGGGTACTCAGCGGCGTTGCGCGGCGCCGGGATCGACGCCGTGATCGGTGAGGCCGCCCGGGACCTCCACATCCCGCTGATCCTGCTGGCCTGGCTGGTGGCCGCCCTCATGCGCGCGGCGACCGGCTCGGGCACGGTGGCCACGGTCGCCGCGGGCGGCATCGTCGCGTCCATGGCGCACGGCCTGAACGGCCCGCACGCCGCCCTGCTCGCCCTGGCGCTCGGTTCCGGCGCGGTCTTCCTCGGCCATGTCAACGACGCCTCATTCTGGATGTTCAAGGAGTACTTCGGGCTGTCCGTCGGCGGCACGCTGCGCACCTGGACGGTCTCCCACATGCTGATCTCGCTGCTGTCGCTGGGCGGAATCCTGCTGCTGAACGCCTTCGCCGCGTGAATGGCGGACGGCGCCGAGTGCGCGGCACGCCCCCGCCGACCTGTGCTAAGCTTCTTGTTGTTGCAGTTGTGGTACCCATGAACCTATGTGCGCCTGACGGGAATGCTTATCCTTCAGGCGCATTATTTGTTTTCCGGCGTTTCCGGATGGGGCCTCTGCCTACCAGAAGGAGAACGTCATGGCACAGGGAACCGTGAAGTGGTTCAACTCTGAAAAGGGTTTCGGCTTCATTCAGCAGGACGGCGGCGGCCCCGACGTCTTCGCCCACTACTCGAACATCGCGTCCCAGGGCTTCCGTGAGCTCCAGGAGGGCCAGCGGGTCAGCTTCGACGTGACGCAGGGCCAGAAGGGCCCGCAGGCGGAGAACATCGTCCCCGCCTGATCGCCGGACGCGTAATCCGCTCACCGGGGTCCGCACCGACATGGTGCGGATCCCGGTTTGTGCTGTTTCCAGGAAGGCAGACAACCGCATGTCCCGCAGGCCCCAGAAGTCGAACCGGCGAGCCTCGTCACCCCCACCGTCCTCGTCGTCGCCGATGGAGTTCCGGCTGCCGGAAAGCACGACGCCCGCGCTTCCCGCCGTCGAGGACTTCGCCGGTCTGGACATGCCCGCGGGGCTGCTGAAGACCCTCGCCGCGCAGGGCGTGACCACCCCTTTCCCGATCCAGGCCGCCACCCTGCCCAACTCGCTCGCCGGCCGTGACCTGCTGGGACGCGGACGGACCGGCTCCGGCAAGACCCTCGCCTTCGGGCTGGCGCTGCTGGCCCGCACGGCCGGCCTGCGCGCGGAGCCCAAGGCGCCCCTCGCCCTCGTGCTCGTGCCCACCCGCGAGCTCGCCCAGCAGGTGACGGACGCGCTGACCCCGTACGCGACGGCGGTCAACCTCCGCCTGGCCACAGTGGTCGGCGGGCTGTCCATAACCAAGCAGGCCGGCACGCTGCGGCGTGGCGCCGAGGTGGTCGTGGCGACTCCGGGCCGCCTCAACGATCTCGTGGAACGCGGGGAGTGCGTGCTCGACGCCGTACGCATCACCGTGCTCGACGAAGCCGACCAGATGACCGACATGGGCTTCCTGCCGCAGATCACCAAGCTGATCCAGCGGGTGCGGCCCGACGGCCAGCGCATGCTCTTCTCGGCGACCCTGGACCGCAACATCGACCGCCTGGTGCAGCGGTTCCTGACGGACCCCGTGGTGCACTCCGTGGACCCGTCCGCCGGCGCGGTGACGACGATGGAGCACCACGTGCTCCACATCCAGGACGAGACCGACAAGAAGGCCGTCACCACGCGCATCGCGGCCCGCGACGGCCGGGTCATCCTCTTCCTCGACACCAAGCGGTCCGCCGACCGGCTCGCCAAGCGGCTCCTGGCCGTCGGCGTCCGCGCGGCGGCGCTCCACGGCGGCCGCTCGCAGCCCCAGCGCACCCGCACCCTGGAACAGTTCAAGAACGGCCAGGTCACCGCGCTGGTGGCGACGAACGTCGCGGCCCGTGGCATACACATCGACGACCTCGACCTCGTCGTGAACGTCGACCCGCCGACGGACCACAAGGACTACCTCCACCGGGGCGGCCGTACGGCCCGGGCCGGCGGCTCCGGCAGCGTGGTCACCCTGGTGCTCCCCGAGCAGAAGCGGGACGTCACGCGGCTCATGTCGGACGCGGGCATCCGCCCGCGGGCGGCCCGCGTCAGGTCGAGCGACACGGAACTCACCACCATCACCGGCGCCCGCGAGCCCTCCGGCGTGCCCGTGACCATCGAGATCCCCCAGCCGACCGCACCGGCGGCGTCCCGCCCGAACCGGAAGGCCGGCGCTGAGCCCGGCGCCCGGTCCGGTCGTCGGCGCCGCAGCGGTGGCGCGGCGAAGGCGGCGACGGCCGCGGCCGCCGGGACGGGGAGCGGGGCCCGGACCGCCGGGCCGGCGCCGGAGCGGCAGCGGCCGGTGGCACCGCCGCGACCGGCCGGCGCCGTGCCCCCGCCGGACGGGCGGCGGCGGGACCACGGGCGGTGCCGCCGGCACGGGCGGCCGTGGCGCCGACCGCCGGGGCGGCCGCCGCACCACCTCCTAGGGATGTGTCCGAGCGGTCCGGCCCGCCTGCTCACGCAGCGGCGGGCCGGACCGCTCGCCCGTTCCCGGTGGCCTTCGCGGCCATGACGTCAGCCGGGGAACCGTCCCGTGGAGCGCAGGTGCCAGCGTCGTTCCGCGTACGCCAGGTCGTCGCGCCACAGGCGTCCCGCGGCGCCGCGTACCAGCGGACGCAGCAGCGGGGCCGCGCGGCGCGCCAACGAGAACCCCGGCCGGTGGGACGTGGCGACGACGGCTTCGACGACGGCCGTGCGCGGTCGGCCCCGGCCGTCGGGACCGAGAGGGGTGGCGTGGGTCTCGACAACCGAGCCCTGCCCCTCCCCGTCGGTGATGTGCATGACGACCGTACGAGGCTCCGGCGCCGTGAACACGGCACGCACGGGAACGACCAGCCGGCCGGCGACCTTGAAGGAGACGTCGACGGTGAAGCCGTCGTCCGCTCCGCCCGCCGGGCTCTCCGGCTGGTCCACCACCGTCAGGTCGACGAACGAGTACGGATGGAACCAGGCACCGTGCCAGGGGTCCAGCCGGTTGGCGACCACGTCCTCGGGTTCGCAGACGCCCGTGCCCACGTAGACCGTGCTGAGGGACCGGGCGGGGTCCGGACGCGGGGGCAGGACCGGCGCGTCCAGCGGCGGTTCGTCCCCTATGTCGTCGAGCCGCACCCACAGCAGGATCCCGTCGTCGTGCACCGGAAGCGGCTGCCACCCGCCGAACGGCGTGCCGTCCAGGCTCAGACCGTGCCAGTGGCACACGAGGGTGCCGCAGCGCACCGGACTGTCCTTCAGCGGCGCGCCCAGATGGGGGCAGATCCCGGGGCCCGCCACGAGACGGCCGTCGGCGGCACGCCAGACGATCACCTCGCGTCCCGCCACCGTACAAGCGAGGGGACGGTCGTCCCGCAGAGCGCGCGAGGCGCCGACGACGTACCAGTTGCCCGACGGGCGTGCCTGGGCGCGCTTGAGCGCCTCGGCGATCGACGCGGGCTTCGCGTCGCGCCACGTGGGGCGCTGCCGCTCCCAGGAGACTGGCTGCCGGCGCAGGGAGAGCGGGAGGCGGTTCCGCCGTCCCGGCCGCATGGGGTTCACGCGACCTCCTGGTGTGCGTGCGGTCGTACGGACTCCGCGGACACGGTCGTCGGCGGTGCCGGGGCCGCGCAGGCGGAGCGGTCCGTGCGGCGGGCGTCCTCGCGTGCGCGCAGCCGGGCCGCGATCACCCGGGCGAGCCCGTCGGCGGCGACCGCCGCGCGTCGTCGGCGCGGCACCACGGCCCGGCGGTGCAGCACCGTGTACCCGTCCCGGGCGACGGCGTCGAGGATGCCGCTGTACAGGACGAACGCGGTACGGATGCACGGCCTGGACACCGGATCCAGCATGGCGAGACCCGGGAGCGCCTCGCGGTACACGCCCCGGGTCAGCGCCTCGAACTCCTTCAGCGCGGCGGTGACACGCGGGTCGGTACGGCCGGTGTCCCGGCACCGGCGGAGCAGCGCCCTGTCGACCCCGTGGGCGCCGAGCAGGTCGGCGGGCAGGTAGACCCGGCCCCGGTCGAGGTCCTCGCCCACGTCCCTCAGGAAGTTGCTCAACTGGAAGGCCACGCCCAGGGCGGCCGCGTGCGGCGCGGCCTCCTCACGGGGGACGACGGTTCCCAGTACCGGGAGCATCTGGAGCCCGATGACGGCCGCGGAACCGTGCATGTAACCGCGCAGGTCGGCGTACGTGGGATAGTCCGTGACCACCAGGTCGGCGCTCATGGCGGCCATGAAGTCGTCGAAGTGCCGGTGGGGGATGTCGTAGCGGCGAGCGGTGTCGGCCAGCGCGAGGACGACCGGTTCGCGGCTGCGTCCGCTGCGCAGTCCGTCGGCGAGGCTCTCCCGCAGCGCGGCCAGCGCCGCCACCCGTTGTCCGGCGCCGAAGTCCGGGTCGAGGGAGTCCACGATGTCGTCCGCCCAGCGGGCGAAGCCGTACAGGGCGTGCACGGCGGGCCTGCGCTCGATCGGCAGCAGCCGGGTGGCGAGGAAGTACGTCTTGCCGTGGCGCGCGTTGAGCGCCCGGCATCGGCGGTAGGCCTCGCGCAGCGTCTCGTCCGTGATGCCTGCCGCCGCGAGTTCACGGGTGGTCATACGGCGGTCTCCTTCGTGCACGGCGACGAGGCGGGGGGCGGTGACGTGTCCGGTGACGACTTCGGTCCGGGCCGCGCGGGCGACGGGCGCGACGACGTGCGCGCGGGTGCCGAGGCGGGCCGCGCGACGCC
This sequence comes from Streptomyces albidicamelliae, assembly GCF_025642175.1. NCBI lineage: Bacteria > Bacillati > Actinomycetota > Actinomycetes > Kitasatosporales > Streptomycetaceae > Streptomyces > Streptomyces albidicamelliae. The sequence continues at coordinate 509,926 of NZ_CP106795.1, read as the reverse complement.
GGTGATCCGTGCCGCGGCCAGCTTTCCCGACAGCAGCACGGTCGGTACGCCGACACCCGGTGTGGTGCCGCAGCCGGCCAGGACGGCGTTCTCCGTGCCGCGCACCAGGTTGCGCGGGCGGAACGGGCCGGTCTGCGCGAAGGTGTGGGCGGCCGAGAACGGGGTGCCCGCCGCATGGCCCTGCGCGTGCCAGTCGGCCGGGGTGACGAGGCACTCCTCCTCGATGGCGGCCTCGATGCCGTCGAGGCCGCGTCGTTCCAACTCCCGCAGGAGGTCGGCCCGGTAGCGGGGCGCGAGGTCCGTCCAGGCCTGTGCGCCGGGTCCGAGGTCGGTGTTGGGGCAGGGCGCGAGGATGTAGTGCAGGTGCCGGCCCGCGGGCGCGAGCCCGGGATCGGTGGCGGTGGGCCGGGTGATGAGCAGTGAGGGATCGCTCATCAGGGTGCCCCGACGCGTCAGTTCGTCGAAGGTGCTGCGCCAGGCCCGGCCGAAGGAGATGGTGTGGTGGGCGAGCCGGGGCCAGGTGCGGTCGGTGCCGATGTGCAGCACCACCGCGGAGGGGGAGTGGCGCAGCGGCAGGGGGCGGCGGGGCCGGTGACCCAGCAGACCGTAGGCGACGGGCAGGTCCGGGGTGAGGACGACGGCGTCGCACGGGATCCGCCCCTGGTCGGTGACGACCGCCGTGACCCGCTCTCCGGAGCGTTCCAGTCGGGTCACCCGTTGCCCGAAGCGGAGCTCGGCGCCCGCGTCGGCGGCGGCGTCCGCCATGGCCCGCGGCAGCGCGTGCATGCCGCCCCGAGGGAAGTACACGCCGGCGACGGTGTCCATGTAGGCGATGACCGCGTAGGCCGCCAGCGCCCGGGCCGGCGGCACCCCGGCGTACAGGGCCTGGAAGGAGAACACCCGGCGCAGCCGTTCGTCGCGCAGGAAGCGGCCGATGCGCGCGTCCAGCCTGCCGAAACCGCCGAGTGCCGCCAGTCGCGCGAGGTCGCCGTTGAGCAGGGCCAGCGGGGAGTCGAAGTTGGCGTCGATGAAGCGGCGGATCTGCGCCCGGTAGAGCCGCTCGAGCCACACCCGCAGTCGCCGGTAGCCCGCCGCTTCCGCGCTGCCCGCGAAACGCTCGACCTCCGCGGCCATGGCCTCGCCCTCGGTGTGCACGTCCAGGGAGCTGCCGTCCGCGAACAGGGCACGGTAGGCGGGGTGCAGGGGGATCAGGTCGACGCGGTCGTACAGGCTTTGGCCGACCGCCGCGAAGGCCTCGTCGGCGAGTTCGGGCATGGTCAGCACGGTGGGGCCGGTGTCCAGACGGTAGCCCGCGAGGTCCAGCCGCCCGGCACGCCCGCCGGGCAGGGGGTCGCGTTCGACCAGGGTGACGCGGCGGCCCGCGCCCAGCAGATGCAGGGCGGCCGACAGCCCGGAGAGTCCCGCGCCCACGACGACGACGTGATCGTTGCGGCCGGGCAGGACGCGGTTCATGCGCGGGAGTCCTCCGAGTGCGAGGCGAACAGGGACAGGGGCGTGTCGTGCTGGGGCGCGGGGGCGGGGGCGGGGGCGGTGACGCGGGTGGCCGGACCGGTCGCCGGCGACGCGGTCGGACCTCCGGGCGGCGACGCGTGCGGGCGGCCGGCCGGCGCGTTCGCCGTGGACGGTTGCGGGTCGGCGGGCGTGCCACTCGCCGGGGATCCCTGCGCACGGGCGGCCGGACGGGTTGCCGGGGTTCCCTCGAAGCGGCCCGCCGGACGGGTTGCCGGGGTTCCCTCGGGGCGGCCTGCCGGACGGTTCGCCGGGGTTCCCTCGGGCCGGGCCGCCGAGCCGGCCGGTGTGCCGCCCGCCGCGGCCACGAGGAGCTCCCTCAGCGGGCCCGCGCCCGCGGGGTCGAGGGGGACGGCGTCGAAACGGCGCAGGCCCTGCGCGACGAGTCGGCCGGCCTTCGCCTCGACCGTCGCCAGCGCGCCGGTGCGCCGCAGGATGTCGCGCACCTCCTCGAGGTCCGCCGGGGACAGGTCGTGTTTGCCGAGGGCGCGGTCCAGCACCGTCAGGGCGAGGCGGTCCCCGGCGGCTTCGGCCCGGGCCCGGGCCAGTGCCGTCAGACACGTCGACTTGCCCTCGCGGATGTCCCCGCCCGCCGGCCTGCCGGTCCCCTCGTCGGCGGAGAAGACGTCACCGACGTCGTCCCGCAGCTGGAAGGCCATGCCGATACGGCGGCCGGCCGAGCACAGCGCGCCCGTCGTCGCCCCGTCGGCCCCCGCCAGCGCCGCACCCAGCGCCAGCGGGCGCTCCACCGAGTACAACGCGCTCTTGAGGCAGGCGGAGCGCAGCGCCCGCGACAGTGAGCGGGAGCCCGTGATCTGCCCCTGCAGGTCGAGGTACTGACCCGCCACCATCTCCGTACGCAGATCTCCCCAGAGCCGCCGCACCAGGTGACCGGTGCCCGCCGGCAGCGCCGTACCGGCGACCAGGTCGTCCGCCCAGGCGAGAGCGAGATCCCCGGCGAGGACCGCCGCCGCCTCCCCGAACCGCCCGGCGCGATCCGGCGCGACGGCCGCGCCGTACTGGGCCCCGATGTCGGCGTGCAGCGCCGGCCTGCCCCGGCGCCGGGGCGAACGGTCCATCACGTCGTCCTGGACGAGCGCGCAGGTCTGCAGGAGCTCCACCGCGGCCCCCAGTCGCAGCGCCGCCAAGGTCGACGTGTCGTCACCGCCGCCGCAGGCCCGCATGGCCCACCACAGCAGCTGCGAGCGGACGCGTTTGCCACCCCGCTGGGTGAAGTGCGCGACCCGCAGGGCGAGGTCGTCCGCGAAGACCGGGTCCACGGCCCGGGACCGCTCCAGCCGTTCGGCCAGCTCCTGATCCAGCACGCGGCTCACGGCCGCCCGCACGTCCCGGTCGGCGGCACGGACGCCCGCGAACCCGCCCGGCCCGCCGCACCGGTCCGGCTCCGGGCGGCCGGCGGACGGCCCGCTCCGCGCGGCGTCGGACTCGCAGGACCCGTGGGAGCCGTCCGACCCACGGGGACCGCCGGAACGCACCCGGACGGGCGAACGAGCCAGGGCGACCAGTCGGAAGGCCGGCGGCGCCCCGGCCTCATGGTGATCCGTCGCCTGTGTCGGACGCATCGCGGTTCCTTTCGTGCTCATCGCGGACAGCTCCGTTGAGCAGGCATTCGCTCCGCGACCCGCGAACGGATGCGGAAGGGGAGCCGAAGCACGGCGGGCGGACGGCGCATGACATTCCCTCCAGACTCGCCCGACTCGGCGACGATCGCCTGTCGCATTCGAGTGACCCGCATCCGAAGGGGCACACGGGCGGGAACATCGGCCAGGTGCGCCATCACGGAAGCGGGCCGCAACAGCAGAGGGAGGCAGCCGTCGTGGAGCGGACGGATGTGGCGATCGTCGGCGCGGGGGCGGCCGGCCTCTCCCTGGCACACCGGCTGTCGGGGCACGTGCCCGGCAGACGCATGCCCTCGGTGGTCCTGCTGGACGCCCCTCCCGGACCACTGCGCCCCCCGAGGCGGACGTGGTGCTTCTGGGAGACCGGCATGAACCGCTTCGAAGCCGCCGTCACCGCCAGCTGGCGCTCCCTCCGGGTGCGCCCCTCGACCGGCGCGCCCGTCACCGGGGACATCTCCCCCTTGCGCTACAAGCTGATCCGGTCCACCGACTTCGAAGCCCTCGTCGATAGCGACCTGCGGCTCAGCCCCAACGTGCGGCGCCGGGAGGCAACCGTGGACACGGTGGAGGACGTCTGCGGGGGAGCCCAGATCCGCTTCCGGACGGCCGACGGCCGTCCGGGCGTCCTGCACGCCCGCTGGGTGTTCGACTCACGTCCCCTGCACAGCGTCCCGGCCGCCCGCACCACCCTGCTCCAGCACTTCCACGGCTGGTTCGTCCGCACGGACGAACCCGTCTTCGACCGCGACACCGCGGAGCTGATGGACTTTCGCACCCCCCAGCCCGACCGGGGCCTCTCCTTCGGCTACGTGCTGCCCATGAGCCCCCGCGAAGCCCTGGTGGAGTACACCGAGTTCTCCCCCCGCGTCCTGACGGCCGAGGGCTACGAGGCCGCCGTACGGCACTACGCCGAGGACGTCCTGCGGCTCGGCGACGTCGAGGTGGTCTCGACCGAGACCGGCGTCATCCCGATGACGGACGGCCCCGTCGCGCGCCAGGTGGGGCAGTCCGTCTTCCGCATCGGCACCGCCGGCGGCGCCACCCGCCCGTCCACCGGGTACACCTTCGCGGGACTCCAGCGGCAGACACGGTCGGTCGCGGCCGCCCTGCGGCGTGGGCGCCGGCCCGTTCCGCCACCCGCCCACTCGGCACGCTCCCGCGCCATGGACGCCGTACTGCTGCGGGCGCTGGACAGCGGTCGGGTCGACGGCCCGGCGCTCTTCTCGCGGTTGTTCGCGGGCCTGCCCATGAACCGCCTCCTGCGCTTCCTCGACGGCCGGACCCGCCTGACCGAGGACCTGACCATCGGCCTGCGCACGCCGGTCGGTCCCATGCTCCGCTCCGCGCTGGAACTGCCCGTCCTGCCCCGCCGACCCTTCGACCAGCCCTGACACCTCCGCGCCGCACCACGTCCCTCCTGGAGACCGCATGACCCTGCTGCACGACGAGAGCCTCGCCACGGCGTTCGACCATGCCGCCCGCAGCTACGACACGCTGGTGGCCGCCAACCCCGGATACCACGCGCACCTGCGCCGTTCGGTGCGCAGGCTCGGCCTGCCCGGACACGGCGAAGGGCTGCGGGTACTGGACCTCGGCTGCGGCACGGGTGCCTCGACCGCGGCGCTGCGGTCCGCGCTGCCGGCCGCCGACATCACGGCCGTGGACGCCTCCGCCGGCATGCTGGAACGCGCGGCGGCCAAGCCCTGGGCGGCCGGCGTGTCCTTCGTGCACGCGCCGGCGGAGCGCCTGGACCAGGCCGGTGTGCGGGGCCCCTTCGACGCCGTCTTCGCCGCCTACCTCTTCCGCAACCTCGCCGACCCGGACGCCGTCCTGAGGACGGTGAGCGCGCTGCTGGGGCCGGACGGACGGCTCGGAGTGCACGAGTACACGCTCAGCGGCCGGCCCGTCGACCGCGCGGTGTGGACCGCGGTCTGCCGCGGCATCGTCCAGCCCGTGGCGACCGTGCTCGGGGACGGGCAGCTCTACCGTCATCTGTGGCGCAGCGTCGTCGAGTTCGACACCGCGCACCGGTTCGCCGAACGGCTGCGTGCCGCGCACTTCGAACAGGTCTGGACGCTGCCGCTGCCGGGCTGGCAGACGGGCATCGCCCACACTTTCGTCGCCCGGCGCGCCGGCTCGACGGCGCGGGAGGCGCGATGAGTCTCTCCGCTCGGGACACGGGACGAGCGGTGGCCGCACCCCCGGTACGTGGCAGGACGTGCGCCGACCGCGCCGAGCGTGCGCGCCGGGAGGCACGATGAACGCCTCTGAGCGGTCCGACGGCTCCCGCCGCGGGCGTGATCGTCGGGCCCGCCTGCTGCCGGCGCGCCCGGGTACCGCGCGCGTCACCGGCACCCGCCCCACGACCGCCGTCGTGGGCGGCGGCATCGCCGGACTGGCCGCGGCCACGGCACTGGCCGAACGGGGGGTGGCGGTGACCCTGTACGAGCGCGAGCCCTACCTGGGCGGACGCGTCGGCGGCTGGCCGATCGACCTGACGGACGGCTCCTCCACCACCATGAGCCGCGGCTTCCACGCCTTCTTCCGCCAGTACTACAACCTCCGCGGTCTGCTGCGCCGCACCGACCCCCGGCTCGAACGCCTCACCGGGCTCCCGGACTACCCGCTGCGGCACAGCGACGGCATGCGCGACAGCTTCCGGCACGTCCCGCGCACCCCGCCGTGGTCCGCGCTCGGGTTCGTCGCACTCAGCCCGTCCTTCGGCCTGCGGGACCTGCGCGCGATGAACCCGGTAGCGGCCCTGCCCCTGCTGGACGTGCGCGTCCCCGAGGTGTACGCCCGCCTCGACCGCACCAGTGCCCACGACTTCCTCGAAGCCGTCCGCTTCCCCCCGTCGGCCCGACACCTGGCCTTCGAGGTCTTCTCCCGCAGCTTCTTCGCCGACCCGCGGAAGCTGTCGGCGGCGGAGATGGTGCTGATGTTCCACATCTACTTCCTCGGTTCCGCCGAGGGACTGCTCTTCGACGTCCCGCGCGCGCCCTTCCCGGCGGCCCTGTGGGAACCGCTGGCCGACTACGTGCGGCGGCACGGCGCCGACGTACGGACCGGAACACCCGTCGAGAACGTCACGCCCGCCCCGGACGGCGGGTACGTGCTCACCGCAGCGGGCGGGGAACGGCGGCACGACACCGTCGTGCTCGCACTGGACACCGCCGGCCTGCGCTCCGTCGTGGGAAACTCGGAGCGACTCGGCGACCGGCAGTGGCGCGAGAGCGTCCAACGCCTGCGCACCGCACCGCCGTTCCTGGTCACCCGCCTGTGGCTGGACCGCCCCGTACGCCGCGACCGGCCGGGCTTCCTCGGCACCAGCGGGTACGGGGGCCTGGACAACATCAGCGTCCTGGAGCGCTACGAGGACGACGCGGCCCGGTGGGCGGCGCGCACCGGTGGTTCGGTCGTCGAACTCCACGCGTACGCGGTACGGGCGGATGCCGCTCGCGACGTCGAGGAGAAGCGGCTGATCGAGCAGTTGCACCGCGTGTACCCGGAGACGCGCGACGCCCGCACCGTCGACGTCCGCCACGAATGGCGGGAGGACTGCCCGCTGTTCCCCGTGGGCGGCTACTTCGACCGGCCGACCGTACGCACACCCGAACCCGGACTCGTCCTGGCGGGCGACCTCGTCCGCACGGACCTGCCGGTGGCCCTGATGGAACGCGCGGCCACGAGCGGGTTCCTCGCCGCGAACGCCCTGCTGGAAGGGTGGGGAGTGCGGGGCCAGACGCTCTGGACGGTCCCGGACCGCGGGCGAGGTCCAGCGCTGCGTGCGCTCGCCCGGTGGGGGAGCGCCTGACCGGACCCGGCCCGCCCCTGACCGTGCACAAGCAGGTCAAGGAACCTGGCACGCAGGCCGATCGCCTGATGCTCGCCGTGGAGCAACTGGTCCGCCACGTCCGCCGAAGCGCGAGAGGCGGCGGGCCGAGCGTCGACTCCTCGTCGGCACTGGAGCGGCTCGCCCGCGGCACCGGCAGCCCGCCGGAGGTCGTCCACGTCCGGCTGCGAGGACCAGGCCGTGGACACGGAAACCAACAAGCAGGCCCGTGCCGCCGTCGCCGTCCACCCCGCCCGGCCGGTCCGCCAGGGCGTCGCCGCGCGCGGGCAGGTCCTGTCCGGTGTCGGCGACCACGCCGCCGCCGGACTCGCCCTGGCCCGGCACGCCGACGACGTCCACGCGCGCACCGTCGCCGTCGGACGCTCGCCACGCGGCACCCTCGCCCCGTTCGCCGACGGCGGCTTCACCACCGCACTCACCCATAGCGCCTCCTGCCCCGTCGCGCTCGTCGACCCCGGCGCGTCCCCGCGCCGCCTCGCCGCGGCCGGCCCGGCGGAGTTGAGGGGCGACAGCACCTGATCGGCGGGTCGCGGCCGCAGACAGCGAGACGGGTGCGTCCGGCTCGACGGGCCGCGCTCGACTCGCCGGGACAGGTGACGGCGTCGCAGGCTGGTACCTGCCTCTCGGGTCCACCGAGCCTCCGCGCCCGCCGTCGTAAGGAGCACCCATGAACGCCCGCCTGGAGGGCCGTACCGCCGTCGTCACGGGTGCCAGCAAGGGCATCGGGCTGGCGGCCGTCGGCGCCCTCGCCCGAGCCGGGGCCACGGTCTTCGCCGGCTCCCGCACCTCCACTCGTGAACTCGACGCCCTGGTCGAGCAGGGCACGGTCACCTGGGTGCCCGTAGACCTCGGCACGGCGACGGGGGCCGAGCAGCTCGTCGAGGCGGCACAGGGCCGCGTCGACGTCCTGGTGAACAACGTGGGTGCCGCGCCGGCCCGCACCGGCGGCTTCCTGTCCGTGACCGACGACGACTGGCAGCAGGTCCTCGACATCAACCTGCTCAGCACCGTACGGGTCACCCGTGCCGTCCTGCCGCTCATGGCGCAGGCCCGGCAGGGCTCGATCGTCACGGTCGCCTCCGTCAACGCGACCCTGCCCGACCCCATGGTGATCGACTACAGCGCTTCCAAGGCCGCGGTGGTGGCCTTCTCCAAGGCCCTGTCCAAAGAGGTCGGTCCCCAGGGCATCCGCGTCAACACCGTCAGTCCGGGGCCGGTGCAGACCGACCTCTGGCTGGCCGAGGGCGGCGTCGCGGAGACCATCTCCGCGGCCGCCGGCGTCAAGCCGCGCGACGTGGTCGCGCAGGCCGCCGCCTCGACCGTCACGGGCCGCTTCTCCAGCCCGGAGGAGGTCGCCGAGGTGATCCTCTTCCTGGCCGGTGACCTCTCGCGCAACATCACCGGAAGCGACGTGATCATCGACGGAGGCTTCATCCCGACCTGGTGACCGGCCGCGCGGTGCGAAGATGCAGCGCCCTCGGCCCCCGCGTAGCGTGATGCGGGAACGAAGTCCCGCGAATGATCTCGCGCCCTCACGCGCGCATTCGCCGGTTGCGCGCGTCCGATCACTCGTCCACCACCGAGGTACGCGCGGTCGAGCGGAGGTACGGCAATGGGAACAGTCACCACCGACGACGGCACGGTCATCTTCTACAAGGACTGGGGCCCCCGCGACGGCAGGCCGATCGTCTTCCACCACGGATGGCCGCTCAGCGCCGACGACTGGGACAACCAGATGTTGTTCTTCCTGTCGCACGGCTATCGCGTCATCGCCCACGACCGCCGTGGACACGGCCGGTCCGGTCAGCCCGCCACGGGCCACGAGATGGACACCTACGCCGCCGACGTGACCGCGTTGACCGACGCGCTCGACCTGCGCGGGGCCGTCCACATCGGGCACTCGACCGGCGGCGGCGAGGTGGCGCGCTACGTCGCCCGTGCCAAGCCCGGCCGCGTCTCCAAGGCCGTCCTCGTCAGCGCGGTGCCACCGATCATGGTGAAGTCGGACGCCAACCCGGGCGGTCTGCCGATCGAGACGTTCGACGGGTTCCGGGCCGCCCTGGCCGCCAACCGCGCCCAGTTCTACATCGACGTTCCCTCGGGGCCGTTCTACGGCTTCAACCGTCCCGGAGCAAACGTGCTGCAGGGGCTGATCGACAACTGGTGGCGGCAGGGAATGGCGGGCGCGGCCAACGCCCACTACGCATGCATCAAGGCGTTCTCCGAGACCGACTTCACGGACGACCTCCGGCAGATCGACGTCCCGGTCCTCGTGGCCCACGGAACCGACGACCAGATCGTCCCGTACGAGGACGCCGCGCCGCTGTCGGTCAAACTCCTCAGGGACGGCACGCTGAAGAGCTACGACGGGCTGCCGCACGGCATGCTGTCGACCCACCCCGACACCGTCAACCCCGACATCCTGGCGTTCGTCGAATCCTGAACGCACCGGCGTGAACGACAGCGACGGTCCGCCCGGCCCCACCGGCCTCAAAGGTGTCCTGGAGAGCCCGATCGTCGGGATGTCCCCCTGGATCGTCTTCTCCCTGGTGGTCGGACCGGGCCGGTTCGAGATCGCCGTCGCCCTGGCCCTGGCCTGCACCGTGGTGCTCGTCGCGGCCGGCAGACTGCTGAACCCGGGCAGCTCCTGGAAGATCCTCGAAGTCTCCGACCTGGTCTTCTTCGCCGGGCTCGCCGTCGTCGGCGCGCTGGCCGGCCAGGGCACGCTGCGCTGGCTGGAGACGTACGCCGGAGAGGTGTCCAACATCGCCCTCGTGGTGATCGCGTTCGGATCGATGGCCGTGGGGATGCCGTTCACGCTCCAGTACGCCCGCGAGCAGGTCGACCCCGCCCACTGGCACACACCCGGGTTCCTGCGCACCAACCACGTCATCACCTGTGTGTGGGGCCTGGCGTTCCTGGTGGCCGCCGTGTCGGGAGCCTACGGCGACATCGTCCTGCGCGACCCGAACGACCTCTGGACCGGCTGGATCATCCAGATCCTGGCCATCGTGGCTGCCATCCGTTTCACCGACTGGTACCCGAAGGTGGTCCGGGCCCGGGTCCTGCGGGAGCGCGGGGAACCGCTCGCCGAGGAGCCCGGGCTCTCCGGCCTGCTGCTGCCCCTGGCCGGCCTGCTCGTGCCGGTGGGGATCGCCGTCCTCATCTTCGAGAACACCTGGGGCGGTCTGTCCCTCATCGTGCTCGGCTCCGTACTCACCAAGATCCTGCGTGACTGACCCGCGCCCCCCGTTGGTGCGGGAGGGACGGTAGCGTGACCGCGAAGCGCAACCCCGGCCCGCGAAGTGTGGTGTGTTCCCGATGGCGTCCGCTCCCGGCAGGTTCATCCGGCAGATCCGGCTGGCCCCGGGCGTCGACGACAGCCGCTACCCCTTCAGCCTTCCCGCCGTGCGGCAGCTGGCGCGTTCCGGGGCGCTAACCCTGCCGCCGGGGGTCACCTTCCTGGTGGGGGAGAACGGTGCGGGCAAGTCGACGCTGATCGAAGGGATCGCCGTGGCCGCCGGGTTCAACCCGGAGGGCGGCAGCCGCAACTTCAGGTTCACCACCCGGGCCACCGAATCCGAGCTGGGGGAGCATCTGGTCCTGGCCTGGGACGTCCGCAAGCCGCGGACCGACTTCTTCCTGCGGGCGGAGTCCTACTACAACGTGGCCAGCGAGATCGAACGGCTCGACGCGGCCGGCGGGCGGCCGCTGCTGCCTGCCTACGGCGGAGTGTCCCCGCACGAGCGCTCCCACGGAGAAGCGTTCCTCGATCTGGCCACCCACCGCTTCGGGCCCTCGGGGCTGTACCTGCTGGACGAGCCGGAGGCCGCCCTCTCGGTCCAGAGCTGCCTCGCCCTTCTGGCGCGCATGCACGAACTCGCCGCGCAGGGCAGCCAGCTCCTGGTGGCCACCCACTCGCCGGTGCTCCTCGCCCTCCCGGGCGCCACCATCCTGGAGATCTCCGACGACGGCGGACTGGAGCAAGTCGCCTTCGAGCAGGCTCTGCCCGTCCGTCTGACCCGCGAGTTCCTCGAAGCACCGGGCCGGTTCCTGAAGAACCTGCTGGGCACGGGCGGGGCCGACGCGAACCGGAACAGCTGGTACTGAACGCCGGGGCGGCAGCGGCAGCGGCAGCGGCGGCGGTTCACGGTCCGGGCCGACGGCCCCACGCGGTGATCATGCCGGGGGAGAGGTCGGCGAGCGAGGGCGAGGAGAGGTAGTCCAGCGCGTCGTCGAGTTCGCCCGCTGTCAGCGCGCCGCCCGATACGAGGGCCTCACGCATGCTCAGCCAGGTGGTCCTCCAGAACGCGGTGATGGGGGCGTCGACGGTCAGCGGGGGCAGGACGACCTCGGCGCCGACGTCGGCAAACCCCAGCCGGCTGAGGATGTGCGGGTAGTCCGTCATCCAGGTGATGTCGGTTCCGATCGTGTCCCGCAGGACCCGCCACATCGCCTCCATGGCCCGCCGGTAGGCGGTGTGGGGCGAGCCGGCGGTGGTCAGGTCGAGGGCGTCGCCGACGACCAGCCGGCCGCCCGGAGCCACCCAGCCGGCCAGGCGCGCCAGCACCTCCGCGTGCTGGGGCAGGTGCATCAGGACGAACCGGCAGTGGACCAGGTCGAACCGGCCCGGGTCCAGCGCCGGGTCGGTGATGTCCGCGGCCATCGTCCGCAGCCTGCTGTCCTGGGCGGGGCGCACGAATCGGGGGTCGCGGTCGAGGGCCAGCACCTCGTCGGCACCCGCCTCCTCGGCCAGCCAGCGGCTGATCGTCCCGGTGCCGGCGCCCACGTCGAGGCAGCGCCAGCCGGGCCCGACGCCCAGGGCGGCCAGGCGCGCCCGGCTCACCGCGTCGTAGGCCAGCGCGCCGTAGTCGATGCGCTCGGCCTCCCCGGACCGGTCCGGGGGGAAGAGGTCCTCGCCGTAGTGCCCGCCGTCCACCGCGACTCCTTCCCACCCCTCGTCCGAAGGGTCCCGTGTGCCGGCGGCCGAGCCGCGCCGCACCAGTGTCGGCACGACGTCCGAGAGGCGAGCGGGCGACGGGCGGCGGTATCCCCCGGATGGCGGCGAATCCGTACGCGGACAGGGAAAGTTCGGTGCGCAACCAGAACAACCTTTGGCCGATCCCGATCGTCATTCGATCATGTCGCAGATTCTCACCGGCCGCCGTGCCAGCGCGAAGTTCGACTCGGACGGCGTCCGTATCATCCGCTCCGGCCAGCAGGTCGACATACCGCTTCCCGCGATCGAGGCCGTCCGGGCCGCGGAGCCCCGGACCGTCGAGATCGTGCTCACCGACGGTACGGTCCACCGCGTCGAGGGAGACAACCCGACGGCCACCACCGCCTTCGTCGACGCCCTGAGCGCCGTACTGCCCGAGGAGCGGGACCCGTCCAGCCGTGCCGTGGTCACCGACACGAGCGGGCCGCGCGACCCGGGCCTCTACGTCATCGGCGCCGTGCTCGCCCTTCTGGTGCTCGGCTACATCGGGTACGCGGTGTGGGTGGCCCGCGCGCACGGAGCCCGGGTGGTCGGAGTGATCATCGGTCTGCTCCCGCTCCTGCTCGGCGCCGCGATGCTGTTCTCGGGCGTACAGGAGGCATTCCGCCGCATCGTGCTGGCCCGGCGCGGCATCACCGTCCTCGCCGAGGTCGTCGGCAGGGAGGGCAAGAAGAACGTCGTGTACCGGTACACGACCGTCGAGGGCGACGACCGTAAGTACTCCTGCAAGCGGAACCAGCAGCGCATCCACGTGCTCTACGACCCGCAGGCGTCCTGGCGGGCCGTACACGCGGACTGGCTGCCGTTCGTGCTCGGCCGGGTCCTCGTGCTGATTCTCGGGTCCTTGTTCTGGCTGGTCGTCGGCGTCGTGATGATCTTCGGAGTGCTGTGGTGACCCGTGTTGCCTACGGCCCGGTGGTCCGAAGTGATCGCCGGGGCCGGCTCCGCCTGCGGGTCACCAGCGCGACGACCGTGGCGATCCCCGAGGTCAGCAGCCCGAGCCCGCCGAAGACGAGCGGCAGCAGCCAGAGAGAGGCGAACCCGTTGATCTGCGCGTCCTCGGGCGAGTCCGCGTGGTAAAGCACCTCGACGCGCTCACCCACCTCGTACGAGGGCGGGTTGGCGCCCGTGGAGCTGCGGAACCGCGTCGGCGTGCCCTCCGCCGGTGTGAACTCGACCACCGGGTACGCCGCGGGCCGGTCGTCGCTCCGGTTCCGCCGGGAGGAACTGCTGTGGTCCTTCCGCCACTCCAGGCCGACCACCGTTCCCCGGGCGCGCTCCGCGTCGTTCAGGAGCGAGACCGACTGCCCCGCGAGGACCAGCCCGACGACCAGGAACACCGCCCCGAACGCGATCGTCCCGAAGATGATCCACCGGCGGGCCTTCCGCCCGCGCGCCTGCGCCTGCACAACGTCCCTCTCACTCGTGCGGAGTGAGAGGGACGCTATCCCAGCGGTCCCGGCCGCCGTACTCCACCCCAGGACTTGTGCGGTCCGGCTCGGACCCCTACGGCTCGGTGGGCGGACGCGTCGCCGACAGGTAGGAGTTCCAGTCGGCCCGGCCGCCTTCGCCCAACACGCCTACGTCGGCCGAGAGTTCGGTGCGGGGGCGGGTGCGCAGTTCACGTCGCGCGATCCGGGCGACCATGGCCGGGAAGAACGGGCGCATGGGCTGGCACCAACGCAGCCACGGCGGTGCGTAGATGTAGGGGGCGCGCCGGGCGATACCGGTGGTCAGCCACCCGGCCACCTGCTCCGGCGCGTGGACGCGGCGGGCGAAGCCGGGCTGGTGGCGGCGCAGGGCCTTGAGTACGGGGTGCTCGTCGATGCCGGCGACCATGTCGGTGCCGGTCCAGTGCAGGTAGGCGACACCGACGGCGATCCGGTCGGGCTCGACCTCACCGCGCAGGGCCTGGGCGAAGGACTCCGCGCCGGCCTTGGAGGCGCAGTAGGCGCTCATCATGGGGGCGGAGCCGAAGGCGGCGGTGGAGGCGATCTGGAGGAAGTAGCCCTGCCGGAAAGCCAGTTGAGGGAGGAAGGCCCGGGCCGTGTTGGCGGATCCGATGAGGTTGACGTCGACGACCCGCTGCCACAGCTCCGCCGGAGTGTCGGCGAACGGGCCGCCCGCGGCGATGCCGGCGTTGGCCACGACCACGTCGGCCGGGCCCAGTTCGTCCGCCACCCGTCGGGCGGCGGCCGCCAGCGCGGCGCGGTCGGTGACATCGGCCTCGGCACACATGCTCCGGTGCGGCAGGGAGTCCGCCGTGCGGCGGAGGGTCTCCTCCTCGCGTCCCAGCAGAGCGAGGTGCATACCGGCCTCGGACAGCTGCCGTGCCAGAGCCGCACCGACCCCGCGCGCGGCTCCGGTCACGACCGCGACCCGCCCACGCAGGGGTGCGAGGGCGGGCGCGCGATGCCCGCCCACGCCGAAGATGTCGCGCATGTGTCGTCCTCAATCACCAGTTCGCCGGATCACACAGCCGTCAGTCGACGTATGCCTCGCGAACGGCACGCCCTAACGGCGGGCGGGGCGGGTTTCGCGCCCGGCACGGTTGATGCGGGCCTTGCCCGGACGGTCGGACAGTGCGGGCGCCGTGGGTGCACCGTCGGGCGAGAGGCCCGGCCGTTCGGCCGTGTGAGTGGTGGGGCGTGAGTATGTGTACTCAGGCAAGTCCGGCCGGGAACCGGCAGAATCGCCGCCATGATGTCTGGAGAGGCTGCCGGGGTGCCACCTCGGGGCCTGGGCGGGGGAGAGCACATGACGTACCGGCGCGCGGTGATACCGGCACTGGTCGGTGGACTGCTGATCACACTGCTGTTGTGGTGGGCGGGGGCCGGCGCGGGAGCCCTGCGACTGCCCGGCACCGGTACCGTGTTAGACGTCCAGTCCGCGAGTGAACTGCGACGCTGGCTGACGCCCTGGGCGTACGAGCCCCCCGGCACGCCGCTGTCCGACGGGTCCGCGGGATCGACCTTGGCCGCGAGCACCGGGTACGCCGATCTGTACCGCACCGCCATGCAGATCAGGTACGTGGCGGTCTTCGCGTTCTTCCTGGCGGGCGCGCTGCTTCTGCTCCGCGGGATCCCGCCGACGCGGGGCCGTACGCCCGCCACGCTGCTCGCGCTGTGGGCCTGGGGTCCGGTGGCCGGGACGCTGGCGGTGACGGTCTCCGCGCCCTGGCTGATCGCCTCCATGGGGCGCGGCGGCTTCCGGGTCCTGCCGCGGCTGGCGAGTGCGACCGCGTCGAGCGGGCCGGTCGTGGTGTTCGCCGCGCTGGTGGCCTCCGTGGTCACCGTGGTCGTGGCGCGTGTCACCGTCAAGGACACCGATCCGCCGCCCCGGCGGGGCACGCCGCCGCGCGCCGCCCGTCTGGCGGCGAGCGCCGGGACCGCGGTGATCGCGTTCTCGCTGGTGATCCTGTCGTACCAGTCGGTGGCGGCCCGGATCCAGACCTCGGCCGGCGGCTCGGGGCTGCTGTCCGAGCCCGGGGACCTGCTGCGACAGTGGCTGCTGCTGGGCGGCTGGACGGGCCCGTCGACCACGCCGCTCGGCGACTGGCTGCTGTACCGGGCGGCCGACGTGGTCATGCTGGCGGTGGTGTGGTGGGCGCTGCGGCTGCTGCCCGGCCTGCTCACCCGCACCACGGCGCCCGCGATGGCGGTGGGCGCCGTCTGCGCCACCGTGCTCGGCCTGCTGGCGAGCCAACTCCTGCACATGGCGATGGACGACACCGTCGCCGTGTGGGGTCCCGTGCACCTGTTCTCGAGGCTCGGGGAGAACGTACCGGCCGCCCTCACCTTCGGCGGCGCGGCGGGACTCGTGGCGTTCGGCGTCCTGCGGATGGCGGGCGCCACGCGACCGGTGGCCGCCGGGCACCACCCCGGCGGCGAGACCAGGACCGCGGCGGAGGACGTCCACCGGTGAGCGGGGGCCGGGCCCCGCGGACCCGGCCGCTCACCGTGGTTCGTCAGTGCGGCCGAAGCCCCGCGAAGACCACCTCGAAGATCCGCTCCCGTCCGGCGGGGTCCGCTCCCAGCTGCTCCACCGCCCGGCCGATGCCGGCCAGCAGGGCGAGCAGCTCCGGCAGGCCCAGCTCCGGACGGACCGCCCCGGCACGCTGGGCTCCGGTCAGCAGGTCGCCCAGCTGATCCCGGATCGCCGTACTCGACTCCCGCAGGGCCGATCGGACGTCCACCCCGGCCGCGGCCAGCGCCTCCACGAAGTCGCTCTTGCCCACGGACTGTTCGACGAGCAGCCGGAAGCAGTCGAAGAACGCCTCGGCGGGTGCGGATCCGGTGGTCAGCTGCTCGGTCCGGGCCGCCATCGTCTCCAGCCGGCGCACCATCACCGCTTCCAGCAGTGCCTCCTTGGTCGGGAAGTGCCGGAAGAGGGTGCCGACTCCGACCCCGGCGGCCCGGGCGATCTCCTCGGTCGGCACGCCCACACCCCGGGTGGTGAACACCTCGGTGGCGACGTCCAGCAGACGGGCCCGGTTGCGGGCGGCGTCGGCACGCATCGGGCGCGGGCGCCGTGGGGCCTCCCCCATCGTTCCTCCCTCTTCTCCTCGGCTTCGACAGTACGCCGGGCGTTTCAACGGCCCTCTGGACAAACGGAGTTGGCAGTCCGTATCGTCGAAAACGGAGTAACCAGTCCGATTCCAGTGACGGTTCGCCGACCCGGGGGTTTGTCATGTCCGAAACGCGTTCACCGCGCGAAGTGTTCCACAGGCTGCTCGAAGGCATCACCGGCGGACGGTTCTCCGAGCTGGCCGAGCTGTACGCCGAGAACGCCGTGGTGGAGACGGTCTTCCAGCCCGTCGGGCCGCGCCGCTTCGAGGGCCGCGCCGTGCTCATGGAGCGGTTCGCCCTGGTGGCCGCGCACTCCCCTCTCGAACTGTCCGCGACGAACGTGGTGTTACGGGAGACCGACGATCCCGAGGTGGTCGTCGCCGAGTGGGACTACCGGGTTCACCACCGGGTGACCGGGCGGGCCTTCGAGGCCGCCAACATCCAGGTACTGCGCGTCCGCGACGGACTGATCGTCGAAAGCCGCGACTTCCACGACCACCTGGCCCTCGCTGTGGGCGGTGGCGGCCTGCCGGACCTGGTGGCGGCGCTGGAGGGCAGGCAGCCCGCGTGACCCACCGGGCCCGGCACACCCGGGTGTGCGCGTGCCGGCTGCCGGGCATGCGCCCGCCGGACCGGCGTCACGCCGTCCGGCAGGGCGGTGGCGGGCCCGTCGGTCAGGGCGTGAACACCTCGTCGAGGTGGTCGATCGCTCCGTCGTCGCCCAGGTGGTACTTGAAGACCAACCCGCTGTTGGGATGCGCTTCGAGCCAGTCGAGGAATTCCTGGACCCCGATGTGCTGGTTCTCGGTGCCGGCGACGATGGGGTCGGTGGCGGTGACGTAGGCGGCCTGGTCCATGGGCAGGTAGATCTCCTTGCCCACGGTCTCGAACGGCGCGCCGTCGGAATCGGCCGGGGCGCAGCCCCAGTTGCCGTACTTGACGATCAGGCCGAGGGAACCGCCCTCGGGGGTGTAGCGGTAGACCGCGATCTCGTCGGGGGAGATGGGCATCTTGTGGTCGCAGCCGCTGGAGCCGTCCGCGGCACTCGGGGTGCCCGGCTCGGCGGGTGCCGGAGTGGCCGCCGCGGAGGGCGACTTGGCGCTGCCCGGCGCCTTCGTCGGTGTCGCGGCGGCGGGCTTCGTGCCGGCCGCGGTGGAGCCGGTCTTCGTACCGTCCGCCGCCGGCTCGGCCGTCGCGGTGGGGCCGCCGCCCGAGGACGTGTCCGTGCCGCCGTCTCCGTCGCAGGCCGTGAGCGTCAACGCCAGGACGGCGACGGCGGACGCGCTCACCACGGTCCGATGGAGAACGGCGACGGGTCTCTGCCGGACGTTCTGTCTGTTTCTGGCCACGGTGGCCCCCTTCTGCCTCTGCTGGTCGCAGCCCGTCTCGGGCTGATGCCTGTCGCAGAGACGGATGATTTCAGGCCAGGAGCAGTTGCGGCGGCCGGGGGGTCGTTGCCGAGTCGTGACGAGCCCGTGCACGGGGAGACGAGGACGGCTTCGCGGCCCCGGTGTGGGTCGGTTGCGCTACCGCGGGTCCACCCACAGCGCCGTGGCGAGGGCGCAGAGGTCGCCCGGCGCCGTGGCGAGGGCGACGCCCATGCGGTGCTTGCGCCCTTCCTCCGAAAGGACCCACGCGTACGAGATCAGCGGCGCGGACGCCGGAACCGGCCGGAGCAGTCGCGCGGTGAGTGACGCCGTCACCGCCCCCTCGCGCATGCTGCCGAGCAGCCGGCCCGCGGCGTTCCCGGGGCAGTCGAGCGCCCCCCACACCAGTTCCGGCCGTAGCTCTCCCTCGGCGTCGGCGAGCGCCGGTCCGGCGGTCCAGGCGGTGGCCACGACATCCCGTCCCGGTACCACTCCGCAGTGCTGGCGCAGTCCGGTGTCGGGCGTACGGTCGAGTCCGCATCCGAAGCAGTCCACGGCGCCTGCCGGCGGAGCCGCGCGGTACGCCTCGGCCGCCGCGTACGCCTCGTCCCAGGAGGGCGGTTCGGGGACGTCGAGGTGTACCTCGTCGGGCGTCGCCACCGCGAGCGGGCCGTCCGGGCCGGTCAGTACGGCGCCGCCGTCGGCGCTCTCGGTGACTTCCACCGGCACCTCCACCGGGGTCGGCCGCCGGAAGTCCACCCGTACGGTCCTGGCCGGCGCGCGTCCGGCGAGGACTCCCGCCACGTACCCGCCGAACGCCACCCCCGGGTAGCCCCGCAACCGGCCCGGCACCGTGATCGTCGCGATGTCGGTCATGCGCCCGCCCCGCCGTCGTCGGACGGCGGCGTCCGGCCGGCCTCGTCATGGGCGAGCAGGGACAGGAGTGAGGCCACGGTCAGTCCCAGCCCGGCTTCCGCCGGGTGGCGGAGGATCTTGCCGGGGTCGATCCGGTAGGTGTTGGACCGGCCCTCGCGGGTGTGGGAGAGGTACCCGTCCTGCTCCAGATCGGTGATGATCTTCTGCACGGCGCGGTCGGTGAGCCGGCAGTGCGCGGCGATGTCGCGGATGCGGGCGTTGTGGTTGTCCGCGATGGCCGCGAGTACGCGGGCATGGTTGGTCAGGAAGGTCCATCCGCTGTGGGGCTCGGGTACTCCGTCCATGCCGCACAGTCTAAGGGTGTGAGGTTCACGCATTCAAAAACACGTACTTTATTTCGTGCATCGGGTGACGTATTTTGAGCTCCCGGGGAATCGGGTCACCGGATGTCGGAGGGAGCCATGCAGAAGCCGGCCGAGCACAACAAGTCCCTCGTGGCGCGAGGTTGTCTCCCGCGAGACGGAACAAGCGGCCGCGGCCCCCTGCCGCCGGGCCGGCTGACCGTCTCGTACACCTCTGCCGGGCCACGGACCCGCGCGACGGTCCGCGGCGAACTCGACCTGAACGCCGGTCGCCGGCTGCACCACACGCTGCACCGGGCACTGACCGGTTCGACCGAGGGCCTCGACCTGGACCTCAGCGGACTTTCCTTCTGCGACTGCGCGGGTCTGAACGTCCTGCTGGACCTGCGACGCCAGGCCCTCCGGCAGCACAAGACCCTCGCCGTCACCGCCGCCGGCCCCGCGGTCGGCAGGCTCCTCGACCTCATCGGGGCGCGTGAACTCCTCACCGGTCCGCGAGCGCGGTCCGGCCGTCCGTGACGCACCGCCCGCCCACCGCGGTCACGCCGTTCAGCGGTCGCCCGTACCGCCGCCGGGCGGGAGGCGCAGGGCGAGAAGCGCGACGTCGTCGTGGCCCGGCGGGCGGACACGGCGCAGGAGCTGGTCGGTGAAGGACGGCAGCCGGCGGTGCGCGAGGGCGGCGGCGTGCTGCCGCAGTCGGCGCAGGCCCTCGTCGAGGGGTTCACCGGGTGCTTCGACGAGGCCGTCGGTGTACAGCACCAGGGTCGAGCCGGGTGGCAGCAGGGTGGTGGCGTCCGGGCGGGGGAGGTGGACCCCCGTGCCCAGCAGCAGGCCGTGGCCGTCGGTGAGGTACTCCGCCAGCCCGTCGTGGGTGACGAGCAGCGGTGGGGGGTGGCCCGCGTTGGTCCAGGTCAGCCGCCAGTGTCCGTCGGAAGTCTGCGCGAGACGGGCGAAGACGAGGGTGGCCATGGCCACGTCGGTGATGTGGTGGATCGCCTCGTCGAGCCGCTCGGTGACCCGGCTGGGCGTGTCCTGCTGGGACCAGGCGTAGGCACGCAGCATGTTGCGCACCTGGGCCATGCCCGCCGCGGCCTCCAGATCGTGGCCGACGACGTCTCCGATGGCCAGGGCGGTGGCCCCGTCGGACAGGGTGAAGGCGTCGTACCAGTCGCCACCGACCTGTGAGGCGTCCGGAGCGGGCAGGTAGCGGACGGTCATCTGGAGCCCGGGCACACGCGGCATCTGGGGAAGCAGGTGCTTCTGCAGCGTCTCGGCGACCGCCCGCTGGCGTTGGTAGAGGCGGGCGTTGTCCAGCGCGAGGGCGGCCCGGCGGGCGATGTCCTCCACCAGGGACAGGTCGGCGGCGGTGAAGTGCCCCGGCATCCGGGCGCGGCCCAGGGTCAGGGCACCCAGGACGTCCCGGGTGCTGCGGATGGGCGCGATGGCCGCGGAGTGGATTCCGGTGGTGTCGAACAGCCGGCGCTGTTCGACCGCGATGCCGGAGTCGGGGGCGCCCCGGTAGGTCTCGGGTCCGGCCAGGGTGGAGGCGACGCCGCGCAGGGCACGGGACAGCGGCATCGGCGACTCCTCGGGGATCGGCGGCATCGGTCCCTGGAGGTCCTCGTGCGCCACCAGCACGTCACCGTCCGCCTGCACCACCGAGGTCCGCCACACCTCGTCGGCCTCGGTGATCAGATCGATGACGACCCAGTCCGCCAGGCGGGGCAGGACCAGTGCCACCAGCCGGCGCAGCGCCTCGTCGACGTCGAGGGTGGAGGTCAGTTTCGTGGTGGTCTCGGCGAGCAGGGACAGCCGTTCCAGGTCGGTCAGCGATTCGGCGGCCTGGTCCGCGACCGGTCCGGTGCCGTGCGCCTTGTCGAGGCCGTGGAGGACCACGAGCGCGCCGGTTCCGTGATCGCCGATGGCGTAGGGGGTGAGCATCCAGGAGAGGGGCAGCAGGGAGCCGTCGCCGTGGGCGAAGTAGTCCTCGTCGGCCTGTGCCGGACGTCCGGCGTGGAACGCCTGCCGCATACTGCACTGCGTCGCCGGCAGCGACTGCCCCGAAGGCCCGCGGTGCAGCAGGTCGTGGGCGTCATGGCCGATCAGTTCGTCGGCGCTCCTGCCGAGCAGCCGTGTGGCGCTCGCGTTGACGGCGATGATGCGGCCCTGGTCGTCCACGGCGTAGGCGGCGACGCCGATGGCCTCCAGGGTGAGCCGGCCGTTGGATATCTCCTCGGACCGCTCCCGGGGAACATCCGTCTTCTCCTGCCCCGTCATGCCCTCGCCTCCTGGATGTCGAGCCCGTGACCTCGGCGCCGTGTCCGCCGGGCGCCCGGCTCCGTCCTGCCACGCCTTCACCCCCCGTATGCCCAGCCGTCGCGAAAGAACCGGCCGTAGCACCCGGCGATCTTGGTGGACGGGCGGTCCGGCCTGGTCGGAGACGCGTGCGGAGCCGTCGCCCGACGCGGTGGCGCCGCGGAGACGGGTTCCCGCTCGGATGCATCCGGCGCTCGGATCCGTACGGAATCAGAGATGAGGGGACGGGGCGACCTACCCGTCCGAGCGCCCGCTGCCATGAGGGATGCACGGGAGGCGGCGCGCTCCTGGGCCCCTTGCACGGCGGTGCGGGGGGCCCGGTCCTACCCCGGGAGTCTCCCCGTCAGTGAGCGGCGCCGGTGAGCGCGAGGAACTCGCCGCGGCCGCGCGTCGGAGCGGAGGATGCCGAGGAGGGTGCAGGTCATGGTGCCGGCCCCGGTGGCCCGGACACCGGGCTGGGTCCTGCACGTGGCGGAACGTCGTCTTCGTGATCCCGACCGGCACCCCCGCGTTCCGTACCGGCCTCAGGTCGAGGAAGCCGACCGTGGCCGCGAGCAGGGCCCCGATCACCCCGACCGCGATCAACCACCGCGAGGAGTGGGTCAGGAATTCCGGACGGTGCACGACGTGCGAGGCGACGGCTGCGCAACAGCCCCTTCCACCCGCTGGCCGCGAGGGCTCCGGACCTGGTCTGCGGGATGAACCAGGCCTTCCTCAGCGGGTACCTCGACGGCCTCGAGGTCAACGGCGTCGAGGCCGTCCTCGCCGCGCGTTCGGGGGAGTGCTGCGTACGGCTGGGGTCGAACGAC
Organism: Streptomyces albidicamelliae; assembly: GCF_025642175.1. Classification (NCBI taxonomy): domain Bacteria; kingdom Bacillati; phylum Actinomycetota; class Actinomycetes; order Kitasatosporales; family Streptomycetaceae; genus Streptomyces; species Streptomyces albidicamelliae. The sequence continues at coordinate 487,606 of NZ_CP106795.1, read as the reverse complement.
ACCGCCCCCGACGGCGCCGCACCCGAAGCCACTGGCCCCGACGCCACCGGCCCCCAACACCGACGACACCGACGACACCGACGACACCGCGCAAGGCGACCCGGGGGCCGACGACCGCTGATGCCCCGCGGGCCGCGCTCGCGTGGGCTCGCCCCCGCTCGTCAAGGACATGCACGGCACCACCGGCCTCGCGGGGCCGCCGGCGCCGTCGGCTCGGCGGGGTCGATCAGGTCAGTGCCGGGCGACCGCCTCGATGAGCGTGTTCGCCGCCGTCTCGATGCCCGCGGGCGTGGACCAGCGGCCCAGCGTCAGCCGCAACGCCCCCAGCGCGCGGGCCGGGTCGAGTCCCATGGCGGTCAGCACCGGCGACGGCGTGTGGGTGCCGCTGTGACAGGCCGAACCCGTCGAGGCCGCGACGCCGGGCGCGGCGGCGAGGAGTTCATGTCCGAGCACGCCGTCGATGCGGACGTTCAACGTGTTCGGCAGGCGCGCCTTCTCGGGGCCGTGGAGATGGACGCGGCCGGGCAGCGCGGTCCTCAGGCGCTGATGGAGGGTGTCGCGCAGGGTCGCGATCCAGTCCGGTGTGCCGTCGTCGAGCTCATGGGCCGCGATGCGGGCCGCGGCGCCGAGGGCGACCGCCAGGGCGACGTTCTCCGTGCCGGCCCGCCGCCCCCGCTCCTGCGGGCCGCCGTGGACCACCGGCTCCAGCCGCACCCCGTCGCGCACGTACAGCGCGGCCACGCCCTTCGGCGCGTACATCTTGTGCCCCACCACGGTGAGGAGGTCCACGCCCAGCTCGCCGACGTCGAGCGGGATCTTCCCCACCGCCTGGGCCGCGTCGCAGTGGAAGAGAGCCCCGCGTTCGTGCGCGAGGGCGGCGAGTTCGGTCACCGGCTGAAGCGCGCCCGTCTCGTTGTTGGCGGCCATGACCGACACCAGCACCGTCGCCTCGGTGAGCGCGGAGGCCAGCGCCGCCGGGTCGACCTGCCCGTCGGCGTCGACCGGCAGCACGGTGACGCGCGCTCCGTGCAGGCGCTCCAGGGACCGGCAGCTCTCCAGCACCGCCGGGTGCTCGGTGGCCTGCGTGATCACCTGCGGCCGTGAGCGCCCGGAGGCCAGGACCGCGCCTCGCAGTGCGAGCAGATCGGCCTCCGAACCGGAGCCGGTGAACACCACCTCGTCGGCGCGGGCGCCGATGAGGGCGGCGACCCGGGCCCGGGCCTCACCCAGCGCGCGCCGGGGCTCGGCGCCGTAGGAGTGGCTGCTGGAGGGGTTGCCGAAGAAGCCGGTCAGGTACGGCATCATCGCCTCGACGACCCGCGGGTCGACGGGCGTGGTGGCGTTGTAGTCCAGGTAGACGGGTGCGTCGGGCGGCCCGGGGAAGGGCGGCAGCGCGCCGACGGCGTCGCCCCGGCCGGTCATGCCGGCTCCGCCGTGTGGCCGGGCGTCGCGGCCGGGCGCCGTTCGGGCATGCCGTCGTCGGGTCGGACGGCACGTGTGCCGGTGCTCTTCACCGTCATCCTCCGCAGATCCACACCGTCATCCTCCGTAGATCCACGAAACAGCGTAGGTGAGGGTGGCGCGCTGCGGCCACGGCTCCCTCACACCATGACGGATGTCGGAGGACCGCTGGTGGATCTCCCGGCCGGCGGGCTGCGTGTGTCCCGTCCCTCGGGGCGGGGCCCCGCCCCGAGGGACGGCCCCGGCCATGAGCGCAACACCCGGATGGCGCCCGGGTGTTGGGCTCACGCTCCTGACGAGGGGGTCACGGACGCCAGTCCGCCTCCAGGTCGTGGGAGTCGGTCTTGGTGAGCTGGGTCAGACCGGTGCCGTCGGCCCGCACCAGGTAGAGGTGTTCGGGGTCCGCGTCGTCGCCACCGCCCCGCGTGAAGACCAGACGCTTGCCGTCCGGCGACCACGAGGGGTTCTTGTCGTTGCGGCGGGACGCGGTGATGCGGTGCAGCCCGGTGCCGTCGGGGCGGACGAGGTAGAGACGGGCGAAACCGGAGGAGTCCACGCGGCTGAACGCGATGCGGTTGCCGTGCGACCAGTCGGGTGTCCAGTCGTGGGAACCGGACACGGTGACCGGGGTCTGCGCCAGGGTGGACAGCCGGATCCGCATCACCCTGCTGTGCCCGCTCGCGTCCGCACGGTTGAACGCCAGGTACTTGCCGTCCGGCGACCACGTCGGGTGGAGATCGTCCGCCGCCGTGTGGGTGAGCCGAGCGGCCGGGGAGCCGTCGATGTCGGCGACGTAGATCTCGCGCTGGGTGCCGACCGGCTTGGCGTAGGCGATGCGCTTGCCGTCCGGGGACCACGCCGGGTCGGAGGCGCCCTTGGTGCCGGGCACGGCCTTCAGCCCGCCGCCCGTGGTCTTCATCGTCCAGATGCCGTCGACGGCGCCCCCGGATCCGTAGCGGACGAAAGCCACCCGCTTGCCGTCGGGGGACCAGGTGGGCATCACGTCGCTGACGGTGGCGGTGTGGGTGAGCGCGACGGGCGCCCCGCCACCGGGGGAGATCGCGTACAGGTCCTCGACCGGCGCGGTCGCGGTGTAGCGGGCGAAGACGATCGAGTGGTCCGGCGCCGCCCCCGCGTCCGCCGCCGCGCCGAGCGTCAGCGGTACGGCCATGGCGAGCGCCGTGGCCGCCACCGTCGCCCGGAAGCGCCGTGTCGTGCCGCTCGCGCCGGTCCCCTCGGTGCTCCGTGTCCTTTCGACGGGTCTTCCGTCGCGGTGTCGTCGGTACGTCAAGGTGTCCACCCCGTTTCCTCCCGGCGGCCCCCCGCGGGCCGCTCCGGGCGGTAAAGATCCCACCGGGCGGAGCGGCAGGGAAGCCATGTCGCCCGGCGGTACGAGCCCTGTGACAGGTTCCGTACGCCGCTGTCACACGGGACGTGCGCGGCGGCCGTGGACCGGGGGCGGACCCGGTCCACGGAGGGCTGCCCCGACTCCGCTCACGCGTCCGAGAGGAGTGGATCGAAGCGGGCCGAGCGGTGCCGGCCCGACATGAACGCGAGGAAGTCGTTGACGAACGCGCTCCGGCCGCAGCCGCCGGCGGCGGCGTCCGTGTCGTGGTGGAACGCGGTGCGGAACAGGGTGCGGTACTCGTCCGCGTCGATGGTCCCGTCTCCGTCCTTGTCGGTGGCGGCGAAGAGGACCTCCGCGACCTTGATGAGTGCCGGTCCGGCCAGCCGGGGCACCGCGGCCGCGTACTCGTCGGCGCTGACCCGGCCGTCGCCGTCGGTGTCGAGAGCCGCCTGCAGCTCTCGCCACCAGTCGGCGCAGGAGTCGTACAGTCGCGTCTCCTCGGGCTCGTCCAGGTCCAGGCGGGTGGACAACTCCCGTGCCATGGCGGCGAGGTCGGGCCAGTCCAGGTAGCCGTCGCCGGTCTGGTCCAGCACCGCGCGGAAGAACTCCTCCGCGCCGCGCCGAGCGGCCGTCGCCGGGGTGGGCTCCGGATCCGGCAGCGGAGTCATGAGCCGGATCAGGGCTCCGGCCCGCCTCATCCTCTTCCGCAGGGCGGCGATCGTCCGTGCCCGGGGGTCGTCGCTGTCGGGGGAGAGGGCCAGCAGGTCGGCGACGGCGTCCACGCGGAGCCAGCCGTCGGGCAGGAAGCGGGCCAGGCCGACGGTGAGATAGGCGCCCTGCATCAGGATCTGGGCGCCGGGCATCTCGGGCAGACCCGCGCGCCTGCGGAACGGCTCCGGGAGGGAGGCCACGGTGATCGCGCCGATGAGCGGCCCGGCGACGGCCCGGCCGGTGGCCCACAGCGTGGGCAGACCGGTCAGCACCGGCGGCGCCGGGAGGTGGTCGAACAGTTTGTACAGGATGACGCGCATGGCCTCGGTGTTCTCCAGCTCCTGCGCGACCACCCGGTCGTAGTAGATCCAGAACTCGCTGAGAGTGGGCGGCAGCAGCCCGGGATCGTCGCCCAACGCGGCCAGGTAGGCCCGGAATTCGGCGTACAACCGCTCCACGACCTCCTCGCCGAGGGGCTGTCCGCTCAGCCGGCACATGGTGACGGCGCTGTCGAACAGGGTCGCCACCACCCAGGCCCGCACCTCCGGGTCCATGGCGTCGTAGGGCCTGTTCCGCGCGTCGGTCCCGTTCAGCCGCGCGTGCAGACGGTTGAGGCGCGCCGCCTCCCGCGCCCGTACCTGCTCGTCGGCGCCGAACATCCGCTGCAGGCTCATGAGGGTGTTGCGCAGCCGCCGCCAGGGGTGGGCGACGAACGTGGAGTTGTCGATCAGCGCGCCGCCGATCTGCGGGTGCGCGGCCTCCAGCACGGTCGCCCGGACCATCGCCAACGCCCAGCGCGGGTCGTCGAAGAACTCGTTGAATTGGGACCCCTCGCCGAACAGCGACTCCTGGCCGTCCTCGGCGCCCGGACGGGCGGAGGCGCCGTCACCTCCACTGGTGCCCGCGTCGGTGTGGATCGCATGACCGTCGGCTTCGGTGCTCATGATCAGAGTTCTCCGTTCTGCGTCGGCGGCACGTCACCGAAACGGCGATCGCGCTGCTGGTAGCTGTGCAGGCACTCCAGGAAGTGCGGCGCGCGGAAGTCGGGCCACAGCACGGGCGGGAAGACCCACTCGGCGTACGCGACCTGCCAGAGCATGAAGTTCGAGATGCGCTGTTCCCCCGAGGTCCTGATGACCAGGTCCACATCGGGTGTGTCGGGGAAGGACAGGTGAGCGGCGAAGCTCTCCTCGGTCACCTCCTCCGGCGGGACCCCGGCGCGGATCAGCGACCGGGCGGCCTCGACGATGTCCCGGCGTCCGCCGTGGTCGAACGCGACGGTCAGGGTCATGCCCGGGTTGTCGCCGGTCAGGGTCGTCAGGTCGGCGAAGTCCTCGGCCAGCGGCCGGGGGATGCGGGGGTCCGTCACACCTAGGAAGCGGCAGCGGATGCGGCGGGCGTGCAGCAGCGGCGCGTGTTTGCGGACGACCCGGCGCACCAGCCGCATGAGGAAGTCGACCTCGGTGCTCGGACGGCGCCAGTTCTCGGTGGAGAACGCGTACAGGCTCAGCCACTCGACCCCGGCGGCCCTCGCCGCCTCGATGACGTCGATCACCGTGGTCTCCGCCGCGTGATGACCCGACGTACGCGGCAGCGACCGCTGGGCCGCCCACCGTCCGTTGCCGTCCATCACGCACGCGACGTGACGCGGAACCCGGCGGGGCCGCCCGGCGGGCTCCGGACCCGCCGGAGGCGGAGGACCTCCGTCGCCGTGCCGAACCGAACCGTTCGCACCCTCTGTCACGCTGACGAGCTCACCCCTCACGTCCCGGCCGCCCCGCCGCCGGAACGGGGAACGGATCACTTCGAGCAGCGTGTCAGCCGTTGATCCGACGGGCCGTGGGAGTTCCCGCCGTTCACCCCTGGAACAGCAGTCCGGGCCGGGTGCCCTCGCCCCGCCGGGGCCGGTGTCCCCGACCCGCTGCCCGGGCCACGCGGAACGATCCGGCCGCATCCGGCGATCATGATCCGGGTGACACGGGGTAGGCACGGCCGGTGAATCGTGAACCACTCGAAGAACGGAGGCACTGTGCCGACACCGAACCCGCTCGAACCGACCGGTCCCGTCGCCGCCGACACGCTCGCCGTCGCGTGGCCGGGCTGGATGCGTGAGCACGCCGCGGCCTGGGTCGAGGTCCCGCTGCGCATCGCCCTCATCGTGGTCGTCCTGGCCGTCGTCCGCTCGGTCGCCAAGCGGGCGATCACCCGTGTCGTCCAGCACATCCTGGAGCCCTCGGGCGGCGGCGGCGAAGGACGGCGGCCGCGTTCGGACCGTGGGGTAGCCGTCCTGCACCGCGACCGGTCCCGCGCCCGGCAGCGACGCGAGCAACGGGCACGCACCATCGGCTCCGTGCTCAGCAGTGCGGTGACCATCGTGCTGTTCCTGATCGGGACGGCCATGATCCTCGACCAGGTCGGCATCGCCCTGGGGCCGCTGCTGGCCAGCGCCGGCGTGGTCGGGCTGGCGATCGGCTTCGGTGCGCAGAGCCTCGTCGCCGACTATCTGTCCGGGCTGCTCATCATGATCGAGGACCAGTACGGAGTCGGTGACTCGGTCGACCTGGGCGAGGCCGTGGGAGAGGTCGAGCACGTCGGCATGCGGCTGACCCATGTACGTGACCTCAACGGCGGCCTGTGGCACATCCGCAACGGCGAGATCCTCCGCGTACGCAACGACAGCCAGGACTGGGCCCGCGCCGTCCTGGACGTCGCCGTGGCCTACAACGCCAACCTCGACGACGTCTACCGTGTGCTGGAGGAGGCGGGACGCGCCGTGCGCCAGGACCCCGCCTTCACCGACCTGCTGCTCGAGGACCCCACCGTGTGGGGCGTGCAGTCACTGGACGCCGACGGGGTGGTCGTCCGTATCGCGGCAAGGACCGTCCCCCTGCAGCAGTGGGCCGTCACCCGCGAACTGCGCCGCCGGGCCAAGGACGCCCTCGACGCCGCCGAGATCGACATCCCGTTCCCGCAGCGCACCATCTGGCTGCGCACCGACGACTCCGCGGACGAGGGTGTGGCGCCCACGCGCTGAGGGCGCGCGCGCCCGTTCCCGCACGCCCGCTGGGCCGAGCGAGGTGGCCGTCGGCTTCCCGCACGCCCGCTGGGCCGAGCGAGGTGGCCGTCGGTGCCCGGCCGCCGGCGGCCCGCGGAGACCCGCCCCCTCGCCGCTCGCGGACACGGAGGGGTCAGCTCCGGCCGTCCTCCGTCCACGGGCGGAGCTTCTCCGGATTGCGGACGGCCCAGATGCGGGTGATGCGGTCGCCGGAGAGGTCGAAGGCCGCCACGGTCATGGTGACGCCCGAGCGCTGGGCGACCAGGCCGGGCCGGCCGTTGACCGTCCGCTCCAGGAGCGTCAGCCCGGGGGCGATGGTGGCGATGTGGATCAGGTACTGGGCGATGCGGTCGCGGCCCTCGACCGGGCGGAGGACCGCGCCGACCATCCCGCCGCCGTCGGCGGCCATCGTGGCGTCCGGGTCGAGGAGGCCGACCAGGGCCTCCATGTCCCGTGCCTCCCACGCCTGCTTGAAGAGCCGCACGACACCGGCCTGCCCGGCCTTCGGGACCGCCGGGACCCGTGCGGCGCGCACCCGGCGGCGGGCGGAGGACGCCAGCTGCCGGCAGGCGGCCGGCGTACGGCCGACGATCTCGGCGATCTCGGCGAAGGAGTACCGGAAGACGTCGTGGAGGACGAACGCCACACGTTCGGCCGGCGTCATCGACTCCAGTACGACGAGGAAGGCCATGTCGACCGACTCGTCCAGGGTGATCCGGTCCGCCGGGTCGGCCCGGTCGCCGCCCGCCGACCCGCTGATCCACTCCGTACGGTCGGGCAGCGGCTCGGGTATCCACTCGCCGACGTAGCGCTCGCGCCGGACCCGCGCCGAGCCGAGCAGGTCCAGGCAGATACGACCGGCCACCGTCGTCAGCCAGGCGCCGGGCGACCGGACGGCCTCCTGCTGCTGTCGTGGCATCGCGTACCAGCGGGCGTAGGCCTCCTGCACCGCGTCCTCGGCTTCGGTCAGTGAACCGAGCAGCCGGTAGGCGACGTTGACGAGCCGGCGCCGCTCCCCGACGGCCGTCCCCGGCCCGGATCCGTCGTGCCCGTGTTCGGGTGGGGTGCTCATGTCGCCTCACATTTTCCGGGCCTGCGTCGTCGGACCACCGAGACATTACCGATCATCGCCGTGAGGCAGAGAAGGGGACCACGCCATGGCCATCACCCGGACGACGGCGGACCAGCGCGGCCTTACGTTCCTTCAGGTCGCGATCGCCCTGCAGACCCTGTGCATCTTCTTCCAGGCGGTCACCGCCGGAGTGCTGCTCTCCTCGTCCCACGGAGAGGTGCTGCACGGTGTAGGGGCGCGCGTGATGTACGGCGCGTCGATGCTCTACGTGCTCGCCGCGATCCTGGCGTGGAAGCCGGGCGGAGGGTCGGCGCGTCCCGTCCTGCACGCCTCCGGATTCCTCGTACTCGCCTCCGTGCAGGTGGTGTTGGGCATTGCGCACGTGCCGTCGCTCCATGTGCCGCTCGGAGTCACGATGTTCGCCCTGAGCGTGCTGGCGCTCGGGCAGGCGCTCGCCGCCCGCCGGCCGGCCCGCGCGGGGGACAGGCCGTAGCCGCGCGGGTGGCGGGCGGGCCTGGCATACGGCGGTGACCTCGGGATACCTGCCTCTCATGAGGATTCCGGCGGGTTTGTACGACGCTGATCGGTCACTGGCCACACTGGCTGCCGCACGTATTCCCCCCGATGTCGGCAGGGTGTTGTCGGCGGTGGAGGAGGCCGCCGAGAGCACGAAGCTGTGGTGGGGCGCCGCCGCCGCGATGGCATGGCTGGGCGGGCGGCGCGGCCGTAGGGCGGCGGTGACCGGCCTGACCGCCCTGCTCCTCGGCCAGCTCGTCGCGAACGGCCTGGGCAAGCGGCTGGCCGACCGGCCCCGGCCGCCGAAGGAATGGTTCCCCCACGACGAGGTGGACGACCGCCCCGACTCGTCGTCCTTCCCGTCCGGTCACACCGCGGCCGCCGTGGCCTTCACGGCGGGCGTGGCGTCGGCCTGGCCCGCCGCCGGGGCGGTGTGCGCACTGCCGGCCGCCCTGGTCGCGCTCGAACGGGTGCAGAGCGGGGCGCACTACCCGACCGATGTAGTCGGCGGCGCCGTCATCGGTTTGGCCGGCGCCTGGCTCACCCATCGGGCTCCGCGTCCGATCGCCCGCCGCCGGGCCTAGGCCGGTCGCTCCTTGGTCGGGACGTCCGGCCAGACGGAGACGCCGTCCGACGATTGACTCGCCCGTTCGGGGTACTCGCGCGCTCGTCGGACGGCCGGGCGAGGGCCCCAGCCCGGCCTGCGGAAACACAGAGGAACGGAGGTGACGCCGTGTCGACCACGCAGCCGCACAACACCGCGAACGAAGTCAGTGTGGACCGCTCAGGTCAGGAGCCGGTGGGCGAGTTGGTGCAGCGGGCGTCGCAGCAGCTGACGGAGCTGGTGCGGGGTGAGCTGAGGCTGGCGCAGGCGGAGATGAAGGAGAAGGGCAAGCGCTACGGCAAGGGGGGCGGTCTGTTCGGCGGCGCCGGCGTCGTCGGCTTCCTGATGCTGGAGGCGCTGGTCGCCACCGCCATCGCCGGGCTGGCGGTGCCGTTGCCGGTGTGGGCGGCGGCACTGATCGTCACCGCGGTGCTGGGTGTAATCGCCGCCGTGATGGCCATGAGTGGAAAGAAGCAGGTCGACCAGGCCGCGCCGCCCGCCCCCGAGCGGACGGTCGAGAACGTGAAGGCCGATGTGGCCACGATCAAGGAGAGTGCGCACCGATGACCCAGCCGCCCCACGACGAGCCCTCGGCCGCCGGCCCCGAGGAACTGCGTGAGCAGGTCGAGCAGACCCGGACCGAACTCGGGCAGACGGTCGAAGCGCTCGCTGCCAAGGCCGACGTCAAGGCGCGCACGCAGGAGAAGGCCGCCGAGGTCAAGGAACAGGTCGCCACGAAGGCGGGCGAGTTGAAGGTGCAGGCCGCCCTCAAGGCCGGGGAACTGAAGGCCAAGGCCGCCGACTTGGCGCAGCAGGCGCAGGACAGCCTGCCCGACCCGGTCAAGGACAAGGCCTCCCGCGCGGCGGAGCAGGCCCGGACGAAGGCGGCCCAGGCCGGTCAGCTGTGGGAGGAGAAGGCACCCGAACCGGTACGGCAGAAGACGGCCCGGGGCGCACGCGCGGCGCGGGACAACCGCAACGTGCTGCTCGTGGCCGCCGGCGTGGCCGCCGTGGTGTGGCTGGCCTACCGCCGGAAGGGATGAGCCGGCCGCGGGCGACCCGTACCGCCTGCGACCCCGCCGTTCACCGCCGTGGCCGACGCGCACAGGAAAGGAGGAGGGCCGGCGACGACACCCGGCCCTCCCACCTGGCCAGGTCCGCATGCCTGGCCTTCGCATCGGGCGGGTCGCGGATGCCTGGCCTTCCCATCGGCTGGGTCCGGATGTCCGGCCTTCCGTCGGGCGGGTTCGGATCCCCGGCCTTCTCAGCGGGTGGGTCCGGATCCCCAGTCCTCACCGGGTGGGTCCGGATGCCCGGCTTTCCCGTCGGGCGGATTCGGATCCCGGCCCTCTCACCGGGCCGGTCCGGACGCCTGGCCCTCCCGGCGGGCGGGTCCGGTTCCCCGACCTTCCCACCTGGCGGGTCCGGCCCCCTAACCCTCCCACCTGGCGGGTCCAGCCCCCTGGCACTCCCACCTGGCGGGTCCAGCCCCCTGGCACTCCCACCTGGCGGGTCCAGCCCCCTGGCACTCCCACCGGACGAGTCCGGACCCCCGGCCTCCACCGGACGGGTCCGGACCCCCGGCCCGGCCCTCCTACCGGGCCGGTACGGATAGCCGACCCTCCTACCGGGCCGGTACGGATAGCCGACCCACCCACCTGGCCGCTACCGATCCCCGACCCCGCCCCCGCGATCCGCACGCGACGAAAGACGCCCACCTCATGTCCGATCAGCAAGCCTCCGCCGCTCTGACGGCCGCAGCGGTCGTCGCCGTCGTCCTGGTCGCCCGCGCCGCGGTCCTCCACCAGGGTGGCCGGGGCCCCACCGCCCGGGCCGTCCTGCGGCTGCGCCGCCGCTTCGCCACCGGTACGGCCGACGCCGCGCCGTCCGCGGCCGGAGTCGCGGACGACGCCTTCATCCCGGTGCTGGAGGCCGAACAGCATGTGTACGGCTACTGGCAGAAGGTCCGGACGCGCTCGGAGCCGCCCGAGTGACTCCGACGACCCGGGGAACCCGTGCGGCCATGGCTGTCGACCACACCCGAGCACCCGTTCTCGAAGCGCTCGTCGAGTACCGCCGCACTCGGCAGACGTCGTTCACCCCACCCGGACACAAACAGGCACGCGGCGCCGATCCCGCCGTGCGGGAGATCCTCGGTGACGCCGTCTTCCTCGGCGACGTTCTGGCCTCGGGCGGTCTGGACGACCGGCTCACCCGTGGACGGGTGCTGGAACGGGCCGAGAAACTGATGGCGGACGCCGTCCACGCCGAGCACACCTTCTTCACCACGTGCGGCAGTTCGCTGTCGGTCAAGGCGGCGATGCTCGCGGTCGCGGGCCCACACGAGCGGCTGCTGATCGGCCGGGACGCGCACAAATCGGTCGTTTCGGGGCTGGTACTGGCAGGCATCGAACCCGTCTGGGTGGATCCCCGCTGGGACGCGGAGAGGGCGATCGCACATCCGCGTCGGCCGCGGACTTCGCCGCGGCCTTCGACGCCCACCCGGGCGCCAAGGGCGCCCTGATCACCAGCCCCACCCCGTACGGCGCCTGCGCCGACCTGCGGGCCGTCGCCGAGGTGTGCCACCGGCGCGGTCTGCCCCTGATCGTCGACGAGGCGTGGGGCGCCCACCTGCCCTTCCATCCGGATCTGCCGTCGTGGGCGATGGACGCGGGCGCCGACATCTGCGTCACCAGCATCCACAAGATGGGCAGCGGCCTGGAGCAGGGCTCCGTCTTCCACCTCCAGGGCGACCTCGTCACACCGGAGTTGCTGAAGACACGGTCCGATCTGCTGAGCACCACCAGCCCCTCGGTGCTGATCTACGCCGGACTGGACGGCTGGCGCCGCCAGATGGCCCTGCACGGCCGGGACCTCGTGGGCGGCGCACTGGAACTGGCGGCCGAGGTCCGCTCGGCCATCGAGGACATCGACGGCCTGCACGTCCACGGCCACGGGGACTTCTGCGGTCCCGGGCGCGCGGACGACTTCGACCCGCTGCCCGTCGTCATGGACGTCTCCGCCCTCGGACTCAGCGGATATCAGGCCGCCGACTGGTTGCGCGAACACCACGGTGTCGACGCACACCTGGCGGATCACCGTCGTATCAGCGCGCAGATCACGCACGGCGACGACCAGGAGACGACGGGGCAACTGGTGGCCGCCCTCAAGGACTTGGCCGGGGCCGCCGTCGATCTCCCGGGCGGCCCCCAGGTGGACGTGCCCGCGCCGGCCGATCTGCGCACGCAGCAGGCCCGGTTGCCCCGGGACGCGTTCTTCGGCCCGGCGGAGCACGTGCCGATCGCCGAGGCCGCGGCGCGTGGCAGCGGAGATGATCACACCGTACCCCCCGGGGATTCCCGCCGTCCTGCCCGGCGAACGCCTCACGGAACCGGTGCTGCGCTACCTGTCCACCGGGCGGCAGGCGGGCATGAACCTGCCCGACGCCAGTGCTCCGGACCTCGACACGATCCGGGTGGTCGCACCGGCGGCCGACTGACCCGGCCGGACGAGTCCGCGGGCGCAGCGGAGGGGGGGAGGCGGCCGGGTGCCCGGCTGCCTCCCCCCTGGTCAGGCCGGCATCCGCAGCAGTGCGAGTGGTGCGGAGGTCGGCTGCTCGGATCCCCCGGGCGGCTCGACGGTGATGCCGACGCCCGAGGCCCGGCCGACCGCTCCGTCCATGAGCACGGCCTGACTGCTGCGGCCGGGGTTCATCAGGCCGGCCGAGCGCATCTTCCCTCCGTCGGCGAACCACAGTTGGTACACCTTGCCGTGCGGCGGGGCCGGCATCCGCGAGGCGACGAACACGGCCTGGTCGCGGCCGGCGGACACCACCAGCGTTCCCGCGCCCCCCGCCACCTTCGCGGACCGGCTCCGGGCATCGGGAGCCGCCAGCACCCGGGCCAGTTCGTCGGCGTGCCGCTGGGCCCGGACCACCTGCCGGTGAGCGTCCTGGGCGCGTTCGTACTGCCATACGGCGGTGCCACCGAACGCGACCGCGGCGGCCACGCTCGCGGCCAGCGCCCACCGGGCCGGCCCGCGCCACCGCGGCATCAGGCGGCGGGCCTGCTCGGGCCGGGTGGCTTCGGGGTGCACCTGGCGGACGGTGGTGATGCGGCCGAGAACCTGATCCCGCATGGCGGGGTGGACCGGCGCGGTGGCCGCCAGTGCCAGGCGCGCGGCTGTAGCGGTGAACTCGGCGATCTCCTGCCCGCACGCCTCGCAGCCGGTGAGATGGTGCGCGAAGGCGGCGCGTTCGTCGTCGGGCAGCGCGTGCAGGGCGTAGGCGCCGCTGAGGCTGTGCAGGTCGGTGACGGTCATGCGGTCACCCCCAGGCAGTCGCGGAGCCGGATGAGACCGTCCCGCAGGCGGGTCTTGACCGTGCCCAGCGGCAGCGCCAACGCCTCGGCGACCTGCCGGTAGGTGAGCCCCTGGTAGTACGCCAGGGTGACGGACTGGCGCTGCAGCTCGGTCAGGGTGCGCAGGCAGCGGCGTACCTGCTCCTGCTCCAGGCGGGTCTCCACCTGCTCGGTCACCTCGTCGTACGCCGGTGTCCGCTCCAGCAGGGCGGCCTTGGTGTCGCGTGCGGCGGCGGCCTCGGCCGAGCGGACCCGGTCCACCGCCCGCTGGTGCGCCACGGTCAGGATCCAGTTGATGGCCGATCCGCGCTCGGCCCGGTAGCGGGGAGCGGTGCGCCAGACCTCGACCAGGACGTCCTGGGCGACCTCCTCCGACTGTGCCTGGTCACGCAGGACCGCGCGGACGACTCCGAGGACGGAGCCGGCCACCGCGTCGTAGAGCGCGGCGAACGCCTCGTGGTCGCCCAGGGCCACCTCGCGCAGCAATTGCTGCAGATCAGGCCCGGGAGAGGGCTTCCTGCCGATGAACACGGCTTCCTTCACAACGTTCCTCTCACGGGTGCGACGAGCCAGAACCTGCCCGCGTAATCCGGTACCACGCGCCGTCCGGATTGGTCCGTCGGGAATCGTTCTTCCGGTGTCGCGCCGGAGGAGGGTCGCACGGCATGCGGCGGGGGCGGCCCCGACGATCGGAGCCGCCCCCGTGGCGCACGGGAATGCGTCAGTGGCCGACGTCCTTGGCCGACTCCTTGGCCTCGCGGGCCCTGCCCGCGGCCTCGGCCGCGTGCCCCTTGGCGATCAGCGTCTCGTTGCCCGTGGCGCGTCCGGCTGCCTGGGCGGCCTTGCCGACTGCCTGCTCGGCCTTGGCGCGGACCTTCTCGCTGGCGGTCATGTTGTCCACCTTCCTGGGTTGCCGGTCTGAGGTGCCGGCAGTGCGCATGACCCCTCGCGAGGCCGGTAAACCACTCGGAATCCGGAGCGAGGCATGATCCACGCCCGTGGAGGTGTGACACGCGAGATGCGGGAGAAAGGGGAACAGCGCGACCCACCCCCATGCCCCGCGTCCCGTGAAAATAACTCACATTTTGTGTGCTTGTAGGGGTGAAGTAAGGGCATCCGGTGGCCAGGAGGTTGATAACAATGGTTCCCCTGCTTCTGGTTCTTCTTCTGGCTCTGATCCTCTTCGGCGCGGGCTTCGCACTGAAGGCGCTGTGGTGGATCGCGGTGATCGTGCTGGTGCTGTGGCTGCTGGGCTTCGTGGTCCGGCCGGCCGGCAGTGGCGGCCGCAAGGGCCGCTGGTACCGCTGGTAGACGTGGGCGCCGGGTACCACAGCGCGCCGCACGGGAAGTAGGAGTGAGGCCCGGCCGTTCACGGCCGGGCCTCACTCGCGTGCGGAGCCGGCGCGGCCGAGGTGGCCGGACGAAATCGGGCCCGATGGGTGGGAGGCGGGCCTATCGGACGCACCGCGGGGTAGGCGAGCAGAGCAGCGGCCCCGTGGAATCAGCAGTGGAACCTGCGCCTCCAAGTTCCGCGGGGCCGCTGCGCCGTGGGTTCCGGCGCCCGGCCGGTTCAGGGAGCCGACGAACCGGTGCACCCGTGCCCGGACGGCCGTCGATCAACCGCTGTGCTCAGCCCGCCATTCCGTCGCGCAGGATCCGCCGCGCCACTTTCCGCCGAGCCTCCGCCAGTTCCGCCGCGATGGCACCGGTGGTCTCCTGGTCGCAGGTGACGGTCGCCGGCACGGGCTCGCCGACGAGCAGGCACTGCTGGCGCAGGTGGGTCGGCGGATGGGTGTCGTCGACGCTGTGACCGCGCAGCGCACCGGCCCGGCGCAGCCGCTCCCGCTCCAGTTCGGGCACCGAGTCCAGGTCCGCGACCAGGTGCTCCCACAGTCCGTTCGCCCGGGTGTCGTCCCGGCCTCCCGAGTGGGCCCCGCCCCGGGCGGCGGCATTGACCTCGCGGTTCAAGGCGGTGACGACGGAGTCGCTCAGCAGCAGCCGGTCGAGCATCCTCACCGCGGCCTCGGTCGATCCGGCGCGGGCGGCGGTGCGGTCGGCCAGGTACTCGGCGCGCTGGCTCGCACGCATCGTCAGCCGGTCCAGCAGCATCATCACGCCCCGGACCAGCCAGGACAGTACCCCCAGAAGGGCGTTGGCGACCGCCTGGACCAGGGTCGGATCGGGCAGGGGCGCCATGACGTAGCGCCAGGTGTACAGGGACCGGTAGGCGGTGCCGACGACGAGTCCGTGACGGGCGTCCCCGTTCGCGTAGTGGCCGAGTTCGTGGCCCAGCAGCGCGATCCGCTCCTGGGGCGACAGGATCTCCCACAGCGGCATCCCCAGGGTCAGCAGCCGGCGCCCGCGCAGACCGTACGCCATCACACTCGCGTTGACCCTGCCGTCCACCGCGATCACGTCGACGCCGCGGGTGCCGGCCGCGCGCGCGACCTCGTCCACGAGAGCGAACAGTCCGGGCGCGTCCGCCCGCCGAAGGAGCGGCACGTCCTCCGGCAACCCGAGCGGACGCGGCCTCAGCGCGAAGGCCAGCGTCAGCAGGACGATGCCGAGCACCAGGGCGGGTCCGCCCCAGTACCGGACCACACACCAGGTGCCGGCCGCGGCCAGGGCCAGCGTCAGTCCGTGTACGGCGAGAGCGATCACCCCGGCCAGGACGGACGAGGCGTCGCGGCGGGCGCGCAGCTCGCCACCGGCACTCACCTCGGCCAGCAGCTGCTCGCCGTAGCGGCGGGCGAGGGCCCGTCGGACGCGCTCCAGCCGTCCCGGCTGCTCCTCGGGCCCCTCCGGGTCCACGTTCCACTCGCACCGGACGCACCAGGGGCTGAACCGCCCGTCCCCACGGATGTCCGCACCGCACCGCGGACACGGCTGTACGACTTCTTCCACAACGGCACTCACGTGCTCTCCCCCCTCGCCGAGCACCTCGCTCTCGGGAGCGAGATCGTGCCATGAGTGGCGGGAACACGACAAACGAGAGCCGACCGCCCCCGCGGACCGCCGCTGCCACGATCAGCCGAAGACCGCCTTCTCCCACAGGGGGGCGACACGACTGCTCGCATGCGCCGAGGCGTGCTCTCTGGCCGCCGCACCCATGCGGTCGCGGAGATCGGCATCGTTCGCGAGGACGTTCAGGAACCCGTCCCACTCGTGGGGGCGGCGCACGAGGTATCCGGTGACTTCCTCACGGACATGGCGTGCGTAGGGGCCGACGGCGGAGGCGACCACCGGAATGCCCAGGGCGGCGTACTCGAGGGTCCGGAGCGCGGACTTGCTGTGGTTGAAGACGTGTTTCCTCAGGGGCGCGATGCCGATGTGATAGTCGACCGCGCGGAGATAGGGCTCGACCCCTTGGATCCACGGAGTGAATCTGGTGCGCCCCTCGGGAGTGAGGCCGAGGTCGTAGTCGGCGCCCATGCAGTGCATCTCGGTGTGGGGATGCCGGGAGAAGAAGCCGCGGATCGGCTCGGCGTGATCCTCCCAGTCCATCGCGTGGGTACCGTCCCCGCCCCAGCCGACGGTGATGATCCCGTCCGTGCGCCGGGCCGGCCGGTGATCGAGCAGCCAGTCCGGAACCGCGTTGGGGATGACGTGAACGCGGGGATTGATCGTCCTCACACGGTCGGCGAGCGGCTCCGTGGTGACCGTGACCGCGTGCGCGACTTCGATGTTGCGCCGCAGGTTCTCGCGGACGTCCTCGCGTTGCATGAGGCCGTGGAAGAAGGGCGAGGAGCGGTCGACGTTCCACAGATCGTCGTCGATCTCGAAGATCAGTCTGCGTCCCGCCGCCGCCATCTCCTGCCACAGCCGGCTGGCTCGGGGTTCGAGGACGCGCTGCCCGACGACGATCATGTCCGGGTGGTCGCGAAGCCAGTCGACCGGAAGCGCCGTACCGCCGGCGACGGCATGCCCGAGACCGGCGAGGCTCCTCATGGGGAGCTGCACCCGGTAGTAGCCGCCGGCGCTGCCGTTCTCCCAGCCGAAGACTTCGCAGGTGGTCATGACGAACTGCTCCACGTCTCTGCTGGTGGGCGACGGGCGACGGGCGACGGGCGACGGGCGGTCGGCGGCGGGCGCGGCCGAGGGCGCTGCCATCTATAGCAGCCCGTGTGCGCCCCGCGAAGAACCCGCCGGGTCACCCCTGATCTGTGTCGCGATGCCCGTCGTCCACCGGGCTACGACGCGCCCACGGCCTCCAGCAGGGCGTTCAGATCGTGGGCCGCCTCGGCGGTGGACAGGGTCGCGGCCGCGAGGATCGCCACGGTCGCGGCGGCGAGCCAGGGGTGCCGGCCGAGGGGCGGGGCGAGCAGGGCGGCGACCCGGCGGGGCACGGGCCCGGCGCCGGCCAGCGGGCCGCGGCGGCCGAGGATGCCCAGGGCGGCTCCGGGGGCGCGGGCCACCGTGTCGTGTGCGGCCAGCGCGGCCTTGCCCACGGTGCGGGCGACGCGGACGCGGTCGCCGGTGACCGTGCCCGCGTGTTCGTCGGCCCAGCGCTCGATGGTGTACGTGACGGCGGTGGCCAGGGGGCGCAGCAGCGGATTGGCGGCGGCGCCCAACTGGGCGAGCGCCACGAAGAGATAGTGGTGCGCGGCCAGGTGGGCGCGCTCGTGAGCGAGCAGAATGCCGCGCTCGGACGTGTTGAGGGTGTGGAGCATGCCGGTGGAGACGACGACACGCCCGGGCAGTCCGGGCAGCGCGTAGGCCTCAGGGGTCTCGTCCTCGACGACGACCAGGCCGTCGTCGGGCGCGGGCATGCACGCCGCCTGCAGCGCGGCGGTGGCCAGCGAACGCGCGCGACGCCAGAGCATGCGTGCCGCGGTGAGCGCGGCGCCGCCGAGCAGCAGGCCGGCGACCAGGGCGACCGACAGCTCGGTGGGGTCGTCGTGCTGCGCCGTGTGCAACGACCAGTGACCGAGCCCCGCGAGCACCGGCACGCGGATGAGCCCCGTGATGGCGAGCAGGCCCAGCGAGATGGTGCTGGCCGTGGCGAGCACCAGGGCGGAGGCGGTGAGCAGCCAGGTGGCCAGGCGGGGTTCGCACCGCTCGGAGAGGGTCCGCGCGCCGAGCGGTGCGAGCAGCGGGAGCAGCAGCGGGAGGTAGACGGCGATGCGCATCCGGGTGGGCTCTTCCTACCGGTCCTCGTCCTGGTCGGCGCCGAGCAGCTGGCGGAGCAGGTCGGCGTCCCTGGCGGACAGGCTGTCGGCGAAGCGGGCGAGGACGGCCTCGCGGTCGGGTCGCTCCTCCAGGACGGTGCGCATGCGGCGGGCGGCGAAGCCGGGGTCGTCGGTGACGGGGGCGTACGCGTAGGCGCGGCCGCGCCGGGTGCGGTCGAGCAGCTGCTTGGCGTGCATCCGGGTGAGGATCGTCACCACGCTGCTGTACGTCAGCTCACCGCCGAGACGCTCGGCCACCTCGCCCGGGGTCAGGGCGCCGTCGGCGCGCAGCAGCAGGTCGAGGACCTCCGCCTCTCGCTCGCCGTTGGCCCGTTTGGGAACTCGCTCGTGGGCATCCGCGGTCATGGGTTTGTCGATCCCTCCCTCATCTTTTACAGTCGTGTAGAACTTCTACGGCGGTGTAAAAGCTGCCGCCTTCCGAGTGTGCCACGCGCTCAGGTCCCAAGGACAGCGCGGGCAGGAGAGGACCGCCGGGTGACCCAGGCCCTGAACGTGCTCGACGCCACCTCGCTCCTCACGACCGTCGGAGCCGCGGGCGTCTTCCTGGTGCTGTTCGCCGAGACCGGGCTGCTCATCGGGTTCTTCCTGCCCGGCGACTCACTGCTGTTCACCGCGGGCCTGCTGTGCACCACCAGGGCCTCGGGCGTCCACCTGTCGCTGCCCGGCGTGCTCGCAGCCGCCGTGGCCGGGGCACTGCTCGGCGCCCAGACCGGATATCTGGTCGGCCGCCGCGCCGGCCGGGCCCTGCTGGGGCGCAGCCGCAACAAGCACCTGCTGGACGGCGTGGCCAGGGCCGAGGCGCTGCTCGCCCGGTACGGCCACGGCAAGGCGATCGTGCTGGCCCGGTTCATCCCGGTGGTACGGACCGTGCTCAACCCGCTGGCCGGCGTCGCGCAGGTGCCGCCGCGCACCTTCGCCCTCTGGCAGATCACCGGAGGACTGGTGTGGACGGTGGGCCTGGTGCTCGCCGGCTACGCCCTGGGGAACAGCGTCCCCGACGTCGACCACTACCTGCTGCCGCTGGTCGGCGCGCTGGTCGCCGTGTCCCTCCTGCCGCTGGCCCTGGAGATGCTCCGCTCCAGGCGCCGCGCCCACCCGACCACGGAGCCCAACGGGGAGGAAGCAGCGTGAAGATCACGTTTTTGATCCACAACGTCTACGGGATAGGCGGCACCGTCCGCACCACGCTCAACCTGGCCGCCGCACTCGCGGGCCGGCACCAAGTCACGATCGTCTCCATGCTGCGCCACCGCGCCCGCCCCCGCTTCGCGGTCGACCCGAGGGTGACGGTGGTGCCCCTGGTCGACACCCGCGAGCACGGCGCCGACGCGGCCGATCCGCTGCTGCACCAGCCGGCCGAGGTCTTCCCGGCGGCCGAGAAGCGGTACAAGCAGTACAGCCGCCTCACCGACAAGCGCGCCGAGGAGTACCTGCGGTCCAGCGACGCGGACGTACTGATCGGCACGCGGCCCGGTGTCAACGTCTACCTGGCCCGCTTCGGCTCGCCGCGCGCCCTGCGCATCGCGCAGGAACACCTCACCCACGACTCCCACAGCAAGAGGCTGCGCGCCCAGCTCGCCCGGCACTACCGCGACCTGGACGCGGTGGTCACCACCACGGAGGCCGACGCCGCCGTCTACCGGTCCCGGATGCCGCTGCCCGGCGTGCGGACCCTTGCCGTCCCCAACTGCGTGCCCGATCCCGGCCTCCCGCCGGCCGACGGCAGCGCCAAGGTCATCGCCGCGGCCGGCCGGCTGGTGCCGGCCAAGCGGTTCGACCTGCTCGTCGAGGCCTTCGGCGAGGTCGCCGGCAAGTTCCCGGACTGGTCCCTGCGCATCTACGGCGCGGGCACCGACAAGGACCGGTTGCGCCGGCTGATCGAGGAGCACGGACTGGAGGGCCGGGCGGCTCTGATGGGAGTGGTCTCACCCATCGAGGAGGTGTTCGCCCGGGCGTCGATCGTGGCCTCCGCCTCCGACGCCGAGTCCTTCGGGATGACGCTGGTCGAGGCGATGCGGTGCGGTGTGCCGGTGGTCGCCACCGACTGCCCGCTCGGTCCCGCCGAGATCATCGACGACGGCGTCGACGGCCGTCTGGTGCCGATGGGCGACAAGCACGCGCTGGCGGCCGAGCTGTGCCAGCTCATCGCCGACGAGTCCGGCCGCCGGCGCATGGGCGAGGCCGCCCGCGCCGCCGCGCACCGCTTCGACCCGGCTCGCATCGCGGCCGTCTACGAGGACCTGTTCGCCGAGCTCACCGCCTCGCGCCGGACCCGTGCCCGGCAGCGCGGCAAGGCCCGCTGGCGCGCCCGGGCCGGCCGCGTCCTCCGCCGACTGCGTGGCTGATCACACCCCTGACGAGGGCGTCTGAACCGCGCACCGCTGGGTACGAGCCCCCTTCCGTGCCCTCCCGAGCAGCATCCGTCCGCCCACCGCAGAAATGGTTCCATGAGCGCGATCAGCATCGGCCAGGCAGCCGTCCTGGGAATCGTCGAGGGAGTGACCGAGTTCCTCCCGGTCTCCTCCACCGGCCATCTGAAGATCACCGAGGGGCTGATGGGCATCCCGGTGGACGACGCGGCCGTGGTCGGGTTCACCGCGGTGATCCAGGTCGGCGCCATCGCCGCGGTGCTGGTGTACTTCTCCAAGGACATCGCGCGGATCGTCTCCGCCTGGGGCCGCGGCATAGTCGACCCCGAGCAGCGCCGGCGCCACGACTACAAGTTCGCCTGGTGGGTCGTCTACGCCACCCTGCCCGTCGTGGCCGTCGGTCTGGCGGCCAAGCCGCTGATCGACGGCCCGCTCGCCTCGCTGTGGGTGGTGGCGGGCTCGCTGATCGCCGGATCCGGTCTGATGTGGGTGGCCGACCGGCTGGGCCGGCACAAGCGCGGCGAGGACGACACCGGCCCCAGGGACGCGATGCTGGTCGGCTCCTCGCAGATCCTCGCCCTGCTCCTCCCCGGCTTCTCCCGCTCCGGGGCGACCATGTCCACCGGGCTGATCCTCGACCTGGACCGGGTGGCGGCCACCCGGCTGTCGTTCTTCCTCGGCATCCCGGCGCTGACCGGCGCCGGCCTGTACGAACTGAAGGACGCGCTCGGGGCCGGGATGAGCCCGCTACCGGTCGCCGTGGGCACCGCCGTGTCCTTCGTGGTCGCCTACGCCTCCATCGCCTGGCTCCTGAAATTCGTCGCCCGGCACACCTTCAGCGCTTTCGTCGTCTACCGGATCGCCGTCGGCGTGCTCCTGCTCGGCCTGCTGGGAAGCGGGGTGCTCACCGCATGACCATCCTGGACACGCTCACCCGGCCGCGTCCCGCCGCCGGGGCCCGCCCGCCGCGCCCGATCCCGTGGCTCGCCCTCGTCGCCGCCGCCTACGCCCTGGCCCAACTCGTCCTCGTGGTCCCGCACCTGGGGCTCGGCTGGGACGAGACCGTCTACCTCTCCCAGGTCGACCCGCGCAACCCGGCCGCCTACTTCAGCGCCCCGCGCTCGCGCGGCATCAGCTTCCTGGCGGCCCCCGTCCTGGCCGTCACCGGCTCCACCACCGCACTCCGGATCGTGCTGGCACTGCTGTCCGCGGCCGCCCTGTACGGTGCCTACCGCATCTGGCAGCCGCTGACCGGCCCCAGGCGGACCGCGCTCGCCGCGCTGCTGTTCGCCGGCCTGTGGACCACCCTGCTGTACGGGCCGCAGGACATGCCCAACCTGTGGGTGGCCCTGTCCGCGGTGGCGGCGGTCGGCTGTCTCCTGCGCGCCGTACGCTCCTGGGCGCGCCGACGGTACCTGTTCGGCCTGGGCGCCATGGTCGCGACCGCCACCTGCTTCCGCTTCTCCGACGGCGTCTGGCTCGCCCTGCCCCTGCTCGCGGCCTGCGCGCTCGTCCCCGCCCGGCGGCGCGCGGCGCCCGCGCTCTCGCCGTGGCCGCCGGCCTCGCCGCGGGCAGTGCCCAGTGGGTCATGGAGGCGTACGTGCGCTGGGGCGGGATCGGCGCCCGGCTGCACGCCTCCAGCGCCACCGAGGGCGGCATGGGCACCCACTGGGCGGGCGGCCTGGCCTGGCGAAGCCTCAACGGCCCGCTGCTGTGCCGCCCCTGCACCGTGGGGCTCAGCCACCCCGAACTCACCCTGTGGTGGCTGGCCCTGCCCGCCCTAGCCCTCATCGCCTGCGCAGTGGCCCTACGCACCGGGCGGCACCGGGCGGTGACCCTGCTGCCCGTCGCCTGCGCCGCCGCGCTGAGCATTCCGTACCTGCTGCTCATCGACTACTCCGCACCGCGCTTCCTGCTGCCGGCCTACGCCCTGCTCGCCCTGCCGCTCGCCACCCTGGCCGCACGCGCGCTGCGGGCCGTCCGCCCGCCCCGCGCGCGCGTGGCCCGGTCGCGGCAGCGGCGGTCGTCCTGCTCGCCCTGCACCTGTCCGCGCAAGTCGCGGTCCTCGACCACAACGCGGCCGACGCCCGCGCCACCGCCGGCAAGTACCGCACCGCCGCGCACGACCTGCGCCGCCTCGGACTCACCCCGCCGTGCGTGGTCAGCGGCAAACTCGCCCCGCCCGTCGGCTACTACGCGGGCTGCGCCTCGGCGAACGTCGGCGGCAACAACCGCAACACCAGCGCGCACGCCCTGCTGCACCGGGCCGCCCGGGTACCCGCCGCCGCCCTCACCAGGGCCCGCTCCGGGCCACCCCACTACGCCCGCCACTGGAAGAAGCACCGGCTTCCCGGCACCGGGCTGACGGCGTACACGCCTCGATGACCGAGCCGATGCGATGCGCGCTACATTCGCGAATGTGTCGACCCTGAGCGCCGCCGGGCGCGGCCCCGAGGACGCGGTCCGCTTCCGGGCCGTGTTCACCGCCGCGCGGTCCGCGGACCGGGCGGAGTTCCTGGCCGACTGCGGCAAGTTCGAGGCCGAGCCGGCCAAGGAGATCCGGACCCGGAAGTTCACCCTCGCCGAACTGGAGGAGGAGCGGTCGATGGAGCGGCTGCGGCGTCGGCACCGCGACCTGACCGCACGCGACGTGTTCGGCGGGCCCGAGGCGGCCGAGGCCGGCGAACGGCTCGAGCAGTCCGCCGCCGCCTGCGAGGACTACGCCGAGCGCGTTCTCGCGGTCCTGCACCAGGCCCCGGAGCGCTAGCGGTGAGCGCCTCGACCGGTGCGCGGGCTGCCGGTGCGCCGCCCCGGCAGATGTGGCCGCTGTACGCCGCCGGGTTCACCACCGCGTTCGGCGCGCACGGCGTCGCCGCCAGCCTCGGCGGTGACGCCACCGACGCGGTCACCTCGCTGCTGGTCCTCGGCGGACTCCTCGCCCTGTACGACGGCGCCGAGGTCGTCCTCAAGCCGGTCTTCGGCACCCTCGCCGACCGGGTCGGGGCCCGTCCCGTCATGGTCGGCGGGCTGATCGCCTTCGCCGTGGCCTCCGCGCTGTACGCCGTCGCCGACAGCCCAGGCTGGCTGTGGGCGGCCCGCCTCGGCCAGGGCGCCGCCGCCTCCGCGTTCTCGCCGTCCGCCTCCGCCCTGGTCGCCCGGCTCAACCCGGCCGCCAAGCAGGGCCGGGCCTTCGGCAGCTACGGCTTCCACAAGTCCATCGGCTACACCCTCGGCCCCCTGCTCGGCGGCGTCCTGGTGTGGGCCGGCGGCCTGCGGCTGCTGTTCGCGGTCCTCGCGGTGCTCGGCGCCGCGGTCGCCGTGTGGGCCGCGCTCGCCGTCCCGGTCGTACCCCCGCTGCCCAAGGCCCGGCAGACCGTGTTCGACCTGGCCCGCCGTCTGGCCGACCCCTCCTTCCTGGCCCCCACCGCGGCCCTCGCCGCGGCGACGGCCGCCCTGTCGGTCGGGGTGGGGTTCCTGCCCGTCTCCGGACGGGCCGCCGGACTCGGCACCGTCGCCACCGGCGCGGCCGTCTCCGTGCTCGCCGCCTGCGCGGCACTGGTGCAGCCCCGAGCCGGGCGGGCGTTGGACGACGGACGCCTGACCACCCGCTCCGGCCTGGCCGCCGGACTGCTGACCGCCTCCGCCGGCCTGGCCTGCGCCACGCTGCCCGGCCTGACCGGAGTGCTCCTGGCAGCCGCCCTGATCGGCGCCGGCACCGGCCTGATCACCCCGCTCGGCTTCGCCTCCCTGGCCACCGCCACCCCGGCCGCGCGGCTCGGCCAGACGATGGGCGCGGCGGAACTCGGCCGCGAACTCGGTGACGCGGGCGGCCCGCTGCTGGTGGCCGCCGTCGCCACGTCCACCACGCTCACCCACGGCTACGCGGCCCTCGCGGTCCTCCTGGCGTCGGGCGCGGCACTCCGGCTGGCCCACCGCCGGACCACGGCGACGCCGTACAGGACAAAGACGTAGGAAGTACGTGCGTCAGGGGTACGGGGTTACCGGGGGACGGGGTGACGAGGCCCAGGCGCCCCGGCCGCGTCCTCGGCCGGCCCGCCCGCTCCCCAGGACACGCCTCGGCGCAGGACACTGTCGGCAGGACGGGAGGCCACCATGCTGACGGACATGCGGGAACACCTGGGCAGAGCCCTGTTCCACCGGGTCGCGGGCCCCGACGGGCCGGTGAACCGGGCCCGCATCCACGGCACCCCCGGAGCGCGCTGGTTCGGCCCCGACCGGCCGATCCGCACGGTCCACGGCGACGCGTCGATGTTCATCGGCGGGATCAGCGCCCTGCTGCTCCAGTCCCTGCACCCCCTCGCCATGGCCGCCGTCGCCGCCCACTCCGGCTACCGGGGCGACCCGTGGGGACGACTGCAGCGCACCAGCACCTTCCTCGCCGTGACGACCTACGGCACCGCCGAGGACGCCCAAGGGGCGGTCGACCACGTCCGCGCGATCCACGACAGGATCCGCGGGCGGACGGCCGACGGGTCGGCGTACCACGCGGCCGACTCCCACCTGCTCGGCTGGGTGCACGCCGCCCAGACCGAGAGTTTCCTGCGCGCCCACCAGCACTACGGGGCCCACCCGCTCGACACCGCCGCCTGCGACGCCTACGTCGCCGACACCGCGCGGATCGCCGAATCGCTCGGCGTGGCCGACCCGCCCCGCGACCTCCGCGGCCTGACGGACAGCCTCGCCACCTACCGGCCCGAACTGCGGGCCACCGCCGAGGCCCGTGCCGCGGCACGCTTCCTGCTGCTCCAGCCGCCGCTCCCGCTCATGGCCCGGCCGTTCTACGCCGGCCTGGCCGCCAACGCCGTCGCACTGCTCCCGTCCTGGGCCCGGAGCATGCTGCTCCTGCCCCGCGTCCCCGTCCTCGAGGGCCTCGCGGTACGCCCCGCCGGCCAGGCGCTGACCAGAACCATCCGCTGGGCCATGACCCCGCCGCCGCGGCCGCACACCGACTGACCGGCCGACCTGCGCGCCGCCGCCGCGCGGGTGTCCCCACGTACCCGCGCGGCAGCGGTGGGGTCAGATGCCGAACGGAGCGGCGTAGCGGACGGTTCCACCGGGGAGCGGATGGCCGTCGTCCAGGCTGAGGGCCATCAGCGCCTCGTCGGGGACGTCGACGGTCAGGCCGATGCCGTGAGCGGAGGCGCGGGTGAAGCCGAACCGCGGGTAGTAGGCGGGGTGCCCGAGGACGACCACATGGTGTTCGCCCGCCGACCTCGCCGCGGCCAGGGCGGCGCGGACGGCCGCCGCACCCGCGCCGCTGCGCTGATGCTCGGGGCGGACGGCGCACGGAGCCAGACACAGGGCGGGTACGGCGTCGATGTGGCAGCGGGTCAGCAGGGCGTGGCCGACCGGGCGATCGGCCTCGTCCACGGCGACGAGGGAGAGACCGTCGATCCAGGCGGTCGGGTCGGCGCGCAGGGTGTCGACGAGATCGGCCTCCGCCGGGGTGGGGAAGGCGGCGAGGTTGATGGCGCGGACGGCGGCGATTTCGGCGCCGGTCTCGGCGCGCGTGGTCCAGGTGTTGCCCATGACGAGGGGAGATCCTTTTCAGGAGGGGTTCGTGTGGGTTCCCCGCGAGCGCACGCCCTCGGCGAGGGCGGACAGGATCAGGCCACGGCCCGGGACGCGAGGGAGACCCGGGCACGCACGGCGGCCATCCACACGGTCATCAACCTCACCTCCCTGATCCTCGACTCCTGACCGGACACGAACCCCGTAACCGTACCGGAAGCGGCGGACACGGAGGCGCGGGCAGGACCGGATCGGGATGTGGGACGGCTCCCCGAAGCGGCGATCGTCCCCTCGTTCATCCGCCGTTCACCGCACAACCATCCGTTCGTCCCGGGTGTCTCACCGTCGAAGCTCACCCGCGTACGCGCGCTTCGCCACCACTCGTGCTCCCAGGAGGAACCGTGGGCATCCGCAGGCCGGCCCTCGCCACCGCCGCAGCCGCCGCGCTGATCGGCGCGTTCACCGTGCCGCTCGCCGCAGGCACCGCATCCGCCGGGGAGGCGGCCGCCCCGGTGCGCGAGGACTTCAACGGGGACGGTTTCCAGGACCTGGCCGTCGCCGCACCCGCCGCCAAGGTGGGCGGTCACACCTGGGCCGGCTACCTGGCGATCAGCTACGGCTCGGCGAACGGCCTCGGCCCGGCCCGCACCACGGTCATCACCCAGGACACCCCCGGTGTGCCCGGCACCTCCGCGGACAACAGCGGCTTCGGCTACGAGTTGTTCCCGCGCGACCTGGACGGCGACGGCATCACCGACCTCGCCGTCGCCACGCACGAGTACCAGCCGGCCGGCAACATCGGCGGTTCGGTGATCATTCTCTGGGGCCGGACCACGGGGATGTCCGGCACCGGCGCCGTCCGTGTCCCCGCACCCGCCAACGCGTTCGTCGGCCAGGACATCACCGCCGGCGACTTCGACGGCGACGGCCACACGGACCTCTTCCTGAGCGACGGCGAGGACTACGACGTCCGGACGGTGCTCTACGGTCCGTTCGGCCGCAACGGAGCACCGGCCCGTGAGCAGCAGCTGACCGTGTTCAGCACGGACAACACGATCTGCTCCACCGCCGCCGGCGACTTCAACGGCGACGGCGTCGACGACCTCGCGACCTTCTACGTCTACGAGGACCACGCCGAGGGCGGCAAGCTGTGGCTCGGCACGAAACAGGGCCTGTCCACCGTCCCGCAACGGCTGAACTCCGCCAACGCCACCGCCGTCGGCGACTTCGACAAGGACGGCTACGCCGATCTCGCCACCCGGGTCTACCCGAACGGTGAGACGTACCTGGACGAGGACCCCGGGACGATCAAGATCTACTACGGTTCGCCGACCGGTCCCAGCACGACCCGCACGAGGACCATCACTCAGGAGACCTCGGGCGTGCCCGGTACGAGCGAGAAGGGCGACCGGTTCGGGGCGCGACTGAGCGCGGGCGACGCGAACGGCGACGGATACGCGGACCTCGCCGTGGGCGTCCCGGGCGAGGCGATCGGCACGGTGGCGAAGGCCGGCTCGGTGGTGCTGCTCAAGGGCGGAAGGAGCGGGCTGACCGGCACGGGCGCGCTGGCGTTCCACCAGGACACCCCGGGTGTGCCGGGGGCGGCGGAGAAGGGCGACCTGTTCGGCGGTTCGCTACGGCTGCTGGACGTCACGGGGGACAGGAAGGCGGACCTGGCCGCGGGCGCGCCGGGCGAGGACCTGGGCACCGTCGTGAACGGCGGTGCCATGTGGCTGCTGCGCGGCACGACTTCGGGCCTCACGGCCGCGAGGGCCTTCGCAGAGAACCCGGTGGACCTCGGGGCGCCGTCCGCGAAAGCGGAGTTCGGCGAGAACCTGGGCGGGGACAACGGGCCGGTCCTGCTGATCCCGTAGGGCCGGTCGCGCACCGAGGGCGGCGTGCGGCGGGCCGCTCAGGCGATTCGCCCGTGCCCGGTGCCCGCCCCGGTCACCCGTGACACACGCTACGCGCGTGGTTCCCGTGGTCCGTGGCAGATGGTAGACACGGCGGGGTCACAGTTCCTGTCCGCCAGCAGGAAGGTTGCTGCCGCATGTCCGCAACACGACGTCAGGTCCTCGCCGGCACCGGGGCCTTGGGGGCGGGGATCGCCTTCACCGGCGCCCTGTCCGAGCTGTTCGCGGGTACCGCCGCCGCGCACGGCCTCGGCCACACCGGCTACGGTCCGCTCGTCCCCGATCCGAACGGCCTGCTCGACCTGCCGAAAGGATTCCGCTACCGCGTGCTCTCCCGCGAGGGCGACCGGCTCCGCTCGGGAGAGGGCCGCGTCCCCTCCAACCACGACGGCATGGCCGCGTTCGCCGGCGGCGGGGGCCGTACCCACCTCGTCCGCAACCACGAGAACCGCGTCACCGCGGCGATCGCGGTCCCCACGGTCGACGGTCTCACCTACGACCCGGCCGGCAAGGGCGGCTGTACGGCCCTGACCCTCGACGCGGACCGGCACGTGCTGTCCGAACGGGTCGCCATCGCCGGTACGGCCGTCAACTGCGCCGGTGGACGCACACCTTGGAACACCTGGCTCACCTGCGAGGAGACCGAGGACCGGGCGGGCACCAACGGCTACACCAAGGACCACGGCTTCATCTTCGAGGTCCACCCCACCGACCCGCTCCGCACCGGCGCCGTACCGCTCACGGCGATGGGTCGCTTCCAGCACGAGGCCATCGCCGTCGACCCCCACAAGGGCGTGGTCTACGAGACGGAGGACGCCTTCGAGAAACCCTTCGGTCTCTTCTACCGCTTCCTCCCCGCCAAGCCGCTGGGCGGAGTCGGATCGCTCCGCGCGGGCGGCCGGCTCCAGGCGATGCGCGTGCCGGGCGTTCCGGACCTGTCGACGGTCCAGGAGACGGGCGCGCGCTTCGACGGCATCGAGTGGGTGGACGTACCCGACCCGCTCGCCGCCTCCACCCCGACCCGGCTGCAGGACTACGGCCCCGGGGGCATCACCCACGCGCAGAAGCTGGAGGGCTGCTACTGGGGCGGCAGTTGCGTCTACTTCGTGTCGTCCTTCGCCCGCAGCGCGGACGGCTCCACCGCCGACCACTACGGGCAGATCTGGCGCTACGACCCGGCGCGCCGCCGGCTGACCCTGGTCGTCGTGTTCGGCCCGGACACCGATGTGCAGCTGCCGGGGGAGTCCCCGGACAACATCTGTCTCGCCCCGGGCGGCGGCCTGATGGTCTGCGAGGACGGCAACGGCGCCCAGCACGTCTTCGGCGTGACCCGTAGGGGCGAGGTGTACGCGATGGCCCGGGGCCGCCAGAACATCGGGACCCCGGACAAGCCCGAGTGGGGCGAGTTCGCCGGCGTCACCTTCGCCCCGGACGGGCGGACGATGTACGTCAACTGCTATACGCCCGGCACCACTTTCGCGGTCACCGGTCCGTGGCAGAGGTAGCCGCCGGACCGTGCGGGCATGGGCGGCGCCGGCTTGACGGTGGCACCGGCCGCGGCGCGTACGGCCCACCGGGCGGCGAACACCACGGCGCCGATACCGATGAGCACCCTGCCGAAGGTCTGCTCCTCCTCGGCGATCCGCTTGTCCTGCTCGGCCTCGAACCTGGCGTCCCGCGCGGACTGATCGGCTTCGTGGCCGAGGGTGTCGGCCCACTCGGCGGATGACGCGTCGACGGCTTCCTGGTCGGCCGTGACGCTGTCGCTGCCGGCCGGGAGGTGGACGACCGGTCCGATCGCGGCGATGATCAGCCCCGGCAGGGCGGTCAGTCGGGCTCGATGTCGGGGACGTACTCGTCGGCGTGCTCGCCGGTGACCAGGTACACCACGCGGCGTGCGAACGAGACGGCGTGGTCGGCGAAGCGTTCGTAGTAGCGGCCGACCAGCGTGACGTCGACGGCCGTTTCCACGCCGTGCTGCCACCGGTCGTCCAGCAGGTGCTGGAAGATCATGCGGTGCAGCTCGTCCATCCGGTCGTCCTCCTGCTCCAACCGGAGGGCGGCCTCCACGTCCAGGGTGAGGAGCGTTTCGGCGGCCTGAGCCATGAGCCGCTGGGCGAGCTGCCCCATCTCCAGGACGGTGCGGTGCAGGTCTCCGGGCACGGCACGGTCGGGGTAGCGCCGCCGGGCGAGCTTCGCCACGTGCGCGGCGAGGTCCCCACAGCGTTCGAGGTCCGCGCTCATGCGCAGGGAGGTGACGACGGTCCGCAGGTCCGTCGCGACCGGTTGCTGCCGCGCCAGCACGGCGATGGCACGATCTTCGAGGTCCCGCTGCAGGTCGTCGACCTCGGTGTCGCCGGAGATGACGCTCTCGGCGAGGGTGAGGTCCGCGTCGAGGAGGGCGGTGGTGGCGCGGCCGATCGCCGAGCCGACCAGGCGGCTCATCTCCATGAGGCCGGCGGCGAGCGAGGCCAGCTCCTCCTGGTAGGCCCCTCGCATCGAACTCCTCCTCCTGGCGTGGGTCTCGTCCCTCCTGCCAGGCTGCCACAGCCTCCCGCCGGGCTCTCGTCGCCGGGTCCGGGACGATCGCTGCCTCTCCTGGCCGAAAAGCGCCGGACCGAGGTGCCCCGCGCGATCGGGCGGCCTTCAGTTCTGGCGGACGATGGAGGCGTTCAGCGCCGTGGCGAAGGCACACCACGTCGCGTAGGGGAGCAGCGCGGCGGCCGCCGTCCGGTCGGTTCGTGCCACGCGGCGGATGAGTTCCCCGTTGCTGACGTCGAGCAGTACGGTGCCGGCCAAGCCGGCCCTGGTGCTGCGCAGGCCGAAGAACAGCCGGCTCCACCCCGCGTTCAGGGTGAGGTTGGCGGCCAGGCTCGCGGCCAGCAGCCCGCGTTCCCGCCGGTTGGGGGCGGTGGCCAGCGCACGGCCGCCCGCGTAGGCGATCGTCGCGTACAACGGTGTCCAGACGGCACCGAAGGCCCGGGGTGGAGGTTCCCACAGGGGCTTGCGCAGGGACCGGTACCAGTCGCCGTCGGCGTCGACGGCTCGCGCACTCGCGAGGGCGGCGGCGGCGACGGCCACGCCGGTGACGGCGAAGTACGGCCAGGACCCCGTCCGCCGCCCGTCGCCGCCGTACCTCCTGATCAGCCTCATGGTGCTAGTGCTTCCCCGAGGAGGACGCCCGTACCAGGCGCGGCCGCGCTTCTCACCGTATGCCCGCCCGCTGCGCCACTCGGGTGGCGGGGGGATGCGGGGCGGCCGTGATCGCCGTCGAGTCGCAGGGAGTGCCGCCGGCGATCGTCGGGAATCTGGTCCAACCAGTTGACCAGTGACCCACCTCCGGCCACCCTGTGCGTCATGACCGAGCGACACATCCGGCGCGAGGCGGTCTCGGACCAGCTCTTCGCCGTGCTGCGCGACAGGATCCTCGGTGGTGGCCTGCCCCCGGGGTCCGCCCTCACCGCCGAACGTGACCTGGCGGCCGAGTTCGGGGTGAACCGGCACGCGGTCCGCGAGGCCGTCAAACGGCTGCAGCAGGCCCGGCTGGTCGAGGTCAGCCATGGTGGTCGCACGCTCGTCCTGGACTGGCGGCGCAGTGCCGGCCTCGAGCTCGCCGTCGGGATCGCCGCCTCCGACGGCGGACCCTCGGTCGCGGACCTGGCACGCGACGCCCTGGAGATGCGGGCCTGCATCGGCGCGGACGCCGCCCGGCTGTGCGCGATCCGGTGCTCGGAGCCGGCCGCCGAGGAGATCGTCGAGGCGGCGTGGCGGTACGCGCGCAGCGGACCCGATCTGGCGGACCTCGGCCTGGCGGACGTCGCCTGGTGGCGGCTGATCGTGGAGGGGTCCGCGAACCTCGCCTACCTCCTGGCGTTCAACAGTCTCGTGGACGGCACGCTCCCGGTCGCCGACGTACCGGACGACCTGCGGACCGCCGAACTGCTCGACGTGGAGACGCACGTGCGGCTCGCCGAACTCATCGCGGCACGCCGGTCCGAGGCGGCCGAGAGACTGGCACGCGAGCTGCTGTCCCGCAGCGTGCCCGCGACGCCCCGGAAGGTGGTGCGCTGACATGATCCCCGCCGTGGTCTACGCGATACCGGCGTTCGTGCTGCTGGTGGTCGTGGAGGCGCTCTCCTACCGTTTCCTGCCGGACGACGACGAACGCGGGTACGAGCTGCGGGACACCGTCACCAGCATGTCCATGGGCGCCGGGAGCCAGGTCGTCGCGGTGCCGTGGAAGGTCGTGACGCTCGTCCTGTACGCGGCCCTGTTCACCGTCGCCCCCTGGCACCTGTCCGCGTCCTCGGCATGGACCTGGCTGCTGCTGTTCCTCGCCGACGATCTGGCGTACTACGCCTTCCACCGCGCCCACCACCGGGTGCGGGTGCTGTGGGCGAGCCATGTGGTGCACCACTCCAGCGTCCGCTTCAACCTCTCCACCGCCCTGCGCCAGAGCTGGACTCCGATGACCGGCCTGCCGTTCTGGCTGCCCCTGGCGCTGCTCGGCATCCCACCCTGGATGATCCTGCTCCAGCAGGCCTTCAGCCTGGTCTACCAGTTCTTCCTGCACACCGAGCGGGTGGACAGGCTGTGGCGCCCGGTGGAGTGGTTCTTCAACACGCCCTCCCACCACCGTGTCCACCACGGCTCCAACAACGCCTATCTGGACCGCAACTACGGCGGCATCCTCATCCTCTGGGACCGGCTCTTCGGGACCTTCGAACCCGAGGGCGAGCGCGTGGTGTACGGGCTCACGAAGAACATCGACACCTACAACCCCCTGCGAGTCGCCTTCCACGAGTTCGCCGCGGCCTGGAGCGACGTCCGCACGGCCCGCCGCTGGCGCGACCGCGCCGGCTATCTGTTCGGCCCGCCCGGGTGGGTGCCGGACGCGCAGCGGTGAGGCCGTGACGGGTCGCCGGAGCGACCGCCCGCCTTACGAACCGGTGACCCGGCGGGGCGAACGGTGTCCGTACGGCCGTGCGATGCGGGACCCTGGGTGCTCGGCGCCGGTCACACAGGGCGTCGTCGCGGTACAGGGAAGCGGCTGCCGCGAGGGGTGCCCCGGGCCGACCCCGGGGCACCCGCCGCGTGCCGATCCGTGCGCCGGTCCGCCGGCCCGGCCGTCACGACGTGAGCGGCTGGCGCATGTCCAGGTAGCAGCGCAGCCGGACGCCCGCCTGGCCGGGCCCCCGGCTCGCGCGTTCGACGGCGGTGACGGCCCACAGCGAGGCCAGGACCGCCTGGAAGGCGAACGCGGTCCGGTCGTCGGCGGCCGCGATGTCGACCACCACCAGGCCGGGCTCCGCCACGTGCACCTCGTGAATCACATCCATGACCGGAACGACGCCCTCCGGAGTGCGGAGGGTTCGTCCGTGACTCACCTTTCACCCGGTTGGACACCGCGGCCACACGACAGCGTCCGGTCACAGCACCCGCTGCCGGCGCCCCAGCCAGGTCTGGGCGACGACCACGGCCGCCAGGAAGGCCCCGCTGACCACCTGTTGGTAGGCGGAGTCCAGCGAGCCGATCTGGTTGATGACGTTCTGGATCACCTTCAGCAGGGCCACCCCCACCAGCGAGCCGCTGATGAAACCGAAGCCGCCGGTGAGCAGCGTGCCTCCGATGACCACGGCCGAGATGGCCTCCAGCTCCATGCCGGAGCCGAGGATGGTCACCCCCGACACGAGCCACGCGGCGTTCAGCGCACCGGCGAGACCCGCGCACAGCCCCGACAGGGTGTACACCGCGACCTTCGTCCGGGCCACCGGCGCACCCATCAGGGCGGCCGCGTCCTCGTTGCCGCCCACCGCGTACACGTACTGGCCGAAGCGGCTGCGCCGGAGCACCACGGAGCCCGCCACGAACAGCGCCACGGTGATCCACACCGGCACGCCGACCCCGAGCAGGGAGCCCTGGCCGAGCCGCGCGAAGAACGAGTCCGTGTCCACGAGATAGGTGCGTGAGCCCTCGTCGGTCAGCGCGAGCAGCACGCCGCGCGCCCCGAGCATGGCGGCCAGGGTCACGATGAAGGGAGCAAGCCCGGAGCGCGCGATCAGCAGCCCGTTCACCAGTCCGACGAGCCCGCAGACCGCGAGCGGCAGCAGCAGCGCCACCGCGGTGCCGTACTGCGACCCCCACGCGGCGAGGACACCACCCAGGGCGAAGAGGGAGCCGACGGACAGGTCGATCCCGCCGGTGACGATGACGAAGGTCATGCCGAGGGCGACGACCGCCAGGAAGGCCGACGACAGCGCCATGTTCGCCAGGTTGTCGCCGGTCAGGAAGGTGTCGAAGCCGAGCGACGCGGCCACCATGGCGATCACCAGGGTGACCAGCGCGCCGTGCTGCTGGGCGAGCGCGCTCAGACGCTCGGACCGGGTGGCACCGGGCGGCGCGTCCTGGGTGACGGCGGCGGTCGTGGTTCCCATGGCTGCTTCCCCGGTGTCGGGGGTCATCGCATCCTCCGTTCGCGCGCCGCGTAGACGGCACCGACGATCACCACGGCCTGCGCGATCTGTGTCCACGACGGCGGCAGGTCGTGCTTGATGAGCGTGGTGGTGAGCAGCTGGATCAGCAGCGCACCCGCGACCGTGCCGCCGATCCGGACCCGGCCGCCGCTGAGCGGGGTCCCGCCGACGACCACCGCGGTGATGGCGGACAGCTCCATCAGCGTGCCCAGGGAGGTGGGGTCGCTCGCGGTGAGCCGGGCCGTGGCCAGGACACCCGCGACCGCCGCCAGGGCGCCCGAGGAGACGTAGACGACGACGAGGACCCGTCGCACGGGCAGTCCCGCGAGGCGCGCCGCCGGCCGGCTGTCGCCGATGGCGAGCAACTGGCGGCCGAACGTGGAGCGTTTGACGGCGAACGCCACGAGCAGCGCGAGCACGGCCGCGATCAGGACCAGGTACGGGACGCCCAGCACGTCACCGGAGCCGAGAGCCGCCATGCCGGGGTCGTGGACGTCCTTGAGCCGGGGGAGCAGGACCAGGGCGAGACCGCGGGCCCCGACCATCAGGGCGAGCGTGGCCACGATGGGCTGCACACCCATGAAGGCGATCAGCGCCCCGTTGGCCACCCCGACCAGCATCCCCCCGAGTACGGCGATCAGCGTGGCGAGCCACGGCCCGTAGCCGAGGTAGAGCGACAGCAGCGAGGTGGACAGGGCCATGACCGAACCGACGGACAGATCCACTCCCTCGGTGCCGATCGCGAGGGCCATGCCCAGGGCGACGATCAGCACGGGGGCGACCTGTACGGCCTGGGTGCGGAAGTTCTCGGCGGAGGCGAAGTGCGGCGTGAAGGCGAAGTTGAACAGCAGGAGCACCACGACTCCGCCGTAGACGCCGTAGTTCTGCAGCAGGCGCAGCGCCCGGTCGCGGTCCACCGTGCCGCGCGCGAGGCTCAGGTCAGTCACGGGCTGCTCCTTCGGGTACGTCGGCGATCGCACGCAGCAGTTCGTCCTCGGTGACGTCGTCACCGGTGAGTTCCCGCACCACCGCACCGTCCCGGAGGACGACCACGCGGTCACTGCCCTCGATCAGCTCCTCGGTGTCCGAGGAGATCAGCAGCACGGCCAGGCCCTCGTCGGCGAGTTCGTCGACGAGGGCCTGCACCTCCGCCTTGGCTCCCACGTCGATCCCGCGCGTGGGCTCGTCCAGCAGCAGCACCTTGGGGTGCAGCGCGAGCCAGCGCGCCAGGAGCACCTTCTGCTGGTTGCCGCCCGACAGTTCACCGACCTTCTGGTGCGGGCTGGAGGCCTTGATGCGCAGCCGTTTCATGAACGTGTCCACGACGCGGTCGATCCGTGCGTCGTCCACCAGCCCGAACCGCGACAGCCCCGGCAGTGCGGCGAGCGCGATGTTCTCCCGCACCGACAGGCCCGGCACGATGCCCTCGGTCTTGCGGTCCTCGGGCAGCAGGCTGATTCCGGCCCGGATCGCCGCCGGCGTGGACCCCGCGCGCACCGGCGCGCCCGCCACCACGACCCGGCCGCCGTCGACGGGCAGGGCACCCGCGATGGCCTTGGCGGTCTCGCTGCGCCCGGAGCCGAGCAGCCCGCCGAGCCCGACCACCTCTCCGGGGCGCAGCGACAGCGAGACGTTCCGCAGCCGGTGACGCGCCGTCAACCCCCTCGGCGGTCAGCACCGGTTCGGCGGCGGTCTCGTGGGACCCGCTGAACTTCGTCAGGCCCTCGCGGCGTACCTCGCCGATCTCCCGCCCGAGCATCAGCCCCACCAGACGCAGCCGGTCGAGGTCGGCGAGCCGGCCGGTGTGCGCGACCCGGCCGTCGCGCAGGACGGTGACCGCGTCGCAGATCTCGTACAGCTCGTCCATGCGGTGGCTGACGTAGACGACCGCGATACCGCGCTCGCGCAGGGTGCGGATCACCTCGAACAGCGTCCGCACCTCGCGGGGCTCCAGCGACGAGGTGGGCTCGTCCATGATCACGACTCGGGCGTCGATGGCCACGGCCCGGGCGAGAGCGACCATCTGCTGGGCGCCTACGCCGAGTTCCCGCAGAGGACGGCGTACGTCCACCCGGATGCCGAGCCCGCGCAGGGTCTCGTCCGCCTCGCGGTGCATACGGCCGAAGTCGATCAGGCGCAGCCAGTTGCGCGGCTCGCGGCCGAGCAGGAGGTTGCGGGCCACGCTCATCAGCGGGACGAGGTTGACCTCCTGGTAGATGGTGGAGATGCCCGCCTGCTGCGCCTGCAGGGGAGTGGTGAATCGGACCGGGGAGCCGTCGTAGGTGACCTCACCGGCGTCGGGCTGATGGACGCCGGTGAGGACCTTGATCAGGGTGGACTTGCCGGCGCCGTTCTCGCCGACGAGGGCGTGCACCTCCCCGGCGCGGGCGGTGAAGTCCACGTCGGACAGCGCCCGCACGCCGGGGAAGGTCTTGCACAGTCCGGTGACCGCGAGCATCTCAGTAGGCCTTGCCGAGGTCGGACTTGGCGTTGCTCTCGGTGTAGGAGCTGTCCTGGATGACGATGTCCTGGGACACCTTCCGGCCCTGGGTGAAGGTGTCCAGGGTCTGGAACGCCAGCGGCCCGAAGCGCGGGTTGGACTCGACGACGCCGTCGATCCAGCCGTCCACGATGCCCTGTACGGCGTTGCGGGTGCCGTCGATCGTCACGATCTTGACCTCGCCGGGCTTCTTGCCGGCCCCCTTCAGGGCGTTGACGGCGCCGAGGCCCATCTCGTCGTTCTCGGCGTAGATGCCCTTGATTCCCGGCTTGGACTGGATGAGGTTCTCGGTGACGGACTGCCCCTTCTCACGGGCGAAGTCCCCGGTCTGCCGGAAGACGATCTTGAGTCCGGGCGCCTTCTCCTTGATGCGGTCCTCGAAGCCCTTGGTGCGTTCGGTGGTGACGTTGTTGCCCGCCGCGCCGAGCAGGATGGCGATCTCGCCCTTGCCGCCGGTCGCTTCGATCATCTGGTCGGCGGCCCGTTCGCCCTGCTCGACGAAGTCGGAGCCGATGAAGCTCACGTAGTCCTTGCAGGCGGTGGCGTTGATCTTGCGGTCGATGGTCACGATGGGGATGTGCTTGGCGGCGGCGGCGCGCAGCACCGGCTCCCACCCGTCGGAGTTGAGCGGGGCGACGACCAGCAGGTCGGCCCCCTTGGCGATGAGGTCCTGGACGTCGCTGATCTGCCTGGAGAACTGCGACTGGGCGTTGGCGGTGAGGAGTTGGACGCCCCGCTTCTTCGCCTCCGCCTTGATCGAGGCGGTCTCCGCGATGCGGAACGGGTTGGCCTCCTTCTCGGACTGGGAGAAGCCGACGGTGGCGGACTTCAGGTCGATCTTCTTGCCGCCGTACGCGTCGATGGCGCAGGTCGGTCCGGACCCGCCGCTGGGCGAGGCGACGACCTGGCCGGAATCGGTGTTCTGGGAGGCGCCCTTGTCGCTGCCGGAGTCGTCCTCGGACTTGGCGCATCCGGCCACGAGGGCCAGGCTCGTGACGAGGCCGGCGGTGAGGAGGGTCCGCGCGTGGACGCGGCGCTGTGCTGCGATGGGCTTCATGAAAGTCCCCAAACGGCGTGGCCCCGGCGCACTGGGAGCGCTCTCGGGGTCGGACGGCTCTTGCGGTCAACTCGATGTGCACGTCGTTCGGGGAGGTTTTTACATCGTTGGAAGAGTGGTGTAAACCCCTCCCGCTCGAACTCCAGGCCACAGCGCCGGCGCCACCGTCAGCGCCGGCCCAGGGTGCTCTCCCGCTCCACCAGCCGGAATTCCGCGCTCAGTTCACGTCCGCCCGTCTCGCCCCGGCCCGACAGGCTGCGCAGCAGCGACGCCACGGCCATCCGCGCGATGGCCTGCTTGTCCGGCGAGATCGTGGTCAGCGACACGGCACCGAAACGGCCCTCCGCGATGTCGTCGAACCCGACCACGGCGACGTCCCAGGGCACCCGCAACCCCCGCTCGTGCAGCACCCGCATCGCCCCGATCGCGATCAGGTCGTTGAGCGCGAACACCCCGTCGGGCCGCACCCCCGAGTCGAGCAGCTGGGCCATGGCGCGGGCGCCGTCGTCCCGGTCCCAGCCGCCGACCGGGACCACCAGGTCGTCCGGCGCGGGCACCCCCGCGGCGGCCAACTCCTGCCGCCAGCCGAGGAGTCGCAGGTCGGCGGGCCGGTTGGCGGCGTCGGTCCGGGCGCCCAGGTAGGCGATCCGGGTACGGCCCCGGCCGAGCAGATGCCGGACGGCGACCCTCGCCGCGGTCACGTTGTCGATGACGATGTGGTCGTGCGGGGTGTCGTACTCGCGCTCGCCGAGCAGCACGAGCGGCACGTCGTCGGACCGCCCCTGCAGGTCCTCGGCCTCCAGCTCCAGCGGGCTCAGGATCAGTCCGTCGATCACCCGGGCCCGGAACCCCTGGCTGACCAGCACTTCCTGCTCACGCCTGCCCCGTGTGTGATCGAGCAGCACCGTGAACTCGTGCTCCGCCGCCGCGTCGATGACCGCGCTCGCCAGCTCCGCGAAGTACGGGTTGCCGAGCTCCGGCACGGCGAGCGCGATGATGCCGGTGCGGCCCTTGCGCAGGTGCCGTGCGGTCAGGTTGGGCCGGTAGCCGAGTTCGTCGATGGCCTCCTGGACCCGGGCCCGCATCCCCGGTGTGACGTGCGGATAGTTGTTCACGACATTCGACACGGTCTTGATCGAGACACCGGCCCGTTCGGCCACGTCTTTCAGACTCACCCGCAAGGGAACTCCTCGACGTCGACTCAAGCTCCGGGGGGCGGAGCCCTGTCATGACCCTGGACAGCGGCCGGGAGCCGTGCTCTCATGCCAACTGCCGTTGCTTCCAACGTTGTACAGACTGAAGCAGTGAGCCGCCACCCTTCCCCTCAGTCAAGGGAGAACCGTGCGCATCCGACCACTCCGACACCGATTGTCCCTTCTGCTCGCCGCCGCCCTGGGTCTCGCCGGGCTGGCCGCCGTACCCGACGCCACGGCCGCGGACAGCACCGAGGTCCACGGCCTCAAGGGCGAGTACTACACCCAGTCCGCCCCCGGAGCCTTCGACTTCGCCCAGCTCAAGGCCACCGGATTCGACCCGCAGCTCGACTTCGGCTCCCTGGAGTCACGCCTGAACTCCGCGACCGGCCGGTCGGACGACGTCAGCGTCCGCTGGACCGGCCGGATCGTGCCGGAGAAGACCGGTGCCACCACCTTCTCGATCACCGGCGACAACGGCTTCCGCCTCTGGATCGACGGCAAGCTCACCATCGACCACTGGGTCGACGACTGGGACCGTGAACAGACCAGCGCCCCCGTCGAACTGACCGCCGGCAAGGCCTACGACATCAAGGTGGAGTACTTCGAGCACTACGGAGGCTCCAACCTCCACCTGCGCTGGACGCCGCCCGGCGGCGCCAAGTCCGCCGTACCGCAGTCGGCGTTCCTGCTGCCCGAGGGCTACGCCTACAACGGCGCCATCGCCACCACCGTGCTGCGGGACGGCCGGACCCTGCGCCTCGACTTCGCACAGACCCTCGCGAAGCCCGCGAAGGGGCTCACCGACCACCTCGACGCCGTGATCGGCGG
The DNA here is from genome assembly GCF_025642175.1 of Streptomyces albidicamelliae. Classification (NCBI taxonomy): domain Bacteria; kingdom Bacillati; phylum Actinomycetota; class Actinomycetes; order Kitasatosporales; family Streptomycetaceae; genus Streptomyces; species Streptomyces albidicamelliae. The sequence goes on along the minus strand of NZ_CP106795.1, from coordinate 447,424 downwards.
CGCGAAGTGGCCTCTGGGCGCCGCCCGGCTCGACCCGGACGACCCCAAGTCGCTGCTGGTCTCGCTGAAGGAGCCGGTCGTCGGCAACAAGACCGGCACCGCGCCCGGTCTGGCGGACGTCCGCTACGACGGCGAGGGGAGCCTCGCCTCCCAGGACGGCAACGTTGTCAACGCCTTCTGGAGCAGCGGCGCCAACCACTCCACCTACGAGCTGCGCACCAAGTGGGCCGACGACGTCACCCCGGCCAACGCCCACCGCGAGTACCCGAGGCCCCAGCTCACCCGCGACGCCTGGCGGAACCTCAACGGCAGCTGGCAGTTCGCCGCCGCCAAGGCCGGTGAGCAGCCGCCCGTGGGCCGCACCCTCGGCGAGCGGATCCTCGTGCCCTATCCGGTGGAGTCCCAGCTCTCGGGCCTGGAACGGCACGAGGACCGGATGTGGTACCGGCGCACCTTCACGGTCCCGGCCGGCTGGAAGGTCGGTGACGGCAGGCGGCTGCAGCTGAACTTCGGTGCCGTCGACTGGCGGGCCGAGGTGTACGTCAACGGCACCAAGGTCGCCGAACACCAGGGCGGCTACGACAAGTTCAGCGCCGACATCACCGACGCCCTCAAGCCGGGCCGCACCCAGGAGCTGATCGTCGGCGTCCACGACCCGACCGACGCGGCGAACGGTGAGAACCCGCCGATCGGTAAGCAGCGCCTCGACCCCAGCGGCATCTGGTACACCCCGACCTCCGGCATCTGGCAGACGGTGTGGCTGGAGCCCGTGGCGTCCGACCACGTGGACCAGCTGAAACTCACCCCGAACGTCGACGACGGCACCCTCACGGTCGAACCGCGGGGCGTCCGCGACGGCCTCCCGGTCACCGCGACGGCGTACGCCGGAAAGCGCAAGGTGGCCACGGCGACCGGACGCACCGGTGAACCCCTCACCCTGAAGATCCCGCACGCCCGGCTCTGGTCTCCGGACGACCCGTACCTCTACGACCTGAAGGTGAGCGTCGGCCAGGACCGTGTGGGCAGCTACTTCGGGATGCGCTCCATCTCCGTGCGGAAGGTGAACGGCGTCCCGCGCACCGTCCTGAACGGCAAGCCCGTCTTCATGATGGCCACCCTCGACCAGGGATTCTGGCCGGACGGCCTGCACACCGCGCCCAGTGACGAGGCTCTCGCGTACGACCTGAAGATGCACAAGAGGATGGGCTTCAACTCCGTCCGCAAGCACATCAAGGTCGAACCCGACCGCTGGTTCTACTGGGCCGACCGGCTCGGCCTGATGGTGTGGCAGGACATGCCGGCGATGACGGCCGGCGTGAACCCGTCCACCGCGGCACGCGCCGAGTACGAGCGCGAGATGAAGCAGATGATCGACGAGCACATCAGCAGCCCGTCCGTCGTCATGTGGGTCGTGTTCAACGAGGGCTGGGGCCAGTACGACATCGGCCGCGTCGCCTCGCAGGCCAAGTCCTGGGACCCCACCCGCCTGGTCAACAACATGTCCGGCCTCAACCTCGGGGCCGACGGCGGGGCCGGCGACATCATGGACGAGCACGGCTACCCGAGCCCCGCCCTGCCACCCCACCCGGACGGCCGGCGGGCCCTGGTCAGCGGCGAGTACGGCGGCCTGGGCCTCGGCATACCGGGCCACGCCTGGTCGGTCCAGCAGTCCTACGTGGATGTCGACCCGACGACGTACACCGACGACTACCTGGAGAAGCTGACCGAGGTCCACGCGCTCGCCTGCCGCGGCGGCAACGGCGCGGTGTACACGCAGATCTCGGACGTCGAGGGCGAGCTCAACGGCCTGCTGACGTACGACCGCAAGGTGGTCAAACCCGATGTGTCCCGGTTGCAGGCGGCACAGACCGCCCTGATCGACGACGCGTCACGGCCGGTGCCCGCGGGCTGCGCCTGACACCGGGACGCAACGGCACACGTCGTCGGTAGAGGTCGGTCCGCCCATGGCCCAGGCCGTGGGCGGACCGCCGCGCGGCACCGGACGTCAGCCGACCTGGCGGCAGCCGACGGTGGGGTAGATCCGCTGGATCAGGGAGGTGGCCTGGGGTGTCGTGGTGATGGTGAACACCGGGCCGCCGTTGCAGGACCACTTGGTCGTCACCAGTTCGGCCGCCTGGGCGGAGGGCGCCAGCGCGAGGGTGGCGAAGACGAGGGCACCGGCGATCGCCGCGAGGCGGACACGAGTGGTGGAGGGGCGCAGCTTCATGACACTCCTTGGTCTCGGCGGACTGCGGGCTTCTGACCGCTCTCCCCTCGATTGTTCGGAAGCTTGCCGACGACGGTTGACCGGACTACCCCGATCGGCCTCCCGACCGCACTTTCAGGTGCGGGGGCGGCCGTCCTCGGCGGAGCCGGGTCCGTCGGCGGCAAGGAGGTGCGCCGCCCCGCCGTCGAGGAGGCGGGCCGTCTCGATCGAACGGGGGAGCATGGTCTTCTCGTAGGCGCGCAGGGCGTCGTCGACGCTGGAGGCGTGCGCGAGTGCGAGGGCCAGTTCGCTCGCGTCGAGCAGGGCGAGGTTGACGCCGACGCCGAGCGGCGGCATGAGGTGGGCGGCGTCGCCGAGCAGGGTCACCGCCGGGTCCGGCTCCCAGGCGTGCGGCACCGGCAGCGCGAAGATCGGGCGGTCGACATAGGGGCCGTCGTTGTCGGTGATCAGCCGGCGCATGCGGGGCGACCAGTGCGCGTAGCGTTCCAGGAGCAGGGCGCGGATCCGCTCGGTGTCCTGCCGCGTCGGTCCGCTCGCGGGGATCCAGTCGGCCGGGACGCGCTGGATGAGGTAGACGCGGATGTGGTCGCCGCCGTTGCGCTGGGCGAACATGGCTCGCTCACCGTCGGCGGCATGGGCGCCGCCCTGGCCGACCAGGCCGGCGATCTCCGGGTGACGAGACTCCACGTCGTCGAACCAGGCCTCCAGGAAGCTCACGCCGGTGTACCGGGGAGTGGCGGGCGAGAGGACCGGACGCACCCGGGACCAGGCGCCGTCCGCGCCGATGACCAGGTCCGTCTCGATGGTGGAGCCGTCGGCGAAGTACAGCCGCCGCGGCCCCTCGGCGGGCCCGCTCACGCGTTCCAGGGAGCGGCTCCAGCGCACGGTGCCCGGGCTGAGGGAACCGAGCAGCAGGTCGCGCAGTATGCCCCGGTCGATCTCCGGTTTGAACCTCTCGTCGGGTGCCGGGACCTGATGGTCCATGAGTGGGCCGGCGGGGCTCAGCCGGCGCATCTCCTGTCCTTCGGGCCTTGCCAGGGCGAAGAACTCCTCGAGCAGGCCCGCCGCGCGCAGGGCCGCCTGGCCGTTGTCTGCGTGCAGGTCCAGGGTGCCGCCCTGGTCGCGGGCGTCGGCCCCGGGGTCGCGGTCGTGGACGGTGACCGTGATGCCGTGCCGCTGGAGGATGCGGGCGCAGGCCAGCCCGCCGGGGCCGGCTCCGACGATGCTGATCCGGGCGTCGCGGGGGTGGGGTGAGGTCATGGGTGTGCCCCTTCATCGGTGCGGTGGGTGTGTGGGTGCGTTCCTCGATGCGGTGCCGTACGGGAACCGCACGGCGGCTCGGAGGCCGGTCCGACGACCGGGGAGCGCCTGGAAAGCAGAGTACGCAAAAAAGTGGAACAGGCAAACCTTTTGCATGGGACCACTAATTTGCTGGTGCCGTGATCCGCTAGGATCGCCCCATGACCGAGCCCCCGATCGGCCGCCGCGAACGCAAGAAGGCGGCCACCCGGCAAGCGATCGCCGACGCCGCCCTCCGCCTCTTCCTGGAGCACGGCTACGACAGCGTGGGCGTCCGCGACGTCGCCGAAGCGGCCGACGTCTCGACCACCACGGTGTTCAAGCACTTCACCGGCAAGGAAGCCCTCGTCTTCGACCGGGAACAGAGCACCGACGAGGGGCTGGTCGCCGCGGTGCGCGGGCGGGCGGCGGGCGAGAGCGTCCTCGACGCCCTGCGCCGGCACGTGCTCGACACCTGGCTGCCGATCGCCGAACACCCCCAGCGGGAGCAGTTCCACCAGCTGGTCGACTCCACCCCGGCGCTGCGCGCGTACGCCGAGCGGATGTGGGTCCGCCACACCGGCACGCTCGCGGCGGCCGTCGCCGACGAGTTCGGCGTGGACCACGGCAACCTCGCCTGTACCGCACTCGCGCGGTTCGTCCTCGAGGTCCCCGCCCTCGCCCAGGGCCAGAAGGACCGTCGTGCCGCGGTCGAGGAACTCTTCGGCATCCTGGCCAACGGCTGGCGGCCGCCGCCGCGGACTTAGGACCTGTCGTCTGGATCATGCCCGCGTCGCTGGGGGCCTGGCACGCACCGTGAGCCCGACGGGCCCCGGGCGGCTGCGGTCCGCCGGCCGCCCCGGCGCCCCCGCCCGGCGCGCCACGCGGCCGCCGGGCGGTCTCGGACGACGCGCGACATTCCGTGGCCGGCTTCCCCCCAAACGGGGGCGAACCGGTGCAGAATTCCGAGCTGGCAACCATGCCGGCCCCAGGGAACCGCGCCGGCTTACAGAACCACCGCTTCCAGGTGTCACCGGCGGACGGGGGCAGAGGATGACCACGGACCACCGCGTCGGCGTGACGACCGGGATCGCACGACTGCACGCGTCCCCGGACCTCGCCGGACCCGGCCGGCTCGGACTCGTCACCAATCACACCGGCGTCCTCCCGGACCTGCGCACCGCCGCGCCCGCGCTGCTCGACGCCGGCGCACGGCTCGTCGCGCTGTTCGGCCCCGAACACGGACTGCACGGAACCGGTCAGGCCGGCGAGAGCGAGGCCGTCCGGACGGACCCCGCGACCGGCCTGCCGGTTCACGACACCTACGGCCGTGACGCCGAGCGCCTCGACAAACTGCTCATCGGCAGCGGTGTCGACGCGCTGGTGTACGACCTCCAGGACATCGGCGCCAGGTTCTACACCTACGTGTGGACCATGTTCGACCTGATGGTCTCGGCGGCCCGCACCGGCGTACGGTTCGTGGTCGCCGACCGTCCCAATCCGCTCGGCGGGCTGGTCAGCGAGGGCCCGCTGCTGGACCCGGCGTACGCCGGCTTCCTCGGGCGCGCCCCGGTGCCCGTCCGGCACGGGCTCACCTGCGGCGAACTCGCGCGGTACTTGAACACCTCCGCCGTGCTCGACGCGGCGGGCACCGCTGCCGACCTGACGGTGATCGACGCGATCGGCTGGCGGCGAGCGATGCACGCGGAGGCCACCGGGCTGCCGTGGGTCGCGCCGTCGCCGAACATGCCGACCACCGCCACCGCCACCGTCTACCCCGGGACCTGCCTCTTCGAGGGCACGAACCTCTCCGAGGGCCGCGGCACCACGCAGCCCTTCGAGACCGTCGGAGCCCCCTACATCGACGCGGGGTTCGCCCCCGCGCTCGCCGAACTCGCCCTCCCCGGAGTGCACTTCCGCGACCTGCGGTTCGTACCGACCTTCCACAAGCACGCCGGACGGCCACTGCGCGGAGTCCAGCTCCACGTCACCGACCGCGACACCTTCGCCCCCGTACGCACCGCCGTCGCCATGCTCGCCACGCTGCGACGGCTGTACCCGGACGACTTCGCCTGGCACACGCCCGGTGGCGGCGCGGAAGGCGCCGGTCACCGGCACTTCATCGACCTGCTGTGGGGATCCGACCGGTTGCGGCGCGCCGTCGACGCGGATGACGACCCGCTGAAGCTGTGCGATCCGCCCGCGCCGCCCGCCCGGTGGGCCGGCGAGGACGCCCTGCTCTACACGTGAGCGCCACCGCCCCGTCGCCCGGGACCGCCCGACCCGCCCCCGACACACCCGCCGCCCGTGCAGGGAAGGACCACGCCGTCGATGACCGAGCAGAGCGACCGCACCACGCCCGGCCGGGCCGGGGTGCGCGGCTTCCAAGCGGGTGACGGGCCGCGACTGGTGGAGGCGTGGTGCCGCAGTGCCCCCGCCGATCCCCTCACCCCGGACCGCTTCCGTTCGTCGGTGCTGCTGGACGCCAACTTCGATCCCGAGGGGCTGCGGATCGCCGTCCACGAGGACCGCCTGGTCGGCGCCGCCTACGCCGTGCGCCGCCTGACGCCGATGACCGGCACCGACCTGGAACCCGAGCAGGGCTGGATCCCGTTCTTCTTCGTCGACCCCGCCGCCCGCGGGCAGGGACTCGGCCGCCGGCTGCTGACGGACGCGCTCGACTGGCTGCACGGTCACGGCCGTACCCGGGTGGACTTCTCGTCGTACACCCCGCACTACATCCTGCCCGGCCTGGACGCCGAGACGTATCCGCAGGCCGCCGGGCTCCTCGAGTCGCTGGGCTTCCGCACCCTGTACGAGGCGGCGGCCATGGACCGCGGCCTGGTCGGCTACCGCCTGCCGGAGGAGGTCGCACTCCGCCTGGACGAACTCCGGTCACTGGGCCACCGGTTCGGCACCCCGTCCGACGACGACCTGGTGGAACTGCTCGCGCTCGCCGGGAACCACTTCAACCCCGACTGGGCCCGTGCGATCCGCGAGTGCCTGGCCGCGGGAACGCCGCTCGACCGGATCGTCTGCGTCCGGGACCCGGCGGGCCGCCTCGTCGGCTGGGCCATGCACGGCGCGTACGCATCGGCCGACGAGCGGTTCGGTCCCTTCGGTGTGCTGGAGGAGACGCGCGGCACCGGGCTGGGCAAGGTCCTGCTCCACCTGGTCCTGGAGCGGATGCGGGCGCGCGGCGCGCACTCCGCGTGGTTTCTGTGGACCGGGGAGCGGTCCCCGGCGGGTCAGCTGTACCGCAAGAGCGGCTTCGCCACCACCCGGGTCTTCCGCGTCTTGCGCCGGGAGGCCGCACGATGAGACCACCACACCGCGGCAGCGGCCCGAGCCGTCGGCACTTCGCCCTCGCGCTCCCCTCGGCGCTGCTCACCGCCGGATGCGCCGCACCGCACCGGGGCACCGGGCGTCCCGGTGACCCGATCGTCCTCACCCTCCTCTCCCACTACACGAGCGGAGAGCTCAAGGAAGCTCTGCAGAGCCCGGTCGACGAGTGGAACGCCTCGCACGACCGGGTCAAGGTGCGGACCGAGGCGGTCGAGTTCACCGACCTCCTGACCACGTTCATGGTCCGGCAGGCCGCCGGGCAGGGCGCCGACATCCTCCACCCCTACTGCCTGTGGAACGGCCAGCTAGTCCAGGCAGGCGTCCTGCGACCCGCCCCGCCCGAGCACGCCGAGGAGATCCGACGCGGATACGGAGCGGCCGCCGTCCGCTCCGCGTCGATCGAGGGCAGGATCTACGGCTATCCCACCGAGGTGCAGACGTACGCCCTCTACTACAACAGACGACTGCTCCGCGAGGCCGGGATCACCCGTCCTCCGCGCACCTGGCGGGAGTTGGAGGAGACGGCCCACCGCACCGCCGTGCGCGACCGCTACGGCAACACGCTCATCCAGGGTTTCGGGCTGTCGACCTACGACGACTCCACCACCGTCGGCCAGACACTCGCCCTGCTCAACGCCGCCGGCGGTACCTTCGTCTCCGCGGACGGCAGGAGCACCGCCATCAACTCGCCCGCCGGCCGGGCCGTGTTCGATCTGGAGCACCGCCTCGTCGCCGAAGGGGCGAGCGCCCCCGGCATCAACGTCTACAAGGCGTTCGCGTCCGGGCAGGTGGCCATGGTGATCAGCGCCGGCTGGTGGACCGCCAACCTCAAGTCCCTGATGGGCAAGGCCTATCGGGACGTCGGGGTCGCACCCGTGCCCGTCCCCCGCATCGGTGACACGAACGCCACGCTCTCCACCGGCTTCATGCTCGGCGTCAACGCCGCGGCCCGACACCCCCGGGAAGCCTGGGACTTCCTGCGCTGGCTCAACACCGACAGGACGGGCGCGGGCCGCACCGCACAACACACGACAGCGACCAGGATGAGCTCCCTGCAGGTCTCGGTCGGGTCCCTGACCGGCCGCGCCGACGACATGCACGTCCTCCTCGGCCGGGGCGGTGACCCGAACCTGCGCCCCTTCCTCGACGCGCTGGCGTACTCGGTGCCCGAGCCGAACGGCCCTGGCGCCCAGCAGGCCAAGTCGCTGCTGCGCAAGAACATCGAGGCGCTGTGGACCGGCCAGCAGTCGGTCGACGAGGCCCTGCGCACCACCCGCCGGCAGGTCGACCAGGAGGTGTCGCGCTCATGGTGAACACTCTGGCGCCGGAGACGACCGGGCGGCCGGCGCACACCCCGGCCGCCACCGAGCCCGCCGTCGACGGCCGCAGCCGGAGCCGACGCCGTCAGGCCACGGTCGCGTACCTCTTCCTGGCGCCGACGCTGCTGTTCTTCGCCGTCTTCCTGATCCTGCCGCTCGGCTTCGCGCTGCTGCTGTCGACGTCCCGCTGGGCCGGGTTCGACCTCGGTGACATCGATCCGGTGGGCCTGGACAACTTCACCGGCCTCTTCGCGGCCGGATCGACGTTCCTGGCACCGATCCTCACCAACACCCTGCTGTTCGCCCTGGGCACCGTGACCCTCGCCCTCGCCGGCTCCCTGCTCGTCGCCACCTGCATCGACAAACTCCGCCTCCAGGGCCTGTGGCGCACCCTGTACTTCCTCCCGATCGTCACCACCGTCGTCGCCGTCGGCAACGTGTGGAAGTACATGTACGAGCCGGGCGGTCTGGTCAACGGCGTCCTCAACGCCCTCGGTCTCGGCTCGGTGGCCTTCCTCCAGGACCCCGACACCGCCCTGCCCTCGGTCGTCGTCGTCCAGGCGTGGGCCTCGGTGGGCTCGGCGATCCTCGTCCTGACCGCCGGACTGAAGTCCGTCCCCGAGTCGTACTACGAGGCCGCCGCTCTCGACGGGGCCGGACCCGTCACCGTCTGGTGGAAGATCACGCTGCCGCTGCTGCGCCCCTCCCTGCTGTTCGTGTGCGTCACCCAGTTCCTCACCGGCCTGCAGTCGTTCGCGCTGATCATCGTGATGACCAAGGGCGGCCCGGGGGACGCCACCAACGTGGCCGCGCTGGAGATGTACCGGCAGGCCTTCTCGTACGGCGACTGGGGCACCGCGAGCGCCGCCGCCTTCGTGCTGTTCGTGGTGGTCCTCGCGGTCACCCTGGTGCAGCTGTGGATCTTCAGGCGCAAGGGAGAGGACGCATGACCCGCCGCCGGTTCCCCTGGTTCTCCTACCTGCTGGTCGTGACCGGCGCCGTGCTCACGGTGGTGCCGTTCCTCGACATGGTGATGACGTCCTTCAAGGGGCCCGGTGAGTCCGGCACGCTGCCGTACCACTTCCTGCCCGAGGCCTTCGACCTGTCCAACTACCGTGCGGCGGTCGACCAGCTCGACCTGCCGGTGCTCTTCCGCAACAGCGTCGTCGCGACCGCCGTGATCACCGGCTCGGTCCTGCTCACCTCGTCGCTCGCCGGCTACGCGCTGGCCAAACTGCACTTCCCCGGACGGGACTTCGTCTTCCGGCTCGTGCTGTCGACGATGATGTTCCCGCCGTTCCTCTTCTTCGTCCCGCACTTCCTGATCCTGGTGCACTGGCCGCTGGCGGGCGGCAACGACCTCTTGGGCCGCGGCGGCGCCGGGCTCACCGTCAGCATCGTGGCGCTGTCCGTGCCGTTCCTCGTCAACGGCTTCGGGATCTTCCTGATGCGGCAGTTCATGGTCGCCATCCCGGACGAGGTGCTGGAGGCGGCCCGCATCGACGGTGCCGGGGAGTTCACCGTGTGGTGGCGGATCGTGGTGCCGCAGACCAAACCGGTCATGGTGACACTCGGACTGCTGACCTTCGTGGACGCCTGGAACGAGTACATCTGGGCCCTGCTGGTGTCGACGGCCAACCCGGACGTGATGACACTCCCCGTCGGCATCCAGCTCCTCCAGGACTACGTCGACCCCACCCGCACGATGCCCATCGTCATGGCGGGCCTCGTCCTGAGCATCCTGCCGGTCCTGGTCCTCTTCCTGCTGCTGCAGAAGTACTACATCCGCGGCGTCATGCTCAGCGGCCTCAAATAGCGGTCACCGGGACATGCGGTCCCGCGCCTGATGGGCGTCACCAACGCGCCGTACGTCGTGCGGGTCGGCTTGGTGGGTGTCCAGCTGGGAGGCGAGGACCGCCGCCTGGACCCGGCGCTGCACGCCGAGTTTGGCCAGCAGCCGCGAGATGTGGTTCTTGACGGTCTTCTCCGACAGGAACAGCCGCTTGCCGATCTCACGGTTGGTCAGACCGTCACCGATGAGTGCGAGGATGTCCCGCTCCCGCGGCGAGAGGCCGGCCAGCTCCGGAGGCAGCGACGGGGCCGCGGCCGGGTCCGTGCGCAGGGAGCGCATCAGCCGGGCGGTCGTCGCCGGATCGAGCATCGACTGCCCCGACGCCACCGTGCGCACCGCCGACACCAGGTCCGAGCCCTTGATCTGCTTCAGGACGTATCCGGCCGCGCCGGCCATGATCGCGTCCAGCAGCGCCTCCTCGTCGTCGAACGAGGTCAGCATCAGACACGCCAGCCCGGGCATCCGGTCGCGCAGTTCCCGGCAGACCGAGATGCCGTCGCCGTCCGGCAGGCGCACGTCGAGGACGGCCACGTCGGGGCGCAGCGCCGGGCCCCGGGCGAGGGCGTGCTCGGCGGTGTCCGCGTCGCCGACCACGGAGATGTCCGGTTCGGCGTCGAGAAGGTCCGACAGGCCGCGCCGCACCACCTCGTGGTCGTCGAGCAGGAACACACGGATCGGGTGCTGCTCGCTGAAGACGCGCGTCTCGGTCATGGCGATCCCACGTTTCGCGGACGACGACAGCCTGCCGACTGCCCCTTGCGGACCGATCATCGCCGGTCGGTGCCGGTGGCACCAGGGCCGACCGGCCCCCGTCACCCCGTGGCCGCGGCCCGTCGGCGCCGCAGTCGCCGCGCGGCTAGTGCGCCACCCTGTCGTGGGCCAGGTCGAACTCCACGTCCACCACCCCTTCGACGGCCCTGACCAGCCGCGCCGCCACGGGGACGAGGGCGGTGTCGCGGATCCTGCCGGTCAGCGTCACGACCCCGTCGTGCACCTCCACCCGCACGGCCGACGCCGGCGGCGGGAAGAGGTACACCGCGACCTCGCGCCGTACCTCCTCGGCGATGTCCTCGTCGTCGCGCAGGAACACCTTCAGCAGGTCGGCGCGGCTGACCACACCGGCCAGCATGTCGTCGTCGTCCACCACCGGCAGCCTCTTGACGCCCGCGCGCGCCATCACCCGCGCGGCCTCGGCGAGGGTGGCGTCGGCGTGGACCGTCACGGCGGGCGACGACATGAGGTCCCCGGCGGTGAGGGCATCGGCCTTCGCCACGTCGACGGGCCGGCGCAGCTCCAGATACGCCCGGTCGGGGCCGTCCCGCAATTCCTCCTTCGGCAGCAGGTCGGCCTCGGACACCACGCCGACCACCCGGCCCTCACCCTCGATCACGGGCAGGGCGCTGACCCGCCAGTCCTGCATCAGATGCACGACCTCCTTGAACGGGGCCCGGCGGCCGACGGCGGCGACCGTCAAGGTCATCACGTCACTGACGATGTGCGGGAAGCCGTGCATGGTCACTCCACAAGCGCCTCGACGATGTCCGGCTCCTTCCAGGGTGGGCCGAGAACCCGGAAGGTGCCATGGGCCGCCCGGCCCCCGCCCCGCCCGCCGGCTTCCGCGCCACGGCGGGCCGATCGGCCCCGATGGGGCCGTGTGGCCCCTGATCCCGCCGCCCGCCCGGGCGCCACGCTGGTGTCGGACGCCGACCCGGGAGGTGGAGACCATGGCGCCGACCGTCACCGTGGGCCTCGACGACGCGCCCGAGAGCCGGGCCGCGGCCGAGTGGGCGGCCCGCGAGGCGCTTCTGCGCCGTCTGCCTCTCAAGATCGTGCTCGTCCTGGAGCCGTCGCCCAGGAGGGTGGCCCGGACACCGCTGCTGGACCTGGAGAGGTACCGGCAGTGGGCCGAGCGGACGGCACAGGAGTCCGCCGAGGGCATCCGGCTCCGCCACCCCGGCCTCGACGTGACCGCCGAAGTGCTCACCGGGACCGTGTCCGACGTCCTGTGCGAGGTCGCGGGCCACGCCGAGCTGCTGGTACTGGGTTCGCGAGGCCTCGGCCGGCTCGGCGGCCACCTCGTCGGCTCGGTCGCCCTCGCGGTCGTCGCCCGCGCCGAGCGCCCGGTGGTGCTGGTGCGCGCGGGGGAGGGGGCCGCCGACGAACACCGACCGGACCCGGCGGGCGTGCCCTCCGCGGCGGCGCCCTTCCGGCCCGTGGTCCTCGGCCTCGACCTCGACCGCCCGGACGGCACGCTCATGGAGTTCGCCTTCGACGCCGCCGCACGCCGCCGAGCGCCCCTGCGGGCGGTCCACGCCTGGCCCGAGCCGCCGACCTCCTTCCACGATCCGGACGACGTTCCCGGTGACGTCGACGTCCACGACTCGCTCGAACGCGGGCAGGCGGCCCTGCTGACCAAGACGCTCCATCCGTGGCGGCAGAAGTTCCCCGACGTCGAGGTGATCGAGGCGAGCCGGTCCGGCAGCGCCGCACAGGTCCTCGTCGCCGCCTCCCACGACGCCTCGCTGGTGGTCGTCGGCCGGCGTGTGCGCACGGGCCTGTTCGGCTCCCACATCGGTCACGTCACCCAGGCCGCCCTCCACCACATCGCCGCGCCCGTCGCGGTCGTCGCGCACGGATGACCGGCCCCGAGGAGTGAGAAGCCATGAGCGCAGCATCCGCACATGCCTTCGGCGAACCCCTGGACCTTCCGCTGGTCGTCGGCGTCGACGGCTCCGAGCCGAGCCTGCGCGCGGTGGACTGGGCCGCCGACGAGGCCGCCCTGCGCGGCGCCTCGCTCCGCCTGGTGCACGCCTCGCTGTGGGAGCGCTACGAGGGCGTTTCCCCCGCCGCCGACACCGAGGAGCCCTCCGAGGAGCTGATGGCCGAGGACGTGGTCGGGGCCGCGGAACGGCGCGCCCACCGCCGGCAGCCCGGCGTCAAGGTCTTCACCGACGTGCTGCCCGAGGAGCCGGAGTACGCCCTGACCCGGGAGAGCCGCTGCGCCCTCCTGCTGGTCCTCGGCCGTCGTGGCCGCAGCGGCATGGCCGAGGCGCTTCTCGGCTCGGTCGGCGTCGCGGTGGCCGGCCACGCCCACTGCCCGGTGATCGTGCTGCCCGCGAACCAGGCCGGCCAGGGCCGCCCGCGCCGGATCGTCCTGGGGGTGGGCGACAGCCCCGCGGGCTCGGCCGCCGTGCGGTTCGCGGCCGAGGAGTCCCTGCTGCGCGGGGTCCCGCTGGAGGCCGTACGGGCGTGGCGCCGACGGCACCCGTACGCGCCGCACGCACATCCGCCGACCGCCGACGGGCCGGCCCGGCCGCAGGAGCGACAGGCCATGGACCTCGTGGAGCAGGCCCTGCACGACTCTCCGGCCTTCCCGGGGGCGCGACACCGTACGGTCGAGGGCCGCGCCCAGGACGTCCTGCCGGCCGCCGCGCACGGAGCCGACCTGCTCGTCGTCGGCGCCCGGCGCCGCCAAGGCCATTTCGGGCAGCAGCTGGGCCGGGTCGCCCAGGGGGCGCTCCACCACGCGGACTGCCCCGTCGCCGTCGTACCCGAGCCGGTCTGAGACGGGGACCGGACCCGGCGCCGTGACGGTCCCGCACCCGTCCCGCCGACCATGGACAGCACACCGGAACAGGGTGAGGAACAGCATGAAAGGCTTCGTCTTCCACGGTCCCGGACAGGCGTCCTGGCAGGACGTCCCGGATCCGGCCGTCAAGGAACCCACCGACGCGATCGTGCAGGTCGGCGCCGTGACCATCTGCGGAACGGACCTCCACATCCTCAAGGGCGACGTCCCCGAGGTCCGCCCCGGCACAGTCCTCGGCCACGAAGCCGTCGGTGAGATCGTCGAGGTCGGCGGCGACGTGCGGACCGTACGCCCCGGCGACCGGGTGCTGGTCTCCTGCATCACCTCGTGCGGACGGTGCCGGTTCTGCCGGGACGGCTCCTACGGCCAGTGCCGTGGCGGCGGGGGCTGGATCCTCGGCCACCTCGTCGACGGCACCCAGGCCGAGTACGTCCGGGTGCCGCACGCCGACCTCTCCGTCCACCCCCTGTCCGCCTCCGTGCCCGGTCAGGACGCCGTCCTGCTCGCCGACATCTTCCCGACGTCGTACGAGGTGGGTGTGCTCAACGGGCAGGTGCGTCCCGGGGACACCGTGGCCATCGTCGGGGCGGGCCCCATCGGACTCGCGGCCATCGCCACGGCACGTCTGTTCGCGCCCGAACGGATCATCTCCGTCGACCTGGCCCCGGCCCGGCTGGCGGCCGCCCATCGCCTGGGCGCCGACGCCGTGGCGGACGCGCACGAGGACCCCGGCCAGCTGGTCGCCGATCTGACCGGCGGTCTCGGCGCCGACGTGGTGATCGAGGCGGTCGGTGTGCCGGAGAGCTTCGAACTGTGCACCCGTATGGTCCGGCCCGGCGGCCACGTCGCCAATGTCGGTGTCCACGGCGGACCGGCCACGCTCCACCTCGAGGAGCTGTGGATCAGGAACGTGACCATCACCACCGGCCTGGTGGACACCTACTCCACCCCCACCCTGCTCCGGATGGCCGCCGCGGGGCGGCTGCCGACCGGGCAACTCGTCACCCACACCTTCCCGCTGGACCACATGGAGGAGGCCTACGAGGTCTTCGCCGGGGCCGCGGACACCGGGGCGCTGAAAGTCGTGCTCGGTCCGGTGCAGCACGCGGAAGTGGCCGTTCCCGCGGCCTGATCGAGAAGGAGCGTGACGGCCATGACCGAACGGACGAGCGCGCACACGACGACGGAGGCGCCCCTCGGCGACCTGGGCCGCCGCCTGGCCACCCGGCGCGCCCGCCTCGGCCTGACGCGCGGGCAGACCGCCGCACGGGCCGGCATGGACGCCGGCTACCTCCGCTACCTGGAGGAGCACCCCGGCGCCGCCCCCGGCACCGGGGTGCTGCACCGGCTGGCCGACGCGCTGGAGACCACCGTCACCGAGCTGACCGGCGGCGCCCTCGACACACCGCCCGGCTCCGGACGCGCGGCCCGCGAACCCCGCCTCACCGAGCTGAGCGCGGCCGAGTGCCAGGCGCTCCTGGGTTCGCACGGAGTGGGAAGGCTCGCGGTCCCCACCGGCTCGGGGCCGGAGATACTGCCGGTCAACTACAGCGTCGTGGACGGGGCGATCGTGTTCCGGACCGCGGCGGGCTCTCCCGCAGCGCCGGCCGACGGCCGCCGGGTGGCCTTCGAGGTCGACCGTATCGACGACGCCTTCAGCCAGGGCTGGAGCGTCCTGGTACGCGGGGTCGCGCGCACCGTGACGGACCCCGAGCGACGGCGCCGCTACGCCGAACGGGCACACAGCAGGCCGTGGGCGGGCGGTGTGCGCGAGGTGTGGATCCGGATCGAGCCCGACGTCGTCTCGGGGCGCCGGATCACCGTGTGAGCGCGGTGGTACGAGGACGCGACCGTCCGGCACTCGTACGGCCGCACCGTGGACGCGCGGGGCACCTGGACGCGGCACCCGCCGGGTGTCAGCCGGGGGCCGGCGCGGTCTCGCCGGCCCCCGCCAGGCGGACCCCGGCGACCAGCTCGGGGCGGATGCGCACCGCCTGGTCCATGCCCTCGGAGGGGACCCAGGGCTGCAACAGTGCCTGGATGCGGGCCAGTTCGGACGGATCGGTCACCAGGCGGGCGTAACCGGTGACGACCACGCTCCAGCCGAGATGTGTGTCGGGGTCGATGACGTCGGCCTCGTACGCCACGACGACGCCCGCGCCGTCGGCCTCCTGAGCGTGTGCCGTCAGTGCCGCGCCCTCATGGGTGCGGATGACGATGTCCCCGCCGTCCAGCACGTGGTTGACGGGGCGGACGGTGGGCAGGGCCTGCCGGGTGAAGACGATCCTCCCCAGGGACACGCTGCCCAGCAACCGCAGCGCCTCGGCGGAGTCGAGGTCGATACGCCGGCGCACCGGGTCGTGGTGAGGAGTCATGGCCTGCTTCTCCAGGAGGGGGGCAACTGTCCGGCCGGCAGCGCCCGTTGCTCCGCGAGCTGCCCTGCCGGGGCCCGGTCGCGGAGACCGAGGCGTGCTGCGGGCGGAGCGACACCGCGGGGGATCGGCGCCGCTCCTGACCTCACTGTCGTCCACGGCGCACGCGCCCTCCAGTGCCGGTCGGACCTGATGGGGGGCCGTACGTCCCGCCGACGGGGCGGCCGGGCCGGACCGGCGGGTCCCGCTCGGGGCGGCCGCGCTGCCGGACACCACCGGCGAAGGCTACTGTGGCAGTGACCCCGACAGTCCACCCTTCGCGCGCGAGGGGACACGGAGGCACGTGGTGGCACACCCGGAGGAGTCCCGCGTTCGGCTGCCGCAGCTCAAGCTGGACGAGTTGCTGGAGGAACTGCAGGCCCGGATCAACGCGGCCAGGGGCACGCAGAAGAGGGTGCACAGCCTGCTGGAGGCGGTGCTCTCCGTCGGCCGGGAACTGGACCTCGAACAGGCACTGCACTCCATCGTGGAGGCGGCCGCCGTGCTCGTCGACGCCGAGTACGGCGCCCTGGGCGTCATCGGCCCCGACGGACGATCCCTGTCGGCCTTCCACACCGTGGGCGTGAGCGAGGCGAGGATCGCCGAGATCGGCCCCTTCCCGGAGGGACACGGCATCCTCGGCGAGGTCATCCGGCACCCGGCGCCCCTCCGGCTGGAGAAGATCGCGCAGCACCCGGCCTCCTACGGCTTCCCCGCCCACCATCCGCCCATGAACACCTTCCTGGGCGTGCCGATCCGGGTCCGTGACCAGGTCTACGGCAACCTCTACCTGACCGAGAAGCGGGGCGGCGCGCAGTTCGACGAGGAGGACGAGTCGGTGCTGTCGACGCTGGCCGTGGCGGCGGGCGTGGCCATCGACAACGCCCGGCTGTACGAGGACTCGCGGCTGCGCGAGCGCCGGCTGCTGGCGAACGCCGAGATCAGCCACAGTCTGATGTCCGGCAGCGGACGAGCCGAGGCCCTGAAGCTGATCGCCGAACGAGCCCGCGAGCTCATGGGCTCGGCGCTGGCGGCGGTGGCGATCCCGCTGGGCGCGGAGGCGTCCCTCAGCGTGGAGATCGCCGTCGGCATGGACGCGGACGCGCATCGCGGACTGGTGCTGCCCAGTTCCGGCACGCTGATGGGCCTCGCGTTCGCCGCCGCCGCGCCGGTCGCCTCCGAGGACGTGCAGCGGGACGAGCGTGTCTCCCCGGAGCCGCCGCGCTTCGAAGGGCTGGGCCCTGCCGTCGCCGTGCCCATCGGCACCGGGGAAGGCGGTGCCCGGGGCGTGGTGCTGGTGGCGCGGGAAGCCGGGCGGCCGGTGTTCTCGGGCAAGGAGACCGAGATGTTGCAGGGGTTCGCGGCCCAGGCCGCCATCGCGATGGAGCTGGCCGACCGACGGGAGGACGCCGAGCAGATCGCGGTGCTCCAGGACCGCGACCGTATCGCCCGGGACCTGCACGACCTGGCCATCCAGCGGTTGTTCGCCACGGGCATGACCCTGCAGAGCGCGGGACGTTTCATCGAGCACCCGGAGGCCGCCGAGCGGGTGCTGCGGGCCGTGGACGACCTGGACGAGACCATCAAGATCATCAGGTCGGCCATCTTCGGGCTGCGCTCCCGCACGCCGGGAGCCGACGACGGGCTGCGGGCCCGGGTCATGCGCGTGGTGGGGGAGGAGACACCCGTGCTCGGATTCCCGCCCAGTGTGCGCATGGAGGGCCTGCTGGACACCGATGTCCCACGCGAGATCGCCGACCACGTCGTGGCCGTCCTGTCCGAGGCACTCACCAACATCGCCCGTCACGCGCACGCCGGCCGGGCCCAGGTCGTCCTGACGGCCGGCGGCCGGGAGGTGTCGCTGACGGTGTCGGACGACGGCGTGGGCATTCCGCCCGGCGGCCGGCGCAGCGGGCTGCGCAACATGGCCGAGCGGGCGGAACAGCTGGGCGGGCACTTCGACACGTCCCGTCCGGACGCGGGTGGGGCCACCCTGCGCTGGCGGGTTCCCCTGCCCGACGCCTAGGGCCTGTCGTTTGGATCACGCCGGCGTCGCGGGGCGTGGCACGCGCATCTGCGGCGTTGTCGTCGGTTGTCGACGCTCCGCGTCGCCGCCCTCCTCCGCCTTGCAGCTGCACGCACCACGCCCCGCTCGGGTCGGCCGACAAGGCACCGTGGGCCAGACCGGCCTGATCCAAACGACAGACCCTAGCCGGGGGCGTCGTACCCCGTGGTCCGGCGGAGGGCGCCAGGGCACCGCCGAGCCGGTCGAAGGGCCCGCGGGACGGGCCACTCGGCCCATGCCCCGCGACGACCGGCCGGCGCAGCCTGGAGGTGTGGCAGAACGGCATCCAGCTCCTGGGAGGAAGCCATGACCGGCACCCCGACCGTCGTGGACGACGTGATGACCCACCGGGTGGTCGCCCTGCGCACGGGAGCGGCGTTCAAGGAGATCGTGCGCACCATGCAGGAGTGGGGGGTCAGCGCCCTGCCGGTCCTCGACGACGGCGCCCGGGTCGTGGGCGTGGTCTCCGAGGCCGATCTGCTGCCGAAGGAGGAGTACAGCGAGGGCGGTCTCGACCCGTACGAGCGGGTACGGCGTCTCGCCGACGTCCGCAAGGCGATGGCCGTGACCGCGGGCGACCTGATGACCGCGCCCGCCGTCACCGCGGCGCCGGACTCCACCCTCGCGCACGCGGCGCGGGTCATGGCCCGCAGCGGGGTCAAGCGGCTGCCGGTCGTGGACCACGACGGGGTGCTGAAGGGCATCGTCAGCCGGTCCGACCTGCTGAAGGTCTTCCTGCGGGACGACGCCGACATCGCGGAGGACGTCCGTCGCGAGGTCGTGGACCGGCTCTTCGGCGCGCACGCGGCAAGGGTGCGGGTCGAGGTGAGCGAAGGCGCGGTCACGCTCACCGGCCGGGTCCGGGAAACGGCGCTGGTTCCCCTCGCCGCGCACCTCACGCGGGCCGTGCCCGGGGTGGTGGACGTGCGGTGCGCGCTGACCGGGCCGCCCCGGCGCCCGGATCTGGACCCGGACCTGCCGGATCCGTAGCGGTCCACCCCGGTACGGCACCGGTAGCCGGCGCCGAAGGCCGGCAGCAGCGGGCCGGGCCCGGTCCGGTACCGGTAGCCGGTCCCATTCAGTGGGTCGCGTACGGTCCGACCGGAGGGGGCGACCGCCGGAGACCGGCGTTGGGGGAGCGGGGCGTCAGCCGACGTCCTCGGCGGTGAGATGACACTCCACGCCCACGACGCCCTCCACGCCCCGGACGAGACGCGTGGCCAGCGGAACGCGGGCAGCGTCCTCGACGCGCCCGGTCAGGACGACCACGCCGTCGGTCACCACGACGTGCACGGGTTCGACCGGTGCGGGGAAGAGGACGTCGAGGATGTCCCGGCGGATCTCGTCGGCGAGTTCGTCGTCCGGGCGCAGGAACACCTTCAGCAGGTCACCACGGCTGACCACGCCTTCGAGCATGCCTTCCGCGTTCACCACGGGCAGCCGTTTGACGTGTCGGAGGGCCATGATGCGCGCGGCCTCGGCGAGACCGGCGTCCGCGTGGACGGTGACGGCCGGTGCGGTCATCAACTCCTCGGCGCAGGCGGCGCCGGCCTTGGCGAGGTCGGGCAGCCGCCGCAGTTGTGTGAGGCGGTCAGGGTCGCTGTCCCGGAACTCCTCCTTGGGCAGCAGGTCCGCCTCCGAGACCACCCCGATCACCCGGCCGTCGCCCTCCAGCACCGGCAGCGCGCTGACCTGCCACTGGTACATGCGCTCGACGATGTCCTTGAACAGGGCCCTGCGGCCCACCGCCACGGCGGCACGCGTCATCACGTCACCGACCCGGTGCGGACTGCCGTCCATCCTGTCCTCCTCGCACTCTCGTGGCCGCGTGTCCCGGCGCTGTCGGGCCGAGCGCCCTCGCCTTCCCGGGCCGGTCGGACGTGCGCTCAGGCCGGGTCTCCGCTGCCGTACGGGGCGTAGAGATCGAGCAGCCGGACGCGCGAGGCGTGCAGTCGCTGGGCGATTACGCGTCCCACCCAGACGGCGATGGACCGGCCGAACTCGGCGTCCGCCGAGCACAGGGCGCGTACCTCGTCCGCGTCGAACTCCCAGGCCCGTACGGGGCTCATCGTCTCGGCGCCCAGGTGCCAGATGCACGGCGGGAAGTGCCAGGACCAGCCGACCAGTTCGCCGTGGCCGAGGGTGTCTATGACGGCGGGCCTCCGTCCGGGCACGTGCAGGTCGAGGGCGACGGTGCCGGTGCGCACGATCCAGAAGCGGTTCGCGCGGCGGCCCTCCTCGAACAGACGGGTACCGGCGTCGAAGGAGACCTCGCGGGCGAGGCGCATCAGCTGTTCGCGGTGCACCAGCTCGAGAGCGGTCGTCATGGTGGTGGCGGAGGTCATCGCACCGGCTCCCTTCGTGCGGTTGTGGTCTCAGGGTGCGGGTCCGCTCGCCCTGGCACCACGGGCCGCCCGGACCCGGTCGGGGGCTCTTCGGCCCATGCTCCGGAGCCGCTAGCCGCTTCCGAGCACCTCGCAGTTGTCCGGAGGTCCCTGCCGACCGCTATCAAAAATACCCCCGGGGGTACTCATGCTACGGTCGACACATACCCCGGGGGGTAATTTCTCAGGGAAGGAGAGACGCGTGTTCTTCGTCGACACGATCGAGCTGGCCGGACTCGGCAACCGCAGCTACCTGGCCGGCGGTGAGCGGACGGCCGTGGCCGTCGACCCGCCGCGTGACATCGACCAGGTGATCGCGGCGGCGGCTCGGCGCGGGGTGCGGATATCCCACGTCGTCGAGACCCATGTCCACAACGACTACGTCACCGGCGGCCCGGAACTGGCCCGCGTCACCGGCGCCGCCTACCTCGTGCCCGCCGCGGCCCGGGTCGCCCACCGGCACACACCCGTCCACGACGGGGAACGCCATGAGATCGACGCCGCCGCCGGCCTCGTGCTGCGGGCGCTGGTGACGCCCGGCCACACCCCGCACCACACCTCGTACGCGCTGGAGGAGGACGGGACGGCCGTCGCCGTGTTCACCGGCGGCTCGCTGCTCGTCGGCACCGTCGGCCGGCCCGACCTGGTCGAACCGCGCCTGACGCACGATCTCGCCAGGGCCCAGCACGCGTCCGCGCACCGCCTGGCGGCCGAGCTGCCGGACGACACGGCGGTGCTGCCCACCCACGGGTTCGGCAGCTTCTGCTCCTCCGGCCGGGCCGCGGGCGAGGCCACCACGATCGGCAGGGAGAAGACCTCCAACGAGGCACTCACCCGGGACGTGGACACCTTCGTCGCCGACCTGCTCGCCGGTCTGGACGACACCCCCGCCTACTACGCCCACATGGCTCCGGCCAACGCCGAGGGGTCCGCGCCCGTCGACCTGACCACGCCCCCCACGGCCGACGCCGACGACATCGCCGCCCGGCTGGCCGCCGGCGAGTGGGTGGTCGACCTGCGCAACCGGGTCGCGTTCGCCGAGGGGCACGTCGCCGGTTCCTTCAACTTCGAGGCCGAGGGGCAGCTCGCCACCTACCTGGCCTGGCTGATCCCGTGGGGCAAGCCGGTGACCCTGCTCGCCGAGTCGGCCGCTCAACTCGCGGCCGCCCAGCGCGAGCTGGTCCGCGTCGGCATCGACCGCCCGGCCGCGGCGGCCACCGGAGAGCCGTCGAGCTGGACACGCGACGGCGAGACGCCGGCCGCTTTCCCGCGGGCCACGTTCGCCGACCTCGCCGATCACCCGCGCGAGGGCATCGTCGTCCTGGACGTCCGCCGGACCGCGGAACGGTCCACGGGCTTCATCGAGGGTTCCGCGCACATCCCCGTCCACTCCCTGCACCGCCGCGTGCACGAGGTCCCCGACGGGCAGGTGTGGGTGCACTGCGCGGGCGGTATGCGCGCCGCCATCGCCGCCTCGCTGCTGGACGCCGCGGGACGGGACGTCGTCGCCGTGGACGACTCCTTCGCCGCCGCCGAGAAGGCCGGGCTGACCGTCCGCACGCGCTGAGGGCCCGCGGCTGAGTGCCCGCGGCCCCGTACGGTCCGCATCCGCTGGCGGCCCGCGGTCCTGCACGGTCGCACACGCCGGCGGCCTGCGGTCCCGCACCTCACGTTCACGCACCCCACCACCGACGACGGCCGCCACCTTCCGCCGTACTGCCCACCGACAAGATCCACAGAAGTGAGAACCATCATGAGCCTCTTCGGGCGCAGCCCGCGGGGCGGAAACACCGGGACCGCCGTCCTGCTCGACATACGCGAACCCCACGAGTGGCAGGCCGGGCACGCCCCCGGCGCGGTCCACCTGCCCCTCTCGGCACTCGCCGGCGGCGACGGGCTGCCCGCGGCGGCGCGATCACGGTCCGTCGTGGTGATCTGCCGCTCGGGCAACCGCTCGCGCCGGGCCGCCGAGCTGCTGCGGGACCGGGGCGTCGAGGCCGTCGACGTCATCGGCGGTATGCGCGACTGGGCCGGGGCCGGCCCGCCGGTCGTGGACGCGCGGGGCGGGCACGGGGCCGTCGCATGAGCGCGCTGTTCCTCGCCCTGGCCGGCGGAGCCGTCATCGGTCTGGCCCTCGGGGCGCTGGGCGGCGGTGGCAGCGTCCTCGCCGTCCCCGCCCTGATCTACCTGCTGGGATTCACCCCCGTGGCGGCCACCACGGCAAGTCTCGTCATCGTCACCCTCACCTCGGCCACCGCCCTCACCGCCCACGCGCGCGAAGGGCACGTCCGCTGGCGTACGGGACTGCTGTTCGCCGCGGCGGGCATCGGCCCGGCGTTGCTGGGCGGCGCGCTCGCCGGACATCTGCCGGCGGCCGTGCTGACCGTCGCCTTCGCCGCGGTCGCGGCGGCCGCAGCGATACGGATGCTCCGGCCGCACACCGCGACGGACGACGTCGTCGCCGTACGACCGGGACCGGCGGCGACCGCCGGAGGGGGCCTCGGCGCGGTCACCGGCATCCTGGGCGTGGGCGGCGGATTCCTCGCGGTCCCGGCCCTGGTCGACGTCCTCGGCATGCGGATGCGCGAGGCCGTGGGCACCAGCCTGCTCGTCATCACCGTCAACGCCCTGGCCGCCCTGACCATGCGCGCCGGTACGGCCGACGGTCTGGACTGGACCGTCGTAGGGCCGTTCGCCGGGGCGGCGGTCCTGGGCGCCTGGGACGGCAAGCGGCTGTCCGCGAAGCTGTCCGGCCGAACCCTTCAGCGGGCCTTCGCCCTCGCCCTGCTGGCGGTGGCCGGCTTCATGCTCGTGGACGCGATCACGTGAGGGAGCGGCGACCCGCTTCCCTCACGCCAGCGACAGGAAGAGCTTCTCCAGCCGCGCGCGCATCGCCTCCGTGTCCTCACCGTTCTTCCGGCCGGACTCGATGTCGGTCACGCACTGCTGCAGTCCCGTGGCGATGATCGCGAAACCGGCTCGGTCCAGGGCCCGTGAGGCGGCCGCCAGCTGCGTGATGACGTCCTCGCAGTCCCGCCCCTCCTCGATCATCCGGATCACACCGGAGATCTGACCCTGCGCCCGCCGCAACCGGTTCAGCACTGCCTTCAGGGACGCGCCCTCAAGCTCCAGTTCCACCATCACTCCTCAAGACATACCCCTAGGGGTACTGTACGTCCCGGTTCGGGACGGCGACGAACAGCAAGGATCACCTCTGCCATGACCACCCCTCTCGTCCTCGACCCCGCCGAGGCCGCCGCCCGGCTCCCCGAACTCACCGTCGTCGACGTGCGAACCCCCGGCGAGCACGCCGCCGGACACCTGCCCGGCGCGCTCAACATCCCGCTGGACCGGATCCGGACCGCCCTGCCGGAACTCCGGCGGGCGGCCGAGCGCGGCGAGCTGCTGCTGGTGTGCGCCTCCGGGGCCCGTTCGGACACCGCCCGCAAGCTCCTGGCCGAGGCGGACGTTCCGGCGGCCTCCTCGCCGGCGGCACCGGCGCGTGGGCCGGCGAGGGCCGCGAGCTGCACCGGCCCGTCGCCTGTGACACCCGAGCCCGCTGGAGCATGGAGCGCCAGGTGCGCCTCACCGCCGGCGCGGCCGTGCTCCTCGGCCTGCTGCTCGCGCTGTTCGTGCACCCGGCCTTCCAGATCCTCTCCGCGGGTATCGCGGGCGGTCTCGTCGTCTCCGCGGTCACCGACACCTGCGGTATGGCCGCCCTGCTGGGCAGGCTGCCCCACAATCGCCCGCGTCCGGCGGACCTCGCCGCGACCCTCGCGGCACTGCGCAGCGGCTGACCGGGCAGGGCGCCGGACGACACGGATCGCCCGCCACGCCCGGATCCGGGGGCCATCGGACCCCGGAGAGGCCGTTCGGCGACATGACAGGCGCGGTCCGCCGGGTGAGCCTGAAAGGGCACGGCGCCTCCGCCGTCGCCGCCAGCGGCACGGGGAGTGCCGCTGCCCGAAGCCACCGGGCTCCGGCGTGAGCCGGGCACCCGCACAGAGAGGCTGATGTCATGGTCTGGGCATCATGGACCACCCCCGGCGTCTTCACCGGCCGGGGCGGCGCACTGACCGACGAGGCCGGGGTCGTCACCGGCGACCTGACCGTCCACACCACGTGGGACGGCAAGGAGGCCCAGGTGAAGGTCCAGTACACCGGCACCCTGGACTGGTTCACCCTCACCGGGAGCCCGCTGCCCTGCGGCTCCGAGCAGCACAGCCGCGAGCTGCACCAGGCGGCCGTGGAAGCGGTCAAGGCGGGCGGCGCCTCCCTCGCGCAGCCCCGCACGAGCACCGCTCGTTGATTCGATCAGGACTGCATCCTTTCGCCGGATTCGACCGGAACTGTCTCTGGCGGTGGGGCGTACCCGACATCCGGGGTGACCGCTCCGCCACAGACCCTGTCCGCCGTAGGGAAGGATGCGTCATGAGGCTTCGCGACGAGATGCCCGTGGACCACAGGCTCGCAACGGTCTACCGGTACGGCGCCGGACTGTGCGGAGTGATCCTGCTGGTCTTCGGCTGTCTGGGCTTCGCCGACGAACTGCGCCCGTTCGACACCGCCGGGACCGACGTCGCCGGAATGTCGACCAACGGACTGCTGAGCCTGATCTCCGTGCTCTTCGGGGTACTGCTGATCGCAGGCGCGGTGATCGGGGGCAACATCGCCTCGGCGCTCAACATGACGGTCGGCGCGCTGTTCCTGCTCAGCGGCTTCGTCCACCTCTTCATCCTCGACCGGCCGGCGAACATCCTCGACTTCGGCCTGACGAACGTCCTCTTCTCCTTCGCCATGGGCCTGCTCATCGCGACCTTCGGCATGTACGGCCGGGTGTCGGGCGGGCTCCCGCACGACAACCCGTACTGGCGCCGCCGGCACGCGCGGGAGGCCGCACAGGAGTCCCTCGCCGCCCGCCGCAGGCAACGCGCCCAGGGAATCCTGGCCGGCCCCCAGGAAGCGACCTCCGCCCGTCCCCGCGGCTGAGTCGGGCAATCGGCGGTCGGTGTCGAAGCCCTGGAGCACGAGGCGCCGGCAACGGCCGGTCTTGGAGTGGCGCACCCCACGGCCGGCCCTTGCGTACGGGTCGACACCCTCCCGCCGCAGCGCTTTCATCAGGTTGCAGAACTGACGTGCGCTCAGGCCCGTGAACGGGGTTGTCCAGGACGGCTTTGACGCCGTGATCACACCAGCCAGCGCGAGATCGTCTCAAGGACCGACGTCATGGGACGATGATCGTCATGTCAGGTCAGGTCTGGGTGTCACTCATATCGTTGGGCGGCGTTGTGCTCGGCGGCATGTTGTCCTACCTCGTCCAGCACAGGACTCAGCGGTCAGCGGAACGCGCTGAACGGCAACGGCAGCAGATCGCGTTGTCGGAAACCCGGCGCGCGGAGCGGCTGGCACTGCTGGAGCGGTTCATCGAAGTGTCGGCAGAGGCGGAACGCTGCGCGTACACCCGGCCTTCCGACTGGGAAGACACCGACACCTGGTACCTCACGACCCGGGATGTGATGTACCGCTTCTGGGTCGCGGACCGGCTCATCCGCATCCAGTTCCCCCCACCGGTGCATGACGCCGCACACGCACACTTCCTGGACCTCAACCGGACCGTCTGGGAAGGCTTGCCCGATGGCGAGAGCGTGCGGGACTACCTGGAGGGCAATCGGTCGGCGTTTCTCGACGCGGCCCGCGCCGTCATGGGGTAGCCCACCACAGAGGTCCGGACATCTCTTGTGGGACACTCATCGTCACCCTGAGAGTCCGACTTCGGGCTCGGCGCCCTGAGCTAGGCCGCGCTCCGGGACATCGACATGCCGTGACGGCCGCAGGTCGAGCGGTTCGTTTGACGCGCCATATGTAACGCCCCGCCCGGCGAGGGTCGTCCGCTTCAGCCGGCGGGCGTCAGTGATAGGCGGCGATCATGGCAGCGAGGAATATCGCCGTTGACGCCATGAGCGCCGGAACGCGGAAGCGCTTCCAGGCGGCGAGAGCCAGGCACCCCGACCAAGCGGCGCCGGTGAGGGCGACGGCCGACCACCCGCTCGCCGCGCCGACGGCGAGGGGAATGGGGGCCAGGAGAACCGTCGACGGGATGATGACGAGCCTCGGTCTTATGTCCAGGTGCTTGTAGGTGACGGCGAGCACGAGCAGGGTGACCGTGAGGATGAGGGGCAGTGCCGTCAGGTTCCACCAGGTGATGCAGGCGATGTCGCTGTCCCGGCAAGTCCGAGTGCTGCGGCGGTTGGCCCAGGAGAGGTAGCTCCGGGCGCCGGTGGCCAGAATCGCCCCGGTGGCAGCTGCGCCCAGCACACGCGGCAGAGCTGGGTGGGGAGGCGCCGAAGAGGTGGTCATGGGGCCAGACTTGCCAAGAACCGGGTCGCGGGCATGAGTACCTGTACTCACACCTCAGCTGGTGTGGCCTGCCGGCCCAAGTGTGAGAAGCCCGAGGCAGCAGATGGTGAAGAGGGCGGAATCACGACGTGCGCTGAACCCCGGCACCCCGCTCCCGCCCCCGCCACGAACCCGAACCGCTACTGCCCCTGCCGCAGATACTGGGCGCCGCAGCTCCGGCAGAAGGACTCGGCCGCCTCCGTGCCCCAGGCCTCGGCGGGCCGGGTCTCGGAAGCGGGGTCGAGGTCGCGGCCGCACAGGGCACGGGCCTCGCCCGCCTCCGTCATGTGCCAGGTCGTGTCGCGGGCCTCGCCCGACCGTGGCGGCGTCGTGCCCTCCGCGTACTCCGCGCGCAGTTGGAATTCCACGACCGACCCTCGCTCTCCGTACCGCTGGTGACGTGCGGTCAGTCTCCCAAACCCCGGGCGCGGACGCCGCCCGCACCCGCGCTCAGAGGTCGATGACGCGAACCACGAAGAACGCGGCGACGAGCAGGCAGCCGAACACGATCAGGGACAACCAGACGCGCGGGTGTTCCCAGATACCGCCGTCGGGCCGCTCGGGGTGGGCCTCCGCCGTCGACCCTTCCACGGGGGGTGTCTCACCGGGAGGACGCAGTGACTCGGTCATGATCACTCCAGGATGGTGCGTTAGCTTCGGTCGGGCACCCTAGGCGGCCGGACGCCGCGGGTCTTCGTAGTTGGCCAGCGCGAGTCCCAGGGCGAAGAACGTCGGGGCCCACTCGCCGACGAAGATGCCCCAGCGGTCGGCGCGCTCCAGGTCCTCCGTCCTGCTGGAGGTGAGCCAGGAGACGAGCGACAGACCGATGGAGGCGGTCCCGGCCAGATAGGCGTGCTCGCTCGTGACGCCGGCGTCGTGCAGCTTCTTGACGATCATGGTTACTCCCGGTGCGGTGGGTGGGCCCGCGTCCCGTCGGGGCCGGACCGGCTCGCACGACGGGATGGAGCGGAAAGTCGTACATATTTCCGCCGCACTCGGGCGGTCGGATGCACCACCGCCTCACGGGACAGCCCCCGCGCGAGGCGTCAGGCCGTACCGTACGGCCCGTCACCGGCCAGCGCCGTCACCGCATCCCGCAGGCTCCGCGGGCGCCGTAGCTGCGTCTCGTGCTTGGCGGCACCCCAGCCCGGTCCGCAGACATGCACGGCCGTGTGCGTGCGGGCACCGCGCACACCCCACCGCGTGGCCGCGAGATGGCGGGCCAGCGCCAGGCTCGCGGTGGACCGGGACTGGGACCACAGGACCACCGCCGTGGATCCGATCCGCCGTACGGTGGCCACGAGGGCCTCGGCCGGCACGGCGCCGCCCAGCATGAGCACGGGCAGCCCCCGCTCCGCCAGCACGGCGCTCAGCGCCTCCAGCGGCAGGGTGTGCAACTCCCCGGGCATACAGGCCAGTACGACGGGGAGCGCGTCGCCGCTCCGACCCGGTGCCTGCGACGAGCGGACGTAGCAGTGCCGCAGCGTCGCGGAGACGTGCCAGGACAGCAGGTGCTCGACCTCGACGTACTGGTCACCGGCCGACTCCCACTTGCGGCCCACCGCGTGCAGCGCGGGCGCCAGGATCTCCTCCCAGGCCGTGATCAGCCCGTACGTCGTGACGGCCCGGGTCAGTTGTTCCTGCACCGCCACGGCGTCCAGCCGTACCGCGGCCCGTGCCAGACCTCGGCACTCCTGCCACACACTGCCGAGCGGCAGCCCACCGCCTGAGCGCCCCGCCCCGGTCCCTTCCAAGACTTCGCCGCTCCCGGAACCTTCGCCGCTCCCGTGACCTTCGGACACCCGCCCGCCGTCGGGCGGCCGTCCGGCAGGGGAGGGGCGCTCCGGGGACGACGCCTGTCCCGCCGCGGATTCTCCGGGCGGCCCGGGCTCCACGGCGGACCCGAGCGGCGTACCGGTGCCCTCCGGCACCGCGCGTCGCCTCGCGACCCTCGCCGCCTCGGCCGGTGGCACGCCGGCGGCGGTCATCCGGCACATGTCCTGCATCATGGCCACGTCGTCCGGCGACCAGCGACGGTGGCGTCCTTCCACGCGTGCCGCCGGGCCGAGCCCGTAGCGGCGGTCCCAGGAGCGCAGGGTCGTGGGGGAGACTCCGAGCTTGCGGGCCAGGAACCCGGTCGTCACGCCGGCTTCGTCGCCGGGGTGGCCACCGCTGTGCGGTTCGGTCGTAGTCATCGTCCGGCCTCCAGAACGCCCAGGCGACCGTCGTTCCTAAGCGGCACAGGAGACGAGGGCGTCCTCCTGGAGGCAGCGGCTCAGACGGTGCAGCGCACGTCGCTGGTGGCTCTTCACCGTTCCCAGGGGCCAGCCCGTGACCTGGGAGATCTGCACCTGCGTGAGGTCTTCGTAGTAGGCGAGGTTCAGCACCCGGCGCTGCGGCTCGGTCAGCTCCGCCATCGACTCCCCGATCACCACGCGGTCGAGCACGGTCTGCGGATCGGTGAGCGGAGGGCCGTCGTCCAGGGCGAGCAGGGAGGACGCCGTGGCCACCAGTTCGGTGCGGCGGGTGCGGGCCGCCAACGCGTCGGCGATCTTCCGCCGGGTGATGCCCACCAGCCACGAGGACAGGGAACCCCGCTCCGGGCGGAACCCCCCACGGCCGCGCCATGCGGCCAGGAACACGGTCTGGGTGACGTCCTCGGCCTCGCAGGGGTCGCCGAGGGCGCGGCGGGCGAGTGCCTGCACCAGCGTGCCCCACTCCCGGTAGACCTCGGCCAGCGCGTCCTCGTCCCCGGAGACGAAACGATCGGCCACCTCGGCGGCACCGGAGGGACGGGCCGGTTCCGGCGTGGGGCCGCAGTCGGTGGGAACTGTCTGCGTAGCTGTCATGGTCGGCCACTCCCGTGCGAAGAACGGCACGCCCCGCGCTGTTCGCGGATCGCCGACGGTCACCTGTGGCTGTCCGTCCCGGTCAGCCTCACGCGGAATCGATGCACGCAACAACTCGCATCGTTTTTGCAGCGTTCTGGTCGCACCGCTCCCGCCTCGTACACGGCAAACGGTGCACCGATCTCGCGTCCTCGGCGGGAACCTGCGCACCGTCCGTGACAACACCCCCCGTACGGGTCACCGGACACGCCAGACTGTGCGAATGCTGAACCGCTTCTCCGATGTCCCGGACGACTTGATCGGCCGTGCGAACGAGTTGACCCTCCTCGCCGGAAGCCTGGGCGGGGGACGTCTCGTCACCCTCACGGGCGTGGGAGGCGTCGGCAAGAGCCGGCTCGCGCTCCACGCGGCCGACCAGGTGCGGCGATTCGACGGGCGAGCGGTGGCCTGGGCCGATCTCTGGCAACTCCGGGACGACCGGCTCCTGCTGCCCCTGGTGGCCGACGCGCTCGGCTTCGCCGACCACACGTACGGGGAACCGGTCGACTCACTCGCCGGCTGGCTGAGCGGCCAGGACCAGCTCCTGGTACTCGATTCCTGCGAACACCTGACGAGCAGCTGCCGTGCCCTCGTCACCCGGCTCCGCTCGTCGTGCCCGCGGCTGACCGTGCTCGCCACCAGCAGGGAACCGCTCGGCATCAGCGGGGAACAGGTGGTCGGCACAGAGCCGTTGCCGGTCGACACGGATGCCGTGGAGCTGCTGTCCCGCCGAGCGGCCGCCCTGGGCGTGCCGCTCACCCGCCCCGAGGACCGGGTCGCCGCGGCACGGCTGTGCCGCTGGCTGGACGGCATTCCGCTCGCCCTCGAGATGGCCGCGGGCCAACTGGCCGGCGCCACCCTCGGCGAGATCGAACACCACGTCCGCTCCCGCTTGGACCTCACCGCTGCGGCCTACGGCCCGGCGGCACCCTCGCACCAGCGCGCGCTGCGCACGACGATCGGCTGGAGCCACGAACTGTGCGAGCCGTCCGAACGGCTCCTCTGGGCCCGGCTCTCCGTCTTCCGCGGGCCCTTCGACGCCGAGGCGGCGCTGCACGTGTGCGAGGACGACGCGCTCCCCGCCACGGCGGTGCGTGCCTGCCTGGACGCGCTGGAACGCAAATCAGTCCTGACCCGGCACGGCGACCGCCACCGCATGCTCGACACCGTCCGCGAGTACGGACACCTGTGGCTCGGCGAACTCGGCGAGGAACCGGAGGCGAGGAGCCGGCACGCGCGGTACTTCCGGGCACGCGTGCGCAAGGCCGACGAGGAGTGGCAGAGCGCCGCCCAGACGCACTGGTACCGGTGGATCGAGGACTCCCACGCCGACCTGTGCGCCGCTCTGGACCACTTGACCTCGACCGGATCGGCGGCCGCCCTCGACATGAGCGGCCGCCTCGGCTTCTTCTGGAGCTGCGGCGGGCACCTCCGGGAGGCCGCCGCGTACCTGGAGGACTGCCTGGCCCGTTGTCCGGCCCCCGCCGAGGTGCGCGTCAGGGCCCTGTGGGCGCTGGGCGTCACCCGCGTGCTGTGCGGAGACGGCGCCGCCGCGCGCGAACTGGCCGAGCGCTGCTCCTGGGAGGCCGACCGCTGCGCCGACGCCGACGGGAGCCTGCGGGCCGCGTACCTGCTCGCGCTGATCCATCTGCTGGACGGCCGCCCCATGGCCGCCGGCCACGCCGTGGACCTGGCGCTCGGCCGGGCCACGGGCTCGACGGACGTCACGGCGGCCACGGTGCTGTGCCGCCTGGCCCGGGTCTTCGCCCTGACCGGACAGGGCTTCCTCGGCCGAGCGCGAGCCGGCGCACTGGAGTTGCGTGCCGACTGCGCGGAGCGGGGGGAGTGGTGGGGCCGGTCCTACGCCGACTACCAGTTGTCGCTCATCGCGCTGTTCGAGGACCGGAGCACGGACGCCGTGGCCCACGCCCGGTCCATGGTGGAGGGCAAGCACCGTATCGGTGACACGTTCGGCATGGCCCTCGGCCTGGACCTCCTCGCGGCCGCCCTGGCGGCGCAGGGAACGGGCGAGCCGGCGGCGGCCGCCTACGCGCTCGGCGAGGTCCTGTGGAGCGCGGTCGGTCATCCGCAGCGCGGCACACCGGAGTTGGGCCCGGTGCGCGCGCAGTGCGAGCGCACCACCCGCGCGCTGCTGGGCACCGAACGCTACGAGGCCGTGCTCGCGCGGTCGGCGGTACGGGACCCGGAGACCGTACTCGGCGAGATCATGGGACCTTCCTGGCCGGCGGCCTGACGTCGGCCGTGACGGCGGACGGGGCCTCCCTGCCCGCCGGACGGCTCAGCCGGCCCGGCCACCACGCGGCCCGGCCCAGGTCCCGCACCAGGGCCGGCACCAGCAGCGAGCGGACCACCAGCGTGTCCAGCAGCACCCCGAACGCGACGATGAACGCGATCTGCACCAGGAAGGCGAGCGGGATCACGACCAGAGCGGCGAAGGTCGCGGCGAGCACGACCCCGGCGGAGGTGATCACGCCACCGGTGGTGACCAGTCCGCGCCGCACCCCCTCGCGTACGCCGTGCCGCAGCGACTCCTCCCGCACCCGCGACATCAGGAAGATGTTGTAGTCGACGCCCAGGGCCACCAGGAACACGAACCCGTAGAGGGGGACGGACGGATCGGTGCCGGTGAACCCGAGCGCGTGCTGGAAGACCAGGGCGGACACCCCGAGGGTGGCCAGGAAGCTCAGGGCCACGGTGGCCACCAGCAGGACCGGCGCCACCAGGGACCGCAGCAGGCCGATCAGTACGACGAGGATGACGGCCAGCACCACCGGGACGATCAGCGACCGGTCGCGCTCGGCGGTCCGCTCGGTGTCATGCCGCTGCGCGGTGAATCCGCCGACCAGGGCACCGGCCGACGGCACCGCGCGTACCGACGACCGCAGCCGGGCCACCGTCGCCCGTGCCGCCTCACTGTCCGCGCCGTCCCGCAGGGTGACGTGGAGAAGCACCCGGCCCTCGGCGACCCGTGCCCGTGCGGCGGGGCCGGGGCGGCCGTCGCGGGTCAGCGGCGCCACCGAGGCGACGCCCGCGGTGCGCCGCGCCGCCGCGGCGACCTGGGTGAGGCGGTCGGCCCGCGCCGTCACGAGCGTCGGATTGCCCGATCCACCGGGGAAGTGCCGGGCCAGGGTTCGCTGAGCGGCGACGGACGGCGCGTCGTTCACGAAGATCTCGTCGAGGGGCACCCCCTTCGAGGCCAGCGTCGGGGCGGGTGCGGCAAGGGCGAACAGGGCCACCAGGCAGACGGCCCACACCCGGCGCGGGGTGCGGTCGACCCGGCCCGCGACCCGCTCCCACAGCCGCCGCCCGCGCTCGCCCGAACCCTGCCGGGACGGGTGCGCGGGCCAGTAGGCGGCACCCCCGAGCAGCGCGAGCACCGCCGGCAGGAACGTGAGCGCCGTCAGCAGGGCGCACACGATGCCGATGGCGCCGACCGGCCCGAGAGCGCGGTTGTTGGTGAGATCGCTCAGCAGCAGAGCCAGCAGGCCCGCGGCGACGGTGGCGGCACTGGCCACCAGCGCACCCGCCGACCGTCGTACGGCGGCCCGCACCGCGGCGAACCGGTCTCGTCCGGCGCCGAGTTCCTCCCGGTGCCTGGCGGTCAGCAGCAGGGCGTAGTCGGTGGCGGCGCCGATGACGAGGATCGACAGGATGCCCTGCACCTGACCGTCCACGCGCACCACGCCACGGTCGGCGAGGACGTAGACCACGGCACACGCCACCCCCAGCGCGAACACCGCCCCCAGGATGATCAGCAGGGGCAGCAGCACACTGCGGTACACCGCCAGCAGGATGACCAGCACGGTGACCAGAGCCACGACCAGCAGCAGCCCGTCGATGCCGGCGAACGCGTCGGACAGGTCGGCCTGGCTCGCCGCCGGGCCCGCCAACTGGACCGTCGCCCCCGGCACCCGCTCCGCCGCCGACCGGACCCGGTCGAGGGTGCCGGGGAGCCGGTCGCCGAGGTCCGGTCGCAGCGGTACGACACCCTGGAGGGCCTCACCGTCCCGCGCGACCAGCGGAGGGGAGACCGGGCCGGCCAGGGCGGGTCGCCGTTCAGCGAGGCCAGCGCCCGCGCCGCGCGCGGCTCCAGCCCGGCCGCGGAACCGCGTTCCGCGGCCGTCCACACGACGATGGCCGGCAGCGACTCGTCCTGCGCGAACGCCTCCTGCTCCCGCAGTACCCGGGTCGACTCGGCGTTGCGCGGCAGGAAGGCGGCCTGGTCGTTGGTGGCGACCTCGCCGAGCCGCCCGGCGAAGGGCCCGAACGCGGCACCCGCGCCGAGCCACACGACGAGCAGGACGAGGGGGACGAACCAGCGGGCACGCCGGACGCTCGACATCGGTCTCCTTCAGGAAAACGGACTGCGGGGCCCGGTGACGGGTCGGCACCGGTGAACCCGATCCGACTACGGCTGTCCCGGCGCCCGCGGATGCACTCCCGCCGACCGGCCGGCTTCCGACCGGCTTGCGCCCGACCGGACGCGGGACTCACCCGACTGCCACGGCCACTCGCGCCCCTCGCATCCGCCGCGGTCCCCTGGACGGAAGACATTCATGACGCGCCGATGACACCGCCCGGACGTGCGCCCGGGCGCACCGGCACCACCACGGGCCCCAGGGAGGCCGCCGGAATGACGGACTGGCACTGGCTGTTCGGCGACCAGCTCGGCCCGCACTTCCTCGCACCGGGCGACGGCGGGCCCGCCCGGGACGCCGGGGTGGTGATGATCGAGGCCCGCTCGGTGTTCCGCCGGCGCCGCTTCCACCGCGCCAAGGCCCACCTGGTGCTCTCCGCGATGCGCCACCGGGCCGCCGAACTCGGCGACCGCGTCCGCTACGTACGCGCCGAGACCTACCGGGAGGGACTGCGCAAGGCCATCGGCGACGCCCCGGTGACCGTGCACCACCCGACCTCGCGCGCCGCCCTGCGTCTGGTCGGCTCTCTGGACCAGGCGCGGATGCTGCCGGCGAGGGGATTCCTGCTGCCGCAGGAGGCCTTCCGCGCGTGGGCCGGGGAACACGACGGGGGGCGGCTGCGGCAGGAGGACTTCTACCACTGGGTGCGCCGGGAGTTCGACCTCCTCATGGACGGTGACTCCCCGGCCGGCGGCCGCTGGAACCACGACCACGCCAACCGCGAACCCCCGCCCAAGGGGGCAGGGACCCTGGGCGCCCCGAAGCCGTACCGGCCTCGCGAGGACCACATCGACGACGAGGTGCGCGCCGACCTCGACCAGTGGCAGGAGGAGGGAATCCGCTTCGTCGGCCGGGACGGCCCGAGGCGCTTCCCCGCCTCCCGGCGCGAGGCCCTGTCGGCGCTGCGCCGGTTCACCGAGCACCGGCTCGCCGGCTTCGGCCCGCACGAGGACGCGATGCTCGCCGACGACCCGGTGATGAGCCACAGCCTGCTGTCGTCCTCCCTCAACCTCGGTCTGCTCGACCCCGCGGAGTGCGTGGCGGCCGCCGAGGACGCCTGGCGTGCCGGGCACGCTCCCGTCCACAGCGTCGAGGGGTTCGTACGGCAGATCGCCGGCTGGCGCGAGTACGTGTGGCAGTTGTACTGGTACTTCGGCGAGGACTACCGCCGGAACAACGCCCTGCGCCACCACGCTCCCCTGCCGGAGTGGTTCCTCGAACTGGACGCCGACGCCGTCTCCGCCCGCTGCCTGGCCACCGTCCTCGCCCAGGTGCGCGACACCGGCTGGACGCACCACATCCCCCGGCTGATGCTGCTGGGCAGCTTCGCCCTGCAACGGGGCTGGGATCCGCGGGAGGTGACCGACTGGTTCCACCGCTGCTTCGTCGACGGCTACGACTGGGTGATGCTGCCCAACGTCACCGGCATGTCCCAGTACGCCGACGGCGGCCGGATGACGACCAAGCCGTACACCTCCGGCGGCGCCTACATCCACCGCATGAGCGACCTGTGCGACGGCTGCGTCTACCGGCCCGGCGACCGTACCGGCGAGCGGGCCTGCCCCTTCACCACCGGCTACTGGTCCTTCGTCCACCGCCACCGCGCGCTGCTCTCGGGCAACATGCGGACCTCACGCGCCGTGCAGGGCCTGGACCGGCTCGGAGATCTGGAAGAGGTGCTGCGGACCGAGCGGGGGCGCGGCGAGGGGCCGCCCTGACGGCTCTCGCGCCGCCTCAGCGCCGCGCGAGGTCGGCCGCGACCTCGCGGGCCGCCCGCGCCCCCGACGCCAGCGCCCCTGCACCGATCCGGTGGCCCGGTGGTCGCCGCACACGTACCGTCCGGGAGCGACCCGGCTACGACGGCTGAGCGGCAGTCCCGGCGGCATGACGGGCAGCGCGTCGGACACCGTGCGGACGGTGAGCCGCTCCCAGCCGCTCGTGTCGGCCTCGTAGCACTCGGCGAGCGCCGCGCGCACCGTCCGCTCCCGGCCCTCGGCGTCGTCACCCAGCACGGAGGTCGCCACCAGCGCGTGGCCCCGGGGCGCGTGACCGGGGTGCACCTCGGTCAGCACACAGCTGTTGGCGAACCGGCGCCGCACGTCCGTCACCAGCGTCGGTTCGCGCAGCGGCGACCGGGACGCCAGGTGGTAGTAGGTGGTGACACTGCGGTACGGCCCCACGGCCTCGCCCGGCAGCAGCCGGGTCGCGGCCGCCGGCCCGGCCACCACCACGGCCCGCGCCGCGAGGGCGCGTTCGCCGCCGGCACCGCCGACGAGCACACCGTCGTCGGTGAGCTCCGTCACCGGTGACTCCAGGGCGATCGTCCCCGGCGGCAGCGTGGACGCCAGCAACTCCGGTACGGCACCCACCCCGGCGGCGGGCAGGCAGATGGTGCCGCGCGCCATACTGCGCCACACCAGGTGGAAGAACCGGCTGGAGGTCGCCAGTTCGTCCTCCAGGAAGACCCCGGACAGGAACGGGCGGAAGAACCGTTCGACGAAGTCGTCGCTGAAGCCGGCCCGCGCCAGAGCGCGCCGGGTGGAGACGTCCCCGGACCGCCGCCGCAGTCCGGCCGGGGCCAGCGCGTCCCAGCCGGTCAGCGCGGCCAGAGCGGCCAGGTCACGAGGTCCGGCCAGGCCGGCCGACAGCCCGCTCAGCGCCTGCCGGGGCGCCCGCGTGGGATCGGCGAACCTCAGCCGCCGTTCCCCCGTGTGCACCAGGATCCCGGGGGTGAAGGGCCTCAGCCGAAGCTCCCGGAGCGGCAGACGCCTGCGCACCTGCGGGTAGGCGGTGTTGAAGACCTGGAATCCGCGGTCCACCACGCAGCCGTCGATCCGGTCGGTGCGCATCCGGCCGCCGACGCCGTCGCCGGCCTCCAGCACCCGCACCCGCAGCCCGAGCGCCCGAAGGTCCCGCGCACACGCCAGTCCGGCCAGCCCGGCACCCACGACGACGACGTCGTACGACTCCCCGTCCCGTCCGCTCCGCAACGCCGGTCCTCCTCACGCCCGGGACCCGCACCGGGCCCTTCACGCGTTCCCGCCGACGGCGCTCCACGGATGCACGTACACCCGGTCGGCCCCGCGCCACGCACGCATTCGCCGTGCCGGAGCGGGACTCCCGCCGCCCGCGAACGAACCTCCCGCGAGCCGTCCGGGTGAGGCGCAGGGCCCGTACGGCATGGTGCCCACGGCCGGGACGGCCCGGGGCGGATCCGGGTGTCTCCGCCCTACCGGGCGCCCGGCATTGCTCGCCGTACCTGCGCGGCCCGGTCGCGTACTCCCTGGTCGTCGGGCTGTGCGTGGCGATCGCCCTCGCACCCCTGCCGCAGCCGCGCCTGGCGGCCACGACGACCCTGTGGCTGCTGGTGTACGGGCCGGGGGTGGCGGCCCCGTCCGCCGTGTCAGATGTTCGATCGGTCATCCGTACGCGTAAAGCGGTCTCCCTCGGCTTCCGAAGCGTTCACCGTAGATGTGGTGAAGCGAGGTGACAGTCAGGGCCGTGTGTCGCAGAGGTGTTCCGTCGAGGTGGACACCGCGTGCGACGGGCGCGTCATGGTGATCAGACTCAGCGGTGAGTTCGACGTCGAATGCGAACTCGACCTGGAACTCGTCCTCGAAGTCGCCACTTCCGCCGTGTCCATCGAACTGCACGTGGGCGAGGTACGGTTCGCCGACTCGACACTGCTCAATCTGCTGCTGCGCATGACGGACCGGTTCGAAGTCCGGATCGTCGGCCCGCTCCGGCCGCAACTGGCCAAGCTCATGCGCCTCACCGGCGTCCTGGAGCGGTTCCGTCTGTGCGGGCTGGAAGAGGAGGGACCCGCATGAGGGCCGAGAGCGTCGGGTGGCGGCCACGGACGAAGGGTGGTGTGGCAACGGACGACAGACACCGCTTCGTCTGCCGCTGCGAGTGGCCGGGCGGCGTCTGGCGCCGCACCCACGGCGAGTTCCCCGCCCTGCTGATGCTGGACAGCGACGGCTCGTCCATCGGCGAGGCCCGTCGTGCGGCGGCGCAGTACACCGCGGCCTGCTGCCCGCCGGTCGACGCCGGGGACGTCGAGCTCATCGTCTCCGAGCTGTGCACCAACGCCTACCGGCACGCCACCGGCTGGTGGCGGCTGTGCGTGCACGCCCATCAGGGGCGTCTCGTGCTGGACGTCGACGACGCGTCGACCACGCCGCCGCGCCCCAGGGACCCGGACAACGTGCACGGCACCGGGGGCCTCGGGCTCCTGCTCGTCGCTCAACTCGCGGACGAACAGCGGCTCTTACGGTATCCCGCGGGCAAGACGGTACGCGTGGTCCTGCGGTTCTGACCCGGCGAATCGCCCGGCGGGGCACAACTCGCCCCACGGGGGCGGTTCGTGGTGCCGGCGCGCGGAAGAGCCGGGGTGTGCGGTGCCCGGCAAGGGGCATCCGCTGTGCACCAGAGTGCGTTTCCACGCGGCATCGAAGGGATCGACACCATGCTGTCCATCGTCTCGGCGGTCCTGTTCTTCATCGCCTTCCTGATCAACGCGGCCGACATCTCGACCAACGACACCTTCACCTCGACGAACATCATGCTCCTCGGACTCACCGTGCTCGCCCTCCACCTCGCGGGTGTCGGGAGCGGCTGGTCGGCCCGGGGCCGCAGACGCTGAGCCGGGCAGGCGGTCACGTCTGGCGGGAGTGCACCGGATCGTTGGCGACCTCGTCGGGGCACTTCCGGCGCGGCTCGCGCTTTCGCCGGTCACCCCGCCAGTCGTACGCCGCGAGGGCCAGGGACGCCGCCATGCCCACCAGCGCGGTGACCATCGCGGTGACCAGTGCGCCGCGGTAGTCGTGGCTCCTGCCGAGCACCAGGTAGAACAGGCCGGGCAGCGCCGCGGTGCCCACCGCGGCGCCGAGCCGCTGCCCGGTCTGCAGGGCACCGCCCGCCGCGCCCGCCATGCGCACGGGTACGTCCCGCAAGGTCATGGTGATGTTGGGGGACACCACGAAACCACTGCCGATGCCGCCGAGGAAGAGGGCCGGCGCGGCGAGCCAGGGCGCGGGATCCAGGGGTGCGAAGCGGAGCAGCAGCGCGGTACCGCCCAGACCGGCGATCACCCCCGTGAGACCACAGACGGTGAGCAGCCGGCCGAACCGGTCCACCAGCCGTCCGGCCACCACGGCCGCACTCGCCGAACCCAGCGCGAAGGGGGTCACGGCGAGACCGGACCGGAGCGGCGAGAAGTGCAGGGGCCCCTGCTGGTAGAAGAGGGCGAAGACCAGCCAGATGCCGCTGAAGCCGACGAAGTACAGGGTGCCGACACCGGCGCCGACGGCGTAGCCGCGCACAGTGGTGAACAGGCGGGGGTCGAGCAGCGGCTGCCCGCCGCGGGCGACGAGGCGGTACTGCCACCGCACGAAGACGGCGAGGATCGCGGCACCGACCAGGAACAGCCACCACCGTCGGCCGATGCCTCCGGAGTCCGCCTGGACCAGCGGGAACATCAGCGCGAGCACCCCGAGGCCGAGAAGCAGCACACCCGGCAGGTCCACGTGCCCCCGGCCGGACCGCCGCAGGTGGGGCAGCAGGTGGCGGCCGAGGAGGACGGCGAGGACGCCGATGGGGACGTTGACGTAGAAGATCCACCGCCAGCCCTGCGCGCCCGAGGCGAGGGCCAGGATGAGACCGCCGGTGAGGGGCCCCGCGGCGGAGGAGACGCCGACGGTTGCTCCGAAGAACCCGAAGGCACGACCGCGTTCGGCACCCCGGAACATCTGCTGGATCAGCGCGGAGTTCTGCGGCGCCATGAAGCCGGCCGCCAGGCCCTGCGCGAGGCGGGCCACGACGAGCAGGGTGATGTTCGGGGCCGCTCCGCCGGCGGCGCTGAACAGCACGAAGCCGCTGAGAGCCAGCAGGAAGATGCGGCGCCGGCCCAGCGCGTCGCCCAGGCGTCCCGCGGTGACCAGGGCGAGGGCGAAGGTGAGGGCGTACCCGGACACCACCCACTGCACCTGCGCGGGCGAGGCGTGCAGCTCGCGCTGGATGGTGGGCAGGGCGACCGCGACGATCGTCACGTCCAGCAGGCTCATGAAGCCGGCCACGAGAGTGACCCACAGCGCACGCCACCGGCGGGGGTCCGGCTCCTGACCGGCCTCGGCGGATTCCGGGCTCCGGCCGTCCGCCGCTGATCCCGACGTCGTCACATGTGCTCCTCTCACCGGGGCGGCACCCGGCTCGGGGCGGGACCCGGGCTGATCAGGTTCCCCGGACGGCGTCCGGGTGAACACCGCGATCCGCGACGAAGCGCCCCTGTCACCCTGTGTAACGGATCCTGTGGTGTGTGACGCCTCTCGTTTATGCGGGGGAGAACTGCGCACACGTTGTGTCACGGGACCTGCGCGGTCGCTAAGTGTCACGCGACGCGCGGTCCCGGTGTGTGGAACGTGTCCCAGGAAAGGAACCCCGTCATGGCGGCGCCCGACGAGTCGATGAACAGCGCAGCGGTCAAACGCCACCCCGTGCTGTTCCGTGCGATCGAGAGGCGACGCCACCCGAAACTGCGCCGCGGCGACATCACCGTCACCGACGAGTCCGCGGTCAGGCGCGCCACCAAGGCGGCCGCCCTCGGCAACGCCATGGAGTGGTACGACTTCGGGATCTACAGCTATCTCGCGGCGACGCTCGGCAAGGTCTTCTTCCCGTCGGGGAGCGACACCGTCCAGTTGCTGAGCTCCTTCGCGACCTTCGCGGTCGCGTTCCTGGTGCGTCCCGTCGGCGGGATGGTCCTCGGGCCGCTCGGCGACAAGGTCGGCCGCAAGCGCATCCTCTCCTTCACCATGATCTTGATGGCGGTCGGGACCTTCGCCATCGGCCTCATTCCCTCGCACGCGGTGATCGGCCTCTGGGCGCCGGTCCTGCTGATCTTCTTCCGGCTGGTGCAGGGCTTCTCCACCGGCGGGGAGTACGGCGGCGCCTCGACGTTCATCGCGGAGTACGCGCCCGACAAGAGGCGCGGATACTTCGGCAGCTTCCTGGAGCTGGGCACGCTCGCCGGTTACGTCGCCGCCTCCGGGCTCGTCGTCGTCCTCAGCAGCCTCCTCAGCGACGACCAGATGCTGACGTGGGGCTGGCGCATTCCCTTCCTGGTCGCCGCCCCGCTCGGCCTCATCGGCCTGTACCTGCGGCTCAAGCTGGACGAGACGCCCGCCTTCCAGAAGCTGGAGGGCGGCCAGGCCAGGGCGAGCGAGGCCGCCGACGCCGTGGAGACCTCCGCCACCGGGGACCTCGCCGAGATCTGCACCCGCTACTGGCGGCCGCTGCTGCTGTGCATCGCGCTCGTCGCGGCGTACAACATCACCGACTACATGCTGCTGTCGTACATGCCCACCTACCTGTCCGACGAACTCGGCTACGGCACCGACCACGGACTGCTGATCCTGCTCGTCGTGATGGTCGTCCAGATGTGCGTCATCAACCGGGTGGGACGGCTCTCCGACCGCTTCGGCCGTAAGCCGCTGCTGATGACGGGCATGCTCGGCTTCCTCTTCCTGTCCGTGCCGTCCTTCCTGCTCATCCGGCAGGGCAGCGTGGTCCTCATCGCCCTGGGCCTGCTCCTGATGGGGCTCTCCCTGGTGGCGATGCTCGGCACGATGTCGGCGGCGCTCCCGGCGATCTTCCCCACCAAGGTCCGCTACGGCTCCCTGTCGGTGGCCTACAACCTCTCCACCTCGCTCTTCGGCGGTACGACCCCACTGGTGATCACCGCCCTGATCAGTGCGTTCGGCACCAACCTCATGCCCGCCTACTACGCCACCGCCGCGGCGGTCGTGGGCGCCGTCGCCGTCCTGCTCATGAAGGAGACGGCCAACAAGCCGCTGGCGGGCTCCCCGCCGTCGGTCGAGACGGAGGCGGAGGCCGCGGAACTCGTCCAGGCGCAGTCGCCGGTTCCGAGGTTCTGACCAGCAGGTAGTGCTGAGGGCCGCCCGGCGGGGATCCGGGCGGCCCGAGGGCGCGCCCGCCGGGTCGGTGGGCGCGCCGAGCGGGATCACCAGTACGCTGGGTCATCGGCTGTCGCCCGGCACCGGGGCGGCGGCGAGATCGACTCCGACTGTGGGAGGGGATGCAGCATGCCGCTCACGAGCCTGACGACCGACACCCATACGGCCGAGTTGCCCGAGATCGCCGACCCTTCGCAGGTGGCGCCGAAGGATGCCCGGGAGTTGTCGAGGTTGTTCTTCGGGCGGCTGGCGGTGCTGGAGGAGGGTACGCCGGAGTTCCAGTACGCGCGGAACACGCTGATCGAGATGAACATGTCCTTGGTCCGGTATGCGGCGGGGCGGTTCCGCAGCCGGGGTGCGGAGGAGATGGAGGACATCGTCCAGGTCGGCATGATCGGTCTGATCAAGGCGATCGACCGGTTCGAGCTGTCCCGGGAGGCGGAGTTCACGTCTTTCGCGATTCCGTACATCGTGGGGGAGATCAAGCGGTTCTTCCGTGACACCACGTGGGCCGTGCATGTGCCGCGGCGGTTGCAGGAGGCCCGTGTGCAGCTGGCCCGTGCGACGGAGGAGTTGCGGGGGCGGCTGGGCCGGATTCCGACGGACGGGGAGCTGTCGGAGTTGATGAGTCTGCCCGTGGAGGAGGTGCGGGAGGCCCGTCTGGCCGCGAACGGCTACACCTCGGCCTCGCTGGACGCCACGATCCACGGCAGCGAGGACGGCGAGGCGGCGCTGGCCGATTTCATCGGTGCCGAGGACCGGGCCTTGGGGCTGGTGGAGGACTTCCACGCCCTGGCCCCGCTGATCGCCGGCCTCGGCGAGCGCGACCGGCGGATTCTGCACATGCGGTTCGTGGACGAACTCACCCAGGCGCAGATCGGCGAACAGCTGGGCGTCACCCAGATGCACGTCTCCCGCCTGCTGACCCGCACCCTCGCCCGCCTGCGCGAAGGCATGCTCGCCGACAGCTGACCGCGGCGCCGCGCCGCGACACGTCCTGCCGGGAGACACCACGGACCCGGCCGGCCGGTGATCGCGCCGCCCGGCTCCTGTCTTCCGGCGACCCGCCCACCGGTCATCGCCTTCGGCGACCGGTGGGCCATCGTCTGCCGGCGCCCTTGGCCCGCGCGGGCGTCGCCGTGCCCGGCCGGGTGTCCGTCGCCGAGTACGACGGCGGCCCTCCCGGTCGTCCGTAGCACCGCGGGAGGGCGTCGCGGCGGCTCCTGAACGAGCAGGCCGGACCGGCCATGACCCTCGCCCTCACGTCTTCAGGCTGAACCACGTGGTCTTCCCCTCGTCCGTGGGCCGCACCCCCCAGTCGTCGGCGAGTGCGCGGACGAGCAGCAGGCCGCGCCCGGACTCCTCGTCCTCGGCCGCCTGACGGGGCTGGGGCAGGGCCGGACTGCGGTCGCTGATCTCCACGGTGAGGTCGGCGTCCGTCCGGCACAGGTGCACGCCGATCGGCCCCTGCCCGTGCTGCACCGCGTTGGTGAGAACCTCCGAGAGCAGCAGCCGCGCATCGTCCATCGCCTCCGCGAAACCCCACGCCGCCAGCGTCCTGGAGAGGAATTCCCGGCCCGCGGCCACGGACTCGGGGGCGGCCGCCAGATCCGTGACGGCGGTGGCCAGGGGAGCGGCAGGCAGCTGGGTCAGCAGGAGCGTGACGTCGTCGTGGCCGTCGGCGTCGGGCAGCAGCGTCTTCAGGACGTGGTCGGCGGAGGCCTCGAGACCGGGATCGACCTCGACGAGCTCGTCGAGGGTGGCGACGAGCTTGTTCAGCTGGTCCTCGATGTCGCTGCCCGGAGTCTCGATCAGACCGTCGGTGTACAGCACGAGGGTGGAGCCGCGGGGAACGGTCGTACTGCACTGCTCGTAGATCATTCCGCCCACGCCCAGGGGGGCGTTCACCGGCGCCTCGAGCGTCTGGGTGCTCCGTCCGGGAACCGCCACGAGCACGGGCAGGTGTC
Source organism: Streptomyces albidicamelliae (assembly GCF_025642175.1). NCBI lineage: Bacteria > Bacillati > Actinomycetota > Actinomycetes > Kitasatosporales > Streptomycetaceae > Streptomyces > Streptomyces albidicamelliae. Next base: position 403,291 of record NZ_CP106795.1, on the reverse strand, counting down.
CGGCGGAGCAGATGGTCACCTCGCCCGCGTCCGCGGCGATGATCAGATAGCAGCAGGTGACCAGCTGGTCGGGCACGTCAAGATCGGCGACGACGGTGTCCAGCGCCTGCATCAGCTGGCGGGGCTGCAGTCCGGTCTTCGCCAGGGCGTGCGCCGCGGACCGCAGCTGGCCCATGACGGCGGCGGCCTCCAGACCGCGGCCCATCACGTCACCGATCAGCACCCCGACCCGGCCCGCGCCCAGCGGGACCAGGTCGAACCAGTCACCGCCGACACCCGCACCCGTGGTCGCCGGCCGGTAGCGGCTGGCGGTCGCCAGACCGGGGATGGCCGGCGGGGTCCCCATGAGGCTGCGCTGCAGCGTGAGGGCGATGTGCCGCTGCTGCTCGTACAGCTCCGTCAGCTCCGCCTCGGCGCGCTTGCGGTCGCTGATGTCCCGGACGATCGCACACGCCCCGACGACCTCTCCGCTGCGCGCCCGGGTCGGCCACAGGGTGACGTCCACGTCCAGCAGGGCACCGGAGCGGGTGACGCGGAGCGTCTCGAAGTGCTCCACCTTCTCCCCCTCGCGCAACCTCTCCAGGAGCGCGCTGATCTCGTCCTCCCGGTCGGGCGGCGCCAGCACGGAGACGTGCCGCCCCAGCACCTCGCCGGCGGTGAACCCGTACAGCCGCTGTGCCGCCGCGTTCCAGTAGGTGATGTGGCCGTCCAGGGTCTTGGCGAGGATCGCGTCCTGCGAGGACTCCACGAGCGCCGCGAGCTCGTTGATGCGTTCCTCCGCCGCCTTGCGTTCGCTGACGTCGCGTACGGCGGCGGAGACGAGCAGGCCGTCCGCGGTCTCCAGCGGGCTGAGGCTGATCTCGACGGGGAACTCGGTGCCGTCCTTGCGCAGTCCGTACAGTTCCAGTCCGGCCCCCATGGGGCGGACCTGCTGGTTGTGGGCGTAGCCGTTGCGGTGGTGGGTGTGATGGCTGCGGAAGCGGCCGGGTACGAGGAGTTCGACGGGGTGGCCGAGGAGTTCTTCGCGCCGGTGGCCGAAGAGGGCCTCGGTCTGGGCGTTGACGAGCCTGATGATTCCGGCGTCGTCGACGATGACCATGGCGTCCGGTGCCGCCTCCAGCAGTCCCCGGAACCTTTCCTCCGCCGCCTTGCGTTCGCTGACGTCGCGTACGGCGGCGGAGACGAGCAGGCCGTCCGTGGTCTCCAGGGGGCTGAGGCTGATCTCGACGGGGAACTCGGTGCCGTCCTTGCGCAGTCCGTACAGGTCGAGCCCGGCGCCCATGGGGCGGACCTGCTGGTTGTGGGCGTAGCCGTTGCGGTGGTGGGTGTGATGGCCGCGGAAGCGGCCGGGTACGAGGAGTTCGACGGGGCGGCCGAGGAGTTCTTCGCGCTGGTAGCCGAAGAGGGCCTCGGTCTGGGCGTTGACGAGCCTGATGATTCCGGCGTCGTCGACGATGACCATGGCATCCGGTGCCGCTTCCAGCAGACCGCGAAACCTTTCCTCGGCCGCGCCGGGCGCGCCCGCGGGTTCGCCGGCACCGCACCGGCACGACATGACGCTCCGCCCGTCGGCGGGACGGGGCTCCACAGTTTCGGCCAAGTCACTCATTTCCACTCCCACCCCGAGACTCAGCATGAGACAGGCCATCCCAGCGCAACTCGGATGGTTTCGCGGCGGCATGTCGCTTAGTGGCCCGCAACGGTCGGACCCTGTCCGCGAACAACGGTCGTAGTGACCGCTTGTGACCCTCCGTCGCCCGCTCACCGCGCGAGAGCGGCGACGGTCCCGCGACGCTCCGGTCACCCCCCATCCGCACGCGGCACCCGCGTACCGCGAAGACGCCTGCTCAAGGCACTCAAGTGCGGATGGGGAAAGGCCCGTTCAGGTTCTCCTCCTCACGTCTCTTTCTGTGTACACCGCAGGTCGTAGCAAGACCGCTCCGCAGAGGGATTCGCCCACCTCTCGTACGCGAAAGGGTGGTGCCGTCCTGGAAGTTGATCGAAAGGAACGGCCCATCGTGCGGATCGGACGCATGGCGCCCCTGCTCACCGGGGGAGTCGCGGCAGCGCTCGTCGCCACCCTGGCCCCCACGCAGGCATCCGCGGCGGAACCACGGCAGAGAGCGGAGCAACAGAAGCCCGCATGGCACCGGTGCGACCGGTCGCTGCCCACCGCCTTCCAGTGCGCGACCATCAAGGTTCCGCTCGACTACAGCCGCCCCGACGGCAAGACCGTCAAGCTGGCCATCTCCCGCATGAAGACCGGCGTCCCCGGCAAGAAGCGCGGCGCCCTGGTCTTCAACCCCGGCGGCCCGGGCGGCGAAGGGCTGGACATGCCGGTCATGATGAAGGAAATGCTGCCCAAGAACGTACGCGAGCAGTACGACCTCGTCGGGTTCGACCCGCGCGGCGTAGGCCGCAGCAGCCCGGTCACCTGCGGCCTGACGGCCAAGGAGCAGAACTCCGAACGCCCTTACAAGACAACGACGTTCAGCCAGGACGTCAAGTGGGCCCGTACCGTGGCCGACAAGTGCCGTGCCAAGAACGGTGACACGCTTCCCTACATCACCACCCGCAACACCGCCCGCGACATGGACGTCATACGCGCCGTCCTGGGGGAGAAGAAGATCTCCTACCTGGGCTACTCCTACGGCACCTACCTCGGCGCCGTCTACGCCCAGATGTTCCCGGGCCGGACCGACCGCTTCGTGCTGGACAGCTCGGTAGACCCCGCACGTGTGTGGCGTGGCATGATCCAGATCTGGGCGGAGGGCACCGAGCCGGCCTTCACCCGCTGGACCAAGTGGGCCGCGCAGCGCCACCGCACCTACAAGCTCGGCGACACCCCGGCCAAGGTGCGGAAGTCGTTCTGGGACCTGATCGCCCGCGCCGACCGCACCCCGATCGACGACGGCGGCCAGAAGCTCGACGGCGACGACATCCGCGCCGCCCTGCGCGCGCAGTTCTTCAGCCCCGAGTCCGCCACCGAGTCCGTCGTCCAGCTGAAGAAGGCCGCCGCCGGCCACCGGGTGTCCCACCTCCTCGCCACCCCGGACGGCCGGCCGGAACCGCGCCGCTTCGCGGCCGCCGCGCAGCCGCCCGCCGACAACGGCTCCGCCGTGTTCTGGACCGTGGTCTGCGGCGACACCGCCGCCTGGTCGCGCGACCCCGAGCAGTACCGGCGTGACGCCGTCCGGGACAAGGCCAAGTACCCGCTCTACGGCGACTTCGCCTCCAACATCACGCCCTGCGCGTTCTGGAACGAGCCCTCGGAGCCCGCCACGACGGTCGACAACAAGGTCGGCCTGCTCACCGTCCAGAACCAGTGGGACTCCCAGACCCCCCTGGCCAGCGGCCTCGGCATGCACCGCGCCCTCAAGGGCTCGCGCATGGTGTACGTCAAGGGCGGCGAGGGCCACGGCGTGTACTCCGGTGACCCCCGGGCCTGCGCCGACCGCGCGGTGAACGCCTACCTGAACAACGGCAAGCTGCCCGCCCAGGACGTCACCTGCAAGCCGTCGGGCCGTCAGGGTGCCGGCGTCAAGCAGCGCATCCTCCCCGCCCCGCAGCACACCCCGGCACCGCCCCGCTTCTGAGGTGCCTCCGTCCCGCCCGGCCGCTTCTGCTCGCGGCCGGGCGGAACGACGCCGTCGCGGACCGTCCGGCGGTCGCGACCTCGCGTCTGGCTCACTCCTCGCGGCCACCCTGGTGGTGAGACGCGCCCCGCGCCGCCGCTGCACAGCCGCTGTTCTTCGTCCTGTTCGCGGGGATCACCTCCCCGCTGGTGTTCCCCCCGGTAGATCGGCGCGGCGGAGGCACAAGCCCGCGGTGCCGTCGACGGACGGCCGGTCCTGTACCGGCGGGCGTGCTGCACGTACTGCCTGCGCCTGCGTTTCCGCCTGGGCCGCGGCGCCCGCCGTCTGCACTGGGTCCACATCTGGCGGGACCCGGCCGTGGCGGCCGCCCTGCGGGCCGTCAACGACGGCGCCGAGACCGTCCCCACCGTCATGGTGCAGGGGCGGCCTTACGTCAACCCCGACCCCCACTGGGTGCGGACCCAGGTGTTCCCGCCCACGTGACGAACGAGCGGACGTGAGCACTGCGGTGCCGCAGCCGAGTCTCGGGGGTCGGCCACGGCACCGCGCCACCCGGCTCTTCACCATGTGACGGGCCCCGAGTGCCCTGCGGCGGCGCGCGCATTCGGAGCCGAACGGGTGATCCGCCCGCAGCCGGAGCAGCGGCCGGCCCCAGGGCCTCACGACACCTGCGACTGCTCCTCCAGCTCGGTCAGCCTCACGGTGCACAGGCCGCCGCGCTCCGTCTTGACGTCGGTCACCTTCAGCTGCGTCCCGGGCAGCAGGAGGAACTCCTCCTCACCGGTGAAGGCGGAGAAGTCCCGGATGCCGACGGCCCGGGCCGGGGACACCTCGAACAGCGTCCGCTTGCCGCGGCTGCCGAGGAAGGACCTGGCCACCGCCGGCTCGGACGTGCACGAGGACACACCCCACCAGGTCACGGTCCGCCCGAGAGGGTACTGGGCCCGCAGGTCCAGCGACACCCCGCGCCACAACGGCGACGTGCGGACGGGCAGTTGCGACACCGCGGAGAACAGCAGCCGCAGGTACGGCAGATAAGGCACGAGACGGGCGCGGTCGGGGGAGCGCAGTATCGCGTTGATCTCCCGGTAGAAGGCCGACTCGCAGGTGTACAGGTACAGGGCGGCGATCGCGTCGGCGGACAGTCCGCCGCCCACGTGGTCGGCCCGCCGCTTGCCGAACTCGTGGGAGCGGTCGACATGCCCGCCCAGCCCGGAGAGCAGGGCGGCGACCGGGGCGACGGCATCACCGAAATTCATGAGCGGCGTGTCGAACACGCCCGTGATCGCGGGGAGGACCAGGCCCTCGTCCTTGACGCCTGCGAGCCGGTCCAGATAGAGCTGATGCAGCTCCATGGTGGACGCGATGAACGCGCCCATGCGGTCGGCGACGCCGTCGCCCTGCCCTTCGGCCTCCCCGGCAGGCGCGTTCCAACCGGTGCTCGGCAGCCAGTCGATCTCGTCGGCACCCACCGACGCCAGGGCCTCGTTGACCATTCGGAAGTGGTCGCCGTCGCAGAAGATGTCACCTTGAGCGGCGGGGTTGGCGTGGTCGATGTGCCGGACCTCGACGTCGGGGTACTTCTCCTGCAGCTTGAGGACGACCTTCTTCAGGCTGCGGGCGTGCGCGCCCCACCAGGCGAAGACGACACCGCGGTCCTCGCCGTCGGCGCTCTGCTTCGCCCTGAGGATCTCCTCGACGATCCGCTCGACCACCGGCCGCCAGAACCGGGTGTGCCGGTCGGTGCCGAGCGCCCCGTCGCTGCCGGCCGTCAGAGCGGCGTTCAGCAGGAGCACGCCCTGGGTGAGCATCGCCTGGAACCACTCCGGCGGCTGCACGGTGTCCTGCTTCTTCAGCAGCGCCCGGACATCGGCTATCGGGGTCTTCTTGGGGATGCCGTACTTCCACATCGCCGCCGCCTTGATGATGCAGCGGATGCTCACGACCCTGCCGAACTGGCTGTCCCGCCAGTCGTGGAAGGCGTTGTCGAACATCGCGATGCCGGTCGCGCTCTCCGGCCGCGGATACGGGTTCTGACCGAAGACCACGACCTTCCACTTGTCCGGCGCGTTCGGCTTGAGCGCCTGGAACGTCAGCTCGCGCACCGGCACGACCTCAGGGCCGCGGCCGGGGCCGATGAACGCGGCCGCGTCGGGCTGCGCCTCGATGACCGGCTTCAGCAGCGGCAGCCACGGTTCGCCACCGCCCCGGAACAGTTCCGCGAGGGCCAGCGGGTCGCCGGGATCGGGCAGGGCAGGGGTGCGGTCATCGCTCATGGTGGAGGCACTCCGAATGGTCGAAACAGCCGAACTGCGCAGGTGGACGGCCTGGTTGACGAAGTGATCACGAGCATAGGGGTGCCCACTGACAGCGCCCTGCGGACGCGTCGGCCACGGCCGCTCGGCGACGGCGCTGTCAGTGGCGCGCGGTAGCTTTCCGATCAGTTGAGTGATCGTCTCCCGACAGGAGTGAACCGTGACCGAAGACCGCGTGCAGTCGCCGCTCAGGGTGGTTCTGACCGACATCAACACCGCGGTGGTGGAGTCATGGCGAGCGGCGTTCGCCGACGAGCCGCAGATCGAGATCCGCAACGGCTCGCTCCTCGACGAGGACGTCGACGCCTGGGTCAGCCCCACCAACTCCCGTGGCCGGATGGACGGCGGGGTCGACGCGATCGTCAAGCGGTACCTGGGCGCGGGAATCCAGCTGCGGGTGCAGAAGGCGATACGCGACGAGTTCGCGGGCACGCTCCCGGTCGGCAGCGCGGTGTGCGTCCCCTCCGGAGCGGTCAGGCCGCGCTTCCTGATCTCCACGCCGACGATGGAGACGTCCTCGCAGAACGTGAGCGAGACCCTCAACGTGGCCCTGGCCTGCGCGGCGGCCTTCCAGGCCATCCACCGGCAGAACAAGAAGGCGCCCGGCAGCATACGGTCGGTGGCACTCGTGGGCATGGGCGCCCGGACCGGCCGGGTGCCGGCGCGGGTGTGCGCCAACCTGATGTGGACGGGCTACACCCTGTTCCACGACCACACCTTCGCGGACTACGACGACCTGCGCGCCACGATCGAAGCGCAGCTCGACGACATCGAGAACGCGCCCGTGGACAAGCCCGTCCGCATAGAACCGCACCGCCGGGCCGGCAGCCACCGCTGACGGCACCGGTGTCAGACGTGCTCGCCCGGTGCCGCGGCCACCTCCTCGGCCACCGTCCTGGGGGCCCGGTCCCGGGGGCGGGGGGCCCCGGTCTCCCAGAGGCACCAGGTCGACCACAGCAGCAGCACGAGGAAGATGGCGAGCAGGCCCAGCAGGAACACCGTCTGCCGTTCCGTCCCGTCGTCGCCGACCAGACTCAGGAGCAGGCAGAAGGTCCAGGCGACCACACCACCGGCGTACACGGCCCTGAGCTGTCGCATTTGATTCGCCGAACCCATCGTCACCCCTCGAAGCAGCCGCGTCACGCGTCGCCCTGCCGGTACCCCCGTCGCGCGAGTTCAGCCCGCCCGATCCCGGCCGTCATGTTCCGGCCGGGCGGTCACCGCTCGCGAGAGGCCGGCGGCAGCGCGCAGAATCGTTCCCATGAACGCGCGGCAGCCCCCCGAGCGGACTCCCGACGGACACTTCGTCGTGGTCGACGGCCGGAGATGGCGGGCAACGGATCCGTCCCTCCCGGAGGAGAGCGCCGCCCGTCTGCGGCGTCACCTGATGGCGGCCCGCCGCGCGGTGCGGACCGCCACCGGGGCGGGCGATCCGGAGGCCGAGCGGTCGGCCCGCGCGCGGGTGCGGTGCGCGAAGATCGCCCTCGGGGAGCGGGGCGCACCGTGGTGGGAACAGTCCGAGGAGGAGCGCCGCCGGCGATGGCAGGAGGGGCTCGCCCGACTCGACGCGGACACGGCGGATTGACGCTCCGTCGCCTGTCCCGGCCGCCGCGCACGGTCTTCGCACGTTGTCCTGTCCACGGCGGTGGCGGTTGCGCGGGACCCTCACCACGGTCCTTCGCGCACCGCCTCGTCGGACGCCTCACGCGGCCTTCGGCGGAGCGCGCGGAATCGTTCTGGGGGCGGCCGGGGGTGCGACCCTTGCGGGTCACTGTCACGAGGAGGGTCGTCTGCCCGTGCCGGCCGCCGTCCCGGAGCCCTGCTCCTCGGGGACTCGACGCGCGCGCACGCACTCCGGCGGCCGTCGGCATGTCGGCACGGTCGCCCCGGCGGCGTCGGTCCTCGCGGACATCGACGCCGCCGACGGCGGGCGCCTCGCGCCGAGGGCGCGGCAGGGCACCCCCGTGGCCCTGGCGCGCCATCGGCTCTGGGCCTGGTGAGCGACCGGGATCAATGATCCCCGTGGGACCCGGGAGTTGTCCTTCGCGCAGCGTCCACGGCCGTGTGCGCACCGTCCATATCAGGACGGCACAGCGCCCGTTCCCGCACCTCGCTCGGAGTGCCGCCGTGCACGGAGCGGAAGGCGCGGGTGAAGTCACCGGGACGCGGGAAACCCCAGCGGGCCGCGATGACGTGGATGGGGACCGTGCGCGCAGCGGGGTCGGTGAGATCCCTCAGGGCACCGGCCAGCCGCTGTCCGCGTACGTACGAGGCGACGGTCAGCCCCTCCTCCTGGAAGAGGCGGTAGAGGTAGCTGCGCGAGATGTGGTGGGCCTCGGCGATCTTCACGGGCGTCAGGTGCGCATCGACCAGGTGCTGTCGGACGAAGGACTTGATGCGCAGCATCAGGGTGCGGGCGTGCGTCTCGGGCGGCAGTCGGGGCTCCGCCTCCAGGGCGTGGGCGAAGACGGCGGTGACCAGGTCGCCGACGACCGTTCCCAGCCGCTCGGCGTCGGCCGCCCGGTAGGAGGAGGTGTCCGAGGTCAACTGCACCAGCAGTCCGGCGAGCAGCGCGCCCATGCCCGTACGGCCGGAAATCCGGCGCCCGACCACGTCGTCGGCCCGGCGGACCGGAACGCCCACCGCGGTACGCGGGATCTCCACCCCGATGATGGTGACCGGCTGGGACCCGGTGGAGATCTCGTACGACCGGGACGAGCAGTTCACGTGGAAGTCGGAGACCCCGTAGCCGACTTGCTGCCGGCCCCAGCTCGCCGCGGCGTCGCCGTGCCGCAACAGGGACAGGTGGAACACCTCGGGGTCGGACTGGCGCACGAGCCTCGGTGTCCGGTGGAACACCAGGTGGTCGAAGGTCGCCGGCCACACCGTCACCTCGCCCAGGCCGATCACGCGCTGGTGCCCCCGGTAGTCGGCGGCACGCTCGCTGCTCAGGTGCATCGGCGCGTGCGTGCGCCCCAGTTGCTCAGTCCACGCCTCGAAGCGGTCGCTCGCCGGCAGGTCACGGGTGGTGAAGACGGTTTCAGGCAACACCTGGGCAGTCAACCACACTGCGTCACAAGGGAGGTGAGAGGGAGGAACGCACCGGCTGGGCCCGATGCGGCGCCGAGTCCACGGCGCTGTCGGCACGCAGCGCCAGGAAGAGCCGGTGGTGCAGCAGACCGAGCCCCGGCTCGTCCGCCGGCAGCAGGGGCGCGGCCAGCTTCCAGTAGCGGGCCATCACGGGGCCGTCCTCGCGCGCGAGCAGCTCCGCGAGCCGCCGCCGGAAGTCCGGGCTGTCACGGGTGCCGAGCGCCGCCGCGTAGGCGGCGACGAAGCAGTCGAGCGCGCCTCCCCCCTCGGGTGGACGCCCACCGCGCACCTGGGCCCCCGCCAGGCCGTACGCCTCGTCCAGCGCTTCGTACAGCACGGTGGGCCGGTAGGTCTCCCCGGCCAGCGGTGGCCGCGGCCGCAATGACGGCACACGGTCCAGGCGGGGATCCGAGACCAGCGCGTGCAGGCGGCCGAGGGCGAGGACCTGCTCGGGGACCGGCGCCTGCGGCGGGGCCGGCACCACCGCGTCGAGCACCCCGGACACCAGGCGCGCGGGCAACCGGACCGGCAGCACCCGGCGCCAGAACCGGATCACGGCGTCCATGTCGGGAGGAAGGGTCAACGCCCCCAGCAACAGCAGCCGTTCTTCGCGCTCGTCGCCGCTGGAGTCCGCGAGGAGCCGCAGCGCGGCCTCCCGCCACCGCAGCGCGGCCAGTTCCCGCTCGACACCCCGCAGCCGTTCCCCGAGCACCTGCTCCAGAGCCCCGTCCCGGTCCAGCGCCCGCTCGACCTCCGGCACGGCGAGATCGAGGCTGCGCAACGACCGTATGACCCGGAGCCGTTCGAGCGCCTCGGGCCCGTACCGCCGGTGCCCGCCACCGCTGCGGCCCGCCTCCGGCAGCAACCCCCGGTCCGAGTAGAAGCGCACGGTCTTGACGGTCACCCTGGCGCGCTCGGCGAGCTCCCCGATGCTCCACAGCCCGTCCGACTGCACGACACGTCCCCCTCGGAGTCTCGACGGCCCGAACACCCAGCCTAGCGAGGCGATTCGACGCCCTCGCCCACCGGCTCTTGAAGCTCCCCCTGGAGGAGTTCCTAGCCTGCCGACGACCGCGGAGCCGCGCGGTACTGCTGACGAGGAGGCGGCATGACGGAGTTCGTACTGGTGGGTGGCCCCTTCACCGGTGGCTGGATGTGGGAGGAGGTGGCCGGACGGCTGCGGGAGGCGGGGGAGCGGGTGTGGCCGGTGACGCTCGACGGCGCACCCGACGCCGGACTGGCCACCCACATCGCGGAGTTGTCGAGGATCGTCGACCGGATCGAAGCCCCCCGGGTCGTGCTCGTCGGACACGACTACGGCATCCACCCCGTCCTCGGCGCCGCCGACCGGCGCCCGGAGCGGATCGCCCGGGTCGTCCACGTCGCCGCCGGCCTGCCCCGGGACGGCGACACCGCGCGCCAACTCGTTCGTGACGAGACCGTACGCACCCGGTTGGCACACGACGACGCCCCGGTGCGGCCGCCGCAGGGCCGCGCGTGGGAGCGCTGGGGCAGCACCGCCGGCCTGTCCGCCGAGGCACTCGGTCGGCTCGACCGGCTCGCGGTACCGCAGCCCGCCGCCACCTTCACCGAGCCGCTCCGGCTCACCGGCGCCGCCCAGCGGCTGCCCGCCACGGCGGTCCTCTGCACCGCCGACGGACCGGGCATCGACACGGTGGAGATGCTCGTACGCTCCGGTCCCCCTCAGTTCAGGGAACTCGCCGGTCCCCGGGTGAGCTACTTCGAACTCCCCACCGGGCACTGGCCGATGCTGTCCCGGCCGGACGAGCTCGCCGAGGTGCTGATCAAGGCGGCGGCGGGGGAGGGCCACCGTATCGCCGCACCGGACGACGATCCGGCCGGCCACCGCGAAACCTTCCTCCTCGATCCGCCCGAGGCGCCCCGGGAGCGCGTCGGCCGCCTCGACCTCCATCTCCCGCGGGCCGATCGTCCCCGGCCAGCCGTCCTCTTCGTCCACGGCGGCCCGGTGGACCCCACCCACCGGCCCACCCCGCGGGACACGCCCTTCTTCCTCGGTTACGGACGTTACGCGGCAAGCCGAGGTGTCGTCGGCGCGACCCTCGATCACCGCCTGCACGCTCTCACCGACTACGCGAAGGCGGCGGAGGACGTCGCGGAGGCCGTCGACCGGCTACGTGCCGACCCCCGAGTGGACCCGGACCGGATCGCGCTCTGGTTCTTCTCCGCCGGCGGTCTCCTCGCGGCGGACTGGCTCGCGGCACCCCCGCCCTGGCTGCGCTGCCTGGCCCTGACCTACCCCGTCCTCGCCCCACCGCCCGGCTGGGAGACGGTGGACGCCCGCTTCCGTCCCGTGGCCGCCCTACGCGGCGCCGGACGGTTGAACACGGTTCTCACCCGGGCAGGACGTGAACACCCCTCCTTCGCCGCGACGGTCGGGCAGTTCCTGGACGCCGCCACCGAGTGCGGGGCGACCGTGGAGGTCCTCGACGTGCCGCACGGCCGGCACGGCTTCGAACTGCTCGACCACTCCGAGGAGTCACGGGCCGCGGTGGAACGGGCGATGACCGCCGTCACGCGCCTGCTGGACACCTGAAACGCCGGCGTTCCAGGCCAGGCCCGTGACCGCCACGTTGCCGTGACCCCGCGGGCGCCACCCCACCCGATGGCGAGGGAGCGCGTCGCCCACGGCACCATGGAGGGTATGCGGACGCAACCAGTGCTGGTGTACGACGGCGACTGCGGCTTCTGTACGGCCTCGGTCGCCTTCGCCCGGAAGTGGATCAAGCCTCGCTGCGAGATCACGGCCCAGCAGGGCGCTCCCCTGGAGGCCCTGGGGATCACCCGTGGGCGGGCCGAGTACGAAGCGCTGTGGGTGACCCCGGACGGAAGGGTCCACGGAGGCGCCCAGGCGGTCGCCGGTCTTCTGTCGAGTGCCGGTGGTGGATGGGTGGTCGTCGGCGCGCTGCTCCGTCTGCCGCCGATGCGCTGGATCGCGCACGGCGTCTACCGCCTCATCGCCGCCAACCGCCACCGACTGCCCGGCGGCACCGCGGCCTGCGCGCTCACCCCCCGCGCGTCCGGGTCTAGCCGAGGTGCGAAACCTGGTAGTGCGTGATGTACCAGCCGTCTTCCGCGCGCTTGACCAGCACGGCCAGGTTGACGGTGAGCGTGGGCCGGTCGGTGAAGGAGAAGTCCACGCTCAGGTAGCCCAGGGCGAGGTCGTCCGCGAGCCGCCTGGTCTCGACCATGCGGTAGTCGGCGGTCAGTCCCAGGGGCTGTGAGGCGTAGTAGTCGGCCACGCCTCTGCGTCCCACGCTGTAGGGGTGCAGTCCTTGGAAGATCGCGTCCTCGGTGAACAGCGACGCGACCCGCTCCGGTTCATGCCCGTCGACGGCTGCCTTCCACCGGTCGAGGACCCCGCGCAGGATCGCCTCCGTGTCCGTCGTGCTGCTGTCCATCGTCGTGCTCCTGTCGGTCGGAACCAGCTGCGGCCGGGTGCTCTCCAGCGGACCGGCGCGCCCGCTCCTTCATCATAGCCGACCGGTCGGCTAATTAGCCGGATGCGCCGCGCGCCAGCATCGACGGACACGTGGGCCCCGACGGACGCGCACGGTGTTCCGCTAGGCGATGTCTTCAAATGATCTTGCTTGATAGGTCATGGTGGTCTGATTGGTCGCCATGAACTCTTCGATGGCGAGTGGGATTCCCGAGCGGGCCGACCGGGTCCGTAACCGGGCCCGGCGCGGCAGCCGAGGGGCCGCCCGCCGGCCTTCGACCGCGAGACATATAAGCACCGCGACGTCGGGGAACGGTGCTTCAACCGGTTGAAGCAGTGGCGTGGGATCGCCACCCGCTACGACAGGACTGCCGAGTCCTACGGAGCAGCCGTCGCCCTCGCATCACTCCTGAGGTGCGCCTTGACATTTGACGACACAGCCTAGGCCCGGTACGGGTCGTCGAGGGGCAGCCATGCGGCCGGGCCGTGGATGCCGAGGTCGCCGACGCCGTCGCACAGGGCCTCCACGACGGCGCGGACCGCGCCACGGACGTCGCTCCGACGCCACACCAGGGACCAGGTCCACCAGACCTCCGGGGCCACGACGGTGCGCCGGACCAGGTCGGGCGGCACCGGCGTGGTCTGCCCCTTCGGGCAGTTGACGACCGGCAGCCGGCTGCGCCGGACGTGGTCGAAGAAGGCCGGGCCGGTGATGCCGTTGTCGGAGATGCGCATCGCGCGCGCCCCGGTGTCCCGCGCCAACTGCTCGGCGTAGGCGTTCCAGGAGAACCAGGAGGTGGTGTCGTCGTCGAGGAGGACGACGGTGTCCCGGACCGCCACCTCACCGGTGTCGTCACCGGCGGCGACGGCGTACAACCGGTCGGCGCCGATGAGCCGGGCGTCCAGGCCGTGCTTCACGAGGTCTTCCGTCCGCACCCAGCACACGGCGAGGTCCAGGCTGCCGTCGGCCACCCGCGCGGCCTGGGTGTGCGACGGCGCGACCCAGGCGTCCAGGTGGACCTGGGCCACCGCGGAGGTGCGGGCGCTCAAATCCGCGGGGAGCCAGTTGACGTAGCCGAGGCGCAGTGGCTCGGAGCCGGACAGCCGGCGGGCATGCTGCTGGAGGTCGTCGGCCTGTGCCAGCAGGGCGCGCGTCTGCGGAAGCAGGGCGGTACCGGCCGCCGTGAGCGAGACCGAGCGGCGGTCCCGGTCGAAGAGCCGTACGCCGAGGTCGCGTTCGAGTGCCTTGATCTGCTGGGACAGGGACGGGCCGGCGATCAGGAGACGCTCGGCCGCCCGGCCGAAGTTCAGCTCCTCGGCCACCGCCACGAAGTACCGCAGTTGGCGCAGCTCCACACCGGCCATGCTACGTCCGGTAGGAGGTTCTCCCTACCAGCAGCGAGGAATCCGGTCGTGGCCTGGGCGAGGCCGGCGGGAGCACGCTGGGAGCCGGAGCCCGACGGTGTACGGGCGCACCCGGCCACCTCGCGGCGGTGCGCACGGTGTCCGGCCGTTACGTCCCGTACGACGGGTTCCAGCCCCCGCGGACCCGTCCACGAGGAATTTCCGGCCCCCGCGGACCCGCCCACGAGGAATTCGCCATGCCCGTACGACACCTGCGCGCCGCCCGGGCCCGAACGGGAGGCTCCCCTCCCTCGCCCCGGGTCCACGTCGCCCGGACCGCTGCCGCACTGGCGGCGGCGATGGGCATCGGCCGCTTCGTCTTCACCCCGATCCTCCCTCTGATGCACGCGCAGGCGGGGCTGTCGGCGAGTACCGGCGCGAACCTGGCCACCGCCAACTACGTCGGCTATCTGGCCGGCGCGCTCGCGGGCATCCTCGCTCCCGCGCTGGTCCGCTCACCGGCTCTCCTGCGCGCCGCCCTGGTCGTGCTGACCGGGACCCTGACCGCGATGCCCGCCACGCACGACGTGCGCCTGTGGATCGCTCTGCGCCTGCTGGCGGGAGCGGCCAGCGCCCTGGTCTTCGTCATCGCGGCCGCCTCCCTCCACGGCAACCTCCGCGGACACCCCGCCCACCTGTCCGGGTGGGCCTTCGGCGGAGTGGGTACCGGCATAGCGCTCTCCGGCCTCCTCGTCCTCGGGCTGCACTCCGTAGCCGACTGGCGGTTCGCCTGGTGGGCCTCGGCCGCACTGGCCGCCCTGTTCACCGCGGGAGCGTGGCACCTGCGCCCGGCGACGGCACCGGAAGCCGGTACGACGGCACCGGGAGTCGGCGGGCCGGCAGCGGAACGGTCGACCACGCGCACGCGCCGCTGGTTCACCACCCTGTTCGCCTCGTACACCCTGGAAGGCGTCGGGTACATCGTCGCGGGCACCTTCCTCGTCGCCGCGATCGAGCAGAGTTCACCCGGTCCGGTCGGCAACGCGGCCTGGGTGCTGGTCGGCCTGGCGGCCGTACCGTCCTCGGCGATGTGGGCGGGGTTGGGGCGCCGCTGGTCCCACCCCGACCTGCTGCTCGCCGCACTCGTCGTCCAGGCGGTCGGTATCGCCTTGCCCGCCCTGATCGGCGGGGCGACGGCCGCGCTGATCTCGGCGGTCCTGTTCGGCGCGACGTTCATCGGGGTCAGCACCCTCGCACTCGCCGCAGGCGCACACCTGCGGTTCCCGCGCCCCATCGCGCTGCTGACGGCCGGGTATTCCGTCGGGCAGATACTCGGCCCCCTCGTCGTCGCGCCGCTGATCCACCACGGCTACCACCGGGCCCTGATCCTGGCCGCCGTCGTCGTCCTGGCCGCCGCCGCGGCAGCGGGTCTGCTGCGCATCGGGTTCCCGAGCCCTGGCGTGGTGCCCCGCGCAGCCGCGCCCGGACAGCGCTCCGTCCACGAGTCCTGTCATGCGTCACCGCCTTGACAGGTGACGCGCCGGGGGCGCAGTCTGATGGCGACCGGGTCCTGTGGGCCGGTCGCCACGACGGAGAGGGAGCCACCATGGAAACCGAGTCCTCGTTGGACGCGGCAGCGGCAGCCCGGCACGCACGCTTCGGCAGGCTGCCGGACCGTATCCAGTTCCACGAAATGGTCGAGGAGAAGGTGGCCGAGCCGAACGCTTCGGGGATCGCCTCCTACAACCCGGAAGGGTCGTGGAATCACTTCTCGTGTCTCGCGCTGGATCTGGGGCTGTAGGCGTGACCAGTCCGTCAGCCAGGCGTCCGGATCGGTGATCCGCCGCATTCCCTGACGCCCGCATCGCACCCGGACGGAGCGTCCACGCCATGGGAACGACAGCAGAAGACCTCGCCGCCGGTCGCCGGTTATGTGGAGGAGCGGCCGGAACCGAGCATCCGGGCGCGGTTCTCCGCGAGGACGTCCTGCACCTTGCGCTCGACCTCCGTCGGGTCGACGCCCAGGGCGCGGCCCATGTGGATCGACCAGACCTCCGAGCGCACGTTGGTCTCGAAGTCGAGGTCGGCGCGGACGTTCTCGCGGGCGGCCTGGCGGTTCTGGCTCACCATCACGAAGGTGGACAGGAAGATCGCCTCCAGGCTGACGATCATGGTGAGCAGCCCGAAGGGGAAGGGGTCCCAGACGATCTCCTGACCGAACACGCCTTCGTTGCACACGATCCAGATCGTGAACCACGCCGCGTGGATGTAGACGAAGTGCATGGTGCCGGCGAAGGCGGTGATCGCGTCCGCGATCCGGTCCTCGGTCCCGCGCATCCGCGCGAGCACGTCCTGCTCTCGCCGCAGCCGCAGAGCCAGGCTGCCCGGACCGCCCGGACGGCCCTGTCCACCGGGGCCGCTCGCCGCATCGTCCATGCCCACTCCCGGCTGTCGTCGACGCCACCGGCCGACAGCGTACGGGCGTGCGGGTTCGAACCTCGCGACGACTGTCGGTGGACACACTCGAATGCACCGCGTGGTCGAGTGCGTCGCGTGGCCGAACCGGGACGGGCCGGGCTGGTCGGGGCGGGCGGTGTTCAGGCGCCCAGGGCATGGACCATGCTGACGATGGCGGTCATCTGCGGTGCGCTCTTCACGGCGTAGTCGGATCCGGTGTAGCCGAACCAGTCCCAGCAGCCCTGCGGGTTGACGGGCCAGAGGCTGGAGACGGCCTGCGGGTAGAGGACGACCAGGTCGTTGGTGTCGGCGTAGGTGTCGAGGTTCCCCTTCTCGGCGAAGGACGTGCCAGGGAGCTGCTGGGCGGACAGGTAGTCGTGCAGGGCCACCACCGGCTTGCAAGGAGCGCCGCTCGCACAGGCCGGCGGAACTCCAGGCTCCCTATTAGGTCGGTCTCGGCGGCGATCGCGGCCTGCTCGGCTTTCCAGAGCCGGTAGCGTCGACGTCCGCGGTGATCAGCAGCCGGGACCCAGGAGAGGATCGTGCCGGCCGTGCGCCTGCCGGCAGCGGCGGATCGAGGCGACCGCGAGCGCGGCCCTGTCGTTGTCGCCCCTCAGCCGGTGTTCGCGCTCATGCCAGAGATTCCGTTCACCCCGGCCCTCTCAACCGGCTGGTCCGCCGATTGGTGGAATCACGGCGGCAGTTGACGGGACTGGAATGGGACTACGCAATTCCATCCATCCATCCCGAACCGAGAGGCGCGAGGTTTCCCTCATGCTCAACACCCGACGTCACATAGCCCGGATCGCCGGCGTCTCCTGTGTCGCCGCACTGGCCGCCGGAACGGTCGGCGTGGCCAATGCCGAGGCGGCACCCATGCCGAAGGCCCAGGCGGCCGCGCCCGCGACACTCGCGCACTACCAGCCCTACCCGCACGGGCCGAGCAACTGGGGGTACTGGCAGTGGTGGCTGTGGTGGCACCACTACTACTGGTGCTTCCCGCCCTACTGGCACCACTACCAGGACAACTGGCCTTACGACGGCCCGTGGCAGGACGGTGGCAACGGCTACGGCAACACCCAGGGCGGCAACGGCAACACCCAGGGCGGCACTCAGGGTGGCTACGGCAACACCCAGGGCGGCACTCAGGGTGGCAACGGCAACACCCAGGGCGGCACCCAGGGTGGCTACGGCAACACCCAGGGCGGCACCCAGGGTGGCGGGGACGGTGGCAACACGCAGGGTGGCACCCAAGGCGGCAACGGCAACACCCAGGGCGGCACGCAGGGCTGACGGCCGAGGGGGCCGGCACCGCGCATGGGCCACCTGTGCGCGGTGTGGGCCCTTCCGAGGGTCCGACGGCCTGATTTGTGGCTGACCACTGCGGCACTGCTCGTACCGGCAACCGCCGCAACCGCCGACACCGCTGTTGCCAGGCGTCCGCTGCCCGTCGTACCTCTCATCCGTGGGACAAGCGGATCAAATGCCAGGCCAAGGACCGACCGGCCTGAAGAGGCGGCGGCCGTGAACCCACCGCCGCCCCAGCTGTTGGCGTCTTCGAATCCGAGAGAGCGCGGGACGGCTTGGCGGTGCCGCCCCGGTCCTCTACGGTCCAGCAGAAGAGTTCGACGCCGTACTGGCCCGGATTCAGGCAGGGAATCTTTGCCAAGCGCGACGTCTATGAGACCCGCGAAATCTCAGCGTTCTTCCACGACGGGTCCGAGAGGCCGTCACGTGAGTTCGTGGACCAGTGTGAGGCCCGCGCACGCCGGCTAGTCGACGGCACCAGGTTCGCGGTGAACCGGACGAGCGTCTGGTCGAGCAATGCGGCCTCGCGACAGCTGCCGTATAACCGGCGCACGGGGGAGTGGCTGGAGGAGTTCGTAGACGGTGAGGCGCCGCTCGAGATGGGGGGAGCAGCTGCAGGGCCTGGCGGAGCGTCATGGCATCAGCATGAGCGACATCGAGTTGCGGGACTACCTGCCGCCGCCTCCTGCCAGCCCCTGGGCATGCCGCTGTTCGTCGACTGCCGCTCGCCGGGCGGCGGCCCGTGCGTTTTCCAGCCAGGTCCCCACGCGGTATCCCTGGTAGGTGGCGTCGGTCGGTGCTGCGAGGTGCCCGTTCTCGGCAGCCCAACCACGGGCTGCGGCGAGGCCTTCTCGATCGTCCGGCAGCCCCCTCGTGTGAGTGATCTTCTCTCAGCCTGCTTCCCGGGGCCGGCAGCGGAAGGCGGGGCGTGCAGGTCGGGGGAAGAAACCGTCCTGCTTTCTGCCGAGCCCTGTCCGGAAATCCGTTTTGGACATACATTCCCCTTTCTGTGCCTAGCGGGCGGCGCGAGCATCAGTTGGGGGTTCGCCTCCGGGCGGGCGTAGACGATCCGACCTTGGAAGAAGAGCGCGCTATGACGGCGGAGCAGGAACGTCTGGGCGGCTTCGAGGGGCGATCCGGCGAACGGTGAAAGGGATGACGATGACCACTGCCCAAGGGGCGGCCACAGGTGGTGAGCAATCTGCCTCCTCGATCAGCACGGTCGCGGGGACCGGGGTTGCGGGGTTCAGCGGCGAGAACGAGCCTGCTGTTTCGGCTCAGTTGCATCGCCCGTACGGGATCGCGGTGGACAGCACCGGCACCCTGTACTTCTCCGACCACAGCAACCACCGGATCCGGAAGATCACGACTGACGGGAGGATCAGCACGGTCGCGGGGACCGGAGGCGCGGGCTACTCGGGTGACGGCGGCCCTGCGGGTTCGGCCCAGGTGAACTGGCCGCGTGCGGTGGCGGTGGACAGCGCGGGCACCGTCTACATCACCGACACCAACAATCACCGGGTCCGGAAGATCACGGCCGACGGGAAGATCTGCACGGTCGCCGGCACGGGTGTCGCCGGCTTCAGCGGGGACGGCGGCCCCGCCGTCGACGCCCGGCTGCACACTCCGTTGGGGATCGCGGTGGACAGCAACGGTGTCCTGTGCATCACCGACCACGGAAACCACCGGATCCGGAGGGTTACGACTGACGGGAAGATCACCACGGTCGCGGGGAACGGGGTCGCGGCCTTCTCAGGAGACGATGGGCCGGCGATCTCAGCCCGGCTGAACGCTCCGCACGGTTTGGCGATGGACGGTGCAGGTGGCCTCTACATCGCCGACTACGGCAACCACCGAGTCCGGAAGATCACAGCCGACGGGAAGATCAGTACGGTCGCCGGCAAGGGCGTCGCGGGGTTCAGCGGTGACGGCGGCCCCGCCGCCTCGGCCCAGCTGAACGGCCCGGTAGACGTAGTAGTCGACAGCACCGGCACCCTCTACGTCTCCGAATACAACAACCACCGTGTCCGGAAGATCACTGCGGACGGGCAGATCAGCACGGTCGCGGGTACTGGGGTCGCAGCCTTCGGCGGGGACGGCGGACCAGCCGACGCGGCGCGGTTGTACAACCCGTTCGGACTTGCTGTGGACTGCGTGGACACCCTCTACGTCGCCGACTTCGTCAACAACCGGATCCGGAGGATCGCGTCGGCGAAGATGGCCGGCCGGCCCGAGTCGGGCACTGTGGTCTGCGTTGCCAACGTCCGCAGCAAGCTGCGGATGGCGGTCCTGCGCGAGTCCCTCAAGGACGGCGCCGAGATCCACCAGCTGCTCGCCGTCCCCAGGGATCACCAGCGGTGGCGGCTGGTTGCGGCGGGCCAGGACAACGGCGACGTCCTGTACCGGCTCGAGAACGTGCGCAGCGGCAAGGTCCTGGAAGTCCTCGGAGCGCAGGAGGCGTCCGGGGCGGTGGTCGCGCAGCGCACCTATGAGGGTGCTGACGCTCACCATCAGCAGTGGAGGCTGATCCCGGTGGGCCCGGTGAACGGCACTTCGCGGGTGTACGAGATCGCGAACCGCAACAGCGGTCTGCTGCTGCGGGTCGGCACCAATGCCCGTACGGCGATCACGCAGGACGGGTCGGAGGGCGATCACCAGGGCCGCCAGTGGCAGCTGCTTCCCGTATGACGCACGTGGGGGCAGGGGCGGTCTCGCCCCTGCCCCTCTGCCGGCGCGTGCGCTACTTGGGCGGGTCGTCGGCGGCCGGCTTGAGCGTCTTGGGTGTCCGGGGCGGCTCCGGTTCCCCGGCGTCCGGTTTGGCCGCCTGGGGGGCCGCCGGGGCTTTGGGGGGCTTGGTGAAGTCGCTCTTCGTCGGCCTGTTCTCCAGGTCCTCGTCCTTTTGCAGGCCCCTGTGCCCGGTGACCGTCGTGCTCGACTCCTGCATGCCGGCGGCCGCGGCCGCGGACACCGAGCCGGGATCCTGGGCGTACTGGGACTGCGTATCGGCTGACGCCTGGGTGGTCTGGATGAAGGAGCCGAGGAAGCCCAGGATCGCGCGGGCTTCCGGAGACGTCTCCTGCACGATCTTCGCGCGGGAGGAGGCGCCGTGGATCGCGCTGTCGAACAGGCTCGTGCTTGTGTCGTCGTATGTGCTGTCGTCGGCGTCCTCGAAGTCGACGCCGGCACCCGGCTGCGGCTTGGTGCTGTCGGTGGTGACGGAGAAGAGCCTCGCGCTCCTGCCCGCAGAGCCGAAGATGTTGTCGAACACCATGATGGTCATCCCTGGAAGTCGTGGCGGCGGCTTGCGCCGGTCAAGGCTGCTTGTGCAGGGCTCGGTGGCTGTCGGCCATGCCCTCGCTGTCGAACATCGTGTGATGGACGTCCAGAGCGGAGACGACCTCGGCCCATCCGTGCATCAGGAAGCCGCCGCCGGCCAGATCGATGTCGCTGATGGGACGGGCGACCACGTGGTCGAGGCCGGGGTGGTTCCCGGGCTGGGGCGGGGACAGCACCGCCACCGGCACGTCGTACTTCACCGCGATCAGCCCGGAGAACGTCACCGGGATCTCATAGCAGTACAGCTTGCGGCACCGCCGCTGCGTGACGATGGTCTCCACGCGGGAGCCCGGCGGGACCTTGCCGGAGATCTGCGACTTCGAGGCCCAGCTGGTGGTCAGCGAGCCGCCGACCGAGCCCGAGATGCCCAGCAGCAGCGAGGCGTTGAGCGACGCGGACCCCGTCGCGCTGCCCTGCGTGGTGAACCCCACCGAGTTCGTCACGGTGTTCGCCGCGGAGTTGCCCGCCGAGTTCGTCGTGGCCGTGTCGGTGGCGTTGGCGTTGTCGACCCCGACGTTGTCCTTGCTGTTCTTGTTGGTGACCGTGGTCGTGTTCTTGTTCGTCATGTCGTTGCGCAGCTGGGTCGCCAGCTGCGACTGCAGGTCCAGCCGAAGCTGGTTCTGCAGCATCAGCTGGAGCTGCGCGCTGACGCTGCCGCCGAAGGTGAGTTTGGCTTCCCCGTGGAGCTGCCACGTGACCCCGTTCGACACGGTGAAGTCGACCGAGTCGGTAAAGGTCATCTCGGACGTCTGGCTGCGGTTGACGTAGGCGCGCGAGGAGAACGTGTCCGGCGGTGGCTGGCTGATGTCGCACCGCTCCTCGATCAGCGGCTCCCCGAGGTTCATGTAGGAGAGCCACCCGAGCTGGTGCGCACTGCCGGGGAAGACGCCGAAGCTCGACTTGTTCACGGAGAAGCCGGTGGGCTTGTGCTTCACACCGTTGTCGTCGACGTAGACCAGGTTGGGATGGTTCAGGAGGGACTGCCAGCTCTGCTGAATGTTGAGTTCCCGCAGGTTCTTCTTCGTCAGCGGCTGGCGCTTGGCACGTGCCAAATTGTACGCGGTGGAAGACATCACCCGTCCTCGACTGATTCCAGTAGAACCGCGCCCGGCGAATAGGGCAATACATATGCGCGCGATCCGGCAAACAAAAGTACCAGCAACCAAATTTCCAAGGGAAGGCGTCTGCCGCTATCACGCTCAATCGAGTGACTAAGCCGTCCTGGCTGCTCAAGTACCCAAGTTTCAGGGTACTTTGAGGAACAGTCGGCCGCTTGGCCTGGGCGGATCGCGGGCAACCCTGCCCTCAGGTTCTCACCGAATACGGCCATGAATTACGCTCGCCATTCGGTTTCCCAGCCGTTTCCGGAACCGCTTAGGAATGCGCCGCTTCGACTGCTCGCATTCCCTCCGCAGGCGGGGCGCCGAGTGCCCGACTCAATATTCCCGCATCACAAAAAGATGAGGTTGGCGCGATGTACACCCAAGAACGCACCACGATGACGAATCTGGTGGTCGGCGGCCCGGTAGCGGTCAACAGCTACGACAACGCGATCGTCGCGGCCCTGGTCGAGAACCGGCCGGTCATGCTCGTCCACGCCTTCAACGGCGGCTACCTGCGACCCGCAGAGCTGAAGGAGGAGAGCCACGACAAGGGAGTCAAGCTGGCCACCATGCTCGACGCGGCCACCAAGGAGGCGAAGGGCCACCTCTGGTACATCACCCCCGCCGGGTTCTTCGGACAGCGGCCGCTGTACGTGCTCGAGAGCGCCGCGGGCCAGGTGACACCCAAGCCGGCCGCTGCGGGCAACGCCGACGCCGGCCGCGGCGACGACGGCACACCCAAGCCGCAGCGCAGGCGCATCACCGTCCACCAGGAAGCACCGAAGAGCACCTGCGACACCGTCCAGGTCGGCCTGCCGGACAAAGTCGGGGACAAGTGGCGCGGGAAGAACGGCGCACCGGAAGACACCCAGCTCTGGATCGTCACCGTCACCCCGTGGGGCGGGATCACGTTCGTCCCGATCACCCACCCGGACGCCATCCTCGGCTTCAAGGACCACGCAGTGGCGGCCGACGGCGAAGTACGGGTCACCTACAACTGGGGCGGAGACTTCACCGGCACGGTCATCAACACCTTCTACCCGCGGCTGCCCAACGAGTGGGACGTCCCCTACCACCACGTCTTCACGTGATCCGCGGCCACCACCACGCCGCACCCTCCCGCATCAACGGCCCAACCGCCTGGAAGAGGCAGCACCATGCCCGTTCCCACGGAAGAACTGAAGCTTCAGATCATCAACGCCGCCACGGGGAAGACTCTCGCCACCAAGGCCGCGCCGGGCGCGGACGGGGCACTCGCCGTCCGGGACTTCCCCGACGACGGCCCCAGCCCCCAGCAGTGGCAGCTCACCCCCGTGCCCGCCGCGCAGGACGAACAGGCGTATGTGATCCGCAACGCGGCCAGCGGCAAAGTACTCGACAACCCCGCCGCCGCCGACCGCGGCGCCCGCCAGCAGGACGCGGCCGCCGGAAAGAAGAGCCAGCAGTGGCACATCGTCCCCGTCCACGGCGAAGCGGGCCTGTACTTCATCGAGGCCGTGACCGACAGCGCCGTCCTCGACCTCGCCCACCCCGGCGACGAAACCCGCGTCGTCCTCAGCGACTACGACGACAACGCGGAAACCCAGCGCTGGCGGTTCGTCACGGCCGAGCCCCAGCGCACCAGCGACCCCGCGCTGCGCTGGGCACCCCTCAGCCACTGGAACAGCCGCCAGTCATGGCGGCTGGCCCGCTCGACCGCCCTGCGG
Source organism: Streptomyces albidicamelliae (assembly GCF_025642175.1). Lineage (NCBI taxonomy): Bacteria > Bacillati > Actinomycetota > Actinomycetes > Kitasatosporales > Streptomycetaceae > Streptomyces > Streptomyces albidicamelliae. The sequence continues at coordinate 379,558 of NZ_CP106795.1, read as the reverse complement.
CCGGCACCCGACGCCGCCCCCTCCTTCAGCAACATGCTCCTCGTCCTGAACCAGTTCGGCAGCGACCAGGACGCCGGCGGATGGAAGAACACCGGACCCAGCCCCTCGCCCAGCGGACAGGCAGGCTGGTGGGCCGGGCTCGGCGCCCGCTTCCTCGCCGACCCCACCGGCGCCGGGCACGCGGACATCGTCGGCCTCAAACCCGCGAAGGGGGCCGTGACCTCGTCCAGCAGAGGCGACGGAACATTCGACGAAACCGAGCACGTCCTGCACCCACCCGCCCCCACTGCGACCCCCGCGGACCTGTGGACCCTCATGGACACGACGGGCGACGGCCGGCCCGACATCGTCGTGCTCGCCGCCGACGGTGTGCGGGTCTCCGCTCAAGACGACGCCGGCACCTTCGCGCCCGCAGGCGGCAAGCTGGTCCTCAAGGCCTTCGGACACGGCAGCCAGGCGGGTGGCTGGGTCGCGGACAAGCATCCCCGCTTCCTCGTCGACACCACCGGTGACGGCAGACTGGACATCGTCGGCTGCCACGACGACGGCGTCTGGATCTCACTCCAGGACGAAGACGGAAACTTCACACCGCTCGCCGACGAACCGGCCCTGCGAGCCTTCGGCCACCACGAGAAGGCGGGTGGCTGGGTCGCGGACGAGCATCCCCGCTTCCTGGTCGACACCACCGGTGACGGCAGACTGGACATCGTCGGCTGCCACGACGACGGCGTCTGGATCTCACTCCAGGATGAAGACGGCACATTCGCCGACCCCCTCTACGTCCTCGACGACTTCGGCACCGACCAGGGGTGGAGCTCGACCGAGGAATACCCCCGCTTCCTGGTCAGGACCACCGGCGACGAGACAGCGGACATCGTAGGGTTCGGCCCGCAGGGCGTCGTCGTCGCACGCGGGCACGGCGACGGCACGTTCGAGCCCCCGAAACTCGTCCTGAACGACTTCGGCTCCGCCCAGGGGTGGACGAGCCGCAAGCACCTCCGCTTCCTCACCGACGTCACCGGCGACGGCAACCCCGACATCATCGGCTTCGGCAACGAGGGCGTCTGGGTGTCCCACAGCCGCGGCGACGGCCGCTTCGACCAAGCCCAGCTGGTGTGCCGCGGGTTCGGCGACAACGACGACGCCGGCGCCTGGCGCGTCGACCGCCATCCCCGCTTCCTCGCCGACATCACCGGTGACGGACGCGCCGACATCGTCGGCTTCGGCGGTCCAGGCGTATACGTGGCCCGAAACCTCTACCGCCGCTTCAGAACCCGATAACCCGCAACTGTTCTACGCTCGAGATGCAACCGACATCACCCTCGCCACCGCGGTTCGCCACTGATCATGCGACAGGCCGGGCTTGCGCGCGGTGACGAGCCGCGCGCCGCCACCGAGCCGGGCCGCAGTGCCTGGCGCGGCCGCGGTCGGGACGAGGGGCCTGCACGACCGAGGCCCCACTCCGCGGACCTTCTTTGCGTTGCACGCGAATGACTACGCGCGTTCCGGGACCGCGGTCGGTGCGACGGGATCCGGACACCGCTGTGCGCGACCGGGGCGCAGCCGCCCGCTCAGGGGCTGGCGTCGGTGCGTCTTGCTCCGGGACGTCTGTCAGGCGCCGCAGGGGGTGTCGTTGTTGCGGAGGCTGTGGGTGGTGTCGTTGAGCCGGTAGGAGCGCAGGTCGCTGATGGTGCCGCCGTCGCGGCCGACGCAGACGTGCCGGCCGAAGCAGTTGTCCTTCTGGTAGACGCGGGCGGTGCGGCTGCTGTTGTTGACGACGGAGCTGCCCTCGCCGCGGGTGTAGTCGGGCAGGTGCCGCACGGAGCCGTCGACGGCGCGTTTACCGTAGGGCTGGCCGTTGAAGTTGATCTCGGGATAGGTGCAGACGAAGCCTCGCGGGCACGCGATCTGGCCCCGGACCGCGGGGGCCGTGGCATGGGCGGGTGCGAGGCCGGCCAGCGAGGTGGCCAGGATGGTGGGGACGACAGCGGCGAGCAGCGTGCTCACGCTTGTGCGGAGCCGCCGTGGACGCAGGATTCTCATGACATCCGGCCGTCCTGGTGGAACGGTTCGCCATTCCGGTTGTGACCGTCACGAACAGGACCGCAGCCTGCCGAGCCGTGGACACCGAGTCGTACGACAGCCCCCCGATGACACTGCCGGTCAGCTTCGGCGGTCACGCGCCTGGCCCTCGACCCCGGCGACCGGATTATGTGCTTCACCGACGGGCTGCTCGAGGAGCGCGATGCCGCCGGCGAGGAACAGCTCATCGGGCGCCGCTTGGACCGGCCTCACTTCTGCGCGCGGACTCGCGCGGCGGGCACGTGAGCACGGAGCGCCCGTCAGGAGTCCGGCCAACCCGGACTTCGACAGCGGGGAGCGGACTGGACGTGGTCATGGACCGGACCCGACTCCGGGCCGGCCGCGGGCGGTCCGGTCGAGTATCGCCGTACTCTGCATGACGGTCGTCATAGGCCCTTCCGTTCCCTGGCGCTCCTGTGACCGCAACTGCCCTGGCCCGTCTGCCTGGAACAGCTCCAGCACGCGAGGAGCGCCCGTGCCGGGCAGGCCTACCATTTCGCCGCAGTTCTCCCATCCCCAGGACTCGAAGGCGGCTTGCCCGCCCCTGTCGGTCGCAAGGAGCAGGCTGACTCCGAGCGCGGTGTGCCGGTCGGCCAGCAACCGTTGTTGCAGGCGGTGGCCGATGTCGCGGCGCTGGGCGTGGTGAGGTGCCACAACCTGCGTGAGGAACAGGAAGTGGGCGCGGCCCGTCAGCCGTTGAACGCTCTCCTGTAGTTGCCGCTCAGAGCGTGTCCCTGGTCCTATCGGAAATCCGAAGACGCACCCCACCAGCGCGGTCGTCTCGGCGACCACCAGTGCGAAGCCCGGCCGCCTGGCGTTCGCAGCAAGCCACCGCAAGAAGCCACCCCGCTCCCGGTACGCCTGCGCCGAGAGCCACGCGACTGGCTCCACGGTCAGGTCGGCGATGTCGCCACTCATGTCCTGCGTCTGCTGGCGGGTCAAGCGACGCAGACGGATCCCGTCTCTGACGATCGGTGGATCGGCAGGATCGCCGCCGTCATCCTGCACATCGGCCGACGCAAGCGCCTCGGGTACCCCGCTGAGCAGCCAGGCGGAACCTGTTCCGGCGAGGAGCCGGGTGATCTGCGCGCAGGGAAGGTGCAGTCGTACGGAGGCATGCACCCGGTCTGCGGATCGTGATGCCATCAGGAACACGTCCAGGCCCGTCGAGTCACAGGAGCCGACGGCGGCGAGGTCGACGTCGATGGCGGTCACGCCGTCTCGCAGGCACTGGTTCAGCGCAGCCCGCAGCAGAGGAGCCGTGACCGGCCCGATCGCACCGGACAGGGTTACGCAGGCTCTCTCTCCCCGGTCGTGCCGGTGGATGTCCAGCCGCTGCACGGCCATCACGCAGCCTGGCAGAGGGGCAGCTCAACGGCGGGCGAGCGCCCTGCGGTTGCTGCTGTCGCGGCGGACATGATGCTCCCCGTCTCCGGGCCATCCTGTCGGGCGGTCCGGGCTCGTCCCTCACCGACCGAGCAGGCGGCCTACCGAAACGGTCTTGGGAGCCTTCAATGGCAGACGGCCCGCTCGTGGAGCAATCTGCCTTACCCCATACCTGCTGGGTAACCACCAATCCTGAGTCCAAGCGCATTCCCTGGCCCTACCTCACACCCGCTGACGCACAGGCCCGAAAGCAAGCAGCGCCAACAGGTGAGCTCTTGCGTGCCGTGCGGGTTCTTCCGGCTGCCGGGAGCCGTGCAGACGTGGCTGCGGCCTAGCTGTCAGTGTGGGGGCTGGGTCAGTGTCCGGTCGACAGTCCGGTCGACCGGGGCAGGCGACGGCGTTTGATCTTGACGCGGCGGCCGTCGTCGGTCAGGTACCAGTTGCCGTCGAGGAAGAGGCCCGTGTCGTCCTGGCCCACCGGGGTACGCAGAGCGCAACCGCCCGGGGCGGGCTCCTGATCGACCCACTTCGAGCCGTTCCAGCGCAGCCGGATGGGTTCGTCCCGGACCCCGCAGTCGTCACTCCGACCGTCTGGAGCTGCCGAGCGGGCCGTGCTCGATCAGGGCGTCACTGCACGGTGAGGGCAGCGTTACATCCTGTGAGCCCTGCGCTGTGCCCGCACTCGTGTCTCACCCACCGCCCCACACAACTCGTAGGGTGGCCACGATGAACGACGACGCGCAGGTCCTGGCCCTGCTTCACGCTCTGGACCGGCTTCCGGGACCAAACCACCTGCAATTCCCCAATGGTTTCGACCATACAGCGGCCATGGTGCGAGCGACCCGGCTCAAGGAGCGGCTGACCGAGGACTTCCGGCATGCGTGCGAGCTGGACGACCACATCAACGACGCCAGCTACTCCTTCCACATCGTCCTTCCTGCCGAGGCGCCGAGGCCGGCGAGGCCGTGGGAGTGCGGCTGAGTAATTTCGCAGAAGAGTTCCGCCTCATCGGTCACGGCTCACGCCCCGGCCGTGCAACATGGTGGACCCGCTACTTCGAGCACCTGTGACCTGCCGTCAGGTGTCGAGGGCCGGCTGGCCGGGACGCGTGCTGGGCCGGTTGGTCACCCACGCGGCCGGACGGCCCGGCAATGCGGCTCAGTCGGCGGCAATGGTCGGTCGGCGGCAATGGTCGCAGCCGGCAAAGCTGCCGCCCCCACCACCTACCTAAGCCTCCTACGTCGTTCAAGGGTCCCGGCACCGGCCGGCCTGGGCAGCACTCTGCGCCGCCCTGTTTCACACCGGCCGGACCGGGGCGCCCTGAACCCCCAGCACATGCACCATGTGGACCTTCTCGCGCCTTGCCGATCTCGCCAGGATCATTCACCCGGATGCCCGGTGTGAAGAGCCTCGGCGAGGGAGAGACTCGATTCTGGTCTTCCAGGCGTCACCCGACGCCCTTGGACCAAAGGAATGGCATGGGCATATTCAAAAAGCCGCGCTACGCTGCCACCTTTCGCTGGGGTGCAGCATTCCTGGCGGTAGCGGGAACCGCAACGGCGCTCGCCACCGTGTCGGCGGAGGCTGGCGGCCCGAGCGGCCAGTCCGACAGGGGGAAGCCGACCATCGTGCTGGTACACGGCGCCTTCGCCGACGCGTCCAGCTGGAGCGGTGTGGTCGAACGTCTTCAAAGGAGCGGCTATAAGGTCGTCGCGGCCGCTAATCCTCTGCGAGGCGTCCCGCAGGACTCGGCCTACATCGCCAGCCTGCTGAAGTCGGTCAAGGGGCCGATCGTGCTGGCAGGCCACTCCTACGGGGGCGCGGTCATCTCGCAGGCCGCAGCCAAGAACAACAACGTCAAAGCCCTGGTCTTCATCAACGCGATCATGCCGGATGTCGGAGAGTCCTTCACCACCCTCTCCGCGAAGTTCGCACCCCCGCTCCTCTCCCAGGCCCTCAGGCAGGTGCCGTTCCGCAACGGCGACGGCAGCACCGGCACGGACAACTACGTCCAGACCGACAAGTTCCACAAGGTCTTCGCCGCCGATCTCCCCACCAGCCGGACCGACGTGTTCGCCGCCTCTCAACGGCCGATCGCAGCGTCGGCCTTCACGGACAAGCTCACCGGCGCCGCCTGGCGCGACAAGCCCTCCTACGTGCTCGTCGGCAAACAGGACCGGGCGATCAACCCCGACCTGGAGCGCTACGAAGCCAAACGGGCCAAAGCCCGCAAGACGGTGGAGATAGACGCGTCACACGTATCGCTCATCTCGCAGCCGCAAGCTGTAGAAAATCTTATCGTCGACGCCGCCGAAGACTACGAATGGCACCGAAGTTAGTCGGACCTTCGGCTGCAGGCAGGTGTCAATGACGGCACGGGGCGGGTGTGGCTCCGGCGGTGGGCGCGACCGTAGACCGGTCCATCGCCGCCCCTGTCTAGCCACCGGCTGAACGAACAGCAGGCCATACGCGAGGGGCGGGCAGGACTGTGTTCCTCACCCGGCCGGTCGCGGTCGAGTGGGCCCCAGCGGCCGGGCTGTGCGGTGACGATCCGGCATGCCTCGGCGATGACACAGTCGGCGATCCAGCCGACGGGTTCGACGTCCCGTACCAGGGGTTCGTTGTCCGGTCCGCGGGCAGCTTCGCTGCCGTGCAGGATCCACGGCCGCGTCCGTGCGTCCTTGACGCGGGGGAGGTGGCAGTAGTCGTACAGCCGACGGGCCCCCCACACGTCCGCCGGCCGCTCGCCCCACCAGTCCTCGATGCCCAGGGGGCTGGCCGACAGGCCCGGCAGCCTGATGCCGGTCAGGTCGTCGGTGCTGCTGACGGCCGTCAGGTCGCGCTCGGGACAACGGGACCAGCGCACGTACAGGAAACGCCGACGAGTGACGAACCGGGTCAGCTCGTCCAGGCTGGTGAACGTCGGCAGGCGGGCAACGGTGCTCGTGGCGGCGGGAGGGCAGAGGAGTCAGCCGGTGAGCAGGGAGTCGTCCTCGGGACGAGCGCCGGGCAGCTGCTGACGGGCGGCGGCGAGAGCGGTATCGAGGTCGCCGGTGCCGGTCGATACGCACAGGGTGTAGGCGACGTCATCCATACGCTGCCGCACTGTCTCGCTGCCTTCCTCCGCGTGGAGAACACACAGCGCCTCGTACTGCGCGATCAGATTCTTCAGTACCACCGGGTGTGCCATGAGCATGGAGAGCCCCCTCATTGCCGCTATTTGCGTATTACACCGACTCGTGTGCCCAAGGCCTGGACAGTCAACCTCTTCTCCTGCGCACACCAGCAGCGCGCTGACCCGGGGCAGCGGGCCAGGGCGCCTGAGTGCTCGCGTTCGGCCCGCCTCCCGGGAGCAGGAAGTACATGCAAGCCGGCGGGTACTCAGCTGTCGGGGGTGTAGCGACCGGGGCAAGGAGGATCCGCAATGTTGACGGCGAACGCCGCCGAGGTTCAGAACTCGGGCGGCGAACTTTCCACACGGAAGCGGGCACAGGACACGGGGTACGCCCTGTGCCCGCCGACGGGGCGAGGAGGATGAGTGCAGTGTGCGGCCGTGGCCCGGCAGTAACGACTTTTCCCCGAGACCGCACCAGCCGGCCGCTCGCCCTGGCTGGGGCATGACGGTGTCCTTCCCTCTGGGCAGAGAAGGCGTCCTGCTGCAGTTGATAGCCAGGAGTCACACCGCCACGTTCGAGCAGCTGCCCGACCTCGTCGCCGAGCACGCCGCTCCCCTCGGCGTGCGGGACGTCAGGATTTTTGCCGTGGACCTCCAGGAGACGGTACTGCGGGAGATCACCGGACAGGGCTTGGACGCGGGGGCCGGCGGCGAGCAGATAAACGTCGAGGGCACGTTGCCCGGGCGCGCCTACCAGAGGGTGGATCTGCTGGCCGAGCAGGGATCCGGCGGCCGGCAGGGGCGCAGGTGGTGGGCGCCGGTGACCGACGGCGTGGAACGCCTCGGCGTACTGGGCGCGCAGGTGGAAGCCGAGGACGATGAGGACGCGCGGGGCTTGTTGCGGGATGTGGCGTCGGTGGTGGCGCTGCTGCTGCTGAGCAAGAGGTCCTTCAGCGACTCCTTCGCTCGCCTCGTACGGACACGGTCGATGAACGTGGCCGCCGAGATGCAGTGGAACCTTATGCCGCCGCCCGCGTTCGCCGGGAACGACCTCACCATCGGCGGCGTGATCGAGCCCGCCTACGAAGTGGGCGGCGACGCATTCGACTACGCCATCGCCGGCCAGACCGCGCATCTGGCCGTCTTCGACGCCATGGGGCATGACATCAGGGCGGGCATCACCGCGAACCTCGCCGTGGCCGCCTGCCGCAACGCTCGCCGCCAGGGCACCTCTCTTGCCGACACCAGCGAAGCCGTTGAACACGTCCTCGCCCATCATGCGGGCACCAGCCGCTACGTCACGGGCGTCCTGGCCTCACTGGACCTGGTCAGCGGGCAGCTGACGTGGGTCAACCGCGGACACCCCCTGCCCCTGGTGATCCGCGGCAACCGCCGGGTCACCGAACTGAGGTGCCCGCCCGCCGGGCCCATGGGCACCAACCTGAATCTGCCCCTCACCACATGCCACCAGCGGCTCGAGCCCGGCGATCGGCTGCTGCTGTACACCGATGGCATCACCGAGGCACGCGACGCCCGTGGCGAGGAGTTCGGCCGCGACCGCTTCGTCGATTACGTGCTCCGCCACCACTCCGCTCACCAGACCCTGCACGAGACGCTGCGCCGCCTCATGCACGCCGTCATCGACCACCACGCCGGCCGACTCAACGACGACGCCACCGTCCTCCTGGCCGAATGGCGCGCCGGCCACCAGCACGAGCTCACTCCCTGATCCCAGACAGGCAACCTCGATGACCGAGCACCGAGCACCCCGTCCTCCAAGTCTGAGCGTGCGTGCGAGGCAGATGGCCCAGGACACGTACGTCATCGAGGTGGACGGTGAGCTCGACCACCACACCACCGGCCAGCTCGACGCAGCCATCGACCACGCCCTGATCAGGGGAGCGGCCGCCGTACTCATCGACCTGCAACCCACCACCTTCCTGGATTCCTCGGGCCTTAACGCCCTCCTCACCGCTCACCGCGCCGCCGCCCGCGCCGGCGCCCGTCTTGCACTGATCGCACCGAGTGCAGCCGTGCACCGCATGCTGTCCCTCACCGGAATCGACCGCGTCCTACCCACCTACCCGACCACCGAGGCAGCCCTGCCCTGATCACGCGGCCCTGAGGTGTGCCCGCTCGAACCACTGGAACTGCTCCGGGTCGCGCAGTTGTCCGATGAGCGGTCCTCGGTGGCGGGATCGCCTTCGGCCGTCCACGACATGTCCCTGGCGTGCGGGCAGCGCTCGTCCCCGGCGAACAAGCGACGGCACGGGCGTGTGCGAGGCGGAACTTCCGTGGCACTCGCCGGGTGCGGGCCGCCCGACCTGTTCGGCGGCCCGACCAGTTCATCTCGTCGAAGCGGAGGACGGCGCCGATGCCGCACAACCATCCGCACACAGCGAAAAGCACATCGTGAAACGGCGCAAACAGTTCGCCGTTGCTGCCTCCAGCCAGTGGATGGACGAGGAGGATGGTGGTCGCAGGCTTCCTGCCGGCGAGGTTCATGCCTGGGAGCAGGGCCGGAACGAGACTGTCTGGCGGCGCCACCCTCCTGCTTTCCCGGTCTGCGGCGCGGACGACCGTGGAGACCGCGCACCTGCACGTGCCCTGAGAAGCGGGCGGAGGCGGCGGGTTCGACACCGTCCCCCTGTCCGGCGCTCGTACCGCACTGGTGGTCGGCGAAGTAGCCGGTCAAGGAATCCACGCGGCCGCTTTGCCGCCCGGTGACGCCATGCCACTAACGGGAACCCTGCGCGTACGCGGTCTACGACCCGCTCGCCCCGACCTGCACCATCGCCCTGGCCGGCCACCCCCCACCCGTCATCGCGTATCTCGACGGGAGCACCGAGATCTTCCTGCGGACCAGGTCGGCGCATGGCATCTCGACCACCACCCCAAAGCCGTTGCCACGGCGCGCACTCACATCCAGCGCCAGCTCACCGTGCCCTCCGGACTGAGTGGCCTGGTGACCGACGAACTCGTGGAACGCACCGCCGCCGCGTACGGCCTGCCGCCCGGCAGCGGCGGCGTCACCGCCTACCGCGCCGCTGTTCCCGGCGCGAGCCCCGGCGAGGTGTTCGCGGACATCGCCACCGACTGGTTCTACCGCCTGCCCGCGCTGCGCCTGGCCGAGGCCCAGGCACGCCACGGTGCTCGCGCCTTCGTCCACGAGTTGACCTGGCCGTCCCCCGCCTTCGACGGCGCGCTGGGCGGGTGCGGTTCGCCGTAGGCGGCCCACCCGGGATCGCCAGTGGTGGCTAAGGCCACCCAGGCGGCGTGCATGCTCTCCGCGATCGCCTGCAGCGGGCTGTCTCCGAGCAGGAGCGCGAAGGCCGGGTCGGCCAGGTTGCCGAAGACGAAGGGGCGTCCAGCGCATGGCACGGCCCCGTGGGCCGACCTGCGCTGACACGGTGTGCAACCCGTAAATCCCCGGCCGGAGCTCAGCCGGGGCCTTCTTCCAGCGCAGTTACGGGCACAGATGAGGGCCGGCGAGGTGGAGTGAGGAGACACGCCTAGGTCATGCGCTTTCCGTCGACGCGTCGCTCGGCAGGGGTCGGTGCGGCGAGGGCGAGGCTGCTTCGGTAGCACGGGCGTACTCGGTGGGAGTCTGGCCGAAGTGCTTCTTGAAGGCGCGCGTGAAGTGGCTGCTGTCCGCGAACTGCCAGTGTGCCGCGAGTTCCGAGACGCTCAGTCGTGACGGGGCGGCAAGGGCGAGGCGGGCCTCGTGCAGGCGCCGGTGGCGGATGTAGGTGCCCACCTGCTCGCCCACCGCGGCGAATGCCCGGTGAAGGGTACGGACGGAGACGTTGAGTTCACGTGCGAGCATCGCCGGAGAGAGTTCCGGATCAGCGAGGCGGCGGTCCGCGAGGTCCTTGGCTGCCCGGGCTAGGGCGGGGGCCAGCCGGGATTCCCCATCGTCGAATCGGCCCTTCGCCACCGCTTTGGCCAACTCGATCAGGGTGCCCTGAGCAGCTGCCACACCGGCCGGGCCGAGGTCGGCCACGGTGGTGTGGATCATGTCGGTGAGGGCCGTCAGCAAGCGCACTTCGGCCGATTCCGCCGGCCCGGTGATGGCCCGGTTCCCGAGCAGGGGCTTGAGCTCGCCGGGTGGGAGGACGAGGAATTTCGCCGTGAGGTCCGCCGACGTCTCGAAGGCCGTCAGGCGCCCCAGGTGGCGGACGAGGAACTGCCCGGCCGACACCGCCCGGTCGCCGTGTCCGGGCGCTCCACCCAGAGTCCACGCGCCGCGCCGCACGATGTACATGGCCACCAGATCCTGGTCGCCGCCCGGGACTTCGGCCGTCCGGGTGGCCGAGGCGGCGTGAAGGTCGGCGATCGCCGCGCCGTGCACCTTGGTGACTTTTCCCTTGACACGGAAGTCGCCGGTCGTCTCCGGGCTGAAGGCCGGTAGTTGGAAGACGTCGTCGCCGATCTGCGTCTGCCAGCCGCGCCGGAAGGCGTCGAGTCCCCGCGGCGCGGCATCCGGCGCGGTCGAGTCCACGGTGAAGACCCCGCGGGCGCCGTCGACTCCGTCTCCGGTGCGACGTATCCCTCTGCGGTCCCTCGTATTCATTGCTTCAACGCCAACCTGTGGTGATCGTGTTCCGTAGGACGCCGACATGGCTCATGTGGGCACTGGGCCCATCTTCCTACGGACGGCACAGGGGCAGGCGGTCGAGGGGCGGAGCTGATGATTCCGCGCCGGCTGCAGTTCCGTGCAGTCGGCACGGCCAGGCGGTCAGCGGGCGATCGAGATCGCGAAGGGGGTGAATCCGCTGGCGCGGATGACGTGCGGTACGAACAGGATCGCGGCCTCAGCGGCGCGGGCGGTCCGGATCCCGCCGAGGTCGGTGATCCACTCCTTCCTCCAGCCGAGGTCGGTGAGCAGTTCGCGGACGGCCTCCTTGGCCGGCGGGAACTCGCCGGACAGGAACACGGTGGGCGGCTGGGTGAGCGTGGCCGGCGCGGTCATCACCGGGAAGAGCATGGTGTTGAGGGTCTTGACGACGTGCGTCTCGGGGAGGGCTTCCTGGAGTTTCTCGGCGAGGCTTGAGCCGGGGTGGATCAGGTCGGCGGGCAGGCCGTCCGGTCCGTCGGTGGTGGCGTTGGAGACGTCCACGAGGATCCTGCCGTGCAGTTCGTCGCGCAGGGCGGCGAGGCGTTCCAGGGAGCCGGCGCCCGGCGTGGCATTGATGACGATCCGGGCTGTGCGGGCGGCGTCCGCGGCGGCGCCCGGCTCTCGGTCGGCCACCGTCACCTCGTGCCCTGCCCGGATGAGGGCTGCGGCCAGGTTGCCGCCGACGCGGCCGTTTCCGAGTACTGCGATCGTGGTCATGGTGATCCGGTCTTTCCGTGCGTGGACTGTGTGGTGCGGGTCAGCGGGAGAGGGTGGCGACGGCCTCGGCGTGAACGCCGGGCGCGGCGGCCAGGAAGCCTTCGCTCTGCGGGGTCCAGGGGCGGCCCTCGGCATCGGAGATGCGGCCGCCTGCCTCGGTGACGAGCAGCGCCCCGGGAAGCAGGTCCGCGCGGGCTCCGGCGAACTGCCAGAAGACGTCGAGCCGGCCGGCGGCCACGTTCACCAGGTGCAGGGTCGCGGGCACGGAGGTGCGCACGACGAGCGCGTCGAAGAGCATCGCGGTGACGGAGGACCCGACGCGGCGTACGACCTTCTCGTCCTCGTCCGGCCTGGCCTGGCTGGTGGCGACGATGCTCAGGCCGAGCTCCGCCGTCTCGGAGACGCGCAGCGGGCGTCCGTCGAGGTGGGCGCCGGCTCCCGCGAGCGCCGTGTAGGTCTCGCCCGTCAACGGCAGGTGGACAACGGTCAGTACGGGCCGATTTTCGCGTACGAGGGTGACGGTGACCGCCCACTCGGGCAGGGCGTGGAGGTGGTTGACGTTGCCTTCGGCCGGGTCCACGACCCACCACTCACCGGGCGGCAGTGCTCCGCCGTCGAGCTCGTCCTCCACCCAGCCGGCGTCCGGGCGCAGCCGTGTGAGGCGGGGGCGCAGGACGTCGAGGGCCGTGTCGTCGTTGGCGGCGAGCGCGCTCATCAGCTCCTCGCGGGTCCTGTAGCGGACGACCTCGCCGAAGCGTTCGCGCAGCGCCGAACCGGCCGTGCGCACGGCGACCACAGTGTGGTCCAGCAATTCGGCGTCGGAGGTGGCGACGTCCATGCTCGGAAGGGGTGCGGACATGGTGGTACTCCTGTCTGAGGAGGGGGGAGGGGCAGATCGGGGGGGCGACGCGATACGCAGGGCAGATGGAGGCGGGTCTGCTTCTCGCGCTCGACGGGCTGCTGAGCCGAGGTCCGGGCCACACAGGCCAGGACCGGGGGTGAGCGCGCGTTGCGGAGGCGGCGCCGTGGGCGCGCTGCAGGGGGCTCAGTCGAGCAGTTCGGCGGCCCGCTCGGCGATGGCGTAGACGGTCGCGTTGGTGTTGGCCGACGGGATGGACGGCATCACCGAGGCATCGGCGACCCGCAGGCCCCCCATTCCGTGGACGCGGAGGGTGGCCGGGTCGACGACGGCATCGGTGTCGGTTCCCATGCGGCAGGTGCCGGTGAAGTGGAAGTACGGTCCGGTGGCCTTGCGGAGGAACTCGTCCACGTCATCGTCGCCCGTGCCGGGACCCGGTACCGACTCCTGTTTGCGCCAGGCGGCGAACGCGTCGGCCTCCCCGATGCGGCGTGCCAGGGCCAGACCCCTGCGCATGACCTCCAGGTCGCGGTCATCGCTCAGGTAGCCGGGGTCGACCACGGGAGCGCCGGCGGGGTTGCCGTCCGCCAGGCGCACGGTGCCGCTGCTGTGCGGCGCCATCGCCGAGAAGGCGATGGAGTAGCCGTTGGCCGGCGCCTGGCCCCCTGCCGAAGGGAGCGGTGCGGCGACGACGTAGACCTGGAGGTCCGGGCGCGCCGAGGAGGCATCGCTGTAGAGGAGGCCCATCATCTCGGCCGGCGGGTTGGCGGGGACGAACGGCACGGGCCGGCCGGCCTCGTACACCACGGCCGCCAGCGGATGGTCCTGCAGATGGGAGCCCACTCCCGGCACATCGGCGACGACATCGACCCCGTGTTCGTGCAGGTGTCGTGCCGGGCCGATCCCGGACAGCATCAGGAGGTGTGCGGAACCTATGGCCCCCGCGGTCAGGACCACCTCGGCGCCCTCCACTGCCAGGTGCTCGCCGCCCTTGGTGTATTCGACGCCGGTGCAGCGGCCCGCGCGGGTGCGCAGCCGTAGCACGGTCGCGTCCGTGACGACGTCCAGGTTCGGCCGGTCGAAGAACGGACGGATGTAGGCGTCGGCCGCGCTCTGGCGGGCGCCGCCGGGCAGGTTCATGTCACTCCACCCGAAGCCGGTCTCCAGCCCGCTGCCGATGTCAGCGGCGCGTGGAAGTCCCGCCTGCGCCGCGGCCTCGATGCCCGCCGCGGCCAGCAAGTGAGGTTCGGGGACCGGGGCGACCCGGACCGGCCCGTCCGTGCCCCGTACGGAGATGTCACGACCGCGTGCGCTTTCGCTGCGGCGGAAGTAGGGCAGCAGATCGTCGAAGCCCCATCCCGGAGCACCGAGCCCGGGCCATTCGTCGTAACCGGAGCGGTGCCCGCGCAGGTGGTAGAGGCCGTTGATGCTGGACGATCCGCCGAGCGCCTTGCCCCGCAGCACGTCGGCGGTCCGGCCGGTACCGGCCTGCACGGTCGAGGCGCTCAGCCACAGGGATGACGGGGCGAACTCCAGGAATCCCCAAGGAGACGCCATCGCCTCGGTCGCGTCCCGGGCTCCCGCCTCCACCAACAGGACCCGCACGCCGGAGCGTTCCGAGAGCCGCGAGGCAATCACGCAGCCCGCGGTACCCGCCCCCACCACGACGTAGTCATAGAGTTGTCTGCCCATCATGTCTCCGCTTTCCCACGGCAGCGCCGTCCGACCACCGGGCTTCAGAAAAGGCAGCTCCTCGAGGATCGAAGAGCTGATGACGTTCACATGCGAGAGGGACCGAAGGGGGAGGGAGGGCGTTTTCACGCGGGCCGGTGCCCGGCCCGGCCGCGGCCGGGCTCCACTCGCAGACGCAGGTACAGCCCGCTTTCCCCCTCTGTCATCGAAGCTTAGGAAGCTGACGTGCCAAGCACTTGAACCACCGCGCCATTCGCCCTGAACCTCAGCGCCAGACGACAACATCGAGCACACGCCGCGTCCGGTTCCAGGCAACCGAGGCACCAGGCGATCGGTGTCGGACTCCACCCCCTGCCGGGCCCACCACCACGCCGCGGGAGCATGCAGGAAACCCCCGTCGCTTCGGGGAAAAGGCACATGCCCTCGCGGCACCGCCCCGACGAGGGCCTGGGACGCTCACGGGGCGGCCTGGCTCGTTGCTTCGTGCACTGGGCCTCGTACGACGCACACGCGCGGCCGGGAGCGCGCGCGATCGCTTCGAGGCGACGGACGCGCACCGCCGGCCGTCGTTCAGGCCCGGGTGTAGCCGCCGTCGGCGAAGAGTTCGGCGCCGGTGACGAACGACGAGGCGTCCGAAGCCAGGAAGAGGGCCGCCTCGGCGATCTCCTCGGCTTCGGCCAGCCGCCCCAGTGGCACGACAGCCTCGGCGAACTGGTCGACGTGCGGCCCCGCGGCGCCCAGCAGGCCAGGGGTCCGGGTGGGTCCCGGGCTGAGCACGTTGACTCGGAATCGGCGCTCCCGCGACTGCCGGGCCCAGTTGTGCACGAGGTTGCTCACCGCCGCCTTCGAGGCGCTGTACACCTCGAGTTGCTCATTGGGCCGCACGCTGTTGCTGGAGCCGATGACCAGGACGGAGGCGTTCTCCGCCAGCAGCGGAAGCGCCTTCTGAACGGTGAACAGTGGACCCTTAACGTTGACGGCGAGCGTCAGGTCGACGTTCGCCTCGGTGTGGGCTCCGAGCGAGGCGTCCGCGACGATTCCCGCGTTGGCCACCAGCACGTCGATGCGTCCGGCCTCCTCGCGGACTCGCGTGTAGAGGGCATCCAGATCGGCCAGGACCGAGACGTCGGACCGTACGCCGGTGGCCGCGGGGCCCATCTCCTTGACTGCCGCTTCGAGGCGGTCGAGGTCCCGGCCGGTCACGAAAACGCGTGCGCCCTCCCGAACGAAGCGGTGGGCGATGGCCAGCCCGATCCCGCTGGTTCCTCCAGTGATCACGGCCACCTTCTCCTGCAGCACACCTGGCATGTCGAACCCCTTCAGTTATGGAATCGATCGTCCATAACGTAGGCAGTAATGGACGATCGAGTCAAGAACGGATAGGCTGAGATCATGCCGAGACCACGCGAATTCGACGAACGACAGGTCCTGGAGCGGGCCCGGGAACAGTTCTGGGCGACCGGCTATGCGGGAACCCGGATGGACGACATCGCCCAGGCGACCGGCCTGGGCAAGGGCAGCCTGTACGGCGCGTTCGGCGACAAGGGCAAGCTGTTCCACCGTGTCTTCGACGACTGGTGCACCGCAGTCGTCGAGGTGGCCGAGGGGCAGCTGGCGGGCGGCCCGGACGCCGAGGCCCTGGCCCGGCTGTCGGGGTACGTGCATCTGATGGCGGACAACGCCGCCTCCGACACCGAGCGCCGCGGGTGCCTGTTGGCCAAGGGCGCGGCGGAACTGGCCCAGCACGATCCGACGGTCGCCGGGCGGTCGGCCGAGACCATGACGGCGCTGCTGGCCCTGCTGCGGGCGGAGATCAGCGCCGCCCAGCGTCACGGCGACATCGACAGTGCTGCGGATCCGGAGCGGTTGGCGGCACTTCTGCTGACGGTGGTCCGCGGCATCGAGGCCGTAGGCAAGGCCGGCCTGGACCCCGAGACGCTGCGGAACATCGCAGACACCGCGCTAGCGGTCCTGCCCAAGTGCGAGGGGTAGGGATACCGCAGGCACGTCTGCGGACGCGTTCATCCGGGAAGCGAGTCGGTTCGCGAGGCTCTGGCAGAGCTCTCGCATCCGGTCAACTGTGGTCATCACGCGGGTGTGTCGCCGTGGCGGGTGCCTGCAGGCGGACGGGCGTGGACTGCTGACGCGGCGGTGGAACAGAAGCCAGCCGCTGCTGCCTCCGCTTGCGGCGGAGACAACCCGGTGCGGTCATCGGCCCTGCGGGCTGCCTTCACGGACGGGCACAGTGGGGGCGCCTTCACCGGAGTTGGTGTGGGGTCGGATGGGGGTGATGCGCAGAAGTCGCCGCACAGGTGTGGGGAGCCACCAGTTGAGGCCGCCGAAGAGGGAGACGAGGGCGGGTGCGAGGACGCCGCGGATGACGGTGGCGTCGAGGATGATGCCGGCGGCCAGGCCGGTGGAGAGGATTTTGACGTCGGTCTGGGGGACGCCGCCGAGGGCCACGAACGCGAGGAAGAGGATGAGGGCGCCGGAGGTGACCAGGCGTCCGGTGTGGCCGATTCCGCGGACCACCGCTTCGTCGGTGCTGTGGCCTGCGGCGTACTCTTCGTTGATGCGGGTCAGGATGAAGACCTCGTAGTCCATCGACAGGCCGAACAGCAGCGCGAAGACCGCGAGCGGCACCCACAGGGTGATGGCGCCGGTGGCCGGGCTGGCGAACAGCGAGGATCCGTGACCCTCCTGCCAGACCAGCGTGAGGACACCGAATGCCGCGGCCAGCGAAACGGCGTTCAGCAGCAGGGCCTTGATGGGCAGCCAGACGGAGCGCAGTGCCCGGCTGAGCAGCAGAAGGGTCAGGACCACGATCACGGTGATGATGATCCACAGGTTGCTGCCGTAGAGGGCGTCGATGAAGTCGCCGTCCTGCGCGGGCGTACCCCCTACGCGTGCACCGGGGACGCCGGCTGCGGCGGACCGCAACTGGTTCAGGGTCTCCTTCCCGGCGTCGCTGGAGGCGTCGTCGCGGCCCCACGCGGCAGCGATCCGCAGTCCGTCATGGCTCCAGGTACCAGGGTGGATCACCGTGGTCTGACCGGGGGCGGTGATGGTGCGATCCGCCGGCAGCAGAATCTCGGTGGGCCTCAGCACGCCGGCCCCGATTCGATGATGGGGGCACGACATGGAGCCTGCGGAACTGCGTCGCGCGTTCGAGGCGGCACGGGCGACTGCCACGGAGCTGGGCCTGCGTGTGGACGACGTGGTCGTCGTCCACGACTCGGACCGCGTCGCGCTGCGTCTGCTCCCCTGCGACGTGCTGGCCCGGGTCGCGCCGCCGGGGCAACTGGCCGACTCCACGTTCGAGGTCGAGGTGGCCCGCCGGCTCGCGGCCGTCGACGCCCCGGTGGCCGGGCTGGACCCCCGGGTCGAGCCCCGCCTGTACGTGCGGGACGGTCTCGCCGTCTCGCTGTGGACCTATTACGCACCGGTGGCGGCACAGGTCACGTCGGCCGCGTACGCGGACGTGCTCATGCGGCAGCACGCCGCTCTGCGCCGCATCGAACTCGACGCGCCCCACTTCACGGACCGGGCCGCCCGCGCGCTGCGGGAGGTGACCGACCCGGAGCAGTCGCCCGACCTGTCCGACGCCGACCGGGAACTCCTCGCCCGCACCCTGGGCGAGGTGAGCGCCGCGATCGGCGCGGACCGGTCCGGCGACCAGTTGCTGCACGGCGAGCCACACGAGGGCAACCTCCTCGCCACGGAGCGGGGGCCGCTCTTCGTGGACCTCGCCACGTGCTGCCGCGGGCCGGTCGAGTTCGACCTCGCCCACGCTCCCGACCGTGTGGCGGAGCATTACGCGGGGGCAGACCCGGATCTCCTGCACTGGTGCCGGGCCGTGGACTGGGCCATGTTCTCGGCCTGGCGCTGGCGCCGCACGGACCGGATGCCCGACCGGGACCACTGGAGAGAGGAGGGACTCGCCCTGGTCCGTGCCTCGCTCGACCGCCGCGGACCGCGCTGACCAGGCGGCGGGGGTAGGCGCGTCCGAGTGTCGTCCTTGGGAGATCAACCGTCCAGTCCCGCTCATGTGCTGGCTTCTGTCGCTGCCTCGTACCAGCCCACAAAGCGCGGGTGGACCCGGACCGTGCGGCGAACGCGAACGCCAGGCAGGCGCCGGCGCCTGTCGCGGCTGTCGCGTCCGGTGGGGGAGCGGAGAAGCTTCGGGGTGTGGCGCGCCGAGGGCGAGTCGGAGCTGGGGAGACGGCGGGCATGCTCGCCGCGGGTGCCGCGGGATGTGTCGGACGCGGGTCGTCGCCGAAGTCCTGTGCACGGACGGCCGGCGAGCGCGGGGGCGGATCTCGAAGCCCCGCCGCTGATCGAGCGTCAGAAAGCGCGGTCCACGTCGACGACCGCCTGGGCGAAGGCGGTCGGCGCCTCCTGCGGCACGTTGTGGCCGATGCCGCTCAGGGTGCGGTGGTCGTACGCGCCCGTGAACCGGTCGCGGTACGACGCCCCGTTGCCGGGCGCGGTGAACGGGTCGCGTTCGGCGTCGATCGTGATGGTCGGCACCCCGATGACGGGACGTGTCGCGAGCACCTTCTCGTAGCGGTCGTAACGGCGTTCACCGTCCGCGAGTCCCAGGCGCCAGCGGTAGTTGTGGATCACGATGGCCGCGTAGTCGGGGTTGTCGAACGCGGCCGCCGTCCGCTCGAAGGTGGCGTCGTCGAAGTGCCAGGTCGGGGAGACGGTGTCCCAGACGAGACGGCACAGACCGTGCCGGTCGGTCCTGTCCTCCATGGCCAGGCGGCCTCGCTCGGTGCTGAAGTAGTACTGGTACCACCACGCGTACTCGGCCTTCGGGGGCAGCGGCTTCTTCTGCGCCTCGACATCGGTGATGAGGTACCCGCTCACGGAGACCAGTCCGTTGACCCGCTCGGGCCACAGCGCCGCGATGATGTCGGCCGTGCGCGAGCCCCAGTCGAAGCCGGCGAGAAGGGCCTTGTCGATCTTCAGGGCGTCCATCAGGGCGATGATGTCCAGAGCGACCGCCGACTGCTGGGCGTTGCGGACGGTCCGGGAGGACAGGAAGCGCGTGGTCCCGTGCCCCCGGAGGTACGGAACGACGACCCGGTAGCCCTGCGCCGCCAGCAGGGGGGCCACGTCCACGAAACTGTGGATGTCGTAGGGCCAGCCGTGCAGACACAGGACGACGGGTCCGTGCGCGGGGCCCGCCTCGGCGTAGCCGATGTCCAGCACTCCCGCCCTGACGCGCTTCAGCGTGTCGAAGGACGTGCGGGTGCCCGGGGCCACCGCGGGCACCGTGGGGGTCGGCGTGCCATCCGTCGCCCGGTGCGCGGACACGGCGTTCGCATGTGCTCCGAGTCCGGCCAGCGAGGCGGCGGCCGCACCCGTGCCGATGCCGGCGGCCTTGGTGAACGTGCGCCTGTTGATCATGAGAAACCCCTCCGTCGTACGGATGACAAGGCGTGGGTGCCAGTCGCAGGCGCTCCCGTCGCACGTCGTCCGGCCCTCGCGGTGCGCGTGTGCGATGACTGTTCCACAGCGTGCGTCACCAGTCAAACAGGTGACGCACCCGTTTCCCCTCGGCTCGTTGGGCCCGGGGCGACGACGACTCGGGCTGAGCGCGAACCACCTCCCTCCCAGGGGCTGACGGGCGGGTGCCGGGCCGGTCGACCGCGGTGAGAGGCCTCACACGGCCGGCCGCGCCTCTCGCGGAATGAGGCGCCGGCTGCCGCGGTTTCCCGGTCACCCACCACGATCCGAGCCGGCCGCGCCGCACGCCGGTGTACCGAGGAGAAGCGCCATGAATCGATCGGTGTGCAAGGAGAGCCCGGCTGGTCTGCGCCGCGTCCGCCTGCCCGGAACGGTGCGCGCCTGCCCCGCCAAGGTGCCGCCGCGACCGCGCCCGACAGGACCGGATCCGGACCCGGCCTAGGCGGCCGGAGTCTCAGCCCCGGCGCGTCTCCAGCAGCCTCAGCCAGACCTCGCTGATCGTCGGGAAGGCCGGCACGGCATGCCACAGTCTGCGCACGGGCACCTCGCTGACGACGGCCACCGTGGCCGAGTGAAGCAGCTCACCCACACCGGGGCCGACGAACGTCACGCCGACCACGGTGTCCCGTTCCCCGTCGAGCAGCATGCGGGCCCGGCCGTGATATCCCTCGGCGTACTGGCGCGCACCCGCGACGAATCCGATGTCGTAGTCCACGATCTCGACCCGCCGCCCCCTGCGTTCCGCCTCGCGCGTGGTCAGGCCCACCGACGCGACTTCGGGATGGGTGAAGACGACCTGCGGGACGGCTTCGGTGTCCGCGGTCGCCACGTGGTCGCCCCACTTGGCGTCGTCGACGGGTTGCGCACGCGCGCGTGCCCCGATCGCGGCACCCGCGATCCTCGCCTGGTACTTGCCCTGATGGGTCATCAGTGCCCGGTGGTTGATGTCGCCGACGGCGTAGAGCCAGCCCTCGGGCACGATGGTGACCCGGCAGGTGTCGTCCACGGGCAGCCACTGGCCGGGTGTCAGCCCGATGCTCTCCAGCCCCAGATCCTCCGTCTTCGGTGAGCGGCCGATGGCGAACAGGATCTCGTCCGACGCGATCTCGTCGCCGTCGGACACCGTCGTGCGCACCTCGCCGGACACGTCACGCGCCACCGACATCACCGAGCATCCGACGCGCACGTCGACGCCGAGTTCACGCAGCCCCTCCGCGACCAGTTCGCCGGCGAAGGGCTCCATCCGGGGGAGCAGGCCCTCCCGGCTGCGCACCAGCAGGGTCACGTCGGAGCCGAGCGCCTGCCATGCGGTGGCCATCTCCACGGCCACCACACCGCCCCCGACGACAACGAGCCGGCCCGGTACGTGGTCGGCGCTGGTCGCCTCGCGGCTGGTCCAGGGCCGTACCGCGGCCAGGCCGGGAAGGTCCGGAAGCGCCGCGCCCGTGCCCGTCGCCACCACGACAACCTGCCGGGCGGTCAACGGGACAGTTTCGCCCCCGGGGGTGCGCACCTCCACCTGTCTCGGGCCCGTGAACCGTCCGTGACCGCGGATCAGGTCCACCGACACGGAGTTGAGCCAGTCGACCTGGTCGTCGTCCTTCCAGTGTTCCGCCATCGCGTCACGGTGCCCGAGGACCGCGGGTGCGTCGAGCGCCCCCTGCACGGCCTGACGCAGACCGGGCACACGGCGTGCGTCGGCCCGTGCGATCACCGGTCGCAGCAGTGCCTTGCTGGGCTCGCAGGCCCAGAACGAGCACTCGCCGCCCAGCAGTTCATGCTCCAGGATCACGGTGCTGAGGCCGGCGGCACGCGTGCGCTCCGCCACGTTCTCGCCCGCCGGTCCTGCCCCGATGACAATCACGTCGTACGTGCGGGAGGCGTCGTTCATCACCGCTCCTGTGATCCAGTCGCCTCTCTCGGCTCACCGGACCGCACGGACGTGTCCGCACCGGGCAGCACCCGGGGAGTCCGCCGGCGCTGTCGCCCGCGCACGACGGTGCAGGAGAGGCGGCACATGGCGACCGAATGCCACACTATGCCCTGAGAAGAGCGCGTGCATGCGGGCGTGACGCCGTGGGGTGCCGCCCCTCAGGACCCGACAGTGACCGGTGTCCTCGTCAGGCGTGGACCGGGGCCTTGGGGTCGTCCTGGACGCCCAGCAACGCCCGGCAGCTCGGCCAGAGCGTGTTCAGGCGGGCGGGGTTGTTGTAGAGCTTGGCGAAGAGCACCTGGCCCTCGAGTTGGGCCACCATCGAGCGGGCGGCCTCGTGGGTGTCGGCCACGGCCACCTCGCCGCGTTCCCGTGCCGCGGAGACGACCGCCTCGACCATCGCCACCTGGGCCTCGAAGATCTCCTGCAGCCGGCCGCGCAGGGCGTCGGCCTGGTTGCTCATCTCCAGGGAGAGGTTGCCGAACATGCATCCCAGGACCGCGCCGCAGCTGGCCTGCGCCGCCTGCTGGCGGGCTTCGGTGGCCTCGAACAGGCGCTGGAGCCGCTGCAAGGGCTCGGCGTCGGTGTTCAGGACCTGCTCCCAGTCGCGTCGCTCGGCCGTCCAGTGCTCGTCGATCACGGCGAGCGCGAGGGCCTCCTTGGACTCGAAGAAGTAGTAGAAACTGCCCTTCGGCACCCCAGCAGCCTTGCAGATCTCGGCGACGCCCAGGGCCGAGTAGCCGCGCTGCTCGAACAGTGTCCGAGCGGCGGTGAGGATCTTGTTCTTGGCATCGCTGGTCCGTCCCATACCACGAGTATACGACCGAACGACTATCCGGGTGGATCGTGCCGTCGGGGTCGCTGAAGGCGGCGAAGGAGCTGCAGCCGGCCCGGTCCGGGGGCCTGCCTCACGTCCAGTCGGCACCCCCCCGCGCGTGCGTGCGTTGAGGTGTTGCCGTACGGGCATCACCTGTCTGACCGGTGAGGTATGGCCATCGCCCCACGCCGCCAGCCAAGCCGCTGACGACTGCCGGGCGGCGGTCGGGCGACCTCGACCCCGCATGCGCCCTGCCGGACTCGTCCATAGGCTGGAGCCAGCTTCACGACCCGTATGACCAGCTGCCGGCGGTGCCTTCGTTCGAGCCGAGCAGCTGCGACATCGAACCCGACGGGCTAAGTGTCGGCCGGGGGCGACGCCGACGGGAAGAAGCTGCCGTCCGGCGCCCGGACGTCGGCCGACGAGGCCGGCCGGCACGCTTCCTCGGTGCCGCACCGCCGCCCGGGGAGGCCCCTCACCGGTACATGTTGGTCGTTCACGCTCTGGATACGCCCGGCTCGACATCGCCGCGGAGGCGACCCTCGCGTGGCTCGGTTTCCGGCTCGTGTCGCACGGCCTGGCACGCTCTCACGCCCGTGTTCGGGATCCCGGCCCGACCGCGGAGCGGGGCCGAGAGCGAGACTGCGCCCTCCTTGCTGCTGGCGACCAGGATCAACGGCGAGTCGCCCTTCAAGGGGTACCGGGTGACGGGCTTCACCAACGAGGAGGCGGAAGCCGTCGGTCTGGCGTCCAGGGCGCCCTGGCTGCTGGAGGACGAGGATCGCCTTCTGGAGCTCCTCAAGCGAGGAGTCGCCGAGTCCCCGCGGCCCAGGCGGAAGTCCCACGGCACGTCGACGATCCCGTCGGCGTCCGTCGGGCTCCGGTTGCTGAGCGGGCGGGTCCGCCAGAGGATGAGGTGTGTCGCGGCCGTTCCGCGACCACTTCCGCCCTTGCGGCACCTCGCGTCCGTGGGCTCGGCGACCGAGAGCCCCATGTCTTCGCGATCCGGTGCGGGCCGAAGGAGGGATCTTGCTCAGCGCGTTGACCAAGGTGTTCGGAACCACTGATCTGCGGAAGAAGCTGCTCTTCACGCTGGGTGTCATCGTCCTGTACCGAGTCGGGTCGCACATCCCGATCCCGGGGATCTCCTACAAGGACGTCCAGCGGTGTGTGGACGCCGCGGCGGCCGGCAACGGCGGTCTGCTGGGCCTGGTCAACGTGTTCAGCGGTGGGGCCCTGCTGCAGATCACGGTCTTCGCCCTGGGAATCCTGCCCTACATCACCGCGAGCATCATCCTGCAGTTGCTGACCGCGGTGATCCCGAGGCTGGAGGCGCTGAAGAAGGAGGGCGCGGCGGGGCAGGGGAAGATCACCCAGTACACGCGCTACCTGACCGTCGCCCTCGCCGTACTGCAGGGGACGGGCCTGGTCGCCACCGCGCGCAGCGGTGCCCTGTTCCCCGGTTGTCCCTCGGCGGCCGGCATCGTGCCGGACACCTCCATCCTCACGACCGTGGTGATGGTCCTGACCATCGCCGCGGGCACGGCCTGTGTGATGTGGTTCGCGGAGATGATCACCGAGCGGGGCGTCGGCAACGGCATGTCGCTGCTCATCTTCATCTCCATCGCCTCCACGCTCCCGGCCGCGCTGTGGGCCGTGAAACAGCAGGGCAAACTCGCGGACGGCTGGATCGGCTTCGGCGCCGTCATCCTCGTCGGGCTCGTCATGGTGGCGCTCGTCGTCTTCGTGGAGCAGGCGCAGCGACGTGTTCCGGTCCAGTACGCGAAGCGCATGGTGGGCCGCAAGTCCTACGGCGGGACGGCGACGTACATCCCGTTGAAGGTGAACCAGGCCGGTGTGGTGCCGGTCATCTTCGCCTCGTCCATCCTGTACATCCCCGCGCTCGTCGCTCAGTTCTCCCATTCGCGAGCGGGCTGGGCGGAGTGGATCACGCGCAACTTCGTCCGGGGGGATCATCCCTTCTACGTGGTCGCGTACTTCCTGCTGATCGTGTTCTTCGCCTTCTTCTACGTGGCGATCACCTTCAACCCCGAGGAAGTGGCGGCCAACGTCAGACAGGCCGGCGGCTTCATCCCGGGCATCAGAGCGGGCCGCCCCACCGCCGAGTACCTGAGCTACGTACTCAACAGGCTGACCTGGCCGGGCTCGCTGTACCTGGGTCTCATCGCGCTGGTGCCGACCGTGGCGTTCGCGAGTTTCGGCGGCGCGAACCAACTCACCGGCACCAGCATCCTGATCATCGTGAGCGTGGGCCTGGAGACGGTCAAGCAGATCAACAGCCAGATCGAGCAGCAGAGCTACGCGGGCTTCCTGCGCTGACCCGGTCTCCGAGGAGCCGACGAAGAGTGAGCGATCGATCGGATCGATCATCGGCACATCGCCGTTCTCGGTGGCCAGGCGCCCGCCCCTCCCTGCCCACGCGGAGGAGCCGCGACAGGTCAACGGGCGGTGTCGTCGTACAGACCCAGTTGATCCAGGGCGACGCCGCTCGCCCACCGCCGCAGCCGGCTGCCGTCGAGGAGGTGGACGCCACCCTGCTGGGACACCCGGACGGCGTCCGCACGGCTGATGGTGCCGGGATCGATCACGATCCGGATGACACGGTCGTCACCGGCGTGGGCGGCCGTCCAGCGCAGAGTGGGGAGCTCGGCGCTCTCCTCCTCGTCCGTCGGGGCCACCGGCCTGAGTTCCACCTCCAGTTGGCGGTCTCGGTCATCCCGTGCGTACAGGCGCGGCCGGTCGCGCAGGCTGACGTCGGTGACCTGCCAGCCGTCGCGCTGAAGCATCCGCGACGCCGCCAGTTTCAGGGCCCGGTCGCTCAGCACGGCGATCTCGGCCGGGGTGTAATGGCCGCCCCGCCGGCGGACGAGCGGCCGGCGCAGAATCCGGAGGGCGGTACCGGCGGCCGCGAGGCCCACGACGCCCAGGACCAGTCCGGCGACGCCGAGCGTGCGGTGGAACGACGTGAGCAGCAGAGCGGCCGTGAGCGCGGTCAGGCAGAGACCGACGAAGACGGGCAGCACATCGCGCAGCTCAGGTCCGTACCGTCCCCGGGCGCGGGCGTCGGACAGCGCCCGCTCGCGCTGTGACCGACGAGCGCCGGGGCCGTACGACGGCCTCGAACGCCTCGCTGTGTACGGCCGCTTCCTTGTCTCCGGGGCCAACTCTCCACCTTTCCGAGGGGCATCCCATCGTGCCGTACGGACAACCGGACCTTCCGCGCGGTCCCGGTCCGGGCGAACTTCCGCACGCCGCTGCCGGCTTCCACACCGTGATCGCAACGGTACGTCCCCGGCTTCCCCCGACTGCCGGACCTGCACCGCGCGAGGGGCAGGGCCCTTGTGTTTCGCGGCCTGCTGGGGTCCAAGCAGGCCCTATCGGGGGTGACCTAGGTCCGCGAAGTCGCCGAGCGCATCGGGGCCACCCCGGCGCAGGCCGCTCCCGCCCGGCTCCGCGCACACGGCGAGCACCGCGTGCCGATCCCCCGCACCGGAGTCCGACAGGACCGGTTGGCTCCCACCTCGTAGACACAAGCTCCCACCGCAGGTCAGAGGCTTGACCGTACGAGTCCCCCGTCGACGGGCGAGGAATGTAGACGACCGGTTGGCCAGTTGTGTGCGGTGACCGGTCAAGGTGACCGGACCTCAACCCAAGGACAGATCATGACCACTCCCGACCAGAAGGTCGCCGTCATCACCGGCGCGTCGCAGGGCATCGGCGCGGGTCTCGTGGAGGCGTACCGCAAGCTCGGCTACGCCGTGGTGGCCACCTCGCGCACCATCGAGCCCTCGCAGGACCCCGACATCCTCACCGTCCGGGGAGACATAGCCGATCCCGCCACCGCCGAACGCGTCATCGCCGCGGGCATGGAACGGTTCGGCCGGATCGACACCCTGATCAACAACGCCGGAATCTTCGTGGCCAAGCCTTTCCACGAGTACACCCAGGCCGACTACGAAGCCGTGACCGGCATCAACCTGACCGGGTTCTTCCGCATCACCCAGCTCGCGGTGGAGCGGATGCTCGCGCAGGGCGGCGGCCACGTCGTCCAGATCACCACGAGCCTGGTGGACCACGCCAGCTCCGACGTGCCTTCCGTGCTGGCCTCGCTGACCAAGGGCGGCCTGCAGTCGGCGACCAAGGCCCTGGCCATCGAATACGCCACGCGCGGCATCCGCAGCAACGCCGTCGCCCTGGGCGTGATCAAGACGCCGATGCACGCCGAGGAGTACCACGAGACCCTCGCGGCCCTGCACCCGGTCGGCAGGATGGGGGAGGTCGGCGACATCGCCGACGCGGTCGTCTACCTGGAGAACGCCCCCTTCGTCACCGGTGAGATCCTCCACGTCGACGGCGGTCAGAGCGCCGGACACTGACGCGAGCGGTGGGATGTGCGAACCCCGGCACACCGGCGGGGTGAGCGGCGGAGCGTACGACCGGTCGTCCGAAGTCCTGGACGACCGGTCCTGCACGACGTCCCACCAAGGGACTTGAAGCCCGGTGACGGCCGGACGGCCGCTCGGTGCCGGTCAGGGACCGGGGTGTAGGGGCGGGGCGGCCTGCCGGCGCTGCAGTCGTCGCGTCTCGCGGATCAGCAACGCCAGGACGGTCGCCAGCAGTGCCGCCGCCACGGCTACCGCGGGAGCGCCGAGGACACGGGTGAGAACAGCGCCGAGGACGGCGCCGACGACGAACCCCGTGACGATCGCGGTGTATCGCGCGGCGCGGCGTGCGGCTTCCGGTCGTCTGCCGGCGAGCCACTGATGTGCGGCGGCGAGCCCTTTCTGCAGGTTCCCGCTCTCCGCGAGGGTGGTGTACGGCATGTCGCGCAGAGTGGTGAAGGTGGAGAACTGCAGGGCGGCGACGAACGACACCGTGACCGTGGTGATCTGCTCGGGTGCGTCGTCGGGCAGGGCGGCGATCGCCGCGAGCAGGGTGATCTGCACGGTCAGGACGAGCCGGAGCGGCCGGCGCAGCAACCGTTCGACGCGGGGCAGGCCGAGTGCCTCCACGAGCAGCACGCCGACGCAGAAAGCCGCGACGGGGATGAGCAGCAGGACCGCGCGGTGCCAGTGCCGTGCGGTGGCTTCGACGCAGAACAGCAGGACGTTGCCCGATTGCAGGTTGGCGAACACGGTGTGCCGGATGAAGGTGTAGGCGTCCAGGAAGCCACCGACGGCTGCCAGGAGCACCCCGACGGCCAGCGTGTCGGGGCGACGGTGGATCGTGGCCATGTCGGGTGCGGGGCTATTCGAGGAGGCCGCGTCGCATGGCCTCGGCGACGGCTGCGGCTCGGTCGGACACTTTGAGCTTCTCGTAGAGGCGCTGGGCGTGTGTTTTCACGGTGCTGGTGCCGAGGAACAGTTCCTGGGCGATTTGCGGGATGCTGAGTCCGCGTGCCATTCCGTCGAGTACCTGGCGCTCACGTTCACTGAGTGCCGGGGTGTTCTGGGACCGCCGCATGCGAATTTCCTCGGCCAGCCCTCCGGTGATTTCCGGCGGTACGACGGTCTGCCCGCGAGAAATGGCATGCACCGCTTCCACGACTTCCGACCGCTTGCTGTCCTTCGTGAGGAATCCCGCGGCCCCTTCTTCGAGGGCGCGGTAGACCGAGGAGCTGTCGGTGAAGGCAGAGAGCAGGAGGACGCGGGTGTTCACTTGGTCGCGGACGAGGGCGTGCAGTACGGCGATGCCGTCGAGCTCCGGCATGCGCAGGTCGAGTACGGCGACTTCGGGTAGCTCCCTGCGAATTATCTCCAGTGCGTCCCGACCGTTTTCCGCTTCGGCCACGACCTCAATGGTTCCGCTGAGCTGCAGCGCGCGGGAGATTCCCTCCCTGAACAATGGGTGATCGTCGGCGATGACCACTTTGATACGGGCGGGGCTCGGTGTCGCCACGGCAATCCCGACCTTTCCTCTGCGCGAAGCTGCTCTATTTCGGCCGTCGACAGGGTTTCTTAACGCCGTTCCGCTCTCTGATTACTGTTCTCAAGGGTATGGGAGCCCCTGCCACCGGGCCAGTGAAGCACCGGCCCCCGTGGGCGTGCATTTGGTGTCGGTACACCACCCCTGCCTTCGGCTCGTGGCCACGATCGCGCCCCGGCCCAGAGACCTGCCGGTCCGGCCGGTCCGGGCCCTGCTCGCGGCCCGCGAGTCCCCTTGCCCCCGCGCGTCACCCGACGAGGGGACGACCCCGTTCCCCCGGACGGTCCACCGGCCGGGGGACGTACAGCGGCGGCCCAGAAGGCTGAAATGAATGTAGGCAGTCGCTCACCAGGAACTGCCACCAGCCAGAATCAGAAATCGAAATCCGAGGAATTCTCATGATGAACGCTCGACGTCACCTGGCCCGTATCGCCGGTATCTCCTGCCTCGCCGCTCTGGCCGCGGGATCGGTCGGTGTGGCCAGCGCCGAGGCCGCGCCCATGGTGAAGCACCACACGGCATCGCACGCCAGCGACCATCACCACCAGCACAGCTCTTCCCACCACAGCTCCACGAACTCGATGAACAGCTCGTCGAAGAGCAGCAGCTCCAACAGCTCGTCGAAGAGCAACTCCTCGAAGAGCATGCCGAAGGGCGGAAACACCCAGGGCGGTACGCAGGGCTCCGGCAACGGAAACACTCAGGGCGGTACGCAGGGCTCCGGCAACGGGAACACCCAGGGTGGTACGCAGGGTGGCGGGAGCGGCAACACCCAGGGCGGTACGCAGGGTGGCGGGAGCGGCAACACCCAGGGCGGGACCCAGGGTGGAGGCAGCGGCAACACCCAGGGCGGGACCCAGGGTGGAGGCAGCGGCAACACCCAGGGCGGGACCCAGGGTGGAGGCAGCGGCAACACCCAGGGCGGCACTCAGGGTGGAGGCAGCGGCAACACCCAGGGCGGCACTCAGGGCTGATGGTTGAAAGAAGGCCGGTACCTCGCACAGGGCGACCTGTGCGAGGTACCGGCCTGTCGAGCGTGAGCCCGGCCGTGGATCGGCGGCGCTCCCTCTGACGGGCCTTCACGCGGCCGCCCGGGTTCGGAACTCGCCACAAGGGACGTTTGTTCGGGCGCAGACGGTGCACACGAAGAGCTAACAGAGTCTTTATACGACGAAGTGGAGACGGACATGGGCATCCTCGCGTGGATCATCATCGGCCTGCTCGCCGGCGCCATCGCCAAGGCACTGATGCCGGGTAAGGACCCGGGCGGCATCATCATCACGATGCTCATCGGTATCGCCGGCGGTCTGCTCGGAGGCTGGCTCGGCAAGGTCATCTTCGGTGTCGACTCCGTGGACGGGTTCTTCGAGCTCTCCACCTGGGTCGCCGCGATCGTCGGCTCCCTCATCCTGCTCATCCTCTACCGACTCGTCACCGGCAACCGGCACTCGCACCGTCACGCGTGACCGCCCACAGCCGCACACCGGATCGGCTCCCTCCCGCACGCGGGACGGGAGCCGATCCGGTGTTCAGGGGGCACCCGGCCCACGCGCTCGGACAGGAAGGCCCGGTCGAGCGACTGTCCGTCGAGCGAGAGTCGGTCTGACCCTCGACCGGGAGACCGCGCGGCCCGTCAGGCGCGACGGATGCTGACGCCGCCGACCAGCCCCCAGGCGTCGATGCGGACCGTGGGGCCCCCGGGTTCGCTCGGCCCGTCGTCCTTCACTCCGCCCAGCCGCAGCCCACGGACGTCCACCCGGACGTTGCGGGGGACTCTGAGGCTGACACCGCCGATCAGGCTCAGCTTGGTGATCCGCAGCTCGGCACCGTCCGGGATGCCGACGTCCGTCAGGTCGATGTCGGCCCCGCCGATGAGGGAGGCGGTCACGGTCCGCTCGTGGAGGGTGGCTCCGGCCAGGCGGTGACCGCCGATCAGGCTCACCTTGACATCGGTCTTCCGCGGGTCCGCTCCGCTGCTCTTCGTCATGGAACTACCGTATGCGCGCCGGGGAGTTGGTCCCCAGTGTCCGCGGTCCGGAATTGCGCATGACAAGTGTCATGCCGCTGGACCCGCTTCTTCGTCCGCCGGCTGAGGATGCGCCGAGTCGCCGGCTTCGCCCGCTCGCCGTGCGCCTGTGCCGACGATCATTGTGTGCCTACGACGCGGCTCGCCGTGCGCCGACGCCGCGCAGGAAGGTGTCCGCGACGAGGTCGGCCGCCTGCGGGGCCTCCATGGACGGGAAGTCGTGGGCGACGGTTTCGACGAGTCGGTCGAGGACCCCCCGGGTCCAGGCCGCGTCGATGTCGGTGCGGAGATGGCCCTCGTCGGCGGCCCGCCGGAGGAATGCGCTCAACCGCTCACTCAGCGCGTCGCGGCGGGCCCGTGCCTCCGGGTCCCGCTGCATCATCTGCCGGGTGTCGACCGGCCACTCGCGGCTGACGGGGATGATCCCCTCCAGGTAGCGGTGGAGCGCCACGGGCACCGGTGCCTCGGTCAACCGGGCCTCGTTGAGGACTCGTTCGGACGAGTCGAGCTTCGCCTGGAAGACCGCGCGCAGCAGCGCCTCGCGGCTCGCGAAGCGGCGATGGACGGTGGTGCGGTCCACCCCCGCGGCGGCGGCGATGGCCGCCATCGACGTGCTCGGATCCTCCGCTAGGAGACGGGCGCCGGTGCGGAGGACGGTGGCCAGATTGCGGGCGGCATCAGCTCTCATGGTGACCGGAACCCTACCAGGTGTGGCGTTTCTCCACGCTAAACACCCGTTCGCGAGGAGACTTGCCTGATAACTGCAACATCGATGTTGCGTTTTCTCGGAGAACGGCTACATTGGAGTGGTGCCGTCGCTCACCGGGGTGGCGGGCGAGAACATCGTGAGGAGTACGTCATGACACAGACCTGGCTGATCACAGGGGCTTCCCAGGGGCTCGGCAAGGCGCTGGTCGTCGAAGCACTGGCGGCCGGGAACCGCGTTGTCGCCACCTCGCGGAAGCCGGAGGCGCTGGCCGACCTCGAAGCCGGCTACCCGGAGAGGCTGGCGGCCGTGTCGCTGGACGTGACGTCGCCCTCCGAGGCGCGGGACGTGGTGGCGGCCGCGGTGGCGCGGTTCGGTTCCCTGGACGTCGTGGTGAACAACGCCGGCTACGCCACCAGCGGCTCCATCGAGGATTTCCCCGAGGACGAGTTCCGGGCGCAGATCGAGGCGAACCTCTTCGGGGTGATCAACGTGACCCGCGCCGCGCTCCCCGTCATGCGCGGCCGGCGGTCGGGAAGCATCGTGCAGATCTCGTCCGTCGGCGGCCGGGTCGGCGGCACTCCGGGACTCGGCGCCTACCAGACCGCGAAGTTCGGCGTCGAGGGCTTCTCCGAGGTGCTGGCGAACGAGGTGGCGCCGTTCGGCATCGACGTGATCATCGTGGAGCCGGGTGCCATCCGCACCGGCTGGGGTGCGGGCGCGGCGACGGCTTCCGGACCGGTGGCTCCCGACTACCGGCAGACGGTCGGCGCGTGGCTGGAGCGCAGGACCGAGCACAGCGGCAAGGAGTCCGGTGACCCGGTGAAGATGGCCCGTGCGATCGTCGAGGCGGTGGCGGCGGAGCAGCCCCCGCGCCGCCTGCTGCTGGGCGGCGACGCCCTGGACCTCGCGATCGGGGCGGAGGAGCGCCGCCTGGCCGAGGCCCACGCGTGGAGCGAGGTCAGCCGCTCCGTCGCGCACCGGTGAGCGACGCGGCGGAGCGGTTGCCGTGCACGCGGCGGGCCCTGATCGCGGACGCGTCGCACACGGCGCTGGTCACAGCAGTGCGTCCAAAGTGATCGGCAGGTCGCGGAGCCGTTTCCCGGTGGCGTGGTACACGGCGTTGGCGATCGCGGGTGGGATGCCGACCAGGCCGACCTCACCGACGCCCTTGGTGGCGGTGGCGGTCCCGCGGTCGGGTTCGCCGACGAAGATCACGTCGAGGTCCGGAACGTCGGCGTTCACGGCCACGAGGTAGTCGCCGAACGTGCCGTTGGCTATGCGCCCGGTGCGGGGGTCGGTGACCGTGTCCTCGAGCAGGGCCATGCCGATGCCGCCGACCGTGCCGCCGATGATCTGGCTCCTCGCGGTCTTCTCGTTCAGGATGCGGCCCCCGTCGATCGCGGAGACCACCCGGGAGACCCGGATCAGGCCGAGGTCCGCGTCGACCCTGACCTCGACGAACTTCGCGCCGTAGGCACCGGCCAGCGACATGCCCAGTTCCTCGGCGTCCGGTGGGGTGCTGCTTCCGTTCGCCGTGAGCTCGGACAGCTTGTGCCGGGCGAGAACGGCGGCGTACGACTCCCCTCGGTCAGGACGGCCCGCGAGTTGAATCCGTCCGCCGGTGCACTCCACGTCGTCCGGCGAGGCACCCTGGAGGGGCGACTCGGCATCGCCGCGGGCGAGTTCGACGAAGCTGCGGACGAGCCGCCGGCAGGCGTCGTGCACGGCGTTGCCCAGGCCGCCGGTCAGCCCCGAGCCGCCCGCCATCATGGAGTTCGGCATGTCCGAGTCGCCGAGGTCGAAGCGGACGAGGTCCAGCGGCAGGCCCAGTTCACCCGCTGCCAGTTGGGCCATCACGGTGTAGGTACCGGTGCCGATGTCGGTGGCCGCGCTGCGTACCAGCGCACTGCCGTCGCTGTTGATGGTGGCCTGCGCCGCGCAGGGCTGCGCGAAGTACGGGAACCACGCGCTCGCCATGCCGTAGCCGACGAGCCAGTTGCCGTCCCGCATGGAGCGCGGCTCGGGGTTCCGGTCGGCCCAGCCGAAGCGTCGCGCACCGGCCTCGTAGCACTCCAGAAGCGCCTTCTCGGACCAGGGCAGCCCGTTGCGCGGATCGACGTCGGTGTGGTTGCGGCGCCGTAGCTCCACGGGGTCGACGCGCAGGTCGCGGGCCAGTTCGTCGAGCGCCGACTCCAGGGCGAAGTTGCCCTGCGCCTCCGCCGGGGCGCGCATGGACGTCGGCACGGCGACGTTGAGCCTGGCCTGCCGGTCCTGCGTGACCACGTTCGCGCACCGGTAGGCGAAGGCGCTGCCCGAGGAGAACGGTTCGAAGTCGGTCTCCTCCATGCTCAGGGAGCTGAGGCTGCGGTGGTCGACGGCGGTCAGGTCGCCCTCGCGGGTGGCGCCGACGCTCACCCACTGCACCCCGCTGGGGCGATGGCCGATCGAGGTGAACATCTGCGGTCGGGTCAGCACCAGTTTGACCGGCCGCTTGATCAGGCGGGCCGCCATGGCCGTCAGGATCACGTGGGGCCACGCGCGCAGTCCGGCGCCGAAGCCGCCACCGACGTAGGGCACGAGGACCCGTACCGCACTCTCGGGGATGCCGAACACCGCGGAAAGGGTGGCGCGCACCATCGACGGCCACTGACTGGTGTCGTGCACGGTGAGGGTGTCGCCCTCCCAGGCGGCGAGCGTGGCGAAGAGCCCCAGGGGGTTGTTGGTGTTGTCGGCCGTGGTGTACGTGGCCCGCACCGTCACCTCGGCGGACTCCAGCGCCGCGGCGGCGTCTCCGCGCGCGGTGTCCGTGCCCCAGGGGTCGACGAGTGTCTCGGCGCGCGGGTCGCGGAGGTCCAGCAGCGGCTCCGCGGCGTCGTAGTCGGCATGCACCAGGCGTGCCGCCGCCACCGCCTGCTCGGGTGTCTCGGCGACCACGAAGGCGATGTGCTGTCCGTGGTGCACGATCCGGTCGTTGCGCAGGGGTGACGGTGGTGACGCCCCGAGCGCGGTCATCGGGCCTGCTCCGACCTCGGGGCGGTTCTCGTGGGTGAGGACGCTGAGCACGCCGGGCGCACCCTCGGCCGCGTCGGTGTGCATGCGGACGATCCGGCCCGCGGCGACGGTGCTCTGCACCAGGGCGCCGTAGGCCTGACCGGGAACACTGAAGTCCATCGGGTACGGGGCCGTGCCGGTGACCTTGCGCGGGCCGTCCACCCGGTTGACGCCCGTGCCGACGAGTGGCCTGCTTTCGACGGTGCTCATACGTCAACTCCGGATACGTTCTGCAGTTCCCGCACCAGGGTGCGCCGGGCGAGCGGCACCTTGAAGGCCGTTCCGGGCACGGTCCAGGCGTCGCGCATCGTCGCGTCGGCGGCGTCCAGGAAGGTGGCCGTGGTCGCGGGCGCGCCCGTCAGTACGTGTTCCGCCTCGTACGCGCGCCACGGCTTCGTCCCCACACCCCCCAGGCCGACACGTGCCTGACGGATCGTGGCGTGGTCGACGACGAGGAGGACCGCCGCCGACGTGAGGGCGAACTCGTACGAGGTACGGTCCCGGACCTTGAGGTATCCCGACCGGGCCGCCGCCGGCGGCAGCGGGATCTCGACCTCGGTGATCAGCTCGGCGTGCTCCAGGACGTTCTCGCGCTGAGGACTCTCGGCGGCCGTCAGGTAGAACTCCGTGAGGGGAACGGTGCGGGAGTGCGAGGGCCCCTGGACGTGCACGGCCGCGTCGAGCGCCACCAGCGCGACGGCGAGGTCCGACGCGTGCAGCGCGATGCACCGCTCGCTCGCGCCGAGGACGGCGTGCATGCGTGCCACGCCTTCGACGGCGGCGCAGCCGGAGTCGGGTGTGCGCTTGTTGCACGCGCTGACGGTGGGATCGCGGAAGTAGCGGCAGCGGGTGCGCTGCAGCAGGTTGCCGCCGATGGTGGCCATGTTCCGCAGCTGTACCGAGGCCCCCTGGAGAAGGGACTCGCGCACCATGGGCAGCCGCTCGGCCACCGTCGCGTCGGCGGCCAGCTCCTCCATGGTGACCAGCGCCCCCACATGGAGGATCTCGCCACGCCGTTCGATGCCGTGCAGGGGCAGGCGGGTGATGTCGATCAGCGTGGGCGGCTCGAGGACCCCGTCCTTCATCAGGTCCAGTTGCGTGGTGCCGCCGGCCAGGCAGGCCGCTGCCGGGTCGTCGGCCAGCAACTGCACGACCTCGCGGGTGTCGGTGGCCCGGACGTACTCAAAGGTGTGCATCGGGGCCTCCCTGGGACGCGGCCTGGCGTACGGCCGCCACGATGTTGCTGTACGCCCCGCAGCGGCACAGGTTTCCGCTCATGTACTCCCGGATCTCCTCGTCGGAGCCCGCGCGGCCCTCGGCCATCAGCGCCACGGCGGACATGATCTGCCCGGGTGTGCAGAAGCCGCACTGGAAGCCGTCCTGGTCCATGAACGCCTGCTGCACGGGGTGCGGTCCGTCCGTACCCGAGACGCCCTCGATCGTGGTGATCTCCCGGCCCTCGGCCTGAGCCGCCAAGGTCAGGCAGGCCAGCACCCTCCTGCCGTCCAGATGGACCGTGCACGCACCGCAGGCGCCCTGGTCGCAGCCCTTCTTCGTCCCCACCAGGCCGAGCCGGTCCCGCAGCGCGTCCAGCAGGGTGACCCGGGTGTCCAGGCGCAGCGTGTGTGACCGCCCGTTGACGGTGAGTGTCACGACCCGTTCGGTGATCGCGGGACGTTGGTCCACGCCCCGCGAGCTCGCCAGGTTGCCCATGCGCGTCCTCCTCCGGGTGGGTCGTCCACGGCTCAGGTCCCACCTGCGAGCGAGTCCTGTCCGGTGAACCGCATCGACCACGGGGTGCGAATTGCACGTGTTTGCCACCCTATAGGCCGAAAGGGTGATCGTGCATGTGGTCAGAGGGGCGGGACCTCGACGACGAAGAACAGGAAGCAGGGACTGGTGGAGAGGGCCTGGAAGTCGTCGGGGAACAGTTCCCGGGCGGCCGGGTCGGGCTGCGGCTCGCTGATGACGGAAAGCCGGAAGCCCGCGGCGGTGAAGGCGGCGGTCATCGCGTGCAGCGACTTGCGCCAGAACCGCATCGTCGATGTCTGTCCCTCGAAGGTCCAGTCGAAGGTGTAGGTGGTGTTTGCGAAGTAGTCGGGCCGGGGCTCGGTGAAGGTGTACGCCACGATGGGATGGTCCACGGAGGCGATGAGCCTGCCGCCGGGTGTGAGCACGCGCCGCATCTCGGCCAGCGTCGGCTCCCAGTCCTCCAGGTAGTGCAGCACCAGCGAGGCGATCACGTCGTCGAAGGCGCCGTCGTCGAACGGCAGGGGGTCCCTGAGGTCGACCCTGTGCAGGGCCACGTCGTCACCGAGCCGCCGGCCGGCCAGCGCCAGCATCCCGGCGCTGGCGTCGATGCCGGTGACCACCGCGCCGCGGTCGCGCAGGGCGGCGGACAGGGCGCCCGAGGCGCAGCCGGCGTGCAGGACGCGACGGCCGGCCACGTCTCCGGCGAGGGCCAGTGTCGCGGGCCGCGCGTAGTACGCGTTGACGAGGTTGTCCTCGGTCGCCGCCGAGTAGCCCTCGGCGATTCTGTCGTAGTCGTTCACCCGCACGGGATCGGCGGGCTGCGGCAGCCTTCCGGGCACATGGGCTACGGATTCATCGGCTACGGGCTCATGGGCTGTGGGCTCATCGGTTGTGGGTTGATCCACTGCGGGCTCCATCGCCGCAGCCTAGTAGTCGCCTGATCGGCCGGCCAGGAGCGGCCGATCGGTGCTTCTCAGGTGCGGCGGTGACCACCGCGGTCCCGCGGAAATCGCGAACTCCCCGTGTGGCCGTGGCGATTCGGGTGCTCGAAGCGAAGTACAGCCGTTCGGCACCGCAGAGAGATCCCGCGCGCGAGGGGACCGTCTCCCCCCAGCGGGGGAGCAACATGCGCACAGACGCCGGGAGATGAGTGACGGATGCCCCCTGCTATCGTGCGCCGATGTCATCGATCAAGCAGGTCCAGATCACCTTCGACTGTGCGGAACCGGAGCGGGTCGCGCGCTTCTGGTGCGAGGTGCTGGGGTACGTCGTCCCGCCGCCGCCGGAGGGGTTCGCCTCGTGGAGCGATTACGATCGCTCGCTGCCGCCTGAGCGGCAGGGGGCGGCTTTCGCGTGCGGTGATCCCAAGGGTGTCGGCCCCCGACTGTTCTTCCAGCGGGTTCCCGAGGGCAAGGTCGTCAAGAACCGGGTACATCTCGACGTGCGGGTCGGCACCGGGCTGGTGGGTGAAGAGCGCCTCGCCGTACTCCAGGCCGAGTGCGATCGGCTGGTCGCGCTCGGCGCGGTCCGCGAGCGAGTGCTCCTCGCCGACGACTACAACGAGTCGTGCATCGTGATGCAGGACGTCGAGGGCAACGAGTTCTGTCTCGACTGAGCCCGCACCCCCGGAGACGGCGAGGTGGGTGCCGTCTTCGGGGGATCAGCACACAGGGCGCGGCCCCTTACAGTTCGGCCATGACGACCCTGATGATCGATGCCGGACCGTCCGCGGCGGATGCGCTGGTGACCCGGACCGGCGGACTGCCCCTGGCCCCGGCCGGTACGGAATGGCCCTGCTGCGCGTCGTGCGAAGGTCCGATGCAGTTCCTCGCCCAGGTTCTTCTGGACGACCGGGTAGAAGGGCCGGGGGAGGGCGGGCGGGGCGTTCTCGCCCTGTTCGCGTGTCAGAACGACCCGGGAATGTGCGCCGATTGGGAGCCGGCCTCCGGCGGGAATCGAGCCTTGCTCTTCCCGGTCGCCGGCCTCGGGCCGCTGACCCGGCCTGACGGCGTCGAAGAGGAAGTGCTCGTGCTGGGCGCCGTACGGGCCGTGGACCTCGAGCGCGGGTACGGGGACGAGTACGAACCGGCCCGCGAGGCGTGGGCGGTGGAAAGCGGACGCTCCGAGTCCTGCGTCCTCGGGCAGCTCGGCGGACGTCCCGCCTGGATACAGGCCGACGAGACGCCGTCCTGTCCCGCGTGCGACCGCACGATGCCCTTGGTCGTCCAGCTCGAGGAAGGGCCGGATCACCGCTCCGCCATGAATTTCGGCGGGGCGGGCAGCGCGTACGCCTTCGCCTGTGAGCCCTGTGGGCGCGCGTCGTTCTTGTGGCAGTGCTGAGACGGCGGTGCTGAGGCGCACGCGGACGAGTCCGCGGTGGTGCGGCTCTACCGGGACGACCCCGGCCGCCGGCTCGGGGGCTGTACCGGGCCGGAGCGGTCCCAGCCGGGGATCAGCTCCTCCCGATGGACGTCCTCTGCGTGCACCTGCTCGCCGCAGGTGTCACAGACCGCGTGGGTGGCGAGTGCGTGGTCCCGGTGGAGGAAGCGCACGGGGGGCGTGGTGACGGCCCAGCGGTCGCCCCAGCCGATGAGCTCGCGGGTGACGCCCGCCAGGTCCCGTCCCGCCTCCGTCAGGTAGTAGCCGTGGTGGCGTGCGTCGTCCGGCAGCGGGCGCCGTTCGAGGACACCGCTCTCCACCAGCGCTTTCAACCGCGCCGCCAGACGGTCGGTGGGGGCGCCGGTGTTCCTGGCGATCTGCCGGAAGCGGTGGTTCCCGAGCATCACCTCGCGGATCGCCGGCAGGGCCCAGCGGTCGCCGACCACTTCCAGGGTGGCGGCGAGCGAGCACGGGCGTCCGTTCATGCCCTGCGGATCGATGTGCTTGTTCACCTAGCCAGTATCACCCTGAGGGGTTTGATTTCCAAACCATCTCATGCTTGGCTTGCGCCATGCCCATGATGCTTCGATTTTCAAAGCACCCTCGCATGGCCACACTGGTCGTCCTGGTTGCCGTCTTCATGACCAACCTGGATCTGTGGATCGTCAACGTCGCGCTTCCGGCCATGGGGACGGCGTTCTCCGGGGGTGGCGCGGGTGCGACCCTCGGTTCGCTGTCCTGGGTCCTCAACGCCTACGCGATCACCCTGGCGGCCCTTCTGGTGGTGGCCGGGCGCGCCGGTGACCGCATGGGGCAGCGGCCGGTCTTCCTCGCCGGGATCGCCGTCTTCACCCTCGCGTCGCTGGGCTGTGCCCTGGCGCCCGACCTGGGGACCCTCGTGGTGGCCCGAGTGGTGCAGGCCGTCGGGGCGGCCGCCCAGATTCCCACGTCCCTCGCCCTGCTGCTCGCGACGGTGCCGGCCGAGCGCCGTACCCACGCCACCCGGAGCTGGGCCGCGGTCGGCGGACTCGCGGCGGCCGCCGGACCCGTCGCCGGTGGTCTCCTGGTCGAGATCGACTGGAGGTGGGTCTTCGCCGTCAACGTGCCCATCGGCATCGCGGCGCTCGTCGCGGGCCGATCGGTCCTGCCGAGGCCGACCACCCGGGAGGCCGGACCGCTCCCGGACCTCCTCGGCGCACTGCTGGTGGTCTCCTCGGTCGCTGCGCTGTCCGGAGCGCTGGTGCAGGCGCCCGACTGGGGCTGGACCAGTGGCGGGACCGTCCTGCTCCTGGCCGTCGCCGTGATCGGCGGCGCCGGGTTCGTCCTCAGGTCCCTGCGTCACCCGCACCCGCTGTTCGAACTGCACCTGCTGCGGCTGCCGCGCTTCGGAGCGGCGAACGCGGGCAGCTTCCTGTTCGGCGTCGCCTTCGCGATCATGCTGCTGTCCAACGTGCTGTGGTGCCAAGAGGTCTGGCACTGGAGCGCGCTGCGTACCGGTGTCGCCCTGGTGCCCGGTCCCGCCCTCGTCCCGGTCGTCACCCTGCTGACCGCCCGCACCGCGCAGCGCTTCGGGCACGGCCCGCTGGTCGCCGCGGGCGGACTGCTGTTCACCGCAGGCATGGTGTGGCGGGCGGGCTTCGCGTCCGTCGACCCGGACTATCTGCGTGACCTGCTGCCGAGCCAGGTGATGACCGGCACCGGTGTCGGGCTGGCCCTCGGCACGCTGGTGGCCGCCGGTGTGCACGCCCTGCCGGGGCACCGCGCGGCGACCGGATCGGCGCTGGTCAACTCCGTCCGTCAGATATCGGCCACGGTCGGCGTCGCCGTCCTCGTCGCGGTGGTCGGTTCGCACGTCGGTGCCGCCTCCCGCCAGGACTTCCGGATCGCCTGGTACGTGGCCGCCGTGCTGAGCCTGGCGACGTCGGTGATCGGCGTGCGCCTCAGCCGCGGCGGCGGCCCGGCCCGGACGGCGCCCGTCGCCGCGAAGGAGTCCGAGGCGGACACACAGGCTCTGGCCTGATCACGCTCACCCACGAGGTTCCGCTTCGGGGAGTTCACGGTCATCCCGAACCACGGCGGCGGCCGAGGTGGACCGCCTTCAAGACCGAGATCGACGGGGTGGTGTGAGGGCGACCGTCGTCGCCCTCGACCTCCTGCGCTGCCGACGCGGCGGGGACGCACCTCAGCCCGAGGGGATAGCTGGGGCCCGTGCGCCGAGCCACTGCTCGGCGCCGTACCTCTCGTACCGCTCCACCTCCGAGAACCCGAGCTTCGCCGCCACCCACACCGCCCGGGAGTTGGCGGTCTGGGTGCGGAGCACCACCGGCTGCTCCGTCGAAGTCGACCACGAAGCAACCGGGGCGGCGGCCGGGTACCTCGGGCACCACGCGTTCGAGCTGCTCACGGGGTCGAGGGCCACCGGTGTAGGCACCCACCTCCGGTGAGGCGAACAGTTCGACGAACGCCGCACGGTCCCGGGCTTCGGACCCGCGCAGCAGGAGCCGTTCGGTCCTCATCGGCGCAGGCGGCCAGAGACCGGGTCCGAGTTCACTCGTGGCGGGCAACCTATCGCAGGGCCTTTGGAGTGAGCCGAGGACGCACCTCAGCGCTCGGTGACATGTGTCGCTTCGGCGAACCTCAACGGAGTGGGCAGCGCACCGGAGTTCAGCTTGGCGGCCAGCTCCCGTGCTCCCTTCTCGGTGAAGCTGCCGGAGATCTGCGCGGTACCGTCGGTGAGCGCCTGGCTGACGAAGGGCGCGGACACCACGCCACCGTCCACGACGATGGCGAACTCGTTCTGCGGCGACTGGTTCTGCGCAAGCCTCGCGGTCGCGTCGGCGAACTTCGCGGCTCCCGCGGCCGTGAAGTCCAGTTGCACCATCCAGCCCGCCCCGTTCGTGCTGTCGTTCACCGCCTTGGCTGATCTGAGTTCGCTGCCCGTGAGAATGGCCGGCCCGAGCAGGTACTTCGAGGGTGGTTGGCCCGCGGAGCGGTCGGTGGCACAGGCGACGGCGGAGCTGTCGGGGCTCGTGTCCTGTTCGGACTCGGAGTGCGTGGACCCGGCGGAGCAGTCCAATGCCCGGAACTTCGCCAGGAGGGAGGCGGACGTACCGTCGGACCCGCCGGAGGCACTGGCCTGCGGGGAACCGGCAGGGTCGGCCCGGAGTGCCCCCGTGGTCGCGCGCCCCTGTGCGGGGCTGGCGCTGGGCCCGGGCGTGGGTGTCCGGGAGCCGGCGGTCTCCTGCGCCAGCACCGGCCGGAAGCGGAGTTGCCCCAGAGCGCCGAGCTTCTGCAACTGCTCGGCCGTATAGGGTCCGACGACGGTGAGGGACGTGCCCTCGGTGGTGACCCGGGTGCCTGTCATCCCGAGAGTGCGGACCCGTTCCCGCACTCGGTCGGCGGTGCGATCCAGTCCGTCCGCGGCCCCGGCCGTCGATGCGGTGAAGGTCACCGACCAGTCGGTGCCGGTGGTGGCCGTCCGGCCGCCGGGCACTGTGCCGGACGGCTTCGCGTCCGGCCGGGACGGGGACGACGCATTCGAGCAGCCGGTCGCGGTGGCCAGGCCCAGGCACAGCAGAACGGTCGCGCTTCTCACGTGAAGGGTATGCACGGTGTGCAGCCTCCCAGCCGTAATGCCGGGTGTGCAGGCAAATGGCCGACTCTCGGGCGGCCCGCTCGGCCAGACGTTAATCTTGTTCGGCCCTGTGGGCCGCCCGGGCCGACGCGAGGGCGCGGTGAGACTGCACAATCATTCTGTGACGGGTGGGGACGAGCAGGCGCAGGTACTCCGGTACGACCGAGGGGCGGAGGACGACGACCGCCGACGGTCGCGGCGTGGCCCGATCCTGCTCACCACTCTGGCCGTCCCGGCCGTCGGAGCCGCCGGTTTCCAGGCGAGCTCGCTGCGGGCCGGACAGGGCGGAAACGGCATCCTGCACCTGGTGGTGGTCGTCGCCCTGCTCCTCATCGCCTTCGTGGTGCTGGCACTTGGCATCATCTGGGCCATCAACACCGTCGCGTCCCTGATCGGCGGGATCGCCGCCGGTCGGCGCAGGGCGCGCAAAGACGTCACTCGCTAGCCCGGTCCCGCCCGACGACGCACCGGACCTGCCCTT
The DNA here is from genome assembly GCF_025642175.1 of Streptomyces albidicamelliae. NCBI lineage: Bacteria > Bacillati > Actinomycetota > Actinomycetes > Kitasatosporales > Streptomycetaceae > Streptomyces > Streptomyces albidicamelliae. The sequence goes on along the minus strand of NZ_CP106795.1, from coordinate 336,886 downwards.
ACCCAACGCCGTTCATTTCAGGCCGAACTGACCAAGGCTCAGTGACTTACGGCCCCATCATGGGTACATACCATGCCATGGGCGTACATTTCATCACAGGTGCCGGTTCGGGTATCGGGGCGGCCCTGGCCGCGGCTTTCGCGGCCAGGGGTGAGGAGTTGTGGCTGCTGGCGCGTAACGAGGAGCGGGCGCGGGTACTGCGGGCCAGGTTTCCCCGCAGCCGGACACCGGTGGCGGACCTGGCCGCCACGGGGTCGCTCGGCGGTGGGCTGACCGAGCAGGAACTGCCCGCTCGGCTCGACTCGTTGATCCATGTCGCCGGCGTCGCGGAGTCCGGGACGGTCGCGGCACTCGGGGCGGACGTCTGGCAGGACACGCTCGCGGTCAACGTGGCCGCACCGGCGGAACTCACCCGGCTGCTGCTTCCCGCACTGCGCGCGGCACGCGGTCACGTCGTGTTCATGAACTCCGGTGCGGGTCTGCACGCGCCGCCACGATTGAGTGCCTACGCGGCGTCGAAGTTCGCGCTGAAGGCACTCGCCGAGTCGCTCAGAGCCGAGGAGTACGGCAGCGGGATCCGGGTCACCACCGTCTACCCGGGCGAGACCGACACCCCGATGCAGGTCCGCCTGCACGAGCAGTTCGGCCTCCCTTACGACCCCGAAGCCCATATGAGCCCGGATTCCGTCGCCGCCGCCGTGCTCACGGCGCTGGATCTGCCGAGGGACACGACGATGAGCGATCTGATGCTGAGGCCGGGGCGCTGACCGCGCGGCCGGTGTTCCCGGGACACGCCTCGTCCGTCCCGGGAACCCCGGTGTCCCAGTGACCGACCAGATCGGCGTAGAGGGGCGCGGACGCCAGTAGCGCGTCATGGGTACCGGTGAGCGGCCGTACGCCGTCCAGGAGCAGCACCCGGTCCGCCCGGCGGGCCGGAGCGATCCGGTGGGCGATCGTCACCACCGTCCCCGGCCGGCGCCGGAACGCCTGCTCGACGCGGTGTTCGGCCACCGCGTCGAGGTGGCGGGTCGCCTCGTCGAGGATGACCAGTCTGGCTGGGGACAGGTAGGCCCGGGCCAGGGCGATCAACTCCGCTTCGCCCGAGGACAGTTCGGCCGGGGTGAGGATCGCGTCGAGGCCGCCGAGCCGCTGCACCGTACGAGCCATACCGAGCTGCTCGACGGCCGCGGCGACGGCGTCGTCGGGAGTGTCCGGGGCGAGGTAGCACAGGTTCTCCCGTACCGATCCGGCGAAGACGTAGGGATCCTGGGGCAGAAGCACCCGGGCTCGGTGCAGATCGCCGCGCGCGATGTGCTCCAGGGGGACGCCGCCGAGCAGGACCTGTCCGCGGTCGGGGGCCAGTATTCCGGCGAGGACGTCCGCCATCGTGGACTTGCCGATCCCGGAAGGGCCGACGACGGCCAGGTGGTCGCCGTCGGCGAGCGAGAGGTCGAGCCCGTCGAGCACCGGTTGCGCGTCCGGCCCGTACGCGAAGGTGAGGTCCGACAGTTCCGCCGAACCGTCCACGGGCGTCCGTGCGGGCTGCGGATCGGTGCCCGGCGCGGGATGCCGTGAGGCCGCTGACAGGCGCTCGGCGGCCACGGCGAGGCGCAGCCAGGAGGCGCCGACGCCTTGGATCAGCAGGCGGACAGCGGGTTCGAGGGTGGCCAGCACATAGGCGACCACGCCCACGACGTCGCCGGACGTCATACCGTGCCGCACCAGGGTCGGAGCGGCGAGGACTATCAGCAGGAGCGGGGCGTGGGCGCCCAGTGCCACGATCATCCTGCGTACCGCCGCCAGCCGCGCGAGGGCCCGCGACGCTCGCAGGTGGGCGTCGATCGCGTCCAGCATCTCGCGTTCCGCCTTCTCCGCGGCGCCGCACGCGACGAGGTCGCGCAGCGCGTGCAGGGTCGAGACGGTGCGGTGGGCCAGGACCTCCTCCGCGACGAACGCGGTGCGCTGCCTGCGGACGGTCGCGGGGGCCAGGACGGCGAACACGGTCAGGGCGAGCACCAGCGGTGCGGCGACGAGGGGGACCGCGCCCGGGGCGATGGCGGCGGTGCCGGCCACGACCGCGGCCACGGTGAGGACGAACTGCCACACGAGCATCAGCTGACCGGCGAGCGAGTCACGGACCGCCTCCACCTGGCGGGTGAGCTGGGCGACCGCGACGGCGGCGGAGTCGTCCCGCCGCCGGGGGCCCCGTGCCACCGCTCGGCGCAGGGTCCCCGTGACGACGTCGCGCAGCAGGCGGTCGCGCTGGGGTTCCACGATCTCGGCCAGCGACGGGTAGGTCTGCCGGCTCGCCCAGGCCCCGGCGAGGGTCACCAGGGCGAACACACCGAGCCACAGCGCCGCCGTCCTCGGCCGGTGCAGGAGGAAGCCGTGGTCGACGGCCAGGGCGAGCGTCTTGCCGGCGACCAGTGCGGGCGCGGCGTGGAGCAGTGTCCACAGGGTCAGGCGCACGGCAGCGGCTCGGCTGTGCGACAGACTGCCCCGGACCAGGCGCATCGCGCTGTCCGTGAGGTCGGCGGGTGGTCGGGCGGTCCGGTCGGTTTCCGGCTGGGGGTGCGGTGCGTCGGCCGTGGGGTCGCCCACTGGCGGTCTCCTTTCGTCCGGTCGCGTCCGCCGTCCGCCGCCGCGGAGACGGTGCGCCGCTGCACGCGGTGACGGTGCGTCAGTCGTCGCCGTCGCGGAACACGCTTCGGTAGGCAGGGAGTTCCCACAGTTCGTCGTGGTGGGCGAATGCCCGGATGCGCCCCTCGTCGAGCCATGCCACGGCATCGGCGCGGGCGGCCGTCGAGGCGCGGCGGGTCACCATCAGCCGGGTGCGGTCCCGGTGGGTCACGGCCATCGCCCCGAGGACCAGGGCCTCGGTGGTGGTGTCGAGACTCGACGTCGCGTCGTCGAGGACGAGCAGCCGGCTGTCGCGTGCCAAGGCCCGTGCCAGGCCGAGCCGTTGACGCTCACCGCCCGACAGCGGAGCCTCCGGCAGCGGAGTCAGGTAGGTCTCGGGCAGCCGGCTGACGAAGGTGTCCGCCTGTGCCGTGCGGGCCGCGGCGCGCACGCGGTCGGCGGCGACCGGGTCCGCAGCGAGAGCCACGGCGTCCTGCACCGTGTCCCCGGTCAGCGCCGGGTCGGCGAAGGCGAAGGCGACGGCGGTCCGCAGCCGGTCGGGCCGGATGTCGTCCATGGGGACGCCGTCGAGCAGGGCGAGGCCCGTGTCGGGGACCAGGAGTCCGCCGGCCACGGCGGTGAGCAGCGAGGTGCCCGCGCCGGAGCGACCGACGAGTGCGACGAAACTCCCGGCCGGGAGCGTGAGGTCCAGCCCGTCCAGGACGGCACGGCCGGACCGGCGCACGGTCACCCCGCGCAGTTCGAGGAGTCCCGGGCCCGGCGGCAGATCGCGTGTGCCCGGCGGCTGGACGGGCGTGGCGAGCACGTCGGCGACACGGTCGCGGCCCGCGCGGGCCCGCGCGTAGTCCAGCAGACTCTGTGCCGTACCGAACCCGCCGAGGCCGATGGTGGCGTAACCGAGCGCGGCGATCAGGCCGCCCGGGCTCAGCCGTCCGACGGACAACTCGTACCCGGCGCTGGCGAGCACGGTGATCTGCGTGGCCGGGGCGAGGAGTCCGGTGGCCCAGGCCACGCGGCGCTGGCTGTCCCACAGGGCGCGCCCGCACCGGGAGAGCTCGGGCACAGGACCCATGACCCGCGCGATCTCCTGGTCGACCGTGCCGGCGGCCGCGATGGTACGGCTGCCCGTGAGCGCGTCCACCAGCCGTGCCGCCACCTCTCCCTGCGCGCGCTGGTAGCCGGCGCCCTGCTGTGTCGTACGCCGGAGATGGCGTCGCACCAGCACATAGCCCGCCGGTGCGGTGACGAGGAAGGCGGCGGCGAGTTCCGGGGCGAGCAGGCCCAACGCGACCACGGCGCCGACGGCCATGAGGAGTTGGGCGGCCGCGTACACCACCGCCTGTGTGGCGAGGGCCGCCTCCGCGCCGCTTCCGGTGAGCCGCGCCACCAGGTCGCCCGGTGCGGTCCGGCCCGGCGGAAACGCACCGGCCGCCATGACGCGCCGTACCATCGCGCGGCGCAGGCGTGCCGTCTCGTCGGCCGTGGCACGCGGACCGGCGTACTGCGCCGTCGCCTCGGCGGAGGTGAGCAGAACGAGGACGGCGGCCAGCGGCAGGAAGCCCGTGCCGGTGCCGTCGGACAGGGCCTGGTCGACGGCTCGCGCGAGCACCGCGGGCAGGGCCAGGCTCGCCAGCGAACCGGTCGTCACCGCCAGTGCCAGCAGGGTGGGCCACAGCCAGGAACGTGCTCCGGGCGTGCGGCGGAACCGGTCCGACCGGCCCGACTCGCCCACCCGGCCCTTGCCGGGTCCAGGGGCCCGCTCGCCACGGCGGTCGCGGTCGCTGTCCATGCATGCCTCCTCGGTGGGCCGGCCGGAACGGGTCCGGACACGAGACGGAGCCGGTCCGGGCTGCGATGCAGTCCGGACCGGCCGTGCTACCCGGGTCAGTCGGCGGCGCCTGTGGCTGACCCGGTCGCGTCCACTAGAGGCAGAGCAGGGTGCTGACGGTGCTGTTGGTGCAGTTGACCGCGCTCAGCGAGCTGATCACCGACATGTACTCGGTGGTCTCTTCGGGGGTCTCCAGTGCCTGCAGGCCGAGGATCGACATGTTGCTCTCCCATCGCATGGTGTGGTGCTCCTGCTTTCCGGCGATCGCCGGAAACCTGTGGACCGCGGTGCGGTCGTCGCGGCGGGCCGCCGCTGTCTTGCGTGGATCAGTCGCTCAGGGCGCCTGCAGGACCGGGGCGGACGCCGGCTTGTCGGCCCGCTCAGCGGTCAGGAAGGGAAGGGCCGGGGTGTCGGCGAGCGCCGAGCCCAGCGCCAGGAGGATGCCGGCCGAGCCGGTGGCCAGGTCCATGGACAGCCGAAGCAGCTGCTCGCCGGGGAAAGCGACGTGGCCCTGGTAGGGGATGAGATGCCAGGCGAGCCGCCGGATGTGCCGTCGGATGACCTGGCCGTGGACCTCGGTTCCGTCCTGCAGCGTGTGCAGCAGCGAGATCAGTCCGGCACGGCCGTTGAACAGCCCCGGCTGGACGATGAACTCGGGTTCCGCGGCAAGGCGGATTCGTTCGACGTGCTGCCGCAGCTCCGGGTCCGGACGGTGGCGCAGGAAGTCGTGGAGCACGGCGGCGATGCCGGCGCTGCCCGATTCGAGGTACGGCAGCACCCGGGTGCCGTCGTCGACCTGCAGGGTTCCGTCGTCGGTCAGGACGCAGTGGGCGAGGTCCTGCTCCAGCGCCTGTTCCGCGAGATCGAGCAGGCCGGTGTCGGCGGTGCTCTCGTAGAGGCGGAGGAAGAACAGGGCGGCGCCGGTGGTGCCGTACATGAGCCCGGTGCGCCGGCCGGGTGTCGGATCACCGCTCGCGTCGGCCGGCTTCAGACGTGCGGCGAGGCGTTCGGCGGTGTCCAGCGCGGCGGAGTGCAGGAGGCTGTCGCCGGTCGTGCCGGCGAAGTGCAGCAGGGTCAGGCCGATTCCGGGGAGACCGCCCGCGAGATCGGTGCCGTGGCCGTCCGGGGGATCCTGGAGCAGACGGTCCAGGAGGCGCTGCGCCTGCGGGGCGTGGCCCAGGCGGTCCAGGGCGTAGGCCACGCCGTGGGAACCGATGAACAGTCCGGGCCGGCACGGCTCGCGGGGGACGGCGTCCAGGAGCCACTGGAGGTGGTCCGGATCGACCTCGGCGCCGGTGGAGTGCAGGGCCCACAGGACTCCTGCCGCGCCGTAGGCGAGCCCCAGCCCGTCGTGGGTGAACTGGGCGGGGTCGCCCGGGAACAGGCGGTCGGTGCGTTCGGGGGTCGCGCTGGCGTGGATGGCCGCTGTCATGGAGTCGCGCAGGGCGGGCCACATCGCGCTGTCGCCGCGGAGGAGGGCGGTGAGTCCGGCGCGCTCAGGGTCCCCGGGGGGATCGGGGAGGTGTGGGGAGGGAAGCTGGAACCGGCCGGCCGCGGCCGAGGTGAGTTCGGCTCTCTTCCCGGGATCCAGCGAGGTCAGCTGCATCAGCGGCATGTAGATCCAGAGCCGGAGCGCGTCGAGGGCGTATGCGTCCACGGCGAACCCCTCGAGCTCCGGAGGCGCCGCGAAGCCGGCCGCTCCCAGGGCGGGTCTGACGAACTCCGCGGCCAGTGAGGCGAGTTCGAAGTCGATGAACGTCACCCGGCCGTCAGGGCCGACGATCAGGTTGCGTGGGTGCAGGTCCCCGAAGACGACGCCGCGCTCGTGGATGGCGCGCAGGCCTTCCTCGATGCTCGCCAGGACGGCTTGTGCCTCCTCGCGGTACCGGATGACCGTTTCCTCGTCCGGATCGGGGTGGACCAAGGGGTAGCGCTGCCCGAACCAGCGGTTCAGGGGCTCCCCCTGCACGTACTCCTGCACCAGGAAGTGGTGTTCCCACGCCGTCAGGTAGTCGAGTGCCGCGGGTACCGCGGACAGTCCCGCCAGCCGGTCGAGGATGTCGCGCTCCCGGCCGAGTCTGAGCACCGCGTCGTCGCCGCGCTGGTCGAGGCCGGCGTGCGGCCGCGCCTCCTTCAGGACCACGTGGTCGCCGCCGCCGACGGGCCGGCCGACATAGATGCCCCCGCCGTTGGAGAAGTGCAGCGCACGTTCCACCGTGTACGGGAAGTCCGCCATGCTCGCCCGGCTCTGATCGGCGAGGGCCTGGGCGAGGACCGCCGGCACGGGGGCCCAGTCGGGCACTTCGAACACGGCGCGCCGTACGTCCGGGCGGAGGCGGCCCGACGGCTCGCGGAAGGCGAGCACGAGCTCCCCGGTCTCCGAGCGGCAGAACTGCTCGGTGAACCCGCCGTAGCGCAAGTGGAGCGGTCCCTCGCGCCAGCGTAAGTCGCTGAGGATGTACGGCCCTTGCTGTCCGGTCAGTGCCGCGCCGAGGTCGTGCAGACATCGCTCCAGTGCGTCGTCGCCGACCGGGTACAGCGTCATGAACTTGCCGCTCGAACCGCGCGAGGCGTACTTCGCGTTCTGCGTCTGCACCAGTGCGGGGCTGCGCAGGAACTTGAACGCCATCCGGTTCCCGAAGCAGTACGCGCTGACGACGGAGAGGATGTGCTCGGCGTTGTCCAGGCATGCGGACACATGGATCTTCCAGCCCTGTTCGGGCAGGTCGAGGTCCGCCGGCTGACGGCCCACCCATACGTCCCTCGCCCTGCCCACCCAGCCGTCGGGTAAGGGCTCGCCGGCGGCGGCGAACTCCTCGACGGTGGCCCAGCGGACAGGCGAGTCGTAGAACAGCTTGTCGGCGTATGAGTACGCCTCATAACGCATGTCCATGGCGACCCCCGATGTGACGAGCTCTCGCGACCACATTCATCGCGAATGACGTTCCCGGTCGCGGACGCCTCCACCGTGTGGTGGCTTCGCCGCTCGCGGCCTCTGATGTGAAGGTAGGGGAGGGGAACCGTGAGGGACAGGGCGCGCGCAATGTACGGAGAGGGGGCGCGAGGCCCGCACTCAAAAAGGAAGTGTATGTAAATGCGCCCGTATACTTATTCGAGAGCTGTTTTTAGGATTGGCCCACCGGTATTCCTGCGCGACGTCGGGCATCAGGCGCCACACCAGCGGTCCCGGCTTGACCCTGACACGGTGACAAGCCTTTGACTGCCTGGCCGAAGGAGGTGGTCGCAGATGGCGATCAGCACACAGGAGCCCGACGCGGAACGAGCCCTCCAGGGACTGGAGGACGGTCGTGCGTCCGTGCGTCTGCGGGCCGCTCTGGCGCTGGGCACGGCGCCCGAACCGCGCTTCGTGGACAAGCTCGTCCAACGGAGTGCGGTCGAGCCCGAGTTCTTCGTCCGTGACATGCTGACGTGGGCACTCACCCGCCACCCGGTGGACACGACACTGCCCGCACTGCTGCGCGAAGTCCGCGCCAAGTCCGCGCAGGCAAGGAGCCAGGCCCTGCACACGCTGTCCAAGATCGGGGACCCCCGGGCATGGCCGGCGATCACCCCGACGCTGCTCTCCGACCCGGACATCGAGGTGGCGCGGAGCGCCTGGCGGGCCGCGGCTGTCCTCGTCCCGGAAGGGGAGGAACACGCCTTGGCCACGGTGTTGGTCACCCAGCTCGGGCGTGGCGGACGGGAGACACACCTGAGTCTCAGCAGGGCGCTGGTCGCGCTCGGGGATGTGCCTCCGCTGCTGGCCGCGACGACGGCTCCCGATCCCGTCGTCCGCGCGCACGCGCTCGCCACGCGCCGGCTGCTGCGCGACCCCGACGCCGGATTCGCGTGCGCGATCGAGGAGGCCAAGCGCGTGGTGGCCCTCGGCGGGCCCGGCCAGGAGGGACGACAGGCGTGCTGATCGGTGAGGTGGCGCGGCGCTCCGGGGTGAGTGCCCGCATGCTCCGGCACTACGAGTCGCTCGGGTTGGTGCGTCCTTCGGGGCGTACCGTCTCCGGCTACCGGGAGTACTCCGGGGAGGACATCCAGCGGATCTTCCACGTCGAGAGCCTGCGCTCGCTCGGACTGTCGCTGCGGGAGATCGGGCGGGCGCTCGACGATCCCGGCTTCACGCCCCCGGCGCTGGTGGAGGACCTCATCGGCCGGACACGCGAACGCATCGCGGCGGAGACCGAGCTGCTCACCCGGCTGTGCAGGATCGACGCCACGGACCCCACGGGCTGGGAGGACGTCCTCCAGGTCGTCGCGCTCCTCCAGGCACTGGAGTCGACGAGCGCCGGCACACGCCAGCGCGCGGCCCTGTCCTCCGCCCACGACGTCACGGTGCCGGTGGAGGCACTGGTCGAGGCGGCACTCGGTGAGTCGGACGCGAACGTCGCCGGAGCCCTTCGGTGGGCGTTGGCTCGCACGGGAGATCCGGGCTCCGCGCTGCTGGCGGAAGGGCTCGGGTCACCGGTGGCCGCGGTACGGGAACGTGCCGTGCGGGCCCTGGCCGAGATTCCCGGTGACGAGACCACCACACGCCTGCGGGACGCTCTCGCGAACCATGATGTCGTGGTCCGCCGGTACGCGGCCCTGGCGCTCGGGACACGCGGCGTGGCCGACGCGGTCCCGACGCTCGTCGACATGGTGGTCGACGGGAGCAACGACACCGACGCGGCCGACGCGTTGAGCGTGCTGGCCGGTGACACCGGGACGGCCGACCGGATCGCGAGCGCACTCGTCGACCTCCTCACGCACGGGACCACCGGGGCGCCTGCACGCGGGCGGCTGACCCAGGCCCTGGCCGGCATCCCAGGGACGAGGGCGTCAACCGCCCTCGCGGAGCTGTCACATGACCCGGACCGCGCCGTGGCGCTGACCGCCGCGTACGTCCTTCGGCTGCGCGGTGACATGGGAGGTGACATGCGGACGGTTCAGCCGGCGAGCAGGAGCAGGGCCTTCTCGGAGGGCGATCCGGGTTCGACGGTGTACAGACCGAGCGTCTGATCGTCATCGCCCAGCGGGGTGAACACCTCGAACCCGAGGGTCAGGTCCCCTGCCAGCGGATGACGGTACCGCTGGACGCCGTACCGGGGCAGGTACACCTCAGGGCCGGCCCACCAGCCGCGGAAGTCCCGGTCGTCGGCGGACAGATCACTCACCAGCTGGTCGAGCGTCGGGTCGTGCGGGTGGTGGCCGGCGTACAGGCGCAGCATGCCCACGATCTCGCGGGCCGTCTCGGCCCAGTCGACACACAGCTCACGGGCGGCCTCGCTGAGGAACATGTAGCGAGCCATGTTCCACTCCTCGGCCGGACGGCCGTCGAAGTCGAGATGGAGGGCGCGGGCCAGGCGGTTCGTGGCCAGGACGTCCAGCCGATGGCCGAGCAGCAGTGCCGGTACGTCGCTGATGTTGTCCAGCGCCCGCACCAGTCCGAGCCGGGCCTGCTGCTCCACCACGGCGTGGGGGCGCTGTCGCACACCTTCGACCAGCGCGAACAGGTGGTCACGCTCCGTGTCGTCCAGTTGCAGCGCGCGAGCCACGGCCCGCAGGACGGAGGGGGAGACACCCGCGCCGCGCCCGGCCTCCAGCCGGACGTAGTAGTCCGCGCTCACGCCGGCCAGCTGGGCGACCTCCTCGCGCCGCAGGCCCGGTGACCGGGGCAAGCCCGGGTGTGCGGGAAGTCCTGTCTGCTCCGGCGTGAGGCGTGCCCGGCGGGTCCGAAGGAACTCCCGGAGAGCGGTCTCAGGCGCAAGCTCACTCACGCTCTCAGGCTAACGGAGGGGTGGTGGGCACCGCCCGTCAATGCCACCCGGCCGACACGGGGCGCCAGTCCCGTACCGGCGGCACGGCCGTGGTGCGCGGTCGGTCGGCGGATTTCACACCGTCCGGCGCGATTCGCTGCCGACGGCTGCCGGCCGGGCGAAAACCGGCGCCGCACACCCGGCGGCGCCGCCCGCGCACGAGCCGCACGGCGGGCACCACGGTCACCCGCCGTGCAAGGGGAGCGGAGTGAGTCATCCCGTGGCGCCGACCCGGCCGGCCACGCGTCGGGTGTGGGTCACATTCCCGACCGGCGGGCCCGGAGCTTGCCGAAGAGCCGCTGGGCCTGCGCCCGGCGGCGTGGATCGGCCGCGGTACGGCGTGCCTGTTCGATGGTGCGCTGCCCCTGCGGGCTCCTCGCGAACTCCTTGAGTCGTTGCAGAACTCCCGGCATGTCACTCCTCTCGTCAGGGGTGCCCTCTCGTGGGCCCCGCAGCGTTCGCCTACCCGTTGACCGACGGTCCAGCCTCTTCCGGCCGAAGGTGAGGCGTCGCGGCGCCGTGCCGCTTGCAGTCCTTCCGGCGCGCACCCGACAGCGAGGCGCGCTGCCTGGAGGAACGCAGCCGGCGCGGGGGAGAGCACTGAAATGGTTGAAGGGCCGCGCGGTACGCGGACGCGGCCGGACTGCCCCGGTGCAGGGCGGCAGCCGGACACAGGGTGCAAGCGTCCCCCTGTCCGAAGGCGAGCCAGGCGTGTTGCTTCCGGCTCCGCCCCCTGATTCCTTCGACACCTGAACGCATGACGGGTGTTCGCCCCCACGCCTTCGCGTACATCTACACCTTCTGTCTGGAGCAAGGGAGTCAAGTCGGTGCACAACTATATGAATTGGGTTGCGCGGTGCGCTGGAATCGTCATGTCTTTGACGCTTCCGTTCGCCCTCGCGGAGCCGGCCTCGGCGCGGTCCGAAAGCCCTGAGCCGGCCCCCGCCTGCGTCGCCATGTACGCAAGCTGGCGCTACACCCAGGCCGCCAACGACTGCGCGGACACCGTGGCGCTGAAGGTCGTCTACCAGGACGGTGCCACCGGCCCGTGCCACACGCTGCCGCCGGGTGCGATCAGCACGGTCGGCGAGGGGTACCTCGGCCTGCACGGCCATGCGGACCACCTCGCCGTCTGCGCCCTCGACTGACCGGCGACGGGCCGGCCGGCTGTCACCGCGTCGACTTGGCGGCGCCGCTGCGCGCATCGCCGCCCCGTGCCCTGAGGGGCGCGCCGGCCTCGGTGAGGACGCGGTGCACGAAGCCGTACGACCGCCCGTGCGCCTCGGCAATCGCGCGGATCGACCGTCCCTCGCCGTACTCCTCGGTGAAGGTCCTGGCCAGGTCCTTACGGGCGCTGCCCGTTATCCACTTGCCCTTGTGCATGGTGATCTCCTCTCGATTCGTCGAGACGTGATCACCGGTTGCCCATCTCGCCGCTCCTCATGCGGCCGAGGTACGCGCGGGCGCCCGAGCGGCCGCCCGCGGGCCGCGGGCCCGGACGGTCGGCCGCCGTCGGATCCGGGGGATAACCCCCGGTGCCCGTGGGGGAATACCTCGGGGCAGACGGTGGCTGGCAGGCTTCTACGGGCTCCGGGCCCGAGGAAAGACTTGCGGGCATGACGACTTCCCCTGATGTCTCCGTGATGCCCGCGTCCGCCTCAGCCGCCGAGCAACGCGGCTTGGCCGGTAACGGCAGTGACTTCGCCCGGCTCTCCCAGCGGATAGCCGCGGCCGGCCTGATGCGGCGGCGCCCCGGTTACTACACGGCACGCATCGGCCTGGTGGTGGCGCTGTACGCGGCGGGCTGGGGAGCCTTTTTCCTCCTGGGGGACAGCTGGGGGCAGTTGGCCGTCGCGGCCTTCCTGGCGTTCGTGTTCGGGCAGGTCGCCCTGCTCGCACACGACCTGGCGCACCGGCAGATCTTCGGGCGGCGCCGGCCCAGCGAGATCATGGGCAGGCTGTTCGGCAATCTCGGTGTGGGCATGAGTTACGGCTGGTGGATGAACAAGCACACACGCCACCACGCCAATCCCAATCACGAGGACCTGGACCCGGACGTCGCCCCGGACATTCTGGTGTGGTCCACGGATCAGGCACGTGCCAGCCGTGGTGTGGCACGTGTGATCGGCGGCCACCAGGCCCTGCTGTTCTTCCCGTTGCTGACCCTCGAGGGCTTCAACCTGCACGTGTCGAGCCTGCGGGCCCTGCGCGCGCCGTACATGAAGAAGCGCGCGCTGGAGGGAGCCCTGCTCCTCCTGCACATCGCGGGTCTGCTGTCGGCTCTGTTCCTGGTCCTCTCGCCGGGCAAGGCGCTCGCGTTCCTGGCGTTGAACCAGTGCCTGTTCGGTGTGTACCTCGGCTGCACCTTCGCCCCGAACCACAAGGGCATGCCCACCTTCGCCGGTGACGAGCGGCCCGACTTCCTGCGGCGCCAGGTCCTCACCTCCCGGAACGTGCGGGGCGGCCGGCTGACCGACGTGATGCTCGGCGGCCTCAACTACCAGATCGAGCACCACCTGTTCCCGAGCATGCCCACCCCTCACCTGCGGCGCGCCCGGACCGTCGTGCGGCAGTACTGCGCGGAGATCGGGGTGGCCTATCACGAGACCGGATTGATCCGCTCCTACCGTGAGGCCCTGGTCCATCTGCACCGGGTGGGTGAGCCGATCAGGCGGCAGCGCAGGGCACGGTGACCCGTCGGGGACCGGCGGAGACATGCCGCAGCCCGGGCACGTACGACTGTGTCCGGCTGCGGAATCGGCGGTTTCGTGTGGCGGTGGTGTCAGGCGGTGAGGGTCTCCCGGAGAGCTTCGAGGCCGTCACGGTAGATCCCGGCGAAGAGGTCCTCCGCTTCGGCGTCGCTCACTCCGTCGGGCGTGAAGCGGCCGGACCACTGCACCTCGGCGACGTCGTCCCGGCCGGCGACCGGGTGGACGCGGAGCGTGGAGAGGTAACCGGTGACGGGAAAGGGCGCGTCGACGATGGCGTAGCTGTACGAGCGCTCCGCCTCGCTGTAGGCGATGAGGCGCTCGGTGATCACGTCACCGTCGGGGTTGGTGAGGCGGCGGACCCGGCCGCCTTCGAGCGGGGTGCTCTCGCGGATGAACGGGAGCCAGTCGGGGAGGGCGTCGAATCCGCCGATGAGGTCCGAGACCTGCTGGGGGGAGGCGGGCAGGACGCGGCTGACGGATGTGGAGGCCATGGTCGTGCTCCTGGGGGTCGTGCGGTGTGTCCGGGTGGGGGAGGAGTGCGGGGGTCAGGCGCCGTGGGGAAGGGGAGCGGCCGGGCTGACCAGGCCGGCGGCGCGCAGGTCGGCCCAGAACGCGGCGGGGATGTGCTCGTCGAGGGCGGCGGTGTCCTCGGCGGTACGGCTCGGGCGGGTGGCGCCGGGGATGACGGCGACCGCCGCCGGGTGTGCCAGCGAGAACTGCAGGGCGGCGGCCTTGATCCCGACTCCGTGCTGCGCGGCGAGGTCCTTCAGCCGCCCGACGCGCTCGATGATCTCGGCCGGGGCCTGCTGGTACTCGAAGTGGGTGCCGCCGGCCAGGACGCCGGAGCTGTAGGGGCCGCCGACGACCATGCCGACGCCTTGCTCCTGCGCCAGGGGAAGCAGGCGCTGGAGGGCGTGGCCGTGGTCGAGGAGGGTGTAGCGGCCGGCCAGGAGGAAGCCGTCGGGCCGGGGCTCGTCGAGGGCGAGGGCCAGCTCGATGGGCTCGGTGCGGTTGACACCCAGGCCCCAGGCCTTGATGACGCCCTCGTCGCGCAGCCGGGACAGGACGCGGAAGGCGCCGGTACGGGCCTCCTCGAACTTCTGGAGCCACAGGTCCCCGAGAAAGTCCTGGGCGATGTCGTGGACCCACACGATGTCGAGCCGGTCGGTGCGCAGGCGCTTCAGGCTGTCCTCGATGGACCGCTCGGTGGCCTCCGCCGTCCACTCGTGGACGATCTTGTTGGGGTTGCCGTGTTCGAAGAGGCCGCCCTTCTCGCCGAGGTCGCGGGCGGAGGTCTCGTGCTCGTCGAGGATGACCCGGCCGACCTTGGTGGACAGGACGTAGGAGTCGCGGGGCTTGCCGGCGAGTACCTCGCCGAGTCGCTGCTCGGCCAGGCCGGCGCCGTAGAAGGGGGCGCTGTCGTAGAAGCTGATGCCGTGGTCCCAGGCGGCTTCCACGGTGGCGCGGGCTTCGTCGTCGGGGATCGCGCGGAACATGTTGCCGAGCGGGGCGGTGCCGAAGCCGAGGCGGCCGGGGATGAGGTCGGTGAGTGACATGACTGTGCCTCTGCGTGGTACGCGGCGATACCCGGGCCCCGCGGCTCCGTCGGCGGAGCGAGCGCGGGGAGGGGGGTAGCCACGGGGTGGTCCGAGCGCCTGTGTTAGTTGCAGGCGCGCCTTATATGCGAGCACAATACTTGCACGCGCGGGCTATTGCAAGGTGTGTCGGATGCTCGTTGAAGTGCAGCGTGTTCGCAAATGTCGATCGGGGGCGACGCCGGAGTCCGGATCCGCACGCTCGGGTGATCGCTCTGCTCACGGGGTCACCCCGACAGCGTGTGGACCAGTTCCGCCGTGGTGACGATGGCGTGCGCGTAGGTGGGGCCGTTCAGCTCGTGTGCGGCGCGCAGCATGTCGGCACTGAAGGCCGCGGTCGCATCGGTGACGAGGGTGACGTGGTAGCCGAGTTCCATCGCGAAGCGGCCCGTGGACTCGACGCAGGTGTTGGCGAGCAGCCCGATCAGGATCACGTGGGTGACGCCGTGCTGCTTGAGCCGGCAGTCCAGGTCGGTGTTGGCGAAGCCGCTCTGGGCCCAGTGCTCCGCGATCCGCAGGTCCCCCGGTCGCGGCTGGAAGTCCGGGTGGAACTCGCCTCCCCAGCTGTCGCGGGCGAAGAGCCGCAGGCGTCGCGCCTTCCGCTGGGTGGGATTCGGGTGGTCCCAGCCGACGTAGTCGCCCTCCTCGTAACGCCGGTGCGGAACGAACGCCACCAGCAGGCCGGCCGTGCGGGCCGCGTCGACGACCGCGCGCAGGTTGCGCAACAGACCCACTTCGTCGGCCACCGGGGCCAGGCGCGACCACAGCTTGCCCCCTTCGGAGAGGAAGTCGTTGTAGGGGTCCACCAGCAGGACCGCTGTGCGGCCGGTGTCGTAACGGTCCGTCATGACGGCCGCCTTCCGGGGGAGTGTGCAGGTGATCCACTATCGGCTCGCGCACGCGGCCCGGCCCTGCGGCTCGCCGACCGGACCCCGCCTGCCCGCGCGTAAGCACTACATCTGAAGTCGTTTCTCGTGGGCATTGGTGGTATATCGACGACGAGAACGGACGACTTCTCACCGGGGACGGGGAACGGGACAGGAACCCCTGCGCCCACCGTCAAGACTGCGGATGAGGTGTGCGATGCGCAAGATCATGACAGGAACGGCCACGACCCTGCTCGCGGCAGCCGTGCTCTGCACCGGATCCCCCGCCCAGGCGCTCGACGGCACGCGGGCCGCCCCGGAAGCGAGCAGGTTCTGCGGTACGGACCCGGCCTCCGGCCTCGCCGTCTGGGGCGACCGTGCCGACGCCTGCGCCGCCGCCCTGGCAGTGGCGAGCGCCTACACCAAGGCCGCAACCGGTACGGCCAAGGGGCCCGGCACGGTCCGCGCGGGCGGAGCCACGTGGAAGTGCCAGGAGCGGCAGGGAGACCCCAACCCCTACCAGGAATGCGTCGACGCGAGCGACAGCGGCCGCAGGGTCGTCCTCTCGTCCTGACCCGCCCCCCACCTGACCTGGCGCTGGGCGCCGCGCTGGACTGCACTAAGGTGCTCGCTGCGCCGAGTCCAAGGGGGATCATGACGACTGTCGCCGAGTCGCCGCAGGCCAGCAGTACGCCTTTGCGGATCGCGGCTTTCCGGCGGTTCGTGTCGGCGAACCTCATCTCGGCGGCGGGGTCGGCGATGGCCCCCCTCGCGCTGGCCTACTCTGTCATCGAGCAGGGCGGGGGAGCCGGCTCCCTCGGTGTCGTCCTCGCCACGAACACCGTTCCCACGATCGTGTTCCTGCTCGTGGGCGGCGTCCTCGCGGACCGCCTGTCCCGGAGCCGGATCCTCTTCCTCGGCAACCTGCTGGCGGCGGGCGCGCAGGGCGCCCTGGCCGTCACCGTGGCCACCGGGCACGCGACGACGGCGTCGATCGCGGCTTGTGGGTTCGTCTCGGGAACGGCGGCGTCGTTCATCGTCCCGGCCACGCAGGGCGCCGTCGGGCAGATCGTTCCCGAGGAGCATCTGCAGCAGGCCAACGCGCTGCTCAGGCTCCCGAGCAACGCGGTCAAGGTACTGGGGCCGGTCGTCGGCGGATTGGTCGTCGCCGCGAGTGGCGCCGCATGGGCGCTGGCGTGGGACGCGTTCACGTTCGCCGTCGCCGCCGTCCTGCTTCTCGGTCTGCGCCTGGAGGCGCCGCCCGGCGCGGCCGCCGGAGTGCTGGCCGACCTGCGGACGGGGTGGACGGGTTTCCGGTCCCGCACCTGGCTGTGGACCTACACGGCCGCCGGTACGGTCCTCGTCGCGGCGTGGCTGGCCGGCTTCCAGCTTCTCGGCCCCCTCGTCGCCGCCCAGCGGTACGCCGGACCGCGCGACTGGGGCCTGATCCAGGCGGCCTTCTCCTGTGGACTGCTGGCGGGCACCGTCGTCTGCCTGCGCTGGAAGCCCTACCGCCTGCTGGCGGTCGCGATCGCCGCGAGCGGTGCCCTCGCGCTCCCGTTGGCGGCCATGGCCGTCGGCCTGCCGTTGCCGCTGGTGCTGGTGGCCGCCCTGCTGGCGGGTATCGGACTCGACGTCGCCATCGTCGCCTGGACCACCGCGTTCCAACAGCACGTGCCACAGGCGGAGCAAGGTCGCATGAGCGCCTTCAACGGTGTCGGGGAACGCCTCGCCATCCCCCTCGGCTACCTCGTCACCGCCCTCGCGGCCCAGTCGTCCAGCAGCCAGGTGGTGCTGCTGGCCTGCGCCGGCGTGATCGCCGCCGCCGCCGTACTCAACCTGTGTGTCCGGGACGTGTACGGCATCAACCGCCGTACGCGAGAGGATCGGCCCAGCGCCTCAAGCGAACGACGCGAGGTCGAGCAGCAGTAGCGGCTGCGGGGGACTTGACGGAGGAGAGCCATGGGTGCGGACAAGGCGACGGGCGGGGCGGCGTACGGCGAGCCGCCCCTGATCACGGCGGTTCGGGCCGGCGACATCGAGCTGGTGACGAGGCTGCTCGACGACGGCAGCGATCCCGACGCCCGCGACGCACACGGAACACCCGCTTTCCGGCTGGCCGTCGGCACGCGCTCCGCGGTCGTCGCCCGACTGCTGCTCGACCGCGGCGCCGATCCCGCCAAGCAGGGTCCCGAGGGTCCGCTTCCGCTGCGCGTGGCGGTCGACTGGGGATCGCCGGCGCTCCTCGACGTGCTCCTGGAGGAAAGGGTGCGCGGGCGGCTCTCCAGGTCGGAGCTGCTCGACATGCGGGACCTCGCGCATCGGTGGCACGAGACCGGGGTCGATGCCGAACTGCGCCGCCGTACCGGGGCCGAGGGCACCCCGGTCCGTACCCGGGTCCAGGACGACGAGTTCGACAGCGTCGACGAGTGCTCCCTCGGCGGGACGACCGTGCGGGACGGGCACGCGGCGATCCTCACGCGCCTGGAGCAACTGCTTGGCATCCGTGCCCCGTTCGAGACCCTGATGGACCGCGCGTTGGCCCACCCCGACCCGGACCACGCCGCGTGGGGGAGTTCCGCCATCCTGCTGAGCCTCCGGCGTGACCCGGCGACCTGGGAGTCCGCAGCGGCCTTGCGCGCACACGAGGATCCCCGTCGCCGGTTGTTCGGAGCCCATGTGCTGCGGCTGACCCACCTCTTCGACGGGAGCGACGAGGATCCGTTCGCCGGTCCCGCGCTGGACGTCTTCACCGACTGGGCGGCCGAGGAGGCGGACACCTCAGTGCTCCGCGAGGTGCTGGTGGCCCTCGGAGAACACCCTGGCCCCCGCGCGGAAAAGGCTATTTTGCTCCACGCCGGCCACCGCGAAGCCCGAGTGCGGTGGGCGGCGGCCTACGGGCTCAGCGCCTGGACCTCGCCGCCCGCGTTCTCCGGCCCAGCGCGCGAGGCGCTGCTTCAGCTGCTGAACGACCCGGAACCGGAGGTGAGGCAGCGCGCCTGCCTCACCGTGGCCGAAGGGAGGGACCGCGACCCCGCCCTGGCCGACGTCCTGGCCGCGCTGCTGGACGACACCGACCGCCGGATCCAGGTCGTCGCCGTGTACGGGCTGGCCCTCGTCGACGACGACCGCTGCGTGCCGGGGGCCGGTCGCCTCGGCCCGCCGCGCCCCGGCGACCCGGAGGAGGAGACGTACCTCGGCGCGGCATGGCGCTACGAATGGCGCCGGAACGCCCGATGACCCGTCCGTGCGAGCCGTCTCACCGCACCGGCCGGACCGTCGCGGCCAACCCGGTCTCGGCCGGGGCAGGTTGTTTGTCGGAGATTTCCGGATGACGGCCAAACCCGGTCCCCACGGGGCAGACTGGCGGCGTGTCAGACAATTTACGGACGGCCGTGGATCGTGTGCTGGTGCGCTGTGAGGCGGCATGGACGCCCGCTGTCGAACGGCACCTGGCCGGTGCCGGTGAGGACCCGGAGAGCTGGCTGCCCGCGGCGGCCGGGCTGCTGCGCGCCTCCTGGAGCGAGGGCGGCAGGGACTGCGCGGTGGCCGCTGTGGCGGTCATGGAGTACGCGCTGGACGTGGGGGAGAGGCAGGATCCGCGGCGGCCCCGCTGGACGCTGCACCTGTGGCTGTCCGAGCGCACGCTGGCCCGGCGGTTCGAGGACCACCGGTTGTCGGACGACGTCCACCACCATCTCGCCGCCCAGACCCAGGGCCGCCCGGCGGACGATCCGGTGGCGGTCGCGGCGTCCTACCTGGAGGAGCCCCCGCCCCGTCACTTCGCACCGCCCCGGCCCTCGCTTCCGCACGCCGTACGGCTGGCCGAGGGGCTCCCGGCCGACGACCTGGTCCGGCCCTGTCTGCTGGCCCGGCTGGCACAGGCCGCCTTCATCCGCCTGGAGTCCCGCGACACGTCCACGTCGGCGGACGCCGGGCGCTGGGCCGACGCGGCGTTCACCGGCATCACCACCGACCACCTGGAGGCCGGCCTCGTCAGCTGCACGGCCGTCCACGCGGCGCTGGTGCGCTTCCGCGACCGGCCGAGCGACACCCGGTGCGTACAACTGGCGTTGCGGGCCGGCCGGTCGGCGCTGCGGGCGGTCGAACACGCCCGGCGCCACGGCACCCGTCGGGTCGACGACGAGGCGGCTTCGGCCCATCTCCAGTTCTCCCTCGCCCTCACCGCGTCCCTGCCGCTCCATCCGGACGGGGAGGTCGTCGACGAGGCCATCGCGCAGTTGGAGGCATTCCGGGCGTGCGCGCCACCCGACGACCACGGTGTCTACGCCGGGAACATGCCGGGGCTCCTGGGCGCGCGGGCCTTCTTCACCGGGTCGGACGCCGACCTCCGGCGCTCGGACGAACTGTGGGCCGCGCTCGAGCGGGACTTGCCGGCGGACCATGCGCTGCGTCCGCACATCGCGCAGAAGCGCGCCGCGTGCGCCGAGATGGGGAAGATGCTGAAGTGGCTGCCGGTCAAGGGCGCCGGGCTCCTCAAGTTCGCGGGACCGATGCTCGGGCCCCTGCTGACGGGGGTACAGCTGCCGCCCATCCAGATGTTCGCCCCGCCGGGCCGCCCCGGTGTGCGCTCGCCCGGTCCCGGCCCGCAGGACTTCGCACCGCTCACCGGCGTCCCACGGTCCGCCGCGGCGGACGCCGGACCCGACCGCACCGGGGCCGGCGGCTTCGTGTGGCCGCCCGGGCCCCCCGCGGACCCCGGCCCCGCCGAGCCGACCTCCGCGGCCGACCTCGACGGGCTGCCGCCGGACGTCGCGGCCGTCCGCGGCGCCCTGCTGGGGGAGGGCGTGACCGATCCGCGTCGACTGTCCCTGGCCGTCGACCAGGTGAAGGCCGTACTCGCCGGACCGCTGCCCGACGGGGGGCGCGGCTTCGTCGCCGCCCTCCTCGTGCATGTGCTGGCCGCGCAGTACACCTTCAGCGAGGACCCCGACGACCTGGAGCGGGCCGTGCGGTGCGGGGACGAGCAGCTGGGCCTGCTGCCGCCGGCGAGTCCGCGGTACGCCGAACTGCTGTGCGCGGTTGAGATGCACCGGCACGCTTTGGGGACCCTGCACCAGGACGAGGCGACGATCGTGCGGGCGTGCGACGCGCTGGCCTGGGCGGTCGGCCGGATGCCGGAGATGTCGGCGAGCTGGCTCGGCTGCGCCATCCCCTACGCGCACGCCCTGGCCACCGCCTCCTGCCTGCGCCGGGACGTGGCCGGCACCCAGGAGGCCCTGCGGCTGGTCGAGCTGGCGGGGCGGAGCCTGGAAGCCCTGCCGGGCCGGCCGGAGTACTCGCCCGAGCTGGCCGCACTCCGCGAGCAGTTGCGCCCCGCCCTGGCCACCGTCGCCGAACTGGTCCGCCGGGCCCACGACGACGTCACCGGGTACCGCTACGGCGACGATGAGCCCGTCTCCTGGAACCCGGCCGCCGAACGGGCGCTGCCGCCGCGGGCCCGGTTCGAGAACGCGCGCGGCGCTCTCGGCGAGGCGGTCGAGCGCCGGGACTGGGGCCTGGCGACGGACGCCGCCGAAGCCGCGCTGGAAGCGCTGCCCCTGGTGGTGTCCCAGGCGCTGCACCGCGACGACCGCCAGGCCGTGCTGCGCGCCGCCCTGCTCGGCCGCCGCTATCCGGTCCCGGCAGGTCCACGCCGCACCGCCGAGCTCCCGGACCGGCTCGCCGGTACGAGTCTGGCCCGCACCGCGTGCGCCGTGGCACTCGCGGCGGGTCGCACGGAGCAGGCGGCCGCTCTGCTGGAGCAGGGACGGGCGGTACTGATGGGCCAGGATCTGCAGGCCCGCAGCGACGTCTCCGACCTGGCCGCCGTCCATCCGTCGGCGGCCCGTGAGTTCACCGCCCTCGCCCGCCGCATGCGGGAGACGGAGACACCAGGCGCACCGGCCGCGGGGCAGCCCCCCGCGCACGACGCGGCGCACGGTCCCGGCGAGGCCGCGAGGATCCGGGATCAGCACGCGGTGGCCGACGAGTGGCAGCGGCTTATGGCCAGGATCCGGGGGCTCGACGGGTTCGCGCACTTCCTGCTGCCGCCGAGCGCCGAGCAGATGCGCAGCGAGGCCGGGGAGGGGCCGATCGTCCTGATCAACATCGACCGGCTGCGCTCCGACGCCCTCGTCGTCACCACCGGGGGCATCGCACTCGTACCGCTCGACGTCACGGAAGGGCGGCTCGCGCACACCGCGCGGCAGTTCCTCACGGCGGTCTCCGTCGGTGCAGGCGAGCCGCGCCCCCGGCGCAAGGAAGCCGCCGCGACCGTGTTCGACATCCTCGAATGGCTCTGGGACGCCATCGCCGAACCGGTCCTCCGGACGGCCGGCCTGACCCGCCCCGTCCCCGACGGCACCCCGCGCGCCGCGGTGCCGAGACTGTGGTGGTCGGCGTCCGGGCCGCTCGCCCATCTGCCGCTGCATGCCGCCGGACACCACCGGGCGGACGCGCTCGGCGACGGGCGCTCGGTGCTGGACCGGGTCGCCTCCTCGTACACACCGAGCATCAGGGCGCTGCGACACGCCCGGCAGGCTCCGAAGGCAGGCCGGGGTGCCGGGCCGTACCTGGCCGTGCGCCGGCCCACCGGTGCGGACGGGCAGGAAGGCGCGTCCGTGGCGGAGGTCGCGGCGATGGCCCGCACCCTGGGCGCGGTGCGGACCGTGCAGGGCGCGGACGCGACGGTCGGGCGGGTGCTGGGCGAGCTGTCCTCGGCGGCGACCGTGCACTTCGCGTGCCACGGACTCAGCGACGCGGAGGATCCCTCCAGGAGCCATCTGGAACTCGCCGACGGACGGCTCGGCGTACGGGACGTGGCCCGCGAACACCTGCCGCACGCCCAGCTGGCCGTCCTGCTGGCCTGCCACACCACCCGCACCGACCGCCTCCCCGACGAGGCGGTCCACCTGACGTCGGCGTTCCAGACGGCCGGGTACCCGCAGGTCGTGGGAGCACTGTGGGAGGCGACGGACCTGGTGTCGGTGCGGCTGACGGAGCGTCTGTACCGCGCCGTGCGGACGTACGGCGGCGGCCTCGACGTCACCGGCACCGGGCGGGCTGTGCACGAGATCGTCAGGGAACTGCGGAAGCGGCATGCCGGCTCGCCGCGGGTCTGGGCGCCGTACGTCCACACCGGGCGCTGACGGATGACGACGACAGAGCGAAAGGAAGACGGCGTGAGCACATCGGACGGGACGGCCGCGATCGACCGGGAGACGGCCGGCGCGGCGCGGCTGGCGCTGCGGCTGATGCTGGAGGAGTGGCGGCTGCCGCCCCAGGGGTGGGAGGAGACCGCCGAGCTGCTCGCCGAGCTGTCGACGGCCGTCGCCGCGGGGGACACGGCGGCGGTGGACGCGCTCACCGGCGAGCTGGAGGAACTCTCCGGCAGCCGGGTCACCCGCATCGAGGGTGCCCAGGACGGGCCGCCCGACGGTGACGGGAAGGTGCCGCTGCCCGAGCCGTACCGGGAGCGTGTCGTCGCCCTCGTGCACGCGCTCGACCCGGACCCCACGCCCGGCGGGGCGCGGCCCGCGGCCGCCGAGCGGACCTGACGGCCGGCCGATGCTGTCGGTGGTCGCCAATGTCGCGATCGGTCTGCTGACGAGCCTCGTCGGTCTCGGTCTGGGCTCGTTGTGGGAGCGGGGACGGCGGGCCAGGGCGCTGTACCGCAAGGCCGCCTTCTTCGGCACCCGGCCCGGCGAGCACTGCGTCATCGTCGTCGGCACCAAGCACGGGCAACCGGGCACGACGCAGCAGCGCGACCTGCGCGCGGTCGTCGAACTCACCGTGCTGCTCGCCGAACTGGGCTGCCGGGTGAGCGTCGAGTCCGGCGATCTGCGCGGCAGCAACGGCGACCGCACCGAGTTCTGCGTCGGCGGGCCGATCGGCGGGTCCAATCCACGGACCGGCGGGCATCTCACGGCCCATCTGCCGGGGGTGACGATCGCCCCGTTCAGCGACCGCCCCGACTCCGTCGCGATCGTGGTCGGCGGGCAGCGCTACGCCTTCGAGCGCGGACACCAGGAGTACGCGGTCGTCGCCAAGTTCACCCCACCGGAGTCGAGCCGGCCGGTCGTCCTGGTCTGCGGGCAGAGCTCGGTGGCGAACCAGGCGGCGGTCCACTTCCTGCGGCGCGAGTACGCCCAGGTCGCCCGCTCGGTGGCGTCGGTGGACCAGTACTGCCTGCTGGTCAAGGTCTCCCACATCGACGTCTACTCCTTCCACCGGTCCGTACTCGAACGGGACGTGTCCGCCGAGGCGTTCACGGCGGTCGGCTGAGCACACCGACGGCTGGCCCACCCGGTGCGGACCCACCTACGACGACGAGCACCCGGCCCCCCGCGCCGGGTGCTCGTCAGGCCCTCGGTACCGAGGGCCGGTCGGTGGGTCCGGTCAGATCCCCGAGTACTCCGCCGACGGATCGAGGTCCGTCAGCGCGTCGACGTACCGGCGGATCTTGCGGTTCGCCTTGATGCCGAAGGAACCGAGGTTGCGGCCGACGCCCAGCATGATCTGGCGGTGGCCGCCCCGGTTCCACATGTACATGTGCACCGCGGACTTCTGGATCTCCGCTCCCCGGCCCCCGAGCAGCGCCAGCACGGCGAAGTCGGGCCGGTCCTCGGCCACGGTCTCGAAGACCGAGCCCCTGGGCTCCTCGAAGGTGGTGCCCGCGCCGGTGATGTGCTCGCTCCACCAGCTCACCCGCATCGCCATGCGGAAGACATCGGCTGCCTCCGCCATCGACAGCTGGGTCGTTATCTCCACCGGTGACTTGGCCATGCCCTGTTCTCCCTACTCGTCGCGCTCGCTCTACTTGTCCTCGAAGACCTTTTCGCTGAACCGGTAGCGCTGACCGCTGTCGATCCAGTTCTTGCAGGCGGGGTTGCGACACTCGTAGACGATCCACGAGCCCATGGGCTGCCGCTGTTCGCTCTTGACGCTCATGCGCTGCCGGCAGACCTGGCAGCTACGGCCCTTCGCCATGTGTTTTCTCTCCTTGGGAGTCGGTCGCCCCGGGATCCTCAGAAACGGGCCGGAGGCAGGGGGATGAAGGGCCGCAGTTCGTCCGCGACCCAGTGGACGGGTGTCTGGAACGCGTCGCCGATCCGGCCGTAGAGGTCGTCCAGGGTGTCCGCCGACATCCAGTCGAAGCGGCCCCTGGCGGGGTCGGTGTCGCTGGTCCGCGCATCGACGACGGCCGCGAAACGGCCGTCGTGCGCGGCGGCGACGTAGACGACGTTGGAGTCCGGTGCCGAGGTGATCTGCGCGACCCGGCGCAGTTCCCCCGGCAGGAGGGGCGCGATCCGGGCCTCGTCGGACGACGGCCGCGGGCGGCCCACCAGCCAGGGCTCGGACCGGTTCTCCTGCCAGAACCGCCAGTCGTCGGCGGACAGCCGGTTGCTCGGCACCCCGTTCGCGCGGAAGAACTCCAGCGCCGCCATCCGCACGGCGTCGTAGGCGGGGCTGCTGAAGTCGGAGCCGACCAGGTTCCACATCGTGCGCGCGGCGCCGAACAGGGCGAAGCCGCCGGCCGGCAGCACCGCGTCGGCCAGCGAGCGGGCGAAGCCGTCCGGATCCGACTGCGCGAACGGCAGGAACGGCGCCTGGAGTTCACCCCACACGTCCGAGGCGTCGATGTCGGTGCCGACCGGGTCGAACTCGAAGCGGCCGAACCGCTCCATCCGCGACACCACGTCGCCGGGCAGGCGTGCGGCGCGTGGCGTCCTGGGGAACAAAGCCATGGTCTTCTCCCGGCACAAGAGCAGGAACCGGCCGATGCGGACGCATCCGAGCCGGGCGCAACCTGTCTAACAAGGCCCGGAGCCGCCGCTCAACGGTTCTCCGGCGAACCGGACGATCTCCGGAAAACCCGGACGGTCCGCGGGCGGACCAACAGGACCGGCGCGAGTCGACCGGCGTGTGCCAGACTCGGCGGCGGCAGCGGCCTCACCGCCGTTGTGGAACAAGGGAGTTGTGTGCCATGGGACGTCCGCAGAAGGACCTCGTCCTGGACGGGTCGGCGGAGCGGCTCTTCGCGTACTGGCTGCGGGACCTGCGCGGATCGGCCGGCCTCACCCTGGAGCAGCTGGCCCGGCGCACCGGGTACGGCAGGACGACCGTCAGCGACGCCATGCGGGGGAAGACCCACCCCACCCGGCCGGTCACGCTGGCGATCGTCGGCGCCTGCGGGGGAGACGTGCGGCGCTGGGGCGAGTACTGGGCGCAGGTGCGCCGGGCCCTGGACCCCCACTGCCCGGACGGCCCGGCCGCAGTCACCCCGCCACCCTGGGACGGACCCGCGGACCGCGCGGCCGGGGTGCACGCCGAGCAGTGCCCGGCGGACTGCGCGCGCACCGAGCCGCACGGCTGGTACACCGAGTCGGTGTCCACCCTGCTCCGGCTGGACACCCCGACCCCGGAGGCGCTGGAGCGCCGCATCGTGGTGGCGACCTGCGACGGTCTGGCCCGGATACCGGTCGGGGTGAGTGTGCCCCGGCGCGCCGGGGACACGACGCCCGACCACGGGCTCGAGATCTCCGCCGTCCGCGGCGGACGCCTGGCGGACGGCGGCCCGCAGTACGAGAGCTACTTCGAGCGGTTCCTGATCCTGCCCGTACCCCTCAGGGCCGGGACCCGCCACGTGTACGAACTGCGGCTGCGCATCCCGCCGGCCCAGCCGATGGCTCCGCACTTCGTGCACGTGCCGCTGACCCGCAGCGAGCATTTCCGGCTGCGGGTCCGGTTCGACCGCGCGAAGCCGCCGCGCGCGGTGTGGCGGCTGACCGGGGTGCCCACCGCGGTGATCTACCAGCGGAATCCGGGAACCCCGGCCCTCAGCCCGGACGAACATGGGCTTGTCGACGTCGAGTTCACGGCGATGAAGGTGGGCTACGGCTATGGGCTGAGCTGGCTGGAGGCCGGCTCCGCGGCATAGCCCTCCGCCCGTGTACGCAGTCGGGCGCGGACCGGCTCGGCATCGGGGTGGTGCAGGTCCTCGAAGAGCGCGAGGGCCTCCTCCCAGAGGGCGCCCGCGTCCTCGTCCCGGCCGAGTGCCGCATGGGCGTCCCCGAGGTGCGCCAGCGCATGGGCCTCGCGGTAGCGGTCGCCCAGCGCCCGGTCCAGGCTCAGGGATACCTGGTAGTGCCCGATCGCGGCGGCGGGCCGGCCGAGCGCCTGTTCGGAACGGCCCATGCCGATCAGGATGCCCGCCTGTCCGTCGAGGTGCCCGAGCCGGGTGTAGAGGTCCAGGGCCCGGCGCGCGTGGTCCAGGGCCACGGTGTGCTCTCCGAGGCGCTCCCACTGCTGCGACACGGCGGTGCGGCCGTCGGCGAGCGCGAGCGGGTCCCCGGTGCGCTCCGCCATGGCGAGCGCCAGCCGGGCGTGCGGCAGCGCCCTGCGCGGGTCGCCGCAGGAGCCGTGGACCCGGACCAGGGAAAGCCGCACCTCCCGTACGCCCTCCTCGTCGCCGAGGTCGCGGCAGGTGCGCAGGGCCTCGTGCAGCAGGCCGAGCGCCTCCCTCGTACGGTGCAGGCGGGAGAGGGCGTCGGCGAGCCGGCGGGTGGCGGTGGCGTGCGCGGCGCGGTCCGCGGCCCGGGCGGCGGCGTCGCGGGCCAGCGCGTGCACGGCGGCCCGCTGGGTCCGGTGGCCGGAGCGGCGCAGGTGGACGGCGCAGGCGTCGGCCAGCCGCCAGGCGTACGGCTCCAGCCCGGGGGTGACGGCGGCCTGGGCGACCAGGGCCTGCAGCGAGGACAGTTCCGTCTCGAACCAGCCGGTCGCCGTGGCGCGGTCGCCGATCGCCGGTTGCGCGGCGGTGGGCTTCGGCGGGCCGCCGGGTGCCGGGCGCCAGGGTTCGAGGTGGTGATCGGCCAGGCGCGCGGTGTCCACGTAGTGCCGCAGCAGCCGCTCGGTGCCCTCCCGGCGCTCCTGCGGCGGGCCACCGTCGAGGAGCTCCGCCGCGTACAGGCGCAGCAGATCGTGCAGGGCGTAACGGCCGGGGGTGTGCTGGCGGACGAGGTGGGCGGCGGTGAGGGTGTCGAGGAGAGCGGTGGGCGGATCGGAGGCGCCGACCAGCCCCGCGCAACTCGTGCCGTCGATGTCGGGTCCCGGGTGGCAGCCGAGGAGCCGGAAGAGACGGGCGGCGGGCGCCGGCAACAGCGCGTACGAGCCGTGGAAGACGCTGCGCAGGTCGACATCCGCGTCCTGCACACCGAAGAGGTCCAACGGCGCGCGGGCGCGGCGCAGTTCGCGCACCAGGGCACCGACCGAGCCGGCGGGGGCGGTGGCCGTCCGGGCGGCGGCGACGCTCAGCGCGAGCGGCAACCGGGCGCACAGGTGGACCAGTTCGTCGGCCTCGCGCGGTTCCTGGGCGAGCCGCTCGGCGCCCATCTGCCGCTCCAGCAGGGTGCGGGCGGCGTAGCGGGGCAGCACGTCGAGGGCTATGCGCAGGGCGCCTTCGCGTACGACGAGACCGTCGAGGCGATTGCGGCTGGTGACGACGGCGACGGAACCGGGGTCGGTGGGCAGCAGCGGCCGTACCTGGTCGGTGGAGCGTGCGTTGTCGAGCACCAGCAGCACCCGGCGGCCGGCCAGCAGGGTGCGCAGCAGTCCGGAGGCCACGGCGGTGTCGGCCGGAACGGCGGCGGGAGTGACACCGAGGGCCTGGAGGAAGCCGTGCAGGGCCTCGCCGGCGTCCATGACCGCCTCGTCGCCGAAGCCCCGCAGATCGACGTAGAGCTGGCCGTCCGGGAAGCGGGCCCGCGCCTGGTGCGCCCAGTGCAGCGCCAGTGCCGTCTTGCCGACGCCCGCGGTGCCCTCGACGACGGCGACGGCCGCGCGCCCGGTGGTGCCGTCCTCGGACGTCCCCTGCAACGCGTCCAGCCGGGCGAGTTCGGCGTCCCGGCCGACGAAGACCGGATGGCTCAGCGGCAGCTGACGAGGCGTCGGGAAGATGGCGGCGGGCCCGCGCGGGACGGTCGGGCGCAGTCTCCGGGCGGCGTCGGCCTCGTCCCGCAGGGTGGCGAGCCGGCCGGCCTCGGGCCCGAAGACGCCCAGCGCGGCGAGGAGCGCGTCGAAGACTCCGGTGCCCGGCAGAGTGGTGCCGTTGAGATAGGCGTACAGACTGCTGGTGGAGACGCTCAGGCGCCGGGCGAGCTCGCGCCGGTCCAGTGTTCTGCCGGACCTCTTCTCGGCCCGGACGACGGCGCGGGTCAGCTCGACCGCCAGCCGCTGCGCGAGTGCCTTCGCGTCCTGGCCGGGCGGCCACGGGAATTCGTTCACCACCGTTCCCCCTCAGGGACGTTCACCGGTCCGCACCACGCGGATCCAGACGATTCCAGTGTGTTCCAGCACGGCGGGCGACCGGACGGATCCCCGTGATTGCCTGCGGATTCCACGCCGAGGGGATACCGGACCTCGGTCGGCCGCGGGAGGACGACAGCCGTGCAGACCCACTGAATCGCGGTGCCCCATCGAGAGCCGGCCCCTGACGTCCACCGGCGGGACGTGGGGGCCGGTCGCGCGCACGGAAGGGCTACGGCCCGGACGATTCGCTACGGCGCGCGGCCCTGGCTGTCCGGTGCGGGGGAGGGCGCGCGGATCAGCCGTGCCCCGGTCCGGACGAGGGGTCACCCGGTCTCGGAAGGCACGCAGCCGAGCACCGTGTCGGCAGCCGCGGCCCAGGTACAGCGGGCAGCCATCAGCTCGCGGAGTTCGGCGGCGTCGCGAAAGGCGGCCTCCGGGTTGTGCAGGACGGTGTGGATGGCCTGCGCCCAGGTCCTGATGTCCGCCTTGCGACTGCCCCGCGTCGCCTCCACGTCGACCACGGCCCGGTCCGCGACCCGCGACCGCTGAGCGCCCAGCAGCATGCCCAGCCCACTGCGGCCACTGACCAGCACGGGCACCCCGCAGGCGATCGCCTCCGCGCCTGCCAGACCGAACGCCTCCGCCCGCGAGGGCATCAGGACCAGACTGGCCCGCGCGAGATCGTTCTCGATCCGCCGCGGATCGGCGGAGTAGCGGCGGGGGATGACGTCCACGGCGGAGTTGTCGACCCACTTCTCCACCTGAGCCGCCAGCGACCGGGACTCGTCGTCCGGGACTCCGCGCACGAGAAGGTGGCACGAGCCGGGCCCGCCCGCTTTGGAGATCGCCTTTCCCAGGGCCTTGGCGGCGATGTCCAGGCCCTTCAGCGGAGCGTCGTCGAGCCGGCCCAGCAGCAGGATCTGCGGAATCTCCCCGGGCCGGGGCGGAGTGACGAGTGTCCCGCCGTCGAAGCCCGGGTCGATGCGTACGGGCGCGGCCAGGTCCCGGTACTCGGGCGTGCGCAGATGGGGCCACAGGGCCCGCTCCAGCCGGGGGCCGACCGGCACCGGGTGCAGTGCGCCGCGGCAGAGCCGCAGCTCCAGATCCGTGCGGTCCTCGGCGCGAGCCGCCAAGTCCCCCTCGGCGTACGGCTTGTGCGCTTCGGCTTGGTCGGGTTCGACGTGCAGGAAGTGCAGTCGCCCGGCGTTCCGGAAATGACGCTCCACCAGAACCTTGGCGGGCGGTCCCGTCACCCTGCCGTGCCCGAGGACGAGGTCGGGCACGAAGCCGTCGGCGAACTCCGGCGGCGCCGACAGCGCCGCGTCCCTGCTGAGCCCCTGCTGGGCGACGTCGATCAGCTCCACTCCGTACGCCGCGGCGTCCGCACGCTCCTGTGGGGTGGCGGCCTCGACCAGGACCCGGACGTCCGTCTTCCTCCGGGCGAGGGCGACGCACAGCTTGCTGTTGAACGTGCTCAGACCACCGCGCGCCGGGAACCACTCGTCGGCCACCACCAGCACGCGCACCGGCCGGCCCGGCTCCCGCTTCGGCCCCGCCAGCGGATCGCCTATCCCGGCCCGCTCCAGAAAGCCGAGGATGTCGTTCAGCCACTGGAGGAACTGCGACGTGAGCCGCCGGTCATGCTCCGCCACGGCCTCGCCGTCGAGTCCCGATGCCCGGAGGGCCCCTTGGGCGTTCTCCCAGATGCCGTCCACCGAGTCCCGGATGAAATGGGTCTCGGCCGTCGAGGGCAGTTCCTGGGGCACGCGTCCCTCCGGCCGGGTCACCACCGCCAGCGGGCCCCGCGTTCCCTCGCCCCGGGCGTCCGTCAGCCGGCGGTACGTCCTCTGCTGGTGGCGGATCGCCGTCATGTGCATCAGGTAGCGGACGAAGTGCGGCATCGCCGGCCGCCGGTTCGCCGACCAGGCCAGGGCGCCCAGCCGCGCGTCCGCGCCCGTACGCCCGAGCATCCGCAACACCCGCCACCGCGACTCGTCGTCGCCCTCCGGCTCCGTCAGGTCGACGTCCCCGGGTACGTCCTCCGGAAGCTTTCCCAACTCCATGGTCACCGCGCCCAGATGGCACGCGCCGAGTGGTCCTACGACCGTCTCCACCCGTTCGCGCAACCCGGTCCAGTCCCGGTCCGGGCCGGCGCCCAGGAGGACCGACAGATTCAGGATCTCCCGGTGGCGGCGCAGGATCGCCTGGTCGAGCCGGTCGGCGGACTGCACGCCCGCCACCACGACCGAGCCGTGCTCGGACGGGTCCGGCAGGTCGTGCGGCACCTCGACCGGCAGGGTGGCGTACAACTCCCTCTCCGCTTGCCGGAGTTCGCGGAAGCGTTGCCACATCGACCGCACGGAGGCCACTCCCTCCCCGGCCCGCGTGCCGTCCAGCGGGACGAACACGTGAACCGCGACCTCCTGCTCCGTGACCCCGGGCCCCGCCACCCCATGCCCCGTCACCCCTTGCTCGGTCACGTGCCGGTGCACCCCCGTATCGCGTCGCCACTCCTGGCGTTCTCGCTACAGTTGAGGGCATGCAGTCTAGGGCGGATTCACCCGGAACGGGCATGGACGCGGCGTTGCTCGCCCGGGCCCGCGAGTTGCTCGACGACATCCCCACCTGGCGGCTTCCGCCTGCGGCCTGGTCGCGTCCGGGCGCGGCCGTCGAGGCACTGGCGGCAGCCTACGGCGCCGGGGACGACGCCGCCCTCCGGGTCGCCATCGCCCGGCTCGAAGTCCTCAGCCCCAACCGGGTGGAGCGCATCACCGACCCGGACGACGTCCCGCCGCCGGAGCCCTTGCAGGAGCGGCTGACCGCCCTCGTGCACACCATCGCCGAGCCGGTCGATAGCACGTCGGGCACGGCCGACGGCGACGACGGACGCTGAACAGGGACAGCCGGCGCCCGTGACACGCTCGTCGTACCGTCGTCTGTGTCTCGCCCTGGCGCTGCGGCGCGCCCACCGGGCGACGGTGGACGGCCGCTTCCCGCGCCGTCCGGCCCGTTCCGCCGGCTTCCTGGAGGACGCCCTGCGGTACGCCGGGCGGGAGGACCGGGTGGCACTGCTGGAGGGAATCGCGGCCCTGTACGCCGAGTCGGCCCGCCGCGGCGCCGGCGCCGCGGCCGGGAGGCGGTCGGTGGAGGCCCTGCGCCGGGCCCTGGCCGACGCGGAGCCCGACGAGGCGCTGGTCCTCGCGCAACTCGCGGAGGCGCAGGCGGCCCTGCACGCGATGACGGGCGACACCGGGCCGCTGCGGGACGCCGTCGCCACCGCGCGCCGGGCGGTGGACCGGGCCCCGGAGGACCCGCTGTCCCGGGTCATGGTCCTGTCCTCGATGGCCGCACTGTTGCTGGGGGCAGGGGCGGACCTCGCGGATCCCGGTCTGTTCGAGGAGGCCGTCTTGATGATCGGGAACTCGCTCGCCGAGGGCGGCGGTTCGCTGCTGCGGCTGGCCCAGGCCCATCGGCTGCGGTACGAGTTCGACGGCGAGGCCGGGACACTCGCGCTCGCCGAGGAGGCTGCCCGGGCCGCGGTGGCGGAATGCGAGGAACACACACTCGACGCGGCCGACGAGTACGCCGAACTCGCCCAGATCCTGCGCTACCGCTCCGGTCGATCCGATGACCAGCGCCTCGCGCGAGAGGCCGCGGACGCGGCACGCGAGGCGCTGCGCCGCACGGCCTGGGGCGATGACGAACACGCCAAGAGAGCCTGCCTGTTGGCGGGCGCCCTGACCGAGTGCCACTACGCCGGGGACCCCGAGGCACTGGCGGAGGCGGTCGCGGTCGTACGCGCCGCCACGGCTGCCGAAAGGGTGGGAGCGAGGGGGAGGGCGGCCGCCCGCCGGGACAGCGGTGCGGGGGGAGCGGACGAGTGGCGGGCTCCCTCTGCTGGACGGGCGGGTGAGCAAGGAGCAACGGGTGCCGGGGCCTCGGACGATCACCGGGTGGCCGGTGGCGGGGCCATGGGCCCTCGCCGGGCGGCCGGTGGCGGTGCGCCGGATGAGCGCCGGGCATCCGGTGGCGCGGCGTCGGAGGATCGCCCGGCTGTCGCTTCCGGAGGGGCGGGTGAGCAACGCGCTACTGCGGTCGGGTCGTTTTGGGGCCAGGAGAGCACCGCCCCTGACACGCCGGCTGACCGCGGCGCCGCCACCCGCGGGACAACGAACGGAACCGACGCCGACAGAGTGGGCGCCACCCACGCGCCCGCGATCCCGACCGCACCCGCCCCGGCCGACGCCCGCTCCGACGTCTGGCAGATCGCCGCCGCGGTGCTGTGCGCGTGGGCCGATCAGCACGAGGACGCCGCCGTGGCGGAGGAGGCCGAGCGGGCGGCCCGGACCGCGCTGGCCCTCGCCGGGGAGGACGAGCAGCGGCGGGCCGACGCGCTGGACACCCTCGCCGACGTCCTGCGCTGCGCCTATCTGCTCGGCGACGACGCCCGGCCACTGGACGAGGCGATCGCGTACGCCGAGGCAGCCGCCCCGCTTCAGGCCGGCCCACCGGGCGACCGGGCGGGACGCATCGGCAACCTCGGAGTCCTGCTGCGCCTGCGGCACGAGGAGACCGGCGCCCGCGACGACCTGGACGCGGCGATCGGCCGGTACGGCGAGGCCGTCGCCCTGCTCGGCGACGAACATCCCGACGCCGCGCTGCACTTCAACAACCTCGGCTCCGCCCTCGCCGCCCGGACCCGCCTGCACGGCCTCGACCACGAACTGGACGAGGCGATCACCGCCGGCCGGGCCGCCGTACGCGGAGACGGTCCCGCGCACCAGCGAGTGCTGCGGCTGAGCAACCTGGGCGGGGCGCTGTACGCGCGTTACACCCGCGACGGCGACCTCGACGACCTGGACGAGGACATCGACCTCCAGCGCGAGGCACTGCGCCTGGCCCCGAATGACCACCCCGAGCGTCCCGGTCTGCTCAGCAACCTCGCCACCGCCCTCACCGAACGCCACGAGACCCTGGGCGCCCGGGACGACCTGTCCGAGGCGCTGGCCCTCCTCGAGGAGGCGATGGCGGCCGGACCCGCCTCCCGGCGGCTGGCGACGGTCGCGGGCGCCCACGGCCTGGCGCTGCACGCGCTCCACCGCGTCACCCGCGACCAGAACGCGCTGGACCGGGCGCTCGTCAGCCTGCGCACGGCGGTGGAGGCGACCTCACCCACCGATCCGCATATGCCGCTCCAGCTGGCCAATCTGGCGACCTCGCTCCAGGCGGAGTCGGCGCATCGCACGACGGCGGCCGCCGAAGCCGTCGACGCGGCACGCGTTGCCCTGGCCTCGCTCGGTGAGAGCCGGTCGGCCACCGCGGTCCGTGGCAGTCTGCTCCTCGCGCTGGCCGCCCGCTCCGGCGAGGGGGACCTCGACGAAGCGGTCACCCTGGCCCACCGGGTGGTCGCGGACACCTCCCCGGACGATCCCGACCTGAGCCGCTCACTGGCGAACCTGGCCTACGTGCTCAACGTGCGGTACGAGTCCACCGCCGAGACGGACGACCTGGTCGCGGCGACCGACGCGCTGCGGGCCGCCGCCAGGACCGGGACGGGCCCTGCGGACGTCCGGCTGCACGCGGCCCGCGGCTGGGGCCGGCTCGCGGCGCTGACGGGTGACGCGCGCGCGCGGCGGAGGCGTTCGCCCTCGGTGTGGAACTGCTGCCGACCGCCACGCCCCGCCGGCTGGAGCGGCCCGACGCGCAGCGGAGGCTCGCCGAGGCCGCCGGCCTGGCGAGTGACGCGGCCGCGATGTGTCTCGCCTGTGGTGATCCCGAGCGGGCACTGAGCCTGCTGGAACTCGGCCGCGGGGTGCTCCTGAACCGCCGGTCCGGGATCCGCGCCGACCTCGCGGACCTCATCGATGCCGACGCCGGTCTCGCCCAGCACTTCGAGCGACTGCGCGACGCCCTCGACCGGCTGGACCACCCTCCGCCGCCGCTGCCGGACGCGCCTCCGGAGCCGGGGGCGACCGGTTGGGAGCGGGAACGCCGCCGGGATCTCGAGGCCGAACTCGACGTCGTCGTACGTCGGATCAGGGCACTGCCCGGGCAGGCCGACTTCCAGCGGCCGCCGTCGTTCGAGTCGCTGCTGGCCGAGGCCGCGCACGGTCCGGTCGTCGTGGTGAACGTCAGCGAGTACCGGTGCGACGCACTGCTGCTCACCACCGAGGGGCTGCGGCACGTGCCGCTGGACGGCCTGGACGCGGACGAGCTGGAGCGGGCCGCGGAGGTGTTCCACGCGGACGTCGTCACCGCGCTCGATCCCCGGGCCGCCCAGGACGCCGTCGACGCGGCCAACGCACGCGTCACCGCGGTGCTCGACCTGCTGTGGCGGGACATCGCCGGTCCGGTTCTCGCCGAGTTGCGGATCGCGGACCCGGACACCCGCGTCTGGTGGGTACCGACCCGGGCGCTCTGCCGGCTTCCGCTGCACGCGGCCACGGCCGCCCGGGACGCGGCAGGGTGTCCGGCGGACGACACGGATGTCCAGGAGCCGCCGGCGGGCAGCGCGGCGCTCCCGCTGTCGCTGGTGGACCGAACGGTGTCCTCGTACACACCCACGGTCACCACGCTGCACCACGCGCGAGCCCGTGGCTCGGCGCCGGACCGCACGGTCGCCGCCGTCATGCACGCCGACGTGCGCCGGCCGGGACTGCCGGAGCTGCCCGCCGCGCGCCGCGAGGCCCGGGCGGCGGCGGAACGCCTCGGCGTCGAGCCGCTGGACCTCGCCGCATGCGAGCGGACCGTCCTCATCGACGCGCTGATCACCTGCACTCACCTGCATCTCGCGCTGCACGCGGTGGCGGACCACGACGACCCGGGCACCAGCCGCTTCCTGCTGCCGGACCTCGATCTGACGTTCGCCGAGATCGCCGCGCGCCGAGGCGGCTGGGGTCGTCTCGCCTACCTCTCGGCGTGCGAGACGACGCGGACGCCCCCCGACCTCGCGGACGAGTCGATCCACCTCACCTCGGCGTTCCTGCTCGTCGGATTCTCCGGGGTGATCGGCACGCTGTGGCGGGTTCCGGACGCCGTCGCCGAGACGACGGCCCGCTCGTTCTACGACGCCCTGGACACCGTCCGCGACGAACCGGCCGTCGCGCTGGCCCGTACGGCGCGGCTGGTCCGCGTCCACTACAGGGACGACCCGGCGGCCTGGGCGGCCCATCACCACGTCGGGGTCTGAGAGCGCCGGCATCCGCCGACCGCCTTGTCGACCGGTCGTTCCTCCGGTCGGGGGACGTACGGCCGGGGCCGCCGCGGCTGGAATGGATGAGCAGGTTCGCCCATCCCCCCCATCGAGAACGACGAGGTTTCCTCATGCTCAACGCCCGACGTCACATGGCCCGGATCGCCGGTATCTCCTGCATCGCCGCACTGGCGGCGGGAGCCTTCGGAGTGGCCGGGGCCGAGGCGGCGCCGATGGTGAAGCAGCAGCCGGCCGCGTACTCCAGCAGCGATCACCACCAGCAGGAGCACTGGCATCACCGGTACTGCCGGCACCACCGGGACAGCTCGTGGTCCGACGACTCGTGGAGGTACGACAACTCCGATCATCACGGCTCCCGGCACGGTGACTCGTACGACAACAGCTCGCGGCACGACCGCTCGGACCATGACGGCTCCAGGTCCAACTCCTGGTCGAAGGGCGGCAACACGCAGGGCGGCACCCAGGGTTCCGGAAACGGGAACACCCAGGGAGGTACGCAGGGCTGAGTGGCAGAACGGGCCGGCACCTTGCGGAGGGCGACTTCCGCAGGGTGCCTGCTCCGCGTGGGGCGGTGTGGCATCGCCGCGCCGCCGCCCGGTCGGCCGGCTCCCTGGACGGGAACGTACCCCTGCGGGTGGACGCGTCGGTCGGTCCGGGGGATGAGGGGCGGGCCGGAAAGAACGGACACGAAAACTCCTGAACAGAAACTGCGGAAACGCCCTGGCTGGTACCGACCGTCGCCACCGCGCCCTCAGCCCGGCCCGTGCCCGCCGCTCGGGCGCGGCCAGGGCCGTCGCCGTGCCCGCCACCGCGCTCGCGGCGGGCATGCTGTGGTTCTTCCGTGACCCCGAGCGCGAGATCGCCACGGGCCGGGTCATCTCGCCCCGGATCGCGCCCCACCTTCCCGAGGGCACGAAGGTCGAGCAGGGCGACCGTATCGGTCTGATCCGCTTCGGCTCGCGTGTCGACCTCTACCTGCCCGAGGGCGTGGAGGTCGCCGTCGAGGTCGGTCAGAAGACCGTCGCCGGGATCACCCGTCTCGACCGCAACTGACTAGGCTCGGCGTCATGAGTATTCAGCGGATGGACAACGTCGCCATCGTCGTCGACGATCTGGACGCGGCCGTCGGCTTCTTCACCGACCTCGGCATGGAGCTGGAAGGCCGGGCGCAGATCGAAGGTCTCTACGCGGACCGCACCGTCGGACTCGACGGCGTCCGGAGCGACATCGCGATGATGCGGACCCCGGACGGCCACAGCAAGCTGGAGCTGACCAAGTACCACGCCCCGGCGGTGTCCGACGCCGAACCGCGCAATCCTCCGCCCAACACGCTCGGCCTGCACCGCGTCATGTTCGCCGTCGACGACATCGACGACACCATCGCCCGACTCCGCCCGCACGGTGCCGAACTCCTCGGCGAGGTGGCGCGGTACGAGGACATCTTCCGGCTCTGCTACCTCCGCGGCCCCGCAGGCATCATCGTCGCCCTGGCCGAGCAGATCGGCTGACGCGGGCCCGCCGGGCGGAGCGGGCGGACGACCAGTGCCGGGCGCGTTCGGTCACGACGGAAGCCGTCGCGTTCGGTCATGACGGAAGCCGTAACACCCCCGCGGACGTCAGCGGTTGGCGTCCAGCGCCGTCAGGGGCTTTCCGGCAGGGTCTGCCGGATAGCCCTCCACGCGGTAGACGGTGGATCGCCGGGCGTGGAAGCCCAGGCGCTCGTACAGCCGGTTCGCGGCCTCGCGATCCGGCCGTGAGGTGAGATCCACCGTGTGGGCTCCGGCCTCCTCCGCGATCCGCAGGGCCTCCTGGATGAGCAGGCCCGCAATGCCCTGCCCCCGCGCCGCACTGTCGACGACCACGTCTTCGATCCGGCCCCGCAGGCCCGAGGGCAGGGGCAGGAGCGCGAGAGTCAGGGTGCCGGCGATGCCGTCCACCGTCCGGGCGACGAGCACGGTGGTGGCGTCGCTGGTGACCATCCGCTCGACCGCCTCGTGGTCGAGCGGCTCGGCTCTCGACGACAGTTGCGGCAGCAGTCGGCCGAAGGCGTCTACCAGTTCCTGACCTGCTTCACGGGCGATCTCCACACGGACGTCCATGCGCGGAGACTATCCGCCGTACCGCCGACGGCGGCGCTCATTCGGCTCGTCCGGGACGCGGCCGGCCGCGCGGCACGCCTCGCGCCCGGTCAGCGGTGGTCGTTGAGCCAGTCGCCCGGGATCAGGTCACGTACGCGGTCGAGGTCCTCTGCCGTTCGGCCGCGGGCCAGCACGGCCATGCCGTCGTCGTCGCGCAGCAGGACGTCCCGGCCAAGGAACCACCGGGTCCCGCGTCCCTCCTCCTCGCCGGGCGGATACGCCGGGATCGGCAGCCGGACGGCGGTCGACTCCAGCAGTTCCACGCTGTGATCGTCCGCGTCGAGGTAGTCGCAGAGCTGTTCATCGCCATGCAGGGACTCGGACAGGACGATCTCGACGAAGCAGAGGGAAAGCCGCTCCAGCCAGTTCTCCCACCGCTCGGCGCGCTTGTCGGCGAGGTCGAGCCGGACGAGCACCGCGGGATCGTCGTTCTGCAGGCTGTCGAGCAGGATGCCCCAGGAGGCGGCTCCCTGGTTCTCGTGCCGGAAGACCAGGGCTTCCTTGGCGTCGTCCACATACAGGTTCGCCGGGTCCAGCAGCGCATCGTGGTTGCTGGTGAGATCCCGCCGGCGCCCGACCAGCAGATACGCCTCGCGCAACGCCGTCGGCAACCTGAGTCCCAACCTCGCTTCGGCGGAGTCGAGTTCGGCTTGCGTGCATCCGTCGGAGCCGCCCAGGGCCGTGCCGTCCCAGTGGGCGGCGAAATCCCGGATGAAGGTCCACGCACCGCTGCGGCCCGCTACAGCTCCGGCGAGCGACGCGGAGAGGTTGAACTGGTGTGTCATGCCCGGACGATATCCGCCCCGCTCGTCAGCGCTGCCGCCCGTCGCCCCTGCGGCGAGGGGGCCTTCCGCATGGGCGTCCCGTGGGTTGCGGCGGCGCGGCGCTAGGGCATACTGACGCCCTCACTGGTGCAACAAAATGTTGAAGGAGGCGGGAGTTGGCAGCCTGTTTCAGGACGGTCACCGAGGTGGCAGAGGCGCATCTCTCCCAGGCAGAGGCGCTGGGGCGTGCCTTCCAGGAGGCGATCGCGCCGGCCACGGTGAACTACGACTTCGGTCATATCCGGGATGCGGCCGCCGCGCTCCCGGACAGCGACATCGTCAAGATGGTCCGCGGTTGGGGGCTCAAGGAGGAGGCGCCGATCCTGGTCATGGCGCTCTCCCTGAAGGAGGCGGTCCGTCAGGCTCTCCCGCCCGAGGCGGCGAAGGCCTCGTTCTGGGACACCGTCGAGCGGGGTCTCGTGGACGCCTTCACCGACCTCGCGGCCCAGGAGGGAGAACCGGGTCTGGCCTACTACGAACAGGGGCCGGACCGCACGAGTTACTACCGCGACCTGTTCTTCGCGCTCCAGGACGAGGAAGCCGGCGCACACCTGTACGGCGTCGCGTTCTGCACCGATGTCACCGTCGGCCTGGACAAGGCCCGTGTCGGCACACTGAGCCTCACCGACACCGCTCCGTTCGCGGTACGGCTCAACGCGATCGTCGTGCGCCAGGAACTCGCGATCCCGGCCTGAACGGTTCCGCACACCGTACGGCCCGCCGTCCCGGGCCGCGGACGTGCGTACCGTCGTGCGTCGGACACGGGGAACCTGGTCGGCGGCCGACGCCGCGGTGTCACCGCCGGATCCGGCTGAAGTGCGCGGCTCGCTGCGAGAGAACGGTCACCCGTTGTTCCGCCGAGGACCGGAGAAGGTACTCCCCGGAGAAGTCCCCGTTGGGGCCGTAGACCTCGAACCGGTCGGCGATCTGCTGGATCGTGAACCCGTTCCGGCCCGGAGCGGGAGCGTACTGAGCCGTCATGGTGGGTGATCCTTCCCAGGTGCGGGTGGGGGGCGGGAGGGGAACTACCGTCAGTCTGGCCGCGTGCCCGGGCGCCTCTGATCAGCTGACCGGGGGACCGTACGGGGGAATGCGCTGCCGTCGGTACGGCGGACGTCACGGCAGGCCCGGCCGCCGGGCGTGGGGGACCATGACCGTATGGAGACCGGGAGCCCGTCCTTCCGCCGCGCGGATCAGGTCCCTGCCGGGCACGGGGGCGGCGGTGCGGTT
Organism: Streptomyces albidicamelliae; assembly: GCF_025642175.1. Lineage (NCBI taxonomy): Bacteria > Bacillati > Actinomycetota > Actinomycetes > Kitasatosporales > Streptomycetaceae > Streptomyces > Streptomyces albidicamelliae. Next base: position 296,726 of record NZ_CP106795.1, on the reverse strand, counting down.
CCCGTACCGCGCCACGGGAGTGCCGAGGTTCCGGTACCGCGCCACCGGAGTGCCGACGACCGCAGGCCGGTGCGAGGCGCCCGAGGTGGCCGGGGACGACTGTGGGCCCCGGCGGACCTACCGGCGTCGGGCCGGGCCGTGTCGGTGGGCTGCTCGTGCCGCGCATGACCGGGCCTGGCCGCGGCCGGCGTACGGCGGGCCTGTTCGCTCCGGCGGCGGGGAGCCGGCCCGCGGTGGTCGCGGGGCTGGGCAACGGAGTCGCGATCAGCGTGCTGCTGCTGGCCGGTGTCGCCGCGGGGAACGCGGCGGCCGGAGCGTGGGCGGCGCTCGGCGCGTACGTGACCGCCTTCACGAACAAGGGCGGCCCCCGGGGACCGCGTACCCGGCACCTGCTCGTCGCCGCCGTCGTCAACGCCGCCATGTTCTGGGTGGGCGTCTGGACGATCCCGCTGGTGCCCCTGACGGGGCTCGTGCTCGCCGTGCTGGTCTTCCTCGCTTCGATGGGCTCGGCGGTGCACCCGGTGCTGGAGCGGCTCGGCACCATGCCCGCCACCGCGCTGCTCGTCGCGGCGGGCAGTACCACCGCCGGGGTGGACATGGAGTACGCGACGCTGCTGGTGCTGGCCGGGGGCCTGTGGTACGCCGCCGCCACCGCGGTACTGACCCCGCCCGCCCGCCTGCGCGACGTGCTCGCCGACGTCGCGCAGCCCTATCGCCTCGTCGGCCGGCACCTGACCGCCCTCGGCCCCGCCTCCATCACCCCTCCGGACGCCTCCGCCTCCACCACCCGTCCCGACGCGCCGGGCGACCGCGCCCGCCCGCCGCGCACCGCCCCCGTCGCCGCCCGCCGGCGTTCCGCCGCGGACCCGGCACCGCCGCACGTCACCGTCGGTACCGTCCATCCGGACACGACCGATGCCCTGCGGCGGGCCGAGGGCGCCACGCGGGAACTGCGCGGCCCGCGCGGTGACGAGCACCTCGCCGACCTGACCGACCCGCTGGTGCGGCACGCCGCCACTCTCGCCGACCTGACCACCGCGCTCGCCGCCACCGGCCCCCGCCGCCGGCCGTCCGTGCCCCGTACGCCATGCTCACCGACGCGGTCGGCCGGCAGCTCTGCCGGCTCGCCGACGTCCTCACGCGCCGCCGCCAGGTCACCGACAGCACCGGAGGAGACCCTGTCCCAGGGCTGGGACCGTTGGAGGAGGCCTGCGACCGGATGCGTGCCGAGATGCCGGCCGGTGCCCACACCTACCCGGAGATGGCACGCGCCGGACGGCAGCGCCGCCTGCTGGAACGCATCACCGCGACCCTCGCCGAAGCCCGGGCCGAGGCCCGCACCCTGGCTCTGCTCGCGGCGACTCCGTTGTCGGCGCAGCCCGCCCGACCGGTGCGGCTGGACGGCGCCCGGCTGCGGGACGCCATGACCCTCCGCTCCGGGGCGTTCCGTCATGCGCTGCGGGCCACCGTGGTGAGCGGCGCGGTGTTCGCCCTCGTCCACTGGGCCGCGTTGCCGCACGGCGAGTGGGCGGTGCTGGCCGTGCTCCGGGTGATGCGACCGCAGTACGCCGTCACCCGCGAACGCGTCGCCCAGCGGGTCATCGGCAACGTCGTCGGCGGCACCTGCGCCGCCGTACTGATCGCGGCCGTGCACGAGCCGGCCGCGCTGTCCCTGATCCTGTTCGTGGTCATCACGGTCGGATTCACGCTCCGCCCGGTCAACTACGCCTTCTGGGTCGTCTTCGGCACTCCTCTGGTGCTGCTGATCGGGGACGTCTCCCACCCCGGCAGCTGGCTGGACGCGGCCTTCCGCATCGCCATGACCCTGCTGGGCACCGCCGCCGCCCTGGTCGGCAGCCGTCTGCTGTGGCCCAGCTGGGAGCACCCGCGCCTGGACACCGAGACGACCCACGCCCGCCAGGCCTGTGCCGCCTACCTGGACACCACCCTGCGCTCCCTCAGCCATGACGGTCCCGGTGACGACAGCGACCCCGGCCCCGATGCGCGTCGGGCCCGTACCACCGCGGAGAAGGCCCTCGCTCAGGCGGCCGCCACGTCCCGGCACGCCCACCGCGAGCCCGGCCACGACCGGGCCGCCCTCGACCGCGCGGCCACCACGGTGGACGCCCTGACCACGCTCAACCTGCTCGTCGCGGCCCTCGCCACGCACCGCACTCCCCGCACCGCCCGCATCCCCGCCCTGGCCGCCTACACCGACAACGCGGGCCCGGCCCTCGCCGACGCCTCCCCGGAGGTGAGTCGGCGTCATGCCGACGCCCTCACCGACGCTCTCGACATCATGTCCCTCCACCTGGAAGAGCTCCACGTCCGCCGCCACGAGGAACTGGCCACCGGCCGTACCGGCGACACACCGGCGCGTGCCGCGATCCGCGAGAACGGGCCCGTCGTCGAACTCCTCCAAGCGATCGCCGCCGTCGTGGACGACGCCCGCGCACGGCCGCGGCAGGAGACCACCGCCCCCGGACCCTGACCGGACCCGCCCGCCCGGCCGACCGGCCCTCGTCCCCTTCCACCGGCCGACCCTCCGGGTGGATGACACAGGGCCGTGGCCCGCCGCGGGAGTCTGGCGAGTGACGCCGCCCGGCGACACACCCTCCCGGCGCACATGCCTCCTCGGTGCACGTGCCGGCGGGTGAGAGCGGGCCGCCGGGCGGCCGTCTCCCGTCGTACGCCCCCGCAAGCCGCCCTGGACGAAGGAACCGGCCGTGACGAGTACCGTCCTCGACCCGCCCACCACTCCGACGCGCACCACCACGGCTCCTGCCGGGCCGGCCGCATCCGCTTCACCCGGCTACCGTCGACTGCTGACCTCCCCGCATGTCCCGCGTCTCCTGACGGGCGCGGTCGTGGGGCATCTTCCGGTGGCGATGGCCCCGCTGGCCTTGCTGATCGCCGTACGCGCCCAGGGCGGGAGCGTCGGTCTGGCGGGACTCCTGGCGGCCGCTTTCGGTGTCAGCGCGGCGGTGGCCCAGCCGGGGTGGGCGACACTGCTGGAGCGCCGTGGGCAGACCGTGACCCTGCTGGCCTGCGGACTGGGCACGGCCGGCTGTTTCCTGGGCCTGGCGGTCGTACGGCCGGCCGGGCAACCCGTCTGGGCGCTGCTGCTGTCGGTCGCGGCGGGTCTGTGCACGGCACCGCTGGAAGCGGCGCTGCGTGCGCTGTGGCCCGAGGTGACGCGCGGACCCGCACAGTTGCGGACCGCGTTGAGTCTGGACGCCTGCGCCCAGGAAGTCGTCTTCATCGCCGGGCCCCTGCTGGTCCTCGCCCTGGGTGTCACCATCGGCGGGACCGCGACCCTGGTCGCGATCGGGCTGCTGGGCCTCGTGGGCGCCCTGGCGTTCGCCACCGCCCGTCCGGCCCGCCACTGGCGGCCTGCCCCCGCAGCACCCGGCCCCACCTCCGCCGCTCCCACCGCCCCGGCCGGGTTCGCAGGCCCTCTGCGGTATCCCGGGACGCGCACCCTGGCTTCGGCGCTGCTCTGCGCGGGCGTCGCTCTGGGGGCTCTCAACGTCCTGGCTCTGGCCTTCGCCGAGCACGACCACGACCCGGCGCTGACCACGGTCATGCCGGCCGCGCTGGCCGCCGGCAGTCTGATCGGCTCCCTGTTGTACGGGCGTCTGCGGCGGACCGGGACGCTGGCCGGGCATGCGCGAGTGGCAGCCTTCGGCCTGCTGGCCGGGCTGGTTCCGCTGCTGCTGGAGCCGGCTCCGGCGGCAGCGGTCCTCGTGGCGGTCGTCCCGGGACTCTTCCTCGCCCCGCTGCTGATCAACGTTTTCGCGGGTCTGGACCAGGTGGCACCGTCCGGCATGCTGCACACCGCGGCGGCCTGGATGATCACCAGCCTCGGACTGGGGCAGGCCGCCGGCACCGCCCTGGCGAGCACCGCCGTGGGCGCCGCCGCGCCCTCGCCACCGCGCTGACAGGCGCCGCCGCCGCGTTCGCCGTGCTGCTGCTGCGCCGTTCCAGCCTCGCCCCTCACCGGCCCCGTCCTCGTACGACGGCGAACAACGTCCCGGGCAGGTCCCGGCCGACGCCCGCACACCGCGGACGCGGCTCGCGCGGGCCGGTGGCGGACGTGCGACGCCCGACCTAGCTTCGGATCATGGACCCGACGAGCAGCGGACCCGGCCGCTCGGCGAGCAGCGGACCCGGCCGCTCGACGACCCGTGGGCCCGAGCCGGTGACGCCCCGCCTGTCGGCCGGTCTGGTCGCCCTCGCCTGGATGACGCAGTTCCTGGTGGGGACCGACCTGTTCGTGGTGGCACCGCTGCTGCCCGACATCGCGGCCTCCCTGCACGTCGCTCCGGCCCGCACCGGTCTGCTGATCACGGCGTTCTCCCTGGCCTACGTGGTGGCCTCGCCGTTCGCCGGCCGGCTGAGCGACCGTCACGACCGCGCCCGCATCCTGTCGGCCGCGCTGGTGCTGTTCTCGCTGGCCAACGTCGCCACCGCGCTGGCTCCGTCGTTCGGCCTGCTCCTGGCCACCCGGGTGGTCGCCGGTGTCGCGGCGGCGGCCACCGGACCCACCGTGTACGCGCTGGTCAGTACCCGTGCGCAGGCCACGGCCCGGGCTCAGGTGCTGGCGGTCGTGGGTTCGGGTCTGCTGACCGCGCTGTGGGTGGGTGCCCCGGCCGGCGCGGTGCTGAGCCGGCACGCGGGCTGGCAGGCGACGTTCTTCATCCTCGCCGCCGGCACGTGCGTGCTGGCCGTCCCGCACGCCTTCGTCTGGCGGTCGGGCCGAACCGCGCCCGCCGGGCCGACGGCCGCTGCCGGCAGTGTCCCGGGCGCCGGCACACCGGCGCCCGGCGGGCAGCGGGGCGGGGGTGAGGCGGCGTTCGCGGTCGCGGTCACCGCCTTGTGGGCCTTCTCCGTCTACAGCCTGTACACCTACCTGGCCGTCGCCCTGCATGCCGACGGCAGGGCGGCCGATGTCGCGTGGCTGCTGGTGGTGTACGGCATCGCCGCCGTCGCGGGTGGGCAGGCGGGAGGCCGTCTCGCCGACCGTGCCGGTGCCGTACGGGTCACGGGGGTGGCTCTCGCCCTGATGGCCGTGACCGAGGTCGCGGTCGCCCTGGTCTTCCCGACGACCTGGGCGCTGACGGTGGCCCTGGTGCTGTTCGCGTCGGCCGCCTACGCCTTCTTCCCCGCCCAGCAGCGGCATCTGGTGGACACCTTTCCCGAGCGGGCGACGGGGATGCTGTCGTGGAACAACAGCGCCCTGTTCGTGGGACTCTCGCTGGCCGGCGCGGTCGGCGGGCCGGTCGTCCACTCCTGGGGCTATCCGCAGCTGCTGTATCTGGGCGCGGCCGTGGCCGTACCGGCCTGGCTCCTCACCCGCCACCGCGCGGGCGCACGCCGGCCGCCCGGTCGGTGACATGACTGGGAGAGGTGTGCCGGGCGCCGGCCGGCGTGGCCGGCTTGAGGGAGGTGTGATGTGGGCTCCACCGTCGCGCTCCCGCTCGTGCTGTGCCTCGTCGTCGGCGAAGGCGTCCTGACCCCGCTGGGCCGGGCGCGGATCTGGCTGGAGACCCACAACGTGACGGTCACGGCCCTGGTCCTGGCCCTGATCGGTGTCCTGCTCCTCGTCGAGGGCGTCGTCGGGCTGCGTGCCGGACCGGCTCGCGGCGACTGCGTCCGCGAGCTGATCGTCATCCCCCCGCAGGCCCGCCGCACCTCACCCCGCGTGCGGGCCGAGCCCCAGGTGCCGGTGGAACAGCGCCTGCGCGGTCGTCTCCGCCTCGGCGAACCTGGCGTGTCCCGCGTCGGTCAGGGTCACCTCGACCGTCCTGCGGTCTCCGGCACGGCGTTCACGCTCGATCAGCCCGGCCGCTTGAAGGCCCTTGAGCAGGTACGACACCCGGTCGCCCGACTCGCGCAGGAGTGCCGTGAGCCGGGTGACGGGGACCGGCCCGCCCTCGGCCTCGGCGAGGGCGCCGAGCACGAGGTAGCCGCTCAACGACAGACCGTGCTGTACCCGCAGGTCGCCGTGCAGCAGACCCAGGGTCCGCAGGATCCCGGGCCGCTGCTGCCCGGTTGCCTCATCCATGTCGCAGTCGGTCATGTCTCTTCCCAGGGGTCGGGTCCGTCGGCCGCGCATCCGCGTCCGACGGTGGCAACGAGGTTCCGCGGGGCGCTGATGGCAGGCCGGAGCGACAGGAAGCCCTCGGATCAGGACACGGCGCCGCCCGCCGGATGCCCGGCCGTGCGATGCCGCCGGGCGGCACCACCCGGCTCTTCGGTCGATGTCCTGATATGAGGCCGTTGTGGCACGACCGGCGGTCCGGCTTCGGCCTCGCGCCGTCCTAGCTTCGAGGGTGCGACGCGGCCGAGGCGGCTGATTCCGCCCGCGATGCCAGGCACCGGACCAGGGCCGGTAAGGGCGGAGGGCCCCCTGCCGCGTCGGCATCCGACGACCTCGCACAGGGAAGAAGGCGTGGCACGCCATGGCGTCGCAATCGGACACCACCCAAGCGGTGGCTCACAGGCGGGAATTCGGGCTCAACGAATGGGTGGTGGACGAGCAGCGGCAGCGCTACCTCGACGACCCCGGATCGGTCGATCGGGCATGGCGGGACTTCTTCGCCACCACCACGTCCCCGGCCGCGGCGGCCTTCCCGAACCCTCGCACCGGTCCGCGGACGCCGGTGTCTCCGGACGCGTCGGCGACCTCCCCGATCGGACCGGGACGCACCGGCGCCGATCCGGGGCCTCGGGACGACGATGCGACGGCGCTCGGGGCGGTGCGGGTCGCGGCGCTCATCCACGCGTACCGGGTGCGCGGGCACCTGACGGCCGACACCGACCCGCTCACGGCGCGGGCCGCCGCCGCGCGTCCGGAGCTCGACGCCGCCGCCTTCGGACTCCACGACACGGACCGCACGGCGAGCTTCGTGGTGGACGGATTCGCCGGCCGTGCAACGATGACCCTCGACGAAGTGCTGGGCGCCCTGCGGGAGTTCTACTGCGGCACCGCCGGATTCGAGTACATGCACCTGCAGGACGCCTCGGAACGCCGCTGGATCCAGCAGCGCGTCGAGTCGCCGCGGAGCGGACCGGACCCCGCCGAACAACTGCGGATTCTCCACCGGTTGGGCGCCGCGGAAGCCTTCGAGACCTTCCTGCAGACCAAGTACGTCGGCCAGAAACGCTACTCGCTCGAAGGCGGCGAGTCGGCCGTCGTCCTGCTCGACGCCCTGCTGCTGCGTGCCATCGAGGACGGCGTCACGGAAGCCGTCATCGGAATGGCGCACCGCGGCCGGCTCAACGTCCTGGCCAACATCGTCGGCAAGTCCTACGCCCAGATCTTCGACGAGTTCGAGGACACGGCGGACATCCGGTCGGTGCAGGGCTCGGGGGACGTGAAGTACCACCTCGGCGCGGAAGGCGTCTACCGCTCGCAGGGCGGAGGCTCGATCGCCGTCTCGGTCGTGGCCAACCCCTCGCACCTGGAGATCGTGGGACCGGTGGCACAGGGAGTGGTGCGTGCCAAGCAGGACATGGCCGCGAACCCGGACGCCCCCTTCGCCGTACTGCCGGTCGTCGTTCACGGCGACGCGGCCTTCGCCGGCCAGGGCGTGGTCGCCGAGACCCTGAACATGTCGCAGCTGCCCGGATACCGCACGGGCGGGACCGTCCACGTGGTCGTCGACAACCAGGTCGGCTTCACGACGCTCCCCACCGCTGGCCGTTCGAGCACCTACGCCACCGACGTGGCACGGATGGTGGAGGCCCCGATCTTCCACGTCAACGGCGACGACCCGGAGGCCGTCGACCGCGTGGCGCGGCTTGCCTTCGACTACCGGCAGACGTTCCACAAGGACGTCGTGGTCGATCTGGTCTGCTACCGGCGCCACGGTCACAGCGAGGTCGACGACCCGTCCGTCACGCAGCCGGTGATGTACGACCTGATCGACGCAACGCCCTCGGTGCGCACAGCGTACGCGGAGTCCCTGGTGGCCCGCGGGGACGTCGGCGAGCGGCAGGTGGAATCGGCCCGCCGCGCGTACCGGGACCGCCTGGAGGCGGCTTTCGCCGAGACCAGGGCGCTGCCCGCTCCTGCCGAAGGCTCTCCCGCCGCCGGCCTCAGGACCAGCCCCCGCGTGGTCCGGACGGTGACCGCGATCGACGAGGAGACCGCACGGAAGGTCATGGCGGCGCAGACGGACCTGCCGCAGGGCTTCACCGTGCATCCGCGGGTACTGCCGCAGCTGCACCGGCGCACGGCCACGCTCGACACCGGCGCCGTCGACTGGGCCACCGCGGAAACCCTGGCGATCGGTTCGCTGCTGCTGGAGGGCCACCCGGTGCGGCTGGCCGGACAGGACTCGCGCCGCGGCACCTTCGGTCAGCGGCACGCCGTACTCACCGACCGGCTCACCGGCGCGGAGCACACGCCGTTGCGCTCCCTGGGGGCGCGGGCCGAGGGCTTCACACCGTACGACTCGATGCTCTCCGAACTGGCGGCGCTGGCCTTCGAGTACGGATACGCGCTGGCCCGCCCGGAGGGCCTGGTGCTGTGGGAGGCCCAGTTCGGGGACTTCGTCAACGGCGCGCAGACGGTCGTCGACGAGTACATCGCCTCGGCCGAGCAGAAGTGGGGACAGCGCTCCGCGGTGACCCTGCTGCTGCCCCACGGCCTGGAGGGTCAGGGACCTGACCACTCCTCCGCCAGGATCGAGCGCTTCCTGCAGCTGTGCGCGCAGGACAACATGACCGTGGCCCTGCCCTCCCTGCCCGGCAACTACTTCCACCTGCTCAGGGAGCAGGCTCTGGGCGGCTCGGGCGACACCGCACGGCCGCTGGTGGTCTTCACCCCGAAGTCGATGCTGCGGTCGAAGGCGGCCACCTCCGCCCTGGCCGAGTTCACCCGGGGCGGCTTCCGCCCGGTCCTGCCCGACAGCACACGGGACCCCGGGCGGGTCACGCGCGTGCTGCTCTGCGCGGGCAAGGTGTACTACGACCTCGACGCCCACCGGAAGGCCTCGGACTCGGCGGACACGGCGATCGTCCGCGTGGAACGCCTCTACCCGTTCCCCGAGGACGAGCTCGCGGCCGAACTGGCCCGCTTCCCGGCGACGGCGGACGTCCGGTGGGTCCAGGAGGAGCCGGCCAACCAGGGCGCCTGGTCCTTCCTCGCGCCGCGCCTGCACCGGCCGGCCGGACGCCCAGTGGATCGTGTCAGCCGGCCCGAGGCGCCCGCACCGGCGGTCGGCTCCGCTCGCCGGCACGCCCTGGAGCAGCAGGCCCTCGTGGCCTCGGCCTTCCGGTGAGCTCCTGATCATCACGCGCGGTGGTGCCCGTCGCTGCGGCGCCGGTCCCCGCACCCTCTCCGCAGCGAAGGTCAGTGACATGCATGTCCCACTAAAATGCCTATACGGCGAAAGCGGCCAAAGGACACGTCATGGCCAAGCAGATCAGCTGCCGCAGGATCGATGAGCGGACGCCCTCGGAGGACGGACAGGCCGGCGAGCGGGTCCTCGTCGACCGGGTCTGGCCGGAGGGCGTACGCCGCCAGGGCGCGCCTCTCGACCACTGGGTGCGCGAAGTCGCCCCGTCGGCCGAGCTGGAGCGCTGGTACGACCACGACCCCCTGCGGTTCGACGAGTTCCGCCGCCGCTACCTCACCGAACTGGGCGACCAGGAGCACCGGCAGGCCGCGGCCCGACTGCGGGACCTGGCCGAGCGCGACGGCCTCGTTCTGCTGAGCGCCGGCCACGACCTGGCCCACAGCCACACCGCGGTCCTCGCCGAATGGCTCAGCGGCGGCGATCGGCCCGTGTCGGAGCCACCCGGACCCTCGCCCGCCGGAACCGGGCCGTACGGGTTCCGCGCGGCCGTCTCCGCCGCGGTGGCCGGTCTCAACGCGGGCGCGCTCGCGTTCGTCATGGGGACCGGCATCGTCTCCACGGCCCTGTACGTCAACGGAGCCGGGACCGCCTCCGCCGTACTGCTCTGGACGGCCCTCGCAGGGTTCGCCGTCCTGGTGCCCGCCTACGGCTGGCGGCTGCTGCGCCACCGGCAGCGGTTCGTCGCGGACCTCCTGGGCCCGCGTGCCTTCGCCTTCCTCACGCTCGCCATCTCCTCCAACGTTCTGGCCGCCCGCATCGCGCCGGACGGCCCCATCGCGGTGGCGGGAGCGTTCCTGGCGTTCGGGGCGCTGGGGTGGCTGCTGCTGGACTACGGCATTCCGCTCGCGCTCATCACCACCCTGAAGCGGGACCCGACGTTCGACCAGGTGAACGGCACCTGGTTCCTGTGGGCGGTGGGGTCGGAGTCGGTGGCGGTCGCCGCGGCGGTGCTGGCCCGGACGACCTCGGGCCCGGTGCTGCCGGCGCTGGCGGTGGTGTGCTGGTCCGTCGGACTGCTGCAGTACCTGCTGACCGCCGCGATCGTGCTGGCCAGGCTGCTGGCCCGGCCCGTGCGGGCGGAAGGCCTCATGACCTCCGTCTGGATCTTCATGGGGGCCGCGGCGATCTGCGTGCTCGCCGGAGTGCGGCTGATCGCCCTCCCGCCTGGCACCCTGCTGCTCACGCGGCCGGTCATCGCGGGGTCCTCCGTCGTCCTGTGGGCGTTCTCCAGCTGGCTGGTCCCGCTGCTGCTGGCTCTGGGCGTGTGGCGGCACGCGCTGCGCCGGATCCCCCTGCGCTACGACCTCGGCTGGTGGAACCTGGTCTTTCCGATCGGCATGTACGCGGTCACCACGCACGAACTGGGACGCGCGACCGGCACGTCGTGGATGACCACCCTCGGCCGCTGGGAAGGCTGGGTCGCCGCCGCGGTCTGGGCCGTCGCCTTCGTCGCCATGGTGGTCACCATGCTTCGCCGCCGCCTAGGGGGCCGGGCGCGGAGCCGGGTCCCCGGCCGGCCGGAGGGAGCGCCCGGGAAGCCCGGCTTCCACACCACCTGAGACACGGCCCCAGGGGCGCCCCCGCCCGGCAGCGGGCGGACCCACCGGCCGCGGGCCGCGGCACGACGGGTCCGGTCTCCTCCGCGCTCGCGCGTCACGCGGGACGGGCGTGCGGGCCCGGTCATCGGCGTGCGCTCGCCCGCAGATGACCGACGGCGTGACGCAGGGACTTCCAGGAGACCGCCGACCACGCGGCGACGAGTACCACGTACAGCGTGACGGCGGCCCAGACGAACAGCTGCGAGCCGGTCCGGGCGGCGAGTGCGCCGGTACCGGTGACGCAGGCGCCGAGGGGGAAGATGAACGACCACCAGGTGGGCGCGAAGGGCAGACCCGTGCGGACCTCCCGCACGGTCAGCGCCGTCGCGAGCACCAGCCACAGCATGGCGAAGCCCCAGATCCCGATGCCGCCGAGCAGGGCCGCGACCGCGGTCCCACGCGCGTACGGCGCGGGCAGCGCGCTCGGCGCGGCCGATGCCAGCGTCCCGAGCGCCGTCACCGCCTGGTCCAGCGCGCCCACGCCGATCCACACCGTGGGAACCACCGCACCGCTCGGCGCGTCGTGGTGCACCAGGCGGCTGTACACCATGGCCAGCACCAGCAGGACGGCGACCAGTCCGAGCCCGAGCAGCGCGTAGCACCCCAGCAGCATGGCCAGCCGCGGCTGCCCGGCCGGTACGTGCGGGACGAGCAGCGCCCCGGTGGCAGCGGAGACCAGGGGCGGGACCACGGGCATGAGCCAGCCACCGAAGGCGGCCTGCGGAGCGAACCGGTGCCGGGTGACCATCAGGTACGGCACCGCGCAGGCGGTGGCCAGGCCGAGCGCCGTACCGGCGGACCACAAGGCCCAGCCGACATCGAGTGCCGCCCGCTCTCCGACCAGCCGGCGGCCGAGCAGCAGCGTGCCGGCGCCGACGGTGAGCAGGGCCATCGGCGGTGCCCCGAAGAACTGGGCCAGTGCGGGATCCCCGGCATGCGCCCGCAGCGTCCGCTGCCGGAGGTAGCCGACGGCGAGCACGATCAGCAGCACCGCGGCCCCCGCCCAGACCACGGTGGCGGCGTCGACCAGCCCGGGAAGTCCGCGGGGCAGGGTCGCGGCCGCGTCGGCGACGATTCCGGTGCCCATCACGGCCGCGAACCAGCCGGGACCGAACCGTGACGGCTGGTCGTGCGCCGCGGCCGGGCTGGCGCGGACGCGGTGGGAGCTTCTCGGACCCGGACCCTTCCGGGGCGGAACGGCTCGGGTGGTGCTGGAGTGGGATGTCACGGCGTGCGGCGCCTTCTCTTCTCGACTCGGGTCGTCACCGCCGGTGATCGACGGCGGTGACCGGCCGATCGGTTCGGTCCGCGCCCAGCAGCTCACGGGCGGTGGCCGAGACCGTCGGCCCGTGGCGTTGTCGACGCTATGGCGAAGTGCGGAGCCGGCCACAGCACAGCACGGGCCACGACGCCCTCACACCAGGACATGACCCTCCGAGCCCACTCCACCCTCAGTGAGTTTGGTAATCAAACTCGGTAGGTCTATGGTGGAAGGTGTCCAACTGGCCGGGAGGCGCACCATGCAGGGCAGGCCGTCAGGCGGGAAGCCGCTGCTGGTGACCGTCCTCGTCTTTCCGGGCGTACGGCTGCTCGACGTCACCGGCCCCATCGAGGTCTTCGCCTCGGCCAACGAGTTCGGCGGCCGCTACCGCGTGCGCACGGTCTCCCCGAACGGCGCGGACGTCGTCACCGCGGCCGGCACCGGGCTAGGCGTCGACCTCGCCGCCGCGGACGTCGAGTACGTCAGCGACGTGGTCGTCATCCCGGGGGGCCCGGAATGGCCCTCTCTCATCAAGGACGACGCGCTGCTCGACGCCGTACGGGCCCTCGACGCGCGCAGCCGCCGCACCGCGTCCATCTGCACCGGCGCCTTCCTCCTCGCCGCCGCCGGGCTGCTCGACGGACGCAGGGCGACCACGCACTGGCGCTTCGCCGACCAACTCGCCCTGCGGTACCCGCGGGTCACCGTGGACGCCGACGCCCTGTTCGTACGGGACGGACACATCATGACGTCCGCAGGCGTCAGTTCAGGCATCGATCTCTCGCTCGCCCTGGTGGAGGAGCACCTCGGTGCCGACACGGCCCGCGCGGTGGCCAAGGACATGGTCGTCTTCATGCAACGGCCGGGAGGCCAGTCCCAGTTCAGCGTCCGCACGCGTACCCCGCACACCAGACAGGAGCTGCTGCGCCGCATCCTGGACGCGGTCGCCGAGGACCCCTCCGCGAACCACACCCTCGCGGCCATGTCCCGCCGGGCAGGGGTGAGCGCCCGTCATCTCACGCGGCTGTTCCACGACGACATGGCCACCACCCCGGCCCGCTACGTCGAGCAGGTCCGGATGGAGGCCGCCCAGGCGATGCTGGAAGGCGGCGACGACCCCATGGCCTCCGTGGCCCACCGCACCGGCTTCGGCTCACCGGAGTCGCTGCGCCGGGCCTTCACCCGCAACCTCGGCATCACGCCGGGCGCCTACCGGGCACGCTTCCGCAGCACGAACGCCGCCCGCGCCGGTGACGGCAACTGACGTACCGCTGACAGGGTCCCTCGCCGAGTGAGGGACCGTGCCCGGCCCACCCGGCGGCACCGCCACCCGGACATGCTGAGGGCAGGTCGCGGATGTACGGTCGACCTACGGCGTAGGTGCGGTCCTCGCAGCCGGCAGACAGGCCGGCCGGAGGTCCGTGCCCGGGAGTGATCATGTCTCAGCAGACGAACATCGCCGCGCAGACCGCCTTCGGAGAAGCCGTCGTAGCCGGTGACCTCGACGCCCTCGACGCGATCGTCGCACCCGATGCGGTCGACCACGACCCGGCCCCCGGGCAGGGGCCGGGGCCCGACGGGTACAAGGCGATGTTCGGCGAGTTGCGCTCGGCGTTCCCCGACCTGCACGTGCAGGTGGAGCATCTGATGGCCACCGACGACGAGTTGGCCTTCGCCTACGTCATCACCGGGACACATCTGGGGCCGCTGATGGGACGGCCCCCCACCGGCCGGAAGGTGAGCTACCGCGGCATGCAGATCAGCCGTTTCGACGGCGACGGCAAGCTCGTCGAACGCTGGGGCAGCAGCGACGAACTCGGCATGCTGCGGCAACTCGGCCTCGCGGAGGTGTGAACCGCGAAGGCGGCCTACGCCGCCGGCTCGCGGCGCGCGGTCGGGCGTCAGAAGAGGTCGCGGTACTGCTGGAAACCGGTGCCGATCCTGACTCGTGTCCTGAACGGCGCCGCCTTCCTGCCCGTCCCCTTGTGCAGCCACAGGTAGCCCTTGGGGTCGCGGGCGAGCAGGTCGCTGTGGCCGTCACCGTCGACGTCCCCCGTGGCCACCAGCTTGTCGAACCGGTTCCAGCCGGTCCCCACCTTCGCGCGGGACGCGAAAGGCTTCCGCGGATCACCCGTGCCCCTGTACAGCCAGAGGGTGCCCTGCTTGTCGCGGGCGACGACGTCCGACCTGCCGTCGCCGGTCAGGTCGCCCTGCCCGGTGATCTTGGTGAACCGGTTCCAGCCGGTGCCGACCTTCACCCGTGGCGCCAGCGTGCCGTCCGCCTTGGTCTGGAAGCGCCAGAGGACGCCCTGCTTGTCGCGGGCCAGCAGGTCGGGGTGCTTGGCGTGGCCCAGGGTGCCGGGGGAGAAGACCACGTTGTACTGCCCCCATCCGGTGGCCACCTTCTTGAGGTGCCCGCCGCGCCAGAGATTGAGCTTGCCGTCGTCCATGACGTGGTAGGCGCCGTCCTGATAGCCCGTCAGGTCCGGGTCGACCGACGCCCCGTACCTGAAGTGCGGCCAGGCGTACGCGCCCGAGCGGTCCTCGAAACCGCCCTTGCCGTCGGGCATGTAGACGTACATCTGGCCCGACGGGCGGATCCCGGAGAGGAAGAAGAACGGCGCGGCGGGGGTGGGCTTGTGGTGCGCGGCCCCGGCACCGCTCCGAGCGACGTCCTTCGCCGGACCGCCCGCCGCGGGGTCGTCCGCCCGGGCGGTGGCGGCGGTGGCGCCTACCAGGGCGACGGCGATCGCCGAGGTGGCGAGACGGGACAGGGCGCGAGCACGCCGGGCAGACCGGGTCACGTACGGACTCCATGGGGATGTGCGGATCAAGCGGTGCGCTCTGCGAAAGGGTGAGAGAGGCCCGCAATCTTGTCCGGATCTTCCCATGTCCGTCCCGGCCGGCTCGCGGCGGGGCGCGGAATGCGACATTCCGTCCAGATGTCACCCCGAGGGTGGGTGGGGCGAGGGCCGTCGGCCTCTCAGCGGCCCTGTGCCGTTGTGCGGTGTGCCAGGAGTTCGGGCCGCGAGGTGTGCAGCCGGGTGAGCAGCGGCAGGGCTTCGACCGCGCTGCGGGCCTGGGCCGCGGGGAGGTGGGCGATGCCGGCGGGCAGGCGCATGCCGTGGCGAGGGATGGCGAGGACGCGTATGCCGGCGGCTGCTGCCGAGCGGATGCCGGCGGGGGAGTCCTCGACGGCCAGACAGGCTGAGGGCGGCAGCCCGATCCGGGCGGCGGCGCGCAGATAGGGGTCGGGCGCGGGTTTGGCCCGTCCGACGTCCTCGCCGCAGATCACCGCGCTCATCCGGGTGGTCAGCCGCAGTGCGTCGAGCACGGTGAGAACGAAGCGGCGCGGGCTGGCCGTGGCGACGGCGACGGGCCCGTGCCGTTCGGCGGCGGCCACCAGGTCGAGCGCTCCGGGGAGGGGGCGAACGGGGTGTGCGGCGTGTTCGTCGAGGATGATGTCGGTGCAGGCGTCGACGACTTCGGCGGTGGTCGCCCGGCCGCCGCACACGGCTGCGACATGGGCGGCCCAGTTGCCGTTGCCGTGCAGCGCGGCGGTGTCCTCGGGGCGCCAGCGGTATCCGTGGCGGGCGCTGAACGCGGCGCACGCCCGTGGCCATGCGCCGGCGGTGTCGACGAGGGTGTCGTCCAGGTCGAAGACCGTCGCCGTGTGCACCCCGGTCACAGCGCCGTGCCGGACCGGCGCAGCCTCTGGGCCAGCTGCTCGATCGTGACGACGTGAAGGCCGTGTTCCCCGGCGAAGTCCCGCAACCGGTCGTTGCGGGCGAGAGAGCCGTCGTCCTCGCACACCTCGCTGATCACACCGACGGGTGCGAGGCCGGCCAGGCGCAGCAGGTCGACGGTCGCTTCGGTGTGCCCCCGTCTCTCGGCGATCCCTCCCGCTCGGGCCCGCAGCGGGAACATGTGCCCGGGACGGTTCAGCTGGTCGGGTCCCGTGGTGGGGTCGGCCAGCACGCGGGCGGTCAGTGCCCGGTCCGCGGCGGAGATGCCCGAGCCGGTGCCGACCGCGTCCACGGAGACGGTGTAGGCGGGTGCGTCGGCCGTAGCGGTTCCGGGGGCCGCGGGCACCATCAACGGCAGGCGCAGCCGGTCGGCCGGCTCCCCGTCCATCGGCGCGCAGATCAGCCCGCTGGTGTACCGCACGAAGAAGCCCATGAGTTCGGCGGTCGCGAACTGCGCCGCCATCACGAGGTCGCCTTCGTCCTCCCGGTCCGCGTCGTCGACCACGATCACGGGCCGGCCCGCCCGCAACTCCTTGACGGCCACGGCCACCGCGTCGAGACCGTCGTCCGGCCTCGATACCGAAAATGACGTCACCACAACCAGCCCTTCGTCGGTCCGCGTCTTCCTGCGCCCTGCATCGACGCGCTGACCAGCGAACTTGAGAGCCCAGGACCCGGCGCTCGGATCACGAGGGTCCGAAACTCCACCCCACCCCGCGCCCGGCGCACCTCCTGCCGAGGGGGAAGCCGCCGGAGCGGAGGGCAGCCGTCTCCGTGCCGGAGGGGCGGAGTGCCTCATCGGCCGCTCACTGCCTGCCGTCGCGCAATGCCTCGTCGATCCGGGCCAGGGCATGAACGACAGTCAGGACCCGGTCTTCCTCAGCACACTCCGTGTCGGCGCCGACCGGTTCGCCGTCCTGCACCCGAAGGTCACCAGGGACGCCGACGGAGCGCGCGTTCTGCGCAGTGTGCTGATGAAGCCGGAATCGGAGACCTATGTGGAGCAGCTGCGTCGGTGTCTGGAGCGACTCGCTCGCTCATGAGGGGGTGTTGACGCCGACCGCCGTAGCGGCTTCCCGCCCGACGGGCACCCGGGAGGGATCTCCGGCGGCAGCTGCTGCCGTCCGGCGGGAAGCGGCTCCGGTCGGACGGCAGCTACCAGGTGACGGGCAGTTCGAGCGGGAAGCGCCGGATCGTCTTGGTGTCCCAGCGCACCTCCTCCGGAGGCACGGCGAGCCGCAGTGTGGGGAACCGGTCCAGGAGCCGCCCGATGGCCACTTCCAGCTCCGCCATCGCCAATGGCACGGCGACACACCGGTGGCCGCCCCAGCCGAAGGTCATGTGCGGGGTCGAGCACCGGTCCGGATCGATGAAGTCCGGGTCCGGGAAGCGCCGCGGGTCGCGGTTCGCGGTCAGGTACGACACATGCACGAAGTCGCCCTTGCGGATGCGCACCCCCTCCATCACCACGTCCTCTGTGGCCACCCGGGGAATGCCGACACCCTTGCGGAACGGGATGACCCGCAGGAGCTCGTTGATGACGTCGGTCAGGGCCTCCGGCCGGCCGTCGATGTGCTTCATCAGCTCGGGACGGGTCAGCAGGAGGTAGGCGATGTCGCTGATCTGACAGGTGACGGTGTCCTGGCCGCTGAGGGTCAGCGTCAGTGCCATGACGGCCAGTTCGTCGTCGTCGAACGCGTCCTCGCCGTCCACGGCTGAGGCGAGCACGCTGATCAGGTCGTCTCCGGGCGACGCCCGGCGCTGCTGGACCAGCGTGCCGAAGTACGCGCGCAGGGCCGCCTTCGCGGCTGCGGCCTTCTCGCGGCTGTCCGGGCCGGTGGCGAGGAGCTGCTGCAGGTTCCGCTGCATGAGGGGCCAGTCGTCCTGCGGGATCCCGAGGAGTTCGAAGATGGTCTGCTGGGGCATGGGGTCGGACAGATGGCGCACCAGGTCCACCGGAGGCTGCTGAGCGGCCATCTCGTCGAGCAGGGAATCCGTGAGACGGGTGATCTTGTCCCGCATGCCGTCGACCTGCCGCTGGGTGAACGCCTGCGATGCCAGGCGCCGCAGACGGCTGCTGAGCGGCGGGTCCATCACGTTGATCGATTCGGGAGAGACGATGGGCTCCGGCGTCAGCCGCGGGTAGTCGAACTCCATAATGCCGGCCCGGCTGAACCGCTGGTCCGTCGTCACCTGCTGCACCCCCTCGAACCCGGTGACCAGCCAGGCGTCGGCATCACCGTAGGGCAGCCGGATGCGGGTGAGGGAATTCCGTTCCATGAGCGCGGCCAGACAGGGGTCGAATTCAAGGCCCTCGCTGAAGTCGAACGGACATGCGAGTGTCTCGTCGTCTGGGGTCATCCTGTTCTCCTCTCTTCGCCGGATTTGCTGTGTCTTGAATATGCCAATTTGTGATCGCGGGCCACCGCATGCACCCGGGTGCGCCTCCGGACGATCGGGCGCGAGGGCTCAACGTGCCGGGGAGTCGCCGTGCGGGTCCAGATAGACCCCGTCGACATAGCACCAGGCCCACGTCTCGCCCGGCTCCGCGGAACGCACCAAGGGGTGCCCGCTGGATTCGTGGTGAGCGGTGGCGTGGGCGCCCGGCGAGCTGTCGCTGCATCCCACATGGCCGCAGGTCAGGCAGCGCCGAAGGTGCCCCCCGTCCCGCCCCCGGGCGGCGCACTCCAGGCACGAGTCGCTCCGCGCCGCGGGCTCCGTGGACAGGGCCGTGACATGGGCGCAACCGGGGCCATCTGGACGGCCACCGTCCGGTCGTACGACCCATCCGGTCATGGTGCCTCGCTGTCGGATCGCCCGCTGAATCGCCGTCTCTACTTCGCACCCGGACGCCACCCCGGATGCGGCGGAGCCGGTGCACCGATTGAGGTGAGCCGACGCGGGGCACGCGCATCGCAGAACGACGGACGCCTTGTCGCGCCAGAGGCGGCGGGCGGCAGGGGAAAGGTGAGTGAGGATGGCCGACGGATCGACCACGGTGCCGGGTTCGCGGACCGCTCCACCGGATCGCGGTGGCGTTCCCGCGCCACCGCTGCGCCCCGGCCATTACGACCCCGCCGACTACACCGCGTGCGTGGTGGGCAGCGCCGGTGAGACCGGGGTGTCGTCCGTGTTGGTGATGACGGTGCTTCACGTCGAGGCGTACAAGCCGCACCATCCGCTGCTGGAGCGGCTGTGGCAGTGGTGGAAGCCCGGGGCGTCCTTCGGGGTGGCCAATATGCACCGCGCGACGTTCGAGCGGGTGCGGCGGACCCACGGCCTGGCGGAGCGGTGGCAGGACCTGCGCGACGATCCCGCCTTCGCGATCCGTGCGGCGGCCCTGCACCTGAAGGACCTCGACCGGAGCCTGCCGCGGCGGCACGTGCGGCGCTACAGCCGCGAGGAGCTTCTGGCGCTGGGCTACAACACGGGCGAACGCAACATGCGCGCCTTCGCCAGGGGTGTTCCGCCGGGGCCCATGGCGCGGTCGTACCTGCGCCGTTTCCGCGCGTACCGGCACCGGGCCGCGCGGATCCTGGCGGACGATGGCGGACAGTCGGCGTCGTAGCCCCCGAGGCGACCACCGACAGTCACCCGGCGTCGGCGGCGGTGTTCCGTAGGCCACGCCCGACGCCGTGGCCGCCCACGCCCACCGTCGGCGGCGCCGACCGCGCACTGCCTGCCGTATCGGACCAGGATGGACACGACGGACGGGTACCTGTGGAGGCGCGGTGAGGCGAGGCGACGACGAGGAAGCCCTCGTGGCAGGAGGGCGCGCTCATGAAGGCGCCCGGCGCTTCCGGCGGCGAGACGGCCACCGGGCGCGGGGTGTCGCGTCTCGCCGCAAACCGAGGTGCTGGACCTGCTGAAGCTGAATGTGGGCGCCGACGTCACGCTGGGACGGGTGCACCTCGGCATCTCCGGCGTGGAGGCACAGGCACAGCCCAAGGTACGGCTGGACAACGTCGCGGCGATCATCGACCGGGTACTGACCACGCTCGATCGCAACCCCGAGCACCTGCACGAGCCGGCACGGGACGTGGGGGCGGCCGTGCGGAACGTCGGCGGAGGCGCCCGCCATGCCGTCGGAGAGCTCGGTGCGGGTACCGAACGCGCCGTCTGGGACGTGGGGCGCGGCGTCGGCTCCGCGGCCGAGGACGTCGGGGAAAGTGCCGCACCCACCACTGTCCAGGACGTCGGCCGGGGTGCCCGGCGCGCGGTCGAGGAGGTCGGCGGAGAGGCCGGACCGGCCGTCGTCAAAGCCGGTCAGAAGGTCGGATACGCGACCGGGAGTGTGACCGAGAAGCCCGCGGAGGTCGCCGGCACGACCGGCGGGGCGGCGGAGGGCGAACCGGGCGGCGACACGGTGCGCAAGGGCGCCAAGGCCGCCGCCGGCACTACCTCCGAGACGCCGGGCACGAAGCGTCCGGTCCGGTCCGGTCGGAAGGACGGGGCGTGGCAAGCAGGCCCGCGGCGGGGGACCGGGGCCGGCCCGCCCGGAGTCCGAGCGGCACATGCACCCGCCGCGTGCGGGACGAGGACGGGAAGCTGCCACCACGGCCCAGCCGCCGCCGTACGCCGCAGGAGCCCGAAGAGCCGCCCTGAACGGAGGGTGCGGACAGACGAGGCCCGGTACAGCCGTCCGCTTCCCGGGCAGCGGGGAACGGCAGTCGACGAGTCACAGCGACCGGACCAACCTTCCCGACAAGGTGGTCCCCGGCCGCGAATACCACGACACCACGGTGACCTACCGTCTCGCGAGCCGGCTCGACGGGAAGCAGCCGTAGGCGCCGTTCGGCCCCGGTGACCGCACGGAGCCGGGGACGGTGCGTCTGGTCCGGGCCTGTGTGGGCACGTGGAGGGGGATCAGGGGCGCAAGTGGCGAGGAGGGCGTCGTGGCCGAGCAGGTGCCGCAGGCACAGGGGAGCCGGAGTACGGAGCGTGAGGACGACCTGCTGAGCGGGCTCGCGGTGGACGACCGGCAGCCGGAGCGGCCGGTGCTGCTCGACGGCGAGGGCCGGCCGATCGAGACCTGGCGGGAGAACCACCCGTACGACCACCGGGTCGGGCGGCGCGAGTACGAGCGGACCAAACGGATCCTGCAGATCGAGCTGCTCAAGCTGCAACGCTGGGTGAAGGAGACGGGGCAGCGGATCGTCGTGGTCTGCGAAGGACGGGACGCGGCCGGCAAGGGCGGCACCATCAAGCGGTTCACCGAGCGGCTGAACCCCCGTGGGGCCCGCGTGGTGGCGCTGGACAAGCCGACCGAGCGGGAGGCGGGGCAGTGGTACTTCCAGCGGTACGTGACCCATCTGCCGGGCCGCGGTGAGATCGTCTTCTTCGACCGGTCCTGGTACAACCGGGCCGGGGTCGAACGGGTCATGGAATTCTGCACGGAGGAGGAGTACCGGCAGTTCCTCGGGCAGGCACCGCTGTTCGAGCGGCTGCTCACCGACGACGGCATCCTGCTGGTGAAGTTCTGGTTCTCGGTGTCGCGCGCCGAGCAGCGCACCCGGTTCGCCATACGGCAGGTCGACCCCGTCCGCCGCTGGAAGCTGTCCCCCACCGATCTGGACTCGCTCGACCGCTGGGACGACTACACCGCGGCCAAGGTCGACATGTTCCGGGCGACGGACACCGTGCACGCGCCCTGGACGGTCGTGAAGAACAACGACAAGCGGCGAGGCCGGCTCGAGGCGATGCGCAGCCTCCTGGACCGTTTCGACTACCCGGCCAAGGACCGCACGGCCGTGGGCGCGCCCGATCCGCTGATCGTCGGGGCGGCGGACACCCTGCTGGAGCCGGGGGAGGAACCCACCGCCCTGTCGCCGACACCGCTGGCCGGACCCGGCGGCGGACCGGGACTCCATCCGGACCCGCGGTGACGGCCGGCGCGTACCAGGACGGACGGACTCATCACGGCCACGGGCCCCCGGGGGCGGGGCTGCCCCGGGCCGGGGGCCGGCCCTCTCGGCCCCGCCCCCGCCCCCGGTCCGGCCCCGGAACGCCCCTTCCGTGACTGCGGCTAGGAATGGACGATGCGGCGTACGTTGTCGACCGAGCCGCAGCCGTCCTTCAGCCGGCGTTCGCGCTCCTCCAGGAAGGCCACTCCCAGTTCCGCGCGCCGCTCCATCGCCACGTTCTCGCGCGCGCCGTTGAGAATGGTGCGCTCCTCCTCGTCGGCGTGGTGGGTGACGGCCTCCACCAGGTCCTCCAGCTTGGAGTCCCACTCCTCGGAGCCGACCTCCGACACCTCCAGGAGTGCCAGGAGGGCCTTGTTGCCCTCGTCGTGCTCGTGCTCGCCGTGCTCGACCTCTTCGTCGTCGATGTTCTTGTACCGCTTCAGGGCGGGGTAGACCTTGGCTTCCTCGGCCAGCGCGTGGGCGATCAGGAGATCCGCGAACTCCTGGCGCGCGGCGGCCCGGTCGGCTTCGACGCTCCGCATCCGGCGGAACAGTTCCTCCATGCGCCGGTGATCCTGGAGGATGAGCTCGACGACGTCCTGTGTCTCGGCCATGGGACGGCACCACTTTCGTGCGAACGGTCAGGTCAGATCCGCCTACCCTGCCCCCTGGCGTTGATGACCTCCCGCCTTCGCGGCCCCGACGCGCCTCGGATTCAGCCCTTCAGGTACGCCAGTACCGCCAGCACCCTGCGGTTCGCTTCCGGTGACGGTCGCAGGCCCAGCTTCCCGAAGAGCGAGGCGATGTGTTTCGCCACGGCGCTCTCGCTGATGTGCAGGGTGCGGGCGATCGCCGCGTTCGAGTGGCCCTCGGCCATGCGGGCGAGGACTTCGTGCTCGCGGGCGGTCAGCGAGTGGACGCGACCGCGTTTCTCGCTGCGGGACAGGAGCTTGGCGATGACCTGGGGGTCCATGACCGTGCCGCCGGCGGCGACCGTGCGCAGGGCGTCGAGGAACTGCGCGGTGTGCGTGACCCGGTCCTTGAGGAGGTAGCCGACGGCGCCCTCCCCGCTGGCGAGCAACTCGTGGGCGTAGAGCTGGTCGACGTACTGGGAGAGGATCAGGACCGGGAGTCCGGGGCGGGTGCGGC
The DNA here is from genome assembly GCF_025642175.1 of Streptomyces albidicamelliae. Lineage (NCBI taxonomy): Bacteria > Bacillati > Actinomycetota > Actinomycetes > Kitasatosporales > Streptomycetaceae > Streptomyces > Streptomyces albidicamelliae. The sequence continues at coordinate 273,701 of NZ_CP106795.1, read as the reverse complement.
GTGCTTCCAGCGCCGCCTTCAGTCCCTCGTCCGTGTGGGTCGGTGGCAGGCGGATGTCTATCAGCGCCACGTCCCACTCCGTGTCCGCGAGCGCCCGCCGCAGCTCCGGGCCGTTGTCCACGGACGCGACGACCTCGCAGCCGTGTTCGCGCAGGGTGCGTGTCAGACCGTCGCGGAGGAGGAAGAGGTCTTCGGCGAGGAGGACGCGCACGGGATCTCCAGGGTCGCGGTGGTCGGTCCGCCCGGCGGGCTGTGCAGGGCGAGCGTGCCGTCGAAGGTATCCAACCGGCGGCGTACGCCGAGCAGTCCGGTTCCGCGGGCCGGGTCGGCACCGCCCCGGCCGTCGTCGGTGATGCCGACGCGCAGGCACGCGCCGTCATGGGCCAGGGTGATGTCCACCCTCGTCGCCTCGGCGTGCTTGGTCGCGTTGGCGAGGAGCTCCGACACCGCGAAGTAGGCAGCCGATTCGACGGGGGAGGGCAAGCGTGGCGGGGCCGGGCACGCGGAGATCACGACGTCCAGGTGACTGTCCAGGGCCAGGGAGCGGACGGCGTCGGTCAGGCCGCGGTCGGCGAGGACCGGGGGGTGGATGCCGTGGACCAGTTCCCGCAGATCCCGCAGGGCGCGCTCGGAGGCGGCGCGGACGTCCAGGAGCAGGGCCCGGGCGGTCGCCGGGTCGGTGTCCAGCAGTCCGGTCGCCTGGTCGAGGGTCAGGCCGAGGGCCACCAGCCGTGCCTGCGCGCCGTCGTGCAGGTCGCGTTCGATACGGGTGATCTCCGCCGCGTGCGCGTCCAGGGCGGTGGCCCGGCTGTCGGTGAGCCGTGCCACCCGGCGTGCCAGCTCGACCGTGGGCGGCACGGCGAGCAGACGGTGGCCCAGACGGCCGTGCAGGCACAGGACGGAACCTGACAGGCGCAGGCCCGCCGCCATGAGGGCGAGGCCCAGCAGCAGTGCCAGCGACGCCGTCGTCGGGGAGGCGACCGGTACGAAGGCGTACCAGTTGCCGTCACCCAACTGCCGCCACACGAACGGCTGGACCAGCGCACCGAACGCCCCGAAGACGACCAGCGCCGGCGGCACCGAGGCGAGCGGGCCGCCCAGCAACGGTTCGAGCCACGCCCAGCGCAGATCCCGCCAGAAACCGTCGTCGCCGAGGATCGCGGCACTGGTGCGACGCGCGGACGTGCTCCGGGGCAGGGGGTCCGGCGGGCCGAGGTGGCGGCCGCTCCAGTGAGCGGTGCGGGTACGGCGGCGGTCGGCGACCCGGCGCAGAACGGCGGCCGCGCGGGGCAGCAGCCAGAGGCCGGGGCCGACGGGCAGGAGCAGCAGGGCGAAACCCACCAGGAACCCGGCTCCGGCCACCACGAAACCCGACAGCCCGATAAGCTGGCACCGGCCCAGCGCGACCACGTCGCCGTGCCACGACACCTTCACCCTCACGCCCCCGGGTCCCCCTCCACCGTCGGGGGGATCGTAACCGCCGTGCGCCTGCGCACCCACGCCGCCGCGACCAGCGCGGACGCCACCCCGAACAGGACCATCGGTGCCGTCCGTCCGGTCTCCTCGTCCATGAACAGGAGCATTCCGAGGTTCACCAGAGCATGGAAGGCGCCCGCCAGGAGCAGCCGTGCCATGCCGCCCGTCCCGTCCAGGGCCAGGCCCAGGACGACGGACATGGCGACGGTGGCGAGCAGGAAGCCCGCGGCGTACGCCGGGGACCGGCCCAGCACTTGCACGTGCCACAGCCCCCACACCGTGCCGACCGCCACCGACACGGGCAGCGGCCCGAACCTGGTACGCAGCAGGGGCTGCAGGAAGCACCGCCAGCCGATCTCCTCACCGCAGGCGCCGACGAGTTGCGCGACCGCGACGAGCGGGAAGGAGTGGTGCAGCGTGCGCGGGTCGGTGGCGTGGGGAGTGCCGCTGATGAGGGCGTACGGGCCCGCCGACAGCAGGATGATCAGGAAGGGCATGCAGAGAAGGGGCCAGGGGGAGGACGGCCGCCTCCGGGGCCCGCGCACCAGCCTCCACGTGGTCACCGGCCACACCACTGCGGCGACCGCTACCGCCAACGCCGGTCCGAACTGCGTGAGTTGAAGCACCTCGGCCGGGACGCCCGTCGCCGGCTGGAGGGAGCCCAATGCTCCGGCGGCCACGAACGCGAGCGTGACGTAGACCGCCGCCCGCGCTGCCGTACGCTCCGGCGGTCGCAGCGGCCCGGGCGTCCCCGTCGCCCTCGTTGCCCTGGTCGTTCGTATCGGCCCGGTCGCTCTCTTCGTCCACATGCCGTCGACGATGCCGGGTCGCCCGGCGGCGCGGACTGCACCTGGCTACCCAGAGGGGTGTACTTGAGTACACCCCGACAGGTCAGAAGGAAAAGCACTTGTGCGGGCGACGGCACCTCGGTTTGAGTGCGTGACCGTGACTGCTCTGAGCGACCTCGTACGGCCGGACCGCTACCCACGCTCGTCCGGCTACGACCCAGCCTGGCTCGTGGGTCTCGACATGGGGCCGAACCCGCTGTGGCTGCTGGAGGACCTGGCCCGGGACCTCGAACTGCGCCCCGGGATGAGCGTCCTCGACCTCGGATCCGGTAAGGGGGCCACGTCGGTGTTCCTGGCCCGTGAGTACGGCGTGGACGTCGTCGCCGCCGACTGGTGGACACCCGCGGAGGAAGCGGCGGCCGTCTTCGCCGGGGCGGGAGTCGCCGACCGGGTCCGTGCCGTGCGGGCGGAAGCGCACACCTTGCCGTTCGAACCGGAGAGCTTCGACGCCGTCGTGAGCATCGACGCCTTCGAGTACTTCGGCACCGCGGACGGCTACCTCCCCTACCTGGTGCGGTTCCTGCGCCCGGGTGGACAACTGGGCATGGCGACACCCGCCTTGACCCGGGAGGTCCGCGAACTCGGGGCGATCCCGGCCCACATCAAGAGGGTCGTCGGCTGGGAGGCCATCGCCTGGCACACGGCGCAGTGGTGGCGGTTCCAGTGGGAGATCACCGAGCTGGTGGACGTCACCTCCGCGCGCCTCCAGCCGGACGCGTGGAAGGACTGGTTGCTGTGGACGCGGGCGTGCGCGGAGCAGCGGCCGGACGGCCCCGAGGCCGGCCGACCGGTGATCGACATGCTCACCGAGGACGCCGGGAGGTTCCTCTCCTTCGCCTTGGTGACGGCACGCAGGAGGTGACCACCGGCTGGGCGTCTAGCGGGCCGGCCTCGCGGGCTTCGGCGATGACGCCGGCCCGGACACCTGGATCTCACCGCCGTCGGCGGGAACTTGGGAGGCACGGCGGAAGACGGCCCGGTAGGCGCTCGGCCGGTGGCCGGTGTGGCGGGCGAAGAGGGCGGCGAAGGTGCCGGGGTCCTGGTAGCCGACGGCCGCGGCGACGGCGGCGACGGTGCGGTCGGTGGTCTCCAGGAGATGGCGGGCGCGGCGGACCCGTGACGACTGCAGATGAGCCAGCGGACTGCGTCCGGTCTCCTCGGCGAAGCGGCGCAGCAGGGTGCGGGTGCTGACCCGGAAGGCGGCCGCGAGGCCGGCGAGGTCGTACCGCTCCGCCAGGTTCTGGTCGAGCCGCCGCATGACCTGCTGGGAGAACGCGCGGCCCGGCTGCGGCAGGAGCCGCGGGTCGACGTACGGGGTCTGGGAGGTCCGGGCGTCGTCCACCAGTGTCAGCCGGGCGGTGGTGCGGGCCACCCGGTCGCCGCTGTGCCGGCGGATCAGATCCAGTGCGAAGTCGTACATGGCGCTGAAGGCGGCCGTGGTCGTGACACCCGCCTCGGTGACGACCAGGTGCTCGGGCCGCACGTCGGTGTCCGGACAGCGCCTCGCCAGTTCGCCGGCGTGCAGCCACGAGGTGGTGGCCCGGCGCCCGGCGAGGAGCCCGGCCTCGGCGAGCAGGAACGCGCCGACGCACAGGGAGACGACGGCGGTGCCCGCGGCGGCCTGCGCGCGGATCGCCTCGACCTCGGGGCCCAGCCGGGCGAGCCGCGCGTCGAGGTCGGCGTCCGGGCGCAGTTCGAAGCCGGGGACCACGAGGACGTCCACCTCCCGCAGCGGACGCACCTCCAGACTCGCCCCGCCCGATGCGGTGACCCGGCGGCGGGGCGAGACGACGGACACCCGGTAGCCGGGCGCGTCCGGCCCGGCGACATGCGCCGCCATCGTCAACAGGTCCGGAACACCGAACACTTCGGACGCGAAGCACTCCGGGTACGCCAGCACTCCGACCCGCAGCGCACCCGGCCCGACGCCCGCACCCGAACCGTCCTGCGCCATCGATCCAGTCCCCCCTGGTGTGCCGCCGAGGCCGGGGCGCCGACCGCGTGCCCGCTCGCCCCTCGGCGTGTGGCGAGATTACCCCCGGCCCTGGCGATCCCGCCCCTGATCCGACTGCCCTCCTCGGGACCAGGCTGTCCTCATGAGCGACGACGATCCGATCACCGACTTCACCCGCCGGACCATGACCGTGGAGGGGGTGACGAAGACGGTCTACGTGGCCGGGACCGGGCCCGCGGTCGTGGTGCTGCCCGAGATGCCGGGCATCAGCCCCGACGTCCTGCGGCTCGCGCGCTGGGTGCGGGACGCCGGCTTCACCGTCCATGTGCCCTCCCTGTTCGGCACGGACGGCGCCTTCCCCACGGCCGAGGGCGGCCGGGAGGTCGTACGCCGCGCCTGTGTCAGCGCGGAGTTCCGCGCCTTCGCCGGCGGCGGAACCAGCCCGGTGACGGTCTGGCTGCGCGGCCTGGCGCGCCAGGCCCACGCCGCCTGCGGTGGGCCGGGGGTGGGCGCGATCGGCCTGTGCTTCACCGGCAACTTCGCCCTCACCATGGCCCTGGAGCCGGCGGTGATCGCCCCCGTCGTCAATCATCCGTCGCTGCCCCTGGACGACCCCGGCGGCCTCGAACTCGACGCGGCGGACGCACGGGCGGTGCGCGACCGCCTCGACCGCGACGGACTCACCGTGCTCGCCTACCGCTTCGAGGGTGACCGCTGGTGCACCGGCCGGCGCTTCGCCGCCTACCGCGCCCTGCTCGGCGACGCGTTCGACGGGCGCGTCCTGCCGGACAGCGCCGCCAACCCGGCCCCGCCGCCCTTCTTCGCCGATCTGGTCGGCACTGCGCACAGTGTCGTCACCGCGCACCTCGTCGACGAGGCCGGTCACCCCACGGTCCGGGCCCGCGACGAGATCCTCGCCTTCCTCACCGGCCGCCTCCACCCGCGGTGAGGCGCCCCGCGCTCCGCTCCGACGGCTGTGCGCCGGGCCTGTTCAGCGCAGTACGGCCGCCAACAGGTCCGTGCCCAGCGCCGCCAGGTCGGGCACGTTGAGGGTGTGACGGACGTAGCGGCCCTGCCGTCGGGCGGTGAGGAGGCCTGCCCGGCGCAGGACGGCCAGATGGCGGGAGACCTCCGGCGGCGAGAGTTCCCAGGCGTGGGCCAACTCACCGGTGGTGTGCGGGCCACGGGCCAGTGTGCGCAGCAGCCGCAGCCGTACCGGATGGGAGAGCGCCTCCAGCCGGAGCGTCACCGTTTCCAGCGGAACGGGCTCCGAGGGAGCCGGCTCGGCCACGGCGTACTGCACCACCGGATGCCAGCCGGGCGCGTGGACCGCCACCAGGTGCGGCCGGCCGAAGACACTGGGGATGAAGGTGACCCCACCGCCCTGGGCGGCGGTCGCCTTGTCCTGCAGCTTGTCCACGACGATGCAGTCACCGTCCGCCGCCAGGGTGACCGCCCCGGAGACCGAGGCGAGTGCCGCCGCCAGACCCTGGCGCCTCAGCAGGTCGTTCTTCAGGCGCAGGTCGGTGGCGAGGCGCACGGCGGCCGTCGTCCACGCGGCGTCGAAGAAGGCCGGGGCGCACTGTTCCAGGGTGTCGCGCACCCGCGCCCGGACCGCGGCCGGGTCCGCGAGCAGCCGTTCCGCGAACGCCTCCTGCAGCGCGCCGCGGGCCTGGGCCACCTCCAGGGCGCGCTCGCGCGCGGTCGCGTCGGTGAGCGGGGAAGTACCCGCGAAGTGCACCCGGTTGCTGCCGCACGTGGTGACGAGCGCCGCGGTCACATACCTCTCGTCGTCGATCCGGTCCACGTCGTCCAGCTCCTCGACGAGGGTCGGCCGGGGCCGGCCGGGGATCAGGAAGTCGGCCTGCGAGGAACGCCACAGGAACTCCGCCTCCCTGAGCCGCTCGGCCAGCTCCGGCGGCAGTGCGGCCCAGACGTCACCGGCCCAGTCGGCGAGCTGCGGATGATGTCCGGGTTCGGCCAGCACATGCAGCATCGCGGTCAGCTCGGCCAGCGGGGACGCGGCGAACCGCACCCGCTCGCCCGACAGGCCGCTGATGTCGATCCTCAACGTCATCCCCTCATCATCCCGGCCCCGGCCGCGGTCGCCGTCGTCGGTTGACGGTTCCCGTCAACCGACGTGCCCGCCGGTGCGGTGGTCCGCACCGTCTGACCCATGACGACCACCACCAAGATCCGGCCCCGCGCGCTCGTCCGCGCCTCCGGAGGTCCCCGCTACGCCCTCGCCCTGGCCGTGGACGCGCTCGGTACCGGCCTGCTGCGACCGTTCCTGCTCCTGTACGGCGTGACGGTGCTCGAGCTGTCCGCACCGGCCACCGGCACCGCCATGACGGCCGGTGTCGTCGCGGGCCTGGTGTGTGTGCCCGCGGTGGGCCGATGGCTGGACCGGGGCGCACGCAGCACGGTCGTGGCGGCGTCGATGCTGGTGCGGGTGCTCGGCGTGGCGCTGCTGCTGGCCACCCCGGCGGGGCACGTCTGGCCGTTCGCCGCGGCGGCGCTCTTCCTCGGTATCGGCAACCAGTCCTGGCCCGCCGCCCACGCGGCACTCGTGGCCACGGTCGCCCACGGCCGGGAGCGCGACACCGCGCTCGCGGCGGCCCGCGCCCTGCGCAACGCCGCGCTGGGTGTCGGGGCCCTCATCGCCACCGTGACCCTGGCGGGCGGCACCACCGCCCTGCGGGCGCTGGCGGCCGTCACCGGGCTCGCCTACCTCGGCGCGGCGAGCCTGGCCTGGTCGGTACAGCTGCGCGCGCGTCCGGCCGGCTCCCCGGGCGAGGAGGCCGCTACCGGTCCCACGCCCCGGATGCGGGCGCTGCTCGCCGCCAACGTGATCTACGTCTTCTGCCTCAACGTCCCCGAGATCGCCCTCCCGCTCGTCCTGGTGACACAACTGCACGCGTCCCCGGTGTGGTCGGCGGCGATATTCGTCGCCAACACGGTGCTGGTGGTCACCCTGCAGGTGCCGGTCACGGTCCTGCTGTCCCGGGTCCGCCGGCGGACGGCGCTCGCTCTCGCCGGCGTGCTCCTCACCGCCTCCTACCTCGGCTTCCTCGCCGCCACCTCACTCGGCCACGGCTGGGGTGCCCCGGCCGTGGCCGCGGTGTCCGTGCTCTGCACGATCGGCGAGATCGTCTACGCCGGCAGCGCCACCGCCCTCGTCACCCACCTCGCCCCCGCCCATGCCCTGGGGCGTGTCCTCGCCCGCTTCGAACTCTCCACGGGCTTCGGCCTCGCCGTCTCCCCGGCGGCCATCACCGCCCTCGCGCCCCACGGCCCGGCCGCCCTGTGGGGCAGCCTCGCCGCCACGACACTCCTGTCCGCCGCAGCCGTCGCCGCCGAGTCGTGAGGGGACCCGGTCGCCGACGCGCGGCGTCGGTGTCAGCGGGCGAAGACGTCAGCGAACTTGCGGCCTTCGACCACCGGAAACGCGAAGTCGGTCGCGTTGAAGGCGGTCGCGGACGACGTCGTCAGGCCCGAGGTCGTACCGCGCAGCACCCACGCCGCCCCGTCGTCGTACCCTCCGGGCACCACGTCCTCGCCGAACGCGCCGACCGCCAGGTCCGCCCTGCCGTTGCCGTTGATGTCGCGCAGCCGCAGCGAGGAGCCGAAGTGGTCGCCCGCTTCGGCGGCGCCCGGTACGCCCGGTGTGGCCTGGTGGAAGGACTGGGCCCCGCTCGTGGTCAGCCCGGTCGAACCGCCCTTGAGCAGGACGACGTCCCCGACGTTCCGGTGGCCGTCCACGTCCTCGTACGAAGCGCCGACCGCGACGTCCGCGTAGCCGTCGCCGGTCGCGTCGCCCACCGCGACCGCGGCGCCGAAGTCGTCGCCGCTCTCGTCGGTGCCCGGCACGCCGGGGCTGGCCTGGGTGTACGTCCGGCCCGTGGCGGGCAGCCCGGCCGCCCTGCCGTAGCGCACGGTGAACGAGCCGCCCTTGCCCAGGTTCTCGTTGCCGGTGACCAGGTCGTCGTATCCGTCGTGGTTGATGTCGCCCGCCGCGACGGCCCGGCTCCAGACGGTCCCGCCCGCGGCGCCGCTCTCGGCGAGCACCGAGTAGGAGGAGCCGATGTCGCCCGGACCGCCGCGGAGAAGACCCAGGTAGCTGCTGGTCGAGAAGCCGTCGCTGGCCACGCGCTGGCCGTGCAGGACGAAGTCGCTGCCGTCGGTGCCGGAGAAGTGTCCGGCGACGACACCGTCCAGGCGTACGCCCTCGGGCAGGAATCCCACCTCCGGTGCCAGCGCGCCGTCCTGGGTGGGCTTCCCCTCGCCGTACCACCAGAAGGTGTCGGCACCGACGACGACCAGGTTCCCGGCACCGTCGCCGTCCAGGTCCGCGAAGGCGGCTCCCGACCCGAACCCGTAGGCCTCGGCGGTCGGCGCGGTGAGCACGGTGCCGCCGGACGTGAACGGTTTCGCGCCGCCCCAGACGATCGTCACCGATCCCCCCGGCTTGCCCGCGACCTGCTCGTACGGTGCCCCGACGATCAGATCGGCGTAGCCGTCCCCGTTGACGTCACCACTGGTGACGTTCGCGCCGAACTGGTCCACGGACTCCGAGGTCCCCGGCACGCCCGGGGTGTTCTGGGTGATGTTCACCGACCGCGCGGGGCTGACCCCGGACGCCGAACCGAACAGAACGGTGACCGTCCCGCCGCCCGCCTTGGGCGTGCCGATGGCCAGATCGCGATACCCGTCGCCGTTGAAGTCGTCCGACAGTCCGGAGGGCGCCGCCACGGCGGCGGGAGCGCTCAGCCCCGCCACGGCAAGGGCGGCGGCCACGACGACGGCGTAGGTACTGATGCGCAAGGTGATGCTCCTGTCAGTGATCCCAAGTCTCAGCGACGTACGACGACCGCGGTGACCAAAGGGTTGTACGCGCGGGGTGCGCGGATCTCCCGTGCGGTGCGCTGCGACGATCGCCGCGAGGCCAACTGCCATTGCAACCACTGGCGTTGTCCGTGAGTCTCATCTCGTGACGGTGAGTGGAGGCGCACGTGGACGAGCGCGAGCCCATGCTGAACGGCGACCCGGACGAGCGCGCTCCCCTCTTCGGGTGGCAGGCACCGGCGGTCGCCCTCGCCATCGTGGTGTGGATGGCTTTCGAACCGCCCGTGCCGTTGTGGCTCTATGTCCTCTGCTGGGCCGCCGCGCTGGCCGCGGCGGACGGTGCCGCCCGGCTGCTGCGTCACCGGGATCCTGCCGGTCACCGGGATCCTGTCCGTCGCCGGGCCGGCCGTATGCCCGCCCCGAAGGCCCCGAACGCCCCGAGCGCCCCGAACCACCGCGTGGCGCACCTGCCCCGGCCGGGCCCTGACTCGTGGCTCCTGGACCCTCGTTGGACCAAGGCCCGAACGGCCGCAGCGGGATTCCTGGTCTTCGCCGCCCTCGCCGGAGTCCTGGGATGGAAGGCCGCGCAGGAGTACCGGATGCTGGCGGCCCTCCGCGACCAGGGCAGCCGGACCGAAGCCACCGTGGTCGAGGTCACCGGTCGCACGGAGGAAGGCCGGCCGACCGCCGTGACCGTCCGGTTCGGCACACCGTCCGGCCCCGTCCAGGCCGATGTGGATGTCACGGGCGGCTCGGCGAGCGGGGCGAAGCCGGGAGCGCGGATACCCGTCGCGTACGACCCGGCGCATCCCACCCGGGTCGTCCAGGCCGACCACCTCGACGGACGTGAAGCCGAGGGCATGCGCGAGGGCTCGATCGTGATCGGGCTGCTCGCCGCGGGTTTCCTGGTCGGAGCCACGTGCGAGGCCGTACGCGCCAAACGGCGAACGGACGCCGACAAGGCACCGCCTGACCACCGAACCTGAACCACGGCCCCCATGTGGGTCGGGCGGCCCGGCCGCCCGACCCGCCCGCAGGCGCCCCGGGAACCGTCCGCCCCCTGTGGCCGTCTTGTGCGCTGACTGTGCACGAAGCAGGGGGGACGTTGTGACGCGGAACATGACGAAGGCCGGTCTGACGGCGGTGGCCGTGGCGACGGTGCTCGGAGCCTCGGCCTGTGGCGGGGAGGGCGGTACGGCGGCCCGGGGGAGCGACGGTAAGCCCGCCGCGCACGGGAAGGCGGAGTCCGGGACGCGATCCGGGAACGACGCGGCGTCCGGTTCGTCGTCGAAGTCCGCCGCAGCCGTGGTGAAGACGTCGGGGCTCGCGCGGACCGCGGCGTCGCCCGTCACCCGGAAGGTGCCGTGGAACCTGGACGTCCTGGACCAGCGGGCGCGGCCGCTGAACGGCAGGCTCACCACCACCGCCACGGGCAAGGGCGTGCACGTCTATGTGATCGACACCGGAATGGACATCGGTCACCAGGAGTTCGGCGGACGGGCCCACCTCGGCGCCGACTTCGTCGGCCCCAAGGACTCCGGTGACTGCTTCAGCGAGGCGGGGACCGGCCACGGCACGTTCGTCGCGGGGATCATCGGCGGAGCGAAGTACGGAGTGGCGCCCCGAGCCGACCTCGTTCGGGTTCAGGGAATCGTGTGCGAGAGCGACGGCGGCGGCTCCCCGGCGCAGGCCGAGGCGGCCCTGGTGAAGTCGGTCAAGTGGGTCACCGCGCACGCGCAGCGGCCCGCGGTGGTGAACATGTCACTCAACCTCGACCACCGGTCGGCGGCACTCGAGTCCGCCGTGAAGAAGATGGTCGACGCCGGACTCCCCACCGTGGTGTCGGCCGGCAACTTCCACGACGACGCCTGCAAGCACTCCCCGGCCGGGGTCCCCGGCACGATCGTCGTGGCGGCCTCCACCTCGAACGACCGCCCGTGGAGCGACGGCGGCTCCTACGGATCGGGCTACGGACGCTGCGTGGACCTGTACGCCCCCGGCCAGAAGGTGACCGCCGCGCTCGCCGGCGGCGGTACGACGACGGAGGACGACGGCGCCACGTCCTGGGCCGCCCCGCACGCGACCGGCGTGATCGCGCTGTACCTGTCGGCACATCCCCACGCCACGGCCAAGCAGGTCCACGTCTGGCTCGACCACACGGCCACCCGGGGTGTCCTGCGCGGTGTCCGCTCCGACACGCCCAACCGGCTGCTGAACACGGGCGGCCTCTGACCTTCCCCGGCCACGACGGCCGTACGGCCAACGGGCACGCGGGGGAGGAGCACCTGCGACCCACCCCCCCCGGCCGTTCCCGTTCCCTCCTGCCCCGGCCCGCCCCTCCACCGTGAGGGGCGGGCCGCCGGCGTTTCCGGCCGACCGGGCGGCCGCCAGAACGGAAGGTTGCGCATGGGCTCGGACCGTGCCGCGGCGGCCGTCCTGGACCGGTTCCTCGCCCTGTGCGGATCCACCGACACGGCGAGCTGCGCCTTCTCCGCCGGCAGCCCGAAAGCCACCCGCGACGGGTACGACCAGCTGATGCGGCGGCGGCGACAGCCCCCACTCCTCACCAACCCCAGCAGCTGCGTGAAGACGTACGAGAGCCGGTACCTGATTGACGGCACCGTTCTGCCGCCCGGAACGATCTGTCGGCAGGACGAGCCCCCTTCCCGGCACCCAACCCGGTCGGCGGCATGGCCACCGGAGGCGGCGGCCTGGCGGCCGCCACCTCCTGAGCCGGTCACAGCACTCCGCCGAGGGTGTCACCGGCACCACCCCCGATCCGGTGTCCAGGCCCAGGGACGTCGGCCGCGACCGACGGCAGGCTGGACACGTCGGCGAACGGACCGACGCGCATCCCAGGCACGGACTCGGGGGAACTCCCATGAACGAACGCTTCGTCAGGCGCCTGACCGGCGTCTCCGGCATCGTGACCGCCGCCGCCCTCATCGTCGAAGTGCCCTTGTACTTCGTCTACTCGGGCCCGCCGCCGGACGCCAACGTGCTGACCAGGCTGCTGCTCGGCATCGTCGGCATCACCTCGCTGGCCGTCTTCGTCACCTCGTTCCGGGAGCTCGTCAGACTCGCCCGGCCCGACTACGAGTGGGCCGGCTCGATGGCATCCGCCCTCGGCCTGGTGTACACGGCGATCGCCCTGGTCTCGACCGGATTGGAGGCCGGTGCGGTGATCGCCGCCGACCGTCCGGTCGATCCGACCATCACGGTCAGCGGCACCTACATCCTCTACGGCACGATCTCCCGGCTGTTGCTGGCCCTGTTCCTGGCCACCCTGGGACTCGTCGTCTGCCGTACCGACCTGCTGCCCCGCTGGGTCGGCCGCTCCGCCTACGTCCTCGCGGGGGTCAACCTGGTCTTCGTACCGTCCCTGTTCTTCGGCAACACCCCGGCCCACTTCTACGCGGCCAACGGCTGGGGCACCACCGCTCTCATGGGGGCGCTCCTCAGCTACTGGCTGCTGGCCGTCGGCATCTCGACCTACCGCAGCTCCACCCGCCGCCAGGTCGTGGCCGCTTCCGGTGACCGCTGACGATAGCCGGCCCCGGCAGCCTCAGGGGGTCAGGCGGGTGGCGAGGCCGTGGTAGCCGTGATCGTGGAGGCGGGCCGCCGAGACGGGGAAGTAGCTCTTGTCCGCCACGACTCCAAGACCTTCGACCATGCGGTTCATGAAGTTGAACAGCGCGCCGACCATCACCGCGTCGTACAGGGCCCGTTCGTCCCAGCCGGCCGCGTAGACCGCTTCGGCGTCCGCCGGGGTGAGCAGGGCCGGGGTCCGGGTGAGGATGCCGAGATAGCGCAGCACGGGCTTGAGCTTCTCGTCGACCTCGGCACTGTCCAGATCGGCGAGTGCGTCGGCCAGCAGCCCCTCGGGAACGCCGAAGGCCTCCGCGGTCGCGGTGTGAATGCCGTGGCAATATGTGCAGTCGTTGAGGCCGGAGACGTACGCCGCCATCAATTCGCGTTCGGCGACGGTGAAGGGCGACTCCTCCCGGAGGACCGACTCGTGGAGCTCCAGGAGCGGCCGCGAGGTGCGCGGGTAGGCCTCGAAGACCTGGAGGAGCGCCGAGTCCGCGGGCAGGGACTTCAGGTAGGTCATGGTGCCGTCATCTCTCCATGGGCCGGGCACTGGGCCAGCCGGTCGATCTCGTTCCTGCGCAGCCAGCACGCCGCCAGGTGGGCGGAGGTGGCGGGGCCGGGGTCGCCCAGATCGCAGTGGGCGAACATGCGCAGCGTGTCCTTCCACGCCTTGCGCAGGGCGGCGGGCGGCGATGCCGGTCCGACGGCGGCGGCCAACGCCGGACGGGTCTCGCGCCAGCGCTGCGCACCGGCCTCGACAAGGGCCTCGAAGGTCATGGTCGCCCGTACCCCGTGCTTGATCCGGTCCACGGCGATGAGGACCTGCGCCGGGTCGTCGGCGAGGGCCGCAAGGCCCAGGCCGGCGAGGAGGCGTTCGGCCTCCAGCCCCATCAGCAGCACACCGGTCTCGGTCGTACCGGACTCGTCGACCGGGGTCAGGGAGAAGCGGGTGTCGAATGATGCGTCGAAGTCAGACACCGGCCATCACCCTGCCGTCGGTGCTGCGCCTGCCGGAACTCTGCGCAAGGCCGACGGCGACCGCCGTGGCCACCCGGGCCGTCGCGACGCGGTGGCCGTCGATGTTGCGGGCCGCGGGACCCAGCACCATGCCGGCGGCGGCGCCGACCGCGAAGACGCGCGGCGCGTTGCGGAAGGCAAGGGTCTTCTCGTCGAGGTCGGGCCAGCCGTCACGCGCCGCGGTCATACCCGCGGGCAGCAACCGGTCGCCGGTGGAGACGGCCGTGCCGAGAGCCAGTACGGCGTGGTCGGTGACCACGCGCTCGCCGTCGGAGAGGCGGACGGCCACCCGTCCGGCGCGCTCGGGCAGCAGCCCGGTGACCGCGCGGCCACGGTGGACGATCAGCCGGCCGTCGGCCTCGGCGGCCTGCATCCGCGGGCGGAACTCGAACATGACGGACGCCCTGCGCTGGCCGCCCATCAGGGTCAGGCGGTCCTCCCAGCTCGTCCCGTCGAAGCGGGCCCGGCCCTCGGCGCGGAAGAACGACGCGTTGACGTCGGCGCACTGGTAGCGCTCCTCGGCGGCCCGCACGATCCAGTGGACGCGCTTGCCGTCACTGAGGGCGTTAGCGATCAGGTGGGCGGCGCTCAGCCCGGCGCCGATGACGGTGAGGTGTTCGGCGTCCTCGGGTACGGGCTCGTCCCAGTAACTGACGCCGGGCGGAACGGAGTCACCCTCCCACCAGTCGCTGGGGGCGGCACGGCGTTCCTCGCCGAGGCAGAGGATGGCGTAGGGCGCGACGACCGAGACGCCGTCGGCGTGCACCGTGACCGCGTCGGCGGTGGGCCGGACGCCCCGGACGTCGGCCCGCCACGTGCGCTCGTCCACGTGGTGGAGCGTGGCCACGTGCCGGCAGTAGGCCTCGAACACGTCGACGGGCACCACGGAGCGGTGGCCCGCCTGGGCCATGCGGATCTCCCGGCGTTCCACCGGGGTGAGCCGGGACCAGTTCAGCCGGGCGAAGTCGAGCAGCTCGCAGTCGCGGTAGCCCTCGACTCCGGGGTGGTGCTCGTACGGCGAGCGCAGCACGCGCTGCTTGAGCGTGTCGATGCGGTCGAAGAACCGGCCGCAGGGCCGTCCGTCGCGGTCGAGCAGGACGACGTCGTGGACGCCGAGGTGCCACAGCGCGGAGGCCGTGGCGAGGCCGGCCGGGCCGGCGCCGACGATGACGACGTCGGCGGTGGCGGGCACCTCGTCCGCGCCGGCCGGCCGGGGAGCGCTGACGGGGGCCGGGGCCCAGTCACGGCCGCGGGGCGAGTCGAGCAGGTGGGGCTCGGGAACGAAGGTGGTCACCCGATGACCGTCACCGGAACGATGATCTCGATGACCGGGCGCTGGGGCAGTCCCTCGGCCACGAGGCGGTCGAGGGTCTTCGCCGCCGCCTCCGGGCTGTCGGTGGCCACGGGGGTGTACCGGGAGTACGAGTACGTGGGCCTGCGGCCGACGGTCTCCAGCGAGTACATCTTCACCACCGCCTCACCGGGGCGCACTTCACCGCCGTAGAAGGTCAGGCGACGCTGGTCGGGGGTGATGAAGGACTTCGAGAACTGTCGTGACATCACGAGGGTGTCGGCGTCGTTCACGAAGACGGAGTCCTCGTCCGTGGCGGCCTGCATGGCGACCCACGTACGGTCGGTCAGGTTGGTCTCGGACTTGACCACCTGCCAGCGTCCGGGCTCGGGAAGATTGACGCACACCGAGACATCGTGGTCGACCGTGTCGATGGCTCCGGAAATCATCAGCACACGGCGTCGCACGTCGGCGACCCCGGCCATTTGAATATCGCGAGCCCGCACTCGCGAAGAAACATCTATCCCCGACACTTCCAGCGACGGCATTGGATCTCTCCGAATTCTTGACAGGGACCTCTGGTGTCACAAGTGGGACCGAGATTTTCACAGGCCCCACACCCTGTCAAGCATGCTTGTGCGAAGGGTAGTTGGATGTTCGACAACTGGCCGGGGCGAAGATCGGTCGAGTAACCGCCGTCACGCCGCCCGACCGGTCTCGAGGTCGATTCCCGGTGTTTCGCCGACGGGTCCGACGTAGGCGATCTCGAACATGTCGAAGTCGCGGATGCGGATCTTCAGGACGAGACCCTGCCGTAACCGGACGAAGAACTCCTGCGGCTGCGAGGCGACTTCGGCCGTGGAGTGCGTCCTGAAGACCGTCCTGTCGACGACGGCGAACAGCGCCTGGTGCACGGCGTTCTTCTCGATCTGGTTCGCCGTGCCGGACCACTGCTCCAGCAGGTCCCAGCCCGCGACGAGCCGGAACGCCGGGCGTCGGGCTCCAGCGGCCTGGGTGCCGGGCTCCAGCTCCGAGCGACGCAGGGACTGGAAATCCGCTTCGAGGGGGCGCCCCAGCAGAGAGCAGGCAAGGCGCAGTTGGCTCCGCACCGAGGGCGCGGCCCGGTGGCGCAGCACGGCGCGCAGAATGCGCTCGGCCGTCCAGCTGTCACCGAGGCCGAGGTACCGTAGGGCCTGATCATGGAGGAAGTCCACCTCGTCCTCGCTGAGTTGCGCGCGGGAGCGGGCCAGGTGATCGATGCGCAGTTCCCGTCCCGAGACCGTGGCCGAAAGCTGCTCCTCGGAGTTGGCGAGTTCTTCCCTGCGGATGTCGACCAGGCCTTCGGACTGATCGGCGAGCGTGGCGAAGAACTCCCGGCTGCCGTCGTCGAGCAGGTCGGCGTCGATCACGTCGATGCGACACGGTCCCACCTGCTTCAACCAGGCGCGGCCCACCTCGCGGAAGCTACGGATCACGTGCTCGTGATGGAACAGGCGGAGACGGTCGGGGGGCAGTCGGCGGACAGCGTCGACGCGCCCCTCCTGGTCCCCGGGCGTGGCGCTCGCCGGGTCGTCGGGCGCTATCAGCTTCAGCCCGACGCGGGCCGGCCGCGGCCAGGCGGCGGTGACGCCCGCACCCATCAGAGCCCGCACGGGCAGGAATCCGATCATGCCGCTTTCGGCTCGCACGGTGAAGTGCCGCATCTGTACCCCAGATTCGAAGGGCCCGGGCAAGGCCGGGCGCAAGCGGGAATTTCCACCGCCCGCGGAGCGGTGGCGCTGTGTGCCGACGGGCCGCCAGGTGTTGTGGCTGCCCCAGGAACGCGCTGCCTCCGGCGATGGACGCAGCCGTCACTGAGTTCATCCGGTCCTCCTGGGAAAGCAGTTCCGGCAGTCCGACACTTTTGAAAGTAGGCACGTCTCCGCGCGCCGACATCTTCCAAATTGCTTTTGATCCTGCGGCGTTCTGCAATCCGGCCCATCTCGCCAAGTAGCCCTTGCCAGACGCCCCGGCGGCTTGCTGGGAGGCATGCGGGTGTTCAAGCGGATGTTCAACTCGCCGGCGGACGATCCAGGGTCCCGAGGGCGAGGCTCGGACGTGCCTCGGTCCGACAGGATCCGACGGAGGATGCACAGCAGGTCGGCCCCGTGAACCGTCCTTCTTCCGGCGATGCTGCCGCAGGCGCAGGACGTCACCCCGATGCGGTTCGGCCTTCTCCCACGTCGAAGTCCTCTTCGTCATCGATCAGTTCCCGGAGCTCGACGATGACCGCGAACCCCGCCCTACCGCCGTCGCCCCGACCTCCCGCCCGTCGGCATCTTCGCAGCCGGCGGCCCCCGCAGCGCCCCCCGTGTGAGGATGTGGCCATGACATCGCTGAGGAAGCGCGGGAGCCGGCGGGTCCGCCTCGTGGCCGCGTGGAGTACGGCACTGGCTCTGACCGCCTGCGCCACGAGCGTTTCCGACGAGGGGAGTTCCGGGAGCCGGGAGGCGCAGTACAAGCGTGTCATCGCGGACCCTCGTCCGAGCCCTGCCGACGTCATCGAGGCCGCCGGCGCACCCAGTGGCGTGGCCCGCGCGGACAACGGCTCGCTGCTCCTGACGTACGACGCCGGAAACGTCGAGGACGACGAAGGCCCGGCCGCCTCGGCCTGGCGCATCGTCGATCCCGGCGGCCGAACGGTCGCCGAGCACGCGGAACACACGGACGCGGAGGCGGCGCCGGTCGCGTTCGAAGGAGTGCGCGGCGGCTTCGTCCGGGTGCCATCCGGCGAGGGAGCCGGGGGAGCGTACGCCCTTGACCTGGCCGGCAAGCGGCACAGGGTGGTGATCAGCGAGACCGCCCTGCGCACCCGTCCCGGCGACATCCTGCTCGCCGCACCGGAGCCGACCCTGGTCTACCGGCCTGCCACGCGCACTCTCGCGCCTCCGGCCGGAGTTCCGGCGGACGGCATCCGCTTCGCCGTGGACGAGCGGGGCACGGTGTGGAGCCTCGACCAGCCCCTGACCGAGGAACCCCACCGCGTCGTACGGCAACGCGGCGGTCGCACGTTCGGCCGCATCGCCGTCCCGAAGCCGTACACGGGAGGCGTTCTCGCCGCGCGCGGCGGCACCGCGGGGCTGTCGCTCATCCAGGGGGAGCGCGTGCGGGGCCTGTTGCTGACGACGGACGGCGGCGGACACTGGCGGACCGTGCTCGGAGATGGGATCCCCTTCACCGCTCTGAATGGCGCACCGGAAGCACTTGTCCTGGAGGCCCTGGCGGACGGGCGGCTGCTCGTGGGGGAGGAGGGCGGCCGCTACTGGCTTGCCGGCGACCGTACCAACAGCGCCTTCCACGAGTTGACGACGCCGGCGAGATTCACGTCGCTCACCGTCGTCGGCACCACGCTCTACGGCATCGCGGACGCGACGACGGCGACGTACGACTTGGTCAAGGGCGAGGGTCTGTGGATCTCCAGCGACGGCGGACGCCAGTGGCGGCGTCACCGGCAGCGCTGATCATGGCCGGCCGGGAGGGTCCGGCCGGACCGGTCCTGTACGAGGCGTCGGGCAGGCTCTCCTCAGTGCTTGAAGCCGTCCTTCGCCCTCTCTTTGGTCTGCCGGGCCTTGCCCCGGGCCTCGAGCGCGGCCCCCTTGGCGGCGACGGTCTCCTTGTGCATGGCGTGAGCCGCCTTCCGCACCGCTTTCCCGAGCGCCTGCTCGCCCATGGCCATGGCCTTCTGTCCGGCACTCATGGCGGTCCCTTCATCGGCACTTACCCGTCCACCTGCCCCTGTCCCGGGCGCGGAAACGGCATGCGGTGCACAGGGGACGTAGCGGTCCACTCGACGGAGCGGGTATGACTCGTCCCGTGTCCGTCGTGACGGGAAGGGGAAGCGTGCAGGATCTGCCCAGGTCGGCGACGGAGCCCGACGGCTCCGTGGTGGTGCGCGTGCTCAGCTACAACATCCGCTCCATGCGCGACGACGTCGCGGCCCTCGCCCGGGTGATCCGGGCCTGCCGCCCGGACGTCGTGTGCGTTCAGGAGGCTCCGCGGTTCTACGGCTGGCGCAAGGCCGCCGCCCGCCTCGCACGGACCTCCGGACTCGTGTACGTCTCGGGCGGTGCCACGGCCGCCGGCCCCATGATCCTCTCCTCGCTGCGCGCGCATGTGGAGCGCGCCGAGGACGTCCTGCTGCCCCGTACCCCCGGCCTGCACCAGCGGGGCTTCGCGACGGCCGTGCTGCGGTTCGGCCGGGCCCGGCTCGGGGTGCTCAGCTGTCATCTCAGCGTCGACGACCATGAGCGCTACGCGCAGGGCCGACTGCTCCTCGACAGGGTGTCCGCCCTGGACGTGCCGTACGCCGTCGTCGGAGGCGACTTCAACGACCGGCCCGACGGTCGTACCTTCGGCCTCCTCGCCGACTCCCTGCAGGACGGCTGGGCGACCAACCCGTGGGGGAGGGAGCACACCACCCGGCTCGGTGATCCGCTGCAGCGGATCGACGCGGTCTTCGCTACGGAGGGAGTGGAGGTACTGGGGTGCGGGGTGCCGATGGGGCTCGGCGGGGTCCGGGAGGGCGATCTTCGGGCAGCCACGGACCATCTGCCGGTGCTGGCCGCCCTGCGGGTGCCCGCCGTGTAGCAGGCGGCTTCGCGGCACGCTGCGAAACCTGTCGTATGACCGGGCCGGTTCGGGGTAGAACAGTGCTGGCTTCCGGCGTCGCCGGAGCCGGAGCGACCCCCGCAGACAGGGCTGCTCCCGAGCATGAACGAAGGATCGGCATACATGGCCAGCGGTACCGTGAAGTGGTTCAACTCCGAAAAGGGTTTCGGGTTCATCCAGCAGGACGGCGGAGGCCCGGACGTCTTCGCGCACTACTCGGAGATCCAGGGGAGCGGCTACCGCGAACTGACCGAGGGTGAGCACGTCACCTTCGACATCGGGCAGGGGCAGAAGGGCCCGCAGGCGCAGAACATCGTCCGCGGCTGATCAAGCGTTGCACACAGTGGAGGGCGGCTGCCGTACGGCAGCCGCCCTCCACTGTGTCCCTCGACCGGCCCGTGCACGGCGTGGTCGCCCTAACGCCTCCTGCCGCCTTCTTCGCGCGCCTGCTTGAAGGCGTCCGAAATGGTCTCCGCGGCGCCGGAGAGGGCTCCCTTGGTCACTCCGCGGGCGCCTGACTCGGTGAGCTGTCCCTTGAGCTCGGTGAGGCCGGCCGGCTTGCGCGGCCCGGATTCCAGGTCGAGCCGGTTGCAGGCCTCGGCGAAGCGGAGATAGGTGTCGACACTCGCGACGACGATCCGTATGTCGATCTTGAGTATCTCGATGCCGACGAGAGAGACGCGTATGAACGCGTCGATGACGAGCCCGCGGTCGAGGATGAGTTCCAGTACGTCGTACAGGCCGCTGGAGCCGCCTCCGCCACCCTGTTGTGTCGCCACGGTCATCGCGACCAACCCCTGTCGTCTGATTCGGCCCGGACCCCCTGGGGGGAGCCCGCTGGCAGCACGGTGACCTCGATGTCCGTTGCTGCCGAGCAAGCTTCCCCGTGCGGATGCCCCGCCGGCCTTCGAGGAAACACCTGTGCGAGGACGACGAGGCGTGTTCCGCACGGCCCCGACGAGGGCCGCGCGCCGGGCGGCGGCGGTCCGGCTGAATGATCACCCGCCCGGCGGCCGCCGCCTGCGGCGATCGTCGGCGGCGTTCCGTTTTGGCGCTGATGCCCAGGTCAGAGACGGTGCCCACGGTTCACCCGAGGGCAGGCATGGGCGAAGCATGAGGGGGTATATGCGCGCCCGTCGGTCGTGCAGGCGGCGGGCATCGGTGTACTTCGATCTTGGGAGGGGAGACGAGATGGCGCTCGTGAGCACAGCCACCGTCCACGCGCAGGGAAGCGACGGAGGAGCTGCGGGGGCGGCTGGGCCGGATTCCGACGGACGGGGAGCTGTCGGAGTTGATGAGTCTGCCCGTGGAGGAGGTGCGGGAGGCCCGTCTGGCCGCGAACGGCTACACCTCGGCCTCGCTGGACGCCACGATCCACGGCAGCGAGGACGGCGAGGCGGCGCTGGCCGATTTCATCGGTGCCGAGGACCGGGCCTTGGGGCTGGTGGAGGACTTCCACGCCCTGGCCCCGCTGATCGCCGGCCTCGGCGAGCGCGACCGGCGGATTCTGCACATGCGGTTCGTGGACGAACTCACCCAGGTGCAGATCGGCGAACAGCTGGGCGTCTCCCAGATGCATGTCTCCCGCCTGCTGACCCGCTGCCTGGCCCGGCTGCGCGAGGGCATGCTCGCCGCGCGGTAGGGGGCGAACGCGGGTCCAGGGTTGAGGACGGGGAGGCCGTTCGTCGGAGGGCCCGCCTCTCAGGCCGGGCTGTGGTCCCCGTCGTCAGTTACGGCCGGGCAGGTGGAGGTGGGCCACGACCTGCTTGCCGGTCTCCAGGGCGATGGTGTGCAGCTGAGCGCACAGCTGGGTGACGAGGTGGAGGCCGTGGCCGCCGACGCGGCGGGCGTCACGATCCCGCGGCTCGGGTGGGCGGGGAGATCCGTCGCGTACCGCGATCCGCAGGAGGGCGGCGTCGGGTATGACCTCCAGCTCGAGCCCACCGGGGCCCGGCGCGTGCCGGTAGGCGTTGGTGACGAGCTCGCTGACCACGAGCTCCGCGTCCTGGGACGCCCGGTGCTCCGGTGGGTGCCCCGCGCGGGTGAGCAGGGCGCGCACCGCTTGCCTGGCTTCGGCGACGGGCGGGTGGTCTGCGTCCCAGACGGTGCTGTATCGCAGGGGCGCCGTCGGTTCTCGCTCATCCGGTGCCTGCTCTGTGAGCGGAATGGCCATGGCAGCGTTCCTGTGGTCGTTCCTTGCCTGATCACGTGGTGTGGCTGTCGGGCTAGTCCGCCTACCCACTGTCGGCGCTCTCATGGATCTCATGTCAGCTGGCAGCCGTGGGGCCGGTGCCGGCGATCTTGAAATGGCCGTACGTGCCGCTGAGGCTCAGCAGCCTGTGGACGGCCGGTTGCAGGGGCCCGAGGAGGATGAGGTCGCGGCCGTCGGCACGGTGGCGCCGGTGGGCGTCGAGCAGGGCGTTGAGGAGCATGCTGTCGACGAAGGTGACCTGGGACAGGTCCACCGCCGTGGTGCAGGGCGCTGCCTGATCGGCCTCGGCGAAGGCTGCTTCGACGGCATCGGTGTCGTCGTGGTCGACTTCCCCGCGCATGGTGATCAGCGAGACCTGCTCATAGCGTGTGACGTGCACTTTCGTCTCGAAGGCGGCGGGCATCGCGCTATCTTCACACCAGGTCCCCACAGAATCCAATCGCACGGAAGTACGGTTTTCCGGACTACGTGAAACAAAGCGGTCCGCCGTATCGGTGGCGAGGTGGCGTCGTCCTTCGGTGAGCGGTCACAGGCTGGCTGCCGGCGGTGTGCGCTGGTCGAGGGTGAGGATCCCGTCGGCCATGTGCGCGGACCGGGCCCGGTGTTGCCGGTCTTCGCATTCTTCGAGGAGGGTGTAACCCTCGCAGAGCGCGGCTTCATGTCCGCCGTAGGACTCGAGGTTGACGACGGCTGCTTCGAGATGCCGGATTTCGGTGGCCAGCATCGGTACACCGTCGGCTCCCCGGTCCCTGGCCGCATCGGCTCGTGCGCGGAGGGACGGCAGCAGTTCCGCGCCGCTGGCGTTGCGGATCGTGTCCGTGTCGCCGGCACCGGCCAACGCGAGGCGGGCCTGGGCGTGTTCGATGACGCGGACGAGCGCCCGGTATTCCCCGGCGGACAGCTCGAAAGCCGAAAGGCGCCCGCGCGGCGAGTCGCTGCGGCGACTGGTGTCGTGTGCGGGATGCGGACCACCGGCATGTCTTCGTCTGTCGAACCTCGACATAGCTCCCCCAGGAAGAAGCATCGGCTGATGCCGGCGTACTACTGCCCCGCTCCGACAGTCCAACACTCAACTGTTGTCCCCCGGAAAATCTTTAACCAACCTTGATCGGCTCAGGAGGGATCTTGAGGAACCGGCGGGACGAGGCGCTCACGGGGGAGGAGGGGACCCACTCGATCCTGGACATCGATCGGTGCCGTATGCGGGTTCTCGGGCGACTGAGCCCGCCCGGAGGAGTGTGCGGAGTCTGGTGCGCCGCGGGGCGGGCGTGTCGACGACAGGGCCGGGCGAACCCGTGGTCCTACAGGTGTGACGCCAGAGCGGAGTAGACCTTCCGCCAGGCGTCGGCTCCGGCCCGCGGGTCGTGGTCGGCCGGACGGTCGGCGCAGGCGAAGCCGTGACGGGCTCCCGGATAGGTCACCAGCTCGTGCGGCACCTCCGCCTTCGTGAGCCGCTGCTCGGCCTGCTCCCACTCCTCGGCCGGAATGATGTGGTCCAGCTCTCCGCGGAAGCCCAGCACGAACGCGCCCCCCGCGGCGATGCGCTCGCTCGTCTCCAGCGGGGGCACGGAACCGACCAGGGGAAAACCGGTGTTGAGCAACCAGCCGGGGTAGAAGACCGCGGCCAACTCGAAGCTCAGCTCGGTCGCCGCCCGCATCGCGATATGGCCGCCCATGCTCAGTCCGAGGAACGCCACGCCCCGCTCCCCGGCCTCGGCGCGCGCCGCCGCCAGCGCCGCGGAGGCGTCGGCCACCAGCTCGTCCCGGTCCAGCGCGCGCATCAGCACCAGGCCTTCCTCCCGCTCCTCGGCGGAGTAGCCGAGTCCGGTGCGGCGGGCACCGCGCCAGTAGTAGTCGGGCGCCAACGCGGCATACCCCGCCTCGGCCAACTCCGCGCAGGTCGCGCGGACGTAGGCGTTGACTCCGTACAGCTCGGAGCAGACCACCACCGCGCCACGCACCTCACCCGCGGGTCGGTGCACATACGCCTCGATGCCGCTTGCCTCGCCGAGCGTTTCCCACTGACCGGTCATCGCTACCCCCGTGTAGGAAATGACGGCGCAACTCTAGCGGCTGACAACGGAGTTCCGCGCGGCTGACAACGGAGTTCCGGGGATGCGCGGCTCAAGGCAGCCGGACCGGGGTGGGCAGGAGAGCGTGGGCCGGCAGCGGGTGCCATCGGTCCCCCGCGGCGACTCGGCCGAACGCCTGGTCGCCGAAGTGGAAGGCGAAGCCGTAGGTGCGTCGTTCGCGCAGCTGTGCCAGCAGCGCCGCTCGGGCCTTGAGCACGCCGTCGACGTTCACGTCGGGCCCGGACGGCCATTCGGGATGGGCCACCTGGGCGGGAGTGTGAAAGGCGTCGCCGAACACCAGGATCCTCCGCCCGTCACCGGCCGAGATCACGTAGGTGGTGTGTCCGGGGCTGTGTCCCGGAGTGATCAGCGCGGTGACGCCGGGCCACACCTCGTCACCGTCGTCGAACCGGCGCAGCACCCGCGACATCGGCACCATGAACCCGTCCCAGGACGGGGCGCCCACCTCCACCTCACGGTTCCAGAACGGACCCCACTCGGCCCCCGCCACCAGATAGTCGGCGCAGGGGAACGCCTTGCGCGGCGGCCGGCCGGACCCGGTGAGGAATCCGAGACCGGTGTGGTCCGTGTGGAGGTGGGTGAAGGCCACGGTGTCGATGGATTCCGCAGGCACCCCCAGCGCCCGGAGGGTGCGCAACAGCGCCCCGCCGCGGGAGACTCCGAGGGAGGGCGAGAGCACGTTGGCGCCGAGACCGACGTCGATCAGGAGCCGCCGGCCGCCTCGCTCGACGAGGACACCGCCCGCCGAGGCGGCGATGCGCCCCGACGGCGCCAGCGCTTCGGGATGGTCCTTCCAGTACGAGTCCGGGACGGCGGGGAGGAAGCCGGCACGGTCCAACTCCATGGCCGCGTCCACGACATAGGTGAGCCGGACGTCGCCCACGGTGAGAGTGCGCACGGCCGACTGGTCACCGAGCGATCCGGTGCGGGACCGCGCGGCGCCCGCCTTCGGGAGCGCGGGCGGCAGGGGTGCGGCGAAGGCCGCGCCGGAGACGAATGCGGTGCGCAGCACGCTGCGTCGCGACGGGCGAGGCTTGCGGCCGTCCGGCTCTGTCATGGCTGGGTGTCCTTCGTGACATCGAGGAGGCCGAGCGGCGGGCCGCCGCTCGGGCGGGCCGGCACGCCGGTGGCGTCGCCGACCAGGAGTGCCGGCCAACGGGCCGTGGGCGAGTGGTGCCGGTCCGGTCAGGGCGTCAGCAGGGTCACGGGGTTCGCCCAGGTGATGGCTCTGATCTCCCGGCTCGTCAGGCCCGCGGTCCGGAACCACTGCTCGCTCACGTCCAGCCACTCCTTCACGTCCGGCTGGTCGGGTTGGCCGAGGTCGGAACTGAACACCACCCGCGGGTGGGCTCGCACCACGTCCCCGAGGTGGCTGATGTCGCGGTGCCCCAGCAGCAGCATCAGCGCCGTGATCTCGACGTACAGGCCGGGTGTTCCGGACAGGTCCGCCAGGTCGGCGCCGGAGAAGCCCGACATGGGGTGCGTGGCGTGGGTGAGGACCAGACGCGGCACGCCGAGGCGTACGGCCTCGTCGACGACGCGCAGTGCCGCCTCCCGGTCGCAGTGCCCCGTCGCCACGACGACGGGCAGGTCACGGGCCGCCCGCAGGACCTCGCGCACGTCCCGCCGCAGCCGCCCGTCGGCGTCGAGGACCCGGCCGGTCCGCCAGCGGTCGGGATCGAGCCGGGGGTGGAAGGAGGTGCGGCGCAGACGGCTGGTGTGCGCGGGGCCGACCAGGGTCGGCAGGTGGACGACGAGACGGGCGGGGGCGTCCGGGCCGTGCGCGTAGACGGCCGATTCCACGGCCTGCGGGCGGACACCGCCGACCAGTTCGTTGAGGACGAGACTGCCCGAGACCGGAAGCCCCTCCTGGCGGGCCTCCCAGGCGCGCGCGGCCGTGGAGGTGAGATGGCTCTTCAGGACCACCCAGCCGCCGACCTCGGCATACGCCCGGCCCGCGCCGGCCGAGGTGAGCCGGCGACGGTACAGGTCGGGGCCCGCGTGGTAGTGGACGTCCACCACCACGCGCCCCGCCGGATCATGCACGGGAGGTCCGGGCGCCGCTGTCGTCCCAGGGCTTGGCGTAGCCGAACCGGCGGCGGGCCTCGTCGAGGCGCAGGCCGGCGCCGACGGCCCCGGCGATCGCCTCCTCGGTGTGCTCCACGCGTTCCGCCCGGTCGGCGACTTCGACGGCGTGGTCGGCGGGCACGATCAGGGCTCCGTTGTCGTCGGCGACGACGATGTCACCGGGCCGTACGGTGACGTCCCCGATGACGACCTCCCGGCCGGTCGCGGCCAGTTCCACCCGGTTCTTGCCACTGACCATGGTGACGCCCGTGCTGAACAGCGGGTATCCGGCGGCGCGGATCTCGGCGATGTCGCGGGCCGAGCCGTGGAGGGCGGTGCCGCGCACCCCGCGCCGCAGCGCCAGCCTCGTCAACAGCGATCCCCAGTTGGTGCAGGTGGTGCTGCCCGCGTTGTCGACCACCACGAACGCCCCCTCGGGTACGTCGTCCAGGTAGTTGGCGGCGTTGCGGAAGCCCTGCGCTGAGTCGTCGACGGGCTGGTAGGTGACGGTGAACGCACGGCCTGCCGCGCGGGTGCCGGGAACACGCGGTGCGATGCCGGCGAGGACACCGCCGACCCCGAGGCTGTCGAGTGCGTCGGAGACGGACGCGGTGTCGAGGCGGGAGAGCCGGTCCACCACCTCGTCGACGGTGTCCGACGCGTTCTTCTCCGCGGCGAGTTCCTCGGTCACGGCCTGCGCGACCTCGCGGGTGCCGCTCGTGCCGCCCATGTCGTAGGTGACGGTCGTACGGCGTGCGGCCACCGCGCGCACCGCCGCCCTGAGGTCGTCGCCGGGTACGGAGAGATCCAGGTGGTCGAGCATCTGGGCCACGGCGAGCATCATCGCCATGGGGTTGGCGCGGCCCTGTCCCGCCATGCCCGGGGCACTGCCGTGCACCGGCTCGAAGTAGCTGCCGTGGTCGCCGATGTTGCCGCTGGGTGCGAGGCCGAGGCCCCCCATGACGCCTGCGCCGAGGTCGGAGAGGATGTCGCCGAACATGTTCTCGGCGACCAGCACGCCGAACCGCTCGGGCCTGCGCACCATCCACAGGGCGACCGCGTCGACGTTGAGGATCTCGGTCTCGATGTCCGGGTAGTCGCCCGCCATCCGTTCGAGGCGTTCACGCAGGTGGTTGCTGGTGTGGCGCAGCACGTTCGGCTTGTCGACCAGGGTGAGCCGGGTGTAGCCGCGGGAACGGGCGTAGGCGAACCCGTAACGCAGCAGCCGGTCCATGCCGAACTCGGTCTGCAGGCGCAGCGTGACACCGGTCGCCCGCGGGCCGGACGCCTGCGCGTTGGGGTGTTCGCGGACCACGTTCCACAGCGCGTCGTCCAGGCCGTGGAAGTCGAACCCGGCGTACAGGCCCTCGGTGTTCTCGCGGATCACCGTGAAGTCGAAGCGCCGGTCGACCAGATCGATGACGGGGCGGACGTTGGCGTACAGGCTGAGCCGCTGACGCAGCTGGATGACGGGGGAGACGAAGGTGAGGCCGGTGCCCCTCAGCCCGGAGGGGAGCTCGGCCTCGGCCTCGCGCAGCGGCTTGCTGGTGATGGCGCCCAGCAGACAGGTGTCGGTCTCCTCCAGAAGCTTCCAGGTGCGCTGCGGGACGGGATCGCCCTCGTGGCGCCAGCACTCCCAGCCGATCTCGCCGAAGCGCAGATCGAGGGGGAGACCCAGCTTCTCCACGACGTCGAGGGCCGCGGCGGTGACCTCCGGCCCGATGCCGTCGCCGGGAAGTACAGCGACGCTCTTCATGTGAGTCCCTTCTCCCGCAGGAAGGATCCGACGAGGGCGGACACTTCCGCGGTGCGTTCGAAATGGGGGCGCATGCCGGCCCCCGGAATGACGGCGACCCGGTGGTGGGCCGCCGCCGCGGTGTGGCGTGGGGTGACGAGCTGCGAACGGCCGCCGACGATCTGCAGCAGCGGACCGGGGTGCGCCCGTACCGCGTCGGTCACGTCGATGCCGCACAGCATCCGCATCCCGGCGGCGAGCCGGCGCCCCGCGGCCGGGTCGTGCGGCGCCGGGGCCTCACCGGCGGTTTCGCGGCACCGGCCCTGCGGCTGGACGCGCCGGTCGAGGAGGGCCAGTGCGTGGTCGGACCGACCGCCCGCGGCCAGCTCGGCGATCTCCGTGAGCCTGGCTTCGAGGAGGGCGTCCGTCCGGGCGGGTCCGGAGACGAGTAGCACCGCGGTGTCGGGGGCGACGCCGGGCAGCAGTGCCTGGGCCACCGCGCCGCCCAGCGCGTTCCCGCAGAGCAGGTCCACGGGGCCGTACCGGGTCAGGAGCGCCCGGCAGCGGGCGGTGAGGGAGTGCAGCGAGTCGGTCTCCTCGTCCCACAGGGAGAGCGTGTCGACCACGGTCACCCGCAGTCCGGCCTGGGCCAGGACCCGCGTGACGGGGGCGAAGAACGCTCCCTCGTCCCAGCGCGGGGTGACAGGGGCGAAGACGAGGGCGTGTGCCGGACCGGCGGCGGCCTCGGGTCCGAAGACCGCCGCCGGGACAGCGAGTTCGGTGTGGGTCACCGAACGGTGGCGAGGGTGCGGGCGGTGGCGATGCCCTCACGGTGATTGCCGCCCAGGAGCTCCTTGCGGTGCTCGACCGGCAGGTCGTAGCGGCCGAGGACCAGATCGGGCAGGGGCAGGGAGGGCGTGCCCTCGGGAATGGTGGCGAGGAGCAGGTCCGCCAGTTCCAGGGCGGGGCCCAGGTGGAGCCGGGTGGACGCCTCGGGGTCGGTGCGGTCCAGGTGCGCCAGCCACTGTTCGGCGATGAGGTTGCCCGGGCCCTTGCCCATGCCCTGGATCGACGAGTCCATCCAGGTCGCACCCGCGGCGACCGCGCTGATCGCGTTCGCCAGGGCGAGCCCCAGATTGTTGTGCGCGTGCAGGCCGACCGGGCCGCCGGTGACCGACTTGGTCAGGGTGGTGAGATCGGTCGTGTCCACGGGGGAGAGACTGCCGTTGGAGTCGGCCAGGTAGACGAACTCGGCGCCGGCGTCGGTGGCGGCGGTCGCCACCTCGACGATGTCGCGGCCCGGCCACTGACTGATCCGCGCGAAGTTCACGCCGACGCCGAACCCGATCTCCCTGGCCTGGCGTATGTACTCCAGACCGCGTTCGTAGCCCTTGGCCGGCAGGATGATCCGGACCAGCCGGGCACCCGCCGCGTACATGGCGGGCAGGTCGTGCTCCGTGATGTTCTTCGGGTGCAGGATCATCGCGACACGCTGCGCACCGATCTCGCGGGCCACCGCGGCGATGAACTCGTCGTCTCCGCGGCCGGTGAGGCCGAGGTCGGGGATCGGCAGCAGCGAACCCTTGCGGTAGGCGATCTCGACCCAGTCGAAGCCCGCCTCGACGGTCAGCCTCGCGTGCTTGAGCGCGTAGCTCAGAGGGAAGTTGAAGCCGTTGCGGTACCCGCCGTCGCGGAGGGTGACGTCGATGTTGACGATGCTCATGGTTCCTCCAGGTAGCTGGTGTGGGGGGGGGTGTCAGGCGGACTGCTGGGCCGCGGCGTGGTGCGCGGCGAGCCGGCCGAAGATCAGCGACCGCAGCACGGACGTGGCCGGCGGGTAGGCGTGGTAGTAGAGGCCGGTGGCCTCGCCGGCCGCGTACAGCCCGGGAATGGCGGTGCCGGACGGGGTGACGACCCGGCCGTCCAGGTCGGTGCGGATGCCGCCGTAGGTGAAGCAGATGGCAGCGGTGACGGGGACGCCGATGAACGGCGGGGTGTCCAGCGGTGTGGCCCAGTTGGACTTCCCCGGCTCGAGACCCACGGTGGCCTTGCCGTCGAGGCGGGTCGGATCGAACTCGCCGGGCCCGACGGCCGCGTTGAACTCCGCGATCGTCTTCTCCAGGCCCTCGGCGTCGATGCCGAGCACGGCGGCGAGCTCCTCGAGGCTGTCGGCCTGCTCCGGCGGTACGTCGCTGAGCAGGGAGTTCATGATGCCGGGGATGGCGAGCGTCTTGGCGTCGGCGATCCAGTACGCCTCCTGCTCCTGGTTCCTCCAGATCTCGTAGCCGACGTGCTCGAAGGTGTTGTCCCAGGTGTCACGGCCTTCGTCGAAGAAGCGTTCCATCCTGCCGTTGACGAACACACCGGTGCTGAAGCCGTAGAGGACGGAGTCGGCCTTACGGGTTCGACGGTCGACGGGCTCGGCGTGGATGCCGTCGAACTGGCCCGCGGTGTCGGCGCCCAGCTCCAGGGCCATGCGCAGGGCGTCACCGCGGTTGTTGGTGATGCCCGGGGCGATCAGCGGAAGGTCGCACGCCTTGTCGCCGACGTAGCGGGTGAGCATCTCGGTGTTGCCCTCGAAGCCGCCGCACGCCAGGACGACGGCGTGGCCGGAGAGGCGCTGGGTGCGTCCGTCCGAGGTACGGACCAGCACGCCGTCCACGGAACCGTCGTCGGAGGTGGTCAGCCGCAGTGCCTCCGTCTCGTAGCGGATGTCGACGCGCGGGTCGTTCTCCAGGGCGGCGCCCAGGTGTTCGACGATTGAGGCACCGCCGCCGCGGGGGCTGGCCGGCGGTGTCATCGAGGGGGTGCCGCCGTCGAAGGTGTGGGGCAGCGGGAAGTCCTCGAAGGCGATCTCGACGCCGTGCTTCTCGATGAAGTCCAGGGTCCGGGGGGTCTCACGCTCGACCGTGCGGCAGTACTCGATGTCGGCGAGGCCGCCGGAGACCCGGCTGACGTGCTCGGCCCAGTCCGTGTCCAGCTTCCTGTCCTGGGTGATCCGCAGGAACGCTCCGGTCCAGCGGGTGGCTCCGCCCCGCTCGTCACGGCCGGCGCGCTCGAGGACGGCGATCCTGGCGGGGGTCTCGCGGTGTGCGGTGGCCTCGGCGAAGGACAGGGCGGCCGACAGGCCTGCCGCGCCGAACCCGATCACGATGAGGTCGTACTGCGGCGGGGTGTTCGAGGCTGACATGTTTTCTCCTCGGAAGAAGGCGGAGAGCTGTGGGTCCGTCGTGGGGGAGTGGGCTCAGCGGTTGGGCGTGATGACCCGGCTCGTGCGGTAGAGCCGGTACTTGGCGCCGGTCGTGGTTTCGGCGAACGCCTGGTAGCGGCGGGTGAACTCGGGGTCCTCGAAGATCGCGTCGAAGCGCTTCCGGTCCGTCCAGGCCGCGAAGTTGACGAGGGCGTCGCCGTCGACGCTCGTCAGCAGCCGGGAGCCGCGGAAGCCGTCGGCGGTGGCGGCGACGTGCTCCACGGCGGAGGCGAGCGACGCCACACTGGCGGCGGCGTCGTCGGTGGTGGCCACGTTGATGAGCAGCACGCCGTCGTCCGGCTCGGGAGCGGTGACCACGCCCGGGCTCGCGTTGCGGCCCTCGAAGGAGAGCTGCTCGTACGACGCGATGCCGAGCTTGTGCCAGGGGTCGCTCTCGATCAGCTCGCGTACCTGGGTGTCGTCGAGTTCGGCGGTCACGATGACGGCGCCGCCCTCGGGCCGGGGGCCGCTGAGCAGGATCCGGCCCAGGTCCGCGTGCTCGCGCAGCCAGGCCTTGTGCTCGGCCATGTGGGCGACGACCGTCTCGCGCGGCGTCAGGTAGGTGAGGGTCAGTACGTGGATCATCGGGTCCTCTGTTTCATAAGGGAAGAGATCGGTGGACGAGGCGAGGAGGCCGGCCCGGTCAGGCGGTGGGGGCGCCGGACCGGCGGGCGAGCCGGGCGAGGATCGCCTCCGCATCGGCCACGACGTCGTGGACGACCTGGGCGGCGGGCTGGATGTCCTGGATCTGGTCGAGGACCTCACCGGCGAACATGGCGCGCTGAGTGGTGTCGTCCCGGGCCACCGCGGCGGTCCACTCGGGCTCGACCGTGGCCCGCTGAGCGGCGAGTTCCGCGTCACGGCCGGTCCAGGTGCGGGTGAACTCGTTGCCCACGGAGCGGGCCTGGTAGGCCTCGTCCCACGGGATGCCGCGCACCACGTCGAACGAACGGGTGTCGACGGTGTCCGCGGTGCGCGCGGAGACCAGGTGGGACTTGAACCCGGCGGTGGCCAGAGACTCCTCGGTGGCGGCGAACCGGGTGCCCATCATCACCCCGTCGGCGCCGAGCGCGAGGGCCGCGGCCAGACCGCGGCCGTCCGCGAACCCGCCGGCCGCGACCACCGGCATCGCGCCCTGCGTGACGTCGAGTACGGCGGGGATGAGGGGCAGGGTCGCCAGCGACGCGTGGTGGCCGCCGGCCTCGGCGCCCTGGGCCACGAGCACGGACGCACCGGCCCGTACGGCGACGGCGGCCTGCCCGGCGTCGTGCACCTGGACGACGACGTGGGACCCGGCATCGGCGGCGGACGCCACGTACTTCTGGACCTGTGCCGTGTCGCCGAAGGAGAGGGCGATGACCGGCGGGGCGTAACCGAGCACCTTGTCCCACAGACCGGGCCGGGTGTCGAAGGTGAACATGACGCAGCCGACGCCCCAGACGCCACCGGTCTCCGAGGCCCGCGCCACGTGTTCGTCGATGAACGCCGGGTCGCCGTAACTGACGCCGACGAGGCCGAGGCCGCCCGCCCGGGTGACGGCGCCGGCGAGCCGGCCACCGGACACGGAGCCCATCGGGGCGCAGACGACCGGATGGTCGATGCCCAGCAGTTCGGTCAGCTTGGTCGAGATCACGATGCTCCTTGGTCGGGTCGATGGCATGGCACGGCCCGTCAGGGTGAAGAGGAAGAGATACGCCAGGGAATTCCGCTGGGGATTTCCCGGCGAAGGAGGGGCGAGGTGTTATCCGGATGGATGCCGTTTCGGAAGGAAGGCCGCCCTTGTTTCGTTCAAGAGGCTATCTTCGGTCTCCGCGGGCCGTCCAAGACGCAAACAGCGTGACGTCCATATGCGGGCGGCTATACCGCCTGACGGCATAAACGGGAAAGGCGTGTGACCCGGCCGTGAAGGCCTGGGTCACACGCCGGACGGGCACGTGTGCGGAACTGGGGCCTGTCGTTTGGATCATGCCCGCGTCGCGGGGCGGCGGACAAGGCACCGTGGGCCAGGCCGGCCTGATCCGGACGACAGGCCCTAGTCGGCGACGAACGCCCAGCCGCGCTCCGCCGCGACCTTCCGCAGGAGACGGGCGGTACGGCAGTCACTGCCGGTGATGACGGCGAGACGCTCGCGCGGCGGCCTGCTGGTGGGCAGGGGCCGCCACACCAGGTGCGGCTCCCGCTCCACGGCGTGGTGGGGGCGCAGGGCGACGAGGTCCGCCGTGGTCTGCAACGCGTGCAGGAAGAGGGCGTGCTGGTCCTGATTCACCGGGTGCAGCACGGAGTTCCACCCCAGCTGCGCCAGGTGGGCCGGGACGGTCTCCGCGAACCCCGGTGCGCAGCCTTCCTCGTACCAGAGCAGGCGCTGGCGCGAGAGGTCCTGCCATGTGAGCTCCGGGTGTGCGGCGAGTGGGTGTTCCCGCGCCATGACGAGACCGAGGGGCTCGTCGCGGACCACGGCGCCCACGACGTGCGGCATGGGGATCGGCAGGCGCACGATGCCGAAGGCGATCTCGCCGTGCCGCAGCAGTTCACCCTGGTCCGCCGCGTCCACCGAGCGCATCCGCAGCTTCCCGCCGGTCTCGCGGCTGCCGTCCGGACGGCTCCCGGACAGCGCGTTCTGCACCTCGATGAGAACCTCCGCCGGGACTCCGCCGCACACACCGACGGGCCAGGCCTGCGGTGCGGGGGCTGCCGCCGCGATGGCGGAACGCAGTTGACCGGGAATTCCTTGAATTTCCCGGAGAAATGCCCGGCCCCCGCTCGTCAACTCCACCCCTCGTGAACTGCGGATGAACAATGCGGCGCCGACACGTTGTTCAAGGCGTCGAATCTGCTGACTGAGACTCGGCTGCGATATCCGGAGTTCCTGGGCGGCGGCCGACACGGTTCCGGCGCGAACCACGGTCAGGAAGTAGCGAAGGTGGCGCATGTCGAAGTCGTCGACGCTGCGCGCGTCGGACATCGCGCGCAGTACCTCGTCCCCCGTCGGATCCGGGTTCCGCGGGTCCGTGTCCGTACCTTCCGGGGCGATCCGGTCGGTCCACTCGTCCAGCACGCTCATCCGCTTCCCTCCCAGGAGTCGCCGCCCCTGCCCCGCGCAGGGATGCCCCCACCCGGTCCCGCCGGTGCGGGACCCGGTGAAGCATGGCAAAAGAATTCGTTCTCGAAGGTATTTTTTACGGCCCTGAAACAGCGTCGTCCTCCGCGCGCAAGGGTCCTGGCCCGCCGGCTCCCGACAACGCGTTGAAGAGCAGCCGCCACAACGACTCCCCGCCGGCCGCGCGGTCCTCCTCGACGCGTCCGGGGGGCGCATGCAGCAGTCCGTACATCACGATCATCACCAGATGGGCGACGAGCCGCGGCGAGTACGCGGGAAAGCCGCTGTCCCGCTGGGCCCTGCGCACCAGTTCCATCAGGGCGCCGTGCACCTCGACGAGGATGTCGGACAACGCCCTCGCCAGGATGGGGCAGTCGGCGGCGAGCCGAACCCCGGCCCGCAGTCGCACATCCGACTGCAAGCGGCCGGCGAACCCCACGACGACCTCCTCGAGCACCCCGCCGGCATCGGCGCCCGGGGTGTCGTACTCGGTCCGCAGGCTCGTCCACGCCTGCCGGGACTCGTCGATCAGGGCCCCGGCCAACGATCTCTTGGAGGAGAAGTGTCCGTACAACGCACCCTTGGTCATGCCGATGCGGTCGGCCACCGAACTGAGGGTGGCCCTGCTGTACCCCTGGGAGGCGAACACCTCCGCAGCGGCCGTCAGCACTCTCTCCCTCGTGCGTCGCGCCCGTTCCTGTTGGGTCATGTCTGTGCCCTTCGTCATGGAAAGAGAGCACATACATACCATTGGAGCGACACGTCACCGCAGCGTTCCGGCCCGCGGGACGTCTCACGTGCCCTCCGATGCGAACGGCCCCCGGCGAGCGGAGGCCACCGACCAGCCGAAGCGCTCCGCCTCGTCGTTCAGCACGGGAGAATCTCCCACCACGACCGGATTCCCCACCGCGCGCAGCATGGCCAGATCGCTCTCGTGGTCGCCGTACGCGAAACAGTCCCGCGGGTCCGCACCACGCTCCCGCATGACCCGGACCACGGCCTCGCCCTTCGCCGCCCCGATCATCGGGCGATGCACCTCCCCGGTCAGCACCCCGTCGGCCCCCACCACCAACTCGGTGCACACGACCGTCGACACCTCCAACTCGTCGGCCAATGGGGCGAGGAGCGGACGCATCGAGCCCGAGACCAGCACGACCTCCCGGCCGGCGGCCCGGTGCGTGGCGACGGCGCGAAGGGCGGACCGCACGAAGGCCGCACCACCGCGCCGATAACCGTCGTACCAGAGCCGGCCCGCGGCTTCGAGGTCGGCCAGGGGCACACCCGCGTAGCGCCGGTAGTAGCCGCGGTTCAACGTCTCACGATCGGGAGGCACCGCCGCCTCCGCCCACCACTCCGGCCCGTCGGGGGCGACCCGCGCCGGATGCAGCCGCGACCAGTGCCTCCAGAAGTCGAGCATGCTCTTCTCGGCGATCACCGTTTCGTCCACGTCGAAGAAGGCCAGTGCGGGACACGCGGTCCGGAGCTCCGTCGTCATCGGACACCTCCTGCGCGCGTCAGAGCCGCGTCCGCGTACGCGTCGGCTGCCGCGTCGAGCCCGAGGGCACCGTGCGCCGCGGCCGTCGTGACATCCCGCCACGCACGTTGCAGCAGGCTGTCCGGCGACTGCCCGCGCAGTCCCGAGGCGTGGAAGAGGTCGTCGACCGCCTCGCGGCACCATGCGGCCGCGGTCGCCGCGTCCCGGCGGTTCTCCGCCACCGCGAGCGGGGTCGTCCCCTGCCGGTCCGCCCGGTCCGCGGCACCCTCGAGAAGCAGACCCGCGGCGTGCAGCCGTGCGGACGCCCGGGCCAGCAGCAGGTTCTGGCCCGGTCTACGGGACCCCTCCTGTACGCAGTCGTCCGCCCAGGCCCGCAGCGCCCCACGGGCGGCTCCCAGGACCGGAGCCGCGAACATCAGCCCGGCGACCATCGGATAGGGAACCCGGTGGCAGCGGGCCGCGTCGGGCAGGGGACTCAACAGCGCGCCCAGCGTGAAGGAACGGTGCGCGGGCACGACGATCCCGTCCGCCGTCACGCTGTTGCTTCCGCTGCCTCGCAGTCCGACGGAGACCCAGGTGTCCAGGACGGACAGCTCCTCGCGCGGCACGGCGAATATCCGGTGCTCCCGTGCACCGTCCGCGCCCGGCGTCCAGGACGCCAGCAGAACCCATTCCGCGTGGTCGACACCGCTCGCCGTCCGCCACTCCCCGTCGAGCCGCCATCCGCCGGTCACAGCCGTGGCGCGGCCCTGCGGCGGAACGACGGAGGCGGCGATGCGGACGTCGGGCCCGTCGGCCCAGAGGTCCTGCTGTCCGCGCTCCGGGAGGTAGGCGGCTAGACGGCCGTGCGCCGCGTAGAGCGCGGCGCACCAGCCCGCTGCGGCGCAGGCCTCCGCGACCGCCGAGGCATCCGCGAGCAGCTGCGTGAAGGTGCCGGCCGTGCCGCCCCATCTCACCGGTACGAAGTGGCGCGGGAACCCCGCGTCCACGAGGGCGGCGGCCACCTGCGGGCCGAGCCTGCGCCGCTCGTCGGCCGCCTGCGCGTCCTGCCGGGCGACTTCGACGAGCAGGTCTCGGGCCGGCCGCCCGGCCCGGCCGCTCCGCACACCCCGGACGTCCGACGCACCCTCACCACCTGTCACATCGCCGTCATTTCGTTGTACACCGGCGGCATTCTGGCGGGCCGTCAGCATGCCGCCTCCAGCCGCACTGCGGAGGACTCCGGCAGGCCGTGGCCCACTTCGGCGGAAGCGAGTTCACGCCCGGCCTGATGGGCGCGGAGGGTGAAGACGCCCGCACCTCGGCCGGCCCGTTCCGCCGTGATCGACACCGGCACATCCGGCTCGCAGAACGCGGTGAACGTCACGTTGAGCAGCGTCGCGCCGCTCGCGCCGGGCCGACCGTCCGCCGAGGCGACCCGGGCGGCCTGCCGGAACGCCTCCACGAGTGTCATGCCCGGTACGTGGTCGGAGTCGTGGTCGAACAGCACGGGTTGTGCGCGGTCGAGCCGAAGCCACCAGACATGAGCCGCTGATGCGTCGGCTGCGAGGAGCACGTCCCGCTCGGCGAGCTGGCCGACGCGAGCCGGCGGAAGGGGCACGCAGGACGGTGCCGTACGTGGCCCCGCCTCTCCCGGCCCCTGCCCTCCGCGCCGACGCAACAGGGCATAGCGGCGGGGCTCCATCGGCTCCCAGCGAACCCGTGCCCGCCCGACGGAGCGGTGCCGCACCACGACGTCCGCGTCCAGTTCCAGGCGCAGTCGCGGGCCCCCGGCGGGCTTGCGGCAGACGACGTCCAGTCCGACGGCCAAGTACTCCTCATCGACCGGCGGAAGTGCTTCGAACAGTTCGACGGAGATCCCGCTCAGCACGAACGGCACCCCGTGCGCCACACCGAAGAAGCGGTGCGACAGATAGATCGCGGTCTGCCGAGCGGTCTCGGCCAGCAGAACCGGATCGGCGGCGGGGCCGCCGTGGTGAGCGAGATAGTGGTCCCGGCGCCATGAGGCCCCGACCGCGAACCGCTCGTCACCGAGCCGTTCCGCGTCCGTCAGCAACACCTCGGCCGCGGCCGTCTTGTGGACGGTCTCCCGCGGGACAGAGCGGTCGAATCCCAGCCTTTGCCAGTGGCGCTCCGGCCCCGGTCGGCCGATGCTCATCCCTGATCCAGACATGGCGTGCACGCGCACAAACCTCCCCCTGGCCACCGTACGGATCGCGCCGGTATCGTCCCGACGCGCACGGCGACTCCCGAAGAAATATACCTTCAGGAAGGTATATTGCAGGGATTATTTTGCGCCACCGGGCACGGCCGAGCGTGACCGCACACAGCAGGACCGAGACCTACAGAGGATGCCCCTCATGCCAGAGCCGCACGTCAACGCCTTCGCCCCGAGAAGAACTCCGACCAGGAGGGGGCCCGACCCCAAACAGGAGCGCTCGGTCCTCACCCGCCTCCGGGTCCTGCGAGGAGCCGCGGAACTCTTCACCGAGCGCGGGTACCGCCAGACGTCGGTCAAGGACGTGGCCGACCGGGTCGAGATGACCAAGGGGGCCGTGTACTTCCACTACCCGACCAAGGAGGCCCTGGCGCTGGCCATCGTGGACGAGCACTACGCTCGTTGGCCGAAAATCCTTGATGAGGTCAACAAGGAGGGACTCGGCCCCGTGGATACCGCGGCCCGCATGCTGGAGCGTGCCGCGGTCGCGTTCCAGGACGATGTGATCGTGCAGGCCGGCGCCCGGCTGCAGCTCGAACGCCCGCAGATCGACGCCGAATTGCCCACTCCCTACGTCGACTGGATTTCGCTCCTGGAGTCGCTGCTCGTGTCCGCCCGGGAGGCGGGCGAACTCCGTCCCGGGGTCGATCCGGGCCCGGCCGCGCGCTCCCTGGTCTCGGCGTTCTTCGGTTCCCAGCACGTGTCCGACGTCCTGAGCGGCCGCGCGGACGTGGTGCGGCGCTGGCGCGACCTGGGCGATCTGCTCTTCCGGGCGATCCGGGCCGACTGAGCACGCGACGGCCCGACCACGCACAGCACGCTCCCGGGGGTTGGTGCACCACCGCCGTCCAGCGGTGCACCACGCCCCGGGAGCGTGCAGTTCCTCCGGGCCCGTCAGGCGGGGTCCGTGACCTGACGCCTGGTGGCTCGGACCACCAGGCCGCCGATGACGGCGAGACCCATGAGCACGGCACCGAAGATCGTGGCGCCACTGGTCAGGCCCACGGCGTCACTGAGGTAGCCCGCGGACACGGGCAGGATGCCGGCCGGGATGTAACCGCCCACGTTGAGCGCGGCGTTGGCCTCGGCAAGACGCTGCGTGGGCACACTCGAGTTGAGCAGCGACAGTCCGCCGAGCTGGCCCATGCCCTGGCCGGCGCCGGCGAGCAACGCGGAGATGATGAGGACGGCGACCGCCGAGGTGTGCACGGCGATGATCAGCATGATCATGCTCAGCGTGGTGCTGACCGCACCCGCCGTGAGGATGGTGCGGCGGCGCAGCCCCTGGACCGCGAACTGCACTCCGGTGGCGGCGAGGAACATCACGAACGCCATGGCACCGGCGACGATCCGGTTCGTGGTGTCCAGCAGGCCGGACAGCAGCGAGGGGCCCAGCGAGAGCACGAAGGACGTGGCGGTGATGCCCGGCGCGAACACCGCGATACCGAGAGCGAGTTGACGGCCGTTGCCACGCGGTACGCCCGGTACCCGCACCCAGCTGCCCTTGGCGCGCGTCGCGGGACGGCGCACCGGCATCCGCAGCACGCAGAGCACCGCCGTGACCAGGAGCACGGCCTCGACGACGAACACGGTGACGGTCGGCGCGGGCGCCAGCTCGGAGAGCAGCCCGGCCAGCAGCGGGCCGAGCCCGGCACCGAACACCATGGCGCAGGAGGCGAGGAGTGCGGCGATCCGCTTGCGCTCGGGTCCGGCGACGTCGGTCACCGCGGCCATGCCGGCCGAGACGACGGCGCCGACCGCGATCCCGGTGAACAGCCGCGCCACGATCAGCGCGGCCACGCTGGTGGCGGTCGCGAAGATGAGGCAGGCGGCCAGCCCGAGCGTCAACGCCGGGAGCAGCACGGGCTTGCGGCCGACCCGGTCGGAAACCACCCCGGACACCAGCAGCGAGCCGAGCAGCCCCACGATGTAGAAGGCGAACACCACGGTCAGCGTTCCCTTGGAGAAGCCGATGTCGCGCTGCCAGAGCACGTACAGCGGCGTCGCCGCGTTCGAGAGTACGAACACGGCCGTGACCGGCCATGCGGCCAGCCATACCCACCACAGCGGTGCCGCGGGCCTGCCGGCCACCGCCTCGGCGGTGCCGGTACGTCGCCCCCCATCGATGGCCTGCACGGATGTGGTCCGGGTCTCGGACATGACTGCTCCTCCCGATCGCTCCTGCCGCATCTCAGCAGTACGAGTTGAGTCGAACTTAGCATGCAGTACGATGAGACTCGTACATAGGAATCGCGTTATGAGGAGTTGCCTATGCCTGCGACCAGGGCCGCCGCACCCGCCATCAAGGTGCTCCCCGAGCCGGCCGAACTGCCCGCGCCACTGCCGGAGCCCGGTGTCGGCGAGCTGCGTCTGGAGACCGTTCTCGGCGCGCTCAGCGATCCTCTGCGCCTGACGATCGTCCGCAAACTCCTCCTGGAGTCCGAGGACTTCGACCACTCCTGCGGCTGGTTCGGGTTCGACCGGCCCAAGTCGTCGCTCACCCACCACTTCAAAGCGCTGCGGGAGGCGGGAGTCACGCGTCAGCGCCAGTACGGCCTCGAACGCCGCAGCCATGTGCGCATCGACGACCTCGACGCCCGGTTCCCCGGCCTTCTCGACCTGGTGGCGGCCTGGACTCCGCAGGCTTGACGCCTGCCAGGCAATGCCGCGCGACCTTCCCGGGTGCGCGGACCGCACGGTGTGTGCGCGTGCGGGGCCGCCGGCCCCGTGCCGCGGCGAAAGCCGTCAGGCGCCCGCGGCGGCACCGCCCGGGCCGGCCGCCGCCAGCGCTTCCGCCGCCACCCGCCGCAACGCCCGGTACGTGGCCCAGCGTTCTTTCCCGCCGGCCAGGTGGGCCACGGCACGCCCCACCCATTCCGGGTCACCGAGGAGGTGCGGCTTTCCCTCGTCGATGAGCTGCCGCAGCAGGTACTCCAGCCGTAGGGCGTCCAGTGCCCGGTACGGGCGCGCATGCTGGTCGAAGCGCAGCAGGTCGTTCTCGTACGGGTGACGCAGCGTCATGTGCATCCAGCCGCCGTCGCGGGAGGCGACCGCCCCCCTCAACGTGTAGATGCCCCTGCTGCTCGTGTTCCAGGAGTGCTTGCCCCAGGTGATCCCGATGCCGGTCATGATCCTGGACCAGGGGACGGACCGTCCCTCGGAGTCCGGCTCGTGCTGGTGCAGCCCGTCCGGGCGGAACTCCACCCAGTGGGTGCCCGGGCGCGTGGCGTCCCCGACTCCCCAGTGGCCGTCGGTCAGTTCCAGCGGTCCCAAATGTGTACGGCCTTCCCCCATACGGTCATTGAACCATGTGCCCTATGCCCCGTTCTTCCGGCTGTGCCACGGTCTTTGGTCAAGAGCTGGATCCCGTACGTATCCCGTTGCGGAAAGACGCTGGAGAGCGGGGCGCGGACCGCCCTACGGTGACGCCATGACCCATCACCCGCAAGCACCTGTAGCGCCCGTCGAGGCGTACGAACCCCCTTACTACGCAGCGGTCTTCACCACGGTGCGGACCCAGGAGCAGAGCGGCTACAGCGAGACCAACGCCCGCATGGAGGACCTGGTGAAGGACATCCCGGGGTTCCTGGGCGCGGATCACGCGCAGACCCCCGGCGGGCTCGGCATCACCGTCGCGTACTTCCGGGACGCCGACGCCCTCACGGAGTGGCGGACCAATGCCGAGCACCGGGCGGCGCAGAAGCGCGGGCAGGCCGAGTGGTACGAGACCTACACGCTTCATGTGGCGAGAGTGGAGCGTAGCCACGGGTTCAAGCGCGCCTAGGGTCTGTCGTTTGGATCAGGCCGGTCTGGCCCACGGTGCCTTGTCTGCCGACCCGAGCGGGGCGTGGTGCGTGCAGCTGCAAGGCGGAGGAGGGCGGCGACGCGGAGCGTCGACAACCGACGACAACGCCGCAGATGCGCGTGCCACGCCCCGCGACGCCGGCGTGATCCAAACGACAGGCCCTAGGTGGTGTGCGCTTTCCGGGCCCTCCGGAAGGCGGGCGGATCAGCGCAGGCCGGCGAAGAGGTCGTTCTCGGGTACGGCCGCGCCGGTGGAGTCCTGTACGCGCACGAAGGTCTCGACGCCCATCAGCTCGGTGAACCTTTCCTTGCCCATCCTGAGGAAGAAGATGTTCTCGCCCTGGCTGGCGTGCGCGGCCAGGGCGTCGAACTTCTGGCCGCCGAAGGCCGCGGTGTCCACCCAGGTGGTGATCTCCTCGTCCGGGAGTCCGATCTCGGCCAGCGCGGCGGCCTCGTCGGCATCCGGCTCCTGCCAGTCCCCACCGAACTCACGCATGGTCTCACCGAACTGCTGCATCTTCGAGCGCGGCGCCGTCGTCCAGTACACCTTCGGCGTCGGCTCGGTCATCGCCAGCGCCGCCATGGTGATGCGGTTCGCCTGGATGTGGTCGGGGTGACCGTAGAAGCCGTTCTCGTCGTAGGTGACGACCACATCGGGCCGGTAACGGCGCATGAGTTCCGCGAGTCGTGCGGCACCCTCTTCCACAGGCGTCCGCCAGAAGGAACCGGGGGCGTCATTGGTCGCCCAGCCCATCATCCCGGAG
Organism: Streptomyces albidicamelliae; assembly: GCF_025642175.1. NCBI lineage: Bacteria > Bacillati > Actinomycetota > Actinomycetes > Kitasatosporales > Streptomycetaceae > Streptomyces > Streptomyces albidicamelliae. The sequence continues at coordinate 231,297 of NZ_CP106795.1, read as the reverse complement.
TCTGCGTAGTCCAGCGTCTCCAGGTGACTGATCTTCAGGATGGCGCAGCTCTCCTCGAGTTCCTGACGGCGCATCGAGGCGACGGCTGCCGGGTCGTGCCCGGGGTCGCCCGGCTTCACACCCCCCGGTCCGTCTCCGCACCCGCCGTCGGTACACGTCACGAGTACCGTGCGGATGCCTTCCGCCGCGTAACATGCGAGGACGCCTCCTGTTCCCGTGGCCTCGTCGTCGGGGTGGGCGTGCACGGCCATGAGCGTCAAGGGCCGGTCGTTCATGAAACAGTCCTCCTGTGGGAAGGGGCCGCCGCCGGAGTCCAGGGGCGGGCGCAAGAACAGTCCCGTCGATTATCGGGTGACCACGGTGTCGGCCGGGGGGCGGGTGTGGACGGACGGTCCTGTGGTCCCTTCGCACCGTGTCCGTGTCCGTGTCCGTGTCCGTGTTCGGGCAGGCCTCGGCTGCTACCCACGGGCTCGGGCAGCGTGTCAGCTGCGAATCCGGTAGCGGACCACGACGGCACGGCTGAAGTTCGCGTCGCCGTGGGCGCCGAGTTCGATCTGGCCGGCCGCCCATACCTCGTCCGTACCGGGGACTGGGGTGATCTCGTTGAGCCACAGCTTCTGTTTGCGGTCGACGGCGGTGACTCTTCCGGTGACGCCGGGAACGTACGGAGGACGGCCGATCTTGTGGGTACGGCCGACGCCGTCGCGCATCTTCCTGGCGCTCAACACCGCCGCGGGCGGGTGCTCGTCGCCCTGGGGGACGCGCCAGCGGGAGCCGTCGTGGAGCAGGGTGAAAGGCCGCTGATCGGCGGGGTGGTAGTCGCCGTCCTCGGAAGGTTCCGGTTCGGTGCCGGCGTAGCCCGTCGCCCACACCTCGTCGGCGGAGACGACGGTAGTGCCGGTGATGAGTGAGCTGAAGTCGTATCCGTCGGTCAGGGTGAGATCCGTCGGGATCGGCACACGTTGCCATCGCGTTCCGTCCCAGCGGGCCGAGGCCGGCTGCTGGGACGCGGGGGCGTCCGGGTTGGCCGGCGGCTCGGTTCCGGGCTTGGGCTCGCTGCCGACGGCCCACACGACGGTGCCGTCCGGATCGGTGACGAGGCGCTGGGCTTCGAAGGGCAGCGTGCTACGCGTCCAAGTGCGGCCGGTCCAGTGCCAGGCGGTCCTGCCGGAGCCGGAAGCCCACACATCCGCGGGGCCCAGCACGAGCACGCCCGCGATGCCGCGCTCGCCGTCGGGCAGCGGGACGACATGCCAGGCGGTTCCGTCGAAGCGTGCGACGAAGGACGTGTTGGCCGAACCAGGTCCGTGGGAGACCGACGCGGTGAGCCAGACCTCGCCTGACGGACGGGACGTCAGCGAGACCCTCTCCATCCGCCCGTCGGCGGCCTCGGTCACTTCCCTCGGCAGCGCGTAGGGCTGCCACTTGGATCCGTCGTAGTGCAGCAGTGCCTGCACCGAGCCGGCACCCTGGCGAAAGGCCCAGGCGTCCTTGGGGGAGACCACGGCGATGTCGGCCACATCGGTGCCGTACTCGAACTCGTCGGACACATAGGCATACGTCCAGCCTCCCGGCGCCCCCTGTCCGGCGCGGCTGCCGGAATCCTTCGCCAGAGGCTCAGCCTGCCGCGGAACGCCCGCCCCGCAACCGGCGACCAGGACGAGGACCAGTCCGGCGAACATGCGTCGAGCGGTACGCGGCAGATGCATCGCCGGATCGTACATGAGTACGACCACCGCGAGGCAGGCTTGGCTGGTGGCGCTGACCGGCGCAACTCGAATCAGCCCCAAGGCGGCACCGGCTCGCATGCCGGGCCGGGGCGGGCCCTTGAAAGGTCGGAGCCTGTGCCGGTGTCGTCCGGATCGACGTGGGTCGGGTTCACGCTGGAGCATCGGCCGGGGCGAAGGTCGCGCCCCGGCCGACGGTCCTCGTGTCAGGTGCCGATCCGTGGCAGGAGCGAGAAGATCCTGCTGCCGTTCCTCGCGATCAGCACGTCCTCGTACTGCAGGAGTTGGGGCGTGTCCGTGATGCCGGGCCTGGGCTTGCCGGTGTCCACGTGTCCGCTCCACAGCTGCTTACCGGTGCGCAGGTCGAGGCCCGACATGTCTCCGGCCGGGTTGAGGAAGTACACGACTCCCTGCCTAGCCGACCCCACGGGAGACGCGATAGAGGTCATCGCCTTCTTGTCGGGCATCGTGACGCCCACCGGCGCGGTCCACTCAGTCCTTCCGGAGGACAACGAGTAGGCGGAAGCCCGGCCCTTCATGGACACGGAGATCAGACGATCCCCGACGACGGCCAAGCCGGCCATGTGTCCCTTGACCTGCCCGGGCAGTGAGTTCCGCTTCCCGGAGCCGGTGAGAGTGGTCAGTCGAAGGTGGTCACCGGTCGTGTCCTGGGCTCCGATCAGGACCATCCGCCCCTCAGAGGTCCCGATCGGCTGCTGCCTGCCGGGAAGGGTCGTCACCTTGTGGACCTTCCCGGTGGCGGGGTCGAGACGGAAGACGTCGGTGTCGTGCACTTCCTCCGTGTCCGGCGCGCACAGGAGGTAGGGCACACCGCTCAGCACGGTCCGCTCACATACGACGCCCTTCGCCCAGGTGTAGTGCCACTTCTCCTTACCGGTCAGCGGATCGAGCGCCGACATCGAACGCACTGACGGAGTGTTCGCCCACACCGCTCCGTCTATGAGCATGGCGGCCTGGTCGGTGCGGTCGTCCTGCGGCATCTCGACCGTCCAGAGCCGCTTGCCGGTGCCGGCGTCCACGGCCATCACATCGGTTCCGCCGGCGTAGTCCCCGTCGGGCAGGTTCTTCGCGGTGTGGTTGCGGTACGCGTAGACCACGCCGTCGCGCACCCCGAAGGGGCGGTCGATACCGTCACCCTCGCGATTGACCTTCACCGTCCACAGCCGCTTGCCGGTGTTCGCGTCGATCTTCGCGACGTCGTACGTGGACCCGCTGCAGTACAGCGCGGAACCGTCCGCCAGACAACCCCGCTCGCTGGCTCCCGCAAGGCCGCTCTGCCACGGCTTCCAGCCCTCCGGTGCCACCGCCGACTGCACAGGCCGGCCGCGGTCGGCCACCCCTCCGTCACCGAGGCCGAGCATCGCGCCCGCCGCGACCGCGACGACGGCCACCGCAGCCCCGGCGGCCTGCGAGAAACGACGCCGGCTGCGCCGCCGTACGACCTGATGCGCGAGGTCTCCCGGCGCCCGCACCTGGTCCAGGGCGACCGCCCGCAGAGTCTCCCGGACCTTCTCCTCCACCCGCTCCGTCGTCATGTCTGCATCTCCTTCGCCGTGTAGCCGAGCGGCAGTTGCTGTTCCCCGGGCCCGCCCGGGTCGAGGTCCGGTACGAGCGCCCGGAGCTTCGCCAGTGAGCGGTGTGCGGTGCTGCGCACCGTGCCGACCGGGCAACCCAGGAGTGCCGCGACCTCGGCCTCCGGCAGGTCCTCGAAGTAGCGCAGTACGACCACGGCTCGCTGCCGCTTCGACAGACGGCCGAGCGCCGCCCACAACGCGACCCGCAGCTCCAGGTCCGCCCCGGCGCCCTCCTCCCCGCCGGACTCGGGCAGCACCGGCACCGTGACCTCGGCATGGTGCCTGCGCAGCCGCCAGCGGTTGACCTGCTGGCGGTACATGATCTGGCGGACGTACGCCTCGGGCTGCTCGATGCGCGCCCAACGCCCGTACGCCTTCATCAGCGCGATCTGCAGCAGATCCTCCGCGGCGTGCCGATCCCCGCCGGTGAGCAGCACCGCGAGCCGCAGCAGCGCCGTGGAGCGCATCGCCACGAATTCCCGGTACTCATCCTGTCTCGAGGCCTCCATCGACCCTCCCCTTCTGTACGACCGCTACGACGTGGTGCGTCAGCCGTGACTATCCCTGCCACATGCGAGTTCGTGTGTTCCTACCAAGTCGGGGTCGTCGAACGGGCGATCAGGCGCCCCGCGACGACCACACAGGCGGCGGCGGTTGGGTCGGCGACGCCAGTGGCATGCCGTGCGTCGCTCTGATCGACCTCCCAAGGCTCGCGCCTGGGATTCTTTCGCGATCGCGGGCATTCTCCTTCGAAGGCTAGTTGGGGGAGGGGGGTGACCCTTGTTTCGCGGCTCGCGTCCACCGCGGGAGGAACCCGTCTGGTCCGCCAGGGAGCTATGTCCCTATTGCGTAGATATTCTGTGAAGCGTGATCGAATCTGGAGGGCCGCGGCTGCGTCGTCGCCACGGCCTGGGCAGGTTCGTACGGATGTCGCCGGTTCTTCTGACCGTCGTGATCGCCGGCCTGGCGTACGCCACCCCGCCGGAGGTGGCATTCAGTCGCCTGCTGCCCGCGGCGCCGGCCCTCGCCGCCGCCATGTGGCCGGTGCTCCCCACCGTTCTGCTGGGGACGGTCTGCCTTCTGCTGATGATCGGTCTCAGCTTCGTGTTCCCCGGTCTGAACGCGTGGTGGACGTCCGCGGGGATCGTCGCGGTCACCGTGGCGGCCGCGTACGGAAGCCATGTCAGGCTGCAGCGGGAGCGGACCCTCATGCAGGTGCGGCTCGTCGCCGACGCGGCACAGCAGGTGGTGCTGAGTCCGATGCCGCGTCGCTGCGGGAGCATCGAGATCGAGTCGCTGTATCTCGCGGCCGCGGCGGAGGCGCGTATCGGCGGGGACTTCTACGAGGCCGTGGACACGCGATTCGGGGTCAGGCTGCTCATCGGTGACGTGCGCGGCAAGGGCCTGCCGGCGGTCGGGGCGGCCGCGGCGATCGTCAACGCCTTCCGCGAAGCAGCCCACGACGAGGCCGAACTGGTCGCCATCGCGCGGCGGCTGGACGCCAGCAGCATCCGGTACAACGCCGCGTTTCCCCCCGAGGGGACGATGGAGCGCTTCGCCACCGCCCTCCTCGTCGAGATCCCGCACGAGGGCGGGCGCATCGATATCCTGAACTGCGGGCACCCCCCGCCACTGCTCCTGAACCGGCGGGAACTCCGTTCCCTCGAACCCACGGCCCCCTCGCCCCTGCTCAACCTCGCGGGGCTGATCGGTGATCACTACAACGTCGACAGCTTCGACTTCATACCGGGTGACCTGTTGTTTCTCTACACCGACGGGATCGTCGAGACCCGTGCCGGCGACGGGGCGTTCTTCCCGCTGGCGGCGTGGATGCGCCGACAGCCGCCGACGGCGCCGCACGATCTGCTCACGGCCCTGCACCGCGACCTCGTCCGCTACAGCCGAGGACGCCTCGACGACGACATCGCGGCCCTCGCGGTGCGCCTGTGCGAACCCTGAGGCCGGCCGCGCGGTGGCCATGGCTCCGGAACGGGCTCACGGCTGCTCGTCCTGGTCCTCACCCTTTGGCCTGGAGTCTGTGTTAGTGTCATGCGTTTGCGTGGTCGTCGCGGTGGCGATTCTGCTGTTCGGTTCCGCTCGTGCGTAGCTGTTCGATCCTGCCGGGCCTTCCTCGGTACGTTCCTCTGCGGAAGGCTGTTCATGAAGCATCCCGATGGCTCAGGCATCGCCCACGGCGGTCCCGCCCGGCCCGGCGCCACGGCCCCGGCCGTCTCCTTCGCCGACCTGGACCTGCCGGTGGAGGTGCTGCGGACACTGAGCGGACTCGGGGTGCGCGAACCCTTCCCCATCCAGGCCGCCACCCTGCCCGACGCCCTGAAGGGGCGCGACGTCCTGGGACGCGGGCGTACCGGATCGGGCAAGACGCTCGCCTTCGGCCTGCCGCTGCTCACACGGACGGCCGGGCGGCGCGCCGAACCGAAGCAGCCTCTCGCCCTGATCCTCGTGCCCACCCGTGAGCTGGCCCAGCAGGTCACCGAGGCGCTGGCAACGTATGCGGAGGCACTGCGGCTGCGGATGGCCACGGTCGTCGGCGGCATGTCGATCGGCCGGCAGATCGCCGCGCTGCGCGAAGGAGCCGAGGTGGTCGTCGCCACCCCCGGACGCCTGCACGACCTGATCGAACGCAACGCCTGCCGCCTCGGACGGGTACGGATCACCGTCCTGGACGAGGCCGACCAGATGTGTGACCTGGGGTTCCTGCCCCAGGTCGTCGACGTGCTCGACCAGGTGCACCCCGACGGACAGCGGATGCTGTTCTCGGCCACCCTGGACCGCGACGTCGATCAACTGGTCCGCGACTACCTCCGTGACCCCGTCGTCCACTCGGTCGACCCGTCCGCGGGCGCGGTCTCCACGATGCGGCACCACGTCCTGGTCGTCCACGGCCCCGACCGCTGGGCCGTCACCACGGAGATCGCCGCCCGCGACGGCCGCGTGCTGCTGTTCCTCGACACCAAGCACGCCGTCGACCAGCTCACCCGGCATCTGCGGGCCAACGGGGTGCACGCCGGGGCCCTGCACAGCGGCAAGTCCCAGCCGCAGCGCACACGGACCCTCGCGCAGTTCAAGGACGGCCAGATCAGCGTCCTGGTGGCGACCAACGTCGCGGCCCGTGGCCTGCACGTCGACGACCTCGACCTGGTGGTCAACGTCGACCCGCCCACCGACCCCAAGGACTACGTGCACCGGGCAGGTCGCACCGCCCGCGCGGGGGAGACCGGCAGCGTGGTCACGCTCGTGCTCGCGGGCCAGCGCCGCGAGACGAGCCGCGTGATGGCGGAGGCCGGCGTCGAGCCGACCGTCACCAAGGTGCGCAGCGGCGAGGCGGAGCTGAGCCGGATCACCGGCGCCAAGGTTCCCTCCGGGACCCCGCTCGACGGCGGGGCCGCCGTCCCCCGCCAGAAGAACACCAACACTCCCTTCCGCGGCCTCGGCACCAGCAAGGACACCTCCCGCGGCGCCGGCGGCAAGTCCCGGAAGGCCGGCGAGGCCCGCAAGCTCGCCGAGGCCCGCAGGGCCGCCCAGGTGCGCCGCAACGGCTGAGAGCGGTTGCCCCAGGTTGCCCCGTCAGCTGAAGCTCCCCGGCCACCGGCTCGCGGATACCCGGACCGGCCTCACGACCGTCCCGCGCCCCCGCGCCCCCGCGCCCCCGAGCCCCGGGGCGAACGCTCCGGGCAGGGAGGGGATTTCCGCTGATACGGCGCGAGATGATGTTGCACGGCCCCGCGCCGTGCCCGGCATGACAAGCTGTGCCTGTCCACCCCCGAGCCCAGGAGGTCACCATGACCGCAGAGCCCGTCTCCACCGAAGGTTCGGAGCCGGCCGACCCGGAGACATCACCCCTGGCGCCGGACAGCGACGGCAACTACGACCTCAAGCGCAAGTTCCGCGAGGCCCTGGCGCGCAAGCGCGGTGCCCAGGCGGACGCCGCCGACGCCGCCGCCAACCCCAACGCGTCGAAGGTGCGTGCGGCGCACGGCCCGGCCGCCAGCCAGCGGTCGTTCCGGCGCAAGAGCGGCGGCTGAGCCCGACCGGTTCGGGATCCGCACGCCTCACCGGCACATTCGCTGGCCACTCGCCCGCAACGCGCGTCCCCGGGTGCGCGTTGCGGGCGAGGCGCACCCGGGCAGCTCGCCGCCAGGAGCGGCCCGGTCGGCGCGCCCCGGTCACGCCGCCGCGCCGGCGTCACGCTCAGGGCGTCCTGCCGCCGACGTCGCACGGGGCCGGCACGCAGTCGGCGGCGGCCCCCCGATGCGGCACGGCTCCCGCCGACCGTTCCCAAGCGCCCGAGCGGCTCATGCGTCGACGGGCACGCCAGGGCCGGGGACGTTGCGGAAGCGGAACGGCTCCGGTTCGCGACCGGGCTGGATGAACCAGCACTCGCCCGTGCCGTCACCGGTGAGGATCCGCACCACCGTGTCCGCGACGGTCTCGGCCGGGATGACCGGCATACCCTGCTCGGAGAGCATGCCGCGCAGGGGGTCGATGATCCGCGATTCGGCGAACCCGGGGCAGACCGCGTTGAAACGCACGTTCTCCGGCGCCAGAGCCGGCCCCAGGGAGCGGGCGAGTCCCACCACCGCGTGCTTGTTGGCCGCGTACAGGGGATCGAGCGGTACGGCCGCGAGACCGGCCAGGGACGCGGTCGCCACGATCGATCCTCCGCCGCGGGCCCGCAGCGCCGGCAGGACCGCGTGGGTACCGAAGACCACACCGTCGAGGTTGGCCCCCATCGCCCGCCGGTAGAGCGCGGGGGAGAAGTCCTCGCCGACGCCGCATCCGGTCGCCACGCCCGCGTTGAGCAGCGCGATGTCGACACCGCCGTACGTCTCCCGGGTGAACTCCACCAGGGCGTGGTTGGCGTCGAGGTCGGAGACGTCGCAGGCGCGGAAGTGGCCGCCGACCAGGTCGGCCACCTCCCGGCCGCCCCGCGCGTCGAGATCCGCGACGACCACGCGGGCCCCTGACTCCGCCAGCCTCAGCGCCGTGGCCCGGCCCAGCCCGCTGGCGGCGCCGGTGACGATCGCCACCTTCCCCCGAAGCGGGCTGTCGTCGTTCTGTTCGCGCCGCGGGGCGGCGACGCCCTCCGCGCCGGTCACGCCAGCTCCAGCACGAGCTTGCCGACGTTCTCGCCGCGGAAGAGCATCTGCAACGTCTCGGGGAAGTCGTCCACGGTGCCCCGCACCACATGTTCCTTGACCTTGATGCGGCCGTCGCCGATCCACGCGGAGATCTCCCGCGCGGCCTCCGCGTAGCGCTTGGCGTAGTCGAAGACGACGAAGCCCTCCATCCGGGCACGGCGCACCAGCAGCGAGAGGTAGTTGGAGGGCCCCTTCACGGGTGTGGCGTTGTTGTACTGGCTGATCGCGCCGCAGACCACGACGCGCGCGTGCATCGCCAGCCGGGTCAGCGCGGCGTCGAGGACGTCCCCTCCGACGTTGTCGAAGTAGACGTCGATGCCGTCGGGCGCGTGCTCACGCAGCGCCTTCCGGACGTCGTCGGCCCGGTAGTCGATCGCCGCGTCGAATCCGAGTTCGCCGGTGAGCAGCGCGCACTTCTCCGGTCCTCCCGCGATGCCCACGACCCGGCAGCCCTTGGCCTTCGCGATCTGTCCGACGATGGTGCCGACCGCACCGGCGGCCCCGGACACCACGACCGTCTCGCCGTCCTTCAGCGCGCCGACGTCCAGCAGACCGAAGTAGGCGGTCATGCCGGGCATGCCCAGCGCTCCCAGATACGTCGAGGGCGGGGCGAGTGAGGTGTCGACCTTCATCGCGCCCCGGCCGTCGGAGACCACGTACTCCTGGACGCCGAACGTGCCGACCACGTGATCACCCGGCTGGAAGTCCGGGTGGTCGGACGCGGTGACCTCGACGACCGACCCGGCGCGCATCACCTCTCCGATGCCCACGGGCGGCAGGTAGGAGGGCCGGTCGTCCAGCCAGCCGCGCATGGCCGGGTCGAGGGAGATGGCAAGCGTCCGCCCGGTGAACCGGCCCGGGCCCGGATCCTCGACGGGTTCGCTGCGGTGCTCCCAGTCCTCGGGCTTCACTTCGCCCACGGGGCGGGCTGCCAGACGGATCTGCCGGTTGGTCGCGGTCATCGCGCCTCCTGTCGTTGGCCGTTCCCCGCGACCATACCGACCAGTAGGTCGGTCCGTGGGAGTGATCTTCCCCACAAGTCGGCCGCGCACGCCAGGAGCTACGGTCCCGGGGGCGAGGACAGCCACCCGTCGAACGCTCACCGCTTCGACCTCGAAACGTGACACTCGCCAGCCTTATCAGGCATTCCAACCAGTCGGTATCGTGCGCCGTCACCATCGAGCTTCACCGCCGACCTCCCACGCACCCGAGCCGCACCGGAAGGCCTTGCGATGACATTTCCCGACGACAGCACGTACCCGTACCCGCCCCCGGCGGGTACGGGTTGGCCGCGGCCGCAGGCCGAGCCCCCCGCCCGTGACCCCTGGGGCGCATCCTCCGGGTGGCAGGCGCCGTACGGGCCCGGCGTTCCGCAGGACAACGCGTACACCTACGACGTCCACCGGCCCGACCCCTACGGGCAGACGCCCCGGCACCGGCCGTCCGCGTCCGGGGCGGACCGGCACGGCGGCGACCTCGACGCCCTGCGGTCCGCCTACCGCGTGCTCCGCCGCGTCTCCACGCTCACCGCGCTCGGTTCCTTCGTGGTGTACGTGCTGCTGTCCTGCTGGGCGCCGGACCTGATGGGGGCCGAGATCACCCATGATCTGAGCCTGGGCATGGCCCTGGGGGTCCTGCAGCTCGTCGTCACCTTCGCGGCGGTCCTCTGGTACGGCCGCAGCGCCGAACGCTCCGTGGACCCGCTCGCGCGGGCCGTGCGCGAGCGGGCGGTCCCCCGGACCGACCTGGAAGGCGGGGCGGCGAGATGAACGACTTCGGCACGGGGACGCAGACCGTCGTCCTCATCCTCTTCACCACCCTGGTGACCCTCACCCTGCTGATGTGCGTGCTGGCGGGCTCGGACCGTGACGACCTGACGGACTTCTACACCGGCTACCGCTCGCTCACGCCCCTCAAGAACGGCCTGGCGATCGCCGGCGACTACATCTCGGCGGCCACGGTGCTGAGCACCACCGGCATCATCGCGCTCGCCGGTTACGACGGTTACGTCCTGGCGGTCAGCACCGCCCTCTCGCTGGTGCTGCTGATGTTCCTGCTGGCCGAACCGCTGCGCAACGTCGGCAGTTTCACCATGGGCGACGTCCTGGCCCGCAACATGCCCGGGCGTGCGACCCGTATCGCCTCCTGCGCGGTGACGCTCAGCGCGACCCTTCCCTTCCTGGTCGTGCAGCTCTCCGGAGCCGGATCACTGCTCACCTTCATCCTGGGCCTCCCGCACGTGGCCGGCGCCAGGACGACGTGCATCGTCCTCGTCGGCAGCCTGATGATCATCTACGCGGCCCTCGGCGGCATCAAGGGAACCGCGCTCATCCAGATGATCAAGATCGTGCTCCTGCTCGGCACCAGCGCGGCCGTCGCCGTCCTCGTCCTCAACCGCTTCGACTGGAACCCCGAGGCGGTGCTCCGGGCCGCCCGGCAGGGCAGCGGAGCGGGCCCCGCCTTCTTCCAGCAGGGCCTTCAACTGGGCACCTCGGCCGTCGACCGGCTGGACTTCGCCAGTCTCCAGATCACCGTGATCCTCGGCGCGGCCTGCCTGCCCCACATCACGATGCGTCTGTACTCCGCGCGGGACGTGCCGGCCGTTCGCCGCTCCATGTCGTGGGCGGTCGGTACGGTCACCACGTTCTGCCTGCTGGTGATCATCATGGGTACGGGCGCGGCGGCGCTGGTGGGTTCGCGGTTCATCACCGCGGCCGACCCGCACGGAAGGGCGTCGGTGCTCATGCTGTCCCGGGCGCTCGGCGACGGCCCCGGTTCCGTGGGCACCACGGTTCTCTACGCGGCCATGGCGGGCACGGTGTTCATCACCCTGCTCTCCTCGGTCGCCGGAATGACCCTGGCCGCGGCCTCGTCGCTCGCCCACGACCTGTTCGCCCACGCCGTACGGCGGGGACGGGCCGCGCCCCGTACGGAGATGACGGTGGCGGCGTGGACGAGCGTGGCCGTGGGCATCGCCGCCATCGCGCTCTCCGTCCTGGTCCAGAACTGGGACGTCGCCGTGCTGACCACGCTGGCCATCTGCATCGGGGCGTCGGCCGTGGCCCCCGCGCTGACGTACTCACTCTTCTGGCGCGGCTTCACGCGCACGGGCCTGCTCGCGAGCCTGTACGGCGGCGCGGCCTGTGCGCTGGTGCTGATGGCCTTCTCCAAAGCCGTCTCCGGGACACCGGCCGCGGTCTTCCCGCACGCGGACTTCCATTGGTTCCCGATGCAGTCCACCGGACTCGTCTCCGTCCCGTTCGGCTATCTGGCGGGCTGGCTGGGCAGCCGTCTGGAGCACCGGCGCCGCGCCGCCCACAGCCAGGAGAGCCGGCGCCTGTACGAGGAGAGCGAGGCACGGCTGCTCGCCGCGGCCGAATGACCACAGCGGTGCGGGCGGACTGCGCAGACGGCCTCGGAACCGCCGCCGCGGTCCGCCCGCCCCTGAGCACCGGCGGACCCGGCACACCCGTGGCCGGGCTGTGCCGGGACACCACCCACCCGGCCCGCGACGGTCCTCGGGGACCGCGCCGCCGGCTCACTTCGTCAGCGGGCCGAACTCCTCGCGGGTGTCCACCGGCTTGCCGAACAGCTGCCACCGCTCGCCCTTGAACCGCATCAGCTGCATCGTCTCCAGCGGGAAGGCGTCGCCGTGGCCGGTGGACATGGTGACGCCGGGCAGCAGCATCCCCACCCGCACGTCCTTCAGGTTCCGCACCGCGTCCCGCAGCCCCTCCCTCGTAGGGCACTTCATCGAGTCCAGCGCCTTGTGCAGACTGGAGGCGACGGCCCAGCCGTAGGCGTTGAACTGATTGTCCGGGTCGGTGTCGGGGGCGTACTCGTGCAGCGCCTCCTTGTACGTCTTCACGTCCGGGTCGTCCGCCCACTGCGGATCGGCCGGGTCCTTGAAGTAGGTCGCGGAGACCACGCCCTGCACGTTCTTGAAGCCGACGGGCTTGAGCACCGCGGCGGACGACGCCACGTTGTTCACGATGTGCAGCGGGTTCCACCCGGTGTTCCTGGCGTCGGCGGCGAGGGCCTGGCTGCCGAACTTGGGGGTGGTGACGTCCAGCAGCACGTCCGCCTTCGAGCGGGACAGGCTCGCCATCTGCGCCGACACGGACGGGTCGGTCACCTCGTAGCTCTCCCTCGCGACCACCTTCACACCGCTGCCGGCGACCGCCTTCTCGAACCCGCCGAGCAGGTCCTTGCCGAAGTCGTCGTTCTGGTAGAGGACCGCCACCCTGGCCTTCGGCTTGGTGTCCTTGAGGTACTTGGCGTACACCCGCGCCTCGGCCACGTAGTTGGGCTGCCACCCGATGGTCCAGGGATGCCTGGCGTCCGTGCCCCAGACGGAGGCACCCGTGGCGACGAAGGGCTGCGGCACCTTCTGCTTGTCGAGGTAGTCCCACACGGCCGCCGTCGACGGGGTGCCCAGCGTCTGGAAGACCGCGAAGACCTTCTCCCGCTCGACGAGTCTGCGGGCCTCCTCGACCGCCTTCGGCGGCTGGTAGCCGTCGTCCCGGACGATGAACCGCACCTTGCGGCCGGCTATGCCGCCCTTGTCGTTGACGTACTGGAAGTAGGCGCCGACCCCTTTGCTGATCGTGCCGTACGCGGAAGCGGGTCCCGACAGCGGGTAGATCCCGCCCAGTTTGATCGTGTCGTCGGTGATGCCGGTGGTCTGCTGACCCTTGCAGGCACCGCCGGCGGCGGTGTCCCGGTCCGCCTCGTCCCGTCTGCTGCTGCAGGCGGTCATGGTGAGCAGGGCGGCGGTCGCGGCCGCGGCCGCCCGCAGAGCGGTCGTCTTGCGCATGTGATTCATTCCTTTTCCGTGCGGGGCGGAGCGCCCACGGGTTCGGCGTCGGCAACTGAGGGATCGGCAGCGGGAAGGGGCGCGGAGGCCGCGGATCCGGTCCGGGACCTCGGTTCCGCCTCCGTCGCGGGGTCGGCCTCCGGCGTCCCGTCGGGCGGGCCGGCGGTGCGGAGCGGGCGACGGGTTACCGCACTCAGGACGCGGACCGGAAGACCGGCCAGCCCGGTCGGGGCCACGAACATCACCGTGATGATCAGCAACCCGAACACCACGCCCGGCGCGGCCTCGCTGATGTCCTGCGAGAGGCTCGGCACGTACATCACGAACGCTCCGCCCAGCAGAGGCCCGTACAGCGAACCGAGTCCGCCGACCACCAGAGCGGCGAGCAGGGTGATCGACAGGACGAAGCCGAAGGAGTCGGGCGAGACGAAGCCGATCACCCACGTGTACAGGCACCCGGCGACCCCCGCGAACATCGAACTCCACGCGAAGGCCAGGGTCTTGTGCAGCGACAGCCGCACGCCCATGACCTCGGCGGCGCTCTCGTTGTCCCGCACGGCGCGCAGTGCCCGCCCGACCCGGGACCCCAGCAGGTTGCGGGCGAGCAGCAGGGCCACCGCGGCGACGGCGAGGACGACGAAGTACGTCCACTGGTCCTCGGCCAGCCCGCTCCACGCGGGCGGCTCCAGCTTGCTCACCGTCAGGCCCATGGAACCGCCCGTCACCGGTTCGAGCCGCTTGAGCAGGGGCGGCAGGAACACCGCGAACGACAGGGTGACCAGGGCCAGGTGCAGCCCGCGCAGTCGCAGGGCGGGCACGCCGAACCCGAGGCCCAGCAGGAAGCATCCGGCGGCCGCCACCGGCAGCGTGGCCAGGTGGCCGGTGCCGTACCGGTCGAGCATGACCGCCGCCGTGTAGGCCCCCGCGGCGAAGAAGGCGCCGTGCCCGAGCGAGATCTGCCCGCCGAAGCCGACCAGCAGGTTCAGACCGGCCAGCGCCACCGCGTACAGGAGCACCATGGTCAACTGGAAGACCTGGAACGGGGCCAGGTAGAACGGCGCGTAGACGACGACCGCCGCCACGACCGCCGTGATGAGCGCGGCCCGCAGCCGCCGGGCCCGTTCGGTGCCGAATGCCTCTGAGATCGTGCTCATGCCCGCTCCACCGCCGCCCGTCCGAACAGGCCCTCGGGCCGCACCAGCAGGACCGCCAGAATGATCACCAAGGGGACGCCCACCTTCAGATCGGCGCCGACCACGTCGACGTACGCCCCGGTCAGCGTCTCGGCGACGCCCACGGACAATCCGCCGACGACCGCACCGACGGGGCTGTCGAAACCACCGAGGGTGGCCGCGGCGAACGCGTAGATCAGCACCCCGCCCATCATGTTGGGCTCCAGGAACAGCACCGGGGCGACGAGCACGCCCGACACCGCGCCGACCGTCGCGGCCAGCCCCCAGCCGAGCATCAGCACCCGGCCCACCCGGATGCCCGACAGCCGGGCGGAGACCGGGTTGCAGGCGACCGCCCGCATGACCAGGCCGGCGGAGGTGTGCTGGAACAGCCCGTACAGCAGCCCCATCACGACGGCCACCACGCCGAGGATCCCGAGCGTCGACCAGTCCAGCCGCACGCCCGCCAGATCGATCCCGCCGTCGGGGAACGGCTGCGGGAAGTCCTTCACCGTGAACGACCACACCAGGCCGGCCAGAGCGTTGACGAACACGAACAGACCGACCGTGACGATGACCACCGTCAGCTCGGGCGCCCCCCGCACGGGGCGGATGACGATCCGCTCGACCAGCATGCCACCGGCGAACGACACCGCGAGGGTCACCGGCAGCGCCAGCCAGAACGGCATACCGGACGCGACCAGTTGCCAGGCGACGTACGTCGAGAGCATGGCCAGCTCGCCCTGCGCGAAGTTCACGATCCCCGTGAACCGGTGGATCAGCACCAGGGCCAGCGCGAGGCTGGCGTACACGGCCCCGGAGCCCAGCCCTTCCACCACTTGCTGGAGAAGATCGGTCACCGACCTCACCCGGCCTTCCGCGCGCCGACGGTGACACCGAGGTACACCTCGGCGACCTGCCCGTCCTCGCGGATCCGTGCGGCCGGCCCGGACAGCACCAGGCGGCCGGCCTCCAGTACGTGCGCCCGGTGCGCGATGCCCAGCGCGAGACGGGCGTTCTGCTCGACGACGACCACGGTGGTGCGTTCCTCCTCGTTGACGGCACGGACGATCTCGAACAACTCACGGGTGACCAGCGGCGCGAGCCCGAGGGACGGCTCGTCGAGGATCAGCAGCACGGGCCGCAGCATCAGCGCCCGGCCGACGGCGAGCATCTGCTGCTCCCCGCCGCTGAGGCTGCCGGCCGCCTGCCGCGACCGCTGACGCAGTCTGGGGAAGTGGCCGTAGATCCGCTCCAGGTCGGCCGCCACGGCCGCGCGTTCGGCGCGGCCCCGCCACCGGGAGCCGGTACGCAGGTGGGCGCCGATGCGCAGGTTCTCCTCGACCGTCAGGTCGTTGAAGGTGCCCCGGCCCTCGGGGACGTGCGCCACGCCGAGCCTGGCGGCCTGCTCGGGCGAGCGGCCCAGCAGCTCTGTGCCGTTCAGGGTGACCGAGCCACGGCCGCGGACCATTCCGCACAGCGCCCGCAGCATCGTGGTCTTGCCCGCGCCGTTCGGTCCGAGGACCGCGCACACCTCCCCACGGGCGACGGAGAAGTCGAGGCCCTGCAACACGCGGGCCTGGCCGTATCCGGCGTGCAGGCCGCTGACCTTCAGGAAGTCCGGCTCCGCGGCCGCCGGGGACTCGGCGGGACCGACGGCGGGCCCGCTCATGCGGCGACCCCCAGGTACGCCTCGACGACCGCCGGGTCGCGCTGGATCGCCTCCGGCGGCCCTTCGGCGATCTTGCGGCCGAAATCGAGACAGACCACCTTGTCGCACAGACCCATCACGAACCCCATGTGGTGTTCGACCACGACGAGCGTGAGGTCGAACTCCCGGCGCACCGACCGGACCAGATCCGCGAATTGTCCGACCTCACCGTGGCTGAGGCCGTTGACGGGTTCGTCCAGCAACAGCAGCCGGGGCCGCACGGCGAGCGCCCGCGCGAGCTCGACCCGTTTGAGAGTGCCGAACGGCAGTCCCGACGCCGGGTGCTCAGCGATGTCCGCCAGGCCGAGCCGGTGCAGCAAGTCGTCCGCCTGGTCACGCAGTTCCCTCTCCTCCCGCCGGACGCGGGGCAGCCGGAGTGCCGCGGCGAGGTGTCCGGTGCGCCCCCGGCTGTGGGCGCCGACCATGACGTTCTCCCGGACCGTGAGCCGCGGGAACAGGCCCAGGTTCTGGAAGGTGCGGGCGATGCCACGCCGGGCCACGGCGTGCGGAGCGAGGGCCAGCAGGTCCTCGTCCTCGAACCGCGCCTGTCCACCGACGGGAGTGCAGCGCCTGGTCAGGCAGTTGAACAACGTGGTCTTGCCGGCCCCGTTCGGTCCGATGAGCCCCACGGCGGTACCCGGCTCGACGGTGAACCCGACACCGTCCAGTGCCGTGATCCCGCCGAAGCGCACGGTGATACCGTCGACAGCGAGCATGGGTGACGCCCCTTCCGAGGTGCTGGGAGTTGGGCGAGCGTCACAGTAGGTGGGGGCTCTCCAGGCGCACATTGGGTGTGAGCACCCAACTTCCCGGCCTCCGGACTGTGCGCCGCGCACAGGTGATGGCAGACGTCTCACCCCGGGACTGTTGACGCGGCACGAGGCGGACGACGACGATCGGCGCCATGCCTCGCGGTCCCGCCCTGGGCACCCCCCGACTCTCCGAGCCGCTCCTGCGGGAGCGGTGGCGGATCCTGCACGCCGTCCACGACCGGGTCGAGGAGGTGGCGGAGACCGCCGTCGAGGTGATGCGCGCGGAGATCCCGTCGTACGCCCTGCAGGACGAGCCCTTCTTCGACGACGTGCGCGAGCAGGTGCTGGAGCACTACCGGATGCAGCTGGCGGCGCTCGCAGGTGACCGCGACATCGCGGCCGAGGACCTGGTCTTCAGCCGCGCGGCAGCGATGCGCCGGGCCCGCGCCGGGTTCGCCCTGGAGGACTGGATCAGCGCCTTCCGCGTCGGTCGGCAGGTGATGTGGGACGCGTTGCTTGACTGCGCGGGTACGTCAGCCGAGGCCCAGCAGGCCGCTCTGTCGCTCGTCACCCCGCTGATGCGCTACGTCGACTACGCCAGCACCCACGCCGCGCAGGCCTACGTCGAGTACCAGCAGCACGTGGTGGCGGACGCGGACCGCGAGCGCAGGGATCTCCTGGACCAGCTCCTGGCGGGCGTGGCACCGACGCGCGGTCCGCTCCTGGCCGCGGCCCAGGCGTACGGCCTCGGACCGCGCTCCCCGATGATGGCGGTCGTGGCGGTGTGCGTGGGCGACACACGCACGGGCGACCACGCCTCGGCCGAGAACGGCTATGCCACCAGCGCGTCGATCAGTGTCGCGGGGCCCTGGGCCGGCCGGACACTGGTCGTCGTGCGCCACGGTGAGGTGGTGGCCGTACCCGTGCTCCGGGCCGGCATGGACGCGGACGACGTATGCGCCCACTTCGAGGCCGTGCAGCAGCGGCTCGCGCGCCAGGGCACCATGCTCTGCATGGGCATCAGCACGGTCGCCCGCGGCGCCGCCGAACTGCCCCGGGCCTACGAGGAGGCGCGGGCCGCCCTCGACCTGGTGCCGACCACGGGCGGGGTGGCCGCGCTGCCGCGCCTGTCGCCCTTCGACTACCTGGCTCTGCGCGCCGACGACCTCGCGCGCCAACTGGTCGATCCCCGCGTACGGGCGCTCCTGGAGGAGGACCGCGAACGCGGCGACACCCTGGCCACCACCATCCGGGCCTTCGCGGAGGCGGACCTCAACCTGCGGCTGGCCGCCGGCCGGCTGCGGGTGCACCACAACACGGCGCACTACCGGCTGCGCCGGATCGAGGAGCGCACCGGCCGCAATCCGCGCCGGATCGCCGACCTCCTGGAACTGCTGGTCGCCCTCGCCATCCGTGACGGGGCCGGGGAGAGCGAGGAGTGCCCGTGAGCGGGATCATGGAGTCCGCGGGGACCGAGGCGGCACGTCAACTGCCGGGCGGCTGCGGCGATACGGGGGGCGCCGGGCAGGACCGGTCGACGCGGCACGCGCTTCTGGACGCCGCCCTGGACGTCTTCACCGAACGCGGTTACACCGACGCCGGCCTCACCGAGATCGCGGCGCGCTCCGGCATCCCGGTGGGCACCCTCTTCCAGCACTACGGCGGAAAGCGCGGGCTCTACCTCACCCTCTGGGAGGAGTTCCGGGAGGAACAGGAGCACCGGACCGCGGCCACACTGGCCGCCGAACGCAGCGGTGGTACGACCGACCCCATCGCCCTCTTCGTGGCGGGAGCCAGGGCGTACCTGGAGGGCGCCTGGGACAACAGGAAGCTCGGCAGACTCTTCGCAGACGACGACGGCCCCGCCGGCTTCGACGCGCTGCGCCGCCAGTGGGACCGCGCGTGGGTACGGCGCAACGCCCGGCTGTTGGAGGTGGACGAGCGGCGACGCGCCGGCCGCGTCCGGGTGAGCGTGCTGACGACCGTCATCGGCGGAGCGGCCCGTGAACTGGGCGACTGCGGCGACGAGACGGAGGCCCGGGAGATCGTGGACGAGGTGTGCGGCATCCTCATCCACCTGTCCGCACGGGCCGGCTGAGGCCGCCGGAGGCAGTGGTCCGTCAGCCACCGGCCTCACCGGTGCTGCTGGGCGAGCCACTACCGGTGGGGGAGGCGCTGGTGCTGCCCGAAGAACTGGCGGACGGACTGGCGGAGGGCCTCGTGGAAGGGGCTGCGGTCCGCGGAGGCGAACTCGGGCGACGGCTGCTGCTGGAGGCTCGGGGGCTCGGCGTCGCCCTCGCCGTCGGAGACGCAGACGGGGTGGGCGTGGCGGAAGGCCGAGAGGTCGGCGCGGTACCGCGACTCGCCGGCAGCGGACGCCGTACGTCGTCACCGCGACTGTCCCGGACGCCCTTGCGGGCCGGAT
This sequence comes from Streptomyces albidicamelliae, assembly GCF_025642175.1. NCBI lineage: Bacteria > Bacillati > Actinomycetota > Actinomycetes > Kitasatosporales > Streptomycetaceae > Streptomyces > Streptomyces albidicamelliae. The sequence goes on along the minus strand of NZ_CP106795.1, from coordinate 211,937 downwards.
GTGTGCTCGCCCGCTCCGGTGAAGCCTGGGGATCGGGTACGTCGGCCCCGGGCTCCTCCGGGGACGACTGATCCGGGACCGAGGCTGCCCGGGGGGCCGTCGACGGGGAGAACACCGTGGCGGCGCCCAGCCCCCCGAGGAGGGTGAAGGCGGCCGCGGCGAGGGACCGGACGGCGTACTTCTTGAGGGGCGCTGGACGGTCGTACCGGTCGCCCGGCAGGTCCATGGAGACAGTCGGTGATCCGGGAGGGGGCGAGCCGGGGGAGTTGGACCCGTCGATGAAGCGGGGCTCCAAGCGGGGCTCCGGCAGTGCGGCTTCGACGGCCGGAGCGCCGTCTCCCCGACCGCTCGGCTGTGCCACGGCGGGGTCGTAGGCCCCACACTCCGGGCAGGTCACAGCGCCGTTGAGCGTGCGGCTGCACGGGCTGCAGTAGTCCATCAAGCGCCCCTTTCGGTCCTACTGGGGCCAACGGGGGGCATCGCGCGGGTACTCATCCGCAGGAGCAAAAGTGGGCCAAGTAACTCCGTGGGGCGGGCGGTTGGACACCGGAGCGTGGTGGCCGGGCGGCTGCCGCCGAGCGGAGCGGGTGACTGGTCTACACCCTTGATGACTGGTCTAAACCCTTGACTGGTACAGACCAAAGCGGTTGAGTGTGCTTCCACACCCCCCACCACGGCCGCACCCACGCAGTCGCCGGACCGACCGGCCCGTGCGCTCGGGCCCCCGGCTCCGCGCTGCCCTTGTCCGGTGCGGCCGTGCTCCGCAAAGGAGTTGACCCTGTGTCGAAACGCCGCCTCTCCGCCGTGGTCACCGCACTCGTCCTGGGAACCACGGTGCCCGTCCTGCTGCCGGCCGCCGACGCGTCCGCCGCAGCGTGTTCGAGCTACCCGAGCTGGGTCGCCGGAAGGCAGTACAGGACGGGCGACATCGTGCGCTACTCCGACGGCAAGGCCTACATCGCCGAACACGACAACCCCGGCTACGACCCGATCATCAGCACCTGGTTCTGGGAGCCGTACGGCTGCGACAGCGGTTCCGGGACCCCGGTCGGCACCTTCGTGGTGAGCGAGGCCCAGTTCAACCAGATGTTCCCGAACCGGAGTTCCTTCTACACGTACAGCGGCCTGACCGCGGCCCTCAGCGCGTACCCCGCCTTCGCGAACACGGGGAGCGACGCGGTCAAGAAGCAGGAGGCCGCAGCCTTCCTCGCCAACGTCAGTCACGAGACCGGTGGCTTGGTGTACGTGGTGGAGCAGAACACCGCCAACTACCCGCACTACTGCGACTGGAGCCGCCCGTACGGCTGCCCGGCCGGACAGTCGGCCTACTACGGACGTGGCCCCATCCAGCTCAGCTGGAACTTCAACTACAAGGCTGCGGGCGACGCCCTGGGCATCGACCTCCTCAACAACCCGTGGCTGGTGCAGAACGACGCGGCCGTGGCCTGGAAGACCGGGCTCTGGTACTGGAACACCCAGACCGGGCCCGGCACGATGACGCCCCACAACGCCATGGTCAACGGCGCCGGCTTCGGCCAGACGATCCGCAGCATCAACGGCTCGCTCGAGTGCGACGGCAAGAACCCGGCCCAGGTCCAGAGTCGCGTGGACGCCTACCAGCGGTTCGCCCAGATCCTCGGGACGTCACCCGGGGGCAACCTCTACTGCTGATCGCCCTCCGCGAGGTCGCCGACCGGCGCGGCGCATCCCGCCATTGCCGCAGCCGGTGTGCGAGGTCGGCGGGTGTGAAGCGGGAGCAGTCGCCCGTGGCCGGATACGTGTCGGAGCCGACGAACGCCCACCCGGCGCCGGGAGGTAGGCGGAAGAACTACAGGCCCGAGCCCTCGTCCTGGAGTTGGACCCGGTCCTCGCCCGCCGCGCCGGCACCGACTTCGAAGCGGACGGCCGCGTACCGCGTGGTGCCGCAGCCGCCGTAGTAGAAGCCGCCCGGCTTCGGCCGGCGGAACCGGTGACCGGTCGCGACGCCGTAGGCGCGGGCGAGGCGTCGGACGTCGGGGACACCGACGCACGCCCGGCAACCCAGCTTTCTCGCCGCAGACTACAAGCCACCGACGGTGGCCGCGAGGGCTGTCAGCATCCTGCGCTGACAGCCGCTCGCGACGACTACGACCCGGCGGACCCGCCGGGGGGAGTGGCCCGGGTCAGCGGGTCGCGCTGCCCGCTACCCAGGCGCTCCACGGCATGTTCCAGTCGCTGAGGCCGTTGTCAGGGGACAGCGTGCTCTTGTCCTCGGAGTTCTTGATGACGACGACGTCGCCGATCAGCGAGTTGTCGAAGAACCAGGCGGCGGGCTGCTTGCCGTCGCCTCCACCCCTGACGTCCTTCAGGCCCACGCAGCCGTGGCTGGTGTTGAGCTTGCCGAAGACCGACTTGCCGCCCCAGTAGTTGCCGTGGATGAAGGTGCCCGAGTCCGTCAGGCGCATGGCGTGCGGCACGGCTTCGATGTCGTAGGAGGGCTTCCCGTCCTTCTCCGTGAGGCCGACGGTCGCGCCGTTCATACGGATCTGCCGGAACTTCTCGGAGATGACCATCCGACCGTTGTACGTCGGGTGCTCGTGGCTGCCGGACGAGATCGGGATGGTCTTGATCGTCTTGCCGTCCCGCACGACGGTCATCCGCTTCGTCTTGGCGTCGACGGTGCTGATCTGGCTCCGGCCGACCTTGAACGTGACCGTCTTCTGGAGGCCGAGGCGGGTGAGCTTCACGGTGACGGTGGAGCCGGCCTTCCAGTAGGACTCGGGACGGAAGTCCAGGCGATTGTCGTTGAACCAGTGCCCGACCACCTGCTGTCCGCTGCTGGAACTGACCTGGATCTCGGACTGCACGGCGGCCTTGTCGGTGATCGCCCGGTCGAAGTTGACCGTCACCGGCATGCCCACTCCGACGGTCGAGCCGTTCGTGGGGGAGACGTGCCCGATGAAGTCGTTGGCCGGGGAGACCGTGGTGATCGTGGCGTTACCGGCTGCGGAGCGCCCCTTGGCGTCCACGGCCTTCGCGGCGATCTGGTACTTGGTGGCCCGCTTGAGCGGACTGTTCGGCTTCCAGGACGTGCCGTCGGCGGAACGGGTGCCCGAGACCTCGGTACCGGTCGCGACCGCTGTCATGGTCACCTTGACGAGCTTGCCCTGGCTGACAGTGACCCCTACCGGGTCCGTGGTCCCGACGTTGTGGGCACCTTCGCCAGGCGTGATCGTTATTCGGGCATCGGACGCGTCCTGAGCGGGATCCACCGGCGCCTGCGCCGTTGGCTTGGGGTCGTTCCCGGCGTCATTGCTGCTGGTGGCAGCGGTGCTGGTGCCGCTGAGGGCGGTCACCGCGAGTACGCCGCCGAGCGCGCCGGCCAGGGTCACCAGCTTGGCGTGTCGTTTACGTGCCGTGAGCAAACGCTTCTCCCGTGTCAGTGGTCTGTGTGTGCCCGAGCAGGACGCCGGACAGCATGGTCCTGGCTCCATAACCCTATATAGCCATGTATCTATCCGAAAAAGGGCAAACTGTGGTGCAGCCCACGCATGTTTCGACTGGGTCGGCACCGGCCGAGGTGTGTCACGGCTCCACGATCCCCGTCGCGCCGAATCCGCAGGTCACACCCCTCGCGCGGCGCCTGGCCGGGGGCTTGCCGTGGCGGCCGTTCACTGTCCTGGCGCAGCTCTGCCCGCGCTGTCTCATCTGCCACGCACGCTGTCCCGGCCAGGCGAGCACATGTCCCGTGTGGCCAATCCGGTACACCGCTCCTCACCGAGATATGTGCCCGTTCTCGGAGCGCCAAAGGTCCGGGGAAGCAGACGTAGCGGAAGAGGTTGGCGCGTTCTCGTCGGCGAGCGGCGCGCCGCGACGGCTCAATGGCACTTTCGAGACGCGGGCGATGCGGCCCGCGTCGCCAGGGCGCGCCCCTGTGCGTCGTTCCGGCTGCGAAGCCGGCCCTGCCTTCCGGGTTCCGGTGGCAATGGCCGGGGGACACCAGCGGCCGGTTCCGCTCGGTCGTGCCGGTGCGGAGTCGGGGGACTACGGCTGGTGAGGGCCCGATCCGGGCGTGGATCGGTACCGGCTGCCGCCGCCCGCAGCGCCCCCCTCGCGCATGGCCGCCGTCCTCGCGTGCGGCCGGGCATCTGACGCCGGCGGACGCAGGTGCGTATCCCGGCGCACCGCGCCCGCGGCGGGATGTGCGCCACCAGGGTCGCCGTCGGCGCTGCAGCGATCCCGTCTCCTGGGCCTCGCGAAAGGTCCGGGGAAGGTGAAGGGCCGGTCCTGAAGCGGAGGTCGGAGGATCACCGTCCTGACATGCGGTTCAACTTTCATTAAATCGGTCGCCGGTCCGTCCGTGCCGAGATTGCACAGAGCACACCCGCGAAAGTCGCACCACCGCACAGCACGCCTTTTGCCTCCGCTTGGCTGGGCCCGAAGTATTACGGCGGTATTTCACGGGAAACGGAATGCGGTGCGCAGCCTTCCACTTCCGGCCCACGGCCTGACGCCCTCCGGAATTCGTAGCGCCGGCCGCGGTGGCCGGAAGTGCGGAAACGCGGTCCCCGCACCATCTGGCAACGATGTCCGGGGCGCGCCCGCGACGGATTCCCGACCGGGGCGACGTATTCCCTTCCTTTACGCCGTGCGGCAATCGCTTTCCCGGCGACTTTCGGGCACGGATGTATTTGCCCATGACCCCGTGGCGGAAAAGGAGCCTTGACCCCGGTGTGCGCCTGCTCCAGCTTTGATGCCGCCGACCGCCGGTCGGTTGCACATCCCGCTGAGAAGGGACTCGCTGTGAAGTCGACTGTCGCCATGAGCAAGAAGGCCGGCACGAAGAAGATTGCGGTGCGCCGCACCGGCGATGTGCGTCTGACGTCCGCCGCCTGTCAGTGCCCGTACTCCGTCCAGGCGTAACGATTCGCCTGCTGTTGGTACCGGTTCGTGCTCGGGTGCGCCGCGAGTCGGCGCGCCCGAGCACGTCCGGGCTCCGGGTCCTGAGGAGGACGAGTGACCGCTGACGGTCTCCTGTTCCACGAATTGAGCTTCGTACGCGAAGGCGACGACGTCGTGGTCGGCCGTCTGGACACGGGGTCCTACGCGGTCTTCCCGGCCGACGGGGCAGAGCTGCTGAAGCAGCTGACGGAGGGAATGCCGCTGACCGCGGCCGCGGACTGGTACGAGACCACCTTCGACGAGGAGGTGGACCTCGACGACTTCGTCGAGACCTTGCACGACCTGGGCTTCGTCCGTGAGGACGGCGGCCGGCAGGCCACCACCGCACCGGTCCCGGTACGCCTGCGCGGGCTCGGGCGCGCCGCGTTCTCCCCGGTGGCCTGGTGCCTGTACGCCGCCGTCGCCGCGGGATGGGCGTGGGCCGCGGCCGTCCACACGGACCTGGCCCCCCGTCCCTCGCACATCTTCTTCGTGCACTCGCTGCTGGTGGTCCAGCTCGTCATCACCCTCGGACAGGTGCCGCTTCTCCTCGTCCACGAGGGTTTCCACATCCTCGCCGGCCGCCGGCTCGGTCTGCCCACGCGACTGAGTCTGAGCAATCGTCTGACGTATATCGTCGCCGAGACCCAGATCAATGGACTTCTGAGCGTTCCGCGAGCGAAACGCTATCTTCCGTTTCTCGCCGGGATCGTCTGCGACGGAGTCGTTTTCGGTGCTTTCGGACTCGTCGCCGAGGCGACCCGGCACCCGGACGGAACCTTTTCCTTCACCGGCAGGCTCTGCCTCGCCCTGGCATTCACCGTCGGCGTCCGGATGCTCTGGCAGTTCCAACTCTATCTGCGCACCGACCTCTACTACGTGGCCGCCACCGCCTGGAACTGCCACGATCTGCACGACGCGGCCATGACGCTGCTGAAGAACCGGTTCTGGCGTCTGCTGAACCACCCGGACCGCGTCGTCGACGAGGAGCAGTGGACCGCCCGGGACCGCCGCGTCGGCACTTTCTACGGCCCCTTCATCGTGCTGGGCTATTGCGCACTGGCAGCCGTCACGATCTTCGTCAGCGTCCCGGTGACCGTCCAGTACGGCAGCATCGCCGCACGAGCGATCGGCTCCGGAGAACTGGACCCGGCCTTCTGGGACGCCGTGCTCTCCCTGTGCATGAACATCGCCCAGATCGTCGCTCTCGTGGTGCTGTCCCGGAGGAAACGCCGGAACAGCAAGGCGGGGCCCACCCACTCGTCGTCGTCCCCGGAGGTCGAACTCACATGACGCGCCACCTGAGGATCGTGGGCGAGAGGCGTGAGGACCGCCTCCGCACCGTCGCGGCCCACACCGACAAGGCACTCGTGGTCCGCTGCCACCAACGGCTGCGCGGTCCCTACACCGGCGTGGACACCGTACTGCGTGCCATCCTGCCCGAGGCTCATCTCCGCTGGCCCGACCTCGTGGACGAGCATCGTGTGGCCCTCCTGTACGGCATGCCTGAACTGGCGGAGATCATCGGGCCGCCACCGCGGACCCTGGCCGACGACGCCCCCTACGAGGAGCGGACGCGCTTCTTCGGCGCCGGCTGGATCCGCGCCATGAACCAGGGGATCGTCACCTTCCTCCTCGAGTACGCCCGGCGCCTCCAGACCGACGGAACCCCGGCCGACGAGGCCGCCGTACCGCTGGAGGTCGTCTTCGACGAGGTGCACGCCGCGGAGGCGACCACGCGGGAACTGCTCGCACTGCTGGTGCGCCGGGCCGACGCGCGCGTCCTGCGGATCGCGGTCGCGGCGAACGCGGGAACGCTGGCCGAGGAGTTGGACGCCGCACTCGGCGACGCGGTCACGCTCCCCGCCCCCCGTGACGGAGGGCGTACCCCGGTCCACCGCACCGACGCGGAACGCGTGGCCGCCTACGTCGACGGCGACTGCACCGACGACGATCCCGCGCTGATCCGCGCCTACCAGCAGGCGGACCCGCGGGAGGTCGCACTACTCCACGACCGGCGCGCCGACGCTCTGGAGGAAGTCGCCACCTGGGGTGCCCGCATGAGCGCGCTCACCCACCACCGGGAGCACGGCAGCGATCCGTCCGGCTCGGGACGGGCCGCCCTGCTGGCCGCACAGCGCCACGCGGTGGCGAAGGGGTTCTCCGCCGCCGTCGTCGACCTCGGCCTGCGCGGCCGCGGTGTGAGCGACCCGCGCGAACACGAGCACGACTACTGGGAGTTCACCCGGGAGGCGGCGGCCGCCTGCATCCCGATCGGCCGCCTGGAACAGTCCATGGAGCTGTACCAGGACCTGCTGCGCCGCTTCACCGACCCCAAGATCCACATGATGACCAGCTACGCCGTCGCCATGCTGCACACGCGCTTCCTGAGACCGCGCAACCACGAGCTGGCCGTCCAGTGGCAGCACAACGCGGTGGCCATCGCCGGCATCCTGCCCGACCCGGCCGAACGCCTCACCTACAGCGTCTTCCACGACAACGGCCTCGCTCTGGTCGAGATGCACCGCGGCAACCGGCACCGAGCCCTGGAACTGGTGGAGTCGTGCATCAGCCGCCTCGACGGCCAACTGGACGAGGACAGCTGGGTCCTGCACCGCTCCCAGCTGCTCTACAACCGGGCCCGCCTCCTCGTCGCCCTGGGCCGCCCCGACGAGGCCCACGCCGACTACTCACGCCTCGTCGACCTCGATCCCTACTACACGGACTACCTCTCGGAACGCGCCAGGATCGAACGTGACCGCGGCGACCTCGACGCCGCCCTGGCCGACTACGACCGCGCCGTACAGCTCGCGCCCCCCTTCCCGGAGCTGTACTACAACCGGGGTACGGCACGGGCGCAGCATGGTGATCACGAGGGTGCCCTGGACGACTTCACCCGCGTCCTGGAGATGGAGCCCGACGACCTCGACACGCGTGTCGCCCGCGCGGAGTTGCTGCTGGAGACAGGTGATCTCGACGGCGCCGAAGCGGATGCCGACACCGGTCTGGCACGGCACCCGGACGAGGTGCAACTGCTCTGCCTGAAGGGCACGGTCCTCCTGGAACGCGGCACGCTCGACGCCGCCCTTATCGCCTTCGACGGTGCCCTGCGCAAGGACCCCCGGTACCCGGCCGCGCTCGTCAACCGCGCCGTCGTCCACTACCGGCAGGAGCGGCCCGGCAGAGCCGTGGCGGACCTCACCGTGGCGCTCGACGTCGTCGGCGACGATCCCGACATCCTGCTCAACCGCGGTCTCGCCCACCTGGCCGACGGCCACACGGAGAGCGCGCTCGAAGATTTCGACCACGCCCTCACCCTGCCCGACGCCGATGTCGCCGAACTACGGCGGCAGCGCCAGCTGTGCGGCGGAGGGGGCGCCGAGTAGCGCCGACGAGGTTGCTTGCCGGGCCGGAGGAGTGCGGCCCTGCCACACCCGGGACCAGGCCGCGGCCGGTACCACGGCCTGGTGCGGGTAGCGACTCGGCAGCGACAAGAGGATCGATGAGGTGTGTCGGCCAGGCTCCCCTGCCGTGAGGAGCGTTCGTGGCGTTACCGCTCCCCTGGGGACTGACCGCGGGCATCATGTGGGCCATGACGCACACAGCCCGCCGGATGTTCGAGCTCCTGGAGCCGATCTGCCTCGTCACCTTCCTTGCCGACGAATGCAACGAGGAGCTGGCCGCGCTCGGCCATCGCACCTACTGGGACGGCTATTTCGCCAGCCGGGCCGCGCCGCTGGGGCGGGTACCGGCACAGGTCGTGCACGCCGCTTTCTACAGCTTCGCCGACGGGGAGGCAGCGCGGCACATTCCGAGTGCCTGGGAGACGATCCCGCCCGAGGCGTCCGTCGCCGCGCGGGAGCGGGGCAGTGCCGCCTCCGTACGACGGATCCTCGGCGAGGAGCTGGCCGGATCCCCGGGCCTCGTGCGCGCCGCAGACCTGACCACGAAAGCCGCGACGAGCGCGCCCACCGAAGGCCGGGTGATGTACGCCGGGATGCGTACCCTTCCGGTCCCGAGCGACCCGGTCGCCCGGCTGTGGCATTCCGCGACCATGCTGCGCGAGCACCGCGGTGACGGGCATGTCGCAGCGCTCGTCTGCGCGCGCATCGGCGGCACGGAGGCCCACGTGCTCTCGGCGCTCGCGGAGGGCATCCACCCGCCGGAGTCGTTCGGGCGCATCCATCACCTGCCCAAGGAGCGGCTCGCCGCGGTCATGGACGGCTTGCGCGAGCGCGGACTCGTCGACACCGACGGCCGGTTCACGGACGCCGGCCGCGAGACCCGGCAACGTATCGAAGCCCTCACCGACGAGCTCGCCGCCGCGCCGTACGACGCCCTGTCGCCCGCCGAGCTCGACGAGCTGGTCGCCGAGCTCGAACCCATCACCGCGAAGCTGGTCGCCGCGGGATCGCGGTGACCAGCAGGGGCTGACCCTTGGGGGTCGGCCGGCCCGGTCATTGCCTTTCGCCTCTCCGGAAGCTCCTGGAGGGCGTCACAAGTGTCCAGGCCCTCAGGACGGCTGGACCTCGTCGAAGAGGGCGAGGGCTGCCGCTGGGTCCGGGCTGACCAGGCGTTCCAGACCGGCCGTCGTGATCCGCGCCCACCGGCCGGCCCGTTCCCACATCCGTTCCTCGAAGGCGCGGACGGCCTCGTCGAGATCGTCCGGCCCGGCGGCGATGGACTCGGCGAGTTCGGCGCCTTCGAGCATCGCGAGGTTCGCGCCCGCCCCCAAAGGGGGCATCAGGTGGGCGGCGTCACCGAGCAGCGTCACCCCGGAGACGTGGGGCCAGGTGTGGGACACCGGGAGGACGTGGAGGGGGCGGTGGACGAAAGTGCCGCCGCGGCGGAGGAGTTCGCGGACGGGAGCGGCCCAGCCGTCGAACAGGGCGAGCAGGGCGGATCGCACGGCCTCGGCGTCGGCCCGGTCCAGGTGCGTGTGCCAGTCCAGCGGCGCGCGGAACTGGGCGTACACCTTGACGTGGCCGCCGCTGTTCCGCTGGGCTACGAGGGCTCGGTTCGCGCCGTACACGGCCATGGAGCCGTCGCCGATCAGCCGGGCGAGGTCAGGGTGTCGGGTGTCGACGTCGTCCAGGGCGGTCTCGACCGAGGTGACGCCGGTGTAGTGGGGTGTCACCGGCGAGACGGCCGGCCGGACACGGGACCACGCGCCGTCCGCACCGACCACGAGGTCGAACGCCTCCTGCCGTCCGTCCGCGAAATGGACCACTGCGCCCTCATCGGTGCCCGGCACCACCCGCGTCACGGCCCGCCCCCACCGGACGTCGAGGGTACCGAGCAGCAGGTCGCGGAGTCGGCCGCGGTCGATCTCGGGGTTGGCGCGCTCATCCGGGCGGGGGAGCCAGTCGCGCAGGACGGTCCCGTCCGCGTCCAGGATGCGCATGGCCTGACCCTCGGGACGGGACAGAGCCTCGAACTCGGCCAGCAGCCCCGCCTTTTCCAGCGCGAGCTGGCCCAGCCGCTCCTGGAGGTCCAGCGTGCCGCCCGGCGGGCGGGCGTCGGGGGCGGGGTCGCGCTCGAAGACGGTGACGGGGCAGTCGTGGCGGCGCAGGACGCGGGCGAACGTCAGACCAGCAGGGCCGCCCCCGACCACAGCGATGCGGTGTCTCATGTCGATACACTGTATTGAGACGGTACGTTGTATCGCAACAGTACGATCTAGGCATGACTGTGTGGGACCGGCCGGAGCCGCCGACTCGCCCCGTGCCGCTCGATCGGGATCGCATCGTGGCCGCCGCCATCGCGCTGGCCGACGAGGGCGGGCTGGAGGCCGTGTCGGTGCGCAAGGTCGCCGCCCGGCTGAACGCCGGCCCGATGCGGCTCTACGGCTACATCTCCACCAAGGAAGAACTGTTCGATCTCATGGTGGACGAGGTCCAGGCCGAGATCCTTCCCGAGGAGCAGCCCGGTGACTGGCGGGAGGCGCTGCGCACGCTCGCCCACCGCACCAGGCATGCCGCTCTCCGGCACGAATGGCTGGCCGACCTGCTCGGCGGCCGCCCGACCCTGGGACCGAACGGCCTCGCCGTGGCCGAGTCCACGCTGGCCGCCCTCGACGGCCTCGCCGACATCGACACCGTCATGCGCGCCGTGGAGACGGTCAGCGCCTACTACAACGGCGCGATCAGGCGCGAGATCGCGAACCTGCGGGCCGAGCGCGCCACGGGCCTGTCCAAGCGCGACTGGCAGCGCGCCTCCGGCCCGCACATCACGAGGATGCTGGCCACGGGCCGCTTCCCCGCGCTGAGCAAGGCCGTTCACGACGGCACGGAGGTGGACGCCGAGACGTCCTTCACGACCGGCCTGGACTGGATTCTCGATGCCGTGGCCACCAGACTCGCCCGGCCGCCGGCATGACTCGTCCCGGCCCGCTGCGCGGTCGTAGCGCCTCCTGCGTGTGGCCGTCCCGGTGAGTGCACAGTTCTTCCACCCGGAACGTCGAGCCGTGTGCGCAACCTCCCACCGGCTGCCGGGCTACGGACGGCCGTGGACCCTCGGTGGCCGGGCGCGCCGTCAGTGTCGCGAGTCCTTCGGCTGACGATGCGATACCTGCTTGCGTACCGTGCGCCACCGTGACCGCGCCTGCTCGACCACTGCGTCCCACTGTCTGCGCACCTCACGGTCGGTAGGACGGTCGCCCGCACGGATCCGGCGCAGCTCGTCCCGTACCTCTCGCCCCAGTGCCGCCGACGCGACCAGGGCGAGCATGGCGGTGAAGAGGGCGGAGATCAACGCGAAGACCGCACCCATCACCCCGTAACGGGCCGCGGAGGAGTTGAAGAGACGTGGCATGTAGATGCTCGCGCCCACTGAATACGCCGCCGTCAGAACAGCGCCTGTGACGCCGAAGGGGATCAGGTCCGGCCAGCCGATCCGTTTCGCCGACAACACCCATCCGCTCCAGACGAGGAACGCGGCGGTCACCGGGACCTCGCACACCACGGCGGCCAACCCCAGCGCGTGCCCGCCGAGAAGCGCGGACAGCACGGTGATGACCACCGCGTAGCAGCCGAGAGTGAGGATCCACCACAGGCCGTTGCGCGTGTTGCGCACACTGAGGGGCTTGAGTTCCCACGCCTGCTCGAAGAGTCGCTGTGCGGCGCGCGTGAAACTCAGCACCGAGATCGTCAGGAACACGATGCCGAGGATGCCCACGCTCGCGCTGGTCTCCTCGGCGGGGGAGAAGAGCGAGCTGACCGCCTCGGCGCCCGCACCGGTGAGGTTGTAGCGCTTGATGATCTGCTCTGCCGCGTCGTAGTGCCCGAAGACGGTGCCCAGGATGATGGAGACCGGGACGAGTGCGGTCAGAGCGCTGGAGGCCAGGGCCATCGAGCGGTCGAAACCCACGATCTTCTGGAACCGGTTGACGACGCGCAAGGCGAACACCGGCCGCAGCCAGAACGTCAGTGTTCTGAGAAGGCGCTCTCGATTGATCTCCGTCCTCCTGCCTTCCGCGAGGATGGGGCCTGTGCCGCGAACTCCAGAACGACCGGGGGCGCCCGACCAACCGTCGGGCGCCCCGGAGTCTCACTCCCCGTCCACGAGCTTCTTGTACGTCTTGGCGTCGAGCAGCCCGTCGAACCTTCCCTTCGCGGCCTTGATCTTGAAGAGCCACATCCCGTACGGGTCTCCGTTGACGTCTTCCGGGCTGTCCACGGCCTCCTCGTTGACCTCGATGACCTCGCCGCCCACCGGGGCGTAGAGCTCGGACGCCGCCTTGACCGACTCCACCGTGCCGATGGCGTCTCCCGCATCGACCACCTTGCCGACGGAGGGCAGCTCGAAGAAGACGATGTCGCCGAGGTTCCGCTGAGCGTGATCGGTGATGCCCACGGTGACGGTCCCGTCCTCCGTTCGGATCCACTCGTGGTCGTCGGTGTACGTGAGATCGGCGGGCACGTGGGACATGTCAGCTCCATCAGCCGTGGGGGATGCGGCACGGCCGCCACTGTCGGCGACCGGCAGGGACAGCTTGCTGTACGGCCCGGAGATGACGTGTATTTCGGCCCGCACGGTCCGCCGAGCGGGTGACGCGTGACGCACACCGGCGCAGAAGTGCGCGGCCCCGCGCGAAGCCGTGGTGGGGGCCTTGCGCCCCGGTACGGCCGCCTTCCACCTCGACGTCGCGGTACGGCCGCCTTCCGCCCCGGTTCGCGGTGCTGCCGTACTCGGGGGCCAGGGGTTCACGCTTCCTAGTGAGCCGAACCGGGCGCGGAGGCGGAGGCACCTGCGTCGTCATGGTCCGCGCAGGCCCGCGCGACCCGCTTCAGTGCCGAGGCAGTGGCAGGGTCACCCACCTTGGCGGGCTGTTCGTGGCCGCGCTCTTCGGCGTGCTCGCGGTGGAAATGCGACGGCGCCAACCGGTCGCCGGGACCGAGGTGCTCCTGCGTCGTGGTCTTGCCGGCCAACGCCTCGGCGGGGCCGGGGCCCGTGCCGGCCGGGGTCGACGGTACTGAGGCCCGGGCCGGCTCGTGCTGAACGCTTGCCTCCCGGACATCCGAGGTCGTGTCGTCGTACACGTCTGCCGCGGGGCGCGGCTGGGTCAGCCACGCGACGGCCGCACCGGTCACTGCGAGGGGCCACTCCACCACCCCCGCGAAGCCGAGCACACCGGCTCCGGTGTACACCGCCAGTCGGCGACCACGGGGAGAGACCGCTCCGATCCGGTTCAACGCGCCGTCGGTGATCTTGTTCAGCTGCTCGACACCGGGGATGCGGCGCAGTCCGGAGCCGATGAACGGCAGGGGCTGGGGCAGCTCCGATGCACTCGCCCTGACATGGCTCATAGCGGGCTCCCTCCGCGCGTCCTTCGAGAGTTCCACCCCCGAGTTTCCAGATCCCACGCTGTATACGCCCTGTGCGCCGCCGGCTCCGGGGGAATCAAGGTGAGTGTCCGGCTGCCTGTGCCGCTACTGGCGGAGCCTGGCCTCCACGCGGCCCTCGGTGACGCGGGTGTCGAAGGCGGGCTGAGGTGCGGTGGCGGGGCCTTGGACGTTCCAGCCGTCGGTCAGCCGGAAGAGGCTGCCGTGCCACGGACAGCGCAGGCAGCCGTCTTCGAGCGCCCCTTCCGACAGCGGGCCGCCGAGATGGCTGCAGTGCTCGGCGAGCACGTGCACCGTGTCGTCCGGCCGGCGTACGACGACCACGCCGACGTCCGCGACAGTGCGGCGTACCGGCTTGTCGTGGGGCAGGTCGCTCAGGTCGGCGACGTGGTGCCATCCCGGCCCCACCAGCTGTGCGACGGCTTCGGCATGGTTGGCCCCGGCGGCCTGCCGGTAGGCGAGATGTCCGCCGAGCGCGCCGCCCGCACCGATGACCGTCAGTCCTGCCCAGCCGAGCACTTTGCCCGCGGTGTGCCGTCCGCGGAGGCGGGCGCTGAGCGAGGTGGCGTACAGGGCGACGCCGGCGGCGTTGGCCGCGGCATGAACGAATCCGATCCGTTGCTGCGGCCGGTTGCAGTCCGCCCAGTCGACCCAGCCCGCCAGCGCGGCCGGGGCGGCCGCCATGAGGCCGGTGGCGACGAGGGTGCCTGCGGCGCGTCGCTGTCCGGGGAGCACGTCGAGCAGAGCCGCTGACAGCCAGCTGCCCACCGGTACCTGTACCAGCAAGGGGTGCACCGGGTGGCCGAGCCACCGGCCGTGCAGCCCGTCGCGGGCCCGGCCCAGCGGCGCCGCTTGGATCACCCGCTGCACGCGGTCGAGCAACCGGTCCGCGCCGGAGAACCGCTCCACCCGGTCGACGGCTTGCAGGACCCGGCCCGGGCCCTGGGCGTCGGGGGAGAGGCGCTCGGCCAGCGGAGGTATCCGATGCAGAACGTCACTGAGTTTCATCTGCTGCGAGTAGCCCCTCCGGCGGCTCGTAATCCGACACGATGCGAGGCGGGCGGTGGGTACCGCTGATTTGCGAACTTTAGTTCGATTTGCCGCATGCTGCCCGCGAGCCGTGGTTCAATCGTCACTGCTGGCCGGCCGGCCGGACCAGGTTGGCGCCAGAAGGAAACTTGACCAACTCAGCTCCCCGCAAGCTGCTGCGGTGACTGCTGAGGAGTCGTCACGAGGCGAAGTTGACGAACCGTCGGGTGCCCCGAAAATGCCAGCTCAGGTCCATCGCCACGCGGCTAGTGTGACCCAGTGACAGAATTCAACGTCCTCAGCGACAGCACTCCATGGCAGACCGGTTTCAAGGAGCGGTGGCGCGCCTCGTACGAGTCGGCAGGGCTCGGTGCGGCCGCGGCGGAGCGCATGGCCGGGGATTGGTGTACCGGCAACGACTGGACCGTCGCCGAGATCACGGACGCCGGTGCGCACGCGGGGTACGTCGCCGTGGCCGTGACCGACGTCAACGGCGCGCTCGCGGGCCGCATGGGCGACCTGCACCTTGACGTGTCCCATGCCGGCCGAGGGCACGAGCGGGCCGCCCGGGACTGGGCGGAGGGCTGGTGCGCGGAGCGCGGCGCACGCCGGCTGGACATACGCCTCACCGAGCCCGCCGGCGAACTGTTCGACGGCTACCGCATCCGCGGCCAGTTGAGGGCGCGTCGCGTGGGTTCCGCGCCGGAACCCACCAACGGCGTCACCGGACGGCCGATGACGCACGCCGAGTATCCCGATTGGCTGGCCTTCGAGAAGGACGCCTATGTCGGCGACATCGTCCGGTCGGGGGCCCTGAGCCCCGAAGAGGCCGTACGCAAGTCGGACCGTGACTTCGCCGAGTTGCTCCCGGAGGGCCTGTCCACGCCCGACAACACGTTCCTGGTCCTCGAGGCGGCGGGGGAGCGGATCGGCACGGGCTGGCTGAAGCACGGGTACGTCCCAGGAGTCAGCTACGGCTACTCGCTGCACGTCGAGGAAGCCCACCGCGGCAAGGGGTACGGGCGAGCGGCCATGGCGGTCGGCGAGCAGGCCACGCTCGCAGCCGGCGACTCGGTGCTGATGTTCACCGTCTGGGGCGGCAACGAGGTGGCGATGAACCTCTACACGAGCGCCGGCTACCGCATCGTGGAGGAAAGCCGTTCCGTCGGCCTTCCTCGCTCGGCGGCCTGACGCGACTCCCCTCTCGTCGTAGGCGGCCGATTCGCCGTGCGTGGCGCCGCGACTCGTCATGAGATGGCGTGTCCCGCACTGGGCCGCGCGCGTCACCGACGCCTGGGGCCAGTGACGCGCGCGGCCGGATATGTCCCGTCTTCATCCGGCACGGGCCGGTGAGGAGTTCGTCCGGTCGGCCGCCGCCCCGACGGCCCCGGTGCCTCGCGCGCGGCGGCACCTGTTCCGTTTCGCTTCGTGTCCAGCGCATGCGGCCTTCTCATGTGCAGTCGGCTCGAATGTGTAAGCGGTGAGCGTGCCGTGGACTTTCGAGCGCAAACCGAGTCACGGCAAGTCGAGAACCCGCCAAAAACCCGGCACGTGCATTGCTTGACTCGAACTCGGCGAAACTGTTAGAACATGTGACGGAAAACGGGGGCTGCCGCTCAGGGGTGGCGAAAGCAGGGCGGGGGGCGCTGCGTCAGGTATTTGTATTCCGGGGGTATCGGGCGCCGGCCCGACGTGTGCGCGTACCAGCAGCTCAGATCATTTCGGCATCGGACTGGGTGCCGTAATTCGGTCTGTCCGCATCCCAGGTGAGCGGATGGCTTCTCGACGCGCCCTTCATCTGCACCACTATACGGGAAAGTTGGCGTGAACAACACGCCCGCCCGTGCACTTCTGTTGCCTACAGGCTCATAGAACGGTGCGGTCACGTGAAAGCATATTTAGCCATTTTGCAGCTCAGGGACTACCGTCTGCTGTGGTCGGCCCTGGTATTGAATCTTCTGGGTGACGGCGCCAGTTACGCCGCGCTCGCCTGGATCACGCTCGACAAGGCCGGCGCCGCCGGCCTCGGCGTACTGGGTGTCTGTCTCACCCTCCCCGTGATCGTGGGCGGTGCGTTCGTCGGACCGCTTCTCGACCGGTTCTCCCGGCGCAAACTCTTCATATCCGACTCGGTGTTCCGCGGCTTCGTCGTCGCGCTGGTGCCGCTGCTGGCACTGGCCGGCGCACTGCACGTCTGGGTCCTGTACGTGGTCGCGCTGGTCTACGGACTGCTGAAGATCATCCCGCTGGCCGGCACACCCGCCGTCCTGCCCGAACTGGTCCCCGAGGACAAGCTCCAGGCCGCTTCCGGACTCGAAGCCACCGCCATGGGCGCCGCGAACGTCGTCGGACCCGCTCTCGGCGCATTGCTGATCACCGCGTTCGGCGCCCAGAACGTCCTGCTGCTGGACGCCGCCACCTACTTCGCCTTCGCCCTGCTGATCAGCATGATCGACGCGCCCCTCGCCCGGCCCGAACCGACCGGCGACGCCGTAGGCGAGAAGCCCGGCTGGAAACCCGTGTTCCGGCTGGTCACGCGAGACCGCTTCCTGCTGGTGCTCACCCTCTCCTTCGGAGCCTTCAACGTCTCCGCGGGGGCCCTGGTGGTCGCCCTGCCCTGGCTCGCCAAGGACGAGTTCCACGGTGGTCCCGGCGTGCTCGGCCTGATGCTCGCCGTCATGGCGGCAGGCGAACTGATCGGCTCCCTCGTCTCCGGTGCCGCGAAGACCTCCGAGAAGCAGATGCTGCGTATCGGCGCGCTGCAACTCCTGTCCGGCGCCGTGCTGTTCCTGCTCGTACCGAAGGCACTGCCGTTCATCCTGATCGGCCTGGTGCTCAACGGCATCCTGTCCGCGCCCATGACGGTCCTCGGCGGAGTGGTCCGCATGACCCGCGTGCCCAACGCCATGCGGGGCCGGGCGATGACCCTGATGCGTACCGTCATGGCCGGTGCGCTGCCGGCCGGCTCCGCCCTCGGCGGTGTGCTGCTGAGCGGCGACCACTACAGCCTGCTCATCCTGGTCGTCGCCTCGCTCGCCGTACTGCCCGGCGCCCTCACCCTGTTCCTGTTCCGCAACCTCGCCTTCCGGTTGGGGGTGACAGCAGCAGATGACCAGCGTGCGCAGCGGGACTCCGACCCGGACGCCGACGCCGTCCCCGCCGGTTCCTGACACCCGCCCCGACACCGACGGCGACGCCGTCCTCCTCGTCACCGACCACCCGCGCACCCGGGACGCCGCCGACACCGCGCTCGCCTCGGTGCGTCTGCGGAACGCGGCGACCCCGCACGACCTGGCGGCGTTCGCCCTCCTGCTGCACCGCTACACCGGTCAGCGGCGGCTGCTGCTCGACGTCGATCTGAGTGGACGCGGCGCGGGGGCGCTGACCCTCGCCGTCGAACCGGACGAACCCGCCTCCGCCCTGCTGGCCCGGACCGCACACGCGGCCCCGCACCGGCGCCCCGCGGAGACCGCCGTACGCTACGCCGACCACGCCGTGCCCGCGGGTTCGGCGGAACTCGAACTGACCCGGGACGGAACCGATCTGCTCCTGGGATACCGTCCCTCGCTGTTCGACGAGCCGACCGTACGGCGCCTCGGCGATCACCTCCGGCGCGTCGCCGCGTTCCTCGACCGCTCCCCGCAGGCCCCGGTGCACGCGGCGGACCTGCTGGGCGAGGATGAGCGGGCGCTCATCCTGGGCACCTTCAACGACACCTCCCGGCCCTACCCCGACAGCGCCGGCATTCCCGCCCTCTTCGGCGAGCAGGCCCGCAGGACCCCGGACGCGACGGCCGTCACCGACCGCTCCGGCCGGCTGACCTATGGCGAGCTCGACGCGGCAGCCGACCGGCTGGCCCACGCCATCCGGGCGGCGGGCGCACGACACGGCGAGCGGGTCGGCCTGCGCACCGGGCGTACCGCGGACCTCGTCGTCGGTGCGCTCGGCATCCTCAAGGCCGGCTGTGCCTACCTGCCGCTGGAGACGGGTCTCCCGGCCCGGCGTACCGAATGGCTGCTCGCCGACGCTTCGGTGCGCGTCCTGGTCACCTCACCCGAGGTGCCCGCGGACTTCGTCTTCGACGGGACGGTGCTCCACCCCACGGGCCACCCGTCCCCGCACCCCGCGGGTCACCCCTCACCGCACCCCGCGGACCACCTCACCGTGCCTCCCGCGGCGGCCGACCTCGCGTACATCTGCTACACCTCCGGAACCACCGGACAGCCCAAGGGCGTCGAGGTCACCCACCGCAACGTGGTGCGGCTGGTCAAGGGCACGGACTACGTACGGTTCGGGCGGCCCCTGCGGGTCCTGCCCACCGGCTCCATCGCCTTCGACGCCAGCACCTTCGAGCTGTGGGGACCGCTGCTGAACGGCGGCAGCGTGCACCTGGTGGACTCTGACGTCATCCTCGACGCACGCGCCCTCGGACGTGAGCTGGCCGCCCACGACATCACCACCCTGTGGCTGACGTCACCGCTGTTCAACCAGCTCGTGGAACAGGACGCCACCGCGTTCCGCGGACTGCGCGAACTCGTCGTCGGCGGCGACGCACTGTCGTCCGTACACGTCGCGAAGGCCATGACGGCCTGCCCCGGAGTCACCCTGGTCAACGGGTACGGCCCCACCGAGAACACCACCTTCTCGCTCACCCACCGCATCACCCGGGACGACCTGGGCCGGATACCGATCGGCCGCCCGATCGCCCACTCGACCGCCTACATCTTGGACGACCGGGGGCGGCTGTGCCCCGTCGGCGTCCCCGGAGAGCTGTGCCTGGGCGGGGACGGTGTGGCGCGCGGCTACCTCGGCCGGCCCGAGCTGACCGCCGAACGCTTCGTGCCGGACCTGTTCTCCCCGGGCGGCGGACGCCTCTACCGCAGCGGCGACCTGGCGCGCTGGCGGCCCGACGGCACCGTGGAGTTCCTCGGCCGGCGCGACCACCAGGTCAAGGTGCGCGGATTCCGCATCGAACCGGCCGAGGTGGAGAAGGCCATGCTCGGCCACCCGGACGTGGCGGAGGCCATCGTGCTCGCCCGCTCCCGTCCGGGCCGGGGCGAGAAGTACCTGTGCGGCTACTACGCCGGACCCCGCCCGCCCGCGCCGGAGGACCTGCGGGACCACCTCGCGCAGGCGCTCGCGCCCCACATGGTCCCCGCCCACCTCGTCCCCCTCGAGGCGCTGCCGCTGAACCACACCGGCAAGGTCGACCGCGCCGCCCTGCCCGACCCCGGCGGCGCCCACCTGCCGCCCGGCACACCCGCCGTCCCGCCGTCGGACGACATCGAGCGGGCCCTGGTGGACCTCGCCGAACAGGCCCTGGGCATCAAGGGCCTCGGCGTCGCCCATGATCTGCGCGACCTGGGCGCCGACTCCCTCACCGCCACCCTGATCGCCGCAGGCGTCCGGGAGGTACTCGGGCGTGACTGCCCCGTCAGCGCCGTACTGCGCTCGCGCACCCTGGGCGGACTCGCGGCGTTAGTGCGGGGGAGCGCCCCCGTCACCGAACCGGCGATCCGGCCCGCACCGCCCCGTCCCTCGTATCCGGTCACCCCGCAACAGCGTCGGCTGTACTTCGAACAGCTCAAGGACGAACGGGCCGTGCACTACAACGTGCCCATCACGCTCGCACTCCCCGCCCACACCGACACCTTGCGGCTGACCGACGCCCTGCGCCGGCTCACCCGGCGCCACGACGCGCTGCGCACCCGGTTCGCCGTCACGGACGACGGCGAGGTCGTGCAGCACATCGACGACGACGCCGAACCGTCGATCCAAGTCCACGACGGCGAACCCGGGCCCCTCGCCGCATTCGTCCGGCCCTTCGACCTGTCCGAGGCACCCCTGTGGCGGGCGGAGGTGCACCGCACACCGGCCGCCGTCACCCTGCGCCTGGACCTGCACCACATCGTGGTCGACGGCTACTCGCTGGCACCGCTGTTCGAGGACCTCGACGCCCTGTACGCGGGTGACGAACCCCCGCCCCCCACGCTCCGCTACCGCGACTACGCCGTCTGGCTGACCGGACCCGAGGGGCGAAGGCAGCAGAAATCCCAGGAGGCCTACTGGCGGCAGGAGTTCGCCTCCCCGCCCGACCCCGGCGACCTTCCCACGGACCGGCCGCGGCCGCCTCTGCGGGAACTCGCGGGCGATGTCGTCACCTTCGACCTGGGCCCGGACCGCACGGCACGCCTCCGGGAACTGGCCAGACAGCGGGACGTCACCCTGTTCGCGGTGCTCGCCTCGGCCTACGGCATCCTGCTCGGCCGGCTCAAGGGCACGGCGCACGTCACGTTCGGCACACCCGTCTCGGGCCGCACCGCCCCCGGACTGCACCGCACGGTCGGCATGTTCGCCCAGACGGTATGCCTGCGCGGCGACGCGGACCCCGCACTGCCCTACGAGACCTACCTGCGGCATACCACCCGCACCGCCGAGGAGGCCTTCGCCCACCAGGACTTCCCGTTCGACGACGTCGTCGCCCTCGCCGCGCCCGTACGCGACTACAGCCGCACCCCGCTGTTCGACGCCCTCATCGCCCTGCACAGCGGCCGCTACGCCGCGGTCGACTTCCAGGGCGCCCGGGTGCCGCTGCGCCTGGAACCCACCGGGCAGGCCGTCTTCGACCTCAACCTGCAGATCCATGAGGACGCCGGCACCCTGCGGGCCGCCTGGCAGTACGCCTCCGGACTGTTCCGCCGGGACACGGTGGAGGGCTGGCGCGACGACCTCGTGGCCCTGCTCGACGCCCTCGCCGCCGACCCGACGGCGCCACTCGGCGCCCTCTGTCCGGACCGCCCCGAGCGCCCGGCCCGGGCCGCCGCCGACATTCTCACCGCCGAACTCGACTTCGACCTCTGACCCGCCGGGCGCCCGGCGCCCACGCACCTGACGCGGTCACCCCCAACCGTCCAGGGGTGACCCACTGTGGCCGATCGGCCACCCCGCGCACACGTCCGACCCCACGTCGCTTCAGCGCAGGAGACATCGCATGCAATCGCTCGACCACGAGGCAGCACTCTCCGCACCGGACACGCACGACGGTCACTGGCGATCCCAGCTGGCCGCCCTCGCGCAGCCCTCCGGCTTCCTCCCCGACCTCCGGCCGCGCGACGGCCGACGCGCACCGGAGACCGGAACGCACGTCCGCCGCCTCGGTACGGCCCTCACCGAACGGCTCGACCGGATCAGCCGCGGCAAGCCCGACATGCTCCACGTCGTGCTCACCGCCGCGCTGGTCGCCCTGCTGGGCCGCCACACCGGCCAGGACGAGGTGACCGTCGCCCAGCCGACGCGCGGCGCCGCGCCCGAGTTCGCGGGCGGTCCCCTGCTGGTACGCGCCCGGCCCGGCGGCACCCTGCGCGAACTGCTGTCCAGGGTCTCGACCGCCGTACGCGAGGCCGAACAGCACCAGGACTTCGCGCTCGCCGAACTCGCCGCCCAGCTGGGTCGCTCCGACGTCTTCGAGACCGCGCTGGAACTGACGGACTTCCACGACCCCGGCCCGCGCACCCCGGGCGGCACCCGCTTCGTCGTCGCCCGCGAGGACGGCGAACTGGTGGTGAGCCTCCACTACGACCGCCACCGCTTCGCCGAGGACTCCATGCGGTACGCCGTCGCCCAGTACGCGCTGCTGCTGGATCGCGCCACGGCCGAGCCGGACCTGCCGGTGCACCGGATCGAGCTGCGCACCGCCGAGGACGACGCCGTCATCGCGGCGAGCAACGACACCCGGCAGCCCTTCGACGAAGACGCCACCCTGCACGGCCTGTTCACCGCCCAGGCGGCCCGCACGCCCGACGCACCGGCCCTCCTCACCGACGACACCACCGTCAGCTTCGCGGAACTCGACGCGCGCTCCGACCGGTTGGCCCACACCCTGCGCGAGCGCGGGATCGGTCCGGGCGCCATCGTCGCCCTGATCGCCGACCGCTCCCCGGAGCTGATCGCCGGCATCCTCGCCGTACTGAAGGCGGGCGCGGCCTACCTGCCGGTCGACCCCTCCTACCCCCGGTCGCGCATCGACTACCTGCTCGACGACAGCTCCGCCCGCCTCGTCCTGCACCAGGCCCGCTTCGCCGACGCCGCCGGCGCCACACCCGGGATCGACCTGGACGACGAAGCGTCCTACGCGGCCGACTCCGGGCCCGTCGCACCGTCGGCCGCCGCAGGGGACGCCGCCTACGTCATCTACACCTCCGGTTCGACCGGGCGCCCCAAGGGCGTCCTGGTGGAACACCGCAGCGCCGTCAACCGGTTGACCTGGATGCAGCGCGCCTACCCGATCGCCCCCGGTGACGTCCTCCTGCAGAAGACCTCCGTCTCCTTCGACGTCTCCGTCTGGGAGCTGTTCTGGTGGTCCTTCACCGGAGCCGCCCTCGCGCTGCCCGCCCCCGGCGCCGAGAAGGACCCCGCCGCGCTGCTCGCCGTGATCGAGAAGCACCGCGTCACCACCGTGCACTTCGTGCCCTCGATGCTCACCATGTTCCTGGGGCATCTCGCCCGGTTCGGCGACGGCACCGAACTCGGCACGCTGCGCCAGGTCTTCACCAGCGGCGAGGCACTGAACCCCACCCAGAGCGAGAAGTTCGCCGAACTCGTCCCCGGCGCCCGGCTCGTCAACCTCTACGGACCCACCGAGGCGACGGTGGACGTCACCCATCAGCCGGTGGCCGGCCTCGCCCACCTCGCCCGGCTGCCCATCGGCCGGCCCATCGACAACGTCCGGCTGTACGTACTCGACGCCGAGGGCCGCCGCAGCGCGGTGGGCGTCCCCGGCGAACTCCACATCGGGGGCGTCGGCGTGGCCCGCGGCTACCTCGGGCGGCCCGAGCTGACCGCGGAGAAGTTCGTCACCGGCGCGGCCGTACGCGCCGCCACCGGCGAGGAGCGGCTGTACCGCACCGGCGACCGGGCCCGTCTGCTGCCCGACGGCACGCTCGACTACCTGGGCCGCGTCGACCTCCAGGTGAAGGTGCGCGGCTTCCGCGTCGAGCCGGGCGAGATCGAGGAGCGACTGCGCGCCCACGACCAGGTGCGCGACGCGGCGGTGGTCGCCGTCGACGACGGCTGGCAGACCTCGCTGCGCGGCTTCGTCGTCCTGGACGGCGAGGTGAGCGAGACGGCGCTGAAGGAGCACATCCGCGAGGAGCTGCCGGAGTACATGATCCCGGGCCGTGTCCTGGTGCTGGAGCAGCTCCCGCTCACGCCCAACGGCAAACTGGACCGGGCGTACCTGCGCACCCCCGAAGCCCTGAGCAGGAGGGCACCCGCCCACGTGGCGCCGCGGGACGAGCGGGAGGAGACCCTCGCCGGCATCTGGCGGGACGTCCTCGGTGTCGCACGGGTCGGCGTACACGACAACTTCTTCGCCCTGGGCGGCAACTCGATCCATTTCGTCTCCGTGCTCGCCAAGTCCCGGGCGAAGGGACTCGACTTCACCTTCCAGCAGCTGTTCCGGCACCAGACCATCGCCCAGCTCGTCGAGTCCATCGACGGCGACGCCACGACCGGTGACGTCGTCGCGGACGTGGCGGCACGCGGCGCCTTCCAGCCGTTCGAGCTGATCTCCGAGGCCGACCGGGCCCTGCTGCCCGAGGACGCGGAGGACGCCTACCCGCTGTCCATGCTCCAGGCGGGCCTGATCTTCCAGACCGAGATCACCGGCGGCCTCGGCCAGTACCACGACGTGCTGAGCTACTCGATCACCGGCGCCTTCGACACCGAGGCGTTCACCGAGGCCGTCCGGCAGTTGACCGGCCGGCACCCGATCCTGCGCACCACCTACCACCTCACCGGCTACAGTGAGTTCCTCCAGATCGTCCACCGTGACGTGCCGCCGCCCTTGACCGTCGACGACCTGCGCCACCTCGACGAGGCCGGACAGGAGGCCTGGCACGAGGCGTGGCTGGCCCGCGAGAAGTCCCGCGCGTTCGTGTGGGAGGAGGGCGGCCTGGTCACCCTCCATGTGCAGGTGCTCGGCGACGACCGCTACCGCTACACGGTCAGCCAGCACAACTCGGCACTGGACGGCTGGTCCATCTCGCTGCTGCACACCCAGCTGTTCGAGCTGTACCACCAGATCCGCGAGGGCCGCGACACCTCACGCCCCCCGGTCGACAACCACCTGCGCAACTTCGTCGGCCTGGAACAACAGGCCCTGCGCTCGCCCGAGTCGAAGGACTTCTGGCGCTCGGTGCTGGCGGACCCGCGCCCCGCGAGCGTGCCGCCGCGGCCCGGCGCCGAGCACACCGACGACTTCACCGTCGTCCTGCGCGACGTACCGCTGCCCGCGGGGCTCGCGCGGCGCGTCGAGGCCACCGCCGACGCCCTGTCCGTGCCGTTCAAGGACGTACTGCTCGCCGCGCACATGAAGGTCCTCGGCCTGGTCACGGGCCAGGACACCGTGATGACCGGCTACGAGCACAGCGGCCGGCCCGAGCTGCCCGGCGCGGAGACCACGCTCGGCCTGCACCTGAACACCGTGCCCTTCCAGGTGGACGTGGCGAGCGGCACCTGGGCGGACCTCGTCCGCCGCGTCTACCAGGCCGAGCTGGACCTGCTGCCCCATCGCCGCTACCCCATGGCGAAGATGAAGCAGGACCTCGCCACCCAGCGCACCCTGTTCGAGACCACCTTCAACTTCACGCACTTCTACCTGCTGAAGAACCTCAGGCGACTGCCCGAGTTCTCCCTGCTGGGCATGCGCGTGGACTCGGAGACGGAGTTCCCGTTCCGGACGGAGTTCTCCCGCAACTTCTTCACCGACGAGGTCGAACTCTGCCTGCACTACCACACCCACCTCTACGACGAGGAGCAGATCGACCGGATCGGCGGCTACTTCGTCCGCGTCCTGGAGGCCATGACGACTGAGCCGGACGCCCCGCACGAGGCACGCCACCTGCTCGCCGACGAGGACGCGGCACTGCTGGGCCTCGCCCCCGCGGAGCAGCGCGCCGAGTCCGGCACGAGCGGTCCGGCCGACGGCACGGCCTCCGCGGCCACCCTCGCCCGCATACGTACGGCCTGGGCCGGCGTCCTCGGCCTGCCGGAGCAGGAGATCGGCGCCGACGCCGACTTCTTCGCCCTGGGCGGCAACTCGCTCTCCGCGCTCCGCGTGGTCCTGGAGCTCGACGGCCTTGTCACGCTGTCCGATCTGACCCGCGTGCCCCGCCTAACCGCCCTCGCCGCACTCGTCGACACCCGCGAACAGGACGACAAGGAGGAACTGCTCCACCTGCTGTCGTCCACCGCCGAGGGAGCCCGGGCCGCGGTCGTCTGCGTGCCCTACCCCTGCGGCCACCCGGTCAACTTCAAACCGCTCGCCGACGCCATCGGCGAACTCACCGACGAACTGGTGGTGTACGGGCTCGAACCGCCCGGGCACAACCCGAGCCGCCCGGGAGACTTCACCGACGTCATCGAGACGGTCGAGCGGACGGTGGCGAGGATCGAGGCGACTGCCGACCTGCCCCTGATCCTGTGGGGCCACTGCGGCGGCGCAGCCGTCACCGTCGAACTGGCCCGGGTGCTGGAGGAACGCGGATTCGACCTGCGGCACGTCTTCATCGGCTCCAAGCTGCTGCCGCCCGCGTCGGAGATGCGGGAGTCCATCGAGATGATCGAGAGCTGGACCGACGACGAGATCATCCGCTACATGGTCGACGAGACCGGCTACAGCGAACTGGACGGTCTCGACACCCGGTACACCGCGTTCACCGGCAGTCTCTTCCGGCACGACGTGTGCGGCGGCTACCGCTACTTCATCGGCCTGACCGACGACGGGCCCGACTGGCGCATCCAGGCGCCGGTCACGCTCGTCGTCGCCGACGACGACAAGGGGCTGGCCCACGCCGCCGACGTGTTCCGCTGCTGGGAACGCGTGGCCGACCACGTCGACTTCCAGCGGCTGTCCTCGGGCGGCCACTACTTCGTGCGGGGCAACCCCGCCGAGACCGGCGAACTCATCCGACGGGCCTGGGCGTCCGCGGCCGAACTGGAGAACTGACATGCGGATTCCCGTTCTGTGCTTCCCCTTCGCGGGCGCCGGCGCCTCGGCGTTCCGCCGCTGCCAGGAGTACGGCAGCGACACCGTCCTCCTCACCCCCGTCCAACTGCCCGGCCGTGAGGAGCGGTTCGGCGAGCAGCCGTACACCGACGTGGTCGCGGCGGTGGACGACCTGCTGCCCGCCGTGCTGGACCAGGTCGCGGGCAGCCCCGCCGTGGCCCTCTTCGGGCACAGCCTCGGCGCGGTCCTCGCCTACGAGATGGCACACCGCATCACCGCGCTCGGCCGGCCCGAGGTGGTCAAGCTGTTCGTCTCCGGTTCCCCCGGCCCCTGGACCAGGCGGGAGACCCGGGCCACCGGCCTGAGCGACGACGAATTCCTGCGACAGGTCCGGGACTTCGCCGGCTACTCCCATCCCGCACTCGAACACCCGGACCTGCGGGAGCTGCTGCTGCCGCCCTTGCGCGCCGACGTCGAGATGCACGAGAACTACCTCGCGCCCTCCCAGAAGCCGCTCACGGTCCCGGTGGTCTCGGTGCGCGGGGAGACCGACGAACTGGTCTCCAGGGAGCAGGCCGCCGAGTGGGAGGCGTCCACCACGGCCGGATGCCGCCAGGTTGAACTGCCCGGCGGACACATGTACCTGGTGGACTCGCCCGTCGGCCTGGTCCGGCTCCTGGACGCCGAACTCGCCGCGCCGGGGGTGCTCCGATGAGTCCGGTGCTCACCGCCGGCGCCCTCGCCGGCAAGGCCGCGATCGTCACGGGCGCGGCCCGGGGCATCGGCCGGGCGTGCGCGCTGGCGTACGCCCGGGCCGGGGCCGACCTGCTGCTCACCGACATCGGCCACGACCTGGACGGCGTGCCCTACCCGCTGGGCACCCCCGGGCAACTCGCCCACACCGCACGGCTCTGCCGTGAGCAGGGCCCCGGCATCACGGTGATCACCGCCGAGGCGGACGTCCGCGACCTGGACGCCGTACGCACGGTGGCCGACACCGCTCTGGACCGGTTCGGCCGGATCGACGTCCTGCTGAACAACGCGGGCATCGCCGCCCCGTCGGGCAAGACGGTGCACGACATCGCGCCCGACGAATGGGGCCTGATGCTCGACATCGACGTCTCGGGCGCCTGGCGCATGATCCGGTCCGTGGGCGCCGCCATGACCGGCCGCCGCTCCGGCAGCGTCATCAACGTCGCCTCCACCGCCGGCCTGGTCGGCTACCGGCACTTCGCCGGCTACGTCACGGCCAAGCACGCCCTCGTCGGGCTGACCAAGGCGGCCGCCCTCGACCTCGCGCCGTACGGGGTACGGGTCAACGCCCTGTGCCCGGGTTCGGTGCGCGACGACGACGCGGCCGAGGGCCGCATGCTCACGGAGATCGCCCGGTCCCTGGAGGTGCCGGTCGAGGAACACGAGGAGACCTTCGTGGCGGCCCAGCCCATGAACCGGCTGATCGAGCCGGAGGACGTGGCGGGGGCGGCCGTATGGCTCGGCTCCGACGACGCACGCCAGGTGACCGGTACGACCGTGACGGTCGACGGTGGCTTCACCAGCCGATGACGGGGGAGGGAACACGATGACCAACACGGACACGGACAAGCTGTGCCGGTCCATGGCACTGCGCGTGCACACCGGGGCCGACCCGCACCGGCTCGGCCGCGCGCTGGCACACGCCGCGAGCGGTGCCCGGCTGTGGGTGGAGGACGTACCGAGCGGCGCGGACAGCGAGATCGCCGCCCTGCACCGGGAACGCGAACTCTCCCGCTCCGCCGACCCGCACACCGGACCCGGTCTGCGCGTAGTCCTGCTGCGGTACCCGGACCAGGTCGCCGACCTGGTCGTGGTCGCCCACCGGGCGGTCCTGGCGGACCCGTACGAGCTGGCCCGGGCGGTGCTCGGCGAAACGGCCCCACCGGCCGCCGCGCCGGACGGCACGGTTCCGGCGGAGCACGGCGAGCGGCTGCGGGCGGCACTGAACGCCCTCGGCCGGACGGCGCCCCCCGAGTGGGGACTCGGCACGCCCGGTGACCCGGCCACCGGCGAGCACGCCTTCACGGTGCCCGCCGACGGCGCCCTCGCCCCCGAACTCACCCTGCGGGCCGCACTCGGCCTGGTGCTGGCACGCTGCACCGGCCGCGACGAAGTGGTGCTCGGCGTGGACGCGGAGCACGCCCTCACCCTCAGCACCGCAGGGGAACCCACGGTCGGCCAGTACCTCGAACGCGTACGGCGGGCCGTCCCGGCAGCCGGACTCGCCCCCGCCGTCGGCCTGTTCACCACCGACACCCCCGAACCGCTCACCGGCGAGGGCGTGAAGGCCGAGACCACCGCCGTCCGGCCCTTCCTCGCACCCCCGCACCACCTGTCACTGCACCTCGCCGACGACGGGTCCACGGTCCTCGCCGGCACCTGCCTCTACCGCCGCTCCGCCTTCGGCGCCGAGACGGTGCGCTGGGTCACCGGCATGCTCGCCACCGCCCACCGGTCCCTCGTCGCGGCCGACGCCGACACCCCGGTCACCGGCCTCGACCTGCTCGACGCGCCCCAGCGGCACGCCCTGGCCCGGCTCGGCGGCCTTCAGCCCCCGGACCAGGCGCCCGAGGAGCGGTCCGAGCGGATCGAACAGACCGTGGGAGGCTGGGCACGGCGCACCCCCGACGCGCCCGCCGTCACCTTCGGGGACCGCACCCTGACCTACCGGCAGCTCGACCAGGAGGCGGCCGGAGCCGCCGCCGGGCTGCGGCGGCTGGGCGTGCGCCCCGGCGACCGGGTCGGCGTCTGTCTCGACCGCTCCCTCGACCTCGTCGTGGTACTGCTCGCCGTGCTCAAGACGGGTGCCGCCTACGTCCCCATGGACCCGGCCTATCCGGGCGAACGGCTCGCCTTCACCACCGAGGACGCCGCACTGCGCCTGGTGGTCACCGAGTCCGAGGCGTTCCCCCGCACCGACGACGTACGGCTCGTACCGCCCTCCGCCCTCGCCGCCGACGGGGAACCGGACGACACCGCCGAGGAGCCGGCCGACGCCCCGGCCTACGTCATCTACACCTCGGGATCCACCGGCCGCCCCAAGGGCGTCGTCGTACCGCACCGCAACGTCGCCGCCCTGCTCGCCGCCACCAAGGACGACTTCGGGCTCGGCACCGACGACGTGTGGACGCTCTTCCACTCCAGCGCGTTCGACTTCTCCGTGTGGGAGATCTGGGGCTGCCTGATGACCGGCGGCCGGCTGGTCGTCGTACCGTACTGGGCGTCGCGGGACCCGGCGCAGTTCGCCGCGCTGCTCGCCGCCGAGCGGGTCACCGTGCTCAGCCAGACCCCGAGTGCCTTCGCACAGCTGACGCAGGTGGACCGGGACGAGCCGATCTCGGCATCCGTGCGTCTGGTCGTCTTCGGCGGCGAACCCCTGGACACCCGCCCCCTCAGGTTCTGGCTGGACCGCCATCCCGAGGAGGAGTGCCGCCTCGTCAACATGTTCGGCATCACCGAGACCACCGTGCACGTCACCGCACAGACCGTCACCCGCCACGAGGCGATCACCGGCTCGCGCTCCGTGGGCCGCCCCCTGCCCGGCTGGCACGTCTACGTCCTCGATCCCGAGGGCCGCGAACTGCCGCCCGGCGTCCCCGGCGAGATCCACGTCGGCGGCCGCGGAGTGGCGGGCCGGTACCTCAACCGCCCCGAACTGACCGAGCAGCGCTTCCTGCCCGACCCGCACGCCCCCGGACTCATGTACCGCAGCGGCGACCGCGGGCGGCTGCTGCCCGACGGCCGGCTGGAACACCTCGGCCGGCTCGACAACCAGGTGAAGCTGCGCGGCTTCCGCATAGAACTGGACGAGATCCGCAGCCGGTTGCTGGACGCGCCGGCGGTCGACGCGGCGGCCGTGGTGCTGCGCGAGGGCACCGACGGCGACACGGCGGGGGCCCGTCTCGACGGCTACGTCGTCTTCCGCGCCGACGGAGCCCTCACCGGCGACCTCCAGGACGTACGACGGCACGCGGCCCGCTTCCTGCCGGACCACATGGTGCCGTCCACCCTCACCGCGCTGTCGGCACTGCCGCTGACTCCCAACGGCAAGGTGGACACCGCCCGTCTGCCCCTGCCGCTCACGGACCAGGACACCGCCGTGCCCGAGACAGCCGGTGACGACCTCGCCTCACGGCTGCGCGCGGTGTGGGAGAGGCTCTTCGGTTTCCGGGTCGGCCCGGACGACGACTTCTTCACCCTCGGCGGCAACTCCCTGCTCGGTGTACGGCTGTTGGCGGCGATGCGAGAACAGGGCCTGCCCACGTTCCCGCTGCCCCAGCTGTATCTGCACCGCACGGTGAGCGCCCTCACGGCGGTCCTCGAAGGGGCGGGAGCCCGCACATGACCCTGCTGCTGATCGGCGCCGGCTCCCAGGCCTACCGCGCCTACCTGCTGCGCTCCGTGGCCGAGGAGTACGACATCCATCTGCTCGCCGACCGGGAGCCGACCTGGGAGACGCCGTACCTGAGCGGACACACGGTGCTGGACACCACGGACGTCGCGGCGATGCGGGAGGCGGCCCGCGCGCTTCCCTGCGAGGGAGTGCTGACCTGGGACGACACCAGGGTCGTGCAGACCGCCCGGCTGGCCGCAGGCCTCGGCCTGCCCGGCACCCCGCCCGAGGCGGCCCTGCGCTGCCGCGACAAACGGGCCACCCGCGAGGCCCTGGACCGCGCCGGGGTGCCGCAGGCACAGTCGATCCTGGTCACCTCGCTGCCGCAGGCCCGCGCCGCCGCGGCCCGGGTCGGCTACCCGCTGGTGCTCAAACCCCGCGCGCTGAACGCCAGTACGGGCGTCGTGAAGGTGGAGTCGGCCGACGCGCTGGCCCGCTCCTTCCGCCTCGCACGGGCGGCCACCGCCCCCGGGGCGCAGGAGGTGGCCCCCGGAGACGTCCTGGTGGAGGAGTACCTGGACGGACCCGAGGTCAGCGTGGACGCGGCCTGGCACGAGGGCCGAATGACACCGGCGTTCGTCGCCCGCAAGGAATGCGGGTTCGCGCCCTACTTCGAGGAGACCGGCCACCTGATCGACGGCGGGGACGCGCTGCTGTCCGACCCCCGTCTGCTGGAGGTGGTCCAGGCGGCCCACACCGCCGTGGGCTTCACCACCGGCTGGACCCACACCGAGCTGCGGCTCACCGCACGCGGCCCCAGGATCGTCGAGATCAACGCCCGCATCGGCGGCGACCGCATCCCCGACATCGGACGGCTCGCACTCGGCGTCGACGCCGCACGGACCGCGGCCCAGGTGGCCTGCGGGCGACTGCCGGAGCTGACGGCACGCGACCGCCGGGTCGCGGCCGTGCGGTTCCTGTACCCGGAGACGGACTGCATCGCGCGCGACGTGCGCATCGAGCCGGGCGCGCTGCCGGGCTCGGTGGACTCGGCGGAGGCGATCGCCCTGCCGGGCCAGGAGATCCGACTGCCACCGAACGGGCATGTGTCCGGCCGCTATGCGCTGATCACCGTGGCGGGGGAGAGCGCGGAGCAGTGCCGTGCCGATCTCGACAAGGCGTCCCAAGCGGTCGCCCTGGAGGTGCTGCGGGCGTTGTGAGGTCCTGGGGGGAGCAGCCAGTGTTCGCCGGGCATCAACCGTTCGGCTGGGCGGCGTTCGGTCGGGCGGCGCTCGGCTGGGCGGTGGTCCAGAATGTCTGCGCGGTGCCGCCGTCGGTCTGCTCGGTCTGCTCGGACGAGGAGCTGTCGACGAAGCTGTAGGGCGGCAGCGGGCCGTTGACCCGCAGGTCGAGGTGCGGGTGCCGCCGGCGGAAATCCTCGATGCCGGCCAGGAACCGCTCCGCTGACCGGCGGTCCACCAGGAAGGAGATGTTGGCCAGCCAGCCGGTGCTCTGCGCCCCGGCGCTGACGTGCGCGGCCAGTGGTGCGAGCGCCTGGTGCAACAGCTCCGCGTCGGTCACCTCGCGTTCCTGCACGGCGGCGGCGATCATCTCCCCGAGCCGCATCTTCTGCTCCTGCGTGCCGCCGCCGGCCTTCCGGTTCGCGTCCGCCAGCGACCGGATGACCTCCTGGTGCGCCATGATCTCGCGGAGGACGGCTTCCTCGTCATGGTTGGCCTTGACGTTGTACTCCGCCGTGCCGTCCAGCGCCTGCAGCCGCTCGAGGAAGTGTTCCGACCGCTCGGCGAGCACCGCGGTCACCGTGTCGTCGTCCACGGAGACACTGCCGAACCGCATCGGCAGCACCGTGCCCTCCGCTGCGGCCTCGTCCAGCACTCGCAGGTGGGCGAGCAGGTCCCGGCGCTTGGGCCGCAGCTCCTCGGGGGCGTCACTCACGATCGCGGCCAGCTCGCCCTGACGCATGACGCGTACCGGCCGCGGGGGCTCTCCGATGCCTTCGAGATCCTGGGGGAGAGGGGAGTGAGAAGCGCGGACGATCCCGTAGACATAGGTGCCCATCTTTCATTCCCCCCTCCTGCGCGCGGCCCGCTCACCCTGGCGCTCCCGGCCCTCGTCACGTGCCTGACCGAAGGCATCGGCGATCGTCTCGGCGGCGCCGGAGAGTGCTCCCTTGGTCTTGCCGCTGGCCCCGGACTCGGTGAGCTTCCCGGTGAGCTCGGTGAGGCCGGCCGGCTTGCGGGGCCCCGCTTCGAGGTCGAGGCGGTTGCAGGCCTCGGCGAAGCGGAGGTAGGTGTCCACACTGGCGACCACGACCCTGACGTCGATCTTCAGAATCTCGATGCCGACGAGAGAGACCCGGACGAACGCGTCGATCACCAGGCCACGGTCGAGGACGAGTTCCAGAACGTCGTAGAGGCCGCTTGAGCCGCCTCCGCCGCCCTGCTGCGTCACCATGGTCATCGCGACCAACCCCTTGTCATCTGCCTCTGCGGGGTTCCGCCGACGGACACCGTCGGCGGCAGCGCGTCGATCTCGCTGTCCCTCGCTGTGACGACGCCTAGGGAGGCGAGTAGCCCCACCACCCGTGATCAAACGCCAGTGCGAGAGGGTCGACGGCGATCAGACACACCGCGTGCCGGACCGCCGCCGACCGCGACCCTCGGGCGATCGGTCACAGAGCGTGAGAGCCTCGTCTCACACCGGATCGGTCCCGCTGTCTAGAGACCCAGCACTTCGCCGTACTTGATGGCTCCGTGGGGGAGTGCGAAGCCGAACGGGGTCAGCGACTTGCCCAGCGGGTACGTCTCCGTGGTGCTGGTCGGTGCGAACCAGACGCCACCGGACCTGGGCTCACCGGCGTTCTCCCCGGGCGCGCTCACCGCGGTGTCCCGCAGTCCGTCGCGGTTGTAGTCGCCGACGGCCACCTGAGCGCCGAAGCGGTCGCCGGCCTCGGCCGTGCCGGGCATGTTTTTGGTGCTCTGGCTGCGGGCCAGGCCGCCGTGGAGGCCGTGCTCCGTGCCGTTCATGGTCACGTATCCGCCCGCGTCCTTGACGGTGCCCACGTCCTCGCCGGGCACGCCGACCACCAGTTCCGGACGGCCGTCCCCGTTCAGGTCGCCCGCGGCCAGCGCGGCACCGAAATCGTCGCCCTCCTCGGCCGCACCCCCGACCTCGGGACTCGACTGGGTGATGCATTCGCTCTCACTGCCGAAGCCCGCGGTCTTCGAGCCCTTCAGCAGGAGCACCGCTCCACCGAGTCGGTCCACGCAATGCGTGCTCTCCGCCTCGGGGTTGGGCTGTACGAGGCCGACCGCGAGGTCGTCCGTGCCGTCCCGGTCGAAGTCGGCGGCGGCGAGCGAGCCGCCCCGGTCGGCGTCGGCGTACCACTGAGCCGGCTTGCCCTGGTGGTCCCAGCGCGTGAGGAAGGTGCCGGAGTCCTCCGCGCCCTGCCAGGTGGCGGCGAGGTCGTCCCGGCCGTCGCGGTCGAAGTCGCCGGTGACCAGGTCGCGGGTGGCGCCGCCCAGGCTGTAGCGGCGCAGGGTGGTGGTCACGCCGGCCGCGGTGAGGGGGCCCGGGCGGAACCGGAGCGAACCGCTCTCCTCGCCGTTCTCGCCGTACACGAGGTCGGTGTCGCCATCCCCGTCGTAGTCGCCCGTGGCGAGGGTGCGGCCAATGCTGCTGAACGCGCCCGCGCCCCTGGCCACGACGGTTCCCTTGACGTCCCATCCCGAGCCGTCCAGGACGGTGATGGTGCCCTCGTCCTTGCTCTGGTCGGAAGTGAGTGACTCGCCGCTGGAGCCGACGACGAGTTCGTAGACACCGTCGCCGTTCACGTCGACGGGTGCCACGGAGGACCCGAAGCGGTCGCCCGCCTCGGGCGTGCCGGGTATGCCGGCCTCTGCCTGGCTGATGACGCCGGTGGACTGGCTCGGGCTCTGCGGACCGCCGTAGATCACGCTGACGTAGCCGGCCTTGGCCTTGCCGTCCACCGTGGCGTCGGGCATGCCGACGGCGATGTCCGCGTATCCGTCGCCGTTGAAGTCGAACCGCGGAGTGGTCGTAGCGGCCGCGGCCGTTCCGGCGAGAGGCAGGGTGAGACCTGCGGCGGTGAGGGCCGCTACGGCGGCAATGGCGGCCAGGGTGCGTGCACGCACGGGGGAACTCCCGTAGTCGAAGGGGATGATGAGAACGGCGGTTCTCGGAGAGGTGACTCCTGAGGTGTACGAAGGGTTGCGTGAAGGTGGCCATTCGTCTTGCGAGGTCCGGCCCTGGTGAACGTGTTGGTCCGTGGCCTGGCCCTTGGCAACGCGCCATGGCACGTCCTGATGCGGGCCCCGAGGCATCGGTCGAGCGGAACCGGTGAGGCCACTGTGATGATCTTCGAGGCTTCTGCGCTCCTCCAGTGAGGCTCGACTGCCTCACTGAATCCACACCACGTCCGACTTGGTCGGGGCAGCGCATGCGCCTGCCCGATCGGCCAAGATCTACAAACTCCTTGGGGCAACCTTGACGAGAAGTGCAATGCCGAAGCGGCTGCTGGTCCGGACGGGGAGCGCGGTCGCGGCCATGACCCTTGCCCTCCTGGCCGCGCCACTGGCGGACACCGCGCACGCCTACAGCGCCACGTCGGGAACGCTGAGCTTCAACGGCGAGCCGGGCGAGCCCATTTCGGGAGGCCGGTCGTACGCGTACACATCCGGAGCGGTCCAGATGTTCGACGTCCAGGGCAGCACGGATGAGAACAGCCTCACTGTCGCGGTAGACGCGGAGCAAGGCACACTCTGGCGCCTCAACATCGCCGCGCCCGACGGCGAGAAGCTGACCGAGGGCACCACCTACACCGGAACGAAGCAATGGCCCGACGCCCAACCGGCGGATCCGGAACTCACGTTCAGCGGAACCGATGACGGGACCGAGAAGTGGTGCAATACCAGCTCCGGCTCGTTCACCATCGAGCACATCGCGTTCGGACCCTACGGCTACGTCCATGAGCTTGACGCATCCTTCGAGCAGTACTGCAACGGATCAACGGTGCCTCTGCGCGGCGAGGTTCACGCGGTCATGCCCGAGCCTCCGGTCGAACTGGCCATGGGGATCAAGGCCAGCCCCGAGGGCACGGTGGCCGTCCCGGAGGGCCGAATCGCCGTCGGTGGCACCGTGACCTGCAACAAGCCCGCGTCCGTCTCAGTCGTCGGCCAGGTCTTCCAGATCCAGAAGAAGGGCACACCGAGCGCAACGTACGACATCGCCGTGGCCTGCACGCCGGGCTCGCCCGTCCCATGGTCCGTCAGCCTCACCAGCCAGGAGCCCGGCACCGCCTTCCAACCCGGCCTCGCGACCATGCGCACCAGGGCCCGTGCAAACGACCGGGACTACCCGGTGACCGCCGACACCGGCCAGCAGGAGTCGCAGGTATGGCTCTCCAAGTCCTGATTCCAGCAGTATCAGCTGCCAGCGCTGGTGCGTATCCCCGCCTCTTGACCTGACCCGACCTGCCCTGACGCGCCCGCCGTGACTTGCGTCCGGCGGGCGCGTCCTTTTGGCGCGCAAGCCGGTCATGGGCCACCGCACCTCATGGCATCAAACGCAGAACCCTTGATGGCCTGATGTGACAGATCCTGGTCATTGCGGCCGCATCCGGCCCGGCGGGATGATCAGGCCATGTCCCCACCGCACCGCGTTGTGATCGTCGCCTTCCCCGGCATCGAGCTGCTGGATGTCACCGGCCCGGCCGAGGTGTTCTCCGTCGCCTCCCGGGTCGCCGGACCCGAACGGCCCGCGTACACCGTGCAGATCGCGACGGCCGACGGCGGCCCGGTGGTCACGTCCAGCGGCGTGCGGTTGATGGCTGATCTGACCCTCGACGACGTGACCGGCCCGGTGGACACCCTGCTCGTGGCGGGGGCGATCGAACTGGCCGACGGCGGCCGCGTGGAACCGGTGATCGACCGCGAGGTCACACACTGGCTCCGCCACGGGACTTGCCGGGCCCGGCGGATCGGATCGATCTGCGCGGGAGCGCACCTGCTGGCCGCTGCCGGGGTGCTGGAGGGCCGGCCGGCCACGACGCACTGGCTCACCGCGGGCAGACTGGCCGCCGAGCACCCCAGCGTGCGAGTCGACCCCGACCCGATCTTCATCCGGGACGGGCAGGTGTGGACATGCGCCGGCGTCACCTCCGGGATGGACATGGCGCTGGCCATGGTCGCCGAGGACCACGGCCAGGACCTCGCGCTCGCGACCGCCCGGATGATGGTGATGTACGTCAAACGCTCCGGCGGGCAGAGCCAGTTCAGCGTGCCGCTGTCCGTCCAGAGCGTCGAGGACGACCGGATCGACGAACTGCGGATGTGGATCGCCGAACACCTCACCGACGACCTCTCCCTCGAAGCGCTGGCGGCGCGCACACATCTGAGCGTGCGCCACTTCACCCGGCTGTTCCAGCAGCGGACCTCGACGACACCGGCCGCATACGTGGAAGCGGTCAGGGTGGAAGCCGCCCGCCGACTGCTGGAGGACAGCGACCGAAGCCTGCCGGAGGTCGCCGCCGTCAGCGGCCTCGGCTCCGTGGAGACGCTGCATCGCGCCTTCCGGAGGCGGTTGGGCACCACCCCGGCCGAGTACCGCCGCCGATTCTGACCCACCCCCACACCGCCCACCTGTCAGCCGGTGCCGCGTCAGCGCACCGGCCGAGCCTTGCCATGCCCGTACAGCAGGGCAGCGACCAGCCCACTTCGAAGGAAAGCCATGTCCCGCACCAAGGTCGTCCCCATCCCGGTCATGGGCCGCCACAACATCAACGCCTACCTGCTGCTCGGCCGCAGGCCCGTCATCGTCGACGCCGGCACCCCCGGCAGCGGCCGGAAGATCCTCGACCAGATCACCGCCCACGGTGTCGATCCCGCCGACGTCGCGCTGATCGTCATCACCCACGGCCACATCGACCACTTCGGCTCCGCCGCCGAACTGCACCGGCTCACCGGGGCCCCCGTCGCCGGACACATGGCCGACCTCGGGCCGTACCGCTCCGGCCGGGCCCGCGAACCGTACCTGCCCACCGGCCCTATGGGGCGCCTCATGGCACGCAACCGGAAGCTCCACGTTCGGGCCGAGCCCGTCGACCCGGCCGTGCTGATCCGCGGTGAGACCGGCCTGGAGGACTACGGGCTCGCGGCGCGCATCATGCCCACCCCCGGCCACACCGCCGGATCGGTCTCCGTCCTCACCGACGACGGAGACCTCGTCGCCGGCGACCTGATCGCGGGCTCTTTCATGGGCCTCGTCCCCGGCAGACCCGCCAACCCGCCCTTCCATGACGACCCTCGGCAGAACCTCGCCAGCCTCCACGAGATGCTCGCCCTCGACCCCATCAGCCTGCACGTCGGCCACGGCACGCCGCTCGATCCCGGCCGGGTCCGGCGGTGGGCCGAGAAGGAAGGTGACCGCCTGGCACGACTCGACGCCGCAGGGCGCCTCCCTGTCCGTGGCGAGTAACGCACTCACGGCGGCCCTGCACCTGGACGGCCTCCGACGGCCGACAGCCGCGTATGCCGCCCCTGGGCAGGCCCCATGGAGCGGGCGCGGACGGAGGTCGCACGGGTCGCCGGCCTGAGGTGTGAGGGTGCGTGTCCGGGCTCCGTCGCGCTCGCACCGGCGGGTGTGACGTGAGTCACGTATTTGTGATGTGCATTTCAGACAACCATCTTCGGCCATGGCGGGTCGTCCATGCGTACTCTTTCAGCCACTCACGTTCATGAGGTTCGTATGAAGCTTCGCCGGTCTCTGGCTCTCGCCGCCGCGACGGCCGCTCTGGCTCCGGCCGTCCTGCTGACGGCCTCGGCCGCCCACGCCGCGGACGACGACACCGCTTCCCCGACCGTCAGTGAGACGGCTCCCGCGGAAGAGCAGTCGACGCCCGCCGCCGAGGACACCACCCCGGCTGCCGAGGACACCACCGCGGCCGGCGAGGAGACGACTCCCGCCGCCGAGGACACTCCGCCGACGGCCGACGAAGACCTTCCCGCAGCCGCGCAGTCGTCTTCCAGCGCATCCGCGTCTGCATCCGTATCCGCGTCCGCTTCCGTGTCCGCCACCCCCTCGGCGTCCGCGTCGGGCGGCCCGTTCGAGTGCAACGAGGGCGAGGACAAGGTCCAGATCGACAAGGATCTGCACACCGGCCTCTCCGGCCTGCCGTCGAAGATCGTCGCGGGCAGCGGGTTCCACGCATTCCAGCTGAACGTGAACAACACCGGCGGCCGGACCTACCAGCGCGTCGACCTGGGCGTGTTCGCCGCCCAGATGAACGAGCAGGACTACTTCATCGACACCAGCCACCTCAGCCTGCAGTACAAGGACCCGTCCTCGGGCAAGTGGGTCGGCATCTCCCTGGACGAGAACGACGAGGGTGCCGGCTACCTCGGCTACACCGATGTGAAGGCCCACGAGTCCTTCTCCATCGATATGCGCCTGGCCGTCGACGCGAAGGCGCCGGCCGGCCTGGGCTACGCCATCAGCATCGGTATGTACGCCGATGACGAGGGCAACTGCGTCTTCTCCGGTGACGACAGCTTCTACGAGTTCGACATCCTGAAGGCCGGCGCGACGCCCGGCGACCCCGGTGACGCCAAGCCGCAGGGCGGCAAGAAGCCGCTGCCCAAGCACCAGCCCTCCGGCAACACCAAGATCGAGCCCCAGGGTCACCTCGCCGAGACCGGCTCCAGCTCGGTTCTGCCCGTGATCGCCCTGGCCGGAGGCGCTGCCGTGGTCGTCGGAGGCGGCGCGGTGTTCGCGGTGCGCCGACGCAAGAACGCGGACCAGGGCGCCGTAGCCTGACATTGGTGTCTGACCGGCTGAACGCGCAGGCTGCGTTCAGCCGGTCACAGGCCGGGCGGACTTGGGGCCGTGCCCTGTCTGGGAGTGGCGACCGGTGCTCCTGGGCGCCGCTGGTAGGTGATCTCGTCCGGCCGACCGCGTGAGGATGGGTCGCGCAGTTGGCCGTGGCGTGTTTCAGCTGCGAGGGACCCGTACGAAGGCCTTTCAGGCCCTTCTGGCGGCGGATGCGGTCACGGTCCCGGCTAGCGAGCCCTTCCACGGCCCGGGCCGTACAACATCTCTGGTCCGAACAGTGAGGTGACCATCGCCGTCTACCACGTCGGCTGACCCCCTCGCCGCATGGTGCCCTGTCCGCTCCTGGGGAAGGGCACACGGCGCGGGCGGTCATGGAGGCCCGCGCTGTCGAGTGTGCCTTCGTTGGCGGAGCGCGGCTCGCCGAGCGCCCGGCGGCGACACTCACGGTACGAGGGATGATCGTGCCCATGGCCGTCGAGCCGCTGGCCAGGGCCATTCGTTCGGTTGCCGGTGATCTGGTGCTGCATTGATCGGCCAGGCAGTTGCAGTCGAGGTATTCACCGGGGTGGAGCTGTTGGTCCGCCGGCGGTCGTGCGGGGCTGGCGCTCCTGTGCCTGCCTGCCGGCGTGAAGGGCGGTGAGGCCGAAGGCCAGTCCTCCGGCGATGAACCAGGGGTTCCAAAGTGCCAGCGTCCAGGCCCGCTGCTCACCGCTCACGGAAGGGTGCAGGTGCGTTGCGTCAGTCAGCAGCAGCACTTCGATGCCGATGCCGCGCGCGAGGAGGAGTGTGCTGACGCCCCAGCCCGACCACCGTGCCAGCCGAGCGGGGACGCCCTGAAGCGGGCACTTGGCGAGGATCCAAGCCAACACGGTGCCGAGCAGGCAGAGTGCGCCCACGCCCCACAGACCGGCTATGACGACCCACAGTGGTCGTTCCGTGGCCAGGGGACCGGCTGAAATGCTCAGCCCCACATCACCTCCCAGAGCCCAGTAGAAGTGCAGCCCGGCGAACACGGCCGCCCACGAGCCCGCGAGGCGCCCCCACAGCACGCGCCGTTCACAGCCGCCTGTCGCCGCCCGTTCGCGGTTCACCGCCGACCCTCGCGGTCCTCGGGCCGGTCTGCGCGCGGGACGTCCGTCTCCGGCACCACAAGGAAAGCGATGCCCTCGGTCAGGTCGACGCGCGAGAGGGGCGGTGCGCCGTCGCTCTCGTCGTCCCGCCGCAACAGCTCTACCCGCCGCTGCTCCAGCTCTGCCGTCTTGTTGCCGTTCACGGTGGCTGTGAATTCGTCGAAGGCGATGCTCGACAGGGACCGTCCGGTGCGCTTGCGTACCCAGGGGATCAAGCCCAGCCCGGTGAACCAGCGCCATGCGCTCTCCACGAAGGCGAACAAGATCAGAAGACATACGAGCGCCGGTAACGACGTGGCCCATATAGCCACAGTGAACCCCCATCTTCCGTAAGGCGGTCGGTAGTTGGGAAACGTCAAGGGGTGTGGCGTCGTTCCCATGGGGCGTGCTGTGCGGGATGTCCCGGGAGGCCGACGACCGATCCGCGAGTCGACCGCCGACGCGACCTGGGCGCGATCGTCATGACGGCACCGGCGATCACGTGTTTCGTGCTGAGTGTCCACGCCGAGTCATGAGGCTGCTACTGACCTACCGATAGCGCGACATCGCGTGTGAGGCGACACCATGTTGCCCCCGGAGTTCGGGGTTCGGCCGCTCTCTCACGTGGCTCGACGGAGGGTAGGCTTCCGGCTCGTCGTGGAGGGACAGGGGGCGTGCGTGAGTGAATTCGGGAAGTGCCGGCGCAGGGCTGTGGTGGCCGTCATGGTGCTGGCCACAGTGTTCCCGTCGGCCGGGTGTGGCACGGCCTCCGAGCCGGAGGGTTCTCGGACTCCCGGTCCGGCCGACACCAGCCTCCCATCGAAGGGCCATCAAGACGCTCTCACCTGGGAGTTCGCGCACATCGCTGACTTCGACGGTGAACTCACGGATGTCGCCGCCCTGGCCGAGGACGACATCTGGGCCGTCGGTTTCGAGAGGAACGGCGCGGCGGACCCCCGACTGCTGCACTACGACGGGAAGCGGTGGAAGCGCGAGCCCCTTCCCGGCGCTCTCGGCCCCACCGACTACGCGCCCGTGATCGACGAAGTCGGCGAGGACGTCCTGTGGATGCGCCCGCGGACCGACCGAGTGGGCACCGGCGTGAACCGCTGGGCACAGTGGGACGGCACCCGCTGGTCAGCAGTGCCGAGCCCGCCGCCGGGCAAGCTCGGACTCCTTGACGCAGCGGACCCGGACAACGTCTGGGCCCTCGCCGACGAGCAGACCGCTCTCCATTGGGACGGAACCCGTTGGACGACGACCCGGCTGCCCTACCGTGCGTCCGACCTCGAGGTGGCCGGGCCGGACGACGTCTGGGCGGTCGGCGGCAGATCCACCGGGCCGGGAACCCGGCTGAGCGACGGCGAACACTACGATCAGCCGGCCTCGATGCATTGGGACGGCACTTCTTGGCGGCCGGTCGAGACCCCGCTG
The DNA here is from genome assembly GCF_025642175.1 of Streptomyces albidicamelliae. NCBI lineage: Bacteria > Bacillati > Actinomycetota > Actinomycetes > Kitasatosporales > Streptomycetaceae > Streptomyces > Streptomyces albidicamelliae. Next base: position 169,361 of record NZ_CP106795.1, on the reverse strand, counting down.
GTGCGGTTCGCGGACCCCGTACCCCCGGAGCCGAGCGCCGGACTCAGCCAGGTCTTCGTTCTCGACAGCGGTGAGGTACGCGCCTACGGCATCAACAGCTTCAACCACGGCGAGGTCGAACCCGAACCCGCGGACGAAGCCATCCGGCTGCGCTGGACCGGATCGAAGTGGGTTGATCAGGAGTCAGTCCTCGGCCGCTGTGCTCGGCGCACGCCGGTGGGCCAGGACGACAAGGGCCTGTTCCTCGACGGCAATTGGTACCTGACCGACGACGGGCGATGCCTCAAGATCAAACGCCGTCGCCTGCCCCTGTCGACCGGTGCGGGCAAGGGTTCGCACCAGTCGCTGTGGCTGACGGAGATCCACCGGATACCAGGCACCGACGACTGGCTGGGCGCCGGAAAAGTCGAGGTAAACCAGTCCGGCGATCCCTTCAGCGCCCCTGTGGTCGTACGTCTGAAGCGCGGCGGGTGACCGTCTTCAATTGCGGAAGAGCATTGCGCGGATATGAGAAAGAGCATTGCGCGGACCGCTCGTCCTGCGCCCTTCCGGCGTCAGTGGGGCGTTGGGGTGCCCCGCCATATCAGCCCCTCACCTGGGGTGATGAGCGGCGCTGTGCCCCGGGGTGGACGGTAATCGTGCACAGCCTCTTGGTGGCACGGGTGAGGGCGACATAAAGGTCCCGCTCACCGCTGGGGCGGGCCGCAGCGATCTCCTCCGGGCCGACGACGACGATCGCGTCGAACTCAAGGCCTCGGGCCTCCGATGCCGGCACGAGGCGCGCCCACTGGGCGGCGCCGGCGGATGCCATGTCCTTGATCCGGGCATCCGCGCAGATCACGGCGAGCAGTTCGTCGGGGTGAGCTGCGGTCTGCGCCCGGAGTTCCTCGGTCACGGTGCTGGTGAGGGTGTGCGGGGATGCGGTGAGGTGGCGTGGAGGGGCCCCGTGGCGGATCGAGCGGCTTGGTGTCTGACCCGGGGCGATCCGTGCGAGCAGGTTGTGGGTGGTCGCCAGGATCTCGTGGGTCGTGCGGTAGCTGACGGTGAGGGTGTGCAGGGTGAACCGGTTGTCGAGATGCGGGCCCAGCGCCTGGGACCAGTCGCTTGCCGCCGTCGCCGGTCCCGCTTGGGCGAAGTCGCCGACCAGCGTCATCGATCGGGCCGGACAACGGCGCAGCACCATCCGCCACTGAAGGGCGGTCAGCTCCTGGGCCTCGTCGATGACGACGTGCCCGAAGGTGCGCTCCGGCGGCCCGTCCACGAGGTTGGCCACCTCGTCCAGCAGCGGGATATCGGCGTCCGTCCACGGACTGTCCGGAGAACGCAGTAGCCGGGAACGTTCGTCGTCCGTGAGCGACGGCAGGTGCGTGGTCATCGTGCGGGCGTCTGTCAGCAGGTCCCGGACGACCTCGTCGGGCATCAGCCGTGGCCACAGGACCTCCACGGCGTGGTCCACGTGGGCGTCGCCTTCGAGGTGGGCACGGAGGGCGTCCGCGTCGAACATCTCTGCCGGGTCCGTGGCCGGCGCGTCGTCGACGTCGAAACCGAGAGCACACAGGTCGGCCAGGGCCGCGGCGTCGAGATCCAAGCGGGTGTTCTCGGCGATGTCGGCGTCGATGCTTGCGAGGGCCTCGACGGTACGACGTTCCAGCGAGCTTGTGACGGTGCTGATCAGGCGGTCCTTGAACACCTCCCGCGCGCGGTTGTGCGCCAGGCCGCTCGTCGCAGCCGCCTCCCGGGCCGCCGTGATGTCCCCGCTGCTCAGGCGGACGCCTTCCTGCCCCACACGCACCGCGAATCCCTGGTCCCACGGCGCCTGCCGGGAACGCACCAGTCGTGCCAGTGCCTCGGCCAGCGTCAGGTCACCCTTGAGCCTGGCGACCTCGGCGGACGGCTCCACGATCTCGGGCACCATCCCGGTCAGGTCCGCGCACGTGGCCAGAAGGACGTCGCTTTCGCCGAGCGAGGGGAGCACCTGGGAGATGTAGTCGAGGAACCGTGGGTTCGGTCCGAGCACCAGGACGCCACGCTCGGCGGCCCGCGCGAAGGCGTACAGCACGTACGCCGCCCGGTGCAGGGCTACTACGGTCTTGCCTGTACCCGGTCCACCTTGCACCACCGTGACCCCCTGGTGCGGGGAACGGACGATCGCGTCCTGCTCCGCTTGCAGCGTCGCCACTGCCGCACGCATCCGCCCCGTGCGCTGGGCTTCCAGCGCTTCCGTCAGCGCACTGTCGCCGACGACGTCGCCGGGTGCAGGTGCGGAGCTGTCCAACAGTTCGTCGTTCACTGCACGGACTGCGCGGTGAACCAGACGCAGGTGCCGGCGGCGGCGCAGTCCCATCGGATGCACGGCCGTCGCCGTGTAGAAGGGGCGAGCCGCTTGCGCTCGCCAGTCGACGAGCAGCGGCAGGTCCAGGTCATCTGCAGGTAGGCCAACCCGTCCGATGTGCAGGACGGTTCCGTCCGCGCCGTCGATCCGGCCGAACACCAGCCCTTCCTCGGCGCCCTCCAGCCGGCGAAGCTGCCGCGACAGACGCTCCGCGGTCACATCACGCGCGTACACCTCGCCCGCGCTGTCGGCCGACGACCTCAGCACGTCCGCCAGCTCGGCCCGTACATCCGCCATCTGCTCATCGAGCCGCCCGTACATGGCGGACACGTGCGCCTGCTCCACCCGGACCTGTCCTGCGGCTTCCTCATTGAACTGCGACAACAGGTTTCCTCTCGACTCGACTCGGCCCTCCACTATGGAGTCGAATCTCCGCGAAAGTAAGGCTTGACTTACTTGTCCGAGTCGGCCGCCGGGGGGCTTCGTCGATGTGGACTCGGGTTCGGCTCACGCAGCCAGCCGGACGCCAGGATCTGCCGCTGCTGATGGATGACCCTCGGGTGTCCACTACACACGTGACGGTGGGGTTCGGTGCACACCGGCGCGTTGGCGGAGAACGCCGAGTTCGGGAGCTTGGCCGTCGCCGCGATTGGTGCGATCGGGTGATTGCGGGCATCTTGAGCAGTCCGCGCCCTAGGTCTCAGCGGATTACCGACGTCCGGACGCGACAAGCGGCCGACCGGCGGCGACTGCCGCCGCCACACGGAGGAAAGGCACTGAACATGACGTACATGGGCTCTCGGATGATGCGGAGTGCGGGGCTGATGGCCGCCGCGGGCGCGGTAGTGCTCGGTGGGGCCGCGGCTGCCTCGGCCGACAGCGGCGCGCAGGGGATTGCGGTCGGCTCGCCCGGCGTGCTGTCGGGCAACGTGATTCAGGTCCCGATCAACATCCCGGTCAACGCCTGCGGCAACACCGTCAACGTGATCGGCTTGCTGAACCCGTCCTTCGGCAACACCTGCGCCAACATCGGTAGGTGACGCAGTAGCAGGACCAGCGGGCCCACCGGTGGGTGGGCCCGTGCCTCTCGCAACAGGGCTGTGCCCACGCCCGGACCACGGCGGCGCCCACCCCGGTCCGCTGCTTTACGGAGCATGCTTTATGGAGCATCGCCATGGCGCGCGGCGCTCGCGCACATGCCCCGTTACCCGCGGAAGTAACTCCCACTTCGTATGCTTGTCAGCCAGAGGTAAGGGCACCTGGTGGCCAGGAGGTTGATAGCTATGGTTCCCCTGCTTCTGGTTCTTCTGCTGGCTCTGATCCTCTTCGGTGCGGGCTTTGCGCTGAAGGCACTGTGGTGGATCGCGGTGATCGTGCTCGTCGTGTGGCTGCTGGGCTTCGTCGTCCGTAGCGCGGACAGCGGCGGCCGCAAGGGTCGCTGGTACCGCTGGTAGACGGTACGAGGTGCGCTACGCGCGCGAAGCGATCGGGGCTCGGCCGGATAACGGCCGGGCCTCGCTCGCGTAAATGCCCGTGGCAGGCACGCGTTCGCATGCCAGTGATTCGCTCAGCACCTGCGCAGCCATGACACGGAGCCGCGTCCGCTATCCGTCACCTTCCGTCGCCACGGCGGCCCGGACCCGCTGCTCCTCGCGAGCAGAGCCGACGTCCCGTTCCAGAGGGGTGCGGCTCACCGCTGTCGCGAGATCCTCCAAGGCTTGCTTTTGCAGTTCCGCCTCGCGCCGCACGACCGGGCTCGCGTTGCCGGCGGCGTCCTCCCACGCGTGGAGCGCCTCCTCCACGCGTCCCCACTCCGGATTCCTGTGCTCGCGCACGGCGCCTGCTGCGTTCGCGGTGTCCGTCTCCAGGGCCTCGGCGAATCGCTCCGCTTCGGGGACGAAACGGCTGTCGGCCCGCGGGACGTGGCTCTCCATGAGCATCGCCGCCCGGCCGAACCCCTTGAGCGCCTCCTGTGCCTCCTGTGCCTCGCGCGACGTCAGGCCCCGGGGGCGGACCGGTTCCTGCCTTGCCCGGTCGTACGCTTCCTGCCAGGCGGCACGTGCCTCCCTGCTCTCCAGCAGTGCCCTGCGCATGTCAGCGTGATGTTTCCGGGTCGGTTCGGCGTAGTTGCGGAGCACCGCGGCGGCGTAGCGGCCGTTGGCGGCGAGCCAGTCCGCGAGCCGACTCGGCAGCCGGGGGGTCTCCCACGCGGGGAACACCACGTACGCCAGCATCGCCAGGGCCCCGCCGAGCAGGGTGAGTACCACCCGCTCCGGGACCGTCTGCTCCCATGCCTGGCCACCCATGCCGAGCAGGAAGACGACGTACGCGGCGGTGAAGCACTGGGAGTAGGCGTAGCCGGTACGGTTCAGCGTGTACGACAGGCCCGCCGAGACCACCGCCAGCGCGCCGGACACACGGGCGTCCGTGCCCAGGGCCCGCACCATGCCGGTGGCGAGTGCGACCCCCGCCAGGGTCCCGGCGAGACGGGCCACCGCACGCGCGTACGTACGGTGGAAGTCCGGCCGCATCACCATCACCGAGGCGATGGGCGCCCAGTAACCGTGACCCAAGGGCAGCCGGGCGGCGATCAGATAGCCGAGCGTCGCCACCGCCGCCAGGCGGACGGCGTGCCGGAACACGGGCGAGTCCCGGCGAAGCTCACGGCGGACCGCCCGGACGACGACCGGGACCAGCCGGAGCATCGTCGGGCGCACCAGGAACTGGGCGCCGGCGGGGCCGGGCGGCGTGGGCGTCGTCCCGCGCGCGCAGCCGCTCCCGGCGATCTCCAACGCCTCGCCGAGCAGTTCCACGAGCCGCTCGGCGGCTTGCCGCGCGGGGCCCTCCAGCACCTCGTGTTCCTCGTCGACCCGCAGGACGTCCGTGCTCTCGGGCCGCACCTCGGCGGGAGTCCCGCGGCGGATCGAACGGGCGGCCGCGTCCAGGACGTCGGCGGCCGCGTCGAGCAACTCCCGCGCGCGGTCCCGCCCGGGCCCCTCCGCCGGGGCGCCCACGTCGGGGTCGGCGAGCGCGGCGACCACCGGCCGAATGCGCTCGGCGAGTCCCCGGGGGCCGTGCAGGACGGGAGGACGCGTACGGGCCTGGGACGGCGTCACGGCGGCCGCGTCCCGGGCCGTCATCAACGGCTCCGGGTCGAACGGGGCGGTCGGGTCGTGCCGCAACCGGCGGGCGTAGTCCGCGACGGCGGCCAAGGCGTCGGCGAGCGCGTCACGATGCGCCCCCCAACGCCGGATCGGGAACAGCAAGATCAGCAGGGCCTGCGTCACGCCTCCGAGTGCGATGACCCCGGCGTGCTCCAGGGCTCGCCCGACGCTCGTGGGCAAGGTGATGGTCACGAGCATGCTGCCCACGGTCGTCGCTGCGACGATCCCGGCGGTCGATCCGACGGCCCACGCCATTCCCGCGGCGAAGGCCCATACGGCCAGCAGCGGCAGGAACGTCACGAGTCGCCCCGCCGCCAGATAGCCCACGAAGGTGCTGAGCGCCAGGCCCGCGCCCGCGCCGAGCGCTACCACCTTGCGCGGACGCCAGCTGCGCTGGAAGGTGGCCCCACCCGCGGAGTAGGCGCCGAGGGCGGCGGACGCGGCATACGCGGGGGAGACCAGCCACAGCGTCGGCCCGACGACGATCGCCACCCCAGCGGCCGTGCGCAGCGCGAGCAGGGGCTCCAGCCGCGTCTCCTCGATGGTGAGCGCGGATCGCACGACCTCCCCGAAGGTCCGCAGCCACGTCACGGGTGTCCGCCTGGCCGGAACGCCCTGCCGGGGCGCGTCGGCCTGGTCGGGGTGCGGCAACCGTCGGGCAAGGAAGCCTCCCGCACGGCCCGCGAACCGGTTGGCGGCCGCAGCCTCTGGACGGGGCGCTGCCACTGCGGACACCGCTGGACGTAAGCCGTCCGTCCTCCGGGCCGGAGCGCGGGCCATCGTCGTTGGTTCAGGTCCGGCCGGGGCGCGGCGATCGCCCCCGGCCCGGTCCGGGGGACGGGCAGATCGCCACCCGTCCCCCGGACCAGGCCGAGGGAGACAGGGGGCACGGCGGCCCCGAGTCCCTTACCGCTTATGGCCGTTCCCGTGTCCGTTCGGATGGAGGACCACCTTGGTCCAGCCCTCGTCACGGGCGTCGAAGTGCTCGTAGGCGGTGGGGGCCTCGTCCAGGCTGAGCTCGTGGGAGACGACGAAACTCGGCTTGGCCTTCCCGCCGGCGATCAGGTCCCGCAACGCCCGGTTGTACCTCTTCACCGGCGCCTGCCCGGTCCCCATGCGCTGGCCCTTGAACCACATCATGCCGAAGTCGATCGGCACCTTGCCCTGAGCTTCCAGCTCGCCCTGGGCCTCAGCGCCGCCGGGGTCCTGGGGCAGGAACACGCCCACCACACCGATGTCGCCCGTGAACCTGACCGAGTCGATCAGACCGTTGAGCGTGAGGCTGGCGTCCTCGTGGCCCTGAGGGTCGTGTGCCTGGTAGCCGACGCATTCGCAGCCGTTGTCGGCGCCCAGCCCGAGGGTGGCCTCCTTGACGACGTCCGCCGGGTTCTGCTCGGCGGTGTTGATCGGGATGGCCCCGATCTCCTCCGCCTTGCGCAGCCGGTCGGGCTGGTGGTCGGCCGTCCAGACGCGCCCTGCGCCCTTGAGGAGGGCGGAGTAGGTCGCCATCAGGCCGACGGGACCGGCCCCGAAGACGATGGTCTGGTCGCCCGGCTTGACATGGGCCATCTCGGTGGCGTGATAGCCGGTGGGGAAGATGTCCGCGAGCATCACGTAGTCGGTCTGCCGCTCGGCGGCGTCCTCGCCCAGACGCAGCGCGTTGAAGTCGCCGTAGGGCACGCGCAGCAGCTCCGCCTGGCCGCCCTGGTAGGGGCCCATGTCGGCGAACCCGTAGGCGGCTCCCGCGAGGGCCGGTTCCGGCTGCATGGTCAGGCAGTAGTTGGTCAGACCCTGCTCGCACTGCTTGCAGAAGCCACAGGCGATGTTGAAGGGCAGGACCACGTACTCGCCGACCTGGACCTTGCGGACGGCCGAGCCGACCTCCACGACCTCGCCCATGTTCTCGTGTCCCAGGGTGCGGCCGGACTCGAACGAGGTGCGGCCCTCGTACATGTGCAGGTCCGAACCGCAGATGTTGGTGGTGGTGATCTTGACGATGATGTCGCAGGGGTGTTCGATCTTCGCGTCCGGTACGTCCTTCACTGTGACCGTTCGCGGTCCTTCGTATACCGCTGCCTTCATGATGTCTTCTCTCAGTGCCACGGCATGACCGCGGCACGGCGCTGATGAGACGGCGCGACGAGCCTGACTCCCGGAAGTTGCCAGGGCGGGGTCCGTGGCTCCGGCACGTTTCTGCGGGCCGTTCACCCTGATCAGGTGGAACGGTGCTTCCGTCGGCGACCCGCTCGGCGGAGCTTCGGCGCTCCGGCGGCGTGCGGTGCGGGTCCCCATCGGCGTGCGATGCGAAACGACCCTTCAGCGATCGATCAGCGGATATTCCGTACTCGGACGGTCACCGGTCCAGGACCCCTCCGACTCCGGTCACTGGCGAGTCACCGTGGTCGTCCGCCGGCACGCTGTGCCGTTCCTGTTCGCGCCTGGAGTGGGCGGCCGCCCGGATCGCCTCGTCGCTCTCCAGACCGGATCCGCACCTGCGGCGCGACCCGGTGGCCGGGTGGTCTCGCCCACCAGCATCGTGTGCGAGTACGCCGACTGTGCGGCAACGGCGGGACCCGACCTGGCGCGCCAGTCCCGCAGCCCGGCGTGAGCGGTCGCGTGTGGCAAGAATGACCCCATGCACTTGGTGATCGCGGGTGGACACGGAAAGATCGCGCGCCGGCTGACCCGGCTGCTCTCGGCGCGCGGCGACAACGTCACAGGGCTGATCCGCAACCCGGACCACGCCGACGACCTGCGCGCGGACGGCGCGGAACCGGTGGTGTGCGATCTGGAGCACGCCTCGGTGGACGAGGTGGCCGGCCACCTCGGCGGCGCCGACGCGGCACTGTTCGCCGCGGGCGCCGGACCGGGCAGCGGCGCGGCCCGCAAGCAGACGGTGGACCGGAACGCGGCCATCCTCCTCGCCGACGCGGCCGAGCGCGCCGGGCTGCGCCGTTTCCTGGTGATCTCCGCGATGGGCGTGGACAGCCCGCCGCCGCCCGGCACCGACCCGGTGTTCGCCGCCTACCTGAAGGCCAAGGGAGAGGCGGACGCCGACATCGCCTCCCGTCCGGGACTGGACTGGACGATTCTGCGCCCGGGGATGCTGACCGACGACCCCGGCAGTGGCCGCGTCACGCTCGCCGAGCACACCGACCGCGGCCAAGTGCCGCGCGACGACGTGGCCGCGGTGCTCGCCGCTCTGCTCCACGAGCCCAGGACCGCCGGGCGCATCCTCGAGCTGATCAGCGGGTCCACCCCGGTCGAGGAGGCGGTGCGCGCCGTGGCCGGCGGCTGACGCCGCACTCCGCCCTCCACGAGGTGCGGATAACGACTCACACCCGTGCGCTTTCAAGGCGCTGCGCAGCGAGGCCAACACGATGTTCGTAGTCGCGATGCGCGGGGCTCCCTGGCAGTCACGGCCTCCGGCACCGGCCGCAGCAGTCGTGACTCATGATGGTCCGGTCGAACTTCGTGCTGCACATGTGACCGCGCGTGTAGTAGCCGCCTGCATGGTAGGTCCACCGGCCGACGGGTGGCTCGGTGTCCTCTCGCTTTCCTCCACCACCGTGGCAGCCGCAGTGATGGCGGGGGCGCTGTCCGGTCGCGGATCGCCTCTCCAGACCGCGCCGGATCGCCGTTCGCAAGGGTGCACTTTTCCGGCGCTGTCACCGGTTCTCGGCCCGCCTGCCGTCCAGCATTCCGTGCAGGTGTGCGACGGCGTTCTCGATGTCCGCGTATTTCTGCTGTGCGGCGCGTACCTCGGCCGAGAGCACACCGCAGCGGTGGACGCGCTCGAAATCGCCATAGGGGAACTTGTACCGGCCCTTGGTCTCCTCTCCCATCTCGTCGTCGATGCCCAGGTACCACTTGGCGTACTCGTGGAATCCGTGCTCCTCGAGGTAGGCGTTCTCGTCCGCGGCCGAAGGCCGGTGCTCGCTCCACTCGTCCCGGTCGTCCAGGACGATCCGGCCCTCTTCGGTCAGCTTCCTTGCGTGGTTGAACGCCATCGCGTTCCGTTTCACCGTCATGCCGTTCACCGCCCGGTCGACAGTCGTGTTCAGATGTCGGCTGCTGCCGCCTGGACATCCTGTCGTGCCTGCCCCATCAGCTCGCTCAAGTCGCCGACCTCAGGAGTGAGTTCCCGCGCGCGCGGCGCGACCTGCTGCAGCCATGCCGCAGTGGCCAGGGCCAGTTCGACGGCCTCCCGGGTACGCTCCTCGCCGAGCAGTTTCTCGACCTTGAAGGCAATGCTCGCAAGCGTGTCGTCATCGGTGGCAGGCACCAAGTAGGCCTCCAGGCCCGGCGGATACGGTGTCCGCTCCCGGTACTCACGCATCGCGGTCACGACCGCGGGCACCGCGCTGTACCTGTCGAGGAGGCCCATGAAGACGTACAGGCGGGCCACCAGCCGTGGCAGGCCGGGGTGCCCATCCAGCCAGGCCACCAGCTCGCGCTGATCACCGACGTGGTCCATGATCTGCGACATCTCCTCCGCGACCCGATTGGGCCAGGTCCAGTGGAAGGGCAGCAGCCGCGCCACCTGGTGGGCGAGCGCCGCCTCGCCCTCCGCGTCCAGCGTGCCTGCGACGAATTCGGCGACCTGCCTGCGGTCCAGTCCGTAGTCGGCCGGTGCCGCCCCGTCCTGTGAGCTCTGTGACGAGTCGTGGCGCAGACGCAGCAGCTGTGTGCCGATCTTGCTCAGTGTCCGGTTCCGCATTGTTCCTCCCGACTCGCGATAGGTTCTTCACCGTCCGGAGCGGCCGAACGACCAGCTCCCGCTCGGCTCCGTGCGAACCGCCCCACCAGCCGGGTGCGATACGCGTCGATGTCCTTGCTCATGACACCAGGGAGCCAGATGCCGAACCCGAAAGAGCGTCGTCGGTCTCTGTGACGTCCGCGAGTGGGGGTCCACGCGGCTGTGGACGCGGCGCCGCCCGTCGTGGACTCGGCAATCCGCTCATCGCACCTGGGACACGCAGTTCTGTTCTGCGCTTCCGGGGGGTGCCGCGGTGGTCCATCGTGTTCACCCTCCTGCAGTGGTTCGTCGAGCGCCGTCGCCCGCGCGACCCGCGAACGCAGGACGTGCGCGGGCCGCGCCGGCCCTGCCGGCGAGCGTCTCGCCCTCGCTGGTCCAAGCACACGGAGGGTCTCAGGCACTCCCCAGGGTGACGAACCGGGTGGCTCCACGCCTGCCTCTGGCGGGTCAGGAATGCACAGGTCCGGTCGCCCCACGAGTACGAGAGGACGGATCCACACATCTCGGGTACGCCGGCCCGTGAGCGGGTACGCGACATGCCCAAGGCTCCTAGGGACGGAGTGGTCCCATGGCCGGCGATCGGTCGCACAGCCTGTACCACCGCTGCGCCCACCGGAAGGGCAGCCTTCCGCGGGGCAGCGCCGGGCGGCATCCCACGGTCGTGCGCGGAGGGCCCCGCCCGCCCGCTCGCACCCCGGCCGACCATGCCCCCCGCGAACGGGTCGCGCTCTCCTGCGCTCGGTTCGGCACTCCGGACGAAGTCGAGATCCTGGGCCTGGCCATGGACCGCATAGCCGCCGCGGGGCTGTACCGTGCCGAGGCCGGATACCTCAATGTGAGCGGCGACCTCGTCCCCAGTCCAAGGGACGGGCAGATGCCTGCCTTGGCCGTGAGCCGGCGGGTGTGGGAGCTGGCCGGGCAGGACGGTAGCGTGACCGTACCCGGCAGGCCCTGGGGCCGGGCCCTGGGGCTACGCGGACTTGAGGGACTCCACGGCTACCTCGTGGTCACGTCCCGCTCCCGGCCCACCAAGGCCGAGCGAGCCCTGCTGGCCACGTTCGTCCAGCACACCGCTGCTGCGTTGTCAGCCGCCTTCGCACACCGCCGCCGACGCGAGGATGCGCTGGATCTGCACCGGCTGAGGGACGAACGCACGGCCCTCCAACGGCAGCTGATCTCTGTGGTGGCAGAGCTGGGCTACGAGCGAGCCGTTCACGCGCTCATGTCCGGCATCGCCGCCTCGGGTGGCGGCGAAGAAGCTGTCACCCGCGCACTGCACGGGCTCACTGGACTTCCTGCGCTGGTCGAGGACCGCTTCGGTCGGCTGAGGTCCTGGACCGGCCCCAGCCGCCCCGTCCCCTATCCCGAACCGGACCCACTGCGCCAGGAAGAAATGCTGCACGCCGTCGCCTGTCAGGCCGGGCCGGTGCGGGTAAGGGACCGGCTGATCACCCTGATCCGCCCGCACGGCGACATCCTGGGCGTGCTGGCCCTGGTCGATGCGCGGGACGAGGCCGACGAGCACACCGTACTCGCGCTTGAACACGCTGCCGCGGCTCTCGCCCCGGAGCTGGCGCACCTGCGCAATCTGGCCGAGGTGGAGCTGAGGCTGCACCGCGAGCTGGTGGACGACCTCCTGGCAGGGACGGACGAGGTGAGCGCCTACACCCGGTCCGAGGCAGTCGGACACGACCTGCACCGCAGCCACTACGTCGTCGTGGTGCAGTGGTCGAACCGGACCGCCGACGATTCCTTCGCACAGACCGTGGGGCGGGCGGCCACTGCCGTGGGCATGCGCTCGCTGCTGACCCGACGCTCCGACCACGTCGTCCTGATCGCCGACGACAAGCCGCATCCCCGCGCGCTGTACGAAGCGCTCGCCCGGGAGACCGGAACACGGTCCGGGACGATCGGGGTGAGCGCCCCTTCCGACTCCCTGATCGACATCCCCCACCACTACCGGGAGGCGCAGCGCGCCCTGGACGTGCGCCGCCACTCCCGTGAGCGCTACGGCACGACGTTCTTCGAGGAGCTCGGCCTCTACCGCATCCTGGGACCCGGCAACGATTACCAGGAACTGGAGTCGTTCGTGCGGGAGTGGCTCGGGCAGCTCATCGACTACGACTCCCGGCACCACGCGACCTTGGTGGAGACCCTGTCCCGGTACTTCGACTGCGGCGGCAACTACGACGAGACCGCAGAATCCCTCGCGATCCACCGCAGCACGCTGCGCTATCGTCTCCAGCGCATCCGCGACATCAGCGGCAACGACCTCGCGAACGTCGAGGACCGGCTGAACCTCCAGGTGGCGACCCGAGTGTGGAAGATCGTGCTGGGCAGGCCCGGCTGACGCCTCGCTGGAACTGCTGGGGGAGTGGTGTCCCAGCGGTGGAGTGGGGTGGGCCGGGCGGCGGAGGAGCATCCGGGCCGCCCTGCGGCTGCCGGGACGGCCGGCGACCTGGTCGGGCAGCCGGGTGCGGGCTGCCCAGTCCTGGAGCCCGGTCGCGGTGACCAGCACCGCCGGGAGGAGACCGGTGGGTCGGTCACGACGCGTCGCCTGCGGGCCACGATCTTCTTACCCGCATCCGTGCCGGCCCTCTTGATGCGCCTCCGGCAGCCAGAGCTGGAGGCGACGGTGAGAAAGGCGTCGTGGACTTCGGTGCGCCGTTCCCAGTGGACAGCGGGCTGACCAGGGCGCGAGCAACCGCACCGGCCCCGGCCTTGGCGAGAGTCCCGTTGCGCGCCCGTGAGGGCGTTCGGCGGGCGCCGACGGTTCGCCGTGTCTGCCCCGGATGCCGCGTGTCCACCATCGATATACACCGCATCGGTGCGCACCGCACGGCGGTGGTGTGGACCGGCTGCCGCTCGGCACGCACCAGGCGCCCGACGATTCCCCGGACTGACTGCGCTGGGGGCCGTGTCCACTCCTCAGGCGCTTAAGCACAACCCCTCCACCCCGGCCGCCGTCCACGCCGGCCCTTCCCGCGTCAACGTGAACGGCGCACCCAGGCGGCGAACGACGGCTCCGGCGCCGAGCGACGCCGCGCATACGGCCGGCCGGTCAGGTCGTCGCCTCCGTGGACCAGGTCGAAGGCCACGAAGTGCGCCGACAACTCCCGCGCCCGGCAAGTCGCTGCTGTAGCCGCTCGAACGCAGCCTGGTGGGCTCCGACACCCCCAACTGCCATGGAGACCGCGTCGACCGGCTCGCAGGTCAGCCCAGCACTTCTGCGATCGGGGCGTCGGCGTCCACGTAGCGCACGAGCTTGCGGTTCGCGAATTCCATGATGCCCACGTCGCCGAGTTCGCGCCCGTAGCCGGAGCGCTTGATGCCGCCGAAGGGCAGCTCCGGTCGGGAAGCGGTCGGGTGGTTGATCCATACCATGCCCGCCTCCAGCCGGTTCGCGACTCCGCGAGCACGTTCCGGGTCGGCGGCGAAGACCGCGCCACCCAGGCCGTAGGGGGAGGTGTTGGCCAGTGCCACGGCCTCGTCCTCGTCGGCGACCCGGTAGACCGTGGCGACGGGGCCGAAGAGCTCTTCCTGGTAGGCCCGCATGTCCGGTGTGACGTCGGTGAGAAGGGTCGGCTCGACGAAGGCGCCCGGCAGGTCGGGCCGCCCGCCGCCCAGCACCACCGTGGCTCCCTTGTCCACCGCGTCACGAACCTGCTCCATCAGGAGTTCCGCCGCGGCCTCGGAGGACAGCGGGCCGAGCGTGGTGGCGGGGTCGACCGGATCTCCCGGTTGCATCTCGCTCATCCGGTCGCGCAGCCCGGTGACGAAGGCGTCGTAGACGTCGGCGAGGGCGATGAAGCGCTTGGCCGCCACGCAGCACTGCCCGGTGTTGCCCATCCGGCCGAGGAACGCGGCGTACACGGTGCGCTCAAGGTTGTGATCGTCCAGCACGACGAAGGGATCACTGCCACCCAGCTCGAGGACGGACTTCTTGACATTGCGGCCCGCGATCTGGCCCAGGCTCACGCCCGCCCGCTCGCTTCCGGTCAGTGACGCTCCCTGCACTCGACAGTCATCGATGATCTTCCCGACGTCCGCGCCCCGGACGAAGAGATTGGTGTAGACCCCGGACGGCACACCCGTATCCGTGAACAGCTGCTCGATTGCCAGTGCGGACTGGGGACAGCTACTCGCGTGCTTGAGCAGGATCGTGTTGCCGAGGACGAGGTTCGGAGCCGCGAATCGGACGACCTGGTACAGCGGGAAGTTCCACGGCATCACACCGAGAAGGACGCCGAGCGGCTCGTTCACCAGCACGGCCGTCCCCTCGGGCACCGGCAGGGGTCGTTCTTCCAGCAACTCGGGGCCGTGCTCGCCGTAGTAGGTGAGGATGTCGGACGCGAGGTCGACCTCTGCACGGCTGGAGTCGATCAGCTTGCCGACCTCAAGGGTCAGGAGGTGGGCCAGTTCCTCCTTGCGCTCCCTCATCAGCCCGCCGACGCGTCGCACGACGGCCCCCCGGTCGGCCGTCGACCGGGCCCGCCAGTCGGGAAAGCTGCGGTGCGCCGCGTCGATCGCCCGCCCTACCTCCTCCGAGCTCAGCGGCGGGAATTCGCGAACCCTTTCACCTGTGTACGGGTTGACCGTGGCGATGGGGCTTCCCTGGGCAGTGACATGGGCGTCCATGACGCCTCCCTGGAGTCGGGGCACCTCGGGTTTCCACGCCCGGACCCGCTCACACGTGAGTCACGTCGAATCGGCAGAGTCGCCACCCGAGTTCGGCTACGTGACGCTCTCCTGTGTGGCTCTTCGTCTGTGTGCCGCGGACCGTGGGCGGGCGCGGGCCGGGCCGGCGTGGCAGGCTTGCAGGGGATCCGCGCCGTTCGTCGCAACACAGCAGCGAAGGAGGACGACGCATGGATGAGCAGGAATTCGTCCGCACCGTCGCCGAGCGCACCGGACTGAGCCGGCAGGAGGCGGCGGACCTGACCTGGGCCACGCTCGAGACGCTGGCCCACAGACTGAGCTCTGGCGAGGCCAGGGACCTGATCACCGAGCTCCCCGAGAGCCTCGCGGAGGCGGTGCGCCGGGGAACCACGGACCGCATCGAGCGCTTCGGCCACCACGACAGCGTTCGGCGCGTTGCCGAACGCACCATGCTCAAGGAGGAGGAAGCCGACCGGGGTGTGCGGACCGTACTTGCCGTGCTCCGCGAGGCGATCAGTGAGAAGGAGTTCAACGACCTGATGTCGCAGCTCGGAACGGACTTCTCCCAGGCCCTCGAATCCGCCGAGTGACCCGAGCCTTCGGCACGGCGCCCGTGTCGCGGCGCCGGCGGCCCGGACGCTGCGTGTGCACCGGGGCACCGTGGCTGACGCCCACGGATCGCCGGTCCCTCGCGGCCGCGATGGCGCGGGGGCACACGAAGGTGTGGTCATGACGGCTGACGTGCCCGAGACCTCCTGCGGCAGATCCGTGCGTGTCGTGCTGTTGGCCGACCCCGGACCGCCGTCGGAGATCACCCGGGCTTGGTTGCCCGACCATCTCCGCCGGGCAGTCCGTACCCGGGTCGGATGGCAGGTCGACACGATGACCGCTCCGCTCAGCATGAGAGCGTCGTCTCCTTCCTGCTGCCGGCCCCGTCCGTCCTGCGCACGTTCGTCGGACGGCAGGTCGGCGTCGGCGACTACTTCTTCCTGGCCCGGGTCGTCACCGCCATCGCGATGACCGGCGGGGGTCTCGGGACCAGCCTCGAAGGGGACCACAACGTGTCCGACGTCGCCTGTCGACGACGGCAGCGTGAGCGTCAGCGGACGCGGCGGCAGGTGTCGCGGCCGGAGCGAGGCGGACGCAGGGGGGCCGGACACCACCGACGGGTGACGCGTGGGCTGCTGCCCGGGCGTCACAGGGCGATGACGTGGAGGTCGACCAGATCGAGCAGCGCCCCCAGGGCCGAGCTGGGTCGCCGGGTCGACGACGTACCGAGATGCATGCTCCAGCGGAGCATGGTGTCGCGGACGTCGAGGACGTGCAGGCCGGGGGTGCGGGCAACGGCGAAAGCGGGCAGGAAGGCGATGCCGAGACCGTGCCGGACCAGTGCCGCCCCCATGTCGATGTCGGGCACTTCCAGTGCCACCCGGCGTACGACGCCCGCCGCCGCGAACGCCCGGTCGACCACCTCGCGGTTGCCGTAGCCCGGCGGGAAGTCCACGAAGGGCTCCCCGGCGAGGTCCGCAAGTGCCACCTTTCCCCGCTGCGCGAGCGGGTGGGCGGCGTTCGCCGCCAGGACGAGCGGCACGGTGGCCAGCTCCCGTGCGTCGATCCCTGCGGGCTTGCGTTCGGGCAGCGACAGGAAGGCCACGTCAAGGTCCCCACTGAGCAGCGCGCGCGCCAGTCCCGCCGAGCCGGCCGTCGCCAGCCGCAGCCGGACGTCGATCGCCGGATGCCGCGCGTGCAACTGCCCGAGGAGCGCAGGCAGGTCCACCACCTCGACCGAGGCCATGGCGCCCACGTTCACCGTGCCGCGCAGCGTGTCCTGTGCGGCGCGCACGGCGTCCTGGGCGGCCTGGGCGGCGTTCAGGGTGGCCCGAGCTTCCGGCAGGAGCGCCGCGCCCGCCCCGGTGAGCCGGACCTGTTGCGACGTGCGCTCGAACAGCGCGCAGCCGAGCTCGCGCTCCAGGGAGCGGATCGCGGCTGACACCCCTGACTGCACCACGTGCAGCCGACGGGCGGCACGCGTGAAACTCAGCTCCTCGGCGACCGCGATGAAGTGCTGCAACTGACGTAGCTCCACACCAGAAGTATCACTCACATTGCTGGAGCCCAGCAAAAAGATTCGTTGGCACTGATTCTGGCTGGTGAGGAGGATGGAAGACGCCATCCGCTTCCGCCCGAGGAGGGGTACCCCTGCCTGCCGTTCCGACGCCGCTGAGCCGTCCCACAGCCGACGCTCCCGACGACCCGACCCAGCCGATCCCAGCACCCGCTCCCGCCGAGCTGTCGCCCCGCGTCCCCGCCCGGCGCCGTGCCTCGCACACGAGCGGCTTCTGGTTCGTGGCCGTGGCGTTCGCCGTACTGATGGCCTTCGGCACCGCGCCGACCCCGTTGTGGCCGCTGTACGAGGCCAGGGACCACTTCGGCGCGACCACGGTCACGGTGGCGTACGCCTCGATGGTCGTGGGCGCAGCGGCCGCCTTCCTGGGACTGGGGCACCTGTCGGACCGGCTCGGCCGGCGGCGCATCATCGTCCCGGCGCTGGCGGTCGGCATCGTGGCGTCGGTCGTACTGATCGTGTGGCGGGACCTGCCGGGGCTGATCGCGGGCAGGATCCTGAACGGTGTCGGACTGGGGCTGATGGCCTCGACCGCGACGACGTACCTGCACGACCTTTACCACGAGGCCCGTCCGGAACGGGCGGGTTCGGTGCTGCCCGGCATCGTGGCCACCGCCGCGAACCTCGGCGGCCTGGCCTCAGGGCCCCTGGTCGCCGGAGCCGCCGCCGAGTGGCTCCCCATGCCCCTGATCACGGCCCAGGCGATCTTCACGCTCGCCATGGCAGTGTGCCTGACGCTGGTGCTGCGCACGCCGGAGACCGTGGACCTGGAGTTGCCCGCGGCTCGACCGCCCAGCAGGTTCGTCCTGCGTCCAGGCGGCCGGCGGGCGTTCGGCGCGGCCGGCGCGCTGGGCGCCTTCGCCTTCGCGATCCTCGGTCTGATCTCCTCCCTCGGGGCGAGCGTGCTCCACGGCACCCTGCACACCGACTCGCACCTGGTGGTCGGCCTGGCGGCCTTCCTCATGTTCGGTTCCGCGGCATCCGCCCAGCTGGTGCTGGGCCGTCTCCCACTGCCCCGGCTCCTGACGGTGGGGGCAGTGGCCTTCCCGGTCGGCCTGGTCCTGTGCGCCGTCGCCCTCTACCACCCGGCGCTCTGGCTCTACCTGGTCGCCGTGTCCCTGTCGGGAGCCGGCTCCGGGCTGCTGTTCAAGGGAGGAGTCGAACGTGCCGGTTCAGTGGCCGAGCCCACCTCACGCGCGGGGGTCCTCGCCGTGTTCTTCGTCGTCGCGTACCTGGGAATGGGCCTGCCCTCCGTCCTGTTCAGCATCGCCCTGCGGCACTTCGCCGTGCAGACCGCGATGATCGGCTTCGCGGCGGTCCTCTCCTGCGGAGCCGTTGTGTCGGTCGCCGTCGCGTTGCGCGACCGCGCACCCGGTCCCGGCGAGCTCCCGGCGCAGTCCGCTCGCCCCTCCTGACCGTTCCGCGGCGCATGCGACATCGATTGTCTGGGAGGCGCGGACCTGGGCACCCGGTGCGGGTGCGCGTGACACGGATTCGCGGCGGACGGGAGGCCCGAGATGTCTGCGGAATCGGCCAGAACGATCGCGCTCCCCGCCGGTGAGGAGATCGCGGCGCTCGGGCAGGGAACCTGGTACCTGGGCGAGGACCCGGCCCGGCGTGAACAGGAGATCGCCGCGCTGCGGCTGGGCGTCGACCTGGGCATGACCGTCGTCGACACGGCGGAGATGTACGGCGACGGCGCAGCCGAGGAGCTCGTCGGGGAGGCCCTCCGGGGGCGCCGGGACGAGGTCTTCCTCGTCAGCAAGGTGCTGCCCCGCCACGCCGACCGGAAGGGCACCGTCGCCGCCTGCGAGGGCAGCCTGCGGCGGCTCCGTACGGAGCGGCTGGACCTCTACCTGCTGCACTGGCGGGGACGGGGGCCGCTTGAGGAGACCCTCGCGGGATTCACCGACCTGATGGAGGCGGACAAGATCCGTCACTGGGGCGTGAGCAATCTCGACGTCGCCGACCTGGTCGAGCTGACGGCCCTCCCCGGCGGCGACGCCGTGGCCGTCGACCAGGTGTTGTTCAACCTCTCCCGGCGCGGCATCGAGTGGGATCTTCTCCCCTGGTGCCGTGAGGCCGGGGTGACGGTCCAGTCCTACTCGCCGATCGAGCAGGGGCGGCTGCTGAAGGTGGAGGCTCTGAGTGCCGTGGCCCGGGCGCTCGGAGCAACGCCGGCCCAGGTGGCACTCGCCTGGGTGCTGGCACAGGGGGTGGCCGCGATCCCGCGTTCCGGATCACCCGACCACGTTCGGGAGAACCGCGGCGCGATGGACCTCCACCTGCCTACCGAGGCGCTCGACGCCCTCGACGAGGCGTTCCCGCCACCCAGTGGGCCCACGCCCCTGGAGATGCTCTGAAGGAGTTGACAGGATGGCGCGCCCACTCGTCGTCGGAATGGGAGGTTCGCTGCGCTCTCCGTCGACCAGCCTCACCGCACTGCGTGTGGCGGTCGAGGGGGCGGCCGATGCGGGCGCCGACACCCAGGTGATCGATCTCAAGCGGCTGGATCTCCCGTTCTACACGTCCGAGCACAAGATCCCCGCGTCCGCCCGCCGGCTTGCGGACACCGTTCAGGCCGCCGACGCCCTGCTGTGGAGCAGCCCGACCTACCACGGGTCGGTCAGCGGCGCTTTCAAGAACGCGGTGGACTGGCTCGCCCTCCTGGCCGACCACGACCCGCCCTACCTCAGCAACAAACCCGTGGGGATGCTGACGACCGCCGGCGGAGTGCAGGGCCTGCAGGCGATCAACGCGATGGAGTTCATCGTGCGGTCGTTGCGCGGCTGGGCCGTGCCGCTGGTGTTCGCGGTCCCGCGGTCCTCCCGGGTCTTCGACGGCGACGGACGCCTCAGCGACCAGGCGGTCGCGGACCAGTTGCGCGGCCTCGGCGCGGAGGTGACCAGGGCGGCCCTGCAGTTCCGGGCGGAGGGCACGTGCGACTACGCGCAGGAACGGCCGTCCGGGGCCGTCCGGAGCTGAGCCCGGCCCTGTCACGTGGGGGGCGCCGAGGCCGGCTTCCTCACGACCCGGTCCGCTCCACGGGCCGCCGGTGCTCGCCGCGCGCCGCGAAGCGCCCGGGTGGGAAGTGCGGCAGCACGTGCTCGGCCAGTTCGTCGATCACTTCGGCGACCGGACGGCGGCTGTGCTTGAAGTTGATCATCAGCTGATCGATGCCGATGTCCTGCCAGGCCCGCATCATCGCCAGGAACGACACCCGGCCCACCGAGAAGCCCTGGTGGATGCGCCGGGGCAGGGCCAGCGGATCCTCGGTCAGATCCAGATAGGTGGCCTGCGCGTACGGCTTGAACCCACCGCCGTCGCCCCGGGTCAGCTCCCGCCACCGCTCGATGTTCTCGGCCTGCTGCTGGAGCGGCGGGGTGTAGTACAGCCAGCCGTCCGTGTTGTCGGCGATCCACCGGACGTCCTGCCTGCCGTGTCCCGTCATCAGTACGGGGATCCGCCGGTACACCGGCTTGGGCAGCAGATCGGTGCCGCGCATCCGGCCGAGCGGCGACTCCACGTGGGGGAACCGGTGCTCCAGGACGACACGGAAGTACTCCAGCGACTGCCGGAACCTCTCGGCCCGGCCGGCCAGGTCCTGCCCGAAGGCCGGGAACTCCACGGGCCGGTCACCGGTGGCCACCCCGAGCAGGAGGCGTCCGCCTGACAGTTGGTCCACCGAGGCGGCCGCCTTGGCGGTGTGCAAGGGATGCCGCAGCGGCATGACGATGCTGGCGGTTCCCAGTGTGATCGAGGTGGTGCGGGCACTGAGCTGTCCCAGGTACACCCACGGGTCGAAGACCTGCCCGGCGTCCCCGAAGCTCGGGTCCAGCAGCGGCACGTCACGGACCCACACCGAGGCGAAGCCGGCCCGCTCGGCCTGCTGGATCCGTTCTATGTGCCCGGCCAGGGACGGCACGGGCCCTTCGAAGCCCTCCAGGGGCGTAATGGCGCCAACGGTCATCCTGCCGCCGGGATACGCCCTGGCCATGGCCGCGTGCTCGGAGAACGGCCGCTGCGTTCCGCCTTCGACGTGCACTGGTGCGTCGGCTGAGGGAACTGTCGGTAGTGTCATGCGATCCTCCGGCGAATAGGTCGTGTCCGGGTCCGTATCCGTGCCCTGCTCCGTGCTGGGGCGCGTCGTTCCGGGACCCGTGACGCCCGCCGAGGTGGCGGTTTGCCATGCCGGACCTGCCAGCCGGGGATGACCCGGACGTCGCGGAAGAACAGCCCCTGCGGCGCCTCGGCCTCCAGGTCGCCCGAGGCGCCCGAGACGCAGGCCCCGCTCAGCCCGGGGCGCCGACGAGAGCCTCGAAGTCCCGGGGCAGCTGGGACATTACGTGGCGGAACTCTCCGTCACTGACCGCGTCCTTCAGGGTGCTCAGCTCGGCCCGTACGCCCTCGCGGGCCTCGTCCGGGCTCACCCCCGCTCGCCTGCTCACCCGATTGATGAACTCGTCGAGTCCGAAGCGTTCGGCCTCCGGAGTGGGAGAGACCAGCGGCTCCTTCAACGGCTTGGGCAGTTCGGACGCGAGGTCCTCCGCCTCACCCCTCGTGAGCCGCTCGGCCAAGGTTTCCAGGGTGGCGCGGGTGAGGGGCTCCGCCTTCTCCGGGGGGACAGGGGCGCGCCGGGTGATGGTGTCGAGGAAGGTGTTGTAGTCCATGAGTTGTCCTTCTTCCGATTTGCACTGCCTGGCGCGGGACCTGAGGCAGCCACCGAAAGGTGCGTCGTTTGTGTGGGGGTGGCGGCGGGCTGGTGCGCGTCATGGTGCATGCGGCTAGCAGAGGCCATTTCCATGCTCCGGATGTGGGCCACACCCTGCTTGCTCCCAGCGGGCGGAAAAGCGGCGGGCTCCGTAGACCTCGGAGCACAAGTGCAGTCGGTCCGCCACGGCAAAGGGGACACCGGCGCCGGTCTGCGTCAGGGCGCCGTGCCTGTGAGCTCGGTCGGCTTTCCGCCGTCGCGTTTCCCGCTCGTCGGGACGCCCTGACACAGTCCCGCTTCCCCGAGTCGGTCATGTCGTCCGGTCAGCGGCTCTCGTTCGAGGCGCTGTGACGCCGCGCCGCTTCCTGCGGAGGGACGGCGGCACGGCCGGCCCGGGGATGCCTGCGCGGTCCATGCTGCTCTGCCAGGGTAGGAGGGGGTGCTCTTTTTCGGCCTGGGGTGCGGAGGCGCTCAGCAGGCGGGCTCTGCGAATCTCGACCGGTACCAGCCGATGGCGGCGCTGGCGAGAGCGAACGACGCCGTCCGGTTCCCGGTGAGGAGGCGAGAGGCATGACCGTGATGGGTGTGTCGAAGTTCGAGAGGTTCTTCCGCGCCGCCGCAGGCCTCGACGTGGACAAGAACGACCTGAAGCGGTACGGCGACTTCGTCGACGCCAAGCTCTACGACCTCCTGGTCGTCGGCCAGGCGTCGGCCAAGGCCAACGGCCGGGACACCGTCGAACCGTGGGACCTACCGATCACCAAGGGCCTCCAGGAGAGCATCCACCGGTTCCGGCGGCTCGACGAGGAGGTCGAGTTGAAGCCGATCCTGGAACAGCTCGCCGCGCACCCTCCCCTCGACAGGACACCCACCCAGGAGACCGAAGAGCGCTACCCCGAGATCATCGGCGGTCTCAGCGTCGCCCTCTCCGAGACGTTCAAAATCATGTATCCGGATGTCAAGAACCCGCAGACCAGCCACTGGGACGGCGTGACCGCGGTGTTCGACCGGCTGCTGTAGCGGTCGCGCCCTTTCAGTATGAAGGCCGTTCCGACGGCAGCTCCGGGTGATCGCACACACACGCTCGGGGCACCCTCAGCCGCGTCCTGCAGCTCCCGGTCCGGAAAAGGGATCCGGACGGGCCCTGCCGCTCGCGTCGTACAACCACCGACTCCTGAAGGGAGCCATGCCATGACACAGGTACTGCGGGGGATGCGGGTGGCGATCCTGGCCACCGACGGCGTCGAGCGCGTGGAACTCGACCGACCGCGCGGTGCGCTGGAGGGCGCAGGGGCGAAGACCGAGATCGTCTCGCTCCGCCACGGCGAGATCCAGGCGCGCCAGTTCGACCTCAACGCGGCCGGAACCTTCCCCGTGGACCGCTTGGTCGCCGACGCCTCCGTCGACGACTACCATGCCCTGCTTCTGCCCGGCGGCACCATGAACCCCGACCAACTGCGCATGGACCGCGACGCGGTGCAGTTCGTCAAGGACTTCATGGCCAGCGGGAAACCGGTCGCATCGATCTGCCACGGCCCGTGGACCCTGGCGGAAGCCGACGCCGTGCGCGGCCGTCGCCTGACGTCCTGGCCCAGCATCCGCACCGACCTTCGCAACGCCGGCGCGGAGGTCGTCGGCGACCAGGAGGTGGTCGTCGACGGGCAGTTGGTCACCAGCCGCGGTCCGGCAGACCTGCCCGCCTTCTGCGCCGCCGTCGTGGAGCAGTTCGCCCAGGCGCAGCACCCCATGCCCGGCTGACCCGGCGGACTGGTCGCAGGCGGTGGGAGCGGGCGTTGCACGGTGGAGGCGGGTCCGCTCTCCACCCCACATGCCGGTCGGCCTTGGCGGTCGCCTCCGTACGGCCGCCGGTCCGTGGCGTCGCGCAGCCGCGTCGAGCCCGAATCGTCATCCCGCCTCCTGTCCTCGCAGACCGACCGCCGGTGCCACTTTTCGACCCGCTGGGCGCAGGCGGGGCGACCGGGTGAACAGCCACTCTTGGGCCTGTCGGGACCGCCCGGCGGTCCGTAGGCGGAAGGAGTGGCCATGACCGAGCACGCCCGCAGGGCCATTCCTCGGGCTGCTGAACTGGCTGGATCCGGACGTCTCCGGTCTGCTCCTCACGCTGTACGGGCTGATCTTCGGAGCGGTCGTCGGTGCGTTGCCGGGCGTGCTGTTGCACGCGGCCCAGGGCGGCCGCCGGAACATCGCCTCGGTCCGCTCGATGGAGCCCAGCCGGTACGACGTCGTGGTGGACGAGGACGTCGCCGACGAGGCCGTCCGCCTGGTCGCCGGGCTGGACAGCAGGGCCGGCGCGAACACGGAGAGCGCCTCCTCCAAGGGCGGCCGCCCGCGCAGCGACCCCGCCCCCAGCTGAACGAGTCTCGAAGCCGGGCGGACGGGGCGACCCGGCGAATGAACGGTCGCCGACGGACGTCGACCGCCGTGGAAGGAGTTCCTCATGGCCAAGGCAGTGGGCATCGACCTGGGCACCACCAACTCGGTGATCGCCGTTTGGGAGGGTGGCGAGCCGACCGTCATACCCAACAGTGAGGGCAACCGGACCACACCGTCCGTGGTGGCCTTCACCGACACCGGCGAGCGCCTGGTGGGCCAGCTGGCCCGCCGTCAGGCGATCCTCAACCCCAAGGGCACCATCTACTCGGCCAAGCGGTTCATCGGCCGGCACTTCGACGAGGTCTCCGACGAGGCCAAGGCCGTCGCCTACGACGTCGTCCCGGGGGACAACGGCGAGGCCCGCTTCAAGGTGCGTGACAAGCTGTACGCGCCTGAGGAGATCAGCGCCCAAGTGCTGCGCAAACTCGCCGACGACGCATCCAAGCAGCTCGGGGAGCGGGTCACGGAGGCGGTCATCACGGTGCCCGCCTACTTCAACGACGCCCAGCGCACCGCGACCCGTGACGCCGGACGGATCGCGGGACTGGAAGTGCTGCGGATCATCAACGAGCCGACGGCGGCCGCCCTCGCGTACGGCATGGACAAGAAGGAGCACGAGACCGTCCTCGTCTTCGACCTCGGCGGCGGCACCTTCGACGTGAGCATCCTCGACGTCGGCGACGGCGTGGTCGAGGTGCGCTCCACGGCGGGTGACAGCCATCTGGGCGGCGACGACTTCGACCGGCGTCTGGTCGACTACCTCGCCGACGACTTCCAGAAGGAGAACGGCATCGACCTGCGCAAGGACCCGCAGGCGCTGCAACGGCTGTTCGAGGCGGCGGAGAAGGCCAAGACCGAGCTCAGCTCCGTCACCCAGACCCAGGTCAACCTGCCGTTCATCACCGCGGACGCGTCCGGACCCAAGCACCTCACCGACTCGATCATGCGGTCCACGTTCGAGCAGATCACCGGCGATCTGGTGGAGCGCTGCCTCGGCCCGGTCCAGCAGGCCATGGCCGACGCCAAGGTCGGCGAGAACGACATCGACGAGGTCATCCTCGTCGGCGGCTCCACCCGCATCCCCGCGGTCCAGGCGCTGGTGCGCCGGCTGACCGGCGGCAAGGAACCCAACATGAGCGTGAACCCCGACGAGGTCGTGGCGCTGGGCGCCGCGATCCAGGCCGGGGTGCTGAAGGGCGAGGTCAAGGATGTCCTGCTGCTCGACGTCACCCCGCTGTCCCTGGGCGTGGAGACGCGCGGCGGAGTGATGACGAAGATCGTCGAGCGGAACACCACCATCCCGGTGCGCCGCAGCGAGACCTTCTCCACCGCCGAGGACAACCAGCCGGCCGTCGATGTGGTGGTCCTCCAGGGCGAGCGCGAGCGGGCCGCCGACAACCGGGCGCTCGGCCGGTTCCAGCTCACCGACATCCGGCAGGCGCCGCGGGGCGAACCCCAGATCGATGTCACTTTCGACGTCGACGCCAACGGCATCCTCAACGTCAGCGCACGCGACAAGGACACCGGCAAGGAACAGGGCATCACCATCAGTGAGAGCTCCAACCTCGACCGGGGTGAGGTCGAGCGCATGGTCCAGGAGGCCGAGCGCAACCAGGGCCAGGACCAGGCCCTGCGCGAGGCCGTCGACGCCCGCAACGAACTGGACGCGATCGCCTACCAGGTCGAAAAGCGCCTGAGCGAACTGGGCGACGCCGCGCCCGCGCACGAGAAGGCCCGTGCCGAGATGCTGGTGGCAGAGGCCCGCGACGCGGTCAAGAACGAGGCCGGAGTGGAGAAGACCAGGCCGCTGATCTCCGAACTCCAGCAGATCTACGCCGGGCTCGCCGCCCACCAGACCGAAACCGCGGCGGCGAGTGGTCCGTCGGACACCACCGGGCCGGACGGCTCCGGGCAGGGCGGTGCCGGCGCCGACGAAGACGTGATCGACGCCGAGTTCGACAAGGGCTGAGGTACTCGCCATGCCGATCCCTCCCCAGGACCGATCGTCCGACCCACCGCCCGAAAGCGCCGGACAACCGCCGCAGGGCCACCTGCCCGAGCCCGCGCCGCCGAGCACGCAGGCCGAACCGGGGCCCGACGCGGCCACCGGTCCGGCCGGGGGCGAGGACGAGTACACGGCCGCGCTGAAAGAGGTCGAGGACCGCTGGCGGCGTGCTCTCGCCGATCTGGACAACCTGCGCAAGCGACACGCCAGGGAACTGGACCGGGAGCGCGCGGTCGAACGCGCCCGCACGGCCGCGGCCTTTCTTCCCGTCATCGACAACCTCGAACTGGCCCTGGACCACGCGGGCTCCGATCCCGGGGCGATCGTCGAGGGGGTTCGCGCCGTGCGCGACCAGGCCGTGTCCGTCCTTGAGCGCCTTGGCTACGAGCGTCACGCCGAGACCGGCGTCCCGTTCGACCCCTCCCGGCACGAGGTCGTCGGCGTGGTCCAGGACCCCGACGCCGAACCGAACACCGTGGCGCAGGTGTTGCGCCCCGGCTACGGCGAGCCCGAGCGGCAGCTGAGGCCGGCCGCCGTGACCGTCGCCAAACGGGAGTGATCGGCCATGGCACGCGACTTTTACGAGGTTCTCGGGGTCCCGCGGGACGCGGACAAGGACGAGCTCCAGCGGGCGTATCGCAAGCTGGCCCGCAGGTACCACCCGGACGTCAACAAGGACCCCGCGGCGGAGGAGCGGTTCAAGGAGATCAACGAGGCCTTCAGTGTCCTGTCCGACCCCGACCAGCGGGCCCGTTACGACCGTTTCGGCGAGGACTTCCGGAAGGTCCCCGAGGACTGGGAGGAGCGGGTCGGTGCCGGCGCGGGACCCGGCGGCGGCTTCCGCTGGTCCACCGGGGACGGCCCCCGGGTCCGGTATGGCACCAGCGGCTTCGGCGCCGAGGGCGTCGACATCGACGACCTGTTCGGCTCGTTCTTCGGGGGCGCCGGGCGGATGCGTGTCCCCGGAGCCGACCAGGAGGCCGAACTGCCGCTCACCGTCGAGGAGGCCTACCGGGGAGGCCGTCGCACCGTCACGCTCGCCGATCCCACAGGGCAGCCGCGGCGGTACGAAGTCGACGTGCCACCGGGGGTCACCGACGGGCAGCGCATCCGGCTGGCGGGCGAGGGTGGCCGGGGCAACGGTGACGCCCCCGCGGGGGACCTGTACCTGCGGGTGCGGATCCAGCCGCACCCCCAGTTCCGCCTCGACGGCCGCGACGTCTACGTGCAGCTTCCGGTCACCCCCTGGGAGGCCGCGCTGGGTGCGACGGTTCCGGTATCCACGCCGAGCGGAGGGACGGCGAAGGTGGGCGTGCCCGCGGGCTCGTCCAGCGGCCGACGGCTGCGGCTGCGCGGTGAGGGCATGCCGAACCCGCGCGGCACGGACGGCAACCTCTACGCCGAACTCCGGATCATGGTGCCGTCCAAGCTCAGCGACCGGGAGCGCGCACTCTTCGAGGAGCTCGCCGCCGTCTCCTCGTTCGACCCCAGGAGGACACGATGAGTGACCCACGCGCCGAAGCGCGCCCGGCGTCTCCGCCGACAGCTCCCGGGCCGGCACGCGTCCAGTACGCGATCGTGCCGGTGCCCAGGCTCTCCCTGCAGACCGTGGCCCGCCGCTCCGGGGTCCATCCCGACCTCATACGCAGGTTCGTCGCTCTAGGCCTGGTCGAGGCCGAGCGCGACGCCTCCGGACGGCTGGTCTTCGAACCCACGGCACCGGCCGCCCTCGCCCGCGTCCAGCGGCTGCGCACCGGGCTGTGCCTCAACTACGCATCCATCGGCCTGGTGCTCGACCTGCTGGACCGCATCAGCATGCTCGAAGCCGCCCTGCGCCGCGCCGGCACGAGGAGTGAAACACCCCCATGGACATGAACCGTCTCACCCAGAAGTCCCAGGAAGCCCTCCAAGAGGCCCAGAGCGCGGCCGTCGGCATGGGGCACACCGAGGTCGACGGGGAACACCTGCTGTTCGCGCTTCTCGATCAGGAGGACGGTCTGATCCCGCGGTTGCTGCAACAGGCCGGCACCGAGCCGAAGGAGCTGCGCGCGGCCCTGCGCGACGAGCTTTCCCGCCGCCCGAAGGTCACCGGTCCCGGCGCGGCACCCGGCCAGGTCTTCGTCACTCAGCGCCTGTCCCGGCTGCTCGATGCCGCCGAGCGGGAGGCCAAACGCCTCAAGGACGAGTACGTGTCCGTGGAGCACCTCCTGCTCGCCCTGGCCGAGGAGGGGTCGGCGACCGCCGCCGGACGCCTGCTCAAGGAGCACGGCGTGACCCGGGATTCGTTCCTGAGCGCGCTCACCCAGGTCCGCGGCAACCAGCGCGTCACCTCCGCCAACCCTGAGGTGGCCTACGAGGCGCTGGAGAAGTACGGCCGCGACCTGGTCCTCGAAGCTCGGTCCGGGCGGCTGGACCCGGTCATCGGCCGTGATGCGGAGATCCGCCGCGTCACCCAGATCCTCAGCCGCAAGACCAAGAACAACCCCGTCCTCATCGGCGATCCCGGCGTCGGCAAGACCGCCATCGTCGAGGGCCTGGCCCAGCGCATCGTTCGCGGCGACGTCCCCGAGGGGCTGCGCGACAAGACGGTGTTCGCCCTCGACATGGGCTCCCTGGTCGCCGGCGCCAAGTACCGCGGCGAGTTCGAGGAACGCCTCAAGGCCGTGCTGTCCGAGGTGAAGGCCGCCCAGGGGCGCATCCTGCTCTTCGTCGACGAACTCCACACCGTCGTGGGCGCGGGTGCCGCCGAAGGGGCCATGGACGCGGGCAACATGCTCAAGCCGATGCTCGCCCGCGGCGAACTCCACATGATCGGCGCCACCACCCTCGACGAGTTCCGCAAGCACATCGAGAAGGACGCCGCCCTCGAACGCCGCTTCCAGCAGGTGCTGGTCGACGAGCCGAGCGTGGAGGACACCATCTCCATCCTGCGCGGACTGCGCGAGCGTCTGGAGGTCTTCCACGGCGTGAAGATCCAGGACACCGCACTGGTCTCCGCCGCCACCCTCAGCCACCGCTACATCACCGACCGGTTCCTGCCCGACAAGGCCATCGACCTCGTCGACGAGGCGTGCGCCCGGCTGCGTACCGAGATCGACTCGATGCCCGCCGAGCTCGACGAGATCACCCGCCGCGTCACCCGCCTGGAGATCGAGGAAGCGGCCCTGTCCAAGGAGACCGACGCCGCCAGCAAAGCCCGCCTGGAGGAACTGCGCAAGGAACTGGCCGACCTGCGCGGCGAGGCCGACGCCAAACGCGCCCAGTGGGAGGCCGAACGGCAGGCCATCCGCCGCGTGCAGGAACTGCGCCAGGAACTGGAGCAGGTCCGCCACGAGGCGGAGGAGGCCGAACGCGCCTACGACCTCAACCGCGCCGCCGAACTCCGCTACGGCCGCCTCCAGGACCTGGAGCGCCGGCTGAAGGCCGAGGAGGAGCAACTGGCCGCCAAACAGGGGCAGAACCGGCTGCTGCGCGAGGTTGTCACCGAGGAGGAGATCGCCGAGATCGTCGCCGCCTGGACCGGCATCCCCGTCGCCCGTCTCCAGGAGGGCGAACGCGAGAAGCTGCTGCGCCTCGACGAGATCCTGCGCGAGCGCGTCATCGGCCAGGACGAGGCCGTCAAACTCGTCGCCGACGCCATCATCCGCGCCCGCTCCGGCATCCGCGACCCGCGTCGCCCCATCGGCTCGTTCATCTTCCTCGGCCCCACCGGCGTCGGGAAGACCGAGCTGGCCAAGACCCTCGCGGCGGCCCTGTTCGACTCCGAGGAGAACATGATCCGCCTCGACATGAGCGAGTACCAGGAGCGGCACACCGTCAGCCGGCTCATGGGCGCACCACCCGGATACGTCGGCTATGAGGAAGGCGGCCAGCTCACCGAGGCCGTACGCCGCAAGCCGTACTCGGTGGTGCTGTTCGACGAGATCGAGAAGGCGCACACCGATGTCTTCAACACCCTGCTGCAGGTCCTCGACGACGGCCGCATCACCGACTCCCAGGGCCGTACCGTCGACTTCCGCAACACCGTGATCATCATGACGTCCAACATCGGCTCCGAGCACCTCCTCGACGGCGCCACCGCCGAGGGCGAGATCAAGCCGGACGCCCGCGCCCTGGTCATGGGCGAGCTGCGCGGGCACTTCCGCCCGGAGTTCCTCAACCGTGTCGACGACATCGTGCTGTTCAAGCCACTCGGTGAGCGGCAGATCGAGCGGATTGTGGAGCTGCAGTTCGACGAGCTGCGCCGCCGACTCGCCGAACGCCGCATCACCGTGGAACTCACCGAAGCGGCCCGGGAGTTGATCGCCCACCAGGGCTACGACCCGGTGTACGGGGCCCGGCCGCTGCGCCGCTACATCTCCCACGAGGTCGAGACGATGGTCGGGCGCGCCCTGCTGCGCGGCGACGTCCAGGACGGCGCGACGGTCCGCGTCGACGCCGAACACGGAGAGCTGGTGGTCACCTACGACCAGCCCGAGAAGGTGGAAGGAGCGCGGGCGGCATGAGCACGATGCGGGCGACGACCGTCGGATGTCCCCACTGCGGGCGCACCAACCGGGTGCCCGTGGCCGCGGAGGGCCGCCCCAAGTGCGGCCACTGCAAGCGGCCCCTGCCGTGGATGGTGGACGCGGGCGACGACGACTTCACCGAGGTCGCCGAGCGGGCCGACGTCCCCGTCGTGGTCGACCTGTGGGCCACCTGGTGCGGCCCCTGCCGCATGGTCAGCCCCGCACTGGAGAAGGTCGCCACCGATCTCGCCGGCCGAATCAAACTCGTCAAGGTCGATGTCGACAAGAACCCGCGACTGTCGCAGCGTTTCGAGGTCCAGGCCGTACCGACACTGCTGATCCTCGACCAGGGCGAGACAGTCGCCCGGCAGGCGGGGGCGGCGCCCGCCCCCGTGCTGCGCCAATGGGTGGAACAGTCGATCACCGCCCGGAAAGGGTGATTCGGATGACCCTGCACGCAGACCCCCACCTCGCGCTCGTCCGGCCGGTCCGGCCACTGACCCCAGAGGGGTGTCAGGAGTGTCTGATGCTCGGCGCCCCCTGGGTCCATCTGAGGCTCTGCCTGACCTGCGGGCACGTCGGCTGCTGCGACTCCTCGCCGAACAAGCACGCGCGCAAGCACGCAGCCGCCGTCGCCCATCCGATCGTGCAGTCGTTCCTGCCCGGCGAGGATTGGCGCTGGTGCTTCGTTCACGAGGCGTTCGTCTGATGTCCGGCGACCAGTCGCTGCCGGGCGAAGAACCGGTGCCGGAGAAAGCGGACGGGACCGCCTTCTGGGAGACCCCGGACATCTACGGCGCGTATCCGCGTCTTACGGAGGACCAGATAGCCCGTCTGTCGGAGCACGGGGAACGCCGGAACATGGCTCCGAACGACGTGCTGATCCGGGAGGGGGAGCGCTGCGAGACGTTCTTCGTCGTCCTCAGCGGTTCCGTCGCCGTCGTCGAGAACCACGGCACTCCGGAGGAGCACGTGCTGCGCGTGCACGGCCCCGGTCGCTTCATCGGCGAACTCGGCCTGCTGTACGGACAGGTGGCTTTCTACACCGCTGTCGCCAGGGAGCCGGGCGAGGTCCTCGTCGTCTCCTTGGACCAGTTGCGCCACCTGGTGTCCCAGGACTCCACCCTCGGGGACCTCGTGCTGCGTGCCTGCCTGTGCCGTCGCGCGCTGCTCGTCGGACAGGGCGCCGGCTTCCGCATCATCGGCTCGCGCTACTCGCCCGACACCAGACGGCTGCGCGAGTTCGCCGTCCGCAACCGGCTGCCGCACCGCTGGATCGACCTGGAGACCGACGAGGAGGCCGAAGAGTTGCTGCGCCGCTTCGGCGTCGGCCCGGAGGAGACACCACTCGTCATCTGGCGGGACACCACCTTGTTGCGCAATCCCAGCAACGCGGAACTGGCCCGGCTCATCGGCCTGCCGTCACTGCCCGCCGGAAACCGACACGGCGACGTTCTCATCGTGGGCTCCGGGCCCGCCGGCCTCGCCGCCGCGGTGTACGCCGCCTCCGAGGGCCTGAGCACCACGGTGGTGGAGGCGATGGCCACCGGCGGCCAGGCCGGCACGTCGTCCCGCATCGAGAATCTGCTCGGCTTCCCGTCCGGCATCTCCGGCGCCGAACTCACCGAACGCGCCGTGCTGCAGGCCGACAAGTTCGGCGCGAGCATCAGCCTTCCGCTGGAGGCGACCGGTCTCCATCCCAAGGACGAGGACCACTACGTCGTGGCGTTCGCCGACGGCAGCGAGATCGCCGCCCGCGCCGTCGTCCTGGCCATGGGTGCCCGCTACCGCCGGCTCCAGGTGCCCGGCATCGAACGCCTGGAGGGCACGAGCGTGCACTACTCGGCGACCGTCTACGAGGCCCAGCAGTGCCACACCGACCCCGTGGCCGTCGTCGGCGGAGGCAACTCGGCGGGCCAGGCGGTGCTGTTCCTCGCCGGGTACGCGCCGAAGGTGCACCTGCTGGTCCGAGGAGCCAGCCTCGAGGCCAACATGTCCCGCTACCTGGTCGACCAGGTCGAGCGCCATCCACGGGTGGAGGTCATGCTGCACACCGAGGTCACCGAGGTCATCGGCCAGGAGGTGCTGGAGGAGCTCGATGTGGTCGACAACCGCACGGGCGTGCATCGCCGGCTCGCGGTACGGAGCCTGTTCGTCTTCACGGGGGCCGAGCCGCACACCGACTGGCTGGCCGGCATGATCGCTCTCGACTCCCGCGGCTTCGTCCTCACCGGACCGGAGGCCCAGGAAGCCTGCGCCTACCCCGAGGTGTGGCACGGCCGCGGGCGCTCGTGCATGCCCCTGGAGGCCGGCCTGCCCGGGGTCTTCGCGGTGGGGGACGTCCGTAGCGGCTCGGTGAAGCGGGTGGCCTCCGCGGCCGGCGAGGGCGCGATGGCCATCCACTTCGTGCACCGGCACCTGGGGCACTCGGCCGTACCCGGCACCACGGGCACGTCCGCTGTCGCGGGCCACTCGGACGTCTCCCCACGCATGCGTCACAAGGAGTCCGCATGGCTCGCGTGACGAATGGCACCCGTCCACCGCCACGGCGGGGTGTCTGCTGGGTGATGGCGGCGCCGGTGGCTCCGCCTGGTCAGGGTCTGACGAAACCCCTTGCTCAATGGTCAAGAATCGTTGACCATTGGTCGCATGCCAAGCGACGATCTTCCCGAGACGTTTCACGTCACCACTGACGACCAGTTGCGCGCCGTCTCCAACCTGACGCGTCACCGGATCATGGCCGTGCTCCGCTTCGAGCCCGCGACGATCACGCAGATCGCCGAGCGAGTGGGCCTGGCGAAGGGGAGTTCCAGCTACCACGTACGGCTGCTCGAACGGGCCGGCCTGGTGAAGGTGGTGCGCACGCGGAAGGTCCGGGGGGTCACCGAGCGGTACTACGCCTTGGCCGCGCGGGCGATCGTGCTGCCCGATCCGGGTGAGGGAGGCCCGGATGTGCTCATGCGCCATGCGGTGGCGGACCTGGAAGCAGCGCCGGTGGATGGCGAGCGCCACGTGCGTATGGCGCATCTACGGCTCACCGACGAGCAGTTCGCGGAGCTGGGGGCCCGGCTGCAGGCACTGGCGGACGAGTACCGGGAGCAGTCCGATCCGTCGCTGCCGGACGCGTCGCTCGTCTTCGCACTGTTCCACCCGTCATCGCGCAAGCAGGCCGAGGGGGACGCCAAGTGACCGTAGACGTGCGGAAGCTGCCGACAGGGTTCGGGCGGCTGTGGACCGCCCAGACCGTGTCCTCGCTCGGTGACGGCGTGACGCATGCCGCGCTGCCGTTGCTCGCGTTGACGTTGACGCGGGACCCGATGGCGCTCGCCGTCGTCACGGCCGTGGGGACGCTGCCGTGGCTGCTCTTCGGGGTGCTGGGCGGTGCGCTGGTGGACCGCTGGGACCGTCGGCGCACGATGTGGGTCACGGACGCTGGGCGTGCGGTGGTGCTCGCGATACCGGCGGCAGCGGCCGCGCTCGACATGCTGAGCATTCCGCTGCTCGCGGCCGTCGCCTTCCTCCTCGGCCTCGGTGGACTCTTCTTCGACACGGCCGCCACGGCCTACCTGCCGGATCTGCTCGGCCGCGAACCCGCGCTCCTGGAGCGCGCCAACTCCCGCTTGCGTGGCACCCAGACCGCCGCGTCCGGCTTCGCGGGGCCGCCTGCGGGCAGCGCCCTGCTCGTGCTCGGGCGTGCGGTTCCGCTGCTCGCCGACGCGGTCTCGTTCGCGCTCTCCGCACTGCTCGTACGGTCGTTGCCTGCTGCCCCCCGGCGCGTACCGCAGGCCCGTGAGTCGCTGCTGCGGCAGGCGAGGGCCGGCGCCTCGTACGTGTTCCGGGATCGGCTGCTGCTCGGGCTGGCGCTGCGCCCGGCGGTCGGGAACATCGCCTTCCTCGCCGTGGAGACCGTACTCGCCCTCTTCGCGCACGATCGGCTCGGCATCGACACCATCGGCTTCGGTCTGCTCCTCACGGCGGAGGCCACCGGCGGTCTGCTCGGCGCGGGCATCGCCTCCTTCCTCGGCCGGCGACTCGGCACCGGCACCGCGCTGACCTGCACGGCAGCCGTCGAGGGCCTCGCCATCCTGGGCCTTGCCGCCGCCCCGAACCCGTACGTCGCCGGCCTCGCGCTCGCCGTCTGCGGCGCGGGCATGGGCGCCACGATGGTGCTCGGCCCGTCCCTCCGTCAGGCGATCGTCCCCGGCCACCTGATGGGCCGAGTCGCCTCCACCTCCCGCATGCTCGCCATGTGCGCCGCCCCGTTCGGCGCCCTTCTCGGCGGCTGGCTGGCCACCACCTACGACGTCCGCACCCCGCTCTACACCGCCGCCGGCCTCCTCCTCACGATGACGGCAGTCACGTCCACCATGACCAGTAACCGCCAGGTCGAGGCGGCGTTGCATGCCGCCGGGCTGCCTGAAGATCCAGATCGCTCCGAACCGGGCGATCCCGTGCGGGAGGGTGCCGTGTAGGACTCCGCGAGGCCGTTGAATCCGTGCTGAGCCCGGCTCGGCGTTCCTCGCCTCGGGCTCGGGGCGTCGGACGCCGGGCCTTCACGGGATGCGGCAGCACCTGGTTCAGCCTCCGAGATGGTGTGCAAGATGGAGCAGATCGGCCAGGTGCAGCACCCGTCCGTCGAATCCCGGGAGGGGGACATGGAGCGGCTGGGTCCAGCGGGCGGGGATGGCATCCAGCCCGTAGAAGGCCCCCGCGAGGCCTCCGGCCACCGCAGCGACGGTGTCCGTGTCGCCGCCGAGGTCGATCGCCGCGCGTATCGCGGCTTCGAAGCCGGTGGTGGTGCGTAGGGCCCAGACGGCGGAGCCCAGACAGGGCCAGACTGCACCGTTGAACTCGGTCGCCAGATCGGGGTGCCAGTCGGGCGCGAGGACGGTGGCGTAGCGGTCGCGGTGGTCGGGGTGTACATGGGCCAGGATGTCCGGGAGCGCGGCGAGGGGATCAGCGTCCTCGAATGCGACGCGGATGAGTTCGTGGACGATGGCGGTGCCTTCCCAGGCCGCTCGGTCACCGTGCGTGAGCGCAGCGATCCGGCGGGCCGCGTCCATGGTGGATTTCCGGCCGGTGGCAGCGAAGTGGACCGCCGAGGTCGATGCCCGCATCAAGGAGCCGTTTCCCGCTGCTCGTTGGTTGACCTGGACATGGATCGCGGCGGCGAGGTCCCAGGGCATGCCGTTGGTCAGGACGTCCTCGGTCTGCAGGCCGATGTCCTTCGGTTCTGACGCTGCCCACCGCTGGAAGCGGGCGAAGATGTCCGGCAGGTCCAGTCCGCCCCGCTCGAGTAGCGATTCCGCGACCAGGATCGCCATCTGCGTGTCGTCGGTGGCCTCGCCGGGGTTCCAACCACCGCCTCCGCACATCTCGTTACCGACACCAGGCGCGGGAAAGCGTGCGGAGAACGCTCCCTGGGGGCCGAACTCGAAGGGGCCACCCAGCGCGTCACCCACCGCTGAACCGACGATCGCACCGGCTGCCCGCTGAATCGGCTTCATTGGCGCAGGTTATCCGTGGCGCGCGGACGGCCCGGAGCCCGCAGCCGGCGGGTCGGCCACGTCCGCCACAGGCATCCGCGCTTGATCCAGGGCGGCCGGCACCAACCCTCCACGCCTCCGCGACCCGGCCGAAAGGAGTTGCGGCCGCAGTTGCACTCAGGGGTGCGCGGTCAACGTACGACTGGTCCTCTCAACCCACCATGGCTGGGTACCGCCGCTGCCGTGCCGCTCAATTCACGGTGGCGCTGCGGCGTTCGACGAGGACGACGTCGCGCCATGTGCCGCGGTGGCGGCCGATGCGTTCGCGGGTGCCGATGACGCGGAACCCGGCCCGCTGGTGCAGGGCGAGGCTGGCTGTGTTCTCCGGGAAGATGCCGGACTGCACGGTCCAGATCCCGGCGGCGTCCGTGGAGGCGAGCAGGGCGGTCAGCAGGGCCAGGCCCACGCGGCGGCCGCGGGCGTCGGGGTGGACGTACACGGAGTGCTCGACGACGCCCGCGTACGCGCACCGGTCGGATACCGGCGCCACCGCGGCCCAGCCGAGGACCCGGCCGCCGTCGAGGGCGACCAGGCGGTGGTCGGGCAGTTTGGCGGCGTCGAATGCCTCCCAGGCAGGGGCGGTGGTCTCGAAGGTGGCGTTGCCCTCGTCGATGCCGAGCTGGTAGATCGCCAGGACCTGCGTGGCGTGCTCGGGTCGCATGGGCGCGATGCGCACGCCGGTCGCGGTGTCGCTCATGCCGAGGCCTCGATGCCGAGTTCGGCGAGCAGTCGACGGATGCGCCGCTCGATCTCGTCGCGGATGGGACGGACCGCCGCGACGCCCTGCCCGGCCGGGTCGTCCAGTTGCCAGTCGAGGTAGCGCTTGCCGGGGAAGTAGGGACATGCGTCACCGCACCCCATGGTGATCACCACGTCGGAGGACTGCACCGCCTCCACGGTGAGGACCTTGGGCGTCTCGGCGGAGATGTCGATGCCGACCTCCCGCATGGCTTCCACCACGGCCGGGTTCACGGAATCGGCCGGTGCGGACCCGGCCGAGCGGACCTGCACGTGATCTCCGCCGAGGCGGGTGAGGAAGGCGGCGCCCATCTGGGAGCGGCCGGCGTTGTGCACGCAGACGAACAACACGGACGGGGTGGCGGAGGTGCTCATCGGGTCAGCGCGCTTTCATTGGCGGGACGGAGAGTGCCGACGGACTGCTGCCCGTCGTGGGGAACGACGACGTCGTCCTCGTTCACGGTGTCCGGGGGGCCGAAGCAGACGGCCGCCAGGCCCAGACCGGCGGCGGCGCCGACGAGTTGGGCGGCGAGGAACGGTGCCACGGACGCGGGCGCGATCCCGGCGAAGGTGTCGGTGAACGCCCGGCCGATCGTGACGGCAGGGTTGGCGAAGGAGGTGGAGGAGGTGAACCAGTAGGCCGCCCCGATGTAGGAGGCGACCGCTACCGGCGCCAGGTGCGCGCGGCCGGCGCGAGCGAGGCCGAAGATGAGCCAGACCAGCCCGGCGGTGGCGACCACTTCGCCGAGCCACAGGTGCCCGGCCCACCGGTCGTGCGTGGAGAAGTGCACCAGCGGCTTGCCGAACATGGCGTCCGCCAGCACGGCTCCCGCAATCGCCCCCGCGGTCTGGGCGGGAAGATACGCTGCGACGTCGCGCAAGGCGGGAGCGTCGCCGGTGCGCCGGCCCGTGAACCAGGCCGCGAGGGTGACCACCGGGTTGAAGTGGGCCCCCGACACCGGGCCGAGCAGAGCGATGAGCACGCCGAGGCCGAACACGGTGGCCAGGGAGTTGGCCAGCAGCTGCACCCCGACGTCGCGGGTCAGTTCGGCGGCCTGAACGCCTGAGCCGACCACCACGGCGACCAGCGCGGCCGTGCCGATACCCTCGACGGCCGCCCGCCTCACCAGCGGCGCCGCCGCGTTCACGCCGACACCTTCGCGGACACGGCGGGGGGCTGGAGCAGGGCGGACAGTTTCGCCAGGGCCTCGGGCAGCACCCAGTAGTACACCCACGTCCCGCGCCGCTCCGAACCGACCAGCCCGGCTTCCCTCAGCACCTTCAGGTGGTGGGAGATGGTCGGCTGGGAGACGTCGAACGGGCCGATGAGGTCGCACACGCACGCCTCGCCGCCCTCGTGCGAGGCGATCAGCGACAGCAGCCGCAGCCGGATCGGGTCCGACAGCGCCTTGAACATCCGCGACGTCTCCAGCGCGGCTTCCTCGCCCAGGGGCTCGCGGACCATCGGCGCACAGCACACGGTCTCGTCGTGCCCCAGCACCGGCAGACCAGCTTGTTTCGACATCCCTCAATATTGACAGCCATCGAATCCAGTGGCAAGGTCCGTCTGTATCGATGGACGTCGATACAAGCCATCCCGGAGGGGAGACCGCCATGTCCCGCATTCAGCTCGCCCTGCGCGTCGCCGACCTCGAAGCCTCGATCGCCTTCTACTCCAGGCTGTTCGACACCGAGCCCGCCAAGCGCCGCGACGGTTACGCCAACTTCGCCCTCACCGAACCCCCGCTCAAGCTCGTCCTCATCCAGGGCGAGCGCGGCGAGGACACCCGCCTGGACCACCTCGGCGTCGAGGTGGCCTCCACTGAGGCCGTCACCGCCGCCACCGGACGCCTCAAGGACGCCGGCCTGGCCACCTTCGAGGAGAACGACACCACCTGCTGCTATGCCCTGCAGGACAAGGTGTGGGTCCACGGCCCCGGCAAGGAGCCTTGGGAGGTCTACGTCGTCAAGGCCGACGCCGACACCATGGAGAAGGCCGGCGCCACCCCGGACACCTGCTGCGGCACGACCGCCTGATGCACTCCTGACGAGCAGGCCGTCGCCCAGGCCCAGGCCGCCCTGCCCGGGCATGGTCGGCTGATCGTCGCTCACCAAGAAGGATGAGATGGCTGGCCGTCCTGAATGCGGTGGGAGTCAGTCGACGGGGCGATCGCCCGGCGTGGGCGCGTGGTCGTCCTGGTCAACAACGCCGGCGTCAGGCCGCTGTCTTTCATGTCGGCTTGCGCGTGGACGACTGGAACCAGGTCATCGACGTCAACCTGCGCGGTGTGCTGCACGGGATCGCTGCCGTCCTGCCGTCCATGACCGAGCGACGCTCTGGTCACACCATCGATGTCGCCTCTACCGCCGCCTACCGCTCGGCCCCCCGCCGGCGTCGTGCACTGCGGCACCAAGTTCGCCGTCCGCGCGATCACCGACGGCCTGCGCAAGGAGACACGCGACCCGCGCGGAGCTGACCCAATCCGGCAGGGATGACCAGATGCAGGGCGCGGTGCGCACCGCACTGCGCGACGTCGGCATTGACGCCCAGGCCATCGCCGAGGCCATCGGCCACACGATCGGCCCGCCCGAGGACGTCAACGTCAGCGAGGTCATCGTCCAGGGAACGCCTCGGTCTGACCAGACAAACGGCTTCGCCGAGCACCCTGTAGCTGTGGGTTGTGCCTGCATCGGCCGGCCGGTGACGTGGCGGGGGAGAGCGGTGACCCGAGGACTCCTCCAACTGGCCTGCGGGGCACGGCTGCCGTCCTGGCAAGCCTCGCAGTCGGCCCTGCCGACCCGCGCGGAGGCCCGCAACACCGATGGTGCGGCCGCCAGCTCCACACCACCGCCCCTGTGCACCTGAGGGCCGGCGGCGGCACCACCAACGCTCCCGGGCCGTGCTGGAGACGGACACCGACTTCTACGCCGGGCGTCGTGGCTGGGAGAGCAGCGGCCTACTCGCCACCGGCTACCGGCACTGACAGCGCGGAGGGGGGCGTACCGCGGTGGCCCCGCGAGGCGACAAATGCACCGTGCCTGTCGCCGGGCTGCCGCGCTCCCCAGCCTAGGAGCTGTCCGGAAGGGGCGCGCTCGGTGATCGGCCACTCGTGCGGGCGTCGGCCAAGCCGCGGTCGGCGGCTCGGCCGTGTTCTCGGCACGATGGGCCCGCGCCACCGCTGGTCTGATCACGTATACCTGGACCGGATGCAAGCGGCCCGACATCTGTTCCGGGCCGCGCTCCGTATGGCTGCACGCTCCAGCCGGATACCGCTCCCACGCGAACCACCCCGGGCGGGCGATCCCGCCCGGGGTGGCGGTTGCGGTGGTCCGTAGGACGGCCGCAACCGCCCCAGTCCGCGTTCTGGCCGCTCGTCCGTTCGGTCGCCGTCTGCTCGCGGATCCCGCGCCGGACGACGTGAGATGGGATCGATCCGGTTGCGGGTGAGAAGCCACAGCCGAGGGGTACGCAAAAGTCATCTCGAAGCGGGTGCGCGCACCCGGTCTGGAGGAGAGCGTCATGCCGGCAGGTTCCAGTGCGAAGCGTGAGCGGCAGTACGAGCACGTCAAGGAGGGCGCGCAGAAGCGCGGTGCGTCCGCGGGGCGGGCGAAGGAGATCGCCGCGCGGACGGTCAACAAGGAGCGGGCGAGGTCGGGGGAGTCGCGGACGGCGAGCAAGACTTCTACCGCCGACAAGAAGTCCGCGTCGCAGCGCGGTGGCGAGCGCTCCCACCGCGGCGCGCAGGGGCCCACCCGCGACCAGCTCTACGAAGAGGCCAAGAAGAAGAACATCGAGGGCCGTTCCTCGATGAACAAGGACCAGTTGCGCAAGGCGGTTGGCCGCTGACTGGCAGGGC
Organism: Streptomyces albidicamelliae; assembly: GCF_025642175.1. NCBI lineage: Bacteria > Bacillati > Actinomycetota > Actinomycetes > Kitasatosporales > Streptomycetaceae > Streptomyces > Streptomyces albidicamelliae. The sequence goes on along the minus strand of NZ_CP106795.1, from coordinate 128,563 downwards.
GCCGACGAGGGCCGACGGGTGTGAGGCCGTCGGCGGCGTCCGCCCCGGCAGCACGGCGCCCTTCAGGGATCCGTACCGCGTGTGTCACCGACGAGAAAGGCATTCATGCGTATTGCTCGCCGTTCCTTGTTAACTCGCTGGCAGCGCTGGCGCTCCGGGCCCACCCTGCGCATCCCGCACGGTGCCGACGACGTCGAGAACACCAACCGCAGGTTCCTGCTGTACGGCGTCATGCCCCTGTGGTTCGCGCCGGCTGTCGCCGACTGGGTGATGCACCGCCGCTCCGACATCGAGCACACGAGCGGTGTGCGCGAATCAGCGATCCACGCCCTGATGATGACAGAGGCGGGCCTGCCGGTGGTCGCGGGCCTGACCGCCAAGGTGAACCCGCTGGTGCTGTCGCTCATGGGCGGCGCCGCGCTCGCGCACGGGGCCACGGCGCTGTGGGACGTGTCGCTGGCCACCGACAAGCGTGAGGTCACGCCGATCGAGCAGCACATCCACAGCTTCCTCGAGGTGCTGCCGCTGACGGCCGCAGCCTTCACCGCCTGCTTGCACTGGGACCAGGTCCGCAAGGCCATCAGGGGCGGTGTCCGCGCAGACGACTGGAAGCTCCTTCCCAAGCAGCGGCCGCTGTCCGCCGGGTATCTCGGCGCCGTTGCCGCCGGAGTCGGCCTCTGCATCGTCCTGCCCTACGCCGAGGAGATGGTCCGCTGCGTGCGGGCCCGGCGCGACGACAGGAATGAAGCCCCCCGACAGCCGTAGCAGCGCCTCCCCACCAGACGGTGGCCGCCAGCCTCGTCCACGCGGCACGTGCGCTGAACGCGAAGCCCCTGCCTGCACCGCCGTCCTGATCACGGTCTGAAGCGGTGCGCATGAGCGGGCGAGACACGGCGCCGATCGCCCGGGCGCCCCGTGCTGGGGCGTGCCGCGCCGGGATGCCGGCCCGGTACCCATCGGGGCGGTCGGTCGCCGTGCTCCTGACGGGCGGCTGCCAACGTCCACCCATGATGATGATCAGCTTGTGGGCCCGTCCGCCCGTGGGAGGAGGCGCAGAGCCTCGTCCAGCGCCTTCTTGGTGGGCGCGGCCAGTGGTTTGTGGGTATGCGCCCAGGTGCGCGGTGCCGCGGACACCTCCGGACCCGGCACCGCGGCCTCTCACTGCGGTTGGTTCCGGCGCCACGGGGCCCGCGCCTTGACACTCACCGGATGAGCGGGCCCGTACAGGGGTGAGGTCCCTTTCCGGGGCCGCCCGTGTCCGTGACGAGGCCCTGGCGGAACGGCCCGAGGGCGGCTGCTCGGGGTGACACCGGCGCCCGCAGGTCAAGAGGAGCTTCCGGCGGGGCCGTGGCGGGTCGCCGTGTCCAGCATTCGGCACCGCTGGTCCAAGGCTGGCGTCGCGGGGGGCCGGGGGACGGGCCCGCTGCTTCGCCTCCGACGTCTCCCACGAGCTGCGCACCCCCCTCGCCGCAATGCTCGCCGTCACCGAGGTGCTGGGCGAGGACGCCGACCGGCTCGCGCCCGACACCGCGGCCGCCGTCCTGCTGATGAGCGCGGAGACGGGCGAACTGGCGGTGCTCGTGGAGGACTTGATGGAGATCTCACGGTTCGACGCGCGTGCCGCGGAATCCCGCACCGACGAGGTCGATGTCGTTCAGGCCATCCGCAAGACACTGTCGAGCCGTCACTGGAACGATGAGAAGCAGGTGACCACCGACCTGCCCGACGGCGTCACGGCCCGGCTCGATCCCCGCCGCTTCGATGTCGTCATCGCGAACCCGGTGGGCAACGCACTGCGGCACGACAGCGCGGTACGGCTCAGAGTGCAGCGGACCGCCGCCGACGCGACCGTGCCGCACCGGTCGGTGACGGACGCCACGGCCACCCCCGCGCAGCCCGTCGTCGAGGTCACCGAACACGGCACCGGCATCGCCGCGGACGCGCTGCCGCACGTCTTCGAACGCCTTTACAAGGCGGACGCGGCCCGCACCCGTTGCCCGCGCACGTCCTCGCTGCGCCTGTCGAAGAAGGCGGAGAGCTCGTCTTCGCGCAGGCCTTCGACAGCGGGTTCCGCGTCGGGAGGCGCGGCCAGGCGACACCGGGTCGACGGGCCGCCCCGCCGGCTGCGCGATGTCGCCCCCCCCCCGCTGTACGGCGGAACGCCAAGCCTGAGCCGGGCGCGTTCTGCCTCGATGTCGCCGCACCTTCCGGCTCCGGTGGTCGCGTGCTCCATCCGTACGTCACACAGGACTGGGCCCGCTGCTGTCGGGCTTGCTCGCATCGGCGCACATCCGGAGTGCACTGAGGCCGGCGGCGATCGCGGGTTCGTGCGCTGTGCCGTGGCGGACAGCGGTCTCGATTGTTCGAGTGAGCGTGCGGTCCGTCACTGGTCGTGCTGTCAGCACGGACGGGAGACGGACGGCGGCCATGTGTGGAATGAGGGCGGTGTGGCCCCCGGTTGCGGCGAGAGCGATCATCGCCGAGAAGTCGGTACAGGTGTGGCGGACCTGTGGGGTGAAGCCTGCCGCCCGGCAGGCCTGGAGGATGGCGTCCCCGCACGCCGTTTGGGCCGGGGCGGTGATCCACGGAGCGTCTGCGAGTTCCCGCAGATCGATCGCGGACCGCCCGGGGCGGGCCGCCGGATGGTCGTTCCGCAGGACGGCGACGAGTGGATCGGTGCGTAGGACTCGGATCTCGACGCCGGGATGCGCGGGTGTGGCCAGGTTTGCGTAGCGGTAGAGCAGAGCGATGTCGACGCGTCGCTGCAACAGGAGCCGCACGGCGGTTTCGGGCTCAGCCTCGGTGATGTGCAACCGCAGGTTCCGGTGGGTGCTCTCCAGAACCTCTCCGAAGGGGGCGGCTATCGGTGCGAGCGCGCTGGGGAAACAGGCGAGGTGAACGGGCCCGGTCGGTTCTCCGGTGCCGGTGCGGAGTCGGCTTCGGGCATGTTCGAGAGCGGCGAGCACGTTCTCGGTGTCGCTGACCAGCTGGTGGCCGGCGGCGGTGAGGTAGACGGAGCGGCCAGTGCGTTCCAGCAGGCGGGTTTCGGTCTCCTCCTCCAGCAGCCGTAGTTGCTGCGAGACGGCGGACGGTGTGACGCCGTGGAGCTCGGCCACGGCCGTCACCGTGCCGTGAACGGCCAGGTCGCGCAGGAGGATGAGTCGTCGAACGTCGAGCATTAGTTCATCTTAAATAAATGCTGTAGGGGATGTAGCTGGACAACGGGATGTGTGTCCGGCGACTCTGACTGCTTCAGCCAGGCCCCGAGCAGTGCCAGGAGAGTTCCGTGCGTGCCACCGTGATCTACGGCCCCAACGACGTCCGAATAGGGGAGGTGCCCGACCCGGCGGTTCGGAATCCGACCGATGCCGTGGTGCGGGTGGTGAACGCCTGTATCTGCGGGAGCGACCTGTGGGCGTACCGGGGCGTGGCGTCCCGGGTGGCCGGGCAGCGGATCGGCCACGAGTTCCTCGGCATCGTCGAGGAGGTCGGCTCAGAGGTGATCGGCTTCACGCGGGGCGACTTCGTGGTTGCCCCGTTCGTCTGGTCCGACGGTACTTGCGACTACTGCCGCGAGGGTCTGCACACGTCCTGCCCGCGGGGTGGCTTCTGGGGCGAGGTCGGCTCGGACGGCGGCCAGGGCGAAGCCGTCCGCGTCCCGTTCGCCGACGGCACCCTGGTCAAGCTGCCCAAGGAGGCCGCTGGGGAGGAGAAGCTGCTGCCGGGCCTGCTCGCCCTCTCCGACGTGATGAGCACCGGCCACCATGCCGCGGTCACCGCCGGCGTCCGGCCGGGCGTCACCGTGGCGGTGGTCGGCGACGGCGCGGTCGGTTTGTGCGGCGTCCTCGCCGCACAGCGCCTGGGCGCCGACCGGATCATCGCCCTCGGCCGGCACGAGCAGCGCACCACGATCGCCCGGAGTTTCGGCGCCACCGAGGTGGTCGCCGAGCGCGGTGAGGCCGCGATCGAGGCGGTCAAGGAACTGACCGGCGGTATGGGCGCGCACGCCGTACTGGAGGCTGTCGGCACCGAGGAGTCGATGCGCACCGCGATCTCCATCGCCCGGGACGGCGGAGCCGTCGGCTACGTCGGCGTGCCGCACGGCGGCAGCGCCGGCGTCGACATCATCCAGATGTTCGGCCGGAACGTGGCGCTTGCCGGCGGCGTCGCGCCCGCCCGCGCCTACATCCCCGAGCTGCTGCCGGACGTACTGTCCGGCGCGATCGATCCGGGCCTGGTCTTCGACCGCACCGTCGACCTGGATGGCGTGCCCGACGGCTACCGCGCCATGCACGACCGCGAGGCCCTGAAGGTCCGCATCGCCTTCTGAGATGGTCTGCCGTGCCTGCCTGCCACGACGAGGTCAGCCGCAGCGCCGGTGGGGGCCGCATCATCCTTTCTGTCCGAGGAGAGTTTCATGAAGATCGTGATCGCGGGCGGCCACGGCCAGATCGCCCGGCGCCTGGGCCGAGTGCTCGCGGCCCGCGGCGACAGCGTCGTGGGCATCGTCCGTAACCCGGCCCACAGCAGCGACCTGCGCGCAGACGGAATGAACCCCGTCGTCTGTGACCTGGAGAAGGCATCGTGCGACGACGTTGCCGCGATCCTGTCCGAAACCGACGCGGTGGTCTTCGCCGCCGGCGCCGGACCGGGCAGCGGCGCGGCCCGCAAACACACCGTCGACCACCAGGCCGCGGCCGTCCTCGCCGACGCTGCCCTGCAGGCAGGGGTCCGACGATATGTGATGGTCTCCACCCGTGGCGCGGGCAGCCCGCCCCCGGCTCATGCTGACGAAGTCTGGGCGGCCTACGTACATGCCAAGACCGCCGCGGACGAATACCTCATGGCCCTGAACCTTGAATGGACGATTTTGCGGCCGGCCGCTCTCACGAACGAGCCCGGCACCGGCACCGTTCGCCTCACTGCCGAGCGAAGCGTCGGCGAAGTCACTCGCGACGATGTCGCTCAGGTATTGGCGTCTCTGCTCGACACTCCCGCTACGGCCGGACTCGTCCTGGAGCTTGCCGAAGGACCCGATCCCATCCGCGCAGCGGTGACACATGCCGCAGAGACCCGCACGGGACAACCCGAGTTGCCCCGATAGAACAGACGCTGTGCCGGCGGAGAACCATCCGCCGGCCACCGTCCGCAGGGCGGGGCGACGCGTGAGCCCCCCACCTGCTTACCCACCCACCGGGTGAGGCTGCGCTGAAGCCGGCCCCTGTGTCTGTGGCCGGTGATGCCGCCGGTGCCTGTCTGGCCCGCCTGGCCGACGGCGCGTTGCGGGCCGCCCGACGCCGGCAGCGGCTGGCGCGCGCCGGGTTCGGCCTCGTCGCGGCCGCCGTGGTCGGCACGGCCTGGGTAGCCCTCGCGGACCGCGCGCCCTCGCGCGCACGTGGTTCAGGCCGCCACCGGGGACGGCAGCGGCAAGGCGGCCCCCGACTCCCTCCTGCCGGTCACCTCGTCCGTGGAGCACCCCTGGGCCCAGGGCAGCGGCGGCTACACCGTGCCCGCATCAGAGAGCGACCGGCGTTCTGCGTCCACGCCGACCGGGCCGGAGGCATGACCGACGTCCGTGTCGCCTCCGCGAAGGCCGAGAAGAGCACCGCCGACGGCACCTGGCAGGTCGAGGTAACCCTCAGCCCTGCCGACCGAACCCGCTTCGCCGCCCTCACCAGCTCCCTCGCGGAAGCTCCGGCCCCGCGCAACGGATTCGCCGTCATCATCGACGGCAAGCTGTGGGGCAACCCTTTGTGACCTCCTCGATCACCGGCGGCCGTCTCGACATCGTCGGGGCCCACGTCGGAGACCTCACGGGCGCCACCGCCCACGACCTTGCCCGCCTGCTGGATCCCGGCAGGTGAGTGGCCGCTTCTCGGAAGCCTGCCGAGGACCGTGGTCGAGGGGGCGGCTGAACGAGGGAGCCGCCGTCGCGTCAGGGCCCTTCATGCCGCAGCCGGCGCATCGCCAGGACAGGGGCCAGCACGGGGCCGCAACGGTCCTGAGGCGGCGTCCGCGCCGCGCGGGATGCGCTCTACGATCGCCAGACGTCGTCAGTGGGGGTTCGGTGCGAGCGCCTCGGTGAGGGACCCCGCGCAGGCGCCGTCCTCGCGGCCGTTGTCCGAGCCAGAACGGATCCTCCGCTCGACGGCACAGGCGAGACGGTGCGCTTCCTCACGAGGGTATGGCCCAGACTGTCATGGTCCGGGCCACACCCATGTGTGCTGCAGTGGTGAACCTTCGAGGGGGCGCGCGCTGCAGTCACTCGGGCCAGGGCCAGGCGCCCTGCCGCGGGCGGACCGTGCCGCAGAACGGACGGTCCGAGGACCGCACGCTTGGCCTGTGGATCACCGGACGACGAGACGGCGCTACCCGCACGTGGCGATCGCGCTTGCTGCCGAGGCGGCGGCTGCCGGGGCGGGCGGGGAGGCGGCGAAGCGTGGGTCGGGCCTAAGGAACAGATCGTGGACGCCCAGGAGGAAGAGCAGTCTGTCGACGGCCGGGCTGGCCGTGTGGAGGGCGATGGTTTTGCCCTGACTCAGGGCCCGTGGCCGCAGTTCCAGCAGGACGGCGAGGCCGGCGCAGTCGCAGAAGTCGAGATCGGCAAGGTGCAGATCGAGGCCGGTGGCGGAGTCGGCGAGTGCCTGAAACAGGCCGGGGCGCAGGGCGTGGGCCGAGTCGAGGTCCAGTTCTCCGCGGACGGTCACGCGGATCCGGCTCCCGCGCCGTTCGTACGCTGCCATGGCCAGGCTGGGCGGCGCGACCGGGGATGCGTTGTCTCTGCTGGCCGGGCTGGGGGTGCCCGGCGCCGTGGAGGGCTGGCCGCCGTGGGCAGGGGCATGCATGATTCACTCCCGCGTCTGGTTGCCGATCGTCTGTAGCGACGTACCTCTGATCGGAGATACGTCAACCGCAATGCGTGAACGATAGTACGTGTGTCTGGATGCGTGAAGGAGGGGTCGGGTAAACTCGCGGCATGGTTGGAGTGCCCGAGTCCCACACCGGTTGGACCTTCTTGACGAACCACGCCCGCGTACTTGCCGCCATCGCGGAGAACCAGAGCGCGCGGATACGAGACATCGCCGCGCACTGCCGGCTCACCGAGCGCGCGGTGCAGAAGATCATCGCCGACCTTGAGCAGGACGGTTACCTCTCCCATACGCGAGAGGGGCGCGGCAATACCTACCGGATCGAACCCACGAGGCGACTGCGCCATCCCACCGAGGCCGATCTGGGGCTGACGGTGGCTTCCTTGCTCTCTCTGCTCTTCCAGGACGAGGCTCGCCGCGGCGACCCAGTCAGCCGCCAAGCCCCCGCAGCCGTGCAGCCTGCGGCTTCGTGAAGCGGTCGTAGCGGCGCCGGATCACACCTCGTCCCCCTGCGCGGTGTCACGGGGGCGGTGTCATCGCAGCATCCCGACGTGTAGGGCTGTGCTCCCCGGCAGGACAGCGACGGGCAGCATGGCCAGCCCCAGCCCCGGACCCAGCCGCAGCATCCGACTACGAGACCCCCGCCCACACCGCACCATCCCCGTCACCTTTGAAGGCCTTCACGCATCCGTGAGTGAGTAACCCGCTATCAGCGCCGCAAGATGGCCACGGACATCGCAACCGGTCGTGTCAGAGGGCTCTGTTTGACGACAGCGTCTCCCTCGCCGCGAGTATGGCCCGGCAAGTCCGTTCGACGTTGTATGCGAGCCGGCGTCGTTGATGACGGTCAGCGTGTCGTGAGTGCCCTGGTGGCCGTGTGCAGGCGCAGGGATCCGCCGAGTTATTCATGCCTCCGTGTGCAGCAGGAACCCCATCGTGCTGCCCCGGCGGGGCAGGATGGCCGGCGCGGTTCTTCGGCTCGAGCACGAGCCGGGCACCCTGGTGTACGCCTGCAGCGAGGTCGAGGGAGCACCGAACCAGCGGCTCTTCTTCGAGCTGTATGCCGACCGGGCTGCCTACGAAGCACATGGGCGCCAGCCGCACGTTCAGCATTTCCTATGCGAAAGCAAGAAACACGCAAAAAAACGGAGATCGATCACCTCCGCCCGTACGTCGGCAAGTACCCCTCCGGGGCCGTATAGCAGGCCGGAAGACCCACACAGGCGCACCGGCCGCAGAACCTCCCGGCGCACTGAAGCCTGTGCCGCCGCGACCAGGGTGCCCGTACCGCGCCAGCCTGGCCCTGGCGAAGGGGGCGGTTGGCGGACATCGAACGGGCGAAGGAGTTCTACGGCCGCCTCGGCTGGAGGCTGGACCAAACGCCACCGGGAGTTGTCCAGTTCACCCCGCACGGCTCCGCATGCTCGGTCCAGTTCGGCACAGGCCTGACGTCGGCCGCACCCGGCTCGGGCAAGGGATATCTGAGCGTCCCCGATATCGACGCCGCCCGCACCGCGCTGCTCGCCGCCCGTGTCGAAGTCGATGCTGTCTTTCATCCCCGGCCCGACGGTCCGGTCGAGGGCCTCGTCCCGGAGCGACGCAGCTACTTTTCATGCGCCACCTTCCGTGATCCCGACGGCACACCTGGCTGCTGCAGGAGGTACCACCCGGCTCCCCGGCGGTGTCGAACCCGGCCCGGCGCCCTTCACTTCCCGGACCGATCTGGCGAGTGCGCTCCGACGCGCGGCAGCCGCCCACGATCCAGATGCCGTGCGTGGCTATCCGGTGCTTCGCCATACCGGGGATGTACTTGGACCAGATGTTCTCGTAGGTGACGAGTGCCTCAGAGCTGCACAGCGTGTAGAGACAGAGTTGCTGTCCGGCCGATTTGCCCCAGCCACTGCTCAAGACTGCGGGGCCCGGCTCCTGACCACTGCAGTCCGTCAGGCGCTCAATGCCAAGAGGTGGGGCCTCTCGGAGGACGAGGCCAATGACTCGAGGTGCTTGTGCTACGCCGCGCTAACGCTGGGCGGGATCCTCGTGGTCAGGCCGTCTTCCTTGGTGGAGTCGAGGCCCTCACTGTAGGCGCCGCCACCGCAGCCGTGGGATCGGCGAGTCAGCTTGATGCGCGGCGTCGAAGTCCCTGGGCAGATCGCGGTTCACGCGTCGTTGCCACGGGAGTTCGGCAGAGTGAAGGAAAGGGCCGGTCTGGGATCATGTGCCTGGGCGGCCCTCGCTCTTCCCTCAGGGATGTTTCATCCGCGCAGTCGGTCGGCGATGTCGGCCAGGTGGCGGCCCTGGTATCGCGCGGCCGCCAGCGTCGCCTCGTCCGGCCCCTCTCCGCCGCCGCTGGGCCAGCTCGTGCCGTAGGGGTTGCCGCCGGCCGCGTACAGCAGCGGGTCGGTGTATCCGGGAGGCACGATGATGCACCCCCAGTGGTAGAAGACGTTGTTCAACGACAGCAGGGTGGACTCCTGGCCGCCGTGGCGGTTCATCGCCGAGGTGAAGCTGGTGGCCGGCTTGTTGTGGAAGACGCCCGCCTGCCACTGGCGGCCCGTGCGGTCGATGAACTGCTTCAGCTGCGACGCCACGTTGCCGAAGCGGGTCGGCGTGCCGAAGGCGTAGGCGGTCGCCCAGTCCAGGTCATCCAGAGTGGCTTCCTGGACCTCGTGCTTGGTGGCGTCCACATGGGAGCGCCAGGCGGGATTGGCGTCGATGGCGGTGTCCGGCGCCAGCTCCTGCACGCGACGCAGCCGCACCTCGGCATTGCGGCTGGCGGCACCCTCCGCCACCGCCTGCGCCAGTTGGTGAACGTTTCCGGTGGCGCTGTAATACACCACGGCTACACGCACACTCATGAGTGAACTCCCACTGTCGACAGCACGTGCGCCCCACTGTTCTCACAATCCGGGCGCCCGGACGGTGACACACCAGGCGTATTCGCATACCTCATCCCAACGAAGGACGTGCACTGGCTCGAGCCCGCATGCGGTGATCGTCTTCGCGAGCTCGGGTGTGGCAATGCAGCATGGCCGCGCCGACATCGCATTTGCGTGCGCCGGACAGGCTGGCACGCATAGCCGCGGTCGGGGCGACGGTGTGCGTTTCTACGTCTTCAAGGGCCACCGCACGGAAGGTCTTGGGACGCTAGGCGCGGGGCGCTACCGGCGCGGGCTGGCTGGAACGAGGGAGAGCGCGCACGTGCCTGACACCGACCGCTTGTATGCCCTGTCCAGCGCCGACAACAACCCGTTCCGGCCGAGTGAGTCCGCTCCGGGGCTGCTGATCAACGATGCGGTGGTGGCCTGCGCTGGTATGTGACCAGCGAGCGGGAGGAGAACCTCGACGTCACCGCTCACGCCAGCGACGACGACGGCGCGACCTGGCGGCTACTGCCGGTCCGGGAACTCCTGGCCGACGCCGAGCGCGCCCTGGCCACCGCCCAACAGGCCCCAGACCGCAGGCTGGGCCGCGCGCTCAAGCCCTGCACGACGCCCTGGCCGCCGAGGCCGCCGACTGGCTCGACCATCGCCTGCGCTACGTCCAGCCGGACGACCCCATCCCCTACCGGCCCGAGGATCCGTCCCCGAGCGCGTGGCAGCGCGGCGGGCAGGTCTGGGCTCTCGCCCTCCGTACGCTACGGAGCCACCCTCCGCACCCCCTGACCGGCTCAGCCGCCTCATGCCCAGGGCCCGTCGCGCCCCGCGGACCGGCATCGTCGGGGGTGGCTGCGTGTGCGGCCCGTGGGGAACGTGGAGAAGGATCAGCGCTGATGGCAACTGGCACCATGAAGTGGTTCAACGCCGCCAAGGGGTTCGGCTTCATCCAGCAGGACGACGGCGGCCCGGACGTGTTCATCCACTTCTCCGCCGTCCAGACGACCGGCTGCGCGGAGCTGGCGGAGGGTGCAGCCGTCGAGTACGACGTCACCCAGGGGCCCAAGGGCACCCAGGCCGAGAACGTGGTTCCGCTCCGCTAGCATCGCCGCCTCGCCAGCCGCTGCCCCCGCCCAGGGCGCAGCGAGTCATGACGACAAGGCAAGCAGGTCTTCCACGCCGTCCGCTGAACCGGCCGCCGCGCAGCCCAACGGAGATGTGCCCCGATCGAGATCGAACGGCTCGCCGACGCGCGTCACGCTTCCATCCCCGTTCCGCCGACGCCTGCGGAGCCGGCGGTGCAGATGCACAGGCACTGCGGACGATGCCGCCTCTCAGCCGCTCGGGCCGGCGCCGCCGTCAATCGGCGGGTCTCCCGGAGGGGAGCTGTCTTCGTGCTCTTCCAGCAGTTCGAGGAGCGCGGCATCCGCTCTCCTTTGGTCTGCCTTGGTCAGCTCGACCGGTGCGTTGTTGTAGACGGTGTAGCGATCTGGATGGACGATGTTGGCGGCCCTCAATGTGAACGCCAACAGGGGGCGCCACCCCCTGCGATGGCCGACCCGCACCTGTATCTGGGCCTTGTAGTCACGGGCCTCCGGAAGGAATCCGGAAAACGGTGCCTCGAACTCGAGGAAGAGTTGTTGCGCTTCCCTGCCGGGCACGACGAAGCCGGCCGGCAGCTTCGCCTCCTCGTCCGGTCCCGGCTGGAGGCGGGACGGGGAAGACACCCACAGGAGTGGCAGATGAGAGGCGGGGTCGTCGGGGAAGGTCAGAATGACGTCCTGTACGACGATCGGCTTGGGACCGGTGTTGTGCAAAACCAGCGGCAGCCGCAGGCGTGCCGTGGAACCCTGGATGATCGCCGCGAAGGAATGAGGCTCCCACGCCCTTAGGCGCCCCTGTCGGGCGTGGAGCCACCAGAACGACGCGACGGTGAAGATCAGTGCGCAGGCTGATACCACGCTGGCGCCGGTAAGCGATGAGGACGCGATCTGCTCCGCCGCGACCATCCGCGAAACCACAGAGTCAGTCTGCCTGCCGCGCCGTAGGGATGCTAACCGGGCAAGTGGCCCCCGGAACGAATCAGAGGTCGGCGAGGACTACGCGCACCTGGACGGCTGGGCGGACCACGCGATTGATGGCGCCGCGGCAGATCGGCGGCGCGTGCATGCGACAGGGGGGCCTCGGCAGACACATTCGAGAGGAAATCACCCTCACACAATCGCCCGCGCGGGGCGGCGGTGGGGACCGGTGCCGTGCTGGTCCCAGCCTCGGTCGTCGCGCTCGTAACGGTTCCAGGGGTGCCGGTCCGACCTCTCGGACTTCCATCCACGCCCCTGGTCGCCCTGGTGGCAGCGACCGTCGCTGCTGTGCCAGGACGAGCCGGTGGCGCGGTCGTCGTGGTGCCAGCCACGGTTCTCGTCCCAGCAGTAACCCTGCTCGATCAGGTAACCGACGCCGTGGTCCCAACGGTAGTGAGAACAACCATACGTTGTATGGAAACGTCCGGGTTGCGACGGTGACACGCAGCACAGGCTCGGAAGCGCCAAGTCGGGTAGCCCCGACCTGGTCCCCTTCACCAAGTCGATGGCGTAACCATGCGAGCTTTTTGTGCGAACGCTCGTGAGCGGCTGACCGTCTCCCCGGCAGGCGTGCTCCCTGGAAGCACTCGGCCCGCATGAAACCCACAGGGACCAAGAACGCCCAGTCCCGAGACGTGCCGGGCCCGCAACGGCGGTTTGCGATCGTCGGAGGGCGGCGGGAGCATTTTCCTACAGGGCGCAACGGCCTGGCCAAGCCTCGAATGCCGGCGCTACTGGAGGAGAGACGCGCCCTCTGCGCTTGGCGGAAATCCTGAGAACCGTCCCACAGCCGCATGATCATGCCGTTACCGCCGTGGGGCCGACAGGCCGAGCGAAAGGAGTTGGCCCATGCGGATCGTCGTGGACCTGAATCGGTGTCAGGGATACGCGCAGTGCGTGTATTTGGCGCACGAGGTCTTCAGGTTGAGCGGTCAGGAGGCGCTCACCTACGAGCCGAACCCTGAGGACGAGCGGCGCCTGCAGGTCGAGCGAGCCGCTGCCGCCTGCCCGGTGCAGGCGATCGTGATCGACCGCTTGGACGGCGCGGAGCGGGGCGAGACGTCATGACCTTGCCGGTAACGGTCGCGGAGTTGGTGCGCGAGTTCAGGGCCAGCGCCCGGATCGTCGTCGTGGGTGCCTCTCTGGCCGGGCTGCGGGCCGCGGAGACCCTGCGCGAGGAGGGCTTCACCGGTTCTCTGACCATCATCGGCGACGAGCCGTACGAGCCCTACGACCGTCCGCCGCTGTCCAAGCAGGTGCTCAAGGGCTGGGTGCCGGCGGACCACACCAAGCTGCCCCGCATGCGGGAGGTGAACGCGGACTGGCGGCTCGGGGTGGCCGCCGTCGGGCTGGACCGGGCCACCAAGCAGGTGCTCCTGGCGAATGGCGAGCAGGTGCCCTACGACCGGTTGCTGATAGCCACGGGTACCCGCGCGCGGCAGTGGCCGAACCCGGACGAGGCCGCCTTGGACGGTGTCCACACGATCCGCTCGCGTGATGACGCGGAGCAGTTGCAGAAGGAGTTGGCCGAGCCGCCCTCGCGAGTGCTGGTCATCGGGGCCGGGTTCATCGGATCGGAGGTGGCCTCGGTCTGCCGGGAACTCGACATCCCGGTGACCGTCGTCGAGCGCGGTTCGGCGCCGCTGGTCGGCGCGCTCGGCGGGGTGATCGGGGAGATCGCCGCGCAGATGCAGCGCGACCACGGCGTGGACCTGCGCTGCGGGCTGGGTGTGTCGTCGCTGGAGGGCGACTCCGGCGGGCACGTGCGGCGTGCTCAGCTTTCGGACGGTTCGACCGTCGACGCCGATGTGGTCGTGGCCTCCCTGGGGTCGATTCGCAACGTGGAATGGCTGGAGGGTTCGGGGCTGGCGGCCGGCTTCTGGGGAGTCGGGTGCGACGCCGGCGGACGCGCCTTCGACATCAACGGCGTGGTCACCGACAGCGTCTTCGTCGCAGGCGACGTGGCGCGCGCTCCCCATGTGCTCTACGAGTACCAGTTCCTCGCGATGGAGCACTGGGACAACGCCGTTCTGGGCGCTGAGGCCGCGGCTCACAACATGGTCAATCTCGAGCCCCATTACCGTCCGCACCTGCTGCTGCCCGGCTTCTGGTCCGGTCAGTTCGGCGTGAACATCAAGTCCGTCGGAGTGCCGCCTTTCGGCGACGAGATCCTCTTCACCCAAGGCTCCGTCGAGGAACGCCACTTCGCCGCCGCCTACGGTCGCCGGGGCCGTATCGTCGCGGCCGTCACCTTCGATCACGGCAAGTGGCTGGAGTACTACGGAAAGCTGATCGAGCAATCCGGTCCGTTCCCGCCCCCGCCGCCGGGCTGGGACCAGCCACCCGACATGAAACCCATGCCGGCCGAGTTTCCGGATCCGCGGGTCCCGACGGCGATCCCCGACGTCGTCCTGACCGGCCACGCCCCGAGCGCGCGTACGGCCGAGTTCCGGCCGCGACATCACTGAACCGGCCGCCGACCGGGCGGCTCGGCGGACAGCATCCACAGTAAGAAGGAGGGGAGCCTCGTGGCCGAGGAAACCCCCTGGCAGCAGGCCCTGCGCTACGCCAACCGGGCCAACCCGTACCCCTTCTACGAGGAACTGCGCAAAACCCCGGTGGCGCGGCAACCGGACGGAACCTACGTCGTCAGCACCTACCGGGAGATCGTCGCGCTGCTCCACGACCCCCGGGTCAGCTCGGACCCGAGAAAGTCCCCGGCCCTGGCCGCGGCCGGTACCGAGCACTCGGGGGAACCAGCGGCTGAGCCGATCAGAGCGGCGCTGACCGAGCCGAACATCATCACCTGCGATCCGCCCGAGCACGACCGTGACCGCCGGACGATGATGCCGCACTTCGTCGGGCCGCCCCACGCGCCCCACCTGATCTCCGACCTGGAACCCGACATCCGCAGCCTCGTGGACGGCCTCCTGGACGGCATGAAGGGCAAGACCCGGATCGACGCCGTCGACGACTTCGCCTACCCCTTGCCGGTGACGGTGATCTGCAAGGTTCTGGGCGTGCCCCTGGAGGACGAGCCACGCTTCCACCACTGGATCGAAACGGCCCTGGACGCCCTGGACTTCGGCCCCGAGGCCGCCTCCGAAGAGGTCCAGAGCCGGCTGGCCGGGGCCCAGCAGGCCGTGCAGGACTTCGGACAGTTCGCAGCCGAGCTGCTCGACCGATACGCCGAGCAACCGGGACCGGGCATGCTCTCGGCCTTGGTCAACGAGGACGGCCCGGAAGGACGGATGTCCAAGGGCGTCCTGGTGAGCAATGCCCTGCTCCTGATCTTCGCGGGGCACGAGACCACGGTCAATCTCATCGCCCACAGCGTCCTCACCCTGCTGCGACACCCCGAGGCGCTCGAAAAGCTGCGCCGCCGACCGGAGCTGATCGTGCCCGCGGTGGAGGAGATGCTGCGCTTCGAGTCGTCGGTGCAGTTCTGGCACACCCGCTCCGCCCTGGAAGACATCGACATCGCGGGCACCACCATCCCGAAGGGGGCGCCGATCTTCCTGGTGTACGGCTCGGCGAACCGCGACCCCGAACGGTTCACCGACCCCGACGAACTCGATCTCGAGCGCCGTGACAACCAGCACCTCGGGTTCAGCCAGGGCATCCACTTCTGCTTCGGCGCCCCGCTCGCGCGCCTCGAGGTCCAGGTCGCGGTCGGTGAGTTCGTCCGCCGGGTGGAGAATCCCCGGCTCGTCGACGACCCGCCGCCGTACCGGCACAACCAGATCTTCCGGGGGCCCCGGCACGTCCTGGTCGACATCGACGGCATCCGCGCCTGACCAGGTTGTGTGTGAGGGATCGCCATGCGGGCTTTTCAACTGGTCGAGTGGAAGCATCCACCCGAGCTGCGCGAGGTACCGGTACCCGAGCCCGCACCGGGGCAGATCCTGGTGAAGGTCGCAGGCGCCGGTGCGTGCCACTCCGATCTGCACATCATGGAGGCACCCGGGCCACCACCCGGGCTCGCCACCGAACTGCCCTTCACCCTCGGCCATGAGAACGCGGGATGGGTGGAGAGCCTGGGAGCGGGCGTCACCGGGTTCACACTCGGGGAGCCTGTGATCGTCTACGGCTGCTGGGGCTGTGGCATCTGCGCCAACTGCCGCCAGGGCCGGGAGAACTACTGCCAGAACCTCGGCGGCCAGGGCCCGGGCCTCGGAGGCGGTCACGACGGCGGCATGGCCGAGTACCTGCTCGTCCCGGCGCCGCGCTACCTGATTCCGCTCGGCACCCTCGACCCCTGCCAGGCCGCCCCGCTCAGCGACGCCGGACTGACCGGCTATCACGCCGTCAAACGGTCGCTGCACCTCTTGGGCCCGGGGGCGACCGCGGTCGTGATCGGGGCGGGCGGTCTGGGCCAGATGACCATCCAGATCCTGCGCGCGCTCACCACGGCGACCACCATCGTCGCCGTGGACACCGACACGGGCAAGCTGAACACCGCCATGCACATGGGAGCCGACGAGGCCCTTCCCTCGGGCGACGAGGCGATCACGCGCATCAAGGACCTGACCGGGCAGCAGGGCGCTGAGCTCGTGCTGGACATGGTCGGCATCGAGCCCACTCTGCGGATGGCCGCGCAGATAGCCAGAACACTCGGCCACCTGACCATCGTCGGCATCGGCGGCGGTGCCCTGCCCGTCAACTTCACCAGCCCGCCGCACGAGTGCTCGGTCGCCTCGCCCTACTGGGGGACCCTCCCCGAACTGATGGAGGTGATCACCCTCGCCCAGCAGAAAAGGATCAGGATGCTGGTCGAGCACTTCCCGCTGGAACGCGCCAACGAGGCGTACCGGCTCCTGCACGACGGCAAGATCCAAGGACGCGCCGTCATCACTCCACATGCGTGAGTACCGGCGTCGACACGACTGAGATGCGTACTTCCGATGACGATCAGTCAGCCAAGGGACCGGTCCAGGTTGAGCGCCGCACTGATGAGCGCGAGATGGGTGAACGCCTGCGGGAAGTTGCCCAGTTGCTCGCCGGTGTGGCTGATCTCAACAGCGCAGCGTCCAGCACGTCGCCGCCCCCCTACTGGACGAACGCCTGCCGGGTGGGCGACCAGCCGTGATCCAGGATCCGCCAGTAGATCGTGTCCCGGACCGGGCCCCAGCGGTACAGCTCCGCGGGCAGTCCGCGGTTCAGCGCGATGCGGATGGCGTGGTCGATGGCCACCCAGCACATGAGACGGGAGTAGAGGAACTTCTTGTGTACGGCCCCGGCCGCGAGGTGCCCAGCAGGCGGATGGTAAGGCCGTGGTGCAGGCAGCTGAGCATGCGGTTGGAGAGGTTTCTCTGGGCTGCGGGGTGCCGGTCGCCGGGCCCCTCTGCGGGTGCCGGGAGCGCGGTGGGCTGAACCGTCAGGCGAGGTCGGGCAGTGGGCGCCGGGTGAGTTCGCGAGCGTCGTCCGCCGGGACGCCGAGCATCCGCAGGGCCATTTCGGCCAGGTCGGACGCGGCCTCGTCGCCGTCGAGGTCGGGGCGGGCCAGTCGGAGCGCCACGAGGGACATGAGGGTGCCGCCCACGGCGGTCAGGGCGGTGGTCGCGTCGGCGCAGGCGAAACGGCCCGAGGAGATGCCGATCTCCAGATCGCGCAGCGCTCGCGGGGCCAGGCCGCGGTCGGAGTGGATGTAGGCCAGACCGCGATCGCGAAGGATCCGCGTGAGCTCGGGGTGGGAGTCCGCCATCCTGGCGGTGAGCCGGAAACCGGCGGCGACCAGTTCGGCGGGGTCGTCGATCTCTTGCACCCGCTCATCGATGAGCTGTCCGAACTCTTCCAGGGCGTCGATGACCGCGGCGTCGAACAGTTCCGTCTTGGACTGGAAGTGGTTGTAGAAGGAGCCGAAACCCACGTCCGCGCGTTCGGCGATGGCCTGGATGCTGGCGCTGGTGTCCCCGGACTCGGCCAGGATCTGCCGGGCTGCACGGACGAGCGCCTGACGGGTCTCGGCACGGCGCCGCTCGAAGCGGTTCTTGGGCGGGGCTGACGTCGGCATACACCGAGTGTAACCGCCGACACGATGAGTGTGCCATTACTGATGAGATCATCAGTTATTTGTCCTCCCTCTATTGACGATGAGTGTCAGCAAAGTTGATGATTTCCTCATTACAGCAGTGTTGCTTGGAGGACACCCATGTCCCACACCCCTATCGGCAAGGCCGACCCGCCCACCCCCCACAAGGACCTCCACAGTGAGCAGGGGGCGCTTCGCGGTGAACACCCCGGCCGGTCCGCGAACCCGGTGATCAAGGTGGCCGACCTGGCCTGGCTGGAGTTCGAGAAGCCCGACCTGGACCGGGCCGAGACCTTCGCACGTGACTTCGGGTTCGCGATCGCCGCCCGCACCGAGGAGGCGCTGTGGCTGCGCGGCACGTTCGCGGGGCCGCCCTGCATGGTCATCCGGCGTGGTCATGCGAGCCGCTTCGTCGGGCCGGCCTTCCGTGCGGCCGAACGCACCGACCTCGACCGGCTGGCCGCCGCCACGGGCCATGCCGTCCGGGACATCGACGTGCCGGGCGGAGGCAAGTCGGTCTCCCTGCTCGACCCCTCCGGCCTGCCGGTCCGCGTCGTGCACTGCGGCGAGCAGCTGCCCGCGCTGCCCGAGCAGGAGCCGCTCCTTTTGAACTTCGGCACGGATCACCGTCGTACGCACACCACCCAGCGTCCCCCGCGCGAGCCGTCGCGCATTCAGCGCCTTGGTCATGTGGTGCTGGAGACCCGGTCGTTCGTCCGCGCCCTGGACTGGTACCTGGACACCCTCGGCCTGATCGTGTCCGACTTCCTGTTCCTCGACGGGCAGCGCCGGCGCGGGCCGACCATGGCCTTCATCCGCTGTGACCAGGGCAGCCTGGCCGTCGACCACCACACACTGGCCCTGCACCTGGGACCCGGCACCGGCTACGTCCACTCCGCCTACCAGGTCACCGACCTCGACTCGATCGCCGCAGGCGGCGAATACCTCGCCGAACGCGGCTACAAGCGCAGCTGGGGAATCGGCCGGCACGTCCAAGGCAGCCAGCTCTTCGACTACTGGCGCGACCCCGACCACTTCATGCTGGAGCACTTCGCCGACGGCGACCTGTTCTCCTGCGACCTCGAACCCGGCTGGGCACCGATGTCGGCGAGCGGCCTGGCCCAATGGGGCCCGCCCGTCACGCGCGACTTCCTGGGCGCCAACCCGTCGCCCGCCAAACTGCGCGAGGTCATCGCGGCCCTGCGCGACGACAACGAACTCGACCCCGCACGCCTGCTGGGCCTGATGAAAGCGATGAGCTCATGAGCACCAACGTCCTGCGCACGTCCGACGGCTGGTGGGTCGTCCTCCCCCAAGCTCTCGACTCCGCTCGAGCAGGGGGGACCCCCACCGAGCGCGCCGTCCGCATCGACACCAAGGCCGCCACCACCGCCGAACTGCTCGCCGACCGCGACGCGGTCCGCGAAGCGGCCGCCTCCACGAACAGCGGCACACCCGTCGTCGACCTGGCCGCGCTGCCCCCGGTCACCACCCCCTGCCGGGTGGTCGCCCAGATGGTCAACTACCGCAGCCACGCCAAGGACTCCGGTTTCACCGGCGACATCCCGCCCACCTTCTTCCGCAAGGCGTCCGGCTCGGTCAGCGGCCCCCACGACGCGATCGTCCGCCCGGCGCACGTGAAGTTCCTCGACTACGAGGTGGAACTCGGCCTCGTCATGGGCGCGCCCCTGCCCGTGGGCACCGTCGTCGAGGAGCAGGACCTGCCGCGGTACGTCGCCGGCCTGGTCCTGACCAACGACGTCAGCGCCCGCGACGTGCAGCTGACCAAGACCCAGTTCTACGAGAGCAAGTCCTACCCGACCTTCACCCCGACGGGCCCGTACCTGACCCTGCTGGATGCCGAGGACTTCGCCCATCTGCTGAACCTGCGGCTGCGGCTGAACGTCAACGGCGTGCCGCGCCAGGACCGCACGCTCGCCGACATGATCGTACGGCCCGCGCAGGCGCTCACCCTGCTCGCCCGCTTCCAGACCCTCGACCCGGGCGATCTGCTGCTGACCGGCACCCCCGGCGGCACCGCCCTGAAAGCCCCGCCCGCGCCGGTCGCGAAGGTCAGCGCACTGCTCCCGCCCGCGGTGAGGTGGAAAGCGTTCTTCAAGGGCCAGGCCAAGAACCCCCGGTACCTGCGTCACGGTGACCTCATCACCGCCACGATCGCCACCCCGGACGGGCGGCTCGACCTCGGTGAGCAGCGGACCGCCGTGACGGACGCGAGGTGAGCGCATCGGCCCGCAGGCAGGTCGTGATCATCGGTGCGGGACCGGTCGGGGTCACGGCCGCCCTCCTGCTCGCCCGGCACGGAGTGCACAGCCTGCTCCTCGAACGCCACCGGGGCATCTACCCCCTTCCACGCGCCGTCGTCGCCGACGACGAGATCTGCCGGATCCTGCAGAGCGTCGGCATCCACGAGGAGTTCGCCGCCGTCTCACGCCCGGCACCGGGCCTACGGCTGCTGGATCCGAAGCGCCGCCTGATCACCGAATTCCCGCGGTCACCCCACGGCCACCACGGCTTCGCCCAGACCAACATGTTCGACCAGCCCGAGCTGGAACGCCTGCTGCGGGGCGCCTTGGCACGCCGCCCCGAGTGCGAACTGTGGAGCGGCGTGGAGGCCGTGTCCGTCACGCAGCCCACCGACCCGACGGCTCCCATACGGGTGACCTTCCGCCGCGACGGCAGCGACGAGGAGGAGCACTTGTGGGCCGACGCCGTCCTCGGCTGCGACGGCGCGACAAGCCTCACCCGGCAGGCCATCGGCGCCGCATGGGAGGACTTGCACTTCGAGGAGAGCTGGCGGGTCATCGACGTGCGCACCAGCCGCCCGGTGCACAGCTGGGAGGGTGCCGAGCAGATCTGCTGCGCCACGCGCCCGGCCACCTACATGCGCATCGGCGAGGACCGTTACCGCTGGGAGTTCCGGCTGGACGCCGACGAGCAATTGGACGGAGCGGACGGACGCGAACGCCTGCGCGAGCTGGTCGCCCCCTGGGTGGACCTTCCGGCCGACGGGCCGCAGGACGACGACTTCCAGGTGATCCGGCAGGCCCAGTACACCTTCCGGGCCCGCCTCGCCGACCGCTGGCGCCGAGGGCGCATCTTCCTGCTGGGCGACGCCGCCCACCTCACCCCGCCCTTCGTCGGACAGGGCCTGTGCTCCGGCCTGCGCGACGCCTACAACCTCACCTGGAAACTCGCCCGCGTCCTGCGACAGGGCGCACACGAGAGCCTGTTGGACACCTACGAAAGCGAACGCAAGCCGCACGCACGGCACCTGATCCGCGTCGCGGTCGCCGTCGGCTGGGCCATGACCGGCGGCCAGGACCGCGGTGCGGCAGTGCGCCGGGCCGTCGTCGGCACGGCCTGCCGCATCCCCGGCGTGACCGCGGCGGTCGGCCGTGACCTCAGCCCCGCCCTGAGTGCCGGCCCCCTCGTACGGCGCCGCTCCCGGCTGGCTGGCCGGCAACTGGCCGGAACCATCTGCCCCCAGCCCTGGGTACGGCACGAGGGCGAGCAGGTCCGCCTCGACGACGTCCTCGGCGACTCCTTCACCGTCCTGACCGCGGTGCCGCCCACCGCACGGATGACGGCCGTGGCCACGGCACTGGGCACACCCCCGATCCACATCGACGACCTGGACGACGACGGCACGCTGGCCACCTGGCTGGCAGGCGGCCGCAGCGACGCCGTCCTGCTGCGTCCCGACCGTGTCGTGATGGACACCGTCCCCGCCGGCACCGGCGACTTCACGGGCACCGCCGCCTGGGCACCTCTGCTGCACACGAGCCGACCGGCCCCGGACACCCGTGCCGTTCCCCCGCCGAGGAGCACCACACCATGACCACCGCGCACCCCACGCCGAACCCGGCTCCCTTCTTCACGCCCGACCCGCAGACGGCCGCCCGCAGCCGCATCGCGGACTTCGCCCGGTGGGCCGCACGCCACCAGGGCGCCGGAGCAGTGCACGAACCCACCGACTACGAGGCGCTGTACCGCTGGTCCGTCACCGACCTGGAAGGGTTCTGGGAGGCGGTGTGGAAGTACTTCGACATCGACGCGACGACTCCCTACGAGCGCGTGCTGGCCGAGGAGACCATGCCCGGCGCTCGCTGGTTCTCGGGCGCCACCCTGAACTACGTCCACCACGCGGTGCGCCACCTGCACCCGGACGCCCCCGCGATCACCGCGCTGGACGAGACCGGAGCCGCCTACGAGATCACGGGCCGCCAGCTGCGCGCCCGCGTCGCCTCCGTCGCGGCCACCCTGCGCGACCTCGGCGTCACAACGGGCGACCGCGTGGTGGGCTACCTGCCCAACACGCCCCACGCCATCATCGCCTTCCTCGCCACGGCCAGTCTGGGTGCGGTGTGGTCGGTGTGCGGCCAGGACTACGCACCCAAGGCCGCCGCCGACCGCTTCGCCCAGCTGGAGCCGACCGTTCTCATCACCGCGGACGGCTACCTCTTCAACGGCACCACGCACGACCGCCGGACCGCCTCACTCGAACTGGCCGCCGCCCTGCCCACGCTGAAGGGCACGGTGCTCGTCGATCATGTGGGCCTCACCTGGCCCGAGGGCGGCGGCCAGTCGGGGCTGGTCGTTCCCTGGGAGGAAGCGGCCACCCGCGTCGAGTACCTCGCCATCACCCCGGTGCCGTTCGACCACCCGCTGTGGGTCGTGTTCTCCTCCGGGACGACCGGCCTGCCCAAAGGCATCGTCCACGGGCACGGTGGCGTGCTGCTCGAGCACCTGAAGACCCTGGGGCTGCACAGCGACCTGGGCGTGGGGGACAGGCTGCTGTGGTACACCACCACCCACTGGATGATGTGGAACCTGGTCGCCTCCACCCTGCTGACCGGCGCCACGACCTGCACCTACGACGGCAGCCCCGCGCCCCAGGCGCGCCCGGACCTCCTGTGGCAGCTCGCGGCCCGCCACAAGGTCACCGTCTTCGGCACCAGCCCCCACTACCTGCTGGCCATGGCGAAACTGGGCGTCGAACCCGCAGCGCACGACCTGTCGGCCGTCCGCGTCATCGGCTGCACCGGCTCCGCCCTGCCCGCATCCACCTACCCGTGGGTCCGCGACCATGTGGGCGCCGGCATCCACCTGGCTTCCATCAGCGGCGGCACCGACGTCGTCTCCGGGTTCGCCGGAAGCGCACCCACGACCCCCGTCTGGGCGGGGGAGCTGTCCGCTCCCCACCTGGGCGTGGCCCTCGCCGCCTACGACGCCGAGGGCACCGCGGTCTTCGACCAAGTCGGCGAACTCGTCGTCACCCGGCCCATGCCGTCGATGCCGGTGCACTTCTGGAACGACTCCGACGGCAGCCGCTACCGCGAGGCCTACTTCGGCGTCTACCCGGGCGTGTGGCGGCACGGCGACTGGATCACCCACACCTCCCACGGCTCGGTCATCGTCCACGGCCGCTCCGACGCCACCCTCAACCGCAACGGCGTACGGCTGGGCAGCTCCGATATTCACGACATCGTCGAACGCCTTCCCGGGATCACCGAAGCCCTCGTCGTCGGCGTGGAGGAACCCGACGGCGGCTATTGGATGCCGCTGTTCGTGGTCCTCGCCGACGGAGCCGTCCTGGACGATGCCCTGCGCGACCGCATCCGCGACGCGATCCGCACCGGCGCCTCACCCCGCCACGTTCCCGACGAGATCCTCGCGGTGCCGGCCCTGCCCCACACGAGAACCGGCAAGAAGCTCGAGGTCCCCGTCAAACGGCTTCTCCAGGGCGTCGCAGCCGACCAGGTCCTCAACCTCGGAGCCGTCGACAACCCCGAACTGATCGCCCACTTCGCCCGGCTGGGCGCGCAGCGCAGAAGGCGCTCGACAGACCACCCATGACCGTCGGAGAGCAGACCCGCCCCGACACCACACCATCCCCGCACCGAAGCATGAGAGAGAACGTGAGCATCACCGACCGCGCACCCCAGCTCCTCGATGTCCTCGACGACGCCGGGCGAAAGATCCTCTTCACCGAAGCCCGCACCGCGAACACCTTCGCCACCACAGCCGTCACCGACGACGAACTCGCCACCATCTGGGAGCTCGCACGCTGGTCGCCGAGCGCAGCCAACGGCCAGCCTCTGCGCGTGCTCTTCGTGCGCACCCGTGAGGGCAAGGAACGACTGATCCGGCATCTCGACGAGGGCAACCGGGCCAAGACCCTCAGCGCGCCGGCCGTGGCGATCCTGGCGTATGACGTCGACTTCCACGACCAGATGCCGACCGTCTTCCCGGCCCGCGGTGAGATGCTGCGAGCGGCGTTCGCCGACCAGACCGAGAAGCGCAAGAGCATCGCGGGCTACAACTCCGCCCTGCAGACAGGGGTGTTCCTGCTCGCGGTGCGCGCGGCGGGCCTCGCGGCCGGCCCCATGGCGGGCTTCGACAGGGCCGGCGTGGACGAGGAGTTCTTCGCGGGCACCAGCTGGCGTTCACACCTGGTGGTCAACATCGGTCATCCCGGTGCCGACCCTTGGTTCCCCAGGCTGCCCCGTGTCCCTGTCGAGGATGCCATCGCCTGGGCCTGACGACGACGTCGGCCCCGCAGCACCGTTGCGGCTGCGCCCGCTCGTGCCGCCAGGAGCGGCACGAGCGGGCGACCCCATGTCTGGTTGACTGCTGCCTTAGCGATCACCGCGAGTCGATCGCTCGCTGAGCGTCGCCGGCGCGTGGGGCCGTGCGCCGGCTATGAGGCGCCGGCGGGAAGGGGATCTGCTGGTCGCCGTGTGAGCGGCTGTCCTGCGTGGTCTCCCTCGTATACACGGGACAGGCCAAGACACCCGGTGGGCGAGCAGGGGCTTGTGAAGCCCGCTCCCGTCCACCGAGCGCCTCAAGCTACGAGCGCGGCTGAGTCCGCAGCGCAAGCGGCGTCAGCGTCACCAGTTGCGGTTTCCGTCGTGGCGGTTCGAGTCGCCGTCATGGCGGTAGGAGTCGTGGCCGCTCCGGTACGAGTTGTGGGCCCAGGGTCTGCAGCACGCCGACGGCACACTGACGACCAGCGGTTTCCTCTCGGCCGTCGTGCTGATGGCCTCATCGCCGTCGAGGCCCGCGCGGTCCAGCCGAAGAGCCACCAGGAACAGCAGGGTGCCGCCCAGGGCGGTGGTCGCATCGCCGCAGGAGAAACGGCCTCAGGCGATCCCGAGCTCCACATCGCGCAGGGCGCGTGGGGCGAGGCCGCGCTCGGAGTGGATGTGGGCCACGATCCGCGCGCGGTCCGACGAAAGCACCTCGATCCCCAACCCTTGGCGCCACAGCGGCACTTCGAGCCGTGGCCCGGCGGCGCTTGCTTCTCGATCTACCGGACCACAAGTCCCGCAGGACGGTGACTGACTCCCGGACGTGGATCCGGCCGTAGTCGAAGTCGAGCTGCTGTCCGCTGCACCCAGGGGTGTCTTGTCCGTGGACAAGAACAAGGGTGCGAGCTGGGCCGGGTGCCAACGCCGCGTCGGGGTCACCGCCCTGGCCGGGGACTCCTCCCCTAACCTGTGCCTGTGACCAAGAGTCCTGCGCATGCTCGGCCTCGTCGCGGACGACGCCCACGAGGTCACCCGTCGCCCGCTGCCCGATCCCGCCCGATGACCTCCTGCACCTGAAGCGCGGCCCTGTGCGGTGCTACGCCGGCGGCGACGAGGAACGCGGTTGCCGCAGCCTCGCCAGTGGGGTCAGCCCACGGGTATGCGGCGTTCTCCTCGGCGAGGGCCACCATGAGTGCCTCCAGTGCTTGAGCGAGGACGGGTGCCGGAAGGTGGTCCGCGAAGACGCCTTCGCGCTGACCGCGCCGTAGGGTTGCGACGGCTTCCGCGCGGGCCGGTGCCAGGGCGGTGCGGATCTCGTCCTCTCCCTGATGGCGCCGTCCCAAGGTGATGAGCATGCGGTAGTGGTCGCCCACCGTCCATGCCGCCAGCACCATCCGTGTCACCGCCTGGCTCGGGTCGGCATCCGCGGTACGGGCTCTGGCGAACGCCTGCCGGAGTTCATGGCCTGCTTCCTGTGTCAGGTCGGCGATCAGCGCGTGCCGGCTGGAGAAGTGTCCGTAGAGGGTGCGCCGGGCGACGCCGGCCGCCTGCGAGATGCTGTCGAGACTCGCGTCCGGGTCCTCCATCAGTTTCCGCCGGGCGGTCGCGAGGATGCGTCGGCGGTTGGAGTGAGCATCCCTGCGCTGCACAGTACGGCCCGGGGTGTCGGTCGTCTGCATGGCTCTTTCTCTCCACGACTGCCCGAAAGCCGTGGGCGCCGGTGCTCCTCACGCACCGGCGCCCACTCACCCCTGCCCAGGGTGGTTTGTTGTCCTGCTGACGGGCGTCAGGGGACGAGGATGAGGCGGATCGGGTCGCCGATCTTGTTCTCCAGTCGGTGGAGGGCGTCGGCGGCCTCGATGAGGGGGATGTGGTCGGTGATGGAGGGGGCCAAGTCGAGCCGTCCGGCCGCGGTCAGCTGCACCAGCTCGGAGACGGACTCGGGGGAGCCGCCGTAGTGCCCGCGGACCTGCTTCTGCAGGTAGTTGAAGGTCAGGCCCTCGGTGATGGTGAGCGGCCTCGGCGTGATGCCCACCAGGATCAGGGAGCCGCCCAGGCCGAGCACGGAGGCGGCCTGGTCGCGGACGGCGGGTACGCCGGCGCAGTCGAAGGCGAAGTCCAGGCCGCGTCCGCCGGTGGCCGCGCGGACCTGGTCGGCGAAGTCGGGGGCCGCCGGGTCCAGGGCCACGTCCGCGCCGAAGGCCAGGGCGCGTTCGCGGGCGCTGGGCAGCGGGTCGACGGCGATGATCGGGGCGGCGCCGACCAGGCGGGCCAGGCGCACGTTGTGCGCGCCGACTCCGCCAACTCCCCAGACTCCGACGGACTGGGCGGCACGGACGCCCGCGGTGGCGACAACGGCGGCGTACGGGGTGGATACCGCGTCGGGGATGATCGCCGCCTGGTCGAAGGGCAGGCTGTCGGGGATGGGGATGAGGGTGTCCTCGCGGACGACCACGTACTCGGCCCAGCCGCCGTCGTAGTCGATGCCGGCGGTCAGCATCTGGGTGCAGGGCCGGCGGCGCACGCATCCGGCGCACGTGCCGCAGGTCTTGCCTGCCTCCAGGGTGACGCGGGTGCCGACGGGCAGGCGGCGCTTGAGGTCGGGGCCGAGCGTGTGGATCACACCGGAGACCTCGTGGCCGACGGTGATCGTGTCGGAGGTGGCAAACAGTGGGACGAGGGAGCCGTCGAGCAGGTGGACGTCGGAGAGGCAGACGCCCGCTGCCTTCACCTCGATGAGGACCTCGCCCGGGCCCGGCACGGGGATCGGAACCTCCTCCACGGCAAACTTCTTGCTGTCCAGGTGGAAGCGTCCGGCGAGCATGGTGTCCATGGTGATCTGCTTTCTGTGAACGGCACAGCCCGGTGGATGTTCGGGCCTG
Organism: Streptomyces albidicamelliae; assembly: GCF_025642175.1. NCBI lineage: Bacteria > Bacillati > Actinomycetota > Actinomycetes > Kitasatosporales > Streptomycetaceae > Streptomyces > Streptomyces albidicamelliae. The sequence goes on along the minus strand of NZ_CP106795.1, from coordinate 101,273 downwards.
GAGTGCCATGGGTGTCTGAATGGCTGGTGGGGCCGGGAGGCGTGCGGGGAGGCAGGACGTCCGCACGCCTCCCGGCGGCTAGGGGCAGCGCGCCTTGACGGCGTGCGGCGGCGGTCAGGCGAAGACGTCCTGCTGGTAGCGCTCGTCCGCTTCGAGCTGGGCGAGCCACTGCTGGGCGGTCTCGTCGTCGCTGCCGGTCTTCTGGCGGTGGATGGCGGCGAGTGCCTCGCGGACGGCGGGGGCCATGCGGCGGCCGTCACCGCAGACGTAGATGTACGCGCCGTCTTCGATGACCTGCCACACCGTGTCGGCGGCATGGGCGATGGCGTTCTGTACGAACCGGGCCGTGTGGCCGGTAACCGCGGAGTAGGCGGTGTGGACCTGGGCGATGCCGGCCTGCTCCCAGTCCTGCATCTCCTGGCGGTAGAAGTAGTCGTGTTCCGGGTGGCGGCAGCCGACGAACACCTGCGACACGCCCACCTGGATGCCGTTCGCGTGCTGTGTCGCCCGCTCCTCCAGGAAGCCGCGCAGCGGTGCGATGCCGGTGCCGGGGCCGATGAGGATCAGCGGCGTGGCGGGGTCGGCCGGCGGGGCGAACGTGGGGGAGGGCACGCGGACGTAGCCGTAGACGACGTCCCCGGGCTCCAGGCCCGCGACGTAGGCGGAGCAGGTGCCGCGGTACTGGCCGTCGCCGGACAGTGCCGGGCCCTCCAGCAGGCCGACGGTCAGGCGTACATGGCGCGGGTTGGCGGACGGGGCGGAGGAGATGGAGTAGAAGCGAGGGCGGATGGGGCTCATCATCTCCAGGAAGACCGCGAGCGGCAGCTCGACGGCCGGGAAGCGCTCCAGCAGGCCCAGGACGGAGATGCGCTTGCCGAGGATCTCCTTCTGGTAGCGCTCCTCAACCTCCTGGGTGTCGGCGGTGTACGCCTGGAGCTGCGGCCGGGTCCACGGGCACTGGGTGTACTCGGCGAGCGTCTGGATCTGGGAGCGGGTGGCCACGTCCTGCAGCTCCAGGAACTCGGTGAGCAGGATGCCGGCGGTGACCGGGGTGCCGACCGGCAGGTGGGTGCGGCCACCGGCCGGCTGGTCGAGCCGGAGCACCTGGTCGTAGTCGACGCCGAGCCGCCTCAGGGCGCGCTCCACCAGGGCGAGTTCGTTCTTGGCGAAGACGGCCAGGTGGTTGCCGGTGTCGTAGGTGACGCCCTCGGGCAGCTCGAAAGTGATGGACTTCGCGGACGGGCGCGGCGGCTCGATACTGAAGTCCCACAGGCCGGTCGCGTCGGCCACGAGCTCCTCGTTGGTCACCACGGTGAGCGGGTACGCCTGCTCGGAGACGATGGCGGGGCGCACGTCGGACTCGGTGAGCAGCTGGACCTGGAAGCGCGGGCCGCTCGCCTGGGAGGTGTCGGCGGCGTACTCCTCGGCCAGAGTGGCCCAGAGGGTGTCCATCCAGCGAGTGGCCATGCCGTCGAAGTCACCGGCGGCGTCGGCGACGCCGCGCTCGACGACCGGGGTGGCGCCGGCGGCCAGCAGGCCCTCCTCGATCCGCTTGGGGAATGCCTGGAAGGTGGCCACCCACTGGGTGTTGCCGGCGCCCAGCAGCGCGAACCGCACGTTCGACAGCGAGCCCTCGGGCAGCCCGGCGGCGAGCAGGTCGTCGAACCGCTGGGCGTTGTCGGGAGCATTGCCGTTGTAGCTGGCGGCGACGACGACGAGCAGGCCCTCGGTGGGCAGGTGGTCGCCCAGCTCGTCCAGGCTCATCAGGGTGGTGCCGAAACCGGAGCGCTCACCGCGGTCGGCGATGGTGCGGGCCAGGTCCTCACACGAACCCAGGCTGGAGCCGTACGCCACCGTCAGGTTCACACCCACACCGCTGACCGCGGCCTGGGCCTGGGTGTCGTCTGTCCTCAGGTCCACGGCACCGAAGACGTTCCGCTCGTGCTCCTTGCGGCGGCGCACGACCAGTTCGAAGTCGCCGGGCTTGCGGGTCAGCGCCTCCTTGACGTCCATCTTGTAGTCGGCCGTGTCGGAGAACTTGAACTTCTGCAGCACCAGCGCCAGGACCAGGCGGGCCTCGGTGAGCGCGAACTGCCGGCCGATGCAGGCACGCACGCCGTTGCCGAACGGCTTGTAGGCATGCGGGTGCTGCTTGGCGCGGTTCTCCGGCAGCCACCGGTCGATGTCGAACTCGTCGGGACGGTCCCATGCCTTGGGGTGGGTGTGCAGGGGACCCTCGAGGATGTTGACCCGCGTGCCCTTCTTCAGCTGGTAGCGGCCGCCGATGACGGTGTCCTCATGCGGCGCCTTGCCGATCAAAGGGATGGGGGCCCACAGCCGCAGGGTCTCGTCCAGGATCCGCGGGATGACGTCCATCTGCATGATCGTGTCGTAGTCCGGGACCGTGTCGCCGGGCATCAGCCGGTCCACCTCGGCGTAAGCCTGAGCCAGCACGTGCGGGTTGCGCATCAGCGAGTAGGTGGCGAACGACAGCAGGCCGCTGGTGGTCTCGTGGCCGGCGATCAGGAACGTCAGCACCTGGTCGCGGACGTTGTCGTCGGTCAGCGCCTTGCCGGTGTCCGGGTCGGTGGCCTCAAGCATCAGACCCAGCAGGTCCTCCTCACCGCCGCCCTTCCCCTCGCGGCGCTCCTTGATCACGCTCTCGACCAGGTCCTGCATCAGCCGGATGTTGTCGCGGTACTTCCGGTCGTCCGCCTTGCGCAGCTTGGTCATCATCGGCAGCTCCTGCGAGCGCCGCAGCGACTCGATCAGCGTCTCCAGCAGCGCGTTGAGGAAGGGGTGCAGCTCATCCTTGTCGAAGGAGTCGAACCGGTAGCCGAACCCCGACAGGGCGATCGTGTCCAGCGTCAGCCGGGTGTAGTCGTCGGTGATCTTGACCGGCTTCCCCTCCCTGGCCTCCCACTTGCCCGCCAGGTTCTGGGCGATCTCCAGCATCTGCCCGAAGTAGCCCTTCATGGCCCGCTGGCTGAAGGCCGGCAGCAGGATCCGGTGCGCCCTGCCCCATTCCTCTTCGTGCTGGTGCGCGGTGAACAGGCCCGCGTTCAAGAAGTCCCGGACATGGGCCAGCGGCGTCTTGTCGATCTGCTTGAAGAACCGCGTCTCGTCGCTGACCTCGGCCACCAGGTCCGGGTCATAGACGAAGACCTGCTCGATGCCGGCGATGTCCATGCCGTAGATGCCCTCGGGGAACTGCTTGGACAGTTCGGCGAAGTACTCGAACGGGTTGGTGGCGGGGATCTGCGGCGTGTGGCCGAGCAGGGGGACCCCGCGGGGGGACCGGATGGGACGCAGGTCGGTCTCGGGCTGCGTGGTCATGGCTGGCTCCTCTGCGTGGAGGGGGATGGGCAAGGGCGCGCTGCCCACACGTATGCCGTGGTGGCGCCGTACGGAAACATACATCGTATGGAAATGAAACCGTACGTGGTATGGAAAGTGATCGCAACCCCGGGTCTCCAGGTGGGGCTGTGGTGAAGCTCATTTCCATACTCCGTACGGAACTGGTACCGTACGAGGTATGGAAAAGAAGGTGAGACGCCCCCCGCGGGGAACGAGGAAGAGAGACGTGCCTCTGACGGAGGCCGGGATCTACGCCGCCGCCCTGCGGCTCATCGACGAGGACGGGGTCGAGGCGCTCACCATGCGCAAACTCGCCACCGCGCTCGACGCGAACCCGATGTCGCTGTACCACCACGTGCCGAACAAGGAAGCCGTGCTGCGCGGCGTGACGAGAATGGTCGGAGCGCAGTTCCGCACCGTGACACTGGAGGACGCGCCCTGGCAGGAGCGGATCCGCCTGCTCGCCACGGACTTCCGGACCCTGGCGCACCGTCACCCTAAGCTGCTGGCGTACTCGTTCAGCCACCAGCCCGACTTCATCCAGTCCAACGACCCGTTCTGGACCACCCTCACCGCCATCGTGGCCGCTGCCGGCGTGCCGCAGTCAGAGGTCTCGGAGATCGCCGCGCTGATGGTCGCCGTCGTCATCGGTGTCCTCACCGCAGAACTGAACGGCGCACTCAACCAGTGGTCGACCCTCACGTCCCACGGCCCTGAAGCCGGCGAAGACGGGGCCGACGCAGACCCTGGCTCTACGAGTGCGGCCCCTGAAGGCCCTGACCAGGACTACATGTTCCGCCTCGTGATGGACACGCTGATCATGGGCCTGGAAAGCCGCCTCACCGCCGGTCGTGACGGCGCCCGTGCCGGCGGCCATTGAGCCAGTCAGCTGAGACGCTGTGCCCCGGGCGTCGGCGCCTGAGGCGCGCCCGCATTCGGGCGCCAGCCTGATAGCGCCCGCATTCGGGCGCTATCAGGCTGCAACACACGGGAGCCCCCCCGTCACATCGGGTGAGACCGCCCGGCGGGGTGGTCCATGGTCGTTGGCTTGTTCCCGCCGGCCCTGGTCGTCACCGCCCTGCTCTACCGCCGGGGTGCGCCCCAGCAGAACGAGAACGCCGTACCTGTCGTGCGCATGTAGCGAGACAGGCAGTGCTGCGAGGGCCCCCCTTCGAGGGGGGCGGATGTCCCAGCGCGGCTGCGACTCGGGATCTATCAGCGGAAGGTGTACCAGGTGGAAGATCGAACAGATCCGCGTCTATTGCGCAGTCGTCCGGCCATGGTCGCGGCGGCCACCGCGTTGCTCACGGAAGGTGGGCTGGAGGCCGTGACACATCAAACGGTTGCGGCTCGTGCCGGCGTCGGCAGGGCAACCGTCTACCGCCACTGGCCGAGCCTTCTCCACCTCCGCCTGGCCGCGCTGGAGGTCGGCATGCCCCCTCTCCCCCCGGTACCCGAGGAGCTTCGGGCCGCTTCGGGCAACGATCCGCGAGCGGAGCTCATTTACCGTCTGAACGTGCTCGCCGAGCGTTGGGACGACGAGCAATCGGGGGCCGTCCTTGCCGCGGTCCTTGGGGGCTCACGGCACGACGAAGTTATGCGCCGCCTCCGGGAGTCACTGCTGAACCAGATCGCCGACGCCCTGCGTCCCGCGGTTACCACAGCCGTCGAGCGCGGCCAGCTCCGGCCCGACGTCACCCCCGAGATGTTCGCCATGGCCACGGCCGGGCCGCTGTCCTCGAGCGCTTCTTCGTCGGGAACCACCTGGGGCGCGACACCGTGAACGCCGTCGTGGACGCCGCTTTGCGAGGTGTAGCGGCTTGCGGCCACGAAGCAAGCCAGGCCATCCGTCCGACAGGTCTGCGCCCCGCAGGTGCGGGCTCCCGTCAGGCTCCCAAAGCCGTGGTGCTGGGGACCACCAAGTACATCGACGCAGCCTTCGGCCGGTACACGCCGAAGGTCAGGAGATCCGCGACGAGGACGTTGCGTGGCTGTCCCCGCTCATCACCAGAACTTCGACGTGCTGTCCGCGCCAATGCCACCCACGGACACGGTCCGACCACTGTCCTCGATGAGACAGCGGGAAATCGCACGGGCCGTCGCGGGCACGGCGGGTCCGTACCCCGGGTTCGGCGAACCGGTGCCGGGCACCACGACCGACAACGCCGCGACCACCTCGCCGCCGTCACGCACCGGCGCGGCCACGGTGCTCACCTGCCAAGGACGGCTCTGGTGGCCGACAGCGTGATCGCCGCGCCGTACCTCCGCCAGCACGCGACGCAGGGCGGCGGGGGTGCGGATGTCGTCGTCGCCGTGCTCCGGCGTGTAGGCGGTGATGGCCTGCTCCGGGACGGCCGGCGGTGCGAAGGCGTTCTCAATGACTTCATTGGGTCTTGATCCTGGTGCTTTGAGTCATCCGGGAAGGGTCATCGAAAGGGCTGTCCCCGGATTCAGAGGGTGCCCGGCCGACGGGAGCAGTCGAGGCCGCCACTGCCGGCCCGGGGCCATCACGGAGATGGGGCCAACGGGGGTTGCCGGACAGAGGGCGTCCTTGGTCTCAGTGATCGACGCTGTACAGGTCGTGGTGCTAGTGAACCGGCTCGTCACGGTCTCCACCCGCGGTTGCCGGGGCCCGGTCACGCAGGGCAGAGTCGTCCTTGGGCCGGGACGGCATGCTGTCCGAGAGGGCCGCCGGATACCGGCCCTTCCGGCCGCGTCACTCGTCGCAGGCCGGCCGTCAGCGCAAGGGTGAGTCCAAGATCGGCGTCAGGAGGGTCTCGTCGAGGCCGACGATCTGGCTAATGTCGAAGCCCTCCATGTCCGCCCGGAATTCAGGTCTCGACAGGTATGCGTCCTGCCGAGTGATTCGAGAGAGCGGTGCCCAGGAGCCAGGAGCAGGCTGGGTAGGGGAGGTGTGTTGCCGTGGCGCACTACGAAGCCATTTCGGTCGCCGAGGGTGCGGCAATGCTGGAAGCTCTCTTCCACGAGTCGCCGACTGGCCTGATGGTCTTGGACAGGGAGTTGCGCATCCTACGGATCAGCGCCAGCACGCCCGTCCTACGTACAGCACCCCCAGAAGAGATCATTGGCCGGCACTTCACCGAGGTGTATGACATTTCCGGGCCCGGTGAGGTCGAGGCGATGCTGCACGGCGTGCTGGAGCGCGGCGCGCCCATACGGGGACGACTGGTCGGGGCACGTCGGAAGGGCGCGCGGGGACCGGAGTGCCAGTTCCGCGTTTCGGCATCTCGCCTTGAGGACGGGCAAGGGAAGATCTTGGGGGTGCTGGCGGAAATAGTCGATGTCACCGAACGTGAGAAGGTACGCACCCGTCTGCGCGTGCTTGGATCGGTGCGCGAGCGCACGGGGCGGACCCTCGATGTGGTAGCCACCTGCGAGGAACTGGTGCAGGCGGTGGTACCGGATCTTGCCGACATCGCCGTGGTGGAAGTCGTGGACGCAGTGGTGCGCGGCGAGGAGCCTCCGCCGAGTCCTCTTGGACGGGATGTGCCGCTGCGTCGTGCAGCCGTCGGCCGCAGTGGCGGCGAAGAGCAGGTGCAGGCACATCCGGTGGGTGACGTGCGCTCCCTTCCGTTTCCGACGCCTTACGCGCAGACTCTGACGGACCTCAAGCCCCGACTCGTCGCCCTGGGCCCCGAAACGCCTTGGCTGGCGGCCGTCCCACCGCGCGCCGAGGTGATCCGCGCCTCCGGCGCCCACAGCCTCATCACCACACCCCTGACACTGCGGGGAACCGTGCTGGGGCTGTTGAGCCTATACCGCACCGACCAAGCCGACGTGTACGACCAGCGCGACGTCACCCTCGCCGTCGCAGTGGCCGCTCACACTGCGCTGTGCATCGACAACGCCCGCCGCTACACCCGCGAACACACCATCGCCTTGACCATCCAGCGCCATCTACTGCTTCCGCAGCCTGCCACGGGGACAACCGTTGAAACCGCGCACCTGTACGTGCCCTCCGACGTGGGCGGAGGCGGCAGTTTCGACACCTTCGCCCTCTCCGGCGGCCGTACCGCAATGGTGGTCGGTGAAGTAGCCGGTCAAGGCATCCATGCGGTCACCACCATGGGACAGATACGGACCGCCACGCATTCCCTGGCCGCGCTCGGCCTAGAGCCTGACGAACTCCTCGCCCGCCTCAACGACACCGCCATCAGCCTGGCCCAGGAGCGCGCAGTGCTGCCGCCCGACGATCCCATGCCGCTCACGGGAAGCTGCGCGTACGCGGTGTACGACCCACTCGCCCAGACCTGCACCATCGCCCTGGCCGGTCACCCGCCACCCGTGATCGCCCATCCCGATGGGAGCACCGAGATCCTGCACCTACCGAGCGGGCCTCCCCTGGGCAGTACCGAAGGACCCCCCTTCGCGGCGGGCAAGGTCCCCCTGACCGACGGCAGCGTCCTTGCCTTCTACAACCCGTCCCTGCTGTCCCAGTCCGCAGATGTCCTTCCACGGGTGCTGGCCCACACTGACCGGCCACTGCAGGATCTATGTGACGACGTGCTCTACCGGCTGGGTAACGACATCCGCCACAGCGAGGTGATCCTCCTCCTCGCCCGCACCCACCCATTCCCCGCGGACCAGGTCGCCGCGTGGCCTCTCGACCATCACCCCGAAGCCGTCGCCACGGCGCGTGCCCACACCCAGCAGCAGCTCACACGTTGGGGAGTGGACGAGGAAACCACCTACACCACCGAGTTGATCGTCAGCGAACTGATCACCAACGCCATCCGCTACGGCGCCCCGCCTGTGCACTTGCGGCTCATCAAGGACCGCACACTCACCTGCGAAGTCCGCGACAGCAATTCCCTCGCGCCGCGAGTACGCCACGCGAAGACCGTCGACGAAGGCGGCCGCGGCTTGTCGATCATCGCCCAGCTCACACAGAACTGGGGCGTCCGTTACTCCCCCCTCGACGGCAAGACCGTCTGGGCCGAGCAGACTCTCCCGCACGCGCCCTTGCCCTGCCCCCTACAGCGGCCATAGCGACACCGAGGTCGCCCCGATCGTCGCCGGCCGACCGTGCCGGACGAGAACGCGTCAGACCATCTGCGGCTGCTCGGCAGGTTATGACCGGCTCCGTCCTCGGCCAGGGATGGCGCCTGTCCAGCAACGGTGCAGCGGCTGGCGCCATTACCTGGGGAACTCCGCCACTGCCTTGCCGAGGTCGCGTTCGAGCTCACCGGGTGTTTGGAGGCCCCGCTTCGTGAGATAGTCCAGGCGCTCACGGCTTTCGGGCAGTGCAACCAGCCCGAGGAACATGGCCGAGTCGGATCGGACGTTCGCCGGCTGCGGCAGCGCGAGGTCATTGATCGCGTGCTTCGCGGCCCTGACCCCTGCGGGCGGGAAGCCAGCGATGCGCTTGGCCAGGCGCTCGACGAACCCGTCCAGTTCGGTGTCAGGCAGGGCTCGGTTGATCCAGCCATAGCGCTCTGCGAGGTCGGCGTCGAAGTCGTCGGCTCCGGTGACGGCCTCGATGGCGCGTGTTCTGCCGAGCCGCCGGGTCAGATGCTGGATTCCGCCGGCGCCGGGCAGGGCGCCGGTGCCGGACTCGAACTGCCCGAAGACCGCGTTCTCACGCGCAGCGAAAATCATGTCGCAGGCCAGGGCCAGTTCATTGCCGCCGCCACGGGCCCGGCCGCGCACCTTGGCGATGGTGATCACCGGGACTTGCGCCAGCTTGTACAGGAACATGCCGAGCGAGGCGTCACCAGGGCCCCCGGCCTTTGCGGCCTCTGCGGTGTACTGCGGGATCGCTGCGAGGTCCACGTGCGCCGAGAAGAATTCGGTTGAAGCGCTGTCGATGACGAGGACCCGCACACCCCCGGGGTCGGTGTCCAGCGCGTCGACGAGCGAGACCAGGTCACGGACGAGGTCGACACCGATGAGGTTGAGGGGGCCTGCATCGAGGGTGGCGAACAGGACGCCGGCCTCCTCTCGGGTCCGAATCGACGAGTAGGCGAAGTCCATGATCTTTCCTTCGTGGGGGAGGGAGGGGTGCTGGTCAAGGAGGAGGTTCTCCTGGATGACGTCGGCCACCGAGTGCTTTGTGTGACTCGAGTGCCTGCCAAGCCTCTCGCAGAAGCGGTTACACCGACTGCCGTACCGATTTCACCCGTTTGCACTGGGTGAGTCGGCTCGGTGAGGCGGGGCAGGCGGCGTCAAGCCCACCATCGTGCTGGTACACGGTGCCTTCGCCGACGGATCCAGCTGGAACGGGGTGATCACGCGCCTGCAGCAGGCGGGGTATCCGGTCATCGCTCCGGCGAACCCGCTGCGTGGACTGGCCAGTGACGCCGCGTACATCCACAGCGTGCTGAAGAGCGTGCACGGACCGGTCGTGCTCGTCGGTCACTCCTACGGCGGCTCCGTGATCAGCGAAGCTGCTGTCGGTGACGCCCATGTCAAGGCGTTGGTCTACGTCGCCGCCTTCGCCCCCGCTGAGGGGGAGAGTTCTCTGGAACTGTCCAACAAGTTCCCGGGGAGCACTCTCGGCCCCACCCTCAAGAACGTGCCTTTCCCCCTTCCGGGTGGGGGCACCGGCACCGACCAGTACATCAAGGCCGACAAGTTCCACGACCAGTTCGCCGCCGACGTGCCCAGGTCGGTGACCGACCTGATGGCCGCCACCCAGCGTCCCGTGGCCGCCTCGGCCCTCCAGGAGAAGGCCACCAAGGCCGCCTGGAAGACCATCCCCTCCTGGACTCTGATCACGACCGAGGACCGCAACATCCCGTCGGCCTCACAACGCTTCATGGCCCAGCGCGCCCATGCGCACACCGTGGAGGTCAAAGCCTCCCACGCTGTCGCGGTATCCCAGCCGGGCGCGGTCACCCGGCTGATCGAGCATGCCTCCCAGGCCGCCGGCACCACGACAACCGCGGCCGATCCTTCCGGCCCGACCCTCGCGAACACCGGCTCAGGGCGGCAGACCACGCACGCCATCACCCTCGGCAGCGCAGCCGCCGTGTCGGTGGCCGCAGGCTCGGTCGTCATCCTCCTTGGTCGCCGGTGGCGATCGGAGAACAGCGGTCGCTGAGGCACTACTACGGCCCCGCCCGCCGTTAGGGGACGGCCTGGTCCCGCTCCGTCGACCGCGTCGTCTCCTTCAATGGCCACAGCCAGGCTTCTGCCGGCAGACACAGGGAGTAGCGAGCGGTCGTCGGGCGCTGGGCAGTAGACCACAAAGCGCCACCAGCGCCTGGAGACGTACGCCCCTGTCCCGGGGAGGCAGGTAGGTGGCGAACGGGGTGATCACGGCGAGTGCGCTCTCCAGCACACGGTCACGCAACCGCCTGCGCAGTGCCACCACGACGGCGGCGCAGGCGGCGCCGATCGCGACCCCGCCCGCGTAGGCCAGCAGGAAACGTGCGGCGGTCCCCGGCAGGTGACGGCCTGTCCTTGAACCGCGACCCCCACGACCACCGCGTAGCGCGGTGCCGTCGTTGATCAGGCTCTCCGCCCGGAGGACGGTCCGGATCCTGCGGGGCAGCAGCCGGGCGACCGCCTGCACGGCGATGCCGTCGGTGGGGGCGACGACTGCGCCCAGGGCGAAGGCGAGCGGCCAGGCGAGGCCCAGCGCGTGCCCCACCCCGGCCACGGCGGCAGCGGTGGCCAGCACCAGGCCGGTCGAGAGCAGCACGATGCCGCGCAGATTCGTCCGGATCTCGCGGAGCGAGGTGGTCAGCGACCCCCAGTAGAGCAAGGGTGGCAGGAACAGCAGCAGAACGACCGGGGACGGCAGGGACGGCGTGCGGAACTCGGGGGTGAGACCGATCAGGCGGCCAGCCGCCACCAGCAGGACCGGCTCGTTCCAGCGCAGGCGGCGCGCCAGCCAGGCCATGGCAGGCACGGCCACGAGAATCACCACGATGACTTCCAGGCACCGCATGGGACACAGCCTTCCCGACGTGGGCAGCCGCCCCTGCCCCTGATGGTTCAGCCCTGGGCGAGTTCGGTCAGGGCATCGCGCCGGGTGGGCGTCCAACCGAGCTCACGGCGCGCCAGGGCGCCGCTGAACTGCTGGTCGAGGGCGAAGGCCTCGGCGATCGGACCCATCCGCCGTACGGCCTCCTCGACGGTCAGCGGCTCGATCCGGTCCGGGCATCCTGCGGCGCGGCTGAGGGCCCGCGTGACATCCGCCAGGGGAAGGTTCTGACCGCCGACCCCGGCGTACACGGAGCCGGCCGGGGCGTTCAGGGCGAGGACGTACAGCTCGGCGATGTCGTCGACATGGACCAGCGCCCAGTGGTTGGTGCCGTCCCCGATGCAGGGCACGGCACCCGCGGCGCGCCCCGGCTCGACGAAGAACGACTGTGCAAGTCCGCCGGAGCGGCCGTAGACCAACCCTGGCATCACCACCACCGGGTGCTCTCCGGCGGCAGCCCGGGCGAGCACACGCTTCTCGTTCTCCAGCCGCCAGGCGGTGATGCGCGGCGGGCTCAGCGGAGCATCCTCGTCGACGACCCCGTCGGTGTCGCCGTACACCCACACCCCGCCCGTGTGCACATAGGGACCGCTCCCCACCCCCTCCTGCAGCGCCTCGGCCGCCGCGCGGTCGATGTCCGCCGTGCCCTCGGCGTAGTCCACCCCGAGGTGGATGACCCCGTCGGCCCCGCGGGCCGCCTCATGGAGGACGTCGGTGTCGGTGAGCGCCCCCACAAGCGGGGTGGCACCGAGGTTTGCCACGATGCGCGCCGCGCGCTCGCTGCGCGCCAGCGCCGTCACGGCGATGCCGTGCCCGGTCAGTGCCCGGATCGTGGAGCGGCCGATGTAACCGGAGCCACCTGTGATGAAGATCTGCATCGCTCTCAGGGTCCTTGTCGGTGGAGGAGCGGCGGGGAATGCCGCCGCTCCTCCACCCTGGCCGCGTGCCGCGGCCGACGTCCAAGACTTCTTCTGTCAGCGGTGAGGCCCTCAGGGCATCAGCGCTGGGCAGCGGCGATGTCGGCGAACTCCGAGAGCAGTGGGGAGCGACGGCCGGCGCTCCAGGCAAGGCAGACCTCGTTCGGGCCGATGTCATCTATGGGCACATGCGCGACATCGGTGTGGATGTAGTAGGTCGCGGTGGACAGCGGGAGGACAAGGACGCCCCCGGACGTCGCGACGTGTTCCAGTTTCTCCTCGACGGTGGCGAACGAGGGCCGCGGTCCGGCTTCCTCGTCGCCGGTCCGCTCGGGGAGGTCACGCCACTCGGGGACGGCGTCAGGGTCCTGCAGCAGCCGCTCGGGTGCCAGATCCGCGATGACGATGGACTCCTTGTCCGCCAGCCGGTGGCCCGCCGGCACTACGGCGACGCGGGGCTCCCGGAAGAGCGGGCGCAGCTCCAGGCCGCGATGGTCGATGGGCAGCCGTACGTAGCTCACGTCGAGAAAACCCTCGTGCACGCCTTGGACCTGGTCGCTCCAGGAAGTGCGCACCACCTGCACACTCAGCTCGGGATGCCTGGCGGAGAAGGCGCGCACCGCGCCGGTCACGGTGATACCGGGCATGAAGCCGACCGTGAACGCCGTAGATCCTTTGGCGGCCTGCTGGACCCGGCGGTACAGGGCCTGCGCGCCAGCCAGCAGAGGGCGGGCATCTTCCAGCAGTTGGCGGCCGGCGGCTGTCAGCTCGGTGGTCTGCTTGTTCCTGGTGAACAACTGCGCGCTCAGCTCCTTCTCCAGCGCGCGGATCTGCCGGGACAGTACCGGTTGCGTGATGTGCAGCCGCTCGGCGGCACGGCCGAAGTGCAATTCCTCGGCCACGACCGCGAAGTAGCGCACCTTGCGCAGATCGACATCCACGACATCTCCCACCGTGCACAGGCTCTGCCCAGCCTAGTTCCTCCGGACCCTGTCGTCGGGGAGATCATTTGAGAGGCTTGGTCAACCCTGAGCACCTGCCGCGCCGGCTACATCACCGGCGCGGTTCTCGAGGCACGCGGCGGAAGCCTCGCGATCGGCTGACACCGCGCTGCCCGTCGCCCGCTGACCGATCTCGCCGCGGTCCATGACGAAGCCGCCACCGAGCGCCTGGTCGGCAAGCCATCCTGATTCCCGCCTGATCGAATTTCCAGCTGCCAGTCGCCTCCACGGTGTCACGCTGGGGGCGCTCTTCGGGACGCCCCCAGCGGGCTCCGGCACGCGGCCCGTCGTGTTCGCCCCGCGAGTCCGCAATGGTCAGCCGACTGTCAGCCGGGTGTGGGTGCGAGACGGAACACCGGCCAGCCGATCTCGGTACGCCAGGCTGTCGGATCCGGGTTGTCGCGAGGGCCGACGAGATAGGTCTCGTGCACTGGACCGTCAACCGAGAGGGCGTTGTCGACCACCCAGGCGCCGAGGCGGCCGTAGGTGACGTCGATGTCGTCATGCGGTCCGGGATGGACGACCACGGCAAGTTCGCCGGCCGGGAGACCCACCGGTCGCACCCGGCCTCGGGTCGGCGGGTTGGCCACAGGCCGGTAGACCATCGCCGTTCCCCGGCCGCGAGTGAACAGCTCGTTGGCGTAGCACCCACCCGGCGGCCCCAACGCCGGCAGACCGGCGACAGCGGCGTCGAGTTCGGCCATCGCCGCGTCGTACCAGGAGAACACCTCCTCGTAACCGACGTCGTCCTCGACCCCGGCGACCGTTCTGGCTGCCACCGGGCGGAGCTCGACCTGCAGGCCTCCGTCGTCGGGGCGTAGCAGGTTTCGCAGAGAGGTCACAGCGGCTCGGGTCCGGTCCAGTTCGGCCTCTAGCCGCTGCAAGTGGTCACCGACCAGGTCCGCGCGCTCTGCCGCGTCCTCGGTGGCGAGGATTTTGGCCACGGCGGCCAGCGGCACGTCCAGTTCACGCAGCCGGTGGATGACCTGAGCGGTAGGGATCTGGTCGCCGGTGTAGCAGCGGTAGCCACTGACGGGGTCCACCGAGGCGGGCTCCAGCAGCCCTGACTCGTGGTAGCGACGCAGGGTCCGCACGCTCAGGTGGGTCAATTGCGCGAACTCGCCGATCGTCAATCCGCAGGACATTCCCCCAGTGTGCATCCGCCGGGCTCGGTGCGCTTGACCCTCCCCCTGGGAGAGGCCCCATCGTGATCGACATGGGCCACCTGCCCGACCCGACCACGCCGCTCGCGACGCGGACCTCCCGCAGGAGCGATGGCTCCCGCTCTCGGGCCCCTGAGACTCGTCACCATCACGAACGGATCATGCAGTGCCTCTCACACTCGGACTCATCGGCAGCGGAGCGATCCGCACGGCCCTCGCCCGCCTGGCCGTCGCCGCAGGGCTCGACGTCGTCCTCAGCAATTCACGAGGACCCGAGACCCTCAGCGAGCTCGTCGACACCCTGGGCAGTCACGCCCGCGCGGCCACCCCGGCCGAAGCGGCGCAGGCCGGCGACCTGGTGGTGGTGACCGTCCCGCTGACGGCCCTCGACCGGCTCCCCGCGGACGCGCTGAACGGCAAGATCGTCCTGGACACGGGGAACTACCACCCCCAGCGCGACGGCCAGACGGCCGAGCTCGACAATGACGAGATCACGTCCAGCGGCCTGCTGCAGCGCCAGCAGGAGACCGGCCACCCGCTGGACCTCCTCGGATACGACGCGGTGGACATCGGCATGCTCGCGGACAGCTGGCGGAGCGAGCCGAACAACCCCGTCTACGTCGAGCCCTACCCCGGGGTGGCGCCCGAGGGGCTGGAGCCGAAGGAATGGTGGGTGTGGTCCCTGGAGGACCCCGGCACCCCCGTCGGTGCGGCGCAGGTCCGTGAGCTGGTCGCGAGCGCGGAACGGGGGCTGGTCGCGAGCGCGGAACGGGGGCCGTCGCGTGCCGGCCTCCTGCCGGCAGGACTCACCCTTTAGCCGGGCCTCCCCCCCCCACCCGATCAACTCACATAAGGCACCCCATGACCGACAGCACCGTTCGTATCGACATCGCCGACCTGCCCGCGGCCGTCCGGCAGTTCGTGGCCGCGCTCGACGCCCGGGACACCGCCGCGGTGGCCGGGATCCTGACCCCGCAGGCGAGCGTGACCGACGAAGGCCGTACCCACACCGGCATCCCCTCGATCACCGAGTGGATCGCCGACACCGCTTCCGCGTTCACCTACACCACCACACCGGTGGCCGCCGAGCGCGCCGGCACCGACCGGTTCACCCTCAGCCAGCACCTGGAGGGCGACTTCCCCGGAGGCAGCGTCGACCTCCACTACCGCTTCACCCTCGAGGGCGCACTGATCAGCAACCTGGTCATCACCCCCTGACCTCGGAGGAACTCATGAAGACATGGGTTCGTCACCGGCGGTACCGGTGGTTTCGGCAGGGCTTACGCCGACGTCGCGCTGGAGCTGGGCGACAACGTCGTACTGACTGCCCGCAGGCCCGGGCTGCTGAAGGAATGGGCCGACCTGCACGGTGCCGAGGCGCGTGAGCGGATCCTGCTGCTGGAACTGGACACCACCGACTCCCAGCAGGTCCGGGACACGGTCCGGGCCGCGGAAGCGCACTTCGGCGGGATCGATGTGCTGGTCAACAACGCCGGCCGCGGTTGGTACGGATCGGTGGAGGGCTCCCCGGAGGCGGATGTACGCCGTTCCTTCGAGCTGAACTTCTTCTCCGTCGTCGACCTCGTCCGCGCGGTGCTTCCCGGCATGCGGAAGCGGCGCAGCGGATGGATCGTCAACATGTCCTCGGTCGCCGGGATCGCGAGCGTGCCCGGTTTCGGCTTCTACAGTGCCGCGAAGTTCGCAGTGGAGGGCATGACGGACGCGCTGCGCGCCGAGGTAGAGCCGTTCGGCATCCAGGTCCTCGCCGTGGAGCCGGGTGCCTTCCGCACCCAGGCCTATGCCGGCTTCGCCGACGAGCCGGTGACCGAGACCGTGGAGGCCTACCGGGCGTTCGTGGAGACGGTGCGGGTGGCCATGGTCAGTCAGGACGGCCGCCAGCCCGGCGATCCCCATCGCGGGGTCAGGGCGGTGATCGACGCCATGGCGCAGGACTTTCCGCCCCGCCGCATCGTCCTGGGCAGCAACGGCTACGACGCCGTCCACGACCATCTGCGCGACGCCCTGGACGAACTGCGCGCCCAGGAGACCGCCTCCCGGTCCGCGGACTTCCCCGAAGCGGCCTAGAGGGCCCTGCGTCGCATCCCTCCCTCAGACATGCCGGTGATCCTGGCCTACCCAGGCCCGCGCGCGCAGGGCCGCCCGGCATGGGGCGAGCAGCGTCGACGTGTGGCCGATCCCACGGAGAATCATGGCTTGATCGGCAGCTGGGCGGGTACCTGCGAGGGGATTTTGTGAGTGGGGGAGCCGGTCATCGAGACCACTGCTGCCCTGGTCGGGGACGGCACGGACATCGCCCAGGCCCGTCACCTGGCAGCCGCCTTTCTCACCCGGGTCCAGGCCGAGCATGGCCTGCCCGTTTCGCAGCGCGCCCTGCACCTCACTCAGTTGGTGGTCAGCGAACTGGTCACCAACGCCCGTAAGTACGCTCCCGGCCCGGTGTTGCTGGATCTTCGTATCGCCGGTGACGCGGTCGAGGTCGTGGTGGGGGACTCCTACCCGGTGCTGCCGATCGCCCGGGCCGCGGACGCGGGCCGGGCAGCACGGTCTGGAGATCGTGTTGGCCGTCGCGCAGGTTTTTGAAGCGCAACGTGAGCCGGTCGGTAAACGCAACACCGCCCGCATCGCCCTCGCGGACGACCCGGGGTGGCGCCGTCTCGGGCCGCCAACCCCTGTAAGGACCGTCTGTGAGCTCCCGGCAGTCCGTTAGTCCGTTGTGGCGGAGGGGGTGAGGTGCTGAAGCACACCCGTAGGGCCATCGCGGGCATGCGCGCGAGTGTGCGACGGTGGGGGGACAACGAGATCGACCGGCCCCCTTGGGGCGCCGGTCTTTGAGAGTCGGGCGTTGCCCCCATCCCGGGCACCCGGCCCCCTGCCATCGCGTTCACCCTCTCTATTCGAGGGTGCTTCGTCTTTGGGCTCATCAACCTCCGGAAGGGGGCGCGCCCAGCATGAACTCCATCACCACTCTCAACGGCACAACCGCGACCATCACGGTGCGCAGTGACATCGACTTCGACACCCTGCCCCCGCTCCGCGCCGCGGCCGACGCGCTCCCCGCGCACGTGACCCACCTGCTGTGGGACCTGAACCACACGCTCTTCATGGACGTCGCCGGCCTGCACCTCCTCTTCGCCCCCACCCCGCCCGACCGTCAGGGTCGCCACACGACCGTCACGGGGCTGCGCCCGCAGCCGCTGCGGCTGCTGCGCCTGGCCGCGGAGGCGAACCCGGTGACCTTCAATCTCGATCATCTGCTCTGCGACGCACCTGCCACCGTGTGAAGGCGCCGGCCGCCAGCGGGTGGCAGCCAGAGCGGGAACCGTTCTCCTCGTCGACGGGGGCGGCTGGGGCCAACGAGGAAGTGGCTACAGCTCGAATTCGAGGTCGACGAGGTCGGTGAGTTCGACTTCGAGGCCGTGGGCGCGGCGGCCCTGGTCGCGGAAGTAGACCTCGCCGAGGGCCTCGGCCGCGAGTCGGCGGAGCTGGTCCTCGGTGAGGCCGGCTTCCTGGGCCTGGAAGAGACGGGCGGCGTGGCCGGGGGCAGGGCGAGGGTGAGGTGGCGTACGCGGGCGTCGTCGGTGCTGCCGGGGGCGGCGGTGTAGCCGAACCGGGCGCGGACGTCGATCATGATGCCGCCGGTGGTGGCCGCGGCCTGCTTCGCCTTGGCCCGGATCTGCGGCTGCCAGCGCACGCGGACCTCCCGTTCGAGACGGTCGGTGAGTTCCGGCCGGGGACTTTTTGATCTGGTTCTTCACATACCGCTCGACGGTGCGCCGGCTGATTCCGAGCAGCTCGGCCACGCGCCTCGTACTGCGCTGGGCCTGGCGGACCAGGCAGCGCATCTGGGCCCCAGCGGTCTTCGGGATGGGGCGCGTGAACGCGCCCTGGACCGCGCCGGTCGTGACCATCGACTGCTGCCCCCCTTGCTTCTCCTCCCTTGCTTCTACCCCCCTTGCTTCTACTCTCCGGTGTCTTTGGTGGTGACCTCGCCGGTCTTGATGTAGCGGGCGAGGTTGGCGACGTGGCCGTCACCGGCGAGCTGTTCGAGGATGTCGGCGCCCCACAGCACGCTCTGGGTGCCCTCGTGTTTGACCATCCCCGGAGAGACACCGAGCCGGAAACTGCCGGGCGCAGTCCTGCCGTCGGTGTCGTAGGGCAGGACGTCCAGCGGGCTGGGCCCGTCGGCGGCGTACACGGCGCAGTCCGGCGCCTCAGCATCTCCGCCGACGCGCAGGGGCGGGGCTACGGCCGCTTCGCCGTCGATGCCGTAGCCGACCTGATCCGCAGCCGGGACGGCGCGGAGATGTACGTCTGCTGGCACCCCGGCGCAGGTGGGCCCGGAAGGCTTCTACCTCAGCTTGGGTTCCCGGCCTACGGGGAGTCGACGGGAGTGAGTTGGTGGGGGTGTTGGACCTGTGACCCGCGCGGGTGCAGGTCCGTCGGGGGTGCCCGTGGAGTCCCCACCCGGCTCCTGTTGCACGGGCTCGATGCCAAGGTGTGCTTGACCTTGTCGCTGGCGGCAGGGTTGGACGATGACCGGCATGAACCGCACTGCACCGCCTACCAGCAGGATCGTCGCCGTCACGGGAGCCGGCACCGGGATCGGCCGGGCCACTGCCCGTGCCTTCGCCGCCGAGGGCGCCCACGTAGTCGCGATCGGGCGGCGAGTCGAGCCGCTCGAAGAGACCGCTGCCGGGGACGCCAGGATCACACCGCTGGCCGCCGATATCACTGCCGAGGGCGAGCCCTGTCGCATTGTCGAGGCCGTCCTGGAGATACACGGTCGGCTGGACGTGTTCGTCAACAACGCCGGTATCGTGCGCAGCGGCGCTCTGGGCATGCTGACGCCCGAGATGATCGAGGCTCAGCTCGCCACCAACCTCGTCGCCCCCATCCTCCTGGCTCAGGCCGCGCTGCCGCTCCTGGAGGCGTCGCGCGGGGTGATCATCAATGTCAGTACATCGGTGGGACAGCGGGCATGGCCGGGCAGCTCGGTCTATGCGGCGACGAAAGCCGCTCTGGAGCTGCTGACGCGCAGCTGGGCGGTCGAGCTGGCACCCCGCGGGGTCCGGGTGGTGGCAGTCGCGCCCGGTGCGATCGACACTCCCATCGGGGAGCACCAGGGTCTGACGCCGGAGCGGATGGCCGCAGTGCGGGATTGGCAGCTGGCCCACACCCCGCTGGCCCGGATCGGCCGCCCCGAGGAGGTGGCCTGGGCGATCGCCCAGCTTGCCGCCCCGGCCGCTTCGTTCGTCACCGGAGTGGTACTCCCGGTCGACGGCGGTGCGGTTGTGGCGTGATAGGAGTGGCCCGGGAGGTGGGACGGGTGCGGATCGGTGAGCTGGCCAGGGCAACCGGTACGACCGCTCGTGCGCTGCGGCACTACGAGCAGGCCGGACTCATTACCTCCGAACGGGCCTCCAACGGTTACCGCGTCTACGACGAGCGGGCCGTGGTGCGCGTCGGCAACATCCGCTACCTACTGGCTGCCGGGCTCACCCTGGACGACGTACGGGTGTTCCTGCCGTGCCTGGACGGTGATGTGGCTGCGGCACCGCCCTCGGACAGGGGCCTGCGGGTCGCGCTGCAACGTCTGGCAGTCCTCAACCAACGGATCGCCGCGCAGACCGAGGCCCGCGACCGGCTGGAAACCGCACTGCAGCAGGCAGTCGGTGGACAAGTCCGCCCGGTGGCCCAACCAACCGCCTCATCGGACCGGCCGAAGAACCCCGCCGTCGCTACGAACCCAACCGAGACTCGCAGGGACGCTCTGGCCGCCACTCCTGCGGCCACACCTGCATTACCGTGTCGGTTGCCTCGTCCGAGAGGGTGAGGCGACTGCGGGGCACGTCGTCAGGATCAGGGCGACCGCCTCATCAAGGGCGGCGATCTCCACCTGGGTGAGGGTTGGGTTCGCGGCCCGCCGGGCCCGGGCGTCAGCCAGCAGCATGCCGTCAGTCCCGCCGAGTTGACGCAACAAGGCGGGGAGTACCGCCCGGGCGATGTCGGCGGCGGCCGGCATGGTGAGCGCCGCCTGCGCGAGGATGAGCGCAGCCATCGCGGTGTCCAGGCCGGGAGGGCCCTCCTGGGCGGTGGCCCAGTCGATCACCACAGGGCCGTCCGTGGTGAGAAAGACGTTCTCCGGGTGCAGATCAAGGTGGACGATGCGGTGGGCGGGGTCGGCCCCGACCCGGGGCGGAATGGCGTGCAGCCGCATCAACAGACCGGCGAGCAGGCCGCCCGCCTGCTCGCCGCTGAGCGTGCCCGCGACCAGCGCCTCACGCATGGTCGGTCCCGAGAGCCGCTGCATCACCAGTTCCCCAGCCGCCGCGCCCGGCCACACCGCCGGGACCGGATACCCGTGCTCGGCCAGGTATGCCATCACGACCGCTTCACCGGTGGCGTCCTCCCCGTTTCGGTAGCGCCGCACCACACGCTTCTCGTCGAGTGCGAACACATCCGCTGTGCGCCCCGCCCCGACCAACTCCCCGATCTGCATCCGCCGAACTTACACCGAGCGCCGCCGAAGCTGCTTCGGGCCTCAATCACGAATTCTGTCGGCTCGCGGGGGGTGGCAGGCTGACCGCCCCCGCGGACCGGAGCCGGCCTGATCTGACAGAGACGGCCCTGGTGCCGCGCTGCGGAAATTTGGTGGCGCAGCGCTGGGGGACAGCAGCCAGGGGCCCCGAGGGAACTCGTTGGGGGCGACGGGTGAAGGAGAGATGAAAGCCCAAACCTTCGAAGCGTTTCCCAGGACGAGAGGAGCCCCGATGACCGTGGAGCCAGGCATCCGCACGGGGGCGGAGAGAGATGCCTCGGTAATTGCGCGGTCCCGGGATGAACCCGAGGCATTCGCCGTGCTCTTCGACCGGCACGCGGATGCGGTACACCGTTATCTGGCCCGTAGGCTCGGCGGCGAACCGGCCGACGACCTCATGGCGGAGACCTTCACCACTGCTTTCCAGCAGCGGCACCGGTACGACCCCGCGCGGGCCACGGGCGACGACGCCCGGCCCTGGCTGCTCGGCATAGCGACCAACCTGGTCAGCCGGCACCGTCGGGCCGAGGCCCGCCGGTTCAAGGCGTTGGCCCGCATCCCGGCTCCCGCCGACCACGAGGAGCCGCTGGCGGACCGGGCCGCGGCCCGGGTAGGGGCACAGGCCGTACGCCGCCAGCTGGCGGCGGCACTGGCCGCACTGCCCGCGCGCCACCGGGACGTGCTGCTGCTGGTGGCGTGGGGAGGTCTCGGCTACGAGGAGGTGGCCCAGGCCCTCGGTGTGCCCATCGGCACGGTCAGATCACGGCTGCACAGGGCTCGCAGCAAGCTACGCGAAGCGTTGGGCGGATCCGATCCGACGACACTGCGAGAGGTATCCGGCCATGACTGACGAACTCGAACTCCTGCGGGACTGGGACGCGGACGCGTCCCCGCTCAGCGAACCGACCCGAGCGCAGGCCCGCCACCGACTGCTCAACACGATTGCGCGCACGGAACGGCACCCCGGCGCCGCACCCAGCCGCCGCCACGCGCTGCGCCTCGCGACAGCCGCGGTGGCCACCCTGGCGGCTGCCGGCGCGACAATACTGATCACCGAGGACGCTGCCGACGAGGGCGGCCGCACCGACCGGGCGGGCACGGACACTCCGCGGATGCGTAACGCCGCCGCCGTGACGGTGCTGAACGGAGCGGCAGGGCGGGCGAGTAGGCGTGAGACGTCCGTGGCGCCGCGCGACGACCAGTTCATCTACTGGAAGCGGATCATCAAGGAGACAGCGCGGAAGACCGGCGCCGTCAAGTCCTATGTGGACGTGAACTGGGACTCGGTGGACGGCTCCAAGCGGTCCTTGACCATGGAGCTCGGGCGGGTGATCTGGGAGGAGCCCCTGGGGAAGAACGAGGGCGTGTGGCCGCCTCGGGAATGGAGCCAGCTGAAGAAGCTGCCCACCGACCCGGAGAAGCTCATCCGCGGCATCATCAGCCTCGGCAGGGCCCACAAGCCGATCGACGCTTTCAGCGCGTGGGACTGGTACGACGCCTACTTCATGCTCGGCAACCTCCTGAAGTGGCCGGTACTGCCCGACGGACTGCGCCCTGCCGCGTACGAGGCCCTGGCCCTGGTGCCGGGGGTCAAGGCGACCCCGGGGATGAAAGACTCCGCCGGGCGGACCGGGGTGGGGATCTCCTACCCCAGGGAATCGTCCGAGAAGAACAGATACTTGATCTTTGACCCGGAGTCGTATGAATTCCTGGGCTTCCGCGACGAGCGGACTTCGCGTTCCGGGAAGGAGACCTACATCCAACTGTCCCACGTGGTGGAGTGGGCAATCGTCGACCACTTGAGGCAACGCCCCTAGGCAGTGCGCTCAGGCTGCTCGGTCGTTGGTCCGGGAGTGACGCTACACAGATCCGCAGTGGGCGCGGATTGAGCCGTTGCTCCCGGACTGACCGTCGAAGGCGGTGGTCATCGGCGGGAACCAGCTGGGCCTTCGTGTCCAGTGCACCGTGTCGTGCCGCCCCGCGGTCACGGACCGAACCGGTCCTGCTGGGCACGCTGATCGTCGAAGCGGGCAGTCAGGTCGGGCCAGTGCTTGGACCACCGCCCCACGTCACCCGCTGACAGCAACCACCGTGAACGCAGGGCCTCATAGGGAAGGAAGCGGACACAGGTCCCCGTGGACCCGTCGGCTTCGACGGGCTGCAGGTCAGTCACAGGGATGCCATGCTCATAGCGCTGGCTCCAAGAGCCCTGAAGTCGGCGGTTGGTGTGAATAAGCCATTCGCTGAGCGCTGCGACGACGGACATGCCCCGACGTGGATGCCCGTCCGGAAGCCGCTCTGTCTCCGGAAGGTCGAAGAACCGAAGATCCTTCGTGGACATGACTGGCTTCTTCACCACTTGACCGTGTTCGTCGACCCGAGTGTCCGTGCCCCGGCCGTCGTCCCTCACCGATACCGAGCCGTCCGTATGCAGCGTGACCACACAGCTTCCCCCGCCCCGGCCGGCCGCCTCGTCCGCAGCGTAAGCGACGACCTCAAGAACAAGGTGCTCGGGGCCGCCAGGCGCGAACTCCGCGGGATTGTCACGGATCCGGCCTAGGTGGACCTTGTCCACGGTGCCGGCCCAATCGTGAGTGGTGTTGGCCCAGGAATTCCTTGATCCATCCATTCGCCAATTATCCTGCTACGTGCATGACGCTGCGTCATGCACTGACGGTGCCTCATGCAGACCTTGCGACCCCTATGAGGAGTTCGCCTCCAGCCGTGGCGACCTGCCCGCGCTCCGGAAAAAGATGGTGTTCTTACGGGTGACCGCGTCGAGCGCGTCCCTGGCGGCCGTCGTCCTGGTGGCCGGGCCGGGATCCAGGGGCCATGTGAGCGCGGTCGGCAGGATTCGCCGCTCTCGTACGGAGTGGCGAGCGACGCCCAGTCCGTACCGTCCAAGATCTTGTGAAGAGGCAGGTCGGAATGAGAGTGGTCGTCCGTCGTCCGGCTGCCGGTGGTGCATGTGAACGGCGCGCCCCGGGTGCCGGGCACGGGGAGAGGCGCCCGGAGTGGTTGATCGGGGACCAGCGAGCTCGCGATCACGGGCGGCCCCTTTCGGGAACCCATGCACGTTCGAATCCGGCCCTCTCCGCCCACGACGACGCCTGCGGCCACGTCGTCGGCCGGGCCGAAGCGGATCGGCCCGGCCGACGGCAACTCGTGGGTCAGGGACGCTGCTTGACCTTGTCGACGACGGCATAGCTTTCGAGCGTGAAGGTACGCTTGTACGTCTTCTTCTTCCCGCCGCTGTCGGAGATGCGGGTGTCGGCGTAGCCGAGGAAGTCGTAGGTGCCGTCTGCGAAGAGGAGGACATCGTTCGTCGGCAGGTTGTGGAACGGGTCCTGGTAGGCGATTGCGACACCCGCTCGCCCCTCGGTGTCCGTCACGCCGGGAGTCGCGGTGACGCCGGGAACCATGCCGAGTGCCTCGAACGCGGCCGCGCGCAGCCCCGGCGGCATCACCGGCGTCCGGTGAAGGAGGCCGACGATGCCGAACTCGATCATCGGCCAGTCCTGCGCCTTGATGCCGGACACCGACGTCGGCCTGCCGTGGACCAGCTGCTTGTGCACGGCGAGGACCAGGCCGGCGGGATCGGTGGGCAGCTTCGTCAACTCCTGCCACCGGGTCGGCGGCCAGATCGACTCGTTGGGCTTCAGCGGCTGTGACCACCAGCCCTTGCCCACCTCCATCGTCCACCCGCGTTTGGAGCCGTCCACCGAGCGCCAGTTCTCGTCGACGAAGGTCCGTGTCCGGCCCGTCGTGGACTCCGTCTCCCTGACGATCTCCTTTGTGTAGATGAACTGGTCGTCACGCGGGGCGAGCCGCTTCTCGTGCCGCCGCTCCGTGGCGGCGGCGGCCTCGAGGACGGTGGCGGCGCTGACCGGCCGCAGACGGGGAGAGATGGGGCCCGGCGCTGCCGCCGGCCGGTCCTCGCGGATGGCGCCGACCACCACCACCGCACCACCGGCGACGGCGGCCGCCACAGCGGTCGCCAGGGCGGCCCGGACGACCGGCCGGCCGAACAGGCGGGGCCGCAGTGCGCCCGTTGACACGGCGGCGCAGGCATCCCGTTTCCTCGCGCCCGCGCCCCTGCCCGCCCCGCGGGAGCGGGCCGGACCGTTATCCGGATGCCGGCCGATCCCTGCCAGCATCCGCTCCCGCCCGGCTGCCAGCCCTAGTGAGTCGGGACGGGGAATCTCGGTGCGCATCTGCCGCAGCAGGGTCATGTCATCCATCCGCGAACTCCTCGCGTACCGCGGTGGGGTCCACCCCACCAAGAGCCTTCTGGACCTTCTTGCGCGCCCGGTGCAGCCGCGAGCGCACCGTGCCGACGGGGATCTCCAACGCCTGCGCCACTTCCTCATAGGAGAAGCACTCCCAGGCGATCAGCAGGAGCACGTCCCGGTCGCCCTTGGAGAGATGGGCGAGCGCGGCGGCGAGCTGGCGGGTGACGGCGGTGGCGGCGACCCGGTCGTCGGTGCTGTCGTGGCCGTCAGCCACCACGGGATCGACGCTGGTCCTGGCCAGCGCGCGGTACTGCGTCACCTCCAGGCGCCGGTGCTGGGATATCAGGTTGCCTGCGATCCCGTAGAGCCACGGGCGCACCTCGCCCCTGGCCGGGTCGAAGCGCTGCCGGCGGTGGTACGCGACGAGGAAGGTCTCCGCCACGACATCGTCCGCCAGCCCGAGGCCCAGGCGGCGCGCGACGTAGCGGTGGAGGTCGGGGGCGTGCCGGTCGTACAGCGCGGCGAACCCCCGGGAGGCGTCGCGGTCCTGGAGCAGCGCCGCATCCTCAGCGGGATCTCGTCGACCCTCCGGTCGAGAGAGTGCTCTCACATGGAGCTCCTTGTGTGTCGTACCTCCGGGCGACTCGTGCCGCCCGGTCAATGCCACTCCGCAGGAGCGGGCGTTCGAGTTCACGCGCAGGCCCGGGCCCGGAGGTGCCGCTCAGCGACGGCGGCAAGGCACAGCGACGGTCGCTCCGCACTCGCTGGACGGCTACGCCCGGGACAAGTTCGACATCTGGTCCGGCCAGCCCGGCGGCTGTACCACCCGTCAGGCTGTCCTCGCCCGTGACGGGAAGAGGCGATCTGCACGAAGACGGGAACTTCCTCTACATGGACGTCTGGGAGGAGGACGCGATCTGGTTGGCGATCGTCTTCCGCAGGCTGGCACCCATGGACCTTGACCTGGTGTTCTGCGATGAGGGTCACACCTTCGACGTTCGTCTGCGGGCTGGGACGACCGAGGCCGAATTGACGGACCTGGTGAATGCTGCGGGTTGATCTCACCACGTGGCAGCGAGCTGGAGGACCAGGACGGCTTGGACAAGGTTCGTGATCCGGGTCGTCGAGGGGCGCAGTTTGCGGAGGAGGCGCCAGGACTTGAGGGTGGCGATGGCCTGCTCAACCAACGCACGGATCTTTGCTGGGACCGGTTGACGGCCTGCTGGCCACTGGAGAGGCTGTCCCATCGGCCGCGGTTCGGAAGACGGGCTGTGCCGCCTGCATAGCCCTGTCTGCCCAGCAGGTGATGTCGGCCTCGGCGAGTGCGTCGATGATGCCGTGCTTGCGCGCGGCCCTGACGTCGTGGACGGCGCCGGCCAAGGCTGGTGAAGCCCACATCAGACGCCCCATCGGATCAGCGTGACCTGCACGTTCATGCCGTGCTTCTTGTGTTTGCCAATAATGGGCGATTGCTCGGCGATTCGGTCGATGGGCAGGAGTGTCCCGTCCAGGATCACGTACGCCTTCCTCGACGCCGCTCGTACGGCTTCGGTGAGGGTGGGGGCGAGGGCGGCCAGGAGGTTGACGGCCTCGGTGATGTATCGGTAGGCGGTGGTGGTGCCGATCCCGAATCCCGCCGCGAGCAGGGCGTAAAGCTGGCCACTACACAGGTGGGCGAGGGTGAGCAGGGCCTGTCGGCCTGCGTTGCCGGACGGAGCGAACCGACGTACGACAGCCGGGTTCATGCTGCCTTACACGGCCTGCACGGGCCCGGTGCCGATGTGCGGCGTCACCCATTCGGCCGCAAGGTAAGCGGGACCTGATAGCCGCCAACGAGGTCACCCAGGGGGCCAGTGCGGGGAGGCGTCAATGGATCACTGGAAGACCTTCTGTTCCCGCGACTCCCACCCGAGGACCAGGCCAACGCGAACGGCGAACCCGGTGCACTTTAGCCGGGCCCCAACACTGGGATCGAGGACAGCGACTGACCGATGCCAGCGGTGCGAAGGCCCAGCGTGCACGACGCGGCACCCACCCTCAGTGACGCGGGCAGGAGTCCCAGCCGGATCAGCCCACAGGCAGACGCCACTATCAGCGGCACGCCTCACCTTCGGATCTCGAGATGCGGTCACCAGCACCTGCTGGCTACGCTCGCAGAGGGCCGGGGGGCTATGGCCCCAGGCCAGGCGCAGCAGCCGCCTCCTCCCCGCCCAGCGGAGACGAAGTCGTCCGCAGTCCCCACCTCTGCGGGGTTCGCCCCGCCACGAGAGGCAGGTTGCGATGAGGTTCACCCGCACCCGTACAGCAAAAGCCGCCGCGGCAGCAGTGGTCGCCGTTCCGCTCGCATTGGGTGGTCTGGCATCGCAGAGCCACGCACAGGGCGCGTCCCCGAGCCCCTCGGGGACGTTCGGTTCGGGCTGTTCGTCGATCGCCCAGAAGGCCAACACGGCGAAGGACAAGGTCGTCGAAGCCGCGGCCGCCTACCCCCAGCTCAGCCAATTGGTCGCGGCCACGGTCAGGGCGAAGCTGACCAGCACCCTCGACGGGAAGCCCGACATCACCATCTTCGCCCCGAACGACAAGGCCTTCCAGAAGGTCACCGTGTCCCAGCTCACCTCGCTGCTGGGCAACGAGGGTCAGCTGAAGAAGACGCTGAGCTACCACGTCGTCGACGAGAAGATTACCCCGGACCAGCTCTCCAAGGGCTCCTTCACGACGGTCGAGGGCAGCAAACTGACCACCTCGGGCTCGGGCACCGACTTCAAGGTCAACGGCGAGGCGAACATCGTCTGCGGTAACCTCCAGGCCGCGAACGCCACCATCTACGTCATCGACCAGGTTCTCCAGCCGCCGTCCTGACCTCCGCCCGTACAGGCTCGGCCACCATCGAAGCTTGTGGGGTCAGCACGACGAATCGTCATAACGCGCTCGTCGACGGCCGGGGCGGACTGGTGGTTTACGAGCAGGGCCTGGGCGGCCGGGAGACGCTCGTGGCCGCGGCCGTGAGGATCGCGCACGCCACCGGCAAAAGACTGACGATCGTCGACGCCGAACCACTCAGAGGGGCAACCGCCCACCTGGCCACGCAGCTCGGCCGACAGGATTCGTCCCCGACGCAGTGCTGGCCGTCCACGGGGACGTCCTGCGCAACCGGGTCCTGGTGGAGTCGCTGCGCGCCGCAGCCCGCGACTCCAGCGTCCACGGGCATCTCGTCGTCGCCCGCCACTCATACGGCAGCGCTGTCCTCGACGCCTCCACGCCGGATTCCGGCCCCGTCCTCGTCCAGCCGAACTCCGGGGGAGTCTTCTGGGTGACCCAGGACGAGTCGGCACGGCGGCCGGACATCTGGGCAGACCTGGAAACCAGGCGGCAGTTTCTCGCGGACCTCCGTAGCGAGGATCCGGAACGCAGGCGGCGGGCCATGGAGCTCCTCTCCCCGCAACGCCCGGCCGACCCTACCGAAGCCGACCTCATCTCTTACGAGGACATGCGCACGGTGCTTCAGGGCCCCGCAACCCTGCGGGCCGTGCAGGCCAAGGCCGCCGAGCTTCAGGCCGCCACGGAGCAACGCCTCAGACAGGCGGCCGAAGCCCTCGCCCCCCCGCGACAGCACCGGAGCGCCCCCACAGCATGCATCCAGGCCGAGCGGCCGGCAGCCTCTGCCCCCGGCCGCTCCACCCCAGCAGGGACCGCGCCCGTAGGAGCACCGACCGGACCAGCAGCACCCCCGGCTCACTTGTGTCCATCTTCCGTGGCGCCCGCCTCGTGCCGCGGCCGGGCCTGGCGCGCTGCGGGGCACCGCCCAGACCCGCTCTCGACTTCCCTTGAGTGTCACCCAGAGCTGCGACTCGTCGTCGCGCTGCAGGTAGCCGTGGATGAAACGATGCCGGAACCTCGAAGCCGTCGTCCTCCTCGCGGTAGCGGCGGCATGACCGTGGAGTCGGATGCCCATCCGCCCTGCCGCTCGCGAGAGCAGGACGGGAACATGCGCGTTCGGGCGGGTTAGCGTCCTGCGGACTTGGTTAGCGCGGCAATAAGGCGGTGCCGTACCAGGTAGCCGCCGACCGCTCCTCCGCCTCCGGCTATCACCATGACGACCGCGGCGTTGCCCCACCCGCCGTGGTCATATCCCGTAGGTGCGGCCAGGGCTGCAACGACGCAGGCCGTGAGCAGCGTGATCTTCCGGTGGGCGCGCTTGGCGTCATCAGGGGTCATGCGGTCAGTGTGTCAGCCTCCTCGGTCCCTGCGGCTGGCTGTGTGCGCTGCTGCTGGGCGCGGGGGG
Source organism: Streptomyces albidicamelliae (assembly GCF_025642175.1). NCBI lineage: Bacteria > Bacillati > Actinomycetota > Actinomycetes > Kitasatosporales > Streptomycetaceae > Streptomyces > Streptomyces albidicamelliae. The sequence continues at coordinate 71,811 of NZ_CP106795.1, read as the reverse complement.
CCCTATGTCTTTGGTCAAAGGATACGAGGCCGCCTTGCACTCGGGGGCCGGGCAACATGATGGGGTGGCCGACCTGCTGTGGGATGACGTGAAGTGCTTCTTCGACCCTGAATTGATGGGGTCGTTGCCGGACGTGCGTGTCCCGAATGCCTCGTAGAGGATTGGCAGGCGGTCCTCGATCTTGTTGCGGAGAAGGGCTGGAAGTACCAGTACTCCGAAGGGGAGAGGGTGCTTCCAGTGCCCCGGGCGGAGGCTGTGCTGTCCCGTCCGACGGATGCCGAGTGCTCGGACCTGCGGGTCTGGCCGACTGCAGATGTGTTGGCGATCTTCCGTTTTCATGCCGACGATGAAGTCGACTTCGACGTCGACCTGCGCGAGTTGCAGGGCCAGGAGCGACTCGATGTTTTCTGCGGCTTCCTCCGAGAGATCGGCCGACGGCTGGGCAAGCCGGTGCTGATGGACCCGGAGGGCGGCTCCGGCCATCCAGTGCTCGGCTTCGATGTCGAGGCCGATTGAGTCGTTCTCCTTGCAGACCCGCAGGTCAGATAACCGCCGCGGACGGCTGGGGCTCGTAGAGGGTTCCGTCGCGGAGCATCGCGAACAAGACGTCGGCTCGTTTGGCGAGACAGAGCAGGGCCTGGGTGTGGTGCTTTCCCTGGGCGATCTTCTTGCCGTGGTAGGCCCGCGAGGCCGGATCGCTCAAGCCGGCCCACACAGCGCGCAGATCGATGCTGAGTCTCGCGGCCGCAACGTCCAGGTCCTGGCCGTGCCGGAGAGCGGTGATGATCCGGTTGGCCTCGGGGCCGGTGAGCGGGACGGGGTCGGTCATGCCAGCACCCTACGGGCGTGACGTGCCAGCTTTAGAACAAGGTGTCAGTGCTCTCAAAGTCCTCGGTGGGTGCCCGAGCCGGCGCGCGGGAGCGGCGGGGCCGCGGGGGCTCCGGGTCCTTCCCGAACAGTGCTTGGGTCCCACACTCGTCGGGCACGGCGGGCACCGGCCGGCACACGGCCGCGCCGACCAGGTTGAGCGGGGCGCAGCCGTCGAAGTCGGCGCGCTTCATACGGGTCCAGTCGCGGCCCTGGGGTATGGCGCTCACGTGCGGTCTCCTGTCTGCGCTCGGGGCCAGGGCGCGGGCCGCGCACCCGGCGGTGTCCGGTGCCGTGCGGCGCTCGCGTCCCACGGCGAGCCGCCTCGCCCCGGCGACCACCGTACGACGGACACGGAACATCATTTCGCCACCATCGCTTTCCCTCCCCGGCGACATCTCATCACCCCGAGCATCGGCCCTCGACCGGGCAGTGCACCACGAACCTTCCGGGTCCGAGGCGCCGACGGCACGCGCCGCCCGGATCGCGGCCCAGTCCCGTGAACGCTCCATGACCACCGCGCCCGCCGCACCACGCACCCATCCCGCCGCGGAACAGATCCTCCAGGCCCACAACTCCGCGCAGCAGCACCAGCCGGGCGTACACCCAGCTGGCCGCGGCTCATCGCTTGCCGAACCGGTGCCGTCGGAGGTGGTCAGCTGCCGGGGGTCTCCTAGATGATCTGTTCCAAGGGATCGTCTCCGCAGGTACCCACCAGGAGGAACCAGTGTCATACCCGCAACCGCTCACCCCCGAGAAGAAACTCGCCGATGCGAAGGAGCAGTTGAGCCTCCCGCGTATCGTCGTGATCTGCGGCTCGACCCGTTTCATGGCCGAGATGAGCGAGGCCGATCTGCGGGAGACCACAGCCGGAAGGATTGTCGTCAAGCCGGGTTGCGACATGAAGTCGCCGCACGAACTTTGGTCCGATCCTGTCGAGGCCGAGGCGCTGAAGGTTCAACTCGACGATCTGCACCGGGCGAAGATCCGGCTCGCTGATGAGGTGCTCGTAGTCGGCGGCTACATCGGAGACAGCACCCGAGCCGAAATCACCTACGCCCGGTCGCTGGGCAAGCCCGTGCGGTTCACGCACCCCGAAGTCGACCCCGAAGCCTGACAGCCCACCCCCACCCTCCGCAGGCACCCCGTTGGACCCGCCGTTCCTCGACCCCCTGATCCGTGTCCCGACGCTCGTACCGGCCGCTTACCGTCCCCTGCCTCCCGGCACGCCGCACATTCAGCCGGTCCCTCCGGCGACGCCTTCCGACCCGCGGTTCCCGCCGCTCACGCCCAGCCAGGGTCAGAACTTCCAGACCTGGCTCGATTCGCTGCGCAAGGGGGACATCTCCGGCGGCAGGCCGGCCGAGCAGGCCTACCAAAGACGCGTGTCGGGCTTCCCGGAGTTCGAGGTACCAATCCCAGCAGGAATCAGTCCGTCCAACACGCTCATGGTGGACGGATTCCGCAACCTCGACGGTGCTACCGCTCGCTGGAAGACCTCCGCAAGAACAACGCGACCGGCGACGGAGACTTCCTCTACAAGGGTGACCGCCTAGAACTCCGCAAGTACGCAGCAGCGCTCAACGACCCACGCAACAAGGAGATGCGCGGTGTCGAGACGGTCACCGACAACCAAGATGCCGTCCAGTACTGGCGCATCATGATGGCGGCCTACGGCGTCAAAGGCCATGCCCGCTACGTCCCCTGACCAGCCCATCCCCAGGAAGTACCGCTATGGAACCGGAAGAGATCGCGGAACTGCGCACCATGTTCGTCTTCACCCCACCGCGAGGGCAAAGCTGGGGGCTGACCTTCGAGGGATTCGAGGCCCGGCTGCGTACGCGGAATCCGGATGCGTTCATCCGCATCGATCACGAGGGAGACGGCCCGGTCCGCGGATCATCGATGATCTTCGGGATCACTTTCGACGACGAGACCCTGGAAGGCTCTGCCAGCCTCCAACCCGAAGGCGTGGCCATCCGGGAGTGCAACGCCCACATTGCAGCCCGCGTCGCCCTCTGGCTTCGCAACAACGTGGCACCGGTCGACGTACCCGTCATGTTCAACACAGACTGGGGAATCGAAGAAGGTCTGGAACCCACCCTCTTCCCCGACGCCACCCGCCCACGGATTGTGACGGCACTCGTGCAGCACGTCGAGGAGACCGGCGGCCTCGACTGATAGCGCCTCGACGGTCACCTGCACGACGAACCGGCCCTGCGCGGCTGGGCGTTCACCACACCCGGCCGGCCTAGTCATCGCTAACCCCAGCACCCTCGACCCGGCCGTCGACTTCGCACGCATGGCTGGAACAGGCACAGCGCGTCCATGCTGTGGGTTCTGGTTACGAGCGTGACCCTGCCGGAACCGCTGAACGGATTCATCGAGGACCAAGGGCCCTGCCCGAGCGCGACGAGTACATGGTCCGCCTCGAACGCTTCCTCACCGGCCTCCTCGCATCCCAGCAGGTCCCCGAACAACGCAAAGTGCTGCACCGGCACACGATCTGGCACCTGGTCCGGCGGCTTCGCCGACGCAACAACGGCCGCCTCATCATCCCCCAGCAGTTCATGTCCGCACGTCAACGCACCCACGCGGCCGTCGCCTTCCTGAACTGGCTCACAACCCACGACTGAACCCTGGAGACCTGCCGGCAGGCCGACCTCGACCGGTGGCTCACCGACGACTTGGCTACCTATCGCCAGACGGCCGGCCACTTCATCCGCCGGGCCCGCACCAACAACCTCACCACGGTCCATGTCCCAGCCGTCCGCTGGAACGGCCCCACCCAGCCCGCCGACCACGAACACCGCTGGAACACCGCACGCCGGCTCCTGCACGACGACACCCTCAAGCCCGAAGACCGCCTCGCCGGGCTGCTTCTCCTCCTCTATGCCCAAAGGCCCTCGGCACTCCACCGGTTGCCCACAGAGGACGTTGAGGTCGGCGCTCAGGAGGTACGTCTTCACCTCGGCAATGCACCCGTTCAGCTGCCCGAGCCCGTGGCCCAGCTGGCCCGCACTCTCGCTGCGAACCGCAAGGGGCACGCGACCATCGGCGCCCTGGTGCCGTCTCCATGGCTCTTCCCCGGTGGTCGGCCCGGACGCCCGATCAGCACCACACAGCTGACCCAGCGCCTGAACCAGCTCGAGATCCGGCCCAACCAGGCCCGCAGCACCGGCTTCCAACTCGCCACCGAGATCCCCGCCGCGATCCTCGCCCGCACCCTCGGCATCCACACCGACGTCGCCGTCGCCTGGCAGCGGATCTCCACCGGTGACTGGACGAACTACGCCGCCGAGATCAGCCAATGAGCCCCCCGATCGCACCAGCTAGGAAGAGACGTAGGTGACCCCCGATGATCAGCGCAGCACGAGAAGCAGCAGTACTGCGGCTTCCATCCGCAGTGGCGGCATCACCGGGTCGGTATCACCGGTGGATTGCCCAGCTCGTTGATAAGACGCCGGTACGTTTCGAAGGCCGGCTTGGGGGTGTAGTCGTCGCGCAGAAGACCGAAGCGGTGGAAGAGCCCCTCTCCGGTACTGTCGGCGTCTCGCAGGGCGAAGAACGAGTATCCGTCGATATGCAGGTCGGCGGCGAGGGCGGTCACGGTCCGGACGACGGTTTCCAGGACCGCGGCTTGTTGCTGCTCGCTGCGGCCGGGGCCGGTGGGCCAGCCGTTCTCGCAGATGCGTATCGCGACGCTGTCGGGGATACCGGCCTTCCTCAGGTCGGAGCGCCGGAACGCGGTAAGGACCGCGGTGACCGCTTCCGCCAACTGCTCGGCGGCGATGGGACGGAACACGTCCGGGAAGAAGTCCAGGCCGACGTAGTCCAGACTCTGCCGGAAGCGGTCGTCGGCCAGGGCGGCGAGCTCGGACCAGAAGGTGTCGGCCGGATTGAAGGTCGGCACGGCGTTGAAGCCGACCGCCAGGCTGTGGCCCAGAGCCCGGGCCTCCTGCTTGGCCGCGATAACCCCCTCGACGAGCGCGTTCAGGACGTTGGGGATGCTGCCGTCGACCACGGGCAGGTCGGCGTTGGGCTCTTCGCAGATCTGGACGGATGCCAGGTGCGGCTCACCGGTGCGGACGGCTTCGCGGACAAACTCCAGCCACCCCTCCAACTCGCCGGACGGCTCACGGAACTGCAACACGAGGTCCAGCTTGCGGCCCCGCTGTAGATACGTCTCGGGGTCGGCGGGCGTGGGCGGTTCCAGCGGCGTCACGGTGGCGGCGAACGACTGGTACGCGCGCACCAACAGGGTGGCCGTGTCGCCTTGGAGCGCGTCAAGCGCCTCGGTGATGCGGTCCGGCAGGTCCGGGCGGACCGGGCGGACGATGCCCTGGTCGTCACCCAGGATCCCACCGGGATAGATGCCAAAGTGCAGGGTCATGCCTGTCCCACCCCGAAAATCTTGGTGTCACTGCAAATTTGTGGTGACACTATCATTTGGGCATGGGCCTTCGAGAGATCAAAAAGCAGCAGACCCGCACGGCGATCGCTGGCGCGGCGCTGCCCCTCTTCCTGAAGCACGGCTTCGACCAGGTCACGGTCGCCGAGGTGGCACGGCAAGCAGGCGTCTCCACCAACACCGTGTTCAACTACTTCCCCACCAAGGAAGATCTCTTCTTCGACCGCCAGGCAGAGGTGGAGGGCCATCTCGGCGCACTGGTACGCAACCGTGCACCCGGCACCTGCCCAGTGGAGACCATCTGCAACGACCTGCTGGCCGCCCTGCGGCACGACGACCCCACGATCGGGCTGCACCCTGACGCGCCCCGGTTCTGGCAGGTCATCCACGACAGCGCGGCACTGCGCGCACGCGAACGCGAGATCAGCGAACGCGCCGAGACCGCGCTGACGACCGCCCTGGCCGAACATCCGCCGAACACCGCCAACGGACCGGATCCGGCCGACCACCCGATGCCCGCACTCCTCGCAGGCGCCATCGCCGGCACACACCGGGCAGCCCTGCGCGAACTACAACGACGCATCCTGTCCGGCGAATCACCCACAGACGCCCGCGACAGGGTCGCCACCGCGGCATTCCAGGCATTCAACCTGCTCTGCTCCGGACTCCACGCCGACGCCAACCAGACGTCGCAAGAGCTACGGCTCCCACAGTAACCCCGCAGCCCAGCCGAGGCATTCAGACAGTTCCAATACCAGACGTCACCATTGGTCTCCCTGCAACGGAAACGCGAAGCCGTCTCCAAACTCAGCGCCCACGTCGTCGACCACCAGGGCCTGCCCCGCCCCGCGACGCCTGTCCTCTACGAACTGCGATCGGTGGCCGTCCCCTACGGAGGCTGCACCGAGCCGAGCAACGTCAAAGCCGGCGGCAGCTCCTGCCCGATCCGCTTCCAGTGCGCCGGCTGCGGCTTCTACCGCCCCGACCCCTCCTACCTGTCCGCCATCGAGCAGCACACCAACGAACCGCGCGCCGACCGCAAAACCGCCCAGGCCATGGACGCCGCCGAATTCGTCATCACCGCACTGACCGCTCAGATCACCGCCTTCGAACAGGTCACCGACCGCATGCGGCGCAGCCTGGCGCTCCTGCCCGCAGCCGAGCGAGCCGAGATCGAAGAAGCCTCCGCCGTCCTGCGCAGAGCCCGCGCCGGAGTCTGCCGGCGCGGGCTGCCAGGCGCCGCCGACGGCTCCTCGGTACAGCCCAACGCATGCCGCGCGTGTTGCGGGCCGCGCGTGCCGCGCACTCGCGCGCCCCACGCGCGGTGGGTCCATCTGCTTTCGCACCGGGGCGGTAGTGGCGTGCTGCGGTGTCCTCGCTGACCTCCAGGGCGGCTGCGATCGCTGCCCAACCGCTGCCCAACCGCTGCCGGCCGCCCGGCCGGCGGCCACCGCGGCCGCCATCGCCTCGTGCGCGGCGTTCAGCAGCTCCAGGGCGGCGCGGGTGTAGGAGGCGGCGGGACGCCCCCGGTCCGGACGAGGCTGGTCCCAGGCCGGCTGCGCCCACCTCGGTTTGGCCGCCTCCTCGTCGAGGACAGCCGCCAGGCGCCTCGCCTCGCGCGCCACCGTGTACGCCGCGGACCGCAGCCGGTGCCGGTCCTCGCCCGTGGCGTCCAGCCGCGCCTCCTGGCGGACCAGGCCGCGCTCCAGGCGGTCGCAGAAGCGGCGGTAGCGGCCCCGGCAGCGTTCCGAGCAGTACCGCCTCGACCGCCCACCGAGTGCGCCGGCCTTTGCGAGCTGCTCGTTGCACCCGGGCCCCAGGCAGCCTGCCCAATGGCGATCTCGTGGAAGTGATCGTGGTGGGACAGCGATCCGGTGTTCCCTGGCCCAGGCGGCCGATCCGCCCAAAGATCTCACGGCGTACGCGAACGGTCTTCATCCGGGCGCTCGGTACCGGCTTGTCTTCAACGACCAGCAGTACGCGGTACTCGTCCGAACCCGCTTGAGCTGAGCAGGACCTCGCCACTACTACTGCCTTCGCGGGCGCCTTGGGCCGTGCAGGCAGTGACTCCATGCCGAGCGCCGCCAGGCGCTCGCGCTGCCTCTCGGCCAGGCCCTGCCACACCACATCCTGGCGCTGCCGCTCAAGCCACCGCCCGACGTCCACGCTGTCCATGGTCACCCCCGGGACGATCTCGCTCACGGTGGAGCCGGGCGCGAGCAGCTGCCCCCCAGTGGTCCTACGGCCGATGTACTGCAGGCGGCCAGCCGTGTCCTTGCGGCCCAGCAGCTGCGTGCGGGGCGCGGCAAGCGACCCGGCGACCGCGCCGATCACGGCCTCCGTGGTGACCCGCGTCTACTGGTGAAGCAGCAGTACTCCAGTGCTGCGCTATTCACTGCTGGGGCAGAGCCCGCCATTGGATGCTGGTGGCCGAACTCGGAACGCGATCCCGGCGATGGTGGCGGCCTTGATCCGGCGGATCTCGTCGCGGCCGTGCGCGGTGGCCCGCGTCTTGTTCAGGAGTGGCACATCCCGCCATGGCAGGGCCTTCAGCCACTGGTGCAGGGTGGGCTGATTGCCCTTGATCAGCGCGAGGTAGTGGGCGTGCTTGTCCTCGACGATGAAGCGCGCGTGGGCGGTCTGCGAGTGGAGGGCGTCGAAGGTGACCACCGTGCCGTGCAGGTTGAGCGGGGCAAGCAGGGGCTGGCAGACGGTGATCTCGTTGGTCGTGGCGTCTACCTCGCGCTGGGCGGTGACCAGACCGGTCCCCGTCATCGCGGCGAGCAGATGGACCTGGGTGCCGTCGGTGCGGCGGGCACCGCGCACGGTCTTGCCGTCCGCGGCGAGGGAGGGCAGGGGCCGCCGGTCGCTGTCGTTCTCCTCCTGGCCGGCGGCGCGTTCGCGCCCGGCGAGCCAACTTCCGACGGCTGTATCCAGCGCGTCGCCGTCGATGCGTTGGAGGACACGACGCACGGTGGCCGGGGCGACGGGGCCGCGGTCCGGCTCCCGATATGGGCCACAGAGCCGGGCCAGGACGTTGGGCGGGGCGTCGGCGGCCCACTCCGCGATCGCGGCCAGGGACTTTGCTCCGGCCAGGACCGCGCACGCGGCCAGGGAGAGGACGAAGGCGAGCGAGTGGCGTCGGGGCCCTGGTCCCGGCGGGGATCGGGCACCTGAGCCAGGCAGGTCAGCATGCCGGGGAGGTCATCGGGGACGGTCGGCGCGGTGTCGGCGAGTTGGCCCGGATGCACCGCCGGAACGACGCCGCCCTGCCCGCGTACCCCGTCGGTCACCGTCATCGTGGCGCCGACGGGAAACGCCCGTCACCCGCGAGCGGAGTGCGACGTCAGTGGATGCGGTGCTTCCGCCAGAAGGGGCCGAGGTCCCTGTGCGTCATCGACTGTGCGGCCTTCTTGAAGCCGGCGGTGGTGGAGACGCCGTACCAGTGGTCGTGCGCGTACTTCTTGATCAGGCGCGCCATGGTGCCGGCCCCGAGGACGTGCTCCAGGTCGGCCAGGACGCAAGGGCCGATCCCGTACACGACCTGGAAGTACTCGCCACGGTGTGTAGACCAGTAGGCCATCGAGTTGGTGAGCGCGGCGGTGGCGCTCGGCCAGGAGTCGTCCGGCGAGCATTCGAACCCGTCCCAGCGGTAGTAGCGCGCGTTGGCGTACTGAGCGAAACTCTCGTCCAGCCAGGGTGAGTTGTACTCGTCATTGCCCACGACGCCGTACCACCATTGGTGGGCGATCTCATGGACGGTGGCGCCGCCCTCCTCCTCGGTGCCGAGGATGACCAGGCCGGGGTACTCCATGCCGCCGGCGAACCCGGGGGTCATCACGAGGTCTATCTCGCCGTACGGATAGCGGCCGAACTCCCTGCCGAACCGGTCGATGGCGGCGACGCCGTCCTTGCGGTTGAGGCGGACACCGGCGGCGGGCGTGTTCGGCGACCAGTACGACTTCACGCGCACGCCGTCGGGCGAGGTCTGGGTCGCGGTGCGGAACGGGCCCGCTGCCCATGCGAAGTCCCGCATCCGCTTGGCAACGCTGTGGGTGACCGTACGCCCGGTACCGCCGGGGCGGGTCCATGTGCTGCCGGTCGCCGGGACCTTGAGGGCGGACGGGTGGTCGAGACGCACCCGGAAGTCGCTCGCCAGGGTGTAGAAGCTCTCGCCGTACGACACATACGGATCGAGGTGCCACCCCCTCGCGTCGTGCACGGCGAGGACCGGCAGCGCGTTGCCCAGGAAGCGGAACGCGCCTTCGCGGCCGAAGCGGTTGTTGCGTGCGGGCACGGTGAGGGCCACGTGGAAGGAGACGGCCGTCCGCTCACCGTGTGCGAGCGGCCTCGGCAGAGCGATGCGCAGCGCCGTGCACTTCGCGCCGGGGCGGCCCGGAGTGCCGCCGCGCACGTGGAAGACGCGGACGGGGGACGGCCTTCCGGATGTCCCGCAGCCGTCCTCGCCATTGCCCCACAGGCGTATGTACACCTCACGCAGGGGCCGGCTGGAGGCGTTGCGGAAGGACACCGTCTGTCGGCCCGCCCAGTGGGAGCCGTCGGCGTCGGCGCGCAGCTTCACGTCGTAGCTGGGGCGGTCGGGCGTCGCGGGTTCGGCCGCTCTCACCGCGGCGCCGGGCGCCGGGCCGGACGGCGTGCCGGCCTCGGCCACGGTGGAGCCTGCTGTCGCGAGCAGCGCGAGCAGGGCGACCAGCAGACGGCGACCGGTTCTTGAGGGGCCCATGGGCGACGAAGGCATGGCAGACGACATGCCAGCGGATCTTGTCACAGGGTTCCCCACGGCCGACACAGGCCCGCGCGAAGAGGGGAGGTCGGCTCCGCTTCAACCATTATCCCCGCAGCTCAAATCTTGCTCAGAGAATAGCTGATCGTGGCCCACAAGATCACGTCAAGGGTAACGTTCTCCATGTCGCCGCCTTTGGGGAATGGGGCGGAATTATCGTGGGGGAATTCACATGTATCGGGGAACCGCAACCTCGCTCGTTGCTGTCATTTTGAGCCTGGGCTTCCTGGGGGCTGGCGCCGCTCACGCCGAGCCCATAGATGACAGCGCTGGTGTTGGCGTTGCAGCCGAAGACACTGACAGCGGCTTGTTCACACCGACGGACAACACCATTGTGAAGCGGAGCGTTGCCGTGGACGAGGGAACCGGCAGCGTCGGTGCCGACGACCCCGACGGAATCGTCTCCGGTGGAGCCGGCTCCTGGGTCAAGGCAACTGGACGCAGGTATCTCGGCGAGCAGTGCGGCACCAGCAAAATCGGGAGCACCTCTGGCCACGGGGCAACCACTCTGACCCTGTCAGTGAAGAAGTCCGTCGCTACGAAGTGGAGCGCGACCGCCGCAATCACTACCGGCGCGGTCAGCGCGGGGATGGGCTTCGATGTGACCAAGACGTACGAGGTCACGGACCAGAGCGCCTACCCCGTCCCGAAGAAGAAGTTCGGAGTGATCGAAGCGTACCCGCTGTACGACGTGTACGGATTCAACGAGAGCAGCCGAGCTGACGGCAAGAAGATCGGTACTGGTAAGGTCACCAAGCCCGTCGGCGTGTGCTTCAACCAGTGGCTCAGCTAGCAGGCCTTGACGCAGTTGAGAGAAAAGGGGAGGCGTACGAGTGGCGAGCCGTGCAACCCAACATCTTGTCGTGACGGTCGTTGTCTCCCTGACTGCTCTCGCCTGCTCACCATCTCCGGACGGGGCGACGCATCCCGCCCGGAGTGAGGCATCGCAGGCCGCACCGCTCAAAGCTCTGCCCAAGATCAACATGGCAGGTCAGATAGCCAACATCGCCACGCCTGTACTCTCTCAGGTGAGCGGTCGCCTTATTGCGCAGGTTCGCAGCGGCCCGGACTATCTCCTTGCCTATACCACCGGGAAAAAGTGCGGACTTCTCGCGCTTCGCCCTGGCAGCCCGAATCCTGTGCAGATCAACATTACGGAAAATTGGCCCGCCGCTAAGGAGACCGGGCACGGTAATCTGCCGGGTGGCCCCTATCTGATCGCGACAGCCCCCTCCGCAACGACGGGCGGCTACGTAAAACTTCACTGTGGCGCGCATAGTGAAGTAGTTGAGTACTCGGTGCGCTCCGATGAGACGCATACCGCAAAACCAAGTACAGTCGGGTCAATCTCCGTCGTATCGAGCACCGGCCAAGAGCCGCTCGTCGTTGCCATCGGTAGCTCCGGCAGCCGCGATGCGCTCGCACGTCACTTCGGAATGAAGTGACAAGGCCCTACGCACCTTCACCCTCGCCCATGACATGGATGACGACCGGGCCGTGCCGTTCAGCCAAGCGTGCCACCGTCCGCAACGGCCGTCGAAGATGAGCCGTTGCGCGCAGGGGGCGGTGAATCACGAGTTGAAGCAGAGCGAGAACCACCTGATCTAGCCGTTTCCTTCAGATCATCGGATCGTTGGTTGATGTGTGTCGTTGACTACACCCAGTGGGCCCGCATTGAGCCGCTGTTGCCGGATCGGACGCCAAACGGGGTGTGCGGTGGCGTGATCACCGGCAGGTGATCGAGGCGATCGCGTTCAAGTACCGCCCCCGGACGCCTTGGATGGACCTGTCCGAACACTTCGGTTCGTGGAAGGGCGCCCGGCTGCGGATGTGGGCGGCCGACGGCACCTGGGAGAAGATTTTCACCGCCCTGCACACCGAGGCTGACGCCGACGGCGACCTGGAGTGGGTCGTCGCGGTCCATTCGACGATCGTGCGGGCTCATCAGCCCGCTGCCGGGGCCCGTCAGAAGGGGCCCCGGCCAGCGAGCCGACCGACCATGCCCTCGGACGGCCCCGCGGCGGGCTGACCTCGCCGCCGACGGCCGCGGCCGACGGGGTCGAGACGCGCCCATGGCGTCGACGTCCTCATCGCAGAAGCTGGATCGCCGGAGCGCTGCGACCGATGCGCAGTGCGCTGACCTGCATGGTCAGGTCTGTGGTCGGGGTGGCCAGCAGCCGTGGTCGGGGCGGTGCCGCGCAGCGCCGAGATGGCACTGCGCGCGGCTTGCGCATCCCAGTTGCTGTTGGCAGCAACATCGGCTGGGACATGCGCCGTGTCTTCCGCGACCACGGTGTCGATGACCTCGTGGACGCCTTCTTCCTCTCCTTCGAGTGCGGGGTGAAGAAGCCCGATCCCCGGATCTTCCAGATGGCGTGCGACAAGCTCGGAGTGGCGCCCGGCGATGCGCTCATGGTGGGAGACGAGCCTCTTGCGGACGCCGGCGCTGCCATGCTGGGGTGCCGGGTCCACCTAGGCCGTTTCCTTCAGATCATCGGATCGTTGGTTGATGTGTGTCGTTGACTGACGCCCAGTGGGCCCCCATTGAGCCGTTGTTGCCGGATCGGACGCCGAAGCGGGGTGGCCGGTGGCGGGATCACCGGCAGGTGATCGACGCGATCGCGTTCAAGTACCGCACTGGGACACCGTGGATGGACCTGCCCGAACACTTCGGTTCCTGGAAAGGCGCCCACAACCGCCTGCGGAAGTGGGCCGCCGACGGCACCTGGGAGAAAGTCTTCACCGCCCTGCTCGCCGAGGCGGACGCCGAAGGCGACCTGGGCTGGGTCGTCGCGGTCGACTCCACGATCGTGCGAGCTCACCAGCACGCGGCCGGGGCCCGTCAAAAGGGGCCCCGGCCGGCGAGCCGGCCGACCATGCCCTCGGACGCTCCCGCGGCGGGCTGACCACGAAGATCCACCTCGCTGCCGACGGCCGCTGCCGACCGCTCCCCTTCGTCATCACGCCCGGCCAGGCCGGCGACGCACCAGCATTCGAGCAGGTCATGGCCCGAATTCGAGTGCCCCGACGGACAGGCCGCCGCAGGCTGACACCGGAGGCGGTCTTGGCCGACAAGGCGTATTCGTCCCGGGCGATCCGCTATCATCTGCGGCGGCGCGGGATCCGGGCGGTGATCCCGCAACCCGCGGACCAGGCCGCCAACCGCAAGCGGCTCGGCCGCCAAGGTGGCCGCCCGCCAGCCTTCGACCGCGAGGCCTACAAGCAGCGCAACACCGTCGAGCGGTGCATCAACAAGCTCAAGCAGTGGCGCGGCCTGGCCACGCGTTACGACAAAACCGCGACCATCTACCTTGCCGGACTCCACCTCGCCGCCATCTTCATCTGGTCCGCGAGGTGATCCGAAGGAAAGGCCCTAGTCGATCCCTTGCCCGTTGACCAGCGCCCCGGCGCGCTGGCCGAGGTGCTCCAGCTCCTCTGACGTGCCCGACCAAGGCGACTTTCGGCGCGATGCTGAGGGCCGGCGACCGAATGGCCATCCTGACCCGGGCCTTGCCATCCTGACCCGGGCCTGAACTGTCTCGTCATACTGGTGGAGCCAGATCAACTTGGTACATCGGTGGAGCCACGAAACGCTGGTGCGCTGGTGCCCAAAGAAGTGCTTACAAACAACCACGAGACCCTCGACCTCACCCACTCCAGCAGCGACGGCCCACCCCTGATCACCCTCCTGCGCACCGCCGACACCGACGGCGCCACCCGCTGCCTGCTCCACCTCACCCACACCGCCACCGCCCTTCACCTCACCCTCACCACCGAATAAGCCCCCCGCCCCCACCGCCTCTGCGGCCGTGTCCCTGCCTGCCGCCGGGACGCGGCCTCACCCCTCGCCCCGCAACCACGCCAGCCCGGGCGCCGCGCCCCGCGCCCGCCCCGCAGCCCGAGCGCCCCGCCGCAGCCCTGCCCCGCTGCGGCCGCGTCTCGCCGCGGGGCCGGGGCTCCTCGCCGCGCTGCAGTCGCAGGGGGCGGGAGATGAGCGGCGGGGGAGGGATCCCCTCCCTGGTGTTCCGCGAGGAAGCTGGACGTCGGCCCGAGACGCGCCAGTAGGCTGCGCTGGCCATGGATACGAACGCCGAACCCGAGCAGAACCGGCACACCACAAACCCTGCTGGTCCGCCGATCCGGCAGCTGTTTCGGGGCGTCATCGCCGACCGCATGCCGGGCCCCGCCCGCCCCAGGCCGCGATGCTGTTCGACGCCGTGGCGGACCTGGTCAAGTCGCTTTGCGAAACCCGCACGGGCTGGACGAATCTTTCCTGGATCGGCGAGGCTCCTGGCTGTTTCCCGTCCGCCATCCCTGAGTGCATGCCGTGCGCTGCGTTGGACGGGTGCTACTGATGACACCTGAACTCGCGGGAGTAACTCATGCGGAAGATCGTCGCCGGGCTGTTCTCGTCTCTGGACGGCGTAGTGGAGGCTCCGGAGACCTGGAGCATGCCCTTCAGCACTGCCGAGACGGGCGCGGCCGTGCTGCGGCTGTTCGAGGACGCCGACACCGCTTTGCTGGGCCGCGGTACCTACGAGCAGTGGAGCGCGTTCTTCCCGTACGCCACCAACGAGCAGGTGCCCACCGCCGAATGGATGAACTCCTCTCCCAAGTACGTCGTTTCCTCGTCACTGACCAGCGTCGAGGAGTGGAAGAACAGCCGGCTGGTTACCGGCGACGACGTCGACGGCCAGATCCGAGCGCTGAAGGAACAGCCCGGCGGCACCATCAACGTCGGCGGAAGCATCACTCTGGTCCAATGGCTCATGCGCAATGGGCTGCTGGACGAGCTCTACCTGCAGATCAACCCCATCGTCGTCGGCAGCGGCCGCACCCTCGCTGACGGCGACCAGATCCCCATGACGCTGGCGTCCAGCCGCACATTCGCCAACGGCGTCATCGAAGCGCATTACACCCTTCGGACCCGCTGAAAGGCAGTGCGCGATCACCGGTGAGCCGCTGCGATGAGGGAGGGCGGGATGACGCGGAGGCCGTCGGTTGATCAAGCCGTGGGGCTCCTTGAAGGCGAGCTGAGGGCGGGGCAGCGCGCGCTCGCCGACCTTGGCACGGAAGACGTCTGGCAGGCTTTCCTCCGCTTCGGCCGACGGCTGTTCGACGTCTCGGAAGCATCTGACGGTGACGGCCTTCTTTTCCAGTACGGAACCTACTCATTCGACGGTTCTCCGACGTTCACGGTCGACCTGACACGGCAGTTCCAGGTATGCGACGCCGATGGTGATCACGACCATTACGTGCAGGTCCACTGCGAGGTCCGCTACGGAACCGGACCTGCCCTGGAAGCCCTGGGAAGCTTCAACTCGTGGTTCTTCCACGATGCTGGTGATGATCTCGAAGAATGGGCCCAAGAGCTGACCGCACTGTCAGCGTGGACAGCGGTCAGAACGCTCACGCCGACCGAGATCAGGGTCTTTCAGGAGCAGGTGTAGTCGCTCAACCGCGCCCCATGGCGCGTTCTCCCGTCCGCCGGGACGGGCGTACGGGTTGCCGATCCGGACTTCGGGAGAAGGCGGCTCCGCCCCGCCGGTGGCGGCGGAGCGGGGCACAGCCAACGGCATCCAGTCCCGAGCCGGGCACCGGCGGGCTGCGCCTGTGAGGCGGCCTCGGCCGCCGGGTGGAGCATCCTCGTCCGGGCCGGGCGGTGAGGAAGCCGTCCGAGGGCTTCGTCAGGCTGGCTCGTGGACGACGAGCTGGTTCCGCTCGCCGTCGAAGATGTCGGCCAGGACGATGGCCTCCTGACGGTGCCCGCTGAACAGACCCTGCCGATCGACGTGCACGGTCAGGACGTCGTGGCTGTCGATCACTTCAGAAATACCGCGCGTGCCGATCGTGTCCGACCATGCATCCAGGTTCCGGCCGAACCATGCCGGAAGCCCGCATGGCTCGCTCACGGCGTCCCAGAAGTCGTCAAGGGTCTCGATCATCTGACCGCGAAGGTCGACGATCAGCTCGCTGTCCGCCATCGCAGCAGAGTAGCCAGACCTCGCTACTGGATACTCCAGCGGTGGGGGTGGCCGGGGTCTTCGGGGCAGGCGAAGATGTTCAGTTCGCCCCAGCGGCCCACGGTGACCTGTGTCGGCGTCGCGTAGGGGTGCGGGGGCCGGTTCTGCTCTTCCATGGGCTTCCAGCTGCCGCTGCCGCCGTCCCATTCCGAGCTGTCGATGGTGAGCAGCAGAGGCATCGAGGCGCCGCAGGTCCGGCAGTTCATGGGCGCTGGGTCGGTGGTGTGCCAGGAGGCGAAACCGCCGACGCGCCACCCCGGTGGGATGGACAGGTCGTACTGGTAGCCCACCGGCGTGGGGGCGTCGTCGTCGGCCGTGTGCTCGGTTTCCTCCTCCAGCGCCTCTTCCCAGGCGTCGATCCGGGCGCACAGCTCCTCCGGGAGGAGGCCGGCGAACGGGTAGGTGGCCACCTGCTCCGGGTGCAGGACGCAGGGCTCGGGTAGGTATCCGTCGAAGCCGACGACCTGCGGCTGCGGCGGCTGTTCCAGCGCGTGGTCGACTTCCCACGACCGGCGCCAGCGCAGGTCGAGCAGCATGCCGTGGCCGGTCGGGCCGTGCGCGTCGAAGGGGCACCAGAACACCTGCAGCAGGTCACAGTCGTCCGGGCCGGCCGGCAAATCGGGGACGTCGCGGCGGTACAGCTGAGCCACGCCGATCAGCGGCAGGGCATCTGCCGGGCCGGCATCCTCGACCCGGTGCTTCTGGCCGAGCCGATCCAGCAGTTGTCGTTCGTCGTCGGTGGGACCGGTGCTCAAGTCCCGCTGCCAGGCGGCGGCCAGGATTTGCCGCTGTTGGTGAATGTCCGCCGGGCGCCGGCCACGCGCGTGGGGGTGTGCCTCGGTGCACACCGGCCAGGGTTCGCCCGCGGGCCACAGCAGCGGACCGCCGACAGAGCTGTCCGCCATCTCCGGCCGTCCCGGGCGCGGATGGAGCCGGGTGGTGGTGCCCCGGTGGGCGGCCAGCTCTGGGAACAGTTCCTCGACATCGAGCGGGCGCGGCGGTGTGGTCCTCGACATGACCGCGACCCTAGACGCCTGCTCACGAGCAGGATGCAGCGCCTTCTACGACAGCCTGCCGATCCGCCGTCAAGGCGCGTTCTCCCAGAGGGCCCGCTCGATGCCGCCGGGCTACGGCCCTCTCCGGGCTGCTCGACGTGGCGCGGGGCTGCCATGATCAGATCATGTCCGTTGACGCCGCCCTCGCAGCACGAGCAGCCCTGCGTGAGCATCTGCGCCGGCACTTCCCCGGCCAGGTCATCGATGAGCTCCCGGGAGTCGAGGGCCCCATCGAGGAGCGCGTGCCCGGATTCCGCGTGTTCCGAGTACGCCCGAACAGCCCGGGCGGCTGGTGGGTCTATGTGACGTCCGGCTGCTGGGCTGCGACCCAGCAGGACGGTCACGGCACGGAGTTCTTCCTCGCGGCGCCACGCGACGAATGGGTGAACCTGGAGAGCGTCTCCATGAACGCCTACTACCACTGCGGACCCAACCACCACCGACTGGATGTCGGACACACCGTCCCCATCGGCCGGCCGTGGCTGGATGACTCCCGCTGCGACCACTACCTGATCAGCCTGCCCTACCCCTACTGCCCCGACTTCGAAGTCTGCGCATGGGACGAAACAGCCCACGCGCAGATTCTCTGGCTGCTGCCGATCACCAAGGCCGAGAAGGACTACCGACGCGAACAGGGCCTCGAGGAACTCGAAACCCTCTTCGACGAGCGAGCGATCAACCCGGTCGATCCACATCGCGCCTCCGTCGTCTGACCACGAGAGGGATCACGCCCCATACACAGGGACTGCCGGCGGCATCCAGTTCTGACCCGGGCCTTCCCCGACGACCTGACGCTGCGCCGTCGTCTGGCCGGGGTGTACCGGCTCTGCGGCGACGTAGCCGAGGCCGGACGCTGGATGTACCTCGAGGAGGACCGCGACGCCGGCGAGAGCGCCGCCTTCGAGGACCGGTACGGGTCTCCCGGGTGGCGGATGAAGGCGCTCGCCTGGCACGGGCCCGAGGGGAAGGCCGCCACCGCCTTCGCGAAGGGGCAGCCGGTCGCGGTGCGGACGCCTGCGCCGAGGAGTTGGGCCACCCCGTCGACTGGGACGACCCCGCCTCCTACCAGGACGGCCTGGGAAGCGAGGGCGAGGAACCCTCCCGGCCGTGGACGGTCGGCGGTGTGCTGGCGGGCACCGGCTGCCTGGTCGCAGCCCTCAGGTTCCTCGCGATCTGGGTGAATGGACTCATTGCCCTCTTCGACTGACTCAGGTGCCGCTTCTACGACCCCGCCGTCCCCGTCGCCCGCCGCACGCCGCCGCCGACGTCCTCGACCGCTCATGACTGCGTGCGCGCAGCCGTGGATCGGCGAAGCGTCCCCAGCCGCTCAACGAGCGCCCGGCGGATGACAAACTGCACCCTGATCCGACCGAGTGCGACCGGTCGCCGGCGGCCGGCACCGGTCCGGCGGACCTCGCGCAAGGCCTCGACCTGCTGCTGGCCGGTGACCGTGCCCTGACTACGGCGGGGCGCTAACCCGATCATTGACCCATGAGACCCGAAGTGCAGACGTTCGTCGCCGACGGCCCGCTTCCGGACTGGGATGCGAACGAGGAAGAGATCGACAGACGTGAACAGCAGCTCCAGGCGATCCCCAGGCCGGTCACTGGAGAGGAAGCCAAGGCACTCGTCTCCTGCTTCGGCCCAGACGACTGCTACGGCGTCGCCTGGACGCTTCTGCACCTCATCGAGACCGGTCCGAACCCTGTCCTAACCACCGGCCCCGGGCCGAACGCCAACGAGTGGCACCAGCGGCTCTACGACCGTGCCGTGAACGGCGGACTCATTCCCTGACCTATCCAGTAGGCACGCCCGCGCACTGCTCGCCATCGGGGCGACGTCACGTCATGTCATCGAGTGCCGATCGTCGGCGCACCCGCTGGTCGCGCCGGAACCCGTGTACACGCCGACGTTCGGGAACAAAGCCACGTGGGCCAGGATGGGCGTGTGACGACCTGGTTCCGCACCTACTACGAGGACGAAGACCTGTGGCTGTACTTCGAGGCCGATGACGAGGGCTGGGCCACGCGTCATGTCGAGGTCCGGGGAACAGACGCGCGGCCGGTGACGGCGGCCTCCCTAGAAGAGGTGCTGCACTTGCGTGACCACGCCGACCCGCCGGCGATGGACCGCTATGAACGGCAGTACGGCGTTCTCGCCGACGCCCCCTTGGACGGCTGGCAGACCCAGCCCCAAGCAGCAGAGATCTCCGCGGAAGAGTTCGAGCAGCTGTGGGCTGACGCACGGCGAATCCTGGGCGGACCAAGCTGACCTGACGCGCTAAGAGGTCCTAACAGAAGCTGTTGATCATGTGAGTCCTGCCCTTGCTTGACAAGATACCGGCGGTTGCCGACGTCGTCGGCCGGCCCAGACACCGGCCCGACGCGCTTCTTGCCGACCGCGGCTACGACCACGACAAGTACCACAGACTGCTGTGGCAGCGCGGCATCCGCCCGGTCATCGGGCATCCCGCTGGGTGGTCGAGCGCACCATCGCCTGGCTGCACGGCTTTCGCCGCCTGCGGATCCGATGGGAGTGACGTGACGACATCCACGAGGCCTTCCTCGGCTCGGCACCTGCCTGATCACCCACCGCCCCGTCCGACGCCTTTGTTAGGACCTCCTACTGACCTTCAAAGCGTGGTGTCGTGAGGGGTCGGCGGGGCGTGATCTCGGTGGTCTGTTCCAACCCAGGCGGTAGGAACTCGATCGCTCTGGCTGTGGTCGTTGCGCTAGAAAGGGCCGGTGACCTTTACTGTTGAGCGAACAGACGCACGCACATGGCCTGATGAGCAGATGCAGGAGCTCTTCAGTGAGGGCTTCCCGGAGTTCATCTCAGCCGATCGGCTGGCCAAGCAGTACATCGGCAGAATCAGGGAGTGGTTCGCCGACCTTGATCTCATGCTGGTGGACGACCGCGGTGTGCCTGTCGCGGCCGGCTGGGGTATCCCGATCCGGTGGGACGGGCGAACAGAGACACTCCCCACTGGCTACACCCAGGCCACGATTCGCGCTGTGGAGGGCCGAGAACAAGGCATCGAACCCGACACTCTGGTGATCTGCGGGGCAATCGTCACCCCTTCGCGCAAGGGACGCGGCCTGGCCGGGGAGACCCTCAAGGCGCTGCGCCAGCTCGCCGAGGATGCAGGATGGCCGCGCGTTATAGCGCCGGTGCGCCCGACGTTGAAAGCCCGCTACCCGCTGACGTCCATCGATGCCTTCATGAGGTGGACCCGCGAGGACGGTATGGCCCTGGATCCATGGATTCGGACGCATCAGCGTCTGGGCGCCCGCGTTCTTGCAGCGGCTCCCGAGTCGCAGACTATGACCGGCACGATCGCTGAGTGGGAGCGTTGGACCGGCATGGTGTTTCCCGAAACGGGTGGCTACGTCATCCCTAAAGGGCTGAGCTTGCTACAGCTCGACCGTTCTGCTGATCTGGGCACCTACGTAGAGCCCAATGTTTGGATGCAGCACGTCTGAATCCTGAAAGCGCTCGCCGGCCACGGTGTTGAGGGCGTGATGTCGTCATGGTGGCTGGCCTTGCAGGCCGGTGCCGGTAAGGCAGCCGTCGAGGACGTCCTGGCGGTACTGGAGCTGGCGCAGGCCGCGCCGGACGGCATTGATCAAATCATCGGGGTCGGCGAACGCGCGGTTGGCTGTGGTGGTGCGTCGCAGGACGGACCAGATGCCCTCGACTGGGTTGAGGTCAGGTGCGTAGGGCGGGAGTTGGAAGACGGTGAGCCAGTCGCGGTCGGAGATGTAGCGGTGCAGTCCGGCAGTCAGGTGGGTGTTGAGGTTGTCCCAGACGAGCACGATCGGGCCACCGAGCTGCTGGTGGGCGCTCTGGACCAGGTCGCGGTAGTCCTTCCAGGAGAAGCTCTTGCGCTCGTCGGGCCGGGCACCAGTCTTGTAGCAAGCCAGGGCCGCCACCGATAAGCGGCGGCGCGAGCGGCCCCGTACGCGGACCACGGGGGTGTGGCCGCGGCGGGACCAGGTGCGGGTGGCCGGCGGCGTCATCGAGAAGCCGGCCTCGTCCTCGAAGACGAGCCAGGCATCGAGCGCCGCCACGGTCCTTCCACCTGGAGCCAGGTCTCCTTCGCCCAGCCGTCCACCAGGCTCTCGTCCCGCTCGATCGCCCGCCGGGCCGGCACCTGGCAGCTCCAGCCGTGCCGCTTGAGCAGGGCGGCGACCCCTTGCGCGGTGTAGCTCTTGTGGAAGCGGCGCCCGATCAGCGTCCTGATCCGCGACAGGGTCCAGGTCTTGTCCGGCCAACCGTGTGCCGCCGGCCCCTTGGCCAGCTCCCGCTCCAGCACGGCGAACAGTTCGTCGCTGAGCAGCGGCAGCGAGCCCGGACCCTTCGAGGCCAGGGCTCTCGGTCCACCCTGCGACCAGGCCTTGCGCCAGCGCTGTACGGACCGGATGCTGACCCGCAGGTCGTGAGCGATGACCGTGTTCTCGTCGCCCTGGCTGAACCGCTCGGCCGCCTCCCAACGCAATTCCTCGCGTAGGGACCGCCGTTCGTCGGTCAGCCCGCCCCCCTGTGGATACCTCATGCGGTCGGCGTACCGCAGGGATCACGAAACGTCAGCCCCGACGACACCACGCTTTGAAGGTCAGTAGGTGTGGGCGGGGGCCTTCTCTTCGGACGGCGCGGGCTCGGCGTTCGCTGTGTTCGGTGGGGGACTTCCTGGCGCAGTACATCACCGAGCCCTGCTGGTTGATCTTCTCGATCGACTGCACGAGTCCAGGTCGTCCAACATGACATGCAGCCCGAGGGGGCCCAGCGTCGGATGCCGGAACGCGCCGGGAACCGTGTCGATCAGGGTGAACCCGAGACGCACGTACCAATCGCGCGCATGAGGCGTACCTGTTGCGGCGTGCCGGTCGTGATCATGGACTCTTAATGAGTGCTGCCGTCGGCCTCTGAGGTGGCAGCATGCCGTGCCATGGCAGACGACAGCACGAGCAGGTTTCAGGCAGGCCAGACGGGACTCATCGTCAGGATCCCGGATGCGGAGCTTGCGGTCCGCGCATGGCGTGAGCGGTTCGATCCATCAGCCCAAGCAGGGGTTCCCGCCCATGTCACTGTGCTCTTCCCGTTCCTCGATGAGAGCCGAATAGATGCACGTGTGCGCTCGGGGCTAGCTGCCACGATCGGCAGTCATCATGCCTTCGACCTGCGGTTTGAGAGCTGTGGCCGGTTTCCAGGGGTGCTGTATCTCGCTCCTGAGCCAGACACGCAGTTGCGGCGGCTCACTGAGGTGATCGCCGACCGTTGGCCCGAGGCCCCTCCCTACGGGGGCCAGTTCACCGAGATTGTGCCCCACCTGACCGTCGCCGACGGCCAGGACGATGCAGTTCTGGATGAGATTGAGGCCGACCTGCTCGGCAGACTCCCGCTCACGGCGCGCGTCTCGTCAGTTGACCTCATGGTGCATGACGGCGCGAAGTGGCAAGAGCGGACGTCGTTCGCCCTCCTTGGGTGAACGGGCCGGGAGCTTGGCGCTGGTCCGCCGCAACGGGCAGCGGACCAGCAAGAGACGTCAGTCAGCCGGCTTCGACCTGCTCAGCGCGGGCTGAGGTAGACGGGCAGGGCTTCGCGGAGCGCGAGGTCTGTGTTTCGTCCGCGGTCGGGTAGTTGGTCGGCGGTCAGGGTGCTGAGCAGCGTATGAAGGACCGCATCCCATGAACGTGACGTGCATCAGGTGCGGTTGACAGGACGCGCTTGCCTCTGCGGCAGGGGCATTCAGCCGGACGAGCCCGGCAGCGCCCTGACGGCCCGCGTTGTCATCACGTCGGGGCCACGCCGCGGGCCGGCACTTTCGAAAGACTTCTTTCGAGCGTATCGTTTCGAAGTATGTCTTCTGAAGATGCGCAGGTCTCTCCGCGCGGTCATCGCAGGCTCACTGACCCGAAGGCCATGCGGGCTGTCGCTCATCCCACTCGTCTTGCCCTGCTGGAGGCTCTGGCCCGGCGTGAGCCGCTGACCGCGAGCGAGGCCGCGCAGATGGTGGGGGAGTCGCCGACGAACTGCGCCTTCCATCTGCGGACCTTGGCCAAGTACGGCTTCGTCGAGGAGGCCGGGGGCGGCACGGGTCGCAGTCGTCCCTGGCGGCGTGCGCACATCGGTTTCTCCGTCGAGGGTTCCGATTCCGCGGGGGATCCGGAGGCCACGATCGCCGCTGCCGCGCTCAGTGCGGTGCTGTGGGACTCGTGGCTGGAGCGGATCCGCAAGGTCGCTGCCGTGCGTTCCGCGTTCCCTGAGCACTGGAACAAGATCACCAGCTTCGCCGAGTCGGTCTTCTACCTCACCCCGGAGGAAGCGGAGTCATTCCAGGAGGACCTGAACGCGTTCTTCTTGCGCTACCGCGACCGGCTCGACGATCCGTCGCTGCGCCCCGAAGGCGCCGTCCCGATGGAGCTGGTCCAGTTCACTTTCCCGGCCGACGCCCTGCGCCCGCTGGAGGACTGACCGTGCGTGCCCTCCTCGCCCGCCGCGACGTCCGCCTGCTCGTCCTGGCCAGGATGATAGACACGGCCGGGAGCAACGCCCTGTGGATTGCCCTCGGTATCCGGGTCAAGGAACTCACCGGCAGCAGTTCCGCCGCCGGGCTCACCTTCTTCGCCTTCATCCTCGGGACCCTGGCAGCGCCCCTGGGCGGCGCCCTGGCCGACCGGGTGCGCCGGCGGCCGCTTCTGATCGTCCTGAACCTGGCCTGCGTGGTAATGCTCCCGCCCCTACTGTCGGTCCACGACCGCCACGACGTCTGGGTCTGCTACGTCGTCATGGTCATGTACGGGCTGGCCAGCGGCGCCACCGGTTCGGCCATGACGGCGCTCACCCAAACACTGATCCCGCCCAGGCAACTGGGCGACGCCAACGGCCTGCTGCAGACCCTGCTGCAGGGCCTGCGCCTGATCGCCCCGCTCCTGGGCGCAGGAGTCCTGGCCGCCTACGGCCTCGGCCCACTGGTGGCAGGCGACGCGGTGACCTTCGCCCTCGCAGCCGGCCTCCTCGCACTGATCCGGCATCGCGAGGAACGCCCGCAGCCCACGCAGCACGAGGAACCCGGGGCCCGCATCGCCGCCGGCTTCCGCTACATCGCACGAACCCCCGCACTACGGCAGGCGACCATCGCCGTGGTGATCGCCGTTGTCGCCTTCGGATTCTCCGAGTCGGTGCTCTTCGCTGTGGTCGACGAAGGACTGCACCGCCCGCCCGCCTTCGTCGGCCTGCTCAGCTCCCTGCAAGGCGCTGGCGCCATAGCCGCCGGGATGGCCGCCGCAGTGCTCATGTGGCGCGCAGGGGAGGAAAGAACCGTGATGCTCGGCCTGGCCTGCGCCGCCGCGGGCTTCCTCCTGGACGCCGCCCCCACGAATCTCACCGTCGCGACCGGCACCCTGCTCATCGGCGCCAGCCTGCCGTTGATCGTCGCGGGCGTCATGACCTTCTTCCAACGGCGTACGCCCGCCCCGCTCATGGGCCGAACCGATGCCGCGCTGAATGTGCTGATCGCAGTGCCGCAGACGACGGCGATCGCCGCCGGAGCCGCGCTGATCGCGCTGGTGGACTACCGCGTGATGCTCGCAGCCATGGGGACGCTGATGGCCGCTGCGGCGCTCTATCTGGCAACACGCACGACTCATCAACCGAGCGAGAAAGAAGTCGACACCCGCCTGGCAGGAGAGCACCACTGGTGACGCAAGGGCCCAGGGGAAGGCCCACGGTCCGGTGGATGAGCACGCTCATGCGGTGCCGGTGCCGCCCACACACCCTGCCGCCGGATCGGCCTGTGCCGGGCCGACGGCAGTCGCTACGTTGGTCCGGTGACGACCGTCTCCGCTCGGATGACGTCGGCCTGGCCGGCCTTCGGCGGTTGCCGGCCAGGCGGTGGAGCGGTTGATCAGCCCGCTTCTGCGTGTTCGGCAAGGACCCAGAGCTGATCCTCGGCATCAGCGCTGCGGGGGCCTGGCGGGGAGGCGATCCGGCGTTCGCGGCCGCATGCGACGCGGTCAGCGCCGCCTCGCCCCTGTGCGGGGCCAGCAGGGTCATCCGGCTCACTCCCCAGCGCGTGGCCCCTTTCCTCGGGAAACCGAGCAAGCCGGGCACCACCGTCATCGCGGCCGCCGCCATCGGCATGAGCAGTCCCGTTGCGACGCCGCATCCACCAGAGCGATCAGGCGTCGAGGCCCCTGTGGTTGTCGCGCACGCGGGACCGTTGCCGGGACAGCGCACCGAGTAGGGTGCTGTGCCGTTCCGACATGTCCCCTTGGAAAGGCTCCAGTTGAGCACGCCGCCACCCCCAGACCAGCCGCCTGCAGGGCCTTTCGCGCAGGCGCCGGGACCGTACGCCCCGACACCGGCGCCGTACCCGCAGGCCCCGGGGCCCTATCCGCTCCCGGCCATCTGCCAGGTGTGCGGGGCCGCGCCTGCCGCGCCGGTGACGGTCCGGGGCCACCAGGGCATGGTGGTGGTCATGCGGTTCCTGCGGCGTCAGGGGGTGTTCTGCCGCACCTGCGCGCTGGCATCCTTCCGGGACATGCAGGCGGACACGATGGTGATGGGCTGGTGGAGCCCGCTGTCGGTGCTCATCACCCCCTTCGTGCTGCTGGCCAACCTCAGTGCCCTGTCCGGCATCCGGCGAATCCCCGAACCGGCGCCCGGGTGGCGGCCCCCGTTGGACCCGGGCAAGCCGGTGTTCCGGCGGCCGGCCGGCATCCTGGCCCTCGTCCCGCTCAGCCTGCTCGGCCTCGTGGTGCTCGCCGTGCCGCTGCTCCTGTTGGTCGGCATGCTGGCGGGCCCGGACAGCGGCGACGGCCACCCGCCCCTGACCGCCGGCTCGTGCGCCCGCAACGACGCCCCCTGGCCCGAGCAGAGCCTCCGGCCGGTCGGCTGCGGCTCCTCGCAGGCGCAGTACCGCGTCGTCGACCCGATGGACGGCCCCTGCGCGTCCCGGGACTATGTCGCCGACCCGGAGTACAGCAAGGACGGCGTGACGAGCCTGTGCCTGCACGCGTTGAAGCGCTAGCAGGCGGACAGGCTCACGACTCATTGGCGCAGCGGCGCCAGCCGGGCATACGCCTACCTGCCAGGCTGAAAGCGGGTGGTGTCAGGCGGTGAGTGCGCCGCGCAGGCTTGCGCGGCAGGTGATGACGGTGCCGAGGCCGACGAGTTGCAGGGTGCGCAGGACGGAGTCGTGCACGCCGGCCAGGCGCAGCCAGCCGCCTGCCACGGGCCGGTCGCGGGCGCACGTCGCCGCTGTTGCTGCGCTGTGGTGCCGAGTCCGTCGCGCGCCTCGTCCGGTCCGGCGGGCCGAACCGGACGAGGCGTCACCGGAGCGCCTAGCCGGCGACTTGGACCTTGTCGGCCTGCAGGCCCTTCTGGCCGTGAACGGCTTCGAAGGTGACCTTCTGGCCTTCCTTCAGGGACTTGAAGCCGTTTCCTTCGATCGCCCGGAAGTGGACGAACAGGTCGGGCCCGGATTCGGGCGTGATGAAGCCGTATCCCTTTTCCTCGTTGAACCACTTCACAGTGCCGTTCTGGCGCTCGGCCATGGTTTCCCCAGTTCACGTCGCGGTCGGTCGTCGGCGGTGCATCGTCGCCGAGACGATCCTCACCGGGCTGCGGTCCCGCGCGCCCAGAGCGCGGCCCGGAATCACTCCAAGGGGGCTATGGAGCCGACCTTCCTTCGGGCCGCGCCCACGCACTTCGTGCAACTGGGTCGAGGAGGTGGGGGCCGTTGTTGTGGACGTTGTTGACGGCCGTGGAGACGGGGCGGGCGTTGAGGTGCCCCCCTGCGGGCTGGTCGAGGAGGGCGCGCAGCTCGTCGGCGTCATGGTGGGTGGGGTCGAGCCAGGCGTCGTAGTGGTCGGCGGTGAGGGCCAGAGGCATGCGGGGGTTGTGGCTTCGGTGGTGATCATGGTGCAGGTCGTCAGCCAGGCGGTCGGGTCGTCGTCGTGGGGGATGGCGGGGTCGCGCCAGTACTCGTACAGGGCGGCGAGCGCCATCACCTGGTCGTCTTCGGGGTGGATGAACAGGCCCCTTAGCCGTCTGGACGACACAGGGAAGCTCAACGTCCATCCCCATTCGGTGATCGGATACAGCACGTTCATCACCGCCGAACGGCTTCCGTGACCAAAGACGTGGGGTGGGCCGGGGCGCCTGCACGCGCCCGGCCCACCCCACCGGTTCAACAGCTCAGGTCACAAGGTCCAGAAGCAGTCGGCCTTGAGGAACGCTTCGGCCGTCTGGCGTCATCCAGGCGACGTGGCCGCAGCACATGGTCGAGTGCGCGGGTGTAATCGCCACCAGGTTGAGGCTCCGGCCGGTGCCGCGCCCGGGAGACGGGACTCCGGTTTGCCGACCCGCCCACTCAACCTCCCCGGATGCGCAGGTGTTTGATTTGATTTCCTCCTCTTCCAAGGCGAGCATGGCGGGGGCCGGCGGGGGATGCCGGCGACGGGGAAACGGGGAGGACCAGACATATGGCCTGGGACGAGTGGGAGCAGTTGAAGGCGGCCGCGGCGACCCGCGGCTCCACCCGCATGCAGCTGAACCACATTCCGATGGATCCGGGTGGCAGCGGTGCCTCGGGCAAGCTGAAGTCGCAGAAGAAGACCTGGACGATGGCCGGCGAGGACACCAAGGGTCTCCAGGACGACATCGGCAAGGCGCTGGGCAAGCTGGACGACGGGCAGTCCGGCCTGGGGGAGACGTCAGGGTGTGAGTCCGTGGCGGCCCAGAAGGAGCTGTATGACTCCTGGAAGAAGTACGTGGCCGGCGTCAAGGGCCGCTGTGGTGAGCTGGGCGGGCTGATGGAGCGGTCCGGGCACGACCTGTCGAAGTCGGATGGTGAGGTGAGGGCCGAACTGGACAGGGCCGCGGCCAAGTACAAGGACACCGACGCCGTCGGCGGCCAGGCGAAGGGCCGGTGACGGGACGGTCATGGACATAGCGACGCTGAAGGCGCTGAAGCCCGCCGAGTTCGAGGAAGCTGCCGACGGATACCGCGCCACGAGCGACATGGCGAGTACGGCCAAGGAAGCGATCGAGAACAAGATCGCCCCGAGCCTGCGCAACCAGCTTGAGGGCAAGGCGATGGAGGCCGCCGTCGGGGAGCTGAAGGAGCTGGGCAAGAACTTTCACTACATGCAGACCGAGTGCGCGCTGGCCAGTACGGCGCTGAATGGTTTCGCCTTCGACATGGCGGCGGCCAAACGGAAGCTGGATGCGGCTCTGGAGGACGCGAAGGCGGCAGGCTGCACGGTCGGTGCGGACGGCTCGGTCTCCTTCCCGGCGGGCGGCAAGGAGACCGAAGGGAAGGTGCCCGAGGGGGGCACGGTGTCGGCCAGCACCAGCTCGACGGACCCGGCGGCGAATGCGATCGAGCAGCAGGCCATCCACATGCACCCGAATCCCAATTTCGGCAAGGCAGTCGGGTTCGCGAACCGCATCGGTGACGCGCTGAAAGAAGCCACCGACGCGGACACGAAGTGGGCTCCGAAGTTGCGGGCGCTGAGGGCCGACGACGACCTGAAGGTCTCGGACAAGGACTGGGCCGACGTCAAGTCCGACCAGGACGGCGTGAGCGAGGCCGGCAAGAAGTACCTCGACTCTCTGCCCCACCCGCCCAAGGACGGCGACCCGAAGGACAACGCGGCCTGGTGGAAGGGGCTCACCGAAGAGCAGAAGTCTGCCTACATCTCCATGCGTCCCGACAGCGTGGGCAAGCTCGACGGCTTGCCTTCCACCGTGCGCGACGAGGCCAACCGCATTGTCCTGGACGAGACCCGGGCCCGCTACCAACTGGAATTCGACCGCATCCCAAAACCGCCGAAGAACGAGTGGACCACCATCTCCGAGCTCGGCTGGTCGTCCAGAGTCCACACCGACGAATGGACGGACTGGTACAAGAAATACGGCGAGCGGTACGACCACCTCGACTAGTCGCTGCACGGTATGCAGGACATCCAGGGCCGCTTCGACAAGACGGGTGAGCGGGGGCTTCCCGAGGCCTACCTGCTGGGCTTCAGCGCCGAGGACGACGGCCGCGCGATCGTGGCCAACGGGAACCCGGATACCGCGGACCACCAAGCCGTCTACGTGCCGGGCACGACGTCGGACCTGAACAGCATCAACGGCAACATCAACCGGATGGTCAACGTCTGGGACGTGGCCCACTCCAAGTCCGGCGGTCAAACCGTCTCCACGATCACCTGGCTGGGTTACGACGCGCCGGACGAAGTCGTCAAGGACGCGCGCAACGACAGCTACGCACGCGACGGTGCGCCCGCGTTCAACAAGTTCCTCGACGGGCTCGACGCCTCACACTCCGGTGACACACCACCGCACCGCACCGTGATCGGTCACTCGTACGGATCGACCCTCATCGGAGCCGCAGCCCAGACGGGGACCCTCAACGCCGACGACGTCGTCTTCGCGGGCAGCCCCGGCGTCCTGGTGTCCGGCGCGGACGAGATGGACGTCCCCAAAGGGCATGTGTGGAACCAGGAGGGCGGCTCGGACCCGGTTCCGGAGCTCGGCCGCCCTTTCCTCGGCGGGGACGGCACCATCATCCCCAGCGACCCGGACTTCGGCGCCAATCAGATGGCGACAAACACCCATGGGCACGGCGGTTACTGGGACCCCGGCTCCAAGAGCCTGTTGAACCAGGGGCTGGTCGTTGTCGGCAAGGGCGACGACGTGGAGCTGAAGCCGTCGTACGGCCCGTTCGGGCCTCCCGGTTCCTGGGACCATGTGAAGTAGGAGAGACTCCCTGACGTGAAGATCAAGCTGGGCGTCCTCGCAGTCGCCATACCCCTTGCGCTCACTACCCTCACCGGATGCAACATGACTGACAACGGTTCCGACGTCCCCTCCGCCGGCACGAGCACGTCGAGTGACGCCGCTGACAAGGTGGAAAGCGTATCCAGCGGTATCTACGAACTGCTCGGTGTAAAAGGCAAGACGTCCGACAGCCGCGCAACCGTGACGGAGTGTTCAGGCAAGGACCCCGACAAGTACTTCCGGGTCCTCCACCCGTGGAGCTTCACCCCGGCGTCCCCCGATGACCTCAAGGTAGCCATGGAACGACTCAGGGCTGCACTGCCGAAGCGCGGCTGGAAGATCGTCGAGTACGGGCCCGACACCAGCAAGAACAAGAACCTGAGGCTCACGGCTGACAACGACGCGAAGAAGGCCAGTGTGCACATCATTCAGATGGCGAAGGACAATCCTCCGATGCTGAGCGTGGATGTCATCTCCGGCTGCTATCAGGTCCCGGACGGCCAGGAGGTGGAGCACTTCTAACGGCAACACCGTTTAACGGCAACACCGTTGACCTGGCGTCGCAGGTCCCTACCCGGCGCTTGCGGCCGGGAACGGGGCCCGGCCCCCTTCTTCGTCTGCCCGGGCCTGCCCGCGTCCCCCGCCCGGCAACGCGGCCGACCTTCGCCCCGCCGGCCAGGCCGTTGGCGCCGCCGCCGGCGGACCGCCGGGTGGAGCGCCGCAGACAGCCGCGCGTGCCGTACTCCCGCACCACGGGAACGGCCCGCCCCTCTACGCCCTGTCCAGCGCGTACAACCATCCCTGGCTGTCCGACGTTGGCGGACCCGGGCTGCTGATCAACGATCCGGTCATGGCGATGCGCTGGTATTTGACGGCCGAGCGCGAGGAGAACCTCGCGGTGACCGGCCACGTTAGCGACGACCACGGCGCCACCTGGCGGCCGCTCCTACCGCGCGAGCTCATGGCTGACGCTGAGCGGGCCCTGGCCGCGACGGCAGACGACGGCGGTCCGCAGGCCCGGCAGAGCGCCGGCATCCTCCGCGACGCGCTGACCGCCGAGGCAGCCGACTGGCTCGACCATCGCCTGCGGTACGTGCAGCCGGACGACCCCACCCCCTACCGGCCGGACGAGCCCTCGCCCGAGTCCTGGCGGCGCGGCGGGCACATCTGGGCCCTGGCCCTGGGCACCCGCCCCGACGAGCAGGTGCTGAGACACCTCACCGCCCGCTTCACCACCCCGCAGACCGAAGGCGCCACGCTGCTGCGCACCGGCGCCGCCGAGATGCTGGACGCGCTCGCCCTGGCCGAAGCGCCCGCCCACGGCGAGAGCGCCCAACTCCTGTCAGCCCTGGGCCTCTTGAACCGCATGGCCTTCGGCTTCGAGACCGGCCAGCTCGACACACTCGCCGAGGACGCCCAGCGCAGCATCCTGGATCACCTGGTCACCGTGCACCCGGCCACTGCCCCTGTGGCCGAAGCCCACCCCGAGCCCGGACAGGGCGCCAACATGGCGGCCCGCGCCTACCTGCGTCGCCTGTCCCTCATCGGCCCAGCCGGGGAACCCCGGTTGCTCGACGATGCTGCCGCGGCCCTGGCCGAGGCGGTCACGGCCGCCGAGCAACAACCCGGCCGGACCCCCGACCCCAGCGCCACGGCCAGGCAGGCACCGGCGATTCCCGGCTACCCCAAGCACCTGGAAGGAGACCTCCAGGCAGCCGCTCAGTGGCGGCTGATCTCACCGGCGGCCCGGCGCGCCGCCGAGCAGACGATGGACCGGCTCTTCCGCGCCACCACTGTTCTCGCCGAGGCCACCGCCGCGGCCGATGTGCACCAACCGTTTTCCCCGCAGCAGGAAGCGGCGCTGCTCTCCCGCGGCAGCCTGCACCAGGAGCTGGACGAGCTCACCGCACGCCACGCACTGCTCATGCACGCCGGCGTCCTGGCCGACGCGGAGGCAGCCGCCGAACCCGCGAAGCACGCGGCCGTCGTCGCCGCCGCGCAGGCCACCGAAGTCGAACGCCAGCCCGGCACCGCCGCGGAGATGGCCGCGGCCCGCGACGCCTTCATGGCCCACGTCAACGAGGCCGAAGACCGGATCGCCAAGACGCTCACAGAGCAGCGCCGGCTGACGGTCGAGGCGCTGGGGCGGATCTTCCCCTACGCGGTGACCAGCACCGGCCGGCACACGGTACGCAGGAACCTGCTCGAGAACTCCGGGCTCGGCCTCGACGCCTACCACCAGGCCTACCGGGCGATCGGCGAGAGCGCCCGCCGGCTTGAGAGTGCGGAAGCCGCCTACCGCAGCGGCACGGTGCCCTTCGGCCGCCCGCCCGTTTCGCATGACGACGTCGAGCAGGCCCGCGCAGCGCTGCAGCGAGCCGAGACCCGCTTCGCCGACCTGCGCATCAGCCGTCCCAACACCCTCCGCGCACTCAGGGCCCTCGACGGCGCAGTGCATCACCGACCGTCTGGGTCCGAGGCGCCGGCCGCACGCGCCGCCCGGATCGCCGCGCAGTCCCGGGAACGCACCGCAGAGACCGCGCCCGCCGCACCACGCACCCAGCCCGCCGCTGGTGCCGCGGAACAGGTTCGCCAGGCCCACCACTCCTCCGCACAGCAGCAGCCGGGCGTACGCCCAGCCTGACCGCCCAACGCCGCCGCCCGCACCCGCTACCGGCGCCACCCGGGCATCCGGTGCGCGCCGATACTCCTGCAGCGTTGCGGTGCGAGGCCCGTCGCGCGCCTTGTCCGCCTGCATCTGGGCAGGTACCGACGTACCGACGCCCTGCTGGCAGCGGCTCGGGTTCCCCGCGGGCGGCCTTCTGAGGGTGGTCCACGGCGCCGTTCTCCCTTGACCCGGAGTCGGCAGAGCAGTGGCCGCGTTGCGCCCGGGACGGCCCGCGGGGCCCTAAGATCGTTTTCGACCTTTTAGGACAAACGAGAGGGTTGCACAGTGCTTGAGGGCGGTGTGTCCGGCGAGGGCGACGGCACGATCCAGATCAGCGTGCGGTCCGAGGACGGCCATGAGGTCCACTTTCGGGTCAGGTCCACGACACAGATGCAGAAGGTCATGCGTGCCTACTGCGAGCGGGTAGGGAGCTCACTTGACGCGGTGCGGTTCCTCTTTGACGGCGAGCGGGTCAGGGGTTACCAGACCGTCGGGGTACTCGCCCTGGTAAGCGGTGACACCATCGACGCGATGGTTGAGCAAGTAGGCGCCTGAACTGCCCTTGTCGCCGAGGTGAGGGCTGGGAGGCAACGATGGATCTGGACGCTGTCGCCGATGAGCTCTACGGCCTGGCCCCGGGCGTCTTCACCGCCGCCAGGGATGAGCGTGCCCAGGCCGCGCGAGCCGCGGGCGATCGGGAGCTGGCCGAGGAGATCCGCCGGCTGCGCCGCCCGACGCTGTCGGCGTGGGCGAACGTGCTGGTGCGCGAACAGCCCGACGAAGTGCAGCGTCTGGTGCACCTGGGTGAGGCGCTGCGCCGGGCCCACCAGGATCTCGACGGCGGGCAGCTGCGAGAGCTGTCGGCGCAGCAGCACCAGGTCACTCGCGCTCTGGCCCAACAGGCGGGCCAGAGCGCCGCCCGGGCCGGGCAGCCGGTCAGCGACGACACACGGCAGGAAGTCCAGGACACCCTGCACGCGGTGCTCGCCGACGCCGACGCAGCCCGGCAGTGGGCGAAAGGACGCCTGACCAAACCGCTGAGCGCCCCGGCCGGCTTCCCCGCGCTCTCCCGCCAGCCCGCCCCGCCCGCAACGGTCCGCCGCACCGAACCCGCCGACGAGGTCGCGGACCGGGATGCCACGTCCGCACGCCACCGCGAGCAACAAGAAGAGCGCCTTGAGCAGGCCCGCCGGCAGGCGGCTGACGCCGAGCAGCACCTCCACGCCCGGGAAGCGCACCTGACCGCCGCGGAAGAGAAGCTGAGCCGGGCGGAGGAAGAGCAGCAGCAGGCCGAGCAGCGCGTCGATGACCTGTCGAGGCAGCTCAAGGACGCCGAAAGCGCCAAGCAGCGGGCCCGTGAGGCCGCCCGCAGGGCCCGTGACCTTACACGGGCCGCTGACCGGGCCGCCCGTGAAGCCCGGCGCCGAGCCCACGACACGGCCGCCCACGCCGACCACCTCGCCGCCTGCGGCGGCCGCTGGTTGCGGCGCTGTGGGTGGTGCCGGTTCCGCCGCGCGCCTCGGCCGGCCCCGCCCGCCGGGGCCGGCCGAGGCGTCACCGGAGCTCCTAGCCAGCGACTTGGACCTTGTCGGCCTGCAGGCCCTTCTGCCCCTGGACTGCTTCGAAGGTGACCCTCTGGCCCTCCTTCAGGGACTTGAAGCCGTTCCCTTCGATCGCCCGGAAGTGCACGAACAGGTCGGGCCCGGATTCGGGCGTGATGAAGCCGTATCCCTTCTCCTCGTTGAACCACTTCACGGTGCCGTTCTGCCGCTCAGCCATGGCTTCCCCAGTTCACTAGCGGTCGGTCGTCGGTGGCGAATTCACCGCAACGATCCTCACCGGGCTGTGGCCCAGCGCGCCCAGAGCGCGGCCCGGAATCACTCCAAGGGAGGCCGCTTCACCGAGAGCGCAGTCTCGGTCGCCTGCCTCCGGTCACCGGTGAGCACGCCGTCCCCGGCCCGCTCATGCCCCGCGTGCCCGCGGCCGCTGCCAGGTCTGGCCGCTTACAGCGGGCCCCTGTGTCTGTTACTCACTTTCGGGTGAACGGATCCGTGGTGGTGGGGTGGCGCGTCCTGGCGGATGGTTGCCTCAGGCCTGTGTTTCTGCGGGCGCGCGCCCCTGATATGCCGTCAATCCGGTGCACACACGTCGTAGATGGTTGATACATGCGAGTTGTAGGCACAGCATGGTGCCAGGCAGCGTCTCGGGCCTGGCAGGCGGCGAGCACCTCGGCGGGATCCTCGGTGACGTACACGCCGAGCGTCGTGTCGTCCTCGTCGAACGCGAACCGGGCGACGACCCGGGAGTCGAACAGCCAGAAGTCGTGATCGGGCACACGCAGCTGTTCCGCGCGGGCGCGGGGCAGGTTGCGGATGTCCTCGCCCGCGGCCACGTTGCCGGGCGCGCTCGCGAGGAGGAACCGCTGGCCGTCTGTGGCGGGGGCGTCGACCAGGCGCACGCGCTCGAACCGTTTCCCGGCGGCGGTCTGCTCTACGACGTTCTCCCGCCATGTGTTGGCCGGCTCGGCGGCGATGTCCTCACCGGCCTGCCAGCATGCCCACTTCGGGCTGCGCCGGTCGGAGGCGTACCCGCGGCGCGTCTCCAGCCGCCAGGCGGTGTGCCGGAACTCGCGGAACAGGTGGGCGATGGACAAGAACGGTTGTAGCTCGGGGGCGTCGGTCCTCGGCGCGAACCGGGTGATTAGGCTGCGCGGGACGCGCACGAACGTCTCGGATGGCTTCACGTCGCGCAGCTGCACCAAGTGGCCGGGGTCGGTCTCCCGGTCCCCTTGCACGAGGATCTCGCCGGTTCCCTCGATCTCGTACAGGGTGGGGCAGTCACCGTCGTCGCTGGTGGTGCCGATGAACCTGAGTGCCATGGACGCCCTCCGTTCTTCCTGTGGGGGGGGCCAGCATGATGCGCATTGCGGCAGCGTGCCGAAGGATTGCAGACGATTGCACGGGAGGTGGCGGTGCAACAGCGGCTCGGGCGGGGCGATCAGCGATCGTGGAGAAGGGCGACCGCTTCGGCGAAGTCGGCATGCGCGGGTTGGAAGGCTCGTGCCGCGAGGAGGAACATCGATCGGTCGGTGAGGGCGCGTGCGAGGCGTGCGGGGTTGTCGGGCAGGCGGCGGGCGAGCGTCACACCCTCGTCGAAGTATGGCGTGAACCGCTCCTCGAACAGGTAGGGGCGGTCGCCTTCGCGGACGGCCGCGCGTATGCCGATCCTGCGTTGGACGTCGACCAGCTCGGGCAGCCGGTCGGCCTCGCGCAATCTCGCCGCCTCCGCTTCGAGGCCCGGCAGCATGCCGAGAAAACCGTCCCGCACGTCGCGCGACCATCCGAGCTCCGTGCCGAACGGCGGCATCGGGGACTCGGGGCTCGCGGCGGGTTCGGCTGCCCGCCCCGACAGGACGAAGAGCGTCCTCCACCACCCGAGGATGCAACTCCAGTTTTTCGGCTCGCCCGTGGTTGCGAGCTCCTCCAGGACACTCAGGGCCTCTCGCCGGGCGGCTGCAGCACTCGCCTCATCCCCGACGGCCTCCCGCATCCGGGAGAAGTGAACCAACTCCCAGGTGAGTATCGCCAGAGCGGTGCGCTGTTCAGCCGCCTCGAGCCGGGTATCCTCCAGGAGCTCGCGGAAGACGGTCGATGCGGCGTCGTGCAGCCCGGCGCCCTCCAGGTTCGCCGACCACCGCACCATGTTCCAGAAGGAGTGCTCCGGGATCCCGTTCCGGGCGGCCTCTTCGTCGAGCTCCGCGGCCTCCCTGAAGCGCCCCTCCTCGGCCAGAACGCTCGCCAGAGGCTCGCTTCGGCCGGCCTCGGCCAGCTCCACACAGATTGCATGTCCTTCCGCCCGGCGCCCGAGGGCGAACAACGAAGCCTGATAGGCGTCCAAGGCCCGGCGCAACCGCTCCGCCCGGTTCGGCGCCCCGACCTCTATCCTGCGAGCGGCTCGGGAAGCCTCCGCGGCGAGCGCGAGGTCCACCTTCGGATCCCGGCTCTCGTGGCGCAGCGCGAGCAGGGCGTCGACCAGCTTCGGCACGTACGCCCTCGGACTCACCTCGGCCAGAACCCGGTACGCGCCGACCAGTTCGGCCCGACTCGGCCGTCCGGACCCCAGCAGCAGTACGCGGGCCCTAAGCACCGCGTCGTGATCGATCGTCACCAATTCCCCTGTCTGTGGATGACGCACGAAGGAGATTCTGAGAGACAGGGAACGGACCGGACAAGCCTCGCGAACTGTGCGTTCCGTCCTACGAAAAACGGTGCTGACCTGTCATGATGGACATGCTTTCGTCCTGAATCTACGAGCGGGGAGCCGTACCGAAGGCTCCCGCACCGCACACAGCACCCCAGCTCGACCCCGCTACAACGATGCGCCCTGTGGTGAGCGACGAGGAGCGAAGCCGCATCCGGCACGGCCTCCGTCTCGGGCAGTGGTTGACCGGGCGGGTGAGCCGGGTTCCGACATCTCGACCACCGACAAGATCAACTGGGACGGGTCAATAGGCTCTTGGCTCCGCGCTGGTGGTATGCCGGGCCGGCGGATGTCCGGGCGCGCTTGCAGCGGTTCGGGGTGATCGACCGCGCCAGCGTCAACGAAGGCTCCTCGGGCCATCGAACCCGCCAGGATGGGCGTGTGACGACTTGGTTCCGCACGAACACCCTCCGCGCCCTTAGGCCTCTCGACCGGGCAGTGCATCAAAAGCCTTCTGGGTCCGAGGCGCCGACCGCGCGCGCCGCCCGGGATCGCGGCGCAGTCCCGTGAACGCGGCGCAGCGACCGCGCTGAGGGCGTACGGGCCAGGGCCGAAGCCCTGGCACGGGAGCGCGACGATGCGGGCACCCGCCGCGCCGCGTAAGCGAGGCGGGTGCGGGCGCTAGCCGGCGGTCGCGGTCGCGGCTCAGACAACTTGCTCAGTCGGCCT
Source organism: Streptomyces albidicamelliae (assembly GCF_025642175.1). Classification (NCBI taxonomy): domain Bacteria; kingdom Bacillati; phylum Actinomycetota; class Actinomycetes; order Kitasatosporales; family Streptomycetaceae; genus Streptomyces; species Streptomyces albidicamelliae. The sequence continues at coordinate 34,265 of NZ_CP106795.1, read as the reverse complement.
CGGCCACCTGTTCCACCAGCCTGCGGAGCTTCTGTCGGTCGGCGCCGAGGAGTTCGCCGACCTTGGCTCCCTTGAAGTAGGTCTGGAACGTGGGCATGGCCCTGATGCCGGCTGCCGCGGACACCTCTTCAAGGTCGTCGACGTCGACGACCGTGAACCTGATGGCGCTGTGCTCCGGCGCTGTCGAAAGACGCTCGAATTCCGGCTTGATGACTTTGCAGGGGCCGCACCAGGTCGCTGTGAACAGCACGACGACTCTCGAACCGGACGCGATCAGCGCGTTGAACTGTTCCGTGCTGGTCACCTCGATCACGGCTCTCCCGTACCTCGCGGTGGCGGGAGCCTCCACCCTTCCCTGCGGCATCGTCAACGGCCGGCGCATCATCCCTCCCAGTGCCCGCCCGGGCTCCGCATCCAGCCAGTCCGGGCGGGCGCCGCCGCGTCCCCCCAGGCGGGGCACCACGAGGGGTCGATGTCCTCCAGCTGCTCGCGCCGCCCTACTGTCAGCGCCCCGGCCGCCGACTTCACGGGCAGCGCCTCGGCCCGCCGCTGCGGGTCAGGCGCCGCCGACAGACGAGGACGCGAGCCCCGTTGCAGGCCAGTCGCCGCTGGCGACGGCAGGTGCAAGACAGCGACCCGACAGGGGGCGGTGCTTGGACGCGGACGGCCGCCTTCTCGTCGGAGCAGGCGACGGTGGCTGCAGCAGGCTGCCCCGCCAGCGCTTTCCGGGCAGCACTAGGGTGAAGGCGTCCCCCATGCACATGCCTTGGCCTGCGCGGTGTCGGTGTAGTGCCGCCGGAGTTCCCGCTGCGGCACGGCCGAATGTTCACGAGCCTCGACAGCGCCGCGCCGTCCTCGCGAGCCGACCACGGTCGCCGGTATGTGAGCAGTCTGGGTACGGAGGTCCTCCGGGCAGGTTGATGACGACTGGTGCATGAGTTCAGGAGCAGACCGCGGCGAGAGCGGCGGTGATGGCGGCCGCAAGAGTGAGCACCGCGGCGAGCGTGACAGCAGCCTGCTTGAGCGCAGCGGGGTAGGTAGCGCCGTCCAAGCGGGCAAGTTTGGCCGCGCCGGCGGCAGCCAGCAGCGCCAGGACGATCACGAGTGCGGTGGTGAGCAGAACGACTACGACGGACACGGCAAGCTCCCTGTACACGGTGGCGTGTTGACGTGACCGAGGGTCGCGTAATGGGTGTTCACCAGGGTTCGCTGGGACGAAGATGAACACCGGCGAACACATCACGCTCGGGGGGCGAGCAGGTGCATGACGAGCACACCGAACACAACCAGGCGCTCACTCAACTGCGCAGGAGACTCAGTGAGGGACTAGCCTGTGCCCGGTTGACCAAGACGCAGCTCGCCGCCAGGGCCAAGCTGGGGCGTACAACCGTGCAGAAGGCCTTCCAGCCCGGCGGGCTTGTGCCGTCGGCTGAGACAGTGGCGGCGCTGGCCCACGTACTGCGGCTGCCGGAAGGTGAATTGCTGGAGCTGCAGGAGACCGCGGCCGCAGCGACTGCCTCCGAGGGTTCTGACGGGACGATCATCACCGGGCAGTTGCCTGCGCACGTCGACCCGGCGCTGTTTACTGGCCGCGAAAACGACAAGCAGCGGCTGCTGGAGCTGCTGAGGCCGGGCCACAGCCAGCGGCCAGTGCTGGTGGCGGCAGTCGCAGGACTGGCCGGCATCGGCAAGACCGAACTTGCTTTGCAGACCGCCCGGTGCGCGCTGATGAAACCCGGCTGGTTCCCCGGTGGAGTGCTCTTTCGCGACCTGCACGGATACGATCCACGCCGCCGCGTTTCCCCCAATGCCGCGCTGGACAGTCTGCTGCGCACCCTGGGCATCCGCAGCGAACAGATACCCGGTGACCTAGATGACCGAGCCGCGAAGTACCGGTCGGTGCTGAGCACATACGTCCGCCAGAACCGGCGGATCTTGGTGATCCTCGACAATGCCGCGACCGTCGAGCAGGTCCAGCCACTTATACCCTCCGATGGCAGCACCGCGGTCCTGATCACTTCGCGCCACAACTTGGGTCTCTGGCAACGCGTTGAGCTCAACGTGCTTGCCCCCGAGGCCGCCATCGACCTGATCCGCAAATCGCTGCAGCAGGTTCACGGCGCGAGCGACATCCGTTGCGACCAAGACCCCTATAACGCGCGGCAGATCGCCAGCCTATGCGGATATGTACCCCTTGCCCTGCAGATCGCCGCCGCCCTGCTTGCCGACACCCCCAGCCGTCCCCTTGCTTCCCTGAGCCAGTCCCTGTCCGGCGTCCATCACCGACTGGACCAGCTCACCCGCGAGGACCGTGCTGTCCGCGCCGCCTTGGACCTGTCCTACAAACACCTGAGCCAGCCCCAGGCCAGGATGTTCCGACTCGTCGCCCTCAACCCCGGCCCCGATCTGTCCACCGAAACAGCCGCTCACCTGGCCACCGCCGACCACCTGCACACCGAGCAACTGTTGCAGGATCTCCGCCGTGCCCATTTGATCGAACCCGGAACTGTCTGGGGACGCTGGCGCCTGCACGACCTGGTGCGTATCTACGCGAATGAGTGTGCCGCCGAGGAGCCCACGAGACCGGAGGATGTCAGGCGGCTTCTCACGTACTTCCTGGAACGGGCAACGCAAGCCAACGATTACGTACTCGACCTGGCGGACGTGACGCCCAGCGGCTTCCCCGATCGAACCCAGGCACTCGCATGGCTGGACGCAGAACGTGACAATCTGCTCGCCGCAGCGACCTTGGCGAAGACCACCGGACACACCGACATTGCCCGGGACCTACCCATGGCCGTCGAGACGTACCTCTCCACGCGTGGCTATCTAGAAGAGTGGCGTGCAATGGCCGCGCTCGCCGTCCGGGCCGCGCACGACTTGAACGATCGGCGCGGAGCAGCTCGCGCTGGTGTGGCGCTCAGCGACGCCCTGCGTGAGATGAATGCCGTCGATGAAGCGATCACTGAGGCACGCACGGCTGCGGAGATCTTCCGCAGCCTTGATGACCAACCCGGCCAGGGCTCGGCCCTGCGTGCCCTCGCCCAGACCCTGGGGCGCGCCGGGCGCCACGAGGAGTCGCTCCGGATGTCCCAGCAGGCCATCCCGCTGCTGCGGCAAGGCTCCAACCAGCACGTCGCAGCGGTAGCACTGATGAATTACGGCGCTGAGCTGCGGGACGTCGAGAGATATGGCGAGGCTATCGATGCCTTGCAGGAGGCTCTGGCAGTGCTGTCCCAGACCAGTCGGAGCGTGGAATCTATCGCGCTGATAAACCTCGCTGAAGCACTGGACGGTGTTGGTCGACGGGCCGAAGCCATCAGTACTCTCCAACAGGCCATGGCGCGTGCCCTCGAAGCAGGCGGACGCTGGGAAACCGGCACTGCAGCGGCGGCCTCGTTCTTCCTGGCAACGATCCTCGAGGAGGACGAACAGCACCGCCAGGCGAGCCTCTCGTTCCAGCAGGCTGCCGAGCTCTCCAAGAAGGCGGGCCATGCCAGTCGCGCAGCGGCGGCGTTCACAGCTCTGGGGGGATCCTTGATAACCCAGCAGCGCCATGAGGAGGCTGCGGATGCGATCGGTGAGGCGCTCGCCCTCACTCGCCGCACGGCCGAGGCCACCACTGACGACCCCGGGCCGGAACTGGCCGAGCTCCTGATGATCCTCAGCATTCCGCTCGTCAAACTGCGGCGCTTTGATGACGCCGTCAACACCCTCCGCGAGGCCCTGGCCATCCTCCAGCGACTGACCGACGAGGATCCGCACACGTCCGAATCGGACTTAGCCCCAGCGGTAGAGATGCTCGCCGGGGTGCTGTCTCATGACGACGACCAGTTGCCGGCGGCCCTGGAGTCCACGGCAGAGGCGGTCGAGATCAACGCAGCCATCGTCCGCTTCCACCACCTTAGGAAGACACGCCATCGCCGCTTGGGCCCAGACCACCCCGAAACCCTGAGAGCCCGGCACGACCTCGCCTGGTATTGGGGGGAGGCCGTGGATGCGGCGGGCGCGGTGTCCCGGTTCACCGAGTTGCTGGCCGACCGGGAGCGGGTGCTGGGCCCAGACCACCCTCACGCCCTCGCCACCCGGCAAGACCTCGCCTACTGGCGCGGGGAAGCTGGGGATCCGGCGGGTGCGGTGGCTGCGTTCACCGAACTGCTGGCCCACCAGGAACGGCTACTGGGCCCAGACCACCTCGACATCCTCGCCACCCGGGGCAGTCTGGCGTACTGGCGCGGAGAAGCAGGGGATCCGACGAATGCCGTCACTGGGTTCACCCAGCTCCTCGCCGACCAGGAACGGGTACTCGGCCCAGACCACCCCGACACCCTCGCCACCCGGCACAACCTCGCTTGGTATCGAGGGGAGGCGGGGGATCCATCGGGTGCCACGGCCGCGCTGGCCCAGCTTCTCGCCGACCAGGGACGGGTACTCGGCCCAGACCACCCAGAGACGCTTCACGCCCGACACGACCTCGCGCATTGGCAACAGGTGGCAGGAGAAGAAGGCGATCACGGTGTCGGGTAACGATGGCGGACCGACACTCGCCTGCCGCGTACGAACTGCCCGCGTGGAGCGCGCAGGGACCTTGATCTGCTCGCGCGAGCTGGCCCCGGTGCTCGCCCTGGGGGAGGGCGAGGACTGACACGACGGCCTGCAAGGGGAACGTGAAAGTGCGGGGCTCTGCACTGACACCGGTGCCCGGGCGCTGCACTCTGGGTGCCACGTGCAGCCCAACATACGGCGGTTGCACCGATGTTGCGGTCGGTGGCCGCCGGGACGGGGGAGCTGTCCGGGCCGGTGGGCAGTGCAGGTAGCCGAACAAGATCAGTCGGATCGGGTGCAAGGGAGCCTCCTGCTCGGAGTGAAGGGCCAGAACGTGTGGCGCGCCGTGCCCGGCCACCGCACGCCGGATCCTGCACGGCTACGCGGTCTGGCACCACCTGCGCCGGCTCCGCCGGCGCATTGAGACCTGGCCCGAGCTTCTCGACTGGACTGCCCACCTCATGGAAAAGGGCTGGCTCATCCCCACCGACTGGGACGACGTCCTCCGGGGCGTCCATGGCGGACTGCATCGACTCGTCTTCCTCGCCGATCCCGGCAAGGAAAGCTGATGGCCTAGGACGTCATTTCACTTGGTAAGCCGGCGGTGACATATGAGGGTCGCGGCGATGGCGGTGAAGGCGAGGAAGTGTTCCGGCTTGCGCTCGTAACGGCGGTGGAGGCGTCGGCAGCCGGACAGCCAGGACACGGTCCGCTCCACGACCCAGCGGTGTCGGCCCAGGCGTTGGGATGACTCGACGCCTTTACGGGCGAGACGGTGCCGGATGCCACGGGAAGCGAGCCATTGCCGCAGTTAGCGGTAGTCGTAGCCCTTGTCACCATGGAGCTTGCCAGGCCGTCGCCGTCGCGGGCCTCGAGGGGAACGGATGGGCGGAATGCCGCGGACCAGCGGGATGAGAGCCTGGCTGTCGTGGAGGTTGGCGGCGGAGATGCCGACCGACAGGGGCAGGCCCTGGCGGTCCACGATGAGGTGGATTTTCGATCCCGTCTTGCCCCGGTCGGTCGGATTCGGTCCGGTCAGCTGCCCCCTTTGAGGGCCCGCACGCTGACGGAGTCGATCGCGCACCGCGACCAGTCAAGCTCGCCCCGGGCGCCGAGTTCGTCCAGGACTAGGCGGTGGAGCTTGGCTCAGACCCTGACCTCGGTCCACTCGGTAAACCGGCGGAAGGCGGTCACCCCGGACAGACCGAAGCCCGCCGGGAGTTGATTCCAGGTGCAGCCCGACGTGGCGACGAAAACGATCGCGGCCAGCACCTCGCGGTCCCCTCGCCGGCGGTGCCCTCCACCTTGCGGGCGAACCGGTGCAGGCGGCACCACCCGCTGGAACAACGTCCACAACTCTTCCGGCGCCATCCGCTCGACAAGCGCAGCAGTCATCACCCCAGACTGCCGCAAGATCACGCCAACTGAAATGGCGTCTAAGCAGCCAGGCGACGGGGACCGGGTTGTCGAGGGCGACGTGCGCGATGACCCATTGGGCGGGGTGGTGGTCGTTGGGGTGCAGGGTGTGGAGGTGGCTGACGAGGCTGACCGCGGCGTGGGGGTCGCCGTGAGTGGTGGCCTTTTTATGGAGTTGGGCGGCGTCGCGGTACAAGCCGCGGTCCCAGGCGGCGTCGCCGAGTGCGTTCAGGTCGGTTGGGTGGGCGTGGTGGGCGGCCGCGGTCCAGAAGTCGATGGGAGGAATGATCTCGGCGCGGTGGCGCCGGCCGTGCTGTTCGAGGTACTCGGCCAGCAGGTAGCGCGGCCCTTGAGGCCTTGGGGCGGATAGATCGGCGGAGATGCCACTCGCGGTGGGCCGGCGGTGGGTGCGCTGGTTGCGGGGTCCGCTGGTGGTGACAAGGGTGAGGATGCCGGGGATGCCGTTGCAGGGCGTCGTGACGTAGGCGAGCGCCTTGCTCAACCAGTCACCCTCGAGAGTGTCGTACTCGTGGTCGTCGAGGTAGCCGGGGGTGGCGTCGGCGAGCCAGTCCAGCGGGATATGGAGGCCGGCGCCCAGGCGGCGGGCGTCCATCGCGGCGTGGATGAGGGCCCGGGTGGCCCCCCGGGCCGCGTCGTAGCAGTCCATCAGGAAGGGCACGCCGGCCAGGTATTACAGTGCAAGAAGGCGGTGATGTGCGACACAGCATCGACGGCATAACTGGATCAGGCAGGCGGGGGTCCTGGAGGTGCGTCCTGCGGGGCGGGATCCTGCTGCGCGCCGGGCACGTTGGTCCCTGCTTGGATAAAGCCGTCGACCACGCGCCCGAGGGCTGCGGCTCGCTCCGGATCGCCGAGCCGGCCCGCGAGATGCTCCGCCGCGAGCAGGTAGCCGCCTGCGAGTGGCTCGCGGAAGTAAAAGCGGGCTTGCTCGACCGAGACTCGGTAGGTAGCGAGGAGCGTTGAGGAGATGTAGCCGCTTAGCGCCGTCACGAATGCCGTCAGCGACGCGAGAGTGACCGCTGTGGCGGTCTTGGACGCCAGTCCTACACCGACGGCACCTGCTGACACAAGGAGAGCAGATGCCCCCATCACCCATTGCGCCAGTTGAAAGGCCGACTTCGCTTGGCTGGTCGAAAGTCTGTGATACTCCTCCAACAGTGCCCGATTGGCTACCAGCGGCGCATTTCCCTCGTCCGCAGAGTCGAGCTCCGCCATCCGGACTGAGAACTCTCCGCTCATCAGGACAGCCTCGAATGCGGCGCGCCTATTCGCTCGGCGGATAGCAACAGCAACTCTGGCGGAAACGCCAACTATGAGAAGCCCAAGCCCCCATCCCCAAGAGGCACCGTGGTAGAGCCTTATTTTGGAAGAAGTAAGCCCGGATATGAACCAGGAAAGGAGGATATAGGCACCAGGAATAAAGCAGAGCCAAGAAATCGCTCTACCAATCGCCAAGTCACGTGAAGAACTTGCTTTGACGGCAGACCCCGCCTTCTCCGCACGCGATCTCGCCAGGGCCCGAGCCTTCTCGACAACGGGGCTGACCGTGGCCTCCTCCTGAGTCTCTTCCGCACCCGCTACCGGACCCGAGGGGTGCGCTGCTTCTGCGTCTGGTTCTTCAGTGGGCGAGTCGGTCATGGCTCCCTGTTCTGATGACGAACTTGCGATGCATGGGCTGCGTCTCAACCGGGGGCGCTGTGCAGACTTCAGGCGGCGACCGGGATGCCACCAGCGCATCCGCGGCATCGAACAACTCGGACTATGAAGCACCCCCCGCCCCAACCTAGCGGATGAGACGTACTAACTGATCGTTTCAGAAAGAGATCCGTCAGGAAGGCCTCGAAGGCTGAAGGCAGGCGCCATTGGCCTGCCGCGTGGTAGGCATGAGCGGTGATTGGTCGCCTCCCGCTCGACGAGCAGCTCGCTGCCCTTAGGTCCGTGCTGTCCCGTAACGAGGTGCTGGTAGAGGTGTTGAACCGCACGGCTCGATTGGGGCTGCCGGGCTGGTACCTGACGGCAGGCTGCCTGTTCCAGACCGTCTGGAACGTGGCCACGGACAGGCACCCCACCAGCGGGATCAAGGACTACGACGTCTTCTACTTCGACGATCACGATCTGTCATGGGAGGCGGAGGACGCTGTGATCAAGGGCGCCGACGATGCCTTCACTGGCTTGCCAGCAGAGGTCGAGGTCCGTAACGAGGCCCGCGTCCACCTCTGGTACGAGCAAAAGTTCGGCGTTGCGTGTGCTCCCTATACCTCCACCGAGGCTGCCATTGACAGCTTCGCTGCTACTACCTGCTGCTTGGGCGTTCGTCTGGAACGGGACGGGCAGTGGCGCGTCTATGCACCGCATGGGCTTGCCGACGTGTTCAATCTCGTCGTCCGGCCCAATCCCGTGCTTGCTCCGCGCGAGGTGTACGAGACCAAGACCGCCCGCTGGCGGCAGCAGTGGCCCGAGCTGACTGTGCTCGACTGGCCCTGAGAGCCCACCACTCTGACGCCTGCTTCAACGTGATGCGTGAAGTCGACGCAGACAGATGATGCTGCACGCGAGTTGAAGCAAGCCGACGTGGAGGTCAGCGCGCCGTTCGTAGCGGACACGGATGAGCTTGAACTGGTGCAGCCAGGCGAAGGTGCGCTCGACAACCCAGCGCACCTTGCCGAGGCCGGAGCCGTGAGCGGCACCGCGTCGGGCGATCAACGGTTTGACGCCGCGCTTCCAGAGCAGGCGGCGGTACTTGTCGAAGTCGTAGCCGCGGTCGGCATACACCCGTCGGGGCTTGTGGCGAGGTCGTCCCGGCAGGCCCCGGATCGGCGGGACAGCCTCTAGCAGCGGGAGGAGCTGGGTGACGTCGTGGCGGTTGCCGCCGGTGAGCGTGACGGCGAGTGGGGTGCCGTACCGGTCGACGATCAGATGGTGCTTCGAGCCGGGACGCGCGCGGTCGACAGGCGAGGGCCCGACTTGATCCCCCTTTCAGAGCTCGGACGTGCGAGCCGTCCACGGAGCAGTCGTCCAGGCCCAGAAGGCTGGCGCGACGAAGCTCGCTCAGCAGGGCGGCGTGCAGGCGCGGCCAGACGCCGGCCTCGGTCCAGTCCCGCAGTCGGCGCCAAGCCGTCACCCCGGAACAGCCCACCGCCTCCGAGGGGACGTCACGCCACGCGACACCGGTCCGCAGCACGTACATGACTCCCGCGAGGGCCGCCCGGTCGGGAACACGCAGCCGGCCGGGATAGCGCTGCCGCCGCTCGGGAGCAGGCGGCAACAGCGGAGCCACCCGCTCCCACAGGTCATCCGGAACAAGATCAGCACGCATTCAAACACCCTGCCGACCAAGATCGCCGGGCACAAGCCCCGCGGCTCAGCTCATTCTGTAACGAGCAGTAAAGCAACGGAGCGGTCGAAGGGGCCCGCTCCAAGAGGTTGATGTCATGCCACTGGCACGACACAGGGCATCCCGCTGGTAAGAGTGACCACCCGTCAAGGCAGGCGAGCTTCGGCCGGAGAGCGCAGTTGCGGTCAGTGGCGCGGAATCGGCGGTGGACGGGGACTCCTGAGGGGCGAGGTTCAGCCAGCGCGCGCACACGCCGAGCACTCGATTCGGGCTGCGCTCTGAGGCATCGTCACCACTATGCGGCATTCGTCCGGTTGACCGGATTGATCGTCAGAAGCTGCAAACTGAGGTATCCGCACTGGTCAGAGATTTGGGCGTGAGCAGCCTCACACCCGATTGACCGCGTACTGTCACCCACCGTTTACTCTTCACGACCATACAAAATTCATACACGGGGGGAACTGGTGAAGCCTGTGCGGGCCGACGTGACGTCGGCGCGGAGGGCCCGAAGAGCCTGCCTTCTCAGCGGCGTCGCGGCCGCGCTCCTGCTGTCGGGACTGCCCGGGCTGCCGGCTGCGGCAGCCGTCAGGACGTCGACGACTGCCGACGCGGAGCCCGGAGCGGTGAATGAGGCCACCGCCTCTGCCCAAGCCCGCCGGTCGGGCCAGAAGGTGGAAGTGACGGCCGACCGTACCGAGTACTCCACGACCGAAGCGAACCCTGACGGCTCCTTCACACTGCGGCAGTCCACCACTCCTCAGCGGGTGAAGGAGAACGACGGCGGTTGGGGTGAGGTCGACCCCGCGCTGGAGCGCGGCGCGGACGGCCGAGTTGCTCCCAAGGGTGCGGTCGTGGACCTGTCGTTCTCCGGTGGCGGGTCCGGCGCGGACATGATCCGTCTGGGCAAGGACGGACGGTCGGTCACTCTGGGCTGGCCCGGCGCTCTGCCGAAGCCCACGGTCGACGGTTCAACGGCCACGTATGCCAACGTGTTTGACGGCGTGGATCTGCAACTGACAGCCACGGCCGAAAGCTATCGGGAAGTCCTCGTCGTCAAGACCGCCGAGGCGGCACAGAACACCGCCCTGGAGCAGGTTAAACTCACGGCCTCTGGCGACGGTCTGTCCCTCGTGCCCGGAGCAGGCGGAGGCCTGCGGGCCATCGACGAGGACGGCAACGCCATCTTCAAGGGGCCCGCCGGCCAGATGTGGGACTCAGCTGGCGACAGCGAGACAGGCCCCCAGACTCAGCTGATGCGCACCGACACCCCCAACCCCGCGGGCAGTCAGCCGCAGGACGATCCGTCACAACCAGGCGACGGCGACGCCACGGCGGTCCTGCCGGTCAAGGTCGATGACGGCGCGGTTGCCGTGCACCCGGACCTGGACCTGCTGCGTGGCAAGGGCACTGTCTACCCCGTCTACATCGACCCGCCGTTCGGCGTGGGTGTCTCGGAGCGCACGAAGATCTCCTCCGACGGCGACAAGTTCTGGATGTTCGACGGGGATAAGGGCGTCGGCAAATGTGGCACGGCCGACGGCTACTACTGCGGTGGCGGCTACGTCGACCGCATGTACTTCGAGTTCGCCCCGACCACGCTGGCCGGGAAGTACGTCCTGGACGCCACCTTCCGAGCGAAGGAGACCTGGTCGTTCAACTGCGACCCGCACACGGTCGACCTGGTACGTACCGACAACATCTCCGAGGGCACCCGATGGCCTGGTCCGAAGCAGCTCGACCTCATGGTGGATCAGAACGTGGCAGCGGGCCGCGGAGATCTGTGCAGTCCTGATCAACCCGACAGATGGATCGACTTCAACGACAGCTCCAAGGAATCGAACGAGAACCTGAAGAGCACCGTTCGGTCCTTCGCAGACGGCAAGTTCAGCAGGCTGACGTTGATGCTGCGCGCCCATGATGAGAGCGATCCGCGCGCATGGAAGCGTTTTGACGACAGCGCCGAGCTGCAGGTCGAGTACGCCCACAAGCCGGGCGTGCCCGCAGACGTCGGCATCATCCCGGGTGAAGGAAAGACGGGGTACTGCAACAAGTCTTCCTCCAGCCCGCTTGTCGTGACGCGTACGGATCCGATGGTTCAGGCTCGCGTCGAGACGCAGGTCGAGTCACATGAGGGGGATGAGGAAGGGTCCTTGCAGGCCGAGTACGTCGTCGAGCGTGGCGACGATGCTGCCTGGCATCAGGTGTGGACCGGGCACATGCCGGACACTGGCTGGCACCCCGACGGAACGCTGCAAAAGCTGCGCACCACCGACCGCGCCGACAAGGGCCTGTACCGCTATAAAGCCCGGACCCAGTCTCACTGGTCCTACGCCGGCAAGAGCGGTGACTTGTGGTCGTCATACAGCTCTTGGTGCTACTTCAAAATCGACTCTTCGGCGCCCAAGGCACCGCGCATCACCTCCGTTTCCCCGTACACCGAGTGCGCGACGGTGTGTGAGGGCAAGGGCGGTCCCGGCGTTCCCGGCTCGTTCACCTTCCAGCCGAACACCGCGGACATTGACAACTCCGGGCATACCGATGTCACCGCCTACCAGTACAAGCTGCTGTCCACCTCGGCCAAGACGGTCACCACGACCCCGCTGAAAGCCCAGGTCAAGGACGTGACGCCGCCACTGTCGGGTACCCAAGTGCTGACGGTGTGGGCCATCGACGTCCACAACCGTCCGGGAACTCCCACCGAGTTCGTTTTCAAGGTGCAGCCAGCGACTCCCGAGGTGGGCCGCTGGCACCTCGACAGCCCACCCGGCTCAGGCATCATGACGGCCAAGGACACGGCCACCGAGGGCACCCGCCACGACGCGACCCTCGTGGGTGACGCGGGAACCGGCTGGTCAACCCGGGCCCGCCGCGGCGACGCCGACAACTCGCTGCGCTTGAACGATGACACCACTGACCCCGCGAAGCAGACCGGATACGCCGCCACCTCGACGCCGGCGATCAATACGCGGGACTCGTTCACCGTTTCGGCCTGGGTGCAGTTGTCGAACGCCTCTGCCAATCGCGTCGTCCTGTCCGAGCCCGGCACGAACGGCAGCTCCTTCGCCCTGTACTACTCCGCGACCTACAAGAAGTGGGTGTTCAACCGCACAGACAAGGACGCGAACAGCCCCGTCATCATCCGCTCGCTGGCCGACCACGACAACCCGCCGCTGAACGTGTGGACGCACGTGGCCGGGGTGTTCAAGACGGAAGGTGACGACAACGAGCCCGACACCGATCCGACCAACGACACCATCCAGTTGTTTATCAACGGCCAGCCCCAGGGCCAGCCGGTCAACCTGTCCAAGGCGACTGGCACCTACACACCTTGGGCGGCCACCGGCGGCCTGCAGTTCGGGCGTTCCAGAAGCTCCGGCGCCTACGGCGAGTACCACTTCGGTCTCATTGACGAAGTCGCGGCGTGGCAGCGCGCACTCCAGCCGGAGGAGGTCGCCGAAGAGGCCCGGCTGAACCAGGCCGGTGTCCCCGCCAACGAGCTCGTGGCGCAGTGGGATGCCAGCTCGGCCAAGGGCACCGAAGTCCCCGAGTCCACGGCCTATCCGCTGCCGGCGATGAAACTGTCGACCAGCGGGGCGACCTTGAACGAGGATGACAACGCCCTGTTCCTGAACGGTACGGCCGGCTACGCCGCCTCTACGGGCCCTGTGGTGGATGAGACCGGCTCGTTCACGGTCTCGGCCAGTGTCCGCCTGGACGCAGAGACGCTGAAGACGAAGCCGGCCGGCTACCAGGCTCAGGTGGCCGGGCAGCGCATGGGCCCGGAGTCCTCGTGGGCGCTGTGGGTAGTCAAGCGTACCGCCGACGTCTACCAGTGGAAGTTCACCCGCACCGCCGTGGACTCCACCGGCAAGGTGACCCAGCAGGCAGAAGTCGCCGCCGGCGACGCAGCAGAAACCGACAGCTGGGTGCAGCTCACCGGCGTCTTCGACGGCCAGGAGTCCTGGGAGTGGACCGACTCGTCAGACGGCAGCAAGACGGAGACCCGCTATGGCAAGTGCCACCTGTATGTCGGTCCGTTCGACCAGGCAGCTGACACCTCCACCTTCACCTCGCCGCAGCAAGGCAGCGGCGACCTGAGTCTTGGACGAGGCACGGCCGCCGGTTCCACCGGCAACTACCTGCCGGGCGCCTTGCAGGGACTGAGGGTCTGGACCGGGGCCATGACCGCCGACCAGGTGCGCTCCCAGATCATCGACAGCGCCTGACCTCTGCGCCGCCGCCGGCGGCCCGCTCACCGAGCGGGCCGCCCGCGGCGTCAGATCCTGCTCTGTCCCTATGCCGTGCAACCCGTCACCCACGACACCCACCCGGCCAGACGCCCTCGCCGGGCAAATCGTAGGAAGAACCCATCATGAATCCCTTTGGCATACCCCGGCCTCCAACGGGCCGCGGGCCTCTGCCCCAAAAGCCCTGGGCTAGGCGCATTGCCGCCGTGACCGGCCTGGCACTGCTGCCGAGCCTGCTGACTCCAGTCGCTTTCGCCGCGGACACCGATCCGCTGGGCCGCCCGCACCTGAAGGCTCCTCACGCCACCAAGGTCAGCCCGTTCACCGCCAAGGTGAACAAGAAGGCCGCCGCCGCAGTGAAGAAGGCGGCGCAGGCCGACCAGACTGCCGCTGCGCGCGCCCGCCAGGACCAGCAGCGCAAGGTGACCTGGCCGAAGGCCGGCAAGGCCCAGCTGAACGTGCCCCGCACAGGAACCCACACGGCACAGCCTGGCTCGCTTCCGCTCACTGTCGCCGCACCCAGCAAGGGCAAGGCAGTCACATCCGTGTCCGTAGAGGTCCTCAGCCAGAAGACGGCCAGCAAGCTGGGCGTCAAGGGCGTGGTCCTCAAGCTGACCGGGCCGAAGACCGGTGGCAGGGCCCGGCTCGGCATCGACTACTCGGCCTTCGCCTCCGCCTACGGCGGCGACTGGGCCGGCCGCCTCCAGCTCACCCGCCTGCCCGACTGCTCCCTCAAGAATCCGTCGGCGGCCAAGTGCCGCAAGCGCACGGTCCTGGACGCGGTGAACCACCGCGAGAAGGACAGCATCTCGGCGCCGGTGAGCCTCGCCTTCGGTGGCCAGCCGATGATGCTCGCGCTCGCGGCGGGAACCACGTCCGGCGCCGGAACGTACAAGGCAACGCCGCTGTCCGCGTCCTCGACCTGGGAGGCCGGCGGCTCGTCCGGCTCATTCACCTGGTCCTACCCCCTGCGCGTACCGCCCGCGGCGGCCGGCCCGCAGCCGGACCTGTCCATCTCCTACGACTCCGGCGCCATCGACGGGCAAACCGCGAACTCGAACAACCAGGGCAGCCAGATCGGCACCGGCTTCGACCTGACCTCGTCCTACGTCGAACGCAAGTACGGCTCCTGTGACGACGACGGCCAGGACGGCAAGTACGACCTGTGCTGGAAGTACGACAACGCCTCCCTCGTCCTGAACGGCAAGGCGACCGAGCTGGTCAAGGACGACGAGACGGGGACGTGGCGGCTCAAGGACGACGACGCCTCCACCGTCACCCACTCCACCGGAGCCGACAACGGCGACGAAGGCTCCACCGGCTCCGACGGCCAGGGAGAGTACTGGACGGTCGTCACCGGTGACGGCACCAAATACGTCTTCGGCATGAACAAGCTCGACGGCGCGAGCGCCGACGACCGCACCAACTCGGTGTGGACCGTGCCCGTCTTCGGCGACGACCCCGTCGAGCCCGGCTTCACCGGCGGCGACACATTCGCCGAACGCTCCAAGAACCAGGCCTGGCGCTGGAACCTCGACTACGTCGAGGACACCCACGGCAACGCCTCCTCCTACTGGTACACCGCCGAGCACAACAACTACGACAAACTCGGCGACGACAACACCGGCACCGACTACGTCCGCGGCGGCTACCTGAAGGAGATCCGCTACGGCCAGCGCGCCGGCGCCCTGTTCTCCGCCTCCCCGGCCGCCTCGGACAAGGTCGTCTTCACCTACGACGAGCGCTGCCTCGCGTCCGGTACCGGCTGCGACTCGCTGACTAAGGACACCCGGGACAACTGGCCGGACGTGCCCTTCGACGCGATCTGCAAGGACGGCGACAAGTGCACCGGCAACGTCGGCCCGTCCTTCTTCACCCGCAAGCGCCTGACAGCGATCAGCACCTACGCCTGGAACGCGGCGGCCACCACCCCGGCCTTCGACCCGGTGGACGTCTGGTCGCTCAAGGAGCTGTACCTCGACCCTGGCGACACTGGTGACTCCACCGACCAGTCGCTGTGGCTGGACGAGATCAAGCACACCGGCAAACGGGGCACGGACCTCTCCCTGGATCCGGTCAAGTTCAGCCACGTCATGCTGCCCAACCGCGTCGACGGCACGGCTGACGACATCCTGCCGCTGAACAAGCCCCGCCTGAAGACCGTCACCTCCGAGACCGGCGCCCAGACGATCGTTTCCTACCTGGAAGCCGACTGCACGGCGGCTGGCACCAAGCCCAAGGTCGACGAGAACACCAAGCGCTGCTATCCGGTCTACTGGTCGCCGAACGGGGAGAAGGATCCCAAGCTCGACTGGTTCCAGAAGTACCCGGTCAGTTCTGTGTCCACCACCGACCCTGAGGGTGGCTCCGAAGCGGTCCAGCACAGCTACCAGTACACCGGCGGCGGTGCCTGGCACTATGACGAGGACCCGATGACGCCCGCCAAGGAGCGCACCTGGTCCATCTGGCGCGGCTACCAGCAAGTCACCCACCTCACCGGCGTCTCCACCGGCACGCAGAGCAAAGAGACCACGCTCTACCTGCGCGGCATGAACGGCGACCGCGTCCTCGGCTCGGACGGCAAGACGCCCGACGCCGACCAACGCAAGACCATCGAGGTCTCCGGCATCAAGGCCGGCAAGATCACCGACTCCGAGCAGTACGCGGGCTTCACGCGCGAGTCGGTGACCTACAACGGCAGCACAGAGGTCGGCGGCACGATCAACGACCCGTGGTCGAAGCGCACGGCGACCCAGCACAAGTCCTACGCGGACACCGAGGCGTACTACGTCCGCACCGCCGCCACCCACACCCGCACCAACATCACCAGCAAGAGCACCCCGGTCGACCGCGTGCGCACGGTCAAGACGACCTTCGACGACTACGGCATGGCCGAAACCGTCGAGGACGAGGGCGACGACGCGGTACAGAACGACGAGAAGTGCACGCGCACCTGGTACGCCCGCAATGACGCCAAGGGCCTCAACTCCCTCGTCTCGCGCACGCGCACCGTCGCCGCGACCTGCGCGACAGCCGACTCGGCCCTCGACCTGCCCACCGACTCCAAGCGAGCCGGCGACGTCATCTCCGACGCCGCCACCGTCTACGACGACACCACCGCCACCAGTTGGTCGGCGACGCAGAAGCCCACCAAGGGCGACGTCACCTGGACAGGACGTGCCAAGGGCTACGGCACCGACGATGCCCCCACCTGGCAGAAATTGTCCAAGACCACCTACGACGGCCTCGGCCGCCCCAGCACCGTCACTGACACCAACGACCTGCCAGTCTCCTCGACGACCTACACGCCGACGGACACGGGCCCGCTGACATCGACGGCAGTCAGCGACGCGAAAACGTACAAGACCACCACCACGGTGGACTTCGCGACCGGCGCGACCCTGAAGGTCACCGACCCCAACAACAAGGTCACGGAAAGCGAGTACGACAGCCTCGGCCGCATCACCAAACTGTGGCTGCCCAATCGGCTGAAGGCACTCAGCAAGACGCCGAACTACGTCTACGACTATCACGTCACCAGCGCGGACCTGTCCTGGGTGTCCACCGGGACGCTCAAGAACGACGGCTCCAGCTACAACACCTCCTACGAGTTCTACGACTCCCTGCTGCGCTCACGCCAGGTGCAGACCCCGACCCCGCAAGGCGGCCGGCTCATCTCCCTGACCCTCTACGACGCACGCGGCCTGGCCGTCAGCCAGCAGTCCGACATCTGGGACAGCACCTCAACCCCCAGCACCAAGGCCGCAGAAATCTCCGGAGGCCAGGCTCCTCTCCAGACCGACACGACCTATGACGGAGCAGGCCGCGCCACCAAGGCAGTGACGAAGATCCACGGGGTCCCCCGCTGGACGATCGACACCTCCTACACCGGTGACACGGTCGCCACCACCGCCCCCGCCGGGGGCCAGGCCACCGCGGTGACCACCAACGCGCTGGGACAGACCACGCAGCGCCGCGAGTACGCCGGCCCCGTACCGACCGGCACGAACTACACCACCACCGACTACAGCTACACTCCAGCCGGCCAACAGGAGACGATCACCGGCCCGGACCAAGCCAAGTGGTCCTACACCTACGACCTCTTCGGCCGACAGGTCACTGCCACCGACCCGGACAAGGGCAAGAGCAGCACCGAGTACAACAGCCTCGACCAGGTCGTCAGCATTACTCCGAACGACGACACGGCCAAGAAGCTGCTCTACGAGTACGACCAGCTGGGCCGCAAGACGGGCATGTGGCAGCAGGACAAGTCCGACGCCAACAAGCTCGCCGCGTGGGGCTTCGACGCGGTGGCCAAGGGCCAGCAGGACACCGCCACCCGCTACGACGGCGGGGCCACCGGCAAGGCCTACACCGAACAGGTCAAGACCTTCGACGCCATGTACCACCCGACGAGCAGCCAGCTCGTCCTGCCCGACACGGAACCTCTGGTCTCCGGGGGGTACGTGGCCAAGACGCTATCGTTCACCACGGGCTACAACCTCGACGGCTCGATCAGCCAGTACTCCGCTCCCGCGGCGGGCGGCCTGGCCGCCGAAACGGTCTCCTACACCTCAGGCGCCCTGGGCCAGCAGCTCACCGCGAAGGGAACCACCGGATACCTGCAGGGAGCGGCCTTCTCCCCGCAGGGCGACCTGCGCCAGCTCACCCTGGGCATGGACGGCGCATCGTCGGCGAAGAAGGCCTACCTCAACTGGGACTACGAAGAAGGCACCCGGCGCCTGACCCGCTCCTTCGTCACCGACGACGTGCACGGCTACATGCCGCAGGAGCTCAAGTACACCCAAGACGACGCCGGCAACGTCACCTCCATCTTCGACGCCACCACCCAGGGCGGCACGGCCAAGGCCGACTACCAGTGCTTCGCCTACGACGGCAACCGCCGCATGACCGAAGCATGGACCCCGAAGACCGCTGACTGCGCCACCTCCGGCCGCGCCATCGCCAATCTCGACGGCGCAGCCCCCTACTGGACCTCATACACCTACACGACCGCAGGCCAGCGCAAGACAGAAACCCAGCACACCACGTCCGGCGACAAGGCCACCACCTACACCTACAACGACACGACCGACACCAAGCCGCACACGCTGGACAAGGCCACCGGCGCCCGCGCTGGCAGCTACACCTACGACAAGAGCGGCAATACCCTCACCCGCCCCGGCCCCACAGCCCAGCAGACACTGGCATGGAACACTGAAGGCGACCTCTCCAAGCTCACCGAAAGCACCAAGGAGACCAGCTACCTCTACGACGCGGGCGGCGAACTGCTCCTCCGCCGCGCCAAGGGTGACGGCGACACGATCCTGTACCTGGGCGCCGGGACGGAACTCCGTCTGACGACCAAGGGCACGACGAAAACCGCCTCCGGCACCCGCTACTACACGGCGAACGGCCAGACCATCGCCGTCCGCACCGCAACGTCCGGTATATCCGGCACCAAGCTGAACTTCCTGTTCAGCGACCACCACGGCACCTCTAGCCTTGCCGTGGACGCGACGTCGTACGCGGTCACGAAGCGATACAGCACCCCGTTCGGAGCCTCCAGGGGCTCCAAGCCGACGTCCTGGCCCGACGACAAGACGTTCCTCGGTAAGCCGACCGATGACACCACCGGCCTGACCCATGTCGGAGCCCGCGAATACGACCCGAACATCGGCCAGTTCATTAGCGTCGACCCCCTGCTGACGCTCGACCAGCACCAATCACTCAACGGCTACGCCTACGCCAACAACACACCCGTCACTTCCAGCGACCCCACGGGCGAGGCGGCGTGCATGCAGGACGGGGTGTGCGGTGGCACGAAGTCGCTCGAAGAGTGGGAGAAGAAGCACGGCAAGGAATACGGAGACGGTCGCCTCGGTGGCGGCAGCGGGACCGGCACAGCTTCGACAAACAGCTCTGGCAACATCAGCGACGGCCAAGCCATGGTCAGCGGTGATGGGCAAGTTCTCGCCTGTGCATATGGGCATTGCATCGGGAACGTCGGGCCCGGTGACTTCGAGACCAACGTCGGTAACTTCTTCTTCGGAGCCGGCCGACCGATCGCCCAAGCCCTCGACGTAGCGAGCGCGCTCGTTACCTCTGCCTGCGTCGTCGAGCACGAGTGCCTTACCGAGCAGTACGACGAGTGGGGTTCCAAGCACGGTTGGAGTGCGGATTCGCAAGCAGCCCTTATGGGTTCCTCGGTGCCCTTCCTCGGAAGGGGAAGAGCCGCGGCTGAGCGCCCGCCCACTGGCGAGCATCCGCCAGTGTCCATCCCTCGCGGTCCCGGTGCTCGAACACCGTCAGAAGCAAAGATGCGCCCTAATGATGCTCAGCGCATCCAAAACGCCGCCGATAAGTCCGGCTATCCCATCGTCGTGGTTGGCAGCCGAGCGGGAGGTACAAGTCATGCCACATCGGATTGGGACTACATTCTTTACGGTCCAGCAAAGGCTCGAAATAGAATCAAGAACTCTCTGCCGAGAGGGACGGGTGATGGAGAGGGGAGCGGGCGTGGGCGCGACTTCTGGCAAGGCAACAATCCGGCGGCCTGGAGAACCTATACGAAGCTGGAACCTGAAAAGCCGTACGTGGTATTCACTCCCCGATGAAGAGTAGAGGCGGGAAGTGATGCAAGTACCTTCAGGGTTGGCTAGTTGCGATACTCCGACTGCTCGCGACGAGGAGAATTGCAGGTGCAAGTGAGACAGTGGCATGCGTGGCGTATTAGTCGGGTGCTACGCTCGTAATAGCTACGTGACCGTGTCAGTGAGTAGCCCCGGCCATTGGAGTGCGGCCGGGGCTACTCAGCAGTCGCTGACGCGCCGAATTCAGTCGACCTTACCCGGGTGCCCGGCCTCTCCTAGCCCTACGGAAGCCATGCGGCGGTGGTTGTGCCTGTTCGAAGAATATGACATGATTGCGTAATGAGTACTGATAAGTCGAATGGCCTGCGTCAATGGGGGAGAGCTCTATTCGAGCGGCAGCGGCAGCCGGTGATTTGGGCAAGTCTAGTCCTCAAGGCCGCCACCCTAAGGCTGGGAAGCACGCCCGAAATAGATGAAATCTTGCAGATGGCGGCCGATGAAACCCAGTGGAGTCATGGTCGCGATTTTTTCGACCGAGTTCGACATGTAAGCCTAGAAGCTGAAGATCGCCCTGCCGTGCAACTCCTTTTTCGGCTGGCTGAACTTGTTGGGAAGCTTGCCCACAATGCTGCAGGCCCTCCTCCATACTTCGACCATCACTCTGGCTGGCAAGTGGGTCCTGTTGCCTACCGCCTTGCAGTTGAAGTAGAAGACCCATCGCTGCAGGACGGGTTGGCGACCGCGCTGGGTGATTGGCCGCTCGTGTAGTCCAGCGGGGACGGACTCGGCATTGATGCTTTTTTCGACCTGACGGTTACCTTGGGATGTTGGGCCAGCGGACTGCCCAGTCCGAGACCCGTGACGACTTATCTGCGGCTGCAGACCATCGCAGTCAGGCGCTCACCACGGCGGAGGGGCGGCCGTCGAACGGCCGCCGTGGCGTTACCGGTATCTGTCGTCGTGGGTGGCGAGATGCGCGCTGCGTCGCTCAACTGCTCGCGCCACCAAGTCATGGCCACTGTGTTCGCATCAGGAATAAGTCAAGGCCGTGATGAGTGGGAGGGAGACGCGTTGTTGCTCACTTTCAGGTGAACTCGTTCGCGGTGGTGGGGTGGCGGGTCCTGGCTGCCCGCTGCAGCGGGAGATCGCCGCGCCGGCCGGCTGTCCGCCGAGTTCGCCGACGTCGCCGAGCGCGCCACCACCGCCCGGCTGACCGGCCTGCTCGAACACGCCCTCGGCACCGACCGCGCGGCCTCCTTCATGGCCGCCGACGCCTACCCGGCCCTCGTCCGCGCCCTCCACGGCGCGGAGCGGGCCGGGTTCGACCTGCCCCGCCTGCTGGCAGGCACGGTGCCCGCCCGGGGCTTCACCGACGCCGACGACCCTGCCGCCGTGCTGACCTGGCGGCTGCGCCGACGCATGGCGGACGCCGCCGACGCCCAGCAGAAGGCAGATCCCGGACGTCCGCTGGCCGCCCTCGCCCTGGCCCAGCTCCACACCCTGGACCGGCTCGCCGCCTCCCACCGGGCCGTGGCCCGGGAGGTGCTCAAGGCCGCCGACGCCGCCTTCACCCACCTGCCCACCGAGGTCACCACCCGAGCCGGCCACACCCACCCCGCCTGGGACCAGCCCGATGGGGTCCCTGTCCCGCCACGAACTCGGCACCCAACTCAGCACCGTCCGCGGCCAGATGCGGCACGCCCAGGCCAGCCGCACCCCGCTCTCACCCGCGGCCCGGCATCTGATCGCCGCCCTCACCTACGAGTCCCAGCTGCGCCGCGCCCTCGCCTGGCGGGACGCGGCCCGCGAGGACTACCAGCGCGAGCGAACCACCAACACCACCACCCCAGGCGCCGCCTCGACGGCCGCCGTCCGCCGCACCCTCGCCGCCCGGCGCGCCACCACGGCCCAGCGCCGGCGGTTCGCGCGCGCGGCACTGGCCCGCGCCGAAGCCGTCACCGGCAAGATCCACGCCGAGCTGCTTCTGCGCGAGCGGCTGCCCGATCACCCGCCCCACCGGCCCAACTACCGCGGGGAGATCCCCGACTGGGTCGCCGACCGGCACGCCCTCGTCCACCCCGACACCCCCGCGCACTGGGTCACGCACCTTGCCGAACG
The DNA here is from genome assembly GCF_025642175.1 of Streptomyces albidicamelliae. Taxonomy (NCBI): domain Bacteria; kingdom Bacillati; phylum Actinomycetota; class Actinomycetes; order Kitasatosporales; family Streptomycetaceae; genus Streptomyces; species Streptomyces albidicamelliae. The sequence continues at coordinate 11,991 of NZ_CP106795.1, read as the reverse complement.
GCATCGCATCCTGGCCCGCTCTCTGGCCGACCGCGGCCACACCCTGGCCGCGAGCCCGCCTGCCTGGGGCCGCCCTCTGGGCCCACCGCCGCCCGCCACCGCGCCCCGGCGCCGCCATGCCTGGGCCAGCACGGCAGCGCTGGTGGAGCTGTGGCGCACCCGCCACGCCATCACCGCGGTGCCCGGTCTGGGCCCGCGCCCCGCCAATCCGGACGATGCTGCGGCGTGGGATGACCTGGATGCCCGCGTCCGGGCCCTGACCGGCCGGCGCCGCCCGCTCACCCTGCCGCCGCCCGACGCTCCCGCCTCCGTCATGATCGCCGCCGCCCTCAACCACCTCGACGCGCCGCCGCCCGCCGGGCCCCTGCCCGACCACCCCGCCCTGCGCGACCCCTTCGGCGTCGCACCCCTGTCCTACGGCGCACTCGACGCCCGCACCGCGCGGCGCGCCCTGGCCGCCGTCCTCGCCGGCGAACCGCTGCCCGAGTCCTGGATGGACGAGATCACCGCCCCCGGAATGGACGACGAGGACGAGGACGAGCAGCGCACCTACACCAAGCTGATCACCGCCGTCAGCGACTACCGGCGCCGCCACCACCGGGCAGGTCCCGACCCCCTCGGGCCACGCCCGGCGGGCCTTGACGGCGACGAGTGGGACCACCTCACCGACGCCATCGACTTCTACACCCACGCCCGGATCGAGCGCCGCCTGGAACAGATGCGGGCCCGTACCGCGGCCGAACGCGCCGCCGTTCTGCCAGCCACTTCACCCCTGCGCCAGCCCCTGCCTGAGCCGCACCGCCCCGGCCACTGGCCGTCCGCCCGCTGAGCCTGTCGCCTAACCTCCTCCTAGTTGGGGGGGTGGCATGGAACAGGTGGTCGTCGAATCCGTCTCGTACCTGGCGGTGTGCCAGAGCTGCGGTGCGCGAATGGAATGCCGGGGAACGCAGGCCCTCGCGGGCGGCCGCCTGCGGTGGGACGTCGAGTCATCGTGTTCCGCCTGCCACGACGCACTAGCCGTGTGCGGCGGCACAGTGCCGGCCGAACGGCGCGAGCAGATGCTCGCCGAAAACGGACCCGCCAGGCTGCACGTGAGCGGCCCATCGGCCACCGCGGTCGCCATCATGCGGGTGCTGCGCACAGAGCTCGGTATCGACCTGGCGAGCACCAAAGCCGTGGCCCGGCGGGTGGTGAACGGTGAGTACGCGGGGACGCTTCCCGAGATGGAGCACCTGGCTCGCCAGCTGAGGAAGGCCGGCATCGCGGCCGCGGCAACACGCGAATGATCACGGCGCGGAGAAGACCCGAGGGTTCCGCGCAACACTCATGCGCGCGGCCACGGTGATGGAGGGGCGGCGGGGGCGCCTTCCAGGGGAAGGTGATCACGGTCGTACTCCGACTCCAGCCAGTCCTCCTTCACGAAGAGAGGGCGCGTCATCCGTACGCCGCCGACGTCCTGTGAGCGCAGAAGGACCCCCAGATCGGTCAGGGCGAGAGAGTCATCGGGGGTGTAGAGCAGGCAACTGCCGTGCTCGGCGGCGTAGTTAAGGAGGAACTGGTGCCCCTGCTGAGGGGTGCGGCCGGCCAGCGCGAAGCCCGCGAGGAGGACCTGCGGACCGGTGAACGCATCCAGGGCAACGCAGGCCAGCGTGCCCGCGTCGTAGAAGACACTCACCCCGTCGGCGAACTCTTCCTGCCCGTACGGGCCGCCCGCCTGCTTCGGCGGCCCGCAGGCCCGTAGCGTGTCAGCGACGTCGGCCCGGCTCATCTCGAACCGCAGTGCCCCCACCCCGGCTCCAGGGAGCAACTCCCAGTGCTCCCGTGTCTGGCTCGCGCTCACGTGATCCACCTTTCCAGGGAACATCCTCTCCACCGGCTCCCGGCTCCGGGCCGGGCCTACTGTCCGACCCGGGAGCGGGTGGCCCATAGTGGACCGAAACCACCGAACAACCAGAACGGACGGCCGTGACGAGCGCCTCTCCCGAAACCTCCACCGACCGTGTCCCGGGGCGGGCCTGGACGATCCGCCTCACCGGGCACAGCGACCGCTCCGCCACGGTCTCCTGCAGCACCGCGGCCTGCCGGATGCCCCCGCGCTCCAAGGACCTGGCCGCGCTGCGCGCGTTCGCCGCGCAGCACGCCGCCGCGCACGCGAAGGCGGCCACCGTCCGCCCCAACGCCTGGTGCCACTGCGGCTCCACCCGGTGCGAGGCACACCCGGAAGCCAGGACGCACTGCGCCGGCGCCGTGACCCTCATCCTGCGTCACGACCCCACCGTGGGCCGCGTCTGGACCATCGAAGAAGTCTGCGCGGCCTGCGCCCCGCTGATCCCGCACGCCACCGTCGCCGCCCGCGCCGCACGCCCCCGCCGCACGGCTGAGCAGCCCGCCGCCGCGGTGCCGGCTCCCGCCCGGGCGGGTGTCCCCGGCGGGTTCTCCTCACCCGACACGGCCCCCGCCGACGGCGCTCCGGCTCCCGGCCGCCGCTCGGGCCGGCGCCCGCCGCGCCCCCAGCGCCGCCGCACCGGCCAACGCTGACCAGCAACAGGTCCGGGGGAGCGTATGGAAGAGCCAGGGTTTTGTGTCCTGCTGGTGGAGGCCGGCGGCCGGAAGACAGACGCGGTGCGTGCGATCCGCACGCTCACCGGACTCAGCCTTTTCGAGAGCAAGCTGCTGCTCGACCGTGCACCCGCAGAGGTCACGGAGCCCGTCTGGTTCGAAGCCGCTCAGGACGCGGCTAGGGTGCTGGAAGGCGCGGGTGTGCACGCGACGGTGGTGTGCGACTGGTGCGACCGCACCGTCAACCGGGGGGGACGGCCCGCTCGATCCGGGCCCGTGCGCGGGGCCGTGGTGGCCTGCCGAATCATGCCGGGCAAGTCACCCACCGGCGAGGGACTCTTGACGAACGCACCGCCCCGTCGAAGAGACAGGTCCCGTGGGGCTGTCGCGAACCGGTCCGAGGCCGGGGGGTGACCGACGGTTCCGTTCGCGTATTGTTCGGCCGGTAGTCCGCTGGTCGAGCGGCGGGCCCTGCCCCAGACCGACCGGCACCGTGAAGCGTCAGGCATGTGGAGGTCGGATCAACCGTGTGGACCGAGGCCGTTGGAGCCCTGCCGGGCACCGCAGTCCTCCAGCCCCCGGCACCGCAGTCCGCGCTGGAACGCTGCGCCGCCGTCCTCGGCCACCCGCTGCCTGCAGATCTTGCTGCGCTGCTCCGGGAGAGCAACGGCATCGAGGACGAGTACGGAGACGGGCTCATCTGGTCCGCCGAGCAGATCGCGTCCGACAACCGGACCCTCCGCGACGACGCCGCCCTCGCCACCCTGTACATGCCGTTCGCCCCGCTGCTGTTCTTCGCGGACGCGGGCAACGGAGACCTCTTCGCTCTCCTGTCCAGGATCGACCGGCTCGACGTGTTCGTGTGGAACCACGAGAACGACAGCCGTACCTGGGTGGCACCGAGCCTGGCCAAGTACGTGGAATGGCGGCTGACAGGGAAGATCGAGCTGTAGCCCGGTGGTCGTGCTCTGGCTCCCGGCCGCCGCTCGGGCCGGCGCCCGCCGCGCCCCCAGCGCCGCCGCACCGGCCAACGCTGACCACGGGCAGGGGGGCGTTCAGGACTGGGTGACCGGGCATGCCGTCCGGGGTGGTCGCGGGCGGCTATCCAGAGGATGAGGTCGCGGGCGATGGTGTCGATGCCGTCTGCCGTGGTGACCTCGTGCTCGCGGCGTGCGGTGTCACGGCGGACGATCTCGTAGCCGCCTTCGTCCCGCGCGGCCACCGTGGCGTACCAGGCGGGATCGTCTCCGTCGGGCTGGACCACCACAAACGTGTTGTCGGAGTCGTTGAGGTCGCTGAGCATCATGAACAGGGCGTCCTCGGAGGGGGCGTCGATGCGGTCGCCGTTCTCGCTGTCAGCGCCGTAGTACAGATCCCTCATCGCTGCCCTTCTCGTTGCGGTGCTGGGCGCCCCGTGGATGTCCGTGGCCCATGCCATGATCCGGCCTCATGATTGACCGTTCGTTTTCGCATGCCTGGCTGGCCTCGTGGACGAGCAGGGTCTCAAAGACCCTGAAGGCAATGACGGACGAGTTCGAGCGGCGGTACGGCTTTCCCGCGGGAGTCAACGAGGTCCGGCCGGCCGACCACACCGACCAGGTCGCGGCTCGCACGCTGGCCCAGCACCGCATCGTCCCTGCCGACCTGGTGCACTTCTACGCCAGCATCGGCGACGTCACCTGGGCAGACGTCGGCAACGGCTACTTCGTCGACTCGGCAGCTGATGTCCTTCTCCGGTTCCAGCAGTACGAAGCTGTCGATGTCGGCATGGACCATAGGGACCGTGGCCTGGTCATCGGCTCGAACGGTGGCGGCCTGTCCTATGTGGCCGGCCCTCGCGGAGTGATCTACCGGACGCGAACGGCATCGCTGGACGAATCCGAGCTGGACCGGGTCGCTGATGACCTGCGCCAGTTTCTGGAGCTGCTGGAGCAGTCCCTGACACGGTTCGTCAGCCACGGCGAGCCGGGATGCCTTTAGCCAGCGGGTCGTACCGGGCCTGCAGTCCGGCCGGCGGTCACCGTGTGCGGGCCGCCCTGCGGGACAACTGCACCGGCCTCGACGCGACTGGGTCCCGCCTGGCGGAACGGGCCGGGCGGCCGCCCGGGCGGGTGGTGGGGGTGCGGGCAAGCTGCCGGGTAGCCGCCGTCCCCGGGCCGTGCGGCGTCCCCTTCGCCGAGCAGAAAGCGCTGTTGATGAGGTCCGCGACCAGGGGGCGGGCCGGCCGGGCCGCCTCCCTGCCGAACTCCTCCAGGCTCCTGCTGCCCCAGTACTCGGCGAAGTTGAGGGCCGTGTAGTCGTGCCCGGTCATCGCGTTGAAGGCCTCGATCGCCTCGCCCGCCGCTTTCGGGCGGGTTTCCAGCGGATCGCCGATCCGCTCCAGCTCGGCGAGCAGCTCCTCGAGCCGCTGCCGGCTCACGGGCGGGGGCAACGACTCCGGTCTCAAATCCACGGCCGAATTATGTCCGTCCATGCCGACACGCCGCGCCGAGTCCTGTGAGTGCAGGATCCGGCAGCACAGGCCGACGCCCGGCTGGCCGATGACCGACCGGCTCCCTCCGGCCCGACCTGGTAGCCCGGCCTCTGCGCGGCCCCCAGGAGGCCGGGCCCTGCGGCGAGGTTCGCTGAACCGCCCTGCTGCGCCGCCTTGGGCGGTCATGGCTTCAGGAAGACGGCCAGGGCTGTGAAGGCGGCCAGGGCGATGCCGATGGCCGGAACGAGACTCGGGTAGAGCACGGCGATCAGTGCGACGAACGCGGTCCCGATCAGCTCCACCTGTTGCGTGCCCACCTCGCCTCCGGCGCCGACCCCGCCGCCCTCACCCGCGACTCCCAGCTCGGCGGCGTGAAGATCGGCTCCTGGCTGGGGCGTCACCACCTGGTCGGCTCTCGCCGACGGTCAGCAGCAGCTGTTGACCGCCCTCGGGCTCACCCCCGAGGCGAATCCGCTGGCTCCCGCCCGCCGGGCCCGCCGCCCGTTCGAGGAGACCGTCCAGCTGCTGGAGCTCTTCTTGCACCGCGAGGGCCGCATCCTGGCCGCCCGTGAGACGGTCCGTGTCGACGGCGATACCGTCCGGATCGGCGCCTGGCTCGCCGAGGCCCGCACCAAGCACCGCGCCCGCCAGCTCCCCGACCACACGTACGCCTGGTCGCCGCTTTGTTCTAGGGGGACTGGACGGCAGGGGACGCCGTGCCGGCTGTCCCCTGGCGTAGACGCCTGCCGCGTCCGGCCTCACAGGTGTGCTGGTACACCGTGAAGGATGTGCCTGCTGCCGTACCGTGCCGAAGCGGCGGCGGCCAGGATCTTGTGGAGGGTGGTTGGTCCGCTGCCGCCGGGGGAGCCGCTCTTTCCCTTCCCCCACGCGTAGGTGGCGACCAGTGCCTCTCGGAGCGTCTCGCGCGCCAGCGTTTGGCGACTATCAACGTCGCCTGCGCCCGGCTGACCCGGGTGTCCCCGGTGAAGGAGTGGGGAGCCAGTGCCGAAGGCCAGGGGGTGATTCCCGGCTGTGACGCAGCTCCTGTCGCCCCCGGGGGAGGCCGCCGTACCGTTGTGCGCACCTTCCCGCCCGGGCGCGCAGTGCCCGCGACCGGATCACCCACACCGGAACACCCAGGACAGGCGGGTATACGCACAGGACGGTCCACCATGCCCACCGCGCTCTCGCCCGTCATCGCCGCCTCCGCACGCTGGCTGCTGGCGGCCTTCCCCCCGGCCACCGGCCCGCTGAACCAGGCCCTGGCCGAAGCCCAGGCAGGCCATGCGGCCACCATCGCCGCCGCCCTGCGCTACCCCACCGCGCTGGACGCCGAACTGCTGGACCTGCTCGGCCCCGGCGGCTCCGGCCGGCTGGACTTCGTCACCGGCGCCGACGCACCCCCGCTGACGGATGCCACCCACGCCTGGCGCACCCAGGTCGACGAGACCGTCGTCAGCTGGGCGGCCTGCCTGCTGGCCGACGCCGACCTCGCCGCCCTGGCCGCCGCCTGCCTGGCCGCCACCCACCACGGCTCCGACAGCGTGGGCGACGCGCGCCGGCTGACCATCCCCAGCCCGCGCGACCACCGCGCGGCCCCCCTGCTGCGCCACCCGGACTTCCTCGGCCCGATAGCGGACCTCCACCGCGAGACCCTCCTCGACCTCCTCGGCGCCGCCCCGGCCGTCACCGCCCCCGAACCCGGGTGACCACCGAGCCCGGACGACCCCAGGCAGCCGGCCACCGTCGGGCCGCCACGGCCCGTCGCGCTCAGGGCGCCTTGCACAGAGCCGGGGTGGCTGGCGGCTACTGGTCGGGGTGGACGGCTTGGACGCCGGTGCCGGCGTAGGCCTTGGGTCAAGGTGAGCAGATACCGTCCGCCTGGGTGAGCGGCGGAGGGCCGGGCGGCATGGATGGCGTGGACGGCGGCCTAGGAGTGCCCGAAGCGCAGCAGTTCGGTGGCGGTGACAGCGGCGTCGGTGTCGATCGGTGGCGGTGACGGCGGCGTCGGTGTCGATCGGTGGCGGTGACAGCGGCGTCGGTGTCGAAGGCCTCGATGCGGATGAACCGCAAGCCTTTGATGTAGCCGAGCAGCCCGGGCCGCTCCGCGTCGCCGGCAGTCAGGGACAGCACCGGCGCGTGCAGGTCGCCGAGCCCGCCGGAGGCCTGGACGTAGAACGCTGCGACAGCTTCGTTGAGCGGATTCTTCGGGTCGAACAACGCACCCGCGGTTGTGTGGTCCAGGATGACCGCGATCCCCGCCACTACGCGGCTGCCTGCGGGTTGTGCGCAGCGCTGCCCAGTCGCTTGAGCAGGGCCCTGGCCTTCGCCTGGGCCTCCGGGCTCGCCGCGCCGCCGAGCTCAGGTGCCTTAGAACTCCTATCAGAATGATCTTTGAGGTGGTTGGATCGCTCCGGGAGTGACGATCCGGGGGTGTGGGGTGGCTCGGCCGAAGCCGTGGCATGTCGAGGACGAACTGTGGGCGGTGATCGAACCGCTGCTACCGAAGGTCGAGCGCCGCACTCGCTATCCCGGGCGCAAGCGGCATCCTGACCGGCTGGTGTTTCAGGGCATTCTGTTCGTGCTGCACACCGGCATCGCCTGGGAGCACCTGCCGCAGGAAGTCGGCTTCGGCTCGGGCATGACCTGCTGGCGCCGCCTGGCCGAGTGGACCAAGGCCGGCGTCTTGCCCCGGCTCCACGAGGTCCTCCTGGCCGAGCTCCGCAGGGCGGGCGTGCTGGACTTCTCCCGGGCATCGGTCGACGGCTCTCACATCCGGGCGCTAAAAGGGGTCACAAGACAGGACGAAGCCCTGTCGACCGGGGCAGGACGGGCAGCAAGCATCATCTGATCACCGATGCCTCCGGCATCCCGCTCGCCGTCACGCTGACCGGCGGCAACCGCAACGACGTCACCCAGCTCATCCCGCTCCTGGAGGCCGTTCCGCCCGTGCGGGGCAAGCGCGGCCGTCCGCGGCGGCGCCCCGACGTCGTCCTCGCTGACCGCGGATACGACCACGACAAGTACCGCCGCCTGGTCTGGGGACTGGGGGTGAAACCGCTGGTCGCCCGCCGCGGTATCGAACACGGCTCCGGACTGGGCACTCAACGCTGGGTTGTCGAGCGTGCTTTCGCCCACCTGTACTCGTTCCGCCGCCTGCGAATCCGCTGGGAGATCCGCGACGACATCCACGAAGCCTTCCTCACCCTCGGATGCGCACTGATCTGCTGGCGACGTCTGAAGGCGCCCCGCTGCAGTGAGGCCGAGGCGGCTGTTGCAGGATCTGGGGGTCGGGTCCCAGTTCCAGGAGGTATCCCATCACCATCATCACGCACGAGGACCCGATCGGCCGAGGTCCCACCAACTACATGATCCACGCCGACCTGTCGGACCGGCAGGACGGCTGGCGCGAGCAACTGTGGACCCACCAGCTCACCGAGGACACGTTCGAGGTGGCCTGTCTGCCGTTCTTCACCTACGGAATCTGCTACCGCGACGTCGTGACCATCGACAGTAACCACTTGCTGACCAGGGTCATGGGCAAGTCCGGCCACCGGACCCTTCGCGTCGCACTCGTCGTGGAACATGCAGACCGAAACCGGATACACGAGCGCCTGCACGGCAAGACTGTCGACGCCGGTCTGCCACACGAGTGGCTCCAGGACACCTATCTTGCCGTTGACCTCCCGCCTGACTCGGACGAAACATCCTTCGTCGAGGTGCTGGAGCCCCTCGCTCAGGCTGGCACCCTCCACTGGGAGCTCGACTCCTGACCCGAAAGGTCATTCCGTTAGGAGTTCTTAGTGGGCGTCCTGGTCCCGGCACCGAGAAGGTCCCCGCAGAAGATCCGCGCGCTGCGCAGGGTTCAGTCGGGCACCGGCAACTGACCGCGACGACTGCATGAGGCCTGCACTGAACGTGGTGCAGGCCACCTTCGCACGGGCGGCAACCCCGATGTGCGGGCGGGGACGAGTCGGCGCCCGAAGAAGGGCGGAGCGCCAGGTGGCCTGGTGACGGCTGGGGAGGGCGAGGGTGCACCGGCGGTGACGAGGGCTCAGGTATTCGCTGCCATGGGCTGACCTCGAAGCTCACGTCTTGCTCAGGAATCGTGCGGAAGCTGGCCGTCCGCCGCAGGGCGCTGTCAGGATCACGTCAGCCGCCGAAACTGATCGCGGGTGGTTACGTCCCAGGGCGAGGGAGCCCTGACACGCCTGCAGTACCGCCCGCTGAGGAAGCCGACCTCGCCGAGGACACGCCGTCCTGTGGCAACTGCGGCAAGGGCAAGAAGCACAAGGTCACCGTCTACATGCCACCGCATGGGCCAGGCCCTCTGGGAGGATTGAGATGTCACGTGGAACGCTCACCGGACTGAGCATGGCGTGCGTTGCGCTGCTCGTTCCCCTTGCCGCCTGCTCTACGGATCATTCCGAGGCCAAGAAGTCGTCGCAGCCCACGCGGTCGACCGGGCCGTCGGCGACGGTTTCACTCGTTCCTGGCACCTCGGGTCCCGGGGTACACGAACCTCCGGAACTGGATGCTGACGAGACACTCGCCGGACGCCAGCAGGTGACCGGCGGGAACGCCACTGTCGCCTACCGCAGGGGCAGGAGGGGCGACGCGCTGATCGTTGCAGTGCGCTGTCAGGGACCGGGCAGAATCAAAGCTACGGTGCGCTCCGTGCACGTCTCCTTCTCCCTCGACTGCCCGGCAGGCCAGGTGAGCACCACCTACAACCAGGTCGGCATCGGCCGTGTGGACCGCGGTGGTGTGGTGTCCGTCGAGGCACCCTCGGCTGTGCGCTGGTCCGTGACGATCGGTCGCGGCGTCCCGGCGGACGTCGAATCCCCTACAGCAGCAACTGAATCGCTCTGACTAATCACGCGGGCTCAGTTCGCGAGCAGGGCGATGGCGATGACCACCGCGAGCATCAGCACCAGGCAGCCGCAGGTGGTCAGCGCGTCGCGCCGGGCGCCCCTGGCTCCCTCCTCGGTGTCTGCCCGCCAGGACGGGTCGAGGACCACCTCACCGGACTCGATTGCCGCCACCACCCGTTGGACCTCCGCGTAGGAGTACACGGTGAAGGTGGACTCGCCGAGGGTTCCGTAACTCTTCTGCTCTTTGGTGCCCACCCCGTGGGCGGAGGCCACCTGGGGCACGTACTTGCGTCTGATCGTCCAGAGAGTGGCGGCCTTGTCGGCCGTCACCCAGTTGAGGCCCGGGGGCGGCACTTCCGGCGTGGTCATGCCCGCCATGGTGCCGCTGAGGGCGGCACGAGGCATCCGCAGATTTGCGTAAACCGCTACGCAGCGCCGTGGGCCACTCGGCTGCGGGTGCCAGGCCTTCGAGGGGCGGGCCAGCCCGTTGATTCAGGGCGAGCAACTCTGGCCGCCTTGCCGCCCGCTTGCCGGTTTCGGCCCGGGGCGCGACTTCTCCTCATGGATGGGACAGGCAGTCCATTGCGAGGAGACCGGGGTTTTCGGCTGTCCCCGGTGGTGTCACGTCCCGAAATCCGGGGGGCGTGACCCCGCCGGGGTGGTTCCGGCCTGCTGGAACCGAGGCGAGGGGCGCCAGGTGGGTGCCTCTTCACTATGAGCGGGAGAAATACCATGGCTTGCAGGTTTCGGAAGAACTCCGTCCGTGTGGGTGTCTCGGCCATCGTGGTGGCGGTCACGGGAGGCGTCGTTCTCCCCGCCACGACGGCGATGGCGGCGCCGACGACCGAGGTGACCACCGTCTCGTCCGAAGTGGACCCGTTTGCCCCTCCGCCGGAGCAGCAGCGTTACGGGCCGGCCCAGGCCCCTCCGAACCCTTACAACGGCCCTCCGGTGGTGACCTGGGGGGCCGGGGAGCACTCCGGCGGAGTCTGATAAGCCGCAGGAGGAGCCGGTGGCCCCGCCGAATGAGGAGCCGGAGGGCCCCCGGCGGAGTGATTGATGCTCAGTAGCCGAGGTGGGTTGTGACCTGCGGGTTTGTCGTGGTCGTCGACGACTCGGCTTGTCGCCGCCGACCAGTGCGAAAACGAGCTGGCCGGCCACGCCGCAGCATGCCGATCCCGACAGCGAGGCCCGGGCCCGCAGCACGGTTCAGGCTCACGTTCCAGCTCTGCTGACCCGCCGGTGCCGAATGCCCAGCGGTTCGCCTCGCCCTCGCCAAACTCGCCGTGGGTTTCCCGACAGACCACACCCTGCCCGCTTTGACGCCGCTGGCACTGCAGCGGCAAGGGCCGCCGATTACACCGCTTTCGGCGGCGTCCAGCGTACCGTGCGCTGCCCCGAATGCCGCGGTGACGGCAAGGCCAAGCGATCACCGCCACCGCGCTCACCCCGGCCGAGCCCGTCGTCCTCATTACCGACGACCGTCTCGCCCTGGCTTTCCCTCCCCTTGGACGCCCGTCTCGCCCTCGCTGTCGATGGCCCGGCTCCGCATCGAGAGCCGCTGCACAGTGTGTGCTGCGAGGCGTACGGAGTGGGAACTGGGGTGGGTGTGGCTACGACTGGTGCGGTTCTGGTGCGTCCTAGCCGTTGACGTCGAGCGTTGTTCCGTAAAGACGGTCCACCTTCAGACGGATGACCATTCGGCGCTCGGCGACCAGCTGTTCCAGAAATGCATCTTCGTTCTCCGGCTTCACGGCCGATGGAATCATCCCGAGCAGCTCTTGGCCGACCGCGTCGCCGGGAACCGTCGTGGTCTCGGAGACCTCGGCCTCGCCTTCGGCAACGGCGAACGACCACACGTCATCGCCCTGCACGTGCAGCGCCGCACGCGGGTCGCGCCGCAGGTGCCTGACCTTGATGCGGTCGGCCGTCGTCGAGAACCGCACAAGGCGGGCCTCGGAGTCCCAGCTGTAGAGCATGGTGGTCAGGTGGGGGTGTCCACTGCGCTTGACGGTGGCGAGCGTGCCGAACTGCTGCTTGCCAAGCAGGTCGCAGAGGGCTGCGTCGGACAGTGAGCGAGGCGCT